>NZ_CP193932.1:0-4800000 GCF_051603415.1 Streptomyces sp. S186 | reverse complement strand
CTGCTAGGGATCTTCGGCTCGGCCCGCAAGGCCGCAGCTGCGACGGCTTCCCCGCTCTACTGGAGCCTGATGCGCAAGGGAGTGGCTGCCTGTCTGGGACCGGCAGCCGCGCTTGCCCTGCCTGCCCACGGTCCTTCGCGGAACCAGTGGAACTGGCATTCCAGGCGCTTGCGCGACCACCTTCCCCAACTCCAGGAATCCTTCCGTGCGTTGGCGGCTAACCAGGCGGTTGAGACCGGGTATGCCGCCGACGACGGCACCCACCCGCTCACCACCCCTCCCAGAACCAGGTTCGCCGTCGGTGACGGGACCGTTCCCGCCTCTCCCATCCGCAGCCGCCGCGAACGCAAGAAGAAGACCAAGAAGCAGGGAAAAAGAAAGAGGCCGGCAGCCCCGAAGGCCAAGCTTCGACGCCGGGATCCGGGCTCGGGGTGGCACCACGAGGGCGGGGACGACGAGGGCGGACATCCGGTGTTCGGTCCGAAGTTTGTCCACGTCTCCGTCCGCGGCGACCACCCGCACTCCCGCATCATCCTGGACGTCCGCTACCAGAAGCCTGGCGGCGGCTACGGCGGCGAGGCCGCCATCGCAGTGGCCATGGTCCTCGACGCCGCCCAACGTCTGCCAGGCCTGGCGGGGGTGTGCTGGGATGGGGCACTGCGAGGCAAACACCGGGATGTGTTGATGAAAGCCGGGCTGCTGGTGGTCTCCCCGCAGCACGACGGCATCGAACCCCGCCGCCTGGACCCACATACCTCTTGCCGCTGCGGAGCCCGGCACGACCTCTGGTCGGAGAACGGAGCCGTTCACGAAGCCGAGGTCCTGGACACCGGCGAGCTCCATCGCACCTGCTGCCCGATCCTGCGGCCCGAACGTCGCGGCCGACCGGGACGCACCCGCTGGTATCACTTGCTGCGGCTGCCCTGCGGCAACGAATACCGTCTTCGCGTGGACAGCACCGTCGAGGACACCCGACGTGGCTTCAATCGGGCTGAGCACCTTCGTCAGCACCCACCTGACACCGACGGATACCGGCACTGCTACCGATGGAGACCAGATGCCGAAAGCATCAACGCCCAGCTCGACGCCACCTTATGGAACCGCCGGATGATCGCATACGGCTCCAGGCAGCAGACACTGGTCATGCTTGGCTTCGCCCTCGCCCAGAACAGCCTCACCCGCTACCTCCACCCCTGGCCAACCAACCGACCTGAACCGGGCAACTGCGGCATGATCCCCGGGACGGGTCTCTCCGGCCCGCGTGGACCACTGCCAGGAGGCCCTAATGCCCAGCCTGATGCCGCCGTACAAGATTGCCCGGCAGGAGCACCTCGGCAAGCAGCTGAACCTACTACAGAGTCGCGGAAAGCTGACCTGGCGCGGAGAGTTCATCGTCCCCCCGGGGCGCACCACAACCACTGCGGTGTGGTGGATCACGAAGGACGGCAAGGGCGAACGCCGTCACGAAACAAGGCAAGCTGAACAGCTGGTGCAGCGGCTCTGCGATGCCACAGGCATCATCTGGGAGCCAGTACCCCACCCCGGCGGCGAAACCCAGCTCAAGGAGACTCTGGCACGCATCACGCTGCAAGAGCGAACAGAGGGGCATCACGGTGCGTAATCACATTGGGCTTCCGACGACGTCTCGTGCTACCTCCGCGACGAGCACCCCGGTGACCCAGTAGGCTTACCCCGGCCGCTCCACCAGCGGCCAACAGGGACTAGGCCGAGCGTGTGGTCCGCTGATCACGGCGGAATTCTCAACCACAATCTCAACCAGTCCCCCGCCTCCGTAGCTCAGGGGATAGAGCACCGCTCTCCTAAAGCGGGTGTCGCAGGTTCGAATCCTGCCGGGGGCACCATGCGCCGCGTGGGCGACGAGCACGATGAAGGCCCAGGTAGGCCGGTGGAGAACCGGATGCCTGGGCCTTGATCGTTCTCAGGCCGGAGGCACACCGCCGAAGCCGTCGTACCAGATCAGTTGATCTTGCCGCTGTGGTGCGACTGCCCATCCCCCATAGGGTTCTTCACCGTCTTCGACTTCTTGATCAGCCGGTCGGCGTGATCCGAGATCTCCTGATCCCGCTCGCCGACGAGGTGTACTGGTGCACTCGGGTATTGGATCTGCCGGAATGCCTCCCTCAAGAGCGGTTGTCGTTAGCCTTCGGGCATGGGTGCGGGTGATCAGGAGAGGTTGCGCGAGACCTTCACCGAGGACACTGAGCTGTATGACCGGGTGCGGCCTGGATATCCGCCCGAGCTGTTCGAGGACTTGGCTGAGCTGCCTGGGATCAGGCCGGGCTGCCGGATCTTGGAGATCGGTTGTGGCACGGGGCAGGTCACGTTGCCACTGGCAGAACGGGGCTGCCGGATCGTAGCGGTAGAGCTGAGAGCGGAGTTGGCTGCCGTGGCCCGCCGCAAGCTGGGGCACTTCCCGTCGGTAGAGGTAGCGACCTCCGCGTTCGAGGAATGGCCTCTTCCCAGTGAACCGTTCGAGTGGTGGTGCCGGCCACAGCGTTTCACTGGATCGATCCGGAGATCCGGGTGAGGAAGGCCGCCGACACGCTGCGCGTTGGCGGGGTTTTGGCCACGATCACTACAAGTCATGTAGCCGGCGGCAGTGAGGCGTTCTTCATTGAAGTGCAGGACTGCTGTGAACGGTTCGATTCATCGACGCCGCCGGGGCTGCGCCTTCCGGCTGCCGCCGACATTGTCTGGGACCTTGCAGAAGTAGAGCGTTCGGGCCGGTTCGGGCGGGTAGCCCTTCGCCGCTATGAGCGGGACCTGGTGCACTCGACTTCGCAGTATCTGAACGTGCTGGGCCCTTACTTCGGTCATCGGGCGCTGGTGCCGGCGGCACGAGCGGGTCTTTCCGACTGCATCGAGCGGCTGATCAAGGACCGTCACGGCGGCTGGGTCACCAAGCGCTATCTCAATGATCTGCGGGTCGCGCACCGCACCGTTTGATCTCAACGATCTTCAGCTGCGTAGGCGCCAGTCTCCGGCGGCGGGGCGCTGCCGCTTGACGGCGACGGTGATGTGGATGCGGAGGGCCGCGGACGATGCAGGTTTCCAGGTTAGCCGGGTCTGCGATCTGGCACTTCGGACACAATGGTCGCCCCCGGTCGTCCCGCGAGGCCGGGTCACGGCGGGTGCCGCAGCGTGCGCATTCCTCGACGCGTGACTTGGCGATAGATGCAGTTCCGGCAGACCCGTTTGCCGTCGAGGGGCTTGCCGATGCGTATGGTTCTGTGAAGCGGGGGCAGGCGGGCCGGGCGATCCCGGCGACTCTGGCGTCGATGAGCCAGTCGTTCAGCCGCAGGATCACGGCGAACGGTGCGAGGGGTCCGTTGCCGGTCAGCAGCGAGGGGTCAGCTTCCAGAGCCCACGCGATCTGCCGCTGGTTGGTGGTCCGCTGTGCCGAGCGGCGGACCAACGCGGCAGCAAGCATGTATGACCTGACCCGTCCGTCGGCCACTGCGGTGACCACAACCCGGATCGTCTCGGGCCCGAGTTCCTTCTCAGCGGCGAACCATTGCAACACCCGCCGCTTCATGCGGGCCACCACGGATCTGCTCATCTGGTGGGCCACAGGCACCAGGTCGTACCGGTCTCCTTGCTGGGGGCATCCGCCAGCCCGCGCGGATAGGCTAGGTCGGGCTTCCAGGGGAGGGGCGTGTGGCCAGGGTCGTCTTTGTGCACGGTGTCGGTAAGCAATACCTCAGCGAGGATTCGCTGGCCAGGGATGTCGTCCCGGAGTTGCGCGGTGGTACGCGGCTGGCCGGCGGCCCAATACCCGACGCCGACGACGTGAGCGTCGCCTTCTACGGCGATCTGTTCCGCCCCCGCGGCGCCCGTACAGGTCACCACCCTCGCTACGAGGCCGCCGACATCGAGACGGAAGAGGAATTCACGCTCCTCATGGCTTGGTGGGCGGAGGCAGCCCGTACCGATCCCGATGTGCCCGGGCCCGGCGAGGCCGGCGGGCGCGGCCCCGCGGGATGGGCGGCCTCGCAGGCGATGCGGTTGCGGTCGGTGCGGGCAGCGCTGGATGCCCTGACCGGCGCGCGGTTCCTGCGGGGCGTCCTCGACCGGGTGCTCATCGGCGATCTGAAGCAGGTGACGGGCTACTTCACCGACGCGTCGGTGCGGAGCGCGGCACGGAAGAGGCTGGCCGCGCAGATCACACCGGAGACCCGGGTGGTCGTCGCGCACTCGCTCGGCTCGGTCGTCGCTTACGAGACGCTCTGTGACGAGGAGTTCAGCGCCGACTGGGACGTCCACGCCCTGGTCACGCTCGGCTCCCCGCTCGGTATGGGGGCGCTCGTCCTGGACCGCCTGAGGCCCGAACCCGTCGACCGCCGAGCCGCGTGGCCCATACCGCTGCGTTCCTGGACCAACATCGCGGACGTCACGGACATCGTCGCCGCCGTGCGCGAACTCCGCCCGTCCTTCGGCTCCCGCGTCACCGACCTGCCCGTGCACAACGGCGCCCACATGCACGATGCGAAGCGCTATCTCACCGCCGTGGAAACCGGCCGGGCCATCGCCGCAGGACTGCGCCCGGAGACCGGGATCAACTGATGCGCTATCTGATCGCCGCGGGCACGCGGTACTACCCCCAGCACCCGGGCCTTGCGGAGCTGCCGCTCGCGCACGACGACGTCGACCGGGTCGTGCGGTTCCTCACCTCGCCGGAGATGGGGTACAGCCGCGTACTGAAGGCCGTTTCCAGGGACCCGACAGCGGGGGACTTCGAGGACGCGCTCTCGGAGTGGTGCCGCAGCACCGACCTGACCGCCGATGACGTGGTCACCGTCTACTACGCGGGGCACGGCGACGAGCCAACGCCGGGCTCTCGTTACCGACTTGCCTGTACCGACAGCCGAGAGGGCCACTCCCGGTCGTGGCTGTGCCTGGAGAACCTCGCAGAGGCCCTCGCGGCGTCGCCCGTGCGCCATGTGCTTTTCATCATCGACTCCTGTCACGCGGCAATGGGTGCCGCCGCAATCGGTGCCGTGACCCACAGCATCGTGGGAGCCCGACCACGCTCCGACGCCTATGGCTCCGGCACCTGGGTGCTCGCCTCCGCCCGCCACCGCGACGCCGCGCAGGACGGCGCCTTCGTCTCCCGCCTCGTGGCCGCCTGCCAGCGGGGCGATGGGCCGTCCCAGCGCCACCTCTCCCCCGCAACCGTGGCCGACCGCGTCAACCACGCCTTCGTCGAGCACGGACAGCGGCAGCGCGCCGCGTGCTCCTCGACGGATCAGGCCGAGCGGCCGCCGTTCTTCCCGAATCCCGGATTCGACCCGCGTGCGGAGGTCTCCTCGGACGGCGCGGCACCCGGCGAGGTGTCGGACCTCTCCTCGCATTTCGAGCCCCGGGGGCGCGGCGTGGAGCAGGTCTACGACCCCGGTTCATACTTCACCGGACGGGGGCGCGCCCTCACCGTCCTGCGCGGCCACCTCGCCGGTACCGGCGGTCGCGGTGCGCTGGCCGTCACGGGCAAACCCGGCTCCGGGAAGTCGGCGGTGCAGGGACGGCTCGTGCTGGAAGGGCATGCGGACGTCTCGATCAACGCCCGCCATCAGGTACTGGACGACCTGGTCGGTCGGCTGGCCGCGGCCGCGGACTTCACCGCCGCCAACCCGACGGCGCTGCTCAAGGCGCTGGCCGACCGCGACCGGCCACTGCGGATCGTGGTCGACTCCCTCGACGAGGCCGGCCCGGCCGGCGACCGGACGGAGGCCCGGCGCATCGCCTGGGAGCTGCTCCGCCCGCTCGGGGCGGTGCCCTGCGTGCGGTTGCTGGTCGGCACCCGACGTGAACTGCTGCCCTACATCGGCGACCAGGTGCGGGTGGTCGATCTGGACAGCGCGGAGTACGTGGACGACACCAGCACAGCAGAGTACGTGGAACGCATTCTGACCGACACCGGTTCCCCCTACGAGGGCATGCCCGAAAGCACCCGCGCGATCGCCGAGGAAGTCGCCCGCCGGGCGGGACACTGCTTTCTCGTGGCGCGCATGGTGGCGAGTGCACTACTACGCGGCGAACCCCTCGACACGCGGGTACCGGGGTGGGCCGAGTCCCTCCCCTCAGACGTGGGCGGAGCCTTCGAGGCGTATCTGCAGCGGCTGCCGAATGAGCGGCGGGAGGCCGCGACGTGGCTTCTCACAGCGCTGGCCTTCGGCGAGGGGCACGGGCTGCCCCGCAGGATCTGGCTTCCGATGGCCCGCCGGCTGTCCGAACTTCCCCTGCGGGAGGCGGACGTTGACGCGCTCCTTGAGGAGGACGGCTCCTACCTATCGATCGTGGAGGTGGCCGGAGTCAAGCACTTCCGGCTCTATCACCAGGAGCTGACGGACCATCTCCGTCGACGCACGCTGCGGCGCTGGGATCTACGGGACATCGCCGAGCGCTTCGTTGACACCCTGCTCGAACTGACACCGGACCGGGACTGGCCGCGCGCCCACCCGTACGTCCGTGGCCAGCTGGCCACCCACGCTGCGGCGGCCGGCACGATCGAACGCTTCGTGGCGGACCCGTCGTTCGTCCTGGCTGCGGAGCCGGCGGGGCTGCTGGCAGCGGTTCGCCATGTGCGGCAGGACCCGGCGCTGGCCATGGTCGTGGAGCGCTGCGCGGACATCCTGGGGAACGCGGCCCCCCAAGGCGTCGACCGGGCCGCGCGGTTGGCGTTCGTCGCGGAGTCGCACGGAGCGGTGGAGCTGGCCCGGCGGGCGGCGGAGCTGTCGGCATCCGTGCGGCACGTGCGGGTCGAGTCGCGTCCGGTGACACCGCACCGGATCGTCGGACGGCATGAGGAGGTGTCGTACTCCACCACGTCGTTCTCGGGTACGCGCCTGATCGAGGACGCAGTGCTGCCGGACGGCAGTCGGGTGGTGTTGGTCGCCTTTCAGCAACCTCCGTACATGGATGCGAGCGAGGGTGCCGCACAGGTGCACGTGTGGGCCCTCGACGACCCGTCCAAGTCGACCGTCCTGCCCCACCCGACCGCGGTGGTAGACCTCGTGCTGCTACCTGCCGGCCGGGGGCAGGCCCTGGCCGTCACGCTCGACGGCGCGGGCGATCTCCGGGTATGGGACCTGGCGGACCAGACGCTTGTCCAGCACGTGCCGGACACGGGGTATCAGGCGATCCTCGACACGGGAGAGCTGCGGGACGGCACCCCGGTCGTGGTCTGCCGTGACGAGCGGCGGGTGGTGATCCACGACCCCATGGCGACCGTGGTGTTCGAGGTGGCGTGTGCATCGCCGCAGGGCCCTGGCCGCTGGCGCCTGGCGACCGCTCGCCTGGTCCAACTCAAGGACGGCGCGCCGACGCTGGTGGTGTGCGACGCGGCGCGGGGAACGGTCACTCGCTGGCCAGTGGACGGCCCTCATGCACACCACCAGGTGCTCCTGGAGGGCCTGGACCAGCCTGCTCTTCAAGGGAAGGCGCTCCGGGGCGCGGACACCGCGACCGTCGCCGTCCTGGACAGCGACCACGGCCCGGACGACTGGCCGCGACGGCTGTTCCTGCTCGACTGCGGATCCGGGAAGGCTTGCGTTTCAGAGCACGATCGCGGGGACATCTCCTGGTGCCGCGGAAGCGCGTTCGTGTCCGTGGGCGGGTCAGAGGGTCTGTACGTGGCCGCTTCCCCCTGGGGCCCCATCCACATCCACGCGACGGCCACGGGACGTTCGGAGACCGTCACGGCAAAGGCCCCCATAGACCACTTCATTCCGCTCCCGGTGCCACTGCGTGGCCGCGCCCACGCCGTGGTCGGCGGCCACACCGAAGGGATCCAGGTGCTGGACTGCACCACCGGCACACCGGTCAGCGCTCCGTTGCGCGGGCATGAGGGCGCGGTGATCGACGTACACGTGCTGGGCTCCTCCGAGCCCGAGAGCCTGGACATCCTCACCATCGGCAACGACGGAACGGCCAGGCTGTGGCACTGGCTCTATGAGGAGCACGACTGGCATCAGGATTCGGCGACGGAGGAGAGCGAGGAGAACTCCCTCTTCGCCATGGCCCACACACAGGCTGTCTATGGCTGGGCGGCCCGCCCGGACATCGCCATCGCCAGTTCCTGGGGCGGCTTCCGCTCAGTGGACACCACCGCTCTGGACCGCACCGGGGCCGATCGCGGGGAACTGAGTGCGCGCGAACTGCTGGATGTCCACAACGCGGAAGAGAGCTGGACGGAGGACCCCGACGGTACGGTGCACGTACTCGTCAAGTCCGAGGAGATCGTCGGCGCCGAGGGGGAGTCACGCGCGAGGGCGCGCTTCTCCTGGCACCGGCTCACGGCACCCGAGACGGTGGTCGGTTCCGCCCTGGAAGACCTCACAATGGTCCCGTGGAACACGGACTGCCATGTGGTACCGGCATCGGCACTCCACCCCCGTACCCGCGTGGTTGGCTACTGCCCGGAGAGCGACCGCTTGTACGCGGTCCCGTCGCCTGACGCCAAGACGGTCACCATGCGCAGCTGGTGGTCGGTCGACCCCACGAGTGACATGGTCTACTCCGCCGCCTTCACCTCTCGCACAGGACACGCCGTCCTGATGGTCGGAGTGCGCGAGGCGGCCGTCCGTGGGGACTTCACGCTCTGCCAACGCCTGGTCGATACCGACGCTGTCGGTGCCGGCCGCCCCAGCAAGGGCTTTCTCTGGGACGCCACCATCGGCCGGGCGCTATGGCGCGCCCCTGTCGAGCTCCCGCCGCAACTCATGGCCCTGGTGCCGCACCACGCCGCCGAGGGCACCCGCTATGTCGCCCTGGCATGCCGCGACGGAAAGGCTGCGGTACTCGACCTAGACACGGACCGGACCCGCGTCATTCATCCTCCGACCCCAGGCCGTGACAGGAGCTGGCTGAGCGGCCGTAGGGCGCTGGCCAAGGGCGACGGCTACTTCCTCCGCTGGGCCGACACCCCGGGCGGAGCCCCCGTCCTCCTCTACATGGACGCGCACGAGGCCGACGACTCCACCGCCCTCCCCGTAACCGTCTGGGACTCGGCCGTCCCCGAGGCCCCCGCCCGGACCCTCGCCGTTCGCGCCCGACGTCTCCTCTGGACGGGGGTAGCTCCCAATGGCGAGACTCTGGTCGCAGTCAGCGACGAACACGGCGTGGCCCTCTGTCACCTCCCCAGTGGAGAGCGGGTCTGGGCCACGCCGCTGCCCGCCCTCGTAACGTCACTGACCGCGCTGCCCGGCAGGCCGACCCTGGACCTCGCGGTGGGGACACAGCAGGGAGTCGTCCTGCTGCGCCCGAGGTTGCCCACCGCCTGGGGTCGGCGACTCGGGGTCCGCTAGCGTGCGCGATTGCGTGAGCGGTGGCCCAGACTTCACACGTACAGCCTGCTCGGCAGAGCACGGAATGAATCACACCATGCCACCCTCAGCTGCCCTGCTGCAGAACGGATGCAGCACGCATGAGGACGCGAAGCACCGCAAACAGTCGAGAACCCCTGAGGGGTGTTTTCCAGGACAGACGCCCTGAAGCCAACGTTTGCGCAGGTCGCAGCCTCGCCCAGGGAAAACCCCTAAAGCGGGTGTCGCAGGTTCGAATCCTGCCGGGGGCACAGAGAAACAGCAGGTCAGGGGCCCTGCCGTCCGAGAGGGCGGCGGGGCTTTGATCTTGCCGCACATACCTGGCATGCATGGGTGCGATCGCCATCGCGGCGAGGATCGAGCTGGCCCCTCCCCCGCCAAGATGATCGTCGCGCTGCACCACGCGGTCAGGCGAGGGCGATGGCGTTGCCCGCGAGTACGGCGATGCACCCCAACAAGCCCCAGGCCAGGGACGCGCAGATGAAAATGACGAGAGGTTGCCCTCGCATGCGGCTCGGCAGCGCACGCAGGAACAGTGAAAGCAGGACGAGTTCGATTCCGTACCAGGCGAGGTAGCTCCAGCCCCAGCCGGCGGCCGGGATGCCGAGGTATTGCTCGCTGTTTCCGTCGACGGCGATCTCTGCCACCTGTCCGCGCCAGATTTTGACGTCCGCCGGTGCACCGCCGAGTGCTGCCTTGTAAGCCTCGTATCGCACGGTGCGGGTTTCCGTCTTGCCGGAGGCCCGCCTGATCGTCAAGTCGTAGTTGTCGTTCTCGTTGATCACTCGGGTATCGACAACCTGATCCACTTCGCGGGTGACGCAATCCGTGTGGGACGGGCGGGCTTGCGTGCAGATCGGCGCGTTGCGGTAGTCGGCCAGTTCTCGGTAATGGTGTGAGGCCAAGGTGATGCCGACGATGCATGCCGTCAGGCCGAGAGCCCCAAGTACCCACCGGGTCAATGGCGATGTTCGCGTGGAGAGCTTGGAGAGTTCGGCGTGGAGGGGGACTACTGATGGTCGGCTTCGACGTGTCCTTGGCCTTCCACGGGTATCCGGAATGAGGCGGCGGGACCCGCTCCGCGTTACGCCGGCTGTATCTGCTGCCCCTTGCTCCCGCGTCGGGAGAGGCGGCTCGGTGTTCTTGCCTGTCGCACCCTGGCCTGATGCTGGAGGCCGGTGGACCGCCATGCCGGGAGCCCGGTCCGCGGTGCGGCGCCGTTCAGTCTCGCGTACCAGCGGATTGCGTCCCGAGAGCCCGGTGGTTGGCGGGAGTTCAGTAGTTGGGGGGAGTTCGGTGCCGTTCGCAGGATGGCGAACCGCGGCGCGGTTATGGCGGTTATGGAGGCAGATGTTGCGAGCAACGCGGTTCTGCGCGAACTGCTGCGGGTGAGGGCTGCCGCGTTCACGCATGTGGTGGCGGATCTTTTCCCAGCCGTGCTCCAGACTGAACGTCGGCCCCGCTCCGGCGATGCCGCGGTGTAAAACCCTGATCAGTTCTTCCGTGAACTCCGGGTAGTCCGCCCCGGGTAGCACAAAGGATTCCTCGGTTGCCGATGCCGACGTCAGGACACAGTCCCCGTAGTCGCCTTCGTTGCAGTTGTATTCGTTGTAGTCGTCTTCGGTGTCGGTCTGGGCCAGTTGCCACTCCAGGGCTTGCATTTCCCCGAGGGCATCTGCGAGTTCCCTGCGTGTCGGAGCTGTGGTGGTGGACATTTCGCCCGCGAGGCCGCTGTAGCAGCAATCCAGTACCGTCACGCGGTACCGCGCCCTGTGGCCTGCCTCCCGCACGACGGCGCGCAGGTCTCCGTAGTTCAGCGTGCCGACTTGTGGGTGATCCGCATCTGCTTTCGCCAGCGCCAGGTTCAACCGGTGGCTGCGGTCACGCAGGCCGTGCCCGGCGAAGTACACCAGCAGCGTGTCGCGGGCCTTCTTGGCCGCGTCGCGCACGGCGGCCTGCACCTCTTCCGCGGAGTGCTCGGCTCCGAGCACCTGAACGTGCTCGGCTGGGAGGCCCCAGACGGACGGGTCACGAAGGAGTTCAGCCAGCCGCCGTGCGCCGGCTGTCGCTTCAGGCATCGGCCGCAGCGCCGGGTGGGTGTAGGCATCGATCCCGATCAGGACCGCGCGGCTCCGGGCGGGGTCAGGAACCGCCATCGCCGTCGTTCTCCACAGACGTACCCTCGGCGGACGCAGAGGGGGGAGGCGATTCCGTCCCAAGCTGCGGCTCGGACGCGGACGCGGACGTGGATGCGGACTCGGACTCGGCGAGGGCGCGTGCGATGCGTGCTGCGTCCTGCTCGGTTCCGTTCTCCACGACCAACCGCACACCGCCGATCTCGATCACCATCCGCGCCCCCGGCCGCAGGCGCGGCGGCAGCGACGCACGGAAGGACCTGTGCGCCCGGAGCAACGACAAGGTGCTGAACCCGGAGGAGACCGCCAGGCTGATCCACTCCACGAGGTCGCCGGACATCGCGCCGTTGGTCGTGTCCGGACGGACGCGTCGCATCTCCGTATGCAGGCCCACATTTCGGTCCTGAGCGAGCCAGTCCGCGAAGTCGGCGGTCAGACGGGCACCCTCGCCCCGCGGCCCACTGCCATCGCCCGTTCCGTCGCTGTCGATCCATACCCGCAAGGCAACCCCCTGGCCACCGGTCAGCGGGGCATGGCTGGCTGATAGCGCCCCCGCTGCACCACCCGGATTCGTCGCCATCACAGTAGGACCGCATCGCCACGAGCGTCCTCAATATGCGGAAACCCACTGGGAACGCCTGCTGCGAACCCTTTCCATGGATATGCCTTCTGGTGGTGCTGGAGAGGCCGCGGCCGGTTGCGTGGCCTGCATCACACGGCTGCGGGTGTGCCAAGTGCGTGTCACGGCTGGCCGACTGTCCCGGCAGGCAACTGTCCCGTCAGGCAAGGGAGGGGCGTGGGTGGGGTGGAGTTATCCACAGGGTCGGCGGGGAGGGGGGTGGAGCTCGTAGGCTTTCGGGGTGGCTCGGCGGACGTGGGAGTGATCGTGGTGGACGTGGACGTGGATCTGGATGTGGCCGGCGGCGCGGAGGGGGCGTCGGGGGGCGGCGAGGCGGTGCAGGTGCTGCGCCGGGTCTTCGGGTACGACGCGTTCCGCGGCGATCAGCAGGAGATCATCGAGCATGTCATCGGGGGCGGGGACGCGGTCGTCCTGATGCCCACGGGCGGCGGCAAGTCGCTGTGCTACCAGATCCCGTCGCTGGTGCGGCCGGGTGTCGGGGTGGTGATCTCGCCGCTGATCGCGTTGATGCAGGACCAGGTCGACGCGCTGCGGGCGCTGGGGGTACGGGCCGGATTCCTCAATTCGACGCAGGATCTGGAGGAGCGGCGGCTGGTCGAGGCCGAGTTCCTGGCCGGCGAGCTGGATCTGCTCTATCTGGCGCCGGAGCGGCTGCGGGTCGAGCAGACGGTGCAGCTGCTGGACCGCGGGAAGATCTCGCTCTTCGCCATCGACGAGGCGCACTGTGTGGCGCAGTGGGGCCATGACTTCCGGCCGGACTATCTGGCGCTGTCGATGCTGCACGACCGCTGGCCGGACGTGCCGCGGATCGCGCTGACCGCGACGGCGACGGAGGCGACGCACACCGAGATCACCTCCCGGCTGCGGATGGACGGCGCCCGGCACTTCGTGGCGAGCTTCGACCGGCCCAACATCCAGTACCGGATCGCGGCGAAGAGCGAGCCCAAGCGGCAGCTGCTGGAGTTGCTGCGGAGCGAGCATGCCGGGGACGCGGGGATCGTGTACTGCCTGTCGCGGGCCTCGGTGGAGAAGACCGCGCAGTTCCTGGTGGACAACGGGATCGACGCGGTCCCGTATCACGCCGGGCTGGACGCCCGGGTCCGCGCGTCGAACCAGGCGCGGTTCCTGCGGGAGGACGGGCTGGTCGTCGTCGCCACCATCGCGTTCGGCATGGGCATCGACAAGCCCGATGTGCGGTTCGTGGCCCATCTGGATCTGCCGAAGTCGGTGGAGGGGTACTACCAGGAGACCGGGCGCGCGGGACGGGACGGCCAGCCGTCCACGGCCTGGCTGGCCTATGGGCTGCAGGACGTGGTCCAGCAGCGGAAGATGATCGACGGCTCGGAGGGCGACGACGCGCACCGGCGCCGGCTGGCCACCCATCTGGACGCGATGCTGGCGCTGTGCGAGACGGTGGCGTGCCGGCGGGTGCGGCTGTTGGCGTACTTCGGCCAGGAGAGCGGCCCGTGCGGCAACTGCGACACCTGCCTCACCCCGCCGCAGACCTGGGACGGGACGGTGCCGGCGCAGAAGCTGCTGTCGACGGTCGTACGGCTGAAGCGCGAGCGGGGGCAGAAGTTCGGCGCGGGGCAGATCATCGACATTCTGCTGGGCCGGAAGACCGCCAAGGTCATTCAGTTCGACCATGACGCGCTGAGCGTCTTCGGGATCGGGGAGGACCTGCGCGAGTCCGAATGGCGGGGCGTGGTACGGCAGTTGCTCGCCCAGGGGCTGCTGGCCGTGGAGGGGGACTACGGCACGCTGGCGCTCACCGAGGCGAGCGGTGAGGTGCTGCGCGGGCAGCGCGAGGTGCCGATGCGGCGGGAGCCGGAGAAGCCGGCGCGCGCGGCCAAGGCGAAGGCCAAGGGCAAGCGGGCCCCGGTGGATCTGCCGGAGGAGGCGCTGCCGCTCTTCGAGGCGCTGCGCGGCTGGCGGGGCCGGACGGCCAAGGAGCAGGGCGTTCCCGCGTATGTGATCTTCCACGACGCGACGCTGCGGGAGATCGCGGTGGCGCGGCCGGCCGGCATCGCCCAGCTGGGCACGATCAACGGCGTCGGCGAGAACAAGCTCGCGAAGTACGGCGAGCAGATCCTGGAGGTGCTGGCCGGAGGGGACACCGGGGGCGATGGGGCCGCACCGGGTGGGGTCGGCGGGCCGGGAGCTGCGGCGGCCGCCGGGACGGCTGTGGCGGAGCCGGCGCCGGAGGAGGAGGTGCTGCCGGAGCCGCCGGATGACATCGACTGGTGAGGTCGGGGGCCGCGGCCCGGCGCGGCGGACCGGCGGACCGGCGGACAGCCGCGGACCGCGGCCGGGGAATGACGACCGGCGGCCGGCGGACGACGGCGGCCGCCGGCCGGCCCGTCACGGGGTGAGCGGCGTGCCCGTAGGCGGCTGAGGCGGGAAGGTGAGAGTGGCGCGGGCGCCGCCGTCGGGTGGGTTGTCGAAGCGGAGGTCGATGCCCAGGACGGCGGCCTGTCCGACGGCGATGGTCAGGCCGAGGCCGTGCCCGCGGCCCCGGCCGGGGGCGTCGGTGCGGAAGCGCTGCGGGCCGTGGCGGAGCAGCTCGTCGGGATAGCCGGGGCCGTGGTCGCGGACCTCGATGGCGGGGGTGCCGCCGGACGGGGCGTCGACGGTGACGGTGGCCGGGGGCCGACCGTGCCGGTGGGCGTTGAGGACGAGGTTGGCGAGGATCCGGTCCAGCCGGCGCCGGTCCGTTTCGACGACCGTGTCGGTACGGATCCGTACCTCGGCGTCGAGGCCGGTGGCGCGCACGGACCGCAGTACCAGCGGGCCGAGTTCGTAGGCGGCGAGGTCGGCGTGCTCGGTGCCGGAGTCCAGCCGGGAGATCTCCAGCAGGTCCTCGGTGAGGCGGTGCAGGGCGTGCAGCCGGTCGTTGATCATCTCCTTGGGGCGGCCCTCCGGGAGGAGCGCGGCGGAGGCGAGGATGCCGGTGAGCGGGGTGCGCAGCTCGTGGGCGACGTCGGCGGTGAAACGCTGTTCGGCCTGGAGGCGGCTCTGGAGGGTGGCGGCCATGGAGTCCAGGGCGGCCGCGACGGCGGCCACCTCGTCCTGTGCCGCCCGCCCGCCGCGGCGCGGCTGACCTGCCGTTTCGCCGACCCTGGCGTCCAGGTCGCCGCCGCTGATCCGGCGGGCGACAGCCGCCGTGCTGGTCAGCCGGCGGCCGATGCGCCGGGCCAGGAAGAGCCCGGCAGCGGCGACGGCGGCGGCCGCGAGCACGGCCGAACCGAGGATCGCGGTGTCGAACTTCTCCAGCGTCCCCCGGGTGTTCGCGTAGGGCGACCAGACGGCCATGATCTGGTTGTCGGCGGGCGCCGCCGCCCACATGACGGGCCGCCCGCGATAGCTGCCGACCATGCTGCCGCGCCGCCCATGGTGCACCAACTTCCGTAGTTCGTCGGGAAGTTGGGGTGGATCGAGGAGGGAGTTGATGCCTTCGCGTGAGGTGCCGTACTCGAAGAGGTCCAGTGCGGTGTCGAGGTCGGCGCGGGTCTCCTTGCGGACCTGGCCGACGGTCTGGCGGGCCACCGCGTTGTGCACGAGCACGCCGAGGACGGCGGCGACCGCGCAGCACACCGCCGTCACGGTCAGCGAGATCTTCCAGCGGAGCGAGACGGCGGGGCGGGGGCGCCTCACGGCGGATTCCCGGCGAGGGGGAGGGCGAGTGCGGGCGCGGGGCCCGGGGTGGCGGCCGGTGTGGCGGCTGACCTGGAGGACTGCGGCTTACGGGCCACGTCGAGGGTGAGGTCCCACAGGCCCATGGTGTGACCGTCCCAGACGTAGTCGGTGACGCTGACATAGCGCGGGTCCTTGGTGGGTTCGCGGACCGCGAGGTGGCCCGCCGCGAGCTCGACGCCGGCCAGCACGGCGCGCAGCGCGAGGATCCTGGTGACCACCCCTTTCCGGACGGTGTAGACGCGCAGCTCGCTGGTGCGGCGGTCGAGGTCGACGACGGCGATCAGGTCGGGCTTGCCGTCGTCGGTGAGGTCGTGCAGCTCCGGGCGGCGTACGGAGCGGGGTGCGGGCGGGGTGCCGCCGGAGGAGGTGAAGTCCGCGTCGAGGACGGCGAGCGGGTCGGCGGCGGCCATGGTGCCGCCGGGGATACGGGGCAGGGCGGGGAGCGGTTTGAGGACGGCCGGGTTCTCGTTCTCCCGCAGCGGGGCGGGCGCATACGTCGGCCAGAGGGCCAGCGGGGCGTTCACCCGGCGCGCCCGGCCCTCGTCCTGGAGGCCCTCGGGGCTGGCGCATCCGGCGAGGAGGGCCAGGGGGACGACGGCGAGCGCGAGAACGGCGGGCACGGCGAGGGCGCGCGGCGCTGCCCCGACGGGGGGCCGCGGCACGGGCCCGGCGAGGGCGCGGGAAATCGCCGCCCGGGTGCGGTGGCGGGGACGGCGGGGGCGGGGGCCGGCGGCCGCTGCGTTCCCTGTAGGGAAAAATGCGGACATAGCCTGACCAAGCTACCCAAGGTGCGGGGCTCGGGAATCTTCGAGACGGCCGTTCCGGCGGCGCGGCCCGGGGCGGCGGGCCCGCTTCGTCACAGGAATGACCACAGCTTCACAGGAATGACCGCAGCTTCGTCACAGGAATGACCAGAGAGGAGGGGCCGGCTGTTACACAACGTACGGGTCGCCGTTATGGACGCTCCGTAGCGTGCTCTCACGTAACGCACCCCAGGGCAGCCGCCGGCCGCCCCCGTCGAGGAGTTCCCATGCGTGCGCAGCGCCGCTCCGTGATCCGCACCGCCACCGTCGCCGCCGGTGCGCTGGCCGTCCTACTGCTCCCCACGGGCGCCGCGTTCGCCGCCGACTCCACCGGCCCGACCGGCCGGACGTCGGTCATCCTCCCCGACGAGGGGCTGCTCGGCCTCGCCGAGAAGGCCGGGCATCTGCCGAAGGCGGGCGTCATCGGCGGCGCCACGGCGCTGGGCGCGGTGGGCGTGGGCGTCGCGGTGCAGCGCCGCCGTCACACGTCGACGGACCGGACCCGCTGATCACGGACCGGACCCGCTGAATCACCGAGGCCGGGCAGCGGAGCCGCTCCGCTGCCGGGCCTTGTCCGTAGCACCCCGACCTCCGGTAGTGCCCCGACGGCCGGTCGCGACAGTGCCCCGACTGCCGGTCGCGACGTCTCCGGCCAGGTGCTGCACCTCCCCGTAGGCCGGCGCATCGTCGATGGCGTACGGCGGGACGGGCCCGGAGCCACGACTCGGCCCCTGCCCCGCGAGCGCGTCCGCCGCCGCGCAGGCCGCCCCCAGGGCCGTACGGAAGAGCAGCGAGCCGGTGCTGATGCGGCGCACGCCGAGTTCGGCCAGGTGGCGAACGGTGTGCCGGCCGGGGGTGAAGAGGATGTTCAGGGGCGCGGCGATCTCGCGGACGAGCACCCTGATGTCGGCGTCGGCGGTGACGCCCGGTACGAAGATGCCGTCCGCGCCGGCGGCCAGGTAGGTCTCCGCCCGGGCGAGCGTCCGCGACAGGGGCGGCGGGGAGTCCGCGAGCCAGTGGGTGTCGATCCGGGCGTTGAGGAAGAGGTCGGGGACGCGTGCCTTCACCGCGGCGATCAACTCGGCCTGGCGGGTAGGTACTTGCAGCCCTCCGCTGCCGGGCAGTCCGTCCTCCAGATTGATCCCGGACGCGCCGCAGTCCGCCAACTCGACTGCCAGCTCGGCGACTTGGACGGGCCCGCCGCCGAATCCGCCCTCGATGTCGACGGTGTACGGGCAGGGCAGCCGGCCCGCGAGCCGGCGGGCCAGGGCGAGCGTGGCGTCCCGGACGGCGGGGAGGCCCTCGCCGTCCGGGTGGCCGTGGGCGGCCGCGATGCCCAGGCTGGTCGTGCCGATCGCGGCGTGGCCGGCGGCGGCGAGCGCGGCGGCCGAGGCGCTGTCCCAGGCGTTGGGGAGCAGCAGCGGGCGGCCGGGGGTGTGGTGGAGGGCGTGAAAGGCGCAGGCATGGACGTGGGCGTGAGCATCGTCGTCGGCGCGGTGCGGGCCGGGCCGCCGTACCGCTTCCTTGCGCGTATCGCTGGTCATGCGGGCACCGTAGGACGATGACGTATCGGCGCTCGCCGAAGTGTCGCGGCGGACAATGGACCCATGACGTCGCCGAAGCGGAAGCGGACACCAGCGAAACCGGCAGGCGCCGCAGTGCCCGACTACAGCCATGACCTGGCCCGGCTGGCCGCGCTGCTGGCGGACCGTACCCGGGCCGCGTTCTGCCTGGCGCTGCTCGACGGGCGGGCCTGGACGGTCGGCGAACTCGCCGCGTACGCGCGGGTGGCGCCCTCGACCGCGAGCGAGCATGTGTCCCGGCTGATCGACGGCGGGCTGCTCGTCGAACGGCGGCAGGGCCGGCACCGTTACGTCCAGCTCGCCGGGCCGCGCGTCGCCGAGCTGCTGGAATCGGTGACCGCGCAGCTCGACCCGCCGGCCGCGGCGCCGCGCGGGCTGCGGGCCGCCACCGCGTCGGCGGCGCTGGCCCGCGGCCGGACCTGCTACGACCACCTGGCCGGGCGCCTCGGGGTCGCCGTCACCGACGCACTGATCCGGCGCGGACTGCTGGACCAGGGCGGCGGATTCGCGCTCACCGACGGCGGCCGGGCGTGGTTCGAGGACGCCCTGGGCGTCCCGCCCGAAGCGCTCCGCGCCGGCCGCCGCCCGCAGGCCCGCGGCTGCCTGGACTGGACCGAACGCCGCGAGCACCTCGCCGGTACGGCCGGCGCGCGGCTCTGCGAACGGCTGCTGGAGCGGCACTGGATCCGCCGGATCGGCACCGGCCGCGCGGTCCGCCTCACCCCGGAGGGTACGACCGCGCTACGGGACCTGCTGGGGATCGACGAGGAGGCGGCCGGCCCGGCGTAACGGACGCGCGCCCCTCAGCACCACAACACCCCGCACGCACCACGGCCCTCAGCCCTGAGCCCTCAGCAGCTCAGCGCTCAACAGCGCCCGCTCCCCCCGGGCCCGCCCACCCGCGCGTAGAGCGTGATCCGCGCCCCGCGCACCTCCGTGCTGCGGCACACCACGAACGCCGAACGCAGCGTGGCCCGTTTGGCCAGCTCCTGGTCGTTGGTGTCGAGCGGCTGCCCGGCCGGGTCGCCGGCGACCACGATGCGGCGGCCGGCCAGCATCCGGTTGCGGATCTCGTCGCCGGACACCTCCGTCCCGTAAAGGCTGTGCGACGCCACCGGGCTCCGGTCCAGGGCCAGATCGCGCAGTCCGCGGAAGTCGTGCGGCCGGGTCGCGCTCCAGATTCGGCGGCGGGACGGCGTGAACAGCAGCCCGTCGCCCGGTTCGGACAACTGCCGGACGGCCTGGGCGACCGCGGTGACGTCGTCGACCCGGCTGTCCGGACTGCGCAGATGGACGTCCACGGGCAGCAGGGCGGCCGGCACCAGCGCCACCGCGGCCAGCCACCCCAGCCGCCGGCCGCGGGTCTGCCCCGCCTCGCCGGCCGGGCGCAGCAGCCGGGCCAGCGCGGCGCCCGCGACCAGCGCGAAACCGGCGACGTAGTAGAGGACGTAACGGTCCACGTAGGCGGGCTCGACGTTCGACAGGAGCAACAGCAGGACGGTGGGCAGGAGGAGCAGCGGGATGCCGAGGGCGCGCAGGCCGATCGGGCCGCGGGAGCACACCGGGACGCGGGCGCAGAGGCCGCCGAGCACGGCGAGCACGGCGAAGGTGAGGAGCTGCACCGGATTCGGCCACAGCAGCCAACTGATCTGAGCCGCCTGGCTGGTGCTGAAGACGGCGACCGGGGTGAGCAGGGCGACGACGGTGCCGGCGGCGTACCTCCACGACCGCCGGACGCGGCGGGGCAGCCGGCCCAGGGCGACGGCGGCGCCGTGCGCGGGCAGCGCCAGCGACGCGAACTCGTGCAGCAGACAGGCCAGCAGCATCAGCGCGGCGTAGCCCGGCCACAGCGCGCGGCGCGAACCGGAGGTGCCGCCGTGCGGCGGCACCTGGGCGCACGCGACCACCAGCAGGTACGAGGCCCAGACCACCAGGGCGCAGACCATCGCGTAGGAGCGGCCCTCCTGCGCGTACTGCTGGACGACCGGGATCAGCGCGAAGGTCAGCCCCGCGCACAGCCCGGCCCGCCGGCCGACCAGGCGCTGTCCGAGCAGGGCCACCCCGGCCGCGGCGGCCGTCATGGCCACGACGGACGGCAGCCGCAGGCCGATCACCGCGCCGAGGGCGTCGCCGAGGGTGGCGTCGTAGACGGCGAACCAGCAGTGCATCAGCGCGTAGTACAGGCCGTGCACGACGTCGACGTGCAGCAGCGTCGCCCACAGGTCGGGGAGGCTGCGGTGCGCCATGTCGTAAGTGACCGCCTCGTCCCGCCAAATGGCGTCCTGGCGGCGGATCCCCCACGCCCCCAGGAACAGCATCAGCCCCGCGGGCACCAGTACCACCGCACTCCGCACGGCCCACGCGGGACGGACACGGACACCGGCGAAGGGGAACGGGAAGCCGGCGACCGCCCCGGCGCCGGCCGACGACTGCTGCGATTGCTGCTGCGGCGCTTGTGACGCGTCGATGGCGGGCTCCGGTCACATCAGGGGGCGGCGGACAACGACCGCCGAGAGAGAGGAAAGGGAAAGGGAAAGGCAAACGGAAAACGGCCGGACGGCCGGGGGATGCTGGCCATCCACCCGGCCGTCCGGCCGTCATCTCAGCCCAGTCGCGTCAGCTTGGCGCCGAACGTGGGCTTGGCCAGGTCCGACTGGAGCGCCACCGGCACCTTCTGCCGGCTCGCGCCGTTGCCGACGGTCAGCTCGCCGACGACGGTCCCGGCCTTCGCCTCGTGCGGAACGGCCTTGCCGCCGCTGTCGACGCTCAACTCCAGCTTCTGGCCCGGCACTCCGACCGCGCTCAGGTCCTTGGTGGCGACGACCGGCGTCAGCCCGTCCAGGCCGTCGTCGACGTAACCGACGACCTGCCCCTTCTTCACCGCCGTGGCCGAGGTCAGCGCGGAGCGCACCGCCTCGATGACCTTCTTGCTGTTGTCCTTGACCATGGTGAGGCTGTTGGAGGCGTTGGGGTCCAGACCCTTGAAGTGCTGGTCCATCATCGCGCCCAGTATCAGCCTGTCCTTGCCGTCCACGGTCTTGTAGGCCGCCCAGGACAGCGTGCCACCGGCCGGCGTGCTGGAACCGGTCTTGATGCCCTTGATGCTCATCCCGGCCAGCAGCAGGTTGTCGTTGTTGTTGTTGATCCGCTTCGGCAGGCCCGGGATCTCGGCGTTGGGCATCGCCACGATCGGCCGGAAGGCGTCGAACTTCATGACGGCCTCGGCCAGCTTGATCTGGTCGACGGCGGTGCTCACCGTCTTGGCGTCCAGGCCACTGGGGTCCGTGTAGGTGGTGTTGGTCATCCCCAGGTCCTTGGCGGCCGCGTTCATCTTCTTGACGAACGCCGCATGGCTATCGGAGTGGGAGTCCCAACGGCCCAGCAGCCGGGCGATGTTGTTGCCGGACGGGATCATCAGCATCTTGAGCATGTCCTGCTCGCTGAACTTCTGCCCCTCCTTGAGCCCCTCGATCCGCGACTCGCCCTCGGCGTTGCCCTCGGCCACCGCCTTGGCGTCGACCTCGATCTGCGGACCCTTCTCGTCCTTCTTGAGCGGGTGCTCCTTGAGGATGACGTAGGCCGTCATGATCTTGGCGACACTGGCGGTCGGCACCGGCTTCTGCTCACCGAACGTGCCCACGTCGCCGGAGCCCACGACCTTGACCGCCGCCTGCCCCTGCGCGGGCCACGGGATGGAGAGCTTGCCGCCCGCGAAGGTGAACGAGGACTTGGCGTCGCCGAGGACCAGCGTCGGGCCGGGCAGCGGCCGCACCGCCTGGACGACCGCGAAGACGATCAACAGCAGCACCACCAACGGGGTCCAGATCTTGAACCGCCGGACGACGGTGCGCAGCTTGGTCTCGGGCGGCGGCGGGGTGTTGGTGAGCTTCGCCAGCAGGTCGAGCGGCGGCAGCGGCTCCTGACGGGTCCGCTCGGATTCGGCCTCGGCCGCGGACGCGCCGGCCTCGGCGGTGGCGCCTGTGGCGGCGGTGCCCGTGGCGGAAGCCGGGGCGGCACCGGCGTCGGGCTTGCGTTCCGGCTTCGGCGGCGCGGCGGGCGGCATGGCACCGGGCGCCTTGCCCGCGGCGGACTTGTCGCCCGCCTTCTCGCCCGCCTTCTCGCCCGCCTTGTCGGCAGCCTTCTCGGGCGCCTTGTCGGGAGCCTTCTCAGGGGACTTCTCAGGCGCCTTCGCCGCGGCGCCGGCCGACGCCGCACCCTTGGTGGCACCCGCCGCGGCCTCGCCGTCCTTCTCCTGGCCCTTCTCCTGGTCCTGCTTGGACTCTTCGGTGCTGCCGGGCTTACGGAGCGGGGTCCGGGGCGCGGTCTTGCCGATCGACCGCTCCGCCGAGCCGTCGTCCGACGACTTCAGCGCCACGAACTGGCTGGTCCGCTCGGCATCCCGCTCATCGGCCCCGGCGACACCGGCGGCAGCGCCCTTTTCCTTGGCGTCGCCCCCCTCGGCCTTGGCGTCCTGACCGGCCTTACCGTCGGAGTCCTCCGCTTCGGCGTCCTTACCGAGCTTGAAGACCGCGGTCGGCTGGTCGACGGGCCCCTCCGCGGCGCCCTTCCCGGACGCCCCCGGCTTTCCGTTCTTCGCTACGGCAAACACCCGCGTCGCGTCATCGGCGGGCGCCTCCCCGGCACTCCCGCCCTTGCCCTGCTCCGCGCCGGCCTTCTTCGATTCACCGGCCTTCTTCGGCTCGACCATCTTGAAGACGGCGGTCGCCTGGTCGACGGCCTTGGCCTCAGCAGGCTTCCCAGCAGCCTTGACCTCCCCGGAAGACTCGGCCTTCCCGCCAGGCTCGGCGCTCTCCGCAGGCTCGCCGTCCGCCGGCTCGCCCTTCGCATCCGCGGACGCGCCGCCCCGAGGACGACCAGCACCACTCTCGGCTTCGGCCGCACCCTCGGCACCGCCCTTGGCGGCCTCCTGAGCCTCCTCAGGAGCCTTCACAGCCTTCTCAGCGGCCCCGGCCGCAGCCGCGGACTCAGCCCCGGCCTCAGCCGCGGTCTCGGCCTCGGAGCCCCCCTTCCCGGAACTCCCGGCCTTCACCGCAGCCTTCGCCGGACCCTTCGCAGCGCCCTTGCCGCCGCCGCTGCCGTTCTTCCCGCTCTTCCCGGTCTCCCCCGCGCCGTCCCGTTCGCCCCGCTCCTCGCGGAGGACCGCCAGCCGCGGGTCCCGTTCGGTGCGCGCCGTCTCCCCCGACGACTGCTCCTTGCCCGACTTCTTGTCCGACTTGTCGGGGGACTCGCCCGCCACCGATGTCTCCTTCACTACGTCGCACTGCCCTGCCTGGTGCCACCTGGTACCGAACGGAACCAGTGTTCCCAAGTCTCCTGTGTCCGAGCTGCCGCCTCGCACCGCCACGCGAACCGGTATCGGCCGCGCCCCTCGGAAGGTGTCGCCGACCTGCTAGACGAGAACGACATACCTACCGGTTCCCTATCGAACCCCCCACGCACCCTCGACAGATGAATGTGAGAGGGGTCACCCTGTCATTCATCCACGCGGGGAGGCTTGGATGGGCAGGAGCCGCAGAACAATTCCGGAGGAGCTTCTGCTGCTGGCTTTGGACCCGGCCACGGGCACCACAGCACAGCCGCAGTCGCTCGACCTCGGCCTGGCCGGGGCCCAGCTAGTGGAGCTGGCCCTGGCAGGACGGATAGCCCCAGACGGGGATCGTATCGCCGTGGTGATGGCACGGCCGACAGGAGATCCGACTCTGGACTCCGCACTCGAACTGCTGCGCCGTCGCGGCAGTCCGGTGCGCGCGGTCCACTGGATCGGCGGGCCCCGGCTGGGGCTGCGCCAGACGTACCTCACCCATCTCGAACGGTGCGGCATGGTGCATGCCGTGGCGGGCCAGATGTGCGGGGTACTGCCGACGACGCGCTACCAGGCGACGGAGACGGCCATCAGCCGGGAGATCAGGGCCCGGCTCGACAACGCGATCCGCACCGGCGTCCCACCGGACCCGCGGACCGCGGCGCTCGCCGCACTGGCCCACGCGGTCGGCCTCGGCAAGCACCTCTACCCAGGGAACGAGGGGCGGTCATCGCGCTCCCGTCTGAGGGATCTGATCCGGCACGACCCGATGGGCGGCCTGGTCGCACACGCGGTCATGGACGTGCAGAACGGCGTCGCCGCACAGCCGCGCCGGGGCTCGGGACCGGGCGGCGGGACGGCACCCCGGAAGACGTCGGGCCGCGCGACGTCCGACACGGCCGGCGTACCCGGCCAGTCACGGCGACACGGGCACGGGCACGGCAGCATGGCGCGGGTCGGCGCCCGCTGAGGCCGCCGGCACCGCGGGACACGCCGGGTACCACCGCGCACCCACACGCACCACCGCGCACCACCAGGGCCGCGCCCGCACACCCGGGCGCGCCCGTCAGCGTCACCGCAGCACCCCTTCCCGGACCCGTTCGGGAGCCGCAGTGAGAAGCACGGGGTGGCGGGCCGGACCGTTCGGACGACGGCCCGGTCTGCCACCCCGTGCACATGTGCGCTCGCCTACTGTGTTCATTTGACTGCGCGCCGTCCACGGGAAGTGGCAGTCTGCTCAACAGGAAATGAAGCAGTACGGAGCCGGAGGTGCACGTACCGTGGCGTCCAACGTCAACCCGACCGTCAGGCGACGCCGATTGGGCCAGGAGCTGCGCAGGCTCCGGGAGGACAAGGGCCTGACGGCGGAGCAGGTGGCCGAGCGGCTGCTGGTCTCCCAGTCGAAGATCAGCCGACTCGAGAACGGCCGCCGCAGCATCAGCCAGCGCGATGTCCGCGACCTGTGCGGGGTCTACGAGGTCGAGGACCGCCGGATAGTGGATTCGCTGATGCAGATGGCCAAGGATTCCCGCCAGCAGGGCTGGTGGCACGCCTTCGGCGACATTCCGTACAGCGTCTACATCGGTCTGGAGACCGAGGCGGCGTCACTGCGGACGTACGAGTCCCTGCTGGTGCCCGGTCTGCTGCAGACGCCGGGGTACGCGGAGGCGGTCATCCCGGGCGCGGTCCCGGAGCTGGCGCCGGAGGATCTGGACAAGCGCATCCAGGTGCGGATGAAGCGCCAGGACCGGGTCCGGGACCCGGAGCGGCCGCTGCGGCTGTGGGTCGTACTGGACGAGAGCGCGCTGCGGCGGGTGGTCGGCAGCCACCTGATCATGCGCGAGCAGCTGGAGCACCTCGTCGAGGTGAGCAGGCTGCCGCATGTGACGGTGCAGGTGCTGCCCTATGGCGCCGGTGCGCACGCCGGGATGTCGGGGACGTTCTCGATCCTGGAGTTCGACGACGCCGCGGATTCCAGCGTGGTCTACATCGAGGGTGTCACCAGCGACCTCTATCTGGAGAAGACCAACGATGTGCACAAATACACCATCATGTACGAGCATCTGCGGGCGCAGGCGCTGAGCGCCGACGCGAGCCGCGAGTTCATCGCGGAGGCCGCCAAGCGGCATGCGGATGCCACGAGTTGATGTCGTGTCGAGGTCGTGGTGTGACCGATGGGGCGGGAGCGGCGGCCCCGGGAGCCCGGAATGTTGAATTCCGGTGAACGGGGTCGCACGGTACACCTGAGCCAGCTGGCCTGAAAAGGGATCACGGAATACGCCATTCGGACGGGTGAACGGCCCTCTGCGGCCGGTGATGTTGGCGCGTAGCGTCGTTCTCACCGAATCCGCGGTAACTCAGAGTAAGATGGAGTGAACATGGCCGTTCAGCCCAATTCCGCGTTCTCCTGGACCAAGTCCTCGTACTCCGGCGGCAACGGCGCCTGCGTGGAGATCGCCACGCCGTCCACTGCGGCCATCGCGGTGCGTGACTCCAAGGTCCCCGACGGTGTGCGCCTCACCTTCGACAACGCCTCCTGGAACAGCTTCGTTTCGGACGTCGCCACGGGCGCGTTCGACCTCTCCTGAACCGCGTCGTCACCGACCACGGTCCGTGTGACACCCACGCGGCAATCCGTGTGAGACCCACGCGGAAACGAGCCCTCTCGACTGGATCGCCGTCCCGGCCGAGGGGGCTCGGCCATGTCCGCGTTCAGGTTCAGCATGCGGGCAGCTCTGCCCGGGTGGCCGGAAAACGTCTAAGCTTCCTGCCGCCCACAGCTAACGGTGGTTAACGCAGCTCACGAGCGAGCGGACCACGAGCGAATTGGAGCTGCCATGTCGAACCCGGCCCCGCGCCTTGCCTCCGCCCCGGTGCCCGAGCTCGCCGCGCGGGCGGCCCGGACCGGCAGCTCGCCCGTACGCGACATCCTGGCGCTGACCGCACGGCCCGAGGTGATCTCGTTCGCCGGCGGGCTGCCGGCGCCCGAACTCTTCGACGCCGAGGGGATATCCACGGCGTTCCGGGAGGTGCTGGCGCAGGCGCCGCGGCGGGTCCTGCAGTACTCGACCAGTGAGGGCGATCCGGCGCTGCGGGCGGCCGTCGCGGCGCGCACCACGGCGCGCGGGCTGCCCACCGACGCCGACGACCTGCTGGTCACCACCGGTTCCCAGCAGGGGCTGACGCTGCTGGCCACGGCCCTGCTGGAGCCGGGCGACGTGGTGCTGGTGGAGGATCCCTGCTATCTGGCGGCGCTGCAGACCTTCTCCCTCGCGGGCGCGCGGGTGGTGCCGGTGCCGACCGACGACGAGGGACTGGACCCGGCGGCGCTGGACGAGATCGCCGCCCGTGAGAACCCCAAACTCCTCTACCTCATACCGACGTTCCAGAACCCCACCGGGCGCACGCTGAACGCGGAGCGGCGGGCCGCGGTCGCCGAGGTCGCCGCGCGGCGCGGGCTGTGGATCGCCGAGGACGACCCGTACGGCGAGCTGCGCTTCGAGGGCGAGCCGCAGCGCTGGGTCGCGTCCTTCCCCGGCGCCGAGGACCGGACGGCGCTGCTCGGCTCGTTCTCCAAGGTGATGGCGCCGGGGCTGCGGCTGGGCACGCTGCGGGCGCCGGCCGGGCTGCGGCGGGCCTGCGCCATCGCCAAGCAGGCCGCCGATCTGCACACCTCGACCGTCGACCAGGCCGCCGCGGCACGGTACTTGGCGGCCTCGGACCTGGACGCGCATCTGGCACGGGTCCGGGACGCCTACCGGGAGCGGCGGGACGCCCTGTTGGCCGGGCTGCCCGCGGCGCTCCCCGAGGGCTCGCGGTGGAACCGCCCGGCGGGCGGGATGTTCGTGTGGGCGACGCTGCCGGCCGGGTACGACGCGACCGCGCTCCTGCCGGAGGTGGTGCGGCACGACGTGGCGTACGTCCCGGGGGCGCCGTTCTTCGCCGGGCGGCCGGATCCGGCGGCGATCCGGCTGTCGTTCGTGACCCATGGGCCGGCGGAGATTGCCGAGGGGTTGCGGCGGCTGCGGACGGGGCTGGCGGCGGCGGAAAATCTGCTTTCCCGCGAGCCCGGCCCGGCCGGATACTGAAGGGTCCAGTCCACGGCATATGCCCCGGGGGAGCCGCTCCGGGGCGTACGGCCCGATGGCCGGCGCCCGCGGCGGTTCGCCCCGAGGGCAGATGGCCCAGGGCCCGCTCAGGAGGCCGGATGACCAGTGGCCCCGATGTGCGGGATCCCGCGGATCCCCCGACTCCCCCGTCCCCCTCTCTCCCCCGGCGCCTGCGGGCCCTGTTGCGCGGCGCCGGCCGGCGGCTCCGCGCAGCCGGGCGCTGGCTGCGCGCGCACGCCCGGCACGCCCTGGTGGTGGGCGTGGTGACGTCCGTCGTCGGCGCGCTCGCCACGTTCGCCTTCGACCAGCTCCCCAAGCTCTACGAGGACCCGCCGCCCTCCTGCCCCGGCACCGGGTGCGACGGCAAGAACCCGCAGGCCACCGGGTGCGGGGTGGACGCGGCGACCTTCGAGCCGACGGAGGGCAACCCGATCCGCCTCCACCTGCGGTACAGCAGGCGCTGCGGTGCGGTGTGGGGCCGGATCACGGCCGGCACGGTCGGCGACTCGGTCACGGTGAGCGTGTCGGGCGGCTCGTCCCACAGCGCACTCATCAGCGCGAACCATGATGTCTTCACGCCGATGGCGTCGGTGGGCGGCACCTTCCGGGTGCGGTTCTGTGCGGTGCCGACGAGTAGTCCTGAGCGGGCCCGCTCGTGGGTGAAGTACTGCTTCGAGGCGACGGCGGGGTCAGCGTGGCAGTAGTTTTTGCGCCTGGCGGCGCGGTGCCCGCCTGACGGCGGGATCGTTGTCCGCTGCGCGGGGCTGTTCGGCCGCGGTGCCGGGCCTCCGGGGCAGGGGGTGTGTCCGGACTGCTGTCGCTTTACGTCCGGACACACCCCCTGCCCCTCCGACCCGTCCCCTCCCGTTTGATGGGTGGTTTCCAGGTGCGTTGGGGCGCGCGCCCGGTGGGCCAGTGCAGGCTCCGAGCTGATGGGTGACTGTCTGCTGACGGGTGACGTCCACTTGATGAGCAGCCGTCAGAGGACCACTGAGGTCAGCCCCCTCCCACCGTCTTCATGACCCTCAACGGGAGGGGACGGGTCGGAGGGGGTGGTGTGCCGGACGTAAAGCGAAGCAGTCCGGCACACCACCCCCGGAGGCCCGTCACCGCACCCGACAGCCCCGCGCAGCGGACAACCAGCCCGCGAAGCGGGCCGGGAAACGCGCCGTCAGGCGCAAGGGCGAACCCCTACGGCGGGAAAGCCGGCTACGTGGGAAGCCAGCCAAGCGCAGCGCTCAGCGGGGGTACCGCGCCAGCCACCCCGCCGCCGACCCCGCGGGCCCGTGCAGGGTAGGCCCCTGCGTCATCTCCATGGCGAAATCATCGGCGAGTTGGAGAATCGTGGCACGGCCCTCCACTTCGACCAGCCAGTCCGGGGGGAGCGCGGTCTCGCCGTGCAGGGTGCCCAGGAGGTTGCCGCAGACGGAGCCGGTGGAGTCGCTGTCGCCGCCGTGGTTGACGGCGAGCAGCAGACCGTGCCGGACGTCCTCGGCGACCAGCGCGCAGTACACGCCGATGGACAGTGCCTCCTCGGCCGTCCAGCCCTCGCCCAGCGACTCGACCCGGGCGGCCGTCGGCATCCCCTGCCGTACGGCGCCCAGCGCGCGTTTGAGGGCGTCGGTGGTCTCCTCGTGGCCGGTGCGGGTGGCGAGGTGGGCCAGGGCCTTCTGGACGGCGCCGTCGAGGTCCTCGCCGCGCGCCAGGGCGTGGCTGATCACGGCGAACGCGCCGGCCGCGAGGTAGCCGGTGGGGTGGCCGTGGGTCTGCGCCGCGCACTCGACGGCGAGTTGGAAGACCAGCTGCGGTTCCCAGCCGACGAGCAGGCCGAACGGCGCGGAGCGCATCACCGCGCCGCAGCCCTTGGAGTCCGGGTTCTTCGGCTGGTCGAGGGTGCCCATCACCTCGTCGCCGAGGCCGCTCAGACAGGCCCGGCCGGGGGCGCGGCGGGCGTAGAGCCACTCCTCGCGGGCGAGCCAGCCGTCGTCCTCCTTGCGCTCGTCGGGGCCCCAGTCGCGCTGGGTGGCGGCCCAGCGGAGGTAGGCGCGGTGGACGTCGGTGGGCGGGTGCCAGGCGCCGGTGTCGCGGCGGACCTGGGCGCGGATCAGGCCGTCCACGGTGAAGAGCGTCATCTGGGTGTCGTCGGTGACCGCGCCGCGGCGCCCGAAGGCGGGCACCATGCCGGTCACGCCCTTCTGGCCGTGTGCCTCGCGGATCGCGTCCAGGGAGTCGAACTCGACGGCCGCGCCGAGCGCGTCCCCGATGGCGCCGCCCAGCAGGCAGCCGCGCACCCGGCTGCGGAAGTCCTGCTGTTCGGCGCGGCCCCAGATGGCGGTGCCGCCCGCCGCTGCGCCCATGTCCACACCTCGCTCCGCTCGGCCTCGACAGTTCGGGGCCTTGCGGTTTGCCCCTGGCTCAGCACTGTATCGACCGGGAATGATCGGAACTGGGCCGGGTTTGTTTCAGCTTCGTATCGTGATGGGGCGGGCGGGACGGCCCACCGTCCGCCCCTCAACGGGGGACGCCATGGCCTCGCCCGGCAGCGGGCACGTACGGGAGCTATCGGGCGCGGCCCCGGACGGCGGTCAACTGGCGCGTTCCCTCTCCGGCCAAGCGTTCGATGATGGGGGATCCGTCCGCTGGGCATGCTCTCCCCATGTCCGAGTACGAGTGGGATCGCACGACGATGGCCGTCGTCGCCTCGGCACTGTCCGGCGACAGCGACGGCGCGGTGGAACTCCTCCGGCCGCTCCCCCAGCGCGATGTGTGCCATGTCGCGGTACGGCTGGCCGCCATGGCCGCGGATGCGCTGATCGTCGCCGCGCAGGACGCCGGCGGGGACCGCGAGGAGGCCCTCTCGCAGTGGCAGCAGTGCATCCTCCAGCACGAGGCGGAGCACGGCGGGGAGTGAGGCACCGGGCCCGGCGGGCAGGAGCAGGCGCCGCCCCGCCAGGCCGGGCCCGCAGCGGACCGCGGGCCGCTGCCCCCTACTCCACGACGGGCAGCAGCTCCGGCAGATGGCCGTCGGACGCCAGCGCGGCGGCCCGGCGCTCGGCGGGGACGTCGGCGTAGGTCGTCGTCCGGGGACGGGCCGGGCGGCCGGCCAGCTCGGCGATGCCGACCAGATCCCGGATGGAGCGGTAGGAGCCGTAACTCGACCCCGCCATACGGGAGATGGTCTCCTCCATCAGGGTGCCGCCGAGGTCGTTGGCACCGGAGCGCAGCATCTCCGCGGCGCCCTCCGTGCCGAGCTTCACCCAGCTGGTCTGGATGTTGGTGACGTGCGGGTGGAGCAGGATGCGGGCCATCGCCGTCACCGCGCGGTTGTCGCGGGTGGTGGGGCCGGGGCGGGCGATACCGGCCAGATAGACGGGGGCGTTGGTGTGGATGAAGGGCAGCGTGACGAACTCGGTGAAGCCGCCCACGCCCTTGGACACCGCGGACTGCTGGATCTCGGCCAGCAGCCGGAGGTGGCCGAGCCAGTGGCGGGGCTGGTCCACATGGCCGTACATCATCGTCGACGAGGAGCGGATGCCCAGCTCGTGGGCGGTCTTGATGACCTCGACCCAGGTGGCGGTGGGGAGTTTGCCCTTGGTGAGGACCCAGCGGACCTCGTCGTCGAGGATCTCCGCGGCGGTGCCGGGGATGCTGTCCAGGCCCGCGGCCTTGGCCTCGCTCAGCCACTCCCGGATGGAAAGGCCGGTGCGGGTCGCCCCGTTGACCACCTCCATCGGCGAGAAGGCGTGCACATGCATGCCGGGGACCCGCTCCTTCACCGCGCGGGCGATGTCGAAGTACGCCGTGCCCGGCAGGTCGGGGTGGATGCCTCCCTGCATGCAGACCTCCACCGCGCCCACGTCCCACGCCTGCTGGGCGCGGTCGGCGACCTGGGAGAGGGAGAGGGTGTAGGCGTCGGCGTCGGTGCGGCGCTGGGCGAAGGCGCAGAAACGGCAGCCCGTGTAGCAGACGTTGGTGAAGTTGATGTTCCTGGTGACGATGTAGGTGACGTCGTCGCCGACCGTGGCGCGGCGCAGGTCGTCGGCGATCCGGCAGAGCGCGTCCAGCGCCGGGCCGTCGGCGTGCAGCAGGGCGAGCGCCTCGGCGTCGGTGAGCTTCGTCGGGTCGTCGGCGGCCTGCGAGAGGGCCTGCCGGACATCGCCGTCCAGACGGGAGGGCACCATGCCGGGGGCGGCGGCCTCGCGCAGCGCCGCCCAGTCGCCGTAGACCTCGTCGAAGTCGTCCCGGCGGTCGGCGGTGCGGCCCTCGGTGTCGATGGTGCGGTGCAGGTCGGTGCGGCCGGAGGCGACGAACCCCTCGTCGGGCTCCTGCCAGGGGCGCCCCGTCACCACGGCGTCCTCCCTGGCCAGGCCCGTCTCCGGGTCGGCGAGGGCGGTGACGTGGGGCAGCAGCCGCGGGTCCAGCCAGGGCTCGCCGCGCTGGACGAACTCCGGGTAGACCGCGAGGCGTTCGCGCATCCGGAAGCCCTCGGCGGCGGACTTCTCGGCGAGTGCGTCGATCTGCGGCCAGGGGCGCTCGGGGTTGACGTGATCGGGGGTGAGCGGGGAGACGCCGCCCCAGTCGTCGATGCCGGCCCGGATCAGCCGGCCGTACTCCTCGTCCACCAGATTGGGCGGCGCCTGGAGGCAGGCGGCCGGGCCCATGATGTGCCGGGCGACGGCCACCGTGGCGACCAGCTCGTCCAGCTCGGCGTCGGGCATGCCGCGCATCGCCGTGTCCGGTTTGGCGCGGAAGTTCTGCATGATCAGTTCCTGGACGCCGTGGTAGGCGCGGGAGATCCGGCGCAGCGCGAACAGCGACTCGGCGCGCTCCTCGTACGTCTCCCCGATGCCGATCAGCAGGCCGCTGGTGAACGGGACGGAGCTGCGCCCGGCGTCCTCCAGGACGCGCAGCCGCACGGCGGGCTCCTTGTCCGGCGAGCCGTAGTGGGGGCCGCCGGGCTCGCTCCACAGGCGCTCGGCGGTGGTCTCCAGCATCATGCCCATCGACGGGGCGACGGGCTTGAGCCGCTGGAAGTCCGTCCAGGACAGCACGCCCGGATTGAGGTGGGGCAGCAGCCCGGTCTCCTCCAGGATGCGGATCGCGATGGCGCGGACATAGGCGATGGTGTCGTCGTACCCCTCGGCCGCCAGCCACTCGCGCGCCTCGGGCCAGCGCTCCTCTGGCTTGTCCCCGAGGGTGATCAGGGCTTCCTTGCAGCCGAGTTCGGCGCCGCGGCGGGCGATCGCCAGCACCTCGTCCGGCGACATGAACATCCCGTGCCCGGCCCGACGGAGCTTGCCGGGGACGGTGGCGAAGGTGCAGTAGTGGCACTTGTCGCGGCACAGGCGCGTCAGGGGGATGAAGACGCTCTTGGAATACGTGATGACACCGGGGCGGCCGGCGGCCTCCAGGCCCGCGTCGCGCACCCGGGCCGCCGAGGCGCACAGCGTCTCCAGATCCTCGCCGCGCGCCTGGAGGAGCACCGCGGCCTCGGTGACGTCCAGCGCCACGCCGTCCCGGGCCCGCTTGAGCGCCCGGCGCATGGCGTTGGCCGTCGGCCGCGGGGCCGCCCCACCCTGGCCGGCCCGGCCCGATGCCTGGTCAGATCCCCGGTGCGACCCCTGGTCGGATCCCTGCGCGCGCGAAGTCATGCCCCGAGCATACGAGCGACCACCGACATCTCCGCTGCCGGAAGGCGGGCGATCGATGTGCCACTGATCACGTCAAACGGAGGTGGTCTCCGCCAGGGCGTTCACCCCTGCTGTCACAGCGAGTTCAGCAGTTCCTCGGAGTACGTCCGGGTCAGGAACTCCATGGCGTGGCCGTCGGGATCGTCGACGTAGACGCCCCGCCCGCCGTCGCGGTGATTGATCTCCTGCGGCCTGCTGTGCATCGGATCGGCCCAGTAGGGCAGCTCGCGCTCCTGGATGCGGGCCAGGATCCCGTCGAACTCCTCCTCCGTCACCAGGAACGCGTAGTGCGTGGGGACGAACTCCCTGTCGCCGGCGACGTGCTCCGCGTAGTCGAGGGTCACCCCGTTGTCCATCTTGAGCGCCGCGAACGGGCCGTACGCCTTGGGTTCGGGGGCGTCCAGCAACGCCGCGAGGAAACGGGCCGAGGCGAAACGGTCCTTGCTGTGCACGATGGTGTGGTCGAGGAGGGGCATGGCGTCTCCTTTGGTCTCCGAGAGCGGATGGTCTCCGAGTCGGAAGTCGGGAGTGCGGTCCGTTGTGCCTTCATCTGTCATCTGTGCCTTCACCAACGACGCTACGCCGGGACGCGTCCGACCGGATCGGTCTGTGGTACCGGCCCCGTGCGGGAGGCCGTACGGCGGTGGTCCTAGTCACTGACCGGCGTCGTGCGTCACTGACCGGCGTCGCGCACGAGCGCTGCGCTCACAGGTACTGCGCGTAGTCGTCCAGCGCCCGCAGGACCTCCGCCTCCCCGGCCGGCGGCAGCTGGAGGACCACTTCGCGCAGGCCTAGGTCCCGGTAGTGCGACAGCTTGCCGGGGGTGGGGCGGACCGCGTACGGGACCACCTCGGGCGCCCCCGTGCGGCCGGCGTCCGCCCAGGCGCGCCGCAGGGCCGGGAGGGTCTTCGAGAGGCCGCCGCCACCGATGGGCAGCCAGCCGTCCGCGGAGGCCGCGATCTCCGCCAGGAGCCTGGGGCCGGCCGCGCCGCCCAGCAGGACGCGCGGTGCGCCGCCGGCCGGCTTGGGGTGGGCGAAGGAGGCGCGGACGGAGCCGAACGCGCCCTCGTAGCCGGTGGGTTCGTCGGCCCACAGGGCACGCATCAGCGCCAGCCGGTCGCGGACCAACGCCCGCCGGGACGACCACTCCACCCCGTGGTCGGCGGCCTCCTCGACGTTCCAGCCGTAGCCGACGCCGAGGGTGAAGCGGCCGCCGGAGAGGTGGTCCAGGGTCGCGATCCGCTTGGCGAGGTCGATCGGGTCGTGCTGGGCGACGAGGGTGATGCCGGTGCCCAGGCGGAGCCGCTCGGTGACCGCGGCGGCCTGGCCGAGGGCGACGAACGGGTCGAGGGTGCGGCCGTATTCACGGGGCAGCGGGTCGCCCATGGGCGCCGGGGTGTCCCGGCAGACGGGGATGTGGGTGTGCTCGGGCAGATACAGGCCGTCGAAGCCGCGCTGTTCCAGCTCGTGGGCCAGCCGGACCGGCCGGATCGTCTCATCGGTCAGGAAGATCGTGGTCGCGATCCGCATGCTGGGGTACCTCCGCGTCGGGCGTGGGTGGGGTGGTCGGGCGGGGTCGTCTGGCGAGGTGGAGTGACCGCATGTTCCGGGTTGAGTGCCCGCATGTTGCCGCACCGTCCGCGAGTTATCCACAGGGCTTTTCCCGCGTGTCACACGCGCGTAGAACAGTTTTCACAACGCGCGACGACGCGGCGGACGACACGAGGGACGAGGGACGAGGGACGAGGGAGGCACGCGGGCCGACGGTTGGCGCGGGCGCGCACGAGGTGCCGTGGCGGACGGGCCACGCCGGGACAGGACGGGAACGGACGAGACGAGGGGGCGGAGAGGGAGATGGAACGACGTGAAGTGCTCAAGCTGTCCGCGGCGGCCGGCGCGGCGGGTGCGCTGACGCTCGGACGGGTGAGCTTCGCCGCGGCGGAGCCGACCGCCGGGCGGGGCGAGGGCGGACCAGTCGGGGGCGGGCCGGCCGGGGGCGGGCCGGCCGGGCAGAGCCGCACGGTCACGGTCACCGGCCATCTCCCCGTCGGCGCACCGGACTTCGTCTATCTCCCGGTGGACGTCCCGCACGGCGTACGGGAGCTCGCGGTCGCGTATCGCTACGACAAACCGCCCGTGCCCGACGGCACCGCGGGGAACGCCTGCGACATCGGCCTCTTCGACGAGCGGGGCACGGCGCTCGGCGGCGCCGGTTTCCGCGGCTGGTCGGGCGGGGCGCGCCCGGAGTTCTTCCTGCGCGCCGACGACGCCACGCCCGGCTATCTCCCGGGCCCGATCAACGCCGGCACCTGGCACATCGCCCTCGCCCCGTACACCGTCGCCCCGCAGGGCCTGGACTACGAGGTCACGGTCACCGTGCGGCACGGCCCCCGGGGGACGACCCCGGCGCCCGTCCACCCGCCGGAGCGGGCCCGGGGCCGCGGCCGCGCCTGGTACCGCGGGGACAACCACCTGCACTCCGTCTATTCGGACGGCAAGCGCACCCCGGCGCAGATCGCGGCGCTGGCGCGGGCCGCGGGGCTCGACTTCATCACCACCACCGAGCACAACACCACCGCCGCACACCGTGCCTGGGAGGGGCTGTGGGGTGACGACCTGCTGATCCTCACCGGTGAGGAGGTCACCACCCGCAACGGGCACGTGGTGGCGATGGGCACCGACCCCGAGGTCTTCATCGACTGGCGCTACCGCGCGCGGGACAACGCCTTCGGCCGCTACGCCAGGGCCATCCGGCGGGCCGGCGGCCTGGTCATCCCGGCGCACCCGCACGCCACCTGTGTGGGCTGCAACTGGAAGTTCGGGCTGAACGACGCGGACGCGGTCGAGGTGTGGAACGGCCCGTACGGCCCCGACGACGAGGCCACGCTCGCCGAGTGGGACAACACCCTGGTCGCCAACTCCCGCCGCGGCGGCGACACCGGCTGGCTGCCGGCCGTCGGGCACAGCGACGCGCACCGCGATCCGGACGTGGTCGGCCTGCCGCAGACGGTCGTCCTGGCCGACGACCTCTCGCGCCGCGCTCTCCAGGAAGGCATCCGTGCGGGCCGGGTCTGGATCGCCGAATCCGCCCGTGTGGACCTCGCGTTCACGGTCACCGGCGAACGCGGCGGACACGCCGGGATCGGCGAACGCCTGGCCGTGCCGGACGCGTCCGCGGTCACCGCGCGGCTGACGGTCTCCGGCGTGCCCGGCTGCACGGTCTCCTTCGTCACCGACCAGGGCCGCAGACACACCGCCCCGCTCCCTCCGTCGGGTGCAGGCACGCTCACCTGGCGCACGACCCCCGCCAACGCCGCCTACATACGTGCCGAGGTCCGCCACCCGTCGCCCTCGGCGGACCTCCCGGGCCCCATGGCAGCACTCACGAACCCGGTGTTTCTGGGCAAGAGGTGAGGTGACGAGGGCCTGAGTTGGAGTCGGAGTCGGAGCGCCGCTGGTCGACTCATGCGGGCGGGGTTGCGCCCCCATCGAGGGCACGGCGAGCCGCTACGGCATCTGTGTACATCTCTGTCGTGAAGTCGTCCCCATGGATGCCGAGTTCACTCATGACGGACCGTACGTCGTCTAGGGCCGCGGGGAGTTCGCGATCTTCCGGAACCATGGTCTCGACTTCCAGGAAAGTTCCTTCGATTTCCGGAATTTGGACCAGTGTGGCGAGCAAGCCGCGGCCATGAGAACTGAATTCGTAGTTTCGGCATCGCTTCTGGAATGCGATCACCGGAACGTACCCGAGTCCCCGCAGCATGGCGTGAACGGCTTCCGGGTTGTCCACGCGCGTTTCGTGCTCCGTCTTCGAGCCGGACTCCGAATCGACGCGAGCACCCTTGTACGTAAGGACGGATCGCGTCGAGTTCGCCCCGTGGATCGTGCGGACTCTCAGTTCTTGATCCCGCGCATCGAGACTTCCCGACGGTTCGTCGTAGTAGGTGTCCCGGTAGACCTCGACCCGCCCTTCGGCCTTCTGATCAAGCTTCCCCAAGACGTAAGCGGGGTTTCGGACATACGCTTTCAGCTCCGCCTCGATCAACACGCGAACCTTCCGCTCAGACGGCACGGATTCCTGTTGCCACCATGGACGAGAACATTCTCTTGAACCCTCGATACAGTGGGCCCCGTGGCGTTTTCATGACCAAGTTGGATGCATTCGGTACCGATAGACCTGAACGTCACAGACGCTTGACAGGTCACGCAACCGAGCCTCGGCCAGTCTGACGCCTCCAGCCAGCGATTCCGTCGATCCCGCGTTCGCCGCTGCGCACGTCGTGCGCCGGCGCAAGGCCGAGCAAGTGCCGGGCGTCATCGGGCATGTTCAGCCCAGTCGCGACGCGTTCGAAAACGTCGAGACGCGTGATCTCCCGCCGCCCGTTGATGATCTCGTTCACACGTGCCTGTGTCATGGCCACGGCCGTAGCGATCCTGGATGGGCTGCCGGAAGAGGAGCTGGCGGAGGTGCTGTGCAGTCGTCTGGCTGCGTGCATCGACGCCGTGGAGGCGGCGGGCAGCGACGGACCCGACCATGCGGAGGGTGCACCCGCGAGGTAGCCGCCCCTCACCCCGGCCAGACAACCGACTGCAGCTCGCTGTACGCATGCAGTGCGTACGAGCCCACGTCGCGGCCGACACCGCTGCGTTTGAAGCCGCCGAACGGTGCCTCCATGTTGCGGCCTACCGTGTTGATGCCGACGCCGCCGGACCGCAGCCGGCTCGCGATCCGGAAGGCCCGGGGCACATCGCCGGTCCAGACGTAGTTCAGCAGCCCGTAGTCGCTGTCGTTGGCCAGCGCGATGCCCTCTTCCTCGTCGTCGAAGGGCACCACCGTCACCACCGGCCCGAAGATCTCCTCGCGGACCGCCCGCATGGCGCCGGTGCAGTCCGCGAAGAGCGTCGGCGCGACATAGAAGCCGCGCGCCGGCGACGGGCGTTCGCCGCCGGTGATGAGCCGGGCGCCCTCCTTCACCGCCAGCGCGACGTACCCCTCGACGCGGTCCCGGTGCGCGGCGGAGATCACCGGGCCGACGACGGTGGCCGGATCCCGCGGGTCGCCGATGGTCAGCCCCTCCGCATACCGCGCCAGACCGGTCACCAGCCGCTGGTAGATGCCGCGTTGGGCCAGCACCCGGGTCGGCGCGGTGCAGATCTGGCCGCTGTAGAAGGAGAAGGTGGTGCCGATCCCGGACACCGCGGACGCCAGGTCGGCGTCGTCGAAGACCAGCGCCGCGCCCTTGCCGCCCAGCTCCATCAGCTGCCGCTTCATCCCGCGGCCGCACTCCTGGGCGATCCGCTGCCCGACCGCGGTGGAGCCGGTGAAGCTGACCATGTCCACGCCGTCGGCCGCCACCGCCGCCTCGCCGACCTCCGGCCGCGTCCCGCTGACGACGTTGACCACCCCCGGCGGGGCCCCGGCCTCCGCCAGCGCCTCGGCCATCCGGTACACCGACAGCGGGTCCTGCGGCGCCGGTTTGACGACGACGGTGTTGCCCATCGCCAGCGCCGGGGCGACCTTGCCCGCCGGGTTGGCCCACGGGTTGTTGTACGAGGTGATGCAGGTGACGACGCCGACCGGGCGGCGGACCGCGACCGCGCCGAAGACGCCCCCGCCCCCCATCGGTCCGGCCGCGTTGACCTGCGGCGGCACCGCGGTCTCGACCGGTTCCAGGGCGCCGCGGGCGTACCGCGCGAAGCGGGCCGCGGCCACCCCTACCTGGAGTGCGCGCGCCGTCCCGGTCGTCGCCCCGCTCTCCGCCTGCGCCAGCTCCGCGTAACCGGCGGCCTCCCGGCGGATCACCCGGGCCGCCCGGTCCAGCACGGCGGCGCGCTCCTCGGGCGCGGTCCGCGACCAGCCGTCGAAGGCGTCCCGGGCGGCGTCCACGGCCGCGGCCACCTGCGCCGGGCTCGCCTCCGGCGCGGGCCCGACGACTTCCTCGGTCGCCGGGTCGATCACGTCGTAGTGCCCGCCCTCGGGCGCCACCCACTCGCCGCCGATGAACAGCCGCGCACCCGCCGAACCCGCCGCCCCGGTCGCGCGCCCGCGCCCCCGACGGCCTCCGGCGCCGGCCCGGCCTCCCTGCCCTCCGGTGCTCACCTGGTGCTCACCGTCCGCGTGTCCCGCCCCGACCGCAGTACGGTCCCGGGCACCGCGCCGGTCACCACGTCGTCCCGGATCGTCTCCACCCCGTTGACGCGTACGCTGACCACGCCGATCGGGCGGGAGTCCAGCCGCGGGCCGTCCCCGGGCAGGTCGTGCACCAGCGTCGCGGCGCCCGCGTCGATCCGTTCCGGGTCGAAGAGCACCAGGTCGGCGTGGTGGCCCTCGGTGATCCGGCCGCGTTCGCGCAGGCCGAAGAGGCGCGCGGGGTCGTCGGTCAGCATCCGCACCGCCTGTTCCAGCCCGACCAGTTTCCGGCCGCGCAGGCAGTCCCCGAGGAAGCGGGTGGTGTACGGGGCGCCGCACATCCGGTCCAGGTGCGCCCCGGCGTCGGAGCCGCCGAGCAGGACGTCCTCGTGCTGCCAGGTCTGCTGCCGCAGGGCCCAGCTGGCGGGGTCGTTGTCGGTCGGCATCGGCCAGAGCACGGTGCGCAGTTGGTCGGCGGCGCAGATCTCGGTCAGGCAGTGGAAGGGGTCCTGTCCGCGTTCGGCGGCGATGTCGCGGACCACGCGGCCGGTCAGTCCCTCGTTGGCCGCGGAGTAGGTGTCGCCGATGACGTACCGGGTGAAGTCGGTCAGCCGGCGGAAGACCCCGGCCTCCTCGCCGTGCGCGCGGCGCAGCATCCCGGCCCGGATGTCCGGGTCGCGCAGCCGGGCGATCCGCTCGGGCACCGGGAGACCGAGGATGTCGCCCCAGCCGGGGATGAGGTTGAGGGCGCAGAAGGTGCCCAGGGACATGTTCATCGGGGTGAGGATCGGCATGGTCAGTGCGACGATGCGGCCGCCGGCCCGGCGGGCGCGTTCGCCGGCGAGCAGTTGCCGGGGGACGCGTTCGGGGACGGCGGAGTCGATGGTCAGTACGTTCCAGTTGAGCGGGCGGCCGGCCGCCGCCGACATCGCCACCAGCAGGTCGATCTCGTCGTCGGTGAAGCGGTCCAGGCAGCCGGCGACGATCGCCTCGGTCTGGGTGCCCTCGTGCTCGGCGACCGCGCGGGAGAGCGCGAGCAGTTCGTCGGGGCGGGCGTGCCGGGAGGCGACCGGCCGGCCGTCGCCGTCGGAGTGGCTGGACGACTGGGTGGTGGACAGCCCCCAGGCCCCGGCGTCCATCGCGTCGTGGAAGAGCCGCAGCATGGCGTCGAGTTGGGCGGCCGTGGGCTGCCCGCCGACCGCGTCCGGGCCCATCACGTACCGCCGCAGCGCGCAGTGCCCCACCATGAAGCCGGCGTTGACCGCGATCCGCCCCTCCAGCGCGTCCAGGTAGTCCCCGAAGCCGTGCCAGTTCCAGGGCGCGCCCTTCTCCAGGGCGACGAGTGACATTCCCTCGACGCGGCTCATCATCCGCCGGGTGTAGTCGGCGTCCTCGGGCCGGTCGGGGTGGAGCGGGGCGAGGGTGAAGCCGCAGTTGCCGCCGGCGACGGTGGTCACGCCGTGGTGGAGGGACGGGGTGGCGTACGGGTCCCAGAACAGCTGGGCGTCGTAGTGGGTGTGCGGGTCGATGAAGCCGGGGGCGAGGACCAGGCCGTGCGCGTCCTCGCTCGTCCGGGCCGCCTCGGTGACGGTGCCGGGTCCGGCGATCACCGCGATCCGCCCGTCCCGGATGCCGACGTCGGCCGCGAAGGCGGGCGCGCCCGTGCCGTCCACGACGGTCGCGGCCTGGATGAGGTGGTCGAGCATGGCGTGCGTCCCTTCTCGGGTGCGGGGCGGATGCGGGCGCATACGGGGCGGCATGCGGAGGGGTACGGAGCGGGTGCCGGGCCCCCGGGCCGGATCGGCGTCAGCCGGCCCCCGTCGTACCCGCCGCCCCCGCCGTACCCGCTCCCCCCGCCGCACCTGCCGCCCCCGCCGCCTGCCGGAAGCGGGTCGTCCGGTGCACCGGATCGGTGTCGATCTTCGGGATGACGTGCTCGCCGATCAGCCTGATGGTGTTCATGGTGTCCTCGTAGGACACCCCGATCGGCAGCCCGAAGGAGAGCTGGTCGGCGCCGGCCTGCTCCCAGCGCTTGCACTGCCGCAGCACCTCGTCGGGGTCGCCGCAGATCATCAGCTCCTCGTCGATCAGCAGCTCGACGAGCTCCTCGGTGTAGTCCGGGAGCAGCGCGGGCCACTCCGGGATGCCGTCCGGGCGCGGGAAGGTGTCGTGGTAACGGAAGAGCAGCGACTGGAGGTAGTTGAGCCCACCGCCCACCGCGATCCGCACCGCCTCCTGGTGCGTCTCCGCGCAGATGGCGGTCGACGTCACCATGACATTGTCATTGACGAAGTCCCCGACCGGCTCGGCGTCCTTGACCGCGTTCTTGTACGAGTCGACGACCCACTCCATGTCGGCGACCTTCTGCACGCTGAAGCCGAGGACCCCCAGCCCCTTCTTCCCGGCCATCGCGTACGAGGACGGCGACCCGGCCGCGTACCACATCGCCGGGTGCGAGGCCCCGTACGGCTTGGGCAGGACCTTGCGCGGCGGCAGCTGCCAGTGCTTGCCCCGGAAACCCTGGTACTCGTCCTGGAGCCACATCTTGGGGAACTCCGCGATGGTCTCCTCCCAGATCTCCTTGGTGTGGTTCATGTCGGTGATGCCCGGCAGGAACCCCAGGATCTCGTGGCTGCCGGCGCCCCGGCCGGAACCGAACTCGAACCGTCCGGCGGAGAGGTGGTCGAGCATGGCGACCTTCTCGGCGACCTTCACCGGGTGGTTGACCGGGGCGAGCGGGTTGAAGATCCCCGAGCCGAGGTGGATCCGCTCGGTCGCATGGGCGAGGTAGCCGAGGTAGACGTCGTTGGCGGAGAGGTGGGAGTACTCCTCCAGGAAGTGGTGCTCGGAGGCCCAGGCGTACTTGAAGCCCGACCTGTCCGCCTGGATGACGTACTCGGTCTCCTCCATCAGCGCGTGGTGCTCGGCCTCCGGGTCGGCCTGCGCTCGCGCGGCGGGCACATAGCCCTGCACAAAGAGCCCGAATTCCAAGGGGGTTCACCGTCCCTCTTCCGCTGCGGCGGCTCCTTCTGACGTACCGTCAGATTTGATGGCATCGACTGTTCCAGCGGCACCGGAGCCCGTCAATACCCGCAGCGAGCAAAGCTGATGGTCCATCAGGTGCAACGCCTCGGGAGCCAGGCCCTCAGAACGGACTCACCCCCGCCAGCCACCCCCCGTCGATCACGAACGGCTGCCCCGTGATGTACGACGAGTCCTCCCCCGACAGGAACAGCGCCAGCCGGGCCACCTCCTCCGGCCGCCCGATCCGCCCGAGCGGCACCAGCTTCCGGTACAGCTCCTCCACCGCCCGCACGGACTCGGCCGGGTCACCCGACGGATCCACCGCCGCCGGATTCGTCATAGGCGTGTCGACCGCCCCCGGGCACACCGCGTTGACCCGGATCCCCTGGGCCGCCAGCTCCAGCGCGGCAACCCGGGTCAGCCCCACCACCGCGTGCTTGGTGGCGGCGTACGCCCCGACGAACGCCATGCCGGTCAGGCCCGCGTACGAGGCGGTGTTGACGATCGTCCCGCCGCCGGCCGCCGCGATCCGGGGTGCCACCGTCCGGATCCCCAGAAAGCACCCGGTCTGGTTGACGTCGAGCACCCGCCGGAACTCCTCCAGCGGGGTGTCCACCAGCGCGTTGAACCGGAGGATCCCCGCGTTGTTCACCAGCCCGTCGATCTTGCCGAACGCCTCCTCGGCGGCCTCGACGAGCGCCGCCCAGTCCCCCTCCACCGCCACGTCCAGCCGCACGAACCGGGCTCGCTCCGCCCCCAACTCGGCCGCCAGCGCCTCCCCCTGCTCCTCCAGCACATCGCCGAGCACCACCCGCGCCCCCTCCGCCACGAACAGCCGCGCCTCCTGCTCCCCCTGCCCCCGCGCCGCCCCGGTGATCACGATGACCCTGCTGTCGAGCTTGCCCATGCCTGCGCTCCTGTGATGTCCGTCCACGAAGGCCCCACCGCCCCGCCCTCCCCCGAGAGAGGATGGGGTCAGTCATTCAGCAACGGGCCGACCTCGGCCCCGAAGGCCGCCATCTGCTCGACCAGTTCCGACCGGCCGCGGCTGCGGAACCGCACCTGGATCTGCCGCACCCCCATCGCCCCGTACTCCCGCAGCGAGGCGGCGATCCGCTCCGGCGCCCCGACGAGCGTCCGCCGCCCGACGTCCCATCCGGGCTCGCCCACGTACACCGGCTCCGCGATCGCCCCGATCTCGATCGGCTCCGCAACCCCCGCCGCCTCCCGCACCCTCAACAACTCCCCTATTTTTCGGGGCAGTTCATCCCGTCCGCCCCCCTGCGGCAGCCACCCGTCCCCCCGCACCGCGGCCCGCCGTACGGCCGCCGGGGACGAGCCGCCCACCCAGACCGGCGGCCGCGGCGTCTGCGCGGGCCGCGGGGCCTGCGCCAGCCCCCCGAACGCGAACCGTTCCCCCTCGACCCCCGGAAACTCCTCCTCCCCCCACACCACCTTCAACACGTCGATCGCCTCGTCGAGCACCGCCCCGCGCCGCGCGAAGTCCACCCCCAACGCCTCGAACTCCTCCCGCACATGCCCGGCGCCGACCCCAAGGATCAGCCGCCCACCCGACAGCCGGTCCAGCGTCGCGTACTGCTTGGCACTGACCAGCGGGTGCCGGAGCCCGACCACGGCCACATGGCTCAGCAACCGCACCTGCTCCGTGATACCCGCCAGATAGGCGAGCGTGGCCACCGGGTCGTACCAGACCGTCCCCATCGCCGCGGCCAGCCGCCGCGGAACCGCGACGTGATCGCAGCACGCCACATACGCGAACCCGCTCCGGTCCGCCACCCGCGCCACTTCCGCCAGGTCCTCCGGCCCGGCCGCCGCCTCCCACCCCTCCGCGAAGATCATGCTCTGCGCCTGCACGGGAAGCTGCATCCCGTACGACAGCCGCCCCGGCGGCAACACCTGCACCATGCCCGCGGCCCTCGTTCGCCCCGACGACGCCACTCCGCGTGGCGTCTCACCGTGCGGTCATGGTGGTACTAGCTGACGCCTCATCAGGCAAGGGCCTGGGGCTGCCCCCGCCCGCCGATGAACTCCCATTCAGAATCGGCCATCTGGCGACGGCCGCCCTCGTCGCACTTCGGCCAGACCACCCGATCAGGCCGACCGCTTCCTCGGCCGGGCCGGCAGCGCCGCCCCCTTCCCCACCACACGCCGCCGGTCACGCCCGCAGTCGGCTTGACAGCGCCATGGCCAGGAACGGCTCCTCAGGCGATATCCACCCTGACCGTAACTACACCCGTACCGTAGGCGATCGTCGCCAACATCATTACGGTCCCTCTCCTAGGCGTCTCCTAGACGAACCTTGGCGACTCCTAGGCAACCCGACACCCGCAGAGAGGGCCAAACCGGCATGACCGAAATCAAGGGCTTCCACACGCTCACCTCCGTCAAGAGCGGAAAACTCCTGGACGTGGCGGGCGCCAGCACCCAGGACGGCGCCAACGTCTACCAGTGGGACGCCAACGGCACCGACGCCCAGGCGTGGGAGTTCCTGCCCGACGGCGAGGCGGGCGTCTACACGCTGCGCGCCCGTTGCAGCGGCAAGGTCCTCGACGTGCACGAGAGCTCGACCGAGAACAGTGCGAACGTCGTCCAGTCAACCGGCAAGGTCGAGCGCCTCAGCCAGAAGTGGCGCCTGACCCCGCTCGGCGAGGACGTCTACACCCTGACCAACGTGCACAGCGGCAAGCTCCTGGACGTCACGGACAACAGCCTGGACGCCGGCGGCAACGTCATCCAGTGGTCCGCCAACGACGGCGACAACCAGAAGTGGCGCGTGGCTGCCACGAAGTAGGCACAGCAGGCGCAGGCAGCCAGCCGAATCATTGAGCACCGGGACTGCTGGCCCGGGTGCTCAATGCGGCGGGGCTGCACCGGCGCGCTCAACAGATGCCCTCAGGCAATCAGCGCCCGAGCCCGTGCCATGACCTCCGGATCGGCGAAGGTAAGGCGTCCGACATGGACCCCGTCGCTGTTGTACGCCGGAACCTTGAGCATCGCGGTCCGGGCCACGGCGACGGTCCATTCGCTGCCGTCCACCGTGAGGCCCTCCGGATGCGGCATGACGGAGAGCCCCCAGCCACTGTCGATGATCCACCGGCCGTACGCTTCCTGCTCGTCCGAGACGTTCGTCGGCAGGTGCCCGCCGGCCACGTCCCACAGGGTCGGGTCACCGTCCGGGACGTCCGGGACCGGAACGGTGGCGACGACGGCCATCGTGTCCTCCCGCGCGTAGGCGAGGACGCAGTGCCCGGACCGCCAACGATGGGTGAACGGGGCCAGCAGCACGCGCGAGTCACGGGTGAGCTTCTTCACGGGGTCCTCCCCGGGGTGCGCCCCGCCCATACGGAGGTGAGCGGGGGCTCGGCTCAAATTCCTTACGACCAGGGCCACTTCTCCCCCATACAACGTGCTCACCTCCGCGAGGTCTCGCCTCATCACCGGCCCCGATCCCGCTGGGGATGACCTCCCGACGACGTCACGCCGACCTCAGGACGGCCTCATGCAGCGCCGGAGCCGGGGGACATCGCCCGTACGAGCTCGTTCGGGGTGTCCAGCCACGGGTGTGCGCCGTCCCGGTCCACGGTCAGCCCGAAGCGCTCGAAGCCCGGCCGCCCTCGTTCGACCCACCACCTGTACGCCGCTTCGACTTCTTCCCAGAGACGTCGCGGACCCGACTGGTACACCTTGGCCTCTGTGGCCGCCGTGGCCTCCGTACGGTCGTCGTCGCGGAAGACGACCACCGCCCATGACATATCGGAGAGTCCGTAGAACCACACGGCGCGCTTGCCGTCGCGCTTGCGATCGGCGAGATGGGCCACGTCGGGCACGCGCAGGCCCAACGCGAAGGTGACCGGATCGAAAGCGCCCGTACCCCCCGTACCGCACAGTTCCGCTTCGGTCACCGGCGTGGTCGACGTCTCCGCGGCGTCCATGGCACCCGCAGCTACGTACGCGTCGTGCCGGGGCCACACGAAGCGCTGGGAGCGCATACGCATGAAGGCAACCGGCCGCGTGAAAGGCCCTGTTGCGCTCCGACGGTCATCGGCTACCACAAGCCGCGCGGTGGCCTCGCCGGGCCCGTAGTAGGTCCCCCAGGGAACGAGGATCACGCCTCCGGGGTTGGACTGTTCCACCCACGCGAACGGGATCTCGCGCAGTCCGCATGTGGCGATGATGCGGTCGTAGGGTGCCTTTTTCGTGCACCCGAGGAAGCCGTCTGCGTGCACCACCTCGACCGGGAGCCCGAAGCGAGCCAAGGACTCCTGTGCCTGGGCGGCGACCGTGCCGTCCACCTCGACGGTGACCACGTTGGCGGCCCCCAGCCGGTGGGCGAGGAGCGCGGCGTTCCAGCCGGTCCCGCTGCCGATCTCCAGCACCCGCTGCCCGGGCCGCACGTCCAGGTCGGACAGCATGGCGAACACCAGGCTCGGCATGGACGACGAAGAGCTGAACGCCTTTCCCGGCTCGCGGCCGTCATGCCGGCCGTCGTCCCACTGCGTGACGATCGGGTCGTCCGAGTCGGCGTGCCTCTGCCACGCCTCAGGGTCCGCCAACCTGTCGACCACGAGATTCCGGCCGGTGGCCATGTCGTGCGGCCACATGAGATCCGGCAGGAAGCCGGCACGGGGCACGGCCTCGAAGCTCGGTGCCCAGTCGGGTGCCATCGCTTTGGTTTCCAGGAGGAGACGGCCCAGCTCCTCACGAGTGGGCCGTTCCCTCTGCTCAGAAGGGCGTGTCACTTCCGGTGCGTCCCGTCGCCAGGGGGCGTCGTCCCGTCCGGGTACGGCTCGTCGGTCGGCGTCCAGGGCTGTCCAGGGTGGTCGTCTCCCCCGCCGCCCTCGTCCTTACCGTGCCCGCCGCCTTGCGCGAAGTGGTTGCCGAATCGGGTGTTCACTGCGTCTCCTTCTTGAGGGGTTGGGATTTGATTACCGTCGTCCTCAACGGGCGAGCCCCGCCGTGCTGAGGTGCGCCGATTGTCTGTTCCGGTCAAGGTGCCGATAAACGGGGTCAGTTACGGGTACGGGCGGACGGTCCCCGCTTCCGATGGGGATTCCGATGAGGATGGCGACGCATCTCGACGTTGCAATCGGTCGCCTTCGACCAGTCGCCGACGGCATAGGCGGCGGCACGCTGCTCGGCCAGCGCCCCGCACACATCGCATCCGGCGACCGGTACCGGCTCCGGCAACGGTTCCTTCAGGTAGACCGGGAGGCCCATGCCGCTCATCAGCCGCTCACCTCAATACCGTGAATCCAGCGCGGCCCGGCATCGATCCCGTGCACCGCGAGCCACAGCGCTCGCCGCCGTACGCGCTGCATTCGCCGTTGTTGCCGTTCCTCGGGCGTGAGGACGTACGGACGGACCAGGGACACGTCCTCGCCGCGCAGCAGCCTCGGCCGCCGCCGGGCGGGTACGCGGGGAACGGCCAGCGTCCCCACGTCCACGCGCCTCGCGGCAGCCGGCGCCCCAGTGCGACGGTGATGCCCTCGCGCGGGCAGTAACAGCCGCAGCAGCGGCTCGAAGATACGGGCGATACAGTGCGGCATGTCGACGCTCCTACGAGGCGTTGGCCATGCCCCCGGGCCGTTCGCCGCGGCCGCGGGGGTCTTGCGTACTGATCGACCGTATGGCGCCCCAGGAAGACGAAGGGCCACAGTATGTAGCCCCTCTGTCACGCCGCGAACGCTCGCATGCGACGGCGAGTTGAGACCTTGCGAAGCGCCAATGGAATCAGCCCCGGTTGGGTGATGGAAGGCCGATCGCTACGCGCCGAGTCCAGCCAGGCGTACCGTGCTGAGTGTCGACGTCAGAACGGAGCCCACCATGGCGCACTTCCCTGACATGCAGGCGGCGGACAGCAACGGCCAGCGACTCGCGCGCATCCGAATGCGGCGTCGGTGGACCCAACAGCGGCTTGCCACGGAGACCGGATACAGCCTCTCAGCAGTAAAGGCTTTCGAGCAGGGGCGCAGGGCGCTGGACCGGCCCGCAGTCATCCTCTCTCTGTGCCGCGCCCTCGACTGCCACCCCACCGAAATCACCGGAGGACCCGTAATCCCGCCGCAATCCGACCTCGCCGGGCAAGCAGCCGTCGCCGGTGTAGCCCCGGTCCGTCGAGCGATCCTTCGGCACGGCCGACCTGCGCGCCCGTCTGAGGAAGAAGCGGCCAACGTAGACCTCGTCGAGCTCCGCACACGGACCCTGGCCGCAAACAACGACCGCCATGCGGCGCAACTGGCAAATACCGGCGAGACTTTGCCGGCCTTGATTCGAGACCTACAGGTAGCCGCCGAGGTTTCCGAAGGCACCGCACGCCGAGCGGCATTCTCTTTGCTGACCACGGCGTACGAATGCGCGATGCAGTACCTGTACAAATTGGGGCACGTCTCAGACGCCACCCTCGCGACAGAACGTGTCGTGTGGTCTGCCGAGGCCACCGGTGATCCGCTGCGCGTGCTGGCAGCGCAGTGGTACGACGCCGGGGAATTCCTGAGCATCGGCGAGCACGACGAGGCGGGTGCCATCATCGATGACGCGCTGACGGCGCTTACGCGGATGCCGTCACCACCCGCCGAGGCAGTGTCACTACGCGGCGCATTCGAGCTGAAGGCCGCGTTGAACCACGCACGCGCAGCTGAGCAGGACACTGCCGAACGACATTGGCGTCGAGCGGAGGCCGCGGCGGACGAGCTCGGCGGGGACCGTAACGATTGGCACCTCCAGTTCGGTCCCACGAACGTAGCGATCTGGGGTGTAAGTCTGCCCGTCGAGATGGGACAGGGGCGCCTGGCCGTCGACCGGGCGAAGAAGGTCAAGCTGCCAGAGACCTACAGTCGCGAGCGCCGCTCACACCACCACATCGACGTGGGGCGCGCACACTTCTACAACGGGCAGCGTGACCTGGCGCTGGAGGCGTTTCTCCACGCTGAGCGCCTTGCTCCGCAGGCAACCAGGATGCATGCCGGAGTACGCGAAACGGTGGGCACGATGCTCCGCACCCAGAAGCGCGGCCGGCTGGTCGAATTGGGCATTCGACTGGGGGTTGTGTGAACAACGGTGGGAACCCGTTGAAATCGCGGCTCGTTGACCCCATGCGCTGCCGGTGAGGATGGCCGGGCGGTAGAGAACGAACGACCGGACCGGAGCGCGGCTCGGTGGAATGCCGGCCAGCGGGACGTCAGGAAACGGGGGAATTCGATGAACAGCGGGTACTCGATCTTCGCGGGGACGATCGCCGACCTCACGTATCCAGAGGTGGAGGCGGCAGCCGGGCGGGGCGCATGCGTCCTGCTGCCTACGGGGGTCATCGAACAGCACGGGCCGCACCTGCCGCTGGGCACCGACGCCTACGGTGCCTACCAGCTCTGCCTGCTCGTGAAGGGGGAGTTGGAGCGGCAGGGAGTGGAGCGGCAGGTGGTGGAGTCGCTGATCGCTCCGCCGGTCTTCTGGGGGATCAACCAGGTGTCGTCGGCGTTCCCGGGAACGTTCCGCACCCGCCCGGAGACCGCTGCGGCACTCCACACCGACATCCTGGACTCGCTGGCCACCGACGGCTTCGATCGCATCTTCGTGATCAACCACCAGGGCGACATCGCCCACAACCGGATGCTGCTGGACGTGGTCCGGCGCCAGCATGAGCAGGGGAACACCGGTGTCGTGCTGCTGGAACCGGACTTCATCGCCGACCGCCTCGACTGCTCGCCCCCCGAGGCGGTGGCCTCCTACGCCATGCAGCCGCTGTTCGAGGGCTTGGAGCTGACGGGTGAACTCGGCGTGCATGCCGAGGAGATCGAATCCGCCCTGATGATGCGCTGGTTCCCCGAACTTGTCGACTACGACGCCATGGCCGAACTGAAGCCAACCGGGCTGGGCCCCGATGACCTGGCGGAATGGCGCAAGGGAGGCGATCACGCCCGGCGGGTGACACCGCAGGGTTTCTTCGGCGCACCCAGCCCACGCGACCCCTTCCTGTGGCGGTTTCACCAGCGGATGGCGACGGCCATGGCAGATCTCGTGCGGACGCGCCTGTCGTCGTAGTCCTTTCCGTGGTCTCGCCGTAGTCCTTGCCGTCACCACTTGCCGGGTACACCCGGGCCTTCGACGGCAGGGAACGGCCGCTCGCTGCGGGGCGTTGAGCCGGCATGGTGATGTTGGCAAGCCTGATGGCGATATTGGTGCCGGTAATCGGTGGATTTCTGCTGGCTGCGGCGCGGCAGGTGGTGCTCAGGTCAGGTCGTCCGGCGTGGCTGCGGCGCCGACTGGCCGGCCGTACTCCGGCCGGCGGCGTGGGCCTGGGCGCCACCATGACCGAGGAACTGCACACGATGTGGAACGGCAACAAGCACATTCAGCTGGAACAGCGTCGGGTGGACATGACCTTGCAGGACGACCAGCACGACGGAGCCCCGCGCCGGACGGGCATCGACTTGGATGCGGGCAGAGCCGTGATACGTCGGCATGGTTAGTCGGCGTGATTAGGCGTCGCGTGAAGGGGTTGGCGTCCTGATCGGGAAACCGCTTGTTCAATGGGGGGCTGCCGACGGCCCCCAAAGCCCCTCCCCCGTCAGTCCAAGCAACTCGATCGCGTTGCCGCGGACGATCCGTTCGACGACGTCGGGGGCGAGGTGACCCATCTGGGACTCGGCGACCTCCCTCGACCTGGGCCAGGTCGAGTCCGAGTGCGGGTAGTCCGTCTCGTAGAGGACATTGGCGACGCCGATCGCGTCGAGGTTCCGCAGGCCGAAGGCGTCGTCGAAGAAGCAGCCGTAGACGTGCTCGGCGAAGAGTTCGGAGGGCGGCCGGAGGACCTTGTCGGCGACACCGCCCCAGGCGCGGTTCTCCTCCCAGACGACGTCGGCGCGCTCCAGGATGTACGGGATCCACCCGATCTGCCCTTCGGCGTACATGATCCGCAGCCGCGGGAAGCGGTCCAACTTGCCGCTCATCAGCCAGTCGGTCATCGAGAAGCAGCAGTTGGCGAAGGTGATCGTGGAGCCGACGGCGGGCGGGGCGTCGGCCGACGTCGACGGCATCTTCGAGGACGAGCCGATGTGCATGGCGATGACCGTGCCGGTTTCGTCGCAGGCGCGCAGGAACGGGTCCCAGTGGGTGGTGTGGATGCTGGGGAGACCCAGGTGGGGCGGGATCTCGCTGAAGCAGACGGCACGGACGCCGCGGGCCGCGTTGCGGCGCACCTCTTCGGCGGCGAGCTCGGCGTCCCAGAGGGGGACGATCGTCAGCGGGATGAGCCGACCGCCGGCCTGCGGGCCGCACCACTCCTCCACCATCCAGTCGTTGTACGCGCGCACGCCCAGCAGTCCCAGTTCGCGGTCCTTGGCCTCGGTGAAGGTCTGTCCGCAGAAGCGGGGGAAGGTAGGGAAGCAGAGGGCGGACTGGACGTGGTTGACGTCCATGTCCGCCAGCCGTTCGGGGACGCTGTAGGAGCCGGGGCGCATCTGTTCGTAGGTGATGCCCTCCAGCCTGATCTCGTCGCGGGGGTAGCCGACGGCGGTGTCCAGGCGGGTCAGCGGGCGGCGCAGGTCCTCGTAGACCCACCAGTCGGCTGTCGGGCCGCCGTCGCCCGGAGCACCCATCGTCGGGGTGAACTTGCCGCCGACGAAGGTCATGTCCTTGATCGGCGCCCGGACGATACGCGGGCCGGTGTCGCGGTACTTCGACGGGAGCCGGTCCCGCCAGACGTCGGGGGGCTCCACGGTGTGGTCGTCGACCGAGATGATCCGGGGGAAGGCTTCGTTCGACCCGTCGGCGTTTGATCCGTCGGCCTTGCTGGAGCTGCTGGAGCTGTTGGATTTGCCGGGTTCCGTGGTCTCCATGGGCGTTACGGTAGCGCTGATCTGACGAAGCGTCAGTAACGCGGGAGGAATGAACGCGGAGGGGAGGGCGTTACTGCGTGGGCGGGCGGGACGGGCAGGACCGGCAGGAGCGGCAATCGGAGAACCGACCGGCCCCGTGCCGCGTGTACGCAGGCGGATCGGGCGAACCGTGGGCACCCGGCGGCCGGTAACGGTCCGCCGGCAGAAACAAACCAGCCAGCCGGGAATGGGGGCCGTGGCCCCGGGTAGGGGGCGACGGGTGCGTGGCGACTACATCGGGAACGCCGCGCGCGGGCGGACCCGTAAGGGGCGCGCAGGCGGGCGGCTTGCGCCGAACACCCCCGCCCACCTGGGCAAACGCCCCGGCGGGCGGCCCGGGCGGCGGCTCGGGGCGGGAACGGAGGGTTCCCCTCCGACGGCCCGGCGGGGCCCGGCGCCAGGCCCGTCCGACCGCACGGGGAGGCTTTGTGCACGCTCCGGACCCCTACTGACGTAGAGGGTCGCGACAGGGCAGACTGACCGTTGCGCTCGGCGCAAAGCTTTGGACGGACGGTCATGACAGCGCGAACGGACGGGACACGGCAGGGGGACACCATGGACGACGGTCCGGGACAGGTGCGGGAGCGGCTCCGCTTCACCGTGCTCGGTCCCGTGCGGGCCTGGCGCGGCGAGACGCCGCTGGCGGCGGGTTCGCCGCAGCAGCGCGCCCTGCTCGCGGCGCTGCTGCTGCGCGGCGGCCGGACCGCCACCGCGCCCGAGCTCGTCGACGCCCTGTGGGGCGACGAACCGCCGCATGCCGCGCTGGCCGCCCTGCGGACCTACGCCTCCCGGCTCCGCAAGGCGCTCGGCGCCGACGCGGAGACCCTGGTCAGCGAGTCCGGCGGCTACGCGCTGCGGCCCGTGGACGGACTGCCCCTGGACCTCGACCACGACAGCGCCGAGCAGTTCGCCGCCGACGCGGAGAAGGCCAAGGCCGCCGGCGACCGCGGCCGGGCCCGCGAACTCCTCGACGCCGCGCTGGACCTGTGGGACGGCGAGCCGCTCGCCGGACTGCCCGGCCCGTATGCCGAGAACCAGCGGACCCGCCTCCAGGAGCGGCGGCTGTCGCTGACCGAGACCCGTCTCGAACTCGACCTGGAGGCCGGCTGCCACGCCGAGGCGGTCTCCGAGCTGACCGCGCTGACCGCCGCGCACCCGCTGCGCGAGCGGCTGCGGGAGCTGCTGATGCTGGCGCTGTACCGCAGCGGCCGCCAGGCCGAGGCGCTCGCGGTGTACGCCGACACCCGCCGGCTGCTCGCGGACGAGCTGGGCGTGGACCCCTGCGCCTCGCTCTCCGAACTCCACCAGCGGATCCTGCGGGCCGACACCGAACTGGACGCACCGGCCGTCGGCGGCGATCAGAACGGCGCCGGGGCGACGTTCGTCCGGCCGCGCCAACTCCCGGCCACGGTCGCCGACTTCACGGGCCGGGCCGCGTTCGTCAACGAGCTGAGCGACCAGCTGGCGACGGCCGAGGGCAGCGTGATGGCGGTCTCGGCCGTCGCCGGGATCGGCGGCGTCGGGAAGACGACCCTGGCGGTGCATGTCGCACACACCGCCCGGGAGCACTTCCCGGACGGCCAGCTCTACGTCGACCTCCAGGGGGCGGGGCACAACCCGGCCGAACCGGAGGCGGTGCTCGGCGCGTTCCTGCGCGCCCTGGGAACGGCGGACTCCGCCATTCCGGACGGCCTGGAGGAGCGGGCGGCGCTGTACCGCTCCGCGCTCGCCGGACGGCGCGTCCTGGCGCTGCTGGACAACGCCCGGGACGCGGCCCAGGTCCGCCCCCTCCTGCCCGGTACGGCGGGGTGCGCGGCCCTGATCACCAGCCGCTCGCGGATGATCGACCTGGCCTCCGCCCATCTGGTCGACCTCGACGTGATGAGCCCCGAGGAGGCCCTGACCCTCTTCACCCGCATCGTCGGCGAGGAGCGCGTCACCTCCGAGCGGAAGGCCGCCATGGCGGTCGTCGGCGCCTGCGGCTTCCTGCCGCTGGCCATCCGCATCGCCGCCTCCCGGCTGGCCGCCCGCCGCACCTGGACGGTCTCGACGCTGGCCAGCAAGCTCGCCGACGAGCGGCGCCGGCTGGACGAACTCCGCGCCGGCGACCTGGCCGTGAAGGCCACCTTCGAACTGGGCTACAAGCAGCTGGAGCCCGCCCAGGCCCGCGCCTTCCGCCTCCTGGGCCTGGCCGACGGCCCGGACATCTCCCTGACCGCCGCGGCGGCCCTCCTCGACCTGGACGCGGAGGCCACCGAGGAACTCCTCGAATCCCTCGTCGACACCTCCCTTCTGGAGTCCGCCGCACCGGGCCGCTACCGCTACCACGACCTCGTCCGCCTCTACGCCCGCGCCTGCGCCGAGCGCGACGAACACCCACCGTCCGAACGGGACGCGGCGCTGTCGCGGTTGCTGGACTTCTACGTGGTGACGGCATCACGGGTGTACGCGCTGGAGCGCCCCGGCGACCGGCTGATCGCGCACCTGGCGGAAACCAGCCACCCGGGCCTGGAGTTCCAGGACCGGGCGTCGGCTCTGGAGTGGCTGTTCAGCGAGGCGGGGTGCGTGCTGGCCTGCGCCCGGCAGTCCACGACCCCGGCCATGCTTCGCCGCGCCGCCGACCTGCTGCTGCTCACCAAGGACTTGGCCGAGTCGGGTGCCGATGCCCTCCAGTACGAGCAGGCGAACACCACGCTGCTGGCGGCGGCCCGCGAGGTCGGCGACGCACACGCCGAGGCCCGCATCCACACGGCCCTCGCGTACGTCCGCACCCTGTCGGGCCGGCTGGAGGACGCCGACGAGAACGCGAAGTCCGCGATGCTGCTCGGTCTCGCCTCCGGAGATGCGTTCTCCTCGTCATACGCACCCAACGACCGCGGCATCATCGCCAACGCGCAGCGCCGCCACAAGGACGCCGAGGCATATCTCCTGCAGGCCCTGGCGGCCTTCCGCGACGACGGGAACCGGCAGTCGGAGGCCAGTGCGCTGTGCAACCTCTCCCGGGTGCACCTGGACACCGGCCGGGTGCAGAGCGCCATCAGCCTGGCGGAGGACGGCATCGCCATCTACCGCGAACTCGGTGCCAAACGCCGCCTCGCCAACGGCATGTACGCGCTCGCCCTGGCATACACCCAGGCCGGGCGGCTGGCCGAGGCATCCGAGCGACTGGCTGCCGCCCTCGGCATTTTCCAGGACAGCCGGCAGCGTTTCTGGGAAGGCATGACCAATTTCCGCCTGGCCGAGGTCGATCTCGCGGCCGGCCGCCCCACTGCCGCCGCCAACCGCGCCGAGCAGGCGCTGACCGCGCTACGCGGAATCGGTGGGGAATCCTGGCGAGCCAGCGCCCTGACCACGCTCGGCCGGGCGTTGAACGAGATAGGGCACAGCGGTCGGGCACGCGTGTGCTGGCAAGAGGCACTGGCCATCTTCGAGCGTCTCGGCTCCGCGGAAAGCACCGCGGTCCGGAACCTCCTTGCCCCGGCGACGGTCGGCTGACCTCCCGTTTCGCCGGTCGCCGCCGACGTTTATCGATCGTTCATCGGTCCGGGCCACTCTTATTCCTACCGATCCGCCGCCTCGGGGGGCAAGCGGCTCGGTGCCCAGGCCGCACAGTTATCGTGAGCGGCCATGTCACGCCCGTCCGGCGGCCAACGGGGGAGTCGCCGGGCGGGCGGACAGCCTCAAGCGCCCATCAGGAGTTGATCGCAATGAGCACCGAGAACACAGTTCAGAATTCGGGGGAGCGAGACGTCGTCGGCCCGCGTGACAGCCACCAGCCGATCGTCACACCGCGTGACAGTCACCAGCCCATCCTCGGCCCCGGCGCCACGCCGCAGGTCCCGCAGCCCCGGGACCGCGAGGTCGTCAGGCCGATGGACAGTCACCAGCCCAGCGCCGCGTCCGACGCCGGCACCGCGGAAGCACCCGCAGGCGCCACCGATAAGACACCGGCCAGGGACAAGAACATCACCACCATGGACAGCCACCAGCCCGTCGGCGGAGTCAAGTAGTCCACCGACGAACGGGGGGATACGGGGGATACGGGGGATACGGGGGATAGGGGGATACGGGGGAGCACGACCGGGGGCCGGGTCCCCCGATGGAAATCCGGGGGACCCGGGGGGAATTCGGGGGAATCCGGGGGATCGCAGGGGTCGTTTTCCCGTGGCTGGGAGGGGAAGCCACGGAAAAACCGGCCCCTGCGGCGTTTCTGCCCGCGAGGTAAAACCTGCGATATTCCGCGACTTTCCCCGACAACAGTCGAACATCTGCACGCACTTAGCGCTAGTTTGTTTCTGGGAACAGCAACGATCCCTGGATCCTTAGGAGTTGGCATGACCCGTAGAAGGAAGTCCCTGGCCGTCGCCGCCATCGCCGTGGCTGCGCTCGGCGCCGCCGCGGTGCCCGCCTTGGCCGACAGCCACATACCCAGCCCGTCGAATTCCGTGACGGCTCGGAGCAGTCACACGCTCGTGGTACCGCAGGACAGCCACATCCCGGTGGCGCCTCAGGACAGCCACATTCCGGTGGCACCGCAGGGGGGCCATGCGGGGCTGTCGCCTCTCGACAACCACATGCCCTGACGCGTCCCGAAGGGTAATTCCCCACTCGCGGCATCGCGGACGGGGCCGGGCGGAAGACCCGGCCCCGTCCGCCTTTCGAGGACCGGAAAGACCGGGAGGACCGGACGTTTTCATTCCGAAACACTCGTCGCGGCGTCGACGAGACAGGCGGCGCCCGCACTAGCTGACGCTACGTCAGCTCCACTGCTACAGTCGCGCCGTCCGGACCGGACCTGCCCCGCCCATCCATCCCAGGAGGCGCGCCGTGTTCGAAGCAGTCGCCCGTGTACGCACGTTGTGGGAACTGGTCGAGTACCGGGCGCGGGCCTCCGGGGGTGCGCCGATGTTCTTCGACGGGGGCGGCGGGCCGGGCGTCACCTTCCGCGAGGTGCGGGACGCGGCGCTGCGCACGGCGGCCGGGTTCCGGGAGCTGGGGATCGGCGCCGGGACGCGGGTGATGTGGCAGTTGCCGACGCGTATCGAGACGATCGTGGCGTCGCTCGCGCTGGCCCGGCTCGGGGCCGTGCAGACCCCGGTGATCCCTCTGCACCGGGCCCGTGAGGTCGGGTTCGTCCTGGCGGAGTCGGCGGCGGAGTTCGTCCTCGTACCCGGGGTGTGGCGGGGGTTCGACTACGCGGCGATGGTCCGTGGGGTGGCCCGGGGGCGTGACGGCGTGCGGGTGCTCTCCGTGGCGGACGGGCTGCCGGACGGGGATCCGGGCACGCTGCCGGAGCCCCCGCTAGACCCCTCGCAAGAATCCCCGCAAGAACCCTTGCGAGAAGAGGACGGCCGCACCCGCTGGATCTACTGCACGTCCGGGACGACCTCCGTGCCCAAGGGAGTTGAGCACACCGACGCCTCGCTCATCGCGGGTGGGGTGGGGCTGGCCACGGCACTGGGGATGGCGGCCGACGACATCGGCTCGATCGCGTTCCCGTACGCGCACATCGCCGGGCCGGACTACGTCATCGCCATGCTGGTCAGCGGCTTTCCGGCGGTCGTACTGGAGACGTTCGACGCGGAGCGGGCAGCCGAGGTCTACCGGCGCCACGGGGTGACCATGGCGGGCGGCAGCACCGCGTTCTACCAGGCGTTCCACGATGCGGCGCGGCGCCGCCGGCAGGCCGCGCCGGACGCCGGGCCGCTGATTCCCTCGCTGCGTCTGCTGTCCGGCGGCGGCGCGCCGCTGCCGCCGGAGCTGTACCGGGCAGCCGGGCGGGAGTTGGACTGCGCGATCGTGCACGGGTACGGGATGACGGAGTGCCCGATGATCGCGATGGGGACGCCGTACGACAGCGACGAGCAGCTGGCGCACACGGTGGGCAGGCCGGTGGCGGGCGCACGGGTGCGGATCGTGCGGGCGGACGGGAGCGAGGCCGCGACCGGGGAGACGGGGGAGGTCACGGTCTCCGGGCCGATGGTCTGCCGGCGGTACACCGATCCCGCGCTGACGGCAGAGGCGTTCACCGCGGACGGCTACTTCCGCACCGGCGATCTGGGCCAACTGCGCGCCGACGGGCACCTGGTGCTCACCGGGCGGCTGAAGGACATCATCATCAGGAAGGGGGAGAACATCTCCGCGCGGGAGATCGAGGACCTGGTGTGCACCCACCCGGCGGTGGCGGAGGCGGCGGTGATCGGCCTGCCGGACCGGGAGCGGGGAGAGCGGGTGTGTGCGGTGGTCACGCTCGCCCGGGATGGGGGTGGGGATGGCGACGGGGACGGGGCGGGGGCGCTGACGCTGGCCTCGCTCGGCGCGCATCTGCTGGCGGCCGGGCTGATGACGCAGAAGCTGCCCGAACAGCTGGAGATCATCGACACGCTGCCGCGCGGCGGACCGCTGAACAAGGTGCTGAAGGCGGCACTGCGGGAACGGTACGGGGGGCGGTAGGCCCCTTCGTGCAGGACGGTGGGCCCTTCGTGCAGGGCGATAGGCCCCCGTACCTTGCCCCTCACACCCATGTCAGGCCATAGAAAGGCGGGCGTCCGACCCAGTCACACCCTTTCACGTGCTTTCACGTGCTTTCACGTGCTTTCGGAAGCGGAGGCCACCCCGTGAGCGACGCCCCCAGTACGCAGCGCCCTACCAGTACGAGGCGCTGACCACGCTCGGGTACCTGGCCGCGGTGACCGAACGGGTCGTGCTGGGGACGTCGGTGCTGGTCGTCCCGCTGCGCGAACCGCTGCTGCTCGCCCGGCAGTCGGCGACTCCGGCGCGGCTGAGCGGCGGCCGGTTCGTGCTGGGCGTCGGAGTGGGGTGGCAGCCCTACGAGTTCGACGCGGCCTGGGTCGGCTTCGGCGACCGGGGCACGCTGACGGACCGTGCGCTGCGGCTGGTACGGCATCTGCACACGGGGGCGGGCGGGCCGTACGACGACGGGCAGCCGGCGTTCGACGGGCGGGCGGTGTTCGAGCTGCGGCCCGAGGAGCCGGTGCCGTTCCTGATCGGCGGGAACTCGGACGCGGCGCTGCGGCGCGCGGCGGAGTTCGACGGCTACTGGCAGGCCGTGGGGCTCGCGCCGCAGGAGTTCGCGGAGCGGGCGGCGCGGCTGCACCGCCGGGCCGCCGGGCGCGGGACGCGGGTGGCGGCCGGGACCCCGATCGGCTGGGACGGCCCGGACCGGACGGCGGCGGAGCTGGCGGCCGAGGTCGCGGCCTGGGAGGCGGCCGGCGCGGCGGACCTCGGGGTGTGGTTCGGGGCGGCGGACGACGGCTTCGCCGACCGGATGCGGGCACTGGCGGAGGCGACGGGGGTGATGGACGGCCGCGTCCCCCACCTCACAGGGCAGTAGAGCCAGCCAGACCGTGCGCTGCCCCTCTAGCCGGACTGCGCGCTGCCCCCTCCCCCACCCGAACCCCCGCCCCTCAGCTGCCCCTTCAGTACCTTTCCGCTGGCGTTGCGCGGGAGCCCAGCGACGAACTCCACCTCCCTGGGCACCTTGTAGTTCGCCATCTCTCGGCGGGACCAGGCGATCAGGTCGTCGGCGGTGAGCCGGGAGCCGGGGCGGCGGACCGCGTATGCCTTGCCGACCTCGCCGAGGCGGCGGTCGGGGACGCCGATGACGGCGACCTCGGTGAGGTCCGGGTGGCGGGTGAGGAGTTGCTCTATCTCGGCGGGATAGGCGTTGAAGCCGCCGACGATGAACATGTCCTTGATGCGGTCGGTGATGCGGAGGTTGCCGTCCGCATCGAGGACGCCGACGTCGCCGGTGCGCAGCCAGCCGTCGGAGGTGATCGCGCGGACGGTGGCAGCCGGGTCCTCGAAGTAGCCGGACATGACGTGGTAGCCGCGGACCAGGACCTCGCCGGGCTCGCCGGGCGGCTGCGGGCGTCCGGCGGCATCCACGATCCGGATCTCGGTGTCCGGTATGGCGCGGCCCGCGGTCGACGCGATCACCTCGGGCGGGTCGCCGCGGCGGCACATGGTGACCAGGCCGGTGCTCTCCGACAGGCCGTAGGCGGTCAGGACGGTGGCCACCTTCAGCTCGCCGCGCAGCCGTTCCACCAGCTCCAGCGGGACGACGGCGGCGCCGGTGACGACCAGGCGGAGCGCCGAGAGGTCGTGCAGGCCGCGGTCGGGGTGGTCGAGGAGCTGCTGGTGGAGGGTGGGCGGGCCGGGGAGGACGGAGATGGCCTCGGCGGCGATGTTGGCGAGCGCGGTCTGCACGCTGAAGACCGGCTGCGGGACCATCGTGGCGCCGCGCAGCAGGCAGGCGACGATGCCGGCCTTGTAGCCGAAGGTGTGGAAGAAGGGGTTGACGATGAGGTAGCGGTCGCCCTGCTGGAGGCCGGCCAGTTCGCTCCAGACGTCGTAGGCGCGCAGGGTCTGGCCGTGGGTGAGCACGGCGCCCTTGGGGTGACCGGTGGTGCCTGAGGTGAAGATGATGTCGGAGGGGTCGTCGGGGCCGAGGGCATCGGCCCGGGCGCGGACCGTGGCGGGCGGCACCGCGGCGCCGCCGGCGAGGAAGTCGCGCCAGGTGGTGAAGTCGGCGGGGGCGTCGTCGGCGAGCACCACGACCCGTTCCAGGTGCGGGAGTCCGGGCAGCGGGCCGCGGCCGTCGCCCCGCTCGGCGGCGCGGCGCAGCGAGGCGACGTAGGACGTGCCGAGGAAGGTGCCGGTGACGAAGAGGACCTTGGCGCGGGTGCGGCGCAGGACGTCGGCCGCCTCGGTGCCCTTGAAGCGGGTGTTGACCGGGACGAGGACCGCGCCGGCGGTCACCGCGCCGAGGGCGGAGACGATCCAGTCGAGGGTGTTGGGCGCCCAGACCGCGACCCGGTCGCCGGGGGCGACGCCGGCCGCGACGCAGGCCGCGGCGGCCCGCTCCACCCGCGCGCCCAGCTCGGCGTAGGACACCCGGGTGCGGCCCTCGACGACGGCCTCCCGGGGGCCGTACCGTGCGGCGGCCGCGCGCACCAGGTGGGCCAGCGAGCCGTACGCCAAGTCCGCCCGCGCATCGAGCCGTTCGCCCATCGCATGCCTCCCGCCGTCGGCAAAGACCCCGCACCACACTGGCTGTCCGTCCGCACTTGCTGACTGGTCGTCAGATTAACGGTAGCCTCCTCCGCTGTCAGCAGTGACGGCCGACCACGGAGGTGGCGATGGGGCCGACCCTCAAGGACGCTACGGCGATCGTCGGTATCGGACAGACACCCTTTGCCAAACGGCTTCCGGAATCCGAGAAGACCTTGGCGTGCCGGGCGATCGTCGCCGCCCTGGACGACGCGGGGATCGCCCCCTCGGAAGTGGACGCCTTCGCCTCCTACACCATGGAGGAGACCGACGAGGTCGAGATCGCCAAGTCCATCGGCGCCGGCGACGTCACGCACTTCTCCAAGGTCGGCTACGGCGGCGGCGGTTCCTGCGCGACGGTGGGGCACCTCGCCGCGGCCGTCGCCACCGGGCAGGCGAGCGTCGGCGTCGCCTGGCGCTCCCGCAAACGCGGCTCCGGACCGCGGCCGTGGACCGACACCCGCGCCCAGCTGCCGACCCCGGGGCAGTGGACCCGGCCCTTCGGCCTGCTCCGCCCCGCCGACGAGATCGGCATGCTGGCCCGGCGCTATATGCACGAGTACGGCGCCACCCGCGACCACTTCTTCAACGTCGCCCTCGCCTGCCGCAACCGCGCCAACCAGAACCCGGCCGCGATGATGTACGACCGCCCGCTGACCCGCGAGATGTACATGACCGCCCGCTGGATCAGCGAACCGCTCTGCCTCTTCGACAACTGCCTGGAGACGGACGGCGCACTGGCCTGTGTGGTGGTGTCCGCCGAGCGCGCCCGCGACTGCCGCCGGCGCCCCGTCTACGTCCACGCCGCAGCCCAGGGCCTGCCCGCCCAGCACCACGGCATGGTCAACTACTGGAACGACGACCCGCTCACCGGCCCGGCCTGGACCGCCGCCCGCCACCTCTGGAAGGGCGCCGATCTCAGCCCGCAGGACGTCGACGTGGCACAGATCTATGACGCGTTCACCCCCCTGATACCCCTCTCCCTGGAGGGCTACGGCTTCTGCGGACGCGGCGAGGGCGCGGCCTTCACCGAGGGCGGCACCCTGGAGATCGGCGGCCGGCTCCCCCTCAACACCGGGGGCGGCGGCCTCTCCGAGGCGTATGTGCACGGCTTCAACCTCATCACCGAGGGCGTCCGGCAGCTGCGCGGCACCAGCACCGCGCAGGTCCCGGACGCCGCCACCTGCCTCGTCACCGCGGGCGAGGGAGTGCCCACCTCCGCACTGCTGCTGAGGAGTTGAGAACCGATGCGCCCGAACCGCGCCCCGTACGACACCACCCCCGATTCCGCGACCTCCCGTGACTCCATGCCCGCCCCCGATTCCGTGACCACCCACCAGCCCGTAACCGCCCGCGATTCCATGACCGCCCCCGACTCCGTAACCATCCGTGATTCCATGACCACAAGCCTGCCACCCGCCACTGACAATCCCCCTGACCCCGGCGCCGACCTGCTGCTTCCCGTCCCCGACGACGACGGGGCGCCGTTCTGGGAGTACGCGGCCCGCGGCGAACTCCGCGTACAGACCTGCACCGGCTGCGACGAACCGCGCTTCCCGCCCCGCCCCTGCTGCCCGCACTGCCAGTCGTTCACCGCCCACTGGCAGCGGATGAGCGGCCGCGGCCGGATCTGGTCCTACGTCGTGCCGCACCCTCCGCTGCTGCCCGCCTACGCCGCCCAGGCCCCCTACAACGCGATCGTCGTGGAGCTGTCCGAGGCCCCGCGGATCCGCCTGGTGGGCAACCTCGTCGCCGCCGCGGACGCCGCCCTGAACTCCGCCGACCGGGCCCGGCTGCGCATCGGCGCGCCGGTGAAGGCCGTCTTCCACACCCTGCCCGGCGGGGTGACCGTCCCCCGCTGGGTCCTGGAGCGGCCATGACGTCCCCCGGAGTCCGCACCGAGACCGACGAAGGGGTCGCCCTGGTCACCCTGGACCGCCCCGCCCGCCACAACGCCCTCGACCTGGCCACCGCCGCCGAACTCGCCGATGTCTGGCGGGAGTTCCGCTACGACGACACGGTGCGCGCAGCGGTGCTCACCGGCGCCGGCGGCCGCGCCTTCTGCACCGGCCTCGACCGCTCCGCCGACGTGCCCCAGCCGGCCTCCCCGTTCTCCCTCGACGACCCGCTGCTGCGGATCGGCCCCAAGTCCAACGACCTGTGGAAACCGGTCCTCGCCGCGGTCGAGGGGATGGCCTGCGGCGGCGCCTTCTACCTGCTCGGCGAGGCGGAGTTCATCATCGCCGCCGAAACCGCCACCTTCTTCGACCCGCACACCACCTACGGGATGGTCAGCGCCTACGAGTCCATCCTCATGGCCCAGCGGATGCCGCACGGCGAGATCGCCCGGCTCGCCCTGATGGGCACCGCGGAGCGGCTAGGCGCCCGCCGCGCCCACGAGGTCGGCCTGGTCTCCGAACTGACGCCGCCCGGCGCCGCGGCCGAGACCGCACTGCGCCGCGCCGCGGTACTGGCCGCACAGCCCACCGACGCCGTCCAGGGCACCGTCCGCGCACTGTGGGCCGCCAAGGAGGCCACCCGGGCCCAGGCCCTGGCACACGCCCCGCAGCTGATCGCGCTCGGCAACCTCCCACCGGACCGCCAGGCGGCCCTGTTCGCCGCCCGCCCGCGGAACACCGGGGGCGCCCCACCGCCCGTCAGATGACACCGCACGCCGCTGCCCACCGGAGGCGCCCAACTGCCGGGGACGTCAACGGCCGCAGCCGTCAACGGCCGGGCTCGGCTCAAATCTTGGACTTGGTCGCCCGCGTGATCTGGCAGGTGTACCAGAACGCCTGCCAGGAGGACTGGTTCAGCGTGTACTTGGCGGTGTAGGTCTCGGTCGCGCCGGGCGCCACCACGACGCTGCGCTGGTGCACCCCGTAGGTCGAGCCGTCCGCGGGCTTGTCCTTCATCCAGTCGATCCGCATGTCGTAGGAGTACGTGCTGGTCGTGGACGGGTTGGTGATGGAGACGGTGTAGGTGAACTGACGCAGCGAGGAGGAGAAGTCGCAGCCGCTGCCGTGGACGTCGGACCGCCCGTCGGGGTCGTAGGTCTCCTGCGTCGGCGACGGCGAGTAGGTGTCGTAACTCGGCGTGTACGAGGACGACGGCGTCGGGTTGGCGGGGTCGTAGCTGGCGGAGGCCGAGGCCGAGGCGCTCGCCCAGCTCGGTGGCACGACGACCTTGGGCCGGCCGAACGCGCAGCCGGCGGCCGTGGCGATCGTCAGCGCCGCCAGCCCCGCCGCGACGCCCGCCCTGAGTCCCTTGCGAACCCGGCCCGTGGTACCCGTGGCGCCCTTGGTGCCTGCGGCGGCCGTGCCCATGCGCGTACGCGTGCGCTGCTCCATGTCCTTCGACCATCCCCCGTTGTTCCGTGCGAAGACGCGCCCACCCCGTGGGTTGACGCGTGCACGGCACCCTAGCAAGCGCCGGGGAGGGCCGGTGCGGGCCCCTGGGCGGAGACGGTCCACATCCGGCCGTGCCTGTCTAGCGGGGGCAGACGGGCAGGCGTAGCGTCGGTCACGAGGCGGGCAGGACGAGTCGAAGCGAGGCGACGCCCGTGGTGCGCAACGTTCTCGGCTCCCTGATCGCCCTCGCCGGAGCGACGGCCGCCGTCTGGAGCCCCTTCCGTCCCTGGTACGACGGCCGTCACGGCAGCGACATCCGGATCGAGGACCTCCTCAACGGCCTCACCGGCAGCGGCGCCACGCTCTTCGGCTCCCTGGTGCTGCCGATGGCCGTCGCGGGACTGCTGACGCTGGCCGGGGTGGCGCTGCGCTCCCGGCTGCTCGTCACCGTCGCCGGGCTGGTCGTGCTGGGCTTCACCGTCCTGTGGATGGTCCGCCAGGCCCAGCGCTCCGGCGAACTCACCGCCGGCGCACACGGACTGGGCGTCGGGGTCGCCAACGCCCTGGGCGGCGGCGCACTGCTGGTCCTGGGCGCCCTGGTGATGCGCGGGCGCACTCGCCGGGTCCTCGCGCACGAGGACGAATACGACGAATACCGCGAATTCGGGGACGCCTACGAGGACGCGTACACGCGCTACGAGCCGCCGCCCGCCCCCTGGGGCCCTGCCCACCGGCCCACCGAGGAGTGGCACCCGGGACCGTACGGCCCGCCGCCCCGCGCCCCGGACCCGACCCGGCCGGACCACCCCGTCCCGCCCCTGTCCCCGCCCCAGCGGCCGACGCCGCCCGTGGAGTGGGGCCGGGAGCTACGGCAACGAGACACGCTGCCCGCCCACGAACACGAAGAGGACGACCGGCCGACCCTGCCGAACCGACCGGCCGCGCCGGACCGACCGACCTCGCCGGACCACCCGACCCTGCCGGACCTCCCGACCCTGCCGGACCGGCCCAACTGGCCGGATGAACGGGAGGCGGCGGACGGAGCCGAGACGCCCAACGAGACGCCCAACAGGCCGGAGAAGCCGGACGGGCCGCAGGGGCCTAACAGGCCGGACGGACCGGACGACCACAGGCCCACCGGGCCGGACCGCGGCTAGCCCGCAACGCCCCGCTGCCAGACAGCCCGACAGCCCGGGGCACAGGAGCCAGGCAGCCCCGAAGTCCCTCCCGCCCTGCCCGCCCGGCCCCGCCTACGGCCGCCGCGCCAGCCCCGTCCCCTTCGCGGCGTCCAGTGCGTACACACAGCGGTCCTTGCTGCAGGCGTAGACCACGCCGCCGACCGCCACCGGCGAGCCGGTGATCTCCCCGCCGGTGGCCAGCTTCCAGCGCAGCTGACCGCCCATCGCGTCGAGGGTGTAGAGGCAGTGGTCGGCCGACCCGAAGTGCACCCGACCCTCGGCGACGACCGGCGAGCCGACGACCTCGGCGCCCGCCTGGAAACGCCAGCGCGGGGTGCCGGTCACCGCGTCGAGGGTGTAGAGCGCCTTGCCGCTGCCCAGGTGGACGGCGCCGTGCGCGACCAGCACCGGCTCGGTGGACTGGCGGGCCTCGGTGGCGATCCGCCAGCGGTCCCGGCCGTCCGCCGCGTCGAGGGCGTAGACCGTGCCCAGATAGTCGGCGAGGTAGAGGCCGCCACCGGTGACGGCGGGGCCGGGCGCGAAGGCGGGCGGGCTCAGGAAGACCGCGGGCGCCTCGAAGTGCCAGCGCAGCTCGCCGCGGACGGCGTCCAGGGCCAGCACCCGGGGGCCGGCGACGACGTACACCACACCGTCCGGCGCGGGCAGCAGCCGCATCGGGACGCCGCCGCAGGACGCCGCGTCGCCGACCGGGTGCGACCAGCGCTCGGTGCCGGTGCGTGCCTCCAGCGCCCTGAGCCGGCCGTCGGCCCAGACGTAGACCGTGCCGTCCTGCTGCACGGGCGCGGACTCCGGGTTCTCGAAGTCGGTCTGGGCGCCGGTGAGCTCCCACAGCAGCTCGCCGGTGGCGGCGTCCCATGCCTGGACGCCGCCGCCCCGGGTGGCGGTGACGACGGTGCCGCGCTCGGCGGTGAGGGCGTAGATCCAGCCGTCGCTGTTCAGCCGCCAGCGCTCGCCGCCGTCGTCGGCGTCCAGGGCGTAGAGCGTGGGGCCGTCGGAGGCGTGGATCCGGCCCTCGGCCACCGCCATCGCCCAGGCGACGTCGCGGGTCTTGAACTTCCGCCGCCCGCTGGCCACATCGAGGACGTGCACCTCGAACGACGTGACGTAGAGCAGCTCGTCGGCGACCACGGGGGTGCCCCAGACGTCGTTGGACATCCGGAAGCGCCAGGGGCGCCAGCGGCCCGGCTCGGCCGGCGATGCCTCCGGCGGGGTGGCCGGCGCGGCCTCGCCGTGGCCGCCGCTGCCCGTGGCGCCGCCCTGCTGCGGCACACCGCCCACGGGGGCGCCGGCCGGCGGGCGGACCCAGTTCGTCGCGGGGGCGGCCGCGCCGTGATGCTGCGGGGCGTCGGCGGCGCGCGGTCCGGGCCCTATCGGGGCGTGCGAACCGCCCAGCCGCACGGGACCGCCGGCACCCTCGGGGGCCGGCGGAGCGGATGGCGGGGCGGCGGAGGCCACCGGGGCGGGCGCGCCACGGGGGTCGGCGGCGCGGTGCGCGCCGGGTCCCGCGCCGATCCGGCCGGGCCAGCCGTCGGCGGCCGGCCGGCCGCTCTCGGGCCGCGGGGCGGGCGGCGGTGACTGCGGCACGGGCGGCGCGGCCACCGGCTCCTGACGGCCGGTGTCACGGGGCGCGGCGGGGGACCGTGCGGCGCTGGGGGCGACGGCGCCCCGGCCGCCGCCGCGCCGCCGCTCGATGAGCGCCACGGCACCGGGCGGCAGCCAGGCCGACGCCGTGCCGCTGTCGTCGCTGCCGGAGCTGAACAGGTGCGGCGCGAGCTGGGACTGGAGGTCGGCCGGGGACGGCCGGTGGGCCGCCTCCATCTGCATACAGGACTCCATCAGCGGCCGGAGATCCTCCGGCAGCCCGGCGAGGTCCGGCCCCTCCCGGAGCAGCATGAAGACCGTCTCGACGGGGTTGGCGCCGTGGAAGGGGGCATGCCCCGTGGCGGCGAAGACCAGGGTGGAGCCGAGCGAGAAGACATCGCTGGCGCCGGTGACGCTGCGGGAGTCGCGGGCCTGCTCCGGTGACATGTAGGCCGGGGTGCCGACGGCGACGTTGGTCATCGTCAGCCGGGTGTTGGACACCCCGGAGGCGATGCCGAAGTCGATCACCCGGGGGCCGTCCTCGACCACCAGGACGTTGGACGGCTTCAGGTCGCGGTGGACGAGCCCGGCGCCGTGGATGGACTGGAGCGCCTCCGCGATCCCGGCGGCCAGCCAGCGCACCGCCTGGACGGGCAGCGGCCCGCACTCATTGACTATCTCCTCCAGGGAGGGCGCGGGGACGTACGCCGTCGCCAGCCAGGGCACCGCGGCCCGCGGGTCGGCGTCGACCACGGCCGCGGTGTAGAAGCCGCTGACCGCGCGGGCCGCTTCTACCTCGCGGGTGAACCGGACCCGGAACAGCTGGTCCTCGGCGAGTTCGGACCGGACCGTCTTGATCGCCACGCGCCGGCCGGATGCCGAGCGCGCCAGATAGACCAGGCCCATGCCGCCGGCCCCGAGACGGCCGAGCACCTCGAACGGGCCGATCCGCCGAGGATCGTGCTGCGTCAGCTGCTCCACCACTTGCCTGCCACCTCCCCGTGGGGCGTAGAACGAGACTCTCCATAGCCACGGGCCGCCGAGAGCCACTGCCCCGCGCAGCGTCTCACCGCCTGGCCGAAACGGCCGTACGCACCCTGATTCTTCCTGGCCGGGCCGACGGTTGCGAACCCGGGGCCTGTCGGCCGTGTCACGACTCACCCCCTGCGATACGCAACAAGGCCATTACCCGGCGTATTCCACCCCGCCCTGACGTGCGTGGATACGTCCGGCGTCGGGCGATTGCCGAGGGGTTACCGGCCGGTTGCGGACTACCCGGAGGGGCCGTACGCGGAACTTCCGCCGCCCTTCGCCCCATCCGGACGGAAGGATTCCGCGCGGACGGGCCGACGGCGGGGCCCCGGACGCCCCGTCGACACCCGGCGGATGCCCGGATCCGCGGCCGACCCCCGTGGCCGAAACTCGTCCATCCCCCCGCCCACGTCCCCCGCCCGTGTCCGTGCGCATGCCCTCCCCCGCGGTCCGCCCAGCATCGGTGGATCACTTCTGCGTCGGATCAATTCTGCGTTGCCCGGGGCGATTTCGGGGCCACGACACCGCGCGTGGCGCACGGATTCCGGCGCCGCCCCGGCCCGGTGCCGCCGGTCCTGCGCCGACCCCTTGTCCACCAAAGTTGTCCACAGGCTGTTGATAACAGCATTCACTGGATCGGACCAATGGCCGCCCATCCGGTCCGGGCCGCGACCGGGCCCGCAACCAGGGCGGCAACGGGCGCCCGACGGCCCGAACTCCCCGGTCCCCATTTGCAGGCAGCCAAATCGCGCTCCGATCACCCCTCGGTAAGCTGACGGCATGACAGGACAAGTTCGAACCGTAGACGGCAGAGTTGCCGGCCGCCGCGGACAGGCGACGCGGCAAAAGCTCCTCGACTGCCTCAGTGAAATGCTCAGTTCGTCCCCCTATCGGGACGTCAAAGTCATCGATGTGGCCCGAAAAGCGGGCACTTCACCCGCGACGTTCTATCAGTACTTCCCCGACGTCGAAGGCGCGGTCCTCGAAATCGCCGAAGAGATGGCGAAAGAGGGCGCGAGCCTGACCGGTCTGGTCGCCGAACGCTCCTGGGTGGGCAAGTCCGGTTGGCAGGCCGCGGAAGAACTGGTCGACGGCTTCCTCTCCTTCTGGCGCAAGCACGACGCGATCCTGCGCGTCGTCGACCTGGGTGCCGCCGAGGGCGACAAGCGGTTCTACAAGATCCGCATGAAGATCCTCAACGCGGTCACCAACTCCCTTACGGAGTCGATCCAGGAGCTCCAGGCCAAGAACAAGGTCGACAAGGACGTCAGCGCGGCGGCCATGGCCGGTTCCCTCGTCGCGATGCTGGCGGCGGTCGCCGGCCACCAGAAGGGCTTCCAGAGCTGGGGCGTCAAGCAGGCCGAACTCAAGCCCAATCTGGCGCTGCTGGTCCACTTCGGCATCACCGGCAAGAAGCCGACCAAGTAGCCGACCAAGTAGCCGACCAGGCAGCTGGCCAAGCAGTCGGCCGATTAGCCAGCCTCCCGAAGCGCCGGCCCCAGTAGTCCGCGCAGGGCCGCCGCACCAGCGGGAACACCGCGCCGCCTGTACGGCCGCATCGCCGGTGCCACCGCGCCGGGAGCGCCGCGCCTCGGCAGCCGCTCTGCCGCCGGGGAAACCGGAGTCTGCCGGAGCTTCCCCGATGTCCCGTCATTTCAGGGGCAGTTCGACCTCCGTCCTGTAACCGTCCTGCCATAGCTGTACACCACACGCAGCCGGGTGCCGACCGCCCTCCAGGGGCCGTACGGCACCTGCTGCGTGTATGGGGTCGGTTCGCGTCGCGTACGGGGCCAGTCCGCGTCGCACCCGGCATCCGGCATCCGGCACACGACACCCCGCATCCGGCATCCCGGCCCCGCCAACTCACCTCCGCCTCAGGGTCCTTGAGGAGATTTCCGGTCCAGGCCGGATGCCCAGCCGCGCACGGCGGTCCCTCAGGCGCCGACCGCCTCTCGCGCCGCCGGATCCGCAACGGCGCCCACGCCCTCCCCGGCCCCGAACAGGCCCGCCCACTCGGCCGCCCGGGCTCGCAGCCGGTGCACGGGCCCCAGCAGCAGCTCGTCGCCGGCCACCCGCTGGAAGCAGAGGTGCGCCGCGCCCTCCCCTGCGGAGCCGACCCCGCCGGGCAACCGCACCGCCTCCCCGGCCACCGCACGCAGCGCCTCCAGCCCCTGGGCCAGCGCCAACGCGCCCACCCCGGGCTCGGCGCGCCCGCCACCCGCCACCCAGGCCGCGTGGTACGCCGCCGAGCGCGCCGCCTGCGCCCCCGCATACAGCTCGACCAGCCGACGCCGCACCGCCTGGGAGGCGCCGTCCGGCCGCCCACCCCGGTTGTGCTCCCTGAACCAGCCGGCCATACGGGACAGCATCGCGTCTGCCGCCCCGACCGCCTCGGCCGCAAGGCACGCGGCCGCCGTCACCCCGGTCGCGGCCAGCGCCACGGCCGCCGCCTCCGACGCGGCGCCGCCGCCCCCGTTTCCGTTCCCGGCTGCCGCCTCTCCCAGCAACTCGGCTTCCACATCGCGGAGTTCGACGCGCGCTTGTGGCCGGGCACCGTCCAGCACCGTCTGCCGGGTCCGCAGCAGCCCCGGCGCCGCCGCCCCTTCCGCCCCCTTCGCCCGTACGGCGAAGAGCAGGGTGCGGCTGCGCGCGAAGCCGCCGGTGTGCGCCGCGACGACCAGCACGTCCGCGGTGTGCCCGTCGAGGACGTGGCCAGCCTCCCCGTAGAGCCGCCAGCCCTTGTCGACGGCCCGCGCCTGGATTCCGCCGGCCCGGCCGCCGCCGGCCCAGTCGCCGTCGTTCGGCCCGGTCAGCGCCAGTGCGGTGGCCAGCCGGCCGCCCGGTACGACGAGTGTGGCGGTCAGCTCCCCGGCGGCGAGGCCCGGCAGCAGTTCGGCACGCAGGCGCTCCCCGGCCAGCGCCAGGATCAGCGGGGCGGCCAGCACGGTGGTGGCGATCAGCGGCGCGGGGAGGACGGCGCGGCCGGTCTCCTCGCAGGCCAGGGCGAGTGCGGTGGGCCCGTGGCCGCGGCCGCCGTACGCGGTGGGCAGGACCAGACCGGGCAGGCCGGTCTCCCGGGCGAGCCGCCGCCACAGCTCCGGGTCGTAGCCCGGGTCGTAGCCCGGATTGCGGGCCGCCGCCCGGGCCTCCTCCGGGCCGCCGCGTTTGTCCAGCAGTGCGCGCAGGGTGCGGCGGATCTCGTCCTGCTCCTCGGTGAACGCGGCATCCATCGGCGGGCTCCTCCCGGCCGTGCGGCGAACCCCGCCCAGCTCGGCCGAGGTCCCGAAACTGACGGGGCGTCATAGTAGGGACAGGGGTGGCACTTTCCTAGGGAGGCGGCGCTCCCTCAATGCGGAGACCATGAAGCCAACCCGGAGCAGCAATGGCTTACCTGATGTACCGTCAAATTATGACGCTGACGTCAGGGCCCCTCTCCCGGATACGCAAGGTCGCCGTCGCCGGAGTCGCGCTCTCCGACTGCGGACGGGTGGACGAGGCCACCCCGTACACCCTGCACGCCCAGGCCGCCCGCCGGGCGCTCGCCGACTCCGGGCTCGACCGGTCGGTGATCGACGGCTTCGCCTCGGCCGGCCTCGGCACCCTCGCCCCCGTCGAAGTCGCCGAATACCTGGGGCTGCGCCCCACCTGGGTGGACTCCACCGCGGTCGGCGGCGCCACCTGGGAGGTGATGGCCGCGCACGCCGCCGACGCGATCGCGGCCGGCCACGCGAACGCCGTCCTCCTCGTCTACGGCTCCACCGCGCGCGCCGACCTCAAGGCCGGGCGCCGCACCGCCAACCTCTCCTTCGGCTCCCGGGGCCCGCTCCAGTTCGAGGTCCCCTACGGGCACACCCTGATCGCCAAGTACGCGATGGCCGCGCGCCGCCATCAGCACCAGTACGGGACCACCCTGGAACAGCTGGCCGAGATAGCCGTCCAGGCACGCGCCAACGCGGCCGCCAACCCCGACGCCATGCACCGCGAACCGATCACCGTGGACGAGGTGCTGTCCGGCCCGATGATCGCCGACCCGTTCACCAAGCTGCACTGCTGTATCCGCTCCGACGGCGGCTGCGCGGTACTGCTGGTCGCCGAGGACTACGTGCCCGACCTGGCCAAACGCCCGGTCTGGGTGCTCGGTTCGGGCACCGCCGTCTCGCACACCACCATGTCGGAGTGGGACGACTTCACCCTCTCCCCCGCCGCCGTCTCCGGCCGCCTCGCCTTCGAACGCGCCGGCGTCCGCCCCGCCGAGATCGACCTCGCCGAGATCTACGACGCATTCACCTATATGACCCTGGTGACGTTGGAGGACCTGGGCTTCTGCGCCAAGGGGGAGGGCGGCGCGTTCGTCGAGAAGGGGCGGCTGCTGCGGGACGGCGCGCTGCCGGTCAACACCGACGGCGGCGGACTGGCCGCCTGCCATCCCGGTATGCGGGGGCTCTTCCTGCTGGTCGAGGCGGTCCGCCAGCTCCGCGGCGAGGCCGGCCCGGGCCGCCAGGTCCACAAGCCGGGCGGCGCCCTGCCGCGGCTCGCGGTGGCGTCCGGTACCGGCGGCTGGTTCTGCTCGTCGGGGACGGTGGTGTTGGGGGCGGGGTGACGCGCGTACGCTGCCCGACATGCCCGATCACACGGATCGCCCTGGTCACACGGATCGCTCTGATCGCCCTGATCGCACGGATCACCGTGCCGACGGGGTCACGCCCGGCCCTGGACCGTCCCCGGAAACCGGCGCCGACAGCGACAGCGACAGCGACAGCAGCAGCGACGCAGGCACCGGCACTGGCACCAGCACTGACGCAGGCGACGACGCTCGCGCGTTCCGTGCGCTGCTGCGCGGCCTGCGGGTCTGGGAGGGGGAGCTGCCGTCCTTCGCCCCGGAGCGGGCGCCCGGCGAGCCGCTGCCGCTGTTCCGGCAGTGGCTGCGGGAGGCCGCCGAAGCCGGCGTCCCCGAGCCGCACACCATGTCGCTGGCCACGGCGGACGCGGCCGGGGACCCGTCCGTGCGCATCGTGATGCTGCACGACGCGGACGAACGCGGCTGGCACTTCGGCACCCACCGCGACAGCCGCAAGGGCCGTGAGCTGGCCGCCCGTCCGCGGGCCGCGCTGGCCTTCTACTGGGCGGCGGTCGGCCGCCAGGTGCGGGTGCGGGGCACGGTGACCGCGGCGAGCCCGGAGGAGAGCGCGGCCGATCTGCACCGCCGCTCCACGGGCGCGCTGGCCGCCGCCCTGGTGGGCCACCAGAGCGCGGTACTCGGCTCGGCCGCCGAGCTGGCTCGCGCCGCGGACGCCGCCTGGGCACGCGCCCGGCGCGAACCGGACGCGCCGGTCCCGAGCTGGACGCTGTATGTGCTGCGCGCCGACGAGGTCGAGTTCTTCCAGGGCGATCAGCATCGACGCCAGCACGTACGCCTCAACTACCGTCGCACGGAGGGTGGTTGGAGGCGAGAGCTGCTCTGGCCGTGAGTCGGGCGCACCGGCCGTCGACAGTCAGCCATCGGCAGCCGGCAGCCGGCAGCCGAAGGGTTCAGGCCGGACGGAAGACCGGTATACGCAAGACCGGTAGGGCATATCCACCGCCCACCGCCGGACCGCCACCGGCCCCCTCTGCCGGCACGGTGCGGAAGTGGACCATGAGCGGCATCCCGATCCGCAGGTCCGGCTCCGCGCAGTCGATCACCTCGGTCATCATCCGGGGGCCTTCGGCCAGTTCGACGACGGCCGCCACGTACGGGACGCGGCCGCCGAAGGGCGGGAGGTCGTTGCGGTGCACGACGGACCAGGTATAGAGGGTGGCACGGCCGCCGGCCGGCTCCCAGCCGACGTCCTCGCTCCAGCAGTACGGGCAGAACTCACGCGGGTAGTGGTGCGCCGCCCCGCACCCCCCGGCCCGGCACCGGCGCAGCAGCAGCCGCCCCTCGGCCGCCGCCTCCCAGTAGGGCCGGGTAAAGGCGTCCACCTCCGGCAGATCGAACCGCGCCACCATCGAACCACCCGCCCTCGCGCTCGCTCTCACCAAATCGACCTGACGGTACGTCAGTTCATCCCATCCCAACCCCGCACCTCTCCACAAGAGGGGGCGACCCAACCTTTACGCCACACACCCATTCCTGACATGACGTCAGTTCAAGTAATCTGACTAAGTGTCAGCTATGGCTGGGCGCGGCGCGGTACGGCGCGCAGTCCACGAGAGCCGTCACACAGGAGCGGGCGTCTGCGATGCTTGGATCGACTCACGGCACCCTCACCACGCACTCCCGGCCGGCCCGCGTCGTGGCCTGCGGGGAGCACTCACCCCACACCGTCCACGGCACCAGCGACCTCGGCGGAACCGACGGCCCGGGGTCCGCCGGCAGCGACGGCTCCGCGGCCGTCCGGGCCGCCGCCGACCGGGACGTCAGCGGCCGCCCGCTGTACGCACCCGTGCCCGACCTGGACCGCTTCTTCCGGCCCGAGTCGGTGGCCGTGATCGGCGCCTCGGACAGCGAGGGCCGCCCCAACACCGGCATCACCCGGCAGCTGATCGCCTGGGCGGAACGGGTCGGCGCCCGGCTCCACCCGGTCAACCCCGGGCGCGAGCAGGTCTTCGGCCTGCCCTGCCACGCCACCGTCGCCGACCTGCCGGAGACCGCCGACCTCGCGGTGCTGCTGGTCGGCGACCCCCTGCCGGTCATCGAGCAACTGACCGAGGCCAAGGTGAAGTTCGCGGTCGCCTTCGCCTCCGGCTTCGCCGAGACCGGCGAGGACGGCGCGGCCGCCCAGGCCCGGCTGGCCGAGGCCGTCGCCCGCTCGGGCCTGCGGCTGCTCGGCCCCAACACCAACCTCAACGCCTTCGAGCGGTTCCGCGACGACCTCGACGGCCCGGCCATCGCCCTGATCACGCAGTCGGGCCACCAGGGCCGGCCGGTCTTCGCCCTCCAGGAGCTGGGCATCCGCCTCTCACACTGGGCCCCGACCGGCAACGAGGCCGATCTGGAGACCGCCGACTTCCTCTCCTATTTCGCCTCCCGTCCCGAGGTCGGCGCGATCGCCGCGTATGTGGAAGGGCTGAAGGACGGCCGTAGCTTCCTGCTGGCCGCCGACCGCGCCGCCCGTAACAAGGTGCCGGTGGTCGTCGTCAAGGTTGGCCGCACCGAGACCGGTGCCCGGACCGCCGCCTCGCACACCGGCAAACTCACCGGCGCGGACGAGGTGGTGGATGCCGCGATGCGGCAGTTCGGTGTGATCCGGGTGGACGGGCTGGACGAGCTCCAGGACACCGCGGCGCTGCTGGCACGGGCCAGGAAACCCACCGCCGAGGGTGTCGCGGTGTATTCGATCTCCGGCGGCACCGGTGCGCACTTCGCCGACCTGGCGACCGCGGCGGGCCTGACCCTCCCCACGCTGTCCGACGCCAAGCAGGCCGAACTCCACCAGTGGATACCGGGCTATCTCCACGTCGCCAACCCGATCGACAACGGCGGGCACCCGGTCGGCGACTGGCGCGGCCGCAAGATCATCGACGCGATCCTCGCCGACCCGTCCGTGGGCGTCCTGATCTGCCCGATCACCGGCCCCTTCCCGCCCATGAGCGACAAACTGGCGCAGGACCTCGTCGGCGCGGCGGAGCACACGGACAAGCTGGTGTGCGTCGTCTGGGGCTCGCCCGTCGGCACCGAGGACGCCTATCGCCGCACCCTCCTCGGCTCCTCCCGGGTGGCGACCTTCCGCACCTTCGCCAACTGCATCACCGCCGTCCACGCCTATCTGGACCACCACCGCTTCACCGCCCACTATCGCTCCCCCTTCGACGACGCCCCCCGCGTGGCCTCCCCCTCCGCCCGCAAGGCCCAGGCCCTGCTGCGCCCCGGCCGGCAGCTCAGCGAGCACGCGGCGAAGCAGCTGCTGCGCGCCTACGGCATCCGCGTACCGCGGGAACAGCTGGTGACCAGCGCGGCGGCGGCCGTCCGGGCGGCGAGCCTGGTCGGCTATCCGGTGGTGCTGAAGGGCTCCGGGCCCGAGCTGGCCCACAAGACCGAACTCGGGCTCGTCAGGGTCGGGTTGACCTCGGCCAGCCAGGTCCGCGAGACCTACCGCGAGCTGACCGAGATCGCCCGCTACGAGGACCTGCCGCTGGACGGCGTCCTCGTCTGCCAGATGATCGAACGCGGCGTCGAGATGGTCGTCGGCGTCACCCCCGACCCGCTCTTCGGGCCGACCGTCTCCGTCGGCCTGGGCGGGGTGCTGGTGGAGGTCCTCCAGGACATCGCGGTGGGCGTCCCGCCCTTCGGGGAGCAGCACGCCCGCACCATGCTCCGCCGCCTGCGCGGCCACGCCCTCCTGGAGGGCGTCCGCGGCATGCCGCCCGCGGACACCGACGCACTGGTCGAGACCGTGCTGCGGGTGCAGCGGATGGCGATGGAACTCGACGGCGAACTGGCGGAGTTGGACATCAACCCGCTGGTCGTCCTGGAACGCGGCCAGGGCGCGGTGGCCCTGGACGCCCTGGCGATCTGCCACTGACCACCACCACGCCGACCGCCCGGCCGACCATCCGCCCGCCGTACTCCGCCCGCTTTCCTGGAGCCGCTCCCCCATGACGTCCACACCTTCCCCCCGTCCCACGGCCGCCGGACCCGCCGAACCCGTCGGCCCGTCCGACCCCACCGAACTCACCGAACCGGCCGAACTCCCCGCCCCCCTCGACTCATTGATACTCCACACCACTGACAACGGCGTCGCCCAGCTCACCCTCAACCGCCCGGACGCCCTCAACGCCCTCACCTCGGAGATGCGCGAACGCCTCATCGGCCTGCTCGCCGACGCCTCCGCCGACCCGGACGTGCGCGCCGTGGTGCTCACCGCGACCGGCAAGGGCTTCTGCGCCGGCGCCGACCTGCGCGGCGCGCCGGCCGCCGGCGACCGGGTCGCGGGCGACGTCGCGCGGATGATCCGGAACGGCGCCCAGCGGTTCATCGCCGCCGTAATGGACTGCGAGAAGCCGGTGATCGCCGCCGTCAACGGCACCGCCGCCGGGATCGGCGCGCATCTCGCGTTCGCCTGCGACCTGGTGCTGGCCGCCGAATCGGCGCGCTTCATCGAGGTGTTCGTCCGCCGCGGGCTGGTCCCGGACGGCGGCGGCGCCTATCTGCTGCCGCGGCTCGTCGGCCCGCAGCGCGCCAAGGAGCTGATGTTCTTCGGCGACGCCGTACCGGCCGCCGACGCCGCCCGGCTGGGCCTGGTCAACCGGGTCGTGCCCGACGGAGAGCTGGCGCCGACCGCCCGGGGGTGGGCCGAGCGCCTCGCCGCCGGCCCCACCCGCGCCCTCGCCCTCACCAAGGCGCTGGTCAACGCCTCCCTCGACGCCGACCGCGGCGCGGCCTTCGCGGCCGAGGCCACCGCCCAGGAGGTCAACATGACGACGGCGGACGCCCGGGAAGGCGTCGCGTCCTTCGTCGAACGCCGCCGACCCACGTTCCGGGGCAAGTGAAGCCCGCGCCCCGCCCACCCTGGTAGCTCACCCCCCAGGGCACTCCGGTACCTCCCGGGTATTACGGGTGCGCACCCCGGGCAGCCATCCCTCCGCCCCCTGCCCGGTGCGCACCAGGTACCACCGCGTGGAGGTGACGCCCTGCTCGTCCCGCACCAGCTGTCCGTCCGGCACCACGCACCGGGCCGTCACCACCTCGCCGTGCCACACCCGGCCCACGGTGTTCCCGCGCGCCGCGTACGCCCGATGCGGGTCCCTGGCCAGCCGCAGCGCGCACTCCAGGGTGTGCGGGGCGCGGCAGGCCGTCTCGCTGTTGTAGACCGTGAGCGGCACCGTCGGCGGCGGCCCGGCCGGTCTGACGTCCACGGCTCCCGGCCGCAGCAGCACCCACCAGACCCCGAGGACCACCGCCGCCACGGCTGCCGCGACCGCCAGCGCGACGGCATACGGGCGCCGCCGCGGCAGCCCGACCACGGTGGCGCCGCCCCGGGACGCCCGGCCCGCCGCCCGCCCGTCCGCCGTGGGCTCCCTGATCCGCTCCCACAGGCCGCCGGGCGTCCCGATCGCCTCGTCGGCCGCCCGCAGTCTCGCCCGCAGCAGGGTCTCGACCTCGTCCTGCCCGCCCGCGCCGTCCCGTCTCCCCGCGCCCACTGTGCCGCTCACCTCCCGGTCTGCCCGTGCTCGGATTCAACGAGGTACGCGCGCAGCCTGTCCAGGGCCCGCGCCCGGTGCCGGGCGGCGGTGCCGCGATGCACCTTCATGATCTTCGCGGCCTGATCGATCGTGTACCCGTCCAGGTCGACGAGGATGACGATGCCCGCCTGCCGGTGCGAGAGCTGCCCCAGCAGCCGCACCGCCTCCAGTTCCGCGTGCCGCCGCGCGACTCCGCCGTCCCACTCGCCGAACCCGCCGCCGGCGGCCGGCCCCGCGCCGACGCCGGCCCCCTCCACCTCGTCGACCTCCTCGACCAGCACCTGCCGCCGCTCCTTGCGGTACGCGTCCCGGGCGACACTGAGGACGGCGGTGAAGGCGTAGGCGTACGGCTCCGGGTGGGCGAGGAAGCGCTGTGGACGGGCGGCGAGCTTGAGGTACGCCTCGTGCACCACGTCCTCCGCGGACTGGCGGGTGCCGGCCAGCATCACGGCCCGGCGGTAGAGCCGCGGCAGCAGCCCGCAGAAGACCTCGTCGAACGCCGCCGCGGGGGTGGCCCCGGAGTCCGGCGGGCCCCCGGAAGCCGTCGGCGACCGCGGCGGGGACGAACTGACGGGGCCACCTGGACGGGCCCCGTGGGAACCTGCATCCGACCCGGAGGTCGGCGGTGTCGCATCGGCCATGTACCGGAACACTCCCCCGTGCTTGGCTACGGCGCGGCCGAGGTGGAAGGTACCCGAGCGCTCGGCAGCCAATCAGGAACGCGTCCCCCAATCTCCCCCGAACCCTTGTGATCCGGCCCACGGTTCACCGCCGAACCACCCGTGTGAGTGGCGCCCGCCATCTTCCCATCTGACGGCCCATCAGCTTCAATGGACGGCATGATGGGACACGCCGGAATGGCGGCCACGGCCATCCACTATCTCCGCTCCGTCGGCGCCCCCACCGCCGCGGCGCCGGCTCCCCCGCCCGCCCGCACCGCCGCCGCGCGCCCCTCGCTGCGCGCCGTCCGCGACGACGAGCGCGCCCCCCTGGACGCGGCCGAATTCCGCTCCGTCCTGGGGCACTTCGCGAGCGGCGTCACGATCATCACGGCCCCCGGTGAGCCGGGCCCGGCCGGTTTCGCCTGCCAGTCCTTCGCCTCGCTCTCCCTGGACCCGCCCCTGGTGGCGTTCATGGTGGGCCGCACTTCGACGACCTGGCCTCGTCTGGCGCGGGCCGGCGTCTTCTGCGTCAACGTGCTCGGCGCCGAACAGGGCGGCCTCTGCCGAGCGTTCGCCGTCAGCGGCGCCGACAAGTTCGCCGGCGTCCACCACACCCCGGCCCCGGTCACCGGTTCCCCCCGCCTCGCGGACGTCCCCGCCTGGGTCGACTGCACGATCCACGCCGTCCACACCGGCGGCGACCACCTCATCGTCGTCGGCCGCGTCGAGGCCCTCGGCACCGACCCGGCCGCCGCACAACAGGGCCCGCTCCTCTTCCACCGGGGCGCGTTCGCCCGCCTCGCCCCGTAGACGCGGCCCCGCGCGAGCAACCGGGACTACCCCCCGAAGACCAGCACCGCCCGCGCCACCCGCCCGCCATGGGTGTCGTCCGCGGCCTTGGCGAAGTCGTCCACCTCATACGTCCTGGTCACCAACTCGTCCAGCAACAGCCGCCCTTCGCGGTACATCCGGGCATAGAGGGCAATGTCCCGCTGCGGACGCGACGACCCGTAACGGCACCCCAGGATGGACTTGTCCAGATACATGGCGGAGACCAGGAAGGACGCCTCGGCGGTGGCCGGCGGGACGCCCAGCAGCACCGCCTGCCCGTGCCGGTCCAGCAGGTCGATCGCCTGCCGGATCAGCCGCGTGCTGCCCACGCACTCGAAGGTGTGGTCGGCCCCGCTCGGCAGGATCTCCTTCACCGCCCGGACACTGTCCGGCACCGCCGACGCGTCCACGAAGTGCGTGGCGCCGAACTGCCGCGCCGACGCCTCCTTCGCCGGGTTGGCGTCCACCGCCACGATCACCGACGCGCCCGCGATCCGCGCGCCCTGGAGCACATTGAGCCCGATCCCGCCGGCCCCGATCACCACCACCGAGTCCCCGCGGTCCACCCGCGCCCGGTTCAGCACCGCGCCCACACCGGTCAGCACCCCGCACCCGATCAACGCGGCCGAGGCAAGCGGGATCTCCTTCGGGATCTTCACCGCCTGCACCGCCTTGACGACCGTACGCTCCGCGAACGCCGAGTTCGAGGCGAAGTTGAACAGCTCCGTGCCGCCCCGCCGGAACGGTTTCGCCGGCATCCCGATCGCCTTGCGGCACATCGTCGGCCGGCCCCGGTCGCACTCCGCGCACGCCCCGCAGTTCGCCAGCGTCGACAGCGCCACATGATCCCCCGGCACCACATGGGCAACGCCCGCCCCGACGGCCTCGACCACCCCCGCACCCTCGTGCCCCAGCACCACCGGCACCGGAAACGGAATCGTCCCGTCGATCACCGACAGATCGCTGTGACACAACCCGGCCGCCCGTATCCCCACCAGCACCTCACCGGGCCCCGGATCCCGTACCTCCAGATCCTCCACAACCCGAACCTGCTCCCCGTCGAACACCACACCCTTCATCCCCACTCCCCTCCGAACAGGCCAACCACCGACAACACCGCCCCCGCACCGGACCACTCACACCAGCCCCCACCCACCGTCTTTCATGACCACCCACGGGAGGGGACGGGTCGGAGGGGCAGGGGTGTGCCGGACGTAAAGCGAAGCAGTCCGGCACACCCCTGCCCCGGAGGCCCGGCACCGCACCCAACAGCCCCGCGCAGCGGACCGGCCCCGCGCCGCAGGCGCAAAAACAACCCACGGCGGGAAAGCCGACAACGTGGGAAGCAAGCCGAGCGCAGCTACTCCTCGGCCCCCGCAGCCCTGGCCATCTCCTCCAACTGCGCCAGCATCGGCATCGGGTCGACCCCCACCGACCCCGCCACCACGTCGGCGACGCGCTCCGGGGTCCAGCCACCCTCGTCGGCGTAAACGGAGCGCAGCTCCCTCGGCTGGGCCCACACCGCGATCTTCGGCCCCGCCACCGTGTACACCTGGCCGGTGACCCCGTCGGCCCGTGCCCGTTCACTGAGCAGGTAGACGACGAACGCCGCCACGTCCTCCGGTTCGCCGATCTCCGTCAGCTCCATCGGCACCTTGGCCGACATCCGCGTCCGGGCGACCGGCGCCACCGCGTTGGCGGTGACCCCGTACTTGTGCAGGCCCAGCGCCGCGCTGCGCACCAGCGAGATGATCCCGCCCTTGGCCGAGGCGTAGTTGGCCTGGGCGACGCTGCCCTGGTGGTTGCCGCTGGTGAACCCGATCAGCGTGCCGGACCGCTGCCGGCGCATCACCGCGGCCGCGGCCCGGAAGACGGTGAACGTCCCCTTCAGATGCGTGGCGACGACCGGATCCCACTCCTCCTCGGACATGTTGAAGAGCATCCGCTCACGCAGGATGCCGGCCACGCACACCACCCCGTCGATCCGCCCGTACTCGGCAAGCGCGGTGTCCACGATCCGCTGCCCGCCGGCCATCGTGGCGACGTCGTCGGCGACGGCCGTGGCGGTGCCGCCCGCCGCCTCGATCTCCTTGACCACGGCCCGGGCCACCTCGCTGCTGGGATCGCCGCCGTCGATGGCGACGCCGTAGTCGTTGACCACCACCTTCGCGCCCTCGGCGGCGGCGGCCAGAGCGACGGCCCGCCCGATGCCGCGGCCGGCGCCCGTGACGGCGACCACCTTGCCGGCCAAGAAGTTCCCCATGCCGCGCCCCTTCCCACGATTTCTGACGGACCGTTAGATTTTTGAGCAGACGCGATACGAGCACAAGCCCCCGAACCAACACCGAACCAACACCGGCCGGCCGGCCACCCACCCCCGCCCCGGAGCCGCCCCCAAGGAGCACCCCATGCCCCTCCCCCAGGAGTTCCACGACATCGCCCGCCGCGTGAACAACTGGGGCCGCTGGGGCCCGGACGACGAGATCGGCACCCTGAACCTGATCACCCCGGACGTGGTGCGCGCCGCCGCCGCAACCGTCCGCAGCGGCCGCCGCGTCCCGCTCGCCCTGCCGCTACGGCAGGACGGCGTGCAGACCGGCGCGATCCCGGGGCGGGTCAACCCGCTGCACACGATGGTCGCCATCAACCAGGAGCTCTTCGGGCCGGGGACCGTCGCCACCTCCGACGACACCGTCACCATGGGCCTCCAGGCCGCCACCCACTGGGACGGCCTCACCCATGTCTCACACTCGGGGCGGCTCTACAACGGCCGGCCCTCCGACGCCGTCACCGCGCACCGCGGCGCCACCGTCCTGGGCATCGAGAAGGCCACCCCGCTCGTCTCCCGCGGCGTGCTGCTGGACGTGGCGCGGGCCCGCGGCACCGACCGGCTGCCGGGCGGGCACGCGGTCACGCCGGAGGACCTGGACGCCGCCGAGGAGTTGGCCGGGACGGCGGTCCGCTCCGGCGACGTGGTCCTGGTCCGGACCGGCCAGCTCCGGCACTACCTGGCCGGCGACCGGGAGGCGTACGCGTTCCCGTCGCCGGGGCTGTCGCTGCGCACCCCGGAGTGGTTCCACGCCCGCGGGGTCGCCGCGGTCGCCAACGACACCCTGACCTTCGAGATCTTCCCGCCGGAGGTCGAGGGCCTGTGGCTGCCGGTGCACGCCCTGCACCTCGTCGAGATGGGCATGCTCCAGGGCCAGAACTGGAACCTGGAGGAGCTGTCGGCGGCCTGCGCGCAGGAGGGCCGTTACGCCTTCCTGCTGTCCGCGGTGGCCGAGCCGTTCGTCGGCGGCACGGGCAGTCCGGTCGCGCCGGTGGCGGTGCTGTGAGGCCCGGCGCACCGTCCAAACCGTCCGCGGTGCCCGACCGGCGCCGGACCGGCCAGGCGGCGGCGCGCGCTGCGCGCCCCGAGCACGGCATCGTGGGCCGCCACCTGGCTCCGGGCCGCGATCCGCACTCGCCAAGGCCGCGGGCCATCGGCCCTGCACGCCCTTGCCGTCCCCTCACGGCGCATCGCTTCCCCAAGAGTGATCACCAGGGAACGCCACGTCAACACCTGGTCTGGACTAATTCCGCGTCAGGCGAACCGATTCAGCGATTTACGACCGATTTGTCGTGACGCTCGTTGACGCTCGTTACGGCGCAAGGCGGGTCATATGCCCCCAGGTCGGCGCCGGCCGCCATCAGCAGCGGCTGCCCGCGGTCGACTTCGCACCAGATCCGCTTGCCGGCTCCCTCGTGCTGCCAGCCCCAGCGGTCCGCGAGGCCGTCGACCAGCTCCAGGCCACGGCCGTTGGTGTCCTCGCCGTCCGCGTGCCGTTGGCGCGGCGGGCGGGCGCTGGCGTCCACCACCTCGACCCGCACGGTGCCCACCACGGCACCCGTGCCCGAGAAGCACATCCGCAGCCGGGCCGACGAGCCCGTGTGCACCACGGCGTTGGTGACCAGCTCCGAGATCAGCAGGATCAGCGTCTCGGCGAGCGGCTCGTCCGCCCCTATTCCCGACCCCGCGAGCCGCGACCGGGCCCACCGCCGCGCCCGCCCCACTTCCGCGGGGTCGGGCCGCACTTCCAACTGCACTTGAAGCACCTGCACCGCTCACACCATCCGAACCGGCGGAAACATCGCCTCGCGCCTCCACGGAGTCACGGTGCGTGACTCCGGCGAAGCACAGCATGGTTGACGTTCAGTCACCGCAACAACCGCTTCGGGCATATTCCAGCGCAAGGGAGTATGCGTGCGGCATACTGTGCGACGCACAGCGCGGGGAGTCGAACATGGGGGGTCGTCGGGGCCTCGCCCGAGGCGAGCGGCGCGCACCCGATGCCCCGGAGCCGTCCTTCCGACGGCACCGTGACATTTGCGCCACAGAACCACTCGCACCCCACGGAGCGTACCCGAGCACGGCGCCGACTCCCCCCTGTGACGAGTCACGCCTAGGACACAACCCGATATCGACCCTCCGTGATCGCTTGTGCGTGAGGGGTCCGACATTTCGCACATCGGTTGGCGGAGTCTGACATCGGCGGCGCGACCCCTGCGCCCGGTACGCCTCCGCGGGCGCCGGCGCACGCCGTCACTCCGCCAGCGCCCGCGCCAGGCGCTCCTCCGCCTCCCGGGCGCCGCCCCAGCGTTCGGCCCGCAACCAGGCCCGTTTGAGGTGCAGATGGACCTCGGCCTCCCAGGTGAAGCCCATCCCGCCGTGCACCTGGAGACAGTCCCGGGCATTGCCCACCGCGGCCTCGTCCGCCAGCAGCTTGGCGCCCGCGATGTCGAGGGCGTCCCCGGTCACCGCCGCCGCGTAGACCGCCGCGCGGGCGAGCTCGGAGCGCACCAGCATCCCGGCACACAGGTGCTTCACCGCCTGGAACGAGCCGATGGGCGCACCGAACTGGGTGCGCTGACGGGCGTACGCCACCGCCGTCTCGACCGTCCGGCCGGCGCTGCCCAGCTGTTCGGCGGCGGTCAGCAGGGCCGCCTCGCGGCGCAGCCGGGACGCGTCCAGGCCCGGCAGCGGGGTGGTACGCGGGCGCCCGGTGACGCGGGCGAGCGGGGTGAGCGGGTCGACGGAGGCGAAGGGCGCGCGGGCCACCTCGGCGGGCGCGCTCCCGTACACCGCGCCGGCGCGCTCCGGCGCACCACCGTCGACGAAGACCAACGCGTCGCAGTGGTCCGGGTGTTCCCACAGCACCGGGTCGGCCGCGCCGTCACACAGGGCGACGATCCGCTCGCCGGTCGCCACGCCGTCCACCGCCCCGGCCAGCAGCTGCCCGGCCACCAGCGGCCCCGGCAGCAGCGCCCGGCCCGCCTCCTCGAAGACCAGCACGGCCTCCGGCAGCCCCAGCCCGACCCCGCCGTCCGCCTCCGGGAGCCGCAGCGCGAAGAACCCGGCGCCGGCCAGTTCCCGCCACAGCCCCCGGTCCGGTGCCGGGGCGTCGACGGCCGCCCGCAGCCGGTCCCGCCCGAAACGGCCGGCCAGCAGCTCCCGGGCCCCGTCCCGCAACGCCCGTTGATCTTCTGTCAATTGGAAGTCCACCTGGCCCGCTCACCGTCCCTTCGGCAGGCCGAGGATCCGCTCGGCGACGATGTTCCGCTGGATCTGCGAGGTGCCCGCGGCGATGGTGTAGGCGAGCGCGGCGAGCCGGTCGGCGACCCAGGGGTGCGCGGCGTCCAGCGCCTGCCCGCCGAGCACCTCGGCCGCCGCGTCGTAGAGCTCCTGGCGGGCGTGCGAGTACCGCAGCTTGAAGACCGAACCGCCGGTACCGGGCACGCCACCCGTACTCTGCGCCTCACTGACGTTCCACTGGGTCAGCCGCCACAGCGCGGCGAACTCGGCGTTCAGCCGGCCCAGACGGCGACGGAGCACGGCGTCGTCCCAGCGCCCGTTGGCGTGCGCGGTGCGGGCGAGTTCCGCGAGCACCCGGCGGCAGGCCACCACCTCGCCGACGAAGGCGGTGCCGCGCTCGAAGGAGAGCGTCACCATCGTCACCCGCCATCCGTCGTGCTCGGCGCCGACGCGGTTGCCGACCGGCACCCAGACCTCGTCGAGGAACACCTCGGCGAACTCCGTGGAGCCGGCCAGCGTCCGCAGCGGTCGCACGGTCACCCCGGGCGCGTCCATCGGCATCGCCAGCCAGCTGATACCGCGGTGCCGGGGGGCCTCCGGGTCGGTGCGGACGAGCAGTTCGCACCAGTCGGCGACCTCGGCGTGCGAGGTCCAGATCTTGCTGCCGGAGACGATGTACGCGTCCCCGTCCCGTACCGCCTTCGTCCGCAGCGCGGCCAGGTCGGAGCCGGCGTCCGGTTCGCTGAAGCCCTGGCACCAGATCTCGTCGCCGCGCAGGATCGGCGGCAGCCAGCGGGCGCGCTGCGCGGCGGTGCCCTCCGCGGCGATGGTCGGGCCCGCGTGCAGCAGCCCGACGAAGTTGGCGCCGACGTACGGGGCGCCGGCCTTCTCGGTCTCCTCCAGGAAGATCAGGTGCTGGGTGGGCGTGGCACCCCGGCCGCCGGCGTCGGCGGGCCAGTGCAGGCCCGCGTACCCCGCGTTGTACAGCATCCGCTGCCAGGCCGCGTCGTAGGCCCGCCGGCCGGGCCAGTCGGTGGCGGCGGGCTTCGGCGGCAGCTTCGGCAGCACCTCGGCGAGCCAGCCGCGCAGCCGGTCCCGGAAGGCTTCTTCCTCGGCGGTGTAGGCGAGGTCCATTTTCTGATGGTGCATCAGATTTCTGGGTCAGGGATACCCCCTGTCGCCGATCGGGCGGAGTCCGTCCGATCCCGCGTACTGGATCAAGGACCTGAACTACCGTGCGTGGACCGGTCGTTACGCGAATGGACCCGAAGCAGGAAACGGAACACGCCATGCCACCGAGGTCGCCGACGACCTCCCCGCCCTCGTCCCCGTCCGTGACAGCAAGGACCAGCACGGCCCCGCGCTCATCTTCTCGGCGGCTGCCTGGTCGTCGTTCGTCGCCGACGTCAAGGGCGGTCAGCCCGGCGGCCGGTAGGAGCTGCTCGCCTGCGCGTACAGCCGGTCCACCTCACCGCGTCCCGTTGCCGGGCCGATGACCAGGACGAGGTGGTAGCGGCCGTTCTGGATCACCGCGAGGTTGCGGGCGTAGAGCCGGCGGCCGGTGGCGTCCGTCCAGGCGAAGGTACCCTCGGCCATCGCCGTCTGACCGACGTCGATCCGCCGCAGTCCGGAGGCCGACGACCAGCCCGCGTCCCGGAACGCCGCCAACTCCGGCTCCCCGGACTGCTGGTACGCCATCGGGTCGGCGCCGAACCGCACGGTGGTGTCGCGGCCGGGCACCACCAGCAGGGTGTAGCCGCCGCCGGTGTAGCGCGCCTGGCCCTGCGGGCTGCCGGTGGCGCGCTGCCAGCCCTCGCGCACCGCTATCCGGAAACCGAGGGGGTCGGTGCGCAGCGCGAAGCCGGGGGCGGCGGTCCCGGGGATGGTGGTCTGCGGGGCGGTGGTGCCCGGCGGGCGGGCGGCGCCCCCGACCGTGCCGTTGCTCTTGCGGTCCGTGTCGGACCCGCCGCCCGCCCCGGACTTCGGCAGGAACACCATGGCGTAGGCGATTCCGGCGACCATCAGCAGCAGGATGACGGTGAGCAGCACCCGCCCCAGGCTGCGCGGGCCCCGCCCCGTCCGCGTCCGCGACCGCTGCGGCGCCGGGCCGACCTCGACCTGGCCCAACAGCTCATGACCCAACAGCTCATGGCCCGGCGGCTCCGGCAGCGCGCCCGGCCAACGGCCCTTGGGCCGCCGCCGGCGCACCAGCTCGCCCCGCCGCCGGACGATCGGCAGCCGCCGCGGATCGGCGGGCCCCGCCGGCGCGGGCAGGGCCACCATCCGGCGGCCCAGATCCGGTTCGGGCGCCGTGCGCACCAGCGCCCGCAGGCGGCCGAGCAGCTCCTCGGCCGTCGGCCGCCCGGCCGGGTCCTGGCACAGCAGCGCCGCGACGACCGGCCGCAGCACCCCGCCGTCCACGGCCTCGGCGGGCCGCTGCGTCCGCACCAGCCGCAGCAGTTCGGCGGCGCTCTCCTCGGGATACGGCGGATACCCCTGCACCGCGCGGAACAACAGCACGCCCACCGCCCACAGATCCGCGGCCGGCCCCACCGGTCCCGCCGGTCCCGCCGGTCCCGCCGCCTCGGCGTTCCCGTCCGCCGGCCCGGCCTGCTCCGGCGCCCAGCGCTCGGCGACCGCGCCGACGAGCTGCAACCGCGCCTGCCGGGCCCGTTCGGCGGCAAGCCCGGTGAGCACCGCGCCGGACGCCGTGTCCACGGCCGCCCCGCCGCCCCCGGCCGCCTCCTTGGCCGGCGATACGGATGCCGACGCCTTGGCCGGCTCCCTCGGCATCGGGTCGTACCCGCACAGCGCCTCCTGCGCCGCGCCCGCCGCCAGGCCCGTCAGGACCGCCCGACCGTCGTCGCAGACCAGGACCGTGCGGGCGGTGATGTTGCGGTGCAGCCAGCCGTGCGCGTGCACGGCGCGCAGGGCGGTGAGCAGATCGGCGGCGAGCTCCGCGGCGCGGTGCGGGCTCAGCGTCCGTCCGGCGAGCAGCTCGGCCAGCGGGCGGGCGGACAGCAGCTCCCCGACGATCCACAGGCTGCCGTCCTGCGCGAAGACGTCGAAGACCTGCTCCAGCAGGGCGTGGTCGGGGAGTTGGGCGGCGGCAGTGGCGGCCTGGACGGCGCGCCGGGCGACCGGGTCCGAGGGGGCGCGCTCGGCACGCCCGCTGACGCTCCCACCGAGGACCGCCGCCGGGCCGCCGCCGAAACCATCCTCCGCACGCCCGTCCGCCGGCCGGCCGTCCGGCGCCAGCACCTCGGCCTCCACCACTTCCGGCAGCGGCACCTGACGGATCAGCACGTCCTGCCGGCTGTAGGTGTCGAAGGCCAGGATCGCGGTGAACGGGCCGGAGCCGTCGGCCGGCGGCGCCGCCAGGCGGTAGCGGTCGGCGAGCACCCGCCCCCCGTCGGCGAGCACCCTCCCCCCGGGCCCGAACGGACGCGGGGACGCCCCCCGTGCGTGCTCGTCCACGATGCGCCTCCCCTCCAGCGGGCGCCACGTCCGCCGGGGCGGCGGCGTACGACTCCGGACTTCTCACGATACGTGGCAGCACCGACAGTTGAGCCCACGGTTGAGCCCGCCGGACCGCCCCACGCGCCGCATCCGTCCCCGGCGACCGCACACCGGACCCGCCAGCCCTACCGCCCTACCGGGGAGTCAGTCCTTGACCGCGAAGGTCCGGAAGGCGGTGTCCCGCAGCTCCCGGCACTCGTCGTCGTCCCAGGCGTCCGCCTGGCAGGTGATCATGATGGCGTAGCCGTGGTGGTCGTCGGCGCGGAAGCCGCGGTTGAGCACCCGCACGTCCTCGCCGCCCTGGTTGCGGGTGAACGCCCAGTCCGCGACGGTCGGATAGCCGCGCCAGCCGATGGCCTTGATGCCCAGCAGGTGGTAGTCGTCGCTGGAGCCGGCCACGCTGGGCTCCAGGCTGCGCCAGGCGGCCGCGGCGTCCTTGCCGGGCGAGTCGTTGTAGTCGACCTGTATGCGCGGGAAGCCGCCGTCGGCGCTGTATATGGCGCCGGAGTGCGACCCCGCCGTGGCGGTCTGGTGGAACCCCTCGGGCATCGCCATGGCGAAGTGGAAGGCGCCGTTGGTGACCTGCGTGAAGCCCTCCGGGGGCGCCGCCCCGTCCTTCTTCCCGCCGTTGCCGTCCTTGGCGTTACCGTCCTTGCCGTCGTTGCCGTTGCCCCCGGTGCCGCCGTCCTTGGCACCGCCCGACGTGCCACCGCCCGACGTCCCGCCGCCCGGGGTGCCCGCGCCGTCCGTGGCGGCGGTACCGCCCGCGTCGGCCGCCTCCGTCGCGTCCCGGCTCGCGGCCGTGCCCTTGGCGCTCTTGCCACCCGTGGCCGCGGAGTCGCCGCCGCTGCTGAACAGCAGTGCCAGCAGCGTCCCGAGGACGACGACCACCACGACGGCCCCGATGATCAGGGTGCGGCGCGGGACGACGTCGGTCACCGAGGCGCGCGGCGGGGCGGGACGGCCGTCACCGTCACCGGGTCTGGAGTCCGGCCGGACCGCCGCGGCGGCGTTCCGCACGGACGCCAGGGCCGCGCGCACCCGCTCCTTGGCGGCGTCCGCGTCGAAACCGGCGCGGGGCGGGGTGCCGGCGCCGGGCGCGGCCGGCCGCGCCACCGCACTGTCCTTGCCGGACTCCCGTGCCGCCGCCGGCTTCGCCGAACCTCCCGAACCGCCGTCCGTGCGCGCGGTGTTCGTCGCGCCCTGAGCCGTCCCGGCGCCGGCACCGGCCGCCGCCGCGGCCGCAGGCTTCGGCTTCTTCGACACCCGCGGCCCGGCCGCGCCACCGGCGGACTTGGTGGCCTTGGCGGACTTGGCGGGCTTGCCACCGGTCCGCTCCGGCCGCTCCGCCCGCTCCCGCTGCTCCGCGGGCACAGTCGGCAGCGTCATCGCCCGCGTCGCGTCCATCGGCGGCTCCGGCTTGGGCTCCGGGGCGTGGATGACCTCCAGCAGCAGGGCCCGCGCCCCGGCCTCGTCCAGCCGGCTCTCCGGGTCCTTCACCAGCAGGCCGTAGATGACGTCCTCCAGCGGGCCGGCGCTCTTGGGCGGCTCGACCGGCTCGGTCATCACGGCGGTGAGGGTGGCGATCGCCGAGCCCTTGTCGTACGGGGGGCCGCCCTCGACGCAGGCGTACAGCAGGCCGCCGAGCGACCACAGGTCGGCCGGCGGGCCCGGCTTCTGGCCGCGGGCCCGCTCCGGCGATATGTACGAGGGCGCGCCGACGAGCATGCCGGTGGAGGTCACCGAGGGGTCGCCCTCGACCTGCGCGATACCGAAGTCGGTGAGCACGACCCGGCCGTCGTCGGAGATCAGGACGTTGGACGGCTTCACGTCGCGGTGCAGGATGCCCTGGCCGTGGGCGGCGCGCAGGACGTCGAGCACCGCGAGGCCGACCTCGGCGGCGCGGCGCGGGGTGAGCGGGCCGTCGTCGCGGACGACCTCGGCCAGCGAGCGGCCCTCGACCAGCTCCATCACGATCCACGGCCGGTCGTCCTCGTCGACCACGTCGTAGACCGTCACCGCGCCGTTGTTGCGGATCCGGGCGATCGCCTTGGCCTCGCGCAGGGTGCGGGTGATCAGGCGCCGCTTCTCGTCCTCCTCGACGCCGCCGGGGAAGCGGAGTTCCTTGACCGCGACCGTGCGGCCCAGGACCTCGTCGTCGGCCCGCCAGACGGTGCCCATCCCGCCCCGGCCGAGAACACCGGCGAGCCGGTACCGGTCGGCGAGCAGCCTGCCCTCCTTGCCGTCCATCTCGACCTCGTCGCCCACGGAATCCCCTCTGCATTCCAGCCGAGTTGACAGCCCCGATACTCCATCGACCGCCAAACTGACCCAACTCGGACAACCCACCCTGGCAGAGCCTTCATTCTCCCTCATCCACGGCCGTGCGGAAGGCCGGGTGGGTGCCGGAAGGTGCCACCCGCCCGTCATGATGTCCCCGACGACGGGAGTTCTTTTTGCCGCTGCGCCCACCTCGCCCGGTCACGCCGGGCCGACCGCACCCGATCGTCCGCCTGCTCCCGGCCGCGCTGGCCGCCCTGTCCCTGACGGCGTGTACGAGCACCCCGCCCGCCTCCGTCGCGCCGACGGCCGGGCCCCGGACCGCCGAGGCGGCCGCGCTGCACCGCCTGGTGGCCGACGGCGCGCCCGGCGCGGCCTCGCTCGTCACCCGGAACGGCCGGCCGTCCTCGTCGCGGTTCGCCGCGGCCGGCGTCGCCGATCTGCGCAGCGGCCGGAAGATGGGCCCCCTGGACCACTTCCGGGCGGGCAGCCTCACCAAGACCCTCGTCGCCACGGTCGTCCTGCAACTCGCCGGCGAGGGCCGGCTCTCGCTCGACGACCGCGCCGCGGACCACCTCCCGCCCGGAATGCCGCTCAGCGGCGCGCACGGCGCGAGCGATCTGCGCCGGGTGACCATCCGCCAACTCCTCGACCACACCAGCGGCCTGTTCAACTACACCGACGACCCCCGCCTCGCCGAACAGCTCTACGGCAAGGGCTTCCTGGCCCACCGCTACGACCGCCACACCCCGGCCGAGCTGCTGCGGATCGCGCTCGGCCACCCGCCGACCGCCGCCCCAGGCGCCCGCTACGCCTACTCCAACACCAACTACCTGGTTCTCGGCCTGGTCATCCGGGGCGTCACCGGGCACCCGTACGCCGAGGAGCTGCGCCGCCGCATCCTGGCCCCGTTCGACCTGCGCGGCACCTCGTTCCCCGGCGACAGCCCGGCGCTGCCCGCGCCGCACGGCCGCGGCTACTCCCGGATCGGCGGCCGCGAGGTGGACAGCACCGCCCTCGACCCCAGCCGGGCCGGCGCGGCCGGCGAGATGATCACCACCCTCGGCGACCTCAACCGGTTCTTCGCCGCGCTGCTCGGCGGCCGGCTCCTGGCGCCCCGCCAGATGGCCGAACTCCGCGGCGAGCAGGCCACCCACGGCGCCTACGGCCTGGGCGTCTACGCCACCCGGCTGCCCTGCGGCGTGACGGTCTGGGGCCACAACGGCGACATCAACGGCTCGTACGCGCAGACCGCCGGCACCGCCGACGGCCGGCACCTGGTCAGCTTCCGGGTCAACACCGACGCCCCGGCCGGCCGGGCCGCCGGCACCGCCGTCCTGGCCGCCGCGTTCTGCCCACCCCACCGCAACCGGCGCGCCTGACCGGAACGGACACGGGGGCCGCCTGCCGCTACGTCAGCGGCACGATGTCCGGCGCCCCCAGCCGGGCCGCGTCCGCCGTCAGGTCGTCCGGCTGGCGCTGCGACTCGCGCTCGGCCTCCACCCGCTTCTCGTAGTGCGCGATCTCCTTCTCGATCTGCGCGCTGTCCCAGCCCAGCGCCGGGGCCATCAGTTCGGCCGCCTCCCGGGCGCTGCGGGTGCCGCGGTCGAAGGTCTCGATGGAGATCCGGGTGCGCCGGGTCAGCACGTCGTCGAGATGCCGGGCGCCCTCGTGCGTACAGGCGTAGACGACCTCGGCGCGCAGGTAGTCGTCGGCGGCGGCGAGCGGCCGGCCCAGCGAGGGGTCGGCCACCACCAGTTCCAGCAGCTCCTCGGTCAACGAGCCGTAGCGGTTCAGCAGATGCTCCGTGCGGGCCACGTGCAGTCCGGTCCGGGCGGCCATCCGGGCCCGCGCGTTCCACAGCGCCCGGTAGCCCTCGGCGCCCGCCAGCGGCACGTCCTCGGTGACGCACTCGGCGACCCGGGCGTCCAGCGCGTGCACCGCCTCGTCCACCGCGTCCTTCGCCATCACCCGGTACGTCGTGTACTTGCCGCCCGCGACGACCACCAGGCCCGGCACCGGGTGGGCCACCGTGTGCTCCCGCGAGAGCTTGCTGGTGGCGTCCGACTCCCCGGCCAGCAGCGGCCGCAGCCCGGCATAGACGCCCTCCACGTCGTCCCTGGTCAGCGGCGTGGCAAGCACCGCGTTCACATGCTCCAGCAGATAGTCGATGTCGGCGCTGGAGGCCGCCGGATGCGCCTTGTCCAGATCCCAGTCGGTGTCCGTCGTCCCGATGATCCAGTGCCGCCCCCACGGGATGACGAAGAGCACGCTCTTCTCCGTCCGCAGGATCAGCCCGGTCGTCGAATGGATCCGGTCCTTGGGGACGACCAGGTGAATCCCTTTCGACGCCCGGACGTGGAACTGGCCGCGCTCCCCGATCAGCGCCTGGGTGTCGTCGGTCCACACCCCCGTCGCGTTGACGATCTGCCGGGCCCGGATCTCGTGCTCCACACCGCCCTCGACGTCCTGCACCCGCGCGCCGACCACCCGCTCGCCCTCGCGCAGGAAACCCACCACCCGCGCCCGGTTGGCGACCTGCGCGCCGTACGCGGCCGCGGTGCGCACCAGGGTCATGACGTACCGCGCGTCGTCCATCTGCGCGTCGTAGTACTGCAACGCGCCGACCAGCGCGTCCTTCCGCAGACAGGGCGCCACCCGCAGCGCCCGCCGGTGCGAGAGATGCCGGTGGACGGGCAGCCCCCGGCCGTGCCCGGAGGAGACCGACATCCCGTCGTAGAGCGCCACACCGGAGCCCGCGTACCAGCGCTCCCAGCCCTTGTGCCGCAGCGGATAGAGGAACGGCACCGGCTTGACCAGATGGGGCGCCAGCCGCTGGAGCAGCAGCCCGCGCTCCTTCAACGCCTCCCGCACCAGCGCGAAGTCCAGCATCTCCAGATAGCGCAGCCCGCCGTGGATGAGCTTGCTCGACCGGCTGGACGTGCCCGACGCCCAGTCACGGGCCTCCACCAGCCCGGTGTCCAGCCCGCGGGTCGCGGCGTCCAGCGCCGTACCGGCACCGACCACACCGCCGCCGACCACCAGCACGTCCAGTTCCCGCTCCGCCATCTGGGTGAGCGCCTTGGCGCGCTGCGCCGGTCCGAGTGTCGCTGTCTTCACCACTGCCTCCCGCTGTGATTCGGAACCGGCCCCCCCGTCCGTCGATTGTGGCCGCGGCCGCCGCTGGCAACCACCGTCCGCCCGCGGGGCAACACCCGGCCACCTTGATCCACCAATACCCATTCTGGGTCAAATATCCGCTTAGTCTACTTATGCCCTTTCGGTGGCCGGCTCCCGCGCACGGCGCCCGGCCGCCACGAGGACACGCGCAGGGCCCACACACTCGCTCGGGAAGGACGGCCGCAGCATGCCCGCAGATCTCGCCGTCATCGGACTCGGTCACCTGGGTCTCCCCCTCGCCCAGGCCGCCACCGCCGCCGGCCTCACCACCCTCGGCTACGACCCCGATCCCCAGGTGGCCGCGCTCCCCGGCAGCGGCGGCCCGCTGTCCGCCACCGAGGTCCGCCGGCTGCTCGCCGCCGGCTTCCGCACCACCGCCGACCCCGCCGCCCTGGGCCGGGTCCGTACGGCCGTCCTGTGCAGCCCCACCCCGCTCGGCGCCGACCGCACCCTGGACCTCTCCGCCCTCGCCGAGGCCGCCCGCACCCTCGCCGCCCGCCTGCGCCCGCACACCACCGTCATCCTCGAATCGGCCGGCTACCCGGGCACCACCGAGAAGTTCCTCCGCCCCCTCCTCGAAGCCGGCTCCGGACTCACCGCCGGCCGCGACTTCCACCTCGCCTGCTCCCCCACCCGCCACGACCCCGGCAACCGCACCCACCGCTACCGCAACACCCCCAAGGTCATCGGCGGCCTCACCCCCGCCTGCACCGAGGCAGCCGCCGCCTTCTACGGCCGGCTCACCGACAAGGTCGTCCGCGCCCGCGGCCCCCGCGAGGCCGAGACCGCCAACCTCCTGGAAACCAACTACCGCCACATCAACATCGCCCTGATGAACGAAATGGCCGTCTACTGCCACGAGATCGGCGTCGACCTGTGGGACGTCATCCGCTGCGCCGAGACCAAACCGTTCGGCTTCCAGTCCTTCCGCCCCGGCCCCGGCGTCGGCGGCCACGCCGCCCCCATCGACCCCAACCACCGCACCCCGCGCGGCAGTTCACCCGGCTCCCCGCTCCGCCTGGTCGAACTCGCCCAGGAAATCAACGGCCGCATGCCGACCTACGTCATCCAGCGCTGCACCACCCTGCTCAACGAACACGGCAAGTCCGCCCGCGGCGCCCGCATCCTGCTGCTCGGCATCACCTACAAGCCCGACCTCGCCGACCTCGCCGGCACCCCCGCCGCCGAGGTCGCCGCCCGCCTGAGCGACCTGGGCGCCCACCTCACCTACCACGACCCCTACGTCCCCCACTGGGAAATCCACGGCCGCCCCGTCCCCCGCGCCGACTCCCTCTACGAAGCCGCCGCCACCGCCGACCTGACGGTCCTCCTCCAACCCCACCGCACCTACGACCTCCAGGGCCTGGCCGTCAAGGCCCAACTCCTCCTCGACACGCGGGGAGCCACCCCCACAGGGGCGGCGCATCGACTCTGAAAGGGGGCGCGCACAGCCGCCCGGACTCCGGAGCTGGTGGCACCCGGCCCCCGCCACGGGTACCGTACGGAACCAGACGGAGCCCATCGCAGAGGCCACTGCGGCAGGCTCCTGAAGATGGACGGAGTGTCCACCCCTAGACCTTTTAGGGGTGGCCGCTCGCCATCACCGCAAAAGGTGGAGCCCACCGCAGAGGGCACTGCGGCAGGCTCCTGATGGATCACGGGTGTCCGCCCCTAGCCTTCTTGGGGGCGGCCGCTCACCATCACCGCAAAAGGTGGAGCCCACCGCAGTGGCCACTGCGGCAGGCTCCTGAAGATGAACGGAGTGTCCACCCCTAGCCTCTATAGGGGTGGCCGCTCACCTTCCGTGAATCCGCAAGATCCACCTCCTCCGGCACTTCACCATCCGAAGACGGATCCGGTCCCAGCGAGTGGGCTTGCGGTGGCGTCCCATGGGCGCCGCCCCCTTCCACGACACCGCCCCATTGGCCCGGTGAGGCGGTCCGTCGGAAATCGGGCCGGGCCCCGACGGCCGGGGTCCGGAACCAAGTCCTTGGAAGGGGGCGCTCCCGAAAGGCCGGGGCGCCACGTGAACGCTATCGGCCCCGGCCCCGTTGACCGGGCCGGATTCGCCGCGAAGACAACCGTGCGCCCCCGCACCACACAAGGCGCCCCCACAGACATCCGGGCATGCGAACGTCCGGGCATGCGAAAGGGCCGGTCACCCGCTCTTGGATGACCGGCCCTTCGTAGGTCCTAGGCTTACCGCCCCGGCGCGACCGTGACCTCAACCCGCTGGAACTCCTTCAACTCCGAGTACCCGGTCGTGGCCATCGCCCGCCGCAGCGCCCCGAAGAAGTTCATCGTCCCGTCCGGCGTCGTCGACGGACCGCAGAGGATCTCCTCGGTCGTGCCGACCGCACCGAGGTCGACCCGCTTGCCGCGCGGGACGTCCTCGTGGACCGCCTCCATGCCCCAGTGGTGGCCGCGGCCCGGCGCGTCCGTCGCCCGCGCCAGCGGCGAACCCATCATCACCGCGTCCGCCCCGCAGGCGATCGCCTTCGGCAGGTCGCCGGAGTACCCGACCCCGCCGTCCGCGATGACGTGCACATATCGGCCGCCGGACTCGTCCATGTAGTCCCGGCGGGCCGCGGCCACATCGGCCACCGCGGTCGCCATCGGGACCTGGATGCCCAGCACGTTGCGGGTGGTGTGCGCGGCGCCACCGCCGAAGCCCACCAGCACGCCCGCCGCGCCGGTCCGCATCAGGTGCAGCGCCGCGGTGTACGTCGCGCAGCCGCCGACGATCACCGGCACGTCCAGCTCGTAGATGAACTGCTTGAGGTTCAGCGGCTCCGCGGCGGACGAGACGTGCTCCGCCGACACCGTCGTCCCGCGGATCACGAAGATGTCCACGCCGGCGTCCACGACCGCCTTGGAGAACTGCGCGGTGCGCTGCGGGGAGAGCGCGGCGGCGGTGACCACACCGGCGTCCCGCACCTCCTTGATCCGCTGCCCGATCAGCTCCTCCTTGATCGGCGCGGCGTAGATCTCCTGGAGGCGCCGGGTCGCGGCGGAACCGTCCAGCTCCGCGATCTCCGCCAGCAGCGGCTCCGGGTCCTCGTAGCGGGTCCACAGCCCTTCGAGGTTCAGCACCCCGAGGCCGCCCAGCTCACCGATGCGGATCGCGGTCTGCGGCGAGACCACCGAGTCCATCGGGGCCGCCAGGAACGGCAGCTCGAAGCGGTAGGCGTCGATCTGCCAGGCGATCGAGACCTCCTTCGGGTCGCGAGTGCGCCGACTGGGTACCACGGCGATGTCGTCGAACGCGTATGCCCGGCGGCCGCGCTTGCCGCGCCCGATCTCGATCTCAGTCACTGGTTCTGCCTTCCTACGGATACGCCCCCAGTATCCCCGACGGGGAAGACTGGGGGCGCATCCGGCCGCCACTCGGCGAAGCGGACCTCGGCGAGGCCGTCAGCTCCGCGCGTAGTTGGGCGCCTCGGTGACCATCTGGACGTCGTGCGGGTGGCTCTCCTTCAGGCCCGCCGCGGTGATCCGCACGAACCGGCCCTTCTCCTTGAGCTCGGGAATGTCGGCCGAGCCGACGTACCCCATGGAGGCGCGCAGACCGCCGACGAGCTGGTGCGCGACCGACGCCAGCGGGCCGCGGTAGGGCACCTGGCCCTCGATGCCCTCCGGCACCAGCTTGTCCTCGGAGAGGACGTTGTCCTGGAAGTAGCGGTCCTTCGAGAACGACTGCGCCTGGCCGCGCGACTGCATCGCGCCCAGCGAACCCATGCCGCGGTACGACTTGAACTGCTTGCCGTTGACGAAGACCATCTCGCCCGGCGACTCCTCGCAGCCGGCCAGCAGCGAGCCCAGCATCACGGTGTCCGCACCGGCCGCGATCGCCTTGGCGATGTCGCCGGAGTACTGCAGACCGCCGTCGCCGATCAGCGGCACGTCCGCCGCGTGGCACGCCTGCGCGGCCTCGTAGATCGCGGTGACCTGCGGGACACCGATGCCGGCGACCACCCGCGTGGTGCAGATCGAGCCGGGGCCCACGCCGACCTTCACCCCGTCCACGCCGGCGTCGATCAGCGCCTGGGCGCCGTCCCGGGTCGCGACGTTGCCGCCGACGACGTCCACGCCGATGTTGGACTTGATCTTGGCGATCATGTCGAGGATGCCGCGGCTGTGGCCGTGCGCGCTGTCCACGACCAGGAAGTCCGCACCGGCCTCGACCAGCGCCTGCGCCCGGTCGTACGCGGAGTCGCCGACGCCCACCGCGGCGCCGACGATCAGCCGGCCCTCGGCGTCCTTGGCGGCGTTCGGGTACTTCTCCGCCTTGACGAAGTCCTTGACGGTGATCAGACCCTTGAGCACGCCCGCGTCGTCGACCAGCGGCAGCTTCTCGATCTTGTGGCGGCGCAGCAGCTCGATGGCGTCCTCGCCCGAGATGCCGACCTTGCCGGTGACCAGCGGCATCGGCGTCATGACCTCGCGGACCTGGCGGCTGCGGTCCATCTCGAAGGCCATGTCGCGGTTGGTCACGATGCCCAGCAGCTTGCCCGCGCCGTCGGTGACCGGCACCCCGCTGATCCGGAACTTGGCGCACAGCGCGTCCGCCTCCGCCAGCGGCGCGTCCGGCCGGACCGTGATCGGGTCGGTGACCATCCCGGACTCGGAACGCTTGACCAGGTCGACCTGGTTGGCCTGGTCCTCGATCGACAGATTGCGGTGCAGCACGCCCGCACCGCCCTGACGCGCCATGGCGATCGCCATCCGCGCCTCGGTGACCTTGTCCATGGCGGCCGAGAGCAGCGGGATGTTCACCCGGACGTTCCGCGAGACACGGGACGCGGTGTTCACGGCGTTGGGCAGCACCTCGGACGCGCCGGGCAGCAGCAGCACATCGTCGTATGTCAGCCCGAGCATGGCGAATTTGGCGGGCATACCCTCGACGTTGTCACTCATGACACCTTCCCCAATGCTCTTGCCTCAGCGCGGACTCCCATGCTAACGGCCTCGTAGAGTGTCCCAACCCACGAGCAATGAGGGCCTCATCACTCGTACGTTCCTACGGCGACTTCCCGCCGCGGACGGGCCTGCGGGACGGGCCAACGGGCCTACGGGACGGCGGCACATCGGAACGCCCGCGCGCATCGCGAACTGCCGGCGGGCTACTGCTCGGCGAGCGCCCGCAGCCTGCTCAGCGCCCGGTGCTGGGCGACCCGCACCGCACCCGGCGACATTCCCAGCATCTGCCCCGTCTCCTCGGCCGTCAGCCCCACCGCCACCCGCAGCAGAACCAGCTCCCGCTGGTTCTCCGGCAGATTGGCCAGCAGCTTCTTGGCCCACTCGGCGTCGCTGCTCAGCAGCGCCCGCTCCTCGGGCCCCAGCGAGTCGTCCGGCTGCTCGGGCATCTCGTCCGACGGCACGGCCGTGCTGCCCGGATGCCGCATCGCGGCCCGCTGGAGATCGGCGACCTTGTGACCGGCGATGGCGAAGACGAACGCCTCGAAGGGCTTCCCGGTGTCGCGGTAACGGGGCAGCGCACACAGCACCGCCACACAGACCTCCTGCGCGAGGTCCTCGACGAAGTGCCGGGCATCGCCGGGCAGCCGGGAGAGCCGGGTACGGCAGTAGCGCAGGGCGAGAGGGTGGACGTGCGCCAACAGGTCGTGGGTGGCCTGCCGGTCCCCCTCGACGGCACGTGCGACGAGAGCGCCGATCTCCTGCTTCCCGTCATCGCGCATCGGTCCATGGTGCCCTGACGCCGAACGATCCGCGGCATCAGGTCCACGCTTGTGCGCTGAAGCGTTGTGCGCGGCAGGTGCGCCGGCTGTCATTTCCTGCGCCCTCCCCTCGTGCCCGACCGGCCCGTCCCCGAGGAACTCCATGCCTCAAGCATGCGGCACCGCGCGGCGAATCGGGCCGCCGTGGCACCGGGCGGCGTGCGGGGCCTCATGCCGCCCCGCCCGCCAGAGGGCGGGCGGGGATCTTCACTCCCCCGCATCGCTGCACGTCACAAGGGTTCAGCGGACCAGACCCCAGCGGAAGCCGAGCGCCACCGCGTGCGCACGGTCGGAGGCGCCGAGTTTCTTGAACAGCCGTCGCGCGTGCGTCTTGACCGTGTCCTCGGAGAGGAACAGCTCACGTCCGATCTCGGCGTTGGAGCGGCCGTGGCTCATGCCCTCCAGCACCTGGATCTCCCGGGCGGTGAGGGTCGGGGCGGCACCCATCTCGGCGGACCGCAGCCGGCGCGGGGCGAGCCGCCACGTCGGGTCGGCCAGGGCCTGGGTCACCGTCGCGCGCAGCTCGGCACGCGAGGCGTCCTTGTGCAGATAGCCGCGGGCGCCGGCGGCGACCGCGAGCGCCACCCCGTCCAGATCCTCGGCCACCGTCAGCATGATGATCCGGGCACCGGGGTCGGCGGACAGCAGCCGGCGCACGGTCTCGACACCGCCGAGGCCGGGCATCCGTACGTCCATCAGAATCAGGTCCGAGCGGTCGGCCCCCCAGCGGCGGAGGACCTCCTCGCCATTGGCCGCGGTGGTCACGCGCTCGACGCCGGGCACGGTTGCAACCGCCCGTCGGAGCGCCTCTCGGGCAAGCGGGGAGTCGTCGCAGACGAGGACGGAAGTCATGACCGCCCTCCGCAGCTGATGCGCGTCACCTTGAGCCTCCAGGCTGGTACGTATCGTCACCTGGGCGATCGACGAACCGCTCGGACACCTGCCCGAGGGCTACCTCTGCCAACCGCCTCCGCACACTCAACGACGGTCACTCGAAAGAGTTACGGCTTCGGCGACCGAGTTCAGCACGCTCCGTGAGGAGCCGGATACGCAAACGTCTTGCTGAGCAGCCGGCATCCGCGCGTGCACCCTATGCCCTATTTGGCTCTGTTTCTTCCATTTTCGCGTTGACTGCGGCTAGATTCGCAATGAGTCATATTTACATCTACTTAGACAGTAGATGTAACGTCGTGAAGACCGAGCCCGAAACGCATCGCTTCCGAGGGGACAAGCAATGGCAGATTTCTCCCGCCTCCCGGGCCCGAACGCAGACCTCTGGGACTGGCAGTTGCTCGCCGCCTGCCGCGGCGTGGACAGCTCGCTCTTCTTCCACCCCGAGGGCGAGCGAGGCGCGGCCCGCAGCGCGCGGGAGGCATCGGCGAAGGAGGTCTGCATGCGCTGCCCGGTGCGGGCCCAGTGCGCGGCGCACGCTCTGGCCGTCCGCGAGCCCTACGGCGTGTGGGGCGGCCTCACCGAGGACGAACGCGAGGAACTCATGGGACGGGCCCGCCACCGGATGGTCCCGGCGAGTTCCCTGCCCGGGCACGCGACCATGCCGGGCGCCTGACCGACCACCCTGACCATCGTTCGCAGAAACGTTCCTGCAGTTATCGGGGCGGACTTCTGCAGTCATCGGGACGGAGCGGCGACCGATGATGCGCGCGTCACCACCCGCCCCACCACCTCAAGATCCGCACGGCCCGCGGCCCGTACCCCGTCGCGGCCCCGCCCCTCCGGGGCCGGCGGCGGTCAGCGGCCCGCGGCGTCCGCGAGCTGGTCGAGCATCGCGCCGACCGCCGGCACATGCGCCAGATCCGGCAGGGTGAGCGCGACGATCTCACGGTGTACGGCGGGCTCCATCCGCACCGTCGCCGCACCCTTGGGCCGTACCGACTCCAGGGTCAGCTGGGGCAGCGCCGCGACGCCCAGGCCGGCGCCGACCAGGCCGATCACCGCCGGATAGTCGTCCGTCGCGAAGTCGATCCGCGGGGTGAAGCCGGCGCGTTCACAGACCTCGACGAGATGGGTGCGGCACCGCGGGCAGCCCGCGATCCACGGCTCGTCGGCCAGGTCCGCGAAGCACGCGGTGCCGGCCCGCGCCAGCCGGTGCCCCTCCGGCACCAGGCCGACCAGCCGGTCCGCCAGCACCGGCCGGACCACCAGGTCCTCCCACTCCGCCCCGGCCGACGGGTCCGCGCCGCGCACCTCCGGATAACGGAAGGCCAGCGCGATCTCGCACTCGCCGTTGCGCAGCAGGTCGATCGAGCGCGGCGGCTCGGCCTCGTCCAGCGACACCCGGACGCCGGGATGGGCGGCCCGCATCCTGGCCAGCGCCGTCGGCACCAGCGTCGAGCTGCCCGACGGGAACGACACCAGCCGCACCCGCCCCGCGCGCAGCCCCGCGATGGCCGCGACCTCGTCCTCGGCGGCGGTGAGCCCGGCCAGGATGCCGGCCGCGTGCCGGACCAGTGCCTCGCCGGCCTGCGTCAGCCGCATCTCGCGGCCGGCGCGCACCAGAAGCGGGGTCCCGGCGGACTGCTCCAGGGCCTTCATCTGCTGACTGACCGCGGGCTGGGTGCAGCCGAGCTCCCGCGCCGCGGCGGAGAAGGAGCCGGTCCGGGCGACGGCGCGCAGCACGCGGAGATGACGGGCTTCGATCACCCTTTGACTATAAGCGATTCTTGGGCAGGTCGCGAAAAACAGCGTGCCGGCTTTTGACCTTTGGCCTATGACCTATGGCCTAGCGTGCGCTCATGGAAGCGAAGCTACTGACCGTGAACATCGGGCGGGCCACCCCCTCTGCCCACACCTCCGCAGAGCGCGGAACGGGCATCGACAAACGGCCCGTGAACGGCCCCGTCGCGGTGGCCGCCCCGGGCCCCAAAGGCACGGCCGGCAGCGGCCTCGCGGGCGACACGGTGGTGGACCTGCGTCACCACGGCGGCGACGACCAGGCCGTCTACGCCTACGCGCGCGAGGACCTGGACGACTGGCAGCGGGAACTGAACCGCGAACTGGCCAACGGCGTCTTCGGCGAGAACCTCACCACCGCCGGCCTGGACGTCACCGACGCCCGGGTCGGCGAGCGCTGGCGGGTCGGCCCGGAGGTACTGCTGGAGGTCACCTCGCCGCGGATCCCCTGCCGGACGTTCCAGGGCTGGCTGGACGAGCACGGCTGGATCAAGCGGTTCACCGAGGCGGCAGTGCCCGGCGCGTATCTGCGGGTACTGGAAGCCGGCGAGATCCGGGCCGGCGACACCGTACGGGTCGAGCACCGGCCGGACCACGACGTGACCATCGGGCTGATGTTCCGCGCCCTGACCACCCGCCGCGAACTGCTGCCGCGCCTGCTGGAGGCGGGCGAGGCACTGCCCCAGGAGGCCCGGGCGACGGCGGCCAAGTATGCGCAGCGGGCGGCGAGCTGACGCGGCGGGGCGGGGGCAGGACGGTGTACGCGCGAGGCGGCGGGCAGCGGAGGGTGGTGCCTGACCCTGCCCCAAGTCTCCCCAACTCGCCGCCCCCGGGCCGCAGTTGGTTGCGACCAACCGCAGTCGGCCCAGCTGGCCGCAGCTGACCAGTGGCAGTCGGCCACACTTGGCCGCAGCAGACGCTACCTGGGGCCGTACTTCCGACCCGTGCGCGAGGTGAGGCCGCCGAGCAGCCCGCGCGGCGCCAGCTTCACGGCGCCCATCAGGGCCTTGTAGCGCGGGTCCGGGATGGACAGGGACTTGCCGCGGGCCAGATCCTTCATGGCGGCGTCCACGAGATTGTCCGCGTCCAGCCACATCCAGCCCGGGATGTTGTCGGTGCCCATCCCGGCCCGCTGGTGGAACTCGGTCCGTACGAAGCCGGGGCACAGCGCCATCAGCCGCACCCCGCTGCCGGCCAGGTCGCGGGCGGCGCCCTGGGTGAACTGCACGACCCACGCCTTGCTCGCGCCGTAGGTGCCGCGCGGGACGAACGCCGCGACCGACGCCACGTTGACCACCGCGCCGCGCCGGCGCTCGCGCATCCCGCGCACCCCGGCCGTGGTCAGCCGCAGCACCGCCTCGCAGTGCACCTTGAGCATCGCCAGTTCGTCAGCCATCGGGACCTCTAGGTACTCGCCCTTGTTGCCGAAGCCGGCGTTGTTGACCAGCAGGTCCACCGGGCGCCTGGTGTCCGTGAGACGCGCCTCGACGGCGGCGATCCCCTCATCGGTCGCCAGGTCGGCGCTCAGCACCTCCGCCTCGATCCCGTGGCGGTCGTGCAGTTCGGTGGCCTGCGCCCGGAGACGCTTCTCGTCGCGGGCGACCAGCACCACGCTGTGGCCGTCGCCCGCGAGCCGACGGGCGAACGCGGCGCCGATGCCGGCGGTTGCTCCTGTGATCAGTGCAGTCGTCATACCGGAACCGTAGCGGGGGGCCTGGGACTTGCCGCGTTGCGGTGGCGGTGGGTTGGCCCTTCCCCCCGGCCTGGCGGCGTCCCCCGCCGGGCCCGCCCGGCCGCCAGGCCGTCTCGGCCACCGGGCCGTCTCGGCCATCCGCAACACCACCCACCGCCGCACACACTCGACCACAACTCGACTACAATCAGTAACGGAGTAGGGAACTCCTCACGCACCGTAATTCGTTGCCGAAACAAGAGGAGGCGGCGGCGCACAGGCAGCGAGGCTCACAGCGGGAGAAGGGGGTCGAGTAATGCACCAACCAGCGCAGTCGCGTCTACACCCAGCAGTGCTCCTGGCCATGGGCCCGGGGATCGCCGAGCGGTTGCTCGGGCAGCCGCAGCGGGAGCGGCTGGAGAGCCTGGCCCGGACGGACCCTCGGGTCGTCGCGCACCGATGGGACGCGCCGGGGCCCGGGGTGGCCGCCGCGCTCGCCGAGGCGGAGGTGCTGTTCACCTGCTGGGGCGCACCGGCACTGACGGCAGAGGTGCTGGCCGCGGCGCCGCGACTGCGGGCCGTCGTGCACGCGGCCGGGTCCGTCAAGGACCATGTCACCGACGCCTGCTGGGCACGGGGCATCGCGGTCAGCTCGGCCGCCGGGGCCAACGCGCTGCCGGTCGCGGAGTACACCCTGGCCGCGATCCTCTTCGCCAACAAGCGCGTGCTGCACGCCGCCCACCGCTACCGCACCCTGCGCGCGCCGCACGACTGGCTGCGCGAGCTGGACGGCGCCGGCAACCACGGCCGCACCGTCGGCATCGTCGGGGCCTCCCGGATCGGCCGGCGGGTCGTCGAACTGCTGCGCCCGTTCGGACCACGGGTGCTGCTGTACGACCCGTATGTGGACGAGGAGGAGGCGGGGCGGCTGGGCGTGGAGCGGGTTCCGCTGGCGGAGCTGTGCGCGGGGAGCGACGTCGTCAGCGTGCACGCGCCGGAGGTGCCGGCCACCCGGCATCTGATCGGCGGGCGCGAGCTGGCGCTGATGCCGGACGGGGCGACGCTGGTCAACACCTCCCGCGGTTCGCTGGTGGACGAGGCGGCGCTGGTCGCCGAGTTGTGCAGCGGGCGGCTCTCCGCGGTGCTCGACGTCACCGAGCCCGCGCTCCCGGCCGCGGACTCGCCGCTGTACGAGCTGCCGAACGTGCTGCTCACCCCACATGTCGCCGGGTCGATGGGGACCGAGCTGCACCGGATGGCCGACCATGCGCTCGACGAGCTGGAGCGGTACGCGCGGGGGCTGCCGTTCGCGGATCCGGTGCGGCGGGAGGAGCTGGGGCACTCGGCCTGACCGGGAAGGGCTGGGGCACTCCGACTGACGGGGAGGGGCTGAGCACTCCGACTGACGGGACACCAGGAAAGGCGAGGGGTATGAGGGGCATGAGGGGCGCGAGGAACGCCTGACGCTCCGTCAAAATCTGATGTCCCGTCAGGGAGAGGCCCGGGAACGAGCCTCGTGAACGGGCAAGGCTCAGGAACGAACGAGGCTCAGGAACGGTCCGGAGCAGGACGTCGGGAACGGCCGGAGCCGGGCGTCAGGAACGGGCGAGGCCCGGCTCGCTGGGGAGCGGGCCGGGCCTCGTCGGGTGCCGGCGCGGGTGCGGCCGGCGGGAAGCGCGGGTCAGTGCGCGTGGCCGTGACCGTGGCCGGCCGCGGCGGGCTCCTCCTCTTCCTTCTTCTCGACGACCAGGGTCTCGGTCGTGAGCAGGAGGGAGGCGATGGAGGCGGCGTTCTCCAGGGCGGAGCGGGTGACCTTGACCGGGTCGATGACGCCGGCCTTGACCAGGTCGCCGTACTCGCCGGTGGCGGCGTTGAAGCCGTTGCCCTTGTCGAGCTCGGCCACCTTGGCGGTGATCACGTAGCCCTCCAGGCCGGCGTTCTCGGCGATCCAGCGCAGCGGCTCGACGGCGGCGCGGCGGACCACGGCGACACCGGTGGCCTCGTCGCCGTCCTTGCCGAGGTTGCCGTCCAGCACCTTGACGGCGTGGACGAGGGCGGAGCCACCACCGGAGACGATGCCCTCCTCGACCGCGGCGCGGGTCGCGGAGATGGCGTCCTCCAGGCGGTGCTTCTTCTCCTTGAGCTCGACCTCGGTGGCCGCGCCGACGCGGATCACGCAGACGCCGCCGGCGAGCTTGGCCAGGCGCTCCTGAAGCTTCTCGCGGTCCCAGTCGGAGTCGGTGGTCTCGATCTCGGACTTGATCTGGGCGACGCGGCCCTGGACGTCCTCGGCGTTGCCGCCGCCGTCCACGATCGTGGTGTCGTCCTTGGTGATGGTCACGCGGCGGGCGGTGCCGAGCACGTCCAGGCCGACCTGGTCGAGCTTGAGGCCGACTTCCTCGGCGACGACGGTGGCGCCGGTGAGGGTGGCCATGTCGCCGAGCATCGCCTTGCGGCGGTCGCCGAAGCCGGGGGCCTTGACGGCCACCGCGTTGAAGGTGCCGCGGATCTTGTTGACGACGAGGGTCGACAGGGCCTCGCCCTCGACGTCCTCGGCGATGATCAGCAGCGGCTTGGAGGCGTTCGCCTGGATGATCTTCTCAAGCAGCGGCAGGAGGTCCTGGATGGAGGAGATCTTGCCCTGGTGGATCAGGATGTAGGGGTCGTCGAGGACGGCCTCCATGCGCTCCTGGTCGGTGACCATGTAGGGCGAGAGGTAGCCCTTGTCGAAGGCCATGCCCTCGGTGAAGTCCAGCTCCAGGCCGAAGGTGTTGGACTCCTCGACGGTGATCACACCGTCCTTGCCGACCTTGTCCATCGCCTCGGCGATGAGCTCGCCGACCTGCGGGTCCTGGGCGGACAGCGCGGCGACGGCGGCGATGTCGGCCTTGTCGTCGATCGGACGGGCGGTCGCCAGCAGGTCGTCGGAGACGGCCTTGACGGCGGCGTCGATGCCCTTCTTCAGGGCGGCCGGGGAAGCACCCGCGGCGACGTTGCGCAGACCCTCGCGGACCAGCGCCTGGGCCAGCACGGTGGCGGTGGTGGTGCCGTCACCCGCGATGTCGTTGGTCTTGGTCGCCACCTCCTTGACGAGCTGGGCGCCGAGGTTCTCGTACGGGTCCTCGACCTCGACCTCGCGGGCGATGGTGACGCCGTCGTTGGTGATGGTCGGGGCGCCGAACTTCTTGTCGATGACGACGTTGCGGCCCTTGGGGCCGATGGTGACCTTGACGGTGTCGGCCAGCTTGTTGACGCCGCGCTCAAGGGCGCGACGGGCGTCCTCGTCGAACTTCAGGATCTTCGCCATGAGTTGCTTCAAGTCCTCTCGTTGCGATCGTCGGCCTCGCCGCCGTGACCGCTATCGCTCATCTCGCTCATACGAACTGCGCCCCTGCCCCGGTCGGTGAGAACGCGGGAACCAGGGGCGCAGATCAGGGCAAATCCGGGTGACTTACTTCTCGACGATCGCGAGCACGTCGCGAGCCGAGAGGACGAGGTACTCCTCGCCGCTGTACTTCACCTCGGTGCCGCCGTACTTGCTGTAGAGCACGACGTCGCCGACCTTGACGTCGAGCTCGACGCGCTTGCCGTCCTCGAAGCGGCCCGGACCGGTCGCCAGGACGACGCCCTCCTGGGGCTTCTCCTTCGCGGTGTCCGGGATGACCAGGCCCGAGGCCGTGGTCTGCTCGGCGTCGAGCGGCTGGACCACGATGCGGTCCTCGAGCGGCTTGATGGCAACCTTGGAGCTGGCGGTCGTCACGATCCGACCTCCCCCTTCGGAGATCTCACGGGGTTAACTGTCTGAGGTGGCGACCAGGTCGATCCGTCGTCGCGGGTGCCGGACCTGCCCGTCGCTGTGTTGGCACTCCCCAACGGAGAGTGCCAACGCTGAGACTATGACGCGGTTAGCACTCGGTCAAGCGGAGTGCTAGGGCCTGTCGCTCGGGGCGGCCGGTGTTCGCCCGGAGGGCGGGCGGGAGTCCGGTGGCCGGGGCCCCGGCCACCGGAGACGCGTACCGTGTCTGCTGCCGGTGGCCGGGCGTGGATTCCGACACACCTCCCGCCCGGCGGCAACCGTGCCCGCGGCCGCCCCCGTCTAGTCCCAGGGACCGCTGACCACCGGGCCGCGACCCGGCCGCCCCGCGGCCCTGACCATCGATGGCGGAGGAACCGTGCGTGGACTGACCAGCGCCCCCCTGGATTCGGGGGGACCGGAGAGCGACGCCGAACGCACCATGACGTTCACCGCGCTGGCCCATGCCCCGAACCGCCGGCGCACCGAGGCATGGCTGCTCGGCTTCGTCGTGCTGATCACCGTCTTCGGCTACGCCTACACCGAGCTGTCGATGAACGGGCGGCTCCCGGGCGGGCTGGCCGGCTTCGCGCTGAGCGTCTTCTTCATCGCGCTGGTACCGCACCTGGTCGTCCGGCGGTTCGCGCCGCGCGCCGATCCGCTGATCCTGCCGCTGGCGACGCTGCTGACCGGGATCGGGCTGGTGCTGCTGCACCGGCTGGACATCACCTACGCGGAGAAACCCCGGCTGAAGATCGCCCAGGCGGCGACCGGGCAGCTGGTGTGGACGGTCATCGGGGTCGCGGTCTGCATCGTGATCCTGATGGTGCTGCGCAACCACCGGCTGCTGCAGCGCTACATCTACCTGACGATGGCGGTCGCGCTGGTGCTGCTGATGGCGCCGGCGTTCTTCGGAGCGGACCAGTTCGGTGCCAAGCGCTGGATCCTGCTCGGGCCGCTGTCGCTGCAGCCCGGCGAGTTCGTGAAGATCATGATCGTGGTGTTCTTCGCGGGCTATCTGACCGTCAACCGCGACGCGCTGGCGCTGACCGGGCGCCGGGTGATGGGGATGCAGCTGCCGCCGGGCCGGCAGCTCGGGCCGATCTTCACGATCTGGGTGATCAGCCTGCTGGTGCTGATCTTCGAGCGCGACCTGGGCACCTCGCTGATCTTCTTCGGCGCCTTCGTGATCATGCTCTACATGGCGACCGAGCGGACGAGTTGGGTGGTCTGCGGTCTGCTGATGGCCGTTGTCGGCGCGGGGGTCGTCGGCTCGCTCGAACCGCATGTCCACGGCCGGGTCACCGCCTGGCTCGACCCCATGCGGGCCTTCACCGAGCAGGGCCGCGCACAAGGCATGTCCGACCAGCTCGGCCAGGCGCTGTTCAGCTTCGGCAGCGGCGGGATAGGCGGCTCCGGGCTCGGCCAGGGCCATCCCGAGCTGATCGGCTTCGCCGGCAACAGCGACTTCATCCTCACCACCGTCGGCGAGGAGCTGGGCCTGGCCGGGGTGATGGCCATCCTGCTGCTCTACGCACTGCTGGCCCAGCGCGGGCTGCGGGTGGGGCTGACCGCCCGCGACCCGTTCGGCAAGCTGGTGGCGGTCGGGCTCGCCGGGGCGCTGCTGCTCCAGGTCTTCGTCGTCACCGGTGGCGTCACCGGCCTGATCCCGCTGACCGGCAAGGCGCTGCCGTTCCTCGCCAAGGGCGGTTCGTCGCTGGTCGCGAACTGGGTGATGGTGGCGGTGCTGCTGCGGATCAGCGACAGCGCCCAGCAGCGGCGGGAGCCGGTCCGGCCGACCGCGCCGCGGCCGGACGCGGACGCGACGCAGCGGGTGCCGCGGGTCGGCGGGCCGGCGTCCGGGGCCTGACCGCGGGCGGCGCGACCGGCCCGCGGGACCGTCCGCGGACCGGTCCGGCCGCTGGCCCACAATGGTGCGGGTGACCGACCTCGACACCTTCTCCGCGCTGCTCGCCCCCGAGGGGCAGGAACTGCTGGCCGTCCTGCGGGACCACGACCCGGCGGACGAGCTGGCGGCCGCCACCCGGCTGCGCCGCGACCACCCCGCGCCGCTGGTCTCCGCGGCGCTCGGGCAGGCCCGGCTGCGGCAGCGGGCGGCCGCGAAGTTCGGCGCGGACGCCGCGCGGATGTACTTCACCCCCAACGGCGTCGAGCAGTCCACCCGCGCCACGGTCGCCGCCCACCGCGCCGGCCGGCTCGCCACGCTCGGCGTGCGGACCCTGGCCGACCTGTGCTGCGGGATCGGCGGCGACGCGCTGGCGCTGGCCCGGGCCGGTATCCGGGTGCTGGCCGTGGACCGCGATCCGCTGGCCTGCGCGGCGGCCCGGGCGAACGCCGAGGCGCTGGGCCTGGCGGAGCTGATCGAGGTGCGGTGCGCGGACGTCACGGAGGTCGACACCGCCGGCTACGACGCGGTGTTCGTGGACCCGGCGCGGAGGACCAAAGCACGCGGTGGCCGGATTTTCGATCCGGAGGCGTACGCGCCGCCGCTGTCCTGGGCGGTGGGGACGGCCCGTTCGGCACCGTACGCGGCGTTGAAGATCGCGCCGGGGGTGCCGCACGAGGCGCTGCCCGAGGACGCCGAGACGGAGTGGATCTCCGACGCGGGGGACGTGAAGGAGGCCGTCCTGTGGTTCGGCACGGGCCGGGGCGGCGCCCGCCGGGCCACCCTGCTGCCGGCCGGCGACTCCCTGCTCGGCGCCGGCCTCCCCGATCCCGAGCCGGGTCCCGTGGGCGACTGGCTCTACGAGCCCGACGGCGCGGTGATCCGCGCCCATCTGGTCGCCGACGTCGCGGAGCAGGTCGGCGGGCGGCTGATCGACCCGACGATCGCCTATGTGACGGCGGACCGGCTGGTGCCGACGCCGTATGCCACCGCCTACGCGGTCACCGACGTGCTGCCGTTCAATGTCAAGAAGCTGCGGGCGCTGCTGCGGGAGCGCGAGGTGGGCGTCGCGGTGATCAAGAAGCGTGGGTCCGCGGTGGAGCCGGAGGAGCTGCGGAAGAAGCTCCGGCTCGCCGGGCCGCACTCCTGCACGGTCTTCCTCACCCGGGTCGCGGGGGCGCCGACGATGCTGCTGGGGCACCCGGCCGGGGAGCGCGCCTGACGGCCGCTCAGGCCAGGTCCGGCAGGCCAGGTCGGTCAGGCCAGGTCGGTCAGTTCGTCGGCGTAGACCTGGGAGAGCGGCTGCGGGCCCACGTACTGCTGGCAGGCGCACTGCCGGGCCTCGTAACGGACGGGGCGGTCGTCCGCGTCCCAGGCGACGGCGGTCCGCACCGCCTCATGGCACCTGCCCTGCTTGTCGTGCTTGGCGAGGTGGTGCTCGCAGCCGCACACCGGGGCAGGCGTCCGGTCGGCGGCCTCCAGGGCCAGGCGGTCCTCCCGGCGCGCCTCGATGAGGGCCAGCTTGCGCTTGTGCCGGGTCTTCAGCGCCGTGCGGACCACGCTCCGCATCCGGGATCCGGCATAGAGCGCCGGCCCGGTCAGCATGAAGAGGTACCACCATTCCATCGCGCCGATCCCCCGTCGTCCCCGTGTGTGCGAGCGGGGCGGCTCCCCGCGCCCCGGCTCTCAGGATAAGGCGTCGCGCGGGGCCTCCCCCGGGCCCCTACGAGTACAGGTTGTCCTTGCTCAGCTCGTGGAAGTGGTCGTGGTCGTGCTCGTGGCCGTGGGTGTGCGCGTCCGGGTCCGGGACGTGGGTCTCGGTGACCGGCAGCGAGGAGTCGGCGGAGAGGTCCCAGGCGGACGCCGGGCGGTTGCGGGCCACCATCTCGGCGCCGAGGGCCGCGACCATCGCGCCGTTGTCGGTGCACAGCTTGGGGCGCGGCACCCGCAACCGGATGCCGGCGTCCTCGCAGCGGCGCTCGGCCATCGCCCGCAGCCGGGAGTTGGCCGCCACCCCGCCGCCGATCATCAGGTGGTCCACGCCGTTGTCCTTGCAGGCCCGGACGGCCTTGCGGGTCAGGACGTCGACGACCGCCTCCTGGAAGGACGCCGAGACGTCGGCGACCGGGACGTCCTCGCCGGCCGCCCGCTTCGCCTCGATCCAGCGGGCCACCGCGGTCTTCAGGCCGGAGAAGGAGAAGTCGTAGGCGGCGTCGCGGGGGCCGGTCAGGCCGCGCGGGAAGCGGATCGCCTCGGGGTCGCCGTCGCGGGCGATCCGGTCGATGACGGGGCCGCCGGGGAAGCCGAGGTTGAGCACCCGCGCCACCTTGTCGAACGCCTCGCCGGCCGCGTCGTCGATGGTGGCGCCCAGCGGCCGGACGTCGGAGGTGATGTCGGGGGCCAGCAGGAGGGAGGAGTGACCGCCGGAGACCAGCAGCGCCATCGTCGGTTCCGGCAGCGGGCCGTGTTCCAGCTGGTCGACGCAGATGTGCGAGGCGAGGTGGTTGACGCCGTAGAGCGGCTTGCCGAGGGCGTAGGCGTACGCCTTGGCGGCCGAGACGCCCACCAGCAGGGCGCCGGCCAGGCCGGGGCCGGCGGTGACCGCGATGCCGTCCAGGTCGGCGGCGGTGACGCCGGCGTCCTTCAGGGCGCGCTGGATGGTGGGGACCATCGCCTCCAGGTGGGCGCGGGACGCCACCTCGGGCACCACCCCGCCGAAGCGGGCGTGCTCGTCGACGCTGGAGGCGACCGCGTCGGCGAGGAGGGTGTGGCCGCGGACGACGCCGACACCGGTCTCGTCGCAGGAGGTCTCGATGCCGAGGACGAGCGGTCCGCCGCGGGAGTCAGCCATGTTCACGTTCCTTGTACGGAGGGTGCTTCGGAGGAGGTCTGGGAGGGGCGGCGCATCACCAGCGCGTCGACGTTGCCCGGCTGGTAGTAGCCGCGGCGGAAGCCGATCGGCTCGAAGCCGAAGCGTTCGTAGAGGCGCTGTGCACGGGTGTTGTCGACCCGCACCTCCAGCAGCACCTCGTGGCATTCGAAGTCGCCGGCGGCGGCGAGCAGTGCGGTCAGCAGCCGGGCGCCGAGGCCGGTGCCCCAGTGGTCGCGGGCGGTGGCGATGGTCTGGATGTCGCCGGTGCCGTCGATCGCGGCCAGCCCGCCGTAGCCGACGATCCTGCCGCCGGCCTCGGCGACGAGGTAGCGGCGGGTGGCCAACGGGCCGCGGGCGTGCGCGAGTTCGGACCAGAACATCCCGGGCGACCAGGCGTCCTCGGGGAAGAGGGCACGCTCCAGCGCCAGCACCGGCTCCACGTCCCACCAGCGCATCTCCCGCAGCTCGACGTGCGGGGACGGGCCGGTCACGTCGGGCCCGCTCACTTCGGGGTGACCACCTTGTAGTTGGCCGGCACCTGGGCGTCGGGGCGGCGCAGGTACAGCGGCCGCGGCGGCAGGAGCTCCTCGCCGGCGGCGAGCTTCTCGGCGGCCAGGCCGGCCAGCGCGGCGGCCGACTGGTGCGCGGGGCCGTCCCGGCGGACGCCGGTGAAGACGGTGTCGTAGAGCAGCGCGCCGGCGCCGACGGCCGGGACGCCGGCGACCTCGTCGGCGAGGTCGGCGGGGCGGTCGACGGCGGGCTCGGTCAGCCGGGTCCGCGCGTCGCCGTAGCGGGCCCAGTAGACCTCCTTGCGGCGGGCGTCGGTGGCCACGACGAAGGGTTCGGTCAGCCCGGAGGCGTAGGCGATGCCGTCGAGCGAGCACAGGCCGTGGACGGGCACGTCCAGCGCCGCCCCGAAGGTGGTGGCCGTCACCAGCCCCACCCGCAGCCCGGTGTACGGGCCGGGGCCCACGCCGACGACGATGTCGGTGACCTCGGCGAGCTTGTGCCCGGCCTCGGCCAGCACCCGGTCGACGGCGGGCAGCAGGAGTTCGCCGTGCCGGCGCGCGTCCACCTCGCCGGCGGCGGCGAGGGTGCGGGAGCCGTCGTGGAGCGCGACGGTGACGGCGGGGGTGGCGGTGTCAAGAGCTAGCAGCAGCACGCCTTAAAGACTACGGCGCGGCCGGCGGTGCCCGTTCCGGTGCTACCGTCGGTCCCCGGCCGGCTCCGGTCGGCCCCGTCCAGCACAGCCAGCCTCCCCGCCCGCGGGCGGGGTCGTACCGAAAGGTGGCACCGCGGTGCCCGCTAAGAGCAGCACGATCGTCACCGGTCTCACCGCGGCCGCCCTGGTCGCGATCGGCGTGCTCGGCTTCCAGGCGTCCGCGTCCGCCTCCGGTCCGCTGACCCCGGTCCGGGGCGACGCCCCGTCGGCCGGCGAGAAGCCCGCCGCCGGCGGCGGGCACGACAAGCAGGACAAGCCGCCGGCCACGGTCCCGGTCCCGGCGCAGTCGGGCACCGGCAAGCGCGTGGTGTACGCGCTGGGCGCCAAGCGGGTCTGGCTGGTCGGCGCGGACGGCGCGGCACAGCGGACGTTCGCGGTGGCGCCGAGCGCGGTGAGCCCGCGGCCGGGGACGTATCCGGTCACCTCGCGGTCGGTGAGCGTGACCGGCTCGGACGGGGTGGCGATCGAGCACGTGGTGCGGTTCGCCGGTGTCGACGGCGTGGTCGTCGGTTTCAGCGCGGCGGTCGACGGCTCCACTCCGACGCCGGGCGGTGCGCACGCGAAGAAGACCGGCGGCATCCGGGAGTCGCGCGAGGACGGCGCGGCGCTGTGGGACTTCGCGGTGCGCGGGGTGAAGGTCGTCGTGGTGCGCTGAGCCCGCGCGCGGGCCCGGCCGCTTCGTCCCTGTGGGTTACGCGGCGTCGCGTCCCGGGGTGGACGGCCCGCCCTCGGGCCGGGTGCCGCCGCGCGCCCCGGCCGCCCCGGGGTTTTCCGCGTCGCCGTTCTCGCCGTTGTCGCCGTTGTCGGCCTTCTCCTCCACCACGCCGTTCCGTTTCTCCGCGCGGGTGTCCTTCGCGGCGTCCTTCGCGGTGTCGGGCGGGGTGGAGACGGCGGTGGCCGCGGCGCAGGCCGCGAGGAGTTCGTTCATCGTCGGCGGGGTCTTCCGCGCGTCCTCGGCGCGCGCGGCCGCCGCGACGGGGCCGCCCGCGCGCCGTGCGGGCGGGGGTGAGGGCTGGTGGGGGGACATGGACGCCTCCCGGGCTCCTGGGCAAGCAACAGCGGTCAGGCTCTACTTAGGCACACCTAACCAGGCTTCTCGCACCCCATGTGACCACGCCCGGGCCCGCGGATGCAACATCTTGCCGACGGCCTGTCGGAAACTACCGCGACGGATGGCCCGACAAGGGCCCATATGCCCCGTTCGTCAGCAGATCGTCAGCAGATCTCCAGCTCCGGAAGCCCGGCGTCCGCCCAGCGCGCACCGACCCCGGTGACCGTCACCTCGCGGACGTCGTCCACGTCCTCCTCGGGGTGCCCGCCCAGTCCGCCGGGGGCGTCCGCCCCCACGGCCCGCCCGATGACGACATGCAGCCGGTCCTCCGCCAGCTCCTCGACCTTGCCCTCGCCCCACTCGACGACCACCACCGACTCCGGCAGCGAGACGTCGAGGTCCAGGTCCTCCATCTCGTCCAGGCCGCCGTCGAGGCGGTAGGCGTCGACGTGCACCAGCGCCGGGCCGCCGGTGAGCGACGGGTGCACCCGGGCGATCACGAAGGTCGGCGAGGTCACGGCGCCCCGCACGCCCAGGGCCTCGCCCAGGCCGCGGGTGAGCGTCGTCTTGCCCGCGCCCAGCTCACCGGTGAGCAGCACCAGGTCGCCGGGGCGCAGCAGCGGCGCCAGGCGGCGGCCCAACTCCTGCATCTGATCGGGGGACTTGACGGTTACGCGGGCGGTGGCGCCAGTGGTGCTCATGCCGCAAATGGTACGGCGCGGACGGGCCCGCGGTCCTGCACCGGGCCGGGGAGCGGCGCCCGGATCCGGGAGCGGCGCCCCGGTCCGGCTTCAGGCCCGCGCGCCGCGCGACCCGCGGGCCGCCGCGCCCACCCGCTCCACCAGCGCCACCAGGTGGTCGTTGACCAGCTCGGGCCGCTCCAGCATCACCAGGTGCCCGGCCTCCGGGACGCACACCAGCTCCGCGTCGGGCAGCACCTCGGCGATGGTCCGGCTGTGCTCGGCCGGGGTGATCAGGTCCTTCTCGCCGGCGAGCACCAGCGCGGGCACCGCGTCGTACGCCACCAGCGCCTCGGTCTTGTCGTGCACCGCGAACGCCGGGAAGAACTCGGCGACCACGTCGATCGGCGTGGCCTCGATCAGCCGCTCCCCGAACCGCGCGATCGCCGGATCCACGTCCTGGGTGCCGAAGGAGTAGCGCTTGATCAGCCCCGCGAAGAGATCGGCCGTGGCCCGCCGCCCGCGCTCGACGATCTCGCTCTGCCGGCCCAGTGCCTTGAGCACCCCCGGCGCCAGCCAGTGGAACGCCTTGGAGCCCATCGACGGCAGCCCGAACCCGACCTCGCTCAGCCGGCCCGCGGACGTCCCGATCAGCGCCACGCCGACCACCCGCTCCGCGACGTACTCGGGGAACTGGTCGGCCAGCGCCATCACCGTCATGCCGCCCATGGAGTGTCCGACCAGCACGATCGGGCCCTCGGGCACCGCGGCGTCCAGCACCGCCTTCAGGTCCCGGCCCAGCAGGTCGATGGTGACCGGTTCCGTGCCGTCGATCTGGGCGTGGCCGCGGCCCGAGCGGCCGTGGCTGCGCTGGTCCCAGTGGACGGTGCGCAGGGTGCCGCGCAGCGCGGCGCGCTGGAAGTGCCAGGAGTCCTGGCTCAGGCAGTAGCCGTGGCTGAAGACCACCGTGGGCGCCGGGGAGCGCCGCCCCAGGGCCGCCAGGAGGCGCCTGTGCAGCCCGCTCCGGGCGTCCTGGGCGGCCCGGGCCGGCTTGCCGGCGCGCCCGCCCTTGGTGCCGTTGACGACCGTCCTGCCGCCCTTGGGGGCCTTGGGCGCCGGGCCGTCCGCCACCTCGTCGACCTCGTAGTACAGCTCGGTGCCGTCCTCGGCGATCGCCGCGCCCGGGGTGCCGCGCAGGGTGCCGTAGGGGCCGGACGCGTCCAGCGCCAGCCGGGCCCGGCGGCGCATCCCGCGGCCGACCGTCAGCCGCTCTATGGCCACCCCGGCCGCGGCGCCCGCCGCGACCACGCCGATCGCCAGGCCGGCGATGCCCGCCTGGCGGCCCGCCCGGGCCCAGTTCCCGGCCGCCTCCGCGGCCGTCTCCACGGCGTGCGCCGCCGCCTCCGTGCCATCCGTCATGCCAGACCCCCCGTGAGCGCGGTGTCGTCCTCGCTGCGGCCCCCGCCCTGGGCGGGCACCTCGCTGTCCACATAGACGCGCGGCACCCGCTTGCCGATCCGCGTGACGATCTCGTACCCGATCGTGCCGGCCGCCCGCGCCCAGTCCTCCACGCTCGGCTCGCCGCGGTCGCCGGGCCCGAACAGCACCGCCTCGTCGCCGGGCTCGGCGTGATCGCCGCCCAGATCGACGACGAACTGGTCCATCGCCACCCGCCCGGCGACCGTCCGCCACTTCCCCGCGACCAGCACCGGGCCCGTCCCGGAGGCGTGCCGCGGGATGCCGTCGGCGTATCCCAGCGGGACCAGCGCCAGCGTCGTCTCCCCCGGCGTCGTGTAGTGGTGCCCGTACGAGACGCCGTGCCCGCCCGGCGCCCGCTTGACCGACGCCAGGGACGCCGCCAGCGTCATCACCGGCCGCAGCCCGAAGTCCTCCGGCGTGCCGATCTCGGGGCTGGGCGAGACGCCGTAGACCCCGATCCCGCTGCGTACGAGGTCGAAGTGGGACTCGGGGAGGGTGAGCAGCGCCGGGGTGTTGGCGAGGTGGCGCACCTCCGGGCGCAGCCCGGCCGCCTCGGCGACCGCCAGCGCCCGGCGGAACTCCGCCAGCTGGGCGGCGATCGACGGGTGTCCGGGCTCGTCGGCGCAGGCGAAGTGCGACCAGACGCCGGTGACCTTCAGCAGACCCTGTGCCTCGGCGGCGCGGGCGGCGGCGGTCAGCTCCGTCCAGTCCGCGGGCGGGCAGCCGTTGCGGCCCAGCCCGGTGTCGATCTTGAGCTGGACGCGGGCGGCGCGGCCGCAGGCCCGCGCGGCGTCCGCGACCTCCCGCAGCGCCCACATGCCGCTCACCGAGACATCGACGTCCTGCTCGATCGCCCGGCCCCAGGGGCCGCCGGGCGTCCACAGCCAGCACAGCAGCCGGCCGGTGTCCCCGGCCGCGCGCAGCGCCAGCGCCTCCTCGGGGAGCGCCGTGCCCAGCCAGGGCGCGCCGGCCTCCCGGGCGGCGCGGGCGCAGCGGATCGCGCCGTGGCCGTAGGCGTCGGACTTGACGACCACCATCAGCTGCGCCCCGGGGGCGAGGTCGCGCAGTGCGCGGACGTTCGACCGCACGGCGGCGAGGTCGATGGCGGCACGGGCTCGCTTCGCTGTCTCGTTCATCCCCCTCAGTGTCGCAGGCGAGGCGCTCCGGCGGCCGCCTTCCCGCGTTGTGGTGGCGGCGCGGTTCGTATTCCGCCACCGCCGGCCGGCCCGCGCGGACCCCTCGGACACGCCCTACGCCAGCACGTTCGCCCATGCCTCGCGCAGGGCGCCGGCGACCTCCGAGGCGGCGATCGGCTCGCCGTGCGGAGCGGACGCGTGGCGGCCCGCGAGGCCGTGCAGATAGGCGCCCACCGAGGCCGCGTCGCGCGGCGCGAGGCCCGCGGCCAGCAGCGACCCGGCCAGGCCGGAGAGCACGTCGCCGCTGCCGGCGGTGGCGAGCCAGCCCGTGCCGGTGGGATTGACCCGCACCGGAACCCCGGCGTCCGGATCGGCCACCAGCGTCGTCGAGCCCTTCAGCAGCACCGTCGCCCCGAACCGCCCCGCCAGCTCCCGCACGGACTCCAGCCGCGCCGCCTCGACCTCCTCACGGCCCCGCCCCAGCAGCGCCGCCGCCTCCCCGGCGTGCGGCGTCAGCAGGGTCCCGGCGGTCCGCCGCCGCACCCGATCGGGCGTCAGGAACCGCAGCCCGTCCGCGTCCACCAGCACCGGCACGTCCGCCGCCAGTACGTCGTCCAGCCCCGCCGACTCGTCGCCCAGGCCCGGCCCGACGACCCACGCCTGGACCCGGCCCGCCTTCCGCGGCGGCCCGGCGTGCACCAGCGTCTCCGGGAAGCGCGCCAGCACCGCGTCGGCCGCCGGCCCCACGTACCGCACCGCCCCGGCGCCGCCGCGCAGCGCGCCGGCCACCGCCAGCACCGCCGCCCCCGGATAGCGCGCCGACCCGGCGACCACCCCGACCACGCCCCGCCGGTACTTGTCGCTCTCCGCGGCCGGCCGCGGCAGCAGCTCCGCCACGTCCGCGTGCTGGAGCGCCTCCACGTCGGCGACGGCCGGCGGGCGCAGGCCGATGTCCACCAGCCGCAGCGCGCCGGCCCGTTCCCGCGCCGGGTCGATCAGCAGGCCCGGCTTGTACGCGCCGAACGTGACGGTGGCGTCCGCCCGGACCGCGTCCCCGGGGACCTCGCCGGTGTCGGCGTCCACCCCGCTCGGCAGGTCCACCGCCACCACGGTCGCCGCCTCCCGGGCCGCGCGGGCGAGCCGGGCGGCCTCCGGGCGCAGCCCGCCGCGGCCGCCGATGCCGACGATGCCGTCCACCACCAGATCCGCCCGGCCGAGGTCGCGCGGCGGGTCGGCCGACACCCGGCCGCCGGCCGCGCGCAGGGCCGCCAGGCCACCGGCGTGGGCCCGTTCCGGCGCGAGCAGCACGGCGGCCACCCCGGCGCCGCGGCGGGCCAGCCGGGCGCCGGCGTACAGCGCGTCCCCGCCGTTGTCGCCGCTGCCCACCAGCAGCACCACCCGGGAGCCGTACACCCGGCCCAGCAACTCGGCGCAGGCGACGGCCAGTCCGGCCGCGGCCCGCTGCATCAGGGCCCCCTCGGGCAAACGGGCCATCAGCTCCTGCTCGGCGGCCCGCACGGTCTGAACGCTGTAGGCAGTCCTCATGCGGCCAGTCTCACACCGGAGCGGGACGGGGCGGAGCATCACGGGCCCGCCCGCCCGCCCACCTCGCACGCCAACTGACGTGACATCAGGTCTCTGCCCGTGCAGGCCCCTACCCCTCGGCGATCACCACCGCCGAGGCCACCCCCGCGTCATGACTGAGCGACACATGCCAGGACCGCACGCCCAGTTCCTCGGCGCGGGCCGCGACCGTGCCGCGCACCCGCAGCCGCGGCCGGCCGCTGTCCTCCACGTACACCTCGGCGTCCGTCCAGTGCAGCCCGCCCGGCGCACCCAGCGCCTTGGCCACCGCCTCCTTGGCGGCGAACCGGGCGGCCAGCGAGGCGATGCCGCGCCGCTCACCGCTCGGCAGTGTCAACTCCGTCCCGATGAACAGCCGGTGCGCCAGTTCCGGCGTCCGCCGCAGCGCCGCCTCGAACCGGTCGATCTCCGCGACGTCGATCCCGACCCCGATGATCACCCGGTCACTCCACCGTCACGGACTTGGCGAGGTTGCGCGGCTGGTCGACCTCGTTGCCGCGGGCGGTGGCCAGCTCGCACGCGAACACCTGCAGCGGCACCGAGGACACCAGCGGCTGGAGCAGCACCGGCGTCCGCGGGATCCGGACGAGGTGGTCGGCATACGGGACCACGGCCTCGTCGCCCTCCTCGGCGATGACGATGGTGCGGGCGCCGCGGGCCCGGATCTCCTGGATGTTGGAGACGATCTTGTCGTGCAGGACGGACCGGCCGCGCGGCGAGGGGACGACCACGACGACCGGGAGGTCCTCCTCGATCAGCGCGATCGGGCCGTGCTTCAACTCGCCGGCGGCGAACCCCTCGGCGTGCATGTACGCCAGTTCCTTGAGCTTGAGCGCGCCCTCCAGCGCCACCGGGTACCCCACGTGGCGGCCCAGGAACAGCACGGTGTTCTTGTCCGCGAGGGAGCGGGCCAGCTCGCGGACCGGCTCCATGGTGCCGAGGACCTGCCGCACCTGCGTGCCGATGGCGGCGAGTTCGCGCACCACGTCCCGGATCTCGTCGCCCCACTTGGTGCCCCGCACCTGCCCCAGGTACAGCGCGACGAGGTAGACCGCGACCAGCTGGGTCAGGAACGCCTTGGTGGAGGCCACCGCGACCTCCGGCCCGGCGTGCGTGTACAGCACCGCGTCCGACTCGCGGGGAATCGTCGAGCCGTTGGTGTTGCAGATGGCGAGCACCTTCGCGCCCTGCTCGCGGGCGTGCCGCAGCGCCATCAGGGTGTCCATGGTCTCGCCGGACTGGCTGATGGCGATCACCAGCGTGCGGTCGTCCAGGATCGGGTCGCGGTAGCGGAACTCGCTGGCCAGCTCGGTCTCGCAGGGGATCCGCGTCCAGTGCTCGATGGCGTACTTGGCGATCATCCCGGCGTGGTAGGCGGTGCCGCACGCCACGATGACGACCTTGGTGACCTCCCGCAGCACCGCCGGCGGGATCCGCACCTCGTCCAGCGAGAGCACCCCGGCCGCGTCCACCCGGCCCAGCAGGGTGTCCGCGACCGCCTTCGGCTGCTCGGCGATCTCCTTGAGCATGAAGTAGTCGTAGCCGCCCTTCTCGGCGGCCGAGGCGTCCCAGTCGACGTGGTACGCGCGGACCTCCGCGGGCGCCCCGTCGAAGTCGGTCACCGTCACCCCGTCCCGGCGCAGCTCCACGACCTGGTCCTGGCCCAGCTCGACGGCTTCCCTCGTGTACGCGATGAACGCCGCCACGTCCGAGGCCAGGAACGCCTCGTCCTCGCCGATGCCCACCACCAGCGGGGAGTTGCGGCGCGCGCCGACGACCACGTCCGGCGCGTCGGCGTGCACCGCGACGAGGGTGAACGCCCCCTCCAGCCGCCGGCACACCAGCCGCATCGACTCGGCCAGCTCCCCGCACGACGAGTACGCCTCGGCCAGCAGGTGCGCGACCACCTCGGTGTCGGTCTCGGACGTCAACGCGTGCCCGCGGTCGGTGAGTTCGGCGCGCAGCGCGGCGAAGTTCTCGATGATGCCGTTGTGGACGACGGACACCCGGCCGGCGTTGTCGAGATGCGGGTGGGCGTTGGCGTCCGTCGGCCCGCCGTGCGTCGCCCACCGGGTGTGGCCGATGCCCACCGTGCCCGAGGGCAGCGGCCGGTCGGCCAACTCCTTCTCCAGATTGGCCAGCTTGCCGGCCTTCCTGGCCGCGGCCAGCCCGCCGTCGGCCAGCACCGCCACCCCGGCCGAGTCGTAGCCCCGGTACTCCAGCCGCCTCAGCCCGGCCAGCACCACCTCAAGGGCGCTCTGCCCGCCCACGTATCCCACGATTCCGCACATGGGGGCAGCCTAAGGGTTGTTCCCCTACCTTCCGCGGGCCATCCGCTCCCGTGCCTCCCGGACCCGTTCGAGGAGTTCCTCGTCGGCCTCCGGGTCGGGGCCCGGCTCGTGGCGGTCCAGGAACTCCGTCAGACCTGCCAGGTCCCCGCCGAGGTCCTCGTCCGGGAACTCCTCGGCCAGCTCGGCGTGCACCCGCGCCGCGAAGCCGTCCGCCGCGGCCCGCGCGCCCGCGGCCCGCAGCCGGCGCTCCCGGGCCCGCTCGCGCAGCAGTTCCCTCAGGCGTGCCCGCACGCCACCCCCCTGTGTGCTCCACGGCGCGCCCCCTGCCGCCGCCCCCGGCCACCGACCGTACCGGGCGCCCGCCCACCGGGTACAGACGCGCAGGTCCGGCCGCACCGGGCGGCGCCGGCACCACCCCGCCGCGGAACGCCCGGGCCCGCCGCGGACAATGGGCCCGTGCCTCTGACGACGGATCCGCAGCAACGACGCCGCTCCGACAGTTCGCCGTACGTCGACCTGACGCGTGCCGAATGGAGCGCCCTGCGGGAGAAGACGCCGCTGCCGCTGACCGCCGAGGAGGTCGAACGGCTCCGCGGCCTGGGCGACGTCATCGACCTCGACGAGGTCCGCGACGTCTACCTCCCGCTCTCCCGGCTGCTCAACCTCTACGTCGGCGCCACCAGCAACCTGCGCGGCGCGCTCAACACCTTCCTGGACGACACCGGCAACGGCCACGGCTCGCAGCCCGGCACCCCGTTCGTCATAGGGGTCGCCGGCAGCGTCGCGGTCGGCAAGTCCACCACCGCCCGGCTGCTCCAGGCGCTGCTGGCCCGCTGGCCCGAGCACCCGCGCGTCGAGCTGGTCACCACCGACGGCTTCCTCCACCCCAACGCCGAACTGCACCGGCGCGGGCTGATGTCCCGCAAGGGCTTCCCGGAATCCTTCGACCGCCGGGCGCTGACCCGCTTCGTCGCCGACGTGAAGTCCGGCAAGGCGGAGGTCACCGCGCCCGTCTACTCACACCTGATCTACGACATCGTGCCCGGCGAGCGGCTCACCGTGCACCGGCCCGACATCCTCATCGTCGAGGGCCTCAACGTCCTCCAGCCGGCCCTGCCCGGCAAGGACGGCCGCACCCGGCTGGGCCTCGCCGACTTCTTCGACTTCTCCGTCTACGTGGACGCCCGCACCGAGGACATCGAGCAGTGGTACCTCGGCCGCTTCCGCAAGCTGCGCGCGACCGCCTTCCAGAAGCCGTCCTCTTACTTCCGCAAGTACACCCAGGTCTCCGAGGAGGAGGCTCTGGACTACGCCCGCATGATGTGGCGCACCGTCAACCGGCCCAACCTGGAGCAGAACGTGGCCCCCACCCGCGGCCGCGCCAACCTGGTGCTGCGCAAGGGCCCGGACCACAAGGTGCAGCGGCTGTCGCTGCGGAAGCTGTAGACATGGCAGCGGGGTCGCTCCCGTGGGGCGGTGGCACCGCCGCACGGGAGCGACCCCGCCCGGACGAACTCCGTTACCCCAGCGCGGACTTGACCGCGTCGGCGAGCCGCTGGGCCACCGCCCGCGCCTGCTCGGCGTCGGCCGCCTCGACCATCACCCGGACCAGCGGCTCGGTGCCGGACGGCCGCAGCAGCACCCGCCCGGTGGCGCCCAGCTCCCGCTCCGCCTCGGCGACCGCCGCGGCCAGCTCGGCGGAGCTGCCCACCCGCGACTTGTCGACGTCGGGGACGTTGATCAGCACCTGCGGCAGCCGCTCCATCGCGGCGGCCAGCTCGGCCAGCGGCCGCCCGGTCGCCGCGACCCGCGCCGCCAGCATCAGGCCGGTCAGCGTGCCGTCGCCGGTGGTGGCGTGGTCCAGCACGATGACGTGCCCGGACTGCTCGCCGCCCAGCGCGTAGCCGTGGGCCTTCATCTCCTCCAGGACGTACCGGTCGCCGACCGCGGTCTGCACCAGCTCGATGCCCGCGCCCTCCATGGCCAGCTTGAAGCCCAGGTTGGACATGACGGTCGCGACGACGGTGTTCTTGCGCAGCGTGCCGGCCTCGCGCATGCCGAGCGCCAGCACGGAGAGGATCTGGTCGCCGTCGACCTCCGCGCCGGTGTGGTCCACCGCCAGGCAGCGGTCGGCGTCGCCGTCGTGCGCGACACCCAGGTCGGCGCCGTGCTCCACGACCGCGGCCCGCAGCTTGTCGAGGTGGGTGGAGCCGCAGCCGTCGTTGATGTTCAGCCCGTCCGGCTCGGTACCGATGGTGACGACCTCGGCACCGGCCCGCGCGAACGCCTCCGGCGAGACCCGGGCCGCGGCACCGTGCGCCCCGTCGATGACGATCTTCAGCCCGTCCAGGCGGTTGGGCAGCACCCCGACCAGGTGCGCGACGTACTTGTCGAAGCCCTCGCCGTACTCGTCGACCCGGCCCACCCCGGCACCGGTCGGCCGCTCCCACGGCTCGCCGGAGCTGTGCGCGCGGTAGGTCTCCTCGATGCGGTCCTCCAGCTCGTCGGCGAGCTTGTGGCCGCCGCGGGCGAAGAACTTGATGCCGTTGTCCGGCATCGGGTTGTGGCTGGCGGACAGCATCACGCCCAGGTCGGCGCCGAGCACCCCGGTCAGATGCGCGACCGCCGGGGTCGGCAGCACGCCCACCCGCAGCACGTCCACCCCGGCGCTCGCCAGGCCGGCGACCACCGCGGCCTCCAGGAACTCCCCCGACGCGCGCGGATCGCGCCCGACCACCGCCACCGGCCGATGGCCTTCGAACGTGCCTGCCTCGGCCAGCACGTGGGCCGCCGCGACCGACAGGCCGAGCGCCAGCTCCGCCGTCAGGTCCGCGTTGGCGACGCCGCGCACACCGTCCGTGCCGAAGAGTCGTGTCACTGCTGTCCTCCATTGCGATCCGCCAGGCGCCGTCCCGGACGCCCGCCGCTGAGTGCCTAAACGAACGCCCCGGCCAGCACTCAGCGTGCCGCCGGGGCGAACGTGCCGTACAAGCAGGCAGCGATTAGCGCTTGCTGTACTGCGGAGCCTTGCGGGCCTTCTTGAGACCGGCCTTCTTGCGCTCGACCGCACGGTCGTCACGCTTGAGGAACCCGGCCTTCTTCAGGGCGGGACGGTTGGCGTCCACGTCCGCCTCGTTCAGCGCACGGGCCACGCCCAGGCGCAGCGCGCCGGCCTGGCCGGAGATGCCGCCGCCGGCGATGCGGGCGATGACGTCGTAGCGGTTGTCCAGCTCGAGCACCTTGAAGGGCTCGTTGACTTCCTGCTGGTGCACCTTGTTGGGGAAGTAGTCCTCAAGGGTGCGGCCGTTGATCTTCCACTGGCCGGAGCCGGGGACGATCCGCACGCGGGCGATGGCGTTCTTGCGGCGGCCCAGGCCGGCGGCCGGCTGCGGCTCGCCGAAGCGGGACGCGAGGGACTCGGAGGTGTACTCGCCCTCCACGACCTCGGTCTCGGTGGTGTACTGCTCGACCTCGACCTCGTCCAGCGGGGTCTCGGGGGTGGTCTCAGCCACGATGCTTCCTCAGATTCTCTGTCGTCTTGGGGTGGCCGGACTTACTGCGCGACCTGGGTGATCTCGAACGGGACCGGCTGCTGCGCAGCGTGCGGGTGCTCGGCACCCGCGTAGACCTTCAGCTTCGAGAGCATCTGACGGCCGAGGGTGTTCTTGGGGAGCATGCCCTTGACGGCCTTCTCGACGGCCTTCTCGGGGTTCTTGTCCAGCAGCTCGTCGTAGCGGACGGAGCGCAGACCACCCGGGAAGCCGGAGTGGCGGTAGGCCATCTTCTGGGTGCGCTTGTTGCCGGAGAGGTGCACCTTGTCGGCGTTGATGATGATGACGAAGTCACCGGTGTCAACGTGAGGGGCGTAAACCGGCTTGTGCTTACCCCGCAGGAGGGACGCGGCCTGGCTGGCCAGACGGCCCAGGACGACGTCCTGCGCGTCGATGATGTGCCACTGGCGCTGAACGTCGCCGGGCTTGGGGCTGTACGTACGCACGTCTTAGCCTTCGCTTCGTGAGTTGGGTACCCCCTCGGTCCCGGGGAACCGTGGGGAAGGGTCCTGTACTGGCACCGCGACTGCTCACACAGCATGTGGCACTACGGGCGACGCAACCCGATCGTCCACCGCTGGTCAGCGACTCGGCTAGCCGGCGTAAGGCCCCTCACGTGAGATAGAGCAAGCCCATACGCATAACGAACCAGCAGGATACTGAACCGACCCCGGACGGGTCAAAACGCGCCCCGGACGCGCGTGCGGACCGGTCCCCCCGCACCCCGTACCGCACCGGTTCCGCTCCGCCCGCCACGGCCGCGAGCCCGCGCACTAGGATGCGCGGCATGAGTTTTGGGCAAGGGGGGCCGTTCGACGGCCCGGGGGGTTCCACTCCGGACTGGGCGGCGCTGGCCGAGGAGAGCGAGGCGCGCTCCCGCCGCAAGCGCTGGCTGCTGATCGGCGGCGGCGCGGTCGCCGCGGTCGCGGTGGCCGGCATCGTCGCCGCCGCCGTGATCACCAGCACCCACTCGTCCGACGACAACCCCTCGGCCCACGCCACCCCCTCCGGCAAGACGGCCGTGCCGGACGACAAGCCGTCCTTCCCCGACGTCTCGGTCCCGCCGCCGCCCAACCCGCGGGACTACATCTCCGACCCCAAGAAGGACACCGCGCCGCTCACCCCGGACACCCTCTTCCCGCAGAAGGCCATGGTCGTCGGCGAGCACAGCTACCCGCAGACCGCCACCGCCGGCACCGCGGACTGCACCGCCGCCGCCCAGGGCCCCCTGGTGTCCTCCCTCACCCACAACGGCTGCAAGCAGCTGCTGCGGGCCACCTACGCCAAGGACGGGGTCGCGGTCACCGTCGGCGTCGCGGTCTTCGACTCGCCCGCCCAGGCCACCGCGGTCATGAACGAGGGCAAGCCCAACCTCATGCCGCTGGCCGGCAACGGCGTGCCCGCGAACTTCTGCCAGGGCAGCAAGTGCCGGATGACCACCAACGCCACCGGCCGCTACGCCTACTTCACCATCGCCGGCTACACCAACGGCAAGGACATCACCACCGGCGAGACCCAGGCCCAGCAGATCGCCCGCGACGGCGGCGCCTACGCCTTCGCCCAGATCGCCCAGCGCGGCAAGGACCAGGCCGCCAGGGCCGCCGCGCAGCAGCTCAAGGAGGCCCAGCGGAAGGCCGGCCGGACCTCCTGACGGCCGCGCCGCTGTCCGCCCCGCGCCCGTAGGCGGCCCGGGGCGGGCACCGGCTCAGCAGCAGCCGCCGCCCGACGGCAGCGACCGCTTGTTGCGCGCCTCCCGGTTCCGGGCGGCCAGCAGCTCGTCGGCCGGGTACCCGACCTCCTCCAGCGTCAGCCCGTGAGGCCGGACGACATGCACCGCGGAGTCCCGCACCCCGGCGGCCAGCACCTTCGCCGGCCAGTCCACCGGCCGGTGTCCGTCGCCCACGAACAGCAGCGCCCCCACCAGCGAGCGCACCATGTTGTGACAGAACGCGTCCGCCCGCACCGTCGCCGTGACGATCCCGTCCGCGCCCCGCTCCCAGCTCAGCTCCTGGAGCGTACGGATCGTGGTCGCGCCCTCGCGCTTCTTGCAGTACGCGGCGAAGTCGTGCTCCCCGAGGAGCCGCCGGGCGGCGTCGTTCATGGCGTCCACGTCGAGCGGCCAGTCATGCCACAGGACGTGGCCCCGCAGCAGCGGGTCCACTCCGCCCGGGTTGTCGGTGACGCGGTAGGCGTAGCGCCGCCAGATCGCCGAGAAGCGCGCGTTGAAGCCCCGCGGCGCCTCCCTCAGGGCCCACACCCGTACGTCCTTGGGCAGCCGCCCGGCGAGCCGCTTGAGCAGCTTGTCGTGGTGCTCGCGCCACACCCGTTCGGGCAGATCGACATGGGCGACCTGGCCTCGCGCGTGCACCCCGGCGTCGGTACGGCCCGCGACGGTGAGCTCGCAGGTCTCGCCGGACCGCGTCACGGTCCGGATCGCGTCCTCCAACTCCCCCTGGACCGTGCGCCGTTCACGCTGTTTGGCCCAGCCGGAGAACTCCGCGCCGTCATACGACAGGTCCAGCCGCACCCGGACGAACCCGGGCTCCACTTCGTCACTCACACCAGCAATCCTCTCAGGCCCGCCGCACGCGAAAGCGGGCCCGCCCCCAAGGGGCGGACCCGCTCACCGCTCAGCGACGACGGACTCAGGCGTCCTTCGACTCCTCGGCGGCCTCGGCAGCCTTGGCCTCGTCGGCCTCCTTGACCGCGCGCTTGGCAGCGGCCTCGGCCTCGGCGACGGTCGCCTTCTTGGCGATCTCGCCCTCGACCAGCTCGATGACGGCCATGGGGGCGTTGTCACCGCGGCGGTTGCCGATCTTGGTGATACGGGTGTAGCCACCCGGACGCTCCGCGAACCGCGGCGCGATCTCGGTGAAGAGCGTGTGCACGACGCTCTTGTCCGTGATCAGCTCCATGACCTGGCGGCGGTTGTGAAGGTCGCCCTTCTTCGCCTTGGTCACCAGACGCTCCGCGAACGGACGCAGACGACGGGCCTTGGCCTCGGTCGTCGTGATGCGGCCGTGCTCGAAGAGGTTGGTCGCCAGGTTGCGCAGGAGCGCCTTCTCGTGCGCAGCGCTGCCGCCCAGACGGGCGCCCTTGGTGGGCTTCGGCATGGTGTATCTCCTTCATTGCTGCACCGGCCGTATCAGGTACCGGTGTCAGGACCCGATGAGCGAGCGCTCACCGGCAATACCCAGCCCCTCGGGGGTCCCCCTGCTCGAAGAGCTTGGGGGAGTTTGAGGAGCGGGGGTCCGGGGGCAGAGCCCCCGAGACGTCAGTACTGCTCGGTCTCCACGAAACCGGCGTCCGCGTCGTCGTCCGCGCCGAACGCGTCGGCGGCGGCCGTCGGGTCGAATCCGGGCGGGCTGTCCTTGAGGGCCAGGCCCATCCCGGCCAGCTTCGCCTTGACCTCGTCGATCGACTTCGCACCGAAGTTGCGGATGTCGAGCAGGTCCGCCTCGGAGCGCGCCACGAGCTCACCCACGGAGTGGATGCCCTCACGCTTGAGGCAGTTGTAGGAGCGGACGGTGAGCTCCAGCTCCTCGATCGGCAGCGCCAGGTCGGCGGCGAGGGCGGCGTCCGTCGGGGACGGGCCCATGTCGATGCCCTCGGCGTCGATGTTGAGCTCACGCGCGAGACCGAACAGCTCGACCAGGGTCTTGCCGGCGGACGCCATGGCGTCGCGCGGCCGCATGGCCTGCTTGGTCTCGACGTCGACGATCAGCTTGTCGAAGTCGGTGCGCTGCTCGACACGGGTCGCCTCGACCTTGTAGGTGACCTTGAGCACCGGCGAGTAGATCGAGTCGACCGGGATCCGGCCGATCTCCTGGCCGACCTGCTTGTTCTGGACGGCGGAGACGTAGCCGCGACCGCGCTCGACGGTCAGCTCCATCTCCAGCTTGCCCTTGCCGTTGAGCGTGGCGAGGACCAGGTCGGGGTTGTGCACCTCGACACCGGCCGGCGGGGCGATGTCGGCGGCGGTGACCAGGCCCGGGCCCTGCTTGCGCAGGTACATCACGACCGGCTCGTCGTGCTCCGAGGAGACGACCAGCTGCTTGATGTTCAGGATCAGGTCGGTGACGTCCTCCTTGACGCCCGGCACGGTGGTGAACTCGTGCAGCACGCCGTCGATGCGGATGGACGTGACCGCCGCACCCGGGATCGAGGAGAGGAGGGTCCGACGCAGGGAGTTGCCGAGGGTGTAGCCGAAGCCCGGCTCCAGCGGCTCGATCACGAACCGGGAGCGGTACTCGTCGACGACCTCTTCGGTCAACGAGGGACGCTGAGCGATCAGCATGGTGTGTGTCCTTCAGTCGTGGACGCCCGCTATTTGACGTCCGCTGTACTGACAAGGGTACGGGCGGTACGGCGCCATCGGCTCCGTACCGCCCCCACCGGTCAGCTCTTTGCTTCGAGCTTTACTTCGAGTAGAGCTCGACGATCAGCTGCTCCTGCACCTGGGTGTCGATCACCTGGCGCTCGGGCAGGCTGTGCACGAGGATCCGCAGCTGCGAGGGGATCGCCTCCAGCCATGCCGGGACGGTCTTCTCGCCGGCCTCCGCCTTGGCCACCTCGAAGGGGGTCATGTTGCGGGAGCCCTCGCGGACCTCGATGACGTCGTGCACGGCCACGCGCGCCGACGGGATGTCGGTCTTGCGGCCGTTGACCTGGATGTGTCCGTGACGGACCAGCTGACGGGCGTGGTCGCGGGACTTGGCGAAGCCGGCCCGGTAGATCACGTTGTCGAGGCGGGTCTCAAGGATGCGCAGAAGGTTCTCACCGGTCTTGCCGGTCTTCTGGTTCGCTTCCTTGTAGTAGTTCACGAACTGCTTCTCAAGGACGCCGTAGATGCGGCTGCACTTCTGCTTCTCGCGCAGCTGCAGCAGGTACTCGCTGTCCTTGGTGCGCCCGCGACCGTGCTCACCCGGGGGGTAAGGACGGATCTCGATCGGGCACTTCGCGCTCTCGCACTTGCTCCCCTTGAGGAAGAGCTTCTGCTTCTCCCGACGGCAACGCTTGCAGTCGGCCCCGGTGTAACGCGCCATTGTCTAGTTGTCTCCTACTTCAGTGGGTCAGACGCGGCGACGCTTGGGCGGGCGGCATCCGTTGTGCGGGGTGGGGGTGACGTCCTGGATCGAACCCACCTCCAGGCCGGTGGCCTGCAGCGAGCGGATCGCGGTCTCACGGCCGGAGCCGGGACCCTTGACGAAGACGTCGACCTTGCGCATGCCGTGCTCCTGCGCGCGGCGGGCGGCCGACTCGGCGGCCATCTGCGCGGCGAAGGGGGTGGACTTGCGCGAGCCCTTGAAGCCGACGTGGCCGGCCGAGGCCCAGGAGATCACGTTCCCGGTCGGGTCGGTGATCGAGACGATCGTGTTGTTGAACGTGCTCTTGATGTGAGCGTGCCCGTGGGCGACGTTCTTCTTCTCCTTGCGGCGCACCTTCTTGGCGCCGGCCGTACGGCCCTTCGGAGGCATTCAAATTCTCCCGTGGAGGTGGTCGGTCCTACAGCGAAGACCGCTGGCGGGGTCCTGCTGAGGACTACTTCTTGCCCGGCTTCTTCTTGCCGGCGATCGCGCGACGCGGACCCTTGCGGGTACGGGCGTTCGTGCTGGTGCGCTGACCGTGCACCGGCAGGCCGCGGCGGTGACGCAGACCCTGGTAGCAGCCGATCTCGACCTTGCGGCGGATGTCGGCCTGGATCTCGCGACGGAGGTCACCCTCGGTCTTGAGGTTGTTGTCCACGTACTCGCGGATCTTGACGAGGTCTTCCTCGGTCAGGTCGCGGACCCGGGTGTCCGGGTTCACGCCGGTCGCGGCGAGGGTCTGCTCCGAGAGCGTCCGACCGATGCCGAAAACGTAGGTGAGGCCGACCACCACACGCTTGTCGCGCGGGAGGTCAACGCCTGCGAGGCGTGCCATTGATGTGGCTCCTGATGGCTATTCGGAGGTCTTCCGCAGCACCGTTCCCGTAAGACTCTGCGGCATTACGAGCCGGGTCCCCGGCCTCCGAGCCGGGGGTGTCGTCCCTCGCGCGCGGCGCGAGAGTCGGGTGACTGCGTATGTACGTGTATTGCTTGCGTCGCGCGAACTGCGAAGTTGCAGGTGGTCGGCGTGCGTCAGCCCTGGCGCTGCTTGTGGCGCAGGTTGTCGCAGATGACCATGACCCGGCCGTGGCGGCGGATCACCTTGCACTTGTCGCAGATCTTCTTGACGCTCGGCTTGACCTTCATGGGATGTGAGGTTCTCCGGGTCAGTGCCAATGCCCCACGGGAGCGGGGCGTCGGCAAGATCTACTTGTAGCGGTAGACGATTCGGCCACGCGTCAGGTCGTAGGGAGAGAGCTCCACGACGACCCGGTCATCCGGGAGGATACGGATGTAGTGCATCCGCATCTTGCCGCTGATGTGCGCGAGGACCTTGTGACCGTTCTGGAGCTCCACCTTGAACATCGCGTTCGGCAGAGACTCGATCACGGTGCCCTCGATCTCGATGGCACCTTGCTTCTTGGCCACGCTTCGCCTTTCGGATCGGCTACCTTGATCAACTCATGTGCTCGTCGGCCGTGAGACATGCATTGGCCACATTTCAAAAAGGTGACCTATCTCCAGGCATACGGATGCACGAGAGCCGACGCGTCAGTCTACGTCAGCGCCTGAGAAAAGACGAATCGAGGATTATTGCCCACGCGCGGAGATCGTTACGCGCGAGGGCCCAAGACAACGCCGGCGGGCCGGCGGCTACGCCAGGGGGTCCGGCGCCGCGGTGATGCCGAGGCTGGCGAGCTTGGCCTTGCCGCCGTCGGGAGCCGTGAGCACCAGCGGGCCGTCCTCGGTCAGCGCGACCGAGTGCTCCCAGTGCGAGGACCAGCTGCCGTCGTTGGTCTTGACCGTCCACTCGTCGTCGAGGACGTGGGTCTTGGCGGTGCCGAGGTTGACCATCGGCTCGATGGCGATGCAGAAGCCGGGCACCAGCTTCGGACCGCGGCCGCGCTTGCGGTCGACGTAGTTCAGCAGATGCGGGTCCATGTGCATCTGCGAGCCGATGCCGTGGCCGCCGTAGTCCTCGACGATGCCGTACTTGCCGCTGGACGGACGGGGCTGGCGGCGGATGTAGCCCTCGATCGCCTTGGAGATGTCCACCAGCCGGTTGCCCTTGGCAACCGCGGCGATCCCCGCCCACATCGACTCCTCGGTGACCCGGCTGAGCTCGACCAGCTCCGCCGCGTGACCGGAGCCGACGAACGCGGTGTACGCGGCGTCGCCGTGCCAGCCGTCGATGATCGCGCCGCAGTCGATGGAGATGATGTCGCCGTCCTGGAGCACGGTGTCGGCGGACGGGATGCCGTGGACGACGACGTCGTTCACGGAGGTGCAGATCGTGGCCGGGAAACCGCCGTAGCCGAGGAAGTTCGACTTGGCGCCGTGCTCGGCGAGGACCTTGCGCGCCGCCTCGTCCAGGTCCTTGGTGGTGGCGCCGGGCACCGCGGTCTCACGGGTCGCCGCGTGAATGGCGGCGACCACCAGCCCCGCCTCGCGCATCTTCGCGATCTGCGCGGGGTTCTTGATCTCCAGCATGCCGGTGCCTGCGCCCTTCTTTGCGGCTGAACCTCCCCCACGCTCAAGGCGTGGGGGGACCCCCTCGCTCTCGCGGAAGTGGTTGCGCTCTGACGTGGTTGCTCAATTACTGGTTGCTGCTGTTCTAACCGTAACCGGTCAACAGCAGATGGCCGCGGCGCCCGTGTCGGGCACCGCGGCCATCTGGGAGTCGCGCCTCTACTCGCCGCGCCCCAGGGCGTTCATCGCCCGCTGGGTGACCTCCGCGACCTTGCCGAGGGCCGGGATCGTCACGACCAGGCCCTGGGCCTTGTAGTAGTCGATGATCGGCTCGGTCTCCGAGTGGTAGACCTCCAGCCGCTTGCGCACGGTGTCCTCGCGGTCGTCCTCGCGCTGGTACAGCTCGCCGCCGCAGGCGTCGCAGACGCCCTCGGTCTTCGGCTGGTTGTACTCGACGTGGAAGACGTGGCTGGAGTCCTTGCGGCAGATCCGCCGGCCGGCGATCCGCTTGACCACCTCGTCCTCCGGGACCTCCAGGTCCAGGACGGCGTCCAGCTTCAGACCCTTGCCCTGGAGGTAGCCGTCCAGCGCCTCGGCCTGGCCGAGGTTGCGCGGGAAGCCGTCGAGCAGAAAGCCCTCGGCCGCGTCGGCCTGGTCCATCCGGTCCTCGGCCATCCCGATGGTGACCGAGTCGGGCACGAGGTTGCCGGCGTCCATGTAGGACTTCGCCTCGACGCCCAGGGGCGTGCCCTGGGAGATGTTGGCCCGGAACAGGTCCCCCGTGGAGATGTGCGGGATCGCGAGGTTCTTGGCCAGGTACGCGGCCTGCGTACCCTTACCGGCCCCCGGGGGTCCGACGAGGACGATTCGCATCAGCGGAGGAACCCTTCGTAGTTGCGCTGCTGAAGCTGGCTCTCGATCTGCTTCACGGTCTCCAGGCCCACACCCACGATGATCAGGATGCTCGTCCCGCCGAACGGGAAGTTCTGGTTCGCGTTGAACAGCACCAACGCCACTGTTGGTACGAGCGCGATCAGCCCCAGGTACAGCGAGCCCGGCCACGTGATCCGGTTGAGCACGTAGCTGAGGTACTCGGCCGTCGGGCGACCAGCCCGGATGCCCGGGATGAAGCCACCATACTTCTTCATGTTGTCGGCAACTTCTTCGGGGTTGAAGCTGATGGCCACGTAGAAGAAGGCGAAGAAGACGATCAACAAGAAGTACGTAACGATGTAAACGGGGTGATTTCCCTTGGTGAAGTTGGAGGCGATCCAGGTCGCCCAGGCCGCCTTCGACCCGCTGAACTGAGCGATCAGCGCCGGGATGTAGAGCAGCGACGACGCGAAGATGACAGGAATCACACCTGCCTGGTTCACCTTGAGCGGGATGTACGTGGACGTACCGCCATAGGACCGGCGCCCGATCATCCGCTTCGCGTACTGCACCGGGATGCGCCGCTGCGCCTGCTCGACGAAGACCACCAGGGCCACCATCGCCAGGCCCACCGCGATCACCGAGAAGAACTCGATCCAGCCGTCGGCCAGCTTGCCGGTCAGCTTGATCTGCCACAGCGCGCCCGGGAAGCCGGCGGCGATCGAGATGAACATCAGGATCGACATGCCGTTGCCGATGCCACGGTCGGTGACCAGCTCGCCCAGCCACATGATGAGGCAGGTGCCGGCGGTCATCGTGATCACCATCGTGATGGTGGTGAAGATCGAGTCGTTGGGCACGATCTGGCTGGCCACGGGGCAGCTCTGGAAGAGCGCGCCGCTGCGGGCGGTGGCCACCAGGCCGGTGCCCTGCAGCACGGCCAGCGCCACGGTCAGATAGCGGGTGTACTGGGTGATCTTCGCCTGGCCGGACTGGCCCTCCTTCTTGAGGGCCTCCAGCCGGGGAATGACCACGGTCAGCAGCTGGAGGATGATGCTCGCCGTGATGTACGGCATGATCCCCAGCGCGAAGATCGTGATCTGCAGCAGCGCTCCACCGCTGAACATGTTCACCAGGGCGAACAACCCGCTGTTGCCGCCGGCCTGCTTCATGCAGGTCTCGACGTTCGCGTAGTTCACCCCTGGGACCGGAATGTGCGCTCCGATCCGGTAGAGCACGATGATGCCCAACGTGAACAGCAGCTTCTTGCGCAGGTCGGGCGTCTTGAACGCTCGGGCGAACGCGGTGAGCACGGTGCCTCCTGCGCCTCCCGCCCTTGGGGGCCGGGAGGTGACGGTCTTGAGGATCGACGAATACGTAGCGGCTGTACCGCGCGGAGCTCCCCCGCGCGGCGGGTGCCGGGGCGGACCCCGGACAAATCAAACAGTGCAGGCCACCTTACCGGCGACCGTACCCCCGTGGAACGACCAACCGGGGATGCCCCAAACGATGGGCATCCCCGGTCAGTTGAACCAACGAACTCAGATGAGCTCGGTGACGGTGCCGCCGGCGGCGGCGATCTTCTCCTTGGCGGAGGAGGAAACGGCGTCAACCGAGACCTGCAGCGCCACGGAGATCTCGCCCTGGCCCAGGACCTTGACGAGCTCGTTCTTGCGCACCGCGCCCTTGGCGACCAGGTCGGCCACCGTGACCTCGCCACCCTGCGGGTAGAGCGCGGCCAGCTTCTCCAGGTTCACGACCTGGAACTGCTTGTGGGCGGGGTTCTTGAAGCCCTTCAGCTTCGGGAGGCGCATGTGGAGGGGCATCTGCCCACCCTCGAAGCGCTCCGGAACCTGGTAACGGGCCTTGGTGCCCTTGGTACCACGACCAGCGGTCTTACCCTTGGACGCCTCACCACGACCGACACGGGTCTTGGCGGTCTTGGCACCCGGGGCGGGCCGGAGGTTGTGGACCTTCAGCGGGTTGTTCGCCGAAGAGTCAGCCATGTCAGTCGACCTCCTCGACCGTCACGAGGTGACGCACGGTGTGGACCATGCCGACGACCTCGGGACGGGCCTCCCGGACGACGCTGTCGTTCAGGCGCTTGAGGCCGAGCGAACGGAGCGTGTCACGGTGGTTCTGCTTGCTACCGATGTAGGACTTGGTCTGGGTGATCTTGATGCGCATCACGCACTCACCCCGGCACGCGCCCGCAGCAGAGCGGCGGGAGCAACGTCCTCCAGCGGCAGGCCACGACGGGCGGCGATCTCCTCGGGCCGCTGCAGGCCCTTGAGCGCCTCCACCGTGGCGTGCACGATGTTGATCGGGTTGGACGAGCCGAGCGACTTGCTCAGCACGTCGTGGATGCCCGCGCACTCCAGGACGGCGCGCACCGGGCCACCGGCGATCACACCGGTACCGGGGGAAGCCGGCTTGAGCAGGACGACGCCCGCAGCCTTCTCGCCCTGGATCGGGTGCGGGACGGTACCGGCGATACGGGGGACCTTGAAGAAGTTCTTCTTGGCCTCTTCCACGCCCTTGGCGATGGCAGCCGGAACTTCCTTGGCCTTGCCGTAACCGACACCTACGGTGCCGTCACCGTCACCCACCACGACGAGCGCGGTGAAGCTGAAGCGACGACCACCCTTGACAACCTTGGCGACGCGGTTGATCGCGACAACGCGCTCAACGTACGCGGTCTTCTCGGCGGCAGCGCCACCGTCGCGACCCTTCCGGTCCCGCCGCTCGCCGCCACCGGCACCGCTTCCGCGGCGCTGGGGTCCAGCCATTGGATTTACCTCTCTCTGTTACGTCCGCTAGCTCCGGAACCGGGGCTTAGAACTTCAGCCCGGCTTCGCGGGCGGCGTCGGCCAGAGCGGCAATCCGCCCGGCGTACTGCTTGCCACCGCGGTCGAACACGACGGCCTCGACACCGGCGGCCTTGGCACGCTCGGCGACCAGGGCGCCAACCTTCTGAGCCTGGGCGCTCTTGTCGCCCTCGCCACCGCGGATCGACGCGTCCAGGGTCGACGCCGACGCCAGGGTGTGACCCTGCACGTCGTCGATGACCTGGGCGAAGATGCCGCGGTTGGACCGCGTCACGACCAGACGCGGACGCTCCGAGGTACCCGAAATCCGCTTGCGGATGCGGATGTGGCGACGCTTGGCGGCAGCGCGCTTGTAGGCGTTGCCCTTAGCGATCTTCACACCGTATGCCATGGCTTACTTACCAGCCTTTCCGACCTTGCGGCGGATGACTTCGCCCTCGTACTTGACGCCCTTGGCCTTGTACGGGTCGGGCTTCCGCAGCTTGCGGATGTTCGCGGCGACCTCGCCGACCTTCTGCTTGTCGATGCCCTCGACGCTGAACTTCGTCGGCGACTCGACCTTGAACGAGATGCCCTCGGGCGCCTCGATCAGGATCGGGTGGCTGTAGCCCAGGGAGAACTCCAGGTTGGAGCCCTTGGCCTGGACGCGGTAACCAACACCGCTGATCTCGAGCTTCTTCACGTAGCCCTGGGTCACGCCGGTGATCATGTTCGCCACCAGCGTGCGGGACAGGCCGTGCAGGGCCTTGTTCTGACGCTCGTCGTTCGGACGGGAGACGGCGATGACGCCGTCCTCACCCTTGGCGACCTCGATGGGCGCCGCGACGGTGTGCGAAAGGGAACCCTTGGGGCCCTTCACGTTGACCGTGCGGCCCTCGATGGTGACGTCCACACCAGCGGGAACCTGGATGGGCAGCTTGCCAATACGCGACATTAGCTATTCCTCCGTTCCCGATTACCAGACGTAGGCGAGGACTTCCCCACCCACGCCCTTCTTGCTGGCCTGCTGGCCGGTCAGGAGACCGTGGGACGTGGAGATGATCGCCACGCCCAGGCCGCCGAGGACCTTCGGCAGGTTGGTGGACTTTGCGTAGACCCGCAGACCCGGCTTCGAGATCCGCTTGATGCCGGCGATCGAGCGCTCGCGGTTCGGACCGAACTTCAGGTCGAGAACGAGGTTCTTGCCGACCTCGGCGTCCTCGACGCGCCAGCCGGTGATGTAACCCTCCTGCTGGAGGATCTCCGCGATGTGCGACTTGATCTTGCTGTGCGGCATCGACACGGTGTCGTGGTACGCCGAGTTCGCGTTCCGCAGACGGGTCAGCATGTCTGCGATGGGATCAGTCATGGTCATGAATTGGCCTTCGGCCTCTCTCGCCGGGGTTTCCTATCTGCGCCATCCCTCTCCCCGATCTCGGTCGGGACGGGTGCGGCGCGGGGACCTACGGCGTAGTAAGCGACGTTATGCGGGTGGTACCCGCGGTCGGTCTCGGGCGGCGGGGCGCCCAAACCCTTCCAGCGTACGGGAAGTGGTTCCGGGCGCCCGCCGACCGAATGCTTACCGAGAGCCTCCGGTAATACCCAACTGGGGGATTACCAGGAGCTCTTGGTCACGCCCGGCAGCTCGCCACGGTGAGCCATCTCACGAAGGCACACGCGGCACAGGCCGAACTTGCGGTAAACGGAGTGCGGACGGCCGCAGCGCTGGCAGCGGGTGTACGCGCGCACACCGAACTTCGGCTTACGAGCAGCCTTGGCAATCAGAGCCTTCTTCGCCATCTCGCTCACGCCTCCTTGAACGGGAAGCCGAGGTGACGAAGCAGGGCGCGGCCCTCGTCGTCGTTGGTCGCCGTGGTCACCACGGTGATGTCCATACCCCGGGTACGGTCGATCTTGTCCTGGTCGATCTCGTGGAACATGACCTGCTCGGTGAGACCGAAGGTGTAGTTGCCCCGACCGTCGAACTGCTTCGGGGACAGACCACGGAAGTCGCGGATGCGCGGCAGCGCCAGCGACAGCAGGCGGTCCAGGAACTCCCACATGCGGTCACCGCGGAGGGTGACGTGGGCACCGATCGGCTGGCCCTCACGCAGCTTGAACTGCGCGATGGACTTACGGGCCTTGGTGACGGCCGGCTTCTGGCCGGTGATCGTGGTGAGGTCGCGCACGGCGCCCTCGATCAGCTTGGAGTCGCGGGCGGCGTCGCCCACACCCATGTTGACCACGATCTTCACGAGGCCGGGGATCTGCATGACGTTCTCGTAGGAGAACTCGTCCTTCAGCTTCCCGGCGATCTCTTCGCGGTAGCGCGTCTTCAGACGCGGCGCGTTGGTGGTGGCAGTCATCAGATGTCCTCACCGGTCCGCTTGGCAACGCGGATCTTGTTGCCCTCGTCGTCAAAGCGGTACCCGACGCGGGTGACGACCTTCTTGCCGTCCTTCTCCACGACCAGCTGAACGTTGCTGACGTGGATGGGGGCCTCGGTCGTCACGATGCCGCCGGTCTGCGCTCCACGAGCGGTCTGTCCGGCCTTGGTGTGCTTCTTGACCCGGTTGACACCCTCGACCAGGACGCGGTCCTCGCGGGGGTAGGCCGCGATGACCTTGCCCTGCTTGCCCTTGTCCTTACCGGTGATGACCTGGACCAGGTCGCCCTTCTTGATCTTCATCGGTTACAGCACCTCCGGCGCGAGCGAGATGATCTTCATGAACTTCTTCTCGCGCAGCTCACGGCCCACGGGGCCGAAGATACGGGTGCCGCGGGGGTCGCCATCGTTCTTGAGGATGACGGCCGCGTTCTCGTCGAAGCGGATGTACGAGCCGTCCGGACGGCGGCGCTCCTTGACGGTGCGAACGATGACGGCCTTGACGACGTCACCCTTCTTCACGTTGCCACCGGGGATCGCGTCCTTGACGGTGGCGACGATGACGTCACCGATGCCCGCGTAGCGGCGACCGGAACCACCGAGAACACGGATGCAAAGGATCTCCTTCGCACCAGTGTTGTCGGCGACGCGCAGTCGCGACTCCTGCTGGATCACGTCTATCTCCTGAATGTCTGCCGGTTCCCCCGGGGCAGTTCAGCGAACTGCCCCGGGAGCCTGGCGGAACTGTTCCTAGGGGGTCCCCCTAGGAGGGATGTGCTTGCCTGTCGAAATCCCCGCAGGGAATGCCCCTTTCGAGGAATTCCCCGCCAGGAATTACTTGGCCTTCTCGAGGATCTCGACGATGCGCCAGCGCTTGGTGGCGGACAGCGGCCGGGTCTCCATCAGGAGGACGCGGTCGCCGACACCGGCAGCGTTCTGCTCGTCGTGCGCCTTGAGCTTGTTGGTACGGCGGATGACCTTGCCGTACAGCGCGTGCTTGACGCGGTCCTCGACGGCGACGACGACGGTCTTGTCCATCTTGTCGCTGACGACCAGACCCTCACGGGTCTTGCGGAAACCGCGCTCGTTCGTCTCAGTCACATTCTTCTCGCTCATCAGGCGCTCTCCACCGTCTCGATGCCGAGCTCGCGCTCCCGCATCAGGGTGTAGATCCGGGCGATGTCCTTCCGGACGGCCTTCAGCCGGCCGTGGTTCTCGAGCTGTCCGGTCGCCGCCTGGAAGCGGAGGTTGAACAGCTCCTCCTTGGCCTCACGAAGCTTGGCAACGAGGTCCTCGTTGTTCAGCTCGCGCAGCTCGGTCGCCTTGGTACCGGCCGCCATCACGACTCACCTGCCTCGCGCCGCACGATGCGGCACTTCATCGGAAGCTTGTGGGCGGCGCGGGTCAGCGCCTCCTTGGCAACCTTTTCGTTCGGGAAAGACAGCTCGAACATCACCCGACCGGGCTTGACGTTCGCGATCCACCACTCCGGCGAACCCTTACCGGAACCCATGCGGGTCTCGGCCGGCTTCTTCGTCAGCGGACGGTCGGGGTAGATGTTGATCCACACCTTGCCGCCACGCTTGATGTGACGGGTCATGGCGATACGAGCGGACTCGATCTGCCGGTTCGTCACGTAGGCCGCGGTCACGGCCTGAATGCCGTACTCACCGAAGGCCAGCTCGGTACCGCCCTTGGCCATACCGTTCCGCTTCGGGTGGTGCTGCTTGCGGTGCTTGACCCTGCGAGGGATCAGCATGTCGGTCAGCCCTCCGTTCCAGGGTTCTCCGCCGGAGCAGCGGCAGCGGCCTCGGCCTTGGGGGCCTCGGCAGCGGCGCTCTGCTGCTGCGGCTTGCGGCCGCGACCGCCACGCTCGCCACCGCGGCGCGGACGCTCGGCGCCACCACCACGGGCCGGGCGGTTGCCCGCACGGGCGGCGGCGTTCTCGGCACGCACCTCGGCGATGTTCTTCACGTCGCCCTTGTAGATCCAGACCTTCACGCCGATCCGGCCGAAGGTGGTCTTGGCCTCGAAGAAGCCGTAGTCGACGTTCGCGCGGAGCGTGTGCAGGGGCACCCGGCCCTCGCGGTAGAACTCCGAGCGGGACATCTCGGCACCGCCGAGACGGCCACCACACTGGATCTTGATGCCCTTGGCGCCGGCCTTCATCGTCGACTGCATGCTCTTGCGCATGGCGCGACGGAAGGAGACGCGGGAGGACAGCTGCTCGGCGACGGCCTGGGCCACGAGCTGAGCATCGGTCTCGGGGTTCTTGACCTCGAGGATGTTCAGCTGGACCTGCTTGCCGGTCAGCTTCTCCAGCTCACCGCGGATGCGGTCGGCCTCGGCGCCGCGGCGGCCGATGACGATGCCCGGACGAGCGGTGTGGATGTCAACGCGGACGCGCTCACGGGTGCGCTCGATCTCCACCTTGGAGATACCGGCGCGCTCCATGCCCTTCGTCATCATGCGACGAATGGCGACGTCTTCCTTGACGTAGTCCTTGTACAGCTTGTCGGCGTACCAACGGGACTTGAAGTCCGTGGTCACACCGAGCCGGAACCCGTGCGGGTTTACCTTCTGGCCCATTACCGGGTTCCTTCCTTGCTGCTGACGACCACGGTGATGTGGCTGGTCCGCTTGCGGATCCGGTAGGCACGGCCCTGGGCACGCGGACGGAACCGCTTCAGGGTCGGGCCCTCGTCCACGTACGCCTCGCTGACGAAGAGCGTGGAGGAGTCCGTGTGGTCGTAGTTGTGCGCGGCGTTGGCAATGGCGCTGTCCAGCACCTTGCCCACCGGCACGCTCGCGGCCTGCGGGGCGAAACGCAGGACCGCCTGAGCCTCCGTGGCATCCATGCCACGGATAAGGTCCACCACGCGGCGGGCCTTCATGGGCGTGACGCGGATGTACCGCGCCTGGGCCCTGGCTTCCATGGTTGTCCCTTCGGTGTCAGTCATAGTCTTCGCACTCCGGTCGATCAGCGACGACGCGACTTGCGGTCGTCCTTCTCGTGGCCGCGGAAGGTGCGGGTCGGCGCAAACTCGCCGAGCTTGTGGCCGACCATCGACTCGGTGACGAACACCGGGACGTGCTTGCGGCCGTCGTGCACCGCGATCGTGTGGCCGAGCATGGCCGGGACGATCATCGAGCGGCGGGACCAGGTCTTGATGACGTTCTTGGTGCCGGCTTCGTTCTGGACATCCACCTTCTTGGCGAGGTGGTCGTCGACGAAGGGCCCCTTCTTGAGACTGCGCGGCATCTAAACCCGCTCCTAGCGCTTCTTGTTCGTCTTGCGGCGGCGGACGATGTACTTGTTGCTGGCCTTCTTCGGCGAGCGAGTACGACCCTCCTTCTTGCCCCAGGGCGAGACCGGGTGGCGACCACCGGAGGTCTTGCCCTCACCACCACCGTGCGGGTGGTCGACCGGGTTCATCACGACACCACGCACGGTCGGGCGGACGCCCTTCCAGCGCATACGGCCGGCCTTGCCCCAGTTGATGTTCGACTGCTCGGCGTTGCCGACCTCGCCGACGGTGGCGCGGCAGCGGACGTCGACCAGGCGGATCTCACCGGACGGCATACGCAGGTGGGCCATGGAGCCCTCCCGCGCCAGCAGCTGCACGGAGGCACCCGCGGAGCGGGCGAACTTCGCGCCGCCGCCGGGCCGCAGCTCGATGGCGTGGATGGTCGTACCGACCGGGATGTTGCGCAGCGGCAGGTTGTTGCCGGGCTTGATGTCGGCGCCAGCGCCGTTCTCAATCCGGTCACCCTGCTGCAGGCCGCGCGGGGCGATGATGTAGCGCTTCTCGCCGTCCGCGTAGTGCAGGAGCGCGATGCGCGCGGTGCGGTTGGGGTCGTACTCGATGTGCGCGACCTTGGCCGGCACGCCGTCCTTGTCGTGACGACGGAAGTCGATCACGCGGTAGGCGCGCTTGTGGCCACCGCCCTGGTGGCGAACGGTCACACGACCGGCGTTGTTACGGCCGCCCTTGCTGTGCAGCGGGCGGACCAGCGACTTCTCCGGCGTGGACCGCGTGATCTCGACAAAGTCGGCGACGCTGGAGCCACGACGGCCCGGGGTCGTCGGCTTGTACTTGCGGATACCCATTTCTCAGTCCTCGTCCGATTTCGGACGATCCGGACCGCCGTCAGGCGGTCGGACCGCCGAAGATGTCGATACGGTCGCCCTCGGCGAGGGTCACGATGGCGCGCTTGGTGTTGGCGCGCTTACCGAAACCGGTGCGGGTGCGCTTGCGCTTGCCCTGCCGGTTGATCGTGTTGACCCCGGTGACCTTGACCGAGAAGACCGCCTCGACGGCCTGCTTGATCTGGGTCTTGTTCGCGCCGGGCGCGACGATGAACGTGTACTTGTTCTCGTCCAGCAGCGCGTAGCTCTTCTCGGACACAACCGGCTTGACGAGGACGTCGCGCGGGTCCGTGAAGGTCTTGCTGGTGACGACAGCCTCAGTCATCAGGCGTCGCTCCCTTCGGTCTCAACGTTGGCCTTGGGGCCAGACACGAAGGACTCGAAGGCGGCCTTGGTGAAGACCACGTCGTCGGAGACGAGCACGTCGTACGTGTTCAGCTGGCCCGGCTCCAGGATGTGGACCTGGGGCAGGTTGCGGGCGGACAGCCACGCGGCCTCGTCGGAGCGCTCGGCGACCAGCAGGACGTTCTTACGGTCGCTGATCTTGCCGAGCAGGCCCTTGGCGGCCTTGGTGGACACCGCGCCGTCGACCACGCCGGAGACGACGTGGATGCGGCTGTGGCGGGCCCGGTCGGAGAGGGCACCGCGCAGCGCGGCGGCCTTCATCTTCTTCGGGGTCCGCTGGCTGTAGTCACGCGGCACGGGGCCGTGGACGACGCCACCACCGGCGAACTGCGGCGCACGGGTCGAACCCTGGCGCGCACGGCCGGTGCCCTTCTGGCGGTAAGGCTTCTTGCCACCGCCGCGGACCTCGCCGCGGGTCTTGGTCTTGTGCGTGCCCTGACGGGCCGCGGCCAGCTGCGCGACGACGACCTGGTGGATCAGCGGAACGCTGACCTTCGCGTCGAAGATCTCCGCGGGGAGCTCGACGGACCCGGCCTTGTCGCCAGCCGGCGAAAGGATGTCAATGGTGCTCATCGGTTACCTCAGGCCCCCTTGGCCGCGGTACGGACCAGGACGAGGCCGCCGTTCGGACCAGGAACTGCGCCCTTGATGAGGAGCAGACCCTTCTCCGCGTCAACGGCGTGGACGGTCAGGTTCTGGGTGGTGACCCGCTCATTGCCCATACGGCCGGCCATCCGCATGCCCTTGAACACGCGGCCCGGGGTGGCGCAGCCACCGATGGAGCCCGGCTTGCGGTGCACGCGGTGGGCACCGTGCGAAGCCTTGCCACCGCCGAAGCCGTGACGCTTCATGACACCGGCGAAGCCCTTGCCCTTGCTCTTGCCGGTCACGTCCACCTTCACGCCCGCCTCGAAGACGTCGGCGCTCAGCTCCTGGCCGAGGGTGTACTCGCTCGCGTCGGCGGTACGGACCTCGACGAGGTGGCGACGGGGGGTGACGTCGGCCTTCGCGAAGTGGCCCTTGAGGGGCTTGTTCACCTTGCGCGGGTCGATCTCGCCGAAGGCGATCTGGACGGAGTCGTAGCCGTCCTGGTCATTGGTGCGCACCTGGGTCACGACGCACGGGCCGGCCTTGACGACGGTGACCGGAACAACACGGTTGTTCTCGTCCCACACCTGCGTCATGCCGAGCTTCTCGCCCAGGAGACCCTTGATCTGCTTAGCCATTCTCAGATCACCGGCCCTCAGAGCTTGATCTCGATGTCGACACCGGCCGGGAGGTCGAGTCGCATCAGGGAGTCAACGGTCTTCGGCGTCGGGTCGAGAATGTCGATCAGGCGCTTGTGCGTGCGCATCTCGAAGTGCTCGCGCGAGTCCTTGTACTTGTGCGGCGACTTGATGACGCAGTACACGTTCTTCTCAGTGGGCAGCGGCACCGGGCCCGCGACCGACGCACCAGTGCGGGTCACCGTCTCGACGATCTTCTTCGCCGAGGAGTCGATGACCTCGTGGTCGTAGGCCTTGAGCCGGATGCGGATCTTCTGTCCCGCCATGGCTACTTCGTAGTCCTGTCTCTCGTAACGCTCTGGGACCCGGTGGGGCCACTGCTCTTCTCCGACCCACGCGGTCGGGCGTGTCGCGCTCCTTCTCGTAAATCTCCACAGGAGAGATCCCTCAAGGAGGGGAGCGTGGGGGAAGAACACCCACCGGGCGCCTGGCCGAGGCACCCCGCTGACGCTTCCCGGAAGATTCCCGTACTTCCGCCTCTGAGAAGAGGTGACGAATACCTGGGACTCGCTTCCGGTCCCCCCGGCGGGAGGCGCGCAGCATCGGCACTCAACCGAGCAACCTGGACAGTGTGCCATACGCGGGATGCGTAAGGCCAATCGGGCCCCAACTGTCAAGAAGCCCCGCCCACCTGGTGGTGAGCGGGGCCTCTCAGACGCTCCGGGGAGCTACCGGGTCGACCGGATCAGCAATTACTTGTTGATCTTGGTGACCTGGCCGGCGCCGACGGTCCGGCCACCCTCACGGATGGCGAACTTCAGGCCCTCCTCCATGGCGACGGGCTGGATGAGCTCCACCTTCATCTCGGTGTTGTCACCCGGCATGACCATCTCGGTGCCCTCGGGGAGGGTCACGACGCCGGTCACGTCCGTCGTACGGAAGTAGAACTGCGGGCGGTAGTTGTTGAAGAACGGGGTGTGGCGGCCACCCTCGTCCTTCGACAGGATGTACGCCTGCGCCTCGAACTCCGTGTGCGGGGTGACCGAGCCCGGCTTGATGATGACCTGGCCGCGCTCGACGTCCTCGCGCTTGATGCCGCGGAGCAGCAGACCGACGTTCTCACCGGCCTGGCCCTCGTCGAGCAGCTTGCGGAACATCTCGATACCGGTGACGGTGGTGGAGGTCTTCTCCTCCTTGATGCCGATGATGTCAACCTGCTCGTTGACCTTCAGCACACCGCGCTCGATACGGCCGGTGACGACCGTACCGCGACCGGTGATCGTGAAGACGTCCTCGATCGGCATCAGGAACGGCTTGTCGACGTCGCGCTCCGGCTGCGGGATCGACTCGTCGACGGCCTTCATCAGCTCGAGGACGGAGTTGCCCCACTCCTTGTCGCCCTCGAGGGCCTTCAGAGCGGAGACCTTGACGACCGGAACCTCGTCGCCGGGGAACTCGTACTCGTTGAGGAGCTCACGGACCTCGAGCTCGACGAGCTCCAGGATCTCCTCGTCGTCCACCATGTCGGCCTTGTTCAGGGCGACAACGATGTACGGAACGCCGACCTGGCGGGCCAGGAGCACGTGCTCCTTGGTCTGCGGCATCGGGCCGTCGGTGGCGGCGACCACCAGGATCGCGCCGTCCATCTGGGCGGCACCGGTGATCATGTTCTTGATGTAGTCCGCGTGACCGGGGCAGTCGACGTGGGCGTAGTGACGCGTCTCGGTCTGGTACTCGACGTGCGCGATGGAGATGGTGATACCGCGCTGGCGCTCCTCAGGAGCCTTGTCGATCTGGTCGAAGGCCGAGGCCTCGTTCAGGTCCGGGTACGCGTCGTGCAGCACCTTGGTAATGGCGGCCGTGAGGGTCGTCTTACCGTGGTCGATGTGACCGATGGTGCCGATGTTGACGTGCGGCTTAGTCCGCTCGAACTTCGCCTTCGCCACTGGGGTCCTCCTGTGGAGTGGTTCTGTACGCCTTACTCATCGGCGCCAGGTGATCTTTGCTGGATAGCCCGGGCCCGGGGGCATTCCGCCGCGGTTCGCGGTGGAATGCCCCGACAGGCACCGGAGTCAAGCCTAGAGCGTGAACTCGGGGGGTGAGTTACTCGCCCTTGGCCTTGGCGATGATCTCCTCGGCGACGTTCTTGGGAACCTCGGCGTAGGAGTCGAACTGCATCGAGTAGCTCGCGCGACCCGACGTCTTGCTGCGGAGGTCTCCGACGTAGCCGAACATCTCCGAGAGCGGAACCAGGCCCGTGACGAGCTTGGCACCGGCGCGGTCCTCCATGGACTGGATCTGACCACGGCGGGAGTTGATGTCGCCGATCACGTCGCCCATGTAGTCCTCGGGCGTGGTGACCTCGACCTTCATCATCGGCTCCAGCAGGGCCGGGCTGGCCTTGCGGGCGGCCTCCTTGAAGGCCATCGAGCCGGCGATCTTGAACGCCATTTCCGACGAGTCGACCTCGTGGAACGCGCCGTCGAGGAGCGTGACCTTGACACCGGTCAGCGGGTAACCGGCGAGCACACCGAACTCCATGGCCTCCTGGCAGCCCGCGTCCACGGACGGGATGTACTCCCGCGGGATGCGGCCACCGGTGACCTTGTTCTCGAACTCGTACCCGTCGCCCTCGAGCGGCTCGAGCGCGATCTGCACCTTCGCGAACTGGCCGGAACCACCAGTCTGCTTCTTGTGCGTGTAGTCGAGCCGCTCGACCGGCTTGCGCAGGGTCTCGCGGTACGCGACCTGCGGCTTGCCGACGTTGGCCTCGACCCGGAACTCACGCTTCATACGGTCGACCAGCACGTCGAGGTGCAGCTCGCCCATACCCGCGATGATGGTCTGGCCGGTCTCCTCGTCGGTGTGCACCTGGAACGAGGGGTCCTCTTCGGCGAGGCGCTGGATGGCGACACCCAGCTTCTCCTGGTCGCCCTTGGACTTGGGCTCGATGGCGACCTGGATGACCGGGGCCGGGAACTCCATCGACTCCAGGATCACCGGGGAGCCCGCGTCGCAGAGGGTCTCACCGGTGGTGGTCTGCTTCAGACCCATGACGGCGACGATGTCGCCGGCACCCACCGAGTCGATCTCCTCACGCTTGTTGGCGTGCATCCGGTAGATCTTGCCGATGCGCTCCTTCTTGCCCTTCACCGAGTTCTGCACCTGCGTGCCGGCCTCGAGGCGGCCCGAGTACACCCGGATGAAGGTGAGCTTGCCCAGGTGGGGGTCGCTCGCGATCTTGAACGCGAGGGCGGCCAGCGGCTCTTCCTCGGACGGCCGGCGCTTGACGATCTCCTCCGGGTCGTTGACCGCGTGGCCCTCGATGGCCTCGACGTCCAGCGGGGAGGGGAGGTAGCGCACGACCGCGTCGAGCAGGGGCTGCACGCCCTTGTTCTTGAACGCGGTACCGCAGAACACCGGGGTGACCGTGGTGTTCTCGGCCTTGCCGGAGGCGATGGTGATACGACGGATCGCGGCGTAGAGCTGCTCCACGGTGGGCTCCTGGCCCTCCAGGTACAGCTCCATGACCTCTTCGTCGTTCTCGGCCACGGCCTCGAGGAGCTTGCCGCGCCATTCGTCGGCGGCCTCGATGTGCGTGTCCGGGATGTCGACGGTGTCGTACATCTCGCCCTTGGCGGCCTCGGCCGACCAGACCAGGGCCTTCATCGTCACGAGGTCGACGACGCCCTTGAAGTCGGCCTCGGTGCCGATCGGCAGCTGCATCACGATCGGGGTCGCGCCCAGGCGATCCGTGATCATGTCGACGCAGCGGTGGAACTCGGCACCCGTGCGGTCGAGCTTGTTGACGAAGCAGATGCGCGGCACGCCGTAGCGGTCCGCCTGACGCCAAACGGTCTCGGACTGGGGCTCGACACCGGCAACGCCGTCGAACACCGTCACCGCACCGTCGAGCACGCGCAGCGAACGCTCCACCTCGACGGTGAAGTCGACGTGGCCCGGGGTGTCGATGATGTTGATGGTGTTGTCGACGTTGTCCAGCGGCCAGTGGCAGGTCGTCGCGGCAGACGTGATCGTGATGCCGCGCTCCTGCTCCTGCTCCATCCAGTCCATCGTGGCAGCGCCGTCGTGGACCTCACCGATCTTGTACGAAACACCGGTGTAGAACAGGATCCGCTCGGTGGTGGTCGTCTTGCCCGCGTCGATGTGGGCCATGATCCCGATGTTGCGGACCTTGGCCAGGTCAAGCGAAGTGGTAGCCATAGTGGCTCAGTCTTCTCTCGGTCTCGATGTGGGTTGCGACTACCAGCGGTAGTGCGCGAAGGCCTTGTTGGACTCGGCCATCTTGTGCGTGTCCTCACGCTTCTTGACCGAAGCGCCGAGGCCGTTGGAGGCGTCGAGCAGTTCGTTCATGAGGCGCTCGGTCATGGTCTTCTCGCGGCGGGCGCGGGAGTAGCCCACGAGCCAGCGGAGCGAGAGGGTGGCGGCGCGGCCGGGCTTGACCTCGACCGGGACCTGGTAGGTCGCACCACCGACGCGGCGGGACTTGACCTCGAGGGTCGGCTTGATGTTCTCCAGCGCGCGCTTCAGCGTGATGACCGGGTCGGTGCCGGTCTTCTCACGCAGACCCTCCATGGCGCCGTAGACGATGCGCTCGGCGGTGGAGCGCTTGCCGTTCAGCAGCACCTTGTTGATGAGGGAGGTCACCAAGGGGGAGCCGTAAACCGGGTCGATGATGACCGGGCGCTTCGGGGCGGGGCCCTTACGAGGCATTCTTACTTCTCCTTCTTGGCGCCGTAGCGGCTGCGAGCCTGCTTGCGGTTCTTGACGCCCTGCGTGTCGAGGGAGCCGCGGATGATCTTGTACCGAACACCCGGCAGGTCCTTCACACGGCCACCGCGCACGAGCACGATCGAGTGCTCCTGCAGGTTGTGGCCCTCACCCGGAATGTAAGCGGTGACCTCGATCCCACTGGTCAGACGCACACGCGCGACCTTACGCAGGGCCGAGTTCGGCTTCTTCGGGGTGGTCGTGAACACACGCGTGCAGACGCCGCGGCGCTGGGGCGAACCCTCGAGTGCGGGCGTCTTGTTCTTCTCGACCTTGTCCTGCCGGCCCTTGCGGACCAGCTGCTGGATCGTAGGCACTACTTCTCCGGTTTCTGTGTGCCAGTCTCGGTAAAGCTAACCTGGAACATTTCCCGACCCACGCGGTCGGGTGTGTCGAATACTGCAGACCTGCCTCGCTGGAACGAGGGGGCGGCAGATTGCGGTGTCAAAACCCGGCTTCCGCGCTGCCGGGACTCTCCGGCCGAACTGGTGGGAGAAGGCGCGCACGGCAGCCCAGGGACACCCCAGGCACAAGGTCAGAGCGTACCTAGCGCATCGGCTGCGGTCAAAACAAATGCACACGCGAAGGACACGCCGGACTCGCCCGGCGCTGCGGCCACCGTAGTGGGAACCACGGGCCTACGGAAGAAGGCACACCCCCGTCAGGCGCGGGTCACCGCCAGCATCGCCATCACCAGGAAGAACAGGGCCCAGGCACCGATCCCGAGCCAGCCGAGCACCAGCCCGGCGATCGCCTGGCCGTCGCCCCGCTCCCCCGTCCGCCGGATCTCGGCCCGCGCCTTGTGCCCCAGGATCACCGCGGGGATCGACGTCAGTCCCCAGGTGAACGGGGCTATCAGCCCGCAGACCAGCGCGCCCGTGGCGGAGCCGTTGGTGGTCTGCGGCATCGGCATCTGCGGCGGGAGAAACGTGGCCGGCACGGCCGGGCGCGGCGCGAACTGCGCCTGCGGCACCGGGCCCTGCGGAAGATCGGCGACCAGCATCTGGAGCTCGGCGTGGGTCTGCGCCTGATAGGCCCGGCCCATCCGCTGCTCGTACTCGGCCTGTGCGAGGCGCCCCTCGGCGAAGCCCGCCTTCAGCACGTCGACCGCGCGCTCGCGATCGGCGTGCGAGGCCCGCATGGCAGGCACCTGATACGGGTTCTGCGCGGGCTGCCCACCCTGCCACGGCTGGAATGCCATGTCGCGAACCTCCCCCCGCTCAACAGTTGTCCCCATCCTCTCATCACAGACGCGGCAATGGGAGGACAAGTTCCCGCGGGCCCCGGCCGGACCGGAAACGCCGCAGGGCGGCCACCCCGTGGGGTGACCGCCCTGTTCAGGCGCGTACGGCCTTACCGGCTCAACCAGGCTTACTGGTTGTACCAGGTTTACTGGTTATACGGACCGTAGTCGTAGTCCTCCAGCGGGACCGCCTGGCCGGAGCCGGTGCCGAACGGCGAGTAGTCGATGTCGTCGTAACCGACGGCCGAGTACATCGCCGCCTTGGCCTCCTCGGTCGGCTCGACCCGGATGTTGCGGTAGCGGGACAGGCCCGTACCGGCCGGGATGAGCTTACCGATGATGACGTTCTCCTTGAGGCCGATGAGGCTGTCGGACTTGGCGTTGATCGCCGCGTCCGTCAGGACTCGGGTCGTCTCCTGGAAGGAGGCGGCCGACAGCCAGGACTCCGTCGCCAGCGAGGCCTTGGTGATACCCATCAGCTGCGGACGGCCGGAGGCCGGGTGGCCGCCTTCCGCCACCACGCGACGGTTCTCGCCCTCGAACTTCGAGCGCTCCACCAGCTCGCCCGGCAGCAGCTCCGCGTCGCCGGACTCGATGATCGTCACGCGGCGCAGCATCTGCCGGATGATGATCTCGATGTGCTTGTCGTGGATCGCCACGCCCTGGCTGTTGTAGACCTTCTGGACCTCGCCGACCAGGTGGACCTGGACGGCACGCTGGCCGAGGATCCGCAGCACGTCGTGCGGGTTGATCGCGCCGACGGTCAGCGGCTGGCCGACCTCGACGTGGTCGCCCTCGGACACCAGCATGCGGGCACGCTTGGAGACGCCGTAGGCCGTCTCGTCGCTGCCGTCGTCCGGCGTGACGATGACCTTCTTGGTCTTCTCGGTCTCCTCGATCCGGACGCGGCCGGCCGCCTCCGAGATCGGGGCGACGCCCTTGGGCGTACGGGCCTCGAAGAGCTCGACGACACGCGGCAGACCCAGGGTGATGTCGTCACCGGCCACACCACCGGTGTGGAAGGTACGCATCGTCAGCTGGGTGCCGGGCTCACCGATGGACTGGGCGGCGATGATGCCGACCGCCTCACCGATGTCGACCAGCTTGCCGGTGGCCAGCGAACGGCCGTAGCAGTACGCACAGGTACCGACCGCGGACTCACAGGTCAGGACCGAGCGGGTCTTGACCTCCTCGACACCGTGCGCGATCAGCTGGTCGATCAGCACGTCACCGAGGTCCACGTTGGCCGGCGCGACGACCTTGCCGTCCACCACGACGTCCTCGGCGAGCATCCGCGCGTACACGGAGGACTCGACGTCGTCCGCCTTGCGCAGGATGCCGTCCGCGCCCTTCGAACCGATCCGCAGCTTGAGGCCGCGCTCGGTGCCGCAGTCCTCCTCGCGAATGATGACGTCCTGGGAGACGTCGACCAGACGACGGGTGAGGTAACCGGAGTCGGCGGTACGCAGGGCGGTGTCCGCCAGACCCTTACGGGCACCGTGGGTGGAGATGAAGTACTCCAGCACGGACAGGCCCTCGCGGAAGGACGCCTTGATCGGACGCGGGATGGTCTCGTTCTTGGCGTTCGACACCAGACCACGCATACCGGCGATCTGACGCATCTGCATCATGTTTCCGCGCGCACCCGAGTCCACCATCATGAAGATGGGGTTGGTCTTCGGGAAGTTCTCATTCATCGCCTCGGCGACCTCGTTGGTCGCCTTGGTCCAGATGTTGATGAGCTCCTGCGTGCGCTCGTCCTTGGTGATCAGACCGCGCTCGTACTGCTTCTGGACCTTCTCGTCCTGGGCCTCGTAGCCGGAGACGATCGCCTTCTTGGCCTCCGGCACGACGATGTCGGAGACGGCGACGGTGACGCCGGAGCGGGTGGCCCAGTAGAAGCCGGCCGCCTTCAGGTTGTCGAGCGTCGCCGCCACGATGACCTTCGGGTAGCGCTCGGCCAGGTCGTTGACGATCGCGGAGAGCTGCTTCTTGCCCACCGAGTAGTCGACGAACGGGTAGTCCTCGGGCAGCAGCTCGTTGAAGAGCGCGCGGCCCAGGGTCGTGCGCAGCCGGAAGCTGTCGCCCTGCTGCCACTCCGGCTCGCCCTCGACCGGGGCCGGCGGGGTCCAGCCGCGCGGCGGCACGGTGCCGATCGGGAAGCGGATGTCGACCTTCGCCTGCAGCGAGAGCTCGCGGGCGTCGAAGGCCATGATCGCCTCGGCGACCGAGCCGAAGGCCCGGCCCTCGCCCTTGACCTCGCGCTCCTCCTCGTCCGTGGTGAGGAAGAAGAGGCCGAGCACCATGTCCTGGGTCGGCATGGTGACCGGACGGCCGTCGGCCGGCTTGAGGATGTTGTTCGAGGACAGCATCAGGATGCGGGCCTCGGCCTGCGCCTCCGCGGACAGCGGCAGGTGCACGGCCATCTGGTCACCGTCGAAGTCCGCGTTGAACGCGGTGCAGACGAGCGGGTGGATCTGGATGGCCTTGCCCTCGACCAGCTGCGGCTCGAAGGCCTGGATGCCGAGGCGGTGCAGGGTGGGCGCACGGTTCAGCAGCACCGGGTGCTCGGCGATGACCTCTTCGAGGACGTCGTACACCACGGTGCGGCCGCGCTCGACCATGCGCTTGGCCGACTTGATGTTCTGCGCGTGGTTGAGGTCCACCAGGCGCTTCATCACGAACGGCTTGAACAGCTCCAGCGCCATGGCCTTCGGCAGACCGCACTGGTGCAGCTTGAGCTGCGGGCCGACGACGATGACGGAACGGGCCGAGTAGTCGACGCGCTTACCGAGCAGGTTCTGACGGAAGCGGCCCTGCTTGCCCTTGAGCATGTCGGACAGCGACTTCAGCGGACGGTTGCCGGGGCCCGTGACCGGGCGGCCGCGGCGGCCGTTGTCGAAGAGCGCGTCGACGGCCTCCTGGAGCATGCGCTTCTCGTTGTTCACGATGATCTCGGGCGCGCCGAGGTCGAGAAGCCGCTTCAGGCGGTTGTTGCGGTTGATCACGCGGCGGTACAGGTCGTTCAGGTCGGAGGTCGCGAAGCGGCCACCGTCCAGCTGCACCATCGGACGCAGGTCCGGCGGGATCACCGGGATGCAGTCCAGCACCATGCCCTTGGGGCTGTTGCGGGTCTGCAGGAAGGCGGAGACGACCTTCAGGCGCTTGAGCGCACGGGTCTTCTTCTGGCCCTTGCCGGTCCGGATGATCTCGCGGAGGCGCTCGGCCTCCTCCTCCAGGTCGAAGGTCTCCAGGCGCTTCTGCAGCGCGGCGGCGCCCATGGAGCCGTCGAAGTACGTGCCGAAGCGGTCCCGCAGCTCGCGGTAGAGGAGCTCGTCGCCCTCCAGGTCCTGGACCTTGAGGTTCTTGAAGCGGTTCCAGACCTCGTCGAGGCGGTCGATCTCGCGCTGCGCGCGGTCGCGCAGCTGCTTCATCTCGCGCTCGGCGCCCTCGCGCACCTTGCGGCGGGCGTCCGCCTTGGCGCCCTCGGCCTCCAGCTCGGCCAGGTCGGTCTCGAGCTTCTTGGCGCGGGCCTCAAGGTCGGCGTCGCGGCGGTTCTCGATCTGCTGGCGCTCGACGGAGACATGGGCCTCCAGCGAGGGCAGGTCGCGGGTGCGGCGCTCCTCGTCCACGTACGTGATCATGTACGCGGCGAAGTAGATGACCTTCTCGAGGTCCTTGGGCGCGAGGTCCAGCAGGTAGCCCAGCCGGCTCGGCACGCCCTTGAAGTACCAGATGTGGGTGACGGGCGCGGCCAGCTCGATGTGGCCCATCCGCTCACGGCGCACCTTGGCGCGAGTGACCTCGACGCCGCAGCGCTCGCAGATGATGCCCTTGAAGCGGACGCGCTTGTACTTACCGCAGTAGCACTCCCAGTCCCGGGTGGGGCCGAAGATCTTCTCGCAGAAGAGGCCGTCCTTCTCGGGCTTGAGGGTGCGGTAGTTGATGGTCTCCGGCTTCTTGACCTCGCCGTGGGACCACTGACGGATGTCGTCAGCGGTGGCGAGGCCGATCCGCAGCTCGTCGAAGAAGTTGACGTCGAGCACTATGCGTCAATCCCTCTCAGGGTCGTGTCTAGATGGTCTGTACGGGGTCCGGGGCGGGGCCGGGAACTCCTGGGAAGAAGCTCCCGGCCAGACCCGTCAGACCTCTTCGACGCTGCTCGGCTCGCGCCGGGACAGGTCGATGCCGAGCTCCTCCGCAGCGCGGAAGACGTCCTCGTCGGTGTCGCGCATCTCGATGGACATGCCGTCCGAGGACAGCACCTCCACGTTGAGGCACAGGGACTGCATCTCCTTGATGAGCACCTTGAAGGACTCGGGGATGCCGGGCTCGGGGATGTTCTCGCCCTTGACGATGGCCTCGTAGACCTTCACGCGGCCGGTGACGTCGTCGGACTTGATCGTCAGCAGCTCCTGGAGGGCGTACGCGGCGCCGTAAGCCTCCAGCGCCCACACCTCCATCTCACCGAAGCGCTGGCCACCGAACTGAGCCTTACCACCCAGCGGCTGCTGGGTGATCATCGAGTACGGACCGGTCGAGCGGGCGTGCAGCTTGTCGTCGACCAGGTGGTGCAGCTTGAGGATGTACATGTACCCGACCGAGATCGGGTCCGGGAACGGCTCACCGGAGCGGCCGTCGAACAGCCGCGCCTTGCCGGACGGGAGGACCATGCGGTCGCCGTCGCGGTTCGGGCGGGTGTTCTCCAGCAGACCGGCCAGTTCGTCCTCGCGGGCACCGTCGAAGACCGGGGTCGCGACGTTGGTGCGCGGGTCGACCTGGTCGGCGCCGATGGCCTGCAGGCGCTGGGCCCACTCGTCGCCGAGGCTGGAGACGTCCCAGCCCTGGCTGGCGAGCCAGCCGAGGTGGATCTCCAGGACCTGTCCCGGGTTCATCCGGGACGGGACACCCAGCGGGTTGAGGATGATGTCGACCGGGGTGCCGTCCTCCATGAACGGCATGTCCTCGACCGGCAGGATCTTCGAGATGACGCCCTTGTTGCCGTGGCGGCCGGCGAGCTTGTCACCGTCGGTGATCTTGCGCTTCTGCGCGACGTAGACGCGGACCAGCTGGTTCACGCCCGGGGGCAGCTCGTCGCCCTCCTCGCGGTCGAAGACGCGGACGCCGATGACCTTGCCGATCTCGCCGTGCGGCACCTTCAGCGAGGTGTCGCGCACCTCGCGCGCCTTCTCACCGAAGATCGCGCGGAGCAGGCGCTCCTCGGGGGTCAGCTCGGTCTCACCCTTGGGCGTGACCTTGCCGACGAGGATGTCGCCGGCGACAACCTCGGCACCGATGCGGATGATGCCGCGCTCGTCGAGGTCGGAGAGGACCTCCTCGGAGACGTTCGGGATGTCCCGGGTGATCTCCTCGGGGCCGAGCTTGGTGTCACGGGCGTCGACCTCGTGCTCCTCGATGTGGATCGAGGAGAGGACGTCGTCCTGCACGAGGCGCTGCGACAGGATGATCGCGTCCTCGTAGTTGTGGCCCTCCCACGGCATGAACGCCACGAGGAGGTTCTTGCCGAGGGCCATCTCGCCCTCTTCGGTGGACGGACCGTCGGCGAGGACCTGGCCCTCGATGACCCGCGCGCCCTCGTCCACGACGACCTTCTGGTTGAAGGAGGTGCCCTGGTTGGAGCGGGTGAACTTGGCGACGCGGTACGTGGTGTACGTGCCGTCGTCGTTGGCGACGGTGATGTAGTCCGCGGAGACCTCCTGGACCACACCGTTCTTCTCGGCCTTGATGACGTCGCCGGCGTCGACCGCGCAGCGGTACTCCATGCCGGTGCCGACCAGCGGCGACTCCGCCTTGATCAGCGGAACGGCCTGGCGCATCATGTTCGATCCCATGAGCGCGCGGTTGGCGTCGTCGTGCTCGAGGAAGGGGATCATGGCGGTCGCGGCCGACACCATCTGGCGCGGCGAGACGTCCATGTAGTGCACCTCGTCGGCGGGGACGAGGTCGACCTCGCCGCCACGCCGGCGGACCAGCACACGGCCCTCGGCGAACCGCAGGTCCTCGGTGAGCTTGGCGTTCGCCTGGGCGATCAGGTAGCGGTCTTCCTCATCGGCGGTGAGGTAGTCCACCTGGTCGGTGACCTGGCCGTCGACGACCTTGCGGTACGGGGTCTCGATGAAGCCGAAGACGTTGACCCGGCCGTAGGACGCGAGCGAGCCGATCAGACCGATGTTCGGGCCTTCGGGGGTCTCGATCGGGCACATGCGGCCGTAGTGCGAGGGGTGCACGTCACGGACGTCCAGACCGGCCCGCTCACGGGAGAGACCGCCCGGGCCCAGCGCCGACAGACGGCGCTTGTGGGTCAGACCCGACAGCGGGTTGGTCTGGTCCATGAACTGGGACAGCTGGCTGGTGCCGAAGAACTCCTTGATGGAGGCGACGACCGGCCGGATGTTGATCAGGGTCTGCGGCGTGATCGCCTCGACGTCCTGGGTGGTCATGCGCTCGCGCACGACGCGCTCCATACGGGCGAGACCCGTACGGACCTGGTTCTGGATCAGCTCGCCGACGTTGCGCAGGCGGCGGTTGCCGAAGTGGTCGATGTCGTCGGTCTCGACGACGATGTTGTTGCCGTTCTCGCCGACCGTCTCGGTCTCGCCCGCGTGCAGCTTCACCAGGTACTTGATCGTGGCGATGATGTCGTCCACGGTCAGCACGCCGGCGTCCAGCGGCTCGTCGCCGCCGAGCTTCTTGTTGACCTTGTAGCGGCCGACCTTGGCGAGGTCGTAGCGCTTGGGGTTGAAGTAGAGGTTCTCCAGCAGCGTCTGCGCGGCCTCACGCGTCGGGGGCTCGCCCGGGCGCAGCTTGCGGTAGATGTCGAGCAGCGCGTCGTCCTGGCCCTGGGTGTGGTCCTTCTCCAGGGTGGCGCGCATCGACTCGTACTCGCCGAACTCCTCCAGGATCTGCTCGGTGGTCCAGCCGAGCGCCTTGAGCAGGACGGTGACGGACTGCTTGCGCTTGCGGTCGATGCGGACACCGACCATGTCGCGCTTGTCGATCTCCATCTCCAGCCAGGCACCCCGGGACGGGATGATCTTGGCGGAGAAGATGTCCTTGTCGGACGTCTTGTCGATCGAGCTGTCGAAGTACACACCCGGCGAGCGGACGAGCTGCGACACCACGACACGCTCGGTGCCGTTGATGACGAAGGTGCCCTTGTTGGTCATGAGCGGGAAGTCGCCCATGAAGACCGTCTGGGACTTGATCTCGCCGGTCTCGTTGTTGGTGAACTCCGCGGTGACGAACAGCGGAGCGGCGTACGTGAAGTCACGCTCCTTGCACTCGTCGATGGAGTTCTTCGGAGGCTCGAAGCGGTGGTCGCGGAACGTCAGCGACATCGACCCGGAGAAGTCCTCGATCGGGGAGATCTCTTCGAAGATCTCCTCCAGACCGGACTTGGTGGGGACTTCCTGCCCACTCTCCAGCGCAGCCTCGACGCGACCCTTCCATGCGGCATTGCCGAGCAGCCAGTCGAAGCTTTCGGTCTGCAGCGCAAGGAGGTTCGGAACCCCGAGGGGCTCCTTGATCTTCGCAAAGGAGATGCGCAGCGGGGCGGTGCTGTCGCCGTTGTTCGTATTGGCAGTCGAGGCGTTGCGCGAGGCGGCCAAGAGGGGGTCCTTCCGAGGGCTCGGACTCACTACGCGCGTACCGGTCCCGAATCGAGCAAAGTGGTCGAGAGGCCCAGGTCAGGGCGGTTCGTTCGGCTTCACTCGGGCTCGGGCATGCCCCTGGTGACGGGCAGGGAGCAGCTAACAGGCAGCGCAAAGGGTCAGTGTAGCCACATGGCCCACTGATGTCCAGAGCGAGTTTCCGGAGACCGGTACCGCACCGCGTCCCGATCTTCTCCCTCCGGGAGGTCATCCCCTCCGTGCCGGAGGAGCCCCTCGTTGTTCTTCACTTCGCCCAATGCCCTGCGCCTGCCGAAAGCCCTTGCGCCAGTGGCGCACACCGATGCTTCCCTCTTCGTCGGCGATCCATGCCTCGGACCCTGGACCGCTTCCGTGCCGCGTCCCGAGAATTGCGCGCCGCGTCCGGTTCGTCAAGGCCCCCCGCCTCTGGGAGATCGTCACATGGAGGTGCGTCCGGACAACGAAGATCACCATACTCGCACTCGGCCGCGGGACGGTGCAGCCGGGGCGGGTACGCGGAAGGGCGACCACCCGTATGGGTGATCGCCCTTCGCGGTGTCCGCGTTACGCCCTCAGGCGCGGCGGACGGGAGTCGTGAGACTCACCGAGGTCACTTGACCTCGACGGAGGCACCGGCGCCCTTGAGGGCCTCGGCGGCCTTCTCGGCGGCGTCCTTGGCGACCTTCTCCAGAACCGGCTTCGGGGTGCCGTCGACCAGGTCCTTGGCCTCCTTCAGGCCGAGGGAGGTCAGCTCGCGCACGACCTTGATGACCTGGATCTTCTTGTCGCCGGCGCCGGTGAGGATGACGTCGAACTCGTCCTTCTCCTCCTCGGCGGCGGCCTCGCCACCGGCGGCACCGCCGGCGACGACGACCGGCGCGGCAGCGGCGGCGGTGACGTCGAACTTGTCCTCGAAGGCCTTCACGAACTCGGAGAGCTCGATGAGGGTCATGCCTTCGAACTGCTCAAGGAGCTCGTCCTGGGTGAGCTTCGCCATGGTGGCGGTCCTTCCACTAAATCGGCTGGTGCCGGATGTACATTTCGGCGGGCGTGCGGCCCGCTGTAACCCGCGCCGGGACGGCGCGGATCATGACGCGAGCCGAATTACTCGGCACCGCCCTGCTCGGCCTGCTTGGCGCGCAGCGCGTCCACGGTGCGGACGAGCTTCGACGGCAGCGCCTGGAAGACGGAGGCAGCCTGGGACTGCTTCGCCTTGAAGGCACCGGCCAGCTTGCTGAGCAGAACCTCGCGGGACTCGAGGTCCGCAAGCTTCTTGATCTCGTCGGCGGAGAGCGCCTTGCCGTCAAGGACACCGCCCTTGATGACGAGGTTCTGGTTCTCCTTGGCGAAGTCACGAAGACCCTTCGCCGCCTCGACCGGGTCACCGGTAACGAAGGCGACGGCCGTCGAGCCACTGAGGTGCTCGTCCAGCGCGGAGATCCCGGCCTCCTTGGCCGCGATCTTGGTCAGCGTGTTCTTCACCACACGGTACTGAGCGTTGTCACCGAGCGAACGACGCAGATTCTTGATCTGCGCAACGGTAAGACCGGTGTACGCGGTCACAACAGCGGCGTTCGAGTTGCGGAACTTCTCGGCAATCTCGTCGACGGCTGCGACCTTGTCGGGCCTCGCCATGAGCCTCGGCCTCCTTCCGGGTGATGAGGACCGCGCAGAAGGGGCTGGGCAACACAAACGCCCCGGCGCAGGGCACGGGGCGTTACTCGACCGAACAGCGAACTGTCCGGGAGTCTCTCCACACAACCTGCGCAGGCCGTCCGCAGCTAGCGGATCCTTCGGCCACCACGCATCCGGTTCCGGACACGCAGAGACAACCAGCGGTCTTTGGCTTCCGGGACACCGTACGGGAAGGGCCCACGCGCAGGCAAATCGGCTGCGTAACGGCTGTGGCGGGACGCCCTCGACGTCCCGCCACGGCCGCGTCCGTCACATGCCGGGGGCGGGCATGGTGTCGCCGGCCGGCGGCGGGGTCACCGTGACCTTGGTCCCGTAGTGCGAGTAGAACATGGTCGAGTCGGTCGCCGTCTTGCCGGCCATCTGCTCACGCTTCTTGACGAGCAGGTTGTCCGGGCCGATCCACAGGTCGATGGTCTCCTTCGTGGCACCGGCCTGCTTGAGCTGCTCCTCCAGCACCTTCAGGTCGGCCGCGCTGAGGCTCTTGGACTGCATCTTGGCCATCTCGGCCACGTCGACCGTGCCGGTGTAGTGGGTGGCCTGGACGCCGCGGACGTCCTCCTTGCCGGCCGCCTGGACCTTGCCGGAGGCGATCAGCAGGTTCACCGACTTGACCGGGTCGTTGTTCTGCATGGAGTCCTTGATCAGGGCGCCGGCCGGACCGCCCTTCTTGGCCAGGGCGTCGTAGTCGTACTTGAGCCAGCTCTTGCCGCCCATCGGCATGCCCATGTTCATGTACATCGCCTGGGGCGTGTACAGCGCCTTCATGGGCTTGCCGGTCGCCATCGGGCCGCCGGTGGTGGTGATGTCGAGCGTCATGTTGATGCCGTTCGACCAGTCCATCGCGCCCTTCATCGTGCGCGTGGTCGGGCCCATCTTCTGCGTGCCGTCGATCTGGGCGGACTTCTTGTCGCTCGTCTGCTGCGAGGCGGTCTTCAGCGAGGCCAGCGCGGCCTCCAGCGGGGACTTCGCCCCCGAGGCGTCGTTGCTGCTCCCGCCGGCGCTGCCGCCGCCGGTGCCGTTGCTCTTGCCGCCGCTGTTGCAGGCGGTCAGACCGGCCATCATGACAACTCCCGCCGCGACGGCGGCGGCTATACGCGTGCTGCGCACTGAGGCTCCCCCTTGATCTCCTCGATGGACCTCGCAGGGGACTGTAGTGCAGGCCGCCGACAGCGCACCCGGCGGCCCTGTTATGAACGCGTCAGGCCCCGCCTTCCGTACGGAAGGCGGGGCCTGTCGTCACGCGTCACGCGCTACGAGGCATCGATCGAAACGATCAGACGGCCTCGTCCTCGACGAGGAGGTTGCGGGTGCGGTTGCTGTCCACCGGGATGCCGGGGCCCATGGTGGTGGTGATCGTCGTCTTCTTGATGTAGCGGCCCTTGGCGGCGGACGGCTTCAGACGGGTGATCTCCTCCAGCGCCGCGGCGTAGTTCTCCACCAGCTTGGCGTCGTCGAAGGACACCTTGCCGATGATGAAGTGGAGGTTCGCGTGCTTGTCGACGCGGAACTCGATCTTGCCGCCCTTGATGTCGGTGACGGCCTTGGCGACATCCGGGGTGACGGTGCCGGTCTTCGGGTTCGGCATCAGACCACGGGGACCGAGCACGCGGCCGAGGCGGCCGACCTTGCCCATGAGGTCCGGGGTGGCGACGACGGCGTCGAAGTCCAGGCGGCCCTTGGAGACCTCGTCGATCAGTTCGTCCGAGCCGACGATGTCGGCGCCGGCGGCCTCCGCGGCCGCAGCACGGTCACCGGTCGCGAAGACCAGGACCCGGGCGGTCTTACCGGTGCCGTGCGGGAGGTTCACGGTGCCACGGACCATCTGGTCGGCCTTGCGCGGGTCGACACCCAGACGCATGGCGACCTCGACGGTCGCGTCGAACTTGGCGGACGCGGTGTCCTTGGCGAGACGGACGGCCTCGAGCGGGGCGTAGAGCCGCTCCCGGTCGATCTTCGCGTCCGCGTTGCGAAGAGTCTTGCTGCGCTTCACTTCTGCTCCTGATGCAGTGGGGTGGAGTCGTGGTACGGACCAGCGCCTGGCCCTGCCACGGAGGTGCCTTGTGGGCTGGGGCTCAGCCCTCGACCGTGATGCCCATGGAACGGGCGGTGCCGGCGATGATCTTCGACGCGGCGTCCAGGTCGTTGGCGTTCAGGTCGGGCATCTTGGTGGTGGCGATCTCGCGGACCTGCGCCTCGGTGATCTTGGCGACCTTGGTCTTGTGCGGCTCGCCGGAGCCCTTCTCCACGCCCGCGGCCTTCAGGATGAGCTTCGCGGCCGGCGGGGTCTTGGTGATGAAGGTGAAGGAACGGTCCTCGTAGACCGTGATCTCCACCGGCACGACCATGCCACGCTGCGACTCGGTCGCGGCGTTGTAGGCCTTGCAGAACTCCATGATGTTGACGCCGTGCTGACCCAGCGCGGGGCCGACCGGCGGGGCCGGGTTGGCGGCACCGGCCTGGATCTGGAGCTTGATCAGCCCCGTGACCTTCTTCTTCTTGGGAGGCATGCTCTCTCCGGGTCCTAGTGAGAGTGAGGTTCGCCCCGCGATCCGGATCATCCGGATGGAGGCATACCGCACAACGATAACGGGTATCGTCGCGCAGCTGAAAACCGCGCAGGTCAGACCAGCTCTGTGCCGGTCTGACCTGGTCGGTGGCCGAAGGTCCGGAAGACGTCAGTTCTTCTGGATCTGGTCGAAGCTCAGCTCGACCGGGGTCTCGCGGCCGAAGATCTCGACCAGGCCCTTGACCTTCTTCGAGTCGGCGTTGATCTCGTTGATCGTGGCCTGGAGCGTCGCGAACGGGCCGTCGGTGACGGTGACGGAGTCGCCCACCTCGAAGTCCAGGACCTGGACCTCGACCTTGCGGGACGGCGCCGGCTTGCCCTCGGCCGCGGCGGCCTCCTTGGCGGCCTTCTCCTCGGCCTCCGGGGCGAGCATCTTGACGATCTCGTCCAGGGTCAGCGGGTAGGGGTCGTAGGCGTTGCCGACGAAGCCGGTGACGCCCGGGGTGTTGCGGACGACGCCCCAGGACTCGTTCGTCAGGTCCATGCGCACCAGGACGTAACCCGGAAGCTTGTTCTGGCGGACGGTGCGGCGGTCGCCGTTCTTGATCTGCACGACCTCTTCCTGCGGCACCTCGGCCTGGAAGATGTAGTCCTCGACGTTCAGCGAGACGGCGCGCTGTTCGAGGTTGGTCTTCACGCGGTTCTCGTAGCCGGCGTAGGTGTGGATGACGTACCACTCGCCGGGGAGCCCGCGCAGCTCGTCGCGGAGGGCGGCCACCGGGTCGGCCGGCTCCTGCTCCTCGGCGTCCTCGGAAGCCTCCGCGGCCTCGTTCTCGTCGGCGGACTCGGCGGATTCGCCGGCGGCGGCGTCCTCGGCGTCCAGCTCGTCGACGTCCTCGGCGTCCTCGGCGGTCTCCGCGGCGCCCTCTTCGTCAGCGATGGCCGCAGTCTCGTCAGCGATGGCCGCCGCGTCCCCCTCGACCTCGGCCGGGACGGCCTCGTCGACCTCGGCCTCTGCAGCCGCGACGGGCTCGGTGGCGTCGTTCAGGTTCGGGTCAGACACGTGGCTGCTTCTTCCTTGCTTCAAGGGGTTGAACGTGCGAAGGGCCGTCCGCAGAGGCAACCCTCCGCGGGATCAGCCGAAGACGTACCCGACGACTCGGTTGATTCCCAAGTCAATCACGGTTACGAGACCAATGATGATGGCTACGAAGACGATCACCACGGTGGTGTACGACGACAGCTGGCTGCGGGTGGGCCAGACGACCTTGCGGAGCTCCGCGATGATCTGGCGGTAGAAGAGCGCGAGACGCGCGAAGGGCCCCTTCTTGCCGCGCTTGCCGCCGCGGCGGGGCTTCTTCTGGGATTCCGTGGTCTCGTCCTCGGAACGACCGCGCTCAGGCATGTCGATGGAGCCCAGGGCGTCCGTCACTCGTCCTCACCTGAATCCGGGTCGTGGCCGTGCCGCGCCCGGCCCGGCCGCACGGCGGTGCATTTCGTACGTACGCGTGCACGCACTCGGTGAATCGGTGCGTGTAGCAGGGCCGGAGGGACTTGAACCCCCAACCGCTGGTTTTGGAGACCAGTGCTCTACCAATTGAGCTACGACCCTTTGTGGTTCCCCCAACCTACCGCATGCGGGCGACTGCACTATGTCGTGTGCCGTACGCCGCGGCGACCCGATGGGAGCCAACGGTCAGCGAGTGTACGTGCTTCGGGGCCGGGCGTCGAACAGGAACCTCCCGTACCGCCCCGCAAACCCGTGTGCCGGGGCCGTCGGCGGTCTGCGACGATGCCCCTATGAGCGCTGCCACTCCCTCCGCATCGTCCCCCGCCGACCGCCGGGTCTCCGTCCGCGTCGGTTCGATCTCCGAGTCCGCCACCCTCGCCGTCGACGCCAAGGCCAAGGCCCTCAAGGCCGCCGGGCGCCCGGTGATCGGCTTCGGCGCCGGCGAGCCCGACTTCCCCACGCCCGACTACATCGTCGAGGCGGCGGTCGAGGCGTGCCGGAACCCGAAGTTCCACCGCTACACGCCCGCCGGCGGGCTCCCCGAGCTGAAGGCCGCGATCGTCGCGAAGACCCTGCGCGACTCCGGCTACGAGATCGAGGCCGCGAACGTCCTCGTCACCAACGGTGGCAAGCAGGCCATCTACGAGGCGTTCGCCGCCGTCCTGGACCCGGGTGACGAGGTCATCGTGCCGGCGCCGTACTGGACCACCTACCCCGAGTCGATCCGGCTCGCGGGCGGCGTGCCGGTCGAGGTCGTCGCCGACGAGACCACCGGCTACCGCGTGACCGTCGAGCAGCTGGAGGCGGCCCGCACCGAGCGCACCAAGGTGCTGCTGTTCGTCTCGCCGTCGAACCCGACCGGCGCGGTCTACCCGCGCGAGCAGGTCGAGGCGGTCGGCCGCTGGGCCGCGGAGCACGGCCTGTGGGTGCTGACCGACGAGATCTACGAGCACCTGGTCTACGGCGACGCGGAGTTCTCGTCACTGCCGGTCGTGGTGCCGGAGCTGCGCGACAAGTGCATCGTCGTCAACGGTGTGGCGAAGACGTACGCGATGACCGGCTGGCGGGTGGGCTGGGCGATCGGCCCCAAGGACGTCGTCAAGGCGGCCACCAACCTCCAGTCGCACGCCACCTCCAACGTCTCCAACGTGGCGCAGGCCGCGGCCATCGCGGCGGTCAGCGGCGACCTGGCGGCCGTCGAGGAGATGAAGGTGGCCTTCGACCGGCGCCGGAAGACCATCGTGCGGATGCTCAACGAGATCGACGGCGTGCTGTGCCCGGAGCCGGAGGGCGCGTTCTACGCCTACCCGTCGGTGAAGGGGCTGCTGGGCAAGGAGATCCGCGGCAGGCGGCCGCGGTCCAGCGTCGAGCTGGCCGAGCTGATCCTGGAGGAGGCGGAGGTCGCCGTCGTCCCGGGTGAGGCGTTCGGCACCCCCGGCTACCTGCGGCTTTCGTACGCGCTGGGCGACGAGGACCTGGTCGAGGGCGTCTCCCGGATCCAGAAGCTGCTGGCGGACGCCAAGTAGCGGGGCGTTCGGGACCACTGAGCGTGCGGGGCCGGGCGGTTCGTCCGGCCCCGCACGCTTTTGCGGGGGTCCCTTCGTTCGGGGCGGGGCCTATGCCGCGGGGCGCGGGTGCGGCAGTATCTCGGGATGGAGCGTGTTCGTGATCTGCGTCAACTGCCGAAGGCCCATCTGCACCTGCACTTCACCGGCTCGATGCGGCCGGCGACCCTGCTGGACCTCGCCGACAAGTACGGCGTCCACCTCCCGGACGCGCTGACCAGCGGCACACCGCCCCGGCTGAGCGCCACGGACGAGCGCGGCTGGTTCCGCTTCCAGCGGCTCTACGACATCGCGCGGTCCTGCCTGCGGACGCCCGAGGACATCCAGCGGCTGGTGCGGGAGGCCGCCGAGGAGGACGTCCGGGACGGCTCGCGGTGGCTGGAGATCCAGGTCGACCCGACCTCGTACGCGCCGCGGCTGGGCGGGCTGATCCCGGCCATGGAGATCATCCTGGACGCGGTGGAGCGGGCCTCCCGGGACACCGGGCTGGGCATCCGGGTGCTGGTCGCCGCGAACCGCGTGAAGCACCCGCTGGACGCCCGTACGCTGGCCCGGCTGGCGGTGCGCCACGCCGACCGCGGGGTGGTCGGCTTCGGGCTCTCCAACGACGAACGGCGGGGCCTGGCCCGGGACTTCGACCGGGCCTTCGCCATCGCCCGGGACGGCGGCCTGCTGTCGGCGCCGCACGGCGGCGAGCTGTCCGGGCCGGCCAGCGTCCGGGACTGCCTGGACGATCTGCACGCCGGCCGGATCGGGCACGGGGTGCGGGCCGCGGAGGACCCGGAGCTGCTGCGCCGGCTGGCGGCCCACGGGGTGACCTGCGAGGTGTGCCCGGCGTCGAATGTCGCGCTGGGCGTCTACGGGAAACCGGAGGACGTACCGCTGCGGACGTTCTTCGAGGCGGGCGTCCCGATGGCGCTGGGCGCCGACGACCCGCTGCTGTTCGGTTCGCGGCTGGCCGCCCAGTACGAGATCGCCCGCGGCGCGCACGCCTTCACCGACGCCGAACTCGCCGAGCTGGCCCGGCAGTCCGTGCGCGCCTCCCGGGCGCCCGGGGAGCTGCGGCGGACGGCGCTGGCGGATATCGACGCCTGGCTGGCCGCCCCGGTGCCGTAGCGGGCCGGCGGACGGCCGCGGGCCCGGGGCGGACGCGCCCTACAGGCTGACGCCGACCGTCACCGGTTCGTTGACGAGGGTGACCCCGAAGGCGTCCCGGACCCCGTCGCGGACCTCGCGGGCCAGGGCGAGCAGGTCCTCGGTGGTGGCCCGGCCGCGGTTGGTGAGGGCGAGGGTGTGCTTGGTGGAGATCCGGGCCGGGCCGCTGCCGTAGCCCTTGGTGAAACCGGCCCGGTCGATGAGCCAGGCGGCGGAGGTCTTCACCCGGCCGTCGCCGTCCGGGAAGGCGGGCGGCGCGATGCCGGGGCCGAGCCGGTCGCGGACCCGGCGGACGAGCTCGGCGTGCTCGGCCCCGGTGAGGACGGGGTTGGTGAAGAAGGAGCCGGCCGACCAGGTGTCGTGGTCCTCCGGGTCCAGCACCATGCCCTTGCTCGCCCGGAGCGCCAGGACGGTCTTGCGGGCGACGGTCAGCGGCACCCGGTCGCCGGTGCCGACACCGAGGGCGCGGGCCGTCTGGTCGTACCTCAGGGGCGCGGAGAGGCCGTCCGCGTCCTCCAGGGCGAAGCGGACGCGCAGCACCACGAACCGCCCGGGGTGCTGCTTGAAGCGGCTGTGGCGGTACGAGAAGCCGCACTCCTCGTTGGAGAGGGTCACCGTTTCACCGGTGCGGCGGTCGTAGGCGACGACCTCGGTGAGGGTCTCGGAGACGTCCTGTCCGTAGGCGCCGACGTTCTGGATCGGGGTGGCGCCGGCCGAGCCGGGGATGCCGGCCAGGCACTCGACGCCGGCCAGTCCGGCCTCGACGGTGCGGGCGACGGCGTCCGACCAGTTCTCGCCCGCGGCGAGCTCCAGGGCCGTGCCGTCGAGGGCGACGCCGCGGGTGGCGATGCGCAGGGCGGTGCCGTCGAAGCCCTTGTCACCGATGACGAGGTTGCTGCCGCCGCCGATGATCAGCAGCGGGGTGCCGGCCTCGTCGGCTTCGCGGACGGCCGCGATCACCTCGTCGTCGGTGGTGGCCGTGACGAGCCGGCTCGCGGGGCCGCCGAGACGGAAGGTGGTCAGCGGGGCGAGGGGGGCGTTCTCTGTTACGTGGCGTTCCTGCACGCGCCCAAGGGTACGGGGGCGGTCCGGCGGCGCCGGGCCGGCCGCCCCACGCGACTCCGTCAGGCGAGCCGGGCCACGGCGCGGGCCATGCCGAGCACCTTCTGGCCTGCGCTCTTGGCGGTGAGGTCGATCCGCACCGTGCGCTCCGCGTCGTCGAGCTTGGCCGCGACCGTGGCGCTGACCTCGATCAGCGCGCCGGTCCCGTCGTTGGGGACGACGACGGGCTTGGTGAAGCGCACGCCGTACTCGGCGACCGCGCCCGGGTCGCCGACCCAGTCGGTGACCACCCGGACCGCCGAGGCCATGGTGAACATGCCGTGCGCGATGACGTCCGGCAGTCCGACCTCCTTGGCGAACTTCTCGTTCCAGTGGATCGGGTTGAAGTCCCCTGAGGCGCCGGCGTACTGGACGAGGGTGGCGCGGGTCACGGGGAAGGTCTGCGCGGGGAGCTCGGTGCCGACCTCGACGTCGTCGTAGGCGATCTTCGCGGGCATCTCAGGACTCCTCAGCGGGCCGGGCGACGAGCTTGGTGAGAGCGGTCACGACGTGCTCACCGGCCTCGTCGTGCACCTCGCCGCGGATGTCGATGACCTCGTTGCCGGCCATGGACCGGATCGCTTCGATGGTGGAGGTCACGGTCAGCCGGTCGCCGGCGCGCACCGGCCGGCGGTAGGCGAACTTCTGGTCGCCGTGGACCACGCGGCTGTAGTCCAGACCGAGTTGCGGGTCGGCGACGACCTGCCCGGCGGCCTTGAACGTGATGGCGAACACAAAAGTCGGCGGCGCGATCACATCGGGGTGACCGAGGGCCTTGGCGGCTTCGGTGTCGGTGTAGGCGGGGTTGGGGTCACCGATCGCCTCGGCGAATTCGCGGATCTTTTCCCGGCCGACCTCGTACGGATCGGTGGGCGGGTATGTGCGTCCGACGAATGACTGGTCGAGCGCCATGGGCTCGCAACCTCCCTGAACTGATGGTGCCAAAGCCGTGAGGCCGCCCCCAGGAAATGGGGACGGCCTCATGGACGAGCCTGAGTTATCGCGTCTCGCGGTGCGCGGTGTGCGAGTTACAGCGGGGGCAGTGCTTCTTCATCTCAAGGCGGTCCGGGTTGTTGCGCCGGTTCTTCTTGGTGATGTAGTTCCGCTCCTTGCACTCCACGCAGGCCAGCGTGATCTTCGGGCGGACGTCGGTGGCAGCCACGTGAGTGCTCCTTGACGGACGGATAGTCGATACGAACGCATAGAAGAGTAGCCGACCGGAGGACCGACCCCACAATCGGCTACTGTCAGTAGCGGTGACCGGACTTGAACCGGTGACACAGCGATTATGAGCCGCTTGCTCTACCGACTGAGCTACACCGCTGTGATGCGGGAGTTCCCCGTCCGAGGACGGGGTCCCCCACACATCAGAGCCCCAAAACGGAATCGAACCGTTGACCTTCTCCTTACCATGGAGACGCTCTGCCGACTGAGCTATTGGGGCGAGCGATGAAGACATTACACGGCCCGCCGCCAAACGTGAAATCCGTATCCGCGTCGCGCCCCAGCAGCCCCCCGCACCACACCGGTACGACTATTTCGCGCCTGCGCGAAGCTCTCCGGGCCGCGCCCTAGGCTCGGATCCACGCCGCGTGATCTTGCACGCCGTGGCTTCGAGGAGCGCGATGTCCGACAACAGTTCACCGCAGCCGGGGAAGCCGGGGGGTGCCGGCCGGTACACCCGGCCGGATTCCGGCGCGCTGGTCCTGTGCGGCGCCCGGCTCGCCGACGGCCGCACCGTGGACGTCCGGCTCGGCGGCGGGCGCATCGAGGCGGTCGGCACGGCCGGCAGCCTCGCGCCGCAGGGCGCCCGGGTGGACCTCGCCGGCTATCTGCTGCTCCCGGCCCCCGCCGAACCGCACGCGCACTGCGACACCGCCCTGACCGCGGACGCCGAGGGGCCCGCCTCCGACTCCGCCGAGGACGTCCAGCGCCGTACGACCGAGGCGGCGCTGCTCCAGCTCGGGCACGGCGCCACGGCCTCCCGGAGCCATGTGCGGATCGGCGGCGTCCAGGGGCTGCGGGCGCTGGAGGCGGTGCTCCAGGCGCGGCGGGCGCTGCGCGGGCTGGCGGATCTGGCGGCGGTGGCGGTGCCGCGGGTGCTGACCGGGGTGGCCGGCGCGAACGGGCTGGCGATGCTGCGGGACGCGGTCAAGATGGGCGCCACGGTGATCGGCGGCTGCCCGGACCTGGACCCCGACCCGACCGGGTACGTGGAGACCGTCCTGGAGATGGCCGGGGAGCACAGCTGCCCGGTGGACCTGCACACCGACGGCGACGACCCGGCGCGACTGGCGCGGGTCGCGACGATGTGCGGCGGGCTGCGGCCGGGGGTGGCGATCGGGCCGTGTGCCGGGATGGCGCGGATGCCGCGGAGCGTGGCGGCGCGGGTCGCGGAGCAACTGGCGGCGGCCGACGTGGCGGTCGTCTGCCTGCCGCAGGGCGACTGCACGGGGCTGGAACGGAACGGCAACCGGGTGTCGCGGCCGGCGCCGGTGCGGCTGCTGCGGGCGGCCGGCGTCCGGGTGGCGGCGGGCAGCGGGGCGCTGCGGGACGCGGCGAACCCGGTCGGGCGCGGCGACCCGTTGGAGGCCGCGTACCTGCTGGCGTCCCTGGGCGAGGCGACGCCCGAGGCGGCCTACGAGACGGTGAGTTCGGCGGCGCGGGCGACGCTGGGGCTGCCGGAGGTGCGCGTCGAGGCGGGATTCCCGGCGGAGTTGCTGGCGGTGCGCGGGGAGCGGATCGCCGGGGTGCTGTCGCTGGCGTACAGCCGGATCGTGGTGCACCGGGGGCGGGTGGTGGCGCGCACCAGCGCGGTGCGCGAGTACTGCGACTCGGTGGACGTGGCGCTGGAGTTGCCCCGGCAGTCGCAGCGTTAGGGCCGGTCGCTGGGGCCGTCGGGCGTGCGGGTGGAGGGCCGACGGCGGGCGGCAGGCGGGGGTTTGACGGCCGGTCCGGGACCTGTCCCCCGGTGTGTCGGGGCGGTTGGGCGTACGGTCGGCAGCATGCGCATTGTCATCGCAGGTGGACATGGTCAGATCGCGCTGCGGCTGGAGCGGTTGCTGCATGCGCGCGGGGACGAGGTGGCGGGGATCATCCGACGGCCGGAACAGGCCGGCGACCTGCTGGCCGCGGGTGCCGAACCGGTGGTCTGCGACCTGGAGTCGGCGTCGGTGGCCGATGTCGCCCGGCACTTGGAGGGCGCGGACGCGGCCGTCTTCGCGGCGGGCGCCGGGCCGGGCAGCGGCGCCGCGCGCAAGGACACGGTGGACCGCGGCGCGGCGACGCTGTTCGCGGACGCCGCCGAGGCGGCCGGGGTGCGGCGCTTCGTGGTCGTCTCGGCGATGGGCGCGGACCGGGAGCCCCCGGAGGGCACCGACCCGGTCTTCGCGGCCTATCTGCGGGCCAAGGGCGCCGCGGACGCCGACGTACGGGCCCGGGCCGGGCTGAACTGGACGATCCTGCGGCCCGGGCGGCTCACCGACGATCCCGGCACCGGCCAGGTGACGCTGGCCGACGCCACCGGGCGCGGCGCGGTCCCGCGGGACGACGTGGCGGCCGTCCTGGCGGCGCTGCTGGACGAGCCGGGCACGATCGGGCGGACGCTGGAGCTGATCGGCGGGGACGTGCCGGTGACGGACGCGGTGCGGAACGTGGCGTCGCACTGAACCGCGGCGCGGCTGGGGCCTGTCGTCGGACTCCCGACTCCCGACTCCCGTCGTCCGCCCGGGCGGCAGGCGGGAGTTCGGTGACAGGGCCTACGGCAGGACGAGGATCCGGCCGAGGTGCGAGCGCTCCTCGATGAGCCGGTGGACGGCGGGCGCGTCGGCCAGCGGGAAGCGCGCGTGCACGGCGGTGCGGAGCCGGCCGGCCGCGGCGTGGCCGGCCAGTTCGGCCCTCTCGGCGCGGGCCTGCTCCGGGGCGGCCGCGCGCCAGGCCGGCAGGGAGAATCCGGCGACCGGCTTCAGGGCGAGCGAGGTGCTCCTGCGGACCGAGTCGATGGTCAGGACGTCGGGCCCGCCGTACTCGTAGTGGCGCACGCGTCACTCGTAGTAGCGTACGCGTCGCATTCCGGCTCTCCTCGATGAGTGGAAGAACACAGCAGTGGGTCGGTCAGCCCTCGCCGGCGGTTCCTGAACTGACTGGAGCCCCAGCGCCCCGCCGCGCCGCCGGCCGCCGGGGCCGCGCCCGGGACGCCGTAGGCCCAGCCGGCCGCGCGACACGCCGGCGGGCGGCGGATTCCCCGGTCCGTGACCCCACACGAAAGAGGGCACAGCAAAAACCCCTGAACCGTATTCCTACGATTCAGGGGTTTTCATGGCTGTGGCGGCGCCAGGATTCGAACCTGGGTAGGCATAGCCGACAGATTTACAGTCTGCTCCCTTTGGCCGCTCGGGCACACCGCCGGGTTGTGTCGTCAGGAGTCCCGCTGTGGGGCGGTGCTCGCCAGCAACGACGTAAACCATACCCGATGGCAGGGGGTGGTCTGCCACTCGCTTCCGAAGCGATGGATCTTGGCCGGGTGGCTAGGCTGGGCAGGCGGTCCGGGAAGGGCCGCATCTCTGATGGATCTACGTACGAGGAGCCAACTCACGATGGCCGACTCCAGTTTCGACATCGTCTCGAAGGTCGAGCGGCAGGAGGTCGACAACGCCCTCAACCAGGCCGCCAAGGAGATCTCGCAGCGCTACGACTTCAAGGGCGTGGACGCGTCGATCCAGTGGTCGGGCGAGAAGATCGAGATGCGGGCCAACGCCGAGGAGCGGGTGAAGGCCGTCCTGGACATCTTCCAGTCCAAGCTGGTCAAGCGAGGCATCTCGCTGAAGGCGCTGGACGCCGGCGAGCCGCAGGCGTCGGGCAAGGAGTACAAGATCTCCGCGTCGATGCAGGAGGGCATCTCGCAGGAGAACGCGAAGAAGGTCGCCAAGATCATCCGCGATGAGGGGCCGAAGGGCGTCAAGGCGCAGGTGCAGGGCGACGAGCTGCGCGTCAGCTCCAAGAGCCGGGACGACCTCCAGGCCGTCCAGCAGCTGCTGCGCGGCAAGGACCTGGACTTCGCGATCCAGTTCGTCAACTACCGCTGACCACCGCTGAGCGCCCCCGGCGGGGGCCTCACGCAGCGAGCCGATGGGGCGGCGCGACACGGGAGCGCGCCGCCCCGTCGGCATTTCCGGAACAGTCCGACGGTCCGCCCGGTGTGCTGCCCGGGCCGTCACCGCGACGGACCAACGCTTCGTGATCAACGCTTTGCCGCTTCGTTATCGCAACGATCCCGGCAACGGCCCGGGACCAGGACAGGAAGGATGTTCCGTCGTGGGAAAGGCATTGCGTGTGATCGCGGGCGCCCTGGGCGCCGGTGCGTTGCTGCTGTCGGTGGCGGGGACGGCCAACGCCGGGGGCGGGGGTGACGGCTTCTTCGAGAACGTGCGGTGCACGCCGTCGTTCAGCCTCAACCTCCTCTTCCCGCCCCCGGAGGGTTGCCGTACGGACCTCTACATCGACAACCACAAGCGGATCACCAAGGTCAATCAGCGTGCCGGCGGCAACGCCAACACCAGCGTGTCGAGCGGTCGGAGAGGCGGCCACTGAGCCAGGCGCCGCGCCCCCGGAGCAATGCGCTCCGGGGGCGCGGCGTTATTTGCAGGAGGGAATCACGGGGAGGGGAACGGAAGCGCGGCGATAAGCGCCGATGGGAATTCCGGCGTCACATTTCGGCTTTGGGCGAGAGGCGAGGCGGGAGAAGAGGGCGAATTATTCGCGCGGCTCCTGCTCCGCCCCGCCCCACCCCCGCGTCTGCGGAAATTCCGTCACGCGCAGAGAAGGACGATGAGTCCCTTGCAGTCGCCTTCATCGCCTTCGCCGTGGCCGCCGCCTTTTCCGTGGTCGCCGCCCAGGTGGCCCCGCTCAAAGAAGCCCCAGTCCTCGTCGTCGCCTCGGGAACCACCCTTGTCCTTGTCGGCGCCGTGCTTGGAACTGCCCTTGCCGGCGCTGTCCTTGTCGGCGCTGTCCTTGTCGGTCGGGTCCGGCTTGGCGGCCGTGGAGTGGCTGCCGCTGGAGTGACTGGAGTGGCTGCTGCCCTTGCTCCCGTTCGGGTCGGGCTTCCCGGCGGCGAAGGCGGCCGTCGGCGCCCCCGCCGCGAGCGCGATGCCCAGGGCGGCACCGACCGCGAATATTCGAGAAACGGTTTTCTGCTGGCGATTCATTCGCGTTGTGTTCATGGAACCACCATGCACACGTCGACGGTAGATTTCGCCCCGAGGACGGCCAATCGGGTGAAACGCGGGAATAGCGGAAATTTGAAGAATGGAATTCCCGCACATGCCCCGATTTGTTCGGTTTCGGGCTTCCGGAATTTTCGAGTGGGCGGATCGGTGCGATGCGGTTCGATGCGGGTGCGGTGCGGGGCTGCCCGGTCAGCGGGTGGCGAAGGGCTGGTCGGTGGGGACGATTTCGCGGCCGAGGGGGAGCAGGGAGATCGGGATCATCTTGAAGTTGGCGATGCCGAGCGGGATGCCGATGATCGTCACGCACTGGGCGACGCCGGTCGCGATGTGGCCCAGGGCCAGCCACCAGCCGGCGAAGATGATCCAGAGCACGTTCCCGAGCGCCGAGCCGGCGCCGGCGTCGTGGCGCTCCACGGTCGTCCGGCCGAAGGGCCACAGGGCGTAGCCGGCGATGCGGAACGAGGCGATGCCAAAGGGAATCGTGACGATGAGGACGCAGCAGATCACGCCCGCGAGGACGTACCCGAGTGCCATCCAGAAGCCGCTGAGGATCAGCCAGAGGATGTTGAGGACGAACTTCATGAGCGGCAGCCTTCCAGGGGCGGGTCGGGAGGGGGTTCCGCCGTCCTAGACGCCGGTGAGCACGGGGAACGTTGCGTCCCGGGCGCTCAGGGGCGGTGGGGGCCGGCCATCTGCTCCAGCCGGGCGATGCGTTCGCGCATCGGGGGGTGGGTGGAGAAGAGGCGGGAGAGGCCCTCGCCGGGGCGGAACGGGTTGGCGATCATCATGTGGCCGGCGGTCTCCAGGCGGGGTTCGGGGGGCAGCGGGAGCTGCTGGGTGCCGATCTCCAGTTTGCGGAGCGCGGAGGCCAGGGCGAGCGGATCGCCGGTGAGCTGGGCGCCGGAGGCGTCGGCCTGGTATTCGCGGGAGCGGCTGACGGCGAGCTGGATCAGCGAGGCGGCCACCGGGCCGAGGATCATGATCAGCAGCATGCCGACGAGGCCGGGGCCCTCGTCGTCGTCGGAGCGGCCGAAGGGGATCAGCCAGGCGAAGTTGACCAGGAACATCACGACCGAGGCCAGGGCGCCGGCCACGGAGGAGATGAGGATGTCGCGGTTGTAGACGTGGCTGAGCTCATGGCCGATGACGCCGCGCAGTTCGCGCTCGTCGAGGATCCGGAGGATGCCGTCGGTGCAGCAGACGGCGGCGTTGCGGGGGTTGCGGCCGGTGGCGAAGGCGTTGGGCGCCTGGGTCGGGGAGAGGTAGAGCCGGGGCATGGGCTGGCGGGCGGCGGTGGAGAGCTCGCGGACCATGCGGTAGAGCTGTGGGGCCTCGAACTCGCTGACCGGGCGGGCCCGCATCGCGCGCAGGGCGAGCTTGTCGCTGTTCCAGTAGGCGTAGGCGTTGGTGGCCAGCGCTACGAGGACAGCGATGATCAGGCCCGTCCGGCCGAAGACGCTGCCGATGGCGATGATGAGTGCGGACAGTCCCCCGAGGAGTACGGCGGTCCTGAGCCCGTTGTGCCGGCGGTGCACGGTACGCCCTCCAAGTGGTGCGGCAGGGGAACCCTTTGCTTCGTTTCTCCACTCTCCAGTGGACCCTTGCTCCCTGGTCAACGCGAGAGCGGCGGGGGTGGTTCCCCGGCGCGTGGCCGGTCGGGCCGGGTGGGGACCGGTGGGCACCGGGTGGGGCCGGCCGCCACCCGGCCCAGAGGAGGGCGCGGGCCGGTCTAGAGGAGGGCGCCGGCGGCGAAGCGGAGGACGAGCTGGGGAGCGCCGGAGAGGGCGACGCCCAGGACGGTGGCGAGGGCCAGGGCGGTGGACAGGGCCGCCGGGATCGGGGCGCGGGGCTGCTCGGCGGGCTCGACGGCCGGGGCCTCGGCGGGCCGGAAGAGGAGCGCGGTCCACTGGAGGTAGTAGTAGAGCGCGATCACGACGTTGACGGCCATGACCACGGCGAGCCAGCCGAGTCCGGCATCGACCGCCGACGAGAAGACCGTGACCTTGGCGAACAGGCCGATGATGCCCGGCGGCAGGCCCGCGAGGCAGAGGAGGAAGAAGCCGAGGGCGAACGCCACCAGGGGGCGGCGGTGGTAGAGGCCCCGGTAGTCGGCGAGGCGGTTGGCGGGGCTGGTGCGGGCCACCAGGGCGGCGACGGCGAAGGCGCCGAGGTTCACCGCGGCGTACATCAGGGCGTAGGCCACGGTGGAGCCGATGGCGTGCGCGGGGTCGTGGGCGTAGCCGGCCGCGGCGATCGGGACCAGCAGGTAGCCGGCCTGGCCGACGGAGGACCAGGCGAGCAGGCGGACGGCGCTGTGGGTGCGGGCCGGGTCCTGGCGGAGCGCGGCGGCGTTGCCGACGGTCATGGTGAGCGCGGCGAGCACGGCCAGCGCCGGGCCCCAGACGTCCGCGTACGCGGGGAACCCCTGGACGGTGACGAGGATCAGGCCGGAGAAGCCGACGGCCTTGCCGACCACGGAGAGATACGCGGCGATCGGCAGCGGCGCACCGACGTAGGTGTCGGGCACCCAGAAGTGGAACGGGGCGGCGGCGGTCTTGAAGGCGAAGCCGACGAGGGTGAGGGCGACACCGGTGCCGGCCAGGGTGGCCAGGCGGGGATCCGGGAGGGCCGTGAGGGCGTGCGCCACCCGGGAGAGGTGGAGGCTGCCGGTGGCGGCGTAGACGAAGCTGACGCCGAGGAGCATCACGGCGGTGGCGGCCACCGAGGAGAGGAAGAACTTCAGTGCCGCCTCGGAGGAGAGCCGGTCGCCGCGGCGCAGCCCGACCAGGGCGAAGGCGGGCAGCGAGGCGACCTCCAGGGCGATGACCAGGGTGGCCAGGTCGCGGGAGGCGGGCAGCAGGGCGGCGCCGGCCGCGGAGGAGAGCAGCAGGAACCAGTACTCGCCCGCGGGCAGGTCGTGGTCCTTGAGGGTGTCGATGGACAGCAGGGCCGTCAGGAGCGCGCCGGCGAGCACCAGGAACTGGATGACCAGGGTGAAGTGGTCGGCCACGTAGCTGCACGCGGTGGGGGTGCCCGTCAGGCAGAAGGTGCGGCGCCGGCCGTCCAGGAGGGGCAGCAGCAGGAGCGCGGCGGCGGCCAGGCCGGCGGTCGCGAGCCAGCCCAGCAGGGACTTCCGGGCGGCGGGCAGGAAGAGGTCGGCGACCAGCACGACCAGGGCGACGGCCGCGGCGAGGGTGGGCGGGGCGATGGCGAGCCAGTCGACGGACTGGACCAGCGAGAGGGCCTGGGTCATCACTTACCGCCTCCGAGGAGCTGCTGGACGGCCGGGTCGGTGAGGCCGAGGAGGGCCGCGGGCCACAGTCCGGCGAGGACGGTCAGGACGGCCAGGGGGCTCCAGGCCGCGTATTCGTAGCGCGCGAGGTCGGGGAGGGCGGGGGCGGTGGCGGGCCCGCCGGTGTCGTCGGGGCCGGCCGGGGAAGCCGGGGCGGCCGGGGCCTTCAGGGTGCCGCCCATGCAGACCCGGCGGACGACCAGCAGCAGGTACCCGGCGGTCAGCAGGGTGCCGAGGCCGGCCAGGGCCATGAACGTCAGGAACGCGGGGCGGCTGAGCCCGGCGGCGGGGTGGAAGGCGCCGAACATCGCCAGCATCTCGCCCCAGAAGCCGGCCAGTCCGGGCAGGCCCAGGGAGGCGACGGCACCAAAGGCGAGCAGGCCGCCGAAGCGGGGGGCCCGGCCGTAGAGGGCGGCGCCGGTGGCGCCCGCCAGCTGATCGAGGTCCGTGGTCCCGGTGCGGTCCTTGAGGCCGCCGACGAGGAAGAAGAGCAGGCCGGTGATCAGGCCGTGGGCGATGTTGGCGAACAGCGCGCCGTTGACGCCGGTGGGGGTCATGCTCGCGATGCCGAGCAGGACGAAGCCCATGTGGCCGACGGAGCTGTAGGCGATCAGGCGCTTGAGGTCGCCCCTGGCGCCCGTGCGCACCAGAGCCAGGCAGGCCAGCGAGCCGTAGACGATGCCGACGGCGGCCAGGGCGGCGAGGTAGGGCGCGAGGGTGTGCAGGCCGTCGGGGGTGATCGGCAGCGCGATCCGGACGAGGCCGTAGGTGCCCATCTTGAGCAGGACGCCGGCCAGCAGCACCGAGCCGGCGGTGGGGGCGGCGGTGTGCGCGTCCGGCAGCCAGCTGTGCAGCGGCCACATCGGGGACTTGACGGCCAGTCCGATGCCGACGGCGAGCACCGCGACGAGCTGGACGGTGTGGCTGAGCTGGGCTTTCGGGCCATTGTCAGTGGCCAGTGCGACCATGTCGAAGGTGCCGGATTTCAGCCCGATGAGGAGGAGGCCGAGCAGCATGACGACCGAGCCGAGCAGCGTGTAGAGGATGAACTTCCAGGCCGCCGCCTGCCTTCCGGCGCCGCCCCAGCGGGCGATGAGGAAGTACATCGGGATGAGGACCATCTCGAAGGCGAGGAAGAAGAGCATCAGGTCCAGGACGGCGAAGGTCGCGAGGGTGCCGGATTCCAGGACGAGGATCAGCGCCACAAATGCCTTGGGGGACGGGCCCGTTGGCATGTTGAAGTAGCTGTAGACGGCGCAGAGGAAGGTCAGCAGCGCGGTCAGGACGAGGAGGGGGAGCGAGATGCCGTCGACACCGAGGTGGACGCGGATGCCGAGAGCCGGGATCCAGCTGAGGTCGGTGGTGGCCTGCATACGCGCCGGGTGAGCGTGGTCGAAGCCGGCGGCCAGCGCGATCGTGGCGGCGAGCACCACGCCGGTGACGGTCACGCCGTGGCGCAGCACGGCCTGGTCGGGGTTCTTCCCCTTGAGGCCGGGCGGGGCCGGGAGCAGCGCGGCGAGCGCGCCGATCAGGGGGAGGACGACGGAGCCCGCGAGGAGGATCTGCATGGCGGTGTGATTCAGGTGCATCGGTCAGGCTCCCGTGCCCGTGGCGACGAGGACGGCGGCGACGGCCAGGACGAGCGCGCCGCCCAGCAGCGCCCCGAGGTAGGTCTGCACGTTGCCGGTCTGGGCGCGGCGGACGGCGGCGCCCAGCCAGCGGGGGGCGGCGCCCGCGCCGCTGACGTAGGTGTCGACGACCGCCCGGTCCAGGAAGCGGACGAGGGTCGCGGCCGCGCGGGTGGGCCGGACGAACAGCGCGGAGTAGACCGCGTCGAGGTGGAAGCCGACGGCCGCGTGGCGGTGCAGCGGGCCGAGCAGGAGCCGGCCGGGGTCGGCCGGGTCCGTGGCGCCGACGGCGTCGCCGTAGGCCGGCGGGTGGGTGACGATGGCCAGCTCCTCGGCGAGGGCGGGGGCGGCGTCCTCGACGACCGCGACGGCACCGATCGGGGCGCGGGCGGCACGGGCGCCGGTGTGGCGCCAGGCGGCGTAGGTGAGCAGGCCGCCGACGAGGGCGGCACCGGTGCCGAGCACGGAGGTGGTGGCGGTCGGTTCGAGCGAGCGCCCGTCGAACCACGCGGGCAGGAGGGGGGCGGTCAGTCCGAAGCCGACGGTGGGGACGAAGAGCACCCACAGGGTGGCGGTCATGGCGAGCGGCTGCTTGCCGTGGTCCGGGACCTCTGGGCCGGTGCCGCGGAAGACGAGCAGCCACAGCCGGGTGGCGTAGGCGGCGGTGAGGAGGGCGGTGAGCAGGCCGGAGACCAGGACGGTCCAGCCGGCGAGGCCGGGGACGCCGGCCGCGTGGCCGGTGGCGGCGTGCTCGGCGGCGCCCAGGACGGCTTCCTTGGAGAAGAAGCCGGCGAACGGCGGGATCGCGGCGAGCGCGAGCAGGGCGACGGCCAGCGTCCAGGCGGCGTCCGGGACGCGCCGGGCCAGGCCGCTCATCCGGGACATGGCGGCCAGCGAGTTGGTGCCCGCAGCGTGGATGATCACGCCCGCGCCGAGGAAGAGGAGGGCCTTGAACGCACCGTGCGCCAGGAGGTGGAAGACGGCGGCGCCGCGGTCGCCGACGGCCAGCGCGCCGGTCATGTAGCCGAGCTGGCCGACGGTCGAGTAGGCCAGCACCCGCTTGATGTCGTCCTGGGCCAGCGCGGCCAGGGCGGAGCCGACCATGGTCACCGCGGCCAGGACGGCGAGCACGACCAGCGCCGCCGCGGAGGCGGCGAAGACCGGGAGGAGGCGGGCGACGACGTACACACCGGCGGCGACCATCGTCGCGGCGTGGATCAGCGCGGAGACCGGCGTCGGGCCGGCCATCGCGTCCGGGAGCCAGGTGTGCAGCGGGAACTGCGCCGACTTGCCGGCGACACCGGCCAGCAGCAGCAGCGCGATCAGCGTCGGGTGGTGCAGCCCGTCGCGGGCGACGTGGCCGAGGATGCCGGTGATCCGGAAGGTCCCGGCGTCGGCGGCCAGCGCGAAGATGCCGAAGAGGAAGGGCACGTCGCCGAGCTTGGTGACGAGGAACGCCTTGAGGGACGCGGCGCGGGCGACCTCGGTCTCCCAGTAGTGGCCGACGAGGAAGTACGAGCAGATGCCCATCACTTCCCAGCCGACCAGCAGCACCATCAGGTCGCCGGTGTAGACGACCAGCAGCATCGCGGAGGTGAAGAGCGAGACCAGCGCGGCGTAGGACGGGTAGCGCGGGTCGTCGCGCAGATACGCCGTGGAGTAGATCTGCACGCAGGTCGCCACGGTGCCGACGAGGACGCCGATCAGCGCGGCGAAGCCGTCGATGTGCAGCGCCAGGTCGATCGGGAGCGAGCCGGTCGGGGTGAGCCGGGTGGCGACGTCGGTGGCCGGTCCGCCGCCCTGGCCGACGGCGACGGCAATGGTCAGCAGCGCCGCGGCGAACGTCGGCAGCACGGCCAGCGGCCGGACGAAGCCGGGCGACCGGCGGCCGGTGAGGAGGCCGGCGACGGCCCCGAGGAAGGGCAGCAGGGGGACGAGTACGGCGGTGGTGGTGAGCGTCACGCGGTGGCCTCCGCCCCGGTGTCCGGCTGCGGCTGCCGCGCCCCGGCCGCACCGACCGGGCTGCCCGGGGCGCCCGGACCGGAGGGCCCGGCCGGCCGCTCGGCGAGGTCGCGGAGCCGGTCGATGTCGGAGCTGCCGCGGTTGCGGTAGACGAGCAGCACGATCGCCAGGCCGATGCCGATCTCGGCGGCGGCGACGGCGATGGTGAAGAGGGTGAGCGCCTGGCCGGCGTGCAGGGTGTCGCGCAGCCAGACGTCGAAGGCGACGAGGTTGAGGTTGACGGCGTTGAGCATCAGCTCGACGGACATCAGCACCAGGATCGCGTTGCGGCGCGCGAGCACGCCGTACAGGCCGGTGCAGAAGAGGAGGACGGCGAGGACCGCCGGGTACGCGAGATGCATCAGCGCCCCTCCCCCGCGGCCGGGGGCGTGGTCTCGGCGGCGCCCTTCGCGCCGCCGCCCCGCCGGGACAGCACGATCGCGCCGACGAGCGCGGCGAGCAGCAGGACGGAGAGCGCCTCGAAGGGCAGCACCCAGTAGCGGAACAGGCTGTTCCCGGAGGCCGCGGCGGATCCCTGGGCGGCCCCGTCGAGGTCGATCCAGGTGGCGCGGAAGGCGTCGGCGACGACCCAGACCAGGGCCGCGGCCGAGGCGCCGGCCACCGTCAGCGCCGCCCAGCGGTTGCCCGAGTCGGCGTCCGGGGACGGCCCGATGGGCGCCTTGGTCAGCATCAGTCCGAAGAGCAGCAGCACGACCACGGAGCCGACGTAGATCAGCACCTGCACCCAGGCGATGAACTCGGCGGTGAGCAGGAGGTATTCGACGGCGATCCCGCCGAGGGCGACCACCAGCCAGAGCGCGGCGTGCACCAGCTGGCGGGAGCCGACGGTCAGCAGCGCGGCGCCGAGGGTGGCGATGCCGACGAGGACGAAGGCGATCTCTACGCCGGTGGGCGAGAGGAAGCCGTGGCTTGCGGCGGCGAGCGTCACGTTCCCTCCCCCTGGGACTGCCGGTGTTCCTGTGCTTCGGCGGCCTGTTGGGCGGCGAGCTTGTCCGCGGTCTTGCGGGCGGCGGCGATCTCCTTGGGCTCCTCGGCCGCCGGGTCCGGGGCGGGCGGCTCGGGCACCGTCCACATCCACTCGCGCAGCTTGTCGCGTTCGTGGGTCAGCTCGCGGATGTCGGTCTCGGCGTACTCGAACTCCGGCGACCAGAACAGCGCGTCGAAGGGGCAGACCTCGATGCAGATCCCGCAGTACATGCACAGCGCGAAGTCGATCGCGAAGCGGTCCAGGACGTTGCGGCTGCGCTCCCGGCCCCCGGGGGCGGCCGGCGGCACCGTCTCCTTGTGGGAGTCGATGTAGATGCACCAGTCGGGGCACTCGCGGGCGCACAGCATGCAGACCGTGCAGTTCTCCTCGAACAGCCCGATGACGCCGCGGGTGCGCGGCGCGAGGTCGGGCTGGACGTCCGGGTACTGCGCGGTGACGGACTTCCGCGTCATCGTGCGGAGGGTGACGGCCAGGCCCTTGGCAAGGCCGGAACCGGGGATGCCCATCTAGGAGATCACCACCTTGACGACGCCGGTGAGGGCGATCTGGGCGAGTGCGAGCGGAATGAGGACCGTCCAGGCGAGCTTCTGCAGCTGGTCCTCGCGCAGCCGCGGGTAGGTGACCCGCAGCCAGATGACGACGAAGCTCAAGCCCACGGTCTTGACCAGCGTCCACAGCCAGCCCAGGCCGTCGGCGCCGAACGGGCCGTGCCAGCCGCCCAGGAAGAGGACCGCGGTCAGGGCGCTGAGCACGACGATGCCGGCGTACTCGGCGAGCAGGAAGAGCGCGAAACGCAGCCCGGTGTACTCGGTGTACGCGCCGAAGATGATCTCCGAGTCGGCGACCGGCATGTCGAACGGCGGCCGCTGGAGCTCGGCGAGGCCGGCGGTGAAGAACACCACCCCGCCGATGATCTGCCACGGCACCCACCACCAGTGGAAGGCGTCGAGGATGCCGGGCAGCGAGAGGGTGCCGGCGGCCATCGCGACGGACGCGGCGGCCAGCAGCATCGGCAGTTCGTAGGCGAGCAGCTGTGCAGCCGTCCGCAGGCCGCCGAGCAGGGAGAACTTGTTCGCCGACGCCCAGCCCGCCATCAGGGAGCCGAGCACGCCGACGCCCATCACGGCGAGCACGAAGAAGACGCCGGCGTCCAGGGCCTGCCCGACGGCGTTGCCCGGCCCGACCGGGATGGCGACCAGGACCAGGAGGTACGGCAGCAGCGCGACCGCCGGCGCGAGCTGGAAGATCCGCCGGTCGGCGCCGGCCGGGACGACGTCCTCCTTCTGCGCGAACTTCACGCCGTCGGCGACCAGCTGCGCCCAGCCGTGGAAGCCGCCGGCGTACATCGGGCCGAGCCGGCCCTGCATATGGGCCATGACCTTGTGCTCGGTCTGGCCGATGACCAGCGGGAAGACCAGGAAGACGACGAAGACGGCGAGCAGGCGCAGAACCAGGGCGAGGGTGTCGCTCACGGGGTGTCGCCTCCTTCGTCTTCGGGCCGTGGGGCGGGCGGGCTGCCGGGCCGCTCCGGGGTGGTGTCCGGAGTGGTCTCCGGGGCCGGTGCCGCTTCGGGCTGCGACGGGGGCGTCGGCTCCGGTGCGTCGGCCTGCCCGGACTCGGGGGCCGGCGCGGGCTTCCCGGCGGCTTCCGCTTCGTCGAAGGCCGGGCGGGCGTGGTGCCAGGGCGCGTCGGCGGAGCGCGGGGGCGCGGCCGGCCGGGCGGCCGCTGCCTGCTGGCTGACCGAGCCCTCGCTCACCGACCGGTTGCGCCGGGGCGGGCGGTCCGGGCGCGCGGCGCGGGCCGGGCGTTCGGCCGGGGTGCCGGCCGGTGCCTCGGCCGCCGGTGCCTCGGCTGCCGGTGTCTGCTGGCTCGCCGAGCCCGCGCTCGCGCTGCGGGTGCGGCGGGGCGGGCGCTCGCCACCGGCGGCCGCCGCCCGCGCACCACGGGCCGGCCGCGCTGGGGCGGGCGGCAGCTGGCCCTTGAGCGGGCCCCACTCGTTGGGGTCGGGGACGCCCGGGGGCAGCATCTGCCGCCGCTTGGGGCCGCCGTGCTCCGACTCGCCGGGCTCCTTCGCGCCCGGCCACGCCTTGGCCACCCGGGCCGCCAGCACGAAGTCCTTGCGCAGCGGATGGCCCTCGAACGCGTCCGGCAGCAGCAGCGGCACGAGGTGCGGGTGGCCGGTGAAGTCCACGCCGAACATCTCGTGGGTCTCCCGCTCGTGCCAGCCGGCGCCCGCGAACACGCCCACGGCGGTGGGCAGCACGGGCGCGTCGTGCGGCACGGTGGTCCGCACGACCAGCCGGCGTACGGCGCCGGGGCGCGCCACATCGGCGAGATGGGCGCAGATCCGGAAGCCGGTGCCGGGCTCGTCGACGGCGCTCAGCCAGTCGAAGTAGGTGCAGCCGAGGGTGTCGCGGGCGGCGGTCAGCGCGGCGATCCAGGCGTCCGCCGGGACGTCGACGGTCAGCAGGTCGTACGCCAGCCCGGCGGTGGCGCCGGGGCCGAAGAGCTCGCCGGCCGGGCCCGGCAGCCAGCCGACGGCCGGCTCGGCGATCGGCTCGGCGGCCGCCGCGGTGTCCTGCCGCTCGGGCTGCTCGGGCTGCGTGGGCTTCTCGGACCGCTCGTGCTGGTCGGGCTGATCGGTCATCGGGGGGCCTCCCCCACGGTTCCGGACGCGTCCGGCGTCGGGGCGGCCGGCGGCGGCACCAGGCCGCTGCGCAGGGCCGCGGCGGACGGCCGGGCGGCGCGCTGGTAGCGCTCGCCGAGCGACTCGCGGGCGATCTTCTCCTGGAGCTTGAGGATGCCCTGGAGCAGCGCCTCCGGACGGGGCGGGCAGCCGGGGACGTAGACGTCCACCGGGATGATCTGGTCGACGCCCTTGGTCACCGCGTACGAGTCCCAGTACGGGCCGCCGCAGTTGGAGCAGGCGCCGAAGGAGATGACGTACTTGGGCTCGGGCATCTGCTCGTAGAGCCGCTTGACGGCCGGGGCCATCTTGTCCGTCACCGTGCCGGAGACGACCATCAGGTCGGCCTGGCGGGGGCCGGGCGCGAACGGGATCACGCCGAGCCGGATGAAGTCGTGCCGGGCCATGGACGCGGCGATGAACTCGATGGCGCAGCAGGCCAGTCCGAAGTTGAAGACCCACAGGCTGTAGCGGCGGCCCCAGTTGAGGACCACCTTCATCGGTTCCGGTGCGAGCCGGGCCAGCGCGCCGAGGCGCCGCGGCTCCGGCAGGAACTCGGGGCCGGCGCTCCGGGGCGCGGCCTCGGAGCCGGCGGGGGCGGGGGTCACGTCCATTGCAGGACGCCCTTCTTGTACGCGTAGAGCAGGCCGACGGCGAGGAAGCCGAGGAAGACGAACATCTCCACCAGCGTCACACCGCCGAAACCGGGCGCGGCGAAGACCGTCGCCCAGGGGAACAGGAAGATCGAGTCGACGGCGAAGACGACGTAGAGGAAGGCGTAGACGTAGTAGCGGACCTGGGTGTGCGCCCAGCCCTCGCCGACCGGGTCCACGCCGCACTCGTACGTCAGCAGCTTCTCGGGCGTGGGCACGACAGGCCGGAGCAGCCGCCCGGCCCCGAAGGCCACGGCGACGAACAGCACCCCGACCACGGCGATGATCCCGACGGCCGAATAGCCCTGGAAATAGTCCGCGGCGACGGTGGTGCGTACGGTCGCGTCCGGCACGTCCGCCCTCGCTCCCTGCCTGCGCTTCTTGAAACGACTTTTACACGATCTGTACGGACGGGAGTCTAGGCCCTGCCCCGGCCGGCCGGGGCAGCCGCGTGAGTGCGGGAGGTGGGGTCGTCTGCACTTCGTCCCGACTTCGCCGTACCTGGGTGGCCGGCAGCGTAGACGGACGGCGCGTTCGCCTCACCAGGCATCTCAGTAGGCGGACGGAAATCGTCCGGCTGGCGGGATGGTGCTGCCTGGGCGGACCGGGACGGGTGCCGGGGGTTCGTTCGTCAGCGCGGGGGGCCGGCGTTGAACGGGGCCCGGGGGTCGGTTGGGGGCGGGGGTGCCTGGGGGCGCACCGGGGGCGGGGGCGCGGTGGGAGGTTGGGCCTGGGGCTGGTGGGCGGGAGCCGGGTGTGGCGGGTGTGGTGGGGGCCGGCGGCGGGACGGGTCGCGGGAGACCGCGCGGTCCATCGTCTCGGCCGCGATCCGGGCCGCCGCCTCCCGCGTCCGGGCGCCCAGCAGCTCGGCGCGGATGGCGCCGCCCGCCGCCAGATGGCGGTCGTAGGGCAGCGGCAGCACCGCCGCGCCGCCGGCGCCCAGATGCGCGGCGGCCCTGCGGACGTCGACGCCGCTGTCCGGCGACGGGTGGGTGAGCACCACGACCGTCGTCGGCAGCAGTCCGGGGTGCAGGCCGCCGACCCAGTCCAGTACGGAACGGGTGGCGGCCACGCCCTCCGGGGTCGCCGGGGTGACCAGGACGCGGGCCTGGGTTGTCACCAGCGCGGTGCGCGCCACCTCGGCGGGCAGCGTCTCGCAGTCCACCACCGTGGCGGCGAAGTGGCGGCGCAGCGAGGTCATCACCACGCGGTAGGTCTCCAGGTCGAGGCGGGTGCCGATGGCGCCCTGGCTGCCGGGCAGCAGCCAGCCGCCGCCGGCGAACGGCAGCAGATAGCCCGTCAGGTCCGTGATCAGCATCGACGGGTCGAGGATCTGCGCCAGGTCGCTGCCCGACCAGCGAACCTCGCGGGCGCCGAGCCGGTGCGGGAGCGTCCCCAGCGCCGGGTCGGCCTCGACGGCGAGCACCGGGTCGGGGCGGTAGTGCGCGAAGGTCAGCGCGAGCAGGGCGGCGACGGTGGACTTGCCCGCGCCGCCGCGGATGCTGGACACCGCGATCTGCCGGCCGCTGGTGACCGGCTGCTGAATGGCGTGCGCGGCCCGGGTGAGGGCGGCGGTCTCGGCGGCCGGCGAGGACGCGAACGCCCGGCGCAGCGCCCGGCCCGCCCGCCGGGCCAGCGGGTCGCCACGGCGTGGCCGGGGCTGCCCGTCGGCCAGCTCGGGCGGCAGCAGCGGTACGGAGACGGGCGTGCGGGCCGGCAGCCCGGGACGCCCGTAGCGCCCGGGGGCGGGCGGGGGCTGGGCGGCCTCGGGGGATGGAGGGATGGGTGGGGCGGTGGGTGTGGGGGGTGCGGTGGGTGTGGGTGGTGCCGGAGGAGCCGCTGGGGCCATGGGAACGGGCGCCGGCGCGGAGGCGGCGGGGACGGGCGGCGCTGCGGGAGCGGGCGCCACTACGGGAGCAGGGGCCGGGGCGGGTGTGTACGTAGGCCCCGGGTCGAACGGAGACACGCCGGGCGCGGCAGGCATCGGCGCAGCCGGCGGCATCGGAACGCCGGCGGGCAGCGCGCCCGGCACACCACCGTTCACCGCCGCACCGCCCTGCGCACTCGAACCGCCTGAACCGCCCGCACCGCCCGGCCCATCGGCCCCGGCGGAAACCGTCCCGCTCACCGCGTCCATGGCCGCACCGCCCACGCCTCCCGTTCCCTCCGGCGTCACCCGGCCCTCACCTCCGCCCTGTCTCCCGTTCCCCATGTCCGCCAACCCGCCCGGTCGTCCTGCCGCCACGTTTCAGAACTCCCGGGCCCGGCCGGAACGTTCCGGCGCCGTCCGGTCCGCACGCGATTCTTCACAGGCTCTCCCCTCAGCCGCCGGCTCCGAGCAGCAGCCCGTAGAGGCCGAACGCACCGAGGCTCACCGGGATCAGCGCCACCACGCTCACCGACTCCACCACATCGAGCCAGCGCCGCAGCCGGTCGCGGAGCGGTTCCGGCGGACGGACGGCGAGCGCGGCCACCGGCAGGGCGGCCAGCAGGCCCAGCGCGGCCAGGGCGAGCGCCGGGCCGCCGCCGTCCGTCGCGCAGAGCAGAACCAGCCGTACGCAGACGGCCGTTCCGGCGGCGAGCAGGGCGACCACCTCGGCGGCCAGCGGGTAGGCGCGGGCCCGGGAGAGCAGGACGACGGCGAGCAGCAGCGCCGTCAGCACCGTCCAGAGACCGGGCCGGCCCGCCGCGAGGACGCCGGCCGCGCCGGCCGAGGCGGCGGTCGCCACGGTGGCCGGGGCCAGCCCCCGGTGGGCGGCGGCCAGCGCGGTGGCCGCCCGCTGGTGGCCGGCCGGGGTGCCGCCGGGGTGCCGGTCGTCGAGCCCGGTCAGTCCGGCCGCGCGCAGGGCCAGGCGGGGCAGCGTCCCGAGGGCCAGTACGGAGAGGAAGCCGAGGGCGACGCCGGTGCGGGCCGGGTCGGTCAGGGCCAGCAGGAGTTCCCAGGCGCCGACCGCGAGCGCGACCGCGGCCGCGCCGGTGAGGCCGCCGCGGCCCAGGCCGGTGCGCAGGCCGAGCAGGGCCAGCGCGGCCGCCGCGGTGAGTCCGGTGGCAGCGAGCCGGGCGGCGCCGCCGGGGGCCGCGTGCCAGGCGGCGAGGAGCCCGAGGGTGGTGCCGGTGAGCAGCAGGGCCGTGCCCGCGGCGCGCCGTCCGGGCGTGGCGGTGAGCGCCGCGCCGCCGCCCGCGGCCAGTACGGCCGCGCCGCCCAGCCACGGGGCGGCGCCGGCCGCGTACCAGGTGGTGGCGGCGATCCCGGCGACGGCGGCGAGCAGCGCGCTCGCGGCGGCCGCGGTCCAGGTGCGGCCGCGGTCGCGCTCTCCGCGGGCCCCCGCCGGGACGACCGCAGCCGCGCCCGGCGTCGCACTCGTCATGTCCACGCGGCCCTTCTGCACCGCAACACCATACGGTCCCGGTGCCGCGCCCTGTCCATGGTGTCCCGGGGCAATCCGGGCCCGGTGGACGGGAGGTGGGGCAAACCCCCGGCCCGCCACCCGACGAACCCCATGGCAGCGCGGCGCGGACCCCGGCAAGCTGGGGCGTATGACGGAAAGTTCCCAGCTCACCGCCGACGCCGACGACGACGGAGTGCCGCTGCCGCCGCCCCGGGCGCCGCTCGACGCCTGGACATGGCGGGAGATCGGCTATCTGCTGGCCAACCTCCCGATGAACGTGGCGGCGTTCGCGGTGCTGGTGGTGTGGCTGACGCTGGGGCTGGGGCTCTCCGTCACGGTCGTCGGACTGCCGCTGCTGGCCGCGGGCCTGACGGTCTGCCGGCTCTACGGGCGGCTGGAGCGGGCCCGGGCGCGGGCCTGGCTCGGGGTGACGGTGGCCGAGCCGAGCCCGCTGCAGAACCGCGAGGGCGGGTTCCTCGGATGGCTGTGGCCGCGGCTGAAGGACCCGGTGGCGTGGCGGCACGCGCTGTTCGCGGTGGTCCGGCTGCCGTGGGGCGTCCTCACCTTCTCGACCGTCCTGGTCTCGCTGTTCGTGGGCTGGCCGGTGCTGCCGTGGGTGGCGCGCTGGCTGGCCGACGTGGACCGGGCGCTGGTGCGGGGGCTGCTGTCGCCCTCCGACGAGCTGGAGCGGCGGATCGCCGAGCTGGAGTCGGACCGGCGGGCGGTCACCGACACCGCCGCCGCCGATCTGCGGCGGATCGAGCGGGATCTGCACGACGGGGCACAGGCCCGGCTGGTGGCGCTCGCCATGGGGCTCGGCCTGGCGAAGGAGAAGCTGGCGGAGGGCCGGGCCGACGAGACCGTGGCCCGGATGGTCGACGAGGCGCACGGCGAGGTGAAGCTGGCCCTCCAGGAGCTGCGGGACCTCGCCCGCGGCATCCACCCGGCGATCCTCACCGACCGCGGCCTGGGCCCGGCGCTGGCATCGCTGGCCGGCCGCTGCACGGTGCCGGTCACCACCTCCGTGGACCTCGCCGAGCGCCCCGCGCCGGCCATCGAGGGGATCGTCTACTTCACCGTCTCCGAGCTGCTGCAGAACGTCGCCAAGCACAGCGGGGCGCGGCAGGCGTCGGTGGAGGTGTGGCGGTCCCGGGACAGGCTGCTGCTGCAGGTCATGGACGACGGGCGGGGCGGGGCGCGGCTCGACGGCGGCAGCGGGATGGCCGGGCTCGCGGACCGGCTGGGGGCGGTGGACGGACTGTTCGTCCTGGACTCGCCGCCGGGCGGGCCGACCCGGGTGACGGCGGAGGTGCCGTGGCGGCCGCGGCCGGAGCCGGGGGCGGGCCGCCGTCCCGGGGGCCGGGGCGGCCACTGAACGGGCCGCGGGCCCGGCGCCGGAGGTGGGGAAAACCCCCGGCGGAAGACTGCGAGCAGCCTCATGGCACGGGCCGCGCCGGTCGCCGACCCTGTAGTGGGCCGACGGGCGCCGGCACCCGGACGCCACCCAGAACGGCACCGGACACCACGCAGACCGGCACCGCACGCCACCCAGAACGGACGGACGACGAGACATGGACACCGCGCACTCCGCGTACTCCGCGCACCCCGACCGCCCCCCGCGGCCCCGCCGCCACCGGGTGCCCGCGGGGCTGCGCGCCCCCTTCTCGGCGCGCACCTGGCGGGAGTTCCTGCACCTGTTGCTGGGCCTCCCGGTGGCGTGTGTGACGTTCGCCTACGCGGTCACCGTGGTCTCGGTGAGCGCCGGGCTGCTGATCACGTTCCTGGGCATCCCGCTGCTGGCCGGGGGGCTGGCCGGGGCCCGGGGGCTGGGCGCCGTGGAGCGGGCCCGGGCGCGGGCCCTGCTGGGGCTGGACGTGGCCGCCCCCGAGCCGCCGCGCCCCGCGAAGCCGGGGCTGCTGCCGTGGGTCGCGGCGGTGCTCAGGAGCGGTGCGTCCTGGCGGCATCTGCTCTACGGGTTCCTGCACTTCCCGTGGGCGCTGTTCGCGTTCGTCCTCGCGGTGACGTTCTGGTCGGTGGGCTGGGCGCTGCTGGCCCTCCCGTTCTGCTACTGGCTGCTGCCCCAGTACGCCGCGCTGCCCCGCCTCCAGCTGTGGGGGGACGGCGGCGCCGTCCTCTACGTGAGCCCGCCGGTGGCGGCCGGCGTGACCGGCGTGCTCGGGCTGCTGGCGGTGCTGGCCGGGCCGTGGGTGATCCGCGGGCTGACGGCGGTGGACGGGCTGCTGGTGCGGGGGCTGCTGGGCCCGTCGTCGCTGGCGACCCGGGTCGGCGAGCTGGAGTCGGACCGCGGGGTGGTGGCCGACACCGCCGCCGCCGACCTGCGGCGGATCGAGCGGGATCTGCACGACGGGGCGCAGGCCCGGCTGGTGGCGCTGGCGATGGACCTGGGGATGGCGAAGGAGAAGCTGGCGGAGGGCCGGGCCGACGAGACCGTGGCCCGGATGGTCGACGAGGCGCACGGCGAGGTGAAGATCGCGCTCCAGGAGCTGCGGGACCTCGCCCGCGGCATCCACCCGGCGATCCTCACCGACCGCGGCCTGGGCCCGGCGCTGGCGTCGCTGGCCGGCCGCTGCCCGGTGCCGGTCGCGGTCGAGGTGGACCTGGACCGCCGCCCGGCCCCGGCCATCGAGGGCATCGCCTACTTCACCGTCTCCGAGCTGCTGCAGAACGTCGCCAAGCACAGCGGGGCGGACCGCGCAACGGTGGACGTCTGGCGCACCGCGGAGACGCTGCTGCTGACGGTGTCGGACGACGGCCGGGGCGGCGCGAGCACCGGGACCGGCGGCGGGCTGGACGGGCTCGCCGAGCGGCTGGACTCCGTCGACGGCCTGCTCGTCGTGGACTCCCCGGCCGGCGGTCCCACCACCGTGACCGCCGAGCTGCCCTGGCGCGGCTGACCGCGCGGGCCGGGAGCGAACCGGGGCGGGGCCGGGACGGGGGTCCGGCCCCGCCCCGGCCGCTCCCGTTCACCCCGGGCCCGGTCCCGTTCCGCCCCGCACCCGCCGCCCCGGTCCGGATGCTGGAATGCTGGGGACCGGCAGACCGGACCGTAGGAGCACGGGGGAAGGACGTCGTGGCGACGTGGTGGACAGGGTGACCGCAGTGGACACAGGGAACGCAGAGGACAGAGTGCGGGTGGTCATCGCCGAGGACTCGGTGCTGCTGCGGGAGGGCCTGACCCGGTTGCTGACCGACCGCGGCCACGAGGTCGTGGCGGGCGTCGGCGACGGCGAGGCGCTGGTACGCACCGTCGACGGCCTGGCCGCCGCGGGCACCCCGCCGGACGTGGTGGTGGCGGACGTGCGGATGCCGCCCACCCACACCGACGAGGGCGTCCGGGCCGCGCTGCGGCTGCGCCGGGACCACCCCGGGGTCGCGGTGCTGGTGCTGTCGCAGTACGTCGAGGAGCAGTACGCGACCGAGCTGCTGGCCGGGTCGAGCCGGGGCATCGGCTATCTGCTGAAGGACCGGGTCGCCGAGGTGCGGGAGTTCGTGGACGCGGTGGTCCGGGTGGCCCGCGGCGGCACCGCGCTGGACCCGGAGGTGGTGGCGCAGCTGCTGGGCCGCAGCCGCAAGCAGGACACGCTGGCGCACCTGACGCCGCGCGAGCGCGAGGTGCTGGGGCTGATGGCCGAGGGGCGGACCAACGCGGCGATCGCCCGCCGGCTGGTGGTCAGCGACGGCGCGGTGGAGAAGCACGTCAGCAACATCTTCCTGAAGCTGGGGCTGACGCCGAGTGACGGGGATCACCGCAGGGTGCTCGCGGTCCTCACCTACCTGGGATCCTGACGAACTGACGCCCTGTCAGATACGGCTGCCTGACGTGGCCGATGCCCGGATTCACCGGCGGCCCGGGGCCAGGTCGTAGAACGATGGCCCTAGCACCAATGACGGAGGCCGGTGCGTCATGAGACAGGGGTGACGGGGGCAGTGATTCGATGACAAACCATGACAGAACGGTGTCTCATCCTGACGTCCAGCATGCGACCGGACCAGGGAAGGGCACCCTTACCCAAGTACGATGGTTATGGGACAACCGGTCGGTACGACCCGTCCCACGCCCTGCGTCCGGCGGGGACGCCGCACCCCTTGAGGGAGGTCCGAAGCAGTGACCAGCCAGGTCAGTAGCACAGCCGAGCAGGCCGACGGAGCGCTAGTCGGGGAACAGCGCACGTCCGGCGACGGCGGCCCGGGCAAGGAAGTCCGGCGCCTGGACCGGGTGATCATCCGGTTCGCCGGCGACTCCGGTGACGGTATGCAGCTCACCGGTGACCGTTTCACCTCCGAGACGGCGTCGTTCGGCAACGACCTGTCGACGCTGCCGAACTTCCCCGCCGAGATCCGGGCCCCCGCCGGGACCCTCCCGGGTGTCTCCAGCTTCCAGCTGCACTTCGCCGACCACGACATCCTCACGCCCGGCGACGCGCCGAACGTCCTGGTCGCGATGAACCCGGCCGCCCTGAAGGCCAACATCGGCGACGTGCCGCGCGGCGCGGAGATCATCGTCAACACCGACGAGTTCACCAAGCGCCCGATGGCCAAGGTCGGCTACGACAGCAATCCGCTGGAGGACGGCTCGCTGTCGGCGTACAACGTCCACCCGGTGCCGCTGACGACGCTGACCATCGAGGCGCTCAAGGACTTCGGGCTCTCCCGCAAGGAGGCCGAGCGCAGCAAGAACATGTTCGCGCTGGGCCTGCTGTCGTGGATGTACCACCGGCCGACGGAGGGGACGGAGAAGTTCCTGCGGGCGAAGTTCGCCAAGAAGCCGGACATCGCCGAGGCCAACGTCACGGCGTTCAGGGCGGGTTGGAACTTCGGTGAGACCACCGAGGACTTCGCCACGTCCTACGAGGTCGCGCCGGCCACCACGGCCTTCCCGACGGGCACCTACCGCAACATCTCCGGCAATCTCGCGCTGGCCTACGGTTTGATCGCCGCGTCCCGTCAGGCCGATCTGCCGCTGTACCTCGGCTCGTACCCGATCACGCCGGCCTCGGACATCCTGCACGAGCTGTCCCGGCACAAGAACTTCGGCGTGCGCACCTTCCAGGCGGAGGACGAGATCGCGGGCATCGGCGCCGCTTTGGGCGCGGCGTTCGGCGGCTCGCTGGCGGTGACGACGACCTCCGGCCCCGGTGTGGCGCTGAAGTCCGAGACCATCGGCCTGGCCGTCAGCCTCGAACTCCCGCTGCTGGTCGTGGACATCCAGCGCGGCGGCCCCTCGACGGGCCTGCCCACCAAGACCGAGCAGGCCGACCTGCTGCAGGCGATGTACGGCCGCAACGGCGAGGCACCGGTGCCGATCGTGGCCCCGCGGACGCCCGCCGACTGCTTCGACGCGGCGCTGGACGCGGCGAGGATCGCGCTCACCTACCGCACCCCGGTCTTCCTGCTCTCCGACGGCTATCTGGCCAACGGCTCGGAGCCCTGGCGGATTCCCGAGATCGACGAACTGCCCGATCTGCGCGTGCAGTTCGCCAGCGGCCCCAACCACCGGCTGGCGGACGGCACCGAGGTCTTCTGGCCCTACAAGCGCGACGGCCAGACCCTGGCCCGCCCCTGGGCCGTCCCCGGCACGCCCGGCCTGGAGCACCGCATCGGCGGCATCGAGAAGCAGGACGGCACCGGCAACATCTCCTACGACCCGGCCAACCACGACTTCATGGTCCGCACCCGCCAGGCCAAGGTGGACGGCATCACCGTCCCCGACGTCGAGGTCGACGACCCGGCGGACGAGAGCGGCCGCGGCGCGGACACCCTCGTGCTGGGCTGGGGCTCGACGTACGGGCCGATCACCGCGGCGGTCCGGCGGGTCCGCGGCGCGGGCCAGCGCATCGCCCAGGCGCATCTGCGCCACCTCAACCCCTTCCCCGGGAACCTGGGCGAGGTCCTGGCGCGTTACGAGAAGGTGATCGTGCCGGAGATGAACCTCGGCCAGCTCGCCACCCTGCTGCGCGCGAGATACCTCGTCGACGCGCGCTCGCACACCCAGGTCAGCGGGATGCCGTTCAAGGCCGAGCAGCTCGCGCAGGTCCTTAAGGAGGCCATCAATGACTGACACGGTCTCGGAGCAGCCCGCGCAGATCGAGGCGCTGTCCCTGGTGCCCAAGGCCACGGCGAAGCAGTCCATGAAGGACTTCAAGTCCGACCAGGAGGTGCGCTGGTGCCCCGGCTGCGGTGACTACGCCGTCCTCGCCGCCGTCCAGGGCTTCATGCCGGAGCTGGGCCTGGCCAAGGAGAACATCGTCTTCGTCTCCGGCATCGGCTGCTCCTCCCGCTTCCCGTACTACATGAACACCTACGGGATGCACTCCATCCACGGCCGCGCCCCGGCCATCGCCACCGGCCTGGCGTCCTCCCGCCGCGACCTGTCGGTCTGGGTCGTCACCGGCGACGGCGACGCCCTCTCCATCGGCGGCAACCACCTCATCCACGCCCTGCGCCGCAACGTCAACCTCAAGATCCTGCTGTTCAACAACCGGATCTACGGGCTGACCAAGGGCCAGTACAGCCCCACCTCCGAGGTCGGCAAGATCACCAAGTCGACGCCGATGGGGTCGCTGGACGCGCCGTTCAACCCGGTCTCGCTGGCGCTGGGCGCCGAGGCGACCTTCGTGGCCCGCACCGTCGACTCCGACCGCAAGCACCTCACCTCGGTGCTGCGCGCGGCCGCCGCCCACCCCGGCGCGGCACTGGTGGAGATCTACCAGAACTGCAACATCTTCAACGACGGCGCCTTCGAGGTCCTCAAGGACAAGACCCAGGCCCAGGAAGCGGTGATCCGGCTGGAGCACGGGCAGCCGATCCGGTTCGGCGCCCCGGCCGCCGACGGCCTCGGCTCCCAGGGCGTGGTCCGCGACGCGGCCACCGGCGACCTCAAGGTCGTCGACGTCACCGAGGAGGGCACCGACGGCGTCCTGGTGCACGACGCCCACACCCCCTCCCCCACCACCGCCTTCGCCCTCTCCCGCCTCGCCGACCCCGACACCCTGCACCGCACCCCGATCGGCGTGCTGCGCGACGTCGAACGGCCCGTCTACGACACGCTGATGTCCGAGCAACTGGACACCGCCGTCGAGCAGAAGGGCAAGGGCGACCTCGCCGCCCTGCTGGCCGGCAACGACACCTGGACGGTCGTCGGCTAGGCCGGCCGGCTCGGCCTGCCGGCCCGGCCGGAAATCCTCCGCGGGTGCCCGCGGGAGCGCCCCACGGCGTTCCCCGCGGGCACCCGCGCGTGCGTTCCGGGCCGGGTGCGCGGGGAGCGAGCGGGCGGCGGTGCGCCCCCGCCCGGCCGCCCCGCGCCGCGCTGCACTCCGGTGTCATGACCGTCATGCGGAACGCACATGACAGCCGGGGCCGGACGGCGCTACCTTGCAACAGCATCGACCGCGCACGACCAGGAGGGCCCCTTGCCGTCTCGAACCGACCAGCGCGCCGGCCTCGCGTACGGCCTCGCCGCCTACACCATGTGGGGCCTGCTGCCGCTGTACTGGCATCTGCTGGACGCCGCCGCGCCGTCGGAGATCCTGGCCCACCGCATGCTGTGGTCGCTGCCGGTCGCCGTGGTCATCCTGGCCGCCCTGCGCCGCTGGTCCTGGATACGCCCGCTGCTGCGGCAGCCCAAGCGGCTCGGGCTGGTCCTGGTCTGTGCCGTGGTGATCTCGCTGAACTGGTTCCTCTACATCTGGGCGGTCAACGCCGGGCACGTCCTGGAAGCCTCGCTCGGGTACTTCATCAACCCGCTGGTGAGCATCGCGTTCGGGGTGCTGGTGCTGCGCGAGCGGCTGCGGCCGCTGCAGTGGGCCGCGGTGGGCGTCGGCACCCTGGCCGTGGTCGTGATGACCGTCGCCTACGGCCGGATGCCCTGGATCGCCCTCGGACTGGCCCTGTCGTTCGCCACCTACGGGCTGGTGAAGAAGGGCATCAGGCTCGACGGCATCGAGGGCTTCAGCGCCGAGACCGCGCTGCAGGCACTGCCGGCACTGGGCTATCTCGTCTACCTCGGGCTGCACGGACAGTCCGCCTTCGTCAGCGGCGGGACGGGGCAGGCACTGCTGCTCGCGGCCTGCGGCATCGCGACCGCAGTGCCGCTGATCTGCTTCGGTGCCTCGGCGGTACGGCTGCCGCTGACCACCGTCGGGATGCTGCAGTACCTGGCGCCGACCTTCCAGTTCCTGCTGGGCCTGACGGTCTTCCACGAGGAGATGCCGCCGGAGCGCTGGGCGGGCTTCGCGCTGGTGTGGGCGGCGCTGGCCGTGCTGACCTGGGACGCGCTGCGGACCGCCCGGCGGGCCCGGAGCGAGCTGGCCGCCGCCGGGGCGCGGGCCGGCGAGGCGGCGGCGGCCGAGGCCGCCCAGGCGGGCCCGGAGGCCGCCCGGGGGCCCGTCAGGCCGTGATGCCCGTCAGGCCGTGATGTCGCGAGTGGTGAACCGCGCCCAGGCCGCCGACCCGAACACCGCCGCGTAGAGCGCCTGGAGGCCGAGGTTCCGCAGGATCCCGTCGACGTAGACGGGGTCGCGGAGCAGGTCCGCGAAGGACAGCCAGTAGTGCGGGAAGAGATACGGCTGGACGGCCTGGAGCTGCGGTATGCCGTCCAGGATCTGGGCGGTCAGCACCAGTCCGACGGTGGTGGCCATGGCGGCGATGCCGCTGTCGGTGAGCGTGGAGACGAACAGGCCGAGCGCCGCCACCCCCAGCAGGGAGAACGCCACCACGCCCGCCACGGCCAGCGCCCGCAGCAGCCCGTCGCCGACGGATATGGACGTCCCCGACAGCAGCGTCACCCTGCCCAGCGGGAACAGCAGCGCACCGGTGACCAGCGCGGAGAGCGCCACGACGAGCGTGCCCGCCAGGCAGAACACCACGACCGTGGCGAACTTGGCGCGCAGCAGGCGGGCGCGGCCGGCGGGGGCGACGAGGAGGTAGCGCAGCGTCCCGGTGTGCGCCTCGCCGGCGAGGGCGTCGCCGGCGATCACCCCGACGGCCATCGGCAGGAACACCGGCAGCGTCACCGCGAGGGCGGTGAAGACCAGGAAGAGGCCGTTGCCGGCGATCCCGGCGAGGAACGCCGGGCCGCGGTCGTCGCCGCCCGCGCCGCCGGGCCGCCCGGCCTCGATCCGGACGGCGACACCGACCAGCACCGGGACGCCCGCGAGCACCGCCAGCAGCACCAGGGTGCGCCAGCGCCGGAAGGTCGTGACGATCTCGCTGCGCAGCAGGTCCGGCGACCATCGCGACGCCCGGGAACGGGACGCGCGGGCCGAATGGGGCGCCTCGGGCACCTGGGGTGCCTGGGGTGCCTGGGGTGCCGCCTCGGCCGGCGGCCGGCGTTCAGCCCGCGACATCGAATCCCTCCCCGGTGAGCCGGACGAAGACGTCCTCCAGCGACGGCCGTTCGGTGCCCAGGGCCCGGACGCGGACGCCGGCACCGACCAGTGCGGCGTTCAGCTCCGCCGGGTCCGGCGGCGGGCCGTCCGGCGAGGCCGCGGGCAGCTCGCCGGTGACCCGGTCGCCGTCGGCCCGCAGGCCGGTCAGACCGTGCTCCTTCAGGACCCGCACCGCGGCGGCCGGATCGGGGGTGGTCACCGCCAGCCGGCCGTGGCCACCCGGGCCGAGGACCGCGGCGGTGAGGCCGGCGACCGGTCCCTGGGTGACCAGCCGGCCCCGGGCCATCACCGCGGCGTGCGTACAGACCTGCTCGATCTCGTCGAGGAGATGGGAGGAGAGGAAGACGGTGGTGCCGTCCGCCGCCAGCTCCCGCACCAGGGTGCGGATCTCCCGCATGCCCTGCGGGTCCAGGCCGTTGGTCGGCTCGTCCAGCACCAGCAGCTCGCGGGGCCGGAGCAGGGCGGCGGCCAGCCCCAGCCGCTGCTTCATGCCGAGGGAGTAGGTACGTGCCTTCTTGCCGGCCGCGGCGGCCAGGCCCACCCGCTCCAGCGCCCGGCCGACCCGCTCGGTGCGGGTACGGGGCTCGGCGGTCGGGTCGGCGGCGTCGAACCGGCGGAGGTTGTCCCGCCCACTGAGGAAGCCGTAGAGCGCCGGGCCCTCGATGAGCGCGCCGACCCTGGGGAGCACCTGGCGGGCCGCGCAGGGCATCGGCCGGCCCAGCACCCGCGCCGTGCCGGCGGTCGGCTCGATCAGGCCCATCAGCATCCGGATGGTGGTGGTCTTGCCGGAGCCGTTGGGGCCGAGGAAGCCGAAGACGCTGCCGCGCGGCACGGCGAGATCGAGCCCGTCGACGGCCGGGCGGCCGCCGCGGTACGCCTTGGTCAGGCCCCGGGTCTCGATCACCCGGTGCGCGCCGGCGGACGCCGCGCGCCCCTCGTCCGCGGCGGGTGGTGGTGACAGTGGTGACACGCTCTCCCCCCAACTCATGGCGCACACCGGCCCGTCGGGGCCGTACGGCCGGGCGCGCGGACCGTGGGCCGGGCCGCGCCGCTCCCCCGGCGGAGGTGCGGCGCGGCCCGGCCGCCGGTCGCGGCCCCTCGCTTCTGCCTGCCTCCGCTACTTCTTCGCGGCGTCGGCCGCGGCTATCAGGGCCTGCTGGTCGACGGCGCCGACGTAGACCCTGCCGTCGTCGGTGATCAGGGCGTTGACCAGGCGGGTGCTGAAGACGTGGCCGGAGCCGAACGCGCCGGACACCTTGCTGCCCAGGCTGTCCAGGAACTTGCCGGCGTCGCCCTTGGCGAGCTGGTCCTTGCCGCCGGGACCGCCGGGGGCCTTGAGGGCGGCGATGGACGTCCACCCCTTGCCGAGCACCTCGAACCCGCCGGCGCCCTTCGGGCCCTGGCCGTCCTTGAAGCCGCCGAAACCACCGAAGCCGCCGAGGCCCTTGCCGCTCTCGCCCTTGCCGTGGGCGGCCCGGTCGCCGTTGACGACCTTGGCGCCCTTGGGCGGGGTGAAGGCGAAGGTGTCCGCTGCCGGGCGGGCGAAGTCGACGCGGGTGTAGCCGACATCGACCGCGGCCGGGCCGCCGCTCTTCGGGGTGAGGGTGAACTTCAGCGGGACGCCGTTGGCGGCGTCCACCGCGACCCGGATCGAGCCGACCGTGGAGGCGGCCTGCTTGGGCTTGATGACGAGCTGGTACGCGTCCCGCCCGGCGACCCGGGCGGTGTCGCCGACGGTCACCGAGGTGGTGTCCCCGGCCGCCTTCAGGACCTCCTTGGCGAGCTCCTGCGGCGTGGCGTTCCGCAGGCCGCCGTCGGGGAGGCCCTCGGGCGCGCCGCGGTGCGCACCGTGACGGGCGTCCTTGGGTGCGGTGTGATGCACGGCGCTGTTGCTGCCGCTGTCGTACGCCCAGACGTCCGCGCCGTTGTGGACGAGGGTGTAGTCGGCGGACTTGCCGACGATCGACACCCGCTGCTTGTCGGGGCCGTCGGCGGCGACCCGCAGGGTGTGCGTGCCGGATGCCAGCTCGGTCAGCTTGCTCTGCGGCGACGCGGAGGCGCCCGCGCCGCCACCGCCCTGTCCGCCGCCGAGGGCGCCGGCGCCCGCGCCGCCCGGCAGGGCGGGCAGGCCGAGGTCGGTGGTGACCTGGACCGTGCCGGACAGCTGCTGGACGTCGGACTTGGCGATCTTCGCTATCAGGTCCTGGGCGGAGATCTTCGGCAGGTCGGGAGAACCTGAGCCGGCGAACGCCGGGACCAGCCCGATCGTCGCGGCCGTCACCCCCGCCACCGCGACCGGCACGCCGTACCGCACCGCCTTACGGCGCCGTGCGGAGCGCCCCCCGTCCCATTCCTCGGTGACCTCGGTCGGTTCGTTCCGTGGCATCTGGCCTACCTCCGTCGTGTGCGGCGGTCCTGCGTCGTCCACTTGTCCACCCGCCGGGCCGTCATGGCCCGCCCCGCCGCTTCGTGGTGCTTTCCATCTCACCAAAAACCGCGGACCCCGGCGTCAACCCGCAGGGCCAACTCCGCGTACTGCTGAGGGATGACACCCCGTCGCGGAGTGGCGGAACCCGTACTCCGCCGGTCGCACCGCCCCGAGGGGAATCCCTAGGGGACGTCAGGGAGGCATGAGGGGAAACCCCGGCCCCCGGCCCCGACCCCGCTCAGCGTGCCCGGTGCACCACCGCGTCGCACAGCTCTTCCAGAGCCGTCTTCGCCATGCACTCCGGCAGCGGCGCCAGCGTCGCGCGGGCGTCCTCGGCGTAGCGCACGGTGTCCTGGCGGGCCTGCTCCAGCGCCGGGTGGGCGCGCAGCCCGGCGAGCGCCTCGGCGTGCCGGGCGTCGTCGGTGAGGTCGCCGGCCAGCAGCTCGCACAGGGCGCGGTCCTCGGCGGTGCCGGCGCTGCTCTCGGCGAGCGCGCGCAGCCGCAGCACGGGCAGCGTCGCGACGCCCTCGCGCAGGTCCGTGCCGGGCGTCTTGCCGGACTCGTGCGAGTCGCTGGCGATGTCCAGGACGTCGTCGGCCAGCTGGAAGGCGGTGCCCAGCCGCTCGCCGTACTGGGTGAGGGTGTTGACGGTGGTCTCGTCGGCGCCCGACATCATCGCGCCGAAGCGGCAGGCGACGGCCACCAGCGAACCCGTCTTGCCCGCGAGGACGTCGAGGTAGTGGTCGACGGGGTCGCGGCCGTCGCGCGGTCCGGCGGTCTCCAGGATCTGGCCGGTCACCAGGCGCTCGAACGCCTCGGCCTGGATCCGGACCGCCTCCGGCCCGAGGTCGGCGAGGATGTGCGAGGCGCGGGCGAAGAGGAAGTCGCCGGTCAGCACCGCGACGGAGTTGCCCCAGCGGGCGTTGGCGCTGGACACCCCGCGGCGCACGCCGGCCTCGTCCATCACGTCGTCGTGGTAGAGCGTCGCCAGGTGCGTGAGCTCCACGACGACGGCCGAGGGCACCACGCCCGGGCTGTAGGGGTCGCCGAACTGGGCGGCCAGCATCACCAGCAGCGGGCGGAACCGCTTGCCCCCGGCGCGCACCAGGTGCTGCGCGGCCTCGGTGATGAACGGCACGTCACTTTTGGTGGCCTCCAGCAGGCCCTCCTCGACAGCCGCCAATCCGGCCTGGACATCGGCTTCGAGAGCCTTGTCCCGCACGCTCAGCCCAATGGGCCCGACGACGGTCACGAGGGATACTCCTGTCTGCTGACGATCAAACCGAATGTCGATCTGTCGCTGTCTCCACCATTGGCCAGCGTATCCGGTCACGGTTGGATCACCACGGGCGCCCGCCCCCCGAACCACTCGGCCAGCACAGAACCCGTCCCGAACCCTTCCCGAGGGTAGGTTCCCGACCGCCGTCAGGCGGGGCTTTCCGTGGAAGCGGTGTGGGGCGGCAGGGACGTGAGTTACCTCAAAAGGCCACCGGTGTCACAGAGGTGACCGGCGCGCCGCGCGGCCGGCGGGGACTGCCGGATACCGCCGGATTCCGTCGGCGGGACGGTGCCGTTCACCGGACCGTTCACTCTCTCCGGTGGACGCGCGGGCACCGCACCGTTCGACCGCGCCGCCCGCCGTACCCATCGGGACCGAATTACGCGTTACGGCAAGGTATTTACCGTATGCGGGGGCCGGTGCGCCGCACGCCGCCGCCCCGCGCGGCGGCGTCCCGTCCCGGAGCCGCCCGTTCCCGGCCGAGGACCGCCCCACCGCCTGATCGCCGGCGGTCGTACCCTGATCGACGGACCCACCGGCCCACGGCACCGCCCCGCTCTCCCCCGGTCCGAGCGGCGGCGCCCCCGTGGCCGACCGCCCACCGGCGACGACGAACGCGAGGAGCAGTGTCCATGCCCGAGCACAGCCCGTTCGACCTGGCAGAAGGCGACCCCTTCGGCCCGCACACCCTCCCCTACGGCGTCTTCAGCACCGCCGACACACCCGGCCTGCGCCGGCTCGGCGTCCGCTACGGCCACCACGTCCTCGACCTGGCCGCCCTGCCGGACGCCCTGCCCGCCACCGCGCCGCACGCCGCACTGCTCACCGCCCCCACCCTCAACCCCCTGCTGGCCGCCGGCCGCCCCGTCTGGCAGCAGGTGCGCGCGGCCGTCCACAGCGCGCTGACCGACCCCGCGCACCGCACCGCGGTGGCCCCGCTGCTGCGCCCGCTGGACGACGTCACCCTGCATCTGCCCTTCGAGGTCGCCGACTACGTCGACTTCTACTCCAGCGAGCACCACGCCACCAACGTCGGCCGGATCTTCCGCCCCGACGGCGCCGCCCTGCCGCCCAACTGGAAGCACCTGCCGATCGGTTACCACGGCCGGGCCGGCACCGTCGTCGTCTCCGGCACCCCCGTGGTGCGGCCGCACGGCCAGCGCAAGTCCCCGGCCGATCCCGCGCCGGTCTTCGGCCCGTCCACCCGCCTGGACATCGAGGCGGAGGTCGGCTTCGTCGTCGGCACCCCCTCCGCGCTGCACGCGCCGGTCGGCCTGGCCGCGTTCCGGGAGCACGTCTTCGGCGTCTGCCTGGTCAACGACTGGTCGGCGCGCGACATCCAGGCGTGGGAGTACCTGCCACTCGGCCCGTTCCTCGGCAAGTCCTTCGCGACCTCCGTCTCCGCCTGGGTCACCCCGCTGGACGCCTTCGACGCCGCCCGGACGGCGCCGCCCGCCCGGGACGTGCCGCCGCTGCCGTACCTCGACGACAGCGCCGCCGAGCCGGGCGGCCTCGACCTGCGGATCGAGGTGCGGCTCAACGGCGAGGTGATCTCCCGCCCGCCGTTCGCCGCGATGTACTGGACGGCCGCCCAGCAGCTGGCCCACATGACCGTCAACGGCGCCTCGCTGCGCACCGGCGACCTCTACGCCTCCGGCACCGTCTCGGGCCCCGAACCCGACCAGCTCGGCTGCCTGCTGGAGCTCACCCAGGGCAAGGGCCCCTACCTCCAGGACGGCGACGAGGTCACCCTCACCGCCTGGGCGCCCGGCCCGGACGGCGCCCGGATCGGCCTCGGCGAGGTCACCGGGCAGGTGCTGCCCGCCGCGGCACTGCCCGACGGCGCCCCGGCATGACCCGGCGGGCGGCGGGAAGCCGGTCCCGCCGCCCGCCCCCGCCCGCCGCGGGCCGCTGCTAGCCTCGCGTCACCTGTCCCACAACGGAGGAGACGCACGTGCGCAAGGCAGCGCAGTTCGCCGGGGCGGCCGCCGTCGCCGCGCTGCTGCTCAGCGGCTGCGGAAGCAGCGGCGACAGCGGCAAGGACACGAGCAGCCCGGGCAAGGCACCGGAGGGCGCCCCGTCGACCGCGGGCGGCGGCGACGGCAAGGCCGCGGACCCCACCGCCGTGGAGGGCGCCTGGAAGGGCGGCACGACGGCCGCCCCGCTGGTCCTGGTGGTCGCCAAGGGCACCGTCGCGTTCAGCAACGGGCACCAGTCCGCCTGCATGGGCAAGGTCGAGAAGATGGCCGGAACGACCATGGCCGTCCTCAAGTGCACCGACGGCGACACCACCCGCACCATGGGCACCCTCAAGCCCGGCGCGGACGGCAGGACCCTGACCGTCAACTGGCAGCACGGCCCGACCGAGAAGTACACCAGGACCGACGACGGCAGCATCAAGATCCCGGACCTGCCCAAGCTGCCGGACCTGCCCAAGAACTGACCGCGCCGCGGAACGTCCGACGGCCGCCGCCCGGCTCCCCCTCGGGGGCGCCGGGCGGCGGCCGTACGGGGCGGCCGGGTCAGCGGACGAACAGCCCCGCGTGCCCGGCCAGATCGAGGAAATACTGCGGCGCCACGCCCAGCACCAGCGTGGCCGCGACGCCGACCGCGATGGCGGTGGACGTCAGGACGCTGGGCACCGCGACCGTCGGGCCGTCCGCCTTCGGCTCGCTGAAGAACATCAGCACGATCACCCGGATGTAGAAGAACGCCGCGATCGCCGAGGCGATCACACCGACCACCACCAGCCAGCCCGCGCCGCTCTCCGCCGCCGCCTTGAACACCGCGAACTTCCCGGCGAAACCGGACGTCAGCGGAATGCCCGCGAAGGCCAGCAGGAACACCGCGAAGACCGCCGCCACCAGGGGCGAACGCCGCCCGAGCCCGGCCCACTTGGACAGGTGGGTGGCCTCGCCGCCGGCATCCCGGACCAGCGTCACCACCGCGAACGCACCGAGCGTGACGAAGGAGTACGCCGCCAGATAGAAGAGCACCGAGGAGATGCCGTCCTTGCTGATGGCGATGACACCGGCGAGGAGGAAACCGGCGTGCGCGATCGAGGAGTACGCCAGCAGCCGCTTGATGTCGGTCTGGGTGATGGCCAGCACCGCGCCGCCCAGCATCGTCACGATCGCCACGCCCCACATCACCGGCCGCCAGTCCCAGCGCATCCCCGGCAGGACGACGTACAGCAGCCGCAGCAGCGCGCCGAACGCGGCGACCTTGGTGGCGGCCGCCATGAAGCCCGTCACCGGCGTCGGGGCGCCCTGATAGACGTCCGGCGTCCACATGTGGAAGGGCACCGCGCCGACCTTGAACAGCAGGCCCATCAGCACCAGCGCCCCGCCGATCAGCAGCAGCGCGTCGTTGCCCATCGTGCCGGCCAGCGCCGGGTCGATCTGCCGGGCGCCGTCCGAGACCACCTCGGCGATCCCGGCGTAGCCCACGGTGCCGGCGTAGCCGTAGAGCAGGGCGATGCCGAACAGCAGGAAGGCCGAGGAGAAGGCGCCGAGGAGGAAGTACTTCACCGCGGACTCCTGTGAGAGCAGCCGCTGGCGGCGGGCCAGCGCGCACAGGACGTACAGCGGGAGGGAGAAGACCTCCAGTGCGATGAAGAGCGTCAGCAGGTCGTTCGCGGCCGGGAAGACCAGCATGCCGCCGACCGCGAAGAGCAGCACCGGGAAGACCTCGGTGGTGGTGAACCCGGCCTTGACCGCGGCCTGTTCGGCCTCGCCGCCGGGGACGGCCGCGGGCTGCGCGGCGAAGGAGTCCACCGCCTTCCCGTGGGCCGCCGGGTCCAGCCGGCGCTCGGCGAAGGTGAAGACCGCGATCAGCGACACCAGCAGGATGGTGCCCTGGAGGAACAGCGCCGGCCCGTCCACCGCGATCGCGCCCATCGCGGCCACCTGCGCCCTGGACGAGCCGAAACCGCCCGCCGCCAGGCCGATCACCGCGGCGAACGCGGCGGCCAGCGCCACCACCGTCAGCAACACCTGGGCGTAATACCGGCCGCGGCGCGGCAGGACCGCCTCGATCAGGACGCCGACGACCGCGGCACCGAGGACGATGAGCGTCGGCGACAGCTGGACGTACTCGATCTTCGGGGCCGGGATCCTGCCCGGCGCCCCGGCCGCCGTCCACAGGCTGTGGACACTTGCCACGGAACTCACTTCGCGGCCTCCCCGTCTTGGGTCTGCGCGGTCCGGCCGTGCCGGCCTCCGCCGGGCACGGCGTCCACCCGCACGGTGGGCTTGGGATCCTTCTTGTCCACGACGGACAGGGTGTGCCGGACCGCCGGGTTGACGATGTCGGTGAGCGGCTTGGGATACACCCCGAGGAAGATCAGCACCGCGATCAGCGGCGCGACCACCACCAGCTCCCGCGCCCTGAGGTCGGGCATCCCGCCGACCTCCGCCCTGACCGGGCCGGTCATCGTCCGCTGGTAGAGGACGAGGACGTAGAGCGCGGCCAGCACGATGCCGACGGTGCCGATGACCCCGATCACCGGATAGCGGCTGAACGTGCCGACCAGGACCAGGAATTCACTGACGAACGGGGCCAGGCCGGGCAGCGACAGGGTGGCCAGGCCGCCGACGAGGAAGGTGCCGGCGAGGACCGGGGCGACCTTCTGCACCCCGCCGAAGTCCGCGATCAGACGCGAGCCGCGGCGGCTGATCAGGAAGCCGGCCACCAGCATCAGCGCGGCGGTGGAGAGGCCGTGGTTGACCATGTAGAGCGTCGCGCCGGCCTGGCCCTGGGACGTCATCGCGAAGATGCCCAGGATGATGAAGCCGAAGTGGGAGATCGAGGCGTAGGCGATCAGCCGCTTGATGTCCCGCTGGCCGACCGCGAGCAGCGCGCCGTAGACGATGCTGATCAGCGCCAGCACCAGGATGACCGGGGTGGCCCAGCTGCTGGCCTCCGGGAAGAGCTGGAGGCAGAAGCGCAGCATCGCGAAGGTGCCGACCTTGTCGACGACCGCGGTGATCAGCACCGCGACCGGGGAGGTCGCCTCGCCCATGGCGTTGGGCAGCCAGGTGTGCAGCGGCCACAGCGGCGCCTTCACCGCGAAGGCGAAGAAGAAGCCGAGGAAGAGCAGCCGCTCGGTGCCGGTGCCCAGGCTCAGCGCGCCGGACGCCCGGGCCTCGACGATCTGCGTGAGCGAGAAGGTGCCGGTGCCCAGCTGGTGCGCGGTGGCGGCGTACAGCCCGATGACCGCGGCCAGCATGATCAGGCCGCCGACGAGGTTGTAGAGCAGGAACTTCACCGCGGCGTACGACCGCTGGGCGGCGGCGTGCTGCTCGCCGCGGCCGCCGGCGCGGTCCCCGAAGCCGCCGATGAGGAAGTACATCGGGATCAGCATGGCTTCGAAGAAGAGGTAGAAGAGGAAGACGTCGGTGGCCTCGAAGGAGAGCACCACCATCGCCTCGACCGCCAGGATCAGCGCGAAGAAGCCCTGGGTGGGGCGCCAGCGACGGTTCGGCTCGGCTCCTTCCAGGGGGTCGGCGTCGTGCCAGCCCGCCAGGATGACGAACGGGATCAGCAGCGCGGTCAGGGCGATCAGCGCGACCGCGATGCCGTCCACGCCGAGGTCGTACCGGACGCCGAAGTCCCGGATCCAGGCGTGGGATTCGGTGAGCTGGAACGGGCCCTTGGCACCCGGGTCGAAGCGCGCCGCGACCAGCAGCGCCGGCGCCAGGGTGGCGAGCGAGAACAGCAGCGCCAGCCACTTGGCGGCGGTGCGCCGGGCGGCGGGCACCGCGGCGGTGGCGACCGCACCGATCGCCGGCACCGCGGCGGTGACCGTCAGCAGGGGAAACGACATGGCTCAGACACCCCTCATCAGCAGGGTCGCGGCGACGAGAACGGCGGCCCCGCCCAGCATCTGGACCGCGTACGAGCGGACGAAGCCGGTCTGCAACTTGCGCAGCCGGCCGGAGAGTCCGCCCATCGAGGCCGCCGTGCCGTTGACCGCGCCGTCCACCAGGGAGTGGTCGAGGTAGACCAGCGTGCGGGTCAGGTGCTCGCCGCCGCGCACCAGGACGACGTGGTTGAAGTCGTCCTGGAGCAGATCGCGGCGGGCGGCCCGGGTCAGCAGCGAACCGCGCGGGGCGGTGGCCGGGACCTCCCGGCGGCCGTACATCAGCCAGGCGATACCGACGCCGGCGACCAGCACCGCCATCGTGGCGGCGGTGACCACACCGGCGCCCACCGGGGAGTGGCCGTGCGCGAACGAGGTGACCGGCTCCAGCCAGCCGACGAAGGCGTCGCCCACGCTGAACAGCCCGCCCGCGAAGACCGAACCGACCGCCAGCAGGATCATCGGGATCGTCATCACCTTCGGCGACTCGTGCGGATGGAACTCCTCGGGATCCCACCGCTTCTCGCCGAAGAACGTCATCAGCATCACCCGCGTCATGTAGAACGCGGTGATCGCGGCGCCCAGCAGGGCCGCGCCGCCGAGGATCCAGCCCTCGGTGCCGCCACGGGCGAACGCCGCCTCGATGATCTTGTCCTTGGAGAAGAAGCCGGACAGCCCGGGGAAGCCGATGATGGCCAGATAGCCGAGCCCGAAGGTGACGAAGGTGACCGGCAAGTGCGTGCGCAGACCGCCGTAACGGCGCATGTCCACCTCGTCGTTCATCCCGTGCATCACGGAACCGGCGCCGAGGAAGAGGCCCGCCTTGAAGAAGCCGTGGGTGACCAGGTGCATGATCGCGAAGGCGTAGCCGACCGGGCCCAGGCCGGCGGCCAGGACCATGTAGCCGATCTGCGACATCGTCGAACCGGCCAGCGCCTTCTTGATGTCGTCCTTGGCGCAACCGACGATCGCACCGAACAGGAGCGTGACCGCGCCGACCGCGACCACGGCGGTCTGGGCGTCCGGCGCGGCGTTGAAGATCACGCCGGAGCGGGTGATCAGATACACGCCGGCGGTGACCATGGTGGCGGCGTGGATCAGGGCCGAGACCGGGGTCGGGCCCTCCATGGCGTCGCCCAGCCAGGACTGCAGCGGCACCTGCGCCGACTTGCCGCAGGCGGCCAGCAGCAGCAGGAGTCCGAGGGCGGTCAGCTTCCCCTCGGACGTGCCGCCGGCCGCGGCGAACACCGGCCCGAAGGCGAACGTGCCGAACGTCGTGAACATCAGCATGACCGCGAGGGACAGGCCCATGTCGCCGACGCGGTTGACCAGGAACGCCTTCTTCGCAGCGGTGGCCGCACTGGGCTTGTGCTGCCAGAACCCGATGAGCAGGTACGACGCCAGGCCCACACCCTCCCAACCGACGTACAGCAGGAGGTAGTTGTCCGCGAGGACGAGCAGCAGCATCGCCGCCAGGAAGAGGTTGAGATAGCCGAAGAAGCGGCGGCGCCGCTCGTCGCGCGCCATGTAGCCGATCGAGTAGATGTGGATCAGTGAGCCGACACCCGTGATCAGCAGGACGAAGGTCATCGACAACTGGTCGAGCTGGAAGGCGACATCGGCTCGGAAGCCGCCGACCGGGATCCAGCTGAACAGGTGCTGGTGCAGCGCCCGGTGCTCGGGGCTCCGGCCGAGCATGTCGGCGAAGAGCACCGCCCCGACGGCGAACGAGGCCACCGCGAGCAGCGAGCCGATCCAGTGGCCGGCGCGGTCCAGGCGTGTGCCGCCGCACAGCAGCAGGGCCGCACCGACCAGCGGTGCCGCGACGAGCAGCGCGATCAAGTTCTCCACTTTGTGCGACCCCTTACAGCTTCATCAGGCTGGCGTCGTCGACCGAGGCCGAATGACGGGTGCGGAAGATCGACACGATGATGGCCAGGCCGACCACGACCTCCGCCGCGGCGACGACCATCGTGAAGAAGGCGATGATCTGGCCGTCGAGATTCCCGTGCATCCGCGAGAAGGTGACAAAGGCGAGATTGCAGGCGTTCAGCATCAGTTCGATGCACATGAACACCACGATGGCGTTCCGCCTGATCAGCACGCCGGCCGCGCCGATGGTGAACAGCAGGGCGGCGAGGTAGAGGTAGTACACCGGATTCATTTCTGGGCCCCCTCCTTCGGCGCCGCGGGGCCGGAACGCTTCTTCCCGTTCTTCCCGGACCGGCCGGGCGCCCGCCCCAGCCACTCCTCGGACCGCTGCTCCAGCGCCTTGAGTTCGGCCAGCGACTGGCCGGAGACGTCCCGCACCTGGCCGCGCTCGCGCAGCGTCGGGCTGACCGTCAGCTCGGAGGCGGTGCCGTCCGGCAGCAGGCCGGGGATGTCGACGGCGTTGTGCCGGGCGTAGACACCGGGTGCGGGCGCCGGTGTCGGAAGGGGCCAGGCGGAGCCTGACGTTGAGGGGCGGTGGTCGGGTGACGGGCGGGCCTGCTTGCCCTCGCGGATGCGGGCCTCGGAGCGCTCCCGCTGGGTGCGGGCGCGCGCGGTGCGCTCCCGGTGGGTGAGGACCATCGCGCCGACCACCGCGGTGATCAGCAGCGCGCCGGTGAGCTCGAAGGCGAAGACGTACTTGGTGAAGATGAGCGCGGCCAGGCCCTGGGCGTTGCCGCCGGCGTTGGCGTCGCCGAGGCCGTTGAACTGCTTGAGCGAGGCGTTGCCGATGCCGGCGATCAGCAGGATGCCGAAGCCGAGGCCGAGCCCGGCGGCGAGCCAGCGCTGCCCCTTGAGGGTCTCCTTGAGGGAGTCCGCCGCGGTGACGCCGACCAGCATCACGACGAAGAGGAACAGCATCATGATCGCGCCGGTGTAGACCACGATCTGCACGATGCCGAGGAAGTACGCGCCGTTGGCCAGATAGAAGACCGCCAGGACGATCATGGTCCCGGCGAGCGAAAGGGCGCTGTGCACGGCCCGCTTCATCAGGATCGTGCACAGTGCGCCGGCGACGGCGACGATGCCCAGGAGCCAGAACTGCACGGCCTCCCCCGAGGAGGCCGCGGCGGCGAGACCCGTCATGCGTGCGCCTCCTCGCCCGGGGCGTCCTGCTGCCCGGCCGGCCCGCCCGCGGCGTCCGCCGGCCGCTCGCCCTTGGAGAGCGCGACCTGCCGGACCGTGCCCGGCGCGGCCTGGGTCACCCGCCCGTTGTAGTAGTCCCGTTCGGTCATGCCCGGGTGGATCGCGTGCGGGGAGTCGACCATCCCCTCCGACAGGCCCACCAGCAGCTCTTCCTTGGTGTAGATGAGCGAGGTGCGGGAGCGGTCGGCGAGTTCGTACTCGTTGGTCATGGTGAGCGCGCGGGTCGGGCACGCCTCCACGCACAGGCCGCACAGGATGCAGCGGAGGTAGTTGATCTGGTAGACGGCGCCGTACCGCTCGCCCGGGGAGTAGCGCTCCTCGTCGGTGTTGTCGGCGCCCTCGACATAGATCGCGTCCGCCGGGCAGGCCCAGGCGCACAGCTCGCAGCCGATGCATTTCTCCAGCCCGTCCGGATGGCGGTTGAGCTGGTGCCGGCCGTGGAAACGCGGCGCCGTCGGCTTCTTCTCCTCGGGGTACTGCTCGGTCAGCCGCTTCTTGAACATGGCCTTGAAGGTCACGCCGAAGCCGGCCACCGGGTTCTGGAACTCAGGCACCGTCGCCCCCCTTTCCGTCGCTCTCATTTCCGTCACTCACAGTGTCCACCCGCCCACTGACAATCAACTCCCCGTCACGGCGCGGGCGTCGGCGCGGCACCGGCGGCAGGGTCTGCCCGGGCAGCGGCGGAACGGGGAATCCGCCGGCCATCGGATCGAACGCGGCCTCGCCGTCGCCGCCCTCCGGCTCCACCCGCCGGAAGAAGTCCACGACCAGCGAGATCAGCAGCAGCGCCACCGCACCGCCGCCCACGTACAGCACGATCTGCGAGAAGTCGTAGCCCTCGTTCTTCAGCGCCCGGACGGTGGCGACGAGCAGCAGCCACACCATCGACACCGGGATGAGGACCTTCCAGCCCAGCCGCATCAACTGGTCGTAGCGGACCCGGGGAAGGGTGCCGCGCAGCCAGATGAAGAAGAACAGCAGCAGCTGCACCTTGACGGTGAACCAGAGCAGCGGCCACCAGCCGTGGTTCGCGCCCGCCCAGAACGTCGAGACCGGCCAGGGCGCCCGCCAGCCGCCCAGGAAGAGGGTGACCGCCACCGACGAGACGGTGACCATGTTGACGTACTCGGCGAGCATGAACATCGCGAACTTGATCGACGAGTACTCGGTGTTGAAGCCGCCGACGAGATCGCCCTCGGACTCCGGCATGTCGAACGGCGCACGGTTGGTCTCCCCCACCATCGTCACGATGTAGAGGAGGAACGACACCGGCAGCAGCAGCACGTACCACTTGTTCTGCTGCGACTCCACGATGGTCGACGTCGACATCGACCCGGAGTAGAGGAAGACCGACGCGAACGCCGCGCCCATCGCGATCTCGTACGAGATCATCTGCGCGCACGACCGCAGACCGCCCAGCAGCGGATACGTCGAACCGGACGACCAGCCCGCCAGCACGATGCCGTAGATGCCCACCGAGGCCGTGGCGAGGATGTAGAGGACGCCGATCGGGAGGTCGGTGAGCTGCATCGGGGTGCGGACCCCGAAGACCGAGATCTCGTTGCCCGCCGGGCCGAACGGGATCACCGCGATCGCCATGAAGGCCGGGATCGCCGCCACGATCGGCGCGAGGACGTACACCGCCTTGTCGGCGCGCCGGACGACCAGGTCCTCCTTCAGCATCAGCTTGATGCCGTCGGCCAGGGACTGGAGCATCCCCCACGGCCCGTGCCGGTTGGGCCCGATCCGCAGCTGCATCCAGGCGACGACCTTGCGCTCCCAGACGATGGAGAACAGCACCGTCAGCATCAGGAACGCGAAGCAGAACACCGCCTTGATGACGACCAGCCACCACGGGTCCCGCCCGAACATCGACAGGTCCTCCTGGGCGGCCAGCGCGGCCACCGGAAAACCGGGATGGTGCATCATGCGTCCACCTCCTTGGCCGGCGCCGGCGCACCAGGGGCGGCGGAGACCTTCACCAGCTCACCGGGGTGCGCCCCGGTGTCGGCGGCGACGCCACCGCCGACGGAGTTCAGCGGCAGCCACACCACCCGGTCGGGCATCGGCGTGATCTGCAGCGGCAGCCGCACCGAACCGGCCGGCCCGGTGACCTCCAGCTGCCCGCCCTCCTCAACCCCCGCCTCCCGGGCGGTGGTTGCCGACAGCCGGGCCACCGCGGCGTGCCGGGTGCCGGCCAGCGCCTCGTCGCCCTCCTGCAGCAGCCCCTGGTCCAGCAGCAGCCGGTGCCCGGCCAGCACGGCCTCGCCGGCGCCCGGACGGGGCAGCGGCCGCCCCGTCTCCCGCGGCTGACCGGCATACGGGCCGCGCCAGCCGCCGAGCCCGTCCAGCTCCCGCCGCACGGCGTGCACGTCCGGCAGGCCGAGGTCGACGTCCATGGCGTCGGCGAGCAAGTGCAGGACCCGCGCGTCCGGCAGCAGCTGCCGCCGGGTCATCTGGTCCGGTTTGAGCGCGGCCTCGAACGACCGGGCCCGGCCCTCCCAGTTGAGGAACGTCCCGGCCTTCTCGACCACCGCCGCCACCGGAAGGACCACATCCGCCCGCTCGGTGACCCGGGAGGGCCGCAGCTCCAGGCTGACCAGGAAACCGACCTCGTCCAGAGCGGTCAACGCCCGCGCCGGATCCGGCAGATCGGCCACCTCCACGCCCGCCACCAGCAGGGCGGCCAGCTCACCGGTGGCCGCGGCCTCGACCATCTGGCCGGTGTCCCGGCCGTGCCGGTGCGGCAGCGCGGCCACACCCCAGGCGGCGGCGACCTCGTCCCGGGCCACCGGGTCGGTCGCCGGCCGGCCGCCGGGCAGCAGCCCGGGCAACGCCCCGGCCTCCACCGCGCCCCGCTCGCCCGCCCGGCGCGGGATCCACACCAGCCGGGCCCCGGTGGCGGTGGCGGCACGCAGCGCCGCGGTCAGCGCCCCGGGGACCGTCGCCAGCCGCTCACCGACGACGATCACCGCGCCGCCCGCGCGCAGCGCCTCCGCTGCGGCCCGCCCCTCGCCGTCCAGGCCCGCCCGTCGCCCGCCACCGCCCTCCCCGGGAAGGCGCTCCGCGCCTGCTGCCTCGTTGCCCGCCAGTGCGTCCAGCCACTCGGTCTCGGTGCCGGGCGCCGACGGCAGCAGCCGCCCGCCGGCCTTGATCAGCCCGCGGGTGGCGTGACCGGCCAGCCCCCAGGTGCGCTGGCCGCGCTTGCGGTGCGCCTTGCGCAGCCGCAGGAAGACGCCGGGCGCCTCCTCCTCCGCCTCGATCCCGGCCAGCAGGACCGCCGGCGCCTGCTCCAGCGAGGTGTACGTGACGCCGTCCCCCGCCAGGTCACGGCCGCGGCCGGCGACCTGCGCGGCCAGGAAGTCGGCCTCCTCGGCGCTGTGCGGCCGGGCCCGGAAGTCGATGTCGTTGGTGTGCAGTGCGACCCGGGCGAACTTGGCGTAGGCGTAGGCGTCCTCGACGGTCAGCCGGCCGCCGGTCAGCACACCGGCCCGGCCCCGGGCGGCCAGCAGACCGCGGGCCGCGGCGTCCAGTGCGGCCGGCCAGCTCGCCGGCTCCAGCTCACCGGAGTCGGCGCTGCGCACCAGCGGGTGCTCCAGCCGGTCCCGGGCCTGCGCGTACCGGAAGGCGAACCGCCCCTTGTCGCAGATCCACTCCTCGTTGACCTCGGGGTCGTCCGCCGCCAGCCGCCGCAGGACCCTGCCCCGGCGGTGGTCGGTCCGGGTCGCGCAGCCGCCCGCGCAGTGCTCGCACACCGACGGCGAGGAGACCAGGTCGAAGGGGCGGGAGCGGAAGCGGTACGCGGCGGAGGTGAGCGCGCCCACCGGGCAGATCTGGATGGTGTTCCCGGAGAAGTACGACTCGAACGGGTCGCCCGCGCCGATGCCGACCTGCTGCAGGGCGCCCCGCTCGACCAGCTCGATCATCGGGTCGCCGGCGATCTGGTTGCTGAAGCGGGTGCACCGCGCGCACAGCACGCACCGCTCGCGGTCCAACAGCACCTGCGTGGAGATCGGCACCGGCTTGGCGAACGTACGCTTCCTGCCCTCGAAGCGGGTGTCGGGGTCGCCGACCTGCATCGCCTGGTTCTGCAGCGGACACTCGCCGCCCTTGTCGCACACCGGGCAGTCGAGCGGATGGTTGATCAGCAGCAGCTCCATCACGCCGCGCTGCGCCTTCTCGGCCACCGGGGAGGTCAGCTGGGTGCGGACCACCATCCCGTCGGTGCAGGTGATGGTGCAGGAGGCCATCGGCTTGCGCTGGCCCTCGACCTCGACGATGCACTGCCGGCAGGCGCCCGCCGGGTCCAGCAGCGGGTGGTCGCAGAAGCGCGGGATCTCGATGCCGAGGAGTTCGGCGGCCCGGATGACCAACGTCCCCTTGGGGACGGAGATCTCGATGCCGTCGATCGTCAGGGTGACGAGGTCCTCCGGTGGCACGGCGGCGGAGCCGGCGCTCGACCCCGTTGTGGTGACGGTCATGCGTTCACCCCCAGGTGAGCGTCGTCGTCGGCCCAGAGGGTCGACTTGGCGGGGTCGAAGGGGCAGCCCTTGCCGCTGAGGTGCTCCTCGTACTCCGCGCGGAAGTACTGGAGCGAGGAGAAGATCGGCGAGGCGGCGCCGTCGCCGAGGGCGCAGAAGGACTTGCCGTTGATGTTGTCGGCGATGTCGGCGAGCTTGTCGAGGTCCTCGGGCCGGCCCTTCCCGGCCTCGATGTCGCGCAGCAACTGCACCAGCCAGTACGTCCCTTCACGGCACGGGGTGCACTTGCCGCAGGACTCGTGGGCGTAGAACTCCGTCCAGCGGGTCACCGCCCGCACCACGCAGGTGGTCTCGTCGAAGCACTGCAGCGCCTTGGTGCCGAGCATCGAGCCGGCCGCGGCGACGTTCTCGTAGTCGAGCGGCACGTCGAGGTGCTCCTCGGTGAACATCGGCGTCGAGGAGCCGCCCGGCGTCCAGAACTTCAGCCGGTGGCCGGGGCGCATGCCGCCGCTGACGTCGAGGAGCTGGCGCAGTGTGAGGCCCAACGGGCCTTCGTACTGGCCGGGGTTGGCGACGTGGCCGCTGAGCGAGTAGAGCGTGAAGCCCGGGGACTTCTCGCTGCCCATCGACCTGAACCACTCCTTGCCCTTGTGGAGGATCGCGGGAACCGAGGCGATGGATTCGACGTTGTTCACCACAGTGGGACAGGCGTAGAGGCCGGCCACGGCCGGGAAGGGGGGACGCAGACGGGGCTGTCCGCGACGGCCCTCCAGGGAGTCCAGCAGCGCGGTCTCCTCACCGCAGATGTACGCGCCGGCGCCGGCGTGCACCGTGACCTCCAGGTCGAGGCCCGAGCCGAGGACGCCCTTGCCGAGGTAGCCCGCCGCGTACGCCTCCCGCACGGCCTCGTGCAGTCGGCGCAGGACGGGCACGACCTCGCCGCGCAGATAGATGAAGGCACGGTGCGAGCGGATCGCGTGACAGGCGATCACGATCCCCTCGATGAGGGCGTGCGGGTTGGCGAGGAGCAGCGGGATGTCCTTGCAGGTCCCGGGCTCCGACTCGTCGGCGTTGACGACGAGGTAGTGCGGTTTGCCGTCGCCCTGCGGAATGAACTGCCACTTCATCCCGGTCGGGAAGCCGGCGCCGCCGCGGCCGCGGAGCCCGGAGTCCTTGACGTAGGCGATGACGTCGTCCGGGTCCATGGCGAGGGCCCTGCGGGCGCCTTCGTAGCCGTCGTGGCGCAGATAGGTCTCCAGCGTCCAGGACTCGGGGTCGTCCCAGAAGGCGGAGAGCACGGGGGCGAGGACCTTCTCCGGGCCGGTCCCTCCGGCGTGCGGCCGGGAGGCGCCGCCGAATTCGGCTGCCACGGTCATCACTCCCCCTCCTCGTGGGTCGGTCCTGCGGCCTCGTCGGTGGGGCCGTCCGCGGTGGTGCGCGGGGCGACGACGTGGTCGGCGGGGCCGGGCGGAGTCTCGCCCCTGGCCAGCCGCAGTCCGGCCAGGGAGGCGGGTCCCGCGCCGCCGGTCGCCTCGACGGCGCCGGGCCGTTCGTCGGGGAAGCCGGCGAGGATCCGCGCGGTCTCCTTGAAGGAGCAGAGGGGGGCGCCGCGGGTGGGTGCGACGGTCCGGCCGGCCCGCAGGTCGTCGACGAGCTGCCGGGCGGAGCGGGGCGTCTGGTTGTCGAAGAACTCCCAGTTGACCATCACCACCGGGGCGAAGTCGCAGGCGGCGTTGCACTCGAGGTGTTCGAGGGTGATCGCGCCGTCCTCGGTGGTCTCGCCGTTGCCGACGCCGAGGTACTCCTTGAGGTCCTCGAAGATGGCGTCGCCGCCCATCACCGCGCACAGGGTGTTGGTGCAGACCCCGACCTGGTAGGCGCCGCCGGCCTCGCGGCGGTACATGGAGTAGAAGGTCGAGACGGCGGTGACCTCCGCGGTGGTCAGTCCGAGCTGCTCGGCGCAGAAGCGGATGCCGGTGCGGCTGACGTGGCCCTCCTCGGCCTGGACGAGGTGGAGCAGCGGCAGCAGCGCCGAACGGGAGTCGGGGTAGCGGGCGATCACCTCCTCGGCGTCCGCGGCGAGCCGGGCCTTGACGTCGGCCGGGTAGTCGGGGGCCGGTAGCCGGGGCATGCCCAGCTGGACGTCCTTGGGTGCCGGAGTGGCGTTCACCGGTCGACGCCTCCCATCACGGGGTCGATGGACGCGACGGCGACGATGACGTCGGCGACCTGGCCGCCTTCACACATCGCCGCCATGGCCTGCAGGTTGGTGAAGGACGGGTCGCGGAAGTGCACCCGGTAGGGCCGGGTGCCGCCGTCGCTGACCACGTGCACGCCCAGTTCGCCCTTGGGCGACTCGACGGCGGCGTACGCCTGTCCCGGCGGGACCCGGAAGCCCTCCGTCACCAGCTTGAAGTGGTGGATCAGGGCCTCCATCGAGGTGCCCATGATCTTCTTGATGTGGTCGAGGGAGTTGCCGAGGCCGTCCGGACCGAGGGCGAGCTGGGCGGGCCAGGCGATCTTCTTGTCGGCGACCATCACCGGCCCCGGCTCCAGCCGGTCCAGGCACTGCTCGACGATCCGCAGCGACTGGCGCATCTCCTCCAGCCGGATCAGGAACCGGCCGTAGGCGTCGCAGGTGTCGGCCGTCGGCACCTCGAAGTCGTAGGTCTCGTATCCACAGTACGGCTGCGCCTTGCGCAGGTCGTGGGGCAGTCCGGCGGAGCGGACGATCGGCCCGGTGGCCCCGGTGGCCATGCAGCCGGCCAGGTCGAGGTAACCGATGCCCTCCATGCGCCCCTTGAAGACCGGGTTGCCGGTGGCGAGCTTGTCGTACTCGACCATGTTCTTCTGCATCTTCTTGACGAAGGCGCGGATCTGGTCGACGGCGCCGGGCGGCAGGTCCTGGGCCAGGCCGCCGGGGCGGACGTAGGCGTGGTTCATCCGCAGGCCGGTGATCAGCTCGTAGATGTCCAGGATCAGCTCGCGGTCGCGGAAGCCGTAGATCATGATCGTGGTGGCGCCCAGCTCCATGCCGCCGGTGGCGATGCACACCAGGTGCGAGGAGAGCCGGTTGAGCTCCATCAGCAGCACCCGGATGACGGTGGCGCGGTCCGGGACGTCGTCGGTGATGCCGAGCAGCTTCTCCACGGCCAGGCAGTACGCCGTCTCGTTGAAGAACGGCGTGAGGTAGTCCATCCGCGTCACGAACGTCGTGCCCTGCGTCCACGTCCGGTATTCGAGGTTCTTCTCGATGCCGGTGTGGAGGTAGCCGATGCCGCAGCGGGCCTCGGTGACGGTCTCGCCGTCGATCTCCAGGATCAGCCGCAGCACGCCGTGCGTGGAGGGGTGCTGCGGGCCCATGTTGACGATGATCCGCTCGTCGTCGGACTTCGCGGCGGCCGCGGCGATCTCGTCCCAGTCGCCGCCGGTGACGGTGTAGACGGGGCCCTCGGTGGTGTCGCGGGGAGTTGCGCGGGACGCCTCGCTGGGAGTGCTCATCAGGTGTACGACCTCCGCTGGTCGGGAGCCGGGATCTGGGCGCCCTTGTACTCGACGGGAATACCGCCGAGGGGGTAGTCCTTGCGCTGCGGGAAGCCCTGCCAGTCGTCGGGCATCATGATCCGCGTGAGCGCCGGGTGCCCGTCGAAGACCAGGCCGAAGAAGTCGTAGGTCTCGCGCTCGTGCCAGTCGTTGGTCGGGTAGACGCCCACGAGCGACGGCAGGTGCGGGTCGGTGTCGGGGACGGCGACCTCCAGCCGGATCAGCCGGTTGTGGGTGATCGACCGCAGGTGGTAGACGGCGTGCAGCTCGCGGCCGGTGTCTCCCGGGTAGTGGACGCCGCTGACGCCGGTGCACAGCTCGAAGCGGAGCGCGGGGTCGTCGCGCAGCGTCCGGGCGACCACCGGCAGGTACTCCCGCCGGATGTGGAACGTGATCTCGCCGCGGTCCACGACGGTCTTCTCGATGACGTTCTCCGGCACCAGGCCCTGTTCGTCGAGGGCGCCCTCCAGTTCGTCGGCGATCTCGTCGAAGACGCCGTGGCCCTCGGTGCCGGCGGGCCCGCCGTAGGGCCGGGTGGCGGCGCCGGGCAGCCGGACGGTGCGGACCAGGCCGCCGTAACCGGAGGTGTCGCCGCCGTTGTTGGCGCCGAACATCCCGCGGCGGGTGCCGATCACCTCGCCGGTGTCCGCGCGCTGCGCCGGGACGGCCTCCTCGGGGGCGTCCGGGCCGTTGGGGTTGGTCGGCTCGCTCACCGCGGCAGCCCCTCCTTCTCCGACGGACAGGGTTTCCCGCCGGAGCGGTCCATCTCGATCAGCGGGAGTGCCCGGAGCGCCGCGGCCTCCTCCTCATGGGCCGCCCGCACCGCGTTGACCCCGAGCCGGCCGCTCTGGATCTTCTGGTGGAGCTTGAGGATGGCGTCCATGAGCATCTCGGGGCGGGGCGGGCAGCCCGGCAGATAGATGTCGACGGGGACGATGTGGTCGACGCCCTGGACGATCGCGTAGTTGTTGAACATGCCGCCCGAGGAGGCGCAAACCCCCATGGAGATCACCCACTTCGGGTTCGGCATCTGGTCGTAGACCTGCCGCAGCACCGGCGCCATCTTCTGGCTGACCCGGCCGGCCACGATCATCAGGTCGGCCTGCCGCGGGGAGCCGCGGAAGACCTCCATGCCGAAGCGGGCCAGGTCGTAGCGCCCGGCGCCGGTGGTCATCATCTCGATGGCACAGCAGGCCAGCCCGAAGGTCGCGGGGAAGACCGATGACTTGCGCACCCAGCCCGCGGCCTGCTCGACGGTGGTCAGCAGAAAGCCGCTGGGCAGCTTCTCTTCCAGTCCCATGGGTGACCCCTAGTCCCATTCCAGGCCGCCGCGACGCCAGACGTAGGCGTAGGCGACGAAGACGGTGAGCGCGAAGAGGAGCATCTCGACGAGCCCGAACAACCCCAGGGCGTCGAAGCTGACCGCCCAGGGGTAGAGGAAGACGATCTCGATGTCGAAGACGATGAAGAGCATCGCCGTCAGGTAGTACTTGATCGGGAAGCGACCGCCACCGGACGGGTGTGGCGTCGGCTCGATTCCGCATTCGTACGCTTCGAGCTTGGCCCGGTTGTAGCGCCTGGGGCCGACGAGCGTGGCCATGACCACGGAGAAGATCGCAAAGCCTGCCCCGAGGGCTCCCAGTACGAGGAGGGGCGCATAGGCGTTCACCGTCCTCGCTCCCTTCAGTCGACGATGACTGGATGGCGGTCCGCTCGGGCCCTTCGGCCGCCCCACGGTGCTCGTGCATGGTGATCGTGCATATGTGAGGCAGTTCACAAGCCCGATGCCCGCATCTTATGCCCGTCGGTCTGTGATCTGCGACACGGGTCCGGACAACGGCTTTGTGATCTTCACCACCTGACGAAGGATCATGAAGCCGGATGACCGGTGATCTCTGCACACGAAGCACGCGAGTGATCACGAGAGGTGATATTCGTCGGGGTTACCGCTGGTCAGCGTGGTTGTTTCATTATCAAGAAGCAGGCCACGCAAGCAAATTGGTGCTGGGCATGGCTCAACTGCTATATGCGCGGCGGCCGTAGACGTGATGCGGTCGTGACCCCGCCGTGATCGTCGGTACGTGTTCCCGTTCACGAGCGGAGGGTGGATCCGGGGAACCGCGAGGGCGGATCCGGGGAACTCCGGGGCGGCGCGCGGCCGGTCGGCGGCCGATGGCCGGTCACGGGAACATAACGGACACTCACGAGTGACCTATCCCACGCGATTTGAAGTCATGAGACCTTGACGCCCGGGAAGCCTTGGCGTGGCGGATCAAGAAGTGGTAAGCGCGCCCGGAGGCCGCGGCGGCCATCAAATGCCGTGCGTAGGAACATGATCGCGAAATTCGGACATCCCGTCAGGACGCCTTCGCCAGACGAAAAGTCCGTTTTATTCGTCGCGTACACGTCAAGTGTGGCGCACCCCACCTTTGTTGGCAGCAACCTGCGGCTCCTGATAGCCGTGGTGCCATGTCCCCGAACGCACTCATACCCAGCCACCGGAAGCCCCGCCGCTCCGCGTCCTCGCGGGCCCTGCGTGCGGGCGTGACCGGTGGCTTCCTCACCCTCGCGGTCACCGGCGCGACCGTGCCGGCCAACGCCATCGAGAAGCCCGTCTCCGAAACCCAGGAGATGCCCACCATCACGATGGCGCTGGCCACCAGCGCCGCCAAGAGCGCCGACGCCGCCCAGCAGGCCGCGTTCAGCTACGAGCGGCAGGCGCTCCAGGACGCCGCCACCGCCCAGGCCGACAAGGCCGCGGACAAGGCGAAGGCCGCCGCGGAGAAGAAGGCCAAGGCCGAGGCCGAGGCGAAGAAGGCCGCCGAAGAGGCCGCCAAGGCCAAGGAGGCCGCGCAGACCCGCGCCTCCCGCTCCGAGGCGCGCACCACCCTCTCCGCCGTCTCCGAGGCGCCCTCCACCGGCAGCGGCAGCGTCGCCACCCTCGTCTCCTTCCTCAAGGCGCAGCTCGGCAAGGCGTACGTCCTCGGCGCCACCGGCTCCTCCTCGTACGACTGCTCCGGCCTGACCCAGGCCGCGTTCTCGCAGATCGGCATCGACCTGCCGCGCGTCTCGCAGAGCCAGTCGACCGCCGGCACCCAGGTCGGCCTCGGCAACCTCCAGGTCGGCGACATCCTCTACTGGGGCAGCGCGGGCAGCGCCTACCACGTCGCCGTCTACGTCGGTAACGGCAACTTCATCGGCGCCCAGAACCCGAGCACCGGCATCGTCGAGCGCCCCCTCAGCTACGACATGCCCACCGGCGCGGTGCGCGTCCTCTGACGACCGGCGCACCCCCGACCGCTCCACGGAACCGCCCCTCCCCCGCTCGGAAGGGGCGGTTCCGCATTTCCCGGGCCCGTCAGGGCCCGCCATGCCCTCGTCAGCCCCTCGTCAGCCCTTGAGGAACTAGCCCTTGAGGAACTCCAGCAGCGGCCCGGCGGACCCGCCCGGAACCGTGCCGGGCCAGATAACGGGCAATCTCCGCACCGCCCGGCGAATGCCCGATCAGGGTCACCCCGGTCAGGTCGAGGTGGTCCAGCAGGGCGGCCAGGTCGTCCGAGGTCGAGTCGGTGTCGTAGCCACCGGCCGGCCGGTCCGAGCGGCCGTTTCATGGGGGTTGGGGCGGACCGGCCGGCGCGCGGGGACGGGCGCCGGCCGTGGCCGGCGGCTCACCAACCCGCGCCCGCCGGCTGCCGGGTGGTGGCGTTGAGCCGGTTGAAGAGGTTGGTCAGCCCGATCGTCAGGACGATCGCCGCCAGCTGCTTCTCGTCGAAGTGGTCGGCGGCGGCGTCCCAGACCGCGTCCGGCACCGGGTCGGAGCTGTCCGCGAGCCGGGTCGCGGCCTCGGTGAGGGCCAGCGCGGCCCGCTCCTCGTCGCTGAAGTACGGCGCCTCCCGCCAGGCGGCCACCGCGAACAGCTTCATGTCGTCGACCCCCGCCTTGCGGGCATTCCTGACCCCGCCGTCCACACAGAAGCTGCACCCGTTGATCTGGCTGGCCCGCAGGTGCACCAGCTCCAGCGTCTCCTCCGACACCCCGCCCGTGCGGGTCGCCCTGGCCACGGCGAGCAGCGGCTGCATGGCCTCCGGAATGACCACCGCGGGGTTCTGCATACGTGCTTCCGGCACTCGTGCGTCCATCACTGCGCTCCTCGCATCTCGTCCGGCGCCTCGGTTCAGCGCCGTCACTGCACCGACGGATCGCGCGCGGAGAACGTGACAGCGGGCCGGCCCCCTTTTTCCGGGGCCGGCCCGCTGCAGCAGCACGCCTGGTCGGCGGCGGCTCACGCCTTCGGCGCGACCTTGCTCAGACCGTTGATGATCCGGTCCATCGCGTCGCCACCCGTCGGATCGGTGAGGTTGGCCAGCATCTTGAGCGTGAAGCGCATCAGCAGCGGGTGGGTCAGCCCGCGCTGGGTGGCGATCCGCATCACCTGGGGGTTGCCGATGAGCTTCACGAACGCCCGGCCCAGGGAGTAGTAGCCGCCGTAGGTGTCCTTGAGGACCTTCGGGTAACGGTGCAGCGCCAGCTCACGCTGGGCGTACGTGGCGCGCGCGTGCGCCTGGACGATCACCTCGGCCGCGATCGCGCCGGACTCCATCGCATAGGCGATGCCCTCGCCGTTGAACGGGTTCACCAGCCCGCCCGCGTCACCGACCAGGAGGAGGCCCTTGGTGTAGTGCGGCTGGCGGTTGAACGCCATCGGCAGCGCCGCGCCGCGGATCGGACCGGTCATGTTCTCCGGGGTGTAGCCCCAGTCCTCCGGCATGGACGCGCACCACGCCTTGAGGATCTCCCGCCAGTCCAGCTCCCGGAAGGCGGAGCTGGAGTTGAGGATCCCGAGGCCGACGTTGCTCGTGCCGTCGCCCATGCCGAAGATCCAGCCGTAACCCGGCAGCAGCCGGTCCTGCGCGCCCCGGCGGTCCCACAGCTCCAGCCAGGACTCCAGGTAGTCGTCGTCGTGCCGCGGCGAGGTGAAGTACGTCCGCACCGCGACGCCCATCGGCCGGTCCTCGCGCCGGTGCAGCCCCATCGCCAGCGACAGCCGGGTGGAGTTGCCGTCGGCGGCCACCACGACCGGGGCGTGGAACGTCACCGGCGTCCTGTCCTTCGAACCGGCCCCCGCCTCGCCGAGCTTGGCGTGCACGCCGGTGATGTGCCCGGTCAGCTCGTTCACGATCGGCGCGCCCACATTGCACCGCTCGTAGAGCCGGGCGCCGGCCTTCTGCGCCTGGCGGGCCAGCTGCTCGTCGAAGTCGTCGCGCTTGCGGACCAGTCCGTAGTCCGGGAAGGAGGCGAGATCCGGCCAGTCCAGCTGGAGCCGGGAGCCGCCGCCGATGATGCGCAGGCCCTTGTTGCGCAGCCAGCCGGCCTCCTCGGAGATGTCGATGCCCATCGCCACCAGCTGCTTGACGGCCCGCGGGGTGAGCCCGTCGCCGCAGACCTTCTCGCGCGGGAACGCGGTCTTCTCCAGGAGCAGCACGTCCAGACCGGACTTGGCGAGGTGGTACGCGGTGGTCGCGCCGGCCGGCCCGGCACCGACGACGATCACATCCGCGCTGTGCTCCGATCGGGGCGCGGTCACGGGCTCGGTCACAGATGCGGACGCGGACGCGGACTCGGTCACGGCATTTTCTCCCGGAAGTCGATATCGGGATATCCGCTGTGGATATCTGGGTGCCGACCGGCACTGGGCAGGTGCAGTCTATGGGGGCCGTGATGATCGGAATCTGAAGGGTTGTCCCATGACCTCTGCGCCCGCCCCGCGGTCCGCGCGCCCCCTCCCCGCCGTCGAACTGCGGGTCCCCACCGAAGAGGACGCGTGGCACTGGCACGGGGTCTTCGACGACCCCGAGGTGATGGAGTTCCTCGGCGGAGGCGCCGCCGAACTCTCCGTCTACGAGGAGCTCACCGCCCGCCAGCGCCGCCACCACGCCGAACGCGGCTTCTGCTTCTACACCCTGGTGGACCCGGCGGACGGCGCGGTCATCGGCTTCACCGGCGCCCAGCCCTGGCCGCGGGAGTGGGGCCCGGCCGGCGAGATCGAGATCGGCTGGAGACTGGGCCGGGCGTACTGGGGCAAGGGGTACGCCACGGCGGCCGCGGAACGGGCGCTGGACGTCGTACGGGCGGCCGGCATCCGGCACGTGGTCGCGGTGATCGACTCCCGCAACGCCCGCTCGATCGCGGTGGCCCGCCGCCTGGGCATGCACCCGGCCGAGACCGTCCCCGTACCGGACGGCAAGCGGACGGCGTCTTGCCACCGACTGGATCTTTGATCCGGGGATCCGGGGATGCGGGACGTACGGGACGTAGGGGCCCGCTCCCCGGATTTGACCGAAAGAAGAGCGCCTCCCACGCATCCATTGCCACGCCCCGGATGTCTCAGAAGACAGCGGCACTCTCAGGTGACCGCAACTGCATGTGACCGCACTGCAGGGGCATTTGGAGCATCCACTTGAACATTGGCATCAAAGGCATCAGGCGCATCAAGGGCATCAAGGGCATGCGGCGCGCGTCCGCCGTGGCCCTCACCACCGGAGCCGTCCTGACCGCCGGGGCGTTCGGCTCCCAGGCGCAGGCCGCCGGCCTCCCGACGCCCAGCATCACCGCCGCCGGCGGTTTCGTGATGAACGACGGCAGCGGGGCGACGCTCTACGGCAAGGCCGCGGACACCCGCCGGTCCACCGGCTCCACCACCAAGATCATGACGGCCCGGGTGGTGCTGGCCCAGAAGAACCTCAACCTGGATTCCAAGGTCACGATCCAGAAGGCGTACAGCGACTACATCGTCAACAACAACTGGGCCTCGTCGGCCCACTTGATCGTCGGCGACAAGGTGACGGTCCGTCAGCTGCTCTACGGGCTGATGCTCCCGTCCGGCTGCGACGCGGCCTACGCGCTGGCCGACACCTTCGGCAGCGGCTCGACCCGGGACGCCCGGGTGAAGTCGTTCATCGGCCAGATGAACGCCACCGCCAAGAGCCTGGGCATGAAGAACACCCACTTCGACTCGTTCGACGGAATAGGGCGTGGTACGAACTACTCGACCCCGCGCGACCTGACCAAGCTCGCCAGCAACGCCATGAAGTTCTCCACCTTCCGCACGGTGGTGGGGACGAAGTCCACCAAGCAGAAGGTCACCACGCAGAACGGCGGCTACCGCTACATGTCGTGGACCAACACCAACAACCTGCTCGGCAGCTACCAGGGCACCATCGGCGTGAAGACCGGCTCGGGCCCGGAGGCCAAGTACTGCCTGGTCTTCGCCGCCACCCGCGGCGGCAAGACCGTCATCGGCACGGTCCTGGCCTCCTCGTCCCTGGACAACCGGACCGCGGACGCCAAGAAACTGCTGGACTACGCCTTCAAGAAGTAACCGGGCCAAGCAGGCGGTGACCGGCGCCCGGTGAACGGGCCCGGTTGAACGGGAGTGAACGGGCTCAGTGAACGAGCCCGGGGCCTGTGGCGGCCCCGGGCCCCGCCACCGGGCCGCCACAGGTCCACCTCGTCCACCGCGCCACCCGACGCAAAGGCCCGCCCCCGACGGCAACAGCCCGACGGGGGCGGGCTCTTCACGTACTGCTCACGTACTGCCGGCACCGGGACCTCCAGGTCCAGGACCGGGACCTCCAGGTCCGGGGCAGCCTTCGACCAGGGCCGGGTCAGCCCTCGACCGGCTTGGTACCCCGGTGCAGCGCCACGACCCCACCGGACAGGTTGCGCCAGGCGACCCCGGTCCAGCCCACGCCCTGGAGCCGGGCGGCCAGCTCGGGCTGGTTGGGCCAGGTGCGGATGGACTCCGCGAGGTAGACGTACGCCTCCGGGTTGCTGCTGACCACGCGCGCGACCGGCGGCAGCGCCCGCATCAGGTACTCGGCATAGACCGTCCGGAACGGCTCCCAGGTCGGCTCGCTGAACTCACAGATCACCACCCGCCCAGCGGGCTTGGTGACGCGGTACAGCTCGGCCAGCGCGGCATCGGTGTCCTGGATGTTCCGCAGCCCGAAGGAGATGGTGACGGCGTCGAACACCCCGTCCGCGAACGGCAGCCGCATCCCGTCCCCCGCCGCGAACGGCAGCCACGGGCGCCGCTTCTTGCCCTCCCGCAGCATCCCGACCGAGAAGTCGCAGGGCACGACGTACGCCCCGGTCCGCGCGAACGGCAGCGAGGACGTGCCGGTCCCGGCCGCGAGATCGAGCACCCGCTCGGCGGGCCGCGCGGCCACCGCACGGTCCACCGCCTTGCGCCAGAGCCGCGCCTGGCCCAGGGAGAGCACGTCGTTGGTGAGGTCGTACCGCGCCGCCACGCCGTCGAACATCGCGGCGACTTCGTTCGGCTGCTTGTCCAGGGATGCTCGGGTCACCCGGCCATTGTCCACCGTCCATCACCGAAGCCAGGCACCGGGCACCGAGCCCCGGGGCACCGGGCACCCGGGTACCCGGGCCCAGGCGCCGGCCGGGCCAAGCCAAGTGGGACGGGGCGACGTGGGCTCGGGTGGGGTGGGCTCGGGTGGCGCGGGCTGGGGTGGGGTGGGCCTGGCGCGGGCTGGGGTGGGGGTGGGCTGGGGCGAGGCGGGACGTGACCGGGGCGGCCAGGTCTCGGCCAGGTCTTTGGTCGGGGACGGCCGTCATGCCCCCCTCTGACATTCCGGGCGGTCGAGCGGTGCGAAACGCATCGTGAGCGGCCGGGCGACGGCCGTCCCCGCGACCAAGATCCTGCCGGGCTGAATCCGCTGTTCCGTTTCCGTTGACACCGACCTGACGCGTGATCGACCGGCCTTGACGAGTTCTTAAGTTCTTGACGGGATTGGCGGAAACGGGGGCGGGAGCGAACGGGGGGCACGGGAGCGGGGGCGTCGCGTGCGCCTTGGGCCGCCTGCCTCCTTCCTCTATCGGCAACGATTACGGAGCGTGAGAAGTTCCGACTTCGTTACGGAGTGTAGTGGAGAGGTGGGCGGCGCGTCAGGGGGTCAGCGGCGGCGGTGGACGAGGCGGCCGGAGAGGACGGTGGCCAGGCAGGTGCCGTCCGGGGCGAAGACGGCGAAGTCGGCCCGGGCGCCGGGGGCGAGGGCCGGGGAGGCGGATGGGGACGCGGAGGGGGACGCCTCGGCGCTCTCCGGGTGGTCGGCGCGCTCCGGGTGGTTGGTCTGGCGGAGGCCGGAGCGCTGGACGGCGGCGCGGACCGCGGGGTGGGTGAACGGGCCCGCCAGGGTGGTGGTGCCGGCGGCCAGGAGGCGTTGGAGGCCGCGGCGGGCGCTGGCGCCCCAGCGGGTCTCGGTCATCGGCAGGGCGGCCAGCGCCGCGCCGGTCAGCGGCTCCGTGCCCAGTTCGGCGGCCTCGCGCGGGTCGGGGTGGTAGGCGGCCTCCAGCAGTGCCGCGCCGTTCGGTTCGTGGCGGCCGGGCGTGAGGATGCCGTCCCACTCCCGGACCCGGAGGCTCGGCCGGGCTCCCGGCTCGGCGCCGACAGGCGGAGCCTCCCCGCCGGCAGACGGCGCGCCCATCCCGTAGGCGTCCGTGCCGTGGGCGTCCGTCCCGTACGTCGCCAGGAGTTCCTCGTAGGGGCCGATGGCGGCCAGGCGGTCGCCGTCGACGAGGACCGCGTAGCCGGGGAGCGGCTCGGTGTCCTCGGTGCGGGTGAGCCGGACGGCCCGGACCCGATGGAGCGTCAGCATCGGTATGCCGGTGGCCAGTTGGCCTCGCCGGGGGTCAGTTGGCCTCGACGAAGGTCAGCTCCGGGTGGGCGGTGCCGCCCTCGATGGCCGTCGAGGAGAGGTGCGAGACGACGCGGTCGTCGACCGGGTCGTCGGCCGGGTCGTCGTGCACGACCAGGTGCTCGTACGTCGTGGCGCGCTGCGCCGGGACCCGGCCCGCCGTGCGGATCATCTCGATCATCTCGCGCAGGTTCGAGCGGTGCTTGGCGCCCGCCGAGGAGACGACGTTCTCCTCCAGCATCACGGAGCCGAGGTCGTCCGCGCCGTAGTGCAGTGTGAGCTGGCCGATCTCCTTGCCGGTGGTCAGCCAGGAGCCCTGGATGTGCGCGACGTTGTCCAGGAAGAGCCGGGCGACGGCGATCATGCGCAGGTACTCGAAGAGGGTGGCCTGCGTGCGGCCCTTCAGGTGGTTGTTCTCCGGCTGGTAGGTGTACGGGATGAAGGCGCGGAAGCCGCCCGTACGGTCCTGGACGTCGCGGATCATCCGCAGGTGCTCGATGCGCTCGGCGTTGGTCTCGCCGGTGCCCATCAGCATCGTGGACGTCGACTCCACGCCCAGCCTGTGCGCGGCCTCCATGATTTCCAGCCAGCGCTCGCCGGACTCCTTCAGCGGCGCGATGGCCTTGCGGGGCCGGGCGGGGAGGAGCTCGGCGCCGGCGCCGGCGAAGGAGTCCAGGCCCGCGGCGTGGATGCGCGAGATCGCCTCCTCGACGGACACCTTGGAGATCCGGGCCATGTGCTCGACCTCGGACGCGCCGAGGGAGTGGATGACCAGCTGGGGGAATTCCTTCTTGATGGCCGAGAAGTGCTTCTCGTAGTACTCGACGCCGTAGTCCGGGTGGTGGCCGCCCTGGAACATGATCTGGGTGCCGCCCAGTTCGACGGTCTCCGCGCAGCGCCGCAGGATGTCGTCGAGGTCGCGGGTCCAGCCCTTCGCGGTGTCCTTGGGCGCGGCGTAGAAGGCGCAGAACTTGCAGGCCGTCACGCAGACGTTGGTGTAGTTGATGTTGCGCTCGATGATGTACGTCGCGATGTGCTCGGTGCCGGCGTAACGGCGGCGGCGGACGGCGTCGGCGGCCTGGCCCAGCGCGTGCAGCGGCGCGGAACGGTAGAGGGCGAGCGCCTCCTCCGGCGTGATGCGGCCGCCCTGCGCGGCGCGGTCGAGTACGGCTGTGACATCAAAAGACTTGAGGTCGGCGTTCTCGGTCACCGGGGCGTCCCTTCGGAGGCGGACGGGCAGTAAGCGCACAGTAAGCGCAGCGAGCGCTTAAGGACTGAACCAGCCTACGCCAGGGGTCTGACAGCGTCGGGAGGGGCCGGTGTCCCCTCCCCCAGCCCCTCAGCTCCTCCCGCCTCTCAGCTCCCCCGCCCCTCAGCTGCCGCTTCTCGTCAGGGTGGCCTTCGGGGTGCCGCCCCGTTTGTCGTCCGAGGCGAAGGTGAGCGTGCCGTCCTTGCCGAGGGTGTACGTCACGGTGGAGGTGTTGCCCGTGCAGCCCGGCCCCTGTTCACCGTCGGCGGTCTCCTGGAGGACGAGGGCGTTGCCGGTGGCCGACAGCAGCTTCGCCTTGGCCTGACAGCGCAGCAGCACCACGTCGTAGGTCGTCCGCACCACGACGTCGCCCTTCTCGCCGGCCTTGATGACGCTGGTCATGGTGCCGTTGGGGATCCCGTTGGCCATGGTGACGGTGCCGTTCCAGGTGCCGAGGAAGCCCTGGGGGACACGGTTGCCGGCGGTCGGGGCGGTGGTCCCGGCGGGCGGGGTGTGCCCGGACGGCGGCTTGGCGGTGCTGCCGCCGCCCTCCGGCCCGTTGAGGACGGCGAAGAACACCGCGGTAGTGGTGGCGACCGCCAGCGCGCCCGCCACGGAGAGCACCAGAGTGCAGCTCATCCTCCGGGGGCGCTCCTTGCCACCGAGCGCGCCGGAGAGGGCGATCCGCCGTTCCTTGGGGCCGTGGCCGTCGGCTGGGGATGGCGCCGAACCGGCCGGGGGTCCCGGTACTGCCGCCGCGCCGGTCGGCAGGTCGGCGAGGCTAGAGGCGGAGGCAGACGCGGACGCGGACGCGGGTGGTGGCACTGCCGGTACGGACGGGGACGCGGGCGGCGGCGGAGGGACGGCCCCGGTGTGCGGTGCGCCGGCCACCGGCCAGGCGGGCGCCCCGGGCCCCGGGCCCGTGCCCGCATCGGGGCCGTCGCCCCGGCCCGCGCCCGCATCTGCCCCCGCTGTGCCTGCCCCCGGCCCCGTCTGCGTAGCCGGCCCCACGCTCTGCGCCGGCGTGTCGAACGGGATCAGCCCGGACACCGCCCCGTACGACGCATCCGGCGGCCCGGAGGCCCCCTCGGTCCCCAACGTCCCACCAGCCCCGAACACCCCACCCGCCCCAGCCGTCGTTCCAGCCCCGGCCGCCCCGGGCCCCTCCGCATCCAGGTTCAGCAGCGCCACCGCCTGGCGGCTGACCTGTTCGACGAGGGGGCCCGGCAGCCAGCCGGCGCGGACCAGGCCGGCCGCGCCGCCGCTGCCGTCCCCGGCGAGCCGCGCCGCGACCTCTTCCGGGGCGGGCCGCCGCGCCGGGTCCTTGGCCAGGCAGGCGACCACCAACTCCCGTAGTGCGCCGGTGAGTTCCGGGCCCAGTTCGGGTTCCTCGTGCACCACCTTGTAGAGCAGCGCGGCGGACGAGTCCCCGGTGAACGGTGCGGCCCCCGTTGCCGCGAACGCCAGGACGGCGCCCAGGGAGAAGACGTCGGCGGCCGCCTCCGCCCCCTGGCCGAGGATCTGCTCGGGCGCCATGTAGCCGGGCGAGCCGACCGAGACCCCGGTGGACGTCAGTGAGGCGGTGCCGTCCGTGGCCCGCGCGATCCCGAAGTCGATCAGCAGCGGCCCGTCCAGCGTCAGCAGCACGTTGGAGGGCTTGACGTCCCGGTGGACGAGGCCCAGCGCGTGCACCGCGACGAGCGCCTCGGCCAGTCCGGCGCCCAGGGCCCGTACGGAGTGGCCGGCGAGCGGGCCGCGGTCGGCGATCGCGCGGGAGAGGGCGGGGCCTGCGACGTAGCCGGTGGCGACCCAGGGGACGGGGGCGTCGGGGTCGGCGTCCAGGACGGGCGCGGTCCAGGCGCCGCCGACCCGTCGTGCCGAGGCGACCTCGCGGCGGAACCGGGCCCGGAACTGGTCGTCGGCGGCGTACTGGGCATGCACCGCCTTGACCGCCACGGTCCGCCCGCCGGCGCTGCGCCCCAGGTAGACGCGGCCCATGCCGCCCGCGCCCAGGCGGCCGAGCAGCCGGTACCCGCCCAGGGTCCGCGGGTCCTCGTCGGTCAGCGGTTCCATGGCGCCCTCCCCCTCCTGACGGCGGCCCCAGCCTATGACCCAGGTCATGCGGTGTTCCCGAAACCCTGGACCCCGCTTTCCCATCAAACAGGGCGTAAACCCACCATCCGCCCCCATGGCCGCCGGCCCAGGGCCCGTCCATCGGGAGAACGACCGTGTCTCACGCCCCCGGGGAGCGCCCGTACGACCCGTGCCAGGAGGCCCGGGGCGGCCGCCGCGGTCTGCGAAGCCGCACCCGACTCCTGGGGCACGCCCGTTCCGCCCGGCGCACACGGGAGCGCGGGCCGGCCTCCCGCCCCCGGTGGCGGATGTCCTTCCTCACCGGCCTCGTGGCCGTGGTCGGCCTTTGCGCCTACCCGACCGTCAAGTACCTGGACGTGCTGAACGACACCGGGGAGCCGATGTCGTTCAGCCGGGCGCTCCCGGACGGTGCCGCGGGCCCGGCGGGGGCGGCCGCGGCCGATCCCGCGGTCCGGATGCCGACCGGTCCGCCGGCCGCGTTCCGCACGGCGGCCACGCTCGACGACGGCACGAAGATCGGCGTCACCACCCTGCACGGCAGGAAGTCCGGCTTCACCGGCAAGGTGTGGATCTGGGCGCCGAAGGAGTACTACGAGGAGCGCTACCGGAACAGCGCCTTCCCGGTCCTGATCGCCCTGCCGGGCAGCTACGGCTACCCCGCCAACTACTGGGCGGCCACCGGCCACAAGCTCCAGCGGACCGTCACCGACCTGGTGGCGCTGGGCCGCAGCAAGCCGTTCATCGTCGTGATGCCGGTCCTGAACGCCGGTAAGCGCTACTACGACGGCAGCGACATCCCCGGGCAGCCGAAGATGGGCACCTGGATGTCCGACGACGTCCCCGACCTGGTCAAGGCCAACTTCCGGACGTTCACCAGCCGCGACGGCTGGGCGTTCATGGGGTCCTCGTCCGGTGGTTTCGTGGCCCTGAAGCAGGTGCTGAAGCACCCGGACCGGTTCAAGGCGGTGATCGCCAGCGGCCCGGACACCCGCCCGGACTCGCCGCTGTGGCGCGGCCACCGGGCGGAGATGCGGGCCAACGACCCGGAGTGGCTGGCGCGGCGGCTGGCCGCCACTCCTGGCGCCCCTGACGTCCATGTGCTGTTCCAGATCGGGACGCGGGAGGGCGGCCGGGCCAATCTGGAGCGCTTCGTCCAGCGGTACGCCAAGGGGCCGGTCCATGCCCGGCTGCATGTCATCGAGGACGGCGGCCACAACGCCCGCAGCTATCTCCGCGGGATGCGGGACGTGAGCCTGGAGGCCCTCAGCAAGGTCCTCCGCGGCCCGACGCCGGCGCCGTAGGCCCCAGGCGGCCCGTGGGACTCCCAGGCGGCCCGTGGGGCCGGGCCGCCGTCCGGCCGCCGTCCGCGCGGCCTAGAAGCGGGCTCCGGCGCCCGCCGTCAGCAGTTCGACCCGTACATCGGCCGGGAAGCCGGTGGTGGGGCCGACCCGCCGGGCGAACTCGGTGACGCCGCGCAGCTGGTCCGGCCCGAAGCGGAAGTCCAGCGTGGTGAAGTACCGCTCCAGCAGTTCCTGGTCGAAGTGCTCCCAGCGGGCGGCCTGCTCGGCGACCTTGCCGACCTCGTCCAGCGACAGGTCGCGGGAGGCCAGGAATGCCTCGTGCACCTTCTGCACCACCGCCGGCTCGCGCTCCAGGTAGTCGCGGCGGGCCGCCCAGACCGCGAAGACGAACGGCAGTCCCGTCCAGTCCTTCCACATCCGGCCGAGGTCGTGGACGTCCAGGCCGAGCTTGGGCGCGTCGTGCAGGTTGGCGCGGAGCGCGGCGTCGCCGATCAGGACTGCCGCATCGGCCTCCTGCATCATCAGCCCGAGGTCGGGCGGGCAGGTGAAGTACTCGGGCCGTACCCCGATCTTCTCGGCGAGCAGCAGCTGCGCCAGACGGACGGAGGTCCGCGAGGTCGAGCCGAGGGCGACGCGGGCGCCGTCCAGCTGATCCAGCGGCTTCTGCGAGACGATCACGCAGGACATGACCGGGCCGTTGCAGCCGACCGCGAGGTCGGGGAAGGCGACGAGGTCGTCGGCGGCCCGCAGGAATTCGACGAGCGTGATCGGCGCGATGTCGAGCTCCCCGCGCACCAGCTGCTCGCTGAGCTTCTCGGGGGTGTCCTTGGTGAGGTCCAGATCGAGGAGGGTGCCCGTACGGGCCAGGCCCCAGTAAAGGGGCAGGCAGTTCAGGAACTGGATGTGGCCCACTCGCGGCCGGCTGCGACGGTGGTCTGCGTCGGCTGCCGCGGGTGCGTCTCCAAAGGTTGAATTGTCCACATGCGGAGGCTAGACCCGTCGGTCCCGGCGCCGGACGCCGGGGGCCCGCTGTGGACTTTTCCGCCCCGAGCCAAACGTGATCTTTAGCTCTTCCACCTTCGGAGCACACCATGCTAGGCTCAGGCCAAGTTGCAGTTTGGTTTCCCTTGCAGTACAGAGCCTGCGGAGCATGTGACCCGCAGGCTTTTGTAGTTTTCAGACTTCTTTGCAGGTTCTGGAGCAGGGCAACCCTTTGGCCCAAGGAGGGCTTATGGCTACCGGAACCGTCAAGTGGTTCAACGCTGAAAAGGGCTTCGGCTTCATCGCCCAGGACGGCGGCGGCCCGGATGTCTTCGTCCACTACTCGGCGATCAACGCCTCTGGTTTCCGCTCGCTTGAGGAGAACCAGCAGGTCAACTTCGACGTCACGCAGGGTCCGAAGGGCCCGCAGGCGGAGAACGTTACGCCGGTCTGAGTTGCCCGCTCCGGTCTTTCTCCTCTGATGGACCGGTAGCACCCAAGGAGCCCCCCTCCGCCTTCGGGCGGGGAGTGGGGCTCCTGCCTTTTTGTACAACCTTTCGTACAGTCTTTCGTGCAGCCGGCCGCTCGGCCGCATTTCCTCCGGCCCGGTGCCCCGGGAAAATGAATACCAGGTGAATACTCCTTCGGTTCCCGGCCGCGGGACGGCGCACAGGCCGGAGCGCCCGCCACCCGGCGCCGCCCCCTTGCGGCCAGGGCGGTCACCCCGGGGCTCGTCGGCGAACGTCCGGCGCCGGGAACGGAGCGGGTAATTCCCGGACCGCCGGCGCCCCGGAAATCCGCGGACATCCGTGGGAAGACCGGGACGGAGATCGGCGGGAAGACCGGGAAGAGGTAAGAGAGTTTGCGCGGGCATTAGCGCGATTCACCGGCCCGGAAAATCCCGTCCAATTCACGGCGGATGCCGCTCCTACAGGCGCCGGGCCGGCCCGCACCACCGCCCTGGCCTGCGGACTCCCCGCGCCGCGCGGCCCGACGCCTCCCGGAACCGGCATCCGTTCGGCGAATTCGGACGCGGCCGGAAAAACCGGACCCGGCCCGATACCGGAAGGCCCTGCCCGGCCGGCGCGAAGACGGCGGATCCGATCACGGAAAGTGGTCGCATGGCCACATGGCAGGTTCTACCGTGGGCAGAATGAGCGAGAGCATGCCTCCGCAGAAGCCGTGTCCGGACTGCGGTGGCGCGGGGACCGTCGAGTGGGAGACCCCCGGCGGCCACAAGGTCACCACGCAGTGCTCCGGCTGCGCCGGCACCGGAACCGTCCTGGCATAGAGGAGGCGGACGCAGACCATGGCGGCCTTCAGCAGAAGCGGCAAGCCGGTGGGCCTGGACGCGCAGTACGTCGGCAGACTCCCGTGCGCCGTCTGCGGGTTGCGGCCGATGAAGCTGCCGGGCAGGGAGGGCGGCGTGTGCATTCCCTGCTATGCGGAGGAGCGGGCGGCGGCCGGGCGGCGGGCCGCGACGGCCGGGGCGTGGGTGGCGGCGAGCTTCGTCGGCGATCCGTGTCTGGCGTGCGGTTCGCGGTCCGTGGATGCCAACGGGTGGGCGTTCTGGTGCAACTCCTGCCATATGCAGACGGCGGTGGCGCTGCCGCCGCGGTGAGCCGGGCGGCGGCCCGTCCCCCGGTGTCCGCGAGGGCGCGGCACGGAACGGCGCGGCGCAGCATGGCATGGCAACAGGAAGACCCCGTGCCACCTCCCCCACAGAGGTGACACGGGGGTTCCAGTTTGACGTGCGAAGGGCCCGGGCTCCAGAGCCGGAGTCACTGCCTTTCGTAAAGGGGTCACTCCCTTTCGTAAAGGTGCGCGATCTCCCGGGCGAAGTCGCGGGCGACGGCGGCGCGGCGGAGTTTGAGGGACGGCGTGAGGTGACCGCTCTGCTCGGTGAACTCCGCGGGCAGGACGGCGAAGCGGCGGATGGACTCGGCGCGGGAGACCAGCTTGTTGGCGTCGTCGACGGCGTGCTGGAGGTCGGCGAGCAGCCGCTCGTCGTGGACGAGTTCGGCGAGCGGGACGTCGCCCTTCCTGGTCATGTGGCGCCAGTGGGCGAGGCCGTCGGGTTCCAGGGTGAGCAGGGCGGTGACATAGGGGCGGTTGTCGCCGACGACCATGCACTGGCCTATGAGGGGGTGGGCGCGGAGGCGGTCCTCCAGGGGCGCGGGGGCGACGTTCTTGCCGCCGCTGGTCACGATGATCTCCTTCTTGCGGCCGGTGATGGTGAGGTAGCCGTCGGCGTCGAGGGCGCCGAGGTCGCCGGTGGCCAGCCAGCCGTCCCGGTCGGCGGCGGGCCGGACGGTGCCGGCGGCGTCCCAGTAGCCGGAGAAGACGTGCGCGCCGCGGAGCAGGACCTCGCCGTCGTCGGCGATGCGGACGGCGCTGCCGGGGAGCGGCCAGCCGACCGTGCCGATACGGGGGCGCAGCGGCGGGGTGACGGTGGCCGCGGCGGTGGTCTCGGTCAGGCCGTAGCCCTCGAAGATCTCGATGCCGGCGCCGGAGTAGAAGGCGGCGAGGCGGTGGCCGAGCGGGGAGCCGCCGCAGATCGCGTAGCGGACGCGGCCGCCGAGGGCGGCGCGGATACGGCGGTAGACGAGCGGGTCGTAGAGCTTGCGGGCGGCCTTGAGGGCGACGCCGGGGCCGGGGCCCGTCCCGTGTTCCCGGGCCTCGACGGCTTCCCCGTAGGCGCGGGCGATACGGACGGCGCGGTCGAAGGAGGCGGCCCGGCCCATCTTCTCGGCGGTGGCGCGGGCGGTGTTGAAGACCTTCTCCAGGACGTAGGGGATGGCGAGGAGGAAGGTGGGCCGGAAGGCGGCGAGGTCGGCGAGCAGGTCGTCGGTCTGGATGCTGGGGGCGTGGCCGAGGCGGACCCGGGCGCGCAGGCAGCCGACGGCGACCATGCGGCCGAAGACGTGCGAGAGGGGGAGGAAGAGGAGGGTGGCGGCGGGCTCCTCGCTGACCGAGGTGAAGACGGGGTGGAGGAGGGCGATGGCGTTGTCGATCTCGGCGAAGAAGTTGGCGTGGGTGAGGGCACAGCCCTTGGGGTTGCCGGTGGTGCCGGAGGTGTAGACGAGGGTGGCGAGGAGGTCGGGGGTGAGGGTGGCGCGGCGTTCGTCGACGCTCTCGTCGGGGAGGTCCCGGCCGGCGTCGACGAGTTGGGCGACGGCGCCGGTGCTGAACTGCCACAGGTGGTCGAGGGCGGGCAGCGCGCCGCGGATCTGGCTGATCAGGCGGGCTTCGTCGACGCTCTCGACGGCGCAAGCGCGGGCCGAGGAGTCGTGCAGGATCCACTGCGCCTGGTGGGCGGAGGAGGTCGGATAGAGGGGGACGGTGACGAGGCCGGCGGCCCAGGCGGCGAAGTCGAGAAGGGTCCAGTCGTAGGTCGTGCGGGCCATGATGGCGAGCCGGTCGCCCGGGCGGAGGCCGTGCGCGATCAGGCCCTTGGCGACGGCGCGGACCTCGGCGGCGAACTCGGCGGCGGTGACGTCGCGCCAGGTGCCGTCGGGGCGCTTGCGGGAGAGGACGGTCTCGTGCGGGGCCTCGGCGGCGTTGGTGAAGGGGATGTCGCCCAGCGAGCCGGTGCGGACGGGCGGGGCGAGTGGGGGGACGGCTGCCTCTCGGACGGTGCCGTCGGTCAATGTCCTTAGGGGTTCGGTGAGTTGGGGAGCGGGGGTGGGGGCTGCGGGGGTGTGCGGGGGTGGGCTGGGGTGGTTGGACACGAGCGGCTCCTTGCATCCCACGTAGTGGTTGCGGTGGGTTCCTGTTCCGCCGGGCTCGGGAGGATTTGGGTTGCTCGTCGTGGCGGCGGCCTGTGGTGTTTGTGGCCGTCCCACGTTGTCTTCTGCGGCGCCGTGCCGGCTGGTGTGGCCTCGCCTACGGCTGGTGGGTGGGGTCGGAGGGGCTGCCCCGGAACCCGCCCTCGGCGCGGGCGCATCTGGTCCGTAGATGAGGAATGCCCCGGCGTTCGCTCCAGATCCTGCGGGCGGGCTCCGGGACATCCCCTCCGGCCCGGCCGGCACGCGGCTTTCCCGCCGTCTCGGTGGCGGGTGGCTGTGCGGGGCGTCCCCTGAGGCGCGGTAGCCGGGTGCCGCTCTCCGGGGGGTGCGGCGGCCGGGTGCGGTCGGCCGGCTGGTTCGCCCGAGGGGGAGCGCAGTTGTGGGATGCGGCAAGGCGTCAGCCCCCTTCGGCACTGACCCGACGGTAACCTTACTGCGCGGTAAATGTACGCGGTGGTGCGGGGCCGGCCAATGGTCTTGCACGGGATTCGTCTGCGGGCGGGGAATTTTGACGGGCCGGCGCCCGGCAGTTTCGTCAGGCCGGGGTCCAGTGTTCGCCGTGCATGCGGTGGCCGAGGCCGGACCAGGCGAAGTTCATCAGGGTGGCGGCGGCTTCCCTGGCCGCCGTCCGTGCGCCGTCGCCGGTGGCACGGGGTGAAGTGCCTTCGGTGGCACCGGCGTTGACCCAGTCGGCGAGCGATTCGGCGGCGCCGATGAGGGCGTGCGCCAGGCCCGCGACCTCGCGGTCGGCGAGTTCGCCGGCGCAGCCCGCCTCCTTCGCGGCGGCGGCGATCAGGCCGGTGACGAAGCGGACGATCTCCGCCCGCATCGCCGCCACTTCGGCCGCGAACGGCTCCCCCTGGGAACGCGCCTGCTGGTGCAACACCGCCCAGCCGTCGGGGTGTTCGGCGGTGTGCGCGAAGAAGCCGGTCAGGCCGCTCCAGAGTTGGCGGTCGGCGGCGGCGCCCCTCTCCACGGCCGCGGTGACGGCCGCCACCAGGGCCGCGGACTCCCGCCGGATGACCGCGCCGAAGAGGTCCTCCTTGGAGTTGAGGTAGAGGTAGACCAGCGGCTTGGAGACGCCGGCCAGTTCGGCGATCTCGTCCATGGAGGCCGCCCGGTATCCGCGCCGTGCGAAGGTCCGCACCGCGGCGTCCATCATCTGCTGCTCCCGGATCGCCCGCGGCACCCGTTTGCCCTTGGCAGCACCCACCCTGAAGTCCCTCCCCGCCCGTTTGCGGCAGTTACCGCAAAGTAAGTTTACGATCTCCGACCTCCTCGGCCGGCCGGTTGACATGATGTGAGACATGGCGAGACGATACGTTTCGTTGCACCTGATGATCTCGGTTGCACGCGTACGCCATGTCCCTGGGAGGTCCGCACATGCCGCAGCAATACGGGAGCACGGAAGCCGTGGAGCGCTTCGTCGACGCCGCTCCGGGGGTCCGGCTGTGGACCGAGCAGCGGGGGCCCGTCGACGCGCCGCCGCTGCTGCTGGTGATGGGCGCGCAGGCGGCCGGCGTGGGCTGGCCGGAGCCACTGGTGGACGCGCTGGCCGCGCGGCACCGGGTGATCCGCTACGACCACCGCGACACCGGCCGCTCCACCTGGTCGTTCGATGAACGGCCGTACCGGATCGCGGACCTCGCGGACGATGTGATCGCGGTGCTGGACGGGCTCGGTGTCGCCCGCGCGCATCTCGTGGGGATGTCGCTGGGCGGCATGCTGGTCCAGATGGTCCTCGCCGATCATCCGGAGCGGCTGTTGAGCGCGACATTGATGGGCACCTGCGCGCTGAGCACCGTCCCGTACACCCGGCCCGACGGCGGCACCGTCCCGGTGGCGGAGCTGCCGGGGATCGCGCCGGAGGTGCTGGAGATGTGGGCGCAGCCGGTGGTGGACCGCGGCGAGGAGGCCGAGATCGCGCGGCGGATCGCGCACTGGCGGGTGCTCGCCGGGGACCGGCTGCCGTTCGACGAGGCGTTCTACCGCGCTCTGGAACGACGGGTCGTCGCGCACACCGGGCACTACCGGGTGGGCACCGCCCACGGGCGCGCCGACGACGGCGGGATGCTGCGCACCGAGGAACTGGCGCGCAACGAGGTGCCCGCGCTGGTGGTCGCCGCCCCGGCCGAGCCGGTGTTCCCGCCGCCGCATCCGCAGCACCTCACGCAGGCAATCCGGGGCGCCGGGCTGGTCGAGATCCCGGGGATGGGGCATGCGCTGCCGCCGGCCGTGCACCGGCCGCTGGCGGAGGCGATCCTGGCGCACACGGGGGCCGTGGACCGGGCGGCGGACGGGGCGGTGCCCGCCGTCGGCTGAGCCGCGCCTGCACACCGGGAGCGGGCGCACAGCGCGGCGCCCCCGCGGCCTCGTACGGGCTGCGGGGGCGCCGCGGTGTACTGCCGGCGGAGTGGGCGCCGGTGTCAGGCCGCGGCCGGGGCGGGCTCGCGGTCGGCGGCGGGCGCCACGGCGTCGGCGGCGGGCTCCGTCTCGCCGATGCGGATGCTGGTGGCGCGGGCGTAGGCGTCGCGGTCCAGGATCTTCTCGCGGGCCGAGACCAGGATCGGGATGACCGCCTGACCGGCGACGTTGGTGGCGGTGCGCATCATGTCCAGGATCGGGTCGATGGCCATCAGCAGGCCGACGCCCTCCAGCGGGAGGCCCAGCGTCGAGAGGGTCAGGGTCAGCATGACCGTGGCGCCGGTGAGGCCGGCGGTGGCGGCGGAGCCGATGACCGAGACGAAGGCGATCAGGACGTAGTCGGCGACGCTGAGGTGCACGTTGAAGATCTGCGCGATGAAGATCGCGGCGATCGCCGGGTAGATCGAGGCGCAGCCGTCCATCTTGGTCGTGGAGCCGAAGGGGACCGCGAAGGAGGCGTACTCGCGCGGTACGCCGAGACGTTCGGTGACCTTCTGGGTGACCGGCATGGTGCCGACCGAGGAGCGGGAGACGAAGGCCAGCTGGATCGCGGGCCAGGCGCCGCGGAAGAACTGGAGCGGGTTGACCTTGGCGACGGTGGAGAGCAGCAGCGGGTAGACGACGAAGAGGACCAGCGCGCAGCCGAGGTAGATGTCGACGGTGAAGGTCGCGTACTTGCCGATGAGGTTCCAGCCGTAGGTGGCGATGGCGTTGCCGATGAGGCCGACGGTGCCGATCGGGGCGAGCCGGATGACCCACCACAGGGCCTTCTGGAGCAGCTCCAGGGCGGAGCGGCTGATCTTGAGGACCGGCTCGGCCTTGTCGCCGAGCTGCAGCGCGGCGATACCGGCGACGGCCGCGATGAAGACGATCTGCAGGACGTTGAGTTCGGTGAACGGCGTGATGACGTCCTTGGGGACGATGCCGGTGAGGAAGTCGATCCAGGAGCCGGTGTGCTGGGGGAGCTTGCCGTCCTTGGGCGTCAGGCCGGTGCCCGCGCCGGGGTTGCTCAGCAGGCCGATGGCCAGGCCGATCGCCACCGCGACGAGCGAGGTGACCATGAACCACAGCAGGGTGCGGGTGGCCAGCCGGGCGGCGTTGTTGACCTGCCGCAGGTTGGTGATCGAGACCAGGATCGCGAAGAAGACCAGGGGGGCGACGGCCAGCTTCAGCATCTGGACGAAGAGGTCGCCGATGTGCTCCAGGGTGGAGCCGAGCCAGCCGATGTCACCGCTCTTGGCGACCCAGCCGAGCAGCACGCCGAGGACGAGGCCGGCCAGGATCTGCACCCAGAACGGGATCTTGGGTATTCGGGAGGACTTCGGGGACTTCGGCGCCGTCGCGGGCGCGGGGGTCTGGGCGGGCGTGGACAACGGACACACTCCGGGAACGGTGAAGGCGTGGGGACGCGGGGCGTCGGGGGGCGGCGTGACAGGGCGCCAGGAGGTCCGTACGTGAGGCGAAGGATCTCCGGCCGCTGGGGGACGTGTCAGCGGCGGCAACAGGCCGCGGACATACAGCGGCAAAGATCGACGTGCAGGCGCGCCACGAGCGGGACGCTCATGGGGGTCGAGGGCGCGGCTGCGGTCTGCATGACATGCACGTTAACACTTGAACTTTGAGGAACCCAAAGAAAATCTTTGGGTGGGGGGCATAGCCGGTGAACCGCCGCGGAAGCGGCGACAGTGCGCAAAAAGGCGCCCGGTCCGGGGAGTTGGAACTCCGCGGACCGGGCGCCGGATGAGGTGGAGGGGTGGGTGGCGCGCCGACGTGATGCGTCTTACAGCGCCGAAAGCAGACCGAAGCGGGCGAAAGCAGGCCGCAGCGGGGAGGGGCCGGCCCGGTGCCTAGAGCTGGTCCTCCATGCTCTGGTTGGCCGCCAGGCGCTCCTTCTGGCGGTCCACCTTGGCCACGATCTGCTCGGACATCGCGTCCCGCTGCTTGCGCAGCAGTACGAAGCTGAGCGGCGCGGAGATCACGATGGCGAGGAGCAGCAGCCAGATGGTGTTGGAGTTGCCGACGCCGAGCGGGATGATCCGGAAGTACGCCAGCACCCACACCACGGCGAAGCAGACGGCGAACAGGCCGATGCGAAGGGCGGTGTAGCGGAGCGTGGCGAACTTGGGGCTACTCACGGTCGGGACCTTCTTCTCAACGGCAACCGAAAGGGTCTCCGTCCAGTCAAGCACAGGAAGCCGGGCGATCTTCCGGGCCCCCGGCACCGGGGGGCGTCAGGCCAGGTCGAGCCACATGGTGACGTCGTCACGGAAGTCGTCGGCGGCGAGCTTGATCGCGCGGGGCGCGCGGCCGATCTCGCGGTAGCCGCAGCGCTCGTAGAAGCGGCGCAGGCCGGTGCCGCCGCGGCAGGTGAGGCGGAGGCCGATGATGCCGTCGAGGGAGCGGGCGGCGCCGGCGACCGCGGCCATCAGGTCCCGGCCGACGCCGCGGCCCTGGAGGGCGGGGTGGACCATGACCGTGTAGACCCACAGCCAGTGGGTGTACATGCGGTGCCGGTTGAGGGTGAGGAACGCGGTGGCCACGATCCGGCCGCCGGCGCCCCGGCCGACGAGCAGCCGCTCGCGGCCCTCGGCGAGCGCCGCGAGATGGCGGACGAGGTCGGGGCGGATGTCCTCGGGGGTCACGGGCGGGACGAAGCCGACCGCGCCGCCCGCGTTGGAGACGTCCGCCCACAACGCGCAGATTCCGTCGCGGACTTCGGGGGAGACGGCAGGGTCCAGCTCGAAGCGTACGCTCGGCACACTCATGGAGCGGACCCTACCGGGGCCCCGGAAGGGGGCGGGGTCGTCGTCAGACCCGCATCGGCTGCGGGGACTCGCGGCGCTCCGGGTCCGGGCCGGGGTACTCGCGGATGGTCTCGTAGCGGGTGTTGCGCTCGACGGGGCGGAAGCCGGCGTCGCGGATCAGCTCCAGCAGGTCGTCGCGGGTGAGCTTGTTCGGCGTGCCGTAGTTGTCGGCGTCGTGCGTGATCTTGTACTCGACGACCGAGCCGTCCATGTCGTCGGCGCCGTGCTGGAGGGCCAGCTGGGCGGTCTGCACGCCGTGCATCACCCAGAACACCTTGACGTGCGGGATGTTGTCGAAGAGGAGCCGGGAGACCGCGAAGGTCTTCAGGGCCTCGGCGCCGGTGGCCATCGTGGTCCGCGCCTGGAGCTTGTTGCGGACCTTGCCGTCCTGCATGTCCACGAAGTCGTGCTGGTAGCGCAGCGGGATGAAGACCTGGAAGCCGCCGGTCTCGTCCTGGAGTTCGCGCAGCCGCAGGACGTGGTCGACGCGGTGGCGGGGCTCCTCGATGTGCCCGTAGAGCATGGTGCAGGGCGTCTTGAGGCCCTTTTCGTGGGCGAGGCGGTGGATCCGCGACCAGTCTTCCCAGTGGGTGCGGTGGTCGACGATGTGCTGCCGGACCTCCCAGTCGAAGATCTCGGCGCCGCCGCCGGTCAGCGACTCCAGGCCGGCGTCGATCAGCTCGTCGAGGATCTCGGAGGCGGACAGGCCGGAGATGGTCTCGAAGTGGTGGATCTCGGTGGCGGTGAACGCCTTGAGCGAGACGCCGGGCAGCGCCTTCTTCAGCTCCCGCAGCGAGCGCGGGTAGTAGCGCCACGGCAGGGTCGGGTGCAAGCCGTTGACGATGTGCAGCTCGGTGAGGTTGTCGTTCTCCATCGCCTTGGCGAGGCGGACGGCCTCCTCGATGCGCATGGTGTACGCGTCCTTCTCGCCCGGCTTGCGCTGGAACGAGCAGTACGCGCAGGACGCGGTGCACACGTTCGTCATGTTGAGGTGGCGGTTGACGTTGAAGTGGACGGCGTCGCCGTTCTTCCGGGTGCGGACCTCGTGGGCGAGGCCGCCCAGCCAGGCCAGGTCGTCGGACTCGTAGAGGGCGATTCCGTCCTCGCGGGTCAGCCGTTCGCCGGCGTGGACCTTCGCCTCCAGCTCGCGCTTGAGGCCGGCATCCATCGACGCAGCCATCGGGTCGCCTCCCACCATCTCTGTCTGTCAACCGGCCGTTTCACGTGAAACCCCGGCAGCTTCCTGCGCTGGCCGTTTCGTGCGGAAAACGGGCCTCGTCGAGCCTACTCCCCCGGTTCCGCGGCGGACGGCGGCCCCTTGGGAGCGGGCCCGGGCCGCCGTCCGCCCTCGGTGTGCGCCCATGGTCCGGGCCCGGCTCAGTCGACCTCGTCGGGGAGTTCGCCGACGCGGTTCTCCCACTTGGTGGAGAGCACGATCGTGGTCCGCGTGCGGGAGACGCCCTTGGTGCCGGACAGCCGCCGGATGGTGCGCTCCAGTCCGTCCACGTCGCCGACCCGGACCTTGAGCATGTACGAGTCGTCGCCGGCGATGAACCAGCAGTCCTCGATCTCGGCGAGGTCCTTGAGCCGGCGGGCGACGTCCTCGTGGTCGGCGGCGTCCGACAGGGAGATGCCGACCAGGGCGGTGACGCCGAGCCCGAGCGAGGCGGCGTCGACCGTCGCCCGGTAGCCGGTGATCACTCCGGCCGCCTCAAGACGGTTGATCCGGTCCGTGACGCTGGGACCGGAGAGGCCGACGAGGCGGCCGAGCTCCGCATAGGAGGCCCTGCCGTTCTCGCGAAGTGCCTGGATGAGCTGCCTATCCACCGCGTCCATGCCCTCAAGCCTTCCAATCTTTCCACGTTTCTGCGTTCTGCATGTAGAATCTAAGGCATACAGGGCTTCGACCCTGCGATTCAGCCAGAATGATCAGTGTCGATCTTTCAACAGGAGTTGTCACCGTGTACTCGATCGAGATGGCCTACGCCCGCATGCGTGAGCTGCAGGACCAGGCCAATCGTTCTCGTGCCGCCCAGCAGTCCGCCACCCCGCGGACCCGGCGCCGCCTGGGCCGCGCCGCCGCCAAGAAGCGCTAACGAGCCTTCGGGGCCTCCCCCTTGGAGCCGCCCCCGAGCTCCCCTTCCCACCGCCGGTACAGCCCGTGCGGCACGCCCGCCGCATCGAGCACCCGGCCCGCGACGAAGTCCACCAGATCCTGGATGTGCGTCGCACCCGCGTAGAACGCCGGAGAGGCGGGCAGCACCACGGCGCCCGCCTCGTCCAGCGCCACCAGATGCTTCAGCGTCGGCCCGTTCAGCGGGGTCTCCCGCACCGCGACGACCAGCGGCCGCCGCTCCTTGAGCGTCACGCTCGCCACCCGCTGCAGCAGGTCCTTCGACAGCCCCAGCGCCACCCCGGCCACACACGCCGTGCTCGCCGGGACGATCAGCATCCCCTTCACCGGATACGAACCGGACGACGGGCCCGCCGCCAGATCCCCGGCCGGCCAGTGCCGGACCGCGGCCAGCGCCTCCTCGCCCACCCGGAAGGTGTCCGGCTTGCCGTCCGCGCCGCGCGCCAGCCACTCCCTGAGGTCGCCGCGCCAGTGCGCGTCCCGGAAGGCGATCCCCGTCTCGTCCAGGAGGGTCAGCCGTGCGGCCCGGCTGACGACGAGATCCACCGCCTCCCCGGCCGCGAGCAACCCGCGCACCACGGACGCGGCATACGGCGTCCCGGACGCGCCGGAGATCCCCACGACCCACGGGCGGCGCCCCGGATCCTGCTTGCTGGTGTCGTTGCTGTGCGGCGGCTCCACGGATCGAGCCTATCCGGCGGAACCAGCGGGGCCGTCACGACCGTTACTACCTGTGCGCCGGTGCGACGCCGGGAGCGGGACCACGGACGCCGACGACGAGGGGGCCTTCAGATGACACCACGCACCGCACGGGCCAGGCCCGCGCTGCTGCTGATGCTGGGCTGGGTGGCGCTGCTGTGGGTCCTGGAGGGCGTCGACACCCTCAGCGGCAACGCCCTCGACGTCTTCGGCATCCAGCCCCGCGATCCGGCCGAGCTGGTCGACGTGGTGCCCGCCGCCTTCCTCCACTTCGGCTTCGGCCACCTGGCGGCCAACACCCTCCCGCTGCTGGTGCTCGGCTTCGTCGCCGCGCTGCGCAGCGGAATCCGCCGGTTCCTCGCCGCGGTGCTGACGATCATCGTCGTCAGCGGGCTGGGCGTCTGGCTGACCGCCCCGCCGCACAGCAACACCGCGGGCGCCTCCGGCGTCGTCTTCGGGCTCTTCGGCTATCTGCTGGTCCGCGGCTTCATCGAACGCAAGCTGCTGGACATCGGGATAGGACTGGGCGTCGGCCTGGTGTACGGCTCGATCCTGTGGGGCGCACTGCCCACCGAGAGCGGCATCAGCTGGCAGGCCCATCTCTTCGGCCTGGCCGGCGGGGTGCTGGCGGCGTTCGTCCTGCGCGAGCGGGGGCGGGCGGTACGGGCACGGGCGGCCGGCGCGGTTGCCGGGCCCGTCCCGTAGCGAGGGCCTGTCGCTGCGCGCCCGCCTGTGCCCTGGTGGAAGCCGGCCGCGCCCGGCCCGGCGCCCCAGGGGCGGAGCCGGCCGCCCGGCCCTCGGATCAGCGCGTCAGAGCGTCAGCCCGCGGGCGAACAGATCGAGTAGCGCGCAGACGAACAGTGCGATTCCGATGAAGCTGTTGACCTGGAAGAACGCGCGGTTGAGGCGCGAGGTGTCGTGCGGGCGCACGATCGCGTGCTCGTAGCAGAAGGCCGCCGCCACGATCACCAGCCCGGCCCAGAAGAAGACCCCGGCGCCGAGGGCGACGCCGTACCACGCCAGCAGCGCGGTGGTGAGGACGTGGCACCAGCGGGCGCCCCAGAGCGCGCCCGGCACGCCGAAGCGGGCCGGGACGGACAGCACGCCGTTGCGGCGGTCCGCCTCGACGTCCTGGCAGGCGTAGATCAGGTCGAAGCCGCCGATCCAGATGCCGACCGCCAGGCCGAGGATCACCGACTCCCAGGACCAGGCGCCGGTGATCGCGATCCAGGCGCCGACCGGGGCCATCGCCTGGGCCAGGCCGAGGATCGCGTGCGGGAAGTTGGTGAAGCGCTTGCCGTAGGGGTAGACCACCATCGGCACGACGGCGACCGGCGCCAGCGCCAGGCACAGCGGGTTGAGCAGCGCGGCCGCGCCCAGGAAGAGCACCACGGCCACCAGCGCGCCGGTCCAGGCGGACCGGACCGACACCGCGCCGGTGACCAGCTCGCGCCCGGCCGTGCGCGGGTTACGGGCGTCGATCTCCCGGTCGATGATGCGGTTGACGGCCATCGCGAAGGTACGCAGGCCGACCATGGCGACGGTGACGAGCAGCAGCCGGAGCCAGTGGACGTGCCGGTCCAGCTGGTGCATCGCGGTGAAGGCCGCGATGTAGGCGAAGGGCAGCGCGAAAACCGAGTGCTCGATGACGACGAGCCGGAGGAACGCCCGTACCCTGCTGTCCGGTTGAGCGGGCCCCGGACCGCCGATGACTCCCTCTGCCGCACTCACAGCCCGTACTCCTTCCAGCGGCGGTCGACCAGCGCCGCGGTCCTCGGGTCCGACTCGACCATGTCCGGCCAGCCGCCGTCGCGGGTGTAGCCCTCCTCGGGCCACTTCCGGGTGGCGTCGATGCCTGCCTTGCCGCCCCAGAACTGCTGGTAGGAGGCGTGGTCGAGGTGGTCGACGGGGCCTTCGACGACGGTCAGGTCGCGGGCGTAGTCGGTGTTGCCCAGCGCCCGCCACGAGACCTCGTGGAGGTCGTGCACGTCGCAGTCCGCGTCGACCACCACGATCAGCTTGGTCAGCGACATCATGTGGGCGCCCCAGATGGCGTGCATCACCTTCTGGGCGTGCTTGGGGTACTTCTTGTCGATCGAGACGATCGCGCAGTTGTGGAAGCCGCCGGACTCGGGGAGGTGGTAGTCCACGATGTCCGGGATGATGATCTTGAGGAGGGGGAGGAAGAAGCGCTCGGTGGCGCGGCCGAGCGGTCCGTCCTCGGTCGGCGGGCGGCCCACCACGATCGACTGGAGCAGCGGGCGGCGCCGCATGGTCACGCAGTCGATCTTCAGCGCGGGGAACGGTTCCTGCGGGGTGTAGAAGCCGGTGTGGTCGCCGAACGGCCCCTCCGGCAGCATCTCGCCGGGCTCCAGCCAGCCCTCGATGACGACCTCGGCGTGCGCCGGGACCTGGAGCGGGACGGTCTTGCAGTCCACCATCTCGATCCGCTTGCCCTGCAGGAAGCCGGCGAAGAGGTACTCGTCGATGTCGCCGGGCAACGGGGCGGTGGAGGCGTAGGTGACGGCCGGCGGGCAGCCGAAGGCGATGGCGACCGGCAGCCGCTCGCCGCGCCGGGCGGCGACCTGGTAGTGGTTGCGGCTGTCCTTGTGGATCTGCCAGTGCATGCCGATGGTGCGCCGGTCGTGGCGCTGGAGGCGGTACAGGCCGAGGTTGCGGACGCCGGTCTCGGGGTGCTTGGTGTGCGTCAGGCCGAGGTTGAAGAAGGAGCCGCCGTCCTTCGGCCAGGTGAACAGCGCCGGCAGCTTCTCCAGGTCGACGTCGTCACCGGTGAGCACGACCTCCTGGACGGGTGCCTCGCCCTTGAGCTTCTTCGGCGGGACGTGCGTCATGTTCGCGAGCTTGCCGAACGCCTCACGGACGCCGACGAAGCCGTGCGGCAGCTCGGGCTTGAGGAGCCCGCCGATCTTCTCGCCGATCTCCTCGTACGCCTTCAGGCCGAGGGCCTTCAGCAGCCGGCGGTCGGTGCCGTAGACGTTCATCGCCAGCGGCATCGACGAGCCCTTGACGTTCTCGAAGAGCAGCGCGGGACCGCCGGCCTTCTGCACCCGGTCCACGATCTCGCCGACCTCCAGATACGGGTCGACCTCGGCCTTGATGCGCGTCAGGTCGCCCTCGCGCTCCAGGGCCCGCAGCAGGGAGCGAAGATCGTCGTAAGCCATGCGCTCCAGTATCCGGTACGCACTACCCTGTACGGGTCACGGGGCCCGCCGAGGGCCTGTCCACACGTGCAGGGGGACCCTCCGCAATGCTCAGGTATCTGCCGTTCCTGTTGGTGCTGGCACTGTGGATCTACGCCTTCATCGACTGCCTCAACACCCCCGAGTCGCAGGTCCGCGGCCTGCCCAAGGTGGTGTGGGTGCTGATCATCCTGTTCTTCGGCGAGGTGCTGATCGGGCCGGTGGCCTGGCTGGTGGCCGGCAAGGAACGGCACCGGGTGGCGGGCGGCGGCGGCAGCACGCCCTCCGAGTGGCACCGCAACCACGGCGCGAACCCCCGGGCGACGTGGGTGGCCCCGGACGACAATCCGGAGTTCCTGCGGTCGCTGCGCGAGGAGAACAAGAAGGACGAGGCGCTGCTGAAGGACTGGGAGGCCGATCTGCGGCGCCGCGAGGAGGAGCTGCGGCGGCGGGAATCCGGGGCCGCCGAGGGCGGGACCGGCGCCGGCGACTCCGACGGCGGTGACGGGACGCACGGCAAGAGCGGCCGGAAGGGCCCCGAGGACACCCCGCCCGCCGCCTCCTGAGGCACCGTCAGGCCCGTCCGGCCCAGCCCCCGTTGCCGGGTCCCGGCCGGGCGGGGAGAGTACCGGCATGGACCAGGCACCGGATCAGGACCGGACGCGGGCGTGGGGGCGGGACCGCGACGCCGTCCGCCGCCACGGCCGCGTGGACGGCCATCACGACGCCGCCGGCGACCCCGCACACCTCCAGGAGCAGGCCCGGGCCATGCTCGCCACCGCCGTCGAGGAGGCGCGGGCGGGGCTGGCCGAGGGCGGCATCCCCATCGGGGCGGCGCTCTACGGGCCGGACGGCACGCTGTGGGGACGCGGCCGCAACCGCCGCGTCCAGGACGGCGATCCCTCGCTGCACGCCGAGATCGCGGCGTTCCGGGCGGCCGGCCGGCAGCGCGACTACCGCGGCACCACGATGGTCACCACGCTCTCGCCGTGCTGGCTGTGCAGCGGGCTGGTGCGCCAGTTCGGCATCTCCCGGGTCGTGATCGGCGAGGCCCGGACGTTCCACGGCGGCCACGACTGGCTGGCCCGGCACGGCGTGCGGATCGTGCTGCTGGACGATCCGGCGTGCGCGGCGACGATGCGCGACTTCATCGGGGCGCGGCCGGAGTTGTGGCAGGAGGACATCGGCGGCCTCTGAGGCCGGGGCCGGCCGCCGCCCCCGTCTGCCCGTCGTGGCGTGCGGGTGGCGCGTAATCCGGTGGTCCGCGGCGCCCGGCCCCGGCAGGATGGGCCGCCATGAGCACCGGCACCACCACCGACGCCGCCGAGCCGTCCCGCCGCATCCGGGCGCTGCACACCGCGGACACCGTCACCGTCTATCAGGCGTACGCGCCGTCCCTGGGCCTGCCGGCCGCGCGGGACGGCCGGTTCCCCGCCGCCTGGAAGCGCGACCGCATGACGTGGATCAAGCCGTCGTTCCTGTGGATGATGTACCGCTGCGGCTGGGGCACCAAGGCCGATCAGGAGACGGTCCTGGCCGTCGAGATCACCCGTGAGGGCTTCGACCGGGCGCTGCGACGGGCCTGCCTGTCGCACTACGTCCCCGGACTGCACCCGGACCGCGAAGCCTGGCAGCGCGCGCTGCGCCACGCCCCGGCCCGGGTCCAGTGGGACCCCGAGCGCGATCTGCGCCTGCGGCCGCTGCCCCACCGCTCCCTCCAGCTCGGCCTGTCCGGCGCGCTGGCGCGGGCCTACGCGGACGAGTGGACGGTCGCCATCCGCGACGTGACACCGCTGGCCCGGAAGATCCACGCCCTGGTCCGCGCCGGCGACGACGCGGCCGCCCGCGCCCTGCTGCCCGACGAGCGCCCGTATCCCGCCCCGGAGGAGGCCCTGGCGCAGCTGCGCTGAGCCGGCCCGGTCACGGCGGCTTTCCGGCCACCCCGGCCGGGCCCGGCTCCCGTTGAGGCGCGGCACGGCGGTCCGCTACCGTGCGGCCTCCTCCAGGGGAGTGGCCGCCTCCCGGTGCCCGTGCCCGGCACCCGGGGGAACTCCCGGGCGTAAGCGGCGTGTCCCCGTCAATCGCCACAAAGGCGTAGCCGGGGCGCTGACCGGCCGGTCGGGCGCTGCCGCAGGTGACGTACAAAACGTAGGAGTGGTCGGCCAACTCGGGTCTGTTCACGGCCATTTGACTCAGCGTTCAGCAACCTCCCCCTGCCCGGGAAACTGCGCCGCCGCCACAGTCGGGACGGCCCACCGAGGCCGCACGCGACTCAGGGAGAGTGGCATTCATGCCGGATATGACCCGACGCAGACTCCTCGGCTCGGCGGCCGGGGCGATCGGTGGCACGGCCGCGCTGTCGTTGCTGCCGCCCAGCGTTCAGAAGGCCGTCGCCGCCGGTCCCCCGCGTCACGGCTCACTGCGCGACATCGAGCACGTCGTCCTGCTGATGCAGGAGAACCGTTCCTTCGATCACTACTTCGGTACGCTGCGCGGCGTCCGCGGCTTCGCCGACCCGCACGCGCTCACCCTCTCCAGCGGGCGGTCCGTCTTCTACCAGCCGGACCCCCAGAACCCCGACGGCTATCTGCTGCCGTTCCGCCTGAACACCCACTCCTCCAGCGCCCAGGCCATCCCGTCCACCAGCCACGCCTGGTCGGTCCAGCACGAGGCGTGGAACGGCGGCAAGATGGACCGCTGGCTGCCCGCGCACCGCAAGGCCGACGGCGTCAACGGCCCGTACGTGATGGGCTACCACACCCGTGAGGACATCCCCTTCCAGTTCGCCCTCGCCGAGGCGTTCACCCTCTGCGACAACTACTTCTGCTCGGTCTTCGGGCCCACCTGGCCCAACCGGCTGTACTGGATGACCGGCACCCTCGACCCGGGCGGCACCCACGGCGGCCCGGTCCTGACCAACACCGCGCCCAAGCCGTACCGCTGGACGACGTACGCGGAGCGGCTCCAGGCGGCCGGCATCAGCTGGAAGGTGTACCAGGAGGAGGACGACTACGGCTGCAACCTGCTGGAGCAGTTCCAGACGTTCCGGGACGCCAAGCCGGGCAGCCCGCTGTACGAGCGGGGGGTGCGGCCGCAGCCGGCCGGCACCTTCGAGGAGGACGCCCGCAAGGACCGGCTGCCGGCGGTCTCCTGGATCATCCCCACCAGTTACCAGTCGGAGCACCCGGACTATCTGCCGGCGGCCGGCGCCGACTTCGTGGCCAGGAAGATCGAGGCGATCGCCGCGAACCCGAAGGTGTGGGCCAAGACCGCCTTCATCCTGAACTACGACGAGAACGACGGGCTCTTCGACCATGTGCCGCCGCCGGTGCCGCCGGCGGGGACCAAGGGCGAGTTCGTCGGCGGCCTGCCGATCGGGGCCGGCTTCCGGGTCCCGTGCCTGATCGTTTCTCCCTGGACGGTGGGCGGCTGGGCGGCCGGCGACGCCTTCGACCACACCTCGGTGCTGCAGTTCCTGGAGCGCTTCACGGGCGTGACGGAGCCCAACATCAGCGACTGGCGGCGGGAGACGTTCGGCGATCTGACGTCGGCGTTCGGCTTCCGCACCCCCGCGCACCGGCCGCCGCGGCTGCCGCGGGACACCGCCGAGAAGCTGGCCGAGGCGCGGTGGGAGGTGGCGCACCTGCCGAAGCCGACGCTGCCGGGGAAGGTGCAGCGGCCGCCGCACCAGGAGCGCGGCGGGCGCAAGCGGCGCTGAGGCGGGCCGCGGCTCCGGCCGAAGGGGCGGCGCGGCTCCCGTACACACGGCGGTGCCGTACGGACCGGCCTGGTGGAGGAGGCCGGGTCCGTACGGCACCGGTGTGTCGTGGGTCGGGCGGGGCGTCAGACGCCGGCGTAGGAGTGCAGGCCGGTGACGAAGATGTTCACGATGAAGTAGTTGAAGAGGTAGCAGACGAAGGCGATCAGGCCCAGCCAGGCGGCCTTGCGGCCCTTCCAGCCGACGGTCGCGCGGGCGTGCAGGTAGCAGGCGTAGGCGACCCAGGTGATGAAGGACCAGACCTCCTTGGGGTCCCAGCCCCAGTAGCGGCCCCAGGCGGCCTCGGCCCAGATGGCGCCCGCGATGATGGTGAACGTCCACAGCGGGAAGACGGTGGCGTTGACGCGGTAGGCGAACTTGTCGAGCGAGGCGGCCGAGGGCAGCCGCTCCAGGACCGAGGTGGCGAAGGCGCCGGGCTGCTTGCCGTCCGGGTCGGCGAGCTTGGCCTCGTAGCGGTCGCGGAAGAGGAAGAGCAGGGTGGCGACCGCGCCGAGGTAGAGCACCGCGCCGGAGAGGATCGCGCAGGAGACGTGGATCCACAGCCAGTAGGAGTGCAGCGCGGGCACCAGCTGGTCGCTGGCGGTGTACAGGACGCTGACGGCCAGGCCCAGGTCGAGCAGGACGGTGGTGACCAGCGGCAGACCGAGCCAGCGGACGTTCTTCTTGAGCAGCAGCAGGACCAGGTAGGCCGTCACCGCGGCCCCGCCCAGGGTCGTGGAGAACTCGTACATGTTGCCCCAGGGGGCGCGCTGCACGGACAGGGCGCGGGTGACGACGCCGCCCACGTGGAGCGCCCAGGCCAGGACGGTCAGCGAGATCGCGATCCGGCCGTAGAGGTCGCCCTTCTCGGTGCCGCCGTGGGCGCCGGGGCCGTCGGGGACGTCACGGCCGCCGGTCGCGGTCCGGGTGACGACCTTGGGGCGCTCCAGGACGGCGGTGCCCCCCCTCTGCGCGCTCTGGGCGCGGGCCGCTGCGGGGGCGGCGGCCTGCGACGTCAGCGCGGCGGCGGTCCGGCCGACCTTGCTGCGGCTGCCGAACACCCACTCGGCCATGTGGGCGACGAAGGCGAGGGTGTAGATCGCCATCGCCGAATAGACCAGCACATTGCTGTTGTGGGCCAGTGTCTCGTTGGCTGCGGCAGCGAGATTCACGCGCGCGCTCCTTCGGAGGGGTCAGCAGGATCGGCAGAGTCGGACGGCTCCGTCGGGTCTTCGGCGGACGTGCCGGGCCCGTCCGCGGTGTCCGCGGCGAGGGGGGCGCTCGGGGTCAGCTCGGCCGCGAGGGCGGCGAGTTCCTCGGCCACCCGGGACGACTCGCTGCGGCCCAGGCCGGCCATCTCGACGACGGTGACGCCGTCGTCGGCGTGCTCCGCGCGGACCCAGACCCGGCGCCGCTGGATGAACAGCGAGGCGGCGAGGCCGAGCAGGGCGCAGACCGCGCCGGTCAGCGCGAGGCCGTTGCCGGGCTGGTGGGTGATCTTGAAGCTGGCCCAGGTCCTGATGCCGTCGAAAGTGATGGAGCCCTGCCCGTCGGGGAGGTTCATCGTGGACTCGGCCGCGAGCTGCTGGGGCGTCAGCTTGGCGCCGGTGTGGCCGAGCATCTGTGCCGCCCGGTCCTTGGGCAGCAGCATCTTCTTGAAGAAGTCGCCGCCGGCGTCCTTGTACTGCGTCATCCGCTTGGTGTCGAGGCGGTAGACGTTCTGCGGCAGGCCGGAGTCCATGCCGAGGTCGCCGTGCCAGGCGTTCACCGACAGGACGGGGAAGTCCGGAGCGGGGAACTGGGAGAACATCGAGCCGGAGTTCTTGCCGCCGAAGGTGGGGACGAACAGCGCCTGGAAGCCGAGCTGGTTGCGCTTGCCGTCCTTGTCCCGCGCGCCGGGGACCTTCACCACGCCGGAGGAGGTGAAGTTCTTCGGATCCTGCGGGAGGAAGGGGACCGCGCCGTGGTAGACGACCTTGCCGCGGCCGTCCTTGACGGTGACGACCGGCGCGTAGCCGTGGGAGAGCAGGTAGACCTTGTTGCCGGCGATGTCGAGCGGGGTGTTCACCTCGATCGACTTCTTGTGCTCGGTGCCGTCGGCGCCGGTGAAGTAGGTGATGTTGGCGCGGAAGGTGCGGGGGGTGCCCTTCTGCGGGCCGGTCCGCTCGTAGGTCGCGTCGAAGGAGTCCATGGTGAAGCCGAACGGCGCCATGGTGTCGGTGTCGAAGAACGGGCCGGAGGAGAAGTCGTCGTACTGGGTGAGGCTGTTGGAGAAGCCGTCGCCCTCGGTGATCAGCTTGCCGCCCTCGGACTTCCACAGACTGCCGGCGGCGAACGCCACCAGCATCACGATCAGCGCGACGTGGAAGAGGAGGTTGCCGGCCTCGCGCAGATAGCCCTTCTCGGAGGCGACCGCGGTGCCCTCCCGGCGGATCCGGAAGCGCCGCTTCCCGAGCATCCGCTCGGCGGCGTCCAGGACCTGCTCGGGCGCGGCGCCGGTGCGCCAGGTGGTGTACGCGGGCAGCCGGGTGAGCCGGCGCGGGGCGGCCGGCGGGCGGCCGCGGAGCTGGCCGACGAACTGCCAGGCGCGCGGCACGATGCAGCCGATCAGCGAGATGAACAGCAGCAGGTAGATCGCCGAGAACCACACCGAGCTGTAGACGTGGAACATCCCCAGCTTGTCGTAGATCCCGCCGAGGGTGGCGTGCTTGTCCTTGAACTCGTCGACCTTGACGGGGTCGATGCTGGTCTGCGGGATCAGCGAGCCGGGGATCGCGCCGATGGACAGCAGGAAGAGCAGCAGCAGCGCCACCCGCATGGAGGTCAGCTGGCGCCAGAACCAGCGCACCCAGCCGGTCGGGCCGAGCGAGGGGAGGGAGACGTCCTCCTTGGGCGCGGTGCTGAGCTGGGATCCGGCGGTGCCGAGATCACCGCTCCCGTCGGCGGCGGCGCCCGGCTCGTCCGTGGTGTCGGTCTTGGTGGACATCAATCAGATCCCAACGGTGATGCTTTGCGTCCAGCTCTGCAGCTGGGACATCAGGGTGTCCCAGACGCCGGTGACGAGGAGGATGCCGAGGGCGATCATCATGCCCCCGCCGGCCCTCATCACCCAGACGTAGTGCCGCTTGACCCAGCCGAAGGCGCCGAGCACCCGGCGGAAGGCGAGCGCCACCGCGATGAACGGCAGCCCCAGGCCCAGGCAGTACGCGACGGTGAGCAGCGCGCCGCGGCCGGCGCTGGCGTCGTAGAAGGAGAGGGTGTTGACGGCGGTGAGGGTGGGGCCGAGGCAGGGCGTCCAGCCGACGCCGAAGAGCACGCCGAGCACCGGCGCGCCGGCCAGCCCCATCGCGGGCTTCCTGTGGAACCTCAGCTCGCGCTGGCCGAACCGCTTCAGGACGCCGGCGAAGGCCAGCCCGAGCAGGATCATCAGCACGCCCAGGACGCGCGAGATGACGTCCTTGTAGTCCTGGAGGGTCTTGCCGAAGAAGCCGAAGAGGGCGCCGCCGGAGACGAAGACGGCGGTGAAGCCGAGGACGAAGAGGGCGGCGCCGGCCAGCATCCGGCCGCGCCGGGCGTCGGCGAGGTCGGTGCCGGTGACGCCGGTGACGTAGGACATGTAGCCCGGGACGAGGGGCAGCACGCAGGGCGAGAAGAACGAGACCAGGCCGGCGAAGAGGGCCAGCGGGACGGCCGCGATCAGGGCGCCGCTGAGGACGGTCCGGTTCTCCGCTGCGGTGGCGGCGAGCGCGATCACGCGATCACTTCTCGGCGATCAGCGGGGCGACCATCTTGCGCAGGTCGTCCTCGGCGAGCGGGCCGATCGACCGTGCGGCGATCCGGCCCTGCCGGTCGATGGCGATGGTGGAGGGGATCGACTGCGGGTTGAGGCTGCCCTTGGGGAAGCGCAGCATCAGCTTGCCGGTGGGGTCGTACAGGCTCGGGTAGGGCACCTTGTGCTCTTCCTCGAACTGGGTGGCCTGCGACTTCTCGGCGTCGCGGGTGTTGATCCCGACGAACTGAACGCCCTTGTCCTTGACGTCGTTCGCGACCTTGGCGAAGTTGGGGGCCTCGGCGATGCAGGGGCCGCACCATGATCCCCAGACGTTGACGATGACGACCTTGCCCTTGTAGTCGGCGACGTCCAGGTGCTTGCCGGTGGTGGTCTCGCCGGACAGGCCGGGTGCCGGCTGCCGCTCGTCGGGCTTGACGGTGTCGACACCGTTCTTGCCCTGGACGAAGCGGGTCTGCGCCGAGCCTCCGGCGGCACCGTCGCCGCAGGCGCTCAGCGTCAGCGAGGCGGCCGCGGCTCCCGCGGCGTACACGGCGAGACGGCGGCGACTGGTGAGGCGGCGGAGGGCGCGGCTGTCACTCATGTGAAAAGTTTCGCATGGGCCGATTACGGATCTTCCGCGCCCCCCTCGCCCCGTCGCGCCCCGGACGAAGGTGCATGTCAGGCCCTGCGGAACGCTTTCTTCCGGCGCGTCCCGCGGGCCTCGCGGGGGTGCCGGGCGGTCAGACCTGGGAGAGGAAGCCGTGCCAGCCGCCGGCCGGCCGCTGGCCGACCCCCATCCCCTGCAGCTTGCGGACGATCCGCGGATCCTGGGCGTCGAGCCAGTCGGTGAACTGCCGGAAGGAGACCAGCCGGACGTCCTTGCGCTTGTCGTCGGCGATGTGCTTGAACGCCTCCTCGACGGCGTCCATGTAGATGCCGCCGTTCCACTGCTCGAAGTGGTTGCCGATGAAGAACGGCGCGCGGTTGGTCTCGTAGGCGCGCGTGAAGCCCTTGACGTACGCCTCGGTGGCCTGCTTGCGCCAGCCCGGGTAGTTGGCCGGCGGCGCCTTGGTGGAGTTCTGGGACTGGTTGGCCAGGATGTTGTAGTCCATCGAGAGCACCTCGAAGGAGTGGCCGGGGAACGGTATCTGCTGGAGCGGGTAGTCCCAGAGGCCGTTCTTCTTGCGGGGCCACACCTGGCGGCCGCCGGGCGAGCTGGCGTCGTAGCGCCAGCCCAGCTTGCGGGCGGTGGGCAGCAGGTTGTCCTGGCCGAGCAGGCAGGGGGTGCGGCCGCCGACGAGTTCCTTGCGGTAGTCGAAGGGCAGCGGCTCGGCGTCGCGGAAACCGGTGTGGGTACGCCACTTGGTGACGAAGGCCATGGCCTGGTCTATCTCGGACTGCCACTGCGCGGGCGTCCAGTGCTTCACGCTGCCCCGGCCGGCGCAGAAGTGGCCGTTGAAGTGGGTGCCTATCTCGTGCCCGTCGAGCCATGCCTGCCGGACGTTGTCGAGGGTCTCGCGTATGTGCCCGTCGCTGAGGTAGCCGATGTCGGAGGCGCCGGGCTTGTTGTTCGGCGGGAGGTAGAGGTGCTTCTTCCCCTCGGGCAGCAGGTACAGCCCGGAGAGGAAGAAGGTCATCGCCGCGCCGTGGTCCTTGGCGAGCTTGCGGAACCGGGGGAAGAGGCCGTTGCCGACCTCTCCCGCCCCGTCCCAGGAGAAGATCACGAACTGCGGCGGGGTCTGCCCCGGCTCCAGCCGCTCGGGCGGGCCGGGCTGGTGGGGCTGCTTGCCGGAGTCGGCGGTCGAGCCGTCGCCGATGGGCTTGGGGCGGGCCGGCGACGCGTCCTTGACCCGCCGGCCCTCGCCGTCCTGCCCGGAGGCGGCACACCCTGCGACGCCCAGGGCGGCGGCCGCCCCCACTCCCATCCCCAGCAGACCCCGCCGACTGATCGCGCCCATGACGTCGTTCCCCATCCGTACTCGAACTCGATATCCAAAATCGGACATCTTCGAAGAGGGTGTGGCGGACGACGGGGTTCCGTGCTATGGACGCGAATTTTTCATGTCCGGCGAGTTTGACATGTCGCTATATGACGCCACGTCAGGCCCCAAATGCCTTGGACTTCCCCTTCGCCGGCTTGGCGCCGGCCAGCAGGTGGGCGGGGACCAGGTCACGCGCCGGTTCGCTGTACCCCACCGAGATGATCTTGTCGCCGTGGAAGGTGAACGACGTCAGCGAGGCCAGGGTGCACTGCCGCTTCCGCGGGTCGTGCCACAGCCGCCGCCGCTCGGCGAAGCTGCGCACGATCCAGATCGGCAGCTGATGGCTGACCGCCACCGCCTCGTGGCCGCGGGCCGCGTCCCGGGCCGCGCCGAGCGCCGCCATCATCCGCACCACCTGCTCGATGTACGGCTCGCCCCACGAGGGCCGGAACGGGTTGGTCAGGTACTTCCAGTTCCCCGGCTTCTTCAGCGCGCCGTCGCCCACCCCGAAGGTCTTGCCCTCGAAGACGTTGGCCGCCTCGATCAGCCGCTCGTCGGTGGCGATCTCCAGGCCGTGCGCCCCGGCGATCGGCGCCGCGGTCTCCTGCGCACGCTCCAGGGGCGAGGCCACCACATGCGTGATGTCCCGGCCCGTGAGGTGCTCGGCGACCTGGTCGGCCATCTTCCGGCCCAGGTCGGAGAGGTGGTAACCGGGCCGGCGCCCGTAGAGCACGCCCTCGGGGTTGTGCACCTCGCCGTGCCGCATCAGGTGGACGACGGTGATCTCGTCGCCACTGGTCCCGCCACTGCTCATCTCGCCCGTCCTCCGGTCCGTGCCGCCGGTGCCGCTCATGCCGTCGCCTCGGCGGCGGCCCGGGCGGCGGCCGGCAGCGCGGCGGCGATCCGCTCGACCGCCGCGTCGTCGTGCGTGGTCGAGACGAACCACGACTCGAACGCGGACGGCGGGAGGTAGACGCCCTGCGCCAGCATCGAGTGGAAGAAGGCGGTGAAGCGGAACGACTCCTGCGCCTTGGCCGACGCGTAGTCCGTCACCTCGCCGTCCGTGAAGAACACCGAGAACATGTTCCCGGCGGCCTGGAGCCGGTGCGCCACGCCCTCCTTGGCCAGCGCCGCGGTGACCAGCCCGCGGATCTCCGCGGAGACCGCGTCGACCTTCCCGTAGGCGGCGTCGTCCAGCAGCCGCAGCTGTGCGACACCGGCGGCGGTGGCGATCGGGTTCCCCGACAGCGTGCCCGCCTGGTACACCGGCCCGGCCGGGGCGAGGTGCGCCATGACGTCGGCCCGGCCGCCGAAGGCCGCGGCCGGGAAGCCGCCGCCCATGACCTTGCCGAACGTCATCAGGTCCGGGCGGACCCCGTCGATGCCGTACCAGCCGGCCCGGCTGACCCGGAAGCCGGTCATGACCTCGTCGGAGATGTAGAGCGCGCCGTTCTCGCGGCAGAGGTCCGCCAGGCCCTGGTTGAAGCCCGGCAGCGGCGGGACGACGCCCATGTTGCCCGGCGACGCCTCGGTGATCACGCAGGCGATCTCGCCCTCGTGCGCGGCGAACGCGGCACGGACGGCGGCCAGGTCGTTGTACGGCAGCACGACGGTGTCGCCGGCCTGCGCGCCCGTCACCCCGGGGGTGTCCGGCAGCCCGAACGTCGCCACACCCGAACCGGCCGCGGCCAGCAGCGCGTCCACGTGCCCGTGGTAGCAGCCGGCGAACTTGATCACCTTGGCGCGCCCGGTGAACCCGCGCGCCAGCCGGATCGCCGACATCGTCGCCTCGGTGCCGGACGACACCAGCCGCACCTGCTCGACGGGCGCGACCCGGGCCACGATCTCCTCGGCCAGTTCGACCTCGCCGGCACCGGGCGTCCCGAAGGACATCCCGCGGGCGACCGCCTCCTGGACCGCGGCGATCACCTCGGGGTGCGCGTGGCCGAGAATCATCGGCCCCCACGAACACACCAGGTCGACGTATTCCCGGCCATCGGCATCGGTGAGGTACGGACCGGTACCGGACACCATGAACCGGGGCGTACCGCCCACGGCCCGGAACGCCCGCACCGGAGAGTTCACGCCGCCGGGCGTCACCACGGACGCGCGGTCGAACAGCGACTGCGAAACAGGGGCTTCATAAGGAAAAGACACTGGGATCCTGACCTGCGTATACGGGGGAGGAGGGCGGCGGCGCACGGACACGGCCCGGCTGACAGCGGTGCGGGAATCGCCCCGCGGACCACCCGGCCCGCCCGTGCGATTCCCCTTCATTCCCTCTTGGTTTCTTTTTTCGTTCCTCTCGCTCGCGACCGGGCGTCAGCCCCCGCGCGTCTGCGAAACTGGGGCGTCGTACGAGTAAGTCACGCAAGCAATGGTCTCAGAGGCGCACGGGGGCGTGCGGCCGGGCGTTTCACGCGCCGGTGACGGGGGAGGTCTCTGGGACGATGATCGGGTTGCGCGGCTGAGGCTGCGAGTGGTCGGGTGGAGATATGCATCGCGGTGGCGAACTGGGCGAGGGAACCAATGACCGGGGTCCCGAGCGCGCCCAGCGCGGCCGTCACCGGCGCGAGGGCTCGGAGAACCCCGGCGACGACCGGCGCAAGGGCACCGAGAGCATTACGGGCGGGGAAAACAGGGGCGGCCGCATGGGGGTGACGTACAAATACTTCGGCGCGCCCAACGGCGCCACGGCCGCCCGGGTCCCGATCTCGATGCGCCCGGAGGAACTCGGCGGCGACGAGCTCGGCATGGGCGGCATGTTCACCAAGATCAAGCCGGAGACCATGGCGGCCATGGTCCTCACCGGTATAGAGGGCATACCGCTGCACAAGGTCCCCCCGCTGGAGCTGGTCGTCCTCCATCCCGACTACGCCGTCGTCAAGCTCCCCATGACCGTGGTCGACCCGCTGCGCGGCGTCGGCGAGGAGTCCGTCGGCGCGGCCGCCTTCATCTGGTCCACCGTCCCCGACCGCGGCGGCCCCCGCGACGCCTTCAGCGTCTACCAGCTCCTCCACGAGTGGCAGGACTTCTCCCACCGCCTCCACGAGGCCGGACATCAGGCTTACTGCCTGGTGTGGCCGTAGGCGGGGAGGCGAGGGCCGGCGGGGCGGGTCGGACCGGGGGTGGAATGACCGGGCCGGGTGGGCGGATCGGTCCGTGTGCCGGCTCCGGCTCGTCGGCTCGGGAGCGTCGGTCCGTTGGTCGGCCCGTTCGTCGGCTCCGGCTCTCGTCGGGGCCGCTCGTCCTCGGGCCGGCGGGGGCCGGGGCGGGCCGTCGGCTCGGGGTTCGCTTCACCACGTCGGGCGGGCCGAGACGCCGCCGTCGACGACGAGATCGTGGCCGGTGATCCAGGAGGCCATCGGCGAGGCGAGGAAGACACAGGCGTCGCCGATGTCCTCGGGCCGCCCCAACCGGCCGGTGGGCGCCGCCTGTTGCCAGCGGGCCACCCCCTCCGGCCAGTCCTCGGCCAGGCCGGGCCGGGCGATCAGCCCCGGCGAGACGCTGTTGACGCGGATCCCGTACGGCCCGTACTCCAGCGCCGCGGCTCGGGCGTGCATCACCACGGCCGCCTTGGACGCGCAGTAGTGGGCGTGCCGCGGCGCCGGGCGGTCCGCCTCGATCGAGGCGACATGGGTCACCGATCCGCCGCCGGCCGCGCGCAGCTCCGGCACCGCGGCCTGGGTGCATGCGAAAACGCTGTGCACATTGGGGTCGGCGACGGCCCGCCAGTCGGCGAGCGTCATCCCGGCCAGCTCCTGGGTGGGCTGCACGCCCGCGTTGTTGACCAGTGCGGTCAGCCGGCCGCGCCAGCCGGCCGCCTCCGTCACCAGCCGGTGGCACTCCGCCTCCACGGCGAGGTCGGCGCGCAGTGCGAGCGCGCTCCCGCCACCCCGCTCGATCTCCTCGGCCAGCGCCCGCGCGGCCGCTCCCCCGGACCTGTAGTGCACCACCACGTCCGCCCCGGCCACGGCGAACCGCATCGCGATCCCCCGGCCGATCCCGCCCGACGCCCCGGTGACCAGCACAACCTGCCCACCGAGATCGGGGAGGCCGGGGTGGCCGGCATGGCCGAATCCGCCCTGCTCGCCGGCCCGTTCGGAAGTACCGGCCACTTCCCCACCGTTCGGCTCATGAGGGGTCCGCGCCACTGTCATGCCCGGCTCAGCGCCCCGATCCGCGCCGCCTCCCGCGGGAACCGCGCGGCCAGTCGCCCCGCCTCCCCGTGCTCGTAGTCCTCGTCGGTGAAGCCGGGCGCCATCGTGCAGCCGAACAGCGTCCAGGAACCGCCGGCGGCGACCTCGGCGGCCATCCAGGTGCCGGCCGGCACCGTGAACTGCACGTGCTGGCCGGCCAGCACGTCCGGACCGAGGACGACCGTACGGGCGGTGCCGGGGCCGACCGCGCCGCCCACGCCACCGGAACCACCGGAGCTACCGGAGCCGCCGGAGCCGCCGGTTTCGGAGAGGAGGAGCAGGGTGAGCGGGTCGCCCCGGTAGAAGTGCCAGATCTCGTCGGCCGGCAGCCGGTGCAGCGCGGAGAAGACGCCCGGCTCGGCGGTCAGCAGCATCACGATCGCCGACCCCTCCGGCCGCCCGTCCGGCCGTTCCTGCCCTACCCAAGTGCGCCGGTACCAGCCGCCTTCCCGGGGCAGCCGGGTCAGTCCGTAGAAGGCGATCAGCTCCTGCGGGAAGTGGTCCCGGGGCATCGCGGGGTGCTCGTCCATCCGTCTGGCCGCCTTCCGCTCGTCCGCCGTGCCGTGGGGTGGTCCACCGGTCCACCCGGCCGGGCGTCCGGCGCCTCCTGGTGGCGCCTCCTGGCCGGTTGCCGCCTCACCCTAGGGGCGGGAGGGGTGCAGGACGCGGAACGAGCGGCAGAATCGGGCCATGTCTGCTCCCGACGCCGTCTCCCCGGTTACCGCCACCGCCGCCAACTCCCCTGCTTTTTCCGGACCTTCACCCGCCTCTCCTGCTGGCACGGTTCCCTGGGACACCATCGACGCGCTCGTCGGCTGGCTCGACCGGGAGAGCGTGCTGCCGGCGGAGCAGGAGCGGCTGCTGCGCCTCCTCAAGCTCTCGGAGGAGGCGGGCGAGGTCGCCCAGGCCGTCATCGGGGCCACCGGCCAGAATCCCCGCAAGGGACGCAGCCACAGTTGGGAGGACGTCCACGCGGAGCTGTGCGATGTGATCGTGACGGCGATGGTGGCGCTGCGGACGCTGACGCCCGAGGCGCGGCAGGTCTTCGAGGGCCATCTGCGGCGGGTCGCCGAGCGGGTGCCAGGGCCTCGCTGCGACCGCCCCCGCTAGGGTCGTTCCGCCGTCATATAGCGCTGGATGGTGGGCGCCAGCCAGGCGACGAGTTCGTCATGGCTGAATTCGACGGCGGGCGGGACCCGCAGGACGTAGCGGCACAGTGCCATGCCCAGGATCTGCGACCCGATCAGGGCGGCGCGGCTCGGTGCCTCCTCCGGTACCGCGCAGATCGCGTCGAGCAGCGGACGCACCTGCTCGGCGAAGATCTGCCGCATGCGTTCGGCGCCCGCCTCGTTGGTGACGCCGACGCGCATCATCCCCGTCAGCGTCTCGTCGCTCTCCCACAGCTCGATGAAGTGGCGGACGAGCCGGGCGCCGCGCTCCTCCGGCGGGACCTTCGTGAGGTCCGGGGCCCGCAGATCGATCTCCGAGGCGGCGGCGAAGAGGCCCTCCTTGTTGCCGTAGTAGCGCATCACCATCGACGGGTCGATGCCCGCGTCCCGCGCGATGGCGCGGATGGTGGCGCGCTCGTAGCCGTCGGCGGCGAAGCGGTCCCGGGCGGCGGCGAGGATCGCGGCGCGGGTGGCGTCGGAGCGGCGGGGACGCGGGTGGACGCCGGCGTCGGCGGCCTCGGCGGCGACCGGGGGCGGGCCGGCGTCGACCTCGGGACGGACCGCGGGGGTGCGGGAACGGGCACCGGCACGACCGGCGGCGGGGGCGCGGGAAGCATCGCGTTCGACCATGCCAACAAATGTAGGCCAACGAGCGTTGACACGCGAGTTGCGAGGGTCGTAGGCTTGCCAACAAGCGTTGACCAACACGCGTTGGCAGGAGGCGGTAATCATGGATGCTCTCAACCGCGAGCCGGAAGTCACCAGCGACGACATCGACGACAACACCGACAGCGGCAGCCCGCGTCCCGGCCGGGAGGCGGACGTGATCGTCGTCGGCGCCGGCCCGACCGGTCTGCTGCTCGCCGGCGATCTCGCCGAGGCCGGTCTCGCCGTCACGCTCCTGGAGCGCCGCGACGACACCACCAGCAATCTCAGCCGGGCGCTTGCCGTGCACGCCCGTTCACTGGAGCAGCTGGACGCCCGCGGGCTCGCCGACGAACTGATCGCCGGGGGCCACCGCCTCCCCGCCCTCCGGATGTTCAGGGGCGCGGCACTCCCCCTGAACCGACTCCCCAGTCGCTTCCCCTTCGTCCTGATAACGCCGCAGTACGAGGTCGAGCGGCTGCTGCTACGCCGCGCCCGGCAGGCCGGCGTCACCTTCCGGCACGGATCCGAGGTGCTGGGCCTCGATCAGGACGCGGAGGGGGTGACGGTGCACTTCCGTACGGTCGAGGACGCGGCGGAGGGGGCGGCGGCCGAGGGCGTCCGGAGCCTGCGCGCCGCCTATGCGGTCGGCACCGACGGCGCCCGCAGTGCGGTGCGCGAGGCGATCGGGCTGCCGTTCCCCGGCAAGGCGGTGATCCGGTCCGTCGTCCTCGCCGACGTCCGGCTGGCCCAGGCACCCGAGTCCCCGTTCACGCTCGACGCCAAGGGTGACTCCTTCGCACTGATCGGCTCGTTCGGCGACGGCTGGTATCGCGTCATCGGCTGGAACCGCCACGCCCAGGCCGCCGACGACGCCCCCGTCGATCTCGACGAGGTCCGCGAGGTCACCCGCCTCGCCTTCGGCACCGACTACGGCATGCACGACGCCCGGTGGATCTCGCGCTTCCGCAGCGACGAGCGGCAGGCGCCCGCCTACCGCGTCGGCCGGGTCTTCCTCGCCGGCGACGCCGCGCACGTCCACTCCCCGGCCGGCGGCCAGGGGATGAACGCGGGCCTCCAGGACGCGGCCAACCTCGGCTGGAAGCTGGCGGCGGTCGTCAGGGGCCACTCCCCCGACGGCCTGCTGGACAGCTATCAGGACGAGCGCCATCCGGTCGGCAAGTTGGTGCTGCGCAGCAGCGGCGCCATCCTCAGGGTCGCGCTGGTGCGCTCCGCGCCGGGCCGGGCACTGCGCGGCCTCATCGGCCGGCTCCTGACGCGGGTACGGCCGTTGGCCCGGCGCGCCATCGGCCAGGTCTCCGGTATCGACCTCGCCTATCCGGCCGGACCGGGTGCCCATCGGCTGGCCGGCCGGCGCGCCCCCGACATCCGCCTCGCCGGCGGCGGGCGGCTCTACGAGCTGCTCCGGAAGGGCAGGTTCGTCCTGATCACCCCCGAGGACGAGCTGCCGCCGGAACTGCCGGAGGGCTCTCGCCCGGTGGCCGCGCCCGACCGGGTCGTCACCGCATCCTGGGCGAGCGGACGGCGGACGGCTCTCCTGGTGCGCCCCGACGGCTATATCGCCTGGGCCACCGATGCCACCGTCCCCGCCGAGCGCGCCGAGGCGCTTCGCACCGCCGTCACCCACTGGACCGGCATTCCGGCCGTCCCCGCCCCCGCCCCCGCGCCTCAGGAGCCGCTGCGCGCCGGCGCGCGGATATGAACCGCCGGTGACCGGCCCCGGCCCCGCCCCGGCCCCGCCCGCCACCGGCCCCTGGCCCCCCTCGCCGTCCGCTGACCTCGCCCGCCCGGTCTGCCTGCTTACGCTGAGCGGCATGCTCATCGCCCGTTCCGCAGTTCTGTTCGTCGTCGCCGCACTCTTCGAGATCGGCGGTGCGTGGCTGGTGTGGCAAGGGGTGCGGGAGCACCGGGGGTGGGCGTGGATCGGTGCCGGGGTGGTGGCCCTGGGGATCTACGGCTTCGTCGCGACGCTCCAGCCGGACGCCCACTTCGGCCGGATCCTCGCCGCGTACGGCGGGGTGTTCGTCGCGGGCTCGCTGGCCTGGGGCATGGTCGCGGACGGCTACCGCCCCGACCGCTGGGATGTCCTCGGCGCGCTGATCTGCCTGGCCGGCATGGGCGTGATCATGTACGCCCCGCGCGGCCGCTGAGGCCCGACCGGCCTCGGGCCGGTCCCCCGGACCCTGCGCCACGCGGCCGGACCCCGCGCCACGCGACCGGTGGGCACGCCCCACGTCCGGTCGGGACGCCCCACGTCCGGTCGGGACGCCCCACGTCCGTTCGGCGCGCCCCTCGACCGTTCGGTGCGCCCCTCGACCGGTCGGCGCGCCCTGCGACCAGTCGGCCCGGAGCCCCCTCCGGCCGCCAACTCGGCGCCCTACCTTGCATATCCTGGCCACACGCACCACCCGCAACACTCGCACCACGGCTCACTGTCCGCACACGCACCGTGTAAAGGGAGCGCACCATGACCGCCGACACCGCCGGCCTCCGTACCGCCGTCGTCACCGGAGCGAGTGGCGGTATCGGCGCCGCCACCGCCCGCGCGCTGGCCGCCGCCGGCTACCGCGTCGTGCTCACCGCCCGCCGCAAGGACCGCATCGAGGCCCTCGCCGACGAGCTGCCGCACGCCGAGGCGTGCGCGCTCGACGTCACCGACCGCGCCGCCGTCGACGCCTTCGCACGCTCCCTCGACCGCTTCCCCTCCGTCGACGTCCTGGTCAACAACGCCGGCGGCGCGCTGGGCGCGGAACCCGTCGCCACCGGCGACCCGGCCGACTGGCGGGCGATGTACGAGGTCAATGTGCTCGGCGTGCTCCATATGACGCAGGCGCTGCTGCCCGCGCTGACCGCCTCCGGCGACGGCACCGTCGTCGTCCTCTCGTCCACCGCCGGGCACGCGACGTACGAGGGCGGCGGTGGATACGTCGCCGCCAAGCACGGCGCCCATGTCATCGCCGAGACGCTCCGCCTGGAGCTGTGCGGCGAGCCGGTACGGGTCATCGAGGTGGCGCCCGGCATGGTCAAGACCGAGGGGTTCGCCACCACCCGCTTCCGGGGCGACGCCGAGAAGGCCGCCAGGGTCTACGAGGGCGTGGACGCGCCGCTCAGCGCGGAGGACGTCGCCGACACCGTCGCCTGGGCGGTCACCCGCCCCCCGCACGTCAACATCGACCTGCTGGTCGTCCGCCCCCGGGCGCAGGCGTCCAACACCAAGGTCCACCGCAGCAGTTGAGCCAGGCGGGAGGCGGAGGGTAGGTACGGGGTGAGGGCAGGAAGGGCCGGCTCCCGACGGCGGCCCTCCCCGCCCCGGCCCCGCACCCCCACGACACCGTCCGCAACCCCGACACCGGCACCGGCCCTGGCACCACCACCCCGGCCCCGGCCCCCGTGCCGCGGCCACCCCCTCACCCCTTCACGCACACCACCTGCTTGAGCTTGGCGACGACCTCGACGAGGTCCCGCTGCTGCTCCATGACGCGCTCGATCGGCTTGTACGCACCGGGGATCTCGTCGACGACCCCGGAGTCCTTGCGGCACTCCACACCCCGCGTCTGCTCCTCCAGATCGCGCGTGGAGAAGCGCTTCTTCGCGGCGTTCCGGCTCATCTTGCGGCCGGCGCCGTGCGAGGCTGAGTTGAAGGACGCGGCGTTCCCCAGGCCCCGGACGATGTACGAGCCGGTGCCCATCGAGCCCGGGATGATCCCGTACTCGCCGCTGCCGGCGCGGATCGCGCCCTTGCGGGTCACCAGCAGTTCCATGCCGTCGTAGGTCTCCTCCGCCACGTAGTTGTGGTGGCAGGAGATCACCGGATCGAAGGCCGGCCGGGCCTTGCGGAACTCCTTGCGGACGACGTCCTGGAACAGCGCCATCATCACCTCGCGGTTGTGCCGCGCGTACTCCTGCGCCCAGAACAGGTCGTTGCGGTACGCCGCCATCTGCGGGGTGTCCGCGACGAAGACGGCGAGGTCCCGGTCGACCAGCCCCTGGTTGTGCGGGAGCTTGCGGGCCTGCTCGATGTGGTACTCGGCGAGCTCCTTGCCGATGTTGCGGGAGCCGGAGTGCAGCATCAGCCAGACCGCGCCGGTCTCGTCGAGGCAGACCTCGATGAAGTGGTTCCCGGACCCCAGCGAGCCCATCTGCTTGGCGGCCCGCTCGTGACGGAACCTGACCGCCTCGGCGACGCCGTCGAAGCGGCCCCAGAAGTCGTCCCAGCCCGCGGCGGGGAAGCCGTGGATCCGGCGCGGGTCCACCGGGTCGTCGTGCATCCCCCGGCCCACCGGGATCGTCTGCTCGATCCGGGAGCGCAGCCGGGAGAGGTCGCCCGGCAGGTCGTTCGCGGTGAGCGAGGTCCGGACCGCGCTCATTCCGCAGCCGATGTCCACGCCGACCGCGGCCGGGCAGACGGCGCCGTGCATCGCGATGACGGAACCGACCGTGGCCCCCTTGCCGAAATGCACGTCCGGCATCACGGCCAGGCCCTTGATCCACGGTAGCGTGGCGACGTTGCGCAGCTGCTGCATCGCGACGCCCTCGACCGTGGCCGGGTCGGTCCACATCCGGATCGGCACCTGGGCGCCGGGCACTTCGGTGTACGACATGACGAACTCTTTCCCCCGGGAAACAGAAAACCGCAAAAGGCGGACAATACGCCTGATATTGGACGGCGAACCGGCGTTCACCTCACGACGTGCGGTAGACATTGTCTCCACCGGCCGCCACTCGGCGGCAACCGCATTTCCGCAGGGAAGGAGCCGCGAACGATGCCGCGCAAGTCGTTCGTACCGGGTGCCGCGCTGCTGGTCACCGCGGCCCTGGCCGCCGGCCTCACCGGCTGCTCCGGCGGTTCCGCCTCCGGCACCGGCGGCACCGACGGCAAGAACGGCGACACCGCCGCCGCCAGCCCGTCCGGCCAGCCCGGCCGCTACCAGACCCTGCCGGAAGCCTGCGGCCTGCCGTCCCCCGGCACCCTCCGCGACATGCTGCCCGGCGACGGGCAGCCGCTGTCGCAGGCGGACGCACAGAAGATCTTCGGCGGCCGGGCCGACGTCACCTACGACACCGACCGCCGGGTGGGCTGCCAGTGGACGCGGGAGACCTCCGCGGGCACCCGCCACCTCACGCTCGACATCCAGCGCGTGGTCTCGTACAACGCCGCGGTCAGCGACGACGACCGGGCGCAGGAGATCTACCTCGGCAAGGAGCGGGCCGCCAAGATCCCGTCCGCGGGCTCCGGCACGCCCTCGGCGCCACCCAGCCCGAAGGACCAGCCCAAGGACCAGCCGACGGGCCAGACGACGGGCCGGCCGAAGCCGCAGGGCGGCGCCACGGACGCCGGCGGCGGCAAGGACGGCGGCAAGGAGGGGAGCGACGGCGGGAAGAAGGCGGACGGCACGGCCGGCACCCCGTCGGCCGCCCCGACGACTCCGTCCGCGTCGCCCTCCGATCCCGGGACGGGCGCCGACAGCCCGCTCGCCCCGCGCGTCCTGGACGGCCTGGGCGACGCGGCCTTCCTCAACGACCAGTTGATCACCACCGACTCCGGGGTGCACCGCGATGTCACTGTGGTCTTTCGCACGTCGAACGTCATCGTGACGCTCGTCTACGACCAGTGGTCCGCGGACAAGAGGCGGTTGCCGGAAAGCCAGGAACTGCAGGACAAGGCCCGTTCCCTGGCCGGCGAACTCGCCGACAGCCTCAGCGAATAGCCCCATACGGGTAGATCGCCCTGAAGGCGAACTTCACCCGGGAAACGCCCGATTCGCCCTGCCTCTCGGTCGCCGCGAACCGGTGCCCCCGTCTCGCTTCGCCGCGTACCGTGCCCTAGTGCCCCAGGACCCGCTCCGACCGGGGGCCGGGCCGCCCGTGCCGCCCGTTCCACCAGGGTCCGCAACGATCCGCAACGACTCGACGACGACGAACAGCGAAGGAACCATGCACCGATCAGCCAAGCGACTCGCCGGCCTCCTCACCTGCGCAGCAGTGCCGATGCTGCTCGTCGCCGGGTGCTCCGGCTCGGACGGCAAGAGCTCCGGTGACAGCACTCCCTCCGGCTCGTCCAGCGCCGCCGGCAGCACCCCGACGCCGACCGTCGCCGCCGCGAAGTTCAAGAAGCTGCCGAACCCCTGCGAGGCGTTCTCCAAGGGCACCCTCGACAAGCTGCTGCCCAAGGTGAAGGACGCCGCCGGCCAGCAGGGCAAGTCCACCGACCCGACCGCCCGCGGCGCCTGCTCCTGGACCAGCTCGGACGACCAGGGCGTCGACGGCACCCAGTTCCGCTGGCTGGACGTCGCCTTCCAGCGCTACGACTCCGACCCGGCCCTCGGCTCGGGCGAGAAGCGCGCCACGGACTTCTCCACGCGGCAGATCAACGACGCCAAGGGCACCCAGGGCGCCAAGAAGGTCGCCGCCGTGCCGACCACGGGCACCGGCGACGCGGCCACCGCCGTCACCTACGACCTCGCGAAGGATGACAACGACTTCAAGAACACGACGATCGTGGCCCGCACCGCCAACGTCGTCGTCACCGTGAACTACAACGGCGCGGGCATGGCCGGCGCCGACGCCCCCAACGGCAACGACCTCCTCAAGGCCGCCCAGGCCGCCGCCAAGGAAGCCGTCGCCGCCGTGGCCAAGGCCAACGCGGCCCCGTCCGGCAAGGGCTGACCGACATCCTTCCGGCCCCTCCCCGGCAGCCCGGGGAAGGGCCGGAAGGCCCGCGGTACGGGCCCCCGCCGCGGGCCGTTCAGCCGCCCAGCAGCCTGCGGACCCGGTCCGCGCCCACCGCGAGCAGCAGCGTGGGCAGCCGGGGGCCGGTGTCGCGGCCGACCAGGAGGTTGTAGAGCAGCGCGAAGAACGCGCGCTGGGCGACCTTCAGCTCCGGCGTCGGCTTGGCCTCCGGGGTCAGGCCCGCCTGGACCTTCGGGACGCCGTAGACCAGCGTCGTCAGGCCGTCCAGCGACCAGTGGTCGTCCAGGCCGTCGAGCAGCAGCCGCAGCGCGCCCCGGGACTGGTCGTCCAGGGAGGCCAGCAGCTCAGCGTCGGGCTCCTCGCGGACGACGGTGCGCTGGTCGGCGGGGACCTGGGTGGTGATCCAGTGCTCCGCCTTGTCGAGCCGCGGCCGCGTCTCGTCCAGGGACGTGACCGGGTTCGCCGGGTCCAGCTCGCTGAGGATGCGCAGGGTCTGCTCGTCGTGGCCGGCGGTGATGTCCACGACGGAGGCCAGCGTGCGGTACGGCAACGGGCGCGGCGTGCGCGGCAGTTCACCGGCGGCGGTGCCGACGGCCCGGGCGTGGGCCGCGGCGTCCGCGGGCTGCGCGGTGCCGTCCGCGACCCTGGCCTCCAGCTTGTCCCACTCGTCGTAGAGCCGCTGGATCTCCTGGTCGAAGGCGATCTTGAAGGACTGGTTGGGCTTGCGGCGGGCGTACAGCCAGCGCAGCAGCGGCGCCTCCATGATCTTCAGCGCGTCGCCCGGCGTGGGCACCCCGCCCTTGGACGAGGACATCTTGGCCATGCCGCTGATGCCGACGAAGGCGTACATCGGGCCGATCGGCTGGTCGGCGCCGAACACCTCGCGGACGATCTGGCCGCCGACGACGAACGACGAGCCGGGCGAGGAGTGATCGACTCCGGACGGCTCGAAGACCACGCCCTCGTAGGCCCAGCGCATCGGCCAGTCGACCTTCCACACCAGCTTGCCGTGGTCGAACTCGCGCAGCGCCACGGTCTCGGAGTGGCCGCAGGCGACGCACTCGTAGGACATCTCGGTCGTCTCGTCGTCGTACGCGATGACCTTGGTGAAGTCCTTGTTGCAGACCGTGCAGTACGGCTTGTACGGGTAGTAGCCCGCGCCGCCCGCGCTGCCGTCGTCCTCGCTGGCCGCGCCGGAACCCTCGGCCGCCTCCAGCTCCGCTTCGTCCACCGGCTTCTGCTGCTTCTTCGGCTTGCCGGTCGCCTTGTCCTTGGTGCGGTAGCGGTCCAGGACGGCGTCGATCTCCTTGCGGTGCCGCATCGCGTGCAGGATCTGCTCGCGGTAGGCGCCGGAGGTGTACTGGGCGGTCTGGCTGATGCCGCGGTACTCGATGCCCAGCTCCGCCAGGGACTCCTCCATGGCGGCCCGGAAGTGGTCCGCCCAGTTGGCGTGCGGGCTGCCGGGCGGGGCGGGCACGGCGGTCAGCGGCTTGCCGATGTGCTCCTCCCAGGACGGGTCGATGCCGGCCGGGACCTTGCGGTACCGGTCGTAGTCGTCCCAGCTCAGGATGTGCACGCACGGGATGCCGCGGCGGCGGATCTCGTCCGCGACCAGGTGCGGAGTCATCACCTCGCGGAGGTTGCCGAGGTGGATCGGGCCGGACGGGCTCAGTCCCGAGGCGACGACGACGCCCGTCCCCGGTGCGGACGCACCTGATGTCACTTTGCCGGGGGCGCGGCGCTCCGCCTCGGCAACGACCTCGTCCGCGAACCTGGAGACCCAGTCGGTCTCGGTGCTCTGCTGAGCCACGATCGGCCCTTCCTCTTCCTGGTGTCCTGATGTCCTGGCGTCCTGATGTTCCCGCTGCGCCCCTGCGCGCTCTCCGGCGCCGCGCTCGGCCTCCGCCCGCTGCGGGCGGAACCGTCCGGACGGGCAGAAGCCTGACGGAGCCATTGTCCCAGACGCCCGCCGCCCGGAAATTCAGTGGTAGTGCCGTGGGATACTCATGGCAAACCCTTTCCACTCCAACGGAACGGCAGCTCAATGGCCCCGGTCACCTCCCTCGCAGCTACGGTCAACCAGCGCGTCGCGGACGCCCTCTCGGCAGCCCTGCCGGAGGCCGGCGCCGCGGACCCGCTGCTGCGACGCAGCGACCGGGCCGACTTCCAGGCCAACGGCCTGCTGGCGCTGGCCAAGAAGCTCAAGGGCAACCCGCGGGAGCTGGCCGGCAAGGTCGTCGACGCGATCGCCGCCGAGGGCCTGCTCAAGGACGTCGAGGTCTCCGGCCCCGGCTTCCTCAACCTCACCGTCGCCGACGCGGCGATCACCGGCACGCTCGCCCGGCGCGCCGCCGACGACCGGCTCGGCGTGCCGTACGCGGCCACCACCGGCACCACGGTCATCGACTACGCGCAGCCGAACGTCGCCAAGGAGATGCACGTCGGCCACCTGCGGTCGGCGGTGATCGGCGACGCGCTGCGCAACATGCTCGACTTCACCGGCGAGAAGACCATCGGCCGCCACCACATCGGCGACTGGGGCACGCAGTTCGGCATGCTCATCCAGTACCTGATCGAGAACCCGGGCGAGCTCGCCCCGGCGGCCGACGTGGACGGCGAGCAGGCCATGTCGAACCTCAACCGCGTCTACAAGGCGTCGCGCGCGGTCTTCGACTCCGACGAGGAGTTCAAGGAGCGGGCCCGCAGGCGGGTCGTCGCCCTGCAGTCCGGCGACGAGCAGACCCTGGAGCTGTGGCAGCGGTTCGTCGACGAGTCGAAGGTCTACTTCTACTCGGTCTTCGAGAAGCTGGACATGGAGATCCGCGACGAGGAGATCGTCGGCGAGTCCGCGTACAACGCCATGATGGCCGAGACGGCCCGGATGCTGGAGGAGTCGGGCGTCGCCGTCCGCTCCGAGGGCGCGCTGGTGGTCTTCTTCGACGACATCAAGGGCAAGGACGACAAGCCGGTCCCGCTGATCGTGCAGAAGGCGGACGGCGGCTTCGGTTACGCGGCCAGCGACCTCTCCGCCATCCGCAACCGCGTCTTCGACCTCGGCGCCACGACCCTGCTCTACGTCGTCGACGTCCGCCAGTCGCTGCACTTCCGGATGGTCTTCGAGACGGCCCGCCGGGCGGGCTGGCTGAACGACGAGGTCACCGCCCACAACATGGGCTACGGCACGGTGCTCGGCGCGGACGGCAAGCCGTTCAAGACGCGGGAGGGCGAGACGGTCCGGCTGGAGGACCTGCTCGACGAGGCGGTGCAGCGCGCCGCCGAGGTGGTGCGGGAGAAGGCACAGGACCTCACCGAGGATGAGATCCAGGAGCGGGCCGCCCAGGTCGGCATCGGCGCGGTGAAGTACGCGGACCTGTCGACGTCCCCCAGCCGCGACTACAAGTTCGACCTGGACCAGATGGTCTCGCTCAACGGCGACACCTCCGTCTACCTCCAGTACGCCTACGCCCGTATCCAGTCCATCCTCCGCAAGGCCGGCGAGACGAAGCCGGCCGCCCACCCGGAGCTCGCGCTCGCCCCGGCGGAGCGGGCGCTGGGCCTGCACCTGGACGCCTTCGGGGACACCGTCGCGGAGGCCGCGGCCGAGTACGCGCCGCACAAGCTGGCCGCGTACCTCTACCAGCTCGCGTCGCTCTACACGACCTTCTACGACCAGTGCCCCGTCCTGAAGGCGGACACCCCCGAGCAGGTGGAGAACCGCCTCTTCCTGTGCGACCTGACGGCCCGCACCCTGCACCGCGGCATGGCGCTGCTGGGCATCCGGACGCCCGAGCGGCTGTAAGGACGCGGCCCGCGCCGGGCACGACGAGCCCCTGACCTGGCCGTCTACACTTGGCAGTTGGCCCGGCGCGGGCCCGCGGAACCACGGAACCATGAGGGCGGCAGGTGCGGGGGCGGAACACGACGGGGCGCAGGCTGCCTGCCCTCATGGCAACGGCCGTGGTCGCGCCGGCCCTGCTGCTGGCGACGGCCCAACCCGCGGACGCCTTCGGCACGGTCAACGCGTTCGGGCAGCACGCGGAGCATGAGCGGATCACACGCGCGGCGCTGGCCTGCGCTCCGGGTGTCCCCTCGGACGGTTCCTGCTTCGAGCCGCGGTCCCTCGCTCAACTCGCAGGACAGCGTTGGACGTTCGGCGCGGTCGGTGCGCCGGATTCGGACGAGGTCCTGAATTCCGCCGCGCACTGCGATGGCGCGGACTATCTGGACACCAAGGGCTATCCGCGGAGTCGGCAGCAGGCCACCGAGGCGCTGCGCGGCTGTATCGCCCACCTGCAAGCGCGGTTCGGGCAAGGCGTCGCCGCGGCCGGCGGCGCCCTCGACGCCCGGGGCCGCGTCCTGGCCTCCGAGACGAACCTGCGGAGAGACTGCACCTTCACGCTCGGCCTGCGCGGCCGGGCCAAGTGCGAGGCGATCGAAGGGTTCGGCCGTGCCCTGCACGGCGTCCAGGACTTCTACTCGCACGGCAACTGGACGGATCGCACCGACCCGTCCCGCCCGGTCGGTGTGGCCAATCCCCCGGGTCTGGGCCGCTCCGCGCCCTCGCCGCTGCTCGACCTCACCGCGCCCGCGCCTCCCCCGCCACAGGCGGTTCCGCGGAATCTGACGACGGGTTGCTTCTCGCTCCTCGTCGGGGTCTGTTCCCGGCGGACAGGGCACGCCGGCCTCAACAAGGACGAGGGGGCCATCGACCCGGTGTCCGGCGCGGCGAGCGCTCCTGCGACGGCGCGCGGCCGAGTGGCGGGGAACTTCGACCGTGCGGTGCAGGGGGCCATCACGGAGTCCCGACACCAGTGGAGCAAGCTCCGCACGGCGCTCCTCCAGCGCTACGGCAAGCAGCGAGGTGAGCGCGTGATCTGCGTGATCACCCACGACAATCCGGTCCGCGACTGCGCCTGACGCCTCCTGGGGACGCGTGGGCGCAGCCGCGGCGTCGCCTAGCCCAGCTTCCGCGCGACCTCCGTCGCCCAGTACGTGAGGATCATGTTCGCGCCCGCCCGCTTGATGCCGGTCAGGGTCTCCAGGATCGCCTTGTCGCGGTCGATCCAGCCCTTCTCGGCGGCCGCCTCGACCATCGCGTACTCACCGGAGATCTGGTACGCCGCCACCGGCACGTCCACCGCGTCCGCGATCTTCGCCAGCACGTCCAGGTAGGGCAGCGCCGGCTTGACCATCACCATGTCGGCGCCCTCCTCCAAGTCGAGCGCCAGCTCGCGCAGCGACTCGCGGAGGTTGGCGGGGTCCTGCTGGTAGGTCTTGCGGTCGCCCTTGAGCGACGAGCCCACCGCCTCGCGGAACGGCCCGTAGAACGCCGAGGAGTACTTCGCGGTGTAGGCGAGGATCGCGACGTCCTCGTGGCCGGTCTGGTCCAGCGCGTCCCGGACGACGCCGACCTGACCGTCCATCATGCCGCTGGGGCCCACGACATGGACACCGGCGTCGGCCTGGACCTGCGCCATCTCGGCGTAGCGCTCCAGCGTCGCGTCGTTGTCCACCCGTCCCTCGGAGTCCAGGACGCCGCAGTGGCCGTGGTCGGTGTACTCGTCCAGGCACAGGTCCGACATGATGACGAGGTCGTCGCCGACCTCCGCCCGCACGTCCCGGATGGCGAGCTGGAGAATGCCGTCCGGGTCGGTGCCCGCCGTGCCGGCCGCGTCCTTGTGCGCGTCCTCGGGGACGCCGAAGAGCATGATGCCGGCGACCCCGGCCTCGACCGCCTCGACGGCGGCCTTGCGCAGCGTGTCGCGGGTGTGCTGGACGACGCCGGGCATCGCGGCCAGCGGCACCGGCTCGGCGATGCCCTCCCGCACGAACGCCGGGAGAATGAGGTCGGCCGGATGCAGGCGGTTCTCCGCGACCATCCGCCGCAGGGCGGGGGTGGTGCGCAGCCGGCGCGGCCGCGCCCCCGGGAAGCTTCCGTACTTCGTCATGCCGTCCACGCTACGCCCGCCCCGGACCCGCCTTTGCCGACGCGGCGTCGGCCGGCCGGGCCGCCGGGTGGCCGACGGACAGGCGGAAGGACGCCCCTGAGAAGAGGCGCCCTTCACCGTGTTCGCGTACTGCCGCTCAGCTGCGGGCCCGCCGGCGCGAGCCCGGCCGGCGCTCGCTGGGCCGGGTCACCGGGTCGCCGGCCTCCAGCGCGGCGTCGCGTCGCGCCGCGCCGAACTCCGCCAGCGCCTCGGCCAGCTTGTGCACCGACGGCTCCGGCGACATCACGTCGACCCGCAGCCCGTGCTCCTCGGCGGTCTTGGCGGTGGCCGGGCCGATGCAGGCGATCACCGTCACGTTGTGCGGCTTGCCGGCGATGCCGACGAGGTTCCGCACGGTGGACGAGGACGTGAAGAGCACCGCGTCGAAGCCGCCGCCCTTGATGGCCTCCCGCGTCTCGGCCGGCGGCGGCGAGGCCCGCACGGTCCGGTAGGCGGTGACGTCGTCGACCTCCCAGCCCAGCTCGATCAGCCCGGCGACCAGGGTCTCGGTGGCGATGTCGGCGCGCGGCAGGAACACGCGGTCGATCGGGTCGAAGACCGGGTCGTAGGGCGGCCAGTCCTCCAGGAGGCCGGCGGCGGACTGCTCGCCGGACGGCACGAGGTCGGGCTTCACACCGAAGGCGATCAGCGCCTTGGCGGTCTGCTCGCCGACCGCCGCGACCTTGATCCCGGCGAACGCCCGGGCGTCCAGCCCGTACTCCTCGAACTTCTCCCGGACCGCCTTGACGGCGTTGACCGAGGTGAAGGCGATCCACTCGTAGCGGCCGGTGACCAGGCCCTTGACCGCGCGCTCCATCTGCTGCGGGGTGCGCGGCGGCTCGACGGCGATGGTCGGGACCTCGTGCGGCACCGCACCGTACGAGACCAGCTGGTCGGAGAGCGACGCGGCCTGCTCCTTGGTCCGCGGCACCAGCACCCGCCAGCCGAACAGCGGCTTGTTCTCGAACCACGAGAGCTGGTCCCGCTGCGCCGTGGCGCCGCGCTCACCGACCACGGCTATGACCGGCTGCCCGCCGTCCGGCGACGGCAGCACCTTGGCGGCCTTGAGCACCTGGGCGACGTTCCCGAGGGTGGCCGTCCAGGTGCGCTGCCGGGTGGTGGTGCCGGCGACCGTGACGGTCATCGGGGTGTCCGGCTTGCGGCCGGCCGCCACCAGCTCGCCGGCGGCCGCGGCCACCGAGTCCAGGGTGGTGGAGACCACCGCGGTGGCGTCGCTGGTGCCCAGCTCGGCCCAGCAGCGGTCGTCGGCGCTGCGGGCGTCGACGAAGCGCACGTCGGTGCCCTGGGCGTCGCGCAGCGGCACACCGGCGTACGCGGGCACGCCGACCGCGGCGGCGATGCCGGGCACGACCTCGAAGACGATGCCCTCGGCGGCACACGCCAGCATCTCCTCGGCGACATTGCCGTCGAGACCCGGATCGCCGGTCACCGCACGGACGACCCGCTTGCCCGCGCGGGCGGCCGCCATGACAAGATTGGCGGTGTCCCGGAGGGCCGAAACGCCACTGGGGCTGCCGGGGTTTGACGCCTCGTCAGCTGACGACCGCAGCGGAACGTCCACCTGCGCACGTGCGTGCACACGCACGACGTCCAGGACCTGCGGATCGGCGACGAGGACGTCCGCGGAGGCCAGCGCCTCCACGGCGCGCAGCGTCAGCAGACCCGGGTCTCCCGGCCCGGCACCGAGGAAGGTGACCTGACCGGAGGCGGAGTGGTTTGGGGCGGTGGGGTTCAAAGTGCTCGCTCCCCCATAAGACCGGCCGCACCCTTTGCGAGCATCTCGGCGGCGAGTTCCCGGCCCATGCGAAGCGGGACCGACTCGTCGTCAAGAGAGGCAGGTACGTGCCCGGTGGTGGACAGCTGCACCAGCGTCGTGCCGTCGAGCGTGCCGACGACACCGCGCAGGTGCATTTCGTTGACAGCCTGCTCGTCGGCCTGCACGTCGGCGAGTGCCGCCACGGGGGCGGAACAGCCGGCCTCCAGGGCGGCGAGCAGGGAACGCTCGGCGGTCACGGCGGCCCGGGTGACCGGGTCGTCGAGCTCGCCGAGCGCGGCGACGAGTTCCGCGTTGGCCGCGGCACACTCGATCGCCAGTGCCCCCTGGCCGGGGGCGGGCAAAACCACGTCGGGCGACAGCAGTTGCGTCGCCTCGTCGATCCGGCCGATCCGGGTGAGGCCGGCGGCGGCCAGCACGACCGCGTCCAGCTCGCCGTTCTCGACGAAGCCGATCCGGGTGTCGACGTTGCCGCGGACCGGGACGGTCTCGATGCGCCTGCCGAGCGCCCTGGCCCAGGCGTTGAGCTGCGCCATCCGCCGGGGCGAGCCGGTACCGATGCGCGCGCCGTCGGGGAGTTCCTCGAAGGTGAGGCCGTCCCGCGCGATCAGCGCGTCCCGGGGATCCTCGCGCACCGGCACGGCCGCCAGGGCCAGCTCGGCGGGCTGCGCGGTCGGCAGGTCCTTCAGCGAGTGGACGGCGAAGTCGATCTCGCCGGCCAGCAGCGCGTCGCGCAACGCGGAGACGAAGACGCCGGTACCGCCGATCTGCGCCAGGTGGGCCCGGGAGGTGTCGCCGAAGGTGGTGATCTCCACCAGCTCGACGGGGCGGCCGGTCAGCGCGTGCACCGCCTCGGCCACCTGCCCGGACTGGGCCATAGCGAGCTTGCTGCGCCGGGTGCCCAGGCGCAGGGGGCTCCTCGTGCTGTCGGTCATGCCCGCTCCCGTGCTGCGTCGTGCTGGTCGGCCCGGCTGACGGCGGCGACCGTCTGCGGGTCGAGGTCGAAGAGCTCCCGCAGGGCGTCCGCGTATCCGGCGCCGCCGGGCTCGCTGGCGAGCTGCTTGACCCGCACCGTCGGCGCGTGCAGGAGCTTGTCGACGACCCGGCGGACGGCCTGGGCGATCTCCGCCCGCTGCTTGTCGTCGAGGTCGGGGAGGCGGCCCTCCAGCCGGGCGATCTCGCTGCTGACGACGTCCGCGGCCATGGTGCGCAGGGCGACGACGGTGGGCGTGATGTGCGCGGCCCGCTGGGCGGCGCCGAACGCGGCGACCTCGTCGGCGACGATGGAGCGCACCTTGTCGACGTCGGCGGCCATCGGGCCGGCCGCCACAGTCGCCTGGTCGGACCCGGTCGCCGACGCCTCGGCCAGCGACTCGATGTCGACCAGGCGGGCGCCGTCGATCCGGTGCGCCGCGGCGTCGATGTCGCGCGGCATGGCCAGGTCGAGCAGCCACATCCGGTCGGCGCGCCCGGCGAGCGCCGCCGTGATCTGCTCACCGGTCAGCAGCAGCCCGGCCGCGCCCGTACAGGAGATCACGATCTCGGCGCGGGCCAGCTCGGCCGCGACGGCGTCCATGGCGACCGCGCGGGCGGTCAGCCCGCCGGCTGCGCCCGGCCCGCCGGGTTCCGTGAGGATCTGTACGAGCCGCTCGGCGCGGGCCACCGTGCGGTTGGCGACGGCCAGTTCACCGACGCCGTTGCGGACGAGGGTGGTGGCGGCCAGCGACGACATCGAGCCGGCGCCGATCACCAGCGCCCGCCTGCCGCGCGCCCAGCCGGCGACGTCCGCGCCGCCGGCCAGCTGCTCCAGGCCGAAGGTGACCAGCGACTGCCCGGCCTTGTCGATCCCGGTCTCGCTGTGCGCCCGCTTGCCGACCCGCAGGGCCTGCTGGAAGAGGTCGTTGAGCAGCCGCCCGGCGGTGTGCTGGTCCTGGGCGACGGCCAGCGCGTCCTTGATCTGGCCGAGGATCTGGCCCTCGCCGACGACCATGGAGTCCAGGCCGCAGGCCACCGAGAAGAGGTGGTGGACGGCGCGGTCCTCGTAGTGGACGTAGAGATGGGGGGTCAGCTCCTCCAGGCCGACGCCGCTGTGGCGGGCCAGGAGGGTGGACAGCTCGGCGACACCGGCGTGGAACTTGTCCACGTCGGCGTAGAGCTCGATGCGGTTGCAGGTGGAGAGCACCGCGGACTCGGTGGCCGGCTCGGCCGACACCACGTCCTGCAGCAGCTTGCCGCGGCCCTCGGGGGCGAGCGCGGCCCGCTCCAGCACGCTCACCGGCGCGCTGCGATGACTCAGTCCGACAACGAGGAGGCTCATGCCGGCATCACGGCGGGCACGTCCCCGTCAGGTCCCTTGCGGTCGGTCGCGACGCCCTCGGAGCGGGCCGGCGCCGCCGGCGGGACGGCGCTCTCCGGGCCGGGCTGGCCGGTCTCCTCGCCCGCCTTGCGCTGCTCGTGGAAGGCGAGGATCTGCAGCTCTATGGAGAGGTCGACCTTGCGTACGTCCACCCCGTCCGGGACGGTCAGCACGGTCGGCGCGAAGTTCAGGATCGAGGTGACACCGGCGGCGACCAGGCGGTCGCAGACCTGCTGGGCGGCGCCGGCCGGCGTGGCGATGACGCCGATCGAGACGCCGTTGTCCCGGATGATCTGCTCCAGCTCGTCGGTGTGCTGGACCGGGATGCCGGCGACCGGCTTGCCCGCCATGGCCGGGTCGGCGTCGATCAGCGCCGCGACCCGGAAGCCGCGGGAGGCGAAGCCGCCGTAGTTGGCGAGCGCGGCGCCGAGGTTACCGATACCGACGATCACGACGGGCCAGTCCTGGGTGAGGCCGAGCTCCCGCGAGATCTGGTAGACGAGGTACTCCACGTCGTAGCCGACGCCTCGGGTCCCGTAGGAGCCGAGGTAGGAGAAGTCCTTGCGCAGCTTCGCGGAGTTCACGCCGGCCGCGGCCGCGAGCTCCTCGGAGGACACCGTGGGGACCGAGCGCTCGGAGAGCGCGGTCAGGGCGCGCAGATACAGCGGTAGCCGGGCGACGGTGGCCTCGGGGATGCCTCGGCTTCGGGTCGCCGGTCGGTGAGTTCGGCCAGTTGCCACGGTGCTCCTGCGGGTAGAGCGGGGCTGTGGACGGCCGTGTGGAACCCGACCGCCCCGTCCAGTGCAGGCTATGTCTTTGTGAACGCGTGCACAAAGATGGTGTCCGGTTTGTCCGGCCAAAGTGACAGGGCTCACGCAGCTTTTACGGGGGTTCTCGGAACCAACTCCCAGGTCACACCGTTCACTCACGTCACCGGCGATTCGCGGCGGCACCGACGGGAGCACACGTTCTCACTCCTCACCGCCACACCCCGGAAAACCTGCGGAACCGCCTCTCGATGGTAAGCAGAACCGTCCGACCCGGGCGCCCCGCGAAACCGGCACAATGGCCCCATGGCCCCCTTGTTCAGCCGCGCCCCCCGCAAGAACCCCGCCGACCGGACGGTCACCCTCATCGGGAAGCCGGGCTGCCACCTCTGCGACGACGCGCAGGCGGTGATCGAGAAGGTGTGCGCGGAGACCGGCGCCTCCTGGGAGAAGAAGGACATCACCGAGGACGCCGAGCTGCACCGCAAGTACTGGGAGCAGATTCCGGTCGTTCTCGTGGACGGCGCCCAGCACGACTTCTGGCGGGTCGACCCCGCGCGCCTGCGCACCGCACTGGGCGCCTGAGCCCCACCGGCCCCGTATGCGGTGCCCCGCCGACCCCTCCCCGGTTGGCCGTAACGCGGCGCCGTCACGCAGCCGTCGGCCTTCCCGGTGCTTCCTGACACGCGCCCGTAACCAGCTGCACCGAACAAACTGGCTACGCTAGCCGCATGGCCCGCCCGTCGCCCGCTCACCGCCCCGACCGGAGCCCCGCCGGGGCACTCTTCCCCACCGGGTGGTTCCCCCGCCGCAGACGACCCGCCACGGCGCGCAGCGTGCTGGCCGGCGAGGCCGCGGCCGAGGCCGCCCGGAAGTCCTCACAGGAGGCGCCGCCCGCCGAGGCCCCCGCCGAGCCGGAGTTCCCGGTCGCCGGCGACGCCAGCGCGGCGGCCTTCTTCGACCTCGACAACACCGTCATGCAGGGCGCCGCCCTCTTCCACTTCGGCCGCGGCCTGTACAAGCGGCACTTCTTCCACAAGCGCGACCTGGCCCGCTTCGCCTGGCAGCAGATCTACTTCCGGCTGGCCGGCTCGGAGAACCCCGAGCACATGGCCGACGTCCGCAACAGCGCCCTCTCCATCGTCCAGGGCCACCGCGTCGCCGAGCTCATGGCCATCGGCGAGGAGATCTACGACGAGTACATGGCCGAGCGCGTCTGGCCCGGCACCCGCGCGCTGGCCCAGGCTCACCTCGACGCCGGCCAGAAGGTCTGGCTGGTGACCGCCGCGCCCATCGAGACCGCGACGATCATCGCCCGCCGGCTGGGCCTGACCGGCGCCCTCGGCACGGTCGCCGAGTCCGTCGGCGGGGTCTACACCGGCAAGCTGGTGGGCGAGCCACTGCACGGCCCGGCGAAGGCCGAGGCGGTGCGCGCACTGGCCGCCGCCGAGGGCCTGGACCTCTCGCACTGCGCCGCCTACAGCGACTCGGCCAACGACATCCCGATGCTCTCGCTCGTCGGCCACCCCTACGCGATCAACCCCGACACCCGGCTGCACAAGCACGCCCGGGAGCACGGCTGGCGGGTGCGCGACTACCGGACCGGGCGCAAGGCCGTCCGGATCGGCATCCCGGCGGCCGCCGGCGTGGGCGCGCTCGCCGGCGGCGCCGCGGCCGCCGCCGCCCTTCAGCGCCGCCGCCGCTGACCGTCCCTGATCACCGCGCGCGGCGCCGGACCAACCGCACTCCCTACCCTCACCGCCGCCCCGTCAGTCCCTTTCCTGCCGGTTAACCACAACACGCCCTTCAACCAGGCAGATTGCGCTCCCTTCCGATCAATACCTGCTCAATATTCGATACTTGATCCGCCACCAACAGGACACGGACCGTAAGTAATCGATGATTTGAGCAACTGGGTGTAGCGCTGCCTGTACGAAGCGTTATTCTCCTCAGACGCATTCCGGAACCCACACGTCCCTACGACGAGTGAACGGTCCCGCACTGCACGTGATGGAAGCTCTGCCTCTGGGAGTCCCGTGTACCCACACGTCGGGGTTGACGCCTCGGGCCTGGCTACGCTGCGTACGACGCTCGTCGACCACCTGCGCAGTTTTGTCCCCACCGCGTACGCCGTCCCCGCATTCGCCACAGCCGTGCCCACCGGCCCCTGCTACGCGCTGGCCGACGGGAGCGCTGCGGTCGGCAAGGCCGCCACCGCCGGCAGAAGCCGCCGCGCGGGCACCGGCACCACCACCGCACGGCGCCCCGCGGACAGCGACAGCCGTCGCATGATGGACCTCGTCGAACGCGCCCAGGCCGGCGAGGCCGACGCCTTCGGCCGTCTCTACGACCAGTACGCCGACACCGTCTACCGCTACATCTACTACCGCGTGGGCGGCCGGGCCACGGCCGAGGACCTCACCAGCGAGACCTTCCTCCGCGCACTGCGCCGCATCGGCACCTTCACCTGGCAGGGCCGTGACTTCGGCGCCTGGCTGGTGACCATCGCCCGCAACCTCGTCGCCGACCACTTCAAGTCCTCCCGCTTCCGCCTGGAAGTCACCACCGGAGAGATGCTCGACGCCAACGAGGTCGAGCGCAGTCCCGAGGACTCGGTCCTCGAATCCCTCTCCAACGCCGCCCTGTTGGAGGCGGTCCGCAAGCTCAACCCCCAGCAGCAGGAATGCGTCACCCTGCGCTTCCTCCAGGGCCTCTCGGTCGCCGAGACCGCCCGCGTCATGGGCAAGAACGAGGGCGCCATCAAGACCCTCCAGTACCGGGCCGTCCGCACCCTGGCGCGGCTCCTCCCCGAAGACGCCCGCTGACGGCCGCCGCTCGCCGCCCGCCCTCCCCAACACCCCGTCAACCGCTCACCTTTGGTGACCGCGCATGCCCGAACGGTCAGATCATCGTGAGTGCGTAACCCGAGTGCCGCGCCGCTCGTTGTCCGGGATGCAGGCTCCACGCGGTCACGCCATGTCCGCTGCGTCTCACTCGTTCGAGTGGCCACGGACAGCGGCGTGCAACCATCCGGCCCGTCTGGATAGTCGATGCCAGTCCGGGGAGTCGAGCGGGATGACGAGAGGAGGTGCCGCCCGTGATCACGAATGTCTCGGTGCACCGGCGGGCCAACGCCTTCGCCCAGGCCCTGGAGGAGCAGGAGCTCAGGGGCGCGGCGACCGAGGACCAGGTCGACAGCGCGGCTCAAGCGCCGGTCGACGCACGGCTGTTGGCGGTCGCCGACGGCCTCGGGGAGCTCCCGAGGCCGGAGATGGCCACCGAGGTCAAGACCGTCCAGCGTGCCCAGCTCATCGCCGCGATGGAGGCCGCCTTCGCCGAAGGCGCCACGTCCGGCGACACCCGGGTGCCCGGGCAACGCGAGGCCAGGGGCGGCCACCGGGCAGGGAAACCGCTCGGCCGGCTGCGCCCGCACTCCCGCCTCTCCAAGGGGCTGGCGGCGGGCGGCCTGACGGTCGGCGTCGCCGCCGGCGCGTTCACCGGCGTCGCCGCGGCCAGCACCGACGCCCTGCCCGGCGACTCCCTCTACGGCCTCAAGCGCGGCATGGAGGACCTCCGGCTCACCATGGCGGGCGACGACTCCGACCGCGGCCGGCTCTACCTCGACCAGGCATCCACCCGCATGATGGAGGCCCGTCGCCTGATGGAGCGCGGCCGCTCCGCGCAGCTCGACCACGAGTCGATCTCCGAGGTCCGCCGGGCACTGGCCGGCGTCCGGCACGATGCGGGCGAGGGCCACCGCCTGCTGCACGCGGCCTACGAACGCGACGGCTCCCTCGGCCCCATCCAGGCGCTGAACTCCTTCGCCAAGTCGCACCGCACCAGCTGGACGCAGCTGCGCGACCGGCTCCCGGTGCAGCTCACCGACGTCCGCGACGAGGTCAGTTCGGTCTTCGACGCCATAGACGACGAGGTCGGACCGCTGCGCTCGCTGCTCCCCTCGGGCCCGGACGGCCACAGCCGCCACCGCGACACCCCCGCCGACAGGGGCGCCACCGGCGACGCCGGCCACCCGTCCCCGGCCGACAGCGAGTCCGCGTCCGGCTCCCACGGCACGGACCGGCACGCCCCGCGTCCCTCGGCCTCGCCGTCCCAGGAGCAGGGCGGGCTGCTCGGCGGCGGCACGGGCGGGCTGCTGGGCTCGCCCGGCAAGGGCAGCGCCTCGCCGCACGCCGGCAGCCACGGCAAGGACGGCAGCGGCCGCCCCGATGTCACGCTGCCGCCGCTGCTGCCCGGCCTCCTGCCCGAGCTGGGCATCGACGGCGACAACCTCTCCAAGTAGCCGGCCCGCCCGTGCCGCGCGGCCCCGCGGCGGCCGGCGCGGCAGCCTCCCGGCGCTCGGTGTTCTTCCGGTACTCCCTCAGAAGAACACCGAGCGCCGCTGCACGAGCAGTTTGTAGAGGGTGTGCTGGATGGTCTCCCGTACCTGGTCGGTCAGGTTGAACATCAGCATCGGATCGTCCGCCGCCTCCGCCGGATAGCCGTCGGTGGGAATGGGCTCGCCGAACTGGATCGTCCACTTCGTCGGCAGCGGCACCGCGCCCAGCGGCCCCAGCCACGGGAAGGTCGGCGTGACCGGGAAGTACGGCAGCCCCAGCACCCGCGCCAGGGTCTTGGCGTTCCCGATCATCGGGTAGATCTCCTCCGCGCCCACGATCGAGCACGGCACGATCGGCACCCCGGCCCTGAGCGCCGTGGAGACGAAGCCGCCCCGCCCGAAGCGCTGGAGCTTGTAGCGGTCCGCAAACGGCTTCCCGATGCCCTTGAAGCCCTCCGGCATCACCCCGACGATCTCCCCGCGCTCCAGCAGCCGCTGGGCGTCCTCCGCGCAGGCCAGCGTGTGCCCGGCCTTGCGGGCCAGCTCGTTCATCACCGGCAGGACGAACACCAAGTCGGCCGCCAGCAACCGCAGATGGCGCTCGGCCGGGTGATTGTCGTGCACCGCGACCTGGAGCATCAGGCCGTCCAGCGGGAGCGTTCCGGAGTGGTTGGCGACGATCAGCGCGCCACCGTCCGCGGGGATGTGCTCCATCCCCTTCACCTCGACCCGGAAGTACTTGTCGTAGAGCGGCCGCAGCAGCGACATCAGGACCTGGTCGGTCAGCTCCTTGTCGTAGCCGAAGTCGTCGACCTCGTAGTCGCCGGTGATCCGCCGGCGCAGGAAGGCCAGCCCGCCCGCGATCCGCTCGTCCAGGGTCCGGCCGGCGGCCGGCCGTGGGGCGGGCGCCGGCTCCTGCTCGGTGCGGGCCTCCGGGACGGGCGCCAGCGCGGTGGCCCGCGCGGCCCGCCGGGCCTTCCGGCGCGCCCGTGGCTCCTCGCCGAAGGGAATGACCTTGGCGTCCGCCATCGTGGGTGAACTCCTCACTGGCTCGGGGCGCGGCGCGCGGACAGCACGCCGGCGAGCCGGTCGACGGTGCGGGCGAGCGACTCGGGCGGCAGCAGCCCGGGCCCGCGGCTGCGGGCGAATTCCTCGAAGGTCTCCGCCGTGGTGTACCGGGGGTGGAAGCCCAGTGTCTCGCGCATCTGCGTGGTCTCGACGACCCGGCCGTGGGTCAGCATCCGGATCTGCTCGGGGGAGAAGTCGGTGATGCCGAGGGACCGCAGGACGGTGCCGGCCCAGGTCACGGTGGGCAGGAAGAGCGGCAGCGTGGGGCGTCCCAGGCGCCGGGAGACCTGCGAGAGGAGCAGGACACCGTCACCCGCGATGTTGAACGTGCCGCTGTTGAGGGTGCCGCGGCGCGGCGCGGCGGCGGCGATCCGCAGCACGTCGATCGCGTCGTCCTCGTGGACGAACTGCAGCCGCGGGTCGTAGCCGAGGACGGTGGGCAGGACGGGCAGCGCGAAGTACTCGGCGAGCGGGGAGTCCGCACACGGTCCGAGGACGTTGGCGAAGCGCAGCACGCAGACCGCCACGTCGGGACGGCGCCGGGCGAAGCCGCGGACGTACCCCTCGACCTCGACGGTGTCCTTCGCGAAGCCGCCGCTGGGCAGCGACTTGGGCGGGGTGTTCTCGGTGAAGACGGCCGGGTCGCGCGGCGCGGAGCCGTAGACGCTGGTGCTGGACCGGCCGCCCCGGCTGCCCAGCGGCGTGCCGTTGACGTCCATGTGGACGACGGTGTCGGCCCCCGTCTCGGCCAGGACCCGGGCGATCGCCGGATGCCGGATGTCGGCCCTGAGGAATTCGGCCCCGCCGAGCGGGTGCTCCGGCACCACGGCATCGACCCCGATCACCCGGTCGACGTCGGGATCGCGCTGGATCCGGCGGACGAACCGGCCCCCCAGCTGCCGTGCGACGCCCGTGACGAGCACGACGTTGCCCAAGATCGGCTCTCCTTCCCGCAGCGGCTGCCACCTGCGCCGAGCTGTGCGGCTCACGCTATCGGGTCGGTGTTGCACGACGATGACCGCACGATGCCCATAACGACATTTGCGTACGACCACCGTCCATACGGCCCACAAAAGCACCACGGCCCCTCACCGCCGGGGCGGTGAGGGGCCGCGAAATCGCGATCCGCGTCGCTTACTTCTTGTTACGACGCTGGACACGGGTGCGCTTGAGCAGCTTGCGGTGCTTCTTCTTCGCCATCCGCTTGCGCCGCTTCTTGATAACAGAGCCCACGACTACCCTCGCTCACTTCGTATCACTCGGTGCGGGGCGTCCGAGCCCACACTACCTACATCGGGCCAGGGTACCCGGCGCCGGCCGTACCGCGTAATCCGAGGGTCGCCGAAGACGCGCGTACGACCCGTCAGGCCGACTCCACCCCCACATACGACTCACGGAGATAGTCGTGGACCGCCTGCTCCGGCACCCGGAAGGACCGGCCCACGCGGATCGCGGGCAGATGACCGCTGTGCACCAGGCGGTACACGGTCATCTTCGACACTCGCATCACCGTGGCAACCTCCGCCACTGTCAGAAACACCACTTCGTTCAACGGCCTCTGGTCCGCAGCCATCACACACCTGCACCTTCCGCATAAGACGGGCACCGGCTTCCCCTCCGGTGACTCTTCGTCGCCATGCGTTCACTCCCCAGATTAGGGGCGGGTGATGCGAGTGGGGAAGAGGAGCAGCTAACGGCCGCCTATCGGGACAACTTTGCCTGATTCAGGACATAGTGCACCAGTGGGCGGTAGTGAGCGGACCGCACGGCATCATCGAGCGGCACCACCGCGGACAGCCGCCCCTCGGCCTGTCCGACGAACGGCGCCGGGTCGTCGGCGTCGGCCAGCCCGATCGCCTCGATGCCCAGCTGACCTGCTCCGCAGACCCATCCATGGTCCCCCACGACCAGCTCCGGAAGCGGCCCCGCGGACCTCGCGGCAGCCTCCAGAACGGTCCGCACCGGCAGCGGAGAATGGGTGTGCACGCCCCCCTCGGAAGGTGCGCCCCGCACGCCGGGCTCGCGCATCAGCGCGACTCCCCGTACGTAACAGAGGACGCGGGTGCGTACGCCGAACCGGGTCGCCATGTCGACACGGTGGCCATACGCGGAGGTGAGGAGGGGGCAGCCGGCCGACGAGAGGGCGTCTGCGAGGGCTGCGTAGAAGTCCAGCAGCCGGTGCGGATGGCCGGTGCCGAGCAGCACCGGCGCCCGTCGGCCAGCCACCGCGGCGAGCCGGTCGGCGAAGGCGTCCAATGCGGCGATCGTCCGGTCGGGGTCGATCACATCCAGACCGGAAGTGTGCGTGGGATCGGCCGAAACCCCGCACTTCTGCCCCATCAGTCCCAGGACATCACCGAAGGACCAGTCCCGTTCGGGGTCCAGCCCCAGCAGCACCCGCGGGTCACGCGCCGCGAAGAGCCGGTAGCGCCGCAGACTCTGCTCCCGCGTGGTCGCGATCGTCCCCGCGAGCCCCGCCTCGATCAGATGCGCCCGCAGTTCCCCGGTGCCCCACACACCCCCATGCTCACCCGCCGACCGCCCGCCCGATGCCCCAACCGACGAGTAGTCACACATCCGGGCCAGCAACCGGGAGGCGACTGCCGGTGCCGGCCCCGTCGGTCGTCGGCCCGTCGGTCGAGCCGGCCCCCTCCCGCCCGCGCCCCGGAATACCTCCCGCCCGCCCCGCGTTGTGGCCCCGCAGGGGGCCCTCGCACCCCCTACGGGTTCTGTTCGCCCACCCCCTACGGCACCCCGCCCCCTCACGGCAGCAGCCCGTGCGCCGGGAACACCGCCCTCCGGGTGGCCAGTACCGCCTGGTCGAGCCGGTCGGCCGGGTCGTAGCCTCCCTCGGCGAACTCCCGCCACTGCGGCGTCCGCCCGTCCGTCATCCGCTGCGGCGCCAACTGCCGTGTCCTGCGGAACACTTCGTGCCGCCACTCCTCCGGCACCCGCGACGTCGGATCGATCGGCCGGTGCCCGGCGATCGCCGCCAGATGCGTCCAGCTGCGCGGCACCACCTCCACCACCGCGTACCCGCCGCCCCCGAGCGCGACCCAGCGCCCCTCCGCGTGCTCGTGCGCCAGGGCGTGGCAGGACTCGGCCACCGCCCGCTGCGCGTCCAGGCTCACCGCGAGATGCGCGAGCGGATCCTCGAAATGCGTGTCGGCGCCGTGCTGGGTGACCAGGACCTGGGGACGGAACGCGGCCAGCAGCTCCGGCACCACCGCGTGGAAGGCCCGCAGCCAGCCCGCGTCGCCGGTCCCGGCCGGCAGCGCCACGTTCACCGCGCTGCCCTCCGCGCCCTCGCCGCCGGTCTCCTCCGGCCAGCCGGTCTGCGGGAACAGCGTCCGCGGATGTTCGTGCAGCGAGATCGTCAGCACCCGCGGGTCCTCCCAGAACGCCGCCTGGACGCCGTCGCCGTGGTGCACGTCCACATCCACGTACGCCACCCGTTCGGCTCCCAGCTCCAGCAGCCGGGCGACCGCCAGCGCCGCGTCGTTGTAGACGCAGAAGCCCGACGCGCCACCGGGCATCGCATGGTGCAGCCCGCCGGCGAAGTTCACCGCGTGCGACGCCTCCCCGCGCCAGACGGCCTCCGCGGCGCCCACCGACTGCCCGGCGATCAGCGCGGACGCCTCGTGCATCCGCGGGAACGCCGGGTCGTCCTCGGTACCCAGCCCGTAGTCCAGCTCCGCGGACGCCGGGTCCGCGGACGCCCGCCGGACCGCCTCGATGTAGTCCGCCCGGTGCACCAGGCCCAGCGTGGAGTCGCCGGCCGGCTTGGCGGCCACCACCTCCAGCGGCCCGCGGTGGAGCTCGAACGCCTCCACCAGACGCATCGTCAGGGCGAGCCGGACGGGGTCCATCGGATGCCCCGGCCCGAAGTCATAGCCCGTTACTGCCTCGTCCCACATCAGCTGTGCGCGGCCGCTCATGGTCGTCACCGTATCGGGCCGGAGACGACCCGAACGAGCGGGCGTACACCAAGGTCACCAGGACCAGCGCCATCGGTACGAGCATCGCTCCGCGACAGCTCCAGACGTCCCCCATCGCCCCCACCAACGGAGAACCGACCAGAAAACCCACATAGTTGAAGATGTTCAGTCGCGTGACGGTCGCATCCGAAGCGCCGGGGCCATGTCGCTCGACGGCGTACCGCCCAGCCGCCGCGAAGGTCTGCGGCACGACGACACACAGCCCGAGCCCCAGCAGGACGAACCCCGCCATCCCGGCCCGCACCACCGCGACCGGCCCGAAGCGCCGCACCCCGAGGTCGCCGACGGCCCGCCCGAGCAGCGTCACCGCCATGTAGGCGTTGTACGGAACAGTCGACAGCTGCTCCGAGCTGCCCAGAACGTCCTTCAGATACTTCGCGCTCCAGTTGGAGACCGTCGCATCCCCGATGTACGCGAACGCCATCACCAGATGGGTAAATGGATCAGCAAACCAATTCGGCCTGCGCTACCAGCAGTTCCGGCCCGATCGCCTACGGTCTCGCACCGCCACCACCCCTAGTGCAACAACTGCGGCAGCTCCGCCATATCCGTGAACAGTGCGGTGGCCCCGGCCTCCACCAGCTTCGCCGCCGGCGTCATCGCCGTGAACCCGTACACGTCCATCCCCGCGGCCACCGCCGCCCGCACACCCAGCGGGCTGTCCTCGACCACCGCACACCGCCCAGGTGCGACCCCCATCTCCCGCGCCGCGTGCAGGAACAAGTCGGGCGCCGGCTTCCCCTGCGCCACGTCCTGCGACGAGAACACGCGGTTCTCGCCGAACCGTTCGAACAGCCCGGTCTTCGTCAGCGCCACCCGGATCCGCTCATGGCTCCCCGACGACCCGACGCAGTACGGCACACCGTCCGCGGCCAGCTTCTCCAGAACGGTCTCCACGCCCGGCACCGCCTGCAACCGCTCCCGGAACGCGCCGAACACCCGCGCATGGAAGTCCGCTTCGAAGACTGCCGGCAGCGCCCGACCGGACTTCTCCAGCACCAGGTCGCGCACACGCTGCATCGACCCGCCCATGAAGTCCCGCAACGATTCCTCGTACGTGGTCGGGTGCCCCAGCTCGGTGAGATAGCCGGCGAGGATTTCATTGGAGATCGGCTCGCTGTCCACCAGGACACCATCGTTATCGAAAATGATCAGGTCGTAGCGCATCTCCCGAGCGTACCTACCCGGGCTTCCCTGCGGCACAACGCAAAAAAGCCTCGCCCCCCGAGTCGAAACTCGGGGAACGAGGCTTTATCAAAATTTGTTCGGCGGCGTCCTACTCTCCCACAGGGTCCCCCCTGCAGTACCATCGGCGCTGAAAGGCTTAGCTTCCGGGTTCGGAATGTAACCGGGCGTTTCCCTAACGCTAAAACCACCGAAACACTATGAAACTTAGAACAACCGTTGGTCTGTTCGTGGCTTCAGAACCAACACAGTGGACGCGAGCAACTGAGGACAAGCCCTCGGCCTATTAGTACCAGTCAACTCCAACCGTTACCGGTCTTCCATATCTGGCCTATCAACCCAGTCATCTACTGGGAGCCTTACCCCATCAAGTGGGAGGGAGCCCTCATCTCGAAGCAGGCTTCCCGCTTAGATGCTTTCAGCGGTTATCCTTTCCGAACGTAGCCAACCAGCCATGCCCTTGGCAGAACAACTGGCACACCAGAGGTCCGTCCGTCCCGGTCCTCTCGTACTAGGGACAGCCCTTCTCAAGACTCCTACGCGCACAGCGGATAGGGACCGAACTGTCTCACGACGTTCTAAACCCAGCTCGCGTACCGCTTTAATGGGCGAACAGCCCAACCCTTGGGACCGACTCCAGCCCCAGGATGCGACGAGCCGACATCGAGGTGCCAAACCATCCCGTCGATATGGACTCTTGGGGAAGATCAGCCTGTTATCCCCGGGGTACCTTTTATCCGTTGAGCGACGGCGCTTCCACAAGCCACCGCCGGATCACTAGTCCCTACTTTCGTACCTGCTCGACCCGTCAGTCTCACAGTCAAGCTCCCTTGTGCACTTACACTCAACACCTGATTACCAACCAGGCTGAGGGAACCTTTGGGCGCCTCCGTTACCCTTTAGGAGGCAACCGCCCCAGTTAAACTACCCACCAGACACTGTCCCTGATCCGGATCACGGACCCAGGTTAGACATCCAGCACGACCAGAGTGGTATTTCAACAACGACTCCACACCAACTGGCGTTGGCGCTTCACAGTCTCCCACCTATCCTACACAAGCCGAACCGAACACCAATATCAAGCTATAGTAAAGGTCCCGGGGTCTTTCCGTCCTGCTGCGCGAAACGAGCATCTTTACTCGTAATGCAATTTCACCGGGCCTATGGTTGAGACAGTCGAGAAGTCGTTACGCCATTCGTGCAGGTCGGAACTTACCCGACAAGGAATTTCGCTACCTTAGGATGGTTATAGTTACCACCGCCGTTTACTGGCGCTTAAGTTCTCAGCTTCGCCCCACCGAAATGGAGCTAACCGGTCCCCTTAACGTTCCAGCACCGGGCAGGCGTCAGTCCGTATACATCGCCTTACGGCTTCGCACGGACCTGTGTTTTTAGTAAACAGTCGCTTCTCGCTGGTCTCTGCGGCCACCCCCAGCTCACACTGCAAGAGTGATCACCGGAAATGGCCCCCCTTCTCCCGAAGTTACGGGGGCATTTTGCCGAGTTCCTTAACCATAGTTCACCCGAACGCCTCGGTATTCTCTACCTGACCACCTGAGTCGGTTTAGGGTACGGGCCGCCTTGAAACTCACTAGAGGCTTTTCTCGACAGCATAGGATCATCCACTTCACCACAATCGGCTCGGCATCAGGTCTCAGCCTCAACGTGTGACGGATTTGCCTACCACACGGCCTACACCCTTACCCCGGGACAACCACCGCCCGGGCTGGACTACCTTCCTGCGTCACCCCATCGCTTACCTACTACAAGTCTGGTCCGTCGGCTCCACCACTCCCCTTTGCCCGAAGGCTCCAGGGCGGCTTCACGGACTTAGCATCGCCTGATTCAGTACTGGGCGCTTCAAAGCGGGTACCGGAATATCAACCGGTTGTCCATCGACTACGCCTGTCGGCCTCGCCTTAGGTCCCGACTTACCCTGGGCAGATCAGCTTGACCCAGGAACCCTTAGTCAATCGGCGCAAGAGTTTCCCACTCTTGTATCGCTACTCATGCCTGCATTCTCACTCGTGAACCGTCCACAACTCGCTTCCACGGCTGCTTCACCCGGCACACGACGCTCCCCTACCCATCACAGCCTCCGTTAGGAGTAATGCTGCAATGACACGACTTCGGCGGTGTACTTGAGCCCCGCTACATTGTCGGCGCGGAATCACTTGACCAGTGAGCTATTACGCACTCTTTCAAGGATGGCTGCTTCTAAGCCAACCTCCTGGTTGTCTCTGCGACTCCACATCCTTTCCCACTTAGCACACGCTTAGGGGCCTTAGTCGATGCTCTGGGCTGTTTCCCTCTCGACCATGGAGCTTATCCCCCACAGTCTCACTGCCGCGCTCTCACTTACCGGCATTCGGAGTTTGGCTAAGGTCAGTAACCCGGTAGGGCCCATCGCCTATCCAGTGCTCTACCTCCGGCAAGAAACACACGACGCTGCACCTAAATGCATTTCGGGGAGAACCAGCTATCACGGAGTTTGATTGGCCTTTCACCCCTAACCACAGGTCATCCCCCAGGTTTTCAACCCTGGTGGGTTCGGTCCTCCACGAAGTCTTACCTCCGCTTCAACCTGCCCATGGCTAGATCACTCCGCTTCGGGTCTAGAGCGTGCAACTCAAACCGCCCTCTTCGGACTCGCTTTCGCTACGGCTTCCCCACACGGGTTAACCTCGCTACACACCGCTAACTCGCAGGCTCATTCTTCAAAAGGCACGCAGTCACGACGCAAGGACAAATCCTTGCGCGACGCTCCCACGGCTTGTAGGCACACGGTTTCAGGTACTATTTCACTCCGCTCCCGCGGTACTTTTCACCATTCCCTCACGGTACTATCCGCTATCGGTCACCAGGGAATATTTAGGCTTAACGGGTGGTCCCGCCAGATTCACACGGGATTTCTCGGGCCCCGTGCTACTTGGGTGTCTCTCAAACGAGCCGCTGACGTTTCAGCTACGGGGGTCTTACCCTCTACGCCGGACCTTTCGCATGTCCTTCGCCTACATCAACGGTTTCTGACTCGTCCCACAGCCGGCAGACTGCAGAAAAGAGATCCCACAACCCCGCACTGGCAACCCCTGCCGGGTATCACACCAATACGGTTTGGCCTCATCCAGTTTCGCTCGCCACTACTCCCGGAATCACGGTTGTTTTCTCTTCCTGCGGGTACTGAGATGTTTCACTTCCCCGCGTTCCCTCCACACTGCCTATGTGTTCAGCAGCGGGTGACAGCCCATGACGACTGCCGGGTTTCCCCATTCGGACACCCCCGGATCAAAGCTCGGTTGACAGCTCCCCGGGGCCTATCGCGGCCTCCCACGTCCTTCATCGGTTCCTGGTGCCAAGGCATCCACCGTGCGCCCTTAAAAACTTGGCCACAGATGCTCGCGTCCACTGTGCAGTTCTCAAGCAACGACCAGCCACCCGTCACAACCCACCAACGTGGATCTTCACCGGGGCCGGCATCGCGAAGGTTCAGACCGTAGTCCGTACCTCGTGCCGAGTAGTCAACGTTCCACCCATGAGCAACCAGCATCAGACACTCGCTGATGTACTGGCCTCTGACCCGAACCAAGTCCGAGTAAGAAGTGCTCCTTAGAAAGGAGGTGATCCAGCCGCACCTTCCGGTACGGCTACCTTGTTACGACTTCGTCCCAATCGCCAGTCCCACCTTCGACGATTCCCTCCCACAAGGGGTTGGGCCACCGGCTTCGGGTGTTACCGACTTTCGTGACGTGACGGGCGGTGTGTACAAGGCCCGGGAACGTATTCACCGCAGCAATGCTGATCTGCGATTACTAGCAACTCCGACTTCATGGGGTCGAGTTGCAGACCCCAATCCGAACTGAGACCGGCTTTTTGAGATTCGCTCCACCTCGCGGTATCGCAGCTCATTGTACCGGCCATTGTAGCACGTGTGCAGCCCAAGACATAAGGGGCATGATGACTTGACGTCGTCCCCACCTTCCTCCGAGTTGACCCCGCAGTCTCCTGTGAGTCCCCATCACCCCGAAAGGCATGCTGGCAACACAGAACAAGGGTTGCGCTCGTTGCGGGACTTAACCCAACATCTCACGACACGAGCTGACGACAGCCATGCACCACCTGTACACCGACCACAAGGGGGCGCCTGTCTCCAGACGTTTCCGGTGTATGTCAAGCCTTGGTAAGGTTCTTCGCGTTGCGTCGAATTAAGCCACATGCTCCGCTGCTTGTGCGGGCCCCCGTCAATTCCTTTGAGTTTTAGCCTTGCGGCCGTACTCCCCAGGCGGGGAACTTAATGCGTTAGCTGCGGCACGGACGACGTGGAATGTCGCCCACACCTAGTTCCCAACGTTTACGGCGTGGACTACCAGGGTATCTAATCCTGTTCGCTCCCCACGCTTTCGCTCCTCAGCGTCAGTATCGGCCCAGAGATCCGCCTTCGCCACCGGTGTTCCTCCTGATATCTGCGCATTTCACCGCTACACCAGGAATTCCGATCTCCCCTACCGAACTCTAGCCTGCCCGTATCGAATGCAGACCCGGGGTTAAGCCCCGGGCTTTCACATCCGACGCGACAAGCCGCCTACGAGCTCTTTACGCCCAATAATTCCGGACAACGCTCGCGCCCTACGTATTACCGCGGCTGCTGGCACGTAGTTAGCCGGCGCTTCTTCTGCAGGTACCGTCACTTGCGCTTCTTCCCTGCTGAAAGAGGTTTACAACCCGAAGGCCGTCATCCCTCACGCGGCGTCGCTGCATCAGGCTTTCGCCCATTGTGCAATATTCCCCACTGCTGCCTCCCGTAGGAGTCTGGGCCGTGTCTCAGTCCCAGTGTGGCCGGTCGCCCTCTCAGGCCGGCTACCCGTCGTCGCCTTGGTGAGCCATTACCTCACCAACAAGCTGATAGGCCGCGGGCTCATCCTTCACCGCCGGAGCTTTCCACGCACAGACCATGCGGTCGCGCGTCATATCCGGTATTAGACCCCGTTTCCAGGGCTTGTCCCAGAGTGAAGGGCAGATTGCCCACGTGTTACTCACCCGTTCGCCACTAATCCCCGACCGAAGCCGGTTCATCGTTCGACTTGCATGTGTTAAGCACGCCGCCAGCGTTCGTCCTGAGCCAGGATCAAACTCTCCGTGAATGCTTACCGGTAATCCGGCAAAAACACTCGCGTTGAGCGGAACCGTGGGGAGGAATAATCCCCACGGTTCACAGCGTCCTCGCTGTGTGTGCCTCCCGAACAGGTCGGAAGGTCTTTCAAAGGAACCTCGTCCCAACGTGATGTTGGAGACGGGGTATCAACATATCTGGCGTTGACTTTTGGCACGCTGTTGAGTTCTCAAGGAACGGACGCTTCCTTCGGCCTGCCCTCGCGGGCTTCCTCCGGGCGCTTCCCTTCGGTCTTGCGTCTCCGACTCTATCAGATCCTTTCGGCTCTGATTTTCGCCGGTGCGATCCGGCCTTTCGGCTTTCTCGCGGTTCCAACCTTACCAGATCCGTTTCCGTCTCTGGCCCCCTGCTGGAGCGGGGTCGGCCGTTTCGCTTTCGCTTTCCGGCCTTTCCGACTTTATCAGATCTTCTTTCCGTTCCGGTCCGCTTCTCGGTGAGTTGCGGGCGGTTCGAATTTCGATCCGATTCCCCTGTCGGCGGGGTGTTCACTACTTTAGCGGAATTCCTCGGTGACGCCTAATCAGGTGTCCGGAACGAATTTCGGCATGCGGAATTCAGTCCCGTTGAGGGGCCGTGCAGTAGTGAGTTGCCGCGAAGCGGCGGAATGGCTGCCGCAGAACCGTTCCGGCTCGTTGGCAACTCGGAGAACACTACGGATCGGGAAGGGGCGTGTCAAACCGGGGTCAGTCGAGGTCGCTCAGGCGGCCGTCGGCGTCCGGCTGGGTGTCCTCGACCCGGCGCAGCAGGCGGGTCAACGCGTCGCCGAGGATGCGGCGTTCCTCGCCGGAGAGGTCCTGGAGGAGATCCTCCTCGAAGACCGTCGCCATGCGCATCGCCTCCGTCCACTTCTCGCGACCCTCGTGGGTCAGCTCGACGATGACGCGGACGCGGTTGGCCTCGTCGCGCTCGCGGGTGACCAGGCCCTCGTTCGCCAGTCGGTCGATGCGGTGGGTCATGGCGGCCGGCGTGAGGCCGAGGCGCTTGGCGAGTTCGCCGGGGCCCATGCGGTAGGGCGCGCCGGAGACGACGAGGGCCTTGAGGACCTCCCATTCGGCGTTGCTGATGCCGAGGGTGGCGGTCTGCCGTCCGTAGGCGACGTTCATCCTCCGGTTCAGGCGCTGGAGTGCGGAGACGACCTGCTCCACCTGGGGGTCGAGGTCCTGGAACTCGCGCTGGTAGGCCGCGATCTGTTCCTCGAGGCTCGGCTCGGTGCCGCCGGTGGCCGCATCTGAGGGCTCTGACATGCGGCGCAGTATGACACGAAAGTCATTGGCGTTGAAGTTCTTCGTCATGTAGTCTTTAGCTTCGAACTTTAGGGTCGAAGTCTTGAGGGTGTGACTGTCCGGTCTCGGACGTCCGGGCGTCGTGGACGCCGCCTTGGCTTGGCTCGGCTCGGGTTCCGACTCGTATCCGTCTTCATGACCTGACCTAGGTAGGTGAGTGTGACCACCGCGATGGGCGCCGCGCTGCGCCGGATCCAGCTGGGGAACGCGCTGAGCGCGTTCGGCAACGGCTTCACCGTGCCGTATCTGTACGTCTACGTGGCGAACGTGCGGCATCTCGGTGCGAGTACGGCTGGTGTGGTGCTGGCGATGCTGGCGATCTCCGCGCTGGTCGTGCTGCCGCTGACGGGGCGGGCCATCGACCGGCGGGGGCCTCTGCCGGTGGCCGTCGTCGGTACGGTCGCGGCGGCCGTCGGGTCGCTGGGGATCGGGCTGTCGGAGACCGAGCCGATGGTCGTCGCGTCGGCGGTGGCGCTGGGGGCCGGTATCGCGGTGATCCAGCCGGCGCTGGCCACGATGATCGTGTGGTGCTCGACGACGGTGACCCGCTCGCGGGCGTTCGCCACGCAGTTCTTCCTGAACAACCTGGGTCTGGGCATAGGCGGCCTGGTCGGTGGTCAGCTGGTCGACGAGGCGCACGCGTCGAGCTTTGTGCGGCTGTTCGCCATCGAGGCCGTGATGTTCCTGGTGCTGGGGGCGGCGATCGCGACCGTGCGGCTGCCGCGGGCGCCGAAGGTCGAGGACGCGGTGCCGACCGAGGAGCGGGCCAGGGGTGCCTGGCGGGCGCTGTTCGGCGACCGGCGGATGATGTGGCTGTGCCTGCTGGGCTTCGTGATGTTCTTCGCCTGCTACGGGCAGTTCGAGTCGGGGCTGGCGGCGTATGCCACGGAGGTCACCCGGATCGAGCCGGCCACGCTGGGGATCGCGCTGGCGGCCAACACCGCGGCGATCGTGGCGGCGCAGTTCGTGGTGCTGAAGCTGGTCGAGCGGCGGCGCCGGAGCCGGGTGATGGCGCTGGTGGGCATGGTCTGGACGGTGGCGTGGATCGCCGCCGGGCTGTCCGGGCTGGTGCACGGGAGTCAGATGGTGGCGACCGTGCTGCTGGTCTCCACGTATGCGCTGTTCGGCATCGGGGAGTCGCTGCTGTCGCCGACGGTGGCGCCGCTGGTGGCGGATCTGGCGCCGGCCTCGCTGATAGGCCAGTACAACTCGGCGTTCGCGCTGGTCAAGCAGTTGGCGCTGGCGGTCGGGCCGGCCGTGGGGGCGCTGATGGTCGGGCACGGGATGTATGCCGCGTACATCGCGATGCTCGTGGCGTGCGCGGTGGGGATCACGGTGCTGGCGCTGCGGCTGGGGCGGATGCTCGGCCCGGCCCAGGACCAGCCGCACCGGGCGGTCGCCGTGCCCGCGCAGCGGGTGGAGGCCGAACCGATACCCGCGGCCGTGTGAGGTGCGGGCCGGTGCGGCGCCCGCCGGTGGCGCGGCACCGTACTGGTCGGCCCGTACCGGTCGTGGGACGGCGGACGGGCCCGGTCCGTGGCCGGGTCTCGGCGCGTCGCCCCGGGTCAGCCCCTGGGCAGGGCGAATTCGCACCAGACGGCCTTGCCTCCGCCGGGGGTGCGGCGGGAGCCCCAGGACGAGGCGATGGTCGCGACGATCGAGATGCCGCGGCCGGTCTCGTCGACGGGCTCGGCCCGCCGGCGGCGGGGCAGGTGGTCGTCGCCGTCGGTGACCTCGATGATCAGGCGGCGGTCGGTGCGGCGCAGCCGTAGGCGCATCGGCGGGGTGCCGTGCTGGAGGGAGTTGGCGACGAGTTCGCTGGCGGCCAGGACCCCGAGGTCGTGGAGTTCCGGGGAGAAGCGCCAGGAGGCAAGGACGCCGGAGGCGAAGGCGCGGGCGCGGGGTGCCGCCTCGGTGCCGCCGTGGAGTTCGAGGGCGGCGTTGTGGAACAGCTCGGCGTCGTGCCCGGTGCGGACCGGGTTCTGGATGACGAGGATGGCGACGTCGTCGTCGTGGGCGGCGGTGATGCCCAGGGAGCGCAGCAGCCGGTCGCAGACGATGTCGGGGGTGCCGGTGGCGCCGGCGAAGGCGCGTTCCAGAGCGGCGACGCCGTCGTCGATGTCCTTGTCGCGGCGTTCGACGAGGCCGTCGGTGTAGAGGACGGCGCTGCTGCCGGGGCTGAGCGGGACGGAGCCGGAGGTGTGCAGCCAGCCGCCGGTGCCGAGCGGCGGGCCGGTGGGTTCGGCGGCCCGGCGGACGGTGCCGTCGGCGTCGCGGACGAGCATCGGCAGATGGCCGGCCGAGGCGTAGACCAGGCGGCCCTCGTTGGGGTCGTGGACGGCGTAGACGCAGGTGGCGATCTGGCTGGCGTCGATCTCGGCGGCCAGGCCGTCCAGGAGCTGGAGGACCTCGTGGGGCGGGAGGTCGAGGCGGGCGTAGGCGCGGACGGCGGTGCGGAGCTGGCCCATGACGGCGGCGGCGCGCACCCCGCGGCCCATGACGTCCCCGATGACCAAGGCAGTGCGGCCGGCGCCGAGGGTGATGACGTCGTACCAGTCGCCGCCGACCGCTGCGTCGGTGCCGCCGGGCTGGTAGGTGGCGGCGACGCGCAGGTCGTCGGGCTGCTCCAGTTCCTGGGGCAGGAGGGAGCGCTGGAGGGTGACCGCGGCGGCGCGCTGGCGGGCTTCGCTGGCGCGCAGCCGTTCGGCGGACTCGATCTGGTCGGTGACCTCGGCGCCGAAGACCAGGACGCCCTTGTGCGGGGCGACGCAGGCGACCTCGGGGTCGGGCGCCGGGCCGCTGGCGGCGACCTCGATGGGGGTGCAGGTGAAGGTGTAGTAGCCGTCGCGGGTGCGGTCGCCGCCGGCGCCGGCCGGGACCTTGCGGGACTTGACGGTGCGTGGTTTTCCGCTGCGCAGGACCTGGTCCATGAGGGGCAGCAGGCCCAGTTCGCCGAGTTCGGGGAGGGCCTCGCGGGCGGTGCGGCCGGCCGGGCGGGGGCCGAAGACGCCGGCGTAGGCGCTGTTGACGTAGGCGATGCGGTGCTCGGGGCCGTAGACGACGGCGACCAGGGCGGGGATGGTGCCGAGGATGTCGTGGACGGAGAGCGCGTCGACGGTGGGAGGCGCGGCGGGCGGCGGGGTGTCCTCGCCGGTGGGGTCCTCGGCGCGGGCGGCGGGGACGGCGGCGGGCGCATCGTCGGCGGCCGCGGGCGCGGCGGGGTGCGGCGTGGGTCCCGCGGGCGGGGTGGCGGCGTGGTCGGAGCGGGCGGCGGTGCGCCGCTGCGTGCCGGGGAACTTGGCGCTCCAGCGCGTGAAGATCACGGAGGGGTACCTCTTACTTCGCGTCGTCGCGCGGGGTCGGGCCGTCGGTGTGGGGGCAGGCCCCGGGGCGGAGCGGGGCGCACGGTCGGCACCCTCTGGCGGAATGCAGCAAACGTCCTGAATCCTCGCGATTGTCACTCTTCGCAGATACGAGCCCACCCATGGTCACACGTCCAGTGTGGCCGACCGGACGGTCTTCCGTCAGACGCCGGGCGCCGGGGCGTAGTGCGCGGTGCGCGGGCGGCCGTCGTGCGGCGGCCGGGTGGGTGGTCAACGTCCCTGGTGGGGCGGCCGGTCAGCTGGTTTCGTTGTGCCGGCCGGTGCCCGCGGCGAGTTCGAATTCGGCGCGCGGGTTCTCCAGCGAGCCGAGAGAGACGATCTCGCGTTTGAAGAGCCCGGCGAGGGTCCATTCGGCGAGGATCCGGGCCTTGCGGTTGAAGGTGGGCACCCGGCTGAGGTGGTAGGCGCGGTGCATGAACCACGCCGGGTAGCCCTTGAGTTTGCGGCCGTAGACGTGGGCGACGCCCTTGTGCAGGCCGAGCGAGGCCACCGAACCGGCGTAGGCGTGCTCGTAGTTGCGGATCTCGCCGCCGCGCAGGGCGGCGGTGAGGTTTCCGGCGAGCACCCTGGCCTGGCGGACGGCGTGCTGGGCGTTGGGGGCGCAGGTGGCGCGGGGGGCGTCGGGGGTGGCGGGCGGCGGGGCCGTGAGGTCGGGGACGGCCGCGGCGTCGCCAGCCGACCACGCGTGTGCCACGCCGTCCACCTGGAGCGCGGCGGTGCACTTGAGCCGGCCGCGGTCGGTCAGGGGGAGCCCGCTCGCGGCCACGAGGGGGTGCGGTTTGACGCCGGCGGTCCACACCACCGTCCTGGTGGGGAAGCGGGAGCCGTCGCTGAGCCGGACGACGCGCTTCTCGCAGGACTCCAGGCGGGTCTCCAGCCGGACGTCGATGTTGCGGGCGCGCAGCTCGCGGACGGTGTAGCGGCCCATGTCGGGGCCGACCTCGGGCAGGATCCGGCCGGTCGCCTCGACCAGCATCCACTTCATGTCCTCGGGGCGGACGTTGTGGTAGTAGCGGGCGGCGTAGCGGGCCATGTCCTCCAGCTCGGCCAGGGCCTCCACGCCGGCGAAGCCGCCGCCGACGAAGACGAAGGTCAGCGCCGCGTCGCGGATCTCGGGGTCGCGGGTGGAGGAGGCGATGTCGAGCTGTTCGAGGACGTGGTTGCGCAGTCCGATGGCCTCCTCGACGGTCTTGAAGCCGATGCCGACGTCGGCCAGTCCGGGGACGGGGAGGGTGCGGGAGACCGATCCGGGCGCGAGGACCAGTTCGTCGTAGGCGACGGTGAGGGCGGCGGCGCCGGCCTGCTCGGCGGCCAGGGTGGAGACGGTGGCCCGGCGCTTGTCGTGGTCGATGGCGGTGACCTCGCCGATGACGACGGTGCAGTGCGGCAGGACGCGGCGCAGCGGGACGACGACATGGCGCGGGGAGATGGCACCGGCGGCGGCCTCCGGCAGGAACGGCTGGTAGGTCATGTACGGCTCGGGGTCGACGACGACGATCTCGACCGTGCCCTGCCGCAGCTCCTGCCGGAGCGTCCGCTGCAGCCGCAGGGCGGTGTACATCCCCACGTAGCCGCCGCCGACGACCAGGATGCGCGCCACGGCGTCCGAGTACTCCGAGGACACAGTCTTCACAGAGGTTCTCCTCGCGGTGTCGACCAGGCCGGGGCGCCACCGAGCGGGCGGCCGGGCGGGCGGCGCGGCCACCGTCGGGTGCTGTGCCCCCGGCGCGCACAGCACTGTTCCATGACGCACTGCCGGGGCGTCTTTGTCCACAGGCGGGGCGAAAAGTATGTCCGCGGCGGGCGGGGGTGTGGAGCCGGACATTCCGGCCGAGCGGTGCGAAGTACGCTGGTCAGGCGGAGATTGGCGCGGAGTGGGAGGACGGGCGAGCAGGACGGATCGGGTCCATTGGGCCGATCGGGGGGCACGGGGTGCGGAGCGCCCCCTTCAATCTTGACGCGGGCTCAACTATGTTCGTATGTCGTTGGGGTGCACCCTCTCGTCGGGTGGCCCCGACCGTCAGGGCGGGGAGTCTCCGGGGGGAGACGTCATTACCGGGGGATCACTTATGCACATTCAGGGCTCTCAATGGCCGGCGGCGGTCGCGGTGACCACTGCCTCCGACGGTGCCAACGGCGCCGGCGGCAACGGAACGGGCGCGACGACCGGCGCCAACGGCCGGAGCACGCCGCTGCGGGTGGACGCCCAGCGCAATCTGGAGCATGTGCTGCGGGCGGCCCGTGAGGTCTTCGGCGAGCTGGGGTACGGCGCGCCGATGGAGGACGTGGCGCGGCGCGCCCGGGTCGGAGTGGGGACGGTCTACCGCCGTTTCCCGAGCAAGGACGTGCTGGTCCGGCGGATAGCCGAGGAGGAGACCTCCCGGCTGACGGAGCAGGCGCGGGCCGCGCTGGGCCAGGAGGACGACCCGTGGTCGGCGCTGGCGCGCTTCCTGCGGACGTCGGTCGCCTCGGGGGCCGGGCGGCTGCTGCCGCCGGGCATCCTGCGGGTGGACGCGGGCGGGGAGCGGGCGCCGGGCGGCGCGGGCGAGCCGCGGCTGCCGGAGGGCGGCACCGAGGCCCGGGTGCCGTTGCAGCGGGTGGCGCCCGGTGAGGCGGATGCGCCGCGGGCGGGCGCGGAGTCCGAGGAGACGCCCGGCGGGCAGGCGCTGCTGGACGTCGTCGGGCGGCTGGTGGAGCGGGCCCGGGCGGCGGGTGCGCTGCGGGCCGATGTCACGGTCTCCGATGTACTGCTGGTCATCGCCACGGGCGCGCCCGCGCTGCCCGATCCGGGGCAGCAGCAGGCGGCGTCCGCTCGGCTGCTGGAGATCCTGCTGGAGGGGCTGCGCTCGCGTCCCGCCCGGTGAGCTGCGGCGACCGGCTCCGCGACGGGTGTGCCGGACGGGGCACTTCCGTCGCGGAGCCGGTGCGCGCGTCGGGGAGTCCCGGGTGCGGGGCCTCCCGATGGGGCGGCGGCCTCTGGGGGTGCCGGTCGCGGGCGGCCGTTCCGTACGGGTGAACGCCAGTGCGGTCGCCCCGGATGAGTGGTTGCCCCGCCCGAGCCCTGAAGCCCGGGCGGCGGGTGTGGCACGCTTGCGCGGTGGTGCGGTGCGACGGCGGCTTCGGGGGCCTGGGCGATGGGTGTTGACGGGCGGGACGAGCGGCGCGACGAGAGCGCGGAACGGCCGTCGGACCGGCTGCCGGGCCAGGCCGGGCCGCCGGATGCGGTGCCCCCGGGCGACGGCACGGAGGAGACCGGGCCCAGTGTGCCGGCGCAGCGCAGCCGCTCCCCGCGGCGGGAGCGGCCCTCCGACGCGCCGGTGGACGGGGCGGACGGTGAGCGGGGCGCGGGGCTGCCGCCGTCCGACGCCGCGCTCCTCGCCGCGTTGCGGGCCGGGGACGTCAGCGCCTACGAGGAGCTGTACCGCCGGCATGCCGAGGCGGTGCGCCGGTACGCGCGCGGCTGCTGCCGGGACGCCCACACCGCCGAGGACCTGACCGGCGAAGTCTTCGCGCGGACCCTTCAGGCGGTGCGCGGCGGGGCGGGGCCGGACGCGGCGGTGCGCGCCTATCTGCTGACGACCGTCCGGCGGGTCGCCGCGCACTGGGCGCGGACGGCCCGGCGGGAGCAACTGGTCGAGGACTTCGCGGTGTTCGCGGTGTCGGCGGCCGGTGCGTCGCCGGCCGCCGACACCACGGATCCGGGCGCGGACGTGCGGGCGATGCACGAGGCCGAGCAGACCATGGCGGTACAGGCGTTCCGCAGCCTGCCGGAGCGCTATCAGACGGTGCTGTGGCACACCACCGTCGAGGACGAGTCGCCGAGCGAGGTCGCGCCGCTGCTCGGGCTGACCGCCAACGCCACCGCCGTGCTGGCACACCGCGCCAGGGAAGGGCTCAAGCAGGCGTATCTGCAGGCGCATGTGAGCCAGTCGCTGACCGCGGGCGGCGACTGCGCGCGGTACGCCGACCGGCTCGGCGCGTACGCCCGGGGCGGGCTGCGGATGCGGGCCGAGCGGGGGCTGCGCAAGCATCTGGAGGAGTGCGCGCGGTGCCGGAGCGCGGCGCTGGAGGTCGCGGACGTCAACGAGCGGATCGGGGCGCTGCTGCCGGTCGCGGTCGTCGGCTGGTTCGCGGCGGGGTACGCCGTCAAGGGCGCCGCCGCGGTGGCCGGAGCCGCCGGCGCGGGGGCGGCGGCCGGGGCCGGGGCGGCCGCCGCCTCGGGGTCCGGTTCCGGGGCCTCGGGCGGCGCCGGCGGGGCGGCCGCGGGTGAGGGGCTGGCCGCGCCGGTGAAGATCGGCATCGGGGCGGGGCTGGTGGTCGCGGCGGGCGCGGCGCTGGCGTTCGCGCTGGCCGGGTCGCCGGAGTCGGCGCCGCACCCGCGGGCGCAGCCGCGGCCGTCGGCCGTGCCCGCCCCGGCGCCGTCGCACACCCCTCGGCCGCCGGTCGGCGCGCCGGGTGCCAAGCCGGTCCCCGAGCCGACGCCGACTCCGACTCCCACGCCGACCCCGGCGCCGTCCGAGACGGTCCGTACGCCGGCCGGCCCCGGGCCGGCGCCCACTTCGGCGCCGCCGACGCCCACTCCTTCGGCCACCCCCGGGCCGACGCCCGCGCCGACGCCCTCTCCTTCTACGACGCCGGCTCCTGTTCCCACGCCGACTCCTGTCCCGACGCCGCCGCCGACGGTCTATCAAGTGGGTGCGCTGGCTTACGACTTCGCGGGGGACGGCAGCGAGCCGGAGGTCCGTACGCTCGACAGCAGCTGGCTGTGGCGGCGGCACCACCCGAGCATCGGCGGGACGGTCTACCCCGACGGGGTGAGCGTGCACGCCGCATCCTCGGTGGTCATCGACCTCAACCGGCAGTGCACGGCGTACGACGCGGTGGCCGGCGTGGACGACCTCGGCCTGGGTCCGGGGGCGCTGCGCTTCTCGGTGTACGCGGACGGGGTGCGGCTGTGGCGGTCGGCGGTCGTGCACGGCGGGGAGGCGGCGGTGCCGGTGCATGTCCCGTTGGCGGGCCGGAAGACGCTGCGTCTGGTGGTCGAGCCGCGGGGGGCGGGGGATCTGGTGGCGCTGGGGGACTGGGCGGGGGCGCGGATCAGCTGTCGGTGAGGGGTGGGGGCTGCGTCGGGGGCCCTGTTCGTCGGTGCTCTGGTCGCCAGGCCCCCCGTTCGTCTGTGGTGCCGGGGCCGGGGACGGAGGGGTGGGTTGTCGGACTGCTGCGCTTTACGCTCCGCCTTCGCTCTCTTATAGCCCCTCCGGAAGCGAAGCCCGACAACCCACCCCTCCGCCCCCGGCCCCTCCTGTCAGTGGTCCACCAAGACATTGAGAGCCCAACGGGACGCAATGAGCCCACCGGCCGTAGCGGCCCGCCGGGACGTGGGCGGATCCAACTGGCCGTAGCTGCCCACTCAGACGCGGTGAGCGGATCCACCGGGCCGTAACGGGCCCTCGGGAGGCGCCAGGCAGGGCAGCCATGACGGAATCGCCAGGGGAGCCGCCGGGGGCGGTCGTCGGTGTGCGTCGCGGTCGGTGTGCGTCGCGGTCGCCCGCGGGTTGGGCTCTCCCCCGGCGCGCAAGCCCGCCGTGCGCCGGAGGTCCGCGCCGTTCTGCCGGGCGCACCAGGGAGTGGGTGTACGCCGGATGTCCGCCCTCGGGGGACGGTGGGGTGGGGCGGTCGGTGGGAAGGGGGCGTCCTGGGGTGGCGGGGCCGGGTGCCGGGGCGGTTCAGGTGAGGCGTGCGCGGGGGACGCCCCCGGCGAGCGCCCGTTGGCGGGGTGCCTCCGCGCCCGTCCAGCATGAGCCGCGGCGGGCCAGCAGTCGGCGCAACCACAGTTCCGTGGCGGCCAGTTCGGCCAGGCCGTCCAGGGGGAGCGGGGCGCCGTCGGCCGCCGCCCGGAGCGCGCTGCGGACCACCCGGGCCTCGATCAGCCCGGCGTCCGCGAGCAGCGGTGCGTCGAAGAGCCGGAGCAGTTCGCCGACCGCGGCGCGCAGGCCGGCGCGGGCGGCGGCGGTGTGGGGGTGCTGGGCGGCGGCGCCCCAGCCGGGCGGCAGGTCCCGTACGCCGGCGCCGGCCAGGACCGAGCGCAGGACGGACGCCCGGGCGTCGGGCTGGACCCGGAGGGTGTCGGGCAGCGCGCGGCAGGCGAGCACCACCTGGTTGTCCAGGAAGGGGGCGTGCAGCCGCTGGCTGCGCACCTCGACGGCCTGCTCGAAGACCCGGTGGTCGGCGGCCTGGCGGGCCAGGGCGGCGCGGGCCCGCCGTTCGCCGGGGCGGCCGGCGGCGGGCGCGCGGTGCGCGGCCTCCCCGAGGCGAACCGATACTTCGGCCAGGGCCTCGCCGGTGAGCCAGCGGGCCGCGGGCCCGGGGCGGCACCAGGTGAGCGCGGCCAGTGAGGCGTCCACCGCGCCGGCGGCCACCGGCTCGTCGGCGAACCGCCGCTCCAACAGGAGGCGCGCGGCCTCCGCGATCCCGGTGGCGTAGGGGGTGCGGGCGAGCTTCCGGGCGGCGCGGTAGACGGTGAACGGGACCAGCACCGAGTGCGCGGACGGGCCGTCGGCCCTGGCCAACGCGGTGACCGGGCGCAGCAGATGGCGTCGGCGGCGGTCCATGAGGAGGTCGGCGAGGCGGGCCGGGTGGGCGTCGAGGACCTGGCGGGCGCCGTTGCCGACGAAGTGGTCGGCGCCGCCGGACAGCAGGCGTCTGCGGTGCCGGCCGGCGAGGGTCAGCGAGGGGCCGGGCTCGTCCGTGAGCGGGAGGGCGTCCAGGCCGGTGTACGGGAGGGCCTCCTCGCCGGCCGCGACGACGACGTGGTGCAGCCGGGGGTTGGCGGCGAGGCCGCGGGCGCGCTCCAGCTCCGCCTCGTGCTGGGCCCGGTCGCCGTGCGCGGCGCGGTCGTTGAAGGTGACCGCCAGCAGGCGCTCGCCGTGGCCGTTGATCCGCCCGGGCTGCCCGGGGAGGCCGGCGGCCAGGAGGGCGAGCGTGCCGGAGGCGCTGCCCCCGGAGAGGTCGGCGCCGATGCCGGGGGCGGGGCCGCCGCGCGCCGCGCGCCGCTCCGCGGGGCCCATGCCGGGCACCGGGCCGGGGTCGAGCCGGTCGGGCCCGTCCGGGTCGGGCGCGAAGCGGGGGGCCGCCAGGCGGGCGCGGACGGCCTCCACGAGGGCTTCGCGGACGCCGTTCACGGCCTGTTCCGGGGCGAGTTGGGGGGCGGCGACGGCCAGGGACGCGGGCGGCTCGTAGGAGGCGATCTCGCTGCTGCCGGTGCGCAGCACCAGGGCGTGGCCGGGCGGGATCCGGCGGACGCCGTCGTAGGGGGTGCCGGTGCCCAGTGCCTCGGGGGCGTCGGGGCAGGCCAGGCGGGCGGCCAGGTGGCCGACGTCGAGGCCGGCGCCGACGAGGTCGGCGAGCGGCAGGGCGGCGGTGGCGAAGGCGGTCCCGCCGGCCCACCGGGTGTGGAAGACGGGGCGGGCGCCGGCCAGGTCCCCGGTGACGGTGATCCGGCGTCCCACCCGGGCGACGGCGGTGTAGCTGCCCGGCCAGGCGGTGAGGTGCCGCAGCGCGCCCCCGCGGGCGGCGAGCAGGCCCACTTTCAGCTGGTCGTCGGTGGCGCCGCAGACCCCGAGGACGGCGAGCCGGGTCTCCGGGTCGGACTGGACGACGCGCACCTCGTGGGGCCGCCAGTCGCCCACCGCCCAGAGGGGATCGGGGTCGCCCCACAGGAGCTGGGCGCCCACGGGCAGCAGCGTCCGGCACTCCTTGCCGGTGGTCGCGGCACTGCTCCATCCCACCAGCCAGCGCATCGCCGCCTCCACCCGATTCCCCGTCCGCCGGGGTGGCCGGGACCGCCCCGTACAGCGGATTCCCCAGCTGTCGTGCGGACCATGCTGCCATGGCGGTGGCCGGTGGGAGGTGCCGGAGGAGGCCCGGACGCGGGTGGGCGGCGGGCGCGGTGGGGCGGCGCACAAGGGCGCGCGATGCCCCGGGGGGGCGGGCGGAGGTGCGCGCCGGCGGCCCCGGGTGACCCCCCGTGTGGCCCCCGGGGCGGCCGACGGCGTGAAAGCACCACCCGTCGCTTTTCGGCCAAACTCCGTACGCGGCAGACGAGTTGGCGCGCGGAGCCGTGATGGGCCACGGCGCCGTGCGGCACGGCGACCGGTCCCGTCCCGGTCCCCGCGACGGTCCGGGAAGCGGGCTGCGCCTCCCGGACCGGACCGCCACCCGCGGGGAATGAGGTGGCGGTGTCCCCCAGCCCACTGGATCCAGTGCAGCGGGCCGACCCACGCGGAACTCATCGAAGCGCGGGGGCTGTTGAGCGGCCAGCGCGCACACACGGGCGCATGGGCACACGTACCCGGAGCACATGCCAATTCCCGCACCCCCGTTTGAACACGAATCTCGCCATCCAAGACACCGACTCTTAACGGTAGGGATCCGGCGAACTACTCTGGGTGGACGCATGCCCCGGGGTACGGGGCGGCTGTCGCTGTGTCGAGGGGTGCGCATGTCCAGCAATACACGCGGGCCGAACGAAAAGCTCGGCACCGTTCTCGCCCTCGCGGGGATCAGCAACGCCGGACTGGCGCGCCGGGTCAACGACCTCGGTGCGCAGCGCGGCCTGACGCTTCGCTACGACAAGACGTCGGTGGCCCGATGGGTCTCCAAGGGCATGGTGCCCCAGGGCGCCGCGCCCCATCTGATCGCGTCGGCGATCGGCAGCAAGCTCGGGCGCCCGGTACCGCTGCACGAGATCGGGCTGGCCGACGCCGATCCGGCGCCCGAAGTGGGGCTCGCCTTCCCTCGCGACGTCGGCGCGGCGGTGCGTTCGGCGACCGAGCTGTACCGTCTCGATCTCGCCGGGCGGCGGGGCAGCGGCGGCGGCATCTGGCAGAGCCTGGCCGGATCCTTCGCCGTCAGCGCGTACGCCACCCCCACGTCCCGCTGGCTGATATCGCCGACCGACAGCTCCGTGGCGCGGGAGGCGGCCGAGGCGCGGGAGAAGGACGCCGCCGCCGCCGGTGACGCGGGCGTTCCGCAGCACGTCGGCCACAGTGACGTCACCAAACTGCGCGAGGCGGCCGAGGACGCCCGGCGCTGGGACTCCAAGTACGGGGGCGGGGACTGGCGTTCGTCCATGGTGCCGGAGTGCCTCCGGGTGGACGCGGCGCCGCTGCTGCTCGCCTCGTACAGCGACGAGGTGGGCCGGGCGCTCTTCGGGGCGACGTCCGAACTCACCCGCCTGGCGGGCTGGATGGCCTTCGACACCGGTCAACAGGAGGCCGCCCAGCGGTACTACATCCAGGCGCTGCGGCTGGCCCGGGCCGCCGCCGACGTCCCGCTGGGCGGGTATGTGCTGGCGTCGATGTCGCTGCAGGCGACCTACCGCGGGTTCGCCGACGAGGGCGTGGATCTGGCCCAGGCCGCTCTGGAGCGCAACCGCGGGCTGGCCACCGCGCGCACCATGAGCTTCTTCCGCCTGGTGGAGGCGCGAGCGCAGGCCAAGGCCGGTGAGGCGCGGGCCTGCGAGGTGGCGCTGAAGGCGTCCGAGGGCTGGCTGGAGCGGTCCCGCGGCGGCGACCCCGATCCGTCCTGGCTCGACTTCTACTCCTACGAGCGCTTCGCGGCCGACGCCGCCGAGTGCTATCGGGACCTGCGGCTGCCCCGTCAGGTGCGGCGCTTCACCGAACAGGCGCTGTCCCGGCCGACGGAGGAGTTCGTCCGGTCGCACGGGCTGCGCCTCGTCGTGTCCGCCGTCGCCGAACTGGAGTCCGGCAATCTGGACGCGGCCTGCGCCGCCGGGGCCCGGGCCGTCGAGGTCGCCGGGCGGATCTCCTCGGCCCGCACCACGGAGTACGTCCGCGATCTGCTGCACCGCCTGGAGCCGTACGGGGACGAGCCCCGGGTGGTCGAACTCCGCGAGCGGGCACGGCCGTTGCTGGCGGCGCCGGCATAGCGGCGCGGACGGGCAGTGGGAGCGGTCGGCGGAGCCCGCGGAGAAGGGGAGCCGGGCGGCGGCCGCCGGGGGCGTCGCCGCGCGTTCTGTCGCCGCGCGTTCTGTCGCCGCGCGTTCTGTCGCCGCGCGTTCTGTCGCCGCGCGTTTGGTCGCCGCAGGTCAGGCAGGTCACTGCGGATTGTCGGTGGGGCCCGTCATGATGGACTACGTCGTCGGCGTTGACGCGCGGGCCCGCGGCGACGGGCGGGCCGGCGGTCATGCGGTTGGGGAGGTGCAGTGGCGGCGTACGACTGCGATGTGCTGGTGATCGGTGCCGGGATCGTGGGGCTTTCCACGGCCCATGCCCTCACGCGCGCGGCGCCGGGCATACGCGTCGTGGTGCTGGAGAAGGAGGACGGCGCGGCCCGCCACCAGACGGGGCGCAACAGCGGCGTGATCCACAGCGGCATCTACTACCCGCCGGGCTCGCTGAAGGCCCGCTTCGCCCTGCGGGGGTCGGCGGAGATGGTGAAGTTCTGCGCCGAGCACGGCATTCCGCACGAGGTCACCGGCAAGCTGATCGTCGCCACGGACCGCGCCGAGCTGCCCCGGCTGCACGGCCTCATCCAGCGCGGCCGCGAGCACGGCCTGCCGGTGCGGGAGCTGGGGCCCGCGCAGATCGCCGAGTACGAGCCCGAGGTCCGCGGTCTGGCCGCCATCCATGTGGGCACGACCGGCATCTGCGACTTCGGTGCGGTGGCCCGGCAGCTGGGCCGCCTCGCACAGGAGGACGGCGCGCGGGTCGTGCTCGGCGAGGAGGTCACCACGATCGCCCGGCGACCGGGCCGGGTCGCGGTCCGCACCGCCGGCGGCACGGTCTACCGCGCCCGCGCGCTGGTGAACTGCGCCGGGCTGCACTGCGACCGGGTGGCGCGGCTGGCGGGCGACGCCCCGGGCATGCGGATCGTCCCGTTCCGGGGCGAGTACTTCACCCTGGCGCCGGAGCGCGCCGCCCTGGTCCGCGGCCTGGTCTACCCGGTCCCCGACCCGGCCTTCCCGTTCCTGGGCGTCCATCTCACCCGGGGCGTCGACGGCTCCGTCCACATCGGGCCGAACGCCGTGCCCGCGCTGGCCCGCGAGGGCTACGACTGGCGCACCGTCCGCCCCGCCGAGCTCGCCGGGACGCTCGGTTATCCCGGCTCCTGGCGGATAGCCCGCCGCCACTGGCGCTACGGCGCGGGCGAGCTGCACCGCTCGCTGTCCCGCCGCGCCTTCGCGGACGCGGTGCGCCGGCTGCTGCCGGCCGCCCGCGAGGAGGATCTCCGCCCGGCGCCGGCCGGGGTCCGCGCCCAGGCCGTGCTGCCCGACGGCACCCTCGTCGACGACTTCCTCTTCGCCGAGTCCCCCGGCATGATCCACGTCCTCAACGCCCCGTCCCCGGCCGCGACGGCCTCCCTGCCGATCGGGCGGGAGGTGGCCGGGCGGGTGATGCGGCTGCTGGGGATACCGGAGGGAGCGGCGGGGGGCGGGGGCCTGGGGGTCTCGGGGGCGTCGTAGGGGGACGGGCCGCCGGGCGGGCCCTCGCGCGGCTGCCGGCGGGGGCCGGCGGTTGGGGCGCGCCGACCTGCGGGTACGGGGCGGTGCCGGGCTGCGGGTACGGGCGTCGGCGTTCCCGTCCGCCGCGGCGGCGTCCGCGGACCGGAGAGACATCCGTGGACCGCAGAGGCATCCGTAGAATCGATAACACTGTGTCCGAGAATCCCGCCACCCCCGAGACCACCGCCCCCGACGCCGCCGCCACGGGCGCGGACGCCGCGGTGCCCGCCGCCGTGCGCCCGCTCGGCGCCACCGCCGCCTCGGCCGCCGTGCCCCGGCGCGGCGCCCCGATGTTCCCCGACGGGACGGGCCCGGCGGCCGACCCCGCGGGCTCGCACCACGAGCGGCGGATCCGGTCCTTCCAGCCCCGCCGCAGCCGCGTCACCGCTTCCCAGGCCGGGGCCCTGCGCCGACTGTGGCCCACGTGGGGCGTGGACGTCGACGGGCTCTCCCGCCTCGACCTCGACGCGTTCTTCGGCGGGCTGCCGGTCGTCCTGGAGATCGGCTTCGGGATGGGCGAGGCCACCGCGCAGATGGCCGCCGCCGACCCGGGCACCGGCATCCTCGGCTGCGATGTGCACACCCCTGGCCAGGGCAATCTGCTCGGTCTCGCGGAGCGGAACGGCCTGTCCAACATCCGGGTGGCCAACGGCGACGCGATCATCCTGCTGCGCGAGATGCTCGCCCCGGAATCCCTCGCCGGCCTGCGCGTCTACTTCCCGGACCCCTGGCCCAAGAAGCGCCACCACAAGCGCCGGCTGATCCAGCCCGAGTTCGTGGCGCTGGCGGCCACCCGGCTCGCACCCGGCGCCCTGGTGCACTGCGCCACCGACTGGGAGCCCTATGCCGAGCAGATGCTGGAGGTCCTCTCCGCCGAGCCGACGCTGGAGAACGTGCACTCCGGCTACGCGCCCCGGCCCGACTTCCGGCCGCTCACCAAGTTCGAGGGCCAGGGGCTGGACAAGGGGCACGTCGTGCACGACCTGCTCTTCCGCCGGCGGGGCTGACGCCGCTGCCGGGAGCCACGGCCCGCGGAAGATCACGGCCCGGGCCCGGTAAACCCGTATGCCCACGGTCCGCCGCCCTCGTTAGGGTCGATGGGTGTACCCGTCACCGCCGCCGCTCCCCGAGCACGCCGCCGGCCCGTCGCCGTACACATCCGCCGACGCCCACCGGGGGCATCGGCGCTGGTCCGCGCCCTGGCAGAGCAGGACCGTCCGGGCCGTCGCACTGGCCGCGCTGCTCACGCTCTCCGGGGTGCTCATCCTCGGGATAGTGCGACGGCAGACCGGTACCGAGGGGTTCCTGGTCGGCGTCGGGCTGGCCGTCTTCCCGGTGCCGCTGCTGATCGCGGCCTTCTGCTGGCTGGACCGGATCGAGCCCGAGCCCTGGCGGAACCTCGCGTTCGCGTTCGCCTGGGGGGCGTGCGCCGCCACCCTGGTCGCGGTCCTGGCCAACGGCTTCGCCACCGACTGGCTGACCAACAACATCGCCTCGACGTCGCCCACCGAGGCCCAGGCGTGGGGCTCGACGGTCATCGCCCCGATCGTCGAGGAGGTGATGAAAGCCGCCGCCGTCCTGCTGCTCTACCGCTTCCGCCGCCGGGACTTCGACGGCATCACCGACGGCATCGTGATCGCCGGGATCACCGCCACCGGCTTCGCCTTCACCGAGAACATCCTCTATCTGGGCAGCGCCTTCGGCGAGGACCAGTCCATGGGGCACACCGGCCTGAACTCCCTCACCGCCGGCACCTTCTTCGTGCGGATCGTGGTCTCCCCGTTCGCACATCCGCTCTTCACGATCCTCACCGGGCTGGCGGTCGGGGCGGCGGCGGCCCGCTATCCGCGGCGCCGCCGGGCCCGCGCCGGGCTCGTCCTCCTCGGCCTGGCCACCGCCGTCCTGCTGCACGGCATCTGGAACGCCGCCTCCGACCTCGGCGACGCCGGCTTCCTCAGCGTCTACGGCCTGTTCATGGTCCCGGTCCTGCTGGCCCTGACCTGGCTGGCGCTCTGGGCCCGCCGGCAGGAGCTGCTCTCCGTCCGCGAGCATCTCGCCCCGTACGTCGCCACCGGCTGGCTGGCCTCGCCGGAGCCCACCGCGCTCTCCTCCCTGCGCACCCGCGCGCTGGCCCGCGACATCGCCCGCCGCGCCCACGGCCCGGCCGCCGCCCGCGCCGTCACCGCCTACGTGGCCCTGGCCACCGCCCTCTCCTTCCACCGCCGCCGCGCCCGTCTGGCGGGCCCGCCGCCGGACTTCGCCACCCGCGAGCGCGAACTGCTGGAGAGCCTGTGGCACCACCGCCCGTGGGCAGGCCCAGCACTCCTCCAGGCGTGGGCGGGCGTGGCGGGGATGCCGGGCCCGGCCGTGTCAGCGGCCCGCGACGGGCACCGGGAGCGGTGAACGACGGTGTTCCGTGGCGAGCCGCGGGAGAATATCCGCATGCCCACCATCCCCTCGTCTCCCGGCGTCTCCGCCCGTATGAGCCTTCAGGCCCGGCGGGACACCCGACCCGAAATGGCTGTGCGGCGCCTCTTGTACGCCTCAGGTCATCGCTACCGGTTGCAGCGCCGTGTGCCCGGGTTCCCCCGCCGCACGATCGACATCGCCTTTCCCGGGCTCAAGGTTGCCGTGTTTCTTGACGGCTGCTTCTGGCACGGCTGCCCGGAACACGCCACTCATCCGAAGGCGAATGCCGACTGGTGGCGCGAAAAGCTGGACGGCAACATCGCCCGTGACCGGGAGACAACGGAACATCTCCTGTCGGCGGGCTGGACCGTCCTGCGCTTCTGGGAACACGAGGACCCGTCCGTTGTGGCGGATCACATCGCATGCGCGCTTGCCGACATCCGGAGCAAGCTGCACCCCACTGACCATCCGGAATAGCCCTGTTTCGAGCGATTTCTTCCCGTAGTCGGTCCTGCGTGCCACGATCACCATTGATCGCCTGGCTCCACGCGCTCACGTAAGTGCAGGGGAGGTAACGGCCGTTCGGCAGTTCGGCGTCCCTGCAACCGACAGCGTGTCCTCCACCTGTACTCACGATGCGGAGGCGTGCATCACATCGGCCAGGGGAGAGCCGAGGCAACCATCGGTGACTCTTCGGTGAAGGGCGACGCGGGAAGGGGGCAGCGGGGCGGAGTGCGGTGCCGTCCATTTGCGCCTCATTCGTCGCCCCGACGTCGGCTGAACGCGGCGGACGTGGCGTGGCCCGATTCACCGGCACCGGCTTCTCGCACGACGACCGCATGATCCAGAATTGACCGGAATCCCGTCAGGGCGCGGGCCCCGCTCCCGCCCATAAGCGAACGCAGGAGGGCCAACGGTGTCATCCCACCGCTTCACATCACTCGAGGTCTGCGCCGGTACCGGTGGCCAGGCGCTCGGTCTGGAGACGGCGGGTTTCGACCCGGTCGCCCTGGTGGAGAACGACCGGCACTCGTGCACGACTCTGAGGACCAACCGCCCCGAGTGGAACGTCCTGGAAATGGATCTCCTGGAATTCGACCCGGCCGAGCATCCGTACACGTACGACGTGGACCTGCTGTCCGCCGGACCCCCACGAGTGCGGTCCGTGGCGGCCGCCTCGCGCGGCAACGACGATCACGAGCAGAAACTGCTGTTGGCCGTCGTGATGCTGGCATCCACCGTGCTGCCTCGAGCGGTACTCATCGAGAACGTTCCCAAACTCGTCACAGCGGAGGAGTTTTCAGGCCTGCGCGCAGAACTCACGGCCGAGCTGGAGCACCTCGGCTACCAGCTGCACTGGGGAACGCTCAATGCCCTGGACTTCGGAGTCGCGCAGGACCGCGAGCAGGGCGTGCTGGTCGCGCTCAGGGGGGAACCGGGCGATGTCTTCAAGTGGCCGGAGAAGATGGCGACGCCGCCCCGGACGGTGGGCGACGTCCTGCACGCCTCGATGGCTGCTCGTGATTGGCCGTACGCCGACAGATGGGCAGCCGGAGCACAACGACCGGCCCCCACGTTGGTGGGCGGTTCGAAGAAGCACGGCGGCCCCGACCTGGGCCTCACCGGCACGAAGAAGGCATGGGCAGCCATGGGCGTGAACGGCTGGGGCGTCGGGGACATTGTTCCGGGACCCGAGACCGAGTGGGTCGAGCCAGGAGGCGACGGCAAATCGCTGCCCAAGCTCACCATCCCGCAGATCGCCTTGCTGCAGGCTTTCCCGACGGACTGGCGAACCTGCGCCGGCAAGACCTCCCAGTACCGACAGCTGGCCCAGGCCGCGCCGCCCCCCGTGGCCGCTGCGCTGGGGCGCAACATCGCGGCCGCACTCTCGTCGGCCCCGACCCCCCGTACTCGGCTCACGTGACGTACACCGGGTCCCACTTGCCCCACGGCCGGCTAAACTTCACACTCATGACCAGTGCATCCTCCGCCGAATCCCCCACTGAGCCGATCAAGGTGATCGACCTCTTCTCGGGAGCCGGAGGACTCACGACCGGATTCCACTCGTACACGCCGGACGGCCACGCCGCATCGCCCTTCAAGTCGGTCGCGGCAGTCGAGTTCGACAAGTCGGCAGCGTCCACGTACGCAGCGAACTTCCCTGGCGCGACGGTGCACGCAGGTGACATCGCCGACTGGGACCCCGGTGACTTCACCGACGCAGAAGTGATCTTGGGAGGTCCTCCCTGCCAGGGGTTCTCCGGGTTGGGGAAGGAAGATCCGAACGATCCACGCAACCTGCTGTGGCAGGAGTACAAGCGCGTGGTGGAGAAGGTCTCCCCGAAAGTCTTCGTGATGGAGAACGTCGACCGCTTCCTGCGGTCCCCTCAATTCGAAGACCTCCAGAGAGCCGTTGAGCACGGCAGCCTGAGTGATTACGCACTGCGGGTGGAGATCTTGAACTCCGCGGACTACGGGGTACCGCAAGCGCGACGCCGAGTAATCGTCATCGGCACACGCAAGGATCTGACGCCGGTGAAGCATCCCACGCCGACTCACGACCGGCGCCCCGACAGGTGGCAGCCACCGCTCGGATCGGACGAGTCAGCCGAGCCGCCGCTGCCCTGGGTCGCGGTCGGGCCGGCCGTCTTCGCGCGCACGGACAGCATGGAGATCAAGGGCGTGGACCTACCGGGTCGACCGGGCAGCGACGACTCGCCGCTCGGTCTCCGTAAGCCGGGGCCGTTTCTCACCACGGAGCTCCACATCGGGCGCACTCCGGAACCGCTCTCGCTGGCACGGTACGCGGCCATTCCCCCCGGCGGAAATCGTCACGACCTCCGCGGAAAGTACGCCAGGATCAACGGCGAGCGGGTCTACCTCTCGACCAAGAGCTGGGACGAGCACAACGCCGGTTCCGGAGATGTCATGGGCCGCATGCACTACGACAGGCCGTCGGTGACGATCCGCACCGAACCGCACAAGCCGGAGAAGGGCCGCTATCTCCATCCCACGGCCCCCCGGCCCATCACCTACTACGAAGCGGCCCTGATCCAGGGTTTCCCTGACACCTTCAAGTGGTACGGCACCAAGATCGAGATCGCTCGGCAGATCGGCAACGCCGTACCGATCGGGTTGGCCAAGGCACTGGCCCACGTGGTTCACGAAGCGCTCAGGGGCTCCTCCCCGGCCTGTCGGCACTGAACGTTCCCGGAATCCAACGGCGTCGCTTCTGCTCCCTCTCCCTCGCCCTTCTGCCCCCGCACCTTGGCGACGGCGAGTAGTTCACGGAACCACTCGACCAACGTCTCCACGGAATGCTTACTCACGCCTCCGTCGTCCGGCCCCAGGGGCAGTCGGTCACCGGGCGCCGCCATTGCTGAGTCGCGGGACTCGATCCAGTCCTGCAGCGCCCCGAAATCCTGTGGATCGTCCGGAGCAAGCACCTCGTAGATCTTGGTGGCGGAAGCCGCGAAGGCGAGCTTTGTGAGTGCGTTCACCTGACGCCCGGTCCGCATCATCTCCTGCTCCAGCATGCGCACCACGGCTCGGGCCGCAGGTCGATAGGTGACCAGCTCCTGACGCAGGTAGGTGTTGAGTACATCCTGGTTCCGACAGGCGATCTCGGCCGGACCGTAGTCCTTCCCGTCGCGGAATATCTCTGCAGCCCACCACAGCCGCGAGAAGCACTGGGTGAACCACGGACCACAGAAACGAGCAGCCTGTCCAACCTCGCGGCGATCCCCGTCTTTCCACCGTCCCCAACGCCATTGCACGAAGTCCGGTGCCACGCAGAGTGCCAGGAAATTCCACAGCGCTGACTCGGTGGCTTCCGCTCGGGTCATACGCAGTGTGTAATGCAAACGTGGCGCAAGCCACGCGTCCGAAGCAGCCGGCGAGTCGTCCTTGAACCTCTGCATGGCTTCGTCGCACAGGTCGCGGATCGCATCGGAGTTCCAGCGTTCGGATGCGTCCGGCGGAGGTGTGGACACCGTCTCGAGACGCTGGGCGGGGATCTGCTCGAATCCCCGGAGAACTCCGGAGGTCAGCACCCGGAGGGCTGCCGAATCCGAAAGGCGTCCGATTCTTCCTTCGGGAACTGCACTCCTGGTGGGCTTCACACCGTCTCCTTGGTGGCCAACCGCCCCAACGTCTTGAGGGCGTTCGTCACTGCCTTGGGCTTCCTGGACTGAAGGGTGGCGGTGTGCATGAGACGCCGCTGCAGATCACCGCCGCCTTCTCCCTCTGTCCGACGCTCGACCAGTTCGGCAAGTGCCTCACCGGGAGCGCGGTCCGGAAACATGTCCGGCAGCATGCGGCGCAGGACGTCCTCGTGCCATCCTCCGGGCCACTGCGCCTCTCCGTCCTCCGTCTCGACGGCGTAGGTGGCGGCGTTGAACATGGCAACCCACGCCTCCGCCGCGATCTGCGAAGCCATGATTTCTCGTACGACCTTCTGTTCCGGAGCAACGGCCTTGTCGAGAACGGCTCGCAAGCCTTCCACTGCGGAATTCAGATAGAGAACCGGTTCGTCCGCTTGGCCGTCCAACAACCAGGGATCATCCCGAAAGTCATTCAGGTCGGGATTCGCCTCGTCCGTGAAATCCTTCCACACCATCTTGATGGATCGCTGCCGCGTGGGGGCGAGTGCCTCGAAGTCGGCGTGCCAGACGTCCTTGGCTCTTCCTATGAGACGTCCGTACTCGCCTCCGACTTCAGCCACGATCCAGGCATCGATCTCGCACCGACCGATGTGCTCACCGCGACGAAGTTCGACCTGCCCGGTCCACCGCCCGGAACCGTCCGGCTGCAGCGGGAAGGTGTGTCGAATCTTTGTCCGCCGATTGCGCACGACCGCCACGCAGGCCACCGCATTCCACGGGCCACCCGTCAGCTCAGCCCCGTCCGCAGTGACCGTGACCTTGACCCGGATCTCGTTCCAATCGCCTTTCACCTCGTGCAGAGCAATCACATGCTCCTGATCGGACACGCTGTCCCAGCGGCGCGGCGTGTTGTCCACGAAAACCCGATCGACGGCCAGGTCGACATCACCCGTCAGTACCGAGTACGGGAATATGGCCTTCACTGCACTGCCTCCTTGGCCCGCGGCACGTCCACCTCGATACTCGACATCGCCGCCGGCACGGGATGGCTGGCCACATCGGTCACTCCGCTGAACGTCCCTCGGCGCCCTTGACGGAACATCAGGTTCCCGTGCTGCGTCAGCTCACAGTTCTGCTCCGGCACCAGTTCCGACCAGGCGACCGGGAAACCGCCGCCGTCGCGCCCGGCAAAACGGACGACCGGGGCCAGCACCCAGGGGTCCTCCCGCTCCGGGTACTTCACGGTCACGCGGACATGCCATGCCGATTGGTCGTCGAGCCACCCCTCGACGGAATGGACGGCTGGAAAGCCCTGGGCACGAGTTGCCCTGGGCGGGTCCAGGCGAATCAACTCCTTGAGGATCTCCGGCGCCTCGTCCTCGCTCTCCTCCGCCTCCTGACCACGGAGGACATCGCGCACACGTTGCTCGGCGTCCTTCTGGAAATCGCGGATGCGCTGTTGAGCACCGCGCACGTACGTGGCCGTGAGGTCCTCGGTACCTGTCCAATCGTTGTGGTCCGGCGGCTCCGCGGTTCGCAGCAATCGTTCGGCAGCCTCTGCGTCGGAAGACACCCTTCCGGTGGCGGCCCCGGCAAGCAGAACCGCCTGAAAGCTTCGATGCCCGAGCGGCAGGTCGCTGATCCTCTTGCTCTTCACCACCATGCGCGTGGCGCGCATGTACGAGATCCGATCCACCTGCCCCTCGGTTTCGTCAGCAGGCGTGATGAGCAGAACCGCATCGTGTGACTCCGGCACCGAATGTTCCGGTGCGGATGATGCCTTTTCCCGCGGCAGTCTGAGGGTTACCGAGGTCTCCAGGACATCGTCGCGCCCCGTGATCTCGGACACCGTACGGCCGTCGAGGAATGCCTGGACCGCCCTGGCCCGAGCAGGTTCGTGGTGGTGCGGATCGACGTACTGCTCGGGTATCACGCTCCGGCCGTTGCGCCACGAGGCGACCGAAGCACGCAGCAGGGGCTCGGACCGCTCACCGCCGACCATGGATGCCCAGAAGTTACGTGCGACCCCACGCACCAGGAGATCATGCATCTCCTCCAACTGCTCGGCGTCACCGGAACCGTCGTAGGCGCCGACCACCAGGAAGGAGGTTCCAGGCGTTGCCTCGTCGCGCTCCAGATAGAGACTGCGCGCGGTCTCGGGATCCCCCCACCAGGATCGCGCCGCGTTCTCGCGGTCGTGATCGATGGCACCGAACCACGCGGGTCCAGCGAACTCCTCGGCACCGATCGCGTGCCAGGGAAGTTCGAGTCGGCCGGCCATCCGACGCTCGCTACGCCCGTCCTGAGACTCGGAAAGCGTGCTGTTCACCAGCACGAGGCCGAAACGGCTCGCCGCCCACAGCGCCGCCTTGCCCAAGCCGTACGAGCCCCCGAGGGCGCCGTCCTTGCCACTGTCGAGCGTCCTCCGGATCACCCGCGCGAATCGACCGTCTTCGTACTCCGGTCCGGTAAGGCCCGTGGCGTTGTAGTCGTCGACCCGCAGCAGGACGAGCCGCTGAGTGCGCGCAAGCTCGTGCAGGCCGTCGAGAAGGACGCGTCCGACCTTCTGTCCCGGATCCGCGGCCGCGCGCACGTGCTGCTCGATCTCGCTCCAACGCAGAGCCGCCAAAAAGTCCTGGAGGTGCTGCCCACTCAGCTCGTGCAGCACGAACCGCGAGACGACCGGCCGGCCATCAAGCCGCTCGTCGAGGCTGTTCTGGGTGGCCTCACGCGCGAGGACTTCCAGGTTCGCAGCGAAGGCGAACGCTGCCGCGTTGCCACCTTCCCGCCCGCCATCCTTCGGCGCCTCGCGGAACATCCACGCCAACTCGGATGACGAAGTTCCTGGCGTCCGTAGGTCCACCGCGTCTTCGACCGAAACCCCGAGCGCCGCCGCGATGAGCTTGATCTTCTCGAGACGCGGGACGGAGCGGCCGTTCACCCATCCGTTCACAGCCGCCGGCGTCACCTCGATCATCTCCGCCAACGCCTTCTGGGACATCGCGCGTTGCCGCAACATGCCCACGAGCCACTCCGCAAAGTCTTGTGGCACGCGACTCACTCCCCTCCTCGAACGGTCGTGCCCGCACAGTAGCGCGCTTAATTCCGATCGATCAAATTAAGTTTGCTAGCATCGCGACTCGCGCAAATCGGACATTCTGTTACATTCTCACCCGCTAGCGAAGTCTTTCGATCAGCGACTGGACATTCGCGCGCAAGCCTGTCCATCATGTGCAACCACGGGAAACCGGGGGGCGACAGGACTATCGGGCGCGGCTCCGGCGTGATTTCGACGGATATCCCGGGTCACGCAGCTGCACCCCGCGGCACTCCGTATCTCCACTCCAGGCGCCATTCCGGATAGGCGCCTGAATACTCAAAGATGAAACTAGACAAAACGGAAAAGGGGGGCGAAATGCCCAGCGAGCGGGAAGTACTCCTCGAGTACGGAGCGAACGCCAAGGGATCGGCCCGCGTGATCCAGACGCCTGAGGGAGTGGCGATCGAGATGGACGGGGACAAGCCGAACCTCATCGCGGTTCACGAATACGAACAGCGCGTCAAGGAGGAGTGACCAGGGCCGACTTGCTTCCTCGTACCTACAGGCACCGGTGCAGCTGGGTATGCCGGCGGGTCCACCGGTCAGGGGTGCGGGGTACGGCCCGAAGCGGAAGATGCAGGCGCGCGGAGTTGGGCGAAAGGGCGGGGCGGGACGAATGCGCTACGTCTCGCCCCGCCTCGTACGTGCGCCAGCCGTCAGGCCGATGCCTCCGTGAGGAGGGTGAGCTCGGCGTCGGTGAGGATGAGGTCCTGCACGGCCAGGAGGGCCGGGAGTTGGGAGACCGTGCGGGCGCTGGCGATGGGGGACGCCACGGTGGGCTGCGCGGCGAGCCAGGCGAGGGCGACGGTGGTCGGCTCGGCGTCGTGGGCCGCGGCGACGGTGTCGAGGGCCTCCAGGACGCGAGGGCCGCGGTCGGTCGCCAGATAGGCGGCGGCCTTCTCCGAACGGGCGCTGTCGACGCCGGCGCCCGGGCGGTACTTGCCGGTCAGGAAGCCGGAGGCGAGCGCGTAGTACGGGACCGCGGCGATGCCGTTGCGGGCGGCGACGTCGGCGAGTTCGCCCTCGTAGCGGTCGCGGGCGACGAGGTTGTACTCGGGCTGGAGGGCGACGTAGCGGGCCACGCCCTCGCGGTCGGAGAAGTCCAGCGACTCCTGGAGGCGCCGGGCGGAGATGTTGGAGGCGGCGATCTCCCGGACCTTGCCCGCCCTGACGAGGTCGTCGAGGGCGGTGAGGAACTCGCCGACCTCGACGGACTCGTCGTCGTAGTGGGTGTAGTAGAGGTCGATGTGGTCCGTGCGGAGGCGGCTCAGGGAGAGGTCGACGGCGGCCTTGATGGTGGCGGCGGACAGGCCCTTGTAGTCGGGGTGGGCGCCGACCTTGGTGGCGATGACGACGTCGTCGCGGTTGCCGCGGGAGGCGAGCCAGTTGCCGAGGACGGTCTCGGACTCACCGCCCTTGTTGCCGGGGGCCCACGCCGAGTACACGTCGGCGGTGTCGATGAAGTTGCCGCCGCCGGCGACGTAGGCGTCGAGCACGGCGAAGGACTCGGCCTCGTCGGCCGTCCAGCCGAAGACGTTGCCGCCGAGGCAGAGCGTGGAGACGGACAGCGAACCGAGCGACTTCGGGGCGGGCGTGGAGCTCTGGGCGTGTGTCACGTTCATGATCCGTGGAACACCGGGACGCCGGAGGGTGTTCCCCGCGCGGAGCCGCCGGCGCGTCGCACGTGCCCGGCCCGGAGCGTGCGTCGGCTGCCCACCGGGCGGTGGGCAGCCGGCCGGTCCGTCAGACGGCGGCCCCGCGGTCGCGCAGCCAGGGCAGCGGGTCCGCCGGGGCGCCGGCGTCCGGACGGACCTCCAGATGGAGGTGCGGGACGGTGGCGTTCCCGGTGGCGCCGACGCGGCCGATCACGTCGCCCGTGTGGACCCGGCCCGCCGTTCTGACCATCGAGGACAGGTGGCAGAACCACAGCTCCGTGCCGTCGTCGAGGGTGAGGACGATGCGGTAGCCGTAGGCACCGGCCCAGCCCGCCTGGGTGATGGTCCCGTCGTGAACGGCCTTGACCAGCGTGCCCGTTGGGGCGGTGAAGTCCTGCCCGGTGTGCTCCGCGGCCCAGCGGTCACCGGCCTGCCCGAAGCCGGTGCCGAGGGTGTACGAGGAGACCGGGGCGGCGACGGACGTCTTCGCCTGGTGGGCGGGGTGCTCGGCCTCCGCCACCGGGTGCCGGGCCTCCGGCGCCGCCGCCTGGTGCTCGGTCTCCGCGGCCGCCGTGCCCTGCGGCTGCGCCGCCTCCTCCGTGGTCGCGGTCGGCTCCGCGGCCTCCGGCTGAGGGCCGGGCGCGTCCTGGGCCGTCTGCGGGGCGGCGGCCTGCTCCCCGGTGCCCTGCCGGGTGTCGGCCTGCTGGAGGATGCGGTGGCGCAGCGCCTCGGCCGGGCCCGCGGGGCGGGTGGCCCCGGCGGCCTCGGGGGCGGCAGCGGCCCGGGAGGGCGCCGCGGTGCTGCCGGCGGCCGCGGCGGAGAGCGTCGCGGGCGCGTCCTGGAGCGTCCCGGCGGTGTCGTCGACCGCCCCGCCGGGGTCGGGCATCGATATCGGCACCGGCGGCCGGCCCTCGGCCGCGGCCACCCCGCTCGCGCCGACCGCCGCGATCACGCCGACGCCGAGCGCCGTGCCGCCGCGCGCGAGACCGACGCCGCGCGGTCTGGCCACCCGGTGCCGGCCGCGGAGAGAGCGGCCGGCGTCGCCGTCGTCCGCCTCGTCGCCCGGGAGCCAGTCGTCCGCGTCGCCGTCGCCCGCGAGGCCGGGGGCCGGCTCGTCACCGGACGGCCGGCCCTGCGCCGGCTCGCCCTGGGGCCCCTGGGGTGCCTGGGGCACCGGCGATGTCCGGGCCGCCTGGGAGGACTGGTCATGGAGGAACGGCTCCTGAGGCGGCATGCCGTCCGTCAATTCCCCGTGGGCCACGGGGAATTGGGCCGGCACGACGGGAGAGCCGGGACCGGTGGGGACGCCGAGACCGGCGGGGCCACCGAGACCGACCGCGGCACCGAAGTCGGCGGGGCCGCCGAGGCCATGGGTGGACGGGCCATGAGGCGCGGGCCTGTTGGACGCCACGGGGGCGCTCTCCTTTCCTTCCTTCTCGCCTACCGGGTTAGCTGACGGGTTCGGAGCAGGAAGGTCTCCTACAAGCACCCCCTGGCGAGAGGCGCCCGATTCACCCCAAGATGGTGGTTCCCCGGTTCCCTCGACTCAATTCCCGGCATTTCCAGGCGGACCCGACAGCGCCCGCGAAACCGGCCGATCCGGGCGAGTCGACACGGGTCGAGGCACGGGTCGCAACCGTTCGAACCGTCGGCTCGGGCGGGTGACATGAGGGCGTTCTGGACGTGCGGGAACAGCGCGTACAGGATTCGGCGTCGGCGCACGGTGCCGCCACTGGCGACGGCTGGGACGACCGCGCTCCGTTATCGGACAGTAATAGAGACGGCGAGGGAAATCCAAGCGTTCCCACGAATCCGCGGGCGTTCCGAAAGCCCCTCACAGGAGCCCGGGCGAGGACTTTTGCTGTCATCTCGTCCGTAAACGGGGCGAGTTGACACCGCTCGACCAAACGATCTCGCAACGATTGTGCGCCAGTTGTTATGCGGAGGGGCGCATCGCGATCACGGAGCGTGAGGGCGATAACGTCGCCTCATGGTCGTCAACGTCGCGAACACCGGAAACGCCGGGAACTCCGTCAGCAACCCGCAGGAAGTGGCGGCCAGGTACCGGGAGTTCTCCTGGCAGCAGGCGCGGGGCCGGTCCGACGCCCACGAGGAGCTGGCCGCCCGGATCGGCCGGGACGACGAACTGTGCGAGCTGCTCGCGGCCTCGCTGCCGGCCGGCAACAAGCAGCAGCCCAACCTCCTGCTCGCCGCGGTGCGCTATCTCGACGGCCCGCACGCGGAGTCGGGACCGCGCGGCGAGTCGGCGTACGGGCGCTGGCGCGAGTGGACCATCCGGCACTGGGACGAGGTCCGCGCGGTGATCATGAGCCGCGCCACCCAGACCAACGAACCGGCCCGCTGCGCCACGCTGCTGCCCCTGCTGGCCCGTCTGCCGCAGCCGCTGGCCCTCCTGGAGGTCGGCACCTCGGCGGGGCTGTGCCTGCACCCGGACCGCTACCGCTACCGGTACGTCCAGGAGGGGCGGCCCGGGGAGTACGGCCCTTACGGGAGCGACGGCGGGGAAGGCGGCGCGGTCCTCACGGGCGGCGCCGCGGACAGCCCGGTCACCTTCACCTGCCGGACCAGCGGCCCCCCGCCCGGCGGCGACGGCGACGCGGCGGCACTGCCCGGCACGCCGCCCGAGATCGTCTGGCGCGGCGGCATCGACCTGGACCCGCTCGACCCGGTCGGCGAGCCGGACGACCTGCGCTGGCTGCGCGCCCTCGTCTGGCCCGGCGACGAGGCCCGTACGGCGCGGCTCTCGGCGGCCGTCGAGGCGGTGCGGGGCGCGCCGCGCCCGGTCCTGGTGCGCGGCGACCTGATCGACGAGCTGCCGGCGCTGGCCGCCCAGGCGCCGCCCGAGGCGACCCTCGTGGTGTTCCACAGCTCGGTGCTGAACTACCTTCCGCCCGCCCGGCGCGAGGAGTTCGCCCGCCTCGTGCGGTCGCTGCTCGCCGAACGGGACGGCGGGGGCCACTGGATCTCCCAGGAGCACCACAGCGTGCTCCCGTGGATCGGCGCGCCGGAGCACCGCTCCACGGGGCCGGACGACGGCCTGCTGCTGACCCTCGCCCTGGACGAGCGCCCGGTCGCCCTGACGGGCCCGCACGGCCAGCACGTGCGCTGGCTCGGCCCCGCACTGCCGTAGGCGCACGGGGCGGCCGAGCTCGGCCCGGAGGAGGCGCCCTCAGTGCCCTATGCCCCCAGGGGGCGCTGGACCGCCACCAGGGCCATGTCGTCCGCGGGGCCCCCGCGGGTGTGCCGGGCGACGTCCTCGACCACCACGTCCAGCAGGTCGTCGGGCCCGCTGAACTGACTGCCGCGCAACCGGGCGCGCGGGTCGTAGAACCGGCCGGCCCGGTCCCGGGCCTCGGTCACCCCGTCGGTGAACAGGAGCAGCAGCGCCCCGGCCGGGAGGAACGTCTCGTCCGAACGGTCCGGCCGGCCGCCCAGGTCGCCCAGGCCGAGCGGCAGCGCGGCGGTGGACGGGACCAGCTCCCGCAGGCCGCCTTCGGGGGTGAGCAGCAGAGGGGGCGGGTGGCCGCGGTTGAGGACGCGCAACAGGGACCGGTCGCCGGCGGGGATCTCCGCCAGTACGGCCGTGGCGAAGCCCTCCTGCTCATCGAGGCCGGCGCGGCGCGCGCCCTCCCGTCGGAGGGCCCGTTCCAGCCGGTGCGCGACCGCCTCCAGGGTGGCCTCCTGCTCCGCCGCCTCCCGGAAGGCGCCGACCACGACCACCGCGGCCTCCACCGCCTCCAGGCCCTTGCCCCGGACGTCGCCGACGATCATCCGCACGCCGTGCGGGGTGTCCTGGACGGCGTACAGATCGCCGCCGATACGGGCGCCGGCCCGGGCACCGACGTAGCGCGCGGCGATCGCGAGACCGGCCAGACGGGCGGGCGGCACGGGCAGGACGGCCCGTTGGGCGGCCTCCGAGACGTCCCGCTCGGAGGCCAGCCGGGCCTCGCCGGCCCGGACGACCCGGTTGATGGCGAGCGCGAGCAGGGCCACCACGACGACGGTGCTGACCTCGGTCGCCGACTGCTGGTAGTCCTCGACACCGTGGAAGACGGCGAGCAGGAGTTCGCTGACGACGGCGGCCAGGGCGATGCCGGCGGTGGCCCACAGGGGGTACAGCGGGGCCGCGATCAAGGGGGCGGCCGAGAAGAACGGGGCCGCGGTGTACCGGGCCGGCGTGGCGACGTCGAAGAGCACGCCGATGACGACCAGGGCGACGGGGAGCCGGCGCGCGAGCCGGCGGCCGGGCGGGGTCGTCCGCTCCCGGCGCGCCCGCCGCGCCGCCTCGCCGCCTCGAAGCATCCGCACCGGCCTCCACTCCGCCCGCCCGGTGACGCCCGGCGCGGTCCCGGCACCGCCGCGGCCGCCGCGCGCCGCCGTTCCGCTGCCGGCCGCCGCCGTGCCGTCGTACGCCGTTCCCACGGGTCGTGCCGCTTCCAGGCTTGCCAACACCGCACCACCCGGCGAGTCCTCCTGAGCCGAACGGGGTAGAAGCAGGCTGGGGCCACCCCACCCCCTACGGGCCTCGTCCCCTCACCCCTTACGGACCACCCCGCCCCCGGCCACCGCCCCGCCCCCTCCTCCGCCCTCGCACTGACGGACCGTGGCGTGCGCATGGGCGAGGAAGCGCCGGGTCAGCGGGTGCCCGTTGTGCCGCGGGAAGACGATCTGCAGCGGCATCAGGGGCGCGTCGGGGATCGGCACGAAGGAGACGAACGGGTGCACCCGCTGCCGCCCGATCGACTCCGGGACGACCCCGACGCCCCGGTTCCCGGCGACCGCTTCCAGCCACTCGTCGAAGTTCCCGCAGCGGACGGCGATTTCCGGCCGCTCGCCGGGCGGCCACTCCGAAGCCTCCGTCGTCCCGCCGGTCTCGTTCAGCACCAACGGCATACGGGCCAGCTCCCGCCAGCCGACCTCGTCCCGCGCCGCGAGCGGGGAGCGCACCGACACCGCCGCGATCCGCCGCTCGTGCAGCAGCGTCTCGGCGGCCAGGCCCGGCACGGCGATGTCCCCGCGCAGGATCGCGACATCGACGTCGCCGCTGTCCACTCCGGCCAGGGCCGCGTCCCGCCGGTAAACCCGCGCCCCGACCCCGGTCTCCGCCTCGAACCGTTCGATGGCGGCCTGCGGCCAGGTGGCCGGAAATCCCCAGGCGAAGCCGATACGGAAGAGGGGCGCGTCCAGGTCCGGGAGGAGCGCCGCCTCCAAACGGGGCAGCAGCTCGCGGAGTTCGCCGTACAGCCGCTCGCCGGCCGCGGTGAGCGCGACCTGGCGGGTGGTGCGCTCCAGGAGGCGCCGGCCGAGCAGCTCCTCCAGGCGGCGGATGGTGCGGCTCACCGTCGGCTGCGACAGGCCGAGGCGGTCGGCGGCGCGGGTGAAGTGGCGCTCCTCGGCGAGGGCCAGATAGCAGCGGAGGTGGTGCAGCTCGATCCCCGGTATCGCCATGATCGAAATCCTAGGCGGCCGTGTGACGGGCCGGGCGGGGGCCGGGCGGCCCGGGCCGTCCGACGCACCGCGCAGGGCGCCCACGCCCCCTTCCCGGCCCGCCCCGCCCCACCTCCGCGCCTCAACCGGCCGCCGCACCACCGTCGTTCACCGCCCCGCGCCGTCGCCGTCCACCGTCCCCGTGCTCCTGCCGTCACCGTCCCCGCGGGCCCGCCGTTCAGCGTCCCCGTGCCGCGGCCGTCCCCCGCCGCGCCCGCGTCCCCGCCCCGATCACCAGGAACGCCGCCCCGGCCACCCCGCACAACAGCCACATCGCCGCCTGGTTGCCCCGGAGGAAGAGGTCGCCGGCGAGCGCCTCCACGGCACGCCCGTCCCACCCGGTGTGCGCCCGCAGCAGCCCGGCGCCCGCGGCGGGATCGGCGACGGCCCGCGCCGTCCACGCCCCGCCCGGCAGATGGTGCGCGGCGAGCGCGGCGTCCAGCGCGTCCCGCGCCGCCCAGCGGTAGACGGCCATCCCCACCGCCAGCCCGATCGCCCCGCCCAGGTTGTGGAAGGTCCAGGACGAGCCGACCGCCGTCCCCGCCAGCCGCTCCGGTACGGCCGACAGCGCGGCCACGGTGGCCGGCCCGAGGACGAGGGCCCAGCCGATGCCCATCAGCGCGAACGCGACCACCACGGACGCGAGCCCGCTGTCCCGGTCGAACCGCGCCTGGAGCGCCGCCGACAGCCCGAACGCCACGAACCCCCCGCAGAGCAGCAGCCTCGGCGGGCAGCGGTCCACCAGCCGGCCCACCACGGGCGACAGCACCGCCATCACCGCCGTGCACGGAAGCAGCATCAGTCCGCTCGCGGCGCCCCCGTAGTGGCGTACGGACACCAGGTACAAGGGCATCAGAAAGAACGCCAGGCAGTAGAAGAACGCCAGGGAGAAATCGGCGGTGAGCGCACCGAGGAAAGTGCGGTTCGCGAACAGCCGGAAATCTATGAGCGGCGCCGCGACTTTCCGCTCCACGACGCAGAACGCCGCGACACCGGCGATTCCCACGGCCAGCAGACCGAGAATGCGGCCGGACGCCCATCCCCACGAATCGCCGAGTGTGAGAGCGAGAACAACTGCGGGCAGGGCGAGGCTGATCAGCGTCAACCCCGGCCAGTCCGGCTTTCCCACCTCCGCGTCGCGCGCCCGCGATTCCCGTACCGCGGAAACGCACACCGCCAGCCCGACGGCGGTCAGCGGCACGTTCAGCCAGAACACCCACCGCCAGTCCAGCCAGCCGACCACGAACCCGCCCAGCATCGGCCCGATCGCCAGGCCGAGGCCGTTGACGCCGTAGAGCGCCCCGATGGCCCGGCCGCGCTGCTCCGGCGGGAAGGTGTCGGAGACCAGGGCGCCGGTACTGGTGTAGAGCACGGCACAGGCCGCCCCCTGGACGAAACGGCAGAGGATCAGCACCCGTACGTCCCCGGCGAACCCGGCCGCCAGTGAGGCGACGCCGAACACCGCGGTCCCCGTGTACAGGACCCGCCGCCGGCCGTGGTGGTCCGCGAGCCGCCCCATCGTCACCGTGAACATCGACAGCGCGACGATGAAGATGTTGACGATCAGCTGGAGCTCGGTGACCGTGGCCCCCATGTCCCGCTGAACGGCCGGCGCCGCGGTATTGACGATGGTGAGATCGATACATCCGAGGAAACTGATGATGCTCAGCCCGGCGAATGCCCGCCATCTCCGGGCCGCCCCGCCCCTTTTGCCGGCGGGCCGCGCATCCCGCACGTCCCCGCCCCTCGCGCACTCAGCAGAATTCACGCACTCGGTCGCCACAATTCCCCACCCTCGGACCGGCGGACAATACCCACGCCACTCCCCCGTCTTTCCGTCTTCCGTCTTTCCCCGACGACGCTAGGCAGGGCATCCCGCCCGGACAAATAGCCGCCCCGTCCGACTCATACGCCCGCCACATCAATCCGCGAACCGCCCCCCGGCGGCGTACTGCCCGCCCCGCCGCGCCGCCCCGGCACCCGCACACGACAAACGGCGCCCCGACCGCCGTACCGGTCGGAGCGCCGCTCCTCACCTCACCGGAGCACCATGTGCTCCCTCTGGTGGGCCATCAGGGGCTCGAACCCTGAACCAATGGATTAAAAGTCCACTGCTCTGCCAATTGAGCTAATGGCCCGCACCGAGCAGCATAGCCCGAGGACGCGCCAGAGCCCGAAGGCATTGTGGATCTGGCCGATCCCCGGCGTGCCGCGGGCCCGCCCCGCCGCCCGCGATTCCGCAGCTACGGGCCGTATGCCGCACTCCCGGAAGGCGCCCCGCAGTACCGCGCACCCGGTACGGCACGCGCCCCGCAACGCGCCAACACGCACGCCGCCACCCCCGCCACGCGTCCCCCGCGACGTCTCAACGCACAGGGCCCGTACGGCACTTCCGTGCGGTACGGGCCCTGGAGAGCCGTGAAGGCTACCGGCACCGGCCATGGGCCGGGCGGCCGGCAGGGGCCGGGTCAGCCGTTGCGCTTCCAGCGCGGCTTGTCCTCGCGGCGGCCGAAGCCGGACGCGCTGTTGGAGCCGCGGTGGTCGTCCCGCCGGCCGTACGGGCGGTCGCCGCCGGAACGGTAGCCGGAGGTCGGCCGGCCGCCGGGGCGGTCGTCACGGTTGAACGGGCGGTCGCCGCCGCCGGAACGGTAGCCACCGGAGGGGCGGCCGCCGCGGTCATCGCGGCCGAACGAACGGGCCGGGCGCTCACCGCGGTCCCGGTGGAAGCCGCCGCGGTCGTCGCGCCGGTCGTCACGACGGTCGAAGGAACGGCCACCACGGTCGTCACGACGATCCCGAGCGAAACCACCGCGGTCGTCACGACGCTCGTCACGACGGTCATCGCGACGCTCGAAGGAACGGCCACCACGGTCGTCACGACGATCCCGGTCACGATCCCGACCGAAACCGCCCCGCTCGTCACGCCGCTCGTCACGACGGTCGAAGGAACGGCCACCACGGTCGTCACGACGATCCCGAGCGAAACCACCGCGCTCGTCACGACGCTCGTCACGACGGTCATCGCGACGCTCGAAGGAACGACCACCACGGTCATCCCGACGATCCCGGTCACGATCCCGACCGAAACCGCCCCGCTCGTCACGCCGCTCGTCACGACGGTCGAAGGAACGGCCACCACGGTCGTCACGGCGGTCGTCGCGACGCTCGTACGGCCGGCGGTCGCCCGGGCCGGGCTGTGCCGGCACGGAGGCCGCCGCGGCCTCGGCCACCGTCTCCGCGGCGGCCTTGGCGGACGCCGCCAGCGCCTCCGCCGGGTCCTCGCCGCGCTCGCGGGCGGCCCGCGCGGTCAGCCGGTCGGCCTCCTCGCGCAGCTCCGCGGCGCGGCGCTGGACCCGCTCCAGCTCCTTGGTGAGGACGCCGACCTCGCGCTCCGCCTGCTTGGCGGTGTTGTTCGCCGACTCGGCCTGGACCTCGGTGAGCGAGCGCGCGCCCGTGATCCGGGCCAGGTCCTCGTCGAAGGCGCCGGCGCCGCCGACGATGTGCCGCGAGGCGTCCACGCCCGCGTCCTCCATCAGGCGGAAGATCTGCCGGCGCTGGTGCGGGAGGGAGAGGGAGACGACGGTGCCGGACTGGCCGGCGCGGGCGGTACGGCCCGAGCGGTGCAGGTAGTCCTTGTGGTCACCGGCCGGGTCGACGTTGAGGACCAGGTCGATGCCGTCGACGTGGATGCCGCGGGCGGCGACGTCGGTGGCGACCAGCGCGTTGAGGTAACCGTCCTTGAAGTCCGCGAGCACCCGCGTACGGGCGCCCTGCGTCATGCCGCCGTGCAGCGCGTCCGCCGTCACGCCCGCCTCGATCAGCTGCTCGGCGACGCGCTCGGCGCCCAGCTGGGTGCGGACGAAGATGATGGTGCGGCCCTTGCGGGCGGCGATCGCGGCGGTGACCGGCGCCTTGTCCTTCGGCTTCACGACGAGGACGTGGTGGGTCATGGTCGTGACGTTGCCCTGGGCGCTGTCGACCTCGTGGCTGACCGGGTTGGTGAGGTAGCGCTTGACCAGCGTGGAGATCTCGTTCTCCATCGTGGCCGAGAACAGCATCCGCTGGCCGCCGTCGGGCACCTGGTCCAGCAGCTCGGTGACCTCGGGCAGGAAGCCCAGGTCGGACATCTGGTCGGCCTCGTCGAGGACGGCGACCTGGACGTCCTCCAGGGAGCAGGCACCGCGGTTGATGATGTCGCGCAGCCGGCCCGGGGTGGCGACGAGGATGTCGACGCCGCGCTCCAGGGCGTAGATCTGGTTGCCCATGGACGTGCCGCCGCAGACGACCTTCATCTTCAGGCCGAGCACGTCGCCGTAGGGCTGGAGGGCGTCCGCGACCTGCATCGCGAGCTCGCGGGTCGGGGTGAGGATGACCGCGCGCGGCTTCTTCTTCTCGGTGCGGCCCTCGGCCAGACGAGCCAGGGTCGGCAGACCGAAGGAGAGCGTCTTGCCGGAGCCGGTGCGGCCGCGGCCCAGGATGTCCTTGCCGGCCAGCGCGTCCGGGATGGTCGCGGCCTGGATCGGGAAGGGGGTGGTGACGCCGTTCTGGGCGAGCTTGCGGACGACGCCCTCGGGCAGGCCGAGGTCCGCGAAGGTCACGGTGGCGGTGTCGCCGTCCTCGGCGGCGCCGGCGGCGTCGTCCTCGGCCGCGACGGTCTCGACGGTCTCGACGAGCTCGACGGTCTCGGGCGCGGTGGCCTCGACCGTCTCGGACGCCGGCTGCTCGGGCTGCTCGTCGTGCGCGGGCAGGACGGACTGATCAATGGAAACGGACATGCGAAATGCGAAACCTTCCGGAGTCTCGGCACGCGCCCACAACTCCGTGTGATTTCACCAAGACCGCCTCTATGCGGTCAGCCACGGTAAGGGAGAGAACGCGCCACACGGCGCGCTGTTTTCAAGGCGCCGGGCAAATGGGATCAAACGATCTACCACCATACGCACCCAGGCACCCACAACGCAAATGGCCTCGTCCGGGCCCGTTTCTCAGGCGTCCCACTCCACCTGGGGCGACACCGGCGAGGACAGCGAGGCCATGCCGCCGCCCGGCTCGGACCCGTGCGCGGGGGCCGACGCGGACGCGGCGGCCGACGACTTCGGGGAGTACTTCGGGGCGAGCGGCGACGGCCCGGACGCCTGGGCGCCGCCGCCCGGCGACGCGGAACCGCCCGGCGGCCGGCTGGGCGGCGCGCTCGGCGAGCCGGGCGCCGGCGCGCTGGACGACGGCGGCGGGCCGGACCGGGACGGCGAGGGCCGCGCGGATCCCGAGGAGCCGCCCGGGCCGGAGGTCGCGCCGTGCCCGGGGCCCGGCTCCGGGCCGGACGGCCGGGCCGGCCGGTCGGGCGCGGCCGGCACCGCCGGCGAGACGGACGGCACCGCGCTCGGCGACGCCCCGGCGTCCCCCTCGCGGTCCTTCACGGCGTCGCCGCCCGCCGGACGGCCGGGGCCGTGGCCCGTCCGCCGGTGCCCGTCGCCCCGCCCGTCGGCGGTCGGCCCGCCGCGGCCGGGAGCCCCCGCCTTCCCGTCGCCGGGCCGGGCGGCGCTGCCCGACGGCGCGGGGCGCCCGGGATCGCTGACGCTCATGCAGCCGGCCAGCGCGACGGCGCACGCGGAGACGGTCACCGCCGCGGCCGCGACCCGTGCCATCGAGCGCGCGCCCGGCCGCCGCGCGGGCACCCTGGCGGTGGACGGGTCGGCGGCGGACGACGGGCGAGGGGGCATCGGGCACACGGGCGGGACCTCCGGGATCCGGGGCGCAGGGACGGCGTCGGACGCCCTGCCCAACTCCCGCCCCCCGCTTGAGGACACGCGGCGCCGGACACCCGCGCCGCATCCGCCCGCCAGACTTCCGCGCGCCCCGGCCCGCCGCCCCTCAGCCGTAGCCGAGCGCGTGCAACCGCGCGTCGTCGATGCCGAAGTGATGCGCGATCTCGTGAACGACCGTCACCTCGGTTTCCGTGACCACGTCCTCCTTGGTGGCGCACATGCGCAGTGTCGGACCGCGGTAGACGGTGATCCGGTCGGGCAGGACGCCCGCGTACCACTCGCCGCGTTCGGTGAGCGGGGTCCCCTCGTAGAGCCCGAGCAGGCCGGGGTCGTCGGCCGGGGGCTCGTCCTCGACGAAGACCGCCACGTTGTCCATGAGCCGGGTCAGCTCCGGCGGGATCCGGTCCAGCGCCTCGGCGACCAGTTCCTCGAACTCCTCGCGCGTCATTTCCAGCACGTGGCCATTGTCCGCCACCGGGCCCCGGCCGGGCCCGCGCCGGCGGGGCGTCTCCCGGCGGCCTTCCGCGGGCCCCGTCCGCCGCCGAAGCGGAGCCGTCCCGTCCCGCATGACGGACGGGCACGGCGGGCATACGGGACCAATGGCCCGCGCCGCGCGCTCCCGGACACCACGACCCGACCCGCCAGGCCGCCACCGTCTCCGCCTGCCGGGCCCCCGCCGCCCCGGCCACCGCCGCGCCGCCGCCCGCGAGCGGTCCGGCGCACCGGGGAAGCTGTTCACCGCCCTCCGCCGCCGGTCCCGCCCGTCCGGCCGTACGGCCCCGGGCAGCCGGCTCGCGCCGGCCGCGCGCCCGTATGCCCGGGCCCTCGGGCTGGTGGCGGTCAGCCTGCTCGGTGCCTGGCTGGGGCTGCTGCTGCTCGGCGGCGTCCGGGCGCCGGTCGGCCCGATGGACACCAGCATGACGCTGCGCCCCTCGCTGACCGGCGGCACCCGGATCACCGTCCCGCCCCTGGGCGACCTGGAACTGGACAGCCACGCCGCGCCGGTCCGCCTCGACGTCGCCGTCGACCGGCTGGACCCGGTCCGCTCCGCCGCGCTGGTCGACCACCCGGAGCGGTTCGCCGGGCTCCAGCGGCAGGTCACCCACGACGTGCTGCGCGGCGCCGCCGGCCTGGTGGTGACCTCCTGTGCCGCGGTGGCCGGCGGCGCCACCGCGCTGGGCCTGGTCGTCTACCGCCGGCCGCGCCGCGCGCTGGCCGCCGGCGGCCTCGCCCTGGCCCTGCTCAGCGCCTCCGGGGCCGCCGCGTACGCCACGTGGAACCCCAGGTCCGTCCTGGAGCCGCGGTTCTCCGGGCTGCTCTCCTCGGCCCCGTCCGTGGTCGGCACGGCGCGCAGCATCGTCAGCGAATTCGACGTCTACCAAAAGGAGTTGGCGCGCCTGGTCACCAACGTCAGCAAGCTCTACGACACCGCCTCGACGCTGCCCGCCTACCGTCCCGACCACACCACCCTCCGCGTCCTGCACGTCTCCGACATCCACCTCAACCCGGCCGGCTGGCACCTCATCGCCTCCCTGGTGAAGCAGTACCGGATCGACGTGATCATCGACACCGGCGACACCATGGACCACGGCTCGGCCGCCGAGAACCACTTCCTGGACCCGGTCGCCGCCCTCGGCGCCCCGTACGTCTGGGTCCGCGGCAACCACGACTCGCGCACCACCCAGCGCTATCTGGCCGGCCGCCGGCACGTCACGGTCCTCGACGACGGCCGGGTCACCCAGGTGGCGGGGCTGCGGATCGCGGGCGTCGGCGACCCGCAGTTCACCCCGGACCGCTCGGTGGCACCGGCCGGCGACACGGCCGAGCGCACCGCCGGCGGCCGGCTCGCCGACGCGCTGCGCACCCAGCGGCTGGCGGGCACCCCGGTGGACATCGCGCTGGCCCACAACCCGGTCGCGGCGGCACAGACGGACGGCCTGGTGCCGCTGGCCCTGGCGGGCCACCTCCATCAGCGCGTGACCAGCACCCTGTCCCGGGGCACCCGGCTGATGGTCGAGGGCACCACGGGCGGCGGCGGGCTGCGCGCGGTCCAGGACAAGAAGCCGGCGCCCGTCGAGGCGTCGGTGCTCTACCTGGACCGCACCACCAAGCGGCTCCAGGCGTGGGACGAGATCACGCTGGGCGGTCTGGGGCTGACCCGTGCCGAGGTCAGCCGCCATCTGGCGCGCGAGAACCAGCCCGGGACACCGGGCGCGACCCCCTCCCCGAGCCCGTCGGCGAAGCCGTCCGGCCGGTCCGGGTAAACCGTTTTGGCGAACGGTCCTCCCATCCCATATGCTTCTCACGTCCCCGACGGGGCCGGTAACGGCACCAAGGCGGGCCATCAGCCCTCATCGTCTAGTGGCCCAGGACGCCGCCCTTTCAAGGCGGTAGCACGGGTTCGAATCCCGTTGGGGGCACGCACCACCGTGTGCGAGACTGGTTCACGCCACTCGCGCAATGCAAGGTCCTGTGGAGCAGTTTGGAGTGCTCGCCACCCTGTCAAGGTGGAGGCCGCGGGTTCAAATCCCGTCAGGACCGCTGCGGCTGGGTAGCTCAGTTGGTACGAGCGTCCGCCTGAAAAGCGGAAGGTCGCCGGTTCGACCCCGGCCCCAGCCACACCCATTGGGAGAAGGTCCCGGTTCACTGCGAACCGGGACCTTCTTCGTTGTCCGGGTTCCCGGGGCCCCCGGGTTCGTTGTCCGGATGCCCTCCGAGTCGTCCCGGACGTCCTCCGATCGAGTACCGCTCTCCGAACGAGTACCGCTGCCGGGTCCCTTCGCCGGGGGGCGGGCCCGCGCGGGGCCCGCCGGGTCAGGCGCCGGCGGCGTGCGCGGGCGCGGGGGACGGCTCGCGGCCGCCCGGATGGCGGTGCCGCCAGACCCAGAACACCGTGCAGGAGACCGCCGACCAGCCGGCCAGCACCAGGAACGGGAAGGCGTGCTGGTGGCCGCCGAAGTAGACCGCGGTGTGCTGGGCGTTGACCGAGGCGCCGGGCGGCAGCCAGCGGCCGATGGCGCCGAGGACGGACGGGAGCAGCGGCCAGGACACCGCGCCGCCGGACGAGGGGTTGCCCAGGAGGACCATCAGGCCCCAGGTGGGGATCATCGCCCAGCGGCCCATCAGGGTGTTGAACATGGTGAAGACCATGCCGGACGTGAACATCGTCAGCGCGAGGATCATCCAGGACTCGACGAACGGCAGCCGGAGCGCGCCCAGCCACCAGTCGGCCACCGCGGCGATGGCGAAGCCGCCGAGCAGGGCGTAGGCGAGGATGAACGCGATCCGCTCGGGCGGGTTGAGGCCGCGGGCGTGCACGCTGAGCTGGATGGCGCCGACGAAGCCGATGATCACGGCCGCCAGGGAGATGTAGAACAGCGCCAGGCCGCGCGGGTCGCCCTTCTGCAGCGGCTTGATGTCGCGGACGGTGACGTGCACGCCGGTGGCCGGGCCGACCTTGGCGGCGGCCTCGGAGAGCAGCTGGGCGACGGACGCGCCCGAGGCGCCGGCGACGTCCAGTTCCACGCCGGAGCCGCGGGCGCGCAGCACCGCGTACTCGCGCTGCTCGTCGACGGCGTTCCGGGCGGCGTCGTAGGTGGCGTACCCGGTGAGCCGGAGGGAGGCGTCGAGGGCCTTCTCCATGCCGGCGACGAACGCCTTGTGCTGCGGGGCGGCGGGGGTGGTGACCACGGCGGTGGGGATGTGCCGGGGGGCCGGGTTGGCCATGGCGTAGGTGTAGGAGCCGGCGAAGAGGCCGGCCGCGGCGGCGAGGATGAACATCAGGACGACCGCCGGGAGGAACGGCGATCTCTTGAAGGCCGCCCAGTGTTCGGGCCAGGTCCGGGGCCGGCCGTGTGCGCCGTGCGGGACGGTGTCGCCTTCATGATCATGCATGACAAACACGCTAAGGCACTGATGTCGGACATACCGCCCGGGGCCTGCGGTCCCGGCCGCCGGGCCGGCGCGGGGACCGCCGGGAAATGGTTCGCCAGTCTTTTCCGCGAGGTGAGATCCTGGGGAGCGTATGTCCAGTCAGCCTGCCTCCGCCCCGTCCGACGGCGCCGCCCCCACGCTGCCCTCCCTGCTGAAGCGACTTCCCGAGCTGATGCTGCGCGACCAGCAGCGGCTGGGGCGCCGCCTCGACGGCGCGCGCCGGATCCGCAAGCCCGAGGCCCGGGCGGCGGTGCTCGCCGAGATCGCCGGCGATCTCGACGCGGCGGAGCTGCGCGTGGCGCAGCGGCGCGCCGCGGTGCCGGAGGTGAGGTATCCGGAGGAGCTCCCGGTCAGCCAGAAGAAGGACGACATCCTGGCGGCCATCCGCGACCACCAGGTGGTGATCGTCGCGGGCGAGACCGGCTCCGGCAAGACCACCCAGATCCCCAAGATCTGCCTGGAGCTGGGGCGCGGCGTCCGCGGGCTGATCGGGCACACCCAGCCGCGGCGGATCGCGGCCCGCACGGTCGCCGAGCGGGTGGCCGAGGAGCTGAAGAGCCCGCTGGGCGAGGCGGTCGGCTGGAAGGTCCGCTTCACCGACCAGGTCGGCGACGACACCCTCGTCAAGCTGATGACGGACGGCATCCTGCTCGCCGAGATCCAGACGGACCGCGAGCTGCGCCAGTACGACACGCTCATCATCGACGAGGCACACGAGCGCAGCCTCAACATCGACTTCATCCTGGGCTATCTCGCCCAGCTGCTGCCCAGGCGCCCGGACCTCAAGGTGGTCATCACCTCCGCGACGATCGACCCGGAGCGGTTCGCCCGGCACTTCGGGGACTTCGCCGCCGTCGACGGGCGGCCGGAGAGCGGGGACGGGGGCCAGGACGGCGACGGCGGGCGGCCGAGCGCGCCGATCGTCGAGGTCTCCGGCCGGACGTATCCGGTGGAGGTGCGCTACCGCCCCCTCCTGGAGGAGGGCGGCCAGGACAGCGACCGCGACCAGATCACCGCGATCTGCGACGCGGTGGACGAGCTGCGGGCCGAGGGCCCCGGCGACATCCTCGTCTTCCTCTCCGGTGAACGGGAGATCCGCGACACCGCGGACGCGCTCAACAAGAAGAACCTCCCCGCCACCGAGGTCCTGCCGCTGTACGCCCGGCTGTCGCACGCCGAGCAGCACCGGGTCTTCCAACGCCATACGGGCCGGCGGATCGTGCTGGCCACCAACGTCGCCGAGACCTCGCTGACCGTCCCCGGCATCAAGTACGTCATCGACCCGGGCATGGCCCGGATCTCCCGCTACAGCTTCCGCACGAAGGTGCAGCGGCTGCCCATCGAGCCGGTGTCGCAGGCCAGCGCCAACCAGCGCAAGGGCCGCTGCGGCCGGACCAGCGACGGCATCTGCATCCGGCTGTATTCGGAGGAGGACTTCCTCTCCCGCCCGGAGTTCACCGACGCGGAGATCCTGCGCACCAACCTCGCCTCCGTCATCCTGCAGATGACCGCGGCCGGCCTCGGCGACATCGAGAAGTTCCCGTTCATCGACCCGCCGGACCGCCGCAACATCAAGGACGGCGTCGACCTGCTGCGCGAGCTGGGCGCGCTGGACACCACGCAGAAGGACGTCCGCAAGCGGCTGACCCCGCTGGGCCGCAAGCTCTCCCAGCTGCCGGTCGACCCGCGGCTGGCCCGGATGGTGCTGGAGGCGGACCGCAACGGCTGCGTCCGCGAGGTCATGGTGATCGCCGCGGCGCTGTCCATCCAGGACCCGCGGGAGCGCCCGTCGGACAAGCAGCAGCAGGCCGACCAGCAGCACGCCCGCTTCAAGGACGAGACGTCGGACTTCCTGGCGTTCCTCAACCTCTGGCAGTACGTGCGCGAACAGCAGAAGGCGCTGTCCTCGTCCGCGTTCCGCCGGATGTGCCGTACGGAGTTCCTGAACTATCTGCGGATACGCGAGTGGCAGGACATCTACTCCCAGCTGCGCACGGTCGCCAAGGGCATGGGCGTCCACCTGAACGACACCGACGCCGCGCCCGAGCACATCCACACGTCATTGCTCTCCGGTTTGCTTTCGCACATTGGACTCAAGGACACCGAGGCCAAGAACGAGTACCTCGGCGCCCGCAGCGCGAAGTTCGCGGTCTTCCCCGGCTCCGCGCTCTTCAAGAAGCCGCCGCGCTGGGTGATGTCGGCGGAGCTGGTCGAGACCTCCCGGCTGTGGGCGCGGGTGAACGCCCGGATAGAGCCCGAGTGGATCGAGCCGCTGGCCCAGCACCTGGTGAAGCGGACCTACAGCGAACCGCACTGGGAACAGAAGATGGCCGCGGTGATGGCGCACGAGCGGGTGACGCTCTACGGCGTCCCGATCGTCGCCCAGCGCAAGGTCAACTACGGCCGGATCGACCCCGAGGTCTCCCGCGACCTGTTCATCCGCAACGCCCTGGTGGAGGGCGACTGGCGCACCCACCACCAGTTCTTCCATGACAACCGCAAACTCCTCGGCGAGGTCGAGGAGTTGGAGCACCGCGCCCGGCGCCGCGACATCCTCGTCGACGACGAGACGCTCTTCGACTTCTACGACCAGCGGATCCCGGCGCACGTGGTCTCCGGGGCGCACTTCGACTCCTGGTGGAAGCAGAAGCGCCGGGACGAGCCGGACCTGCTCACCTTCGAGCACTCGATGCTGATCAACGAGTCCGCCGAGGCCGTCACCAAGGACGACTACCCGGACTCCTGGCGGCAGGGGAAGCTGAAGTTCAAGGTCACCTACCAGTTCGAGCCGGGCGCGGACGCGGACGGCGTGACCGTCCACATCCCGCTGCAGGTCCTCAACCAGGTCTCGTCCGAGGGCTTCGACTGGCAGATCCCGGGCCTGCGCGAGCAGTTGGTGACCGAGCTGATCCGCTCGCTGCCCAAGCCGATCCGCCGCAACTACGTCCCGGCGCCGAACTTCGCCGCCCGCTTCCTGGACACCACCGTGCCCCTCCAGGGCGCGCTGGCGGCCTCGCTGGCCGCCGGCCTGCAGCGGATGGTGGGCGTGCCGGTGGAGGCCGCGGACTTCGACCTCGCCAAGGTCCCCGACCACCTGAAGATCACCTTCCGGGTGGTCGACGAGCGTCGCCGCAAGCTCGCCGAGGCCAAGGACCTGGAGGCGCTCCGGCTCCAGCTCAAGCCGAAGACCCGGGCCGCCCTCTCCCGGGCCTTCGAACAGGCCGAGCAGCGGCCCGGCAAGGACCGCAGGAGCGGCGGGGGCGGCGGGGACGAGACCGCGCCGGCCGGCCCGGAGCAGCGCACCGGCCTGACGTCCTGGACGGTCGGCACGCTGCCGCGCACCTTCGAGACCCGGCGCGGCGGCCAGCCGGTGAAGGCGTACCCGGCGCTGGTCGACGAGGGCAGCACCGTCGCGGTGCGGCTGTTCGACACCGAGGCCGAGCAGCAGGCCGCCATGTGGGCCGGCACCCGCCGGCTGATCCTGCTCAACGTCCCCGCCAACCCCGCCAAGTTCGCCCAGGACAAGCTGAGCAACCAGCAGAAGCTGGCGCTCTCCCGCAATCCGCACGGCTCCATCGCGGCGCTCTTCGAGGACTGCGTGACGGCCGCCGCGGACCGGCTGATCGCGGCCCGGGGCGGCCCGGTGTGGGACGAGGAGTCCTTCCGCAAGCTGTTCGACGCGGTGCGGGCCGACCTGGTCGACGCGACGCTGAAGACCATCCAGCAGGTGCAGGAGGTGCTGGCCGCCTGGCAGGCGTGCGAGCGCCGGCTGAAGGCGACGGCCTTCCCCTCGCTGCTGCCGTCGCTGGCGGACGTCAAGGAGCAGCTGGCGGAGCTGATCAGGCCCGGCTTCGTCACCGCGCACGGCACCCGGCGGCTGCCGGACCTGATGCGCTATCTCGTGGCCGCAGACCGCCGCCTGACACAGCTGCCCACCAACGCCGAACGGGACCGCAGCCGGATGGCGAAGATCAAGGAGATGCAGGACGAATACGCCTGGCTGCTGGAGCAGTTCCCCCAGGGGCAGCCGGTGCCGGCCGCGGCCCGGGAGGTCCGCTGGATGATCGAGGAGCTCCGGGTGAGCTACTTCGCGCACGCCCTGGGAACGGCGTATCCGGTCTCCGACAAACGGATCATGAAGGCGGTGGACGCCGCGGCGCCGTAGGACGGCCCGAGCGCGGGAGCGGTGACCGGGACCGGGTTCGACCGCACCCCCTGACCTGCTGTACAGTCTTGCTTCGCAGCCCGCCGCAAGCGGAAAGCACATCGCAAGGTCCTGTGGAGCAGTTTGGAGTGCTCGCCACCCTGTCAAGGTGGAGGCCGCGGGTTCAAATCCCGTCAGGACCGCCTCTCACGGCCCGCACCGTTCTCCGGTGCGGGCCGTTCTGTTCTCCGGCCCGCACCCGGCCCTCGTCCGGTGCGGGCCGTCGCGCTGTCCGGGACGGACGGGGCACGCGTACGGGTGCCGGCGGGCCCGGCACCCGGGCCGGGCTCCGGGTGACCCGAAGGCGGGGGCGGAAGCGGGCGGCCGTCTTGACGGCGGCACCTGCCGCCGGTACTCAACTCACCAGAGGACGTGGGGCCGGGAGGTGGCGTGCGATGACGACCGCGGTACGGCACGAGACGAGGGCGCTGCTGCGCGCCCACCTGTCGGCGGCCCTGCGCTACGGCTACCGCCACCGCACCCGGCAGTGCCCCGTCTGCCACCAACTGCTGCGGCTCGCCATGGAGCCGCCCGGCGCCCGTTCCGGGCCCGCCGCACCCCCGGCCGCCCCGGCCCCCTCCCAGGCCGCCTCCGAGCCGCCGACGGAGGACGAAAGTCCCGCCGGCCGGTGACCAACGACGCCTGCGCCACCGCCCGCGCGGTGGGAGGCTGTTGAGAGCAGGACGACGGGAAGGTGCTATACCCCAGCACCGTGCGCCGTTCAAGAAGTCCGCGCTGTGACGGGAGTCACCGAACATGTTTCACGGGATGGGGAACTCACCGCTCCCCCGCACCCCGTCAATTTAATATGTGCAATTGCACCACCCTCCCAGCTCCCCGAACAAAACCGCCAGGTCTGGTCTGACGGGCCCCCTCAAAGCCCCTGAAGGGGCCCTGGCGCGCCTCCCGGGGGCAGCAGGCGCCGGGGCGGCCCGAGCGCCGCGAGCGGCCCGGGAGCGGCCGCACACAAAAAAGAGATCGCGCCGGACCCGGCGGAGTCCAGCGCGATCGACGACGTACCCGGTGGAGCGGATGTGGGGCCTGTTGGGGCAGGCACCGCGTCGTATGAGCTCTGTTGGAGCGTGGTGAAGCAGGTGGAGCTGTGGCGCAAAAACGGGCGTTTCCGGGTTGGGGGGCCCGAAAACAGCCTGGTTATGCGGTTATTCAGGACTCGCTGCGCTGCTGCGGAATACCCGCGAGCAGTGCGCGGACCTCAGCCTCGCGGTAACGCCGGTGCCCTCCGAGCGTGCGGATGGACGTGAGCTTGCCTGCCTTGGCCCAGCGGGTCACCGTCTTCGGGTCCACGCGGAACATCGTGGCGACCTCGGCGGGGGTAAGCAGCGGCTCGGCGTCAGGGGTGCGAGCGGTCATGAGCGGCCTCCTCGGGAGAACCGAACCATCACGGTTCTTTCCTCTAAATTCTGCACCTTGACCCACGTTGCCCGAAATGGCAGACGCGGGCCGAGTCGGTTATAGGACGAACGGCTTGTCCTCGGCACTACAACTACACCATCTGTCCAGCCACGTCGGCCAAACCGATGGAATTGCCCTCTCAGGTGTTCAACCTTGGCGGATGCCGATGGACCGTGCCATAGCGGACAGTCACACCCCCGTGACGATCAGTCACAACGTGCCCAGCCGCCACGAGACCCCTCAAGGAGCGCAATACCGATCTATCCGCCCTTAGTTGGACGGAAGGAGCCCAAGTCAGGCTCCTTGTCCTATTTTGGCACGAGGGTGCACCTTGGGAGCAAGACCCGAAGTCAGTGCTTTAGGTCACGCTTGGGGCAATAGCCCGGATCGGGACCTACGTCCCGTACGTCCCGACAGCGGACGTCCTCGCCGGCAACTCCGCCCCCGGCCCCCGGCGTTCAGCTGGAGAACTGGCGCTCGCGCACTCCGCGCCACCGCCGGGAGAGCTTCTCGTACGCGGCACCGGCCCGCTCGCCGTCCCCCTCGCGCAGCGCCGCCAGCCCTTCCGCCACCTCCGCGACGGAACGGTCCCCGGCGAGCTGCCCCTCGGGCACCGCGTGCACCAGCCCTCCGTAGTCCAGCTCCACGAGCGAACGCGGGTGGAACTCCTCGAGCCAGCGCCCCACATCTACCAGGCCGTCGATCAGCGGCCCCTCTTCCAGGGCATCCCGAAGCGTACGCAGTCCGCGCGCGACCCTGCGACGCGCCTGCGCCATCGGCGTGCGGTAACGCAACAGAGCCGCCGGGTCACCCTTCGCGTACTCCCGCTCGGCGTCGTCGAAGAGGACGAACCAGCGCACCGGGACGTGCCAGGTGGCCGCGCGGATCCAGGGCCGGGCGTCGGGGTTGCGCGCGCGCCAGCGCTCGTAGTCGGTGGCCGCCTGGCGGCGCACCACCGGGGGCAGCGCGGCGTCCAGCACCGGCGCCGGCAGCAGCTCCTCCAGGTCCTGCAGCGCCTGCCAGCCGCGCAGCCGGGTCCGCCACGGGCAGACACAGGTCACGTCGTCCACGACGGCGACGAAGGCGTCACCGCTCTCGTGGACCGGCACCGGCACCGGCGGGGTCGGCAGCAGGTCGGCCAGCGCCCGGCGCTGCTCGTCCACGGCCGTGGGGGTGTCCTCGCGGGTGGCGTAGCGTGCCCAGTAGGAGCGCTCCGGCTCGGGGAACGCCGCCAGTGGCTCGTACACCCGCAGATACGCCACGTACGGGACCCGCACCGACGACGCCAAGGCCACGCCCGCTCCTCCAAAGGAAAGTCCACCGCCCGGAGTTGCCTGCCCCCGCCCGGTCCGGTTACGGCAGATCGTGCCACGCCCGTCCCCCGGGAGGGGGTGATCCTCCCGACCTGACCGATCAACCCGCCCTCCAGGTCTTACGCTCGTCCCAACCGGCCCTCCCCACCCACAGGAGGGCGTCCTCCGCGACTATGGGAGTCACCACCGTGACCGACGTACGTCCTGCCCCTGCAGACGCTTCCGGCGGCGTGCTGCAGACCCTGTTCCGCACGGAGCAGGGCGGCCACGAGCAAGTCGTGCTCTGCCAGGACCGGGCCAGCGGCCTCAAGGCCGTGATCGCCCTCCACAGCACCGCCCTGGGCCCGGCCCTGGGCGGTACGCGCTTCCACCCCTACGCCTCCGAGGACGAGGCCGTGCTGGACGCCCTGAACCTCTCGCGCGGCATGTCGTACAAGAACGCCCTGGCCGGGCTGGACCACGGCGGCGGCAAGGCGGTGATCATCGGCGACCCCGAGCTGATCAAGACCGAGGAACTGCTGCTCGCCTACGGCCGGTTCGTGGCCTCCCTCGGCGGCCGCTACGTCACCGCCTGCGATGTCGGCACCTACGTCGCCGACATGGACGTGATCGCCCGGACGAACCGCTGGACCACCGGCCGCTCGCCCGAGAACGGCGGCGCCGGCGACTCCTCCGTCCTGACCGCCTACGGCGTCTTCCAGGGCATGCGGGCCTCCGCCCAGCACCTGTGGGGCGACCCCACGCTGCGCGGCCGCCGGGTCGGCATCGCAGGCGTCGGCAAGGTGGGCCACCACCTGGTCGAGCACCTGCTCAAGGACGGCGCCGAGGTCGTGATCACCGACGTCCGCGCCGAGTCGGTGGAGCGGATCCTCGCCCGGCACCCCCAGGTGACCGCCGTCGCCGACACCGACGCGCTGATCCGCACCGAGGGTCTGGACGTCTACGCGCCGTGCGCGCTGGGCGGCGCGCTGAACGACGCCTCGGTGCCGGCGCTGACCGCGAAGGTGGTGTGCGGCGCGGCCAACAACCAGCTCGCGCACCCCGGGGTGGAGAAGGACCTGTCGGACCGCGGCATCCTCTACGCCCCCGACTACGTCGTGAACGCCGGCGGCGTGATCCAGGTCGCCGACGAGCTGCACGGCTTCGACTTCGACCGGTGCAAGGCCAAGGCGGCGAAGATCTTCGACACCACGCTGTCGATATTCGCTCGTGCGAAGGCCGACGGCATCCCGCCGGCCGCCGCGGCCGACCGGATCGCGGAGGCGCGCATGGCGGAGGCGCGCCGCGCCTGAGCAGCACGCCCGGCGGGTGTGGCCGGAAACACACCCTTGCGCGGCCCCTGGCGGGTGGTTGGCGAGACATCCCTCACCACCCGTCGGCGGGTCGCCGTACAGGACAGGTTAAAATCGCAGTTGACCAGCGTGGACGGGGCGCCGTGCCGGTCATGCCGAGCGGTGGGTGATGCGGGCGACGTACCGTATGGCCGCGGAAGCAGGTACCGTTAAAGCCCTAGGGGCCGGTCTCTCTTTTGAGAGCCCGCTCCGAATCATGAACGCGTGTCAAGACTCTGGGGCCGACGAGCCCCGTCACTGAGGGGGTCGACCCATGGGGCGCGGCCGGGCCAAGGCCAAGCAGACAAAGGTCGCCCGCCAGCTGAAGTACAGCAGCGGTGGGACGGATCTCTCGCGACTGGCCGACGAGCTTGCATCGCAGTCGAACCAGCAACCTCCGAACCGAGAGCCGTTCGAGGATGACGAGGACGACGACCCGTACGCGCAGTACGCAGAACGCTACAACAGCGAGGACGACGAGGACGAGGGCCACTCCTCGCACCAGCGTCGTCGCGCCTGACACTCTGCGCGCTCGCGGGGCTCACAACACCATCACGGACCCGGTCCAGGGAATTCCCCGGGCCGGGTTCTCTGCTGCGCGCGGGACCACCGGGCCGGTGATCCCGCGCGGCGGCGGTGTCAGCTCGCGTAGGCACCGGTGAGGGTCACTGCCTCGGCGTGAGCGCCCCGCTCGACGATCTCCCCGCTGACCCAGGCGTCCACGCCGCGGTCGGCGAGGGAGGTCAGGGCGACATCCACCGACTCCTGCGGGACGACGGCGATCATGCCGACACCCATGTTCAGGGTCTTCTCCAGCTCCAGGAGCTCCACCGAGCCGGCGCTGCCGACCAGGTCGAAGATCGCGCCCGGCGCCCAGGTGGCGCGGTCGACGGTGGCGTGCAGGCCGTCCGGGATCACCCGGGCCAGGTTGTTGGCCAGGCCGCCGCCGGTGATGTGCGAGAAGGCGTGCACGTCGCAGGTGCGGGTGAGGGCCAGGCAGTCCAGCGAGTAGATCTTGGTGGGCTCCAGCAGCTCCTCGCCGAGGGTGCGGCCGAGCTCCGGGACCTCCTGGTCCAGGGAGAGGCCGGCCCGGTCGAAGAGGACGTGACGGACGAGGGAGTACCCGTTCGAGTGAAGTCCGGAGGACGCCATCGCGATCACCGCGTCGCCCGTACGGATACGATCCGCGCCCAGGACCCGGTCGGCCTCGACCACGCCGGTGCCGGCGCCGGCGACGTCGAACTCGTCCGCGCCCAGCAGGCCCGGGTGCTCGGCGGTCTCCCCGCCGACCAGCGCGCAGCCGGCCAGCACACAGCCCTCGGCGATGCCCTTGACGATCGCGGCGACCCGCTCCGGGTGGACCTTGCCGACGCAGATGTAGTCGGTCATGAACAGCGGCTCGGCGCCGCAGACGACCAGGTCGTCGACGACCATGGCGACCAGGTCGTGGCCGATGGTGTCGTAGACGCCCATCCTGCGGGCGATGTCGACCTTGGTGCCGACGCCGTCGGTGGCCGAGGCCAGCAGGGGACGCTCGTAGCGCTTGAGCGCGGAGGCGTCGAAGAGACCGGCGAAGCCGCCGAGCCCGCCGACGACCTCGGGACGGGTGGCCTTGGCCACCCACTTCTTCATGAGATCCACGGCACGGTCGCCGGCCTCGATGTCGACACCCGCGCTCGCGTAGCTGGCACCGGTTGATTCAGCGGACATGGCTGAGAACTTTCGTTTGGGTGGGTACGAGCTCTACGGGCGACGCAGCGCGTCGGCGCCGCCGATCCCCGCGGTGAGCGTCCGGACGCCGTCCACGTCCGAGGCGGCCGGGGCCTTGGTCTCGGACTCCAGGAGGTGCTTGCCGAGCAGCTCCGGGTCCGGCAGCTCCATCGGGTACTCGCCGTCGAAGCAGGCGCGGCAGAGGTTCGGCTTGGCGATCGTGGTCGCCTCGATCATGCCGTCGATGGAGATGTACGCCAGCGAGTCGGCGCCCAGCGACTTGCCGATCTCCTCGACGCTCAGCCCGTTGGCGATCAGCTCCGCGCGGGTGGCGAAGTCGATGCCGAAGAAGCACGGCCACTTGATCGGCGGGGAGGAGATCCGGATGTGGACCTCGGCGGCGCCGGCCTCGCGCAGCATCCGGACCAGGGCGCGCTGGGTGTTGCCGCGGACGATCGAGTCGTCGACGACCACCAGGCGCTTGCCGCGGATGACTTCCTTGAGCGGGTTGAGCTTGAGGCGGATGCCGAGCTGGCGGATGGTCTGCGAGGGCTGGATGAAGGTCCGGCCGACGTAGGAGTTCTTGACCAGGCCGGAGCCGTAGGGGATGCCGCTGGCCTCGGCGTAGCCGACGGCCGCCGGGGTGCCGGATTCCGGGGTCGCTATCACCAGGTCCGCGTCGGCGGGCGCCTCGGCGGCCAGCTTGCGGCCCATCTCCACCCGGGAGAGGTAGACGTTGCGGCCGGCGATGTCGGTGTCCGGGCGGGCGAGGTAGACGTACTCGAAGACGCAGCCCTTGGGGCGGGCCTCGGCGAAGCGCGAGCTGCGCAGGCCGTTCTCGTCGACGGCGATCAGCTCGCCGGGCTCGATCTCCCGGATGAAGCTGGCGCCGACGATGTCCAGGGCGGCGGACTCGGAGGCGACCACCCAGCCGCGCTCCAGCCGGCCGAGGACCAGCGGGCGGATGCCCTGCGGATCGCGGGCGGCGTAGAGGGTGTGCTCGTCCATGAAGCACAGCGAGAAGGCGCCCCGGACCTTCGGGAGGACGCGCGGTGCGGCCTCCTCGACGGTCAGCGGCTTGCCGTCCTCGTCGACCTGGCCGGCCAGCAGGGCCGTGACGAGGTCGGTGTCGTTGGTGGCCGCGACCTGGGTGGCCCGGCCGCCCTCGCGGGGCAGCGCGGCGACCATCTCGGCCAGCTCGGCGGTGTTGACCAGATTGCCGTTGTGGCCGAGCGCGATCGAACCGTGCGCGGTGGCACGGAACGTCGGCTGGGCGTTCTCCCACACCGAGGCACCGGTGGTGGAGTAGCGGGCATGGCCCACGGCGATGTGGCCCTGGAGGGAACTGAGGGAGGTCTCGTCGAAGACCTGGGAGACCAGGCCCATGTCCTTGAAGACGAGGATCTGGGAGCCGTTGCTCACCGCGATGCCCGCGGACTCCTGTCCACGGTGCTGCAGCGCGTACAGCCCGAAGTAGGTGAGTTTGGCGACCTCTTCTCCCGGGGCCCAGACACCGAAGACGCCGCAGGCGTCCTGGGGGCCCTTCTCACCGGGGAGCAGGTCGTGGTTGAGTCGTCCGTCACCACGTGGCACGTCCCAGAGTCTAGGCCAGGTCGCGCATTCATCCGAACCGGGGACGGCCGGGAAGCTGGAGGAGTGCATGAACGGGATGTCCCGCTCGCTTGACGTGGCCACGTCCTTCCGGCGACGTTTTTCGGCCATGCGGGCCCCACAGCCCTTGGGGCGCCTGGCGCGCCACCGGGTGCGACGCCGCGCGGCGCTCCTCGTGCGGCGCCGCCGCGTCGGCCTCGGCGGGGCGGCCGGCCCGCCCTGTCGCCGTGTGTGAGATGCGCGACGTCGTGCCGTTCGCGGGGCGCCGGCGGGCACTGACTGCGACCACACCGGCCCGACGGGTGGCCGCTCCGCGCCCGCTCAGCTCATGACGGGCAGCAGGGCGCCGAGGTCGGCCCGCTCGCCACTGGCGACGGCAGTGGCCGCGGCCACCGCCTCGGCCCAGTCCGTGCGGCCGGTGGCCAGCCGTATCCACGTCAGCGGGTCGGTCTCGACGACGTTGGGCGGGGTGCCGCGGGTGTGCCGGGGGCCCTCGACGCACTGCACCACGGCGAACGGCGGCACCCGGACCTCGACCGAGCCGCCGGGCGCCTTGGCGGCCAGCGCGTCGGCCAGCAGCCGGGTGGCGGTGGCCAGGGCGTGCCGGTCGAAGGGGATCTCCCGGCCGAGGGCGGCGGCCAGATCGTCGGTGTGCACGACGAGTTCGACGCAGCGGGTGACCAGATAGTCGGCGAGCAGCATCGCGCCGGGGCGGCACGGGACGACCCGGTCGTCCGGCTCGGGCGCCACCGCCTCCTCGTACTCCCCGGCGGTGCGCTCCAGCAGCTCCGCCGGGTCCTGCCCGGCCGCCAGCCGGTGGACGAACTCGTCTGTCCCGGCGGCGTACCGCGCGGTCGCCGACGGCCAGTCCAGCAGGGTGACCTCCGCCGCGGCCGGGGCCGGCTGCCGCAGCGCGCGGGTCACACTGCCGACGGCCATGGACAGATGCGCGGCCAGCTCCCGCACCGTCCAGTCGCCGAGCCGGGTGGGCAGCGCGAGCTGCTCCGGCGTCAACTCCCGCACGGCCCGGCGGACATGGGCGTACTGGACCGTCACGGCGGCGCGGGTCTTGGCCGGGTCGTACCGGCGGGCGCGCGGTGCGCGCGTGGCAGGTGACATACGGCAAGCCTAGGCGGCACCACTGACAGCCGGCCCGGCATTCCGGGGAGGGTCAGGGGTGCCGCCCGGGTGTCCCGGCCGCGGACGGCCGGGCGCGGGCCGGCGGCCGTCAGCCGCTGCTGAGGCGGCGGCCTCCCCAGGCGTACGCCCCGACGACCAGGGCCAGGCCCCACGCCGTGCCGGCGAAGTAGGACAGTCCCTCCACATACGTGTCCTCGTAGGCCAGGTGGAGCTGCACCGCGAAGGCGAAGAGCGCGGTGCCCAGCGCGGTGAGCGCTATGGCAGCGGGCCAGAGAGCGCGGTTGTCGTACACGTGGTTCCTCCCCAGGAGTCGGCCGGGCGTCAGCGCCCGGCGGCAATCAACATCACCAGCAGCGGCACGACCCGCTCGACCGGCACTTCGTAGCGGCCGCGGGCGGCCGTCTGGAGCCAGCCGGCAGTGGTCAACTGCCGGAGGTGGTGGTAGATCTGGCCGGACGTGCCCATGCCGTCGAGCGCGGTGAGTTCCGCGGCGGTGCAGCGACCGCCGAGGATCTCGCGCAGCAGCCGCAGCCGCACGGGCTGACCGAGCGCCGCGAAGGACTCCGCGGCCGCCGCCCAGTCACCGTCCATGACGGTGTCGGTGGGCAGGCCGTACTGCCATTCGTAGCGCAGCCCGGCCGGCGTGCGTACGGCGCCGGTGAACATCACGCCCCCGTTGACCGCGCCCAGGCCGGCGAACTGCTCCTTCAGTCCGTTCAGGGCCCACAGCGCGTCGCCGGGGTCCCGCACGGGCGGGGCAGCGGGCGTCGGCCCGGCGAGCCGGGCGCCGCCCTCTCCGAGGGCCGCCTCCAGCCCGGCCAGGCGGCGCTCCAGCTCGGCCACCCGCTGCTCCAGATCCACCCCAGCAGATTACGTAATTACGTAATTGCGAGCAAGGGGGGAGGGTCATCGCGAGGGCGCCCGTCGGTCGCGCGGTGCCGGAAACGGCGGAACGGCCCGCCAGGCACTCCTGGCGGGCCGTTCCGGCACGGTGGGGCGAGTGGGGCGCGCGGCCCGGCCCCGTCAGCGCGCGCTGGTACTCCTAGGCGATCAGCCCCGGGACGGTGGCCTCGTGGGCCTCCCGCAGCTCGGCCAGCGGGAGCGTGAACTGCCCCTGGACCGCGAGCTCTTCGCCGTCGACGACACCGATCCGGGTGGCCGGCAGCCCCCGCGCACCGCACATGTCGGTGAAGCGGAGCTCCTCGCTGCGCGGCACCGCGACGATCGCCCGGCCCGCCGACTCCGAGAAGAGGAAGACGAACGGGTCCAGCCCGTCCGGGACGACCAGGCGGGCGCCCTTGCCGCCGTGCAGGCACGACTCGACCACGGCCTGGACCAGGCCGCCGTCGGAGAGGTCGTGCGCGGCGTCGATCATGCCGTCGCGGGAGGCCGAGATCAGGATCTCCGCCAGCAGCCGCTCGCGCTCCAGGTCGACCCTGGGCGGCAGTCCGCCCAGGTGGTCGTGGACCACCTGCGACCAGGCCGAACCGCCCAGCTCCTCCCGGGTGTCGCCGAGGAGGTAGAGCAGCTGCCCCTCCTCCGCGAAGCCGACCGGGGTGCGGCGGGTGACGTCGTCGATGACGCCGAGCACCGCGACCACCGGGGTCGGGTGGATTGCCGCCTCCCCGGTCTGGTTGTAGAGCGAGACATTGCCGCCGGTGACCGGCGTGCCCAGCACCTGGCAGCCGTCGGCGAGACCGCGGGTGGCCTCGGCGAACTGCCACATCACCGCCGGGTCCTCGGGCGAGCCGAAGTTCAGGCAGTCGGAGACGGCCAGCGGCCGGGCGCCGGTGGCGGCCACGTTGCGGTACGCCTCGGCCAGCGCCAGCTGCGCGCCCGCGTACGGGTCGAGCTTGGCGTACCGGCCGTTGCCGTCGGTGGCGACCGCGACGCCGAGGTTGGTCTCCTCGTCGATCCGGACCATGCCGGAGTCCTCGGGCTGCGCCAGCACGGTGTTGCCCTGGACGAAGCGGTCGTACTGGTCGGTGATCCACGCCTTGGACGCCTGGTTGGGCGAGCCGACCAACCGGAGTACCTGGGCGCGGAGTTCCTCGGCGTCCGCCGGGCGGGGCAGCCTGGCCGCGTCGTCGGCCTGGAGGGCGTCCTGCCACTCCGGGCGGGCGTACGGGCGGTGGTAGGTCGGGCCCTCGTGGGCGACCGAGCGCGGCGGGACGTCGACGATCTGCTCGCCGTGCCAGAAGATCTCCAGCCGCGAGCCGTCCGTCACCTCACCGATGACGGTGGCGATGACGTCCCACTTCTCGCAGATCTCCAGGAAGCGGCCGACCTTGTCCGGCTCGACGATCGCGCACATCCGTTCCTGCGACTCGCTCATGAGGATCTCCTCGGGCGAGAGCGAGGAGTCGCGCAGCGGAACGGTGTCCAGCTCGACCCGCATACCGCCGGAGCCGGCGCTGGCCAGCTCGCTGGTGGCGCAGGACAGCCCGGCGCCGCCGAGGTCCTGGATGCCGGCGACCAGCTTCTCCCGGAAGATCTCCAGGGTGCACTCGATGAGCAGCTTCTCCTGGAACGGGTCGCCGACCTGGACGGCGGGGCGCTTGGCCGGTCCCGTGGAGTCGAACGTCTCGGAGGCCAGCACGGAGACGCCGCCGATGCCGTCGCCGCCGGTCCGGGCGCCGTAGAGGATGACCTTGTTGCCGGCGCCGGACGCCTTCGCCAGGTGGATGTCCTCGTGCTTCATCACGCCCACACACAGGGCGTTGACCAGCGGGTTGCCCTGGTAGCAGGGGTCGAAGACGACCTCGCCGCCGATGTTGGGCAGGCCCAGGCAGTTGCCGTAGCCGCCGATGCCCGCGACCACGCCCGGGAGCACGCGCTTGGTGTCGGGGTGGTCGGCGGCGCCGAACCGCAGCGGGTCCATCACGGCGACCGGGCGGGCACCCATGGCCAGGATGTCGCGGACGATGCCGCCGACGCCGGTGGCCGCGCCCTGGTAGGGCTCGATGTACGAGGGGTGGTTGTGCGACTCCACCTTGAAGGTGACCGCGTAGCCCTGGCCGACGTCCACGACACCGGCGTTCTCGCCGATGCCGACGAGGAGGGCGTCGTTCTCAGGGGCCTTCTCGCCAAACTGCTTCAGGTGGACCTTGCTCGACTTGTACGAGCAGTGCTCCGACCACATGACGGAGTACATGGCGAGTTCCGCCCCGGTGGGCCGCCGGCCGAGGATCTCCCGGATCCGGGCGTACTCGTCCTCCTTCAGGCCGAGTTCGGCCCAGGGCTGGTCGGCGTCGGGCGTCTCGGTGGCGTGCTTGACGGTGTCGAGGCTCATGCGTTGACCAGCTTCTTCAGGATCGAGGTGAAGAATCCGAGCCCGTCGGTGCGGCCGGTGCCGATCAGCGGCTCGACGGCGTGCTCGGGGTGCGGCATCAGGCCGACGACGTTGCCCGCCTCATTGGTGATGCCGGCGATGTCGCGGAGCGAGCCGTTGGGGTTTCCGTAGCCGTCGGCGGCCGGGCCGCCGGTGACGTAGCGGAACGCCACCCGGCCCTCGGCCTCCAGCATGTCCAGCGTGCGTTCGTCGGCGACATAGCGGCCGTCGATGTTCTTCAGCGGAATGCTGATCTCCTGGCCCGGCGCGTAGTCGGTGGTCCAGGCCGTGGCGGTGTTCTCCACCCGCAGCTTCTGGTCGCGGCAGACGAAATGCAGGTGGTTGTTGCGCAGCATCGCGCCGGGCAGCAGGTGGGTCTCAGTGAGGACCTGGAAGCCGTTGCAGATGCCCAGGACCGGCATCCCGGCCCGGGCCTGTTCGATCACGGTCTCCATCACCGGCGAGAACCGGGAGATCGCCCCGGCCCGCAGGTAGTCCCCGTACGAGAAGCCGCCGGGCAGGACCACGGCGTCGACCTGGTGGAGGTCCTTGTCGCGGTGCCACAGCGGCACCGCCTCGGCCCCGGCCGCCCGGACCGCACGCTGGGTGTCGCGGTCGTCGAGCGTGCCGGGGAAAGTGACGACTCCGACCCGAGCTGTCATGACTCGGCCCGCACGGCTTCGTCGACCCGGACGGTGAAGTCCTCGATGACGGTGTTGGCGAGGAAGGTCTCGGCCATCTCGTGGATACGGGCGAGGGCGGCCTCGTCGACCGGGCCCTCCACCTCAAGTTCGAAACGCTTGCCCTGACGGACGTCGGCGATCCCCTCGAATCCCAGGCGTGGCAGTGCGCGCTGCACCGCCTGCCCCTGCGGGTCGAGGATCTCCGGCTTGAGCATGACGTCGACTACGACGCGTGCCACTGGCACTCCCGGTGGTGTGGTGCGTAAGGCGGTGACCTCACAGTACCGTGTTCGAAAATCTACGCGCATAGATATGCGGCGGCCCCGATCACGGGCCGGTATCGGCGGGAGTACCCGCCAGGGAAAATCTCCGAAAAGAACGGGGGGCCGGATTGCGGCAGGACACGCTGACGAAATTAAATGGGCTTCACAATGCAATGCCCATCGCTGTACAAATGAAAAAGCATTGATCCCAATCAGCCGGATCCGGAGCATCACTCCATGTCAACAAGGGGTAGCTCCACGAAAGGACCGATATCCGTGGCGCAGCGCGTAGTAGTGACGCTCTCCGATGACATCGACGGAGGAGAAGCCGCAGAGACGGTCATCTTCGGTTTGGACGGGAAGTCGTACGAGATCGACCTCAATCCCGCCAATGCGAAGAAACTGCGCGGCGCCCTCGCTCCGTTCGTGGAGGCCGGCCGCAAGCGGGCGAAGTCCGGCAAGGCTTACCACCGGACCGCGGTGACCCCCGACCCGGCGGCGGTGCGCGCCTGGGCCCGCTCGCACCAGATGGACGTCCCGCCGCGCGGCCGGATCCCCAAGAAGGTCTACGAAGCCTTCAACGCGGCCAACCACTAACCGACTTGCCGGCATCCCCGGGCCCGCACACCGCCGACTTGCACAGCACCCCCACTGATCAGCTAGAGTCTGGAGCACGCCGAGGGGCGAGGCCGAAAGGCCGAACCCCGAGGAGTCACGCGGGTGTAGCTCAGTAGTAGAGCGCCCCCTTTCCAAGGGGGAGGCGCAGTGTGCAATCCCTGTCACCCGCTCTGACAGTTCAGCCGGTCCAAAGGATCAGGTAGAGTAGCTGTCGCGCCACTGGGTGAAAGCCGAGTGGATGCCTGCGGACGTAGCTCAGTTGGTAGAGCGCAACCTTGCCAAGGTTGAGGTCGCGAGTTCGAGCCTCGTCGTCCGCTCAGAGAAAAGGCCCCGATCTTCGTGATCGGGGCCTTTGTCGTTTTCCCGGCCGAAATGGCGGGCCGTTCGCTCCGGGATCTTGCGGGCGGTCCGGTCCGGCCGGTCCGGGGATCTCGGGTGGTTGCCGTACGGGGTGGTGCGGCGCGCCTTTTCGCGGGAAATAGCGGCCGTGGCGGACGGGCGGGTCCGCGGTGGGGCGGCACGCGGACGGGCGGGCGGCGGCCGGGGCCGCCGGGGTGTGGCGATGGACACAGGGGCGGGGCCGGGCGGCGGGTGCGGGCCGGGCCGCGGGCCGGTGGTGCGGCCGGCGGAGCGGGGGTGCCGGGCGGCGGCGAACGCCGCGGCTCCGGAGGTGAGTTGCGCCGGGGAAGACGGTGGTCCGGCCGGCGGCGGGCGGGGCAGGCCGGAGCACCGGGCGGGCGCGGGTGCGGGGTGCGGCGGCGGGGGCCGGTGTGCGAAGGCGTGCAACGGCGGCCGGGAAGTTGGCTATAGTGGGGCTCGCACCGCGCGGTGGCGACCGGAAACGGAAGCCCGGCACGGAGCATGCGGACGTAGCTCAGTTGGTAGAGCGCAACCTTGCCAAGGTTGAGGTCGCGAGTTCGAGCCTCGTCGTCCGCTCAGAGAAAAGGCCCCGGTCAGTGCGACCGGGGCCTTCTTCGTGGGCCGGGGCGGGCGTCAGGCCCAGGGGTGGCCGGTGAGGCGCTCGTACGCCTCCAGGTACTTGGCGCGGGTGCGGTCGACGATCTCCTGCGGGAGCGGCGGCGGGGGCAGCTCGCCGGTGCGGTCCCAGTCCGCGGCGGGCGAGGTCAGCCAGTCGCGGACGAACTGCTTGTCGAAGGACGGCTGGGGGCGGCCCGGCTGCCACTGGTCGGCGGGCCAGAAGCGCGAGGAGTCGGGGGTGAGGACCTCGTCGGCCAGAGTGAGCCGCTCCTCGCGGAAGCCGAACTCGAACTTGGTGTCGGCGAGGATCAGGCCGCGCTCGCGGGCGATGTCGAGGGCCCGGCCGTAGATCGCGAGGGTCAGCTGGCGGAGCTCGGCGGCGGTCTCGGCGCCGACCTGGCGGGCGACCTCCTCGTAGGAGACGTTCTCGTCGTGGTCGCCGACGGCGGCCTTGGTGGCCGGGGTGAAGATCGGCGCGGGGAGCTCGGAGCCGTCGGTCAGGCCCTCGGGGAGCGCCAGCCCGCAGACCGTGCGGGACCGGCGGTACTCGGCGAGCCCGGAGCCGGTGAGGTAGCCGCGGGCGACGCACTCCACCGGGACCATCGCCAGCGAGTGGCACACCAGGGTGCGGCCGGCCCAGTCGGCGGGGGCGCCCTCGGGGACCTCGGTGGACAGGACGTGGTGCGGGACCAGGTCCGCGAGCTGGTCGAACCACCACAGGGAGAGCCGGGTCAGCACCCGGCCCTTGTCCGGGATCTCGGTGGGGAGGACCCAGTCGTAGGCGGAGATGCGGTCGCTGGCGACCATGACGAGGTCGCCGTCGGCGTTCTGGTAGAGGTCGCGCACCTTGCCGGTGTGCAGGTGGGTGAGTCCCGGGACCTGCACGGGCTCGGGCTTTTCTACGAATCCGGACACGCTGCCTCCGCGTAGGTTGATCCAGGAGTCCTGGTGATTCTCCCGTATGCGGGGTGGCGGCTCCGCCGCAGGGTCGGGGTCGGCGGGGCGGCGGCCCCGTTTGCGGCCCGTTTCAGGAGAGCGAAGCGGAGTGCCGGGCTCCGGGGCGGAGCAGCGCGGCGAGGGTGAGCAGGGCCAGGACGGCGACGCCGGTGAGGATCGCCGGCGGGGCGAACGCGCCGCTGAGCACGGTGACCCCGTAGGGCGTGAGGAAGCCCAGGTAGCAGACGGCCCAGAAGCGCGCGGTGAGGCGGGCGAGGTGGTGCGGCGGCGCCAGCGCGGCGACCTCGGTGAGGCCGTAGGCGACGCAGAGGCCGTAGCCGGCGCCGAGCAGGGCGGCGGCGAGCAGGGCGGCCGCCGGCTGGGCGTGGGCCGCGGCCAGGGCACCGAGGAGCAGCCCGGCGGCGGTGACGAGCAGGCCGGCCACGGCGGTGGCGAGGCGGTGCCGGGCGGTCAGCCGGCGGGCGAGCGGGGCGACCAGGAGGCCGGCGCCGGGCGTGACGGCGGTGACGATCCCCGCGTAGACGGTCTGCCAGCCGTGCAGGCGGGCGTCGACGAGGCCGGGGAGGACCGCGAAGGCAAGGGCGGGGCCGGCGAAGACCCAGGGGGCGACCGGGACGACGAGGCGGCGGAAGGGGATGCGGTGGGCGGGGGCGGCGGGTTCGGTGGCCGCCGTGCGCGGGGCCCGGGCCGGGGCGGTCTCGGGGGCGCGGGCGGCGCTCAGCGCGGCGGCCGCGGACAGGGCGAGGTGCGGGACGTAGGCCAGCACCATCGGGTGCGGGGCCCACTGGGCTATGAGGGAGGCGGCCAGGCCGCCGGTGGCGAAGCCCGCGGAGAGGAAGAGGCCGGAGCGGCGGGCGGCGGCACCAGGGGTGGGGGCGGTGCCGTACGGCGGGGTGGAGAGCTCCTTGATCCAGACGCTGCCGGCGGTGAGCAGGGTGCCCGCGCCGACGCCGGTGAGGAAGCGGCCGGGCCACAGCAGCGCGGGGGCGGCCGGGCCGGTCATCAGCAGGCAGGTCGCCAGGGCCGAGACGCCCAGGCCGGCCAGGGCGACCCGGCGGCGGCCGAGGCGGTCGGCGAGCGGGCCGCCCAGGAGGAGGGCCGGGATCAGGCCGAGGACGTAGACGGCGAAGAGGGCGGTGGTGGTGGCGGCGGTCAGACCGAGGTGGGCGCGGTAGGCGCCGAGGAGGGAGGAGTACTGGTTGGCGCTCCACCCGGAGGCGGTCATCAGCCAGCCGGCGCGGAGCCAGTGGCGGGGGGCCGGGGCCGCGGTGGCGGCCGGGGTGCCGGCCTGGACCGTCGGGGTGTGTGTCAGGGGCATGGGGGAGGTTGTACGACGCGGGCGGGCGGGCGCGCCGCCTCCGTTCAGGAATCGTGAACGGCCCGCGGACGGGGCCGCGGGCCCGGCTTATCGTGGCGCGTATGGATCTGCGCCGGCTGTCTTCGTTCCTGGCGGTGGTCGAGGAGCAGCACTTCGGGCGGGCCGCGACCCGGCTGTTCCTGTCGCCGGCCGCGGTCACCCAGCATGTGCAGCAGCTGGAGCGGGAGTTCGGGACGCGGCTGCTGGACCGCGGGCGGGGCCCGGTGGTGCCGACGGTCGCCGGGCGGCGACTGGTGTCGCACGCCCGGACGCTGCTGGCGGCCGCGAACGCCGCGGTGGAGGACGTGGCCGAGGCCGCCCGGGGCCGGCCGGCACCGGGGCGCGGGCTGCGCGTCGGGGTGATGAGCCACGGGTCGGCGGAGGTGACCCCGGCCGCGGTGAACGCCTTCCGCCGGGCCCGGCCGGACGTGCCGGTGACGCTGGTGCAGCTGGACTTCACCGAGCACTGCAGCGCGCTGCGCGAGGACCGGGTGGACGTGGCGTTCGTCCGGCCGCTGGTACGGGCCGAGGGCATCGAGGTGGACGTCCTGACGACCGAGCAGCGGATCGTGGCGGTCTCCGCGCGGTCGCCGCTGGCGGACGCGGCGCGGGAGGGGGTGCGGATCGCGGACGTCATCGATCTGCCGTTCCTGCGGCTGCCGGCGCGCACCCCGCGGCCGTTCGTCGACTACCTCTACTTCCAGGACGGCGAGCGGCGGGCGCCGGACTGCGCGCTGAACCCGCACGATGTGCTGACGAGCGTGGCGGCGGGGCGCGGTGCGGGGTCCGGGCTGAAGTCCTTCGCCCGCTACTACCCGTGGCCGGGGACGGTGTTCGTGCCGGTGCTGGACGCGCCGCGCGCGCAGAGCGTGCTGGCGACGCGGTCCGGCGACCCGCATCCGGAGGTGCGGATCTTCCGGGCGCTGACGGTGGCGCTGGCGCGGGAGCTGGGGGAGTACGCGGCGCGGTAGCGCCGGCCGGCGGCGGTCGGCTGCGGGGTTCAGTCGCGCTTGCAGATGCGGTCGAGGAGGTTGGCCGTGGCGCGCTGGACGCGCTGGTCGATGTGGCCGGGGCGGTCCAGGGCCGGGGACCAGGCGAAGGTGCCGGACGCGAAGACCAGGGCGCCGCTGGGCGCGCGGTACAGCGAGGTCTCCTGATGGCGGCGGACGCCCTCGCCGTCGTGGTACGGGGAGTGGGAGAGCAGGATGCGGCGGGTGTGGGCGGGGAGGCTGGTGCGCGGGAAGTAGCGGTCGGCCTCGCCGGCCACCAGGCCGGGGAGTTCGTCGCCCTCGTGGGCGCCGGTGGCCTCCCACAGCCAGTGGTCGGCGTTGCGCACGACCAGGGGGGCCGGCTCGGGGACCCGGCCGGCGTACTGGATGCCCATCAACCGCTGCTCGGGACTGCCCAGTTCGCGCCAGAGGGCGGGGCGGCCGGGGCCCTGGCGTTTGCGGCAGGTGAGCAGGGAGTCGGGGCCGGCCGGCGAGCGGGAGAGCTCGACCTGCCAGTACAGGGTGTTGGCGGAGAGGAAGACCAGGGAGGTGCCGGCGTCGCGGGCGGCCTCGATCGTGCGGCGCATGGGCACCGACCAGTACTCGTCGTGGCCGGGGAAGACCACGCCGCGGTAGCGGGTGGCGTCGACCCGGCCGGCGTGCAGGTCGCGGGCGTCGGCGTAGGCGAGGTCGTAGCCGTAGCGCTCGGCCCAGCGGATGAAGTCGTAGGCGTGGCCGACGTGGAGGGGGAGGCCGGCGCCGGCGTAGGGGCGGTCGAAGGAGACGGTGGTGGCGGCGTCCCCTTCGCCGAGGAGGGCGCCCTTCTCGTCCCAGGCGTGGTAGAGGCTGGCGCCGGTGCGGCCGTCCTCGGGGTAGAGGTTGTACGCCTGCCAGGTGATGTCGGGGAGCAGCAGCAGGAGGTCGGCGGGCTGGTCGTCGCGGACCGTAAAGGGGATGTGGGAGCGGTAGCGGCCGTCGGCCGTGGTCAGGACGGCCACGTAGGCGCCGAGCTGCCAGTACGTGGGGACCTGGAGGCGCCAGGACAGCCACCAGTGGTGGCAGGAGACGGTGCGGTCGACGAGCAGCGGGGCGGGCTGGACGATGCCGGCGAGGCGGGGGCTGGTGGTGATCTTGGCGGCGCCGGCGCCGGCGTAGTGGCCGATGCGGTAGACGTCGATGCTGAAGGGCTGCGGCGGGTCGACCGAGACCCGGAAGTCGATGGCCTCGCCGGGGGCCACCGCGCCGGGGACGGTGAAGCCCTTGATCTGGCGGTGGACGTCGTCGGCGGTGCGGGGGCCGTTGTGTTTTCGGGGGGCGGGCAGCCGCAGGTCGCCGTGGGCGACGGCGGGGTCGGCGTACCAGGGGATGATCCGGCCGGAGTCGAAGTAGGTCTCGCTGCCGCGCAGCCAGGGCAGCGGGCCCTGCCCGAACGGATCCGTGACCGCGTGGGCGAGGGCGCCCGATTCCCAGCGCCTGATCTGTTCCGTCGCCACCTTCCACTCCCCTCCCGCGTCCCCCATGGCCGCGGCCGACCGGGCCTTACCCATCCCCCAGCACATCACATTACGCACTCACTTCGTCACCCTTCGTCGTGAATTTAGGGGCCCTTGGCCCGAAGCACGAACTGGAAGGGAACATTCAGCCGCCCCGCCGGGCGGCGGCCCCCGGGGTCAGGCGAGCCGGACCGGCTTCTCCGGGCGGACGCCGATCCGGTGCAGCCAGCCGCGGAGCGGTTCGGCGTCGCCGTCGTCGACCAGGCTGAGGACCGGGCGGCCCAGGTCGGAGCGGCGGGTGCCGTCCACGAGGAGGGCCGGGCCGTCGAGCCAGTCCAGGCCGGGGGCGGCGCCGGCGGTGTCCACGGCGGCGCAGCAGACCATCGCCGTGACGTGGTCGGCGAGGAGCTCGCGGGCCGTGCGGGGCGGCTGGAGGGGGAAGAGCGGGAGGCCGTCGGCCGGGCCGTCGCCCCATACGACGCCGGCGGTGGCGGTGCCGCCGGGCGGTGCGGAACGGTCCCGGGCGGCCTGGCGGGCGGCCTCCTCGCGCTCCTCGCGGGCGACCTCGGCGCCGAGCCGGGCGGCGAGCAGATCGCCGGCGCCGGTGTCGTGGGCCAGGCGGTCGATGACCCGTTCCAGGGTCGGAGCGGCGGGCGGGGCGGCCGCGGACGGGGCGGGGTCGGCGGCGGGGGTCTTTGCCGCCCGCTCGGCGTCGAGGGCGCGGGCGGGGCCCACGGGGTGGTGCGCGGCGGGCGTACGGCCGCGGGCGCCGGCGTAGGTGAGGCGCGGGGCGACGGCGGGGGCCGGGGCGTCCGCGGGGGCGGCGGGGCGGGCCGGGGCCTCCCGGCCGGGATCGTGCGGGCCGGTCGGCGGGAGGGCGTCGAGGACGCGGTGCAGCCGGGCCGCCTCCAGGCGCCACTTGCGGTCCACGATCTCCTGCGGATACTGCTGCCAGCCGACCGGCGACCAGTCCGGACCGGGCTCGGCCGGGCCGCCGTGGAAGAGCCGGGCGGCGAGCAGAGAGGCGGCGCGGTCGATGGTGCCGGGCTCCTCCAGGAGATCGCAGGCGGGCCGCTCGCCCAGACGGGAGGCGAACCCCTCGGCGAGGCGGTCGCGGCGGGAGAGCTCGGTGAGCGCGGAGACCACACCGGCGTCCAGCCGGGAGGGCCAGCGGCCCAGCCGCCAGGCGGGCAGTGCGACCCTCGTCAGCAGGCGGTCCCAGCCCGCGTAGGCCAGGCCGACCTGTTCCTGGGCGACGATCCGCAGGCCGTGGTCGACGCCCTGGGCGCGCTCGGAGGCGGCGGCCGCGACCCCGCGCTCCATGAGCATGGCGTGCTCGCGGGCGGCACGCAGCAGCAGCCGGGCGACCCGGCCGACGAAGCGGAGCGGGAGGGCGCGCAGCGGATCGCGGGACCGGGCGGCGACCGCGGCGGCCGCGTCCAGGCCGCGGATGAAGCGGCGGGCGGCGGCTATGTCCGGGTGCGCGGACGGGCCGGTGCCGGCGACCACGGGGGCCAGCAGGGCGCGCAGCTCGGCGACCCGCATCCACCACAGGAACGGCGAGCCGATGACCAGGACCGGGGCCACGGACGCCCGGCGGCCGGCCCGCCCGGCGGGGCGCGGCGGGCCGTGCGCGCGGTGCGTGCGGTCCTCCAGCCAGCTGTCGCAGTCGGGGGTGAGCGCTATCGCCGAGGGGGCGGGGACGTCGAGGCGGTCGGCGAGGTCGCGGACCAGGCGGTAGAGATCCGGGGCGGCGTCCTCGGAGATCGGCACGGAGGGGCTGAGCGCGGGCCGGGCGCGGGCGACGACGGCGGCGACCAGCGCGGCCGGCAGGAGGCTCGCCAGGGTGAGCCCGCCGACCGCCCAGCGGGCGAGGGCCCAGCCGCCTTCGGTGCCGAGCCGCCCGGTGGCGCCGCCCACGAGGAGGACCACGGCGGCCGCGGCCGGCAGCAGGGCCACCGCCAGCGCCGCACCGCGGACGCGGAGCACCGCGAGGGCGCGGGCACGCGCCACCAGGACGCCTGTTTCCGGACTTGCCACGAGCCTGTACACCCCCAGCGGTCCTGACGGAGCGGGACGGAGAGATCGGAGTGGGACAAAGAGAACACGGGACGGACGACGGTCGTACGGTGTGCGGACGAGCGAGCGAGCTCACTCCCCACCCACTGTGGCACCGGCCACTGACATCGCAATGTCGGTGGGCCAGTTGCCGGACGCCCGCCGGGGCGCTCGCCCCGGTGCGGGCACCGGTCCCGCCGGAGCGGCGGACGCCGCACCCCCTGCCGCCGGGTACCGCCGGCCGCAGGACGCTTGCGCGGCACCCTAGTTGGGGGTTCCGGGTTCGTCAGCCGGATACCCGCGCGGTCACTCGATGGAATGGCTTTGGGTAAAGCAACGGACCGGAAAGGGGCGGGTCTGGGTCGCGTTTCGACCGGCGACACGTCCCCCGGAGCGCGACCAAGGCATATGCCGGCGAAATCCCCGGAGATCCGGAGATGCGGACATATGCCTTGGTCTTAGTGGATGTCGTCGTGGATACGGGGCTGGTCGCGAACGCGAAGGACGTACGGGCCGCGGCCGGGCGCCGCCCCTACTCCCCCGCCGCCGCCTTCGCGGCGATGTCGGTGCGGTGGTGCGAGCCGTCGAGGGAGATCCGGCCGACGGCGCGGTAGGCGCGCTCCCGGGCGGTGGCCAGGTCGGCGCCGGTGGCCGTGACGGACAGCACCCGGCCGCCCGCGCTGAGCACCGCGCCGGACGCGTCGCGCCGGGTGCCGGCGTGCAGCACATAGGCGTCCGGGGCATCCTGCTCGGCGACCGCGGCCAGGCCCTCGATCGGGTCGCCGGTGCGCGGGGTGCCCGGGTAGTTGTGGGAGGCGATGACGACGGTGACCGCGGCGCCGTCGTTCCAGCGCAGCTGCGGGAAGGCCGCCAGGGTGCCGGTGGCGGCGGCGTGCAGCAGACCGGCCAGCGGGGTCTTCAGACGGGCCAGCACGACCTGGGTCTCCGGGTCGCCGAAACGCGCGTTGAACTCGATCACCCGGACCCCGCGGGAGGTGATCGCCAGACCCGCGTAGAGCAGTCCGGAGAAGGGGGTGCCGCGCCGCCGCAGCTCGTCGACGGTGGGCTGCAGGACGGTCCGCAGCACCTCGTCGACCAGCTCGGGGTCGGCCCAGGGCAGCGGGCTGTAGGCGCCCATGCCACCGGTGTTGGGGCCCGCGTCGCCGTCGTGGGCGCGCTTGAAGTCCTGGGCGGGCTGGAGCGGGACGACGGTCTCGCCGTCGGTGACGGCGAAGAGCGAGACCTCCGGACCGTCGAGGAACTCCTCGATCACGACGCGGTCGCAGGCCAGCGCGTGCGCGCGGGCGGTCGCGAGGTCCTCGGTGACGACGACGCCCTTGCCGGCCGCCAGACCGTCGTCCTTGACGACGTACGGTGCGCCGAAGGCGTCCAGGGCGGCGTCGATCTGCTCCGGGGTGGCACAGACGTAGCTGCGGGCGGTGGGCACGCCCGCGGCGGCCATCACGTCCTTGGCGAACGCCTTGGAGCCCTCCAGCTCGGCGGCCCGCGCCGACGGGCCGAAGACCGGGATGCCGCGCTCGCGGACCGCGTCCGCGACGCCCGCCACCAGCGGCGCCTCCGGGCCGACCACGACGAGGTCGGCCTCCAGGCGCGCGGCGAGGTCGGCCACCGCCCGGCCGTCGACGGCGTCGACCCCGTGCAGTTCGGCCACCTCGGCGATGCCGGCGTTGCCGGGGGCGCAGTGCAGCGCGGTGACGTCGGGGTCGAGGGACAGAGAGCGGCACAGGGCGTGTTCGCGGGCGCCGCCGCCAATGACGAGGACCTTCACGACGTGCAGCCTAGACGAACGCACCAAGCGGGCGGCCGCCGGGCGTGCCCCGATCGCACAAGAGGGGCCCCGACCGGAAACCGCCGGTGTCGTCGGCAGGCGGCGGCGCCGGCGCCCTCGTCGTCCGCCCGCGCGGCGGCAACTCTTTCGGGTGAGATCCGCGCACGTCCTATACCGGATCCCCCACCACTTCCGGGCGGAAAACGGGCGATCTTGGGACAGAGGCCAGCCGTTCGGCGGTAGGAAAGGGGGCGGTGCGCAGACGTTCCGCAGGCCAGCCATGCGCGCACCCCACGGATCCGCGTACGAGGGAGCGCACGGGTGAGTCAGCCGGAGATGCAGCCCGAGGGGCCCCCTCGGGGCGAGGGCGGGGCCGACCGGGGCCGCGGGCGTTCCCCGGAGCCGCACCGGAACCACGGCCGGCCCGAGCGGCGCCCCGCCGGCCCGCTCCGCGGCCGCGGCGATCTCGTGGGCCGGGCGTTCCCGCACGGCGACTGGGGGGAGCCGGGCAGCCGGCTGGACGCGCTGTATCTCTGGAGCGAGGAGGGCGCGCTGCGCACCGCCGACTGGTATCTGCGCGACCGGCTGGCCAAGCGCCGCGGGGCGCGGGCGCTGCGGCTGGGGGCCGCCGCCGCGGGGACCGCGAGCGGGACGCTGCCGCTGCTCGACCTCGCCGGTGTCTGGGGGCACGGGGCGCCGTGGGGCGCGCTGACGCTGCTGCTGGCGGCGGTGTGCGTGGGCTGCGACCGGTACTTCGGGCTGACCGCGGGCTGGATGCGGGACCTGGCCACCGCGCAGGCCATCCACCGGCGGCTGGAGGCGCTGCAGTTCGACTGGGCGGCGGAGAGCGTGCGGGAGGTGCTGGGGCCGGCCGAGGGGACCGCGAGCGAGGCGGCGGAGCGCTGCCTGGGCGTGCTGCGGCGGTTCAACGAGGACATCGGGGAGCTGGTGCGCACGGAGACGGCGGACTGGATGGTGGCGTTCCGGTCGGCTCCGGTGCCGCAGGCCACGCACGCGGCGCTGCCGTGGTCGGCGGCGCGGCAGGAGGGCCCGGGGCCGGGGCGGTATCCGCGGCAGCCCGGTACGCGGCCGAACATGCCGCGGCAGCGGCCGCCGGAGGCGCCGCGCTGAGCCGGGGCCGGCGGGGCCGGGGCGCGCCGCCCCGCCGGTCCGGCCCGTTCAGCTGAAGACGATCATGGAGCCCTGGCCCAGGCTCCGGGTGGCGGCGGCGTGCAGTCCGAGCCAGACGTGCCGTTCCCGGGCGAACGGGCCGTCGTCCAGGGGGGCCGCGGCGGCCCGCTCCTCCAGGGAGGTGGGGCCGGCCGGCGGCGCGGGGGCGGCCGGCGGGTTGGCCGGGTCGATGCCGAGCGCCGGGGCGACCAGTTCGAGGTCCCGCAGCAGTCCGTGGGAGGAGCCCAGGGGCCCGCCGCCGGACAGCAGTTCCTCGGTGGCGAGCGGGTGCGGGAAGTCGACCGGGACGTAGGCGCCCGCGTGGTCGTAGTGCCAGACCAGGTGGGACTGCTGTGCGGTGGTCTCGAACATCTCCAGCAACTGCTCGTAGTCGCCGCCGAGTTCGTCGACCGGGGTCACCTCCAGGCCGCACAGCCGCAGCAGGTAGGCGCGGCGCAGGAAGTGCAGGGCGTCGTAGTCGAAACCGGCGACCGGCGCCACGTCACCGGAGAGGCCCGGCATGTAGCTGAAGACCGGGATCTCCGGCAGGCCGGCGCCCACCAGGGCGTCGTTGTAGGCGGCGATCTCTTCGGAGAACGGGTTGTCGGGGCTGTGGCACAGCACGTCGACGAGGGGTACCAGCCACAGATCACATGCCACGGGTGAGGGCTCGCTTCCGGTCGGGGACGGGGGCACCGGCGCACGTACGGCCGCGGAGGACGGCCCCTTTGCGGCCGATGGTCGGGACAGCGTAGTGCTACCCGGCCGTTCCCACGAGGGCGAGGGAGTGCGCGTTGTAGTCGGCGATCAGCCGCTGGGCGTCCGGCAGGTCGTGCCGCAGCAGGGCATCGGCCAGTTCGCTGTGGCCGTGCCAGAGGCGGCCCTTGAGGTGCGGCTCGCGGCGCAGCAGCGGCACCGCGAACATCCAGGTCTGGACGCGGATCCGGTCCAGGAAGTCGCTGATGTAGGCGTTCTGGACGATGCCGCTCAGCTCGCGCCAGAACCGCAGGTCGTAGCCGATGAGGACGTCCAGGTCGCCGGCCCGGGCGGCGCGTTCGGCCTCCTCGGCGCGGCGGCGGATGGAGATCAGCACCTCGGCGGGGGTGGCCAGCAGCGCCCGTTCGGCGTTGCTGCGGAAGATGCCCTCGATGATCAGGGTGCGGGCCTCGACCATGGCGCGGAAGTCGTCGGTGGTGAAGGCGTGGACCTTGAAGCCGCGGTGCTGTTCGACGTCGAGCAGGCCCTGGGCGCACAGGTCGAGCAGTGCCTCGCGCACCGGCGTCGCGGAGACGCCGTACTGGTCGGCGATCTCCTTGACGGTGAAGGGGTGGCCGGAGGGCAGCCGGCCGGCCAGGATCTCGTCGCGCAGCGCGTCGGCGATCTGCTCGCGCAGGGTGCTGCGCCGTATCACTGAGCTGTCCGGGCCCGGGGCCATGCGGTGCGTCTCCTTCGACGTCCATGGCCGCGTCGGCAGCGGCCCTCCTCACCATAGGCGAGGCGGGTGCCGCGGTTTCACGTGAAACGACGCGGCGCGGCCCCCGCCCACGATAGGCGAGGACCGCGCGGCCGCCGTCCGGCGGGGCGCTCAGGCGGTGTGCGCGTCCGCCGCCGCCAGGGCCTCGTCGAGGGCGGCCAGGCCCTCCTTGGCCTCGGCCTCGGTGACGGTGCAGGGCGGGACGACGTGGGTGCGGTTCATGTTCACGAACGGCCACAGGCCGCCGCGCTTGCAGGCCGCGGCGAACTCGGCCATCGGGGCGTTGTCGGCGCCGGCCGCGTTGTAGGGCACCAGCGGCTCGCGGGTCTCCTTGTCGCGGACCAGGTCGAGGGCCCAGAAGACGCCCAGGCCGCGGACCTCGCCGACCGAGGGGTGCCGCTCGGCGATCTCGCGCAGCGCCGGGCCGATGACCTTCTCGCCGATCTCCGCGGCGTTCTCCACGATCCGCTCCTCGGCCATCGCGTTGATCGTGGCGACGGCGGAGGCGCAGGCCAGCGGGTGGCCGGAGTAGGTCAGGCCGCCGGGGTAGGGCCGCTGGTCGAAGGTGGCGGCGATCTCGGCGCTGATCGCCACACCGCCCAGCGGGACATAGCCGGAGTTGACGCCCTTGGCGAAGGTCAGCAGGTCCGGGGTGACGCCGAAGTGGTCGGCGGCGAACCAGTGGCCGGTGCGGCCGAAGCCCGCCATCACCTCGTCGAGGATGAAGACGATGCCGTGGCGGTCGCAGATCTCGCGGACGCCGGTGAGGTAGCCGGGCGGCGGGACCATGATGCCGGCGGTGCCGGGCACGGTCTCCAGGATGATCGCGGCGATCGACCCGGGGCCCTCGAAGGCGATGGTCTGTTCCAGGTGGGCCAGGGCGCGCTCGCACTCCTGGGCCTCGTTCCCGGCGTGGAACGGCGAGCGGTAGAGGAAGGGGCCCCAGAAGTGGACGACGCCGGCGGCGCCGGTGTCGGAGGGCCAGCGGCGGGGGTCGCCGGTGAGGTTGATCGCGGCGGCGGTGGCGCCGTGGTACGAGCGGTAGGTGGAGAGCACTTTGGGGCGGCCGGTGTGCAGCCGTGCCATCCGGACGGCGTTCTCCACCGCCTCGGCACCGCCGTTGGTGAAGAAGATCTTGTCGAGGTCGCCGGGGGTGCGCTCGGCGATCAGCCGGGCGGCCTCGGAGCGGACGTCCACCGCGAAGCCGGGGGCGAGCGTGCACAGCTTGCCGGCCTGCTCCTGGATGGCCGCGACGACCTTGGGGTGCTGGTGGCCGATGTTGGTGTTGACCAGCTGGGAGGAGAAGTCGAGGTAGCGGTTGCCGTCGTGGTCCCAGAAGTACGAGCCCTCCGCGCCGGCGACCGGCAGCGGATCGATCAGGCCCTGGGCGGACCAGGAGTGGAAGACGTGCGCGCGGTCGGCGGCCTTGACGGCGGCGCCGGCGGCGGGGTCGGGATGCGGCGTGGTCACGGTCGGTACCTCGGATCGGGTCGCTCGGTTCCGCCGCCGGACGGCGCGGCGGACGGCCCCCAGCCTAGGGATCACGTTCCGTCGGCCGGTACCGACACTGTGTATGGCGCTCACCACGGGGGCGGACAGAATGTCTACGGTCCTGGAGGAAACTCCAGGGATGCCCGGGAGTTGGGTGCCTGCCCCCGGGCACCGTCAGGATCCGCGGCGTTCGGGGCGTAACGCCCCGCACACGTCTCAGGCCGCCGCGGCCGCGGGGAACGCGGTCCGGACCGGGCCGCGCCAGTGGTTGGCGTAGAGGTGCGGGCGGAGCGCCGACAGCCCGCCGCAGTACTTGGTGAAGTCCGCGGCCGGGACGCCGGATCCGGCCAGCAGCCGGTCGGCCTCGGTGAGCCGGCCGGCGGTCTTGGTCTCGACGACGACCAGACCGCCGTCGGCCCGTACGGAGCGGCCGGTCTCCGGGTCGCGGCAGACGAGCGCGGCGTCGCAGGTGACGCGCTGGCCGTCGGCGACGAAGGTGGCGCGCTGGTAGTCGGTCTCGATGGAGCGGCCCAGTTCGGTGGGGGCCTGGATGCCGTAGGAGCGGTCGAGCACGGTGGCGAGGAAGTCGCGCGGGGCCGCGCCGAGGGCCGGGTCGCCGGGCATCAGGGGCCGCCGGTGCTTGACCGTGCGGCCGTGCTCGCCCTTGAGCTTGACCTCGAACTGCCGCTCCCCGGTGTCCGCGTAGAGCCGCTCGCGGATCTTGAAGCGGAGCGCGGTGCGCTGCCGGTGGTCGTGGAAGGAGCGCAGGTCGGGGGTGTCGTAGTAGACGGAGCGGTAGCGGAACCAGCGGCGGCCGTTGATGCACAGCGCCGCGAACGGGCCGCCGGGGCGGTGGCGGTCGGTGAGTTCGGCGGCGAAGGCGGCGAAGACGTCGACCGGGACGAGGTAGGTGGTGCTGAAGCGCGCGAGGAGTTCGGCGCGCGCCTGGACCTCGGCCAGCGGGACGGGGCGGGCGGCCATGGTGGCGCGCGCGATGGCTCGTACGGCGGGTATCACACGGTCTCCTTGCGGAAAGGGGGACGGGGGATCGTGCGGGTCCTGTCGTCGCTCTCTGCGGTTTTTCTCCTTTCTTTACGATCGATAACCGCGGGAAGTTCCGGGACGCGGAATCAGACATCCAGTCCGTCATCTCCCGGACGGCGCCCGACTCTTGACGCGATGTCGCCCCACCTGCCCGCTTGCCCGCGGCGGCCGGCCGCTCCCTGGTGGGCAGCACCGGCGCGCTCCGCCTCCGAGGCGCGTGCCTTGGCCGAATACCGCCCCACCGTCCGTGCGCACGGCCTCGATATCCTCACCGCGGACGAGCGGCCGCTCCCGCAGGCGGAGGCGGGCGGGCCGGGCGAAGGGGCGGCGGAGCAATGGCACAGGCGAGGCAGCGGGGACCGGCCGGACGGCTCGGGGGACTGGCACCGCTCGGCGCCCACGATCCCCGGCGGATCGGCGACTACCGCCTGCTCGGACGGCTCGGCGAGGGCGGCATGGGCCGGGTGTTCCTGGCCCGTTCGGACCGCGGCCGGACCGTCGCGGTCAAGTTGGTGCGCACGGAACTGGCCGACCAGGAGGAGTTCCGGGCCCGTTTCCGCCGCGAGGTGCGGGCCGCCCGGAAGGTCGGCGGGGAGTGGACCGCGCCCGTCCTGGACGCGGACACCGAGGCCGGGACGCCCTGGCTGGCCACCGGCTACATCGCCGGCCCCTCCCTCCAGCAGGCCGTCGCCGGCGGCGGCCCGCTGCCGGAGCGCACGGTGCGGATCCTGGCCGCCGGGCTCGCCCGCGCGCTGCGCTCCGTCCACGCCGCCGGCCTCGTCCACCGCGACCTCAAACCGTCCAACGTCCTGCTCACCCTCGACGGCCCGCGGGTCATCGACTTCGGCATCGCCCGGGCCCTGGAGGGCCTCGGCACGAGCGCGGTGACGACCACCGGTTCCGCGGTCGGCTCCCCCGCCTTCATGGCGCCCGAGCAGGTCCGCGGCGAGCCGCTCGGCCCGGCCTGCGACGTCTTCTCGCTCGGCTCGGTGCTGGTCTACGCGGCCACCGGCCGCCAGCCGTTCGGCACCGAGACGACGCTGCCGCACGCGATGATGTACCGCATCGCCCAGGAGGAGCCGGACCTGACCGGTCTCCCCGAGGGACTGCGCGGACTGGTCGCGGACTGCCTGGCCAAGGACCCCGCGCGGCGGCCGGCTCCCGAGGAGCTGGCGGCGCGGGCGGAGGACGGCCTGCCCGGCGGCGGGGCGGCCGACGACGAACCCTGGCTCCCGGGGGCGCTGGTCGCCCGCCTGGGGCGGCACGCCGTGGAGCTGCTGGAGGCCGAGGACCCGCAGCACGGCGCGGAGCGGACGGCGGCCGCGCCGACCGCCGTCCACCCCCACGGGGGTTCCGCCGCGGCCCCGGCCGGGCCGGCGTCCGCCACCGTCGCCCCGCGGGCCGGTGCGGCCCCGGCGCGTCGGGGCCGCACCGGCCGGATGCTGCTGCTCGCGGCCGGACTGGTGCTGGCCGGGACGGCCGCAGCCACCGCGTACGCGCTGCTGGGCGGCCCGGACGGCAGCGCCGCCGCCACCGAGAAGACCCCGGCCCCCACGACCCCGCCGGGCGGCATCCCGGCCGGCTATCTGGGCGTCTGGTCGACGACGGTGGGCGACTCCGGCCTGGACGTCCGCCGCTTCACCCTCGTCCAGGGGAAGCCCGGGGAGACCGTACTCCGTATGCAGGCCACCGGCCCCACGTACGACTGCCGGTTCACCGCGACCCTCAAGAGCGCCGGCCCGCCGGTGCGGCTCGGCCCGTCCACCGTGGTCTCCGGCCCGCCCGACACCTGCCGGGCCGGGTCCCCCAGCACCCTGGAGCTGATGGCCGGACAGCTGCGGCGCACCTTCGACGACGCGGGCGGCCTGGCGCCGCTGCTGTACACGAAAACGGGGTGACGGCGAAGGCACCGCGCCTTCGCCGTCACCCCGGGAACGGCCCGGTCAGGACAGGAACGAGTTGATCTCGATCGTCTCGTCCCGGCCGGGGCCGACGCCGATCGCGGAGATCGGGGCGCCCGACATCTCCTCCAGCGCCCTGACGTACGCCTGGGCGTTCTTCGGCAGGTCGGCGAAGGTCTTCGCCTGGGTGATGTCCTCGGACCAGCCCGGCAGCATCTCGTAGACGGGCTTCGCGTGGTGGAAGTCGGTCTGGCTGTAGGGGAGTTCCTCGACGCGCTCGCCGTCGATCTCGTAGGCCACGCAGACCGGGATCTGCTCCCAGCCGGTGAGGACGTCGAGCTTGGTGAGGAAGAAGTCCGTCAGGCCGTTGACGCGCGTGGCGTAGCGGGCGATCACCGCGTCGAACCAGCCGCAGCGGCGGTCCCGGCCGGTGGTGACGCCGCGCTCGCCGCCGATCCGGCGCAGCGCCTCGCCGTCCTCGTCGAACAGCTCGGTCGGGAACGGGCCGGCGCCCACGCGGGTGGTGTACGCCTTGAGGATGCCGATGACCCGGCTGATCTTCGTGGGGCCGACGCCCGCGCCCGTGCAAGCACCGCCCGCGGTCGGGTTCGAGGAGGTGACGAAGGGGTACGTGCCGTGGTCGATGTCGAGCAGGGTGCCCTGCCCGCCTTCGAAGAGCACGACCTTGTCGTCGTCCAGGGCCTGGTTGAGGATCAGGGTGGTGTCGGCGACGTAGCCCTTGATCTTGTCGGCGTAGCCCAGCAGCTCCTCGACGACCTGTCCGGCCTCGATGGCACGGCGGTTGTAGAGCTTGGTGAGCAGCTGGTTCTTGACGTCGAGGGCCGCCTCGACCTTCTGGATCAGGATCGACTCGTCGTAGAGGTCCTGGACGCGGATGCCGGTGCGGTTGATCTTGTCGGCGTAGGTCGGGCCGATGCCGCGGCCGGTGGTGCCGATCTTCCGCTTCCCGAGGAAGCGTTCCGTCACCTTGTCGATGGTGATGTTGTACGGCGTGATCAGGTGCGCGTTACCGCTGACGAGCAGCTTGGACGTGTCGACGCCGCGGTCGTTGAGCCCGCTCAGCTCGGAGAGCAGGACCGCCGGGTCCACGACGACGCCGTTGCCGATGACCGGGGTGCACCCCGGCGAGAGGATTCCGGAAGGGAGGAGGTGCAGTGCGTACTTCTGGTCGCCGACGACGACCGTGTGGCCGGCGTTGTTGCCGCCCTGGTAGCGCACCACGTAGTCCACGGATCCACCGAGCAGGTCGGTGGCCTTTCCCTTGCCCTCATCACCCCACTGAGCACCGAGCAGCACAAGTGCGGGCACAGGCGTACACCCCTTCCGGGCGGGGCATGTCCAACGTGCGTGGATGGCGCGGCGCACGCGTGGTCACGCGTACGTCGTCGCCGGAGCCGTCGGACCGGTGCCCCGGAATAGACGAAGCCCCTGGCGCAATAGCGCAAGGGGCTCTTGCACCGAGATGCTACCTGAGGAAGGACCGAGGTGTCGGCGCAGTCTTCTGGGCACTCTCCCGCGGACTCCGTTCGGGGGTGCCCCCTGCTTGTGGTCATCGACCCGGTCGCCCGCAGGACGGACGGCGAATCCGTGCGCATCGCGAAGGACGTCCTGTGCGCCGGCGCGGGGGCGAAGATCTGCCTGCCGGAGGGGCCGGAGGAATTCCTCCAGGCGCTGGCCCGGCGCGGCCGGCGCCACCCCGTGGTGGTCGGTGACGACCGGGCGCTGCTGCGGGCGGTGGGCCTGCTCCACAGGGAGCGCGAACTGTCCGGAGTGCCGCTGTCGCTGGTCCCGGTGGGCACGCCGGAGACGGTCGCGCTGAGCCGGACCCTGGGCGTCCCCACGGACGCGGTGGCCGCCGCGCGGACCGTCCTGGACGGCGGGGAGCGGCCGATGGACCTGCTCACGGACGACAGCGACGGCATCGTGCTGGGCGGCCTGCGGATCCCGTGCGGGGACGCGGACGGGGCACTGCCGGAGTACACGGTGTACGGCGCCGCGGAGGAACGCACCGGCCGGGCGGTGCCGGAGGCGGCCGGGTGCCCGGAGCGAGCCGCGGCCCCCGGGGGCGCGGGCCCCGGCGCGGTGGATCCGGGGGACGGCCTCCGCGCCTGGTGGCGGCCGGCCGCCCGCACCGCCCGTACGGCGCTGTCGCTGCTGGCCGCGCCCGCGGCCGTGCGGCGGGCGCGGGTACCCGCGCAGCGGCTGCGGCTGCGGATCGAGGCGGACGGGGCGCTGCTGGCGGATCTGGACCGGCCGGTGCGCGGGGTGTCGGTGATGCCGGGCGCCGCGGACCGCGCCTCCGGGACCGACGGGGCCAACGGGGCCGACGGCCGCGCGGGGTGGCCCGGCGGGCTGGCCGAGGTGGTCGTGCACTGGCCGGGCGAGGAGCGGCCGGTGCGGGTCCGGGCGCGGGCCGTGACGGTGTCCGGCGCGGACTTCCGCTACCGGGCGGACGCGCTCGTCGGCGGGCCGGTGCGGACCCGGACGTGGACGGTGCAGCCGGGGGCCTGGCGGCTGCGGCTGCCACGGCAGGGGTGAGGCGTGGCCCGGCGCCCGGACGGGCGGGGCGGTGGCCGGACCCCGGGGCCCCGGGGTCAGCGCCGCGCCGGGCCGTTCTCCCGCCGGGTCTCCGCGGTCGCCGGGCCGCCCTCCTGCTCCTCCGTGCGGAGCTCTTCGAGGTGCTCGCGCCAGCGTTCCATCATGCCCATGAGCTCCTGCTGCATGAACTCCGTGAAGGCCAGGGTCTCGCCGAGGCGGCGGCCGGCGGCGCTCTGCGGGCCGAGGCTGTCCACGCCCTCGCGCAGCACGTCCTCCCAGCGGGTCAGGACGCTGTCCCGGCGGGTCAGGGCCTCGTACCACTGGTCGCTGTGGACGCGGTAGCGGTCGCGGCGGGAGCCGGGCTCGCGCTCGCGGCTGACCATGCCGACCTGGGAGAGATAGCGGATCGCGCCGGAGACGGCCGCCGGGCTGACCTGGAGCCGCTCGCCCAGCTCGGCGGAGGTCAGGACGCCGGAGTCGGACGCCAGCAGACAGGAGAAGACCCGGGCCGGCATCCGCTGCATGCCGGCGTCGACCATCTGCGCCGCGAAGCGCTCGACGAACGTCAGCACCGCCGCGTCGTCGCGGCCCGCCGTCGCGCCCGTTTCCCGCTCTCGCTGCTCGCTCATGTCCGCATCATCTCCCCTGTTCAGCGCCGTTCCCACAACTTTATACGGTTTCTTAACTTCACAAATTTGTGAAAGTAGCGTACCTTCGGAACCATGACGAAGGCGCATCCCTTCCCCGCGATCCAGGTGTCCGGCCTGGCCAAATCCTTCGGCCGGACCCGCGCACTGGACGGCCTCGACCTCCGGGTCGAGGCCGGTGAGGTGCACGGCTTCCTCGGGCCCAACGGCGCGGGGAAGTCCACCACCCTCCGCGTCCTGCTGGGCCTGCTGCGCGCCGACCGCGGCACCGCGCGGGTCCTCGGCAAGGACCCCTGGCAGGACGCCGTCGAGATCCACCGCCGCGTCGCCTACGTCCCCGGTGACGTCACCCTGTGGCGCAATCTCTCCGGCGGCGAGGTCATCGACCTGTACGGGCGGCTGCATCAAGGCAGCGGCGCGAAGCGCCTCCCGTGGACGGGTGGTGGCGGGCGACGGGAGGGCGGACTCAATGCCGCGCGGCGGAGCGAGTTGCTGGAGCGCTTCGAGCTCGACCCCACCAAGAAGGGACGCACCTACTCCAAGGGCAACCGCCAGAAGGTCGCCCTGGTCGCCGCCTTCGCCTCCGACGTCGATCTGCTGATCCTCGACGAGCCCACCTCCGGGCTGGACCCGCTGATGGAGGAGGTCTTCCAGAGCTGCGTGGCCGAGGAGCGCGCTCGCGGCCGCACGGTCCTGCTCTCCAGCCATGTGCTGTCCGAGGTCGAGGCGCTCTGCGACCGCGTCAGCATCATCCGCAAGGGCCGCACCGTCGAGTCCGGCTCGCTGGGGGAGCTGCGCCATCTGACCCGCACGACCGTCGTCGCCGAGCTTGCCGGCCCGCCGGCCGGACTCGACGGGCTGGCCGGCGTGCACGGCCTCGCCGTCCAGCCGCTCCCCGGCGGCGGCTGCCGCGTCCGGCTCCAGGCCGACACCGACCGGCTCGGCGCGGTGCTCGGCCCGCTCGGCGCGGCCGGCCTGCGCAGCCTCACCAGCACCCCGCCCACCCTGGAGGAGCTCTTCCTGCGGCACTATCAGGACGACCTCCGCCCCGACGCCCGCCACCGGGACGGCGCCCGGGCCGAAGGGACGGCCGGCCGATGAGCGCCCCGACCGCACCGGCCGCCGCCCGCCCCGGCCGCCCGCGCCATCTGGCCGGCACCGGCACCCTGCTGCGGCTGGCCCTGCGCCGCGACCGGCTGATGATCCCGGCCTGGGTGCTCGCCCTCGGCCTGTCCGTCACCGCCATGGGCCCGGCCTTCGCCTCGCTCTACGCCACCGCCGCCGAGCGCGCCGGACTGGCCGCGTCGATGAACGCCAGCGGCTCGCTGCGCGCGCTGTACGGGCCGGTCTTCGGCGACTCCGTCGGCGGCCTGGTCGCCTGGCGGATGGCCGGGCTCGGGGCGGTGCTGGCGGCCGTGATGAGCCTGCTGATCGTCGTCCGGCACACCCGGGAAGAGGAGGAGACCGGCCGCCAGGAGCTGCTCTCCGCCGCCATGGTGGGCCGGCGGGCACCGCTGACCGCGGCCCTGCTGGCGGCGCTGCTCGCCGACGCCGGGGTCGCGGCGCTGACCGCCGCCGGGCTGACCGCGGCCGGACTGCCGGCGGGCGGATCGCTCGCCCTGGGCGTCGCGATCGGCGGCACCGGCCTGCTCTTCGCCGCGCTGGCCGCCATCGCCGCCCAGCTCACCGAGAGCGCCCGGCCGGCCAAGGGGCTGACCGGCGCGGTGCTGGGCGCCGCCTTCGCGCTGCGCGCCACCGGTGACGCCGCCGCCGACGGCGGCTCCCCCGGGAGCGGCGCCGGCCCCGCGCTCACCTGGCTCTCCCCCGTCGGCTGGGCGCAGAATCTGCGCGCCTACGCCGGCGAGCGCTGGTGGGTGCTGCTGCTGCCCGCCGCCGCGACGGCGCTGGCGACGACGGCGGCCTACGCCCTGACCGCCCGCCGCGACATCGGGATGAGCTTCCTGCCGGCCCGTCCCGGCCCCGCCCGGGCGCCCCGCTCGCTCGGCGGTCCCGGCGGCCTGGCGTGGCGGCTCCAGCGGACGGCCCTGGCGGGCTGGACGGCCGGTTTCGCGCTCGCCGGTGCGGTGTTCGGCGGGATCGCCAAGGGGGCCACGAGCCTGGTCGGCGGCAATCAGCGGACCCGGGAGATCTTCGAGCGGCTCGGCGGGCAGCAGTCCCTGGCGGACGCCTTCCTGGCCTCGGTCACCGGCCTGCTCGGCATGATCGCGGCGCTCTGCGCCGTGGGCGCGGTGCTGCGGATACGCGCCGAGGAGACCGGCGGGCGGGCCGAGCCGGTCCTGGCCGGCGCGGTGGGCCGGCTGCGCTGGGCGGCCGGGCATCTGGTCCTGGCGCTGGCCGGCACCGCCGTGGTGCTGGCCGCCGGCGGCCTGACCCTGGGGATCGCCTACGGCGCCTCGGCCGGCGATGTCGCCGGCGGCACCGGCCGGGTGCTGGCCGCCGCGCTGGCCCAGGTCCCGGCGGTGTGGACGCTCGCCGGGGCGGCGACGGCCGTCCTCGGCCTGTTCCCCCGCGCCACCGGTGCGGTCTGGGCGCTGACCGGCGGCTGCCTCGCCGTCGGCTGGCTCGGGCCGGTGCTGCGGCTCCCCCAGTGGGCGATGGACCTCTCGCCGTTCGGGCATCTGCCCAAGCTGCCCGGCGGCGCGGTGACGGCCGCGCCCTTCCTCTGGCTGACGGCCCTCTCGGCGGTCCTGATATCCGCCGGTCTCGCCGGCCTCCGCCGCCGCGACATCGGCTGATTCCCGGGCCCCGCCCGTCGTACGCCGCCGGAGCCGCAGCGGACTCCGGCGGCGCGGTACGCGGTCCGCGCCCCACCGTCCACAGGGTGTGGACAGCGGGGCGGGCGGCGCCGTCAGCCGCCCGGCGTCACCAGCCGCGCCTCGTAGGCGAAGACCGCCGCCTGGGTCCGGTCGCGCAGCCCCAGCTTCACCAGGATCCGGCTGACGTGCGTCTTCACCGTCGACTCGGCGACGACGAGATGGGCGGCGATCTCACCGTTCGACAGACCCTGCGCCACCAGCACCAGGACCTCGGTCTCCCGCTCCGTCAGATCGCCGATGCGCTCCTGGGCCGGGGCGCGCGGCGAGCCCAGCCGGGAGAACTCGTTGATCAGCCGCTTGGTGACGGTCGGGGCGAGCAGCGCCTCCCCGGCGGCGACGATCCGCACGCCCTCGGCGAGCTGGCCGGCCGAGGCGTCCTTGAGCAGGAAGCCGCTGGCCCCGGACCGCAGCGCCTGGTAGACGTACTCGTCCAGATCGAAGGTGGTCAGCACCAGCACCTTGGCGTCCGCGTCGGCGGCGACGATCTCGCGGGTCGCCTCCAGGCCGTTCATCTCCGGCATCCGGATGTCCATCAGGACGACGTCCGGCTTGAGGAGCGAGACCTTCTCCACCGCCTGCCGGCCGTCGACGGCCTCCCCGATGACCTCGATGTCGGGCATGGCGTTGAGCAGCACGGAGAAGCCCTCGCGGACCATCACCTGGTCGTCGACGATCAGTACCCGGATCATGCCCCGCTCCCGCCCCGCGCGCTCTCGCCGGCGGTGTGCGCCGGCAGGAAGGCCGCGACCTCGAAACCGCCGTCCTCGGTGTGGTCGGCCGTCATCTCACCGCCGAGCATCTGCACCCGCTCCCGCATGCCGAGCAGTCCGTGGCCGGCGCCCGGCGAGGGCTTGGCGAGCCGGCTCGGGGCGCCGTTGACGATCCGCAGCCCCAGCCCGCCCAGGACGTAGGAGATCTCCACCCGCGCGTCCGCGCCCGGCGAGTGCCGCAACGCGTTGCTCAGCGCCTCCTGCACGATCCGGTACGCCGACAGCTCCACGCCCTGCGGCAGCGGCCGGGCGGACCCGGTGATCACCGCTTCGACGGTCAGCCCGGCGCCCCGGACGCTCTCCAGCAGCCCGTCCAGGCTGGCCAGCGTCGGCTGCGGGGCCTCCGGGTCGCGCTCGGCGAAGGCGTCCGGGTCCTCGGAACGGACCACGCCGAGGATGCGGCGGAGCTCGGTGAGCGCGGCGACGGCGTTCTCGCGGATGGTGGCGAAGGACTTGGCGAGCTCGGGCGGCGGGTCGGCGACGCGGTAGGGCGCGGCCTCGGCCTGGATGGCGATCACCGACATGTGATGCGCGACCACGTCGTGCAGTTCCCGGGCGATCAGCGCGCGCTCCTCCAGCAGGGTGCGGCGGGAGCGCTCCTCGGCGGTGACGCTGCGGGTCTCCACGACCTGCCGGCGCTCCTCCCGCCAGGCCCGGACCGCGGCGGCCGAGACCAGCACCACCCCGGAGAAGAACGCCACCGGCGGCATGTCGCCCAGGGCGCCGCTTCGGACGAGCACCGAGACCACTGCCCCCAGCCCGAAGGTGACCCCCCACATCTCCACCGCCAGCCGCGGCCGGGTGCGCAGCACCACCAGCGTCATCACGGCGAGATGCACGATGAAGGCGGAGCTCCAGACGCTGGCGTACGGCGAGAAGAACCGGGAGCCGAGCGCCTCCACGAAGAACGCCGCCAGCGACAGCCAGAACGCGCCCACCGGCCGGAACAGCACCAGCACCACCGGCACCGCCATCATCAGCGCGAGGACGACGTCCAGCATCTGCCGCGTCGCACTGGCGTCGTAAGCGGGGCCGACGGACCCCAGGAAGATGCAGGCCGCGAGGAAGCCGACGGCGCCGTGCGGGAGCCAGCGGGCCCAGTGGCGGGCCCGCTCCGGCAGCCAGGACAGCCGCCGCGCCAGCTTGGCGTCGTCCAGCGGCGGCAGCGGGCGGAGGGCGAAGGCACCGGCGAACAGGTCCTGGCGCAGGGTGTGCAGCACGCCGTGGGCTATCCGCGCCTCGGAATGCAGGTCGCCCGGTGTCTGGGGGGTCTCGTTCACGTACACCACGGTAAGCAGGCGCGGCCCGTAGAGGCGTCCCCACCGAAGCGGATCTGCCGGGGTCCGTCTCAAGTACTACGCGGGGCAGGAACCACGTGGGTCAGGCACTACGCAGGTCAGGCACTACGCGGTGCGGCCGGCGCCCGGCGGTTCCGCGGCGGCCTCAGCGGCCCCCGGTCCGCCGCCGCGGATCAGTTCCAGCAGCGTGCGGAAGGCGTCGGTGCCGGGCGTCATCGGGGCGTAGTGGCCGGTGCCGGGCAGTTCGCGCAGCGTGGTCGCGGCGGGGTGGGCGGCGGCGTAGCGGCGGGAGAGCTCCGGCGGGACGTCCGGGTCGTCGGTGCCGTGCAGCAGCGCGACGGGGATGCCGGCCGGCGGATGGCGGACCGGATCGGCGTCGGCCAGCCGGCCGGCGAAGCCGGGGCCGGCGCCGAGCAGCCCGGCCACCGCGCCGTCGCTCAGGCCCAGCTCATGGGCGCGGGCCAGATCGGCGACCGGGGCCACCGCGACGACCCGGGTCACCGGCGGGCGGGGACGGGCGGCGGCGAGCAGCGCGAGATGGCCGCCCGCGGAGTGCCCGACGAGCACGATCCCGCGGGGCGGCGCCCCGGCTCGCGCCCCCGCGCCGGCCGCGGCCGCCACGGCCGCCCGGACGTCCTCGAACGTCCACGGCGCGCCGCCGCCCGCGCCGACCCTGCGGTACTCGGCCAGCGCGACCGGCAGCCCGTGCCGGGCCAGCTCCGCCGCGCACGGCGAGAGGTGGTGCCGGTCGTACGCGGCCCGCCAGAACCCGCCGTGCAGCAGGACGACGAGGGGCCCGGTCCCGGGCCACGGGCCGTGGAAGTCGACGACCTGGTCCGGGTGCGGGCCGTACGCCACCGTGCGGGCCGGCGCCACCGGGGCGAGCCCCAGCAGCGCCGCCTCCTCGTCGGCCGCGGTCACCCCGCGCCGCCGCCCGCCGTGCCGTCCCACTCCTGGCCCGCCGGCCCCGGCCCCGCTCCGGCTGCCGGCTCCGCTCCCGCTTGCGGCTCCGCCGCGGCCTGCTCCCGCAGCACCTCGCCGAGCACCCACGCCGCCCGCTCGGCGTCCGCGAAGGTGGTGTAAAGCGGGGTGAAGCCGAAACGCAGCACGTCCGGGGGGCGGAAGTCGCCGACCACCCCGCGGCGGATCAGCTCCGCCATCACCTCGCCGGCCCCCGGGCACGCCAGCGAGATCTGGCTGCCGCGCCGCCGGTGCTCGGACGGGGTGACCGAGCGGACCCGCCCGGGCGGCACATACGCGGCGACGCACTCCAGGAAGAAGTCGGTCAGCGCCAGGCTCTTGGCCCGCACCTCCTCGACGGCGACGCCCTCCCACGCCTCCAGCGCCGCCTCCAGAGCGAGCATCGAGAGGATGTCGGGGGTGCCGACGCGGCCGCGCAGCACGCCGTCGGCCGGGGTGAAGCCGGGGTCCATCCCGAACGGGTCGGCGTGCGAGTTCCAGCCCGGCAGCGGCGACTCGAACCGCTCCTGGAGGCTCTGCCGGATGTAGAGGTACGCGGGCGAACCGGGGCCGCCGTTGAGGTACTTGTAGGTGCAGCCCACCGCGAGGTCCGCCCCGCAGGCGTCCAGCGCGACCGGCAGCGCGCCGGCGCTGTGGCACAGGTCCCAGACCGCCAGCGCGCCCGCGGAGTGCAGCGCGGCGGTGATCCGGTCCATGTCGTGGAGCTCGCCGGTGCGGTAGTCGACGTGGTTGACCAGCGCCAGCGCGGTCCGCTCGGTGACCTCGTCGGCGATCCGGGCCGGCTCGACCGGCCGGACCGCGAGGCCGGCCATCCGGGCCGCGGAGCGGGCGACATAGCCATCGGTGGGGAAGGTCGTGGCGTCGACCAGGATCTCCGTGCAGCCCTTCCCGGCCATCCGGATGCCGCCGGTCACCGCCTTGAAGACGTTGACGCTGGTGGAGTCGCCGACCACCACCTGGCCCGGTGCCGCCCCGACGAGCGGGGCGATCTTCTCGCCGATCCGCTCGGGCGCGGTCCACCAGCCGGCCTCGGTCCAGGACCGGATGCGCAGCTCGCCCCACTCGCGTGCGATCACCTCGGCGATCCGGCCGGGCACCGACCGGGGCAACGCGCCGAGGGAGTTGCCGTCGAGATAGCTGGTGGTGTCGTCGAGGACGAACCGGTCGCGGGTGGCGGTGAGCGGCCCGGCCGCGTCCAGTTCGGCGGCGCGCCCGGCCTCCGTACGTGCCGGGGCGGCGGGGCCGGGGCGCTGCGGGGTCTCGCGGCTCTCAGACATGGCTTCGCGCCGTCCACAGCTCGGGGAAGACGTTCTTACGGGCCCGCTTCTCCAGCCAGGCGACTCCCGCGGACCCGCCGGTGCCCATTTTCGCGCCCATCGCCCGCCGGGTCGCCACCAGATGGTCGTTGCGCCAGCGCCAGACCAGCTCCGCGACATCGGTCAACAGCTCGCCGAGCCGGGCGAGTTCACAGTCCTGCGGTCCGGCGAAGACGGCGGCCCAGACCTCCTCGACGGCTGGGTCCGGCTCGTAGCGCTCGGCCACGTCGCGCCGCAGGACGGCCTCCGGGACCGGGTGGCCGCGGCGGGCCAGCAGCCGCAGCACCTCGTCGTACAGGCTCGGTTCGTGCAGCGCCTTCTCCAGCGCGGCGTGGTCCTCCGCGGAGCCGCGGTGCGGCACCAGCATCGACGCGGACTTCTCGCCGAGCAGGAACTCCAGCCGCCGGTACATCGCGGACTGGAACCCGCTGCCCTCGCCGAGCGCGCCGCGGTAGGCGTTGAACTGTGCCGGCGTCAGCCGGGCCAGCGGCTTCCAGGCGGCGTTGAGCGCCTCCAGCTCCCACGTGGAACGGCGCAGCGCGTCCGTGGCCACCGGCAGATCGTCCCGGCGCAGCGCGTCGGCGGCGGTCTGCCACTCGTGGACGATGACGGTGAACCACAGCTCCATCACCTGGGTGGTCACCAGGAAGACCATCTCGCCCGGGTCGTCGGACTGGAGCTGCTGGAGATGGGTGAGGACGCTCGCGCGGACGTAGTCCTCGTACGGGGTGGTGGCGCCGGCGCCGATGCTCAGATCGGGGCCGAGCGGCGGTTCCGTCTCGGGGGGCGCGGTGTCCGGCGCGGTGTCCGGCGCCGGGGCCTGATGCGCGGAACGGGTGGGAGACGGTTGCGACATGAGGGACTCCTCAGGTGCGAACTACCGGGTAGCGGTCCGCTCCTTCCTGGTCGGCTCGGGAGCCCCGGTCCCCTCGGGCGCGGGATGACCCGGCCCACTGAAATCATCGGTGCTGCACCACCACCGCGCAAGGGCCGGGCACGATCTTGCGCCCGGCCCGGGCCGCCCGCCCCGGGGTCGGGGCGGGCGGTCGGGGCGGGCGGTCGGGGCGGCTCAGGAGAGCGTGTCGGCCGCGGTCGGCGAGGAGTCCCGGAGGAAGGCCGAGCAGCGCTCGTACTCCTCCTGCTCGCCGATGGCCTGCGCGGCGCGGGCGAGGGCGTGCAGCGCGCGAAGGAAGCCGCGGTTGGGCTCGTGCTCGAACGGCACCGGGCCGTGGCCCTTCCAGCCGGCCCGGCGCAGCGCGTCCAGGCCGCGGTGGTAGCCGGTACGGGCGTAGGCGTACGACTCGACGACCCGGCCGGCCTCGAAGGCGTCGTCGGCGAGCTGGGCCCAGGCCAGGGAGGAGGCCGGGTACTTCGCGGCGACGTCGGCGGGCGCGGTACCCGAGGCGAGCAGCGCGCGGGGCTCCGGGTCGTCGGGCAGGTGCGTCGGGGGCGGGCCCCCTAGGAGGTTTTCGTGAATGGGCATGGACCCTAGTCTGCCCTTCCGCTGCGCTTGGCCGGCATCCCACGTTGTCGGGTTTCCCGCCGTGCGGGGGGCGTCTTTGCGCCTTCGGCGCATGGAGTCCGCTGCGCGGGGCTGTTCGGCCGCGGTGCCGGGCCTCCGGGGCAGGGGTGTGCCGGACTGCTTCGCTTTACGTCCGGCACACCCCTGCCCCTCCGACCCGTCCCCTCCCGTGGGTGGTCATAGAGACGGTGGGTTGGGGCTGGCGTGAGTGGTCCCGTGCCGGTGCGGCAGTCAGGGCGGCGGCTTGGGCCGAGGGTGCTGGGCGGGGGAGTCCGGGGTGCCGGGGTCGAGGGGTGGGGCGTTTACGGCGCAGTGATAGGTGCATTCGGCGTGGCAGGGTTCGGGGGCTTGCGGTGGGGTGGGATGGAGGATGTCGCGACGGACGGTCAGCCAGGCGATCAGGGCGCCGGCCAGCAGGATCGCGGCGCACAGCGGCATGGCGCGGCGGAAGGCGGCGGCGAAGGCGGGGGCCGAGCGGTAGGTTTCGGGGCCCATGCCGGCCAGCAGCGGGAGGGCGGCCACCGCGACCAGGCCGGCGGCGCGGGCGGCGGCGTTGTTGATGCCGCTGGCCAGGCCCGCCCGGTCGACGTCCACGGACGCCAGCACGGTGGCGGTGAGCGGGGCGACCAGCGTCACCATGCCGGCGCCCAGCACCACCAGGGCGGGCAGCACGTCGGCGAGGTAGGAGGCGCCCGGGCCGACCCGGGTCATCAGCAGCATGCCGGCCGCGCAGAGCGCCGGGCCGACGGTGAGCGGGATCCGCGGTCCGATCCGCTGGCCCAGTTCGCCGGAGCGGGCCGACAGCAGCAGCATCAGCACCGTCGTGGGCAGCAGCGCGGTGCCGGCCTGGAGGGCCGAGTAGCCGACGACGACCTGGAGCTGGAGCACGGAGAGGAAGAAGAAGCCGCCGAACGCGGCGTAGACGCAGACCGTCACCGCGTTGACGGCGGTGAACTGGCGGATGGTGAAGATCGCAGGGGGCAGCATGGGGGCGGGCCGGCGCCGTTCCACGTGGAGGAAGGCCGCTCCGAGCAGGACCCCGGCCACGGCGGGCACGATCACCGCGGGTGAGGCGCCGCGGCCCGGCGCCTCGATCAGCGCGTAGCTGACGCCGGCCAGCGCCAGCGCGCCCAGTACCGCCCCGGGTACGTCGAAGCCGCGGGCCCGGCCGGTGGCCCGCTCGCGGGTCTCGGGGACGTGCCGCAGCGCGATCGGGACGCAGGCCGCCGCCAGCGGCACGTTGAGGAAGAACACCCAGCGCCAGCCCGCGCCGTCCACCAGCCAGCCGCCGACGAACGGGCCGACGGCCGCGGCCACCCCGCCCAGGCCGGACCACGCGCCGACGGCGCGCGCCCGGTCGTCGGGGTGGAAGACGGCCTGGATGAGCGCGAGGGAGCCGGGGGTGAGCAGGGCGCCGCCGATGCCCTGGAGCGCGCGGGCGGCGACCAGCACCCCGGCGTTCGGGGCCAGCCCGCACAGCAGCGAGGCCACCGCGAACCAGACGACGCCGATGACGAAGATCCGGCGCCGGCCGTACCGGTCGCCCAGCGAGCCGCCCAGCAGGATCAGCGAGGAGAGGGTGAGCATGTAGGCGGTGACGGTCCACTGAAGGACCGCGAGGTCCGCGTCGAGATCCGCGCCGATCCTGGGCAGCGCGACATTGACGACCGTGCTGTCGAGCATCGCCATGCCCGAGCCGAGGACGGTCGTGGCCAGCACCCGGCGGCCCTGTGGCGAGGCCAGCCGGACCCGCCCCGGCGCGCTCCTGACGGGTTGCTCCATACGGTGAGCATGCCCCGTTCCGCGGGCGCCCGCCCCACGGACGGCGAAGGGCCCCGCAACCGGCACGGCTGCGGGGCCCGGGGAGCCGCCGGGCGGCTACTTCAGCCTGGTGCCCGTGGAGCGCAGGTTGGCGCACGCCTCGGTGACGCGCTTGGCCATGCCGGCCTCGGCCAGCTTGCCCCAGCTGCGCGGGTCGTAGGTCTTCTTGTTGCCGACCTCGCCGTCGACCTTCAGCACACCGTCGTAGTTGCGGAACATGTGGTCCGCGACCGGGCGGGTGAAGGCGTACTGGGTGTCGGTGTCGAGGTTCATCTTGACCACGCCGTTCTCCAGCGCGGTGGCGATCTCCTCCTCGGTGGAGCCGGAGCCGCCGTGGAAGACGAAGTCGAACGGCGACGCCTTGCCGTACTTCGCGCCGACGCCCTCCTGGAGGTCCTTCAGCAGCTCGGGGCGGAGCACGACGTTGCCCGGCTTGTAGACGCCGTGGACGTTGCCGAAGGAGGCGGCGAGCAGGTAGCGGCCCTGCTCGCCCAGGCCCAGCGCCTCGGCGGTGCGCAGCGCGTCCTCGACCGTGGTGTAGAGCTCGTCGTTGATCTCGTGGGTGACGCCGTCCTCCTCGCCACCGGTCGGGGTGATCTCGACCTCAAGAATGATCTTGGCGGCGGCGGCGCGGGGCAGCAGCTCCTGCGCGATGGCGAGGTTGTCGGCGAGGGTCTCGGCGGAGCCGTCCCACATGTGCGACTGGAAGAGCGGGTTGCGGCCGGCCTTGACGCGCTCCTCGGAGATCGCGATCAGCGGGCGGACGTAACCGTCCAGCTTGTCCTTGGGGCAGTGGTCGGTGTGCAGGGCGACGTTGACGCCGTACTTCTCGGCGACCACGTGCGCGAACTCGGCCAGCGCCACCGCACCGGTGACCATGTCCTTGCTGTACTGACCGCCCAGGAACTCCGCACCACCGGTGGAGATCTGGATGATGCCGTCGCTCTCGGCCTCGGCGAAACCGCGCAGCGCCGCGTGCAGCGTCTGCGTGGACGTCACGTTGATGGCCGGGTAGGCGAACTTGCCTGCCTTCGCCCGGTCCAGCATCTCGTTGTAGACCTCAGGGGTTGCGATGGGCATCTGTCCGCTCCTTGTGTGTGCGGGGTGTGCGTTCTTGGCCCTGACCAGGGGGCGACGACTTCGCCGTGGCACATCTTCCCAGACTCACTGGATTGCTCCACATCGCCCGTGCGGCCCCCGGCCGGGGGGCAGGACGCGGCGTGCCGTGCCACGGCACCCGGTGTTTCACGTGAAACACTGCGCGGTTTCACGTGAAACACCGGGCCGTGGGTCATGCCACGGGCCGGCGAGAACGACCCGATCGGGTCGTCAGTCCAGACCGAGGTCACCGAGCTGGTAGCCGGTGAGGTACGGGAGCCCGGCGTCCGCGATGGCCGAGGCGGCACCCCGGTCGACGATCGTCGCGACCGCAACGACCTCGGCGCCGGCCTCCCGCGCCGCCTCGACAGCGGTCAGCGGCGAGCCGCCGGTGGTGGAGGTGTCCTCGACGACCAGGACCCGGCGGCCCGTGATGTCCGGGCCCTCGATCCGGCGCTGCATGCCGTGGGCCTTCTGCGCCTTGCGGACGACGAAGGCGTCCAGCCGGCGGCCGCGGGCGGCGGCGGCGTGCAGCATCGACGTCGCCACCGGGTCGGCACCGAGCGTCAGACCGCCGACCGCGTCGAAGTCCAGATCGGCGGTGAGGTCGAGCATCAGCTGACCGACCAGCGGCGCCGCCTGGCTGTCGAGGGTGATCCGGCGCAGGTCGATGTAGTAGTCGGCCTCCTTGCCGGAGGAGAGCGTCACCTTGCCGTGCACCACGGCCTTGTCCTTGATCTGCTGCAGCAGCTCGCCGCGCACGTCGTCAGTCATGCGCACGAGCTTAGGACAGCGCCCTCACCACGGCGTCCGCGGCTACAGGGCACGCCAGCTCCAGGTCGTGGAGACCTCCAGCGGATCGATCGGGGTGACCAGGCGGGGCGCGGTGTTCAGCCCGTTCGGGGGGCCGGACTGCGGCTCCACGCAGACCGCCGCCTCCTGCTCGTCGTAGACCACGACCCACTCGGCGCGGCTGGAGACCGTCAGCTCCAGCCGGTCCGGCCAGGTCAGCGTCACCTCGACGCCGCGCGGCATCCCGAAGCAGTCGTCCCAGGGACCGGGCTTCGGCGTGATCCGACGGCCGACGGGGAGGTGGTCGGGGCCGCGCTCCTCCTGCCACTCGGGAGCGAAGTCAATACGGACATCGCCGCCCTCGCCGAGGTCGCGCAGGAACCACGGGTGCCAGCCGGCCTGCGCCGGGAAGGAGTCACCGGTCGCCTCGACGCCCATGGTGAGGGTGAGCGAGCCACCGTCCTCGGCCAGTTCGACGACCTGGGTGACGGTCCCCGGATACGGCCAGGGAGCCGCGGGGTCGGCCAGGTCGTAGGTGAAGGCGGCCGCGGTGTCGCCGCTCCGCGCGGTGCGCCAGCGCAGGTCGCGGCCGGTGCCGTGGATGGCGTGCGGCGGCGAGTTGACCGGCATCCGGTGCTCTTCTCCGCCGTTGCGGAACCGCCCGTGGTCGATCCGGCCGCACCACGGGACCATCGGGAAGCAGCCGTACTTGTCGCCCTGGCGCAGCAGCTCGGTGCCGCCGATGCGCAGGCTGCCGATCCGGCAGCCGTTGTCCGGGTGGACGGTCAGTTCGGCGTCCCCGGCGGACAGTCGTACGCCGCGCTCCCGCGCCGCGCTCTGCGTGGTGTTCTCGGTGCTCACGGAAGCGACCCTAACGGTGGGCCCGGCCGCACGCCCGGATCCGGACGGTGGGCAGACCGCGCGGCCGGCGGTACGCGCCCCGGCAGACGGCCCTTCCCGCACGGTCAGCGGCGCCGCCGCAGCACCCGTCCGACCACCACGGCCGAGGCCAGCACCACCGCGGCGGCGGGCGCCGCCCAGCGCAGCGGCACCGAGCTTCCGCCGGGCTCCGGCGCGGGCACCGGCGCGTACCGGCCGCGCGGCGGGGCGTGGTCCACCTCCTCCGCGCTGCGCCCGATCATCGTCCGGCGGGCGTGCGCGGCCTCCGCGGGCACGCCGCCGGACAGCTCCTCCGGGCCGCCCGTGGCACCCGGCCCGTCCTCGTCGCCGGCGGCGAACGCTGCCTCTTCCAGGACGTCGTCGACGTCGCCGAGCGGATCGGGGGACGAGGGCGGGACCTCGGTGTCGAAGAGGCCCGGCGCCACCGGCCCGGGGGCCTCCTCGACCGGGCGGTCCGTCAGATCCACCGCGAGGTTCTCCGCGAAACGGTCCAGCAGGCGCCGTCCGGCGGCCGCCGCGGACCGGCCGTCCGCGGCGGCCAGCCGGCCCTCGCTGCGGACCGCGCCGGTGCACACCAGCGTCGTCCCGGGAGCGGGCTCGGCAGCCGGGGTCGGCCGGACGGTCAGCGTCAGCGCCACGCTCCCCTCGCCCCGGATCTCGGTGCCGCTCGCCTCGATGATCACCGGGGCGGCCGTCCCGCCGGCCCCGGAAGTGCCGTCCCCCTGGCCGTCGTCCGGGCCGCCGCCGACCGTCAGCGCGCCGCGATAGGTGATGGTGGAGCCTCCGATACGCAGCCGCAGCCGGCCCTCGGGGCGGTGCGGGGCGGCATCGGCGTCGAGCTGGACTCCTGGGACGCAGCGCGCCACCCGCTCCGGTTCGGTGAGCGCCTGTCGCACGGTCCCGACGGGAAACGGCACGTACACCTCATGCTCCATGGCATGGGAGCCTAATTCCTTCCCCGGCGCCGCGGGGACCCCCTGGTCGGTGTCCGTGGCGAGGGATGCGGCTCCGTCCCGGCCGGCGGACGCCCGCGGGGCGCCCCCGGCGCTCACTGGAGATAGCGCGGATGCATCAGCGTCGAGGGCGGCAGTCCGGGGATCCGCTCCCGGGCCTCGCCGCGCCAGCCGGTCCACAGGGCGCCCGGGGAGAGAGCAGTGGACGGGGCGTCCGGGGCGGTGCCGAGACGGGGCGGCCGGCGGGCGGTGAGGACGAAGCCCCAGTACTGCCGTGTGCCGGAGCGCGCGGCCGGGCCCCCGTCCGGCGGGGCGAAGGGGCCGGCCGAGCGGTCCGGACCGGCCGAGAACCCCGAGCGGCGGCCGGGGACGGGGATCCGGTACGGCAGGGTCCGCAGGCCCACCGAGCGCAGCGTCGCCTCCACCGTCCAGTACGTCCGCGGCCGGACCTGCGGGGGCCCGGCGTGCACCACCAGCCGTCCGCCGGGGGCCAGCATCCGCGCGGCGAGTCCGTAGAACTCCTGGGAGTAGAGCTTGGTGCTGGCGGTGATCCCGGGGTCGGGGAGGTCGGAGACGATCACGTCGTAGCGCGCCGGCCGGCGGCCGGCCGAACGGCCCTGCCCGCGCAGCCAGTTGAAGGCGTCGGCGGTCACCACCCGGACCCGGGGGTCGCCGAACGCATGGCGGTTGAGGACGGACAGCCCCGGGTCCGTACGCGCCAGCCGCACCACTTCCGGGTCGAGCTCGACGACCGTCACCGACCGGACGGAGCGGTAGCGCAGCAGCTCGCGCACGGCCAGGCCGTCGCCGCCGCCCAGGACCAGCACCCGGCCGTGCGCGCCGCCGGCCATCGCGGGGCCCACCAGCGCCTGGTGGTAGAGGCCCTCGTCGCCCGAGTCGACCTTCAACCGCCCGTCGAGGAACAGCTCCAGCGGACTGCCGGAACCTTTCCTCCCCCGTCCCGAGCCCGCCCCGCTCCCGGCCGCACCGCCCGTGCCGCCCGTGCCGCCGGTGAGCACCACCTCCTGGACGCCGGTCTGCTCCGCGATCCGGGCCGACGCGCCGTACACCGCCCGGCGCGCGGCCTGCTCGAAGGGGCCGGCCAGCACCACGCCCGCGCCCAGCAGGGCGAGCACCAGCACATTGACGGCGCACAGCGCCCACCGCGCACGGGTCGTCAGGTCGCGGCCGAAGAGCCACAGCACCAGCACCGCGCCGGCGAGGAGGTTGACCGCGCCGGTGACGAGCGCGCCGGTCAACTGCCCCAGGCAGGGCAGGAGAAGGAAGGGGAAGGCCAGGCCGCCGACGAGCGCGCCCACATAATCCGCGGCGAAGAGGTCGGCCACCGCGCCGCCGGCGTCCTGCCGGCGCACCCGCTGGATCAGCGTCATCAGCAGCGGTATCTCGGCGCCGATCAGCACACCGATGCCGAGCGAGAAGCCGACCAGCGCGCAACGGGACTGGCCCAGCCAGGCGAAGCAGGCGTAGAGCGCCATCGCGGAGCCGCCGCCGACCAGTGCCAGCACGGCCTCCACCGCGCCGAAGCCGATCGCGGCGCGGCAGCGCAGCCGCTTGGCCAGCAGCGCCCCGACGCCCATCGCGAAGACCATGAAGGACAGCACGACCGACGCCTGGGTGACCGAGTCGCCGATCAAGTAGCTTGCCAGCGCGACCAGTTCGAGCTCGTAGACCAGGCCACAGGCGGCGCAGACGAAGACCGCGGCGAGCACCAGCAGCCGGCCGAGCGCGGACGGCACCGGCAGCCGCGCCGGAGTCAGGGCCTCCGACGGCCCTTGCGAGCCGGCGACAAAAGGCTCTGGCGGGTCGATCATGACATGAACGCTACGTGACGATTCGGTGCCCCTGTGTCACCCACACGAGTGCAGTCTGTGTGCCATGCGCATCAGTTGAAGCAGTCACGAATGAAGCAGTCACGAACAGGGTGCGCAGAGGTCCGGAGCGCCCGACGTCAGACCGCGACCACCGCCCGCACCCCCACCCGCGTACGGGTCGCCACCAGCCGCCCCTCCTGCGGATACGCGTGCCAGGTACGCCAGCGCACCTGCCCCTGCCGGCGCTGCGCCAGCATCGCGGTGAAGGCGTACGGCGAGCCGGGAAAGGTGCCGGCCAGGCCGTGCGGATGCTCGGCGACCAGGGCGAGCAGCTCCTGCGCGCGCCCCGCGAACGAGCCGCGGGAGAGCGTCTCGACGTGCGCGGCGAACTCGTACTCCCAGTCGCCCAGCCGTTTGGCCACGCCCAGCGGCAGCGGTGTGCTGCTGCCCGGCATACAGGCCACGGTCTCCGAACAGGTGCCGCGCTCCTCTTCGAGCAGCACCTGGTGAGAAGCCCCCAGCAGCCTCAACTGCACCTGGGCGTCTTCGAGTTGAAGGTCCAGTACGGCCAGCGCCGGCAGGGGTTCCCTGCCCAGGGCCCAGGCCAGGTCGGATGCTCGGGTATCGGTGTAAGCCGTCTTCAAGGTGGTGAGCATGGGTCGGCTCCGCAAGCACGCAGGGGATGGTGGGCCGGCCCGCCCGAGATGGGGATCAGGGATGAATGACTGCCTGCCGGCTCGTGCCCACGCGAAGGTCCGAGAACTGGGGGATTCTCAAGGGAGAGGGAATCACGGATGGCGTGGCACCCACAGCGTTTTTACCCATCTTCGCCCTGGTTTCCATCCCCTAGAGGGCCATGCAGTTCACCTGTTCAACACCCCATCGCACAACCGTTGTTGGGCGGTTTCACGCCACGCGCCAGGCGCATATTCAAGGCTGCATGAGCGGAGCGCATGTGTGGCCGCGCGGGGGTGTCGAAGGGCGCGGAACGAGGGCCGGGGCGGCTCGGCGGCCCCGGGCGTCGCGCTCAGGAACCACCGCCGCAGCCGCCCCCGCCGCCGCAGGAGGAGCCTCCGCCGCAGGAGTGCCCGCCGTGGTGGCCGCCGCCCCCGCCGCACGCGTGGTGATGGTGATGCCCGCCGCCGGAACCGGAACCGTCACCGCCGCCGGCCACCCACCAACTGCCCCCGCCGCCAACGGCGTTGCCCGATCCCCGGTACCCGCCGCGTGTACCGCTCCCCTTGCGGGTGCCGCCCCGCGCGACCAGGGCCCCCACTCCCAGCACCGCGCACACGACCACCGCGATCAGCGCGAACATCGCCAGCCCCATGACCACTGCCTCACACTCCTTTCGTCCCCCGAAGCGCGGGGGCACCTCCCACGCCCTCAAGGCAGTGGGTCCGCCGGCACCCCGTGCGCCGCCGCGCCGCCGTTCCGCGCCGCGCGACCGCCCTGGTCGGCGGCCGTTCTCGTCCTTGCTGCGGGGCTCCTGCCCGGACCCGGCCGACTCAAAAGCGCAGTTGAGGAACTCCAGAGGTTCGGCGGAGGATGGCGTCCATGGACCGACCGCTGCTCAACCGACGCCTCGCCGCCTTCGGCACCACGATCTTCGCCGAGATGTCGGCACTCGCCCAACGCACCGGCTCGATCAACCTCGGCCAGGGCTTCCCCGACGCCGACGGCCCTGAGGAGGTCCGGGAGGCCGCGGTGCGCGCCCTCCGGGACGGCCGCGGCAACCAGTACCCGCCCGGTCCCGGCGTCCCCGAACTCCGCACCGCCGTCGCCGCCCACCAGCAGCGCTTCTACGGGCACCTGGGGCTCGGCTACGACCCCGACACCGAGGTCCTGGTCACCGCCGGGGCCACCGAGGCCATCGCCGCATCGCTGCTCGCCCTCCTCGAACCGGGCGACGAGGTGATCGCGCTGGAGCCGTACTACGACTCGTACGCCGCCTGCGTCGCGATGGCGGGCGGCCAGCGCGTCCCGGTGACGCTGCGTCCGTCGGCGGAGACCGGCACCTACCGCCTCGATCTCGACGAGCTGCGCGACGCCATCACCGGCGACACCCGCCTCATCCTTCTCAACACCCCGCACAACCCCACCGGCACCGTCCTGTCCCGGGACGAGCTGGCCACCGTCGCCGCCCTGGCCGTCGAGCACGACCTGCTGGTGATCACCGACGAGGTCTACGAGCACCTGGTCTTCGAGGGCGAGCATCTGCCGCTCGCGTCGTTCCCCGGCATGCGGGAGCGGACCGTCACCATCGGCTCGGCCGGCAAGACCTTCTCGTTCACCGGCTGGAAGGTCGGCTGGGTCACCGCACCGCCCGCGCTGATCAGCGCCGTCCGCTCGGCCAAGCAGTTCCTCACCTACGTCTCGGCCGGCCCGTTCCAGTACGCCGTGGCCGAGGCGCTGGCGCTGCCCGACTCCTACTTCACCGGGCTCCGCGACGATCTGCGCGCCAAGCGCGACATCCTCGCCGGCGGCCTCGCCGACGCCGGCTTCGGGGTCTTCCGGCCGGCCGGCACGTACTTCATCACCACCGACATCCGCCCCCTCGGGGAGACCGACGGCTTCGCCTTCTGCCGCTCCCTCCCCGAGCGCGCGGGCGTCGTCGCCATCCCCAACGCCGTCTTCTACGACCACCAGGACGAGGGCGCCCCCTTCGTGCGCTTCGCCTTCTGCAAGAGCGCCTCCGTACTGGAGGAGGCGGCGGCCCGGCTGAAGCGGCTGTAGCCGGCGGCGGCACACACGACGCGGGCCCCGGTACCGAGCGGATCGGCACCGGGGCCCGCGCAGCGGGGCGGGGACGGCGATCAGTCCTCGTCGTCGCCCGGCTTGTTGTCGGCGTCGCCTTCGATCTCGGCCTCCAGACCGAGCTGCTCGACGAGCCACCTGTCGAATTCGATCGAGGCACGCACCCAGCTGACCGTGCTCGACACAAAGTGTTCGAGCGAGACACCGGTGCCTACCAGCATCGATGCCTCACCGATCAGACGGACACTGCCGTCGTCGTGGGTGTGGGTGTACACCTTCGGCCAGAGCGTCCGACGGTTCCAGTCGTCGATCGCCTCCAGCACCTTCAGTTTCTCTTCGATGCCGTGGACGCGGTCGTAGAACGTACGGACGGAGAAGATCTCCTGCTCCGCCTCACCACGGAACATGAAGTACGTGCGGAACTGCTCCCACGGGGCGGCGAGGTCACCCTCCTCGTCGACGACGTACTTCAGCTCCATCTGCTCAAGGAGCTGCTTGACCAGGTCCTGGTCGGGGACGACGGGACCATCAGGCCCCGACGGCTGAGGTTCGGGCTGGCCCCCGAAATTCGGAATCGAGGACGGGTCGATGCTCACCGTGGAATTCCCTTCGTATGGTCCCTGCCATCCTCCCCCATACGCGCCCGGTCCTGGCAACCCCGGGACGGCGGAGCGGCGCATACGGGGGCGGCGGAGGCGGCGGCGCGACGTCCGGCCGGCACCGTCAGGCCGCGGGGCGGACCGCCGCGACCGACAGGCGCTCACCGTCGCCGGTGTCGGCGGCGGTGTCCACGTCGACCCGGACCGTGTCCCCGTCGAGCACGTCGCCGGCCAGGATGGCGCGGGCCAGCTGGTCGCCGATGGCCGTCTGGATCAGGCGGCGCAGCGGACGGGCGCCGTAGGAGAGGTCCGGGGCGGGGGCGTCCGCCACCGGCTCCTGGCCCAGCCAGGCGAGCCACGTCAGCGCCCGGTCGGTGACGTCCAGGGTGAGCCGGCGGTCGCCCAGGCGGCGCTGGAGGTGGTCCAGCTGGATCCGGGCGATCCGCTGCAGCTGCTCGGTGCCGAGCGGGTGGAAGACGACGAGGTCGTCCAGGCGGTTGAGGAACTCGGGGCGGAAGGCGGACCGGACCGTCTGCAGCACCTTCTCCTTCTTCTGCTCCTCCTTCAGCAGCGGGTCCATCAGGAAGTTCGAGCCGAGGTTGGAGGTGAGGATGAGGATGGTGTTGCGGAAGTCGACGGTGCGGCCCTGGCCGTCGGTGAGCCGGCCGTCGTCGAGCACCTGCAGCAGGATGTCGAAGACCTCGTGGTGCGCCTTCTCCACCTCGTCGAGCAGCACGACGCTGTACGGGCGGCGGCGCACCGCCTCGGTGAGCTGGCCGCCCTCCTCGTAGCCGACGTAGCCGGGGGGCGCCCCTACGAGGCGGGCCACCGAGTGTTTCTCGCCGTACTCGCTCATGTCGATCCGGACCATCGCCCGCTCGTCGTCGAAGAGGAAGTCGGCCAGCGCCTTGGCCAGCTCCGTCTTGCCGACGCCGGTCGGGCCGAGGAAGAGGAACGAACCCGTGGGCCGGTCCGGGTCGGCGATGCCGGCGCGGGTGCGGCGTACCGCGTCGGAGACCGCGCGCACCGCCTCGCCCTGGCCGACCAGCCGCTTGCCCAGCTCCTCCTCCATGCGCAGCAGCTTCTGGGTCTCGCCCTCCAGCAGGCGCCCGGCCGGGATGCCCGTCCAGGAGCCGACCACGTCCGCGATGTCGTCCGGGCCGACCTCCTCCTTGACCATCGACTCCTTGCCGGCGCCGGCGCCCTTGGCCGCCTCCTGCTCGGCCTCCGCCTCCGCGGCCTCCTCCAGCTCCCGCTCCAGGGACGGGATCTCCCCGTACAGCAGCTTGGAGGCGGTGTCGAAGTCGCCGTCGCGCTGGGCGCGCTCGGCCTGGCCGCGCAGGTCGTCGAGCTTCTCCTTGAGCTCACCGACGCGGTTGAGGCTCTGCTTCTCCTTCTCCCAGCGGGCGGTCAGGCCGCGCAGTTCCTCCTCCTTGTCGGCGAGGTCCTTGCGCAGCTTCTCCAGGCGCGCCACGGAGCCGGCGTCGGTCTCGTTCTTCAGCGCCAGCTCCTCCATCTTCAGACGGTCGACGGCTCGCTGGAGCTCGTCGATCTCCACGGGCGACGAATCGATCTCCATACGGAGGCGGGAGGCGGCCTCGTCGACCAGGTCGATGGCTTTGTCGGGGAGGAAGCGGGAGGTGATGTAGCGGTCGGAGAGGGTGGCCGCGGCGACCAGCGCGGAGTCGGCGATCTGGACCTTGTGGTGCGCCTCGTAGCGCCCCTTGAGGCCGCGCAGGATCGCCACGGTGTCCTCGACGGTCGGCTCGGCGACCAGCACCTGCTGGAAGCGCCGCTCCAGCGCCGGGTCCTTCTCGATCCGCTCGCGGTACTCGTCGAGGGTGGTCGCGCCGACCATCCGCAGCTCGCCGCGGGCCAGCATCGGCTTGAGCATGTTGCCCGCGTCCATGGCCGAGTCGCCGCCGGCGCCCGCGCCGACGACCGTGTGCAGCTCGTCGATGAACGTGATGATCTGCCCCTCACTGGCCTTGATCTCGGCCAGGACGGTCTTCAGCCGCTCCTCGAACTCGCCGCGGTACTTCGCGCCGGCGACCATCGCGCCCAGGTCGAGGGCGACCAGCCGCTTGTTGCGCAGCGACTCGGGCACGTCCCCCTTGACGATCCGCTGCGCCAGCCCCTCCACGACCGCGGTCTTGCCGACGCCCGGCTCACCGATCAGCACCGGATTGTTCTTCGTCCGGCGGGAGAGCACCTGCACCACCCGCCGGATCTCCTGGTCCCGCCCGATGACCGGGTCGAGCTTGCCCTCGCGGGCCGCCGCGGTGAAGTCCGTGCCGAACTTCTCCAGCGCCTTGTACGTGCCCTCCGGGTCCGGGTTGGTGACCCGCTGCGTGCCGCGGCTCGCCTCGAAGGCGGCCAGCAGCTTCTTGGCGGTGGCGCCCTGCTGCTCCAGCAGCTCACCGGTGCGGCCGCCCTTGGCGGCGATGCCGACGAGCAGGTGCTCGGTGGAGATGTAGGCGTCGCCCAGCTCCTTGGCGCGCTGCGCGGCGTCGGCGATGACGGCGAGCAGCTCGCGGTCCGGCTGCGGCGGGGCCACGGTCGAGCCCTGGACGCTGGGCAGCCCGGCGAGCTGCCGCTCGGCACCGGACCGCAGCTGGGCGGCGTCCGCCTCGACGGCCACCAGCAGGTCCATGACGTTCTCGTTGTCCTGCCCGGCGAGCAGCGCGAGCAGCAGGTGCGCGGACGTCATGTCCGCGTGCCCGGCGGCGACGGCCCGCTCACTGGCGGCGCTCAGCGCCTCCCGGCTCTTGTTGGTCAGCTCGGCGTCCACGTCTGCCTGGTCCTCCTCGTGTCCTCGTGCGTCCGGCGCCCGGCGCGCTTCCCTATCCAATCCTGACGTTTCCAACGTGCGATAAGTTGAGTCTATTCCACTCAAGGCGTTCGCTCACGCTTACGAGTGAAGATCCGATCATCGGCCTCTTTCCGCAGGCGGCGGCCCGTGACACTGGCCTTCGACCACAAGGAGGTGCAGCATGACGGCTATGGCACACGAGCCGATGGCGACTGAAGTAGAGACCCTCCTGGATTACTTCCTCGCCCTTGAGGTCCCCGAGGGCTTCCGGGCTGAGCTGATCGAGGGGGAGATCATTGTGACGCCGCCGACTGACGGAGATCACGAGGACTACCTGAGCACGCTGAAGCGGCAGATCCTCAGGAAGTCCACAGCCGATATGGACGAATCCGCCAACAAGGGCATCAAGGCGCCCAGCGGCAATCAAGAGCAAGACTTCGACAATCGACTCATCCCCGATGCCGTCTACGCCCCACGCGAGTTGCGCATCTTCCGAGGGGCAGAGCCGTGGATGCCATGCGACGGCATCACCATGGTCGTCGAGGTGACATCGACCAAGCCCCGTAAAGACCGCGAGGACAAGAGACGCGCCTACGCCCGCGCCGGCATTCCGCTCTACCTTCTCGTCGACCGCGAGAAGTCCACGGTGACCTTGTTCAGCGAGCCTTCCGCGGAAGACTACGTGGGCAACACCACCATCCCCTTCGGCAAACCCCTCCCTCTCCCCGCCCCCTTCTCCTTCGACCTGGAGACGGCCGACTTCGTGTGACCAGCCAGGGGCCGCCCGCCGCGGCCCCCACTACCCTGGCCCCCATGGCCCACGACCTCTCCGCCCTCTCCCCCGAGTACCTCGCCTTCTGGGGCGAGTACCAGATGCCGACCCTCACGACCCTGCGGGCCGACGGCACCCCGCACGTCGTCCCGGTCGGTGTGACCTACGACGCCGGGCAGCGGATCGCGCGGATCATCACGCGCAAGGACAGCACCAAGGTCAGGAACATCCTCGCGGCCGGCGCCGACGGGGCGCGGGTGGCGGTCTGCCAGGTGGACCGCGGCCGCTGGGCGACCCTGGAGGGCGTCGCCCGGGTGCGGACGGACGCCGTGACGGTGGCCGACGCGGTGCGCCGGTACGCCGAGCGGTACGGCCGGACCCCGGAGCCCAACCCCGACCGCGTCATGATCGAGATCGCGGTGACCAAGGCCCTCGGCCGCGCCTGAGGCCCGCCACGTCCCCTTCTGCCGACGCCCCGCGCTGCCGCCGGCCCGTCCCGCCGCCGTCGCCAGGTCCGTACCTGGCCGAAACCGGACCCCGTGAATCCGCCGCCGCGCGCCCACCTGGTACTCAGGAACGGCAGGAACCGAACACCTCCGCGCAAGGACGAGCGGCAACGGACCTGTCCCGGGCAAAAAGACGGCAGCTGGAGGCCGCATGGCGTCGGCGTTGGGCAGTACCACGACGACCGTTCCGCGCCGTCGCCCCCACAAGCGGACGGTCCGGCCCCGCCCGGCCGCGGAGAACTGCCCCCGGTGCGGCGGCCAGTTGGCCGTGAACCAGGACGGCTGGAAGATCTGCCACGCCTGCGGATACGCGTCGCCGCCCGGCGTCGCCCCTCCACCCCGGGCCCCCGGCGGGGGTATCGTCGCCCCCACAGTCGCCACGCCCCGGAGGGCACGATGAACTCGGTCCGAGTGACGGCGATCGCCTGCCTGATGCCGCTGTCCGAGCTGGACGAGGATCCGTTCCTGGTCGACGACCGCAGCCAGCACGCCATGTGCAAACAGTGGGCGGCTGCCCGTGACTACCGCCTGACCTGCCAGCTGAGCCTGCACCAGCTGCGCGCCGACCACAGCGCGCTGTGGCACGACGTCGAAGAGGGCCTGGTCGATGTGTTCGTCACGCCCAACCGGCGGGCGCTGGAGTACGCCATCGACGGCGCCGAGGAGTTCGGCGCCCGGTGCGCGGCCGCGGGGGTCCGGCTGGAGACCGCCGACCTGGACGAACCGGTCTACACCCTGGCGATGAAGTCGCAGGTGCACCGGCGGCTGTCGATGCCGACGGCGGGGTACAACGGCTGCTGACCGCCGGCGTCACGGACACCCGGAGATACTCGGAGACACCCGCGGACACCCGCGGACCCGGCGGCGTGACGCATGACGAAGGACCGGGGTGGTGCGCCCACCCCGGCCCTTCGTCACGTCGGCGACGGCCTCACAACAGCCTCACTCCGAGGACCGCTTGGGCCGCCAGACCACCAGCGCGCTGGACTGCTGCACGTCCTGATACGGCACCAGGTCGCGGCGGTAGGAGGCGTGCACCGCCGCCTCCCGCTGCCGCATCGCGCTGGCCGCGCCCTCCAGGGCGCCCTGCAGCTCGGCGACCCGCTGCTGGAGGGCCGCGACCTGGTTCTCCAGCTCGATGATGCGCTTGATGCCGGCGAGGTTGATGCCCTCCTCCTGCGACAACTGCTGGACGGTACGCAGCAGTTCGATGTCGCGGGCGGAGTAGCGCCGGCCCCGCCCGGCCGTACGGTCGGGCGAGACCAGGCCCAGGCGGTCGTACTGCCGCAGGGTCTGCGGGTGCAGGCCGGAGAGCTGGGCCGCGACGGAGATGACGTACACCGGCGATTCGTCGGTCAGTTCAAAGGGGTTACGACGCTGCCCGCCCCGGCTGTCCATCTCATGCTCCCTTCGCGGCCTGGAACAGCTCCGCCCGCGGGTCGGGGCCCGCGGTCGCCTCGCGATAGGACTCCAGCGCTTCCTTCGCCTTGTCGCCGAGGTCCCCGGGAACGACGACCTCTATGGTGACCAGCAGATCACCTCGGGTGCCGTCCTTGCGGGCCGCGCCCTTGCCGCGGGCCCGCATCGTGCGTCCGTTGGGCGTGCCGGCCGGCAGCTTCAGCGTGACCGCCGGGCCGCCCAGCGTCGGCACCTTGATCTCGCCGCCGAGCGCGGCCTCCGGGAAGGTGACCGGCACCGTGACGGTGAGGTTGTCGCCCTTGCGGCCGAAGACCGGGTGGGCGCCCACGTGGACGACGACGTACAGATCGCCGGCCGGGCCGCCGTGTTCGCCCGGGGCGCCCTTGCCGCGCAGCCGGATGCGCTGCCCGTCCGAGACGCCCGCAGGGATGCGGACCTGCATCGTGCGGGAACTGGACGCGCGCCCGCTGCCCTTGCAGACCTCGCAGGGCTCCTGGGCGATCAGGCCGCGGCCCTTGCAGTCGGCGCACGGGTCGGTGAGCGAGAAGCCGCCGCCCGCGCCCCGGCTGACCTGGCCGGTGCCGACACAGGTCGGGCAGACCCGAGGCGTACCGTTTTTGTCGCCGGTGCCGGAGCACGCCTTGCAGGGCGCCTGGCTGGACATCCGCAGCGGGACCGTGGCCCCGTCGACCGCCTCGGTGAAGCTGAGCGTCACCTCGGACTCGATGTCCTGGCCGCGGCGCGGCTGCGTACGGGTGCCGGTGCCGCCGCCGCGGTTGAACAGGCCGCCGAAGACGTCCCCGAGCCCGCCGCCGAAGCCGCCGGAGCCGCCCGCGCCCCCGGCGCCCCCGAAGAGGTCGCCGAGGTCGAAGTTGAAGCTCCCGCCCCCGCCGGGGCCGGCCCGGAAGCCGCCGTTGCCGAACAGCGCCCGGGCCTCGTCGTACTCCTTGCGGCGCTTGGCGTCGCCGAGCACGTCGTTGGCCTCGGAGATCTCCTTGAAGCGCTCCTCGGCCTTGGCGTCGCCCTTGTTGGCGTCCGGGTGGTTCTCCCGGGCCAGCTTGCGGTACGCCTTCTTGATCTCCGCCTCGGTGGCGTCCTTGGGGACGCCGAGGACCTTGTAGTAGTCCTTCTCGACGAAGTCCTTGGTGCTCATCCCCGACGTCCCTCCTTCCGGGCGGTTCTCGCGTCGGCCCCTACGTCAGCCCTCGTCCGGGCCACCGTTCTCCTTGTCCGCGGCCTTGGCACCCTTGGCTCCCTTGCCGCCCTTGGCACCCTTGGCCTCCTCGTCGGAGGCCGGCTTGGCGCCCTGTGCGCCCGGCTGCGGCTCGGCGACCGCGACCCGCGCGGGGCGGATCGTGCGCTCACCGATGCGATACCCGGGCTGCAGGATGGCGACGCATGTCGTCTCCGTGACGTCCGGCGCGTACGAGTGCATCAGCGCTTCGTGGATCGTCGGGTCGAAGGGCTCGCCCTCCTTGCCGAACTGCTGCAGGCCGAGCTTGGCGACCACGGTCTCCAGCGACTCACCGACCGACTTGAAGCCGCCGACCAGTTCGCCGTGTTCCCGGGCCCGGCCGATGTCGTCGAGCACCGGCAGCAGTTCGGAGAGCAGGTTGGCGACCGCGACCTCCTTGACCGTCACACGGTCGCGCTCCACCCGGCGGCGGTAGTTCTGGTACTCCGCCTGGAGCCGCTGGAGGTCGGCGGTGCGCTCGTTGAGCGCGGTGCGCACCTGGTCCAGCTGGGCCTGGAGCGCTACGTCCTGGACGTCCCCGGCCGGGGCCGAGCCCGCCGTGTCGGCGGACTCGGCCCGTGCCGCGTCTTCGGGAGCGGCATCGGAAGGGACGTCGGGCTTCTCCTCGAAGCCCGGGGTCTCCTCCGTCACGCCGCACCGTCCTTCTTGGGCTTCTCGTCGTCGACGATCTCGGCGTCGACGACGTCGTCCTCGGCCTTGGGCTGCTGGCCGCCGGCCTGCGCGCCCTCGGCGCCGGCCGCACCCTGGGCGGCCTGGGCGTCGGCGTACATGGCCTGGCCGAGCTTCTGCGAGACGGCCGCGACCTTCTCCGACGCGGTGCGGATCTCGGCCGTGTCCTCGCCCTTGAGCTTCTCCTTCAGCTCGCCGACGGCGGTCTCGACCTCGGTCTTCACCTCGGCGGGCACCTTGTCCTCGTTGTCCTTGAGGAACTTCTCGGTCTGGTAGACCAGCTGCTCGCCCTGGTTGCGGGTCTCGGCGGCCTCGCGGCGCTTGTGGTCCTCCTCCGCGTACCGCTCGGCCTCCTCGCGCATCCGGTCGACCTCGTCCTTCGGCAGCGAGGAGCCGCCGGTGACGGTCATCTTCTGCTCCTTGCCCGTGCCCAGGTCCTTGGCGGTCACGTGCATGATGCCGTTGGCGTCGATGTCGAAGGAGACCTCGATCTGCGGGACGCCGCGCGGGGCCGGCGGCAGACCGGTCAGCTCGAACATCCCGAGCTTCTTGTTGTACGCCGCGATCTCGCGCTCGCCCTGGTAGACCTGGATCTGCACGGACGGCTGGTTGTCCTCGGCCGTCGTGAAGATCTCCGACCGCTTGGTCGGGATGGTCGTGTTCCGCTCGATGAGCTTGGTCATGATGCCGCCCTTGGTCTCGATGCCGAGGGACAGCGGGGTGACGTCGAGGAGCAGAACGTCCTTGACCTCGCCCTTGAGGACACCGGCCTGGAGGCTGGCGCCCATGGCGACGACCTCGTCCGGGTTGACGCCCTTGTTGGCCTCCTTGCCGCCGGTCAGCTCCTTGACGAGCTCGGCGACGGCGGGCATACGGGTCGAGCCGCCGACCAGGACCACGTGGTCGATCTCGGACAGCGAGATGCCGGCGTCCTTGATGACGTTGTGGAACGGGGTCTTGCAGCGGTCGAGGAGGTCCGCGGTCAGCTGCTGGAACTGCGAGCGGGTGAGCTTCTCGTCCAGGTGCAGCGGGCCCTCGGCGGAGGCGGTGATGTAGGGCAGGTTGATCGTCGTCTCGCTGGACGACGACAGCTCGATCTTCGCCTTCTCCGCGGCCTCGCGCAGGCGCTGGAGCGCCATCTTGTCCTTGGAGAGGTCGACGCCGTGGCCGCCCGCGAACTGCTTGACCAGGTAGTCGACGATGCGCTGGTCCCAGTCGTCACCACCGAGGTGGTTGTCGCCGTTGGTGGCCTTCACCTCGACGACGCCGTCGCCGATCTCCAGCAGCGACACGTCGAAGGTGCCACCGCCGAGGTCGAAGACGAGAATGGTCTGGTCTTCCTTCTCCAGGCCGTAGGCCAGGGCGGCGGCGGTGGGCTCGTTGACGATGCGCAGGACGTTGAGGCCCGCGATCTCACCGGCCTCCTTGGTGGCCTGGCGCTCGGAGTCGTTGAAGTACGCCGGGACGGTGATGACCGCGTCGGTGACCTTCTCGCCGAGGTAGGACTCCGCGTCCCGCTTCAGCTTCTGCAGGATGAACGCGGAGATCTGCTGCGGGTTGAAGTCCTTCTCGTCGACGTTGATCTTCCAGTCGGTGCCCATGTGACGCTTGACCGACCGGATCGTCCGCTCGACGTTGGTCACCGCCTGGCGCTTGGCGACCTCACCGACCAGCACCTCGCCGTTCTTGGCGAAGGCGACGACGGACGGCGTGGTCCTGGCGCCCTCGGCGTTGGTGATGACGGTGGGCTCACCGCCTTCGAGAACACTGACGACGGAGTTAGTCGTGCCCAGGTCGATGCCGACCGCACGTGCCATTTCGATTCCTCCAGCTGACTTGAGTGGAACAGGCTCAAGGGTGCAGCACCGATCCCGACCTGTCAACAGACCTGAGTCGAGCGCGCTCAACTTTTATATCGCCCTTATCGTCACCGGCCCGTCCGGGAGGACGCCGCGCGCGGGCGGCCGGTTGCCCGCGCGACACAGATCACCGGCCGGGCGGCTACAAGGGGCCCGGAATACTGGGTAACCTCAGCCGCAGACCTGAAAAGTTACCGCTTAGTAGTTCCGCTCGGATCTCCGCCGGCCCGGCCGTCCCGATCACGCGGAACCCCTTCGATTTCGCCCGCTCTCGCAGGTTCGAGGAGCCACCCATGCAACTCGCCGCGATCATCGTGTCGCTGGTCCTAATCGCGGTCGGCGTCGCGCTGTTCGGCCGTGCCATCCTGCAGATCTACCGCCACATGCGGCTCGGTCAGCCGGTGCCCGCCGGCACCCGCACCGACGCCCCCGCACGGCGGACCGTCACCGTGGCCAAGGAGTTCCTCGGCCACACCCGGATGAACCGCTGGGGCATCGTCGGCGCGGCGCACTGGTTCGTGGCGGTGGGCTTCTTCTCCCTGCTGCTGACGATCGTCAACGCCATCGGGCAGCTCTTCAAGGCCGACTGGATCCTGCCGGTCATCGGCGACTGGACGCCGTACAACGTCTTCGTCGAGTTCCTCGGCACGATGACGACGCTCGGCATCCTGACCCTCATCGTCATCCGGCAGCTGAGCAAGCCGAACAAGCCGGGCCGCAAGTCCCGTTTCGCCGGCTCCAACTTCGGCCAGGCGTACTTCGTCGAGGCCGTCATCCTCATCGTCGGCGTCTGCATCTTCACGCTGCACGCGCTGGAGGGCGCCCAGCACCACGTCGACGGCTACGAGGCGTCGTTCTTCGTCTCGTACCCGGTCGTCGCGTGGCTGAAGGGCATGAGCGTCGCCACGCTCCAGAACCTCACCTACTTCTTCGCCGGCCTGAAGATCGCGACCTCGTTCATCTGGATGATCACGGTCGCCCTGAAGACCGACATGGGTGTGGCCTGGCACCGCTTCCTGGCCTTCCCCAACATCTGGTTCAAGCGCGAGGCGGACGGCGGCGTCGCCCTCGGCGCGCTGCAGCCGATGGTCTCGGCCGGCAAGCCGATCGACTTCGAGGACCCGGGCGAGGACGACCAGTTCGGCGTCTCCCAGATCGAGCACTTCTCGTGGAAGGGCCTGCTGGACTTCGACACCTGCACCGAGTGCGGCCGCTGCCAGTCGCAGTGCCCCGCCTGGAACACCGGCAAGCCGCTCTCCCCGAAGCTGCTGATCATGTCGCTGCGCGACCACGCGCACGCCAAGGCGCCGTACCTGCTCGCCGGCGGCGGCAAGGACGCCGAGGGCAACGAGAAGGCCACCGAGGAGCAGCTGGCCGGCGTCCCCGCCGCGGCCCTGGCCGAGGCCGAGCGCCCGCTGATCGGCACCCTCGACGCTGCATCCGACAGCGGCTCCGCCGCGGGCGGCGTCATCGACCCCGACGTCCTCTGGTCCTGCACCACCTGCGGCGCCTGCGTCGAGCAGTGCCCGGTCGACATCGAGCACGTCGACCACATCGTCGACATGCGCCGCTACCAGGTCATGATCGAGTCCGCGTTCCCGTCCGAGGCGGGCACGATGCTCAAGAACCTGGAGAAGAAGGGCAACCCCTGGGGTCTGGCCAAGAAGCAGCGGCTGGCCTGGACCAAGGAGGTCGACTTCGAGGTCCCGGTCGTCGGCAAGGACATCGAGGACCTGACCGAGGTGGACTACCTCTACTGGGTCGGCTGCGCCGGCGCCCTCGAAGACCGCGCCAAGAAGACGACGAAGGCGTTCGCCGAACTCCTCCACATCGCGGGCGTCAAGTTCGCCATCATGGGCGGCGACGAGGCGTGTACCGGTGACTCCGCCCGCCGCCTGGGCAACGAGTTCCTCTTCCAGCAGCTCGGCCAGCAGAACGTCGAGGCCCTCAACGCGGCCTTCGGCGAGACCGGCGACGACGGCGACTCCGCCGCGGGCGACGAGTCCGCCAGGAAGCCGAAGTCGTCGAAGAAGATCGTCGCCACCTGCCCGCACTGCCTGAACACCCTCGGCAACGAGTACCCGCAGCTCGGCGGCGACTACGAGGTCATCCACCACACCCAGCTGCTGCAGCACCTCGTCGACGAGGGCAGGCTGATCCCCGTCACCCCCGTCGAGGGCATCATCACCTACCACGACCCGTGCTACCTGGGCCGCCACAACAAGATCTACACGCCGCCGCGCGAGATCATCGGCAAGGTCCCGGGCCTGCGGAACGAGGAGATGCACCGCCACAAGGAGCGCGGCTTCTGCTGCGGCGCCGGCGGCGCCCGGATGTGGATGGAGGAGCGGATCGGCAAGCGCATCAACAACGAGCGTGTTGATGAGGCACTGTCGCTGAACCCCGACATCGTGTCGACGGCTTGCCCGTTCTGCCTGGTCATGCTGACCGACTCGGTCAACGGCAAGAAGAACGACGGCAAGGCCAAGGAGTCGATCCAGGTCGTGGACGTCGCCCAGCTGCTGCTGGAGTCCGTCAAGACGCCGGTGGATCCGCCGGCGGACGAGGAATCGGCGGCGGGGGCGCCGGAGTCGGCGCCGGCGAAGTAGTTTCCCGGCGTCCCGGACGCCGTGACGGACGGTCGGCCCCTCGGGGCCGGCCGTCTCCCTTTTTGCGCCTGGTGGCGCCGATCCGCTGCGCGGGGCGTGTCCGGCCCGCTTCGCGGGCTTGTTGTCCGCTGCGCGGGGCTGTTGGGTGCGGTGACGGGCCTCCGGGGGTGGTGTGCCGGACTGCTTCGCTTTACGTCCGGCACACCACCCCCTCCGACCCGTCCCCTCCCGCTGAGGGTCAGATTTCAGGCCAGTTGAGCCTCATGCCCGGTGGGCAAGTGCCGGCCCCGGACTGATGGGTGACCGGCAATGGGTGAGCGAGCCGGCACGGGACCACTCACGCACGCCCCCACCCACCGTCTCCATGACCACCCACGGGAGGGGACGGGTCGGAGGGGCAGGGGGTGTGTCCGGACGTAAAGCGACAGCAGTCCGGCCACACCCCCTGCCCCGGAGGCCCGGCACCGCGGCCGAACAGCCCCGCGCAGCGGACAAGCAATGCGCCGCAGGCGCAAAACAGGAACCCGCACGGCGGGAAAGCCGACGACGTGGGGGGCGCACCCCGGAGGGGAAACCCCTAGGGGATGTCACAGCATGGCTCCAAAGGAGCCATGGAATTCCGTCGGGACCCACCCGCCCCGCGGGACCAGGTACTTTCGAGGGCGTGGCTGGATTCAGGATGGGGCGCGGACGGGATGCCCGCCCCGCGCAGGACGGACAGCAGGCGGGGCCCCAGGGGACCCAGGGGCCGCACGCGTACGGGCCGCCGGCGCCGTACGGGCAGCAGTCCCCGCCCCCGCAGGGTCAGTGGCAGGCGGCACCGCGGCCGTACGGCGGGCCGGCGCCGCAGGGGCAGCCCGAGTACTTCACCGACGGCGGCCACCAGGCCCAGGAGCCGCCGTACGCGCCCTACGACAACCGCGACAACGCCCCGGGCCACACCCAGCAGTTCAGCGTCGGCGACGCTCCGGACTCCTACGGGTCGTACGACGGGGCGTACGACGACCGGTACGGCGGCGACGGCCAGTACGCGCAGGGCGGCACCTACCGCGCCGGCCAGACGAGCGCGCCGCCGGCCGGTCCGCGGCTGCACTGGAAGCAGCTGCTGTCCGGCATCGTGCTGCGGCCCACGCCGACGTTCTGGCAGATGCGGGACCACGCGCTGTGGGGCCCGGCGCTGCTCGTCACCTTCGGCTACGGCCTGCTCGCGGTGTTCGGCTTCGACAAGGCCCGCGCGGACGTGCTCAACGCCACACTCGGCAACAGCATCCCGTGGGTGCTGATCACCGCGGTGATGTTCATCGTGGGCAGCCTGATCCTGGGCGCGGTCACCCACACCATGGCCCGCCAGCTGGGCGGCGACGGTGCCTGGCAGCCGACGGTCGGCCTGTCCATGCTGGTCATGACGATCCCGGACGCGCCGCGGCTGCTCTTCGCGATGTTCCTGGGCGGCGACAGCCCGCTGGTGCAGGTCCTGGGGTGGGCCACCTGGCTCGCCACCGGCTACCTGCTGACCTCGATGGTCGCCAAGTCGCACGACCTGCCGTGGCCCAAGGCCCTGGGCGCCTCCGCGATCCAGCTGGTCGCGCTGCTGGCCCTGGTGAAGCTCGGCACGCTGTAGCCGACGCCCGTTCGCGGTCCGGCCCACGGCAGAGGGGCCCGCTCCGGGAGTGGTGCCTGACGTACCTCGCGTACCTCAGGCACCTCCCGGGACGGGCCCCTCGCCCGTACGGACGGCCTTCGTCCGCGCTCCCGCCGCCCGCGGGCGGTCAGGCGAACCGCTGCGCGGCCGAGCCGTCGCACTTCTGGAGCCGCAGGGGGTCCTTCGCCGCCCCCAGCGTCAGGCAGAGCGACGCCGCCGCGGCCGGCCGGAGGCTTCCGCTGCCGCCGTCCCGGACGAACTGCTGGTTGGCCGCCCCCGAGCAGTTCCACAGCACCAGCGCGGCCCCCGTCTCGTACCGGGCACCCGGCACGTCCAGGCAGCGGGCCTGGGTCAGCTCCACGTGCAGCGACCTGCGGTCCGGGTCGTACCACCAGCCCTGGTTGCGCTGCCCGTTGCAGTCCCAGCCGCCGACCGCGGTGCCGTTGCGGGACAGTCCGCCGGTGGCGTCCAGGCAGCTGCCGGTCGCGGCGTTCCTCAGCGGGCGGTAGGCGTCGTCCCAGGCACCGGGGTACAGCTCGAGCCGCCCGGTGCCCGCCGGATCGGCGCAGGACGCCTCGCGCAGCTGCGGCGCCGCGTAGAGCCGGGTCAGGCAGGACGCGAACGCGCCGTGCCCGCGGGCGTTGGGGTGGAAGGACTGGCGGACCGAATTGGCGTCCGGCGGGAAGGGGTTGGAGATGTTGACGTACAGCCCGCGGGCCCAGGTGTCGGCCATGCACACCTCGTGGCCGTGGAAGAGCCGCGAGGCGTCGAGGTAGGTGACGCCGGTGTCCTGCGCGATCTTGCGGACGCCGCGTTCGAAGGCCGGCACGGCGGCGTTCCGCCCCCACCCGGCATCGGACGTGTATCCCGTGCACCCGCCCGGGATCTTCCCCGGATAGTGCGGGTTGTCCTCGACGTCCGGGCCGATCGGGCTCGGGTACGACATCACCACGAACCGGTAGTCGTCGTCGGCGTACCCGGCGTCCCGCATCACGGTCCGCAGGTCCCGCACGGTCGCCTCGACCTTCGGCACCAGGCCGTCGACGCGCGCCTGCCACCCCGGGCGGTACTTCGGCTCGCAGGTCCCCTGGAACAGGAACCAGCGCTCGACGCAGTCCGTCATCACCGGACCGAACTGGAGGTCGTCGTTGGCGCCGGCGACCAGCAGCACCATTTTCAGCCGGGTGTTGCGCGCCGCGATCGCCAGGCTGTCGCTCTGCACCAGCTCGTCGGCGTACTGCTTGCTGCCCCCGATCCGGATGTTGCCGGTGTACGCGCCCGAGCACGCCGCGTTGTACGTCACGTCGGCGGCGATCCCGGTCCGGTGGATCGCCGCGTCCGGCGACCGGTGGCACCAGTTGGCGGGCCCGTCGGTCCCCGGCTCGTACGTCCCGACGCCCTCCCCGGAGATCTCGCTGTCCCCCAGCGAGATCAGCGAGGTCTTCCGTTCGCCGAGCGGCCGCACGGCGGCGTCGCCGTACAGCTTCGTCGCCTCCCGCGCCCGGATCCGCTCCAGGTCCGGCGCCAGCGGCCGGACGGCCGGCCGCCCGGCCGTCGCCGCGGTACCCTGCGGCGCGCCGCCGGCCCCGGCGGCACTGGCCCCGCCCGCCGTCACCGTGAACGCGGCGGTCAGCGCCGCCGCCGACACCGCCACGGCGGCCCGCAGCCGCCGCCCTCGCCCGCGTCTCGCACGCACCATGGGCCTCCCCTCCGGTCTGCTGTTACCGCCGGTTTGTACTCGGAGGTAGTGACAGGGGGAACACCCGGAACGGAACTGGCCGGAACGCGCGCCACAAAGCGCCACAAAACGCCCGCGAGCCCACGAAGTACGCGGGCTCGCGGGAAGGGGAAGCGCCGGACGGGCGCCCTGCTCAGGCGTCCAGGATCTGGCCCTCGCGCCGGACCACCGGCGGCTCGACGCTCCACGGGAAGTTGATCCAGTCGTCCGTGCGCTTCCAGACGTACTCGCACTTCACCAGCGAGTGCGGCTTCTCGTAGATCACCGCGCTGCGGACCTCGGCGACGGTCCCCAGGCAGAAGTCGTGCACCAGCTTCAGCGTCTTGCCGGTGTCGGCGACGTCATCGGCGATCAGCACCTTCTTGTCCGAGAAGTCGATCGCGTTGGGCACCGGCGCGAGCATCACCGGCATCTCCAGGGTGGTCCCCACCCCGGTGTAGAACTCGACATTCACCAGGTGAATGTTCTTGCAGTCCAGCGCGTACGCCAGACCGCCGGCCACGAACACCCCGCCCCGGGCGATCGACAGCACGATGTCGGGCTCGTACCCGTCATCCGCGATCGTCTGCGCCAGCTCACGGATCGCTCCGCCGAAGCGCTCGTACGTCAGGTTCTCCCGCACGTCACCCACGACTCTCCCAGACCTTCTCTTCGTCTCCGGGGCCCGTGCCGGCCCCGCCTCGCACCCGCGCGCGAGGTACCTCACACCTGCGTACGGTGGAAATTCTTGAACGACCGGGACGGCGTCGGACCGCGCTGTCCCTGGTAACGCGAGCCGTAGCGCTCGCTGCCGTACGGATGCTCCGCCGGCGAGGCCAGCCGGAACATGCACAGCTGCCCGATCTTCATGCCCGGCCACAACTTGATCGGCAGCGTCGCGACGTTGCTCAGCTCCAGCGTCACGTGCCCGCTGAACCCGGGATCGATGAATCCGGCCGTCGAATGCGTCAGCAGCCCCAGCCGCCCCAGACTCGACTTCCCCTCCAGGCGCGAGGCGAGATCGTCGGGCAGCGTGATGACCTCGTACGTCGAGGCCAGCACGAACTCGCCGGGGTGCAGGATGAACGCCTCGTCGCCCTCCGGCACGACCTCACGGGTCAGGTCGGGCTGCTCGACGGCGGGGTCGATGTGCGGGTAGCGGTGATTCTCGAACACCCGGAAGAAGCGATCGAGCCGCACATCGATGCTGGACGGCTGCACCATCGCCTCGTCGTAGGGGTCGATGCGCACCCGACCTGCGTCGATCTCGGCCCGGATGTCCTTGTCTGAGAGAAGCACGCAGTCGAGGATACGCGCCCGCACACCCCCCTCCGCACGACGAGGGCCCGGCCCCACCAGGGACCGGGCCACCGCGACCTCACCTCGACGTTCGCGTTCGTCGTCGCGTTCATCGCGTTCGAAGATCACCGCCGACCTTCCTCGCGACCCCGCGACCGCCGCTACCGCTTGGCGTGCTCCACGGGCACCGAGTGCCGCAACCGAGCACAGCGCGGGCAGCGCAGCAGCCGTCCGGGGCCGAGCCGGTCGGTGGTCTGCATGGGGAACGAAGCGGTGCTGAAGACGTGCCCCTCGGCACAACGTACGACGGTGCGCTCCATCAAGTCCCTCTCCCAACTGCGTGGACAACAAAAGCCACATTAGGGGATGAACTGGGTGCGCTCGCAGGCGGCACTCCGGTGCCCCACCGTACGCCTCAACTCCCTTCCCCCGCACCCGCGTCCCGCCCCCGGGACCACCGGCGCACCCGCCCCCGGACAGGCCAAATGCACCGCCGGGCGGTGATGGGGTAGAGTGTGCGACGACGCTCCGCCTCCAGAATGGAAGCGGTGTTACGCGGGTGTAGTTTAATGGTAGAACATGAGCTTCCCAAGCTCAGAGCGCGGGTTCGATTCCCGTCACCCGCTCCAAGCTTGAGCCCCAGGTCAACGGCCTGGGGCTTAGTTATTGTCTAGACCATTTTTGGGTCGCGTGCCAGTTGCACGCCACAAGGGACCGATTAACGCGCGGAGTTGGCAACCGCAAGGCCCTCCCGGGCGATTCGATCGGCCGTCATCTCGAATCGCGAGACGCAATTTATGTGGCCTGAGGCACCTGGCGCTGGATGGTCAGCGACGATGCACTCGCGAACACGGCCGGCGGGCACGCCTTGGTTCGCTCCAGCGGATGGGGAGAGAGCCCAGCGTCCTGATCGCCGGGGTGACCGACCAGGTGAGTGCGGTCTCGTCAATGGCCAAGCGCAGGCCGGGGAGTTCGCGGAGCAGGGTGTGGAGACCGATGCGGACCTCAAGGCGTGCGAGTTCGGCTCCGAGGCAGTGGTGGGCGCCCCGGCCGAAGGCCAGGTGGCGGTTAGGGGTGCGGGTGAGGTCGAAGCGGTGGGGATTCTCGAAGATCCGGGGGTCGCGGTTGGCCAGGGCGAACGCGACTGCCGCACGGTGCCCGGAGCGGGTTGCGAGGCGGGGCACGCTCACGGTGTGCGCGGGGGAATAACGCAGGGCTTCTTCGACCGCACCGTGCAGGTGCTGAGGGTGCGCCCGCAGGCAGGCGAGCTGGGTCGGGTGCAGGAGCAGACACAACAGGGCGTTGGCGAGCTGGGCTGTTGCGAGGAGGTGGCCGTCGAAGAACAGCGACGCGCATAACCCTTCGAGCTCCCTCTCGGTGAGTTTCCCTGCGCCGGTCTTCTGGATGAGCAGGTCCAGGAGTCCTCGGCCGGGGCGGCGGTGCAGTTCGCCGAGCACCAGACGCACCGTGCGGTGCAGTTCGACCTCGGCGCGGTGGACTTCACGGCCGCCGGCGTCAGCGCTGGCGGAGCGGGCCAGGGACCAGTGGTACAGCGCGGGCCTGGCCGGGCGGGGCACGCCGAGGACATCGCAGTGCGTGGTGAAGGCAAACGGCCTGCAGAACTGGCCGATCGCCTCCGCGGGACCGCCGGCTGTACGCAGGCGCGCGACGAGAGCCTGGGCAAGGCGCTCAAGGGCAGGGCGACGGGCTTGGACCGTCCGAGCGGAGAAAGCCGAGTTCAACAGCCCACGGAAGCGGGCATGGCGCGGCGCGCCCATCTCGGTGAGGGACATCGCGGAAGCCGGCCCGACCGGCACCACCTGCACCCCGACTCGGGACCAGGCAGAACCAGCAAGGAAGTGCCGCGCCTCGCCATAGTCGCTGATCAGCCGGTGGCCTGCAGAATCTGCGGACACCGGACAGACCAGGGCTTCCCGCAACGCGCCCGATATGAACGCCCGACCGCCCTTGCCGTGCTGTGCAGGCATGCCCCCTCCTGTTCGACCATTGGGTCAGGTCAGTGCATACAGGGAAAGCCGACCTGGCCCAAGACCGCCTTCAATCAAAGTCGGCACGAGAGGGGTATGCCGCGGGCCGGCCTTCTTCCGTGCCTTGCGGTACTTGCGTCCGAAGGTGGACCGGCGGGCTGGCGGAGGTCAGTGAGCACGGAACCGGGGCAGCACGATCTCCCGTTTGCCGGCACGGGGCTCCGGGTCGCCGAGTACCCGGCGGCCCGTGGTCAGCTCCGGGGCAGCACGCTTGACCCAGACCCCCCTCGTCCAGGTCCACGTTTTTGCGCCGCAGCTCCGCGAGCTCCTCGGGGCGCATCGAGGCGAACGCGCCGAGGAGGATCATCAGCCGCCAGCGCAGCCCGATGGCGTCGGCGAGGTCGAAGACCTGCTCGACGGTGGCGATCGGACGCTCGTCATCGACCGCGGTCTCCGTGATCGTTTTGAGGAGGCGGTAGGACTTGGCGACCTGGTCGCGCCAGTCTCCTTCAGGCGCTCAGCCCGCCACGTCCGCACCCTCGACGGACCGATCTCGTTGACGTCCAGCTCGCCGAAGGTGGGCTCCAGGTGCAGGCGCAACAGCCTGCGGTACAGCTCGTCCGTGGTTGCGGCGAGCCCTCGCTCGTCGATCCACTTCGTGGCGTACGCAAGGAAGTTGACCGCCCCGGCGTGCGGGTCTGTCCAGTCGCCGCGTATCTGGTCGGCCTCGGTATGGGTGAGCCAGATCTCCGCGTCCGTCTTGATCTCGAAGGTCTCCGGCGCCGCCCGCAGGTCTCCGTTCGCATCCGGGTAGCGGGCCTGCCAGCGTCCCGAGGGGCGCCGGCGCACGGATCCGTAGCGTCGCCGCTGCGGCTTGCGCTTGCGGGCCCATCAGGCCGTCAGCCGGTAGCCGATGCGGGGGCGGGGGTGGCGCACCGGCTCTACGGTGCGGGCCTCGATGTACGCGTCGAGCGCGCTCTGCGGGATGCGGACGTGGCGGCCGGCCCGAGACCTCAACCGCCTCCGTACCACCCCGGGGCTGCTCGCCGCCTTGCGGCAGGCCGGGCGAAGCAACGCCGCCCGCTACCCGCTCAGCGCCACCGCCAAGGCCCTGACCGAGCTCGGCCACCGGATCAGTTGACCACCCCGCCACGTTCCCCGGCCGGGCCCGCCCGTCTCACTACGCCGACGGGCGGGCCCGCAACGCGGCCTCGGAGATGTTCATGGAAGACAGCCCCCACCAGATCGAGCAACTCGTGGCGGGCGGCGTCCGCGACAAGGTCCACCTCGGTGCGGTGTGGGCCGTCGGCGACGCCACAGGCCCGAAGGCCGCAGGCACGGCCGGCGTCCTAGACCCCGCCGAGCCGGACATCCCCATGCGGCCGGACACGATCTTCGACGTCGCCAGCCTCACCGAGATCCTGGCCGTGTGGTCCACGACCGGCGCCCTCTGGGAAGACGGCGCCCTCCCGCTCGACGAACCCCTCGGCACCTTCTGGCCCGAGGTCACAAGCCACCCCCTCGGCCAGGTCACCGCCCGCCAACTGCTCACCCACACCGCCGGCGTACCGCTGCGAGCCCAGCTCAAGAACCTCTACGGCATCGACCCGGCCACCATCCGGGCCGGCGTCCTCCACGAAGCCCTGCACCGGCCGCCCGGCGAGGCCGTCGAGTACACCGACCGGGCCGCTCTCATCCTCGGCTACCTCGCCGAAAAACTCTCCGGCCAGAGCCTCGACGAGCTCGCCCACAACCGCGTCTGGCAGCCCCTGGGCATGACCCGCACCCACTTCGGCCCGCTGGCACCCGAACTGACCGTCCGCTGCGCCCCGACCGAGCTCGACGAAGACACCGGTCGCCACCTCAAAGGCACCGCCCACGACTTCTCCGCCCGCCTCCCCGACGGCGTCTGCGGCATCGCCGGCACCTTCTCCATCCTCGACGACCTCGCCCGCTTCCTGCAGTACATGCTCGACCCCATGACGGCCCCCACAGCACCGGGATTCGGGCCGAGCTGGGTCGAGGAACCCTCAACGCCCAAACCGGAACCCTGGAGCCCGTGCGCGGCCTCTTCCGGCACCCCGCCCCCGCCACCGACCCCGCCAACCGCCCCTACGTGCACTACGGCTTCACTGGCACCGGCATGTGGATCCCCCCTGAACGGGGAACCTGGGCCGTCCTGCTGACGAACAAGCTGTACTACACCCGCGACCGCGAGCCGTTGGCCCGCATCCGCAATACCTTCCGAAGCCTGGTCTTCAGTTGCCGAAGCTGCGCGGTCCGAACCCATTTCGTGCATGACGGACCAGCCAGCCACCACGGCACGGCGCGACCGCTCGTCCTGGTGCGTCAAGGCCGTCAGAACGCCGACCCAGGCCAGCCACACGGGATGCCGGAGGCCCGCTCCTTGAGGGAACAGGACAGCCATTCCTCCAAGGAACAGACGGCTCGCCCCCGCGGGGAACGGCTGGGGAGCGCCCCTCTGCGCAGCCCTGCTTCGGAGAAGCCGCTATTTCCTCTTCCCGTCATGAATCTCCCCGCATACAGGGTGCGATACACGCGGTGTTCGTTCCTGCGAGATCCGCCCCGGACTGGCGGTCATTGGCTCGCACCGTCTGGCCTGCCAGCTCCTGGGCATGCCGCAGTCCTGGTTCTACAAGTGGCGCGACAAGCCCACCACCGCGTGTGAGGTCCGGCGCGGACGGCTGTCGACGCGGTCCGGCAGATCTTCAAGGGCTCCGGCGACACCTACGGCTCCCCGAAGGTCCGGCTCGTCCTGGTCCGCGAGGACTGGCGTGTCTCGGCGAACACAGTCGCCCATCTGATGACCGAACTTGGCCTGGCCGGACGGAAGATCCGCTGCCAACGCGGGCTGACCCGGCCCGGCGAACGGCCGGCGGCCCCGAACTTCGTGCGACGGGGCAGCGCCGCCCCGGGCGCCGGCCTGCCCGCGCCGACCGGTTCCGCTCGGGGCTGCCGCTCGGTCCGCAGTCGGATCGGGCGAGGCCGTCATCACTGCAGCCTGCTGAGGGAGGGTCATTCGGCCGGATCGATCGAATGCTTCACTCCAGCCCGCGTGTAGGTCGCTGAAGCAGCTGCGTAGGAAATGCCGCCAAGTGCACTCAACCGCGAGAACGTGCCACCGAATTCACCGTGAATCAGCTCGTAGAATGTGCCGCACACAAGCACGAGCATCAGCACGTTCGCGGTCGTCGCCCCCGCCCTCCAGTTGATCAGGCGGCGGCGTTCATCCTCCTCGTGCCCGCTGAACTGCGCGGCGATGTCGCTGTGCCCCGCAAACAAGGTGACGGACAATCCGTACCCGATGATGATCAGCGGCAGCACGATGGCCAGAGCGATCTCACCACGCACCGCCATGATTACTGCCATGGCCGCTCCCCCGACCAAGGTCACCGCGAGAACGGCCCACCGGGTCGCCGCGCGGCGGGCGCTAGGCGTCGTCAACATGGAAGATCTCCTCAACGGTGAGCCCGAAGTGTCGGGCGAGTCGTATGGCCAACGGTAGCGACGGGTCGTAGCGGCCCTGCTCGATCGCGTTCACTGTCTGCCGGGAAACCCCCAATGCCGCACCCAGTGCTTGCTGGGAGAGCCCTAGGGCAACTCGCAGGCGGCGAACCTCATTCCGCATGGATGGAAAGTAAGCTTTACACCCCACCCTGTCAAAGGTGGCTTGCCCGTCCGGGCCATCCTTCTTACGCCGGAGGGATGTCAGGTCCTGCCCGGGGCACCGACTCAGGCCGGAACTATCCCGTTCAGTCGATACGAGGCTTCTGGGCTCGGTAGCGCGGCGCAAGGGACGGTGCAGTCCGGATCCCGTACTTACGGCGCAGGACCGAAAGAGCAGCGAGGTAGCCGGACATACCGTGAACGCTGGGGCCAGGCGGGGTGGAAGCCGAGCACAGATACACGTCCCGCAAGGGGGTGCGGTAGGGGTCGATCTGGGGCGCCGGGCGCAGGATGCTCTGTGCGAGTGTCATGGCCCCGGATGCGATGTCCCCGCCCACGTAGTTCGGGTTGTACGCCTCGTATGCGGCGGCAGAGATGCCCTGTTGGGCAAGAATGGTGTCGGTAAATCCAGGGGCATAGCGTTCGATGCGGGTGCGCACGATCTCGACGGGGTCCCGCGTGTCGCCGTTCGGTACGTGCGCGTACGCCCACACCGGGCGCTTGCCGGGCAAACCCCGCCCGGGGTCGGCTGTCATGGGATCAACGACGAGTACGAACGGCTCGGCGGTGGCAATGCCCTTTGCATTCAGGGTCTCCTGGCGGAACATCTCACGCTGCGTGCCACCTAGATGGACCGTCCCGGCCCTGCCCACCTCAGGGTCGGCCCAGGGGATCGGGTCAGAGACAAGGAAGTCGACCTTGGCGGCGGCAGGTCCGTAGTGGAAGCGCGCGAGGCGACGGATGTAGCGCACGGGCAACCTGGCGCCGGCGATCCGTACCAAGCCCTTCGGGCTGGTATCGAGCAGCACAGTGCCGGCGTGTTCGAGTTCCCGCAGATCGGTGATGTGCCGCCCGGTGTGGATCTCGCCTCCATGCGCCGTGATGTCCTCTGCCATGGCCTGGGCGATACGGATACTGCCGCCCCGCGGAATGGGCCAACCTGTGCCGTGCGCGAGGTGCCCCAGCAGCAGGGCGACCGCACCGGCAGCGATGCTGGGCAGTCTCCCAACGGCATGCGCAGCGACACCAGTTAGCAACGACCGTGCCTGCTCAGTACGGAACAATCCGTGGGCGAGAGGACTGCCGTGGGCGAGAACTCTGGGAGCCAGCAAGAAGGGAGCAACAAGGTCACGGGGAATTCCGCGCTGGCCAGAGAGGATCAGGTCCACGACACCGGCGCTGTGACCGAGCAGAGGCTCCATCGTCGCCCGCCAGCGACCCCCGTCACGGCCAAGATGCTCGCAGGTGGCATCCAGATCGCGAAACGCGAGGCCCGCGTGGGCGCCATCCAGAGGGTGGGCGTAGCTGATCTCGGGATGCAGGAGTTCCACGCCGCGGGCAGCGAGGTCGAACTCGCGAAAGAACCGTGAAGCTGCAGCCATCGGGTGTACAGCCGCACAGACGTCATGGACTACTTCGCTGTCGAAGAGCGGTTTGCTGCGCAGTCCTCCGCCGATATCTCCCGCGGCCTCATATAGCTCGACGTGCAGTCCGGCGCGGGCCAAGGTCACTGCGGCCGCCAGGCCGTTGGGCCCTGTGCCCACAACGGCTGCGTCGGTGCGGCTCATGGATGTCTCGTACCTTCTCTCTCAGAGCTCGACGGAGATGACGAGCAGAAGCAGCGACAGAAGGACAACCTCGTATCGAGCTGCCGACAGAGCCGTTCTGATGTCCGACCGTTGATCGCGGTCCGTTCGGGGACATCGGCTGACGCCCAGCAAGAAGCCGACGGCCAGGAGCGCGCCGCCCAATGCCCACACTGTTGACGGAACAGAGAGCCAGTCACCGATGCGCCGCACGATGAAAAGAAGAGTGACCCCGAAAGCGATACTGAAGCCGAAATGTACATGGTATATCTTCCTGGGGAATCTACGCCATGCCACGAAGAAAACAGGACCTGCTGCCCCTACGCTGCACAGCACTGTCAGCACCATTTGAGAGAGGCCATGTGCAGGATACTCCGTTTCGGGAGCGAGCCCCAGCAAACGTTTCCCGATAGCGTCGACAGGCTGATCCGTATTGGAGAGAACAACTACACCCTGGTGGCTGGACCGGTCGAACCCCATATAGGAAGCAAATCCCCCGGTTGAGCCGTTATGCCAAGTGATTTCTCGACCCTGCATGCGGGTGGTGTACCACCCCAGCCCAATCTTCCCAGCGTCAGCAGCATCGAACCGTGGCACAGCTGCTTCGGCACCTGGTGCCGTGCTCTGTAGCTCGGCCAGCACGAGGCGTGCGAGGTCTTCACTTGTCGACCAGATGTCGCCGGCCGGCGTGTAGCCCGATGTCAGCCAGTGCTGCATATGAGCACCGTTGGCTTTATATCCCGTCGCGCTGTTACGTGGTACAGCCGCGTCAGAGTGGACCATTCGGGTACTTCTCATTTTCAATGGCGCAAGCACGTACTGTCGCAGGAGCACTTCATATTCCTGGCCCACGACACGAGCGGCCGTCTGGCCGGCAAGCGCCATACCAAGATTTGAGTAGCGAAATGTCCCCGTTCCGCTGGAACCGGCATTTTGCCCGGCCGTAAAGACGTCCGCTTCAGTCATCCCCCGATAGGGGTCCTTGCCCATGATTCGCAGCTCCACTCCGCGCATGAATATATGGAGGTTCGCTGGCATCAGGTCGAGCCCGGCCCGATGGCTTGCCAGGTCCCGGAGGGTGGCCGAGCCCAGTGCAGGGTCACCAAAACGCATGTCGGGCAGGAGCTTCTGCAGGGGCACGTCAAGGCGCAGTTTCTTTCGGGCCGCGAGTTCCGCGAGGAGCATGCCCGTCATCGGCTTTCCGAGTGAACCGGCCTCAAAAACCGTGGACTTGTCGACACCTGGTCGCTTGGGGTTGCCTGAGTCTCCCAGTCCTGCGAAACGAACCCGGTCGCGGTTGATGGCGGCTACAGCGAGGCCACGATATCCGCGTCCGCCGCCCGCCGCCGCCCGTACCTGAGCGGCGAGCGCGGCGTCGCCTGTCGTCGCGCTGCTGAGAGTTGCCGGACGGGGTGTGAAGAATATCCAGGAGGCCAGCACAACCATAAACGTGATGCCCAGTAGGAGAAGGCCGAGGCGCTGGTAGCGCACCATATAGGCCAACCTCACACCGACCGTCCTTGATTCTGATGCCACGCCTACCTCAGACGACGTTAATCGCTGGTTCGAGGCGGCCGCGCTTACCGACTACCTTTTGCACCTTTGCGGCAAGACGGCGGTAGTGCCCATCTCCCATGATGAGCAATTCCAGTGCAATCATGGTCAAGGAGAATGTAATGAGCCCGCTCATGAAAATGGCTATTCCCAGGTGCAGGAGAATCCCACAGGTGACAGCGAAGGGCCGCAAGGAACGCTTCAGCAGGAGGAACGAGAACGCGAGCTGGAAAAACACGGTCGCGTATGTCATTGCCACCACCAGGGTGGCGTGCTCGTAGATGAGGTGATTGACGCCCGGCCATCCGAACTCGCCCACGCGAAGGACGTAATAGAGGGCGGTCCCGTTCTGCCAGCGTTCGCCCTGAACCTTGTACATTCCCGAAACGAGGTAGATCGTGCAGACCTGAAGAATGACGGCCAGCAAGCCGGCGTGGTGCAGGAGCGATGCGATCCGGTACCTCATGGATCCGGCATCAGGCTTCACTTGCTTCCGGCGGCGCAGCCGGGCATCCAGCGAGATGCGGGAACCGGAATCGATGAATACGAAGAAGACAAGGGCGATGACGGTTGCGTTGTCACCACCGTCCAGAAGCAGAGGATTTCTTTGCTGAAGGGACCAAAGGAAGATGTAGTGCAGGACCGTCATCGCCCGGGTCTTCCAGCCCAGCATGAACAGCAGGGCGATCACTGCACCGGCATGGAACGCCAACTGGAACCATGTCTCGGATCTGCTGAGCGAGTACACGGAGAACCCGCCGTTGTGCGATCCGGTGAAGTTCTCCCAGGGCCAGACACCTTCAGGCCCCCAGAGAAAGCTTCGGTGCAAATAGTCCCGCAGATAGTAGTAGAGCCCGATAGCCCCCAACACAATTCTCGTGAGGGCCGCTCCGACCAGTGCCTGCCGTCTGCCGCTGAATCTCTCAAGCAGGTCGTAAGCCATCGTCTTCATGCTGGACAATACGGCATTGTCCCCGGCACCGGTTCGGATTTCTGTTTCCGTCATCGTTCAACCTTAACCGGCTTCATCCACGCCAGATCATAGTAAGAAACCTTGCCCTTGGCGTCTCGCGCGTAGCGTTGCGAGAACCTGGGGAATTCGTTGGTTACGATCCGGACCTGCACGTATTCGACATCCGGCCCCCAGAGCTTGCTTGCTTGAGTGCTGGCGAACGACTGGGCGAATCGGATGGCCTCGTCTCGGGAATCTTTTTCACCCTCGCTGAGGGGAGGATCCTCCTTCTCCTTCTTGCCTGTTTTCACCCCTTTGCCCGGACTATCGGCCACCTGGTTCTTATTTCTCAACTTTTCGAGTTCAGGATCGCGCCAGGATTCGAGTAGCTGCGGCAGGCCGGTAGCAACACGGATCTCCCTGGAAGGCCAGAACCGCTCGCCATAAAGTTGCTGCAGGGCCGGTGACGTCACGTCGGTCCACTGTGTGGTGACTGTCGATCCGTCCGGCTGACGCTTTTTAGCCCGCACGAGCACGCCCCTGTCCTTAGCTATGGGGTCAGGCGCAAACAGATGCCAATCCTGGACGAAGTACGGAAAGATGTACGAAGTAATTTCTTCGCCGTACTTCTCCTTGACCGGGTTGAACGGCATTTCATAAAGAGCCGTCATGCCGAAATGAAAGGACAATGCAAGGGGGACGGCAGCGCCAACTGCCAAGAGAGTACGCCTCCTGGTTCTGTTCCATTGCGCGAGCGGCGCACTTTCAGGACTCGAATCTTCCACCGTTCCAGATGCCTTCCGGGCGAGGCTGTGCGGCGGGCCCGACGTACGTGCCCGCCGCACAGGAATGATCAAGCGGTCTTTCTATCGTCAGTCGAATGCGCGAGACATTGCGGAAGCACTGACTTCCGAGCGGACAGGAATTCCGCCCCTCATGAAGTAGCCCTTCGGCTTCGCCGGGTGATTCATCGCATACTTCGCGGCTTCGTAGGCCGCGTTTCCGACGACCCCCTGGGCAACGCCCCTGGCGAAGCCGGCCCAGCCGCAACGCGGTTCCATACGGCCGTCACCGCCGACAACGTTCTCCGGCTTGGTGGCCGCCTCCTGGAAGGCAACTGCAGCGGTTTCGCCCTTGCTGGGAGATTCCGCAGATGCACTGGTCGCCGTAACGGCCGTGGCGCAAACGGCCACCGCTGCTCCCGCGATAACGAGCTTGATCCTCTTCATTTTGTTCCCCTCTTGAATTATGCACTCATAGCCGGAGTTGAGATTTCAAATCCGTGACCATAAGCGCCGCTCACGACTTTACAAGAGGGAGCGATTTTGGCAAGTGTCAGAAATCACAAAATGATTGGAGTTCGCGACAGGGGTTCGTTAAATTAATGCGCTGCACGGGTTCGTTGCGCATTAATTCGCGGGCGAGCAGGCGTCAATTCTCCGAATGAGCGGTGACTGAACGAGAGAGGATTTCGTGCGTTCAACTAAAGGTTCATCTTCGATGCGCTTCAGTATCTGCTCGAAGTGTCTGGTTCCTGACGCGGAGACGTGCACCAGGGCGTCGGCGTACCCCGTGACGGTGGATGCAGATACCACTTCGGGGTAGTTCGACAATCCACGTCGGATCATCTCGGGTGTCGTATTGCGGTGGCAGTAGAGCTCGATGATTCCCTCGGTCTGCCGACTGGCCGAGTCTGGATTGATCCGGACTGTAAAGCCCAGGATCGCGCCTTCCTCGCACAGCTTGTCCACACGGCGTTTGACGGCTGAGGCAGAACGGCCTACCTCAACACCGATATCCGCATAGGAACGGCGAGCGTCTCCGGACAAAGCCCGCACTATGCTCTCGTCAATGTCGTTCTTCTTACGCACGATGGGTGGATTACTCTTCCGCTGTCGCCAGCCTGGAGCGACGTCTGCCGTACCCGAAATAGAAGGCGAGTCCCGCCGCCATCCAAATCCCGAAGACCTCCCACGTCACGGCGTCAAGGTCGAACATCCTCCACACGCACAGGATGAAGCCGACAGCCGGGACAAGGGGGAACAGGGGGGCGCGAAAAGTACGCGGCATGTCAGGGCGGGCCCGCCGCAGAACGATCACGGCGACGTTGACGAGAGCGAAGGCGAACAGGGTGCCGATGCTCGTAGCCTCGGCGAGCTGCCCCAGAGGCACCGCGGCGGCGAGGAAGCCACAGAAGAGCGACACGATCACCGTATTCGCGCGCAGAGCGCCCGTGCGAGGGTGGACTCGTGCGAACACCCTAGGGATCAATCCGTCCCTCGACATCGCGAAAAGAATTCGCGTCTGTCCGTACAAAACGGTCAGTACCACGCTGGCGATGGCTACGACGGCGCCGGCTGCCAGCAGCACGGCCCAGAAGCTCTGGCCGGTGACACTTTTCATGATCTCGGCAAGTGCGGCTTCCGAACCCTTGAAGCCTTGCCAGGGCGTGGCACCTACGGCGGCCGCGGCCACGAGGCAGTACAGCAACGTGACGATCGCGAGGGAGAGCATGATGGCGCGCGGAAGGTCCCGTTGCGCGTTGCGCGCTTCCTCGCCTGCCGTGGAAGCAGCGTCGAAGCCGACGTACGAGAAGAAGAGTGTCGTGCTTGCAGCGCTGACGCCGGCCACACCAAGCGGCATGAACGGCGCATAGTTGCCGGCCCGGATACCCAGGAATGCCACAGCACAGAAGAGCGCCAGCGTCGCGATCTTCACGACAACCATGATGGCGTTCGCGCGGGCGCTTTCCCTTGCTCCGCCTAGCAGGAAGACCATTGCGAGCAGTACAACGAGCAAGGCCGTGAGGTTGAAGTAGCCGCCCTCACCTGGCGGTGAGGCCAGTGCGGCAGGGATCGTCACCCCGAGGGTTCCGTCCAAGAGCTCGTTCAGGTACTGGCCCCAGCCCACAGCTACGGCTGCGACTGACACCCCGTATTCAAGGATCAGACACCACCCGCAGATCCAGGCGGCGAGTTCTCCAAGCGTGACGTACGTGTACGAATACGAAGACCCGGACACCGGCACAGCGCCGGCCAGCTCCGCGTATGAGAACGCCGAGAACAGGGCCGTCAGCCCCGCGATGACGAAGGAAATGACAACCGCGGGGCCCGCCTTGGGTACGGCTTGCCCCAGCACGACGAAAATTCCGGTGCCCAGCGTCGCACCGACGCTGAGCATCGTGAGCTGCCACACGCCCAACGAGCGGTGCAGCGAACCCCCTTGCCCCTGGCCGCCTTCCGAGATGAGCTGTTCGACTTGTTTGCGCCGAAAGAGCGCAAAGCTTCTTGACGTAGTGGCCAGAGTGGTCAGCTCTGAACCTGGTTCTGACACGGAAGTGCCCCCGTTTAACGCCGTGACCAGCAAAGATCAACGGCGCTGAGTCTAGGACCGCCCGAGGTTTGGCGTAATACACCTTCGTTGCAAAAGCGTGGCTGATCGTTGCGCGTCTTGGCGCTCGAAGTGGACTTAGTGCAGTTTTCAACATGATTTATATGTGCATTCAGGCACAATCCGGGACATGCATGCGCGTCGAACTCGGAGGCCCTCATGCCTATGCGGCGGTTTTCTTGCACCCATTCGGAATGTTGAAGTCCGGATGACTCTGCAATGGGTGGCCGAAAATCTCTCTTGTGGTCTTGACTCGGGGCGTGATGACGTCCACCCGTTCGGCCCGGGGCGAAGCCCGTCAGAGACAGGCGCGTGGCCTGGCCAGGATCTTGTTGGCAAGGGAAACTTGTGAAGATTAAAAATTTTGTTGCGGCTGCAGGCTTGGTCACAGCGGGCGTTGCATGCGCCATCTCCGCTCAGGGCAGCGCGCAGGCGGTGTCGGCCCAGTCGATGTCAGCTGTGACGGGGCCCAGCGGGACCCAGGCGGACTGGAGGCCCCCAGCCGGATATGTTCTTGAACGTACACTTATGGGCGACGATGCCTCCTGCCGAAAGGAAGGCGATCGAGGAGCACGTGGAGGAAAGTGGCGACACTATGCCTGCCACGGGAAGATGGTGAAGATCGCCGATGTTTGGGCGCTTTACCAGGACCTGTACGTTAAGAAATGAGAAATCCCCGGGGCTGCAAGCAGACACTGTTGCGGCCCCGGGGTCGGCTTAGTCGTCGAGATACAGAAGCCGCAGTCGACGTTGCCTGTGCCGCATCGGACGGACTCGGCTGTGTGGCTGCCGCGGCAGTTCCGGCGATCGCCGGAGCTGTTGTCGGTTACTGCGGTGCATGGGCCGGCCACCGCAGGAGGGATCCGCGGCGCGAGAGCTGGGCGCGCGGGAAGGACCTTGTATCTGCTTGTATCCGGACGCAGTGGGGCGGCGTTCGTGCGGCTCCGCTTCCAAGCCGTGGGCTCGGTGGCCGTGCCTCTGAAGCGCACCTCGCCGAGGTCCTGTGCGGCGATCCATGCCATGGCCCAAAGCGGGCGGCTGGGCACCCCGTACTTCGGCCCCGGCAGGAGCATCCCTTCGCGCAAGCAATCCGGATCCCGTCGGCAGCAGTGCCTGTGGCACGCAGCGCTCCAGCGTCTGCGGAAATGGTCCGGCCCGGGACGCATCGGCCGCCGTGCCACTGTCGTGCCAGATGGACCGGTAGACAACGGTCACCAAGGAGCAGAGATCCAATCGGGCACCTCCACACCAGCTGCGGCGCCTTCGCAGGCAGAACAGCAACGGACGTCTGCGGCCCGCCCATCCCGCCGGTACTGCTGCTGAGTTGAGCGCGTGCGGTGCTGGCTTGCGGCGCCGGCTCACGGCTCCGCTATTCGGTCTTGCCGAGTACCGGTAGTCAGTGTTACGTTCTACCAGTACTCAACGACACCGAATAGCTCGGGAAGGAGGTGTTCCATGGCCAAGCTGCTGACGGAGATGCTCAAGGGCACGCTGGAGGGCGTCATTCTCGCGTCCCTGTCCGGCCGGCCCGCCTACGGCTACGAGATCACGGCACGGCTGCGGGAGCAGGGTTTCTCCGACATCGCCGAAGGGACCGTCTACGCGCTGCTCATCAGGATGGAGAAGCGGGGTCTCGTCGACGTGGAGAAGGTCCCCTCCGAGAAGGGGCCGCCCCGCAAGGTGCACTCCCTCAACGCTCAAGGGCGGGAGTACCTCGAAGAGTTCTGGAGGACCTGGAGCTTCCTCACGGAACGACTGGAACAGCTCCGCGAAGGGGGAAAGTGACCATGTCCGAGGTCGAAAAGAGCGGCATCATCGCGAAGGTGATCGGGCCCAAGAAGCGCTGGCGGGCGTACAAGGCGCGCGTCAAGGAGCTTCCCGAGAACCACCGCACGGCGGTCGAAGCGATCGAGCGGTACCTGATGCACTTCGTACCGGCCGACAGCGACAGCGCCGAGTCGATGTTCGAAGACCTCGCGGACCTGTTTGAACGGGCCGCGGCGGACGGAACGTCGATCCGCGAGATCGTCGGCGAGGACCCGACGGAGTTCGTCAAGACATTCGCCCAGAACTATTCGGAGGGCGGTTACGTCCCCGCCCGCACGCGGAAGCAGCTGACCGACGCCATCGAGCGCGCCGCCGGCTGAGGCACCGGAAAAGCAGGCAAGACGGCCTGAAAACGGCCCAGCGCATCGCGCCCGGCATCGGGCAGCACTGTCATCGGCTTTCTGCGCTACGCGGCCATGGAGTCATGCCCGGCCATGGCTTCGTACACGGCAAGGAGCAGCATCTCGACGGCAGTTCGGGCGGCGCCACGGCTCTCGGCGCCTTTCGATGTGCACGACTCCGGGAGGCAGTGCGACGCCGGACGGCAGTTGTTGCCGTCCCGGCGTCTGCGGCCTGCGACGAGCTGAGACAAAAGAGCGCTGGCTACAGAGCGCCGGCTACGGGGAATGGACGTGCGTACGGTCGCGCCGTAGCCGACTTCCCCACCATCGGCTCGGGGGGGGCCTCCCGAAGGCACGCCTGACGAGCGTGTATGTCATGAACACTTCATCCATGCGCGGCCTGAGGGCTGCGAACTGAGCACACCGAGCGAGCCCGGGCACCGGCCACACACAGCCCATGAGCGCCACGCCGGGACGGGTTTCGCAAGTTCGAACACTGTGTGTATCCAACACTCTTATGCAGGGGGATTGATGAGGGGAACAGGCAAGAGCGGCTTCTCCGAAGCAGGGCTGCGCAGGCTGCGCGAGGTACTGGCGCGGTATGTCGACTCCGGGAAGATCCCCGGGCTGGTCGCCCTGGTCAGCCGGGGCGAGCAGACGCACGTCGAGGCGATCGGGACGATGCGCCATGACGGTGGCGCGCCGATGCGCCGGGACACGATCTTCCGGATGGCCTCGACGACCAAGCCGGTCGCGGTCGCGGCGGCGATGGTCCTGCTGGACGAGTGCCGGCTGCGGCTGGACGACCCGGTAGACCCGTGGCTGCCGGAACTGGCCGACCGGCAGGTGCTCAAGCGGCCCGACGGCCCGCTGGACGACACCGAGCCGGCGCGACGCCCGATCACCGTACGGGACCTGCTCACCTCCACGTTCGGGCTCGGACTGGATATGACGGCGATGGGCTCCCCGATGATGGGCGCGCTCTTCGAGCGCAGGGTCTACGGCGAGAACGGATGGCTGCTGCCGGCGGTCGAGCCGGACGAGTGGATGCGCCGCCTGGGCACACTGCCGCTGATGTACCAGCCCGGCCAGCGGTGGCAGTACAACATCAGCAACGACGTGCTGGGCGTGCTGGTGGCCAGGGTCACCGGCCAGTCCTTCGAGTCGTTCCTGCGCGAGCGCCTCTTCGCCCCGCTGGGCATGAAGGACACCGGCTTCCACGTGCCCGCCGACAAGATCGACCGGCTGCCGCCCCTGTACGCCCCCGACCCGCAGACCGGACAGTTCACCGTGGAGGACCCGGCCGAAGGGGGACACCACAGCAAGCCCCCGGCCTTCGCCTCGGGCGGTGGCGGACTGGACTCCACCGCCGACGACTACCACGCCTACTTCCGGATGCTGCTCAACGGCGGCATGCACGCAGGCGAGCGGATCCTGTCCCGGGCCGCTGTTGAGCTGATGACCACCAACAGCCTCCCCGCCGAGCAACTGGCCGCCCGGGAAACCCTGGCCCGCAACGCCGTCCACCTGGCCTACGGCCAAGGCCAGCACGGCGGCTGGGGCTTCGGGATGGCGGTGCGCACCTACCGAGGTGACTACGCGCCCGTCGGCCAGTTCGGCTGGGACGGCGGATCCGGCACCACCACCTACGCCGACCCGCACAACCAGCTCGTCGGCATCCTGCTCACCCAGGTCGGGATGTCCACCCCGGACTCGGCGCGGGCCATCCACGACTTCTGGACCACGCTCTACCAGGCAATCGACGACTGACCCGCCTGCCTGCCTGGTCGAGGCCGGCCCGATAGCAGACCCCGACCAGGCTCCGGCCGGCCTTCGACGCCGCCACGTTCCGCGATCAGCCGCATGACCGGCTCAAGGCAAGCGCTCACGCCGTCTTCGAGGGGCTCGGCGCCGCGGGGCGCCGGGCCCCTCACAACAGCGAGGGACGGGAGCGGCCCCCTCCGGGGGAATGACCGCGACCAGGCCCAGGCCCGCGCACCACGTGCGGCACCGAAGAGACGTCGCGTACGACACCTCACGCAACCAAGGAGGAACACATGACGAAGAACGGTACGTCCTCGACCACTTCACCGTGGACCGGCATGCTGCCAGTGGACGATTCGGCCCTGGCTGTCACCGACACCGGCGGTCCCGGCATCCCTGTGCTCTACCTCAACGGCCACTTCGCCACGCAGGGGTACTGGCGGAGGGTCATCGCCGAACTGGGGCCGGGGTGGCGGCACATCACCTACGACATGCGGGCCCGCGGCAAGTCGAAGCGTTCGGCAGACCCCAATTCGTTCGAGACGCACCTGCGGGATGTCGATGCCGTTCTCGCGGCCAGGAGTGTGGACCGGGCGCTGGTGGTGGGCTGGTCCTACGGAGCGTTCCTCGCGGCGCACTGGGCCAGCCGGAATCCCGGCCGTACCGTGGGCGCGGTCCTGGTCGAGGGCGCGCAACCGGACGACTGGCTGGACGAGGCCATGGAGCAGCGGATCCGGAAGCTGTTCCGGCGGCTGAGCCCGCTCATGGTGCTGCTGCGCCCGACGGGCCTGACCCCGCGGATGACCGCCGAGCAGATGGCGAACAGCAACATCGAGGGCGGCGTACTCGCCCGCAACCTGGACCCCGTGCTGGACAACATCACCGTCCCGACCCGGTACGTGATCGCCTCGGGGAAGTCCTTCGGAAGCAAGGATGGCGAGCACGAACGGCACCGCGCCACCCTCCCCGCGGTGGCCGCCCGCAACCCGAACATCACCATCCACCCGAAGGTCGCCAGCACCCACGGTACGATCCTGAAGAAGGACTTCCGCGCCGTCGCCGCGGCCGTACGCAAGGTCGCCGCCCCCGGCCGCGCGAAGGTCCCGAAGCCCTGACCAGCGCACCGGCTGACCGGCGCGCCACGACGCCTCGGCTCCGGCCATGGCTGGTGCGGATCGGCCGAGTTGCTTCGCAGGTCCAGCCCCCCCCAGCACACCGCTGTCCGAAAGCGTCCGAAAGCGGGCCCCTGCTCGACGCCGATGACGACAGGGGCGCGTGGCCTACGGCAACCTGCGTCGAGCGGGGCGGGAGCCGGTGCTGATGCGGAGACATCCAACGACGCTTGGTGCCGCACCCCCCTTCTCCATCGCCGCCCGTCCCAGAAGCAGTTGAGCGAGGACAGGCGCCGGGGCGGCTCAGCGCGGAGCGTCCTTACCCGGGCGCCGGTGGCGGAGGGCGTCCTGGGAGTCGACGTACTTGAGCATGAGGCGAGCGAACTCCAGGCGCTCCCGCTCGGGCCAGTCAGCGGTGATGCACTCGAAGGCCGAGCGCTGATGGCGGACGAAGCGGGCCATCAGCTCACGGCCCTCGGGGCTGAGCTGGAGGACGGTGCGGCGGCCGTCCTGCTGGGAGGCCGCGCGGACCAGATAGCCGGCCGCGATGCAGTCGGAGACCATGCGACTGGCCACCGACGGATCCACGCCCAGGTGCCGGGCGACAGCGCCGACGGTGATCTCGCCGGCACCGGACTGCCCGCCCGCCTCACCCTCCGTGGCGTCCTGCTCGGCTTCCAGGACGATTCTGAGAACCAGCGTGCGGCTCAGGTCCTTGTGGGAAATCGGCTCCTCGACCTCCAGGAGCGAGGAGCGCCGCAGCTTTCCGAAAGCCGGACCCACGGCGTCCAGCAGTTCCTCCGCGGTCTTCGGCTCGCGCTTCGTCATGCCCTCATCGTACAGACATGAATGACTCCACGAAGGCATGTGTTGACTAGCAAACGTGTGCATGATTGCATGCATATGCCTTTGAGCAATGGACGAACGGAGCATTCCATGACCACCCTCATCACCGGCGCCCGCGGAAGGATCGGCCAGGCGATCGTCAGCCGCCTGCAATCGGCCGGTCTCACCGTCCGCGCCGCCAGCGCCAACCCCGCCGAACTGACCGTCCCGGACGGCGTCGACGTCGCCGAGCTCGCCCTCGACCGGCCCGAGACCTTCGACTCCGCACTCCGCGGCGTCCGCCGGGTCTTCCTCTACCCCGAGCCGGCCGGCATCCGCGAGCTGGTCAAGGCCGCCGAGGCCGCCGGCGTCGAGCACGTCGTCCTGCTCTCGTCCTCCTCGGTCCTGGGCCCGGATGCCGAGCACGATCCGCTCGCCGGCCACAGCCTCCAGGTCGAGCGCGCCCTCGCCGGCTCCGACCTCGCCTGCACGTTCCTGCGCCCGGACGCCTTCGCCAGCAACTCCCTCGGCTGGGCCCACTTCATCGGCCGGTCGATGCCGATCCCCCTCGCCTACCCGGACGCGCACCTCGCGCCCATCCACCCCGAGGACATCGCCGACATCGCCGTCGAGGCGCTGACCGGCACCTCCCTCACCAGCCGCTCGGTCACCCTGACCGGCCCCGACTCGCTCACCTTCCGCGAACAACTCGCCGTCCTCGCAGACACCCTCGGCCGCCGGATCCCGGTCGAGCACATCACCCGCGCCGAGGCCGAGCAGCAGATGGGCCGCCACCTGCCCGCGCCGATGGTCACCTCGCTGCTCGACCTGTGGGAGGCCGCCAACCACGGTCCGGCCGCCATCGCCGACACCACCCAGACCCTCCTCGGCCGCCCCGCCCGCACCTTCCGGCAGTGGGCCCGCGAGAACGCCGCCGCCTTCACCCGGCACTGATCCGGGCGGGCCCACACCACACAGGCCCGTCCCCTCCTCCTAAGGGATTCCATGTCCACGGCCTTGAACCAGGCCCCCGCCACCCCACAGACCAGGACCGACCGCCGCCGCTGGGCCGTCCTCGCCGTCGTCCTCTTCGCCGCCGTCCTCGACCTCCTCGATTCCACGATCACCAACATCGCCGCCCCGACCATCGCCACCGACCTGCACGGCGGGGACGCCCTCGTCCAGTGGCTGGGCGCCGGTTACGCCCTGGCCATGGGCGTCCTGCTGGTGGTCGGCGGCAGGCTCGGCGACAAGTTCGGCCGCCGCCGCCTGTTCCTGACCGGCCTCACCGGCTTCACGCTCGCGTCCGTCGCCTGCGGCCTGGCCACCGGACCCGCCTCCGTCATCGGGTTCCGCCTGCTCCAAGGAGCCTTCGGCGCCCTCGTGATCCCACAGGGCTTCGGCATCCTCGGCGCGGTCTTCCCCCCGAACGAGATCGGCAAGGCGTTCGGCGTCTTCGCCCCCTGCCTCGGCCTCTCCGCGATCAGCGGCCCGGTCCTCGCCGGGTTCCTCATCGACAGCTTCGGCTGGCGCTCCATGTTCCTGATCAACATCGCACTCGGCGGCCTCACGATCGCCCTGGCCGCCCGACTGCTGCCCCGCGACGCCGGAGACCGGACGGTCACCGTCGATGTTCCGGGCTCCGGTCTGCTCGCCGCCACGATGTTCGGCCTGCTCTACGGCCTGATCGACGGCTCCGGCCACGGCTGGACGCCCGTCCCGATCCTCTCCCTCACCGCCGGCGCTCTGCTCTTCGCGCTGTTCTGCCTGCGTCAGCGAAGCGCCGCCGGCCCACTCATCGAGCCCTCGCTGCTCAAGAACCGTGGCTTCACCTCCGGCCTGATCCTCGGCCTCGTCTTCAACGCGGCCGTCGCCGGTCTGCTCCTCGTTCTCTCCCTCTTCCTCCAGGACGGGCTGCACCGCACCCCGACCCAGACTTCGCTCGGCCTCGCCCCGGTCGCCGCCGGCATCATCCTCGCCTCGATCGCCGCGCACCGTCTGATGGCCCGCCTCGGCCGCACGCTCATCCTCATCGGCCTGCTGCTCACGCTGACCGGCACGCTGTCGCTGCTCGTCCTGGTCCACGCCACCAGCCCGACGGCGTGGACGCTCCTCGCCCCGGTCTTCGTCACCGGCCTTGGTCTCGGCTCCTGCTTCGGCACCGTCTACGAGGTCACCCTCGGCGACATCGGCCCCAGGGAATCGGGCAGCGCCAGCGGTGCACTCTCCGCCGTCGCACAACTCGCCAACAGCATCGGCGCCGCGGCCATCACCACCGTCTACTTCCACACCGCCGGCGCCCCCGCATCCGCAGCCGTCCACAGCCTCGCCACGGTCGCCGTCGGCATCCTCGCCTGCTGCGCCCTCGTGCGGCTACTGCCGCGCAGGGCCCGGCCCCGGCATCACTGACCCGCTCCGGAGCACGACATGAAGCCCATCGGTTACTGGCTCAGCCGCACCGACAAGGCCCTCACCTGCCACATGAACGCGATGCTGACCGAGTTCGGCCTCACCCGGACCTCCTGGCAGGTCCTCAACGTCATCGAGAAGGATCCGCAGACCACCGACACCGAAGTGCTGACCGTCCTTGCCGCCAACGCGGACCTCGTCACCCTGACCACCGCCATCGGGACAGTCATGGCCGACGGCTGGATCGCCCGCCCGGAGCCGGGCCGCCTCGCCCTGACCGACGACGGCCGCGCCCGCCTCACCGACGTCGCCGAGCGCGTACACGCCTTCCGCGACCTGTCGGCGACCGGCATCACCCACGAGGAATACCGGATCGCCGTCACCGTCCTGGAACGGATGACCCACAACCTGGAGAACGGAGCAGAACCATGAGTTCGCCCAAGCCTCAGCCCTCGTAACCAACTTCCCGCCAGCACGGGCAGAAGGTGAGTTCACCGAGTTCACCGGTGGTCCGGGGGGGTTCGGTGGATCAGCACGTGACGTTGGCCGTTGGCGCTGTGCCCGTATGCGTCCGCTCCGCGATCCACCCTGCCATGGCCCGGACGGCGAGGCTGATGGCCCGCTCGTCCGGATCGAAGTCGGGGTAGTGCGGGTAGCCGGTGGTGATGGGCGCGCCGGGGGAACGGACGCCGAGGAAGGTGAACGTGCCGGGGACGCGGTCCAGGTAGAGGGCGAAGTCTTCGCCGCTGAAGGGCGGGAAGGCGGCATGGAGCTCGGTGACCGCTTCTCGGCCGAGGGTGCGCCGCAGGTGGCGGGCGAGTGTGCGGGCGTCGCGTTCCGGGCAGACCATGGCCGGGAACGGCTCGGCGGGGAAGCTGACCTGGGCTCCCGCGTACGACGTGGCCAGGCGGCGGATGTCCGCGCGGACCTCCGGGTACCGTTCCTGCGGCCAGCAGCGGTAGGACACGGTCACTTTGCCGGCCTCCGGCGCCTGTGCCCGGACGACCACGAACCGGGCCAGTGGCCCGTCGGGTGTCTGGGCGTCGGCGACCAACCGCTCGATGTCCGCTGGTGTCCGTGGCAGCGGCACCGTGGAGAGTGCGCCGATCTCGGCGGCCAGTCGTCGCGCAGCGTCGGGCGCGTCCGGCCGGGGCAGAACGACCTCCGCCTTGTCCAGACCAGGCAGCCCGTAGCCCGGGGTGAGCGCGAACTGGCCGACGGGAAACGGCCCGCAGTGCAGCGCGTGAATCTCTTCCACGCCGGTGCGCTCCAGCACGCCCGTTTCGAGCACTGCGCGGGCCCCGCTCAGGGTCTCCTCGGCAGGCTGAAAGAGGAACACCACCGTTCCGTCCAACTGCCTCCGCATACGCGCCAGGACCCGTGCGATGCCGAGCGCCACGGTGGTATGGACATCGTGCCCGCACAGATGGGCCGCCGCCGGACCGCCGCCGACGATGTCCTTGGGCGGCACCGCGTCCATATCCGCCCGGTACGCAACGGTCCGGCCCGGACGCGAGCCCCGCAGGACACCGACGACACCGTGGCCACCCACCCCGGTGGTGACGGCCAGCCCGGCTGCCCGCAGCTCCCGGGCCACCGCACCGGCCGTGCGCCGCTCCTGCCCCGGCGCCTCGGGATGCCGGTGGATGTCGCGCCGCAGCCTGATCAACCTCCACTTCAGGCGCGCCACCTCGGCGTCCACCGCCCCTTGCTCCACCGGCTGTCGCCACCCGCCGGCGACGGCCTCCCCCGCAGTTCCCCACACGATTCCCGCACCGGCTGCCGCCGCGCCGGCCAGCAACGTACGACGTGCGAGAGCACGCTCGATGGGACGCCCCACTGTTCCCCCTCCACCAGACGAACGGAAGACCCGGAGGCACCATGGTTGCCGCACGCCGCCGCCGCGCCCATCCGGCCGACCACCACTTCAAGGTGGGGATAACCACAACAGGGCACGCCAATGGCCCGGCTCAGGGTGCAAATCCCGGGCCGGGCTTCTTTGTTGCGAGGCGAGGGTTGCCGGGGCCGGTGTTGTTCAGGGGGTGAGTGTGGTCTCGGCGAGGCGGGGCCAGTCGGTTCGGGTGGTCTGTCGGGAGAGGTCGGTGAAGCGCGTGTTGCCGAGGTGGTGCCGCGTGGTGTGCTCGATCCGGGCGGCGTCGGGGTGGGAGCGGTCCCAGAGGCCGCGCACCCGCGCGCTCGTCGCGAGCAGCCGGACGGCCTGCTCGTGCTCGTCGCGGCGCAGGGCCAGGTCCGCGATCCCGACGAGCACCTGCGCGATCAGCGGCGCGTGGCCGGCCTCGGCCGCCGCCGCGCAGGCCGCCGCGCGGTGCGCCCGGGACTCGTCGAGGTCGTCGGTGAGGTAGCCGAGCAGGTCGTGGGTGGCCGCGCGGACGTTCGCCCGTTCCGCCTCGTCGCCCAACGCGGCCGTGGCGCCGGCGAGTTGGCGGCGCGCCTCCTCGGTGTCGCCATCCCAGCGGGCGAGTTCCGCCTTCACGAGGGCCAGCTCGGCCAGCGCGTTCGGCCAGGTGACCCGCTCCGCGCACCGCTGCGCCTCGGCGACGGCGGCCGCGGCGGCGTCCTCGTCGCCCAGCAGCCGGTGCAGGCGCGCCTGCCGCGCCCGCATCCCGATGAGGTCCTCGGTGGCGCCGATCTCGGTGACGGCCGCGACCGCCCGCTCGTAGTGCGCGCACGCGGCGGCGAACTCGCCGCGCACGGCGAGCCGGTCCGCCAGTTCGGTGAGCGCGAACGAGATGCCGAACCGTTCGCCGAGCGCCCGGAACTCGGCGAGCGCCGCCTCCAGGTACGCGTCGGCCTCCCGCCCCTCCCGGCCGAGCACGATCCGCATCTTGCCCAGGTGCAGCCGGGCGAGTGCGCGCGCCCAGGGGTCCTCGTCGTCCAGCAGCGGCTCGAAGGCGGACAGGAACGCGTCCGGCGATCGGAGCATGCGTTCCAGCGGGGCGACGAACCCCAGCAGCGGGTGGCGCCGGCGGCTGCGCAGGCTGAGTTCGTACGCCCGGTGGATCCACTCCGCGGCGCTGTGTTCGTCGCCCCATCCGGAGTTCAGGAACAGCACGACCAGGGCGTACACCGTGGCCCGGACGTCGTCGGTGGTCTCGCCGGGCGTCCTGGTGGCGGCGGTGATCAGCTCCAGGCCCTCGGTCTTGCGGCCGCTGAGCCACCAGTACCAGCCGGCGCCCGCCGCCAGCCGCATCGCCGCCGGTGCCTCGCCGGCCGCGAGGGCGCCGCGCATCGCCGCGCCGATGTTGTCGTGCTCGGCCTCCAGCGTGGCCAGCCGGCGCAGTTGGCCGGCGCGGCGCAGGTGCGGCTCCGCGGTCTCGGCGAGTTCGGTGAAGTACGCGAGATGCGCGTGGCGCGCCGACTCCGCCTCCCCCGCTTCGGCGAGCCGGTGTGCGGCGTACTCCCGGATCGTGCCGATCATGCGGTAGCGCGGGGCGGCGCCGCCCTCGGCGCGCAGCAGCGACTTCTCGGTCAGTGAAGTGAGCAGTTCGAGCGTCTGCTGCGGCTCGACCGCGTCGCCGGCGCAGACGCGTTCGGCCGCTTCCAGGCTCGCCCCGCCGGCGAACACCGAGAGCCTGCGCAGGACCGTCCGCTCGGCGCCGGTGAGCAGCTCCCAGCTCCAGTCGACCGCCGCGCGCAGCGTCCGGTGCCGCGGCAGCGCGGTCCGGCTGCCGCCGGTCAGCAGGCGGAACCGGTCGTCGAGCCGGCCCGCGAGCTGGTCGACGGACAGGGTGCGCAGCCGGGCCGCGGCCAGTTCGATCGCCAGCGGCATCCCGTCCAGCGCCCGGCAGACGCGCACCATCGTCGCCAGCGTGCGGGCGTCGGCCGGCAGATCCCGGCGCACCGCCGCGGCCCGGTCCCGCAGCAGCCGGACGGCGGGGGCGGACGCGCTCTCGTCCGGGCCGGCGCCGCCCTCCGGCAGGGCCAGCGGCTCGACCGGCCACAGCGCCTCACCGGTGATCCCGAGCGGTTCCCGGCTCGTCGCCAGGATCCGCAGCCGCCGGCACTCGCCGAGCACCCGGTGGGCGAAGAGCGCCGCGGACTCGATCACGTGCTCGCAGTTGTCCAGGATCAGCAGCGCCTCCCGCTCGCGGACCGCGGCGACGAGCCGGGCCGTCGGCTCCGCGTTCGGCGCCCCGCCGAGCAGGGCGTCCCGGAGGCCGAGGGCGGTCAGCGCCGCCCGCGCGACGTCGCCCACGTCGCCGTCCGCGCCGAGGGAGGCCAGCTCCACCAGCCAGGCGCCGTCCGGCAGTTCGCCGAGCAGCGTGCGCGCGGTCTCGGTGGCCAGCCTGGTCTTGCCCGAGCCGCCCGGCCCGGTCACGGTGGTGAGCCGGTGACCGGCCAGCAGCGCGCGGACCTCGGCGAGATCGGCGTCCCGGCCGACGAAGGTGGTCAGCTCGGCCCGCAGATTGGTCCGGCGGCCCGCTTCCCCCCGTCCCGGCTCGCCGCGCCCCAACTCGCCGCGCAACAGCGCGAGGTGCAGCGCGGCCAGCTCCGGCGAGGGGTCGGCGCCCAGCGCGTCGGCCAGGGCCTCGCGTGCGCGCTGGTACACCAGCAGCGCCTCGCTGTCGCGGCCGGCCGCGGCCAGGGCGCGCATCAGCGCGGCGACGAGCCGTTCCCGCACCGGGTGGGCGGCCACCAGGTCGGTCAGCTCCGCGACCCGCTCCGCACCGCGCCCGAGGGCGATCTCCGCGTCGGCCCACTCCTCCGTGGCGGACAGGCGCAGCGCCTCCAGCCGGACGACCGCGGCGTCGAGCGCGGCGCTGTCCCGCGGGCCGGCGTCCTGCATGGCCGCGCCCCGCCACAGGTCGAGGGCCTCGCGCAGCAGCCGCGCCCGCCGGGCGGTGTCGTCGGTACGGGCCCGGCCCGCGACGACGAGGCGCTCGAACCGCACGGCGTCGACGGCGTCGGCCGGCAGCGTCAGGCGGTAGCCGTCCGGCCGCCCCTCGACCACCCCGGCCGGCAGCGCCTTCCGCAGCCGGGACACCAGGCGCTGGAGGGCGTTCGACGCCTCGGCGGGCGGGTGCTCCCCCCAGATCCAGTCGACGAGCGCCGCCTTCGGGACCACGTGCCCCGGCCTGAGCGCGAGCGCGATCAGCAGCCCGCGCAACCGCGCGCCGGGCACCTCGGCCAGGCCGCCGTCGTCCGTGCGCACCTCTAGTGGCCCCAGCATCCCGATCTGCACGCACCGATTCACGCGCTGATTTTGGCACGGGCGTTCGGCGGCGCAGGAGGGGAGTTGAGGCCCCGGGGCCGTGGCCGGCACGGCCCCGGGGGTGGTTACAGGGCGAGCAGGGCGCGGGCTGTGAGGGCGGTGTCGCGGAGGGGTTTGAGGGCCAGGTGGACCAGGGCCAGGGGGTTGTCGTCGCCGGCGATGCGGTTGGCGCTGAGGCGGGCGCAGGACAGGCACTGGTGGATGAGCAGCCATTCGCCGTCCGGCCGGACGGACAGGCCCACCGCCTCCATGCGGCCGCGGCAGTCCGCGGCGCGGTCGCCGGGGGTCCGGTCGTCCAGGTGGAGGCTGGTCAGGCAGTTCGGGCAGTGGTTGCGGTGGGCGGTGCCCGGGGCGGCCACCGGCACGTCGAGCCGGCAGCCCGCGCAGCGGAAGGCGTCGGCGCGGTGGCCGTCCGGGTGCCGTTCGTGGCGGACGGACGTGTGGCGCTGGGGGCGGCGCGGGCGGGCGCGGCCGGGTGCGTGAGTGCGTCGTGGCATGGTGCGGTCCCTCCTTCCGGGCGGGTCAGAGGGTGCCGAACGCCTCTAGCGGGAACGGCGGTTGGGCGAGTGGCCGGACCGCCATCCGCAGGAGGACGAGCTGGTTGTCGTCGGTGCAGACGGGGCTGGAGGTCAGCTCGTCGCAGCGCACGCAGCGGTGGACGACCCGCCAGTCGCCGGTGCGCAGCACGGCGATGGCGATCGGGGACATCCGGCCGTGGCACGTGCTGGGGCCGCCCTCGACGTGGTCGAGGACGTGCCGGGAGTGCAGGCACGCGGGGCAGTGGTTGCGCCGGGCGCCGTCGGCGGCGTACGCGGAGACGGTCAGACCGCACCAGGCGCAGGCGAAGGTGTCGATCTTGAGGGTGGGGTGCCTGTCGGGGGTGGCGTTCCGGTCGGCGTTCGCGGGGTTGGTCGGGTGGGACACCCGGAGCTCCTTGCTGGGAAGTGGGTCATGACAGCAAGAGCAGGCCGAGCGGCCTCGATGAGGAGGGGGCACCGGCGACGGACGTCCGGCAGCGGCCGCGGGAAGGGCGGCGGAAGAGGCGGACGGTTACGCGGTACGACGAGGCGCACTCGGCGCGGGCCGGAACATAGACACCCATTTCCAGGGCCGGAGCCCAGAGGAGGACGGATCGCGGAGCGCTCGCCCGCGACCCTCAGCCAACCGGCGCGGCCCCTTGGGTGTCAACGGATTTATCGCGGGGCGGCTGATGCGGGCGGGGCCGCGGGTGCTCGGCGCGGCCCGTTGGGCTCTTCGCGGTCCGTGATCAACGGCACACGTACTGCGCGGTAACAAGCGGGGGGTCGCGGGCCTAGAGTGTGCGCCGTTGGCCGGCTCCGGGCCGGGTGATCGGTGCGACTGGGAGGCAGCGTGCGCTCTCCGAAGGACTTTTTCCGTCCGTTGGCCGTCGGGGCTCCGGAACCGGTGCGGGAGGTGCCGTTCCGACCGTCACGGATGATCCACTTCTTCGACCCGGGCAATCCGCGGATGGCGGCCAAGGTGCCGGACATCGCGCCGGACGTCGATGTGCTGCTGGGGAACCTGGAGGACGCGGTCGCCGCGGACCGCAAGGAGGCGGCGCGCAACGGGCTGGTCGAGATCGCCCGCGCGACCGACTTCGGCGAGACGCAGCTGTGGACCCGGATCAACAGTCTGGACTCGCCGTGGGCGCTGGACGACCTGCTGACGCTGGTCACCGGGATCGGCGACAGGCTGGACGTGATCATGGTGCCGAAGGTCGAGGGCGCCGAGGACATCCACTATGTCGACCGGCTGGTGGCGCAGTTGGAGGCGAAGGCCGGGGTGCGGCGGCCGATCCTGCTGCACGCGATCCTGGAGACGCCGCGCGGGGTCGCCAACGTGGAGGAGATCGCCGGGGCCAGCCCGCGGATGCAGGGGATGTCGCTGGGTCCGGCGGACCTGGCGGCGAGCCGGCGGATGAAGACGACGCGGGTGGGCGGCGGCCACCCCGGCTACCTCGTCCGGGAGGACCCCGTTCCGGGGGCGGCGGACGCACCGCGGGCGGTGTTCCAGCAGGATCTGTGGCACTACACGATCGCGCGGATGGTGGACGCCTGCGCGGCACACGGGATCCTGCCGTACTACGGGCCGTTCGGCGACATCAAGGACACCGTGGCGTGCGAGGACCAGTTCCGCAACGCGTTCCTGCTGGGCTGCGTGGGGGCGTGGAGCCTGCACCCGGTGCAGATCGGGATCGCGAAGAAGGTGTTCTCGCCGGCGCCGGCGGAGGTGGCCTGGGCGCGCCGGGTCATCGCGGAGATGGGCGACGGCACCGGTGCGGTGATGATCGACGGGAAGATGCAGGACGACGCCACGTTCAAGCAGTGCCGGGTGGTGGTGGAGCTGGCCGAGGCGCTGGTGGCCCGGGATCCCGCGCTGCGGGCGGCGTATGCGGAGGCGAGCGGCGAGGGAGCGGAGTAGGACGATGGGTGCGACGGGCGAAGGGCAGGGAAGCGTGCGGGCGCGGCGGTCGGTGCTGTACATGCCGGGCGCCAACGAGCGGGCGCTGCAGAAGGCGGCGTCGCTGCCGGCGGACGGGCTGATCCTGGATCTGGAGGACGCGGTCGCGCCGGACGCCAAGGAGGCGGCGCGGGAGCGGGTCGCGGCGGCGGTGGCCGGCGGCGCGTACGGCCGCCGGGAGGTGACGATCCGCGTCAACGGGCCGGGGACGCGGTGGTTCGCGGACGATCTGCGGGCGGCGGGGCAGGCCGGTCCGGACGCGGTGGTGGTGCCGAAGGTGGAGTCCGCGGAGACCGTGCGGGAGGTCGAGCGGCGGCTGGAGGCGGCCGGTGCCCCGGACCGCACGGCGATCTGGGCGATGGTGGAGACGCCGCGGGCGATGCTGGACGCCCGTGCGGTGGCGGGCGCGAGCGAGCGGCTGACGGTGCTGGTGATGGGCACCAACGACCTGGCGAAGGAACTGCACGCCGCGCATGTGCCGGGCCGGGCGCCGCTGCTGACCGGGCTGTCGCTGGCGCTGCTGGCGGCCCGGGAGGCGGGGAAGGCGATCCTGGACGGGGTGTTCAACGACGTCAAGGACCTCGCCGGGTTCGAGGCGGAGTGCGTCCAGGGCCGGCAGTTCGGGTTCGACGGCAAGACGCTGATCCATCCGTCGCAGATCGAGCCGTGCAACCGGGCGTTCGCGCCGGCCGAGGCGGAGGTGGCCCGGGCGCGGAAGATCATCGACGCGTTCGAGGCAGCGGGCCGGGAGGGCCGCGGGGTGGTCACCGTGGACGGCCGGATGATCGAGAACCTGCATGTGGAGGAGGCGCGGCGGGTGCTGACGCTGGCCGCGGCGGTGGCGGACGCCGGGGAGTAGGACGGGCCCCACGTGCCGTACGGGTGCGGCGGCGCCGCGGCGCCGGTCAGGCCGGGCGGAGGAGCAGCTCGGGGGCCGGTTCGGTGGTCAGGGTGCCGGGGGCGAAGCCGTCGGCGAGGCGGTCCAGCAGGGCGCCGAGCCAGCGGGCGTCCTCGGCCGAGGCGTGGCGCAGCCGCAGCCGGTGGCTCTGGAAGGGGACGATCCGCAGTTCCCGCAGACGGCCGGTGCCGGGCTCCAGGGCCGGGAGGTAGAGCGGGCGCAGATCGTCGCGGTAGCGCTCGTAGCCGGTGATGCCCTCGTAGTCGTCGATGAAGTCGCCGCACCCGTGGAGGATGAGCTTCCCCGCGTACAGCTCCACGGGGCGCGGGTGGTGCGAGGAGTGGCCGTGGACGAGGTCCGCGCCAGCGTCGATCAGGGCGTGCGCGCAGGCGGTCTGGGCGCGGGGGACGGCATAGCCCCAGTGCACCGAAACCATGGCCAGGTCGCCGGTCCGCTTCCGGGCACGCAGCTGGGCGCCCACCGCGGCGGCAGTGGCCGGTGAGGGGCCGTCCGCCCAGTGGACACCGCTGTGCCGGGCGGTCGCGGCCCAGGTGTGGGGGATGCCGCTGGACGGCATGCCGAGGGCGACGACGAGCAGGCGGCGGCCACCGGGCAGGTGGACGATCGCGGGGCGGCGGGCCGCCTCGGCGTTGTCGCCCGCACCCGCCGTGCGCAGGCCAGCGGCGGCCAGGCTCCGCAGGGTCTCCGCCAGCCCCTCGCGGCCGAAGTCCAGGACGTGGTTGTTGGCGAGGACGCAGACGTCGGGGCGGGCGGCGGCCAGGCAGGGAAGGTTCGCCGGGTGCATCCGGTAGTGGATCTCCCGGCCGGGGGCGAAGGTGCCGTGCCGGGTGACGGAGGTCTCCAGGTTGAGCACCCGGGCCGCGGGCGCGGCGGCATCGAGGGCGGCCAGGGCGTCGCCCCAGGGGTAGCGGAAAGCGACCGGGCGGTGCACCGGGCCGTTGACCGCCTCGGCCAGTCCGACGTAGATCCGGGCGTCCTGGACGTAGGGTTCGCGCAGCTCGGGGTCGCCGGGAAAGGGCAGGATCTGGTCGACTCCGCGGCCGAGCATCACATCGCCGCAGAGTGCGAGGGTGACGGATTCAGCGGTCATCGACGCGCACCGGCTTCCTTTTCCCAGGTTAGGGGCCGAGGGGTGAGGTGGCCGGGCGGGCGGCGGGCGGTGTTTCACGTGAAACACGCTGTTTCACGTGAAACGGCGCGCCGTCGCCGGCGCCCGGGCCGAAGCGGCGGCGGTAGGCGGACGGGGCCAGGCCGGTCTCGCGGTGCATCAGGGCGCGCAGATGGGCCGCCGTGCCCAGGCCGCTGCGGCGGGCAACCGTATCGAGGCGGGTCTCGCCGCGCTCGATCAACCGGCAGGCCAGCGCGATCCGTTCGCCGGTGAGCCAGGCCAGCGGGGTGGTGCCCAGTTCGGCGCGGAAGCGACGGTGGAGGGTGGCGGGGCTGACCGCGGCGCGGGCGGCCAGGTCGGCCACCGTGAGCGGGGCGTCCAGGCGTTCCTGGGCCCAGGCCAGGAGCGGGGCGAGTGAGGCGTCGGGGATGCGGGGCACCGGGCGTTCCACGAACTGCCGCTGGCCGCCGTCGCGGTGGGCGGCGAAGACCAGCCGGCGGCTGACCGCGTTGGCGATCTCCGCGCCGTGATCCCGGCGGACCACATGCAGCCCCAGGTCGAGCGCGGCCGCGCTGCCCGCCGCGGTGAGGATGTCGCCGTCGTCCACGAACAGCACATCGGGCTCCAGGCGGACGGCGGGGAAGCGGGCCCGGAAGGTGTCCGCCCACTGCCAGTGCGCGGTGGCCCGGCGGCCGTCGAGCACGCCGGCCTCGGCGAGGGTGAAGGCGCCGCTGCAGAAGCCGAGCAGCCGGGCGCCGCGGGCGTGGGCCCGGCGGACGGCGTCCAGCACGGCGGGCCGACGGGGCACCTCGACGTCGGGGCGGTTGGGGACGATCACGGTGTCCGCGGTGTCGGTCGCCTCCAGGCCGGCGACACCGGCGAGGGTGAAGAAGCCGTCGCGCATCACGGTCCGCGGCTCCGCCGAGCAGAGCGCGAAGTCGTAGAGCTCCCGGCCGATTTCGGGGCGGCGCAGGCCGAACACCTCGGTCGCACAGCCCAGTTCGAAGGGGTTGGAGTTCTGATCGACGATGACGACGACGCGATGCGGGCGATCGGGGCGGTCCGCTGCGCGGCCCGGTATCCGGTCCGGTTGCGAGGATCGTTGCGGCATATGCGATTTCTAGCACTCACGGCGGCCGGGCGGGGCGGGCCAGGATCAGGTCATGAGCACACACGCATCTCAGCCCCTGGAGCTCGGCGCCGCGCTGGCCTCCTTCGACGCCCTGTGGAGCCCCCGGATCGTCACCCGGGTCAACGACTACGACGTCCGGGTCGCCAAGGTCACCGGCGACCACCTGTGGCACGCCCATGACGACACCGACGAGTTCTTCCTGGTGCTGGAGGGGGAGTTGCTGATCTCGCTGCGCGAGGAGGCCGGGGAGCGCACCGTCCGGCTGCCCAAGGGCGCCGTGTTCACCGTCCCGCGGGGCACCGAGCACAAGCCGTCCGCCCCGTCCGGCGCCTCGCTGCTGCTCTTCGAGCCCACCGGGACGTCCACGGTCGGCGACCGGCACGAGGAGGTCCCCGACCACGTGGACGCCACCACGGGGCACGCGCTGGGGTGACCTGCAGGGCGGCCGCCCCGCCGGCCGGCTGACGTCGGACGGAGCCGGGCCGCCCGCCCTGGGCGGCCCGGCTTCCTGCTACTTCGGGCAGGACACGTCCCCCTGCGGCCACCGGCCGTCCCGCAGGTAACCGGTCACCGTCCGGTCCCCGCAGGCGTTCCCGTGCGCCAGGTACACCCCGTGCCCGCCGTGGTCGAGGGTCACCATGCGGGCCCGCTGACCGAGCGCCGTCCGCATGTGCCGCGCCCCGAAGTAGGGCGTCGACGGGTCCCGGAGGTTCTGGATCATCAGGACGTTGGCCGGCCAACGGTCGGTGATCCGGACCGGCTCGTCGACCGGCCGGTCCTTCCAGAACGCGCAGGGCGTGACGTTCGCCGGCATCCCGGCGGTGAGCGGGTGCCGCACCCGGTCGGCGGCCACCGCCCGCCGGTAGCGCGCCACGTCCCGCGGCCACGCCACGTCGTTGCAGATCGTCGCCACCATCACGGCCGCGTCCGGGTCGGGCAGCGGCCCGGCCAGGTCGTCCGGGAGCCGCGGCGTCGCGGCGGGGTCCCGGGCCGCCCTGATCAGTCCGGCCAGCCGGCCGAAGGCGGCCTCGTCGCCGTAGAGCGCGGACTGCATGGCCTGCCGCAGCCGGTTCCCGGTCAGCGGGGCCCCCGGCACGTTCGACGGCTTGGGCCTGCGGTCCAGCTCCGCGGCGAGCGCGAGCACCAACGGGCGGACCTCATCGGCCCGTTGGGCCAGCCGCAGGCCGTCCGCCACCCGCGCCGGGTCCGCCGCCCAGGCCGCGAAGTCGGGGAACCGGTCGTCCGCCCCCTGTGCCATGTTGGCCAGCCAGCCCCGCTCCACCCGCCGCGGATTCGGGTCGCCGGTGCTGTCCAGCACCCACCGGTCGGTCCGCTCCGGATACTTCTGCGCGTACACCGCCGCCACATACGTCCCGTACGACACACCCCAGGCGGACAGTTTCCGCTCGCCCAGCGCCTGGCGCAGCCGCTCGATGTCCCGCACCTCGTTCGCCGTGCTCATACTGCGCACCAGTGCGCCTCCGTTGCGGGCGCACGCCTCGGCGATCCGGCGGGACCGTGCGACGTTCTCCGCCGTCCCGCCGTCCGCCGCCGGCCAGGACCGCAGCGTCACCAGGTCCCGGTCGCCGGCGTCCAGCCCGCAGCCGGCCCTGGTGCTGCCGCCCACGCCGCGCGGATCGAAGCCGACCAGGTCGTAGGCGCCGGCCAGCTCCCGTTGCAGCGCCGCGCCCTTCTGTGCCAGCCGACTGATCCCGGAGCCGCCCGGACCGCCCGGGATCACCAGCAGCGTGCCCCGGCGGGCCGCCGGCCGGTCGCTGCGCAGCCGGCTCACCGCCAGCGTGATCTGCCGTCCCGCCGGGTCGCGGTAGTCCAGCGGCACCGGCAGCTCGGCGCACTCCTGCCCCGCCGGCCCACCGGGGCGCTCGCAGGGCCGCCATGCCGGCCGCGGGGCCTTGGCTGCGTCGTCCTTCCGGCCTCGGTCCGCCGCCCGGACGCCCGGTGCCGCGGCGCTCAGCGTCGCCGCGGCCATCAGCCCCGACAGCCCCAGCAGCAGCGCCCTCTGGGCCTTTCGTCCCCTGTAACTCGTCATGGGGAAAGGCTCGTTGGCCCGCTCGTGCCCGGCCATCCGGCGGGCCGCCCGGTCGTGGTGGGGTTCTCCCCCGCCCGCACCCGCGGCCGGCGGGACTCGCCGGGCTGTTGGGCCACCCGGCTGAATATGGCTCGCGAGCGTTTGGAATCCCTGCGGGTTGTCAGCGGAGGCGGTGGAAATCCGCAGGACGATACGTCTGCGACCAGCAGGCCGATCACGCAAGGAGCGTCGTGAAAAGACTAGTGCAGGCGGGAACCATCGCCGGGGCGGCATGCGGTCTGGTGCTGTTCAGCACCGGATTCACACAGGCACAGACCCCTCCGGACAATTCCCTGCTCGGCGCGGCGGTGGGTGCCGACCTGGGCACCATCACCGGCATGATTTCCGGCGTGATGTGCAACAACCGCCTCGCCGACTTCAACTACCGTTCACCGCAGGTGAAATCGCCGCACCCGTGCGTCAACGGGCCGGTCCGCAGCGGAAACAGCAAGAACAGCAATAACTTCCTCAACCGCGGCAACCCGGTGAACAGCGGAAACATCGAGACGGCCGCCGGTTCCACCAACAGCCTCAACTCCGCCACCGGTTCGGAGAGCGGCAGCCGGAACGACATTTCGAAGGTCCTCAAGGTCCTGCCCTGAGCCGGGCGTCCGGAACTCGTCCGGACCGACACAAAATGCCTCAGGCCCCGGAATTCCGGGGCCTGAGGCATGTGCCGGCACTGGGCCGTCAGCTCACAGGTGCACGCTGGCGCCGCCGTCGTCGTCGACCCGCAGCTCCTGCTTGTTGGAGCTGCCCGACGTCGAACCACTGCCGGTGGAACCGGAGTTGTTTGATCCGCTGTTGCTCGTCGGGGTTCCGCTGGAGCTGGGATTCCCGTTGATCCCCACGTTCTGGGCGTTCTTGATATTGCCGCTGTTGACGGGGCCGTTGATGCAGTAGCGCGCCCGGCCCTCGCACTCGAACGTGGCGATGAATTTGTTGAAGGTGTCTCCGTTCGCATTGAACGGACCGTCCCCCCAAGCCGAGGCCATGGCCGGCGACGCGCCGTTACCGACCAGGAGCAGGCCGAAAAGGCCCGCAATCGCCATCTTCTTGGGACTCAATCTCTTCACAGTGTGGTCCTGCCCCTCGCGGTTGGTAAACCCGCAGTCTTGCTACCGGCAGTCCTCACATCGACCAAGCCTGAGGGGCGGCCGGTCTTCCGCGTTCACTCTGACCGACCACCCGGATTCACCGTGACGGACCCTTCGCCTTCCTCAGTCGTCCACACGCAGAATCTGCCCGGGAAAAATATGGTCGGGCCCCTGGGGAAGGCGGCCCTTGTTGAGGGTGTAAAGGGCGTCCGCACCACCGGGGGTGTGCTGCCGGCGCGCGATGGCGGCGAGATGGTCGCCGAGGCGGACGACATAGGTGCCGGCTTCCGCCGTGAGTGCGGGGGACGTGGGGCGGGCGCGGGGCGCACGGTCTCCGGACGAGCCGGCCATGCGGCCGCAGTTGGGCCAGGGCGACAGGCCGCGGTCCTGGACGATCCGCTCGCCGATGGCGATCTGCTCGTCACGGGTGGCGAGGTCGGCGCGCGGCGCGTAGCGCTCGCCACCGTAGGCGCGCCAGGTGGCCGGCGAGATCTGCAGTCCGCCGTGGTAACCGTTGCCGGTGTTGATGTGCCAGTCGCCGCTGCTCTCACAGGCGGCGATCTGGTCCCAGTCGGTGCCCGACGGTGGTGAGGGGTCGGCGGCCGCGGGGCCCGCGGCCGCCATCACGAGGGAGAGCAGTCCCAGCAGCGCGGACGGAATCGGTCCGGCGGTGCGTCCGGCGAGCGACGACGGCATGGCACTTCCTCCTGCATGCTCCAGCGGCGTCGCGACGTCGAGTGCGCCACGACTGAGGGGCAGGCACCAGGTAACCCGTAGCCGTGGCACACGGCAGGTCCGGGTGAGCCATGCGAATGGTTTTTCACCCGCGCGGATCCCCGACGGGAGGAATGCGCGGATGTTGCGACGTCAATTTTGGCTGGTTGACGGGTGTTTCCCGCTTCGGGGCATGGGACGGGGCGCGGCGTACACAGAAGTACATAGAAAGTGACAGGCGGCGCCCGGCCAATGCCTACCTGCGGACGATCCCTCCGTCCGAAGTGAACGAGAGGCTGGTGTGCGTCGGCCGGCACCGCATCGGCGACCTCGGCTGCTTCCACGACAAGGGGTGGGAATTCATGAAGGGCATCGCCGTCGGCATTCTGCTGGCGATCGTGGGCGTCATCCTGTGGCTCACCACCAGGGAAGTGGAGACGCCGGTCGTCTCCCTGCACAAGATCGGGCTGGTCCTGGCGATCGTCGGCGGCGCGGAGGCGCTCTTCGCCGTACTGGGCCTGGGGAAGAAGACCACGAAATAGCGGCACGGGCCCCTCGCCGCTCGCCCCCGCATGCCAAAGCGCCGCCCGGTCGGACGGCTGCGGGCCGGCAGAACGCGACAACGTCGCGCTGCGACTGCCTGTACGCCACACGGCGGCGGGCTCGCGCGGCCCGGCGTGCGGCGGTGTGTGACCCGTCCCGACGGCAGGGCCGCCGATCCGTCGAACGCGAACGACCCTCTTCCGTGCGCTGTTTCACGTGAAACCAGCGGATGCCCGCGGTGCGCTGCGGTTCCTGCGGTGGCTTCTCGTGCCCGGCGGTGGGGTCTCGTCCTGCTCGACGTCGGACGCGACGTCACATCAAAGTCTGTGGGTACTGCTCCGGATCCTGCTGTGCTGCGAACCTGGCTCCGGCCTCAGGCCGGCCCGTCGCTCGCGTGCTTGGCGCCATCGTGCTTGGCGTCATGGTGCTCGTCGGTGTGGTGCGTGCTGCCGGCGTGCCTGTTGTCGTCGTGCGGCCGGTGTGCGGCAGCGGACCGGGTGGTGTGTCGTGCGGTCGGCGCGTGGGTGCGCGGAGGCGGCTCAGGCGGCACGGGCGGTGGTGCGCTCGCGGCGGCGGGCCGCCGGAATGGTCGGCTGGACCGGGGCGGTGCCGAAGTACGCCTCGGCGCCGGAGGCGACGCCGGCGAGCGACTGGCCGCGGTTGCCGCGGTTGATGCGGGCGGTGGGGGAGGCGCCGTGTGCCTCGGCCCGGATGCGCTGCTTGATGGTCGGCGGCAGGGTCGGCAGCGGGACGCTGCGGCGGACGGAGCCTTCCTGGCCGTACCGGGGAGCGGTGCGCGCGGCGGGTACGAAGGGCTTGGCCGTCCTCGCGGCGGGTGGCAGTGGCCCTGGATCGTGTTCGGGTTCGGCACCGCTCGCCGCGTCGGGGCCGTCGCTGCCCGGGGCGGTGCCGCCCAGGGTCCGCTCGTAGAGCGCGGCCTCCCGGCGGGCCGCGGAGGCGGCGGCGGAGACGCCCAGTGACGCCAGCAGCTTGCCGAGTACGGCCAGGCAGGCCGCCCAGAACTGCATGACCTTGTTCGCAGCCATGATTCCTCGCTTTCGGTCGGGACCCCTCAGCGGGATCCACACGTCCCTTCTGTTGCGTTTTCTTATGATGAGTACGCAATGGGAGGAATCACGGACCGACGCCGCTGGAACGGCGTTCTTCTGATGAACACCACTCGTGCGCAGTAACGGGATGCGGAAAGGCGCAGGCCGCAGCGGGATCGGGGCGGCCGGGACGGCCGGGGCCGCGCGGTTGCGGGGGCGTCGGAGCGGGGTCTGCGGATGCGCACACCGGGTCGCCGAGGTATGACGGTCGTCGGGAGGCGGGGGCGGGCCGGGTTGCCTTCCCGCGCGCGCAGCGCGCCCTCAGGCCGGTGTCGGACCTGTCGTCAGGCCGGTGTCGGTGTTCCGGTCCGGGCCGTCTCTGCCATCGTCCGGACCGCGTCGGGTTCGGGGGTCCCGGGCGGGAGGATCAGCAGGTCCCAGCGGCCGACGCCGGCGGAGACCAGGCAGAGGGTGTCCGGGCCGGGGCGGTTGGTGGTGCGGCGCAGCCGGACGACATGACCGGCGACGAGGATGTGGCCGGGCAGCGCGGGCCAGCCGGAGCCGTTCACCGTGGCATGGGTGATCCGCGGCCAGTCGAAGGGCAACGCGGCGAGGAGTTCGGGGAGTTCGGCGACGAGGTCGGTGGAGTGCGGCCACCACACCCCGTCGAGCCTCCGCGTCACCTCGCTGTGCGGGGCGATGGCCAGGCGCGCGACCGGTGGCGGTGCGGGGTGTGGTGTGGGGCGGGGGTGCGGGGAGCGGCCCTCGGGGGCGGTGGTCATACGGCGCTCCTGACGCGACGGGCGGCGGGGGTCACCGGTGGTCGTCCGGCTCCCGGGAGGGTGGCGGGCCTGTCGTGTGCGGCCCCGGGGCGACGCCGTGCGGGTGCCTGTGCAGCCGCCGCTGGAACGTCTCCTTCAGGTGCGTGTAGCGGTGCGGGGCGGGGCGCCCGACGGTCTGGTCGTTGACCCGGATGAGGAACAGCACGCCCAGCACGATCAGGGCCAGCAGCACGAGCACGGACAAGAAGGTCTGCATGGCGCTCACCCGCATACTCCCGGGCCGTCCCTGGCCGGGTTTCCCGGGCTTCGTCGGAAACACTTCGCTTTGCGGTGGTTTTTCCACCGTACTCCGGGCACAGGCGCCATATCGCACCAAAGCTGGCCACAGCGGCAGGGGGTGACCTTCGCACGTCTTCTACAGGGTTGTAGATTTTACTTACGCATGACCAAACGCATGCCTGAAGCATGCCCAGGGCCCGCCCTCCGCATGCTCGCCGCACGACCAGCCCAGGAGATTCACATGGCGCTGTGGGACCGGATCAAGGACTCCGCGCAGACGATGCAGAACCAGCTCGTCGCCAGGAAGAACGACCTCAAGAGCGGCGCCTTCCGCGACGCGAGCATGGCGATGTGCGCGCTGGTGGCCGCCGCGGACGGCGTCGTCGACCCGTCGGAGCGGCGGCGGGTGGCGCAGCTGATCGCCACCAACGAGGTGCTCCAGAACTTCCCGGCGGACGACCTCCGACTCCGTTTCGAGGGCTGCCTGGACAAGCTCGCCGCCGACTTCGACTTCGGGAAGGTCGCGCTGATGCAGGAGATCGGGAAGGTGAAGAAGAAGCCGGTGGAGGCGCGGGCGGTGGTGCAGATCGGCATCGTCATCGGCGGCGCGGACGGCGACTTCGACCCGACCGAGCGCGCCGTGGTGCGTGAGGTGTGCTTCGCACTTGGGATCTCCCCGGCCGAGTTCGACCTCTGAACACACGGCCGCGGGCGGGGGTTTCACGTGAAACCCCCGCCCGCGCCGCGTCAGACGTTGACGCCGAAGTCCGCCGCGATGCCCGCCAGCCCCGAGGCGTAACCCTGGCCCACGGCGCGGAACTTCCACTCGCCGTTGTGGCGGTAGAGCTCGCCGAAGACCATCGCGGTCTCGGTCGAGGCGTCCTCGGTCAGGTCGTAGCGGGCGAGTTCGGCGCCGCCCTCCTGGTTGACGACGCGGATGTAGGCGTTGCGCACCTGGCCGAAGTTCTGGCCGCGGCTGTGCGCCTCGTGGATGGAGACCGGGAAGACGATCTTCGTGATCTCCGCGGGGACGCCGTTCAGCGCGATGTTGATGGTCTCGTCGTCGCCCTCGCCCTCGCCGGTCAGGTTGTCGCCGGTGTGCTGCACCGAACCGTCGGGGCTGGTGAGGTTGTTGTAGAAGACGAAGTGCTGGTCCGAGGCGACCTTGCCGGCGTCGGTGCACAGCAGTGCGCTGGCGTCGAGGTCGTAGTCGGCGCCGGTGGTCGTCCGTACGTCCCAGCCGAGCCCGACCGATACCGCGGTCAGGCCGGGTGCCTCCTTCGTCAGCGAGACGTTGCCGCCTTTGGCCAGCGAGACTCCCATGGCTTCCCTCCAGATGAATGGCCGGGCCGGTTGCCGTTGCCGGTCCCCGGCGGTGAACTAGGACCTGGCGGAAAAACTACAGGAGTGTAGAAGTAAGTCGGCAGAGCGCGACGCCGGCGGGCGCATTCCGTGCAGCGGCCCCGGGGGGCGGCGTCCGGCGCCGTAAAATGCCTCGGCGTCCCGGCCCGCGGGGCGCCCGCTGCGACGGGAGGCGACGACATGGGCGGAACACCCTTCGGCACGGCCCTCGGCGGCGACGGGCGGGACCGGGCCCGGCGCGGCCAGGGCCAGTTGGAGGCACAGGTGCTGGCCGCGCTGCACCACGCACCCGGCCCGGCCACCGCGGCCTGGGTGCAGGAGCGGCTCGGCGGCGACCTCGCCTACACCACCGTGATGACGATCCTGTCCCGTCTGCACGCCAAGGGGGCGGTCACCCGCGAGCGCGCCGGGCGGGCCTACGCCTGGACACCGGCGGCCGACGAGGCCGGGCTCGCCGCGCTGCGGATGCGCCGCGTCCTGGACGGCGAACCGGACCGGGACGCCGTGCTGACCAGCTTCGTCTCGGCCCTCTCGGCCCATGACGAGGAGGTGCTGCGCGGCCTCCTGGCCCGCGCCGAGGACCACGGCAGAGCCCCGGACGCCGGCCCCGGGGCGGGCCGCGCGGACACCTCGGACGAAGCACGCGGAGGGTGACCGGTGGGCGTCTTCGTCTTCCTGCCGCTCGTCCTGCCGCTGACCGCGCTGCCGATCGCCCGGCTCGCGGAGCAGCACCTCCATCCCCGGGTCACCACCCGGCTGCTGACCCTGCTGGCCGTGGTCCTCGGCGTGTGCAGCACGCTCTGCCTGGGGCTGCTGGTCGTCGTCGGGACCGCCCAACTGCCCGGAAATCCGCTGCCGGACGGCTGGTCGGACCCGGAGGTGCGGGCCGCGGTGCCGTACGCCGAGGTGGCCGGGGTCGCGGCGATCTTCGCGCTGTCCGCCGCGCTCGCGGTGTGCGGTGTCGCGCTGCGCCGGGACCACCGGATCCGGGAGCGGGCGCACCGCGCGCTGGCCGTACTGCCGGCCGGCGCCGACCCGGTGGTGCTGCCGGACGACGAACCGTACGCCTACGCGGTGCCGGGCACCGGTGGGTGGCCGGGGCGGCCGGCCCGGCCCGGGCGGATCGCGGTGTCCCGGGGGATGCTGCACAGCCTCGACGACGACGAGCGGCGCGCCCTGTTCGCCCATGAGCGGGCGCATCTGCAGGGCGGTCACCACCGCTACCTGCTGGCCGTGCGGCTGGCCGGCTGCGTCAACCCGCTGCTGCTGCCGCTGCGTTCCGCGGTCGCCTTCAGCGCCGAGCGCTGGGCGGACGAGGAGGCGGCGGGGGCGGTCGGCGACCGGCGGCTGACCGCCCGCGCGGTGGGGAAGGCCGCGCTGATCTCGCGGCCGGCGCCGTACCCGGTGGTGGCGCAGTTCGCGTCGCCCGAACCGGGGCCGGTGCCGCGGCGGGTGGCGGCGCTGCTCGGGCCGGTGCCGTCGGCGCGCACCTGGCCGCCGGCGCTGACCCCGGCGGGGCTGGCCGCGCTGGTCGCGGCGGCGGGCACCGCGGCCTCCGCGCTCTCCTCGCTGAACGCGGCGGTCGCTCTGTTCCTCGTTCTGAAGGCGGCGACGCCGTGGTGAGGGCACACTGATCCCGGACTCTCCAGCGCGCCACGCGACGGATATCTTTTTGTGACCCGGAGCACAGCGACGAACTTCTACAGCGTTGTAGAAGTTATCGGTAGGGTTGCGTCCGACATGCGCAACGGGCGCTGCCGGAGGGGGAGATGGCGACGAGGTGCGGACCCCTGACCTGGGACAGCCCGCCTCCTGAGGCGGAGGTGCGATGGGTCTACCAACCGGTCGAGGTCCAATATCCCGACGGCGCCTGGGCATTGGGCCGGATCAGTGCCTGGTGGACGGACGACGAGGGCGGACAGTGGTGTCTGCTGCGCACCCTGCCCGGCGACGGCCGCCCGCGGTGGCTCCGCTACGACCCGGAGTCCGTACGGCTGCTGCCCACCGAGGGCATCTGACCCGTCGCGGCGGCCCGCCGCTCCGCGGTCCCCGGCCGGCACCGCCGCCCGCCGGCGCCGTGCGCTCCCCCATACCCCCACCTCTCTCACCGCAGCAAGACCGACTCCAGAAGGACCAGAAGGGCCATCGGCGTGCATGACAGGACGACGCACAGGCAGGCGGCCCGACGGGGCGACCGGAGCGGCCGGGCTCCGGTGGCGGACGGCGAGCGTGCCGCGGGCGGCCGGGCCGAGCGGCGGCGGGCCGACGGTTCCGGCAAGGCCGGGAAGGCCCGGATGACGCGGCGCGGCCGGATCGTGGCCTGGACCGGCGGCGTGGTCGGCGTGCTCCTGCTGGGCACGGCCGGGACCGGCGTGTGGGTGTACCAGCACCTGAACGGCAACATCCACGGCGCGGACGTGGGCAGCCTGCTCGGCGGCGACCGGCCGGTGAACCTCAGCCCCGGCTCCAAGAACATCCTGGTGGTCGGCTCCGACAGCCGGGCGGGCACCGGCGGGAAGTACGGCAGCGGCCTGACCACCATGCAGTCGGACACGCTGATGGTGCTGCACGTCTCCGCCGACCACAAGTGGGCCACCGCGGTGTCCTTCCCGCGCGACTCCTGGGTACGGATCCCGTCCTGCGACAAGGGCGACGGCGGAACGTCGTCCCCGCACCACTTCAAGATCAACGAGGCGTTCTCCATCGGCGGGCTCAGCGGCGACGTCCGCAAGGCGGCCGCGTGCAGCATCAAGACCATCGAGAAGAACACCGGGCTGCGCATCGACCACTTCGTCTCGGTCGACTTCCAGGGCTTCAAGGGCATGGTCAACGCGCTGGGCGGCATCGAGGTCTGCCCCAAGCACGCCATCCACGACAAGAAGGCCCACCTCGACATGGACGCCGGCTGCCAGAACGTCACCGACGAGAAGGCGCTCGGCTACGTCCGCACCCGCTACAGCGTCGGCGACGGCTCCGACCTCGGCCGGATCGGCCGCCAGCAGGAGTTCATGAAGGCGCTCGCGGCCAAGGCCCAGTCCAAGCTGACCAGCCCGACCGACCTCTACAACTTCCTGGACTCGGCCACCAAGTCCCTCACCACCGACCAGGACCTGGCCGGGATCAAGCCGCTGTACGACCTCGCCTCCACGGTCAAGGACATCCCCTCGGACCGCCTCACCTTCCTCACCGTCCCGACCTATCCGCGCGAGGCCGACGTCCCCACCGACAAGGCCAACGTGATCTGGCAGTACCCGCAGGCGAGCGAGCTGTTCGGCGCTCTCGCCCACGACCGGGAGGTCGGCGCCGCGGAGAAGAAGAAGTTCGCGGAGGCGGAGAAGAACCCGGTGACCGCGCACTCGGTCCGAGTGCGGGTACTCAACGGCGCCGGCACTCCCGGCCTCGCCGCGGAAGGCGCCCAGAAACTGCGCGGGCTCGGCTTCACGGTCCTCTCCACCGCCAACGGCTCGTCCACGGACAAGACCACCATCAGCTACCCGCCCGGTCTGAAGGCCCAGGCCGAGGTGCTCGCCGCGCGGCTGCCCGGCACCAAGGCGGAGGAGTCGGCGCAGGCGGCACCGGGCGCGGTGACGCTCACGCTCGGGCCGGACTTCTCGTCGAAGGACGGCTGACGCGGGTGCGCCCGGGCGGGCCGGTGCCGTCCGCCCGGGTGCCGCGCCGCCGGCCCGTCAGGCGTGCAGCCGCTCGACGGGGCGGGCGGTGTGCACCTCGATGTCGTGCGCGGCGCGGCTGAGCAGCTGATGACTGAGGTCCGCCAGCGCCCGCGCCACCGACAACTCGTCCCCGATGGCGGGGACGTTCTCGTCCGCCGGATTGCACCGGGCGGTTCCCGCACCGACGATCTGCCCGCCCTCCTTGCCCCGCAGCCGGGCCTCGGCCCGCACCTCGCTGCCGGACTCGACGATGCTGATCTCGGCGTTCCACACCTTCGCGTTGCCACGCATACCCGTGCCGCTCACCGGAAGCCTCCTCCTGCCGCAGCGGAACACTCCCCCTTCTCAGCGTGGCACCGGCGCCCGGGGGCCGCACCCGGAGGCAGGCCCCCGCCGGGATGCGGGGGTTAGCCCCATGGCCGGGCGGGCCGCGGGCTGCCTAAGGTCGGGCGGTGGGCCCGGAGCGGGCGGCCGGCGGGCCGTGGCACGGGCCCGGCCAGGGGCGACGGGCATCCGCCCGGAGCCGTGAACGGACCGGATTCCGGGGGGATTTCATGCACAGGCACGTCCGCTTCACCGGGGTGGTGGCGCTGGCCGCGGCCGGGGTACTGGCGCTCGGCGCGTGCGGGCTGGTGGTCGGCGAGAGCTTCTCCGACGACGCCACGGTGTCGCAGAGGATCACGTCGGTGCGGGTGGACACGTCCAACGGCGGCGTGACGGTGCACGGCGGCAAGGGCGGCAGCACGGTCGGCGTGCACCGCAAGGTCACCTACCGGGGCGACCGGCCGCAGGGGCCGACGCACCGCGTCGAGGGCGGGACCCTGGTCCTCGGCGGCTGCGGCGACGGCTGCTCGGTGACGTACACGGTGGACGTGCCCGGCACGGTTCCGGTGACCGGCGAGACCTCCAACGGTGCGCTGAGCCTGTCCAAGGTCGCCTCGGCGAAGGTGACCACCAGCAACGGCGCGATCGACCTGGACGGGGTGTCCGGCGCGGTGGACGTCCACAGCACCGACGGCGCGATCACCGGGCGGGGCCTGGCGGGCGACGGCATCAAGGCCGAGACCTCCAACGGCGAGATCGAGCTCACCGCGACCAGGGCGCAGGACGTCCGCGCGAAGTCGTCCAACGGAGCGGTCACGGTCACCGTGCCGGACGCCCGCTACCAGGTCTCCGCCCAGACCGACAACGGCGGCAAAAAGATCGGGGTCCGCAACGATCCGGCCGGCCGCTACCGGCTCGAACTGTCCACCAGCAACGGGGCGATCCACGTGGCGACGGCCGGCGGCTGAGCCCGCCCGGGGCACGGACCCGACAGCGCACTGTCGGGGGGGGAACCACCACGTCGGAAAGCCGCCGGACCGCGGGGGCGGCGGCTGCTGGACTGAGGGCACCGCAACGGGTCGCCTCTCAGGACGGACGGCATGACGACCATCGACAGCACCGCGCCCACCCCCGCCGGATCCCGGCCGCGCTCGACGGCCCGCCGGGGCTCCGGGCCCGCGACGCCCCCGGCCCCGGCGGGCCGTTCGCCCCTCAAGGGCCGGCTCGCCGTGCTCGCCGTGACCCTGGGCATCTTCACCATCGTCACCAGCGAGATCCTGCCGATCGGTCTGCTGACGCGGATCGGGGACGACTTCGGGGTCTCCGACGGCACCGCGGGGCTGATGATGACGCTCCCCGGCCTCCTCGCCGCGTGCGCCGCACCGACGGTGATCCCGGCCACCGCGCGGATCGACCGGCGGCTGATGCTCTGCGCGTTCATCGCCCTGCTGGCGCTGGCGAACCTCCTGGCCGCGGTCGCGCCGGCCTACTGGCTGGTGCTGCTGTCGCGGGTCCTGGTCGGCGTGGTGATCGGGGGGTTCTGGTCGATCGGGGCCGGGCTCGCCGCGCGGCTGGTGCCGGCGGAGTCGGCCGGCCGGGCCACCGCGGTGGTCTTCTCCGCGGTGCCGCTGGGCTCGGTGGTCGGGGTCCCCGCCGGGACCTTCCTCGGCGATCTGGCCGGCTGGCGCCTCGCCTGCGCCGCGGTCGGCGCGCTGGCGGTGGCGGTGCTGGTACTGACCGCGCTGGTGCTGCCGCCGCTGCCGGCGGTCCGCGCCACCGGCCCGGCGGCGCTGCGCGAGGTACTGCGCGGGGTGCACACGCGGTTCGCGTTGCTGATGACGTTCCTGATCGTGCTGGCGCACTTCGGCGCGTACACCTATGTGACGCCGTTCCTGGAGCGGACCGCCCATGTCGCGTCGGCGGGGACGGTGACGGTGTTCCTGCTGGTCTACGGCGTCGCGGGGGTGGTGGGGAACTTCGCCGGCGGTGCCGTGGTGGGGCGGCGTCCGCGCACGGTCTTCGGGCTCGCGGCCGGGCTGCTGGCGCTCGCCACGCTGCTGCTGCCGGTCCTGGGCCGTGGCCCGGTCGGCGCGCTGGCGCTGCTGGTGGTCTGGGGCGTCGCGTACGGGGCGGTGCCGGTGACCTCGCAGACCTGGTTCGCCAAGGCGGCGCCCGGTGCGCCCGAGGCGACGTCGGTGCTCTTCACCGCGTCGTTCCAGGCGACGTTCTCGCTCGGCGCGCTGGCCGGCGGGCTGGTGGTGGACCGGACCTCCCCCGCGGCGGTGATGACGCTGGGCGGGGCGACCGCGGTCCTGGTGGTCCTGGCCGCGTGGCTGCACTTCGCCAAACGGCTTGAGTGGCCGCGGAGTTGAGTGGACGGGACCCGAAGCGGGAGGGGAGAGCGGGGCGGTGTTTCACGTGAAACACCGCTCCGCCGCGCTCTCTTCGCGCCTCTCAGTCCTCGCCCTCCAGCTCGCCCTCGGTCTCCAGGAACGCCTCCCGCAGCGCCGCGAGCGTCTCGGCGTCCGGCTTCTCCCACATACCGCGGGACTCCGCCTCCAGGAGGCGTTCGGCGATGCCGTGCAGCGCCCAGGGGTTGGCCTCCTGGAGGAACGCGCGGTTCTCCGGGTCGAGGGCATAGGTCTGGGCGAGCTTGTCGTACATCCAGTCGGCGACGACACCGGTCGTGGCGTCGTAGCCGAACAAGTAGTCCACGGTCGCGGCGAGTTCGAAGGCACCCTTGTAACCGTGGCGGCGCATCGCCTCGATCCAGCGGGGGTTGACCACACGGGCCCGGAAGACCCGGGACGTCTCCTCCACCAGCGTCCTGGTGCGAACGGTCTCGGGGCGGGTCGAGTCGCCGATGTACGCCTCCGGGGCCTTGCCCTTGAGCGCCTTGACGGTGGCGACCATGCCGCCGTGGTACTGGAAGTAGTCGTCGGAGTCGGCGATGTCGTGTTCGCGGGTGTCGGTGTTCTTGGCGGCCACCGCGATGCGCTTGTAGGCGGTCTCCATCTCCTCGCGGGCCGGGCGGCCCTCCAGCCCGCGCCCGTAGGCGTAGCCGCCCCAGACGGTGTAGACCTCGGCGAGGTCGGCGTCGGTGCGCCAGTCGCGGGAGTCGATGAGCTGGAGCAGACCCGCGCCGTACGTACCGGGGCGGGAGCCGAAGATCCGGGTGGTGGCGCGGCGTTCGTCGCCGTGCGCGGCGAGGTCCGCCTGGGCGTGGGCCCGGACGAAGTTGCTCTCGGCCAGCTCGTCGAGACCGGCGGCGAGCCGGACCGCGTCGTCGAGCAGCCCGATGACGTGCGGGAACGCGTCGCGGAAGAAGCCGCTGATGCGGAGGGTGACATCGATGCGGGGGCGGCCCAGCTCGTCGAGCGGGATGGCCTCCAGGCCGGTCACCCGGCGCGAGGCGTCGTCCCACACGGGGCGGACGCCCAGCAGCGCCAGCGCCTCCGCGACGTCGTCGCCGGAGGTGCGCATCGCGCTGGTGCCCCACAGGGACAGGCCCACCGACTCCGGCCAGTCGCCGTTGTCGTCGCGGTAGCGGCCGAGCAGCGAGTCGGCGAGCGCCTGCCCGGTCTCCCAGGCGAGCCGCGACGGGACGGCCTTGGGGTCGACGGAGTAGAAGTTGCGGCCGGTCGGCAGGACGTTGACCAGGCCGCGCAGCGGCGAGCCGGACGGGCCGGCCGGGACGAAGCCGCCGTTCAGGGCGTGCAGGGCGTGGTCCAGTTCGTCGGTGGTGGCGGCCAGCCGCGGGACGACCTCCCGGGCGGCGAAGTCGAGGATGTCGGCGACCGCCGCCGGGTGGCCCTCGGCGACCCGGGCCGCGGCGGCGGGGTCCCAGTCCGCGTCCTCCATGGCCTGGACGAGGCCGCGGGCGACGGCCTCGGCGTCGTCGGCGGCGGTGCGGGTGGCGGCGGACTCGTCCAGGCCGAGCGCCTCCCGGAGTCCGGGCAGTGCGGCGGTGCCGCCCCAGATCTGCCGGGCGCGCAGGATGGCCAGGACGAGGTTGACCCGGGCCTCGCCGGCCGGGGCGGCGCCCAGCACGTGCAGGCCGTCGCGGATCTGCGCGTCCTTGACCTCGCAGAGCCAGCCGTCGACGTGCAGCAGGAAGTCGTCGAAGCCGTCGTCGTCGGGGCGCTCCTCCAGGCCCAGGTCGTGGTCGAGCTTGGCGGCCTGGATGAGGGTCCAGATCTGCGCGCGGATGGCGGGCAGCTTGGCCGGGTCCATCGAGGAGATCGCGGCGTACTCGTCGAGCAGCTGCTCCAGGCGCGCGATGTCGCCGTAGGAGTCGGCGCGGGCCATCGGCGGGACGAGGTGGTCGACGAGGGTGGCGTGCACCCGGCGCTTGGCCTGGGTGCCCTCGCCCGGGTCGTTGACCAGGAACGGGTAGACGAGCGGGAGGTCGCCGAGCGCCGCGTCCGGGCCGCAGGCGGCGGAGAGCCCGGCGTTCTTGCCGGGCAGCCACTCCAGGTTGCCGTGCTTGCCGAGGTGGACCATGGCGTCGGCGCCGAACCCGCCGTCGGCGGCGGGCGCGGCGATCCAGCGGTAGGCCGCCAAGTAGTGGTGGGACGGCGGCAGATCGGGGTCGTGGTAGATCGCGATCGGGTTCTCGCCGAAGCCCCGCGGCGGCTGGATGAGGATCAGCAGATTGCCGCGGCGCAGGGCGGCCAGCACGATGTCGCCCTCGGGGTTCCGGCTGCGGTCGACGAACATCTCGCCGGGCGGCGGGCCCCAGTGCTCCTCGACGGACTCCCGCAGCTCCTGCGGCAGCGTGGCGTACCAGCGGCGGTAGTCGGCGGCGGGGATGCGGACCGGGTTGCGGGCCAGCTGTTCCTCGGTCAGCCACTCCTGGTCGTGGCCGCCGGCCTCGATGAGGGCGTAGATCAGCTCGTCGCCGTCGCCGGACGCGAGGCCGGGCACCGGTTCGTCGCCGAAGTCGTAGCCCTCGGCCGCCAGGCGGCGCAGCAGCTCGACGGCGCTGGCCGGGGTGTCCAGGCCGACCGCGTTGCCGATCCGGGAGTGCTTGGTGGGGTAGGCGGAGAGCACCAGCGCCAGCCGCTTCTCAGTAGCCGGGATGTGGCGCAGCCGGGCGTGCCGGACGGCGATCCCGGCGACCCGGGCGGCTCGCTCGGCGTCGGCGACGTAGACCGGGAGGCCGTCCTCGTCGATCTCCTTGAAGGAGAACGGCACGGTGATCAGCCGCCCGTCGAACTCCGGCACGGCGATCTGCGAGGCGGCGTCGAGCGGGGAGAGGCCCTCGTCGTTCTCCTCCCAGGCGGCGCGCGACCCGGTCAGGCAGAGCGCCTGGAGGATCGGCACGTCCAGGGCGGCCAGTGCGCCCGCGTCCCAGGACTCGTCGTCGCCGCCCGCGGACGCCTCGGCGGGCCTGGTGCCGCCCGCGGCGAGCACGGTGGTGACGAGGGCGTCGGCCGCGCGCAGCTCCTCGATCAGCTCCGGCTCGGGGGCCCGCAGCGAGGCGACGTACAGCGGCAGCGGACGGCCGCCGGCGCGCTCGATCTGGTCGCACAGGTCGTGGACGAAGCGGGTGTTGCCGCTCATGTGGTGGGCGCGGTAGTAGAGCACCGCCACCGTCGGGCCGGCCGCCTCCGTCGCGGCGCGCTCCAGCGGGCCCCAGGACGGCGCGGCCGCGGGCGGCTCGAAGCCGTGGCCGGTGAGCAGGACGGTGTCGCTGAGGAAGCGGGCCAGCTGGGAGAGGTTGGCCGGGCCGCCGTGCGCGAGGTAGGCGTGTGCCTCGGCGGCGATGCCGACGGGGACCGTGGACGCCTCCATGAGCTGGGCGTCGGGGGCCTGTTCGCCGGTGAGCACGACGACCGGGCGGTGCTGGTCCGCGGCCAGCAGCACGTCCAGGCCGTCCTCCCAGGCGCGGAGGCCGCCGAGGAGGCGGACGACGACGAGGTCGGCGCCCTCCAGCAGGCCGGGGAGTTCGGCGAGGTCGAGGCGGGCGGGGTTGGCGAGCCGGTACGGCACGGGGCCGGTGGCCGCGCGTGCGCTGAGCAGGTCGGTGTCGGAGGTCGACAGCAGCAGAATCACGGCGCAGCCCTTCCTCGGGGTGTCCACGCCCCGGGTGGTCGTATGGACGGCGGGAGTTCCTGGCTCACCCGGCGGTGGCCGGGTTCACAGTGGCGGGACCGCGCCGGATTCTCACCGGGCTTCCTCCCTTGGCGCCGTCGCTGGCGTCCGGCGGGTCAGCCGACCCGCCGACCTGCATAGTAAGGGCTGCCGCCGGACCGCGGGAGCGGGCCTACGCGGCCGTCTCACCCGATCCCCTCGACCCGGTTCCGGGCGCCACCGACGTAGGTATGCTCGCCGCCATGCCGCCCACCCCCGCACCCCGCCCCGACCGGCCCGGACCGCCGGTACGGGACCGCGGTGACGCCTGCCCGGGAGCGCTGCGGCTGCACTCCGCCGCCGACGGCCGGCTGGCCCGAGTGCGGGTGCCCGCCGGGGACTTGACGGTGCGCCAGGCCAGCGCGCTGGCGGACGCCGCGGACCGCCTCGGCGACGGCCGTCTCTCGCTCACCTCCCGCGGCAACGTCGAACTCCGCGGCCTGCCCGACGACTGCGGGCAGGCGCTCGCCGGTCTGCTCGCCGACGCCGGGCTGCTGCCGTCCGTCCGCCATGAGCGGATCCGCAACGTGCTGGCCTCACCGCTGGCCGGACTGGACCGGCACACCCCCTCCGACGTGCGGTTGTGGGCCCGGAGCCTGGACGCACTGCTGTGCGCGAGCGAGCCGGCGACGGCGCTCTCGGGCCGTTTCCTGTTCGTCCTGGACGACGGACGGGGCGATGTGGCGGACCTGGGCGGCGATGTGACCTTGCTCGCAGAATCCGGCCGGCGGGCCCCGGCGGACACCGCGTATCCGCCGGACACCGCGTCCGGGTACGGGGCGCTGCTGCGGGTCGGCGACGAGCGGGCGGTGCTGCGGATCGCGGCGGACGACGTCCCGCGGGCGGCGCTGACGGCCGCGGAGGTCTTCCTGGCCGCCGCCGCGGAGCGCGGCGACGGCGCCTGGCGGGTCCGCGAACTGCCCGCAGCGCGGCCGCTGACCGCCCGGGAGGTGCAGCGCGCGCTGCGGACCGCGGGCATCGCCGCGGAGTACGCGGACGCCGCCGGCCCGCGGCCGGCCGTGCCGTACGCCGATGCCACCGCCCCCGGTGCGGTCGACGGACCCGACGGCCGCCGCGCCGTCGTGGTCCTCGCGCCGCTCGGCCGTCTGTCGGTGGCCCAATGGCGGTTGCTGGCCGGGATCGCCGACGACGACGGTTGCGGCACGCTGCGCCTCACGCCCTGGCGCGGCATCGTCGTCCCCGGCCTGCCCGCCGCCCTGGCCGCCCGGCGGCTGACCGACCTCGCCGCCGCCGGACTGGTCACCGACCCCGACTCCCCCTGGCGCCGGGTCACCGCCTGCACGGGCCTGCCCGGCTGCGCCAAGTCCCGCAGGGACGTGCGGAGCGAGGCGGCGGCCGCGCTCTCCGTGGGCCGGCCCGTCCCGGCGGACGGCTCCGCAGTGCCCGCCAGGCTGCCCGTCCACTGGTCGGGCTGCGAACGGCGCTGCGGCCATCCGCACGGCGCCTGGGTCGATGCGCTGGCGACGCCCGAGGGCTACCGCACCACCGCGGTGGGCCCCAACTCCCCGCCGCCACCGACGGTTTCACGTGAAACATCTCAACTGGCCGCCGTTTCACGTGAAACGGCCTCACCGGCGCCGGTTTCACGTGAAACATTGCCCCCGCCCGGTGCTCCGCCGTCTGCCCCCTCTGCTTCTCCTTCCACCCCTCAACCCACCAACCCGAGGCCCCAGTGACCGCGTTCGACTACGAAAAGGACGGGGCGGCGATCTACCGCCAGTCCTTCGCCACCATCCGCGCCGAGGCGGACCTCTCGGGCCTGCCCGCCGACGTCAGCCGGGTCGCGGTCCGTATGATCCACGCCTGCGGCATGGTCGACCTCGTCCGCGACCTCGCCTTCACCCCGGGGGTGGTGGCCAGTGCCCGCGCCGCGCTGCGCGCCGGTGCGCCGATCCTGTGCGACGCCACCATGGTGGCCAGCGGAGTGACCCGGAAGCGGCTGCCCGCCGACAACGAGGTGCTGTGCACCCTCGGCGACCCGTCCGTCCCGGAGCTGGCCGCGCGGCTGGGCACCACCCGCAGCGCCGCCGCCCTCGAACTGTGGCGGGATCGCATGGAGGGCGCCGTGGTCGCCTTCGGCAACGCCCCCACCGCGCTCTTCCGGTTCCTGGAAATGATCGAGGAAGGCGCGCCGCGCCCTGCCGCGGTCCTCGGTATCCCCGTCGGTTTCATAGGCGCGGCCGAGTCCAAGGACGCGCTGATCGACCACCCGGCGAAGCTGGACCACATCGTGGTGCGCGGGCGGCGCGGCGGCAGTGCCATGGCCGCGGCCGCGATCAACGCCCTGGCGAGCGAGGAAGAGTGAGCGTGAGCGAGCAGCAGGCCAGCAGCGGTGCGGCGGACCAGCCGGCCGCGCCCTCCCCTGAGCGTTCCACCGGCCGCCTCTACGGCGTCGGCCTGGGCCCCGGCGACCCGTCCCTGATGACCGTGCGGGCGGTGGAGATCATCGCCGGGGCCGATGTGGTGGCGTACCACAGCGCCCGGCACGGACGCTCCATCGCGCGGTCCATCGCCGCCGGGCACATCCGCCCGGACCACATCGAGGAAGCCCTCGTCTACCCGGTCACCACCGAGTCGACCGACCACCCCGGCGGCTACCGCGGGGCTCTCGACGAGTTCTACGAGGCGGCGGCGGCGCGGCTAGCCGCCCATCTCGACGCCGGCCGCACCGTCGCGGTGATCTCCGAGGGCGATCCGTTCTTCTACGGCTCCTACCAGCACATGCACAAGCGGCTGGCGCACCGCTACCCGACCGAGGTCGTGCCCGGCGTCACCTCCGTCAGCGCCGCCGCGGCCCGCCTGGGCACCCCGCTCACCGAGGCCGACGAGGTGCTGACGGTCCTCCCCGGCACCCTGCCCGAGGAGGAGCTGACGGCGCGTCTGAGCGCCGCCGACTCCGCGGTCGTGATGAAGCTGGGTCGCACCTTCCCCAGCGTCCGCCGGGCCCTGGAGCGCTCCGGCCGGATGGCGGAGGCCCGCTATGTCGAGCGCGCCACCATGGCCGGGGAGCGCACCGGCGCGCTGGCCGACGTCGACGCCGACACCGTTCCGTACTTCTCCGTCGCGGTCGTGCCGAGCCGCATCGCCTCCTCCGCCGGGGAGCCGGAGCCGGCCGCCGACGAGCGCGGTGAGGTGGTCGTGGTCGGCACCGGGCCGGCCGGTCCGCGCTGGCTCACCCCGGAGTCCCGCGGCGCCCTGGCCGCCGCCGACGACCTCGTCGGCTATACCACGTACCTGGACCGCGTCCCGGTGCGCCCGGGCCAGCGCCGGCACCCCTCGGACAACAAGGTCGAGTCCGAACGCGCCGAGTTCGCCCTGGAGTTGGCGCGCCGCGGCCGCCGGGTCGCCGTGGTCTCCGGCGGTGACCCCGGCATCTTCGCCATGGCCACCGCGGTCCTCGAAGTGGCGTCGGAGGAGCCCTACCGGGCCGTGCCGGTACGCGTCCTGCCGGGCGTCACGGCCGCCAACGCCGCCGCCGCGCGGGCCGGTGCGCCGCTGGGCCACGACTATGCGGTGATCTCGCTCTCCGACCGGCTCAAGCCCTGGGAGGTGATCGCCGAGCGGCTGCGCGCGGCGGCCTCCGCCGACCTGGCGCTGGCGCTCTACAACCCCGGTTCCCGCAGCCGCACCTGGCAGGTCGGCAAGGCCCGGGACGTCCTCCTGGAGCACCGCGCACCGGACACCCCGGTCATGCTCGCCCGCGACATCGGCGGCCCCGAGGAGTCGCTGCGCACCGTCCCGCTCATCGACCTCGATCCCGCCCAGGTCGACATGCGCACGATCCTGCTCGTCGGCTCGTCGCTGACCCGGCGGGTGCGGCGCGACGACGGCACGGAGACGGTCTGGACACCGCGGAGGTACCCGGAACGCTGACCGCTCGCGCGGCGTCAGCCGAGGAGCGCCCGCACCCAGTCCACGGCCGCGCCCGGCTCGTCGGCCACCGGGACGCCCTCGGGGACCGGCGGCCGCTGGACGACCACCACCGGCACCCCGGCCTCCCGCGCGGCGGCCAGCTTGGGGGCGGTCGCCGCGGCGCCGCTGTCCTTGGTCACCAGGACGTCGATGCGGTGGCGGCGCAGCAGTTCCCGTTCGCCGTCGAGGGTGAACGGGCCGCGGTCCAGGACGGTGGTCATCCGGGGCGGGTGCGGGGGCTCGGGGGCGTCCACCGAGCGGACCAGGAACCACAGGTCCGTGAGGTGGGCGAAGTGGGCCAGGCCCATCCGGCCGGTGGTGAGGAAGACCCGGCTGCCGAGGGCGGGCAGGGCCGCGGCGGCCGCGTCGAGCGAGGGGACCGGGTGCCAGACGTCACCGGGTCGTGCGACCCAGCCGGGCCGGCGGAGGGCCAGCAGGGGAACATGGGCGGTGGCGGCGGCCTGGGCCGCGTGGAAACTGATCGTCCCGGCGAAAGGATGGGTGGCGTCGATGAGCGCGTCCACCGCGTGCTCGCGCAGCCAGCGGGCGAGGCCCCCGGGGCCGCCGAACCCGCCGATGCGCACCTCCCCCGCGGGCAGCCGCGGCGCCGCCACCCGGCCGGCCAGCGAGGACGTCACCCGCACCCCGGGCTCCTCGGCCAGGGCCGCGGCCAGCCGGCGGGCCTCCGTGGTGCCGCCGAGGACCAGTACATGGCGGACGGGGTCGTGGACGGGTGACGACGGCATGAGCGGCGGGTTCCTCCGTGGGTGAAGCGCAACCGAAGGGTACGGGAGGGCGGAGCGCCCAGCTCGCGCACACCGGGCTGCGGCACGGGTGGACGACCGGCGCCTGTGCCACGGCGGCCGGCACCGCCGCGTACACGGCGCTGCTGCGCGGGGAGTTCCCGGACCCGGTGACGATCACGCTGCCGAAGGGGCAGACGCCGTCCTTCGCGCTCGCGGTGGAGGAACTGACCACTGCCGGCGCGGGACCGGCCACCGCCATGGCCGGGGTGGTGAAGGACGCCGGCGACGATCCCGACGTGACACACGGGGCGCTGGTCCGGGCCACGGTACGGGCGCTGCCGACCGGGAGCGGAGTGGTGTTCAGGGCGGGGCCCGGCGTGGGCACGGTCACCCGCCCCGGACTGCCGCTGGACGTCGGCGAGCCGGCCATCAACCCCGTCCCGCGGCAGATGATCCGGGAGCATCTGACGCGCGTCGCGCAGGCACACGGGGGCGACGGGGCGACCGCGGACGTCGAGGTCGAGATCTCGGTCGATCACGGCGAGGAGATCGCGCGCAGCACCTGGAATCCGCGCCTCGGCATCCTGGGCGGACTGTCGATCCTGGGGACGACCGGGATCGTGGTGCCGTACTCCTGCTCGGCGTGGATCGACTCGATCCGGCGCGGGGTGGACGTGGCGCGCGCCGCCGGCCGGCGACATGTCGCGGGATGCACGGGCTCGACGTCGGAGAAGGTCGTCGTCGCGCTGCACCACCTGCCCGAGGACGCACTGCTGGACATGGGGGACTTCGCGGGGGCGGTCCTCAAGTACATCCGCCGCCATCCCGTCGACCGGCTGACGATCTGCGGCGGTTTCGCCAAGCTGTCCAAACTGGCGGCCGGACACCTGGACCTGCACTCGGCACGGTCCCAGGTGGACAAGGGCTTCCTGGCCGAGCTGGCCCGGCAGGGCGGCGCCGGCGAGGCGCTGGCACAGGCGGTGGCCGAGGCGAACACCGGCCTCGCCGCGCTCCAGTTGTGCGCGGCGGCCGGCGTTCCGCTCGGCGACCTGGTGGCGGTCACGGCCCGGGATGCCTCGCTGGCCGTGCTCCGAGGAGCTCCGGTCGCGGTCGACGTCATCTGCATCGACCGGGCGGGACTGGTGGTGGGGCGGGCAGAGCCACGGGGGCCGGCGGGCTAGGGCGCTTCTGACGGATCTCCGTGGAGGAAGGAGCGGCGCCTGGTGCGTGCTCTCGCAAGGCGCCGGAAGGTCTTCATAGCGGAGCTACGGGGACATTTCAGCAACGCCGCGAGAGTGCGTGCCAGGCGCCGCGACGCCGCGGAGATCCGTCAGAAGCGCCCTAGGGCCTGTGTCTGTGGTCTGTGGCCTGTCGTCGGGCTCCCGCCTGGCGTTCGGCGCTCTGCACGCCCTTCCGACGGACGACGGGAGTGTGACGACAGGCCCTGGCGCGACCGGCGTCGGATGTTTCACGTGAAACGCGCCCCGCCGAACAGCCGGGATCCGACGCCCTGCCGTGCCACCCGTCGTCACATCCGCGGCAGATACTCGCCGCGGCTCATCCCCTCCTCGCGCCCCATCTCGTCCTGCCGGCCCATGTCGTCCGCGCGCCCCATCTCCTCCGAGCTGTCCGCACGCTGGTAGGACCTCCGGTGATCGGAAAGGCCCTCGCGCTCCATCGCCTCGCGACGTGCCTCCCTGCGAGCGCGCTCCATCCGCTCGCGCAGGCAGCTGTCGTCCCCGCCGGTCAGCGCGCCCAGCGCGCTGCCCAGGGCACAGGCGGCCATCTTGATGGGGCTGTCCTTCGAGCGGCGCGGGTTGTCCCTGCCGCTGGCGTTGGCGACCGTGCTGCCGGTGAGGGTCAGCACGGTCGCGGCGACCACCGCGGTGGCGGCCATTCTGGTACGCATCCTGGCGTGCTCCTTTGCGTCGGCCCCCCATGTGTGTCGCAGCTTCCTTACCGGCCTCCGAGGTCGGAAAAACGGACTTTCACCCCGATGCGGTCATACAATTCAGCCGGACAGGCCCGGTGCACGCCGACCTTGACGGCCCCTCAGGCAGCGCCGTCGCAGGGCGCGTGCGGCCGCTCGCGCTCCGGCGAGTAGAGGTGGCTGTCGCGGAACTGCTCGGCACCCAGCGTGCGGCCGACCATGATCACCGCGGTCCGCACCACGCCCGCGGCCTTCACCTGGCCGGCGATGTCGCCGAGCGTGCCGCGCAGGACGAGTTCATCGGGGCGGGAGGCCATCGCCACGACCGCGGCCGGGCAGTCGGCGCCGTAGTGGGGCAGCAGTTCGTCCACGATCCGGTCCACGTACATCGCGGCGAGGTGCAGCACCAGCAGCGCGCCGCTGCGGCCCAGGGTGGCCAGGTCCTCGCCCTCGGGCATCGGCGTGGCGCGCTGCGCGACACGGGTGAGGACGACGGTCTGGCCGACGGTGGGCACCGTCAGTTCGCGCTTGAGGGCGGCCGCCGCCGCGGCGAACGCGGGCACGCCGGGCACGACCTCGTACGGCACCCCCGCCGCGTCCAGACGGCGCATCTGCTCGGCCACCGCGCTGAAGACGGACGGGTCGCCGGAGTGCAGCCGGGCGACGTCCTGGCCCTCCTCGTGGGCCCGGACCAGCTCCGCCGTGATCGCGTCGAGGTCCAGCTGCGCGGTGTCGACCAGCCGGGCCCCCGGCGGGCACTCGGCGAGCAGTTCCCGCGGCACCAGGCTGCCCGCGTAGAGGCAGACCCCGCAGGCGGCGAGGGTGCGGGCGCCGCGCAGGGTGATCAGGTCGGCGGCGCCGGGGCCCGCGCCGATGAAGTAGACGGTCATGGCTGTCGGTCTCCTGGGAGGGGTTGCGAGGGGTCCTGGGAGCGGGCCGGCGCGGCGGCCTCCTGCGGGCCGGGGCGTGCGGGCTTCACCGCCGACCACTGGGTGACGGGCATGGCCTGCCGCCAGCCCGTGAAGCCGCCGACCGGCACCGCGTGGGCGACCGCGAGCCGCACCAACTCGCCGCCGTGGCACCGGTACCACTCGGTCAGCAGCGCCTCCGACTCCAGCGTCACGGTGTTCGCGACGAGCCGGCCGCCCGGGGGCAGCGCGTCCCAGCAGGCGTCCAGCAGCCCGGGGGCGGTCAGGCCGCCGCCGATGAACACCGCGTCCGGCGTGGGCAGTCCGGCCAGTGCGGCGGGCGCGGCACCGTGCACCACGCGCAGCGCCGGCACGCCGAGCGCCCGCGCGTTGCGGCCGATCCGGGCCGCCCGCACGGCGTCCCGTTCGACGCTGACCGCCCGGCAACTGCGGTGCGCGCGCAGCCATTCGACGGCGATGGAGCCGGAGCCGCCGCCGATGTCCCAGAGGAGTTCGCCGGGCCCGGGAGCCAGCGCGGCCAGCGTGGCGGCCCGGACATGACGCTTGGTCAGCTGACCGTCGTGTTCGTAGGCGTCGTCGGGGAGGCCGGGCACGAGCGGCAGCCGGGGTGCGTCCGGCGCCCGCACGCAGTCCAGCGCGATCACGTTGAGCGGGTCGCCGGCCGGCACGTCCCAGCCCGCCGCGGTGCCCTCGGCGATCCGCTCGCGTACGCCGCCGAGTTGTTCCAGTACCCGCATCCGGCTCGGCCCGAAGCCGCGGTCCCGCAACAGCCCCGCCACCTCGGCGGGCGTCCCGGCGCCGGCCGACAGCACCAGCACCCGCCCCCCGTCGTACAGCGCCCGCACCAGGTTCTCCGCGGGCCGCCCGACCAGAGTGACGACCTCGGTGTCCTCCACGGCCCAGCCCAGCCGGGCGCAGGCGTACGCCACGGAGGACGGATGCGGCACCACCCGCAGCGGCTGCCGCACCGCGGCGTCCGCCGCCATCACCTCGGTCAGCGTCCGCCCGATCCCGTAGAACATCGGGTCCCCGCTGGCCAGCACACAGACCCGCCGCCCGGCGTGCGCGGCGAGGAGCCCGGGCACGGCCGGCCGCAGCGGCGAGGGCCACGGCACCCGTTCGCCCACGCACTCCGCGGGCAGCAGCGCCAGCTGCCGTGCCCCGCCGATCAGCACCTCGGCCGCGCCCAGCTCCCGCCGCGCGGCCGGCGACAGACCGTCCCAGCCGTCGGCTCCGATACCTACGACGGAGAGCGGAAGCGGGGCAGTCACGGCGGGCACCTCGGGGCGCGAAGGGGAAGAAACGGAGGTCGGGAGCGTCCGGGGGACGGGTGCCGAACTCTACTGACCGGCCGTGCGGCCCCGGCTCCCGGGGAGGGCCGCGCACCCCGGCACGTCCCGGTGCACCCCGCCCCGTTCCTCTTTCACGTGAAACCCGTCGTTTCACGTGAAACGACGGGTGGGCGCCCGGCCGGCCGCGCCGGCCCGGTCCGCACGCGCTTTCCACCCGCACCGCTCTGACCAGGCACGATAGCCCGTTGGACGGTAATGACAACGGTCACCGGTGCAGCCTTTGGATCTTTTGCCGAAGTGCGGTTTGCTTCGCTGCGAGGAGCAAGGTGGAGCCGGAAAGGAGCGCGCCCATGACCGAGCACGCCCACAGTGGGCACAGCCATGCGCACAACCACACCCATGCCGTGTCCCCGGACGCCGACCGGCGCTGGCTGCGGGCCGCGCTCATCCTGCTCACCGCCTACATGGCGGTCGAGGTCGTCATCGGTGTCCTGGCCCAGTCGCTGGCGCTGATCTCGGACGCCGCCCATATGCTCACCGACGCGGTCTCGATCGTGCTGGCCCTGGTCGCGATGCGGCTGGCCGCGAAGCCCGCGCGGGGCGGCTACACCTACGGCCTCAAGCGCGCCGAGATCCTCTCCGCACAGGCCAACGGCATCACGCTGCTCGTGCTCTCCGTCTGGCTGGCCTATGAGGCGGTGCAGCGGCTGATCTCCCCGCCCGCGGTCACCGGCGGGCTGGTGGTGATCACCGCGCTGTCCGGTGTCGTGATCAATCTGATCTGCACCTGGTTCCTGTCGAAGGCGAACCGCTCCAGCCTGAACATCGAGGGCGCCTACCAGCACATCCTCACCGATCTGTTCGGCTTCATCGCCACCGCGATCTCCGGTCTCGTCGTGCTGACCACGGGCTTCGAACGGGCCGACGCGATCGCCTCGCTCGTCGTCGTCGCGCTGATGCTGAAGGCAGGTACGGGGCTGGTGCGGGAATCGGGGCGGATCTTCATGGAGGCCGCCCCGGCCGGGATCGACCCGGACGCGCTGGGCGACCACCTCGTCGCCGCCGACCAGGTCGTCGAGGTGCACGACCTGCACATCTGGCAGATCACCTCGGGGCAGCCCGCGCTGTCCGCGCACATCCTGGTCGCGCCGGGCGGCGACTGCCACAAGGTCCGCCGCAACCTCCAGAAGCTGCTGCGCGGCGAGTACGGCATCACCCATGCCACCCTCCAGGTCGACCACCTCGGCGAACAGGACGAGGACGAGTTGCTGACGCTGGGCCCCGGCCCCGGTCCCGAGCAGCCCTCCGGCGGCCACTGCGACGACTCCCACGGCCCCGTGCACCGTCCGGGCCCGCACCGCCACTGACCGCCCACCGCCGGGCCGCCGGTCACCCATTGGCACCGGCCCCGCTCGCGGCCGGCCGCCGTACCGACTTGCCTGGAGCATGGCAGCCATCGCCGCTTTCAGGAGGGACCGGGACGCATGTCAGCGAGTGCACCCGCACGCGCCGACGGCCGGCCGGCGCCGGCGCGCTGCCCGCCCCGGCGAACGCGCCGCGGCCGCTCGCCGGCCGGTGCGGCACTGCTGGTGCTCGGAACGCTACTGCTGCCGCTGAGTCTGGCCGCCGTCTGGGCCCGCACCGAACTCACCGACACCGACCGCTATGTGACCGCCGTCGCCCCGCTCGCCCGGGACCCCGCCGTCCAGAACGCCATCGTCGACGACGTCACCAACGGCGTGATGCCCCATGTCCGGCTCGACGGCCTGCTCAAGGCGGTTCCCCCCGCCGAACGGCCCGCGCTGCGGCGGAAGTTCACCCGCGGCATCCGCGAGTTCGTCGGCAAACAGGTCCGTGAGGTCGTCACCGGCCGGACCTTCCCCACGGTCTGGACGGGGGTGCACCGCACCGCCCACCGGGCCCTGGACGGCACGCTGGCGGCGTCCGGCAACGCCCCCGTCACCCTCGACCTCTCGCCGGTCATCGAGCGGGTCCGGCAGCAGTTGTCCGGTAACGGGCTGGGCCTCGACATCGTCCGCAAGGTGCCGCCCACCGGCGTCTCGATCGTCCTGCTGAAATCCCCCGAGGTGCCCCGGCTCCGGGCCGGCTTCCGGGCCGCGCGCCGTGGAGCGCTGCTGCTGCCGCCCGCCTCCGCGCTCTGCCTCCTGGGCGGCCTGCTGCTGAGCCGGCGCCGGCGGCCGGCGCTGATCCGCACCGCGGCCGGCTGCGCGGTGGCCTGCGCCCTCCTGGCGGCGGCGCTGGCGTTGCTGCGCGGCCGGCTCCTGGACGCGCTGCCCGCCGCGGTGCCCCGTCCGGCCGCCGACGCCTACACGGCCGCCCTGACCGCCCCCTTGCGCGCCGGTATGTGGACGGCGATCGGCACCGCGGCGGCCACCGCCGCCCTCGCCGCGACGGTTCCGCGCGCCGCCGCCAGCCTGCGCCGCCGGACCCCCTCGGGCCGTCGGTACCGCGCCGCCGACGGCCGGCCGCGCCGGTAGCGGACGGAGCGGACCCGGCGGGCGCGCAGACCGGGTCGGCGGCTCCCATGGCAACGGCCCGCCCGGTGGCCGAGGCGGGCCGTGTTCAGATCGCCAGGACGGTCTTCCCCTGCGCCCGCCCGGTGCGGCTGGCCGCCAGGGCCTCCGGGGCCTCCTCCAGCGGGACTTCGAGGCCCACGAGGACGGTGAGACGGCCCGCGTCGAGGTGCCCCGCGAGGATCTCCAGAAGCTGCGGGGAGGGGCGGTTGACGAAGTTGAAGCCGCGCAGATTGTGCTCGGTGAGCACATCGGCATCGGCCGAGCCGATCAACGAGACCGCCACCCCGCCGTCCCGTACGGTCCGGGTCAGCTCGACGAACGCCTTGGCGTCGCTGACCATGTCGATCAGCACGTCCACCCCGTCCGGGTGGGCGGCCAGCACCTGGTCGGCGATCGGGCCCGCGGTGTGATCGACGGTCTCCGCGGCGCCCAGCGTGCGCATCAACTCCGCCTTGGACGGGCGGGCGGTGGCGATCACCTCGGCACCGCGGCCGGCCGCGAGCTGGGTGACGAAGGTGCCGACCCCGCCGGTCGCGCCGACGATCAGCACCCGCCGGCCCTCGCCGATCCGGGTCTCCTCCACCAGGTTGTACGCGGTCATCCCGGCCGTGGGCACAGCAGCGGAGGTCGCATAGGTGACGCTGCGGGCGGCCAGCGCGATGGCGTCCTCCCGGGCCACGGCGAACTCGGCGTACGAACCACCGCCCCGCTCCGGGAGCTGGAACTGGCCGAACACCGGGTCGCCCACGGTGAACCGCCGGATACCGCTGCCGACCGCGACCACCTCGCCCGCCCCGTCCGTGCCCAGAACCAGGGGGAAGGACGCCCGGACGGCATCCCCGAACGCGCCGTCGGCGAGCTTCCAGTCCACGGGGTTGAGCCCGGCGGCGGCCAGCCGCACCAGGACCTCGCCGGGCCCCGGTTCAGGCTGCGGCAGCTCCATGAGCTGCGGGTCCGCACCGAAGGCGTTGACTGCTACGGCTCTCATGTGGCGTTTCCTTCCACCCTTTCGAGGAGGCGGCCGGGTGGATCGTAAGCACGGCGGTCGGGCCCGGCGCGGCAGGACGGGAGGAGGTGCCCCGGAAGCAACTCGTACGGCCCCCGTAGCCGTTCACTTCGCCCACTCGATTGCCCGCATGACGGGACCGGTGCGGGGCCGCGGGATTCAATGGCGCAATGATCCGGTTCGAGTCGGTCACCAAGCGCTACCCCGACGGGACCACCGCCGTCGACGACCTGTCCTTCGAGGTCGACGAGGGCGAGCTGGTCACCCTCGTCGGACCGTCCGGGTGCGGCAAGACGACGACCATGATGATGGTGAACCGGCTCATCGACCCCACCAGCGGCCGGATCCTCGTCGACGGCGCGGATGTCTCCGGCGTCGACCCGGTCCGGCTCCGCCGCCGGATCGGCTATGTCATCCAGCAGACCGGCCTCTTCCCCCACCGCACCGTCCTCGACAACACCGCGACCGTGCCGTTCCTGACCGGCTGGAAGAAGGCCAGGGCACGCGAGCGGGCCGCCGAACTCCTGGACCTGGTCGGCCTGGACCCCGGCGTCTACGGCTCGCGCTATCCCGACCAGTTGTCCGGCGGGCAACGCCAGCGGGTCGGGGTGGCCCGGGCGCTGGCGGCCGATCCGCCGGTGCTGCTGATGGACGAGCCGTTCGGTGCCGTCGACCCGGTCGTCCGGGACCGCCTCCAGACGGAGTTCCTGCGGCTCCAGGCCACCATGCACAAGACGGTGCTGCTGGTCACCCACGACATCGAGGAGGCCATCCGGCTCGGCGACCGGATCGCGGTCTACGGTGCCGGCCGGATCGAGCAGTTCGACACCCCGGCGCGGGTGCTCGGCGCTCCCGCCACCCCCTATGTCGCCGAATTCGTGGGCGCGGACCGGGCGTTGAAGCAACTCTCGGTCACCCCCATCGACCGCGAGGACCTGGAGCGTCCGCCGTTCGCCCGGCTCGCCGAGCCGGCCGCGGACGCGGTGTCCCGCCTGCGGGCCGAGGGCGCGCGCTGGGCGGTGGTACTGGACGCCGACGGGGCGCTGCACGGCTGGGTTGGCACCGAAAGCCTGGCGGGCGCAGGAGGGACCGTCGCCGACCACGCCCGGCGGATGGAGGCGTGGATCCCGGCGGCCGGGACCCTCAAGGCGGCGTTCAGCGAGATGCTCAAGCACGACGCCGGCTGGATCGCGGTCCTGGACGGCCGGCGGTTTCTGGGCGTGCTGACCCCGACGGCCTTGCACGAGGCGCTGCGTCGCACCATCGCGCCGGAGCAGCGGGGCGTGTCGCGGGGGCGGCCGGAGGTGGATTCGGTCCCGACGGAGTGAGGCGGGGCACGGAGCGGGCGTGGTGTTTCACGTGAAACGACGTCGAGGGAACGGTGTTTCACGTGAAACGTCGCTCGGGCGTCGTCAGCTCTTCTTCAACAGACCTTTGGACACAAGGTAGTTGTGGGCCACGTCCGAGGCGAGTCGGCGCCAGCTGTCGACCTGTTCGTTGAGATGGGCCAGGTCTTCGGTGGTCAGAACGCGGTTGAGACGGTCCAGCGCGGCGGCCGGGCGGACGCCGCCGGCCCTGGCGCGGTTGACGACGGGGACGACGTAGTCGGCGTTCTGAAGTTTCCGGTCGTCAGCGAGGACAACCAGTCCGAACTGGTCGAGCGTGGCGTCCGTGCTGGTGGTCAGCACCATCTGGTCCTGGCCGTTCTGGACGGCCTGTTTCGCGGGCGTGGTGCCGACGCCCTTGGGGTCCACGGCGGTGATGTCGATGCCGTACGTCTTCCGCAGCCCCGGTGCGCAGAACGGCCGCTGGACGCACTCGTCGCCCGCCGCCAGCCGCACCGGGAGCCTGGCGCGGCCGAGGTCGCTGAGGGTGCGCAGCCGGTGTTCGGCGGCGTAGAAGGCGCGCACCGCGAAGGCGTTCTGGTCGACGGCCCGGCCCGCCGGCAGCACGCTCAGGCCGCGCGGAGCGGCGAGCCGGCGCAGTGCTGCCATGGTGGTGGTCAGGTCGGGGGAGGCGACCGGGGCGGCCTCGGGGCCGCGCTCCTTGGCGTTGAGCCAGTCCGCGAAGGTGGCCGCGTATTCCGGGACGACGTCGATCTGGCCGGCCTCCAGCGCGGGTTCGTACAGCTCGCGGTTGCCGACGGTGAGCACACGGGTGCGGTAGCCGGCCTGGCGGAGCAGCGCCGCGTACATCTGGGCGAGCAGCTCGCTCTCGGCGAAGCCGGCCGAGCCGATGGCGAGGTCGCGGCGGTCGCCGGGCGAGGCGGTGACCGCGCCGCGGTGCTCCAGCGACGGCCCGCCGGCACAGGAGACGAGGCCGGCCAGCGCGGCCAGGACGGCGAGTGCGCCCGGCGTGCCACGGACCGCGCGCAGCGGAGCCGTGCGGAGCGCCCTCACCGGTGCCGCCCGCGCGCCCGGGCCGGCGCGAACCGCTGCACCAGCTCGAACAGCGCCTCCATCAGCAGTGCGAACACCGCGACCACCACCGCGCCGGCCACCACCTGCGGGGTGCTGGCGAGGTTGAAGCCGGCGGTGATGATGCGGCCGAGTCCGCCCCCGCCCACCAGTGCGGCCAGTGTGGCGGTGGCGACGAGCTGCACGGCGGCGATCCGCACCCCGGTCAGCACCAGCGGCAGGGCGAGCGGCGCCTCCACCCGCCACACCAGCTGCGCCCCGGTCATCCCCATGCCCCGCGCGGCCCGGACCACGTCCTGGTCCACCTCGCGCATGCCGACGTAGGCGTTGGTCAGCAGTGGCGGCACGGCGAACAGCACCAGCGCGATGACCGTCGGCCACTGGCCGTGCCGCCCGATCGGGGTCAGCAGGAGCAGGACGAGGACCGCGAAGGTCGGCACCGCGCGGCCGACGTTGGCCAGGTTGACCGCGAGCGCGCCACCGCGGCCCAGGTGTCCCAGGGTGAGCGCGATCGGCAGGGCGATGAGGGCGCTGAGGACCAGGCAGGCGAAGGTGAGCGTGGCGTGCTGGGCGAGCCGGTGCCAGATGCCGTTCTCGCCGGACCAGTTGGCGGCGGTGGTCAGCCAGGCCCAGACCGCGGTGAGGGTGCTCATGTCCGCCGTCCGGAGGCGGCGAGCGGTCTGCTCCGGCGGGCCCGCCGAGGGCTCCGCCCCGCCCGCCGCCAGGGGGTGAGCAGCCGTTCCACGCCGAGCAGCAGCAGGTCGAACGCGACCGCGATGAGCACGCAGAGCACGGACGCGGTCAGTACCTGCGCCTTGAAGTAGGCGTTCATGCCCGCGTAGATGAGGTTGCCCAGTCCGCCGTACCCGACGATCGCGCCGACGGTGGTCAGGGCGACCGCGGAGACCGTGGCGATGCGCAGGCCGGCCATGGCGGCGGGCACCGCCAGCGGCAGTTCCACGGTCAGCAGTTGCCGCATCGGGCCGTAGCCCATGCCGCGGGCGGCCTCCTTGGCGCCGGCCGGGACGCCGTCCAGTCCGGCGAGGATGTTCCGGACCAGCAGGGTGAGGGAGTAGAGGGCGAGGCCGACCACGACGAGGGTGGCGGAGAGCCCGTAGACCGGCAGCAGCAGCGAGAACATCGCCAGCGACGGAATCGTGTAGACGACGGTGGTGAGGCCGAGCACCGGCCCGCGCGTCCAGCGCCGGCGGCGGGCCAGCAGGGCCAGCGGGAAGGCGATCAGCAGCCCGAGCCCGACTGAGACCACCGTCAGCTGCACGTGCTGGCCGACCGCGTCGAGCAGGATCTGGCGGCGGGTGCTGAGGTAGTCGCCGCAGATCCAGTCGTTGCGGGCCAGGCAGTCGTCCGGCGGGGCGGTCACAGCAGCAGTCCACCGCGGGCGCGGCGGGGTGTCGCGCCGGGTGCACCCGATCGGGCTGTCGCCGCCCCACGGCATACCCACCCCCGTCTATACACACAGTGTGTACGCAATATGTATAGTCTCTGGAGTCCGTTCGTCAGCCGGTCGGCGCGCCGGCCATGAGCTGGTCCGCGTCCGCCTCGCCATGCCCGGAATCCCGGCCGCGGACGCTCCCAGGCGGCACCCCGAGCGAAGGGGTCCGAGGAAGAACCACCGAGAACGCCACAGCAGCCAGCCCCCAGCGACAGGAAAGACCTCAGATGCCGAAGCAGATCTCCGCGGCCCGCCGCTCGTCCCTCGCCGGGCTGCTGACGGCCGCCTCCCTGGCCCTGGCGCTCAGCGGCTGCGCCTCGTACGACGTCACCGCTCCGGCCGACGCGCGGGCCGACGCACCGGCGGCCGCCGTCAAGGCCAAGGACGCCGAGACCAAGGAGGCCAAGGCCGGCAGCGGTGCCGTCGACTGCCGCAAGGCCAAGTGCGTGGCGCTGACCTTCGACGCGGGCCCGAGCGAGAACACCAACCGGCTGCTGGACATCCTCAAGGAGAACAAGGCCCATGCCACGTTCTTCATGCTCGGCAAGAACCACATCGCCGAGCGGCCCGCCGAGGTGAAGCGGATCGACGCCGAGGGCCATGAGCTGGCCAACCACACCTGGTCCCACCAGATCCTCACGGACATCAAGCCGGACGAGGTCAAGCGCGAGCTGTCCCGCGTCCAGGACGAGGTCCGCAGGATCACCGGCAAGACGCCCACCCTGATGCGGCCGCCGCAGGGCCGGACCGACCGCGAGGTCTCCCGGATCAGCAAGGAGCTCGGCCTGGCCCAGGTCCTGTGGAGCGTGACCGCCAAGGACTACCAGACCACCGACTCGGCACTGATCACCAAGCGGGTGCTCGACCAGACCGAGCGCGACGGCATCATCCTGCTGCACGACATCTACAAGGGCACCGTGCCGGCCGTCCCCGGCATCCTCAAGGAGCTCAGGAAGCGCGGATACACGGTCGTCACCGTGTCCCAGCTGCTCTCCCCGGCGAAGCCGGAACCGGGGATGGTCTACCGGCCGTGAGCCGGGCCCGTCGGACGCGGGCGAAGCCGGCCGGCGACAGGAACGGCGTCCCCACCGAGGGGTCGTACGACGAAGGGGGCACCGGATCGATCCGGCGCCCCCTTCCCCGCGCTTCCGCCCCTACGGCGCTCGTCTCACCCCTGAGGGCGCTCGGCCTCCACCCGCTTGTGGGACCGCTCGCCGGCGGGCGCCTGCCCCTTGGACGCGCCCTTCGCCGGCCCCGGCGCCGGCTTGTTCGGCTCGGTGTCCTGCGGGAAGGTCAGCTGCTGGCTCTGCCACTCCAGAGCCGGTACGACCTCCCGCCGCCAGGTCCCGAACTGGTGGCTGCCGCGGGGCAGGATGATCGAGTCGACCCGCATCGGCGACTTCGCCGCGTGGAGGAACTTCATGGTGTCGCCGTAGTCCGACTCGCCCTGGCGGCTGCTGGCCACCAGCGCGGAGACCTGCGGCGCGGGCAGGTTCTCCATCCGCCACAGCAGATCGTGCTCGCGCTGGCGCTGGGCACCGGCCGGACCGGGGCCGAAGAGGCTGCCGGTGGTGAGGTCGTCCTTGATCGAGTAGTCGCCGGAGAGCGAGACCGCCGAGGTGTACGCGTTCGGGTTGCGCATCGCCAGCTGGAGCGCGCAGGTGCCGCCGGACGAGTATCCGAACGCGCCCCAGGCGCTGGGGTCATGGCCCACCCGGTAGGCCGACTTCATGGCGTCCGGCAGGTCCTTGGTGAAGAACGTCTCGGCCTGCGGGCCGCCCGGCACGTCCACGCACTCGGTGTCGCGCGGCGGCGCGATCGTCGGCCGCACCATCACGAGCACGGTCGGCTGCATCGTGCCCTGCGAGATCAACCGGCCCGCGTTCTGCGGGATCTGGAGATGCTGTGCGAGGTTCATGATGCCGCCCGGGTAGCCGCTGATGACGACCATGACGGGGAACCGCTGCCGGTGGAACTGCTGCTGGAAGTACTGCGGCGGCAGATACACGAAGCCCGGGTTGATGGCCCGGGTACGGCGGCCGATGATCCGTACGGATTCGACCTTGCCCACCTTGTCGGCCGGGCCCTTCGGCAGTCCGGTCACCCGGTCGAGCCCCTGGGGGCCGGCGGGCTGGATCAGTCCGCCCTTGATGTTGCCGACCGTGGCGTACTGCCCGTCACCCTGGCTCACCGAGGCCGGGGCCTGGTCGTTGTTGCCCAGCAACTCGTCCCAGTTGCCGTAGAACTCGAAGTTCGCGTTCACGGCGAGCGCCAGCGCGGACACGATCGACACCTGGGTGACCATGATGGCCACCAGCCTCCCCAGCACGTGGCGCCACCCGTTGCGCGCCAGCCGGGGCCAGAGCCAGACCGTCGCGGCGACGCAGACCACCGCCAGCACGATCACCGTGATTTCGAGCGACTGACTGGTCAGCCCCATGCGCCCACATCTCCCGTCACCCTCGAAAGGGTTCTTGCCTTCTCACCGGCCGCCCCCCGAGGCACAACGGGCGGCTCAGGACAATGGTCACCGGAGAAGACGGGCACATCCGTGAATCGGATACCTGCGCGACGTGCTTCTTACCGAGCTCTTGCCTGTTCGTTTCCTGCACGTGATGTGCAGGGGAGGGCCGGGAGATCCGTAACAACCGACGGAACCACGCGGGTGTTTCACGTGAAACGAAGCGCCGATGAACAACTGGCGACAAGACGCCCTCGTCAGCTCGGGGGCTGCCCCCAGCGCACTGCCGCCACCTGCGCGCCGATCCGAACTTGCCACTGTGTCTCACCAGTTGACACAGAAGCGACCCCGGACCGCATCCCCGCAGCGACATCCCCGACAATTTCGCAATCGGCCACTTCGGTCACCCCATACGCAACTTCCCCACCCTGTATGGGGTCAAGATCCGCCACACAAACGGTCGCGCCGCCCTCTTTGTCGGCGATCAATCGGGCTTTTCCGTAAAGGCCGCGTGCACTATTTCCGCCGGCCGGCCGCCCCTTTCCGGTCCGGCGACGCGCCACCCGAAACCAGATCCCCGCCCAACACCCCCGTATGGCCCACCATGCGAGGCGCGGGTTCCCACGATCAAGCCGGTGCCGACCGCTACTCTTACGTATCCGTCCTGGTCAGGGACATGTCCGCGCTTCACGGACATTCGCCGCACCCACCACACGCAAGAGAGGTCAGCCGATGGGCATTCGGAGTCTGCTGCGCAACGCTTTCGGTCGCTCCAAGGCGGCCCGGAAGAGCGCCGACAAGCCGGAATCGGCAACCATCCCGGAGGCTCGCGAGGAAGCCACCCCGGCACCGGCCACCGCGGCCCCCGAAGCCGAGGTCCCGGCCGCCCGCACGGCACCCGTCGAGCCCGCCGAGCCGACACCCGCGCCGGCTCCGGCCACGGCCTCGGTGCCCGCACAGGGCGGCCCGGTTGAGCGCTCACCGGAGCCCGCGGCGAAGGAGGAGGCGCCCGCAGGGGTCGAGACCCCGGTACGGGACGAGCCCGCGCCCGCCCCCAAGGCGACGGGCCCGACGACCGACGCCGACATGGCTCGTCCCGAGGACGCCGCCGAGAGCGCCGGCACGAAGCCCGCCGACGAGGGCGCGGAGACCACCAAGGACCAGGGCGCGGGGGCCCACGAGGACACGCGCAAGGAAGAGAAGGACGAGCCGGCCGCCTCCCAGGGACTCGCCGACCGGCCCGCGGCCAAGGACGAGACCGCGGCGGAGCCCGACGCCGAGGCCCCCGCCGGCACCCAACCGGCCACCTCCTCCAGCGCCGCCGACCTCGTCAGCCAGGCATTCGACAACCCGGCCTCCGACACGGCTCCGGTCGCCGAGGCCACGGAGACGGCCGAGGCGCCCGCTCCCCCCGCGACCAACCCGGTCGCAGCCGCGGCCCCGGCCCTCCTCCCCCTCTACGAGGCCGCACGGGCCACGCTGGAGAAGCACCAGCTGACCGAGCAGCGCGCCACCGTCTACCTCGTTCTCGACCGCTCCGGCTCGATGCGCAACTACTACAAGGACGGCACGGTCCAGCACCTCGCCGAGCAGGCCCTGGCCCTCTCCGCGCACCTCGACGACAAGGCCACCGTCCCGGTCGTGTTCTTCTCCACCGATGTGGACGGCACCGCCGACCTGGACCTCGCCCACCACGAGGGCCGCATCGAGGAGCTGCACTCCAGCCTCGGTCACATGGGCCGCACCAACTACCACTGGGCCATCGAAGCCGTCGTCAAGCACTACAAGGAGTCGGGCTCCGCCCACCCCGCCTTCGTCATCTTCCAGACCGACGGCGCTCCGACATCCAAGCCGGCCGCCGAGCGGGCCCTGTGCGAGGCGGCCGGCCTGCCGATCTTCTGGCAGTTCATCGGCTTCGGTGACCCCGAGGCCAAGGGCTTCGACTTCCTCCGCAAGCTCGACAACCTGACCGTCCCCGAGAAGCGCGCCGTCGACAACGCCGGCTTCTTCCACGCCGGCCGCGACCCCCGTGGCCTCTCCCACGACGAGCTCTACCAGCAGTTGATGGTCGAGTTCCCCGAGTGGCTCGCCGAGGCCCGCGCCGCCAAGGTCCTCAAGGACAGCTGAGCCACCTCGCCTCTCCCCCCTCCAGGCCGCGGCCGGACCGATCGGGTCCGGCCGCGGCCTGCTTCCCGCACGCCTTCCCGCAGTGACGGTTTCACGTGAAACAGGGCGGAAGCGCAGGCCAGGCGCAGGGTGAGGGACGAGCAGGGGCAGGGCGTGTTTCACGTGAAACGAGCGGGGCGAGCCGCCGCTCGCAGGCCGTCCCGGGGCCCGAAAATACTCGGGTGGGGTGACCCACCCCGTCCAGTACGATATTGACGTTGCGTAAAGCAAATCATCACTCACCGTAGCGACTTGGGAGCAGCCGGCAATGGCTCGACACCTCATCACCAGCGCCCTTCCGTACATCAACGGGATCAAGCACCTGGGCAACATGGTGGGGTCCATGCTCCCGGCCGATGTGTACGCCCGGTACCTGCGGCAGCGCGGTCACGACGTCCTCTACATCTGCGCGACCGACGAGCACGGCACGCCCGCCGAGCTGGCGGCGAAGGACGCGGGACAGTCGGTCGCCACGTTCTGCGCCGAGCAGCACGACAAGCAGAAGGCGATCTACGACGGCTTCGGTTTGCAGTTCGACCACTTCGGCCGGAGCTCGTCGCGGGAGAACGTCGAGCTGACCCAGCACTTCGCGCGCAAGCTGCACGAGAACGGCTTCATCGAAGAGCGCGCCGTCCGCCAGGTCTACTCCAACGCCGACGGCCGCTTCCTGCCCGACCGCTACATCGTCGGCACCTGCCCGCACTGCGGCTACGACAAGGCCCGCGGCGACCAGTGCGAGAACTGCACCCGCGTCCTGGACCCGACGGACCTGATCGACGCCCGCTCGGCGATCAGCGGCAGTGGTGATCTGGAGGTGCGCGAGACCAAGCACCTCTTCCTGCTCCAGGCGAAGCTCCAGCACGAGGTCGAGGGCTGGCTGGAGGGCAACGGCAGCAAGGAGTGGCCGACCCTGGCGTCGTCCATCGCGCACAAGTGGCTGACCGAGGGCCTCCAGGACCGGGCGATCACCCGCGACCTGGACTGGGGCGTACCGGTGCCGGCCGATGTGTGGCCGGAGCTGGCCGCCGAGGGCAAGGTCTTCTATGTGTGGTTCGACGCCCCGATCGAGTACATCGGCTCGACGAAGGAGTGGGCGGACCAGGCGCCGGAGGAGCGCGACTGGAAGTCCTGGTGGTACGAGGCCGATGACGTCCGCTACACGGAGTTCATGGCCAAGGACAACGTCCCGTTCCACAGCGTGATGTTCCCGGCGACCCAGCTGGGCACCCGCGAGCCGTGGAAGAAGGTCGACTTCCTCAAGGCGTTCAACTGGCTCAACTACTACGGCGGGAAGTTCTCCACGTCGCAGCGGCGCGGCATCTTCACCGATGCGGCGCTGGAGCTGCTGCCGGCCGACTACTGGCGCTACTTCCTGATGGCGCACGCCCCGGAGTCCGACGACACCTCCTTCACCTGGGAGCTGTTCTCGTCCTCGGTCAACAAGGACCTGGCCGACACTCTCGGCAACTTCGTCAACCGTGTGCTCTCGTTCTCGCGGAAGCGGTTCGGCGACGAGGTGCCGGCCGGCGCCGAGGCCGGGGCCGCCGAGCAGAAGCTGGGCGAGGAGATCGCCGGGCTGCTCGCGGAGTACGAGGGCCACATGGAGGCACTGCAGTTCCGCAAGGCGGCGGCCTCGCTGCGCGCCCTGTGGAGCGCGGGCAACTCCTACCTGGAGGAGAAGGCCCCCTGGCTGGAGATCAAGACGGACAAGGACGCGGCGGCGCTGACGCTGCGGACCGCGATGAACCTCATCCACCTCTACGCGGTGGTCTCCGAGCCGTTCATCCCGGCGTCGGCGAAGGCCATGCGGGGCGCGTTCGCGCTGGCGGGCGACACCGCCACGTGGGTCTCGCAGGAGGAGGCCAGGGCGCTGGCGTCCGTGCCCGCCGGGACGTCGTTCACGGTGCCGCCGGTGCTCTTCGCCAAGATCACCGAGGACGACCTGGCAGCGTACCGGGAGCGGTTCGGCGGCGACGAGGGCTGAGGCCCACCGCGCACACCTGGAACAGCACGAGGGCGCCCCTGGACCGGCCGGTCCGGGGGCGCCCTCGTCGTGGGGGCTGCTGGGCGGAGTCCCCAAGGCACTGAGGGCCAGGGAGGTGCCGCTCGCGGAACGCGCGAGGGCCCGGGACCGCGACGGCGATCCCGGGCCCCTGTCTGCCGCGCTACTTGGTCGGCTTGTACGGCGTCGGCTTCGCCGGGCCGGTGCGGATGCTCAGGTGCAGCTCCTTCAGGCGGGCCTCGTCGACCTCGGACGGGGCGCCCATCAGCAGGTCCTGGGCGTTGCCGTTGAGCGGGAAGGCGATGGTCTCGCGGATGTTGGGCTCGTCGGCCAGCAGCATCACGATCCGGTCGACGCCCGGGGCGATGCCGCCGTGCGGCGGAGCACCGAACTTGAAGGCGCGGAGCATGCCGCCAAACTCGGCCTCGACGGTCTCCTTGTCGTAACCGGCGATCTCGAACGCCTTGTACATGACGTCCGGCTCGTGGTTGCGGATCGCGCCGGAGGACAGCTCGGTGCCGTTGCAGACGATGTCGTACTGCCAGGCGAGGATGTCCAGCGGGTCCTTGGTCTGCAGCGCCTCCAGGCCGCCCTGCGGCATGGAGAACGGGTTGTGGGAGAACTCGATCTTGCCGGTGTCCGCGTTGCGCTCGAACATCGGGAAGTCGACGATCCAGCAGAAGCGGAACTCGTTCTCGACGAAGTGGCCGGCGCGCTTGGCGGCCTCGACGCGCACCGCGCCCATGATCTTGGAGACCTCGTCGAAGTCGCCGGCGCCGAAGAAGACGGCGTGCCCGGGCTTGAGGTCGAGGGCCGTGACCAGCGCCTTGACGTCGTCGTCGGTGAGGAACTTGGCGATCGGGCCGGCGAGCGCGTTCTCCTCGCCGACGCGGATCCAGGCGAGGCCCTTGGCGCCCTGCGCGACGGCGAACTCGCCCAGCTGGTCGAAGAACTTCCGCGGCTGGTCGGCGGTGTCCGGCACGGCCAGCGCGCGGACGTGCTTGCCGGCGAACGCCTTGAAGCCGGACTGCGCGAAGACGTCGGAGACGTCGACCAGTTCCAGCTCGGCGCGCAGGTCCGGCTTGTCGGAGCCGTACTTGAGCATCGCCTCGCGGAACGGGATGCGCGGGAAGGGGGAGGTGACCGTGCGGCCGTCGCCGAACTCGGTGAAGAGCTCGGTCATCAGCTTCTCGACGGGCCGGAAGACGTCCTCCTGCTCGACGAAGCTCATCTCGATGTCGAGCTGGTAGAACTCGCCCGGCGAGCGGTCCGCGCGGGCGTCCTCGTCGCGGAAGCAGGGCGCGATCTGGAAGTAGCGGTCGAAGCCGGCGATCATCAGCAGCTGCTTGAACTGCTGCGGGGCCTGCGGCAGCGCGTAGAACTTGCCGGCGTGCAGACGGGACGGGACCAGGAAGTCGCGGGCGCCCTCGGGGGAGGTCGCGGACAGGATCGGGGTCGCCATCTCGTTGAAGCCGAGGGCCACCATCTTGTGCCGGATCGCGGAGATCACGGCCGTGCGCAGCATGATGTTGCGGTGCATGCGCTCGCGGCGCAGGTCGAGGAAGCGGTACTCCAGGCGCTTCTCCTCGTTGACCCCGTCCTCGGCGTTGATCGTGAACGGGATCTGCTCGGCGGCGCCGAGCACCTCGACCTCGGTGACCTCGATCTCGATCTCGCCGGTCGGCAGGTCGGGGTTGACGTTGTCCGCGCCACGGGCGCTGACCTTGCCGTCGACGCGGACGACGGTCTCCTTGGTCAGCGAGCCGAGGACCTCGTTGGCCGGCGTGCCGGGACGGGCGACGAGCTGCACGAGGCCGTAGTGGTCGCGCAGATCGATGAAGAGGATGCCGCCCAGGTCACGTCGATTGTGCAGCCAGCCGCTGAGACGGACGTCGGTGTCGACGTCCGCGGCTCGGAGCTCGCCGCAGTTATGGGACCGGTACCGATGCATCGCTCATCCAAGTCGTCGCGAGTCGAGGTGGGGAGCTGACGGGCGGGAAGGGGAGACAACAGGCTCGCGCGCCCGATCGATCGCCTTGTGGATCACCCGAAAGACCACCCCAGGAGTGGCATAACCGCTCCAGGTTACCGCCCGGGCCCGGCGAGCTGGTTGACATATACCCATCAGCGCCCGCCCGGCGTGGAAGCGGGCCCCAGGGCTGCGACGATGGTCACGCCCGGCATGCTGGTCGGGCCACGTCAAACCCGCCTAAAGTGAGCCAATGCGTACCGAGGACCTCCTGGCCGCCGTCGCGACCGGCCTGTGGCGCTGGGACAACGCATCCGGCCGGGTGAGCGTCGACGCCGAAGCGGCCCGGCTGCTGGGCCTTCCCGCCGAGCCGGCCGTCCTCACCGAGGCCGCGGTGCGCTCCCGTTTTCATCCCGTCGACTTCGCCGAGATCAACGGCGTCGTGCAGCTCGCGGTCTCCGAGGGGACGCTCGCCGAGGCCCGGCTGCGCATCGTGGACGAACGCGGGCAGGTGCTGCGCACCGTCCGCTCCCGCTCCCGGCCGCGGATCGTCAACGGCGACTTCGAGCTGGTCGGCACGGTCCAGGAGGTGGCCGCGCCCCAGCCCGGCACCTCGGCGGCACGGACCCCGGTCACCGGCGACTGGCGGCGCTCACGCGAGGCGTTCCTGCTGGACGCGGGACGGGCGCTGGCCGAGGCGCGGTCCACGGCCGAGGTGCTGCGGGTCACGGCCGGGCTCTCCATGCCGGGCTTCATGCCGGACGGACTGGCGGTCTTCGGCATTCAGGGCGACCGGCTCACGGTGATCGGCCACCACGGCCACCTCCCGGACGACGGGCCGCCGTACTCCGAGATGCTGCTGGAGACCGACTACCCGGCCGCCGAGGTGGTGCGCACCGGACGGGCCGTCTACCTGCCCACCCGGGAGGACTACCAGCGGCGCTACCCGGCCACCTGGCCCCTGGCCGCGCGCTTCGCGCGCACGTCCTGGGCGTATCTGCCGCTGGTGAACGCGGGCCGGACGATCGGCGCCTGGATGGCCGGGTTCGCCGAACCGGTCGCCTTCACCCCGGACGAGCGCTCGGTGCTGACCACCGTCGCCCGGATGCTGGCCCAGGCGCTGGCCAGGGCCGGGGTGCAGGAGTCGCAGCACGAGCTGGCCGTGGGGCTCCAGCGGAGCATGATGCCGACGGTGCAGCCGGACATCCCCGGGATGGCGGTCGCGGCCCGCTATGTGCCGACCGGCGGCGGGCTGGAGGTCGGCGGGGACTGGTACGACATGATCCCGCTGCCGTCCGGGCGGATCGCGCTGGTCATCGGCGACGTCCAGGGGCACGACGTACGGGCCGCGGGCCTGATGGGGCAGCTGCGGATCGCGCTGCGCGCCTATGCCTCCGAGGGCCACCACCCCGATGCGGTGCTCTCCCGCGCCTCCCGCTTCCTGGCCGGCATCAACGAGACCGAGTTCCGCGGCGACGGCGAGGACCAGCGCTTCGCGACCTGCCTGTACGTCGAGGTGGACCCGGCCACCGGGCTGCTGGACGTGGCACGGGCCGGCCACCCCGATCCGGCGATCCGGATGGCCGACGGCGCGGTGATCGTCCGGCCCACGTCGGGCGGGCTGCCGCTGGGCATCGACCCGGACAGCGACTACCCCACCACCCGGATCGTGCTGGAGCCCGGCGAGACGATGCTGGTGTGTACCGACGGGCTGATCGAGACCGGCGGGCACGACCTGGAGACCGGCTGGGGACGGCTGCGCGAGGTCTTCGAGACGCACACCGCCGGCACGGCCGAGGGAGCCGGGGAAATCCTGGAGCAGCTGGCCGACGCCCTGGTCCAGGCGGTGCACGGCCCGTCGTCGCACCACACCACCGGCCCGCTGGTGGATCGCCGCGAGGACGACATCGCGCTGCTGCTGCTCTCCCGCGAGAGTGCCGGCCGCGGCGTGGACGCCGGCGACCGGCCGGCACCGCGGCCCGGGCGGCGCACCGTGTTCTCCGTCGCCCAGGCGGAGCCCGAGCGGATCGCCGCGGCCCGCCGCCAGATCCGCGATGTGCTGCACGACTGGCGCGACCCGGACCAGGTGGACTCCGCGGCGCTGCTGGTCTCCGAGATCGTCACCAATGTGCTGACGCACACCGACGGGGACGCGCTGCTGGTGGCCGAGGTCGCCGGTGCGCACGGTTCCCGGCGGCTCCGGGTCGAGGTCGCCGACGGCAGCGACGAACTGCCGCACCGCCGCCGGCCCGGTGAGCTGGCGTCCTCCGGGCGTGGGCTGGTGCTGCTGGAACTGCTGGCCGGGGCGTGGGGCGTGGACCCGCGCGGGGACGGCAAGTCGACGTGGTTCGAGCTCTACGAGGATGCCGGGGCGGCGGGGGAGTCGCCCGGCGCGGCGTCGCCGGGCCCCGAGGAGTCCGTACCCGAGCCGGCCGCGTAGTGCTTGCGCAGTTCGTGCAGGACGCCGGAGACGGCGGCGGTCAGCGGGACGGACAGCAGCATGCCGAGGATCCCGGCGACGCTCGCGCCGGCGGTGATCGCCAGCATGACGACGGCCGGGTGCATCTGCACCGTACGGCTCTGGATCACCGGCTGGAGGACATGGCCCTCCAGCACCTGGACGGCGAGGACCACCCCGAGCGCCCAGAGCGCGATCACCAGGCCCCGGTCCGCGAACGCCACCAGGATCGCCACCGCGCCCGAGATGAACGCGCCGAGGTAGGGGATGTAGGCGCCGACGAAGACCAGCGCGCCCAGGCCGAGCGCCCCGGGGACCTTCAGGACGAGCAGGCCGACGGTGATGAAGACGGCGTCGATCAACGCGATGACGGTGGTGCCGCGCATGAAGCCCTCGATGGACTGGAAGCCGCGGCGGGCCATCCGTTCCAGCTGCGGGGCCGAGTTGCGCGGCGCCCAGTCGTGCAGCGCGCGGACCGCCTTGTCCGAGTCGCGCAGGAAGAAGAACGTCAGCAGCAGGGCCAGCACCGCCGCGGCGATGAACTGCCCCACGATGCTCACCCCGGCCAGCAGCCCGGACGCCGCGGTGCTGCCGAACTTGGCGACCAGCGTCTTGGCGTTGGTGGCGAGATCGCTGAGCGAGTTCCCGGCCACGCCGAAGTGCCGGGTCAGGTCGTGCGCCGCGGTCTTGAGTGAGTTGACGATCTGGTCCCCGGTTTCGACCAGGGCGCTGACCACGACGTAGCCGGCGCCACCGACCACGATCACCAGCAGGGCGCAGGTCAGCCCGGCCGCCAGTGAGCGGTTGAGCCGCATCTTCACCAGCCGCCGGTACACCGGACCGAGCAGCCCGCTGCCGAGCAGCGCCAGCAGGACGGGCGTGACCGCGGCGCTCAACTCGACGCAGAGCCACACCCCGAGAGCCACCACCGCCGCGACCAGCAGCCCTGCCGCGCACCACGCCGCGGCACGGCGGGCCTCGATCGGGAGCAGCGGGGAATGCGGCGGCCGGCCGGTCTCGGCGCCGCTCCGGTCTTGATCCGAGTCGTTTCGCACCCGGACAGTCCACCACGGCAGAGGGGCTGTTGAGGCGTATTGGAGGCCCTCCGCACGGTTCGGGGCTCGGCACCCGCCGCGGCGTTTCACGTGAAACACGGGTGCGGGGGCGGTGTTTCACGTGAAACACCGCCCCCGCGATCCCGCCTTCGGCGGCCGCTCACAGCGCGTCGGCGGGAACCGTTCCCAGTCGGCCGGCCTGGAAGTCCTCGAAGGCTTGGGCCAGTTCGGCGTGGGTGTTCATCACGAACGGGCCGTAGTGCATCATCGGCTCGCGGATCGGCAGCCCGCCCAGCAGCACCACCTCGAAGTTCGGGCTGCGCGACTCCTTGCTCCGGTCGGCCCGGATCGTGAGCGCGTCTCCCTCGCCGAAGACCACCGCCTGCCCCATGTGGAACGGGCGGCCCTCCGCGCCGGCGGTACCGCTTCCGGCCAGGGCGTAGGCAAGGCCGTTGAAGTCAGCGCGCCAGGGCAGCGTCACCTCGGCCCCCGGGTTCACCGTCACATGCATCATCGTGATGGGCGTGTGGGTGATGCCCGGCCCCTGGTGGCCGTCGAGGTCGCCGGCGATCAGCCGCAGCAGCGCACCGCCGTCGGCGGAGGTCAGCAGCTTGACCCTGCCGCCGCCGATGTCCTGGTAGCGCGGCGCCATCATCTTGTCGCTCTTCGGGAGGTTCACCCACAGCTGGAGGCCATGGAAGAGGCCGCCCGACATGACCAGCGACTCCGGCGGCGCCTCGATGTGCAGCAGGCCGGAGCCCGCCGTCATCCACTGGGTGTCGCCGTCGTTGATGACCCCGCCGCCACCGTGGGAGTCACGGTGCACGAACGTGCCGTCGATCAGATACGTCACGGTCTCGAAGCCGCGGTGCGGGTGCCAGGGCGTGCCCTTGGGCTCTCCGGGCGCGTACTCCACCTCGCCCATCTGGTCCATCATGATGAACGGGTCGAGGTACGTGTAGGCGATCCCGGCGAAGGCGCGGCGCACCGGGAAGCCCTCGCCCTCGAAGCCGCTCGGGGCAGTGGTGACGGCCAGTACGGGCCGAGTGCGCGCCCCGGCGGGTGCGGCCACCCTCGGCAGGGTCAGCGGATTCTCCACGGTCACGGCGGGCATGACGGCCTCCTCGGTCGTTCGCGCTTCAATCAAGTTAGTTGAAGTCTGAACAACTGGCAAGGCGTGCGGCATTCCCGTTTCGGCTCCACGGACATTTCCGCAGATCAGCGAGGGAGAAGAAGGGAGCCGGCAAGGAGAAGGGGCGGGCGCGACCCACCCCGAGGTCACCATCGACCGGCGCGGCGCGAGGGCTGCTAGCCGTACATCCGGCGCATCGCGAAGTCGACCATCTGCTCCACGGCCTTGGCGTCGAAGACCATCCGGTGGTCGCCCTCCATGTCGAGGACGAAGCCGTAGCCGGTCGGCAGCAGGTCGAGCACCTCGGCGCCGGTGATCACGAAGTACTTGGACTCCTTGCCCGCGTAGCGGCGCAGCTCCTTGAGCGAGGTGAACATCGGGATCACCGGCTGCTGGGTGTTGTGCAGCGCCAGGAAGCCGGGGTTGTCACCGCGCGGGCAGTAGACCTTGGAGGTCGAGAAGATGCCCTGGAAGTCCTCGGCCGACATCGAGCCGGTCGTGAAGGCCCGCACCGCGTCGGCGAGCGAGGGCGGGGACGGCTCGGGATACAGCGGCTGCTCGCCATAGCCCCCGGGGGCCGGTTGCTGCGGCGGGGGCGGCGCTCCGTACTGCTGCCCGGCACCCGCGTTCTGGTCGTAGCCGTACATGTGCCACAGCGTACTGAGTCGGGCCGGTGCGGGGGACGCTCGTCACAGATCGGCCGTAAGGGGTTGCTTCTTATTACCCGTGGGTAGCATCATCGTAGCTACTTGCTGGTATTGCGTATCGAGGTCCCTTCCTCGCGTCGAGGTCTTCCCTCGTACAGAGGCCCTCCCGAACCCTTACGGAGCCGTACCCATGGGGCACTACAAGTCGAATCTCCGCGACATCGAGTTCAACCTCTTCGAGGTGTTCGGCCGTGACAGCGTGTACGGCACCGGACCGTTCGCGGAGATGGACGTCGACACCGCCAAGAGCGTGCTCTCCGAGATCGCCCGCCTCTCGGAGAACGAGCTGGCCGATTCGTACGCCGACGCCGACCGGAACCCCCCGGTCTTCGACCCGGACACCAACACCGCGCCGGTGCCGGACACCTTCAAGAAGAGCTACCAGGCGTACATGGACGCCGAGTGGTGGCGGCTGGGCATCCCGGAGGAGATCGGCGGCACCACGACGCCGCGTTCCCTGCTGTGGGCCTTCGCCGAGTCGATCCTGGGCTCGAACCCCGCCGTGTGGATGTACGCCTCCGGCCCCGCCTTCGCGGGCGTGCTCTTCGAGGAGGGCACGGAGCAGCAGAAGCACATCGCCAAGGTCGCCACGGAGAAGGGCTGGGGCTCCACCATGGTGCTGACCGAGCCCGACGCCGGCTCGGACGTGGGCGCCGGCCGCACCAAGGCGGTCAAGCAGGAGGACGGCTCCTGGCACATCGAGGGTGTGAAGCGGTTCATCACCTCCGGTGAGCACGACATGGCGGAGAACATCCTCCACTACGTCCTCGCCCGCCCCGAGGGCCACGGCCCCGGCACCAAGGGCCTGTCCCTCTTCCTCGTGCCGAAGTACGAGTTCGACTTCGAGACCGGTGAGCTGGGCGAGCGCAACGGCGTCTACGCCACCAACGTCGAGCACAAGATGGGCCTGAAGGCGTCCAACACCTGCGAGATGACCTTCGGCGACCGCCACCCCGCCAAGGGCTGGCTCATCGGCGAGAAGCACGACGGCATCCGCCAGATGTTCCGGATCATCGAGTTCGCGCGGATGATGGTCGGCACCAAGGCCATAGCCACCCTCTCGACCGGCTACCTCAACGCCCTGGAGTACGCCAAGGAGCGCGTGCAGGGCGCGGACCTGGCGGCGTTCACCGACAAGGCCGCCCCGCGCGTCACCATCACCCACCACCCCGACGTGCGCCGCTCCCTGATGACGCAGAAGGCGTACGCCGAGGGCATGCGCGCCCTGGTGCTCTACACCGCCACCGTCCAGGACGAGATCATCGTCAAGGAGGCCGCGGGCGAGGACGCCTCCGCCGCGCACGCGCTGAACGACCTCCTGCTGCCGATCGTCAAGGGCTACGGCTCGGAGCGGTCCTACGAGCAGCTGGCCCAGTCGCTGCAGACCTTCGGCGGCTCCGGCTACCTCCAGGAGTACCCGATCGAGCAGTACATCCGGGACTCCAAGATCGACACCCTCTACGAGGGCACCACCGCCATCCAGGGCCAGGACTTCTTCTTCCGGAAGATCGTCCGCAACCAGGGCGCCGCGCTGACCGAGCTGGCCGGGACCATCAAGACGTTCCTGGCCGACGGCGAGGGCGGTGCCGAGCTGGAGCAGGCCCGCGGTGAACTGGCCAAGGCCGCCGAGGCGCTGGAGGCGATCGTCGGCGCCATGCTGACCGACCTCGCCGCCACGGAGCAGGACGTCAAGTCCATCTACAAGGTCGGTCTGAACACCACCCGCCTCCTGATGGCCTCCGGTGACGTCGTTGTCGGCTACCTCCTCCTGAAGGGCGCGGCGGTGGCCGCCGCGAAGCTGGCCGACGCGTCGTCGAAGGACAAGCCGTTCTACGAGGGCAAGATCGCCGCCGCGAAGTTCTTCGCGCACAACGTCCTGCCGGGCGTCGCGCTCCAGCGCACGCTGGCCGAGTCCATCGACCAGTCCCTGATGGAGCTCGACGAGGCCGCGTTCTGAGCCTCCGCTGAGTTCTGACGGTCCGGGATCTGTTCCCGGACCGTCACAGCTTTCTCACAAACCTCTCAGAATCACTACTCACACTGAAGGGGCCCGCCTCTCTTCCCCCGGGGGGCGGGCACCGTCGTGCCGGGACGGCCGAGGCGGACGAGCCCGGCGAGGCGCGTGCGGCCGAACGGTACGGGGAATCGCGCGCTCCGGCGGCACCACCGCTCCGCGTTGGGGAAATCGTGGCCGGAAGGCAATGGAGTCGCCCCCCATGGGCACGCGGAAGAGCGGAGTCGGCTCCTTATGCTGAATCCATGACCAACTCCGCCCGCTTCGACCGCGGCCACACCGACGACCTGATGTCCTTCCTCGCCGCCAGCCCGTCGCCGTACCACGCGGTGGCGAACGCGGCGGAGCGGCTGGAGAAGGCCGGCTTCCGGCAGGTGGCGGAGACCGACGCCTGGGACGGCGGGAGCGGCGGACGCTATGTGCTGCGCGGCGGCGCGATCATCGCCTGGTACGTGCCCGAGGGCGCGACCCCCGCGACCCCGTACCGCATCGTCGGGGCACACACCGACTCCCCCAACCTCCGTGTCAAACCGATCCCGGACACCGGTTCCCGCGGCTGGCGGCAGATCGCGGTCGAGATCTACGGCGGGACGCTCCTCAACACCTGGCTCGACCGCGACCTGGGGCTCAGCGGCCGGGTGACGCTGAGCGAGGGCGGCAACCGGCTGGTCAACGTGGACCGGCCGCTGCTGCGGGTGCCGCAGTTGGCCGTGCACCTGGACCGGTCGGTGAACGCCGACGGCCTCAAGCTCGACAAGCAGCGCCATATGACACCGATCTGGGGGCTGGGCGAGGTCGCCGAGGGCGATCTGATCGCGTTCATCGCGGAGGAGATCGGCGTCCCGGCCGCGGAGATCAAGGGCTGGGACCTGATGGTGCACAGCGTGGAACCGCCCGCCTATCTCGGACGTGACCGCGAACTTGTCGCCGGGCCGCGGATGGACAACCTGCTGTCCGTGCACGCCGGTACGGCCGCACTCGCCGCCGCGGCCGCCGTCGGCAGCCGGCTCACCAGCATCCCGGTCCTGGCCGCCTTCGACCACGAGGAGAACGGCAGCCAGTCGGACACCGGCGCGGACGGCCCGCTGCTCGGCACGGTGCTGGAACGTTCGGTCTTCGCCCGCGGCGGCAGCTACGAGGACCGGGCGCGGTCCTTCGCCGGCACCATCTGCCTGTCGTCGGACACCGGGCACGCCGTGCACCCCAACTACAGCGACCGGCACGAACCGGGACACCACCCGATGCCCAACGGCGGGCCGATCCTCAAGGTCAACGTCAACCAGCGGTACGCCACCGACGGCAGCGGCCGGGCGGTGTTCGCCGCGGCCTGCGAACGGGCCGGTGTGCCGTGGCAGTCCTTCGTGTCGCACAACTCGATGCCGTGCGGCACCACGATCGGCCCGATCACCGCCGCCCGGCACGGCATCCAGACCGTGGACATCGGCGTCGCGATCCTGTCCATGCACTCGGCCCGCGAACTGTGCGGCGCCCAGGACCCGTACCTGCTGGCGAACGCCCTGACGGCCTTCCTGGAGAGCTGAGTTGGAATTCTCGCTGCTCGGCCCGATCTCCGTGACGAGCGGTTCCGGGGAGCTGTCGCTCGGGCCCGCCAAACGGCGCAGTGTGCTGGCACTGCTGCTTCTGCAGCCCAACACCACCGTTCCACTGGAGCAGTTGATCGACTCCTTGTGGGAGGACGAACCACCCGAGCACGCCCGCACGGTCGTGCAGGGACATGTCTCGCGGCTGCGCGCCACGCTGGCCGCGGGCGGCGCCGAGGCGTACGGCATCGAGCTGGCCACCCACGGCTCGGCCTATCTGCTGCGGCTTCCGGAGGAGCTGATCGACGCCCACCGGTTCGGCGAGCTGGTCGCGTTGGCCCGCCCGGAGGCCGCACCCGGCGATGCGGTGCCGCTGCTGCGCGAGGCGCTGGGACTGTGGCGCGGGCCCGCGTTGACCGGCACGGTCACCAGCCCGCCCTTCGCGGCCGCCGCACACGCTCTGGAGGAGCGCAGGCTCTCCGCGGTCGAGGCACTGGCCCGGGCCTACGGCGCGCTCGGCGAGCAGGAGCAGGCCGCGGCGCTGCTGTACTCCGCGGCCGTCAACCACCCGCTGCGGGAGGGGCTGATCGCCGCGCTGATGCGGGCGCTGTTCCGGACGGGACGGCAGTCCGACGCGCTGGAGTGGTACCACCGCACCCGGCGGCTGCTCAGCGAGGAGCTGGGCGTCGATCCGGGTGAGCGGCTGCGTGCGGCGTACGAGGAGATCCTGCGGGCCGAGGCCACGGACGGGGGCCGGAAGGCGGCGGAGCCGGCACGCGGCGGCCAGGGCGCTGCGGCCGGCGAGCCCGCGTTTCACGTGAAACATCGCAGCGACGCGCCGTCCACCGAGGGCGGACGGCCGGGCACGGCGGCGGGGGCGGAGCCCGTCCGCGGCAAGACCGGTACGGCGCCGCGGCTGCTGCCCCGGCCGCCCGCCCGCTTCCTGGGGCGCGAGGGCCAACTGAGCGCCCTGACCGAGGCGTTGGCGGACCGTACCACGGGGGAGAGCCCGCTGGCGGTGGTCGCGGGCCCGGCCGGGGTCGGCAAGACCGCCTGCGCCGTGCAGTGGGCGCATCTGCACGCCGGCGCCTTCCCCGACGGGCAGCTCTTCGCCGATCTGCGCGGCTTCGGCGAGGGCGACGAGGCGGCACCGGCCGAGATCCTGCGCGACTTCCTGCAGGCACTCGGGATGCCCCCGGAGCGGGTGCCCACCTCCGCCCAGGCCGCCTCGGCGCTGTTCCGCTCGCTGGTCGCCGACCGGCGGCTGCTGGTCGTGCTGGACAACGCGCGGAGTTCGGCGCAGGTGCGGCCGCTGCTGCCCGGGGGCCCGCACTGCGCCACCGTCGTCACCAGCCGCAGCCGGCTCGACGGGCTGGTGGCCACGGACTGCGCCCGGCCGGTGGGCCTCCAGGCCCTCGGCCACGAGGAGGGCGCGGCGCTGCTCGGGGCCATGCTCGGGTCGGAGCGGGTCGCGGAGGACCCGGCCGCGGCCCGGGAACTGGTCGACCTGTGCGACGGGTTGCCGCTGGCGCTGCGGGCCGCGGCCGCGCAGCTGACCGCCCGGCCACGGTGGCGGCTGGCCAGGCTGGCCTCGGCACTGCGCGACGAGCGGCGGCGGCTGACACTGCTGTCGGCGGAGGACACCGGGATCGCGGCGGCGCTGCGGATGTCCGTCGCCCGGCTGTCCGCGGACGACGCGCGGCTGCTCCGGGCGCTGGCGAACAGTCCCGACGGCCATCTCAACGCCTCGGCGGCCGCGGCGCTCGCCGGGTACGACCAGGAACGCACCCAGGACGCGCTCGAACGGCTCGCGGATATGCACCTGGTGGACGAGGAGGCCACCGATGTCTACACCATCAGCACCCTGACCCAGCTGTTCGCCCGGGACGAGGGCGGGGACGGCGCACGACGGGGGGAGCGCGACGACGGCACGGAGCCCGGTGGCCGGGGCGGGCGCCCGGACGGCGGGGCCGGCTGAGCAGCGCCACCGAACGAGGCGGGCGTTAGGCAGGCGTTAGCCGGACGGCAGCGGCGCTCGGCAGTCTTGTGACGGACCACAGGACAGACCGGCCCGGGCCGACCACCCGGGCCGGACCACGGGGCGCACCTCAGCCTCTGCCGACCGGGGGAGACCGGATATGCCACGCACCGACGCCACCGCAGCCGCCCGTCCCGCCCGCACGGCCCGCCGTCGTACGCTGCGGCTCGCCGCGGCCGGGCTGAGCGTCCTCGCCGCGTTCACCCTCACCGCCTGCGGCCAGGACAACCCGCTCAGGACCAGCGACGCCAAGCCGTTCAATCCGGCTCCGCAGGACTCCGAGGACCCGGCGGCCAACGGTGCGCACGCCGGGCAGGAAGGCAGCGCCTCGGCCGGCGAGGGCGACGGCGGCTCGGCGGGCAAGAGCGGCACCACCGTCACCGAGAGCGCGGCCGGCGGCGCAAAGCACGCTTCCACGGGCGGTGCGGGCCGGTCCGCCGTCGGTGGAGGCCAGGGCTCCGGTGCCCGGCGGACCGCCTGTGACGCGGCCAGGATCCGCATCGTGGCGAAGCCGCTGACCCGCCCGATCAACCATCTGCTGCTGCAGGCCACCAACACCTCCGGCGTCACCTGCGACCTCTACGCCTACCCCTACCTGCGGTTCGACGACGCCCAGGCGCCGCTGGCCGACATGCCGGACAGCAAGCCACAGGCGGTGGTCACCCTGGCGCCGGGGCAGTCCGGCTACGCCGGAGTGCTGCTGTCCGGCGCCGACGGCGGTGCGCACGGCCGCAAGGCGACCTCGCTGTCCGTCTACCTCGCCGGCCGCGATGGTCAGGGGAGCGTCGGCGGCTCGGCGCGGGTGGCGCTGCCCGGCGGCTCGGCGTACCTCGACGACAACGCACGGGTCTCGTACTGGCAGACGGATCCGAACACCGCCGCCTCCTGGTAGCCGGACCGCCGCCCGAAGGCGGTCCCCCGAAGCAGGGCGTCCGCACCTCCCCCGCGGGCGCCCCTTCTCCTGTCGACGCTGTCCCGTCATGTCCCACGCGGCCCCCGCCGGTGTCCCGAGAACACCCGCCCTACGCCACGTTTCCGCAGGTCAAAGCCTCACTGGAGGCGAAGCACATCCCACGGTACGGGGATCGGCGGCCGCCCGGCCGCCTACCGCCCCACCATGGTCTCCATCGCCGCGAGCCGACCACACGGGCGGCACAGGGACCGAGGACGCGGAGGGGCACCGGGCATGGACGAACACGGCACCAGGCAAGCGGGGGAGGCCACCCACTCCGTGGAGCCCGGTCGGGCCACGGCCCGTCGGACCCTGCTGCGCCGGGTGGTTCCGGCGGTCGCCGCGGCCGGTCTCGCCGCGGGCGGGGCCGCCGGGGTCGCACACGGCGCGGCACCCGGGGCCCGGAAGGCCGCGGCCGCCGACTTCCCGACCTGGGGCACCCGTTGGGTGGTGCACACCACCGCCGACACACACTCCCCCACCGTCGGGATGATCGACACCGCCGGGCCGGGACGGGACCGGATCACCGCCGACTACCAGGTCGACACCGGCCGCCGGATATGCGAGGGCAGCGCCTGCTCGACCTTCGTGGCCCACCTCACCCGACCGGTCAGCGGCTACCTCACCGTGGTCGCCGTGGACATACCGCAGGACCGGCTGCCGGGGATACCCGTCCAGGGCGGTCCGCCACCGCAGCAGGGCACCTCGCGCCAGGAGACGCTGGCGCGCGCCGCCACCTGGCTGACCGCCGACAACGGCACGCAGGTCCCGTACAGCCAGGCCAAGGTCTGGAAGGACGGCTACCGGCAGGACTGCTCCGGATATGTGTCGATGGCCCTCAAGCTGCCGACGCCGGGCACCAACACCGTGGGGCTGGCCACCGACCGCAGCCTCACCCGGCCCCTGTCGCCGGGCGAACTGCGGGGCGGGGACCTGCTGATCGACGCCACGGGCGACAACAACAACCGGCATGTCGTCATCTTCGAGAAATGGAACAACGCCGCGCACTCCTCGTACACCGCCTTCGAGCAGCGCGGCGGCCATGGCACCGACCACCGGAGCCTGACCTACGGACTGCCGGGCGGCGACAGCGAGTTCAAGCCCTACCGGCCCGTGGCGTTCGGCGACTGAACGGCGCGGACGGCGGCCGGTCCGTCCGGCGGGTCCGAGCCACGGAATCCGCGGAGCGGGCGGCGCACTGTTTCACGTGAAACGTCACCGAACGGTCCGCGTTCGTTCCGGATCGGGTAACGAGGGGCACTTCCGTCACAGGGGAGCGGAAGTGCCCCTCGCACGCGCAGGGCCACTGTGCTGGAATGCGAGACGTGCCTGGCCATGAGAACCACGCCACGAACGTCCGCCGCAAACCACTGGCCCCGCTCCCCGCCGAACTCTCCGGCCCCGTACGCGACTTTGTCTCCGCACTCCGCCGGATGCACGGCGAACTGGGCCACAGCCTCCAGGAGTTGGCGGGACGGCTGCCGGCCAGCCGCTCGTCCCTCTCGCGGTATCTGCGCGGGCAGAGCCTGCCCGACGAGCGGCTGCTGGTGCAGTGGTGCAAGCTCTCCTTCACCGGCGAGGACCGGCTGCCCGCGCTGGTGGAGCTGCTGCACCGGGCCCAGGAGGCGGCGGACGACGCGCCGGCACCCGCCGCGGCACCGCGCACCGGGGCGGGAGCGGACACCGAAAAGCCGGTGGAACAGGCGGGACCGGCCGGCGCGGAACCCGGGGACCTCCCGCCCCGGCGGCGCCGGCTGCGCCTGGCGCTCGCCGGACTCGGGACCGCCGCCGTCCTCGCCGGGGCCGCGTTCGCCGTCCTCGCGCTGACCGGCTCCGGTCCCGCGGGCCGGGCGGACGGGGGCGGCAACGGCCGGGGCCCGTCCGCGGCGAGCCCGGGCCCGGCGACCGGGCCCGCCCAGGTCACCGTGAACAACGTCGAACAGGTCTGCCGGCAGAGCCGTACCGACTACTGCGCGCTCGGGCTGGCGCGCGACCCCTATGCGCCGTACCGGCGGCCCAACGTCGTGGGCCACGTCTGGCACGGTGACCTGCTGCGCGCCGACTGCAAGATCGCCGACGGGATCACCGTCACCGACGAAGTGGGCGGGCACAGCAGCATCTGGTTCCGGGTCGAGCACGGCGGCGGTCCGGCCTGGCTGCCGGGCATCCGCGTCCGGCCGGAGCAGCTCGACGACGCGCTGCCGCGCTGCGGAAACCGCTGAGGGCCGGGTTTGGCGGGCGGCATCGGGGAAAGACGAGCGCTGGGCCGTGCGGAACGGACCCGCCCCGGCCCTCCCGGCGGCGATCGCTATCGTGGCCGTGCCATGGCGCAGCCGCCCCGCTGTCCGCAGTACTTCTCTGGGGGAACCTTCCATGACCGCACGACGCACCCGTCGCCGCTCCGCCGCGTACGCCGCGCTCGCGCTCGGCCTGGCCGGCTCACTCGCCCTGACCGGCTGCAACAGCAGCACGTCGAAGTCGAAGAAGAGCTCGTCGTCGTCCTCCAAGAGCAAGAAGCGGAAGATCATCGGTGGTGGCGCCGCGGCGGCGGGAGCGGGTGCGGGTGCGGCGGCGTCCCGGCCGGCGCGGCCCTGCCGCCCCAGCACCTACAAGCTCCGGTTCTCCCAGAAGTCGGGCCCCAAGGGCCAGGTGACCATCGAGTTCAAGAACACCGACACCCGCGCCTGCTACCTCGACAACGCTCCGCTGCTGTACTTCAACAACGCGAAGAACCCGCTGCCGACGGTGAAGGGCACCAGCTCCACGAGCACGGTCACCGTCCGTCCGCGCAGCTCCGCCTACGCGGTCGTGCCCACCAACACCCCGGCCGCCAAGGGCACGGAGCAGAAGTCCGTGCTCGTCAACTTCATGGGCGCCCACGCGGACTCCAGCCCCTACGGGCCGGCGGTCACCTTCGACTTCGCGGAGAAGCGCGCCCACATCTCGGTCGGCACGAGCAAGGTGACCAACTGGAACCGCAGCCTCGCCGGCGCCAGGCTCGAAGCCGGCGTCGGCGACTGACCCGACGCCGGTCCCCGAACGCTGCGGGCGGTCCCGGCGGGACCGCGGCTACTCCGCGTCCAGCCCCGCCAGCACCAGCCCCATCCGGGCCGCACCGTCCGGGGTGATCCGGACCGGGACGCCCCAGTCCTGCTGGTGCACATGGCAGGCCGGGTACTCGATGTCGGCAGCGTCGTCACAGGACGCGGCCATCGCCGAGACATGCAGCACGCCCTCGGTCACACCGTCCGAGAGGACCAGGTCCCGCGCCAGATCGGTGCCCGCGCCCGCCCCCTCGGCGAGGAGTTCCGGCGGTGTGGCGCTGACCAGGAGCCGCGTCGAGGGCCCGTAGCGGGTGTCGAGCTTCTGGCCGGCCGGGGCCTGGAAAACCACGTCCAGCCGGAGCGTGCCGGGGGCGATGTCGGTGGCGGCGCGCTGGGTGCGGTGGGCCACCGACTCGACGCGGACCGCCTCCTCGGGGAGCCGGAGCCGGGTCAGCCGGTGCCGCGCGGACTCCACCACCACGATGTCGCCGTCGACGAGGACCGCCGCGGAGGGCTCTCGCAGATCGGTCGCGAGCGTGGTCACCTCGCCGCTCGCCGGGTCGTAGCGGCGCAGCGCGTGGTTGTAGGTGTCGGCGACGGCGACCGAGCCGTCGGGCAGCGCGGTGACACCCAACGGGTGCTGGAGCAGGGCCTGTTCGGCGGCGCCGTCGCGGTGCCCGAAGTCGAAGAGTCCGGTGCCGACGGCCGTGCGGACGATATAGCCGTCGGCCGGGGCGTCCGGGTCGCCGGTCGCCGCCCGCTCGATCCAGCGGACCGCGCTGGTCTCGGAGTCGGCGATCCACAGCCGGTCGCCGCCCGCCGCGAGCCCGGAGGGCTGGGCGAACCACGCCTCGGCGGCGTCGCCGTCGACCAGGCCCTCGTTGGTGGTGCCGGCGGCCACCGCCACCGTGCCGTCGGCCGGGTCGTAGGTCCAGATCTGGTGGACGCCGGCCATCGCGATCCACAGCCGGTCCTGCCACCAGGCGACGTCCCACGGCGAGGAGAGGTCCACTTCACGCGCCGGGCCGGAGGTCGGCGAGCCCTGCCACCACTGCCTGCCGGTGCCGGCCACCGTCTCCAGGGTGCCGGTCGCGGGGTCGAGGACCCGGATGGCGTGGTTGACGGTGTCCGCGACGGCGACCCTGCCGTCGGGCAGCAGCGCCAGCCCCTGCGGCTCGTTGAAGGAGTCCGGTCCCAGCCCGCGCTCGCCGGTGCCGATCCGGCGCAGCACCTGCTCGCCGTCGGCCGCCAGCTCCACCAGCTGGTGCCGGGTGGTGTCGGAGACCAGGAAGGTGCCGCCGGGCAGCCGTACCGCCTTGCCGGGGAAGCGGAGGTCGGTGGCGACCGGCTCCGGCGCTACGTAGGGGCCGTCGCCGCGCCGCAGCGTGCCCTTCGCGCCGTGCTCGGCGATCAGCTCCTCGATGAGGCTCTCGATGGCGTGCGCATGGCCCTCGCCCGCGTGCTGGGCCACGACATAGCCCTCGGGGTCGATCACCACCAGCGTCGGCCAGGCCCGCACCGCGTACTGCTTCCACGTGGCCAGCTCGGGGTCGTCCAGGACGGGGTGCTCGACGCCGTACCGCTCGACGGCGTCGACGACGGCCTGGTGCTCGGCCTCGTGGACGAACTTCGGGGAGTGCACGCCGATGATCACGACCGAGTCGCGGTGGCGCTCCTCCAGCTCCCGCAGCTCGTCCAGGACGTGCAGGCAGTTCACACAGCAGAACGTCCAGAAATCTACAATGACGCACTTACCTCGCAGGTCAGCGAGGGTCAGATTCTTGCCACCCGTGTTGAGCCACCCGCCCTTGCCGATCAGCTCAGGGGCACGGACGCGGGGACGGGGTGAAGCGGGGGAGGCAGCGTTCATGGCCTCAAGGGTGCCATCCGAGCATGAACGCAGGATCACAGGCTGACGGCACCGTCGGAAGCCCCGCCCATGCGCCACGGGGGCAGCGCACAAACGGGGGTGAATGACGGGGCATTGCCCGCGCTTCTCGTGTCTAGCGGAGCAGGGCCTCTGACGACGGGGGATCACCCATCGTTGCGGGCACGGCGCCCTCATTCGGCGGGCCGGCAGTGTTGCAGTGCGGGCACCACCAGTGGCCGCCTTGAACGTTCATCCGGCCACCGCAATCACTGCACGTCACGCTTGCCTCCCTGATGCTCTTGATAGGCCATCGCGGCTTTGTACGCCTCGGCATTGAGCTTGTGGGTGCACTTGTCTGCCTCGGCTTCGGTGTCGAAGAACGCGCCATACATCCGGCCGTCCTCCCCTTCGACGTGTGCGAGGTGACCGTCAGGGCTGCTGACGACGTACCACCGGTTCTCGCGCTCGTCATGCCGTGTTTCGAACATGCTTATTTCTCCGCCGAGTTGAGGGCTTCGTCACCTGTGACGGTAGTGGTTGTTCGCCCTCCGTCCACATATGCGTCAAAGCCCCTCTACCACCCCCTTCTCAGGGGGATGAGCAGGGGTCGCCCGACCGCGCCGGGTTTCCGTGACCCGGCGCCGCTGATCGCCGTCGCGGTGTCCGTGATCCGGATGGCCGAGCGGGAACGGGGGGATGACTGAGGAAGGACGCGACCTACCGGTCAACCAGCCTGAACGGGCGGGAATTGACCGATATCGCCAGCTCAGTGCCCATCGGGAGCGGCAAATCGCGCACAGTACCACCGGCAGTGCTTTCGAGCGGCCCCGTCGTCGAACATCCACCTACGATGGTCACCCGAAAGCGCTGCCGGGGTGCCCGTGCGCAGCGTAACTTAACTGCCAGACAGCAGCCCGCGTACGAACCGTTCGAGGGGTCCCGTGACCGTCCATCCCAGCCTTCAGTCCTCCATCGATGCCTGGACTCACTCCATAGAAGCGATAACCGAGCTGGTGACGCCGCTCGTCGAGGGCGAGTGGAACAGGGCGACGGACCTCCCAGGTTGGTCCGTGCGCGACATCGTCTCCCATGTCATCGGCCTGGAATGCGAGATGCTGGGCGACCCCCGGCCGATCCACACGCTGCCACGCGATCTCTACCACGTGCGCACCGAATCGGCCCGCCGGATGGAGGTCCAGGTCGACGTCCGCCGGCACCACACCGCGCCGGAGATGCTCAGCGAGCTCGAATACACCGTCATCCGGCGGTCCCGGCAGCTGCGGAACGAGACCCGCCGGCCGGACAGCGTGGTGCGCAGCCCGCTCGGCGAGGAGCGTCCCCTCGAATTCGTCCTGGAACAGCGGGCGTTCGACGTCTGGGCACATGAGCAGGACCTGCGCCGTGCGCTCGGCAAGCCCGGCAACCTCGACTCGCCCGGCGCGCTGGTGACCCGTGATCTGCTGGTGCGGGTCCTGCCCGGCATCGTCACCAACCGGGCCAAGGCACCGGCCCGTTCGGCGGTGGTCTTCGACATCAGCGGTCCGATGGAGTTCATGCGCACCGTGCGGGTCGACGACGAGGGCAAGGCCACCGTCGACGGCAGCGTCTCGCTGGGGCCGACGGTGACGCTGGCGACGGACTGGGACACCTTCCATCAGCTGGCCTGCGGCCGGGTCCGTCCGGCTGCCGTCGCCGAGCAGGTCAAGATCGATGGTGACCAGGAGCTGGCCCGGGCCATCCTCGACAACTTCGCGGTGACGCCGTGACGCCATGACGCCGGATCGCTGTTTCACGTGAAACATGCGGCCTTCGCCGCTGTCGACGCCGATGCCGCTGTGCCGCCCCGAGGCGTGTGCTCCGGAGGCGGCACCGGCACCGGTCGCTCTCAGGCCGGGACGTGCACGGCCTCGACCCTGCTGACGACCAGCCGTTCCCGCTCCCGCCGGGCCGCCCGGCCGCGCAGTCGCAGGATCTGGGTGACGCCGAGCGCCTCCAGCACGAAGACCGAGGCGAAGGCGATCCGGTAGTTGTCGCCGGTGGCGTCGAGGAGGACGCCGACAGCGAGCAGGGTGGTCATCGAGGCGGTGAAGCCACCCATGTTGACGATGCCGGACGCGGTGCCCTGGCGCTCCGGCGGGTTGGCCGGCCGGGCGAAGTCGAAGCCGATCATCGAAGCGGGGCCGCAGGCGCCCAGCACCGCACAGAGCACGATCAGCAGCGCCATGGGCGCATGCGCGGCGGGCCAGCTCAGGGTGAGCGCCCACAGCAGGGCGGTGGTCACGACGGTGCCCAGCGCCAGCGGCATACGGGCCGCGTGGTGGCGGGCGATGACCTGCCCGTAGACCAGGCCCACGGCCATGTTGGAGAGCACGACGAGGGTCAGCAGCTCACCGGCCGTGCCACGGGAGAGGCCCTGCGCCTCCACGAGGAACGGCAGGCCCCACAGCAGCAGGAAGACCATCGCCGGGAACTGCGTGGTGAAGTGCACCCACATGCCCAGCCGGGTGCCGGGCTCGCGCCAGGCGTCGGCGATCTGCCGGCGGACGAACGCCACGCCGCCGTGCTCGCGGGCCACGGGCGGCGGGGCGAACCCCTCGGGGTGGTCCTTGAGGAAGAGCAGCAGCAGGACCAGCACGGCGATCCCGCCGACGGCGCTGCCGGCGAAGGTCGTCGTCCAGCCGAAGGTGTGCAGCAGCCGGGCCAGGACGAGCGTGGAGATCAGGTTGCCCGCCATCCCGACCAGGGCGGCGACCTGCGCGATCATCGGGCCACGGCGGGCCGGGAACCACCGGGAGCCCAGCCGCAGCACGCTGATGAACGTCATCGCGTCGCCGCAGCCCAGCAGCGCCCGTGAGCCGAGCGCCATGGCATACGAGTCCGAGAACGCGAAGCCGAACTGCCCGGCGGTGTAAAGGATCACGCCCAGCGCCAGGACCTTCTTCGCGCCCAGCCGGTCGACCAGCAGACCGACGGGTATCTGCATCCCCGCGTAGACCAGCAGCTGGAGGATGGAGAAGGTCGAGAGCGCGGAGGCGTTGATGTGGAAGCGCTGCGCGGCGTCCAGGCCGGCCACGCCGAGGCTGGTGCGGTAGGTGATCGCCACGAAGTAGACCGCGACGCCGATGCTCCAGACGGCCACCGCCTTCCGGCCGCCGGGCGGATCCGAGGGCAGCAGCCGGGCGCCGCCCGCGCCTATGCCACCGCCGGTGGAACTGCTGCTTCCGGCGGCGCCGTCGGCACTGCCACTCATCGCTCGTCCCCCCGCGCGAGATTGCGGACCCAGCTGACGTGCCGCTGCACGGCGTCGGTGGCGGCCTCGGCGTCACCGGCCCGCAGCGCCTCCAGGATTTCGGTGTGCTCGGCGATGTTCTTGGCGATCCGGTCGGGGTGGGCGTGCATCACCGCAACGCCCATCCGCAGCTGCCGGTCGCGCAGTTGCTCGTAGAGCCGGTCGAGGATCTGGTTGCCGGCGCTGCGCACGATGGCGGCGTGGAAGGCGCGGTCGGTGACCGACACGGCGGCCAGGTCGCCCGCCGCGGCCTGCTCGCGCATGGTCTCCACCAGCTCGGTCAGCTCGCTGATCAGCGCCTCGGCGGCGGGCACGGCCTTGGCCGCCGCGTGCTTCTCCACCAGCAGCCGGGTCTCGACGACGTCGGCGATCTCCTGTGCGGAGACCGGCAGGACCAGCGCGCCCTTCTTGGGGTAGAGCTTGATCAGCCCTTCGGCCTCCAGCCGCAGCAGCGCCTCGCGCACGGGGGTGCGGGAGACCCCCACGGCCTCGGCGAGCTCCCCTTCGGTGAGCAGCATCCCGCCCTCGTAGCGGCGCTCCAGGACGGCGTCCTTGATGTGGGTGTAGACCCGCTCGGCGGCGGGGGGCTGTTTGGCGGAAACGGGACCGGTCTCCCTTGTGGGGACGGCGGAGGTGGACGCTGACGGCATGCACACAGGATAGATACAACAGCTCCGCGGCCGGTACTCCGTTCCGCGATGCGGACGATCTAGGGGCGGTTTGCCCTGGTAGTGGCGTTATGGAGGGGCGGCCGGGGCCCTCATCGAGCCACCGGCCAGCCCCTGTTCAGGCTGCCATCCGCACCTGATTCAAGCCGTCATCCGCCCCTGCGCGACCAGGCGGTCCACGACCTGGCGATGGGCGGGCGCGCAGCGCGCGAAGGACTCCGCACGGTCGAACCACGCGTACTCGGCGATCTCCCGGCCGGGAGCCGGCTCGATGTCCTGGGGACCACCGGTGAAACAGGTCATGTGGAGCCGGCGGCCGTTCTTGCCGTGCGCGACGTCGTGGACGACGAACGCCTCCGACAGTTCTTCGGCGGCGATCCGCAGGCCGAGTTCCTCGGAGAGCTCCCGGGCGAGCGCCTGGCGCGCGGTCTCCCCCGGCTCGTACTTGCCGCCGGGGAGGTAGAAGGTGTCGTTGCCCCGCGTCCGCACGCTCAGCAGCCGCCCGTCGCGCACATGCAGCCAGGACACCGACCGCAGCGGCGCCTCGCGGACCATGGTGATCAGTGGGTGGCCGGTCCGGTCGTCGATCCGCCGCCCGCTCTCGGTGAAGCCCAGGTGCGCGGAGAACCGCCGGGCATGGGCGTTCTCCTCGAAGACCTCAAGGGTCAGCGCGCCGTACCGCGCGGCCGCGTGCTCCACCAGCTCCCGGCCGGTGCCGCCGCCCTGCGCCTCGGGCGCCACGAACAGCCCGCCGATCTCGACGCCGTCGTCTCCGCCGCCCAGCAGCCCGAGCAGTCCGATGACCGCCCCGTCGCGCTCGGCGACCCAGTTCTCCGCGCGGACGAGATACACCTCACGGAGGACCCGGGCCCGCTCCCCCTCGCCCTCCCCCTCGATGAACGGATGCGCCTGCCGCGACGCCCTGGACCACAGAGCGCAGACCGCGTCCTGATCTGCGTCGCGGTAGCGCCGGATGTTCGTGTGACTGCTCATTGAGCCGACCGTAAACAGCCGGGCCCACGGCGGCAAACCCATTCCTCTCCGGCGCCCGCCCCGGTCGGCAGGGGGACCCCAGGGGGATCCCGGGTCCGACTCAAGGTGTACGCGAGTCCGTACCTGACGCGTACGGAACGGGCCGGAATCCGTGGGTGAATGGAGGCACGGAGCCGATACGGCCTACCGCACAAGGGGAGTTGACCATGCAGTCCAGGACGCACACCGGCCGCCGCGCCCGCAACGCCGCCGTGCTGGCCCTGATCGTCGCCGCCGTCTGGGCGGGCGCCGCACTGACCCGTGGCGCCGCCGCACAGGCCGACCCGTCCGCCCCGACCGGCCCGCTGGCGCACTTCAGCCGCGCGGTCGAGCTCGTCCGGGGCTGAGCAACGCCGAGGGGCGGTGTTTCACGTGAAACGCACCGACCGTTTCACGTGAAACACCGCCCCCGCTGCCGTGACGGGCCCGGCCGGTCAGTCCCGGTGGCTCACGCCCAGGTGATCAGCCGCTTGGGCCGCTCCAGGATCGCCGCGATGTCCGCGAGCAGCTTGGAGCCCAGCTCACCGTCGATCAGACGATGGTCGAAGGAGAGCGCGAGGGTGGTGACCTGGCGCGGCTTGACCTTGCCCTTGTGGACCCACGGCTGGAGCTTGATCGCGCCGAAGGCGAGGATCGCCGACTCCCCCGGGTTGAGGATCGGCGTACCGGTGTCGACGCCGAAGACGCCGACGTTGGTGATGGTGACCGTGCCACCGGCCATCGCCGCCGGAGAGGTCTTGCCCTCTCGGGCCGTCGCCACCAAATCAGCCAGCTCCGTGGCGAGTTGCGGAAGCGTCTTGACGCCCGCGTCCTTGATGTTCGGGACGATCAGCCCGCGCGGGGTGGCCGCGGCGATGCCGAGGTTGATGTAGTCCTTGTAGACGATCTCCTGATTCGCCTCGTCCCAGGCGGCGTTGACCTCCGGGTGACGCTTGATGGCGACCAGGAACGCCTTGGCGACCAGCAGCAGCGGGTTGATCCGCAGCCCGGCCAGGTCCGGGTCCTGCTTCAGCTCCTGGACGAGCTTCATCGTGCGGGTCACGTCGACGGTGATGAACTCCGTGACGTGCGGCGCGGTGAAGGCGCTGGCGACCATCGCCTGGGCGGTGGCCTTGCGTACGCCCTTGACCGGTACCCGGCGCTCGCGGGCGGTGTCGAAGGCGACGACGGGTGCCGCCGCCGGGGCGCCCGCCTCGGGCGCGGCGGGCGCGACGGCCGGCGCCTCGGCCGATGCGGCGGCCGCGTGGACGTCGTCACGGGTGATGACGCCGCCCGGCCCGGTCGGGGCGACCGTCGCCAGGTCGATGCCCAGATCCTTGGCGAGCTTGCGGACCGGCGGCTTGGCCAGCGGACGCTCGCCGACCGGGGCCGAGGCGGCGGGCACCACGGGCGGCGCCGGAACGGCGACCGGGGTGGCGGCCGGAGCCGGCGCGGTCCGCCCGTTCAGCTCCGCCTGGAGCCCGGCGGTCACCGGCTCCTGCTGCGCCGGCACCGGCTGCGGCCTGCGCGCCCGGCGCTTGGTCGAGGACGGCGCGGCACCATAGCCGACCAGCACCGCCTGCCGGCCCTGCGGCTCGGCGTCCTCCCCGGCCTCCGCGGCGGGCGCCGCGGCCTGCGCGGGCTGCTCCTGGACGGGCCCGGCGCCGGGGTCGGTGTCGACGGAAATGATCACGGTGCCGACGTCGACGGTGGTGCCCTCGTCGAAGTTCAGCGTGTGCACCACCCCGTCGTAGGGGATGGGCAGTTCGACGGCGGCCTTGGCGGTCTCCACCTCGCACACGACCTGGCCGTCGGTGACGGTGTCACCGGGCTGGACGTACCACTTGAGGATCTCGGCCTCGGTGAGCCCCTCGCCCACGTCGGGCATCTTGAACTCGCGGATGCGCTGCGTGTTCGCGGCGCCGGCGGTCCCTGCAGTCATGGTCACGACTCTCCTCACAGCCCTCAGTACGCCAGCGCGCGGTCAACGGCGTCGAGCACCCGGTCCAGCCCCGGAAGGTACTCGTCCTCCAGCCTGGACGGCGGATAGGGGGCGTGGAAGCCGCCGACCCGCAGCACCGGTGCCTCCAGGTGGTAGAAGCAGCGCTCGGTGATCCGGGCCGCGATCTCCGCACCGGAGCCGAAGAAGACCGGCGCCTCGTGGACCACCACCAGCCGGCCGGTCTTCTCGACCGAGGACTGCACGGTGTCGAAGTCGATCGGGGAGATCGAGCGCAGGTCGACGACCTCGACCGACTTGCCCTCCTCGGCGGCGACCTTGGCGACGTCCTCGCAGACCTTCACCATCGGGCCGTAGCCGGCCAGCGTGAGATCGGAACCGGTCCGGGTGACCCGGGCCCTGTGCAGCGGGTCCGGGATCGACTCGGTGTCCAGACGCGACTTGTCGTGGTAGCGGCGCTTGGGCTCGAAGTAGATGACCGGGTCGTCACCGGCGATGGCCTGCTGGAGCATCCAGTAGGCGTCGGAGGAGTTCGAGGGCGTGACGATCTTGAGGCCCGCGACGTGCGCGAACAGCGACTCCGGGGACTCGGAGTGGTGCTCGACGGCGCCGATGCCGCCCCCGTACGGGATGCGGATGACGACCGGCATCTTGACCTTGCCCAGCGCCCGCGCGTGCATCTTCGCGAGCTGGGTGACGATCTGGTCGTAGGCGGGGAAGACGAAACCGTCGAACTGGATCTCCACGACCGGGCGGTAGCCGCGCAGGGCCAGACCGATCGCGGTGCCGACGATGCCGGACTCGGCGAGCGGGGTGTCGATCACCCGGTCCTCGCCGAAGTCCTTCTGGAGCCCGTCGGTGACCCGGAAGACGCCGCCGAGCTTGCCGACGTCCTCGCCCATGACGAGGACCTTGGGGTCGGCCTCCATGGAGGCCCGCAGCGAGGCGTTGATCGCCTTGGCGATGGTGATCTTCTCGTGGACGGCCATGGTCAGTTCCCCTCCGCGGCGGCGTCGGCGTCGGCGAAGGACGCCTGGTAGGCGGCGAACTGCGCGCGCTCCTCGTCGACGAGCGCGTGCCCGTCGGCGTAGACGTTCTCGAAGATCGCCATGTGGTCCGGGTCGGGCATCGCCCGTACCGCGTCGCGGACCCGCTTGCCCAGGGTCTCGCTCTCCTCGTCGATCGCCGTGAGGAACGCGTCGTCGACGATCCCCTCGGCCTCCAGGTACTTCCGCAGCCGCAGGATCGGGTCCTTGGCCTCCCAGGCTAGCCGCTCCTCGTCGGCGCGGTAGCGCGTCGGGTCGTCGGAGGTGGTGTGGGCGCCCATGCGGTAGGTGAACGCCTCGACGAGCGTGGGGCCTTGGCCCGTGCGCGCCCGCTCCAGCGCCGCCCTGGTCACCGCCAGGCAGGCCAGGACGTCGTTGCCGTCGACCCGTACACCCGGGAAGCCGAAGCCCTGGGCGCGCTGGTAGAGGGGCACGCGGGTCTGCTTCTCGGTGGGCTCGGAGATCGCCCACTGGTTGTTCTGGCAGAAGAAGACGACCGGGGCGTTGTAGACCGCGGAAAAGGTGAAGGACTCGGCGACATCTCCCTGGCTGGAGGCGCCGTCGCCGAAATACGCGATGACCGCGGAATCCGCGCCGTCCTTCTGCACGCCCATCGCGTAACCGGTCGCGTGCAGCGTCTGCGAACCGATGACGATGGTGTAGAGGTGGAAGTTGTTGCTGTTGGGGTCCCAACCGCCGTTGTTGACACCGCGGAACATCCCCAGCAGGTTCGTCGGGTCGACGCCGCGGCACCAGGCCACGCCGTGCTCCCGGTAGGTGGGGAAGACGTAGTCGTCGTCGCGCAGCGCACGGCCCGAGCCGATCTGGGCGGCCTCCTGGCCGAGCAGCGAGGCCCACAGGCCCAGTTCCCCCTGGCGCTGCAGAGTGGTGGCCTCGGCGTCGAATCGCCGGGTCAGCACCATGTCGCGGTAAAGCCCCCGCAGTTCCTCGGGAGAGAGGTCGATCGCGTATTCCGGGTGCTCGACCCGCTTCCCTTCCGGGGTCAGCAGTTGTACGAGCTCGTTCTGCTCCGCCTGGTCCGGCCGGGCGCTGTTCCCGGCCCTGGACTGCGTCTCCTTTTTCGCCGGGGACGCCTTTTTGGCGGTGGTGCGCTTGCTGCCGCCGCGGGCGGTTTTCCGCTCGGCAGTGCCTTCCACGGTCACGTGCTGCTCCTCCGTCTGTCCGGCCCCCGGGGTCCGCCGGTGGCCGTTTGCGGCTCACCCGGTATCCGATACGGCGCACGGGGTGTGTGCGAACGCGGCCGGATCCGGGTGGAACAAAGCGCCCCGGAGTGGCCTGCTCATTGCACGTTACCCATTGTCAAAGCCGAAGTGGAAATGGCGCTGACCTGCGATTTTGCTTGGATTTCCAAGTAAAACGCGAAGGCTGGGAACAACTCCTGGTCACAGCGTTGCAGGCCGCCGGGACAACGGCACGTTATATCGGTGACCCGGAGCACGGGAAGAGTTGATGTGTGAGACTGGAGAGGTGCGCGAAGACGGAAAAATCACTGTTTTCCTGCTCGATGACCACGAAGTGGTACGGCGGGGCGTCCACGAAATGCTGTCGGTCGAGGAGGACATCGAGGTGGTCGGCGAGGCCGGCACCGCGGCCGATGCCCTGGTCAGGATCCCTGCGACGCGTCCGGACGTGGCCGTGCTGGACGTCCGGCTCCCGGACGGCAGCGGCGTCGAGGTGTGCCGCGAGATCCGCGCGCAGAACGAGGACATCAAATGCCTGATGCTCACCTCGTTCGCCGATGACGAGGCCCTGTTCGACGCGATCATGGCCGGTGCGTCCGGTTATGTCCTCAAGGCGATCCGGGGCAGCGAACTGCTCTCCGCGGTCCGCGACGTGGCGGCCGGGAAGTCGCTGCTCGACCCGGTGGCCACCGCCCGGGTCCTGGAACGGCTCCGCGACGGCAGCGCCGCGAAGGGCGACGACCGGCTGGCCAACCTCACCGAGCAGGAACGCAAGATCCTCGATCTGATCGGCGAGGGGCTGACCAACCGCGCCATCGGCGAGCGGCTCCATCTCGCCGAAAAGACGATCAAGAATTACGTCTCCAGCCTGCTCTCCAAGCTCGGCATGGAACGCCGCTCGCAGGCCGCCGCCTATGTCGCCCGGATGCAGGCCGAAAGGCGCTGACCTGGCGGAAAATCCCTGGTCCCGGCCGTGGAGGCGGTTGTTCCGCGGCGGGAAAGGGACCAACGTCCCGCCCACCGGGGGCGGCCGTCCCTATCCGCCGCCGCGCCGGACGGGCAGGGTGTTTCCATGCCCACCGACGTCTTCCGCGCCATCGAGCTGCTGAGCAGGACCCCTTACGGCCGGGTGTCGGCCAGCCGGCGGGCGCTCCCCTTCACCACCGTCACCCGGCACCTCGTCGCCGACGACCGCGTCATCCTGCGGCTGCACCGCGGCTACGACTACCACCGAGCGCTGGACGGCAGCGTCGTCGCGTACGAGGCGGACAACGTCAACTGCGGTGCCCAGGACACCTGGTCCGTGCAGTTCACCGGCACCGCCCGGGTCATCGAGCCCACCCCGGCCGAGCGGGCGCTGTTCGGCCGCACCCCGCGGCTGGCCGACGGGGAGCCGTACGACCCGGTCTTCCTGCGGATCGAGCCGGAGTTCGTGACGCTGCATCACCTCACGGATGTCCCGGTCTTCGGATATGCACACCCTCTGTAAGGCTTTCCGGGACACCCACTCCGCTGGGCGACGTTGATCTAACATCTGGCGCGTGCTGCGCTCATCTGTAGTCCGGTCGGCGACGACGCCCGACCGCGACACCCTCGGATCCCTGCTGCGCCACTACGACAGCGCCGGGGCACCGCTGTCCTGCGAGCCGGTCGCCGAGGGGCTGCTCAACCACGGCTACTTCCTCGCCACCACACGCGGCCGCTACTTCCTCAAACACCACCTCGACGGCGACCGCGCCGCCCTCGCCCGCCAGCACCGCGCCACCCGCCGCCTCGCCGGCCGCGGCCTGCCGGTCGTCCCGCCCGTCACCGGGGCGGACGGGCGGACCTTCACCGTGCTGGACGGCCGCTGCTACGCCCTGCATCCCTGGATCGAGGGGCGGCACCTGAGCGGCGGGGAGCTGACCACCGGTCAGTCCCGGCGGCTGGGCGCCCTGCTCGGGCGCGTCCACACCACGCTGGAGCAGGTCATGGCCGATGAGCCGGTGCCGCCGCGGCCGCCCGGCACGGACGCCGCCGCCGACCCCGAGCGGACCTTCGAGACGATCGACGAACTGCTGGCGCTGGCCCGCGGCGCCCGGCCGCGCACCAGCTTCGACGAGCTCGCCGAGCACCGCCTCCTGGAGCGCCGGGCCCTGCTGGAGCGGCAGGCGCACCGCCGCCCGGCCCCCGGCGCGGAGCCCGCGGCGGGCTGGGTACACGGCGACTTCCACCCGCTGAACGTGCTCTACCGCCGCGCCGAACCGGCCGCGATCGTCGACTGGGACCGGCTGGGCGTCCAGCCCCGCGCCGAGGAGGCGGTACGGGCCGCAGCGATCTTCTTCGTCCGCCCCTGCGGGACGCTGGACCTGGCGAAGGTCGCCGCGTACGCGAGCGCCTACCGCGGGGTATGTGGAGCCGGTGCCGAGGAGCTGGCCGCGGCCGTGCACCGGGTCTGGTGGGAGCGGCTGAACGACTTCTGGATGCTCGCCTGGCGCTACCGGCTCGGCGACCGGCGCACCGATCCGCAGTTCCCCGCGGCGGCCGCGCTGGCGGTGTGGTGGACCCGCGCCTACCCCACCGTGCGGAGGGCGTTCACGGGCTGACGCGGGCTGGATGAGTGAGTCCGAAGTCCCGCCCGCGGGCTTCCGGTCAGCCTCCGGTCGCGCCGCCCAGCGGCGTGGAGCCGCCGGTGTTGGAGCCGCTGGACGTGCCGCCGTTGTTCGTTCCGCCCGTGTTCGTGCCGCCGGTGTTCGTCCCGCCGTTGGTGGTACCACCGTTGGTGGTGCCGCCGTCGGTGGTGCCCCCGCTGGTCGTCCCGCCGTCCGTCGTCCCGCCGTCGGTGGTGCCGCCGTTGGTCGTGCCACCGGTGGAGCTGGTCGGCGGCTGGGAGGTCGGCGGCTGCGAGCTGGGCGGCTCGGACGACGGCGGTGTGCTGGGCTCGCGGCTCGGGCGGTGGCTGTAGGTGTTCCCGCCGCCGCTGGTGCCGCCCGGGTACGTCTCCGGGGTGCTCGGCTCGTCCGTCGGCGGCTCGGTGGTCTCGTCGGACTTCGACGGCGAGGGGGAGTGCGTGACCTTCTGCCTGGTGTTGTGCTCGGGGCCGCTCTTGTGCTGCAGCGCGAAGGCAACGCCCACGCCGATCGCGATCAGCGCCAGCACGGCGATCAGCCAGACCTTGCCGCGGCCACCCTTGGCCTGGCGGTACCCGCCCTCGAAACCGCCGTCGTCGTCCCGCATACCGGGCGTCAGCATCGGCTGTGCCGTGGTCTGCCCGGCGTCGGGGTGGGACAGCGCGGTCGTCTCGGCGACCCCGCCGCGCAGGGCCATGGTGTGCCCGCCCTCGGGCAGCGCGACCGGGCCGGTGTTCCAGGTGCCGGTGTGGCCGCCCTGCTCGTGCAGCATCTGCAGGGAGTACTGGACCAGGCCGCGCATCTCCTCGGCGGTCTGGAAACGGTCGTCGGGGTCCTTGGCCAGCGACCGCATGACCAGACCGTCCAGCTCCGGCGGCACCGCGTCGGCGACCTGGGAGGGCGGCACCGGCATGTCCTGGACGTGCTGGTAGACGACCGAGAGCGGGGTCTCGCCGGTGAACGGCGGCCGCTGCGCGAGGAGTTCGTAGAGCAGGCAGCCGGTGGCGTAGAGGTCGGAGCGGGTGTCGACGGTCTTGCCGAGCGCCTGCTCCGGGGAGAGGTACTGCGGGGTGCCCATGACCATGCCGGTCTGCGTCATGGTCGACTGCGCGCCGTGCAGGGCGCGGGCGATGCCGAAGTCCATCACCTTCACGGCGCCGCTGTTGGTGATGATCACGTTCGCGGGCTTGATGTCGCGGTGCACGATGCCGTGCTGGTGGCTGTAGGCCAGCGCCTCCAACACCCCGGAGACGATGATCAGCGCCTGGTCCGGCGGCGGGGCCTCGGCGTTCAGCAGCAGATCGCGGATGGTGTGGCCCTCGACCAGCTCCATCACGATGTACGGCACGGTGTTGCCGCCGACGAAGTCCTCGCCCGAGTCGTACACGGCGACCACCGCGTGGTGGTTCAGGCCGGCCACGGACTGTGCCTCGCGGGTGAAGCGGGCCTTGGACACCGGGTCCTCGGCGAGGTCGGCGCGGAGCAGCTTCACGGCGACGGTGCGGCCCAGGCGCACGTCCTCGGCGGCGAACACCTCCGCCATGCCGCCGCGGCCCAGCCGGCGCGTCAGCCGGTAGCGGCCGTCGCCGACCAGCCCGCCGTTGCCCCACATCTCCGGTGCGTCCGGGACGTTGGAGCCGTTGGCGTCAGGATCGGACGGCCCCTGGGGGCGCTGCGTCGGTGCCATCGGTCCTCGCCGTCGAATCGATCCGCGTTACAGCGGTAAGGTCTCGGTCTTCGCTAGAGCACGCTACAGGTTCTGCGGCACCCACCGGTCCGTGGTGGACCGGCCATCAAACCTTCCTCTTCCCAAGAGCCGCAAGTTCACCCGGGGTGACCGGGGGTGCGGAAGCCCTGACGACCGTGACCGGATCTTGCACATCTGGTCACGGAACGGGCACACGGCTTGACGTGTCCGTGGCCTGGGGCAGACTTGGCTGCGGAAATCCGGATTTTGATCGCTGGACATACGGGCTGTACGCCCAGGGGGACGCGGAACGATGAGCCAGGACGGCGCTCAGGGCCAATTCGAGGGCCGTTCGGTCGGCGGTGGACGTTACCAGCTTCGTGATCTTCTCGGTGCCGGCGGCATGGCGTCGGTGCACCTCGCCTACGACTCGGTGCTGGACCGCGAGGTCGCGATCAAGACGCTGCACACCGAGCTCGGCCGCGAGCAGGCGTTCCGCGAGCGCTTCCGGCGCGAGGCGCAGTCAGTGGCGAAGCTCACGCACACCAACATCGTCTCGGTCTTCGACTCCGGCGAGGACGAGCTCGACGGCGGCATGGTGCCGTACATCATCATGGAGTACGTCTCCGGCCAGCCGCTGCGTTCCGTGCTCGACGGCGACATCGCCCAGCACGGCGCGATGCCGACGGAAAAGGCGCTGAAAATCACCGCCGACGTGCTCGCCGCCCTGGAGGCGAGCCACGAGATGGGCCTGGTCCACCGGGACATCAAGCCGGGCAACGTCATGATGACCAAGCGCAACGTCGTCAAGGTCATGGACTTCGGCATCGCCCGCGCCATGCAGTCCGGCGTGACCTCGATGACGCAGACCGGCATGGTCGTCGGCACCCCGCAGTACCTCTCGCCCGAGCAGGCGCTGGGCCGCGGCGTGGACGCCCGCTCCGACCTGTACTCGGTCGGCATCATGCTCTTCGAGCTGCTGACCGGTCAGCTGCCCTTCGACGCTGACTCCCCGCTGGCCATCGCCTACGCCCACGTCCAGGAAGAGCCGCCGGTCCCGTCGAGCATCAACCGCTCGCTGCCGCCGGCGGTGGACGCGCTGGTGGCCCGCGCGCTGAAGAAGAACCCCAACGAACGGTTCCCCACCGCCGAGGCGATGCGGGACGAGTGCCTGCGGATCGCCGGGTCCGGGCAGTCCGGGGCGACACCGCTGATCATCAGCGAGGGGCCGCGGGCCCGCACCAGCGGCGCCTCGGTCTCCTCCGGGGTGTTCCCCACCGCCTCCGGCAATCCGCAGACCCCGGCGCCGCCGAACGTCCAGCAGCCGTACCAGCCGACGCAGGCGGCCTTCGGCCCCTCGACGCCGCCGCCGGTGAACAACGCCTACCCGACGCCCGCCCCGGGCCCGGTGCCCACGCCCGCGCCGTTCGCCGGCGGCGGCTTCCAGGCCCCGCCGCCGCCCTTCCCCGGGCCGCCCGCGCCGGTGACGGCGTCCATGCCGCCGGCCCGGCCGCGGAAGAACAACGGCCCGGTGATCATCGTCTCGGCGGTGGTGGGCGTGATCGTGGTGACCGCGATCGCGATCGGCATCGGGCTGAGCGCCGGGAGCGACGACGGTGGCGGCAGCGACGGCCCGACGTCCGCGTACTCCTCCTCCCCGTCGTCCACCGCCAGCGTGCGGCCCGAGGACAAGACGGCGACGATCCAGAGCACCGAGTGCACCAACCCGACGCCGAGCTATTCCCAGAAGGGCAAGGTCCTCTTCCCCAACTTCAAGTTCAAGAACCTGGAGTCGGTCGAGGCGTGCATCAGGGCCGCCGGCTGGCGGTACAAGGTGGTCCGGGAGGAGAACAACGCGCTCTGGGCCAAGAACACCGTGACGGACCAGACCCCGGCGGCCGTCAGCTGGTGGGATCCCCGCAGCAACGACACCATCGAGCTGACCATCTCGTCGGGCCACGGCAACTGACGGCTGCGGCGCCCTGACAGCGGAGGGGCCGGCACGCGCACTGCGTGCCGGCCCCTCCGGCCGTTACGGGCGTTGCGTCACGATCAGAGGTACGGGCCCGAGCGGGCGCCGCCCTGACCGGGCTGCTCCTGATGACCCTCCAGGGGGGCGCCGGGCGGCAGTGCGCGGCGCATCTGCTCCAGCTGGGCGCGGGCGGCCATCTGCTGGGCGAAGAGGGCGGTCTGGATGCCGTGGAAAAGCCCCTCGAGCCAGCCGACCAGCTGCGCCTGGGCGATCCGCAGCTCGGCCTCGGTCGGCACCGACTCGTCGGTGAAGGGCAGCGAGAGCCGCTCCAGCTCCTCGACCAGTTCGGGCGCCAGCCCGTCCTCCAGCTCCTTGACCGAGCTGGCGTGGATCTCCTTGAGGCGCACCCGGCTCGCCTCGTCGAGGGGGGCGGCCTTCACCTCTTCCAGCAGCTGCTTGATCATGCTGCCGATGCGCATGACCTTCGCAGGCTGCTCGACCATGTCCGTCACCGGAACCTCACGGGGCTCCTCGCCCTCGTCCCCGCCACCGGAGCCGGCGCTGCCGAGCGCCATGCCGTCCGGGCCGACAACCAGGACGTGCTGGTTCTCCTGCGACCGTTCGTTCATCGGCATATCCATGCCGCCATTCTCTCGTACGACAACTCCAGAACGGTGGTGCCCCTGTCAGAAGGTGATCCACCCTTTCAGGAGCAGCCCAGGAGCAGCGGGTCATCGCGGCGCTTCCGAAGGGGGCTGCCTGCCCGGCCCCCGGTCCTCACAGCGTGCTGTTTCACGTGAAACCGCGCCCTTCTCTCGTTCCGCGGAGAACGTGAGGTCAGGCCGTTTCACGTGAAACACCGGCTCTTCGTTTCACGTGAAACGGGCCTCAGCGGCGCCGCAGCCGAAGGCCGAGGAAGGCGAGCCCCAGACCCGTGAGCGCCATCCCGGCACCCATCGGAAGCACCCGCTCGACCCGGGCCCCCGGAGCGTCGAGAGCGTAGGGGCCGGCCGCCGGATCCGGACCGGCCACGGTGCTGTCGGGTTTCGGCCGGGGGACGGGCGCCGGCGCCTGCCGATGCGGACTCGGAGCGGGGCCCTCCGCGAGGTCACGGGGACGCGAGGGGGACGGCGGCGCCGTGTCGGGCGGAGCCCGGTGGTGCTTCGGCGCGGCCGAGGGAGCGCTGTGGTGCGGCCTCGGCGCGGGACGGCGGGGCGGCAGCTGCATGGGGTCGGCGGCCGGGGTGCTCGGCGGCTCGGACGGATCGGAAGTGTCCGCGTAGTCGTCCAGCATGCTGTCATCAGGGTCCGGGACGGGGTCCGCGCGCCAGAAGAAGGAGGGGCCGAACGGGTGATGCCGGTGAGGGTGCCGTGGGACGTGGCGGAACGCGCCGACGTGGCGGTGCGCGAAGCCGGGCAGGGCACCGGTGAGGCGGAGGAGGCGGTCCGGCAGGTCCCGCAGGCCGTCGATGCCGGGAACGTCCGGCAGCCGGTCGGGCACGCCGGGAAGGTCCGGGTACAGCCGCGCCAGACGCTCCGCGGGCAGAGGGACGTCCACCGCGTAGGCGTCGGGGAACTCGTCGGGGCGGGCGGCCGGGGTGGCCTTGTGATCCACGGCCAGCGCAGGTCCGGCGATCATGGAGACGGGCAGGGCGGCGGCGACCACCAGCAGACTTGCGGCGATGCGCGTACGGAATCCTGGAGCGACCACGGTGCCCCTCCCGTGCCGAGCCGTCGAGTGACGTGCCCAGCGTCACACGGCGGGTGAACCGCGGCATCTCGGGCCGGTCCGCCGGGGGACCGGCCGACACGGGGAGGGGCGAGGGCCCCGGAGGCGACGGGCGGCGGCCGCTCAGACCGTCAGGATGACCTTGCCGAAGTGGCTGCTCGCGTCGAGGACGCGGTGTGCCTCGGCGGCCTCCGCCATCGGCAGGGTGCGGTCCACGATCGGGCGGACCTGTCCGTTGCCGATCAGCGGCCAGACGTGCTCCCGGACGGCGGCGACGATGGCCGACTTCTCGCTGACCGGGCGGGCCCGCAGTCCGGTGCCGGTGATCGCGGCGCGCTTGGAGATCAGCGCGGCGAGGTTGAGCTCGGCCTTCACGCCACCCTGCAGCCCGATGATCGCCAGCCGGCCGGCGACCGCCAGGGCCTTGACGTTCCGCTGGAGGTACTTGGCGCCGATGATGTCGAGGATGACGTCCGCGCCCCTGCCCTCGGTGGCCTTGCGGATCTCCTGGACGAAGTCCTGCTCGCGGTAGTCGATGAGGATGTCGGCGCCCAACTCCGCACAGCGGGCCAGCTTTTCGGGACCGCCCGCGGTCACCGCGACCCGCGCGCCGACCGCCTTGGCGAGCTGGATCGCCATGGTGCCGATGCCGCTGGCGCCGCCGTGGACCAGCAGGGTCTCGCCGGGCCGCAGGTGCGCGATCATGAAGACGTTCGACCAGACGGTGCAGGCCACTTCGGGGAGCGCGGCGGCGGTGACGAGGTCGATGCCGGGCGGCAGCGGCAGCACCTGGCCGGCCGGCACGGCGACCTTCTCGGCGTACCCGCCGCCCGACAGCAGCGCACACACCTCGTCGCCGACCGCCCAGCCGTGCACGCCCGGGCCGACCGCGGCGATCCGCCCCGCGCACTCCAGACCGGGGTACGGGGAGGCGCCGGGCGGCGGATCGTAGAAGCCCTGGCGCTGGAGCAGGTCGGCGCGGTTCACGGCGCTGGCCGCGACCTCGATCAGGACCTCGCCCTCGGCGGGCTGCGGATCGGGCACTTCGGCCCAGACGAGGGCTTCGGGGCCACCGGGCTCGGGGATGGTGATCGCTCGCATGGGCGCGAGGCTACTCGCCGACCGGCCACGGAGCGAAAGGGCGGGGCATGCCTCTACTGCCGGTCACGGCCCGCCGCGTCCGGTCGCCGGCGCCCCGCCCGACCGCCCGTCAGTCGTCCGCCGGGCGCATGGGGGAGACCGCGGTGCCGGGCAACGTCGGCCTGGCGGACGGCTTTCCGGAGGCGGCGGGCTCTTCCGCCGGGGCGGCGCGGACGATGGTGATCAGACGGTCCGCGGCCTGCAGCGGGCTCGCCTCGGGATGGTCGTAGCCCAGCAGCCGGTGGCCGCGCAGGACGGAGACGACCAGGTCGTCGGTCTCCCGGACGGACTTGCCGACCTCGGCCTTGACCACCGGCCGTTCCACCAGGTCCAGTCCGCTGCCCTGCTGGATCAGGTCCTCCATGACGGCGCCCGCGCTCGGGCTGTGCACCGAGAGGCCCAGCAGCCGGCCGGCCGCGCTGGCCGAGGTGATCACCGCGTCGGCACCGGACTGCCGCAGCAGCGGCGCGTTCTCCTCCTCCCGCACCGCGGCGACGATGTTGGCGCGCTTGTTGAGCTGACGCGCGGTCAAGGAGACGAGGACGGCGGTGTCGTCGCGCTGGGTGGCGATGACGACCTGGTGCGCGCGCTGGATCTCGGCCCGCAGCAGCACATCGCTGCGGGTCGCGTCGCCGACCACGCCGGCGAAGCCCTCGGACACCGCGGACTCGACGACCTTGGTGCTGGGATCGACGACGACGATGCGGTCCCGCGGCAGGCCGGTGGCCCGCAGGGTCTGCGCGGCGGACCGGCCCTTGGTTCCGTAGCCGACGATGACGGTGTGATCGCGCAAGGCGTTTCTCCAGCGTGTCAGTTTCCACTGCTCGCGGGTGCGCTCGGTCAGGACCTCCAGCGTGGTGCCGACCAGGATGATCAGGAACAGCACGCGCAGCGGCGTGACCAGCAGGATGTTCAGCAGCCGGGCGCCGGGGCTGTGGGGGACGATGTCGCCGTAGCCCGTGGTGGAGAGCGTGACGGTGGCGTAGTAGACGCAGTCGAGCAGGTCGAGGGGGCCACCGGCGTTGTCGTGGTAGCCGTCGCGGTCGATCCAGACGATGAGGACCGTCGCGACGAGGACCAACAGGGCCATCATCAGCCGCCGGGCGACCTGCCGTATCGGTGCCTTCGGGGTGCGGCGGGGCAGTATCACCCGGTGGGAGCGGTCCTCGGCGACCTCGCGTGCCGCGGCGTCGTGGGACGGGAGCTTCACTCAGCGCCTCCGGAGGAAGCCGCCGGGTCGTAGGAGGTGTCCGGGGGCGGCCAGCCCGCCGACCAGCCCGCCGGCCAGGGCAGTTCGAGGAGTTCGACCTCGGTGCCGCGCTCCGCGCCGCCGGGCGGGACGACGGCCATCGCGTCGGCGGCGGCGATCCCGCGCAGCATGGCGGGCCCGTGGAAGTGCAGCGGCGAGGCCACCAGCCCGTGCCGGTCATCGTCGCGGTACGCCACCGGGACGAGCCGGGTGTCCTGCGGATGCCCCACGGCCGCGGCGGCCAGCGGCACCCGGTACGGCGCGGCGGGGCGGCGGGCGGCGAGCGTGCGGAGCAGCGGTTCGGCGAGGGTGAGCAGGCCGGACACCGCGGCCAGCGGGTTGCCCGGGAGGCCGACGAGGTGCCGGCGCGGGGCGAGGCGGGCCAGCAGCATGGGGTGGCCGGGGCGCACCGCCACACCGTCCACCAGGAGCTCCGCGCCGAGCCGCCGGAGGGTGGGGTGCACGTGGTCGACCGGCCCGGAGGCGGTGCCGCCGGTGGTGACGACCAGGTCGGCGGTGGAGACGGCCAGGGCGTCGTGGAGCGCGTCGGCATCGTCGCCGAGGTGGCGCGGGGCGGCCGTCTCGGCGCCCAGGGCCCGCAGCCAGGGCACCAGCATCGGGCCGAGCGCGTCGCGGATCCGGCCGCCCTCGGGAAGTCCGCTGCGCAGTAGCTCGTCGCCGAGGACGAACACCTCGACGCGGGGCCGAGGGTGGACGGAGAGCTCGTCGTAGCCGGCCGCGGCGGCCAGGCCGAGGACCGCGGGGGTCACCGGCGTGCCGGCGGGCAGCAGGTGGTCGCCGCAGCGGCACTCCTGGCCGCGCGGGCGGATGTCCTGGCCCGGCGGCACCGGCCGTGGCGCGTACAACCGGGCCCGGCCGTCGGGGAGTTCGAGGATCTCGCCGTGTTCGCTGCGGAGCACGGCGGTGGCGCCGGCCGGGATACGGGCTCCGGTGGCGATGGGGAGCGCATGGCCGTCGGGGAGTGCCGCGGGGGTGTCGCGACCGGCGAGGATGCCGGTCTCCGGGCCGCTTCCGGCGTCGTCCGGCGCGCGGTCGATGCGCCAGGGGCCGGGGCCGGCGACCGCCCAGCCGTCCATCGCCGAGGTGTCGAACGACGGCAGGTCGGTGAGGGCCACCAGGGGAGCGGCGAGGGTGCGGCCGAGGGCGTCGGCGAGCTCGGCCGGGCCGGGGCCGGGCGGCTCGTGCAGCGCGTGTTCGGCGCGCTCGCGGGCCGTGCGCCACGAGATGGCCTGGTGGCCGGCGGAGCGACTGCCGGTGCCGGCGGGGCGGCCCGGATCGGCGCCGGCGCCCGCTTCGCCACCGGAGCGAGGCGCTCCGCCGTGGTCGGCGGAGTGGGCACCGGTCGCGGCGGCGCCCGGCGGCTGGTCGGCGGGCCCGGGTCGGCGGGGGCCGGGTGCGACGCCGTTGGCCAGGGCGAGTGCGTCGGCGAAGTCGTCGCCGAACGGGTCGCCGCGCTCCCTGTCGGTCATTCCGCGGGCCGCGCTTCGTCCGCCGGGCCACCGGAACCGGCCGCCCGCGCCGCGGCGGCCTCCTCGGCGGCGGCTTCGGCCGCCCAGCGCTCGGCCAGCGCGCCGATCTGCCGCGACAGCTCCGCCACGTCGCGGTCCTGCCGGCCCGCCGCGTAGCCGATCAGAAAGGTCGTCAGCGGCGCGGCCGGGCGGGCCACGCCGTGCGCCGCGTCCCGCGCGAGGTCGAGAAGTGCCGCCGTGTCGACATCGAGGTCGATGCCGAGTTCGGCCTTGACTGCGGTGATCCATTCGTCCAGCACGTGTCCATGCTCCCTGATCCGGGCGCGCGCCGTGCCGAGGTCCTCCCAGGTGTCGCAGTCGAAGGACGCCGTGGACGTGGGATCGGGGACGCGGACGAGCGCCAGCGCGGACAGCAGGGGGCGCAGCGGCAGGCCGGTCAGGGTGCCGTGGGCGGTCCGCAGCCGGTCCAGTGCGCGGCGCAGCGGCGCCGAGCGGTAGGCGGCCACCAGCGGCTGGTCCCGCCCTTCGGCGTCGCGCAACAGCGCCCCGTCCCGGGACGGGTCACCGCCGGCGGCCGCCGCCTCCAGGAGGGCACGCACCGTGCCGGCCGTCAGGAACGGCAGATCGGCGGAGAGGACCAGCACCGTGGGGGCGGTGGTGTGCCGCAGTCCGGCGTCGAGCGCGGCGAGCGGGCCGCCGCCGGGTGGGTCTTCGAGAGCCTGGACCACGGGGCGCACGGTCGGGCGGGCGGGGCCGACGACGACGCTGACCGCCGCGCCGGGACAGGCGGCCAGGACGCGGTCCAGCAGGGCGCGGCCGCCGACCGGAAGGGCGGGTTTGTCCGCCCCGCCGAGCCGTCGGGCCGCGCCACCGGCCAACACGATGGCGTCGTGGTCGGTGTGGTCGTTCACCCCTTGAGTATGGCCGGGGCGGCGCGCTCACACCGCCGGCGGGCGCCTTCGTTTCACGTGAAACCCGTCCGCCGTCGTTTCACGTGAAACGACGTCACAGCGAGCGCAGCAGCAGCGCGGGCCGCTCCACGCAGTCGGCCACAAACCGCAGGAAGCCGCCCGCCGTACCGCCGTCGCACACCCGGTGGTCGAAGGTGAACGAGAGCTGGACCACCTGCCGGACCGCCAACTCCCCTTCGTGCACCCAGGGTTTGGCGGCGATCCGGCCGACGCCGAGCATTGCCGCCTCGGGGTGGTTGAGGATCGGCGTGGAGCCGTCGACCCCGAAGACGCCGTAGTTGTTGAGGGTGAACGTGCCGTGCGACAGATCGGCGGGGGAGAGCCTGCCGGCCCGCGCGGCCTCGGTGAGCCGGGCCATCTCGGCGGACAGCTGCTCGGCCGTGCGGTCCTGGGCGTCCCGGACGACCGGCACCACCAGGCCGCGGTCGGTCTGCGCCGCGAAACCCAGATGGACCGCGGACAGCCGGACGATCTCCTGGGCGGCGGTGTCGACGGTGGCGTTGAGCTCGGGGAAGCGGGCGAGCGCGGCCGTGCAGATCCGGGCCAGCAGCGCCAGCAGCGACACCTTGGGGGCGCCGGGTGCGTTCATCGCCCGGCGGGCGGCGAGGAGTTCGGTGGCGTCGGCGTCCACCCAGCAGGTGGCGTCCGGGATCTCGCGGCGGCTGCGGCTGAACTTCTCGGCCGCCGCGCCGCGCAGGCCCTTGAGCGGGATCCGCTCCTCGCCGACAACGGGCGCGGTCGCCGCGGCGGCGGCAATGGGGCCGCCCGCGTCCCGGGCCCGGATCGCGGATTCGACGTCCGTGCGCAGGATGAGGCCGTCCCGCCCGGAGCCCCGTACCTCCCGCAGATCCAGGTCGTGTTCGCGGGCGATGCGGCGCACCAGCGGGGAGATGACGGCCACCGTGCGGGTGCCGTCGGCCGCCGCGGTGGCAGGGGCGGCCCCGCCGGCGGTGGCGCGGGGCGCGGGCTCGGCCGGCCGGGGCGCGGAGCCCTCCGCCGCACCCGGCAGGATCCTGCGCCGCCGGGCCGTGGCGGCGCTGGTGCCGTAGCCGACCAGGACGTTCCCCGAGCCGGCGTCCGTCGCCGCCTCTTCGGCGCCGGGAGCCGGGGGCGCCGGGGGCGGCGCCACGGCGGGGCCGGGACCGGCCGTTCCGTCTCCGGCGGGAGCGTCCGGCGCCGCGCCGACCGCGACCGTCACCAGGGGCGCCCCCACCGGGACCTCCACCCCCTCCGCACCGAAGCGGGCGGTGACCACCCCGCCGTACGGGCACGGCACCTCGACCATCGCCTTGGCGGTCTCGACCTCCACCACCGGCTGGTCGACGGCCACCACCTCGCCGACCTCGACCAGCCACCGCACGATCACCGCCTCGGTGAGGCCCTCCCCCAGGTCGGGCAGGGTGAACTCGCGCACCACGGCCATCACGCATCACGTCCTTCGGTCCAGCGCGACTCCCACTGGAGGCGGGCGACGGTGTCCAGGACCCGGTCCACACCGGGGAGGTGGTGCCGCTCCAGCATGGGCGGCGGATAGGGGATGTCGAAGCCGGCGACGCGCAGCACCGGCGCCTCCAGGTAGTGGAAGCAGCGCTCGGTGATCCGCGCGGCGATCTCGCCGCCGGGGCCGCCGAAGCCGGTGGACTCGTGGACGACGACGGCCCGGCCGGTGCGCCGCACGGACGCGCAGACCGTCTCGTCGTCGAACGGCACCAGGGTGCGCAGGTCGACGACCTCCAGATCCCAGCCCTCGGTACGGGCGGCCTCGGCGGCCTCCAGGCAGACGGGCAGCGACGGGCCGTAGGTGACGAGCGTGGCGCCGCTGCCGCGGCGGCGGATCTCGGCGCGGCCCAGGGGGGCGACGGGGGTGGGCGCGTCCGGGGACCAGTCGGACCTGGTCCAGTAGAGGCGCTTGGGTTCGAGGAAGACGACCGGGTCGTCGGAGGCGATGGCGGCGCGCAGCAGGCCGTAGGCGTCCTCGACGGTGGCGGGGGTGACGACCTGGAGGCCGGGAGTGGCGAGGTAGTACGCCTCGGAGGAGTCGCTGTGGTGCTCGACGCCGCCGATGCCCCCGCCGTAGGGGATGCGGATGGTCAGCGGCATGGGGACCGCGCCGCGGGTGCGGTTGCGCATCCGGGCGACATGGCTGACCAGCTGCTCGAACGCCGGGTAGGCGAAGGCGTCGAACTGCATCTCCACGACCGGCCGCAGCCCGTACATCGCCATCCCGACGGCGGTGCCCAGGATGCCGGCCTCGGCGAGCGGGGTGTCGCTGCAGCGGTCCTCGCCGAACTCCGCGGCCAGGCCGTCGGTGACCCGGAAGACGCCGCCCAGGGTGCCGACGTCCTCGCCCATGACATGGACGGCGGGGTCCTCGGCCATGGCGTCGCGCAGCGCACGGGTGAGCGCCTGCGCCATGGTGGCCGGTTTGCGCGCGGTGGGCGCGGTGGTGGTCGTCATGGCCTGGCCTCCTGGGCGGGGGTCGCGGTGCCCGTGGTGGTCTCGGGGTGTGCTTCGGCCTCGGCGGCCAGCTCGGCGCGCAACTGGGCGGCCTGGGCACGGAGTTGATCGGACTGCTCGGCGAAGACGTGATCGAAGAGGGCCATCGGGTCCAGCGGCGGGTCGGTGTGCATCCGCTCCCGGAGGTCGGCCGCGAGGCGTTCGGCCTCCTCCCGGGCGGCGCCGGCGAGTTCCTCGTCGAGCAGGCCGCGCGCGGTCAGCTCGCGCTCCAGGAGGGCTATCGGGTCGTGCGCCCGCCATGCCTCGACCTCGGCGTCGGTGCGGTAGCGGGTGGCGTCGTCGGCGTTGGTGTGGGCCTCGACGCGGTAGGTGACGGCCTCGACGAGGGTGGGGCCGCCGCCCTCGCGGGCCCGCCGCACGGCGTCGGTGAGGACCTCGTGCACCGCGGGGGCGTCGTTGCCGTCCACCAGGCGGCCGGGCATGCCGTAGCCGACCGCCTTGTGGGCCAGGCTCGGGGCGGCGGTCTGCTTGGCGAGCGGTACGGAGATCGCGAAGCCGTTGTTCTGCACGAGGAAGACGACCGGCGCCTGCCAGACGGCGGCGAAGTTGAGCGCCTCGTGGAAGTCGCCCTCGCTGGTGCCGCCGTCGCCGACCAGCGCCAGGGCGACCACGTCGTCGCCCTTGAGGCGGGCGGCGTGGGCCAGGCCCACGGCGTGCGGGAGCTGGGTGGCGAGCGGGGTGCACAGGGGGGCGACGCGGTGCTCGCGGGGGTCGTAGCCGGTGTGCCAGTCGCCGCGCAGGAGGGTCAGGGCCTGGACGGGGTCGAGGCCGCGGGCGACGGCGGCGAGGGTGTCGCGGTAGCTGGGGAAGAGCCAGTCCTGCTCTTCGAGGGCGAGCGCCGCGGCGACCTGGCAGGCTTCCTGGCCGGTGGACGAGGGATAGACCGCCAGGCGGCCCTGACGGGTCAGGGCGGTGGCCTGGGCGTTGTACCGACGGCCGCGCACCAGCTCGGTGTAGAGCCGCTTCAGCAGTCCGGCGTCGAGCCGGCGGGCGGCGTCCGTGCCCAGGAGGCGATACGGCTCGGCATCCGGCAGGAGGGGCGCGGGATCGACGCGCGGCCGCCAGGCGGGCGGCGGGCCGGCCGGACCACTGGTGTGCCTGCTGCTGCCGGGCTGCTCCAGGACCGTCATGACGGGCACCTCCTCGTCATCGAAGGGGTGGCGCGATGCGCCTCATGGGGTGGTGGGCGAGCTGGGTGCCGCCTCCCGGCGGTCGCCGGGAGGACGGGCGGGACGCGAACGCTCGGGGCGGGTGAGCCCTTCCCTACCGATTGTTCGGTCGCTGATGCATTTTGGCTACAGGCGGGTTCAGCCTGTGGACAAACGGTTCTCCACAGCTTGTGATGAAGGCAGGGAGTCCACAAAGGGGAGGCGGGAGCACATGCCGGAGGAACAGATGGCCAATCCGGGCGGGCAGCCGTCGGCGGCGCCCGCCCCGTCCGCTCCGGCCGCCCGGCCGCTGGACGCCGTCGACCGCGCCATCCTGCGCCTGCTGCGGACCGACGGCCGGGCCTCGATACGCTCCGTCGCCGAGCAGGTGCACGTCTCCCGCGCCAACGCCTACGCGCGGATCAACCGGCTGCTCGACGACGGCGTCATCCGCGGTTTCAGCGCCCTGATCGACCAGGAAAGGGCAGGTCAGGGCGCGTCCGCCTACATCACGCTGAAGATCGTGCAGAACTCCTGGCGGACCGTGCGCAAGCAGCTCACCGCGCTGCCCGGAACCGCCCACATCGCACTGGTCAGCGGGGACTTCGACGTGCTGCTGCTGGTGCACACCAAGGACAACCGCGAGCTGCGGGAGCTGGTACTGACCCGGATCCAGTCCATACCGGAGGTGCTGAGCACCCGCACCCTGCTGGTCTTCGAGGAGACGGACCTGGGACCTGAGGAAGAAGAGGGGTGCGGGGACTGAGGGGGCTGAGGGGGACCAAGGGACGCGGGAGGGACGAGAGGGGCGCGGGAGCGGCGCGGCGGGTTCGGGGCCGGTTCGGGCGAGCGGGAGCGGCGCCCGCGCCACCCCGGCCGGAATCCGCGTCACACGGCCGGCGCCCACGCCCCAGGCCGGTGCCGCACCCCGTTCAGGCCCTGTTCAGGCCCCTTCAGGCCCTGCGCAGCCCGTCGAACGCCGTCCGCACCACGGCCTCCGCGACCTCCTCGCGGCTCGCCGCGTCGCCGCGCCCGGGCCGGTACCACTCCACGATCGAGTTGATCATGCCGAAGAGCAGACGGGTGGCCAGCCGGACGTCCACGTCGTCCCGGAGGTCGCCCTCGGCGGCGGCCTCCTTCAGCAGATCGGCGACCCGGTGGTCGAACTCGCGGCGGCGCTCCATGGCCCACCGCTCGGTATCGGTGTTCCCGCGCACCCGCAACAGCAGCGTCACATAGGGCAGTTCGTCCATCAGGACCTCGGCCACGCGCCGGGTGACGTGTTCCAGCCGCCCGATCGCCCGCCCCTCCTGGGCGCCCCGTTCCTCCAGCACGCCGAAGAGCCCGTCCAGGGCGCGGCTTATCGCGCGGCGGAGCAGCTCTTCCTTGCTGCGCACGTGGTGGTAGATCGACGACTTCGAGATGCCGGCGGCCTTGGAGAGGTGCTCCATGGACGTGCCGTCGTAGCCGCGCTCGATGAACACCTCGACGGAGACCGCGAGCAGGGAATCGGGCGTGTAGGCGTCGCGCTTGGCCATGGTCATGATTAGAGCACTCATTCCTCGAGGTCCGCACGGCGCCGCAGCGCCCAGGACGGTACGTAGCGTCCCCCGGCATTCTGGTGGTGCAGGGAGTCCAGCAGCGTCCGGACCCAGGGAGCGCCGAGCCGGTCGGCCCATTCCATGGGGCCGCCGGGGTAGTTCACGCCGAGCCGCATGGCGGTGTCGATGTCCTCGGGGGTGGCGACGCCCCGGGCCGCGGCGTCCACGGCGAAGTCGACGATCATGGCGACCGTGCGGGCGACGATCATGCCGGGGACGTCGTCGATCACGCTGACCTGTTTGCCGAGCGCCTGGAAGAGGCCGACGGCCTCGGCGACGTCCGCCCCGGAGACTGTCGCCGAGGGGGCCAGGGCGATCCGGGTCGCGGCCCGGTAGTCGAGCGAGAGGTCGAAACGGAGGGCGGGGCCGCGGTCCCGGCGGGTGGCCGGACGGCCGTCGGTGAGGGCGAGAGCGGCGCCGCCGGGGAGCCGGACGAAGCCCTCGGACTCCCCCGGTGCGGCGTCGCGGGTGACCTTGATGCCGGCGTTCCCGATCAGCTCGGGCAGTACGGCGGCGGGGCCGGGCAGTTCGCCGTGCAGGGCGACCGAGGCCGGGGCGGGGCGGGGTGCGGCGGTCGCCGGTTCCGGTCGGGGGGCGCCCTCGGCGTAGTCGAACCAGCCGCGTCCCGTCTTGCGGCCGTGCAGGCCGGCCTCCACCAGGCGGCGCTGCGCCAGGGACGGCGTGAACTTCGGGTCCTGGAAGAAGGCCGTCCACACCGAGTGGGTGACCGCCTCGTTCACGTCCTGCCCGATGAGGTCGGTGAGTTCGAACGGGCCCATCCGGAAGCCGCTGCCCTCGCGCAGGACGGCGTCGATGGTGGCGGGGTCGGCGGCCCGCTCCTCGTGGAGGCGCAGGGCCTCGGCGTAGAAGGGGCGGGCGATGCGGTTGACGATGAAGCCGGGGGTGTCGGCGCAGCGCACGGGTGTCTTGCCCCAGGCCGCGGCGGTGTCGTGGGCGGTGGCCGCGGCGGTCCCGTCGGTCGCGAAGCCGCTGACGATCTCGACCAGGGGGAGCAGCGGCGCGGGGTTGAAGAAGTGCATGCCGACGCAGCGGCCGGGGTGCCTGAGCCCGCCCGCGACCGCGGTGACGGAGAGGGAGGAGGTGTTGGTGGCCAGGAGGCAGTCCGCCGGGACGATGTCCTCCAGGGCGCGGAACAGCTCCTGTTTGGCGGGGAGTTGCTCCATGATCGCCTCGACGACCAGTGCGGCACCGGCGAGTTCGGCGAGCGCGCCGGCGGGGGAGAGGCGGGCGCGGGCGGCGTCCCGTTCGGCGGTCGGGATCCGGCCTTTCTCGACGAGCCGGTCCAGCCGCCGGACGATGGCCTCGGCGGCCTGCGCGGCGCGGCCGGGAACGCTGTCGTAGAGCCGGACGGGGTGGCCGGCGACCAGCGCCACCTGCGCGATTCCCTGCCCCATGGTGCCGGTGCCCACCACCGCCACGGTGGTGTCGGTCCCGATTGCCGTCATCGCAGCTGATCCTCCCCGGCCGGGTTTTCCACAGGTTGGCCGGGCCCTCTTGCCCCGACCGATCGTTCGGTTACTCTAACTCTGTTGCCGCGTCACTCCCAGTCCCTATCCGCCTTCCGCTTTCCGCGCAGTCGACGAGGAGTTGGTCATCGATGGCCGCCGAAATGACCGCAGCGCAGTTGATCGAGAAGCACCGCCCGACCCTCGACAAGGCGCTGGAAGCCATCCGCACCCGGGCGTACTGGTCCCCGCACCCCGAGCACCCCAAGGCGTACGGCGAGAACGCCGCGCAGGAGGGCCTGGCCGCGTTCGAGGCGCTGCGGGGCAACCGCTTCGCGCTCGACCAGCCCGGTACCGACGACTGGACGGGTGAGGAAGTATCGCCCTACGGACCGGAGTTGGGCATCACCTATCCGCATCCGGACGTCTCGGTGCTGCTGCCGGCCATGCGGGCCGCGCTCCCCGTGTGGCGGGGCGCCGGACCGGAGGCGCGCGCCGCGGTGTGCCTGGAGATCCTGGCCCGGATCAGCGCGCGCACCCATGAGTTCGCGCAGGCCGTGATGCACACCAGCGGCCAGGCGTTCATGATGGCGTTCCAGGCGGGCGGTCCGCACGCCCAGGACCGCGGCCTGGAAGCCGTGGCGTACGCCTACGAGGAGCAGACCCGCACTCCCGAGAGGGCGGCGTGGACCAAGGCGCAGGGCAAGCGGGACCCGCTGGAGCTCACCAAGACGTTCACGGCCGTGCCGCGCGGTGTCGCCCTGGTGATCGGCTGCAACACCTTCCCGACGTGGAACGGCTATCCGGGCCTGTTCGCCTCGCTGGCGACCGGCAATCCGGTGCTGGTCAAGCCGCATCCGCGCGCCGTGCTGCCGCTGGCCCTGACGGTCAGGGTGGCCCGGGAGGTGCTCGCCGAGGCCGGATTCCCCGCCGACCTGGTGTGCCTGGCGGTGGACAGGCCGGGCGAGGGCCTGGCCAGGACGCTGGCGGTGCGGCCCGAGGTCCGGATCATCGACTACACCGGCTCGACCGCCTTCGGCGACTGGCTGGAGGCGAACGCCCGCCAGGCCCAGGTGTACACCGAGAAGGCCGGCGTCAACACCGTGCTCGTCGAGTCCACGGACGACTACAAGGGCATGCTCGCCAACCTCGCCTTCTCGCTGTCGCTCTACAGCGGCCAGATGTGCACCACGCCGCAGAATCTGCTGATCCCGCGGGACGGCATCGACACCGACGCCGGCCCGAAGTCGTACGACGAGGTCGTCAGCGATCTGGCGGGCGCGGTCAGCGGCCTGCTGGGCGATGACGCGCGGGCCAACGCCCTGCTCGGCGCGATCGTCAATCCGCAGGTCAAGGAGCGGATCGACGAGGCGACCGGGCTGGGCGAGGTGGCGCTGGCCTCCCGCGAGGTGGCGAACCCGGAGTTCCCGGGTGCCACGGTCCGCACGCCGGTGATCGTCAAGCTGGACGGCGCCAAGCCGGAGTCCGAGGCGGCGTATCTCTCGGAGTGCTTCGGCCCGGTCTCCTTCGCGGTGGCGGTCGACTCGGCGGCCGACGCGGTGGCGCTGCTGCGCCGCACGGTCCGGGAGAAGGGCGCCATGACGGTCGGCGCGTACACCACCTCGACCGAGGTGGAGCGGCTGGTGGAGGACGCCTGTCTGGAGGAGTGCGCCCAGCTGTCGCTGAATCTGACCGGTGGGGTGTATGTGAACCAGACGGCGGCGTTCTCCGACTTCCACGGCTCGGGCGGCAATCCGGCGGCCAACGCGGCGCTGTGCGACGGCGCGTTCGTGGCCAACCGGTTCCGGACGGTGGAGGTGCGGCGGGAGCCGTAAGCTCCCGGGCCCCGGCCTCGTAAGCCGGGCGGCCGGCGGGTCAGGCCCTCGGATCAGACGCCGACGTCAGGCGTCCGGGATCTGCGCGTGGCGGCTGATCCAGGCGTGCATGGCGATGGCCGCGGCGGCCCCGGCGTTGATCGAGCGGGTCGAGCCGAACTGCGCGATCGAGCAGACCGTCGAGGCGTGCGCGCGGGCCTCCTCGGTCAGCCCCGGTCCCTCCTGGCCGAAGAGCAGGACGCAGCGGCGCGGCAGCGCGGTGGTCTCCAGCGGCACGGAGCCGGGAAGGTTGTCGATCCCGATGATCGGCAGCTCTTCGGCGGCGGCCCAGGCGGTCAGTTCCGCGGTGCCCGGGTGGTGGCGGACGTGCTGGTAGCGGTCGGTGACCATCGCACCGCGGCGGTTCCAGCGGCGCTGCCCGACGATGTGGATCTCCTTCGCCAGGAAGGCGTTGGCGGTCCGGACGACCGAGCCGATGTTGAAGTCGTGGCTCCAGTTCTCCACGGCGACATGGAAGTCGTGGCGGCGGGTGTCGAGGTCGGCGACGATCGCCTCGCGCGTCCAGTAGCGGTAGCGGTCGACGACGTTGCGGCGGTCGCCGTGGGCGAGCAGCTCGGGGTCGTAGCGGCCGTCCTGCGGCCAGGGCTGCGGGTGCGGGCCGACGCCGATCGTCGGCCCGTATCCCTCGTCGTACTGGAGGGGCTCGGCGGGGGCGGTGGTTTCGCTGCTCACCCCATGAGCGTATGGCCATCGCCGCCGGAGCGGGCGGCGGCCTCCGGCGCACGGCCGCCGGGGACCGCGCGGTCGCCGGGGCCGCCGTTGCCCGGGAGCAGCCGGCGGCGCAGACGGGAGAGCCGGCCGCCGAGCCCGGTCAGGAAGGCCGTCGGCAGGAAGACGGCGTCGGCGGTGATCATCGCCAGGGAGAAGAACGGCAGCCCCAGCAGGACCGCGATCGAGAGGTGCTCGCAGATCATGGCGACCAGCAGCACGTTCTTCAGGCGCCGGTTGAAGAGGGTGAACGGGAAGGCGACCTGCACGATCACGGTCCCGTAGGTGATCAGCATGACCATCAGGCCGTTGCTGCCGAGCAGCTGGGAGAGTCCCGGCCAGGGGGAGAAGTAGTCCAGGTGCATCGGGTAGTAGACGGCGGTGCCGTCCTGCCAGCGCGAGCCCTGGATCTTGTACCAGCCGGCGGTGGCGTAGACGAGGCAGACCTCGACCATGATCACCAGCAGGACGCCGTTGTGCGCCAGCTTGGCGAGGGTGTCGAGGACGATGCGGGGCTCCCCGGGGGCGTACCGCCGCACCGCCCACCACAGGCCGTGCGCCGCCCACAGCCCCCACAGGGCCAGGCTCCAGCCGAAGTGCGGGAACGGCCCGTGCCCGAACCACGTGAGCCCGGGGGCGCCGGCCAGCTGGGCCGTGGCGAGGGCGAGGCCGAGCACCGCCCACAGGACGATGCCGGTCAGGTCGCGGGGCGCGGCCGCGGCATCTCCCCCGGAGCCGGCGGCGGCCGCCGTCCGCCGGGCGCGGCGGGCGTCCAGCGACCACACCTGACCGCACCGGGTCAGCACGAGGTACATCGACATCAGATGGATGACGTTGTCGCCGCCGTCCCCGATGAAGACGCTGCGGTTCTGCAGCGACAGCACGCCGATCATGAACAGCACCGACATGGTGCGGGTGCGCCAGCCCAGCATCAGCAGCGCGCCGGCCACGACGGCCAGGGCGTAGACGCACTCGAACCAGCCGCCGCTGTCGGACCAGACCAGGACGGAGAAGCCCTGGTTGCCCTCCAGCAGCCGGCGCGCCATGCCGAAGTCCCAGGGGCCGCCGGGGCCGTAGAGCTGCGCGCGGTGGGGCCACTCCCGCAACAGGAACAGCAGCCAGGTGCCGGCGAAGCCGATCCGGATGACGGCGGTCTGGTACGGGGCCCGGGCCCGGGCGGTGACCCAGCCGAAGCCGCGGCCCACGGCGCGTTCGAGGCGGGTCTCCTCGTAGGCGCCGGGGGTGCCCTCGGGAGCCGCCGCGGGGGCTTCGGGGGCGGGCGGGGCGGTGTGCGGCTGCTGCGGCGTCGGTGACGTCACTGGGTGGTCGCCCCCTCGGGCAGGTCGTTCGCGGTGACCTGCCACCAGGGCAGTACGCGGTAGGCGGGCTTGTCGCTGATCTTCTCGCTGCTCCACGGCGGCGGGAGCACCGGGGTGGTCCGCGAGCGGACCTGGATCTGCTCGATCTTCTCGCCGCCCCTGGTCCACTCGCCGGACATCCGGAGCATCACGATCCGGCGGATGTAGCGGGCGAAGTTCTCGCCGCGCTCGCCGGTCGGGCGGTTCTGTGCGTCGAGGGTGCTGGACAGCAGCTCCCAGCCGCGGCGCAGCTGGTTCTGCTGGGTGTGGCTGGGCAGCGGGTTGTGGAGGACGGCCCGGCCGTCGCGGGCGGTCAGGTCGGTCCAGCCGGTGGTCCGCGTGGTGCCGTCCTGGGTGCGCAGCCGCGCGCGGACCTGGACGTCGGTGTTCTGCTGGAGCGGGTTGGGGGCGAACAGCTTCCAGTTCTGCTCGTACTCGGGATAGACGTAGTCGCTGATCAGCCCGGCCTGCTGCTTGCTGAGCGTGTTCGACGGCGCGACGTGCAGGAACATCATCGCGAGATGGATCAGGACGGCGACCGCGATACCGCTGGCCGCCACGCCTATGACGATCCGCGAGGGCAGCGACAGCGCGGACAGTGGCCGCGATTCGTCCCCGTATGACTGCATTCCCGCCCCGTTCCCCGTCCTCATCCGGCTGACTCCGCTCCGGAACGGTACCTACGCGGCCCGCCCGCGCACACCTTCCCCTGGTTATCCACAGGCTTGACACCCGCGGTCCACCCACTCACCATTGAACCGAACGATCGGTCGGTCGGGAGGAGGGGGCACCACATGACGACGATCGCGCCGGAGGACACAGGCCACGAGGCCCTGTTCGACGCCACCATCGCCGCGGACGAGCGGATCGAACCACGCGACTGGATGCCGGACGGCTACCGCGCCTCGCTGGTACGCCAGATCGCCCAGCACGCCCACTCCGAGATCATCGGCATGCAGCCGGAAGCCAACTGGATCACCAGAGCACCGTCCCTGCGCCGCAAGGCGATCCTCATCGCCAAGGTGCAGGACGAAGCCGGACACGGCCTGTACCTCTACAGCGCCGCCGAAACCCTCGGCACCGGCCGCGACGAACTCCTCGACAAGCTCCACACCGGCCGCCAGAAATACTCCTCGATCTTCAACTACCCCACCCTGACCTGGGCCGACGTCGGCGCCATCGGCTGGCTCGTGGACGGCGCCGCCATCACCAACCAAGTACCGCTCTGCCGCTGCTCCTACGGCCCCTACGCCCGCGCCATGGTCCGCATCTGCAAGGAGGAGTCCTTCCACCAGCGCCAGGGATACGAGCTCCTGCTCACCCTCAGCCGCGGCACCGAGGCCCAGCACGCCATGGCCCAGGACGCCGTCGACCGCTGGTGGTGGCCCTCGCTGATGATGTTCGGCCCGCCCGACGACGAATCCCCCCACTCCGCCCAGTCCATGGCCTGGAAGATCAAGCGCCACTCCAACGACGAGCTCCGCCAGCGCTTCGTGGACATCTGCGTCCCCCAGGCCGAGGCCCTCGGCCTCACCCTCCCCGACCCCGACCTCCGGTGGAACGACGCACGGGGCCACTGGGACTTCGGCCCCATCGACTGGACCGAATTCCGCGAGGTCCTCAAGGGCAACGGCCCCTGCAACGACGAACGGATCGCCCGCCGCCGCCGCGCCCATGAAGAAGGCGCCTGGGTACGCGAAGCCGCCGCCGTACACGCCGCCAGACACCCCGCCCGCAGCCCGCACAGCGGCACCGACCAGAAGGAGGCGGCCCGATGACGGCACCACGCCCCGCGCACGTCCCGCCCCCGCCCGCCACAACGGCGCAGCCCCGGGCCGCCGCAGACCCCACGGCCACCACCGGCCCCGCCGACTGGCCCCTGTGGGAGGTCTTCGTCCGCAGCCGCCGCGGCCTGTCCCACACCCACGCCGGCAGCCTCCACGCCCCCGACGCCCAGATGGCCCTGCGCAACGCCCGCGACCTCTACACCCGCCGCTCCGAAGGCGTCTCCCTCTGGGTGGTCCCCTCCGCCGAGATCACCGCCTCCTCCCCGGACGAGAAGGACGCCTTCTTCGAGCCGGCCGGCGACAAGCCCTACCGCCACCCCACCTTCTACGAGATCCCCGAGGGGGTGCACCACCTGTGACGCCCCGCACCGCCACCCCCGCACTGCCCCTCGGCGACGACGCCCTGATCCTCTCCCACCGCCTCGGCGAATGGGCGGGCAACGCCCCCGTCCTCGAAGAGGAGGTCGCCCTCGCCAACATCGCCCTGGACCTCCTCGGCCAGGCGAGAATCCTGCTCTCCCTCGCCGGCGACGAGGACCAACTCGCCTACCTCCGCGAGGAACGCCAGTTCCGCAACGTCCAGCTCGTCGAGCAGCCCAACGGCGACTTCGCCCACACGATCGCCCGCCAGCTCTACTTCTCCACCTACCAAGAACTGCTCCACGACCACCTCGCCACCACCGACAGCGAGTTGGCGCCGCTCGCCGGAAAAGCCGTCAAGGAAACCGCCTACCACCGCGACCACGCCGAACAGTGGACCCTGCGCCTCGGCGACGGCACCGACGAGAGCCACACCCGGATGCAGCGCGCCCTGGACGCCCTCTGGCGCTACACCGGCGAACTCTTCGACCCCGTCGAGGGATTGGACGACGTCCCCTGGCAGTCCCTCCACGACACCTGGACCACCCGCATCACCGCCACCGTCGAACGCGCCACCCTCACCGTCCCCACCGGCCCCCGGCACGGCGCCTGGACCGCCGGCGGCGGCCGCCGGGGAATCCACACCGAACCCTTCGGCCGGCTGCTCGCCGAAATGCAGCACCTCCACCGCAGCCACCCGGGGGCGACATGGTGACCCCCGCCCCCACCACCCTCGAAGCGGAGCTCCGCGCGCTCGCCGGCTCCGTCCCCGACCCCGAGCTGCCCGTCCTCACCCTCGCCGAACTCGGCGTCCTGCGCGGCGTCCGGCTCACCGCCCCCGACCGCGTCGAGGTCTCCCTCACCCCCACCTACACCGGCTGCCCCGCCATCGAGGCGATGTCCGCCGACATAGAACGCGTCCTGCACGACCACGGCATACCCACGGTCGAGGTCCGCACCGTCCTCGACCCGCCGTGGACGACCGACGCGATCACCGACGAGGGCCGCCGGAAACTCGCCGCGTTCGGCATCGCCCCGCCCCGCCCCACCGCGCCGGCCCGAGGACCGGTCCCCCTCGACCTCACCATCCGCTGCCCGCACTGCGGATCGACCGACACCACCCTGCTCAGCCGGTTCTCCTCCACGGCCTGCAAGGCGCTGCGCCGCTGCGAGTCCTGCCGCGAACCCTTCGACCACTTCAAGGAGTTGTGATGTTCCACCCGCTCCAGGTGCGGGAGATCGAGCGGCTCACGGACGACGCGGTGGCCGTCACCTTCACGGTCCCGCCCGAACTCCGAGCCTCCTTCCGGCACACCCCCGGGCAGCACATCGCACTGCGCAGAACGGTCGACGGCCGGGAGATCCGCCGCACCTACTCCATCTGCACCCCCGCCACCGACGACCCCGTACTGCGGATCGGCATCCGCCTGGTGGAGGACGGCGCCTTCTCCACCTACGCCCTCAAGGAACTCGCCGTCGGCGACACCGTCGACGTCATGGCCCCGGCGGGCCGCTTCACCCTCGTCCCCCGCCCCGGCCGGTTCGCGGGCATCGTCGGCGGCAGCGGCATCACCCCGGTGCTCTCCATCGCCGGCACCCTGCTCGCCCGTCAGCCCGACGCCCACTTCTGCCTGATCCGCAGCGACCGCACCACGGCCTCCGCGATGTTCCTGGAGGAGGTCGCCGACCTCAAGGACCGCTACCCCGAACGGTTCCAGCTGGTGCATGTGCTCTCCCGCGAGGAACGGCAGACCGGCCTGCCCTCCGGCCGCCTCGACCAGGAACGCCTGCGCACCCTGCTGCCCGCGCTGCTGCGGACCGACGCCGTCGACGGCTGGTTCCTGTGCGGCCCCTACGGCCTCGTCCAGAGCGCCGAACAGGCCCTGCGCGCGCTCGGCGTACCGCGCACCCGCATCCACGAAGAGATCTTCCACCTCGACAACGGCGCCGCGGCCCCCGCACCCGCCACCACCGTTCCGGCGCACAGCACGGTCACCGCCACCCTCGACGGCCGCTCCGGCACCTGGCCCGTCCACGACGGCGAATCGCTCCTGGAAGCCGTGCTCCGCAACCGCCCCGACGCCCCCTACGCCTGCAAGGGCGGCGTCTGCGGCACCTGCCGCGCCTTCCTCGTCTCCGGCGAGATCCGGATGGACCGCAACTTCGCCCTGGAATCCGAGGAGGTCGACGCCGGATACGTGCTGGCCTGCCAGTCCCACCCCGCCACGGAGAAGGTCGAGCTGGACTTCGACCGCTGAGAGCCGCCCGCCGCCGTCCGCGCCATTCCCAATTCCTGCAACATGTTCTAACTTGACGCCTCGTCAGGTAACACTCGCCGGACCGGCGACGGCACGCGGGAGGACGGACCAGTGGACTTCACCTTCACCGAGGAACAACAGGCAGCCGCCGAAGCGGCACAGGCCGTCTTCTCGGACGTCACCCCCGACGGCGTCCCCAGCCCGGCCCTCACCCACGGTCCCGTCGCCGACGACTTCGACCGCCCCCTGTGGCGCACCCTCGCCGACGCCGACCTCCTCGGCCTCCCCGTCGCGGCCGTTCACGGCGGCGCCGGCCTCGACCCGATCGCCCTCTGCCTCGTCCTGCGTGAATCCGCCAAGGTCCTCGCCCGCGTCCCCCTCCTGGAGACCTACGCCGCCGCGCACACCCTCCAGCACCACGCGACCGACGACCTGCGCGCCGACGTCCTGCCACAGCTCGCCACCGGCCACCTCGTCCTCACCGCCGCCACCGGCGGCCGCACCGGCCACGACCCCGCCGAACTCGCGGTCACCGCACAACAAGACGGCACCACCTGGACCCTCGACGGCACCCACACCGCCGTCCCCTGGGCCCACACCGCCGACCGCATCCTGCTCCCCGCCCACACCGCCGACGGCCGCACCGTCCTCGCCCTCGTCCCCCGCGACCGCCCCGGCCTCACCCTCGGCGACCAGATATCCACCACCGGCGAGCGCCACGCCGAGATCCGCCTCGACTCCGTACGCGCCGACGCCCGGGAAATCCTCACCGACCCGGCCGCCTGGGACACCCTGCGCGACCTGCTCACCACCGGCACCTGCGCCCTCGCCCTCGGCCTCGGGGAACGCGTCCTGGCCATGACCAGCGACTACACCGCACAGCGCGAACAGTTCGGCTTCCCCCTGGCCACCTTCCAGGCCGTCGCCGTCCAGGCCGCCGACCGCTTCATCGACCTGCGCGCCATGGAAGCCACCCTCTGGCAGGCGGCCTGGCGCCTCACCACCGGGGCAGCGGGACCGCTACCGCCCGCCGGCGACATCGCGGTCGCCAAGATCTGGGCCTCCGACGGCGTCCGACGCGTCGTCCAGACCGCCCAGCACCTGCACGGCGGCTTCGGCGCCGACACCGACTACCCGCTGCACCGCTACCACGCCTGGGCCAAACAACTCGAACTCTCCCTCGGCCCGGCCGCCGCCCACGAGGAGGCACTCGGCGAACTCCTCGCCGCGCACCCTCTCAGCTGACCGCCGCGCACGCCTCAGCCGACGACGGACGTCAACGGCCGGGACGCGCGCGACGGAGAACCGCCCCGGGGCCCCACCCCGGCATCGCCAACGGGGAAGCCACCTCAGGAGCCCCGCCAGGAGCGACGTCCTAGACGATCGTCCCCACGCCGCCCTTGCCGTCCGACACCGGACGCCCGGCCGCCTCCCACGCCTGCATGCCGCCCGCGACATTCACCGCGTCGAGTCCCTGCCCGATCAGATACTGCACCACCTGGGCCGACCGACCGCCGACCCGGCACAGCACAAAGATCCTGCCGCCCTCGGGCGCCTTCTCCGTCAACTCCCCGTAACGGGCGACGAATTCGCTCATCGGGATGTGCAGCGCGCCCTCGGCGTGGCCGGCCGCCCACTCGTCGTCCTCACGGACATCCAGCAGGAAGTCCTCGGGCGTGAGGGCATCGACACCGACCGTGGGCACAGAACCAAATTGCATGCTCCCGACGCTACCCGACCAGCTGCAGGAGATACGCCTCGCGTTCCCGGACATCGGCCAGCAGCTTCTCGGCGATCTCCTCCAGCAGGGCGTCCGGATCGTCCGGCGCCATCCTGATCATCGAGCCGATCGCGCTGGCCTCCAGCTCCGCGACGGCGGAGGCCAGCAGCTCCTTGCGCTCGGCCAGCCACTCCAGCCGGGCGTAGAGCTCCTCGCTCTCGCTCAGCCGCCGCTCGGCGGGCGCCGGACCGGCCTCCCACTCCCGCACCAGCTCCCGCAGCAACGCCACGTCGCCCCGCCCGTACGCGGCGTTGACCCGCGCAATGAAACCGTCCCGCCTGGCCCGCTCCGCGTCGTCCCGCGCCAGGTCCGGATGCGCCCGCCGCACCAGATCGCGGTAGATCCTGCGGGCCTCCTCGCCCGGCCGCACCTTCGGCGGCGGCTGGACGGGCTGGTCCGTCAGCATCGCGTGCGCCTCGGGGAACAGCCCCTCCGACCCGAGCCAGCCGTGGAACAACTCCTCCACCTGCGGCATCGGCAGCACCGACGCGCGTGCCTCGCGCGCCTTGCGGATGTCCTCGGGGTCGTTGGTACGCGCCGCCACGGCCTCCGCGATCTGCGCGTCCAGCTCGTCCAACCGCGCGTACAGGGGGCCGAGCCGCTGGTGGTGCAGCCGGGAGAAGTTCTCCACCTCCACCCGGAAGGTCTCCACCGCGATCTCGAACTCGATCAGAGCCTGCTCGGCCGCCCGCACCGCCTTCGCCAACCGCCGGGTCCCCTCGTCCCGGGGATCCGCGTCGCCCCCCGCCCCCTCCGGGTCCACCCCGGCAGCGGTGGCATCCGGATCGTTCGGCTCCGCGTCCGGCACCGCACCGCGGGCATCCGCCGCCCGCGGTGCGGCCGGGTCGCCGAGTGCCCCCGGTACGTCCGGTCGGTCCTGGCCGTCCTGCGCGTTCTCCGCGTGCGAGTTCGTCACCCGGTCAGCGTACGGCCCAGGGGGAGGGGGCGCGTGGTGCCGTCCCGAGGGGGAGGAGGGATGGGGGAGAGATGAGGGTGGGGTGTGAGAGGTGGGAGGGCGGGAGGCGGTGTTGGGGCCAGGCAGCAATGCTCGCCCGCCGGGGCCCCTCCCCCCCCCCGCCCCCCCACCACCCGCACTCACCCCTCCCCTCCCTCGCCCGCTCGCAAAGCGCCCCTCCCCTCACACCCCGCTTTCCGCGGCGATGCGGCCGTTGCGTATCGCCGCGACCAGGTCCGCGTGATCCGCTTCCGTGCGCTCCGCATAGGACACCGCGAAGGCCGCTATCGCCTCGTCGAGTGACTCGCCCTTGCCGCAGTAGCCGGCCACTGTGCGCGGGTCGGCGCTGTGGGCATGGGCGCGGGCCAGGAGCGCGCCGGTCATCCGGGCGTAGTCGTCGAGCTGCTCGCCGGACAGCTGGGAGGGGTCCACGCTGCCCTTGCGGTTCCGGAACTGCCGTACCTGGAAAGGCAGTCCCGTGCCCGGCGCACCCGCTCCACCCGACCGTTCCTCCCCCGCTATGGCGGCAACACCGGATATGCCACGCATCCCGCGTATACCGTCCGCCGTGTCGTCCGCGGCGTTCGCCATGTACGCCATGTCCGTCAAACCCGCCGTATCAGCTATATCCACCGACTCCGCTGTGTTCGCAGCATCCGCCGCGTCCCCTGCATTCACCGTGTCTGCTGCATCCGCCGCGCCCTCCCCCACCGTCGTCCACCCCAGCAGTAGGTCGCTGACCACCTGCATCCGTCGCTGTCCGAGCACCACGCGCCGCCCCTCGTGCTCCGACGGGGGTGACGGGAAACCGACCTTTGTCACGTAAGGCGCCAGTACCGAGCGGCGGGCCTCCTTCACCTGGAGGACCAGGGGCTCGCCGCGGTGGTCCAGCAGCAGCACCACATACGACCGCAGTCCGACACTGCCGGTCCCGACTATGCGGAAGGCGACGTCGTGCACCGCGTACCGGGCCAGCAGCGGCAGCCGGTCCTCGGGGAGCGTCGCCAGATAGGTGGCGAGCGACGAGGCAACCGCCGCGGCCTCCGCGTCCGGCACCCGGCGCAGCACCGGCGGCGCGTCGACGAACCGCAGGCCGCCGTCCGGTCCGCGCTCGGTGGATTTCGCCGCGAACCGCGCGCTGGTGTTCTTGCGCGCCTTGGCCTCGACCCGTTCCAGCGTGCCCAGCAGGTCCCGGGCGTCGGTGTGCGAGACCAGTTCCTCGTCGGCGATGGCGTTCCACGCGTCCGTCACCGGGAGCTTGGCCAGCAGCCGCATGGTGCGGCGGTAGGCGCCGGCGGCGTCCTGGGCCGCGGCCCGGCAGCCGTCCTCGCTCACGCCGGCCTCCCGGCCGGCGAGGACTATCGACGTCGCCAGCCGTTTGACGTCCCATTCCCAGGGGCCGTGGACGGTCTCGTCGAAGTCGTTGAGGTCGATGACCAGGCCGCCGCGGGCGTCGGCGTAGACGCCGAAGTTCGCGGCGTGCGCGTCTCCGCAGATCTGGGCCCCGATGCCGGTGACGGGGCCTTCGGCCAGGTCGTGGGCCATGAGTCCGGCAGAGCCGCGGAGGAAGGCGAAGGGGCCGGCGGCCATCCGCCCGACCCTTATCGGCGTCAGCTCGGGCAGCCGGCCTGCATTGGATTCCTCGACCGACGCCACCGCGTCCGGTCGCCCGGCCGTGATCCGCAGGACGGCCTGCTCGCCGCGCGGCAGTCGCTCCCGCAGCGCCCGGCCCACCGCTTTGGCCGACGGCCCCTCCTCGTCCACCCTTGCGAACCCCGGTACGTATGGCACGCGCGTCATGGCGGCCCCTCCCCTTCACGCCCTGGTGTCGCGCGGCATCCCGCGTGTGCCCGGCACACGTGACATCCCCGCGTCCGTCCGATGCGGCGGCCGGTTCCGGCCCGCCGGTCACCGACGTTACCGATGTTCGTCCGGCGACCGGCGGGGCTGTGGATAACTCTCGGAGCCGGTCCGGAGCGGCCCGATCCCGCGCCGCTAGACGCCCACGGCCTCCTCCAACTCCTCCTCCGCCTCGGCCCGTTCCGCGGAAGGACCCGGGGCGCGTTCCGGCATCGTGGCCGCCACCGCGGCCGCGGCCACCGCTCCGGCGTTGGCCACCGCTTCGGCCTCGGCCGCGCGCCGCCGCTTCTCGGCGAGCGCCGCCACGCCGATCATCAGCAGTCCGACGAGCAGCCACCCCACGAGGGTCCAGACGTGTCCGGCGAGGCCGTGGCCGTCGAAGTAGACGTGGCCGCGGGTGCCCTCCACGAAGGCGGCGCCGTTCCAGAAGGAGTGCAGGGCGGCGAAGAAGCCGTTCTGCATCTCGGGGCGGAAGACACCGCCGGCGGAGGTGAAGTTGAGCATCACGAACAGCACCATCACGCCGAGCGTGGTCCAGCGCTTGAGGAAGGTGTGCAGGCCGGTGCCGATGAGCAGGATGCCGGCGGAGTACAGCCAGGCCATGCCCCACAGCCCCCACAGGCCGTGGTCGACGAGGTGGAAGACGGGCCCGGCGAAGAGGGTCCCGAGGATGCTGACCACGAAGGAGGTGCCGGTCGCCAGGGCGGCGCGGAACCGCATCGGGAGGACGGCGCCGGCGCCGCCGATGACGGCGACGGAGGCGTAGGAGCCGATGCTGAGAGCGACGAGCAGGAAGAAGATGCCTTGTCCGGTCGGGTCGTGCGCGGCGGGCGGTGCGACGTCGGTGACCTTCAGCGGGGCGCCCTGTTGGGCGGCCAGCGGGGTGAAGACCTTCTGGACGACGGTGGCGCTGGTGTCGGATCCGGCGGTGGCCACCAGGAGTTCGGGGCCACGCTGCGGGGCGCCGCCACCGGGGGAGACGGTGGCCCGGCCGATGGCGTTCGCACCGTGGGCCTGGTTGCCGCCCGCCAGATAGGCGCCGAAGATCTCCTGGTCCTTCAACTGGTCGACGGCGGTGGCCCGGTCGGGGACGGTGCGCGCTTCGAGTTCGCCGTGGGCCTTGTCGTTGATCGTCTGGGCGAGCACCTGGGCGTGGGTACCCGTTCCGACGACGGCGACGGGCAGGTGGTGCGGCGACGGGTCGGCGAACGCACCGAGGTAGGCGAGGCCCATACCGACGCACATCAGCAGCGGGGTGATCAGGTGGGTCACCACATGGCGCAGGTCGCCGGCCCGGACGGTGCGCCGGTCACCGCGGTGTTCACCGTGCCGGTCGGCCCGGTGATGACTGCGGGGCTCAAGCCGGTGGCCGAGCCGGTGCTCGTTCCGCTCGTCGTTCCACTCGTGGTTCGGCTGGTCGCTTCGGTGGTCGGGACGTCGTCGGTCCGCGGTCATGGGCAAGCCTTCTCGGTAGTCGTCCGGGCCGGGTGCCTGAGGGCCCGGTCGTCGTCGTGCAGCTGCGGTCAGGGGCGGGATCCGGGATCCGGGATCCGGGGTCCAGCGGCCGGAGGCGGATGGACGGACGGCCGCCCCAGGACGACCGCCCCAGCTAGTTGGTAATTGCAACTCTAACCTCACGTTGTACTGTACAACTAGTTCTCCGAAAGGCAACTCCGTGACCCCTCGTGACGACTCCGTCGAGACCATCCAGCAGGAGATGACCGCGTTCGCCCGGCGCGCCCGCGCGACCGCCGCCCGGATGCACCCCGAGCTCTCCCTGGTCTCCTACACCCTGCTCGCACACCTCGACGACCAGCAGGGATGCCGCGCCACCGACCTCGCGGCCCACTACTACCTGGACAAGTCCACGGTCAGCCGGCAGATCGCCGCACTGGAGAAGCTCGGCTTCGTCGAGCGGCGCATCGATCCGGACGACCACCGCGTCCAGGTGCTGCACCCCACCGAGGAGGGCGCCCAGGTGCTCGCCAACGTGACCGCCAGCCGCCGCCAGTCGTTCCGCGAGCGGCTCGCGGACTGGAACGAGGAGGACCTCGACCGCTTCGCCTCGTATCTGGTGCGCTACAACGCCGCCCAGGAGCGGCTCGACTGACACATCGGGAACCATGACGCGCACCCGCCCGGCGCGACGGCCAGGCGACGGCCGGACGCCGCGGCGCCCACCACCCGACGTCGTCCGACATCACCCCACGCCGCCCGGTACCGCCCGCGGCACTACTTCCGGAAGCGCTCCGGACACTGGCCCCCGTCGGCAAGGTAGGTCTCGGCCCAGCGGCCCAGCTCCTTGAGGGCGGGCTCCATGGCGAGGCCGGCCTCGGTGAGCCGGTAGGAGACGCGCAGCGGCGGTCCGGCGTCGACCTCGCGGACGACCAGGCCGGTGCCGGCCAGCTCCATCAGGCGGTCGGAGAGCATCCGCTCACTGATACCGGGGATGGCCCGCCGCAGGTCGGCGAAGTGCACGGGGCCGGGCATGAGGGTGGCCACGATCAGGCCCGTCCAGCGCTTCCCGAACAGCTCGAAGACGCGCGTCATCCGGCCGTCGACCTGTCTGCACATCGCCTCACCGTGGTCCGCCATACACCCAGGGTACCGCCCTCCCGTTGGCTACTGCAGAAAAGTAAGCTCCTGTGCTATAAATAGTGACGTACGGAATTCAACCAGCGGTCGGTCGCATCCGTCCGCCCGGCGAAGGACGCTCACCATGGCCACGCTCCTGCTCATCGACTCCTCCGTCTTCCCGGAGAACGGCTCCGCCTCCCGTGCGGTGACCGCGGCGTTCCGCAAGACCTGGGAGGAGCAGCACCCCGACGGCACCGTCATCCACCGCGACCTGGCCGCCGACCCGCTGCCGCACCTGGACGGCGTCGCCGCCTCCGCCGGTTTCGCCGACCCGGCCACCCACACCCCGGAGCAGCGGGCCGCCTTCGCCCTGCGCACCGAGCTGGCCGAGGAGCTGGAGCAGGCCGACGCCATCGTCATAGGCGCGCCCATGTACAACTGGACGATCCCGTCGACCCTGAAGGCGTGGCTCGACCAGACGATCATCATGGGCCGCACCGCCGGCGAGAACCCGTCGGCGAAGGGCAAGCCGGTCGTCGTGGTGGCCAGCCGCGGCGGCTCCTACGCGCCGGGCACGCCGCGCGAGTCCTTCGAGTACGTGCAGAACTACCTGGAGGCCGTGCTGAACGGCGCCTTCGGCCTGGAGGTGGAGTTCATCGTGCCGGAGCTGACGATGGCCCCGAGCAACCCGGCGATGGCCGAGCTGGTGCCGCTGTTCGAGGCTTCCCGCGCCAAGGCCCACGAGCAGGCGGAGGCCAGGGCCAAGGAGCTGATCGCGCGCTTCGCCGCCTGAGCGGGCGATGCACCGCTGACGGGAGGCCCGCCCGGACCGCACCGGTCCGATTCCGCGGGCCCCGCCTCCCGGCCCCTCCCGGCCCCGGGGACGGGCCGTCGCCCGCCCGCCCCGAGGCGCGCGGGCAGGGGCCCGGCACGGTGTCCCGTCCCGGGGTCCACGGGCAGGGGCCCGGCCGGTGTTCCGCGCGCCGGAGCCCGTGCCCCGTCCACCTCACCCCGCGGACGCCGCTCCCCTGGCCGGGCCCCTGCCCAGCGCCACGGCCAGCAGCGCCCCCACCGCGAGCGCCCCGCCCAGCGCGATCACGCCACCGGTCCCCCAGCCGTCCGCGGCCCGCCCGCCGGCCAGCGCGCCGGCCGCGATGGCCCCGTTGAACACCGCCACGAACAGCGCCGAGGCCGCCTCCCGGGCGTCCGGCGCGGCCGCCATCAGCCACGTCTGCGTACTGACCGACACACCCCCGTAGGCCAGGCCCCACACGGCCACCAGGGCCGCGGCGCCCAGGACACCGGCCGCGCGCCCCATCGGGGGCACCAGCAGCACCGCGGCGGCCAGCACCGCGCAGATCCCCAGCAGCGTGGCCCGCGGGGAACGCGCCGCACCGGTGCCGGAGACGAAGTTCCCCGCCAGTCCGGCGACCCCGAAGACCAGCAGCACGGTGCCGATCTGTCCGGGCCGCGCGCCGGCCACCTCCTCCAGGACCGGCCGCACATAGGTGTACGCGGCGAAGTGCCCCGTCACCAGGAGCGCGACCACCAGCAGTCCGGTGCGCACCGCGGGCCGGCGCAGCAGCCCCAGCACCCCGCCCAGCCGCACGGCGCCGGCCGCCGGCAGCGGCGGCAGCAGCACCCCCAGCGCGACGCCGACGGCCGCGCAGACTCCGGCCATCACCATGAACGACGCGCGCCAGCCGGCCAGTTCGCCCACCAGCGCGCCGGCCGGCACGCCCAGGACGGACGCCGCCGCGACCCCGCTGAATATCAGGGACGTCGCCGCCGCCACCCGCCGCTCGGGCACCAGCCGTATCGCCAGCCCCGACGCGATCGCCCACACCCCGCCCATCCCGAGCCCCACCAGCACCCGGGCGGCCAGCAGCACCAGCACGTTCGGGGCGTAGGCGGCCAGCAGGTTCGCCACGGTCAACGTGCCCATCAGGGCGGCCAGTACGGCGCGCCGGTCGCGGCGGCCGATCAGCAGCGTCAGCACCGGGGCGGCGACCGCGGCGACCAGTCCGGTGACGGTCACCGTCAGCCCGGCCGTCCCGTCCGAGACCCCCAGGTCCCGGCCGATCGGCGTCAGCAGCCCCACCGGCAGCATCTCCGACGTCACCACCGTGAACGTCCCCGCCGCCAGCGCCCCGACCGCCGGCCACCCGCCACCCCGCGAGCGCCTCAACTTCCCTTCTGCCGACTTGTATTGGGGTTCTCCTGCCCTACCCGGAGCAACCGGGTCGCCCACCGCACTCTCGCTCTTCGCCATGGCACCCACCCTTCCCGCGCCGCCGCGGGGGAACAACGGCGAACTCCTCACCCTTCTATGAGCAGGGCTCATCGATCGACCGCACCCGGGGAGGGACGCATGAGCGGTCCGCCCGCGCCCGCCGGCGCCGTCGGCGCGCCCGGACTCGAACTCCGCGAGCTGGAGTGCTTCCTGGTCCTGTCCGAGGAGCTGCACTTCGGCCGCACCGGCGAGCGGCTCCACGTCTCGCAGAGCCGGGTCAGCCAGCTGCTGCGCTCCCTGGAGTCCCGGATCGGGGCACGGCTGGTGGACCGCACCAGCCGCCGGGTCCGTCTCACGCCGCTGGGCGAGGAGTTCCGCGCGTCGCTGCGCCCGGCCTACGACGCGCTGCGCGCCACGGTGGACAGCGCCCGCACGGCCGCCCGCGGCATCGAGGGCCGGCTCACCATCGGCTTCCAGGGGACCGCGGACGACCGGATCATGCGGGCCATCGACACCTTCCACGCCCGGCATCCGCGGTGCGTCACGCGGATCGTCGAGGTCCCGCTCTGCGACCCGTTCGGCGCGCTGCGGAGCGGTGCGGTGGACGTGGCGGTGACGCTGCTCCCGGTTGCCGAGCCCGATCTCGTTCTGGGACCGGTGTTCTCGGCTCAGCAGCAGACGGTGGCGCTGTCCGTGCGGCACCCGCTGGCGTCCCGCGCCTCACTGACCGCCGAGGAGCTGGCGGGGCTGCCCCTGATCTCCCCGGACGGTCCGGCCCCGGTGTACTGGCGTACCGCCCAGGCGCCCACCGTCACCCCCGGGGGCCGCCCCATACCGGCCGGCCCCCGGGTGAGCACGCTCCAGGAGGGGCTGACGCTGACCGCGGCGGGCCGGGGCGCGATGCTGCTGTGCCGGCCGACGTCGGAGTACCACGGGCGACGTGACGTCGTCTTCGTCCTCGTCACCGGACTGCCGCACTCGGTGCTGGGGTTGGTGCACCACGCGGCCCGGGAGACCGCCCGGGTCCGTGCCTTCGCCACCACCGTACGGGATGTGACGGCAGTCACTTCGGCGCCGCCCGGAGGTGTGAACGGCCAGGAGCGGCACGGGATGTGACGCAGGACTCACGTCGCACGGGTCACGTGGCCGCCCTCACAGCGGGCGCGACGTCAGGGGTGTCCCCGGGAACGAAACGAGGCCCCTGGTCTCCGGATTTCTCCGGAGACCAGGGGCCTCATCTGTGCGCGAGGGGGGAGTTGAACCCCCACGCCCTTTCGGGCACTGGAACCTGAATCCAGCGCGTCTGCCTATTCCGCCACCCGCGCATGGGTGCTGTCGGTTTATTCTCTCACGCGATCCGGGCCGTTCGGTCCGGGTCTTGCGGGAGCGCCTTCCGACACCGAGAACATTAGCACGGTGTCCGGGGTGCCTTCACACGCCTTTCCCCCGGTCCCGGGCCTGCGGGGGCGCGGGGGCACTCCGGGGCACCGCCGCGCGTTGTCCGGAGGAGCTCCGTGGACACCGGCCGGAGTCGGCCCCGGGCCCCGGGCCGGGTCGGCGGTTGCGGGACACTGTTAACGGGGCACATCTACGATCGCAGTGCACAGCAAGCGGCGTGAGGAGAGTGGCGGGAAGGACGGCGGCCACCCGGGCAACCCTGTGGTGGGCGACACTCGTCCTCCAGGCAGGAAAGGGGAACCAGCCGATTTCCCGGCGCGTGGATACGATCAGTAAGCAGTATCAGGACGACCCTGAGGAAGACTGAGGAAGGAGGTGCCCCGTGGGAGTACTGAAGCGCTTCGAGCAGCGTCTCGAAGGTCTCGTCAACGGCACCTTCGCCAAGGTGTTCAAGTCCGAAGTGCAGCCCGTCGAGATCGCCGGCGCCCTGCAGCGCGAGTGCGACAACAACGCCAGCATCTGGAACCGCGACCGCACGGTCGTCCCCAATGACTTCATCGTCGAGCTGAGCACCCCGGACTACGACCGGCTGAGCCCGTACAGCGGCCAGCTCGGCGACGAGCTGTCGGGCATGGTCCGCGACTACGCCAAGCAGCAGCGGTACACCTTCATGGGCCCGATCAAGGTCCATCTTGAGAAGGCCGAGGATCTCGACACCGGTCTGTACCGCGTCCGCAGCCGCACCCTCGCCTCCAGCACGTCCCAGGACCGGCCCGGAGGCCAGGCCGCGGCGGCCCGCTCCACCGGGGGCCCGCCCCTGGCGGGCGGCCATGTGGCCCCGCCCATGCCGTCGTCCCCGCCGCCCGGCGCGGCGCCCGCGCCCCGTACGGGAGCGCCCGGTGCCGGGCCGCAGCCCTACGCGCAGACCCGGCGCTGGATCGAGATCAACGGCACCCGCCACCAGATCTCGCGCCCGACCCTCGTGCTGGGCCGCAGCACCGACGCCGATGTGCGGATCGACGACCCGGGAGTCTCCCGGCGGCACTGCGAGATCCGGGTCGGCACGCCTCCCACCGTCCAGGATCTCGGTTCCACCAACGGGATCGTGGTGGACGGGCAGCACACCACCCGCGCTAGTCTCCGCGACGGCTCGCGGATCGTCGTGGGCAGTACCACCATCGTTTACCGGCAAGCCGAAGGGTGAAGCGGGGGCAATGTCAGAGCTGACCCTCACGGTCATGCGGTTGGGTTTCCTCGCCGTACTGTGGCTGTTCGTCATCGTGGCCGTCCAGGTCATCCGCAGCGATCTGTTCGGCACGCGCGTCACACAGCGCGGTGCCGCCCGGCGCGGCGGCCCGGAGCCGCGCACCCAGCGGCAGGCCGCCGCCCCCCAGCAGCAGCGCCGCCAGGAGTCCGGCGGCCGCGGCGGGGGCCGGCAGCGGCGCGGGTCCCCCACCAAGCTGGTGGTCTCCGAAGGCACCCTGGCCGGCACGACCGTCGCCCTGCAGGGCCAGACGATCACGCTGGGGCGGGCGCACGACTCCACCATCGTGCTGGACGACGACTACGCGTCCAGCCGGCATGCCAGGATCTACCCGGACCGTGACGGCCAGTGGATCGTCGAGGACCTCGGTTCCACGAACGGCACGTACCTTGACCGGACCCGACTGACGACCGCGACTCCGATTCCCCTGGGAGCCCCGATCCGCATCGGCAAGACCGTCATCGAGCTGCGGAAGTAGTACGACATGAGCGAGCGGAGCGAGCGAGCCGTAACGGTCCACTCGACGGACCCGGGCGTGCTCCCGACCGGAGGGTGGGCAGTGTGGCTCGACGAGACCGGCTGTACCCCGAGCCGACGGGTGAGGTGCGCATGAGTCTGTCGCTGCGCTTCGCCGCCGGATCGCACAAGGGCATGATCCGCGAGGGCAACGAGGACTCCGGCTACGCCGGGCCGCGGCTGCTCGCCATCGCGGACGGCATGGGCGGCCAGGCCGCCGGCGAGGTCGCCTCCTCCGAGGTGATCTCCACGCTCGTCCAGCTCGACGACGACGTCCCCGGCTCGGACATCCTCACCTCGCTGGGCACCGCCGTGCAGCGCGCCAACGACCAGCTGCGGGTGATGGTCGAGGAGGACCCCCAGCTGGAGGGCATGGGGACGACCCTGACCGCGCTGCTGTGGACGGGCCAGCGGCTCGGCCTGGTGCACGTCGGCGACTCCCGGGCGTATCTGCTGCGGGACGGGGTGCTGACCCAGATCACGCAGGACCACACCTGGGTGCAGCGGCTGGTCGACGAGGGCCGGATCACCGAGGAGGAGGCCACCACCCATCCGCAGCGGTCGCTGCTGATGCGGGCGCTGGGCAGCGGCGACCACGTCGAGCCGGACCTGTCGATCCGCGAGGTGCGGGCCGGGGACCGGTATCTGATCTGCTCGGACGGGCTGTCCGGGGTGGTCAGCCACCAGACGCTGGAAGACACCCTGGCCGGCTACCAGGGGCCGCACGAGACGGTGCAGGAGCTGATCCAGCTCGCGCTGCGCGGTGGCGGCCCGGACAACATCACCTGCATCGTCGCCGACGTCCTGGACGTGGACGGCAACGAGGCGGCGGCCGGGCAGTTCGTCGACACCCCGGTCGTGGTCGGCGCGGTCGCCGAGAACCAGCACCAGCTGAACGACCCCAGCACGCTCCAGACGCCGGCCGCGCGCGCCGCCGAGCTGGGCCGCCGGGACGCCCGGCCCGCTCCGGGGGGCGCCTTCGGGCCGCCCGGGAGCGGGGGCCCGGAGGTCGGCGGGATGCCGCAGGGCTCGTTCGGGGCGTTCACCGACGAGGACTTCCTCAAGCCGCGGCGGCGCGGCAGGTGGCTGAAGGCGTCGCTGATCACGGTGCTGGCGCTGGGGGTGATCGGCGGCGGGCTGTACGCGGGCTACCAGTGGACGCAGACGCAGTACTTCGTCGGCGCCAAGGACGACCATGTCGCGCTGTACCGCGGCATCAGCCAGGACCTGGCCTGGATCAAGCTGAACTCGGTCGACGAGGACCACCCCGAGATCGAACTCAAGTACCTGCCGGTGTACCAGCGCAACCAGGTCAAGGAGACCATCGCGGTCGACAACCGCAACCAGGCCGGCGAGAAGGTCACCGAGCTCGGCAAGCAGGCGCACGCCTGCCAGGCCAAGGAGCAGCGGGAGGCCGCCGAGCGGGCGGCCGCGGCCGCCAAGGGCAAGGGCGGCCAGGCCGGCAAGCCCGGTACGCCCACCGCCGGTGCCAAGCCCGGCACGGCCGACGGCAGCGGCGTGGCCGGCGCGCTGTCCACGGCGGCCGGCCCCACCCCCACGCCCACCCCCAGCCAGACTCCGTCCGAGGAGCAGCAGAAGCTGGAGAAGAATTGCAGCACCCAGCAGTGAGGGCGTAGGGGGCCGGAGGTTTCATGAGCAGTACGACGACCACGACGACCGTGGGTACGTTCGCCGCGCCGAGCCGCCGTAACACCGAGCTGGCCCTGCTGGTCTTCGCGGTGCTGGTCCCGGTGTTCGCCTATGTCAACGTCGGTCTGGCGAAGGACGGTTCGGTGCCCGCGGGGGCGCTGGGCTACGCGCTGGGGCTGGCGTTGCTGGCGGGGGTCACGCACCTCGTGGTGCGCAAGTGGGCGCCGTACGCGGACCCGTTGATGCTGCCCATCGCGACGCTGCTGAACGGTCTGGGGCTGGTGTTCATCTGGCGGCTCGACCAGGAGCCGAAGATCAGCACCCCGCAGTTGGGCGGTGCCATGGCGCCGGGCCAGCTGATGTGGTCGACGCTGGGTGTCGCGCTCTTCCTGGGTGTGCTGGTCTTCCTCAAGGACCACCGTGTGCTGCAGCGCTACACCTACATCTCGATGGTGGTGGCGCTGGTCCTGCTGATCGCCCCGATCTTCTTCCCGGCCCGTTTCGGCGCGCGCATCTGGATCACGATCCCCGGTGTCGGTTCGCTGCAGCCCGGTGAGTTCGCGAAGATCATCATCGCGATCTTCTTCGCGGGCTATCTGATGGTGAAGCGGGACGCGCTGGCGCTGGCCAGCCGCCGCTTCATGGGGCTGTACCTCCCGCGTGGCCGGGACCTCGGCCCGATCCTGGTGATCTGGGCGCTGAGCCTGATGATCCTGGTCTTCGAGACCGACCTGGGCACCTCGCTGCTCTTCTTCGGCCTCTTCGTGATCATGCTGTACGTCGCCACCGAGCGCACCAGCTGGATCGTCTTCGGTCTGCTGCTGAGCGCCGGCGGCGCGGTCGCGGTGGCCACCTTCGAGTCCCACGTCCAGGTGCGCGTCCACAACTGGCTCAACCCGCTGGAGCTGCAGAACGGCGGTGTGACGGAGACCGCGCAGTCGATGTACTCCTTCGGCTCCGGCGGCATCATGGGCTCCGGCCTGGGGCAGGGCTACTCGCGGCTGATCGGCGGTATCGCCCCGAAGAGCGACTACATCCTCGCCACCGTCGGCGAGGAGATCGGCCTGGCCGGCCTGATGGCGATCCTGCTGCTGTACGGCCTGCTGATCGAGCGCGGTATCCGTACGGCGCTGGCCGCCCGCGACCCGTTCGGCAAGCTGCTGGCGGTCGGTCTCTCCGGCGCCTTCGCGCTGCAGGTCTTCGTCGTCGCCGGCGGCGTGACGGGCCTCATCCCGCTGACCGGTATGACGATGCCGTTCCTGGCGCAGGGTGGTTCGTCCGTGATCGCCAACTGGGCGCTGGTGGGCATCCTGCTCCGGATCAGTGACACCGCGCGCCGTCCCGCCCCTGCTCCCGCCCCGTCCACCGACGCCGAGATGACCCAGGTGGTCCGACCGTGAACAAGCCACTGCGACGGGTCGCGGTCTTCTGCGGCCTGCTCGTCCTCGCCCTGCTCGTCCGCGTGAACTGGGTGCAGTTCGTCGAGAGCGACCAGCTCAAGAACGATCCGCACAACCGCCGGGTGGCGATCGAGCGCTACAGCACGCCGCGCGGCAACATCATCGTCGCCGGCAAGGCCGTCACCGGCTCGGTGACCACCGACACCGGTGACTTCAAGTACAAGCGCACGTACAAGAACGGCAAGATGTGGGCGCCGGTGACGGGCTACGCGTCGCAGGCGTTCGACTCCAACCAGCTGGAGAAGCTGAACGACGCGATCCTGACCGGCAGCGACGACCGGCTCTTCTTCAGCCGCACGGTGGACATGTTCACCGGCGGCAAGCAGAAGGGCGGGAACGTGGTGACCACCCTGGACCCCAAGGCGCAGAAGGCGGCGTTCGACGGGCTCGGGGACAAGAAGGGCGCGGTGGTGGCGCTCAACCCGGAGACCGGGGCGATCCTGGCGCTGGCCAGCACGCCGTCGTACGACCCGTCGACGTTCGCGGGGATGACGGACAAGGACGCCCAGGCGTACAACGCGCTGCAGAAGAAGAACGACCCGGACGACCCGATGCTGAACCGGGCACTGCGGCAGACCTACCCGCCCGGCTCCACGTTCAAGGTGGTGACGGCCGCCGCGGCGCTGGAGAACGGCCTGTACACCGACCCGGACGCCAAGACCAACTCGCCGGTGCCGTACATCCTGCCGGACACCGCGCACCAGCCGCTGAACAACGAGGGCAGCATCGCCTGCGAGAACGTGTCGCTGCGGGAGGCCCTGCGGCTCTCCTGCAACACCGTCTTCGGCAAGGTCAGCGCGGATCTCGGCAACGCGAAGATGAAGGCCGAGGCGGAGAAGTTCGGCTTCAACAACGGGCGGATCGACACTCCGGTGCGGGCCGCGGAGAGCGTCTTCCCCAAGGACAACCGGCCGCAGAACGCGATGGCGGGCATTGGGCAGGCGTCGAACCGTGCCACGCCGCTGCAGATGGCGATGGTCGCGTCGGCGGTCGCCAACGGCGGCAAGCTGATGAAGCCGTACATGGTCGAGCAGCTGGTGGCGCCGAACCTCAACGTGGTGCAGCAGCACACCCCGCAGGAGATGAGCCGGCCGCTGAGCCCGCAGAACGCCCAGAAGCTCCAGAGCATGATGGAGACCGTGGTCAAGGAGGGCACGGGCACCAGCGCGCAGATCGACGGGGTCACCGTGGGTGGCAAGACCGGTACCGCGCAGCACGGCGAGAACAACAAGGACAATCCGTACGCCTGGTTCATCTCGTACGCGAAGACCGGCAAGGGCACCCCGGTCGCGGTGGCCGTCGTGATCGAGGGGTCGGACACCCTGCGCGACGACATCGCCGGCGGCAAGCTCGCCGCTCCGATCGCGAAGAACGTGATGCAGGCGGTCATCGAAGGCCAGAAGTGACGCGGGTCATGGCGATACCGGTCACATATCAGGTTGCGGCTCCGGTCCGGTGCGGTACGGCGTGCCGGGTACGGTATGCCCGGACAGCACACCGCCGGACCACACACGGGTGCGGTCGGGACTGACGGAGAGGGCTGGAGAAGCTTATGGAAGAGCCGCGTCGCCTCGGCGGCCGGTACGAGCTGGGCTCGGTGCTCGGCCGTGGTGGCATGGCGGAGGTCTACCTCGCGCATGACACCCGCCTGGGCCGCACCGTGGCGGTGAAGACGCTGCGGGCGGACCTCGCCCGCGATCCGTCCTTCCAGGCCCGGTTCCGCCGTGAGGCCCAGTCGGCCGCCTCGCTGAACCACCCGTCGATCGTCGCGGTCTACGACACCGGCGAGGACTACGTCGACGGGGTGTCGATCCCGTACATCGTCATGGAGTACGTGGACGGGTCCACGCTCCGTGAGCTGCTGCACTCCGGGCGGAAGCTGCTGCCGGAGCGGTCGCTGGAGATGACGATCGGGGTGCTCCAGGCCCTGGAGTACTCGCACCGCGCCGGGATCGTGCACCGCGACATCAAGCCGGCCAACGTGATGCTGACCCGTACCGGCCAGGTCAAGGTGATGGACTTCGGCATCGCCCGGGCCATGGGCGACGCCGGCATGACGATGACGCAGACCGCGGCGGTCATCGGCACCGCGCAGTATCTCTCCCCCGAGCAGGCCAAGGGCGAGCAGGTCGATGCCCGTTCCGACCTGTATTCGACGGGCTGCCTGCTGTATGAGCTGCTGACGGTGCGGCCGCCGTTCGTCGGGGACTCCCCGGTCGCGGTGGCCTACCAGCATGTGCGGGAGGAGCCGCAGCCGCCGAGCACCTTCGATCCGGAGATCTCCCCGGAGATGGACGCGATCGTTCTCAAGGCGCTGGTCAAGGACCCGGACTACCGCTATCAGTCGGCGGACGAGATGCGGGCCGACATCGAGGCGGCGCTGGACGGCCAGCCGGTCGCGGCGACCGCCGCGCTGGGCGCGGTCGGCTACGGCGAGCAGGACCAGCCGACGACGATGCTGCGGGCGCAGCAGGACCCGGGCGGCCCGAAGACGGCGATGCTGCCGCCGATGAACCCCGACGACGGGTCCTTCGGCTACGAGGACCGCGGCGAGCGGCGGCGGGGCGGCGGCCAGAAGAAGAGCAACCTCTCGACGATCCTGCTGGTGCTGGCGGCGATCCTGGTCCTGGTCGGTGCGATCTTCATCGGCAAGGCGATGTTCAGCGACGGCAACAAGAGCAACTCCGTCACGGTGCCCAACCTCGTCGGCAAGACGCTGGAGGAGGCGAAGTCCTACGGCGAGAACAGCTCCTTCAAGGTCGTCAGGAACGGCAGCAAGCAGTGTGACAACGCCAAGAAGGGGCAGATCACCGAGCAGGACCCGGCGGACGGCGGGAAGCTCGACAAGGGCGGCACGGTCAAGGTGACGATGTGCTCGGGTGCGGTGACGGTGGCCGTGCCGGACGTGCAGGGCATGCAGTTCGAGGCCGCGCAGAAGGAGCTCAACAACAAGGGCTTCACGAACGTCACCAAGGAGGAAAAGGAGTCCGACCGGACGCCGGGCGTCGTCATGGGGCAGGACCCCAAGGCAGAGTCCCAGGCAAGCAAGGACGCCCAGATCACGCTGACGGTGGCCAAGGCCGCGCCGAAGGCGACCGTTCCGGACGTCAAGGGCCAGGACTTCGCAGCGGCGCAGAAGCAGTTGCAGGACCAGGGCTTCAAGGTCCAGCGCGGGCCCGACCAGAACGTGACCGACCCGGCGCAGAACGGCAAGGTCGTCGGGGAGAGCCCGGATGGTAACCAGCAGGTGGCCCAGGGCTCGACGATCACGCTGACGGTCGGCAAGGCCGCGCAGGCGCAGGTGCCGATGGTGATGGGCAAGAAGGTGAAGGAGGCCAAGCAGATCCTGCAGCAGGCCGGCTTCACCAAAATCCAGTTCGCGGGCGGCAGTTCGCAGGACGACAACGCCATGGTCATGAACCAGGACCCGCAGGCGGGCACCCAGGGCGACCCCGCGTCGACCACCGTGAACCTCACCACCGTGGGTGGCGACAACGGCGACAACAGCGGCGGCATCTTCGGCGGGCCGTTCGGCTGGGGGAAGAAGCACTAGCGCGGGCGCGGCCCCGTACGACGGAGCCCCGGCGGCCCTTGGAGGGCGGCCGGGGCTCCGTCGTGTGTGCGGGCGTCAGCGGAGTTCCGCGGGCGGCGTGCGGTCCGCGTCGACCTTCTGGGTGCGGACCAGTTCGCCCCAGACGACGTAGCGGTACTCCGAGGTGAAGACCGGGGTGCAGGTGGTGAGGGTGATGTAGCGGCCGGCCTTGTGCTTGCCGGATTCGGCCGGGATCTTGTCGAGGACCTTGACGTTGTACTTCGAGGTCTGCGGCAGCGTCGCGTAGACCTTGTAGACGTACCAGGTGTCCTTGGTCTCGAAGACGATCGGGTCGCCGGTCTTGAGCTTGTCGATGTTGTGGAACTTCGCGCCGTGGCCGTCGCGGTGGGCGGCGAGGGTGAAGTTGCCCTGCGGGTCCTGCGGCAGGCCGGACTTGACGGGCTTGGTGTAGTAGCCGGCCACGCCCTCGTTGAGGATGTCGCTGTCGGTGCCCTTCTTGACGAGCACCTCGCCGTTGTTCATCGCCGGGACGTGCAGGAAGCCGATGCCGTCCTTGGTGTCCAGCTCCCCCGGCCCCTTGGGTCCCGGTGGTGTCGCCGCCCAGTGCTTGCGGATCTGGTCGCCCTGCTTGTGCGACTCGCGGTCGGCGAGGACGTTGGTCCACCACAGCGAGTAGACGACGAACAGGCCCATGATCAGGCCGGCGGTGATGAGGAGTTCACCGATGACGCTGACGACGGAGGCGAAGGTGCGCCACCCCCGGCGCGGCTCCGGTGACATCGCGGGCCGGTCGAGTTCCTCGTCGATTCCGCTGGCAGTCACCGCGTAGCTCCCCTTCAGTCGTCCGCTCAGCCGGCGAGCGCTTCCGGTTTGCCCTTGCTCCGCGGCCGCTCGTCGACCATCTTGCCCCAGACGATCAGCCGATAGGTACTGGTGAACTCGGGGGTGCAGGTGGTCAGGGTGAGGTAGCGTCCCGGGCCGGTGAATCCCGAGCCGGGCGGGACCGGGCCGATCACGCTGGTGTTGCCGGGAGAGGTCTGCGGGAGGGCGCTCTCCATCTCGTAGGTGTAGTACGCGCTCTGCGTCTCGACGACGATCTTGTCGCCCTTGGTGAGGCGGTTGATGTAGCGGAACGGCTCGCCGTGGGTGTTGCGGTGCGCGGCGACGGCGAAGTTGCCGGTCCTGTCCCAGGGCAGCGCGGTCTTGATGCCGCTGGCGGCGCCGTAGTGGCCGATCATGCCGTGGTCGAGGACGGAGTGCTTGTCGATGCCTTCGGCGATCGGGGCCTTCACATCTAGCTTGGGGATGTACATGATGCCGAAGCGCTCGCCCTCCGCGAGATTCTTCTTCTCGCCGCCGCCCTGGTCCCACTGCTGCTGGAGGTTCTTGGTGGCGCCGCCGGCCTCCTCGTCGGCCATGACGTTGGTCCACCACAGCTGGTAGGTGACGAAGAGCAGCATCAACACGCCGAGGGTGATGAACACTTCGCCCAGCGCACGGCTGGCGATCAGGCCGGGGCTGTCCTTGGCGGCGCGCTGGGCCCGGCGGGCCTCGACGCGGGTCATGGGGGCCTTGGGCGTCTCGGCCGACCCGGCGGAGGCCGGGGGCGAGGCGGCGCGGGAGCCGTGGCGGCCATGGCGGCCACCGCGTTTGGCGGCGGCCTGGGCGGCCTTGCGGCGGGCCGCCCGGCCGCCCGTCGCCGGAAGCGTCGTGGTTTCACGTGAAACGGCGGTGGCGGCGTCGGTTTCACGTGAAACGGTGCCGCTGGTTTCACGTGAAACGGTGTCCCCGCCGTGCTGTTCGGCCTGGCGCAGCGCCATGGTCTCGTTGTCCGGCCGCGACGGAGTCTCGGCCGGCACGGGCCGGGCGGGCCGAACGGACCGCGGCGGAAGCAGGGGCTGGATCGTGGGGAGGGGCGCGGTGAGAGCCTCCGAGACGCCGTGCGGGCCGGGTATGCGTGCGGCGGGCGGGGCGTAACTGCCGTGGCTGAGGCCGCCGTTCACCTGGCTGTAGGCGTCGGATTCGGGGGCGTGGGGGCGGGCGGGCCGGGGCGGGGGCACCGCGTCGCCGGGGCCGGGCTTGCGGTGCCGTGCCGGGCTCCGCGGCGGGGTGTTGTACGGCGCGGGGCGGGGGGACGCCGAGGGGGCCTGGCGGGGCCGGAACCACGGCGAGCCCTCGGCCGCGACTCCCCCGCCGGTGCGGGCGGTCGGCGTTTCCTGCGGAGGGGAGCCCGGGTGGTGCCCGGGGGCGCGGCCGGGCAGGGGGTCGTTCAGCGGGTCGTCGAGCCGCTCCACCGCCGTCTCCCACGCGTCGGACTGCCCGTACGGGGTGCCCGGCGCGTACGGCTCACGCGGGGCGTACGGCTGGTCCTCGTACGGCTCGTGGGGCCGTCCGTCGCGCTCGGGGCGCAGCGCGGTCACGCGCCGGCCTTGCCGACCACCGGGGCAAGCCCCGCCGAACGCTCCACCGCCTCCTTGTCGCCGCACTCCACCAGCCAGTTGGCCAGCATCCGGTGTCCCCATTCCGTCAGGACCGACTCGGGGTGGAACTGCACGCCCTCGACGGGGAGTTCGCGGTGCCGCAGGCCCATGATGATCCGGCCGCCGGGGGCGTCGTCAGCCTCTGTCCAGGCGGTGACGGCCAGTTCGTCGGGGACGGTGTCCGGCTCGACGGCCAGGGAGTGGTAGCGGGTGGCGGTGAACGGCGAGGGCAGTCCGGCGAAGACGCCGGCGCCTTCGTGGAGGACGGGCGAGGTCTTGCCGTGCAGCAGCTCGGGGGCCCGGTCCACCACCCCGCCGTAGGCGACCGCCATCGACTGCAGGCCCAGGCAGACGCCGAAGACCGGGACGCCGGTGGCGGCGCAGTGCCGGACCATGTCGACGCAGACACCGGCCTGCTCGGGCGTACCGGGGCCCGGGGAGAGCAGCACGCCGTCGAAATCGTCCTGCGCGTGGCGGGGGGCGACCTCGTCGTTGCGCAGCACCTCGCAGCTGGCACCGAGCTGGTAGAGGTACTGGACGAGGTTGAAGACGAAGCTGTCGTAGTTGTCGACGACGAGAATCCGTGCGGTCATCGGGTGGCTGCCATCCCTTGGTCGACAGTGACGTCATTGAAGGGGAGCAGGGGCTCCGCCCACGGAAAGACCCACTGGAAGAGCACGAAGACCACCGCCAGGACGAGCACCACGGAAATCAGCGCCTTCACCCACGTGTTGCCCGGCAGATGCCGCCAGATCCAGCCGTACATGCTGTCGCTGTCCCCTTGCCGATGCCGTTGACGATGTCGATTGCGACACCAGAGTAAGGGGAGAGGCTGTGGGCAGGTGGGTCAGCCGGGCAAAGCCGGGGGCCTTCCTTGTGTGACGGGTTGGGTGGAATCGAGGTGGGCCCAGGCGATCAGCCGGTGGCTGTGGCCCCACTCCGGTTCGCAGGTGGTCAGGGTGAGATAGCGGCCGGGGCCGGTGAAGCCGGACTCCCGGGGTACGGGGTCGATCACGCCGATGTCGGTGGGGAGCGTGGTGAAGGGCCGGTTGTCGATGCGGTAGGTGAACCACGTCGTGCCGTCGGTGAGGACCACGGCGTCCCCGGGGCGCAGGCGGGGGAAGTCCTTGAAGGGGTTGCCGTAGGTGCGGCGGTGGCCGGCCACCGCGAAGTTGCCGGTCGCGCCGAGCCGGGCGGTGCGGTCGTAATGGCCCAGGCCGCGCTGGAGGACGTCGGTGCCGGTGCCCTCCAGGACGGGCTTGGCCCAGTCCGGTCCGAGGCGGGGGATGTACATCACGGCGAAGGAGCGGCCCGGCTCGTAGCGGTGGGGCGGGGCGATGGGTGCCGGGGCGGGGGTGCCGTGGGCCTCGGTGCCGACCGCGGCGGCCGGGCCGGCGGCCCACTGGTGCTGGAGCCGGTCGATCTCGCCGTCCATTGCGCTGTCCGCCCGGACGCCGGTCCAGTAGAGAAGGTAGGCCACGAAGAGGACGATCAGGGTGCCGGCCGTGAGGCAGATCTCGCTGGCCGTCCGCACGATCCACCGCACCGTCATCGGGCCGCCCCTCCCCGCCGGCCCGCGGGTGCGGGCTACGGCTTCACAGGCTGTGCGTAGTGGAGATCCACTGTGCCGGAGTAGCCGGGAAGAGTCACCGCCTCGTGCTGGTCGACTTTCCAGCCGAGGCCGTAGGCGTTGACGTACTGGAGGTAGTTCTGGAGGGCGGGGGAGGCGGTGAGCGCGCGGTTGAGCGCGTCGCGGTCACCGACCGCGGTGATCTTGTACGGCGGGGAATAGACCTGGCCCTGGAGGATCAGGGTGTTGCCGACGCAGCGGACCGCGCTGGTGGAGATCAGCCGCTGGTCCATGACCTTGATGCCCTTGGCGCCGCCGTTCCACAGGGCGTTCACCACGGCCTGGAGGTCCTGCTGGTGGATGACGAGGTCGTTGGGCTGGGGTTCGGGGATGCCGGGGATCTTGGCGGTGGCGTTCGGCGGGGCGTCGGTGAGCGTGACCGTCAGACCGGGGCCGGACAGCGGCTTGGTGCCGGCGTTCTGCTCCAGTGCCCTGAGCCTGGCCTGCTCCGCTCCGGAGGGGCTGGTGTCGCGGCGGGCCAGGGCGTCGACCTCCGCGCGCAGGCCGGCCATCCGCTCGTCCTGGACGCCGTTCTTGTGGCTGCGTTCCTGGATGAGGTCGGACAGGCGCAGCATCGAGTCGTCGGAGCGGAGGTTGGTGCCGCGGGCGGTGTCGAAGCTCAGCCAGAACATCAGGCCGGCGAGGGCGAAGACGAGGAGGGTGAGCAGCCGGACGGGCCGCAGCCGGAGGCGGGAGGGGCGCCCGGGGGAGCCGGCGGAAGTGCTCAACGTACCCTTACTCCTTACGACGCCGCGGAAGCACTACGCTAACGGACGCCCGGGAAGGAAAACCGTTCCCCTCGTGTCCGTACCCTGGCTCCCGTCCCGTATCGCCCCGCGCGGCGGGGGAAACCGCCCGCTCGCCGTGGAGAGCGGGGGAGCAGCACATCGACAGGAGAGTTCCTCGTGCCGAAGTCACGGATCCGTAAGAAGGACGACTTCACGCCGCCGCCGGCGAAGACCACCAACCTGAAGATGACCTCGGGTCGTGGCTGGGTCGCGCCGCTGATGCTGGCGATGTTCGTGATCGGACTGGCGTGGATCGTGCTGTTCTATGTGTCCGAGGGCGATCTGCCGATCAAGGCGATGGGCAACTGGAACATCGTGTGCGGCTTCGGCTTCATCGCGGTGGGGTTCGGCGTCTCCACACAGTGGAAGTAGCGCGGGGCACGCTCCCGGGGTCGGCGCAAGCCCTGCCCAAGGCCATCCACACAGTTATCCACAGCCGGGGAAAACTTCAGAAGATCTGTGGATAACCCTCGGGAGGTTGACGCCGGTGTGACTGGCGGCACCTCCCGGCACAGGCCCTCCGCCCCGGTCTCTTCCTGCGGAAACGCCGTTCCACGAAACGCCGGGGCGGACGTCCGCACAGCATGCACAAGATCCTTCACGGACTGTGGACAACGGGCGCGCCGAGCGCCTCAGCCGGTCAGCTGAAGGGTCCGTACCCACACCGTCGCGACGATCGCCAACAGGACCAGCGCACACGTCCCGGCGTGCACCAGCGTCCGGCGGTCGCGCGGCGCGTGCACCATCCCGAACGCCACCGCGGCGCCCACGATCAGCCCGCCGACGTGCGCCTGCCAGGCGATATTCGGCCACAGGAACGTGAAGGCCAGGTTGAGGCCGAGCAGGATCAGCACCGGCTTCATGTCGTAGCGCAGCCGGCGCATCAGCACCGCCGTGGCGCCCATCAGCCCGAAGATCGCGCCGGACGCGCCGAGCGAGGGCTGGTTCTGCGCGGCGAGGAGGTAGGTCAGGGCGCTGCCGCCCAGGCCGGAGAGCAGATAGAGCGCGGTGAAGCGGAGCCGGCCGAGCGCCGCCTCCACGGGCGGGCCCAGCCACCACAGCGAGAGCAGGTTGAAGCCGATGTGCGCGATCTCCTGGTGCACGAAGACCGCGGTCAGCAGGCGGTACCACTCGCCGTGGGCGACCCCGACAAGCTCGTAGCGGGCGGGATCGACGGCCAGGCCGATCATGTCGAGCCGGTTGACCAGCTCGCTGCTGGTCGCGTAGACGGCGATGAAGACGGCGATGTTGAGGCCCAGCAGGATCTTGGTGATCAGCCGGGGGTCGGTGGCGAGGGTGCCGCCCGCTATCGTGCGCGGCGCACTCGCCTGCGGGGCCGGGACGCTGCCGCCGCCCGTGCGGACGCAGTCCGGGCACTGGAAGCCGACCGAGGCGCTGATCATGCACTCCGGGCAGATCGGCCGGTCGCAGCGGGTGCAGCGAACGCCGGTCGGGCGGTCCGGGTGGCTTGGGCAGGTGGGCAGGCCGTCATGGCCGTGCGCCTGCTGCGGCTCCTGCGGGCTGCCTGGCTGGTCCATCGGTCCCCTAAAAAGTCCTCGTACTCACCGGCCACCACCCCACGACGAAGCTTCGCGCCCCGCCCGCCCGTAGACCCGCCACGAGCTTCGCGCCCCGCCCACCCGTCACCCGACCACCACCCCTCAACGAGCTTCGCGCCCCGTCTCTATCCTCTACGACCGGACGGGGCGCGATGTTCCCCGGAGCGGGCCGGGGAACGCGGCCCGGGTCAGCGGGTCTCGATCACCACGGACTCGATGACGACGTCCTGGACCGGACGGTCGGTGCGCGGGTTGGTCTGGGTCTCCGCGATGGCGTCCACAACCTTCTTGCTGGCCTCGTTGGTGACCTCACCGAAGATGGTGTGCTTGCCGGTCAGCCAGGCCGTCGGGGCGACGGTGATGAAGAACTGCGAGCCGTTGGTGCCCGGGCCGGCGTTGGCCATGGCCAGCAGGTACGGCTTGTTGAACGCCAGGTCCGGGTGGAACTCGTCGCCGAACTGGTAGCCGGGGCCGCCGGTGCCGTTGCCCAGCGGGTCACCGCCCTGCAGCATGAAACCGCTGATCACGCGGTGGAAGATGGTGCCGTTGTAGAGGGGGGCCTGCGTCGGCTGCCCGGTCTTCGGGTCGGTCCACTCCCGCTCGCCCTTGGCGAGCTCGACGAAGTTCTTGACCGTCTTGGGGGCGTGGTTCGGCAGAAGCCGGAGTTCGATGTCGCCCTGGTTGGTCTTCAGGGTGGCGTAGAGCTGCTCAGCCACGATCTACCTTCCATAAGTCTTCACTGACGGTCCCCGATCCTCGCATGAAGCGGCCACCGGGCGTGGGCCGCCACCTCTTCTTGCGGTTCGTACTGGTTTCCCGCGCGGGACGCGGCCTCGCGTGGCATGGTCGTCACAGGACTCCGGAAAGTCCCCAATGACCCGGATGCCCGCTCGCACATGCCGTGCGGACAGGGAGCGGGCATGCTCGTCAATCGGGTGGACAGGCGACACAGCAGAGGCGGGGGAGCAGCCCCCAGACCCGGACCCCACCGAGGAGGAGGATCCCCGTGACCCGCAAGGACAGCGTGCGCGCCGCGACCCATTCCGCCAAGGACGGCGTGCGGCACGCAGCGGAGGTGGTGGCTCCCTACGCCGGTACGGCCAAGGACACCGCTGTCCACTACTCCCACGAGGCGCGTGCCCGGCTGGCCCCCAAGGTCGCCGAGGCCGCCCACCAGGCCCGCGCCCAGTACGACGCCCGTCTTCACCCGCGGATCGAGCACGCCCGCGGCGCGCTGCCGCCCAAGGTGGACGCGGTGGCGACCCGAGCCGCCCACCGCACCCGCAAGGCCGCCCGGCAGGCCGCCGACTACACCGCCCCGCGGCTGGAGCACGCGGTGGTCAGCGCCCGGGCGGCGGCCGAGCCGGTGCGCGAGGAGGCGCTGGCCCGGGGCGCCGCGGCGCTGGCGGCGCTGCGCGGGCAGGTGACGGCCGAGGAGATCGAGAAACTGCACAAGAAGCAGTGCCGCCGGGCGGCGTGCGGCAAGGCCGCCAAGCGGCTGGCGCTGCTGGGCGTCCTGGTGGCCGGCGCGGTCGCCGCCTGGAAGTGGTGGGACAAGCAGGCCAACCCGGACTGGCTGGTCGAGCCGCCGGCGCCCACCGAGGTCGGCGACCGCGGCCACCTGAGCGCCGTCGACGGCAGCCAGGGCACCCCGCTCGACCCCGAGGTCCAGGCCAAGCAGGCCGAGGCCGACTCCGACAAGCGGCGCGGCGGTGGCAACAGCGCCTGACCCCGCTGACGTACCGCCGACGGGCCGCGCACCGCATGGGGGCGCGGCCCCGACCGTACGGGGCCCAAGGGGCCGTGGGCGGCCGGGAGCACCGTGGAGGTCCCGGCGCCCGGTCAGGACACCTCGGTCCGGCTCTCCTCCCCGGCCAGCGGGTCGGCGCGCCGGGCCAGTTCGAGGAGGGCGTGCAGGGACCGTTCGGCGAGGCCGAGACGGGGGCGCCACTGGGCGACGATGCTGACCGGACGGATCGGTTCGGCGAGCCGGAGGGTGACGAGGTCACCCTGCTCCAGCTCCCGGGCGACCGCCAGCCACGGCAGCAGCGTGACGCCGTGTCCGTGCGCGGTCAGCCGGAGCAGCGCGGACAGCGAGCCGGTGACCTGCGCCGTGTGCGCACCGGCGAGCAGGTCGCGGCCCAGCTGGTCCACCAGCATCTGGGAGGTGCAGCCCCGTTCGGCGACCAGGAACACGCAGTCCAGGAGCCGCTCCGGCGTCACCCGTTCCTCTCTGGCCAGCGGGTGGCCAGGGCCCGCCACCAGGACCGTGCGGTCCCGGCCGACGACGGTGTGCGGGCCGAGCGCCCGCGACCCGTTGTCGTACTGGAACGCCACATCCAACTCGCCCGCGCCGAAGGCCCGTTGCACGAGGGCACGGTTGCCGACCGTCAGCTCGACCTCGCTGCTGGTGCCGGGCCCGGCGGCGCCGTACTCCAGGGCCGCCAACACCTCCGGCATCCAGCCGTGCGCCAGCGACTCCTGGGCGCCGATCCGCAGCCGGGGGCGGTCGCCACGGGCGGCCCGCCGCATCCGCTCCTCCAGCTCCAGGGCCTCGCGGGCGTGCGGCAGCAGCCGGCGGCCGGCGTCGGTGAGGGTGGCGCCGGTGCCGGCGCGCACCAGGACCGCCGTGTCCAGCTCCGCCTCCAGCCGCTTGAGCTGGGCGCTCACGCTGGACTGGGCATAGCCCAACTCGTGGGCGGCGGCGGAGATTCCGCCGTGGTCGGCGACGGCGACGAAGGCGCGAAGGTAGCGGGAGTCCACGCGCCAAGGATGCCACCGGGCATCGGAGTTTCCGATGGGGATATCGGAAGTGCGGCGTCGCCGACGGGGCCGCTTCCGGGCGACCGTGCCGCCATGACCACCGACACCGTCGCGCCGGCCGCCGGCGCCACCTCGCCGGCACCCGCCCGGTCCCGGCTCGCGTTCGCCGGGATCGCCGCCGGCAACCTGCTCGTCCTCCTCGACACCACCATCCTCAACGTCGCCCTGCCCGACCTGCGGCGTTCCCTGCACCCGGGCGCCGCCGCGCTGCCCTGGGCGGTCGACGCCTACACCGTCGTCTTCGCCGGACTGCTGCTCGCCGCCGGCGTGTTCGCCGACCGGTGGGGCGCCCGCCGGATGTACACCTGGTCGCTGGCCGGCTTCGCGGTGCTGTCCGTGCTCTGCGCCGCGGCGCCCGGCGCCGGCCCGCTGATCGCCGGGCGGGCGCTGCTGGGGGCGGCCGGCGCCGGCCTGGTGCCCGCCTCCCTGGCGCTGCTCATCGCCCTCTACCCCGACCCCGCGCGGCGCACCCGGGCGATCGGCGCCTGGGCCGCGCTGAGCGGGCTGGGCGCGGCGGCCGGCCCGGTGCTGGGCGGCGCTCTGGTCGAACTCGGCGGCTGGCGGCTGGTGTTCCTGGTGAACCCGCCGATCGCGCTGGCCGCGCTGCTGCTCGCCCGCCGGCTCCCGGCGCCGCCCGCGCGCGCCGCCGGCGACGCGCCGCGCGCCCTGGACCGGGCCGGGCTGCTGCTGTCCACCGGCGCGCTCGGCGCCCTCACCTTCGGCCTGGTCGAGGCGGGCATCGAGGGCTGGTCCGCGCCGTCCGCCTGGGCGCCGGTCGCGGCCGCGGTGCTCGCCCTCGGGGCGCTGGCCGCCGTGGAGCGCCGGGCCGCGGCGCCCGTACTGCCGCCGGCGCTGCTCGCCCTCCCCCGGGTCCGGGCCGCCCTGCTGGCCGCCGCGGTGTCCTGCTTCGCCTACTTCGGCGGGATGTACCTGCTCGCCCTGTGGCTGCAGCGCACCTACGCACTGGCGCCGTTCGCCGCCGGGCTGGCCTCGCTGCCGCTCACCTTCCCGGTGTGCGTGATGCCGTTCTTCACCGGGCGGCTGGTGGCCCGGCACGGCGCCCGCCCGGTGCTGCTGGCCGGGATGACGGCCACCGCGCTGGCCGGGGCGCTGCTGCTGTTCGCCGGCGGCCGGCCGGCGCTGCCCCTGCTCCTGGTGGCCGAGCTGGCGCTGGCCGCCGCGGGCACCCTGTCCATCCCCGGTGCGGCCGCCGCGATGGCCGTCGCCGCTCCGCCGGAGCTGGCCGCCACCGCACAGGGCGCCCTCAACGGGATCCGGCAGGCCGGCGCGGCACTCGGCGTCGCCGTACTGGGCACCCTGGGCGGACTGCCGCCCGCGGGCGGGGTGCTCCTCGCCGCCGGGCTCATCGCCGTCGCGCTGATCTTCCGCGCGGGCACCACGGACCGCGGGTGACGGCGGCGGCCGGCGCGGCCCCGGCCCGCGAGGCGCCGTCCCGACCCGCACGCGACAGCACCTGCAAGATTCATCTCGCCGGTGAGGGCGGACGCCGCTCTCTGGCCCTGCTGATCACTCCGGGCCAGTGGGGCGACGCCTCGCAGCTCATCCCGGTCATGGAACGCATCCGCGTCAGTCGCCTGGGCGGCGGGCATCCGCGCATCCGACCCGACCACCTCGGCGGCGATAAGGCGTACTCGTCCCGCTGCATCCGTCGTTACCTGCGACGACGCCAGATCAAGCACACCATCCCCGAACCGAAGAATCAGCGGGGCAACCGCCAACGGCGGGGCAGCAGGGGCGGCCGGCCCGCCGGCTTCGACAAGACGATCCACAAGCGCAGGAACGAAGTTGAGCGGACGATCGACGCGTTGAAGCACTTCCGGGCGGTGGCCACGAGGTTCGACAAGAGGGCCTACATCTTTCACAGCACCGTGACCGTCACAGCCATTCGGCTGTGGCTGGGCTCCTAAACCCGCCGAAGAGCCTGTGAGTACCCAGCATCACCGGACGAGTCCGATGGCCTCAATCTCGATCATCCACTCAGGATTGGCGAGTGAGGAGACCTCTACGAACGACTCCGCGAGGTGAGGCTTGTCCGGGAAGTGTTCCGCGCGCAACTTCGCGAAGAGGTCCTGCTCCGCGATGTCCGTGACGAACACGGTCGCCTTGACTACGTCGGCGAGACTGGAACCCGCGTTTGTGAGGACCGTCGACAGATTCGCGAGCGCCTGACGGGCTTGTGTCTCGAAGTCCCCGGCGCCGACCGTGGCTCCCTGGGCATCAATCGGCGCCTGCCCCGATGTGAAGACCAGGTTCCCGACCCGGACGCCGAGCGATATACCGGCCGACTCGTACCAGTCGGGTTCCGCGGAGACGCGCACGCGCTCGGCGGCAGTCTGCGTAACGGACATATTGGTGACACTCCCCCAAACCTGCACAAACGGAGCCGGGTAGCTGTGATCACCCCCGACTTGATCGACAGCCGCGAGATCCTGAGATCTATTCCCGCGGGCTTGCAAGTTCACCTCGGTACAGCTCGGGTGACAGTCGCCCACATACGCGAGCGTGCCGCGGCCCAGGCATGATCCGCCGGACAGGCCCTAGGCGGATTTGGCCGTCGCCCGGACACCGAAGTGGACGTACCGGCTGCCGTCGGCGAGGGCGTAGAACACCACAGGTATCCAGGCGTCCTTCTCGTTGCGGCGGCCGGCGAACACCGTCTTCGCCGGCGTGTGCGAGACCGGGGTCAGGTGCCAGACCAGCGGGTCGAAGGTGCCCGCCAGGCCGTCCGCGCCCTCGTAGCTCAGCCGCAGGGTTCCCGGGCCGCCGTCGCCGTCGGCGATGGTCATGAGGAAGCCCTCACGCTTGTAGCTGCCGAGAAACGGCTCCGTGCCCACGGCCAGGGGTTCGGCGGCCGGCGCGAACCCGGGCATGGTGACCCCGGCGAGTTCGGCGCACAGCTCGCGGCAGAGCGCCTCGAAAACCTTGGGCGCGGCGCCGCCGCCGTTGGTCAGCAGGACGATGGCGAGGCCCTTCTCAGGGATGGCACGCAGGTAGGCGAGTTGGCCGAAGGTGCTGCCGTCGTGGCCGAAGCCGCGCGCGCCGTCCCACTCGAACAGGCCCCAGCCCAGGCCCCAGTGGGCGCCGAGGAACCACTGGTCGGGCATCTCGACCTCGCGGGTCAGCATCGCGTCGACCACGGCGGCCGGGAGCACCCGGGTGCCGTCCGGCGCGACGCCACCGTCCACGAAGGCCCGCGCGAACCGGGCCACGTCGGCGGCGGTCGCGCTGATCCCGCCGTACGGGCCGGCCGAGCGCGGCATCATGTTCCAGAGCGGGGTGGGGACGGGGGTCTCGCCCGGCTCGCCCATGTGCCCCATGGCGGCGCGGAAGCGCAGCACCTCCTCGGGCAGGGTCATGGTGTGCTCCAGCCCGAGCGGGGCGAGGAGCAGTTCCTTGAGCGCCTCGTCCCAGGTCTGGCCGGTGACCACCTCGACGATCCGGCCCAGGACGTTGTAGGCGGTGCTGGAGTACGACATGGTGGCGCCGGGCGGGTTGGTCAGGCCGACGGTCCGCGCGCCCTCGATGTAGCGGGCCAGGCAGTCGTCGCCCCGGCCGGTGTCGTTGACGTAGTCGCCCTCGATGCCGCTGGTGTGGTTGAGCAGTTGGCGCGGCGTGATCGTCCCGGTGGCTCCGGCGTCGGCGATCGCGAAGTCCGGCAGGACGGCCGCGACCGGCGCGTCGAGGTCCAACTTCCCGGCGTCGGCGAGCAGGACCACCATGGCGGCGGTGTAGCCCTTGCTGACGGAGCCGATCTGGAACACGGAGTCCGGGGTCACCGTGACGCCGGTGCCGGTGTGCAGGATGCCGGCGGCCACCTCGTGGATCTCGCCGTCGGCGAGCACGGCGAGGGCGGCGCCGGGGATGTGGTGGGCGGCGAGGAGCTCGCCGAGCCGGGTCTGCCAGCGGGCGGTGTCGAACGCCGGGGCGCCGTCGCTCACGGCCAGCGCGCGGTTGACCGTGCGGGCCACGTCGCGGTCGGTCCGTTCCAGGATCTTGGCCACCTCCTGGTCGACGATCTTCGACACTTCCCGGCGCAGGTTTTCCGACATGCTGTCTCCCTCATGGTCACGGTGGATAGGGCGCGGGTGGGGCGGGGGCCTGCCGGCTAGCCGGCGCTGCGGGACCGTCGGCCGATGAGCCCGGTCAGCGAGGCGACCGTCGTGCGCGGCGGCTGCCGGAGGTCGCGGTCCGGGTGCAGGACGGTGCGGAATGCCGCCCAGGCGAGTGCGCCGAGGGCGAAGCCGTAGCAGGAGACCAGCCCGTGCCCGTTCTCCTGCGCGAACCACATCGCCAGCCCGAGCACCGGCACGCCGAGCGCGAGCAGCCGGTTCTTGCGGACGGCCTTGCCGTGGCTCGCGCCTTCGCCGTGGGAGCCCTGCTCGGCGCCCTGGCCGGCGGCCTTGCCGGAGTTCTCGTCGGCGCCGCGCAGCAGCAGGGCCGCGGCCAGCGTCGCGCCCAGGAAGTAGGTGGCGCCGGAGCTGCCGGCGAAGTTGCGGGGGTCGGTGCTGTGGGAGGTCTGGCCCCACAGTTTGTCGATCTGCTCCGGCAGCAGGATGCCCGCGGCGAACAGGCCGAGCGTCAGCGGCGCACCCCAGAACCAGTCGGCGAAGGCCGCGACGGCGGCGAGGGTGACGATGTTCCAGGCCGCCCCGCCGAAGCCGCCGTTCTGCAGGAAGACCGAGGTGACCACGCGCCACCAGCCGGACTTCGACGGGTCCGCGTCGAGCGCGCCCATCGCCCCCGACCAGCAGAGCTGGAGGGCCACCCCGGCGAGCGCGAGCCCGGTCAGGCCGACGGCCGCCCAGGGGATCCGCCGCCGGCCCAGTGTGCTCTGGCCGACCAGGGCCAGACCGCTGTTGAACATCAGCACCATCAGTGCCGCCGTGGTCACGTTGAACAGCAGGATGTCCATCGTCACCACCCCCCTCCAAGCCGTGTTCGATTTCGCTGATCGCGACATTAGCGTGACCCGGAGCTTTTTCAAACAGTGTTTGAAAGCTGGGCGCGGCTGGCTAGACTGCGACCGTGAAGCTGACCGCAGACCTGATCATCGACGCGGGGATGGCGGTGTTCGCCCAGACCGGCTACCACGGCTTCTCCGTGCGCCAAGTCGCGGACCGCCTCAACGTGCACGCCGGCAGCCTCTACTACCACGTGCCCAGCAAGGCCGCACTGCTCCAGCTGATGGCCGACCGGGTGGTCCGGCAGGCGTACGAGGCCGGCACCGCCGCCCTGGCCGGACTGCCCGCGCAGGCAGGCTGGCCGGCGCGGATCACGGCGCAGGCCGTCGCCCTGCGGCAGAGCATCCGGCAGCACCCCGGAGGGGCGATCATGCTCGCCGGCAGCCCGAAGATCCTCAGCCCCGGCGCGCTCTCGCTGATGGAACGGCTGCTCGCCACCCTCGCCGAGGCCGGCGTGCCCCCGGAGCACTGCGGCACCGCCGCCGACACCGTGCTCAGCCACGTCACCGGCTACGTGCTCCAGGAACAGAGCGATCCACCCGCGATGCCGGTCACCGCCGAGGACGTCGCCGCCCTCCACCGGAGCTTCCCCCGGACGGCGGCCGCCGCGACCGCGCACGGGCCGGACGAGAAGTTCACCCGCAGCCTGGACCTGCTCTGCGCCGGTATCGGGACGCTGATCCGGCCGCCGTCCGAGGGGGCGCCGTCCGAAGAACCGGACGGGAGGAGCTAGTACTCCAGCAGGATTTCGCTGTCTGAGCTGCCGGGTTCGCTGGGTGGCTGGAGCGTGGCGGGCCGGCGGGTGAGGGGTGGTCTCGCGGAGGCCGCCCCTCGAACGTGTGCCACCGCCGCTGGTGGTGGCAGCGGCGTGCACCGCATCGACGTCCTCTTCGCCGCACTCCGCGACGGGACGTTCTTCGAACCTCACCACGTCCCCCAAGCAGCTTGACCGACTACCACCGAACGAGCCCCCACCACTTGACGAAAGAGACAGGCACCCCCGGCATCACGCCACCTTCGGCGCCGCCCGCATCCCGATGTAGCAGCACTCCGTGCCGTCGCCCAGCGTCGAGAACACCACCGGCATGTAGCCCTCGCTGAACGACGGGCCCGCGCCCGTCCCCGCGAAGACGGACTCCGTCACGGCGTACAGCTCCACGTCCAGCGGCGGAGAGAAGTCCTTCATACCGTCCACGAACTCGTAGACCAGGTGGGGCGCGCCATCGCGCTCGGAGACGGTGATGACGACACCGGCGCGCTTGTACGTCCCTACGTAGCGCGAGAAGTCCACCACCGGTGCCTGCGCGGGCGGTTCGAAGGCGTCCGGCATCCGTACGCCCGCCAGGTCGCCGAGCAGCTCACGGAAGAGCGCCGCGTAGAGTTCGCGCGCGCCACCGCCGTTGGTGAGCAGTGCGACGGCCACACCCGCCTGCGGGACCACGCGGAGGTAGCCGTACTGGCCGATCGCGGCGCCGTCGTGGCCGTACCCCGCGATGCCGTCCCAGTCGTAGAGGGTCCAGCCGAGTCCCCAACCGTCCGCACTGACCGTCCACTTGTCGGGCACCTCGGTCACGCGGCGCTGCATCAGTTCGACGGTCTCGACGCCGAGCAGCCGCGTCCCGTCGGGCGCCACGCCGCCGTCGAGGTGCATCTTGGCCAGGCGCACCACGTCACCCGCCGAGACCAGGACCCTGCCGGCCGGGCCTGCCGAGCGCGGCATCAAGTCCCAGGCGGGTGCCGGGTCCGGGTACTGGCCCGGCTCCCCGAGGTGGCTCATCGCGACGCGGTACGAGAGCGCTTCCTCGGGCAGCGTCATGGAACGTTCGAGGCCGAGCGGGGTGAAGAGGCGGTCCTTCAGGGCCTCGTCCCAGGTCTGGCCCGTCAGGACCTCGATGATGCGGCCGAGGACGATGTAGCCGATGCCGCTGTAGGAGACGGCGGTGCCGGGGCGACAGTCCAGGGCGACGTCCTTGGCGGCCTCGACGTACCGGGCGAGACATTCGTCGCCGCGCCCGGCGTCGTAGTTGAAGTCACAGGTCAACCCGCTGGTGTGGGAGAGAAGTTGGCGGGTGGTGATGGTCCGCGTGGCCTCCTCGTCGACCGTCCCGAACTCGGGGACGATGTCCTTCACCGGCGCGTCCAGGTCCAGTTCGCCCGAGTCGACGAGGCGCATGATCAGCGTCGAGGTGTAGACCTTGGCTATCGAACCGGACTGGAACACCGAGTCCGTCGTCACCTCCACCCCGGTCCCCCGGTGCAGCACACCGCTCGCCAGCTCGTGGACCTCCCCGTCGACGAGCACCGCGAGCGCGGCCCCCGGCACGTGGTGGGCGGCGCGCAGCTCATCGAACCGGGTCTGCCAGTGCGCGAGGTCGAAGCCGGGGTCGAACTTCTTCTCCGACATGAGGTCTCCTTCGGTGCGGCGCGTACATCGTTCTCTCAATGCGCACACTGTACGCACGGAAGATCGACGTGCGCAAGATGCGTACGCCGTGCGCTACCTTGATGGGGGCGCCGGCCGCATGGCGCCGGACACACCAGGAGGCCCCATGCCCGCCGACGAGAAGCCGATCGCCTCGGTTTGGACCCGCCCGCGTCGCCAACGCGAGCAGCTCAGCCGTGAGCAGATCGTCACGGAAGCCGTTCAGCTCCTCGACACGGACGGCCTGGAGTCCCTCAGCATGCGCAAGCTCGGCACCCGGCTGGACGCGGGCGCCACCTCGCTCTACCGCCACGTGGCCAGCAAGGACGAGCTCATCGAGCTGGTCGTCGACGAGGTCTACGGCGAGCTTGAGGTCCCTGCCGCGGACGCCGCGGACTGGCGGACCCCTGCCGCCCGCAGCGCCTACAGCCTGCGGGCGATGATCCTCCGCCACCCCTGGGTCGCCTCCGTACTCGGCCAGGTCGGCCTCATCCATCTCGGTCCGAACGTGACGAAGATGTCGGAGCGCATGGCCGCCGTGTACAGGGCGGCCGGTTTCCCCTCGGACGAGACCGGGCACGCCATGAAAACGGTCATCTCGTACGTCATCGGAATGGCGACCAGCGAGGCCGCGTACCTGTCGCTGATCGCCCGAAGCGGCAAAAGCGAGCGGGAGTTCATCGAGAGCCTGCGGTCCGGCGGCGAGGAGGATCCGCGGGCCGAGGACCCCGAAAAGGCCCGCAACGAGACGTTCGACTACGGGCTCCGGCGCGTACTCGACGGCCTGCAGGTGCGGCTCGGCGAGATCCCCGGCGACGCCGCAGAATGATCCCCCGTGGGCCATCGGGTCGCCCGATGCTCCCCCTTCCCCGCGGCGTAACGGGCACACTCCATTACAGCCCTTTGAATGCGGGTTGCCGTCATGGTCTGGCTCGGACGAGTCCTGTTCCAGCAAGGCAGCCATCGAGTACGTCGCCGCGGTACTGCAGTCGGCGTAAGCCTGGTCGGACGGCGGTGGTCAGGTCCTCGGGATCCACGAAGGCGCGGTTGGCCAGTGTGGTGCGCCGCAGGATGGACCAGATGCCTTCGACCAGGTTGAGGTCGGGCGAGTACGGCGGCAGCTGGTAGGCGGTCAGCCAGTCCCGCTCGGCGATGAACTTCCTCATTCCGACGGTGAGATGGGTGTTGAGATTGTCCCAGGCAAGCACGGTGGGGCCACCAAGTTGCCGGCGGGCGGCCTGGATCAGGTCGCGGTAATCGGTCCGGGCAAAGCTCTTGCGGCCGTCGCGGCGGGTGTCGGCGCGGAGCCGCATGGGCGTCCTTGCGTAGCTCCACCCGGATGTCATACTCACCCCACGCGACCAGAGCTGGTCACACAGAAACGAGGCGGACTCTTTCGCCGCAGAGCTTGGCCATGTCGTCGATGTCCGAGGTCAGCATGACCACAGGCCGCTGCTGCCGAAGCGCCCTCTCGGCCACGGCGGCGTCGAGGGCGTACTTGTGGCCGCGCAGCCCTGCCCCCATCAGCAGTGCTGAGGCCGCCTTTGCCTCCTCATCCCCCACCGGGATCACGCGAAGCCCGAACAACAGCCAGCCCAGCCGCGCCTTGTCAGTGCGGGAACACCTGCCTCGCCCGCTGCCGCGCCTGCCCGGAGACCGGCCCGTTGCGGCTCTCGAAGTCGGCCAGGTACTCGTCCAGCACCTGCCCCCTCAGCTCCCGCTCGACGGCCGCGGCAATGAACGCGGAGAACTCCCGCTTACCGACCCGCGCCCGGATCGCCTCCGCGGTCCCCTCAGGCAGAGACAGGCTGACCCGAGTCGCCGGCCCCTCACCGATGCTGTACGTCGCCTCAGACATGCCCGCACTGTGTCAAACGAGTAGGAAACCAGAAAGCCCTTCGCTCCCAGGGGATCATGCGGGGGAGCGAAGGCCACCCCAAGCCCTGTAACCACAGGCCACTGCGGGCTTGCTTCGGCACGGAAAATGGGGACAAAAAGACCCCCCTGGTAGCGTTTCCGCAGGCCAGAGGGGTCATACAGGGTGGAGCCTAGGGGAGTCGAACCCCTGACATCTGCCATGCAAAGACAGCGCTCTACCAACTGAGCTAAGGCCCCTTCGCCGAACAGGGTACCCGGTGTCGGGGTGCTTTCCCGACCGGGTATCGCCGCGCACCGTCGCTCTCCGTAGGATGCTCCGCGAGATTCGCGGCAGCGAAGCGCGATCGGGGATACAGGGGAGACGGCATGGATGCAGCACAGCAGGAAGCCACCGCGCGGGCCCGGGAGCTCCAGCGCAGCTGGTACGGAGAACCTCTGGGCGCGCTGTTCCGCCGGCTCATCGACGACCTCGGGCTGAACCAGGCCCGGCTGGCCGCGGTGCTCGGTCTGTCCGCGCCGATGCTGTCCCAGCTGATGAGCGGGCAGCGCGCGAAGATAGGCAACCCGGCCGTGGTGCAGCGGGTGCAGGCCCTCCAGGAGCTGGCAGGTCAGGTCGCGGACGGCAGGGTCAGCGCCGGCGAGGCCACCGACCGGATGGAGGAGATCAAGAAGACGGCGGGCGGTTCGGTGCTGAACAACACGGCCCAGACCACGTCGTCGACGGGCGCCACCACCGTGCGCCGGGTGGTGCGGGAGATCCAGTCGCTGCTGCGGTCGGTCTCCGACGCCGGCGAGATCATCGACGCGGCGAACAGCCTCTCCGCCACCCATCCCGAACTGGCCGAGTTCCTCCGGGTCTACGGTGCCGGCCGTACCGCCGACGCGGTCGCCCACTACGAGGCACACCAGGGCTAGCTGAGTGAGTCCGTCGACCGGGCAAGCGCGGGCGGCCGCCGGGGAGTTGGCCGCGGGAGTCGGGATCCAGCAGCGGACGGGGCGCAATGGGTGAGATCTTCGCCGGCCGGTACGAGCTCGTGGACCCGATCGGCCGGGGCGGGGTGGGCGCCGTCTGGCGCGCCTGGGACCAGCGGCGCCGCCGCTATGTGGCGGCCAAGGTGCTCCAGCAGAGCGACGCGCACACCCTGTTGCGCTTCGTCCGGGAGCAGGCGCTGCGGATCGACCATCCGCACGTCCTGGCCCCGGCGAGCTGGGCCGCGGACGACGACAAGGTGCTGTTCACCATGGACCTGGTGCACGGCGGTTCGCTGGCCCATCTGATCGGCGACTACGGCCCGTTGCCGCCGCGGATGGTGTGCACGCTGATGGACCAGCTGCTGGCCGGGCTGACCGCGGTGCACGCCGAGGGCGTGGTGCACCGGGACATCAAACCGGCGAACCTCCTGCTGGAGGCCACCGGTACCGGCCGTCCGCACCTGCGGCTGTCCGACTTCGGCATCGCGATGCGCAAGGGCGAGCCGCGGCTGACCGAGGCCAACTACGTGGTGGGGACGCCGGGTTACTTCGCGCCGGAGCAGATGCTGGGCGCCGAACCCGACTTCCCGGCGGACCTGTTCGCGGCCGGGCTGGTCGCGCTCTGCCTGCTCACCGGCGCCAAGCCGGACACCGAGGCGCTGGTGCGGCGGTTCATGGACAGCGGCGGCATCCCGAACGCGCCCGAGGACGTGCCGGATCCGCTGTGGCAGGTGCTGGCGTCGCTGCTGCACCCGGATCCGGACGCCCGCTTCAGGACCGCGACGGGGGCGCGGAAGGCGTTGCTGGCGGCGGCCGAGCTGCTGCCGGAGACGACGCTCGAGGACGAGGTCATCGAGGTCTTCGACCACATCGGGCCGCTGCCGACCGGGTTCGGGCCGGACGGGCCGCTGCGCCCCGCGCCGGGCGGGGACACCACCGGCGGCACCACGGTGACCGGCCCCGGGCCCGGGAGGAGCGGTGGCGCGTCCCCGTCGGCCACCGGAAGCTTCCACCTCGCGCCGCCGGAGCCGTCCGTCCCGCCGCCGCCGAGCACCCCGCCGCCGCCTCCGGCTCCGCCGGCCGCCGCGCCGCCGCCGGCCACTCCGCCGCGCGGCACCGTCCCGGCCCCGCCGACCACCCCGCCCCGCACCCCGCCGCCGGCGCCGGCCGCCGCCCCCTCCCCCGCGCCGGTGCCGCGCTACGAGCCGACGGCGGCGGCCCGGCCGGAGGCGTCCGCGACCCGTCCGTACACCACCGGGCAGCCGCCGCTGACCGGACAGCGCCCGGCCGGCGGGGCCGGGGTACCGGCGGTGCCGCCCCCGGCCGCGGCCGTACGGAGGCCCGGCCCGCCCCCGAAGGTCGCCGTTCCGGTTCTCGTCGTGGCGCTGGTGTGCATCGCGATCGGGGTGTGGGCGCTGTTCGCCGGCTGACCCGGCGCTCCCGGGCGGCCGCCCCGCGCGCTCACCCCGCGCCGCTCCCGCCGCCCGCACGGCCCGGCCGCGGCCGCCGCCGGGGCAGGACGTACGCCATGCCCAGCCCGGCCAGCAGCAGAACGCCCACCACGCCCACGGAGACCCCGGTGACCCGGAGCCCGGACCAGTGTCCGCTGCCCGCCGCACCGGTGGCGTCGGGGCCCGAACCGCCGCCCGGCGCCTGGCCCTTGGCGACCGCGGCCCCGGCCTCCGGGCCGGCCTTCGCCCGGCCCAGGACGGCGACCCTCAGCACCACACCGATCCGCGGGCTCTGCGCGATCTGGGCGGCGCGGGCGCCGAGCGAGACCGCGAGGTAGAAGTCGCCGTTGACGTGGACGGGGATGACGTTGGGGTGGGTCTCGTAGCGGTTGGCCCAGGAGACCGGCACCGTTCCCATGCTCAGCTTGGCCGACCGCCCGGTGTAGGGCACCTGGGGGTTGAAGACGCCGGTGCCGCTGCCGACCGGTGCCCGGTACGGCGTGTAGACCTGGGTGCTGCCGAACGAGACGGGGGAGGCGCCGTGCGCGCGCGGTTCGTCGGCGAACTCCACGTCGTAGCGGAGCTGTTGGCCCCAGCCGACCGGCACCTTGTACCAGAGCGTCTGCGCGGGGAGGATCTGGTCGCGCCAGACGCCCGGGCCCAGCGGACTGGCATCGTTGAAGCCGGTGCCGCCGGTGACGGCCTTGGGCGGGGTGCTGGGAAGCGTGGCGTCCTTGCCGCCGGCGCCGTACTGCGGCGACGGCTGCGCGGGGGTGACGCCCTTCGCCAGCGGATGTTCCACGTGAAACGTCAGCTCCACCGGCCAGCGCGCGGCGTCCGAGCCGGTGTCCGCGTGGCGCTCGACGACCAGCCAGTACCGGCCCGCCTTGTCGCAGGTCCCGGTGCCGTTCCGGGTCGGGATGCGGCTGACGCCCGAGGTCAGCGGTGTGGCGCCCTCGCGCTGGCCGAACAGCGCGGTGGACGAGGCGCAGCTGCTGTCCGTGCCGTACGCGATCTGGGTGCGCAGGGTGTCGCGGTAGTCGACGGGCGTGCCGGACGGCGGCACCACGGTTGCCGAGAAGTCGCCCACCGACTCCGCGTCGAGATCGACGGCGTAGTACCGCTTCTCGTTGGGCCCGATGCTGTCGAGGTACTGCCCGGGGGTGACGACCGGGGCGCCCTGGCGGCCGTCGGTGCCGTGGACGGGTGTGCCCCGGAACCGGTAGCCGTTCGCGGAGAGTTGGCCGGCGCGCTGCAGCTGGCGGGCGAGCGACCCGGCGTCCGGGGCGTCGTAGTACTGGCCGTTGCCGGACTTGGCCACGCACTCCAGCTGGGAGCGGGCGCTGCCGGCCGCCTGGAAGCCGACGACGTCGATGTGCAGATCGGTGTCGGACGCGGCGAGTTGGGAGGCGACCTGGCAGCTCTGCGGCGTCCGGCAGGTGTCCTCGCCGTCGGAGACGAGCACGATGGTGCGCTTGCCGGCGCCGCCGGCCGCCGGCTTGGGGAGGTCCTGGGCGGCCTTGGTCAGGGAGAGCCCGATGGGGGTGTCGCCCTTGGGGCGCACGCCCGCGACGGCCCGCTTCAGGCCGTCCCGGTCCAGCGGGGCGACGGGCCGGGCGAGCCGGGTGTCGTCGCAGCCCTTGGGCTTGTCCGCGCCGTAGACCCGCAGGCCGGTGGGATAGCCCTCGGGCAGGGCGTCGACGAGGGAGCCGACGGCCCTGCGGGCGGCGGCGATCCGCGTGCCGCCGGACCCGTCGCTCCCGGCCATCGAGGCGGAGGAGTCGAGGACCGTCACCAGTCCGCTGCCCCCGGTGGCCGGTGCCGCCCGCGGCGCCGCCACGGCCGGGAGCGCCGCGGCGACCGGGAGCACCGCCGCGGCCAGGGCCGCCAACGCCCTTCCCCCTGCTCTCCACGCTCTCCACGCCGTCCGAGCGGGGCGTTTCCCCAGCGCCACCGTCCCCGTGCGTGGTGGTCGTGCCATGTCTCGTCCCCCTCGCGTCCGCGGGTCACGCCCGGGCATCGACTTCACGGCCAGCAGCTTTGCCACTGCAACCCATCAATGTGCGATAGCAAACCCAGGGGGCCGCTTTCCCGCCCCCGGTACGTACGAAACCCCGGCCGCCCTTGGGCAACCGGGGTCCATACGAACTGTGCTGTGCGTGTGGTCTCACACACCCGAACCTGCGGGCACGGAGTCGGTCGCCTCCGTCCACAGATCCTGCTCGGCGCGATCCGCCTGGATCTGGCGGTACACGAGGAGCCCGCCGATGGCGGCCAGTGCGACCAGGAGAAGCTTCTTCACCGCGCGACCTCGTCTTTCGTTGACGTAGGGGACCCTATGTCGGCCGATGATACACACCGGCCGATACCGATCGGTTATCTAGCCCGTACTCGGCAACACCCCGTCCGGAGGTGCCCGAAGGCCCCAACTCCCGCCCCTTCACAACGAATCACGACCGGCGGCGGTTCCCCGTCCTTGGAAAGTCCTCGGAGCGGCGGCAAAAACATCGGCCCGGCCGGAGAATTCTCCGGCCGGGCCGACTGTGCGGTGCGGCTACCAGGACTTGAACCTGGGGCCTCTTCCTTATCAGGGAAGCGCTCTAACCGTCTGAGCTATAGCCGCTCGTTCGCTGCACCGAAAGATTAGCGCACTTCAGAGGCGTTCCCAAAATCGGTTCCCGGAGCTCTGGGAACGCCCCTGCCGCCGCCCCTCACGGAGCGCTCACTCGTCCTCCGCGAGGGTCAGCTCCACACCGCCGACGAAGCCCGCCGACAGGTTGTAGATGAAGGAGCCGAGGGTGGCCAGCGCGGTCGCCAGCACCACGTCGATCACCGCGATGACCGAGGTGAACAGCAGCACCCGCGGCAGCGAGAGGAACGACTGCAGATCGAAGCCGCCGCCCTCGGCGGAGCCGGTCGCCTCGCTGATGGTCTTGCCGACGGTGGAGAACACGCCCATCGCGTCCATCACCATCCACAGCACCGCCACCGCCACCACCGTGCAGATGCCCAGCGCGATGGACAACAGGAAGCTCACCTTCATCACCGACCACGGATCGGTGCGCGCCACCCGCAGCCGGGCCTTGCGCGTCCGGGGGGCCGTGCTCGCGCCCGTACGCGGCTTGCGCACGGCCTGGGCGGCCGCCGGCCCCGCACCGTCCGTGCGGTACGCCCGGGGCGGCTGGTAGGGCTGCTGTGCGCCTCCCTGCGGCTGGGGCTGGGGTTGCGGCTGTCGGGTGTTGCTCACGGTTCCCCCCTCATGGGCGCCCTCGTCCCGGGTGCCGTCGGACGCGACGGAGCCACGGGCGCTGCGTTCCTTCTCGGTGACGGGTTCCGCCGGGGAGTCCTGATCGACCCCCGCGTCGCCCGTCGCAGCGCCCGTGGCTCCACTCACGACCTACTCCTCGTGCTACTCCGCCGCGGGCTGCTCACCCTCGGCTGCGGTGGCTCCGGACTCCTCGGCCGCGCCGGTCTCCTCGGGCACGTCGGGCCCGTCGACCTCCTCGGCCTCGCGGCCGGCCTCGGCGTTCCGCGCGATGCCGACGACGGCATCCCGCTTGCCCAGGTTGATCAGTTGGACGCCCATGGTGTCACGGCCGGTCTCCCGGACCTCGTTGACCCGCGTACGGATCACGCCACCGCCGAGCGTGATCGCGAGGATCTCGTCGGTCTCCTCGACGATCAGCGCGCCGACCAGCGAACCCCGGTCCTCGACGATCTTGGCGGCCTTGATGCCGAGGCCGCCGCGGCCCTGGACGCGGTACTCGTCGACCGCGGTGCGCTTGGCGTAGCCGCCGTCGGTCGCGGTGAAGACGTAGGTGTCCGCCCGGACGACGTTCAGCGAGAGGAGTTCGTCGCCCTCGCGGAAGCTCATGCCCTTCACACCGGAGGTGGCCCGGCCCATCGGGCGCAGCGCCTCGTCGGTCGCGGTGAAGCGGATCGACTGCGCCTTCCTGCTGATCAGCAGCAGGTCGTCGGTCTCCGAGACCAGCTCGGCGCCGATCAGCTCGTCGTCGGAACCGTCCTGCTGCTCGCGCAGGTTGATCGCGATCACGCCGCCGGAGCGGGGCGAGTCGTAGTCCTTGAGCGGGGTCTTCTTGACCAGGCCGGCCTTGGTGGCGAGGACCAGATACGGCGCCGCCTCGTAGTCGCGGATCGCCAGGATCTGCGCGATCTGCTCGTCCGGCTGGAAGGCCAGGAGGTTGGCCACGTGCTGGCCGCGGGCGTCGCGTCCGGCGTCGGGGAGCTCGTACGCCTTGGCGCGGTAGACCCGGCCCTTGTTGGTGAAGAACAGCAGCCAGTGGTGGGTGGTGGAGACGAAGAAGTGGTCGACGATGTCGTCTTCCTTGAGCTTGGCGCCCCGCACGCCCTTGCCGCCGCGCTTCTGGGCGCGGTAGTCGTCCGTCTTCGTGCGCTTGATGTAGCCGCCGCGGGTGACGGTGACGACGATGTCCTCCTCGGCGATCAGGTCCTCGATGGACATGTCGCCCTCGAAGGGCACCAGCTGGGTGCGGCGGTCGTCGCCGTACTTCTCGACGATCGCGGCCAGTTCCTCGCTGATGATCTGGCGCTGGCGCTCCGGGGAGGCCAGGATCGCGTTGTACTCGTCGATCTTGCGCTGGAGCTCGTCGTGCTCGGCGGTGATCTTCTGGCGCTCCAGGGCGGCCAGCCGGCGGAGCTGCATCTCCAGGATCGCGTTGGCCTGGATCTCGTCGATCCGCAGCAGGCCCATCAGGCCCTCGCGGGCCACCTCGACCGTCTCGCTGCGCCGGATCAGCGCGATGACCTCGTCGATCGCGTCCAGGGCCTTGAGCAGACCGCGCAGGATGTGGGCGCGCTCCTCGGCCTTGCGCAGCCGGAACTTCGTCCGGCGGACGATGACCTCGACCTGGTGCGTGACCCAGTTGCGGATGAAGGCGTCGAGGGAGAGGGTGCGCGGCACGCCGTCGACCAGCGCGAGCATGTTCGCGCCGAAGTTGGTCTGCAGATCGGTGTGCTTGTAGAGGTTGTTGAGGACGACCTTGGCGACCGCGTCCCGCTTGAGGACGATGACCAGCCGCTGGCCGGTGCGCGAGGAGGTCTCGTCGCGGACGTCCGCGATGCCGCCGATCTTGCCGTCCTTGACCAGGTCGGCGATCTTCTGCGCGAGGTTGTCCGGGTTGACCTGGTAGGGGAGTTCGGTGACCACCAGGCACTGGCGGTTCTGGATCTCCTCGACCTCGACGACCGCGCGCATCGTGATGGAGCCGCGGCCGGTGCGGTATGCCTCCTCGATGCCCTTGCGGCCCACCACCAGCGCGCCGGTGGGGAAGTCGGGGCCCTTGATCCGCTCGACCAGCGCGTCCAGCAGCTCCTCGCTGGACGCCTCGGGGTGCGCCAGCGCCCACTGCGCGCCCTCGGCGACCTCGCGGAGGTTGTGCGGCGGGATGTTGGTGGCCATGCCGACCGCGATGCCGGCCGAGCCGTTGATCAGCAGGTTGGGGAAGCGGGCCGGCAGGACCGTCGGCTCCTGGTTGCGGCCGTCGTAGTTGTCCTGGAAGTCGACGGTCTCCTCGTCGATGTCCCGGAGCATCTCCATCGACAGCGGCGCCATCTTGCACTCGGTGTACCGCATGGCCGCCGCCGGGTCGTTGCCCGGGGAGCCGAAGTTGCCGTTGGAGTCGACCAGCGGCATCCGCATCGACCACGGCTGGGCCAGGCGGACCAGCGCGTCGTAGATGGAGGTGTCACCGTGCGGGTGGTACGTGCCCATGACGTCGCCGACGACGCGGGCGCACTTGTAGAAGCCCTTCTCGGGGCGGTAGCCGCCGTCGTACATCGCGTAGAGCACACGGCGGTGCACCGGCTTGAGGCCGTCGCGGACGTCGGGCAGCGCACGCGAGACGATGACGGACATCGCGTAGTCGAGGTAGGAGCGCTGCATCTCCGTTTCGAGCCCGACGGGCTCGACGCGCATGCCGACGCCTTCGATGGCGGCGGGCGCGCCCTCGGCGGTCACGCCGTCCGGGGTCACAGGGGGGTTCTCGTCGGCCATGGTGGTTCAAAGTCCTTTCGAGCTGCGGCTGTTGTGCGGGCCGACAGGGCTCAGATGTCGAGGAAGCGGACGTCCTTGGCGTTGCGCTGGATGAACGAGCGGCGCGCCTCGACGTCCTCGCCCATGAGGACGGAGAACAGGTCGTCCGCGCGGGCCGCGTCGTCCAGCGAGACCTGGCCGAGCACCCGGTGGTCGGTGTCCATGGTCGTCACGCGCAGCTCCTCGGCGTTCATCTCGCCGAGACCCTTGAACCGCTGGATGGAGTCCTCGCGGATCCGCTTGCCGTTCTGCTTGCCGCGCTCGATCAGCGCGTCCCGCTCCGGGTCGGAGTAGGCGTACTCGAAGTCGTCCCGGCCCCACTTGATCTTGTACAGCGGGGGGCGGGAGAGGTAGACGTGGCCGGCCTCGACCAGCGGGCGCATGAAGCGGAAGAGGAAGGTCAGCAGCAGGGTGTTGATGTGCTGGCCGTCGACGTCGGCGTCCGCCATCAAGATGATCTTGTGGTAGCGGAGCTTCTCGATGTCGAAGTCCTCGTGCACACCGGTGCCGAAGGCCGAGATCAACGCCTGGACCTCGTTGTTCTGCAGGATCTTGTCGACCCGGGCCTTCTCGACGTTGAGGATCTTGCCGCGGATCGGGAGGATCGCCTGGTACTCCGGGTTACGGCCGGACTTGGCCGAGCCGCCGGCGGAGTCACCCTCGACGATGAAGATCTCGCACTTGGTGGGGTCGTTGGACTGGCAGTCGCTCAGCTTGCCGGGCAGCGACGCCGTCTCCAGCAGGCCCTTGCGGCGGGTCAGGTCGCGCGCCTTGCGGGCCGCGACCCGGGCGGTGGCCGCCTGGATGCCCTTGCGGACGATGTCCGCGGCCTCGTTGGGGTTGCGGTCCAGCCAGTCGTTGAGGTGCTCGTGGACGACCTTCTGGACGAAGGTCTTGACCTCGGTGTTGCCCAGCTTGGTCTTGGTCTGGCCCTCGAACTGCGGCTCGGAGAGCTTGACCGAGATGATCGCAGTCAGACCCTCGCGGATGTCCTCGCCGGTGAGGTTGTCGTCCTTCTCGCGCAGCAGCTTCTTCTCGCGGGCGTAACGGTTGATCAGGCCCGTCAGCGCGGCGCGGAAGCCCTCCTCGTGGGTGCCGCCCTCGTGGGTGTGGATGATGTTCGCGAAGCTGTAGACACCCTCGCTGTACTGGGTGTTCCACTGCATCGCGAGGTCGAGGGAGAGCAGCCGCTCCTTGTCCTCGGCCTCGACCGAGACGACCGTCGGGTGGACCAGCTCCCCCTTGCGGGAGTTGAGGTACTTCACGAAGTCGACGATGCCGCCCTCGTAGTGGTACCGCACCGAGAGCGGCTGCCCGTCCTCGTCGACGTGGTCCGGGCGCTCGTCCTTGAGCGAGATGGTCAGCCCCTTGTTGAGGAACGCCATCTCCTGGAAGCGCCGGGACAGCGTCTCGAAGCTGTAGGTGGTGGTCTCGAAGATCTCGGGGTCGGCCCAGAAGGTGACCGAGGTGCCGGACTCGTCGGTGGCCTCGTGCTTGGCCAGCGGGGCGGTCGGCACGCCCTGCTTGTACTCCTGGGTCCAGCGGTAGCCGTCCGTGCGGATCTCCACCGCGACCCGGGTCGACAGCGCGTTCACCACGGAGACACCGACGCCGTGCAGACCACCGGAGACCGCGTACCCGCCGCCGCCGAACTTGCCGCCGGCGTGCAGCACCGTCAGCACGACCTCGACGGCCGGCTTGTTCTCGGACGGGACGATGCCGACGGGGATACCGCGGCCGTTGTCCACGACCCGGACCCCGCCGTCGGCGAGGATCGTCACCTCGATGGTGTCGGCGTGCCCGGCGAGCGCCTCGTCGACGGAGTTGTCGACGACCTCCTGCACCAGGTGGTGCAGACCGCGCTCGCCCGTGGAGCCGATGTACATACCAGGGCGCTTACGGACCGCGTCCAGGCCCTCGAGGACGGTGATCGCGCTGGCGTCGTACGACTTCTCCGCCGAGGAGTCGCCCACGGCGCCGGCCGAACCCCCCTCTTCGGTAGAAGCCATGTTGTTCTCGTTGAGGTCGCCGGAGTCGGCCACGAAGCGCCCTTTCTGGCACAGCACGAGCCCTTCCGCACCTGTTGCGATCTCCCCGCGAAGGACAGGTGGGAGCGGCTCGTCGTTCGACTTGTTCCGCGAGTGGGCGGGATTGCCACCAGTCTACCGGTAGCGCCGACACTCATGGGGGTTTGCAGGCGCCTGAGTCGTCATGTGCCGCCCTGAACTGACGTCCGCCGACTCCCCATATGTGAGACGGGGCCTCAGGACGCTCAAACGGGCACTCAGCGCTTCGGGATGTCAACCGGCGGCGACCATGAGCGGAGTCTCATACGTCACACGGGTTTACAGGGTCCGTACAAGCGTGCGCTGTTTCACGTGAAACGACCCGTGACCGGCCACGACAGCGCGATGGGGGCGGTGTTTCACGTGAAACACCGCCCCCATCGGAGGAGTTGATCAGCCGCGCGCCGCGCTCAGCCGTAGGTGTCGCCGGGGCCCTTGCTGCCCGGTGCGCGCAGCTGGCCGTACCGGCGGCTCGGACCGCCCGGCCCCAGCACCTTGATCATCTTGACCGTGCCATGGCCCAGATCCGCGTTGAGGCGGGCCACCAGCTGCGGGGCCAGCAGCCGCAGCTGCGTTGCCCAGGCCGTCGAGTCGCACTGGACCGTCAGCACGCGGGCGTCCTCGTCGTACCGCTGCGGCTCGCAGTGCTGGGCCACCTCGGCTCCGACCATCTGCGGCCAGCGGCCCATCACCCCGCCGACCGCCGCCGGCGTCTCCCAGCCGCGCTCGGTGATCAGACGGTTGATCGCGGCGCCCAGCGGCAGCGGGTCCCGGCCGTCGGCCCGGGCGCCCGAGCGCAGCCCTCCGCGCCGGGCCTGCTTCTTCTGCTGCGCGGCGGCGCCCCGGGCGCGGGCCTGCTCCTTGGCGGCCACCAGCGCCTGTCGGGCCAGGTCCACGCCGGACAGCTCCGGGGGCCTGGGCCGCTCCGGCTGCGGTTCGGTCACCGCTCCACCCTCTCCACCGTGCCGCCGGAGACCGCGTACCGCGCTCCGGCCAGAACTCCCGGCACATCGTCGTCCACGGCCGCCGTCACCAGGACCTGCTCGCCCGGCGCCACCAGCTCCGCCAGCCGCTCCCGGCGCCGGCTGTCCAGCTCCGCGAAGACGTCGTCGAGGACCAGCACCGGCTCGTTGCCCTCCGCCCGCAGCAGCTCGTACGAGGCCAGCCGCAGCGCCAGCGCGTACGACCAGGACTCGCCGTGGCTGGCGTAGCCCTTCGCCGGCAGCTGACCGAGCTTCAGCAGCAGATCGTCCCGGTGCGGCCCGACCAGCGTCACCCCGCGCTCGATCTCGTTCCGGCGGGCCTCGCCCAGCGCCGCCAGCAGCACGCCGTACAGCTCCTCGCGGTTCCCGGCGGCCGGCGCCTCGCCCGCGGAGCCGCGGTACTCCAGCCCCAGCGGCCCGCCGCCGGGCGCCAGCTGCTCGTACGCCTTGTCCGCCAGCGGCCGCAGCACGGCGATCAGGTCGAGCCGCTGGGCGAGGAGTTCGGCTCCGGCGCGGGCCAGATGCTGGTCCCACACGTCCAGCGTCGACAGATCCGCCCCCACGCTCGCATCCGCTCCCGCGGGAGGTGCCCCCCTCCGCCCACCGTGCCGGCGGGCCAGCGCCGCCGTCTTCAGCAGGGTGTTGCGCTGCTTGAGGACGCGGTCGTAGTCCGAGCGGACCCCGGCCATCCGGGGCGAGCGGGCGGTGATCAGCTCGTCGAGGAAGCGCCGTCGCTCGCCGGGGTCGCCCTTGACCAGCGCCAGGTCCTCCGGCGCGAACAGCACCGTCCGCACGATCCCCAGCACGTCACGCGGTCTGACCTGCGACGATCTGTTGATCCTGGCGCGGTTCGCCTTGCCGGGATTGAGCTCCAGCTCCACCAGCTGCTGCCGCTCGCCCTGGACGACGGCGGCCCGGACGATCGCGCGGTCCGCGCCCATCCGCACCAGCGGCGCGTCCGAGGAGACCCGGTGGCTGCCGAGCGTGGCGAGATACCCCACCGCCTCGACCAGATTCGTCTTGCCCTGCCCGTTGGGCCCCACGAACGCCGTGACGCCCGGGTCGAGCGGGACCTCGACCCGGGCGTACGAGCGGAAGTCGGCAAGCGACAGGTGCGATACGTGCATGGCTACGCGCCGACCTCCCCCGGCTGCTCCAGCTGGTTGTGCTTACTTCTTGCTCTCGACCGCGTGGCCACCGAACTGGTTGCGCAGCGCGGCGATCATCTTCATCTGCGGGGAGTCGTCCTGGCGGGACGCGAAGCGGGCGAAGAGCGACGCCGTGATCGCCGGCAGCGGCACGGCGTTGTCGATCGCGGCCTCGACCGTCCAGCGGCCCTCGCCGGAGTCCTGGGCGTACCCGCGCAGCTTGTCCAGGTGCTCGTCCTCGTCGAGGGCGTTGACCGCGAGGTCCAGCAGCCAGGAACGGATGACCGTGCCCTCCTGCCAGGACCGGAAGACCTCGCGCACGTCGGTGACGGAGTCGACCTTCTCCAGCAGCTCCCAGCCCTCGGCGTACGCCTGCATCATCGCGTACTCGATGCCGTTGTGGACCATCTTCGCGAAGTGGCCCGCGCCCACCTTGCCGGCGTGCACGGAGCCGAACTCGCCCTCGGGCTTGAGGGCGTCGAAGATCGGCTGCACCTTGGCGACGTTCTCCTTGTCGCCGCCGTACATCAGCGCGTAGCCGTTCTCCAGGCCCCAGACGCCGCCGGAGACGCCGCAGTCCACGAAGCCGATGCCCTTGGCGGCCAGCTCCTCGGCGTGCTTCTCGTCCTCGGTCCAGCGGGAGTTGCCGCCGTCCACGACGAGGTCGCCGGGCGAGAGCAGCTCGGCCAGCTCGTCGATCGTCGACTGGGTGGCGGCGCCGGCCGGGACCATGACCCAGACCACCCGCGGGCCTTCGAGCCTGTCCACAAGCTCCTTGAGGCTGCCCACATCGGCCAGGTCGGGGTTGCGGTCGTATCCGATGACGGTGTGGCCGGCGCGGCGAATGCGCTCGCGCATGTTGCCGCCCATCTTGCCGAGACCGACGAGACCGAGCTCCATCAGAGACCCTCTTTGCACGTAGTCGTTGCTGTCGTACCTGAGTCCGAGCCTACGCCCGGGGGCCCGTGCACAGCTGTGGGCTCAGCCGCTCATCGGGGCCCGTCAGCCGGTCGCCGCAAGGGCCCCGGCGACGGCCGGGGCCCGGTCCGTACGACAGCCGTCCGCCGGCGTCAGCCCGACAGGCGCACGGGCATGATCAGGTACTTGTAGGCGTCGTCGGCCTCGGCGTCCTTGGCCGGGCGGCCGCTGAGCAGCGCGGGCTTCGTCGACGTCGTGAACGACAGCTGGGCAACCGGGGAGTCGATCGCCGACAGGCCCTCCAGCAGGAAGCCGGGGTTGAAGGCGATCGAGATGTCGTCGCCCTCCAGGTCGGCGTCGACCCTCTCCACAGCCTGTGCATCGTCGCTGGAGCCGGCCTCCAGGATCAGCACGCCCTGCTCGAAGCTCAGCCGCACCGGGGTGTTCCGCTCGGCGACCAGTGCCACACGCTTGACGGCCTCGACGAACGGGGCGGTCTCGATCACGGCGACGGAGTTGAACTCGGTGGGGAAGAGCGTCCGGTACTTCGGCAGGTCGCCCTCGAGCAGACGGGTCGTGGTCCGTCGGCCGGCGCCCTCGAAACCGATCAGGCCCTCGCCCTGGCCGGAGCCGGACAGCGCCAGGGTGACGGTGTCGCCGCTGCTCAGGGACTTGGCGGTGTCCAGCAGCGTCTTGGCGGGGACCAGGGCGACGGCGGAGGCGTCCGGGCTCTCCGGCTTCCACAGGAACTCGCGGACCGCGAAGCGGTAGCGGTCGGTCGAGGCCAGGGTGACGGTGTCGCCCTCGATCTCGATCCGCACACCGGTGAGCACCGGGAGCGTGTCGTCACGGCCGGCGGCGATGGCCACCTGGGCGGCGGCCGCGGCGAAGACCTCGGCGGAGACGGTACCGGTGGCGGTGGGCATCGCCGGCAGGGACGGGTACTCCTCCACAGGCAGGGTGTGGAGGGTGAAGCGGGAGGAGCCGCACACCACCGTGACGCGTACACCGTCGGTGGAAATCTCCACCGGGCGGTTGGGGAGGGCCCGGCAGATGTCGGCGAGCAGACGGCCGGAGACGAGGACGGTGCCCTCCTCCTCCACCTCCGCGTCCACCGAGACCCGCGCGGAGACCTCGTAGTCGAAGCCGGAGAGGCTCAGTGCGCCGTCGTCGGCCTTCAGCAGCAGGCCCGCGAGGACGGGCACCGGCGGACGGGCCGGGAGGCTCTTGGCCGCCCACGCCACTGCCTCCGCGAGTACATCGCGCTCCACCCGGATCTTCACCGGAAACCGCCTCCTGCTGTTGCTGGCTCTCGCCCTGCTGGCTCTTCGTCGTCGGCTGAGTTGCCGGAGACCAGTCTGACGCACGCCACCGACAGTCGGTGCGGCTCGGGGTCAAGTCGGGCCGACCGGAGCGGCGCGCTCCGGAGCCCGGTTGTGCACAGGGCCCGATTCCGAGCGAGTTCCCCGGTAGATATCCGTGGTCGTAGTAGTAGGCCCTGTGGAAACCGTGGACAACTGACTTTGCGCAGGTCAGCGCCGATTTTTTGTCCACCGCGCCTGTGGGTGGCAGCCGTGGATAAGCGGGCTCGGCTGTGGACCGGGCGAAGTTCTGCACACCCCATGCACAGGGCGGAGGCACTTCTCCCCAGTGCCGTCCCCAGGTTTACCCACGTTCCCCACAGCCCAACCCACCACCTTGGTGTGACTGCTTTCACTCGGCGCGGTGAGGGGCGGTGTCGCGTTGCCGAACAGTGGACAGCGGTGTGGAGAAGCCGGCGATCACTGGGGACAACGGCCCCCAGCCTGTGGGCGGCCGGTGGACAAGTCGTCGGCGCGCCTGTGGACGAATTCCTTGTCCACAGGCTGTGGATTGCGGTTGGCCACAATTCCACACGCGGTTGACCTCGTCCGATGACCCGTCAGCACACCGGCCTGTGGATCTCACAGGGATAACTTTCCCCTCCCCAGGTTGTGGACGGAAGATTCTTGCCCAATCTGTGGAGAGAGGCCGTGACCTCGCCGGGAATCGAACAGAGTCGACGCTCTCCACAGGTTCGGGATGACGGTGGACGGTGCTCATGACCCCCGCGACCGGCTGCCGCACCGGCTCGGAAAGACCCTCCGCTCGGCCTGCGCGAACCCCGTCGACGTGCCGCACGGCGGTTCCGGGTGCGCTCCGCGGCCGGGAACGACGAAGGGCGCCCCGGGAGCGGGTCCCGGAGCGCCCTGATGGCGTGGCGGCCGGCGGCGGGGCGCCTCAGCCGTTCTTGATGCGGTTGGTCAGCTCGGTGACCTGGTTGTAGATGGAGCGCCGCTCGGCCATCAGCGCGCGGATCTTGCGGTCGGCGTGCATCACGGTCGTGTGGTCGCGGCCGCCGAACTGCGCGCCGATCTTCGGCAGCGAGAGATCGGTGAGCTCCCGGCACAGGTACATCGCGATCTGGCGGGCCGTCACCAGCACCCGGCTGCGCGAGGAGCCGCACAGGTCGTCCACGGTCAGCCCGAAGTAGTCGGCGGTCGAGGCCATGATCGCGGTCGCGGTGATCTCCGGCGCGGTGTCCTCACCACCGGGGATCAGGTCCTTCAGCACGATCTCGGTGAGCCCGAGGTCCACCGGCTGCCGGTTGAGCGAGGCGAACGCGGTGACCCGGATCAGCGCGCCCTCCAGCTCGCGGATGTTGCGCGAGATCCGGGAAGCGATGAACTCCAGCACCTCCGGCGGCGCGTTCAGCTGCTCCTGCACCGCCTTCTTGCGGAGGATCGCGATCCGGGTCTCCAGCTCCGGCGGCTGGACGTCCGTGATCAGCCCCCACTCGAAGCGGTTGCGCAGCCGGTCCTCCAGGGTGACCAGCTGCTTGGGCGGCCGGTCACTGGAGAGCACGATCTGCTTGTTGGCGTTGTGCAGGGTGTTGAAGGTGTGGAAGAACTCCTCCTGCGTCGATTCCTTGCTCGCGAGGAACTGGATGTCGTCGACGAGCAGGATGTCCATGTCCCGATAGCGCTTGCGGAACGCGTCCGCCTTGCCGTCGCGGATCGAGTTGATGAACTCGTTGGTGAACTCCTCCGAGCTCACGTACCGCACCCGGGTGCCGGGATAGAGGCTGCGGGCGTAGTGCCCGATGGCATGCAGCAGGTGGGTCTTGCCCAGGCCCGACTCCCCGTAGATGAACAGCGGGTTGTACGCCTTGGCCGGCGCCTCGGCGACCGCCACCGCCGCGGCGTGCGCGAAGCGGTTGGAGGCACCGATGACGAAGGTGTCGAAGAGGTACTTCGGGTTCAGCCGCGCGGTCGGTTCACCGGGGCCGGTCGCCGGCGCGGGCTGCGCGGCGAGCGGGCCGGGGGCGCCGCTGGGCGGTGGCGGCGGCGCACCGTGGCCGCCCGGCCGGCCGCCGGGGCCGGGGGGCGGCAGGTCCGGGAGCTCGCGGCGCTGCTGCTCATAAGGGGAGCGCGGGCCGTCCGAGGGGCGCGGCCCGCTGCGGTCGGGCCCCTGCGCCCGGTAGTCGTTCTGGTGCTGCTGGAGATGCGGGGGCGGAGAGGAGCCGTAGGGCTCGCGCCACTGCTCCGTGGACGTCTCGCGGTCGGGGTAGCCGCCGAGCTGCTGTTGCTGCCAGCCGCCGTACTCCTCGCGCGGGCCGACCGCGTCGGTGCGGGAGTGCTGCGGCCAGGCGCCGGGCTCGTGGCGCGGTTGCGGGTAGTCGGGGTAGGCGGGGCGGACGCTGGGCAGGTCGTCGCCCTGGTGCCCGTAACCCTGGCGGGAGTCGTGCCGCCCGTCGTAGCCGTCGTACGCGTCGTGCTGCGGCTGGTGCTGGGGGGGCTGGGGGTGCTGTTGCGGGGGCGCGGGCGGCTGGGCCGCGGGCTCCTCGGAGGAGTCGTCGACGGTGATCGCGATCCGGATCGGCCGTCCGCACTCATGGCTGAGCGCCTCGCCGATCAGCGGCGCGAGCCGGCCCTCGAGCACGCCCTTGGCGAACTCGTTGGGGACGGCGAGCAGCGCGGTGTCCGCGACCAGCGCCAGGGGCTGGGTGCGCTTGAGCCAGTCCTGGTCCTTGGGCTTGAGGCCGTCGGCGTCGGCCCGCAAGAGGTGATCGAGTACACGTGGCCACACTGCGGCAAGATCGGCAGGTACATCAGCCACAGGGCACGCTCTCTCACAGTCCCACGAATGTGTGATTCTCAGGACGGGCGGGAAGGAAATGGAGTTCAGCCACGGTAGTCAGGGCGGGCCTGGGGATTCAAGTTGTTGTCCACAGGCTGTGCATAGTGTGTGTCCTGGCAAGGGCTCTCCGCACAGTTCGGGAGCTGGTTTGACCGGATGGCGTAGCCCCGCGTACCGTGACCAGGTCGAGTTGTCGATGGCTGCTGCCGCCTGCCTCCGATGGGCAAAGATCGCGCTCTCGTGGTCGTGTAGCGGTGCACTCGGGCGTGGCGAGCTACTCGTGGGCGCACGGTGACAGCCAGTCGACGCCCCACACATCTGTCTCTCCGAGACAACAAGATTTCTGGAGCCCCCGAGTGAGCAAGCGCACCTTCCAGCCGAACAACCGCCGTCGCGCGAAGACCCACGGTTTCCGTCTGCGCATGCGGACCCGTGCCGGCCGCGCGATCCTCGCGTCGCGCCGCAGCAAGGGTCGCGCCCGCCTGTCGGCCTGACCAGCCCGACTAGGTCCATGACGTGCTGCCTAGCGAAAATCGGCTGAGGCGGCGCGAGGACTTCGCGACCGCGGTACGCCGGGGACGCAGGGCCGGTCGCCCGCTCCTTGTCGTGCACTGTCGTAGCGGTGCAACGGACCCGCACGCAGCGGGGGAAAGTGTTCCCCCGGCGCGTGCGGGTTTCGTCGTGAGCAAGGCCGTTGGCGCCGCGGTCGTCCGCAACAAGGTCAAGCGGAGGCTCCGCCACCTCGTGCGCGATCGGCTGGACCGGCTGCCCGCCGGTAGCCTGGTTGTCGTACGGGCCCTGCCCGGCGCGGGCACGGCGGAGTACGACCAGCTGGCCCGCGACCTGGACGCCGCCCTGGCGCGGCTGCTGGGAGGGGCGCCGAAAGGCTGCAATCCCACCGGGGCGGTGACCGACGGCGGGTGCGCCGCCGGCCCCGGGAAACCCGGACGGGACCCGGGAGGGAGCGCACAGTGAAGTACCCGCTGCTGCTTTTGATCAAGATCTACCAGTGGACCATCAGCCCCTTGCTGGGCCCGGTCTGCAAGTACTACCCGTCGTGTTCGCACTATGGCTACACGGCCATCGACCGGCACGGCGCGGTGAAGGGGACTGCGCTTACCGCCTGGCGCATCCTGCGGTGCAATCCGTGGTCGCTCGGTGGCGTCGACCACGTCCCTCCCCGGAAGCGTCCGGTTTGGCATCAGCGGCTGAGGAGCCGCCTGGGCGGGCCCACCGTCCCTGAGCCTGTCGCCCAGCCCGAGACTCAGCCCAACGCCCAAGGAGCCTGATTCGTGGACACGATCCTCAGTCCCCTTTATTACGCAGTGTCCTGGATCATCGTCCAGTTCCACTCGTTCTTCAGCCTGATCTTCAATCCGAACAGTGGCGCGGCGTGGGGCCTGGCCATCGTCTCGCTGGTGGTGCTGATCCGCATCTGCCTGATCCCGCTCTTCGTGAAGCAGATCAAGGCGACGCGGAACATGCAGGCGCTCCAGCCGAAGATGAAGGCGATCCAGGAGCGCTACAAGAACGACAAGCAGCGCCAGTCCGAAGAGATGATGAAGCTCTACAAGGAGTCGGGCACCAACCCGCTCTCGAGCTGTCTCCCGATCCTGGCGCAGTCCCCGTTCTTCATCTCCCTGTACCAGGTCCTCAGCCACATCGCGCAGAACAAGACCGTCGGCTTCATCGACCCGACGCTGCTGGCGAGCGCGCAGAAGGCGCACATCTTCGGTGCGCCGCTCGCGGCGAAGTTCATGGACACCGCGGCGAAGATCCAGAGCCTGGGCGCTTCGGTGACCGATGTCCGTGTGGTCACGGTCATCATGATCGTCCTGATGTCGGCGTCGCAGTTCTACACCCAGCGCCAGCTGATGACGAAGAACGTCGACCTGACGGTGAAGACGCCGTTCATGCAGCAGCAGAAGATGCTGATGTACGTCTTCCCGGTCATGTTCGCCGTCTTCGGCATCAACTTCCCCGTCGGTGTCCTCGTGTACTGGCTGACCACCAACGTGTGGACCATGGGCCAGCAGATGTACGTGATCCGCCGTAACCCCACCCCGGGCAGCAAGGCGTACACCGAGCGTCAGGAGCGGCTGCGCGCCCAGGGCAAGATCGTCGAGAGCCCCGCCGAGATCGCGACGAAGAAGGCCGCCGAGGAGGCGCGCCAGAACCGCCAGCAGCCGAAGCGGCAGACAAAGGCCCAGCGTCAGGGGGCCGCCCCCGCGCCGGCCGGGACCGCGCAGAACCGCACGCGGGCGAGTTCCTCGGCCTCGAAGAGCACCGGCGAGCAGGATGCCAAGGGCAAGGGTGGTACGTCCGCCAAGGACGGCGCCGCCTCCGGATCCCGTAACACCAAGTCCGGGCAGCGCAAGGGCCAGCAGCGCCCCAAGCACCCGTCCAAGAAGTAAGAAGGAGTCCTTACGTGACGGACACGACCCCTGGCACCAAGGGCGCCGACACCCTGACCCGCCTGGAGCAGGAAGGCGAGATCGCGGCCGACTACCTCGAAGGTCTGCTGGACATCGCGGACCTCGACGGTGACATCGACATGGACGTCGAGGCGGACCGTGCCTCGGTGTCGATCATCGGTGAGTCGACCAGCCGTGATCTGCAGAAGCTGGTCGGCCGGGACGGTGAGGTGCTGGAGGCGCTCCAGGAGCTGACGCGGCTGGCGGTGCACCGCGAGACCGGTGACCGCAGCCGTCTGATGCTGGACATCGCCGGCTTCCGGGCGCAGAAGCGCGAGGAGCTCGCGAAGGTCGGCGCGAGCGCAGCGGAGGAAGCCAAGAGCACCGGTCAGCCGGTGAAGCTCGACCCGATGACCCCGTTCGAGCGCAAGGTCGTGCACGACGCGGTGGCCGCGGCCGGGCTCCGGAGCGAGTCCGAGGGCGAGGAGCCGCAGCGCCGCGTGGTGGTCCTCCCGGCCTGACGCTTCGCGCGCAGTTCTTCTTTGGCCCCGTCTGCTCGCAGGCGGGGCCAAAACTTGTCAGCCTTCTGTGTTATCCCCGGTCGTAACACCGGGTTCCCGGCAGGAAAAGCAGTCCAGAGGAAGGGCGGTTCCCGTGACGGAGGCATCAGCGGAGCTCCCTCCCGCGCCGAAAGTGGCGCAGGAGGTTTTCGGCGAGCGCTTTGCGGAGGCCGTGCGGTACGGCGAACTGCTCGCCGACGCGGGCGTGAAGCGCGGGCTGATCGGGCCGCGCGAGGTGCCGCGGCTGTGGGAGCGGCACCTGCTGAACTGCGCGGTGCTCTCCGAAGTGGTCCCGGAGGGCGTCTCGGTGTGCGACGTGGGGTCGGGCGCCGGGCTGCCCGGTATCCCGCTGGCGCTGGTGCGCCCAGATCTCAAGATCACGCTGCTGGAGCCGCTGCTGCGGCGGACGAACTTCCTCCAGGAGGTCGTCGAGCTGCTCGGGCTGGATCACGTCACGGTCGTGCGGGGGCGCGCGGAAGAGGTCATGGGCAAGCTTCCGCAGGTGCATGTGGTGACCGCGCGGGCCGTCGCGCCGCTCGACCGGTTGGCCGGCTGGGGGGTGCCGCTGCTGCGTCCCTACGGAGAGATGCTGGCGCTCAAGGGCGACACCGCGGAGGAGGAGCTCAAGGCGGCCCGTGCCGCGCTGAGCAAGCTCGGCGTGGTGGATACGTCGGTCCTGCATGTTGGCGAGGGCGTGGTGGATCCGCTGTCGACCGTGGTGCGTGTCGAGGTCGGTGAGAGCCCCGGTGGGGTGCGCTTTGCGGCAAAGCGGGCGAAGGCGGCGCGCACCAGTCGGCCGTCGAGGGGGCGCCGACGCTGAGCGCCCTGCGGGAGAAATCCGTGCTGTTTCTCCATGGCGGGCAAAACAGTCCGCTGAAGAGCGGATAGGGCGAATTCCGCAAGCGCTACAAAAAGCCATAAGACGGAGTGTCGCGGCTTAATCGGACGCGGCGCTGGCATCGTGTTTCACGTGAAACGTCGTTCTCTGCTGCAAGGGATCATCAGCCGCGGTCGTGCGGCTGCCGAGCCGCACGACAGGAAACCCACACGGGTCACGAAAGTATCCACAGAAGCGGGTTCATCCACAGGAGAACGGACCTCACTGGTTCGCGACGCCGAAAGCATGGCAGGCTCTCACCATTGTGAGCCTGATGTCGAGGAGAGTGAATCCTTGCGGTCCGACGCCAACATCGCGGGACCGATGACCGATCCGGTCCCCGGTCCCCGCAACGAGTCGTTCGGGGACGACGTTTCACGTGAAACGCCGCCCCTGATGGACAACACACCGGTAGGTCGCGCAGCGCAGCTGGCGGTAGGCGCGATGGGCCGCGCAGGCGAGGGGCTGCCCCGCCCTGAAGAGACCAGGGTCATCGTGGTCGCCAATCAGAAGGGCGGGGTCGGTAAGACCACCACCACCGTGAACCTTGCGGCTTCGCTGGCCCTGCACGGAGCCCGGGTGCTGGTGATCGACCTCGACCCGCAGGGCAATGCGTCGACGGCCCTGGGGATCGACCATCACGCCGAAGTGCCGTCGATCTATGACGTGCTGGTCGAGAGCAAGCCACTCTCCGACGTCGTGCAGCCGGTGGTCGAGGTGGAGGGGCTTTTCTGTGCCCCCGCCACCATTGACCTGGCCGGTGCCGAGATCGAGCTGGTCTCGCTGGTGGCACGCGAAAGCCGGCTGGACCGCGCCATCCAGGCGTATGAACAGCCGCTGGACTACATCCTCATCGACTGTCCGCCCTCGCTCGGTCTGCTGACTGTCAATGCGCTGGTCGCCGGCGCCGAGGTGCTGATTCCGATCCAGTGCGAGTACTACGCGCTGGAGGGCCTGGGGCAGTTGCTGCGGAACGTCGAGCTGGTGCGGGGGCATCTCAACCCCAAGCTCCATGTCTCGACGATCCTGCTCACCATGTACGACGGACGTACCCGCCTGGCCTCGCAGGTCGCCGATGAGGTGCGCAGCCACTTCGGCAAGGAAGTGCTCCGGACGAGCATCCCCCGCTCGGTACGCATCTCGGAGGCACCCAGCTATGGGCAGACGGTGCTGACTTATGACCCGGGATCCAGTGGCGCGCTCTCGTATCTCGAAGCGGCCAGAGAGATTGCGCTGCGGGGGGTTTCGCAGACCGGGGAGCAGGGCCTGAGTGTGAACTACCAAGCACAGCACAGCATCTCGGAGGGGAATCAGTGAGTGAACGACGTAGAGGGCTGGGCCGCGGGCTCGGTGCGCTGATCCCCGCGGCACCGCAGGGCACGGATCCGTCCGCGCCGGCGGTGGGAAGGGGGTCGACGTCGCCGTCGTCCGTACCGGTTCTGGCTCCGGACCGAGGAGTGGCGGCTGCCAAGGTGGCTTCGTTGCCGACGCCCGGTGTTTCACGTGAAACATCGGGCGAGGCGGAGAGCACGAGTGGTGTCCCGGCAGAGGTGGCCGGTGCGCACTTCGCCGAGGTTCCGCTGGACGCGGTCAGGCCGAATCCGCGGCAGCCGCGAGAGGTTTTCGACGAGGATGCCCTCGCCGAGCTGGTCACCTCCATCAAGGAGGTGGGCCTGCTCCAGCCGGTGGTGGTCCGCCAGACGGCGCCGGAGCGCTATGAGCTCATCATGGGTGAGCGGCGCTGGCGGGCCTGCCGTGAAGCCGGCCTGGAGAGGATCCCCGCGATTGTGCGGGCCACGGAAGACGAGCGACTGCTGCTCGACGCGCTTCTGGAGAATCTGCATCGGGCTCAGCTGAACCCGCTGGAAGAGGCCGCTGCCTACGACCAGTTGCTGCAGGACTTCAAGTGCACGCACGACGAGCTGGCCGACCGCATCGGGCGTTCGCGTCCTCAGGTCACCAACACACTGCGGCTGCTGAAGCTCTCACCGTCCGTACAGAAGCGGGTCGCGGCGGGGGTGCTCTCCGCTGGGCACGCCCGGGCGCTGCTCTCTGTGGAAGACCATGAGGAGCAGGACAATCTGGCGCGCCGGATCGTGGCGGAGGGGCTGTCGGTCCGTTCGGTCGAAGAGATCGTGACGCTCATGGGGGCCGGCCCCAAGAGTGCCGGCACGGCGAAGAAGCCCCGGGCGGGCGCTCGGGTCTCCCCCGCGCTCACCGGTCTCGCCTCCCGGCTGTCCGACCGTTTCGAAACGCGGGTGAAGGTCGATCTTGGCCAGAAGAAGGGAAAGATCGTCGTCGAGTTCGCCTCGATGGAAGACCTGGAGCGCATTCTGGGAACCCTGGCTCCGGGTGAGGGCCCCGTCCTGGGAAACACGCCCCACGTGGACGGCGACGAAGAACACTGAGCTGACGTTTTCGGCTCGTGGGCGAGGCGTGTTCCGGAACTGATACCGGAACACGCCTCGCCCTTTGCTGTCCGGCAGTACCCCCGCCCGTAACGGGTGGATACGATGCGATCGGGTATGGCACGCATCCACGTGGAGACCTCATATCGAGGAGAGGGCCATGCGATCAGTGAGCCGCACCGGACTGCTGGCAGCGGGCTTCGGGCTCGCAGCCCTCGGAGGGTTCGTTGGTGGTCTGCTCAGGGAGCAGGCGGCGCTGAGAGCGCTGCGTGGTGCGGCAGGCGAGGGAAGCGAGGACCTGGTTCCATGGGCCGTCGGCTCGTACCGCTCACGCTGGACAACCTTCCGGATCTCCCCAAGCGCTGCCGCTCCTGCGTGTTCTGGGAGCTCGACCCCGTCAGCGGCGAAGCCGCGGTAAAGGCGGGGCGTCCCGAGCTGGAGAAGGAAGCCTGGATTTCTGCGGTCCTGCTGGAGTGGGGATCCTGTGGGCGCGTCGTCTATGTCGACGATGTGCCGGCCGGCTTCGTCATGTACGCCCCGCCGGCGTATGTCCCGCGCTCGACAGCCTTTCCCACCAGCCCGGTGTCGCCGGATGCGGTGCAGTTGCTGACGGCGTGGCTGACTCCCGGTTTTCAGGGGCAGGGGCTGGGCCGGGTGATGGTCCAGACGGTGGCGAAGGATCTCATCCAGCGCGGCTTCAAGGCCATTGAGGCGTTCGGTGATGCTCGCTGGACCGAGCCGGCGTGTGTGCTGCCCGCCGAGCACCTTCTGGCGGTGGGCTTCAAGACCGTCCGCCCGCATCCACGTTTTCCGCGGCTGCGGCTGGAACTGCGGACCACGATCTCGTGGAAGGAAGATGTGGAGCTTGCGCTGGACCGTCTGCTCGGAGCCGTGCAGAAGGAGCCCGCGCTTCGGCCGTTGTGAGACGCATCGTCGCCATGTTTCACGTGAAACATGGCCGAGTGTTTCACGTGAAACTGGCCCGCCCCCACGAAGGGAGCGGGCCATGTTTCACGTGAAACGTGACGGCGTGCCTCAGGCGAGGAAGTCCGAGAGGTCCCTCTCGATGGCGGCCTTCGGCTTGGCACCGACGATGGTCTTCACGACCTCGCCGCCCTTGTAGACGTTCATGGTCGGAATCGACATGACGCCGTACTTGGCGGTGGTCGCAGGGTTTTCGTCGGTGTTCAGCTTCGCAATGACGATCTCGTCGTGCTCGGCGGCAATGGCCTCCAGGGACGGGGCAATCTGACGGCACGGGCCGCACCAGGTGGCCCAGAAGTCCACGAGGACGGGCTTGTCGCTGTTGAGGACGACCTCTTCGAAGTTGGCGTCCGTGACGGTCACCGTGGCGCCGGCCATGGCAATCTCCTTACTGGGGTGGGTCGGGGTGGGAAAGCTCGGGTGTGCGGGTCAGGCGGAAGGGGTCTTCTCCGGCTCGGCCGTGGCCTCGCCGTCCGAGAGAGCCGCGAGGAACCGCTCGGCGTCGAGGGCGGCGGAGCAGCCCGTGCCGGCGGCGGTGATCGCCTGACGGTAGGTGTGGTCGACGACGTCGCCGGCGGCGAAGACGCCCGACAGGTTCGTCCGGGTGCTGGGCGCATCGACCTTGAGGTAGCCCTCGTCGTCGAGGTTCAGCTGACCCTTGAACAACTCGGTCCGCGGGTCGTGGCCGATCGCGATGAAGAGGCCGGTGACCGGAAGCTCGGAGGTCTCGCCCGTCTTGACGTTGCGCAGCGTCAGGCCGGAGAGCTTGTTCTCGCCGTGGATCTCGGCGACCTCGCTGTCCCACACGAACTTGATCTTCGGGTCGGCGAAGGCACGCTCCTGCATCGCCTTGCTGGCGCGCAGGGTGTCGCGGCGGTGGACGACCGTGACGGACTTGGCGAAGCGCGAGAGGAAGGTGGCCTCTTCCATCGCGGTGTCGCCGCCGCCGATCACGGCGATGTCCTGGTCCTTGAAGAAGAATCCGTCACAGGTCGCGCACCACGAGACGCCACGTCCGGACAGCTCGTCCTCGCGCGGCAGGCCGAGCTTGCGGTGCTGTGAGCCGGTGGCCACGATGACCGCCTTGGCGCGGTGCACGGTGCCCGTGGTGTCGGTGACGGTCTTGATCTCCTCGCTGAGGTCGACCGAGACGATGTCGTCCGGCACCAGCTCGGCGCCGAAGCGCTCGGCCTGGGCGCGCATGTTGTCCATCAGGTCCGGACCCATGATGCCGTCGCGGAAGCCGGGGAAGTTCTCCACGTCGGTGGTGTTCATCAGCGCACCGCCGGCGGTGACGGCGCCTTCGAAGACGAGGGGCTTCAGGGACGCGCGGGCGGTGTAGAGCGCTGCGGTGTAGCCCGCGGGCCCGGAGCCGATGATGATCACGTTGCGGACGTCGCTCACGGGTGTCTTCCTTGTCTCTGCCGACGGCTGGCTGGGGTCTCGGAACTCTCACCCCACCCAACGGATCCTAAGGGGCGAGCATTCCCGGAGTGCCACAGCGCACATGCCGCCGTTCAGTCTCGCCGATACGAGTGCGTCAGCAGAACCTTCCCGGGAGCGGGCGGAGCTGCCGAGACGCACGAGGCGGTGACGACATAGGCGGAGACGCTCTTCGGATCGGACGGGTGCGGCAGCACGACCAGGAATGTGTCCTTGCCCTCATACGTGCGGCGGCTGGAAGCCAGTGGCGTCTCGGTGCGGCCGATGCCCTGACGCACGCACGACGGGACGGCGTCGGGCTCGCCCCGCATCGGTGTCTCGGTTGAGCTACGTGCGCCGATCTCCGGATGGTGCTGTGCCTTCTTCGTAGCGAGCAGCTTGTGGACGTCTGCTCCGAGCGACGCGGTCGTCAGGCTTGAGGAAGAGCTCCCGCTCGCGGAAGAGCCGCTCTCCGGCTTGTTTGCCTGGACGCCGCTGGTGCCGGCGTTCTGGAGAAGCAGACTGCCCACTCCGAGCACCGCCGCAGTGGCCGCGGTGCCCAGCAGAACCCGGGGCCACCGGCGGGACCGGGACGATCGGCCTCCCGGCGTTTGGCGCCCCGGCCCGGAAGTGCCACGGGCCCGCCCTGCCGGAGGGGCGGAGGTTGCTCGCTGAGGCGGCTGGACGCTGGTTTCACGTGAAACAGAGGCTGGCATGGGCGATGTTTCACGTGAAACCGAGCCAAGCGACGATCCGTGCGGGAGCGATGTTTCACGTGAAACGAGTGGTTCGCCGTCTGTTGTGGTGGAGTCCAGCAGGGCCTCGGCGGCAAGAGCCGCATCGATGCGCTCGGCGACATCGGCAGGCATCCGCGTCGGGCCGGGGAGCGTACCGAGGAGCCCACGGATCTCCTCCAGCGACGCATGGACGTCCTCGCACAGCACGCAGCCGGCGAGATGATCCCGTAGATCCGCGGTACGTGAGGGGGAGAGCAGCCCGTCCGTGAGATCGGAGATCTCGGAAACCTCCGGGTGCTCGCCGGCGCCGGTCGTCGACGTCACGCTCGCCCACCTCCGCCCTTCACGGCACCTGTGCCCTTCGGTCCTGCCGTCGGTGGGACGGATGTCCCCTGCGCCCGGTTCCTTCCCCCGCTCGCGGGATTGCTACCCCCGTTGCCGTCGCGCAGATGGGTGACCAACGGCAGGAGACGAGCCCGCCCGCGTGAGCACCGGCTTTTCACCGTGCCCGTCGGGACGTCGAGGATGTCTGCGGCCTCCGCGACGGAGTATCCCTGCATGTCGACGAGCACGAGGGCGGCCCGCTGCTCCTCGGGCAGGGTGCGCAGCGCACGGAGCAGCTCACGGTGGAGATCCTCGCGTTCGGCGGGGAGCGCGGCGGACTCCTCGGGCTCCAGAAGTTGCTCCAGGCGCTCGGTTTCGGCAATGGGAGAGGTACGCCGGGAGGTGGCCTTCCGCGCCCGGTCCAGACAGGCATTGACTGTGATCCGGTGCAGCCAGGTCGTCACGGCGGACTGGCCGCGGAAAGTGTGGGCCGCGCGATAGGCGGAGACGAGCGCGTCCTGCACAGCATCGGCGGCTTCTTCACGATCACCGAGGGTGCGCAAGGCTACGGCCCACAGCCGGTCACGGTGGCGTCGGACGAGTTCCCCGAACGCGTCGGGATCGCCCTTCACATGTAGGGCGAGGAGATCAGCGTCGGTTGGTGTCGAAGCCTTGTCGCTGTCGGTGGACACGGGCCCCCCGGCCGTAGCTGCCTGATCTCGGTCCCATTGAAGCCCGCCGGGTGGCGAAAGTAAATGCTGGGAAAGGCACCTTGCCAACCGGAAACGGCCTCGATGGACCGAGGGGCGAGGGTGCGGGAGCCGACCCGAAACCCGGTCGCTCTCGCACCCCCGTCCCTTCCGGACAGCGTGCCTGCTCAGCTGGTGAAGGAGACCTCGGTCACGCCCTGCTTGAAGCCGGCGCGGCTGTAGGTGTCCGCGGGCGAGTCGGGCATCGCGGTGATCCACACGACGACATAGCGTGCCTTCGCCGGTGTCTTCAGCGTGACCTTGGCGGTGTTGCCCGAGGTCTTGGTCGTACCGAGCTCGCGCATGGAGCTGAGCGGCTCGGATGGGGAGAAGGAATCGGCGGCGTAGAGCGTCAGCGTCGTGTGGCTACCGGTGTAGTGCAGCCCGATGGAAGCACTGCTTAGCTGCTGCTCGGAGCCGAGGTCGTAGATCAGCCCGACGCCTTTCTTGAAGGCCGGGTTGAGATCGGGACCCTCGCGGTAGCTCTTGCTTTGCCAGTACGTCGAGGGGTCTCCGTCGTAGGTGGCCCTCGCCTGGTTGGGGTGCTGCGGCTGGCCGTCGGGGTAGTACTCGGCGCCGTCCACGATCTTGATCGGCTTGCTGTCGGGCTTCTTGGCGCTTCCGCCGGCGGTCTGCGAGTTCTGCGACGTGTCGTGGTCGTTCTCCCACTTCAGCAGCGTGTCCGCCAGCTGCCAGCTGCCCAGGCCCAGTGCCGCGATCAGCAGCGCGGAGACGGACCACTTCAGCGCCTTTCCGGTGCGGCTCTGGAGCGGGGGCGGCGGCGCGGGAACGGGCTGCGTCGCCTTGACCGACTGGGCGTAGGAGCCCTGCTGGAAACCCGTCCGCTGATACGGCGGCGGGGTGGAGAACGCCGTCTCCGGCGGACGGATGCGCGGCATGGCGGCGACCGCCTTGGCCAGCTCCTCCGGCGTGGTGCACGGCGGCTCCTGGCGGGAGGCGGTGGCGCCGTCGTTGACCAGGGCTCGCATGGCGAGCTCGGACAGGCCGCGATGCACGCCCGCGCGGACCTGGTCGGGGGCGATCAGGCCGACGCCCTTGGGTAGGCCGGTGAGGCCGTAGGCGTCGTTCTCGTACGGCCAGCGCTGGGTGAGGGCGGCGTACAGCAGCGCGCCGATCGCCTCGGTGTCCGTGCGCTGCGGGTGATCGCAGGTGATGCCGCGGAGCGCCGCCATGACCGCGAGGCCGCGGATGCGGTACTGACCGGACTCCGTGCGCAGCACCGAGCCGGGGGTGAGCCGCAGATGGGACAGGCCCTCGCGGTGGGCGGCGGCCATGGCCTGGGAGATCTGGCTGACGAGCTGGTAGGCGTCGTGGGGCTCCAGCGGACCGTTGGCGAGGACCGTGGCCAGCTCGGTGGCGTCCGGCAGCCATTCGTGGACGACGTAGACCAGGTCGTTGTCCTCGACGGCGTCGAGGACCTGGACGAAGCGGGGATCGCCGAGGAGCGCCGAGGAGCGGGCGGCCGAGAGCACCGGGCGGGCACGGGGGTGGTCCGCGGGCAGGACATGGACGCCGACGGCCCGGCGGAGCTTTTCGTCGACCGCGCGCCAGCTGCTGAATCCGTCCAGACGGGTGACGCACTCCTCGAGTCGGTAACGTCTGGCGAGCTTGTGGCCGCTGTGGAGTTCCGGAGGCTTGGGGTCGGTTGCCTCGGCACCCTTGCCTTCGGTGCGTGCGGCGTCCTTGTCCTTGCCGGATACCTTCTCGGCCTCCGCACCGTCGTCCGTGGCCCGCCCCGCCTGGGCGGTCAGCGGCTCCTCGCCGCTCGTGTCGGCCACGTCGACGGCAGCCGTGCTCCGTTCCGCCACCGTCGTTCCTGCCTCCCCATCCGTTGCAGGCTCAATGAGCCAAGACAATTGTGCCCACAGTCCGCCACTATGCACGACACACGGTGGCAGTCGATGGTTGTGCCCGATCAGCGTCCCAGCTTGGACCTGACCATGCCGACCAGCGCGTTCAGTTCCTCGATCCGCATCTTTCGGGCGGCGAGGTAGAAGACGGCCAGAAGTGCGGCGGCGCCGCCGATGAGTGCCGCGAGCGAGCCGACGAACCCGGTGCCGAGAGCCCGCATCAGGACGTACACCAGGATGCCGGAGATGATCGTGGCCGGGATGCTGGCGCCGGCCAGGCGCGCGTAGGTCCGCACCACGTGCGCGGTGTCCAGGTCGCCGCCCATCCGCTTGCTCAGCCGGCGCCAGGCGACGCCGACGCCGATGACGTAGGCGAGGCCGTAGGACGCCGCCATGCCCACCACGGCCCACTGGGCGGGCAGGACGAGGAAGCAGAGGGCGGAGGCAGCGGCGTTGACGCCGGCGACGATCACCGTGTTGTAGAAGGGGGTGCGGGTGTCCTCGTACGCGTAGAAGGCGCGCAGGACGACGTACTGCACCGAGAACGGGATCAGGCCCACGCCGAAGGCCATCAGCATGTAGCCCATGGGGACCCCGGCACCGGACGAACCGTAGACCAGTGTGCACAGCGGGATGCCGAGGGAGAGGAACCCGAACGAGATCGGGACGATGGCCACGGCCGAGGTGCGCAGGCCCTGGGACATGTCGTCCCGGACGGCCCCGGTGTCGCCGTCGTGCGCGGAGCGGGACAGCCGCGGCAGTAGTGCGGCCATGACCGAGACGGTGATGATCGCCTGCGGCATGTTCCAGATCAGCTGGGCGCTGGCGTAGGAGATGAAGCCGGTGCCCGGGTGGCCCTGCCGGTCGGCGGTGTTTCCGGCCCAGGTGGAGAGCTGGGTGACGACCAGGACGCCCGCCTGGTTGGCGAGGACGAACAGCACCGTCCACTTGGCGAGCTTGGCGGCCTTGCCCAGGCCGTGGCCGCGCCAGTCGAACCGGAGCCGCAGCTTGAAGTCGGCGTCGCGCAGATACGGGATCATCGCCAGCGCCTGGACCACCAGGCCCAGGAGGGTGCCGATGCCGAGCAGCCGGATGCCCTCGTCGGGGATCGTGGTGACGCCGATGTGGGAGGTCTTCGCCGTGCCGTAGACCCAGATGAACAGGGCGAAGGTGGAGATCATGACGATGTTGTTGAGGACCGGGGTCCACATCATCGCGCCGAAGCGGCCACGGGCGTTGAGGATCTGGCCCATGACGACGTGCAGGCCCATGAAGAAGATCGTGGGCACGCAGTAGCGGGTGAAGGCGACCGCGACCTCGTTGGCCGCCGGATTGCGGGAGATGTCGAACGAGACCAGCTTCACCAGCAGGGGCGCGGCGAACACCGCGAGTATCGTCAGGGCGCCCAGGACGACGATGACGAGGGTGAGCAGCCGGTTGGCGTATGCCTCGCCGCCGTCGTCGTCCTCCTTCATGGCGCGGACGAGCTGCGGGACGAAGACGGAGTTCAGGCCGCCGCCGATGGTCAGGATGAAGATCATCGTCGGCAGCTGGTAGGCCACCTGCCAGGAGTCACCGAGGACGGCGCCGCCGAGCGCCGCGACGATCAGCGCCGAGCGGACGAAGCCGGTGAGCCGGGAGACCATCGTGCCGGCGGCCATCACCGCGCTGGACTTCAGCAGCCCGGAGGCGCGGCCGCCGGACTGCTTGCCTGCCGCCGCCACGGGCGCGGCCTCGGCCTCCGGCTCGGGCTCCTCGGTGAGCTGCTGTGCCACCGGCTCGGGGCCGGTCGTGGCCGCGGGCGCCGGCGCGCTCGCGGGCTCCGGCTCGGGGTGCGGCGGCTGGTAGGGCTGCTGCTGGTCCCGGTAGAGGTGGGCGAACGCGTCGCGCTCGGGGTGTTCGCCGGCGCCCTGGGCCCTCAGCGCGTCGCCGCCGGCGAACTGCACCGTCGCGTCGGGGTCGCCGTATGACAGATCGTGGGCCGGTGCCTGCGGCTCCGCCGGTGCGGACGCGGGCCACTGCTGGGTGCCGGGCGGCTGCTGGTAGAGCGGATGTGCGGGCCGCCCCGGGGACGGCGGGGGCGCGGCACGGTCGTAGCCGGTCTCGGCGGCCGGGCTCTCGGCCGTGGGGGCCGATGCCTGGTGCGGATCGTTGCGGTAGGCGTCCTGGACGTAGGGCTCCTGGTCCGTGGGCAACGGCGGCGTCGGAGGGACCGCCCCCGAGGGATCGCCATGGGCGCCCCGGCCGCGGTCACCGTCATACGGCGCATTCATCGCTGCCCCACCTCATCCGTCGCCGGGCCTCCGGCCCCGTTGTCTATCAACGGTCCACTTTCTCACCCGAGCCGGACGGCCCGGACTTTCCCGATCCGGTGTCCGGCGCGGGGTCACTCGGCTGCTCGGGGCCGTCGCCGGCCGCGCCACCGTCGTCGCCGTTCTTGTCCTCGGCGGCGGAACCGCCGTTGTCCTCGCCGTTTTCCTCGACCTCGGTGTCGTCGGCGGCCGCCCGCTTGCGCTGGAGGTAGATCCGGACGCCGGCGAGCACGAGCAGCAGGACGCCGCCGGCGATGACGAGCATCACAGTGGCGGTGATCTCGGTGACGTTCACCCGGAACGTCATCGGCTCACCGTAGGGCTTGCCGTCCGAGGTGTAGAGCTGGGCGGTCACCCAGGCGAGACCGTTGGCGTTCGCGGTGGTCTCGAACTTGAACGACTGGCTGTGGCCGCCGTCCACCTTGATCAGCTGCGGCTTGCCCGCGTCCAGGCGGTTGGGCTGCGACGAGGTCAGCTTCAGGGTCAGACCCTTGACGCCCTGCAGGAGGTTGTTCTGGACCGTCACCGGGATCGTGGCGCTGCGGCCGGAGAGCGTCGCCTCCGACTTGGGGATCAGATGGACCTTCTTGGTCAGGCCGTCGAGATAGCCGCGGACCGAGGCGCGGAACGTGGCGGCACCCTTGCTGTCGCCCCGCCACGAGGTGGACATCTCACGCATTATGGCGTTGCCGAACGGGGTGACCACGCGCTCCGGCTGGGCCAGGACCACCTGGAAGTCGGCCAGCGCGGTCTGGGTGTCCTCGATCTGCCGGAAGGCGTCGCCGGGCAGCTCCTGCCGGCGCAGCCACGACGGGTACGCGGAGCGGGCGGGGATCTGGCGGTTGGCGTCCGGGTCGGGCTTGGCCTTGGCGGCGTCGCCGAGCTTCGTCGGCTGGACCCAGCCGGCCGACTCCAGGTTCCGCAGCGCGCCGGCCATCGCCTGGGCCTGGCTCAGCGAGGGCATCCGCTGCGGCGCGACGACGATGCTGCGCTGCTGTTCCGGGTTCTCCAGGCCGATCATCTGGGCCTCGGCGAGGAACTCCTGGATCGCCAGGCTGGCGTTCCCGGATTTCGACATGTCGCCTTCGAAGGCCCGGGACAGCTGGGTGTCGGTGACGATGGCGGTGTTGCCGCCGCCGACGGGCCGGGCGGCGGTCGGGGTGTACGGCAGGCTGTTGTCCCGCAGGCTGTCGCTGCGGGTGATGACGTTGTGGGCGCCGGCCGAGGTGGCGACGTCGACGACCGAGGAGTCGAGGGCGCCGTTCACCGGCCAGGTGAAGTCGGTGCGCGGCTTCACGCCGAGGATGGTGTCCACCGTCTTCGAGGCGAGTTCGGTGGCCGGGCCGAGGTGGCTGAGTGCGCTGGGCACGCTCTTGCCGTGATGGGCGAGCGAGGCCAGGTCCGGGTCGCCGAACGGCAGGGCGACGACCTCGTGGCCCTTCACGGCGTTCACGAGATCGTTGAGCCACTGCTTGGCGACGGCTTGGTTCTTGCCCATCGGGCCGTCCGGGTCGTGCACGCGGTACGGCTTGGTCATCGCGTCGACGGTCGCGAGCAGATCGGGGTCGATGACGAAGGTCACCGGGAGGTTCTTGCCGAGTTCGACCATCTTCTGGAGCCGGCCGCCGTCCGCGATCTCCGCGGCGAGGTCGTCGTTGCGGAAGACCGGCGTCTGCTGGGCGTCGGCACCGGTCTCGGCCGTGAGGTGGGTGGTGGAGATCAGCGGCCACAGGTACGTGAGCTGGGTCTTCTTCGCCGGTGCGGCGCCCTGCCAGGGCAGGAAGGTCCGGTCGATACCGAGGACCTGGTCGTACGACGAGTTCGCGGTGTGCCCGGACAGGGTCACCCCGAGCGGGTAGACGCCGTCGTCGCTGAGGCCGAGGTCCTTGACCGGGACATTGACGGTGAAGGGCCGGCTGGCGCCCGGATCCAGCTTGTCGATCTTCTCGGTGTGGTCGTCGATCTCCTTGCCGTCGGCCCCCGGCAGATAGCCGGTGCGCTTTGTCACAGCCTCGATGGAGCTGCGGTCGTTGAGCGCGGAGCCGCGGTGCAGTCCGACGTGGGCGTTGGTGATCGTGCTCTTGCTGCCGTTGGTCAGCGTGCCGGAGACGGTGACGGTGTCGTCCTTGCCCGGGGCGGCCGGCGACATCGCGTTGATCGTGACATTGACCGGATGTGTGTCGGCCGGCGCCGCCTTGGCCGCGGGAGCGGCTACGGCCTGCAGCGTTCCTACGAGCAGGGGTACCCCGGTGAGCAGCGTCACGGTCCTGCGCAGCCACCGGCCACGCGGCCGTTCAGTCGCCTGGAACCCTGCCGCATCGGCCACGCGCTCGCCCGTCCCTCGTCGTCGTCAGTGGTCGTCGGAATGTGCGTCCACGAATGGTAACGAGGCCCGGCGCGCCGTAGTGCCGGGGACTGCGCCACATGATCACCGCGCAGGGAGGCCATGTACCCCTTGTCCCCTTTATTAACGTGACGCTGGTTGTTGCGCGGCCACGTACCCTTTTCTGTTGTGCCGAACGCCAAGAATGACTTCCCCACCACGCGGACCGAGCGGACTCCGCAGCCGACGGACGCGCTGAACGACGCGCAGCGACGTGCCGTGAGCGAGCTGCTGCGGGTGTCCCCCGTCGCGGACGATCTGGCCCGCCGCTTCCAGGAGGCCGGGTTCACGCTTGCCCTGGTCGGCGGGTCGGTCCGGGATGCACTGCTCGGTCGGCTCGGCAACGATCTGGACTTCACCACCGACGCCCGGCCGGAGGACGTGCTGAAGGTCGTCCGGCCGTGGGCGGATGCGGTCTGGGAGGTCGGTATCGCCTTCGGCACGGTCGGGTGCAAGAAGGACTCGTTCGACATCGAGATCACGACCTACCGGTCCGAGGCGTACGACCGGACCTCGCGCAAGCCCGAGGTGTCGTACGGCGACGCGATCGAGGACGATCTGATCCGCCGGGACTTCACGGTCAACGCCATGGCGGTGCTGCTTCCGCAGAAGGAGTTCGTCGACCCGCACGACGGGCTGGAGGACCTGGCGGCCCGCGTGCTGCGGACTCCGGGGACGCCGCAGGAGTCGTTCTCCGATGATCCGCTGCGGATGATGCGGGCGGCCCGCTTCGCCGCCCAGCTGGACTTCGAGGTGGCACCCGAGGTCGTCGCGGCGATGACGGAGATGGCCGAGCGCATCGAGATCGTCTCCGCGGAGCGGGTCCGTGACGAACTGAACAAGCTCCTCCTGGCGCCGAACCCGCGCAAGGGCCTGCGGCTGCTGGTCGAATCCGGGATCGCCGGCCGGGTGGTGCCGGAGCTGCCCGCGCTGCGTCTGGAAAGCGACGAACACCACCGCCACAAGGACGTCTACGAGCATTCGCTGACGGTGCTGGAACAGGCCATCGACCTTGAGGACGACGGGCCCGACCTGGTGCTGCGGCTGGCGGCGCTGCTGCACGACATCGGCAAGCCCAAGACGCGGCGCTTCGAGAAGGACGGTCGGGTCTCCTTCCATCACCACGAGGTGGTCGGGGCGAAGATGACCAAGAAGCGCATGACCGCCCTGAAGTACTCCAACGACCTGATCAAGGACGTTTCGCGTCTGGTGGAGCTGCATCTGCGCTTCCACGGATACGGCACGGGCGAGTGGACGGACTCCGCGGTCCGCCGCTACGTCCGGGACGCCGGCCCGCTGCTGGCGCGGCTGCACAAGCTGACCCGCTCGGACTGCACCACCCGCAACAAGCGCAAGGCGGCCGCCCTGTCGCGCGCCTACGACGGGCTGGAGGAGCGCATCGCGCAGCTTCAGGAGCAGGAGGAGCTGGACGCGATCCGTCCGGACCTGGACGGCAACGCGATCATGGAGATCCTGGGTATCGGTCCTGGCCCGCAGGTCGGCAAGGCGTACAAGCACATGCTGGAGCTGCGGCTGGAGCACGGCCCGATGGAGCACGAGACCGCGGTGGCCGCTCTCAAGGAATGGTGGGCCGCTCAGAGCTGAGGGCGCGGAAGCCCATACGGCGGGACCTGGTGCGTCCGTGAAACCGGCGATGTTTCACGTGAAACCGGGTTGAGCGCGACGGGGGCGGTGTTTCACGTGAAACACGGCGGCATATGACCGGCCGTTTCACGTGAAACACCGCCCCTCTCGCTATCCGAGAACCTTGCGGGTGCGCTACTTCGTGGGGGTCAGACAGAGCACCATGGCCGTGTCGGCCCGCCGGCGGCGGTGCACCGTCTTGACGTAGGCGTCCTGTCCCGCGGAGCACACCGACGGGTCGGAGGAGCCGTTGTGCACCGCGGCGACCTTGTACTGGGCCTCCGCCGTTCCGCAGTCCACCACGGCCAGACCGTCGTCCAGCGCACTGCTGGACTTCTTGACGCAGTCACCGGCCTTGGCGCTGTCCGCGTCGTCCAGGCTGCTGATCCAGGCGACCGCGATGACGATCAGGCCGATGACGACGCCCACGGCCCGCAGCACCGCCTTGGGCGACCGGCGCGGGCGGGCCGGCTGGGGAGGGGCGGGCGGTCCGCCCTGGACATAGGGCTGCTGCGGTGCCTGCGGAAAGCCGGGGTGCGGCTGCTGGCCGTACGGCGGTTGTGGTTGCTGGGGAGAGGCGTATCCGGCCTGGGGTGCCGGTCCGCCCTGTGGCTGCCCGAACGGCGGGGCTCCGTAGGGAGTTTGCGGCGGCTGTGGAGCCTGCGGATAGGGAGCCTGGCCGTACGGCTGCTGCGCGTAAGGGTTCTGGCCGTACGGGCTGTGCCCCGGCGGCGTGGTCATGGGAATCCCCCGATGGTGGTGCGTCCGGAAGTGACGTATCCGGACGTGTGAATGACGCCCGTAAGGTATCCGCTCCGGCGGGGTGGTGCCGCATGGGCGAGGGGGCGTTCACTGCGCTCCACGGCGTGCGAAGCGCGCCAGGGCCGCGGCGACCACGGCGTAGAGCGCGGCGACCGCGATGATCAGTACCGCAGATCGCCCGTCGGGCGGCAGCATCAGGGCGGCCACCGCGGCGGCGCCGACGAAGGCGACGTTGAACAGCACGTCGTAGAGGGCGAAGACGCGGCCGCGGAAGGCGTCGTCGACCGAGGACTGGACCACCGTGTCCGTGGTGATCTTGGTGCCCTGGGTGCCCAGGCCGAGGACGAACGCGGCCACCAGCACCGGCGCGGGCCGGAAGAACAGTCCGAGTGCGGGGGCCAGGACCGCGGCCGCGGCGGCGCAGCAGGCCATCCAGCCGAAGGCGCCGAGGCGCCCGACCGCCGGGGGCGTGACCACCGCGGCCGCGAAGAACCCGGCTCCCGACACGACGACGGTCACCCCGAGCAGCGCCAGGCCCTTGGACGTGCTGCTGGACCAGGCGTAGCGGCACAGCATCAGGACCATGACCGTCAGCGCGCCGTAGCAGAAGCGGACCAGCGTCATCGCGGTGAGCGCACCGGACGGCGTGGGGCGCGCGGCGAGATGACGCAGGCCCTCCAGCAGTCCCCGCACGGTGCTCAACAGCGCCTCTTTCAAGCGGGGTTGGAGTACGGAGGCGTCGGGTCCGAGCAGCTGCGGGGTCATCCGCAGGGCGGTGAGGGCGGAGCAGAGATACAGCAGCGCGGCGAGCAGCACGACGACGGCGTCCACGTCCGCGCCGGCCAGCCGGATGGCGAAGGCAAGTCCGCCGCCGGCGGTCATGGCGAGCGTTCCGGCCGTGGGGGCAAGGGAGTTGGCCATCACGAGCTGCTGTCCGCCGTCGACCACCCGCGGCAGGGCGGCCGAAAGCCCGGCCAGGACAAAGCGGTTCACCGCGGTCACGCACAGCGCGGAGACGTAGAAGAGCCAGTCCGGGACCTGCAGCGCGATCAGCACCGCGGTCAGCGCGGCGAGCAGGGTGCGCAGCAGGTTGCCGTAGAGCAGGACCTGTCGCCGGCGCCAGCGGTCCAGCAGGACGCCGGTGAACGGCCCGAGGAGGGAGTACGGCAGCAGAAGGATCGCCATCGCGGAGGCGATCGCCTCGGGCGATGCCTGTTTCTCGGGCGAGAAGATGACGAAGGTGGCGAGCGCTGCCTGGAACACCCCGTCGGCGGCCTGGGAAAGAAGCCGTGCGGCCAGGAGTGAACGAAAGTCGCGCAGCCGGAGTAACACGCGGAGATCGCGCACAGCATGCATGAGGCACAGCCTCACACAGCCCGCCGGCCTCCGGGAGGAATACCCGGAGGCTGGCGAAGTGAGGTGCGGGGAGCGGTCAGCGCTCGACCTCGCCCCGGATGAACTTCTCGACGTTCTCCCGGGCCTCGTCGTCGAAGTACTGCACCGGCGGCGACTTCATGAAGTACGAGGAGGCGGAGAGGATCGGGCCGCCGATGCCGCGGTCCTTGGCGATCTTGGCGGCGCGCAGCGCGTCGATGATGACGCCCGCGGAGTTCGGGGAGTCCCAGACCTCCAGCTTGTACTCCAGGTTCAGCGGGACGTCACCGAAGGCACGGCCCTCCAGGCGGACGTAGGCCCACTTGCGGTCGTCCAGCCAGGCGACGTAGTCGGACGGGCCGATGTGGACGTTCTTCTCGCCCAGCTCGCGGTCGGGGATCTGGGAGGTGACGGCCTGCGTCTTGGAGATCTTCTTGGACTCCAGGCGGTCGCGCTCCAGCATGTTCTTGAAGTCCATGTTGCCGCCGACGTTCAGCTGCATCGTGCGGTCCAGGATGACGCCCCGGTCCTCGAAGAGCTTGGCCATCACACGGTGCGTGATGGTGGCACCGACCTGCGACTTGATGTCGTCGCCGACGATCGGCACGCCGGCCTCGGTGAACTTGTCCGCCCACTCCTTGGTGCCGGCGATGAAGACCGGGAGGGCGTTGACGAACGCGACCTTGGCGTCGATGGCGCACTGGGCGTAGTACTTCGCCGCGTCCTCGGAGCCGACGGGGAGGTAGCAGACCAGGACGTCGACCTGCTTGTCCTTGAGGACCTGGACGACGTCGACCGGGGCCTCCGGGGACTCCTCGATCGTCTCCCGGTAGTACTTGCCGAGGCCGTCGAGGGTGTGGCCGCGCTGGACCTGGACACCGGTGTTCGGCACGTCGCAGATCTTGATGGTGTTGTTCTCGCTGGCGCCGATGGCGTCGCTGAGGTCCAGGCCGACCTTCTTGGCGTCGACGTCGAAGGCGGCCACGAACTCGACGTCGCGGACGTGGTAATCGCCGAACTGCACGTGCATGAGACCGGGCACGCGGCTGTCGGGGTCGGCGTCCCTGTAGTACTCGACGCCCTGTACCAGCGAGGCGGCGCAGTTGCCCACGCCGACAATGGCTACGCGAACCGAACCCATTCCGGTTGCTCCCTGTGTTCTCGATGAGGGCCTGTACGACAGGGCCTCATGTGGTGGTGTCATTCGGACGGATCCGGCCGGGAACCACCCCGGCGCCGGGGCAGGCCGCCCGCATCTCCTGACTGGTTGCTCTCGTCCTGTGCCGCGGAGTCCGAAGTGCGCTGCTCGCGGCCGGCGCGCTCACTCTCGATGAGCTCGTTCAGCCAACGGACCTCGCGTTCCACGGACTCCATGCCGTGCCGCTGCAGTTCGAGGGTGTAGTCGTCCAGCCGCTCGCGGGTTCTCGCCAGAGAGGTGCGCATTTTCTCCAGGCGCTCCTCCAGCCGGCTGCGGCGGCCTTCCAGCACACGCATCCGCACGTCCCGCGACGTCTGGCCGAAGAACGCGAAGCGGACACCGAAGTGTTCGTCCTCCCAGGCGTCCGGTCCGGAGTGGCTGAGCAGCTCCTCGAAGTGCTCCTTGCCCGCCGGGGTCAGCCGGTAGACGATCTTGGCGCGGCGTCCGGTCAGCGCCGTGGCGGGAACGCCCTCCGGGGCGCCGCCCGTTTCCTCCACCAGCCAGCCGTTCGCGACCAGTGCCTTCAGGCAGGGGTAGAGGGTGCCGTAGCTGAACGCGCGGAAGACCCCGAGCGAGGTGTTGAGCCGCTTGCGCAACTCGTAGCCGTGCATCGGGGATTCCCGGAGCAGGCCGAGGACGGCGAATTCGAGGATGCCGGAACGCCTGCTCATCCTCCGCCTCCTGGGCCCTGTGCGGTCTTTATCTCGTGCTGATGTATCGACTCGATACATCCAGACGATAGATCGGCACCCTGGGCGGAACAAGTGGCCGGACGGTGAACGGCGTCACATCACTTATTCGTGCGACGCAACCTGACTGTTTTGGAGTGAATTTCAACACTGGGCAGGTTTTGGCCGTGCGTAGTCTGTGCGGCATGCAGACTGCCGGGAACCGTGGGCCTATACGTGACGTCCCTGACCTCGGTGTAGTGCGGCCCGCGCGTCAGGAACGGGTCGTGCATCGGGGGGACCTGAAGACAACAGCCGCCTTCAGGCGACGAGAAAGCGCGCCTGCCCGAGGAGTATTCGTTCCATGAGCGAGCACCGTCGCAAACCACCCCAGCCGAATGGTGGCGGGCGTGCCGCTGCCAGACGCGCCGCACCGTCCTCCGGGCGCCGTGCCGTGCCGCCGCAGGGCGTTGGTGCCACACCTCCGCCGCCGCAGCAGCCGCCGCGGCCGGGGGGACGTGCCGAGGCCCGCCGGGCCGCCCAACGCGGCGGACGCCGGCGGCAGTCCGATGCCGCGGCGATGGCTTCCGGAGGCGGTGCCGGCCATGGCGGCGGACGCCGTGGCGGAGGCGGCGGCGAAGGGGGCCGGGGACGCGGCCGGGGTGGCGGAAAGCCGCCCAGGAAGCGTTTCATCGACTACCCGCGCGCCAACCGCACTGGTTGGAAGCGGTGGGTGCCGTCGTGGAAACAGGTCACCAGCATGTGCGTCGCGGTCGCGGGACTGGTCGTGGGGGTGGCCGGCGTCGGTCTCGCGCTGGTGCAGGTGCCCAACGTGAACCAGGCCGCCAAATCGCAGAACAACGTCTACCTCTGGGCCGACGGCAAGGTCATGGCCCGCGACGGTGTGACCAATCGTCAGCTGGTCGATATAAGCCAGATCCCGCTTTCCATGCAGAATGCGGTGATTTCCGCGGAGAACGCCTCCTTCCGGCAGGACCATGGCGTCGACCCGATGGGTATCCTCCGGGCCCTGCTCAACATGGCGCGGGGTGGCGACACCCAGGGCGGCTCGACCATCACTCAGCAGTACGTCAAGAACGCGATGCTGAGCCAGGAACAGACCCTGGACCGGAAGTTCAAGGAACTGTTCATCTCGATCAAGGTCGGCTGGAAGCAGACGAAGGACCAGATCCTCGCCGGCTACCTGAACACCAGCTACTTCGGCCGGGGCGCCTACGGCATCCAGGCCGCGGCCCAGGCCTACTACGGCAAGGACGCCTCCAAGCTGAACCCGAGCGAGTCGGCCTTCCTGGCCGCCACGCTCAAGGGCGCCAACCTGTACGACCCGGCGGGCGGTATCGGCGCGAACGCCACTCCGGCCATGAACACCCAGCGTGCCAAGGAGCGTTGGGCGTGGATCCTCGACCGCATGGTGGCGAACGGTCACTTGAAGTCGGCGGAGGAGGCCCAGTGGAAGGCCAAGGGCTTCCCCATGCCGCAGCAGCCCAAGGCGGGGGCCAGCAAGGGCGGTCAGATCGGCTATCTGATCGACGTCGCCAAGAAGTACGTCCTCAAGCACAGGCCGGACATCAGCCAGGCCCGCTTCGACAAGGGCGGCTACACGGTCCAGACGACCTTCGACGAGAAGAAGACCAAGGAACTCGCCGCCGCGGTGAAGAAGGTCGACGAGCGCTACATCAACCCGAAGAAGCGGCCGGACAAGGACAAGTACGTACAGTTCGGTGCTGCTTCGGTGGTGCCGGGCGATGGCAAGATCGTGGCCCTGTACGGCGGCGACGGCTATGACAAGGGGCACTTCAGCAACAACGCCGACACTTACGGAGTGCCGGTCGGCTCGACCTGGAAGCCGTTCGTCCTGGCCGCGGCGATGAAGTACGGGAAGGCCGGCAGTGGCCAGCCACTCTCGCCGGACAGCAAGTACAACGGCGACGACCACCTCAAGGTGAAGGACGCGAACGGCAATTTTGTCCTCAAGAAGGACAACTCGCCCTTCTATCAGGTCAACGAGAGCAACTACCCCTGGGGCTACATCACCTTGCGCAAGGCGATGGAGCAGTCGGTCAACACCCCGTTCGTGCAGCTCGGCATGGACGTCGGGATGGAGAAGGTGCGGGACATGGCGCAGGCCGCGGGCATCGCGCCGTCCAGCTTCGACAGGAACCTCAACCCGTCCTTCGCGCTGGGCACGTCCACGCCGAGCGCGATCCGGATGGCCGACGCCTACGCCACCTTCGCCGCCTCCGGCACGCAGGCGGAGCCGTACTCGGTGACCAAGGTGACCTCGGAGGGCAAGGAGCTGGACGGCTTCGACAAGCCGAATCCGCACTCCACGATCGACGCGAACATCGCCAACAACGTCACCGACGTACTGGAGAACGTGGTCCAGAACGGCACGGGCAAGGCGGCGAAGAAGCTCGAGATGCCGGCCGCGGGTAAGACGGGTACCACGGACGAGAACAAGTCGGCCTGGTTCGTCGGCTACACCAAGCAGTTGTCGACGGCCATCACCATGTTCCGTGAGGACGCCCAGAATCCGCGCCAGCTGTCCATGAACGGTGTCGGCGGCTTCGACTCCATTCACGGTGGCGCGCTGCCCACGGAGGTGTGGACGGAGTACATGCTGCAGGCGATGAAGGGTGTCACCCCGGTGCAGTTCCCGGAGGCCCAGTCGATCGGCCAGGTCATCAACGAGCCCGGGATGCCGTCGCCCACGCCGACGCCCAGCCCGAGCACCGCGTCGCCGACTCCGTCGGGGTCGCCCAGCAGCTCGGCCAGCCCGTCGCAGAGCGCGAGCCCGACGCCGACGCAGTCCTGTTCCCCCTGGGACATCCGCTGCAAGAACCACGGTGGGAGCAACGGCGGCACCGGCGGTGGCCCCGGCGGCCCGGGTGGTGACACCGGCGGCACGCCTCCCACATCGCCCGACCCGACCAGCGGCGGGAACACCGGAGGAGGAATCTTCGGCGGGCCCACCGGCGGCGAGAGCCCCTGAGCGTTTCACGTGAAACACGGCGGCACATGACCGGTCGTTTCACGTGAAACATGGCTCCACGAAGCCCCCGATCCGGATTCACCGGGCGGGGGCTTCGTCGCGTTCGTCCCCGTCCCGTACGGCAGGATGGGGCCATGACGAGCCTGCGACAGGACGAGCCCGTACGGCCGACGAAACGGGATGAGGTGGCCGCGGCCGGCAGTGAGCTGATCGGCGGACCGATCGGCCGGCGCGCGCTGCTCGGGGCGTCCCGGCTGACGCCGGTGCGGGTCATCGCGCTCGTCGCCATCGGCATGTTCGCGCTCGGCATGGTGCAGAAGCTGCCCTGCTACAACGGCGGCTGGTTCTTCGGCGCCACCAGCCAGTACGTCCATGCCTGCTACTCGGACATCCCCCATCTCTACGCGGGCCGGGGCTTCGCCGACGGGCTGATCCCGTACTTCGACAAGCTGCCCGGCGACATGGAGTATCTGGAGTACCCGGTGCTGACCGGGCTCTTCATGGAGGTCGCCTCCTGGCTGACGCCGCACGGCGGGGCGATCCAGGACCAGGAGCAGATCTACTGGCTGGTCAACGCCGGACTGCTGATGGTCTGTGCGGCCGTGATCGCGGTCTGCGTGACCCGTACCCACCCGCGGCGCCCCTGGGACGGGCTGCTGGTGGCGCTCGCCCCGGCCTTCGCCCTCACCGCGACCATCAACTGGGACCTGCTGGCGGTCGCGCTGACCGCCGCGGGGATGCTGATGTGGTCACGCAGCCGCCCGCTGGCGTCCGGGGTCCTGATCGGGCTGGCGACCGCGGCGAAGTTGTACCCGGTGCTGCTGCTGGGTCCGCTGCTGGTGCTGTGCTGGCGGGCGGGGGCATGGCGCGCTTACGGCCGGGCGGTTGTCGGTGCGGTGGTGTCGTGGCTGGTGGTGAATCTGCCGGTGATGATCGCCCACGACGCGTCCGGCTTCCACCTCCGCGAGGGCTGGGCGAAGTTCTACACCTTCAGCCAGGAGAGGCCCATCGACTTCGGTTCGATCTGGCTGCTGATCTCGCAGCGCACCGGCAATCCCCTGGAGAACGCCAATCTCTATGCGTCGCTGCTGATGATCCTGGGCTGCGGCGCCCTCGCGCTGCTGACCTTCTACGCACCCCGCAGGCCCCGCTTCGCGCAGCTCGCCTTCCTCGTCGTGGCGCTGTTCATCCTCACCAACAAGGTCTACTCACCGCAGTACGTCCTGTGGCTGATCCCGCTCGCGGCGCTGGCCCGTCCGCGGTGGCGGGACTTCCTGATCTGGCAGGCGTGCGAGGTGATGTACTTCCTGGGCATCTGGATGTACCTGGCCTACACCGGCAACGGCGACAAGCACCAGGGCCTGCCGCCCGAGGGCTACCAGCTGGCCATCGCGCTGCACCTCCTCGGCACGCTCTATCTGTGCGCCGTGGTCGTCCGGGACATCCTGCTGCCGGAGCGCGACGTGGTCCGCAGGGACGGGGACGACGACCCGTCGGGGGGCGTGCTGGACCGGAGTCCCGATGTGTTCGTACTGGGCCGGGCGCACCACGCGCCACGGCATGCGGTGCACTTCGAGGCGGCGTCACGGGTGCGCTGGGGCGTAGCACGGGACTGAGCGGGAGCACCGAAAAGCGCCGGGGGCCCGGTGCGGCGGACATTCCGCGGCACCGGGCCCCCGGCGTCGGTGTGTGCCGGGCCGGGCGGCTCAGCGCTCCACGAGGCGGTCGTACTGCGTGGTGGTGTGCCGGAGGTGGGCCACCAGCTCCTCGCCCACCTTGGGCTCGGGGGCGTCCGCCGGGACGAAGAGGATCGACACCTGCATGTGCGGGGGCTCGGCGAACCAGCGCTGCTTGCCGGCCCAGACGTACGGCGCGAGGTTGCGGTTGACCGTCGCCAGGCCGGCGCGGGCCACGCCCTTGGCGCGCGGCATCACGCCGTGCAGCGCCTTGGGCGACTCCAGCCCGACGCCGTGCGAGGTGCCGCCGGCCACCACGACGAGATAGCCGTCGGCGGTCGCCTTCTGCTGGCGGTAGCCGAACCGATCGCCCTTGGCGACGCGGGTGACGTCGAGGACCGAGCCACGGTACTCGGTGGCCTCGTGGTCGCCGAGCCAGAGCCGGGTGCCGATCCGCGCGCGGAAGCGGGTCTGCGGGAACTGCTGCTGGAGGCGGGTGAACTCGTCGGGCTTGAGGTGGCTGACGAACATGGTGTGCAGCGGGAGGCGGTTGGCGCGCAGCCGGTCCATCCACCCGATGACCTCGTCGACCGAGTCCGAGCCGTCGGTGCGGTCCAGGGGGAGGTGTATGGCGAAGCCCTCCAGCCGGACGTCGTCGATGCCCGCGGCCAGCTTCGGCAGGTCCTCCGGCTTGACGCCGTGCCGCTTCATGCTGCTCATGACCTCGATGACGACCCGGGCGCCGACCAGCCCGCCCACACCCTCGACCGAGGAGACCGAGCGGATCGCCCGGTCCGGCAGCGGCACCGGCTCCTCGCCGTGCCGGAACGGCGTCAGGACCAGCAGGTCACCGCTGAAGTAGTCCTTGATCTGGGCGGCTTCGTAGGTCGTGCCGACCGCGAGAATGTCGGAACCGAGCAGGGTGGCCTCCTCGGCGAGGCGTTCGTGGCCGAAGCCGTAGCCGTTGCCCTTGCAGACCGGGACGAGCCCGGGGAACTGCTGGAGAACGCTCTGCTGATGCGCCCGCCAGCGCGCGGTGTTGACGTAGAGGGTGAGCGCCATGGCCGGCCCGGAACCTTTCTCGTGGAGTGTGTCAGGAGTGCGGACGGTGCGGTGAAGCGGTCAGCGGCGCGACATGTAGAGGTCGAGCGCCTTGTGCAGGAGCTTGTTGAGTGGGAAGTCCCACTCGCCGAGGTACTCCGCAGCCTGCCCGCCGGTGCCGACCTTGAACTGGATCAGACCGAAGAGGTGGTCGTTCTCGTCCAGCGAGTCGCTGATGCCGCGGAGGTCGTAGACGGAGGCGCCGAGCGCGTAGGAGTCCTGCAGCATCTTCCACTGCATCGCGTTGGAGGGCCGGACCTCGCGGCCGATGTTGTCCGAGGCACCGTACGAGTACCAGACGTGCCCGCCGACGACGAGCATGGTCGCGGCGGAGAGGTTCACTCCGTTGTGACGGGCGAAGTAGAGCCGCATGCGGTTGGGGTCCTCGGTGTTGAGGGCGGACCACATGCGCTGGAAGTAGCTGAGCGGGCGCGGCCGGAACTGGTCGCGCTTGGCGGTGATCTCGTAGAGCCGCTGCCATTCGGCCAGGTCCTCGTAGCCGCCCTGGACGACCTCGACGCCGGCCTTCTCGGCCTTCTTGATGTTGCGGCGCCACAGCTGGTTGAAGCCCTTGTGGACCTCTTCCAGCGAGCGGTCGGCCAGCGGCACCTGGAAGACGTAGCGGGGCTGGACATCGCCGAAGCCGGCGCCGCCGTCCTCGCCTTGCTGCCAGCCCATGCGGCGCAGGCGGTCGGCGACCTCGAAGGCACGCGGCTCGATGTGGCTGGCCTCGACGTCCCGCAGCCGCTTGACGTCCGGGCTCTGGATACCGGTCTTGATCGCGGCGGAGTCCCAGCGGCGGATGATGACCGGCGGGCCCATCTTCACGGAGAAGGCGCCCTGCTGCTTGAGGTGGGCGAGCATCGGCCGCAGCCAGTCCTCAAGATTCGGCGTGAACCAGTTGATGACGGGGCCCTCGGGGAGGTAAGCGAGGTACCGCTTGATCTTGGGCAGCTGGCGGTACAGGACCAGACCGACGCCGACCAGCTCGCCGGACGCGTCGAACCAGCCCAGGTTCTCGGACCGCCACTCGGCCTTGACGTCGGCCCAGGCCGGGACCTGCATGTGGCTCGCCGCGGGCAGGCTCTGGATGTATGCCAGATGCTGCTCTCGACTGATGGTCCTCAGGGTCAGGCTCATGCGGGGCGCTCCTCGGCTGGTGTGTCCCCTTGGTTCGGGGCTCCGGCTCTCGCGCCGAAGCCTACTGTGACCGGGGAGCACCCCGTCTGGGCCGTACGGGACCGAGCTCCGTATCCGTCCGCCCCAGCCGAAGACGCGGCCCTAGCCGAAGACGCCGCCGAAGAGGCCGCCGTGCGCCAGGCCGATGTAGAAGCCGACGCCCGCCGCGCCGAGTCCGATGATCAAAAGGAAGCGTTCCGCCGTCGTCGAGGAGATGTACTGGCCCCACAGGCCCGTGCCGATGCCGATCAGACCCACCCACGAGCTGACCAGGTGCAGGCTGGGAGAGAGCGCCGTGAAGGCGGAGATCGCGCCGAGCACCAAGGTCACGACCGCGAGGGTGTTCTCGACGGGATGGGATTGTCCGTCGCTGTTGAGGATTGCGAGCAGATTCCGTTGGGTCCGTGCTGCCTGGGCCATACGGCACCTCCGACTGACAGGGCGGCGCACTGTAGCGCCGCTCACACCCGTTGTGTTCCAGATTGGGGGGTCTGGCGGGCGGATTTCAACCGGAAGCGCGGGGGCAGGTACTCTGTACGGTCTGCGCACATGTCTGCCCGGATCCTCCGGCGGACCGGGCGCGGAACGCATCACGACCCTCCTGCCACGGAACGACCGTGGCCGCTGAGTCCAAAGGAGGTGGGTTCACCATGCGTCACTACGAGGTGATGGTCATCCTCGACCCCGATCTTGAGGAGCGCGCTGTCGCCCCCCTGATCGAGAACTTCCTCTCCGTCGTCCGCGAGGGCAACGGAAAGGTCGAGAAGGTCGACACCTGGGGCCGTCGTCGTCTCTCGTACGAGATCAACAAGAAGCCCGAGGGCATCTACTCGGTCATCGACCTGCAGGCCGAGCCTGCGGTCGTCAAGGAGCTCGACCGTCAGATGAACCTGAACGAGTCGGTTCTTCGGACCAAGGTCCTTCGTCCCGAGACCCACTGAGCGCCTACGCGTTCAGCGGTAACCGGGTCCGAGTAGCAGCAACACCAGCAGCCAGCAGCACACCCGCCGAGAGGTTCCCCTAATGGCAGGCGAGACCGTCATCACGGTTGTCGGCAATCTTGTCGACGACCCCGAGCTGCGCTTCACCCCGTCCGGTGCGGCGGTCGCGAAGTTCCGCGTCGCGTCCACTCCCCGCACCTTCGACCGCCAGACCAACGAGTGGAAGGACGGCGAGAGCCTGTTCCTGACCTGCTCGGTGTGGCGTCAGGCGGCGGAGAACGTCGCCGAGTCCCTTACGCGGGGCACCCGCGTGATCGTCCAGGGCCGTCTCAAGCAGCGGTCGTACGAGGATCGCGAAGGCGTGAAGCGCACGGTCTACGAGCTCGACGTCGAGGAAGTGGGCGCGAGCCTGCGCAACGCGACGGCGAAGGTCACCAAGACCAGCGGTCGTGGCGGCCAGGGTGGCGGCTTCGGCGGCGGTCAGGGCGGCGGCCAGGGTGGCGGCGGCTGGGGCGGCGGCCCCGGCGGCGGTCAGCAGGGCGGCGGTGCTCCGGCCGACGACCCGTGGGCGACCGGCGGACCCTCTGGCGGCGGCCAGCAGGGTGGCGGCGGTGGCTGGGGCGGCGGCTCCGGCTCCGGCGGTGGCTACTCGGACGAGCCGCCCTTCTAGGCCCGGGCGATGCGTTCTCCCGCCGGTGTTTCACGTGAAACGGCGTGTTTCACGTGAAACGAAGGTCGGAGGACGGCCTGGGGCCCGAGGGCGTCAGCACACACTTCTTGAACTCACTGGAGAGAGACAATGGCGAAGCCGCCTGCTCGCAAGCCTAAGAAGAAGGTTTGCGTGTTCTGCAAGGAGAAGATCTCCTACGTCGACTACAAGGACACGAACCTGCTGCGGAAGTTCATCTCCGACCGCGGCAAGATCCGTGCCCGCCGAGTCACCGGCAACTGCACCCAGCACCAGCGTGACGTCGCCACGGCCGTGAAGAACAGCCGTGAGATGGCGCTGCTGCCCTACACGTCCACCGCGCGCTAAGGGAAGGGTGACCGACAAATGAAGATCATCCTCACCCACGAGGTCTCCGGCCTCGGCACCGCCGGCGACGTCGTTGACGTCAAGGACGGGTACGCCCGCAACTACCTGGTTCCGCGTGGTTTCGCGATCCGCTGGACCAAGGGTGGCGAGAAGGACGTCGAGCAGATCCGCCGCGGTCGCAAGATCCGCGAGATCGCCACGATCGAGCAGGCCAACGAGGTCAAGGCTCGGCTCGAGGGCGTCAACGTGAAGCTGGCCGTGCGTGCCGGCGAAGCGGGCCGTCTGTTCGGCTCCGTCACCCAGGCCGACATCGCCTCGGCGATCAAGGCCGCCGGTGGTCCGGACGTCGACAAGCGCCGCGTCGAGGTCGGTTCGCCGATCAAGACCCTGGGCGCGCACCAGGTCTCGGTGCGTCTGCACGCCGAGGTCGTCGCGAAGCTCGGCGTCGAGGTCATCGCCGCCTGAGCGCAGTCCGCACAGCGCTGAAGGGCCGCATCCCCTCGTGGGGTGCGGCCCTTCGCCGTGCGCGGACGGTCCGGCGCGGAGGTCAGTCCTCGTCCTGGGCGCGTTTGTAGAGGGCGGCGATGTCGTCGTCGAAGTACGCGGCGTAGGAGACGTCGTCCTCGTCGCCGCCGCCTTCGTGGCCGCCGAGGACGCCGATGACCGTGCCGGTGTGGCTCTTGGGGTCGTAGTCGGCCAGCCATGGGCTGCCGCTGGTGCCGCCCTCGAAGTCGGTGCACTGGATGCGCAGTTGGGTGTCGCTGAACTTCGTGGTGCGGTTCTGACAGGAGATCGGGGTGTCGCGGCTGGTGGGGTAGCCGGTGACCTTGACTTCGTTGTCGAAGCCGCGGTCGATGCCGAGGGTGTTGCCGCCGAGGACGTCCTGGATCTCCTTGCCCTGCTTGGCGTCGAGGGTGAGGAAGGCGACGTCGAGGTCCTCGTCCTGCGACTTGGCCCAGCGGTCGTCGACCATGACCTTGTTGACCTTCCACAGGCCGGTGGGCTCGTCGCCGTTGCGGTAGTCGGGGGCGAAGACCAGGTCGTCCACCGGCTTTCCGGAGTCGGCGTCGAAGGCGCAGTGGGCCGCGGTGATCAGCATGTTCCGGCCCGGGCTCTGCACCACGCTGGCGGTGCAGAAGTGGGCGCCGCGGTCGTCCTTCTCGAAGACCGCGCCGATCCGGGCGTTCTCCTCGGTGCGGCGCGGGGTGTAGGCGTTGCCGTTCGAGGGTGGGGCGGTGGCCGAGGGGTCCTGGTCCTGAGGGCCTTCGCCGGGTTCGCCGGATTTTCCGTAACCGGTGTGGTTGCCGGTGATTCTGTTCGGGTGCGACTCCTCCGCCGCGTAGCCCACCACTGCGGCTGCCCCGACGATGATCAGCGTCAGGGGCAGGATGGATTTCCTGGCAAGCGAGCGCACAAGGTCATTATCTGCACGGCGACCGGCTTGGGTAGGTGCTTCAGCGGGAGGCTCCGGTCACAATCCACCGTCCGGAGCGGGTGCGCAGCCACAATGTCAGCATCCGCACGGTCATCATCAGGGCCATGGCCCACCACAGCGCGACCAGACCGCCGCCGAGGGCCGGCACGGCCAGGGCCGCGGGGACGAACGCGGCCAGCGTCACCACCATGGCGCCGGCGAGGTAGGACCCGTCCCCCGCGCCCATGAGGACCCCGTCGAGGATGAAGACGATGCCGGCGACGGGCTGGGTGACCGCCACGACCAGGAGCGTGGTGAACAGCGGCTGCTGGACGGCGGGGTCGGTGGTGAAGAGGGGGATGAACAGCGGCCGGGCGAGCACCACCAGCGTGCCGAGGACGATGCCGGCGGCAATGCCCCACTGGGCCATCCGGCGACACGCGGCGCGGGCGCCGTCCCGGTCGCCGGCGCCGAGGTAGCGCCCGATGATGGCCTGGCCGGCGATGGCGATCGCGTCCAGTGCGAAGGACAGCAGGGACCAGAGGGAGAGCACTATCTGGTGGGCGGCGACCTCGGCGTCCCCGAGCCGGGCGGCGATCGCGGTGGCGATCATCAGCACCGCGCGCAGCGAGAGCGTCCGGATCAGCAGCGGGACGCCGGCCTGGGCGCAGGCCCGGATCCCGGCGGCGTCCGGGCGGAGCGAGGCGTCGTGCCGGCGGGCGCCGCGGACGACCACGGTGAGATAGGCGGCGGCCATGCCGCACTGGGCGAGTACGGTGCCCCAGGCGGAGCCGGCGATGCCGAGCCCGGCGAGGTAGACCAGTCCGGCGTTGAGGGCCGCGTTGGCGGTGAAGCCGCCGACGGCGACGTACAGCGGGGTTCTGGTGTCCTGGAGGCCGCGGAGCACTCCGGTGGCGGCGAGGACGATCAGCATCGCAGGAATGCCGAGTGCGCTGATGCGCAGATACGTCGTGGCGTACGGGGCGGCGGACGGCGAGGCGCCGAAGACCTCGACGAGCCAGGGGGCGGTGGGCAGGACGACGGCGACGACCGCGGCGCCGAGCAGCAGGGCGAGCCAGATGCCGTCCATGCCCTGGCGTATCGCCGCCGGGAGATCGCCGGCGCCGACCCGGCGGGCGACCGCGGCGGTGGTGGCGTAGGCGAGGAAGACGAAGACCGAGACGGCGGTTGTGAGGAGGGCGGCGGCGACGCCGAGGCCCGCCAGCTGGCGGGTGCCGAGGTGGCCGATGACGGCGCTGTCGACCATGACGAAGAGCGGTTCCGCGACGAGGGCCCCGAAGGCGGGCAGCGCCAGCGCGACGATCTCGCGGTCATGGCGGCGGAGGGCGCGCCGTGGTATCGCGGGGGCCGATGTCATGAGGGGCAATCTAATCGTCCACAGGTAAGAGATGCAACTGTGTTGTGATCCTTACTTTCCGCTCTGTGCGGGCGTCGCCCGTGTGCCGTAGGCGGCGATCATGAACAGCTTGCCGAAGTTTTTCTCCCCCACAGCCTATGGATGAGAAAAGTGCAGGTCAGAGGGGTGGGGGTGGCGTGATTGTGTGCTTGTCCACAGAAGTTTCCCCCACCCCGTGCACAGGATCCGGGGAGTTCTCCACAGCTATGGGGCGGTCATCCACACGGCCTGTGGATAACCAGATTGGCGGACGGTGCGCGCGGGCCTACCGTGGTCCGGCGCCCGCCGCCTGTTCCGGCCGAGAGTTCCCCGCGAACTCGACGCGCCGTAACCGGAGTCGGGCGTCTCGATTGTCAGGGCTGTGCCGTAAGAAGGAACCCGCACAGCAAGGTCCGCGTCGCGGACGGGAGGAGGTGCCGGGGTGAGCATTCCCGAGCCCATGGACGACCCCTGGACGGACTCCGGTCCCAGCGACCTGCTGCCGGCCGCCCGCTCCCGCCGGGGCGACGGCAAGGGCCGGGGCCGCGGCGACCGCCAGGACCGCGACGACGACGGCGGCGGTGGTTCCTGGTCCGGCGGCTTCGAGCGGGTCCCGCCGCAGGACCTCGACGCCGAGCAGTCCGTGCTCGGCGGCATGCTGCTGTCCAAGGACGCCATCGCGGACGTCGTCGAGGTCCTCAAGGGCGAGGATTTCTACCGCCCCGCCCATGAGTTGATCTTCCAGGCGATTCTCGACCTGTACGCCAAGGGCGAGCCGGCCGACCCGATCACCATCGCCGCCGAGCTGACCAAGCGCGGCGAGATCGGCCGGGTCGGCGGCGCCTCGTATCTGCACACCCTGGTCCAGTCCGTACCGACGGCCGCCAACGCCGAGTACTACGCCGAGATCGTCCACGAGCGGGCCGTGCTCCGCCGCCTCGTCGAGGCCGGCACCCGGATCACGCAGATGGGATACGCCGCCGACGGCGACGTCGACGAGATCGTCAACAAGGCCCAGGCGGAGATCTACGCCGTCACCGAGCAGCGGACCAGCGAGGACTATCTGCCGCTCAGCGAGATCATGGAGGGCGCGCTCGACGAGATCGAGGCGATCGGCTCGCGGCAGGGCCAGATGACGGGCGTGCCGACGGGATTCACCGATCTCGACGCGCTGACCAACGGTCTGCATCCGGGCCAGATGATCGTGATCGCGGCCCGTCCGGCCATGGGTAAGTCCACGCTCGCGCTGGACTTCGCGCGGGCCTGCTCGATCAAGAACAACCTCCCGAGCGTGATCTTCTCGCTGGAAATGGGGCGCAACGAAATCGCGATGCGTCTGCTGTCCGCCGAGGCCCGGGTCGCGCTGCACCACATGCGTTCCGGCAGCATGACCGACGACGACTGGACGCGGCTGGCGCGCCGGATGCCGGACGTCTCGGCGGCGCCGCTCTACATCGACGATTCGCCGAACCTCTCGATGATGGAGATCCGCGCCAAATGCCGCCGGCTGAAGCAGCGGAACGAGCTCAAACTGGTCGTCATCGACTATCTGCAGCTGATGCAGTCCGGTGGCTCCAAGCGCGCGGAAAGCCGTCAGCAGGAGGTCTCGGACATGTCCCGTAACCTCAAGCTGCTCGCCAAGGAGCTGGAACTCCCGGTCATCGCGCTCTCGCAGCTGAACCGTGGTCCCGAGCAGCGTACGGACAAGAAGCCGATGGTCTCCGACCTGCGCGAGTCCGGTTCCATCGAGCAGGACGCCGACATGGTCATCCTGCTGCACCGCGAGGACGCCTACGAAAAGGAGTCGCCGCGGGCCGGCGAGGCCGACCTGATCGTGGCCAAGCACCGTAACGGTCCCACGGCGACGATCACCGTGGCGTTCCAGGGGCATTACTCGCGCTTCGTGGACATGGCGCAGACCTGAGCGGGCCCGTCGTTCTGGACCTGCGGGTCAAGAATGGTGCTACGGTACGGGCATGGGAAGGCCCAAGCAGTTCGATCCGGATGCCGCCGTCGAGCAGGCCATGCAGGTGTTCTGGCGCAAGGGGTATGCCGCCACGACGCCGCAGGACCTCGTCGACGCGCTCGGCATCGGCAAGGGCAGTCTCTACAACGCCTTCGGCAGCAAACACGCGCTGTTCGAGCGGGCGCTGGTGCGCTACCGCGACGATCAGGCGCAGGCCCTGGTCGACATGCTGGAGCGGCCCGGCCCGGCGAAGGAGCGGCTGCGCGACGCGCTGCGTCTCCTCGTGGTGATGGACCTCGGTGACCCGGACCGCCGTGGCTGCCTCGCCGTCAATGTCGCGGCCGAGCTCACGGGGGCGGACGAGGCCGCCACCGAGCTGGTCCGGCGGATGTTCGACCGAACCGAGGGGGCGTTCCGGGCGCTGATCGAGGAGGGGCAGCGGGCGGGCGAGATCGCGCCGGACCGTGATGCCCGGGCGATCGGGAGCATGCTGCTGGCCACCGTTGTCGGCCTCCGACTGCTGGGGCGGGTCGCCGAGGGTCCGGAGCGTCTCGCCCGGGTGATCGAGGCGACGCTCGACATGCTCTGACTTGCGGGTTTCCCGCCGGTCACGATGTCGTTGGCTGCCCAAATTTTGTACCTACAGTTCAAGAATTGATGTCATGGAAGTGATGTCAAGGATCGGAGTGCCATGAAGCTCGACCTCGCCGACAAGACCGCCGTCGTCACCGGTGCCAGCCGTGGGATCGGGCTGGCCACCGTCCGGGCGCTGCGGGAGGAGGGGGTGCGGGTCGTCGGAGCGGCCCGCACCCTCACCCCGGAGCTCCGGGCGACCGGCGCGTTCGCGGTCTCCGCCGACCTGAGCACCGCGGACGGCGTGTCCGCCCTGATGGACAGCGCCCTCGCGAAGCTGGGCGGCATCGACCTGCTGGTGAACAACGTCGGCGCCGGGGACGCCGTGGAGCCCGTCGGGTTCCTGGCCACCGACGACGCGCAGTGGAGCGCCGTCTTCGACCTCAACCTGATGAGCGCGGTCCGCGCCACCCGGGCCGCGCTGCCCAGCCTGATCGAGCGCCGCGGCTCCGTCGTCAACGTCTCCTCCATCAACTCCCGGCTGCCGGGCGCCGGTCCGGTCGCCTACAGCGCGGCCAAGGCGGCGCTGGCCGCGCTCGGGAAGTCGCTGGCCGAGGAGTTCGGGCCGCAGGGCGTACGCGTCAATACCGTTTCCCCGGGCGTGGTGCGCACGGCCATCTGGGAGGACCCGGACGGCTTCGGAGGCAAGGTGGCAGCGCACGCCGGCGCGGAGCACGGCGCGTTCCTCCGGCAGCTCCCGGAGGCGTTCGGCATCACCACCGGGCGGATCACCGAGCCGCGGGAGGTGGCGGCCCTGATCGTCTTCCTGCTCTCCGACGTGGCCGGGAACATCACGGGCGCGGACCACGTCATCGACGGCGGCACGGTCAAGACGCTCTGAGGCGGGACAGGGCGGGCGGCGCCGGGCGGTTGCGGCGCCGCCGGCCGGCCGGTCGTCAGGGGCAGTCGACGACCTGGCCCGCCCAGGAGAGGCCACCGCCGAAGCTCATCAGCAGGACGGGGGCGCCGGACGGGATCTCCTGGCGTTCGACGAGCTTGGCGAGGGCGAGCGGGACGGAGGCCGCGGAGGTGTTGCCGGAGTCGACGACGTCCCGGGCGACGACCGTGCTCGCGGGGAGGTCGAGTTGGCGGATCACGGCCTCGATGATGCGCAGGTTCGCCTGGTGGGTGACGATGCCGGCGAGGTCGGCCGGGGCGAGGCCGGCCCGGCGGCAGGCTTCCCGGATGAGGTCCGGGAGTGCGGAGGTGACCCAGCGGAAGACGGTCTGGCCGTCCTGGGCGAAGTGCGGGTGCCAGTCGTCGAGCAGGCGGACCGCGCTCGCCCGGGTGGGGTCGGAGCCCCAGACCACCGGGCCGATGCCGGGGGCGTCGGCGGCGCTGAGGACCGCCGCGCCGGCGCCGTCGCCGAGCAGGACGCAGGTGCTGCGGTCGGTCCAGTCCGTGACGTCGGACATCTTCTCCGCCCCGATGACCAGGGCGTGCCGCGCGGCGCCGGCCCGTACGGAGTGGTCGGCGGAGGCGAGCGCGGTGCAGAAGCCGGCGCAGCCGTTGTTGAGGTCGTAGGCCACCGCCGAGGGGATGCCGAGGCGGCCGGCGACCTGGGCCGCGATGGAGGGGCAGCGGTCGACGGCGGAGCAGGTGGCGACGGTGATCAGGCCGATGTCGGCGGGGGCGAGGCCGGCCGCGGCGAGTGCCTTGGCCGCGGCGGCGTGGGCCAGGTCGGTCACCGATTCGGCGTCGGCGATGCGGCGGGTGGCGATGCCGGTGCGGCGGCGGATCCACTCGTCGCTGGTGTCGACCATGCCCGCCAGGTCGTCGTTGGTGAGTACGCGCGACGGCTGGTGGTGGCCCAGGGCGGCGATACGGGTTCCCGGCACGGTTCATCTCCTCGGTTCGCGATGGCGGTGCGGTGCACCCCCGCTGTGGCCCGGGAATATAGCAACCGAACGATCGGAAGCTAAAACAGGGCGGACGGCTACCATGGCGCCATGAGCCCACGGAAGTCCGTCGCCGAGACCCGCAGAACGCGGGAGCGGATCGTCGAGCGCGGTGTCGCGATCGCCTCGGTGGAGGGGCTGGAGGGGCTGACGATCGGACGGCTGGCCACCGACCTGGGGATGAGCAAGGCGGGGGTGCTCGGCCACTTCGGCACCAAGCAGGCGCTTCAACTCGCCGCCCTGGAAGAGGCGTCGGCGATCTTCTCCCGCGCGGTGTGGGAGCCGGCCGCGAACGAGGAGCCGGGAGTGGCCCGGCTGCGCGCCCTCTGCGAGGCCTGGATCACGTATCTGGAGCGCGAACGCGGCGCCTTTCCGGGCGGTTGCTTCTTCATCACCGCCTCGGTGGAGTTCGACGGGCGTGGCGGGCCGGTGCGCGACACGGTGGCCCGGTTCTACCTGCTCTGGCGGCGCCGTCTGGTCCAGGAGGTCAGGACCGCCGTCGGCCGGGGCGAACTCCCCGCGGAGACCGACCCCGACCAGGTCGGCTTCGAGCTGATCGGCCTCTATCTGGGGCTCAATCAGGCGGTCCAGCTGGCTGCCGACGCCTCGGCGGCCGACCGCACCCGGCGGGCGCTCGACCGGCTGGTGCCGCGGCCGGCACCGGGACCGGACGGTGCGCCGGGGCACGGCTGACCGTGTGCAGCGGCCGGCAGGTGGTTTGACCTTCAGGTTGGTCGAAGCCCGAGAATCGCGGCCATGGACGACGACGGGGAACTCCTGGGCATCGGCGCGTTCGCCCGGCGGGTGGGGCTGACGCCGAGCGCGCTGCGCTTCTACGACGACTGCGGGGTGCTGCGACCGGATCGGGTGGACGCCGCCACGGGGTACCGGCGCTACGGGGCCGGGCAGGTGGCGCGGGCGGTTCGGCTGCGGCAACTACGGTCTGCTGGGCTGCCGTTGGTGGATGTCGAGACGGTGCTCGACGGCTCCGAGGACGCGGCCCGGGACGTGCTCCGGGCCCACCTGGAGCGGACCCGGCGGGCGGCGGACGAGGCGCGGGCCGTGGTGGAGGGCTTTCTGGGGGAGGCGGCGGCGCGGCCGGCGGATCGCGGCGGTGCGGCGCGGGCACGGGTGGGCGGGCCGGAACTCGCCAGTGCGGTGCGGCAGGTGGGCCCCGCGGCGGCACTCGGTGCCACGGCTCAGGAATTCCCGGTGCTGGGGTGCGTACTGCTCGAACTCGCCGAGGGAGAAGTGCGGTTGGTGGCCACCGACCGCTATCGGCTGGCGGTCCGGGTGCTGCGGCCGGAGGTCGTCGAGGGCGGTCCGCGGCGCGCGCTGATCGCGGTGGACGCCGCGCGCCGGATGGCCGAGTGGGCGGTGCGCCGGCCGGTGGTCGAGGTCGAATGGGCTGCCGCGGCGGACGCCTCGGGGGCCGTGGAGGTACGGCTGCGGAGCGGGGGCGCATGCTGGGCCGCAGGGGGCGTGGCCGCGGGTGTGGCCGGGCCGGGGGAGTTCCCGGACTACCGGCTGATGCTGACAGGGCTCGGCGCCACACGGCAGCGGGTGATCGTGGACCGGGCCGCGCTGCGGGACGCGGTGACGGACCGGGGCGGGGCGGTGGCGTCCCTGGCGATCGCGGCGGAAGCGGAGGACGCGGACGCGGCGCTGGAAGTGTCGGGCGGGGAGGCCGGGCCGGTCCGCCTGCGGGCGGTCCTTACCGGGCCCGGGCTGCGGATCGCCTTCGACCCGGCGGTCCTGGTACCGGCACTGGAGGCCGGAGTGGGCCCCGATGTGCTGCTGGAGATCGTGGCGCAGGACCAGCCGGTCGTCGTGCGCTCCGCGGACCAGGGGAGTTTCACCACGGTGGTGATGCCGGTGCGGGGCTGCTGAGCGGACGGCGGTGGGGCGTCGGGCAGGGGGACGGAGACAGGGACGGTACGGGGCCTGGAAGGCGGGCCCGGCCGGGAGTCGAGGGAGGAAGCGGGCGGATGGATCCGGAGTTGCCGGTGGTGCGGCTGTGTGTGGCGGGCATGCAGGCCGAGGCGGAGGGGCGCGCCGATGCGGCGCGGGCACTCTTCCAGCAGGCGTGGGACGACGCTCGCGACGACTACGAGGCGTGTATCACCGCGCACTACCTCGCACGCCAGCAGGACTCGCCGGAGGAGACACTGCGCTGGAACCAGGAGTGCCTGGACCGCGCCGACCTCGTCGGGGATGAGCGGGTGCGGGGCTTCTATCCCTCGCTGTACGTGAACATGGGGAACGCGTATCGAGAGCTGGGCCAACTCGCCTTCGCCCACCGGTACTTCACGTTGGCGGCGGAGCGGGCGGCCGACGCCCCCGAGGGGCAGTACGGCGACTGGAACCGGTTCGCGATCGCGGAGGGGCTGCGGGACACCGCGGCCGCGGCGGACGGGGAAGCCGCCGTACGAGGGGGCGTCGACGAGGGCGTCGAGCGAGCCGTCCGGGAACTGTTCGCGCGGTGGTGCGAGCGGGGCGACCTCAAGGCGCTGGGGCTGACGCTCCCCGCGTATCTGGGCTACCTGGGGACGGACGAGGATCGGCTGCGTCTGCGCAGTGCGCTGCACATGGTGCATGCGGCGCGCTGGCTTCCCGCGGGCGAACAGGCCCTGCTGGAGCAGGCGTTAGGGGCGGTGGCCGAGCCGTGACGCCGCGGCGCGTCGGCTGTTTCACGTGAAACGGTGGAGCGGGCGGTGTGGCGGTACGGCCGGGTGCCGTGGTTTCACGTGAAACAGTCACGCTGGCGGCGGTGCCGTCGTTGCACGTTTCACGTGAAACGTGGAGGCGTCGGCGCCGGCGGTCGGGGGCAGGATGGCGGCGCGGCGGCGGTTGCTCGCCGCCGGCTCGGCCGGCCGGGCCGGTTCTGCCGGATGGGAAGTCGCGTTGAGGAGCGTCATGACGGTCGTGGAGTCCGCGCAGTCGCAGGAGCCCGAGTCGAACGTGGGCAGGGCGCACGAGGTGATCCCGCGCGGTGGGGCGGTGGCCGATTCGGCGGAGGCGTATGCGGAGTTGCTGCCGCAGACGCGCCGGGCGCTGCTGCGGCGGTTGGCAGTCGCGCAGGCCGACGGGCGGGCGCCGTCGATGATGGGCGCGGTGGTCCGTGGTGGCCGGGTGGTCTGGACGGGAGCCCGGGGCGGGGTGGACGGCGAGGTGCCGCACGGAGATGTGCAGTACCGGATCGGCTCGCTGACCAAGAACTTCGTGGCCGTGCTGGTGCTCCGGCTACGGGACGAGGGCCTCCTGCGGCTGGACGACCTCATCGGGACGTATCTGAAGGACGTCCCGGTGCCCGAGGTGACGGTCCACCAACTCCTGGCACACAGTGCCGGGTTGGCGGCGGAGTCCCGGGGGCCGTGGTGGGAGCGGACCGACGGCGCACTCCGGCCCGAACCGGTCGATCTGTTCGGTGAGCGGCCGCGACTGCATCCGGCGGGGCGGCGGCACCACTACTCCAACCCCGGCTTCGCGGTGCTCGGGGCGCTGGTCGAGCGGCTGCGCGACGGGATGCCATGGGGCGAGGTGCTTCGGCGCGAGGTGCTGGAACCGCTGGGGATGGCCCGTACGACGCTCCGGCCGGAGATGCCGCATGCGGAGGGCTGGGCGGTCCATCCCTGGGCCGATGTGGTGCTACCGGAGCCCGCGCACGACACCGGGCTGATGGGCCCGGCGGGGCAGCTGTGGTCCACGACGGAGGACCTGTGCCGGTGGGCGGCGTTCCTGCTGCGGGGCGACGAGCGGGTGCTGAGCGCGGAGAGCCTGGCCGAGATGCGGGCGCCCGCCGTGCCACCGGAGGGCGACGGCTGGGACGCGGGCTACGGCCTGGGCACGCAGCTCCTCTGGCGGAACGGGCGCCGGCTGGCCGGGCACACCGGGTCGATGCCGGGATTCCTGGCCGTGCTGTGGGCCGACCCGCAGGAGGACACCGCGGCGCTGGCGCTGGCCAACTGCACCTCGGGCGTCCCGATCGCCACGGTGGGTGCCGACCTCCTGAAGATCGTCGCCGCGCATGAACCGCGGATCCCGGAGCCCTGGCGACCGCTGTCGGGCGCGGTGGACGAAGAGCTGCTGGCCCTGACCGGCCCCTGGTACTGGGGCGCGAACCCGTTCGCGCTGCGCCTGACGGGAGCCCGGGGACTGGAGCTGGTCACCCTGTCCGGTGGCGGGCGGACCTCGCGTTTCCGGGCCGAGGCCGACGGCACCTGGACCGGGCTGGACGGCTACTACGCCGGCGAGACGCTGCGGGTGGGGCGGGCATCGGACGGCACGGTCACCCACCTCGACCTGGGGACCTTCGTCTTCACCCGGGGGCCGTACGAGCCTTCCGGGCCGGTGCCGGGAGGCGTAGATCCCGAGGGCTGGCGGGGAGTCTGACCGGGGGAGCGGCGCGGGGACGAGCGCCGGTCCCCGTCGCGGGGGCGGCCGAGGCCCGTCCGGCAGGGGTTTCCGGCGCGGACGTACAGTCGAGCGAGATGCCAGGAGCCGCCACGGTGCGCGGCTCGCTACCGCTGGAAGGCCACTGTGACTGCCGTGACTGCCAACGCCGACACCCCGGCTCTGCTGGATCTGCCGCCGCTCGACGCCGCCCGTTTCGCCAGGATCGAGGACAAGGTCGCGGCGCTGATGCGCACCCGCTGCGATGTCGTGACGATGCAGGGCGAGGCGCTGCTGCCGCTGGAGGCGTGCATCCGCTCGGCCGTGCGTCCCGGCAGCACGGCCCTCAACATCATCACCGGCCCCTACGGCGAGACGTTCGGCGGCTGGCTGCGCTCCTGTGGCGCCGAGGTGGTCACCATCAGCGCGCCCTTCACCGGCGCCGTCACCCCCGAGCAGGTGGCCGACGCCCTGCGCGAGCACCCCGAGATCGACTTCGTGAGCCTGGTGCACGCCGAGGCGGCGACCGGCAACACCAACCCCGTCGCCGAGATCGGCGCCGTGGTGCGTGAGCACGGGGCGCTGCTGATGCTCGACGCGGTTGCCTCGGTGGGCGCCGAGCCGTTGCTCACCGACGAGTGGGGCGTGGACCTGTGCGTCATCGGCGGCCAGAAGGCGCTGGCCGGTCCGGCCGGGGTCTCCGCCGTGTCGGTCAGCGCCCGCGCCTGGGCGCGGATCGCGGCCAATGAGCGGGCGCCGCGCCGCTCGTACCTCTCGTTGCTGGACTGGAAGGAGCGCTGGATAGACGCCGGGCGCACCGCCCTGCCGCACGCCCCGGCGCAGCTGGAGATGCTGGCGCTGGAGCAGGCCGTGGACCGGATCGAGGCGGAGGGGCTGGACGCGGTCATCGCGCGCCACCGGGCGGCCGCCGGGGCGGTCCGGGCGGGCGTCGCGGCGCTCGGCGGACCGGTGCCGTATGTGGTCCGGGACGAGCATGCGGCGCCGGCCGCGACCACGCTGCGCGCGCCGGCGGAGGTGGACGCCCGTGAGGTGGTGTCCGCCGCACTCGCCGCCGACGGGGCTGTCCCGGTGCAGGCCGCGGCCGGTGCTCTGGCCGCCGAGATGATCCGGGTGAACCACTACGGGCGTGCGGCGGACCGTGCGGTGGTGCTCGCCTCGCTGGCGGCGCTGGCGGCCGGTCTGCGGGCGCTGGGCGTGGAGGTCGACGAGGACGCGGCCGCCGGTGCGGCCCGTGCGGCCTGGGACGAGGCCGTCGCGGCCTGAATCAGGCGGCTCCGCTGACCCGGCGGACGCCTCCACGGCTCTTGAGCGCCCCCTCGACAGGAGGGCCAGAGGTGTGGTCTGTTTCACGTGAAACAGACCACACCTTTTTGTGGCCCCGCAATTGTGGCCCGCCTGTGTGCCCCGCTTTTGTGCACCTTTTTTGTGGCCCGTGCAGGGTGAGCCGGCCCGCCCGCCCCTCGCCCTCCCCGGCCTCCGAGCCGCACACGAACAGCCCCACCTCGTCCGTCCCTTCCGCCTCCGCGTGGCGATCCGTACGCATGTTTCAACGGCCTCGTAGAATCGGAACGCTCGACCCGGTTGTTCCCCGGGTGTGGAACGCGGAGGAGCAAGGTGGTCTCAGGAAGCGTGCGGCGGGCGGACGGCCGGTCGACGGTCGCTCGCGCGGACGCCCGACGGAATCGTGCGCTGGTGCTCCAGGCAGCTCGATTGGCCTTCGGGGAACGGGGGTTGGAGGCATCGCTCGACGAGATCGCCCGGCGCGCGGGCGTCGGCGCGGGGACCGTCTACCGCCATTTCCCCTCCAAGGAAGCCTTGTTCCGGGAAGCGGTCAGGGAGCGGTTGCGGCTGTTGGCCGACGCGGCGGTGGACTTGGCCGAGGCGGACGATCCCGGCGGGGTGTTCTTCCGCTTCCTCGCATCGGTGGTGCGGCTGGCCGCCCCGAACCGGGGGCTGTGCGAGGCGCTGGAGACGGCCGGGGAGAACGGCCGGGCACCGGCGGACGGGCAGCAGAAAGGCCCTGACCTGGAGTTTCTGGTGGCCCTTGGCGTCCTGCTGGCCAGGGCCCAACAGGCGGGCGCGGTAAGGGAAGACGTCGATCTGGACGATGTCCGCGCCCTGCTGACCGGGTGTCTGGTGATGGAGCGCAGGCGGTCGGCCGGGCGGGGCTCCGCGGCGGCGGACGCCGGTTCCGGAGCCGTACCGGTGGGCCGGATGACGACACTGATGCTCGACGGCCTCCGTGCCGACCAGGCCGTGACGAAACTTCCGGCCGTGGCGCCGGTGCGTAACGAAACCCGGTGCCGGGTGTGCGGTGCGGCGCTCGCGGCGGCGCGTACCGGGCGGCCCGCGCGGTACTGCGGCGGGGCCTGCCGGCAGAAGGCCCACCGGGCGCGCCGTACCGCTCCCCCGGACCGCCGCTGACCGTGCCGCGGCGACCGCGGCCACCGCGGGCGGCCCCTCAGAGCCGGCGCTTGAAGCCCAGGTGGGACGCCTCGAAGCCGAGGCGCTCGTAGAAGCGGTGCGCGTCGACGCGGGTGGCGTCGGAGGTGAGCTGGACGAGCCCGCAGCCGAGCCGCCGGGACTCCGCGATCGCCCACTCGATCAGCTCGGTGCCCAGGCCGGCGCCGCGCTCGTCGGCATGGACCCGTACCGCTTCGATGATCGAGCGGGTGGCGCCGCGCCGGGAGAGGCCGGGGACCACGGTGAGCTGGAGCGTGCCGACCACGCGGCCGTCCCGTGCGGCGACGGTCAGGTGCTGGTGGGGGTCGGCGTCCAGGACGGCGAACGCGGCGCGGTAGGGCGTCAGGTCGTCGGGGGACTCGCGGGTGGCGCCCAGGGGGTCGTCGGCCAGCATCGCGACGATGGCGGGAAGGTCGGCCTCGGTGGCGCGCCGTATCTCAAGATCGCTCATGGGTGGGACCCTATGCCGGGTTTCCGGGCCGGCCCAGGGGTAACGGGCGGTCCGCCCGGCCGCCCGTGGGGGATTGTGGCGGTCCGTCCCGTTATGCGGAGGCGCCCAGCGTCTCGACCGCCGTCACCAGCGGCGCCAGTTCGGGTCGCTGCGCGGCGTCCCGGAGGGCCTCGCGCAGCGCGGAGTCATGGGTGGGCCGGGCCTCTTCGAGGAGGCGCAGGCCGTCGGGCGTGACGTTGGTGTAGATGCCGCGCCGGTCGTCGGGGCACAGGTAGCGGGCGAGCAGCCCGCGCTCCTCCAGCCGGGTCACCAGACGGGTGGTGGCGCTCTGGCTGAGCACGACCGAGTCGGCGACCTGGTGCATCCGGAGGTGGCCGCCCGGCCCGTCGTGCTGCTCGCTGAGCACGTTGATGACGGAGAACTCCCGGACGCTGAGGCCGTGCCGGGCCTGGAGGGCGCGCTCGATGTGCGACTCGATGCGGCCGTGCAGCGCGGAGAGGGCGCACCAGCCCTGGGCGAGGCCGCCGGGCGCCGCTTCCCGCGTCGTGGTCGTCTCCCGCGTGCGCTGCGTCATCGCAGACCTCCTCATGCGTCGTGGAGCCAGGATAGGGCACATCCGAAATAGCCCGCGCTTGCAAGTAAAGCGCGTATGCAATTATTGTGAGCGCTGGTTAAGGATGGGTGCAAGAAAACAAGGGAAGGATCCGCCATGCCCCTCGCTCTCCTGGCGCTCGCCATCGGGGCCTTCGGAATCGGGACGACCGAGTTCGCGGTCATGGGCCTGCTGCCCGACATGGCGGCCGACTTCGGGATCTCCATTCCGCTCGCCGGCTACGCCACCACCGTCTACGCCCTCGGCGTGGTGGTCGGCGCGCCCCTGATGACCGTGCTCGGCACCCGCTTCACCCGGAAGCAGATGCTGATGCTGCTGATGGGCCTGTTCATCGTGGGCAACCTGCTCACCGGCCTGGCGCCCACCTTCGGGCTGGTGCTCGCCGGCCGGGTGGTCGCGGCCTTCACACACGGCGCGTTCTTCGGCATCGGCTCGCTGGTGGCCGCCGACCTCGTGGCCCCGGAGAAGCGGGCCGCCGCGATCTCGCTGATGTTCAGCGGTCTGACCGTGGCCAACGTCGTGGGCGTACCGGGCGGCACCCTGCTCAGCCAGCAGTTCGGCTGGCGCACCACCTTCTACGCGATCGTCGCGCTCGGCGTGCTGGGCCTGCTCGGCGTCGTCAGGCTCGTCCCGGCGCAGCGCGCCAGGGCGGCCGCCCGGATCGGCAGCGAGCTGGCGGTGTTCCGCAATCCGCAGGTCGGCCTGGCGATGCTGATGACCGTCCTCGGCTTCGGCGGGGTCTTCGCGGCCGTCACCTACCTCGCCTCGATGATGACCGAGGTCACCGGCTTCGCGCCGTCCTCCGTCATCTGGCTGACCGCGGTCTTCGGCCTCGGGATGGTCGGCGGGAACCTGATCTCCGGCCGGTTCACCGACCGCGCCATGATGCCGATGCTGTACGCGTCCCTCACCGGGCTGGCGGTGGTGCTGGCGGCGTTCACGTACACCGCGCACCACAAGATCGCCGCGGTCGTCACCATCGGGCTGATCGGCTTCTTCGGCTTCGCGACCGTGCCGCCGCTGCAGAAGCGGGTGCTCGACCATGCGGCCGCCGCGCCCACGCTGGCCTCGGCCGGCAACATCGCGGCCTTCAACTTCGGCAACGCGCTGGCCGCATGGCTCGGCGGCCTGGTGATCTCGGCCGGGATGGGCCTGACCGCGCCGAACTGGGTGGGCGCGCTGATGACGGTGGCGGCGCTGGGCGTCGCGGTGCTGGCCTCCTTCCTGGAGCGCCGGCAGCCGGGCCGTGGCCAGGTGGTGGCCGCGGGCGGTCCGGTCGTGGCGAACGAAGCGCACGTTCCGGCGGCGCGGAGCTGAGCGTTCCGGATGCGCGTCCCGATGGGCCGCACGTCGGCGGCCCACCACCGGGACCGCTCAGGGCGGGACGCTCGCCCGTTCTCGTGCCCCGGCCGGCCGGCGGCGGCCGCCGCGGCGAGTCCGGCGACACCGGGACGGAGGACGCACACGGTCAGCCCGACGGCCGCGAGCGTCAGCCAGAACTTGGTGACGACCCAGCGGTGACGGGCCGGCCCCCAGTGGGTACCGAGGGCGGGCAGGACACCGCCGGCCAGGGAGGCTGGCGCCACCGGGAGCACCAGGTAGTCCCTGAGGATCCGCATCGCCCGGTAGGCGCCCGCGGCGGCCGCCGCCGAACCGGCCGTGAAGCCGGTGATCCGGCCCACCCGTCCACCGGGCACGCCCTAGGCTCCCCCCATGAGCAAGCTGCATCTGTTCGACATGGACGGAACCCTGCTCCACGGCTCCGCGGCCGCCGTCGAGATCTCCCGGCAGCTGGGGCTGGACCGGGAAATCGCGGAGCTGGAGCGGGAGTTCGCGGCCGGGGCGCTGACCCCGGCGGGCTTCGCACAGCGGGCCTGTGCGCTGTGGGCCGCGGAGCTGACCGAGGCTCAGGTGGCGGCGGCCTTCGAGGGCGCGCCCTGGCTGGCCGGCATCCGGGATGTATGGGCCGACATCCGGGCGCGCGGCGAACGGTGTGCCGTGATTTCCCTTTCGCCGGGATTCTTCGTCGAACGGCTGCTGGCGTGGGGCGTCGACACCGCGCACGGCTCCCGCTGGCCCGCGGTGCCCCTGCGGGAGCCGCTGGAACCGGCCGGCATCCTCTCGTCGTCGGCGAAGGTGCGGATCACGGACGAACTCTGTGCGCGGTACGGGCTGACCCGGGACGACTGCGTGGCGTACGGCGACTCGATGTCGGACTCCGAACTCTTCGCGGTGGTACGGGAGTCGGTGGCGGTAAATGCGGATCACCATGTCAGCGGTCTGGCCAAATACGCGTATACGGGGCGTGATCTGCGCGAGGCATACGAACTGGTGCGTACCGGCGAGTAATTCGGTGACCAGCCGTTTTTCGCGGTGGATTCGTCCGCTGTGTACCCGGAATTTGCCGTCTGCGGGAAGGATCACGGTTATTGGCGGGGGCGTGCCGAGTGTTCCGGGATCGGGTCTTGTGGTTTCAACTACTCCCGGTAAGGTCGAGTCCTGCTTGGCGGGGAGCGGGTCTCCGCGGGCGCGTGGACGGTTGGGGCAAAGCTCGGCAGCCTAGCGGGAAGCGGCCCCGGGCGCCCGGACTTCCGGCATTTTGTCCGGTGCGGTGGAGCGGGTGCCATGCTGACGGAACGACATCTGCGGCATCTGCCATAAGGAAGTGAGATGTGTCCGCTTTAAGGGATGTTGCCGGGATCGCTTGCGTCGATTGAGAATCCCGGGCAGGGCGGGGGAATTCCGGGCAGTTCCGGCCAGCGGAACGCCAAAGGCAACGAAAGACGTTCGAGGCGAGGCAGACCATGGACGCTCCGACCACCACGTCGGCCGATAGCGGCTCTTCTGGCGGCAGCAGCGGCGAGTGGGGTTGGTTCACTCCGTCCGCGAAGAAATCCTCCGGAGATCAGCAGGAGCGGAACGACGGCCAGGACGTGCGGCGGGCGCCGCAGGGCGAACCTGACGAACCGGCCGGGCTTGCCGAAACGGACCGGATACCCAGCCGCCCCGTCAACCCGATACGCCCGGTGGGCACCGCCGCCGAACGGGAGCGCGAGCACGAGCACGAGCGCGAGCCGCGACGGGTGCCGCGGCAGGGCCCGCAGCCGGGGCAGGAGGCGCTCGGCCGGTCCGGCGCCGGCCCCACCGAGCGGCCCGCGCCCGCCGCCCCGCAGCCCACCGCCCCCCAGGCCGGCACCGAGCCGGAACCGGTCCACGAGCCGGCCGCGCGCACCCCGTTCGACGCCCTCGGCCTTCCCGTACCGCCCACCGCGCCCGTCGACTCCGCTCCGTCCGGTCCTTCTGCCCCTTCCGCTCCCTCCGGCCCCACAGCCTCCCCCGCATCGCCCGCGCCTCCGGCAGCCAAGACACCGCCCGCACCGCCCGCCCCGGCGGCCTCGCTCGCCGCGCTGACAGCATCCGGCCCGGCCGAGGCGGCGGCCTCTCCCGATGCGGTGCTCATCCGCCGCACCCTGGCCGAGATCGAGCCCGTGGCCGACCGGGTCACCTCGTACTTCTACGCGCTGCTCTTCGTCCAGCACCCCGATCTGCGGGCGCTGTTCCCCGCCTCGATGGACGTCCAGCGCGACCGGCTCTTCAAGGCGCTGCTCACCGCCGCGCAGCACGTCGACAACGCCGAGGTGCTCGGCCCGTACCTCGCCCAACTCGGCCTCGGACACCGGAAGTACGGCACCCGGTCCGACCACTACCCGGCGGTCGGCGAGTGCCTGATGAGCGCGCTGGCCCGTTATGCCACGTCCAGTTGGGGCTGGGAAACCGAGGACGCGTGGGTGCGCGCGTACACCCGGATCTCCCAGATCATGATCGACGCGGCGTCGGAGAACGCGGCCGTCGCCCCGGCCTGGTGGCAGGCCGAGGTCGTCTCGCACGAGCTGCGCACCTCCGACACCGCGGTGGTGACGGTCCGCCCCGACCACCCGTACCCGTTCCGCGCCGGCCAGTACACCAGCCTGGAGACCCCGTGGTGGCCGCGGGTCTGGCGGCACTACTCCTTCGCCTCCGCCCCCCGTTCCGACGGCCTGCTCTCCTTCCATGTGAAGGCGGTTCCGGCCGGCTGGGTCTCCAACGCGCTGGTGCACCGCGCCCGGCCCGGCGACGAGCTGCGCCTCGGCGCGCCGGCCGGGTCGATGACCGTCGACCACTCCGCCGGGAACGGTCTGCTGTGTGTCGGCGGCGGCACCGGCATCGCGCCGATCAAGGCGCTGATCGAGGACGTCGCGGACCACGGCACCCGGCGCCCGGTGGACGTCTTCTACGGGGCCCGCAGCGACCACGACCTGTACGACATCGACACCATGCTGCGGCTGGAGCAGACCCATCCCTGGCTCACCGTCCGCCCGGTCGTCGCCGTCGGTCCGGGCGACCGGGGCGGACCCGGCACGATGACCGGCCAACTCCCCGACGCGGTCCGGAAGTACGGCCCGTACCGGGAATGCGACGCGTACCTGTCGGGTCCGCCGGGGCTGATCCGCAGCGGTGTGGAGGCCCTGATGGGAGTCGGTGTCCCGGCCGAGCGGATACGGCACGACTCCATCGAAGAGCTGGTATCGACGGGAGACTGAAGTCTTGGCAGCAGAAGGCGAATACGGCCTGACGAGGGAGGGCCGGGGCCTGCACCTGCCGGCGGAGCGGCCCGGGAGCGACGGTGAGCACCTGGTGCAGCAGAGACTCGGGACGACCGGGCGCGCCGACCGCTTCTACGCGGACCAGGTCCTGGACCACCTCAATGTGCGGATGCGGGAGTTCGTCGCCCGCCAGGAGATGTTCTTCCTGGCCACGGCGGACCGGCACGGCGAGTGCGACTCCACCTTCCGCGCCGGGCCGACCGGGTTCGTACAGGTGCTGGGCGACCGGCTGCTGGCGTACCCGGAGTACCGCGGCAACGGCGTCATGGCGTCCGTCGGCAACCTCTCCGAGAACCCCCGGCTCGGCATCCTCATGATCGACTTCACCCGCGACCGGATCGGGCTGCACATCAACGGCCGGGCCCGGGTGGTGCTGGACGAGGAGATGCGGGCCTACTACCCGGGCCTGCCGGTGGACCCGGTGCCCGGGCGGCGGGCCCAGCTGTGGGTGGCGGTCGAGGTCGAGGAGGCGTACGTCCACTGCTCCAAGCACATCCCGCATCTGCAGAAGGTGCCGGCGAACGAGCGCAGCGCCCGGGCCTGGGGCAGCGACGACTTCAAGCGCAAGGGCGGCGACTTCTTCGGGGCGGCCGCCGAGGCGGCGCAGCGGCAGCCCTTCCGGCGCCCCCGGCACACCAACGAGCATCTGCGCGGCGGGCTGCACGAGGACACACCGCAGCACGGGTACGGGGCCGAACCGGCGCCGGTGCCCGGTCAGCGGCGCCGCGCGGAGGACACCGTGGCGGCGGAGCTCAACGGGGAGTTCCTCGACCGGGTCGAGCAGGTGCTGGCGCGGGCCCGGCCGCGGCGCGCCGCCGAGGACGCCGCGGAGTTCCGCGGCTGGTTCGGCCGGCGCGACGGCTGAGCCGGGGCTTTCAGCCCAGGTCGGGGGCGTGCATCGCGCGCACGCCCTCGATGTTGCCGTCCAGGTAGTGCCGCAGCGACAGCGGGACGACCTCGACCGAGGCGATCCCGACCCGGGTGAACGGCACCCGCACGATCTCGTACTCGCCGCACGGCTCCTCGACCTCGGGGCCGTGCCGGCGGGACGGATCCATCGAGTCCAGCCGGCAGACGAAGAAGTGCTGCACCTTGACGCCGTCCACCCCGCCGTCGGTGAGGTGCTCGACGGTGTCGACGAAGACCGGCACCACATCGGTGATCTTGGCGCCCAGCTCCTCGTCCAACTCGCGGTGGAGGGCCTCGATGACCGTGGCGTCCCCCGGCTCCACGCCGCCGCCCGGAGTGATCCAGTACGGGGCCCGGCCCGGCTTGGTGCGCTTGATCAGGACGAGATCCTCTCCGTCGAGCAGGATCGCGCGGGCGGTGCGTTTGACGACTGGCCGTACGGTCATAGGGGACAGATGCCGCGGTCACGGCCTGATGAAACCCCTGTCCCAGCGCTTACGTCACCAGCCTGCCGCGGTGCGCAGCAGCCACTCATGAGCCCGCGCGATGTGCGGCAGCCCCAGCGTCCCGGTCCGTACGGCCAGGAAGTAGGTGCGCAGCGGGGGCACCGGGGGGTCGAGCAGGGCGACCACCGCACCGCGCTCCAGCGCCTCGGCGCACAGGTAGCGGGGCAGCACCGCCAGTCCCGCGCCTGCCGTGACGCAGGACAGCACCGCCCGCAGGTCGCCGGTGACGACCGTGGCGGAGGCGGTGGGCTTGGCGTCGAAGACGGCGGCCCAGTAGCGGGCGATCAACGGCAGGCTCTCGTGGACCTCGACCAGCGGGACCGGGTCGAGTACCCGGACGCCGCGGTCCCGGAGGGCACCGGAGCCGCCCAGGCGGGCCAGCCAGTGGGGCGCGGCGACCAGTACGTGTTCCTCGTCGCACAGCGGGGTGGCGGTGAGCAGCCCGCCGCGCGGCCGGGTGGTGGTGACGGTCAGGTCGTGGCGGCCGGCGGCCAGGCCGTTCAGCAGCTCGTCGGCGTCACCGAAGGCGGTGCGTATGGACAGGCCCTGGGTGATCAGCGGGCTCAGCGCGGGTAAGGCGCGTTCGGCGGTGAACTCCGGGGGGCCGCCGAGATGGAGCGTGCGGATCGGGGAGTCCTGGTCCAGGCCGGCCTCGGTGATCTCGGTGAGGGCGTCGAGATGGGGCGCGACCTTGTGGGCGAGCTCGTCGCCGAAGGTGGTGGCGGTGACGCCGCGGGCGCAGCGGACGAAGAGGGGGCGGCCCAACCGGCGTTCCAGCGTGCGTATTTGGCTGGTCACCGCGGGCTGGGAGAGCCCGAGCAGGGCCGCGGCCCGGGTGAACGAGCCGGCCCGGTGGACCGTGACGAAGGTACGCAGCAGCGCCAGATCCATCGCGTACCTCCTGCGGCCCCTCGGAAGCCTGGTCGCGGGCCAACTATAAATTTGTCGATAGGGCTGTGTCGCTAGCGTGATTGGACACTGACGCTGAGTCAACTAGCCTTGTTGAAGCGGTTCGTTTCACGTGAAACATCGGTCCGTGAAACGTCCGGACCGGACTCACGGGAACCGCCGGCCGGCAGGGTGACGAGGGGGGATACCCTGCCGGCCGTTTCCGCGGCGCGGAGGTGCCGCACGCGGCCGGGGGTTACGGCTTCGCCGCGTCCAGCGCGCGCAGGACATCGGCGATCAGATCCGCCGGCTCCTCGATGCCGACGGAGAAGCGGATGAAGCCCTCCGGCACGTCGTCGCCGCCCCAGCGGGCGCGCCGTTCGGCCGTGGACCGTACGCCGCCGAAGCTGGTCGCGTCGTCCACCAGCGTCAGCGCGGCCAGGAACCGCTCCGCATACGCCTTGTCCGGGAGGACGAAGGACACCACACAGCCGAAGCGGCCGGGGCGCATCTGCCGGACGGCGAGCGCATGCGACGGGTCCGACGGCAGGCCGGGGTGGCGCAGCCCGGTCACCTCGGGGCGTTCGGCCAGCGCGGCGGCCAGCGCCAGCGCCCCCTCCGCCTGCTGGCGGACGCGCAGCGCCAGGGTGGCCAGCGAACGGTGGGCGAGCCAGCTCTCCATGGGGCCGGGGATCGCGCCGACCGTCTTGCGCCACAGGCGGACGCCGTCGGCCAGCGCCGCGTCCCGGGTGGTGACGTAGCCCAGCAGGACATCGCCGTGGCCGGTCAGCGCCTTGGTGCCGCTGGCGACCGAGAAGTCCGCGCCCAGGTCCAGCGGGCGCTGGCCGAGCGGGGTCGCGAGGGTGTTGTCCACGGCGACCAGCGCACCGCGGGCGTGTGCCGCGTCGGCCAGCCGCCGGATGTCGCAGACGTCGAGGCCAGGATTGGAGGGCGTTTCGAGCCACAGCATCCGGGCGCCGTCGAGGTGGTCGAGCTGGGCGTCACCGGCGGCATCAACAGGGGTGTGCGGAGCACTCGTTGAGGGGCGGTGGTCGGGAGACAGGCGGGCGGTGCGGACCTCGATGCCGTAGCTCTCCAGCCGGGTGCGGACGGCGGGCAGTAGCTGATAGCCGTCGTGCGGCAGCACCACCGCGTCGCCGGCGCGCAGTTGGGAGAAGAGCACGGCGGTGATGGCTGCCATCCCGGAGGCGAAGGCGACGGTGTGCGCGGGCTCGTCCGGCGACTCCAGCTCGCCGATGGCGGCTTCCAGCCGGCTCCAGGTGGGGTTGGTGTCGCGGCCGTAGGTGTACGGGCCGGTGGCCTCGCCAGGGAGGTGGTAGTGGGCGGCGAAGACCGGTCCGGGAAGGGCCGGTTCATGGGCTTCCGGTTCCGGCAGCCCGGCCCGCACCGCACGGGTGCCGTCGCCGGTCATGCGCTCTCCTTGTGGTGGGGGCGGTGCAGGCCCGGCCGAGGCTCGGCGGGGCCGGGCGCGTCGGAGGTGACCTCGGCGCGGACCGCCTCCAGGAGGCCGTCGCAGGCCGCCTCGATCATCTCCAGACACTCCTCGAAGCCGGCGAAGCCGCCGTAGTACGGGTCCGGCACATCGAGCTCGGCGGGGTCCGCGGCCGGTCCGGTGCCGCAGTTGTACGCGCGCAGCAGCCGGACCTTGGCGGCGTCCTCGGGCGTCGGGGCCAGCCGGCGGAGTTCGCGCAGATGGCCCGCGTCGAGCGCGATGACCAGGTCGCGGCGGGCGAACCAGGAGGCGCGGAACCGGCGGGCGGTGTGCGCGGTCGGGTAGCCGCCGGCGCGCAGGACGGCGACGGTGCGGGGGTCGGCTCCGTCGCCCTCGTGCCAGCCGCCGGTGCCGGCGCTGTCGATCTCGACCAGGGCGTCGAGTCCGTCCTCGGTGACCCGGGCGCGGAAGACGGACTCGGCCATCGGCGAGCGGCATATGTTGCCGGTGCAGACGAAGCAGACGCGGTAGCGGGCGGTCACGTGTCAGTCCTTGTCGGGCAGGACCATGTGCATCGCCCACGAGACGATGGAGATGATCACGCCGCCGACCACTGCCGTCCAGAAGCCGTCCACGTGGAAGGCGAGGTCGGCCTTGCCGGCGAGCCAGGAGGTCAGCAGCAGCATCAGCGCGTTCACGACCAGCGTGATCAGGCCGAGGGTGAGCAGGAACAGGGGGAAGGAGAGCACCTTGACCACGGGCTTGACCAGGAAGTTCACCAGCCCGAAGATCAGCGCGACCAGGATCAGGGTGAGCACCTTGCGGCCGGTGTTCTCACCGGTGAGCGTGATGCCGTTCAGGAGCCAGATGGACACGGCCAGGGCCGCGGCATTGGCGAGCGTCTTGACCAGGAAATGCTTCATGGTGAGATCGTCGCAGACGACTGGTGACCGGGGAGAGGTGCGAACGGGATGAAGGCTTTCCGACTGGATGAACTGGAAGCGGAACGGGTCGCGAACGAGGGCGCGTATCTGCAGTTCCTCCGGGAACGCACCATGTCGGTGGGGCTGTACGCGCTGGACGCCGGGAGCGTCGACCCGCAGCAGCCGCACCAGCAGGACGAGGTGTATCTGGTGGTGAGCGGCCGCGGGGCGATCACGGTGGGGACGGAGACGGAGTCGGTGGCCCGCGGCAGCGTGGTCTACGTGCCCGCCGGTGTGCCCCACAAGTTCCACCACATCAGCGAGGACCTCCGGGTCGTGGTGGTGTTCTCTCCGCCTGAGAGCTGAGGCCCGCCCCCGGAACCCGTAAGGGTCGGCTCAGGGGTGAGCCCGGGCTGTCGGGCCCCCGCCGCGGCCTTCGGCGCCCTAGCATCGTTGGTGTACAGGGGGACCGGAGACGCGGCGCGATGGACGCGGTACGCGGACGGTGCCACCGGAGCGGCAGAGACCGACAAGAGCGCGACAGACAGAAAGCAGGGCAGAGCAGTGGCTGGTAAGGGGATACTCGCAGGGCTTCCGTGGTGGGTCGTCTGGGTCGTGGTGCCCGTCATCCTCATCGTCGTCTTCGGCGGACTGATCGCCACCGCGGTCGGCGTCCTGATCAGCCTGCTCTTCAAGGTGCTGATCGCGGCGGCCCTGATCGCCGGTGTCATCTACCTCGTGCGGAGGTTCACCGGTTCCGGCTCCTCGTCCTCGTCGAAGAGCGACTGGTAGGCCGAGCCTCCGACCGACCGGTACTGTCCGATCCGCACCGTCCGAAGACGCCCTGCCCCCGCCCGGGAGCGGGGCGTCCGGCGTTCCGCGCCCTGCCGACACTCCCGTCGCGGGGCATCGAACGGGAATCGGAAAGCGGCCCCCGCGGGGAGTTCCCAAAGGCACCGGTGCTCTCCCGGAGTTCGACTTTCTTCGGCTTCCGTCCGGACCACCGGGGGTTACGGTGCCGGCGCAGGCGTCTTCCGGATGTTGACGTTCCGGAAACCACGGGTGATCGGGCCGGGCGTCGGGCGGGACGTTCTGGGGGCGCGCGGTCGCGGGAGCGCCCGCCAAGCAACTGGCCCGGGAGACCCGGTTGCCGCTTCCCACCACCTACCACCTGCTGCGGACGCTGACCCGCGAGGGCTATCTGCGCCGGGAGAGCGGCGTCTTCGTGATCAGCGAAGGGGCCGAGTCGGTCGGCCGGGCCGGGGCCCGGTGGCGGCAGCGCCGTCAGCCGGCCGACGTACTCGCCGTGGCGGGCCGCGAACCGGGCGCGGCCGTCTACGTCGCCGTCTACCGCGAGGGCGAGGTGGAGGTGGTCGCGACGACCGACGACCCGGCCCGGCCGCCGGTCGAGGAGTGGGCCGACTTCCGCTCCACCGCCCATGCCCACGCCATAGGTCAGTGCCTCCTGGCGCAGCTCGACGAGGCCACCCGCAAGGAACATCCCGCCCGGTATCCCGTGCAGGCGATGACGCCTTTCTCGGTGCCTTCCGAGGGAATCTGCTCCATCGGCTGGCTACGGTGCGTCGCGGACAGGTCGCCTACGACCGGCAGGAATATGCCCTTGGCACGATCTGCGCGGCGATCCCCATCCGGGTCGGGTCGGCCGTGGCCACGCTGGCGGTGTCCCTGCCTGCTGAGGAAGTGCATCGATTGCAGGCAGTTACGGCTCGACTACGGAAAATGGCGGAGGCGGTACTAACGACACTCGCCTTCTCTATCAGTATCTGAAAACTCACTCCTTGTGATCTGCCTGCCTGTGACCGACGATGGCGTCAACAGGGCTTCCGGGGATGATTCCCGGCCATCTCCGATCAAGTGCGGGGCAGTGGTTGATGAACGACACGGTTCAGGCAGAAGTGATCATGAGCTTCCTCGTCTCGGAGGAACTCGCCTTCCGGATTCCGGTGGAGCTGGATTTCGACAGCGCCGACCCCTACGCCGTCCGGCTCACCTTCGACCTTCCCGGCGATGCGCCCGTGACCTGGGTGTTCGGCCGTGAGTTGCTGCTGGACGGGCTGAGCAAGCCGGCCGGCGAGGGTGACGTCCGGGTCGAGCCGACCTCCCCCGACCACCTCAGCGATGTCCACATCAGCCTCCAGGTCGGTGCCGAGCGGGCCCTGTTCCGCGCCAGTGCGCCGCCGCTGATCGCCTTCCTGGACCGCACCGACCGGATCGTTCCGCTCGGCAAGGAGGAGGTCTGCGACACCCTGGAGGCCGCGCTGGACCGGATCCTGACGGAGGCCCCGGCCGGCTGACCCTACCGGTCACTGGCCACCCGTCACCGGCCGACGGCTGACGGCCGATCGCTGACGGCCGAGTTCCCCCCCGCCCGCCCCGCCCGCGCCGTCCGGCAGCCGCCGGGCGCCCCTGCCCTGTCGCCCCAACACCCGCTGCACACCAGCCAGTTCACCCACCCCCCGGACCACCCGCCCCACCCGGTCAGCCGTTCCCTCGTGCTGCCCGCCCGTGTGCTCAGCGCTTACGGCGGTGCCCGTGCGCCGCGCGCCGGCCCCCTCGTCCACTGGCGGCGGGCACCCGCCCCGCCTCACCCGGTACCGGGCGGTCCGCCGCGACCACCAGGGCAGCCAGCAGCGTGGTCACCGGCACCGAGGCGACCAGCCCGATGCTGCCCACGAGGGTGCGGACGATCTCCTCCGCGACCACCTCGCTGCCGGCCACCGTGGCGACGCTGCTCTGCGCGATGGAGAACAGCAGAAGCAGCGGCAGCGCGGCGCCCGCGTAGGCCATGACGAGGGTGTTCACCACGGACGCGATGTGGTCCCGCCCGATGCGCATCGCCGCGCCGTACAGCTTGCGCCAACCCGCCGTCGGATCGGCTTCCTTCAGCTCCCAGACCGCTGCCGTCTGGGTCACCGTCACATCGTCGAGCACCCCCAGTGAGCCGATGATGATCCCCGCTAGCAGCAGACCGCGGATCTCGATGTCCGGGTACAGCCCGTGCACCAGACCGGTGGTGTCGTCCGTGTTGCCGGTGAGCAGTGCCCAGTCGGTGAACACCGAGCCCAGCAGCCCGATGAGCAGCAGCGAGGCGAGGGTGCCGAGCACCGCCACGGACGTACGGGCCGTCAGCCCGTGGCACATGTAGAGCGCGATCAGCATGATCGCGCTGCCGCCGACCACCGCGACCAGTAGCGGATCGGAGCCGTGGAGGATAGCCGGGAGGATGAACAGCGTCAGCACCCCGAAGCTGGCCACCAGCGCCACCAGGGCCAGCACCCCGCGCAGCCGCCCGACGATCACCACCGCAAAGGCGAAGATCGCGGCCAGTACCCACATCGGCACGGTGCGGTCGACGTCCGTGACCGCGTACTGCAGATCCTTGGGCGCCTTGGGGGCGTAGGAGACGACCACGCTCTGCCCGGTCGTGTACTGCCGCAGGGAGTCCGGCGTCACCACCGTCCGGAAGGTGCGGCCGGTGTTCTTCCCGGTGGTGACCTCGACCGTCGCCTGCTGGCAGGGCTTGCCCCGGGCCGCTCCCCCGGCCGGCGGCCCGCCTCCGGGCCCGGTGGGCTGCGGCTGCTGCTCGGCATGCACCGCCGCGCAGTCCACCTCCTCGACCTTGACGATCCGGGCCTGCTCCGTGGGCTGGTCGAAGCCCACACCGGACGGCTTGTGCGGTGGCGCGCCACCGGGCCACAGCACGATCAGACCGACCGCCACCGCGGCCGCGAACGGGATCAGGACGGCGGCGATGACCTTGCGCAGATGCCGGGAGACGGGCGCGGCCGGCCCATGGCTGTGCGCGTGCGCGTGCGTGTGCGCATGCGAGTGCGCGGGGGCGTCGGGAGGCGGGGCGTCGGGAGGGCTCACCGCCCGATCATCGCAAGAAGCGCAGAAGCGGTGGGCCCCCTGTTCACACCTCGGCCCCGGCCGCTACCGTGGTGCCACCTTTGCAATCGCGGGAGCTCGGAGCACCGGGCTGAGAGGGCGCTGACCTCCGTCCCGGCGGTGTTTCACGTGAAACATCGCACGACGGAAGCCGCTGCGTCGACCGCCGAACCTGTTACCGGGTAATGCCGGCGTAGGGAGTTGAGTCTTTATGACTCTGCAGGATGCACGCACGCCTGAAAACGGCTCGGCCGACGGCGAAAAGCCGCAGATCGGCTGGCACAAGGGCTATGTCTCCGGATCGCGCCCGGACCTCCGGGTCCCGGTCCGGCGGGTGCACCTCACCAACGGCAAGGACGTGACGCTCTACGACACGTCCGGGCCGTACACCGACCCTCAGATCGAAACCGACGTCCGCCGCGGTCTGGCGCCGCTGCGGGAGAACTGGATCATCGCCCGGGGCGACACCGAGGAGTACGCGGGCCGCCCGATGCGTCCCGAGGACGACGGGATCAAGCACACCTCACCGCGCGGTGGCCTCCGGAACCTCGACGCCGTCTTCCCCGGCCGTCCGCGTCAGCCGCGCCGCGGCCGGGGCGGCGCCGCGGTCACCCAGCTCGCCTACGCCCAGCGCGGCGAGATCACCGCGGAGATGGAGTACGTCGCCGTCCGCGAGAACGTCTCCCCGGAGTTCGTGCGGGACGAGATCGCGGCCGGCCGCGCGGTGCTGCCGGCCAACATCAACCACCCGGAGATCGAGCCGATGATCATCGGCAAGAACTTCCTGGTGAAGGTGAACGCCAACATCGGTAATTCCGCGGTCACTTCCTCGATCGAGGAGGAGGTGGAGAAGATGACCTGGGCGACCCGCTGGGGTGCCGACACGGTCATGGACCTCTCCACCGGCCGCAACATCCACACCACCCGCGAGTGGGTGCTGCGCAACTCCCCCGTCCCGATCGGCACCGTCCCCCTCTACCAGGCGCTGGAGAAGGTCGACGGCAGGGCCGAGGAGTTGACCTGGGAGATCTACAAGGACACCGTCATCGAGCAGGCCGAACAGGGCGTCGACTACATGACGGTGCACGCCGGTGTGCTGCTCCGGTACGTCCCGCTCACCGCCAACCGCAAGACCGGCATCGTCTCCCGCGGCGGTTCGATCATGGCGGCCTGGTGCCTGGCGCACCATCAGGAGTCGTTCCTCTACACCAACTTCGAGGAGCTCTGCGAGATCCTCGCCTCCTACGACGTCACCTTCTCGCTCGGCGACGGTCTGCGTCCCGGCTCCATCGCGGACGCCAACGACGAGGCGCAGTTCGCCGAGTTGCGGACCCTGGGCGAGCTGAACACCATCGCCAAGCGGCACGGCGTGCAGACCATGATCGAGGGCCCGGGCCATGTCCCGATGCACAAGATCAAGGAGAACATCGACCTCCAGCAGGAGATCTGCGAGGAGGCCCCGTTCTACACGCTCGGCCCGCTCACCACGGATATCGCCCCCGCCTACGACCACATCACCTCCGGCATCGGCGCCGCGATGATCGCCTGGTGGGGCACCGCGATGCTCTGCTACGTCACGCCCAAGGAGCACCTGGGCCTCCCGGACCGCGACGACGTCAAGACCGGCGTCATCACGTACAAGATCGCGGCCCATGCGGCGGACCTCGCCAAGGGGCACCCGGGCGCCCAGGAATGGGACGACGCGCTCTCCGACGCCCGCTTCGAGTTCCGCTGGGAGGACCAGTTCAACCTGGCCCTCGACCCGGACACCGCCCGCGCCTTCCACGACGAGACGCTGCCCGCGGAGCCGGCCAAGACGGCCCACTTCTGCTCGATGTGCGGGCCGAAGTTCTGCTCGATGAAGATCAGTCGAAGCATCACGGAGCAGTTCGGCGGTGCGGAGGGCGCGACCCCCGAGGAGGTCCGTGCCGGCATGCTGGAGAAGTCCAAGGAGTTCGCGGCCGCGGGGAACAGGGTCTACCTGCCGCTTGCCGACTCCTGACGCCGGGCGAGGCCGAACAAGCGCCGCCCGGGGCATGCGCTTCCCGGGCGGTGCTTGTCGTGTGCGTCGTAGACGACCACCGTGACGTGGCTCAACTACGCATCACGGCGGATGACGTGAGAAGGATCTAGGGCATGACCATCGGACACGCCCTGAGACGGCACGGCTTCAGACCACCCCGAGGCGGAAGACATCGCCGACGAGGGGGAGGGGCGGGAGGCGGTCGGGGAGCTGGAGGGAGGGGACGCCGGGGGTATCCGCCCGGGCGGGGGTGGCGGGGACGATGAATCCGAGAGTGAGCAGCGCGCCGGCTGCTGCGATGGTCGCGATATGGCACAGACGCGTCACGGGTGTACCTCTCCATAGCGGAACGTGTCGCCAACTGGCGTCACTCGGTCACGGGAGCCATGAGTGGAGAGAGGTTCCCTGATCATCGGATTAACTAATCGGTCGTCGGGTGTGGTCACCCTTATGCCTCAGGGCCCTCAGCGGCCTTGCTTGTGCGGGCACCGCCGGAGCCCGGGAACGCGCGGTCGGTGCGCCTCCGGGCTCCGGGTGCCGGCCTGCCGGGCGGCGAGTCCGCCCCGCGGCTCCCCCTGCTCCGGCCGGTCTCCCCTACTCCGGTTGGTCCTCCGAGCCCCCGTAGTCCGGGCTGGAGTAGCGCGGACGGTAGGGGGAGGTGCCGGCGTCGGGGCTGGAGAACCGCGGGCGGGTGTAGCCGAGGGTGGGGGTACGGCGCTCGGGCGCCGGGACGGGGCGGGGGACGTAGCGCACCGGATCGTCCGCGGGGTCGGCCGACGGGTCGGCCAGCGCCTCCCGGAGGAAGGGCAGCAGCCCGCGGTCCAGGAGCGCCTGCCGCCAGGCTTCGCGGGCGCTGGCCAGCTCGGCGGCCCGCTCCTCGGCCGCGGTGTCCCGGGAGACGCCGTTGCGCAGCGCGGTGACGACCACGCAGCCCATCCCGACCAGCGCGCCCGCGGCGGCCAGCGCCGCGAAGACCCAGCCGACGCTGACCAGCGGCCGGGAGACGGCTGGATCCGGGTCGACGGCGCGCAGCACATAGCCGATGACGAGGAAGAGGATGGCCGCGATCCCGGCGAGCACCGGGATGAGGACGGTGGCCATCGCGGCAAGCCCGAAGCCGGCCGCGCCGGCGTCCGGGTCGCAGTCCGCGGTGGCCGGTCCGAGCCGCTCGTCAGAGGTCTGGTCCGCTGACGGACCGCCCCCGCCGGTGCCCGTCCCGGTGGGCGCCGGGGCGCGCAGGGCGGTGCGCAGCTGTATGTAGCGCTGGTATTCGGCCGTCGCGCAGGCGGCGATCGCGCTGGTCGCGCTGAGCGCCATGGTGCGCAACTGCTCGGTGCTGAGCCGGTTTTCGGTGCCGGCGGTGCGGTCGTCCGGTTCGTGGGCGGCGGTACGCAGCGCCTCATCGAGGAGGCGCGCGAAGTCCGCGCGGTCCTCGTTGAGCAGGTGCGGAGCGCTGTTCATGTGGATCCCCCGATGCTCCGTAGGGCCGTACGGGCCGGCCAGAGCCGGGCGCCGGGCGGAAACGGAGGAGAGCCTGCTACGGATAGACCGATGGTAGAGCGCCTCCGGCGCGGGGTGACAGAGAGTTTGCGGAATTTGCGAGATGCCGCGACCGGATTCCGTCCTGTCAGATCACCCGACCGGGCGGATCCCGGACGCCCGTCGAAGTGTCACCCCACCAGGGGGAGTTGGCAGACCAGCAGCTTTCCGGCCATCGTGATACCGCCGTCCATCGCGATCGCCAGGCCGTCCGCGTAGACGTGCGGACCGTCCACCGCGATCCCCTCCCCTTCGCCGTCCTCCGCGCCGACCTCGCCCAGCAGATACGGGATCGGGCTGTGGCCGTGTACGACGCGGTGGCCGCCGTAGGCGTCGAGCAGTTCGCGGACCGCCTGTGCGCCGGCGGCCTCGTCGCGGAAGGCGAACCGCTTGGTGAACTTCCGGAAGAGGTCCCAGACTTCGTCGGCGTCGCTGCGCGTCAGCACCTCGTGGACGGTGTCGTTGACCGCCTCGATGGAGTCCCCGTATTCGAGGTAGGCGGTGGTGTCGGAGTGCACGAGCAGATGCCCGTCCTCCTCCATCACGGCGTCCAGGCGGGCCATCCACTGGAGGTGGTGGTCCTGCAGCCGGTCCATGTCGGTCTTCTGTCCGCCGTTGAGGAGCCAGGCCGCCTGGAAGGAGGCGGTGCCCGCGCCGGACTGTACGGGGGTGTCGCCGAACCGCTTGGCACCCAGGAGCAGCAGCTCGTGGTTGCCCATCAGGGCCTTGCAGTAGCCGCCGGCCGCCGCGGCCTCGGCGGAGAGCTGCATGACCAGGTCGATGACGCCGATGCCGTCCGGGCCGCGGTCGGTGAAGTCGCCGAGGAACCAGAGCCGGGCGTTGCCCGCCGCCCAGGTGCCGTCGGCGTCGATCAGCCCCTCGGCCTCCAGCGCGGCGCGTAGTTCGTCGTAGTAGCCGTGGACGTCGCCGACGACGTACAGCGGGCCCAGGCCGTCGGGGGCGGGGCCCGGTTCCGGGACCGGCACCACGGACGGGTGGTCGACGAGGGTGTCCGTACGGCCGATGACCGGCAGGTCGCGGGCGGTCGGGGTGTACTCCTCCGGCAACTGCAACGGGGGTGCGGCCGGGGGCACCACCGGGGGCGCGGCCGGCGCGTCGAGCGGCTGCCCGGCCGGCGGGCCGGAGGGCGCTCCGGGCGGCGGAACGGACGCCGGAGGTTGTGTCGCCATGGTCCACACCATGGGTCCCTGACTGGCCCCCTGAGTCATCGACCCCTCCACCGTTGCGCCGCCGTGCACCTGTCGGACCCTTGCCTGGTCGACGGCGGTCCGCGGTGTCGTGCGCCCATCATAGGAACGCCGCTCTCGGGTTGTGACGCACCCGGGGGTGATCAATCACGCGAAGCTCGGCGTTCACGATGGTTTCCTCCCGGGATCGCCCTGTTTTTTCCACGGCGGAGCAGGCGCCCGGAGCGTGCCGGTACGCCCCGCCCGCCGCGCCCTAGTCGCCGGCCGGGCCACGCGGCGGGCTGACCGTCGTCCGCGGGGAGCGGCGCTGGGAGGAGGTGCGCACGATCAGGTCGGTCGGTATGACCTGCTCGACGGGGCAGCTGCCGTCGAGGCCCTCGATCGCGTCGATCAGGATCTGCACCACGGCGGTGCCGATCCGCCGGGGCTTGAGCGAGAGCGTGGTGATCGGCGGGTCGGTGGTGGCGTAGACGGTGGACTCGCTGCAGCAGACCAGCAGCAGGTCGTCCGGCACGCGCAGGCCGTAGCGCCGGGCCGCGGCGAGCAGATCGGTGCCGTTGGGGTCGAAGAGGCCGTAGACCGCGTCGGGCCGGTCCGGGCGGGCCAGCAGCCGGTCCGCGGCCACCGCGCCGGCGCGCGGGTCGTAGGCGGGATAGGACTCGTAGACCGGGGTCTGGCCCACCCGCTCGCACCAGTTGAGGTATGCGGTGGTCGACAGCCGGGTGTAGGTGTCGGTGGTGGTGCCGGTGAGCAGTCCGATGCGGCGGGCACCGGCCTCGGCGAGGTGGTCGAGCAGCCCGAGGACGGCCGCTTCGTGGTCGTTGTCGACCCAGCCGGTGACGGGCAGGGAGCCGCCGGGGCGGCCGTCGGAGACGACGGGGATGCCGTGCCGGACGAGTTCGGTGACGACGGGATCGCCGTCGGCCGGGTCGACGACGACGGTGCCGTCGAGGGCGACGTTGGACCAGACGTCGTGGCGGGAGGTCGCGGGCAGGATGACCAGCGCGTATCCGCGGGCGAGCGCGGCGGAGGTGGCGGCTCTGGCCATCTCGGCGAAGTACGCGAACTCGGTGAAGGTGAAAGGTTCATCCCCGTAGGTGGTCACGGTCAGACCGATGAGGCCCGACTTGCCGGTACGGAGTGTGCGGGCGGCGGCGGACGGGCGGTAGCCCAGCCGGTCGGCCACCTCGCGGACGTGGCTACGGGTGGCATCCGGAAGCCGGCCCTTGCCGTTGAGCGCGTCGGAGACGGTCGTGATCGATACACCGGCTGCGGCGGCCACGTCCCGGATACCCGCGCGTCCCAGTCGGCGACCGGTCGACCGGCCCACCTGGTGCTTCCCTGCTGCTGTCATGGCGAGCCGATAGTAGGGCTCGGTACGGCCATTCGCGGGGGAGCGACGACGGGCGCAAGAAGACACGTTTCTGCATGGTGACTGGCCCTCAATTACCTTGAAATGCAAGGAACTTGCTCGCTTTGTTGTTCGTCCTGCGGGAGGGATGAATGCCCCGCCTGGCGGTCCGCCCAGGTCTCGAAGAGGTCTCAAGTCACCTTGACGAGGGATGCGCGCCACGGAGCGAGCCACCGGCGCATGGTGCGTCGGACAGCGCGCCCCCGGGATGCGCGCCCGGCGCCCGCGACGGCGGATGCCGCGCACAGGCCGTCCTCTCCGGGCCTGCCGCTGGGCGGGGCAATCCTCATAAGGTGTGCAGTATTGGAGTCGAGAGGGATGGTTGAGGAGGACCTGCGGTGAGCGAGAAGACCCCGAGGCTGCGTGCTGCGCTGGACGGCATCCCCACCTACAAGCCGGGACGGCCGGCGGCGGCCGGCGGCGCGGTCGCCTACAAGCTGTCCTCCAACGAGAACCCCTACCCGCCGCTGCCGGGCGTCCTGGAGAGCGCGGTGGCGGCCGCCGGATCGTTCAACCGCTACCCCGACATGGCGTGTACGGGACTGATGGCGGAGCTTGCCGACCGGTTCTCGGTACCGGTGGAGCACCTGGCGACCGGCACCGGGTCGGTCGGGGTGGCCCAGCAGCTGGTCCAGTCGACGGCCGGCCCCGGGGACGAAGTGATCTACGCCTGGCGGTCGTTCGAGGCGTACCCGATCATCACCCAGGTATCCGGGGCGGCGTCCGTACCGGTGCCGCTCACCTCCGGTGAGGTGCACGATCTTGAGGCGATGCTGGCGGCGATCACCGACCGGACCCGGCTGATCTTCGTCTGCAACCCCAACAACCCCACCGGCACCGTGGTGCGCCGTGCGGAGCTGGAGTCCTTCCTGGACCGGGTGCCGGATGATGTGCTGGTGGTGCTGGACGAGGCGTACCGCGAGTTCATCCGCGACGCGGACGTGCCGGACGGGATCGAGCTGTACCGCGACCGTCCCAACGTGTGCGTGCTGCGCACCTTCTCCAAGGCGTACGGCCTGGCCGGGCTGCGGGTCGGCTTCGCGGTGGCGCACCCGGAGGTGGCCGCCGCGCTGCGCAAGACGGCGGTGCCGTTCGGCGTGAGCCAGCTCGCGCAGGAGGCCGCGGTGGCGTCGCTGCGCAGCGAGCCGGCGCTGCTGGAACGGGTCGACGCGCTGGTCGCCGAGCGGACGCGGGTGTACGACGCGCTGGTGGCGCAGGGCTGGACCGTTCCGGCGTCGGAGGCGAACTTCGTCTGGCTGCGGCTGGGGGACCGGACCACCGAGTTCGCCGAGGCGTGCGAGCGGGCCGGGGTGGTCGTGCGGCCGTTCGCGGGTGAGGGGGTGCGGGTGACGATCGGGGAGAAGCCTGCGATGGACCTGTTCCTGCAGGCCGCGGAGGAGTTCCGCAAGGCGCTGTAGCCGGTTTCGGTCCGCCGAGGGGTGTGGCGCCTCCGGGTGGTGGTGTTGCTCTGAGGCCGCGGGTTCCGACGGATCCGCGGCCTCGCCGTTCGCGGCCTCAGGCCGGCTGCACGCGGAGGGCGTCGCCGGCGCGGACGGTGGCCAGGGCCCGCGGGTCGCCGTCGATACGGCCCAGCACGTTGCAGGGGGACGCGAGCCGGGACTCGGCGCCGCGGGATATCAGGGTGGGGCCGTAGGGGAGGGCGAGGGCGTTGCCCTCGGTCCAGAAGGCGACCGTGCCCGGTTCGACGACCTGGCGGGCGCCGGCCTCCAGGGCGGGGGTGAGTCCGGTGTCGAAGTAGACCTCCTCGCCCCAGTTGTGGGCGGTGGCCTGGAGCGGCAGGGCGGCGAGGAGTGCGGTGGCGGTCGGGGTGTCGTCCAGTGTGGCGGTGAGGTGCCCGGCGGGCCAGGAGATGCGGATCTTCATGGCTCGCATTCAACAATATGTTGAAGTTGCCGGGAAGAGTGCGCGCATAACCTCGAAATAAAGAGTGCACGGGCCATGAATTCGAGCGTGACGGCTGTCACGTACCCCCCTTTCTCCCGGCTCGGGGCCATGGGAGATAATGCTTGTGAATGTGAACGCGTTCACAAGCTCGCGTCCCGGTATGGGCTGCTTTATGCCGCACAAAAGGGACATGTAGCCGCCGTGAACGGCGACGCAAGGACGTAAGGAGGCCGCGACGTGGAGCTGGCGTTGGCGCCGGAGACTATGGCGCGATGGCAATTCGGCATCACGACCGTCTACCACTTCCTGTTCGTTCCCCTGACGATCTCCCTGGCCGCTCTGGTGGCCGGTCTGGAGACCGCATGGGTGCGTACGGGTAAGCACAGGTATCTCAAGGCCACCAAGTTCTGGGGCAAACTGTTCCTGATCAATATCGCGATGGGTGTCGTCACCGGCATCGTCCAGGAATTCCAGTTCGGTATGAACTGGTCGGACTACTCGCGGTTCGTCGGGGACATCTTCGGTGCGCCGCTCGCCTTCGAGGCCCTGATCGCGTTCTTCTTCGAGTCGACCTTCATCGGGCTGTGGATCTTCGGCTGGGACAAGCTGCCGAAGAAGCTCCACTGCTTCTGCATGTGGATGGTCTCGATCGGCACCGTGCTCTCCACGTACTTCATCCTCGCGGCCAACTCCTGGATGCAGCACCCGGTCGGCTACAAGCTCAACCACGCCACCGGGCGGGCCGAACTCACCGACTTCTGGAAGGTGCTGACCCAGGACACCACCCTGGTCGTCGTCTTCCACACCCTGACCGCGGCCTTCCTGACCGGTGCCGCGTTCATGGTCGGCGTCTCCGCGTACCACCTGATGCGCAGGAAGCACATCAAGGTCATGCGGACGTCGCTGCGGCTCGGGCTGGTCACGCTGGTCGTCGCGGGGCTGCTCACCGCGGTCAGCGGCGACTCGCTCGGCAAGGTCATGTTCAAGCAGCAGCCGATGAAGATGGCCTCGGCCGAGGCGCTGTGGGACAAGGCCGCGCCGGCGCCGTTCTCGGTCTTCTCGTACGGCGATGTCGCCAAGGGACACAACAAGGTCGCCATCGAGATACCGGGTCTGCTCTCCTTCCTCGCGCACAACGACTTCTCCTCGCCGGTCCCCGGCATCAACGACGTCAACAAGTCCGAGCAGCAGAAGTTCGGGCCCGGCGACTACCGGCCGAACATCCCGGTCACCTACTGGGGCTTCCGCTGGATGATCGGCTTCGGGATGACGTCGTTCGTCATCGGTCTGGCCGGACTGTGGCTCACTCGCAAGAAGTTCTGGCTGGCGCCCCGGCTGCGGACCGGTGACGACGAGGCGCCGCACCTGGCGCTCACCAAGGACAGGGCGCTGGGCGAGCGGCTGAGCACGTGGTACTGGCGGCTGGCCTTCGTCACCCTCGGCTTCCCGCTGATCGCCAACTCGTGGGGCTGGATCTTCACCGAGATGGGCCGCCAGCCCTGGGTCGTCTACGGCGTGCTGCGCACCCGTGACGCGGTCTCGCCGGGGGTCTCGCAGGGCGAGGTGATCACATCGCTGGTGGTCTTCACCACGCTCTACGCGATCCTCGCCGTGATCGAGGTGCGGCTGCTGGCCAAGTACATCAAGGCCGGACCCCAGGAACTCTCCGACTCCGACCTCAATCCACCCACCAAGATCGGTGGCGACTCCACCGACGCCGACCGGCCGATGGCCTTCTCGTACTAGGAGGCGACCATGCAACTCCATGACGTCTGGTTCGTCATCATCGCCTTCCTGTGGACCGGGTACTTCTTCCTGGAAGGCTTCGACTTCGGGATCGGCGTGCTCACCAAGCTGCTCGCCCGGGACCGGAGCGAGAAGCGGGTGCTGATCAACACCATCGGGCCGGTCTGGGACGGCAACGAGGTCTGGCTGCTCAGCGCGGGCGGCGCGACCTTCGCCGCCTTCCCGGAGTGGTACGCCACCCTCTTCTCCGGCTTCTATCTGCCGCTGCTGCTGATCCTGGTCTGCCTGATCGTCCGCGGTGTCGCGTTCGAGTACCGCGTGAAGCGGCCCGAGGAGCGCTGGCAGCGCAACTGGGAGCACGCGATCTTCTGGACCTCGCTGCTGCCCGCGGTGCTGTGGGGCGTGGCCTTCGGCAACATCGTCCGCGGTGTGCGGATCGACGCGCACAAGGAGTACGTCGGCGGCCTGCTCGACCTGTTGAACCCGTACGCGATCCTCGGCGGTCTGGTCACGCTGACGCTGTTCACCTTCCATGGCGCGGTGTTCGCGTCGCTGAAGACCGTCGGCGACATCCGGGAGCGGGCGCGTCGGACGGCGGGCGTCCTCGGGCTGATCACCGCCGTGCTCGCCGTCGGGTTCCTGGGCTGGACCCAGGCCGGCAAGGGGGACGGCACCAGCCTGGTCGCCATGATCGTCGCGGTGCTGGCGCTGGTCGCCGCGCTCGGGGCCAACCAACTCGGGCGGGAGGGCTGGGCCTTCGCCTTCTCCGGGATCACCATCGTGGCGGCGGTCGCCATGCTGTTCCTGACGCTCTTCCCGAACGTCATGCCGTCCACGCTGAACGAGAGCTGGAGCCTCACGGTCAGCAACGCCTCGTCCAGCCCCTACACCCTGAAGATCATGACGTGGTGCGCCGGGATCGCCGCGCCGATCGTGATGCTCTACCAAGGGTGGACCTATTGGGTGTTCCGCAAGCGGATTGGCACCCAGCACCTCGCCGAAGCCCACTAGCCGAGACCCGTCCCGCCAGGGCGGGGCTCGGGAGAACGGAAGGTTTCACGTGAAACCCGTCGACCCGCGCCTGCTCCGATACGCCCGTGCCACCCGCGGATTCCTCGTCGCGGTGGTGGTGCTCGGGCTTGCCGGAGCGGGCCTGGTCGTCGGTCAGGCCATGCTGATCGCGGAGATCGTGGTCGGTGCCTTCCAACACGGCCGCACCCTCGCGGCGTTGGCCACCCCGGTGGCGCTGCTCGCCGCGGTCTCGGTCGGCCGGGGGCTGGTTTCCTGGCTCACCGAACTGGCCGCCCACCGTGCCGGTGCGGCGGTCAAGTCCGAACTGCGGATGCGGCTGATCGAACGGGCGGCGGCGCTGGGGCCCGGGGCGGAGATCCGCCGCGCGGAGGGCGCCGGGGACGCCGGCACCCTGGAGCTGCGGACCGGGGAGCTGACGACCCTGGCCACCCGTGGCATCGACGCGCTGGACGACTACTTCGCCCGCTATCTGCCGCAGTTGGGGCTGGCGGTCGTGGTGCCGGTCGCGGTGCTGGCGCGGATCGTCACCGGGGACTGGATCTCCGCGCTGACGATCGTCATCACCCTGCCCCTCGTCCCGCTGTTCATGGTCCTCATCGGCTGGGCCACCCAGTCGCGGATGGACCGCCAGTGGCGGCTGCTCGCCCGGCTGTCCGGGCACTTCCTCGATGTCGTCGAGGGGCTGCCGACGCTGAAGGTCTTCGGCCGGGCCAAGGCCCAGGCCGCGTCCATCCGCGCGATCACCAGCGAGTACCGCCGGGCCACCCTGCGCACCCTGCGGATCGCCTTCCTCTCCTCCTTCGCGCTCGAACTGCTCGCCACCCTCTCCGTGGCGCTGGTCGCGGTCGGCATCGGCATGCGCCTGGTGAACGGCGAACTCGACCTCTATACCGGCCTGATGGTGCTGGTGCTGGCCCCCGAGGCGTATCTGCCGCTGCGGCAGGTGGGGGCGCAATACCACGCCGCGGCCGAGGGGCTCTCGGCGGCGGAGGAGATCTTCGCCGTCCTGGAGACCCGGCCGCGGGCGTCCGGCACCGCGCCCGCGCCGGACGGCACAGGGCTGACCGTCGACGGCCTGGTCGTCCGCCACCCCGGGCGCACCGCCGACTCGCTGCCGGCCACCTCGTTCGAGGTTCGGCCCGGCGAGACCGTCGCGCTGGTCGGCCCGTCCGGCGCCGGCAAGTCCACCCTGCTGAGCGTGGTGCTCGGCTTCACCGCACCGTCCGAGGGGCGGGTCCTCGTCGACGGGCGGGACCTCGCCGACCTCTCGCCCGAGAGCTGGCGGAGCCGGATCGCCTGGGTGCCGCAGCATCCGCATCTGTTCGCCGGGTCCATCGCCGAGAACGTCCGGCTGGTGCGGCCGGACGCCGATGACGCGGCGGTCCGTGCCGCGCTGCGCGAGGCCGGGGCGCTGGACTTCGTCGACGCGCTGCCGGAGGGCGCGGCCACCCGGCTCGGGGAGTCCGGCGCCGGGCTCTCCGCCGGCCAGCGGCAACGCATCGCGCTGGCCCGCGCGTTCCTCGCCGACCGGCCGATCGTGCTGCTGGACGAGCCCACCGCCAATCTGGACGGGGAGACCGAGCAGGCCCTGGTCGAGGCCGTGGGCCGGCTCGCGGCCGGGCGCACGGTCCTGCTGGTCGTCCACCGTCCGGCGCTGCTGGCGGTGGCCGACCGGACGGTGCGGCTGGCCGGTCCTGAGGCCGGTGCCGCGGCCGGTGAACCGGCGGACGGGGCGGCCGCGGTGCCGACGGGTGCGATGGCCGGGCGGGTCTCCCCTGCCGAGCCGGGCCGGGCGGCGGACGCCGGGCCGGTGCCGGGCGGCGCGGACGTTGCGGGCCCCGGGCCGTACTCCGCGCTGGGGCGGCTGCGCGGGCTGGCCCGGGCCCGGCGGGCGCGCCTGGGGCTCGCGCTGCTGCTCGGCAGCCTCGCGCTGGGCAGCGCGGTGGGGCTGATGGCGACCTCCGGCTGGCTGATCTCGCGGGCCTCGCAGGAGCCGCCGGTGCTGTACCTGATGGTGGCGGTGACCGCGACCCGGGCGTTCGGCATCGGGCGCGCGGTGTTCCGCTACGCCGAGCGGCTGGTGGCGCACGACGCGGTCTTCCGGATGCTCGCCGACGTCCGGGTGGCCGTCTTCCGGCGGCTGGAGCGGCTGGCCCCGGCCGGGCTCAAGGAGCGCCGCCGCGGCGATCTGCTGTCGCGGCTGGTGGCGGATGTCGACGCGGTGCAGGACTACTTCCTGCGCTGGCTGCTGCCCGTCGGGGCGGCGCTGCTGATCGGCGCGGGCACCGTCGCGTTCACCGGCTGGCTGCTTCCGGAGGCCGGGGCGATCCTCGCGGTGGGGCTGCTGCTCGCCGGGGCCGGGGTGCCGGCGCTGTCGGCCGCGGCGGCGTGGCGCGCGGAGCGCCGGCTTGCGCCGGCCCGCGGGGTGCTGGCCACCCGTGTCGTCGATCTCCTCACCGGCACCGCCGAGTTGACGGTCGCCGGGGCCCTCGGTGCCCGGACCGAGGCGGTGCGCCGCGCGGACCGGGACCTGACCCGGATCGCCTCCCGTTCGGCCGCCGCGGCCGGTGCCGGGGCCGGCCTCTCGGCGCTGCTGTGCGGGCTGACCGTGGCGGCGGCCGCGGTGGTGGGCATCCAGGCGGTGCACGCCGGCCGACTGCCGGGCGTGGAGCTGGCCGTCGTCGTGCTCACCCCGCTTGCCGCGTTCGAGGCGGTGGCCGGGCTGCCACTGGCCGCGCAGTACCGGCGGCGCACCCGGCACGCCGCCGAGCGGGTCTTCGAGGTGCTGGACGCGCCGGCGCCGGTCCGCGAACCGGATGCCCCCGCGGATCCGCCGGACGGACCGTTCCCGCTGGTGGTAAGCGAGTTGACCGCGCGTCACCCGGGGCAGGACCGGCCGGCGCTGGACGGCGTCGGCTTCACCCTGGCACCGGGGCGCCGGCTCGCCGTCGTCGGACCGTCGGGGTCCGGCAAGACCACGCTCGCGCAGGTGCTGCTGCGCTTCCTGGACCGGGAGTCGGGGGCGTACACGCTGGCCGGGACGGACGCCCGGGACCTGGCCGGCGACGCGGTGCGGCGGCTGGTCGGGCTGTGCGCGCAGGACGCGCACCTCTTCGACAGCTCGCTGCGGGAGAACCTCCGGCTCGCCCGGCGGGACCGTGGCGGCCCGGGGCGCGCCGACGACCGCGACCTCTGGGACGCGCTCGGCCGGGCGCGGCTGGCGGAGTGGGTGCGCGGGCTGCCGGACGGCTTGGACACCATGATCGGCGAGCATGGCGCCCGGCTCTCCGGCGGCCAGCGGCAGCGGCTGGCCCTGGCCCGTGCGCTGCTCGCGGACTTCCCGGTGCTGGTGCTGGACGAGCCCGCCGAACACCTCGACCTGGCCACCGCGGACGCGCTGACCGCCGATCTGCTGGCTGCCACCGAGGGCCGGACCACGGTGCTGATCACCCACCGGCTCGCCGGTCTGGACGCGGTCGACGAGGTGCTGGTCCTGGATCACGGCCGGGTGGTGCAGCGCGGTGGTCACGCGGAGCTGGCCGCGGCCGACGGTCCGTTCCGGCGGATGCTGGAGCGCGAACGGGAGGTGGACGCCGCCGGCCTGCGGACGGCCCCACCCGTCGGGATCGGGAGCGCGGCGTAGAGGGCTGGGGCGTGTCCGATGGGTCAGGGCCGGGGGCTCGGCGCCGGATAACCGAACTTTTCCCGGAAATGGACCCTTATTAGGCTCGGGGCATGGCAGCCACGGCAGGACCGTACCCCGACCCCGCGGACACCGGGAGCGCCGGCGGACGCCCGGACCCCATGGACGCCGCCACCGAGGCCACCCGCAGCCTCCAGGGGCTGTCGTCCGAGCTGACCGCCCGGGTGCCGCAGCTGCTGGAGGCGATGCGTACCGTCGGCGCGGGGCTGGACCTGCACATCACGCTGGACCGGATCGTGGAGACCGCCGCCGAACTCGCCGACGCGCGCTATGCGGCGATCGGGATCATCGACGACACCCGGGAAGGGCTGTCGGACTTCGTGACCTACGGCGTGACCGGGGCGCAGCACGAGCGCATCGGCGCGCTGCCCGACGGACACAAGGGCCTGCTCGGCGCCCTGATCCACGATCCGAAGCCGGTGCGGCTGGCCGACCTCACCAAGGACCCCCGCTCGGCCGGGTTCCCGCCGGGGCATCCGCCGATGCGGTCGTTCCTGGGCGTGCCGATCCGCGTCCAGGGCGAGATCTTCGGCAACCTCTATCTGACCGAGAAGCGCGGCGGTGAGTTCAGCCAGGAGGACCTGCACATGGTGCGGGTGCTGGCCACCGAGGCCGGGATCGCGATCGGCAACGCCCGGCTGTACGCGGCGACCCGGCAGCGCGAGCGCTGGATCGACGGGTCGGTGGCGGTGACCACCGAACTCCTCGCCGGCAGCGACGTCGACGACGCGCTTGCGGTGGTCGCGGAACAGGCCAGGAAGCTCGCGGACTCGGCGGCCGGCATCGTGCTGCTGCCGGACGAGGAGGGCGGGCTGGAGATCGTCGCGGTGTCGGCCGACGACCCGACCGGAATCCTGGGGACCCAGATCCCGCCCGACAGCCCGGTCGCCGAGCAACTCCTCGCCGGCGACCCGGTGTTCGTCCACGACTCGGCTAGTGATCCGCGGATGGTCACCCATCTCGCGTCGCGTTACGGGCCGAGCATGATGCTGCCGCTCAAGAGCGGTGGCCGGGTGCTCGGCACGCTCGCCACGCCGCGGGCGCGCGGCGGCCGTCCGTTCAGCGCCGCCGAGCGGACCCTGGCCACCCAGTTCGCCGCGCAGGCCGCGCTGGCGCTGGTACTGGCCGACGCGCAGCGCGACCGGGAGCGGCTGGCGGTCTACGAGGACCGCGACCGGATCGCCCGTGACCTGCACGACCTGGTGATCCAGCGGCTGTTCGCGACGGGGATGGTGCTGGAGAGCGCACAGCGCAAGACCGTGGTGCCGGAGCTGGCCCGGCGGGTCGGCAAAGCCATCGACGAACTCGACGTCACCATCCAGGAGATCCGGACCGCGATCTTCGCGCTCCAGCAGAGCCCGGCCGAGGCGCCTTCGGGGCTCCGGACCCGGGTGCTGCGGGAGATCGGCACCGCCGCCGTGCCGCTGGGCTTCCAGCCGTCGGCGCGGTTCGTCGGTCAGGTCGACTCCCGGGTCGGGGAGCTGGCCGGCAAGAACCTGATCGCCGCGCTGCGCGAGGCGCTGTCGAACGCCTTCCGGCACGCCGAGGCGTCCCGGATCGAGATCGTGGTGGACGCGACGGTCACCTTGCCGGACGGCACCCCGGGCGTCCGGCTGACCGTCGCCGACGACGGGGTGGGCATAGCCCGGGGCGGCCGCCGCAGCGGGCTGAAGAACCTCGCCAAGCGCGCGGAGTCGCTGGGTGGCTCCAGCACCTACGGCCCGGGGCTGGGCGGCGAGGGGACGATGGTGACGTGGGAGGCGCCGCTGTGAGGGGAGTGGGCGGGCGCGTCCCTACGCCGCCGCTCCTTCGGGTTTCCGCGCCAGCACCGTGGCGATCGACCTGTGTGTCTCTTCGGCGGGCTCCTGTGCCAGGCGGGCGGTGACGACGAGGCCGGCCCGGCCCAGCAGCGCGGCGATCCGTTCCGCCGGGATCAGGTGGGACTCGTAGGACACCGGATGGCCGCCGTAGGCCCGCGCAGGACGCAGCCGCACGTTGTCGCCCACGTGGCCGGCCACCATCAGCCGGCCGCCGGGCGCGAGAGTGCGATGGAACTCGGCGAAGACGCGGGGCAGCGCCTCCGGGGGCGTGTGGTGGGTGGAGTAGTAGGCCAGGATGCCGCCGAGCACGTTGGCCCGGACGCCCGGCGCGGTCATGGAGCCGACGACGAAGTCGAGGCGCGGGTAGGTGTGTTGGGCCAGCTCGATCATTCTCGGGGAGAGGTCGAGGCCGAATGCGGGCACTCCCAGGTCGGCCAGATGCGCGGTGACCTTGCCGGGCCCGCATCCCAGATCCGCGACCGGCCCGCGGTCGGCTGCCTGCACATCGTCGGCGAAGGCCGCCAGCATCGCCCGGGACATGGGGTCCAACTCCGTGGGCCTCTTGACCCGTTCCGCATAGGAGGCCGCGACGGTGTTGTACGACTCCCGGACCGCGGAAAGGTAGGACGGCTCGCTCATCCCCGCGACCCTAGAGGAGTGTGGGGCCACATGTTTCACGTGAAACGGCGTCTCTCGTCCGGGAGTTGACGTGTTTCACGTGAAACATGCGGTCCTACCGCGGCGTCAACGCTCCTGAAGAATCCGTTCGATCACGACCGCCACACCGTCGTCGTTGTTGGATTCCGTACGGTGCCTGGTGGCCGCCAGCACGTCGGGGTGGGCATTGGCCATGGCGTATGCGGTGCCGGCCCAGCTGAGCATCTCGATGTCGTTCGGCATGTCGCCGAAGGCGACGACCTCCTCCGGGGAGATTCCGCGCTCCGCGCAGCAGCGGGCGAGGGTGCCGGCCTTGCTGACGCCCAGGCCGCTGATCTCCAGGAGGGCGGTGGGGCTGGACCGGGTGAAGGACGCGAGGTGGCCGGCGGTGGCCCGGGCCAGCGTGAGGAAGGCGTCGGGGTCGAGATCGGGGTGGTGCGCGAGCAGCTTGAGCACGGGCTGGTCGGGGGCGGGGGCGTCGCTGCCGGTGAGGGTGGCGCCCGCGGCGTCCGGGACGGCCGGGGTGAAGCCGGCCGCGTACGGGCCGTCGGTGTCGCTGTCCGCCTGCTCCGGGGCCACTTGAGGGGCGAAGTCCTCGGCGAGCAGCTTCTCGGCCGGCGCGATCACCGCGGCCGGGTCGAGGAGGAAGGGCGGATACTGCGGCTCGTAGTGGATACCGCCGGTGCGCTCGACGGCGAAGCTGGTGCCGGGGGCCGCGCCGCGCAGGGCATGGACGACGTCGAGCGCCACCGCGTGGTCGAGCGGGCTGACCTCGACGATGCGATTGCCCCGGTGCAGATCGACGACGGCCGCGCCGTTCGCGCAGATCGCCAGGCCGTGGCCGTGCACATGATCGCTGACCACGCCCATCCAGCGGGCCGGGCGGCCGGTGACGAAGAACACCTCGATGCCCGCGTCCTCCGCGGCGGCAAGCGCGGCGATCGTCCGGTCGGAGACCGTCTTGTCGTCGTGCAGCAGCGTGCCGTCGAGGTCGGTGGCGATCAGCCGGGTGGGCCGGGGTGGCGTGGCGGGGGCATCAGTCACGGGGCCATCTTCGCGTATCGGCACGTACAGGCGTGCGGTGGGTGGCACAGATGAGCTCGGCCGGGGAGATAGGCCCCGCGGGCTTTCTCCGCAGTGCCCGTACGCTCGGGGACATGCGACTGAGCACTGTGATCCTGCCCGTCCGCCGCTGGTCCGAAGGCGGTAAGGAGGTGTGGCGACGCGCCGAGGAGCTGGGCTTCCACGCCGCGTACACCTATGACCACCTCTCGTGGCGGAGCTTCCGCGACCAGGCGTGGTTCGGCGCTCTCCCGACGCTGACCGCGGCCGCCGCCGCGACCTCCCGGATACGCCTGGGCACCCTCGTCACCTCGCCGAACTTCCGGCATCCGGTCACCCTCGCCAAGGAACTGATCTCGCTCGACGACATCAGCGACGGCCGCGTCACGCTGGGCATCGGCGCCGGCGGCAACGGTTTCGACGCCACCGCGCTGGGTCAGGAGCCCTGGTCGCCGCGCGAACGGGCCGACCGCTTCGCCGAGTTCACCGCGCTGCTCGACCGGTTGCTGACCGAGGACGTCGTCTCCAGCGAAGGCACCCACTACTCCGCGGACGAGGTGCGCAACATCCCCGGCTGTGTGCAGCGGCCGCGACTGCCGTTCGCGGTGGCGGCCACCGGCCCGCGCGGGCTGAAGCTGGCCGCCCGCTACGGCCAGGCGTGGGTGACGACCGGCGACCCCAAGGTGTCGAACGCGGGCGGGACGCCGGCCGAGTCGTGGCAGGCCGTCCGCCGGCAGACCGAGGGGCTGGCGAAGGCATGCGCCGACCAGGGCCGGGACTTCGACGAGCTCCAGAAGATCATGCTGACCGGATTCACCCCGGACCGGCCGCTGGACTCGCTGGACGCCTTTGTCGACTTCGCCGGCCGCCATGCCGAGCTGGGCATCGAGGAGCTGGTCATCCACTGGCCGATCGCGGACTCGGTCTTCGCGGCTGACCCGGCGGTCTTCGAGCGGATCGCCACCGAGGGGCTGGCGCAGCTCGACGCATAGCGGTACAACCACCACGTCAGGCCGTACGCCCGGTTTGCCCTGGTATTCCGGCCGGGGCTTTACCCGGTATATAGCCGGCAAGGGGGAGAATTGGGACAGCGGCGCAGTGTGCAGGCCCGGCGCGTCGGTGGAGACCGGCGCGCGGCGGGGCCATAGCACTGCGCGAGAAGCGGTGCGTTGTGGAGGAGCCATGGCACAGACCCGATTCGCCCCCGACCGCGGGCTGACCTCGCGCATGGTCATGACGATGTTCTTCATCGGGCTGCTGTACGTCGTGGTCGTCGGTGCGCTGGTGGTGCTGCTCAAGGGCGCCTGGGTGGTGGTGCTGCTGCTCTCGGGCGCGATGTTCGTCGCACAGTTCTGGTTCAGCGACCGGATCGCGGCCTTCAGCATGGGCGCGCACGAGGTCACACCGGAGCAGGCACCCGAGCTGCACGGCGCCGTGGACCGGCTCTGCGCCCTGGCCGACATGCCCAAGCCGAGGGTCGCGATCGCCGAGTCGGATGTGCCGAACGCCTTCGCCACCGGCCGCAACCAGCAGAACTCCATGGTCTGCGCCACGACCGGGCTGCTCAGGCGGCTGGAGCCGGAGGAGCTGGAGGGCGTGCTGGCCCATGAGCTCTCGCATGTCGCCCACCGCGATGTCGCGGTGATGACCATCGCCTCGTTCCTCGGGGTCCTGGCCGGCATCATCACCCGCGCCGCCCTGTGGAGCGGCGTCGGACGCAACAACCGCGATCAGAACGCCGCCATCGCCGTCCTGATCGTCACCGCCGTCAGCGTCGTCGTCTACGCGATCAGTTTCCTGCTCACCAGGCTGCTCTCCCGCTACCGCGAGCTGTCCGCGGACCGGGCCGCCGCCCTGCTGACCGGGCGTCCCTCGGCGCTGGCCTCCGCGCTGACCAAGGTCACCGGCCAGATCGCGCGGATCCCGACCGAGGACCTCCGCAAGGCCCAGCCCTTCAACGCGTTCTACTTCGCGCCGGCGTTCAACAAGGAGAGCTTCAACCAACTGCTGTCCTCGCACCCCACGCTGGAGCAGCGGCTCGATCAGCTGGGGCGGATAGCGGCCCAGCTGGGGCGGCCCTGAAAGGCGGCCTCAGGCGGCACGGCAGTGACCGAGGCACGGCATGTTTCCCGTGAAACATGCCACCGCTTCATCGGAGCAAGGGATCAAGGAGCAAGCCGCGTATGGGACTTCTGGACGCCATCCTCGGCCGCAGCAAGCCGGTGCGGCCCGACCTGGACCAGCTCTTCGCGCTGCCGTCCGCCGCGGTCACCCTGCAGGCCGCGGCCGGCTTCACCCCCACCGGGCTGGGGTCGGTGTGCTTCGCGAGCGTCGAGGGCGGTGCGTTCGCACGGATCCAGGAGGAGGCGCGTGCGCTCCTGGACGGCTCGGTGGAGTTCACCCAGGACGCGTACGGCTATACGTGGCTGCTGGTGCGGCACACCCCCGAGGACGTGGTGGGCCTGGTCAACGACCTGCACGCGGTCAACACCTCCCTGGAGGAGGCGGGTTTCGGCCCGCAGCTGCTGTGCTCGCTGCTCGGGTTCCGCGATGAGCGAGAGCGGTCGCTGGCGCTCGTCTATCTCTACAAGCGCGGCACGTTCTACCCCTTCGCACCGCGGACCGGCGATGCCGAGAAGCGCGACAACCCGCTCGAACTCCAGGTGCGGGCGATGCTCGGGGACGATCTGACGATCGAGAAGGATCTTTCCCGGTGGTTCCCGGTCTGGGGAGCACCCGGCCTCTGACCTGCTGTTCTCTGCCCGGGCGGGATGGGGAGGGTCAGCCGGGGAAGCGGAGGAACTCCGGCGGTACCTGTGCGGTCAGCCAGACGCCGTTGGCGCTGAGGTGGAAGACATGGCCCGCCCGGTGCATCGCCCCCGCGTTCACCGTCAGCACCACCGGTTTGCCGCGGCGCGCGCCCACCCGGGTCGCGGTCTCGCGGTCCGGTGAGAGATGCACGGCATGCCGGGACATCGGCCGCAGCCCCTCCTCCCGTATGGCGGCAATGCTCCGGGCCACCGTGCCGTGGAAGAGGAAAGCGGGAGGCGCGGCCGGCACCAGCCCGAGTTCGACGCGTACGGAGTGGCCCTGGTTGGCGCGGATGCGGTCGTCTTCCAGGGTGTAGCGCTGCTTGTCGTTGTCGGCGACCACGGCCTCCAACTCCGCCCGGGAGAACGGAAATCCGTGCCGCGCGGCGGCGTCGATCAGCTCGGTCACCGGCACCCACCCCTGAGCGTCCAGGACGAGGCCGATCCGTTCCGGTGCGTGGCGCAGGTGCTTCGCCAGGTACTTCGAAATGCGCACGGAGCGCCGGTGGTTCATGCCTTCAGGATGCCGCGGCGTGGTGGCCGCGGCACCTGAAAATCCGGCGGACGCCCGGCGAGGCCGGGGCCGTGAGCCACCGCGGAGGAGGCGCGTCCGCCACCGGGTGATGCGGGGCACGGCGGAGGTCACTCGCTGTCGGGCTGCTCCGTGGCCGGCTGTTCGTCCTGCTCGGGCTCTTTCGCGCCGTGCCGTGCGCGCGCCAGTTCACTGGCTCTCCGGGCCTTGGCGCTGGTGACCTCGTCCGCGGCCCAGCGGGCCCAGTCCTCCATCGCCGCGGACAGTCGCAGACCGTATTCCAGCGCGATCCGCCCGTAGACGGAGATCATCTCCTCGTCCCACTCCGCGTGCTGGTCGATCTGTTCGTACTGGCCGTGGGCACGCGCGGCGCCCTCGGCCAGCGTGAGGAGATACGACTGCGCTTCCAGGGGCGTGAGGATGCCGAGGAAGAACACCCGCAGCAGGCCGTCGTGGCGCGGCGGGCCGGAGGGCGCGACCTCGGTGAGCCAGTGGCGCAGCTCGGCCAGGCCGTCGTCGGTGATCGCGTATTCCTTGCGGCCGCGCGGGCCGTGGGCGGAGACCTCGACCAGACCGGCCTTGGTGAGTTTGTTGAGCTCGCCGTAGACCTGGCTCTGGGTCGCCGGCCAGACGCTCGTGAGCGAGGCGTTGAACAGCTTCATCAGGTCGTAGCCGCTCGCCGGGGATTCGGAGAGCAGGCCCAGTACGGCATGTCTCAGGCTCATGACCCGCACACTACCTTCCACAACTGACATGTCAACGCTGGACTTTCCAACTTCGACATGTCATTGTTGGAATATCGCTGGGGCGGGAGCGCCGGAGACCGGGCGTCATGCCGCGGTCGTGGGCGTCGGACCAGCGCATCGGAGAGCAGTCGTCCGTCACGACCGGGCGCGAGCGAATGAGGGGGAGACATGAAGTATCTGCGGGGTTTCATTCCATGGCTGGTCTTCGCGGGGGTGTCCACGGCCGGCTGGCAGTGGGGTGCGCTCGCCGGGCTGGCGGCCTCGATGGTGCTGCTGATAACGGACCGCGCGGCAGGGCTCGCGCTGGACGTCCGACTGCTGGAGTACGGCACCATCGTCTACTTCACCGGACTGGCCGTCCTGGCCTTCGCCCGCCCCGACAGCGGCCTCCAGGAGTACTGCAGCGCCCTGTCGATGGGATGGCTGGCGCTCATCGCCTGGGTCTCGATCGCCGTGGGGCGGCCGTTCACCATGGCGATCGCCCGGCGGATGGCCCCGCCCGAGGTCTGGCACACCCAGCTGTTCCGGCGGATCAATGTCGTGATCACCGCGGCCTGGGCTCTGTCCTTCACGCTGTCCGCGATGGCGCAGGCCGTCATCAGCGCCTATGACCTCAGCTTCGGCTACTCGATCCTCGTCCAGGTCGCCGGATTCGTTCTGCCCATCCGGTTCACCGCCACATATCCGGAACGAGCCCTCGCCCGCTTCCTGCAGCAGGCCGGCGCCGGGCTCGACATCCAGGGAGGTATGGCCGCATGACCACCACCCCGACCAGCGCGGCAGCCGCGTCCTCGGCTCAGCCGCCCCACCTGGCCGGCAACTTCGCCCCGGTCACCGACGAACTGACCGCCCACGACCTGCCGGTCACCGGCACCATCCCGCCGGAGCTCTCCGGCTGGTATCTCCGCAACGGCCCCAACCCCCACGCCGCCGCCAGTGCGCACTGGTTCTTCGGCGACGGCATGGTCCACGGCGTGCGCCTTGCGGGCGGCCGGGCCGTCTCCTACCGCAATCGCTGGGTCCGCACCTCAACCTTCACCGACGGCATCCGCATCGGGGACGGGACGGGCTGCCGCGATCTGACCGCCGGCGTCGCCAACACTCATGTCGTCCGGCACGCGGGCCGCACGCTGGCGCTGGTCGAGTCGTCCTTCCCCTATGAGATCGACTGCCGGCCAGGCCATGAGCTGGAGACCCTCGGGCCCCATGACTTCGGGGGCCGGCTCACCACAGCCATGACGGCTCACCCCAAAATCTGTCCCACCACCGGAGAGCTGCACTTCTTCGGCTACGGCCACTCCGAGCCGCCCTACCTGACCTATCACCGGGCCGACGCGGCGGGGGAGTTGGTGGTCAGCCGCCCCATCGACGTCCCCGCGGCAACGATGATGCACGACTTCCATCTGACGGCCCGCCATGTCATCTTCATGGACCTTCCCATGGTCCTCGACCGCAGTCGTCCCGGCATGCCGTACCGCTGGGATCCGGAGTACGGGGCCCGGCTCGGGGTGCTGCGGCGCGACGATCCCCATGGCGAGGTCCGCTGGCTGGCCATCGACCCCTGCTATGTCTTCCACTCGCTGAACGCCCATGACGACGGCGACCAGCGGATCGTCCTCCATGTGTCGCGCTACGCGACCCTGGCCGGGCAGGCTGCGCCCTGCCTGTGGCGCTGGACCATCGACCTCGCCTCCGGCACCGTGCGGGAGGAGCAGATCGACGACCAGATGGGCGAGTTCCCGCGCATAGACGACCGGCTTGCGGGACTGCCCGCCCGCTTCGGCCATGTCACGGCCGCCGAGGCACCGGGCACCGGACCGATACCCGGCGCCCTGCTCCGCTACGACCTGCGGACCGGCGCGGTGGCCCGCTATGACTTCGGCCCCGGGCGTACCCCGGGCGAGGCGGCGTTCGCCCCCGCCGACGACCGTCCGGGCGGGCCGGGCTGGCTGATCACCTACGTCCACGACGCGGCCACCGACACCAGCGATCTCGTGATCCTCGACGCGGAGGACATCACCGCCGGCCCGGTCGCCACGGTGTCCCTGCCGCGGCGGGTGCCGTACGGGTTCCATGGCAACTGGCTCCCGGATCCGGTGGTGTGACGCAACCCGGAGGGGTGGCCGGACGGGAGGGGCGTCCGGCTCGATCTTTGACAACTGGAGAGGGAAGCAAGCGGGATGAGCCCGGGAAGGCCGGGCCACGGGGAGCCGCCTGGAGGAGGTCCGGGGTGCGGGATCAGCGTCCGGAGACATCTTCCTCGCCGGACCGGGGGCCATGGTGCGCCGCCGTCAGGGCGTCCATGGCGCGAGCTTGCACCTCGCGCTGTGCGGCGGCGGCGATGAAAGCGGCCGTGCCCTCCGGGCCCACCAGGTCGCGGACGGCCCGCACGGTCTCGACGGGCAGCGGCACGGCCTCCGAGCCGGTCGCGGGACGGGGGTCCGCGACGGGCCCGGGGACCGCTGCCCTCTCGGGGCAGCGCTCCGGTTCCGAGGCGCCCCGGCGTCGGGTGGCGGCCCCCGGCGCCGGGGCTGCCGCCGGCACGGGACCGGTCCGCGGCCCGGCTTCCGCACCGCCGTCAGGCTGCGGGTGGCCGGGCGCCAGTGCCTCGGTGAGGTGGTGACGGATGTACCGGGAGGCCAGCGTCCGCATGGCGCGGGCGAGTTCGGCGTCGATGGTCTGCTGGGCCAGCGGACGGAGACGGCGGACCAGGGCCGTGGCCTCGGCCGTCTCGGCCTCGGTGGGCGGATGATCCAGGAACGGCTGGAAGACGTGCTCGGTGGTGAAGTCCAGAAAACGGGAGGCGATGTGCTCGACCTGGCCGCGCACCTCTCGCAGATGCCCGGAGATCGCCGTCAGTGGGACACCCGCCGCGTGCAGTTCGGCGGCGACCGCGAGCTCCTGCGGACTGGGAACCAGGAACGCGTCGTCCCGGCCGGGAACGCGTTCCAGGACGCCGAGCTCGACGGCCTCGGCCACCGCCTGGTCGTCGGGGTTGCCGCCGAAGGCGGCGTCCAGGTCGGCACGGGTGATGCGCGTCGGCTTCTCGTCGGTCCACGGCCCGTCGATCTCGGCGACCAGGCCCAGGACGCCGCCCAGGTCACGCCCGGCGTCCCAGGCTTCGAGGAGTTCCTTGATGCTGGCGAGGGTGTACCCGCGGTCGAGCAGATCGGCGATCTGGCGCAGCCTGGCCAGGTGGGCCTCGCCGTACACGTTGGCGCGGCCGCGACGCTCCGGGCGGGGCAGCAGTCCGCGGTCCTGGTAGGCGCGGATGGTGCGGACCGTGGCGCCACTGAGGTGGGCCAGGTCCTCGATGCGGTACTCGGCCGTCGGTGGCTGCTCGGTCGTCACTGCGGTGCTCCTTACGGGACGGCCGCCTCGTCGCGGAGGCCGTGGTGCCGGTCAGCCATCGCGGGTGGCTGCCTACAAGGCGGTTGCCCACGGGGCCGTGGCGAGGGCGGGCGCGCCACGGACCGTGGCCGGACGCCGTTCGCCCCCCGGCATGGGCCGGGTGCTGCGGTGCCACGATACGGCTGCCTCGCGCGGCACCGGGGCGGGTGGCCGCCTCACCGGGCGGTAGGCGGGGCGGGTCTCGTGCGGGCCGGGTTCGGGCAAAGCAACCGGCTCACCACTTCGGGCCGGCGACCCGGCTCAGCGCTTTGGGCAGCAATCCGGCGCACGGCTTACGGCAGCCATCGGTCCGTTCATGGCACGGGCGGTCCGGCTCATGGGGCCTGGCAGGTGCCCTCTCATGGCGTCGGGCAGGGGCCGGCCCACGGCGTCGGGCCGAGGCCGGCCACCGGCACCGGAGGGGGCCGGTTCAAGGCGTCGGACCGAGGGCAGCCCAAGGCGTCGGAGGGGGTCGGCCACGGCGTTGACGGCCTTGGGCACGCACCGGCGCGTGGCCCTGCCCTCGCCCGTCGTCACTGGAGTGCGGCGCGTCCCACCGCCCCGGCCGCGGCCCGGGCGGCCGGGGAGGACGCGAGGTAGGTGAGGGCGGCGCGGAGTGAGCCCTCCTGGGAGGGGTGGTAGGAGCGCCGGACGTAGCGGGGGATGGCCGAGCCGAGTTCCCGCCAGGTGGGCAGCAGGCCCCTGCGGGCCGCGCGGTTGTGCGCGCGGAGCGAGTAGCGGGAGGGGGCGGCCAGTTGGGGGTCGTGGCGCAGGAGATAACCGGCACCCCAGGACCAGAGGTAGAGCAGAACGGGGGCGGTCACGGCCATGGCCAGGACCCGGCGGGCATAGCGGGCGGGCTCCTCGCCACCGGTGTGCTGGTACATGTCGAAGGCGACCGAGCGGTGTTCGACCTCCTCTGCGCCGTGCCAGCGGAGCAGATCGAGCATCACCGGGTCGGGGTCGGCGTGGTCCAGGCCCTCGGCGCCCAGGACCCAGTTGCCGAGGACGGCGGTGAACTGCTCGATGGCGGCGATCAGGGCGAGCCGGAAGCGCAGCCACTCCCGCTCGGGGACCGGGGTGCGGAAGGGCGGCCGCTCCCCCAGGAGGTGTTCGAAGAGGAAGTCCACGTGCCGGGTGTAGGGGGTGGTGTCGAGGCCCTGGTGGGCCAGATGGTCCAGGACGTAGGAGTGCTGGACGCTGTGGGTGGCTTCCTGGCCCATGAAACCCTTGACGTCCTTGAGGAGTTGCTCGTCCCGGACCAGCGGGAGGGCCTCCTTGAAGACCTTGACGAACCACCGCTCGCCGGCGGGGAGCAGCAGGTGCAGCACATTGATCACATGGGTGGCGGTGGGCTCGTCGGGTAGCCAGTGCAGCGGGGTCTCGCGCCAGTCGAAGGCGACCCGGCGGGGCGCGATGGGGTGGTGCTCCTGGGGGCGTGCGGTGCTCATCGGCGGCTCCTGACGTGCGTGGTTCTCCTGATCCGGGTGGGGTGGGCGGCCGGGCGTCGGACCCGGCCGCTCACCGGGTGCGGGTTGCGGGGCGAGGGCGCGGCCCGGTCACACGGGCGGTGTGAGGCGGGCGAGGGCCCGCAGCGTCCGAGGGGCGAGGCGGGAGAGCAGATGGGCGCCGCGCGCCTCGGGGGTGACCGGGACGACCGCCTGGTTGCGGACCACCGCGCGCAGGATGGCGTCGGCGACCTTTTCCGGCGGGTAGTTGCGCATCCCGTACATCCGCGCGGCCTTGGCCTGGCGGCGTTTCTCCTCTTCCGCGGAGACGCCGGTGAAGCGGGCGGTGCCGGTGATGCCGGTGTTGACGAGGCCGGGGCAGATGGCGGTGACGCCGATGCCCTGCCCGGCCAGCTCCGCGCGCAGACACTCGCTGAGCATGAGGACGGCCGCCTTGGAGGTGCTGTAGGCGGGCAGGATCCGGGACGGCTGGTAGGCGGCGGCCGAGGCGGTGTTGACGATGTGGCCGCCCTGGCCGCGGTCGGCCATCCGGCTGCCGAAGATCCGGCAGCCGTGGATGACACCCCACAGGTTGACGTCCAGGACCTTCTTCCAGTCCTCGGAGGTGGTGTCCATGAAGGCGCCGGACAGGCCGATGCCGGCGTTGTTGACCAGCACGTCCACGGTGCCGTACGCGGCATCGACCTTGTCGGCCAGCTTCTCCATGGCCGCCTCGTCGGAGACGTCGACGGCCTCGCCCCAGGCCGCCGGTGCGCCGATCAGCCGGGCCATGTCGGCGGTGCGGGCCGCGCCCTCCGCGTCCCGGTCGACGGCGATGATCCGCGCGCCGGCCTCCGCGAACGCGAACGCGGTCGCCCGGCCGATCCCGCTGGCCGCACCGGTCACCAGCACCAGCTGACCGCCGAAGCGGTCGGCATACGGGCCGGAGGCCACCATGTCCTTCGCCGGGTCGCCCTCCTCCTTGGCGGTGACGAACTCGCCGATCCAGGAAACGAGTTGGTCGGGGCGGGTGCGCGGCACCCAGTGCTTGGCCGGGAGCGTGCGGCGTACGAGTTGGGGCGCCCAGCGGTCGAGGTCGTCGTAGAGCCGCTGGGAGAGGAAGGCGTCACCGGTGGGGATGATGAGCTGGACCGGGCAGTGGGCGTAGGCGTCGGCGCGGGGGCGGCGCAGCCGGGCGCGGACGTTGTCGCGGTAGAGCCAGGCGCCGTGGGCCGCGTCGGTGGGCAGCGAGGCGGTGGGGTAGTCGCCGCCGGGCACCTTCTCCACGCGCCGGAGGATTCCCGGCCACCGCTTGCCGAGCGGACCCTTCCAGGCCAGTTCCGGCAGGGCGGGGGTGTGCAGCAGGTAGACGTACCAGGACTTGGCGCCCTGGCTGAGCAACTGGGCGGCGCGGCCGGGGGTGGGGCGCGCCAGCCGGTTCTTGATCCAGTGTCCGAAGTGGTCGAGGGACGGGCCGGAGAGGGAGGTGAAGGAGGCGATCCGGCCCTCCGTGCGCTGCACTGTGGCGAACTCCCATGCCTGGACGGAGCCCCAGTCGTGGCCCACGAGGTGGACCGGCCGGTCGGGGCTGACCGCGTCCGCGACGGCCAGGAAGTCGTCGGTCAGCTTCTCCAGGGTGAAGCCGCCGCGCAGCGGCCGTGGCGCGGTGGAGCGGCCGCAGCCCCGGACGTCGTAGAGCACCACGTGAAAGCGTTCGGCCAGGCCGCGGGCGACCTCGGACCAGACCTCCTTGCTGTCCGGGTAGCCGTGCACCAGCACCACCGTCGGGCGCTGCGGATCACCGAGTTCGGCGACGCACAGTTCGATCCCGCCGGTGCGCACCCAGCGCTCCCGGGCCTCCGGGAGCGAGGTCGCCGCCGGCCGCCCGGCGTCCGGTCCCTGTCGCCCGTTCCGTCCACGTCCGGTCCTCACGCGGCCTTCTCCTCCTGCCAGCGCCGCACATGCGGCAGATCGTCGTCGAGCCAAAAAGCGCTTTCCTGCGGGTCGTTGGAGTCCGTGACGACCAGGATCTCCTCGAACTTCGCCCCCGTGCCCCGGAAGCCGAGGTGGGGTTCGACCGCCCACAGCCCGGGCTGCGGCGGGTGATCGGAGAAGCGGTACGGACTCCACAGCGGGGACCAGCCCTCCCGGTGGCCGTGCAGCGCGTCCGAGGCGAGGCCCTTGAGGGACTGGGTACCGAAACCGAAGACGGTGGGGGACCAGCGGCGCTGCCGCACCCGGTCGACCTTGTGCGCGATGACGCCGAAGGGATAGGCGCGGTGGCGGTTGGCGTGTCCCTGCCGGACCATCAGCCGCTCGACGTCCTCGTAGATCTCGCGCAGCGGACGGCGCTCGCGCACCTCGCGCAGGATCAGCTCGCGGTGGGCTTCGAGGTCGGCGAGGAGCCGGTCGTGCACGGGGTTGAGGCCCAGGCAGCCGGAGTAGCCGATGTCGGCGGTGCAGCCGTTGTGGACCGGGGCCATGTCGAGGATGAACGGCATGCCTGGTTCCAGCGCGCGGTTGGTGGGAAAGAACTGCAGCGGCACGCGGAAGCCGGCGAAGGCGGTGCGGTCGCCGAACCACGCGAACGGCAGGTGGAACCAGTCCCGTACACCGCGCTCGCGCAGCCACTCGCGCTGCATCCGCGCCGCCGCTCGCTCGGTGACCCCGGGCCTGAGCTGGGCGGCCACCGCTTCCGCGCAGGCGTACGCGAGCCGCTGGACCTCCCGGAATCCCTTGAGGTGGGCGGTGAGTTCTCCCGGTGCTGCCAAGGTCGCTGAGGTGACTGAGGCCATCGCCAACCGTCCGTCCGTGAGCGGTCCATCGCGGTACGTGCCCGTAACTTGCCACTGATGAATGTGACAATGGTCGGCGGCTGCGTCAAGGGGTGTGCGAGGGACGGGGCCCACGGATGAGGCGGCCGTGCCTCCCCTGACGCTGAAGCAGGAGAACCCCTAAGGGCATGTCGTACCGGAGGGCTACACGAAGACCACCGCTGGGGTTGACGCCGGATGTGGCGGCCGCCACTACCGTCGAATACGTGACTGTGATCGTGACCGAAAGCCTGACCAAGCGGTACCCGAGGGTGACCGCCCTGGACCGGCTCTCCGTTGACATCGCCCCCGGCGTGACGGGCCTGGTGGGTGCCAACGGCGCCGGAAAGTCGACCCTGATCAAGATCCTTCTCGGCCTGGCCCCGGCCACCGAGGGGACCGCCCGCGTCCTCGGACTGGACGTGACCAAGGACGGCAGCGCCATCCGCGAGCGCGTGGGCTACATGCCCGAGCACGACTGCCTGCCGCCGGACGTCTCCGCCACCGAGTTCGTGGTGCACATGGCCCGGATGTCCGGACTGCCGCCGACCGCCGCCCGGGAGCGCACCGCCGACACCCTGCGTCACGTCGGGCTCTACGAGGAGCGGTACCGCCCCATCGGCGGCTACTCCACGGGCATGAAGCAGCGGGTGAAGCTGGCCCAGGCGCTGGTGCACGACCCGCAGCTGGTGTTCCTGGACGAGCCCACCAACGGCCTCGACCCGGTCGGCCGGGACGAGATGCTCGGCCTGATCCGGCGCGTGCACACCGACTTCGGGATCTCGGTCCTGGTCACCTCGCACCTCCTGGGCGAGCTGGAGCGCACCTGCGACCACGTCGTCGTGATCGACGGCGGCAAGCTGCTGCGCTCCTCCTCCACCACGGAGTTCACCAAGGTCACCACCTCGCTGGCGGTGGAGGTCACGGACACCGACGCCCACCCGGACGGCACCGGCGCGCTGCGCGCCGCCCTGGCCGCGGCCGGCGCCGCGGTGACCGCCGGCGCGCCCGGCGCCGAGGGGCTCGCCTCCTCCGGCCACGTCCTCTTCGTCGAGGCGTCCGGGGACGAGACATACGACCTGGTCCGCGACACCGTCGCCGGGCTGGGGCTCGGCCTGGTGCGGATGGAGCAGCGGCGCCACCAGATAGCCGAGGTCTTCCGCGACACGGACGCGCAGGCGGCGGCCGGTACACCGGCACCGCCCGGCAGCGCGTCGGCGGAGCGGGACGCGACGGCGGGACAGGACACCGGTCGCCCCACCACCGTGGGCGGAGGGAACGCGGAATGAGTACGGAAACGACGCCGGGTGGCGCCTACATCCACAACATCGGCTACCGCCACTACGACGGCCCCCGGCTGGGCCGTGCCTACGCCCGGCGGTCGCTGTTCTCGCAGAGCCTGCGCGGCGCGTACGGCCTGGGGCGGTCGGCGAAGAGCAAGGTGCTGCCGATGCTGCTCTTCGGGGTGATGTGCCTGCCCGCGGGGATCATGGTCGCGGTCACGATGTTCACCAAGGCCGGCGCTCTCCCGGTCGGTTACAGCCGCTACCCCATCTACCTCCAGGCCGTCATCGGCCTGTATCTGGCGGCCCAGGCGCCGCAGTCGGTCTCCCGCGACCTGCGGTTCAAGACCACCCCGCTGTATTTCTCCCGGCCGATCGAGCGGGCCGACTACGTCATGGCGAAGTTCGCCGCGATGGCGAGCGCGCTCTTCATCCTGACCGCCGCCCCCCTGGTGGTCCTCTACGTCGGGGCGCTGCTGGGGAAGCTGGACTTCCTCGACCAGACCAAGGGGTTCGGGCAGGGGCTGGTCTGCGCCGCGCTGCTCTCGCTGCTGTTCGCCGGGATAGGACTGCTCGTCTCGGCGCTCACCCCGCGCCGCGGCTTCGGGGTCGCCGCCGTGATCGCCGTACTGACCATTCCGTACGGCGCGGTCAGCGCCATCCAGGGCATCGCCACCCTCCAGGGCAACGGCTCCGCCGTCGGCTGGCTGGGCCTGTTCTCGCCCATCACCCTCATCGACGGGGTGCAGTCCACGTTCCTGGGCGGCACCAGTTCCTTCCCCGACGGGCTGACGCCGTCGACCGGCGCAGGAATCGTCTACCTCCTCGTCTCCCTGCTCGTCATCGCCGGCTCCTACGGCCTGCTGATGCGCCGCTACCGGAAGGCCGGACTGTGACCGCCCACCCGTCGCCCGACCGTCCCCAAGCTCTCAACTCCGTTCGAGCAGGGGAGACCCCATCCCCCTCAATGAATGAGCTGCGCCCATGAGTACTCTTCGCATCGACCATGTCTCGCGCTGGTTCGGCAATGTCGTCGCCGTCAACGACATCACCATGACCATCGCCCCCGGCGTCACCGGCCTGCTCGGACCCAACGGCGCCGGAAAGTCCACCCTCATCAACATGATGGGCGGCTTCCTCGCCCCCTCCAACGGCACCGTCACCCTCGACGGCACCACGGTCTGGCGCAACGCGGCGAGCTACCGCCACATCGGCCTCGTCCCCGAGCGCGAGGCGATGTACGACTTCCTCACCGGCCGTGAATTCGTCCTCGCCAACGCCGAGTTGCACGGCCTCGGCCGGGCCGCGGCGGCCCGGGCGCTGGCCACGGTCGAGATGGAGCACGCCCAGGACCGCAAGATCTCCACCTACAGCAAGGGCATGCGGCAGCGGGTGAAGATGGCCTCCGCGCTGGTTCACGAGCCCTCGGTGCTGCTGCTCGACGAGCCGTTCAACGGCATGGACCCACGGCAGCGGATGCAGTTGATGGAGCTGCTGCGGCGGATGGGAGACGAGGGCCGTACGGTCCTGTTCTCCTCGCACATCCTCGAAGAGGTCGAGCAACTGGCCTCGCACATCGAGGTGGTGGTGGCCGGCCGGCATGCCGCCTCCGGCGACTTCCGCAAGATCCGCCGGCTGATGACCGACCGCCCGCACCGCTACCTCGTCCGGTCCGACGACGACCGGGCACTGGCCGGGGCGCTGATAGCCGACCCCTCGACGGCCGGTATCGAGGTGGACGTCGTCGAGGGCGCCCTGCGCATCCAGGCCGTCGACTTCGGCCGGTTCACCGAACTCCTGCCGCGGGTCGCCCGCGACCACGGCATCCGCCTGCTGACGGTCTCGCCCTCCGACGAGTCGCTGGAATCCGTCTTCTCGTACCTCGTAGCGGCCTGAGGCCAGAAAGGAGCCCTGAGGCAGTATGTCCACGACCTCTCCCGCGGCCCCGCCGGCGCCCGCCGCCGCGCCCAAGGCCGCACTCTTCCACCCGACCGTCGCCCGGCTCACCTACCGGTCGCTGCTCGGCCGGCGCCGTGCCCTGATCCTCTTCGCGCTGCCCGCCCTCCTGGTGGCCATCGCGGTGATCGTCCGGGCGCTGACCGGCGCCGACGACGCCACCGCCGGCGGCATCCTCGGAGGCTTCGCGCTGGGCACGATGGTTCCGCTGATCGGCGTGATCGCGGGGACGGGCGCGATCGGCCCGGAGATCGACGACGGCTCGGTGGTCTACCTCCTGGCCAAGCCGGTCCGCCGCTCGACGATCATCGTCACCAAACTGCTGGTCGCGATCGGTGTGACCGCCGCGTTCTCGGCGATACCGGTCCTGGTGGCCGGATTCATCCTCAACGGCAACAGCCAGCAGATAGCCGTCGCCTACGCGGTGGCCGCGGCCATCGCCTCGGTCGCCTACAGCGCCCTGTTCCTGCTGTTCGGCACCCTCACCCGGCACGCCGTGGTCCTCGGTCTGGTCTACGCCCTGGTCTGGGAGGCGTTCGTGGGGAACGTCGTCCCCGGGGCGCGGACCCTGAGCGTTCAGCAGTGGGCGCTCGCGGTGGGACAGAAGGTCGGCGCCGAGGGGGCCCTGAGCTCGGCGGTCCAACTTCCGCTCGCGGTCTGTCTGTTGGTGGCCGTCACCGGCGCGGCGACCTGGTACGCCGGGCGCCGGTTGAAGGCACTGACGCTGGCCGGGGAGGAGTAGACGGCGCGACCGGTCGACGGGGCACCTCGACCGCCCCGAGGGGCGCGCCGACCGGCCGGAGGATCGCACCGACCGGCCGGTGCGGAGGGGCTATCCGCCGGTGGCGGCGGTGTCGGCGGAGCCGCCGGCGGGGTTCTTCTGCCCGTCGTTGAACTCCTTCACGTTCCGCAGGTGCTGCCGGTAGTCGGCGGTGAAGCGGGTGTCGCCCGGTTTGACGGTGACGAAGTAGAGCCAGTCCCCCGCCGGGGGCGCGGCGGCCGCCTTCAGCGCGTCGGGCCCCGGATTGTCGATCGGGGTCGGCGGCAGGCCCGTGAACTTGTAGGTGTTGTAAGGGCTCTTGGTGCGGGTGTCGGTGTGGCTGGTGCGCAGTGTGCTGCGGCCGAGCGCGTAGTTGATCGTCGAGTCCATCTGGAGCGGCATGTTCCTGGCCAGCCGGTTGTCGATGACCCGGGCGACCTTGCCCATGTCGGCCGTCCGGTCCGCCTCGGCCTGCACGATGCTGGCGATCACCACGGTGCGGTAGGAGGTGATGCGGTCGGCGGCGAGCCGCTGGTCGGCGGTCTTGACCATGTACGTCAGCAGTGATGTCGGGGTGGTGTCCTTGCGCAGCGGGTACGTCGCCGGGAAGAGGAAGCCTTCCGGGTTGCCCTTCGCCTCGGCGGGCAGGTCGAGGCGAGCGGTTCTCGCGGCCTGCGCGGTGGTGCCCGCGGGTACCTTCAGTGCCTGGTCGGCGGCCGCGTAGATCTGGGAGGCCCGCTGCCCCTCCGGGACGGTGAGCCGGCCGTACTGCCGCTCCCGCAGCAGCCGCGGCACGAGCAGCACGGCGAGCACGACGACGACACACAGAACGGCGACAAGAATCAGCCAGCCGGCCCGGGAGAACCGCGGTCCGGGCCGGCGACGGGTGTGCTGAACATCGCTCATGGGGGCACGGTAGGCCAGCAGGCCGTGATGCGGGACCGCGCCGCCGCACCGGATCGCGTGCGCCGGCGGCGCCGGGCGCACCTCCGGCCGCCCGCCACACAGGCTTCGGCCCGGCGCGGGCCGGCACATCGCCCGGCGTGTTCCGCTGGACCGTTGGGGGGTGACGGCGGGGCGGGACGAGGCGGAGGAGGTGGGACGGGGCGGGGCGAGCGCGGACGGGAAGCGGAAGCCGGTCCCCCGCCCGCCGGCTCGCGTCAACCGTCGCCGACCGTTGTCGGCCCCGCCGCCGTCAGCCCCCGGCCGTCGTCCCGATGCTGCGGTCGCGGCCGGCGCCCAGGGCCAGCAGGGCGAGGCCGGCGCAGACGACGAGCAGCAGGACGAGGGGCACGGTCCAGCCGGCGGTGACCTGGTGGACGGCGCCCAGGGCCAGCGGGCCGACGGCGGCGAGGAGGTAGCCGCCGGTCTGGGACATGCCGGAGAGCCGGGCGGCGGTGTGCGCGTCGCCGGACCGCAGCACCATCATCGTCAGGGCCAGCCCGAGGGCGCCGCCCTGGCCGACGCCGAGGACCGCCGCCCACAGCCAGGCACCCGCCACCGGCGCGACCAGCAGCCCGGTGACACCGCAGGCCATCAGGGCGGAGACCACCACGCCCAGCAGCCGCTGGCGGCGCATCCGGCCCGCCAGCGTCGGCACCACGAACGAACCGACCATCTGCACCAGCGTGCTGAAGGCGAAGACCAGCCCCGCCTCGCTCTTGCCCATGCCGTGGTCGGTGAAGACCGTCGGCATCCAGGCGATGATCACGTACGCGATCAGCGACTGCGAGCCCATGAAGAGCGTGACCTGCCAGGCGAGCGGGGAGCGGGTGAGCTTCGGGCCGTGCCCGGTGCCCGGGGCGGGCGTCGCCGCGGCCGTGCCGTGGTGGGTGCCCCGGCGGGCGATCACGGCCTGCGGGAGCCAGACCAGGGCGGCGACGGCGGCCGGCAGCGACCAGGAGACGAGGGAGCCCTGCCAGCTGCCGAGCGCGTTCTCCAGGGGGACGGCGGAGGCGGCCGAGAGGGTCGCGCCCAGGATCATCGCGGTCGAGTAGAGGGCCGTCATGCCCGCCGCCCGCTCGGGGAAGTCCCGCTTGATCAGGCCCGGCATCAACACGTTGAGCAGGGCTATCGACGCGCCCACCACCGCGCAGCCGGCGAACAGCGCGGCGACCGGCGGCGCGACCCGTAGCACGATGCCGCCGCACAGTGCGACCAGCGCACCGCACAGCGCCGCCTCGGTACCCCAACGGCGCGCCAGCCGCGGGGCGATCAGCGAACCCAGGCCCATGAAGACGAGCGGGATCGTGGTCACCAGGCTGCTGGCGGTGGCGGCCAGGTGGAAGTGGTGCGCCATCTCGTTGAGCAGCGGGGAGACCCCGGCGAGCGCCGCGCGCATGTTCACCGCGGCGAGGACGATGCCGGCGAGGAGGAGCGCGGGGTGGGCCCGCAACCGCCGCCGGGCGGCCGCCACCTGGGGCGCCGGGATCAGGTCTTCCTCGGCGTCGATGAGGTCGACCTGGGTGGTCGCGTCGGTCCCTGACATGCGTGCGTACCTGGCCAATCGTGGACTTCCTACGGAAAAACGGAAGAGAACGGAAGAAGGAGGGGTCGGGGGAAGGGAGTTGAAGGGAAGGGAGTTGAAGGGAGCGAAACGAAGTGACGTGAAACGAAGTGACGTGACGTCAAACCAAGTGCAGTGATGTGAGACGTAGCGCGGCGAAGTGCCATGCCGAGAGCTGATGTGACGGGACGTGAGAGGAAGAGAGGAGGAAGGCTGTAGGCCGGGTGGTTGTCAGTCGCCGGCGAGGAGGGCCTCTACGGCTCGTTTGGGCCTCTCCAGGAGGGCGCGGGTGGCGCGTTCGGCGGCGTCCGGATCGCCGTGGGCGATCGCGTCCAGGACGGCGCGGTGGTCGCCGTGCACGATCTTCGGCATCGCCTGGTCGTCGAGGGCGGTGACCAGTGCCTCCCGTACGGAGCTGCTGAACCAGCCGTAGGTCGCCGTCAGCGCGGTGTTGTGCGCGGCCTCGACGACGGCCCGGTGGAAGGCGATGTCGTGGTCGGCGTAGAGCTCCAGGCTTCCGGAGTGCGGCCGGCCCTCGGAGTCCTCCAGCTCGGCCTGGGCGTCCAGGGCGGCCCGCATGCGTTCCAGGTCGGCGGGGTCGTGGCGGAGTGCGGCCAGCCGGGCGGCCTCGGCCTCCAGGGCGATGCGCAGCTCCAGGACGTCCCGGATGCCGGCGCGCCGGATGCCGCGCAGGACCTCGGCCGGGTCCGCGGTGGAGACGACGAAGGTGCCCTCGCCCTGGCGCGAGCGCAGCATCCCGGCGTGTACGAGGACGCGCACGGCCTCGCGGACGGTGTTGCGGCCGACCTGGAGCTGTTCGGCGAGGGCGTGTTCGGTGGGGATGCGGGTACCGACCTGCCATTCACCGGCGGCCAGTTGGGCGCGGAGGGCCTCGACGACGGTGTCGACGAGCGATTGCCGTCCTGCTGCCTTGAGTGCCATCGCCGTGTTTCCGTGCCCGTTTCTGTTCTGTCGTTTCCGGGAGCTTATTTGCCCGGTTGTTTGCTCAGTTGCCCAGTCATCCTACAACTGATTGTTGCATATGGCAGGTAAATGGATCCTGCGGCCCAGGAGGCCATGCAGCCCGTTGGGGGTCGTGGCCCGACAGGTTCCGCGGAATCCTCAACCTGTGGACAAAATCCAGGCGAGGGGGCGGCGGGTGCACACTGCAGGGGTTGGAGGTTGCAGGAGTCGGGTTCGCCCGACGGGGCTGGGGAGGGCTGTGATGGCCGGCTTCTATCACGTGTGTTTCGTCGTGCCGGATATGGCGGCGGCGATACGGGACCTGGGCGCCGCGGCCGGGGTCGAGTTCAGTGCGCCGCGGCGGGACCGGATCGGGGAGTGGGACTTCCGGATCGCCTTCACGCGGGGCGAACCGCCGTACATAGAGCTGATCGAGCCCGCGCGGCCGGGTGGGCCGTGGGACGTGTCCGAGGGGGCGCGGTTCGATCATCTCGGCTTCTGGACGCGGTCCTTGGAGGACGGGGCCCGGCGGCTGGCGGCGGAGGGGTTCCCGGAGGAGTTCAGCGGGTGTCCGTACGGGCGGTCGTTCGCGTACCACCGGGTGGGCAGCATCGGCGCCCGGGTCGAGTTGGTGGACCTGGCCCGTCAGCCGGCCTTCCTGGCGGCCTGGAATCCGGGCGGGGAGCCGATGCCCCCGGTGGAGGCGCCGTGAGCGAACGGGAACGCTTCCACCGGGGGCGGTTTCGGGGGGCGGTAACGGGGGGTCAGGGACGACAACGGGGCTGGCGATGTGCCGGGCTGGGCGGCCGTGGAGCGGTGGCGACGGGCCGGCGCCGGGTCGGCGACGTGCTGGGCCGAGGCGGCCGTGGAACGGCCGGGGCCGGACCGATGGCGCCCGAACTCGCCGACGAGCCAAGGGCCACAGCCACCGCCCCAGCTCCCCAGGGCGTAGTCCGGCCCGGCCCCCTCAGAGCCCGATGTCCCGCTCCTGGATGTCTGCCAGGGACTCGCGGCGGACCAGGAGGCGGGCGTGGCCCGAGGTGACCGCGACGACCGGGGGGCGGCCGACGAGGTTGTAGCCGGAGGCCATGGAGAGGTGGTACGCGCCGGCCACCGGGACGGCGAGCAGGTCGCCGGGGCGGATGTCGCCGGGCAGGTGGACGTCGGAGGCGAGTATGTCGCCCGCCTCGCAGTGCCGGCCGACGACGGTGACCGGCTCGGTGGCGGCGGCCGAACGGCGTCCGACCAGCCGGGGAGCGTAACGGACCCCGTAGAGAGCGGGCCGCGGGTTGTCGCTCATCCCGCCGTCGACCGCCACGAAGGTGTGCGCGCCGGTGCGCTTGACGGCGAGCACCCGGTAGAGGACGACGCCCGACGGGCCGGCGATGGCGCGGCCCGGCTCGACGGCCAGCCGCGGCACCGGGAGGCCGGCCGCCGCGCAGCCGCCGGCCAGTTCGGCGCGGACCTTGGTGGCGAGACCGGCGATGTCGAGGGCGGGCTCGCCCGGCCGGTAGGCGACGCCGTGGCCGCCGCCCAGGTCCAGTTCGGGGAGGGTGATGCCGTGCTGCTCGTGGACGCGGGCCAGCAGGCCGACCAGCCGCCGCACGGCCGACAGATAGGGCTTGACGGCGGTGATCTGGGAGCCCAAGTGGCAGTGCAGGCCGACGAGTTCGAGGCGCGGCTGGCCCAGGACGCGGGTGATGGCGTGCTGGGCGGAGCCGTCGGCGAGGGACAGCCCGAACTTCTGGTCGTCGGTGCCGGTGCGGATCTTGGCGTGACCGCCGGCGGCGATGCCCGGGACGACCCGGATCAGCACCTTCTGCCGGCTGCCGACGGGGACCGCGGCGGCCAGCCGGGCGATCTCGGAGGTGCTGTCGATGACGATCCGGCCGACGCCGAGCCGGAGCGCGGCCCGCAAGTCGGCGGGGCTCTTGGCGTTGCCGTGCAGCACGATCCGCTCGGGCGGGAAGCCGGTGGTGACCGCGAGTTCCAGCTCGCCGGCGGAGCAGACGTCCAGGCCCAGCCCCTCCTCCGCGACCCAGTGGGCCATGGCGCGGCAGAGGAACGCCTTGGCCGCGTAGTAGACGTCGGCGTCGGGGAAGGCCCGGAGGTAGGCGCGGCAGCGGTTGCGCACCTCGTCCTCGTCCAGGATGTACGCGGGGGTGCCGAAGCGGTCGGCGAGCTCGGTCAGCGGGACGCCGCCGAGGGCGAGGTCGTCCTCGGGGAGCGGCACGGTGGACGCGGGCCAGATGGCGAGCTGGCCGGGGTCGGTGGCCGGCGCCAGGACCGGGTCCGGGGCGGGGGCCGGGGTCGGCGCGGCGGCCGGGCGGGAGTCAGTCGTCCGGGAGTCCGTCGTCCGGGGCAGGGTCGTGTGGCTCATGGTGGGGGCGCCCCTTCCTCTCAGACGGCCCGGCGGAGGTGACTGCCGCGGGACATGCGGGGCATTCCCGGGGCGAGACGTGGTTCCCGGAGGGCATCGCGGGCGATCCGCGGTTCACGGGGGGCGTCGGGGACGAGGCGCGGCTCACGGGCCACCTCGCGCGTCGTGTTCCGGGCCACGTCACGCGCCACCTCCAGGGCACTCCGCGGGTCGCGGGCGTCACGGGCGGCGTCGGGGGTGAAGCGCGGGTCGACTGTCACGGTGGCCGCACCCAGGGGTTCGGCCAGGGCGCGCAGTGCGGGCTCGGAGAGCCGCACCCAGGGCTGGCCGCCGCCGAGCACCTCGGCCAGCCGCTGCGCCGAGGTGAAACCGACGGCGGTGCGGCCGCCGAGCGGGGTGCGGAACAGGCGGGCGGTACAGCCCGCGGGTCCCGGCCGGACGGGAACGAAGAGAGGCCCGGCCGGGACACGATCAGCAGGCTCGGGGTCTTCCGCGCGGAGATGGTGGGACACGGCGTTGCTCCTCGACGGGATGGCTGCCCCGGACCGGTTGGACTGCGCGTGCGCCGGGGCTCGGCACAGACGCTATGCCCGGTGCGGGGGGTGCCCCTCTGCTCCATTACGCGTCGTTGACGGTTTCCGGACCGGACTTGACGCGATGCTGCCGCAGGTGGCCGGAGTACGCCGCTGAGCGGCCGATTCCGGTCGCTCAGCGGTCCCGGGCGGTCAACCGACCGTGACCTCCGAGGGCCACGCCCCCGTGGGAGTTGCGGTCGCGCTTGACCTTGACACGGTGGAAACGACCCCCACTGGAAGGCGTCTGGAAGGCGTCTTGATTGGGCCTCCGGCAGGTGGCGGCCATCCTGGACGAGCAGGTGGACGCGGCGGAGCTGCGCGGCATGCCGCGCCTCCGGCGTGCGGAGCCGGCAGCCGAACGGGCCGCCGCCGAGGCGCGGTTGGCTCAGATCGGGGCGAGGCTCCGGACGATCGAGAGGACATCGGCCCGGTCCTCACACCGCGCTACGAGGAGCTGGTGCGCCGGCTGGGGTGGGTGGGGGTGACGCCCACGCGGTCGGCACCCGCCGCCCGTCCGTGCCCGAACCCCCGCCCACCAAGCACCGGTTCACCGTTTCGGCGAACTCCACCGCCGCCGGGCCGAGTGCCGCCCATTGGCGTACCGCCCAGCCGGTCGTCAGCGGCGGCAGTGCCGGGATCGGCACCAGCCGGAGGCCGGGGTGGCCGGTGGTGGCCCGGTGGCCGGGGAGGCGGGGGACGACGGCGGGGCCGACGCCGAGTTCGGCGAGGAGCAGCGCGGTGTCCCAGTCGGCGACGCTGGTGGCGCTGGGCCCGGGCACCGCGGGATCGGGTGCCGGGGCGCCGTCCCGGTGGCCGAGGTGTCCGTCGAGCCGCATACGGGACGTGGAGTTCTCCGGCAGCCGGACGAGGCGGAGGCCGGCCAGCTCGTCCGGCTCGACGCGGTCGCGGTCGGCGAGCGGATCGCCGGCGCGGACCGCGAGCACCCACGGCAGACCGATGACCGGGTGTTGCTCGATGCCCCGTACGGGCGGGCCGATGGTGATCCAGGCCAGTTCGGAGTCGCCGTCCGCGACCGCCTCGAAGCAGCGGCGGCTGGAACTCTCCGTGTGGAACTCCAGGTTGACGTGCGGATGGCGGTCCCGGAAGGAGACCACCGCGTCGGACATGAAGTGCCGGACGGTGGTGGCGCCGGTGGTGACCCGGACCGTCCCGCCGTCGCCGCGCCGCATGTCGGCCAGCCGGCGCAGCGCCAGATCCAGTCCGCCCAGGCCGTCGGCGGCGGCGCGGTGCAGGAGCCGGCCGGCGGCGGTCGGTGCCACGCCGCGCGGCCGGCGCTCCAACAGGCCGATCCCCGCCTCCCGTTCGAGACGCCGGACGCGCTGGCTGACGGCGGACTGGGTGCAGCCGAGGTCGCGGGCGACGGCACTGAGGCTGCCCGCCTCGCAGACGGCCACGAAGGCTCGCAGATCGTCGAGGGTCACCCGGGCACGGTAGTCCGGGCCCGGCCAATAAACCAAGCCAAAGCTAAGGAGTTTGGAAGGAAACCCGAGGATTGACTTGGGGGTTCCGTCCCGGGACGATCGTCGCAGGGCCCAGGGCGGCAACCCGGAACCGTGGACGGCCGTACGGTTCCGGGTGCCGACCCGCCCGTACGGGGTCTTTGGTAAGGGCCCGTCCGTGACCGGGTGCCGGCACCCGCGGGAGGCCCTGCGTAATGAGTGCGTTAGCCTGCGTTGCACCATCCGCCCTCACCCGCCGCCTGGTGGCGCCGTGCGGCACGAGCCGGGGCCGGGTGCGTGGTTCGCCGACCAAGGCGAGGGGTTCAGTGCCTTTGCCCGGCTCGAAGACCGTTCGCGAGGCCACCTGACTGCCTGCCCGCATTCAGGCCATGCAGCCAACACCGTCAGTGTCGCTCATAACGGTTAGCCTCCAACGGTCAACTTCTCGGCCCGGAGGAGACCGAGCTGGTCGGCTCAGGTCCTGGGCGTTGATTGCAAGTCGTTCCCGCCGATGGCTTCGGCGGGACGCCTGCGTCCTACGTGCCTGTGGGGGCGACGCTGGGGCAGTTGACGTTGCCCCGCTGCCACACAGCATCGGCCCGTTGAGCGATGTTGCGGGAGCCGTTGAGGTCCGCGTTCATGACCACTCCGCAGGAGCGGCAGGCGAACCATGCTTGGGACACCCGGTTGGTGCGGTGGGTATGCCGGCACTCGGAGCACTGGCGGGAAGTGTTGCGCGGGTCCACATGGACCACGGGCACACCGTCCCGCTTGGCTTTGTACTCGACGAACGCGCCGAGCTGGGCGAAGGCCCACGAGTGCAGTCGTGCCCGCTGGTCTATCTGGGCCGTAACCCTCTGCCGGATGCCCTTCAAATCTTCCAGGGCGATCCCGCGCGAGGTGCGTTCAGCGGTTGTTACGAGCTTCTTGGCGATCTTGTGGTTTTCGTTGGCGGCGTGCCGGGCCTCGCGGCGCCGGATCGCCTTGAGTCGACGTTTGGCAGACTTGGTCTGTTTGGCTTGCAGCTTGCGGCGCAGGTCACGCTGGCGCTTGCGGTAGCGGTTCAGGCGACGGCCGGCGAGAACTGCGCCGTCGCTGGTCGTGGCAATGTTCACGATCCCAAGATCCACGCCGAGCCAGCCATCCGGCTCATACACCGGCGGTTCTTCCACGTCGATTGTCGCGATCAGGAAGAACGCGCCGTCTCGCATCACCAGGTCGGACTCACCTTTGCGCGAGGCCAGGAGCTTCATCGCCTCGTTTGAGCAGACGAAGGGCACGCGCTTGATGCGGCCGGCGACCGTCCAGATCGACACGGTCCGCTGGTCGAGATTCCAGGTCAGGATCCGGTCGTCGTAGGGCTGCGCCGCATCCTGACGAAACCGGATCGGCTTGGACTCGGCCTTACGCCGTGCTTTCCCCGACAGGTGACCGGCCTTGATGTTGCCCTTGAGGGTGGCGTACGCGTCGCAGACCTTCTTGATCGTGCGGACCGCGGGCTGCGCGCCAAGGTCGAAATCGGCCTTGAGTGCGTAGTAGGTCTCTTTCTGCAACGCGTCGCGTCGCACCTTGCCCGTACCGAACGCTACCTCCGAGACCCGGTTCGCGGCCCGGTTGCAGGCACGCAGGGGCGCCGCCAGGGCATCCGCGTCATATGCAGACCCCGGCAGTAACTTCACCTGCATGACAATTTTCACACGAAAAAACCTATTAACTGCCGGTCATGGAGAGCAAGTTGAGGCCATAACATGCCCGAAGGGAACTACGCCACTGCGCGGCTCCGCTCCAGGGGCCCCTGCCTCCCCGGGCTGAGCCCTGGGGCCTCTTGGAAGAATCAGGTGAAAACCGACGGAACCGCGGGCCGGCCCGCGGCCTTCGACGCACTCGACCGACGGCTGATCCACGCCCTCCAGACCGACGGCCGGGCCCCCTTCAGCCGGATCGCCGCCGTCCTCGGCGTCTCCGACCAGACCGTCGCCCGGCGCTACGCCCGGCACCGCGGCTCCGGCGGGTTCCGGGTGCTGGGGCTGGCCGAGCCGCGGGCGCTGGGCGAGGTGGAGTGGCTGGTGCGGGTGCAGTGCGCGCCGGACGCCGCGCTGACCGTCGCCGAGGCGCTGGCCCGCCGCCCGGACACCTCCTGGGTCAGCATGATGTCCGGCGGCACCGAGATCTCCGCGATCTGCCGGTCGGCGAGCAGTGAGCACAGTGACGCGCTGCTGCTCCAGAAGCTGCCGCGCACCCCGAGCGTGGTCGGGGTGGCCGCGCACTGCCTGCTGCACGAGTTCTACGGCGGACCGCAGAGCATGATCAGCAAGTCCGGTGCGCTGACCGCCGAGGAGGCCGCCCGGCTGAGCCCGCCGGCGCCCCGGCGGCCGTCCGAGCCGGTGGAGCTCTCCGACGCCGACCGGCGGCTGTTCGAGGCGCTCGGCCGGGACGGCCGGGCCCCGCTCGCCGAACTCGCCGCGGTCACCGGCTGGTCGCCCACCACCGTCCGCCGCCGCCTGGAGACGCTGCGGGCGGACGGCGTCCTCTACTACGACGTCGACTACGACATGCGGCAGTTCGGCTTCGGGGTGATGGTGGCACTGTGGCTGTCGGTGGCGCCCGCCGAACTCGCCGCCACCGGCGAGGCGTTGGCGGCCCACCCGGAGGTCGCCTTCGCCGGTGCCACCACCGGCCCGAACAACCTCTTCGCGTCGGTCCTGTGCCGGGACACCGGCGCGCTCTACACCTATCTGACGACCCGGGTCGCGGCACTGCCAGGGGTACGGACCATGGAGAGCTCGCCCCGTATCCGGCACATCAAGGGGCCGGGCCCGTATCTCACGCTCGGCCCCACCGCCACGAGGAGCCGCCGATGAAGCCGCCGCCACCCCGGGTCCTGGCGGACCGGGCGAGGACCTGGCTCTGGGACTGGGTGCGGTCCACGCCCGGGACGCACATCTGGCTGCTGATCATCGGCATCACCAGCCTGGTGATCGCCTCGGCCTCCGAGGGGCTGGAGCAGTTCCTGCTGCACCGCACCAGCAGCAACATCCACGAGCTGAACGAGCATCCGGTGCCCTCGCTGCTGATCAGCGGATTCTGGATCGAGAAGCCGGGGTCGTTCCTGCTCTATGTGGTGATGTTCGAGCTGGTGCACGCCAACGTCGAGCGGTGGATGGGCAGTTGGCGCTGGCTGCTGACGGTCGGCGCGGCGCATGTCGCGGCCACCCTGGCCAGTCAGGAGCTGGTGCTGCTGGCCATCGAGGGCCACCGGCTGCCGCGCTCGATGACCCATGTCGTGGACATCGGCGTCTCCTACGGCCTGGCCGCCGCGGCCGGGGTGCTGACCTACCGGCTGCGCCCGCCCTGGCGCTACGGCTATCTCGTCGGCCTGCTGGCGTTCTTCGGGGTGCCGCTGGCGACCGGGGCGACCTTCACGGACTTCGGCCACGCCATAGCGCTGGCGCTGGGCTTCGCGGCCTGGCCGCTGACCCCGGCGTGGCGCCTGGCACCGGACGACGAGGACGAGCGGGACGACGCTGCGACGGATGACGACGGAGCGGATGACGAGGCGGGCGGCGGCGCGCCGGATGCGGGCGGCGGCGCGGACCGGCCGGGGCCGCCGCCCGGGAGGCGTCAGGAGTAGAGCCGCTCCAGCACCACCGCGACGCCGTCGTCCTCGTTGGAGGCGGTGACCTCGTCGGCGACGGCCTTGAGTTCGTCGTGCGCGTTGGCCATCGCCACACCATGCGCGGCCCAGCCGAACATCGGCACGTCGTTGGGCATGTCGCCGAACGCCACGGTCTCCTTGGCGGTGATGCCCAGCCGGCGGGCGGCCAGCGACAGCCCGGTGGCCTTGGTCAGGCCGAGCGGCAGCAGTTCGACGATCCGCGGCCCGGCGACCATCACGCCGACGAGGTCGCCGGCGACCTGGCGGGCGGCCCGGGCCAGCTCGTCGTCGTCCAGCGCCGGGTGCTGGATGTAGACCTTGTTGAGCGGGGCGGACCACAGCTCGTCGGGGTCGTCGAGCGGCAGGCTGGGCAGCGGGCCCTCCTGAACCTGGTAGCCCGGGCCGACCAGCACCTCGCCGGCCAGGCCGTCCCGGCTCGCCGCCAGGTGGAGCGGGCCGACCTCGGCCTCGATCTTGGACAGCGCGAGGCCGGCCAGCTGCCGGTCGAGCGTCACCGACGTCAACAGCCGCCGCTCACCGGCGTGGTAGACCTGTGCGCCCTGTCCGCACACCGCCAGGCCGTGGTAGTCCAGGGCGTCGAGGATGTGCCGGGTCCAGGGCACGGCGCGGCCGGTGACGACGATGTGCGCCGCGCCCGCCGCGGTGGCCGCGGCGAGCGCCCGGCGGGTGCGCTCGGAGACGGACTCGTCGTGGCGCAGCAGCGTCCCGTCGAGGTCCGTTGCGATGAGCTTGTAGGGCAGCGGCGAACCCGCCGGGGCCGGGGAAGTCACTTGGCGACGGGCTCCAGCAGCTCACGGCCGCCCAGGTACGGGCGGAGCACCTCGGGGACGCGGACCGAGCCGTCCGGCAGCTGGTGGTTCTCCAGGAGCGCCACGATGGTCCGCGGGACGGCGCAGAGCGTGCCGTTGAGCGTCGCCAGCGGGCGGACCTTCGGCTTGCCGTCGGTGGTCTCCCGCATCCGGACCGAGAGCCGGCGGGCCTGGAACTCGTTGCAGTTGGACGCCGAGGTCAGCTCGCGGTACTTGCCCTGGGTCGGGATCCACGCCTCGCAGTCGAACTTGCGGGAGGCGGAGGCGCCCAGGTCGCCGGTGGCGACGTCGATCACCTGGAACGGCAGCTCCAGGCCCGTCAGCCACTGCTTCTCCCACTCCAGCAGCCGCTGGTGCTCGGCCTCGGCGTCCTCCGGCGCGACGTAGGAGAACATCTCCACCTTGTCGAACTGGTGGACCCGGAAGATGCCCCGGGTGTCCTTGCCGTAGGTGCCGGCCTCGCGGCGGTAGCACGGCGAGAAGCCGGCGTAGCGCAGCGGCAGCTGCTCGGCGTCGACGATCTCGTCCATGTGGTACGCGGCGAGCGGGACCTCGGAGGTGCCGACGAGGTAGTAGTCGTCGCGCTCCAGGTAGTAGACGTTCTCGGCGGCCTGGCCGAGGAAGCCGGTGCCCTCCATGGCGCGCGGGCGGACCAGGGTCGGGGTCAGCATCGGCGTGAAGCCGGCCTCGGTGGCCTGCGCGATGGCGGCGTTGACCAGCGCGAGCTCCAGCAGGGCGCCGACGCCGGTGAGGTAGTAGAAGCGCGAGCCGGAGACCTTGGCGCCGCGCTCGACGTCGATGGCGCCGAGCAGTTCGCCGATCTCCAGGTGGTCCTTGGGCGTGAAGCCCTCGGCGGCGAAGTCGCGGACGGTGCCGTGCGTCTCCAGGACGGTGAAGTCGTCCTCGCCGCCCACCGGGACGTCGGGGTGGACGATGTTGCCGAGCTTGCGCAGCAGTGCCTGGGTCTCCTCCTTGGCCTGGTCCTGCTCGGCGTCGGCGGCCTTGACGGCGGCGGCCAACTCGCCGGCCTTCTTCAGCAGCTCGGCCTTCTCGTCGGCGCCGGCCTTGGGGATGAGCTTGCCGAGCGCCTTCTGCTCGGCGCGCAGCTCGTCGAAGCGGACGCCGGACGACCTGCGCCGCTCGTCGGCGGAGAGCAGTGCGTCGACGAGCGCGACGTCCTCTCCACGGGCGCGCTGGGAGGCGCGCACACGGTCGGGGTCCTCACGGAGCAGTCGAAGGTCAATCACCCCACCAGGCTACCGGGGGCGGCGGCCGGCACTCGACGTGATATTCGCGGCTACGGCCACATGCCCGATTTGGGGTCATTTATTCCGTTGCGGGGAATCGGGTTCCGCGACTCCCGCGAGGCGGCCACCGTGACGCATCGTAAGGTCCTGCGGAATTTCCGGGGCGTGCGCGAAAGGGGCATTCGCGGCGGGCGTTTCCGGGGTTCGGTGGCCTGTCCTGGGGGCTGTCCCCCGGGTTGTCCACAGGCCGGAGAGGGCGGGGATTCTTATCCACAGGCTGTGTGTGAGATCTGTGGAAGCCGGAATTGATCATTCTGCGTCCGAAATGCTCACCTATGGATTCTCGGCCCAAACCACGTTCACGCACTCTTTCGTGTGGGATTACCTCGCCCTAAAGGATTGATCGCGGGAATTGTGCTGACGACGTCCGAGGTGATCCACACTGGGGGACTGTGGATGGGTGTGGGGTCACTAGAGGGATATGTCGACTCTGTCCGGCTCCCATGTCGACTTACCCACAGGTCGAGAAGCGGGCCTGTGGATAACTTTGTGGACAACCGGAGAGGGCAGCGGGAGAGGCGGCCGGACGGCGCTTCGGACCTACGCCGCCGGCCCAGCCGAAGGCCCAGGTCACCGCCCGTGATCTGAACGACCGGCGACCGGAGCGACCGTCGGCTGGACTCAGCCCCGGCCGTCCAGGCAGCGCGCCAGCCAGTCCGACGCCTCGGTGAACGCCGTGTCCGTCACCTGCGGGCGCACGTTCGCGGTCACCTCGTCCGCTCGCGGATACGAGCCGAGGAACCGCACCTCGCGGCAGATCCGCTTGAGGCCCATCAGGACCTCGCCCACCCGGCGATCGGTGACATGGCCCTCGCAGTCCACCGAGAAGCAGTAACGGCCGATGCCCTCGCCCGTCGGCCGGGACTCGATCCGCATCATGTTGACCCCGCGGACCGCGTACTCCTGGAGCAGCTCCAGCAGCGCGCCCGGGTGGTCGGCGGCCAGCCACAGCACCACCGAGGTCTTGTCCGCGCCGGTGGGCGCCGCAGGCCGGGCCGGGCGGCCGACCAGGACGAAGCGGGTGGTGGCGTTCTGTGCGTCGTGGATGTCGGAGACCAGCGTCTCCAGGCCGTAGGTGGCGGCCGCGAACTCGCCGGCGAACGCGCCGTCGTAGCGGCCCTCCTGGACCAGCCGCGCCCCGTCGGCGTTGGAGGCCGCCGACTCCCAGACGGCGTCCGGGAGTTGGGTCGAGAGCCACTTGCGGACCTGGGGCTGGGCGACCGGGTGGCCGGTCACCGTCTTCACGTCGGCCAGCGCCGTCCCCGGGCGCACCAGGAGCGCGAAGACGATCGGCAGCAGCACCTCGCGGTAGATCATCAGCGGTTCGCCGGCGGCCAGTTCGTCGAGGGTGGTGGTCACCCCGCCCTCGACGGAGTTCTCGATCGGCACCAGCGCGGCCGCGGCCTCGCCGGCCCGTACGGCGTCCAGGGCGGCGGGCACCGAGACCATCGGGACCAGCTCGCGGGTCGCCGCCTCGGGGAGGGTGCGCAGCGCGGCCTCCGTGAACGTGCCCGCGGGACCGAGATAGGTATAGCGACTGACCGACATCCGTGGACTCCCTCACCTGCCTGCGGGAGCGCCCCGCCGTCTTCCGCCCTGCCCTTGTCACGATACCGAGCGGTCCGGCGGCGGGCGGACGCGTTCCGCGGAGTGGTCGCCCGCCGCCGGACGTCAGCCCTCCAGCAGCGGCTGGGCCACGTAGTCACCGGACGACGGGGCCGGCGGCACCGCGTACAGGCCGCTGGCCTCGTGGCGCAGGAACGGCGAGAGCGCGTCGCCGCGGTCCAGCTTCCGCTGGATCTGGGTGAAGGCGCGCAGCGGGTCGGCCTGCCAGCAGACGAAGAGCAGCCCGGCGTCCGGGGCGCCGTCCTCGCGGAAGCCGTCGTGGAAGGAGAACGGGCGGCGCAGCATCGCCGCGCCCTGGTTGGCCTCCGGGGCGGCGATCCGGGCGTGCGCGTTGACGGGGATCACCGGGAGCCCGTCGGGGCCGGTGGCGTCCAGCTTCATCGGGGTGGTCTCGGTGCCGCCGGTCAGCGGGGCGCCGTTGTCCTTGCGCCGGCCTATGACCCGCTCCTGCTCGGTCCGGGAGCGCTTCTCCCAGTCGTCCAGCAGCATCCGGATCCGACGCACCACCGCGTAGGAACCGCCGCGCATCCACTCCTGCTGCGCGTCCGCGCCGACGAAGATCCGCCGGTCGAAGTCCGGGTCGGACGGCTTGGGGTTGTTGGTGCCGTCGACCTGGCCCATGAGGTTGCGGGCGGTCATCGGGTGCGCGGTGGCGCCCGGGGTGCGGTTGAAGCCGTTCATCTGCCAGCGCAGCCGGGCGGTGTCCGCCGCCTCCTTCTGGAGCGTGCGCAGCGCGTGGAAGGCGACCAGCGCGTCGTCGGCGCCGATCTGGACCCACAGGTCGCCGTCGGAGCGCCTGGGGTCCAGGGCGTCGGCGGAGAAGTCCGGCAGCGGGTCGAGCTGGATCGGGCGGCGGGCGGTCAGGCCGGTCCGGTCGAAGAAGCTGTGGCCCAGGCCGAAGGTGACGGTCAGCGAGGACGGGCCGGCGTCCAGCGCCACGCCGGTGTCGGCGTCCGGGGTGCGCCCGGCCATCAGCTCCTGGGCCGTCCGCGACCAGCGGCGCAGCAGGGCGGCGGCCTCCTTGCGGCCGGCGCCGGGCGCCAGGTCGAAGGCGACGAGGTGGCCGCTGGCCTGCAACGGCGTGGTGATGCCCGCCTGGTGCCTGGCGCCCGCCGTCCGGAACGCCACCTCGGTCGATCCGATCGTGCTCAGTGCCTCCGGGGCGTCGTCCTGCGCGGCCGTGGCGCCGAGGGCGCCGCCGGCCCCGCCGAGGACCAGCCCGGCGGCGCCGGCCGCGCCGACGGTCCCGAGGAGCCGGCGGCGGGAGAGTTCCGGGGTGGTGCCGTCCGCGGCGGGGAGCTCGTCCGGGGCCGCGGCCGTGGTGTCCAGCTGCTTGCTCATCAGTTGATTGTCACGTTCCTGGTCTCGGTCACCTGGTCGAAGTCTGAGGTCCGGACGAGCAGTGCGAGCTGCCACCGCCCGGGGACCGGGAGTTGGACGCCGCTCGCGGTCCAGTGGCCGGTCCCGCTGTGGCGCAGCGCCACCGGGAGCGGCCCCAGCTTCTTCGCGCCGAGCGTGAAGGAGACCTTCACCTCGGGGATGTCGCGGGCCTTGCCCGACGGGTCGGCGATCCGCAGCCGCAGCTCGTTGCCGCCGCCGCTGTGCCCCGGGTCGAGGTCGAGGCGGGCGGTGCCCTTGCCGCCCGGGCCGCCGGTGTCGAACGGGACGGTCAGCACCCGCGGCTGGTTGGCGTCGGTGGCCCGGCCGGCGGTGGTGGCCTTGACGGCCTCCTCGGTGCGGGCCGGTTCGGTGGTGGTCAGCGCGGTGGTCACCGCGAGCAGCACCACCGCGATACCGGCCTCGGCCAGAACGGACCGCCGCAGCCCCCGCCGCACCGGGTCGGCGTCCCGGACCCGCTTCTTACGGGCGGTGGCCAACGCGGCCCGCTGCCGGGCCAGTTGGGCGGCCCTGGTGGGGTCGGCGGGGGCGGAACCGGAACCGGTCCCGGACGTGGAGCCGGAGCCGGAGGCGAGGGCGGCAGCGGGTTCCGGCTGCTGCCGCTCCGTACGGGCCGCCGTCGCGTCGGTGGTCGTCAGCCGGCCCGTCCACCGGCGGGAGAGGCCCGCGACGGCCACCATGACCAGCACCAGCCCCACCTTGAGCAGCAGCAGCCGCCCGTAGGTGGTGTCGGTCAGCGCGTGCCAGGAGCCGACCTGTCGCCAGGACTGGTACGTACCGGTGGCGACCAGGACCAGGACGGAGCCGAAGGCGATCCGGGAGAAGCGGCGGACGGCGGTCCGTTCGACCGCCGGGCCCGAGTAGAGGGACACCAGCAGCGCCGCCAGCCCGCCGAGCCAGGCGGCGACCGCGAGCAGGTGCAGGACGTCGACGGGCATGGCGACGGCCGGCTGCAACCCGGTCGAGGCGTGCTCGGCGACCGCCCAGGTGGTGGCGAGCCCGGCGGCGACCACCACCCCGCCGACGGCGAGCCCGAGGGTGAGGGCGCCGCGCCGCTTGACGGCTTCGGCGGCTTCGGCGTCCGCGTCCGCCGATGCCGCGGCGTCCGGGGCGTCCGGGGCTTCCGTCGCGTCCGCGGCGTGCGCCCGGGCGTACGCCCCGAAGAGCACCGCCACGAACAGCGCCGCCGCCGCGAGCAGCAGCAGCCGGCAGAGCAGCGCCGCGCCAGGCTTGGTCAGCAGCATCTGCTGGAGCCCGCCGAGATCGAGGACGTCGGCGAGCTTCCCGGAGCCGGTGTACGGGGTGCGCAGCAGCAGCATCGCCAGCGTGGCGCCGGTCAGCAGCGCCCAGCCGCGGACCACCAGACGCTGCACCGACCGCACCCGGGCGGCGGCCGGCCGGCACGCCGGCACGAACGCCGCCCCGCCCGCCAGCAGCACGAACCCGGCGTAGGCGAGGTAGCGGGCGATCTCGTAGAGCGCGCCCACCAGGCCGCCGCCGGCCTGCTGCTGGGGGACGGCGGCGGTCGTCCTGGACGGCGCCCCGATGGAGAAGGTGAAGGCACCGGACACCGGGTGGCTGTCCGCCGAGACCGCCTGCCAGGCGACGGTGTACGTCCCGTCGGCGAGCCCCGGCGGCAGCCCCGCCGCGTACTTGACGACGGTGCCGCTGCACAGGTCGCGCAGCTTGCCGCGGTCCACCCGCTTGCCGTGCGGGTCCAGGACGCGCAGCGAGTCGTCGCCCATGGCCACGCCCTCGGAGAAGGTGAGCGCGACCTGTTCGGGCGCGTGCGCCACGACCGCGCCCGGCGCGGGATCGCTGCCGGTCAGTGCGGCGTGCGCGCTCGCCGGGGCGATGCCCGCGGCCAGCGCGCCGAACAGCACGGCCAGGACGACCAGCAGCCGTCGCGGCCGGGTGCCGGTGAGGGCCATGGTGTGCGCTCTCCTTCCGGTTGGCATCAGGTGTCCGTTTCCTCCACCGGGCCCGCCGGGGCCCGTCCCGTCACGGCGTCCGCGGGGATGCGGCGGCCGTCACTTTCCCGGCCGGTAGTCGGCCGGCTTCACGGGGATGTCGACCTTGACCGGGTCGGCGGTGGCGAAGTGCAGCTCGACGGTGACCTTCTGGCCCGCGGTGGGCTTGTGGCTCAGGCCCATGAACATCACGTGGTTGCCGCCGGCGCTGAGCTTGAGCTCGCCGTTGGCGGGCACCGGCAGGGAGTCGACCCGCTCCATCTTGTTGCCGGTGGTCTTGTGGATGGAGATGTCCTTGGACAGCTCGCTGGTGACCGAGGTCAGCTTGTCGGCGGTGCCGCCGCTGTTCTTGACCACGAAGTAGGCGCCGGCCATGCCGTCGGTGATCGGCTGCGGCATGTACGCGTCGCTGACCGAGAGCTGAGGCTTGCCGTCCGCGCCGCCGCAGCCCGCCAGGGTGAGGCCGGCGGCCAGAGCGAGCGCGGAGCCGACGGCTATGCGGCGGCTGACGGGGGCTATTCGGCCGCTGACGGGGGTGGGGGTGGCGAGCGGGGCGCGGGGGGGTGGTGCGGCGGTTCACGGGTTCTGTCCCTTGATGATCTTCGGAAGTGCGGTGGTGTAGTTGTCTGCGGTGGCCTCCTGCAGCCCCATCCAGTGGATCTTGTCGTCCTTGGGGGAGCTGAGGAGGACCTGGGCGCCGTGGGTGGAGACCACGTCGCCGTTCTTCTTCTTGACCGGCGCCTCGATGCCGATGTTCACGCCGCGGGCGGCCTGCTGGATCTTCTGGAACGGGCCGGTGAGCCCGATGAAGTCCTTGTTGATGCCGCCGAGCCACTTCTTGAGCTGGGCCGGGGTGTCGCGTTCGGGGTCGGAGGTCACGAAGACCACCCGCAGATCGCTGCGTTCGGCCGCCGGCAGCTGCTTCACGGCCACCGCGATGTTGGCCATCGTGGTCGGGCAGACGTCCGGGCAGTTGGTGTAGCCGAAGTAGATCAGGGTCGGGTGGCCCTTGGTCTTCTCCAGCAGGTCGTAGGGCTTGCCGTCCGCGTCGGTCAGCGTGAGGTCCGGCTTCTCCATCGGGTTGTCGAGGGTGACGATCGGCTTGGCCGCCGTCCCGCCGGAGACCACGGCGGCGGGCTGGTCGCCGCCGCCGCTGTCGCAGGCGGTCAGGGTGAGGCCGAGGGCGGCCGCCGCCCCCAGGCCGGACATCAGGAGTTTCCTTCGGTGCATGGGTGTGTCCCGGTCTTTCCGTGTCTTTCCGTGGCGCGTGGCCGATGGGTGTACGGGGTTCGGGGTGTGCTCGTCGGGACGCCCGTGGAGAGCGTCGGTCGGGAAGGTCGTACCGGGGGTGCCGGACCGGTGCGTGGGGTGCGCCGGTCCGGCCGGGTCCGGTGGTGGGGCGCGGTCAGGCGCCGCGGCGCCGGCCGGCCAGTACGCCGAAGGCGACGCCGGCGATGCCGACGACGATCCCGGCCACGCCCAGCACCCGCGCGGTGGTGTCGCCGGTGGCCGGCGCGGCGGCCGCGGTGTCGCCCCGGGCGCCGTTCTTGCCGTCGCCGGACGCGTCGCCGCTGCCCTGGGCGTCGGCCGCGGTCAGCTTGAGCACCGGCGCCGGGTTCTCCGGCTCCGGGCCACCCGGCTTGGTCGGCTCGATCCAGCGCACGACCTGGTTGTCGGAGTACGTCTGGAGGGCCTTGAAGACCAGCTGGTCGGTGTCGCTGGGCAGTTTGCCGACGGAGAGCGGGAACTGCTGGAACTGGCCGGGCGCGATGCCCTTGTCCTCCGCGGTCCAGGTGATCTTCGAGGGGGCCTCGTCGATCTTCTCGCCCTCCATCTCCAGGGGCTTGGCGAGCTTGGACTTGGTCACGTCCACCTTCCAGCCGGGCACCGGCTCCGGCATGACGGACGCCAGCGGACGGTCGGTCGGCAGGGAGACCTCGACCTTCACCGTCGAGGCGTTGTCGCGCTCGTTGGGCACCTTGATGTCGACGGTGGCGAAGCCGCCCTTGGGCGCGGTGCCCGGCTGCACGGTGACGTGCGCGAAGGCCGGACCGGCCAGCAGCAGCACGCTGCCGGCCGCGATCCCGCCGAGGACGGGGAGCCGGCGGACCAGCCGCCGCGCGGACGACGAGGACGACGAGGGTGCCGAGGACGCGGACGAAGGTGACGGTGTGCCGACCGAAATCTCTGACATACCGGACTTCTTGGTCATGGTGAAACGCTCCATGGGGAGACGGAGGGAGGGGTGAACGACTGCGGGGTGGGATGGCGGTACGGCCCTGGCCGGGCCCGCGCACGCTGCCGCCGCGCGCCGCCGTCCGTCCCGTTCTTCTCCGGGAGCGTGCTGCGCGTGGGGTCAGACCGCGGTGGCCAGGAGGCCGAGCCGGCCGGCGACCGGCGGGCCGCGCCGTACGACGCTGTGGTGGAGCGCCGGATCCCGGGGGCCGGGCCCGTCGCCGCATGCCGAGGGGGCGCGCCGCCCCTCCTCCTGTGCCGCGCCGAGCGCCGTGAGCAGTACCCGCACCAGCGCGAGCGACCGGCGCACCGCGCCGACCAGCGCCCGCGCCGCGAGCTCGCGCGCCGCCGGGGCGGACAGCCGCACCAGCCGCCACAGGGCCGCCTCGCCGCGCCGCAGCAGCCAGCCGAGGCCGACCGCGGCGAGCAGGTGCCCGAGCAGCATGGGCAGCGACGGCGCCAGGCAGTGCGCCATCATCGGGGCGCCGGCACCGCTCATCGGGTGCCCGCCGGCTCCGCTGACTCCTCCGGCCAGCCCGGCGCTCCCGGCCAGGTCCATCCCGCCGGGGCCGATCAGCTGCCGCGCCGTGCCGCCGTCTAGACGGACGCCGTCCAGCCCGCACGTCATGTGCCGGGCCAGCGCGACCACCGCCTGGTCCGAGAGGCCGGACGGCTGCGACGCCTGCGATGTCTGTGCGGAGAGCACCGGCATCGGGTGCTGGCCCATCGAGAAGAGCGTGTGCAGCGCCAGTTGGCCGACGGCCAGGCCGGCCGCGATACCGGGCAGCGAGCGCTCCCGGCCGGCCAGCGGGACCGCCACCGCGAACACCGCGACCGCGGCCAGCCCCAGCGTCCACAGCGGGACCGCGGCCCACGACGCGGCCATGTGCCCGGCCGCGGACAGCATGACGCAGGCCGCGGTGAACACCGCGGCCCGGAGCAGCCGCAGATCGGCGGCCGCCCGCGCTGTGGGGACGGAGGGGGCAGTCATGGCGGCCGCCATCATCCCACTGCCCCTCTTCGCCGCGTACGGCAGGGTTTCACCGGCTACGGCGCGGGCCGGGTCACGGGGCGCCCACCAGGGGCGTCCGGAGTCCCGGGGCGGGCGCGCGGAGGCGTGCACCCGGCACCTCGCCTACACCTGTGCGCTCACTCTTCGCATCCGCCGAATGAGCGGCATCACGTCCCGGAGATGCTTACCGACCTTGCGGCCCGGCAATACGTATCGGTATGTCGAGCCGTGGCCAGGAGGCAGGAGCGATGAGCATCTGGTGGACCCTCCATCTGCGGCGTGAGCCCGCGAGTGTGCCGCTCGCCCGGCGGTTGCTGCTGGGCGCGATGGAGACCGCCGGCGTCGACCCGGACATCTGTTACGACCTCTCGGTAGCCCTTTCCGAGGCGTGCGCCAACGCCGTCGAGCACGGCGGCGACGCCACCGACGACTACCGCGTCACCGCCTACATCGACGGCGACACCTGTCGTATCGAGGTCACCGACTCCGGCCCCGGTTTCCACGGCGCCCCGCCCCATACCACCGCGGACCGCGCACTGCCGCAGGTCACCGTCCCAGCCCCCGCGCAGGCCCCCGGTTACGCCGAGGACGGCCGGGGGCTCTTTCTGATCGAGGCACTCACCGACCACGTCCAGTACCGCAACCGCACGGGCCGGCGCGGCGCGGTGGTCAGCTTCGACAAGATCCTCAAGTGGCGCGAGGGCGCACCGCTGTTGATGGCGTCCTGAGCGGGCGGACCAGGAAATGGCCTATGACCTGCTGAGACCCACTGAGCTGGGTTGATTGAGCGGCGCCCGAGCGGACCGCCGCGGACTGCGCGGACGCTGCGGACGGGGCGCCTCGGCGCGAGGCTCGTGCCGACGTGCGCGAGCCGAACGCCCTACTGGTCTTGGGGTTCGCTGCCTGGAGGCTTCGGTCGTTGGGGTGGTCGGACGCCCGCGACCGGGGCGACGCTGCCGGTGCTCCCAGGAGACGCCCGGAAGGCCCACGTCCTGTCGCGGGGCCGCCGCGCCCGGACCAGACTGCTCGCGGGAATCCGCGAGCAGGAAGGACCTGGCCATGGCCGACGGGACCCGGCCCGGACCGCTGCGTGTGCTCGTCTTCGGCGCCGCCCTGCGCGCCGAGTCGAGCAACGCGCGCCTCGCCTCGCTCGCTGCCCGGATGGTCGCCGACACCGGCGCCACCGTCGATCTCGCGACGATGCGCGACTTCGACATGCCCCTGTACGACGGCGACGTCGAGACCGCCGAGGGGCTGCCCGCGGGCGCCCTCGCGCTGCACCGGCGGATGGAGGAGAGCGACGCGCTCGTGATCTCCTCCCCCGAGTACAACGCCTCCGTGCCCGGAGTGCTCAAGAACGCCATCGACTGGGTCTCCCGCATCCGGCCGCAGCCGTTCAAGACCAAGCAGGTGCTGCTGATGTCCGCGTCCCCCTCGATGGTGGGCGGCAACCGGGGGCTGTGGTCGCTGCGGATCCCGCTGGAACACCTGGGCACGCGCGTCTACCCGGACATGTTCAGCCTCGCCAGGTCCTACGAGAGCTTCACCGAGGACGGTTCGCTCGCCGACTCGGGGCTCCAGCAGCGCCTGGCGGAGACCGTGACCGCGTTCCTGAGACTCGTCGAAGCGGACACGCGGTACGTCTGCCTGCGGCGCCGCTGGTACGAGTTCCTGGGCGACCGCACCGAGGCCCCGGTGACCCAGCGGGCGGAGGACGGCTAGCCGCAGGGGGGCGCCGGACCCGTTCCTCCGTGGGCTCGGCACAAACCGGCCGCTCTTTCCAAGGGCTTCAGGGCGCTTGGGCCCTCAGGCGACGCCTGGCCGGCGCTGGGCGTCGCGGCGGCCGACGAGGAACCAGAGCAGGCACCCGAGGAAGGGGGCCACCAAGGCGAAGACGAGCCAGACCAGCTTCATCCCGCCGGTGAGGTCGGACCTGACGATGCTGAGCAGAGCGCCGAAGAAGAACGCGAGAGCGCCAAGGGCCACAGCGGCTCCTGCGCAGGCGATCATGATGGTGCCCGTAGGGGCGAGGGCTATCTGGTGTGCGAGCTGCGGGTGCATCGTTCTCTCCTCTTGCTGGTGGGGGGTGAGGGGCGCGTCGGGTGTGTGGGTGGTGGTAACCGGCAGCAGGTAAGCCCCTGTTACGCCGGGCGGCTCGCCGTACGCAGCAGATGGACGTCGACGGCGGCCGGGAACAGCGGGACGGCCAGGAGGACCGGGATGAACACTCCGAGCCCGAAGTTCAGCATGCCCCTGGGGACCACGAACTGCGCCACCACGAACAGCAGTGGCACGAGGGCGGCCGCCGTCCCGATCGCCTTGTCGCGGTTGCGCCACTGCGGCGCGGTCCACAGCCACCAGAGCGCGCCGATCAGGACGGGGAGGCCCAGCAGGACCTCGAAGACCGTCAGAGGGCCGGACACCGCCAGCAGTCCCAGCAGGGCGAGGGTGCGTCCTCGGCCGGTTTGCGGAGCCGGGGGCTCCTCGCCGAGGGCGGTGACCGCGATCGTGCGCGGGTCGCCGAGGCGTGCGAGGACGGCGCGGATCTCGTCGTCGCCGGAGGCCGACTCCTCCGCGAGGGCCACCGCTATGTGTTCCTCCAGGTCGGCCAGCAGCTCGTTGCGGCGTTCCGGGCTCAGGTCGGCCGTTTCCCGTGCCACGGCGGCCAGGTACTTCTTCACCAGCGGGTGGTCGGTGATCGTCATGGTGGTCTCCTGGCCTCCTGCTAGTCGGTGATGAAGTGGTCGACCGCGTCACGGAAGTGCGGCCAGATCGCGGCGAACTCCTTCAGTGCCGCATGCCCCGGCGGTGTCAGCTCGTAGTAGCGCCGGGGCGGCCCGCTGGGGGACTCCTGCCAGCGGGTCTCCACCAGCCCGTCACGGCGCAACCGCGACAGCAGGGGATAGATGGTCCCCTGGCTCGTGACCATGACGTTGACCGCGCCGAGGGTTTCGAGCAGCTCCACGCCGTAGCGCGGGCCCTCACGCAGGATCGCGAGCACGCAGTACTCCAGTACCCCCTTGCGGAGCTGGCTCGCCGCTTTGCCGGCGACGGGCTTACCTGCAATGTCAGGTTCCATGCATTGCACAGTACCGATTGTCTCCAGCCCTTCAAAGGTGAGAGTGGCTCTCCCCGCTGTCGCAGCGGGAGAGTGCGGGTGGCGCCGGCTGCCGTGTGGGGTGTGTGACCAGGCAGGCGCGCCGCGGACCTGCTCCGGGCGCCACGCCCGCGCGCCTCACGGTGGCTGAAAAACGGTCCTACGGTGCGAAACGGCGGGCCGGTAGGGCGAGCTGCCGGCATGACGGGAGCGCGCTCGGGGCCCGCGTCGCGTCCACACCTCGGGAGGAGTACGGCAATGACAGCGAATCTGGTCAGCCTCTTTGTCGGGTCGACGACGGCCCAGTTCTCCACCTCGACCTCGCCGACCGGCATATTGACGATCACCGACGGGAATTTCTCCCCCAACGACACCACCTCGCCGGTGCAGGTGACCGTCGCTCTTCCGCCGTTCACGCGGTGGAACGGGGTCCAGCCGGCCGGCCACGCGATCACGGCCCTCGCCACACCCAGCGACTGCGCCTGTCCGCAAATCCTGCGCTACACGGACCAGGACCACCACCACGGGGGCGAGAAGACCTCGGTGAACATCGGGCTCAACCTCTGCCTGCCGACCAACAGCCCGCTGCCCGCCCAGATGCCCAATGGCGCGGTGAACGCGGTGCCGACCGGCAACGACCTCTGTACCGACCTGTCGCGGAGCATGGGGGCGCTAGCCGCGGTGGTCCCGGCGCAGCCCTCGACGCCTCCCCCCGGGTCCAACCCGGTGGACCTCTACTTCGTGCACTCCACGGCCACGCTGCTCGGCACGCAGACCCCCAACGTGACGCAGTTCCAGCTGTTCAACAACCTCACCGGGGGCAGCCTGCCCACCACGGCAACCTCCAAGCTGTGCCTCCTCGTCGGGCCGTACTACCACGTCTCCACCCTGCCTCCCGGGGGGACGTTCATCCACCAGCACCAGGACTTCGCCGACTACGACATCGTCCAGGTCACGGTGCCGCCGGCGTTCACGAACCCGTACGTGGTGTCGCTCAGCATCCAGGCCGGCACCTACACCGGGCCGGACGGCAATACGCACTCCGGCCCGGACGGGCCGCGTAACTCGACGGCGACCTACACGCCTTCCGGCAACGACTTCGACGCGAACTCCAGCAGCGTCGCCCACCCCGTGTCCCAAATCGCCCTGGACCAGCTGTCATAGGGGCGACCGTTGGCCAACTTGACTGAGAACAGCGCCTAATGGCTTCGCAGTCCCCCGCGCCTGAGTCCCACCGCATGCCGCGGCACGGGAGTGGCCAGCCAGTCGGGACCCGCCACGCTGACCTTCGCGTAGCGGCCCGCGCCGCGACCGGGAGCCTCGCCGCACTGCGGTGGGGCTCCTCGGCGGCGCCGGGCCCGGCGCGGCGCCGGTCCGTCAGTGGTGGTGGCGGTCCGTCAGTGGTGGTGGCGGCCGAAGACGACCGCGAGGGTCACCACCACCACCGCCAGCAGCAGCACGGCGAAGGCGATCTTCACGGGGCTGTAGGGGCGGTCGCCGGTCACCTCGCCGGTCTCGGCGTTGACCATCACCTGCCACTGCTTGCCGTTGTAGACGTAGGACGCGAACCACACCGGGAGCAGCAGGAGCTTGTACGTCACCGACCCGTAGGACGTGTCGACCGAGTGCACCCGCTGCCGGTCGCCGCCGATGTCCTTCCGGACGTCCTTGTCGATGACCTTGGCCATCTTCTGCCGGGCGGTCTCGAAGCCGGCCTCCGGCTCCACCTCGTACCGCAGCGTCCGGAAGCCCGCCAGGTACGCCTCCTGGTACGCCACCGCCTGCTTCAGCGGCCAGGGCTCCAGGGCCTCCAGGCGTTCCTGCGAGACGTGTCCGACGCCGGGGACCAGGACGTCGTCGAAGAACCGGTTGACCGTGCCGCCGACGTGGTACCAGCGGACCTTGGTCTCCTTGTCGTCGCCGCTCCCGACGGTGTACTCCTCGCCGCGCTCGCCGCGGTAGGAGGACGTGGTCGCGGCGTCGTACGTCCAGTGCGGTACGTACGTCCCGTGCAGGGTCTCCGCCGTGTTCACCTTCTTGAGGCTGTTCGGCGCGAACCAGCGGGATTTGGCCCACTTGCCCAGATTGTCGTGCACGGCGCGCTTGTCGACCCGGAAGGGCACCAGGCCCTCGGGAACGATCCGGTCGGCGGCGGCCGAGGCGACCATGGGCGTGGCGCAGAACTGGCACCGGCCGGAGAGCGCGCTGGTCTCGTTGGTCGCGCCGCAGCCGGGGCACTTGAGCACCTGGCCGCCGGCCGCCGTCGGCTTGGGCGCCAGGGACGCCAGCTCCTCCCAGGCGTGCTCCCGCACCTCGCGGTTGACGGGGGCGATGGGCTGCTCGAAGCGGCAGTTCGGGCAGCGCAGGGAGTTCGTCCCCGGGGCGTACTCGGCGGTGGAACCGCAGCTCGGGCACGCGTAGGACTGCGGCTGCTCGGGCTGCTGCGGAGCCTGGCCGGACTGCTGCTGAGGCGGCTGCTGTTGATACGGCTGCTGCTGGTACGGCGGCGGGGGCGGCTGCGGGGAGGACTGCGGCGGCTGCGGCGGCTGCGGCGCCTGCTGCGGGTACGGCTGTTGGGGCACCTGCGGCGGGTACGGCTGCTGAGGCGGCTGCTGCTGGTACGGCGGCTGAGGCTGTTGTGGATAGGGCTGCTGCTGCGGATAGGGCTGAGGCTGCTGCGGATACGGCTGCTGGGGCTGGTAGGGCTGCTGCGGCTGATACGGCTGGTAGCTCACGGGGACACGGCCTCCTGGCGTGGGTCAGACCTGCGGCGGCAGCGGCGGCGGGGTGGCGCGGAAGTACGAGGCGAGCTCGGGCACGTTCTCCACCGGCTGCCACGCCGCCATTCCCTCGCGCCAGACGAGCATGCCGGACCGGATCGCACCCGACTCGATGTGCCCGGTGAACGTGGCGTGGTCGTACGGGCCCTGCTGCTGCCCGTTCACGGCCACATGCCACTGGTACTGCTGCTGGCCGGGCAGCGGCGGCGGGGCGGCCGCGCCGCCGGGCGCCGGAGCGGCGGGCTGCTGCGGCTGCCGGCCCTGCTGGGGCGCGAACGCCTGCGCCATCTGCTGCCCGGCGGCCATGCCCAGCCCCAGGCCGATGCCCTCCCCGGCGCCGCCCGGGTTGTTCGCCGCGTCCCGGATTGCGTCTGCCGCCTGGAGGCGCGCGTAGTTGTCGACGTTCCCGAGGATGCCCATGCGGCTGCGGGCGTCGATGGCCTGCTCGACCTCGGGCGGCAGCGAGATGTTCTCGATGACGAACTTCGGGATGGACAGGCCGTGCGACGGCGCCAGCTCGTCGGTCAGCGCCTTGGCCAGCCGGTCGCCCAGCTCGGCCTGGCGCGCGGCGAGGTCGAGCATCGGGATGCCCGCGCCGGCCAGCAGCGTGCCGAGCCGCCCCACGATCAGCTGCCGCAGGTACTCCTCGACCTCTTCGGTGCGGAACTGCGGGTCGGTGCCGGCGAGTTCGGTGATCAGCCGGGCCGGGTCGGTCACCCGCGTCGCGTAGCCGCCGAAGGCCCGCAGCCGCACCATGCCGAACTCCGGGTCCCGCACCGTGACCGGGTTCTGGGTGCCCCACTTCAGGTCCGTGAACTGCCGGGTGGTGACGAAGTAGACCTCCGCCTTGAACGGCGAGTGGAAGCCGTACTTCCAGCCCTGGAGCGTCGCCAGGATCGGCAGGTTGCCCGTCTGGAGCTCGTACATGCCCGGCGCGAAGACGTCCGCGATCCGGCCCTGGTTGACGAAGACGGCGGCCTGCGACTCGCGCACGATGAGCTTGGCGCCCATCTTGATCTCGTTCTCGTAGCGCGGGAAGCGCCAGACGAGAGTGTCCCGGCTGTCGTCGGTCCACTCGATGATGTCGATGAATTCGCCGCGTACGCGGTCCATGAAGCCCACGCCAGGTCCCCCCAGTTCTTTCCGGCCGCCCGGCCGGGCCGCTGCCGGCGGTGACGGGCACGGAATCCGTCCGCTCAGATGTCCACGTCATAGTAGAAGCCGGACCCGGGGCCCGGTGCGGTGGTGTGGACGACGCCCGCACCCGTGGTCCTTGTTGCGGCCCCGGCGCATCGGATACGTTCCTGTATCGGTTGTTACGGACATGGACGCGACAAGCCGTCGGCCGGGGCGGGGCGGCCGCCGCGGAACCGTGGAGGAGCTCCCATGAGTCAGCGCAGCGAGGTGGCCGGATGAGTGAGGACGCCGACGTCATCGTCGTGGGAGCGGGGCTGGCCGGGCTGGTCGCCACCTACGAACTCGCCCGGGCCGGGCGCCGGGTGCTCGTCGTCGACCAGGAGAGCGCGGCCAACCTCGGCGGCCAGGCCTTCTGGTCGCTGGGCGGGCTGTTCCTGGTGGACAGCCCCGAGCAGCGGCGGGCCGGCATCAGGGACTCGCCGGAACTCGCGCTGTCCGACTGGCTGGACTCGGCGGCCTTCGACCGGGACCGCGAGGACCACTGGCCCCGGCAGTGGGCACAGGCGTATGTGGACTTCGCCGCGGGCGAGAAGCGCCGCTATCTGTACGGCCTCGGGCTGCGGCTGACCCCCACCGTCGGCTGGGCCGAGCGCGGCGCCGGCCTGGCGACCGGCCACGGCAACTCCGTCCCCCGCTTCCACCTCACCTGGGGCACCGGCCCCGAGGTCGTCCGGGTCTTCGCCGAGCCGGTGCGGGCCGCGGCCGAGCGCGGGCTGGTGGTCTTCCGGCACCGGCACCGGGTCGACGAGCTGATCGTGGAGGACGGGGCGGTGGTCGGCGTGCGCGGTACGACGCTGGTGCCGTCGGACCGGCCGCGCGGGGTGGCCTCCTCGCGCGAGGCGTCGGGCGAGTTCGCGTTCCGGGCGCAGGCGGTGGTGGTGACCTCCGGCGGTATCGGGGGCAACCACGAACTCGTACGGAAGAACTGGCCGGTGGACCGGATCGGCCCCGCCCCCAAGTCCATGATCACCGGGGTGCCCGCCTACGTGGACGGGCGGATGCTGGAGATCACCGAAAGGGCCGGCGGCTCCCTGGTCAACCGCGACCGGATGTGGCACTACACCGAGGGCATCAAGAACTGGGACCCGGTCTGGCCCGACCACGCCATCCGGATCATCCCCGGCCCGTCGTCGCTCTGGCTGGACGCCACCGGCCGCCGGCTGCCCGCGCCGCTCTTCCCCGGCCACGACACCCTCGGCACCCTGCGCCACATCGTCCACACCGGCCACGACCACACCTGGTTCCTCCTGACCCGCTCCATCGTGGAGAAGGAGTTCGCGCTCTCCGGCTCCGAGCAGAACCCGGACATCACGGGCAAGGACCTCAGGCTCGCGCTGGCGCGGGTCAAGAAGGGCGCGCCCGGTCCGGTCCAGGCGTTCCTGGACCGCGGCGAGGACTTCGTCGTCCGGCGGACGCTGCGCGAGCTGGTCGCGGGGATGAACGCCCTGGAGCCGTCGACTCCCCTCGATTACGCGGCGGTTGAGCGGGAGGTGCTGGCCCGGGACCGGGCGGTGGCGCACCCCTACTCCAAGGACCTGCAGCTGATGGCGGTGCGCAACGCGCGGCGGTACCTGCCCGACAAGCTGACGCGGGTCGCCCGGCCGCACCGGCTGCTCGACCCGGCGCACGGCCCGCTGATCGCGGTCCGGCTGCACGTGCTGACCCGTAAGACGCTGGGCGGGCTGGAGACCACCCTGGACTCGCAGGTGGTCCGGGCGGACGGCACTCCCTTCGACGGGCTCTACGCGGCCGGCGAGGTCGCCGGCTTCGGCGGCGGCGGGGTGCACGGCTACAACGCGCTGGAGGGCACCTTCCTGGGCGGCTGCATCTTCTCCGGCCGCGCGGCCGGGCGGGCACTGGCCCGGAGCCTGGGGTGAGCGGCCCGGCACCGGACGCCGGGAGCCCGGAGGGCACCGGCGGCGGCCGCACCGGAAGCGGGCACGGCCGCACCGCGCTGGTGACCGGCGCCTCCTCCGGGATCGGCGCCGCGGTGGCCGCTGTGCTGGCCGCCCGCGGCTACCGCGTCCTGGGGACCAGCCGCGACCCCGCGGCGCTCGCCGCGCCGCCGCCCGGCGTGCGCTATCTCCCGCTCGACCTGGCGGACGACGCGTCCATCGAGGACTGCGCCGCCGCGGCGGGCCCCGTCGACGTGCTGGTCAACAACGCCGGGGAAAGCCAGAGCGGCCCCTTCGAAGAGCTTCCGATGGCCGCGGTCCGCCGCCTCTTCCAGCTCAACGTCTTCGGCGCCGTCCGCCTCACCCAGCTCCTCCTGCCCGGCATGCGGGAGCGCGGCCACGGCCGGGTGGTGATGATCGGCTCCATGCTGGCCAGCTTCCCGCTCGCCCACCGCTCGTCCTACGTCGCCTCCAAGGCCGCGCTCAAGGGCTTCGCGGACGCCGCCCGGCGGGAGGTGGCGCCCTACGGCGTGGCGCTCACCACCGTCGAACCGGGCTCCATCGCCACCGGCATCAGCGCCCGCCGCACCCACTACCTGGCCGACGGCTCGCCGTACACCGACGCGTACCGGACGATGCTGGCCGCCCTGAACGCCAACGAGGCACACGGCATCCCGCCGGAGAAGGTCGCCGCCACCGTCCTGAAGGCGATCGAGGCGGCTCGGCCGCGCCCGCACTACGCGGTCGGCAGCAACGCCCCCGCGGTCTTCCTGCTGCGGCGGCTGCTGCCCGGCACGGCGGTGGAGCGGATGGTGGCGCGCAGACACGGGCTGCGCTGAGCCGGCACCGACGATCCGGCACCGGCGATCCGGCCCGTATCACGGTCCGGCCCGTGTCAGGCGACTCGGAACATCCCGAACAGCCGGGAAAACGGCCGGAATTGGCCCTTGAAGATAATGGGCTGCGCGGTCTCGCAGGAGGAGGACCTCCCCCGCGGCGTCCCCTTTCCGGCGAGACCCGCGCGGCACCACGACTAACGCGAGGTTGCTCGCGTTAATCTGCTCCTGGACAATACTTGGCCAGAACCCGCACTGCAATCCACGCTGCCATCCGTCAACGACCCCCGTAACGGAGCCGCCGTGACAACCGCGCACCAGGCCCCGGGCGAGACCCGACCCGGGGGACGCACGGCGCGTACCCGCCGCGCCGTGCTGACCGCCGTCTCCGAGGAACTCGCCGACGGCGGCTTCGCCGCACTGACCATGGAACGGGTGGCCCAGCGCTCCGGGGTGCACCTCGCGACGCTCTACCGCCGCTGGCGCAGCGTCGACAAGCTCGTCTGCGAGCTGCTGACGGAGATGAGCAACGACATCCCGCTGCCGGACACCGGCAGCCTGCCCGGCGACCTGCGGGCGCTGGCGGACGCCATAGAGCGCTTCTACCGTTCCGCCGGGCCCCGCCGCGTGCTTGAGGCGGTGGTCGCCGCCGCGGCCCGCGACCCCCAGGCGGCCACCGCGCTGCGGACCTTCTTCGACGAGCGGCTGACGCTGGCCGGGGCGATGGTGCGCCGCGCCGTCGCACGCGGCGAACTGCCCGCGGACACCGACCCCGAGGCGGTGCTGGCGGCGCTCGGCGCGCCCTTCTACTACCGCATCCTGATCGCCCGCCGCCCCGTGCAGCCGGGCCTCGGCGCGTCCGCCGCCACCGCCGTGTGGGCCGCGGCCCGCGCCGGCGCGTACGCCCTCGGGGAACACGACGGCGCGCCGGGGCGGGAGGACTGAGCCACCCGCCCCGGCGCGCCGTTCACCTACGCGTGGCGGTTACTTGCCGAGCAGCTCCGCCATCCACGCCTCGACCTCGTCGGACCGGCGCGGCAGGGCCGCCGACAGATTGCGGTTGCCGCTCTCCGTCACCAGGATGTCGTCCTCGATGCGGACGCCGATGCCGCGGTACTCCTCGGGCACCGTCAGGTCGTCCGCCTGGAAGTACAGGCCGGGCTCGACGGTCAGCACCATGCCGGGCTCCAGCGTGCCGTTGACATAGCTCTCGGTGCGGGCCGCGGCGCAGTCGTGGACGTCCAGGCCGAGCATGTGGCCGGTGCCGTGCAGGGTCCAGCGGCGCTGCAGGCCCAGCTCCAGGACGCGCTCCACCGGGCCCTCCACCAGGCCCCACTCCACCAGCTTCGTGGCGAGCACCCGCTGGGCCGCGTCGTGGAAGTCGCGGAACGAGGCGCCCGGCTTCACCGCCGCGATACCGGCCTCCTGGGCCTCGTACACCGCGTCGTAGATCGTGCGCTGGAGGTCGGTGTAGCGGCCGTTGATCGGCAGGGTGCGGGTGACGTCCGCGGTGTAGAGGCTGGTGGTCTCCACGCCCGCGTCCAGCAGCAGCAGCTCGCCGGAGCGGACCGCGCCGTCGTTGCGGACCCAGTGCAGGGTGGTGGCGTGCGGCCCGGCGGCGCAGATGGAGCCGTAGCCGACGTCGTTGCCCTCGACGCGGGCGCGCAGGAAGAAGGTGCCCTCGATGTAGCGCTCGCTGGTCGCCTCGGCCTTGTCCAGGACCTTGACCACGTCGGCGAAGCCGCGCACCGTCGAGTCGACGGCCTTCTGCAGCTCGCCGATCTCGAAGTCGTCCTTCACCAGCCGGGCCTCGGAGAGGTACACCCGCAGCTCTTCGTCGCGCTCCGCGGTGACCTTGTCGTGCAGCGCCGCCTCGATGGCGGCGTCGTGGCCGCGGACGACCCGGACCGGGCCGGTGGCCTCCTTGAGCAGGCCGGCCAGCTCGCGGACGTCCTTGCAGGCGATGCCGAGCAGCGCCGCGGACTCGTCGAGGCTGTTGCGGCGGCCGACCCACAGCTCGCCCATGCCGTTCAGCCAGAACTCGCCGTTCTCGCGGTCGGAGCGCGGCAGGCGGTAGAGCGTCTCGTCGTGGCCCTCGGCCCCGTCGGCTCGGGGCTCCAGGACGAGCACGCTGCCGTCGGTCTGGTCGCCGGTGAGGTGGACGTACTCGGTCGCGGCCCGGAAGGGGTACTCGGTGTCGTTGGAGCGGGTCTTGAGCACGCCCGCGGGGATCACCAGGCGCTCGCCGGGGAAGCGCGCGGAGAGCGCGGCGCGGCGGCGGGCGGCGTACGGTGCCTGCTCGGTCGGCTCCAGGCCGCGCAGCTCGGTGTCGGCCCAGCCGCTCTTCATGTTCTCGGCGAGCTCGTCCGAAACGCCCGGGTACAGGCCGTTCTTGCGCTGCTTGATCGGCTGCTCTTCCTCGTCCGGAGTCTCCGGAGTGAGCTCGTCGGTCACCGTGCCTCCTTTTAAGGCTTTTCAGACTGAACCGCATTCCATCGTAAGTGCGAGCGGAAATCGGTCCAGGGTCCGGAAGCCGTGACCTGCGCGGCACCCCTTGCCCCAGGGGGTGGACGCCCCGCGCCCACCCCCTGCGACCTGCGGCGATGCCGCCCGGAGGGACCTACTCCTCGAAGTACGCGGCGAGCAGGACCACGTCCTCCTCCGAGGCGGGGTCGTCCAGCCCCTGCGGCAGCATGGCCCGCACGATGTGGTCCACCACCGCCTCCGGGTCGCTCCGGCCGGCCCGGGGGACGCCGGCGGCCGCGGAGTGCAGACGGGCGAAGGCCCGGTCCATCGGCTCACCGGTGCGGTGCAGCAGCCCGTCGCTGTAGAGGAGCACGGTCTCGCCGCGGGCCGGCTGGATCTCCACACTGGGCGCCTCCCAGCAGGCCAGCATGCCCAGTGGCGCGGAGAGCGAGGTCTCCACGAACTCCGCCCGCAGGTCGCCGAGGATCAGCGGCGGGCAGTGGCCGGCCCCGGCCAGCACCATCTTGCGCGGCGCCGGGCCGCCCATCCCGGCCGGCACCGGCGGCGCGGGCGCCCCGGCCGCGCCCGGCGCCGGCTCGGTGAAGGCGAACAGCGCGGTGGCGCTGCGGGCCGGCTCGGTCAGCCGCATCAGCAGTTCGAGGTCGGAGAGGACCGCGACCGGGTCCTCGCCCTCCATGACGGCGTAGGCGCGCAGCGAGGCCCGCAGCCGGCCCATGGCGGCCACCGCGCTCGGCCCGGACCCGGTGACCGACCCGACCGCCAGGCCCAGCGCGCCGTCCGGCAGCGGCAGCGCGTCGTACCAGTCGCCGCCGCCGCGCGGCCCGGTGGCATGCCGCACGGCGAGCCGGACGCCGGGGATCCGCGGCAGCCTGCGGGGCAGGAGTTCGTCGCGCAGGGTCCGGGCGTCGTGCCGGCTGCGGTGGAGTTCGAGGAGGCGGGCGAGGTGCTCGGCGGCGTGGGCGCGGTAGAGGCCGACGAGGTGGCGGCGGCGGTCGCCGGGCTCGGCGGGTTCGTCGTAGAGCCAGACCGCGGCGCCGAGCCGGCCGACCGGGCCGGCGGTGAGCGGTACGGCGTAACTGGCGGCGTAGCCGAGGCGGGCGGCGACCTCGCGCAGGCGGGGATCGAGGTCCTTCTCCCCGGGGATGTCCGGCTCGGCGATCTCGGTACGGGCCTCGGCGTCGTCGCCCGCGCCGGGCTCCGGCAGGCCGTCCAGTATCCGCGCGTACGACAGCGCGCGGCGCGGCACGGTCTCGATGTGGCCGATCTCGGCGCGGCCCAGGCCCAGGCCGACGGTGGTCTCCGGGCCGAGTCCGTCCTGCGGTGCCAGGACGACCAGTCCGCGGCGGGCGCCGACGAGGAAGGCGCCGGCCCGCAGGAGTTCGCGGAGGGCGTCCTCCAAGGTGCGGGTGCGGGCGAGCTGTTCGGTGAGGTCGTGCAGGGTGCTGAGATCGGAGATCCAGCCGGCCAGCCGGTCCTGGACGGCGGCGATCCGGTCCACGGGGGAGACGTCCGCGGGGTCCGGTGCGGTGGGGTCGGAGCCGTCCTCGGGAGCGTCGGCGGCGCCGGACGGGTCGTCAGTGGAGGTGCCGGAGGCGGGGTCGCCGGATGCGGGCGCCCCGCGAGGGTCGGTAGTGTGCGCGGGAGAAGGAAGAGCTGGTTCGATTCCAGCCACTTTCGGTACGTGGGGGGCGCTCATGGCCGACGACCCACGTCGCGCCCGGCAAAACCCCAGGTCAGGCCGCGATGTGGCAGGGAGTGCGGCTTTTTGTTGAGTGATGTTGTGCGGTATGGCTGTCCGCTCAATTTCCTCAATAGCATCGCAAACCCCCATGTCATGCTGCTCCGCTATCAATGCCTCCACATGTACACGCACCAGCGATGTGATGTCCAGCACTGTCCCTTTGGGGTTTGTGGTGTCAACGAGGTCCGCAGATTGGCCTGAAAAAAGCCCCCCGAGCGTCAATTTGAGGTCTCCTGGCGGCGATCAGCAGCGCGTCATATCCACCGTGGCGGGTACGTACTCGGGTAGGTGCGGGGGTAGTTGGGGCCGCACCGGAACTCTCCGGCCGGCACCGGCGTCCTATACGGCGACCACCGCGACGCACTCCCCAGTGGCGGGATGGCACCACCGGAAGCGCAAGCGCCATGCGCGCGCCACCCCCCGCCACGTTCCACGCCCGGTGTACGGCGTGATGCGCTGCCTCGTACACGCGGTGACCAGAGCGCCGCGTGGGGTGATCGAGCGCGAACGGCCTCCGGGTTGCACGACCGGGCCGGCCGGCCACAACCGCACGACCGGGCAGCAGCACCACCCCTACCGGCCCGGAGCAGCAGCACCACCGCAGGTGCGAACGACACGCACCAACAAGCTCATCGGCATGCAGTGCGAAGTACGCGAAGGACCAGCCCTCGGCGTAACGGAAAGGAACGAGCGCTCATGCGCGAGATCCTCGGAAGGCGACGCAAGCCCCTGTTCCGGCGCGGCGGGAGGTCGGCGCTGCTCGGTGCGGCGCTCCACTGCGCCACCGCGTGGCAGTGGCCGGTCCTCCCGGGCGTCGGACTGCGCCCCGCCGGCCGGCAGCAGGCCGTCGGGCGGCTCGGCCTCGGCGAGCGGGTGCCCCGCCGCTGCAACTGCCCCGACCCCGACTGCGTGGTTCCGGGCGCGCACCCCTTCGACCCCGGGCTGCTGGCGGCGACCACCGACGCCCGGATGGTGCGCTGGTGGTGGAGCAACCGCCCGGACGCCCCGGTGATCCTGGCGACCGGCGGCCGGGCGCCGTGCGCGGTGAGCCTGCCGGCCGTCGCCGGGGCCCGCGCGCTGGCCGCGCTGGACCACTTCGGCGTCCGCACCGGCCCCGTGGTGGCCACCCCCACCCGCTGGTCGCTGCTCGTATCGCCGTACGGCCTACCGGAGTTGGGGGAGCTGCTCAGCTCGCGGGACTGGGTGCCCAGCTCGCTGCGGTTCCACGGCGAGGGCGGCTACCTCGTGCTGCCGCCGTCCCCGACCGGCGCCGGCAAGGTCCGCTGGGAGCGCCCGCCGGCGTCCACCCGGGCCGTGCCCTGGCTGCCCAAGGTCGCCACGATCGTCGACGCGCTGGTGACGGCGAGCGCCGGCAGCCCCGACGGCGGCAGCCGGCTCGCGTACTGACCCGCCGCCCCGCGCAGGTCCCACGGGTGGCCGGAAAGCGCACCTCTCCGGTTCACCCGTAAGGGTGTGAGCTGCCCCGTACCTACGGGAATCGCGTGTACGGGCACCGGGTGCCGCCCCTGCCGCCCGCTAGGTTCGACATATCGCCCGCCATGCCGCGGACGGTACATCCTTCGCATCTCTCAGCTCCCCCGCATACCTCGTCACTCGCAAGTGGGTCCCATGCAGCGTGCGCGGATTCTCCGCCTGACCGGGCTCGCCGGCACCGCCGTGCTCGCCCTCGCCGTCCCCCTGGCCGCCGCGACGGCGGGCCCGGCGGACTCCCTCCTTCCGCCCGGCGCCCCGGAACCCTCCGGCTCCCCGGCCGCACCCGCGGCCGCCGGCCCGCTCACCGACCTCGGCCTCCCCCTCCTCCCCGGCCCCGCCCGCACCACCCGCTGCGGCCCCGAACTCACCGCCCGGGAACGGATCACGGCCCAGACCTGCGTACTCACCGAGGGCGGCCGCACCTGGGCGCGCACCTTCTTCCGGAATTCCTCGGGTGACCCGGTGCGCGCCGCGTTGACGCTGCTGCGTCCGGACGGCCGGAGCGTCCAGGCGGACTGCGTCGTACCGGCGGGCGGGGTGCCGGGGGTGTGCGAGACGCCGGGCGGCCCGACGGTGCTCGGCGCGCGGCTGCCGTACGGCGCGGTGGCGGAGTTCTCGGACGCGGCGGGGGAGCGGCTGCTGCTGCGCTCCAGCGGCAACTGGGCGCCGGGCGGCGGGAGTTCGGGGCGCTGAGGGCCCGGCCACGACGGGGCGGGCAGGCCGGTGCCGCGCGACGGCATCCGGACATGGAAGCGCCCGGTCGCTGGCGACGGGGGATGCACCAGCGACCGGGCTCTTAGAACCGTAACAAGAGATCGGCGGTTCGCAAATTCGATCGTGGAATTCCGGACGCGGATTCACCGTTGAGCACGGGGAGTTGCGCCGGATTCTGTGACGGGTGTCACGATCAAGATCGACTTGGTCCGGCGGTCAGCTCAGGGTCACCTGACGGTTGGTGAGACCGGCGCGGGCCCGACGCTCCTCGGCGGTCAGCGGGGTGTCCGTGGCGAGCGCCTTGGCCAGCCGCTCCTGGAAGGCGGCGGCCGGTCCTGCGACCTCGTCGGCGCCCATCGAGGACGGCAGGTCCCACACCGGCACGACGAGGCCGTGCGCCCGGAAGGAGCCCACCAGCCGGGTGCCTTCGCCCAGCGAGGAGGCGCCGGCGGCGTGCAGCCGGGCGAGCGCGTCGAGCAGCTGCTCCTCGGGATGCGCGGTGACCCAGCGCAGGTGGTTCTTCTCCGGGGCCTCGCACCAGTACGCGCCCTCCAGGCCGGGAATCCGGGCGGTCGGGATGGCCGCGGCGTTGGCCCGCTCCAGGGAGGCGGCGACCTCGCCGGTAGCGTTCTCCGCGTTCTCCACCCAGAACTCGAAGCCTGTGTGGACGGTCGGCTCAAAAGGCGCGTCCGGATCCAGCAGGTCCTGCAGGCGCGGGCCGTCGAGGGGGGCCCGGCCGGCCGCGACCGGGTGGCCGGGCTCGGTGGCCAGCGCCCGCTGGAGGGTGTCGGCGAGGTCCCGGCTGATGTCGCCGGAGGGCGTGTCGTTCTGCAGGCCGAGCAGCACCGCGCCGTTGTCCCGGCGCAGCGCGGGCCAGGCCATCGGGAGCACGGTCGCCAGCGTCACCGACGGGACGCCCTCGGGCAGGCCGCCCTTGAGCGTCAGCGGCGCGGTCGCGGCGGGTACCAGCTCGCGCAGCGCCACCCAGTCGCACTCGCCGGACAGCCCCTCGAAGGGGCGCCGTACCAGCTCGGTGACGGCGTGCGCCGCCTGCCGGCCGTGGCACGCCTTGTAGCGGCGGCCGGAGCCGCACGGGCAGGGCTCGCGGGCGCCGACCACCGGGTAGGAACCCTCGGTGGCTGCGCCACGGGCGCCGTCCTTGATCTGTACTGCTGCGGCCCGGGGCTGGGGACGGCGCTTCTTGGCCATGGCGACGGTGTCTCCTGGTGGTTCCTGGTCGTACGGACGCGTTCCGGCGCGAGCCTAGAGGAGACCGGCGCCCGGGGCGCCGCCAACATCGCCGTAAGCGCCGTGAGTACGCCGTGGTGGGCGCCCCGGGCGGGCGCGTCGCGGTGCGCCGTGCGCCATGTGCCATGCGCCTCGGCGAAGGTCAGGCCCGCCGGGGCGCGGCCGTTCCGGTGCGGGCGGACGGGGGTGCCGGTGCGGGTCTTCCGCAGGGAGAGCGGGAGCCCGGTCAGCTCGGGCGTGCGGTCGGTCGCCAACTCGGAGGTGAGGTCGGACGACAGGTCCGTCGTCAGATCGGCTCCCAGGTCGGCCGTCAGATCCACGCGCGTAGCGAAAGCGCCCTGAAGGGAGAGTGCGGCCCAGACCGTCACCTCGCCGGGGGCGCTGTCGCGGACGCCCCAGTCCTTGGAGAGCGAGCGGATGATGGCCAGCCCGCGGCCGCCGCGGGCGGTGATGGACGGCGTGGCCGGAATCGGGCGGGTCGGACCGCCGCCGTCGGTGACCGCGACGGTCAGCCGCCCCTGGCCGTCGATGCGCCAGGAGGCGCGGACGGAGCCGGCGCGGCCGTCCGACGTGCCGTCGCCGTCCGGTGTGCGGTCCTCGTGTATCGGACGCGCATGGCGACACGCGTTGCTCAGTAGTTCCGAGAGGACCAGGATCGCGTCGTCGACGACTGTGTCCTGAACTCCCCTTGCCGACAGCTCTTCTCGCATGCGCCGCCTGGCCATGCCCACACCCGCCGGACCATGGGGTACGGCCATGATCGACGACGTCGGCACCTCTTGTGCCACCACCAACGCCACCCCCGAGACCTCCTTTGCCCCACGCCAGGGGATGGATGCCCCAATGGACTGGACCGGAAACCGGCCAACCGGCACACAGTGACGCACTCGACACGGCCGCCCACGGACCGAATGCGCCGGGGCACACCCCGTAAGGGGTCAGAGGGTGCCCGACGGGTCCTGGCCGGCGCCGAGTTGGAGGCGTACCTGTTTGGGGCGGTTGGTGATGATCGCGTCGACGCCCAGTTCGCGGCACATCTCCACGTCCGCGGGGTCGTTGACCGTCCAGACGTGGACCCGGTGGCCCGCCCGGTGCGCCCTGGCGACGTACTCGGGGTGCGCGCGGAGGATCCGTACGCCGGGGCCCGCGATGCGTACTCCGGGCGGCAGCCGGCCGTCCCGGTGGCGGGGGGTGAGGAACTGCATCAGATAGACGCCGGGGATGTCCGGCGCGGCGGCCCGTACACGGTGCAGGGAGCGCGCGGAGAAGCTCATGACGCGGACCGGCGGCGTCCAGTCGCGGGTGGCCGGTTTCGTGTGGCCGAAGCGGGCGAGGAGTTCGACCAGGCGCTGCTCCACCTGCCCGGCCCAGCGCGTGGGGTGCTTGGTCTCGATGGCCAGCTCGACCCGCCGGTCCGCGTCCGCGACCAGCTCCAGCAGCCGCTCCAGGGTCAGTACGGACGTCCGCTCGGCGTTCTGCCGGTCAGGTTCCTCGCCCGCGTCCACCGGCCGGCCGCCGCCGGCCCGCGCCGCGTCCGCCAGGACGTCCTTCCAGGACCCGAAGTCCAGCGCCGCGAGGTCGGCCAGCTCCAGCGCCGAGACCGCGCCGCGCCCGTTGGACGTGCGGTTCACCCGCCGGTCGTGGACGCAGACCAGATGCCCGTCGGCGGTCATGCGGACATCGCACTCCAGGGCGTCCGCGCCGTCCTCGATCGCCTGCCGGTAGGCGGCCAGGGTGTGCTCCGGCGCGTCCTCGGACGCGCCCCGGTGGGCCACGACGGCGGGCCGGCCCGGACGGGCGTCCTCGGTGGGGCGTGGGTTGGTCACCGCGTCATCGTGTCATCCGCCGCCGGAGGCCCGCCCGCGGGAGTGTCGATGGCCCCCGGCTCCCGCTCCGGCCCCGCGCGTACCCGTTGCCATGTCGCCTGCCGCGTCGCCTTCCATGTCGCCCGATTGCCGCACACGCCGTGCGTATCGCGCATGCCGCGTATGACGTAGAGGGAGGACTGTGCAATTTGTCCCGCTACGCACCGTAGTGCGGCGAATAAGTCACAGGTTCGGCTTACGGTGCTCTGACGAGCCATGGGGGACGCTTGGGAGGCTGGGCGGAGCGGGCCGGGCCGGGCGGTGGCACTGTGGCCGACCCCCTGGGCGGGCCGCCGGATGGCCACCGGATGACCAACGGGACGGCCGGGACTCGCCCCGAGCGGCGGGATCGCGGATGCTGGAGTACCGCGGGAACCCGGATGCTGGAATGCCGGGGTCCGGTCCCACTGACCGGCACCGCCGTGAAGCACGCTGACTGAGGAGAGAGCTGTGAGCACCGAGAACGAGGGAGCCGGAGTCCCGTCGGAGGCCAAGCCGCCGACCGGACCGCAGCCGGACAGCGCCCCCGCGCCCGCCTCCGGCGAACGGCCTCAGAACGCCCCGGCCGCCCCGGCAGTGCCTCCCGCGGCGCCCCCGCCGCCGGACTACGCCCCGCAGGCCGCGGCCCCCGGCGACCCCGGCCCGGCCGCCCATGACCACACGCAGCCGCTCCCTCCGACTCCTGCTCCGGCCGCGCACCCGGAGCAGCCCGCCGCCCCCTCCTCCCCGTATGCCGCGGCCGGGCACGGTGCGGCCGGCGGCTGGGGCGCTCCCCCGCCCGGCGGTGCCGGCGACCCGTGGGCCGCGCCCGGCCACCACCCGGCCCCCCAGAAGCGCAACGGCGGCCTGATCGCCGCGGTGCTGGTCGCCGCGCTGGTCGCGGGCGGAGTCGGCGGCGGCATCGGCTACTGGGCCGCCGGCCGCAACGACAGCGCCTCCACGACGGTCTCCGCCTCCGGCGACCCCGGTGCGCTGAACCGCAAGCCGACCTCCGTCTCCGGGATAGCGCAGCGGGCGCTGCCCAGCGTCGTCACGATCGAGGCCCAGGGCGCGTCCGGCGACGGTGGCACCGGCACCGGCTTCGTCTACGACAAGCAGGGCCACATCCTCACCAACAACCACGTCGTCGCCAGCGCGGCCCAGGGTGGCCGGCTCACCGCGACGTTCTCCAACGGCAAGAAGTACGACGCCGAGGTCATCGGCCACGCCCAGGGCTACGACGTCGCCGTCATCAAGCTCAAGAACGCCGCCGGCGCCACGCTCAACCCGCTCCCGCTGGGCAAGTCCGCCGACGTCCAGGTCGGTGACGCCACGATCGCCATCGGCGCGCCCTTCGGCCTGTCCGGCACGGTCACCACCGGCATCATCAGCGCCAAGGACCGCCCGGTGGCGTCCAGCGACGGCGGCGGCAGCAGCGCCTCGTACATGAGCGCCCTGCAGACGGACGCGTCGATAAACCCGGGCAACTCCGGCGGCCCGCTGCTGGACGCCGGCGGCAACGTCATCGGCATCAACTCCGCGATCCAGTCGGCCGGCAACGGCGGCGGGCTGGGCGGCGAGTCCGGCCAGTCCGGCAGCATCGGCCTGGGCTTCGCGATCCCCATCGACCAGGCGAAGCGGGTGGCGCAGGACCTGATCAGGACGGGTCAGCCGGTCTACCCGCAGATAGGCGTCCAGGTCGGCATGCGGGAGAGCGGCGACGGCGCGACCATCGCCCAGACCGGCAACAACGGCTCCGACGCGGTCACCCCGGGCGGCCCGGCCGCCAAGGCGGGCCTGAAGCCCGGCGACACCATCACCAAGCTCGACAGCACGGTGATCGACAGCGGCCCGACCCTCATCAGCGAGATCTGGCAGCACAAGCCCGGCGACCACGTCACGCTCACCTACAAGCGCGGTGGCAAGGAGCACACCACCCAGGTCACCCTGGGGCAGCGCACGGGCGACAAGTGACGCGCTAATCTGATCCCCGCGGCACCGCACTCCGGCGCCGCGGGGAGGCTTGCCCGAGCGGCCTAAGGGAACAGTCTTGAAAACTGTCGTGGCGGCAACGCCACCGTGGGTTCAAATCCCACAGCCTCCGCAGGTAGATGGCCCCTGACCAGGGATTTCCCGGTCGGGGGCCGTTTCCGTTCCCGACCGCGGTGTATCCGTGGTTGGTCACTCTTGACCGCGTTTGCCGCCCTGTCTGGCGTGAGTCTGGCACGGGCAGAGAGCTGACTCGGTCTCTGCTGGACGTGGTGGCGCCTGGGCTGGACGGAGCGAGGCGTGGCACCACCTTCAGGTGAGAGTGACTTCTCGATTGCTTCGAAGATGGCCGCGTCGTCTTCTTCTACCCGACACGCTGACAACGGCGGCTCTGGAATCCGCTGAACCTCCCTCCAGGGGAATCAGCTCGCGACTTCCCTTGGTCGTCGCTCCAATTGTCGCCTTGAGGGAAAGGCTGCGCGTCGTGTGAGGTGGCTACGCTCGTTCGCAGGAGCGCGGCGAGCACGAGGCGAAAATGGCACGCTCGACGATGGCCTCGGGCGCGTTGTTCTTTGATGATCAGGGTTGGGTCATGATGCTGGAGTCGGCGTACAAGGACTACCGGGGGATTCCCGGGGGCTACGTGGAGGCCGGTGAGTCTCCGCGCCAGAGTTGCAGGGACAGACCCGACTTCAATTCGGGGAGATCGGCTCGTACGCGGGGGATCGCAGGCTCGGCCTGCCGATGATGCGCCGTCCAGGGACCGGTTGTGCCCCGGACGGCGCCCGGCCATCGGTCAGCCCCTGGAGTCCGTCTCAGATGTTCTTGTTCGGCGCCAGAGGGTGTGCGCTGTCAGCCAGCGCCGAAGCCGACGCACTCACTGGCGACCCAGCCATCACGACCGCCGATCCTTACGGTGCTCCAGTCGCTACCCCCGCCGCAGGTGCTGTAGTGCGAGCCGGTGACGCTGCCATCCTGGAGCGTGCCACAGGGAAGGCGGCTGCCCTTGGCCAACGTGCCTATGACGCCGAACTGCGATCCCGGGCCGCTGCGGATGTTCACCGTACCGTTCGCGGCGTTGTACACGTAGCACGACGCAGAGGCCCTTGCCACTGCGGCCTTCTCGATCGGAGCCGCCATGGCGGGCGCAGTAGCGAGCCCGAGCAGCCCGAGAACTGTCATCCCAGTAGTTGCCACAACCTTTGCAGCAGAACGCACAGCAGATACTGCCTTTCTTGCAGGTTCCTGAGTATCCGTGCAGACGATAATGGAAGTACCGGATGGACTGTCAAAAAGGGAATGTCATGAATCAGGTGGGCACCTGACTCAGAAGGGACCCCTGATGGCCACCAAGAACGGTCACCTGGTCGAGGACGCTGACGGCGTGTCGGGTGCGGTGCTGGATGCGAGCGTTGACGGTGCCGGTGTGGCATCGAAGACGACGACGGCGAGCCGCGAGGCGGCGGCCTTGCACAGGCTGAGCCCGCGGCTGATGGACGAGCTCGCGGAGCTCGCCGCGGACAAGGTCCGCGATGGCGGACTGCGGTTGATGGGCGAAGACGGGCTGCTGGTCGAGTTGACCCGGCATCTGATGCAGGCCGCCGTCGAGGCGGAGATGGACTTGCACCTGGCCGAGGAGGCCGGCCGCACCGGCGGCCGGGGCTCGCGCTCGGGCGGCAACGCCCGCAACGGTTACCAGCCAAGGAAGGTGCTGACCGAGGTCGGCGCCGTGACGGTGCAGGTCCCCCGGGACCGGCTGGGCACGTTTAGCTCGGGTCTGCTGCCGAAGTACGCGCGGCGGACCGGCGGCCTGGAGGAGATGGTCCTCCCGCTGACCGCGAAGGGCCTCACGTCCGGGAGATCGTCGCTCATCTCGCCGAGACCTACGGCATGGAGACCTCCAAGAGACCGTCTCCACCATCACGGACAAAGCCCTCCATTCGATGGCCGGCTGGCGCACGCGTCCGCTCGATCCCGTCTACCCGGTCCTGTTCGTCGACTGCGTGAACGTGAAGATCCGCGATGGTGCCGTGGTGAACCGTCCGGTCTATGTCGTGCTCGCGGTCACCTGCGACGGGCACCGCGAGATCCTCCGGTTGTGGGCCGGTGACGGCGGCGAGGGCGCGAAGTACTGGCAAAACGTCCTCGCCGAGCTGCAAAACCGCGGGGTGAGGGACGTGCTGATGCTCGTCTGCGACGGGCTCAAGGGCCTGCCGGAGGCGGTCAACACCGTCTTCCCCGCCGCGGTGGTTCAGCTCTGCATCGTTCACCTCATCCACACCACGCTGAAGTACATCTCGCGCGCCGACTGGGACAAGGCGGCCCGCGATCTGCGACCCATCTACACCGCCGCCAACGAGGACGAAGCCCTCGCCCGGCTCGCCGAGTTCAGCGAGAAATGGGAGGCCAAGTACCCGGCCGCGGTCCACGCCTGGGAACGGTTCTGGAGCGAGGTGGTGCCCTTCCTGGGCTTCCTGGCCCCCATCCGGAAGATCATCTCGACCACGAACGCGATCGAGAGCCTGAACGCCCGCTACCGGCGCTCCGTCAACGCCTGCGGACACTTCCCCAACGAGACCGCCGCCCTCAAGCGGCTCAACCTCACCACACTCGCCCTCGACCCCACTGGGAAGGGACGCAAGCGGTGGACCAGACGGTGGAAGGAGGCAATGAACGCGTTCGACATCGCCTTCGACGGCCGCCTCTCCGCCGAACGAGCGTGAGCCAATCAGATCAACGAGAAACCTCTACGCCAACCAAATGGTGAACACCACTTTCGTGATGCTCCCGTCAAAAACGGAAAAAGAATGACGCTTGTCTTGAGAAAGCTTCCGTTTACCACTCCGGGTGCTTGATCGGTCGAGCTGGGTTCCTGATCGGGTGATCGCGATGGCGTAGGCATATGAAGGCAGGGGTCTCTTGGCAGCTCAGGGTCGCGGAGTTCAAGCGCCAAGCGTGACGCTTGTCGGAGGCGCTGGGGAGCCACCAGGCGAGAGAGGCGGCGATCACGCAGTGGAAGACCCATGGCGAGCGGCAGATCTAGCACGAATCCTGGGTGAACCTGTGCCTGGTGGATGTTCAACAGCCGGGTGGCCGACACCACGCCGTCCGGCTCCGGCTCCGGCACTTGGCCGTGGCCGCCGTGGTCAACGATCGTCTTGAGATCCTGATGATGTAGCGGCACCGCTTCATCGCCGACTCGTGGGCGCGGGAGCTGCCCATGGGCCTCATAGAAGAGGACGAGACGCCTGAGCAGGCGGCGTTCCGTGAGGTGTTGGAAGAGGTCGGCTGGCGTCCCGGACCGATGAACCGCTGCTCTACGCGGAGTCTGCGAATGGGATCGCAGACTCGCAGCACCACATCTTCCAAGCCGGCGGCGCGACTTAGACGTCATCTCATTTGGCGTGTTCGGTAGCCTGCCGGCGTGGGAATCTTTGAGCGGCTGGTGCCGGACGGGTTGTGGGAGTTGTTCCAGCGAGTGGTGCCGGAAGCGACGGCCCGGCCTCAGGGAGGTGGTCGGCGCCGGCACGATGACCGCGAAGTGCTGGCTGCGATCTTGTTCGTGGCCATGTCGGGCTGCACCTGGCAGCAGCTGCCGACCGCTTCGTTCGGGCCGTCGGGAGCGACGGCTCACCGGCGCTTCGCCGAATGGACGAAGGTCAGGGTCTGGGCCAGGCTCCACCGCTTGGTCCTCGACGAGCCGGCGCCCGCGGTGAGCTTGACTGGTCCCGCTGCGCGATCGACTCGGTGAACATGCAGGCCTTGAAGAGGGGGGCCTGACAGGCCCGAATGCTATGGACCGGGGTAAGTACGGGTCGAAGGTCCACTTGATCACCGAGCGGACCGGTCTGCCCCTGCCCGTCGGAATCTCGGGGGCGAACCTGCACGACAGCCAGGTGCTGATCCCGCTGGTGAAGGGCATACCGCCGATCCGCTCCCGGCGCGGACGTCGACGACGCAGGCCGGGCAAGCTCCACGCCGACAAGGGGTACGACTACACCACCTGCGGTGATGGTTACGCGAGCGGGGCATCAAGCACTGCATCGCCCGCAAAGGCATCGAGTCCTCAATCCGCCTGTGCCGCCGCTGTCGGACCATAGAACGCACCATGTCCTGGCTCGCCGGATGCCGCCGACTGCGCCGCTGCTACGAGCGCAAAGCTGAGCACTTCCTGGCCTTCACCAGCATCGCCTGCACTCTCATCTGCTACCGCAGAATCACCAAATGAGACGACGTCTAACTAAGCCATGTCTCAAGCGAGATCCAAAATGCTTCGTCATGGGCATGGGCATGGGCACGGTGGGGTGGTACGGAGGAGCTGGTGGTTGGTCGAAGGTGGTCGGCCGGGCGTCCCTTTTCGTGTGCTGACCGGTCGGGCTATTCGCCGAGGGCCTGGTGTTCTTCCGCGGCCTCTTCCTGATCGTGGAGGTGCTTGAGGGCGGAGCGGGCGGCGGGGGCGTCGTCGCAGGTGGTCCAGAAGTCGTGGGTGACGACGCGTTCGGCGAGTTCGAGGGTGCGGGCGCGCAGCGTGGCGACCTGGGCCTGCTCCTCGTCGGTCCAGCCCGGGGAGTCGGCGCGTTCGGTCTCGTGGAAGTGACCGTTTTCCTTGTTGTGCGTCCAGCCGGGGAGGGGTTCGACCGACCACGGCAGGCGCTTGTAGAGGTCCGCGAGGGCGGACTGGACCTGGTGCAGCTCCAGCTGTGCTTCCCGCAGGTCCTGGGGGAAGTCATAGGTCTTCTGCTTGTCAGCCACAACGGAAGGATACCGCTCGCACCGTTCACTCGTTCGATTCTGGTGGGGTGGGGCGGGTGTGGTGGTGGGGGAGAAAGGGCTGGCGGGGGCGGGTGCGGGCAGTGAGGGTGGGGCCATGGAGCGTTCTTTTGAGGAATTGGTGGCGGAGGCCGAAGCGGTGTCGGTGGCGGGCTGGGACTTCTCCTGGCTCGACGGGAGGGCCACCGAGCAGCGGCCTTCGTGGGGGTATCAGCGGCTGCTGGGGGAGCGGCTGGCGCGGGCGTCGGCGGCGCTGGACATCCAGACCGGGGGCGGTGAGGTGCTCGCCGGGGCCGGGGCGCTGCCGCCGTTGACGGTGGCGACGGAGTCCTGGCCGCCGAATGTCGCCCGGGCGACCGCGCTGCTGCATCCGCTGGGTGCGGTGGTGGTGGCGGACGAGGACGAGCCGCCGCTGCCGTTCGCGAACGAGGCGTTCGACCTGGTGACGAGCCGGCATCCGGTGACGGTGTGGTGGCAGGAGATCGCCCGGGTGCTGCGGCCGGGCGGTACGTACCTCTCCCAACAGGTCGGCCCGGCCAGCGTGTTCGAGCTGGTGGAGTACTTCCTGGGGCCGCAGCCGGAGGAGGCCCGGCGGGCCCGGCATCCCGAGGATGCGCGGCGGGCGGCGGAGGCGGCCGGGCTGGAGGTCGTCGATCTGCGGTACGAGGAGCTGCGGACGGAGTTCCTCGACATCGGGGCCGTCATCTACTTCCTGCGCAAGGTGGTGTGGATGGTGCCGGGCTTCACCGTCGCGCAATATCGGGAGCAGCTGCGGGAGTTGGACTTGCGGATTCGGCGGGAGGGGGCGTTCGTGGCGCACACGACGCGGTTCCTGCTCGAGGCGCGGAAGCCGGTGGCGTAACGGCCCTCGGGGTCCGGGTCCGGAGGGGCTCAGCGGCGGGCAGCCGAGGCGACGGTGGCGCGGGCCTCGGCTTCGGGGAGGCCGGTGTGGCGGGCGGCGGCGAGCAGGCGCTCGGCGAGTTCCGGGCCGAGGCCGGATTCGTAGGCGCGGCAGGCGGCCCAGAAGAGGCGGGTGTTGCGCTGGCCCCGGGGGGAGGCGCGGACGAAGCGGAGGAGGGCGGCGGCGGGTGGCTGGGGGCGGTGGGACGGGGAGGGGTGTTCCGCGTGTGGCGGGGTGCCGAGCGGGGGGCGCAGGAGCGCGAGCAGGGCGGGCGGGGTCGGTGCGGGGCGGCGGGGGGTGTCCGGGGCCAGGGCGTACCGGCCGTGGACGGTGAGGGAGCCGGGGCCGACCAGATAGCCGCCGGTGCCGCGGACGTCGATGCCCGGGGCGAGCCGGCCGGCGGAGTTGGGGACGGGCGGTGCCGGCGGGCCGGTGAACCAGAGGTGGCGGCCGCCCGAGGGGGTCAGGACGGTGACCGTCGGGGGCAGCGCGAAGCCGTGTGCCTCGGCGATCAGGCGGAGGGCGGTGGGGCCGTCGGCGCCGTGCCGGGTGTCGAGGTCGATGCCGACGAGGTGGTGCGGGGCGCGGCCGCAGGCGATGCCGTAGCCGGTGGCCCAGGGGGCGGCGGCGAACATCCGGCGGATCGTGAACGGGTCGGTGGCGGCGTCGTGGACGCCGTGGCCGAGGCGGCCGCAGGCGCCGTGACAGGGCGGGGTGGTGGGGGAGTGGTGGGCGCCGCCGGGGGTGAGGCGCGCGTCGTTGGTGAAGGGGTGAGCGGCGTCGTGGTGTGGGGAGCGGAGGGCGGGGAGTTTGGTGCGGGTCAGGGGGATGACGGGAAAGCCGCGCTCGGCGGCGAGGAGGGCGTGGGTGAGGGCGGTGTGGTGGGCGTCGGCCGGGGCGAGGAGGGGGCCCGGAGGCGCTTCGGGCGCGGGCCAGAGGGTGGGCTGGAGGGTGGGTCGGAGGGCAGGGCGGACGGAGTCGGGGCCGAGGTTGGCGGGGCCCTCGGGCGGGAGGGGCGCCGCCGGGGGTGCGGTGAGCCGTGCGGTATGGCGATGGGGCGTGGCCATGGATTTATTTTCGTACGGATGTTCGATGAAGGGAAGGGGGTCCGGGTGGGCGTGCGGTGAAGATCGCGTATGCGCCGGGTCCGGCGGAGGCGCAAGGGGGCGCGCGCTGCCCTGGCGGGGAGCGGGTTGTGGTGGGGCGCCGGGGGATCGTGGGGCGTTTCGGGGTTGCGAGTGGAGGCGTCGGCGTTTACCCGGGCTTCCTCATGCTTGCGAGGGAATCAGGCTCGGCCACTGCGTCTCCGGTGGGCGGGTGGGCAATCCTGAGGTCGCGACGTCGAGAAAGGCACGAGAAAGACACCGCGGGGGTCGGCCAACTGCCCGGTGAGTGCGGGGAGTTAGCGGTTTTCGGCTGGCCGGAACCGGTCGTTCGGAATGGGGCCCAGGAGGTCGGGCCCCCGTCCGGGAGGCGGTCCGGCGGCTGGTCCGCTTACCGAAATCCCGCACCAGTCAGTACACCCAGCGTCAGTCAGCACGTCCGGCATCAGTCAGTACATCCGGTGCTATCCAGTACATCCAGAACCATCAGCACGTCAGAACCCAGAAGTTGCGTTCCGTAGGAGGAAGAGACATGGCAAGCACCCGTACCGCCCGTGTCATCGCGGTCGCTTTCGCACTGCCCTTCGCGGCGGCGCTCTGTACCGGCGTGGCGCAGGCCGACAACGGAGGCTTTGCGAACAACGGGTCGAGTTCGGCCGCCACGAGCCAGACCGGCACCGGCGTCGGCCACAACAACTTCGGCAACTCCACCACCGGCCAGCAGGTGGCCAACGGCCCCGGGGTGTCCAACCAGGACAACACCGCCAGCGTGAACGGCCACGGCTTCACGGTCATCGACCAGGACAACACCAACACCGACGTCGACTTCGACGAGATCTCGTGAGCCGGTCCGCCGCACCCCGGTGTGGCGGTTGACCGGAGGGTGAGTGGTACGAGGTGCCGCGGGGTGGGCCGGTGGGCGCTCTGGGGTTCATCGCGTGGACCTTGACAGCGAGCGGGTTTCTGACGGACAGTCAGAAACCCGCTCGCTCGTTCGCCCGGCCGTCACCCGAAGGAAGGCCCGGGCGGCGGCGTGCCGCGCAGATCGACACCTTCGGGGGCGAGTTCGGCGAGGTCGGCGTGGTGCGGAGGGGGACCGTGGCCACGATGCGATGGGGATGCGGAGGGGGCGGCAGCGGTGACTGGGGTCGGTGGTGAGAGGAGCGAACGGGCGGATGGTGCGCCCGGCGGCAACGCGTACGAGCGGGCGCTCAAGGCGTTCGAGGGGCGCGGGGCGGCGGTCGAGGGGGTGGGGAAGGATCCGGTCAACGCGGCGATGATCCGGCACTGGTGCGAGGCGATGGGCGATACCCACCCCGCCTACCAGGGGCCGGACGCCGTCGCCCCGCCGACCATGCTCCAGGCGTGGACGATGGGCGGGCTCTCCGGCCACCAGGGCCACAACCCCGCGCACGACGAGCTGTTCGCTCTGCTCGACGGCGCCGGCTACACCTCCGTCGTCGCCACCGACTGCGAGCAGGAGTATCTGCGTCCGCTGCGCCCCGGTGACGTGATCACCTTCGACTCGGTGATCGAGTCGGTCTCGGCGCGCAAGACCACCAAGCTGGGCACCGGCCACTTCATCACGACCCGGATGGATGTCCGGGCGAACGGGGAGGCGGCCGGGACGCACCGCTTCCGGATCCTCAAGTACGCGCCGGCGGCCCGGCCCGGTCCCCAGGGGCGGGACGCGGGCGGGCGCTCCCCGGCCTCGGGGAAACGGCCCCCGGCCTCGGAGAAGCGGCCCCGGCCGGTCGTCAACCGGGACAACGCCGGCTTCTGGGCGGGCGTGGCCGATCACAAGCTGCTCATCCAGCGCTGTGGCGGCTGCGGCAGGCTGCGTTTTCCCTGGTTGCCGGGGTGCAACGGGTGCGGTGCGGCGGACTGGGACACCGTCGAGGCGAGCGGCACCGGGACCGTGTACTCGTACGTGGTGATGCACCACCCGCCGTTCCCGGCCTTCAGCGCGACGGCTGTGGCTGGTGGTGCTTCTGGTGCCACCAGTGCCGCCGGTTCTGCTGGTGTCGACCGCGTCGCTGGTGCTGGCGGTGCCGGCCGTGCTGCCGGCGCGGGAGGGCCGTATGCGGTCGGGCTGATCGAGCTGGCGGAGGGGGTGCGGATGGTCAGCAATGTGGTCGGGGTGCCGTACGACCGGGTGCGGATCGGTATGCCGGTGCGGCTGGAATTCCTGCGGGTGGATGAGGAGTTGACGCTTCCCGTTTTCCGAGCCGACGAGGGCGCAACGGCCGGGGAAGCCGCACCGGCTGGGGAGGGCGCACCGGCCGGAGAGGGCAGTACGGCCGGCGTGGAGGCAGCGGGAGCCGCCACGAGCGGGGAGGGGAAAACCGTCCGGGCCCCCGCCCCGGACGCCGACCTGGCCCCCGCCCAAGACCCCGACCCGGCCCCCGCGCTCCGCCCCGCCCTCCGCCCCGGCCTGGAACTCCCGCCCCTCACCCTTCCCCTCACCCGCACCCTGATCGTCTCCGGGGCGATCGCCTCGCGCGACTACCAGGACGTGCACCACGACGCCGAGGCCGCCCGCGAGAAGGGCTCCCCCGACATCTTCATGAACATCCTCACCACCAACGGCCTCGTCGGCCGCTACCTCACCGGCCACTTCGGCCCCCGGTCCGTCCTGCGCAAGGTCGCCATCCGTCTGGGCGCGCCCAACTACCCAGGAGACACCATGGTGTTGAGCGGCACCGTCACGGCAGTCCTCGACGGCACCACGGCCGAGGTCCGGATCGTCGGCAGGAACGGTCTGGGCAATCACGTCACCGGCACCGTCACCGTCACGGTTACCGCCGAGCCGGCGGCGGACGCCCGATGACCCGCCACCGCCCCGACACCCTCGGCGGCCGCGCCGCCGTCGTCGGCATCGGCGCCACCGAGTTCTCCAAGGACTCCGGCCGCAGCGAACTCAAGCTCGCCGTCGAGGCCGTGCACGCCGCCCTCGCGGACGCCGGGCTGACCCCGGACGACGTGGACGGCCTGGTCACCTTCACCATGGACACCAACCCCGAGATCACCGTCGCCCAGGCCGCCGGCATCGGCGAACTGACCTTCTTCTCCCGCGTCCACTACGGCGGCGGCGCGGCCTGCGCCACCGTCCAGCAGGCCGCCCTCGCGGTCGCCACCGGCCTCGCCGACGTCGTGGTCTGCTACCGCGCCTTCAACGAGCGTTCCGGCCGCCGTTTCGGCGCCGGCGTCCAGCACCGCGAACCCTCCGCCGAGGGCACCGCGCTCGGCTGGAACCTCCCCTTCGGCCTGCTCACCCCCGCCTCCTGGGTCGCCATGGCCGCCCAACGCTACCTGCACACCCACGGCCTGACCCCGGACGCCTTCGGCCACGTCGCGGTCACCGGCCGCCGGCACGCCGCCCGCAACCCGGCCGCCTACTTCCACGGCAAGCCGATCACCCTCGCCGACCACGCGGCCTCCCGCTGGATCGTCGAACCGCTGCGGCTGCTGGACTGCTGCCAGGAGACCGACGGCGCCCAGGCACTGGTGGTCACCTCCGTCGAACGGGCCCGCGACCTCCCCCACCCACCCGCCGTGATCACCGCCGCGGCCCAGGGCGCCGGCCGCGCCCAGGAGCAGATGACCAGCTTCTACCGTGACGACCTCACCGGCCTCCCCGAGATGCGTGTGGTCGCCGACCAGTTGTGGCGCACCTCCGGCCTCGCCCCCGCCGACATCGACGTCGCCGTCCTCTACGACCACTTCACCCCCTTCGTGCTCATGCAGCTGGAGGAGTTCGGCTTCTGCGGCCGCGGCGAGGCCGCCGACTTCGTCGCCGCCGACACCCTCCCCCTGAACACCCACGGCGGCCAGCTCGGCGAGGCGTATCTGCACGGCATGAATGGCATCGCCGAGGCCGTCCGCCAACTCCGCGGCACCAGCCCCAACCAGGCCGGCGCCCCCGCCCACACCCTGGTCACCGCCGGCACGGGCGTACCGACATCGGGGCTGATACTGGGGCGGGAGGGGTAGCCGGGGACGGCGGAGCGGGCGGGTCCGGTCCCCTGCGCCCCTAGGGGAGCACCCGGGACGCTCCCCCCTGAGGAGGTGCGGAGGGCCCCACCCGTACAACTTGAGGCGGACGCGGCTTCGGCACCTTGGGCCGACGCCCGCGACCCGCCCCCGCTCCTAGCGTGGAACACATGACCACGACTGCGTGCACAACCGCCTCGACGCCCGCGACGTTCCCGTCGTTCGCGTCCTACGTACGGGCCCGGGGGCCGGTTCTGCTGCGCGCCGCGCGGTCCCTGTCCTCGAACCCGAACGACGCCGAGGACCTCCTCCAGACCGCGCTCACCAAGACGTACGTGGCCTGGGATCGCATCGAGGACCACCGCGCGCTGGACGGCTACGTCCGCCGCGCGCTGATCAACACCCGCACCTCCCAGTGGCGCAAGCGCAAGGTCGAGGAGTTCGCCTGCGACGAGCTGCCCGAGCCGGACCCGACGCCCGCGCCCGACCCGGCCGAGCTGCAGGGGCTGCGCGACGCGATGTGGCGCGCGATCATGCGGCTGCCCGCGCGGCAGCGCGCGATGGTCGTCCTCAGGTACTACGAGGACCTCAGTGAGGCCCAGACCGCCGAGGTCATGGAGGTCTCGATCGGCACGGTCAAGAGCGCCGTCTCGCGCGCCCTCGCCAAACTCAGGGACGACCCGGAACTGACGTCCCTGGGCCTGAACCGCATAGCCGCCTAACGGATCCCGTCTACCGCCGGGCGAACGCGACGAAGTCGGCCCAGGAGAACGGGGGGACGTGCAGGACACCCGCCGCCGCTGCACACGTTCACCGACGGCAGTGTGGAGCCGGCCTCCGACCCGCAGATGCTGCTGGGCATCGACGAGGGAACCGAGTTCCACGCCAGTACCTTCGCCCTCGCCCCCGGCGAGACGCTGCTGTGCGTCACCGACGGGGTCACCGAACGCCGCTGCGGGAACCGGCAGTTGGACGACAACGACGGTCTGGTCGGGGTGTTGCGGGAGGGCCTCGGGCTGGGCGCCAACGCGCTCGCCGAACACATCCGGCGGGCCGCCCACGACTTCGGCACCGGACCGGTGGAGGGCGACCTCTCGGTGCTCGTCCTCCAGGCGGTGACGCCGAAACCGGGGCCGGTGGTGCAGGCGCGGCCACCGGGGTCGGCGGTGTAGGCCCGGCCCACCGGGGCAGGTCGCCGGGGACCTCGTACGGGTGAAGCGGCCGCGGTCCGCGGTGGCCGGTTCCCGGCCGTTTCCCGCGCCGGGACGAAAAGAACACGCCATGCAGGCGTGACATACCAGGCGGTATGCGTCGACAATCGCAGCACCACTACCCGCCCGTAACAAAGCGGAGGCACTCGGTGCTCAGCACGATGCAGGACGTACCGCTCACGGTCTCGCGAATCCTCACCCATGGGTCCACGGTCCACGGAACATCGCAGGTGATCACCTGGACCGGTGAGGCCGAGCCGCACCGCCGCACCTTCGCCGAGATCGGCCGCCGGGCCGCACAGCTCGCGCACGCGCTCCGCGACACCCTCGAAGTCGCCCCCGAGGAACGGGTCGGCACCCTCATGTGGAACAACAGCGAGCACATGGAGGCGTATCTGGGCATCCCCGCCATGGGGGCGGTGCTGCACACGCTGAACCTCCGCCTCCCGGCCGAGCAGCTCGCCTGGATCGTCAACCACGCCGAGGACCGCGTCGTCCTCGTCAACGGCACCCTGATCCCGCTGCTGGCACCCCTGCTGCCGCAACTGCCCAAGGTGGCGCACGTGGTCGTCGTCGGCCCCGGCGACCGCACCCCGCTGGCCGGCGCCCACGCCGAGGTCCACGACTACGAGGAACTGCTCGCCGGACGGCCCGAGCACTACGACTGGCCCGAGACCGACGAGCGGGAGGCCGCCGCGCTCTGCTACACCTCCGGCACCACCGGCGAGCCCAAGGGCGTGCTCTACAGCCACCGTTCGCTCTATCTGCACTCCCTCCAGGTCAACACCGCCGAGGCGTTCGCCCTCTCCTCCCGGGACATCACCCTGCCGGTCGTGCCGATGTTCCACGTCAACGCCTGGGGCCTGCCGCACGCCGCGTTCATGGCCGGCGCGTCGCTGCTGATGCCGGACCGCTTCCTGCAGCCCGCGCCGCTCGCCGAGATGATCGAGACCGTCCGGCCGACGATAGGAGCCGCGGTCCCGACGATCTGGCAGGGCCTGCTGGCCGAACTCGACGCCCACAAGCGGGACGTGGCGTGTCTGCGGACCGTCGTCATCGGCGGCTCCGCCTGCCCGCCGGCCCTGATGCGCGGCTTCGAGGAACGCCACGGCATCCGCGTGGTACACGCCTGGGGGATGACCGAGACCTCCCCGCTGGGCTGCGTCTCCCACCCGCCGGCCGGCGTGAGCGGCGAGGACGAGTGGGCCTACCGCACCACCCAGGGCCGCTTCCCGGCCTCCGTCGAGGCCCGGCTGATCGGCCCGTCCGGCGAGGAACTGCCCTGGGACGGCACCGCCGCCGGCGAGTTGGAGGTGCGCGGCCCGTGGATCGCCGGCGCGTACTACGGCGGTGCGCGGGGCGGGGCGCTGCGCCCGGAGGACAAGTTCAGCCCGGACGGCTGGCTGCGCACCGGCGACGTCGGCACGATCACGCCGGACGGCTATCTGACCCTGACCGACCGCGCCAAGGACGTCATCAAGTCCGGCGGTGAGTGGATCTCCTCCGTCGAGCTGGAGAACCACCTGATGGCGCACCCGGGCGTCGCCGAGGCCGCGGTGGTCGCCGTCCCGGACGAGAAGTGGGGCGAACGGCCGCTGGCGACCGTGGTGTTGACGGACGGCACGGCGATCACCTACGAGGAGCTGCGGGCGTTCCTCGGCGAGCGGATCGCGCGCTGGCAGCTGCCGGAGCGATGGGCGGTGATCCCGTCGGTGCCCAAGACGAGCGTGGGCAAGTTCGACAAGAAGGTGCTGCGGCGGCAGTACGCGGACGGTGAGCTGGATGTGACTCTGCTGGGGTGAAGCCGGGGGCGGGCCTTCGTGGGGTGGGCCTTCGCGGGCCCGCCCCGAGGCCCTGCCTTCAGGGCCTGCCCCCGGTGTTGGCCCCTGGGTCCCGCCCCCGGGTTCCGCGCCCGGTTTCCGCCCGGTATCGGGCTAGTTGGCGCCGAGGCTAGTTGGTGCCGATCTTCGCCAGCAGGTCCACGATCCGGGTCTGCACCTCGGCACTGGTGGAGCGCTCCGCCAGGAAGAGCACCGTCTCCCCGGAGGCCAGCCCCGGCAGCTGGGCCGGATCCAGGTCGGCGGAGGTGTAGACGACCAGCGGGGTGCGGTCCAGCAGCCCGTTGGCGCGCAGCCAGTCCACGATCCCGGCCCGCCGGCGGCGCACCTGCATCAGGTCCATCACGACGAGGTTGGGCCGCAGCTGCGTCGCCAGCGCGACCGCGTCGGTGTCCGCGCCGGCCCGGCCCACCTGCATGCCGCGCCGCTCCAGCGACGCGGTCAGCGCGCCCGCGATGGCGTCGTTCTGCTCGATGAGCAGCACCCGCGCCGGGTGGCTCTCGGCGTCGCGCGGGGCGAGCGCCTTGAGCAGCACCGCCGGGTCGGCGCCGTACGCGGCCTCCCGCGTCGCCTGCCCCAGCCCCGCGGTGACCAGCACGGGCACCTCGGCGGCACCGGCGGCCTGGCGCAGCGACTGCAGCGCGGTCCGGGTGATCGGCCCCGTCAGCGGGTCCACGAAGAGCGCCGCCGGGTACGCGGCGATCTGCGCGTCCACCTCCTCGCGGGAGTTGACGATCACCGGGCGGTAGCCGCGGTCGCTGAGCGCCTGCTGGGTGGCGACGTCGGGCGCCGGCCAGACCAGCAGCCGGCGCGGGTTGTCCAGCGGCTCCGGCGGCAACTCGTCGTCCATCGGCGGCTGTTGACGTTCCGTCACCTCGACCGCGCCGTTCGGCCCGTCCAGCGGCTCGGGCCCCTCGCTGCCCTCGTCGGGCGCCGAGATGGCGAACGCACGCCCCTCGCCGGCGTCCATCAGATGCGGCTGCGGGCCCGGCTGCTTGGGCCGGGCGGACGGCTGCGGCCCGGCGGCCTGCGTCGGCAGGGACCCGGGCGGCGGGGTCTCGGCGGCGCCGCGCTCGCCCTCCGGCGGCGGCGTGGCGAGCTTGCGGCGGCGGCCGGAACCCGTGGCGGTGCCACCCGGCGGCGTGCTCGCACCGGCCTGGGGCGCGCCTGTGCGGGGCGTGCCTGCCTGGGGTGCGGAGCCCTGCGGTGCGTGGCTCTGCGGTGTGTGGCTTTGCGGCGCCTGGCTTTGCGGCGCCTGGCTTTGCGGCGTGGCGCCGGGCGGCGGCGCCGGACGCTGCGGATCGGCCAACTGCTGGGCGAACGGCACTCCTTGGCCGAGCGTGCGCACGCTGAACGCCCGCCCGGAGGGGTCCTCGGCGGGCGGCACCGGCTGCCGGGTCTGCGGCGGCACGGCGGCACCCTGCGGCGGCACCGGGCCGCCCGGTGCGGGCCCGGCGGCGGAGCCTGCCGCGGGCGCGGCCTCCTCGGCGGGGCTGGGCCGGCCCCGGCGGCGGCCGGTGGGTGCGGCCGGAGCGGGCGCGCCGGCGGCGCCGGGTACCGTCCCGGTGCCCGTACCCGTCGCCTCGGCCGGTACGTCCTCGTCCGCCGGCGCGGACGGCTGCGCGACCAGGCCCTCAGGACCCGCCACGAACGTGCCGGACGCCTCGGAGTCGGCCATCGCCGCGGCCGCGCGCTGCTCGGCGGCGGCCCGCCGCGCCCGCCGCCGACCGGTCGGCTCCGCGTCCCAATTCCCTTGCGTCTCAGGCGAGTTGGATGCGTCGGGGGCCGCGCCGGACGGCTGCTGCCCGACCGCGGCATCGGGCGCCGCCGCTGGGCCGCCGGCCACCGGACGGCGCGCCCGGCGCCGCCCCGTACCGGCCGCTTCTTGCGGCCCGGCCTCCGCCTGTACGGGAGCACCCGCCTGTACGGGAGCACCCGCGGGCATCGGCGTCCCGCCGGAAAGCTCGGGCCGCCCCGGCTGCGCGGCCGGCTGTTCCCGCGGAACCCGGTCCGCCGCGGCGGGCGGCAGCGCGAACGGGGAGCGCGGCGCGGCCGGAGCCTGCGCGGCGCCACCGGACGCGCCCGCCGGGCCCACCGCACCTGCACCCACCGCACCCGGCTCACCGGCCGCGGCGACCCGTTCGGGCGCCTCCGCCAGCGCCCGCCGGGCCCGCCGGCCACCGGCCGGCACCGCACCCTGGGCCGACACCGGCGCCGGCCCCTGCGCCACCTCCCGCGGCTGTCCCGCCTGCGGCCCCGCCGACCGTCCGGCCTGCTGACCTGCCTGCGGTCCCGCCGACCGTCCGGCCTGCGGCCCCGTCTGCTGTCCCTGGGCCTGGCCTGCCTGGCCTGCCTGGCCTGCCTGGCCCTGCGGCGGCACCGGCCCGAGCGCCGGGCCCACCGCGGGCGTCAGACCATGCGCCGGACCGTCGGCCGGGCTCCCGTCACCGGCCCCGGACGGCAGCGCGGGCAGCGCCGAGCCCTCCGCCGCCGGCTGCGCCCGGCGGCGACCGCTCGGCGGCCCCGCCTCGGCGCCCACGGCCAACCCCGCGCCCTGTGTTCCGCCCGCCGCAGCCGCGGGTGCCCCGCCCGAGTGCCGCGCGCGCCGACGCCCGGTCGGCTGCGCGCCGCCCGTACCGCCCGCACCGCCCTCCGTCTTCGTCCCCGCGGCCGTCTCCGTGGCACCGCGCCGCCCGCGGCCGTCCGTCCGCGGACCGCCCGCGTCCCCGCTGGCCCCGGCGCCGCCGTCCGGCGCCTTCTCCGCGCCCCCGGCCGCCGCCTCGTCGGACTCCGCCTCCGGCTCGTCGACCAGCACCGGCAGCTCCAGCACATACGCACTGCCGACCGGGCCGGAACCGCCCGGCACCTCGTGCGTCTGGATCAGCCCGTCGTGCATCCGCACGATCCCGCGGACGATCGGCCCGTGTACCGGGTCGCCGCCGCCGAACGGCCCGCGCACCTCGATACGGACCACCTCGCCGCGCTTGGCCGCGGCCACCACGATCGTCGAGTCACCGGGCACCGGACGCCCGCCCGGCCCGCCGGCACCGTCGGCGACCGTCCGGCCGGTGGCGTCCACCCCGGCGACGTCCGCGATCAGATGCGACAGCGCCTGGGCCAGCCGCTCCGCGTCGACCAGTGCCGCTATCGGCGGCGCGTGCACCGCGAACTGCGCCCGGCCCGGCCCGATCAGCTCGACGGCGCCCTCCACACCGGCCGCGACCACCTGGTCCAGCGACACCTTGGTGCGGTTGAGCTTCTCCCGGCCGGAGTCCAGCCGCTGGTAGCTGAGAACGTTGTCGACCAGCGTCGTCATCCGGGCGTGCCCGGCCGCGAGGTGGTGCAGGATCTGGTTCGCCTCGGGCCACAACTGGCCCGCCGGATCGGCGGCGAGGGTGCCCAGCTCGCCGCTGAGCTCCTCCAGGGGCCCGCGCAGCGACCGTCCCAGCACGGCCAGCAGCTGGGCCTGCCGGTCCGCCAGCGCGTCGTACGGCCGGCGGTCGGTGAACGTCATCACCGCGCCCACCAGCTGGTCGCCGTCCCGCACCGGCGCGGTGGTCAGATCGACGGCGACCGACCGGCCGTCCTTGGACCACAGCACCTGTCCGCGCACCCGGTGCTTGCGCCCGGACTTGAGGGTGTCGGCGAGCGGAGTGTCCTCCCACGGCAGCGCCGAGCCGTCCGCCCGCGAGTGGTGGACCAGCGGATGCAGCTCCTTGCCGCCCAACTCGCTCGCCCGGTAGCCGAGGATCTGCGCCGCGGACGGATTGACGAGGACCACCCGGCCCTCGGAGTCGACGCCGACCACGCCCTCCGCCGCGGCCCGCAGGATCATCTCCGTCTGCCGCTGCTGGCGCGCCAGCTCGGCCTCGGTGTCCAGCGTCCCGGTCAGATCCCGCACCACGAGCATCAGCAGCTCGTCGCCGGTGTAGCCGTTGCGGTGATCGGCGTAGGCCGCCTCGAAGGAGGACTCGTACGGGGTGCGGCCGTCCTCCAGATTGGCGCTGGTCACCTCGACCAGCAGCTCACCGCCGTCGGTCCGCCGCGCGACCATCCGCGTCGGCTTCGTCCGCCCCTGGACCTCTTCCTCCCGCCGCCGCATCGATCCCGGGATCCGCTTGGAGTCGAAGGTCGGCAGCAGATCGAGCAGTCCGCGCCCGACCAGGGCCGTGCCGGGGGCCTCGAACATCTCCAGGGCGATGGCATTGGCGTTGACGACGGTGCCGTTGCAGTTCACCAGCAGCAACGCGTCGGGGAGGGCGTCCAGTATGGCTGCGAGGCGAGCAGCGCCTCGGGATGGCCGGCTGCTCACGCGACGCTTCCTCCCTGTTACCGCACCTTGCCGACCCGCCGTGGCGGGTCGCTGGGATGGAGTCTACGGGCACATGCCGGGGACGCGGAGGCGGATGACGCCCCGCTATTGCCGCGCCCCGGCGCGACTCGCCGCACGCCCGACATGTGCCCCTCGTCCTGACCTGGCGCGCTACTCCGGCACGAACCGGGTCAGGAAACGGTCTTGGGGAGCATGGGTTCGAAGCGGTCCCAGCGGCCGATCTCACACCCGTCGGTGCGCTTGAAGTCGGCGTTGACGCGGCGTCCGGCCCACGTCCCGCTGACATGTGCCCGCGCCGGACCGCCGTACATCATCGTGCACTGCGCACCCTGCGGAACCGGGGCGAACATGTCCTCGCCCCACCGCGTCATCCGGTCCAGCCGGGCGCAGGCCCGCCGCGCGTCGAAGTGGGACCCGCCCCGCGGATGGCAGTACAGCTCGAACCGGCCATCCGTACGCTCCGCCCCGGAGTCGTGGACGGTGATCGTCAGGTGATCCTGGCGCCGCCGGTCGGGGAGCCGCCGGTCCGGGAGCCGCCGATCGGGGAACCGCCGGTCGGGGAACAGCCCGGGCACCTCGGCGTCGGGCGCGAAATGCCCCAGGATCGGCAGCTCGTCGTGGTGGTACGGCAGCGGGATGGGGGCGGCGGAGGCGGCCGGCGCCATGGCGAGCGCGGGCACCGCGCACACGGCGGCCGCGGCGGCGGCGATCAGCGACAGCGACCGGGACGGGATCCGGCGACGGGACATCACGGGCTCCTGAGGGCGAGTGCGGGCGCTACCCGATCCATGTGCGGGACGGCCCGTACGGGACGTGGCGGCGGTACGCGGTCCGTACGCGCCGGGGGCGCACGACACGCGTGCGGCGCCGCGGCCCCGACTCTCTAACGCCCCGCCGCCCCCGACGTTGCGCCGCAGGAACGTCTTTGCCGGGCGGCTCGCGGGCCTAGTACCGTAGAGGGCGATTGGTGACAGGCCACCGAGCTGTGTCATCATCTGGTCACGCCACATCGCGTTCACGCGCGTGAGGTGTGTGGAGGCGTCGCCTAGTCCGGTCTATGGCGCCGCACTGCTAATGCGGTTTGGGTTTTACCGCCCATCGAGGGTTCAAATCCCTCCGCCTCCGCTCTTACGTCCCATCCCAGGCCCGATCAACTGCGATCGGGCCTGGTTTTTTATTGGGGCGGAGGGGCTGGGGCCCTGTCTCTGTCCCTGGGCCTGGACCTGGGCCGGGAGTCGGGGGACTGGCTGGGGAGCCGGGCGCCGGGCACTGGGGCTCGACGGGGGTGCGGCCGCGAGCTCCCGTCGCTGGGCTCGACAGGGTGGGCCCGCGAGCTCTTGGTCCCGCGAGCCCCAGCCCAACGATCCCCCTGACCCGCGAGCCCCCGGCCTCACGAGTCACCGCAGCGGACCGACGCATCCCCGCGACATCACCGCCACAGCCATCGGCGTCGCCGTTGGCATCGGCATTGACATTGGCTTCGGCGTCGCCCTCGCGCCCATCTCTGGCACCGGGCCCCATCCTTTGGGCATGGGCAGGGGCATGCGTATCGCCCTCGCCCTCGCCCTCGGCGTCGGCTACGGCATCGTGCCGGCGGAGACCCGGCGAGGCTGTCGCTGCCACCGGGCCCGCCTCGGCTTCCCCCGCCCGGAGTTCGTCCGGATCATCGGGAGCCCCGTCCGGCCCGGCTGGTCCCCCCTTCGGCTGCAAAGTGTATTTCCGCAGGTCAGAGGGGGTGCGGCAATCGGATTTCGCCTAACGGCGCAGGTCATGTAATGTTGTTCCCGCAACGCCGACCGGCAAGAAAAACCGCCGGAAAGCCAAGCGCTCGTAGCTTAACGGATAGAGCATCTGACTACGGATCAGAAGGTTGCAGGTTCGAATCCTGCCGAGCGCACAGCAGGTCAAAGCCCCCGCCGGGTTCTCCGGACGGGGGCTTTGTCGTGCTGTAGAGCAGTGAAGTGCAGTAGCCGGGTCGGCCGGCAGCTGTCGGCAGCCGCGACATCCCTCGGCCCGGGGAGCGGAGCGGCTCGGCTGGGGCGATCCATCGGTAGAGCGCGACTGGGCGGGCGGTGGACAGCGCGGCAGGAGCCAGTCACTGGCCGGTGGTGATGCCGAACGTGATGGTTGATGTCGGCGTCAGAGCTCCGCAGAAGTCCGCGGTTCTGAGGAGGGCGCTGTCCGCTTCCGCGTTGTCGGCATCGCCGGTGTATGCGTACTCGGCTTCGGTCGCGTGTCTGGGCCAGTGCACAGGGACACCACCTGGACATCACCCGGATGTCACCGTGCGGGGTTCTGAACTGCCTCACGGGCTCGTTTGCAGTGCCGCTGACGTCGTTGTGGGTGCTGGGCTCTTCGGGCGGCTCTCCGTCGCGTTCCGCCATGCCGGGACCGTAGGGCATGCCGATGCCATATGGGGGCATGCCGGGATCACATAGGGCATAGCGGGATCTTAGGGGCGTAGCGGCGGTACGCAACGGCGTCTCTTCGGGCGGCAGTTGCTCCTGTTGAAGGTCGGAGTCGTCGGAGTCGTTGCGCCTTCCCGATGAGCGGTCGGGAGTCCGCCGCCGCCGGCCATGGGGCGATCGGTTCTGCGCTACGGCCCCATGGGGGGCTCGAACGTTGACGGTTGCTCCTCCAGGGTCGTTGCCAGGTGGTTGAGGTCGGCGAGGAGTGCCGGTAGGCGGTGGGGTGGGATGGCGTCGAGCATGCGCTGTTCGATGGCGTGGACGGCGGACTGGACTTCGGTGAGGCGCCGGTGGCCCTCCTCGGTGAGGTGGGTGGGGCGGGCGCGGCCGTAGTTGGCGGTGGCGGGGCGGGTGATCAGGCCCGCTTCCTGTAGGCCGCGCAGGACGACGTTCCCGGACTGGCGGGTGACGAAGGTCGCGCGGGCGAGGTCGGCGTTGGACATGCCGGGGTGCAGTGCCAGGAGTTCGAGGGTGGCGTATTGCGGGACGGTGAGCCCGTGCGCGCGCAGGACCTTGTCCATGGCGCTGCGGAGGGCGGCTTGGGTCCGTTTGATCAGGTAGCCCAGGCGTTGGGTGACGTCGTCTGGGGTGGAGTGGGGTTGGGGGTCGGTGGAAGCATACTTCTCCATGTCAGCATTTTGACATGAGGGTGAGGGTCTTCCAGGGTCGGCATGTCAGAGTTTTGACATGGGGATTTTGATGTCGATGCCGGTGGGGGGAGTGCCTGTGACTGTTGCTGTTGATGGGCCGGACTTTGTTGCCCTGCAAGTTCGTGATGTGGATGCGGCGGCGGCTCGGACTCGGTGTGGTGCTCTGGTTTCGGACTTCTGATGCGCATCGGCTTCACGATCAGCTCGTTGCTGCCGGGGTCAGGATCCTGATGCCGGTGGTCGGCAGCCCGTTCGGTCCGATGTTTTCGTTTGAGGGGCCGGAGGGGTACACGCTCACCGCGCACGGGGGCTGAGTGCGAGCGTGAAGGCGGTCACGGTCGCGGAAGCGGGCATGGTCGCGGTCGCGGGCGTGTATGAGATCGCGGGCGTGGATGAGATCGTGGGCGGTGATCTTTCGTCCGGCAGCACCGGGCCAACCGGGTCGCGGGCGGCAAGCTCGGCTCCGTCATCCGATGGTTCGGTATCCGTAGATCGGTGGATCGGTGGACCGGTTTGGGGCGTGGTGGAAAGTGAGCTCTTCCCGGGAAGTCCGGGAAGAGCTCATTCGGCTTGGAGTTCAGCATGGAGCGAAGACGAGGTGAAGATGAAGAAGACGCGTGAGCAGGTTGTTGCCGACAACATGTGGGGGTCGACGGCGCTTTTCTGTATGGCTGCTTTTGTGGCGTTCGTTGTTGTGCGGTCCGAGGCGGCGGTGAAGGTCGGATGGATTCTGTACGGATGCGGGTGGGTGCCGGCGATCTGTATGGCGGGGTGGTGTGCGGCGCGGCGTAAGGCCCCTGGGGTCGGTGGGGCGTTCGCGTTCGCTCTTCTCGTGGTGTACGGGGCGCTGGCCTGGTTGGCGCATGGATGAGACGACGGGCGGGGCGGCGGCGCTGCTCAGCAGCGGGCCGACCAAGGAGTTCCGGGGGGCGGGTTGTGTGCCCCCGGACGTCTCGCTGGATCTGCCAGCGGGTGTGGTGACACGGTTTTCTCGGTGCTCGGTGCTCGGTGCTCGGTGCTCGGTGCTCGGTGCTCGGTGCTCGGTGCTCGGTGCGAACGGTGCGGTCGACGAGCAGCGGGGCGGGCGGCAATTCGGATGTGATGCTGGGGCTGTTGTCGGGGGGCGGGGAAATCTTGTTCGTGGGGCGGGTGTTGGGGCCTGGGGGTGATCTGGCGCGTATTGTCGGCGCGGCTCTGGGCCGGGTTTGTGGCTCCCCCAAACACGCGGTGCGGTCGCATCTTCGGATGGTGGCTGCCGGTGTCGGCGCGGTGCCGGGCGCGGGCGGACGAGGTGCTGGAACTCCTCGGGATACGCGAGGCGGAGAAGCTGGGGCCGGGGCGGTTGTCGCTGGGGACGGCGTAGCGCATAGGGAGTGCGCAGGCGCTTCTCGGAGTTCCACGCATCTCGGAGTTCCGCGCATCTTGATTTTGGGCGAACCCGTCAATGGCCTCGATCCGCATTCCAGTAAGCCGCATTCCGTTAAATGGCTGGGGAATCCGCCTCGGGGGTGCGCCGAGGACGGACGCGCGGTGCTTGTCGCCAGTCGTCAGCCGGCCGAGATGTTCAGCCGTGATGTTTCCGCCGTGATGTTTACGGGTGTGCGGGTGGGGGTGGGGTGGTGTAGTGGGCCGAGGGGCCGGTGGGGGGTGTGGGGGTGAGGTGGGGGTGGAGGAGGAGGTTGTCGTCGTAGTCGCCGGTGTTCTGGTGGCGGAAGGGGAGGGGGTCGGTGGTGGGGAGGGTGAGCAGGCGGTCGCGTAGACGGGCGGCGGCGGTGGCGTAGGTGTCCGGGGTGGTGCGGTCCGCGCCGGGGATCAGCAGGGGCGGGACGACGGACATGCCGGTGTACCAGAGCGTGCCGTGCTGGAGGGGGAAGAGGAGGTCGTTGAGGTCGCCGTTGACCCCTTGGGGGCCGAGGGTGGCGGCGCGGGCGCCGGCGGTGACGACGACCAGGGCGCGCTTGCCGGTCAGCGGGCCGTCGCCGTAACGCTGCGGGCGGCCGGTGGCGGGGTCGGTGAGGCCGAAGGCGAAGCCCTTGACGAAGACCCGGTCGAACCAGCCCTTGAGGATGGCGGGCATGCCGTACCACCACAGGGGGAACTGCAGGACGAGGGTGTCCGCCCAGGCGAGTTTCTGCTGTTCGGCCACGATGTCGGGGCTCAACCGGCCGGCGCTGTGGGCACGTTCGGAGGCTTCGCCCACCAGGAGGCGGTCGGTCGGGTCGTGATCGTAGTCGGCGGCGTCGACCAGCGGGTTCCACTTCATGGCGTAGAGGTCGGAGACCTGGTGCTGGTGGCCGTGGGTTTCGAGGGTGCGCAGCCCTTCCGTTTTGAGCGCGCCGTTCAGGGAGCGGTGGTCGGGGTGGGCGAACAGCCAGAGGACCTTCATGGCGTCCACCCTCCGTGGCGGGCGGTCCGCGGACGAGTGGCCGGATGGCCATGGAGTGCAAGGATCGGGCCATGGGGATGAACGGTGAGTCGGGGAGCGGGCGGCCGCACCGGGTGGCGGTGCTGGTGCGGCCGGGGATGCTGCCCATCGAGGTGGGGATCGTGCACCGGATCTTCGGGGAGGCCAGGTCCGCGTCCGGGGAGCCGCTGTACGAGCTGGTGACGTGTGCGCTGGAGCCGGGAGAGGTGAGTACGGACACCGACTTCACCGTCAACGTGGCGCACGGGCCGGAGGTGTTGGCGACCGCGGACACCGTCGTTCTGCCGGCGTCCTCGGGGGACTACGACGCGGGGGCGGAGCAACGGGAGGGGCGGCTGAGTCCGTCGATGGCCGACGCGCTGGCGCGGATCCGGCCGGGGACGAGGATCGCGTCGATCTGCACGGGGGCGTTCGTGCTGGCCGCGGCGGGGCTGCTGGACGGGCGGCGGGCGACCACGCACTGGCGGTCGGTGGACGACTTCCGGCGGATGTTTCCGCAGGTCGAGGTGGATGCCGAGGTGCTCTACACGGACGAGGGGGAGGTGCTGACGGCGGCCGGGGTGGCCTCGGGCATCGATCTGTGCCTGCACATGGTGCGTGGCGATCACGGGGCGGCGGTCGCCAATGACGTGGCGCGGCGGACGGTGGTGCCGCCGCACCGGGAGGGCGGGCAGGCGCAGTACGTGCAGCGGCCGGTGCCGGAGCCGCAGGTGTCGTCGACGGGCGTGGCGCGGGCCTGGGCGCTGGAGCACCTGGACCGGCCGCTGAGCCTGCGGGAGCTGGCGGCGCGGGAGGCGATGAGCGTACGGACCTTCACCCGGCGGTTCCGGGAGGAGGTGGGGATGTCGCCGGTGCGGTGGCTGACCCGGCAACGGGTAGAGCGGGCCCGGCAGTTGCTGGAGGAGTCGGAGCTGACGGTGGACCGGATCGCGGCGGAGTCGGGCTTCGGGACGGCGGCGTCGCTGCGGCAGCACTTCCAGGCGGCGCTGGGGGTGTCGCCGCGGGCCTATCGGGCGACGTTTCGGGGGGATGGGGGAAGTGACGGGGGAGGGGGCTGATGTCGGGGCGGTGGACGGCTGTGAGGTGGGGGCGTGGTCAGCGCCCGGCCCGGTTCCGGCGGCGGTTACGTGGTGGGGGCGGAGGTGGTGGTCGGGGCGGCAGCGGTGGCCAGGTGGGTGATGGCTGTGCGGAGGTCGGTGAGGGTGGGCCCGTCGGTCACGCGCTCGGTCATGGGGTCGATCTTCGGGCCGATGGCGGGGATCTCGCGGCAGGCGTCCGCGATGACGTTGCCGGTCATCATGCGGAGGGTTTCGCGGAGTTGGGCGTTGGCGTGGTCGCCGCCGGTGGGGAACGGGGAGGCGGTGATCACGGCGACCGGCTTACCGACGCATTCGCCGCTGCTGACCAGCCAGTCGAGGGCGTTCTTGAGGACACCGGGGACGCCGTGCGCGTACTCCGGGCTGACGATCAGCAGTGCGTCGGCCTGGGCGACGGCGGTGCGCAGGGCGGCTACGGGTGCGGGCGGGGTGGCGTCCTCGCCGTCGAGGTCGGGGTTGAAGTGCGGGAGCGCGCCGATGTCCGCGGTGGCGGTCGGGCCGTCGAAGAGTTCCAGCGCGGAGCGCAGGACGGCGCCGTTGGAGGAGCGGGCGCGGAGGCTGCCGGAGAGGGCCAGGAGGCGGGTCATGGGGAGGACGTTACGGGGAGTTGGGGAGTGGTGAGGGGTGTTGGGGAGTTGAGGGCGGGGGTGTTGGGCTCGTGGGGTCCAGGGGGCCTGGCGGAGCTGTCGGTTTGGGGGAATGTGCAGGTCAGGGGGATTGTCAGTGGGGGGTGTCATGCTGAGGGAAGAGTGATCGGCGTGGGCCGCGCGGGGGGCGGTCCAGGTCGGTCGTGACGGGGTGGGGCACGTGTGTTCTGCGGGCTTGACCGAAGGGAGGGGAGATTCTCAGGAGATTCACAGAAACCGGCAAGGGAGCTTTCAGAGGGCCGGGTCAGGCTCCCTGCCATGACCGTGACTTCGTCGACGTCCTCAGCCTTGTACCGTGTGGCGACCTCGGGCTCGTCCTCCAAAGGAGCGGCCGGTACAGCAGTCGGTAAAGCAGCCGGCAAGGCGCCCGGGCAGGTCCCCGGCAAGCAGCCGGAGCTGTTGCGGGCCGACGGCAGCCCCGTACGGGTGCTCGTGGTGGACGACGAGTCCTCGCTCGCGGACCTGTTGTCGCTGGCGCTGCGTTACGAGGGCTGGGACATCAAGTCGGAGGGCGACGGCGCGGGTGCGCTGCGGTGCGCCCGGAGCTGGCGGCCGGACGCGGTGGTGCTCGATGTGATGCTGCCGGACATGGACGGGCTGACCGTCCTCGGCCGGCTGCGGAACGAACTGCCGGACGTACCGGTGCTGTTCCTGACCGCCAAGGACGCGGTCGAGGACCGGATCGCCGGACTGACGGCGGGTGGCGACGACTACGTCACCAAGCCGTTCAGCCTGGAGGAGGTGGTGGCCCGGCTGCGTGGGCTGCTGCGGCGGGCGGGCGCGGCCGCGGTGCGCAGTGAGTCGCTGCTGACCGTGGGCGATCTGGTGCTGGACGAGGACAGCCACGAGGTGTGGCGGGACGGTCAGGACATCCATCTGACCGCCACGGAGTTCGAGCTGCTGCGGTATCTGATGCGCAATCCGCGGCGGGTGCTGAGCAAGACGCAGATTCTGGACCGGGTGTGGAGCTATGACTTCGGAGGGCAGGCCAATGTCGTCGAACTGTATATCTCGTATCTGAGGCGGAAGATCGACGCCGGGCGGGAGCCGATGATCCACACCCGGCGGGGTGCGGGCTATCTGATCAAGCCGGCCGGATAGCGGGCCATGGGGCCCACCTCCGGCATCCGGCCTACCACCGGCCTCCGGCCCACCCCTGGCCCCCGGCTCACCCCCACCCCCACCCCCGGCCCCCAGCCCACCCCCGGTCTCCGGCCGGACACCGGCCGCCGGGGCGGGCGCCGGCGCTGGACGTTGCGGACGCGGCTCGTGGTGTCGGCGGTGGCGTTGATCGCCGTCGTGGCGGCGGTGATCAGTACGGTGACCGCGATCGCGCTGCATGCGTATCTGCAGGGGCAGTTGGACGCCCGGTTGCGCGAGGGCATCGGGCGGGCGGTGGGGCCGCGGCCGCACGATGCGTTGCGGGACGATCGGCTGGAGTTCGTGGCGCTGCCCGGTCAGGTGCCGGGGACGGTGGGGGCCCGGGTCGGGCCGGACGGCACGTTCGAGGGCGGCGCGCGGATGAACCGCTCGACGAGCCGGCTGCCGTCGGACCGGCTGACCCCGCTGGACGGCGAGCAGCTCGCGGCGCTGGCCGCGGTGCCCCGGGACGGCCGTCGGCACAGCACCGACCTGCCCGGCCTCGGCGCGTACCGGGCGCAGTACGCCAAGAACGGTGCGCTGGTGCTGGGGATTCCGCTCAACGAGGTGAACGACACGGTCGGGCGGCTGGTGCTCATCGAGTGCTGTGTGACGGTCGCCGGGCTGGTCGCGGCCGGAATCGCCGGCTCCGCCATGGTCGGGATCGCGCTGCGCCCGCTGCGGCGGGTCGCCGCGACCGCGACCCGGGTGTCCGAACTCCCGCTCCACCAGGGCGAGGTGGCCCTGCATGTCCGCGTCCCCGCCGCCGAAGCCGACGCCCGTACGGAGGTGGGGCAGGTCGGAGCGGCGCTCAACCGCATGCTGGGGCACGTCGGTTCGGCGCTCTCGGCGCGCCAGGAGAGCGAGACGCGGGTACGGCGGTTCGTCGCCGATGCCAGCCATGAGCTGCGGACGCCGCTGGCGTCGATACGGGGCTATGCCGAGCTGACCCGGCGGGGCGAGGAGCAGCCCGGCCCGGAGACCCGGCATGCGCTGGGGCGGATCGAGTCCGAGGCGGAGCGGATGACCGGCCTGGTGGAGGACCTGCTGCTGCTCGCCCGGCTCGACTCCGGGCGCCCGCTCTCGTACGCCACGGTGGACCTCTCGCCGCTGGTGGTGGACGCGGTGAGCGACGCGCGGGCGGCCGGGCCCGACCACCGTTGGCGGCTGGAACTCCCGGACGCGGACCACCCCGCGCTGGTGCGCGGGGACGCCGACCGGCTGCACCAGATCCTGGTCAATCTGCTGGCCAACGCGCGTACGCACACACCCGAGGGGACGACGGTGACCGCCCGGGTGCGGCCCCTGGGACGGCCGGGACGGCCCGGGGCGAGGGGGTCGGGTACCCAGCCCGCCCAGCCCGGCCGTGGTGCCGGCAACGCGATCCAGCTGGAGGTCGAGGACGACGGGCCGGGCATCCCGGCCGGGCTGCTGCCGCATGTCTTCGAACGGTTCGCGCGGGGCGACGCGTCCCGGTCGCGCGTCACGGGGAGCGGCCGGAGCGGGGGGAGTACGGGGCTGGGGCTGGCCATCGTGCAGGCGGTGGTGGCCGCGCACGGCGGGACGGTCGCGGTGGCGAGCGTGCCGGGGCGGACGGTGTTCACGGTGACGCTGCCCGGACAGAACAGGTAGCGCGCTGCTCCGGCACGGTGACGCTGCCCGGAGCACGCTGCTCCGGTAGCCCTCGACTCACAGCCGGCGCACAGGCTCACCACACTGCCGTGACAGGGCGGTTGGCGAGCGTCGTGGCATGACCACGCCTACGCCGACCCCGTCCCGGACGCTGTCGGGTTCGACGCCGTCGGGTTCGCTGCCACCGCGCGAGCATCTGCGTCCCGGCCAGATCGAGACCGTCCTCGATGTGGTGATCCCCGTCCACAACGAGGAGAAGGACCTTGAACCCTGTGTGCGCCGGCTGCACGACCACCTGACCCGCACCTTCCCCTACGGGTTCCGGATCACCATCGCGGACAACGCGAGCACCGACGACACGCCCCTGATCGCCGCCCGGCTGGACGACGGGATGGACCATGTCACCGCCGTACGGCTGGAGGACAAGGGGCGCGGGCGAGCGCTGCGCACGGTGTGGTCGCTGTCCGAGGCGCCGGTGCTGGCCTATATGGACGTCGATCTGTCCACCGACCTCAACGCGTTGCTGCCGCTGGTGGCGCCGCTGATCTCCGGGCACTCCGACCTGGCGATCGGGTCCCGGCTCAGCCGGAGCGCGCGGGTGGTCCGCGGTCCCAAGCGGGAGTTCGTCTCGCGCGCCTACAACCTCATTCTGCGGGGCTCGCTGGCCGCGCGCTTCTCCGACGCGCAGTGCGGTTTCAAGGCGATCCGCGGCGATGTCGCGGGCCGGCTGCTGCCGATGACCGAGGACACCGGGTGGTTCTTCGACACCGAGATGCTGGTGCTGGCCGAACGGGCCGGGCTGCGCATCCACGAGGTGCCGGTGGACTGGGTGGACGACCCGGACAGCACCGTGCACCTCGTGCGGACCGCGACCGACGACCTCAAGGGCGTCTGGCGGGTGGGTCGGGCGCTGGCGACCGGCGCGCTGCCGCTGGACCGGCTCGCCCGGCCGTTCGGCGACGACCCCCGGGACCGGGAACTCTCCGGAGTGCCGGGCGGGCTGGCCCGTCAGGTCGTCGGGTTCGCCGTCGTCGGGGCGCTGAGCACGCTGCTCTACCTCGGTCTCTACTCCCTCTTCCGGTTGGGGACCGGCCCCCAAGTGGCCAATGCGGTCGCCCTGTTGGTGTCGGCACTCGCCAACACGGCCGCCAACCGGCGGCTGACGTTCGGGGTGCGCGGGCGGGAGCGGGCCGTCCGCCAGCAGGCGCAGGGCCTGGTGGTCTTCGCCATCGGGCTGGCGCTGACCAGCGGGTCCCTCGCGGCCCTCGGCACGGCCACCGTCAGCCCCTCGCACGCCGGCGAACTGACCGTGCTGGTGGCCGCCAACCTCGCGGCCACGGTGCTGCGCTTCCTGCTCTTCCGCGCCTGGGTGTTCCCGGAGCGCGAGCGCGAGCGACGCGATACGGACGGCCCGCGCGACGCGGACGGCCCCCACGGCCCCCACCACGGCCCCCGCCGCCCGCACGGCCGTAACGACGTCAGCAGGAGCGCTCGATGAGCCCCCAAGCGCCAACCCCCCAAGCACCAACCCTCCAGGAGCAGACATCGGCCCCCGAGAGAGCAGCGGAGAGCACGGGGGGCCCGGAGGACCCGCGTTGGGCGCGGCCGGCGCTGTGGGCGCTGCTGGCGGTCACCGCGGTGCTCTACCTCTGGGACCTGTCGGCGTCGAAGTACGCCAACCAGTTCTACTCGGCCGCCGTCCAGGCCGGCAGCGTCAGCTGGAAGGCGTTCTTCTTCGGCTCCTCGGACGCGGCCAACGCCATCACCGTGGACAAACCGCCGGCCTCGCTCTGGCCGATGGAGCTCTCCGTGCGGCTCTTCGGGCTCAGCTCGTGGGCGATCCTGGTGCCCGAGGCGCTGATGGGCGTCGCCACGGTCGGGGTGCTCCACGCGGCGGTGCGGCGCCGGTTCGGGGCGGTGGCGGGGCTGCTGTCGGCGGGGGCGCTGGCGATCACGCCGGTCGCCGCGCTGATGTTCCGCTTCAACAACCCGGACGCGCTGCTGTGCCTGCTGATGGTCTGCGCGGTCGCCTGCGTGCTGCGCGCCCTGGAGGCCGGCCGGACGAAGTGGCTGGTGCTGGCCGGGGTCTGCTTCGGGCTGGGCTTCCTCACCAAGACTCTGCAGGCGTGGCTGATCCTGCCGGCGTTGGCCGTGGTCTACGCGTGCTGTGCGCCGGTGCGGTTGCGCCGGCGGCTGGGGCAGCTGCTGCTGGCCGGGCTGGCGCTCGTGGTCACCGGCGGCTGGTGGGTGGCGATCGTCGAACTGCTGCCGGCGTCGGCGCGCCCCTATGTGGGCGGTTCGCAGACCAACAGCTTCCTTGAGCTGACCTTCGGCTACAACGGCTTCGGGCGGATCGACGGGAACGAGCGGGGCAGCGTCGGCGGCGGGCACGGCGGGCACGGCGGCCATGGCGGGGCCGGCGGCCACGGCGGTGGCTGGGGCGAGACCGGCCTGACCCGGCTGTTCTCTCCCGACATGGGCGGTCAGATCTCCTGGCTGCTGCCCGCCGCGCTGATCCTGCTGGTGGTGGCGGTGTGCGTGCTGTGGCGGGCGCGGCGTGCGGGGGCGGCCGAACAGGCCGACCAGGCCGAACAGGCGGCCCAGCGGGCGGAGTTCCTGGTGTGGGGCGGCGCGCTGCTGATGACGTTCACGATCTTCAGCTTCATGTCCGGGATCTTCCACCAGTACTACAACATCGCGCTGTCCCCGTACCTCGCGGCCGTGGTCGGCATGGGGTCGGTGCTGGTGTGGCGGCGCGGCGGGTGGCTCGCGCGGATCGTGCCGGCCGTGGTCGTCGCGGTGACGGCCGTCTGGTCGTACGTCCTGCTGGACCGGTCGCCGCAGTGGCTGCCGTGGCTGCGGTGGACGGTGCTGGCGCTCGGTCTGCCGGCGGCGCTGGGACTTCTGCTGTCGGCGGGGGCGGCCGCGCGGGACGGCCGGGTGCCGGGACGGGGTGCGGGTTCCACGCGGCGGCGGGCCGGTGTCGTGGCCGGTGTGGCGGTGGGGCTCGGTGTGGCCACCGCGCTGGCCGGGCCGCTCGCGTACACCCTGGACACCGTCAACACGGCCAAGGGCGGCTCGATCGTCACCGCCGGCCCCGCGGTACGGGGCGGCCGCGGCTTCCCCGGCGGCGGTCATGGCCGGATGTTCCGGCGGGGCGGCAACAAGGCCGGGATGCCGCGCGGCGGCGTCGCCGGCGGCATGAGGGGCATGGGCGGCCTGCTCGACGGCGCCTCGGTGAGCGGCGCGGCCGAGCGCCTGGTGGAGCGGAACGCCGACAAGTACACCTGGGCCGCCGCGGCCGTCGGCTCCCAGAACGCCGCGAGCTACCAACTGGCCACCCAGAAGCCGGTGATGGCGATCGGCGGCTTCAACGGGAGTGATCCGTCGCCGACCCTCGCCCAGTTTCAGCGCTTTGTGGCGGATGGGAAGATCCACTACTTCGTCGCCGGCAAGCGGCCCGGAGGCGGCTTCCGCGGCGCCCCCGCCGGCTTCGGACAGCAGGGCCCCGCCGCCCGGATCAGCGCCTGGATCGAGAAGAACTTCCAGCAGGTCACCGTCGCCGGCGCCACCTTCTACGACCTGACGCAGCGCAAGGGACAGCGAAGGGAATAACGCCCCGCCCCCGGCCCCAGGCCCGCACAAAAAACAAATTTACAGCGTATAAGTGCCCCTGTACGGTGTACGTCTCTCCGCCCGCACCGTACAGGGAGCTCGTATGCCCACCGTGGCCCCCGACGCCCACGCCACCAGCCTCCGGCCACCGGGCCGGCCGGCCACCCGCTGGCTGATCCTGGCCGTCATCTGCATCGCGCAACTCACCGTCGTCCTCGACAACACCGTGCTCAACGTCGCCGTCCCGTCCCTCACCGAGGAACTGGGCGCGACCACCGCCGATGTCCAGTGGATGCTCAACGCCTATTCCCTGGTCCAGTCCGGGCTGCTGCTGATAGCCGGCAACTCCGCCGACCGCTACGGCCGCAAGAAGATGCTCGCCGTCGGTCTGGCGCTGTTCGGTGTCGCGTCGCTCGGCGCCGCCCTCGCCCAGTCGCCCGGCCAGCTGATCGGCGCCCGCGCCGGTATGGGCATCGGCGGCGCGCTGCTGGTGACCACCACCCTCGCGGTCGTGATGCAGATCTTCGACGACGAGGAGCGCCCCAAGGCCATCGGCATCTGGAGCTCGGTCAACTCCCTGGGCTTCGCCGCCGGGCCGCTGATCGGCGGCACGCTGCTCGACCACTTCTGGTGGGGCTCGCTGTTCCTGGTCAACCTCCCGGTCGCGGCGATCGGCCTGGTGGCCGTCCTCGCCCTCGTCCCCGAGTCCAAGAGCCGCGGCGGCGAGCGCCCGGACGTGCTGGGCGCCCTGCTGTCGATGGTCGGCATGGTCGGGGTGGTCTACGCGATCATCTCCGGGCCGGTGGACGGCTGGCTGTCGCGGCAGGTGCTGCTCTCGGCCGCGGTCGGTGTCGTGGGGCTGGCGCTCTTCGCCCTCTGGGAGCTGCGGATTCCGTACCCCATGCTGGACATGCACTTCTTCCGCAACCGCCGGTTCATCGGCGCGGTTTCCGGCGGCATCCTGGTCGCCTTCGGGCTGGGCGGCTCGATGTTCCTGCTCACCCAGCACATCCAACTGGTGCTCGGCTACGGCCCGTTGGACGCCGGCCTGCGGATGGCGCCGCTCGCGCTCACCGTCGTGGTGCTCAACTTCACCGGGCTGGGTGCCCGTCTGATGCCGCGCTTCGGCACCCCCGGCATGATCGTCTCCGGGATGACCCTGCTGGCCGGCGGCCTGGCGGCGATCTCGCTGCTCGGCGGCCACAGCTACGGCGGCATGCTGGTCGGCCTGATCGTCATGGGCGTCGGGGTGTCGATCGCGATGCCGACGATGGCCAACGCCATCATGTCCGCGATCCCGCCCGCCAAGGCCGGCGTCGGCGCCGGCGTCAACGGCACCCTGATGGAGTTCGGCCAGGGTCTGGGCGTCGCGGTGCTCGGTGCGGTCCTCAACTCCCGTTTCGCCGCGCTGCTCCCGATGGTTGCCGCCGGCGCCGGCTCGCTCTCCGCGGCCCTGGAGCGTACGCACACGGCCGAGCAGCGGACCGCCGTCCACGACGCCTTCGCGGCCGGTATCGGCACCAGCCAGCTGGTCGGTGCGGCGGCCGTCTTCCTCGGCGGGCTGCTCGCCGCGGTCCTGCTGCGCCGCGCGGAACGCGCCGGGAGCGAGGCCGACGGGGCGGGCGGCGCGCCCCAGGGACCGGAGCACGGACCGGACCAGGCGGCGGACGCCGGCGCTGCCACCGCGCCCGCGGGCCCCCACCCGGCCCCCGCCCCGGCCGAATAGCATCGTTGCCGGACGGGACGGTTCCGCTCGTCCCGTCCGGGCCGGCGGCCGTCCCGAGGGACCCGGCCGCGGGTTACGCACTCCCGCACCACCCAAGGAAGGGCGCCATGGCAGCAGCGACGAACGGGCGCGCCAAGCCGCAGCCGCACAGCGTCTGGCTGACCGACCGGCCCCCGCTCCGCAGGAAGGCCGAACAGCCCGCCGGGCTCGGCCTGGACAGGATCGTCGCCAGCACCGTCCGGCTGCTCGACGCCGAGGGCCTGGCCAAGTTCTCCATGCGCCGCCTCGCCGCCGAGCTCGGCGTCACCGCCATGTCCCTGTACTGGTACGTCGACACCAAGGACGACCTGCTCGAACGCGCCGTGGACGCGGTGGCCGGCGAGATGGTGCTGCCCGACGAGTCCGGCGCCGCCGCCGACTGGCGCGACCAGCTCCGCGGCCTGGCCACCACCTACCGGGACGCCCTGCTGCGCCACCCCTGGGCGCCCCGCCTGCTCGGCGAGTTCCCCAACATCGGCCCGCACTCCACGGCGTTCGCCAACGCCACGCTGCGGGTCATGGCCCACAGCGGGCTGGACCCGGAGGGCATCTCCGGCGCCCTGGCCTCGCTCTTCCACTTCGTCTACGGCTTCTCCACCATCCGCAGCCTTCACGAGGCCCGCTGCCGCGCCGCCGGCCTCAGCATCGACGACTACTTCGCCCAGGTCGTCGCCGCGCTCTCGGACCGCCCCGACTTCGCCGAGACGATGGAGCTCTCCTCGCGCGCCAGCTACGCCAAGCCCGACGCCAGCGCCCTCGACATGCTCGACCGGGACTTCTCGTTCGCCCTCGACCTGCAGATCGCGGGCATCGACGCGATGCGGGCACGGCAGGAGCGGGAGCGCCGCGCGGCCGGCTGACCCGCCCGCGGGGACGGCGGGGCCGGGGCACGGCCGGGGACGTGACCGTGGGCGCCGCCGTGGGCGCGCCTCCTCACTGCCAGCTGGAGACCGAGACCGAGCGGACCGAGCCGCCCGGTTCCAGGGAGCCGATCCGGACCTTGCAGCGCGCTGCCGCGTAGAACGTCCGGGTCTCCTCGCCGTTGTTGTAGACCGACCGGGCGGTGGGGAACGGCGCGGCCTCGCAGTCGTGTTGCGGGTACTGAAGGGCGCGCATCTCGCCGGTGAAGTCGGGCTGCGACCAGAAGCAGAGGAAGCCCACGGGGCAGTCCGCGGGGGTGCGGGCGGGAGGGGCCGGGGCGGCGCCGGCTGCGGCGGCCGCGGGGACGGTGGCGGCCAGGGCGAGGGCGGCCGCGGCGGCCAGCGGACCGAGTGCCGTGGCGAGGTGCTGGATGCGCATGAGATCTCCGGATCTCCCGTGGCGGGCGAAAGGTGACGTGGACCGGGTCGTCTGCCGGGGCGTTCGCCGGGACACGCGGCCGGCGTGGCCATCGATCTGCACCGGCCCAGGGCTCCCTGGCCGGACCGAGGCCGTCGGCACCAGTGTGTGGCAACCAGCGGGGTCGGGACCGGCCGTTCGGGTCACTGTCACGCTTGCGCGCAGCATCGTACGCATGTGCGGGGATGTGCGGAGATACACGGAGATACACGGAGATTGTTCCCACGCAGCCTCGTGGGAACGGCACTGTGGTGAGGAAAGGCCGCCTCGCCGTCGGGGCTCAGCGCGGGGTGATGGCGATGCCCTCGGGCTCGTGTCCGGTCGGCAGGGTGGCGCGCACCCGCCGGGCGTAGGGGTCGACGATCGACACGGTGTCGGACTGCTCGTTGGTCACCCACACCCGCCGGCCGTCCGGGGTCACCGCGACGCCCTGCGGCTGGGCGCCGACGTGGATGTGGCCGATGATCTGGTGGGCGCCGATGTCGATGATCAGCAGGCAGTCCCGGGCGGTGTCGGCGACGTAGAGGTACCGGCCGTCGGGGCTGACCGCGCTGCCCAGCGGCGCCCGGCCGCCGGGCAGACGGCCCACCACGGTGTCGCTTCGGGTGTCGATGACGGAGATCGTGCCGGAGCCGGTGTTGGAGACGTAGACCAGGCGGCCGGAGGGCGGCGAGCTGATTCCGCTGGGGAAGTCCCCGACCCGGATCCGCCGGATCGCGCGGGAGCTCGGGTCGAGTACGGTCACACAGCCACCGCCGTTGTCGGTCACATAGGCCCGCCCGTCCGGGATGGTGGTGATGCTGTGCGGCAGCGGCCCGACCGGGACGGTGCCGATCACATGGCAGTCGGGTGTGAGGGCCGTGACCGAGTCCGAGCCGAAGTTGGCCACCAGCACCCGGTGGCCGTTCCGGCTCGGCACCGCCGCGAAGGGCCGGCGTCCCACCCGCACGGTCGACGTGACCAGCCGGGGGCCGGTGTTGATGCAGGACACGGTGTTGGAGCGGCCGTTGGCGACGTAGACCCGTTCGCCGTCCGGGGACGCCCCCACCCCGGTCGGGCCGTAGCCGACCTGGACGGCGCCGAACTTGTGCTCCAGACGGGTGTCGTAGACCGAGACGACCTCCGAGCTGCTGTTGGCCACGTAGGCGCTGACGCGGACGGGGTAACCGGCCGCGTAGCCGGCCGCGCTCCGGCTGGGGGCGTGCGACGGCGCGCCGGCCGCGACCAGCGCGCCGCTCAGCACGAGTGCGCAGGTCGCGCCCAGGCAGAGGCGGCGGCGCCGGAAGGGCGGGGGTGCGGTCCGGTGCGGGGAGGGCCTCTTGTCGGGGGGTGCCGTGGAGGGAGTGTGGCGTTGCATGGCTCTCCTGGGGCAGTAGTGATCACTGCGTTCCACGAGAGCAGGGATCGCCGGATCCCGCAGTCCAGGTGGTCCAGCCGGACTCGTCCGTGCCTCTGGGGAGTGAACCGGAGGCGCAACCTGTTGGCATATGTCCCTCAGGTGTGCGGTCCGCTCGTGGGGCGGGTGGCGCACGGTGCCGCCGCCTGCGGCAGGCGGCGAACGGGCCCCGCGCCGAGGTGAGGACGCGGGCGCCCCGAACTCCCTTGTACCTTCCGCGACTTCACCGCCAGGATGCCCGAAACTCCCCTTCCGGACATGGCATGAGCATGGCACTATGCCTGGCGATGGGCTCCATGGCAGCGGCCGACGCGCCCGGCGCGCCGCATGGCCCCCGTTCCCGGCAGCCGCCGTGGACGAGGCGCGTGCCGGCCGCCTCCGTGCGCAGGCCGGTGCCGCCACCCCCCACGGAAGGCCATGCCATGCCCCGGAAAACCCTTCTGGCCACGGCTGCGGCGGCGACCGCCGCGGCGCTCACGGCCCTCTCCCCACTCTCCCCACCGGCCCTCGCCCATACGCAGCGCACGGCCGGCGCGTCCGACGGGCACACCGTCGTCGTCTACCGCGTCCCCACCCACGACCGCGGTGACGCACAGAAGCTGACCTCCGCCGGCTACGACGTGATCGAGCGCCGCCAGGGCAACGACCTCTTCGTCATGGGCGACCCGTCGACGGCCGCCGGACTGCGCGGGCTCGGCTTCGCCGCCACGGTCGACGAGACGCTGCACAAGCCGCTGCCGCACCAGCCCCGTACGGCCCGCAAGGCCGGCGGCGTCGACGACACCTACGACGGCGGCTACCACACCGTGGACGCGCACTACGCACACCTCGACCAGGTCGCCTCCGAGCACCCGGACCTGGCCAAGGTCGTCACCTACGGGCAGTCCTGGCTCAAGCAGAAGGGGCGCGGCGGCCACGACCTCAAGGCCATCTGCCTCACCAAGATGAAGCAGGGCGACTGCGGCCTCGACCCCAAGGCGCCCAAGCCGCGCTTCTTCCTGATGAGCCAGATCCACGCGCGGGAACTCACCACGGGCGAGGTCTCCTGGCGCTGGATCGACACCCTGACCAAGGACTACGGCAAGGACCCCAAGATCACCGCCCTGATGGATTCCACCGAGATGTGGGTCGTCCCGATCACCAACCCGGACGGTGTCGACATCGTCGCCCAGGGCGGCGACAACCCCATCCTCCAGCGCAAGAACGCCGATGACTCCCAGGGCGGCGGCTGCGGCGGGGACGGCCAGACCGGCGTGGACCTCAACCGCAACGCGGGCACCCACTGGGGCGGCGCGGGCACCTCCAAGCAGCCGTGCAGCGAGGTCTACCTCGGCCCCGCCGCCGACTCCGAACCGGAGAACACCGCGCTGGAGGGCCTGTTCCGCAAGCTGTACCCGGCGGTGCGCAAGGGCACCGGGGACAGCGACCCCGCGCCGGACACCGCCAAGGGCCTGATGATCAGCCTCCACAGCGACGCCAGCATGGTCCTGCTCCCCTGGGAGCACGACCACACCGTTCACACCGGTAACGACGCCGCGCTGCGCGCCCTCGCCGGGCGGCTCGGCAAGCTCACCGGCTACCAGTCCGGCCAGGCCGGCGAGATCCTCTACGACGCGTCCGGCGGCACCGACGACTGGACCTACGACAAGCTGGGCCTGGCCAGCCTCACCATCGAGATAGGCGACGTCGACGGCCGCAACTGCGACGGCTTCACGCCCGCCTTCTCCTGCCAGGACAGCTACTTCTGGCCCAAGATGAAGCCCGCCCTGCTGGCCGCCGCGCAACAGGCCGCGGCGCCGTACAAGTCCTCGGCCGACCACAAGCACTGACCGGCTGCCCGCACCGGTGGCGGGAGCCGACGCCTCACCGGCGCTGCCTGAACCACGCGAAGAGCGCCACGAGGCCGACAGGCAGGAACACGGCTCCCGTCACCAGCGCCCTGGCCGTCAGCCGCCCGCTCCCGTCCGCGGGCGTCCACCATCCCAGCCGCCAGGCCAGGGCCAGCAGCACCCCGACCGCCACCAGACATGCCACCGACGCCACGACAACTCCGGTCCGGCGCCCCTGCGGTCTGCCGTTCTCCACCTCGCTCATTCCACCGACTCTACGGGCCGTGCTGCGACGACTCGTTGGCAGGCGGACGGTTGGCGGGCGATCGGTTGCCGGGCGACGGGTTGTCAGGCGACGGGTTGTCAGGCGATGACGCCAACGGGCCCGGACCGTCGGGAAACGGTCCGGGCCCGCTGGTGGGTGTCGCAGGGCGGCTCCGTGGGGTGGTTGCCGGGCTGCGACGGTCGGGGCGGGCGGGTGTGCCCGTCGGGGTGGTTACTTGGTGAAGGCCGCGGTCCCGTTCGGGGTGCCGAGGCCGGTCGGGCCGTCGTAGCCCTTGCCCGCGGTGCAGAGGTACGACGGCGAGCAGGAGCCGTTGGCGCCGCTGGTGATGTCGTTCAGCGCGGAGGCGTGGGTGTACGGGTACGAGGCCGGGGTGTCGGACGAACCCGGGGCGCCCGCGAGGGCGTAGACGCCGGCGATCAGCGGGGACGAGGCGCTGGTGCCGCCGTAGACGTTCCAGCCGCTGGCCTGGTAACTGTCGTACACCGCGAGGCCGGTGGCGGGGTCGGCGACCGCGGCGACGTCCGCCACGGCGCGCTTGGCGCAGCCGGTGTCCTTCTGCCAGGACGGCTTGGCGTCGTACTGGGAGCAGCCGGAGCCGGCGCCCTCGCCGCCCGCCTTGGTGCCCCAGACCGACTCGCTCCAGCCGCGCGTGCTGCTGTCCTTCTTGAGCGAGGTGCCGCCGACCGCGGTGACGTACTGGGACGCCGCCGGGTACTCGACGCCGTAGCCGCTGTCGCCGGAGCTGACGGTGATCGCCACGCCCGGGTGCTTGAAGTACTTCGTGTCGTAGGTGGGGTCGGCCGACTCCTCGGAGCCGCCGTAGCTGTTGGAGACGAACTTGGCGCCCATGGTGACCGCGCGGTTCACCGCCGCGCCCAGGTCCTCCATGCTGGCGCTGTTCGCCTCGACCAGCAGGATGTGGCACTGCGGGCAGGCGGCGCTGACCATGTCGACGTCGAGGGATATCTCACCGGCCCAACCGGAGTCCGGCGCCGGGTACTTGGTGCCGCCGTTCTGGTCGACCTTCTTGAAGCAGCCGTTGGCGGTGGTGCACTCCGGCAGGCCGTACTGCTTGCGGTAGGTGGCCAGGTCCTTCTCGGCGTTGGGGTCGTCGTTGGCGTCGACGATCGCCACCGTCTGGCCGGCGCCGCCGGTCTTGGGCAGCTTGTAGGCGCTCTGCAGGTCCGCGGGGCCGAGGCCGGACGGCTTGATGTGGCGGCCGAGGGCCAGGTTCTGCCTGACGTCCGTACGGGCCACGGCGTTGCAGGCCATGTAGCCGGGCTTGGCCGGCTCGGCGCACAGGCGGTGGGTGGGGACGGTGGCGGAGCCGGACGCCTGTGGGGCGGCGGCCGGGGCCGGGGCGGCGGCCGGGGCCGGGGCGGCGCCCGCCGGGACGGCGGCGATCAGGCCGCCGATGACGAGGGTGGCCGCCGAGAGCAGGGCCGGGATGCCGCGGCGCGCCAACCCTCCGGTGCGGTCTGCTCTTTGGCCGTCCACGGTGCTCTTGCGCAGGGAAGACAAGGGAGTGACCTCCGTGGGGGAGAGGGGGAAGCCGGCGCCGGCGTACCGCGAGCGCCGGGTGTGGGGGGCCTGGATGTGGGGGGTGCGGTGGTGCCGGGTGGTGCCGTGGTGCTCGCTATGTCAAGAACATGACATCTCGCCGAGTAGCGGGGGATGGACTCCGCGGAACTTCGCGGGACTTCACGGAACTTCGCGGGACTCCGGTGACGCGTCGCACACGTACGCTCGATGAGTGCCACCCCGGTCAGTGGTGACTCTTTGAAAGTAGTGAACGCTCCGTCAAATGGACACCGGGTTACGGCAAAGCCTTGTTCTGGTACCCGCACAGTGGCCCCCCGGGCACCGGACCGTCCCCCCTGCCGGCCCGCTACCTTCTTGCCTCATGGAGTTGGAAGAGGACGCGGTCGGCAATCTCGTCGCGCTGGGACTCGCCCGGTACGAGGCGCGGGTCTATCTCGCCCTGATCAGACGGGAGTCGTACACGGCCGCCGAGGTCGCCCGCGAGGCGGACGTGCCGCGCCAGCGCGTCTACGACGTACTGGACGCGCTCGTACGGCGCCGGCTCGCCCACGCGCATCCCGGACGGGTGGCGACGTACTCGGCCGTCGCCCCCGAACTCGCCGTGGCCCGGCTGGTGGCGCTGCAACGGGAGTCCCTGGAACGGCTGGAGCGCGCCTCCGGCACCCTGGCCACGGCGCTCCAGCCGCTGTGGGCGGACGGGCGCCGGCACAACGACCCGCTCGACTACGTGGAGATCCTGCGCGATCCGACGGCCATAGCCGAGCGGTTCGCCGACATCCAGCGGCAGGCCCGCCGGGAGCTGCTGAGCTTCTGCAAACCGCCGTTCGTCGCCCCGGCGGAGAACGCCGAGGGCATCGAGGCCGCCCGCCGGCTGCACCGGGCCGGCGGCACCGTCCGCGCCATCTACAGCTCCGGCGCCCTGGAGGACGCCGGCATGCTCGCCAACGTCCGCAGCTTCGCGGGGGCCGGCGAGGAGGCCCGTTTCACCGCCGACCTGCCGCTCAAACTCGTCATAGCCGACGGGTCGTTGGTGCTGTGCGACATGCCCGACCCGGTGGCCGGCGCCGACTCCACCACCGCGCTGGTCATCGAGCACCCGGCCCTCGCGGCGTGTCTGCGGCTGGCCTTCCTGACGGTCTGGGACAGCGCGGCCACGGCACCGGAACCGCGCGAGGTCCTGCGGTCGTAGGGCCGCCGCTCGGACGACCGGTCAGGCCATCGGACGACCGGTCAGGCCATCGGCAGGCTGTCGCCCTGCACGGCCTGGATGTCGAGCTCGACCTTGAGCGTGGTGCCGATGGCCGCGATACCGGCCGCCACCACCTGGTTGTAGTTCATCTTGAAGTCCTCGCGGCGCAGTTCGGCGGTGGCGCGGAACGCGGCGCGCACCCCGCCCCACGGGTCCGGGCCGGTGCCGAGGTAGCTCAGGTCGAGGTCGACCGGGCGGACCACGCCGTGCAGGGAGAGGTCGCCGTGCACCGTCCAGCGGTCCGGGCCGGCCGGGGCGAGACCGGTGCTGCGGTAGGTGATCTGCGGATAGACCTCGACGTTGAGGAAGTCCTCGTTGCGCAGGTGGCCGTCGCGCATGCCGTTGCCGGTGTCGATCGACGCGGCCTTGATGACCGCCTCCACGCGGGACTTCTCGATGTCCTCGGAGATGTCGATCCGGCCGCCGAACTCCGTGAAGCGGCCGTGCACGCTGGAGATGCCCAGATGCTGGGCGACCGCCGCCACCGTGGAGTGCATGGGGTCGATGGTCCAGGGGCCGGGCGGCGGCAGCTCCACACCGCCCTGCCGGGCCAGGACGACGGTGCCGACGTCCATCCGTCCGCTGGCCGTGACGATCGCGCTGGAGGCGACCGGTGCGTAGCCGACGGCGGTCACGATGACCGTGTAGGGGCCGGCGGCCAGCGGCTCCGCGCTGCGCACCGCGCCGTCCTCGTCGGCGGACGCGCGCAGCACCTGCGCGCCCGTCATGTCGGTGACGGTCAGCACGGCGTGCTGTACCGCCCAGCCGTCCCGCGTGCGGACCTGCGCCCGAACTCCCGCAGCTGCCGCGCCCGTCGAAGTCATGTACGTGCCTCTCCCGTTTGTTGCCTGGTGGGGGTGCCCCGGCCCGGGCGAAGCCGCGTGCTCGGGGCGGTGTCGGACCCCGGCGGTGGCGTGCAGGCCGTCCCCTGCCTGTGCGCAGCGCCGCCGCCGGAGTCCGGGGCCGGGCCGGGGCGCGTCTCCGCTCAACGCGCGCCCCGGCCCGGGGTCTTCCGATCGGCTCAGTCCCCGGGGTGGGCGAGCTGGACGTCGTAGCCGTCCACGCCGGTGGCGTCGATGGCCAGGCCGGTGGCGACCGGCGGGTAGCCGCTCGCGATGACCGTGTACTCGCCGGCGTCCAGGTCGGTGAAGGCGTAGGCGCCGTCCGTACCGGTGGTGGAGGTGGCCACCACGTTGCCCGCCGCGTCGACCAGGGTGACCCGGGCGTCGGCCAGCGGGGCGCGGTCGGCCCCGGCCCGGACGACACCCTGCACCCGGGCGCCGGACAGCAGCTCGATCTCGGTACGGGTGGTGCCCTGGCCGCCGATCTCGACGGGCTGGGCGGCGGGCCGGTAGCCGGTCGCGTTGACCGCGACGGTGTAGGCGCCGGGGGCCAGTTCGGCGAAGGAGAAGGCGCCCTCCGGGCCGGTCAGGCCGGTGGCCAGCACCTCGCCGCGGACATCGGTGACGACGACCATCGCGCCGCCCACCGGCTCGCCGGTGACCGCGCCGCGGACCAGGCCGGTCAGGCCGCTGGTGCCGCTGAGCAGGATGTCGTAGCCGAGCGGCTGGTCGCCGACGACGACCGTGGACGCCTGCGGCTGGTGGCCGTCGGCCGCCGCGATCAGGACGTAGGAGCCGGCGCCGGGGGCCTGCAGCGCGTACGAGCCGTTGGCCTGGGCGACCGAGCGGCCCAACTGGCGGCCGCCGAGCGAGATCAGCGTGACGGCGGAGCGGGCCACCGGGTGGCCGTCGGCGTTGCGGACGAAGCCGTGGACCGCGGGACCGGCCGGGGTGGCGTCCCCGCCGCCGGCCGACGCGTACGCCGCCAGGGGCTGGGCCGCCGGGGCCGCCGGGGCCGCCTGTGCCCAGGAGGGGGTGTGGAGGTCGTCGTCGGATATGGAGGGGGCGGCGCCGACCAGGGCGGGTTCGCGCTCCTCGACCGGAGCGGCGGACGCCGGGGCCGGGGCGGCCGCGGGGGCCTGGGACGTGTCGCCGTCGCCGTCCGAGGCGAGGGCGCGCTCCGAACCGGACTTGCTGTGCAAGGCGACCTCCTTGATGAACAGGGTGATGATCAGGGCGAGCAGGGCGAACGGAGCCGCGTAGAGGAAGACATCACCGACACCGTGCCCGTACGCGTCCTCCATGATCGACCGGATCGGGGCCGGCAGCGCCGCCAGATCGGGAATGCCGTCGCCGCTGCCGCCGTGGCGCGCCGCCGCGGCGGCCTTCGGGCCGAGGGCCGTCAGACCGTCGGTCACGTAGTGGGTGACGCGGTTGGCGAGCGCCGCGCCGAGCGCCGAGACGCCCACCGCACCACCGAGGGTACGGAAGAAGGTCACCAGCGAGCTGGCGGATCCGATGTCCTGGGGCGCCACCTGGTTCTGGGTCGCCAGGACGAGGTTCTGCATCATCATGCCGACGCCGAGGCCCATCAGCGCCATGTAGATCGCGGCATGCCAGTACGGGGTGTCGGCGCGCAGCGTGCCCAGCAGGCCGAGGCCCGCGGTGAGCAGCACACCACCGCTGACGAGGAAGACCTTCCAGCGCCCGGTGCGCGTGATGATCTGGCCGGAGACCATCGACGACAGGAAGAGACCCATGACCATCGGAATGGTCATCACGCCGGACATCGTCGGGGACTTGCCCTCGGCCAGCTGGAAGTACTGCGAGAAGAAGACCGTCCCGCTGTACATCGAGACGCCCACGAACATCGAGGCGACGGTGGCCAGAGTGATCGTCTTGTTCCGGAACAGCCGCAGCGGGATCAGCGGCTCCTCGGCCTTGGTCTCCACGATCACGAAGACGATCGCGAGCAGCACCGCGCCGCCGACCATGGCGAAGGTCTGCCAGGAGATCCAGTCGTAGTTCTTCCCGGCCAGCGTGACCCACACCAGCAGCAGCGTCACCGCGGCGGCGATGAAGAACGAGCCGGCCCAGTCGACCTTCACGCCCTGGCGCTTGACCACCGGCAGCTTCAGGGTCTTCTGCAGCACGATCAGCGCGATGACCGCGAACGGTACACCGACGTAGAAGCACCAGCGCCAGCCGAGCCAGCTGGTGTCGGTGATGACGCCGCCGAGCAGCGGCCCGCCGACGGTCGCGACCGCGAAGGTCGCGCCCAGGTAGCCGCTGTAACGCCCGCGCTCCCGCGGGGAGACCATCGCGGCCATGACGATCTGGGCCAGCGCGGACAGCCCGCCCACGCCGATGCCCTGCACCACACGGCAGGCGATCAGCATCCCGGTGTTCTGCGACAGCCCGGCGACCACCGACCCACCGACGTAGATGACCAACGCCACCTGCACCAGCAGCTTCTTGCTGAACAGATCGGAGAGCTTGCCCCACAGCGGCGTGGTCGCGGTCATCGCCAGCAGCGCCGCGGTGACGACCCAGGTGTACGCGCTCTGGCCGCCGCCCAGGTCGTGGATGATGTGCGGCAGCGCGTTGGAGACGATCGTCGACGACAGGATGGCGACGAACATCCCGAGCAGCAGCCCGGACAGCGCCTCCATGATCTGACGGTGCGTCATCGGGCCGTCATGGGACGCGCCGTGACCGCCCCCATGCTTGGCATGCCCGCCCCGCACACCTGCTGGTGAGGTCGTAGCCATGTGGTTCCTTAACTTCCTTTGCTTCGCTTCGCTTTGCTTCTGCTTCGCCGTGCTTCTCACCCGGCCGCGTGGATGCGGGTGGTGGCGGGGGATTCGGGGGATTCGTGATGCGCTGCCCGGACACGGCAGTCGCCGAAGCTCGTACGGAGCCTGGCGAGCAGCTCGACGAGCTGCCCGACGTCGGTGTCGGTCCAGTCGTCCAAGTACCGGGCGAGCGTCTGGGTGTAGCGCTCGGCGAGCTCCGCCAGGAGCTCCCGGCCGCTCGGGGTCAGCCGGAGCAGCCGCGACCGCTTGTCCACCGGGTCGGGCTGGCGCTCGATCCAGCCGCGCTCAGCGACATGGGCGACGTGCCGGCTGGTCACCGACATGTCGATGGCGAGCAGCTCGGCCAGCTGACTCATCCGCATCTCGCCGTGGCGGTCGAGGAGCGTGAGCACCCCGGCCGACGCCGGCGGGCAGTCCTGGGGCAGGATCCGCCCCATCTCCCGCTTGACGGCCCCGATGGCGCTGAGTTGCCGGGCCAGCTCTTCGTACTGACTGCGAGCGGCCACCGGCTCCTCCACGCCTCTTCACTGCGCAACCTACGCGGTTGTTTTGTTGCTTGGGGCAACCATAAGTAAGTTGGTTGCTGAAGGCAAACGATTTGGTGACGCCCACGGCATAGAGAAGGCAAAGTCTGGGTCATGGCTAATCCAATAACCCCGCCTTGCCGCGTAAAGATGCTGGTCAATGCGGTAAATGAGCGCCCGGCGGCGGGCGCGCGACCTCTGCCCCGCCTTGCCCCACCTCATGCCCGCTCGGGGCTCCATGCCAGGCACGCGTCACGCGGCGCCCCGTAGGGACCGGTCTGCGCTCCGTGACCAGGACGTACGCGCTCGGTAGGCACGGCGGCTCACCCCCTGACCCGCGCCCGCGCACGCCCGCGGAGGATACGCGCCCCAGGGATGCCCCAAGGCCCCGGGTTCGCTAGGGTCCTCCCTCATGGCGACCAACCCGCAGCACCAGGCCGACGGCAACTACGACCCGGCGGGCAGCACGCAGATGTTCAAAGCCTTCGTCGATGAGGGCGGCACCCCGCAGGGCGGCCGCCGCGCCCCCGCGCCCCAGCAGGCGTCGGCCGGCCCGCGCGTCGGCGTGATCGTCGGCGTGATCGTCGCCCTCGTGGTGATCGCCGGCGCGGCCTGGCTGGCCCTGGGCTGACGAGACGGCGAGCGGCGGGGCCGACGCGGCCCCGCCCCGTACGAACCGGAACGCCGAACGGCGCGCGCCGGCCCGGGCCCGTCAACCCTCGCCCTCCGCGGCCGCCTTGATGGCCGCGATGTCCAGCTTCCCCATGCCCATCACGGCCTGCATCGCGCGCGCCGCGCGGGCCCGGTCGGCATCGTTGAGCATCTCGGCCATCCCCTCCGGTACGACCTGCCAGGACAGGCCGTACCTGTCCTTGAGCCACCCGCAGGGCCCTTCCGCGCCGCCCTCGGAGAGCTTGCCCCAGTAATAGTCGATCTCCTCCTGGTCGGCGCAGGTGACGGCCAACGAGATCGCCTCGTCGAAGGTGAACTGCGGCCCGCCGTTGATGGCGGTGAACTCCTGCCCGTCCAGCTCGAACTCCACGGTCAGGACGGTGCCGGCGGGACGCGGGCTGCCCTCGGTGTAGTGCGTAACGTTCTTGATCTTCGAGTTGGGGAACACCGAGCAGTAGAACTCGGCCGCCTCCATGCCCTGGGTGTCGAACCAGAGGTTGGGGGTGATCTTCGGCATGACGCGCTCCTGGTGGTGGGGCCGGGTGGCCGTACGGCTGTGGTTCGGTTGCGGCGGCCGGGGCCGCCCTCGTCACTACCTGTATCGACCGTCGCCCGGCGCCGAACTCATCGCCATTCGGGCGAAGCGAACGGCCCCCGTGATCGGGGGCCGTTGTCGTAGTTCCGGCACTGCGCGCTGCTGTGCTCGGGCCGCCCGCAGGCACTGGAAGCGGCGCTCACGCCCGCGCCGCATGCCTCTGCGATGTGGTGTGGACGCGAGTGTGTGTGACCGGTGGTCAGTGCGCGAGGCTGCGCAGCAGCTGTACGTACAGCCCCCGGTGCGCCGGGTGCGCCACTGTGCCGGTGCAGGCCAGTTCCGCGCGGTCCAGGCTGTCCTCCAGGCAGGCGTCGTGGAGCGGCCGCCAGGCGAGTGGCCAGGTGAGGCGGGCCGGGCCTCGGGTGTTCATGGCGAGGGTGTGGCGCAGCAGCGTGTGTTCCTCGTCGACGGGCAGTACGGCGTATTCGTGGAATCCGTGGAAGCCGCGTGGCCCACTGAAGGCGAAGCGCACCCATGTGGAGCGGACGTACGCGGCGACGGTGTAGCGGACCGGGCCGTGGCCGCCGGTCGCCCCGGTGGCCAAGGGGCCGTCGAACTCCATCGCCGGCCACCTGTGGTGGGGCCACAGCTTGTCTCCGCTGCTCGACAGAGTGTCGAGCAGCGCGCCCACTTCGCTCTCCTTCGCAGCGAGTAGACGCTCGTGCACGTTGTAGACGCCCATGCGCCCTCCCGTAACTCGTTCTAGAGGCACCTCTCTAATATTTTGGAGAGTACTCTCCAGTCCATGGCCAGGCCACCCCGCTTCGACACGAACCAACTTCTCGATGCCGCCGTGCGACAAGCCGCGGCATCGGGCCCGGCCGGGGTGACCATGTCCGCAGTCGCCAAAGAGGCAGGAGCCCCCAGCGGTTCGGTGTACCACCGCTTCGCCGGACGGACGGCGCTACTCGCCGAGGTGTGGCTGCGCACGGTCGAGAGCTTCCAGGAGGGCTACTTCAAGGCCCTCGAAGCGCACGCCGACGCACGGCGGGCGGGATGCGCAGGGGCGCGCCATGTCATCGCCTGGAGCCGCGCCCACCCGGAGGAAGCCGCTCTCCTCCTCTACGGCGCCCAGGACTTCGGGCGCGCCGACTGGTCCGAGGAACACATCCGCCGCGCGGACCGCGGCAACCAGCGCGTGCGCACCGCCCTCGCATCCCTCACCGAAGCCCTGGGCGCCGAGGGCCCCCAGGCCACCGAACGTGTCGCTCTCGCCCTGGTCGATCTGCCCCTCTCACTGGTCCGCCGCCACCTTCGGGCCGGCACGCCCCTCCCTGCCCATGCCGAGGACCTCGCTGAGGAGTGCACCGCCGCACTGCTCGGCTCGCTTCCATCCGGGCCGGCTTCCTCGTCAACGACCCCGGCTACCGGCTGAAGAGCCGCTCTCGCAGTCATGGAGGCGGGACACCGACCTCGCCTGACGACTGAACGCGCTCAGCCGTGCCCCGTGACGCACACTGCCTCGGATGGGCCATGCGACGGGAAGATCTCGCCTCGCCCTAGCTCGCCGGCCACGAATAATCACTGTTTTCGTGGCCAGTTGGCCTCGAAACGAGGGAACCTACAGGCCGCTCGGATGCGAAGGGGGGCTCGTCTCCCCGGCCCATATCCGGGGAAGGCGGGCAGCCGTTCTCGTGTAGCGGTAACCGCAGATACGGGTAACACGCCAGAGTGAGCGGCGAGTTGGAAGGGCGCCACTCCAACGCGCTCTTCCCTCCGGGAGTTCGTCGCCGAAGCGGCCCGAGCGCAGCGCCACGACGCTCACGCTGGACGAGACGATCGCCGGCTGTGGGACGAGGCCGAGGCCGCGTACGTCTGGTGGCGGGAGCAGGGCCGACCCGGTCTCGGCCACCTCGGCCTGACCGTTGACAGCGACGGGCCGCACGTGTGGGTGGAGAGCCAGGATCTGTCCGATCTTGACTCACTGGAGCGCCCTAGGGCCGGTTGATCACCTCTCCGCACTCCATGTGAACCGCGTATCCCGGGTGTCCAGACGCATCCCCAGCGGCACCCGCCAGGCGTCCACGCACACCCGCCAGCGGCCGGTCGTCGGCTTGTCCGGGGCGAGGGGGAGTGGGAGCCGGTAGGTGGAGTCGATCGTCGTCCAGTCGATGCCGAGGGGGCCGATCACGTGGCTGCCGAAGGTGACGGTGCCGGCGGTGACCGGGTGGTCGCCGGTGTTGAGGAAGTGGAGGGTGAGCTGCTGGCACCAGCGGACGTCGGTGTCGGCGACCGCGGGCTCACCCACCAGGAGGCCGGGCGGCGCGCCCGGGCCGGCCGGGATGGTGGGGGAGGGCGGCCGGGGGGCAGGGGAGCCGCTGGGCTGGGGGCTGGGCGAACCGCCGGGCACGGACGGGGTGTTGGGGCTGGCGGCGTCGCGCGGTGGGGTGGCCGGGACGTCGGGCGAGGGGCTGCCCGTGGCGCCCGCGGAGGGGGCTGGGTCAGCCGGGTCGCGGTGAACGGAGGGGGTGGTGGGTCCCGGGTGGCCGGAGTGACCGGTGCCGTCATCGGCGCGGTTGCCGTCCAGGGGCGCGAGCTCGACGCCGCCCGGTGGGGGTGCGGGCTTCGTCGCCGCGGTTCCGTCCGAGGGGTCTGCCGCGCCCACCGCGGCATAGCCCGAGCGGGGCGCGTCGCCGCAGCCGGTGAGGAGAACGCCCAGGAAGAGTGCGGCCGCCGAGGCGGAGACAGCGGTCGTCGTCCGTCGCATCGTGGAGCACCTCCAGCGGTAGCCGGGGGCCAGTGTGTCTGACGGAACGTCAAGTGTGAAGTGGTGGTGGTGCGTGGATGGTGCGTGGCGCGTGGTGTGTGGAGCGCGGGCCGGCCGTGGCCGGGAGACGGGAAACGGAAAAAGGAGGGCACGGCAGTGCGGTGCCGTCTCCTCTTGCTGTCCGCCGAGCGACCCGGGTCGGCTGTCGCCGGCTGTCCCTCGGCGGACCGTTCCTCAGTCCGAGATCAGCCCTTCCCGGAGTTGTGCCAGCGTGCGGGTGAGCAGTCGGGAGACGTGCATCTGGGAGATGCCGACCTCCTCGCCGATCTGGGACTGCGTCATGTTGGCGAAGAAGCGGAGCATGATGATCTGGCGTTCGCGGGGCGGGAGTTTGGCCAGAAGCGGCTTGAGGGACTCGCGGTACTCGACGCCCTCCAGGGCGCTGTCCTCGTAGCCGAGGCGGTCCGCGAGGGAGCCCTCGCCGCCGTCGTCCTCGGGGGAGGGGGAGTCCAGCGAGGAGGCGGTGTAGGCGTTGCCCACCGCCAGGCCGTCGACGACGTCCTCCTCCGACACCCCGAGGCACAGGGCGAGTTCGGGCACCGTCGGGGAGCGGTCGAGCTTCTGGGAGAGCTCGTCGCTGGCCTTGGTGAGGGCCAGCCGGAGCTCCTGGAGGCGGCGCGGTACGCGCACGGACCAGGACGTGTCGCGGAAGAAGCGCTTGATCTCGCCGACCACCGTCGGCATCGCGAACGTCGGGAATTCCACCCCGCGTTCGCAGTCGAAACGGTCGATGGCCTTGATCAGGCCGATGGTGCCGACCTGGACGATGTCCTCCATCGGCTCGTTGCGGCTGCGGAAGCGCGCGGCGGCGTACCGCACGAGCGGGAGGTTCAGTTCGATGAGTGTGTCGCGTACGTACGCGCGCTCCGTGGAGTCCTTGTCGAGCGTGGCGAGCCGCAGGAACAGGGACCGGGAGAGCGAGCGGGTGTTGATGGCGTCGATGTCGTCATGCACGTGTGGTGCCGGCGCGGGAATCGCGGGAAGCACCTTCGAGCTGCCCAGTTCTACGGACATGCCACCCCCTTGAGGTCGCGGACGGGTCGCTGCGGCGTCCCCGGCCCAGGGCGGACCGAGGAGGTATACCTCCACCTGAATACCGGAGGCAGCACCACGGCAAACGCGGTTCCTGCAGAATGTCACATGTCGGCAACGCGCTGTAGCGCCTTGTCGACATATCTGTGCAGGATGCGGGGGAACGAGTCGCCCGTGCCGGTTAGGCGTCGATCCTGTTTGCGGATCGCAGCCGGGCGAAGCTTCGCGACAGCAGCCGCGAGACGTGCATCTGCGAAACCCCGAGCTCCGCGCTGATCTGGGACTGCGTCAGATTGCTGTAGTAACGCAGCAGAAGGATGCGTTGCTCGCGCTCCGGGAGCTGGACGAGCAGGTGTCGGACGAGGTCCCGGTGCTCGACGCCGGCCAGCTCGGGGTCCTCGTATCCGAGGCGGTCCAGCAGGCCGGGCAGGCCGTCGCCCTCCTGTGCGGCCTCCAGAGAAGTGGCGTGATATGAGCGGCCGGCCTCCAGGCAGGCCAGCACCTCGTCCTCGCCGATCTTCAGCCGCTCGGCGATCTCCGCGGTGGTGGGGGAGCGGCCGTGCAGCACCGTGAGGTCCTCGGTGGCGCCGTTGACCTGTACCCACAGTTCGTGGAGGCGGCGCGGGACGTGGACGGTGCGGACGTTGTCCCGGAAGTAGCGCTTGATCTCGCCGACGACGGTGGGCATGGCGAAGGTCGGGAACTGGACGCCGCGCTCCGGGTCGAACCGGTCGATGGCGTTGATCAGGCCGATGGTGCCGACCTGGATCACGTCCTCCATCGGCTCGTTGCGGCTGCGGAAGCGGGCGGCCGCGTAGCGGACCAGGGGGAGGTTGGCCTCGATCAGTGCGGCACGGACGCGGGAGTGCTCGGGGGTTCCGGGTTCCAGGCCCGCCAGCTCGGCGAAGAGCACCTGCGTCAGGGCCCGGGTGTCCGCGCTGCGGCTCTCGCGGGCAGGTGCCTTGGGCGCAGTACGGGCCGTCACGGTCACGCCACCCTTCACAGTGCATTTGTCGCAGCATGTTTCGCGTATCGCATGTATCCGGCAAAAGCGGTCATAGCATCACAAGACATGTGCACTGTGTGCAAGCACCCCATAACGCCGTGTTGAAGAGAGAGTTGGCGGCGTACGGGGCTTGTGCGCGAGGGGGCGCGGCGGGGGGCGCGGGCGCATGGCGAAGCCCCCGCCTGCGCGACGGGGGCGGAACGGGTGCGGGGGTGCGGCCGGCGCCCGCTGTCAGACCTCGTAGTCGGCGATCACCCAGGTGGCGAATTCGCGCCACTGGGCGGCAGCCGCCTGGTGGGCAGGGTGCTCCAGGTACCGCTGGAGGGCGTCGGTGTCGGCGACGGCGGAGTTGACCGCGAAGTCGTAGGCGATCGGGCGGTCGGTGATGTTCCAGGCGCACTCCCAGGACATCAGCTCCGGGATCTCCTTCTCCAGCGCGGCGAAGGCGCGTACGCCGGCCCGCACCCGCTCCTCGTCGCGCGAGACGCCGTCGTTGAGCTTGAACAGGACCAGGTGGCGGATCACTGCGGCCTCCGTGCGGCGGGACGATGCGCGGCCGTCCCGGCGGGCCGGCGGCGCCCTAGCTGATGAGCTGGGTCATGAACTCGCCGACGCTCTGCGCGGCGGTCGAGATGCCCTCGAAGCCTATCTGGACGAGCCCGGCGGCCCGCTTGGGGGTGGCGATGATCGTCCAGAGCACGAAGACGACGATCACGTACAACGCGACTTTCTTCGCTGTCGCCATCAGTTCCGTCTCCCCCTGCGGCAGGTTCCCAGTGCGCGTGTGGCATTCCCGGGCGTGCGGGCCCGGTGGCCGCCCCGGCTCCCGGTGCGGTCGGGCGAGTGTAACCACAGGTGTTCGAGCGGGGAGGTGCGGCGGTCCGTCCGGCTCTGTCCTTCACGCGGGGCTTATGGACCAAAGGCCCGCCAAGGAGGGCCCTTCGCCTGGCTGTTGGGGCGGTCCGCGGGCGGCAGGATGGAGGCACGAGGCCCGGCGGATCTGGCAGGAATCCGCGGGGCCCCGGGACAGGGCCTCACTGCGGGGTCCGCGCCGCGTGCTCCCCTGACCGCGCGCCGTGGACATCAGGGCCCGGTTCTCATCGGGGGAGGCGGTCCGTCCCCCGGGTCCGCCTCCCTCGTCCAATTCCCCCGTTTTGCGCCGCCGCGCCCCGTGCGCCGGGCGCGCGCCACCGGTCCGCGCCGACTTCCGGCAACCTCGGGCCTCTTCTTCTCGTCCCTCTCCTCGTAAGGCATCCCCGTCCGCCGACGAGATCCGCATGTACGCGACAATCGGTCGGCATGGAGCGCGGGCCCGCGCCGCGGCGGCCGACCGCCGTGACGGAGCGGCCCGCGCGGGACGACGAGAGGAAAACAGGGCTCCAACGATGAAAATCGACTGGAACCGGCGCACCTGCGCGCGGCGCGGACACATCACCTACCTTCCGCACGAGGAGCACCTCCAGGCGAAACTGCACGCCGGTACGGCCCTCGGCCCGGCCTGGCGCTGTCTGCGCTGCGGCGACTTCGTGCTCGGCGAGCCGCACGGTTCCGGCCCGGCGGCCGACGCCCCGCTGGTCCCGCGCGGCAAGGTCCTGCGGGACCTGTTCCTCCTGCGGTTCCTGGCCGTGGAACGGGCGGTGCGCGGCGTCTTCATCGTGCTGGCGGCGCTCGCCGTGTGGCAGTTCAGCAACAGCCAGGACGCGGTCCGCCAGTTCTTCGACAAGAACCTGGACGTGGTCCGCCCGGTGGCCGCCCACTTCCACTACGACCTGGACCACTCCCCGGTCGTCGACACCATCCGCAAGACCTTCGGCTACCAGCACTCCACCCTGATGCTGGTCGCCGGGGCGCTGCTCCTCTACGCACTGGTGGAGATCGTCGAGGGCGTCGGCCTGTGGCGGGCCAAGCGCTGGGCGGAGTATCTGACGGTGGTGGCGACCGCCGCGTTCCTGCCGCTGGAGATCTACGAGCTCACCGAGAAGGTCAGCTGGCTCAAGATCGCCACCCTGGTCGTGAACATTCTCGCGGTCCTCTATATCGCGCTCGCCAAGCGGCTGTTCGGGCTGCGGGGCGGCCGCGCGGCCTTCGAGGAGGAGCGGCACAGCGCCTCCCTGATGGAGGTTGAGACGTCCGCCGGGGTTTCCGCCCCTGCCCATAATGGCTGAACACACCGTACAAGGGGAAAAGCGACCCATGCGATCCACAACCATGAACTCCGCGCACCGGCAGTCCGGTTCGCCGCAGGCAGCCGGCCGCCGGGCCGTCGCGCGCCGCCGTCCGGCCGTCGTGCTGGCGCTGCTGTTCGGCCTGTTGGCCGCCGCGGCCGGTCCGGCGGCCGCCGCCGGCCTGGCCGACGCCGCCGCGGCCCGCCCGGCCGCCGTGGCCGCCGCGCAGTCCGCGCCGGATGCGCGGACGGCCGCCGCCGACACCGCCGCCGTGCGCAGCGAGGCGGCCCCCGCCGCCGCCATGAAGCTGGGGCACCACAGCGGCAACCACCACGCCATGCACCAGGCGGCCTTCACGTCCCACGACAAGCCGAAGAAAAAGAAGATGGGCTTCTTCAAGAAGCTCGGTATCTTCCTGATCGTGATCATCGTGGTGATCATTGTCATCGTGATCCTGTTGATCTGGCTGATCGTGCACTTCATCCGGAAGGCTTTCCGCCGCCGGGGCTGACGGATCGCGCCAATTCCGTCCGCGTCGTCCGCGCCGTCTGCGCTCCGCGGGGGCGGCCGGGGCCTGCAAAGGGCTCCGGTCGCCCCCGCTTTCGTTTTCCGTTCGGAATCCCGCGGGATTTCGGGGAGGTGACTGGAAAGTGGTGGTCGGCGACCCTGGGGCCGGTTCGCGTGCTTGCGTAGGCGAGGGTTGCCGTGAGCCGTTCCGCCTGTTTCCGGAAGTCGCAGCTCAGCGGCGAAAACAGGACGCCGGGGATTCCGTCGCACTCTCGTGCTAATAAGGCATTGAGTCATTTCATAGGGTTTTTCTTGACGGGGATTGCCGCAATCCGCCGCAATGGACGCCGAGCGCTCACCCGAAGCGTTGGCGGGTGTGACTCACGGGTAACCGAAAAATCCATGGAAACGGAAAGGGGAAATCCGCATGACCGAGGAAGACGAACTGTTCGAGGAGATGGCCATTCCGGAGTCGGAGACGGCTTTCGCCGGCCACAGCTGCCTTTGTTTCGTCACCGAATACGACGACTCGGAGTCGGCGGAGTAACGACACGGCGTGCCTCCCGGCCGGGCTCGGCGAGCCGGCCGGGAGGCACTTCCGCGCCCCACCCACGGCCCACGGCTCCGAGAAGGCGGACAGCATTGGAAACCCCCCGGCCCACCACCCCGCTCACCCTCCGCCGCGACGTCCGGCTCGTCGCCCGCGGCGCGCACCTCTACGTCTGCGCCAGCACCGGCACCCTGCGGGTCCCCGTCCAGCTGCCCACCGACGACGCGGAACACGGGACGGTCGCCCTCGACGCGGTGCCCGAGCGGGTGGCCAAGGGGCTGCGCGCCCGCGGCCTGGCCCACCCCGGGGACGGGCGGCTGCCGCACCCGCTCTACGGGGACGGCGCCGGCCGGTCCGCCCGCCCGGTCGCGGTCGCCGGGACCGGCCCGCTCGCCACCGAGGTCGTCAACCTCCTCACCCGGGCCGGCCTGCGCACCGCACCGGCCGCCGACCGGGACGGCCAACCCGGCGCCGCCGTACTCCCGTTGGGCCTGCCCGAGGACGAACTCCGGCGCTGGACCGGCCTGGTCCTCGACCGCGGCACGCCCCTGGTGACGTACCTGAGCACCCCGACCCGGCTGCTGCTCGCCACCCTCACCCCGCCGCGCACCCCCTGCCCGGTCTGCCTGGTGCGGCGTATCCGGGCCAACCACACCTGGCAGCCGGTGGCCGGCCTGCCGCTGGACCTGCTGCTGGGCGCGGCGGAGAGCGAGGCATGGCCCACCACCGCCGTCGCGGCCGGAGCGGTGGCCCACGCGGTGCTCACCGCGCTCGCCGCCCCCGAGGCGCCCGCCGGGCCCCCGGAGCTGACCGAACTCGACCACGCCACCTGGGAGCGCACCCCGCACACCCTCTTCCACACCCCCGGCTGCCCCGCGTGCGGCACCGCCGCCGTACCGCCCAAACGGGACGAGACGGCCGCCGTCGACGCGCGGGAGAGCTGGCGGCTGATGCGCGGCGCGGTCGACCCGCTGACCGGACTGGTGCCCGAACTGCGGGTGGACGAGCCGGCCGGCGGCACCACGTACGCGCGGACCGCCGGAATGATCACCACCACGTGGTTCTCCCCGGTGGCCGCCGAGGCCCGCGGCGGGGCGGTGAAGAGCGACCCGGTCAACGCCCGGGTCTGCGCGGTGGGCGAGACCATGGAGCGGTACGCGGCCGGGGTGTACGACCCCGAGCGGCTCGTCCGCGCCACCCTCGCGGACCTCGGCGACGCCGCCGTCGACCCGCGCGATCTGCCGCTGGGCTCCGCCAAGGAGTACGCCGCACAGCGCCGTTACGCGCCCTTTGACCCCGACGTGGCGATCGACTGGGTGGCGGGGACGTCCCTGACCACCGGCCGCCCGCGGTACGTCCCGGCCTGCGCGGTCTATCTGCCCTACCGCTTCCCGCGCGCCCACAAGCCGTGGTTCGACCCGATCTCCACCGGGCTGGCGGCCGGCGGCTCGTACCACCACGCCGTCCTCAGCGGCCTGATGGAGAGCGTCGAACGCGACGCCACCCTGGTCTTCTGGGAGAACCGGCTCACCCTGCCCAGCCTCGACCTGTCGGGCCTCCCCGACGGGCCCGCCCGCCGTATCGTCGACCGGATCACCGCCGAGGGCGCCACCGTCACCTGCAAGGACCTCACCACCGACCTGGGCATCCCGGCCGTCGCCGTACGCTTCGCCGAGGGCACCGCCGAGCGGCCCGTCGTCGTCCACGCCGCCCGCGCCGACCTCGACCCGCACACCGCGCTGCTGGGCGCCCTGGAGGAGGCGTGCCTGTGCCGGACCGGCGCCGGCATCTGGCTCGAAGAGGGCGAAGTACCTGCCGCGGACGCCGCGTTGAGCAGCCTGAGCGAGTTCTGCCTCTACTACTGCGCGCCCGAGCGGCAGCACCACCTCGCCTTCTGGGACGACGGGCCGCGGCACCCGCTGCCCGCGGCCCGGCCGGCCGGCGGCCTCCGGGACGACGTCGACGAGGCGGTCCGCCGGCTCGCCGCCCGCGGCCACGAGGCGATCGCCGTCGACCTCACCCCCGTCGACGTGGCCGAATGCGGGGTCAGCGTGGTCCGCACGGTGGTCCCCGGCCTGTGCCCGCTCACCCTCCGCAGCGACTTCCACCGGCGCGGCGGCCCCCGGGTCTTCCAGGCCCCGGTCGCGATGGGCGTCCGCACCACCGCCCTGACGGAGGACCAACTCAACCCCTGGCCGCTGCCGTTCCTGTGACGCCCGCCGACTTTCCCCAAGCTCTCAACTCTGTTCGAGCAGGGGAGACCCCCTCCCCTCGACCGCCGACGACCACCCGGAGGGCGGGAACCACCCGATGGACGAGACCACGGTCCGCAACGCCCCGAACACCCCGCAGGCCGCCCCCGAGGACGACCTCTGCCGCTACCGCCGCAACCCCGACCTGCTGCTGGAGTGGGCCGACGGCGGCGGCCCGGTCCTCGTGGACTGCGGCAGCTGGCGGAAGTTCGCCGCCAAGCCCGCCCTCGTCGACCTCCTCAACCAGCTCGACCGCCCGCGGACCGCGGCCCAACTCCGCGAACTCTGGCGGGACTCGGCCCCCGGCGGCGACGTCCGCAGGCTGTTGACCCGGCTCACCGCGGCCGGCATCCTCCGGCGCTGCGACCCGGAAGCCCCGGATGAGAGCGCATCCACCCCCGGCTGGACCCCGTACGAGCGCGCCGTCCACGCCCGGTCGGGCCTCGGCCCGGACGCGACGGCCGGTCGGGGCACCCCGCCGCCGGCCCGCCTGCGCCACCCCGAAGCCGACGCGGTGATCGCTCTGCCCGACGGCGCCGACGCCCCCAGCCGCCCGCTGGCCGAGGTCCTGGCCGCGCGCCGCAGCGTCCGCGGCTACGCCCCCGACCCCGTTCCGCTGCCCCTGCTCGCCGCCCTGCTGGACCGTGCCGCACGGGTCCGCGGCCACCTGGCGCCGCGGGCGTACCAGCAGACCCAGCGCCCGGCACCCTCCGGCGGCGCCCGCCACAGCCTGGAGATCTACCTCCTGGCCCGGACCGTCGACGGCCTGCCCGCCGGCGCCTACCACTACGACCCGTTCACCCACGCCCTGCACCGGCTCGCCCCCTGGACCGACGAACTGGCCGCCTTCCAGCAGCGCACCGTCACCGACCCCGCGCTGCTGGACGCCGCGCCCCCGGCCAGCCTCTGCCTCGCCTCCGTGGCGGCCCGTACCACCTGGAAGTACGAGGGCATGGCCCTCAGCCTCATCTACCGCGACACCGGCTGCCTGATGCAGACCCTCTCCCTGACCGCCACCGACCTGGGCCTGGCCTCCTGCCTCACCGGCCGCATGGAAGCCCCGTTCACCGCGCCCTTCCTGCCGGCACCCCACCGCACCCCGCTCACCCACGTCGGCAACATGGCCCTCGGCCTCCCCGCAAGCCCGTTGGCCGCCCCCGAGGTCACCCCACTCGCCCCTGACGCCTGACTCCCCGTCAGCCGACGCACAACACCCCCTGATCTGCGTTTCCGTAGATCAGGGGGTGTCTCTGGCGGTAGCGGAGGGATTTGAACCCTCGGTGACTTGCGCCACACTCGCTTTCGAGGCGAGCTCCTTCGGCCGCTCGGACACGCTACCGAGAGAGAGCTTAGCCCAAAGGGCCCCGTGCGCCGAAATCGGATTGCGGGGCGGGGCCCGCGCGGGTTCAGCGGTCGCGGAAGAACGCGGTGAGCAGCGCGGCGCAGTCGGCCTCCAGGACGCCGGTGACGACCTCGGGGCGATGGTTCAGCCGGCGGTCGCGGACCACGTCCCAGAGGGAGCCGACGGCGCCGGCCTTGGCGTCGCGGGCGCCGTAGACGACCCGGTCGACGCGGGAGAGCACGATCGCGCCGGCGCACATCGTGCAGGGTTCGAGGGTGACGACGAGGGTGCAGCCGGTCAGCCGCCACTCTCCGACGGCCTCAGCCGCGGCGCGCAGGGCGAGGACCTCGGCGTGCGCGGTGGGGTCGCCGGTGGCCTCGCGTTCGTTGTGGCCGGTGCCCAGGACCGTGCCGTCGGCGGACAGCACGACGGCACCCACCGGGACGTCACCGGTCCCGGGGGCGCGGGCGGCCTCCGCCAGAGCCTGGCGCATCGGCGCGATCCAGGGGTCGCGCAGCGGGTCGGGCGCGGCGGAGGGCAGAGGGGCGGAAGGGGGGACGGTCATGACCCCAGTGTCGGGGACACGGCCGGGGCCGGGCCCAGGGGCGGAACACGGGCCCGGCGGGGGGAGGGCTCAGCGCACGGCTTCCAGGAGGTCCGTGCAGCCCAGGGCGTCGGCGATCGCGCCGAGGGCGTCGCTGTCGAGGGTGAGCAGTTCCTTCTCGGTGACGCCGAGGTCGCTCAGCAGGCCGGGGTCGCCGAGCGGGCCGCTCACCGTGGAGACCTCGTCCTCGTCGTCGGTGTCGTGGTCCGTTTCGGGTTCGCCGTCCTCGGTGCCGTCCAGGTCGAGGCTGTCGAGGTCGTCGGCAGCGCTGTCGTCGCGGCCGAGCAGTTCGTCGGTCAGCATCGCGCCGTACGAGCTCCTGGCGGCCACCGCGGCGTTGGAGACGAAGACCCGTGGATCCTCCTCGCCGTCGACCCGGATGATGCCGAACCAGGCGTCCTCCTGCTCGATGAGGACCACCACCGTGTCGTCTTCGACCGCTGCCTCTCGGGCCAGGTCGGCCAGATCGGTCAGCGCTTCCACATCGTCGAGCTCTGTATCGCTCGCTTCCCACCCGTCTTCGGTGCGCGCGAGCAGTGCGGCGAAGTACACCGTGACTCTCCCACTGGTCAGAGGCGTGCCGGGCCGGGCGGGGCGGCGCTGCACGCCGCTGCTTCCCGCCCCTTCGGAATCGTGGCAGAAACATCGCGTCAGCGCGCCGTCTTCGACGCTGCGTCGTGCCGAGGTTGTGAGAGATGTCGCTCACGTGCCGGAGCGTGGGCGGCGCACGGCGGGCTCCGGGGCCGCGCGGCTCGGTTAGTGTCGATGTCATGCGGATCCACGTCGTCGACCACCCGCTGGTGGCGCACAAACTCACCACTCTGCGCGACAAGCGCACCGACTCTCCCACCTTCCGGCGGCTCGCCGACGAGCTGGTCACCCTGCTCGCCTACGAGGCCACCCGTGATGTGCGCACCGAGCAGGTCGACATCGAGACGCCGGTGACGGCGACCACCGGCGTGCGGCTGTCGCACCCCCGGCCGATGGTCGTGCCGATCCTGCGGGCCGGACTGGGCATGCTGGACGGCATGGTCCGGCTGCTGCCCACCGCCGAGGTCGGCTTCATGGGCATGGTGCGGAACGAGGAGACGTACGAGGCGCACACCTACGCCACCCGGATGCCCGACGACCTGTCGGGGCGCCAGGTCTACGTCGTCGATCCGATGCTGGCCACCGGCGGCACGCTGGTCGCGGCGATCCGGGAACTGATCAAGCGCGGCGCGGACGACGTCACCGCGATCTGCCTGCTGGCCGCGCCCGAGGGCGTCGAGGTCATGGAGCGCGAGCTGGCCGGCACGCCGGTGACGGTGGTCACCGCCGCCGTCGACGAGCGGCTGAACGACGACCGCTACATCGTCCCGGGCCTGGGCGACGCGGGCGACCGGATGTACGGCACGGCCGGCTGAGGAAGGCATGGCACAGGGCCCCGCACCAAGTGACGGTGCGGGGCCCTTGTGGTGAAACCAGTACGTGGTGATCAGCACGTGGTGGCGGCCGGGGAGCGGCCCGGGGCCGGGCGGTTCAGCAGGGCGAGGGCCTTGGCGGCCTCCTGCGGGGTGGCGAGTGCCTGGAAGCCTTCGCCGATGACCAGGTCGAGGTCGGGGGTCTGCCGGCCGTCGGTCTTCTGCTGGGCGCCGGCGAGCTGGGTGGCCAGGACCTTCAGCGGGCCGGCGGTGGCAGAGCCGGGGCCCAGGAGTATGCCGGTGCCCTTGACCTTCTTGTCGTAGGCGGCTGGGGCGTTGCCCACCTTTCCGATCTTGAAGCCGCGCTTCTGGAGTTCGTCGGCGGTGTGCCGGGCGAGTCCGGCGCGCTCGGTGGCGTTGTAGACGTTCACGGTGAGGGACGCCGGGGCGGGCGGTTTCGCGGCCGGCGGGGCGGCCTGGGCCTGGCCGGCCGCGCCGCCGCCGGGCGGGCAATGTCTCTTGTCCTGCGCGGCCTGGGCCGTACTGCCCTTGCCGCCGAAGACGTCGATGAGCTGCAGGGTTCCCCAGCCGATCAGCCCGAGGACGCAGGCGCCGGCCACGATGCCGAGGACGATGCGGCGGCGATGACGGGGGCGGCGCATCCGCGGGTACCTGTCGCCTGTGATGCGGTACTTACCGCCCATGCCTGGAGGCGTCAGCATGCTCATGGCCGCAGCGTAGTGCGGGGCGTCTGCCGTGCCTACTAGATGATCAGTGCGTTGTGTGAGGGAAACCCGAGTGGGCCAATTCGAGTGGCGTCATTGGCCGGGATGGTCCCTGGATGTCGGGACCGCGGCGGACAGCCGTCAGTTGTCGAGTTCGAGGACGCGGGCGTGCAGCACCTGGCGCTGCTGGAGCGCCGCGCGGACCGCGCGGTGCAGGCCGTCCTCCAGATAGAGGTCGCCCTCCCACTTCACGACGTGGGCGAAGAGGTCGCCGTAGAACGTGGAGTCCTCGGCGAGCAGCGTCTCCAGGTCGAGCTGCTGCTTGGTGGTCACCAACTGGTCGAGGCGTACCGGGCGCGGGGCGACGTCCGCCCACTGGCGGGTGCTCTCCCGGCCGTGGTCCGGGTACGGCCGCCCATTTCCGATGCGCTTGAAGATCACACGGAAAGCCTACCGGGCTGAAGGCACCGGGCGCAGCCGCGAAGCGGCGGAGCAAAGGAGATCAATAGCGGCAAACGCGGATCATTGGTGGGTGATGAGCTGGCCGATACGGCACGAACGGGCTATCGCTCGTTCGTCCGGCTGCGGTGACCGGGCGGGCCCGCGGCCAAGGGCCGGGTCACCACCTCCCGGCCGCCGCCGGACTCGGCTGCCAGTAGGTGACCGCGGCGGACTCCGGGTCCACCCGGACTGGAGCGCGGCCGTCCACGCCGACCTGCGCCGGGGTGGCGCGGGCGGCCAGCGCCACCCCGAACTGGGACGTCTTTTCGGCCGTGCTGTGCGGGGCGCTCCGGCCGCCGGGGCCGCCGGGCGCCGCGGCGGTGATCACCGCGGCGTAGGCGGTGCCGCCGGGCGGCAGGGCGACCGGGGCAGGCGGCCGGCTGTACGGGAGCGGCGGCAGGGGGCGCGGGTGGCGGTCGCCGAAGTGCAGCAGGGGGTAGGGCTGGGCGGCGAAGGTGCAGCGGTGGTCGGAGATGTTGGTGACGGTGAGCAGCATGCGGCGGGGGCGGTGCGGCTCCGCGCCGGCGTGGAACCGCAGCATCTCGGGCGTACAGGAGTCGCCGGTGCCGGGGGCGGGTGAGAGGGCCGGGACGGGGACGGCCCGGCCGCCGACCTCGGCACGGTAGCCGGTGCCGTCGTGGCAGGCCGTGAGGGCGAGGGCGGCCGCGGCGGTCAGCGCGACGGCGACGGCCCGGGCGCGGCGGGTGGCGGGGGCGCACCGGGGCGGGGACGGGGACACGGGTGCAGGCCGGAATGGCATGGGCACGATTCTCGGGGAAGGGGGGACGGGGCGGGCAAGGGGCGGGTCGGTCAGCGGCCGGGCGTCGCGCTTCCGGTGGGCGGAGGCGAGGAGGCGCCGGGCGGGGTGGGGGTGGCGCTGCGTGCCGGGTTGCCGGTGGGGCGGCCGGAGGGCCGGTGGCTCGGGGCGGGCGGGACGGTCGGCGCGGCGTCGGGCGTCGGGCGGGCGCCGGGGCGGGGCGGGAAGGTGCGGACGGCGCCGTGGCCGGGCTTCGTGGACGGTACCGGGGAGGACGGGGACGGCGACGGGGTGGCGGTGCCCGGGGGCGGGGTGGCCGGGGCCGGCGTCGGCGGGGAGGCCGGCAGCGGCGGGGCCGCGGGACGCTCGGGGGCGGTGGCGAGGTGGGCGGCGAGGGCGAGGGCGGCGGCGCCCGCCGCGGCGGCCAGTGGCAGGGCGAGGCGGCGCGGCCGGAGCCGGCCGAGGAGGGCGGGGCGGGGGAGGCGGGTACGGCGCGGGTGCGGGCCCGGGGGCGCCGCCGGGCGGAGGTCGCGGATGCCGACGGCGTCGGCGCGGGCGGCGAGGGCGCGGCGCAGGCGGTCCTCGACGGGCCGTTCCGCGGCGGCCTCGCCGGGGGCGGTGTCGCGGGTGCTCAAGACCGTTCCTCCAGGATTTTCTCCAGGGCGTCCAGGGCGCGGCTGGCCAGGGACTTCACCGCGCCGCGGCTGATGCCCAGGGTCGCCGCGATCTGCGCCTCGGTCAGTTCGCCCCAGTAGCGCAGGACCAGCACCTCGCGGCGGCGCGCGGTGAGCCCGCCGAGCGCGGCGAGGACCTCGCGGTGCTCCTCGTCGAGGACCACCCGTTCCTCCGCGGACGGCGCGGCGGTCTCGTGCGGCGGGGTGTAGTCGCGGGCGGTGCGGCGGCGGCGCAGCACCGAGCGGGCGGCGTTGACCACCGCGGTCCGCAGATAGGCGAGGGCGTTGTCGACGTCGCCGAGCCGTTCGCCGTGGCGCTTGTAGAGGGCGGCGAAGGCGTCCTGGACGACGTCCTCGGCGGTGGCGCGGTCGTCGACGAGGAGGACGGCCAGCCGGACCATGTTCAGCCGGTGGGCGTGGTACAGCTCGGTGAGGGTCGGGCGGTGCGGCTCCGGCGGTGGCGCGTCGGCCCGTTCGTACGTCAACTGGCTTGCGGTGGGCGGAAGTTGGTGAACCGACGCGGCCGGGTGGGGCGGGGACTCGCGGCGGACGGCGCGCAGCAGGCGGCGCCAGGCGGCAGGCCGGGGCCCCGGCAGGGCGAACCGTGCCGGGGCCGGGTGCGGTGCGTAGGGGGCCATCGTTCCCTCGGGTCTGCCCGGGCGGGGTCAGGCGCGCTTCCGGCGCACCGCGTAGAGCGCGCCGCCGCCCGCGGCGATCAGGGCGGCCGCGCCGCCGCCCAGCGCGAGGGTGGCGCCGGAGGCCCCGGTCCTGGCGAGCTGCTTGCGGTCGCCGCCGTCCTGGGCCGGGGCGGGGTGGCTGCCGGGGTGGCTGGGGACGGGCGCGGGGGTGGCGCTGTGGCCCGGCGGCAGGGTCGGGACCGGCGACGGGGTCGCGCTGTGGCCCGGCGGGTTGGTGGGCGCCGGCGAGGGCGAGGCGCTGTGGCCGGGCGGCTGGGTGGGGGCCGAGGTCGGCGTGGCGCTGTGGCTCGGGGGGTTGGTGCTGTGACTCGGGGGGTTGGTGGGGACGTGCGTCGGGCGGGCGGCGGCCGGGCCCGAGGCGGGCGCGGCGTGGGCGATGCCGGCCGCCGAGACGGTGGTGAGTGCTATGGCGGCGAGCAGTCCGGCACCGGCCGTACGGCTCAGGCGGTGGCGGACGGTACGGGAGGTGCGCGCGGTACGGGACGGGTTCACGGTCGGCACGGTCGGCTGCTCCAGTTCGTCAACGGGTGGCGCCCGAGGGCGCCCTCACCCGAGACGACGTGCGGCGGGGGGCGGGGTTGCCGCCCGGCGCGAAAAACTTTCGGAGCCGTTCCCCTTCCCGATCTCGTCCTCGTACGAGTGCTCGTGCTCGCAGAGCTCGTCCAGGCCGTGCACCGCCCAGGCCGGGAACGGGTCGTCGGCCGCCGCGGGCACCGGCTCGCCGGGGGCGAGGAGGCAGGCGGTGAGGGCGGCGTGCAGCGGCTCGGGGCGCAGACCGGTCCCGATGAAGACCAGTTCCTGGCCGGAGGCAGGGTCGCCGTCGGTGTCGGCGTCGGTGTCCACGCCCGACGGTTCAAAGCGGGCCACCGCGCCCGCCTGGGACCACAGGCCGGTGACGCCGGGCCGGGTGGCGAGGTGGAAGAAGCCCTTGGAGCGGAGGATGTCGCCGTAGTCGCCGCCGTCCATCCCGGAGGTGACGAACTGCCAGAGGCGGCCCGGGTGGAAGGGGCGGCCGGCCCGGAAGACCGTGCTGGAGATGCCGTACTCCTCGGTCTCCGGGACGTGGTCGCCGTTGAGCTCCCGCACCCAGCCGGGCGCCTGCTGGGCGCGTTCCAGGTCGAAGCGGCCGGTGCCCAGGACCTCGGCGAGCGGCAACCGGCCGTGCCGGGCGGGGACGATCCGGGCGGCCGGGTTGAGGCGGGCGAGGGTGGCCTGAAGTCGTGCGGTGGTGGCCGGGTCGACCAGGTCGGTCTTGTTGAGGACGAGGACGTCGGCGAACTCGATCTGGTCCATGAGCAGGTCGCTGACCGTGCGCTCGTCGTCCTCGTACTGGTCCAGGCCGCGCTCGGCCAGGGCGTCGCCGCCGGCCAGTTCGGGCAGGAAGCCGGCCGCGTCGACGACCGTGACCATGGTGTCCAGGCGGGCCAGGTCGCCCAGGGGGGCGCCGTCGTCGCGCGGGAAGGCGAAGGTCGCGGCGACCGGCATCGGCTCGGAGATCCCGCTGGACTCGATCAGCAGGTAGTCGAAGCGGCCGGCCCGGGCGAGCCGGTCGACCTCCGCCAGCAGGTCGTCGCGGAGGGTGCAGCAGATGCACCCGTTGGTCATCTCGACCAGCCGCTCCTCGGTGCGGGAGAGCGCCGCGTCGCCGCTGCGGACCAGCGCGGCGTCGATGTTGACCTCGCTCATGTCGTTGACGATGACGGCGACCCGCAGGCCCTCCCGGTTGCCCAGGATGTGGTTGAGCAGGGTGGTCTTGCCCGCGCCGAGGAAGCCGGAGAGCACCGTGACGGGCAGCCGGTCGGGCAGTCGGTCGGACAGCTGGCCGGGCAGTCGGTCGGGCCGCCGGGGGTGCGTCATGGCCGGGTCAGCCCTTCGGGTCGAGCAGGCCGCGCTGGTACGCCTTCACCAGGTGCTGCGGGACGCGGTAGACGGAGCCGTCGATGGTGAGGGGCACCAGCTTGGGGGCGGTGGCCTTCCACTGGGCGCGGCGGTGGCGGGTGTTGCTGCGGGAGAGCTTGCGCTTGGGTACGGCCATGGTGGCGGGCCTCCGTGAGTCGGGGAGTCGGGTGGGTACCGGTCGCGGTACCGGCAGCGGGTACCGGTCGCGACGGAGGCTATATGGAAATGGGGATCGTTTTCAATTATGCTGTGCGTCAGTGCCAGGGGTCACGGCACGCGGAGCGCCCGGGGCGGCCGGTGGAGGCGGCCCCGGGCGCTCACTTCGCACTCTTCGCACGGGCGCGACGGATGAGACCGTCGCGCGGCTCAGGCCGTCGCGCGGCTCAGATCGTCGAGGTGTCGATCACGAAGCGGTAGCGGACATCGCTCGCCAGCACCCGCTCGTACGCCTCGTTGATCCGGTCCGCGCCGATCACCTCGATCTCCGAGGTCAGGCCGTGCTCGGCGCAGAAGTCGAGCATCTCCTGGGTCTCCGCGAGGCCGCCGATCAGCGAGCCGGCGAACGACCGGCGCCCGCCGATCAGCGCGAACGGGGCGATGGGCAGCGGGCTCTCGGGGACGCCGAGCTGGACCAGGGTGCCGTCGGTGCGCAGCAGGCCGAGGTAGGCGTTGAGGTCCAGGTTGGCCGAGACGGTGTTGACGATCAGGTCGAAGGTGCCGGCCAGCGCCTCGAAGGTGGCCGGGTCACTGGTCGCGTAGTAGTGGTCGGCGCCCAGCCGCAGCCCGTCATCCTTCTTGCGGAGCGACTGGCTCAGGACGGTGACCTCCGCGCCCATGGCGTGCGCGATCTTGACGCCCATGTGCCCCAGGCCGCCCAGGCCGACCACCGCGACCTTCTTGCCGGGGCCCGCCTTCCAGTGGGCGAGCGGGGAGTAGAGGGTGATGCCGGCGCACAGCAGCGGGGCCGCGGCGTCCAGCGGGAGCGCATCGGGGATGCGCAGCGCGTAGTTCTCGTCGACGACCAGGTGGGTGGCGTAGCCGCCGTAGGTGACCTCGCCGTGGCGGTCGGTGTCGTTGTAGGTGTTGACGGTGCCGAGCTCGCCGGTGCAGTACTGCTCCAGGCCGGCCCGGCAGTTCTCACAGGTGCGGCAGGAGTCGACGAAGCAGCCGACGCCCACCCGGTCGCCCACCTGGTAGCGGGTGACCTCGGGGCCGGTGGCGGCCACCACGCCGGCGATCTCGTGGCCGGGGACGATCGGGAAGTTCCCGCCGTCGCCCCATTCGGCACGCACGGTGTGGATGTCGGAGTGGCAGATACCGGCGAACTTGATGTCGATCAGGATGTCGTGGGCACCCAGCTCGCGGCGCGGGATCGTGGTCCGCTCCAGCGGTGCCTTCGGTGCGGGCGCGGCGTACGCGGCGACAGAGGTGTGGGTCATGCCATCGAGGGTGCGTCGTTCCCGCGGCCCCAACCAGTGCACTCTTGAACATATGAATGGCGTGCCTACCACTGACGGAACCACCTTGCGGGACGGGAAGCCCGGGAGGCCGGGGCAGCCCGGAAGGCCGGGGAAGCCCGGGAGGCCGGGGCAGCCCGGGAGGTCCGGGAAGCCGCCGGTGCCCGCGGTCGTCGACCGGCGCACCGAGCTGAGCGAGTTCCTGCGCTCCCGGCGGGCCCGGCTGCGGCCCGGGGACGTCGGGTTGCCGGAGGGCAGCGGGCTGCGTCGGGTGCCGGGGCTGCGCCGCGAGGAGCTGGCGCAGCTGACCGGGGTCAGTGTGGCGTACTACATCCGGCTGGAACAGGGCCACGTCAGCAATGTCTCGGACGCGGTGCTGGAGGCGCTGGGCACCGCGCTGCGGCTGACGCCCGCCGAGCGCGACCACCTCCGGCACCTGGTCCGCCCGCGCGCCCGGCGGGTCCGGGCCGCCCGCCCGCTCCCGGCTCGTCCGTCCGGACCGGAGGAGTCCCCGGCCGGCCCGCAGCGGGTGGGGCCCGCGTGCCGGCAGCTGCTGGACGCGATGGCGCTGGTGCCCGCCTTCGTACTGGGCCGGCGGCTGGACGTCATCGGCTGGAACGGGCTCGGCCGCGCCCTCTTCGGGGACTTCGCCGCCCTGCCCGCCGAGCACCGCAACCTGGCCTGGCAGGTCTTCCTGGACCCCGCCACCCGCGCGCTGTACGTGAACTGGGAGGGCAAGGCCGAGATGACGGTCTCGCTACTCCGGCGCGAGCTCGGGCGGTACCCGGACGATCCCGCGCTGATCGGGCTGATCACCGAACTGACCGGGCGGAGCGAGGAGTTCCGGCGGTTCTGGGCCCGGCACGACATCAGGGACAAGGGCTTCGGCGTGAAGCAGCTGAACCACCCGGTGGCGGGCCCGATGACGCTCTCCTACGAGTCCCTGCTGGTCGCCGCCGACCCGGAGCAGGTCCTGGTGACCCATCACGCCGAGGCCGGCACGCCGTCGGAGGCGGCGCTGCGGAGACTGGCGGCGGTCACGGGGGAGCAGGGACCGTTCGAAGAGTAGGGCCCGTTCGAGGGGCGCGGCGGCTGTACGCCCCTCGAACGGGCAGGGGAGGGGGAATTGGGGGGTGTGGGCGTGTGGGCGCGTGGGCCTCAGGCGAAGCTCACGGAGCGGAGCTTGAGGCGCGCCGAACCGTGGCCGCCCGCCGGCCGCAGGGTGAAGTGGTCGCCCGTGCAGTCGGGTCCGGTGAAGACCGTGGCGGTGGACGAGGTGCCGTTGTGCGGCGAGTGCGCGGGCGGCAGGTACTCCTGGATGGCCTCCGGGAGGGGGTGGCACTTCCCGCTCGGCGGGTCGACGAGGAGCCCTGTCCGCACCCCGCCGTACGGGTCCTTGTAGACGTAGGTGAAGACGCCGGTGGCGGCGTGGGCCGGGGCGGCGGGCAGGGCCAGTACGAGGGCCGAAGCCAGGGCGAGGGCCAGGGGCAGAGCGAGGGCCAGGGTCAGGGAGCCGTTGCCGGCGGTCGGCGCGCGGTGGGGGCGGCGCATGCGAAACGTCCTTTCGTGCCAAGGGAGTTGGCGTCGTGCGGGCTGTTCGCTGCCCACGTGGGCGTCCGGTGATGTGCGCCGTCACTCGAAGGGGGGCCGCCGAATCGATCCGCCGGCAGGGGCGGGTTTCGGCGGGGCGGGTACGGGGGCGCCCCGGCCCGCGGGAAGACGGGAGCCGGGGCGCCGGGTCGTGGGGGATGGCGCGTTACTCGATCTCGACGCGGCCACTGTGGCCGGCACCAGCGCCGGTACCGGTGCCGTTCGAGGCGCCGGAGTTCCCGGTGCCGTCGGACGAGGGCGGGTTGCCGAGGTTGCGACGGACCGAGTCCAGGATGGTCAGGCCCTGGCCGACCAGGCCGGCGGCGATCTCGCCGAGGCCGTCGGTGCCGTTGAGGACGTTGACGTTGGCGTTGGCGAGGCCCGCGGACGCCTCCTTGACGATCTGCGGGAGCTGGTCGATCAGCATCCGGTCCAGGGCCACCCGGTCGTGCGAGGCGGCGGCCTCGGCCTGGATCTTCATCCGCTCGGCCTCGGCCGTGGCCAGCAGCTTGATGCGCTCGGCCTCCGCCTCCGCGGGCTTGACGACCTCGGCGACGAGTTCCTGCTGGCGCAGCCGGGCGCGGCGCTCGGCCAGCTCGGTCTGGGCCGCCAGGACCTCCTGCTGGGCGTGGGCCTGGGCGAGCGGGCCGGCCTGCGCGGCGTGCGCCTGCGCGCGGTCCACCTCGGCGGAGTACTCGGCCTGGACGACCGCGGTCTGCCGGTTGTACTCGGCCTGATTACGCGCCGCCTCCTGCTGCGCCTCGACCGCGGCCTGGGTGGCCTGGGCCTGGGCGATCTGTGCCTGGCGCTGGATGGCCGCCTTGTGCGGGGCGGACATCGCCTCGATGTAGCCGGTGTCGCCGTCGTCGATCGACTGGATCTGCAACGAGTCGACGATCAGGCCGATCTTGGCCATTTCGGTCTTGGACGTCTCCAGGACCTCGGTGGCCAGCTTCTGCCGTTCGGTGACGATCTCCTCGACCGTCATCGAGCCGATGATGGAGCGCAGATGACCGGCGAAGATCCGGCCGGTCAGGATGGACATCTGCTCCTGGTCGGACAGGAAGCGCTGGCCGGCGTTGACGATGCTCTCGGTGTCGTTGCCGACCTTGAACGCGATCACGGCGCGGACCGTGAGCGCGATGCCCTGCCTGGTCACGCACTTCTCGGCGACCTCGGACTCGCACAGTGCCAGCGTCAGGAAGCGGACCTTGCGGAAGACCGGCAGCACGAACTTGCCGTGGCCGGTCACCACCCGGAATGGCGCACCGCCCTGCCCCCGCCTGCCACCGGAGATCAGCATGGCTTGATCAGGGGCCGGAACGCGGTAACCGAACATCACTCGTCTCCTCAACCAGCGTCGCCGGGATCACCGGCCGACGCGTCCAACGGATCGACCCACTCCATGACGTTGACCTGGCGATGGCCACGGGACTCGATCACGAGCACGGTCGCCCCTACGGGAAGGGGTTCGGCGGACCAGGCGAGAAACGTTTCGGAGCCGCCCCGGACCCGCACCAGAACCTCACCGGGGCCGGCAGCTCCACGCGTGCCGATCAGCAGCACTCCGGTACAGCCGATCACGGCTTCATCCCGGGCCATCGATCGCTGCCCTCCCCCGTTGCGTTCCATGGATTCCGACCATAGCGCTCCGGTGCGCGGCGGCCTATGGCGGGAGGTCGGCGAGTTGGCGCGCCGTTCAGGTGGAGCGTTGGGGAGCGTTGGGGTGGCCTTAGGCGCCCTCCCCAGTCCCGCTCCGGCCGGTCCTAGCCCCGGCGGGCTGCCGGGTCGGGGAGGAGCGGGAGCAGCAGCGAGACCAGCGCGGCGAGGGCGGCGTTCGCGGTGAGGGCCCACCGCAGCGCATCGCCGTAGGCGACGACGTCCTGATGGGCGGCGGGGCCGAGCGCGCCGTAGAAGAGGACGCCGATGACGGCGACGCCCACCGCGCCGCCGACCTGCTGCCCGGTGGACAGGACACCGGAGGCCATCCCGGTCTCCTCGGGGCGGACGCCGGCGAGGACCGCGCTCAGCAGCGGGGTGACCAGCAGGCCGTTGCCGGCGCCGACCAGGGCCAGGGTCGGGACCAGGTACCACGCGGTCAGTGCGGGGCCGGCCAGGGTGGCCACCGCGACCGTGCCGGCGAAACCGAGGAAGACGATCAGTGCGCCGGCCTGGAGGACGCGCCGTCCGAAGCGGGCCAGCCGTCCGGCGAGCAGGCTGGCCACGAAGAAGACCACCGCGAACGGCAGGTAGAACAGCCCGGCGCCGAGCGCGTTCTGCCCCAGTCCGTCCTGGAGGGTCAGCGAGAAGATCAGGAAGAAGGAGTTGATGCCCGCGTAGGTGAGGAGCACCAGGGTCATGCCGACCGCGAAGGGCCGCTCCCGGAACAGCCGCAGCCGTACCAGCGGGGCCCCGCCGGCCGCGTCCACCCGGCGCTCCACCAGGGCGAACGCCACGAACGCCAGCACACTGGCGGCCAGGCTGAACCACGCCCACCGGGGCCACCCGGCGGCCCGCCCCTCGACCAGCGGGACGATCAACAGGCCCAGCGCCAGGGTCAGTACGCCGGCTCCCGGCAGGTCGAGGCGGCGCGCTTCCGGGGCGCGGTTCTCGGGCACGTGGCGCGCGGTGAGCACCAGCGCCACCAGGCCGACCGGCACATTGACCCAGAAGATCGGGCGCCAGGAGGAGCCGAAGAGGTCGGCGGAGACCAGGACGCCGCCGAGCAGCTGGCCGACGGCGCCGGCGATGCCGATCACCGCCCCCAGCGCCCCGAATGCCCGGGCCCGCCGCCCGTCCGGCACCAGCACCTGCAGCATCGCGAAGACCTGCGGGAACATCGCGGCCGCGGAAAACCCCTGGGCGAGCCGGGCGGCGATCAGCACCCCCGCGCCGGGCGCCAGCGCACAGCCCACCGAGGAGAGCGTGAACAGCGCCATCCCCCACTGGAACAGCCGCTTGCGGCCGAAGCGGTCGCCGAGCCGGGCGCCGGTGATCAGGGCGATGGCGTAGGTGAGTTGGTAGCCGGCCAGGATCAGCTGGACATCGGCATCGGAGGCGTGCAGGTCCTCCTGTATGGCGGGCGCCGCGACCATCACGATGAAGGTGTCGAGGACGGCCACGAAGGCACCGGTGAGAATGAGCGCGAGGGCGCCCCGGGAAGCCGTCACCGGGGGCGTGGGAAGAGAGGCCGGGGCGGTGTGCGCCGCCTCGGCCGGGCGTGATGCCGGGTGTGATGCCGGCCGTGATGTCTGAGCCATGGCGCAACGCTCGCGCAGCCCCGAACGCCCGTACAGAGACCGATTATGCTGGTGTTTTCGCTACCACCGACCGTGTGCGTAACCACCCGCCGTGTGCGTACGGCCGGCCGGCGGCCCGTCGGCGGCCGGGTGTCGCCCCGTTCCCCGGGAGAGTCCATGGCCGACGAGGACCGGCGGCGCGCCCTCGCGGAGTTCCTGCGCGCGCGCCGGGAGCGGATCACCCCGCAGGACGCGGGCATCCTGGCCGGGCCCCGGCGGCGCACGCCAGGGCTGCGGCGCGAAGAGGTCGCCCAGCTGTCCGGTGTCAGTGTCACCTGGTACACCTGGTTGGAACAGGCCCGGGACATCGGCGTCAGCCGCCAGGTCCTGGCCAGTCTGGCGCGTGCCCTGATGCTCAGCTCGGTCGAGCAGCGCCACCTCTACGCGCTGGCCGGCGAACTCCCCCCGGAGCAGCCCGACGGCTCCGGCCCCGGCCCCGCCCTGCAGCGCCTGGTGGACGCCCTGGACCCGCACCCGGCATATCTGCTCGACGCCAACTGGGACCTGGTCGCCTGGAACCGCGCCGAGGCCGGGCTGATCGGCGACCCGGGCCGACTGGCCCCCGAGGAGCGCAACTTGCTCCGGTTGGTCTTCACCGACCCGGCGATGCGGACGCTCCTGGGCGACTGGGAGGAGCAGGCGCGGGACCTCGTGGCCCAGTTCCGGGCGGACGCCGGCGAGCGGTTCGGCGATCCGCGCTGCGAGCGGCTGACCCGGGAACTTTCCGCGCTGAGCCCGGAGTTCACCCAGTGGTGGCAGGCGCACCACCTCGCGGACCTCGGAAGCACGCGGCGGACCTTCCGGCATCCGCGGGTCGGCGCGCTGATCTTCGATTACGTGAAACTGGCGGCGCTGGAAGCACCCGGGGTCAAGTTGTTCGTGTGCATGCCGCACGACGAGGCGACGCGGGAGAAGCTGCCCCGGTTGCTGGCGAGTTGAGAGTTGAACGTCTTTGCTGATCACCCCCGCTCGGTCGGTCAGCCCCGGTCGGTCAGCCCGGTCGGTCAGCCCGGTCGGCCGGTCGGCCCCGATCGGTCGGCTGGACGGCCACGGCCTTGAAGAACGTGTAGTGGAAGCTGCCGCCGGGCTCCGCGGCGCGCCGTAGGTCGGCGATGCCGCGGTCCCAGTCGGCGGGCGTCGCCAGCCCCGCGCCGAGGGCCTCGTCCCGTACGGATTCGATCATGGCGATGAAGGTCCGGAGGGTGAAGCCGTGGACGAGGCCGGGCCGGCTCGCGTCCGCGTAGACGGTACGCGGCCGGACGGCGACGTCCTCGAAGCCGGCCGCGCGGAGGAGGGGATGCAACTGCCGCCCGAGCTGCGCGTTTCCGCCGGCCGCCGCCTGAACGCGGACCTGGTGGCCGATCACCCGGCGGGCGGCCGGGCTGTCGGGATGGAAGACGACCGAGCCGTGGTCACCCTCGATGGCGGTGAGGGTGCCGCCCGGGCGCAGTACGCGGCGCAGCTCGGTCAGCGCGCGTACGGGGTCGGGGAGGTGTTCCAGGACGAAGCAGAGGAAGAGGTGGTCGAAGGAGGCGTCGGGAAAGGGGAGTTGGTGCAGGTCGGCGCGGTGCCAGGTCACCTGGGCCGAGGCGTGTGGGGCGTGCGCGGCCAGGTGGGCGCGGGCCTGGTCGAGGGAGGACGCGGAGCGGTCGAGGGCGGTTATACGGGCGCCCGGGCTGTTGCCGACCAGGTGCACGGTCTGCGCGCCGACGCCGCAGCCCACCTCCAGGACGTGGCTCCCGGCCGGGTAGGCCGTGCCGGCGTGCAGTAGTTGGGCCAGGGTGTCGGCCTGGTCACCGAGGCGGCGCGCCTCCTGGTCGGAGTAGCCGTGGACGTAGGAGGGGGCGGCGGCCGGGGGTGTGGCTGGGGTGACGGCTGCGGATGTGGCTGGGGTGACGGCTGCGGATGTGGCTGGGGTGACGGCCGGGGCATGGGGCTGAGGAGCCTGGGCCTTTTGGGTTTTCTGGGCTTCCTGGGCCGCGGCTTGGGCTTGCGTGTTCATGGAGCAACGGTCGCTGGAGAATGGCCCGATGGACAGGTCCAAAGAGGGTGCGACTGAAGGGTCCATAGATGAGCGACTTCCCGGGCACACGGCCGGATCCGACTCGGGCTCTGAGTCCGCCTCCGAGTCCGCTTCCGAGTCCATCACCGAGTCCGGCTCCGGCTCCGACTTCCTTCAACTGAGGATCGCCGGGGCGCCCGTAGGGCGCCGGGCGGACTGGCTGGCAGGCGAGCTGCGGCGGGCGATCGCCGACGGCCGGCTACCGGTCGGGAGCAGGCTGCCCGCGACCCGGGTGCTCGCCGCCGACCTGCGGGTCTCGCGCGGGCTGGTCACCGAGGCGTACCAACGGCTGCGGGAAGACGGCCAGGTGGCCGGACGGGGCCGCGGCGGCACGGTGGTGGTCGCCGCCCCCTTGACGGCCGCAGCGGGGCCCACGGGCGCCATCGGCGCGTCCGCACCGGCCGGCTCGTCCGCACCGGCCGGCGCGGCACCGCCGACGCACGCGGGTGCGACAGCGGCCCCGGAGGCCACCCCCTTCGCCGCCCCACCCCGCAGCGACATCTTCGACGCCCTCCGCGCGCTCCCCGCGCGGATCGACCTCACGCCCGGCGTGCCCGACCTGGCCTCGTTCCCCCGCGCCGCCTGGCTGCGCGCCGAGCGCGCGGTGCTCACCGCGCTCCCGTCCTCGGCCTTCGGCTACGGCGACCCCCGGGGCGCCCCGGAACTCCGCCGCGCCGTCGTCCACTGGCTGGCCCGCAACCGCGGCATACGGGCCGACCCCGCCGACGTCCTGATCGTCTCCGGCACGGCGCAGGCACTCGGGCTGATCACCCAGGTCCTCCGTGCCGACGGCATCGACGCCATCGCCGTGGAGGACCCCGGTTCCCTCGGCGCCCGCCAGCACCTCCACCACTGGGGCGCGGCGACCCCGCCGGTTCCGGTGAACGAGGACGGCGTACGCGTCGATGCGTTGCGGGCGACCGGCGTGCGGGCCGCCCTGCTGACCCCGGCCCACCAGTTCCCGACCGGTGTGGTGCTCGACGGCGCCCGCCGCCGCGATCTGCTCCGCTGGGCGCGCGACACCGGTGGCCTGATCATCGAGGACGACTACGACGCCGAGCACCGTTACGACCGCCCGCCGGTCCCCGCCCTGCACTCCCTCCTCGCCGACCACGTCTGCTACGCGGGCAGCGTCTCCAAACTCCTGGCCCCCGCCCTACGGGTCGGCTGGCTCCTCGCCCCGCCCCGTTACCGGCAGGCACTGGTGGACGCCAAACGGTTCGCCGACCTCGGCAATGCCACACTGCCGCAACTGGTGCTGGCCCGCTTGATGGACTCCGACTCGGGTGAACTGGAGCGCCTGATACGGCAGTTGCGCCGCCGCCACCGGGCGCGCCGGGACGCCGTCATCGCGGCGGTCCGCGCCCACCTCCCGGAGGCGGTCGTGCACGGCGCCGCGGCCGGCCTGCACCTGACGCTGACCTTCCCGCCCACCGCCCCGCCCGACACCGAACTGGCCGCCGCCGCCCTCGCCCGCGACGTCAAGGTCCATCCACTCTCCTGGCACACCCAGCGCCCCTACGGCCGGCCCGGCCTCGTACTGGGCTACGCGGCCCGCACCCCCGGGGAGTTGACGGAGGCCGTCGCCATCCTGGGGGAGGCGCTGCACACCGCTGGCAACCGGAACGGCCAGGCCGAACGGTGAACGCATGGCGGAGGACGGACGCTCGGCTGACACCCCCTGATGCTTGAACACAAAAAGAACTGTCGGCCGGTTCATGAAGCGCCAGGGGCATGCTCGGCGGCGTTGTCAGTGCCGTGTGCGAAAGTGGATGCAGCAGATGAGTTGAGCGGAGCAGTAACGGGGGAGGGGACTCACCATGCCGTTGGCAGACGAGGTAGCGGCGTTCCACGAAGGACGGCCGAATCCGGCCGCCCTCATCGGTGAATTCCGGCGTACAGTTGTCATACTCCCGACCGTCGACGACGCCTTTCTTGCCGCCGATTTGGACGGTATCCGCTGGCTTTACGCATTCAGTGACGAGGAGTCCTTGTCCCGTTTTGCCGCCGGTCGGGGGAGCGACCCGGCGACGGAGTGGCAGTACGCCACCGTGACCGGCGCCCGGATCCTCGACGTGCTGATACCGGCCATCGAAGGCCCGGCAGGCGTGGCCCTGGACGCCGGCAGCGCTCAGGGCATGCTTTTCCCGCCGGTGTCGGGAATCGTCCCGGACCACGTCGCGGTGGACGCGGACAATGGCATATCCGCGGCCTCGTCTGCCGAGGCGCAGGGCAGCACCACGTACGTCTAGGGGGAATATCCATGGGGCTCATCGGGGGCGACGGCTACCGCACCGACCCGGAGGCTTTCGAGCAGCTCACCAAAGGCATAAATGCCGCAATGAGCGAACTCAAGGAGCTGGGTTTCGATATCGAGGCCCAACTCGGCCGCGGTTTCGACAGGTTGTCCTTGGACGCCGTGGAATGCGGCGACGACGGCCTGGCGACGGTCTTCTCCTCGTTCTGCGACCGCTGGGGCTGGGGCGTCCGCACCCTGATGCAGGACGCCAACACGTTCTCCAGGAAGCTGGGCCTCACTGCCGGGAACTACTACGAGCAGGAGCAGTACGCCTCGGACCTCCTCAAGCAGGGCGTGAACGCCGCGTTCGGCGACCCGACCAGGTCGGCGGAGGACCTGCACAAGACGTCCTGGAGCAAGCTCAAGGCCGATGTCATCGACGCCAACACGGACTTCGACTACGACCCGAACTCGAAGGCGTCCAAGGAGTCGTTCCAGCGCACGGACGACGCCCTCCGGAGGTTCGGGCACGACGCGTCCGCGTCTGCGGACCGCGCGCTGAACTTCGGCAATGACCTGGCCGACACCGCAAAGAAGATCACGGAGGCGGAACAGACACACGGGGGCAGTGACAAGTGAACTGGTTCGAGGAAGGCGTCAACAAGGTCGCCGACGGGGTGGGCGAGTTCACGGACGCCGTGGAGCGCGGCGCCGGGGAGGCCGTCGAGTTCGGTGCCGACAAGCTCGGCGACGGCCTGGAGGCGATCGGCGCGGACGGCGCCGCGGAGAAGGTCCGCGCGGGGGGCGACAAGCTTGCGGGCGCGCTGGGTGCCCATGTCGACGAACGGCAGCTGGGCGAGACCGACGACCCCAAACAGCTCATCCACGGTGACGTCGAGAAGCTCAACGAAACCGTCTCCCACCTCAAGGACTTCGCGGCGGCGTTCAACCGCGTGGCCGACGGGATGCACAAGCTGGGCTCCGGCCAGAACTGGAGCGGCCAGGCCGCCGACGCCTTCCGTGAGGCGTTCGACATGCATCCCAAGCAGTGGATGCACGCCGCCGATGCCTGCGACGACGCCTACAAGGCGCTGAAGTCGTATGCCGAGACGGTCTCCTGGGCGCAGGGCAAGGCATCCGACGCGATCGAGAAGTACCACCAGGCGGAACAGGCCCGCGAAACCGCCCTGGAATCATGGAAGTCGAAGGCCAACGCGTACGTGGCGCAGGCCGAGCGCTACAATTCCGCCGTCGAGCGAGGTGAGAACCCCGGCACACAGCCCACCCCGCCCGGCGATTTCGTGGACCCGGGCACCGAGGGCCGCGAGGCCGCCCAGGACATGCTCAAGAGCGCCCGCAGTCAGCGGGACGAGTCGGCCGAGCGGGCGCGCAACGCCATCCAGGGCGCCCTGGCGCACGCCCCCGACAAGCCACAATTCACGGACCTGGCGGGCGCGGCCGTCAAGGACGGCTTCGACGCCGTCCCCGCCGAGGGCATGCATCTGCTCGGCGGCGTCGCGAAGGCCGGCATCGAAACCGTGAACCTCGCCCGCACCGTCAACCCCTTCGACCCGTACAACCTCGCCCACCCTTTCCAGTACGCCTCGAATGTCTCCACGACCCTCCTCGGCCTGGGCCAGTCGGCCATGCACCCCGTCGGGATGGCAAAGGGAATGCTTGGCTCCGGCTGGGGCAGCGACCCGGCGGAGGCATCCGGGAAGTTCCTTGGCAACCTGATCGGTGGCAAGGGAGCGGGCGGACTGGCCAAGGGGGCGCTGAAGGCGGGCGCGAAGGACGCCCTCAAGGGTGCCGCCCGTAACGCTGCCAAGGAGGGCGGCAAGCGGACGATCCGGGACCGCCTGCGCACCGGCTGGTGCAAGACCTTCGGCAGCGACCCCATCGACATGGCCACCGGCCGCATGATCCTGCCGCAGACCGACATCAGCCTGCCCGCCGGCCTCCCCCTCGCCTTCACCCGCACCTTCGAGTCGTCCTACCGCACCGGCCGCTGGTTCGGCCGCACCTGGATGTCCACCCTCGACCAGCGCCTGGAGATCGACTCCGAGGGCGTCATCCTGATCGGCGAGGAGGGCAACTTCCTCCTCTACCCGCACCCTGCCGTAGGCGTCCCGACGCTCCCCCTCGAAGGCGACGGCGCCCCGCTCGCCCGCACCCCCGACGGCGACTACTTCCTCGTCGACCCGCTCACCGGCGTCCGCCGCTACTTCACCACCTACACCGAGAATCTCGCCCTCCTCGACGAGATCTCCGACCGCCACGGCAACCACCAGACCTTCGACTACACCGAAGACGGCACGCCCACCGCGATCACCCACAGCGCGGGCTACCGCCTCCTGCTGACGACCGAGAGGGCCGCCGCCGGGACCACCGACGGGACCACCGAGGGTGCTCGCATCACCGCCCTCCACCTCGCCGGCGCCGCCACCGACGGCAGCGACCAACTCCTGGCCACCTACGGCTACGACGCCTTCGGCCACCTCACCACCGTCACCAAGCCCTCCTCCGACCGCCCCCTCCGCTTCACCTACGACGACGCCGGCCGCATCACCTCCTGGACCGACACCAACGGCAGCAGCTACACCTACGCCTACGACGAGGCGGACCGCTGCACCTCACAGGGCGGCATCGCGGGCCACCTCCGCGCCCGCTACATCTGGGGCGACCCGGACCCGGAAACGGGCCTGCGCACCAACCGCTTCTTCAACTCCCAGGATCAGCAGACCACTTACCAGGTCAACGACCACCATCAGATCGTCGCGACCACCGACCCCACTGGCGCCACCACCCGCACCACCCGCGACACCAAGCACCGCATCCTCTCCACCACCGACCCGCTCGGCCGCACCACCCACTTCACCTACGACGACGCGGGCCGCCCGGTGGCGGTCGCTCTCCCCGATGGCGCCACCTCCACCACGACCTACGACGTCCACGGCAACCCCCGCACCGTCACCGGCCCGGACGGCGCCACCTGGACGCACACCTACGACTCCCGCGGTCTTCGCGTCGCCACCACCGACCCCATAGGCGCCACCACCACCTACACCCACGACGCCCTCGGCAACCTCGCCTCCGTCACCGACGCCCTCGGCAACACCACCCACATCACCTGCAACGCCGCCGGCCTCCCCCTCTCCGTCACCGACCCCCTCGGCCACACCACCCACTACGCCCGCGACGCCTTCGGCCGCACCACCTCGATCACGGACCCCCTCGGCGCCACCACCCACATGCTGTGGACAGTCGAGGGCAAACTCGCGGCTCGAACAGACCCCACCGGCGCGCGGGAGGAGTGGACCTACGACGGGGAGGGCAACCGCCTCACCCACACCGACGCCATCGGCCAGACCACCCACTTCTCCTACACCCACTTCGACCTCCTCGCCGCCCGCACCGACCCCGACGGCGTCCGCTACGAGTTCACCCACGACACCGAACTCCGCCTCACCCAGGTCACCAACCCCCAGGGCCTCACCTGGAACTACACCTACGACGGCGCCGGCCGCCTGATATCCGAATCCGACTTCGACGACCGCGTCCTCTCCTACGTCCACGACGCAGCGGGCCAACTGGCGTCGCGGACAAATGGGCTGGGCGAGGTGACCACCTACACCCGAGACCCCCTCGGCCGCATCACCGAGAAGAACGCCGCAGGCCTGATCACCACCTACGCGCACGACCCCGCCGGCAACCTCCACCAGGCCACCAACCCCGACGCCACCGTCACCTACACCCGGGACGCCCTGGGCCGCGTACTGACCGAAACGGTCAACGGCCGCACCATGACGTACACGTACGACATCCTGGGCCGCCGCACCTCCCGCACCACCCCCACCGGCCACCACACCACCTACACCTACGACGCCGCCGGCAACTGCACCGGCATGGACATAGCCGGCCACCCGCTCTCCTTCGAGTACGACGCCGCCGGCCAGGAACTCACCCGCACCATCGGCGACACCCTCCACCTCACCCACACCTGGGACCCCACCGGCCGCCTGACCAAACAGTCACTCGCCGGAGCCGATGCCCGGACCTTTCAGTGCCGCAGCTACGCATACCGTCCTGACGGCTCCCTTGTTGGAATAGACGACCACTTCAACGGGCCACGTACCTTCGACCTCGACGCGGCGGGCCGCGTCACGGCCGTAAACGCCCGCGGATGGACGGAAACCTACGCCTACGACCAGGCAGGCAACCAGACCGTAGCCGAGTGGCCTTCAAGCCACCCGAGTTCAGAAGCTCGCGGCAGAAGAACCTACACCGGCACCCGAATAACCAACGCTGGCCACGTCCGCTACGAACACGACTCCCAAGGCCGCATCACCCTCCGCCAGGAAACCCGAATGTCCCGCAGGCAGGGAACTTGGCGCTACAGGTGGGATGCTGAAGACCGTCTCATCGCCGTCGCTACCCCAGACGGCCAGTCATGGCGATATCTCTATGACGGGCTCGGCCGCCGAATGGCAAAGCAACGCCTTGCGGACGACGGAACGGCCATTGAACAGGTCGACTTCACTTGGGACGGCACCACTCTTGCCGAACAAGCCACAAGTTCGCCTTGCGCATCCAACCCGATCACCCTCACTTGGGACCACGACGGCCTGCGCCCCATCGCTCAGACTGAGCGAAAGTCGCTGGGCCACGCCCCCCAGCAAGAAATCGACCGGCGCTTCTTCGCCATCGTCACGGACCTCGTAGGTGCCCCTACTGAGCTCGTGGACGAAACCGGTGTCGTCGCGTGGCGTGCCCGTACAACCCTGTGGGGCACCACGTCCTGGACCCGCAGCAGCACTGCCTACACGCCCCTCCGCTTCCCAGGTCAGTACTTCGATATCGAAAGCGGCCTCAACTACAACTTCTTCCGCTACTACGATCCAGAAACTGGCCGTTACGCTACTACCGATCCTTTGGGTCTTTCTCCTGCACCCAATCCGGTTACTTACGTCCACAACCCCCATACTTGGGTCGATCCCTTCGGGCTCTCCGGGTGTCCACTCGGAGAGAAGAGCAACCCGTTCAAGGAGCGAGAAGCGGCAGAAAAAGCGGCATTCCAACACGCAGGAGTTCCCCACGGTGCGACGCCGGATGCAGAATGGGTCGTGGTCGGCGACAAGATGATGAAGCATATGCCAGGTCATGTTTATTCGCCAGACCCTACACATTGGGGAAACTTCCGGCAATTTGAAACCCCGCATGGGTCACGCGTAGTCGTGGAACATACTCACGATCCAGCTGGCCCGCATTTTCATGCCGGGGCACCTAAGGGAAGGACCCTGGAGGATCAAAGTCGAAGCGGAGTTAATTTTGGTTGGGATAACTCCAAGGAGGGGTATGGGTATATGGAGCGCTACAGGGCAATCAACAAGATGGGTGGAGATCATCACTTCTTCTATGAGGAGCGCAAGTGAATCGGGCTGAACAGATCCTTATTGAAAAACTGGAATCGGCGCACCTGGAGGTGATTGACATTTGTGGAAATACCTCGTCGCCGACCGTCGATGAAGCCTGGAGGAAGATGGCCAACGTCAATACGTTGCCTAGTGCTACGGTTCCGTGCAGCTTGAAGGAATCCCATGCAGAGGTGAACCGGATCTGGTTCGATCAGGTGGAATCGGGTGGGATTTTTGGGCCTTCAGGATCATTTCTGGTCACTGCAGTCACCACGGGGAGTGGAGATGTTGGTTGGGTTCGCGTCCAGTGCACTGAGGGAACTGATATGTCTAGACTCACGGACGATCAAGATGGAATTGAGTTCATTGCCCGTTCGGAGGATGGCTCTAGTATCTGCGGCGTCACTACCGAAGAGTATGACTACTGGATCGTAAATACCTCATTCGCTTGAGTGATAAGTATTCGACTTCGGAGTTGAAGCTCATCAGCATCAGGTCGAGCGCCGGTGAATTCAGTGCTTTCTTGGCCGATGCTGGGTAAACTCGAATTTTTTCGGGATCGAGATGCTCGATCAGTGTCCGTCAGGTAGTTAGCTGGCGGTAGCCTTTTGCGAGTTGGGGACGAGGGCTAGGGGATTACTTGTCTGCGTATGGGCCGCCGCCGAGCGGCTCTCAGCCCTATGGCCAGCCTGGCGGGCCTGGGCCCTATGGTCCGCCTCCGCCTCATCAGGGCTTGTACGGTCAGGCCGGCCAAGGGACTTACGGGGCGCCAGCTCAGGTTCCGTACGGGGCGGCTCCGTATCCTCATCATCCGGCGCCGCAGTCGTATGGGCAGGTGCAGCCTCTGCAGGGTGGTGGCGTCGCGATGCCGGGTGTGTTGCCGTCGGGGAGGCGTCCGACCAACTCCACGAGGGTGCGCATTATTGCGGTGGTGGCGATTGTCGTTCTCGGAGTTGCCTTCTGGTTGCTGAGCCGTGGACCTCATGCGCCTCACGCGAAGTTTGCTGACGAAGCGCAGGTCGGCGACTGCGTGGAGAAGTCGGGATCGGGCGACCATGTGGAGCTTAGGGTCGTCGAGTGCTCCAGCAGTAAGCGGGTTACAAGGTGGCCCTCCGATATCCCGCTGGTGGCCGGTGCCCCGACGGCTTGAGTGAGTATGAGAAGACTCGGGGGACTCTGGTGACGCTGCGGCTGTGTCTGAGCCCTGTCGAGCGGTAGATGTTGTCTGTTCTGAGTACGGCTAAGTACGGCTACTCATGCGGGTGGGTGGGGGTGGGGGTTGGCTGGTGGCATGGGAGAAATGTCGTTGCCGGTGGAGGAAGAAGAGCGGGATGCGCGAGCCTGGGTGGGGCCGCTGATCGCGAGTGTGGTCACGGTGGTTGCGGGGTTCTTTGCGCTTGTTGTGCTTGGGTTCTCGGCGATGGCTTGTGATGCGTGCAGTAGTGAGAAGGCGCATGGGTTTGATGCGAGTATTTCGACTGCCTTGGTGGTGCTGAAGGTTGGGTTCTTGGGGCCGGCGGGGTTGCTTGTGACGGCTTGGGGGTTGCCGTGGGAGCGGCGGAACGCCGGGCGGCGGGCGATGCTCGCGCTGACGGCTCCGTTGGCGGTTGTGGTGTTGTTTGTGGTCTGCATGGCGCTTGTGGAGTGGCCGTGATGTGGGAGTGGGAGAAGGATGAGCCGGCGCCGCGGGCGTTGGTGGCTCCGGCTCTTGCGACGACCCTGACGCTGCATGTGGGGTTCGTGCTCGGGTGGCTTGTGGTGCTGACGCCCGCGGTGTGTGGGTCGTGCGGGGGTGAGCGGCTCGATCGTTTTGTGGCGAGTCTGAAGTTCGCTGTTGTCGTGTGCGGCTTGGGGTTGGTGGTGCCGGTCGGGTTGTTGGTGGTCAGTTGGGCTCTGCCGCGTCGGCGGCGCTACACCGTGTGGCGGGTCACCTGCGCGATTCTGGCGCCGCTTGCTCTTGTCGGCTTGTTCGTGTTGTACGCCTCACTTATCGAGACGTAGGGAGGTTTGGGCCTTCGTCGTCAGGAGCGTTGTCGGTCGGTGCCGGCAGACGGCCGAGCCTGCTGTCGGCGATGCGGAGGGTGTTGCCGAGGGCGGTGGTGGTGCGGTTGAGCATGAGGCGGAGGAGGAGGGGACCGGCGGCGGCGTTGCGGAGGGTGGTTTCGGCGTCGGTGTACGCGACGGCGGCGTTGCGCATTTGTTGCTCCTCCATGCGGTCCGCCCGGCGGGAGAGGTAGCCGTTGCCGTCGCCCGCGGGGGCCAGGTAACAGGGCCGTCCGTCCCATGTCTCCCAGGGGAGCAGGCGGAGGGGGGAGCCCGGCTGTTGGGCGTTGTCGGGGTCGTAGGGCATGGTCGGGATCGCCTCCGTCGTGGGTCCTTTGTGCGTACAGCCACGAGTGTCAGTGACGGCAAGTAGCCTCGGAAGTACAGAGGGTGTGTCTTGAGCTTCGTCACGAGGGGTGTGCACGCATGGGCAACACGTACGGAGAGTGGCTGCGGCAGCAACGGGAGCTGGCGGGCCTGACGCAGCAGCAGTTGGCGGACGATGCGATCATGACTCGTTCGCATATCGCACACATCGAGGCGGGGAGGCGGGTCCCGTCAAAGGAGGACGCGCGGCGGCTGGACAACGCGCTGAACACGGGAAACGTGCTCAGCAGCTTTCTGCCGCAGGGTGACACGGAGGTTGTCGACTACTTCGAGGCGGCGCGGCAGCTTGAGCGGCAGGCGACGGTTATCCGGGAGTACGCGCTGTCGCATGTGCCCGGCATCTTGCAGACGGGAAGGTATGCGCGTGCAGTTCTCGGGGCGGCATACCCTCGCTGGAGTGACGAGGAGCGTGACAAACACGTCGTCACTCGCCTTGATCGCGCGAAGGTCCTGGCGGATCCGGTAACGCCCGCGGTGTGGGCGCTGCTTGACGAAGCGGTGCTGCGCCGCCCGATCGGCGGCCCGACGGTCATGGCGGACCAGATCATGCACATCGTGAGCTTGGCCGAGGCGGAGCGAGTGCGGGTGCACGTCTTGCCGTTGGGTCGGGGCGCATATCCGCTGCTGCAAGGGATGCTGTCTCTGATGTGGTTCGAGGACCAGCCCCCGGTGGCCTATTCCGAGGGCCAGTCGGTCGGCAAGGTGCACGATTCGCCAGCCCTGGTCGAGCGGCTGCAGGGCGCCTACGCTCTCACCATGGGCGAGGCCCTGCCGATGGGGGAGTCACTTGCCCTCATGAGAGCGACAGCGAAGGAATACGGGCACCATGACTGAGCACACCATCCGGAACGCTGCCTCGATGAGCGGTTGGCGTAAGTCCTCCTACAGCGGGTCCGAAAACGGCAGCTGCATCGAGGTCCTGGACGGTTACCCCCACGGCATACCCGTCCGGGACTCCAAGGCCCCGCACGGGCCGGCGGTTGTCGTCCCGGCGGGGGCCTGGAGTGCGTTCGTGGGCGCCGTTAAGGGTGGGGCGTTCGGGGGGCGTTAGGCGAGGACCCGGCCCAAGGCGCTGAGGGCCGACTTCAGTTCGCGCTCCGTGATGGTCAGGGGTGGGGCCAGGCGGATGGTGGAGCCGTGGGTGTCCTTGACCAATACGCCCTCGTACATGAGGCGTTCGCTGATGGTGCGGCCGGTGCCGAGGGTGGGGTCGATGTCGACGCCGGCCCAGAGGCCGCGGGTGCGGAAGGCGGTGACGCCCTTGCCGAGGAGGTCGCTGAGGCCGGAGTGCAGGACCTTGCCCAGGTCGGTGGCGCGGGACTGGTACTCGCCGGTGGCGAGGAGGTCGATCACCGCTGAACCGACGGCCGCGGCCAGGGGGTTGCCGCCGAAGGTGGAGCCGTGTTGGCCGGGGCCGAGGACGGACATGACCTCGCGGCGGGCGACGACGGCGGAGACGGGGATGATGCCGCCGCCCAGGGCCTTGCCGAGGAGGATGACGTCGGGGACGACCCGCTCGTGTTCGACGGCGAGAGTGGTGCCGGTGCGGCCGAGGCCGGACTGGATTTCGTCGGCGATGAGGAGGCAGTTGGCGCGGGTGGTGGCGGCGCGGACGCCGGTGAGATAGCCGTCGTCGGGGATGAGGACGCCGGCCTCGCCCTGGATGGGCTCGATGAGGACGGCGGCGGTGGTGTCGTCGATGGCGGCTTCGAGGGCGGGGAGGTCGTTGTAGGGGACGGTGCGGAAGCCGGGAGTGTAGGGGCCGAAGCCGGCGCGGGCCTCTTCGTCGTCGGAGAAGCTGATGATGGTCGTGGTGCGGCCGTGGAAGTTGCCGCCGGCGACGACGATGGTGGCCTGGTCGGCGGGGACGCCCTTGACCTCGTAGGCCCATTTGCGGGCGAGCTTGATGCCGCTTTCGACGGCCTCGGCGCCGGTGTTCATCGGGAGGACCATGTCCAGGCCGGTGAGGTCGGCGAGCGCGGCGGCGAAGTCCCCGAGGCGGTCGTGGTGGAAGGCGCGGGAGGTGAGAGTGAGGGCGTCCAACTGGCGGTGGGCGGCCTCGATGAGGGCCGGGTGCCGGTGGCCGAAATTGAGCGCGGAGTAGCCGGCCAGCATGTCGAGGTAGCGGCGGCCCTCGACGTCCTCGACCCAGACGCCCTCGGCGCGGGAGATGACGACGGGGAGGGGGTGGTAGTTGTGGGCCAGGACCGGGGCCTCGGCTTTGATGAGGGAGGCGGAGGAACGAGGCGTAGCGGTGCGGTTTTCGGTGGGCGCGGTCGTCATGGGCGGAGCTCCTGGGTGCAGCACTTGATGCCGCCGCCGGCCTTGTGGAACTCGGAGAGGTCGACGGGGACGGGGACGTAGCCACGGGCGGTGAGCTGCTCGATGAGCTGTGTGGCCTGGGGTGCGATGAAGACGTGGCGGCCGTCGGAGACCGAGTTGAGGCCGAAGGCCAGGGCGTCGTCGCGGGTGGCGAGGACGGCGTCGGGGAAGAGGTGGCGGAGCGCTTCGCGGCTGCCGGGGGTGAAGGCTTCGGGGTAGTAGGCGATGTTGGGGGGCGGCGGGGCCGTTCCGCCGTCGGAGCTGTCGCCGGTGCTGAGCCCCTCGGTGGCGCCGCTCCCCGTGGCGGTCGGGAGGCCGTCGTCGAGGACGAAGAGGGCGGTGTCCAGGTGGTAGAAGTACGGGTCGGTCAGCTGGAGGCTGATCACCGGGCGGCCGAAGAACTCCTGGACCTCGGCGTGTGCGTCGCGGGTGGTGCGGAAGCCGGTGCCGGCGAGGAGGTAGCGGCCGACGGGGGCGAGGTCGCCCTCGCCCTCGCAGGACGACTCGGGCCGGTAGAGGTCGTAGCCGGCGGCCTTGAACCAGATCTCGTACTCCCGGGACTCCGGGCGGCGCTGCGGGGCGTGGAAGAGCGAGCCGAAGGCACGGCCGCCCACGACGACGGCGGAGTTGGCGGCGAAGACCATGTCGGGGAGGCCGGCTACCGGCTGGATGGTCTCGACGGTGTGGCCGTGGTCGCGGTAGGCGCGGACCAGGTTTTCCCACTGCTGGAGGGCGCGGGCGGTGTCGACCTCGGCGTCCTCGCGCATCCAGGGGTTGATGGCGTACTCGACCGCGAAGTGCGTGGGCCGGCAGGCGAGATAGCGCCGGGCGCGGGCGGTGCGGCGCGCGTCGGTCAGGGGCGCGCCGCCGGGCTGGGTGATGGGCACAGAAAGGGCCTCCGCTTCCTGCTGTGACGGCCTGTTAGCGATCGTCACCTGGGGCATCCACGGTAGGGAGCGGCGGATTCCGGTCACAAGAAAGGAATGCTGCGAGGGTGCGCAGGAATGCTGCTTGTGTGGCCCGGCTAGCGCTGGTTTGCTGCGTGCGGTCGCGGCTGGGGGCGGTTCCGGGCGCCGTCGGAGGGGCGGCTGCCGGCGCGGTCGGAGGGGCGGCCGCGGGCGCCGGCCTCGGGGCTGTCGGGGAGGAGGTGCGAGAGCACCATGTAGCTGATCGTCTTCCGGATGAACGGTTCCGTCCGGATGCGTTCGAGGACCTCCTCGAAGTGCCCGACGTCCGTGGCGCGGACGTGCAGCAGGGCGTCGGCGCCGCCGGTGACGGTCATCGCGGCGGCGATCTCGGGGTGGTTGCGGACGACCTCGGCCAGTCGCCGGGGCGGGGCGGCGCTGTCGCAGTAGACCTCCACGTACGCCTCGGTGAGCCAGCCGAGGGCGGCGGGGCGGACGGTGGCGGAGAAACCGGTGATGACGTCGTTGTCGCGGAGGCGGTCCACCCGACGTTTGACGGCGGTGGGGGAGAGGCCGATGGCCGAGCCGATCTCGGCGAAACTGGCCCGGCCGTTCTCGATCAGCGCGGCGACGATCTTGCGGTCCAGCTCGTCGAACGGCGCGGACTTGGTGCTCATGGTGCGGCCCTTTCTTCCTCTCCCCCTGGGGCGTGTCTTCTGCCTCCCCCGGGGCGTGGGGTGCAGTCACGGTAACGGGGCCGGCCGGGAGCCAGGGGCCGGCGGAGGGTGGTTTGTTGGGCAGGGCGCCCTGCCTGTGGTGGCTCTCCAGCCAGCAGCGCGGGTCGGCCGTGAGCACGCCTGACCTCCCCGCACCCGTCACCCACCACACACAGCGGCGGCCCCCGCCCCATTAACCCCTCCGCCGAAGGCGGAACACGACATCCGGGACGCCGGCCGATGCCACGGCCGACCGTTCGATCACCGCATGCGATCCTGGTGCGTCATGTTTCCGCCGGGCGGACGGTGTGCGTACGGCGACACGGGGAGACGGGGAGACGTCCGCCAACTGTGGCGGGCGGTTGGCGATACGGGTGGACGTGCGGCGATACAAGGGTGCATCGATGAGACTCTGCTTCCTGGTGGAGGAGCAGTACCGCCACGACGGCATGCCACGGGACGTGATCGCCCAACTCCGCGCCTGGGGGCACCGGGTGGACATCCTCTGGCCGGGCCGCTCGCTGATCCGGATGTCCGAGTTGTCCGGGGCGGTGGCCGACGGCCGGCATGACGCCTGGGTGCTCAAGACCGTTTCCGGCGGGCCGGGGCTGACCCTGCTGGAGGCCGCCGCGACCACCGGACTGACCACGGTGAACGACGTACGGGCCATACGGGGCGTTCGGGACAAGGCACTTGCCGCGGTGATCGCGCGGGCCGGTGGGCTGCCGGTGCCCATGACGTACGCGGCGATGCGGGCCGAGGAGTTCGCGGAGCTGCCCGAGGCGGAGTTCCCGCTGGTGGTGAAGCCGGCCGACGGCAGTTCGGGGCGCGCGGTGCGGCTGGTGGAACGACCCGAGCAGCTGGGGTCCGGGAAGCCGGCCTCCTGGGCGGTCGAGGCGCCGCCCGGCGGCGTGGCGGTGGACGGTGGCGCGGAGTCGGGCGGCGGCACGGAGGCCGGCGGCATGCTGATCGCGCAGCCGTACGTCCCCAACTCCGGGATCGACCTGAAGGTCTACTGCGTCGCCGGCGACCTCTACGCGACCGAGCGCCGCTCCCCGCTGCACCCCGGGCAGCCCGTGACGGAACGGCAGGTTCCGCTGCCGGTCGAGGTCGCCCGGATCGCCGCCGAGGTCGGTACGGTCTTCGGCCTCGACCTGTACGGGGTCGATGTGCTGCTGGGGCCGGACGGACCGGTGGTGGTCGACATCAACGACTTCCCGAGCTTCCGGAAGGTGCCGGACGCGGTCGCCCGGGTCTCCGCGGCGGTGCTGCGGCTGGCCCGCCACGGCAGCGCTCACGCATCGGCGCCGACCGTGCCCCTCATCGGGCGTCGGGCCGAGCCGTGGGCGGCGGCCGAGGCGGTCGGGGGCGTGCGATGAGGGTCGGGGTCATCAGCGCGGATCCGGGCCATCCGCTGCTGTCGGCGACGGCGGAGGTGCTGCGCGGAGCCGGCCACCGGGTGGCGTTCGTCGGTCCGGACGGGGGGACGCTGCCCGGCTGCCCGGGCGGCCCCGACCGGCTCGACCCCGGCCCGGAGGGCGAGGACACCCCCGGGCCGCTCGCCGACGTCTATCTGCTCAAGGCGCGGACGCCCGACGCGCTTACCCTCGCCGCCCGCCTGGAGGCGCAGGGCGCGCCGGTCGTCAACTCGGCTGCGGCCACCGCCCGTTGCCAGGACCGGGTCGCGATGGCCGAGCTGGCTCGCGCCGCCGGGCTGCCGTTCGCGGAGACGCTGCGGACGGCGACGGTCGGCGCGCTGGCGGCCGCCGCGCCGGACCTCCGCTTCCCGCTCGTCCTCAAGAGCCGCCACAGCCGCCGGGACGACCTCGTGGCGCGCGTCGACAGCGCCGCCGAGCTGGCGGCACTGGCGGCAAACCGGCACTGGCGCGAAGAGCCCGTGATCGTCCAGGAGTTCACCGCCAACAGCGGCTGGGACCACAAGCTGTGGATCGTCGGCGGCCAGCCGTTCGCCGCCCGCCGCCGCTCCGAGCTGGCGCCCGGCGGCCGCGGCCCGAACCTGCCGCTGCCGCCCGCCGCCTGGATCGAGGGCGCGCTGCACGTCGGCGAGGTCTTCGGCCTGGAGGTGTACGGCGTGGACGTGCTGCACGCCGGCGCCGGAGTCCCGTTGATCGTCGACATCAACGCCTTCCCGGGCGTTCGCGGCCAAGTGGGCGCCCCGGAGGCGCTGGCGGAGCTGGCACTGCGCCGGGCCGCGAGCGGCTCCGCATAGCAGTCCAGGAGCGGTTCCGCATAGCCCAGGAGTCGCACGCCTCGCGGCCCTACCCTCCCAACTCAACCCGAAAGAGTGCCAGTTCGGCGTGGGCGTGACCGGAGGAGCCTACGGCGGCGGCCGCCGGGGTAGTGCTGCGCCCGTCAAGGGGGTGCCTCGGCGCGCCCTCCTTCCGTACACACCGTTCGTACGGAGGGGCATCGGTATCGGGAGAGGCCACCAACGGTGACGCATTCACAGTCGCAGACCACGTCATCGCAGAGCGCAGCACGGACCGCGTCGTCGCGAACCGCGGCGCAGCCCACAGCGTCCAAGAGGCAGCCGTTCACCCTGCCGCACTTCTACCTGCCGCACCCGGCCCGGCTGAACCCGCACCTGGAGGCCGCCCGGGCGCACTCCAGGCGGTGGGCGCGGGAGATGAACATGCTGGAAGGTTCCGGCATCTGGGAGCAGCGGGATCTCGACGCCCATGACTACGCCCTGCTGTGTGCCTACACCCACCCGGAGTGCTCGGCGGAGGCGCTCAACCTCGTCACCGACTGGTACGTCTGGGTCTTCTTCTTCGACGACCACTTCCTGGAGAGGTTCAAACGCACCCTGGACCGGGAGGGCGGCAAGGCGTATCTCGACCGGCTGCCGGCGTTCATGCCGATGGATCCGGACGCGCCCGTCCCGGAGCCGACCAACCAGGTCGAGGCGGGGCTGGCCGACCTGTGGGCGCGGACCGTGCCGTCGATGTCGCCGGACTGGCGCCGCCGGTTCGCCGAGAGCACCGAACACCTGCTGAACGAGTCTCTCTGGGAACTCTCCAACATCAACATCAACCGCGTCCCGAACCCCGTCGAGTACATCGAGATGCGCCGGAAGGTGGGCGGCGCCCCCTGGTCCGCGGGGCTGGTGGAGTACGCGACCGGTGCCGAGGTCCCGGCGGCGGTCGCCGGCTCCCGCCCTCTGCGCGTCCTCAAGGACACCTTCTCCGACGGCGTCCACCTGCGGAACGACCTCTTCTCGTACCAGCGCGAGACCGAGGACGAGGGGGAGCTGAGCAACGGCGTCCTGGTGCTGGAGACGTTTCTGGACTGCACCACCCAGGAGGCCGCGGACGCGGTCAATGAACTGATCACCTCGCGGTTGCAGCAGTTCGAGGACACCGTCCTGACCGAACTGCCGACGCTCTTCGCCGACCGGGGCCTGGACCCGGCCGGCTGCGCCGCCGTCCTCGCGTACGCAAAGGGCCTGCAGGACTGGCAGTCCGGGGGCCACGAGTGGCACCTGCGCTCCAGCCGCTACATGAACGGCGGTGGGGCGGGCGAGAGGAACGGCGGCGGAGCCGCTGACCTGGCGGCCGCCCTCCGCGCCGCCGCCGGTCAGCGGCTCCGCCGCACCCGCACCCCTCACCAGAAGATCTGTCCCCACCAGAACGCCGGTCCCCACCAGAAGGTCGGGCCCTCCCAACTCCCCGACTTCCCCATGCCGTTCACCACCACCCTCAGCCCCCACCTGGAGACGTCCCGGTGCAACGTCGTCACCTGGGCGCACCGGATGGGCCTGCTCCGGCCGCAGCCCGGCGTGCCGTTCTCCGGCATCTGGGACGAGGACGCGCTGAATCGTTTCGACCCGGCCCTCCGCGCGGCCGGCCGGCACCCCGACGCCACCCCCGACGCGCTCGACCTCGACACCCAGTGGCTGGCCTGGGGCACCTACGCCGACGACTACTACCCCGCGGTCTTCGGCCGGACCCGCGATGTCGCCGGCGCCATGGCCGCCACCAAGCGGCTCTCCGCCCTGATGTCCGTCGAGGAGCACCGGATGCCCGTCGAGGGGTCCGACCCGGCTCCCGCACCGGCCCCCGCACCGGCAAACGCCCTCGAACGCGGCCTCGCCGACCTCTGGTCCCGTACCGCCGGGCCGCTGACCGTCGACGCGCGGCGCGCCTTCAAGGCCACCGTCGAGACGATGACGGCCGGCTGGCTCTGGGAGCTGGACAACACGGTGCTGCACCGCATCCCGGACCCGGTCGACTACATCGAGATGCGCCGCGCCACCTCCGGCTCCGAGCTCACCATGAGCCGGTGCCGGCTCGGTCACGGCCGCCGGGTGCCACCGGAGATCTACCGCAGCGGCCCGATGCGCTCCTTGGAGAACGCCGCCGCCGACTACGCCTGCCTGCTCAACGACGTCTTCTCGTACGGGAAGGAGATCGAGTACGAGGGCGAGGTCCACAACGGCATCCTCGTCGTCCAGAACTTCTTCGCCTGCGACCACCCGTCCGCGCTGGCCATCGTGCACGACCTGATGACCTCCCGCATGCGCGAGTTCCAGTACATCGCGGCCACTCAACTCCCGGTCGTCTATGACGACTTCGGGCTCTCCGCCGAAGCCCGCGCGACGCTCGACGGCTACGTCGGGCAACTGGAGAACTGGCTCGCCGGCCTCCTCACCTGGCACCGCGAGTGCCGTCGCTACCGCGCCGAGTACTTCCGCCACCGGCCCGGCACGCCCGGCTGGTCCCTGGGCCCGAGCGGGCTGGGCACGTCGGCGGCACGGCTGGCACGGCTGGCGGGGGTGCGGGGGGCGGGAGCGGGAGTGGAAGCGGGCGGGTAGCGGGCCGGACCGGTGAGCCGAGTCCGGTGAGTCGAGTCCGACGAGTTGAGTCCGGTCAGTCGGGGCCGATGAGGACTGATCCCGAATGCCGGATTGATTCTAAAATGGAGGCAATACGGGCGCTTTCGATACCGCCGGGACGCCGCCGGGGACACCGGACACCAGACACCGGACACCGGTGGATCGTCCGCTGCGGCGCCCGCGCCCGCGCGGCGGCGGCAGCGCCCCGGAGAGACCGGAGAGACCGCAGAGACCGGAGAAAACCGGCTGCAACGGACTGGCGACGTGATGACCTCGGAGAATGACCGGCCGATGACCGCGGGGAATGACCGGCCGGAGCGGCCGGGCGGCGGGCCGGGCGAGGGACCGGGCCGGGTCTGCGACATCGCCGGCGCAGCCGCCGCCGAGTTGGACGGGCGCGGCGTGGTGATCTCCTGGACGCCGGCCGCCGAGCGGCTGCTGGGGTACCCGGCCGCGGAGGTCCTGGGACGCGCCGCCGTGGAGCTGCTGGCCGTGCCGGGGGACGCGGCGCGGGTGGCGGCGGTGGCGCGCTGGGCGGGGGACGGGTGGAGCGGGTCGGTGGCGGCCCGGCACCGGGACGGGTCCGCGATCCAGCTCGCGGTGCAGGTGGCGCCGGTGATCACCGCGGCGGGCGGCGGCACGGCCGACGCCGGGCGGTGGTCGGTCGTCGCGCTGAAGGAGTGGCGGGTCCCGGGCGGCGGGGTGAACCAGCTGATGCTGGAGCCGTTTCTGGCGCATGCCCCGGTCGGCCTGGCCGTACTGGACACCGACCTGCGCTACGTCTGGGTGAACGCCGTACTGGAGCACCTGATCCCGCTGGAGCGGCGGCTGGGCCGCACCGTGGGCGAGGTGCTGCCGCGACTGGAGGCCGAGGCGTTCGAGGAGCGGATGACGCGGGTGCTGGCGACCGGCACGCCGGTGATGGACTACGAGTTCCGCAGCCCCACCTACGCCGATCCCACCCAGGAGCGGGCCTACTCGGCGTCGTTCTTCCGGCTGGCCGGCCCGCACGGTGGCGGCGTGGGGATCTGGTACATGGTCATCGACGTCACCGAGCGCTGGCGGGCCCAGGAAGGGCTGGCGCTGCTGAACGACGCCAGCGCCCGGATCGGCAGCACCCTCGACGTGACCCGGACCGCGCAGGAACTGGCCGACGTGGCGGTGCCGCCGCTGGCCGACTTCGTGGCGGTCGATCTGCTGGACTCCGTACTGCGCGGCGAGGAGCCCGTCCCCGGGCCGGTCGACAGCACACCGACGATGCGGCGGGCCGGACAGCGGTCGGTCCACGAGGGGTGCCCGGAGGCCGCCCTGGAGGTGGGCGAGGCGGTCCGGCGGGCGCCGTGGTCGGCGGTCGCGCGCTGCCTGCTCTCCGGGGAGCCGGTGGTGGAACGGCTGCTGAGCGCCGACAGCACCTGGGTGGCCGAGGACCCGCGGCGGGCCGAGGTGGTGCGGAGGTTCGGGTACCGGTCGGTGATGGTGGCTCCGGTGCGGGCCCGCGGCATCACGCTCGGCGCGGCGACCTTCGTCCGGTCCCGGCGGCTGGGGCCCTTCGGGGCGGACGATGTGCGGCTCGCCGAGGAGCTGGTCGCCCGCGCCGCGGTGTGCCTGGACAACGCGCGGCGCTTCACCCGCGAGCGCACCGCGGCCCGGCTGATGCAGCGCAACCTGCTGCCGCACGCGCTGGCCGGCGGCGCGGCGCTGGACGTGGCGTCGTGGTACTTCCCGGCGGACGCCCCGAGTGGGGTGGGCGGCGACTGGTTCGATGTGATCCCGCTGTCCGGGGCGCGGGTGGCGCTGGTCGTCGGGGACGTCGTCGGGCACGGCATCGACGCCGCGGCCACCATGGGCCGGCTGCGCACCGCGGTCCGCACGCTGGCCAACCTGGACCTGCCGCCGGACGAACTCCTCGCCCGCCTCGACGATTTGGTGATCGGGCTGATGGAGACCCGCCGGGACGGCGGCGCGGGCGGCGAGGAGGGCGCGGCCGCCTCCTCCGCCGGGTTCATGGGCGCCACGTGTCTGTACGCGGTGTACGACCCGGTCAGCCGGGTCTGCACGATGGCCCGCGCCGGCCATCTGCCGCCCGCCGTGCTCGCCCCGGACGGCACCGTGCAGTTCCCGGACCTGCCCGCCGGGCCGCCGCTCGGCCTGGGCGCGCTGCCCTTCGAAGCGGTCGAACTGGAGCTGGCCGAGGGCAGTCTGCTGGCGCTCTACACCAACGGCCTTGTGGAGACCGCCGACCGGGACATCGGGGTGGGCATGGCCCGGCTGAGCCGCGCCCTGGCCGAGCCCGGCACGACGCTCCAGGAGATCGGCGGAAACGTCGTCTCGGCGCTGCTGACCGGCCCGCCGTCCGACGACGCCGCGCTGCTGCTGGCCCGGACGCACGCCCTGGACGCCGGCCAGGTCGCCTCCTGGGACCTGGCCACCGATCCGGCCGCGGTCGCCGGCGCCCGCAACCTCGTCGGGCGGCAGCTGTCGGCGTGGGGGCTGGAGGCGCTGCGGTTCACCACGGAGCTGGTCGTCAGCGAACTCGTCACCAACGCCATACGGCACGGCAGCGGCCCGATCACCCTGCGTCTGATCCGCCAGGACGCCGCCCTGATCTGCGAGGTCTCCGACACCGGAAGCACCGCCCCGCATCTGCGGCACGCCCGCACCACGGACGAGGGCGGCCGCGGGCTGCTGATCGTCGCCCAGCTCACCCGCCGCTGGGGCACCCGCTACACGGCCAACGGGAAGATCATCTGGGCGGAGCAGGGACAGCAGGGGGAGGGGGAGGGTCGCAACTCCCGTGAAGCGGCGGGTGTTTCACGTGAAACAGTGGTTCATTCGCCAACCTGATGTCGTCAACTCGATGGAGAAGGTGGGTGTTTCACGTGAAACACCTCGGGGGGCGGATGACGTTGCCGATGGCATCGTCGATGACATTGCCGATGCTCATGGCTGCCGATGCTCATGGCGGCTCAAGTGACCATGAGCGACCGTCATTCCACCCACGGTGACTTTCTCGTTTTGCCTGAATTTTCACACAATGCCCTTGTTGGGATGGAGGGTGAGTCGTAGGGTCGGTGGTGTCGCGGCCGGAACGTTCAGCCGGAACGGACCGCAGGGAACGCCCCGACGGGAACGCGCCGAATCGCCATACAGAGCACGGTCCGGGCAGGCCGCGGCGAAGCCCGATTCTCTGGAGGCGAAGATGACCTTCAAGGCATTCTTCCCCCGCAACCGTTCGTGCGGCGGTGGTGGCCACGGTCACGGCCACGGTGGTGACTGGGACTACGACGACGACTACGGACGCGGTTACGGACGTGGCTACGGACGCGGCGACTACGGATTCTTCGGATTCGGTGGACGCGGTGGCGGCCGTGGCTTCGGCTTCTTCATCAAGTAGTGGCCACGGTGTTGTCGCGCCGTCGGCCCTTTTCATGGGCCGTGAACGGCAGCTGACGACCATTGGCGACCACTGACGATCAACAGACATGTGATTCGGGCGCACGGGCCTGATGAGCAGCCCGAGGCGGGCTCGCGAGTGTGACGCGAGCCGGCCTCGTGGGCTGCCGTCCTCGCTCTTCAACGGCCCGCACCGCACGTGGCGACCATGGATCTGCGTAGAGAACGCCCGTATGCCGTCCCGGAATCGGCCGGGCCGGCACCAGAGCCGCACCCTGGACCGCAACCGCAACCGCAACCGCAACCGCAACCGCAACCGCAACCGCAACGGCAATCGCACCCGCAGCCGAACCGCCCCCAACTCGCCACCGACGCCCCCATCCTGACCCGCCACGTCGGGCCCGTGGAGGCGTTCCACCGCTTCTGGCCCCTGACCCGGGGCGACCGCCGCTGGATGCTGCTGGTGGGGGTGCTCGCGGTCATCGCGGCCCTCGCCGAAACGGTCACCATCCTGCTCTTCGCCCAACTCACCGACCAGGCCCTCGCCAGGGGCTCGGTCAGCGCCTTCTGGGACCCGGCCGGCACCTGGCTCGCCGTCGCGGTCACCGGCGCGGTGGTGGGCTACCTGGGCAGCTCCCTCGCGGCCTGGACCGCGGAACGCTTCCTGCTGCGCCTGCGGGCCCGCGTCTTCATCCACCTCCAGACCCTCCCGCCGCACTTCTTCCAGCGCAACCGCCGCGGCGACCTCGTGGAACGACTGACCGGCGACGTCGACGCCATCGAACGCCTCGTGGTCAGCGGCCTGGTGAGCGCCTGCACGGCCCTGTTCAGCGTGCTCTTCTACGGCGCCGCCGCGCTCTGGCTGCGCTGGGAACTGGCGCTGGCCACTTTCGTCGCCGCCCCGGTCTTCTACGCCGCGACCCGCCGTTTCACCGGCCGGCTGCGCGTGGTCTCCCGCCGGCTGCGGGCGGCTGACGGCGCCCTCACCTCCGTCGTCGAGGAGACGCTGGTCAACGTCGTCCTCACCCAGGCGTACAACCGCCAGCGCGACGAGGAGGCCCGCCTGAGCGGGGTGGCCCTCCGCTGGCTGCGCGCCTCCGTCGTCAGCGCCCGCCTCAACGCCCTCTACGTGCAGCTCGTCGAGGTGCTGGAGACCCTCTGCGTGCTGGCCATCATCGGCCTCGGCGCCTGGGAGATCTCGGCCGGCCGGATGACCCTCGGCCAGCTTCTCGCCTTCGCCGCCTTCATCGGCTACCTCTACCCGCCCATCCGCTCCCTGGGCCAGCTCGGACTGACCGCCACCGCGGCCACCGCCGCCGCCGACCGCCTGCTGGAGATCCTCGACGCCCGCCCCGCCGTCACCGACCCGCCCCCCTCCCGCACCACACCGTTCCCGCACCGCGCCCGCGGCGAACTCACCGTGCACGGCGTCACCTTCCGCTACCCCAACGCCGCCCCCGACCAGCACGCCCTGGCCGCGCTCTCCTTCACCGCGCACTCCGGCGCGTTCCTCGTCGTCACCGGCCCCAGCGGCGCCGGCAAGTCCACCCTCGCCGCCCTCCTGCTGCGCTTCTACGACCCGGACGCCGGCACCATCCGCCTCGACGGCATCCCGGTCGACCGTCTCTCCCTCGCCGACCTGCGCCGCAACATCACCCTGCTCCCGCAGCAGACCCTCGTCCTCCACGACACCATCGCCGAGAACATCGCCTGCGGCCGCGAGCATCCCGTCCCCACCCACCGCGAGGTCGTACTGGCCGCCCAGGCCGCCGACGCCCACTCCTTCATCACCGCCCTCCCGGACGGCTACGACACGGTCATCGCCCCCTCCACCGCCGCCCTCTCCGGCGGCCAGCTGCAACGGGTCGCCATCGCCCGCGCGATGCTCCGCGATGCCCCGGTCCTCATCCTCGACGAGCCCACCACCGGCCTCGACACCCTCGCCGCGCAGCGCATCCTCGGCCCCCTCCACCGCCTCGCCGCCGGCCGCACCACCCTCGTGATCACCCACGATCTCGATCTCGCCGCCACCGCCGACCACATCCTCGTCCTCGACGAGGGCCGCCTCGCCGAATCGGGCACCCACCCCGAACTCCTCGCCCGGGGCGGCTTGTACGCGGAGCTGTTCGAGGGCCGAGGAAGCTGAGGGCGCGCGGTGCCGGGACTCGTGCAACGTGCGGCGTACGGGCGTGGTGCGGCGGCTACCCCTCGCCGTCCCCGAGGCCGACACTCCGGGCGAGCCGGGTGACGGCGTGCTCGAAGAACGCCTCGCGGGCCTCGATCACCCGGTTGAACTGGCCGAAGACCTCGAAGCTCACCAGCCCGAAGAGCTCGGCCCAGGCCGCGGCGGCCTCCGCCAGGACGGGCGCGGGCAGCCGCACATCGAGCGTCTTGCGGAGCCGCTCGGCGTCGTCCAGGACCTCCTGCGGGAGCGGCGGGCCGGCCGGCGCCGATACCGGGGTGTCGCCGATTGGACGGGCGTCCTCGACCACCGCGATCAGCGCGAGTCCGACGCGGGCCGCGGCGGCGGTGGTGTCCTGGGGCGCGGCGTAGCCGGGAACGGGCGATCCGTAGATCAGCGCGTACTCGTGCGGATGCGCGAGCGCCCAGCGGCGGACCGCGTGGCAGATCGCCGTCCACCGGGCGACGGGCGCGGCGCCGGCCTTGGCGAGGGCGCGCTCGGCCGCCTCGCCCACGGCGTCGTAGGCGTCGATGATCAGCGCCGTGAGCAGGTCGTCGCGGCTGGGGAAGTACCGGTACAGCGCGGAGGAAACCATCCCGAGTTCGCGGGCGACGGCCCGTAGCGACAGCTTGGCCGCCCCCTCGGTGGCGAGCTGACGGCGGGCCTCGTCCTTGATGGCCGCGGTGACTTCCCTGCGTGCGCGTTCCCGCGCTCCCTGGATGGCGCTCATACGCTCCAGTCTGCCAGCCGCAGAAGCACTGACCAATATCGAGAGCACTGCTCTTGCTTCGGCGGTCAATCGCGTGCACACTGATCCGTATCGAGAGCACTGCTCTTGCGTTTCCTGTCCTTCTGCCCTGTCGCCACCGGAGGCTCCCCATGAACGCGGAAACCAGCAAGCATGCGGCCACCCGGACGCACGTCGTCAAGCCGGGCTGGGTGACCGTCCACGTGATGAACCGGCTCGTCGCCTGGTTCACCCGGCGCGGCATCAGCGTCTTCGGCTCCCAGGAGTTGGCGGTTCGCGGCCGCAAGAGCGGCGAGTGGCGCCGTACCCCGGTGAACCCGCTCACCGTGGACGGCCGGCAGTACCTCGTCGCGGCGCGCGGTCACGTCCAGTGGACCCACAACATGCGCGCGGCGGGCGGCGGCGAACTCCGCCTGGGGCGGACGGCGCAGGTGTTCACCGCCGTCGAGGTCCCGGACGCCGAGAAGCCCGAGTTGCTGCGCGCCTACCTCAAGCGCTGGAAGGCGGAGGTCGGCGCCTTCTTCGACGGGGTCGGCCCGGATTCCTCCGACGAGGCCCTGTTGCGCATCGCGCACAAGCACCCGGTCTTCCGCATCACCCTCACCAACTGACGCCTCCCCGGAGTCCCTTGTCTCCCCCGGCTCCCGCCGCCGCTAAACAAACAGCCCCAGGACCCTGTCCAGCGACCAGTCCTGCCAGCACATGGTGAAGAGCCCGGTCGCGGAGATCAGCGCCATCATCAGGTTCTGCCCCTGCTCGCCCCAGTCGTGGATCATCAGCACCAGGTAGATGAGGTTGAGCAGCAGGCCCGCGGCCAGGGCGACGGGTGTCAGCAGCCCGACGATCAGGCCGAGCCCGAGCGCCAGTTCCGCGTAGGCGACGACGTAGGCCATCAGCCGTGGGCGGGGCCGGACGATGCGGTCGAAGCCCTTCCGGACCGCGGGCCAGCGGTGTTCGGCCGCGATGCCCGCCGCCCAGGTGATGCCGCCGCCGGCGAACCAGCTCTTCTTGTCCTTGTGGCGCCAGCTCTCCAGCCACCACAGGCCGAGGCCGATACGGAGCACCGCGAGCCATTCGGCACCGTTGAGCCAGATCGTCCGCATGCGAACCGCCCCTCTCGTTCGGCGACAGTCAGCCCTATCTGATGGCCCGTCAGTTCAGCCGAAGGTGCCGGAGAGCGCAAGGGGTCGAGTTTCCCGATGTCCCTTGTGGTTGCGAGGGTGAACTCCTAACCTCCGAACTGACGGGGCGTCAGATCTCCGCAAGCGGCAGTGGGGGTAGACCATGACCAGCGGCAATGGCGGCAATGGCGGCAATGGCGGCAATGGCGGCAATGGCGGCAACGGTGGAACGGCGGAGCTTCCGCGGATCATCAGCGTGGACGACCACGTGATCGAGCCGGCCCACCTCTTCGAGACCTGGCTCCCGCGGAAGTACCGGGACCGCGGCCCGAAACCGCTCACCGCCGGCATCGGTGAACTGGCTTACGTCGGCGGGAAGTACCGCTTCACCACCGACCCTGAGGGCCAGATCACCGACTGGTGGGAGTACGAGGGCCGGCTCTTCCCGTACAAGCGCATCATCGCGGCCGTCGGCTTCTCCCGCGACGAGATGACGCTCGACGGCATCACCCGGGACCAGATGCGGCGCGGCTGCTGGGACCCCAAGGCCCGCCTGGCGGACATGGACGTCAACCACGTCGAGGCGTCGCTCTGCTTCCCGACCTTCCCGCGGTTCTGCGGCCAGACCTTCGCCGAGGCCGACGACAAGGAGGTCGGGCTGGCCTGCGTCCGGGCCTACAACGACTGGATGGTGGAGGAGTGGTGCGGCGACAGCGGCGGCCGGCTGATCCCGCTGTGCCTGATCCCCCTGTGGGACATCGATCTCGCCGTGGCCGAGATCAGGCGCAATGCCGCGCGCGGCGTCCGGGCGGTCACCTTCAGCGAGATCCCCACCTACCTGGGCCTGCCGTCCATCCACTCCGGCTACTGGGACCCGTTCTTCGCGGCCTGCGAGGAGACCGGGACAGTGGTGAACATGCACATCGGATCGTCGTCGCAGATGCCGGCGGCCTCCCCGGACGCCCCGCCGGCCGTCCAGGCGTCGCTGAGCTTCAACAACGCGATGGCCTCGATGATGGACTTCCTCTTCAGCGGGGTACTGGTGAAGTTCCCCCGGCTGAAACTCGCCTACAGCGAGGGCCAGATGGGCTGGATTCCGTACGCCCTGGAGCGGGCCGACGACGTCTGGGAGGAGCACCGGGCGTGGGGCGGGGTGAAGGGCCTGATTCCCGAGCCGCCGTCGACGTACTACTACCGCCAGATCTTCTGCTGCTTCTTCCGCGACAAGCACGGCATCGAGGCGATCGGGACGGTGGGCGTCGACAACGCGACCTTCGAGACGGACTACCCGCACGTCGACTCGACCTGGCCGCACACCAAGGACGTGGCCGCCGACCACGTCGGCCATCTCCCCGCCGACATTGCCTACAAACTGCTCCGCGGAAACGCCATCCGCATGCTGGACCTGCCCTTCGACCGCGAGCGGACGTCACGCGTCACCCGGTCACCCGTCACCCGTCATCCCTCCGCGGCCGGGTAACGGCCGGGTAGCTCCACCGGAAGCGGGCCAGCGCGCGGGCCCGGGCCTCGATGACCGCCATACGGGCGGCGCGCTCGGCGGCTTCGAGGTGCGACGCCTGACCGGTCAACTGGCCGGGCCACTTCCGGTAGAGGAGCCCCACCTCCGAGGAGAACCAGCCACGGCTGGTGGCGTTCAGCGCCAGCAGCAGCCCGGTGTCCTCGGAGGCCGGCAGGGCCATCCAGCCCCCCAGGGCCAGCAGCAGAGCGCGGCGGGCGAAGAGGGACGCGGGGTGGACCTGCGCAGAGAAGTCGTGCGCCGCCCAGTAGTCCAGGATGGCGCCGCACTCGATCGGTCCGTTCTCCGGTTCCCCGGCGAAACCGACGGTGGAGCCGTCCGGCAGCAGGTCGAGGACGCGTGAGGCCGCCCAGCCGATGCCGGGGTCGCCTTCGAGGGCGGCCAGGTCGCGGGCGAGCGCACCGGGCGCCAACTGGTCGTCGGCGTCCAGGACTTTGACGTACTCGTGCTCGTACTCGTCCGCCTCGCCCGCTGTCTGCGCGAGGGCGATGTTGCGGGCGACAGCCGGTCCGCCGGGCCGTCCCTGGCCGAACGTCACCCGCGGGTCGTCCTCCGGAAGGTACGGAGCGACCTCCGCGCTCCTGCCGTCCTCCTGGACGGCCCAGTGCCACTCCCACCCGTCGGGCAGCTCCTGCCGGCAGAGCGACGCGTACGCCTCCGGCAGGAATCGCGCGGAGGGGGCATGGACGGCCGTGACGACGAGGATGCGCCGGCGCACGGCTCACCACCTTTCCAGGGGAGTTGTGAACCGCAGCTCCGTGCGGTCGCCGGGCAGGACGAGATCGGCGACGTCCACGGCGCGGCCGTCGGTGTCGTAGGAGATCTTGCGCAGCACCAGCACGGACGTGCCGGGCGGCAGCTCCAGCTCCTCGGCCTCCTCATGCGTCGGCGGACGGGCGGTGACCCGCTCCTCGACCCGGTCCAGCTCGATGCCGACGGAATGGAGCTGGCTCTGCGAGCCCCCGGGCCACGGCTCCTTGGCCGCGTCCAGCAGCTCGGGATTCCCCGCGACCATCTCGCGGACGAGGTACGAGGTCACCAGGCTGAAGGGGGCGCTCTCGGCGGCGCACCGCGTGCGGTAGGCGCGTTCGAGGAGCACGGTGCCCTCGGGGACGCCGAAGATCCCGGCCAGGTCCGCGTCGGCCGCGCACTCGCGGTAACGGGCGTGGAAGACGAGTTCCCCGGACTCCAGGCCGGTGTCGTGCTCGGTCGCCCCGGCCCGCGCGCGCTGCTCCCGGGGCGCGCGGGCCCGGTCCTTCTCCCACTGGTGGCGGAGGTTGCTGCGCCGGGCGAGGGTGCGCGGGCGGCGGACGAAGGTGCCGATGCCGCGCCGCCGCTCGATCAGGCCCTCGTCCCGCAGCGCGCGGAGCGCCTCCCGGACGGTCGGCACGCTCCGGCCGAACCGCTCGGCGAGCTCCGTCTCGGCCGGCAGACGTTCACCGGGCGCCGGTCGCCCCGCGCGGATGGCCGCGCGAAGCTCGTCCGCGATCCGCTCGTACGCCGCTGCCATCACCGCTCACCGTCCACCGTTTACCGCGCACCGTTCCGCGTTCCACCGGCTCCCCGGCCAGGCTACGACCTCAAACTGAAGGAGACCGGCGACATGAGACCGGCGACGCAAAGGCCGCCGACGACCGGCGACGACACCGCACCGAGGAGGCCGCCATGCCCGAGCTGCCGGACGTCGAAGGGTTCCGGAGGGTGCTGGAATCCTGCGTCAAGGGCAGGGTGATCCGCCGTGTCGACGTACGTGACGCGGGCGTGCTGCACGGTACGAGCGTCCGGCGGCTGCGGGACGCGCTGGAGGGCCGGCGCTTCGCCGCCCCGCGGCGGCACGGCAAATGGCTCCTCGCCCGCACCGCCTCCGACGGCCCCACCCTCCTGCTGCACTTCGGCATGACCGGACAACTGGTCTGTGCCCACCCCGACGACGAGACCGGGGCCCATGACCGCGTCCTGTTCACCGTGAGCGGCGGCCGCCAGCTCCGTTTCCGCGACCAGCGCAAGCTCCAGGGCCTCTGGCTGGCCGATGACGACTCCCAGGTCGAGCGGATGCTGGACCGCCAGGGCCCCGACGCGATGACGGTGGAACGGAAGGAGTTCCAGGCCGCGCTCTCGTCGCGCCGCGGCAGGATCAAGACCGCCCTCACCGACCAGTCGGTCCTGGCCGGACTCGGCAACCTGCTCGCCGACGAGATCCTGTGGCGCGCACGGCTGCACCCCGCCACACGGGCCGGCGACCTCACCGAGGCCGACCTTCGCGACCTCCACACCCACATGCGCCGCACCCTGCGTTCCTCGGTGACCGCCGGCCGCGTCCCGCCCCGCGACTCCTGGCTCACCGGCCGCCGCGACGACCCCGACCCGCACTGCCCGCGCTGCGGCCACCCGCTGCGCCGCACCCGCATGTCCGGCCGCGGCACGGTCTGGTGCCCCCGATGCCAGCCGGACGCGGACTGAAGCCGTCGGTCCGCGGGTGCCGGGCGACGTGTCACCGGGCGAGTGGCTCGCTGGCGGTGAGGGCCGGCCGGACCTTGGTGAGCATCAGGTCGAGGAACTGGTCGGGGTGGCGGAAGGACGCGAAGTGGCCGGCGTTCCGGATGAGTGCGAAGTCCTTCACGGGGGCGGTCACGTCGTCGAAGAACCGGCGGGCCGGCTCGGGCGGGGTGAGGACGTCGCCGTCGCCCTGGAAGACGAAGAAGGGGAGTGGGAACGTGGTGCCTTCGGCCCACTCGTCGATCGTGACGGCTTGGCGCGCGAGCGGCTCGGAGAAGGTCATGGCCTTCAGATAGGCGCGCAGGCCACGCAGGGTGTGCAGCGGCGAGAACCACAGTGAGCGGATCACCACGGTCTTCATGGTGTCGTAGGACAGCGGGTCGGTGGTGAGGACGAGCTTGTTGTACCGCGACTGCTGCTCGACACTCCATGCCGACTTGTCGGCACCCATGGCGAGGACGGCGGCCAGCTCCTTCTTCTTGTCCGCCTGCCGGAGGCGTGCCACGAGTGCGTGGTAGGCGGAGTGTTCGCGCCCGCCGGCGACGATGTTCTGGTCGGTGCCGACATAGGCGGAGTACAGCTCGGGGTGGTTGCGGGCCAGGCGCAGGCCGAGGACGGTGCCGAAGGAGTTGGCGACCAGCAGGACCTTCTCGGCGCCGAGCCGGGCGCGGACGTGCTCGGTGACCTCCAGGGCGTCGCGGTGGAGCCGGTCCAGGCTCATCTCGCCCTGGCCGGCGGGGCCGGTGGCGGCGAAGGTGTTGCCGGCCCCGCGCATGTCCCAGCGCACGATCGTGAAGTGCCGCTCCCAGTCGCGGGTGCGGGGGATGAAGATCAGGTTGGACGCACCGGGGCCGCCCAGGATCTCCAGGATCACGGGGTTGCGCCGGTCCTCCCCGCGGACGGAGACCCACTGGTCGATACCGCCGATGCGGACGAACCCGGACTCGTCGATGCCGTTCGGGGTGGTGATGAGCAGCCGCTTGGCGTGCGCGGCGCGCTTGGCCTGACGGTAGCCCAGCAGGCCGGCGACGGGCGCGGCCAGGGCGGCGGCGGAGGCAGTGAGAAGGGCGGTGAGCATGGCGGTTCCCCCAACTGTTTATGGCGTCAGCAGTTTTCGATATCGTTTACGGTATATACAGTTGATGTCGGCGTCAACGGTGCCGGTGTCAACGGTCCGCCGGCCCGGCACGGCCGACCGCCGTCGAGAGGGAGGGCTGCATGGCCAAGGAGAAGGCACGTGACCTGCGCGCGAGCATCGCGCTGCTGTGGGGGGAGCAGGGGCAGCCGACCCGCGGTCCCAAGCCGAGCCTGACCCCCCGGCGGATCGCCGAGGCCGCCGTGGCCCTCGCCGACGCCGAGGGTCTGGCGGCCGTCTCCATGAGCAAGGTCGCCGCCGAGTTCGGTGTGTCGGCGATGGCGCTGTACCGCTATGTCCCGGGCAAGGCCGAACTGGTCGAGTTGATGGTCGAGTCGGTCCTCGCCGAGGCGCCCGATCTGTCGGCGGCAGGCAGTGGCTGGCGGCCACGGATCGTCGAATGGGCCCGCCGGTCCGAGCGCGTCCATCGGTCCCACCCCTGGCTGCTGGCGGCCACCGCGATGCGCCGCCAGGTCATGGGGCCGAACCAACTCGCCTGGCTGGACGCGGCGTTCGCGGCGCTGGAGCCCACCGGCCTCACGGCCGGCCGGCAGCACCGGGTCTTCGTTCTCGTCGCCGGCTTCGTGCGCACCCATGTCCAGCAGTTGCTCGACTTCGACGAGGAGCACAGCCGGGAGTGGAACCACCTCACCGGCGAACTGCTCGACCGGCATGCCGACCGCTTCCCCACGCTGACCCGCGCCATCGCCGCGGGCGCCTTCGCCCCCGACACCACCGACCCCCTGGAGTTCGGCCTCGACCGCATCCTCGATGGCGTCCAGACCCTCATCGACCAGAGTTGATCAAGGGTGTTGGGCCCGGATGCGAAATCCCGGGGACCGGAGGAGGCTGGTGGGAGGCCGTACGGTTCGCCCGTCGCGCACATGAGCTGCGCATCCGTTGAAGGTCGCCTGGCTGCCCCGGTACGCCAGGCCATCGGAGGTGAACCATGCTCTGCCAACACCGTCACCTCGGAGTCGTGACCGCCGCGGCGGTCCTCGCCCTGCCCGCGGTCGGCACGCCGCACGCCGGAACCCCGGCCGCCGCACCGCACACCTGCTCCGTCCAGGACCTCATGCTGTCCTGGGCCGGCGGCACCGCGAAGAAAGGCGGTACCGGCAATCAGGACACCGCCATTGTCCGCGTGCACAACAAGGGCAACACGTCGTGCACGCTCCGCGGCTATCCGAAGGTCACTCTCAAGGCCAAGGCGGGACACGACACCGAGAGCTTGCGGGAAACCCCCCGGACCAAGCCGGAGACGGTCACGATCGCCCCGGGCACCCACACGACGTTCACCATCGTCTTCCTCAGCGCGATCAGCAAGGACGAACTGAAATACGCCATCAAGCCCGACAAGGTAGATATCACCCTGCCCGGTAACAGGCATTCGGCCAGCCTCAATTGGGACTGGGGACCGGTCACCCGGCAACAGTCCGCGACGCATCCCGGCAACTACGTCGGCGCCCTCGGCAAGTCCCTCAAACCGTGAAACGGCCGGCTACCCGGGCGTGCGGTGCAGGAGGCCGCGTTCCAGGGCGACGACCACCGCGCGGGTGCGGTCGTCGACGTCGAGCTTGGCGAAGAGCCGCAGCAGATGGGTCTTCACGGTGGCCTCGGCGATGACGAGCCGCCTGCCGATCTCGGCGTTGGTGAGCCCGTCGGCGACCGCGTTCAGCACTTCGGCCTCCCGGGCGGTGAGCGGCACCGGTGCGGGCCGGCGCATCTTGGCGACGAGTCTCTCGGCCACCCGCGGGGCGAGCACCGTCTCACCGCGGGCCGCCGCCCGGATGGCGTCGGCCAGTTGCTCGCGGGTGGTGTCCTTGAGCAGGTATCCGATGGCACCGGCCTCGACCCCGCGCTCGATGTCGGCGTCCGTGTCGTAGGTCGTCAGGATCAGCACCCGGGTCCGCGGGTGCCGGGCGACGATCTCGGTCGTGGTCGCGACCCCGTCGAGTACCGGCATGCGCAGGTCGACCAGGGCGACGTCGGGGGTGTGGTGGTCGACGAGTTCGAGTGCCGCGCGGCCGTCGGCCGCCTCGCCGACGATCTCGATGCCCGGTTCGGCGGCGAGCAGGGCGATGACGCCGGCGCGCATCACCGTATGGTCGTCGACCACGATGACGCGAAGCGTTCGGCGGGTCGTTTCGCCGGTCATGCCGTCACCTTCCGTTCCTGGGAGTCGGCTCCGTGGGAATCATCGCGAGCACACGGGTACCGTCGCCGACCGAGCTGGTGACGGTGAGCTGCCCGCCCAGCTCGGCGAGGCGCTTGCGCATCCCGTCGAGGCCGAACCCCGGTGCCTCCCCGACCACGAACCCCCGCCCGTCATCGGTGATTTCCAGCTCGACGCCGAACGGCCGGCGCGCCAGCACCACGCTCACCGTGGAAGCCGCCGCGTGCTTACGGACATTGGCCAGCGACTCCTGCAGACAGCGCAGCAACGCGATCCTGGTCCGCTGGTCGCACTCCGGGTCGGCCAGTTCCGCGTCGACGGTGAGCCCGGTGTCCTCCCCGAACCGGTCCAGGGTCCGGCGCAGCGTGTGCGCCACCGAGCCCGCGGCCACCCGGCTCCGCTGCCCGGAGCCGACCAGCTCGCGCGCCTCGGCGAGGTTCTCGCGCGCCGTGCTCTCGATCGACCGCAGCTGCTGGGTGCTCCGGTCCGGATCGGTGGCCAGTCCCGCCCGGGCCGCCTCGGCCAGGACGATGATGGACGCGAAGCCCTGCGCGAGGGTGTCGTGGATCTCCCGCGCCATCCGCTCGCGCTCGTCGGCGGCGCCCTGGCGCTGGTGCGCCTCGGACAGCCGGGCCTGGGTCCGCTCCAACTCCTCGATCAGCCGGGCGCGTTCACCGCTCTGCTCGACGACCGAGTGGATCCACAGCCCGATCAGGATGCTGGCGGCGACCACGATGAGCGTGGAGACGAGCGTGGAACCGAGGAACTCCGCGCTCCAGCCCTTCCGCAGCCAGCTCCCGGTCAGCGTGGAGACGGTGGCGAGCCCGGTGAAGGCCAGCGAGGCCCGTACCGTCCGGCCGAACAGCCAGAAGTGCGGCAGCGTCACGATGAACAGCGCCGCATAGCCGCTCCAGAAGTACGCGCACCCGCCGAGCGCCAGGACCAGCACCGACAGATAGGTGTACGGGCGCAGGACGGGGTTGGCGGGGAAGCGGTGGAGGACCGCGTAGCTGAGCGTCACACAGCCCAGCAGAGCCACCGCCGCGTACGTCTGCCCGCCCTGGCTCCCGGTCAGGGTGAGACCGGCGAAGAGCGCGCCGAACAGGACCCAGCAGACCGCGTTCCACCGGCGCAGGGTCCGGGCCCGGAACGGGTCGGCGGGGTGGCCGGGGGCCGGGCCGCCGAGGGGGTCGGGGCGCCGGGAGTCCAGGCTGCGTTCGGCCCTCGACCAACGGATCATGGCGGTCAAGCGGATCATGGTGGTCAACCTACGTGGACCGCCGCCACCGCGGGCCGCCGCCTGCGCGGTACTCCGCGCCCGGGCCACCAACTCGCCTCGCCGAGGAGCGTCATGGCCGCCGGCAGCACCATGATCCGGATGACGAAGGCGTCCAGCAGCACCGCTGCCGCCAGCACGAAACCGATCTGCTTCATCTCGATGAGGTGCAGGAAGACGAAGCCGGCGAAGACCGTCACCATCACCACCGCGGCGCTGGTCACCACCGCGGCGGAGCCGCCGATCCCGTCGACCACGGCCCTGCGTGTCGGTACGCCGCTCAGGACGGCCTCCCTGATCCGGCTGACCACGAACACCTGATAGTCCATCGACAGCCCGAAGAGGATCACGAACAGGAACAGCGGTACCCGGGAGCCGATCGATCCGGTGGAGTGGAAGCCCAGCAGGCCCTCGGCCCAGGTGCCCTGGAAGACCAGGACCAGCAGCCCCAGCGCGCCGGCGGCGGAGAGCAGGTTGAGCACGACGCCGAGCAGCCCGAGCACCACCGAGCGGAAGGCCAGCGCCGTCATGACGAAGGTGACCAGCAGCAGCGCGCCGATGACCAGCGGCAGCCTGGCGGTCTGGTGGGCGGGGTAGTCGGTGGTCCGGGCGACGTCGCCGGTCACCCCGGTCTCGGCGCCGGGTATCCGGCCGACGGTGGCGGGCAGGTAGGCGTTCCGGAGGTGGGCGAGGGACCGCCGCGCCTGGTCGGAGTTGCCCGGATACGGGACGGACAGCTCCAGCACGCCGATGCGGTGGTCGTCCGACGTGCGCAGCCGGGGCCGGCCGGTGAACAGCGGGTCGGCCTGTGCGCGGCGGCCGAGTTCCCGGAGCGCGGCGGCCACTTCACCGGCTCGGTCCGGCCGGGCGCGCACCACGACCTGATGCAGGACCCGGTGCTCAGGGAAGGCCGCGTTCAGCCGGTCGTAGGTCCGCATCGCGGGGACGGCGCGGGAGTGGGTGTCGCGGCTCATCTCGACCAGCTTCAGCCCCGCCAGCGGGGCGGCCAGGCCCAGCAGGAGCAGCACGGAGACACCCAGGGTGAGTACCGGGTGGCTGCTCGCGGGACGGGTCAGCGCCGCCCACCCCCGGCCGGTCCCGCCCGTCCGCATCCGGCCGGTCCCGCCCGTCCGCATCCGGCCCGTCCCGCCCGTCCGCATCCGCCGCGCCCGGCGGCTCCGCGGCCGGCGCGTACCGTCCGCCCGGCGGGCCTCCCCGCGCTCCGCCCTGCGCTGCGCCCGCTGCCCGGCCTTGACCAGCAGCGCGGGCAGTACCGTCAGCGAACTGGCCACGGCGACCAGCACGACGACGATGGTGCCGGTCGCCAGCGAGGAGAAGATGACGTCGGAGGCCAGATACAGGGTGGCCGTCGAGACGACCACCGCGAGCCCGGAGACCACGACCGCGCGTCCCGAGGTCGCCGCGGCCAGCTCCACCACCGCCTCGGGGCCGAGCCGGCCGGCGGAGCGCGCCCGTTCCTCCCGTTCCCGCTTGAGGTAGAAGAGCGTGTAGTCGACGCCCACCGCGAGGCCGATCAGAATGATGACGTTGGTGCCGACCCCGGCGTCGGGCAAAAGGTGCGAGGCCACCATGGACAGACCCATGGCCGCGGCGATCGACGAAAGCGCCAGCAGCAGCGGCACGGTGGCCATCACGAGAGAGCCGAACGCCAGCAGCAGGGTGATCAGGGTGGCGGGCAGGGTGATCGCCTCGGAGAGCGCCAGGTCATCGCCGCGCTGAGCATCCACACCCTTGCTGATGGAGGGGCCTCCGGTCTCCTCCACCAGCAGAGCGGGATGGCTCCGCTGCGCCGCCGTGGTCTGCGCCCACAGCGGACCGACATGCTTACGGGCCTCCAACTCCGGCCCCCGCATGGCGACTTCGACCATGACGGCCTGACCGTCGCGGGCGATACGCGGCGCGGCCACGCTCTCGACCTCGGGCAGCCTCGCCATCCGGGCGGCGACGTCCCGCGCGGCGGCCTCGGCGGCCGGCCGGTCCAGGGCACCGGACCGGGCTGAGACCAGCACCTGCTCGGTGGGCCTGCGCTCCAGGTGCCCTTCGGAGGCCATCGCCTCGGCCCGGCCGGCCTCGCCGACCCGGTAGTCCTCGGTGGTGGCGTTGTGGGTGCCGACCGCGGCACCGAGGCCCAGGCACAGCACGACGAACACCAGCCAGCCGATGATCGCGCGCCAGGGATGCAGCGCACTCCAGCGGGCGGCGCGCACAGGTAGCTCTCTCATACGAAGACCCTCGCCGCGGAGCCCCCACGCCCAACAGCATCGGCCGGTGGTACTTCCCCTCCACCGCCCGGTGGACGACGGGGGTGGGGGTGGCCCTACCCCCCCCCGGCGTTCATCGCCACGGCTGAGGAACGTCGAAGGGCCCCACCGCGAACGGTGGGGCCCTTCGACAACGTGCCCGGTGAGAGCACTGGCGGAGGATACGAGATTCGAACTCGTGAGGGGTTGCCCCCAACACGCTTTCCAAGCGTGCGCCCTAGGCCACTAGGCGAATCCTCCGCCGCAAACAATACAAGACGTTGGGGAGTGCTCGCGAACATGATCCGGGGGAGGGGGTCGGGGCGAGGGTGGCGAGAGGGTGCGGGTCGTTTTCAGGGGGTGGGATCCGCTAATGTGGGGCGCAGCCCCTCACGTGGCGCTATCTGACTGAACTCCCCCAGGGCCGGAAGGCAGCAAGGGTAGGTCGGCTCTGGCGGGTGCGTGAGGGGCGCTTGCGTTTCCCGGCCCGAGGGGAGTCGAGGGCTCGGGGGCGGGTCGGTTGTCAGTGCGGCCCGATATCGTCGTATGCGTGTCGTCCCTTGCGCTGTACCGCCGCTACCGCCCCGAGACCTTCGCCGAGGTCATCGGGCAAGAGCACGTGACCGACCCGCTGCAGCAGGCGTTGCGGAACAACCGGGTCAACCACGCGTATCTGTTCAGCGGGCCGCGCGGCTGTGGCAAGACGACGAGCGCGCGGATCCTGGCGCGCTGTCTGAACTGTGAGGAAGGTCCCACTCCCACTCCGTGCGGGACGTGTCAGTCGTGTGTGGATCTCGCGCGGAACGGCCGGGGCTCGATCGATGTGATCGAGATCGACGCGGCGTCGCACGGTGGCGTCGACGACGCGCGTGAGCTGCGGGAGAAGGCGTTCTTCGGGCCGGCCAGCAGCCGGTACAAGATCTACATCATCGACGAGGCGCACATGGTGACCTCGGCGGGCTTCAACGCCCTGCTGAAGGTCGTCGAGGAGCCGCCGGAGCATCTGAAGTTCATCTTCGCCACGACCGAGCCGGAAAAGGTCATCGGGACGATCCGGTCGCGGACGCATCACTACCCGTTCCGGCTGGTGCCGCCGGGCACTCTGCGGGACTACCTCGCGGAGGTCTGCGGGCGGGAGGACATCCCGGTCGAGGACGGCGTGCTGCCGCTGGTGGTGCGGGCCGGGGCCGGCTCGGTGCGTGACTCGATGTCGGTGATGGACCAGCTGCTCGCCGGGGCCGGCGCGGACGGTGTGACATATGCCATGGCGACGTCGCTGCTGGGATACACCGACGGTTCGCTGCTGGACGCCGTCGTCGAGGCGTTCGCGGCGGGGGACGGAGCGGCGGCCTTCGAGGTCGTGGACCGGGTCATCGAGGGCGGGAACGATCCGCGGCGGTTCGTGGCCGATCTGCTGGAGCGGCTGCGGGACCTGGTGATCCTGGCGGCGGTGCCGGATGCGGGAGAGAAGGGGCTGATCGATGCCCCGGCCGATGTCGTGGAGCGGATGACGGCGCAGGCGTCGGTGTTCGGGGCGGCGGAGCTGAGCCGCGCCGCGGACCTGGTCAATGCGGGGCTGACGGAGATGCGCGGGGCGACCTCCCCGCGGCTCCAGCTGGAGCTGATCTGCGCCCGGGTGCTGCTGCCGGCGGCGTATGACGACGAGCGGTCGGTGCAGGCGCGGCTGGACCGCCTGGAGCGCGGCATCGGCGCGGGCGGGGCGGCGATGGCGCTGGGCGGCGGACCGGGGCCGGCCGGTGGCGTCGGTCCTGCGGGGGCCGTGATGGAGTCCGGTGGTCCCTCGGTGGCGTACGCGCCGGGGGCGGAGGCACATCCGCCGATGCCGGCCTCCGGGCCGTCCGGGCCGGCCGCGGCGCGGGCCGCGGTGCGGGGGACGACGGGCGCGGCCCCGTCGCCCGGCCCGGGTGCGGGGGCCGAGGCGGGCGCCGGTGGCTCCGCGGGGCCGGGGCCCTCTGCTCCTGCGGCTCCTGCTGCCCCCGTTGCCCCGGCGGGTTCCGGTGGTGCGGAAGCGCCGGCCGGGCCCGCGGACGCTTCGCAAGGCGGGGCGGCGCGGCCGGGTGCCTGGCCCGGTGGGACCCGTGGTCCCGGTGCGGCCGGCGCCGGGCAGGGTGCCGCCGCGCGGCAGCCCGGAAGCTGGCCGTCGGCCGTGGCACCGGGCCAGGGCGGACCGGCCGGGCAGACGGGTCAGGCAGGGCAGGCAGGGCAGGCAGCTCAGGCCGGGCAGAGTGGATCGGGCGGCCCGGGCGGCTCGGCTGGGCAGTCCGGGGCCGGGGCGCCTGCCGCGTCCGGGGCCGGTCCGGCCGGTGCGGCGGGCGGAGCGCCCGCTTCCGGTGCCGGGGGTGCCGCGGGGTCCGGGCAGGCGGGGGCCGGCGCGGCGGCGCAGGGCGCGGCGCAGGTGCGGCAGCTCTGGCCGCAGATCCTGGACGCGGTCAAGGGCCGGCGGCGCTTCACCTGGATCCTGCTGAGCCAGAACGCCCAGGTATCCGGCTTCGACGGCACCACCCTCCAGATCGGCTTCCCGAATGCCGGGGCCCGCGACAGCTTCGCCAACGGCGGCAGCGAGGACGTCCTCAAGGAGGTCCTCGCCGAGAACTTCCAGCTCCCGTGGCGGGTCGAGGCGATCGTCGATCCGTCCGGTGGCGCCAGTCCGCCGGCCGGCGGCGCCCGCGGCGGCGGGGGCGGCTTCGGTGGCGGCGCGAGCGGCGGATACGGCGGCGGGTCCGGTGCCCCGCAGCAGTCGGCGCCGCAGGCCCCGGCCCGGCAGAGCGCCCCGGCCCCGGAGCAGGGGCCGGGCGGGGGCAGCGGCCAGGGCGCCCGGATGGCGCGCGAGGCGGTGGCGTCGTCGCCGTCCACCGGCGGCGGTCAGGGCGGGCCCGCGGCCGAGCCCTCGTACACCGCGCCGGAGTCCTCGATGTCGATCGAGTACGACATGCCGGCGGAGGACGACCCGGATCTCGTCGACTCCGCGCTCAGCGGGCACGAGCTGATCGTGCGCGAGCTGGGGGCGACGGTCCTGGAGGAGTTCGACAACGAATAGTTCGACAACGCATAGCCGGTGGCGGGGCGTCACCGGGCGGACGCGCTGCGCGCGGCGCGGGGGCGGAGCGGCGGCGCCGGGCCCGTCCCAGGGGCGTACGGGGCACACCAGTGCTCCTCCCTGCGGTGTAGGGCGCCGGGCGCGGGAAACACGTAGGCTCGGGCTACCGCACAAACGTTGTCGTACGGCAGGAGTCATGTCGTGATCCCCGGTGGTCAGCCCAATATGCAGCAGCTGCTGCAGCAGGCCCAGAAGATGCAGCAGGACCTCGCGGCCGCCCAGCAGGAGCTGGCGGAGACGCCCGTGGAGGGTTCCGCGGGAGGCGGCCTGGTCAAGGCGACGGTGACGGGCTCCGGCGAGCTCCAGGGGCTGGTGATCGACCCGAAGGCGGTCGACACCGACTCCGCGGAGGAGACCGCCGAGACCCTCGCCGACCTCGTCCTCGCGGCGGTCCGCGACGCCAACGCCACCGCGCAGAAGCTCCAGCAGCAGAAGCTCGGCCCGCTCGCCCAGGCGCTGGGCGGCGGCGGTGGCGGCATCCCCGGTCTCCCCTTCTGAGGAACCTTTGGCCTCCCTTTCTGAGGAGTAGCCAACTAGCGTACGCAGCACGGCAGAAGAGAGAGAAGACGTTCCGTGTATGAAGGCGTGGTCCAGGACCTGATCGACGAGTTGGGCAGGCTGCCCGGCGTCGGTCCCAAGAGCGCGCAGCGGATCGCCTTCCACATTCTTCAGGCCGAGCCGACCGATGTCCGCCGGCTCGCGAACGCGCTGATGGAGGTGAAGGCGAAGGTCCGGTTCTGCAGCGTGTGCGGCAACGTCGCGCAGGAGGAGCAGTGCCGGGTCTGCCTTGACCCGCGGCGCGATCCGGCGGTCATCTGCGTCGTGGAGGAGCCCAAGGACGTCGTGGCGATCGAGCGGACGAGGGAGTTCCGCGGCCGCTACCACGTCCTCGGCGGCGCGATCAGTCCGATCGAGGGCGTCGGCCCCGACGACCTGCGGATACGGGAACTCCTGGCCCGGCTCGCGGACGGCACGGTCACCGAGCTGATCCTGGCCACCGACCCGAATCTGGAGGGCGAGGCCACGGCCACGTACCTTGCCCGCATGATCAAGCCGATGGGCCTCAAAGTGACGCGACTGGCCAGTGGGCTGCCGGTCGGAGGCGATCTGGAGTATGCCGACGAGGTCACGCTCGGGCGGGCCTTCGAAGGGAGGAGACTTCTCGATGTCTGACGCGACGCTCCACGACACGACACAGAACCCGGACGACTTCGCCGTTTCGATCTCCGACTCGATCGAGAGCTTCATCGTCGCGGTGACCGAGGTCGCCAAGGGCGACGAGCCGGACAGCGCGGTGCCCTTTCTGCTGCTGGAGATCTCCCAGCTGCTGCTCACGGGGGGCCGGCTGGGTGCGCACGAGGACATCGTTCCCGACGAGCGGTACGAGACGGACACCGGTCCGGAGCCGGACGTGGACGAGCTGCGCGAGCGGTTCGCGCGGCTGCTCGACCCGGTCGACGTCTACTCCGAGGTCTTCGATCCGTACGTGCCGCGCAGCGAGCCGGTGGCGTCCCGGATCTCCGACGACCTCGCCGACATCATCACCGACCTGCGGCACGGACTGGCGCACTACCGGGCGGGCCGGGTCACCGAGGCCCTGTGGTGGTGGCAGTTCTCCTACCTCTCCAACTGGGGCCCGACCGCCTCGGCGACCCTGCGGGCGCTGCAGTCGCTGGTCGCGCACGTACGCCTCGACCAGCCGCTGGACGCGCTGGACGGCCTGGACACCGACAGCGACGCCGCCGGGGACGAGGAGCGGCTCGCCGAGGAGGCGGGCAGGGTCATGGCGGCGGAGATCGCCGGGCCGCTGGGGCTGCACGGCGTGTGACCCGTCGTCGCCGCCGCGTATCCAAAACGGAATGCGGGTGTGACCTGGGTTACGTTTCCGTGTGCCCGGGGCCGGAGCGGGAAGGCGCACGCCGAGCCGGTGCGACGGAGCACCGCGCTGGACCGGCGAGGGACACGGAGTTCACGGGCCGCGTTCGGCGCGCTCATCGGGCGCCTTCCGCAAGGCCGACCCACGGTGGGCGCGTCGATCGGGACGCGCGTCCGGTGTCTCACGATGTGGTAGTAGCGGGGTGGATTCCGCCCGCTCGTTAGACTGAGCCGACCGCAGTACCCCCGTGTCCGGGGGTCCGGGAGGGACTCCCTCCCGCAGAGACAGTTGCGAGGAGCGCACGTGGGCCTTGTCGTGCAGAAGTACGGCGGCTCATCCGTTGCGGATGCCGAGGGCATCAAGCGCGTCGCCAAGCGAGTCGTCGAGGCCAAGAAGAACGGCAACCAGGTTGTCGTGGTGGTCTCGGCGATGGGCGACACGACGGACGAGCTGATCGATCTCGCGCAGGAAGTGTCCCCGATCCCGTCGGGGCGCGAGTTCGACATGCTGCTGACCGCCGGAGAGCGGATCTCCATGGCCCTGCTGGCGATGGCGATCAAAAACCTCGGCCATGAGGCGCAGTCCTTCACCGGCAGCCAGGCCGGTGTGATCACCGACTCCGTGCACAACAAGGCGCGGATCATCGACGTCACGCCGGGCCGCATCCAGACCTCCGTCGACGAGGGCAACATCGCCATCGTCGCCGGCTTCCAGGGTGTGTCCCAGGACAAGAAGGACATCACGACGCTGGGGCGCGGTGGTTCGGACACCACCGCGGTGGCGCTCGCCGCCGCCCTGAACGCCGATGTCTGCGAGATCTACACCGACGTGGACGGTGTCTTCACCGCCGACCCGCGGGTCGTGAAGAAGGCCCGGAAGATCGACTGGATCTCGTTCGAGGACATGCTGGAGCTGGCCAGTTCCGGCTCCAAGGTGCTGCTGCACCGGTGCGTCGAGTACGCACGCCGTTACAACATCCCGATCCACGTCCGCTCGTCCTTCTCGGGGCTGCGGGGCACGTGGGTCAGCAACGAACCGCAAGGGGACAGGCCGATGGAGCAGGCAATCATCTCGGGCGTCGCGCATGACACCTCCGAGGCGAAGGTCACGGTCGTCGGGGTCCCGGACAAGCCGGGCGAGGCCGCGCGGATCTTCCGTGCCATCGCCGACTCCGAGGTCAACATCGACATGGTCGTGCAGAACGTGTCGGCGGCCTCCACCGGCCTGACGGACATCTCCTTCACGCTGCCGAAGGCCGAGGGCCGCAAGGCCGTCGCGGCACTGGAGAAGACCCGCGCCGCGGTCGGCTTCGACTCGCTCCGCTACGACGACCAGATCGCCAAGATCTCGCTGGTCGGCGCCGGCATGAAGACCAACCCCGGCGTGACCGCGACGTTCTTCGAGGCGCTGTCGAACGCGGGCGTGAACATCGAGCTCATCTCGACCTCCGAGATCCGCATCTCGGTCGTCACCCGGGCCGATGACGTCAACGAGGCCGTCCAGGCGGTGCACAGCGCCTTCGGTCTCGACAGCGAGAGCGACGAGGCGATCGTCTACGGCGGCACCGGGCGATGATCCCGGCCGAGGCGGGCCGCCCGTCCCTCGCCGACACGGCCGGGACGGGGGCCCGCCCGGCCGCCAAGCCCCGTCTCGCGGTCGTCGGCGCCACCGGTGCCGTCGGCCGCGTTCTGCTCGGGATCCTCTCCGAGCGGGCGGATGTCTGGGGCGAGATCCGGTTGATCGCCGCTCCCCGGTCCGCCGGCCGCAAGCTGACGGTGCGCGGTGAGGAGGCCGAGGTCCTCGCGGCGAGCGAGGAAGCCTTCGACGGCGTCGACGTCGCGATGTTCGTCGTGCCGGACGAGGTCGCCGCGCGATGGGTGCCGGTCGCGGTCTCCAAGGGCGCGGTGGCGGTGGACAATTCGGGCACGTTCCGTTCGGACCCGGACGTGCCGCTGGTGGTGCCCGAGGTCAACGCGTGCGCGGCGCGGATCCGGCCCCGCGGCATCATCGCCAACCCGGCCTGCACCACGCTGTCGATGATCGTCGTTCTCGGCGCACTGCACGCCGAGTACGGGCTGAGCGAACTGGTCGTCTCCTCGTACCAGGCGGCGTCCGAGGCCGGGCAGGCCGGCACCGACACGCTGCGGGCGCAGCTCTCGGCGGTGTCCGGTACGGAGCTGGGCACCGCGCCGGGCGATGTCCGGCGGGCGGTCGGCGACACCCTCGGGCCGTTCCCGGCGCCGCTCGCCCTCAACGTCGTGCCGTGGGCCGGTGCGCTCCGGGCGGACGGCTGGTCCTCGGCGGAGCTGACGATCCGGGAGGAGTCCCGGAAGGTGCTGGGGCTGCCCGAGCTGCCGGTCACCGCGACCTGTGTGCGGGTGCCGGTGCTCACCGCGCACTCGATGGCCGTGCACGCGCGCTTCGAGAACGAGGTCACGGTCGCCGGGGCGCACGAGATCCTGGCGGCCGCGCCCGGGGTCGTGCTGTTCGACGATCCGGCGGAGGACGCGTATCCGACCCCGTCGGACGTGGCCGGCACGGATCCGACGTGGGTGGGCCGGGTCCGGCGGTCGCTGGACGACCCCCGGGCGCTGGAGCTCTTCGTGTGCGGTGACAACCTGCGCAAGGGCGCGGCCCTGAACATGGCCCAGATCGGGGAGTTGGTGGCGGGGGAGCTGCGGGGCGCGGAGGAGTAAGGGGAAGGGGCGTGGCGAGTATGCGGTGCGGTGGGCTGGTTCCCCAAGGGACGCGGAAGTTGGGGAGAGTGGCTGCGGAGGGGTGCCCCCCTGCGAGATGATTTGTGGGACGTGTGAAGATTTCGTGTGTGGAGTGCTGGTCCGGACCACTTGATCTGGGCTGATGTTCTGTTCGATCATTCGCTTCCCGCGGTGCTGCAACCGGCGGGCGGTAGCCGGCGTCTTTCCGGGTCACCCCCTGGGGTGGCCCGCGGCACGCGCGGACCGCTTCCGGGGCCCTGGGGTGGCGGAACGATTGCGTCAGGGCAGTCGTATCAGGGCAATTGGGGTACTTGGGAAGAGCTGGTACGCATGAGGGCATTTGACGCATCGCCACAAGCGGTGCCTTGCGCGTACAACCCTTTTGGGGGGAAGCGTGTCCAACAGGCGTGGCAGAGGTACTCGGATTCACCATCGCCCCGGCGGGAGCGGCAGGCGCGGCAGTGCGCCCGCGCCCACGGGTTTCCGGGGGCATGCCGGTGATCGCCCCCTGGTCCGCCGCGCGCCCCGCGCAGCTCTCGACGCAGCGTGGGGACACTGACGACGCGATGGCAGCCGGCACCACAGTCGACCACCTCACCGAGACCTATCGCGCGCACTACCGCTCGCTCCTCGGCCTGGCGGCGCTGCTCCTCGACGACACGGCCTCCTGCGAGGACGTCGTACAGGAAGCCTTCATCCGCGTGCACTCCGCCCGCGGCCGGGTGCGCGATCCCGAAAAGACCCTGGCCTACCTGCGACAGACGGTCGTCAACCTCTCGCGCTCCGCGCTGCGCCGCCGCATCCTCGGGCTGAAGCTGCTCTCCAAGCCCATGCCCGACATGGCGAGCGCCGAGGAGGGCGCATACGACCTGCTGGAGCGGGACCAGCTCATCAAGGCGATGCGCGGGCTGCAGCGCCGCCAGCGCGAGGTGCTGGTGCTCCGCTACTTCGCCGATATGACGGAGGCTCAGGTCGCCGAGACGCTGGGCATATCGCTGGGCTCGGTCAAGGCGTACGGCTCGCGGGGAATCGCGGCGCTGCGCGTCGCCATGGAGGCTCCGGCGTGAGTGCGGCAAGGCCCGACCGGGGAAACACCGGGCACGACGGGGGCGACTGGGGCGACCGGGGCGCGGACGAGGCCCGGGGCGACCGGGGCAGACGGAGCGGCGAGACCGGTCGGGGGGCCGGCTTCGAGGGTGCCGGTTTCGGCGAGGGCGGTTCCGACGACGCCGGTTTCGGCGGCGAGGACGAGCTGCGGCGGCTGCTGCAGACCACCGTCGCCGACCTGGAGCCCGCGCCGGACGCGCTGGAGCAGCTGCGGCGGGCGGTCCCGGCGCGGCGCCAGCGGCGGCGCCATGCCCTGGTGGGCGCGGCCGCCGCGCTGCTGCTCGGCGGTACGGCGGTCCCGGCGATGGTGCATGTCGCGAGCTTCGACGACGCCCCCGGCGACCGTCCGGCCAACGCCGCGAGCAGCCGGAGCGCCGACCAGCAGGACACCAGCGGCGCGCACGGCGAGGGCACCGAACGGTCCGGCACCCGGCCCACCGGCGCGGACGGCCGGACGCCCGGCCCCGGGCGGCCGTCGGGCAAGGAGGGCAAGGGCGCCGCGACACCGGGTGCGGAACCCGTCCCCGGCGCCGGTACGCCCGCTCCCGACACGACCATGGACGTCACCTCGCCGGTCTGCGCACGCGACCAGCTCGGCAAGGGGACCGCGACGGTCGGCCCGGCCGACTCCGCGGGCCGGGTCTACGGCGCGTTCCGGGTGGTGAACACCTCCGGCGCGGCGTGTTCCGTCGAGGGCGGCGGGACCGTGGACTTCGCCCCGCAGGGCGCCACCAAGGCCGACAAGATCCATGTCGTCGACCACACCTCCGGTGACGACGCCACCGGCCTGCCGGACCCGGCGACCACGCCCAGCCAGCTGGTGCTGAAGCCGGGGCAGGCGTACGAGGTCAAGTTCGCCTGGATTCCGGCGGCGGGCGGCGGCACGTCCGGATGCGTCAGCCCGGGGCCGTCGCCGTCGCCCGACCCGTCCAAGGCGCCGGGGGAGTCGCCGGGCGCCGCGGCGTCGGCGAGCGGCAGCGGCACCGGCACCGGCGGTCAGGCCGGTGGCACCGAAGGCTCCGCGGACGGTGGCGCGGCGGCCGGCGGCGTGGTCCTGACCCATACGCCGGAGGCGGGCCAGCCCGTCGCGGCCGACGCCAAGCTCACGGACGCCTGCTCGGGCACGGTGTACCGCACGAGCCCGCTCGCGGCTCCTTAGGGCGGGTCGTTCCCGACGGCCCCGGTGCCGGGGCCGGAGCGGTGGCGGGAGGGGGCGGTGCGGCCGTGCGGCGCGGGCCCCGTACCGTTGGTGGGGTGTACCGGTTCCTGCTGACCCCGCGGTGGTGGGGAATCAACGTCTTCGCCGTGCTGGCGATCCCCTTCTGCATCTTCATGGGCAGTTGGCAGCTGAGCCGTTTCGACGCCCGGGTCGCCTCGCACCAGCAGCAGGAGAACCGATCCGCCGACGCGAAGGCCGCCGCTCCCCGGCCGCTGGACAGTCTGCTGCCGGTCGACCAGGTCACCTCCGGTCACCAGGCCACCGCCCGCGGCCGTTACGACGCCGGGCACCAGTTTCTGGTCCCCGGCCGCACCCTCCAGGGCGACCACGGCGACCAGCAGGGCTTCTACGTCCTGACCCTGCTGCGCACGGACAGCGGCAAGGCCCTCCCGGTCGTCCGCGGCTGGCTGCCCGGCGACCCGGACGCCAAGGCCGACGCGGCCAGGGTGCCGGCGCCGCCGGCGGGCACGGTCACCGTGACCGGGGCGCTGCAGGCGTCGGAGAACCAGGGCACGGCCGGGGTCAGGGCGGGCGGCGGGCTGCCGGCGGGACAGCTCGGCATGATCAGCGCGGCGTCGCTGGTGAACCTCGTGCCGTACGGCGTCTATGACGCGTGGATCACGCTCAGCGACCCGCCGGCGCCGCTGCGCGCCGTTCCGCCGGCCGCCGCGCAGGGCAGCGGCCTGGACATGAAGGCGTTCCAGAACCTCGGTTACACGGGCGAGTGGTTCGTCTTCGCGGGCTTTGTGCTCTTCATGTGGTTCCGCCTGGTCCGCCGCGAGGCCGAGGCCGCCAAGGACGCCGCCCTGGGCATCCTCCCGGAGGGGACACCAGGGACGGCGGCCGGCGGGGGCGTGGCCGCGGAGGGTGCGGCAACCGAGGGTGCGGCGCCGGAGGGTGTGGCTCCGGAGGGTGTGGCTCCGGAGGGTGTGGCCGGGGACGGAGTCCCGGCGGGGAAGTAGGCCCCGGGGGGCTTCCCCTCTCCTCCCCCCCCGGCCCCCCGCCCCCGCCTCCCCCCCCGCACCGCTACTGCGTGGACTGCGGGGCGTGACGGGGCAAGTTGAGGTAGCGCTGGGCGAAGTCGAGTTCCAGGCGGACCTGTTTGATGCGTTCCTCGACGACGAGGGAGCCGTGGCCGGCGTCGTAGCGGTAGACCTCGTGCGGGTGGGCGCGCTGTTCCAGGCGCTGGACGTAGTTCTCGATCTGCCGGATCGGGCAGCGGGGGTCGTTGACGCCGGCGGAGATGTAGACGGGGGCCCGCACGGCGTCGACGTACGTCAGCGGGGAGGACGCCTCGAAGCGCTCGGGGACCTCCTCCGGCGTGCCGCCCAGGAGGGTGCGGTCCATGGCCTTCAGCGCCTCCATCTCGTCGTGGTACGCCGTGACGTAGTCCGCCACCGGGACCGCGGCCAGCCCGAGCGCCCAGGCGTCCGGCTGGGCGCCCAGGCCCAGCAGCGTCAGATAGCCGCCCCAGGAGCCGCCGGCGAGCACCAGCCGCTCCGGGTCCGCGAGACCGGAGGCGACGGCCCACTCCCGCACCGCGGCGATGTCCTCCAGCTCGATCAGCCCGACGCGGTGCTTGAGCGCGTCCGTCCAGGCGCGGCCGTAGCCCGTCGAGCCGCGGTAGTTGACGCGGACGACCGCGAAGCCGTGGTCCACCCAGGCGGCCGGCGACGAGGCGAAGGAGTCGCTGTCGTGCCAGGTCGGGCCGCCGTGGATGTCGAAGACGGTGGGGAAGGGCCCCGGGCCGGGGGGCTGCTGCACCAGGGCGTGGATGCGGCCGCCGGGGCCGTCCACCCAGGCGTCCGTCACCGGGACCGAGCCGGGGGCCTTCATCCCGGGCGGGTCCAGGACGACGGTGCCGTCCGTCGACCACACCTCCGGCGGCTGGGCGGCGGACGACCACAGGAACTCCACCGTCCCGTCGGGGCGGGCGGTGGCGCCCGAGACCGTGCCCACAGGAGTCTCGACCCGGCTCAGGCGGCCGGCCGGGGCGTCGGCTCCGGTGTCCGTGCCGGACGGCGGGGTGCCGAGGTCGTAGCGCCACAGCTCGCTGCGGGCCTGGTAGGCGTGCTCCACCAGTAGCGCCGAGCCGTCCGGATACCAGTCGGCGCCGACGTCGCCGGGCAGGTCGATCTCCAGGGCCGTCTCCACGCCCGTCAGCGGGTCCCAGATCATCGGCTCCCAGTGGCCCCGCCGTTGGTGCCCCACCAGCAGTCGGCTGTCGCCGTCCACCGGCGCGAAGCCCATCACCGACAGGCCCAGCTCCTCCGTGCCGCCGTTGGTGTCGTCCAGCTCGGCGACGGTCGAGCCGTCGGGGCGGACGACGCGGATGGCGGAGTGCATGGCGTCGCCGTGCTCGGTGTGCTCGATGGCGATCAGCGAGCCGTCGTGGGAGAGATCGCCGACGCCCGCCGACTCGCGGTGGCGGTAGATCTCCACCGGCTTCTCCCCGGGCCGTACGACGTGGACCGTCGAGCCGTCCTCGTCGGTGGAGCGGCCGATCACGGCCGTGCCGTCCCGGTTGAGGGCCAGGCCGCCCGGGTACGAGGCGTCGAGGCCCGGTGCGGCGGGCTCGTCCGGGCCGCCGGCGAACGGCTGGCGCATCCAGATGCCGAACTCGTCCCCGTCGGTGTCCGAGAACCACCAGATCCACTCGCCGTCCGGCGAGAGCGTGCCGTCGGTGGTGCCGTGCGGGCGGTCGGTGGCCTGGCGCCGGGTGCCGGTCGCGCGGTCCCAGGCGTAGAGCTCGAAGGTGCCGGTGGCGTTCGAGACGAACAGGGAGCGGTCCGGGGCGTATTCGGCCCACTCCGGCAGGCCGATCCGCGGGGCGCGGAAGCGCTTCTCCCAGTCCGGCATGGCGGCGTCGGCGGAACGGGGGAGGGCGGGGGGGGGGGCGGGGGGGGTGCGGCCGGGGCCTGTGGTCTCGTCAGTCATGGGGCCATTCTGCGCCCGGCGGGGAAATTTCCGTTGGCGAGGCCGGCGGGCTGTGGATAACTTCGGCCCATGCGAGAACGGACCGGTCCCGACGGCTGGCGCGAGGCGAACCGCGCGCGGTGGGACGAGCGCGTCGCCCTCCACACCGCCAGCGATTACTACGACCAGGACACCTTCCGGCGGACCCGGGACGTGATCCGCGACTTCGAGGCAGCGGAGGTCGGCGACGTCACCGGCCGGAGCCTGCTCCATCTCCAGTGCCACTTCGGCCAGGACACGCTGTCCTGGGCGCACCGCGGCGCCGCCCGGGTCGTCGGCCTCGACTTCTCCGAACGAGCCGTCGAGGCCGCCCGCGACCTGGCCGCCGAACTCGGCTACGGCCCGGACCGCGCGGCCTTCGTCGCCGCCGACGTCTACGACGCCGCCGAGGCGGTGCCCGACCCCGCGTACGACATCGTCTACACCGGCATCGGGGCGGTGAACTGGCTTCCGGACCTGGTCGGTTGGGCCGAGACCGCCGCGTCGCTGGTCGCGCCCGGCGGATTTCTCTATCTCGCCGAATTCCATCCGCTGGGCGATGTGCTGGACGAGGAGACCGGTTCGCGCGTCGTCCACGACTACTTCCGCAGCGCGGCGTGGGACGAGGAAACCCCCGGCAGTTACACGGACTTCGAGGCGCCGACGGTCCACAACAGGAGCGTGGAGTGGCAGCACTCCCTGGGGGACGTGGTCAGCGCGGTGGCGGGGGCCGGGCTGCGCGTCGAGTTCCTGCACGAGCACGACGTGACGCTGTTCCAGCGCTTCGGCGCGCTGCGGCGGGGCGAGGACGGCTACTACCGTTTCCCGGCCGACCGGCCGCGCATGCCGCTGATGTATTCCCTGAAGGCGACGAAGCCGGCCTGAGGGGGCGGCGGGCCCGCGCGGGCCCGCCGGAGGCGCGCCGCGCCCGGCCGGTTAGTGTGGCGGCCTGCCGGGCCGGATGTGCCGGCCCGTTCGACGACGGGGGGTTCCGTGCGGGGACGCGGACGGATAGCCGGCGCCGTGGGCGCGGGCGTGCTCATGCTGCTGGTCGCGGGATGCGGCGGGGCGTCCGGTGGCAGGGCGAAGCCGGGGGCGTCGCCCGCCGTGGTGCCCGCCAAGCCGCTGCCGATGGAGTCCGCGGCCCGCACCGGCACCTGGACGGGCTCCGACCACAAGGCACACCCGCTGCGGCTCAAGCCCACCCGGCTGGCCGCCGGCCACCCCTCGGACCTCTCCCACATCCGGCTGGACGACAGCCTCAAGGGGCTGGTCCCGTACTACCTCACCGTCTCCTACACCAACACCGGGAAGGGGACGGTGAGCGGGCTGTACCCGGAGCGGAACTTCTCCGTCAACGGGGTGGACGGGCAGGCCGGCGAGCAGGTCTCGCTGTTCCGGACCAACCCGCTGGCCACCGGCAACGGTCTGCCGCCCGAGTGCCAGGAGTCCGGCAAGACGACGCTGGCCGCCGGCGAGACCTCGGCGGTCTGCCAGATCTTCATGCTGCCCAAGGGGCTGAAGCCGGGGAACGTCTCCTACAAGGACGACGGCGGGGACACCCTGCTGTGGCAGATCGGCGGCGCGCAGCAGGGCGCGGCCGGGGTGCTGCCCCCGCACAAGCCCGCCGACGTGGTCACCACCGACAGCGACCGCCGCACGGCGACCGCCCTGGCCACCCCGAAGAGCGTCCGCACCGGTTCCCTGGACGACCTGAGCCGCTTCGACCTGGGCGCGGACGAGAAGCAGCTCGTCCCGTACTACGTGACGGTGGTGTACCGGAACACCGGCCGGAACGACCTCCTCCCGAGCCTCAACGACGGCCTGACGCTGACCGGTGTCAGCGGCCGGCAGGCGCGGAAGATGACCCTGCTGGACATCGGCGGCCCCGGGGTGCCGCAGTGCCCCGAGGCGGTCCCGTACAAGATGCTCAAGCCGGGTGCCACGGTGACCGAGTGCACCATCCACATGCTGCCCAAGGGCGACCCGCCGGCGTCGCTGACCTTCGAGGGCAGCGGTGACGGTGCGCGCCCGGTCAGCTGGCGGGCGACGGCGGAAGACGAGAAGTAGGAGGCCGCCCGGGACGAGGGCCGCCGGCGCTCCGCCGGCTACTCTCCGGCCACCGCCCCGCGCCGCTCCAGCAGCGGCCCGAAGTCCGGGTCGCGTCCCAGCACCGCGCGGAACGCCGCCATCGGGTCGACGCTGTTGCCCCGGCTGAGGAGTTCCCGTCGGAAGATCTCGCCGCTCTCGCGGACCGTCCGGCCGTTCTCGCGGAACCAGCGCACGGTGTCCGCGTCCAGGACTTCCGCCCAGCGGTATCCGTAGTAGCCGGCCGCGTAGCCGCCGCCGAAGACATGGGCGAAGTAGCCCGTCCGGTAACGGGGCGGGATCGCCGGGTGGGCCAGGCCGTGGCGCTCCAGGGCGGCGGTCTCGAACGCCGCCACGCCGTCCGCCGTGGGGAGTTCGCCGGCGGGCAGGGTGTGCCAGGCCCAGTCCAGCACGGCCGCGGCGAGATGCTCGACGCTGTCGAACCCCTCGCCGAACCGTTCCGCCTCCCGCAGCCTGGCCGGGAGTTCGGGCGGCATCGGCTCCCCGGTGCGGTGGTGCCGGGCATAACGGGCCAGCACCTCCGGCCACTCCGCCCACATCTCGTTCACCTGCGAGGGGAACTCCACGAAGTCGCGCGGCACTTCGGTGCCGGCCAGCGTGGGGTAGCGCACGCCGGAGAAGAGCCCGTGCAGCGCGTGCCCGAACTCGTGGAAGAGCGTGGTGACCTCGCTCCAGTTCAGGAGCACCGGCTCGCCCGCCGCCGGTTTGGCGATGTTGAGGTTGTTGACCACCACGGGCCGCTCCCCCAACAGGTGCGACTGGGTGACCAGTTCGTTCATCCAGGCGCCGCCCCGCTTGGACTCCCGGGCGTGGAAGTCGCCGACGTACAGGCCGAGGGGGCCGCCGTCGGCGTCGTGCACCTCGAAGACCCGGGCGTCCGGGTGGTACGCGACCAGATCGGGCCGCTCGGTGAAGGTGATCCCGTACACCAGGGTCGCGGCGTGGAAGACACCGTCCCGCAGCACCGCCTCCAGCTCCAGATAGGGGCGGAGCGCGGCCGCGTCGAGGTCGAACCGCTCCCGCCGCACCCGCTCGGCGTGGAACTGCCAGTCGGCCGCGCCGACCTCCGGGACGCCGGCGGCCGCCGCCAGCGCCGCGGCCTCCCGCGCGGCGTTCGCCAGCGCCGGCCCGATCAGCTTCCCGAACATCTCCTCCACGGCGCCGGTCGTCCCCGCGGTCTGGTCGGCGACCTGCCAGGACGCGTGGCTGGGGTGGCCGAGGAGGGCGGCGCGCTCGGCCCGCAGCCGGGCCACGGAGACCGCGACGGCCCCGTTGGCGGCCGAGCCCCGCCCCATGGACGCGGCCAGCAGCCGCTCGCGCAGCGCCGGGTCCTCCAGGGCGGCGAGCTGCGGCTGGTTGGTGAAGTTCAGCAGGCTCAGCGCGAACGCGCCGGGGTGCCCCAGGGACCGGGCGTTCTCGGCGGCCGCGGCGATCGCGTCGTCGGGCAGCCCGGCCAGCTCCTCGGCGCGGTCCACGACCAGCGCGGCCGCCGCCGTGTCGGCCCGCAGATTGCGCCGGAACTCGGTGCACAGGGCGGCGATCTCGGCGTTCAGCTCGCGCAGCCGCCGCTGCTGCTCCGGGGCCAGCCGCGCCCCGGCCCGCACCCGCGCGGTGTACCGGCGCTCCAGCAGCCGCAGCTGCTCCCCGTCCAGCCCGAGCCCCGCCCGCCCCTCGTAGAGCGTCTCCAGACGGGCGAACAGGGCCGGGTCCAGCAGCAGGGCGTCCTCGTGGGCCGCCAGCCGCGGCACGATCTCGGCCTCCAGTTCCTGCGTGGCCTCGTCGGTGTCCGCGTTCGCCTTGTTGAAGAACACCGCGGAGACCCGTCGCAGCACCGCGCCGCTGCGCTCCAGCGCCACCACGGTGTTCTCGAACGTCGGTGGTTCGGGGCGGTCGCCGATGGCGGCCACCTCGGCCAGCTGCTCGGCGATGCCCCGCTCGAAGGCGGGCCGGAAGTGCTCGTGCCGGATACGGGCGAAGGGCGGGAGCCCGTAGGGCAGTTCACTCGCCGAGAAGAAGGGATTCGCCGCCGCGGCCGTCGCCTCACTCGGACTCGTCTCGGAACTCTTCGCAGAAGTCACGTGGACCGACCCTACGCGCGTCGCCTGCCGGCGGTCCGGTGCTTGCCGCGGGACGGCGCACGGCCCGGGTCCGCGGCCCGTCCCCGGGGCGAACCGGGCGCCCGCGGGCACGAAAACGCCCGATCGCTGGCGACGGGGGATGCACCAGCGATCGGGCTGTGACCAAGCCTAGCAAGACTGCCCCCTCGACGGGAGTCAACTGCCGAAACTGAGGGCCGAGTTGTGACCGGTTTCACCCGGCGTCATGACGTCAGGGGCGCCACGGTCCTGTCAGTCGGTCCTGTCGGTCGGTCGTGTCGGTTGTCCTGTCAGTCGCCGCACGGCGGCTCGTAGGAGAGCTGCGGCAGGTACTCGTGCCACCTCTCCGGCGTCAGCACGCCCCGGGTGGTCGCACAGATGCGGCTGATCGCCGTGTCGGTGTCGAGGCTCCACAGCCGTACGGTGCCGGCGCCGCTGGAGACGCCGAGCATCCGGCTGTGCGGGGCGAACGCCAGGAAGCTGCCCGCCTTGGCCCGCGGGCTGGTCGACTGCCCGATGGGGGTGGCCCGGGCGGGGTTCTCGACGTTCCAGAAGCGCACCGTGTTGTCGCTGCCGCCGCTGGCCAGCGTCCGGCCGGTCCCGCTGAACGTCAGCGACACCACCGCCTCGGTGTGTCCGGTCAGGGCGGAGCCCAGCCGGGCGGGCCGGCGGGGATCGGTCAGGTTCCACAGCCGGACGGTGTCGTCGTCGCTGCCGCTGGCCAGCGTGCGGCCGTCCGGACTGAAGGCGAGCGCGTTGACCGGCCCCAGGTGGCCGGTCCGCGGCGTGCCGAGCGGGGTGCCGTGCCGCGGGTCGGCGACGTCCCACAGCCGGAGGGTGGTGTCCGCGCTGCCGCTGACGAGGGTGCGGCCGTCCGGGCTGAAGACGACGGTGTAGACGTAGCCCTGGTGGCCGGTGAGCGGCCGGCCGAGCGGGACGACACGGGAGGGGTCGGTGATGTTCCACAGCTGGATGGTGCGGTCGTCCATGGCGGTCGCCAGGGTGCGGCCGTCCGGGCTGAACGCCATGGCCTGGGCGCCCGCGTAGCGCGTCATCAGGCTGAGGGGCGGGCCGTGGCGGACGGGGTGGGCCGGGTCGGCGACGTCCCACAGGAACACCTTGCGGTGGGCCGTGTGCACCGCGAGGGTGCGGCCGTCGGGGGAGAACCGCAGGGCGCGGTCGACGCCGTCCCGCGGCATGAAGGGGGCGCTCAGCGGCACCGGTCGGTCCGGATTCGCCACGTTCCACAGCCGGATCCGGCCGTCGCGGGCGGTCGTGGCGAGCACCCGCCCGTCGGGGCGGAACGCGGCGAACCGGCCGACCATGTCCGCGGCCGGGATCGACCACAGCCGCACCTTGCCGTCGCCGCTCCCGGTGGCGAGGGTGTGCCCGTCGGGGCTGAAGCCGACCGCGTACATCTGGCCGCTGCCGCCGGCGAGGGGCTCGCCGACCTGCGACGGGTACTCCGGATCGCTGACGTTCCACAGCGTCGCCGTGCTGTCCGCGCTGCCCGCGGCGAGCATGCTGCCGTCGGGGCTGAAGGCCACCGACCACAGGGGGCCGGTGTGGCCGGTGAGCGGCGGGCCGATCGGGGCCGGGTGCCGGGGGTCGGCGGTGTTCCAGAGCCGGAGGGTGTTGTCGGCGCCGCCGCTGGCGAGGGTGCGGCCGTCGGGGCTGAAGGCCACCGAGTGCACGGTGGCCGTGTGGCCGGTCAGCACCGTGTCGACCGCCTCGGGCCGGCGGCGGTCGGCCACGTCCCACAGCCGGATCGTGGTGTCGTCGCCGCCCGCCGCCAGCGTCTTCCCGTCGGGGCTGAACGCCACGGACCGCACCGCGGCCGTGTGACCGGTCAGCGTCGACAGCGGCGCCGGGCGGCGCGGGTCGGCCATGTCCCACAGGCGCACGGTGTGGTCCTCGCCCACGGAGGCCATCGTCCGCCCGTCCGGGCTGAACGCCAGCAGGTAGACCGTGCCGGCGTGCGGGGCCAACGGGGCCCCGAGCGGACGCGGGTGGCGGGGGTCGCGCACGTCCCACAGGCGGATGGTGCCGTCGTCCGAGGCGCTGGCGAGGGTGTGCCCGTCGGGGCTGAAGACGGCGGTGCTCACCCAGCTCGTGTGGCCGGTGAGGGGCTTGCCCAGGGGGCGGGGGTGGGTGCGGTCCGCCACGTCCCACAGCCGGACGGTCCGGTCGTAGGAGGCGGTGGCCAGCAGCCGCCCGTCCGGGCTGAAGGAGGTGAGGTAGACGGCGCCGGTGTGGCCCAGGAGGGGCGTGGCCAGCGGTGCGTTCACGATCGATATCAGCCGGTTGTCGGTGCCTTTGTCACCGGGCCGCAGGCGGTGTGCCACCAGGTCGAGCTGGGCCGACAGCGACGGGTCGGTGTACTGGGCGCGGTCGGCCTCGGCGAGCACCTGCTGGAAGACGGTGTCGTCGCGCTGCTGCCACGCCACCACCGCGGAACCGACGGCCAGCATGGCCATGACGACCAGCGCCGCCACCGCACCGCGGCGGAGCCGCACGGAGCGCCTGCGCAGCCGGACCGAGGCGGCCAGGAACTCCACCGCGCTGCGGGTCAGCGAGGTGTCCCCGGCGGACCGCGCCCAGGTGCGGGCCTGCTCCAGGCGGGAGCCCCGGTAGAGCAGCGAGGCGTCGCGGCCCGAGCCCTCCCAGGCCCGGCCGTCCTCCTCCAGGCGCTGGCGCAGCAGGTTGCCGTTGCGGTCCTCGTCGATCCAGTCGCGCAGCCGTGGCCAGGCATGGAGCAGCGCCTCGTGGGTGATCTCCACGGCGTCCGCGTCGAGCGTCACCAGACGGGCGTGCACCAGCGCTTCGAGCGATTCCTCCGTTTTGTTCGGGTCCGCCGACTCCTCCGCCAGCTGACGCCGCGTCCCCCGCCTACGGGTGGCCTGGGTGTCCTCGCCCAGCCGCACCAGCCGGAGCAGCAGCAGCCGCGCGGCCGTACGCGCCGTCGGGTCCAGGCCGGACCAGGCCCGTTCCGCGGTCGCCGCCACGGCGCCCTGGATCCCGCCCGCGGCGCGGTAGCCGGCCAGCGTCAGCCGTCCCGCCTTCCGCCGCTGCCAGGTGGCGAGCAGCGCGTGCGAGAGCAGCGGCAGCACCCCCGCGTCGTGGGCCCCGCGGGGGCCGTCGGCGCTCACCTCGCGGACGATCAGCTCCGCCAGGCCCGGTTCGAGCTCCAGGCCGACGGCCCTGGCCGGGCCGGTCACCGCCTCGCGCAGCTCCGCGGTGGTCAGCGGCCCGAGCACCATGTGCCGGTGCTGCAGCGCGTCGGCCAGCTCGGGGTGGGCCAGGCACTGCTCGTAGAAGTCGGCGCGGATGCCGAGGAGGACGAGGACGGGGGCCGGGTCGTCCGGGCCGGCGGGCGTGGCCGCCGCGTGCAGCAGCTGGACGAAGGTGCGCCGGACCGCCTCGTCGGAGCAGAGGGTGAACGCCTCCTCGAACTGGTCCACGATCACGACCGGACGGGCGTCGGGGGCGCCCTCGCGCCGCGCCCAGGCCGCGAGGGCCTCCCGCACCGCGTCCGCGAAGGGCGTGCCGGGCCGCTCCGCCGCCGGCTCCGTCCCGCCCGCCAGGACGGGGGCCAGCTCCGGGATCCGGCCGGTCAGCTCCGCGAGCGGATCGCCGCCCGGCACGAGCTGGAGCACGCCCCGCTCCCCGCCGCCCAGCGCGCCGTCCCGCACCGCGGGCACCAGTCCGGCGTTCAGCAGCGACGACTTCCCCGCCCCCGAGGCGCCCACGAGCATCACCAGGCCGCCCGTCTCCTCCGCCGCGCGGAGCTGGTCGACGAGGGCGCCGGTGCTCCGCTCCCGGCCGAAGAACCACCGGGCGTCCTGCCGGCGGTACGAGGCCAGCCCCCGGTACGGGCACACCCCGGCGACCGGCGGCGCCTCGGCCGGGGGACGCGTCTCCTCGCCCGCGGCCGCCGCGGAACGGTCGCCGGCCGGACCGGCGACCGCGCGCTCCCAGAGGCGCTGCCACTGGCCGAGGTCGTACAGGCCCGGGGAGACCGGGGTGGCCCGCAGCCGCCGGGCCTGGGGTATCAGGACGTGCAGTACCGCGGCGAGGGCGGCGAACTGTGCCGGTACGTTCCTGGCCCGCCGCCAGTCGCTGATCCGCTGCACGGACACCCGGACGGGGCGCCCGCGCTCGTCGACCCGCTGGAGCCGGCCGACCGCCTCGGCCACTTTCTTGAGGGGCGGATTGCCGGCCTCCGTATACAGCAGCGCGAGGCGTTCGGCGAAGGCTGTGCGTGCCCCTGAGTCGGAACTCAAGGTTCCACCCCTTACTCCCCCCGCTCCTGGACGTCCGGACCGGAAAACTCACCTTAACCGGCTGACCTGCGGCGAAGCCGTCGCCCCCGGTACCGGAACCTCCTCGGCGGAAGCTCCGGCTGGCAGGATCACGATCCGACGGCGCGGCAACCCGGTACCACCCGGACATCCGGACAGGTCAGAGGCCCGGCGTCCGGAGCGGCACCTACGGACACTCGTTCTCGGCCCTCCGCCGCCGAAACCGCCGACCGGCCGTGCCGATCCCGGCGGACGAGCGCCGGACCCCCGTGGAGCCGGTCCTTCCGGACCGCCGCCACGTCGACCACGGGTTCGGCCCCCTGTGGATCCGCGCCGGTACGGGGGGCGCGGATCGACGCCGCCCGCGCCGTTCGGCACCGGTCCCCACGAGGGGAGGGACCGGTGCCGAACGGCGCGGCGGCCGAGCGCGCGGCAGCCGGCGGCCGGATCGCCTCCGAGGAACGGCCCATCGGAAGAGTCGGCCGGAAGGCCCCGTCCGCCTGCTCGGTCCGTCTTCTCAGCCCGAGGACCCGCCGCCCTCCGCCGGCACCAGCGTCGCCAGCCCGTCGAGCAGCCACTCCAGCACCTGCTCGAACGACTGCGGCCCCGGTGCGTTCCGCTGCGGATCGCTCGCCCACGCGACGAAGTGCGGGTGCGTGCCCGCCGCCGCGATGCGTTCCATATAGGGAGCCACTGTGGCCTCCAGGTCGCTGTCCTCGGGCAGCCCGACCCGGGTACGCATGGTCTGCTCCTCCAGCAGCGCCAGCCCCGACCCCAGCACATGACCGAGCACGGTCTTGATGAACCCCATCCGGGTCGTCGCGTCGAGCCCGAGCGGCGCCAGCTCGGCGAGCGCCGCGTCGTAGAGGCGCAGGGCGTTGGGCCCCATCGGGGGCCGGGCGAAGGCGAGTCGCGCGAACCACGGGTGGCGCCGGACCGCGTCCCATCCGGTGCGGCCGAGCCCCCGCAGCGCTGGCCGCCAGCCCTCCCCCTGCGGCACGGTGATCAGGCCGTAGACCTCGTCCGTCATCAGGTCGACCAGGCCGTCCTTGCTGCCGACGTAGCGATAGAGCGCCATCGGGCTGCGGACGCCCAGCCGGGCCGCCAGCGCCCGCATGGTGATCTCGCCGGGTACCTGGTCGTCGGCCAGTTCCACCGCGGCGGCCACGACGCGCTCGCGGCTGAGCTGCTCGGTGGCGCGCGGGGGCGCGGGCTCGTCGAACCAGACCAGCCCGCCGACGGCGGGCCGGCGCTCGGAAGAAGTCATGGTGGCCACTCTAGGCGTGGTGTACGTTGTCCACCATGAGTGGACAACGTACACCGATGCCCGAGGTGCTCGTGGTGGGCGGCGGACTGGTCGGACTCACCACCGCACTGGTGCTGCGCCACCACGGCGTCGCGGTGACCGTGGTGGAGAAGCGCTCGACGACCTCCCCGCAGCCCAAGGCCCGCCGCTTCCACATGCGCAGCATGGAGATCTTCCGGGAGCTCGGACTGGCCCGCCTGGTCCACCACGCGGCCCGGGACCTCGCCGGTCACGACCACATGGCCGCTGGGCGGACGCTCGCCGAGGCCGAGCAGCTGCCGCTGTGGCGGCCCCCGGGCCCCGGCGGAACCGTCGACATCAGCCCGGAGGCGCCCTGCCTGATCGCCCAGGACGTCCTGGAGCCGGTCCTGCGCGAGGCGGCGGCCGACGCCGGCGCCACGGTCTGCTTCGACACCGAACTCCTCGCCTTCGAGCAGGACGACGACGAGGTGGCCGCCGACCTCCTCGACCGCGGCACCGGCGCACGCACCCGGCTGCGGGCCCGTTACCTGGTCGCCGCCGACGGCGCCCGCAGCCCCGTACGCGAGGCACTGGGCATCGGCCGCTCGGGCCGCGGGACCATCGGCGAACCGAACGTGAACGTCTACTTCCACGCCGACCTCGGCGAGGTCGTACGGGGCCGGGAGTTCAACCTCTGCCAGATCGAGCACCCCGACGCACCCGGCGCGCTGGCATCCGTCGACGGCCGCCGCCGCTGGGTGTTCATGGGCGGCGGCACCACCACCGACCGGGACTGGCCCGCCCTGCTCCGCACCGTCCTCGGCGTGCCCGCCCCTGACCTCGACGTCCGCAGCGTCCTGCCGTGGCAGGCCGAGATGCTCGTCGCCGACCGCTACACCGCCGGGCGCGTCCACCTGGCCGGCGACGCCGCGCACGTCATGCCGCCGTTCGCCGCCAGCGGCGCCAACACCGGCATCGCCGACGCCCACAACCTGGGCTGGAAACTCGCCGCCGTCCTGCGCGGCCGTGCGGCACCGGCCCTCCTGGACAGCTACGACGCCGAACGCCGCCCGGCCGGCTGGTTCGCGGCCGACCAGTCGAGCCGCCGCACCCTCGACATCCGTGCCGCGGTGTCAGCCCCAGACCCCACCCTCGCCCACCCCTTCGTCCTGACCGCGGGCGGCTACCAGTACACCCACGGCGCCCTCGTCACCGACCCGCGGACGCCCGACGACCCCGAACCCACCACCGACTTCGCCCCCACCGGCCGCATAGGCACCCGCATCCCCCACCGCTGGCTCGACCGGTCCCGCACCCGCTCCACCCTCGACCTCGCCGGCCCCCACTGGACCCTCCTCACCAACACCCCCACGCCCACTGTCCCCACCCACCCCGACCTCCCCACCCACCCCCACACCCTCGACTTCCTCCCCGCCCATCACTCCCTGCTCCTCCGCCCCGACCACGTCATCGCCTGGCGCGGCCCCGACCCCACCACCGCCGTCGAGGCGTACACATCGCTCCTCAACGGCCGTTCTCCCGCAACGGAGTTCACGAGCACCTGACGCGCGGCCACCCCCGGAGACACTCGGGGGTGGCACCTCTGACTACTCCTGTGCTTCGTGCGCCGCCGCCACGATCCGTTCCAGCGCCGAGGCGTGCCGCCGGAACGCCTCCCGCCCGCGCGCGGTGAGCCGCAGGTGGGTGTGGCGCCCCGTACGGCTCTTGGTCTTGCGCACCTCCACATACTCGGCATCCGCCAACGCCGTGACCTGCTTGGACAGCGCGGAGTCGCTGGTGCCGACGGCGTCCCGCACAAAACCGAACTCCACCCACTCGGCCGGAGCCAGCAGCGCCACAATCGACAACCGCGCCGGCACATGCAGGAATTCGTCGAATTCCGGATCCATCAGCCCCGGCCCTCTCTCCTGGCGAGCCGCCTGGCGATCGGCCGCGTCGCATACGTGGCCACCAGCGTCGCCACCGCCGCGACGCCCGCGGCCGGCACGGACGGAACCGGCAGTTCCGTCAACCGGGCGGCAACCAACGCCGCGATGAAGACCGTGAGAACCGCCGCCACCACCCACGCGGTGAACACCCTCTCGGCCCTGGTCGGCCTCCTCCGCACCCGGGCCCGCCGATACTGCACGACCATGCCGCCCGCGATCAGCACCCCCGCCGCGATCCTGCCGGCAAGGCTCCACGGACTCGGCAGATCGATGGCCGACCCGATGGCGAACACGGCCAGCGCCGTGAGGAGCCCCTGCGCACCGGAGTAGTTGTGGCGCACGTACTCCTCCCGCGTCTGCTCCTGACGCTCCCGTATGGCATCCAGCGCAGCCTGCGCATCGTAAGAGGTCATGAACGTCGTCCCCGATCTTCCGCCCACCTGGCCCTGAGGCACTTTCCTCACGAGAAACTACCACCTTCTTTCCCGATAGGAAAGAAGACGGCGAGAACACTTGCCATGACGGCAAGCGTTCTGCGATGCTTTCCGTCATGGAAACCAACTCGGGCAACTCCGGTCGTCTGACGCCGGATTCGGCTCGCTTCGCCCTGGACTCCGTCGCCGCCTCCCGGGCCCGTGTGGCCACCCACGTCGCGGCCCCGTGGTGGTACCACGTGGGTATGGGTGCCGCGGTGGCGCTCGTCTTCAGTTCCATGAGCCTGCGGGAGGCATCCTGGGCCGTCCCCGCGTTCGTCCTCGTGGTGCTCGGCCTCGACCACGCGGCCCGGCGTGCGACCGGCGTCTCCTATCAGCGGTTCACCGCCACGGTCGGCGCCATGAGGATCTTCGGCGGGTACGTCCTCGCCTTCGTCCTGTTGTTCGCCGCCGGTACGTACCTGGAGTGGCGTGCCGGCGTGCAGTGGGCCATCGCAGTGGCCGGCGGCGTCATCGGCGTGCTCACCGTGGTCGCGGGGTTCCTCGTCGACGCGGTCGCCCGGCGCGACATCCGGGCCGGGCGATGACCGGCGCGGGCTTCGACGAGGTGATCCACGCGCCGAACCGCTTGCAGATCTGCAGCATGCTCGCCCCCGTTGACGCCATGGAGTTCTCCGTCGTCCGCGAGGCGCTGGGGGTCAGCGACTCGGTGCTGAGCAAGCACGTCAAGGTCCTCCAGGACGCGCAGTACGCCTCGGTCACCAAGGTCCGCCGGCGTGCCTGGCTCTCGCTCACCCCGACAGGCCGGAAGGCCCTCGCCGGACATATCGGCGCGCTTCGCCGCATCGTCGAGCAGGCGGAAACCGGCGGCTGACGACTGGCCGATTCAAGGCCGTAACGGGCCCGCTAGGGTGCGCGCGTGAGCCTTTACGTCGTCATAGGATTCGGGCCCGCCGGGGCGGCCACTGCTCGACTACTGGTCGAAAAGGGGCACTCCGTAAGGGTCGTCACCAAGTCGGGCCGAAGCCCCGAGCCCGGCATCGAGCAGGTCGCGCTGGACGCGACCGACAGCAGGCGACTGAGCGAGACCGCGCGGGACGCGACCGCGATCATCAACTGCGCCGGGCTGCCCTACCACCGCTGGACAGCGGAATGGCCGCCGCTGGCCTCGTCGCTCTGCGCGGCGGCAGAGGAGACCGGCGCCGTCCTGGTCCTGCTGAGCAACCTCTACGGCTACGGTCCGGTGGACGGCCCGATGACCGAGGAGCTGCCGCTCGCGGCGACCGGCCCCAAGGGCCGGGTCCGCGCCGCCATGTGGGAACAGGCCCGGAAACTGCACGAGCAGGGTCGCATCAAGGCGGTCGAACTGCGGCCCTCGGACTTCTTCGGGCCCGGCGTGACCGACGGCGGGCACCTGGCGGGCCGGGTCATGCCGGCACTGCTGCGCGGTAAGCCGGTCTCCGCGCTCGGCGATCCGGACGCCCCGCACAGCTGGAGCTACCTCCCCGACGTGGCCAGGGCCCTGGTCGAGATCGCGGGGGAGGAGCGGGCCTGGGGACGCGCCTGGCACGTACCGACCGAGCCCGCGCTCTCCGTCCGGGAGATGGTCGACCGCCTTGCCACCCAGGCGGGAACGGGGCCGGTCGCGGTGCGCCGGCTCTCGCCGGTCGTGCTCGGCGTCGCCGCGCTCGTCTCGCCGCTGCTCCGCGAGATGAAGGAGATCCGCTACCAGTTCGACCGTCCGTTCGTCGCCGACGCGAGCGCCTACGAAGCCGCCTTCACCGTACGGGCCACCCCCGTCGACGAGCAGATCAAGGCGACGGTGGACTGGTGGCGCGAGCGACTGGCCGGCAACGGGTCGGACCGGTGACAACCGGCGATCCACCGTCGGGCCCAGCCTTCTCCCCGTCGGGTCCGGCCTTCCCGGCCGGCCCGGCGGAGGCGCGGCCCGCGGACGTCGCGATCGTGGGGATGGCCTGCCGGTTCCCCGGGGCGCGGAACGTCAACCAGTACTGGCGGCTGCTCACCGCTCCACAGGCGCAGTTCGGCACCGTCCCGGACGCGCGCTGGCGCTCCGCCGCCTTCTTCGGCGGCTCGGCCCGGATGGTGCGGTGGCTGCGGCACACGCTGCCGGGCTTCGTCTACAGCGTCGGTCTGACGCCGGCCAACGCGGCCGGGGCCCTGGCCGCCGTCGAGCTGATCGTCGCGGAACCGCACCGGGTGCGCACGCTCCAGCGGAACGCGGAGCTCTTCCGCGGCCTGGCCACCGCGGCCGGTCTGGCCACCGGCTCCAGCGCCCACACGCCGATCGTGCCCTGTCTCCTCGGCGATTGGGCGCGGACCCTGCGGGTCGCGGACCGGCTGTTCGACCGGGGAGTGATCGCCGACCCGATCTTCCACCCCGCCGTGGAGGAGGGGCTCGCCAGGCTGTGGTTCTTCCTCACCAGCGAACACCGGGCGGACGACATCCGCCGGGCGGTGTCGATCCTGGCCGAGGAGGTGGCCGCAGCCGGCGCATGAGTGGCCGGGGGACAAGCAGCCGGGGAATGAGTAACTCACGCAACTCGCGCAACTCACGTCAGATCAGGGTGCGTTCGATCCGGCTGAGCATGGCGTTCTTCCCGGCGTCCGCGGCGGAGCCGGAGCCCCCGGCCGCGGCGGCCGTGCTGCCCACGCGCTGGGAGAGCAGGTAGGCGATGATCTCCGCCTCCTGCTCCTGGACGTCGTCGTAGGTCGCGCGCAGGAGCATGTCACGCACGAGGTCGGGGTCGAGGTTGGGGAAGAGGAGGCGGGCGCTCGCCTCGTCCAGCCAACCCGCCCCGCGATGGCAGCAGATGATGTGACCCAGCTCGTGCAAGATGATGTGCTCCTGATGCGCGCTGGTCGTGTTGGCGTCGTAGAAGATCAGGTCCTCGTCGCGTGCGGCGACCCACATGCCGCACGGGTGCGACGCCGGCATCTGCATCGGGACCAGCGTGATCGGGCGGTCGCGGATCTCGCTGAGGTGGTGGCAGAGCTCGGGCACGTCGGCGACCTCCGGCAGATCGAGTGCGGCGATCCGCTGCGCGCCGGCCTTCCGCAGCCGCTTGAGCTGACTGCGGCGGTCCTGGTCGACCGCCCGCCCCCTCCGCGTGCCCCTCACGCCCCGGCGCCCCTCACTCGCCCTCGGCGGGATCGGTGACGGGCGGCAGGCCCTGCAGCTGCCGGTACTGGTCCATGATGGCCGTGATGGCCTGGAGGTTCTCCTTCTTCATCCCGGCCGCCCGCATCGCCACCGAGCGGACCCCGGCCTGCCGCAGCGCCTCGATGGCGGCGACCTGGCTGAGCACCGACTCGGCGACCTCGTCGTCGAAGAAGTAGGCGACCGACACGCCGAAGAAGCGTGCCAGGGCGTCCAGGAGGTCCGGTGAGGGATTGGCTCTCTTGCCCGTCCGCAACTGCGACAAGTACACGCCCCCGACCCGGAGTTCGGGGTTGGCCCGCTTCAGCTCCTCTGCCACCTCGGCATTGGTCCAGTGCCTTCCCTTGGGACGAATCGTCTTGAAGAGGTTGTCCAGACGCACTGCCAGCTTGGGCCGGTCCTCAGTCTCGGACATCGCGAATCTCCCTCCCGTCACCTCCTTGGCGTGATTAGCCCTGGGCTAATTTCCAGTTTCGCAGATTAGCCGTCAGTTGACAATCGGCCGAGACTACGCCAACGTGGCTCTCACCGATAGCTGGCAGCTAACTTCGCTTACGGGGGTAGCCGTGTTGGTTGCCAGCTGCGTCGGTCCGGACCGGTCCTCGGGGGAAGGGCCGGTCCGGACCGGGCGGTGCACTCCGCCCGGTACGACGGGAAAACACGGGGGAAACAACGGGGGACCACGGGGAATGAGAGAGCCCCCGCCAGGTTTGACGGGGGACAGACCTGGTGGGAGCTCTCCTCGCGAACGCGGTTGACGAACGTGGTTGCTCTCAACCCGCGTTGCTGAGCTTATGGTAGGCGGAGGCCACCTTCGTGAGCCAGGCGACTTCCGCCGTGAAGTTGTCCGTATTCCGGTCCTCGAAGTCGGCGGCGTCCTTGTTGTCATCGGGCATGGTGCCGGCACGCTTGGCGTCCAGCGCCTGCCTGATCTGCGACGCTTCGGCGAACGCCTGCCGGGACTCCGCACTCGCCCCCCGCCCCGCACCGTCCGCACCATTGGCAGTCGTACGGTCGATATAGGGGCGCAAATCGCGCCAGCCGTCGCGGATTTCGACGACCCGCCGGTGGAGCCGGTAGTTGAGGTCGTTGAGCTCCGAGACCTTGGCCCCCGGCGGCTCCAGAACGATGTCGGGGGAAGACTCGTACAGATCCCGCCAGAGCGGGTAGAGGGCCCGGTAGGAGCGGTAACTGCGCGCCCACCCCAGCAGTTTGCCGGCCGAGGGCCCCCACGAGCTGATCGTCAGGGCCAGCGAGAGGGTGGCGATGCCCGCCGCGCTGAAGACGTTGGAGGCGAGCTGCCACACGCCGATGTCGATCCCGACCGCGGAGGTGAGGATGTTGACCGTCCTGGCCAGGCAGTAGAGGAAGAGCACCACCGCGGCGACGGAGAGCAGTTGGAGCGCGTGCCGCAGTTCGGGGTTGCCGGCCATCCGGGCGATGGGTCCGCACTGGCGGAAGATGGTGACGCACGGCACCGCCTGGGAGACGATGAAGGCCAGGAGGTAGGTGAGGACCAGCGGCTGACCACTGCCGCTGTTGAAGTCCGAAGCCGGCCGGCCCGGGCCGTCGGCGATCAGGAACAGCGCGATCAGCAGCGCGTTCAGACAGCCGCCGGTGATCAGCCAGTAGCGGGTCCTGCGCACCACGTTCTCGGCGGCGCTCGCCCAGTGCAGCAGGATGATCTGCGAGCTGACGCAGAAGGCGACCGCCGAGATGTGCATCACCAGGATGGCGAGGTTGCCGACGCCCAGGAAGCGCTCGCTCCCCATCGCGATGGCACCCATCGTGAAGGTGAGGCACTGCAGCAGCAGGGTGACCACCAGGATGCGGTAGGCGTTCTCCCGCCAACTGCGCCTCACCTGGGCCAGTCGGTAGACGAGCGCGGCATACGACGAGAGCGCCGCTATGACGAAGCAGAGGGTTCTAGTGGTGTTCACGGCCTGATTCCCCGCCGGTGCCGCGCACGCGGCGAACGGTCTGGTCGGTGTCGTCGCCCAAGGGAACCACGAGCCCGACCCCTTCGGCAGCCACCGCGATGGCACGATCGAAGAACGCCGCCTGGTCCTGGACGCTGTCGTGGGTCCGGCTGAAGACCTGGAACACCAGGAGCCCGATCAGATTGCTCCACAGCACGATGCCGCGTTCGATGAGGTCCGAGAACGGTGCCTCGGGCCGGCCACCGAAGATTTCCACGGCCGTCGGCAGGAGCACCGTGGGCCCGGGCAGCGGCCGCCGGGGCGGGGTGAGTTCACCGGCCTGAAGCGCCGCGCGGATGATGCCGCCCAGCACCTCGGGGGTGCGCGAGGCGGGCGGCACCGTCTCCTGCGGGGCGTGGTAACCCGGCACCGGCGACCCGTAGATCAGGGTGAATTCGGCGGTGTAGTCGAAGGACCACGTCCGCAGCGCACGCGCCGCCGCGAGCAGTCGCGCACCCGGCGACGCACCGGTGTCCCTGGCGGCCTGGTCAGCGCGCTCCATCGCCGCACCGGACGCGTTGTAGGCATCGATGACCAACGCGGTCAGCAGGTCGTCCCGATGCGGAAAGACGGCTTCCACCTCGCTGACGACAAGACCACTCTCGATGGCAACGGCCTCCGGGGACAGCCCTCCGGCACCCACTTTCACCAGGATCTGGCGCGCGGCCGCCTTGATGGCCTCCGCCGGCTCCGCGTTCGTCCCGCCCGCACTCGTCCCGGATTCATCCATGGCCGAACCGTACCTGTCAGCCACTACTCCCGCAGGCGGTCGCCACGGTACCCGCCATTCACTCGGCAGCGGCGGTCAGCAAGTCCGCTCCCGAGAGTTCGCCGAGTGCGCTGGTGATCTCGGTGAGTGGTTCCCGCAGGGCCGACAGGGCGTTGCGCATGTCTGAGGCGTGTTCCCAGCGGCGTTCGTGATCGATGGTGCTCGTGGCAGCCGGCCGGGCTGCTTCGTGGACTTCCAGCGCCGGGTGCCACGTGCTCAGGAAGGGCCGAAGGTGGTCGTTCACGAGAGTGGCCACGAGGTAGGGGAGCCGGGAGGCAGAGGCATTCGGGCCCAGGCGGTGAAGACAGTCGCGTGCCGTGGTGAACAGGGAGTGGAGCGAGGCCAGGGCCTCTCTGAGTGAGCCCTGTCCCTCGGCGAGGGGCTGCACTCCGACGCGTAGGGACAGCTCGACCTGCAGGTCGAAAGCTACTGCCCGCTCGATGTCATGGGGCGAGACCGGCGACGGGGAAGGCACGGGGTGCTCCTGTGCTGTGGTCGGAGTGGTGCGGCTTTCCAGGATAGGAGTCGGCCACGATTGCACCAGAGTGTGGAGGAGTGCCTGGCGGAGATCCTCCTGCCTGGTGACATCTTCGTCGTGGCGCCGGACCGCACGTGCGATCAGAGGGTGCACGCTCCAAGCGCGGGCGTCAGGAGCAGACGGGCGGACGACACCGTCACCGATGAGGACATCGATGCCCTCTGCTACGCGCTGGCCGGCTTCGGACGGCCGAAGAGCGTCGACGAGCGCCAGGGTGTGCTGCAACGGAGCGTCAGCGAGAGACGCGGGATGCACGAGAGCGAGGATCCGGAGGATGTCGTTGGCGGAACTGTGCGCCTTGATGCTGCGCGGCAGCAGAGTTGAGGATCGCGGTGTGTGATCCGACGTCCGTCCGGGCGCAGCGGCCCGTTCCCAGCGCAGCAACACATCTGTGGTGTTGCTGTGCAGGAGACGACGCAAGCCCGAAAGGTTTTCGTGGGCCATGCGCTCGGCCATGAGATCCAGCGCGAGGGGATGGCCGCCGAGGTCCCGGATGACCTCGTCGGCGGTCAGGTGTTCCGTCGCGTCCGCGGGGAGGCGACGGGAAGTGAGGAGGTCGTAGGCATCGGCGTCGGGGAGCGGACCGAGGTCGAGCGGCTCGCCGGAGGAGCCGTAGTGCTGCGACCGCGTGGTGAGCAACGTGGCAGCGAGCATGTGCGGACTGTGGAGCAGCGCGAGTTGCTCACGTGACAAACCGTCAGGGACACCGTCGAGCACCCAGAGGCAGGGCTCATCCCGCTGTCCCAAAGTGACGGCCAGATGACTGAGCAATGCATGGAGGGACTTGCCGCGCACCTCGATTCCGAGCGCGGAACTGACTGCCTCCAGTTGACGGAAGTAGCTCTCCAGGGTGCGTTGAGGCGGGCTGTCTGCGGCCGCGTGCAGGTCAAACCAGTAGATGCCGCCGGGGAACGAGGAGGCGAACTGCAGCGCGTACTCCTGGGCCAGGAGCGACTTCCCGATGCCAGGCATCCCCCGGACCACAGCGGTACGTCCGTGGCCCCTCTGCGACACGAGCGGCGCGCGGTGGCGGTGCAGTGCCGTGTGCAGATGCCACTGTTCGGCCAGCCGGCCTGTGAAGTGCCGGGACCCGGACGGTATCGGAGCCGGCAGCCAGCGCGGCCGTGTTGGTCTGGGGATCCCACCCAACGGGCCTGTCAGCCCCGCTACATACGAGCCAACCCGATCAGCGAGCCGCTCCGCAACACCCTTGTCCCTGATACCGGGCCAGTGTCGGGCATCCCGCAATTCGAGCGGCTGCACGTGGTCCGCGGACTGCTCGGGGTTGATCACCAGGATGCGCCGGCGGGGGTCCCCCTCCCGCTGGCCGGCCAGGAAGGCGTAGGTCAGCTCCCACTGGCACGCACGGCGGCGCGGATATTCGTGTGAGTAGAGGGCCAGGAGCACTTTCGACCGGGCCAACGCACGGGAGATGGTGGAGGTGATGCCGGCGAAGTCCTCGACGGCGGTGTCGTCCACGAAAACCCGCAGTCCGCGGTGGCGCAGGGCAGGGGCCAGGAGTTCCAGCAGGTCGGCATCGGATCGGCTGTAGCTGATGAAGACGTCCCAGTCCTCCTCGCCGGTAGGCCGATCCATTTCCGTCCCTTCGCCTGCGTTGCTCGAGGCAGTCTGCCCGAATGCTGATCCTGTCCAGTATCGTGGCGGCCCAGGCTGTGGGCGCGACGCGACGTGGGGGATGGCGTGCCGAGGAAAAAGGGCATGGGCAGGCGGCCGGCGGAGGTTGCCGTCAAGTTCACCGTGCCGTTCGTCGGGGAGATCAGCGGTATCTGGCGCCCGGATGACGCCGAGCGAAAAGCCGCTTGGGAACTGTACGTCGAATTGATCACCCGAGTAAGCGTGATCGAGCTCGGCCCGACTGAGGGCGTCCTGCGCGAAGCGCTGTCGTCGCACTACACGCTCTTCACCACCACACGTGACATCTTGCGTCGCTACGGCCCTGACGTGGCTCCGCGCAGCCGCCAAGGGCAGATCACCTTCGGTTCCCTGGCGGTGACGGTCCTGAACGCAGTCGTCCGCCCACTGCTGACTCGCTGGCACCCGGCCCTCGCGGAGCACGAAGCCGCGCGGCCGTCTGGTACGGCACCTCAGCGACACGAGCACGAGTGGGAATACGAGGCCGAGCTCCGCGAGGAGCTTCGAACCTCCCGGCAGGCGTTGGCCGAACTCGCCCGTGTTCTGGCGGAAGTCGCCGGTGCGGCGGACCTTTTGGACCCGCGATCACCTCGACTCCCCGATCAGGCGGGGGGGGGCTTAGGGAGCGGGGATGCCCGGTCTCCGGGCGGCGACGAAAGGTCGCCGTAGGAGTTGCGGCAGGCTGGGCCGCTACCCCACCAGCTCCGCAAGCCCCGGCCGGCGGCGTGTACGTCCACGGCTGCAGAGGTCTCCCAGTCCGGAGATTCCCACAGGCCGTGGAGGTAAGGAAGATGCCAGGACAGCCACGGAGCGACAGCCGGACGGCAGCGGTCCAGCCCGTCAACGGTGCTCCGGAGAAGGGCAGGAGCGGCTCCATCGCGGCCGGACCAACGAGTCCGCCGACGGTGGGCAATGCACCTTGACGCGGGGGAAGGCTGGGGGCGGCTCCGCCGCTGTCCCGCTGCGCACCGTGTATCTGGTCTGGCCGACGCCTCTTTTCCGGCTGCGGGATCTGCGGCCCGGACCCGGGGACGACGGCAGCTTGGGAGAGGAGAAGCGCGGGCGGGCAGAAGCCACCTTGCGCCGTGGCGCACCTCACTCGCGTGTGTGCTCGACGGCCTCTCCGTGATGCGGCAGGCGCCGCCGCGGGGGGCGGGAGCCGGTTCCCGAAGTCGGCTCCCAAATGGCTCCCGGAGGGCTCCCAAAGGGATTCGGAAACGAGTCAGGGGCCCGACCCGCTCTCGCGGGTCAGGCCCCTGACCTGGTGTTCCTTCAGTCGGGGTGGCGGGATTTGAACCCACGACCTCTTCGTCCCGAATGAGGTTCGGGCAAGATCTCTACCAGGGTGGACGGATATTTGTGCTGGTCAGAGGCTTGGTATGGGTTGGTGTGGCGCGGTCTCGGCGGGCCTCCAAGTCAAGATCATCTCCCAAATTTCTCCCAGAGTCCCACCTCGCGATGCTCCGCGCGAGGTGGGAGGGGACGCTCCCTGCATTGCAGTGGCACGTTTGCTCTCGGCCTCACCTCAACTGGAGCCGGTGACGGGAATCGAACCCGCACTCTGAGCTTGGGAATCATGGGGCCGTCCGGCGCCCAATGCCTTCCTGGCCAGGGGAGATGCCGCTGGTGGGGGAGGTGCGCTCGGGCACGTCTCCGGCCCTTGTTGACCGCTGTTTACCGCTCCGTCTGGCACGGAAGCGGCACGGTGGCTCGCCGAGGCTGTGGTGTCGCTCGATCTGGGCCGTGCGGGCTCCACGAGTCCCGAGCGCTGCGAGAAGAAGCAGCGGGAGAGCCGGCCCCGTACAGCCCCTGTGCCTCGCCGGTTGAACCGGCGGGCACAGCTATGTGCAGGTGGAGGGGAAGGCGCGAAGAGGTACTGGTCCCAGATCTCTTGGGGCCGGGCCCCGGCTGGCATGGCTTGTGCGAGCTCGGCTCCGGGTGCGGTGTCGGTCAGGGCGCGGGGAGGGAAGTCAGTGGCGAGTGCGCATCACGATGGGCGAACCTGCGCGCCGTCGGCTCTGCCGCATGGTGGTGCGGCTGTCGGCTCACTCCAGGACGGCGAGGTGGTCGGCGGCGCCCCCGCGCCACTCGATCAGGAAGAGGGTTGCGTCGTCGCTGGTGCTCCCGCCCCGCTCCTGTTTCAGGGTGTGGGAGAGCGCTCGCACCACTGCCCGCACTCCCTTCTCTGTGTACTCGATGCGGTTGACCCAGTGGATGAGTAGTTCCTCGCCGAACTGCTCTTCGCCGGCTTCGTGCTCCTCGATCAGGCCGTCGGTGAAGCACAGCACCCGGTCGCCGCGTTGGAGCATCTGCTCGCTGATCTGGGGCTCTTCACCACCGAAGCCAACGGGCAAGGTGGTCGGGCTTTCCAGCTGCCGGACCACCTTGCCGTTGCGGATCAGCAGCGGTGCGGGGTGGCCGGCGTTGACCCACTGCAGGTGGCCCGTTGCGATGTTGAGGCGCATCATCTGCGCGGTGACGAAGTGTTCGGGCCCGAATTGCTCGGCGATGGCCCGGTCCATGAACTCGTAGATCTCGGACAGACCGACTGCGGCGCGTCTGGCGTGCCGGTAGGCGCCGATGGCGACGGTCGCCATGGTGGCGGCGTCCAGGCCGTGGCCCATCGCATCGATCATAGCCACGTGCAGGATGTCGTCGTTGAGTGCGTAGTCGAAGCTGTCGCCGGCGACGTTGTAGGCGGGCTCCAGGATTCCCGCCACCGCGACCTGCGGGACGGACATCGCCAGCGGCGGTAGCAGGGACCACTGGATCTCCGCGGCCACGCTCATCGGTTCGCGGCGCCGGGTGAGGAAGAACTGGTCGGTGTAGCTGTGCTTGGTGGCCAGCAGGTCGGCGACGAGGCCGGCAAGTCTGCGCAACAAGCGCCGGTCATCGTCATCGACGGTGTCCAGGGTGAGGGCCAGCACGCCCACCTGGTCGCTGCCGTCCAGCAACGGCAGATACATCCGGACGCCGTCGTCCTGCGGTAGCTCGACAGGGGCCCCGGACAGGAAGGCTGCGCCTGCGTGCGAGTCACCGATCAGCTCGGGCCGGCCGACGACCAGCCGCCTACCCGGCAGCGGCACCAGCAGCAGCTGCGCATAGTCCTGCAGGAAGATCGAGATATCCCGGCCACCGACCCTGGCCACCTCTTTCGCGACCAGCGGGGCGATCAGCTGCGGCGGCATCTCGTGTGCCCGGTCCAGCAGCACCCCCAGCAGCCGCTCGCCGAACCCCTCCGACCGGTCCACCGTGTCCTCGCCAGGCTGCCGATCGCCCTCCGCCATAGCCTTGCCCTTTCGCCTCACCAGCCTGATTTCGCCTTCATCTGCCGAGCCGGCGGTCTCCGATGAGTGGGTCACAGGGCAGCCTGATGCCGGCTTCGGCGCATGTGCTCGGCCGACATACGCGCCAGGATCCGCTCGTTCCCTGCCGTCGCGCCGACAGTGCGCAAGGCCCCGATGTCCACACACCGGGGCCGACCCATTCGTCATGTTATGCCTTTGCCGCTTACCCGTCAGAAGACGCTTTTGGGTAATTCGATCCTTTATCGGATGGGCTTCAGTGCCCCGTCAGTCCTTCCCGCCGCCGAGCTGCCTGGCCGAGAGACTGGCCCTGCGGCTCCCGCTGAGCGAGGCCATGGTCACGCGCTTCGAGACGTTCGATCTGGACAGAGGAGACCTTGGGGTGGCCGGCCGGAGAATTGCCTCGTCGAGGGGGGCGAAGGCAAGGCGCAGGGTCGTGTGGTCAGCTGAAGAAAGACAGCCGGACTTGGCGTTCCGGGTTGTCCCGGTCGGCGTTCACCAGTACGACGGACTGTGACGCCCCCAGCTCCAGCTCACCGTCGACTACGGGCAATGTGGCGTGCGGTGGGACCAGAGCCGGGAGCATGTGGGCGCTGCCGTGGCCTGGACCGCCGTGGCGGTCTTGCCAGCGGTCGTCCGCCGGAAGAATGTCGCGGAGGGCCGCCAACAGGTCATCGTCGCTGCCCGCGCCGGTCTCGATGACGGCCAGGCCGGACGTCGCATGGGGGGTGAAGATGTTCAGCAGACCGTTTCGCCCGTGAGCGGCCTCCCGGAGGAACACGGAGCATGCGGTCGTGAGGTCGTGCAGGGTCTCCGTGGAGCCGGTGGTGATGTTGATCGTGCGGGTGGTGAAGGTGCCAGCCATGGTTCACCGGTACCCGTCGCGGAGCCCGAGCGCTAACGGCCGGATGGGTGAACAGCATTCGCTTCGCGTCAGCCCCGCTTCTCCTCTTCGGCTTCCATGAGCCGGATTCCCTGGTGCGTCAGCGTGACCATCACGGGCGTGTTCCCTTGTTCCCAGTCGACGATGACGAGCCCTTCGCCCACCAGATATGCGCAGGCGGCGGCCAGATCCTGCTCGGGGATCTGAAGATCGTCGCGCAGCTTTGCCCCGGTGACACCGAGGAAGCGATTGCCTTCCGTGGTCTCGTACAGGGCTTTCATGATTGCATCGCGGTAGTGCTTCCGCTCTTGCAGTGTTGCCATGATCGCTGTCCACTCGTGTCGGCGCCGACACGGAGCCTGTGGGACAGGCGACGCAGTACACCCCGCCCCGCCCCGCCCCGCCGCCCGTTGCCGGCTCTGGCTTCAGATTTCGTCCGTCTGTGCGCGCGCGTCCCCGGAGGATCGACTCGTCACCAGCCAGGGCTGCGCCGGCTCTGGTGCGTGGGTGGTGTCGACGGTGAGGTGGAGGCGGGTTCCGCCTGAGTCGTCGACGGGGTAGCTGCGCTGTTCGGTGGCGGCGAAGTGACGACGGAGAACGTCTGCGACCTGACGGGCGGTTTCGGGTGACGCGGCGACGATGCGCACGTCGGCGCGTCCGGCCGAGGGGAGTTCTGGTGGCTTCATGGTGGCCTCGTTCCTTTGGGGACGGCAGGATGACGTGTCGATGGGTGTGATGCCGTCGCGTCACACCCACCGCCCCCGGTCAGGGAAAGGTCGGTGTCATCTGCGGCCCCCGGTGTGGTGCTCGTGGTGGGTGGTTACGGGCGGTTCAGTGGGCTCGGTCGGCTGTCGGTTCGGGCAGCTCCGCCGTCCGGATCCTCGCAGGGCTTCGCTGTAGGGGAACGCTGCGATCCGCTGGTCATGCTGCGCGTTGAGCAGATGGATCAGAGCCATGCCCGCGACGATCATGAGGATGATCACGGCTACGGTGATGATCGTCTCCACGTCCTCACCTCCCTCGGGCGGAGGTCGGGAACCCGGCCGGTTGCCCTGTCGCCGAGGCGGCTCCGCCGTCGGTCTCCCACTCTTCTTCCTCCTGCAGCTCCTCCTGCGCGTGACGGGTGGTGTCCTCGCTCGTCATCAGCGCGCTGGCGCTGTGGAGGCCGCCGGGGGTGGCCGCGGCGGACATCAGCCGGGCGGCGGCGGCAGCGCCGGTCTCCGGCGGGATCACCAGCAGGTCCCAGCGGCCCGCGGTGTAGGAGAGGAGGATCATCTTGTTCGCGTCCTGCTCTCCGGCGAACCAGCCCACGTGCACCGTGTGCCCGTTCACCGGCACCTTTCGCGGCACCACGGGCCAGTGGGTCGGGTTCACCGTGACATGAGTGATGCGGCCCCAACGCGCGTCCAGCACGTCGGTCAGAGCGGGAAGTTCGCGGAAGAGATCGCGAGAGCGTGGCCACCAGGCGCCGTCCAGGAGACCCGGAGGTGATCCTGCCGGGGTGAAGGAGAGGCGGGCCGGTGACGAAGGTTCGCGCTCGCTGGTGATCGTACGGTCGGTGGTCGCGGTCATGGCGCGGACCTGTCTCCGGGGCTCGTCGTCGACGTCCCGGTGTTGTTGCTCGCCGGAAACGGCACCGGCGTGGGAGCCGGTGTGCGAAGTACTCCCGGTCTCTTCACTCTACTCCGGCCAGCGGTCCGTAAAGGCGCGTGTGACCGGGAACTTTCCTGGCGAACGCGGGTCCGGCTCCGCCGCCGGGCGGCGCGCCCGCGCCCCGGCACGCGGAGTACGGTGAAGTGACCAGGTCACCTCGCCGGGCGGACGCACCGCCCCGGAAGACGGGCGAACACACATGGCCGACTCCGACACTCCCCGTGCCCCGAAGCTTCTGCCGGACGCGGTCCACCAGGCCGTCAGGCCCGGGACGGCCCTCTTGCGGCTGGTGACCACGCAAACCCGCGAGCAAGTTCTCGACGGTGCGTGGTGGCCGCGTTCGCGCGACATCGGCGCCGAGCTCCCCGGTCTGATCGCCGCGCTGACCGCGCATCTCGGCCCCGTCCTGCGCGTCGGCCTGGACACCGCTGCCTGGGAAGAACTGCCGACACGTCTGGTCATCGACGGCCGGGTCGTGCACATCGACTCCTTCCCGATCGGTGACGACACCGTCCTCATCACCCGAGGCGACCAGGACCACTTCTCCCTGCTGGTGGTCCCGCCGCACGCGACGCCTGAAGCGGCCCGCGCCGCGATGGCCAGAGCCGTCGAGGCCGGCAACGTCACCCAGGCCGAGCAGATCCTCATCGACACCGGCACCCATCACGCACACCCGGTTCCCACGGAAGAGCCTCAGACGGGCCGCGAACGCGGCGAGCGGTGAGGAAGCCGTCGAGGCTTCGACGCTCCTTCGACGACAAGGGATACAGGCTGCCGACGAAGGTGCGGTCCGCCGTCGGCTACGACGTCACGTTCGATGCCAAGGGTCGTCGTGGGTGAGGCGGAACCCGCCTCACCCACGACGGAGGAACGGCCGCAGTCGGCGAAGAGCAAGTCCGGCTTGCGGGGGCCCGATTCCGGCGGAACCGCGTCCATCCGGCCCGGCGCCCGCCCCTCGTCGTACCCGCCTCGGCCATGGCAACGCCAGGGGAGCGTTCGCACATGCATCGTTGCTGACCATCGGGCACTATGTGCCTCAGGCCATACACACTGCGTCTCGCGATTCGAGATGACGGCCGATCAAATCGCCCTGCAAGGCCTTACAGGCGCCAACTCCATGCGTTAATCGGCCCCTTGCGGCACGCGAAGGGCACACGAATGGCACGCGCCCCAAAAGGGCCGGACAACAACCAAGCCCCAGGCCACTGACCTGGGGCTTCCGTATGGAGCGGGTGACGGAATCGAACCCGCGCTCTGAGCTTGGGAATCACAGGGGCTTTTGGCGCGTCGCCGCAGGTCAGCGAAGTGCTGCGCTGTCGGGTGCGGCCTTCTGGGCGTGCCGCCTGCACCCCGGTTGCCCGTGGCTGACCGTCTCTACTGGTGCGGCAGTGGTGTGAGACGGACAAATGCCGCTGTGGCTCGGTGGCTAGGAGGTTCGTTCGGATCATCGAGCGGACCTGAGGGAGATGGGTGATCTCCAGCCGTTCCCCGAGGGAACGGGCCGCCCGTTCCTTGGGGGAACACCTGTCCTGTTCCCTCACGGAACGGGCCTTCGGCATTCCGCGTGGGCTGGCCTGGGCCGGTGTCCTGACGGTCTCAGCTCTGCCAGTCAGTTGCCGAACAGGCTGTCCTGGACGTACTGGATGACATTCGCCTTCGGACGGAACAGGCCCAGCAGCATGGAGGTCTTGAGGTGGGCCGCGATGTTGCCGACGAAGAAGTGGATGGCACCGTGGGTGAAGCGTTCCTCCCGCGTGCCTGATAGGGGAGGTCACGGCTGATCCTGGTGGAGCCTTTGGAGCTGGTCGCGGGTGATACGGGGCAGGCCGGCCACCACGCGTTCCCAGGAGTGGTCGATCATGTCGGCGAGCTCGTCGGCGGGCACGGTGCCGTCCAGGACCACGGTGTTCCAGTGCGGCAGGCGCGCGTAGTAGCTGGGGCCCACCGCCGGGTACTGCTCGCGCAGGTGCAGGGCGAGGTCGGGGTCGCACTTGAGGGTCACCTGGTCGGGGCGTGAGTCGTTGGCTTCCGTCAGGATGGCGAAGATCTTGCCGCCGACCTTGAACAGGGTCATCCCGGGCCCGGGCTCGCTCTCCGTCGCCTCCGGCAGCCCCATAGCGGACTCCGCGACATCCTCCGGGGTCATGGCGATGCCTCCTTCGCATTGCGGTCCGGGCAGGCCCCGGAGCCCGGGACCCAGGGCCTGGTGTGGTGGTTAGCGGTAGTCGTTGGGGTCGGGGGCGTTGCCGGTGGTCATGAAGTCCTCGAAGTACCGTGCGGGGTCCGGGGAGGAGCCGTCGGCGTCCGTGAAGCCGTACTCCTTGGCCAGGGCGCCGGCGGACAGCGAGCGGCCGTTGAGACGGGCCACGTCCGGGTCGGTGGCGAGCGCCGCCACGGCGCGTGCAACGTAGGCGGGGGTCTCGGACATCGCGAAGGTGGGGTCGATCTTGCAGCCGTCGCGCCAGTTCTCCTCACTCACCCCGAACATCTCCAGCACCGCCTCGGTACGCATGAATCCGGGGGTCAGGCTCACGGCCGTGCAGCCGTACTCGGCGGTCTCCGCCGCCAGCGCCTTCGCCATCCTGATCGGCGCGTACTTGGCCAGGTCGTAGTAGAACGGCTCGCGGTATCGGCGGTTGAACTCCTCCGTACCGTCGGTCATCTCCACCACCAGGCCACCGGGCCGACGGATCATCAGCGGCACTGCGTAGCGGCTGGTGACGAAGTGGGTCTCGACGCCGAGCCGCAGCATCCGCAGCCCCTTGTCCATGTCGCACTCCCACATCTTCTTGCCGTGCTCGACGAGGCCGTCGCCGCCCCAGACGGCGTTGACGAGGACATCCAGCCGCCCCTGCTCCTTGTCGATGCGCTCGACCAGCGCCCGCACCCGCTTCGGCTGGAGGTGGTCGACGACGACCGCGATGCCCTCGCCACCGGCCGCCGTGACCAGCTCGGCGGTCTGCTCAATGGTCTCCGTCGGGCGCCCCGTCTCGCTCGCGCTGCTGTGCGTGGTGCGCCCGGTCACGTACACGGTGGCTCCGGTCCGGCCGAGCTCGACCGCCATGGCCCGGCCCGCACCGCGGGTCGCCCCCGGCGATCAGCGCCACCTTTCCGGCCAGCGTCTTTCCCTCGCCCATGCGCGTGCTCCTGGCTGTGATCTTGGTGTTGTCCTGAGAGGTCATAGCGGAAGCATCACCTCCGTATAGGGCAGGACGCGTCCTACACCTCCTACACGGAGCAATCGGCGACTCTGCGGATATAGGACATGAACCGACCTATATCAGGGTCAACCTCTCGGTACGACTTCTCAACGGCAACAGGAAGGCCAGCAGTCATGACCAGCAACACGGTTCACGCGGACGCCAGCGAACTCACTCACGAGTGGGTGAATGCCTACAACGATCAGGACTTCGACCGGTTCGGGGCGCTGTACACCGACGACGTCGCCTACACCGTCGGGGCCTACCAGATCGCCTTCAACGGCCGGGATGCCTTCGTGGGCCACATCCAGGAGTACGCGGCCGCCGTCCCCGACCGCAAGCTGTCCATCAAGCGGATCATCGCCGACGGGGACGTCATCGCCCTCGAAACCGACTTCGCGGGGACCAGCTCCGGGGCTGTGCCGGCCCTGCCTCCGGCCGGGGAGCGGGTCACCGCCAGCTTCTGCACGGTCCTGCAGCTGCGCGAGGGCAAGATCGCCTCGCAAGACGACTACGTCGGCGGGTAGTGACCTCCCCTCGCCGACGACACCACCCCCAGCCCCGCCCGAACCCCACGAAGCAGTGCCATCGTGTCCGTACGCCTACGAGCCGGGCGGCGAGGTGTGGATCACCACCGACCGCGCCTCCAGGAAGTACGGGCTGATCCAGGCTGCGGGCCGCTTCACCATGCTGGCCAACCAGCTCACACCACCCCGCTACGTCTCGGTCGAGGGCGAAGTGGTGTACGCGGGAAAGACCACTCAGGAGGAGCTGCGGGCGATGGCCGCCCGCTACCTTCCCGCAGAGCAGGTGGACTGGTACGTCCAGCACGCGGCCGAGGCGTTCACCACCGAACTGATGACGGTTCGGATGCGCCCACGACGCTGGCTCTCCGCCGACTTGCAAGCACCCCCGGAAGTCAACGCACCGTAAGTCCCGCTGCCCGCGGCCTTTTGGCTACGGCTGCCCTGGCCGTCCTGCCCCCTACAGCCGGGCCCCTTCCGCCAGTACCGTTGCATGCTCACGCGATGCGGATACGGGACCTCGGGGGCGTGCCCAGTGGCGGGGAGCGAACTGACACTCGGTAAGACGATCGCCAAGGCACGCCGGCGCAAGGGATGGCCGCAGCGGGATCTGGCTGCGATGATCGGTCGGTCGGAAAGCTGGGTGTCGCAGGTCGAGCGGGATGTGATCCCGGTCAACAGCCTGGATACGTTGCGTCAGATCTCCGACGTATTGGGCATGTCTCTGGCCGAACTCCTTGCTGCTGTACGGCCGCCTGGACGATCGCCGGTATCGGCTCGGCGTCGGTCGGGCTCGACTAGGGTTGTTCACAATCTTGGTCCAGAGGAGGGTGACGACCCCGTGCGACGCCGCGAACTTCTGGCCGCTGCGGCGGTGGTCTTTGCCTCCCCCCTGGCCGGGGCCACGCCGGCCGAGGCCAGCACTCTCGCCCCGCTCGAAGACCTCCTGCTCTATGGCACGGCCACTGTGCCGAAGAACAGTGAGGTATCACCGGCCGGCGTCGCTGCCGCGGTGAAGACATCCCGGCAGGACTTCCGCGCCGCCCGTTACGACACTCTGGCCCGGACCCTGCCTGGTCGGATCGCCCAAGCTCAGGCCCTGGAGCCGGTGGAGCTGTCGGCCACGGCGGTTGCCGACCTCTACAACATTGCCACCCGGCTGTGCATCAAGCTCGGCGAGGACGGCCTCATGGCGATCACCTCAGACCGCGCACTGAATTCCGCACGGGTGGGCGGGGATGCGCTGACGATTGCCGAGGCACACCGGATGGTCTCCAGTGCCTGGCGTCGCCAGGGCCACCTTGCCCGAGCCACCGACATCGCCGTCCGGGCCGCGCAGGACGTACGCGCGGACCGCCGCGCCCCAGAGGCTGCCCGACTGTCCGCGAACAGCTCGCTGCTGGCCACCGCCGCGTACACCGCGGCGAAGATGGGTGACCGGCCGACGGCGCACGCCCTGATCGGTGAGGCCGCCGAGGCCGCGAAGGCCGGCCCGACGAGCCCTGCGGCCCGAACGGACACCGGGACTCAGCAGGTGCTGCTGCACCAGTTGTCGGTCCACTACCTGCTCGGTGATGCCGGGCAGGCGATCGACCTGGCCAAGACCATCGACCCCGCGGCCCTGCCGACCGCCGAGCGGCAGGGGCGGTTCTTCACCGACGTGGCCCGCTGCTTCGACCAGTGGGGCAAGCCCGAGCAGTGCTATCGGGCGCTACTGGCGGCCGAGCGGGCTGCACCGCAGGAGATCCGGCGAGGGGCGATCAAGAACCTGGCCAGCGGCCTGCTCCGCCACGACCGAAGCCTTCCGGGAGTCCGGGCCTTCGCCGGTCGTGCGGGCGTGACCGTCGACTAAACCGGCTCCTTCCCGCAAAGGGTTTGCTGCCTCGCAACCCGGTTGCGGATCTGCTTGCTTCTCCGGCGGTTGACTCTTCTCAGCCGCCAGGGGCCGCGTACGGCCGGCCTCTCCTCGCCCCGGGCGGCGGTGCTGACCACCACCGTCTTCGAGGAGTTGCACCATGGATGCCACCCGCGCCGACCCGTCCCCTTCGCAGCCGACGGTCACGGATGCCACGGACCAGCTCCAGGCTGACGTCGCCGCCGCTTTGCGCTCCAGCATCGTCCTCCCGCCGTATGACGAAGTCCTCCGGCTGATCGAGACCCTCCAAGGGCATCTCGCCCCGCTGATCGAGCAGGCCAAAGAGCACGTCGAGCAGCATCGCCCGGGAGAGGTCGCCTGGTACCGGGAACACCGCCAGATCGACAACGCCGAGTTCCAGCTGCGGGCCGGTCCCGGCAACGGGCTGGTCTCCGCCGCTCGCCGTCTCAAGAACCTGGCCCTGACCCTCCAGCAACTGCACCGCCAGGTCCACCACGAAGAGGGGGGCTTGAGGTGACGCGGTCGGTGCACGGAGTCAGGAGTCGCCACCGCAGCGGGGAACCGCGGCTGGACGTGTGGCTGGGGCGCCTGTGGCTTCTGGGCACCACGGCCGGCCTCACCCTCCTGGCGCTGACCGTCCGGCACGACGCCGACCACACCGGGGCAGCCCCGGTCTCCGCACCCGACACAGACCCGGCGCCGCTCGCCTAGGCGCCCACAGATTTCCCGCCGGAGCCCCGGTGGGAGAACCGAAGAGAAGGGAACATGCGATGAACGACCTGATCGTCTCGAAGCGTTCTGTTAAGGCCGCCCGCAGCCAGGACCGGCTGAGCGACGGTGGCGGCACCGGCAAGGGTGACGGCAACGACTGATCGGAGCCGTAGATGACCGCCATCTCCTCGGCGGTCCGGAGCCTCGGTGGGGACTTCCCCGCCAAGGCGTTCGGCCGCACCTACCGCCTCTGGCCAGACGTCGACGACTTCTCGCACGTGTTCACGTGGGACGACCTCAACGAGATCATCGCCCGACACCGTCTCGAACCGCCGCGGCTGCGGCTTTTCAACGACGGCACCCAGGTCCCGCAACACGCCTACAGCCACTCGGTGGTGTCCAAGCGCCACACGGTCTGGCACCGGATCGAGCCGAACAACCTGCACCACCAGCTCAAAGACGGCGCCTCGCTCGTCCTGGACGCCGTGGACGCACTGCACCCCGGCGTGGAAGACCTCGCGGCAGCCCTGGAACGGCACTTCCGCACCGATGTGCAGGTCAACCTCTATGCCTCGTGGACCTCGAAGGAAGGCTTCGGCATCCACTGGGACGACCACGATGTCGTGGTCCTCCAGCTCGAAGGCGCCAAGCGGTGGAAGATCTACGGGGCCACCCGCACCGACCCGCTACGGGTAGACATCGAAGCCCCCGAACCACCAACTGGCGACCCGGTCGCGGAGATCGTGCTCCGGAGCGGCGACATGCTCTACCTGCCCCGGGGATGGTGGCACGCTGTCGCCGCCACCGAGGGCCGGTCTCTGCACTTGACCTGTGGCCTGAAGCCCACCACCGGCGCGGATCTCCTGTCGTGGCTGTCGGACCGGCTGCGGGTCTCGGACACCGTCCGTGCGAACCTGCCGTACTTCGCCTCGCCGGACGAACGGGCGGCGTATCTGGAAGCACTGCGGAAGGAGCTCACCGAAGCCCTGCACGATGGAGTGATCGAGGAGTTCGTCAACGCACGGGGGAGCATGGACCCCGGGAGGCCGATGCCGTCCCTGCCCTTCGTGGACGGCATCCCCGCGGACGAGAGCCTGTTTGTCCGCCTCACCGCTGCCGGAGCCTGGTACGAGGTGGACGGGGACGGCCACGTGGTGTTGAGCGCAGGCGGCCAGGAGTGGACGTTCGCCGCCCCGGCCCTCGACGTCATCAAGCTCCTCACCGAGGGAAGCGCCTCGACCCTGGGCCGGCTGGCGGTAAGCTCCGGTCTCCCCGCTGACCAAGTCGCAGCTCTCGTCTCCGAGTTGGTCGCGGCCGACGTTGCCGCCGTCAGCCGGAGAAGGTAGCCGATGTTCACTGCCCCTGAGCAAGCCGTCAGGGACCGCATGATCTCTGCCCGCGGCCGCGCGTGTGCCCTGCTGGGCCTCGACGACACTGCGGGCGGGGACGTGTGGGGATACGCAGGCAGGACACTGTCCGGAGCCGTCACCACGCCGGAAGGCGGCGCGTGGCTGCGGCTGGTCAGCGAACCGGAGGGCAAGGGAAGCGGGAAGCTGTGGGACGGCCCCAAGGAGGCGGAACGGTCCGTGCCCCCCGTTGTGCCTCGCCCGCGGCTGCTCGGCCTGCGCGACTGGTCCGCCGACGGCTGGGACTACCGGGCAGAGCACTACGAGATCGTCGGCACCCCGCCGGTGTCGAAGAGCCCGGTGCTGCACCACCGGGCGGACCTGCCAGACACCTGGTGGCAGGACCTCCGCCAGGCGCTGGACCACCTCGCGCTCGTCCGCACGGACCGGCAGGCGGCGCGCGAGGAGTACATCCGCCGCCGTGTCCCGGAGTTCACCGGCGTCACCCCCGGTGAGATCGCCTGGACCACAACGCACGGCGACCTTCACTGGGCGAACCTCACCGGCCCGGCGCTGACCCTTCTGGACTGGGAAGGCTGGGGCACAGCGCCCCTCGGCTACGACGCCGCAAACCTGTATCTGCACTCCCTGCCCGTGCCGGACGTCGCCGAGCGGATCCGCAAGGAATTCGCCCACGTACTGGACACTCCTGTCGGCCGGGTCGGGGAGCTGACCGCCTGCACCGAAATCCTCCAGGCGGCCGCCCGAGTGCCGTTCTACGCCGACCTGGCCGATGGCGTACGGCAGCACCTGAGCCACTTGAAGGGGCCCACTATCGGCCAGGTCTGAGGCGTTCCCGACAGTCCTGAGCCAGCCTGCGCGTACACCGCTGATTCACCGTGCCGGATACATGAACTTGGCCCAGGCCGCCCACCCCGCGTGCCGGCAGGGCTTGGACCGGCTGTGCGAGATGGGCGTCCTGATCGGGGCGTACAAGCCTCACCGGCCAAAGGCTCGCGGTTGGGGCCGGCTGATTCCGCTGGCAGGAGGCGCTGGAGCTGCTCACGCCCCAGCTGCCCAGCCGGACGTGATCAGCGCCGTCGCCCTCGTGACGGCTGCGCTGACGGAGCGGCCGCCGCCGGGTGGATCGGAGCAGCGGTGGGGCGGTGTGTGGTGCTCTGCATCTTGGCTGCCTGCGCCCAGGGACCGGGTGCGTGGCGTTGGCCGAGGCGCTGGATGCGCCAGGTCAGTGCGCGGGCGGGGTTGTGGGCGTCGTCCAGGGTGCGCTGATTGACGGCCTGGTCGAGGACGGTAGCCGCGTTGTGCCCCTTCGTCTCTGCCTCGGCGAGTACCGCAGCGAGCGCGTCCCAGGCGCGATCCTGCAGGATCCGCTCGGCGTGCTCGGGGATGGCCTGCTGGATGTGGTGGGCGTAGCGGTGCCTGGTCTGTAGCGCGGGAGCACGCTGGGCGAGGTTGTCGAGTACCGGTTCGGCGATCTGGGCGTAGGTGGTGTGCAGGTGGATGAGGGCCTGATGGGCTGCTGCCTCCTGCTGGGCGTGCTGGTGCTTGCGGTGCCAGTGCATCGCGAAGGCCACTGCGGTGAGCGCGGCGTCCAGCAGCATTGCCAGCCCAGATCCGTCGCCTACTGGGGAGCGGTTGCGCCAGATTGCCTGGACGCTGCGGCGCAGGACGCGGGTGCTGTCGCGATCGGCGGTGATGCGGGAGCGGGTGGCGCGCTCGAAGATGGCGGCGGCCCGTTCGAGTTCGGCTTTCGCTGCGGCTGGTGCGGTGAGGGGCAGCAGGTCCAGTGCTCCGCCGAGCGCTTCGAGCTGTCCTTGGGCCACGTGGTCGTCGCCGTTGAGGAGGTGGCGGGGGATGCGTTCGGTCGCCGCGGTGGCGTGGTGCCACGGATTGCCGGGCCGGGCGGTGACCGGCTCGGGGCCGGTATCGGTGAGGCGCTGGCGGATCTTGGGCAGGGAGAGGTCACCGGCGAGGGTGGAGCCGGCGTACCAGATGGGATCGCCTTGTTTGTTAACGTCACCGGGCAGGGCGACGCTGTAGCCGGTCACGTCGCCGGACGGCTCGGTCTTGGGCCGCACGGTTACGCCGGTCGCCTCCAGCAGCGCGAAGAACTCGGCTTCGCTGGACGCGACGGCCACCGCGCGGCGCACGCGCAGGCGCAGGACTTCGCGGGCCGTGGCGTCCTGGCCCAGGCGCTTGGCCTTGAAGTGCTCTTTGCTGGTGGGGCGCTTGGCGGCCGTGCCGTCGCCGGGCTTGAGCCGCCTGAGCCCGTAGTCCACTTCGATCTTGCGGGCTTCGCCCTGGACGGCACGCTTGTCGTAATCGCGTTGTGGGCGGCGGCCGTCCTGGCGGACGAGGGTGGCGGCGATGTGGATGTGGTCGTCCGCATGGCGCACCGCCACCCAGCGGCACGCTTCCTCGTCCCCCTCGGGGGCGATGCCGGCGGCGGCAACGATCCGGCGGGCGATCACCGCCCACTGCTCGTCGGTCAGGATCGGGTCCTCGGGGGCGGCCCGGACGGGACAGTGCCACACCGTGAACTCGGGTGCCTTCTCGCCCAGCATCTTCACGGGCTGGTCGAGCTGTGCGGCAAGCTGGTCCATCACGTCTGTCGGATCGCGGTGCGGGCTGCGGCCGGGGTCGGGGGCGAAGTCGTTCCAGGACGCCACCAGGTGCGGATCGGTGTGTTCGTTGGCCCGGCCCTTGCCGAAGAGGTAGCCGATCGTGCGGCGCGTGGCCTTCGGGCCCTTGCCGAGGATGATCTTCGGTATCACCAGGTCACCGCCCCGTGGTCACCCGGGCGACGGCGGCGTCCACTTCGGCGATCGATGCCTCGACGCGCTCCAGCAGCCGCAGCACGAGTTCCGGTTGCGGCCAGGCGCCGTCTTTGTTGAGGTGCCAGGTGAGCTGGTTGAGGTTGCTGCCGACTTTGCCGAGCTGACCGTTGGCGGCCATCAGCGTCTTCACCATGGCGCGGTAGTCGGCGACGGCTGCGGTGGGATCGTCGGCGCGTGCAGCCGCGAGCGAGCTCTCGGCGACGTAGCCACCTGGTGCCATGTGGCTCAGGGCAGCGGCTTTTCGGACGAGGTCGAACTCGTCGTCGTTGTATCGGGGGTGGACGCGATGCTCGCGCAGTTGCTGGTCACGCAGTCGACGACGCGGAGCGGACTTCTGCGGCACGTTCGACGACGGTGCGATGGCCCCTCCCTCGGTCGGCTCCCCAGGGCCGGCCGACTCCGGCGCCCGCTCGGCGCCGGACGCCTCCGCCTCCCCAGGGGCGGAGGCCGGGTAAGGACTCCTTACCCGACAACTTGCTGCGTTTGGGGCAGGGGTGGAGGTCTGCGTGGGGTCGTGGTGGGTGAGGCAATCGGGGGTCGGGGTGTGCATGCGGGAGGTTCTCCGTCGGGCGGGGATGGGGTCGAGGGAAGGCCAGGTCCGCTGGTGAGCGGATCAGGGAGAGGCCAGGGCTGGCGTGATGCGTTCGGGCGCGGGGTGCTCCTGGTCCCGTCAGGGACTGGGCTGTTGGTCCGCGAGGGCGGACGGGTGGGGTGACCGGATATCCGGTCAGGCGGTGTGGCCTTGGTCCGCGGGTCGGTCGGCCTCGGCCCGCAGGTGGCTCATGAGGTCGGTGAGGCGATCTTCGGCGATGGTCAGCCCGGCTTCTCGGATGGCGCCGCGGACCACCGCGCGGGAGGACTTTCCGTGCGCGTCGATCCCCTTGCGTGCGATGTCGATCAGCACGTTCATCTCGGCGCCCGGCGGCCGTCCGAAGCGGCGGCTGACCGTGTCGTCGGGCTGCGGGGCTTGCAGGGGGTCGCTGGTCCTGGTCTGCGGTTCCGGGTGAGGGCGGCTGCCTTCCGTGCAGTCACGTGGATGCGGAGCCACCACTTCCGTGCTGTCAGGAGTTGGCGTGTCCGGGGCCGGGGTGTGGCGGGCGATGAGGATGTACAGGTGGACCGCGCCGGCCAGGGCGAGTGGGGCAAGGGTGGAAAGCACCCCGACGGTGAAGTCCCCAAGGCGCAGACCCGCTTCCGGGGCTTGCTGGTTGAGGCGAACGGCGTGCAGGGCGTTGGCCCAGATGCTGGCCGTGGTGGCGGTGCCGAAGAGGGCCCAGACGTACAGCCGTGAGCGGAACGGGGCGGTGCGCAGGATGATCAGGGCGCGAACGCCGTAGGCGATGAACCCGTCGATGACGAGCGGGAAGAGGTAGGTCAGCAGGCCGCGGACGTGGATGGCGATGGCCATCTGCTGCAGGGCGTCGTAGGAGAGGGCGCATCCGGCGGCGCCGAGGGCGGTGATCGCGGCGCGATCCCAGAAGGTGGCGCGGCGCTCACCAGCGGTGCGGGTTACGGAATTTGTGGCAGGGGCGGCCAGGGCGAGGTGTGTCATACGGGTCTCCGAAGAGTCCGCCGCACCGGAGGGCGAGCGCTGGGTGCTGGCGGAGGAATGTGGGGCGAGGACGCAGGGGCCACGGGCCTGTTAGGGGCCGGTGGGCTGCCTTCTGCGGTCGGTGCCGTTGAGGATGACGCGGGTGGTCATCTCGGCGAGGCGGGAGGCGACGCGGTCACCTACGGCGTCACGCAGCTCGGCGATCGGCAGGTTGGTGGTGACCAGGATCGGGAGCATCTCGTTGTAGCGGCTGTTGATCAGCCGGTACGTCAGCTCCTCGGTCCACTCCGAGGTCTTGGCTGCGCCGAGGTCGTCGAGGATCAGCAGCGGGCAGCGGCCGAGGGACCACAGGGCGCGCTCGGGGTCGTGGCCTTGCCTGGGGCGCAGGCTGGCGTGCAGGTCGGCTGCGGTGGTGGCTTCCCAGCGCAGCCGGACGCCTGCGGCCAGCAGGGAGCGCACGGCGCCGTACGCCTGGTGGGTCTTGCCGGTGCCGGTGGGGCCGGCGATCAGCAGCGACGGGCCGTGCGCGATGCCCGGGGCCCCGCCAGGTCCCTTGCGGCCGGTGCGGGTGATCTCCTCGACCCAGGCCGTGACTTGCGGGTGGTCGGCGAGGGCGTTGCGGTAGCGGACCGGTATGCGGGCGTCGGCCAGCTCCAGCGCGGTCACTGGCTCGGCAGGTGGCTCCGCAGGGGCCGCGGTGGGGTCGATGCCTCGGTCGGTGAGGATCGCGTTGAGCCGGTCGGCCAGGGCGCCGACGCGCTGCGGCTCACGGGTGGCTGTGGCGGCTGGGGTCACAGGTCACCCCCGTAAGCGGCCTCGACATCGGTGGGGTTGGTCCAGGGCCGGTGCGCCGCACGGGCGGGCTGCGTGGCGTTCATGGCCTCGTTGACGAGGCTGGGCAGCACGCTGGGGCTCAGCCCCTTGGTGCGCAGGCGCTCCAGCCCGGCCCGGACGTGGTCGGGGGCGATGCCCTCGCCGAGGAGCTGGTTGACCTCGCGCCCGAGATGGCCGAGCACCTTCTCGGGCGGCCGGTGGGCGCACGCGGCGACGTACTCGCCGATCAGCTGCTTGGCCGACACGGTGTCCGGCGCGGGGCCGCTTGCGGCCCCCACAGGTACTGATCCTAGATCCAGGATCCTAGGTCCTAGATCCGGACCGTGACGGCTCACAGAGGGCTCGGTGAGTCCTCCCTCCGCCCTCGTGGAGGGCTCACTGAATCGGTGTTGACCTGCGGATTCGTCACCTGTCCTGGAGGGCTCGCGTATTTCGCGTGAGCCTTCGGTGAGTCCTCCGTGAGGTGTCACGGAGGACTGCGTGAGGGCTCCCTGTGATGCCGGTGGGGACTCGCTGCGCGGTGCTCCGTCGTGGTGGGGGCAGGCAGGGTGGCGTACGCCGCTGGGCCGGTTGATCTTCTGGTGGCGGCGCCAGGTGACGATGTGCAGGTACCGCTTGCCGTCGGCGCCCTCGTAGCGGCAGATGAGGTCGGCGCCGTCGAGCTGGGCCAGGTCGTCCTCGACGCCTATGGGGCCGTGCTCGGGGCGCAGGGACCACAGCAGTCCGGCGATGACGGCGGCTTGGTCGCGGAACCGGCCGTGGTCGTCGGCCTGGGTGAGCAGGCCGAAGAACGTCCGCTCGGCGGTGATGGACACCTGGGCGAGGGATTCGGAGGCGAAGGCTTCCGGCTTGATGGTGCGTATGCGCGCCATGGCTATCGCCCCGCCTTCGCGGACGGGCGACAGAACGGGGGTGCGGGGAGGGTGCGCGGGCACGTACTGTGGGGCATAGAGCTCCTCACACGGCAGGCCATCGAGGCGGCAACCTCGGCCTGACCGGTAGATCGTTCAGGGATGGGCGGTGGTGGGGACTTCGCTTCGGCCCCGGTGTTCGCACCGGGGCTTCTTGCGTTCCTGGGCCCTGGGCGGGCTCAGGTCCTGCGTTAAGTGTACCAGGCATATTGCCGATAGCAGGAGTGTCCTGCATCTCGCAGAAATCCATGCTACTGTTTTCGTACTGCAAACCGCAGTGGAGTGCTACGTAGCGAAGGAGGGCGTCCGTGGGGAGCGACGAGGAGTCGGCCGATCTCCCGGTGTTCCGGGGCGAGGAGAACGCCGCGGTCCGGATCAAGCTGGAGCGCGAAGCCCGCGGCTGGGGCACGAACGCCCTGTCGGACCGGCTGGTCGAGGCCGGCTTCGAGATGAACCCGTCCGCCGTGTGGCGCATCGAGAACCGCAAGCGGCGGGTCAACCTCGATGAGGCGATCGGTTTCGCCGAGGTCTTCGGCATCTCCCTCGAAAGCCTCATCGGCCCCCCGAAGATGGCCCAGCACGCCCGCGCCATGGAGCTCGTGGAGCAGATCCGACGGGCCTTCCGCGAGACCCAGCGGGCCAACCTGGCCTTCAGTGAAGCCAGAGACGCCCTCGACCGCTACCTCGATGAGCACCCGGACATCTACGAGGAGGTCGACAACGCCGTGAAGCAGGCCATCGCCGAGGAGATCGCCGACAACCCGGACTCCCCCTGGCACTTCATGAAGCACGGCGTACGACCACGGCCAGGCACCACGAAGGACGCCCCCGACGCCGGGTCCGAAGGCTGAAGCCTTTTCGTCCGGGCATGGCGGCCACCGCCTGCCCGGACCTCTCCCACCACCGCCCATCCCATGATCACCGGCCAGGCCGGGGTTGCCGCCCCACACCTGCCAGATGAGGACCACCCTTGCACCGACCTGCAATACCTCCTGCCTCCGCACCGACTTCGCGCCCTGACGTCGGCCTGCCGCGTCTCTACCTCCCCGAGGAAGTCGCCGAGGTCCTCGGCTGCTCCGCCTGGTGGGTCAAGGACCGCGCCCGCCGCCGACTCATCCCGTTCACACGGGTTGGCCGCGCCTATCGCTTCACCGGCGAGCACCTTGCGGAGATCATCCATATGCACGAGGCCCGCCCTGCCGCCCCGCAGCAGCGAGGAGCGACTGCTCCTGCCCCCAAGCCCCGTGCTTCTCGGCCCTCCCCGTCGCCTGTCGTGCCCACGGTCCGCCTCAAGGCCCGGCCGCCGCGCCGCATGCTCAAGTCCCAGTACGGAACGGCCGCTTAACGCACCCCACACGCGAGAAGGGAGGGAACTCTGTGGGGTACGCAGAGAAACGCGGCGGCTACTGGCGCGGCCGATACAAGATCGAGAACGGCAAGTACGGCACAGTCGCCGATTCCACGGGTGCCGTCGTCAAGTTCGCCACCAAGCGCGAGGCCAAGCAGGCCGCAGACGCGGAAGAGGTGACTGTCCGGCGTGGCCAGTGGCGCGACCCGGGCCTGGGGCAGGAGACCTTCGGCGAGTACGCCAGCCGCTGGTACGACGCCCAGGACCTGGCCGCCTCGACCATGCAGAACTATCGGCGGCACATCGAGGAGCATCTGCTCCCCGAGTTCGAGGACAAGGCGCTGGCAGGCATCCTGCGCACGGACGTGGACGCCTGGGAGAAGAAGGAGAAGGCCGCGTACGCGGCATCCAGCGTCAAGACCTGGCGCTCGACGCTCCACCTGATCTTCGAGGACGCGATCGACGAGGGCCTGATCACGTCCAACCCGGCGGCCAGGCGGCGAGGGCGGGGCAAGCGCGCCGGCCGATCCCGCGACCGCGGTCCGGAGAAGGTCGTCACCGACGCGCTCGGGATCCTGCTGACCGCCGAGCGGTCTGCCCTGCTCTCCGGCCGAGACGACGAGTTCGTCGCCGTGGTCCTCAAGGGCTACACAGGCAAGCGCTGGGGCGAGATCGTCGGTCTGGAAACGGAGTTCGTCCGACCTGGCGCGTTCCGCGTCGAGTGGCAGTTGTACGAGTTGGACACCGGCGAGCTGGTGCGTGTCCCGCCCAAGGACGACAGCTACCGCACCATCGACTCGATGGACTGGCTGTCCGCCCTGGTCTTCAACCACATCGCCCGCACGAAGCCGACGCCCTGCCCCTGTCACGGGAGGACGTACGTCTTCCATGGACAGGGCGCTGCCCGCACCGGTGGTCATCAGGGCGCGAAGCTGGTCGACGTCGCGCGGCTGGCCGGGGTCTCCACGGGGACGGTGTCCAACGTCCTCAACCACCCCGAGCGTGTCACCGAAGCCACACGGGCGAAGGTGGAGCAGGCCATCGCCGACCTCCGATTCGTACGGGGCGGCACGGTGTCGGAGCACGCAGCCCACTGGCGCAGGAATGGCTATGCGACCTGGCTGTTCACCCCGGCGGCCTCCGGCTGGTACCCGAAGAAGGCCCCGCAGGAGCCTCGGCCCGTCCCCCTGCTCGGCGATCCGTGGCCTGGCGTCCCGGCGCGAGGGCGAAACGCCAGCGAGCGGGCCGACTCCTGCTGGCTTCCGATCGCCAAGGGCCTCACACCCCACGGTCTCCGTCACACCCACCGGACGATGATGGAGGACCTGGGAACCGAGAAGGTGCTCATGGACGAGCGCATGGGCCACATCGACGGCTCGGTCTCCGCGCGCTACGCCCATGTCACCTCCGGCATGCGCCAGCGCCTCATGCTTGGCCTCACAGAGCAGTGGGAGGCAGCGCTCGACGCCCGCCGTGCGATGTCCCCGAGGTCTCCGGTAGCGGTACTCGACCGCCTGCTCCTCACGCGGGGATGAGGCAGGTGAGGAGTGATGCGGTCCCCGGCGCGTGTCGCGCCGGGGACCTGCCTTGCACGCCGACGTCACAGGGAGAAGAGTTCCTCCTGCACGCACTCGACGACGTCCCGTCGGGGATAGAAGAGCCCCAGCAGCATGAAGGTCTTGGGGTGCGCCGCGATGTTGCCGACGAAGCAGTGGACCGCACGGTCGGCGGTGAACATCTGCTCGTACCAGCGCTCCCGTAACTTTTCGTGGACCGCGTTCTCGCCGTACCTTCGCAGGAACTTGCGGTAGGACTCTCCCGCCTCCCAGTCCTTGAGCGCCATGTCATGACCGGTGCACTGCTTGTCCGCGCAGCGGAAGCGGTACCGGAACTCCAGCGGCACCCACTCAAGGCGCCGGAGGTCCTGGTCGAACAGGTCCAGCTGGTCGGTGAGGGCAGCCTTGGAGGCCGGCCAGGGCTCGGCCGGAGCCAGACGGAAGTCGGTGACCTCGGCGGGGCGGAAGATGCCCAGGGAGGTTCCACGCTCCTCCTGGTCCCGTTTGATCGCGCACAGGGAGGGCGCGACGAGCGGCTCTATGTACGTGTAGCGCTGCTTCCACCCGTTGGAGGAGGGGACCTGGCCCACGACTTCAAGGGTGTCGAGGTTGGGCCGGAGGCTCTCCGGCCGCCGGTCTCGGCTGTGCCGCCGGACGTCGACCTCGATGACCGCGTACTTCGCGAACTGGCTGCTTTCCGCGAGCAGCCTGAACGGGACAGGGAAGAGGCGTACGTGGTGCGGTCGGCTCCCGTCCAGACGGATGCCGGCTACACAGCTGGTTTCGCGGTACTTCGTGGAGAGTTCCGGATACGTCTTGACCGTGATCATGATCCGTGCCCGTTGCCATGCCTGAGCCATGGCGTCCCCCATGACAGCCCCCCTGGCCGATCGTCCTGATCAGACTCGGACTCGTCCGATTGGAGGGGAGCCGGTAGCGCCGGGCAAGGGCGCCTACTGCCTTGAGCGACGAGGTCAGGCCAGAGGCGTTACCGGCACAGAGAGCCGCTTCCGGAGGGTTTCCAGGACTACGTGACGGTGACAGCGCTCCTGGTCCTTCTCGAAGCACAGCACTGCCACCCGTGACCGGCTGGCGTGCTCGGCGAGCCGGTCGAGATCCGCCCGCGCCTCGTCGGAACGCAGCAGGCTCCGAAACCGTGCCCGGCCCTCGACGACGCGGCCGTCCCAGAAGGGCGCCCGATTGTCCTTGGGATTCCCCAGGCCACGGAGGTGATCGTAGGAGATACCGGCCTCGGCGAGCGCCAGCCCGAGGCGGGTCTTGCTGAAGCCCCGCTTACGGCTGATCGGCGTGAGCCGCACATCGGCCACGACGTCGATACGGGACTCCAGCAGCGCAGCGACGAACGAGTCGATGTCGCGCCCCTCGTACCCGGCGGACCACAGCCCGGGTACGCACTTCGACGTGGATTCGCGGAACAAGGCGTCGAGGGAGACACCCAGTGCCTCGGCCAGCGCTCCCACAGTGAAGAAACCTGGCTGGATCGCTCCCTCACTCTCCAGCCGAGCGAGCGTACTGGTCCCGATACCGGCTTCCTTGGCGAGCCGTTCACGCGACCAGCCCTGTTCCTCCCGCAGCCTGCGCACTTGCCTGGCCAGCGCGTGCGCACGAGCCTGGTCACGAGGGTTCGCGGGTGGATGACTCGACATGAGCCCTGATCCCCACTTCCTTTGAGAAGCAACTTCCAGGCCCCGTTGCCCCGAATGGAACGAGGCTCCGGCAACTCTACTGATCAGTCAACTTCCCTCACCTGAAAGGGTGTTATGGGCGCCGCTTCCCGCTGCGCTGTCCTGCTGCGCACCTGGCCCCCAGGCATCACCCTTGCGCACGTTGCAGACCCAGTGGGCGGCCTGGAGGTTCTCGGCTGTGTGCGCGCCTCCCAGCGTGACCGGCTTGATGTGATCGAGCGTTGCGGACCGCAGATCGGGCCACTCCACAACCGAATCGATGGCCTGATGGCACAACTGACAGATCCACTGGTCGCGTTCGTAGATCTCGTACGGGTCGATGCCGTCCGCCGCCGCGCTGAGCACTCCTCGCTCCCGCATCCGGGCCTGGTAGCTGTTGCGGGCACGCCTGATGCGCAGCTGCTTGGCGGAGCGAGCCGCATAGGCAGGAGTCCAGAGGATGGGCGTGGTCGTCTCGGTGAGACAGATATACGCCTCCCACGTGTACTCCCGGCCGGCGGAGTCCAGATCACGGATGGCCTCGTTCTGCCAGATCCAGCTGCGTCCGTCGATGCCTTGGAACCGCTGGCCCAAGTGCAGCCGCTCCAGCTGCTCAGCCGCTCCGACCCACCAGACCACCCCGCTGGTGTAGGCGAGGTAGGAGCCGCTCTGCTCGTGGAGTGCGATCATGGGCTCCTCGTCGCCGTCCGAGTGGTTTCGCACCAGAGCGACGATGTGGTCGGCGGCCAGGGAAGCGGCGGTGGCGTAAGCGGTGACTGACCCGTTCCGCTCGACGATGTCGCCGGGTATTGGGCCGAGCCCGCGAAACTCGTACGGGAAGTCGGTGTCCGCTTCCCGCGTACGAAACACCTGTGGCGCCCGCTCCTGGCTGAGCTGAGCGCGCTGCTCGGACTTGGCGGCGTACCGGTCAGCCAGCTCGGGTATACCAAGAAGATCGATCTCACCGCGCCGGATCCTGGTCTTCGTGCGGCGCTTGAGGGTGTCGTTGCACCGGCTGGAGCAGACATGACGGTCCCGGTGTTCCCAGTGGCCTTTGCCCGGCACTGGCTCCCCGCAGACCCGGCACGGTTCGCCGCCGATGGCTCGCTCGGCAGCTGCCAGGATGGGATTCCAGTAGGGATCTCCGGGGATCTTGCGGGTCCTGGTCGGGTCAGGGACGGGCGGCGTACCCGGCGTGAGTGTCGGCTTGGGGCGGGGCGCCTTTGGCGAGTCCCCCTTCGGCCGTTCCGTCCGCTGTTTCTTGGCGGCCACGGTGCGGCACGGGGCAGAGCAATACTTCTGGCTGCGTGGCCGCCAGTACTCCATCGCCGTGCCGCAGATCGCGCAGGGGCGGCCCTCCGGCTCCGCGGCGTTGGCAGCCTCAGCGGCTAAGTCCTGGTCCACAAGCAATCCTCAGAGGCGAGTTGGCGGCTGGGTTTGCGAACGCGCAGGTGCGGTCAGTTGCGTGAGGCGCGCGTCACACCTTCTCGGCGACCGCGTGCTGGGAGACCTCGACCAAGATCTTCTCCCAGATTTCTCCCAAACGATCTCCAGGAACGAATCAGGGGCCCGACCCGCTATGCGGATCAGGCCCCTGACCTGTTGTTTCTTCAGTCGGGGTGGCGGGATTTGAACCCACGACCTCTTCGTCCCGAACGAAGCGCGCTGCCAAGCTGCGCTACACCCCGAAGCAACGAGCTCTACTTTAGCGGACTGATCCCCGTAGGTGAAATCCGCTTTCGGTCAGTGGTCGGGACGGCTCTGAGCTGGGGGTTTGTGGGGGTGCTTCGGAGGGGGTGGGGGGTGAGCCCGTTCCGGTTCGGGGTGGCTGGAGGGGAGTGAGTGACGGAGGTCACGCCGGGTAGGGCGCTCTTGGGGGCGGTGCGGCGTCAGTGGTGGGGCGTCAGGGTCAGGAGGGTGGCTTCCGGGGGGCAGGCGAAGCGGATCGGGGTGTAGCGGTTGGTGCCGCAGCCGGCGGAGACGTGGAGGTAGGAGGTGTGGCCGTCGGTGGTGTGGGTGGAGAGGCCCTTGGCGCGCTTGGTGTCGATGTCGCAGTTGGTGACGAGGGCGCCGTAGAAGGGGACGCAGAGCTGGCCGCCGTGGGTGTGGCCGGCGAGGATCAGCGGGTAGCGGTCGGCGGTGAAGGCGTCCAGGGAGCGCAGGTACGGGGCGTGGACGACGGCCAGGGAGAGGTCGGCGTCCGGTTCGGGGCCGCCCGCGACCTGGGCGTAGCGGTCGCGCTTGATGTGCGGGTCGTCCAGGCCGGTCAGCGCGATGTCGGCGCCCTCCAGCTTGAGGTGGCCGCGAGTGTTGGAGAGGTTGAGCCAGCCGGCCGCGTCGAAGGCGTCGCGGAGGTCCTCCCACGGGTTGTGGACGGCGCCGACGACGGGGGCGTTGCCGTTCAGGCCGTGCCGGCCCTGGGCCTTCTCCAGCAGGTAGCGGGCGGGGTTCCGCAGCCGGGGGCCGTAGTAGTCGTTGGAGCCGAAGACGTAGGCGCCGGGGAACTCCATCAGGGGGCCGAGGGCGTCGAGGACCTCCGGGACGCCGTCGGGGTCGGAGAGGTTGTCGCCGGTGTTGACGACGAAGTCGGGGCGGAGTCCGGCGAGCGACTGGAGCCAGCGCTGTTTCTTCCGCTGTCCGCCGACCATGTGGATGTCGGAGACCTGGAGGACGCGCAACGGCCGCATGCCGGGGGGCAGTACGGGCACGGTGACGCGTCGCAGACGGAAGGAGCGGACTTCGTAGCCGGCGGCGTAGGCCAGGCCGGCCGCGCCGACCGCGGCAAGGGACAGGGGAACTCCGTATCGCGCGCGCATGGGTCCATGGTTGCAGAGAGGGCGGACGCCGGGGAGAGGTGATCTTGGTGGGGCGGGTGTGATTGCCGGTGTCGCGAGGGGCGGGCGCGGCGGGGCGCGCGGTGGGAAAAGGCGCGGCGGTTGTCGGTGGGTGGGGGCATACTCGACGGCATGACCACGCTCAAGGCCAAGCTCAAGGACGACCTCACCACCGCGATCAAGGCGCGTGACGAGCTGCGTTCCGCCACCCTCCGTCTGACGCTGACCGCGATCAACAAGGAGGAGGTGGCGGGCACCGAGGCGCGTGAGCTGTCCGACGGCGAGGTCGAGAAGATCATCGCGCGGGAGGCGAAGAAGCGCCGCGAGGCCGCCGAGGCGTTCGACAAGGGCGGCCGGGCCGAGCAGGCCGAGCGCGAGCGAGCCGAGGGCGAGGTGCTCGCCGGGTATCTGCCCAAGCCGCTGACGGACGAGGAGCTGGAGTCGCTGGTCGCCGCGGCCGTGGCGGAGGCCGCCGGGGCCGGGGCCGAGGGGCCGCGGGCCATGGGCGCCGTGATGAAGATCGTCAATCCGAAGGTGGCGGGCCGGGCCGACGGCGGCCGGGTCGCCGCGATGGTGAAGAAGCTGCTGGCCGGCTGAGGCCGTGGGCGGCGGCCCGGTCGGGTGGCCGGTCGCCGCGGTGAAGACGGTGGAAACGCTGAAGGGGCGCCCCTCGCCGGGAGGGCGCCCCTTCTTCGTGTTTTTCGTCGTGTTCGTAGTGTTCGTCGCGTTCTTCGTGCCGCGGCGGTGGTGGGCCGGATGGCCACCGCCGTGGGCCGGATCAGGCGTTCACCGGCCGCTCACCAGCCGCCGTTCCCGCCGCCGAGGAAGCCCGGGAAGCCGGGGATGTGCCAGCCGCCGCCGGGCTTGTTGTCGCCGCCGCCGGGCTCCGGCTCCGGCTTCGGTTTCGGGTTGGGCTTCGGCTTGCCCTGGTCGCCCTGGTCGCCCTGGTCGCCCTTGTTCCGGGGGTCGTCGATCGTGGCGGCCGGCAGGTCCGGGGCCGGACGGCCGGCCAGTGCGCCGGTCATCATGTCGCGCCAGATGGGGCCGGGGGTGTCGGCACCGTAGACCTTGTCGTGCGGGACGCCGCCGATGGTGATGTCGTACATCTGCCGCTGGTGCCGCGGGTCGCCGACCCAGACCGCACCGGCCGCGTTCGGGGTGTAGCCGACGAACCAGGCGGCGTACCGGCTGTCCGTGGTGCCGGTCTTGCCGGCGCTGTCACGGCCCTTGAGGCCGGCTTGTTTGCCGGTGCCGTCCTCCACGACGCCCTTGAGGAGGGCGTTGACGGTGTCCGCGGTCTTCTTGGACATCGCGCTGTGGCAGTTGCTCTTGGGGACGTCGAGCGCCCGGCCCCGGTCGTCGGTGATCGACTCGATGGCGACGGGGGAGCAGTAGGTGCCCTCGCCGGCGAAGGTGGCGTAGGCCGCGGCCATGGTCAGCGGGGACATCTCCTGGCTGCCGAGCGCGATCGAGGGCCCTTGCTCCAGCGGATTGCCGTCGGCCCGCTGGAGCCCCATCTTCTTGGCCATCGTCACCACGGGGCAGATGCCGATGTCGCTGATCAGCTGCACGTAGTAGGTGTTGACCGACTTCGCGGTCGCCTCCTTCATGGCGTACGGGCCGACTTCCTTGGGGTCCTCGTTGGTGAGCGCACCGCCGCCGTTCCACTCGCCGGTGCAGGTCTGGATCGGCCTGGGGTACGCCATCCGGAACGGCGAGGAGTACTGCTGGTACGGGCTGACGCCCTGCTCCAGCGCGGCCGCCGCCACGATCGGCTTGAACGTCGAGCCGGGCTGATAGCCGGCGCCGCCGCCCATCCTGCGGTTGACCGAGAGGTTGATCTGGGTCTGGTTCGGGCCGAAGCCGTAGGGCCGGGACTGGCCCATGCCGAGGATCTTGCCGGTGCCCGGCTGGACGACGGCGCCGGCGCCGGCCACCGGGTCGTCCGCGTAGACGTGCTTGCTCAGCGACGCCTGGATCGACTTCTGGGACTGCCGGTCCAGAGTGGTGCGGATGGTCAGACCGCCCTGCATCCAGCGCTTCGAACGGACCTCGCGGGTCCTGCCGAACGTCGGGTCGTTGAGCAGCACCTCGCGGACGTAGTCGCAGAAGAAGCCGGCGCCGTCGGTGGCGGTGATGCAGCCGTTCTGCGGGCGGCTGACCTTCAGCTCGATGGGCCGGGCGGCGGCCGCCTCGGCCTGGGCGCGGGTGATGTCCTTGAGGTCGGCCATCCGCCGCAGGACGGTGTTGCGCCGGGCCGTCGCCGCCTGCGGGTGGTTGACCGGGTCGTAGCGGGTCGGGGACTGGACGATGCCGGCGAGCAGCGCCGCCTCCCCGACATCCAGGTCCTTGGCGTGCTTGCTGAAGTAGCGCTGGGCGGCGGACTCGACGCCGTACGCCTGCTCCCCGAAGAACGTGATGTTGAGGTAGTTCTGGAGGATCCTGCGCTTGCCGAGCTTCTCCTCCAGCTTGATCGCGTACTTCAGCTCCTTGACCTTGCGGCCGAGGGTCTGCTGGGTGGCCTGCGCGACCTTGTCCGGGTCGTCGCCGGCCTCCTCGACGAAGACGTTCTTGACGTACTGCTGGGTCAGGGTGGACGCGCCCTGGGCGACGCCGCCGGACTGCGCGTTCTTGTTGACCGCGCGCAGGATGCCCTTCAGGTCGATGGCGCCGTGCGCGTAGAAGCGGGCGTCCTCGATGGCGACGATGGCCTGCTGGATGTACGGCGACATGTCCTTGAGGCCGACGACGGTGCGGTCGCGGGAGTAGACCGAGGCGATCTCGCCGCCGTCGGAGTCGAGGATGGTGGTGCGCTGGCTCAGCGGCGGGGTCTTGAGGTTCGCCGGGATGTCGTCGAAGGCCCCGACGGACGTCTTGGCCGCGAGCCCGAGCGCTCCGGCGGCCGGGAGCGCGATACCGGCGAGGACGGCTCCGGCAAGGACGCTGACACCGAGGAACTTGGCGGCCTGCCGGGTCCTCGACCGACCCCCGCCCGCGCGCTTCTTAGGCATGGGGGAAGCCTACGTTCTCATTCGCCGGACAGGGGCGCACCTGTTCGTTTAGCCTGGTCCCATCCGCCGCAGCGGAACGGTTCTGCCTCGGTTCGTCAACCCCTGCTCCCCGCGTGGACGCTGTCCCACTTGCCCGCTGTGCGCCATAAATCCCTTGCCTTCACAGTGAAGTGTCCCGCTTGGGAGGGAAGCGACGTATGTCGCGCGGTCACTCCGTTGGGTGATCTGCCGCGTACGCATAGTCCGTTCGGGCCATTCAAGATTGGGCCCGAAGGGGGTGTTGCGCCCTGCCTGCCTTCCGTAACGTCCTCAACTGGCAACGGTGAATATGCCGTTTGCCGCCGTGGGGGAGCCTCGATTCGGGAGAGGACGGCGCCAGCATGGGCTGGGTAACCGACTGGAGTGCACAGGCAGCCTGCCGCACTACCGATCCGGATGAACTATTCGTGCAGGGGGCGGCGCAGAACCGCGCCAAGGCGGTGTGCACCGGGTGTCCGGTGCGCACGGAGTGCCTCGCCGACGCCCTGGACAACCGGGTGGAGTTCGGCGTGTGGGGCGGGATGACGGAACGCGAGCGGAGGGCGCTGCTGCGCCGCCGCCCGACGGTCACGTCATGGCGCCGGCTGTTGGAGACCGCGCGGACGGAATACGAGCGCAGCACGGGCCTGTTGCCTGTGGACTGCTCGGACGATGCCTTCGACGACGCGTACGCGGCGGTCGGATAGGCCCGCCGCCCGGCGGGTTGATCCGTACGCCGCCGGCCGTCGTCCGTGCAACGTCGGTCCGGTGAACGTCGGTCCGGCGCAGGTCAGTTGTCGGCTTCGCCCTGGCGCAGCGCCAGGCGGTCGCCGATCGCGCGCAGGCCCGCGAGGTCGTGGACGTCGCCGGGCAGCGCGGCGACCTCCGCCACCGGCACCTCCGGGTGCAGTGCGGTGAAGCGGTCGCGGGTGCGCCGTTCGCGCGCCAGGACCTGCATGCGTTCCGCGTGCAGCCGCAGGAGTCCGGCGGCGAGTTGCGCTGCCGGGGCAGAAGGGGATGCCGCATGCGCCGCGGCGGCGGGGGAGTGGCCGCCGGGGTTACGTGAGGCAGTCTTCCCGCCGGGCAGATCCATAATGCCGTCCGGCCCAAGATTTTCCGTATTTTCCACGGAAGTCGGATCGGGAGCCGGATCGCAGGCCGGATCGGGAGCCGAACCGGCCTCGTGGGACGGGGAGTTGGGAGCGTCGTCCGGGGCGCTGTCGGGGAGCTCCTCCGTGAGCGCCTCCGCGGCGGCCAGCGCGCGCTCCGCGCTGAGCTGGGCCGCGCCGCTGCCGTGGACGCGGTTGAGCACCAGGCCGGCCAGCGGCATCTGCTCGGCGGCCAGCCGCTCGACGAAGTACGCCGCCTCGCGCAGGGCGTCCCGCTCCGGCGCGGCGACCACGAGGAAGGCCGTACCGGGGGCCTGGAGCAGGCGGTAGGTGGCGTCGGCGCGGGTGCGGAAGCCGCCGAACATGGTGTCCATCGCGGCCACGAACGTCTGCACGTCGCGGAGGAGTTGGCCGCCCATCAGCTTGCTGAGGGTGCCGGTCATCATCGACATGCCGACGTTGAGGAACTTCATGCCGGCCCGGCCGCCGACCTTCGCCGGCGCCATCAGGACCCGGATGAACTTGCCGTCCAGGAAGGAGCCCAGCCGCTTGGGCGCGTCCAGGAAGTCCAGCGCGGAGCGGCTCGGCGGGGTGTCCACGACGATCAGGTCCCACTCGTCGCCGGCGCGGAGCTGGCCCAGCTTCTCCATCGCCATGTACTCCTGCGTACCGGCGAATCCGGCCGACAGGGACTGGTAGAACGGGTTCTCCAGGATGGCGCGGGCCCGCTCGGCGTCCGCGTGCCCCTCGACGATCTCGTCGAAGGTGCGCTTCATGTCCAGCATCATCGCGTGGAGTTCGCCGCCGGCACTCTCGTCGACGCCCTTGACCTGGCGGGGGACGTTGTCCAGCTCGGAGATGCCCATCGACTGCGCCAGGCGGCGGGCCGGGTCGATCGTCAGCACCACGACCTTGCGGCCGCGCTCGGCGGCGCGCACCCCCAGCGCCGCGGCGGTGGTGGTCTTGCCCACGCCGCCCGAACCGCAGCACACCACGATGCGGGTGCGCACGTCGTCGAGCAGGGCGTCGACCTCCAGCCACGGGGCCGAGGCGTCCAGCGTCGGGTGGTCGTCGGAGGTCATATGGGCCCCTGTTTCCGCAGGTCTCTGGCCAGGCCGTAGAGCCCGGCGAGGTCCACTCCCTCGGGGAGCAGCCCCAGCTCGTAGGTGGGCAGGCCGAGGGCGGTCAGCTCGGCGTGCTGGGCGCGCTCCAGCTCGACCCGCTCGGCGTGCTCGCGCGCCTGCTCCAGCAGGGGGTCGATCAGGCGCTCCGCGCCGCCGCCGCGGCGGGCGCCGCCCAGCCCGGCCTGGGAGAGGGCCTTGGCGATGCCGGCCCGGGCGCCACGGGCCGCCACCTCCAGATCGCCGTTGTCCAGCAAGGCGGGGCGGGTCATGTTGATCACGACGCCGCCGACCGGGATGCCGGCCGCGCGCAGCTCGGCGATGCCGTCGGCGGTCTCCTGGACGGGCATCTCCTCCAGGAGCGTCACCAGGTGCACCGCCGTCTCGGGGGACTTCAGGACGCGCATCACGGCCTGCGCCTGATTGTGGATCGGGCCGATCTTGGCCAGGCCGGCGACCTCGTCGTTGACGTTCAGGAAGCGGGTGACGCGGCCGGTGGGCGGGGCGTCCATCACGACCGCGTCGTAGACGAACGCGCCGCTTCTGTCCTTGCGGCGGACGGCCTCGCACGCCTTGCCGGTCAGCAGGACGTCCCGCAGGCCGGGGGCGATGGTGGTGGCGAAGTCGATCGCGCCGAGCTTCTTCAGGGCGCGGCCGGCGGAGCCGAGTTTGTAGAACATCTGGAGGTAGTCCAGCAGGGCGCGCTCGGCGTCGATGGCCAGGGCGTGCACCTCGCCGCCCCCGGGGGCCACCGCGATCTTCCGCTCCTCGTAGGGGAGCGCTTCGGTCTCGAACAGCTGGGCAATGCCCTGCCGGCCCTCGACCTCGACCAGGAGGGTACGCCGTCCCTCGGTGGCCAGGGCGAGGGCGAGGGCAGCGGCGACCGTGGTCTTGCCGGTGCCGCCCTTGCCGCTGACGACATGGAGCCTGCTCACGGCAAGGAGCCTAACCAGTCCGCGTCCGGCTCACGCACGGGATACGCCTGGGAGCACCCGGAGATCCGCCCGGGCACCGTCAGGGGAGCCATCGGGGATGTGCCCTAGGGGTCGCGGCTCCGGAGCCTCCGGGACAGGCATTACGCTCGGCCCATGACCAAGTGGGAATACGCAACCGTGCCGCTCCTCGTGCACGCGACGAAGCAGATTCTGGACACCTGGGGCGAGGACGGCTGGGAGCTGGTCCAGGTCGTGCCGGGCCCGAACAACCCCGAGCAGCTGGTGGCCTACCTGAAGCGGGAGAAGGCGTGAGCGCCGTAGAGGACCGGATCGCGTCGCTCGGCCTGAAGCTGCCGGAGGTCGTGCCGCCGCTGGCCACCTACCAGCCCGCGGTGCGCTCCGGCTCGTACGTCTTCACCTCCGGCCAGCTGCCCATGGTGGACGGCTCACTGCCGCTCACCGGCAAGGTCGGTGCCGAGGTCAGCCCCGAGCAGGCCAAGGAGCTCGCCGCGACCTGCGCGCTCAACGCGCTGGCCGCCGTGAAGTCCGTCGTCGGCGACCTCGACAAGATCGTCCGGGTGGTGAAGGTCGTCGGCTTCGTCGCCTCCGCGCCCGACTTCACCGGCCAGCCGGGCGTCGTCAACGGGGCCAGCGAGCTGCTCGGCGAGATCCTGGGCGACAAGGGCGTGCACGCCCGCTCCGCGGTGGGTGTGGCGGTGCTGCCGATCGACGCCCCGGTCGAGGTCGAGATCCAGGTCGAGATCGCCGGCTGAACGGGCCGCGAAGGCCGGTGGACGTGCGGTGCTCGCGTCCGGATCGGGCCCTCCTCCCCGGAGGGCCCCTCGAACATCCGCACGCGAGCGCATAGCATCCGGCCATGGCGTCGACGACGAACGGCCAGTGGTTCCCGCCGGACTGGCCGGCCCGCATCCGGGCCCTGACGAACGGCGAACTGACGCCGCCCGCGCCCCGGCGGGCCGCGACGGTCCTCCTGCTGCGGGACACCGACCGCGGCGGTCCCGTCGTCCACATGCTGCGCAGACGCGCCTCCATGGCCTTCGCCGGAGGCGCGTACGCCTATCCGGGCGGTTCCGTCGATCCCCGCGACGAGCGCCCCGTGGGGTGGGCGGGCCCCTCGCGCGCCGCATGGGCGGTGCGGCTGGGCGTCGACCCGTCCACCGCGCAGGCCATCGTCTGTGCCGCGGTGCGCGAGACGTTCGAGGAATCCGGGGTGCTGCTGGCCGGCGACTCGGCCACCACGGTCGTCGCGGACACCACCGGCGAGGACTGGGCGGCCGACCGCGCCGCGCTGGTCGCCCACGAGCTGTCCTTCGCCGACTTCCTGGCCCGCCGCGGCCTGGTGCTCCGCTCCGACCTGCTGGCCGCCTGGGCCCGCTGGATCACCCCGGAGTTCGAACCGCGCCGCTACGACACGTTCTTCTTCGTCGCCGCGCTCCCGGAGGGCCAGCGCACCCTCGACGTCTCCACGGAGGCGGACCGCACGGTGTGGATCCGCCCGGAGGAGGCCGCGGCCGGCTACGACCGCGGCGAGCTGCTGATGATGCCGCCGACGATCTCCACGCTGCGCGCCCTCCAGCCGTACGTCGCCGTCGCCGAGGCGCTCGCCGCGGCCGGGGCGCGGGATCTGACGCCGGTGCTGGCCCGCGCCCGCCTCAAGGACGGCGAGATCGTGCTGAGCTGGCCGGGCCACGACGAGTTCACCAAGCACATCGCGACGACGGACGACAGCCCCGCGGGGCCCTCGGGAGGACCTTCCGCATGACCGACGCAGCCGCTCTCCCCGGACAGCCCCGCGGTGGCGTCATCTCGGGACAGGCCACCCCGCGCGCCCACTGCGTCCTGGCCCCGAACCCGTCGCCGATGACGCTGGACGGCACCAACACCTGGATCGTCGCCGAGCCGGACTCCGGACTGGCCGTCGTCATCGACCCCGGACCCCTCGACGAGAACCACCTCCGGGCCGTCGTCGACGACGCGGAACGGTCCGGCCACCGGGTCGCGCTGACGCTGCTCACCCACGGGCACCCCGACCACGCCGACGGCGCCGCCCGGTTCGCCGAGCTGACCGGCAGCCCTGTACGGGCGCTGGACCCGGCGCTGCGCCTGGGGGACGAGGGGCTCGGCGCGGGCGACGTCATCACCACCGGGGGCCTGGAGCTGAGGGTGGTGCCCACCCCGGGGCACACCGCGGACTCGCTCTGCTTCCATCTGCCCGCCGACCAGGCCGTCCTGACGGGCGACACGATCCTGGGGCGCGGCACCACCGTGGTCGCGCACCCCGACGGGCGGCTGGGCGACTACCTGGACTCCCTGCGCCGGCTGCGCTCGCTCACCGTGGACGACGGGGTCTCGACGGTCCTCCCCGGCCACGGGCCGGTGCTGAACGACGCCCAGGGGGCGGTGGAGTTCTACCTGGCGCACCGGGCGCACCGGCTCGCCCAGGTGGAGACCGCGGTGGAGGCCGGCCACCGGAGCGCCGCCGAGGTCGTGGCGCACGTGTACGCGGACGTCGACCGCTCCCTGTGGCCGGCGGCCGAACTGTCGGTACGAGCCCAGCTGGAATACCTGGGTGAGCACGGGCTGATCTAGGGCCGGCCCGGGCGAGGCGGGTTCCTGACGACTCATCAAGAACCCTGCGAGGGAGACGACTTCGCCCCGTGAACGGCGAGATATTCGTCGGCCAGCCAGGGCGCGAGGCCGGTCAGCAGGTCGTCGAGGAGTTCCGGGTACGCGGCGGGGTTGCGGGCGGCGCGGGCCGCGGCGCGTATCTGCTCGGCGAGCGCCGGGTGGTGACAGCGGCGGCCCGCTCGCGTAGGCCGGGCAGTCGGCGGTGGAGATCGCCGTTGGTCTCCCGGGCGAGGAGCGAGGTGGGCCGGTAACGGGGCAGCGCCGCGGTCACGTCCGGCCCGCTGAGCGGGGTGCACAGGCAGGCCACGAACCACGCGCCGTCGTATCGCTCCGCCTGGCTCAGCAGCCGGTCCGCACCGATCAGCAGGATGCCGGCGCCGTCGATCTGCGGGAAGGCGGCGTCCAGCTCCGCCTCGACGGCGTGGGCGGCGGCCCGGTCGGCGTCGGTGGGCCCGCCGCCCCGCAGGATGAGCAGCGCGTCGAGGTCGGAGACGCCGGGGACGGCGGTGCCACGCGGGATGCTGCCGTAGAGGTAGGCGCTGAGGACCCTGCCGGGCGGGAAGCGGCCGGTCAGCCGGTCGGTCAGCCCCGCGACGACGGGTGCGAACGGCGCGGGCACCTGCTCCAGGGAGCCTTCCCGTACGAAGCAGCCGTCCTGGTCTAGGCCCTTGCCCCCGGATTCACCGACGCTTGTCATGGCGCCCACTATGGGACGCGATAGCGGCGGGCGGCGAGCCGATTACCGGCAGGCAGCCGGCCGGCGTGCCCCGGATACCCCAAGGGCCCCGCCGGAGCAGGGCCCTTGGAATGGTCGCGGTGGTCGCGACGGACGCGTGGGTCAGCGCGAGCGCTTGGCCAGCCGTTCGACATCCAGCAGGATCACGGCGCGCGCCTCCAGGCGCAGCCAGCCACGGCCGGCGAAGTCCGCGAGGGCCTTGTTGACGGTCTCGCGGGAGGCGCCGACCAGCTGAGCCAGCTCCTCCTGGGTGAGGTCGTGCACCACGTGGATGCCTTCCTCGGACTGCACGCCGAAGCGGCGCGAGAGGTCCAGGAGGGCGCGCGCCACACGGCCCGGCACATCCGAGAAGACCAGGTCGGACATCTGGTCGTTGGTCTTGCGCAGCCGGCGGGCGACCGCGCGCAGCAGGGCGGTGGCCACCTCGGGGCGGGCGTTCAGCCAGGGCTGGAGGTCGCCGTGGCCCAGGCCGAGCAGCTTGACCTCGGTGAGCGCGGTGGCCGTGGCCGTACGCGGTCCGGGGTCGAAGAGCGACAGTTCGCCGATGAGCTCGCCGGGACCGAGGACGGCCAGCATGTTCTCGCGGCCGTCGGGGGAGGTGCGGTGGAGCTTCACCTTGCCTTCGGTGACCACGTACAGGCGGTCGCCCGGGTCCCCTTCGTGGAACAGGGCGTCGCCGCGGGCGAGCGTGACCTCTCCCATCGAGGCGCGAAGCTCGGCCGCCTGCTCGTCGTCGAGCGCCGCGAAGAGCGGGGCGCGCCGCAGAACGTCGTCCACGAGTTCTCTCCTTGTCGACATGCTCCGGAGGACTGTGGTCCCCATCATGCCGGAATGCAAAACAGTGCGATCAATCACAAGTTTGCCGGACCCGTGGCCCAAGCCATACGGCAGGGGTCCGATTGGGGTCACGAATCCTGGTGATCGGGTCGGATGTCAGTGGGTGGCCTTAGTCTGGCCGAGTGTCCAATACGCCGGTGAGAGCAGAGGACTGGGGGCTGACAGAGTGAGCGCACAGCGCGATTCCGCTGTGGGCGAACAGCTGCCCGCAGGCGCCTCGAATACCGACAAAAGTAACAAATCGTCCCCAGGGGTGACGACCGGGCGGCAGCCGACGGCGCCCACGTCCGGCGCGTCGCGCTCCGAGGCGAAGGAGGCGGCCGTGAAGGAGACCCCCGCGAAGCCGGCGGTGAAGAAGACCGTGGCCAGGAAGGCGGCCAAGGAGACGGCCGAGAAGACCGCGGGGAGGCAGGCCGCGGTGGAGAAGACCACCGTGAAGAAGGCCGTGGCCGGGAAGTCCACGGCGGCGCGGACGCCGGCGTCGAAGAAGACGGCTGCAGCGACCGCGGCCAAGAAGACGACTGCGGGAAAGAAGACGGCGGCGAAGAAGACCACCACCAAGGCCGCCGCCACCAAAGCCGCCGCCGTGAAGACCCCCGCCAAGAAGGCCGCCCCCGCCCGTAAGCCCGAGTCCCGGGCCGCGATGGTGCGCCGGGCCCGGCGGATCAACCGCGAGCTCGCCGAGCTGTATCCGTACGCTCACCCCGAGCTGGACTTCACCAACCCCTTCGAGCTGCTGGTCGCCACGGTCCTCTCCGCCCAGACCACCGACCTGCGGGTCAACCAGACGACCCCCCGCCTCTTCGCGGTCTGCCCCACGCCCGAGGACATGGCCGCCGTCCCGCCGGAGCAGCTGGAGGAGCTGATCCGCCCGACCGGCTTCTTCCGCGCCAAGGCGAAGTCCCTGATCGGCCTGTCCACGGCGCTGCGCGACCGCTTCGGTGGCGAGGTGCCGGGCCGCCTGGAAGACCTGGTCACCCTCCCTGGCGTCGGCCGCAAGACCGCCAATGTGGTGCTCGGCAACGCCTTCGGCGTCCCCGGCATCACCGTGGACACCCACTTCGGCCGGCTGGCGCGCCGCTTCGGCTGGACGACGGCACAGGACGCCGAGAAGGTCGAGGCCGACGTCGCCGAGATCTTCCCGAAGAGCGAGTGGACGATGCTCTCGCACCGCGTGGTCTTCCACGGCCGCCGCGTCTGCCACTCCCGCAAGCCCGCCTGCGGCGCCTGCCCGATCGCCCCGCTGTGCCCCTCGTACGGCGAGGGCGAGACCGACCCGGAGAAGGCGAAGAAGCTGCTCAAGTACGAGCTGGGCGGTCAGCCCGGGCAGCGCCTGAAGCCGCCGGCCGACTATCCGGGGCAGCCCGCGCCGCCGCTGGCGGCCTCATAGGGCGGCGAGGGCCCCTCCGGCCTGATCACCGGACGGGCCCGGGACGCGCAGGACTCCAGGGGGACCGACCATCGACGTAAGCCTCAAGGGGGCGCGGATGACGAGTGCACGGGAGCAGTACGGCGAGCCGACGGACACCCGCTCGGCGGCGGCCGGGCGGGAGGCCGCCGTGACGGCCGAGGGCCTGCCCGAGTGGCTGGCCCCGGTGGCCCGCGCGGCCGCCACGGTGGAGCCGCGCCAGCTCAGCCGCTTTCTGCCGCCGGAACACGGCGGCCGGCAGTCCGCCGTACTGATCCTCTTCGGGCACGGCGCCCGAGGGCCCGAGCTGCTCCTGATGGAGCGCGCCGGCACCCTGCGCTCGCACGCCGGCCAGCCCTCCTTCCCGGGCGGCTCACTCGATCCGCAGGACGGCGATCCGGAGGGGCCGGGTCCGGTCCGCGCGGCGCTGCGCGAGGCCCAGGAGGAGACCGGACTGGATCCCTCCGGCGTCCAGGTCTTCGGGGTGCTGCCGCGGCTCTACATCCCCGTCAGCGGTTTCGTCGTGACGCCCGTGCTGGGGTGGTGGCGGGTGCCGAGCCCGGTGGGCGCGGTGGACCAGGGCGAGACCGCCCGGGTCTTCACCGTTCCGGTGGCGGATCTCACGGACCCCGCGCACCGCGTCACCACGCGTCACCCCAGCGGCCACGTGGGCCCCGCCTTCCTCGTCGAGGACGCGCTGGTCTGGGGTTTCACCGCCGGAGTGATCGACCGGATCCTGCACTACGCGGGATGGGAGATCCCATGGGACCGCGAGAAGCAGGTCCCGCTCGACTGGCGCTCGTGAGACGGTGTCCGGCGTGAACGTCCTGGACATCCTGCTGCTGGTCGCGGCCGTGTGGTTCGCGATCGTCGGTTACCGGCAAGGCTTCCTCGTCGGCATCCTGTCCGTGATCGGCTTCCTCGGAGGAGGTCTGATCGCGGTCTATGTGCTGCCGGTGATCTGGAACGGGGTCACCGACGACGCCAAACCGGGCACCTTCGCGGTGATCGCGGCGGTCGCCATCGTGATCGTCTGCGCCTCGGTGGGCCAGGCACTCACCACCCACCTCGGCAACAAACTCCGCCGCCACATCACCTGGACCCCGGCGCGGGCGCTGGACGCGACCGGCGGCGCGCTCGTCAACGTCCTGGCGATGCTGGTGGTCGCCTGGCTGATCGGCGCCGCCCTGGCGCAGACGTCCCTGCCGACGTTCAGCAAGGAGGTCCGCAACTCCAAGGTGCTGCTCGGGGTCTCCGAGATCATGCCGCAGGAGGCCAACACCTGGTTCAAGGACTTCTTCGCGGTGCTGGCGCAGAACGGCTTCCCGCAGGTCTTCACGCCGTTCGCCAACGAACCGATCAAGCCGGTCCGCCCGCCGGACCCGGCGCTGGCCAACGGCCCGGTCGCCTCGGACGCCCGGCGCAGCATCGTCAAGATCGTCGGCCGGGCACCCAGCTGCGGCAAGATCCTGGAGGGCACCGGTTTCGTCTTCGCGCCGCACCGGGTGATGACCAACGCCCATGTGGTCGGCGGCGTCAGCGACCCCACCGTCCAGGTGGGCGGCGAGGGGCTCCCGGTGGACGCCAAGGTCGTGCTCTACGACTGGCAGCGCGACATCGCCGTACTGGACGTCCCGCAGCTGCGCGCCCCGGTGCTGAAGTTCGCGGCCAAGGACGCCGTCAGCGGCAAGAGCGCCATCGTCGCCGGCTTCCCGGAGAACGGCGGCTACGACGTCCGCCCGGCCCGGGTCCGCGGCCGCATCCAGGCGGACGGCGCGGACATCTACCAGCGGGGCACCGTCGGCCGCGACGTCTACTCGCTCTTCGCCACGGTCCGCGAGGGCAACTCCGGCGGCCCGCTGCTCACCCCTCAGGGCGAGGTCTACGGCGTGGTCTTCGCCAAATCGCGGGACGACGCCCACACCGGCTACGCGCTGACGGCGGACGAGGTGCGGACGGACGCCGTCCGGGGGCGGACCGCGAGCCGGCAGGTCGACACCCAGGGGTGCGCGATCTGAGGCCGGGTGCGGGGCCGCGCACCGATCCGCTGCGGACGGGACGCGGCCCGGCAGCCGCTCGCCGGGTCAGCTGCGGGAATGGCGCAGCCGGGCGCTCATCCAGCGCGCTCTGCGGCGCAGGATCCGGGGGATGCCCATCGGGTGCGCCGGGTCGGGGGAGCCGCCGGATCCGAGATCCGAGGCGCCCCGGTCCTGCGTCCCCACTGCAGCGGCACTGCTGCGGCGGTTACGTGCCACGTCACGGTGGTCGTGCGTCCAGCCCATACCCTCGACTCTGCCCGTGGCCCATGGTCCGTAACCGCTTGGGAGAGGGCCAATTGGCCTATGCGGGAGGCAAATGGCCGTTCGGTGGACGGGAGTTCGCATGGTGCGGTGGGGCGGGCCGAGCACCGTGCGGGGTGGGCGTGGGACCGGTGGCGCGGGGCCGGTGGGGCAGGGGTGTCAGCGGTCCGGTTCCGGGTCCTTGAGCCAGTTGATCAGCTCGGTGGAGAAGGCCGCGGGGTCCTCCTCGTGCGGCCAGTGGCCCAGGCCGTCGAAGAGCCGCCAGCGGTAGGGGGCTTCGACGTACTCGCCGGAGCCGGCGGCGCTGCGGGTGCGCATCACCGGGTCCAGTGAGCCGTGCAGATGCAGGGTGGGGACCCGTACGGGCTTCTTCATCCGGCGGTTGAAGAGGAGGCCGTCGGGGCGGGCCATCGAGCGCACCATCCAGCGGTACGGCTCGATCGAGCAGTGCGCCGTCGACGGGATGGCCATCGCCCGCCGGTAGATCTCGACGGTCTCGTCCTCGGGGAGCCGGGGCCCGGACCAGTCGCGGATCATGCGGCCCACCAGCTCCGCGTCGTCGGCGGTGAGCCGGCGCTCCGGCAGCCAGGGCCGCTGGAAGCTCCAGACGTGCGAGCTGCGGCGGACGTCGGCGAGCATCGCGGCCCGCCAGCGCCGCGGGTGCGGCATCGAGGAGACCGCGAGCCGGCGCACCAGCTTGGGCCGCATCGCCGCCGCCGTCCAGGCGAGATAGCCGCCCAGATCGTGCCCGACCAGCGCGGCGTCCGCCTCGCCCAGGGAGCGGATGACGCCGGTGATGTCGAGGGCGAGGTTGGCGGGGTCGTAGCCGCGCGGGGTGCGGTCGCTGCCGCCGACCCCGCGCAGGTCCATGGCGACGGCGCGGAAGCCGGCGTCGGCCAGTGCGGGCAGTTGGTGCCGCCAGGTCCACCAGAACTGCGGGAAGCCGTGCAGCAGCAGCACGAGGGGCCCGTCGCCCAGCTCGGCGATGTGGAAGCGCGCGCCGTTGGCCGCGACGTCCCGGTGCGTGACCTCTTGGCCGCCCGGGAGATCGAGCCGCACGACCGAGGCGGTGCTGTCAGGGGCTGTCATACCGACGAGCGTGTCACAGACTCCAGGACCGGGTGGTCCGCCTCGGCCGGTCGCGGGTGCGGCTTGGCCTTCTGGAGCACCGCGGCGGTCTGCTTGGCGGAGGCGATCGACTTCTCCGGCTTCTTGATCTTCTTCATCTTGGCCACCGCGATCAGGACCAGCAGCGCGGCGACGACGAGGAAGGCGCCGCCCACGATCAGGAAGGACCAGGCCAGCCCGAGGCCGAGGTTGTGGATGCCGTAGGCCGCCGCGAAACTCAGCACCGGCAGCGCGAACAGCGCCAGTGCGCCCGCCACGAGGAACGCGGCACTGCCGATGCCCGCCCGCTTGGCGTCCTGCCGGAGTTCCGCCTTGGCCAGTGCGATCTCGTCGTGCACCAGCGCGGACATCTCGGCGGTCGCCGTGGCCACCAGCTGCCCGAGGCTGCGGTCCGCACCGTCGTCGGCTGCGCTCATCGCCGTCTCCCTCTTCTCTTCGCCTGGATGCAAAGCCTCTCAGATCATGCCGGACCATCGTCGCCGGACCGGGCCCCGGCAGCCATTTCGGCCAGCCGGCGGTGTTCCGCGGCCTTCGCCTCGTGGATCGCGGCCATCCGCAGGTGGTACTCGGGCCGGTCCTGTTCGTAGACGTCGGGGATGCCGTCCATGTCCTCGTCGCGCTCCTCCTCGTCGCACAGGCGCCGGTACTTGTTGTTGCGGACCTTCAGGAGGATGCCGGCGAAGACGGCGGCGAGCAGCGAGCCGATCAGCACCGCGGCCTTGATCTCGTCGGTCAGGACCGGGTCGCCGGCGAAGGCCAGTTCGCCGATCAGCAGCGAGACGGTGAAGCCGATGCCGGCCAGGGCGGCGACGCCGAAGACGTCCGGCCACTTCAGCTCGGGGTTGAGCTCGGCCCTGGTGAAGCGGGCGGTGCACCAGGTGCCGCCGAAGATGCCCACCGCCTTGCCCACGACGAGGCCGAGGACCACGCCGAGCGTCTCCGGCCGGGTGAAGACGTCGCGGACCGCGCCGCCGGATATGGACACGCCCGCGGAGAACAGCGCGAACAGCGGCACCGCCAGCCCCGCCGACAGCGGGCGGACCAGGTGCTCGATGTGCTCGCCGGGGGACTGCCGTTCGCCGTCGCGGCGCTGGCAGCGCAGCATCAGGCCCATGGCGACGCCGGCGATGGTGGCGTGCACGCCGCTGTTCTCCATCAGGGCCCAGATCACCACGCCGAGCGGGACGTAGACGTACCAGCCGCGGACGCCGATGCGCAGCAGGACGTAGAAGAGCACCAGGCCGGCGACGGCCAGGCCGAGGGCGAGGAAGTTGAGCTTCGAGGTGAAGAAGATCGCGATGATCAGGATCGCGAAGAGGTCGTCGACGACGGCGAGGGTGAGCAGGAAGGCGCGCAGCGCGGACGGCAGGGAGGTGCCGATGACCGCGAGGACGGCGAGGGCGAAGGCGATGTCGGTGGCGGTGGGGACCGCCCAGCCGCCGAGTGAGCCGCCACCGGTGGCGTTGACGGCGAAGTAGACGAGGGCGGGGGTCGCCATGCCGCAGATCGCGGCGATCACCGGGAGGGCGGCGGCCTTGGGATCGCGGAGTTCGCCGGCGACCAGTTCGCGCTTGAGCTCGATGCCGGCGACGAAGAAGAAGACCGCGAGCAGGCCGTTGGCGGCCCAGTGCTGGAGGGAGAGGTCCAGGCCGAGCGACGCCGGGCCGAGGTGCAGGCCGCGGACCGCCTCGTAGCTGCCGCCGAGGGTGTTGGCCCAGATGAGGGCGGCGATGGCGGCGGCGAGGAGGAGCACCCCGCCGACGGTTTCGGTGCGCAGCGCGTCGGCGATGAAGTTCCGCTCCGGCAGCGGCATCCGGCCGAGGAAGATGGAACGGCGGTTGCTGGGCGCAGTCACGCGATGACCTCCGGCAGCTGAGAACGGCTTTAGCAGTTGCCGACCAGACTTCCCGGCGCACCCAGAGTTTCTTGGCGTCTTGTTGACGTCCCCTTAACCCTAACGGGTGGGTGCAAGCGGTTTATGCGTGGGCAATACTTTACGGGCATTTCGGGCGTCGGGCCGCCGGGGGAGGCGCCGGGGCGAGCCCGGGCACGGCGGAGGGGGCACCCGGCCGCTATGGCCCGGTGCCCCCTCCGTGCGCGCGGGGCGGGGCTCCGTCGCTGCGGCGACAGGCCCGCCCGGTGCGTCAGTCCTCGCTCGGCGCGCTCGGCAGCTTCGACTGGATCAGCTCCATGACGGAGGAGTCGGTGAGCGTGGTGACGTCCCCGAGACTGCGGTTCTCGGCGACGTCGCGCAGCAGGCGCCGCATGATCTTGCCGGAGCGGGTCTTGGGCAGCTCCGCGACCGGCAGGATCCGCTTGGGCTTGGCGATCGGGCCGAGCTGCTGGGCGACATGGGCGCGCAGCTCGTCGACCAGCCCCTCGTCCTCGGCGGTGGCGCCGCCGCGCAGGATGACGAAGGCGCAGATGGCCTGGGTCGTCTGCGGGTCGGTGGCGCCCACCACCGCGGCCTCGGCCACCTTCGGGTGGGAGACCAGCGCGGACTCCACCTCGGTGGTGGAGATGTTGTGGCCGGAGACCAGCATCACGTCGTCCACCCGGCCCAGCAGCCAGATGTCGCCGTCCTCGTCCTTCTTGGCGCCGTCGCCGGCGAAGTACTTGCCCTCGAAACGGGACCAGTAGGTGTCCAGGTAGCGCTGGTCGTCGCCCCAGATGGTGCGCAGCATCGCCGGCCAGGGCTCGGTCAGGACGAGATAGCCGCCACCGCCGTCGGGCACCTCGTTGGCCTCGTCGTCCACCACCGTGGCCGAGATGCCGGGCAGCGGGCGCTGCGCCGAGCCGGGCTTGGTCTCCGTCACGCCCGGCAGCGGCGTGAGCATCATCGCGCCGGTCTCGGTCTGCCACCAGGTGTCGACGATCGGCGCCCGGTCCGCCCCGATGTGCTTGCGGTACCAGATCCACGCCTCGGGGTTGATCGGCTCGCCCACCGACCCCAGCAGGCGCAGCGACGACAGGTCGAACTTCGCCGGGATGTCGTCGCCCCACTTCATGCAGGCGCGGATCGCGGTCGGCGCGGTGTACAGGATCGTCACGCCGTACTTCTGGACGATCTCCCACCAGCGGCCCTGGTGCGGGGTGTCCGGGGTGCCTTCGTAGAGCACCTCGGTGGCGCCGTTGGAGAGCGGGCCGTAGGTGATGTACGAGTGGCCCGTCACCCAGCCGACGTCGGCGGTGCACCAGAAGACGTCGGTCTCCGGCTTCAGGTCGAAGACCGCGTGGTGGGTGTACGAGACCTGGGTGAGATAGCCGCCGGTGGTGTGCAGGATGCCCTTGGGCTTACCCGTCGTCCCGGAGGTGTAGAGGATGAACAGCGGGTGCTCGGCGTCGAACGCCTCGGGGGTGTGCTCCGGGCTCTGCCGCTCGACGACGTCGTGCCACCACACGTCGCGGCCCTCGGTCCAGCCGACCTCCTGGTCGGTGCGGCGGACGACCAGCACGCTGCGGACGTTCTCCGTACCGGGCTTGGTCAGCGCCTCGTCCACCGCCGGCTTGAGAGCGGAGGGCTTGCCGCGGCGGTAACCGCCGTCGGCGGTGATGACCACGCGGGCGTCGGCGTCGTCGATCCGCGTCGCCAGCGCGTCCGCGGAGAAGCCGCCGAAGACGACGGAGTGCGGCGCGCCCAGCCGGGCGCAGGCCAGCATGGAGATCACCGCCTCCGGGATCATCGGCAGATAGATGGCGACCCGGTCGCCGGCCCGAACGCCCAGCTCGGTCAGGGCGTTGGCCGCCTTCGACACCTCGCGCTGGAGCTCGGCGTAGGTGATCGCGCGGCTGTCGCCCGGCTCGCCCTCGAAGTGGATCGCGACGCGGTCGCCGAGGCCGTTCTCCACGTGGCGGTCCACGCAGTTGTAGGCGACGTTGAGCCTGCCGTCGGCGAACCACTTCGCGAACGGCGGGTTGGACCAGTCGAGGGTCTCGGTGGGCTCGGTCTCCCAGGTCAGGCGCTTGGCCTGCTCGGCCCAGAAGCCCAGCCGGTCCGCCGCGGCCTCTTCGTACGCGGCGGCCGTGACGTTGGCGTTCGCGGCCAGCTCGGCGGGCGGCGCGAACCGCCGCTCCTCCTTCAAGAGGTTGGCCAGGCTCTCGTTGCTCACGACATCTCCCATTCCCAGGGCGTGCGATGTGTCCCGGGGCCTAGCTCATCAGCCCGCGGCCGACCCTGACAAGGGCTGTGGACAACTATTGGTGTAGACCTGTCCGAATCCCGTCTGTGAAACCGCCGTTCGGGTGCTGCCGCGCAGGTCAGACGCCGACCGCGGAGACGTCGGCGCGCACCGCGCGGAACCGTCCGCTGCGCTCGTCCAGCAGATACGCCTGGGCCTCGGCCACGTGGAAGTACATGCCGTGCAGGGTGAGCGTGCCCTCGGCCATGCGCCGGGCGACGCACGGATGCGCCCGCAGGTGGTCGAGCTGCTGCCGGACGTTGACGAGCGCCAGCCGTTCCTGGTCGTCGGCCACCGGCCGCTCGGCGAAGGCGACTTCGCCCCTGCCCAGCCGTCCGATCCGGGCCATCCGGGCCAGGCTCGGGCGGCCGTGCCGCAGCCAGCGGGCGAGCGGGGTGGCCTCGTCGGACGGCGGCGGGGAGCCGGCCGCGTCGAGCAGTGCCGCCATGGCGCCGCAGCCCGAGTGCCCGCAGACGGTGATGGACTCCACCCGCAGCACCTCGACCGCGTACTCGATCGCGGCAGCCACGGAGTCGCAGGAGGCGTCCGAGCCGGGCGGCGGCATCAGATTGCCGACATTGCGCACGGTGAACAGATCGCCCGGACCGCTCGACGTGATCATGCTTGTCACCAGCCGGGAGTCGGCGCAGGTCAGGAAGAGCTGGGTGGGGCGCTGGCCCTCCCGCGCCAGCCGGGCCAGCTCCTCGCGCACCAGCGGGGCGGTGTGCCGCTGGAACGCGCTGACGCCGCCCAGGAGTTGGCCGCCGCTCCGGTGGGCGGCCGTGCGGTCCGCGGCGGGGCGGGTGCAGTGCTGGTTGCGCCACGGCGTCCATGGCCGGCACGAGTGCGCACTGACCGGCTCGGCGAGCGGCCGGCCCGAGCGGCCCCCGAGGGCCACCGATCCTCCGGCCGCCCGATGGGTGGCCGCCCAGGACCGCAGCGCCTCGTAGGCGGCGTGGTCCATGAACGACCCGCACAGCTCCACCACGGCGTCGGCGCCCGGCGGGACCTGCGCCAGGCCCCGGGTCAGCCGCGGCACCGCCAGGAAGGTCAACTGGCCGCTGACGCGCACCCGGTGGCGGCCGGACTCCTCCGTCACCTGGATACGGGTGTGGGTCAGCCGCCGCAACGCCAGGAAGATCCCGACCGCGATGCCCGTCAGGACGCCCGGCAGCACCCCGAGGAGAACCACGGCGCCCGACGTGGCCGCGTAAACGGGGAACTCGCGGTGCCGCTGCACATGCCGGAGGTGCGCGAAACTGACCATCCGTACGCCGACGACCATCACCAGGGCGGCCAGTGCGGCCAGCGGGATCAGCTCCAGCACCCCGGCCAGCAGGCCCGCGCAGAGCAGCACCCAGACGCCGTGCAGCACGGTCGCCCGGCGGGTGGTCGCACCGGCCCGCACACTGGCCGAACCGCGGATCGCCCCGCCGGAGACCGGCAGGCCGCCCAGGAGGCCGGAGACGACGTTGGCCAGGCCCTGACCGGCCAGTTCGCGGTTGAGCCGCGACCGTCCCGGGGGAGTGCCGGTGCGCTCGGCGGCCAGCCGCTCCACGGCCACCGCGGACAGCAGCGACTCCATACTGGCGACGAGGGTGACCGTCAGCACCGCCGTGGCGAGCGCCGCCAGCGGGGCATCGGGCAGCACGGGAGGCTCCGGCAGCCGCCAGGAGGGCAGCTCGACGCGCGGCACCGCCGTCCCCGTACCGACCGCCGTCGCGGCCAGCACCGCGGCCAGCGGGGCCGGCAGCAGTCGCGCCCGGCGCCCGGCGCGACCCGGCAGCCGGGGCCAGCCGGCCAGGACGGCGACCGTGACGGCCCCGATCAGCAGCGCGCTGGTGTGCGGGTGCGCCAGCTGGCCGGGCAGTGCGGCGGCGTTGTCGACGGCCGAGCTGTCGGGACGGCCGCCGAGCACCACATGGAGCTGTCCGATGGCGATGGTGACGCCGATGCCGGCGAGCATGCCGTGCACGATGGCGGGGCTGACGGCGAGCGCCGCGCGTGCCACCCGCAGTGCCCCGAGGGCGAGTTGGGCGAGGCCGGCCAGGACCGTGATCAGGCAGGTGGCGCGCCAGCCGTAGCGCTGGACGAGGTCGGCGGTGACCACCAGGAGGCCGGTGGCGGCGCCGGTCACCTGGAGCGGCGCGCCGCCCAGCAGCCCGGCGACGATTCCGCCGACGGCCGAGGCGACCAGCCCGGACTGGAGCGGGGCGCCGGTGGCCAGGGCGATCCCCAGGGACAGCGGCACGGCCAGGAGGAAGATCACGGCCGAGGCGGAGAGGTCCCCCCGCCAGGCCGTGTCGGCGGCCTTCCTGCGGGGTGCGGCCGCGGAGGGCGGCGCCGGCTCGGGCGGCGGCCCGGTCGGCGGCTGCAACGACTTCTGGATCTGCGACATTCCCGTCTCCTCCGGGGCGGCGCGGTCGGCGTCGGAAAGCGACCGCGGGGCGGCGGTGTACTGCGGCGGGAGCGAGCCGGCCGGCGGACGTCGCGGTGGGTGACGTTCCGGTGACTCTCAAGCATCGGTAAATGAATCGTAATGGCACGTAAAGGCCGTGAGAAGGCTTTTGGGGTGTATGGCGCAGGCATTCCACCTATCGGGTGAATAAAACGACTTTCGTCGTGCCCTTTTGGTCACCCGTCAATGGATATAGGAGATTCCTCAGGTTCGTCCTGATAACCCATATGGTGCAGTGCGCACCAGGAATGAGGTAGCTGATGACCGTCATATCGAAGACGACGGTCCGCATCGCGGCGGCGGTGGCACTGGCGGCGATAGCCGGCTGCTCGGCGGCAGCCCAGGGCGGGCCGCGGCAGAGCACGGCCAAGGGGCGCGCGGAGCCCGCAGAAGCCCCCGCGGCCCGCCCACTCCGCCTCATAGGCGACGGCTCCACCGCCTACACCGGGGCGCAGCCCCACCAGCCGCGGCCCGCCCGGCTCAAGGCGGGCGGCCGGCCACCGCAGTTCGTGGTCTTCTCCTGGGACGGCGCCGGCGAGGACGGCCAGAAACTCTTCTCCCACTTCCGTGCCGTCGGCAAGAAGTACGGCGCGACGATGACGTACTTCCTCAGCGGCATCTACCTGCTCCCCAGCGAGAAGGCCGGGCTCTACGCACCGCCCCGCCACCCGGTCGGCTCCTCGGCCATAGGCTTCAACGACATCCGGGGGATCAGGGCCACCCTGGCCCAGATGCGCGGCGCCTGGGAGGACGGCAACGAGATAGGCACCCACTTCAACGGCCACTTCTGCGGCCACAACGGGGTCGGCAGATGGACTCCGGAGGAGTGGCGCAGCGAGATACGGCAGGCCCTGTGGTTCGTCCGGAACTGGAAGACCAACTCGGGCCTCAGGAACGAGCCGCCGCTCCCCTTCGACTACGCCAAGGAACTGGTCGGCGGCCGCGCCCCCTGCCTGGAGGGGCAGCACAACCTGATACCCGCGGCCAAGGAGATGGGCTTCCGCTACGACGCCAGCTCGACGGGCGGGCTCCAGGTCTGGCCGCACAAGATCGACGGAATCTGGAACTTCCCGCTCCAGGAGATACCGTTCCCCGGCCGGCACTTCGAGGCTCTCTCGATGGACTACAACTTCCTGGCCAACCAGTCCGGCGGCATCCACGGCAACCGCGCGATGTACGACACCTGGGGCCGGCAGATGCGCGACGGGATCCTGGACGCCTTCGAGCGCGCCTACGAGGGCAACCGCGCCCCCCTCTTCGTCGGCGACCACTTCGAGTCCTGGAACGGCGGCACGTACATGAAGGCCGTCGAGGAGGCGATCAAGGAGATCTGCCCTCGTGCGGGCGTGCGCTGTGTCAGCTTCAAGCAGTTGAGCGACTGGCTGGACACACAGGACCCGGAGGTGCTGGCCAGACTCCAGGACCTGCCGGTGGGCCGGGCGCCGGAGGACGGCTGGGCGGCGTACCTCTCCGGGAGGTCGCAGGCGTCCGGCCCGGCGCCGGCCGCCCGGATCACGCCGGTTGCGGGGTAGCGGCCCCCTCGAAGAGCACGAAGGCGGGGTCGACCTGGGCGGCCAGGTCGGCTCCCGTCTTGGCGTTGCCCCAGCTCTCCGCGTTCTTCAGGTGGAAGTGCACCATCTGGCGTGTGTAGCGCTCCCAGTCGCGGCGCTCATAGGAGGCGTCGGCGGTGTCGTACAGGGTCTCCAGGGCGCGGCGGTTGGCCTCTTCCAGGAGGGCGAAGGGGGCCGGGCGGCCCTTCTCCATGGCCCGCACCCAGTCGGAGTGGCCGACGCACACCAGCAGGTCCTCGCCCACCTCGGCGCGCAGGAACGCCAGGTCGTCCGGCCCCTGGACCTTGTTGCCGACGACCTTCAACGGGACGCCGAAGTCCTGTGCGTACTCCTTGTACTGGCGGTAGACCGCGACGCCCTTACGGGTCGGCTCGGCGACCAGGAAGGTCATGTCGAACCGGGTGAACATCCCGGACGCGAAGGAGTCCGATCCGGCGGTCATGTCGACGACGACGTACTCCCCGCGGCCGTCGACGAGGTGGTTCAGACACAGCTCGACCGCGCCCACCTTGGAGTGGTAACAGGCCACGCCCAGGTCGGCCTCGGTGAACGGGCCGGTGGCCATCAGCCGAACCGCCCCGTCGTCCAGGCCCAGGACCCGCGCGCAGGTCTCGTAGACCGGGTTGTCCTCGCAGATCCGCAGCAGCCGCGAGCCCTCGCCGGGCGGGGTCGTCTTGATCATCGTGTCGGCGGACGGGATACGGGGGTTGCCGCCGCGCAAGTAGTCCTTGATCAACGGGAGATGAGCGCCCATCGCGGGCAGCGCGGCGGCCTCCGCCTCGTCCATGCCGAGCGCGACGCCCAGGTGCTGATTGATATCGGCGTCCACTGCGACGACGGGGATCCGGGACGCGGCGAGATGCCGGATGAACAGCGAGGACAGCGTGGTCTTGCCGCTGCCGCCCTTGCCTACGAAAGCGATCTTCATGTTCGGCAGGCTAGATGTGGCCAACCTCTCGGCGAGTGGTTTACGTGAAGAAGACCACTCCTTCGAGGGGTCCGGCCTGGTGGTGCGTAGGGTCGTCCTCATGGCTGGAATCTCCCGGGGGACGTCCCCCGAACCTCCCCGGACGGGCAACGACCCGCTCGCGCCCCTGGCGTCGCTCCCGGGGGTCGCGGACGCGGTGGACGCGGTCCGCAAGTCCGTCGACCGGGTCTACGGGCACCGCATCATGCGGCGCCGCAGCACCGAGATCACCGCCGAGGCGGCGCTGCGCGCGGCCCGTGGCTCCGCGGCGCTCTCCGGGGCCGACTGGGCGCTCGAAGAGATCCGTCGGCGCACCGACTTCAGCGCGGGCGGCGAGCCGCGCACGGTCGGCGCGGCGCTGCGGCTCACCGCCGAGGCGGGCCAACTGCTCAGTGTCTGGCGCCAGTCGCCGCTGCGTGTGCTGGCCCGGCTGCACCTGGTCGCGGCCGGCGGCGGCGCGGCCGACGACACCGTGGGCCGCCCTCGGCAGGGCGACGAGCCGGTGGACGAGCCGCTGATCGAACTGCCGCTCCCGGATGCCGAGGAGGTCGCCGGGCGGCTGGACGGGCTGTCGCGGGTGCTGCTGGCGGGCTCCGCGGCGCCGGCTCTGGTGACGGCCGCGGTGGTGCACGGCGAACTCCTGGCGCTGCGGCCCTTCGGCTCGCACAACGGGCTGGTCGCGCGGGCGGCCGAGCGGATCGTGCTGGTGGGCAGCGGGCTGGACCCGAAGGCGATCTGCCCGGCCGAGGTCGGGCACGCGGAACAGGGACGCGAGGACTACACGGCGGCCCTCCGGGGCTACGCCTCGGGCACCGCGGAAGGCATGGCGCAGTGGATCGCCCACTGTGGGCGGGCGGTCGAGCTGGGTGCACGGGAGAGCACGGCGGTCTGCGAGGCGCTCCAGCGCGGTGCGGCGTAACGACGTGGTGCACAGGCCCTGACGCGGGCCACGCGGCCTATACGGGCCGCACACGGGTGCGGCGGTACCAACCCTTCGGTACCGCCGCTGGCACGTCCGCCGAGTTACCAGGCGTGCTCGAATTTTTGCCCATCAGGTCGGATTCGTTGTCCGCTTACCTGGTGCGGCTGGCCCGTAATCGACGGGTCGGCGTCGCGTGGGTGCTCGGCATTCATGCATCGGTCCGTGGGCCTTGATGCGTTAAAGGCGTTCCTCTCGGATGTCCTTGGTCTCGCGGGCCGTTAAGTCCTTTGTACTACTCATGGGGGACAAGCGGAACCCCAGCTCGCAGATCTTTACGATTGCCCGCAAATGCGGGCAATACGGCGAGGCGTTTCTTTCCCGTATTGCGGCGGCTGGCGTACCAGACCAGGGTCGCGGTGGCGGCGGCCGCGCCGATCGCGGCGACGGCGGTGATCACCGGGCGGGAGGGCATCGTCAGCGTGGGCAGTCGCTTCTTGAGCGGGACCGGGCGGCTGAAGGTGACCACCGGCCAGCCGCGGGCGTTCGCCTCGCGGCGCAGCGCCCGGTCCGGATTGACCGCACAGGGGTTGCCGACCGTTTCCAGCATCGGCACATCGGTGATCGAGTCGCTGTACGCGTAGCAGCGCTCCAGGTCGTATCCCTCGGACGCGGCCAGCTCCCGGACGGCCTCCGCTTTGGTGGGGCCGTAGGCGTAATACTCCACCTCTCCCGTGAAGCGGCCGTCGTCGCCGACCACCATTCTGGTGGCCACCACCCGGTCCGCGCCCAGGAGTTCGCCGATCGGCTCGACCACCTCGGCGCCGGAGGTGGAGACGATCACGACGTCCCGTCCGGCCGCGTGGTGCTCCTCGATGAGCGAGGCGGCCTCGTCGTAAATGATCGGGTCGATCAGATCGTGCAGTGTTTCGGCGACGATCTCCCGGACCTGCGCCACGTCCCAGCCGCGGCACAGCGACGAGAGATATTCGCGCATCCGCTCCATCTGGTCGTGATCGGCGCCGCCCGCGAGGAACACGAACTGGGCGTACGCGGTGCGCAGTACGGCCCGCCGATTGATCAGGCCGCCTTGGTAGAAGGACTTGCTGAAGGTCAGCGTGCTCGACTTTGCAATGACGGTCTTGTCCAAGTCGAAGAACGCGGCAGTACGGGGCGTCGAGTGAGGCACGGAGTGGTTTTCCACGGGGGCGAGCATAGGCGCCCACCATTCGGCGTAAGGTGTGGCGCGTGGGTTTGCCTGAGAAGGCACTCGGGTACACCATGGAAGTCACGGATCGTTCGCGACCGTGCTAACCCGGTCCGGCTCCTCCCCCCCCGAGCCGGCCGTGGAGACGACCCCCGCTCTCCCCCCCGGCGGGGGTCGTCGCATGTCCGGACGCCTTTTCCGTCGTGAGCCCTTGATCCGGCCGTTCTCCGCGCGTTGACGGGCTGCGTTTCTGTCATGCATATGCCATCACCCAGGGTAGTCGTGAGGCTGCTCTGCGGAGGCTTCTCATGTGCCTCAGGAGTTGCCCTGCGTCGCTGGAATAGGTGACGGGGATATTCACAACCGCGGAGTTATCCACAGTTTTGCTTCAAGATCCACAAAGATTTCCCGATCGCTGCACCGTAAAAGTCCGCGAAGTTCGCGGAAGCGCGAGTTGCGTAGCGATAGGGGGACAGAACGTGTCCGGATCATCTACTTCCGACCAGCTGGTGCGAAGCGGTGAAGAGCGGGACGGGCCGCTGCTGATCACCGAGGACGAAGAGCTCCTCGACGACCTTCTGCGGCTGTGTGCGGCGGCCGGTGCGCTGCCCGAAGTGGCGCACCGCCCTCCGCTCGGGAAAGAGCAGTGGGAAGCGCCGCCGTTGGTGATCGTCGGCGCGGACGCGGCCGGCCGACTGTCCGTCGTGAGCCGCCGCACCGGCGTGATCATCGCCGGCCGGGACGCGGACGACGTCGCCGTCCTGCACCAAGCGGTGGAGGCCGGGGCGGAGCGGGTGCTGGCCCTCCCCGACGGCGAGCGGTGGCTGGTCGACCGGATCGCCGATGCCGTCGAGGGGGCCGGGCCGCCGGCCCTGACGGTCGGGGTCATCGGCGGCCGCGGCGGCGCCGGGGCGAGCACCCTCGCGGCGGCGCTGGCGCTCACCGCCGCCCGCGCGGGGGAGCGGACCCTGCTCGTGGACGGCGACCCGTTGGGCGGTGGGCTCGACGTCCTGCTGGGCGGCGAGCAGGAGAAGGGGCTGCGGTGGCCCGCCTTCGCCGAATCGCGCGGCCGGGTGGCGGGCGGCGCGCTCGCCGAGTCGCTGCCCCGGCTGCACTCCTTACGGGTCCTGAGCTGGGACCGGGGTGCGGAGGTGGCTATTCCGCCGCCGGCGATGCGGGCGGTCCTGGCAGCGGCCAGGCGGCGCGGCGGTGTGGTGGTCGTCGATCTGCCGCGGCGGGTGGACGGGACGGCGGCCGAGGCGCTGGCACAGGTGGACATCGGGCTGCTGCTCGTCCCGGCGGAGCTGCGCGCGGTGGCGGCGGCGCGCCGGGTGGCCGACGGGGTGCGGGCGGTGCTCGGCGACGTCCGGGTGGTGACCTGCGGGCACCCCGGCCCGGGGGCCGGCGGCGGGCCGACGGCCGAGGAGGTCGCGCGCCTGGTGGGGCTGCCGTTGGCGGGCGAACTGCCCTGGGAGGCGGGGCTGTCGGAGGACCTGGCGCGGGGGCGGGCCCCCGGCGCGCGGGAGCGGGGGCCGCTGGCGCGGTTCTGCGCGGCGTTCTGGGAGCGGACCCGGGGTGCCGGAGGGGCCGGTGCGGTGGGTGTGGTCCGCGGAGCGGAGACGGAGCCGGGGGGTGTGTCGGAATGAGGCGAGGGAAGACGGGAGCGCTCGGGCACCGTGGCCGGGCGGCACCGGAACGGCGCGGTCCGCGGTTCGGGGACTGGTGGCGGGACGGGCTGCTGTGCGGGGCCGGGTGGTGGTCCCGTAGGAGCCGGGGTGCCGTCGGACCCTTCTGGGGTGGGTGGGCCGTGGCGTCCGCCTGGGGCGGTGGTGCGGGATGAGCCGGGACTTGCTCGACGTGGTGCGCCGGCGGCTCGCGGAGGCCGGGGCGGAGCCGACACCGGCCCGGGTCGCGGTGGCGCTGCGCGAGGAGGGGCGTCTCCTCGGGGACGCCGAAGTGCTGGGCGTGGTGGGCACGTTGTGCTCGGAAATGGTGGGCAGCGGGCCGCTGGAGCCGCTGCTGGCCGAGCCCGCGGTGACGGACGTACTGGTCACCGGGCCGGACGCGGTGTGGGTGGACCGGGGCGGCGGGCTGGAGCGCACCGGCGTCCGCTTCCGGGATGCCGCCGAGGTGCGCAGGCTTGCCCAGCGGCTGGCGGCGGTCGCCGGGCGGCGGCTGGACGACGCCCGGCCGTGGGTGGACGCCCGGCTGCCGGACGGCACGCGGCTGCACGCCGTGCTGCCCCCGGTGGCGGTCGCCGGGACGTGCCTGTCCTTACGGGTACTGCGGCCCCGGGCCTTCGCACTGGCGGAGCTGGTGGGGGCCGGGGCGGTTCCGCCGGGCGGTGACCGGCTGCTCCGGGCGCTGCTGGCCGCACGGCTGTCGTTCCTGGTCAGCGGCGGTACGGGCTCCGGCAAGACCACGTTGCTGAGCACGCTGCTCGGGCTGGTCGGCCCGGCGGAGCGGATCGTACTGGCCGAGGACTCGGCGGAGTTGCGGCCGGACCACCCCCATGTGGTGCGGCTGGAGACCCGGCCCGCCAACCAGGAGGGCGCCGGCCGGGTGACCCTGCGGGACCTCGTACGGCAGGCGCTGCGGATGCGGCCGGACCGGCTGGTCGTCGGCGAGGTGCGCGGACCGGAGGTCACCGACCTGCTGTCGGCGCTCAATACGGGCCATGAGGGGGGCTGTTGCACGGTCCATGCCAATGCCGCGTGCGATGTGCCGGCCCGTCTGGAGGCGCTCGGGTGCACCGCCGGGCTGGATCGGGCCGCCCTGCACAGCCAGTTGGCGGCCGCGGTGTCGGTCGTGCTGCACCTCGTACGCGACCGGTCCGGGCGGCGGCGGATCGCCGAGATCCACGTCCTGGAGCGGGATCGCGACGGCTTCGTGGTGACCGTTCCGGCGGCGGTGTGGAGCCCGGAGGGGTTCCAGGAGGCGCGCGGCTGGGGGCGGTTGGCGCGGCTGTGCGAGAGGGGTGGCGAGCGGTGTTGAGGGATGGGGCGGGGTCGGTGGCGGTGCCGGCCGGGGTCTTGGCCGCGGTGGGGTGCGCTGTGGTGCTGGTGCTGGTGCTGGTGCTGGTGCTGGTGCGACGGCTGTGGCGCGGGTTTGCCCTGCGACGGCGGATGGCGACGGCCCTGGGGGACACCGCGACGGGGCGGCCGTACCGGGGGCGCGGTGCGCTGCTGCGGGAGTGGTGCGCCGGGCGGCTGGTCGGCGACGCGGGATGCCGGCGATGGCGGCTCGGGCGCTGGGGCGAGGTCGGTGCGGAGGTCTGGTGCCTGCCGGCCGGGATCGCGCTGGGGCTGCTGGGGCGGTCGGTGCTGCCGGTGCCGGCCTCGGTGGTGGCCCTGGTCGTCGTACGGCGGTGGCTGGCCGGGCAGGCGCGGCGGCGAGCGGCGGAGCGGCGCTCGGTCGAGGTGATCCGGTTCTGTCGGGCGGTGGCGGCGGAACTGCGCGCCGGCCGGCAGCCGGATCGGGCCCTGGTCGCGGCCGGGGCGCCCGGGCTGGGGGAGGCGGGCCCCGCGGTGCTGGCAGCCGCGCGGTACGGCGGGGACGTCCCCGGGGCGCTGCGGGCGGCGGCGCGGCAGCCGGGCGCGGAGGGGCTGACCGGGGCGGCGGCCTGCTGGCAGGCGGCGGTGGAGGGCGGCGCGGGGCTGGCCCGCGGGCTGGAGCGGATCGCCGCCGGGCTGGCCGCACAGCGGGACCAACGGGAGGAGCTGCGAGCCCAGTTGGCCGGGCCGCGGGCCACTGCCCTGATGCTCGCGCTGCTGCCGGTGGGCGGGCTCCTGATGGGCGGCGCGCTCGGCGCCGATCCCCTGGGGGTGCTGCTGCACACCCCCGCCGGCTGGGGCTGCCTGGCTGTCGGGGGGCTTCTGGAGTGGGGCGGGGTGGCCTGGACGGCCCGGATCGTCGCCGACGCGTCGACGGTGCGGAAGTGAGCGGAAGTGAGGGGAGAAGGAGGTGGGTGTGGTGAGTCCGGATGTTGTCCACAGGTTGGGGATGGTGGTGCCGGCCGCCGTGGCCGTGTGGTGCGCGGTGGCGCTGGGGCGGCAGGTGCGCCGGGAGCGTGCCGTACGGCGGCGGGTGCCGGTTGTCCTGGAAGGGGCCGCAGGCGGTCTGTACGGCGGTGAGGAGAGCTTGTGTGCACGGGTGCGGTGGGTCGTCCGCGCCCGGCTCAGGGGGCGGGGAGCGGCCCAAGGGGACGCCCGTGGGGACGGCTGGCTGAAGGACTGGGGAGGCCCCCTGGTGGCGGCCGGATGCGTGGCCGTCCTCCTGGGCGGCGTCACCGGGGTGCTGGCCGGGCCGGCCGTCGGCTGGGGCGCGTACCGCTGGCTGCGGTGGCAGCGGGCCTCGGCGGCCGACCGGGCCTCGGCGGCACGGGTCGCCGCCGAACTCGCCCCGGCCGGGGACCTGCTGGCGGCTTGCCTGGCAGCCGGCGCCGGGCCCCGGGAGGCGGCCGAGGCGGTGGGCCGCTCCCTGGACGGGGCGGTCGCCGAGCGCCTGCGCCATATCGCGGCGGAGCTGCGCCTGGGCGGTGAACCGGCCGCTGTGTGGCCACGGTTGGCGGAACTCCCCGGTGCCGAGGCACTGGCGCGCTGCATGGAGCGCGCGGGCATATCGGGAGCCCCGGCCGTCGAGCCGGCCTCCCGGGTCGCGGCCGAACTGCGTGCCGAATGGGGCCGGACCGCGGCCGCGCGGGCCAGGAGGGCAGGGGTGCTCGTCACCCTCCCGTTGTCGGGGTGCTTCCTGCCGGCCTTCCTGGTGCTCGGGGTGGCCCCGGTCCTGATCGGGCTGGCGAGCGGACTGCTGGGGGGTGACGGGATGGGCTGAGCCGGCGGCGCGGTGATGCGGAGACGGGCCTGTGGGGGCTTGGCGACGCGGGAGCGGTGAGGCGGGGCCCTGCTGGGTCCGGACCCCCGATCACGCAATGGGCTCCTCGGGGGCGTCACAGTCCCGGCTCCCGAGACCGCGGACGCAATCGACAGGACAGGCGCGGGACGAACGGGCGCCGGAGGGACGGGCGCGACACGAACAGGCACGGAATCCACGGGAACGGAGGCACGGAGGCACAGGCAATCAAACACGTGCAGTTGACCGGGCACACGCAGACGACAGGCAATCGGACACAACCCCAACAGCCAGACACACAACAACAGTCAGGCACACACCAACAACCAGGCACACACGGACATGCAGGCGCGCAAGAGCTGGGACGCACGCGCGCACGCAGACAGACACATGCAAACGCACGACTTCACACACAACTTGAGGGACTTCCAAGGAGGCACGAGATGTTCGGTCGATGGTGGGCGCGGGTGCGCGCGGCCGGAGCGGACCGCGGGATGAGCACCGCGGAGTACGCGGTGGGGACGTTGGCGGCATGCGCGTTCGCGGCGGTGCTCTACAAGGTGGTGACGAGCGGGCCGGTGGTCGCGGCGCTGCGGTCCCTGGTCCAGAGGGCGCTCGATGTGCACTTCTGAGGGACGAGGACGGGCCCGTGCCGCGCGTACCGGTGCGGGCCCACCGGGCGGCTGCGCAGCCCGGGACGGCGGGTTCGTTACGGCGGAGGCGGCGGTGGTGCTGCCCGTGCTGGTGGCCGTCGCGGCGGCGCTGATCTGGGGGCTGCTGGCCGCCTGTGCCCGGATCGCCTGTGTGGACGCCGCCCGGGCCGGTGCCCGTGCGGCGGCCCGCCAGGAGCCGCCGGCGCAGGCGCTCGCCGCGGCCCGTGGGGCGGCGCCCCGGGGCGCGCGGATCACGGTGGCGCGCGAGGGCGACCTGGTGCGCGTACGGGTCGAGGCCGCACTGCCCGGAGCGGGTCGGCTTCCGGTGCGGGTCGGGGGAGAGGCGGTGGCCCTTGCGGAGGAAACGGTGCGGTGACGCGGGGTCCGCCACGGTGTGGACGGTTTTCGCGGCGGCGGCCCTGTGCGCGGTCTTCGCGGCGCTGATGGCCGTCGGGCAGGCGGTCGCCGCCCGGCACCGGGCGGGCGCTGCCGCGGATCTGGCGGCGCTGGCGGCCGCGGACGAGGCGCTGCGGGGCCCGGCGGCGGCGTGCGCCACGGCGCGCCGGGTGGCCGCCGGGCAGCGCACCCGCCTGGTGCGCTGTTCGGTGGCCGGGCTGATCGCCGATGTCACGGCCGAGGCCGGCGGCGGGCCGTTCGCGGCGCGGGTGCGGTCCCGGGCGGGCCCGGCCTTGAAGTCCGCCGAGGGCACGTCGGACGCCGGGAGGGAGGCGGTTCCCGGGCCGGCCCCGGAAGCCGCCCTGGAGGCCGGCCCTGGCGCGAGCGCCGGCGGGCGGCCCCTGACGGCCGCGTGGATCGGCCCGCCGCCCCGAGCCCCGATACGGCCCGGACGGCCTGTGCTGCCCGGGTGGCCTGGGCAGCCCGGCGCCGAACGGTTCGGGACCCCACGGCCCGGGTCCGTGCGAGCGCCGGCCCGCCGGGGCTCAGTTGCCCTGCGCTCCACTGCCCGGCGCCCCGCGCAGCAGCTCGCCCAACAGCCGGATGGCGCCCCGTTTGTGGAGCGGGTCGTTGCCGTTGCCGCACTTGGGGGACTGGATGCAGGACGGGCAGCCGGCCTCGCACTCGCAGGCCGCGATGGCGCTGCGGGTGGCGGCGAGCCAGTCGGCGGCCGTGTGGAAGGCGCGTTCGGCGAAGCCCGCGCCGCCCGGGTGGCCGTCGTAGACGAAGACCGTCGGCAGCAGGGTGTCCGGGTGCAGGGGGATGGAGACACCGCCGATGTCCCAGCGGTCACAGGTGGCGAAGAGCGGCAGCATCCCGATGGAGGCGTGCTCGGCGGCGTGCAGGGCACCGCCCAGCTGCTGGGGGTTGACCCGGGCGGCGTCGAGCTGGTCCTCGGTGACCGTCCACCACACCGCGCGGGTGCGCAGCGTACGGGGCGGCAGGTCGAGCTTGGTCTCGCCCAGGACCTCTCCGGTGATCAGTTTGCGACGCAGGAAGGAGACGACCTGATTGGTGACCTCCACGGAGCCGAAGCAGAGCCGGGCATCGCCCCAGGGGACCTCGGTGTCGGTCTCCAGGATGGAGATCGCGGTGGTGTCGCGGGCGGTCGTGGAATACGGGGGGTTGGCCTCTTCCACGAGGGCGACGTCGTCCTCCAGGTCCAGGTGCCGGACGAGATAGCTGCGGCCCTGGTGGAGGTGGACGGCTCCGTCGTGGACGGTGGTGTGTGCCGCCGCGGCGTCGACGGTGCCCAGCAGCCGCCCGGTGCCGGCCTCCACGATCTGGACGGGCGAGCCGCCCTGGCCGCGGATGTCGGTGAGGTCGGCGGCCCGCTCGCGGCGCGTCCAGTACCAGGCGGTGGCACGCCGGCGCAGCAGAGCGGCGGCCTCCAGCTGAGGCAGCAGCGCCTCCGTCTCCGGGCCGAAGAGCGCGAAGTCGGCCTCGGTGAGCGGAAGTTCGGAGGCGGCCGCGCACAGGTGCGGGGCGAGCACGTACGGGTTGTCCGGGTCGAGCACGGTCGACTCGACGGGCTGGTCGAACAGCGCCTCGGGGTGGTGGACGAGATACGTGTCCAGCGGGTCGTCGCGGGCCACCAGGACGGCCAGCGCCCCCTGCCCGGCGCGGCCCGCCCGGCCGGCCTGTTGCCACAGGGACGCGCGGGTGCCCGGATAGCCCGCGATGATCACGGCGTCCAGACCGGAGACGTCCACGCCCAGTTCCAGCGCGGTGGTGGCGGCCAGGCCCAGGAGTTCGCCGCTGTGCAGGGCGCGTTCGAGGGCCCGGCGTTCCTCGGGCAGATAGCCGCCCCGGTACGCGGCGATCCGCCCGGGCAGCGAGCGGTCCACCTCCGCGAGCCGCTCCTGGGCGATCAGGGCGATCAGCTCGGCGCCGCGCCGGGAGCGGACGAAGGCGACCGTGCGCACGCCCTGGACGGCGAGGTCGGTGAGCAGATCGGCGGTCTCGGCGGTCGCGGTGCGGCGCACGGGGGCGCCCTGCTCGCCGTGGAGTTCGGTCAGCGGCGGCTCCCACAGCGCGAAGACCAACTCGCCGCGCGGCGAGGTGTCCTCCGTGATCTCGGCCACCGGCAGCCCGGTGAGCCGGGAGGCGGCCTGCGCCGGCTCCGCGGCGGTGGCCGAGGCCAGCAGGAAGACCGGCTCGGAGCCGTACCGGGCGCAGACCCGGCGCAGCCGGCGGATGACCTGGGCGACATGGGAGCCGAAGACGCCGCGGTAGCTGTGGCATTCGTCGATGACGACGTAGCGCAGTGCGCGCAGGAAGGAGGACCACCGGGCGTGGGCCGGGAGGATGCCGCGGTGCAGCATGTCCGGGTTGGTCAGCACGTAGTTGGCGTATTGGCGGACCCACTCGCGTTCCTCGACCGGGGTGTCCCCGTCGTAGACGGCGGGCCGGACGGCCGTGCCGAGCGGTGCGGCCAGTTCGCGCACGGCCCGCCGCTGGTCGGCCGCCAGGGCCTTGGTGGGCGCCAGGTACAGAGCCGTGACCCCCCTTCCGCCCGCCCGTCGCCCGCCACCACCCCGTGGAAGCGCTTCGCGCTGCAGTTTTTGACTCTGCGCCTCGGAACCGTCCAGGAGCGTGGAGAGCACGGGTGCCATGTAGGCCAGCGACTTGCCCGAGGCGGTGCCGGTGGCGACCACGACGGACTCGCCGCGCAGTGCGTGTTCGGACGTCCGTGCCTGGTGGGCCCAGGGGCGCTCGATTCCGGCTGAACGGATGGCGTCGATCACTTCCGGCCGGATCTGTGCCGGCCAGTCGGCATGGGTGCCGATCCGCGGGGGCAAGTGCTCCGTATGAGTGATGCGCGCAGCGCGGGTCGCGCCCCGGGCCAGACGGTCGAGAATCATGCCTGGGGAAGTGCGCGCACCGGGATCCGGCGGGAGTCGATTGGAGGCCATCGGCACCGAGTGTGTCACCGGTGTGACGGACAATGCTCACAAGGCGTCGTGCACGCCTGCTGGTAAGTGATTGAATGCCATGGCGGCTGCCGATCCGCCCCCACCGCGGTGGGGAGGCCCCAGGGGGGCGACCGCTCGATAGCAAGGTGCTGGAGGATCCGTGGACCTGTCCCTGTCGACCCGGACCGTTGGCGACCGTACGGTCGTCGAGGTCGGTGGCGAGATTGATGTATACACCGCGCCCAAGCTGCGGGAGCAGTTGGTCGAGCTTGTGAACGACGGAAGCTACCACCTCGTGGTGGACATGGAACGTGTCGACTTCCTGGACTCCACAGGGCTCGGCGTCCTGGTCGGCGGGCTCAAGCGGGTGCGCGCCCACGAGGGCTCGTTGCGCCTGGTCTGCAATCAGGAGCGCATTCTCAAGATCTTCCGTATCACCGGTCTGACCAAGGTGTTCCCGATCCACACCTCGGTCGACGAAGCCGTCGCAGCCACTGACTGACGGTTTGCCGGTCCCTCGCGCTCCGGGCGCGGGGATGGAAGGAGTGGGGGGTACCGGACGCACCCGTCCGGCCCCCCGCGTTGCACGCCCGCATCACGAGGGGGATGGCATGGCCACCGTCGAACTTCGCTTCAGCGCCCTTCCCGAGCACGTCCGGACCGCGCGTCTGGTCGCGGCTGCCGTGGCACGGCGCGCGGGGGTGGACGAGGCCGTCCTGGACGAGGTGCGGCTCGCCGTCGGCGAGGCGTGCAGCCGGGCCGTGGGGCTGCACGAGAGCCACGGCATCGCGGCCCCGGTGCGGGTGGTGCTGATCGAGGACGAGAAGAAGTTCTCGATCGAGGTCGGCGACGAGGTGCCGGGCGCAGGCGGGGCCGCCGCGGGCGGTGCCGAGGCCGAGGGCGCCGGGGAGACCGACGCCGAGGGCGAGGACGAGATGGGCCTCGCGGTCATCAGCGGGCTCGTCGACGACGTCGAGGTGACCTCCGGCGAGAACGGCGGGCGCATCCGGATGAGCTGGCCCGCGCACCCGGCTCCGGTCGTCCTGCCGTAGGGCGGCCGTCGAGCGAAGGCGGGACGGCGGACGGCCCCGTACGCCCGCACCCGCAAGCACACCCGCAGACGCACCGCGCTCGAACCCGTCTCCACGCGCGGCTCGCGCTGCGTGGTCTGCGGCCGGTGAGCCGTACCCCTGGGCCGTACCCCTGAGCCGTTCCCCTGAGCCGTTCCCCGGAGTCGTACCCCTCAGCCCATCTCTCCCGACGGCGATGCCCCGGTCTCCCGGGGTGCTCTTCCTGGCCTTTCCGCCCCTTGCGGGCGATGCGATCCGGTCGTGATCTGACGGCACGTCATCGTTGTGCGGGAGGCCGGCGGCAGGCTGCCGGGGGGTGTCCCGGGCGCCGGGAGAAGGGCGTGGAGTGCCTCAATTCCCTCCCGTTTCACGGCGGTCACAGGTGGAGCGGGGCGTGGTGCGAGGTCTTTGAGCAGCGGGATCAGTGGGCCGATCCGTAGTATCGGGAGATCATCCGGCCGGGGTCAGCGAATTACCTGGTTTCCTTCGTCCGGACGAATTCGGCGCACCACCGGCCTTTTGATCTTCGCCGGGAACGGGCGAATTCCCTTTGAGGCGCCCTGTTTTGATCAACCGTCGCTCCCTACAATCCGTCCACATCTTGCTCAGGACGCCTGAGCGTGCTTCCGCGCGCCCATGTGCCATAACGTCAAGGAGGACGAATGGCGGGGCCTTACACCCCTCAGTTGATGGACACCCCCACTGTTCTGGCCGCACCCTCGCTCACCGAGGGGAACCGCGGCATCGTGCTGGTGATCGCCGTCGTCGCCCTCGCCGCCCTGGCGGTCGCGGCGGTGCTGGTACGCCAGGTGCTCGCGGCCGGTGAGGGAACCGACAGTATGAAGAAGATCGCGGCGGCGGTGCAGGAAGGCGCGAATGCCTACCTGGCACGGCAGTTGCGGACCCTCGGCGTATTCGCCGTCGTCGTGTTCTTCCTGCTCATGTTGCTGCCCGCGGACAATTGGACGCAGCGGGCCGGACGCAGTGCCTTCTTCTTGATCGGCGCGGCATTCTCGGCGGCCACCGGCTATATCGGCATGTGGCTCGCGGTGCGCAGCAATGTGCGTGTGGCGGCTGCGGCCAGGGAAGCCACTCCGGGAGAAGGCGCGGCAGAGCAGAAGGATCTTACGGCGGTCGCCCACAAAGCGATGAAGATCGCTTTCCGTACCGGTGGCGTCGTCGGAATGTTCACCGTGGGCCTCGGCCTGCTCGGTGCGTCCTGTGTGGTGCTCGTCTACGCGGTCGACGCACCGAAGGTGCTGGAGGGCTTCGGCCTCGGTGCCGCGCTGATCGCGATGTTCATGAGGGTCGGCGGTGGCATCTTCACCAAGGCCGCGGACGTCGGCGCCGACCTCGTGGGCAAGGTCGAGAAGGGCATCCCGGAGGACGACCCGCGCAACGCCGCCACCATCGCGGACAACGTCGGCGACAACGTGGGCGACTGCGCCGGCATGGCGGCCGACCTCTTCGAGTCGTACGCGGTGACGCTGGTCGCCGCGCTCATCCTGGGCACCGCGGCCTTCGGCGACGCCGGGCTGGCCTTCCCGCTGCTGGTGCCGGCCATCGGCGTGCTCACCGCGATGATCGGCATCTTCGTCGTGGCGCCCCGGCGCCGGGACCGCAGCGGGATGACCGCCATCAACCGCGGCTTCTTCATCTCCGCGGGCATCTCGCTGATCCTGGTGGCCGCCGCGGTCTTCACCTACCTGCCGTCCAGCTACCAGGACCTGAGCGGGGTCAGCGACCCGGAGATCCTGGGCCGCAGCGGCGACCCGCGGATCCTGGCGCTGGTCGCGGTCGCCGTCGGCATCGTGCTGGCCGCCCTGATCCAGCAGCTGACCGGCTACTTCACCGAGACCAACCGGCGGCCCGTCCGGGACATCGGCAAGACCTCGCTGACCGGGCCGGCCACCGTCGTGCTCTCCGGCATCTCGGTCGGCCTGGAGTCGGCGGTCTACTCGGCGGTGCTGATCGGGCTGGCGGTCTACGGGGCGTTCCTGCTGGGCGGGGCCTCGATCACGCTGGCGCTGTTCGCGGTGGCGCTGGCCGGGACCGGCCTGCTGACCACCGTCGGCGTGATCGTGGCGATGGACACCTTCGGCCCGGTCTCCGACAACGCGCAGGGCATCGCCGAGATGTCCGGCGACGTCACCGGCGACGGCGCGCAGGTGCTGACCGACCTGGACGCGGTGGGCAACACCACCAAGGCCATCACCAAGGGGATCGCCATCGCGACCGCGGTGCTCGCGGCCTCCGCGCTCTTCGGCTCGTACCGGGACGCGATCGCCAACGCCGTCCGGGAGGTCGGCCACGCGGCCGGCGGGCTGAGCCTGAGCCTGGACATCTCGCAGCCGAACAACCTGGTGGGCCTGGTCCTCGGGGCCTCGGTCGTCTTCCTGTTCTCCGGGCTGGCGATCAACGCGGTCTCGCGGTCGGCCGGGGCGGTGGTCTTCGAGGTGCGCCGGCAGTTCCGCGAGAAGCCGGGGATCATGGACTACACCGAGAAGCCCGAGTACGGGCGGGTGGTCGACATCTGCACCAAGGACGCGCTGCGCGAACTGGCCACGCCGGGGCTGCTGGCGGTGCTCACGCCCATCGCGGTCGGGTTCTCGCTGGGCGTCGGCGCGCTGGGGTCGTTCCTGGCCGGCGCGATCGGCACCGGCACGCTGATGGCGGTCTTCCTCGCCAACTCCGGTGGCGCGTGGGACAACGCCAAGAAGCTGGTCGAGGACGGCCACCACGGCGGCAAGGGCAGCGAGGCGCACGCGGCGACGGTCATCGGTGACACGGTCGGCGACCCGTTCAAGGACACCGCGGGCCCGGCGATCAACCCGCTGCTGAAGGTCATGAACCTCGTCGCGCTGCTGATCGCGCCGGCCGTGGTGAAGTTCTCGTACGGCCACGACAAGAGCCTCGGTGTGCGCGTCGCGGCCGCCGTGCTGGCGCTCGCCGTCATCGTCGGCGCGGTCTACGTTTCCAAGCGGCGCGGAATCGCCGTGGGTGACGAAGGCAACAGCTCCGAGGATCCCGAAAGCGTCGCCAAGTCGACCGAGACGGCCGTGGCGTCCTGACGGGAGGGGCCGCCCCGACGGCCCGCGGACCGCTCAACGGGCGGGTGTACGGCGCGTTTTGTGCGCGCCGGACACCCGCCCGCGGCGTGCCCGGCGGGCTTCGCGGCCCTTGGTGCAAATGGCTGCAATGCGGGCCGGGGCGGATGCCCGACCCGTGGGCGAAGCCGTTCGGACGTGTATGTTCCGGGGCCGAGAGCCATGGAAGGGACCAATCCGGTGAACAAGAAGCTTGTGGCTGCCCTGTCCGGCGGTGCCGCACTCCTGCTCGCGCTGACCGGTTGCAGCGAGGACAACACCAAGAAGCTCGACAACTGGGCGAAGTCGTTCTGCGACCCGGCCCAGGCTCCGTTCAAGCAGATCCAGGACGCCAACGCCGCGATGCAGACGGCCGACAGCGGCAACACGGACTCCAAGAAGGTCCAGCAGACCGATTCGGCGGCCTTCCAGAAGATCTCCGACGCCTACGGGCAGCTGGCCAAGTCCCTGGACAAGGCGGGGGCGCCGCCGAGCGAGGGCGGCCAGGACGCCCAGAAGAACGCGGTCAAGGAGCTCAACTCGCTCTCCGCGGGCTACAAGGACCTCAAGAAGCAGGTGGACGGCCTCGACACCGGGGACAAGCTGAAGTTCGCCGACGGACTGCGCAACCTCTCCACCGGCATCAACAAGCTCAACGCCAAGAGCGAGCAGGCCTTCAAGAAGCTGGAGGCCGGCGACGTGGGCAAGGCGATGGCGCGGCAGAAGGGCTGCCAGAACCAGGGCGGCTCGGCCGGCCCGTCCACCGCGCCGTCCAAGAGCGCGTAGGACCTCCCACCCGGCGGGCGGCGGCCCGGCGACGCGCCCGAAGCCGGGCGGGGCGCCGGGCCGTCGACGATTGTCGGTGGCAGGCCCGACAATGGAGGGGTGACGATGCACCTCCCCACCGCAGATGCCCAGGACCCCGAGAGCAGTGCCCGCACCAGCCGGCTGCGCGAGGCGCTGCTGGCCGCCGCCTTCACCGCCGACGGTCTGCTGGACCTGCTCGGCGCGCCCGCGTACGCCGCGCTGGCCCGCAGCGAGACCGTCCCCGCGCTGCGCGCGACCCGGGGCGGCGGGCCGCTGGAGACCCTGGTGCGGCTGTTCCTGCTGCAGCGTCCGGTGCCGGAGGCGCGGGCGGCCGCGGTGCTGCCGGTGGCCGACTGCCTCGCCGACGGCTGGCTGGTGCGGGACGGCGCCGAGCTGCGCGCCACGGTGGACGTGCGGCCGTACGGCGGCCCCGAGGGGCAGGACTGGTGGATCGTCTCCGACCTCGGCTGCGCGGTCGGCGGGGCCGGCGGCATCCGGGGCACCACGGAGGCGGACCGCGCCCAGCTGGTGCTCGGCGTCGGCGGCGCGTCCACGACCCTCGCCGGGATCACCGCCCGCCGCCCGGTCGCCAAGGCGCTCGACCTCGGCACGGGCTCCGGCATCCAGGCGCTGCACGCCGCGCAGCACGCCACCCGGGTCACCGCCACCGACCTCAACCCCCGGGCGCTGCGGATCGCCGCGCTGACGCTGGCGCTCTCCGGGGCCGCGCCGGCGGATCTGCGCGAGGGCTCGCTCTTCGAGCCGGTCGGCGAGGAGACCTACGACCTGATCGTCTCCAACCCGCCGTTCGTGATCTCGCCGGGCGCGCGGCTCACCTACCGCGACGGCGGGATGGGCGGCGACGACCTGTGCCGCACCCTCGTCCAGCAGGCCGCCGCCCACCTCAGCGACGGCGGGTACTGCCAGCTGCTGGCCAACTGGCAGCACGTGGCGGGCGAGGAGTGGCAGGACCGGGTGCGCTCGTGGGTGCCGCGCGGCTGCGACGCCTGGATCGTGCAGCGCGAGGTGCAGGACGTCGCCCAGTATGCCGAGCTGTGGCTGCGCGACGGCGGCGACCACCGCGCCGGGCAGGAGGAGTACGCGGCGCGGTACGACGCCTGGCTCGACGAGTTCGAGGCGCGCAAGACCAAGGCCGTCGGCTTCGGCTGGATCACGCTGCGCAAGTCCGGCGCCGCGGACCCGGCCGTCACGGTCGAGGAATGGCCGCATCCGGTCGAACAGCCCCTGGGCGAGGCCGTGCTGAGCCACTTCGACCGGCAGGACTACCTGCGGGCCACCGACGACGCGGCGCTGCTGGCCGGGCGCTTCCGGCTGGTCGACGAGGTGGTGCAGGAGCAGGTGGGGCTGCCCGGCGCGGAGGATCCGGAGCATGTGGTGCTCCGTCAGAACCGCGGAATGCGGCGGGCCACGAAGGTGGACACGGTCGGCGCCGGCTTCGCGGGCGTCTGCGACGGGACGCTGCCCGCCGGGCGGATCCTGGACGCCATCGCCCAGCTCGTCGGGGAGGACCCGGTGCTGCTGCGGGACCGTACGCCGGCCTCGATCCGGATGCTGGTCGAGCAGGGCTTCCTGGACCCGGTCGGCTGAGCGGAGGAGGCCGCCGCGGCGGCGGGCCCGGACGGCTGCCGGCGGCGCTCCGGGGCAACTGCCGTTACGGAGGCGGGCGTTCGGTTTCGGCCAGTTCCGGTGAATTCGGCAGAAAGTGCGGTGGAGTGGGAACCTCCGTGGACTGATGTCCGTATTCCAGAGCGAAGGTCATCAACCGCCCATTGACCCATCAGTGAGGAATCCCAGATGAACCGTGCACTTCGTTACGCCGCCGTCGGGATGGTCACCGCCGCTCTGCTCGCCGGGGGTTCGGCCGCCGCCTTCGCCGCGCCGCAGCAGGTCCACACGCCCGCCGCGGCCGTGGCCGCCGCGCCCGCGAAGGCGACGCTGACCGCCAAGGCCAGCGTGACGACGGTCAAGGCATGGCAGGAGTTCCGGATCACCGGCGCCACCAAGGGCCTCAAGCCGGGCGCCAAGGTCACGGTCCAGCAGAAGCAGGGCAAGAAGTGGGTATCGCTGCCGGCCCAGGCGCCGGTCAACGCCAAGGGCAGCTACGCGATACGCGTCAAGCTCGGCATCAAGGGCGTCAACGAGCTGCGGATCGCGTCCGGCGGCGCCGTCTCCCCGGTGGTGAAGGTCACCGTCCGCTGACGCCGCGGGGCCCGGCCGTCAGCCGGCGAGGCCGATGACGTTCCGGGCGATCATCCACACCGCGGCGATGCCGAGGACCACGGCATTGCCGCGGGCCGTCAGCTTCAGCGGGCGGCGCCGCCCGCGCAGCCCGGCGGCCAGCCAGCGCACCAGCACATATGCCAGCGCCGGGACGCCGAGGACGAGCAGGACGGCGTTGTCGCCGAAGGCCGTGGCGACGTCGCCGTGCAGCAGGTCGTACGCCATCCGCGTGCCGCCGCAGAACGGGCAGAGCAGGCCGGTCAGCAGCCGGAAGGGGCAGGGGATCAGCAGCTGACCGGGCTGGTGCGGGTCGGTGTGCCAGAGATAGACGGCGCCGAGCACGCCGGTGCCGAGCGCGAGGGACGCCTGGCGCAGGGTGCGCCGGCGCACCGCCGCGGGGCCGCCCGGTGGCACGGATCCGCCGGGTGGCGTCGGGGCGGTGGCGCCCTGGGGCTCGTCGGGGCTCACACGCTCAGCGACCTGGCGAAGTTGACCTGGTTCAGGACGAACATGACCTGCTCGCGCGACTGCACGGGGATCATCGTGGAGTGGTGCCGGCCGCCGCTGTTCACCGTGACCTGCACGAAGCCGGTCGTGGTGCGCTCCTTCATGAGGAGAAAGAGCAGCCCGAGCAGGCAGAAGAAGAAAAAGATGATGGCGAGGACGACGGCGTGCGCGGGCATCCGCTCCTCCGTACGCGACAGGTCGGTGGCCGTCCAGACCGCGCCCCTGAGCGGCATCGCACCGGCCGGCGTCATGATCGTGTCGCCGCTGACCGCGATGTCGCCGAGCGACAGTGTCGTACCGGCGGCCTGCGGCTGCGGGGCCGGGAAGCCGCCGGACGGAGGCGGCGGGGCGCCGGGCGTGAAGGCGGGCGGCGGCGGGGCGGCCTGCGGATAGCCGTAGCCGGGGTCCCCGGGGCGGCCGCCCTGCGGGTAGCCGTAGCCGGCGTCGGCGGGCCGGCTGCCCTCCGGGGTGGCGTACGGGTTCTGGCCGGGCCGGCCGGGCGGCTGCTCCGGTGGCGGTCCGGGATAGTGGTTCGCCATGGGTGTCGTTCCCCCCGAGAGTGCGTGACGTCGACGGCTGCCGGCCCACCCGGTGGGCCGTGCCGCGTCCATCCTGCCAGTCCGCTCACCGGCCGTATCAAGGTGATGACGGCAATCGGAGCCGGTCTGTGACGGTTGCCGCACACGCCGTGCCCGGCCGTCGCCGGGGCGGCCAAGTGACGGGCGGTTACTCTGCGAGACCGGTGCCAGGCCGGGGCGGTTGCCGGGCGGTGCCGGGCGGTGGGGCGGAGCGGGAGCGCCGTGATCCACGCGGGCCCCGCGGCGGGCCGCCGGGAAGCGGCCGGAGCGGCCGGGGCGGCGCGAAGGCATGTAGTCGGGTTACCGTTCGAGTGGCGTTGCGGGGTTTTTCCGTTTGACACGGGGGCGGGAGGTACCGTCACACTCCGCAGCGTCAAGCGTCACCGCAGTGCACCCCGGGCGTCCGGCCCGGGAGCGTTTCCAGCGTCGACCGGAGAGAAGAGCGAAGTTGTCCCCGACCAGCGAGACCGCAGAGGGCGGCGGCCGCCGACTCGTCATCGTCGAGTCGCCTGCCAAGGCGAAGACGATCAAGGGCTACCTCGGCCCCGGCTACGTGGTCGAGGCCAGCGTCGGGCACATCCGTGACCTCCCGAACGGCGCGGCCGAGGTCCCGGCGAAGTACAAGGGCGAGTCCTGGGCCCGCCTCGGCGTGAACGTCGACGCCGACTTCCAGCCGATCTATGTGGTCAACACCGACAAAAAGGACCAGGTCAAGAAGCTCAAGGCGCTGCTGGCCGAGTCCGACGAACTCTTCCTCGCCACCGATGAGGACCGCGAGGGCGAGGCCATCGCGTGGCACCTCCAGGAGATCCTCAAGCCGAAGGTCCCGGTCCACCGGATGGTCTTCCACGAGATCACCAAGGACGCCATCCGCGAGGCCGTCGCCAACCCCCGCGACCTCAACCAGAAGCTGGTCGACGCCCAGGAGACCCGCCGGATCCTCGACCGCCTCTACGGCTACGAGGTCTCCCCGGTGCTGTGGAAGAAGGTCATGCCCCGGCTGTCCGCCGGCCGGGTGCAGTCGGTGGCGACCCGGCTCGTGGTCGAGCGGGAGCGCGAGCGGATCGCCTTCCGCTCCGCCGAGTACTGGGACCTGACCGGCACCTTCTCCACCGGCCGCCCCGGTGACGCCAGCGACCCGTCGACGCTGACCGCCCGCCTGAACACCGTCGACGGCCGCCGCGTCGCCCAGGGCCGCGACTTCGGCCCCAACGGGCAGCTGAAGAACGCCGACGTTCTCCACCTGGACGAGGCGAACGCCCGCGCGCTGGCCGCCGCCCTGGAGAACACCGACTTCTCGGTCCGCTCGGTCGAGTCCAAGCCGTACCGCCGCTCGCCGTACGCGCCGTTCCGGACGACCACCCTCCAGCAGGAGGCCAGCCGCAAGCTCGGCTTCGGCGCCAAGGCCACCATGCAGATCGCGCAGAAGCTGTACGAGAACGGCTTCATCACCTATATGCGTACGGACTCCACCACGCTCTCGGACACCGCGGTCGCCGCGGCCCGGGCGCAGGTGACGCACCTGTACGGCGCGAACTACCTGCCGGACAAGCCGCGTACGTACGCCGGCAAGGTCAAGAACGCGCAGGAGGCGCACGAGGCGATCCGCCCCTCCGGCGACCGCTTCCGCACGCCCGCCGAGACCGGGCTGACCGGCGACCAGTTCCGCCTCTACGAGCTGATCTGGAAGCGGACCGTCGCCTCCCAGATGAAGGACGCGACCGGTAACTCCGTCACCGTCAGGATCGGCGGGCAGGCCGCGGACGGCCGGGACACCGAGTTCAGCGCGTCCGGCAAGACCATCACCTTCCACGGCTTCCTCAAGGCGTACGTCGAGGGTGCCGACGACCCGAACGCCGAGCTGGACGACCGCGAGCGGCGGCTGCCGCAGGTCGCCGAGGGCGACGCGCTGGCCGCGCAGGAGATCACCGCCGACGGCCACGCCACCAAGCCGCCCGCCCGCTACACCGAGGCCACGCTGGTCAAGGAGCTGGAGGAGCGGGAGATCGGCCGCCCGTCGACGTACGCGTCGATCATCGGCACGATCCTGGACCGCGGCTATGTCTTCAAGAAGGGCACCGCGCTCGTCCCGTCGTTCCTCTCCTTCGCCGTGGTCAACCTCCTGGAGAAGCACTTCGGCCGGCTCGTCGACTACGACTTCACCGCCAAGATGGAGGACGACCTCGACCGCATCGCCCGCGGCGAGGCACAGGCCGTGCCGTGGCTGCGGCGCTTCTACTTCGGCGAAGGCGCGGGCGAGGGCGGCGCGGCGGACGCCGGGAACGGCGACGGCGACCACCTCGGCGGCCTGAAGGAGCTGGTCACGGACCTGGGCGCGATCGACGCCCGGGAGATCTCGTCGTTCCCGGTGGGCAGCGGCATCACGCTGCGGGTCGGCCGCTACGGCCCGTACGTCGAGCGCGGTGAGAAGGACGAGGAGGGCCACCAGCGGGCCGACGTCCCCGACGACCTGGCGCCCGACGAGCTGACCGTGGCGTACGCCGAGGAGCTGCTGGCCAAGCCGAGCGGCGACTACGAGCTGGGCATGGACCCGGAAAGCGGGCACCAGATCGTGGCGAAGGACGGCCGCTACGGCCCGTACGTCACCGAGGTGCTGCCCGAGGGCACCCCGAAGACCGGCAAGAACGCAGTCAAGCCGCGCACCGCCTCGCTCTTCAAGTCGATGTCCCTGGACACCGTGACCCTGGCGGACGCGCTGAAGCTGATGTCGCTGCCGCGGGTCGTGGGCACCGACGCCGAGGGCGTGGAGATCACCGCGCAGAACGGCCGCTACGGCCCGTACCTGAAGAAGGGCACCGACTCGCGTTCCCTGGAGCACGAGGAGCAGCTCTTCACGATCACCCTCGACGAGGCGCTGGCGATCTACGCGCAGCCCAAGCAGCGCGGCCGGGCCGCCGCCAAGCCGCCGCTGAAGGAGCTGGGCACGGACCCGGTGAGCGGCAAGCCGGTGGTGGTCAAGGACGGCCGGTTCGGCGCGTACGTCACCGACGGCGAGACCAACGCGACGCTGCGGCGGGACGACGACGTCGAGACGATCACGCCCGAGCGCGGTTACGAGCTGCTGGCGGAGAAGCGCGCCAAGGGGCCGGCGAAGAAGACCGCCAAGAAGGCGGCCAAGAAGGCGCCGGCCAAGAAGACGGCCGCGAAGAAGACCACCGCCAAGAAGACCGCGGCGAAGAAGACCACGGCGACGAAGACGGCGGCGAAGAAGACCACCGCCAAGAAGACCGCGGCGACGGCGGCGAAGAAGACCGCGGCCCCGGCCGAGGACTGAGCCGCCCGGACCGCGCCTGCCCGGCGCGGTCGGGCGCGGCACAAGGGCGGGCCGGCGGACACCCTCCGCCGGCCCGCCCTTTCGCGCTCCGTGTGGCCGCCCGTTTGTTCGGGCAGGCGCCCGGTGGAGTGTTCCCTCCCGATAGGCTGGCGAGATGACGCGTGCCGAGCAGCCAACGGTCGTGACCCCCACATCAGACGCCCTCGCAGCCGATTCCCGCGAGCGCGCCGTACGTGCCCTGCTCCGCTTCCCCCCACTGAAGCGGTTGTGGAGCGCCCAGTTCGTCGGGGGTATCGGCGATGCCCTGTCCTTGCTTGTCCTGGTGGTCCTCGCCCTACAGGCGGCGCTCTACGTACCGCTGGGCGGCCAGGCCGTGTTCGGCGGCGGCTATCGGGGCGCCGCCCTCGCGGTGACCGCCGTCTTCGGCGTGCGGATGCTGGCGACCCTGCTCTTCGGCGCCGTCCTGCTCGGCCCGCTGTCCGCGCTCACGGCGCCGGGCGGACCGCTGGACCGCCGCTGGACGATGATCGCCGCGGACGGCCTGCGGCTCGCGCTGCTGGTCGTCGCCCCCCTTTGGATCGACTGGACGCCGATCAGCGCGCTGGCCTGGCTGCTGGTGACGGTCTTCGTCAGCGGCGTCGCCGAGCGGTTCTGGACGGTGGCCCGGGAGAGCGCCGCGCCGGCCCTGCTGCCCGCGCCTCCCCCGGAGGGCGGCGCCATCAGGCCGCTGCCCGACAACATGGACGCGCTGCGCCGGCTGTCGCTGCGCACCGGCTTCGTCGCGCTGCCGGTCGCGGCCGCCGCCCTGCTGGTGTGCGCCCTGATCGGGCGGCTGCTGGGGACCGGCGTGGAGTGGTTCCACCTGCACCAGGTGGCCCTGGGCTCGTACGTCGCGGCCGGACTGTTCGCCGCGTCGGTCTCGATCCTCTACTTCATCGAGCTGCCCGACGGGGCCACGCCGCGGCCGCGCTCCCCCCTGGAGGGCCTGCGCCGGCCGAAGTCCGCCCCGGCGACGGCCACGACGGGCGGCGCGCCCGAGCGGGGCCGCACCGGCGCGATCCCGCTGCTGGTGGCGGCCTGCGCGGCGGTGGCCGCCGCGATCGCCGCGGCCGCCGCGGTCTCCGTCCTGCACGCCGCCGACCTGGGCGCCGGGCCGGCCGGCTACGCGCTGCTGGTGCTCGCGCTGACCGGCGGCACGGCCGTCGGCATCCGCGGCGCCCGCAGGGTGCTGCCCGGTTTCTCCCGGCGCCGGCTGCTCGCCCTGGCGGTCGCCACCACCGGTCTGCTGCTGCTGGCCATGGGGCTGGTGCCGGACACCACCTCGGTGCTGGTGCTCGCGCTGCTGGCCGGGATCAGCGCCGGTATCGCCGCCAATACGGGCCATGTGCTGCTGGACCAGGAGACCGAGCCGGCCCGCATCGCGCGGACGACCGAGCACCTCCAGGCCGTCGTCCGGCTCGCCATCGGGCTGGCCGCCATCGTCGCGCCCCTGCTGGCCGCGGTCATCGGCCGGCACCAGATCGGCGGCGGCGCCTTCGTCTTCGCGCACGGCGGCGCCGCGTTCACCCTGATGCTGGCCGGCGCGCTGCTGCTGCCGGTCGCCGCCTGGGTGCTGGGCCGGACCGACGACCGGCAGGGCGTCCCGTTCCGGCACGACCTGCGGGAGGCGGTGCGCGGCGGCGACCCGGCGCAGGCCACCGCGGCCACCGGCTTCTTCATCGCCCTGGAGGGCGGCGACGGGGCCGGGAAGTCCACCCAGGTCGAGGCGCTCGCCGAGTGGATCCGCGGCAAGGGCCACGAGGTCGTGGTGACCCGGGAGCCGGGCGCCACCGCCATCGGCAAGCGGCTGCGCTCGATCATCCTGGACGTGTCCACGTCCGGTCTCTCCGACCGCGCCGAGGCGCTGATGTTCGCCGCCGACCGCGCCGAGCACGTCGACAGCGTCGTCCGGCCGGCGCTGGCCCGCGGCGCGGTGGTGATCACCGACCGCTACATCGACTCGTCGGTGGCCTACCAGGGCGCGGGCCGGAACCTCGCGCCCACCGAGATCGCCCGGATCAACCGCTGGGCGACCGGTGGCCTGGTGCCGCACCTGACCGTCCTGCTGGACATCGCCCCGGACGCCGCCCGCGAGCGCTTCACCGAGGCACCGGACCGTATGGAGTCCGAGCCGGCCGAGTTCCACGAGCGGGTGCGCAGCGGCTTCCTCACCCTGGCCGCCGCCGACCCCGCGCGCTATCTGGTCGTCGACGCGGCCCAGGACCCGGAGGCCATCACGACCGTCCTCCGCCACCGGCTCGACCAGGTCCTCCCGCTCTCCGAGGCCGAGATCAAGGCCCGGGACGAGGCCCGCAAGGCGGCCGAGGAGGAGGCCCGCCGCAAGGCCGAGGAGGAGGCCGCGCGCAAGGCGGAGGAGGAGCGCCGGGAGCGGGAGCGCCAGGAGCAGCTCGCCAAGCTGCGCGCCGAGGAAGAGGAGCGCAAGCGGCAGGAGGCCGAGGAGGCCAGGGCCCGGGAGGCCGCCCGCCAGGCCGAGGAGGCCCGTAAGCGCGCCGAGGAGGCCCGCCAGGCTGCCGAGGAGGAGCGCAAGCGGCGCGGGGCGGAGGAGAAGGCCCGCAGGGCTGAGCAGGAGCGGCTGCGCAAGGAGCACGAGGAGCAGGCGCGGCTGCGCCGGGAGGCCGAGGAGCGCCGCCTGGAGAAGCAGCGCAAGGCCGAGGAGGCGCTGCTGCGCGCCGAGCAGGCCCGGATCGCGGCGGCCGAGGCGGCGGCCGCGGCCGAGGCGAGGGCCGAGGCGGAGGCCGCCGAGTCGGCCGAGGCGCCGACCGCCGAGACGGATGTGACGCAGCTGCGGAAGCGGATGGCGGCGGAGGGCGACTCGGGGGCGGGGGGTGATGGTGGCTCCGGGGGCGGTGGCGGTACCGGATCCAGTGCCTCCGGTTCCGCTGGTTTCTCCGGTGGGTCCGGCTCCTCCGGTGGCTCCGGTTCTTCCGGTTCCGGTTCCGACGCGGACAGCGAGCGGACGGCGGCGCTGCCGCGGCCCGAGTCGCGGGACGCGCACGGCCCCGCGGACGAGACGGCGGTCCTGCCTGTACGGGACGGTTCCCGGGACGCCCACCGGGGAGGCGGCGCGGACTCCGAGGAGACCGCCGTGCTGCCGCCCGTCCGGGAGGACGACCCGGCGGACCGGGTGCCGCCGTGGATGTTCGCCCAGGAGAACGGCGCGGCCGGGACCGCCGGGGACGCCGGCGCGGCCGAGGGCGGCACCGAGCGGACCCGCGAACTCCCACAGATCGACCCGGAGACCGGCCGCCCGGCGGAGCCCCCGCGGCGCGGCCGCCCCCGCCCCGAGTGGGCGGAGGAGACCCCGCTGGACGACCTGCCGTCCCTCGCCGACGAGCTCCTCGGCCCGCACGCGGACGACGACGCCGACCACGGCACGGGCGGGAACGGCCGCCGCCGGGGCCGGCGCGGCTGACGGGGCCGGGACCGGAGCGAACGGCCGTGGCCGCAGCAACTCGCGCTGCGGCCACGGCCGTTCGCGCGCCCGTCCCCGGCGCGGGACGGATTGTCGGTGGGTTGCACCACAATGGGTGGGGCACGGGGCGTTACGGACGGGCGCGGCGGATGGGTGTTTACCGATGGGCGCGGCGGACGGGCGTAACGGACGCGTCCGGGCCGACCGTCCGGGCGACCGAGCAGCAGCAGTAGTTGGCAGCAGCAATACACGCGCGGGGCGCGCCCCAGGGCGCCCGCCGCGCACAGCACGCGGAACGGACAGGACAGGACGGCAGCAGCGATGGCGGTATGGGACGACGTGGTCGGCCAGGAGCGGGTGACGGCGCAGCTCGCCGCGGCCGCACGCGACGCGGACGCCATCGTGGCCGCCGAGGGCGCGGCCCGGGAGGCGTCGGCCGGCGAGCCGGGCGCGGCCGCGGCGGAGCGGAACGGCTCCCAGATGACGCACGCCTGGCTGTTCACGGGCCCGCCCGGTTCCGGCCGGGCCGCCGCCGCCCGCGCCTTCGCCGCCGCCCTCCAGTGTGTGAGCCCGGACCGCGCCCTGGGCGGCGCCCCCGGTTGCGGCTTCTGCGACGGCTGCCACACCACCCTCGTCGGCACCCATGCCGACGTCGAGATCGTCCGCACGGACCTGCTCTCCATCGGCGTCAAGGAGACCCGCGACCTGGTCCGCCGGGCCTCGCTCTCCCCGGCCGGCGGCCGCTGGCAGGTGATCGTCCTGGAGGACGCCGACCGCCTCACCGAGGGCGCGGGCAACGTCCTCCTCAAGGCCGTCGAGGAGCCCGCCCCCCGCACGGTCTGGCTCCTGTGCGCCCCCTCCATCGAGGACGTCCTCCCCACCATCCGCTCCCGCTGCCGCCACCTCTCGCTGCGCACGCCCCCGGTCGGCGCGGTCGCCGACGTCCTCGTCCGCCGCGACGGCATCGATCCGGAGGCCGCCGCCCGCGCCGCCCGTGCCACCCAGGGGCACATCGACCGGGCCCGCCGCCTGGCCACCGACGAGCGCGCCCGCGCCCGCCGCGCCGCCGTCCTGAAGCTCCCCCTCCGCGTCGACGACATCGGCGGCTGCCTGAAAGCCGCACAGGAGCTGATCGACGCCGCCGGGGAGGACGCCAAGCAGGTCGCCGAGGAGGTCGACGCCAAGGAGACCGAGGAGCTGCGCGCCGCCCTCGGGGCCGCGGCCGGCACCGGCGGGCGGCTGCCCCGCGGCACCGCGGGCGCCATGAAGGAGCTCCAGGACAAGCAGAAGCGCCGCGCCACCCGCACCCAGCGCGACAGCCTCGACCTCGCCCTGGTCGACCTCACCGCCTTCTACCGCGACGTCCTCGCCCTCCAGATGGGCGCCACCGTCCCGCTCGCCAACGACGAGGTCGGTGACGGCCTCCGGCGCATCGCCGGCAATTCCACCCCCGAGCGCACCCTGCGCCGCATAGAAGCGGTGATCGCCTGCCGGGAGGCCCTGGAGCGCAATGTCGCCCCGCTGCTCGCCGTCGAGGCCATGACGGTGGCGCTCCGGGCGGGCTGAGCGCCCCACGGCCGCCCCACCGTCGGCCCACCGCCCGCGCGATCGCCGCGCACAGACCGTTGGTCTATGGATACGCTCCGTAGGTGACCGGAAGATCCGCACCCGGAAAATCCGCAGGTGCCCCGGAAGGAGCCGGAAAACCGGGAGCCGGGGGCCGGAAGCCGGACGCGCACCACCGAGGAGCACACCACACCGAGGAGTCCGAGGAGAGCACCCCACCAAGGAGTCCGAGGAGTCCGAGGAGAACACACCGCACCGAGGAGCCACCGCCGCCAGGAACGCCACGCAGGCCACCACCGGGAACACTCCCACCCGGGGACCGACACCAAGGGACCGCCATGCCGCCCAGCCGCCTGTTCCGCTCCACCACGACCGCTGCCGCCGCTGCCGCCGCGGCCCTCGCCCTGCTGATCTCCGGCTGTTCGTCGGGGACGTCGTCCTCCCCCGGTGGCGCCGGTTCGTCGGGCCACTCCACGGAGGCCGGCGCCGACCGCCCGGCGTCCTCCGTCACCCCCCTGGCGCCGCTCCCGACGGCCATCCCGGCCGCACTCCGCCCGTATTACGACCAGAAGCTGAGCTGGCACGACTGCGGCGTGGCGGGCTTCGAGTGCGCCACGATGAAGGCACCCCTGGACTACACCAAGCCCGACCCGGCCACTGACCTGAAGCTGGCGGTCGCCCGCAAGCAGGCCACCAGCCCCGGCACCCGGCTCGGCTCCCTGATGGTCAACCCGGGCGGCCCCGGCGGCTCGGCGATCGACTACCTCCAGCAGTACGCGCCCCAGCCGGCCGCGGTCCGGGCGCGGTACGACATGGTCGCCATGGACCCGCGCGGGGTGGCCCGCAGCGAGCCGGTCGAATGCCTCACCGACCGCCAGATGGACCGCTACACCCAGACCGACACCACCCCCGACAGCCCCGCCGAGGTCGACCAGCTCGTCACCGCCGACCGCGACTTCGACGAGGGCTGCGAGGCCCGCTCCGGCAAGCTGCTGCCGCACGTCTCCACCATCGAGGCGGCCCGCGACATGGACGTCCTGCGCGCCGTCCTCGGTGACAAGCGGCTGACCTACGTCGGCGCCTCCTACGGCACCTTCCTCGGCGCGACCTACGCCGGCCTCTTCCCGTCCCGCTCCGGCCGCCTGGTCCTCGACGGCGCGATGGACCCGTCGCTGGACTCCCGCGCCATCAACCTCCAGCAGGCCGCCGGCTTCAACACCGCCTTCACCGCGTTCGCCGCCGACTGCGTGAAGAAGAAGGACTGCCCGCTCGGCACCCAGAGTGCCGAGGACGCCGGCCGACAGCTCTCCGCGCTCTTCAAGAAGCTGGACGCCCACCCGATCGACACCGGCCAGGACCGCAAGCTCACCGAGTCCCTCGCCACCACCGGTGTCATCGCCGCGATGTACGACCAGGGCGCCTGGCCCCTGCTGCGCCAGTCCATCGCCCAGGCCCGGGCCGGCAACGGCCGCGGACTGCTCGCCCTCTCCGACAGCTACTACGAGCGCGACGCCTCGGGCCACTACGCCAACCAGATGTACGCCAACCCGGCCGTCAACTGCCTCGACCTCCCGGCCCCCTTCACCGGCCCCGACCAGGTCCGCGCCGCGCTGCCCGCCTTCCGCAAGGCGTCCCCGGTCTTCGGCGACAACTTCGCCTGGTCCGCCCTTAGCTGCGCCTACTGGCCGGTCAAGGCCACCGGCACGGTCCACCGCATCGAGGCCAAGGGCGCCGACCCGATCGTCGTCGTCGGCACCACCCGCGACCCGGCCACCCCGTACACCTGGGCCAAGGGCCTGGCCACCCAGCTCTCCAGCGGCACCCTCCTGACCTACGTCGGCGACGGCCACACCGCCTACGGCCGCGGCAGCGACTGCATCGACACCGCCATCAACACCTACCTCCTCGAAGGCACCCCACCCGCCAAGAACAAGCACTGCACGTGACCCGCCCCACACCCGCCCCCACCCCCACCGAGCCCCTCCGGAACCGAGTACAGAGCACCCCCCGCTCCTGTGTAGACTGGGCCGCGCACCACGCCGCCTTAGCTCAGTTGGCCAGAGCAACGCACTCGTAATGCGTAGGTCTCGGGTTCGAATCCCGAAGGCGGCTCGGAGGTGAAACCCCAGGTCAGGTATCCGACCTGGGGTTTTATCGTTTCGTGGATCATGGAATGTTAGCCGGCGCGCCCTGATGGCCTGCGTATTCGGATACGTGGGCCTGAGGTTTCACACTCCGGGGCGCTCTCGCCTCCGTGGGTGAGGAAACGGGCCCTGAGCTGCGGCTCCTGCGAGGCTTCCCATGTGAGGCTCAAGGCATCATGCAGATCAGGGGAGCGAGAGGGGGGAGTGCATCGGTGCAGCGACTGCGCAGAAGCCGTGGTCAGCGGGGTCGCCGCGACGCCAACTAGGGCCCTCTGCGACCGCTTTGGTCTTGTGGGAGTCCGACAAGGTGCATGAGCGCGACTGCCGTCCAGCAGGAGGAAGTACCGGGACGAGCCGGCGACTCTGCGCTCGTTGAAACCGCGGGTCCATGTTCATGGGGCAAGCCGCCTGAGTCGAACGGGATGAGTGCTCGATCCGCACCGTGACCACATTCTGAAGACGGCTGGCAGTGCGCGACGACTTCGTTGCCGGATCGCCAGGCATTGACCCGGGGTGCCGTGCGGCCCGCAGGCCGCGGGCAAGGCCGGTGAGCATCGAGCGCACCTCAACCGTGCCGGTTGTCGGCGTCGATCTGTGCGAGCCGTGGCGCTCGTCGGAGGTCACACAGACAGAGGCGCTTCCGCCCCGGCGGAAGCGCCTCTGCATCGCATCGGACCCGAGACCTACGGGTTCAGACCGTCAGCTTCTCATGATTCACCCAGACGACCTTGTACGGGTATTTCTGCTGCCACTTGTCGCGGAACTCGCCGAGCTTGGCGTACTCGGTGAGCTTCTGCAGGGTGGGAAGGTCCTTGCAGCTGATTTCCGCGATCGCGCTGGAGACGAAGACGGGAGCGTAGTCGTCGTCCGGCAGTCGCAGGTGCGGCTTGTGGTCGATCTTCTCGGCCAGGCCGGAACCGAGGATGACCTCGTCCATTTCGGAGAAGAACTGGTTCCGCTCCGCCTCGGGCATCGAGTCGGAGAAGGAGAAGACCAAAGTATGGATGATCATTTTCGCCTCTGGACCTATGGGGTGAGATCAGTGCGTGCTGACCCGCCGGCGCCTCTCGCCCGGCGGCCGCGCGCCTTGCACCGTGAAGCTTTCCGCGGTGCACTCAAGGAGCACTCAAGAGGGCGGAGAGGGAGCGCTCAGCTCGCTGACGGGATCGACGCCTCGATCGCGTGCAGGTGCGAGTTGATGGGGCCCACGCCTTCCAGCCGCAGTCCGGCCCGCTCGACGAGCGCGGTCACGCCCTTCTTCGTGTGCCGCTTGCCGTCCGTGTTGAGCAGGAACAGCAGGTCGATGCCGGTGGCGTACTTGATCTCCGGGCTGTCGTCCACGAGGTTCGTGATCACCACGATCCGGCTGCCGGGCCGCCCGGCGCGCGCGGCATTGCGCAGCGCGGTCACGGTCTTGTCGTCGCCCCATTCGAGGATGCTCTTGAAGAGGTAGACGTCGGCCTCGACCGGGATCTCCTTGAGGCAGTCGCCCGCCACGACCTGCGCGCGCGACGCCAGCGACCCCCCGGGGCGCAGCCGTGGATCGGGCTCGGCCACGGCGGCGGGCAGGTCGACGAGAGTGCCCTTCAGGTCCGGATTCTTCTCCAGGAGCGTGGCCAGGGTGTAGCCGCGGCCGCCGCCGATGTCCGCCAGGGTGCGCACCCCCCGCAGGTCGAGCCGCTCGGCGACCGCGCCCGAGGCAAGGCGGCTCAGCTCCGTCTGGGACTTGTTGAACACCTCCGTCGACTCGGGCCACTCGCGGTGCAGACACGTGAAGAAGTCCGTCCCGTACCGCTCCTCGAAGTGCCCCTTACCGGTGCGCACCGCCTCCTCCAGGTGCGGCCACAGTTCCCAGGTCCATGGCTCGGTCACCCACAGCACCCAGAACTTCAGGCTCTCCGGGTGGTCCTCACGCAGCAGCCGTGACGCAGGGGTGTGCGAGTGCCCCTCCGCGGTCTCGGTGAAGATGCCGTAGTACTTCAGCGTGCGTAGCAGCCGTTCCAGGACTTCCGGATCGACCTTGAGGGATGCGGCCAACTCACCAGTAGGAACGGGAGTTTCGCCCAGTACGTCCGCGATGCCGATGCGGGCGGCCACGCGCAGCGCGGCCGCCCCGGCGGAGCTGAGGGAGAGCTCGCGCAGTACGGTCATGGGCACCGGGCCGGCCCTGTCGGCCCCGTTCGTCGATGTGGTCGGCTCGGTCCTGATGATCTTCATCCACCCCTCCGCGGTCGGAACGACACGGACGGCCCCGTGGCCGCCGATCGCCTCGACACTCGGTCCGCGTGCTCAGATGACGCTCAAGGCCGGCTAATCCATGTGCGCTTGACACGTCCTTGAGGGGCGCTTCCTACGGTGTGGCCCATGCAGCGAAGTGATCTCTCGGGTGTGTGGAGCCTGACCGCGTTCGACGATGTGGGCCCCGGAGGCGAGCGGCTCGAGGGCCCCCTGGGGCCGGACCCGCGCGGTCTCCTGATCTACTGCGACGACGGCCACATGTCCGTGAGCCTCATGCGGACCGCCGACTCCACGCGCCGCCCGACGACCCCCACCCGCCTCGACTTCATGGGGTACGCGGGGACGTGGCGGCTCGACGGGGACCGGGTGATCCACAGGGTGACCATCACGCACACGCCACACCTGAAGGACCACGACCAGATCCGCGAACTCCGTGTGGACAACGAGCTGATGAGCCTCTACGGCACGGTGTCGTTCCAGGGCCGGGACGTGCGGCGCGTCCTGGAGTGGCACCGGGCCGGGGAGCGCCGATGACCGTGACTGCCGCCGCCCCGCAGACGACGCCGGGCGATCTGGCGGCCGCCGCGCACCGCATGACCGACACCCTGGCCGAACACGCGGCCACCGCCGACCGGGAGCGGCGGCTCGCACCGGACGTGGTCGCGAAGCTCCTGTCCGCCGGTTTCGCCCGGCACTTCGTCCCGGCCTGCCACGGCGGCACCGAGGGCACGTTCACGGACCTCGCCCAGGCGCTGCGGATCGCCGGCGGCGGCTGTGTATCCGCCGCGTGGGTGGGCCTGATCTACGCCTCGTCGGGCCGCATGGCGGCGTTCCTGCCGCGCGCCGGGCAGGACGAGGTGTGGGCCGACGGCCCCGACGCGGCCCTGTCGAGCGCGCTGCGCCCCTCCGGGAGCGCGACCCGTTCCGGCGACGACTGGCTGGTCACCGGGCGGTGGGACTTCCTCAGCGGCGTGCGGCACGCCGACTGGTCGCTGTTGTGCGTCGCGGTCGAACAACCCCAGGGCGTACGGTACTTCGCCGTGCCGCGCGGCCAGTACACCATCGAGGCGAACTGGTGCCCCACGGGTATGCGGGCCACGGCGAGCGACTCGGTGCACGTCGACCACGTCCGCGTACCCGACGCGCGCACCTTCCCGCACTCCAGCCTGCTCGACGGCAGCGACGACCCTACGGCGGCCGCCTGCTACCGCGCGCCCCTGCCGGGCAGCGGCCCGCCGCTGTTCGCCGCGCCCGCCCTGGGAGCGGCCACGGCGGCCCTGACCCGCTGGGCCGAGCGGCGCACCAAGCGCGACGCCACCGCCCGCCTGGCCCTGACCCACGGAACCGCCGAACTCGACATCGCCCAGCTGCTCCTGGACCGCGCGGTGGCGGCCGCCGACGCGGCGCCCATGACCCGCGAGACCGTGGCGCGCACCATGCGGGACGCATCGACGGCTGCCCGCCTCGTCCGCGATGCCGTCGACCGGGTGGTCGAGCTCTCCGGCTCCGCGATGCTGTCCGAGGCCGACCCGCTGCAGCGCGCCTGGCGGGACGTGCGCACCGCGGTCTCGCACGGCGCCCTCGATCTCGAACGGAGCAGCGCACAGTACGTGCGTGACGTTTGGGGATGGACGACGGACTGACCCTGAGCGATGGAGCCTCGACATGACCGAACACAGCGACGTCGTGGTGATCGGCGCCGGCCATAACGCCCTGATCGCCGCCGCCTACCTGGCCCGTGCGGGCCTCTCCGTGACGGTGCTCGAAGAGCAGGCCGAGCCGGGCGGCGGGACCTCCACCGGCGAGCTGACGCTTCCCGGCTTCGCCGACGACCTGGCGTCCACGTTCCACATGTACGCACAGCTCAACCCGGCGGTGGGCGAGGATGAGCTGGGCCTGGTCGCCGAGCACGGCCTGCGCTACGTCGCCCCGTCCCCGGCCCTGGTGTCCTGCCACGACGGCACCGAGCCGGTCGCCATCGAGCGCAGCGCCGAGGCCACGGCCGACGCCATCGGCCGCTACTCGGATGCGGACGCGCATGCGTTCCTGGAACTGCTCGCCGAGTACGAGCCACTGCTCCCGGAGCGCGTTCGGCGCTCCTCGGCGCCGCCCGGCACGGGTGAGCCGGTGGACGAGGAGGTGGCCCGGCGCTTGGACGCGCTCGCCGCCCGCGACGGCTACAGCCTGGTCCGCGAGCGCTTCGAGGACGACCGCACCCGGGTCCTGCTGCTCGGCTTCGCGGCGGCGATCGGCAACCTGAGCCGGCCGGGGACCGGCTTCGTACCGGCGGAGTTCGCGCTGTTGCTCACCCGCATTTCGGGCGCTGTCCCGGTCGGCGGCTCCGCCGCGCTGCCCCGCGCCCTCGCGGCCTGCGTCCGGGCGCACGGCGGCCGGGTTCTGTGCGGGCGGCGGGCCCAGCGGATCGTCGTGGAGCACGGGCGCGCCACCGGGGTGATCACCGCCGGGGGAGAGCGCTTCACGGCCGGCCGTGCCGTGCTGTCCGCGGCCCATGTGACCCAGTTGCCCGATCTGCTGGGCCCGGACGTCCAGCTGCCGCCCGAGTTCGGCGCGCTGCGCCGCTGGCGCAACGGCGCCTCGGTGCTCCAGGTCCACCTTGCCCTGCGCGATGCCCCACAACTCTCCTACTCCGGCGGCACGTTGCGCCCCGTGACCGCCACCTTCGGCACTCTGAGCGGGCTCGCCGCCCAGTGGGCGGACATCGCCGAGGGCGCCCTGTCCGGCGATGACCGGATAGTGGTGGCGCTCGCTCCGTCGGTCGTCGACCGGACCCGTACGCCCGAAGGTCTCGCGTCGGTACGCCTGTTCACTTACGCGCCCTACCGCCTGTACGGGGACCCGGCGCACTGGGAGGGTGAGAAGGACCGGTACGCGCAGCGACTCGTCGACACATACGCGCGCCACGTCACCGGCTACGAGCCGGGGGACGAGCTGGTTCGTTCCGTCCACTCGCCCGTCGACCTTGCCGCGGCCAACCGGCACTTCGTCGAGGGCGGCTACATGGGCGGCGAGATGATCCCCGGCCAGCTCGGTACCAACCGGCCTGTCCCGGGCTGGAGTTCGTACCGTATGCCGGTGCCGGGCCTCTACCAGACCGGGGCCTGCACGCACCCCGGGGGCGGGGTCAGCGGCTGGCCCGGACGCAACGCCGCCCGGGTGCTCCTGGACGACCTGGGCATCGACCCCGGCAACGTGATGCGAGACCAACGGGACGTGCGCCTTCCCGACATCCCCTCCGTGCAGGCGCGGTCCTGAGCCCCCCGTACGCGGGCTTGATGTGGACCATGCGGCCCACATCAAGCCCCGCGGTCAACTCATGGCGTGGCCCACGGTATTGCGCAGCCGGCCGAGCCCCTCGATCTCGATGACGATCTCGTCGCCGGGCTCCAGCCACTCGCCGCGCGCCAGCCCGACCCCGGCCGGGGAGCCGGTCAGGACGACGTCGCCCGGCAGCAGCGTCATGTCCTGGGCCGCGGCGGAGAGCAGCTCCGCCACCGGCCTGATCATGTCATCGGTCCGCGCGTCCTGCTTCACGTCGCCGTTGACCCACAGCCGGATGCCCAGGTTCTGAGGGTCGTCGACGAAGCGGCTCGGCACGATGCCGGGGCCCAGGGGGCAGAAGCCGTCGAGGGACTTGGTGCGCAGCCAGTCATACGCGAACGGCGGACCCACCGGATCCTCGCGACGCAGCGCGTCGCGGGCCGAGACGTCGTTGGCGATGGTGTACCCGGCGATGTACTCGAAGGCTTCGGCGGGGGAGAAGCCCTTGCCCTCCTTGCCGATGACGACGGCCAGTTCGGCCTCCCAGTCGAGCCGCCGTCCGGGCCCGCCCGGGAAGGTGATCGCCTCGTCGGGGCCGATCACAGTGGTCCGCGGGGTCTTGGGGAAGAAGTACGCCTCGGCGGGCGGCTGCCGCTCCTCGACGCCCATCTCCTTGAGGTGACTGTAGTAGTTGGCGCCCGAGCACAGGATCTTGGAGGGGTACGTCAGCGGCGCGAGCAGCGTCGCGTCGGACACGGCGGTGGCGGGGTCCGGCTGCCACGAACGCAACGTCTCGTCCACCCGCGCCCACTGCCGGAAGAGGTCGAGCAGCGGCGTGTCCGCCATGGCGCCTGGGGCGGCGTAGACGGTTCCGTCGGGGGTCCGGATGCCGGTGCGCGGGCCGGGGCGGGCGCCGGACGCATAGCTGACGAGGGACCAGGGATCGCGAGGCACTGCCGGTGTCTCCTTCACGGTGTCACGGGGATCACGGAGGTTCACAAGTGTCACGGAGCGGGTTCGAGGTTCTCGGTGAACTCGGCCGGGCGCAGCGGGCACCAGACCGCAGTGGGGACGTCCTGCCAGTCGCGCGGCGCCCAGTCCGCCGTGATCTGGTCCATGTCGAGGAAGTACTCGGCCCAACTTCCCCAAGGGTCCCGGATGTAGTGAAAGAGGTTGGAGCCGAAGGTGTGCCGGCCGAGGCCCCAGCTCAGCTCGCTGCCGCGTTCGGCGAGGTTGCGCGCACCGAGCACCATCTCGTCGACGCTGCCGACCTCCCAGCTGGAGTGATGCAGGCCGGGGTGCGTGCTCTGAACGAGGCCGAAGACGTGGTGGTCTCCGGGGCCGCAGTTCATGAAGGTGACCACGCCCGGCACCCGGTCCGAGACGCCGAGTCCCAGGACACGCCCGTAGAACCGCTCCGACCTGGCCACGTCCGAGGAGAAGATCAGCACATGGCCGAGGCGGCGCGGGCGGGCGGGGACGTCGGCGGTCAGCCACCGCGCCTCGCCGAGGCGCCGGTAGTCGCCGGGCACGTTCATGGGCGGCGCCGCGGCAGGACACGGAAGCGACGGGCTCTCCTCCCGTATGGTGATCCGGTTGCCGTCCGGGTCGCGTAGCCACAGGCCGCCCTCCACTTCGTCCGACGGCGCGTCCTCGAGGCGGACACCGAGGCCCTCCAGGCGCCGCTGCATCTCGGGCAGGGCGCCGGGGGCGACGCCGAACGCCACGTGATGCAGCCTCTTGTCCGGTCCTTCGAGGAGCAGCGTCCGGTCGAGGTCCTGGCCGTCGCAGCGCACGGCCAGCCCCTTTCCGCGCTCGGTCACAGACAGGCCGAAGTCCTCATAGAACCGGCCGCCCCGGCTCACGTCGGGTACTTGCAGGCCGTAGTGGAGGAGACTGGAAACCCGCACCGCACACTCCTTTCTCGCGTCTCTCTGTCGATTTCCCCATGGGTTTCTCCATGGATTTCCCGGTACAGCAACTGAAGTTCCCCCGAGGGCTCAAGTCCCGTCTTCTCGGCCATGGCCCGGCGCAGCCGACGGAATACTGAAAGAGCTTCCGTGCGGAATCCACTGCGCTGGAGCGCGAGCATGTAGTAACGGTGCAGCAGTTCATCAAAAGGGAACTGGACTGCAAGGTCCGCCAGTTCGGGCAGCACGCACTGATGACGCCCCATGCCGATTTCGGCCTCGATGCGCAACGTACGCGCCGTCAGACGGGACTGCTCGACGCGCGCTGTCGCCGCCCGCAGCGGAGACCCGCGGTCGACGCCGGCGAGCAGCGCCCCGCGCCACATGCCGTCTGCCTGCCGAAGGAGCCGTATGCCCCGGTCCAGGTCGCCCGCGCGCAGCGCCTCCCGTCCGGAGCTCTCCAGGGCCTGGTAGCGGGGCAGGTCGAAGGAGCAGTCCTCGGTGTGGAAGGCATACCCCTTGTTCCTGGTCTGCAGCAGGTCGGCCCGTACGTCGGCGCCGCGTAGACCGAGCGCGACCGCCAGGTTGCGGCGGATGCTGAGGACATAGGCGTGGATTGCCGTTACGGCGGTCCTGGGCGGCCGGTCGGACCAGAGTTCTTCGGTGATGGTACTGATCGGAACGGTGCGCCCGGAATTCATGAGAAGAAGTGCGAGGAGCTTCCTTTCCTTGGGTGCGGTCGGTGTGGGCAGCGCATTTCCGGAACGCAACTGGAGCGGACCGAGCACCCGGATGTCGAGCATCGAACCCCCTGTAACCGACACTCCTTCGTGGAATGCCCCCACACCGTAAGCAGCGCCGCTCAAGCCGCACTCAAGCAGTGGTCCGTGAGCCGGTCTTGAGGAGCGCTTGAGGTCTGCTTTCCAGACTCGATCCCACGTGGGCTCCCGTCCTCACCGGGGGCCGGCGAATCCCCAATCCGTCCGTCAGCTGCCCGCACCGGGAAGGCGCTCATGATTCTGCATACCCTGATCTACCGGTTCGACGACGAGGTCACCGAGTCCCAGCGGCGTCAGTTCTTCGACGGCCTGCAGGAACTGGTGCTCGGCTCGGAGCACATCGAGGGCTTCGGCTACGAGGCCCATCAGTGGCTGCCCGTGGACGAGAACTCGCGTGGCATGACGGGCCAGGTGATCGCGCAGTACGCGGCCAAGGACCTGGACGCGCTGCGGAAGTTCTCCGAACAGCCGGACGTGCACGAGTTCCTGACCACCTGGCGGTCGAAGATCTCGTACGAATCCGCCTACGCCAACCACCCTGAGATCACCTTCGCCGGGCGGCGGACCCTGCGGCACACCGAACACACTGTGACCGTCGACGCTCCCGTCGACGTGGTCTGGGACGTCCTCGTCGATGTTGAGGGGTATGCCCGGATCTTCCCGCCCACGCGGGAAGCGAAGATCATCGAGGGCTCCGAGACGCACCAGATCGTGCGCCTCGTCGTCGACGTCAACGGCCAGGTGCAGTCGTGGGTCTCGCGCCGCGACATCGACCACGAGCGCCATGTGATCGCCTACCGCCAGCTCGAACTCGCGCCGCTCATCGGGCACATGGGCGGTGAGTGGCGCGCCTACCCGCTGACCGCGACCCGTACCCAGCTCGTCCTCACGCACGACTTCAAGCCCAAGGACCCCGTGGACGGCAAGGTGGCGGGCAAGTTCACCTATGAGGAGGCCGACGAGCTGCTCCAGGGCGGCGTCGAGCGGAACAGCGTTGACGATCTCGGCGCGGTCAAGTCCGAGGCCGAGCGCCGGGTGAGTGGGGCGGCATGACGCGGTTCATCGACCTGAGTGTGGCCACGCGGTCCACACCGAGCGAGGCCACACCGGTCACCGTCGAGCTGCTCGACCACCGGACCGGGGCCACGGTGCTCGGTTTGGCGCCCGAGGACTTCCCGGACGGCATGGCCATCTCCAACGAGACGGTCACGCTGACCACGCACACCGGCACCCATATGGACGCCCCGCTGCACTACGGCCCGGTCAGCGGCGGCGCACCGGCTCAGAGCATCGATCAGGTGCCGCTGGAGTGGTGCCACGGCCCGGGCGTCCGCCTGGATGTGCGCCATGTACCGCCGGGCGAAGGCATCACCACCGACCACGTGGAGGCTGCGCTGAAGGAGGCCGGCCACGAACTTTCCCCCGGCGACATCGCGTTGCTGTGGACGGGGGCCGACCGACTGTGGGGCTCCGCCGACTATCTTCGCGTGTACCCGGGGCTGACCGGCGCCGCAACGGCCTACCTGGTCGAACGCGGGGTGCGGGTGATCGGCATCGATGCCTGGGGCCTGGACCGCCCCATGCACCGCATGATCGAGGATTACCGGCGGACCGGCGACAACGGGTACCTGTGGCCCGCGCACATCTACGGCCGCACCGCCCCCTATCTGCAGCTGGAGAAGCTCGCCCGCCTCGACGCCCTGCCCGCGGCCACGGGGTTCACCGTGTCGTGCTTCCCGGTGGCCGTGGCGGGCGCGGGTGCCGGCTGGACCCGGGTCGTCGCCCTCGTCGCAGAGCCCTGACCGCACCGAGGAGGAACATGACCGCCACGGCAGCCTTTCGTCGATTGGCGCTCGACCCCGCGGCACAGGACCTGCTGTTCCGTGAGGCACGCACCGCCACGGCCTTCGACTCCGAAGCCGTCGACGACGACCAGGTGCGGGCCATCTACGAGCTGGTGAAGTACGCGCCGACGTCGATGAACCAGCAGCCCATGCGCATCGTCCTGCTGCGCTCCGAGGAGACCCGCCGGGAGCTGATGTCCCACCTCGACCGGGGCAACCGGCCGAAGACGGCGTCGGCGCCGCTGGTCGCGCTTCTCGCGGCCGATCTCGGCTTCCACGAGAGGCTGCCCGAGGTCTTTCCCCATCTCCCCTACGCGAAGGACCTGTTCGCCGATGCCGCGGTACGCCGCGAGTCGGCGCTGTTCAACACCGCGCTCCAGGTCGCGTACTTCATCGTCGGCGTACGGGCCGCGGGTCTGGCCGCGGGGCCGATCGTGGGCTACGACGCCGACGGGATCAACAAGACGTTCTTCGGCGACGGCACCCGGGAGATCGTCACCGTCGTCAACATCGGCCGCCCCGCCCGGGAGCCGGATCACCCCCGGCTGCCCCGGCTTCCTTTTCACGACGTCGTCACCACCGCCTGACCCCAAGAAGGTCACCATGAGACAAGCAGGAGAGCCCCGACCCCAGCCGGCCGGTGACTGGGCCGTGTGCCCGCGGTGCCGAGAGATGATCTACGGTCCGCGGCTCGCACGGAATCTGCGGGTGTGCCCCGGCTGCGGGCACCACCACCGGCTCACCGCCCCCGAGCGCATCGCCCAGCTCTTCGACGAGGGCAGTACGGAGCTGCTGGCCCTGCCCGTGTGGAGCGGTGACCCCCTCCGATTCACCGACACCAAGCCGTACGCGGAGCGCCTGGAGGCGGCGCGCACCGCCACCGGGCTCGACGAGGCCGTGGTCCTGGCGCGCGGCACCCTCGGAGCGCACCCGGTGCTCGCGGCGGTGATGGACTTCCGGTTCCTCGGCGGCAGCCTGGGCACGGCGGTGGGCGAACTGATCACACTCGCCGCCGAACGGGCCCTGAGCGAGCGCGTCCCGCTCCTGATCGTCACCGCGTCGGGCGGCGCCCGCATGCAGGAGGGCGCCCTGTCCCTGATGCAGATGGCGAAGACCGCGCAGGCCCTCGGCGACCTCGACCGGGCCGGGATTCTCACGGTTTCGCTGATCACCGACCCGACGTACGGCGGGGTCGCCGCCTCCTTCGCCACGCTCTGCGATGTCATCGTCGCCGAACCGGGCGCCCGGATGGGCTTCGCGGGTCCCCGGGTCATCGCGCAGACCATCCGGCAGGAGCTCCCCGAGGGTTTCCAGACCGCCGAACACCTCTTGGAGCACGGCCTGGTGGACACCATCCGGCCCCGGGCCGAACTGCGCGAGACCCTGACCCGACTGCTTGCCGCCGGGTCACGGCGGATCCGGCCGGACGGCAGCCCACCGCCCGCGGAGTACTCGCTGATCCGGGACCCCGGCCGGCTTCCCGACGCGGACGTCCGGGACACCGTGCGGCGCGCCCGGCACCTCGGCAGGCCCACCACACTCGACTACATCGGGCGCCTCTGCACCGGCTTCGAGGAGCTGCACGGCGACCGCATCGGCGGCGAGTGCCCCTCGATTGTCGGGGGGCCCGCGTGCCTGGACGGGGTGCCGGTGATGGTCATCGGCACGCAGAAGGGCCATACCGTCAAGGAGCTGCGCGAGCGCAACTTCGGCATGGCGACCCCGGCGGGATACCGCAAGTCCGCCCGGCTGCTGCGGATGGCGGGCAAGCTCGGCCTGCCGGTGATCACCTTCGTCGACACCCCGGGCGCGTACCCGGGCGTGGAGGCCGAGGAGCAGGGCCAGGCGGTCGTCATCGCCGAGAACATCCGCCTGATGGCCACGCTTCCGGTGCCCGTGATCACCCTGGTCAGCGGCGAGGGGGGAAGCGGCGGCGCCCTGGCCCTGGCCGTCGCCGACCGCGTCCTCGTCTGTTCCCACTCCATATATTCCGTCATCAGCCCCGAGGGCTGCGCGGCGATCCTCTGGAACGACCCCGCGATGGCCCCGGAAGCGGCGGAGGCCCTGCGCATCGACGCGGGCGCGCTGCTGCGCCTCGGCATCGCCGATGCCGTCGTGACCGAGCCCGCACAGGGCGCCCACAGCGATCCGGACCTCGCCGCCGACCACGTGCACGCGGCGCTGACCTCGGTTCTCGCCGAGTTGCGCGCGCTGTCTGCGGCGGAGCTCGTCGCCGAACGGCACGCGCGCTTCCGGGCCTTCGGCGCCGTGGAGTCCTTCATCAGCGCCACCGAGGAGGCGATGCAATCGTGACCACGAGCACGGAGGGCACCGAAGGGGCCCTCGACGAGCTGCGCCGCCACGCGGTGCGGCTCGTCCGGGAGTTCCCGCGGCCACCGAAGTCCCTGCGGCTGCGGGCGGGCGAGCTGACCCTCGAAGCCGAGTGGGACGAACAGCCGGCGCGCGGTGCCCCGGCCCCCGAGGACGACCGGGCGCCCGAGTCGCACGCGGCGCAGCTCTGCGCGGACATGGTCGGCGTCTTCTACCGGGCGCCGTCCCCCGAAGCGCAGCCGTTCGTCGGCGAGGGCGACATCGTCGAGCCGGGCCAGCAGGTCGGAATCATCGAGGCGATGAAGCTGATGATCCCGGTCGAGGCGGACCGCCCCGGCCGGATCGTCGAAGTCCTGAAGCAGAACGGCGATCCCGTCGAGTACGGCGAGCCGCTCTTCGCCCTCGCGCCGACGGGCTGACGGCGGGGCATGATGTTCGAGAAGGTACTGATCGCCAACCGCGGCGAGATAGCGCTGCGCATCGCACGGGCCGCTCGTGAACTGGGCATCCGGACCGTCGCCGTGTACTCGTCGGAGGACGCCGACTCCGCCGTGGTGCGCTGCGCCGACGAGACCGTGCACATCGGCCCGCCCGCCGCGAGCCGTAGCTACCTTTACATCCCGGCCCTCGTGGAGGCCGCCCTGCGCACCGGTGCGGACGCCGTGCACCCGGGATACGGGTTCCTGTCCGAGGACGCCGACTTCGCCGAGGTGTGCCGCGCCAACGGCATTGCCTTCATCGGCCCGCCGGCCGACGTCATCCGGCGCCTCGGCGACAAGACGGCGGCCCGCGCGGCCATGGCCTCCGTGGGACTTCCGCTCCTGCCGGGCAGCCTGCGCCCGCTGGGGACGGCTACCGCCGCGCAGGCCGTGGCCGACGACATCGGATACCCGGTCATCGTCAAGGCGGCCGCGGGCGGCGGCGGGCGCGGCATGACCATCATCCACGACCCCGCCGACTTCGCCGCCGCCTACCGCGACACCGTCGCCCGGGCCCGCGCCCTCTTCGGGGACCCCGCCGTCTTCGTCGAGCGCTATCTGCCCACCGCTCGCCACGTGGAGGTGCAGGTCCTCGCGGACCGGTACGGCAACGCCGTGTACGTCGGCGACCGCGACTGCTCCGTGCAGCGCAGGCATCAGAAGCTCATCGAGGAGGCACCCGCGCCGCACCTGCCCGCAGCCCTGCGCGCACGCATGGGCGAGGCCGCGGTCCGTGGCGCCCAAGCGGTCGGATACGTGGGCGCGGGCACCTTCGAGTTCCTGGTGGACGACGCCGGTGACTTCTCCTTCATGGAAGTCAACTGCCGCATCCAGGTGGAGCATCCGGTCACCGAGATACTGTCCGGAATCGACCTGGTGCAGGAGCAGTTCCACATCGCCGCCGGGCGGCGGCTCACCCTGCGGCAGGAGGACGTGGAGCTGCGCGGGGCGGCGATCGAGTGCCGGATCAACGCGGAGGACCCGGAGCGGGACTTCGCGCCCGCGCCCGGGCCGCTCACCGAGTTCGTGCCCGCGGGCGGCCCGTTCGTCCGTGTGGACACGCACGCCTACCAGGGCTACCGGGTGCCTGTCTCGTACGACTCGCTGCTTGCCAAGGTCGTGGCCTGGGCGCCGACGCGCGACGAGGCGCTGCGGCGCATGGACCGGGCGCTCGCCGAGTTCCGCGTCGCGGGTCCCGGGGTGCACACCACCCTCGGGTTCCTGCGGAGCGTCATGGACGAACCCGCTTTCCGCAGCGGGAAGTACAGCACGTCAATCGTCTCTCAGGTGTTAGGGATGAGGACCGACCGATGACACAACCGACACGCCGCGTGGCCATCACGGGGATCGGGGTACGAGCGCCCGGAGGAGCGGGGACGAAGCAGTTCTGGGATCTGCTGACCTCCGGCCGTACGGCGACCCGCCGGATCTCCTTCTTCGACCCGAGTCCGTACCGGTCGCAGGTCGCCGGCGAGTGCGACTTCGATCCCGTTCAGGAGGGATTGACGCCACGTCAGATCCGAAGGATGGACCGCTCGGCGCAGTTCGCGGTGGCCTGTGCGCACGAGGCGATGGACGACAGCGGCGCCGAGTTCGCCGAGCTCGACCCGCACCGCACCGGCGTCACTCTGGGCAGCGCCGTCGCGGCCGCGACCAGCCTGGAGCGCGAGTACCTCGTGCTCTCCGACGGCGGCCGACAGTGGGAGGTGGACCCGGCGTATCTGTCCCCGCACATGTTCGACTACCTCACGCCGGGCGCCGCGGTCGCCGAGGTGGCGTGGGCGGTCGGGGCCGAGGGCCCGGCGGCGATGGTCTCCGACGGCTGCACCTCGGGTCTCGACGCGCTCGGCCACGCCTGCCGCCTGATCCAGGAGGGCAGCGCGGATGTGATGGTCGCCGGGGCGGCGGACACCCCGGTCACGCCGATCGTCGTGGCCTGTTTCGACGCGATCAAGGCGACGACCCCGCGCAACGACGAGCCCGAGCGGGCCTCGCGGCCCTTCGACCGCACGCGCAACGGATTCGTCCTCGCGGAGGGCGCGGCCATGTTCGTCCTGGAGGAGTACGCGCACGCCCGGCGGCGCGGCGCGCACATCTATGCCGAGATCACCGGTTACGCGACCCGGCTCAACGCGTACCACATGACCGGGCTCAAGCCCGACGGGCGCGAGATGGCCGAGGCGATCAGGGCGGCCCTGGCCGAGTCGCGGATCGCCCCGGACGCGGTGGACTACGTCAATGCGCACGGATCGGGCACCAAACAGAACGACCGGCACGAGACCGCCGCATTCAAGCGCAGCCTCGGCGACCATGCGTACCGGGTCCCGGTCAGCTCCATCAAGTCGATGGTGGGCCACTCGCTCGGCGCCATCGGCTCCCTCGAGATCGCGGCCTGCGCCCTCGCCATCGACCAGGGCGTGGTGCCGCCGACCGCCAATCTGCACGAGCCCGACCCGGAATGCGACCTGGACTACGTGCCGCTCACGGCACGCGACATGGAGGTGGACACGGTGCTGAGCGTGGGCAGCGGCTTCGGCGGCTTCCAGAGCGCCATGGTGCTGCGCCGTACCGGTGGGGAGCGCGCGTGACGGACAAGGTCGTGGTGACCGGTATCGGCGTCCTCGCGCCCAACGGGCGGAGCACGGAGGACTTCTGGGCGGCGACCCTCGCGGGCACGAGCGGCATCGGCGAGATCGAGCGGTTCGACACCGCGCGGTACGCGTCCCGGCTGGCCGGTCTCATACGGGACTTCGACGCCGAGGAGCACATACCGAAGCGGCTCCTGCCACAGACGGACGTCTCCACGCGGTACGCGCTTGCGGCCGCGGCGAGCGCCCTGGAGGACGCCGGGGTGGACCCGGCCGGGTTCCCGGAGTTCGACATGGGCGTGATGACCTCGAACGCCACCGGTGGTTTCGAGTTCACGCACCGGGAGTTCAACAAGCTGTGGTCGCAAGGCCCGTCCAAGGTGAGCGTCTATGAGTCCTTCGCCTGGTTCTACGCCGTCAACACCGGCCAGATCTCCATCCGGCACGGCATGCGCGGCCCCGGCAGCGTGGTGGTCAGCGAGCAGGCCGGAGGGCTCGACGCAGTCGGCAACGCGCGCCGCGCCGTCCGCCTCGGCACCCCGCTCGTGGTGTGTGGCGGCCTCGACTCCGCCTTCGACCCCTGGGGCTGGGCATCCCATCTGTCCGGCGGCCGGGTCAGCACCACCGCCGACCCTGCCCGCGCCTACACGCCGTTCGACGTCCACGCGGACGGCTATGTGCCGGGCGAGGGCGGCGCGATCCTCATTGCTGAGAACGCGGACGCGGCCCGGGCGCGTGGCTGTGCCGTGTACGGCGAGATCGCGGGCTATGCCGCCACGTTCGACCCGGCTCCCGGCCGCGGTCGCCCGCCGGGCCTGCGCCGCGCCGCCGAACTGGCCATCGCCGACGCCGGGTTGCGCCCCGCGGACGTCGGCGCCGTCTTCGCGGACGCGGCCGGACTGCGGGCCGAGGACGCCACCGAAGCGGCCGTCGTCCGGGAAGTGTTCGGGCCCGGGGCCGTGCCCGTGACCGTCCCGAAGGCGCTGACGGGCCGTCTGTTCGCGGGCGGCGGGCCCCTCGACCTGGCCGCTGCCTTCCTCGCCCTGCGCGACCGGGTCCTGCCGGCCACCGCGCACACCACCACCGTGCCCCGGTCGTACGGCATCGACCTCGTCCTCGGGGAACCCCGCCCCTGCGACTTCGACGTCGCCCTGGTCCTCGCCCGCGGCAAGGGTGGCTTCAACTCGGCCGTCGTGGTGCGGCGCGCGGAAGCCGGGGACACCCCGCGCTGACCCGCACGCCCGCCTCCGTACCGCCTTCTCTTCCTGACCTTTCGCACGGCCACGTACCGACACCAAGGAGAAGACCCCATGACACGGATCACAGCCCAGGACATCATCCGTCTGCTCGCCCAGAGCGCGGGAGACCTGGAGTTCACCGGGAACCCGGCGGACGCCCTCGACCTCACCTTCGACGCGCTCGGCTGCGACTCGCTCGCCCTCCTGGAGACGGCGGCCCGTATCCAGGACGACTACGGTGTCTCGCTGTCCGAGCAGGTGGTGGGGGATCTCGACACCCCGCGCTCCCTCATGGCCGCCGTCAACGATGCGGTTGCCCAGGCCGGTTGAGCCCCGCGACGTGCACGCTGCACGCCCCGGCCCCTCAGCGCAGTCGGACGAAGGCGTCGGCGACCCGGACCAGCCACGCGATGTCGTCCTGCAACCCGGACGAGCGGCTGCCGCTGTCCGTCCTCGAATCGACGGTGGTCGAGACCTCGGGTGCCCTGCCTGCGCCTTTCTCCCGGATCGCCACGGACAGCGCATACGCCTCGGCTTCGGCGCAGGAAAGCAGCGCAGTGGCGTGCCGGCTGAGGCCGGGAGGCAGATAGGGGCGCAGGGCGCGCTGGCCGTCGCGGATCTCGATGACGCGCCGGTAGAGCCGGTAGTCCAGGTCCCGGAGCGGCAGCAGGTGTTCGAGGCGGTAGGGGAGCGGCGGGTCGAGGACGATGTCGGGCACGGCGCGGTAGAGCGCCAGCCACAGGGGCCGCAGTCGCAGGTAGGCACGGTACTTCGCGCACCATCGCGACCCCCTGCCCAGGCTCGGCCCCCAGGCGGGAACGGTCCAGCCGAACACCTTGAGGACGGTGCCGATGTCACCGGTGAGCCAGTCCGGGGCGTCAGGCAGATGCGCATCGCTCCCTGACAGCTCACCGGTGATCTCCCAGCAGCGGAGCCCGCAGTGACTGAAGGAGAGCACGGCGCCCAGCATGGCGGCCCCCATGCCCCAGCCCAACCAGGACCGCTTGGCGATCTTCATGTACCGCCACGACAGGCGCGCCGTCTCCAGCTGCCCGAACGCGCATACCCCGAAGAAGAGGTAGAGGTATGCCGCATATCCGGGGTCACGCATGTCCGCGGTGCTGAGCCGGTCCGCCACGAGCCGTCGGCCGTCGAGCCCCAGCGCGGCGTGCAGGGTGACGAGCAGGACCGCCATGCCCACCCAGGCGGCGACCAGTCTGCGCGCCCGGGGCCGTGCGGCGTCCGGAGGGTGGGACCAGTAGGTCATGAACACCGTCTGCGCGCCGGTGAAGCCGACGACGGCGACCTCGGTCACCAGGGGCGCCAGATGCTGGTGCCAGGGCAGCAGGGTCGTGGTCGGAGTCACCCGGTTGAGCTGTTCCAGGAAGCTGACGGAGGAACACAGGAAGTACACGCACAGGGCGAGCACGGCCGGGTCCCTGCGGCTGCGCAGCAGCACGGGGAGGTTGTAGAGGAACGCGGCCAGGGCCGCGGCGGCGCAGGCCCAGCCCATGACCTGACTGGGAAGGCTGTCGATCAGCATTCCCCGGGGGAGATTGGCACGGGGGGTGGGGAGTTCAGTCAAGACGACCGGGTTCGGTCGGGGCGCTCGCTCGAGGCAGGCGTGGGCCGATGGTCGCCTCGATGCGCGCGATGATTTCTGCGTCCGCGGGGGGAGGGACCTCGCCGGTAACCTCCGGGGGGCCCGAGGCGGCCTGCTTGAGGAAGAGCGACGCGATCATCTCGGCCTCGCGCTCCTGCGGATCCGTGTATGCGGACCGGTAGAGGACGTCCCGCACCAGCTGAGGGTCGAGATCGGGGAAGAGCGTGTCGGCGCCTTGGGCGATCGGGTCGTCGGCGGTGCGGTGGCCGCAGAGGATGTGGGCCAGTTCGTGGACGATGATGTGGTCCTGATACGCGTGGCTCGCATCGGCCGCGTACACGACGACATCCACATCCTGCCAGGCGAGCCACATCCCGCAGGGCTCCGGGGGCTTGAGCCTCATGGGGACGGTCACCACGGGTCGGCCCCGTAACGCACTGATGTGGCTGCGCAGTTCGGTTATGCTCCGTGGGCCGGGGGCGCCGAGCGACGCGAGGCGCCGTTGGCAGGCGCGGCGCAGATCGGCGTTCCTCCGGAGCCACGTCCGGCGCGGACTCGGCAGAGCGGACACTACGTGGATCTACTCCTCAACGGGCGGTAATCCCTGCAGTTTGCGGACTTGGTCGATAACGGCGGTGATGGCGGCGAGGCTCTCCGGCGGTAGTCCCACCACACGCAGGGCGACGCCGCGCACGCCGGCTTGGCCCAGCTCGTTGAGCGCCGTCAGCTGGGAGTCGACGCGGTCGGCGTGATCGGGGTCGACGAAGTAGGCCGGCGAGACACCGAAGAACTTCGCCAGGGCGCTCAGCAGGTCGGTGGAGGGGTTGGACCGCTTGCCCGTGCGCAGTGCCGACAGATATGCACTGCTCACCTTCAACCCGGGGTTGATGCGCTTGACTTCCTCGGCCACCTCCCGGTTGGTCCAGTGCCTGCCCTGTGGTCGACTTGTGCGGAACAGATGGTTGAGTCTTTCCGCGAGCACCACTTGATCGTCGTTGTCCGGCATGTTCTCACTCTCTGCGCCATTCCGGCACGCTGAAGACTCCAATTGTCTTCAAACAGACGGCAGTTGACAATGAAAGGGCCGTATATGCAGAATGCATACGACTGACAGTTGTCTTCATGTGGCTTCTATCAACTGATAGTTGACTTTTGCTGACGAGCGCTCCGTCATGGAGGGGGACCATGGCAGTCCACATAGGCATCGACGTACTCGGCTCGCTCTCGCTCCATGCGGACGAGATACAGGCGACCCCGACTGCTCCCAAGGAGCGCAAGGTTCTGGCGCTCTTGCTGATGAACCACTCACATGTCGTGCCGGTCTCGCAGCTCGTGGAGGAGCTGTGGCACGACAGTCCGCCCAAGACCGCAGTCACTGCGCTGCAGACCTATATCCGCAACATCCGCCGCAGCATCTCGGCCAAGATGTCGCTGCCGCCGGCTGTGGTGAGCGGTGAGCTCCTGCAGACCAAGAGCATGGGCTACGTCTTCAACACCGCGGCCTGCACCTTCGACCTGGCTGAATTCCGCAGGTACGCGGCGGCCGGCCGGGACGCGCTGCGCGTCGGCGACCAGGCCGGCGCGGTACGGCAGTTGCAGTTGGCCGACGACCTCTGGCAGGGCTCGGCGCTCGTCGACGTCGACCAGGGACTGCCGCTGCAGGCGGAGGTGTCGCGCCTCGAACAGTCGCGGCAGACGGCGCGCAGCTTACGTATCGAGACCGCACTTCGCATCGGCCGCCACGCGGAAGTCCTCGGCGAGCTGGCCGGATTGGTGCTCCAGCAGCCCTTCGACGAGCACCTGCACGCGTACTACATGCTTGCTCTCCAGCGCTCCGGGCGTCGTCCCCAGGCGCTGGAGGTATTCGACCGGCTCCGCCGCTCCATGGCCGACGAACTGGGGCTCGAACCCTCCCCCGACCTGCGCCGGTTGCAGCAGGACATCCTCGGCCCCACGGAACCCACCCGCTATGGAGAGGGGCAGGCGGGCAGGGGCCCGGCCGGCTCGCGCGACGTGCACGCTCTGCTGCAGCGAACCCGCCTCGGTGCACCCGCGCCCGTGGCCTGAGGCGCATCGGCCGGCGGTCCTCGGACAGATCGCAGGGCCGGAAGCCTGCTGCTGTTCGGCGGTCGCATCGCCGACCTGTGGGGCCGCAAACGCGCCTTCGTCACCGGCGTCACCGGCTTCGCCGCAGCCTCCGCCCTGGGCGGCGGCGCCGTCGACACCGCCATGCTCATGGGCGCCCGCGCCCTGCAGGGCGTCTTCGGCGCCCTGCTCGCCCCGGCCGCGCTGTCCCTGTTGGCCGTGACCTTCACCGAGGCCAGGGAACGTGCCAAGGCGTTCGGGATCTACGGGGCCATCGCTGCCAGCGGCGCCGCCCTGGGCCTCATCCTGGGCGGCGTACTCACCGAGTACCTCACCTGGCGCTGGACGCTGCTGGTCAACGTCTTCTTCGCCGCCGCGGCAGCACCGGCGGCTGGAACGCCGCCGGCACCCTCGGCCCGATCGGCACCGGTCTGTTACTGCTGGCGGTGTTCGTGCTCCTGGAGCACCGCGTGAACGCCCCGCTGCTGCCGCTGCGGGTGATCCTCGACCGCAACCGCGGCGGCGCCTTCCTCTGCCTGGCCATCTCGATCACCGGCATGTTCGGCTTGCTGCTGTTCCTGGCCTTCTACCTCCAGGTCGTCCTCGGCTTCAGCCCCCTGCGGTGCGGACTGGCGTTCCTGCCGTTGACGGCCGGCATGATGACCGGCGCCACCCGGATCGGCACCCGCCTGGTTCCGCGCCTTCCCGCCCGCACACTGATGGCCCCCGGCTACCTCGTCGCCGCCGCGGGCCTGGTCATCCTCGCCCAGATCACTCCCGACAGCTCCTACCCCGCCGTCGTCCTGCCCGGCATGGTCGTCACGGGACTGGGCATGGGCACCGCCCTGATGCCCGCCATGAGCCTGGCCACCCACGGCGTCGCCCCGCGGGACTCCGGCGTCGCCTCCGCCTTGGTCAACACCTCCCAGCAGATCGGCGGCGCCATCGGCACCGCCCTGCTCAACACCATCGCCACCACCACCTACCTTCGCCACCACACTGCTGCGAGCCCCGCAGGAGCCGGACGCCTGCATCTGCAGGCGATGGTCCACGGCTACTCCGCCGCCATCCGGTGGGCAGCCGGCTTCCTCACCCTCTCCGCCGCCCTCGCGGCCCTCCTCGTCAACCACCGACCCCGCTCCACCCCACAGACACCTGCAGTCGACGAGTACGCCTGAGGGGCCCCGCGTTTCCCGGACGGGTGTCCGACGGTTCATTTCACGTCCCGCACCGACGCGCTGCCGGCCCCGCCGCGAGCCTGGACGGCGCGAGAGTCTCTCGTCGACACCGAAGAACGCATCCGCGCCTTCCTCCACCAACTCGACGAACTGATCAAGGAGGGCCTGGTCATCCTCGACGACAGCCTGCTCCGGCACCTGTCAACGGCCCGTTGCTCGCCACGTCGGCACGACCGCCGCCGTCGTCGGGATCGTCACCGGCATCGGTGAGGCCGCCGCGTCTTCACGGACACCACCCTGGCCGGCTTCACCCGGGGTGCCTTCTCCTCCAACTTCCGTGACAAAGAAGAGCTGTTCCCTCCCACTACGACGCCCACGTCGACCGGCGGCAGGCCGAACTCGCCTGCCGCGCCGCGTCCCTCGGTGACGCACCCGACCCGGTGGCCGGCCCGGAGCGCCCCCGGCGCTCATCCACCATGCCCTGCCCTACCTCGTACGGGCGCTGAGCAGGTCGGAGGAGGACGGCTGATCGGGACACTGCCAGGAAGTACCGGGGCCCCGGTCACCGTTCCCGCGGATCCGCGGTTCAGCCCAGATCGTCCCGGCGGACCACCCGGGCGCTGATCCGCAGCACGCCATCCTCGCGGACCAGCACGTCATCGCAGGTGCAGACGCGGTGCACCCGCGAGGCGCCGCCCCGTGTGGTGGCGTACACGACGGCGTAGGACCGGACCCGCACCGTGCCGTCCTCCTGCGGGCGGATGTCGAAGACGCCGGGCCAGTGGCGATGCTGTTCGCCGTTCTCCGCCAGCGTCGTGTGGGCGGTCCGCGCTGCTGCCGCCAGCGCGGCCCGGCCCCGTACGGGCTCCGGCGCCGTGGGCACGTCGAACGTTCCGTCCGCGGTGAAGCCCGCCGCCCACTCTTCGGCTGCGCCGGCATCGAGCAGCTGCATGTGGTGGGCGTAGAACTGCTGTGCCTCGGCACGGAGGGCGGCGAGCGCGAGCGCCTCGGTGGTGGGCGGGGTCAGGGTCTGAAGGGTCACTGCGTGCTCCGAATCGTGGTCGGCGTGCCGGTCGGCACGGACGGCAGGGGCAGCGCCAGGCTCCGACGGCGCGATCGAGCCGCGTTGGAGTCCCGCACGTGCCGGTCGCGGGAACCCCGCCCATGAGGCACGCCCGCGCCGTCCAGTACAGCTCCGGCACAGCTCCAGCTGGGGTCCAGTCCGGGTCTTCACAGTGGCGTCGGTTGCCCGTCAGGGCACACCGGACAGCACGTCGACGACACGGCACCCGGCCCGGGCCCCGAGCCCGGGTGCAGCGGCGCCGCCCGGAAGGATGCGTCATGACCTCACAGAACGGACCCGTCGCGCTCGTCACGGGTGCCACCAGCGGCATCGGGCTCGCAGTGGCCCGCGACCTGGCGGCACGGGGCATGCGGGTCTTCCTCTGCGCCAGGACCGCCGAAGCGGTCGCCCGCACCGTCGCCGGACTCCGCGCCGAGGGCCACGACGTGGACGGCATCGCCGCCGACGTCCGCGACCGCGCGTCGGTCACGGAGCTGGTCCGCGCCACCGTGGACCGCTACGGCCCCATAGGCGTCCTCGTCAACAACGCGGGGCGCAACGGAGGAGGCCGGACCTCCCAGATCTCCGACGAGCTGTGGGACGACGTCATCGGCACCAACCTCACCAGTGTCTTCCGGCTGACCCGGGAGGTGCTCAAGAACGGTGGGCTGGAGGGCGCCGCCTACGGACGCATCATCAACATCGCCTCCACCGCCGGCAAGCAGGGCGTCGTCCTCGGGGCTCCGTACAGCGCCTCCAAGCATGGCGTGGTGGGGTTCACCAAGGCGCTCGGCCGGGAGCTGGCACCCAGTGGCGTCACCGTCAACGCGGTGTGCCCCGGCTATGTGGAGACGCCCATGGCGCAGCGGGTCCGCGCGGGCTACGCCGCCGCCTGGGACACAACCGAGGACGCGGTGATCGAGCAGTTCGAGGCCAAGATCCCGCTGGGCCGCTACTCCACCCCCGAGGAGGTGGCCGGGCTCGTCGGCTACCTGACCACTGACCAGGCAGCTTCCATCACTGCCCAGGCGCTCAACGTCTGCGGCGGACTGGGCAACTTCTGACCGTCCGGCTGACCGGAGAGAAAGGCGACCGCATGTCCCGCGACCGTATCCACCAGACTGCCCATCACACCGACGTGGCGGCACCCGCCGGGGTTGTGTACGGCCTGCTCGCCGACGCGACGCGCTGGCCGCAGTATCTCGCACCCAACGTGTACGTCGAACGCCTGGAACACGACGCGACCGGCGAGCGGCTGCGCATGTGGGCCACGGCCAACGGCCAGGTGAAGTCGTGGACGTCACGGCGGCTGCTGGACATCGAGGCTCGGAAGATCGAATTTCGGCAGGAGCGGTCCGCCGCCCCCGTCGCGTCGATGACCGGCACCTGGATCGCCGAACCCACAGGCCCGCAGCGGACCCGGCTGACGCTGCTGCACACCTTCTCCGTCATCGATGACCGGCCGGCGGACGTCACCTGGGTCGAGCAGGCCACCGACCGCAACAGCCGCACGGAGTTGGCGAACATCAGGGATCTGGCGGAGAGTTGGCAGACGCTGGAGCAGCGGACGCTCACATTCGAGGACTCTGTGCGCGTCCAGGGTTCCGCCGACGCCGTCTACGAGTTTCTCTACCACGCGAGCCGGTGGCCCGAACGGCTGCCGCACGTCGCCCGGCTCGACCTGACCGAGGACGAACCCGGCGTACAGACCATGGAGATGGAGACCCGGACGGCCGATGGCTCCACCCACACCACGGAGTCGGTCCGGGTCTGCTTCCCGCATGCCCGGCGCATCGTCTACAAGCAGACCACCACCCCCGCCCTGATGACCGCGCACACCGGCGAGTGGAGCATCTCCACCGACGAGACCGGCACCACCGTCACCTCACAGCACTCGGTGCTGCTGCGGGAGTCGGCCGTTCCGGCGGTGCTCGGCGCGGACGCCGGGCTCCCCGAAGCACGCGCCTATGTACGTGAGGCGCTGGGCCGCAACAGCACGGCCACCATGAACCTGGCACGGGAGTACGCTGAAAAGACCGTGCCCTGGCTTCAGGTCTCCACCTGATTCCGTCGTATTCGGAGTGCCGCCGGTCCGGCGGTGGGGTCACCCTTCGAGCCTTCCCGCTGTCGGACCGGACAGTTACGATCTACCGTGCGATGCCAGCATTGAGCGACGTACGGGGGAAATTCTGTGGTCAGAGTTCTGCTCGCTGAAGACATGCTGATGCTCCGCAAGGCGCTGGTGACACTGCTGGAACTGGAACCGGACATCGAGGTCGTGGCCGAGGAGGAATCCGGGGACGCCGTGCTCGCCTGGGCGTTGAAAACCCGTCCGGATGTGGCGGTGCTCGACATCGATCTTCCGGGAACGGACGGAATCGAAGTGGCGGCCCAGCTCCATGAGCAGGTGCCCGAATGCCGGACACTGATCCTCACCAGTCTGGGACGGCCCGGCAACCTCCGTCGGGCCTTCGAGGCGCACGCCTCCGGATTCCTGCTCAAGGACGCCGAACCCGAGCGGCTGGCCGATGCCATTCGCAAGGTGGCCAAGGGCGAGCGGGTACTCGATCCCAATCTGGCGGTCGTCGCCCTGCAGTCCGCGGAGAATCCGCTGACCGCCCGGGAACGCGAGACCCTGCGGCTGGCCGCCGACGGCGAGAGCGCCGTGGAGATCGCCGGCCGGCTCTTCCTCTCCACCGGCACCGTACGCAACTACCTGACCACCGCGGTCACCAAACTCAACGCGCGCAATCGGATGGACGCGGTAAGGATCGCCCGGGACTCGGGCTGGCTGTGAGCGCCTTCGGGGGCCCGGTGCCCGGACCCCGGGGGGAACGCAGCGGCAGCGAGACGTCCAGCTGGAACCACCCGTTGCCTTCGGGACCCGCGGTGAGCCGGCCGCCGAGCGCCTGGGCCCGCTCCGTGAGGTTGACGAGACCGCGCCCGCCCGCGCCCTGACCTTCGCCGAGGACACTGCCCTTGGCAGAGGCGCCGTCGTTCCGGAGGAGCAGCCGGGCGGTGCCGTCGTCCGTGCTCACCACGATCCGGCAGCGCTGGGCCTTGCTGTGCCGCAGCAGGTTGGTCACCGCCTCCCGCACCACCGCCGCCAGGGTGTCGTTGACCGCCTGCGGGAGGTTCAGGTCCGCCACCCGTGTCGCCGTACGGATGCCCACCGCCTCCAGCACAGACTTCGCCGCCGCGACCTCGGCCACCAGCGACATCCCGCGGTAGCCGCTGGCGACGGCCCGCACATCGGCCAGTGCCGCGCGCGCCGAGGACACCACCTCGGCCAGCTCCTGCTCCGCGCGGACGGGGTCCACCCCCACCATCTTGCGGGCCACCTCGCACTTGACCGTGAGGGTGGAGAGGCTGTAGCCGAGCATGTCGTGGAGGTCGCGGGCGAAGCGCAGTCGCTCCTGGGTGACCGCCAGCGCGGCCACGTCACTCTGGGCCGCGTGCACCTCCCGCACCAGATCGGCGAGGCGGCTCAGCCCGAACACCACCAGCGCGGTGATGAGCGTGGAGACGCCGTTGTACGCCACATCCTCCCAGCCGTAGCCGACCGAGAACTGGATGACTACGGTGCTCGCCACCACCAGCCCCAGAAACGGCCATGCCAGGGCCTTGTGGAGGGCCAGTGCCATGGAGCCGGCCAGGAATCCGGGCATTCCCAGCCAGGCGTTCTTGAATGCCAGGAACGGCAGATAGGTGAGCAGGGCCTGCAGGCACAGCGTTGCGTACCGATAACGCGCCAAGCGGGGCATCAGACCGGGAAAGGAATGAGAAATTTGAAGGAGAAACAAAAGGGCAAGGATTCCGATGCAGCAGACGACAATCCACGGCGCGCTGTGCATCCGTAACACGAATATTCCGGACACCAGGAAAAATCCGAAGAAAACCACGGCAGTGATGGTGACGGCCAATCGCGGCGCGAGCTGTGGACGGCCGGAGCCCCCCAGCATTCTGGCCGCCTCCACAGGGAAACTGGCGAAGAGACAGCTGGCGAGCTTCATCACGCATACCCTCCCGGGAGAATGGCCCTCGGGTCAGCATATGCCGGAAGACCGGAACGCGGAGCTGCTCCGGTTACCCGCAACTGGAACCATTCGTACCGGAATTGGCCGTAAGGTCAGTCCCGCCGGCGCCGGCGGGAGAAGCAATCCCGCAACACCTCGGCCGAACGCCCGGGCCAGTCATAACCGTTGAGCGGCATGCCGCCCGCCGCGGGCTCCGCCTCGGCGGGCGGCAGCGAACCCAGCGCGAACCCCCCGACGCTCGACTCGACCCGCCAGTCCAGACCCGCGGCGCGGGCGAACAGATCGCCGTCCCCGCCCGACGTTGCGCAGGACGCCAGCCCCATCGCGGTGCACACCAGATACAGCGTCTGCTGGAGCACCCCGACATCCTTCAGGAGCGCGGTGTACGCCATCCCGCTGTACTTCCACGTCATCCTGCGGAAACGGCCCGTGATGGTGATCAGCGCCGGCGGCTCGGCCCGCCCGCCGGCCAGCAGCCGTGTCTGGGAAAGCAGTTGACCTGCCACCGGTCGGCCGGTGGCCACCGCCCGGAGCGCGTGCTCCACCGGGTCGTAGTGGTACGTGCCGCACTCCAGCCCCTCACAGTCGCCCACGGTCAGGTAGAGCTCCAGCGCGTAGGTCGAGCCGATGCTCGGATAGGGGCGGCTGCTGCTGCCCGCGCCGTATTCGGCGACATCCGGCGCGGAGCCCAGGGAGCGGATACGGGCCACCCGGAACAGCAGCTCGCCCAGCTGGCGAAGCGTCAAGGGCTCGGTGCCGTACTGCCGCATCGACCGGCGGCCCTCCAGGACCGCGGTCATCGGCGGGTCCTGTGCGAGCAGCCGGTCGAGCGCGGGGCGGACCAGCGGGACGCGCTGGTGCGCCACGACCGGTTTGACCACCGGCTCCGGCGCCATCCGCCCGGCGTACGGGTACGTCGCCCCGTGGGCACCGTCGTGGCAGTCCACCCGGCTACGCGAGTGCAGCATCAGATCGTGCGGCGACCAGGCGATCAGGGCCGGATCGCCGTCCTCGGCGAACCGGCCCGGCTCCTCATCGGGCCCCGATCCGTCGGAGACCAGCATGCCCGCGGCGAGGAGGTAGGAGACCACTGCCCGTACCGTCCCCGCAGGCAGGTGCAGCTCGGCGGCGGTGTCCTCGACGGTGGACGCGCGGCCGAAGCAGCCGGTCAGCCGGACCCCGTCGATGCCCGGCAGCGCGACCCGGTGCCCGGACAGCGGCGACTCGATGCACAGCCCGTCCCCGTCCGACCGCATCAGGGCGAACCGCGACAGCCGGTGCAGGGCACCAGGCCGCGGCGGCACCGGCCGGAAGCTCGCCGTCCGGGAGATCGGCACCACCGACAGCAGCGGATCACCGCCGCCGACGGCCAGTGAGCGGACCAGGACCTGCTGGAGGGCGCCCTCCAGCTCCCGCGGCAACGCGCTCCAGAACGGCTCCAGTTCACTGAGCGGCACCAGCTCCCGCGCCATCCGCTCCAGCACCTGCTGGAGCGCCGTGGACGCGGGCGGGAGCCGCACGTCGTCCCATCGGGTGGTCAGCACCGCGGGCCCGGGCCCGTCCGTCGGTGCCTCCACCAGGGCGTCATCACGGAGCGAGCACACCTCGATAACGTCCTCGGCGCGCTCGGGTGAGGAGAAACGAAGGCTCAAGATCGGGGCCTTTCGGGCGGCGGCGCATCACATGAACAGCGGGATCGGGTTGAGGTCGGCGTAGGAGCGGCGGTGGTCGAGCCGCCCCAGGCTCCGGGGTACGTCGTACAGCCGGCCGGGGGCGAACCGGGCCCGGAAGGACCGCAGCCCCGGGACGATCACCTTCACCACCGGCAGCGCGATGTCGGGCAGTGTCTGATCCAGGACCAGCATCTCCAGCCCCCGCTCGCGAAGCGCCCCCGTGAGGGCCGTGACGTCGTCCCGCAGATCGGCGCGCGCCACCCGGGGGAAACCGTCCGGTGTCCGGGCCGCCTGCCCCGGGTCGGGCAGCAGATACGGCTGGGTGGCCACCGTCGCGGTACGCCACCAGTGCAGCGCGGCCCGGTCGTCGGTGCCGTAGCCACCGCCGGTGCCCCGCGAGCCGATCACCGGCGGCATCATCTGGTTCAGCTCGGTCAGCGCGCGGCGCAGCGCCGTCCGTGGGTCGAAGTGGGCGCCGAACCCCATGACCACGTCCTCGGTGCCCGGCGTCGTACGCCGCGACAGCGCCGCGAAGACCGGGATACCCAGATCGCCGGTGAGGTCGAGCGCCCACACCGTACGGCCGAGGGCGGTGTGCGAGCGGCGCATGGAGTCGGCCCATGCGTCGTCGAAGGCGTCGAGGTCGACGGCGGGCTGGCGGGTGCGGTTGTACCACCACAGGGCGACCGAGTCCCGCTCCACCAGCTCCAGCGTGCCCTGTACGACGGCGTCCTCGGTGCTGCTGCCCGCGGCCGCGCCGTTGGAGTCGGCGACGCAGAACCGGCCACCGGGCAGATGGGCCGCGTTGTAGTAGAGGGAGGCGGTCGGCAGCAGCCGGTGGTGGCCCGCCGTGAGTGACCACACCGGTGTCCAGTCGATCTCCGCGCTCTCGTCGAACGGCTCGGGCACCCGGTGGAACGGGCCGTGCTCGGCGTTCCACCGCTCCCGGTCGGCGAACTGGCGCGGGTGGAAGAGCTGCACCGCATCCGGGTGGACGGCGCGGTCGGCGACGGCACTGTAGGTCGCCCGCACCGTCGCCTCGTCGCCCTGGTAGTGGCCGCTGTAGCGCTCCACCGCCTCGCACAGCGCGCTCACCCGGGCGTGCTCGGCGGTAATGCCCTTGCCCGAGCTGAAACTGCGCAGACCGGCCCGGACCGCGCCCGGACCGTCCGCCGCGACGACCGGATTGTGGCCGGCGTGAAAGCAGTTGAGGAACTCCGGGCCGCGCGGATCGCGCCGGATCTCCTTGACGACGCCGGTGAGTGGGTCGACCAGATGCGCGTACCGCTCCGCCATCTCCCGGGCCGCGACCGCCCGGTCCGCGCCGCCGTTCAGATCGGCCGCCTTCGGGCGGGAGCGGAGCGCCAGCGGGCGCCACGCACGGGCCGTCCGCAGCCCGCGGTCACCGCAGGACGGGCACTGTGGGCGGCGCCGTACCGCGTGGTGGTGCCCGGTCAGGGTCGTGGTGTCCAGGGTCCAGACGGCGTTCTGGCCGGGGTGCCGGTGGCCGGCGAGCCATTTGGCCGCCTCCAGCGCCGTGAGGTGTTCGGCCGCCGCGGCGACCGGCACCGGGGCCGACTCGGGTGCGGGGAGGCGGAGTCCCAGCTCCTGCCAGAGGTAGTTCTCGGCATGGCGGTTACGGCCCAGCCGGTCGGCGAGACAGCTCCAGCAGGGACCCGCGCCGGGGCGGAAGACCGGGCCGAGCCACAGGTCCGCCCGTCCCAGCCGGGTCATCAACCACGGGCGTCCGCTGCGGCGTTGGGCGGCGTCCAGCGCGGCCAGCGCCGGGTCGAGGTAGTCGTCGCAGACCACCACGACGAGTCCGTCCGGACCCAGCTCATCGGTGGGCCTGACCGCCAGACCCGCCGCGCCGAGCGCGGCCCGCAGCCCTGCCGGATCCGCCTCCCCGACGACGGTGACGGACACCTCACCGCGCTCGGCGCGGCGGGCCGCCGCCGAGCCGTCGAGGCCCGCCAGCTCCCAGTACGCCTGCACGGAGCGCTCCGCGGCACCCGGCGTCACCGAGGTGAGCAGCCGGTTCTCCGCGAGCCTGCCGATCAGCAGCCGGACCTGGTCCTCCGACAGGCCCCCGGGCGCATCGGCCGCCACCTGCGCGACATCGCGGGTGCCGTCGAGCAGCCGGGCCACGGCCAGCACCGCGTCACCGCGCAGCGCGGTCACGCCGCGGTCCGACACGAGGTACACCGCTTCGTCGGGCACCACCTCGGCACGGAGATGCGGACGGAAGGCGAGGCCGCCGCCCGCCCCACGCGACGCGCCGGCGCCTGGCCCGGCAGCGGTTCTCAGGGAGTCCTCCACGCCTGCCCCTGCTTCCCTCAGACCTCGGTGTCCGGCGTCGTCCAGCACATGCAGGTGGCGCAGAACCGTGCCATCAGCTCGGTGCTCGGTAAGTGCGACAGGTTCTCTATGAGGAGATCGACGTCGATCGGGCCGCCGTCGCTGTTGGTCTCGACCGCCGCGCCGTGCATACCAGTTCCCATGGAGTGCTCCGTGTCCCGTCGGAATGTGCTGTCACGGCAGCAGTCTTCCGGCGCCGCCCGGGCCCGGACAGTGCCGGTTTCATGCCCGGCACATGAAGTCCTCATATCCGCCCATGGGTTGTCTTCACGGCCGGTCCGGGAGGGCGGCACTGGTCCCCGGGCCTCGTGGATGGCACGTTCGAAGGGCCAGCTGAGCTCAAGTGAGGCTGAGGCGGAAATTCACCACCACGGAGGAATGATGGAGATCAGGGTTCTGGGTCCGCTGAGCGCTGATGTCTGCGGGGGGTCGATCGTTCCCACTGCGGGAAAGCCCAGACAGATTCTCTCGCTTCTGGCGCTCTACCCGGGCCGGGTGATGCCCGTGCCCACGCTGATGGAAGAGGTGTGGGGCACCGACCTGCCCCGCAGCGCGCTCACCACGTTGCAGACGTACATCCTGCAGCTGCGCCGCAGGCTGGGCACCGCGCTCGGCCCGGACGCGTCCAAAGGGTCCAAGGACGTCCTCGTCACCCGGCACGGGGGGTACCTGCTCCAGGTACCCCCCGAATGCGTCGACGTGCACGAGTACGAGCGCCTGGTCGCCGCCGGCCACACCGCGTTCGACGCGGGTGAGGACGGACGGGCGGCGCGGCTGTTCCGGCAGGCGCTGGCGCTGTGGCGCGGCCCCGCGCTGGTGGACGTCCAGGCCGGTTCGATCCTCGACATCGAGGTGATGCGCCTGGAGGAGAGCCGCCTGTGCACCCTGGAGCGGCGGATCGACGCCGATCTGCGGCTGGGCCGCCACACCGAACTGCTCACCGAGCTGACCGCGCTCATCGCCCGGCACCCGCTGCACGAGGGCTTCCACTCCCAGGCGATGGTGGCGCTCTACCGCGCGGGGCGGCAGGCCCGGGCGCTGGACGTCTACCGGTCGCTGCGTGGGCGCCTGCGCGAGGAGTTGGGGCTCGAACCCTCGCCCCAACTCCAGCGTCTGCACCAGGGGTTGCTCTCCGCCGACCCGGCGCTGGACTCCCCCGCCACCGGCCGGCGCGGCCCGACGTTCAACTTCTACGCGGCCTGATGGGGCGGGCCGCCGGCCGGGGTCGCGTCCGGCCGGCGGCCCTGGTCCTCCGCCCTTCGAGCCGAGCTCTAGGCGGCGTCTCCAAGGTGGTGTCGTCCACCGGGCCGGACCGTCCGCCCGGTCCGCCGGGGCGGCGCTTCGAGAAGGAGACCAGCCATGAGGGAACGGCAGCGGGCGTCGCAGCCCGTCACGCTCTACTGCTTTCCCCACGCGGGAGCGGGCATTTCCGCCTTCCGCGACTGGCCCGGCCGCACCGGCCCCGGGACCGAACCGGTGCCCGTCAAACTGCCCGGCCGGGCCGGGCGGCGGCGCGAGGCGCCGGTCCGCGGCGCGGCGGACATCCTGGCCGACCTGCGGCACCTGGTGACCGCCGCACCGGACCGGCCGTACGCGCTCTACGGGCACAGCCTCGGCGGCCTCATCGCCCACGGTCTGGGCGTCGCCCTGGAGCGAGCCGGGCTGCCCGGCCCGGCGCTCGTCGCGGTGGGCGCCTGCGCCCCGCCGGACGCGGCCGCTCCGCTGGCCGACTGTGCCGAGCTGCCGGAGGACGAGCTGCTGGACCGGCTCGCGACACTCGGCGCGCTCCCGGCGGACGGAGCGCCGGCCGAGTCCTGGCGGCGGCTGGTCCTGCCGGCTCTGCGGGACGACCTCCGGCTGGCCGGCAGGCTGCGGGCGGCGGCCGACGGGCCGCTGACCGCACCGCTGCTGGCCGTCTCCGGCGCGGCGGATCCCGTCGCGGGGCCGGAGGTGATGGCCGGATGGCGGAGTTGGAGCACGGGCCGGGTGGTCGAGCGGACACTGCCCGGCGGCCACTTCTTCGTCCGCGGCCCGGAACTGCCGCGGCTGCTCGGCCGGGCCTGCCGCGTCGTGGCCCGCATGGCGGCGCCCCGGGTGCTCGACCCCGTCGCCCACCGATGACCTCTGCCACCTGACCGAGAAAGGCTGATCAACGATGGCCAAGTTCGAACTCACCGACCTGACCCGGACGCTGCGGGAGTGCGCGGGCACCGACGAGACGGTGGACCTCCAGGGCGACATCCTGGATCTCACCTTCACCGACCTCGGCTACGACTCGCTGGCGATGCTGCAGACCACCGGCCACATAGAACGCTCCCTGGGCCTTCGGCTCGACGAGGACGCCGTCAGCGACGCCGACACCCCGCGGCGGTACCTTGCCATGGTCAACGACGCGCTCTCGGCCGGTACGGCGGGATGACGCCGGTGCGTCTCATCGACCTGTCGTCGGGTGTCGACGCCGGTGCGTGGGAGCCGGATCCGGTGGTCCACGAGATCCTCACCCCCGCCGAGGGCGCCCGCCACATGCGGGACGAGATGCAGCGCCACTTCGGCCTGGATTTCGACGTCTCCGCGCTGCCCGACGGCGAGCTGCTCTCGCTGGACACCTTCACCCTCACCAGCCACACCGGCACCCATGTCGACGCCCCCGCCCACTACGGGACCAGGGCCGCCTACGGCACCCCGCGGACCATCGAGCAGATGCCACTGGACTGGTTCCACCGCCCGGCCGTCCGGCTGGACCTGCGCGGGGAGCCGGCGGGCGCCGCGGGGGTGGAGGTGCTCCGGCGGGAGATCGACCGGATCGGCCACGCCCCGCAGCCGTACGACATCGTGCTGCTGCACACCGGCGCTTCCGAACACGCCGGGACGGAGCGGTACTTCACCGAATTCACCGGCCTCGACGGCCCCGCCACGGACTTCCTGCTGGACCTCGGGGTCAAGGTGATCGGCACAGACGCCTTCAGTCTGGACGCGCCCTTCGGCCACATGATCCGCCGCTACCGCGAGACCGGTGACCGCTCGGTGCTGTGGCCCGCCCACTTCGCGGGCCGCCGGCGCGAGTACTGCCAGATCGAGCGGCTGCACCGGCTGGAGGCGCTGCCCGGCCCGTACGGCTACACCGTCAGCTGTTTTCCCGTGAAGCTGGTCGGCTCCGGTGCCGGCTGGACACGCGCGGTCGCTCTCGTCGAGGAGGAGCCCGACGAGGGCGACCGAGGCTGAACGGCCCGCGGCGGCCGGCGGGGCCCGGTCAGGGCACCCCGCCGGCCGCCGTGGTGTACCGGCTGTCCGGCCGTGCGGCGGGCGGCCGCGGAGGCCATGCCGAGCCAGGTGTGCGGGTTGACCTCCCAGCACCAGCCGAGCTTCGGCGCTCGCCGGCTGATCCAGATCGCGGGCACCCGGCGGTCGCCGGAGCGCGAGCCGCCGAGCGAGAAGCACCTGTTCTTGACCGGCACCTGCGGGTGGTGGGTCACGAGCGCGACGCCCTCCTCGATGGTGAGCAGGGTGCGGCCGCGTCCGGCGATGGTCTCCATGGCGTCGTTGGGCACGGCGCCGCAGAACTCCTCGCCCCGCTCGATGCCGCACAGCAGGCAGGCGCTCTGCTCGGGGGCGCCGGGCGGCCGGTCTCCGGCTCACAGCGCTGGGCAGTCACGGCAGCGGCGGTCTCCCGCAGGGGCTCGACCAGGGCCCGGAACTCGTCCGGGGCGAGCCCAGCCTGCTCCGAATACCCGTGGCCGATCAGGTTGGTCACCTGACGGTCGAACTCCGCTCCTGCGTGGAAGATCTCCGGTGGTGCCGGCCCTGACTGCTCGGTCAACTGGGTTCCTCCCGTGGGGGGGTCGAGGTTGTCGGGGTGGGTGGGGCGGCGGATATGGGCCTCGGTCACATGTGCATGCCTGGCGGGGTGTTGACCGTTGGCCAGGCGTTCAGGTCCGGTGACCGCAGCAGCGCGGTGGCGACCAGCAGTCCCCGGTAGCCGGCCGCCAGCAGGCGCGCCGCCGCCTCCGGCCCGTCGATGCCGCCGGCGCTCACCGGGCAGGGCGTGCCCGCGGCCCGGACTGCGGGCAGCAGGCGCAGGCTGCGGCCGAGGTCGCCGGCGCCGCGCTCCCGGTCCCCGATGTCCTTGTTGTTGACGGCGATCACGCACTCCTCGGGGTGCGGTACGCGTGCCAGCTCCTCCTCCGACGTGATTTCGACGAACGGGGTGAGGCCGGTGCGCAGCGCGCCGATGACGAGCGTGCGCAGGGTCCGGGCCGGCAGCAGCCCCGCGGTGAGCAGCACGGCCGAGGCGCCCAGCTCCCGGGTCTCGGTGAGCTGGGCGCGGCGGGTGACGAAGTCCTTCCGGAGCAGCGGCAGCACGGTGTGCTCCCGCACCTCCCGCAGCAGGGCGTCGGTGCCGCCGAACCAGCGGCCGGTCACCACGGACAGGCAGGGCGCGCCCGCAGCCTCGTAGGCGGCGACGACCTCGGCGGGGGTACGGCCGGCGAGGAGGTCGGTGCCGTGCGCGTCCCGCCGCTTGACCTCCATGATCAGCGGTCGTTCGGCGGCCAGGAGTGCCGTGACGAAGGGTGAGTTCATGACCGGTGTTGTACCGGGGGCCGTTGGTACGGCGTTGGTGCGCAACTGGAGCCGCCCCGGCGGGCGGTGGGCCGCTGTCCGGCACGAGCCGTACTCAAGTGGCGGCTGGGACCTTGGGACGTTGATGTCGACGCACGGCACGACAGGAAAGAGAGGTCTTCCGTGTCCACCCTCCCTCTGGACCGGCCGGCACCGGCCCCCCCGAGCGAGCGCGCGCGAGCCGACCGGCAGGAGCGGGCGGCCCGGTCCCGCCCGCGCAGACGCAGCAAGAAGAAGGACGGGAAGGGTTTCCGGCTGAGCGCCCGCGGACGGAAGCTGACGCTCGCCCTGCACATCGCGTCGTCGGTCGGCTGGATGGGCCTGTCCATGTCGATGGCGACTCTCGCCCTCATCGGCTATCTCACGACGGACCCGGGCATCGCCAAGGGCGCGTACTACGCGATGTACGTCTTCGACGAGACCACCGTGTCGATCGTGAGCCTCGTCAGCGGGGTCACCGGCGTCCTGCTGGGCTGCGGCACGCCCTGGGGACTGCTGCGCCACTGGTGGGTGCTGGTCAAGTGGGCGCTGGCACTGTCGGTCGCGCTCTTCGCCTGGGTCTACACGCACCCGCTGGTGCTGATCGCCGCCGCGCAGGCGGGTGAGGCGGAGGGCGGCACCTACCGTCCCAGCACCGAGGGCGCCCTGCTGGCCTGGACGGTCCCACCCGTGTTCGGGCTGCTGGTGTTCCTGTCGCTGCTCTCCGTCTACAAGCCGTGGGGCCGCACGGCGCGCGGGCGCCGGCACGCCGCCGCAGGGCGCGCCCAGGCCGCCGGGGCGGCACCGGGCGGCGACACCCCGGTCACCGTCACCGCCGTCGACCGGCTCGCCGACGACGTGGTGGGGCTGCGGCTGGCCCTCGTCTCCGGCCAGGCGGCCCTCTGGGCACCCGGTGCCCACATCGACCTGGTGCTGCCGTCGGGCCTGGTGCGCCAGTACTCGCTCCATGGCGACCCGGACGACCGGTCCGGTTACCGCGTCGCCGTGATGCGAGAGCCGGCCGGGCGGGGCGGCTCCGTGGAGGTGCACGGTCTGTCGGTGGGCGACCGCCTCGCGGTGCGCGGCCCGCGCAACCACTTCCCACTCGCCGAGGCGGAGAGCTTCCTCTTCCTCGCGGGCGGCATCGGCATCGTCCCCTTCCTGCCCATGATCGCCGAGGCGGAGCGCCGGAACGCCACCTGGCGGCTGGTGTACGTGGGGCGCGGCCGGGACACGATGGCGTTCCGGACGGAGCTGGAGAAGTACGGTCCGGAGCAGGTCCTGATCTGCCCCCGGGACACGGCGGACCGCCCGGATCTGGCCGCGCACCTCGCGGCGAGCCCGGACGGTACGGCCGTGTACTGCTGCGGACCGGACCGGATGATGCGGGCGGTGGAGGAGCTGATGCCGACCGCCTGCCCCTCGGGCCGGCTGCACCTGGAGCGCTTCACGGCCAGTGCGCGCGAGACCGGACCGCAGGACGACCGGCCGCTGGAGGTCGAACTGCGCTCCACCGGAGAGGTGGTGACGGTCGACGCCGGCCAATCCGTGCTGGACGCGCTGCGGGAGGCCGCGCCGGGGCTCTCCGCCTCCTGCGAGGACGGCCTCTGCGGCAGCTGCGAACTGCGCGTCCTGGCGGGCACCCCGGACCACCGTGACGACGTGCTCTCCCGCGCGGAGCGGGAGCGCACCGACGTGATGTACCCGTGCGTCTCCCGCGCTCGCGGGGACCGGCTGGTGGTGGACCTGTAGGGGGCGCTCACCCGGAGGGGGCCGGGGCCGGACCGCGCCAGGCGCGGGTCACGGCCCCGGCCTTCGCGGCGTCGAGGGCCCCGTCTTCCCGGCGGGCGGCGGAGTCCACGTCGATGCCGAGGAAGCCGGGCCGGGCGGTGACCGCGGCGTAGTCCGCGCGGTTCTCGGCGCCGATGCCGCCGGCCAGCAGGAACGGCCGGGTGAGCCGGCCGGCCAGCGCGGCGGCCGCCGGCGGGTCCAGCGGTCGGCCGGTGGAACCCAGCCGGCCGTCCGCCGCGGAGTCGAGCAGGAAGACATCGGTGCCGGTCCGCTCGTACGCGCCGATCAGCGGGGCCTCCGGGCAGTGGGTGCGTTGCAGGTGCAGCACCTTGACGACGGTGAGGTGGGGCAGCTCCCGCTTGAGGGCGCGGACCAGCGCGGGCGGCTGGAAACCGTGCAGCTGCACCCACTCCACCCCGGCCCCGGCGGCGGCCGCCACCAGGGCCGCCCGCTCGCGCGCGAGGGTGACCAGCACCGGCGTCAGGTCGCAGGCCCGGGCCGTGGCGGCCAGCTCGGTCAGGCGCGCGGCGGACAGCTCGGCCCGGCCGCCGGGCACCCCGTGCCACAGCCCGACGAGATCGGCCCCGGCCGCGGCGACGGCGCGGACCTCCTGGGCACGGACCGCGCCGCAGAACTTGACCCGCATCAGGTGCCGTCCGCGCGGGCGGCGTCGCCGGTGAGGGAGCCCGCCGCGAAGCGCGTCCGGCCGGGGCGGAACAGGCCCGGGTGGGCGGCCCGGAGGTCGGCGAGGACCGCTTCGTAGGGCAGGTCGTCGAAGACGCCGTGGTCGCGGACGATCTCCATCTGCCGCCGGCCGTCGCGGCCGTACGGGTGGTGGACGCTGTCGCGGGTGCCGTCGAAGTCGAGCGGGGTGATGCGGTAGAGGCGGCACAGCGTCCGGTTGAACACCGGGGTGGCCTTCACCCAGCGGCCGTCCAGCTGCACCGACGTGAGGCAGTGCTGGTGGAAGACATCCCCGCCGAGCAGCCCGATGAGGCGGGGGGACGCCAGGTGGTTGCGCACATCGGTGAGGACGAGGCGGGCCGGGATGCCCAGGGAGCGCAGCACGGCGGCGTAGACGACCGACTTGTGCAGGCACATGCCGGACCCGGCGCGCAGCACCCGGGAGGCACGCAGGCCCTCGCGGCTCAGGTCGGCTCCGTACACCTCGTAGCGGATACCGTCGCGGACCGCGTAGTAGAGGGCGACGGCCTGCTCGACGGGGGTCGCGTCGGGGGCGAGGGCGGACAGGTGGGCGGCGGTGAAGTCCGCCACCTCCGGGGAGTCGTGGTCGAGGAAGGCGGTGGCGCGCAGGGCGTCATCGGTCACGGTGGGCTCCAAGGTCAGAGGCCGAGCAGGCTGGCTATGCGGTTGCGCTGGATCTCGGAGGTGCCGGAGTAGAGCGTTCCGGCGACGGCGTTGCGCAGCTCCTTCTCGATGCCGTACTCGGCCATGTAGCCGTTGCCGCCGAAGATCTGGACCGCGGCGAGGGCGGAGGCGACGTTGGCCTCGCTGGTGATCAGCTTGCTGATGGCGATGTCCTCGGTGACGTTCTTCCCGGCCGTCATCTTCTCCGCGGTGGCGTAGAGCCACCGGCGTGCGTTCTCCACGCCTATCCGCATGTCGACGAGCTTGTGGGAGACCGCCTGGTACGAGCCGATCGGTGCCCCGAACTGGCTGCGGCTCCTTGCCTGGTCGAGGCAGCGGGTCAGGCGGTGGTGCATCTCGCCCGCGGTCACGATGAAGGAGCAGAGGATCTCCCACTTCATCACGTGGTCGAGGACGAGGAAGCCGCCGCCGGGTCGCCCGATGACGTGATCCGCCGGGACCCGGCAGCCGTCGAGGAACAGCTCGCTCAGCGGCGAGGTGCGCAGCCCCATCTTGGCGACGGGGTGCCCCACGTCGAGCCCCGGTGTGCCGCGCTCGACGAGGAAGGCGGTGATGCCGAGGGGCCCGCCGTCCGGATGGGTGCGCGCGTAGATGACGAAGACATCGGCCACCGGGCCGTTGCTGACGAATGCCTTGCCGCCGGTGAGGACGTACGTGTCGCCGTCGCGGACGGCCCGGGTGCGCATTGCCAGCGCGTCCGATCCGCTGTCGGGCTCGCTGATGGCGTGGGCGCCGATCAGCGAGCCCGCGCAGACACCGGGGAGGTAGCGCTCCTGGAGCGCGGGCGAGCCGAACCGCTGGAGGGGGACGCCGGTGCTGGCGAGATGGGTGCAGACGGAGAAGTTCAGCCCGGCGTCGCGGCAGCCCTCGCCGAGCCCCTCCAGCACGTACATGGTGGTCAGCAGAGACCGGCCGAGGCCGCCCCAGCGTTCCTCGAAGGGGAGGGAAAGCAGGCCGGTGCGGCGCACCGTCTCCCATTTGGCGCGGGAGAACTCCGCCGCGGCGTCTTGGGCGACGTGCCCGTCGCTCAGCTCGTCGAGCCAGGGGCGCAGGCCCGCGCGCAGTTCCTTCTGTTCGTCAGTCCAGCACCTCATGGCGGTCCGTCCTTTCGTCGTCGGTGGGCGGGCCGGCCGGCCGCACGCCCAACTCGCCCACGAGGCGGACGAGTTCACCGGACGGGTCGCGCCGCTCGGTGTGAGCCCGCTCGATCCGGGCCACCGCCGCGCTGCCGACCACGGCCGCGTCGGCGCCGGCGGCACCGAGCAGGGAGACGTCCGCGGCGGTGCGCACCCCGAAGCCGACGGCGACCGGGGCCGGGGTGGCGCCGCGCAGCGCGGTGACGGTCCGGGCGAGCGCGGCGCGGTCCAGGGGCCGGTCGGTGCCGCTGCGGCCGTAGTGGGCCACGAGGTAGACGTAGGCGGTGGCGTCCGCCGCGGCCCGGGCCACCACCGGCGCGGTGGAGACGGCGTAGCAGGTGGCCACGGTGGGCAGCGCGGCCTGCGCCGCCGCGTCGAGGTAGGTGTCGCGGCGGCGGGGCGGCAGGCCGTGCAGCAGCAGCCCGTCGCAGCCGGCGGCGGCCGCCTCACGGGTGAAGCGCTCCTCGCCGATGTCCTTGACGGTGTGGCTCCAGTCGGCGAGAAGCGCAATGCGCAGCCGGCGCAGCGAGGGGCGGACCGCGGCGACGGTCGCGAGGACGCCGGCCGCGGTGGTGCCCGCGTCCAGGGCGCGCCGGGCGGAGCGCCGGATGACGGGCCCGTCGGTGACGGAACCGGGGAAGGGCACGGCGAGTTCGAGGCAGTCGACGCCCTGCTCGTCGAGGGCGGCGGCGATCTCGGGCAGCCGGCCGAGCGGCGGGTCACCGGCGTTGAGGAAGACGGCGAGCCCCGGCCGGCCCGGGTGCCGTCCGGCGAAGAAGCCCGGTGCGGGCGGACGGGGGCGGTGCTCCACGGCTACCGCACCCCGCTCGTGGGCCGGCCGGCGTCCGCACCGAAGTAGCGCCGGGTGACGCAGGCGCGGTCCACCTTGCCGGTGGTGGTCCGCGGCAGCGCCTCGGGGACGACCCGCAGGGTGCTGGGGATCGCGGCGCGGGCCAGCCGGGGCGCCAGATGGCCGCGGAGCACGAGGCTGTTGAGCCCGGCGGCGGCCTCCGCGCGGACCACGGCGTGCAGCAGCCGCCCGGCGACCGGGTCGGGCAGCGCCACCACCGCCGCCTCCTGCACCTGCGGGTGGTCGAGCAGGACGGTCTCCACCTCCTGCGGATTGACCCGCACGCCACGGACCTTGACCTGGAAGTCGGTGCGCCCTTCGAGGTGGTGGACGCCGTCCGCGTCGCGGCGCACCAGGTCGCCGCTGCGGAAGTAACTGCGCCCGGCCTCACCGCCGGGATGCGGGGCGAAGCCGGCCGGGGCGCCGGGGCCGAGGTAACGGCCGGCCTGGAAGGGCGTCGAGACGTGGAGTTCGCCGCGCCCGGGGCCGTGGACGACCGTGCCGTCCTCGGCGACGAGGAGGGTGTGGACGCCCGGCAGCGGCCGCCCCAGCGGCAGCGGGTGGGTGGCGGTCGCGGGGTCGATCTCGTACAAGAAGCTGTCGTTGGTCTCGGTGCAGCCGTAGAGGTTGTGGAGGCGGGCCGCAGGCAGGAACGCCGGCAGTGCGGCGAGGAGCGGCGCGGGCAGTACGTCGCCGGTGGTGAGGGCGTGCCGGACCGAGGGCAGCCGGTGGCCGCCGCGGGCGCGGGCGGCGTCGGCCAGCAGCTGGAAGCAGAGCGGGACCGCCTGGACGACCTCGACACGGTGCCGGTCGATCAGATCCAGCAGATATCCGCCGCGGGTGGCGCGGTCGGGGTCGACGAGGACGGCGCGGCCGCCGTGGGCGAGCGTCGTCCACACGTCCAGTAGGCACAGGTCGAAGTTGAGGGGTGCGTAGTTGAGCACGGCCGTCCCCGGGCCGATGCCGAACCGTGGGCCGGCCCAGGCCACGAAGCGGTCGACCGCGCGGTGGCCCAGCGGTACCGCCTTGGGCACGCCGGTGGAGCCGGAGGTGGTGAGGATGAAGCCGGTGCCGTCCGGGCGGGGCGGGGCGGGCGGGTACGGGTCCGACTCCGGGGCATCCGCGAGGGGCTCGACGGTGCCGCTCACCCCCGCCCGCGCGTGCAGCTGTTCCCGTACCGCCGCGCCGAGCTGCGGGGAGGCCAGCAGGAACGGGCGGCGCTCCAGCAGACAGGCGAGCACCAGTGCGACGGTGCCCGGTGTCTTGGCCGCCGGGACGGCCACGGGGTGCTCGGCGGGCCGGCCGAGGAGCGCACGGTGCGCCGTGGCCAGGCGCAGCAGCCGACCGTACGAGATCTCCGCACGGTCGTGCACGAGCGCCGTGGCGTGCGGCCGGCGCCGTGCCTGGGTGAGGAATGCGTCCACGAGCGTGCGGTCCATACGGGCCTGTCCTTGTCCTGGTCGTCCCGGTCTCCTGGCCTGTCGGTACCGATGGTCGGTTCGCGCTCTGGAGCCTGGTTCGAGCCGTGGTGTAGAGGGCGGGCGCCAAGACGCCACGTGCCGTGGACCCGGGGGTGGTCCACGGCACGTGGGGGGGAGGCCGGCCCCGGGGGATCGGGCCGGCCGGTCAGCTGCCGCCGGCTACCCGGCGGTCGATCCATTCCTGGACCCGGCCGTACCAGAGGGCGGTGGTGCGGTGCAGGTTGAGCACATGGCCGGTGTGGGGGACCACGTAGGTCTCCAGGCGGGCCGCCGGACCGTAGAGGGGTGCGGCGGCGGCCCGCAGGGTGGCGGAGCTGGTGCAGTCGCTGCCGCCGTCGCCGCAGATGAGCCGGTCGTCGCTGCCGACGACGACGAACACCGGGACGCGGATGCGCTTGTTGAGGGAGGTGTCGCCGTAGCCGGGGTCGGCGGGGTAGACGTCGGGCTCCGGATGGAGTTCGTCGCGCACCACCACCCGCGGGTCGGCGGTCTCCGGGGCGTAGAACCATTCGGCCTTGGCGCCGGGGCGCAGGGCGAGGTAGCCGTCGTCCAGACCGCGCCCGGCCAGCAGCGGATGGCGGCGGGCCGGTCCGTAGAGGGAGCCCATCTTCTTGAAGGCGGCGGCGCTGGGCGGGGCGCCCTCACCGGTGAGGACCAGTCCGTCGACGTCCCCGGGGTGGTGGACGGCGACCATCCGGGCGAGGGTCGCGCCGAAGGAGTTGCCGACGAGGACGACCTTCCCGAAGCCGCGGTCCCGCAGCCGCTGCACGACCTGGTGGACGACGAACTCGTGGGTGCGGTCGGTGTAGCGGGAGCTGGGCGGGGCGGAGCTGCGGCCGGTGCCGAGCCGGTCGATGGCGAGCGCGGCGTGCCCGGATCGGGCAGCGGCCTCCACGTACGAGGGGGCGCGCGGAGTGCCGCGCACCGTCCAGTACGTGCGGTCGTAGGTGCCACCGTGCAGCAGCAGCTGGACGGTGGTGGAGCGGCCGGCGCGGGGGCCGCACAGGGTGCCGGCGATCCGCTGGTCGGCGGGAGCGCCGGGGGCCATCGCGACGGTGGCGGAGAACGGAACGCAGTGGACGGTGCGGGCGGGCGGCGGGGCGGTGGCGTCGGTGCGGGGCGCGGGTCCGGCGACGGCCGGGCCGGGTACGGCCGTGAGCAGCAGCGCGGCCGTACCGGCGGCGGACGCCAGCCGGGCTCCGAGGCGCAGGGACATGGGAGTCTCCGGGTGTGGGGTCGGGTGGGGTGGTCAACCGGTGAGGTTGCGGAACCGGCGCACCGACAGCGGGAAGAAGACCGCGAAGAGGACGACGGGCCAGACGACCGCCATCACCGAGGCGTGCTGCACGATCCAGGAGGAGCCGTCCCAGCCGGGGTTGCCGAACAGTTCGCGGGCGGCGGTGACCGTCGACGAGAGCGGGTTCCACTCGGCGATCGTCCCGAGCCAGCCGGGCATCGTGGCGGGTGCGACGAAGACGCTGGTGAGGAAGCCGACCGGGAACTCCAGCGTCTGTACGAGGGTGATGCCCTCGGGGCCCTTCATCAGCAGGCCGAAGTAGATGCCCAGCCAGGACAGGGCGAACCGCAGCAGCAGGAGCAGCCCGACCGCGGCGAGCGCCTCGCCGGTGCTGCCGTGCACCTCCCAGCCGACGGCGAGGCCGACCCCCAACAGCACGGCCAGGGCGAGCACGGAGTTGAGCATGTCGGTGACACACCGGCCGAGGAGGACGGCGGACGGCGCCATCGGCATGGCGCGGAAGCGGGAGGTGACGCCGCGGTTCTTGTCGGCGGCGACGGCCGTGACCGTCTCGCCCATGCCGAAGACCATCGTCATCACGAACATGCCCGGCATGAGGAACTCGCGGTAGTTGCCACCGCCGGGCACCTTCATGGCGCCGCCGAAGAAGTAGCCGAACATCAGGACCATCATCACGGGGAAGAGCAACCCGCTGATGACGGTGCCCGGTTCGCGGGTCCAGTGGACGAGGCCGCGCAGGGTGATGGTCCAGGCGTCGGCGAGGGCCCAGCGGAGCCGGGCCACCGGGCCGCGGGGGAGTGCGGGGATGGTGATGCTCATGCGGTCGTGGCCTCCTGGGTCGACTCCGGCTCCGCGTCGGGCTGCGCCTGTGCGGGTGGGGTGGGGTCCCCGGTGAGATGGAGGAAGACCTCGTCGAGGGTGGGGCGGCGCAGCGCCACATCCTCGGCGACGATGCCCGCGGCGTCGAGCGCGCGGACGGTCTCGGTGAGGGCCGCGCCCCGGTCCCGTACGGCCACGCTGACCTGGCGGGTGTCCGCGTCGGCCACCGGCTCGCCGTCGCCGATCCGGGCCAGTGCGGCCGTCGCCGCGGAGAGGGTGTCGGCGCGGGCCACCACCACGTCGATCCGGTCGCCGCCGATGCGGCGCTTGAGCGCTTCGGGGGTGCCCTGGGCGATGACCCGGCCGGAGTCGATCACGGAGATGCTGTCCGCGAGCTGATCGGCCTCCTCCAGGTACTGCGTGGTCAGCAGCACCGTGGTGCCGCCGTCGACGAGGGAGCGGACGGCGTCCCAGACCTCGTTACGGCTGCGCGGATCGAGGCCGGTGGTGGGCTCGTCGAGGAAGAGCACCGGCGGTGCCAGGACCATGCCCGCGGCCAGGTCGAGACGGCGGCGCATGCCCCCGGAGTACGCCTTGACGGGCTTGCCGCCGGTGTCGGTCAGCCGGAAGCGCTCCAGCAGTTCGTCTGCGCGGCGCCGGGCGGCGGCCGGGGAGAGGTGGTAAAGCCTGCCGAACATGGTCAGGTTCTGGCGACCGCTGAGCGCCTCGTCGACCGCGGCGTTCTGGCCGACCAGCCCGATGCGGTACCGCACCTCGGCGGCCTGCCGGGCGACGTCGTACCCGGCCACCTCGGCACGGCCGCCGTCGGCGCGCAGGAGGGTGGACAGGATGCCCACGGTGGTGGTCTTGCCGGCGCCGTTGGGGCCGAGTAATCCGCACACCGATCCCTCGGGCACCTCCAGGTCGAGCCCGTCGAGCACGTCGGTGGTGCCGTAGCGTTTGCGGAGCCCCTCGGCGAGGACGGCCGGTTTACGCGATTCCACGTTCTTTCCTTTCGGTCGCTCTGTCCCACTCAGTACGGCCCGACGAAGCCGGCGTCGACACCGGCGAGGGCGGGTACGGCGGGTCGCTCCGCGCCGACCAGCTCCAGACAGGCGGCGGCGATCTGCTCCGCACCGGGATGGAACGCCTCCTCCAGCGGCCAGGACACGGGCGCCGGACAGTCGGGCGGCGTCACCCGCCTTACAGGACAACGGAGTTGGCCCGGGACATTCTCGGCTATGACGGCGGCGACCTCGGCCGAAAAGCCATATCTGGCCCAGCTGGTGTCCGCCACCACCACGCGTCCGGTCTTCGCCGCCGAGGCGCAGATGATCTCCTCGTCCAGCGGCCGGATGCTGCGGACGTCCACCACCTCGACGCCGATGCCCTGCCGGGCCAGCAGTTCGGCGGCGCGCTCGGCCTCGTGGACCATCAGGGACGCCGCGATGACCGTCACGTCGCCGCCGTGTCGGGCGATGCGCCCCTTGCCGAACGGGACCGCGGCCCGGGCCTCGGGCACCTCGCCCTCGACGGGGTAGAGCGAGCGGTTCTCCATGAGCACCACCGGGGTGTCCGCGCGCAGGGCGCTGAGCAGCAGGCCCTTGGCGTCGGCGGGTGACGCCGGGGCCGCGACGTACAGTCCGGGAAAATGGCCGAAAACGGCGTGCAGGCTCTGCGAATGCGTGGCGCCCTGCCCCCAGCCGCGGCCGACGACGCCGCGCATGACGACGGGCACCCCGCCCTTGTCGCCGTACATGTACCGCCACTTCGAGGCCAGGTTGATCAGCGCGTCCATGGCCAGGAACATGAAGTCGGCGCGGGTGTGCACCACCAGCGGACGCAGTCCCTGGGCGGCGGCGCCGACGCAGATACCGGCGACCGCGTTCTCGCTGTTGGGGGTGTCGATGACCCGCTCGGCGCCGAAGCGTTCGAAGGCGCCCCGGGTGGTGCCGTAGGAGCCCTTGTGGTCGTCGACGTTCTGCCCCGCGACGATGATGCTCGGATCGGCCGCCATGGCCTCGACGGTGGCCTCGGCGATCGCCTGCCAGTACGTGAGCTTCCGTGTCATCGCGCTCTCCTGTCAGCTCGCGTCGGCGGGGCGCTCGTAGGCGCCGTCGGTCAGCCGGCCGGCGGCGGGGTACGGCGCGGCCTTGGCGGCGGCGACCGCCAGCCGGGCCTCGTCACGGAACTCCTCGTCCCAGGCGGCGAGTTGCTCCTCGATGCCGGACATGGCAGCGCCGAGCCGGTCGGCGGCGCGCCGCACGGGGCAGTGCCGCTGCCACTCCTCGACCTCGTCGTGCGGGCGGTCCACACCGTTGTCCCAGCCGGGGCCGACGTGTTCGCGCCAGCGGTAGGTGGCCAGTTCCAGGAAGTACGGGCCGCGGCCGGCGCGACAGTGGGCGACGGCCCGGCGGGCGGCCTCGTGCACCGCGGTGACGTCGTTGCCGTCGAGATGCTCGGCGACGATGCCGTACCCGCGGGCCCGGTCGGCGATGCGGACTCCGGTGGGCTGGCGGGCGGCGAGCGGTGAGGAGATGGAGTAGGCGTTGTTCTCGCAGACGTAGACCACCGGGATCCGGTGGACGGCGGCGAAGTTCAGCGACTCGTGGAAGACGCCCTCCTCGGCGGCGCCGTCCCCGAAGAAGGTGGCGACCACGCGGTCGGTGCCCCGCTTGGCGAGCGCCCAGGCCGCTCCGGTGGCGACGGAGATCATCTCGCCGAGGATCGCGGCGGAACCGGCGAAGCCGGCGGCGTGGTCGGTCAGGTGCACCGAGCCGCCGCGGCCGGCGGCGCAGCCGGTCTCCTTGCCGTGCAACTCCGCGACCATGTCGGTGAGGTCACCGCCCTTGGCCAGGTAAGGGGCGTGGCTGCGGTGACCGGTATAGACGAGGTCGTGGCCGCGCAGCGCGGCGCACACCCCGACGGCCGCAGCCTCCTGGCCGATGGAAAAATGGACGGGGGTACGCATCTGCTGCTCGTCGCGGTACAGGTCGGCCAGTTCCTCCTCCACGCAGCGGATGCGCACCATCTCCCTGAGCAGTACGGCCGGTTCGGCGGTCCGGTCGTCCGGTGTTGTGGGGGTCGGCACGGCCGACGTCACCTCCGCAGCTCGACAACGGCGAACGCGGCCGATCCTCGCCCCGGCCGATGGAGCACTGGTGGAGCGGGAACCGAGCGGGCCGGACGCCCGGTCCGGCCGCTCGACCGGGGCTCCGCCGCCCGCGCCTAACCTTCGCGTCACACGCGGCGCGAACCGCCCGCGCCGGGAGGGAGAGAGATGCCGCAGATGGCTACGGCAGAACGGGAGTGGGGCCGCCGCCTGCAACTTGTTCAGGGCCTCCACTGGCTGTACGGGGAACAGGGCGACCCCTACGCCGCCCTGTTGCGGGGCCACCCGGCCGGGACGCGGGAACTGTACGACCGCTGCCGCGCCCGCGGTCCGCTGTGGCGCAGCCGCCTCGGCACCTGGGTGTGCACCGCCCACGGCGTCGCGGCCGAGCTGACGGCCGTGCCCCGGCAGCCGCCCGGCGGGCCGGGACAGCAGCCCCGGACGGCCGTCACCTGGGACGAGGGCCTTGCCGCGGCCGGCCCGCCGGACCCGTTCGACCTCGGCCGGGCCCACGCGGCGGCCGAGGAGGGCTGCGCCCGGCTCCTGCCGGGGCCGGGCGGCACCATCGATCTGGTGGCCGAGGTGGCGGCGCCGCTCCCGGTCCGGATCCTGGCCGAGCTGCACGGGTTGACCGGGGCGGACGCCCGGCGGCTGGCCGGTGCCCTGGCCGCGGCCGCGCCCGCGCTCGACGCGGCGCTGGCGCCGCCGTCCTGGCCGGAGGCGGCGGCGCTGCTCACCGCGGTGGGCGAGCTGCGGGCGCTCCTCGGCGACCGGGCGGCGCGGCGGGTCGTGGTGGCGGCGCGGATGGCGCGGGAGCTGACCGCTGCGGCGCTGCACGCCCTGATGCCCCGGCCCGGCACGGACGCGCCGGACGGGCGGGGGCCGGACCGGGCGGCCCGGATCGTGACGGAGACGCTGCGCCACGACCCGCCGGTGAAGGTGGACGCCTGGACCGCGGCCGCGGAGTTCGAGGTCGCCGGCGTGCGGATCGGTGCCGGGGAGCAGGTGGCCGTCCTGGTGGGCGCCGCGGGCCGGGACCCCGGCGTCTTCGCCGACCCGGACCGCTTCGACCCGGACCGCTTCGACCCGGACCGCTCAGGCTCCCGTGGCCGCGGGCCCGAGCCGCTGATGCCGGCGCCGCACGGTGTGGCGGCCGGGCCGTTCGCCCGGGCGGTGGCCGAGGCCGCGGTGGGAGCGGTGGCCGGGCACGCCCCCGGGCTGCGCGCGGCGGGTCCGGCACTGCGGCGCGCCCGCCGGCCGGTCACGGGCGGGCTGGAGCGGCTGCCGGCCGTGGCGGGCTGAGCGGCCGCGACGGGGAGGGCCCGTGGGCACGGTCCCTCCCCGTGCGTCAGGCGGTGCGCTCCAAGAGCGTGGTGTAGAGGTGGGGTTCACCGGTGGCCAGGGCGCGCAGCGCGTCCCGGTGCTCGGCGAAACCGGGCTGTTCCAGGGCGCGCCGGAAGGACGCGCGGTCCTCCCACTCGGCCACGTTGACGTACGCCTTCGGATCGTCGGCGTGACGCAGCAGGCGGTGGCGGACGAAGCCGGGCTGGGCGGCGAAGAACGCCGAGGTCCGCTCGAAGGCCCGCTCGAACTCCGCGGCCGTCCCGGTGACGGTGAACCGGTTGATGAAGGTGAGCACAGCGACTCCTGTCGTGGAGGGTCTTTCGGCAAGGGGGCGGGTCTTCCTACGGGGCCCGCCCGGCCCGGGAGTGCGGAGCCCGTCCCGGCACACGGCGGCAGGCCCCGGCATACGGCGCGCGGCGGTCAGCGCACCGCGGTGGGACGGGGGGCGGCGGGCGATCCGGCTGCGGCGTGCGGCGGGGTGCCTCGGCGCGGCAGCAGGCTCAGCACGACACCGGCCACGATGACCGCCGTGCCCAGCGCCTCCCGCGCCGTCAGGGCGTGTCCCTCCAGCAGCACCGTGCCGGCGGTGAGCACCACCGGCACCAGGTACAGCACGCCGGACGTCCGCAGCGCGCCGTCGTCGCGGATCAGCCGGGCGAAGCACCAGTAGATCAGACCGGTGTTGAGCACCCCGAGCACCAGCAGTGCGCCGATGACGGCGGGTGACCACTGCGGGGCGCGGTCGAACCCGCCGTCGGGCAGGTTGATCGCGGACCAGCCGACGCCGATGACGGCCTGGGTGGTGGCGAGCACCAGCGGTGGCATGCCCTCGCCGCCCTCGCCCGCCGGGCCCATCAGCTTCTCCATCAGCAGCATGGACCAGCCGTAGGCGAGCGCCGCGACCGCGTTGACGGCGGCGCCCGCGGACAGCCAGGCGGCGCCCGCCTGCCACGGCGCGTACAGCACCAGGACCCCCGCGAAACCGATGACCAGCCCCGCGGTCGGCAGGGGGGCGAGGCGGCCGCGGTGGCGCGGTGCGAGGCAGAGCACGGCGACGCAGAGCGGCACGCTGGCGTTGAACACCGACACCATGCCGACGTCGCGGCCCGTGGCGTCGTCGACGAGGGCGACGAGGAGGACCGGCAGCGCGTTGGCGAGGAAGGCGATCAGCACCAACTGCGCCCAGATGCCGGGGCGGCGCGGCAGCCGGGCGTCGCTGCACAGCAGCACGCCCAGCATGGCTACGGCACCGATGGTGATGCGGACGAAGCTGAACTGCGCCGCGTTCAGCCCCTGGAAGGCGATTTTGATCCAGAAGTAGCTCGATCCCCACATCAGGGCGACGGCGGCGAAGCGCGCCATGGAGGCGTAACGCACGGCATTGCCTTTCGGTCTCTCGGAGGTCTTTCGGGGTTCTTCACGGAGGTCTCCCGGCTGCGCTCAGCCGGTGGTCCCCCGGCGGCCCGCGGTGTTCCCGGCGGCGCCCGACGGGCGGATGAAGAGGGCGACGGCGAAGGCGGCCGCCGCGCAGCAGGCACCGGCCGTGAAACTCGCCGACATGCCTGCCACGAAGCCCGCGGCGCCGGGGTCCGCGGCCCGCTGGGCGTGCGTGGCGACGGTCACCAGCACCGCCAGGCCCAGTGAGGCGCCGACGGTCTGCAGCGCGTTGTGCACGCTGGACGCCGCGCCCGCCTCGCTGCTGCGCAGCCCGGAGGTGCCGAGGATGGTGGCGGGGATGACGCAGCACGCCATGCCGGAGCCGAAGACCAGCAGCGCCGGCAGCACGGTGTCGCCGTAGCCGGAGCCGGGCGTGAGCTGCGCGAGCCAGAGGTTGGCGACGGCGAGCAGCGCGGCACCCGCCAGCATGAGGCGCCGGGGCCCGATGCGCCGCTCCAGCCGCACCGCGACGCCCGACATGGCGATCATCGTGAGGGCGATGGGCGTCAGCGCGGCGGCCGAAGCGAGCGGGGTGAAGCCGGCGGTCTGCTGGAAGAACTGCACCAGGAAGAAGCCGGTGCCGATGAGCGCGCCCTGCACCGCGAAGGTCGCCCCGTACGCACAGGCGCGGTTGCGGTCGGCGAAGAGCCGCAGCACCACCACGGGCTGCTCGGCCCGGCGCTCGACGAACAGGAACAGCGCCAGGAGCGCCAGTCCGGCGGCGATCGTCGCGGCCACCAGCGGGTCGTCCCACGGGTGTTCGGCGACCCGGGCGAGGCCGTACACCAGCGCGGCGGCGGCCCCCGTCGACAGCAGGGCGCCGGCCAGGTCGAAGCGGCCCCGGGTGCGCCGCGTCTCCGGGACGACCAGCGGTACGCAGACCAGGACCACCAGGCCCAGCGGGACGTTCAGCAGCAGCAGTCCGCGCCAGGAGGTCAACGAGGAGAGCGCACCGGAGAAGAGCAGCCCGCAGGCGGTGCTGGCCGCGCCGACGGCCGTGTACACGGCGATGGCCCGCTTGCGCGCGGCGCCCTCGGGGAACCGGCTCAGCACCAGCGCGAGCGCGCTCGGCACGGCCAGCGCGGCGCCCAGCCCTTGCACGGCGCGTACCGCGACCAGGAATTCCCCGGCTGGCGCCACCGCGCGCAGCACGGCGGACAGGGTGAACAGCGTGACGCCCGCGAGGAACACCTTGCGGCGCCCCAGCAGGTCACCGGCGCGGCCACCGAGGAGGAGCAGCCCGCCGAAGGGCAGCAGGTAGGCGGTGACGACCCAGCTCAGGCCGACGGGGGTGAGGCCCAGGTCGCGGCTCATCGCCGGCAGGGCGATGTTCACCATCGACTCGTCGAGCATGACCATCGCGTTGCAGGCGGCCAGCAGCCCGAGCACGAGCCCGCCGCCGGCCGCACCGCGCGGCTGCGGTGCCGGCGGCGGTGCGGACGGCGCCGGTGGTTTCGATGTCTGCGCGGGCATGCCGTGCCTCCTGGGGTGCCGGGGTCGGATCGGCCGGCGGACGCGTGCGGACCGGCGTACGCACACCGTGGCAAGGCGCACTAGAGCGTCCTTCGAGCGCCGGTGCCTAATCTCCGCAGTCATGACGACCTCTCACCCGAACCCGTACGGCTCCACCCGGGGACGGCCCGCGGTCCTCGTCACCGGCGGCGGTACCGGCATCGGCCGGGCCACCGCCCGGGCGTTCGCGGCGCGGGGCGCGCAGGTGCTGGCGGTCGGCCGGACGGCACGGACGCTCGCCGAGGCCGCGGCCGGTCACCCCGCGATCCGCCCTTTCCCCGCCGACCTCACCGACCCGGAGGCACCGGAACGGATCACCGCCGCCGCGCTCGACGCGTTCGGCAGGCTCGACGTGCTGGTGCACAACGCCGCGGTGGTGCGGCCCGAACCGGCCGGGGCGATCACCCGGGCGGCCGCGCTGGAGCAGGTGGAGACCAACCTGCTGGCGCCGCTCCTCCTCACCCGGGCCGCGCTGCCCGCTCTCACGGCGGCGCGCGGCACGGTCGTGACCGTCGGCACCGCCGCCTGCCTGGGGCGGCGCGCCTTCCCGGGGATGTCGGTGTACGGCGCGACCAAGACCGCGCTGGACTCCCTGGTGCGCTCCTGGGCGGCGGAGCTGGCCCCGCGGGGTGTCCGGGTGGTCGGTGTGGCCCCCGGGGAGACGGACACCGGCATCGGCGCCCGCATGGGGTGGAGCGCCGAGGAGATCGCCCGCCACCAGGACGAGGCCGCCGCGCGCACCCCCTCCGGCCGGGTGGGCCGGCCCGAGGAGGTGGCGTGGTGGATCGTTCAGCTGACCCGGTCCGAGGGGAGCTATGCGAACGGGACGGTGGTGGCGGTGGACGGCGGTGCCTCGGTGCTGTGAGTCCGGCCGTCGTTCCGGGTGCGGGACGCCGCGGTCATCCGTTCCAGGACCGGCACGAGGTCGTTGGGCGACGGCTCGGCGAGGACCTCGGACCGCACCCGCGCCGCCGCGGCGGCGAACGACGGTTCGTCCAGCAGCCGTTGGACGGCCGCGCGCAGCGCCCCGGCCGTCAGCTCACCGGCCGGCAGCGACAGCCCGTAGCCCAGCTCCGCCATCCGCCGGGCCTTGGCCTCGGTGTCCCAGCCGTACGGGAGCATCACCTGTGGGACGCCGTGGAGTTCGGCGGTGGCACGCGTCCCGACCCCTCCGTGGTGGACGACGGCGGCGCAGGTCGGCAGGAGGTTGTTGAGGGGGACGAAGTCGACCAGGCGGGCGTTGTCCGGGACGGTGGGCAGCTGCGCGCGGGCCTCGGCGCCGAGCGTGGCGACGATCTCCGCGTCCAGGTCGGCCAGGGCGTCGAGCACCGCGCCGAAGGAGAACCCGCCCAGTTCCCCGGAGAGGCCGAGGGTGAGGCAGACCCGGGGCCGCTCGGCCGGGGCCCGCAGCCAGTCGGGCACCACGGAGGGGCCGTTGTGCGGGACGTAGCGCACGCCGACGGTCGGCAGACCGAGGTCCAGCCGGGAGGCGGGCGGGGTGATGTCGACGGTCCACTCGCCGGTGACCAGCTCCTCGTCGAACCCGAGGCCGGGGTCGTAGCGCCGCACCACCCGGTCCAGCCACTCCGCCATGGGGTCCGGCCCCGGGCCGCCGGGCAACTCGGCCGACTGCCGCAGGAACGCCTGCCGGGCCCGCACCGTGATGTCCACACCGTGCAGCAGCCGGGCGTGGGCGGCGCCGGTCACCCGCGCCGCGACCGCGCCCGCGAAGGTGTGCTGTTCCCAGATCACCAGGTCGGGGCGGTAGTGGCGGGCGTAGGCGATCAGGTCGTCGAGCATCGGGTCGTTGCTCACCGAGGCGTGCAGCGCCGACACCGCGATGGTCTCCAGGGCCAGCAGCGACTCATGGGTCCACCGCTCAGGGTGGTCGCCGGTGAAGTCGAAGCCCTGGACGTGGTCGGAGCCCTCCTCCAGGATCTGCGCGAGGAGACCGGGCGCCCACGGGTCGTCGGCGTACCAGCCGGCGGTGCCGACCGGTACGGCGGTCAGGCCCGTACCGGTGATGTGGCCGGTGAGGTCGGGGTGGCTCGCCACCTGCACCTCATGGCCGGCGGTACGCAGCGCGGAGGCCAGCGGGACCATCGAGAAGTAGTGGGTGTGGTGGGGGAACGCGACGAACAGGACCCTCATCGGCCGGCCTCCGGGCGGACGGACAGGGGCGTGCCGCCGAAGACGCCGCGGGGGTCCCAGGTGGCCTTGACGCGCCGCAGCCGCGGATAGGCGTTCCCGTGGTAGAGCCGGTGCCAGGGCACGCCGGAGGTGTTCCACGCGGGGTCGGCCATGTCGATGTCCGGGTAGTTGATGTAGCAGCCGTCGCTGTCGCGTCCGGGCGCCGGGACGCCGCCGGTGTCGGCGTACACGTCGCGGTAGAGGCGGCGCAGCCAGTCGACGCAGGCGGCGTCCGCACCGGCGTCCTGCCAGGTGTTCATGTAGAGCGCCTTGAGGACGGAGTCGCGGTGTGCCGAGGCGGTGGCGCCCGGCGCGGCGGTGTTGATCCGGCCGCCGAACGACTGGAGTGACACCGACAGGGCGTCGTGCGGCGGGGCGGGGGCGTTGAGGCGGTCGTACAGGGTGTCCGCCTGCTCCGGGCGGTAACCGCGCCGCAGATACGCCGACTTGATCTTGAAGCGGCCGCTCTCGCCGTCCTGCGCGGCGGCGAGGGAGCGGGTGGCCGCGAGCCAGGGCGACGCGGCGGGCGCGGGCAGCCGCCCGGCGCCGCCCAGCCCCTCCGCCAGCGCCTCGAAGTACTCCCGCAGCAGCCGGGCGGCGCCGGGCCGGTCGCCGTCCATGTGGGCGTGCGCGGCGGCGGCCGGCCCCTCTTCCCCGGAAGCGGTACGGCCGTAGAGCACCAGCCCCCCGAAGAGACCGGCGTACGGGGAGCGGGCGCCGCTGTGCTGTTCGTGCCAGCGGCCGTGGTTGCGCAGCAGGCGCCGCAGCGCCGCCCGGTCCAGGCCGTCCCGGGCGAAGTTCAGCCGCCCCGTCAGCACGGTGGCGGGCGGGCGGGGTAGCAGCAGCGCGGGGTCGTCGTGGTGCGCGGGGGCGCCGGGCGAGCGGAACCAGTAGCGCGTCACCACGCCGAAGTTGCCGCCGCCTCCTCCGGTGTGGGCCCACCACAGCTCGCGGTGCGGGTCATCGGGCTCCCGGGTGGCGACGACGGCGCGGGCCCGGCCGGCGGCGTCCACGACCACCACCTCGACCGCGTACAGGTGGTCGGCGGCCAGCCCGTGCGCGCGGGAGAGCGCGCCGTAGCCGCCGCCGGCGAGGTGGCCGCCCAGTCCGACGGTGGCGCTGGCGCCGCCGGGCAGCGTGACGCCCCAGCCGTAGTAGAGCTTCTCGTACACGTCCAGTAGCCGCGCGCCGGCCTCGGCCATGAAGGCGCGGCGCTGCGGGTCGTAGGCGACGGCGTCCATTTCGCCGAGGTCGAGGACGAGCCGGACCGCCGGGTCGCCGACGAAGTTCTCGTAGCAGTGCCCGCCGCTGCGCACCGCGATCCGCTTGCCGTCCCGGACGGCCGCACCGGCCGCCGCCACCACCTGGGCGGTGCTGGTGGCCAGGCAGAACGCGTCGGGGCGGGCGGTGAACCGCTTGTTGCTGCCGCGCTGCGCCAGGTCCGGGTAGCGGGGATCGTCCCGTGTGACGAGTGCGCCGCCCCGGGTGGGCCGGGCACCACCGCCGTCGGCGCGGGCGGGCGCGGGGACGGCGGTGGCGAGCCCGGCGGCGGCACCTGCCGTGAGCACCCCGGAAACAAAACGGCGGCGGCTGGGGACGGTCATCTCTCGCCCTTCTGTCGGTATTTCGGTATTGCGGTCATCGCTCGGGCAGGCCGCGGCCGACCACGGCCGCGGAGTTGAAGCCGCCCCGGCCGCGCGCCAGGACCAGCGCCCGGCGCAGCGGCAGCTCCCGTACCCCGGTGACCAGGTCCACGGGGCAGTCGGCGGCCGGGCGGAGCGTGCCGACGGTGGGCGGCACGACCTGGTCGCGGAGGGCGAGCAGGGCGGCTGCCAGATCGAGCGAGGCGCCGCCGGCCAGCAGCCGCCCGGTCATGGACTTCGGTGCGGTGACGGGCACGGCGCGCGGCCCGAACACCTCGGCGAGAGCCTCGGCCTCCGCGCGGTCGGCGGCGCGGTCGGCGGCGGCGTCCGCGAAGACGACGTCGATGCCGTCGGGCGTCACGCCCGCATCGGCCAGGGCGAGCCGGGCGGCGTCCGCCAACCGGGACCTGCCGGGGCCGTCGAAGGTGGTGCCGTAGCCGTCGAACGACCCGTGGACGCGGGCGCCGCGGGCCCGGGCCGTGGCGGCGTCCTCCAGGACGAACAGGGCACCGCCCTCGCCGACGACATGGCCACGGGCACCGGCGTCGAAGGGAAGGTAGGCGCGGGCCGGGTCGGTGGACCCGCTGAGCCGGCCGTCGGCGAGGTGGGCCGTCCATCCCCACGGGCACAGCGACGAGTCGACGCCACCGGTGACCATGGCCCGGCCGCCCTTGCGGAGCTGGCGCCTGGCGTGGGCGACGGCGTCGATACCGCCGGCCTGTTCGGTGACGACGACCCCGCTGGCCCCGCGCAGCCCGTGCCGGATGGAGATCTGGCCGGTGTTGACGGCGTAGAACCACGCGAAGGACTGGTAGGCGCTGACGTGCCGGCCGCCCTTGCTGCGCAGCGCCTCCAGCTCCCGCTGCCCGAACTCGAAGCCGCCGGCGGAGCTGGCCGTGACCACGCCGACGCCGTACTCCCGCTCCCCGGCAGGCCCGGTACCGGAGTCGTCGAGCGCCTCCTGGGCGGCGGCCAGCGACAGCCGGGTGACCCGGTCGGTCTGCGGCAGCAGCCGGCTCGGCAGGTGGTCCTCGTCGACGAAGCCGGGGACCTCGCCGGCGAGCCGCACCGGGTAGCGCGCCGCGTCGAAGCGGGTGAGCGGGCGGATGCCGCTCACCCCGCGCAGCGTCGCGTCCCACCAGGCGGCGGTGGTCAGCCCGTTGGGCGCGGCGACGCCGATGCCGGTGATGACGGCGTCGCCGGTGCGCCGCGGGGCCGCGGCCCGCGCGGGGGTGGCCGTGGTCATGCTGCCTCCCGCGGTCGCGGCCGGGTCAGGACGATGGCGCTCTGGAATCCGCCGAAGCCGCTGCCGACGCTCAGCACGGTGTCGGTGCGCTGCTCGCGGGCGGTCAGCGGGGTGTAGTCGAGGTCGCAGGCCGGGTCGGCCTCGTGGAGGTTGGCGGTCGGTGGCACGGTGTTGTGCTCGATGGCCAGGGCGCTGGCCGCCACCTCCAGGGAGCCGATGGCGCCGAGCGAGTGACCGATCATCGACTTGATGGAGCTGACGGGCGTCCGGTAGGCGTGGTCGCCGAGGCTGCGCTTGAACGCGGCGGTCTCGTGCCGGTCGTTCTGCTTGGTACCGGAGCCGTGGGCGTTGATGTAGTCGACGGCGGTGGGGTCCAGCCGCGCCTCGTCGAGCGCGGCGCGGATCGCCTCGGCCATCTCCACCCCGTCGGAGCGCAGCCCGGTCATGTGGTACGCGTTGCTGCGCCCGGCGAACCCGGCGATCTCGGCGTAGACATGGGCGCCGCGCCGACGGGCGCGCGCGTACTCCTCCAGGACCAGCACGGCCGACCCCTCGCCCAGCACGAAGCCGTTGCGGGTGCGGTCGAAGGGCCGGGAGGCGGTCGCCGGGTCGTCGTTGCGCGGGCTGGTCGCCTTGATGGCGTCGAAGCAGGCCACGGTGATGGGGGAGATCGGCGCCTCGGTCGCACCGGCCACCATCACGTCGGCGCTGCCCTCGCGGATGAGGTCGACGGCGTGTCCGAGGGAGTCGAGCCCCGAGGTGCAGCCGGTGGAGATCAGCGAGACGGGGCCGTGGGCGCCTACGGTGCGCGCCACCTCTGCCGCGATGGAGCTGGGCACGAAGTAGTCGAAGAGATGCCGGACCGCCTTGGTGTGGTCGACCTCCCAGGCGCTGCCGTCCCCACTGACCACCGCGTACTCGGTGTCGAGGCCGGTGGTGCAGCCCACCGCGCTGCCGAGGGTGACGCCGGTGCGTACCGGATCCAGGTCCTCCAGCCCGCTGTCGGCCAGTGCCTCGCGGGCGCTGACGACGGCGAACTGGGCGGCCCGGTCGAGCCGTTCGGCCTCGTCGGGCGTGAAGCCGTGGTCAGCCGGGTCGAAGTCGGCCTCGGCGGCGATGCGGGAGCGGTAGGCGGAGGCGTCGAAGAGGGTGATGCCCCGGGTGGCGGTGCGCCCCGCGGTGATCAGTTCCCAGAATCGCGCGACGCCCGTGCCGCCGGGAGCCACGATGCCGATCCCCGTGATGACGACCCGCCTCATCGGTTGTGCCTCACAGTTGTCCTCCAGAGGTGAGCTGACTGCGCCGCGTCACACCGGCGGACCGGGCCGGGTACGGCGAGGGGCGCGGCCGCCGCTCGCCGGCGGGCTCGTCACCGCGGCACACCGGCACGGTGTCCGGTCGGCGGGCGGTCTCGGAGCGCGGCTTCGTAGTGCCTGAGCCTCACCCACCGAACTGGAGAACGACTCGAACCTCCCCCGGCTCCCACCGGCGCGAGCCGGGCTCCAGCCGCGCCCGGGCACCGCTCGATTCCCTGCGGACACCGTCGAGGCACAGGAATCCCGAACCGACTTCCGTGGAGGTCTCCCGACATGACGCAGACGACGACAGGCCGGCCGGAGCAGACGGCCCTTCAGCAGGCGGTGCAGCAGGCCGCGGACCAGCTCGTCGCCCTGGGCGCGGCGGGCGTGCAGTTCCGCGTCGCCCGGGGCGACATCTCGTTCGTCGTCACCTCCGGCGTCGCCGAGCTGGGCACCGACCGCCCCGTCCCGGCCGACGGCCGCTTCCGCATCTCCTGCATCACCAAGCCGTTCGTCGCCGTGGCGGTTCTCCAACTCGTCGCCGAGGGACGGATCGACCTCGACCGGACCGTGGAGAGCTACCTTCCCGGTCTGCTGCCGCACGGCGAGAAGATCACCATCCGTCAGCTGATGCAGCACACCAGCGGGCTGTACAACTACATGGACTCGTTCCAGAAGCCCGGCGACCGCTTCCTGAGGGACCGCTACAAGCACTTCGAGCCGGAGGACCTCGTCGCCATCGCGGCGGCCAAGCCCCTGGAGTTCGAGCCGGGCAGCAAGTTCGCGTACTGCAACACGAACTACTTCGTCATCGGCCTGCTCATCAAGAAGGTGACCGGCCGGTCCTACCGCGACGAGATCACCGAGCGGATCCTGGAGCCGCTCGGGCTCACCGATACGTTCCTGCCCGGCGACGACCCGAACATCCCCGGGCCGCACGCCCACGGCTACATGCAGATAGGCGGCGAATCCGTCGACGTCACGCTGATGAACCCGTCCGAGGCCGGCTGTGCCGGAGAGATCATCTCGACCACCGCCGACCTCGACCGCTTCTTCACCGCCCTGTTCAGCGGCAAGCTGCTGAACGAGCCCGAGTTCACCGAGATGACCACCGTGGTGCCGGAGGACATGATCGAGGACCTCCCGATGGGCATCGGCTACGGCCTGGGCATCATGAAGCTCGGCAACGACAAGGACCTCGACCTGTGGGGTCACGGCTCCGGCATCCCCGGGTACTCCACCTTCGCCGCCACCACGCGCGATCTCGACGCGCGTGTCCAGCTGTCCTTCACGCTGGGCGACAGGGACTTCAGCGTCGAGGCCGAGGAGGCGGTCGTCCGCGCTGTCAACACCGCCCTGTGCTCGTGAGCCCGGCGCCCGCAGGGGATGTGGCGCGGGCCGTCGTCATCACCGGCGGCGGCACCGGGATCGGGGCCGCCGCCGCCCAGACCTTCGCCGAGGACGGTGCGCATGTCCTGATCGCCGGACGCAGCGCCACCTCCCTCAGGGAGACCGCCGGGCGGAACGACCGGATACGTTATGTGGTGTCCGATGTCCTCGACGACGGCGCACCGGATCTCATCGTCTCCACCGCGCTACGGGAATTCGGCCGTATCGATGTTCTGGTGAACAATGCCGCGCATCCCGGATTCGGCGCACTCGCCACCCTGGAGCCGGAAACCGTCCGGGCCCAGATCGGCACCAATCTCCTCGCCCCGGTATTTCTGACGCAACGCGCACTGGACGCGCTGGAGGAAAGCAGCGGCGTCGTGGTGAATGTCGGCTCCGCCGGGGCGCTCGGCCGCCGCGCCTGGCCGGAAAATTCCGTGTACGGCATGTCCAAGGCGGCGCTGGATTTCCTGACCCGCACCTGGGCCGTGGAGCTGGCACCGCGTGGCATCCGCACGGTGGGCATCGCCCCGGGCGTCGTCGACACGGGCGTCGGGGTGCGCGCCGGGATGCCCCGGGAGGCGTACGAGGGGTTCCTGGCGCAGATGGCGGAGCGGATCCCGGCGGCCCGGGTCGGCCGGCCGGAGGAGGTCGCCTGGTGGATCGTGCAGCTGGCACGGCCGGAGGCCGGGTACGCCAACGGCACGGTGCTCGCGGTGGACGGCGCGCTCTCCGTGACCTGACCGCGGGCGGCACGCCGTACGGAGAATGGCCCCGGGAAGCCCGGGGCCATTCTCCGTACAAGGCCGATCTCAGCGGTCGACGGACGCCGTCACATACCGGACCGGGACGTCGATGCGGATGATGCCGTCGGCACCGCGCAGGGCGTCGAGAGAGGTGATCAGCCGGGTGCGCAGCGCCTCGGCCTCCGCCTGCGGCAGGTGCTGCCACAGCAACCGCATGCCCTGGGTGTGCGACCAGTCGACCCACGCCTCACCGGACCGTGCGGTCATCTCGACCACCTCGTCGGCGATCTCCACCTCGGTGTATCCGGCGGTGTGCAGTGCCGCCTCGAGATCGCCCGGCTCCTCCAGCCAGGAGTGCAGCTGGCGGTGGAGCTGCTCGGGGTGCCAGGCGGAGGGCAGGTGATCGAGGAGAGAGATCGGGACCCAGCGGCTGAAGAGCGGCGGCAGGAAGGGGAAGGTGTCGCGGCGGAAGACCGGGCTGGTGAAGGCGATCCGGCCGTCGTCGCGCAGCAGGCGCGCGTACCGGGCGAGCGCCGCACGGGCGTCGGGCAGGAAGATCAGGCTGTAGCTGCCGAGCACGAGGTCGAAGGAGCGCTCTGGCAGCTCGGGGTGTTCGCCGTCCATGACCCGCAGGTCGACGTTGCCGATGCCCTGGCGCTCCGCCTCCTGGCGGGCCTCGGTGATCATCGCCTCGGCGATGTCGATACCGAGCGCGTATCCCTCGGGCCCGATCGCGCGGGCGGCCGGCAGCAGGGTGGCGCCGAGCCCGCAGCCGACATCGAGCAGCCGCTGCCCGGGGCCCGGTGCGGCCCGTTCCACCAGGCGCCTGCCCATCGGGGTGAAGAAGTCCACGCCCAGCCGGTCGTAGGTGGCTGCGGCGCCGTTGAAGGCGGCGGTGACTTTCGTCTTGTAGGTGTTCGTGGTCTGCACGGTCGACTCCTGGTCTCTCGGGGTGCCGGAAAAAGCTGCTGCACGCGTGCACCACCATGATCTGGACAGGCCGCGCACTATCGCTGGAAAAGAATTCGAGTACCGGTGGAGCGGGGCAATTCCGTGGTTGCCCGCCCGCCCGGCAGACGCGAAACTACGGGATATCCCTCAGCATCGAACCGCCCCGGAATGCGGGCGGAAATCCGACGGAGGAATTCATGAGCAGTCAAATAGCCGCGGTGCGCCGCATGGTGGCGGCGTACAACACCGGCGAAACCGGCGACGTCGCGGAGTTCATCCACCCGGAATATCTGAATCCGGCGTCGCTGGAGCACATGGACCTGCGGGGCCCGGATGCCTTCGCGATGGCCGTGAAGTGGCTCCGGATGACGTTCTCGCAGGAGGCGCATCTGGAGGAGGTGGCGCTGGAGGAGCGCGGTGACTGGGTGCGGGCCCAGCTCGTCCTGTACGGCCGCCACGTCGGCGACCTCGTGGGGATGGCGCCGACCGGCCGCCGTTTCTCCGGTGAGCAGACCCACCTGATCCGCTTCGTCGACGGCAAGATCCGCGACCACCGTGACTGGCCCGACTACCAGGGCACCTACCGGCAGCTGGGGTCGCCGTGGCCCGAGCCCGGCGGCTGGAGGGACTGAACCATGATTCTTGTCACCGGAGCGACCGGCAAGGTGGGCCGGGAAGCCGTACGGCAACTGTCCGGCCTCGGTCACCGGGTGCGGGCGCTGACCCGCAGGCCCGGTCAGGCCGACTTCCCCGAGGGCGTCGAGCCCGTCGGTGGCGACGTATCCGATCCGGCGTCCCTCACCGCCGCTTTCGAGGGCGTCACCCAGGCGCTCGTCGTGCTCTCCGGCGAGGTGTCCGCCGGGGCCCGCAACGTCGCCGCGGCGGCCGCCGCGGCCGGCACCGGGCATGTGGTGCTGCTGTCGTCGGCGAGCCTGGAGCACCCGCTGCCGCACGCCATCGCCGACGAACACCGCGCTGCGGAGGAGGCGTTCACCGCCGCCGGCGTGACCACGACCGTCCTGCGTCCCGGCCCGTTCCACGCCAACACCACCTGGTGGGCCGAGACAGTCCGGGAGCGGGGCGAGGTACGCGACTGGATCGGCAACAACCCCGGGGCGCCGGTCGACGAGTACGACATCGCGTCGTGCGCCGTCGCGGCGCTCACCGGGGCCGGCCCCCGCGGCGGGACGCATCTGCTGACCGGCCCGGAGGTGCTGACCTCCGAGGAGCAGGCCCGCATCCTGAGCGGGGTGCTCGGCCGCGAGCTGACGTTCTCCGTGGCGCCGGCCATGGAGGTCGTGGAGATCTTCACGCGCCTGGGCGGAGACCGGGCGGCCGCTGTGGGCAACGTCGCCGCCCTGCGCAGCCCGCAGGTGCCCTGGGCGCGGCCCACGGCGGCCGTACAGGAACTGACGGGCCGCGCTCCGCGCCCGTACCAGGAGTGGGCCGCCGCCAACGCGGCCCTGTTCGGCTGAGGGGCAGGCGATGACGAACGAGACGACCGGCACCGTCCTGGTGCTCGGGGCGACCGGTCAACAAGGCGGGGCCACCGCGCGCGAGCTGGTGCGGCGCGGCCGGACCACCGCGGCGCTGGTGCGCGACCCCCGGTCGGCGGCCGCCCGGGCGCTGGCGGCCGAGGGCGTCCGGCTGGTCCGCGGCGACCTGGACGACGAGGCGTCGCTGCGGGCGGCCATGACCGGCGTGCACGGCGTGTTCTCCGTGCAGAACTTCATGACGCCGCAGGGGCTCGGTGGCGAGGTCCGCCAGGGCCGCGCGGTGGCCCGGGCCGCGCGGGACACCGGCGTGGCACACGTGGTCTACAGCTCGGTGGGCGGCGCCGAACGCCACAGCGGCGTACCGCACTTCGACTCCAAGCGGCACATCGAGCGGTACCTGGCGGAGCTCGGGGTGCCGACGACGGTGCTGCGCCCGGCGTTCTTCATGGACAACTTCGCGGCGAACGGGCCGTCCACCGAGGAGGGAACGCTGGTGGTGCGGCTGGCGCTCCGGCCCGGCACCCGCGTGCAGTTCGTCGCCGTGGCGGACATCGGCTTCTTCGCGGCGGAGTCCTTCGACCGGCCGGACGTCTATCTGGGCCGGGCGCTGGAGCTGGCGGGCGACGAACTGACGGCCACCGAGGTGGCCGCCGCCTTCGCGGCGCACAGCGGCCGCCCGGCACGGTTCGAGGAGCTTTCGCTCGACACGGTGGCCGCGAGCCCGCACATCCCCAACGCCCCGGAGATCTCGCTGATGTTCGAGTGGTTCCAGGAGCATGGGTACCGCGCGGACATCCCGGCGCTCCGCGCGCTCCACCCGGGGCTGCTGACCTTTGCGGACTATCTGAAGGGCGCCGTCCCGACGGCCGCGGCCGGCTGACCCGCACACGTCCCGGGGCCGGAACCGTGGTGGCGGTTCCGGCCCCGGGACGTGTGCGGGTACCTCACATGACGTCGGCGTCGACGAAGCCCAGCTCCTTGAGCATCGGCAGGTAGTTGAAGACGTCGTAGTGCTCGATGACCCGCCCCGCGTCGTCGAACCGCAGCTCCTCCAGCATGTACCAGGTGACCTTCCGGCCGGTGGCCTTCTTGCCCAGGAAGTCGCCGCCGTGGGTGGCGGTCACCGTGATGCGGAGGATCACCCGGTCGCCCTCGGCGACGATGCTGCGGCACTCCAGCCGCAGACCGGGGAAGGCGGCGAGCCCGCCGCGCATCGCGGCGACCATCCGGCGGGAATCGACGGGCCGGTCCTCGGAGAAGTGCTGGATGTCGGGGGACCAGTGGCGGGTGATGCCCTCCAGCTCACCCCGGTTCCAGGCGGCGACCATGGAGAGCGCCAGCTCCTTGTTGCGTTCGTGCACGGACGTGTGGGCGGGCGCGGGGGTGACAGATGCGGTCATGACGGGTTCCTCTCAACGGGTGGGTGGGTCACGGGATCAGGACGTGCTTGCCGACAGTGGTGCCGTCGAGGAGCGCGCGGACGGCGCCCGCGGCGTCGTCCAGCGGGTGGCGGGCCGCGATCCGCGGGCTGAGGACGCCCTCGTCGACCAGGCGGAACAGGGCGGCGAGGGCGGCGTCGAAGCCCGCGCCGGGCTTGACGTAGTACATGCACTGGCGACGGCCGGAGGTGAGCTTGAAGGTGCGGGCCGCCCAGCGCACCGCGGTGCGGCGCAGCGCCGGAACGTGCGGCCTGAACCACTGGCCGGGGCGGTACCCGGCCACCGACGAGTCGAAGGAGACCAGGGTGCCGCCGTCGGCGAGCATCGCCCAGCCGGCGTCGAGCCCCCGCCCGCCGATGTGGTCGAAGACCGCCTGGACACCGCCCGGCACCAGCTCCCGCACTGCGGACGGCAGGTCGGGCGTCCGGTAGTCGAGAGGTTCGGCGCCCAAGGCGCGGACGGCGTCGTGCTTGGCCGGCGAAGCCGTGCCGAGGACGCGTACGCCGTGGTGGACGGCGAGTTGGGTGAGGAGGGTGCCCACCCCGCCGCTCGCGCCGTGCACCAGCGCGGTGTCGCCGGGGCCCAGCGCGGCCAGCCGGTGCAGCATCTCGTGGGAGGTCACGCCGTTGGTGACCAGCGCGACGGCGACGGCCGCGTCCAGGTGCTCCGGTACGGCCGCCAGGGTCTTCGCGGACGTCTCGACGTACTCCTGCCAGGCGCCGTGCCGGGGCATCGCCGCGACGCGGTCGCCGACGCGCCAGCGGGTGACATCCGAGCCCGCCGCGACGATCCGGCCCACCAGGTCGTAGCCCGGCACGAACGGGAAGCGGGGTGGGAAGGGGTGGAGGCGCCGGAGCATCTGCACCTCGGCGTAGGAGACGCCCGCGGCCTCGACCTGGACGACGACCTTGCCGCGGCCGGGCACCGGGCGCGGGTCCCGGCAGGACACCAGCCGCGTCTCGGGGGCCCCGCTGCCGGTCATCATGATCCGGGCGTTGGCGGTCCGGTGGGCGGCGTCCGCGGTCATGTGGTCCCTCTCCGGGAGTGCGGTATGAGGTCGGTGGCGTGGTCGGCGGCCCACCGGGCGAAGGTGCGGGCGGGCCGGCCGGTGACCCGCCGTACGGTGTCGAGCGGCACGGGCGGGTGGACGAGCGCGTCGGCGAGATATCCGAGCACCATCTCGACCACCGGCCCCGGCATGAACCGGCCCAGCTCCGCGCGCGCCGCGTCGGGGCTGATCTCCTCGAAGGCGACGGGGGCGCCCCTCGCCGCGGCGAGGGCCGCGGCCTGCTCCGCCTGTGTCAGGGCCTGGGGCCCGGTGAGGTGGTACGCCTGTCCCTCGTGGCCGTCCTCCAGGAGAGCGGCCACCGCCACGTCGGCGACGTCCGCCTCGTGGATCAGGACGCGCCGCGCCCCGGCGTACGGGCCCCGGACCACGCCCTCCGTGCGGAGCGAATGCCCCCATTTCCACAGGATGTTGTTGGCGAACTCGTCCGGGCGGACGAAGGTCGCCGCCAGCCCGGACTCCTCGACCGCCCGCTCCACCGCGGCGTGGTGGGCACCGCTGTGGTTGTCCCCGGAGGTGTCGAGCACCGACGAGGAGGAGAGCACGACGATGCGCCGCACCCCGGCCCGCTTCGCCAGGGCCACCACCTCACGCGCCGTCCCCGGCTCCGGGAAGAGGTAGAGCCGCTCCGCCCCCGCCAGGGCCGCGGTGAGCGTGTGCGGCCGCGTCAGATCTCCTTCGTACACCTCGGTGCCGGCGGGGAGACCGGCCTCCTGCGGGCGCCGGGTCAGGGCCCGTACGGGGGCGCCGGCGGCGAGGAGGCCGTCGACCACATGGCGGCCGACCGCTCCCGTCGCTCCTGTCACCAGAACTGTCACGCCTAGCTCCATGCTGTCGGTGGTGTCGGTGGTGTGGGTCTTCGCCGCGCGGGCTGCGAGGCCGTGGCGCCGCCGGCCGGCACGGCCTTGCCGGCGGCGCGGGGGCCGGGCCGGCGGCCGCCCCCGGCGCCGGGAGCGGTCCCCGCACGGCAGCGGGCCCGTCCCGGGTGACCGTCAGTAGTGCGAGAAATCGGCGGAGTCGAGGTTGTGCGCCTCATCGCCGCGGAGCGCGGGGGTGAAGATGCACACCAGGCGCAGGTCCTCGTGCGGGGCGGCCACCAGCCAGTGGGCGTCGTGGCGGTCCAGCGCGTAGAGCGTGCCGGGGGTGATCGGGTGGGAGACGCCGTCGCCGTCGATCACCTCTCCGCTGCCGTCGATGCAGTAGCAGCTCTCCAGGTGATTGCGGTACTCCAGGCGGGACTTGGTGCCTGCCCGCACCACGGTGTCGGTGACGGTGTAGCCGACGCCGTCGGCCTCGGTGAGAAAGCGGCGGCTGACGCCGTTGCCCCATTCGACGCTGGTGACGTCGTCGAGCTTGCGGACGATCATGTCGGTCGGTCCTTTCGGTGAGGGGTCAGGGCCCGGCGGTGCGGCGTCGGTGCCGCGGGGGCCGGCGGGCCCGGTCGGGGGGTGTCAGGCCGGGGCCGGCGCCGTGGCGCACAGCCGGCCGAGCAAGGCGAGCGCGGCGCCGTCGCGCAGGGCACTGCGGGCGGCACGCAGCGCCTCGGGCCAGTCGCCGGTGGCGTGGGCGGCGACGGCGAGCGCGGCCGCGTTGAGGCAGACGGTGTCCTCGGCCGCGGGGTGGCCGTCGCCGGCCAGCAGCGCCCGGAAGCCGGCCACCGGATCGGGACCCGGCCGGAGGTCTGCCAGGCCACCGCCGCGCAGGCCGAGGGCGGCCGGGTCGAGGGTGAACGCGTCCTCGCTGCCCTTGGCGAAGGTGTGCAGGCGGTTCGGGGCGAAGCCGAGCAGTTCGTCGGCGCCCGCGTCGTTGCCGCACAGCCACACCGTCCGGCCGGTGCGGTGCGCGGTGTGCGCGGCGGCGTGGCGCAGCCCGGTGTGCAGGCGCGGGTCCGAGACCCCGGTGAGCTGGGCGGCCACCGGCATGTCGGCGAGGAAGGGCCCCATGGCGTTCACGAAACGGCCCAGGCGGCGGAAGTCCATCGGCAGCACGCTGCGGGCGAGCCACACGATCTCCTCGGGGTAGACGAAGGCGCCCGGGAAGGCGAGGCCGCAGCGGTCCAAGGTGTCCAGAGTCTGGTCGTACGACGTCGTCGTCGCGATGCCCAGGCGGTCGAGGAGGTCGTGGGAACCGAGGGCCGAGGTGTGGGCGCGCGAGCCGGTCTTCACCACGCGGACGCCCATGGCCGCCGCGACGAACGCGGCTGCCGTGGAGAGGTTGAGGGTGCGCGGGCCGCCTCCGGTGCCGACGATGTTGACGGCGTCGCGGAACGCCCCGGAGGGCGGCTGAGGGCGGCGTTCGGCGAGCGAGTCGAGCAGCCCCGTCAGGCCGGTGCGGCACGGCATCCGGGTGGCGAGCGACGCGAGCAGCGCCACGCTCTCCCCCCGGCGCAGCGTGCCGTCCCGGAGCCCTTCCCACAGGGACCGCCATTCGTGCGGTTCCACCGGCCGGTCCCGGGTGAGCAGGGCGGTGACGGCGGGGTGCATGACTAGGCGGCCTCCGCCCCGGCTGCGGCGGCCTTCGCCCGTACGACGAACGCGTCGATGGCGGCGACGGACCGGAACGACTCCGGGTCCAGCTCGGTGTCGTCGGTATTGAGGGCGTAGGTGTCCTCCAGCCAGGCGATCACCTTGAGCAGCCCGAGACTGTCGATGATCCCGTCCGCGAGCAGATCCTGGTCGTCGGCCAACTCGCCCGCGGGCACGTCGGGCAGAAACTCACCGACGAGGAACTCCTTGATGGCCTGGGCATGTGACATGGCGGTTCTCCCTGATGAGGCGGGGGTCCGTGACGACACGATCGTGGTCGCACCGTCTGGAGGCTCGTTCGAGCCATGCTCTACGCCACCTGGGGCGGTGGGGGAGCGGGGAGAACGGCCGCGCCCGGCCCCTGCGGCAGGGACCGGGCGCGGTCGGTGGCGGTACGGAAGGCGGGCGGTCAGGCGTCCCCCACCGGATCCGCCGGACTTGCCGGCTCCAGCAGTTCGGCCAGGGCCGACGACGGGTCGGTGTCGGGGGCGCCCGCCGGCCACCAGACGCCGGACGTGCGGCGGTACGGGTACCACCGTCCGTCGCGGCCCTGCCGCAGCTGGAGGCCGCGACCGGTCAGGGTCCAGCGGTTGCCGTCCGCCGTGAACGGCGACGGCTCCCCGGCCTCCGCCTCGTCCCAGGCGGCCAGCAGCGCGGTACGGGCCCGGGCCGTCTCCTGCTCGGACGGAGCCCAGCACTCCTCCAGGACCTCCAGGCCGGCCCGGCCGCCGGTGCGCCAGGCGGCCGCAGCCCGGTCCAGCCCATCCGGATCACCGCAGGACTCCCGCAGCCGGGCCCGTACGCGCGGGTCGGGGTGGGTGGCGGCGAGCCGTACGGTGTCCTGCCACCCGTTCAGGGGCGGGGGCGGCTCCGTGGCGGAGGTGAGGAGCGCGGCGAGCAGCTCCCGCGCCCGGACGGCGGCGTCCGCGGCGAGCACCTCCAGGGGGTCGGCCCCGATGCCGGTGACCGGGGCGCCGGAACGCTGCAGCGGCCCGGGCAGCGGCGGCAGCGGTGGCAGCGGGACGGCGGGACGGTCATAGGCCTGCCGGTTGGCCTCCCAGAGGCGGTCGTCCGGCCCGGCCCCGGCACCCGGCTCCGGTCCGGCCGTCCCGTCCTCGTCGTCCGGCCCCTCGTCGTCCTCATCCCCCGCCGTCCCGGTCATCGCCTGGAACAGCACGGCGCACTTCAGCTCCTCCAGGGCGCTCTCGGCGTCCCGGCCACGCAGGAGCAGCAGCAGCCACGGATCCTCGTCGAGCAGCCACCCCACCTGGTAGCCCAGGGCCGTGGCATGGGGGCAGGGGTGGTCGAGACCGTCACAGTCGCACTCCGCGCCCAGGTCCGCGTAGCCGGGCAGCAGCCCCACCCGCGCGTCCTCCGCCGCCTCCAGCAGCTCCTCGGGAACCTCACCTGCCAGCAGCGCCTCGGTCACGGCGGGCCGGTCCGCGCAGTGCTCCCAGAGCCGCTCCCACGCGTTGTCGTCCAGCTCCTGCGGCGTGAGAACGGTGGTGAAGGCTTCCTCACCGCCATACACATCGGCCGCGATCCGCCCCGGGCCGAGGGTGACCGGGCCGATCCGCCCGCTGCGTGCGAGGGTCCGGCCCTCCTTCAAGGGCCCCTCCTCCGGCCAGGCGTCCTCCACCGCACCGGCCCAGGACTTCGCCCAGAAGGAGCGGCCGCGGACGCGTCCGCCCCGCCGGGCCGGGAAGGCGGGAAAACCCCGTGCCCGGCTGCTGTCCGACCCGCTCATCACATGCTCCTCAGTTCCACAAGGTTGGCCAGTTCGGCGTTGGTCAGCTCCGTCAGCGCCTGCTCGCCCGCACCGAGCACCGCGTCGGCCAGCTCCTTCTTGGACTCCAGCAGTCGCGCGATGCGGTCCTCGACCGTGTCCTCGGCGATCAGCCGGTGCACCTGGACGGGACGGGTCTGCCCGATGCGGTACGCGCGGTCGGTGGCCTGTGCCTCCACCGCCGGGTTCCACCAGCGGTCGTAGTGGACGACATGGTCGGCGCGGGTGAGGTTCAAGCCGGTGCCGGCCGCCTTCAAGGACAGCAGGAAGACGGGGAAGGCGCCGTCCTGGAAGGACCGCACCAGTTCCTCCCGCCGGGCCACGGGCGTGCCGCCGTGCAGCAACCGCGCCTCGACGCCGCGTTCGCGCAGATGACGTTCGAGGAGCCGGCCCATCGTGACGTACTGCGTGAAGACCAGCGCCGCGCCGTCCTCGGCGGTGATGGTGGCGAGCAACTCGTCGAGGAGAGCGAGCTTGCCGGAGCGCCCGGGCAGGAGCCCGTCCTCCTCGCCGAGGAACTGCGCCGGGTGGTTGCAGATCTGCTTCAGGCCGGTGAGCAGCTTGAGGACGAGTCCGCTGCGGGCGATGCCCGTGCCGGCCCGGATCTCGGCCATCACCTCGTCGACCTGCTTACGGTAGAGGGCTTCCTGCTCGCCGGTGAGCGCCACCGGGCGGTCGGTCTCGGTCTTGGGCGGGAGTTCGGGCGCGATGCCGGGATCGGTCTTGCGCCGCCGCAGCAGGAAAGGCCGTACCAGGTCGGCGAGGAGGCGGGCGGTCGTCTGTTCCTCGACACCCTCCCGGCGCTCCGCCTCGATGGGCGCGATCCAGCGGCGGCGGAAGCGGCCGTACCCGCCGAGGAGCCCGGGGGTGGTCCAGTCGAGGATCGACCACAGCTCGGCGAGGCTGTTCTCGACCGGGGTGCCGGTGAGCGCGATCCGCGCCTGCGCGGGGATGTGCCGCAGCGCCCTCGCCGTACCGGAGCGGGCGTTCTTCACATGCTGGGCCTCATCGGCGACCACCAGTCCCCAGCGCTGCCCGGCGAGCTCCCCCGCGTCCAGGCGCATGGTGCCGTACGTGGTGAGGACGAAGCCGTCGGCGGCGCCGTCGAGCGCCCGGCCGGGGCCGTGGTAGCGCCGCACGGGGGTGCCCGGGGCGAACCGGCTCACCTCGCGCTCCCAGTTGCCGAGCAACGAGGCGGGGCAGACCACCAGCGTGGGGCCCCGGCTGTGCGTGTGCTCCTGGCGGACCAGGTGCAGGGCGATCAGCTGGACGGTCTTGCCCAGGCCCATGTCGTCGGCGAGGCAGCCGCCGAGGCCGAGCGCGGTGACCCGCTCCAGCCAGCGCAGACCGCGCAGCTGGTAGTCGCGCAGGGTGGCGGTGAGCGCCGCCGGCTGTGCCAGGGGCGCGCCGCCGTCGTCGGGGGCGGCCAGGCACCGGCGCAGGGCGTCCAGCCAGGGCCCGGGGGCGACCCGGATGCGCTCCTGCCCCACCTCGGCGTAGCCGGTCAGCGCCACGGCGAGGGCTTCGATCGCGGTCAGCGGCGGCAGTTCCGGCTCGCGCGCCTTGCGTGACAGGGCGGCGTCGACGAGGGCCCAGCGGCCACGCAGCCGCACCACGGCCCGACCGTCCTCCGCGACGGCGGCGGTCTCCACGTCGGTGAGTGGTTCCCCGTCCAGCTCGATCCGCCACCGCATGCCGACGGTGCCGTCACCACCGAAGAAGGAGCGGAGTTCGGCGGGCGGTTCGCGGTCGGCGCCGACCACCACCCGGGCGGTCAGCGCCCGCGCGGCGTCCTTCGGCCAGACCACGTCGACGCCCTGGGCGGCCAGCCGGTGGGCGGCACCCGAGAGCAGCTCCCGGACCTCCGCATCGTCGAGGACGAGCCGGCCGGGCACCGGGATCAGCCGCTCCAGCGGCGGCCACACACCGGCGGCCCGGCGGAGGGCGAGGACCGTCTCGGCCTGGGCGCGCGGGCCGAGCGCGTGGTCGGCGCTGCGGAACAGCTCGTCCGCGTCGAGGGCGAGATCCGGGTGGGCGAGGCTGTGGGCCCGGGGCACGAGGTGGGGGACGGGCGGCCGCCCGCCGTCCGCGGCCAGCTCGATCCGCAGGGAAACCCGGACACCGGAGTCGAGTCCGGCGGAAATCTCCTCGGCCCACCTCCGCAGGTGGGGCACGTGCTGCGGCGCGGTGGCCGCGAACGCGTCCCGGCCCGTGGCGGCGGGTGCCGCCGCGGTGCGCGGCAGGGTGTCGGCGACCGCGTCGGCGAAGGCGCGTACCAGCTCCGCGGGGTCGGTACCCGGCGCCGCGAAAGCCTCGGCGGGCGCGGCCTCGGCCAGCTCTCGCAGCCGCCTGGCGTCCTCAGGGTCGAGGGGCCCGGCCCGCCAGGCGTCGTACCCGCCGGCGGAGACGCCGGGCAACAGGCGCTCGCGGGCGGTCAGGTGCAGCCCCAGTGCCAGCGCGCCGCCCCAGAACGCCGCCGCCCGGTGGGCGCCGGTGCCGGCCCGGCCACGGGCGAGCATCAGGGCGGGGAGGGCGTCGGCGAGGGGCAGCCGCAGGACGGGCACCCGGCGCAGGGTCACCTCCCCCGCCGCGCCGCCGGGTGCCACCAGCTCGGCCGCGCCCTGCTCGCCCGTGGCCGGGCCGGGTGGCGGGGCGCCGCCCGCCGGGTCCCAGAAGACGACGCGACCCGTCCGCGCCGGGTCGCCCGGCTCGAACACGACCGCGTACTGCGCCAGCAGTTCCGCCTCTTCGCGTGCCATCCACACCATGCGTTCTGTTTTCTCCTGGCTGGGTCCATCGAACTGCCGTTTGTCGGAGTACCGGTCCTGTGGAAGTGCTGGTTCTGTCGGAGTGCTGTGAACGACGGCGGGGGCCGCCGTGTTCCCGAACAGCCGGGCGGGATGGCCGGTTTACCGCCGGCGCGGCGTGGTCGTCGACCGATGCTCCAGGGCGGTTCCGCAGACTCGGGGCGCGATGGCACATCAGCTCCCAGGAGGACAGATGACCGGCCCCTTCCGCCCCGCAGGTCCCGCACCGACCGCCCCCAGGACGTTTGCCACCCCCACCGCGGACGTCCGTGAACTGGCGGTCGCCGGCTGCTTCCTGTTCACCCCTCGGGTGTACCGGGACCGGCGGGGCATGTTCGTCTCGCCGCTCCAGGACGAGGCGATCGTCCGGGCGGTGGGGCACCGTATGCCGCTCGCCCAGACCAACCACACCCGCTCGGCCCGGGGCGTCGTGCGGGGCGTGCACTTCACCACCGCCCCTCCCGGCCAGGCCAAGTTCGTCAACTGCGTCCGCGGCCGGGCCAAGGACGTGGTGGTGGACCTGCGGTCGGGTTCCCCCACCTTCGGGGCCCTCGACACCGTCGAGCTGGACGCCGAGTCGTTCCGAGGCGTGTACCTGCCGGACGGGGTGGGCCACGCCTTCCTCTCCCTGGAGGACGACACGGTGATGTCGTACCTGGTGTCGACGCCGTACCGGGCCGAGCTGGAGCAGGCGGTCGACCCGCTCGACCCGGCGCTCGGCTTGCCCTGGCCGGACCGGGGGCGCTTCACGCTCTCGGACCGGGACGCCGCCGCGCCGAGCCTCGCCGAGGCCACGGCGCGCGGCCTGCTCCCGCGATACGAGGACTGCCTCGCCCTCGCCGAGGAGCGCCGCCGCGCCACCCACGCGGGATGCTGACGCCGCGGCCGCCGCCCGGTGGCCGCTCACACGCGAGCGGCCACCGGGCGGCGCCGTGCGGCGGCGTGGTCCTCGGGCAGGAACCCCAGCAGGGTCAGCAGGGAACGCGCCTCCACGTTGAGGTGGTTCCCGTGCTGCACGAACGTCATGAGCTGACGCATCGTCATCCACGCATAACCGGGCGGCACCTCGTCCGGAAAGCCGTCGTCGGCCTCGACGAGCAGATACCGGCTGCGGGCATGGTGGAACCGCCCGCCCTCCTCGGACTGGACGGTGTCGAACCGGATGCTCCCGGGCGCCGCGGCCTCCACCACGTCCAGGAACGGCGGCCGGGCGGCGGCGCCGAGCCCGCCCAGCGTCGTGGCGGCATAGTCGGCGGGCTGGCACTGCACGGTGGGCGCCATCTCGACGCGGTCCAGCGCCCCGGTCTCGACCCGCGCCTGCACCAGCAGATGCAGGACGCCCCTCACCCGCCGGGCGAGGAACGCCACGACGCCCTGGCTGCGCGGCGCGAACAGCGGCTGCGACCAGCCGCTCACCTCGCGGTTGGGTGCCTCGACACGGACGCCGATGACGGTGAAGTGCCGCCCCCTGTCATGGGAGATCATGCCGTCGCGCAGCGACCAGCCCTCGATACCGGCCAGCGGGACCAGCCGCCGCTGCAGAGTGCACCCGGCCTTCGCCTCGGTGAACCAGCTCAGCAGCTCGGCGGTGGTGTGACGGGCGGGCGCCCCGGGCTGCCAGGATCGGGCCAGTGCGGCGTCGAAGGAGTCCTCGCCCGCCGCTGCCGCCACCGGACGGCGCAGCCAGGTGGCACCGGACAGGACCGTGCGGGTGTCCATGTTGACCAGGTCGTCGTGGTGGAGGAGTTCGGCGATCCGGTCGAAGGTGAGCCAGCAGAAGTCCTCCAGGACCGGGACGTCCTCATCGGTCCGGACGATCATGTTGCGGTTGCGTTTGGCGAGAAACCAGGCGGCCTGCTCGGACTGGAGCGCGTCGGAGAGGATCTGCCCCCGGCGCGGCGCGATGAAGTGGTCGAGGTAGGGGACGGGCCGGCCGCCGTGCACCCGGGTGTAGTTGCTCCTGGTGGCCTGCACCGTCGGCGACAGCTGCACCAGATTGACGTTGCCGGGCTCCATCTTCGCCTGCAACAGGCAGTGCGGGACCCCGTCGAACTCCTTCACCAGGATGCCCAGGATGCCGTGTTCAGGCTGCGCGATGATGGGCTGCTGCCACGCGTCGACGGCCCGGCCCGAGCAGGTGACGTCAAGTCCCCGGACGGAGAAGAACCCTCCGCTGCGGTGGCGGAGGTCGCCCGAGCCGTCCGCCGGCGACCATCCGTCGAGCCGGTCGAGCGGGACCCGGGTCACGCGGTACGCATGGGCCCGGCGCCGTCGGTCGAACCAGCGGTGGAACGAGGCGGTGTCGGCGAACACGAGGGTCTCCCGTCGATTGCTGCGGTACCCGGCGGGCCGGGCCGGCGCCCGGAACCACCTCGCCCACACGGTGGTGGCCGCCCCGGATCACCCCCGGCAGTGTGGCCGCACCCTCTTGAGCCCAGCTCGACCTGGGGTCGAGCACCCGCGCCCAGACTCGGGGCACCCGGGCCCCGGACCGCGGGAGCCGCCACCACACGACCGGAAGGCACGCACATGACCCGACCGCTGCGCTTCGGGGTGCTGGGCTGCGCCGACATCGCCCGGCGCCGGATGCTCCCCGCGATGGCCGTCGCCGCGGACATCGAGATCGCCGCCGTCGCCAGCCGCTGCCAGGCCCGCGCCGCCGAGGTGGCTGCCGCCCACGGCGCCCGCCCGGTGTCCGGATACGACCGTCTCCTGGCCGACCCGTCGGTGGACGCGGTGTACGTACCGTTGCCCGTGGCGCTGCACGCCGAGTGGGTGGCGGCGGCCCTCGACGCAGGCAAGCACGTCCTGGCGGAGAAGCCCCTGACAACCGACCCGGCGACCACCCGGACCCTGCTGGCGCGGGCCGCCGGGAAGGGTCTCGTACTGCGCGAGAACGTGCTCTTCGTCCACCACGGACGGCACGCGGCCGTACGCGCCCTGATCGCCGACGGCGCGATCGGCGCGCCCCGGGCGCTGCACGCGGCGTTCACCGTTCCCGCCCCCGGCGACGACAACATCCGCCACCAACCCGACCTGGGGGGCGGCGCGTTGGCCGACATCGGCCTGTATCCCGTGCGGGCCGCGGTGCATCTGCTGGGCGTGGGTCTGCGGGTGGCCGGCGCCGTGCTGTCCACCGCGCCGGGCCGCCGGGTGGAGACCTCCGGCGCCGCACTGCTTCACCGCCCCGACGGCGTGAGCGCGCAGCTGACCTTCGGGATGGACCACGCCTACCGATCGGAGTACGAGGTGTGGGGCAGCGAGGGCCGCCTCCGCGTGGACCGCGCCTTCACCCCGCCGGCCGACCTCGAACCGGAGATCGTCGTGGAGCGGGCGTCGGGCACCCGCACGGTGCGGCTGCCCGCAGAGGACCAGGTGGCGGCGGCACTGTCCCGCTTCACCCGGGCGGTGCGGGAGGGCACCCTCACCCCGCCCGACGTACCGGAGACGCTGGCCCAGGCGGACCTGCTGGACGCGATCCGGCGCGCGGCCGCCGGCTCGCGAGCGACGGGGTCCGGCGGATGAGCGGCTCCCACCAGGAGCGGTGCTCCCGGTACCAGGCCACCGTCTCGGCGAGCCCCCGGGTGAAGTCCTTCCGGGGGCGGTAACCGAGCCCCTCGGTGATCTTGCGGCAGTCGACGGAGTAGCGGCGGTCGTGGCCCGGGCGGTCCTCGACGGCGTCTACGCGGGACCAGTCGGCGCCGCACGCCTCCAGCAGCAGCCCGGTCAGCTCCCGGTTGGTCAGTTCGGTGCCGCCCCCGATGTGGTAGATCTCGCCCGCCCGTCCGCCGGTGCGGACCAGCTCGATGCCCTGGACATGATCGTCGACGTGCAGCCAGTCCCGGACATGGCCGCCGTCCCCGTAGAGCGGCACCCGGCCGCCGTCCAGCAGCCGGGTGATGAACAGCGGGATGACCTTCTCCGGGAACTGGTGGGGGCCGTAGTTGTTGGAGCAGCGGGTCACGCGGACGTCGAGCCCGTGGGTGCGATGGTGGGCGAGGGCCAGCAGATCGCTGGACGCCTTCGCCGCGGAGTACGGCGAGCTGGGCGCCGGCGCCTGGCTCTCCGGCCAGGAGCCGCTGTCGATCGATCCGTAGACCTCGTCCGTGGAGATGTGCACGAAGACCTTCGGCCCGTGGCGTACAGCGGCGTCGAGCAGGGTGTGCGTCCCGACGACGTTGGTGCGCACGAAGCCGGCACCGTCCAGGATCGAGCGGTCGACGTGCGATTCCGCGGCGAAGTGCACGATCTGGTCGTGCGCGGCCACCAGATCGTCGACGAGCGGGGCGTCGCAGATGTCGCCCCGCACGAACGCGAACCGGTCACTGCCGCGCACCGCGTCGAGGTTGGCGGGATTGCCCGCGTACGTCAGGAGGTCCAGCACGGTGACCGTCACACCGGGGTCGCCGTCCGGACCGAGCAGGGTGCGGACGTAGTGCGAGCCGATGAAGCCCGCGCCGCCGGTCACCAGGATCCGCGTCATGAGAAAATCTGCACCTTGCTGTAGTCGCCGACGATGAGTTGGTGGGCTGCCGGCGTCCGGGGGGCCGGAGTGACGCTCACGTTGCGGCCGATGAGGGACGCCTGGACGCGCCGCACCCCGTCGAGGCGGGACTCCCCCAGAACGATGGAGAACTCGATCTCGGTGTCCTCCACCAGGCAGTTCTCCCCTATGGAGGTGTAGGGGCCGACATACGAATCACTGATCACGGTGCCCGCGCCGATGACCGCGGGACCGACCACGCGCGATCCGCACACCCGGGCACCCGCCTCGACCCGCACCCGGCCGATCAGCTCGCTCCCGGCGTCGACGGTGCCGTCGTTCCGCGCCTCCAGCCCCTCCAGGACCGAGCGGTTCACCTCCAGCATGTCCTGCACGTTGCCGGTGTCCTTCCAGTAGCCGGAGATCACGGTGGACCGCACGTCGTGCCCCCCGTCGATCAACCACTGGATGGCGTCCGTGATCTCCAACTCGCCTCGGTCGGACGGCCGGATGGCCCGTACGGCGTCGTGGACGGCGGCACCGAAGAGGTACACCCCGACGAGCGCGAGGTCGCTCTTGGGCTTCTCCGGTTTCTCCTCCAGACCGACCACCTGCCCGTCCGTGTCCAGCTCCGCGACGCCGAACGCCGTCGGGTCGGACACCCGGGTCAGCAGGATCCGCGCGTCGGGGCGCTCGGCCGCGAACTCCTCCACCAGCGAGGTGATGCCGCCCACGATGAAGTTGTCGCCGAGGTACATCACGAAGTCGTCCTCGCCCAGGAACTCCCGGGCGATCAGCACCGCGTGGGCCAGCCCCAGCGGTGCCTCCTGCCGCAGGTATGTGACGTCGAGCCCGAAACGGGAGCCGTCACCCACCGCCGCCCGGATGTCGTCGGCGGTGTCGCCCACCACGATGCCGACCTCGGTGATCCCGGCCTCGGCGATGGCTTCCAGGACGTAGTACAGGACCGGCTTGTTGGCCACCGGCACCAGCTGCTTCGGCGAGGTGAGGGTGAAGGGGCGCAGGCGGGTCCCTGAGCCTCCGGACAGGACAAGAGCCTTCATGCCCGGCATGATGCTCCACCGTCCTTGACTGCCGCTGGTGAGCCGATCGCGCCCGGCAGGACCGCGCCACCGCGGTGCGCACCTCCACGCACGGGAAAACCCTCCGCCCCGGCGGATTTCCGGGGTCGTTGCAAGATGTGGTCGTGTTGATCAGGCTGCGAGCAGTTTGTTCAACGCCGGTACCACGTCCGCCTGCGCGGAGCGGCCTGCCGGCCGAGCGTGCGGTGGTCGAGGACGCCGTCCACCAACTGCGCGGCGAGGACGAGGTCGAGGCGCATCTGCGGCAGCGGGACGCCGGGGCGCTGACGATCGCGTACACCACCCCGGTGGTGTACGCGACCTTCCGCCGGCCCTGACGCATCGGAGATCCGTCAGCAGCGCCCTAGCGCGGGACGAGATCCCCCGGGTCCGTGTTCGCACCGCACAGCACGACGCAGACCGTCTCTCCGGGCGCGGGGGCGTAGGCGCCGGACCGGAGGGCCGCGAGGGCGGTGGCGCCGGCCGGTTCGACGGCGATGCGGTAGGCGTCCCACAGGTGTTGGCGGGCGGCCACGATCGCGTCGTCGGGGACCAGGACCGAGCGGGTGCCGGGGTGTTGGGCCCAGTCCAGGGCGGCCGGGGAGACCAGGCGGGCGCCCAGGGCGTCGGCGGCGACGGAGCGGACCTCGACCGGGACCGGGGCGCCCGCCGCGAGCGCCGCGTTCAGCGCCCGGGAGTGCTCGGGTTCGACGGCCACGGTCCGGATGCCGTGGTGGTCGGCGGCCGCGGCGGTGCCGGCGAACAGCCCGCCGCCGCCGGCCGCCACGATCACCGTGTCGACCGCGGGCAGCGCGGCGGCGACCTCTTCGAGGAGGGTGCCGGCCCCGGCGGCGATCAGGGGGTGGTCGTAGGCGTGGGACTCCAGCGCGCCGGTGTCGGCCGCGTACGCGCGGGACGCCGCCAGGGCCTCGGAGTACTCCGTCCCGACCTGGTGCACCCGGGCGCCGAGCGCCCGGAGTCCGGCCACCTTCACCGCGGGGGAGGTCTCCGGCAGGAACACGTCGGCGGGGACGCCGTGCCGGGCCGCCGCCCAGGCGCAGGCGATCCCGGCGTTGCCACCGGAGGCGATGACGACGCCGGCCTCCGGCATGGTGCCGGCTTCCTTGTGCGCGGCGGTGAAGTTGGCCGCGCCGCGGGCCTTGAAAGTGCCCGTGTGCTGCAGGAACTCGCAGGCGAACCACACCCGGGCGCCGTCGGGATCCGAGTCCGCGGGCGCGAGGGACACCGGCCGGACCTGCCCGGCGATACGGGCGGCCGCGGACTTCACCTCGTCGTAGGTGAGCTGGGGCATGGCAGAGCCTCCCGGAGTGCGGAGCCCGGGGCGTGGTGGGTGCCCGTTGCCGCCGCGGGCTCCTCGGCGGCAACGGTGGGGCTGGTCTTGACGGCCGGGTGTCAGCCGGCCAGCTGGGGGAGGACCTCGGCCCGGGGCAGCTGGGCCAGGAAGCGGCCGGGGAGGATGAGCTTGCCGCGGCGCCGGCCGCTGCCGATGAGCACGTACGGGCTGGCCGCGACCGCCTCGTCGATCAGCACCGGCCAGTCCGCCGGCAGGCCGAGCGGGGTGATGCCGCCGTACTCCATGCCGGTCTCCGCGACGGCGGTCTCCATGGGCGCGAAGCTGGCCTTACGGGCGCCGAGGTGCTTCCGGACCGCCTTGTTGACGTCGACGCGGGTGGTCGCCAGCGCGACACAGGCGGCGAAGGTGACCTCCTGGCCGCGCTTGGCGCTGACGATCACGCAGTTCGCGGAGGCGTCCAGCGGCACGTCGTAGGTCTCGCAGAAGGCGGCGGTGTCGGCCTTCTCCGGATCGGTGTCGACGACCAGCACCGACTCCGCCGGCTCGGCGCCCGCCCACGCGCGCAGGGCCGCGGCGGTGGGGTCCGCCACCAGTTCCGGACGCTCGACGGCGCGCCAGGCCGCGTCGAAACGACCGAACGGTGTGGTGAGGGAATTGATCATCTTTGCATCGTAGTTCAGGCGTCCCCGCCTGCCGAGGGACCGAGGTCCCGACCTCGCGGCCGGAGCGCTTTTCGGCCCGCTCGGATGGCCGCCTCCCGGCGGAGCCGCCGCCGAAGGGCTTGACCTGCGGAAAAGACCGGCGGAGGGGGCGTGCGGCGGGTCGGCTCGCGTGGCGGCGGGGGCGAGTGGGAGGCAGGGTCGGGAGGCAGGGCAGCTGCGGACTCATCGGACAGGCCCTAGGGGGCCGTACCTGACGCAGACGGCAGCGTCTGCGGTCGAGCGACCTGGAGGCTCCGCGTGCATGGGAGATCGGTGCGGATCCGGCGGCCGTTGCGGGCCGCGTCCGGTGCGTGCGCTTTCCTCGTCACGGTGACCATGGCCTCGTCGGCGCTGGCGTCCGGTCCGGAGGGACGGCAGCAGTTGGCCACCCGGGGCGGGACGTTCGTGAAGCTGCCGGAGGAGCGTGGCACGCCGTTCGTGATCGCCCACCGGGGCGCGTCCCGCTACGCGCCGGAGAACACCCTCGCGGCCGTCGACGCGGCGCACCGCCGGGGCCTGGTGTGGGTCGAGAACGACGTGCAGCGGACCAGGGACGGGCGGCTGATCGTGCTGCACGACACCACGCTCAACCGGACCACCGATGCCGCGAAGGTGTTCCCGGACCGGGCGCCGTGGAGGGTGGGGGAATTCACCGCGGCGGAGATCGCGCGGCTGGATGCCGGGAGTTGGTTCGGGAAACGGTTCGCGGGCGAGCGGGTGCCCACGCTCGCCGACTATCTGCACCGGCTGGACCGCAATCAGCAGGGGCTGCTGCTGGAGCTCAAGGCGCCCGAGCAATATCCGGGAATCGAGGCGCAGACGCTGCGCGAACTGCGGGCGCTGGGCTGGCTGGACCGGGTGCATATCCGTCATCGGCTGGTGATCCAGAGCTTCTGTGTGCGCTGCGTGAAGCGGGTGCACAGGCTGATGCCGGAAGTGCGTACGGGAATTCTGGGGCGGCCGCCGATGAGCCGGCTGCGGCGTTATGCGCGGTTCGCCGATCAGATCAATCCCCGTATGGCGGAGGTCGGTTCGCGCTGGGCCCGGGCGGTGCACCGGCTGCGGGGGCCGCACGGTCGGCAGCTGGAGATCTTCGCGTGGGACGTGGGGACCGAGGCGAGTGTGCGGGCGGTGCGGGCGCGGGGCGTGGAAGGCGTCATTGACTGAACATCGACTGAACATCGGTGGAACGCCCGCTTGTTGGGGTCGGGTGTTCGGGCCGGGTGTTCGGGTTGGGTGTTCGGGTTGGGTGTTCGGGTTGGGTTTCGGGGCGGGTGGTTTTTTCGGGTGGGCCGGAGTTGCGGCCGTTCCTCCGGGGCCGGCCGGTGTAATCTCCCGCCCGAATTTGCGGGGTTCCGACCGGCGCAGGTGAAGGTGCGATGAAAGCCGGCGGCCCGGTGGGCGGTCGCGGCCGGGCGGGATTTACGGGATTCCGTCGGCGCGGCTAAGGTGCCGGAGATGTTCGCCGCCAAGCTCCTCGTAAAAAGACTAAGACGCTGGATTCGGTTTATGGGTTCCGTTGTGGAGCCCACTGCTTCTGTGGAGCCCACTGCTTCCCGGCGTCCGGGTCCTTCCGACGGCGCGTTCCGGGAGGGCCGTTGACGCACGAGATTCCGGCGTACGGCGAGCGGCGGGTGCCGCTGCCCGCGCCGCGGCAGATGCCGCAGGACCCGCCTTCCGGGGCGGATGCGGCCGGGGGCACGGACCGGGCAGGGCTCTCCACGGCGACGATCCCCGCGTCCTCGGCGGCCCCCGCGTCCTCGGTGGCTGGACCGGCGGCGCCGCCCGGGCCGACCGCGGGCGGCGGCGGAGGCGGGAGCGGCGGGCGGCACGCCAAGGGGCGCGCGGGCCGGGCGAGCGCCGGCACCGGCCGGGCGGCGGACACCGGCCCCCCGGCCACCACCCGCGACGCCTTCTTCGACAACGCGAAGTACCTGGCCATCGTGCTGGTGGCGATGGGGCACTCCTGGGAGCCGCTGCGCTCCGGCAGCCGGGCGGCGGCGGCGCTCTACCTCGCCGTCTACGCGTTCCACATGCCGGCCTTCATCATCATCTCCGGCTATTTCTCGCGCAGTTTCGACCTGCGCAGGGACCGGCTGCAGCGGCTGATCACCGGCGTCGCCGTCCCGTACGTCCTCTTCGAGGTCGCCTACACCTTCTTCAAGCGCTGGGCGGACCACGACCCGGGCTATCCGATCACCCTGCTCCAGCCGTGGTACCTGACGTGGTTCCTGGTCGCGCTCTTCATCTGGCGCCTGACCACCCCGCTGTGGAAGATCGTGCGGTGGCCGCTGCCGCTCGCGCTGGTCATCGCGGTGCTGGCGTCCGTCTCACCGGAGATCGGTGACGACCTCAACCTCCAACGGGTGCTGCAGTTCCTGCCGTTCTTCGTGCTGGGGCTCACCCTGCGGCCGGAGCACTTCCAGCTGCTGCGTCGCAAGGAGGTGAGGCTCGCCGCGCTGCCGGTCGTCGCCGGTGCGCTGGTCGTCGCCTACTGGGCCGCGCCGCGGATGAACGCCGCGTGGTTCTACCACCGCGACAGCGCACAGGAGTTGGGCGCCCCCTGGTGGAGCGGCGTGCTGATGACCCTGGCGATGTTCGGCTGCTCGCTGCTGCTGGTGGCCTGTTTCTTCGCCTGGGTGCCGGGCCGCCGGATGTGGTTCACGGCGCTGGGCGCGGGCACCCTCTACGGCTATCTGCTGCACGGCTTCCTCGCCAAGGGCTCGCGCTTCTGGCACTGGTACGACCACGCCTGGCTGCACACGCCGTGGGGGCAGGCGCTGCTCACCCTGGCCGCGGGCGCGCTGGTCACGCTGCTGTGCACGCCTCCCGTACAGCGGATCTTCCGCTTCGCCATGGAGCCCAGGATGACCTGGGCGTTCAAGCCGGATCCGACGGGGATCGCGCGCGGCCGCGGGTGAGCAACGCCGGGACGGGCTGGGCAGGAGCGGGGGTCCCCGCCGCTCGCTCCGTCGCGAGTCCTAGGGCCCGTCGGACAGGCCCTAGGTCCGGCCGCGGCGTGGCGTCGTCCCGTTGGCCGATACGGTGCGGTGGCGGTGTCTCGTAGGCTCCGTTGCGGCCCTCCCGACCTGGGAGGACGCCACGACGAAGGGGGACAGACACCATGACCGGATCCGGATCCACCTGGGGCGGCGAGCGGCTCGACCTGGACGCGTATCTGGCGCGCATCGGCTACGAGGGCGACCGCCGGCCGACCCTGGAGACGCTGCGGGCGCTGCACGCCGCGCACAGCGAGGCCATCGGCTTCGAGAACGTCGAGATCGTGCTGGGCCGCCCGATCCCGCTCGACCTGGAGACGCTGCAGGCCAAGATGGTCCGGCAACGGCGCGGCGGCTACTGCTACGAGCAGAACCTCCTCTACGCGGCCGCCCTGGAGCGCCTCGGCTTCCGGGTCTCCGGTCTCGGCGCGCGCATCCGGATGGGCGAGGACAAGGTGCGCCCGGTCACCCACGCCCTGCTGAAGGTGGAACTGGACGGTACGGACTGGATCACCGACGTCGGCTTCGGCGGCGAGGCGCTGCTCGCCCCGCTCCCGCTGCGGGACGGCGTCGAGGACCGGCAGGGCGCCTGGACCTTCGGCCTGGTCCGGGAGGCTCGGGAGAAGGAGACCGAGGCGTGGGTGCTGCGGTCGCTCCATGAGGACGGCTGGTTCGACCTGTACGCCTTCGGGACCGAGCAGCGCTTCCCGGTCGACTACACCGTCTTCAACCACTACATATCGACCCACCCGCGCTCGCCGTTCACCGGCAGGATCGTGGTGCAGAAGCCCGGGCACGGGCTGCGCCGCACGCTGGTCGGCCGGGAGCTGACCCGGACCCGGCCGGACTGGTCGCGGGAGGTACGCGAGGTCCCGCCGGAGGAGATCCCGGCCCTGCTGGACGCCGAGTTCGGGATCACGCTCTCGGCACCGGACGCCGAGGCGCTGGTGGCGACCTACGGGGAATGAGGGGAATGAGCGGTCCTTGGCCCTGTCGTCAAACTCCCGCCTGCCTTGTCGCGCTACCGCACCACCGCGATTCCCTCGATCTCCACCAGCGCCGTCTCGTCCCACAGGCGGGTGGCGCCGATGACCGCCATCGCCGGGAAGTCGCTGCCGACCAGGCGCTTCCACACCCGGCCCAGCTCCCCGGCATACCGGCGGTAGTCGGCCACGTCGACCGCGAAGACGGTGAGCTTGACCAGATCGGCGGGGGCGGCGCCGGCGGCGGCCGCCACCTCCAGCAGATTGCCGAGCGCCCGCTCGAACTGCGCGACGATGCCGTCCCCGACGATCCGCCCCGCGCCGTCGAGCGCGGTCTGCCCGGCGAGGAACACCAGCGTGCCGGGGGCGGTGACGCGCACGGCGTGGCTGAAACCGGTCGGTGGCGCGAGGTGCGACGGGTTCACCCGCTCCAGGCCGCCGCCGCTGCCACGATCGCCGCCGCGATCGGCACTGCTGGCACTGCCGCTGCGATCGGCGCTGTTGCCGCGATCGGCGCTGTTGCCGTGGCCGTCGTCGTTGCTGTCGCTCATTCCCGCCGGCTCCCTTCCGTCGCCAACTCGTCCCGCGCTCATAGGGATTGAAGCGCCTCCTGCTCCTCCCGGGGAAGTCGTTCATCGCAGACGACGAGCCCGAAGCCGGCCGGTGACGCCGGTGACACCGCTTCGTACATCGCCTGACGGCCGACCAGTTCCTCGATGGTCACCCGGCCCTCGGGCAGCGCCCGGTCGGTGATCCGCTTGCGGCGGTCCCCGGGGCTCGGCTTGGTGACCGGCGCCTCGCTCGCGGCCTGGCCGTCCGCTGCCCCTTCGGTGTCGGCCAACGCTGGTCCCTTCGCGGCTCGGACGGCCCAGGGGGGTACGAGGGCCCGGGCGGCGGCCGTACCTCCGAGGACGGCCCCTACCCGGCGAGTTTAGGCCGTGGCGACCCCGCGGAGGCCGCCGATATCGGCTCCCTCCCGTCGAGCAGGCCCCGGGCGCTGTAGGGGCGGCAGCGGACGAACGCCGCCTCGTGGTGGAACGGCACGGCGCGGTGTTCCCCGACCACCTCTCTGTGCTGCGGGTGCGCCGTCCCGTACGCGTAGCGGCTCATCGCGGAGACGCTCCGCCATATCGAGAACGTGGCGACGAAGCGGGGAGGTCTGGCCAGGGCGGCGGAGGCGATCATCGAGGGATCGGCCGCGGCCCGCCCCGCGGCCCGGGAATCGGCCCGCAGAAACGGCACGGCCCGGCGCAGCCGCAGCGAGCCGAGGGTGAGTACGGCGACCGGACCGTCCTCGTCCGTCAGCGTGGCGCCGGGGTCGGCCTCGACCGGCATCGGGCTCCAGGCGCCCAGGACCTGCACCGGACGGAGCCGCACCAGCCAGCCGCCGGCCAGGCGCCGGGCCAGCGGATCCTCGGCGAGGAAGCGGTCGAGCGCGGCGTCGTCGTCCCACGACGCGAGCAGCGCGGCCCGGCCGGGACGGACCTTGGGCGGGCCGGCCGCGATGGCACCGGTGAGGGTGGTGGCCGCGAACCGCAGACCCGGGACCGCGCCCGGCCGCGGTGACCGCCCGAGCACGGCGCGCGTGCCGCCCGCACCGATATCGGCGAGATGTACGGAAATGATCATGCCGAGCCCCCGTGTCCGTCCGTGCTGCCCCTGCGTCCGATCTGCCTTGGTACTACCTCTTGTACTGCCGCTGTTCCCGGTGCTGCTCTCGCTACTTCTCTCGTGCTGCCTCGGTGCGGCGCTGCTGCCGCACTGCCGCACCATCGCGATGCCGTGTGCACCGCAGGCAACGCATAAGTTACTACTGCATATACCGCTTGGTACACCACTCAGTATGCTCCTTCTCGGAGACAATTGCGAGCCGAATACCACGGCGAGAACACGCCGGCTTCGCGCCGCCGGGCCGACGCCGTGCGCGACCGGCCAGGACCACGAGGACGCCCCATGAACGAGATCGACCGGAACCGCGCCGCCCGGGCGGAGGCCAGGACGCGGATCGAGGACGCGGCCGCCCGGCTGTTCGCGGAGCGCGGCTTCGCGGGCACCACGATCGGGGAGATCGCCGCCGAGGCGGGCCTGAGCAAGCCGATGCTCTACCGCCACTTCGACTCCAAACAGGAGCTGCACCTCGCCCTGCTGGAGCGCCACCGCGACGAGCTGGCCGCCGCCCCCCTCCGCGAACTCCTCCACGGCGAGGGGGAGCCGGCCGACCGGCTGGAGGCGATGTACGACGCCTGGTTCGGCCATGTGCAGAGCCACCCGTACACCTGGCGGATGATGTTCCGTGACACCACCGGCGACCCCGAGGTGCAGGCGTTCCATCGCGAACTCCAGCGCCGGCAGCGGGAGACGGACATCGGCCTGCTGCGCGAGGCCGCCCCCGGCCTCCCCGAGGCCGAACTGGAGCCGCTGGGCGAGGCGATCCGCAGCTCCCTCTACGGCCTCGCCCTGTGGTGGCTGGAACGCCCCGAGACCCCGCGCGAGGTCCTGGTCGCCACGATGACCCGCCTCACGCGCGGCCTGCTCCCGACGGGAGCCGGACGGGGCCTCGAAGAGCAGCCTGAAACCGGGCCCTAGAACCGCCCGTGCAACGCCGCCCTCAGGTGTCCCGTCCAGTGGGCCGCCATCTCTCTCGCGAGCCGGGTTCCGGGGGCGGCGAGCTCGAAGCCGTGCCAGGCGCCGGGCACGTTGTGCACCGTCACCGGCACCCCCGCGTCCATCAGGCGCCGGGCATACGCCAGGCCGCGGTCGCGCAGCGCGTCGAGGTCGCAGACCAGGAGGTACGCCGGCGCCAGGCCCGACAGGTCGGCGGCCCGGGCCGGTGAGGCGTAGGCGTCCGGCGCGGGCCGCCGTTCCCGGTCGAACGAGCCCTCGGGGAGATAGTGCCGCCACGCCAGCCGGACCAGCCGCAGGGTGTCCACACGCGGGTCCGGTGCAACGTCACCGGCATCCCCCGCATCCCCGGCGTCTCCGTCCGCGTCCGCCGGGACGGGCTCGTCGGCGATCCGGTCGTCCACGTCCGGAACGCACATCGACTGGTAGGCGATCGCCGGGCCGCCGCGGTCGCGGGCCATCAGCGCGACCGCCGCGGTGAGCCCGCCGCCCGCCGACTTGCCGTGCACGGCGATGCGCCGGGGATCGATGCCCAGTTCGGCGGCGTGCGCGGCCGTCCACTCCAGGGCGCGGTAGCAGTCCTCCACGCCGGACGGGTAGCGGTGTTCGGGCGCGAGGCGGTACTCGACGGCGACGACCACGGCGGGCAGCCGGCGGCAGAGCCCGATCGCGGTCCGGTCCTGGCCGGGGAGGGAGCGGCCGATGGCGAAGCCACCGCCGTGGAGGTGCAGCACGGTGGGCAGCGGCCCGGTGGGCGCGGGGGCGTCGCCGGGCTCCGGGGCGTAGACCTCGACGGTCAGCGCGCTGCCGTCCGGCCGCGGGATGTCGTAGCGCCTGCTGCGCACGCCCGAGCGGTCGGCGGGATACGCGGCCAGCAGCGCGTCGAACCGCGCACGGGTCGCCGCGATGTCCTCGTACGGGTCGGAGAACGGCCCCAACGATCCCAGATACGGGACGAGTTCGGGATGGACCTTCGAGGCGTTTAAGCCGGACGGGACGGTCATGGAATGTCTTTCCTCCTTCTGTTCTCTCCTCTGTTGACGCGGCGGGGCGCCGCAGCGCGATGACCGGAGATCACCGATGAAACCGGAAATACGCGGCGTGCGGGGGGAGTTCGGGAAAACCGCGGGGAGTTGGGGAAAACCGCGGGGACCGCTGCCGCGCCCGCCGGCTCATTTCGCGTCCCCGTAGCACTCCACCACCGCCGTAGTGAACGGGAACCGCACCGGCGTCGGTCCGAAGGCGATCCGGCTCGCGGTGGCGGCCGCCGCCGTGATGGCCTCGGCGACGGTGCCGGCCTCTTCCGCCGGGCAGTGCACGATCACCTCGTCGTGCTGGAAGAAGACCAGCTCCGCGCGGAGCCCGGCGCGGGCCATCGCATGGCGCAGTGCGGCCAGCACCAGCAGGGCCCAGTCGGCGGCGCTGCCCTGCACCACGAAGTTGCGGGTGAAGCGGCCGCGGGCGCGCGCCGCCGAGCCGTTGCCGTGGCCGCCGGGCCGTTCCTCCTCCTGGGGCAGGCCCGCCTCGTCGGGCGGCGCCATCGAGGCGGGCGGGCAGGTGCGGCCCATCCAGGTGCGCACCAGCCGGCCCTCCTCACCGGCGCGGGCCGCGTCGTCGACGTAGGCCACCGCGGCCGGATAGCGACGGCGCAGATCGGCCATGTGCTTGAGGGCGTCGCCCGAGGTCTGGCCGTAAATGGCGCCCAGCAGGGCGAGTTTGGCCTGCTCGCGGTCGCCGCCGAAGGCGCGGGCGGCCAGATCGGCGTAGAGGTCCTCGCCGGTGCCGGCGACCTCCATCAGGCCCCGGTCGCGGGAGACCGCGGCCAGCACCCGCGGTTCCATCTGGTCGACGTCGGCGACCACCAGGCGCCATCCCGGATCGGCGCGCACCGCCTGCCGGATCACCTTGGGGACCTGGAGCGCGCCGCCGCCGTTGGTCGTCCACCGGCCGGAGACCGTGCCCCCGGGGAGGTACTCGGGGCGGAACCGGCCGTCGTGCACCCACTGTTGGAGCCAGGACCAGCCGTGGGCGGTGTGCAGACGGTACAGCGACTTGTACGCCAGCAGCGGTGCCACCGCGGGGTGGTCGATCTGCTGGAGCTCCCACTTGCGCGTCGAGGAGAGGGCGATGCCGGCGCGGGCGAAGGCCCTGATGATGTCGTGGGGGAGATCGGGGCGGACCCGCACGCCCGCCCCGAAGGCCCGCGAGACCTCGTCGGCCAGCTCCGCCATGCGCCGCGGCTCCAGCCCGCCCGGAAACCGCTCGCCCAGCAGGCGGTCCAGCACCTCGCGGTGCACGTCCGCGCGCCAGGGAATCCCCATCCGGGACATCTCCGTGGCGACCAGCATCCCCGCCGACTCGGACGCCAGCAGCAGCCGCATCCGGTCCGGGTGCTCGGCCCGTGCCGTACGGGCCACCTGGCCTGCGTAGACCTCCAGCAGTGCGGTGAGTTCGTCGGTGCCGGGCGGCAGTGGCACCGGGCCCGGCTCGAACAGGGACGGCTGGGTCCCGGCGGCGCGCACCGGGGCGTCGGCCGGCACCGGGAGGCCGTGCAGCCGCGCCCAGGCGGCGGCCAGCGAGCGCGGCTGGCCGGACTGGCCCTCCTCATGGCCGATCAGCAGCGCCTCGGCGGCCTCGACGTCATAGCAGCGCTCCACCCGGACCCCGGCCGCCAGCAGCCGCCGGTGGATCTCGGCCGTGGACCGCCACACCCACCGCTCGACCTCGGGACGCGACCGCACCGCCTCGACGAGTGAGGGCTCCCGCACCACCGGCCCGCCGGGCCGGCCGTCCTGAGTGAGCGGGCAGAGACGAGCACCCCCGTCGCCCGTCTCCGCCACCGCCCATCTCATGCCCTGAGTCTTGCACCAGGGTCTGACAACGGCCCCGACCAGCGCCCCGACACCGCGCGCGCCCCGGGACAGGCGGCAATCACCGCCGCGCGACCGACGGCGTGCGACGATGCCGGGACGAGCAGCGCCGCGGGGCGCGTGGCAGGCCCGCCGGGCCGGGCGCCGCGCACGCGGCCGTGGTCACCGCAGGCGTCCCTTACGGCGGTTATGACCGTTCATCACCCGTTTGGCCCGCTACTTTTGCCGGGTTTGTTCCGTTGAACTGCTTGTCGCTCCAGGCGGCGCGCACAGAAAACCCCCTGCTGCTCTCAGTGAAGAGGTTCGCCGTGAAGTTTGTCTCCCAGGCTGTCGTCCTGTCCGCCGCCGCGGGCATTGCCGTCGTGGGCGGGGCCGGAATCGCCAACGCCGGCGGGCACGGTGGTGATGCCCGCGCCAAGGGCGCTGCCGTAGGTTCGCCCGGCGTGTTCTCCGGCAACCTCATCCAGGTGCCGATCCACATCCCGATCAATGCGTGCGGCAACACCGTCGACGTCATCGGAGTGCTCAACCCGGCGTTCGGCAACATCTGCGTCAACCGCTGAACGCGGTCCGGAGATCGAGGCCCGTCCCGCCCGGGGCGGGCCTTTCATATGCGGAATTCCCCGGCGGGGTAAGGCATTTGCCGCATGCGCACCCCGGTGACCAGGTCGGTTAACCGGAGTTGACGCCCGTACGCAGTGAATATGGGTCTATGGTTGCGCGGCAGTTGAGTGAACTCGCGAAACCGCTTTCTGGTGAGCGAGTTGACCAGTGCGCTCCGGATACGGGCACTCCGCTTTCAGAAGGGTAAAAAGTGATCAAGAAGGTTCTGGCCACGACGGCAGTTGCCGCTTCCATGGTCGGTATCTCGGCTACGGTCGCCCCTCAGGCGGTGGCGGCCGGCGGTCGCCACCACGGCGGCACCACGACGATCAACGGCAACCGCAGCGTGAGCGCATTCGGCAACTCCACCACGCACGGCAGGATGAGCCCGCAGCTGGAGCTCGTCCAGGGCTCGCTCAACAAGCCCTGCATCGGCCTCCCGATCAAGGGGAACTTCGGCTCGCTGGTCGACTTCTTGGCTGCGGCCACGGTGCAGGACATCAACGTCCTGGCCAGCCCGCAGAACCAGCAGTGCACCGAGAACTCCACCCAGGCCAAGCGTGACGATTCACTGTCGCACATCCTGGACGACATCCCGATCCTGTCGGGCAACGGCGTCAAGAACGGGTACAAGAGCGGATTCAAGGGCGGACACAGGAGGCACTGACGGCTGTCGGCCCCGGCCGACGCACCGCAGGTGACACCGCGCGGCCGGCGGGCGGGTCCGGCCGCCGGCCGCGGGGCCGGAGTTCCCACTTCCCTATTGGCAGGAATTCGTATTTCGGTGGTCTTTCGTCTGTTCGGATGACGCGGTTTTCCGGATGGTGTGCACGGCGGCCGGTAATTGCTGTGCGGCATTCGAGCGATTCCTCCGAAAACTTCCCCGCGGGGGTTTCGCCGACACGGACAAATCGTTACCAATAGCGACAGCGGAGTTACGGGCGACCAGATCCGCGCCCGTGCGACACGATGGTCGTGTGCGCTACGGATCCCGCTGCGGGAAGGGCTGAAAGTGAAGTACGCAAAGGTTGCAGCCATCACTGCCGGCACACTCATGGCGGTGGGCGCTGCTACGCCGGCCTTCGCCGACGCGCACTCCGTGGGCGGCGCGAAGGGCTCCCCGGGTGTGATCTCCGGCAACGTCGTCCAGGTTCCGATCTCCATTCCGATCAACCTGTGCGGCAACACCGTCGACGTCATCGGGATTCTCAACCCGGCGTTCGGAAACCGCTGCATCAATCGCTGACCGAGGAAATTCGAGCCGTGTTGCGGTCACCGGTCCCGGCTCGCCGTCGCCGCGTGCCGGGACCGGTTGCTTTTCGGCCCGTTGCGGAAGTGTCCGGGGCGGTCCGAAATCTTTCGGGTGGCGCGCCTGAAGAATCGGAACTTCTGGGTTTCTCCGGGCGATGGCACTCGTTAGCCAGAGGGAAAGCGGTGATCCGAGCAGCGAAGCGATTGCTCGCGCGGCGTTGATGTCGGTTGATGTCGCGATTCCATCGAGCACCGCACCAGAAGGGACACAGGGACGTGAAGTACGCGAAGTCCGCCGCGGCTGTTGCCGGCTCCGTGATGGCGCTGGGCGCGGCTGCGGCCGTGCCCGCTTTCGCCGCCGAAACCGGTGCGCCGAACATGACCTCGCCGTCCATGAGCCTCAATGGTGGACTGATGGATGCGCTGAACAGCGACCAGCTGGACAGCCGCCAGGTGACGCCGCTGGTCAACACCGTCCGGGGTGTGGAGAAGACCACCAAGCATCCCAAGCAGCTTCTCGGCGGTGCCACGGGGGCCGCCAAGGAGATTGCCATGCTGGGTGGGGTGCCGTTCGGCACGTGACGGGCCGGCGAACCGGAATTTCCACTGTCCCAGGGGGCTGCCCGGGGAACGGAAAGCGACCGTGTGAAGCCTCAGCCGCCGGATCGGGAAGCCTGCGTCGATCGTTTTCGGCGGACGGTGAACCGGTTCGGATGGTGAATCTCGGTTGTGGAGTTCCGGACGGGATATCTGATCGCCGGGAAAGAGTCAGAGCACCAGCTCATTTTGAGTGAATGAGCACAACTGAATGCGCTCTTGCGAGTTGGCCAGAATGTCCGGCTCCAGGGCATCCCGAAACACGAAGGACCAACAATGATCAAGAAGACGCTGGCAACCGCCGCCGCGGCTGCCTCCATTGTCGGGGTGGCCGCGGCGGCCGCCCCTGACGCAATGGCCTCCGGTCATCAGCACGGCACGTCGACCGTCAACGGCAACGGTGCGAAGCAGTTCTTCGGAAACTCGACGACGTACGGCTACATGAGCCCGCAGATCGGTCTGATCCAGGGCTCGCTCAACAAGCCCTGCGTCGGCCTGCCGGCCAAGCTGAACCTCGGCTCGCTGGTCGGCGGGGTGCCGGTCACGGTGCAGGACATCAACGTTCTGGCCAACCCGCAGAACCAGCAGTGCACCGAGAACTCCACCCAGGCCAAGGGTGACGATTCGCTGTCGCACATCCTGGACGACATCCCGATCCTCTCCGGGAACGGCAAGCACAACCGCCACTGATCCGCCGCACCGTGCCCGGGCCGCTCGGATTTCCTTGTCCGGGCGGCCCGGGCATTCGCGGTTTTACTGGCCGGTCGACTCGTGGATTGTTATTGGCTCGTGACTGCCGGTGGTCCCGCCGAATCGTTGGGAATAGCGTGTGGAGGGATGCATGTCAATGCCCTCGCGAGACGATGGGGTTGCCGGGGCATTGGCATGCTGGCCGGAAAAGAACGCGGGGCTCGGAAACGTTCTCGTGATGTCGCCGGCCCGCGGCGTGCCGTAGGTCTTTTCGGGAGAATTATCGCCATCTATTTGGGTGATGGTGCGGAACTCGGGTGCTCGTGGTCGGTTGTTCAAACAGGGCTCCTGTGTCGGGAGTTCCTTCTCCTGAAGGGTTTAGCGCGATGAAGAAGATGATGGCGGCCGCGGCGATCGCGGCATCGCTCGTCGGAATTTCGGCCGCGGCGGCTCCAGAGGCCCTGGCGTCCGGCCGTGACCACGACGGCGGCACCAAGACCGTCAACGGCAACGGTGCCAAGTCCGTGTACGGCAACTCCAAGACACACGGGAAGCTCAGCACCCAGCTCGGGCTCGTGCAGGGCAGCCTGAACGCCCTGTGCATCGGCCTGCCCGCCAAGGGGAACTTCGGTTCGCTGGTCGGGTTCGTCCCGGTCACGGTGCAGGACATCAACGTCCTGGCCAACCCGCAGAACCAGCAGTGCACCGAGAACTCCACCCAGGCCAAGCGCGACGACTCGCTGGCGCACATCCTGGACGACATCCCGATCCTGTCGGGCAACGGGACCAAGAACGGGTACAAGGGCGGGATGAAGAGGCGCTGACGGGCGTCGGCCCCCGGCCGACTCATCGTTTGCGACACCGGGCGGCCGGCGGGCGTGTGCGCCGCCGGCCGCCCGGTCGTACGAGCACGACGGGATACGGGCGGGCCGCCCGGACACGAGCTGTGGAGTGAGGGGACATGCGACGGAGCCTGAAGGCGTGCGTGCTCGTGGCGGCGGTATCGGGGGTGCTGGGGGCGGGGGCCGGTCCGGCGTTCGCGGACGGCGGTGTGCCGGGCGGCGCCGCGGACGCGCCCGGCACGGTGTCCGGGAACGCGGTGCGGGTGGAGGTGCACGCCCCGTTCTCCGTGTGCGGCAACTCCCTTGTGGTGGTGGGGGTGTTGAGCCACGGAACGGGGAACGGGTGCGGGAACGGAGCGGCGGCCGGGCGGGCGGTCCCGGTGCGGCATCACGCCGCGGCGTCGGCGGCGCACCGGTGGCGGGCGGCCGCGGCGCCCGCGCGGGCGCACCGGCCGCACACCAGGGTGCGGAGCGAGCACGACCGCCGGGTGGGGGCGGTGGCGCGAGCCGGACGGTCGGCGGGGAAAGCGCTGCTGGCGGCCAGTGGCGCGGAGCGGCTGAAGGTGGCGGCCGGGGCCGGCGGGGCGCTGCTGGTCGCCGGGGCGGCGCTGCTGCGCCGGGCCCGCAGGCGTCAGGGGTGAGCGCGGGTCGTCGGAGGCTTCCGCAGGGCTCCGGCGGCCGGCCGAGCGGTGCGGCGGGCCGCTCGGCCGGAGCCGCCCGGTCGAGGTGGCGCCCTGGGCGCCGGACGTCCCGACCGCAGCCGTCGTACCGCTGGCGCCGGGCGGAGCTGCGGCTGGAAGTCCGCCCGGGGATACGACGGGTCGTGCGGATCAACGTGTGACAAGGGGGCCCGGCACGGGAAGGATCGTTCTTTCGCTCATTGGTGGGATGCGTCTTAACCGGATGTTCGGGGAAGAATGGGGGCAAAGGCGGTAAAACCTATTAAAGGTAGTTGAGCGAGGGGGAGTGGGCATGCTTGTCGCGCTGGCGCAGACCGACTGCGTACTGGGGGACGTACCGGAGAACCTGCGGGTCGCGGGGGAGCAGATCGAGCAGGCCGCCGCCCAGGGGGCGGATCTCGTGGTCTTCCCCGAACTCAGCCTGCACGGTTATCACTTGGGGGCGCTCAAGCGGGACGAGTCCATCGAGGCGGACGATCCGCGGCTGCGGGAGCTGAGCACCCTGGGGCCGGATGTGCTGGTCGGGTTCCACGAGCACACCCGGCTGCGGGCGTACAACACCTCCGCGTACTACGTGGACGGGGCGCTGGCCCATGCGCACCGCAAGCTCTATCTGCCGAACTACCTGGCCTGGGAGGAGCGCAAGCACGTCAGCCCGGGGCAGTCGCTGCGCTCGTACGAGCTGGCGAAGTCGAAGAGCGGGGGGCGGGGGGCGACGCTGGTCTGCAACGACGCCTGGCAGCCGGTGCTGCCGTGGCTGGCGGTGCAGGACGGGGCCGAGGTGCTGTTCGTGCCGACCAACAGTGCGGCGAGCCTGGATCCGGAGGCTATGGACACCGGGCTGTACTGGGACACGCTGCTGTCCTACACGGCGCGGATGCTGCAGTGCTGGGTGGTCTTCGTCAACCGCGTGGGCAACGAGCACGGGGCGTCGTTCTGGGGCGGTTCGCGGGTGGTGGATCCGCGGGGCGCGGTGGTGGCGCAGGCACCCAAGTGGGAGCCCTCACTCGTCACGGTCGAGATCGATCCGGCCGAGGCGCGCCGGCAGCGGCGGGCGGTGCCGCTGGTCGCGGAGGCCCGGCTGGGGCTGATCGACCGCGAGGTACGGCGGCTGATCGACGAGGGCGGCGACAGCTGAGCGGGGTGGCGGGCCGGGTCAGTGGCCGGCGGGCTGCTCCGTGCGGGCGGCCTCGGCGGGCCGCTCGTCCCTGAGGGCCTTGGTCTCCGACTTGAGGATGCGCATCGAGCGGCCGAGGCCGCGCGCCATGTCGGGGAGCTTCTTGGACCCGAAGAGCAGCACGAGGACGGCCACGATCAGGATCAGGTGCCAGGGCTCCAGGGCGTTGCGCAGCATGGCGCTCTCGCTTTCGTCGGGGTGCCTGCGGAGGTCTGTCCAGTATTACCCGAAGGGCCCGGCAGCCCGGTCCAGGGGTCGTGCCCGGGGCCGGGCTGCCGGGCCGGCGGTCACCAGCTGGACTTGGTGACCCCCGGCAGATACCCCTTGTGCGCCTGCTCGCGGAGGTTGATCCGGGAGAGGCCGAAGGTGCGGAGGTAGCCGCGCGGGCGGCCGTCGACGCTGTCGCGGTTGCGGACGCGGGTGGCGCTGGCGTCCCGCGGCTGGCGGGACAGCTCCCGCAGGGCGGCGGTCCGCTCGTCCTCGGAGGAGCGCGGGTTGCGGATCACGGCCTTGAGGACGGCCCGGCGGGCGGCGTAGCGGGCCACCGTGAGGCGGCGCTGCTCGTTTTTGGCGATCTTGCTCTTCTTGGCCATCAGACCTTCTCCCCTCGGGCGCGGATGCGGGCGACGGCGGCCTCGATGCCGATCGCGTCGACGGTCTTGATCCCCTTGGCGCTCAGGGTCAGCCGGATGTGGCGGCCCTCGCTCGCCAGCCAGTAGCGCTTGCGCTGGACGTTGGGGTCGAAGCGGCGGGAGGTGCGGCGGTGCGAGTGGGAGACGGTCTTGCCGAAGCCCGGCGCGCGGCCGGTCAGCTGGCAGTGGGCGGACATGGTGCGGTCCCTCCGGTGGTCGGGCCCTCCACGGGCTTATTGAAAATGGAAACCATTTGCGTATACTAACCCCATGGCCCGCAACGAGATACGCCCGGTCGTCAAGCTCCGGTCCACCGCCGGCACCGGCTACACCTACGTGACCCGCAAGAACCGCCGTAACGACCCCGACCGCCTGGAACTGCGCAAGTACGACCCGGTCGCCGGCCGGCACGTCACCTTCCGAGAGGAGCGCTGAGCCCGATGCAGCCTGGAATCCACCCCGCCTACGGGCCCGTCGTCTTCCGCGACCGGGCCGGCGACTTTGCCTTCCTGACCAGGTCGACCATGACGAGTGACAAGACCATCGAGTGGGAGGACGGGAACACCTATCCCGTCGTCGACGTCGAGATCTCCTCGGCGAGCCACCCCTTCTACACGGGCACCGCGCGGGTGCTGGACACCGCCGGCCGGGTCGAGCGGTTCGAGCGCCGGTACGGCAAGCGCGGGGCCCGCTGATGGAGCGGCTGAGCGTCGTGCTGGTGGGCGGCCTGCACGCGGACGCCCGGCGGGCCGCCGTCGAGCGGCTGCTGACGGCCGTCCCCGGCAGCGTCGCCCTCCACCACGACCTGGCCTCCGCGGCCGACGGCACCGTCCGGCGCACCGTCCGCGACGCCGGCGGCACGCTGGACACCGGCGAGGCGCCACTGGTCAACGACTGCGCCTGCTGTGCGCTGCGCGAGGACCTGGTGCCCGAGCTGGTGCGGCTGGCCGCGGGCCGGACCTGCCGGCTGGCGATCGTCGAGCTGTGGGACTCGGTCGAGCCCAAGGCGATGGCCGAGGTGGTCACCTCGTACGGGGGTGACGACCTGGAGCTGACGGGCGTGATCACCGCCGTCGATCCGGCGCTGCTGCTGCCCTGTCTGGGCAACGGCGACGACCTCGCCGAAGCCGGGCTGGCGGCCGCCGCCTCCGACCAGCGCACGGTCGCCGACACCTGGGCGCGCCAGCTGGAGTACGCGCCGGTGCTGGCGCTGGCCGCGGGGGAGGAGCCCGCGGACGACGCCGACCTCGCGCTGCTGACGCAGCTGCATCCGACGGCGCGCCAAGTGTCCGTGAAATCAGGGGAGTTGGCTGCGGCCGCGCTCGCCGGCTTCGACGTGGAGGCCGCCGCGGGACGGCAGCACCCGGCCTGCGCGCTGCTGCCCCAGGAGGCCGACGCGGCCGGTGTGGCCACGCTCGTCTGGCGCGGCAGCCGGCCCTTCCATCCCGAGCGGCTCTTCGCGGCCCTGGAGGACCTGGCCTGTGCGGCGGCGCGCAGCCGGGGGCGGTTCTGGCTGGCCGACCGGCCGGACACCCTGCTGTCCTGGGACGCCGCGGGCGGCGCGCTGTGCGTGGAGAACGCCGGGCCGTGGCTGGCCGCGCTGCCGGACGCCGCCTGGGAGATGGTGCCGCCGCTGCGTCGGGCCGCCGCCGCGCTGGACTGGCACCCCGAGCACGGCGACCGCGGGCAGCACCTGGTCTTCACCTCGCCCGGACTGGACCGCGACGGGCTGCGCCTGCTGCTGGAGTCCTGTCTGCTCACCGACGCCGAGTACGCGGGTGGTCCGGCGGCGTGGAAGGGCCTGGCGCCGGCCTTCGACGAACTGCTCGACCCCGTGTCGTGACGCCCGGCCCGTTATGGCGCCCTGCCCGTCGTGACGCCCGGCCGCGCGCCGGCCACGGAAGTACGCACCAGCCCGCACAAGTCCACACCACCCATGCAAGCCCGAAGTGGCCCGTAGAAGGAAGTCCTGTCATGCCCCGTCGGCCCCTCTCGCGGCGTCAGGCCGCCGCCCCCCGCCCCAACCCGCTGGACGCGGCGGGCATCACGTACATCGACTACAAGGACACCGATCTGCTGCGGAAGTTCCTCTCGGACCGCGGCAAGATCCGCAGCCGCCGGGTCACCCGGGTCACCGCCCAGCAGCAGCGGCAGCTGGCCCGCGCGATCAAGAACGCCCGGGAGATGGCGCTGCTGCCCTACGGCTCGCGGTGACGGGCGGGGCGGCCGCTTGGACTGGACCAACACGTGGGCCCTGGAACCCCAAGGGCGCGGTAAACGTCTTTTCCTTGACCACGAGGGCTTCGATCCCGGCACCTCGTCCCAGGTGCGGGCGTACCGCATCACGGGCGGCGGTGGGCGGGCGATTGTAACGGAGGGGCCGGGGAAGGTGTTCAACAAAATGTGACCGGCCCGGCACCGCCTGTCGTGCACGTGCATCTGCGCATGCATCCGCATGTGAACGCAGCTATGATCCCGGGCAGTTGACACCTTTCATCACTGCGTTCACCACCGGGAGAGCCCTGTGCCCCACGCATACAACGGCATGGCCGCAACGGATCTCCGCGATGTGACATGGCAGAAGAGCCGGCACAGCAACTCCCAGGGCTCCTGCGTGGAATTCGCGAAACTGCCCGGGGGTGACATAGCGGTCCGCAATTCCCGCTTCCCGGACGGTCCGGCGCTGGTCTACACGCCGGCCGAGGTCGAGGCGATGCTGCTGGGCGTGAAGGACGGGGAGTTCGACCACCTGGTGCGCGACTGAAGACTGAAACGGGCAACGGCTCCGGGCGCCGGTCCGGAGCCGCCACGGCAAACGCATATCGGGCGCCCGCGGAGAGCGGGCGCCCGACGTATGAGGTTTGGCGTACGGGGAGCGCGGGCCGTGTGGGCCCGCGCTACGACAGCCGGAAGAGGGCCCACACGATCTTGCCGCGCCGGCCCCCGGGCAGCCGGTGCCAGCCCCAGCTGTCGCTGAAGGAGTCCACGAGGTAGAGCCCGCGGCCCGATTCGTCGCCGGAGTCCGCCTCGCCGGCCTCCGGTGAGGCGTCGCTGGGGTCCCGTACCGCGCAGACCAGGCGGGAGGACCAGCGCATCAGGTGGAGTCGGGCGGGCAGGCCGGCGTCGGTGAGGTCCGTGCCGAGGCCCGGGTGGTCCGGGGCGGCCAGGACCGCGTGCCGCAGGGCGTTGGTGACGAGTTCGGAGACGACCAGGGCGACGCCGTCGAAGTGTTCCTCCAGGCCCCAGCCGGTGAGCGTTTCGCGGGTGAACTTGCGGGCGCCGCCGACCGATTCGTAGCGCGGCGGGAGCGGGCAGGACACGGATCCGGAGACGGCCAGGGGGTCGACGGGAGGAAAGCCCTGCCATAACGGCTCGAAATCGAGCATGGTCGAAACCTTGGTCCCCATGCGAGGCACTCCTGGCGTTCGCGGACGTCATGACCCAGGCCGGTCAGCCGGGGATCTGGCGGGTCTTTCACGAGCGTGCATGCGTGCGAGCTCTATGGTTCCCAATGCGTAGGGCAGATGCAAGGGCAGATGCACGTGCAGCTGACGTGATTGCGTAGGGCTGGCCCCATAAGCGCCGTATTCTTCCTGTGATTTCTTGTGGAGGGCTTGCGGGGGCGGCACATATCAGTAACCAGATGAGCACTCAACGAAGCCCGGACATGGCAGACTGCGCCTTCACTGTTGGACGGGGCGGGGTCACAGGAGGGTCAGAGAGGTGTCCGCAAGTGAGTCGGGCGGGTCGGTGGTGCGGAGGATCCTGCTCGGATCCCAGCTCCGTCGGCTGCGTGAATCGCGCGGGATAACCCGTGAAGCGGCCGGCTACTCGATCCGTGCGTCCGAATCGAAGATCAGCCGCATGGAGTTGGGCAGGGTGAGCTTCAAGGCACGTGATGTCGCAGATCTCCTCACGCTGTACGGCGTGAGCGACGAGCATGAGCGCGAGGCGCTGCTCGCACTGGCCAAGGAGGCGAACGTCGCGGGCTGGTGGCACAGTTACAGCGATGTGCTCCCCGGCTGGTTCCAGACGTATGTGGGGCTGGAAGGGGCCGCGTCCCTGCTCCGCGTCTACGAAGTCCAGTTCGTCCACGGCCTGTTGCAGACCGAGGAGTACGCGCACGCCGTGGTCTCCGGCGGGATGCCGGACGCGCCGGCCGCCGACGTCCAGCGCCGGGTCGCGCTGCGCCAGGAGCGGCAGAAGCTGCTGATATCGGAGCGGGCGCCGCAGCTGCACTGTGTCCTCGACGAGGCCGCGCTGCGCCGCCCCTACGGCGGACGGGCCGTGATGCGCGGGCAGTTGAAGCATCTGATCGACATCTCGGAGCGGCCCAACGTGCGGCTCCAGGTGATGCCGTTCAACTTCGGCTGGCACGCGGGGGAGAGCGGTGCGTTCACCATGCTGCGCTTCCCGGAGTCCGATCTTTCCGACGTCGTCTATCTGGAACAGCTCACCAGCGCCCTCTATGTGGACAAGCCGGAGGAGGTCGCGCAGTACGAGCGGGCGATGGAGCGGCTGCAGGAGGACAGTCCGGGACCCTCGGAGACCAGGGATCTTCTGCGTGGTCTGCTCCAACTCACATGACCCGGCAGTAGGATGACGCCGGATCAGCCCCCCGCAGAGCAGTGCCGCACAGAGTAGGGATGCCATGTCCTTCTTCGCAGACCTGGCCTACCAGTTCATCGACGGTGAGTGGCGGGCCGGCAGTGGCTCGTGGGACATCATCGATTTCAACCCCTACGACCAGGAGAAGCTGGCGTCGATCACGGTCGCCGGCGTGGACCAGGTCGATGCCGCCTACCGCGCCGCGGAGCGGGCGCAGCGGGACTGGGCGCTGCGGAATCCCTACGAGCGGCGGCAGGTGACCGAGCGGCTGCTGCGGCTGATCGAGGAGCGCGAGGAGGAGATCGTCGAGGCGCTCGTCCTCGAACTGGGCGGCACCCGGATCAAGGCCGCCTACGAGGTCCGGCTCGCCAAGGAGTTCGTCCGCGAGGCGACCCAGCTGGCGCTGCGGCCGCAGGGGCGGATACTGCCGTCCCCGGTGGACGGCAAGGAGAACCGCGTCTACACCCTGCCGGCCGGGGTCATCGGCGTGATCAGCCCCTTCAACTTCCCGTTCCTGATCTCCATGAAGTCCGTGGCGCCGGCGCTGGCGCTGGGCAACGCGGTGGTCGTCAAGCCCAACCAGAACGCCCCCATCACCGGCGGCGGGCTGATCGCCAGACTGTTCCAGGACGCGGGGCTGCCGGACGGGCTGCTCAATGTGCTGATCACCGACATCGCGGAGATCGGGGACGCGCTGATCGAGCACCCGGTGCCGCGGGTGATCTCGTTCGCCGGGTCGGACAAGGTCGGCCGGCATGTCGCGGCGGTCAGCGCCGGGCACTTCAAGCGGGTGATCCTCGAACTCAGCGGCAACAGCGCGCTGATCGTGATGGACGACGCCGATGTGGACTACGCGGTGGACGCCGCCGTCTTCAGTCGGTTCGTCTACCAGGGCCAGGTCTGCATGGCTGCCAACCGGGTGCTGCTGGACCGCGCCATCGAGGCCGAGTTCACCGAGAAGTTCGTGGCCCGGGTGGCGGCGCTGCGGACCGGCGATCCGCGCGATCCGCGCACCCAGATAGGCCCGCTGATCAACTCCTTCCAGGCGGAGGCGCTGACCTCGCAGGTCGACCGGGCGATAGCCGAGGGGGCCACGGCGCTGCTGCGCGGCCGTACCGAGGGCAACCTCGTCGAGCCGAGCGTGCTGGCGGGGCTGGCCGCGGACTCCGCGCTGCACGGCCAGGAGCTGTTCGGGCCGGTGGCCCTGCTGGTGCCGTTCGACGGCGAGGACGAGGCGGTGCGGATCGCCAACGACACCCCGTACGGGCTGAGCGGCGCGGTGCACACCGCCGATGCGGAGCGCGGGGCGCGGATCGCCCGGCGGATAGAGACCGGCATGATCCACGTCAACGACGGGACGGTGCACGACGAGCCGCAGGTGGCGTTCGGCGGGGAGAAGTTCTCCGGGATCGGGCGGCTGAACGGCGAGTCCACGGTCGAGGCGTTCACGACGCAGAAGTGGGTGTCCATCCAGCACGGGCGGACGCCGTTCCCGCTGTGAGGCGGGGCGTGATCCGGGCGGTATCGGGGCCGGTTCTTCTCGATCCGTTTCGGATCTAGGACGCCAACTGTCCTACTTCCTTCGTAGCGTTGGGGATGTCGGAAGGCGGCCGGACGGTTCGGTACCGGGCCGGACGCCCCGCGGCGCTCCGCCGTCGACGTGACGAAAGGTGAAACCCATGCCCACTCATGTTCCGGCCGAGGCCCACGGTGACGAGCGCGGTGCGCTGCTGGCCTTCCTGGAGGCGCAGCGCGGCGGACTGCGGCGGGCGGTCCTGGGGCTGACCGATGCGCAGGCCAAGGAGCGGCCGAGCGCCAGCGAGCTGTCGCTGGGCGGGCTGGTCAAGCACGTCGCGGAGGTGGAGCAGCGCTGGCTGGAGCTCGCGCAGCAGCGGGAGCACAGCGTTCCGCGCGATCAGAGCAACTGGCACCTGAGCTTCCAGCTCCAGGACGGCGAGACCGTCGCGGGGATGCTGGCGTACTGGGAGGAGGTCGCGGCCGAGACCGAGAAGTTCGTCCGCGCCGTGCCGAGCCTCGACGACACCTTCCCGCTGCCCCCGGCTCCGTGGTTCCCGAAGGACGGCCGGCAGTCGATGCGGTGGCTGGTGCTGCACCTGATCGAGGAGACCGCCCGGCACGCCGGCCACGCCGACATCGTCCGGGAGTCCCTGGACGGCAAGACCGCGTTCGCGCTGGTCGACGAGGAGCGCACGGCGCGGGAGGGGTAGCCCACCGGTCCCGGCGCCCGGCCCCTAGGCTGGCGGCAGGGCGCGTGCGGGATGCGCGCTCCGGGATTGAGGTGGCGATGTCGGCGATCCGGCTGCTGGTGCTGGGGGCCGTGCGGCAGCACGGCCGGGCGCACGGCTATCAGGTCCGCAACGACCTGGAGTACTGGGGCGCGCACGAGTGGTCCCACGCCAAGCCGGGGTCGATCTACCACGCCCTGAAGCAGATGGCGAAGCAGGGGCTGCTGCTCGCCCATGACGTCGCGCCGAGCACGGCCGGCGGGCCGCCGCGCACCGAGTACGAGGTGACGCCGGCGGGCGAGGAGGAGTACTTCCGGCTGCTGCGGGCGGCGCTGGTGCAGCGTGATCCGAGGACCGACCTGCTCAGCGCCGGGATCGGCTTCATCGTCGATCTGCCGCGGGACGAGGCGGTGGCGCTGCTGAGGGAGCGGGTGCGGGCCCTTGAGGAGTGGCGGGCCACGGTCACCTCGTCCTATGTGCCCGAGGGCGGGCCGGGACGGCTCGGCCACATCGGCGAGATCATGGGGATGTGGGTGCACGCGGCGGACAGCGGCGCGGCGTGGACCCGCGGGCTGATCGAGCGGATCGAGGGCGGGGCGTATGTCTTCGCCGGCGAGGGGGAGCCGTTCGTGGGGGTGCTCGCGGAGGGGCAGGAGAACCCGTACGCGGTGCCGGAGGGCGGCACCGGCGAGGACGGGGGCGGGGCGGGCGGCGCCGGCTGAGGGCGCGGGGCGGCTCGGGGCTCCCTCCGGGGTGCGCCCGCCGTCCGTCAGTGGTGGAAGGCGGTCGCGAGCTGCTCCGGGCGGCCCAACGGGGCTGATTGGCTGCGGAGTTCGGGTAGCAGCTGCTCCAGATCGGCCAGGAAGTTGTCGGCCAGGTCCAGCGAGAAGCCGTTGCGGCAGACCACGCGGAGGACGGAGAGGTCCTGGCGGTTGGGCGGGAAGCTGTAGGCGGGGACCAGCCAGCCGCGCTCCCGCATCCGCCGGGACACGTCGAAGACGTCGAAGGCCGTGACGTCATCGGCGGTGGTGAAGGCGAAGACCGGCAGCTGGTCGCCCCGGGTGAGCAGCCGGAAGTCGCCCAGCGCGCCGATCCGTTCGGCCATCGAGCGGGCCACGTCACGGGTGATCTGCTGGACGGCGCGGTATCCGTCCCGGCCCAGCCGCAGGAAGGTGTAGTACTGGGCGGCCACCTGGGCGCCGGGGCGGGAGAAGTTGAGGGCGAAGGTCGGCATGTCGCCGCCCAGGTAGTTGACGCGGAAGACCAGTTCCTCGGGGAGCGCGGCCTGGTCGCGCCAGAGCGCCCAGCCGACACCGGGGTAGACCAGGCCGTACTTGTGTCCTGAGGTGTTGATGGACGCGACCCGGGGGAGGCGGAAGTCCCAGACCAGCCCGGGGTCGAGGAACGGCGCGATCATGGCGCCGGACGCGCCGTCCACATGGACCGGTACGTCCAGGCCGGTGCGCTCCTGGAGGGCGTCGAGGGCCGCGCAGATCTCCGCCACCGGCTCGTAGGAGCCGTCGAAGGTCGAGCCCAGGACGGCGACGACGCCGATGGTGTTCTCGTCGCAGAGGGCGGCGGCGGAGTCCGCGTCGAGGTGGAAGCGGTCGCCCTCCATGGGGACCTGGCGGGCCTCCACTTCCCAGAAGTTGCAGAACTTCTCCCAGCAGACCTGGACGTTGGCGCCCATGACGAGATTGGGGCGGGCGGCGCCCGGATAGCGGTCCTGGTTGCGCCGGGCCCAGCGGCGTTTGAGGGCCATGCCGGCGAGCATGCAGGCTTCGCTGGAGCCGGTCGTGGAGCAGCCGATGGCGGCGTGTGGGTCGGGGGCGTGCCAGAGGTGGGCGAGCATCGCCACGCAGCGCCGCTCCAGTTCGGCGGTGCGCGGGTACTCGTCCTTGTCGATCATGTTCTTGTCCCGGCACTCCGACATCAGGACGTCGGCCTGCGGCTCCATCCAGGTGGTGACGAAGGTGGCGAGGTTGAGCCGGGCGTTGCCGTCCAGCATCAGCTCGTCGTGGACGAACTGGTAGGCGGTGTGCGGGGAGATCGGGCCCTGGGGGAGGGTGTGCCGCGGCGGGGAGGTCTCCATGCCGGAGGTCGGGTCGGCCTCGCCGTAGAAGGGGTTCACCGGGTGGCCGCGGCGTCCGCGGTCGTGTGCGGAGGCGCCTTTGTGGAGGGTCATCTGCTGCGGCCTTTCGTCAACCGGCGGCGGCCAGGCCGGCTTTGATCGCCTTGGTGAACTTCACGACCCGCTCCGCCTGGATGCGGGCGGCGGTGCGGACGGGGGCGTCCAGCGGGGTCTCCGGGCCGCCGACGTGCGAGGTGCCGTAGGGGTTGCCGTCGTCGAACTTCGCCGGGTCCGTGTAACCGGGAGGGACGAGGATGCCGCCGAAGTGGTGGACGGTGTGGTAGAGCGCGAGGAGGGTGGACTCCTGGCCGCCGTGCTTGGACTGGGTGGCGGTGAAGCCGCTGTAGACCTTGTCGGCCAGCCGGCCCTGCTGCCAGAGGCCGCCCAGGGTGTCGATGAACTGCTTGAGTTGGGACGTCACATTGCCGAAGCGGGTGGGGCTGCCGAACAGCACCGCGTCCGCCCAGACCATGTCGTCGTGGGTGGCCTCCAGGATGTCGGCGGTGGCGGCGGCGTTGGCCGCCCAGGCCGGGTTGGAGTCGATGGCGGACTGCGGGGCGAGCTCGGCGACCCGGCGCAGCCGGACGTCGGCGCCCGCGTGCTCGGCGGCGTCGGCGATCAGCCGGGCCAGTTCGGCGACGGTTCCGGTCGACGAGTAGTAGATGACGGCGACGTTGACGTCGTGCAGGGGCATGGACGCACCTCCTGGAACCCGACAATAGGGGCATAAGGTGCGGATGGCTTCCAGGGTTCGCCCAGTGGAAGCGCGCCCGGGCCGGGCTCGCGCGGGTGCCGGCCCGGCCAGGGGACCGGCGTCGCGCGGGCCCGGCCCGTACCGCTCAGCTCGCGCCGGCCAGCGACAGCTTCGCGGCGAAACCGAGGAAGGCGGCGCCGGCGCCCGCGGACAGTCCGGCCGTCAGCCGCCTGCGGCGCCGGAAGGTCGCCGCCAGGAACGTCCCGCTGAAGATCAGCAACGACAGATAACTGAAGCTGAACAGCTGCGCCCAGGCGCCGAGCGCCACGAAGGACAGCGCCGGGTGCGCATAGGCGGGGTCCACGAACTGCACGAAGAACGAGATGAAGAACAGGATCGCCTTCGGGTTGAGCAGGCTCACCACGAACGCCCGGCGGAACGGCCGCTCGACGGGCGCCTTCTTCGGAACCGCCCCGTCCGCCGGTCCGTCAACGGCCCTGCCGGCCTGCTCGCCCCCGGCGTCCCGCAGCGCCGCCCGGGACGCCCGGCCGCCGCGCCACAGGGACCAGGCGCCGCGCAGCATCCCGACGGCCAGCCACGTCAGATAGCCCGCGCCGGCGAACTTCACGATCCCGAACAGCACCGGGCTGGCCTTCAGCAACGAGGCCACGCCGCCCGCCGACAGCGTCATCAGCACCGTGTCGCCGCACAGCACACCCGCCGCCGCCCGGTACGCCACCCGGCGGCCGCGGCGGGCGGCCACCGAGACGACGTACAGCGAATTCGGCCCGGGCAGCAGGATGATCAGGGCGAGGCCCGCCAGGTACGTGGACAGATCCGTTATTCCGAGCATGCGCGGAGGATCTCACCCGCCGGCGCGCCGCCTCACCGGCTTTTCAGCATCCGGACTTGCACCTCACGCCGCGTGAGGAGCCATCGTGAAGCGCGTACCGATGACCGACGAGGGAGCGGAAGTTGAGCTATTCGGTAGGCCAGGTGGCCGGTTTCGCCGGGGTGACGGTGCGGACCCTGCACCACTACGACGAGATCGGGCTGCTGGTGCCCGGCGAGCGCAGCCACGCGGGACACCGCCGCTACGGCGACGCCGACCTGGACCGGCTCCAGCAGATCCTGTTCTACCGGGAGCTCGGCTTTCCGCTCGACGAGGTGGCGGACCTCCTGGACGACCCGGACGCGGACCCGCAGGCACATCTGCGGCGCCAGCACGACCTGCTGACCGCGCGGATCGGCCGACTCCAGGACATGGCCGCCGCCGTCGAACGAGCAATGGAGGCACGCAGGATGAACGTACGGCTCACCCCGGAGGAGAAGTTCGAGGTCTTCGGCGACTTCGACCCCGACCGTTACGCCGAGGAGGCCGAGCGGCGCTGGGGCGGCACCGACGCCTACAAGGAATCGCAGCGCCGGACCGCCACGTACACCAAGGAGGACTGGAAGCGGCTGAAGGACGAGTTCGACGCCATCCACCGCAAGATGGCGGACCTGCTCGCGCAGGGGGTGCCGGCGGACTCCGAGGCGGCGATGGACGTCGCCGAGGAGCACCGGCGCTTCATCGGCGGGGCGTACTACGACTGCACCTACGAGATCCACACCGGGCTCGGCGAGATGTACGTCGCCGACGAGCGGTTCACCGCCACCTACGAGGCGATCCACCCCGGGCTCGCGGTGTACATGCGGGACGCGATGCTGGCCAACGCGGTGCGGCACATGTGAGCGTCCCCGCCGTGGTGCTGGTCTCCCGGGGCGCCGACCGCGTTCAGCCCTGGGCCTCCAGCACCACGGCCGTGCCGTAGGCACAGACCTCGGTGCCGACGTCAGCGGCCTCGGTGACGTCGAAGCGGAACATCAGCACGGCGTTGGCGCCACGGGAGCGGGCCTGTTCCACCAGGCGTTCCATGGCCTGGTTGCGGGTCTGGACGAGGGTCTTGGTCAGACCGCGCAGCTCACCGCCGATCATCGACTTCAGGCCCGCGCCGATCTGGCTGCCGAGGTGCCGGGAGCGCACCGTGAGGCCGAAGACCTCGCCGATCACCTGTTTCACGTGAAACCCCGGTACGTCGTTGGTCGTCACGACCAGGACGTCGGACTGCGCGTGCTGCCCGCCGCCGTACTCCTCGATGCCCATGCTCCGCACCTCCTGCCCTTCCTCCGGTCAGGATCACCCGGACCGGAGGGAGCGGCCAGCGGTCGGGGGCGCTCGGGTGGGCACGCAAGGAGCCGGTGGGGGAGCGACCGGCCGCCGGTACCCGTCGTCAAACACGGCTCCGGGGCGGCCCCGGAGCCGTGGCCGGGGGCCGCTCCTGGAACCACGGCACGTCATAGTCCGTTGATAGCTTTGGGCCGCACACCGCGCCTGCACCCCTCGCTTCAGCTCGTCGCGCCGCGCGAGCCGGGCGCCCTCGACCCAGGAGCCTTCACCCCGTGAATACTCTCGCGCTCGGCCCCCAGTGGCTGAACTCGGACTACTTGATCACGAATTTCGGCCTGATCGGCGTCCTGCTCATCGTCTTCGCGGAGTCCGGCCTGCTGATCGGCTTCTTCCTGCCCGGGGACTCGCTGCTGTTCACCACCGGCCTGATGGTGACCACGGACAAGATCGACAAGCCGCTGTGGCTGGTGTGCGCGCTGGTGGTGCTGGCGGCCGTGCTGGGCGACCAGGCCGGCTATCTCTTCGGCCGCAAGGTCGGCCCGGCGCTCTTCAGCCGCCCCGACTCCCGGCTCTTCAAGCAGGAGAACGTCGAGAAGGCGCACGACTTCTTCCAGAAGCACGGCCCGAAGTCGCTGATCCTGGCCCGTTTCGTGCCCATCGTGCGGACCTTCACGCCGATCATCGCGGGCGTGAGCCGGATGCAGTACCGCTCCTTCATCATCTTCAACATCATCGGCGGCACGCTGTGGGGCGCCGGCGTGACGCTGCTGGGCGCGGCGCTGGGCAACGTCGCGTTCGTCCACAAGAACATCGAGCTGATCCTCGTCGCGATCGTGCTGATCTCCGTGGTGCCGGTTGCCATCGAATTCCTCCGCGCCCGGAGGAAGGCGAAGCGGGAGCCGGCGGTGGCTCCGGCGACGGCGGCCCGCCCGCAGGCGCGGGGCCGTCACGCCAAACGCTGACGCTTGGTCGGTGCTTCCCACGTTGTCGGCGTTCCTGCCGTAGGGGTTCGCCGCTGCTTTTTGCGCCTGCGACGCATTGCGGTGCCGCTGCGCGGGGCTGTCGGGTGCGGTGCCGGGCCTCCGGCACACCACCCCCGGAGGCCCGGCACCGCACCCGACAGCCCCGCGCAGCGGACAAAGGCCAAGCGCCGGCAGGCGCAAAAAGCCGAACCCCTACGGCGGGGAAGCCGACAACGTGGGAAGGCCCCAAAGAAGCGCGCGGCGCAGCCATACGGCATCGTGTGCATGACCAGTCGGCAGGAGGCGCAGGCAAGAGGAGTGGGGACAGGTGTCGTCGGATCCATCCCGCGGAAGCGAGGAACGCAAACCGCCGGACGAGGCGCACAGCGCCTTCACGCCCCCGCTGGGCGTGCCCTTGCCCCCGGCTCCTGAGGAGGAGCACCCCACCTCCGAGTTCGCGCTGCCGGACGGGCTGCTGGCGGAGGCGCCGGCGGAGCCCGAGGGGTCGGCGTTCGCCCCGCCGGGGGGCACCACCGGCCAGACACCGCTGCCGGCGTTCACGCCGCCGCACGGCATACCCGTGCTCAGCCTGACCAAGGAAGCACCGTGGCAGGACCGGATGCGCACCATGCTGCGGATGCCGATCCACGAGCGGCCGGTGCCCGAACGCGTGGAGCGCGCCGAGGAGGAGGGCGGCGGCCCCGCCGTGCCCCGCGTCCTGGACCTGACGCTGCGTATCGGCGAGATCCTGCTGGCCGGCGGTGAGGGCGCCGAGGACGTCGAGGCGGCGATGTTCGGCGTCGCGCACGCCTACGGGCTGGAGCGGGTCGAGCCGACCGTCACCTTCACCCTGCTGTCGATCTCGTACCAGCCGTCGCTGGTGGACGACCCGCTCACCGCCAGCCGGACGGTCCGGCGGCGCGGCGTGGACTACAACCGGCTGTCGGCGGTCTTCCGGCTGGTGGACGAGATCACGTCGGAGGGGATCAGCCTCGAGGAGGCGTACCGCGGGCTGGCGGAGATCCGCCGCAACCGGCACCCGTACCCCAGCTGGGCGCTGACGGTGGCCTCCGGGCTGCTCTCCGGCGCGGCGAGCATGCTCGTCGGCGGCGGGACGCTGGTGTTCGTCGCGGCGGCCCTCGGCTCGATGCTGGGCGACCGGATCGCCTGGCTGGCGTCGGCGCGCGGGCTGCCGGAGTTCTACCAGTTCGTGGTCGCGGCGATGCCACCCGCCGGGATCGGGCTGGTCTTCGCCCTGGCGCACTCCAGCGTGCAGTCCTCCGCGGTGATCACCGGTGGGCTGTTCGCCCTGATCCCGGGGCGGGCGCTGGTCGCCAGCGTGCAGGACGGACTGACCGGCTACTACATCACCGCCTCGGCGCGCCTGCTGGAGGTCGGCTACCTGATCGTCGGCATCGTCGTCGGCGTGCTGTCCGTGCTCTACATCGGAGTTCAGGCCGACCCGGGCCTCCAGCGGCTCAGTCCGCAGCAGGCGCTGCGGGTCTACAACGAGCCGATGGTGCAGATCGCGGCGTCGATGCTGCTGGCGCTGGCGTTCTGCGTCCTGCTCCAACAGGAGCGCCACACCGTGGCGTTCGCGACCATAAACGGCGGGCTCGCATGGGTGGTGTACGGGGTGCTGACCGTCAACGCACACTTCAACGCGGTGCCCTCCACCGCCATCGCCGCCGGCCTCGTCGGCCTCTTCGGCCAGCTGCTCTCCCGGTACCGCTACGCCTCCGCGCTGCCCTATGTGACCGCGGCCATCGGCCCGCTGCTCCCCGGTAGTGCCACCTACTTCGGGCTGCTCAACTTCGCCCAGGGGAATCTGCTGGAAGGCTTCTCCTCCCTGATCAAGGCCGCCTCGCTGGCGCTGGCGATCGCCGTCGGGGTCAACCTCGGAGGCGAGGTGGCGCGGCTGTTCCTGCGGGCGCCCGGGCTCACCGAGGCCGGCGCGGGGCGCCGCGCGGCCAAGCGGACCCGCGGCTTCTGAGGACCTCGGGCACCGCACCCGCGACACGGACGACGGGCGGCCCCGGATGGGTGCCGCCCGTTCGCGTACGAAAATCAGAGCGCGCCGGCGGGTGTGCGGAGCCCCGGAGAACCCCGTCGCCGCCGGACCCGCTCCGTCGGTCGGGTCAGTGCCCGCCCTGCGCCTCGTAGCGCTTGTAGGAGCGCTCGATCTCGGCCTCGGCGTCGGCGCGGCCGACCCAGTTGGCGCCCTCGACGGACTTGCCCGGCTCCAGGTCCTTGTAGACCTCGAAGAAGTGCTGGATCTCCAGGCGGTCGAACTCCGAGACGTGGTGGATGTCGCGGAGGTGCTCCACGCGCGGGTCGGAGGCGGGGACGCACAGCAGCTTGTCGTCGCCGCCGGCCTCGTCGGTCATCCGGAACATGCCGATGGCGCGGCACGTGATCAGGCAGCCGGGGAAGGTCGGCTCATCCAGGATGACCAGCGCGTCCAGCGGGTCGCCGTCCTCGCCGAGGGTGTTCTCGACGAAGCCGTAGTCGGCCGGGTAGCTGGTCGAGGTGAAGAGTCGACGGTCCAGGCGGATCCGACCGGTCTCGTGGTCCACCTCGTACTTGTTCCGCGAACCCTTCGGGATCTCGATGGTGACGTCGAACTCCACGGGTGGCTCCTCCATGATCAACACATACGTCTGGTGATTAAGTGTCCCCCACGCAGGTGTGTGGTGGCGAAAGGGGCTGGTCCGAGATGCCCGAGACCCGAATGTGGCAGGTCAGATGGCAGTCGGCGCAGCGTTCCGCGCGGGTGGCGGCAGGCCGGGCCGGGCGCTGCGCACGCACCGCGGCACGGGCCGCACGGCGCGCCGCGCACACCGCATCGGGTGCCGCACAGCGGACGTGGCAGGCCGCACCGCGGCAGACGCGGCAGACCTGGCAGCTGACAGCGGTGTCCGCCGCCACCGGTCTGGCGGTCGCGGTCGCCGCGGTGACGGCGGCCGGGCCGTGGGACTCCGGTCAGCGTACGGCCGAGCGGGCGGCGGCGGTCCCCGCTCCGGCAACAGGTGGCGAGCATCACGATGACGGCCGGGCGCCCGGCCCGGCGCCCAGCGCGCCGGCCGTGCTGACCGCGCTCGGCGGGCCCGTACGGGGCGCGGTGGGCCGCGGCGGGGCCGCGCCCGTGCCCACCGACGCCGGACTGGCCGACGCACTCGCCCCGCTCCTGGCGGACCCGGCGCTGGGCCCGCTGCGGACCGCGTCCGTCGTGGACGTCGCGGCCGGCCGGCAGGTCTTCGGCGAGCAGCCGGACCAGGTGGCCACCCCCGCCTCCACCGTCAAACTGGCCACCGCCGTGGCCGCGCTCTCCCGGCTCGGCGCCGACCACCGCATCGACACCCGTGTGGTGCTGGCCGGCAAGGACCGGATCGTCCTGGTCGGCGGCGGCGACCCGACGCTGACCGCCCGCGCGGCCGCCCCGGGCCCCGGCGACCAGCCGGCAAGCCTGCGCGCCCTCGCCGACGCCACCGCCCGCGCCCTCCATCAGCGCAAGCTCACCACCGTCGGCCTCGGTTACGACGCCTCCGCTTTCACCGGCCCCGCCGAGCACCCCATCGGCCCCAACGAGAACATCGCCCCCGTCAGCGCCCTGATGACCGACGAGGGCCGCCTCGACGACAGCGACCACGGCACCGCGCCGCGCTCCACCGACCCCGCCGGCGACGCCGCCCGCACCTTCGCGGGCCTCCTCAAGGAACGCGGCATCACCGTCACCGGCGACCCCGCCGAGGCCCGCGCCCCGAAGAACTCCGACCGGATCGCCGTCGTCCACTCCCTGCCGCTCTCCGCCCTCGTCGAGCGGATGCTGACCTACAGCGACAACGACATCGCCGAGGCGCTGGCCCGCCAGACCGCCCTCGCGGCCCACCAGCCCGCCAGCTTCGAGGGCGCCGCCAGGGCCGTGCGGGACGCGCTGGCCGCCCAGCACCTCCCGCTGGCCGGCGCCGTCTTCGAGGACGGCAGCGGCCTGGACCGGGACGACAAGGTCTCCGCGAACCTCCTCTCCCACCTCCTGCTGGCCGCCGCCGCACCCGGCAAGCCGGAACTCCGCCCGGCCGTCACCGGCCTCCCGGTCGCCGCCTTCACCGGCACCCTCAGCGGCCGCTACGTCGGCGACACCGCCGGCGCCGGCACCGTACGCGCCAAGACCGGCACCCTCACCGGCGTCAACACCCTCGCCGGCACCGTCGTCGACGCCGACGGCCGCCTCCTGGCCTTCGCCTTCATGACCACCGGCACCACCGACCCCCAGGCCGCCCAGAAGGCCCTGGACCGCATGGCCTCCACGCTCGCCAACTGCGGCTGCCGCTAAGGAGACCCACGGACGCCAGCCCCCACTCACCGTCTCCATGACCACCCACGGGAGGGGACGGGCCGGAGGGGCAGGGGGTGTGTCCGGACGTAAAGCGCAGCAGTCCGGACACACCCCCTGCCCCGGAGGCCCGGCACCGCACCCGACAGCCCCGCGCAGCGGCCCCGCGCCGCAGGCGCAAAGCTGGCGGCTAACCCCCACGGCGGGACAGCCGACAACGTGGGGCTGCCCACCCCCTTCGGCTACCCCTTAGCGGAGCGACCCCCGTACCGTGAACCCATGACGAGCATCGGTGGTGTCGAGATGGTCGACTGGAATCTCGCGGTCGCGACCGCGACCCGGTTCGTACGGCCCGGTCCGGAGGTGAGCCGGGACGAGGCGCGGGCGATCGTCGCCGAGCTGCGCCGGCACGCCAAGTCCTCCGAGGAGCACGTCCGGGCGTTCACCCGGATGGCGCAGCCCGGCGCGATGGGCGAGACGGGCGAGGCGGCGCCGCACGACACGCCGGTCCTGGTGGTGGACCGGCCCGGCTGGATCCGGGCCAACGTCGCCGGGTTCCGGGCGGTGCTGAAGCCGCTGCTCGCCAAGATGGAGGACCGGCGGTCGGAGATGCCCGGCGGCGCGGTGCTGGGCGCGGTCGGCGGCAAGGTGACCGGCGTGGAGCTGGGCATGCTGCTGTCGTTCCTGGCCTCGCGGGTGCTGGGCCAGTACGAGACGTTCGCCCCGGCCTCGCGGGACCTGCCGGCCGGGTCGCAGGGCGGCCGGCTGCTGCTGGTGGCGCCGAACATCGTCCACGTGGAGCGCGAACTCGACGTGGCGCCGCACGACTTCCGGATGTGGGTGTGCCTGCACGAGGAGACCCACCGGACCCAGTTCAGCGCCGTGCCCTGGCTGCGGGACCACATCGAGGGGGAGGTCCAGTCCTTCCTCGCGGAGACCGACATCGACCCGGGGACGCTGCTGGAGCGGCTGCGGGAGGCCGCCCAGTCGCTGGCCGGCGCCAAGCCGGAGGGCGAGGAGGGCGAGGAGAGCCGGTCGCTGGTGGACCTGGTGCAGACGCCCGCGCAGCGGGAGATCCTCGGCCGGCTGACCGCGGTGATGTCCCTGCTGGAGGGGCACGCCGACTTCGTCATGGACGGGGTGGGGCCCGAGGTGGTGCCCTCGGTGGCGGAGATCCGGGAGAAGTTCCAGAAGCGGCGGGCCAGCGGCGCGGGCCGGCTGGACCAGGCGCTGCGGAAGCTGCTGGGGCTGGACGCCAAGCTGCGGCAGTACCGTGACGGTGAGCGGTTCGTGCGGTCCGTCGTCGAGGAGGTCGGCATGGACGGCTTCAACCGCGTCTGGACGTCGCCGAACACTCTCCCGACCAAGCAGGAGATCGCCAAACCGGCGGACTGGGTCGCGCGGGTGCACCGGAAGGCGGACGGAGCACCGTAAGCACATTACGCGAGCCGGGCACGTCGCACGGCAGAAGAGCGCCCCTTCAATCACCCGTCTGAGGGACCGTGACGGGTGGATAGGCGTGCAATGCTCGGGGAACTGCTCGCCTCTGTCACCATCTAGGCACTCTGTGTGACGAAGTGCCGACCTCGGCCCGAGGCTCGCCCCCCAGCTGAACGATTGGAAACGGACATGGGTCCCCATCCAGCGGTCGCCGCGATACGCCTGGCGGTCCGCCGCGTACTCCACGACGTGCTCACCCACCACCGCGCGCAGGACCGGCCCGAGGCACCCCTCGTGCTCGTCGCCTGCTCCGGCGGCGCCGACTCGATGGCGCTCGCCTCCGCCCTTGCCTTCGAAGCCCCCAAACTGGGCGTCCGTGCCGGGGGCGTGACCATCGACCACGGCCTCCAGGAGGGCTCCGACCTCCGCGCCGCCGAGGTGGCCCTGCGGCTGCGGGCCCTCAAGCTCGACCCCGTCGACGTCGTCGGCGTCGAGGTGGGCCGGACCGGCGGCCCCGAGGCGGCCGCCCGGGACGCCCGCTACGCCGCTCTGGACGCCGCCGCCGACCGCCACGGCGCCAGCGCGGTCCTCCTTGGCCACACCCGCGACGACCAGGCGGAGACCGTCCTCCTGGGGCTGGCCCGCGGCTCCGGGATCCGCTCGCTCTCCGGCATGGCCGCGGCCACCGGGACCGACGGCCGCTACCGCCGCCCCTTCCTGGACCTGGACCGGCAGACCGCCCGTACGGCATGCCTCATCCAGGCACTGCCCGTCTGGGACGATCCGCACAACACCGACCCCGCCTACACGCGTTCACGACTGCGGCACGAGGGGCTGCCGGCTCTGGAGAAGTGCCTGGGCAAGGGCGTCGTCGAGGCCCTGGCACGGACCGCCCAGCTCTCCCGCGACGACGCCGACGCGCTGGACGCCTGGGCCGCCGAGGCCGAGACGGCGATCGTCGACGAGGCCGGCACGCTGGACGTCGCCGGGCTCTTCGCGCTGCCGCCCGCGGTGCGCCGCCGGGTGCTGCGCCGGGCCGTCATCGCGGCCGGTTCGCCGGCCGGTTCGCTCTTCGCCCGCCACATCGAGGAAGTGGACCGGCTGATCACGGCCTGGAGGGGGCAGGGGGCCATCAACCTCCCCGGGCGCGTGGGTGTGCGACGGCAGGGTGGCAGACTGGTCATTCGGCAGGGCTGAGCCGCAGGAGATCACGCCCTGTCTCGTGATCTCACGGCCGGTTCCCGCTTCGTGAGCTCGACGACCGATCTGCACACCGAACCGAACGAGAGTGGCACGGGTGGACGACAAGGACATGGGCGCCGACCTTCAGTCGGTGCTCATCACGAAGGAAGAGATCGACGCCAAGCTGGCGGAGCTGGCTGCGAAGATCGACGCGGAGTACGCGGGCAAGGACCTGCTCATCGTCGGTGTCCTCAAGGGCGCGGTGATGGTGATGGCGGATCTGGCGCGTGCGCTGTCCACCCCCGTCACGATGGACTGGATGGCCGTGTCCTCCTACGGCGCGGGCACCCAGTCCTCCGGTGTGGTCCGGATCCTCAAGGACCTGGACACCGACATCAAGGGCAAGCACGTCCTGATCGTCGAGGACATCATCGACTCGGGCCTGACGCTGTCGTGGCTGCTGTCGAACCTCGGTTCGCGCGAGCCCGCCTCGCTGGAGGTGTGCACGCTGCTGCGGAAGCCGGACGCGGCCAAGGTCGCCATCGACGTGAAGTGGATCGGCTTCGACATTCCCAACGAGTTCGTCGTGGGCTATGGCCTGGACTTTGCGGAGAAGTACCGCAACCTGCCGTTCGTCGGTACCCTCTCGCCGCACGTCTACGGCGGCTGAGAGCCCACCCCGCGCTCGTCCGGCCGCCGCGGCCGGGCGGGTACGACCAGGACTCGACGGCCCGTGTCGCGGGCGGGAACCCTACGGGGTCTCCCGCCGTTGGAGCAGGGAGAAGGGGAATCCCGGGCTTCATTGTTCCCCGCCGGCACGGGCGCCGGGTGACAATGCTGGGGTACCGTCCGAAGGCAGTCTGTTTTCGGGCCAGTAATACACACCGTACGCACGACCAGCCCTCCCGGGGGCGTTGTGCCTCACTGTGGCAGGAGGGACGGGGCCTTAGGCGGCTCCGTGTGGATGGACGTGAAGCGATACTTCCGTGGGCCAGTCATGTGGATCGTGCTGGCCGTCCTCGCCGTGGTCGTGTTGATGCAGGTCGTCGGCTCGTCCGGCGGCTATAAGACGGTGGACACCGGTCAGGTCGTCAAGGCGATCGCTGACAACAAGGTGAAGTCCGCCGAGCTCACCACCGGCGACGAGAACAAGATCAAGATCGAGCTGTCCGGCGACAACAAGATCTCCGGCTCCAACAAGATCCAGGCCAGCTACATCGGCGACCAGGGCGTCGACCTGGCGAAGAACCTGCAGGCCAAGTACCAGACCGGCGAGATCAAGGACGGCTACACCGTCTCGCCCTCGAAGCAGAACCCGTTCGTCGGCGTGCTGCTCTCGCTGCTGCCGTTCGTCCTCATCGTGGTCGTCTTCCTGTTCCTGATGAACCAGATGCAGGGCGGCGGCTCCCGGGTGATGAACTTCGGCAAGTCGAAGGCGAAGCTGATCACCAAGGACACCCCCAAGACGACCTTCTCGGACGTCGCGGGTGCCGACGAGGCCGTCGAGGAGCTCCACGAGATCAAGGAGTTCCTGCAGGAGCCGGCGAAGTTCCAGGCCGTCGGCGCCAAGATCCCCAAGGGCGTGCTGCTCTACGGCCCGCCCGGTACGGGCAAGACGCTGCTCGCCCGCGCGGTCGCGGGTGAGGCGGGCGTCCCGTTCTACTCGATCTCCGGCTCCGACTTCGTCGAGATGTTCGTCGGTGTCGGTGCCTCCCGGGTCCGTGACCTCTTCGAGCAGGCCAAGGCGAACGCCCCGGCGATCGTCTTCGTCGACGAGATCGACGCGGTGGGCCGCCACCGCGGTGCCGGTCTCGGCGGCGGTCACGACGAGCGGGAGCAGACGCTCAACCAGCTCCTCGTCGAGATGGACGGTTTCGACGTGAAGGGCGGCGTGATCCTGATCGCCGCCACCAACCGCCCGGACATCCTCGACCCGGCGCTGCTGCGCCCCGGCCGCTTCGACCGGCAGATCGCCGTCGACCGCCCGGACCTGCAGGGCCGGCTGGAGATCCTCAAGGTCCACCAGAAGGGCAAGCCGGTCGCGCCGGACGTCGACCTCTCGGCCGTCGCCAAGCGCACCCCCGGCTTCACCGGTGCCGATCTGTCCAACGTCCTGAACGAGGCCGCCCTGCTGACGGCCCGCAGCGACCAGAAGCTGATCGACAACCACTTCCTGGACGAGGCGATCGACCGCGTCGTGGCGGGCCCGCAGAAGCGGACCCGGATCATGTCCGAGAAGGAGAAGAAGATCACCGCGTACCACGAGGGCGGGCACGCCCTGGTCGCGGCGGCTTCGCCGAACTCCGACCCGGTCCACAAGATCACGATCCTGTCCCGCGGCCGGGCCCTGGGCTACACCATGGTCCTGCCCGACGAGGACAAGTACTCCACCACCCGCAACGAGATGCTCGACCAGCTGGCGTACATGCTGGGCGGCCGCGCGGCGGAGGAGCTGGTCTTCCACGACCCGACCACCGGCGCCGCCAACGACATCGAGAAGGCGACCGCCACCGCCCGCGCCATGGTCACGCAGTACGGCATGACCGAGCGGCTCGGCGCGATCAAGTTCGGCACGGACAACTCCGAGCCGTTCCTGGGCCGTGAGATGGCTCACCAGCGCGACTACTCCGAAGAGGTCGCCGCGCTGGTGGACGAGGAAGTCAAGAAGCTCATCGAGACCGCGCACAACGAAGCGTGGGAGATCCTCGTCGAGAACCGCGACGTCCTCGACAACCTCGTGCTGGAGCTCCTGGAGAAGGAGACGCTCAACAAGGAGCAGATCGCCGAGATCTTCAAGCACGTGGTCAAGCGCCCGGCCCGCCCGGCGTGGACCGGCTCCTCGCGCCGTACGCCCTCGACCCGCCCGCCGGTGCTGTCGCCCAGGGAGCTGGCCCCGGCCAACGGCTCCGCGGCGCAGCCGGTCTCCATGGAGAAGGCGGACGCGCCCGAGGAACCGCGTTCGGAGAGCTGAACCGCCGCCCGACCAGGGCACCCGGAATACACGCCGCGCCTCCCGAGGTTTTAGCCTGGGGGCGCGGCGTTCCGCGTTTCGAGCGGGCCCAGGAGGAACGAGGCACCAATGACGGACCCAGTGACGCTGGACGTCGAGCGCGCGATCGGCACGTTCGACGAGAAGCGTGCCGAGAACGCCGTGCGCGAGCTGCTCATCGCGGTGGGCGAGGACCCGGACCGCGAGGGCCTGCTGGAGACGCCGGCGCGGGTGGCCCGGGCGTACAAGGAGCTGTTCGCGGGGCTGTGGCAGAAGCCGGAGGACGTGCTCACCACCACCTTCGACCTCGGTCACGACGAGATGGTGCTGGTCAAGGACATAGAGGTGGTCTCGAACTGCGAGCACCACCTGGTGCCGTTCGTCGGCGTGGCCCACGTCGGCTACATCCCGTCCACCGACGGCAAGATCACCGGGCTGTCCAAGCTGGCCCGGCTGGTCGATGTGTACGCCCGGCGTCCGCAGGTCCAGGAGCGGATGACCACCCAGATCGCCGACTCGCTGATGAAGATCCTGGAGCCGCGCGGCGTGATCGTGGTCGTCGAGTGCGAGCACATGTGCATGACCATGCGCGGGGTCCGCAAGCCGGGGGCGAAGACGACGACATCCGCGGTGCGCGGGCAGCTGCGCGATCCCGCGACGCGGGCCGAGGCGATGAGCCTGATACTGGCCCGCTGAGGCCGGTGAGCCGGCCGCCCGGCGCGCCCCGCGGGGTGCGCGGCGGCCTGACGGAGACGCAGAGCGGCCCGGGGCCCGCGGCGGAGATCGCCGGGGCCCCGGGCCGCTGCCGGGTCGTGCGGGGCGTCAGGCCTTCAGGCGGCCGCCCATCCACTCCAGGGCGGCCGGGATCTCCCGGCGCCAGGTGTTGAAGTTGTGGCCGCCGCTGTCGAGGATGATCGACGCGACCCTGGACGGCGACTTGGTGCCCTCGATGAACTTCAGCGTCGGCTTGTAGTTGCTCTCGCCGTGCTTGCTGGTCGTGACCAGCAGGTTCACCGGGGGACCGGGCAGGTGCTCCTGCCGCCAGTGCAGGTCGTGCTCCTTCTGCAGCTGCTTGTCGCCGCCGAAGAGGGGGCCGGTGGTGGCGTCGATCGGCGCCTTGTAGTCACCGGAGAGGGACACGGCCGTGGAGTAGGCGTGGGGGTTGCGCATGGTCATCATCAGCGCGCAGTAGCCGCCGGTGGAGTCGCCCATGATGCCCCAGCTCTTGGCGTCCTTGCCGACGCGGTACTGGCCGCTGATGTCGTGGCGCAGATCGTGGGTGAAGAACGTCTGGGTCTGCGGGCCGTTGGGTATGTCCACGCACTCCGTGTCGCGCGGCGGGGCCACGGTCGGGCGCATCATCACCAGGACGGTCGGCTGGATCCGGTTGTCCTTGAGCAGGTTGTACTGGGTCTGCGGGTAGTGCAGCTTCTTGTAGAGCGCCTCGGCGGTGCCCGGGTAGCCGGTGAGGATCACCGCGGCCGGGAACTTCTTGTGCGCGTACTTCTTCTGGAAGTACTGCGGCGGCAGGTAGACGTACGCCGGGCTGGCGATCTTGGACTTCTGGCCGCGGATCAGGACCTTGTCCAGGCGGCCGGCGGTCGCCGGGACCGAGGCGCCCTGGATGCTCAGGCGCTCGGTGCCCAGCATCTTGAGGCTGGTGCCGTTCGGGCCGGACTTGTAGTTGGTGACCACACCCGGCTCCTGCTCCTGGCCGAAGAGGTCGGCCCAGGAGGCGTAGAAGCCGAAGGTGTTGTTCGCGAACAGGCCGATGGCCGCGAAGAGCGACAACTGCGTGGCGAAGAGCAGGCCGATACGGCCGAGCACCGCGCGCCAGTTGCCCTTCGACAGCCGCGGCCAGAGCCAGATCGTCAGAACGAACAGCGCCACCGCTACGAGTACGGCGAGAAGCAGCACTTTCTTGCTGGTGAGACCCATGTCGTGCTTTCTTCCGGGCGGCCGGGCCATCCGGACCGCAAGTGGAACCCCGAGCCCTGAGACGCCGTCATACAGGGCGCAAAAGTCCAGATGCTGCGACCAAGGCTCGCACGTTCTCTCGACCGGGGCGACGGGAAAGTGATGTCTGACAGGCTAGATGGCGAAAAGTCGGAGAAGGTTGCGTGGTCTGCGCCACGCTGGCTCCGCGGCCCGCGGCCCGCGGCGGTCCCCGGCCTGGTGGGCTCGGCCGGCGTCGTGGTCGGGCTGCTGAATCTGCTCTCCGGGATCTTCCCGCGTTTCCGGCACAGCCGGGTGCACGCGGTGGCCGAGGTGCTGCCGGGCGCGGTGAGCCCGCTGGCGGCCTCCGCCTCGCTCGTCGTCGGGATCCTGCTGCTGCTCCTGGCCCACGGGCTCAAGCGGCGCAAGCGGCGGGCCTGGGTGGCGGCGGTGGCGCTGCTGCCGGTGGGGATCGCCGCCCAGCTGGTGTACCGGCACTCGGTCTTCGGGGCCGTGCTGTCGCTGGTGCTGCTGGGATTCCTGGTGTGGCACCGGCGGGAGTTCGCGGCGCTGCCCGATCCGCGCAGCCGCTGGAAGGCGGTGGCCAACTTCGTCGTCCTCGGAGGGGTGAGTTTCGGCCTCGGGATGGTGATCGTCAGCTCCCATCCGCACAAGATCGTCGGTGCGCCGTCGTTCGGGGCGCGCGCCGAGCACGTCCTGTGGGGGCTCTTCGGCTTCGAGGGGCCGGTCGCCTACACGAACGGCGTCGACTACACCGTGGGCTACTCGCTCGGTGCGCTGGGCCTGCTGACCGTGGCCACCACCGCGTACCTCGCCTTCCGCCCGGAGCACCCGGCGGCCCGGCTGACGGACGAGGACGAGCAGCGGCTGCGGGAGCTGCTGGCCCGGCACGGCGGCCGGGACTCGCTGGGCTACTTCGCGCTGCGCCGGGACAAGGGCGCGGTCTTCTCGCCGTCCGGCAAGGCCGCGGTCTGCTACCGCGTGATCTCCGGGGTGATGCTCGCCAGCGGCGACCCGATCGGGGACGTCGAGGCGTGGCCGGGCGCCATCGAGCGCTTCATGGAGGAGGCGCGGGCGCACTCCTGGACCCCCGCGGTGCACGGCTGCAGCGAGACCGGCGGCCAGGTCTGGACCCGGGAGACCGGGATGGACGCGCTGGAGCTGGGCGACGAGGCGATCGTGGACGTCGCCGACTTCACCCTGTCCGGCCGCTCGATGCGCAACGTGCGGCAGATGGTCAAGCGCATCGAGCGCAACGGGTACACCACCCAGGTGCGGCGGGTGCGCGACCTGGAGCCGGAGGAGCTGGAGCGGGTACAGAAGGCCGCCGACGCCTGGCGCGACACCGACGACGAGCGCGGCTTCTCCATGGCGCTCGGCCGTATCGACGCGGTCAAGGACGGCGACGCGGTGATCGCCACCGCGCATCTGGCCCCGGCCGAGGGCGAGGAAGCCGGCCCGTTCGGTGACCTGAAGGCGCTGCAGTACTTCGTGCCCTGGGGGCCGGACGGTATGTCGCTGGAGCGGATGCGGCGCGACCGCGGCGCCGACCCCGGTATGAACGAGCTGCTGATCGTCGCCGCCCTGCAGACCGCGCCGGAGCTGAAGATCAAGCAGCTCTCGCTGAACTTCGCGGTCTTCCGCTCCTACCTGGAGCGGGGCGAGCGGCTGGGCGCCGGACCGGTGATGCGCGTCACGCGCGGGACGCTGCTCTTCCTGTCGCGCTGGTACCAGATCGAGTCGCTCTACAAGTTCAACGACAAGTTCCAGCCGCGTTGGGAGCCGCGGTTCGTGGTCTTCCGCACCAGCCGGGACATCCCGCGGATCGGCCTGGCGACCATGCAGGCGGAGGGCTATCTGGAGCTGCCGCGGGTGCTGCGCCGCCGGAAGGCCGCCGCGCCGCAGCCCTGCGCGCATCCGGAGGAGTCGGTGCTGGCCGCCGGGACGCTGGAGAAGGTCGCCTGAAGCCGCGCGGGCGGGCCGCCCGGGTGCCTGTCGACGGGTCCCCGGGCGGCCCGTCGGAGGGCGGGTCCGCGCAGTCGGCGGGGGCAATCCGGCCGGTCGGCACACGGCCTACGCTGGTGCCATGAGTACCTTGCGCGGCCGGGTGGCCGGACTGCCGGACTGGGACCGCTGCGCGGTGATGGGCGTCGTGAACGTGACGCCCGATTCGTTCTCCGACGGCGGCGAGTGGTTCGACACCGAGCTCGCCGTCAAACACGGTCTGGACCTGGTGGCCCAGGGCGCCGACATCGTCGACGTCGGCGGCGAGTCGACGCGGCCCGGCGCGCCCCGGGTGGACGAGGCCGAGGAGCTGCGCCGGGTCGTCCCGGTGGTGCGCGAGCTGGCCTCGGCGGGGGTGGTGGTCTCCGTCGACACCATGCGCGCCGCGGTGGCCGCGCAGGCCGTGGAGGCCGGCGCACGGCTGGTCAACGACGTCAGCGGCGGCCTGGCCGACCCGGCGATGGTGCCCACCGTCGCCGACCGCCACGTGCCGTTCGTGGTGATGCACTGGCGCGGCCAGTCGATCGACATGAACAACCGGGCGGTCTACGCCGACGTCGTCCGCGAGGTCGTCGACGAGCTGGCGGTGAGCCTGGAGCGCGCGGTCGCCGGCGGGGTCGACCCGGAGCGGATCATCGTCGACCCGGGACTGGGCTTCGCCAAGGAGGCGCCGCACGACCTGGCGCTGATCGCCCAGTTGAACCGGCTGCGGGCGCTTGGCCGACCGCTGCTGGTCGCCGCTTCGAGGAAACGGTTCCTGGGCAGGGTGCTGGCAGGCGGCGAGGGTGCCGCTCCACCGCCGGCCCGGGAGAGGGATGCCGCGACGGCGGCGGTGTCGGCGATCGTGGCGCGAGAGGGGGCCTGGGCGGTGCGGGTGCACGAGGTCAGGGCGAGCGCGGACGCGGTGCGGGTGGCCCGTGCCGTCGAGGACGCGGCGGGGGCCGCCGGGGGCGCCGGGGCGTTCGGCGCGGACCGGGTGGGCGGTACGACGACGACGGGGACGAAGTGAGCGGCTTGGGCCCACGGACGGACATCGAGCTGGTCGAGCAGGCGAACACCGCGCTGTACGAGACCATCGAGCGCGGCGACCACGAGGCGCTGTCCGAGCTGTGGCTGGACGGCCAGGTGAGTGTGGTCCACCCCGGGTGGCCGGTGCTGCGCGGGCGCGGCGAGGTGCTGCGCTCGTACGCCCTGATCATGGCGAACACCGAGTACATCCAGTTCTTCCTGACCGATGTGGAGATCGACGTCATCGGCGACACCGCGCTGGTGACGTGCACCGAGAACATCCTCAGCGGCGGTCCGGCCGAGGACGACGGCTCGGTGGGGCCGCTGATCGGCCAGCTGGTCGTGGCCACCAACGTCTTCAAGCGGACCGAGGACGGCTGGCGGGTCTGGTCGCACCACGGCTCGCCGGTGCTCGCGGACCGCGAGGACGACGACGGGGACGACGCCGACGAGGACGAGGAGGACGGGCCCGCCGGGCGGCTGTGAGCGCCGGGCGGGCGGTACGTCCCATTCCGCGGACGTGTGAGTGGCTTCACAGGTCTGTTCCTCAAGGGGCGCGCGCCGGCGTGCCCGGCGTCAGCGGCCCGGCCGGGGCGCACCCGTTCGAGCCAAGTGCGGCATGGGTAGGGGTGGGACGGGTGTGCACGGGTAAGAGGCCGCGCGGATGATCTCCCGCGCTCTGCCCGGCTGCCCGCGCGACCCGGCCTAGCAGCAGAACGGGGCCTTGTCCATAGCCCCCATGGGCGAGCACTGTCGGTGCTCGCAGGTAGATTCGAATGGGGCAGCGTCGCCGGACGGCTCTGGTTGCTGCCCGAATCCGACGAACAGTGGCGCCAGAGGTGCCGCCGGACCAGTGGGAGTGATTCGCGTGGATCGTGTCGCGCTGCGTGGGCTGAAGGCCAGAGGACACCACGGGGTGTTCCCCCGGGAACGCGAGGAAGGCCAGACCTTCATCGTCGACCTGGTCCTCGGCCTGGACACCCGCCCGGCGGCGGCCTCCGACGACCTCGCGAAGACCGTCCACTACGGCATCGTCGCCGAGGAGGTGGTGGCCGTCGTCGAAGGCGAGCCCGTCGACCTCATCGAGACCCTGGCGGAGCGCATCGCCGATCAGTGCCTGAAGCACGAGGGGGTGCAGGAGGTGGAAGTGGTGGTCCACAAGCCGGACGCACCGATCACCGTCCCCTTCGATGACGTGACCATCACCATCACTCGGAGCCGAGTATGAAAACCACCCACCAGCCGGCCCCCGCCACCTCCCGCGCCTCCCACACCGATCCGGTCAACGACCCGACCGTCCAGCCCGTGCCCGCCTCGGTGGTGGAGCAGGTGGACGCCGCGGACGTCACGCTCTCCAACCCCAAGCGCGCGGTGATCTCGCTGGGCAGCAACCTCGGCAACCGCCTGGAGACGCTCCAGGGCGCCGTCGACGCGCTGGAGGACACCCCGGGCGTCCGCGTCAAGGCGGTCTCCCCGGTGTACGAGACCGAGCCGTGGGGCGTCGACCCCGCCTCCCAGCCCTCGTACTTCAACGCCGTGGTGCTGATCAAGACGACGCTGCCGCCGGAGTCCCTCCTGGAGCGCGGGCACGCCATCGAGGAAGCCTTCGAGCGGGTGCGGGACGAGCGCTGGGGCCCGCGCACCATCGACGTCGACATCCTCGCCTACCAGGACGTGCGGTCCGACGATCCGCGGCTGACGCTGCCGCACCCGCGCGCCCACGAGCGGGCGTTCGTCCTGGTGCCGTGGCACGACATCGACCCGGAGGCGGAGGTTCCGGGCCGCGGTGCGGTGGCCGCGCTGCTGGCGGCGGTCGGCAGCGAGGGTGTGAACCTCCGGGCGGACCTGGAACTGCGGCTGCCGGAGTAGTCGTTAGGGTTGCGGGCCGGCCGCGTACGGCGGCGATGCGTCCGGGACGGCGGAAGCGCTGGTGTACTGGCGCGAGGACGCCGGCGGCGGCGCGGGCACGCGTGCGCGGGCGGCCGGACGGACACGACGGATACGGCGGCCGCACCGGTGCGTGCGGCCATGAGAGCGGACCCGGTCATCGCGGCACCGATGACCGGGACGGTGCGAGGGGCGATCGCTCGGTGAAGCAACTACGGATCAAGGTCCTGGTCGGGCTGTTCGTGGTGGCCGGGATCCTGGCCTGGGCGGGCGCCCGGTTGTGGGACTCCTTCGGGACCCTGCCCGGAGTGCCGGTGGCGGCGCCCATCGTGCTGGCGCTGATCGCCGCGGTGCTGGCCGCCACCGCCGTGTCGCTGCGGGCCCGGCTGCGGGCGCAGCGCGAGCGGCGGCCCGGCGCCAAGGGCGTCGATCCGCTGGTGGCCGCGCGGGCGGTGGTCTTCGGCCAGGCGAGCGCCCTGGTGGCCTCGCTGGTCGCGGGCCTGTACGGCGGCGTCGGGGTCTTCCTGGTGACGGCGGGGGTGGACGGCGCGCGGCGCACCCAGGCGGTGTACGCGGGCTTCTCGGTGCTGGCCGGGGCGGCCGTGGTCGCCGCGGCGATCTTCCTGGAGCGGGTCTGCAAGCTGCCGGAGGGCGAGGACGACGGCGAGGGCCCCGGGGCGGCGCGGACGTGACGGGTGCCCCGGCCGGGCCGCGCGGATCCGGCCGGGGCCCGGCCGCGGTTCTTCAGGTCCGCTGTCAGGCCCGCTTTCAGACCCGCGGAACGGTGTCCAGGGCGACCTCGTCGCGCGCGAGGTCGGCGGCGTCCGCGGTGGTGGCGCGGCGCAGCGCCCCGTGCAGTGCGGCGGGCGTGAGGACGCCGCGGTAGCGGTCGCCGTCGAGGACCGCGAGCCAGCCCGCGTCGTGCTGGAGCAGCGTGCTCAGCGCCTGCCGGAGCGGGGTGCCGAGCCGCACCGCCTCGGCCATCGGGCGGGCCCGGCCGCGGACGGTGGCGGGGCCGTCCGCGGCGTCGGTGAGCGCCTCGGCCGCCACCCAGCCGTAGGGCGTCCCGTCGGCGTCCAGGACGACGGCCCAGGGGGCGCCGGCGGCGGCGAGCGCCCCGGCGGCCCGCGCGGCCGGGTCGTCCAGGCGGACCACCGGCGGCTCTTCGAGGTCGGCGGCCTCCACGGGGGTGACCGCGAGCCGCTTCAGACCGCGGTCCGCGCCCACGAACTCCGCGGTGTACGGGGTCGCCGGGGCGCCCAGGACCGTCGCCGGGGTGTCCAGCTGCTCGATCCGCCCGGAGCCGTAGACGGCGATGCGGTCGCCGAGCCGGACCGCCTCCTCGATGTCGTGGGTGACGAAGAGCACTGTCTTGTGGAGCGTGGACTGCAGGCGCAGGAACTCGTTCTGGAGGTGCTCGCGGACGACCGGGTCGACCGCGCCGAACGGTTCGTCCATCAGCAGCACGGGCGGGTCGGCGGCCAGGGCGCGGGCGACGCCGACGCGCTGCCGCTGGCCGCCGGAGAGCTGGTCGGGATAGCGGTCGCCGTAGACGGACGGGTCCAGGCCGACCAGGTCGAGGAGTTCGGCGGCGCGGGCCCGGGCGGCCTTGCGCGGGCGGCCGAGGAGGTGCGGGACGGTGGCGGTGTTGTCCAGCACGGTCCTGTGGGGGAAGAGCCCGACCTGCTGGATCACGTAGCCGATGCGGCGGCGGAGTTCGACGGGGTCGGCGTCGGCGATGTCCTCGCCGTCGAGGAGGATCCGGCCTTCGGTGGGCTCGATGAGCCGGTTCACCATCTTCATCGTGGTCGTCTTGCCGCAGCCCGACGGGCCGACGAGGGTGATGAGTTCGCCCTCGGCGACCTCGAAGGAGAGGTCGTCGACGGCCGTGGTGCCGTCGGCGTAGCGCTTGGTGACGTGCTCGAAGCGGATCATGCATTCCCCCTGTGTGGACGGGCCCATTGTGTACGTGTCGTGCGCACGTGCCGTGAACGCGGTGTTGCGAGTGGAGACCGGGCCGCGGCGATTGTCAGTGGTGGGGGTTAGGGTCGCAGACAGTCACCACGGTATCGGCGAGCGGGGGAGGTGACGGCGGTGGAGGCACCGGTGCGTGCGGCCGAAGTGCTGACGGGCAATCAGGTATTGGCGCAGGGCGGTCCGGGCTGCCTGGAGCGGAACGACTGGATCTGCGGCGAGTATCTCCGCACCCGGAGCCAGGAGTTGATCGACGCCACGCTCCAGCACCTCGGCATCACGGTCGTGTCGGTGCTCCTCGGGTTGCTGGTCGCCTTTCCGCTGGCGCTGCTGGCGCGGCACCGGCGGGGCGTCGCGGGCCCGGTCCTGGGGCTGACGACGGTGCTGTACACGGTGCCGTCGCTGGCGATGTTCGCGCTGCTGACGCCGGTCTTCGGGGTCTCACCCTCGGTCGTCGTCACGGGCCTGGTGCTGTATTCGCTGACGATCCTGGTGCGCAACATCCTCGCCGGCCTGGACGCCGTCCCCACCGAGGTGCGGGAGGCCGCCCGCGGGATGGGATACGGCCCGGCCCGGCTACTGTTCGAGGTCGAACTCCCCCTCGCGCTCCCGGCGTTGGTGGCCGGCGTGCGGATCGCCACGGTCTCGTCGGTGGCGATGACGACCATCGGCTCGGTGGTGGGCTACGGCGGCCTGGGCAATCTCATAGCCAGCGGCCTGGAGGGCTTCTTCAAGGCCGAGGTACTGACCGCGTCGGTGCTGTGCGTGCTGCTGGCCCTGGTGGCGGATCTGCTCCTGCTCGGCGTGCAGCGACTGCTGACGCCGTGGACACGGGCACGGTCCGGGGGCCGCCGGGTGCGGCGCGGTGCGGCCGTGGCGAAGGCGGTGGGGTGAGCGTGGACGCGATCACGGGTGCCTGGCAGTGGCTGGCCACGGCCGCCAACTGGGCCGGGGAGAAGGGCGTATGGCACCGCCTCGGCGAGCATCTCTGGCTGAGCGGGCTCTGCCTGCTGCTGTCCTGCCTGCTGGCCCTGCCGGTGGCGCTGTGGCTCGGGCACCTCGGCAAGGGCGGCGCGCTGGCGGTCAACCTCTCCAATGTGGGGCGCGCGGTGCCGACCTTCGCGGTCCTGGTGCTGCTGACGCTCAGTCCGCTGGGGACGCACGGCGACTGGCCGACGATCATCGCGCTGGTGCTGTTCGCGGTGCCGCCGCTGCTGACCAACGTCCATCTGGGCATACGGGAGGCGGACCGCGACGTGGTCGAGGCCGCCCGGGGGATGGGCATGTCGGGGCCGCAGCTGCTGCTGCGGGTGGAGATACCGCTCGCCTACCCGCTGATCATGACGGGACTGCGGTCGGCGGCGGTCCAGGTGGTGGCCACGGCGACGCTGGCCGCAATGGCCGGCGGCGGGGGCCTGGGCCGCATCATCACCGCCGGCTTCGGCAACTACGACACCGCGCAGGTGGTGGCCGGCGCGGTCCTGGTGGCACTGCTGGCCCTGCTGGTGGAGGGGGTGCTGGTGCTGCTGGACCGGGCCTTCGACCCGATGCGGGGGCGGCGGCGCGCACCGCGCGGGAGCGCACCGGCCCCGGGGCCGGCCGTCAACCCTCAGGCCACGTCCGGCGTTTCCCCGGCCGAGGCCGGGAGTCACTCCCGGGCAGGCACGCTCGCCGCGGCGGGCGACGACGCCGGTCCGGCCGGTCCGTCCAGTAGGGCTGGTACGGCCGCGGCCGGTACGGGCGCCGCCGGCCGGCCCGCCGAGGGCGCGCACCGGACCCCGCCCGGCCCGCCTCCCGGGCGGACGACGGAAGTGTGACGACAGGGCCCGCCCGGCCCCGACCCGAGACGTCTCGACCGACCTGACCCCGAACGGACGGAGTGGATTTCCATGAGCAGCACAGCACGTACGGCCCGCACGGCGCGTACCGCGCTCGCCGCGGGGACGGTGGTGGCGCTGGCCGCCGGGCTGGCCGCATGCGGCGGGCAGAGCCTGGAGCAGAAGGGCGGCAAGGGCGGAGGGAAAGGCGAGATCGTCATCGGCTCGGCGGGCTTCACCGAGTCGAAGGTGCTCGCCGAGATCTATGCGCGGGTCCTGGCCGATGCCGGTTACCACCCACGGGTTCAGACGCTGGCCAATCGCGAGCTGTATGAACCGGCCCTGGAGAAGGGCCAGATCGACGTCGTTCCGGAATACGCCTCCACCCTCGCGGAATTCCTCAACGCGAAGAAGAACGGCCCCAAGGCGAAGCCCGTGGCCTCCAGTGACATCGGCAAGACCGTCACGGAGCTGAAGAAGCTGGCCGGGCCGCGCGGACTGAAGGTGCTGCCGGCAGGTGCGGCCACCGACCAGAACGCCTTCGCGGTGACCAAGGAATTCGCCGCCAAGAACACGCTCAAGACACTGTCCGACCTGGGCCGTTCTCATCAGAAGGTCAAACTCGCCGCGGGCGAGGAGTGCGAGACGCGGGTGTTCTGCAAGCCCGGTCTGGAGAAGGCTTACGGCATCACCGTCGCGGGCATCGACCCCAAGGGCGTGGGGACCCCGCAGGCCAAGCAGGCGGTCAAGGACGGCACCGACCAACTTGTGCTGACCACGACCACGGACGCCACTCTCGACAACTTCGGTCTGGTGCTTCTCCAGGACGACAAGAAGCTGCAGAACGCCGACAATGTGCTGCCGGTGCTGAATGCCAAGAGCGCCGGTGACAAGGAGATCGAGGCCGCGCTCAACAAGATCACGAAGACGCTCACCACCGAGGACTTGATCAACTTGAACCGCAAGATCGATGCCGAGCGCCTGAAGCCCGCCGATGTGGCGCAGGCGTATTTGGAGTCCAAGGGGCTGGTCAAGAAGTAACCAGCGGGGAACGGATCCGTATGCGGGGCCCCATAGGTCTCGCACGCACGGTAAGTTTCTGGCCATGCCACGAGGACGCCACCGCCATTCCCCACCCCTCCACCGGCTGCTTCCTCCATCGACGGTCGCCGGTGCGTCAATTGCCTGCGCCACGGGCGCGTGGTTCGTCGGCGACGACCTCGTGCAACGGGTGCTCGCCGCCGGTGCCGCGGCCGCCGCGGTCACCGGCGCCGTCCTGCTGCGGACCTGGGACCGCAAGGCCGGCAAGCGGGTCGCCGAGCTGACCCGGGCCCGGGCGCGCGACGAGTGGCGCACCGAGGAACGCATCGCGGAGCTGGAGACGGACATCGAGGAGGCGCGCGAGATCCGCGCCGCGCTGGACACCAAGCTCCGCGCCAAGCGCGCCGAACTCGCCCGGCTGCGCAGCGAGCACGCCGCTCTGCTGCGCCGCTACGCCAACGCCGAGACCGAGCGGGCCAGCGCCCTGGAGGGCCGCCGGCTGCTCGCCATCGAGACCGGGCAGCCGGGCGCCGACGGCGGGCTCGTCCCGGCCCGCCGCGAGCCGGCGACCGGCGGCGGCCGCCCGGTGCCGGACGCCAGGAAGGCGGACGGCGCGGCCGGGTCCCGTCCCACCGCCACGTTCGCGGAGGCGGACCGCGCGCTGCGCGAGCTGGCCCGCAACGCCGCCCGGCAGTGCGCCGCCGCACAGACCGCCGGCCGGCCCGACACCGGCGCTCAAGGACAACCCGAGGCCGCCGGCCAGGAGAAACCCGAGGCGACCGGCCAGGGGAAGCCAGGGGCGGCCGCCGCACAGGGGGTGGGCGGATCCGCGCTCCGCCCGGTGCCGGCCGCCGCCGCGATCGCCCCGGCCCGCCCCACCGTGCCCCGCACGCTCGGCGGCTTCGACTTCTTCGGCAACGCCACCGTCCCCCGCAACGAGCTGCCCGCGCCGCTGGAGGAGGACCTGGCGGACGTCGTCGGCGACGAGGCGGTAGCCGAGCAGTCGGCGCGCGCCAAGGCCCGTACGGACGCCCGCACGGAGGCTCGTACGGACGCCCGCGCGGTGCGTACGGAGACCGAGGGCTCTGAGGACTCCGGAGATTCCGGGGACTCCGCGGGCTCTGGCTCCGGGGACTCCGAGGACTCCGAGCACGGCGGCATAGACGGGCGCGAGGCATCCGGAGAGGAGACCTCCGGCGAAGCGGCCTCCGGCGATGACGCGGCGCCCGGTGGCGTGGTCGCCGACGGGGAGACGACGCACGGCGCCGGCGAGGTCATCGACCTGACCGCCCACGACGAGACCGAGCAGCTCGACCTCGCCGAACTGCGCAGCGCCATCTCCTGAACGCCGGAAGGCGGTAGCAGGAGAACGCAGGGCAGTCGAAGGCGGTAGAACGTAGCGAGCGGCGGGGAGGTGCCCGCCCATCCACAGCCTGTGGATGGGCGGGCACCTCCCCGCCGCCTACTTGTGCCTACTTGTCGATGTCGCCGACCACGAAGAACATCGACCCCAGGATGGCGACCATGTCGGCGACCAGGGTCCCCGGGAGCAGCTCCGTCAGCACCTGGATGTTGTTGTACGACGCGGAGCGCAACTTCAGGCGGTACGGGGTCTTCTCGCCCTTGGAGACCAGGTAGTAGCCGTTGATGCCGAGCGGGTTCTCGGTCCAGGCGTAGGTCGTGCCCTCGGGGGCCTTGAGGACCTTCGGCAGCCGCTGGTTGATCGGGCCGGGCGGCAGCTGCGCGATCCGGTCCAGGCAGGCGTCCGCGAGGTCGAGGGAGTTGTGCGTCTGCTCCAGCAGGCACTCGAAGCGGGCCAGGCAGTCGCCCTCCTCCCTGGTGACGACCTTGAGCGTGGACCCCAACTCGCCGTACGCGAGATACGGCTCGTCGCGCCGCAGGTCGAAGTCGACGCCGGACGCGCGGGCGATCGGCCCGGAGACGCCGTAGGCGTGCACCGCCTCACGGGCCAGCACGCCGACGCCCCGGGTACGGCCGCGGAAGATCTCGTTCCCCAGGACCAGGTTGTCGAAGACGTCCATACGGGAGCGGACGTCCGCGACGGCCTGCCGGGCCCGGCCGAGCCAGCCGGCGGGCAGGTCCTCCTTGAGGCCGCCGACCCGGTTGAACATGTAGTGCATCCGCCCGCCGGAGATCTCCTCCATGACGGTCTGAAGCTCCTCGCGCTCCCGGAACGCGTGGAAGACCGGAGTGATCCCGCCGAGCTCCAGCGGGTACGAGCCGAGGAACATCAGGTGGTTCAGGACGCGGTTCAGCTCGGCGAGCAGCGTGCGCGTCCACACCGCGCGCTCGGGCACCTCCATGCCCAGCATCCGCTCGACGCCGAGCACCACGCCCAGCTCGTTGGAGAACGCCGACAGCCAGTCGTGGCGGTTGGCGAGCATGATGATCTGGCGGTAGTCGCGGGCCTCGAAGAGCTTCTCCGCGCCGCGGTGCATATAGCCGATCACCGGCTCGGCATGCCGGATGCGCTCGCCGTCCAGGACGAGGCGCAGCCGCAGCACGCCGTGCGTGGAGGGATGCTGCGGGCCGATGTTCAGCACCATGTCGGTGCTCTCCGCCGCGCCGCCGATGCCGACCGTCGTCTCCGTCATGGGGACAGTGTCGCAGGGCGGGACGATGCGGAGCGGCGCGGTCCGTGGTGTGGAACGGGGGCGGCCGAGGGGTGGGCTGTGCAGGCGGGCCGTGTCTCTGGGGCGTGGTGGTGTTGTGCTCCGGGGCCTGGTGGTGCCGCGTGGTGGTCTCGCGTTCGGGGCGTCAGTCGGCGGTGCGGTCGGTGGTGCTGTCGGCGGTGCTGTGGGTGTTGCTCTCGGCGTCGGCGGCGAGCAGTCCCGCGCAGGCGGTGCCGCCGACCGGTTCCAGCAGCCAGCCGAAGGCGCCCAGGCCCGCCGGATCGGTCAGTTCCGCCGCGTCACCGGCCGCGCCGAGCGCGCGTACGTAGCCGGCCGGGTCGGTCGTGGCCAGGGAGAGCGGCGGGCGGCGGCCGGTCACCCCGAGGACGTGCAGCGCGGTGCGCTGGGTCAGCTGCTCGGCACCCGGGCCGGCACACGCGTCCAGCGCGACGTGCGCGGTGAGGTCGCAGCTGCCGTCCGGGACGGGCTGGACCTCGCGGCCCGCGCGGAAGCCGGTGAGGGTGCCGAAGGGCGGCCGGCCGGCGCGCCGGTGGGCGTAGTCGACGGCGACCGCGAGCCCGGCGCGCAGGGTGCGGCGGGCGCGCGCCCAGGCGGCGTCCCGGGGGCGGCCGATCTCGGCGCGCAGCCCGGGGGCGGGGCGGTCGGCAGCTCCCGGCGTGGCGCGCGGCCACCAGCGGGCGAGCCACTCCGCGTCCGGGCCGTCGACCGGCGGGCCGAGCCGTTCCGTGCCGTCGGCCCGTACCAGGACCCGGCGCGGTACGCCGTCGGCGTCGGTCTCGACGATGTCCAGCGGGACGTTGTCCAGCCATTCGTTGGCGAAGAGCAGTCCGGTGAGCGAGCCCGGTGCGGGCAGGTCGGCGCGCCAGGCGATGCGGGGGTCGAGGCCCTCGGGACGTGCGGCGCGTTCGACGGCATACGGGCGCAGCCGCCCGGCCGTCTCCTCGGGGAGGGCCGCCAGCACACCGGTCAACAGCTCGCCGTGGCCCGCGCCGACGTCCACCAGGGCCAGCTCGTCCGGATGCCCGAGGGCGGCGTCGACCCGGCGGAGGAGGGCGGCGACGGCGCCGGCATACAGCGGGGAGACGTGGACGGAGGTGCGGAAGTGGCCGGCGGGGCCGGGGCCGCCGGGACGGGTGTAGAAGCCGTCCGGGCCGTAGAGCGCCTGCTCGGCCGCCTCCCGCCAGCTACGCCAGGGGGAGTGGTGGGGGGTGGAGGCGGGTGCGGTGGGGGTGGCCGGTTCGGCGGGGGTGGCGGCTGTGGCCGGTCCGGCGGGGCGGGGGGCGTCGGCCGGCTCCCGTCGGGCCTGCCGGTGCTCGTTCGCCGCCGAACCGCGTCCCTGTCCCTGTCCCGCTGTCGTCCGTCGTCCCTCTGTCGTCACGGCACCACGGTACGGGGACCGGCGCGGCCCGTACGTGGAGGCAGGCACAGACCCGTACGGGGCGGTCGGCGGCACCGGGCGTCGACCCGTGGTGGGGCGGTCGGCCTGCGGTATGACCCGGTCCGGGGAGGAAACCCCTGGTCGTGGGCGTATTCCCGCGGACGGCACGGGCCCGCCGGGGCAGCGTGACCGCGGATCAACCCCAGGGCCGAAGCAATTGGCGCAGACCGCCTCCACCTAGCGGAGTAGGCCCCCTCGGAGAGGATCGCCCCTCCGGTTGACTCTTCTCTCTCCTCGCGCTGCCTACGCTGGGTTACGTGCAGCGCCTCTATGACTTCCTCCGCAGGCACCCGACGGGAGTGGACAGCTTCTGGGCTTTCCTCCTCTTCGGGATCACCGGGTTGTGGGTCATCTCCCAGCCGGGCCTCGCGGGCAAGGCCATCGGCCTGCTCATCGCCGTCGGCCTGTGCCTGGTCATCGCCCTGCGCCGGAAGTACCCGGTCAAGATGCTGCTGCTGACCATCGCCCTCGGCGTGGGCCAGCTGATCCTGAACGTCCCGCCCAACCCAGGCGACTTCTCGATGATGGTGATCGTCTACACCGTCGCCTCGGAGACCTCGGCCCGCCGCTGGGCCGCACGCCTCGCACTGGCCGCCGCGCTGATCGGCCCCGTGCTGTCCCAGCTCCGCTTCCGGGGCGGCCCCGCCCACCTGCCGCTCTGGGCCGTGCTCTTCTTCATGGCGCTGCTCACCGTGCCGTTCGTCCTGGCCTGGGTGCTCGGCGACTCGATCCGCACCCGCCGGGCCTACTGGGCGCAGCTGGAGGAGAAGGCCACCCGCCTGGAGAAGGAGCGCGAGGCCCAGGCCCGGATCGCGGTCGCGGCCGAGCGCGCCCGGATCGCCCGCGAGCTGCACGACGTCGTCGCGCACAACGTCTCGGTGATGGTCGTCCAGGCCGACGGCGCCGCGTATGTCCTCGACGCCGCGCCCGACCAGGCCCGGCAGGCGCTGGAGACGATCTCCGGTACGGGCCGGCAGGCGCTCGCCGAGATGCGCCGGCTGCTGGGCGTGCTGCGCACCGGTGAGCAGGCCGAGGGCGAGGAGTATGTGCCCCAGCCCGGCGTCGAGCAGCTCGCCGACCTCATAGACCAGGTCCGGGGCGCGGGACTGCCGGTCGACTTCCGGGTCGTCGGCGAGTCGCGCCCGCTGCCCAGCAGCGTCGAGCTGACCGCGTACCGCATCGTCCAGGAGGCGCTGACCAACACCCGCAAGCACGGCGGCCCCGGCGTCAGCGCCACCGTCCGCCTCACCTACCGGGACGACGACCTCGATCTGCTCGTCGAGGACGACGGCCGGGGCGCGCAGCACGAGCTCTACGAGGCGGGCGGCGCGGACGGGCTCGGCCACGGCCTGATCGGCATGCGCGAGCGGGTGGGCATGGTCGGCGGAATCCTCGACGCCGGTCCCCGCCCTGGCGGCGGATTCCGGGTCAACGCCGTACTGCCGCTCAAGGCGGAGCGGTGAGCAGGCCGCCCTCGGTACGGGCCTGGGTCCGGTGCACGGAGGATCGGTGCACGGATTCTCGGGCGGGCGGGGCCGGGGTCGAGGCCGGGACTGGGACCGGCGCCGGGGTCGAGTCCGGGTCGGGGGCGGGGGCCTGGGACCAGCGGCCTCAGGCCCGCCCGCTCCAGACCCGTCCATCCTGGCATCGTCCGCTCCAGACGCGTTCGCCCCAACCGCTTCAACGGCTCCAACCGCTCCGATCGTCCCAACGGCACCAGCCAGCCCAACTGCTCCTACCACCCCAGCCGACCCCGCCGGCCCCGCCGACCCGTGAAGGGATTCCCCTGCCATGACCATCCGCGTGTTGCTCGTCGACGACCAGGTGCTGCTGCGCACCGGCTTCCGGATGGTGCTGGCCGCACAACCGGACATGGAGGTCGTCGCCGAGGCCGGCGACGGGGCGGAGGCCCTGGAGGTGCTGCGTTCCACCGAAGTGGACGTGATCCTCATGGACGTCCGTATGCCGCGCCTCGACGGGGTCGAGGCGACCCGCCGGATCTGCGGGGGCGTTCAGCCGGAAGGCGCCCCGAAGGTGCTCATCCTGACCACCTTCGACCTGGACGAGTACGCCTTCTCCGCGCTGAAGGCCGGAGCCAGCGGCTTCATGCTCAAGGACGTCCCGCCGAACGAACTCCTCGCCGCGATCAGGGCGGTGCACAGCGGGGACGCGGTGGTCGCCCCGTCCACCACCCGCCGCCTCCTCGACCGCTTCACGCCCATGCTGCCCAACACCGGCGGCGAGCCCGCGCGGCCCGAGCTGGGGCGGCTGACCGAGCGCGAGCGCGAGGTGCTGCTGCTCGTCGCGCAGGGGCTGTCGAACGGTGAGATCGCGGCGCGGCTGGTGCTGTCCGAGGCCACGGTCAAGACCCATGTGGGCCGGATCCTGACGAAGCTGAGCCTGCGGGACCGGGTCCAGGCGGTGGTGCTCGCCTATGAGACGGGGCTGGTCCGGGCCGGGGGCGCCGGGGCGTAGCGCGTCGGGGAGGTGGCGGACGGGCGGGGCGGGCCGGCCAGTGGCGGCGGGTCGCCGGACCCGGCTGGGCAGTGCGCCGGCTGTTCGTGCCGGCGCCGCCCTGGGCCGCCCTGCGCTGCTCACGTCCCTGCGGCTTCTCTGCCCCCCCGCCTGGGCTGACGGGCTGGCTGCCGTCTGTCTGCCGGTGCCCACCCCTCAGCGCAGCACGCCCTCCAGGAAGTCGCTGCCCAGCCGGGCCACCACCTGGAGATCCAGCTGGTGGAGGACGTAACGGCCGCGTCGCCGGGTCTGCAGCAGCCCCGCCTTCTTCAGTACCGCGATATGCCGCGACACCTCCGGCGCCGTGATGCCGAACGCGGTCGCCAACTCGCCCGTGGTGTGCGGCCCGCGCGAGAGAGAGCGGCACAGCCGCATCCGCATCGGGTGGCCGAGCGCCTCCAGCCGCTGCTGGACGAGTTCCAGCGTGGCGTGCGCGGGCAACTCCGGGCTGGCGACCGGGTATTGGATCACCGGACGCCAGCCGGGGGCATGGCTGAACAGCAGGTGCGGCCAGCCGAACGACGTCGGCAGGAAGGTGACGCCGGGGTCGGCGGGGTCGGCATAGGCCGTCGTGCGCCCGCTGGCCAGCTTGTCGACCAGGATCCGGGTGCTTCCGCCGCCGTCCTGTGCCTCGTCCAGCGTCAACGCCCGCGAGGTCGCGGTCAGTGTCTCGGCCAGGCCCTTGCGGCGCAGCAGTTCGGTCTTGTGGCGGGCGTCGGTGGCCAGTTGGATGCCCACCCGCCGCCAGATGTCCCCGAAGAAGGCGTCCTCGCAGTCCTGGAACAGACGGCGCAGCCACACCCGCAGGCCGTCGGGGTCGGTCAGCATACGGTCCGTGAAGGCTGCCTGGCGCGGGCCGCGAGCCGCCGCCATCTCCCGTACGCGCGCCCGCTCACCCGCGTCGACCAGGGGCGACGGCGTGGGGCGGGTGTACCGGGGCGAGCAGTTGATCTCGAAGAAGGCGGCCACGAACCGCTCGTCGTCGATCTGGTCCAGCTGGTCCAGCTCCTCTGCCAGCGACGCCCCGGGGTGGGCGGGCAGCAGGATGTCGGAGCGGGAGGACCGCCACAGGAAGTCCGCCTCGCACAGCCGGTCCGCGAGGTCGGTCTTCAGCCCGGCGTTGGTCGCGGTGACCCAGCCGTGCAGGCCCGGGTGGTGGCCCGGCTCGGACAGCGCGTGCAGCGCCGCACTCAGCTCGGCCAGCGGCGAGGGCGCGAAGACGAGACGCTCCGGCGGCAGCCCGGTGATGTCGATGACGTTGGCCATGTACCCATCATGCGCGAGGCCGTGACCTGCGGTGTCGTCGATTGACGGCTCTCGTCAATCGACGCGCCAGGGGCGGCCCGGCCGCCCCACAGTGAGAGCCATGAACGCCATGCAGCAGCACCTCCTCGACAGCTACCGCGCCGCCCAGCGAGGCGAGGCCGCCCCGCCCGCCCCGGACGCGGCCGTCGTCCGTACCGCCCGGGAGATCCGGCAGTGGCGCCGCTTCCAGGCCGTGGTCACCGACCCCGCGGAACGCTGGTGGGGCCGCGAGGGACGGCTCGCTCGCCGGGGGGCGGCACTTTTCGGCCGCGGCTTCCGAACCTTGAACGCCGGCCCCGCCGCCCCCTCCCGCCCCGCCCCCGCCCCCTCCCACCCCACCCCTGCCCACCCCACCCCCACCAAGCCCCACGCCGAGCACATGCACACGCACCACGCAGGAACGCCCTGCACCTGAGCCCCGCCTCAGACACCGGCCGTACCCGCGCGCCGACAATGCAACGGCCCTCACCAGGCGAAACAAGCCCAAGCCAAGCAATCCCAGACCGGACAAGCTCAGACCAGGCAAGTCCTGGACCAGACCAGCCCAGACCGAGCCACGCCGGACTCGACCAGGCCACGCCGGCACAAGCGGCCAGTCTCGACTCGGCAGATCAGGCCCAACGCACCGGGCGACGACGCATCGCACCACGCCAACACCGCCCGCCCGGCACCGCCCCACCCCGGCACCGGCCCACGTACTCACCGGCTGCCGAAGAAGTCGACCGTCACCCCAACTCCAGGCCGCGGCCGGTCACATCACGTCGTATCGCCCACCATCCCTCCCCCCATCGTCCATCACCGCACCATGTCCCGACCGCCTTTCTGTCCCCCCCCGCACCGCATCCCTGACAGGGCCCCGCTATGCCGGGGCCTGCCCCTGGGGCGGATGTGGGCAGGCGCCCTCACCCTCCTTCGATATCTGGCTGTGGGCAGGTGCCCTCACCCCTTCAATCCGCAATGCGTCGGACGAAGTCGCCCACTGCCGTGCGTATGTCCTCCGCGGTCCATTCGAGTGCCGGCGAGGTGACCGTCACCTCCGTCATCGCCACGCCCGGCGGTCCGGGCGGGGCCGGCTCGTGCCACTTGCGGAAGAGCGTCGTCCGGGTCTCTTCCGCCTGACGGATGGCGGCCTCGTTCAGGACCTCCGGCGGGTGTGGCAGCCATACCTGGAACTCGTGGGTGTGCGGCTCCTCGGGGTGCACCCGGAACCACGGCACGCCGGCCTCCGTCAGCCCCTCCCGCAGTGCCCGGGCGACGACCTTGGCCTGGGCCACATACGCCGGCAACCGGGGCAGCTCGCGGTCCAGCCCGACCAGGGCGGCGAGCGCGATCGGCCACTGCTGGAACAGCTGGCCGCCGTAGCGGTGGCGCCAGGCCCGGGCCTCCGCGACGAACTCCTCGGTGCCCGCCAGCGCGGCGCCCGCCATGCCGTTCAGCGATTTGTAGAAGGAGACATAGACGCTGTCCGCGAGGGCGGCGATCTCCGGGAGCGGTCTGCCGAAGTGCGGGCCGGTTTCCCAGAGTCGGGCGCCGTCGAAGTGCACCACCGCGTCCAGTTCCCGCGCCGCGGCCACCGTCGACTCCAGCTCCTCCCAGCTGGGGAGGACGTATCCGGCGTCGCGCAGCGGGAGTTCGAGGGCGAGGGTGCCGAACGGCTCTTGGAGGTCGTAGATCTCGGCGGCCGTCGGCAGACGCGGGGCGTTCGTCGGATGCACCATGCGCAACCCGCTGACGACCGCGTAGGCATCGCGCTCGTGCACCTCCAGATGGGACAGCGGATGGCCGGCGACCGTCGTGTTGCCCGTGCGGCCCGCCCAGCAGCGCAGGGCCACCTGCTGCGCCATCGTGCCCGTCGGGAAGAACACCGCGGCGGCGGTGCCCAGGGCCTGGGCCGTCCGGCGCTCCAGTTCGCCGACGATGCCGTCGTCGTTGCCGTAGAAGTCCGGCCAGTCGTCGAGGTCGTACACGCCGGGGGCGTCAGCGGTCAGACGGGACAGTTGCTCGGCGAGGGTCTCCGGAGGGCGACCGCACAGCGTCCGCAGCGAACCCCGGTAGGCCGCGAACCGCCGCGCCCGATCGTCCCTCTCGTCCCACGTCCGCTCGCCGCCACCGCCCGTCTGCTCCCCGTCCTCGGTCGGCTGCTTTGCGGCCTCTGCTGTGTGCTTCCCGGCCTCGGTCATGATCCCCCGCCTCCGCGTCGCCCCGCGCCGTCCGCGCGGGCTGTGGCATCGATCATCACCCGGCCGCGGTCACCGCCGCGAGCCCTGTGGATAACTCTCCGAGCCGAGCCGGAGCGGAGCGTTTCGGCGTTCCGGCTCTGCTCCGAGACCCTCGTCTCACCCTCCGTGCAACTCTCAGGGCGGCGGGGCCTCCTCGCGTAGCATGGCGACGAATCGTCCGGTACCCCTCGCGGACTGGAACGGAAGGCCGTCGCCGCGTGAACCAACATTCCTCCATCGAGGCCCAGGACCGGCCCGCCCGGCTCACCGTCGGAGTCGTCGGGGCGGGCCGCGTCGGCCCCGCGCTCGCCGCGTCGCTGCAGCTCGCCGGCCACCGCCCGGTGGCCGTCTCGGGGGTCTCCGACGCCTCCCGCCGGCGCGCCGGTGAGCTGCTGCCCGGCGTCCCGCTGGTCCCCCCGGCCGAGGTGCTCGCCCGTGCGGACCTCGTGCTGCTGACCGTCCCCGACGACGCCCTGGCCGACCTGGTGAGCGGTCTCGCCGAGACCGGTGCCGTGCGGCCGGGCCAGCTGCTGGTGCACACCTCCGGCCGTTTCGGGACGGCGGTGCTGGAGCCGGCCACCCGGGCCGGTGCGCTGCCGCTGGCCCTGCACCCGGCGATGACGTTCACCGGTACGTCCGTGGACGTGCAGCGGCTGGCCGGCTGTCCGTTCGGGGTGACCGCGCCCGAGGAGCTGCGGATGGCCGCGGAGGCGCTGGTCATCGAGATGGGCGGGGAGCCGGAGTGGATCGCGGAATCCGATCGTCCGCTGTATCACGCGGCGCTCGCGATCGGCGCGAACTACCTGGTCACGCTGGTGGCGCAGGCCAAGGAACTACTGGCGAAGGCCGGTGTGCGGGCCCCGGACCGGATGCTCGGCCCGCTGCTCGGCGCGGCCCTGGACAACGCGCTGCGGTCCGGTGACGCCGCTCTGACGGGCCCGGTCGCCCGGGGGGACGCGGGCACCGTCGCGGTCCACGTGGCGGAGCTGCGCAAGCACGCCCCGCAGGCCGTCGCCGGCTATCTGGCCATGGCTCGTATGACGGCCGACCGGGCGCTGGCGCACGGCCTCCTCAAGCCGGAGCCGGCCGCGGAGTTGCTGGACGTGCTCGCGGGCCCGGCTCCCGACGGCGCCGCCGGCCGATCCGCTGCCGGCCAGGCCACGACCGCCGGAGAGCGGCTGCCGTCCGACGAGTCCTCCGGCACGCCCACCGACGCGCTCTCCGATACGCCCACCGACACGTCCTCCGGCACGCCCACCGAGGACGAGCCTGAGCACGACACCCCCCACGACGTCGACGCCCCGGACGACGACCCCGGCCAGCCCGGCACCCCCGACTCCCCCAACCCCGGCCCCCACGGAGGCGACTCATGACCTCCTCGCCCGTCAGCCCGACCCCCGACGCCTCCCGAGCGGCGTCCGGGCCCCAGCTCGTGCGCACTGCCGCCGATCTGCGGGCGCTGCCGCGCGGCGGCGGTGCACGGGCCGTTGTCATGACCATGGGCGCGTTGCACGAGGGGCACGCCGCCCTGGTCCGGGCGGCCCGGGAGCGGGTGGGGCCGCAGGGCCAGGTCGTGGTCACGGTGTTCGTCAACCCGCTGCAGTTCGGGGCGGGCGAGGACCTCGACCGGTACCCGCGGACCCTGGACGACGATGTGGTGCTGGCCGGCCGGGCGGGCGCGGACGCCGTCTTCGCGCCGTCGGCCGAGGAGGTCTATCCGGGCGGGGAGTCGCAGGTCCGTATTTCCGCGGGCCCCATGGGCACCGTCCTGGAGGGCGCCAGCCGCCCCGGCCACTTCGACGGGGTGCTCACCGTCGTCGCCAAGCTGCTCCATCTGACCGCGCCGGACCTGGCGTTCTTCGGGGAGAAGGACGCCCAGCAGCTCGCCGTGATCAGACGGATGGCCGCCGACCTGAATTTCCCCGTCGAGATCGTCGGCGTCCCCACTGTCCGGGAGACCGACGGACTGGCCCTCTCCAGCCGCAACCGCTATCTGTCCGGCCCGGAGCGGCGCACCGCGCTCGCGCTCTCGGCGGCGCTCTTCGCGGCCCGCGACCGGCTCACCGCCGAAGAGGCGCTGCGCGCCCGCGCCGCCTCCGCCGGGTACCCCGTACAGGACCGCTCCGCGGCGCTGGCCGCGCTCGGGGAGGACCGGGCGGCCGCCGACGCGCACGCCGTCGCCTACGCCGCCGCGGGCCCGCCGCACGGCCCGTCCGTGGCCCGCGCCGCGGCCGGCGCCGTACTGGAGGACGCCGCCCACCTGGACCCGCCGCTCCACCTGGACTACCTGGCCCTGATCGACCCCCGGGACTTCACCGAGGTCCCGGACGGGTTCGAGGGCGAGGCGATCCTCGCGGTGGCCGCCAAGGTCGGCACCACCCGGCTCATCGACAACATCCGGCTCGTGTTCACCCCGAGCACGGCCCTCACCGCGAGCACGGCCCCGCACCCGGACGCCGCCCAGGGACGGCGCACCGGCCCCCAGGGCGGGCCCGCCTCCGGCGCCACCCGGAAGACCAGGAAGTCCACCCCACCCCCAGGCCCCCTCGGAGCGACCCGATGACCGCTACCGGAACCGCCGCCGGCCCCACCGGCATACGTCTCAGCGCCCCCGCCCCCGGATGGTCCATCACGGCCGACGTCGTCGTGGTGGGCTCCGGCGTCGCCGGGCTGACCGCCGCGCTGCGCTGCGCCGCCGCCGGCCGCCGGACCGTCGTCGTCACCAAGGCCCGGCTCGACGACGGCTCCACCCGTTGGGCACAGGGCGGGATAGCCGCGGCACTGGGGGACGGCGACAGCCCCGAGCAGCACCTGGCCGACACCCTCGTCGCGGGCGCCGGACTGTGCGACGAGGAAGCCGTGCGGACCCTGGTCACCGAGGGCCCGGCCGCCGTCCACCGGCTGATCGCGGCCGGGGCCCGCTTCGACACCGCCCCCGGGAGCGACGAGATCGCGCTCACCAGGGAGGGCGGCCACCACCGCCGCCGGATCGCGCACGCCGGCGGCGACGCCACCGGGGCGGAGATCTCCCGCGCACTGGTCGCCGCGGTCCGCGCCGCCGGACTCCGCACCATCGAGAACGCCCTGGTCCTCGACCTCCTCACGGACGCCGAGGGCCGCACGGCCGGCGTCACCCTGCACGTCATGGGGGAGGGCCAGCACGACGGCGTCGGTGCCGTCCACGCGCCAGCGGTGGTGCTCGCCACCGGGGGCATGGGCCAGGTGTTCTCCGCGACCACCAACCCGGCCGTCTCCACCGGCGACGGGGTGGCTCTGGCGCTGCGTGCCGGCGCCGAGATCTCGGATCTCGAATTCGTCCAGTTCCACCCGACCGTGCTCTACCTGGGGCCGGAGGCCGAGGGCCAACAGCCGCTGATCTCCGAGGCGGTGCGCGGCGAGGGCGCCCACCTGGTCGACGCGGACGGCACCCGTTTCATGGTCGGACAGCACGAACTCGCCGAGCTGGCCCCGCGCGACATCGTGGCCAAGGCGATCACGCGCCGCGCCCAGGAGCAGGGCACCGAGCACATGTACCTGGACGCCCGCCACTTCGGCGCCGAGATGTGGGAGCGCCGCTTCCCGACCATCCTGGCCGCCTGCCGGGCGCACGGCATCGACCCGGTCACCGAGCCGATCCCGGTCGCCCCGGCGGCCCACTACGCCTCCGGCGGCGTCCGCACCGACCTGCACGGCCGGACCACCGTCCCCGGCCTGTACGCGTGCGGCGAGGTGGCCTGCACCGGTGTGCACGGCGCCAACCGGCTGGCCTCCAACTCCCTGCTGGAGGGCCTGGTGTTCGCGGAGCGGATCGCCGAGGACATCACCGCCGACGGGCCGCCGGCCCCGGCCACCGCCCCCGTGGAGGCCCGCGCCCCGCTGCCCCTCCTGGTGCCCGAGGCCCGTACCGCCGTCCAGCGGATCATGACCGCCGGCGCCGGGGTGCTGCGCAGCGCGGCCAGCCTGGCCCGGGCCGCCGACGACCTCGACCGGCTCCACCGGGAGGCCGTCGAGGCCGCCTCGGACCCCGCTCCCGCTTCTGTCAAGGCTCCCGAGCCGGGTGTGGAAGCCTGGGAGGCCACCAACCTGCTGTGCGTCGCCCGGGTCCTGGTCGCCGCCGCGCGGCGCCGCGAGGAGACCCGCGGCTGCCATTGGCGCGAGGACCACCCCGACCGCGACGATGCCTCCTGGCGACGGCACTTCCGCATCACCCTCGGTGCCGACCGCACCCTGGGTGTCCACACCACCGAGACCGCCGGCTTCCCGCCGACCGCCGGCCCCGCCCCTCAGTCCGCCCCCCTTCCCGATACGGAGCGCACCCCGTGAGCAGCACCCCCGACCTCCCTCTCCTCCAGATCGGCCGGCCCGGCGCCGCTCCCGAAGGTGGCTGCGGCGACGCCTGCGGGTGCGCCGCCGGCGACGGCGACGCCTACGAGCTGGACCCGATGACCTGCGGTCTCGACCCGGACCTGGCCGCGCTCCTGGTGGCCGCCGGCCTCGACCCCGTCCAGGTGGAGGACATCGCGCACATGGCCATCGAGGAGGACCTCGACCAGGGCGTGGACGTCACCACCGTGGCGACCGTCCCCGAAGACGCCGTCGCCACCGGGGACTTCACCGCCCGTGAGGACGGCACGATCGCCGGGCTGCGGATCGCCGAGGCGGTGCTGTCGGTGGTGTGCACCGACGAGTTCGCGGTCGAGCGGCACGTGGAGGACGGCGAGCGGGTGGTGGCCGGCCAGAAGCTGCTGTCCGTCACCACCCGGACCCGCGACCTGCTCACCGCCGAGCGCAGCGCGCTGAACCTCCTGGGCCGGCTGTCCGGGATCGCCACCCTGACCCGCGCCTGGGCCGACGTCCTCGAAGGCACCAAGGCCAGCGTCCGCGACACCCGTAAGACGACGCCGGGCCTGCGCGCCCTGGAGAAGTACGCGGTGCGCTGCGGCGGCGGCGTCAACCACCGGATGTCGCTGTGCGACGCGGCGCTCATCAAGGACAACCACGTCGTGGCGGCGGGCGGCGTCGCCGAGGCGTTCACGGCCGTGCGCGACGAGTTCCCCGGGGTGCCCATCGAGGTGGAGGTCGACCGGCTCGACCAGATCCCGCCGATCCTCGCCGAGGGCGCCGACCTGATCCTGCTGGACAACTTCACGCCCGAGCAGACCCGCGAGGCCGTGGAACTGGTCGCCGGCCGCGCGATGCTGGAGTCCTCGGGCCGGCTCACCCTCGACAACGCCCGCGCGTACGCGGAGACCGGCATCGACTACCTGGCGGTGGGCGCGCTCACCCACTCCGCCCGGGTCCTCGACATCGGCCTGGACCTGCGCGAGAGCGACGAGCCGGCCGACGCCCCGGCCGCCGCCCACGACGACGAGAGCCGCTGACCCCATGCTGCTGACCATCGACGTGGGCAACACCCGCCCACCCGTCTCCCCGCCCACCACCCCAGGCGAGCCCTTCGTGCGCGACGTGAACCGGAGGCGGTGCGGACCATGCTGCTGACCATCGACGTGGGCAACACCCACACCGTCCTGGGTCTGTTCGACGGCGACGAGATCGTCGAGCACTGGCGGATCTCCACCGACGCCCGGCGCACCGCCGACGAACTGGCGGTGCTCCTCCAGGGCCTGATGGGCATGCACCCGCTGCTCGGGGAGGACCTGGGCGACAACATCGAGGGCATCTCCATCTGCTCCACGGTCCCCTCGGTGCTCCACGAGCTGCGCGAGGTCACCCGCCGCTACTACGGGGACGTCCCGGCCGTCCTGGTGGAACCAGGCGTCAAGACGGGCGTGCCGATCCTCATGGACAACCCCAAGGAGGTCGGCGCCGACCGGATCATCAACGCCCTGGCGGCCGTCGAGCTGTACGGCGGCCCGGCCGTCGTCGTCGACTTCGGCACCGCGACCACGTTCGACGCGGTCAGCGCCCGCGGCGAGTACGTGGGCGGGGTGATCGCCCCCGGTATCGAGATCTCCGTGGACGCCCTCGGGGTCAAGGGCGCCCAGCTCCGCAAGATCGAGCTGGCCCGGCCGCGCAGCGTCATCGGGAAGAACACCGTCGAGGCGATGCAGTCCGGCATCCTCTACGGCTTCGCCGGCCAGGTGGACGGCGTGGTGCACCGGATGGCCCGGGAACTGGCCGACGACCCGGACGACGTGACGGTGATCGCCACGGGCGGGCTGGCCCCGATGGTGCTCGGCGAGTCCTCGGTGATCGACGAGCACGAGCCCTGGCTGACCCTGATCGGCCTGCGCCTGGTGTACGAGCGGAACGTCGGGCGCCTGTAACGGGGCGGCGGCGGAGGGGCGCGGCGGTTGTGTACTGGCGCGCCCGTGTGACAGGCGGCCCGCTGCCGCGCCATTGCGTGGCGAATTAAGCGGCTTTTGTCCGAATAGGTCGTAAAGTCGCCCCATGCCAATGCCATACGGATCCCGCGGCGGCATGGCCTTCGGCGCCGATGAGTTGCGTGTGCTCCGTCGCGCCCTCGCCCATGCCCTCCAGACGACCTCCTCCGCCGCGCCCCAGGGCGACTCCGGCACGGACGCGTCGCAGGACGTCCAGGAATACCTCCGGCTGGCCGAGGCGGTGGACGAGGCGGTCCGCGAAGGCGCCCGCCTGCGCGCCTTCCTGCTCGCCGACCTCGCCCGCTACCGCGACGCCCTGCCCGGTGCCGCCGCCGGCTATCTCACCCGGCTCAAGGAGGCGCTGGCGGCCGGCCACGTCCCCGCACCCGACGACCTCGCCGCACTGCGCTCGCTGCTCGCCCGGCCCGCCGCCGAGACCGAGCGCAAACGCCGCAGCGCCCTGCTGCGGCACTGCGAGCGAGTGGCCGACAAATCCGTACGGGTCCGCCTGCGCGCGCTGCCAGGCGGCCGCTCAGGGGCCTCCCTGGACGCCCCGGCGGGCGGCCGCACCGGCAGTCGGCCGCGGCCGACTGCCACCGCCTCGCGCGGCGTGGACTCCGGGGCGGACTCGGGAGCGGAACCCGGGGCGGAACCCAAGCGCGAGCCCCGGAGGGAGCCGCGCCCGGAGCCCCGACGGGAGCCGCCCAGGCCCGCGCGGCGCCCCCAGGCGCCGCGGCCGGACCGGCCCATCCCCACCCCCGGTGAGGTCTTCCCGCCCCGCCGGAAGCCCGCCCCGCCCCCGGAGACCCGGACCGCCTGAGCGCTGCGTACTCTGGCCCGGTATCGTCGCGGGCTCATGCCTTGAAGGAGGCCCATGCCATGGATTACGTCGCCGCGCTGCTCCCGCCCGTAGTGATGGCCGTTGCCTTCACCTGCCTGATCGTCACGATGATCAAGAGTCAGGGCGGCCAGAACAAGTCGAAGGAGGACGCGGCCGTCGACGAGGCGTTCGCCCGCGCCGAGGCCGCCGGGCAGGACCCCAAGCCCTTCGGCGCCTGAACCCCCGCCATTTCCGGCGGACCACCCGCACAGTACGGCCCGGGATTGCCCGTCCCGGGCCGTACTTCCTTTTTCCGGACCAAACGCAACGAGATCAACCGGCATTCGCGACATCTCCCACTATTCTTCTTGTGTGCCGAGACGCTTGGGTGATCTGGAAGACGCGGTGATGACGCGGGTGTGGGAGTGGAACCGCCCGGTCACCGTTCGAGAAGTTCTGGAGGATCTCCAGAAGGAACGGTCGATCGCCTACACCACCGTCATGACCGTATTGGACAACCTCCATCAGAAGGGCTGGGTGCGCCGCGAAGCCGAAGGCCGCGCCTATCGATATGAGGCGGTCTCCACTCGCGCCGCCTACTCGGCCGCACTGATGAACGAAGCATGGTCCGCCAGTGACAACCCCGCGGCCGCGCTGGTGGCCTTCTTCGGCATGATGTCGCCGGAACAGCGGCAAGCGCTCCGCGATGCCGTGCGGATGGTGCAGGTCGACGATCCCGCCGACGCGCAGCAAGAACAGACGGCGGCCCGGGAAGAACAGCCGGAAGCGCCGGTCGGCGAAGGAGATGAACCCGGAGCGGAGGCCGGCGGCAAGGGGCGATAGCGTCCGGGCATGCCAGCGCATTCAAAAGGGCTCACGGTCCGCCGGGCCCGGACCAGTGATGTACCGGCGGTACGTCGCCTCATCGACGCCTACGTGCGCGACGGGATCCTGCTCGACAAAGCGACCGTCACGCTTTACGAGGACATCCAGGAGTTCTGGGTGGCCGAGCGGGACACCGACGGCGAGGTCGTCGGCTGCGGAGCACTGCACGTCATGTGGGAGGACCTGGCCGAGGTCCGCACTCTGGCGGTGGACCGGAGGGTGCTGGGCACCGGGGTCGGCCACCAGGTCCTGGACAAGCTCGTGGCCACCGCGCGGTGGCTGGGAGTGCGACGCATTTTCTGCCTCACCTTCGAAGTCGACTTCTTCGCCAAGCACGGCTTCGTGGAGATCGGCGAGACTCCCGTAGACCGGGATGTCTACAGCGAACTGCTGCGTTCCTATGACGAGGGCGTTGCGGAGTTCCTGGGCCTCGAACGAGTGAAGCCCAACACCCTGGGCAACAGCCGCATGCTTCTGCACCTGTGATCAGCGTTCTATGTCCGAATCGCTCCCCTATCCCATGGCCGCGGAAGCATGCGTTCCCCGCTCTGTGGGCAAGTGAACCCTACCCAAGGGTTTGTGTTTTTCCCGGAAAAGCGGTTTGCTTTCCGTCGTAATCCACATTCGATGAAAGGGAATCCTGGTGGCACAGAAGGTTCAGGTTCTTCTTGTCGACGACCTCGACGGTGGCGAGGCCCACGAGACCGTCACGTTCGCTCTCGACGGTAAGTCCTACGAGATCGACCTCTCCGACGCCAACGCGGACAAGCTGCGCGAGTCGCTGGCCGACTTCGTGAAGGCCGGCCGCAAGACCGGTGGCCGTTCCGCGGGCCGCGGCAAGGCCCGTGCGGCGTCCGCCGGCTCCCCGGACACTGCGAAGATCCGTGCCTGGGCGAAGGAGAACGGCTACAACGTGAATGACCGGGGCCGCGTCCCCGCCGACATTCGCGAGGCATTCGAGAAGGCCAACGGCTGATCGCCGTACGCGCGATCCGATTGGCGATTACGAGCACGTACCAACCGGGCCCGGAGGCACTCGGTAGCCGCCGCGCTCACGAGCCGTACGAGGTCGGGGGCGCCCCCACCGTCCCCGATTCCTGTCCCGACCCCCGTGGTGGGCAGGCGATTTTCCGCCTCGTACCCAGGCCGGGGAGGCCGCACCCATCCCGCGGCCTCCCGCGCGCCGCAGCCGCCGGACGCCGGGCCCCCTGAAGGCGGCGCCGGTGCGGGCATCCGCCCCCCGGCCCCGCGGGCCGTGAGATCCGCGGCGAGTGCGCCCCACTCCAGCCATTCCAGGATTTCCGGCAGCTCCTCCGCGCCACCGGCCGCGATCAGCAGGAGCAGTTTCGGCCGATCCTCCGCCTGCTTCCCGCCCCGTGCGGGCCGCAGCAGCGCGACCGGGCCGGTGCGCGGCATCCGCCGCAGCACCGCACGCCCCGCGTCCGCGGGCATCTCCAGAACGTCGAAGCGCAGCCCCGTGAGCAGTTCCACCGGCTCCGTGCCGGTGGTCGGCCAGCCGAGCTCGTCCTCGTACCACCGGCGGACGGTGGAGAAGGGGGAGCGGGGTCGCGGAAGCGCGGTGGCCATGTCCGGTGCAACTCCCGACCCTGCGGAAGGTTACGTAGGGTGCAAGGGCTGTTGCGTTCCGTGTATTGCGGAGGGGGTGTGGAGGTATTCCGGGATGCGCGGGTGTTCGCCCGTAGCGGAGGGAAAGGGCCCGCGCCGCATGGAGTGTCAGTGGCGGCGGGTAAGACAGTCTCAGTGGGAAGAGACGCTGTGACCGGCGCCCTCGGCAGTTCGCCGCCGCCTTTGGCCGGCGGTGGACGGCGTGCCGGCAGGGCTCGCGTTCGCCACGGGCGTAGTGGCGGCATGCGTATATGCCTGGCCTGCGGGAACATCGTCTCGCACCATCGAGTTGGAGCAGATGTCAGCTGTTCGGCAGTAAATTTCCCCGTCGGAGCGGGGTGATCCGGACGGGTGTCGGCAGTTGGAATGAGCTGTCCCGCCCTGCGGGACTAGCATGCGGAAGGACAGGGAGGGGACCGACCCCTTACTGCCTGACCGCTCTGAGGAGCGATTAACGATGTTCGAGAGGTTCACCGACCGTGCGCGGCGGGTTGTCGTCCTGGCTCAGGAAGAAGCCCGGATGCTCAACCACAACTACATCGGCACCGAACACATCCTCCTGGGTCTGATCCACGAGGGTGAGGGTGTCGCCGCTAAGGCCCTGGAGAGCCTCGGCATTTCGCTCGAGGCGGTCCGCCAGCAGGTGGAGGAGATCATCGGCCAGGGCCAGCAGGCCCCGTCCGGCCACATCCCCTTCACGCCCCGTGCCAAGAAGGTCCTGGAGCTGTCGCTCCGCGAGGCCCTCCAGCTCGGCCACAACTACATCGGCACCGAGCACATCCTGCTCGGCCTGATCCGCGAGGGCGAGGGCGTCGCCGCCCAGGTCCTCGTGAAGCTGGGCGCCGACCTGAACCGGGTGCGGCAGCAGGTCATCCAGCTGCTCTCCGGCTACCAGGGCAAGGAGGCCGCCACCGCCGGCGGCCCCGCCGAGGGCACGCCCTCGACCTCCCTCGTCCTGGACCAGTTCGGCCGCAACCTCACGCAGGCCGCCCGGGAGACCAAGCTCGACCCGGTCATCGGGCGCGAGAAGGAAATCGAGCGGGTCATGCAGGTGCTGTCCCGCCGCACCAAGAACAACCCGGTCCTCATCGGCGAGCCCGGCGTCGGCAAGACGGCGGTCGTCGAGGGCCTGGCCCAGGCCATCGTCAAGGGCGAGGTGCCCGAGACCCTCAAGGACAAGCACCTCTACACCCTCGACCTGGGTGCGCTGGTCGCCGGCTCCCGCTACCGCGGTGACTTCGAGGAACGCCTGAAGAAGGTCCTCAAGGAGATCCGCACCCGCGGCGACATCATCCTGTTCATCGACGAGCTGCACACCCTGGTCGGCGCGGGCGCCGCCGAGGGCGCCATCGACGCCGCCAGCATCCTCAAGCCCATGCTGGCCCGCGGCGAGCTGCAGACCATCGGTGCCACGACGCTCGACGAGTACCGCAAGCACCTGGAGAAGGACGCGGCCCTGGAGCGCCGCTTCCAGCCGATCCAGGTCGCCGAGCCGTCGCTGCCGCACACCATCGAGATCCTCAAGGGCCTGCGGGACCGCTACGAGGCGCACCACCGGGTGTCCATCACGGACGCCGCGCTGGTCGCCGCGGCCACCCTGGCCGACCGCTACATCTCCGACCGCTTCCTGCCGGACAAGGCGATCGACCTGATCGACGAGGCCGGTTCCCGGATGCGGATCCGCCGGATGACCGCGCCGCCGGACCTGCGCGAGTTCGACGAGAAGATCGCCGACGTCCGCCGCGAGAAGGAGTCCGCGATCGACTCGCAGGACTTCGAGATGGCCGCCGGCCTGCGCGACAAGGAGAAGCAGCTCCTGGCCGCGAAGGCGAAGCGGGAGAAGGAGTGGAAGGCCGGCGACATGGACGTCGTCGCCGAGGTCGACGAGGAGCTGATCGCCGAGGTCCTGGCCACGGCCACCGGCATCCCGGTCTTCAAGCTCACCGAGGAGGAGTCCAGCCGGCTCCTGCGGATGGAAGACGAGCTGCACAAGCGCGTCATCGGCCAGAAGGACGCCATCAAGGCGCTCTCGCAGGCCATCCGCCGCACCCGCGCGGGTCTGAAGGACCCCAAGCGCCCCGGTGGCTCGTTCATCTTCGCCGGCCCGTCCGGTGTCGGTAAGACCGAGCTGTCCAAGACCCTCGCCGAGTTCCTCTTCGGCGACGAGGACGCGCTGATCTCCCTCGACATGTCGGAGTTCAGCGAGAAGCACACGGTGTCGCGGCTCTTCGGTTCGCCCCCCGGCTACGTGGGCTACGAAGAGGGCGGCCAGCTGACCGAGAAGGTCCGCCGCAAGCCGTTCTCCGTCGTCCTCTTCGACGAGGTCGAGAAGGCCCACCCGGACATCTTCAACTCGCTGCTGCAGATCCTGGAGGACGGTCGCCTGACCGACTCCCAGGGCCGGGTCGTGGACTTCAAGAACACGGTCATCATCATGACCACCAACCTCGGCACCCGGGACATCTCCAAGGGCTTCAACCTGGGCTTCGCCGCCCAGGGCGACGTCAAGACCGGCTACGAGCGGATGAAGGCCAAGGTCAACGAGGAGCTGAAGCAGCACTTCCGCCCCGAGTTCCTCAACCGTGTCGACGACACGGTGGTGTTCCACCAGCTCTCCCAGGACGACATCATCCAGATCGTCGACCTGATGATCGCCAAGGTGGACGAGCGCCTGAAGGACCGCGACATGGGCATCGAGCTCAGCGGCGAGGCCAAGTCGCTGCTGGCCAAGCGGGGTTACGACCCGGTGCTCGGCGCCCGTCCGCTGCGCCGCACGATCCAGCGCGAGATCGAGGACGCCCTCTCGGAGAAGATCCTCTTCAACGAGCTGCGTCCGGGCCACATCGTCGTCGTCGACGTGGAGGGCGAGGGCGAGACCGCCACGTTCACCTTCCGCGGCGAGGAGAAGTCGGCGGTGCCGAGCGCCCCGCCGGTCGAGTCCGCGACGGGCGGGCCCGGTCCCAACCTGAGCAAGGACGCGTAAACGCATAGCCGGCGATATACGCAAAGCCGCCCCGGAACCGTTCAACGGTTCCGGGGCGGCTTTGTGTTGGGCCAGGGCGGCGTCGTGGGGCCCGTTGCGGCTGTGCGGGAGGCAGCCGCGGCGGCCGACGTCGCTTGGTGCAGACGGCGGTCAGCGGGGGCTGCTCATAGGTGTCCAGGCGGGCGGGGCCCGGTCCGTCGGCGGTCCGTCGGCGTCGTGGCGGGCGGGGACCGGGCTGGCGTTTTTTTGGATTCGCATCCGCCCGCCCATTCCGAATTGCGTAACGCAGGTCACAGATTTTCTCGTAACGCGGGTCACAGCGCTTCCCGGAATTGTGTAACGCGGGTCACTTCAAGGCGCTGAATAATCGTGACATGGCGCACAGGAATTTGCGTCCTACTAGTGGGGGTAGGGGTATTCCCGGGGGTGGTCGGGAAGTGCTCCGGAGGAGCAAAGTTGCAGGTCAGAGGCTCAGTGGCGGGCCGTCGTAAGCGACGCGACCGCCGCCTGCGGTCCTTCTCCTCTTACACGCTTCGGTAGTAGAAAGCGGCCCTTGGCGGGGCGGCGGAGGCGGGTTACCAAGGAATGGCTCTCCCGGGCCGCAGCCGGGAAAACCCTTTCACTTCTCTCCGGAGGAAAAACCCGCATGTCGAAGTTCGCCGCGATACGTAATTCCAGGAAGTCCGCCAAGGCCGGTAAGTACGCGCTGCGTCATCGGGTGGCCGTTGTGGCCGCCGGTGCGGGTGTCACGGCCGCGCTGGGCGCCGGTGTCGCCACCGCCGCCGACGGCGGGCTGCTGCACCTGACCGCGGGCGCGAGCAAGGCCGTGGCCGCACAGGCCGACGCGCAGGCCAAGGCCGCCACCGACGCCAAGGCCGACGCGGCGAAGAAGGCCGACGCCTGGGTGAAGCCGGTCGAGAAGTACGTACTCGGCGAGCCCTTCGGTATCGCGGGCAGCCACTGGGCGCACAAGCACAGCGGCCAGGACTTCGTCGTGCCGACCGGCACCCAGGTCCACGCCGTCCACGAGGGCACCGTCGTCAAGGCCGGTCCGAACGGCGGCGGCGACGGTCCCGCCTACGGCAACGCGATCGTGATCAAGCACGCGAACGGGATCTACACCCAGTACGCGCACCTGTCACAGATTCAGGTCCAGGTGGGGCAGCAGGTCTCCACCGGCCAGCAGATCGGCCTGTCCGGCAGCACCGGCAACTCCACCGGTCCGCACCTGCACTTCGAGGTCCGCACCGGCCCCAACTACGGGTCGGGCATCGAGCCGACCGGATTCCTGCGGGCTCACGACGACGCCGTCTGAGTCGAGTCCGGCCGGGCTGGCCGGCGGCCCGGCGGGTTGGCCGCCGTGACCAGCTCCGTGGCGACCCTGAGGATGGCCTCGCGCTTCTCCTCGGGGTCGCCCTCCATGTCCTGCATCGCGAACATCCCCGCGTGCATGGAGAACAGCGCCGTGAGGCAGCGCACCTGGTCCACCAGCTCCGCGTCGTCCTCCCTGAGCAGGCCGTAGAGGGTCAGCATCCGCTCCTTGAAGCGCTGGCCGATGGTCAACTCCCGTACCGTGGCCTGGTTTTCCTGCATGAAGCGGAAAAGGGGCTCGGCGGACCGCAGCGACTCGTGATACCGCCGGATGACCTCCTGCTTGTTCTCCAGGGTGCGCGGCTGCTCCTGCGCCCAGGCGATCAGCTCGTCGATGGGCCGCCCCAGGTCCTCGAAGAGGCCGATGACGATGTCTTCCTTGGTCTTGAAGTGGTAGTAGAGCGCGGCCTTGGTGACGTCGAGCCGCTCGGCGATCTCGCGGAGCGAGGTCTTCTCGTAGCCGTGTTCGGAGAACAGCTCCAGGGCGACGTCCTGGATGCGCTGGCGGGTGTTCCCCCGGCGCGGCTGTGGTGCGCTGCTCATGCTGTTCTCCTGCGTGACTACGGCGTCGGTGCGGGCCTCGGTACGGACCGGGCCCGGCCCGTTTCCCGGCAATCATCTGTTGCCCCGCTGGTCACGGACCTACCCACCCCCGCGCAAAGAAACTTACTTGACGCCCGGCTAGTAGCTAGCTTACCTTCTGCACGGTACGAAACTAGCCGGGCGGCAAGTAAGTAAGAAGCGATGGGGAAGTGATAGGGGATGTCGCGGAAAGCGGCCCCGACGGGGGAAATACCGGAGCCGGCGCAGGGCGCGGGCAGAGGCTCGGCCAGCGTGCGGATGGTGGTCTTCGCGCTGATGATCGCGATGCTCCTCGCGATGCTGGACAACATGATCGTCGGCACCGCGATGCCGACGATCGTCGGTGAACTGGGCGGGCTGGAGCACCTGTCCTGGGTCGTCACCGCCTACACACTGGCCACCGCGGCATCCACGCCGATCTGGGGCAAGCTCGGCGACATGTACGGCCGCAAGGGCGTCTTCCTGACGTCCATCGTGCTCTTCCTGATCGGCTCCGCGCTGTCCGGAATGGCCCAGGACATGGGCCAGTTGATCGGCTTCCGCGCCGTGCAGGGCCTGGGCGCCGGCGGTCTGATGGTGGGCGTCATGGCCATCATCGGCGACCTCGTCCCGCCGCGGGAGCGCGGCAAGTTCCAGGGCATGATGGCCGGCGTCATGGCCATCGCGATGATCGGCGGACCGCTGGTCGGCGGCACCATCACCGACCACCTCGGCTGGCGCTGGAGCTTCTACATCAACCTCCCGCTCGGCGCGATCGCCCTGGTCATGGTCACCGCCGTGCTGCACCTGCCGAAGAAGCGGTCCCAGACCCGCATCGACTACGCCGGCGCGGCCCTGCTGACCATCGGCATCACCTCGCTGGTGCTGCTCACCACCTGGGGCGGCACCGAGTACGACTGGCTGTCGAAGCAGATCGTGGGCCTGGGCGTCCTCGCCCTCGTCGCGCTGATCGCCTTCGTCCTCGTCGAGCGCAAGGTCAGCGACCCGGTCCTGCCGCTGCGGATCTTCCGGAACGGCAACTTCTCGCTCGTCACGGTGATCGGCTTCCTGGTCGGCTTCGTGATGTTCGGCTCGATGACCTTCCTGCCGCTGTTCCAGCAGACCGTCCAGGGCGCCTCGGCCACCAACTCCGGCCTGCTGCTCCTGCCGATGCTGCTGTCGATGATGGCGGTGTCGCTGGTCGCCGGCCGGGTCACCACCCAGTCCGGCAAGTACAAGATCTTCGTCACCGGCGGCGGCGCGCTGATCACCCTCGGCCTGGCCCTGCTGTCCCTGATGGACGTCGGCACCACGCGCTTCACCTCCGGCCTCTACATGGCCGTACTCGGCGCCGGCATGGGCTTCCTGATGCAGACCACGATGCTGATCGCGCAGAACAGCGTCGAGATGAAGGACATGGGCGTCGGCTCCTCGTCCGCGACCCTGTTCCGGACGATCGGCGGCTCGTTCGGCGTCGCCGTCCTCGGCGCGCTCTTCACCAACGAGGTCACCTCGACGATGACCGCCCGACTCGGCGCCGCCGCCGGCAAGATGACCGGCGGCGCCCAGATGGACCCGAAGAAGCTGCCGACCCTCCCGGCGCCCGTGAAGGACGCGTACGCGCACGCGGTGGCGTCCGGCGCGCACCAGGTGTTCCTGTGGGGCGCGATCATCAGCGTCGTCGGCTTCGTCGCAGCCTGGTTCCTCAAGGAGGTCCCGCTGCGGGGCGGCCCGTCGTCCGCCAAGCCGAACGAGGCTGACGCCTCGGCTGATCGGCCGATGGTGGCCGAGGCCGTCTGACGGCCCGCCCGTCTGCGACGGCGAACGGCCCCTGGTGCACGTGCGTTACGTGCGCCAGGGGCCGTTTCCGTTAGGCGCTGGGCAGTTGGCCGCTCTTGACGGCCGTGACGAATGCCGACCAGTTGGTGGCCGGGAAGACGAGCGCCGGGCCGTGCGGGTCCTTGCTGTCGCGGACGGGAACAAGGTCGGGGAGAACGTCGGATACCTCGATGCAGTGGCCACCGTCGCCGTTGCTGTAGCTGCTCTTGCGCCACGTGGCGGCCGCGAGGAAGTCGTCTGATACCTCGATGCAATTGCCGCCGTCAGGGTTGCTGTAGCTGCTCTTGCGCCAGGTGGCAGTGCTCAGGTCAATCCTGTAGCTGCGCTTCATGTCGATAGCCCTTCGCCGCTTCTTCGATCATGGGCAGGGACGCCTCAGGCGGCAGTGCGGCAGCCCTGAGCAGATCGTACGACCTCCGATACTCCGTCACGAGCGGGGGGAAGTCGATGATTTGGCCGCTGTGGACGTTCTCGGTGTAGGCGATGGTGGGCGCATCAGGGAAGGCCATGACTCGCAGGTCGCCCATCATGTTGGGGCCTGTTGCCGCTGCTTCGGGCAAGAGTTGAAGAACGCTCCCGCTGTTCCGGATCACTGCGACGATGTGGTCCAGCTGGTCGGCCATCTGGTCGGGCGGCAGAGTGGGTCGACGAATGAGCGATTCATGCAGGATGCCCCAGTAGTAGGCGTGGTCGTCGCGCTTCCAGAATTCGGCGCGTGCCATTCGTGCGCGGACAAGCTTCTCGACCTCCTTGGCCTTCAGCCAGGGTTTGCCCATCCGTACGAGTTGCCGGACGTAGGCGTCGGTCTGCAAGAGTCCAGGGAAGACGCCGGGTGCCCACTCCTCGATCGTCGTCGCGCGGACTTCCATTTCCACGACGTCTGCGAAGTACGCGGCGATGCCGGAGCGTCGCGCCTGTTGCACGTTCTCACAGTGGCGCTGGAAGAAGCCGCCCGTCTTGAGCCTCTTGTCGATGTGCACCGCAAGGTCCATCGGCATGCCGAGTTCGCCGCGCTCAATTCGGCTGAGCAGTGGTGCGCCGCGGAAGCTTCCCTCTACCAACTGGTCGAGTGTGAGGCCCGCGCTCTCCCGCAAGTAGCGCAACTCGGCGCCGTAGAAGGACGGGACACTCGACGACGGGTCGGGATCCTTGCGCGGGGACATGACTCACCACCACCACTTGTCAGTTGGGCGTTAAACGCCGATTCCCTTCCGAAGGTACGCCGCATCACGTCACGCTGTGAGCGTTTCGTCACGATGCGCCACTGGAAGGTGAAGGACCATGAACGACGTGCACGAATGCGCCGAGGAACTCAGGGACGCGCTGAAGGTCCACGGCATCACGCTCCCTTCCCTCGGCATCGAACTCCCCTCGTTCGCAGGGGCGTATCCACCACCCCTCGTCGCGCTCGGCAACTGCAACATGGCCACCGCCCGCCAGTTGGCCGAGGTGCTGTGGAAGGCGGCGGCGCGGTGATGACCGTACGGCTGCTCGCCGTACCGAAGGAGGTCCCGCTGCTGCGGCGGGCCCTCCGCGCACATCTCGGCACGGCGGCGACCTGCGAGGTCGAACTGTGCGTCAGCGAACTCGTCGGCAATGTGATCCGGCACGTGGGCGAGGGCACGCCCGTCACCGTCCACGTAGGCCGGACCGGGGACGGGCGGATGCGGATCGAGGTCATCGACCCCGAGCCGCGGGCCCTGCCCGTACTGCTCCGGGCCGCCGCGGACGACGAGGGCGGGCGCGGGATAGCGCTGTTGGACGCCGTCGCGCTGCGGTGGGGCGTGCGGCAGGAGGAGGCCGGCAAGACGGTCTGGTGCGAAGTGGCGGGAGAGTCGGCGACGGCGTAGGCCGGAGGGGATGTCCCGGGGTGCGCCCGCAGGATCTGGAGCGAACGCCGGGGTATTCGTCATCTACGTACCAGATGCGCCCGCACCGAGGACGTACCCCGGGGCAGCCCCTCCGGCCCCACCCACGGCGGGAAACCGAGGCCACGCCCGCCCCCACCGGACGGAAGCCGGAACCCGTAACGAGGCCCGCCAGCAGCCCTCAGCGCTCCGGCAGCTGAATGACCGGAAAGCTCCCGGTCGACGTAGGCGCGTTCTCCGGGAGCCACAGCACGGAGACCGCGCCCGTCGACCCGTCCGTCAGCTGGTCCGCGTTGCGGAACGTCAACCGCGCGCCCAGCACCCGCGCCTGGCCGACCGCGATCGTCAGCCCCAGACCGTGACCGACGCCGGCCCGGTCGCTGCTGCCGGTACGGAACCGGCTCGGCCCCTCCCGCAACAGAGCCTCCGGAAAGCCGGTGCCGTGGTCGCGGACCCGGATGACGCGGCCCTCCACCGTGACCTCGATGGGCGGCTTGCCGTGCCGCGACGCGTTCGCGATGAGGTTGCCGATGATCCGCTCCAGCCGGCGCGGGTCGGTGGAGACCTCCGCGTCGCGGATGACCTCGACCGCGACGCCGGGGTCGAGGGCGCGCACCCGCCGCGTGACGAACTCGCCCAATGCGACGTCCTGAAGCTCGGCACGCTCGGCGTGCCCGTCCAGCCGCGCCACCTCCAGCACGTCCTCGACGAGCGTCCGCATCGCCTGGGCCCGGTCGCGGACCAGCTCGGACGGCCGCCCGGGCGGCAGGAGTTCGGCGGCCGTCAGCAGCCCGGTCACGGGCGTACGCAGCTCGTGCGCGATGTCCGCCGTCACCCGCCGCTCGGCCTCGATGCGCTGCTGGAGGGCGTCGGACATGGCGTCCACCGCCCACGCCAGATCGTCCGTCTCGTCATGGACCCGGCCGCCGCCGACCTCGTCGCGGATCCGGACGGAGGTGTCACCGTCGGCCAGCTTCCCGGCCGCCGCGGCCGCCTTCCGCAGCCTCTTGGAGAGCCGCCCGCCCACCAGGACGCCCAGCGCGCAGCCGCCGACGACCACGGCCGTGGAGCCGATCAGCAGCGCCTGGTCGAGGTCGTCGAGCACCGCGAAACGGTCCGGGAAGCGGTCGTGGAGGGACAGTACCCGGCCGTTGCCGAGCGGCGAGGCGGCCCACACGTCGGGCGCGGTCTGCCCGGTGTCCTCCAGGTACGTCGCCTTCTCGCCCTGGGCGACCTCCTTGCGGAGATCCTTCGGCAGCCTCGGATCGTCGATCTTCGCCCCGAACTGGAGACGATTGGTCGACTCGAAGATCTTCTGGGTGAAGTTGAGCCGCTCTATCTGGACGTCGCGGCTGTTGTCGAGCATGGACACCCGCGCGGCGTTGTGCACGACAAGGCTCAACGCCACCGCGACCAGCGCCCCGACGAGCGCGATCGCGGCGCTGAGTTTCCATCTCAGGCCCGTTCGCAGGGCCAGTCTGACCACCGGAGGTGTCAGCCTCTCAGCTTGTATCCGAAGCCGCGGACCGTCTCGATCCGGTCCTGGCCGATCTTGCCGCGCAGCCGCTGGACGTGGACGTCCACGACCCGGGTGTCACCGCCCCAGCCGTAGTCCCAGACCCGCTCCAGCAGCCGGTCGCGGGAGAGGACGGTGTTCGGCGCGGTGGAGAACTCCAGCAGCAGCCGCATCTCGGTCGGCGTCAGCGCGACGTTCTCGCCGCCCTTGCGGACCTCCATGCCCTCGGTGTCGACCTCCAGGTCGCCGAAGCGCAGCACGGTCTCCGCCAGGTCGTCGGCGTCCGCCGCGCCGGCGCCGGCCCGGTCCGGGCCACTGGCGTGGCCGAAGCGGCGCAGCACGGCGCGGATCCGGGCGACCAGCACCGCGCCGTCGAACGGCTTGGTGACGTAGTCGTCGGCGCCGGCCTCCAGCCCGAGCACCACGTCGATCGAGTCGGCGCGAGCCGAGAGCATGATCACGGGGACGGTGGACTCGTCACGGATGCGGCGGCAGAGGCTGACGCCGTCCAGCCCGGGGACCATCACGTCGAGCAGCGCGATGTCGGGACGGTTGGCGCGGAACGCCTCCAGGCCCGCGAGCCCGTCGGGCATGGCGGTGACCACGAAGCCGTCCCGCTCCAGTGCGAGCTGGGTGGCCTCGCGGATGACGTCGTCGTCCTCGACGAAGAGCACGTGGGTGTCGGCCATGTGGTTCTCTCAGCCCTCCGGTGCCGTGGTTCCGTCGGCGGTCTCGGTGGTCGGGTCGGTGGTCGTGTCGGGGTCGGCGCCGGTGGTGGCGTCGTGGTCCGGCGTGCCGCCGACGGTGGTCTTGCTGTAGTCGGTGTGGTACCGGTCGTACTCGGTGAAGTGGTCGTTCGCCCAGTGGTACGTCATGACATCTTCCCCCGAGGGGCAGCACACCTTGTCGGCCGCCGCGTAGGTCTGCTTGGAGACCTCCAGCTCGCCCTTGCTCACTCCGGCGTAGACCGACGGCTGCTCGTTCGCATACACGTTGTCATACCCGTTCCGGGCGCCCGCCCGCTCACGGTAGACGTACGCGCCGAGTCCGACGGAATCCGCGCAGGTCATGACGTTGACGATCACGTCGGGGGCCTTGTTGCCGGTCAGTGAGGCGTAGGTCACCTCGATCGGGTACTCGTCGGCCGCGCACGGCTTGGCGACCGCCCGCTTCACGTCCGCGCCCACCTTCGGGTCGGCGGTGAGCAGCTTGACCGCGTTGACCTTCTTGTAGTGCGTGCCGGACGTGGGCGCCGGCGCGGACGTCACCGCGCCCCGGGGCACGGGGGTGTGACTCGCGGAGCCCTCCTTGCGTATGCCCTCGCCACCGGGATTGCAGCCGGCAAGCAAAAGGCCGACGGCGGCCACACCCGCCGTGGCCGCGCCGCCCTTGGTCCATCCGTTTCTGGCCAGGCTTCTGGTCAGCCTGTATCTGGACAATCCGCTCCCGCTCACCGTGCCGCTCGCACAGCCGCCGTTCCCGCTGCCGCCGTGGGCCCGGGCGCTGCTCCTGAGGAGATTGTCGCGCGCCGAGCTGTGAGCCGGGCTGTGGGCTTGGTTACGCCGCCGGCCGGGCCGGCGGAAGTGCTCGCCGTCGCGCCGCCGGTCAGGCCGCGCACCGCTCCCGCTCCTGCTCCCCGCGCTCCAGGATGCGGGCGTCTATGTCGCGGTTCTCCAGCTCCTGGCGGAGGCGGGCGAGGGCCCGGTGCAGAGTGCTCTTGACGGTGCCGGTGGACATGCCGAGCGCGGCCGCGGTCTCCTCAGTACTCATCTGCTCCCAGTGGCGCAGCACGACGACGCTGCGCTGCTTGGGGGCGAGCACGCCGAGGATGTCCATCAGCAGGGCCCGGTCGGCGCGCTGCTCGGTGCCGTCGTCGACGCTGGCGTCCGGGAGCTGCTCGGTGGGCACCTCCTCCAGCTTGCGGGCGCGCCACCACTCGGTACGGGTGTTGATCATGACGCGGCGCAGGTAGGCGTCGGCCAGCGACTTGTCCGCGATGCCGTCCCAGCGGCCGTAGGTGCGGACGAGGGCCGTCTGGAGCAGGTCCTGGGCGTCGACCGGGTCCGGCACCAGGCGCCGGGCGCTGCGCAGCAGGGCATCCTGCCGGGTCCGCACGTACTCTTCGAAGTCCAGTACCTTGCCGCCGCTGGTCGCCATTCCGACGCCTCCGATCCGCTTTCGTTTCCCCGCGTTGTCCGTGCCGGCAGTCATCTCCAGCACGGGAATGACGCTACGGAGGGGGTGTTGCGGCGTAATGTGCGTCGGCCCCTCAACGAGTGCACGGAAAACCCTCGGTTGTGTAACAGCCCGCCGGGCGTCATACCTCGGACGGACCGGGGCCGGGACGGCGTCATACTCGCGGCGGATGTACGGCCCGGGGGAGAGGGACGAAGGTCCCCCGGGAACCGCGTGCGGTTCCGGCGGCCGCCGACGGGACGCGGAACGCGTCGTATAGGGGCGCTTTCCGGCCATTCTGCTGGCGGTCGGTTTCCTTCGGTGAGCCGAAGCCGACGGGCGCGGCCCCCGGGGAAGGGGGTCGCGCCCGTGAAGACGAAGGGAACGGCGAAGTCGTTACATGACGGGACCGTGACATAGATGACGGTCGACGGGCCGGGGGCCCAGTGCGGCGGCGTCCTGGTGCCGCCGCGGCGGGTCAGGCGTGCGGCAGGCGGTAGCGGCCGCCGCCCAGCGGCTCCACCAGGCCGTCCGACACCAGCCCGTCGAGCGCGCGGGCCCGCTGCACCGGCTCGTCCCACACCGCGTCCAGCGCGCCCTGCGGAACGGGCGTGACCGCGTCCCGCAGGACCGCCAGCAGCTTGCCGCGCACCTGGCGGTCGGTCCCCGCGTACGCCTGGGTGCGGCGCGGCGGACCGTCGTGAGCCGGCGCCCCGGCCAGCCGCCAGGCGCACTGCGCGGCGATCGGGCAGCGGTGGCACTCCGGGGCGCGCGCGGTGCAGAGCAGGGCGCCCAGCTCCATCGTGGCCGCCGCCCAGCGGGCCGCGAGGCCCTCGTCCTCGGGGAGCAGGGCGCGGGCGAGCTTGCGTTCGGCGGCGGTGGTGGCGTTCGGCGGGTACTGGCGGCCGGTGACGGCGCGGGCGAAGACCCGCCGGACGTTGGTGTCCAGCACCGCGTGCCGCTGCCCGTAGGCGAAGGAGGCGACGGCCGCCGCGGTGTACTCGCCGACGCCGGGCAGCGCCAGCAGCTGGGCGTGTTCACGGGGGACGTCGCCGCCGTGGCGCTCCTGTATGGCGGAGGCCGCGGCGTGCAGACGCAGCGCGCGCCGCGGATAGCCGAGCCGGCCCCAGGCACGCACCGCCTCGCCCGGCGGCTCCGCGGCGAGGTCGGCGGGCCGCGGCCAGCGGGCCAGCCACTGCTCGTACACCGGCAGCACACGGCTCACCGGGGTCTGCTGGAGCATGAACTCGCTCACCATCACACCCCAGGCGCCCGCCTCAGGGCGGCGCCAGGGCAGGTCGCGAGCGTGCTCGGCGAACCAGTCGGTGACCGGGCCGTGCAGCCCGGTCCCGTCCGTGGCCTCCGCGGCCGATGCGGCGGCGGAGGCGTTCTCGGCGACGGCGGTCATGGCACTGGGAATGGCAGGCGTGGAAGTCATGGCACTGCCGATCCTGGCACGCCCGCCCGCCCCCGGGAAACGCACCCGCCCCGCCCCGCCGCGCGCCCACCCGCACGCAGGAAGGCCGGCCGGCGGCGGGCGGGGGATACCGGCGGTCGCACCCGTCCGGAGGTCCCGGGCCGGTGCGCGTGGGGCGGCGGGGGCGTACGAGGATGCAGATATGGAGGAGACGAGCGATTCACAGGGTGCCGGAGGCCGGGCGGACGCGGGCGGGAAGGCGGCCGCGGACGCGGTGCGGGACGTGGTCCGGGACGGAGGAGGGGACGTGGTGGGGGACGTGGCCGGGGACGGAGGCGGGGGCACGGGCGCGGTCGGTGGGGTGATCGGTGGAGTGACCGGCGCGGGGGCCTGCCCGGCCGGTATCCGGCGGGCGCTGGACGGGCACACCACGGTGACGCTGGCGTACGTGGACGAGGACGGGCCGCAGGCGTGCGCGGTGCTCTACGCCGCCGCGGCGGCCGCCGACGGGGCGCCGGTCCTGTACTTCGTCACCGCGGCGAGCACCCGGCACGGCCGGGCCCTGGGGAAGCCGGGCGCGCGGGTGGCGTTCACGGTGCAGCGGGACGGCCAGGAGTGGAGCGGGCTGACCGGGATTCAGGGGCGCGGCACCTGCCGCCCGTTGAGCGGGGACGAGCGGGCCGCCGGCTGGCGCGCCTACACCGCGCGCTTCCCGTTCGTCGAAGCCGACGACCGGCTGCGCGCGGCCCTGGAACGCACCGCGCTGTGGGAACTGCGCCCGGACTGGCTGCGGCTGATCGACAACGCGCGGGGGTTCGGGCACAAGGAGGAGTGGCGGGGGTAGGGCGATACGGGGGTGGGGGTGCGGGGGAGTGTCAACTGGCGGCGAGTCAGTTTGGCGGCTGTCGAGCTGAGGTCGGGGCCGGGACCAGGACCAGGACCAGGGTCGGGGCCGTAGGGGCGGAGGCCGGCGGGGTGGCGGGCGCGATGGCGGGTACCGGTGCCCGGGTCGGGGCCGGGGACGCCGGTGTGGTGCGAGCAGCCGTGGACGGGCTATCACCGGACCGATGATGTGAAAAGTTGCAGCCCGATGCGGCGGGTACTGGCCGGTGCCGGTGCGGATCTCTCGTAGAGTTTTCGCGTGGGATCACTGCGCAATCCGATCGGGCCGCTTCCCTCCTCCATCTACTGGCGGCGGAGGGCCGTTGCGCTGGCCGTCCTCGTCCTCCTGATCGCCCTGGTGGTGTGGGTGCTCACCATGGGCGGGGACGACGAGAAGACGGCCAACGAGGGCAAGGGCGCGCAGGGATCCGGGCCCGCCGCCTCCATCACGCCGGGGCCCGCGCCCACGGGCCCGGTGAATGACCAAAAGCCCGGTGGGCGCGACGAGTCGGGCGCGGGAGGCGCGTCGGGGTCGGACGGCGGCTCGGGCGCCGGATCGGCGGGCGGCGAGGGATCGGACAGCGGGAGCGGTGGCGTCAGCGGGGGCTCCGGTGGCCGTTCCGGAACGGGCGGTGCCGGTTCCGGTGGCGCGGCGATCGGTGTGCCCGCGGGCGGCGACGTCGTCGCGGCGGGCCCGTCACTCCCCAAGTGCGGCCCCGGAACGGTGAAGTTGACGCTGAAGAGCATCAAGGACAGCTACCCGCCCGCCGACAAGCCGAAGTTCCGGCTGACGGTGGAGAACTCCGGTGGCGCGGCCTGCAAGGTAGACCTCGGGCGCAAGGCGGCGGTGCTCACCATCACCGACACCGCGGGCGACGACCCGGTGTGGGCCTCCGACGACTGCGCCACCGGTGCCGCCCCGGCGTTGCTCCAGGTGCCCGCCAAGGGCGCGGTGACCCGCACCGTCGAGTGGGACCGCCGGGCCAGCGGCCCCCAGTGCGCGACGCCGAGCACGGCGGTGGTGCCGGCCGGCGAGTACCTGATCCAGGCGAAAGTACCGGGGCTGGCCCCGGCCCACACGACGTTCGAACTGGCCCAGGACTGAGACGGGGGCGAGGTCGGGGCCCTCGGACACGCCCTAAGGGGCCGAAGGAGGCCCCAGGGAACCCCACCGGGGGTATCGAAAGTGGATCTTGTTGATGCGCTTGCCTTACCTCGGAGGTAATCGTCTCGGTCTGCCTGTGCAGGCAGGGTTGGTGATCTCTCCGCGTCGGCATGACGCGGACCAGGACGGAGGGGCAGTCGTGTCGATAGCCGCGCCCATGAACACGCGCAGTGTGGTTGAGGAATTGCTGCACAGGATTGGCGAGGGCGATCCCGAGCGCATCGCTGAGCTGTATGCCGAGCGGGGCGATTGGAAGCTGGATTGGCCGGAGGCCGAGCACGGTCGCCCCGCCACGCCATGGATTCGTCACCGGTCCACCCGGACCGACGCGGCTGCCCACTATCGCGAGCTTGCCGAGCACCACGTGCCGGAACACGTGGCGACTGAGATCGAGCGCATCCTCGTCGACGGAAACGATGCGGTCGTGCTCGGGGAGATCCGCCAGACCGCCCGGTCCACCGGACGTGCGTATCGTGCCCGGTTCGCCCTGCACCTGACTGTCGAAGACGGCCTTGTCACCCGGCACCATGTCTACGAGGACAGTCTCGCCGTCGCCCAGGCATTCGAGGCAGGGCATCAGTAAGGGCCACCAGGCCGCTGGTCACAGCCACTTGAGGAGCCGCCGGAAGAGGCGCCTCCAGATGTTCCGCTCGTAGGGGATTCGCTCAGAGCGTGGCCCGGTGGTGGCGGGTGGGCCGCTTGGGCACAGTCCCCGGCATGAAGCTACTGATGCTGGGCGGTACGGAGTTCGTGGGGCGGGCGCTGGCCGAGGCGGCGCTGGCCCGGGGATGGGACGTCACGGTCTTCCACCGGGGGCGGCACGCGGCGCCCGAAGGGGTCGCCGTGCGCCACGGCGACCGGTTGGCCGAGGGCGGGTTGGCCGCCCTGGAGGACGGCGAGTGGGACGCCGTCGTGGACACCTGGAGCGCCGCGCCGGTGGCGGTCCGGGACACCGCCCGGCTGCTGGCCGGCCGGGTCGGGTCCTATGCGTACATCTCCAGCGGCTCGGTGTACGCGTACCCGCCCGGCCAGCGGATCAGCGAGTCGGCGCCGCTGGTGGCGGGCTCGCCGGACGCCACCGACGCCGACGACTACGCGCAGGCCAAACGGGGCGGCGAGCTCGCCGCGGTCGAGGCGTTCGGGGACCGCGCGCTGCTGGTCCGCGCGGGGCTGATCCTCGGCCCGTACGAGAACAGCGGGCGGCTGCCGTGGTGGCTGAAAAGAATCGCCCGCGGCGGCCCGGTCCTCGCGCCGGGGCCGCGCGACCTGCCGCTGCAGTACATCGACGTGCGCGACCTCGCGGAGTGGACCCTGGACGCCGTACGGGACGGGCGCTCCGGCGCGTACAACCTGGTCAGCGAGTCCGGGCACGCCACGATGGGCGAGCTGCTGGAGAGCTGTGCGCGGGTGACCGGCGCATCGGCCGAACTGCGGTGGACGGCGCCGGAGGACGTGCTCGCGGCGGGCATCGAGCCGTGGACGGAGCTGCCGGTCTGGCTGCCTCCGGGCGAGCTCCACGACGCGCTGCACGGCGGCGATGTCGCCAAGGCGGTGGCGGCCGGGCTGCGCTGCCGGCCGGTCGGCGAGACGGTGGCGGACACGTGGGCGTGGCTGCGCGGCATCGGCGGGACCGCGCCCCAGCGGCCGGACCGGCCGGCACCGGGCCTGCCGGCAGAGAAGGAGGCGGCGGCGCTGGGGTAGACGGGGCGGGGCGGTGGGCGGGGGGCCACGGGGGCGGGGCCCTAAGGGGGATGCGAACGGATCCCGTAGGGGTCGCGAGCGCCCCCTGCGGGGCCTCAACGCGCCGGCGGGGGCAGGGTATTCCCGCGGGGCGGGCACATGCACCACCCCGCGGGCCATGCGTACTGCCCCGTGGGCCATGCGTACGGCGCGCCTCAGACCCGCAAGGCGCCGGTCTCCGGTCGCCTACACGTACCGTTCCAGGATCGAGGATTCCGCCAGGCGGGAGAGGCCCTCGCGGACGGAGCGGGCGCGGGTCTCGCCGACGCCCTCGACGGCCTGGAGGTCGTCGACGCTGGCCGCGAGGAGCTTCTGGAGGCCGCCGAAGTGGTCGACCAGGCGGTCGATGACCGCGCCGGGGAGACGGGGGACCTTGGCCAGCAGCCGGAAGCCGCGCGGCGAGACCGCCGAGTCCAGCGTCTCGGGAGAGCCGCTGTAGCCCAACGCGCGGGCCACGATGGGGAGTTCGAGCAGCTCGGCGTGGCTGAGGGCGTCCAGCTCGGCCAGCGCCTCGGCGACCGTGCGGGAGCGCTTGGCGGTGGGCTCGGGGACGTAGTCGCGGGCGACCAGTTCGCGCTCCGGCTCCACCCCGGCGATCAGCTCCTCCAGCTGGAGGGCCAGCAGGCGGCCGTCGGTGCCCAGTTCGACGACGTACTCGGCGATCTCGGTGGCGATCCGGCGGACCATCTCCAGGCGCTGGGCGACCGCGGAGACGTCGCGGACGGTGACCAGGTCCTCGATCTCCAGGGCGGAGAGGGTGCCGGCGACCTCGTCGAGGCGGAGCTTGTAGCGCTCCAGGGTGGCCAGCGCCTGGTTGGCGCGGGAGAGGATCGCCGCGGACTCCTCCAGGACGCGGCGCTCGCCGTCCACGTAGAGCGCGATCAGGCGCATGGACTGGCTGACCGAGACGACGGGGAAACCGGCCTGGATGGAGACCCGCTGGGCGGTGCGGTGGCGGGTGCCGGTCTCCTCGGTGGGGATGGAGGCGTCGGGGACGAGCTGGACCCCGGCGCGGAGGATCTTGGTGATGTCCTTGTCCAGCACCAGTGCGCCGTCGAGCTTGCACAGCTCGCGGAGGCGGGTGGCGGTGAACTCGACATCGAGCACGAAGCCGCCGGTGCACATCGACTCGACGGTCTTGTCGAAGCCGAGGACGATCAGGCCGCCCGTATTGCCGCGGAGGATGCGCTCCAGGCCGTCCCGCAGGCCCGTACCGGGCGCGACGGCGCTCAGCGAGGCGCGCATCAGGCTCTCGGTGCCGCTCCCCGCGGACCTGCCGGGAGACGACGCCCGGTCGTTCGCTGCCACTGCACTCCTCCGTCGCATGGTCTGTCGGTCCGGGCCGCCCGGCCGCTGCCGCGGTGCGTACCACTCGGAGCGTACGTGGCCGGCGGCGGAACGGCGGTGCGGGGCTGGGCCCTGGGCCCGCCCCATCGGACACGCCCTAGACCGGGGCAAAGTCTACCGGCGCGCTTCCTCCTCCCGCGGGGCCTCCCGGCGGACCCGCTTGGGCAGCACGGACAGTGCCTGGCCGACGTCGGCGACCTCCAGCACGCGCATTCCGTCGGGGATCCTGCCGGGGTCGGAGGGAACCAGGGCGTGCGTGAAGCCGAGCCGGGCGGCCTCCGACAGGCGGCGCTGGACGCCGGTGACCCGCCGGACCTCGCCGGCCAGGCCGACCTCGCCGATCGCGACGAGGTTCTTCGGCAGCGGGGTGTCGCTGGCGGCGCTGGCCAGGGCGAGGGCGACCGCGAGGTCGGCGGCCGGTTCGCTGAGCTTCACCCCGCCGACCGTGGCGCTGTAGATGTCGCGCTTGCCGAGGGCGCTGATCCGGCCGCGCTGCTCCAGGACGGCGAGCATCATCGAGACCCGGGAGGTCTCCAGGCCGGAGGTGGTGCGCCGGGGGGAGGGGATCTGGGAGTCGACGGTCAGCGCCTGGACCTCGGCGACCAGCGGGCGGCGGCCCTCCAGGGTGACCGTCAGGCACGTCCCGGGCACCGGCTCGTCGCGGCGGGTCAGGAAGAGGCCGGAGGGGTCGGCGAGGCCGGTGATGCCCTCGTCGTGCAGTTCGAAGCAGCCGACCTCGTCGGTGGTGCCGTAGCGGTTCTTCACGCCGCGGACGAGGCGGAGCCGGGCGTGCCGGTCGCCCTCGAAGTGCAGGACGACGTCGACCAGGTGCTCCAGGAGGCGGGGGCCGGCGATCGCGCCGTCCTTGGTGACATGGCCGACCAGGAGGGTGGACATGCCGCGCTCCTTGGAGGCCCGGATCAGGGCGCCGGCGACCTCGCGGACCTGGGCCATGCCGCCGGGGGCGCCGTCGATCTCCGGGGAGGCGACGGTCTGTACGGAGTCCAGGATCAGCAGCGAGGGCTTGACGCCGTCCAGATGGCCGAGGACGGCGGAGAGGTCGGTCTCGGCGGCCAGATAGAGATCCTCGTCGAGGGCGCCGATGCGGTCGGCGCGCAGCCGGACCTGGCTCGCGGACTCCTCGCCCGTCACATAGAGCGTGCGGTGCTCGGCGGAGGCGGCCTTGGCGGCGACATCCAGGAGGAGGGTGGACTTGCCGACGCCGGGCTCGCCGGCCAGCAGCACCACCGCGCCGGGGACCAGCCCGCCGCCCAGGACGCGGTCCAGCTCGGGCACGCCGGTCGAGCGGGCGGTGGCCTGCCTGCCGTCGACCTGGCCGATGGGCAGGGCGGCGGTGGTGACCCGGCCGGGCGCGGTGGTGCGCACCGCGGGGGCGCCGCCGAACTCCTCGACCGTGCCCCACGCCTGGCACTCCGGGCAGCGGCCGAGCCACTTGGCGGTGGTCCAGCCGCACTCGGTGCAGCGGTACGAGGGGCGCTCCTTGGCCGACGATTTACGAGTTGCCATGACGCCACCGTAGCGGCGGGGTATGACAGCGGGTGCGGCAGCGGACGTTCCCGAGGGCTCCTGACGGGCGGAGCGGACGCCGTGGCGGGAGATTGCGCCGTCCGGGTGGCGTGCGCCGTGCGCGTGCGACCGGCATTTAGCAGATATGTGTCCCCTTTTGAGGGAGATGGTCACCCGTACGGGTTAAAAGTGGGCCCGCTACACAGGAGCGGCTGCATCATCCGCCTACCGTCGCCGGGGTGATGAGCAGCAGGCCCGAGCACCGTACGCACACCACCGGCGCACACCGGTCGCGCATCGCCGCGCCGCGCCGGCACCGGACGCAGACGCCGACCGACGGGCTGCCCGCCCGCCCCGAGCACCAGGACCGCTACGAGCCCCATCTGGACGGGTTGTTCACCTACTGCCTGTCCGTGCTGTGCGAGCACGACGCGGCCGCCGCGGTCCTCGGCGAGACCCTCGCACTCGCCGAGCGCCAGCACGGCCGCCGCCCCGGCGACCCGGCCCTCTTCCGCCCCTGGCTCTACGCCCTGGCCCGCTGGGCGTGCCTGCGGCGGCTCGCCGAGCAGGCCGCCCCGGACGCCGTCGGCCCGCCCGATCCGGACCGTACGCCGGCGCGCCGGCGCGAACTGGCCGCGCTGGCCTGGCCGGAGGCCGCCGGCACCACCCCCGAGCAGCGCGAGGTGCTGGAGCTGTCGGTACGGCACCGGCTGGCACCGGAGGAGATCGCCGCGGTGACGGGCGCCGACCCGGCCGCCACCAGGACGCTGCTGGGCGCCGCGTCCTGCGAGGTGGAGCGGACCCGGGCGGCGCTGGCGGTGGTCGAGTTCGGGCGATGTCCGGACGTGGCCCGGCTGGCCGGGGACAGTCAGATGCTGCTGGGCGCGGCGCTCCGCCGGGAGCTGGTGCGTCATGTCGACGACTGCGCGGAGTGCCGCCGGACCGCCGAGCGGGCCACCGCCGCCGGGCCGTGGCCGGGCACCGCGCCCGCCGGCCAGGGCGCGCTGCCGCTGGTCACCGCGGACCGTTCGGCGGTGTGCGCGGCGCTGGCGGCGGCGACGGAGTCCCGGTCGGGGCGGGCCGAGGGCGTGCCGGGGGCCGCGCCCGTGAAGGGCGGCCGGAGCGGGGGAGCAAACGGTTCTCCACGCTACGACCGCAGGGGTTTCCCGGTCGCCCCCACGGACCGCTCGGCCCGCCGCCGGCGGCGCCGCAACCGCGTGCTGACCAGCACCGTCGTGGCGACGGTGCTGGCGGCGCCGGTGCTCGCGCTGTGGGCGGCGTACCACAGCGCCCCGGAGACGGGCGAGGCGGACGTGCTGCCGGCGGTGGCGGCCAACGAGGTCGCGGGGCCGGGACCGGGGGACGGCAAGCGGCGCGGCCATCCGTACGAGAACGCGGGCAACGCCCGGCCGTCGGCGCCGCGTCTCCCCGGCCTGCCGTTCGGTGACGGGCCGGGCGACGGGCTGTCGGACGTCTCCGTCGCGGTGCTGGGCGCGGGCGCCGGCCCGACGCCGCCCGGCGGCCAGGAGGAGAAGAGGGGGCCGGGCCGGCTGACGGTCGACGCGCAGCCGGCCGAGGGCCCGACCACCGTCATCACGATCCGTGCCTCCGGCGGCACCCCGGTGCACTGGCAGGCGTCGACCGGTGCGCCCTGGCTCCAACTCAGCCGCACCGCGGGGCAGTTGGAGCCCGGCCAGACCACGAAGGTCACGGTCTACGTGGACCACGACCGGGAGCCGGACGGGAACTGGCGGTCCGCGATCGCCATCGAGCCCGGCGGTACCGTCGTCAACCTCAAGGGGCACGGGGCGACCGAGCCCACGCAGGAGCGGGGGCCCTCGTCCGGCAGTTCGCATCCGGCGCGGCCGCGGCCGCAGGCGTCGCAGTCGCCGCAGCCGTCGTCGCGGCCGAGGCCCGGCGGGTCGACGCGGCCCGCGCCGACGCCGGCCCCGACGCGTCCGACCCATCCGGCGTCGTCTCCGTCGGCTCCGTCGTCTCCGGCGCCGACGCGTCCCGGGTCGACCGGGGGACCGGCGCCGGCGTCGACGCCGAGCGCGAGGGCGACCCCGCCGTCGGATTCGCCGAAGCCGCCGAAGCCGTCGCAGACCGCTCGGCCGCCGCGATGAGGACCGCTGTGGCTACTGTGCGTCGGCCCGCCGCAGCCCCGGGTCGGCCGGGTGGGGGGCCAGCGGGAGTTCGGACGCCAGCCGCTGCTCGCACAGTTCGGCGAGCTTGGCGTAGCCGGCCTTGCCCATCAGCTCGGTCAGCTCCGGCTTGTACGTGACGTAGACCGGTTCGCCGGCGCCGTGCGCGGAGGTCGCGGAGGTGCACCACCAGTGCAGGTCGTGGCCGCCGGGGCCCCAGCCGCGGCGGTCGTACTCGCCGATGGTGACCTGCAGGATCTGGGTGTCGTCGGGCCGGTCGATCCAGTCGTAGGTGCGCCGCACCGGCAGCTGCCAGCAGACGTCCGGCTTGGTCTCCAGCGGCTCGCGGCCCTCGCGCAGCGCGAGGATGTGCAGCGAGCAGCCGGCGCCGCCCTTGAAGCCGGGGCGGTTCTGGAAGATGCAGGAGCCCTGCCAGCGGCGGGTCTGCCGCTCGCCGTCCTCGTCCTCCTCGATCCACCCGGTCTCGGTGCCGACGTCGTGGAACTGCCACAGGTCGGGGGTGAGCCGCGCCACGTGCTGTGCGACCCGCTCCTCGTCCTCCTCGTCGGAGAAGTGGGCGCCGAGCGTGCAGCAGCCGTCGTCCGCGCGGCCGGCCTGGATACCCTGGCAGCCGCTGCCGAAGATGCAGGTCCAGCGGGACGTCAGCCAGGTCAGGTCGCAGCGGAAGAGCTGCTCGTCGTCGCCCGGGTCGGGGAAGGTGACCCAGGCGCGGGCGAAGTCGAGGCCGACCTCGTCGGCCGTGGCCCCGTCGCCGGACCGCGCGTCGCCGGACTGCGCGGCGGATTCCGCGGCCGCGGCGGCCTTGGCGCGCCGCTTTTCTTCCTTCTTCAGGGCCTTTTCGTGCTTCGCCTGTTTCGTCTTTGCCACGGGTCCAGCGTACGGCCGCCGCCGATTGTCTCCCGTCGCGGCAGTAGGTTTCCCCGTATGAGACTCGGTGTCCTCGATGTGGGTTCGAACACGGTCCACCTCCTGGTGGTGGACGCACACCCCGGCGCGCGCCCGCTGCCCGCCTACTCGCACAAGGCGGAACTGCGCCTGGCCGAACTCCTCGACGAGGACGGCGCGATAAGCGAGGCCGGCATCCACCGCCTGGTGGTCACCATCCAGGAGGCGATGCAGGTCGCGGAGGACAAGGGCGTCGAGGACGTGCTCCCGTTCGCCACCTCCGCGATCCGCGAGGCCAGCAACGGCGAGGGGGTGCTGCGCCGGCTCGCCGACGAGACGGGCGTCACCCTCCAGGTCCTCTCCGGCGAGGACGAGGCGCGGCTGACCTTCCTGGCCGCCCGCCGCTGGCTCGGCTGGTCGGCCGGCCGGCTGCTGGTCCTGGACATCGGCGGCGGTTCGCTGGAGATCGCCTACGGGCTGGACGAGGACCCGGACGTGGCGGTCTCGCTGCCGTACGGAGCCGGCCGGCTGACCGGTACGGACCTGCGGGACGATCCGCCGGACGCGGAGGACGTGCGGGCGCTGCGGCGCCGGGTGCGCGCCGGGATCGCGCGGGTGGTCAGCGAATTCTCCCGGCACGGCACGCCCGACCAGGTCGTGGGGACGTCCAAGACGTTCAAGCAGCTGGCCCGGATCGCGGGGGCGGCGCGTTCCGCGGAGGGGCTGTACGTCCAGCGTGACCTGCCGCGCAAGAAGCTGGAGGAGTGGGTGCCGCGGCTGGCCCAGATGAGCGCCCGGGAGCGGGCCGCGCTGCCCGGGGTGTCCGAGGGGCGGGCGCGGCAGCTGCTGGCGGGGGCGTTGGTGGCCGAGGCGGCGATGGATCTGTTCGGGGTGGAGAGTCTGGGGATCTGTCCTTGGGCGTTGCGGGAGGGGGTTATTTTGCGGCGGTTGGATCATCTTCCGTAGGGGTTGGCTTCCCGCGAGGGGTGGCTTCCCACGTTGTCTTCTGCGGGGCCGTGCCGGCTGGGGTGGCCTCGCCCACGGCTGGTGGGTGGGGTCGGAGGGGCTGCCCCGGAACCCGTCCTCGGTGCGGGCGCATCTGGTCCGTAGATGACGAATACCCCGGCGTTCGCTCCAGATCCTGCGGGCGGGCTCCGGGACATCCCCTCCGACCTGGCCGGCACGCGGCTTTCCCGCCGTCTCGGTGCCGGGCGGGCGGCTGACGTGGGGCGTCCCCGGAGGTCGGTGGCCGGGTGCGGTCCGGTGGGGATGCGTGGGCCCTCCCTGTGGATGCGGCGGAGATCACACGGGGGGCGTGGAGCGGGACGTCACACGCGTCGCAGAGGTTCTCGGGGGTCACAGGGGTTGCGTGGGGGAGTCGTGGCGGTGCTCACGTCCTGGCCCTGTGCCGGAATTCGGCCCGTACGCTGTCCCTCGTGACAGAGCCAGTGGTGCGCATCCCTGACGCGAAGGTCGCGCTGTCCACGGCTTCGGTCTATCCGGAGTCGACGGCGACGGCCTTCGAGATCGCCGCGCGCCTGGGCTACGACGGCGTAGAGGTCATGGTGTGGACCGACCCGGTCAGCCAGGACATAGAGGCGCTGCGCCGGCTCTCGGACTACCACGGTGTGCCGGTGCTGGCCGTCCACGCGCCGTGTCTGCTGATCACCCAGCGGGTCTGGTCCACCGACCCGTGGGTCAAGCTCCAGCGCGCCCGCACCGCGGCGGAGAAGCTCGGCGCCTCCACGGTCGTGGTGCACCCGCCCTTCCGCTGGCAGCGCAGCTACGCGCGGGAGTTCGTCCGCGGCATCTGGCGGATGGAGGGCGAGACGGACGTCCGGTTCGCGGTGGAGAACATGTACCCCTGGCGCTACCGCGACCGCGAGATGCTCGCCTACGCACCCGACTGGGACCCCACCAACGACGACTACCGGCACTTCACCGTCGACCTGTCGCACACCGCCACCGCCCGCCACGACGCGCTGGCGATGGTCGGGCGGATGGGCGACCGCCTGGCGCACGTCCACCTCGCCGACGGCAACGGGTCCGCCAAGGACGAGCACCTGGTGCCGGGCCGCGGCAGCCAGCCCTGCGGTGAGCTGCTGGAACGGCTGGCCGCCAACGGCTTCGACGGGCATGTGGTCGTCGAGGTCAACACCCGCCGGGCGATGTCCGCCGCCGAACGCGAAGCCGACCTGTCCGAGGCGCTGGCCTTCACCCGCCTTCATCTGGCGTCCCCGACCTGGGTTCCCGGCAAGTAGCCGCAAGTAGCGCCTTGTCCGCACTGCGGTCGGGCGTCTCACATGCCGGAGACGGTGTCCGGATCTTGGATCAAGAGCGTAATCTCGGGGACAGCTGCTGTATGGCCTCGCCGTACCTGCTGAGCCTGCTGTGCCTGGCGCAGGGCGGCGCGCCGTACGTCCGTTTCCCGAGGGAGTGACCATCGTGCCCGAGCTGAGGTCCCGCACCGTTACCCATGGCCGCAACATGGCGGGCGCCCGCGCCCTTATGCGAGCCTCGGGCGTAGCGAGCGAGGACATCGGCAAGCCGATCGTCGCGGTCGCCAACTCCTTCACCGAGTTCGTGCCCGGCCACACCCATCTCGCCCCGGTCGGCCGGATCGTCTCCGACGCCATCCGGGCCGCGGGCGCCGTGCCGCGTGAGTTCAACACCATCGCGGTGGACGACGGCATCGCGATGGGCCACGGCGGCATGCTGTACTCCCTGCCCTCCCGCGACCTGATCGCGGACAGTGTCGAGTACATGGTGGAAGCCCACTGCGCCGACGCGCTGATCTGCATCTCCAACTGCGACAAGATCACCCCCGGCATGCTGATGGCCGCGATGCGCCTGAACATCCCGGTCGTCTTCGTCTCCGGCGGCCCGATGGAGGCCGGCCAGGCCACCCTGGTGGACGGCACCGTCCGCAAGCTGGACCTGATCAATGCCATCGTCGACTCGGTCAACGACAGCGTCTCCGACGAGGACGTGCTGCGCATCGAGGAGAACGCCTGCCCGACCTGCGGCTCGTGTTCCGGCATGTTCACCGCCAACTCCATGAACTGCCTGACGGAGGCCATCGGCCTCTCCCTGCCCGGCAACGGCTCGGTGCTCGCCACCCACACCGCCCGCCGTGCCCTCTACGAGAACGCCGGCCGCACGGTCGTGGAGATCACCAAGCGCTACTACGAGGACGGCGACGAGTCCGTCCTGCCGCGCAACATCGCCACCCGCGCCGCCTTCGAGAACGCCATGGCCCTGGACATCGCCATGGGCGGCTCCACCAACACGATCCTCCACCTGCTGGCCGCCGCCCAGGAGGGCGGTCTGGACTACGACCTCAAGGACATCGACGCGGTGTCGCGCCGGGTGCCGTGCCTGGCCAAGGTCGCCCCGAACGTCGCGCCCGGCGGCACGTACTACATGGAGGACGTGCACCGCGCCGGCGGCATCCCCGCCATCCTCGGTGAGCTGTACCGCGGCGGGATGCTCAACGAGGACGTGCACTCCGTCCACTCCGCCACCCTCGCCGAGTGGCTCAAGACCTGGGACGTGCGCGGGGGTTCGCCGTCCGCCGAGGCCGTCGAACTGTGGCACGCCGCGCCCGGCTGCCAGCGCTCGGCCACCGCGTTCTCGCAGTCCGAGCGCTGGGACACCCTGGACGTGGACGCCGCGGGCGGCTGCATCCGCTCCGTCGAGCACGCCTACTCCAAGGACGGCGGCCTGGCCGTCCTCAAGGGCAACATCGCCGTCGACGGGTGTGTGGTGAAGACCGCCGGCGTCGACGAGTCCATCTGGACCTTCGAGGGCCCGGCCGTCGTCTGCGAATCGCAGGAAGAGGCCGTCGACAAGATCCTGAACAAGCAGGTCAAGGAGGGCGACGTCGTCGTCATCCGCTACGAGGGCCCCAAGGGCGGCCCCGGCATGCAGGAGATGCTCTACCCGACGTCGTTCCTCAAGGGCCGCGGCCTGGGCAAGGCATGCGCCCTGGTCACCGACGGCCGTTTCTCCGGCGGCACCTCCGGCCTCTCCATCGGCCACGCCTCCCCCGAGGCGGCCTCCGGCGGCACCATCGCCCTCGTCGAGGACGGCGACCGCATCCGCATCGACATCCCCAGCCGCTCCATCGAACTCCTGGTGGGGGAGGGGGAGTTGGCCGCCCGCCGGGAGGCTCTGGGCGGCGTCTACGCGCCGAGGAACCGCGACCGCAAGGTCTCGGCCGCCCTGCGCGCGTACGCGGCCATGGCGACCAGTGCCGACAAGGGCGCGGTCCGGGACGTGAGCAAGCTGGGCTGAGCGCCGGGGCGCGCCTCCGTCGTACGGGCCCCGCCCGCCGTGACTTCCGGCAGGCGGGGCCCTTCGCTACGCCGATTACATCGGTCTTTCATGGCGGTCGTCCAGGATGGCGTCGAGCCATCGCCATCCTGAACATCCCGAAAGGAACGACACGTGATCGGTAGGACCGGAAAGTCTGGAAAGTCCGGGAAGGTCAGGAAGATTCGTACGGCGTCGGGGCTCGTCGCGGCCCTGGCGCTCACCGGCTCCCTCGGCGCCGTCGCGGCCACCGCACACGCCGACGCGCCGTCGGCCCACCGCCAGGCGGCCGAGCAGCCCCAGACCAAGCGCGTCTACAACGGCATGCAGATCGCGTTCCCCCCGAACTCGACCGATCTCTTCTGCACCATCGGGGCCGTGGGGACCGACGACCACCAGCGCAAGATAGCCATCTCGGCAGGCCACTGCATTCGTGACAAGTCGGGGAAGTACGCCGACCACGAGATCCCGGACAACATCATCCCCGTCGTCGACCGCAACGACCCGAAGTACGGCCCCATCGGCTATGTCCGTTACTTCAAGGACCCCGAGGGCTCACAGACCGGCCACGCCACCAAGGACTACATGGTCATCGAGCTGGTTCCGCAGGTGACGCTCTCCTCGCAGGGGCCGCACCTGAAGCAGACCGGCGTGCTGAAGTACCCGAAGGGGCCGGTCAGCCCGAACGCCATGAATCCCGCGCGCGACGACGAGCGCCTGCTGACGACCGGCAACAACGAGATCATCACGTCCGGGCAGACGGGCACGTGGTACGGCACCGTCATGAACAACGACAACGGCATCTACCGGGCGCCGGCCGTGAACAAGGCCGGCGACTCGGGCGGCCCGGTCATCTGGCACGTCCCGGGCACCGATCTCCCGTCCCAGGCCAACAAGTTCCAGGCGGCCGGCCCCTGGGCCGGAATCACCAAGGCGGTGACTCTCCAGTTGCCGCCCTTCAACTACACCAGCTCGGCGAACATCCTGGCCGACCTGCGCACCCGCGAGGCCGCCGCCCCCAACCACGACATCTACGGCGCGGGCTTCGAGGTGACCCCCAACCCCTAACGCCCGTAACGCCCCTTGACGCCGGCGACGAAGGCCCCCCAGGCCGCCGCCTCGAAGACGAGCGCGGGGCCCTGGGGGTCCTTGCTGTCACGGACGGGCACGAGGGCGGGGGAGGCGGTGACGTTGTCGGCGACCTCGATGCATTGGCCGCCGTCCGGATTGCTATAGGTGCTCTTGCGCCAGGTGGCGGTGCTCAGGTCGATGGATCGCACGGCACTTCCTCCAACATCCGCATGACGAACTTCCGCGATTCGACCGGGCTCAAGGCCAGGTCGCGAACGGCATCGTACGCTTGTTGCAGACGTTCAACCGAGGCCGTTTCTTGGATGAGTTCGCCTTGATACGCGTTCTCCGTATAGGCGACGGTGCGACCGTCCGACAGCCGGAGGAACATCACGTCGGTGCTCACCAAGCCATGGGGCCCCGATCCGTAAGGCAGCACCTGAACGGTGATGTTCGGGCGCTCCGCAGCCTCGATGAGGTCTTCGAGCTGCGTCCGCCATTGCTCAGTGTCCGCCAGTGACATACACAGCACGGCTTCGGACAGGACGGTGCGGAAAGGTGGCGCGTCTTCACCCACTAGCAACTCACGGCGCCCTGTCCGTGCTTCGACTTGTTGCATCAGCTCAGAGCCCTTGGTTCCGCTCGCAGCGAGTACCTCGTGTGCGTAGCCTTCGGTCTGAAGCATGCCGGGCAGGATGCTGACGCCGTAGTGCCACAAGCTCACCGCCTCGGCCTCCAGGGCCATGTAGCGCCGGTACTGCTCCTTGAACTGCGAAGGGTTGGCCGCCGCCAACTCCCATAGCGCCAGCAGCAGTCCAGGCGTCCCGTAGTAATGGTCAAGGGCCTCGGCGACCTCTGGGCTGCCCAAGGTCTGGCCCTTCTCCATCTTGCCGAACAGGGACCAGTCCCAGCCGAGCGCCTCCCCGAGCTGCCGCAGGCTGTCGCCCTTCTGCAGGCGCAGTCTGCGCAGTTCCTCCGTGAGCCGCTGGCGTGGTTCCTGGCTCCGTCCGCTGATTGCTCGTCGCGGTGGCATGGTTTCTGCCCTCCGTGGAAGGTGTGGCACGGTCCGGCTCGGGGCGAAGCAACGCAGTCCGCAGACGGTGTCCGCACGCCTTTCCTTCGCCATTCTCGTAATGGCCGGAACACGTACGGTAGTCGTGCTCCGGCGTCTCCGGCAGGGAAACGGCAGAAGGAGCAGCCCCATGACGAAAGAGAAGATCGCCGACGCCGAAGCGGCGCTCGACGTGTTGGCCGCCGCGCTGGAGCGGTGCGGCATCGTGCTGCCGTCGCTCGGTCTCGACCTGGTGACGTACTGCGGTCAATCGCCGCGCCCGCTCATCGAGTTGGGGCGCTGCAACCCGCAGACCGCGCGGCGGCTGGCCGCCGTCATCGGGGATGAGGGTGCGCCGTCGTGAGCGACTGCGGCCCGGCTAAGGGCGAGATCGTGCGGGACCGGCTGAGGGACCGGGTCGGGCGGGTCATGGATCGGGAGGGGGCGTGTTTCCAACTCCGGCCGCTGGGTGGCGGGGTGGAGTGGGACGCGGCTCCCGAGGACATCGAGCCGGTCGCGGTGTCCGCCGCGCTGAGCGGCCACATCGCGGAACTCAACCGGCACAGCACGCGGCCGGTCTGACGGGCAAAGTATCCGGCGATCACTGATTCAGGTGCGCTAGGATTTATCTAAGTAGATAAATCCTAGCGGGGAAGGTCATGGCGCAGACCGGGAAGACGGAGCGGACGTTCACCAACGCGGCGCGGAGGGCGCAGATCGTGGCGGCGGCGATCGAGACGATCGCCGAACTCGGCTACGCCAAGGCGTCGTTCGCCAAGATCACTGAGCGGGCCGGGCTGAGCAGCCCGCGGATGATCTCGTACCACTTCGCCGACAAGGACGATCTGATGCACCAGATCGTGCGGGAGGTGTTCACGGCCGGGGCGGAGTTCATCGGCGCCCGGATGGCGGCGGAGGAGACGGTGGCCGGCAAGCTGCGCGCGTATCTGGAGGCCAATCTGCAATTCCTGCGCGAGCACCCGCGGGAGATGGTGGCGCTCACCGAGATCGGACCGCATGCACGTGATGCGGGCGGAGCGCCGTACACGTCGCAGGGCGCGCAGGAACCGAGCGTGCGCGGGCTGGAGGAGCTGCTGGTGGCGGGGCAGCGCAGCGGTGAGTTCCGCGACTTCGACGTCCGTTCGATGGCGGTGTTGATCCGCGGTGCCGTCGACGCTGCGGCCCAGCGGCTGCGCGGGGAGCCGGGGCTGGACTTCGATGCGTACACCCGCGAGCTGGTCACCGCGTTCGCGCTGGCCACCCGCTCCGCCTGACCCCGCCGCTCGGACACCCGCCCTTGAGAATCCACGTTCAGGAAGGTTGTGTTGTGGCAGAGAGCTCAGTCGCGCAGCGCCCCGCACGGTCCGGCGGGGGCTTGAGCCGCGTCCTGCTGGTCCATGTGATCGTTCCGCTCGCCCTCTTCTATGGTCTGCGCTGGTTGGGGGTGAACCAGTTCCTCGCGCTGCTGGCCGGTGCCGTGATTCCCGCAGCCGGCATGGTCCGTGGCCTCGTCACCGAACGCCGGATCGGTGGGTTGCAGCTCTTCATGCTCGGCGCGATGGGCCTGAGCGTGGCGATGTCGTTCGTCACCGGCAGCCCGCGGCTGCTGCTGATCCGCAACGGCTGGGGCATGGCCGCGATCGGGTTGTGGATGCTGTGCACCCTGCTGTCCCGGCGGCCGTTTCTCTACGAGGCGACCCGGATCGTCGTGGACGAGGACAAGCAGCGGACGCTGAAAGCCTGTTGGGAGCGGTTTCCGGCGTTCCGCCGGATGCTGTGGATCTGCAGCGCGGTCTGGGGCGTTGCCTGCCTGATCGACAGCGCGGTGCGGGTCGTCTTGGCGATGACCCTGCCCGTCGACCTGGTGCCGCTCCTCGACGATGTGCTGCTGGGGGTGACCCTGCTGGCAATCCTGGCCTTCCAGCGGTTCTACGGGCGTGCCTACCTGCGCCGCAACGGGCTGCACAGCCGCGGCCTGACGATCACGCCCATCGCCGCCACCGCCGGGCAGACGGCGTGATGGCCGAACAGACCGAGGGCAGGGTCGCGCTGATCACCGGCGGCGCCTCGGGCATCGGAGCCGCCACCGCGCGGCGGCTGGCTTGCCGGGGATGGCGCGTGGTCGTCGCCGACACCGACACCACCCGCGCCACAGCTGTCGCCGGAGAGTGCGGCGCACTCTTCGTCGCCACCGACGTCGCCTCGCCCGACGACAACGAGCACGTCATGGCGCGCACCGTCGAGGAGTTCGGCCGACTCGACGCGGTCATGCTCAACGCCGCGATAGCGGGCCAATGCGGGCTGGACGACTTCACGCCGCAACGCTACCGAGACACGATGCGTACCGACCTGGACAGCGTCGTCTACGGTCTGCACGCCGCCCTGCCCCGGCTGCGGCAGCAGGGTGGCGGGCACATCGTCGTCACCGGCAGCATCGCGGGGCTGACCGGCTCACCCGACGTCTTCTACGCCACCGCCAAACACGCCCTCATCGGACTGGTCCGCTCAGCCGCACCACTACTGGAAGCGGACCATATCCGCCTCAACATCGTCTGCCCCGGACTGGTGGACACCCCCGCCCTCACGTGGCTACGCACCGCCCTGCTCACAAACGGACTACTGCTCGCTGATCCCGACGAGGTCGCCGCCACCATCGAGGCCCTCCTCGACGACGAACACACCGGCCGCGTCTGGACCGTCCAGGCGGGCCTACCCGCTACGCCCGTCGAGTGGCCCACGATCCCGCTCGCAACACGGTAAAGACCACAGCTGCGACCGGCCGGCTTCAGGGGCATCCTGGCTCACGGCCGCCCCGGCTCGTTCCGCACCCGCCACATTCCCGTGTGCCTTTAACTCCACACGTCCGCCGGAAACTCGCCGACGATGTCTGCCATCGTCTCCGCGAGCCCGACGACTCGGTCGAATGGCTTGTAGTCGTGGATCCAGCCGATCATTTGGTTCTCGTGCAGTCGCCATCCCATCTTGGCTTCGGCCGTCATGCGGACTACTCGTTCCGTGACGACCGACTTGGCGAAGGCGTGGTCGACGGAGCACATGATCATGCGGGGTTTGCGGCGCGGGGGCAGGTAGACGGGGGGGCCGGCGCGGGGCGGGAGGGGGTCCGTATTGAGGCTGTAGACCAGCCTGCCTAGGGTGACTGCCGTGTCGGGGAGGTGTCCCAGGAGGGTCAGCACCGCGACCGAATAGTAGTAGGTGCCGTGTTGGCTGGCCCGGCACACAGCGGCGAGGTGGAAGAGCGTCGCCTCATATCCCCGTACCTGCCCTTGCAGTACGTGTCTGGTGTAGTTGCGTTGCGCGCCGAAGGGATAGGCGGGTCGCCCGAACTGGCGGTACCAGTCCGCGGATTCCCACTTCCGGTAGCCGTACCACGCGGGGTCCTGGCGATACTGACGAACGCTCTTCCACACTCGCCCCCACATTGCTGTCTGCTCCCCTCAGCCGTCGTAGGCGCCGTTGGGATCGGTCAGTGGAGAGCGAGGATTGTCGAACGGGTTGTCCGGATGGTCGGTGGTCTGATCAGTCTCGTTGGCGTTGAAGTCTCCGTACACCACGCCACTGGTGGCCGCTTGTCGTCCGCGATCGAAGTTCGGACCGGTATCGGGGTCGCGGTGCCGCCCCACTGCGCCGAATCCGCCGCGCTCGTACCAGGATTCGCCGGCGTGTCCTGCCCCTCCAGCCACCGCGCCGCCGAGGGCACTGGTGATCAGATCGGGGATGAGGCTGTCGGGTGTCTTGTCGCCCGCGTGGTTGTTGGCGATATCGACCCCGTCGGCCGCCATCTGGCCGGCCCCGCTGGTGACCGCACCGTGGGCCGACTGCCCCCAGAACCCCTCATTCCTGAAGGCCCTGCCGAGCCCGCCGGTCATATTGCGGCCCAGCGCCTTGCCGCCCGCTCCCAGCAAGGTGCCCGTGCCGCCGGCCATCGCCGCGTCCAGGAAGTCCTGCCCCACGTCGATGTCTTGGCCGGTGAACGCCTGGTTCAGCACGTTTCCGACGAAGTTACCCGCGGTGTTGGATGCGAAATCCAGGCCGATTTCCAGGAGTTTGTTGCTCTTCTCCAGTTCCCGAAGGGTCTTCAGGGCCGTTTCGATCTGCTTGAGCAGCCTGCCGAGCCGGGCAACGATGGTGCCCGCCTCGGCGACTTCGGCTGCGGCGCCGGCGGCAGCCACCGCGTCGGAAAAGCCAGCGGTGATGACGGTCAGCCCAAGGCCCACGGCCGCGGTGACCGCGAGTTCCTCCAGGACGTGCTCGACCTGTTTGTTGGTGTCCTCGATATGGTCCGCCGCCTGATCCAACTCCTTTGCCACTTCGTGGAATCTGGGCAGCGAGTGATCGAGCTGCTGTTTCGTGTGCGCCCAGTGCGCGCGGAATCCGGCGGCGGCCTGGCCGTCCCAATCGGACTTGTCCAGATCCTCCACCTGCCGGTTCAGATCCGCGCCCGCCGTCCGAAGGTCATCGGCCATCTCCCGCCAGGCCGCCGCGCACTTCCGCAGTACCTCGGGATTCCCGCCGGGCTTGAGGATGTTGAAGCTTTTCTCGATGTGCTGCTGCTGTTCCTCCGCCACGTCCGCTACGCCCCCTTGAACATGGTCGCGTGCTGCGCGTCGGTGAACTCGTACCCGGCGGCCGAGTGGTCGAGACCGCCGGCATATCCGGCCAGTTGCTTACGGAGCTGCTGGAGGCTGTGCACCGTGGCCTTCGTCATCTCCACGTACTGCGCCAGGGCTTCGGTGGATTCGCTGAGTACTCCGAACGCGTCGTCCACGTTCTCCGCCTTGTCGGCGAAGCGCGCGACCTGTTCGTCGAGCCGGTCGCCCGTGTTCGTGAAGTCCTTGGACAGTGCCCGGAGTTTGTCCGGGTGCACGGTGAAGTGTTCGTGCGTCATGAGTCGCCCCCCACTGGCTCTCCGCGATGAACGTGCTCTTCGTTGGCCTGCTCTGCGTTGGGCTGCTGGAGGGTGTCGGCGGTGTGGTCCAGCCGCTCGGCGACGATGGCGAAGTGCGGCAGGAGTTTCTCCGCCTGCCTTCTGGTGTTGGTCCAGCGGGCGCGGAAGGAATCGGAGGCCGCGCCGGTCCAGTTGTCGCCGAGGCGGGCGACCTCCTGGTCCTGGCCTTCGATCGTGGCCTTCAGGTCATGGGCCATGCGCCGCCAGGCTTCGGCGTAGGTCCGCAGGACGGACGGGTCGGCGCCGGTGGTGAACAGGTCGAGGGCCTTCTCGATCTGGTCGGTCTGGTCGGCCTGGCGGGTCCGGTCGTGCTGTTCGTGTTGCTTCTCTTGCTGCTGCTGGGTGGCCATGTCACTTCCCCCAGAGCTGGGTGCGCGCGTCTTCGGTGACCTGGTAGGAGGCGACGGCATCGTGCAGACCGGCGGTGTGGTCCCGTAAGGCCACGGATATCCCTTTGAGGGTTGTCGCCGTACGGCGGGTCAGCTCCATGTACGGGGAGAGGCCCGCGGCAGATTCGGGCGTCGCGTCGAGGGCATCGGTCATGCTCGCGGCTTGCGTGGCGAACTCGGCGACGCGACCGTCGAGTTGGTCGGCGGAGGAGGTGAAGCCCCTGGCCAGTGCGGTGACTGGTGCGGGACGGAAGGAGTAGGGCTTATGCGTCATTACCGGCCCCCGTGATGACATCGTAAACGATCATTACGACTGGGAGGCTAGGCCGGTGGACAGCATGGACGGGGCCCACCGGCGGTGGAATTCACGGACCCTTGACGCTGTGCCCAACTGCTGGGCGCGGCGGGTCAGGACTTCTTGACCACGCTGGACTTGAGCTGCATCGCGCCGAAGCCCTCGATCTTGCAGTCGATGTCGTGGCCGGCCACGCCTGACACGAGGCGGATGTTGCGCACCTTGGTGCCGGCTTTGATGCCGGTTGGGTGTCCCTTGACCTTGAGGGTCTTGACGACCGTGACGGTGTCGCCGTCGGCGAGGACGTTGCCGACCGCGTCCTTGATCACCTGGTCACCGCCCTCGCTGTCGCCGGCCGTGGGCTCGCCGGCCGCCGGCGACCACTCATGGCCGCACTCGGGGCATACGAGGAGTGCGCCCATCTCGTAGGTATACCCGCCGGAGCACTGGGGGCACGGCGGCAGGTTCTCGCTCATACCTGCAGTTTATTCCGGTTTTCCGGCCCTGGCCTCGGCTCCGGCTCTGGCCTCGGCTCCGGCCCTCGTCCCTGCCCGGGCCGTGCTGGAGGGAGGGCTTCACCAGCGTGCCGGGTTCTCACCACCGTGCCGGGTCCGCCGTCGATACGCCGAAGACCGTGCCGTCCGGGGAGGACGCGTAGATGTGGCCTTGGGCGGCGTCCAGGGTGGGGGCCGGGACGGCCTGGAGGAAGCCGTTGCGGCGGGTGGCGGTCAGGCGCGGCGGGGTCTGGCCGAGGAGGGCGCCGGAGGTGGTGTCGACGGCGAGCAGGCGGCCGTCGGCGGCGGTGAAGTAGAGGCGGTCGCCGCTGATGACGGGGGCCGAGCCGCGGCTGACGGACGTCTCGGTGTCCCAGGTGCGGGCGCCGACGGCCTGGAGGTCGCCGCCCTCGGCGAGGAGGTAGGCGGTTTCGCCGTGGACGGCGGCGGAGACACCGTGCAGGGGCGCCGCGAGCGGGAGCTTCCGGGTGCGGCGGGTGGCCGGGTCGAAGCGGAGTACGCCGGTGACGGAACCGTCGTAGGTGGGGTCGCCGATAGTGAGGAAGAGGGCGCCGGTGGTGGTGGGGCCGGCGAGGGTGAGGGTGCCGGGGAGGCGGTGGGACCAGTGGACCGCGCCGTCGGAGGGGTTGATGGCGGTGAGTTGGGTGGTGGGGGCGGGGCCGGTGGTCAGGGTTTCGGCGGCGTAGGCGGTGTGCGGGTCGCCGTAGAGGGTGAAGTGGGGGAGGCGGTGGCCGGGGAAGCGCTTGCGCCACCGCTGGGTGTGCGTGGTGGTGTCCAGGGCGGTGATCGTGCCGTCGACGGCGGTGAGGAGGATGCGGTCGCCGACCACCGCGGCGCCGCCCTCGTAGGGGGAGACGTCCAGGCTCCAGCGGAGGGCGCCGTTGCCGTGCGGCGACGGGTCGAGGGCCAGCAGGCGCTTGCCGTCGGCGGTGAAGACGTAGAGGAAGCCGCCGGAGAGGACGGGAGCGGTCGGGGAGACGGCTACCGGGCCTGCGGGGGCGCCCTTGTGACGCCATGTCACTTCGCCGGTGCCGGGGGCGAGGCGGGCCGCCGGCATGCCGGACTGGCCGCAGAAGACGGCGTCGGCGCCGGCCGTGCAGTAGGGCATCTCGGCGTCATGACCGGCGGGCCGTTCGACGATCGTGGTGCGCCAGGGGTGGAAGGTGGTGCGCGGGACGCGTGAGGCGTGGGTCTGGAGGGCCGGGTCGTCGTCGGAGGAGGGGGCCAGGGCCCAGGTGGCGGCCGCCGCGACGGCGACGGCGGCGGCGAGGGCCGTGGCGGCCCAGAGGAGGCGTCGGGCCTTCCGGGAGCGGCTGGTCGGGGGGCTCTTGCGGGGGGTCTTCCCGCGGGCGTTCCCGGAGTCGGGTCCGGCGTCGCGTCGGGCGTCTCGTACGGAATCTCGGCTGGGGGCTTCCCCGGCGACGGTCCCCGCGGCTTCCTCTGTAGGGGACGGGCCCCCTGTACGGGCCGGGCCCGCACTACGGGAAACGTCCGGGTTACGGGAGACATCCGGCGTACGTGCGCGGACATGGGTCGTCTCGGCGCGCGGCGGGGTGGACTCGGCGCGGACCGGCTGCCACGGTGCGGGTATCCGGGTGCCGGTGACCGTCTCCGGCAGCGCCTCGCCGTGGGACGCGAGGTCGGCCGGCAGCGTCATCGGCGCGTCCGTGCACAGCAGTTGCATCAGCCGGTCCGGCGTCGGGCGGTCCGCCGGGTCCTTGGCCAGGCAGCTCTCGACCAGCGGGACGAGTTCGTCCGGTACGCCGGACAGCTCCGCCTCGTCGTGCACCACCTGGTACGCGACGAGATACGGGCTCTCGGAGTCGAACGGGCCGCGGCCGGTGGCGGCGTGCACCAGCACCGAGCCGAGCGCGAAGACGTCCGCGGCGGGGCCGACCTCGCGCGGCCGCTGGAACTGCTCGGGCGCCATGAACGGCGGGGTCCCGATCAACTTCCCGGTCTCGGTGCGCATCTCGCTGTCGTTGGGGCGCGAGATGCCGAAGTCGATGACCTTGGGGCCGTCGGCGGCGAGCAGCACGTTGCCGGGCTTGAGGTCGCGGTGCACCACGCCCGCGCGGTGGATGTCGCGCAGCGCCTCGGCGAGCCCGGCGCCCAGCTGCCGCACCTCGGCGGGGGCCAGCGGGCCGTTCCGCTTCACATGGGCGGAGAGGGTCGGGCCGGCGATGTGGAGGGTCGCCATCCAGGGGCGTTCGGCGTCCGGGTCGGCGTCCACGACGGGGGCCGTGAAGGCGCCGCTGACCCGCCGGGCGGCGGCCACCTCCTGGCGGAACCGCCCCCGGAACTCCGGGTCTTGGGCGAACTCGGCGTGCACGACCTTGACCGCGAGCAGCAGTCCGGAGGAGGACCGGGCCAGGTGGACCACGCCCATTCCGCCGGAGCCGAGCCGCGCCTCCAGACGGTATTGCCCGGCGTATTCCGGACGCTCCGCTTCCGGGCCGGACCCGGAATCGCGCAGCGGCGGCATCGTTCCACCCCCGTGTCTCCCCGTGCGAAGCGCTGTGCTGTTCGCTGTTGCTTTTCGGCGTGCGTTTCGGTGTGCGTTTCGGTGTGCTTTTCGGTCGCAAGTGCGACGCGCGGAGCCTAGTCCATGGCACGTCCGGGACGGGTGAGGCTTGCTAGCGTGCGCGTCGTGGGCATCGAACGGATGCCCGGCTACGCACTGCCCCCGGCAACGGCGGGCAGCCATCCGTCAACGGGGGGAAGCAGCATGACCACGCAGGATTTCCAGGGGAGCGCCGGATCGGACGCGGGGACGACCTACCCGGTCGCGCCCGGCTACCGCGTCAACGTCCGCCAGGGCGCGGGCACCAACACCGCGCTGGTCCGGCAGCTGCCGGTGGGCGCGCGTGTCCAGATCCGCTGCCAGATGCGCGGCCAGTGGGTCGTCGGCCCGTACGGCACCTCCAACCTCTGGGACAACATCGGGCCCGGCGAGTACGTCTCCGACACCTATGTCCACACCGGCAGTAGCGGGATGGTCGCGCCCAGCTGCGTCAACTGACGCCGTCCGGCGCCCGGGGATAATCGAGGGCATGAGCGACACGCAGCGGTCCGTGGCCCCGGGCGAGCCGGAGCCGGAGGAGATCCGTTTCTTCGGCACCACCTGGGTCGAGCACGACGGCGGCTACGGGCTGCGCCGGGTCGGTGTCGCGGTGGGGTCGCTGGTGCTCGCCGCGCTCGGCGGGCTGGTGCTGCGGTTCGCCTTCCAGGGGCTGGAACAGGCTGCCGTCGGCGGGTTCGTGAACGTGCTGGTGGTGGTCGGCGTCGCGGTGTGCAGCGCGCTGGCGTTCCGCCGCACCTGGGACGGGTTCGCGCGCCGCTCGGACCTGCCGGCCGACAGCGCCTCCGAGCGCTCCATGCAGAGCCTGATGCTGATCGGCTTCCTCGGCGCGCTGCTCGCCTACTTCTGCCGCAGCCTGACCGAGGCGCCAGGTGAGAAGCTCCGCCGCGCCGAGTACGAGGCGGCGCGGGAACGGCACGCCCGCCGCCGCGAATCCCGCGCGGGGAACCCGGCGGCGCGTGCGTCGAGGGGCACGGGGACACCGAAGGGCAAGGGGACGGGGAAGAAGCGCCGTTAGGGGCCGTTAGGGGCTGGGCTCGGCGCCCGGCTGGGCTCGGCGCCCCGAAGCCGCCGTGCCGTTCTTCCGGGCGCCGCCGTGGGCAGGATGCCTGCCATGACGTCACCGCAGTCGCCACAGCCACAGTCGTCATCACAGTCACAGTCACAGCCACAGGCGCAGCCGCAGCAGTCGGCACGGCAGATGTCCGGGCCGCCCGAGCGCACCACCCACGCCTTCGACTCCGTCGCCGCGCAGTACGCGGCCGCCCGGCCCGGCTATCCGCCGGCCCTGTTCGACGCCGTCGAGGAGCTGGCCGGGTGGCCGCTCGCCGGCGCCCGGGTGCTGGACGTCGGCGCCGGGACCGGGATCGCGAGCGGGCTGCTCCGGGCGCGCGGCGCACGGGTCACGGCCGTCGAGCCGGGCGCGGCGATGGCCGCCGAACTGCGTGCCGGGCACCCGGGGATCCCGCTGGTGCGGGCCGGCGGCGACGCGCTGCCGTTCGCCGACGAGGCCGGCTTCGACCTCGTCGGCTATGCGCAGGCGTGGCACTGGACCGACCCGGCCCGTTCGGTCCCGGAGGCGATGCGGGTGCTGCGGCCGGGCGGTGCGTTGGCGCTGTGGTGGAACGTGCCCGACCCGGACGTCCCGTGGGCCGCCGCCCAGGAGGCCCGGCTCGCCCGCCGGCTCCCCGGTTACTACGCCCACGGCGCCGCGCCCGAGGCCCCCGAGGTGATCCGTGGCCTGGGGCTGGGCCTGCGCCCGGAGACGAGGGTGCTGCACTGGACCCGTACCGTCCCGCTCGCCACCCATCTCGCGATGCTCGGCAGCCGCTCGTACTTCGCCGTGCTCGGGCCGGAGGCCGCCGCGCCCGTTCTGGCGGACGAACGGGCCGCGCTCCTGGAGGTCTTCTCGGACGGCCGGGTCGAGGAGGCGTACGCGCTCGACCTCACCGTCGTCCGGCGGCCTGGCCCCTGACCTCCCAGCCCTGAGCTTTCACCCCTGGCCCCCCGCCCCTGATCCCCCGTCAGTTCGCACCCGGCCCCGGACCCCGCTTGTCACACTCCACCCCGTAGCGTCGTCCCCGTCCCGGAGGCCGCCGGTGAACGGGCCGCGGCCGAGGGCCAGGGAGGCGGGAGCAGACGATGGCGGAGCGGGGACGCGGGGCGGCGGACGAGCGGGTCCGGGCGGAGCGGCTGGCGCAGTTCGAGGAGCACCGGGGCCGGCTGTGGGCCGTGGCGTACCGGATCATGGGGACGGTCAGCGACGCCGACGACGCGGTGCAGGAGACCTGGCTGCGCTGGCAGGCACTGCCCGCCGAGCCGCCGGTGGAGAGCCCGCGCGGCTTCCTCACCACCGTGGTCAGCCGGATCTGCTACGACCTGCTGGGCTCGGCCCGGGCCCGCCGCGAGCTGTATGTCGGGCCGTGGCTGCCGGAGCCGGTGTTCGGGGGCGCCGCCGGCGGGCCCGCGGGGGTGGGCGGCACCGGTGTGCCGGACGGCCCCGAGGACCGGGTGACCCTCGACGAGTCCGTGGGCATGGCGCTGCTGACCGTCCTGGAGCGGCTCACCCCGGCCGAGCGGACCGCGTTCGTCCTGCACGACGTTTTCGCGGTGCCGTTTCCGGAGATCGCCGAGGCGGTCGGCCGCACTCCGGACTCGGTGCGGCAGCTGGTCTCCCGCGCCCGCCGCCGGGTGCGGGCCGAGGCGCCGCGCCGCACCGTCGACGCGGCCGAGCACCGGCGCACCGTCGAGGCGTTCCTCTCCGCCGTCATGGGCGGGGACTTCGAGGCGCTGCTGAACGTCCTCGACCCGGAGGTGGTGTGGCGCTCGGACGGCGGCGGCAAGGTGTCCGCGGCACGCCGGCCGGTGCTGGGCCGGGAGAAGGTCGCCCGCTTCGTCTGGGGCCTGGTCACCCGCGGCTTCGACCCGGCGGCCATGCGGCTGGACGTCCGGGAGGTCAACGGGGCACCGGGGATGGTCTTCACCGACGGGACGGGGGCGTACTCGGCCGGGGTGCTGTCCTTCACGGTGCACGGCGGGCTGATCACCGAGGTGGACGCCGTGCTCAACCCGGACAAGCTCGGGCACCTGGACCTCGGGGACCTTTGAGCCGGGTGGGCACGGGCGGGGCGCCGGTCGAGCGCCACGGGGCCGCCGCCCGCCCGCTCCTCGCGCTCAGGCCGCCTCGTACTCCCAGTCCGGCCGGCCCTCCCCGTAGAGCCAGTCGTCGAACAGGTCGGTCAGATCCTCGTCCGTGCGCTGCTCGCAGAAGGAGACGAAGTCCTCGCTGTCGGCGTTGGTGTGCCGGTACTTCTCCGGCCACTCCTTGAGGATCGAGAAGAACGTCTTGTCGCCGACGGCGTTCCGCAGCTGCTGAAGCACCATCGCGCCGCGCTCGTAGACCGGTGTCTCGGTGACGTCCCCCGGCGACGGAACCAGGCCCGGCGGGAAGTCCCAGCGGTCGTCGTTCTCGTCGGAGTCGTAGAGCGCGTCGAACTGCTGCTGCGGGGTGCGGCCGCCCTCGTGCTCCTCCCACAGCCACTCGGCATACGTGGCGAAGCCCTCGTTGAGCCAGGTGTCCCGCCAGGTCTTCGGCGTCACCGAGTCGCCGAACCACTGGTGGGCGGTCTCGTGCACCACCGTCGAGGTGTCCGGCGCCCCGGCGTAGACCGGCTTGGTCTGGGTCTCCAGCGCCCCCCAGTCGATCCGCTCCGGGGTGTGGTCGACTATCGCGCCGGCCGACGAGAACGGGTACGGGCCGAAGAGCTTGCTCTCCCACGCGACGATCTCCGGCAGCCGGGACAGCGGCTCCTTGCTGGCCTTCGCCTCCCGCGGGTCCACCGCGAGGTAGACGGGCAGCCCCTGCGGCGTACGGGACTCCTGGACGTCGAACCTGCCGATGGTCGCGGTGGCGAGGTAGCTGGCCATCGGTTCGGCGTTGTGCCACGCGTAGGTGGTCCGCCCGCCGGTGGTGCGCTTCGACTTCAACTCCCCGTTGGCGACTGCGGTGTAACCCTCCGGCACGGTGATCCGGAAGTCGTAGGCGGCCTTGTCGCTGGGGTGGTTGTTGCCGGGGAACCACGTCATCGTCCCGGCCGGCTCCCCGGAGACGAACGCGCCGTCGTCGGTCTTGACCCAGCCCTCCGAGCCGCCGCCCACGTCGTGCATCTCCTCCGGCGTCCCCCGGTAGCTGACGGTCGTCCGGAACTCGTCGCCCTTGCCTATCCCGGCGGACGGGCGGACCACCAGTTTGTGCCCCTTACGGCTGAAGTCGGCTTCCCGGCCGTCGACCCGGACGCCGGTCACCGTCATCCCCTGGAGGTCGAGCTGGAAGGAGCGCAGGTTCTCGTCCGCCTTGGCGGTGATCGCCGCGGTCCCGTCCAGGTGCCCCTTGGCCACGTCGTAACTGAGGTCGAGCCCGTAGTGGCGGACGTCGTAGCCGCCGTTGCCGAGCGCCGGGAAGACCGGATCGCCCACTCCGCCGCCGCCCGCCTTCCCCTTGACGGCGTTGCCGGCCTCGCTCCCGGACGTACAGGAGGACAGCAGCAGGGCGGCCGACAGCGCGGCGACGGCACCGCAGACACGGATGGGACGACGCTTCAAGGGGCTCCTCGGGCCGGGGACGGTGTGGACGGTGTGGACGGACAAGTTCACCGACCTTACGGTCAATTCCGGCAAAACCGAACGCCGCGCCTTACGAATGCGACGCGAATCACGCCGCGGAGCGGGGCGGACCGACGCATGAGGGCCGCCGGCGCCCGTCAGGACCACCGACGGCCGCGGGACCGCCCGCTCCATGGACGCCCACCACACGCCCCTCCCTTCCGGTCCCTTCCGGTGCGAGGATGACCCCGACAGCTCACGCACCACCGGCGAGGTGAACGCATGACCCAGAAGGTCGCCGTACTCGGCACCGGAAAAATCGGCGAAGCCCTGCTCAGCGGCATGATCCGCGGCGGCTGGGCACCCTCCGACCTGCTGGTCACCGCCCGCCGCCAGGAGCGCGCCGATCAGCTCCGCACCCGCTACGGCGTCGAGGCGGTCAGCAACGCCGAGGCCGCCAAGGCCGCCGACACCCTGATCCTCACCGTCAAGCCCCAGGACATGGGCGCCCTGCTGACGGAGCTGGCCCCGCACGTCCCCGCCGACCGCCTGGTGATCAGCGGCGCCGCCGGCATCCCGACCGCGTACTTCGAGGAGCGGCTGGCCCCCGACACCCCGGTCGTCCGGGTCATGACGAACACCCCCGCCCTCGTCGACGAGGCGATGTCCGTCATCTCCGCCGGCACCCACGCCACCGGCGCGCACCTCACCCTCGCCGAGGAGATCTTCGCGACCGTCGGCAAGACGCTGCGTGTCCCGGAGTCCCAGCAGGACGCCGCCACCGCCCTCTCCGGCTCCGGCCCGGCGTACTTCTACTTCCTCGTCGAGGCGATGACCGACGCCGGCATCCTGCTCGGCCTGCCCCGCGACAAGGCCCACGACCTGATCGTCCAGGCCGCCATCGGCGCCGCGGTGATGCTCCGCGACAGCGGTGAGCACCCCGTCAAGCTCCGCGAGAACGTCACCTCCCCCGCGGGCACCACCATCAACGCCATCCGCGAACTGGAGAACCACGGCGTACGCGCCGCCCTGATCGCCGCCCTCGAAGCCGCCCGAGACCGCAGCCGCGAACTAGCCACCGGCAACGGCAACTAACCCCCGGCTCCCTACACCTATGGGACCGGCCCCAGCAGCCCGGACCTCCTGCACCTCTCGGACCCCGCAGCCCCGGTTCCCTGCCCCCGCCGGTCCCGTGCTCCCGCCGGCTCGCTGCCGCCCCGGCCCCTGCGTAACGCCCTGGCCCCCTGCGGGAATACGCCCCGACCCCTCACCGTTGTGGCCCCGCAGGGGGCCCTCGCACCCCTTACGGGATCCGTTCCCCTTCCCTTACGGGCACGACAGCCGCGGCGGCCGTGGTCATGCATGCCCTACCCCTGCGGCCGCAGTCAGACGGATCACCACAGCTGTACGAGCACATGCGGTCAAGCCCTCAACGCACCCAGCCGCCCCTTCTCCCACAGGGGTTTGAAGCACCCCATCCGCTCGTGTAGTGTTCTCCGAGTTGTCACGGAGCCGACGGCCCCGGACAGCCATCCCGCCGCTTCGCGGCAACCCACTACTGCACGGCCCCTCAACGGGACTGAATTCCGCATGCCGAAATTCGTTCCGGACACCTGATTAGGCGTCACCGAGGAATTCCGCTAAAGTAGTGAACACCCCGCCGACAGGGGAATCGGATCGAAATTCGAACCGCCCGCAACTCACCGAGAAGCGGACCGGAACGGAAAGAAGATCTGATAAAGTCGGAAAGACCGGAAAGCGAAAGCGAAACGGCCGACCCCGCTCCAGCAGGGGGCCAGAGACGGAAACGGATCTGGTAAGGTTGGAACCGCGAGAAAGCCGAAAGGCCGGATCGCACCGGCGAAAATCAGAGCCGAAAGGATCTGATAGAGTCGGAGACGCAAGACCGAAGGGAAGCGCCCGGAGGAAGCCCGCAAGGGCAGGCCGAAGGAAGCGTCCGTTCCTTGAGAACTCAACAGCGTGCCAAAAGTCAACGCCAGATATGTTGATACCCCGTCTCCAACATCACGTTGGGACGAGGTTCCTTTGAAAGACCTTCCGACCTGTTCGGGAGGCACACACAGCGAGGACGCTGTGAACCGTCGGGATTATTCCTCCCGACGGTTCCGCTCTCGTGGTGTTTTACCCCGATCACGGGGAAGCATTCACGGAGAGTTTGATCCTGGCTCAGGACGAACGCTGGCGGCGTGCTTAACACATGCAAGTCGAACGATGAACCGGCTTCGGTCGGGGATTAGTGGCGAACGGGTGAGTAACACGTGGGCAATCTGCCCTTCACTCTGGGACAAGCCCTGGAAACGGGGTCTAATACCGGATATGACGCGCGACCGCATGGTCTGTGCGTGGAAAGCTCCGGCGGTGAAGGATGAGCCCGCGGCCTATCAGCTTGTTGGTGAGGTAATGGCTCACCAAGGCGACGACGGGTAGCCGGCCTGAGAGGGCGACCGGCCACACTGGGACTGAGACACGGCCCAGACTCCTACGGGAGGCAGCAGTGGGGAATATTGCACAATGGGCGAAAGCCTGATGCAGCGACGCCGCGTGAGGGATGACGGCCTTCGGGTTGTAAACCTCTTTCAGCAGGGAAGAAGCGCAAGTGACGGTACCTGCAGAAGAAGCGCCGGCTAACTACGTGCCAGCAGCCGCGGTAATACGTAGGGCGCGAGCGTTGTCCGGAATTATTGGGCGTAAAGAGCTCGTAGGCGGCTTGTCGCGTCGGATGTGAAAGCCCGGGGCTTAACCCCGGGTCTGCATTCGATACGGGCAGGCTAGAGTTCGGTAGGGGAGATCGGAATTCCTGGTGTAGCGGTGAAATGCGCAGATATCAGGAGGAACACCGGTGGCGAAGGCGGATCTCTGGGCCGATACTGACGCTGAGGAGCGAAAGCGTGGGGAGCGAACAGGATTAGATACCCTGGTAGTCCACGCCGTAAACGTTGGGAACTAGGTGTGGGCGACATTCCACGTCGTCCGTGCCGCAGCTAACGCATTAAGTTCCCCGCCTGGGGAGTACGGCCGCAAGGCTAAAACTCAAAGGAATTGACGGGGGCCCGCACAAGCAGCGGAGCATGTGGCTTAATTCGACGCAACGCGAAGAACCTTACCAAGGCTTGACATACACCGGAAACGTCTGGAGACAGGCGCCCCCTTGTGGTCGGTGTACAGGTGGTGCATGGCTGTCGTCAGCTCGTGTCGTGAGATGTTGGGTTAAGTCCCGCAACGAGCGCAACCCTTGTTCTGTGTTGCCAGCATGCCTTTCGGGGTGATGGGGACTCACAGGAGACTGCCGGGGTCAACTCGGAGGAAGGTGGGGACGACGTCAAGTCATCATGCCCCTTATGTCTTGGGCTGCACACGTGCTACAATGGCCGGTACAATGAGCTGCGATACCGCGAGGTGGAGCGAATCTCAAAAAGCCGGTCTCAGTTCGGATTGGGGTCTGCAACTCGACCCCATGAAGTCGGAGTTGCTAGTAATCGCAGATCAGCATTGCTGCGGTGAATACGTTCCCGGGCCTTGTACACACCGCCCGTCACGTCACGAAAGTCGGTAACACCCGAAGCCGGTGGCCCAACCCTTTGTGGGAGGGAATCGTCGAAGGTGGGACTGGCGATTGGGACGAAGTCGTAACAAGGTAGCCGTACCGGAAGGTGCGGCTGGATCACCTCCTTTCTAAGGAGCATCTAGGCAGTCGCAAGACTGTCCAGAGCCACTACGTCGGCGAGTGTTCGACGGTGGTTAGCTCATGGGTGGAACGTTGACTATTCGGCGCGATTGGTGAGGGTTCATTAGTACTGCTTCGGCGTGGAACGTGAGCTGTGAACTGGTCGGGTCGGGCACGCTGTTGGGTGTCTGAGGGTACGGACTACGGTCTGAACCTTCGCGATGCCGGCCCCAGTGAACTCAGCCTTCGGGTTGGGGTGGTGGGTGGCTGGTCGTTGCTTGAGAACTGCACAGTGGACGCGAGCATCTGTGGCCAAGTTTTTAAGGGCGCACGGTGGATGCCTTGGCACCAGGAACCGATGAAGGACGTGGGAGGCCGCGATAGGCCCCGGGGAGCTGTCAACCGAGCTTTGATCCGGGGGTGTCCGAATGGGGAAACCCGGCAGTCGTCATGGGCTGTCACCCGCTGCTGAACACATAGGCAGTGTGGAGGGAACGCGGGGAAGTGAAACATCTCAGTACCCGCAGGAAGAGAAAACAACCGTGATTCCGGGAGTAGTGGCGAGCGAAACTGGATGAGGCCAAACCGTATTGGTGTGATACCCGGCAGGGGTTGCCAGTGCGGGGTTGTGGGATCTCTTTTTTCTGCAGTCTGCCGGCTGTGGGACGAGTCAGAAACCGTTGATGTAGGCGAAGGACATGCGAAAGGTCCGGCGTAGAGGGTAAGACCCCCGTAGCTGAAACGTCAGCGGCTCGTTTGAGAGACACCCAAGTAGCACGGGGCCCGAGAAATCCCGTGTGAATCTGGCGGGACCACCCGTTAAGCCTAAATATTCCCTGGTGACCGATAGCGGATAGTACCGTGAGGGAATGGTGAAAAGTACCGCGGGAGCGGAGTGAAATAGTACCTGAAACCGTGTGCCTACAAGCCGTGGGAGCGTCGCGTTGAGTCTTTGGCTCAACGTCGTGACTGCGTGCCTTTTGAAGAATGAGCCTGCGAGTTAGCGGTGTGTAGCGAGGTTAACCCGTGTGGGGAAGCCGTAGCGAAAGCGAGTCCGAAGAGGGCGGTTTGAGTTGCACGCTCTAGACCCGAAGCGGAGTGATCTAGCCATGGGCAGGTTGAAGCGGAGGTAAGACTTCGTGGAGGACCGAACCCACCAGGGTTGAAAACCTGGGGGATGACCTGTGGTTAGGGGTGAAAGGCCAATCAAACTCCGTGATAGCTGGTTCTCCCCGAAATGCATTTAGGTGCAGCGTCGTGTGTTTCTTGCCGGAGGTAGAGCACTGGATAGGCGATGGGCCCTACCGGGTTACTGACCTTAGCCAAACTCCGAATGCCGGTAAGTGAGAGCGCGGCAGTGAGACTGTGGGGGATAAGCTCCATGGTCGAGAGGGAAACAGCCCAGAGCATCGACTAAGGCCCCTAAGCGTGTGCTAAGTGGGAAAGGATGTGGAGTCGCAGAGACAACCAGGAGGTTGGCTTAGAAGCAGCCATCCTTGAAAGAGTGCGTAATAGCTCACTGGTCAAGTGATTCCGCGCCGACAATGTAGCGGGGCTCAAGTACACCGCCGAAGTCGTGTCATTGCAGCATTACTCCTAACGGAGGCTGTGATGGGTAGGGGAGCGTCGTGTGCCGGGTGAAGCAGCCGCGGAAGCGAGTTGTGGACGGTTCACGAGTGAGAATGCAGGCATGAGTAGCGATACAAGAGTGGGAAACTCTTGCGCCGATTGACTAAGGGTTCCTGGGTCAAGCTGATCTGCCCAGGGTAAGTCGGGACCTAAGGCGAGGCCGACAGGCGTAGTCGATGGACAACCGGTTGATATTCCGGTACCCGCTTTGAAGCGCCCAGTACTGAATCAGGCGATGCTAAGTCCGTGAAGCCGCCCTGAGCTCTTCGGAGTGTAGGGGAGTGGTGGAGCCGACGGACCAGACTTGTAGTAGGTAAGCGATGGGGTGACGCAGGAAGGTAGTCCAGCCCGGGCGGTGGTTGTCCCGGGGTAAGGGTGTAGCCCGAGAGATAGGCAAATCCGTCTCTCATGTAAGGGTGAGACCTGATGCCGAGCCGATTGTGGTGAAGTGGATGATCCTATGCTGTCGAGAAAAGCCTCTAGTGAGTTTCAAGGCGGCCCGTACCCTAAACCGACTCAGGTGGTCAGGTAGAGAATACCGAGGCGTTCGGGTGAACTATGGTTAAGGAACTCGGCAAAATGCCCCCGTAACTTCGGGAGAAGGGGGGCCATTTCCGGTGATCACTCTTGCAGTGTGAGCTGGGGGTGGCCGCAGAGACCAGCGAGAAGCGACTGTTTACTAAAAACACAGGTCCGTGCGAAGCCGTAAGGCGATGTATACGGACTGACGCCTGCCCGGTGCTGGAACGTTAAGGGGACCGGTTAGCTCCATTTCGGTGGGGCGAAGCTGAGAACTTAAGCGCCAGTAAACGGCGGTGGTAACTATAACCATCCTAAGGTAGCGAAATTCCTTGTCGGGTAAGTTCCGACCTGCACGAATGGCGTAACGACTTCTCGACTGTCTCAACCATAGGCCCGGTGAAATTGCATTACGAGTAAAGATGCTCGTTTCGCGCAGCAGGACGGAAAGACCCCGGGACCTTTACTATAGCTTGATATTGGTGTTCGGTTCGGCTTGTGTAGGATAGGTGGGAGACTGTGAAGCGCCAACGCCAGTTGGTGTGGAGTCGTTGTTGAAATACCACTCTGGTCGTGCTGGATGTCTAACCTGGGTCCGTGATCCGGATCAGGGACAGTGTCTGGTGGGTAGTTTAACTGGGGCGGTTGCCTCCTAAAGGGTAACGGAGGCGCCCAAAGGTTCCCTCAGCCTGGTTGGTAATCAGGTGTTGAGTGTAAGTGCACAAGGGAGCTTGACTGTGAGACTGACGGGTCGAGCAGGTACGAAAGTAGGGACTAGTGATCCGGCGGTGGCTTGTGGAAGCGCCGTCGCTCAACGGATAAAAGGTACCCCGGGGATAACAGGCTGATCTTCCCCAAGAGTCCATATCGACGGGATGGTTTGGCACCTCGATGTCGGCTCGTCGCATCCTGGGGCTGGAGTCGGTCCCAAGGGTTGGGCTGTTCGCCCATTAAAGCGGTACGCGAGCTGGGTTTAGAACGTCGTGAGACAGTTCGGTCCCTATCCGCTGTGCGCGTAGGAGTCTTGAGAAGGGCTGTCCCTAGTACGAGAGGACCGGGACGGACGGACCTCTGGTGTGCCAGTTGTTCTGCCAAGGGCATGGCTGGTTGGCTACGTTCGGAAAGGATAACCGCTGAAAGCATCTAAGCGGGAAGCCTGCTTCGAGATGAGGGCTCCCTCCCACTTGATGGGGTAAGGCTCCCAGTAGATGACTGGGTTGATAGGCCAGATATGGAAGACCGGTAACGGTTGGAGTTGACTGGTACTAATAGGCCGAGGGCTTGTCCTCAGTTGCTCGCGTCCACTGTGTTGGTTCTGAAGCCACGAACAGACCAACGGTTGTTCTAAGTTTCATAGTGTTTCGGTGGTTTTAGCGTTAGGGAAACGCCCGGTTACATTCCGAACCCGGAAGCTAAGCCTTTCAGCGCCGATGGTACTGCAGGGGGGACCCTGTGGGAGAGTAGGACGCCGCCGAACAAATTTTGATAAAGCCTCGTTCCCCGAGTTTCGACTCGGGGGACGAGGCTTTTTTGCGTTGTGCCGCAGGGAAGCCCGGGTGGGTCAGGCGGGGCGGGGGACGGTGGTGGCGGTGAGGAGGATGCCGTGGGCGGTGTGCCAGCGGCCGGGGAGGACGGGAGCGGGGATGCCGGCCGTCCAGGGGAGGAGGAGACGGGCGGTGAAGGTGCGGGTGTCGGGGGTGAAGGTGATTTCGGCGTCATCGAACTGGAGAGGGCGGGGGGAGAGGGGGGCGCAGGTCTTGTAGACGGATTCCTTGGCGCTGAAGAGGAGGCGGTCCCAGGGGATGTCGGGGTGGGTGGTGGTGAGGTCCTGGAGGTGGGTGCGTTCGGTGGGGGTGGTGATGCCGTCGCGGACGACGGGGGGCAGGGGGGCGTGGGGTTCGGCGTCGATGCCCAGGTGGGGGAGGTCGGCGGTGCGGGCGACGGCGGCGGCGCGGTAGCCGTCGCAGTGGGTGATGCTGCCGGTGATGCCGGGGGGCCAGGCGGGGGCGCCGGTGGGGCCGGGCGGGACCGGGGTCGGGGGGAGGCCGAGGCGGGTGAGGGCGCGGTGGGCGCACTGGCGGGCGGTGACGAAGTCGCGGCGGCGCTTTTCGCCGGCGTGGGCGATCTCGCGTTCCTCGACGGGGAAGAGGCCGGTGGGGTCGGTGGGGGGTGGGTCACCGAGGGCGTCCTCGCCTACGGCGTGCGGGGGGAGGACGTGCTCGATGAGCATGGGGGGCTCAACTCCTCGGGTGGGGGCCGGAGGTGATGGCCCGTGGGGTGACGACTCTATGTGACGGGGGCGACAACGGCGGACGTTGCCGATTCTAGGTCGCGTGACCTAGTGTCTGCGGTGTGGACGATGACCTCCAGCTTGATGTGAATGGTCCGGTGCTCGTGGTCGGCGGTTATGGGACCGTCGGCGGCGATCTGACTCGGCTCGCCGCCCCCTCGTGGCCGTTACTGCTCACCGGGCGTACGCCCGGGAAGGGGCAGGTGCTGGCCGACGAGGTCGGGGCGGAGGTGCGGCGCTGGGACCTGAGCGATCCGGAGCCGTTCGCGGCGAAGGTGCGGGCCGTGATCAGCACGGTGAACGACCCGGACGACCGGGTGATGCTGGCCGCCATCCGGGGCGGGGTGCCGTATGTGGACATCACGCGGTGGACGGCGCGGTTGCAGCGGGCCACGGCGGTGGCGGCGGTGCATCCGCCGACCGCGCCGGTGCTGCTGTCGTCGAGCTGGATGGGCGGGGTCAGCGCACTGGTGACCGCGGCGCTGGCGGCCGAGCTGGGCGGGGCGGCCGGGGTGCAGATCGCCATCCGGTACGACCTGAAGGACCGGGCCGGCACCGACTCGGTGGAGTTCATGGACCGGCTGGGGCTGGACTACGAGGTCACGGAGAACGGCGAGCGGCGGATGATCATGCCGCTGAGCGATGCCGGGTTCGTGCAGATCGGCGAGCACCGGACCAAGGTGGCGCGGATCGACACGCCGGAGCAGTTCACGCTGCCGCTGGTGCTGGGGGTGGACACGGCGATCACCCGGATCGGGTTCAGTGCGAACTCGTCGACGTCCACGCTGCTGGCGCTGAAGAAGACCGGGTTCTTCCGGTGGGGGCGGGGCGACTCGTTCGAGAAGACGCGGCGCGGGATGCTGTACTCGCCGGGTGAGGGCGGCTGCGCGCTGCTGCGGATCGATGTCCGCGGGCGGGGCGGGGAGCGGCGTACCGCGGTGGTCAGGGATGACGCCGGGCAGGCCCATCTGACCGCGCTGGGCGGGCTGTTGGGGCTGCGTCGGGTGCTGGGTGCGGACGGCGCGAAGGCGCCCACCGGGGTGGTGTTCCCCGAGATGACGCCGGTGCCGCAGGATGTCCTCTCCGCGCTGGAGAAGGCAGGAGTCGAGGTCACGGTGTCATGAGCGAGGAGAAGGGCGGCGGCAAGCCGCAGCTGACGCGGCAGGGGAACCTGCGGCGGACGAGTCTGCTGGATGCCGCCGAGTCCGTACTGGTCGCCAAGGGCAACGCGGATGCGTCGCTGCGGGCCATCGCCGGTGAGGCGGGGGTGCGGGTCGGGCATCTGCAGCACTACTTCCCGACCCGGGCGGATCTGATAAAGGCCGTGCTGGAACGGGCGTTGGACCGCTCGCTGGAGCGGCTGGCGGAGACCACCGGGCTGCGGATGAGCCGGGCGGACCCGTCGGTGATCGAGGTGCCGGAGGGCGGCCGGGCGGAGCCCGCCGAGGTGGTCGCGGTGGTCCTGGCCGAGCAGGAGGACCCCCAGCTCGTCCGGCTGTATGTCGAGGTGTGGGCGCTGGCGGCGCGGGACGACGAGATCGCCGCGGTGGTCCGGGAGTTCTACCAGAAGTACGTGGCGCACGTTGAGGCGTATGTGCAGCAGGGGCGGCCGGAGTGGTCCGCCGGTTTCTGCCGGGCGCGGGCCGAGACGTTCGTGGCGTTGGTCGAGGGGGCGGCCCTGATGCGGTCGGGGATCGCCGGAAGCCGGTCGGGCGCGATGGACGAGCAACTCGCGCGGCAGGCCGTTCAGTTGCTGCGGGACTAGGTACGGCTGCTGCGGGACCAGGCACGTCCTGGGGCCCGGGCGTTTGTTTCAGCCGCCGGACGTCGGTGGCCGGTGTGTTTCAGCCGTCGGACAGCGGTGTCCGGGGCGGTTTTCTCGGGGTCGGTCGGCTCATCGCTGTGGCGTGTGTGCGCCGCGCGTGGGCCGGCGGCCCGTCATTCATGGCACGTCCAGAAGGCACATCCAGAGGGCACATCCAGGGGGAGTTCGTCATGTCCGAGGCAATCGATCTGGCCGAGCTGGCGGCCACGGCGGGTCTGGAGCGGGAGCTCGCACGGCTCGCCGCGGACCACGACATCATCCGTACGCGGCAGTTGAGCGGGCAGGAGACCTGGACGGTGCTGAGCGCGCCGCTGACCCGGGAGCTGCTGAGCGATCCGCGGCTGTCCAACGACGTGCACACGCACGCGCCGCACGGGGCGCTGGTGCCGGGGCTGCAGGTGATGCTGCTCGAACAGGACGATCCGGGGCACGCCCGTTACCGGCGGCTGGTGACCGCGGCGTTCGCGTCGAAGGCGGTGCGGCAGCTGGAGCCGCGGATCGTGGAGATCAGCCGGCAGCTGCTGGAGAAGCTGGGCGACAGCGGGACGGTGGACTTCATCGACGCGTTCACCTACCCGATGCCGCTGGAGGTGATCTGCGATCTGCTGGGGGTGCCGCACGAGGACCGGGATCCGTTCCGTAAGTGGGCGATGGACATCTCCGCGGCGCCGTCGCTGGAGGCGATGCAGGCGTCGGCGGGCGAGCTGTTCGCGTACTGCATCGGGCTGATCGGGGCCAAGCGGGCGGAGCCGACGGAGGACCTGCTCGGTGAGCTGATCGCGGCGGGGTTCGAGGACGGCAGCGGGCTGACGGACGAGGAGCTGTCGTCGTTCGCCGCGGTGCTGCTGATCGCGGGGCACGACACGGTGACGAACCTGCTGGCCAACGCGCTGCACGAGCTGCTGACGCATCCGGAGCAGCTGGCGGCGCTGCGCGCGGACCGGTCGCTGGTGGGGGCGGCGGTGGAGGAGGCGCTGCGGTTCCGGGGGTCGGCGATGACCACGGTGAACCGGGTGGCGCTCACGGACATCGAGGCCGGTGGGGTCACCATCCGTAAGGGCGAGCTGGTGCGGTTCCTGCTGAACGCGGCCAACCGGGACGCGGAGGTGCGGGCGGACGGCCACACCTTCGATCTGGGGCGGGCCACCGCGCAGCATGTCGCGTTCGGGATGGGGCCGCACTTCTGCCTGGGGCAGCGGCTGGCCCGGCAGGAGGCGACGATCGCGCTGACCGAGATCCTGGACCGGTTCCCGACGCTGGAGCTCGGGGTACCGGCGGACCAGGTGCGGTGGCTGGCTTCGGATGCGATCCGGGGGCTGGAGGAGCTGCCGCTGCGCTATGCGCGGGCGGCGGTGGCGGAGTAGGGACGTCGACGATGGTCGGCGGGGTCGTTCTTCTGTCGCGTAACTGACTTGATATACAGGGGAGTTGGGGGACATGGCGGTGCGGATCACGGTCGATTACGGGCTGTGCGACGGGCTGGGGCAGTGTGCGCTGGTGGCGCCGGAGGTCTTCGCGCTGGACGACGACGAGCAGTTGGTCGTCGCGCCGGACCCGGCGCCGGAGCTGGCGGGGAAGGTGGCGGCCGCGGCGCGGGCGTGCCCGGTGCGGGCGATCTCGGTCGAGGGGGCCTGAACCTTGCGTGAGGTCGTGGTGGTGGGCGCGGGCCTGGCCGGCGTCCGGGCCGCCGGGGAGCTGCGGGCCCGGGGGTTCTCCGGGGCGCTGACCGTCGTGTCGGACGAGGCGGAACTCCCTTACGACCGGCCGCCGTTGACCAAGCAGGTGGTGGCCGGGACGCTCACCGCTGACGACATCCGGCTGGCGGGCGCCGAGGACTTCGGCGCCCGCTGGGTCCGGGGGACCGCGGCCGTGGGGCTGGACCGGGAGCGGCGCCGGGTGCGGCTGGCCGGCGGTGCGGAGCTGGCGTACGACGGGCTGGTGCTGGCGACCGGGGCGCGGGCGCGGGCCTGGCCCGGGGAGGTACCGGCCGGGGTGCTGACGGTGCGGGGGCTGGGCGACGTCCGGGCGCTGCGTGCGGCGGTCGACGGCGGGGCCCGTGAGGTGGTGGTCGTCGGGGCGGGGTTCGTCGGGGTGGAGCTGGCGTCGTCGCTGGCCGGGCTGGGGCTCGGGGTGCGGGTGACGTTGGTGGAGCCGTTCGGGCGGCCGTTGCGGGCGCTGGGCGGGACGGTGCCGGATGTGGTGGCGGGGGCGGCGCGGCGGGCCGGGGTGGTGCTGCGGCTGGGCACGGGCGTGACGGGTTTCCGTGCGGAGGGGGCGCGGGTCGCCGGGGTCGGGTTGACCGACGGGAGCGTGCTGCCGGCCGAGGTGGCCGTGGTGGCGATCGGGATGGCGCCGGCCACGGGGTGGCTGGCGGGGGCCGGGCTGGCGCTGCCGGGCGGGCGGGTGCACTGCGACGAGCGGTTGTTCGCGCGGACGGCGGGGGAGGCGGGGACAGCAGGGGCGACGGGTATGACGGGAGCGGCGGGAGTGGCGGGGGCGGCCGGGGTGGTCGATCCGCGGATCGTGGTGGCCGGGGATGTGGCGCGTTGTGATGCGGTGCGGTCGGCGGACGGGCCGGTGGCGCTGGAGCACTGGAGCAATGCGGCGGCGCAGGGGGAGTTGGCGGCGCGGAATCTGCTGGCGGGGCCGGCGGCGGCCGAGTCGTATGCGCATGTGCCGTCGTTCTGGACGTCGGCTTTCGGACTGCGGATCAAGTCGGTGGGGCTGCCGGGGACCGGGGACCGGGTGGTCGTCGAGGAGGGGGAGCCCGGGGCGGAGAAGTTGGTGGAGGCGCACTACCGGGCGGCCCGGCTGGTCGGTGCGGTGAGTGTGAATCTGGGGAAGCGGCTGGCGGGGTATGCGCGGCGGCTCCAGGAGGAGCGGGGGCGGCGGAGGTGGCCGGCTGAGCGGTATCCGGCCAGTGGCCGGAAAGCGATGGGAAGTAGGGGGGTTTATGGGGGGTAACCCCCGACGCCTCTGGTTCGAACAGTGAACCCCTATCAATATGAATGGCGCGTTAAGTTTTCCATTATCACGGAACATTTATTGCCGACCTCTTCCTGTGCGCTCTGGGTCAAGTGACCTATCGCACAAACGAGTGACGGTCATGGGTGGCTCTGGTAGCGTTTTTAGTGCGCCTCCAGGAGAGGCGGAGCAGGCTTTGTGAGTGCGTCACGACGAGGTGACCGCCGACGATGGACAGCCTGTTCTTGTGCAAGCAGGTGTCGGGGGATCATTTGCTATCGGGGGATGGTCATCATGTGTAACGCCTTCTGCGGCGTGTGAATCGCGGCTTCCGCATCTCCGGAAGCGTTTCCTTTCTCTTGTGCCCGTAGGGTGCGTCCTTCGTTCTTGACGGCGCCGAATCCTGCCTCGGGCGCGTCATTCATCATCAATCGTCCGCCGAGCGGACTTCCTTCATCGCATCCGTCATCGCATCCACGGTGTCCTGTGCATTTCCGGGGCGCTGGTGCGAGCTTTCGGCAAAACCCTGCCGGGTAATTTCTGCTGCCGTTTTCCGCGAATTTCCATGGCTGGTGGACGATTTCCATGGCCGGTCGACGGTGGTCTTCAGAGTGCTCAGAAACGAGGAGAGAATCATGCAGAACCCCTACGAGCCGCAGCAGATCCAGGAGATTGTGCGGGAGGGACTCGCCCAGGTCCTGGGCACCGGGACCGACGAGATCACCCCGGACGCCACCCTCGTCGGCGACCTCGGCGCGGAATCCCTCGACCTGGTCGAATTCCGCTTCGAAATGGAGACCAAGCTCGGCGTGGCGCTGCCGAAGTCCAATGTCCTGGACCAGCTCGCCGGTGTGCTCGGCGGCTCCGAGCGGCTCTACGACGAGCGCGGCGGCATCACCGAACTGGCCGCCGAGGTGCTGCGCCGCAGCGCGTTCGGCTACTCCGCCGAGCAGGTGCACGCCGGCCAGCGGCCCTACGAGGTCGCCGCGGCGGCCACCAGCGCCCACTGGGCCGCCTTCACCCACGCGATCTTCGACCACCTGCCCGAGAACTGCACCGAGTGCGGCGCCGACAAGGCCGAGCCGGCCGCGTCCGGCAAGGCGGTCTGCGCCGGCTGCGGTGCCGCGCTGGAGGCGGCCACCGGCGACGAGGTGATGGCCGAGGGCGTCCGCAGTGCGCTGGCCGCCCTCGGGCACGCCCAGCCCGTCGGCTGACCGGCCGGCGGCCGGTGCGGAAGGCGTCGCTCGTCGTGCGAGTCGTGCGAAAGGAATGCAAGTGACACCCCAGATATCCGAGATATCCGACGGGGCCGAACACGAGGTCGTGGTGACCGGGATCGGCCTGGTCGCCGGGCAACTGACCGACCCGGAGGCGCTGTTCGACCACATCGCGGAAGGACGCACGCTCATCGCCGAGCACCCCCTCCACAAGGAGTGGGGCGTCCCCTGTGCCGTCTCCGCCCACATCGACCCCCACGTCCGGCAGGCGCTCGCGGACGCGGCGCCCGAAGAGGCCGGGCCGCTGGGACCGGCCGGCGTCCTCGCCTGGCACGCCGCGGCACAGGCATGGCAGCGCAGCGGACTGCCGCGGCGGCTGGACAGCGAGCGCGGCGGCCTCTTCCTCGCCTGCAACCGGATGGTCATGGAGCCGGGCGAACTCACCGCGCTGGCCGCCCATGTGGACCACGAGGCCGGGGCCCTGGACCTGGACGGCTACCTGGACGCGCTCGACGGCGCCGCGGCGGCCGGCGGAGCCGACGCGGCCGGCGCCGGCGGGCTCGACCCGGACCGGCACACGCGGATCCAGCCGGACACCGCCACCGCCGCGCTCGCCGACTACTTCGGCGCGGCCGGCGTCCTGGAGACCCACGCGGACGCCTGCGCCGCCGGCGGCATGGCGATCGGCAGCGCCTACCGCTACATCCGCAGCGGGGCGCTGGACGTGGCGCTCGCCGGCGGCGCCGAGAGCCTGACCACGCTGACCTCGATCACCGCCTTCCACGGGGTGGGCGCGCTCGCCCCGGTGGACGGGCGGGACCCGGCGCGGATCAGCCGCCCCTTCGACAAGGACCGCTCCGGCTTCGTCATCGGGGACGGCGCGGCCTTCCTCGTCCTGGAGTCCCGGGCGCACGCCGAGGCGCGCGGCGCCCGCATCCTGGCCAGGGTCGCCGGGTACGCCGGGGTGACCGAGGCGGTGAAGATGACGTCCAGTTCGCGGGACGGCTCGGACTACGCGGAGTGCATGCGGGCCGCGCTGGCCGACGCCGGGCTCGGGCCGGACGACATCGACCACGTCAACGCGCACGGCACCTCGACCGAGGCCAACGACACCTGCGAGGCGGCGGCCCTGCACACCGTCTTCGGGGCGCGCGCCGCGACGCTCCCGGTCACCGGCAACAAGTCCGCCATGGGGCACTCGCTGGCCAACAGCGGGGCGGCCGAGGCGGTGCTGTCGGTGCTCAGCCTCCGGCGGCAGACGCTGCTGCCGACGCTGAACTTCACCGAACCGGACGAGGTGACCGCCGGGCTGGACGTCGTCACCGAGCGGCGCCCGGCACGGGTGACCACGGTGCTGTCCAACTCCTTCGGATTCGGGGGCCAGAACTGCTCCCTGATCCTGGCCGAGGCGGGGTGAGCGCGGCGATGACGGCGATGACAAGGCATCACGTACGGCTGACCGCGCCCGGCCTCTACACCGCGGCCGGCACCGGGCCGGGCGACCTGTGGGAGGCCCTGGTCGCCGGCAAGGAGACCCGTGGTCCGGTCGAGGCGCTGGCGGGCCCGTGGCCGGAGTTCGACACCGCCTTCCTGGTGGACGACCCGGACGCGGCCACCCTCGGGGTGCACCGCAGGGTCCTGCGCACCTCGGAGAAGCAGGCCCGGATGGCGCTCTACGGGGCGCGGCTGGCGCTCGCCGGACCGACGGAGCGCGGCCCGGTAGGCGGCCCCGGGTGGGGGCTCTACCTCGGACTGCCCACCGTGGACGAGGAGTTACTGCGGTTCTCCGCGCTGGACCGGCTGCACCAGGCCGCCGGTTCGCCGGCGGAGGTCGCCGCCCTCTACGGGCGGGAGGTGCCCCCGTTCAGCGGGCTGTCCCACCTCAACAGCACGGCGGCCGCGCACATCTCGGCGGTGTTCGGGCTGACGGGGGCGATGGCCGCGTACTCGCCGTTCTCCGACGCGGGGCTGCAGGCCCTGGTCGACGGGGCGCTGTCGGTCGCGGAGGGGGAGAACGAGGCGGCGCTGGTCGGGGCGGTGAGCCCCAAGGTGCATCCGCTGCTCTTCGCGCAGTACGAGGAGCTGGGCTGGAACGGGGCGGTGCCGGGGGAGGGGGCGGCCTTCCTGCTCGCCGAACGGGCCGGCGGCGGCGCCGTGGGCTCCGTGGCGGGCGAGGACGCTCCCGGGGCGCGGCTGGCCGGTTACGGGCGGGCATTCGGCGCCGGGCCCGAGGACCGGGCCGAGGCGATCGCCGAGGCCGTCCACGCGGCCCTGGAGACGGCCGGCACGGACGCCGGCGGGATCGGCTGGGTGCTGCCCGACGCCGCCTGGACGGCGGACACCGCACGGGCCCAGGACGCAGCCCTGGACCGGGTCTTCGCGGGCACCGCGGACCGGCCCGCCGCGTTCACCGCCGAGCGCGCCACCGGGGTGCTGGGCCCCGCACACCCGCTGGCGCACACGCTGCTGGCGCTGCACGGCCTGGCCACCGGGCGGCGGCTGGCCGCCGACGGCGACGCGGTGCGCGAGGAGGCGCTGCCCGCCCCGCGGGCCCTGGTGCTGGCCTGCGGCGCGCGCGGCCAGGTGTGCGCCGTCGTACTGGAAGGAGTCGGGAAATGAGCCGCCGCGTCGTGGTGACCGGGCTGGGCGCCGTCTGCGGACTGGGGCTCGACTGGCAGACCATGTGGGAGGGGCTGACCGCGGGCCGGTCGGCGATCCGCGCCTGGCGGCCGCCCGGCGTCGACGACTTCCCGGTGCGCTACGCCGCGCCCGTCGACGACGCGGAGTTCGCCGCGCGGTACGGCGCCGAGGCGGACCCGGACCGGCCGCTGGAGCGGCGCGCCCGCTTCGGGCTGGCGGCCGCCGCGCAGGCGCTGGCCGACGCCGGCATCGACGCCCCGGGCGCAGTGGGCCGGATCGGCACCGCCGTCGGCTCGGGCGTACCGGAGCGGGACCCCTACGAGCTGCTGCACGCGATCGGCGAGGACGGCCGACCCAGTTGGCAGACGCTGTTCGCCCGGCGCGACCGGCTGGACCGGGCCAGCGGCCTGTTCTGCACCAACGACGCGCTGGCCGCCGGGATCGCTTCCCGGCACCGGCTGCGCGGCCCGGCGCTGAACTTCTCCACCGCCTGCGCCGGCGCCACCCACGCCATCGGCCACGGCCTGCGGATGATCCGGCGCGGGGAGGTGGACGCGATGGTGGTGGGCGGCGCCGACTCGGTGCTGAACCTGCCGACCATGACCGGGCTGTACCTGCTGGGCGCGCCGTCCACCTCCGAGCTGTTCGGGGACCGGCTGTGCCGGGCCTTCGACCGGGACCGCAGCGGGCTGGTGGCCGCCGAGGGCGCGGCCATGCTGGTGCTGGAGAGCGAGGAGAGCGCCCGCCGCAGGGGTGCGGCCGTCTACGCCGAACTGGCGGGTTTCGGCAGCTCGTTGGACGCCTACCAGGTCACCGCCCCGCACCCCGAGGGGCACGGCGCGGCGCTGGCGATGAGCCGGGCGCTGGCGGACGGCGGGGTGGCGCCGGACGCGGTGGACTCCGTCAACGCGCACGGCACCTCCACCCCGCTGAACGACCCGATCGAGACCCGGGCGATCAAGGATGTGTTCGCGGCCGGCGAGCACTACCGGAAGCTGGCGGTGACCGCCAACAAGACGATGCTCGGGCACCTGATCGCCGCCGCCGGCGCGCCCGAGCTGATCGCCACCGTGCTGTCCGTCCGGGACGGCATCGTGCCCCCGACGCTGAATCTGGAGAACCCGGATCCGGCCTGCGACCTGGACTACGTGCCGGACAAGGCGCGGTACCAGGAGGTGTCGGCGGCTGTGAGCAATTCCTTCGGCTTCGGCGGACTCAACGCCAGTCTGGTGGTGCGTGGTTATGAGCACTGACATCGTTTCGAGCACTGACAGCGCTTCGAGGACCGACACGGTTTCGAGCACCGGCATCGTCCCTGACACCGTCCCCGGCGCCGCGCCCGGCGCCTTCGACCCCGACGCGATCGTCGTCACCGGCATCGGCGCTGTGCTGCCCACCGGGCGCGGGCCCGAGGCCCTGTGGACGGCGTGGCGGGAGGCGCGGACCGCGCTCTCGCCGTACCAGGACCCCTACGTCCGGACGAGCAGGATCACCCACTTCGGGCACGTCCCCGCCGAGCTGCAGCGGCTCAGCCGGGACAGCGTCCCCCACAAACTGCGGAAGTTCGGCACCGCGTTCACCTTCAACGCGGTGCTGGCCGCCGAGGACGCCATGCGGCAGGCCGGCGAGAGCTGGCAGGCCGTCCCCGAGGAGCGGCGCGGCCTCTACGTCGCCCAGGACGACTCCACCGAACTGAGCGTGGCCGCCTTCCACAAGGCGCTCGACCAGGCCCGTACCGACCCCTCGCCGCAGGTCGGCGCGGACCTCACGCGGGTGGTGGCGGAGGCGTTCGGCAACGCCGCGACCTTCAATCCGTTCACCGTCATCCGGGCGCTGAACAACAACACCCTGGCGCTGGTCAGCATCGCCCGGCGGTTCCGCGGCGACTGCGCGGCCTTCGTCCAGGACGCCGGGGCCGCGCTGGGCGCCCTCCAGCGGGCCGCGTTCAGCCTCCGCCACGGCGACTGCGACACCGCGCTGGTCGTCGGCGCCGGCAGCTACAACGAGCCGCTGAAGCTGGCCGCGCAGTACCGCGCCGGCCACCTCACCGCCGGCGCCGACGGCGCCGCCCCGCTGCGCAGCTTCGACGCCGGCCGGGACGGCACGGTGCTGGCCGAGGGCGCGGTGGCGCTGGTCCTGGAGCGGGCCGGGGACGCCGCGGCGCGCGGGGCCCGCCCGCTGGTCACGGTGCTCGGCGCGGCGCTGCGGCCGGCCGTGGACAGCGGCGTCGGCCCGGCCACGCTGGCCGAGAGCGCCCGCGGGCTGATGGCCGCGCACGGGGTGACGCCGGACACCCTCGGCGCCGTCCTCGCCGACGGCAAGGGCACCGTCCACCACGACGCCGCCGAAGCCGAGCTGCTGCGGGCGCTGCTGAAGGACAGCGGTGTCCCGGTCAGCTCGGTGCGGCCGGTCACCGGCACCCTGGGGGCCGCCGGGCCGCTGGCCGAACTGGCGCTGGCGCCCAGCCTGTTCGCCGCCGGCGAGCTGCCGCCGATCGCGCACCTGGCGGCCCCGCCGGACGACGGCACCGACTTCGTCACCGGCACGGCCCGCAAGCGGCGGATCGACACCGTCCTCAGTCTGCACAGCAGTTTCAACGGGTTCGCGGGCGCTCTGCTCGCCGAGCGGCCGCACCTCGTCTAGGAGACCACCAGTCATGTCCACCACGTCAGCGTTCACCGAGTTCGTGCAGCCGCAGATGGGACGGGTGTTCACCGCCCTGGGGCTGGACGTCGAGTACGAGCGGGCCGAGGGCAACACCCTCTACCACCGCGACGACCAGGGCGAGTTGGTGCCGGTCCTGGACCTGATGGGCGGCTACGGCTCGCTGATCCTCGGCCACAACCACCCGGAGATCGTCGCGCACGCCAAGGAGCTGCTGGAGCAGAACCGGGCCGTGCACGCGCAGTTCTCGCTGCGCGGCGAGGCCGGCCGGCTCGGCGCGGCGCTCAGCGACGTCGTCCGCCGGGAGACCGGTATCAAGGAGCCGTACCTGGCCACCTTCGGCAACAGCGGCGCCGAGGCCGTCGAGGCGGCCGTCAAGCACGCCGAGCTGGTCCGGGTGCGTACGGCCATGGCGCTGGCCGAGGAGGTCGCCGCGCACCTGGAGGCGGCCCGGGACGCGGTCCGCCGCGGCGCGGCCACCGTCGACCCGGACGCCTACCAACTGCCGGCCCTCCAGGGGCAGGCCGCTCCGGCCGCCGGCACCGAGGCGCTGCTGGCCGCGATCGGCGCCCACAACGCGGCGGCGCTGGCGACCAAGCCGCTGTTCCTGGCCCTGGAGCGGTCCTTCCACGGCAAGCTCGTCGGCAGCGTCCAGCTCACCTACAACGCCGGCTTCCGCGCCCCGTTCCAGAACCTCGGCACCCGGGTCCGCTTCGTCCCCATGGACCGGCCGGAGCTGCTGGACCGGATCGCCGAGGACGAGCGGGTGGTGCTGCTCGACACCGAGCTGGCCGACGGCCGGGTGCGGGTCGTCGAACGGGACTTCCCGGCCATCACCGCCTTCCTCGTCGAGCCGGTGCAGGGCGAGGGCGGCATCCACGCGCTCACCGCCGAACAGGGCCGCGCCATCCGGCTGTTCTGCAACAAGGTCGGCACCGCGCTGATCGTCGACGAGGTGCAGAGCGGCATGGGCCGCTGCGGCGCCTTCCTGGCCAGCTCGCTGATCGGGCTGCGCGGCGACTACTACACGCTGTCGAAGTCGCTGGGCGGCGGCCTGGCCAAGATCTCCGCGATGCTGGTCCGCCGGTCGCTGTACCAGGGCGAGTTCGACCTGATCCACAGCTCGACGTTCGCCATGGACGACTTCTCCTCGTCCGTCGCCCGCAAGGTCGTCGAGATGCTGGAGGCCGACGACGGGAAGGTGTACCGGCAGGTCGCCGAGCGCGGCGAGCGGCTGGTGGAGATGCTGGCCGACCTCAGGTCCGCCTATCCGGACGTCATCGAGGACATCCGCGGCAAGGGCCTGTTCGTCGGCGTCCAGCTGCGCGAGCAGGGCGAGGCACGCTCCATGGTGCTGCGCGGCAGCGCCTACACCGGGGCGCTGGGCTATCTGCTCTCCGGCTATCTGCTGCGCCAGGAGCGCATCCGGATCGCGCCGACCGGCAGCGCCGGCAACGTGCTGCGCATCCAGCCGTCCGCGTTCCTCACCGACGAGGAGATCGAGCGGCTGCGCGGCGCGCTGGACCGGCTCTGCCGCATCCTGCGCTACGAGGACACCCTGCACCTCGTGCACCCCGCCAGCGACCGGACGATCCCCAAGCCGCGGGCCGAGATCCGCGACTTCCGCGGCGCCATGGAGGGCTACGAGCAGCCCGCGCCGCGTGCGGTGACCGGCCCGGTCCGCAAGGTGGCGTTCGTCAACCACCTGATCACCCCGGCCCATCTGCGGCAGGTGGACCCGGCGCTGGCCGACCTGAGCGACGCCGCGCTGCGCTCGTTCGTGCTCGGCATGGACCCGGTGAAGAAGGCGGCGCCCTACCCGGGCGTGCGGATCGACTCGCCGCTCGGCAGCGCCGTGGAGTTCGCGCTCTACCCGCTGATGGTGGGCTCCGAGCAGATGGGCGGCTATCTGGCGTCCGGGGATGTCGCCGGGATCCGGGCGGACGTCGAGGAGCGGGTGCAGGCGGCTCGGGAGGACGGCTGCGAGGTCGCCGGACTCGGCATGTACACCTCGATCGTCACCCATAACTGCACCTCGCTGAACGTCCCCGGCATCGCGCTGACCTCCGGCAACGCGCTGACCGTCGCCATGGGCGTACGAGCCATGGAGCGCGGCGCGCGGGACCGCGGCTTCGCGGTCGCCGACGCCACGCTGGCGGTGGTCGGCGCCGCCGGCAACATCGCCTCCGTCTACAGCCAGCTGTTCGCCGAGCGGCTCAGCCGGATCGTGCTGGTCGGCAGCCGCCGGGACGGCTCCGCGCGGCGGCTGCGCACCACCGTGCACGGCATCTACCAGGAGGCATGGGCGCGGATCGTGGAGGGCGGCGAACTGGCCGGCATCCCGGCCCGGCTGGCCGAGGAGCCGCTGATCGCCAAGTGGCTGGCCGACGGCCCGTCCGCCGAGGACCCGGCCGACGCCGACCGCGGCAAGGAGATCGCCGCCTACCTGGAGGAGCGGTACGGCCAGGACCCGTTCCTGACCGTCACCCAGGACACCGAGGCGCTGCACAAGGCGCAGCTGGTGCTGTGCGCCTCCAACAGCCCCGAGCCGTTCCTGACCGGCGAGGACTTCGCGCCGGACGCGGTGGTCTGCGACATCGCGGTCCCCAACAACGCGGTGCCGGAGCTGACATCGCAGCGGCCCGACCTGGCGTACATGCTCGGCGGCATCGTCGCCACGCCCCACGGCGAGAGCCTGCACCCCTCGGCGCGGGCCTTCCTGGAGGCCGGCCAGCTCTTCGCCTGCATGGCGGAGACCGCGCTGATGGGCCTGGCCGGCATCGACCGGCACTACTCCTACGGGAACATCAGCCGCCGGCAGGTCATCGACATCGCCGCACTGGCCGACGCCCACGGGCTGCGGTTGGCCGACTACAAGAGCGCGCACTCCGTATGAGCCCCGGGCGCCGCACGCGACCCGTCGCAGGTATCACCGCGTGCGGCGCCCGGCCCTTCGTGCCGTACCGCCCAAAGGACTTGACCCCAAAGGGCTGGGACCCCAAAGCACTTGAGAGGACGTCAGCGTCATGGAATTCGCAGGCCAGGTGGCACTGGTGACCGGCGGCAGCCGGGGCATCGGGCGCGCCATCGCCGTCAGGCTGGCGGAGGAGGGCTGCGCCATCGCCCTCAACTACCGCAGCGCCACGGCGGAGGCGGAACAGGCCGCCGAGCAGATCGCCAAGCTGGGCCGGAAGGTCGAGCTGTTCCAGGGGGACCTCGCCGACCCCGAGGTGCCGCAGCGGATCGTCTCCGGCGTCCGCGCCGCCTTCGGACGGATCGACGTCCTGGTCAACAACGCCGGGATCACCCGCGACGAACTGCTGGTCAACCAGCGGCTCGCGGACATCGAGGACGTACTGCGCACCAACCTCGTCGCCCCCATGCTCACCGTCCAGGCGGTGGCGCCCGCGATGCTGCGGCAGCGGTACGGGCGGATCGTCAACATCTCCTCGTCGTCCGCCTCCAAGCCGGGTCGCGGCCAGTCCAACTACGCGGCGGCCAAGGGCGGTCTGGAGTCCTTCACCAAGGCGATGGCGGTGGAGCTGGCCTCCCGGAACATCCTCGTCAACGCGGTCGCCCCCGGCGTGATCAACACCGAGATGACCGACACCATCCGCGCCCACGGCGAGGACGAGATCATGAGCCGGCTGCTGCTGAAGAAGTACGCCGAACCCGAGACGGTCGCCGACGCCGTGGCGTACCTCGCGAGCCCGCGCAACACCTACACCACGGGCGAGGTACTGCACGTCGACGGCGGCCTGAAGATGGCGTGAAGGGGCCGGCCATGAGTGACATGAATGACATGAGTGAACTGGACGCCCCCGTCCTGGCCCCGGTACCGGGCGAGCTGGCCGGCCGGACCGCGGTCGTCACCGGCGCCGCCCAGGGCATCGGCCGCGAAGTGGCCCTGCTGCTGGCCGAGTCCGGCGCCGCCCGGCTCGTCCTGCTCGACCGGGACGCCGCACAGCTGGACACCGTCGCCAAGGAGGTGCGCGACCTCGGCGCACAGGCCACCGCGCTCGCCGCCGACCTGCGCGACCGGGCGGCGGTCCGCGGCGCCCTGCGCACCGCGCTGCGCGCCGCCGGGCCGCTGCACATCCTCGTCAACAACGCCGGCGTCGCCGACGAGAACGGCCCGGACGACGAGGAGACCTGGCTGCGGGTGCTGGAGATCAACCTCCACGGCACCTTCGCGGTCACCGCCGCCTGCCTGGAACACCTCGTCGACAAGGGCCGGATCGTCAACGTCTCGTCGATCCTCGGCAAGGCCGGCAAGATGCGGAACACCGCCTACTGCGCCTCCAAACACGGCCTGATCGGCTACACCAAGGGCCTCGCCCTGGACCTCGCCGCCCGCGGCATCACCGTCAACGCCGTGCTGCCGGGCTGGATCGACACCCCGATGCTGCGCCGCGAGATCGCCGCCTCCGCCGAGGAGATCGGCGCCGACCCGGCACGGATGCTGCGCCAGGCGCGCAAGTCCATCCCGCTGCGGCGGCTGGTCGAGGCGCGGGAGGCCGCCGAGCTCATCGGCTTCCTCGTCTCCGACCGGGCGGCCGCGATCACGGCGCAGTCCCTGACCGTCGACGGGGGCTACACCCGTGGCATGTGACACCACCACGACGATCACCCTGCCGCGGCCCCGCCCGGCCCCCGCCGCCGACCCGTGGCTGCGCCGGCTGCGCCCGGGCCCGGTGCACCCCGCCTCCGCCGCCGCCCGGATCGTCTGCTTCCCGCACGCGGGCGGCGGCGCCGGCACCTACCGGCCGCTGGCCACCGCCGTCGCCGCCCGCACCGCCGGCGGCCGCCCGTACGAGGTGCTGGCCGTCCAGTACCCGGGCCGCAACGACCGGATCCGGGAGGCCCGCGTCGAGGACCTGCGGGCGCTGGCGGCCGGCGTGCACCGGGCGGTGGCGCCGCTGGCCGGCCGCCCGCTGATCCTGCTGGGGCACAGCATGGGCGCCCTGGTGGCCTACGAGGTGGCCCGCCTCCTGGAGCGCGACGGGAGCGGCCCGGCGCATCTGCTCGTCTCCAGCGCCTGGGCGCCGTCCCGGGTGCGCGGCGGCACCGTCCACCTCCGGGACGACGACGGTCTGATCGACGAGATCCGGCGGACCCGGGGCACCGACCCGCGGCTGCTGGACAACCCGGACGTGCTGGCCATGGCGCTGCCGGTGGTCCGCAGCGACTACCGGGCGGTGGAGACCTACCGGCACCGGGCCGCCCCGCCGCTGGCCGCCCCCGTCACCGCGCTGACCGGCGACGACGACCCGCTGGTCGACGTCGGGGACGTGGCCGCCTGGCAGGAGCACACCGCCGGCGGCTTCCGGCTGCGGGTCTTCCCCGGCGGCGACCACTTCTATCTCTCCGGCCACTGGGCGGAGTTGGCCGACCACCTCGTCAGCGCGCCGGTGCGAAGTCCTGCGGCCAGCGGGCCCGGGCCTGCTCGCGGGAGCGCATCGTGGCCAGCGTCAGCAGCCCGCGCGCCCGGCCCGTCTCCAGCAGGCCCGGCAGCGCGGGCAGCGGGGCCAGCGCCGCGATGTCGTCCAGGACGAGGGTGAGTGGTGGGTCGAGCCGACCGTCGGATGACCGTTCGGCCATGCGGCGGCCGTGCTCGACCACGTGCGAGAGGAGTGCGGTGAGCAGCGGCATCGCACCCGGGTCGGTACGCGGGTCCTCAACGGACTCGCCCACCACGTACAGCGTTCCCCCCTCGGCGATGAATGATTCGAGAACGAGCACATCCGATCGAACCGGATTGCTGGCGTCACGGATATGGAGCGAGGAGAGCGCGGTCAGTGCCCGGCCGACCAACTCCACTGCCAGTTCCCGGCGTTCGGCGTACGCCGTGAGCACCGACTCCAGCTCCCCGGCCTGCCCGGCGGCCGCCTTGGCGTGGGTGCGCAGGATGCGGACCGGCTCCTGGGCGCCGCCCGGCGCGTGCGCCCAGCGGTGCAGCTGACGGAACGGCCGGCCGTCCAGCGCGGCGGCGTGCAGCCAGCAGCGCAGCAGGGTCTGCGCGGCGTCCGCGACGGCCGAGTCCAGGGCACTGGCCGGCCGGACCGGCGCCAGCAGCGCCACCGCCCGGGCGGCCGCGGTGCCGATCTCCTCACAGCCCGTGGTGGGCGACCAGCGCAGCCGGGCCGGGGTGTCCAGGCGGTGCGTGGGGTCGTAGACCGGCACCGGGCCCAGTTTGGCGCGGGCGTCCTTGGTCTCGGCCCAGAGCGCCGGATCGGTGGTGGCGACGACCAGCGGGCCGGGGGCGGCGGTGGCGACGGCCAGCGCGGCGGCCCGGGCGGCGGCGCGGTCGGGGGTGAACGCGAGGCGGGGGAGGGTGGGTTCCGGCCCGGCGGGCGCGGGCGCCGCGGCCTCGAACGGCCCCTGCGGGACGACGGGCGCGGGGGGCGCGGTAGGCGCGGCCGCGGGCACGGGAGCCGCCGGCGCCGCCGGCGCCGCGGTCGGCTGTGGCGCGGCCGGGACGGCGGCCTGCGGACCGATCGGCGTGACCGGCACGGCCGGCGCGACAGCCGCCGTCTCCGTACCGCCCGTCTCCGTACCGCCCGTCTCCGTACCGCCCGTCTCCGTCCCCCGCGCCCGCCGGGCCGCCCGGACGGCGCGGTACCGCGCGACCGTCCCCAGCACGAAGATCCCCAGCACCAGCAGCACCAGCAGCTCGCCGACGAAGAGCCCCCAGAACAGCCCGTAGCCCGACAGCTCCTGCTTCGGGGTGTGCGGCCAGGCCGCCGCGATGTCGTGCGGCGCGGCGACCAGATGCCGCAGCGCCACCGGCGTACCGCCGAATGTCACCCCCGACGGCCAGCCGCCGTGTGCGAACAGCCCGGCCAGGCCGGTCGCCGTCCACACCACCACCGTCAGCCCCAGCAGAAAGCCGATTACCCCCACCAGCAGGGCGTCGGGCACGCCCCGGCTCCTGGGACGGCCACCGCCGCGGCCGTCCCCGCGGCCGTACGCGTACCCGTCCTCGTCGTCGTATCCGCGACCCACGCCGTATCCGCGACTCACGCCACCGTCTCGCTCGACTCGTCCCGCAACTGCCGTTCCAGCGCGATGGCTTCGGCACGCGCCTCGGCCTCGGCGTCCGCCGCCAGCGAGAGGGCCCGGGCCTCGTCCGTCGGCAGGGAGGCCGACTCGGTCATCGCGCGGTCGGTGTAGACCAGCGGCCGCTCGGCCTCGGTGATGAGGTGCTTGACCACCTGGACGTTGCCGTTGACGTCCCAGACCGCGATGCCGGGGGTCAGGGTCGGAATGATCTCCACCGCCCAGCGCGGCAGCCCCAGCACCAGCCCCGTGGCGCGCGCCTCGTCGGCCTTCTGCGCGTAGATCGTCCGGGTGGACGCCATCTTGAGGATCGCCGCGGCCTCCCGCGCGGCCGCGCCGTCCACCACGTCGCTGAGGTGGTGGACGACGGCCACGAACGACAGGCCCAGCCGGCGGCCGAACTTCAGCAGCCGCTGGAAGAGCTGGGCCACGAACGGGGAGTTGATGATGTGCCAGGCTTCCTCGACCAGGAAGATCCGCTTTTTGCGGTCCGGGCGGATCCAGGTGTGCTCCAGCCAGACGCCGACGATCGCCATCAGGATCGGCATCGCGATGGAGTTCCGGTCGATGTGCGAGAGGTCGAAGACGATCAGCGGCGCGTCCAGGTCGATGCCGGCCGTGGTCGGGCCGTCGAACATGCCGCGCAGGTCGCCGTCGACCAGCCGGTCCAGCACCAGCGCCACGTCCAGGCCCCAGGCGCGGACGTCGTCTATGTCGACGTTCATCGCCTCGGCGGACGCCGGCTCGGGGTGCCGCAGCTGCTCGACGATGTCGGAGAGCACCGGCTGCCGGCCGCGGGACGCGCTCCGCGCCCCGCCCTCCCCGTCGTCCCCGGCAGCCCCGTCGTCGTATGCGTCCTCGTACTCGTCCTCGTAGGTGCTGAGCACCGCCGCGTGCGCCACTTTCAGGGCGAAGCCGGAACGTTCGTCCAGACCGTGCCCCATGGCGACCTCGATGATCGTGCGGAGCAGGGCCAGTTGGCCGGTGGTGGTGATCGACGGGTCGAGCGGGTTGAGGCGGATACCGCCGTTGAGGGCGGCGGCCGGGTCCAGGCGGATGGGCGTTATTCCCAGCTGCTGGGCGATGAGGTTCCACTCGCCGACGCCGTCCTCGCCCTGGGCGTCCAGGACGACGACCTGCCGGTCCCGGAAACGGAGCTGCCGCAGGACGTACGTCTTCTCCAGCGCCGACTTGCCGTTGCCGGACTCGCCGAGGACCAGCCAGTGCGGCGCCGGCAGCTGCTGCCCGTACAGCTGGAACGGGTCGTAGATGTACCCCTTGCCGGAGTACACCTCCCGGCCGATGATGACGCCCGAGTCACCCAGGCCCGGCGCCGCCGTCGGGAGGTAGACCGCCTGCGCCTGGCCGGTGGAGGTGCGTACGGGCAGCCGTGTCGTCTCCACCTTCCCGAACAGGAAACTGGTGAAGGCTTCGGTGAGGGCACCGAGCGGATCGAACATGGCCATGACGTACGCGCCTCCCAGGGCTTACAGCGGCGTTGGCGGCGACCAGCCGCGCTAGCGGCGGATACCGGTCGCGAACGGAAGGGTGTTCACAAACGCCCGGTGGTGTTCCCGGTCGCACCACTCCAGCTTGAGGTAGGACTTGCCCGCCGAGGCGCGGATGGTCCGCTTGTCGCGGGCCAGCGCCTCGGGTGAACGGGACGAGACGGTGAGGTAGCCGACGAGGTTGACCCCGGCCGCGCCGGACGCCAGGTCCTCGCCGCGCTGGTCCACCCGCCCGTGGTGCGCGACGTCCCGCGGGTCGACGACCCGGTTCATCTTCGCCGCCCGGCTGGCCTCCGCGTCGTCGTTCGTCTTCTCCGTCAGCATCCGCTCGATGGCCACCTCGGTGGGCTCCAGGTCCATGCAGACCGCGACCGTCCGGATCACGTCCGGGGTGTGGACGAGCAGCGGCGCGAGGAAGTTGACGCCCACCGGGGTCAGCGGCCACTCCTTGACCCAGGCGGTGGCGTGGCACCAGGGCGCCCGCGTCGACGACTCCCGGGTCTTGGCCTGGAGGTACGTCGGCTCGGTCGCGTCCAGCTCGGCCGGCCAGGCGTTGCGCCGGCTCATCGCCTGGATGTGGTCGATCGGGTGGTCCGGGTCGTACATGGAGTGCACCAGCGACGCCAGCCGCGCCTGCCCGAGGGGCTGCCGCACCCGGATGTCCGCCTCCGTCAGCCGGGCGCAGATGTCGGTCAGTTCACGCGCCATCACCACCGCGAGACCGGCGTCCCGGTCCAGCTTCCGGCGCAGCAGCCCGGTGTGCTGGGCGGCCGCGGCCCGGGCCATGGTGACCGCCTCGGCGGCCAGTTCCCGGGTGTAGTGCATGCACGCGACCAGATAGGCCCGGTGCTGCTCGGAGGAGGTGGACACCATCGACTGCAGCTGGTCGTAGGACTCCTGCAGCCACCGCGGGGAGTCGGCCGCGCCCCGCTGTGCGACGTCCTTGGCGTGTGCGTCCGGATCGGCGGGCAGCGTCCGCGCCAGCATCTGCAGCCGCGTCACGAAGCCGTCCCCGTTGGCGACGTGCTTCAGCAGCGTGCCGAACCGGTCGACCAGCGCCTCCTGGTCCTCGCTGTCCCGCAGCCCGACGCCCGGCCCCTCGATCTCGATCGCCGCGGTCACCGTCCGCCGGTCGGCGTGCAGCAGCACCGCGATCTCGTCCGGCCCGAACGGCGCCGACAGCCAACTGATCCGCCCGATACCGGGCGGCGGCCCGATCTCCACTTCCCTCCCGTCCAGTCGAACGCCGGCTTCCATCGCCCCGGAGCGGTACACGGCCCCTCCCTTGCGCACCGTCCGCCGGAAACTCCGCCGGATCTCGAACCACTTGTAGTACGTGCGCCCCCGGTACGGCACGTAGACCACGGCCAGCCCCAGGAGCGGGAAGCCGGTCAGCGAGGCGATCCGCAGCGGGAGCGAGGGGACCAGCAGCCCGCACATCATCCCGAGGAACGCACCGGCGATGATCAGCGCGACCTCGCCGGTCTCCCGGTTCTTGCCGATGACGGCGTGGGGCCGGGCGCGCCCGATCAGATACGTGCGCCGCGGCGCGATCGGCTGGGACGGGGTGCTCAACGCCCCTCACCTCCAGGTGCCTTGCCGGGGCGGGCGCCGCCGCCGGTAGTGGGGTTCGTCCGGGGCGACGGGACCGCCGGGGCCGACGGCGCCGAACGGGAGCCGTGCGCGGCGACGCCGCCGGAGACCGCGTCGGCCGGCCGGGACTGCCCGCCCTGCACGCCGCCGCCATCGCCGCCCGACCGGCGGGAGCTGTGCGTCTTGATGCCCTGCGACACCAGCGCCGCCGGCGACGAGATCATGGCGGCGGCCTGACTCCCGTCCGTCGCCCGCCCCTTGCTGCTGCGCGCCGACACCATCTCGTCGCCGAAGCCCGGCACGAAGCGGTAGATCACCGCACTGGCGAAGATCGCCAGAACAATGATCGCCAGCCCGGACACCACCGCCGAGAAGGCGTTCGGCCCCTTGTCCCCGGACAGCGCGCCGGCGATGCCCAGCACGATCACGATGACCGGCTTCACCATGATCACCGCGATCATGATGCCGGCCCAGCGCCGCACATGGCCCCACATGTTCTTGTCGACCAGCCCGGCGTACACCACCGTCCCCAGCAGCGCCCCGACGTACAGCAGCGCGGCCCGGATGACCAGTTCCAGCCACAGCACACCGGCGGCCAGCACGGACACCAGCGAGACCACGATCAGCATGATCGGCCCGCCGCCGATGTCGGTCCCCTTCGTCAACGCCTGCGAGAACGCCCCGAAGAACGTGTCGGTCTGCGCCCCCGTCCCCTTCGCGATGATCTCGGTGACCCCGTCCGTCGCCGACACCACCGTGTACAGGATCAACGGCGTGAACGCGGACGCCAGCACCGTCAGCCACAGGAACCCGACCGCCTCGCTGATCGCCTCCGTCAGCCGCACCCCCCGCACCGCCCGCTTGGCGACGGCCAGCAGCCACAGGACGAGCGTCAGCACGGTGGACGCGGCGAAGACCACCGCGTACTGCCGCAGAAACGCCGAATTGGTGAAGTCCACCTGCGAAGTGGCCTTCACCGCCTCCGACAACTTGTCGACAATCCACGCGGCGGCTTTGGCACATCCCTGCGCCAGGGATCCGAGGGGGTCGAGGGGGTTGGAACTCGTGAGGCCGCCGCCCGTGTCGGAGGCGCCGGTCCCGCCGCCCGTTCCGCCGCCCGTACTCCGCTGCAGGCAGAGCTCCTTGGCCTTGTCCGTGAGCAGGTCGCAGGGGCCGTCGGAGGGTTGCGGCGAGGGCGACGGCGAAGGCGCCGCGAAGGCCCGTGCCGACAGCACCACGAGCGCGGCCTGCACCCCGGCCAGTGTTGACGCGACCCCGAGGATCCGACGCCGGTTGTCACCTCGCATAGGTCAACCCTCCGAACCCTTGGACGGCCTTGGAAATGGCGTCGGCCGTGGCGGCGGCCTGGTCCCCGCCGACCGGGGCCGGCCCGGCGCCCGTCGTGAGCCCGGCGATCTTCCAGTCGCCGTTCACCCACTGCAGCTGCATCGTGGCCGTGTACCAGCTCTCCGCGACCGGATTCTGGGAGCCCTGGCCCGCGAGGCCGAACAAGAGGGAGTACCAGACCGAGATCTTGGCGGTCGCGCCCTCGAACGCCTCGGTCCTCGTGCCGACCGGATTGGCCCTGGAGACGAAGGTCATGCCCTGCGGGGCACTGCCGTCGGCCTTGAGGCCGGCCTGGGCGAGGAACTTCGGGTCCGTATAGGACTTGCGCAGGCTCTCCTTGCGGGCCGTCGCCGCGGAAGGGGTGTAGACCGCGTCCACGATCGCGTCCCGCCGGTCGGCCTGGTACATCCCGTCGCCGGACAGCGCCACCACATAATTCGCCGCCGCCGACTGGGCCCCCTGTTCCGTCTTCGGGAAACCCGTGGCGATGCCCGCGGACTTGCCGGTGACCGGTTTGGTGCCGGTGGGGGCCGTGGGCCGGGACGCGGCCTGGTCCTTGGGGGAGCCGGTGGAGCCGGTGTCGGTCTCGCTGTTGCCGCTGCCGCCGCGGTTGGCGAAGGCGATGGCCGCGATCAGCAGGACGACCACGCCGACGACCGTGACGAGGTTGCGGCTGGAGAGGCCGGACCGGCCGCGGCGGGGCGTGCCGTAGGTGTCGCTCTCGCCGTCCGGGAGTCTGGTTCTGGTCTGGCCCGTGCCGGAGCCGCGGCCGTCGCCGTAGCCTCCGTCGTCGCCGATACTCATCGCGCCTGTGCCCCCTCTGCCGCCATCGCCGCTGCCGCCCTCGCCGTCCGTGCCGTTGGTGTGCCGCCTTCATATGACCGTAGCCGCGCGGGCGGCGGCTCGGGTGAAGTGGTACGAGTACATCTCACCGTGACGGTTCCTCAGTTGCTGGGCGACGGGGGCGAATGGGGGACTCTGGGCGGTTTGTTCCCATGGTCCGTCGCGCGCCCGCCGCGGACTGCCGGTCTCCGGAAGCACCTGTCCCCGCGACGCGGGCGGCCCAATCGGCCCGCTGGTGGCGGGCGTGGTCACGGCGCGGCTCAGGGACCCGCGGGCCGGGGTGTGGGGGCGTCAACATGGGGCCTCGGGCAGGGGGGTGGGACATGTGGGGGGTACGGGAGGGCACGGGACGGCGGAGAGAGGAAGGGCGGGGGCGCACGCGGTGCGGCGCCGGGACGGACGCGTGCCGACGTGCGCGGTGTGGCGACCGTTGGCGGCGGGCAGGGGCGAGGGATGTGGCCCCCTGCGGCCTTCCCGTACGCCTGGACCCGTACGCCTGGACGGCGCGGAGTCCGGGCCGGGTTGTCGGGGCGGGTCGGTGGGACGAGTCGGCGGGCGGGGTGTCCGCCGCGCCGGACCGGCCCCGCGCCGGCCGACTGGACCGCCATCCCGTAGACGATGCCGGCTAGTACGGCGTACTAGACCGCCATCCCGTAGACGATGGTGAACAGCGTGCCCAGTGAGCCGATGATGAAGACGCCGGTGAGGCCGGCCACGATCAGGCCCTTGCCCTGTTCGGCGCTGAAGGTGTCGCGGAGCGCCGTGGCGCCGATGCGCTGCTTGGCGGCGCCCCAGATGGCGATGCCGAGGCAGAGCAGGATCGCCACCGCCATGATGACCTCGACCATCACACGGGCCTCGTTGCCCAGGCTGCCGAACGGCCCCCAGTTCGGGGCGATTCCGCCGATGATGGTGGTGATGTCGCCCTTTTCGGCCGCAATGAACATGTGTGAACTCACCGCCCCATTATGGGTAGTTGCTGAACCGTGCCGTTCGGCACGGGATCAGTCTCCGTCTTCGCCCTCTATCTTCGCCGACGAAGGCACCATCAGGCATCGACTCGGCGGCAGACTCGGCGGCATTCTTCGACGGATCCGGTGGGGGAGTGGTGTCCGCGCGTCCCCGCGTCGCCTGCCCCCTCCTCCTTCTCACCGTGTGTATCACGGGCTGTAACGCTGAGCAATGACTGCCGGGTTGGGCGGTAGCGGTGGGGCGGCGGCCCGGTGGCGGTGGGGCGGCGCTCCGGCCGCGCCGGAGCGCGGATGTGACGGGAATCGCACACCGTTCGAAGCGCCCCGTGCGCCGTCCCGTGCGCCGCGGTGCGGCCGCCCCCTGTCCGACGGCCGGCGAAAGGGCTGTGAACCGCGCCTGAATGGGGGAGGGTTGGGGGGTGCGGAAATTCTGGGTGGGCGGCGGGATCGGGGTGGGGCTGATGCTCTGCCTGGTAGGGCTGCTTGTGATCGGTACGTACGGGGCGGCGGCCGGACTGGCGGGGGCCGCCGGCCGGGCGGTGGGCCTGGCCAAGGGCGCGGTGCCGGCCGCGTACCAGTCGCTGGTGCAGAAGTGGGGCACGCTCTGCCCGGCCATCAACCCCGCGCTGCTGGCGGCCCAGCTCTATCAGGAGAGCGGCTGGAACGCGCGGGCCCAGAGCCCCGCGGACGCCCGCGGGATAGCGCAGTTCATCCCCGGGACGTGGGCCACCCACGGCATCGACGGCAACGGCGACGGCAAGAAGGACATCTGGGACCCGGAGGACGCCATCCCGTCCGCCGCGTCGTACGACTGCGAGCTGGCGAGCTATGTGAAGGGCGCGGCGGGCGACGCCACCGCGAACATGCTCGCCGCGTACAACGCCGGCGCCTACCGCGTCATCCAGTACAACGGCGTGCCGCCGTACCGCGAGACGCAGGACTACGTGAAGACCATCACGACGCTGGCCAGGAGCTTCGAGGCGCCCACCGGCCCGGTGGCGCCCTCCCGGCAGGCCGCGGCGGCCATCTACTACGCGCAGAGCAAGCTCGGTACGCCGTATCTGTGGGGCGGCAACGGCACCGCGGACCAGGGCGGGCGGTTCGACTGCTCCGGGCTGACCAAGGCCGCGTACGAATCGGTGGGCATCGGGCTGCCGCGGGTGGCCAACGACCAGTGGAACGCCGGCCCGCACCCCAGGCGGAACGAACTGCTCCCGGGCGACCTGGTGTTCTTCGCCCACGACCTGAACGACCCGCGCTCCATCCACCACGTGGGCATCTACGTCGGCGGCGGGTACATGATCAACGCGCCCTACACCGGAGCCGTCATCCGGTTCGACAAGATCGACACGCCGGACTACATCGGCGCCACCCGCGTCACGTCCGATGGCGCGAAAGCGCTCCCCACCGGGAACGGCGGGTGAACATAAGTCCTGAACTGCGGTGACGTGTCAAGCTTCGATAACGTCCTGGTGATCATCCCGTGGAGAGTGGAACGCCGGGGGTGCGCGGCGCGTTTCCCTGGCGTGGGGACACAGCAGCGCGCACGGCGGCACGGGCTCGACGGCCACACAGATCGGCAACGGGGGTTGGTAGCACTAGGCGGCGCTCGCGTGGCGCGCGGAAGATAAGGGGCCACGGTAGATGGCTGGACTCGCATTCGAGGGGCCGAACCCCGACGTCGACGTGCTCGACGGCATCAACGGCCTCGCGAAGGACGCCCCGCACTGGGTGAACGGCGCGATGGAGTTCATCGGTGAGTACGGCATCATCGCCGCCCTCGGAGTGCTGTGTCTGCTCGCCTGGTGGGGCGCCCGCCGCCGGCCGGACGGGGCGGCCGCGATCGCCGGGCTGGTCTGGGCGCCGCTGGCCGCCGGGCTGGCGCTGCTGGCCAACATCCCGATCCGCGGATTCGTCGAGCGGCCGCGGCCGTTCAAGGACCACGCCGGGCTCGCGGTGCTGATCCCCGGCAAGAGCGACTTCTCGTTCGTCAGCGACCACGCCACGCTCACCATGGCCGTCGGCGTCGGGCTGTTCATCGCGCACCGCCGCTTCGGACTGGCCGGGATCGGGCTGGCGCTGCTGGAGGGCTTCTGCCGGGTCTACATGGGCGTGCACTACCCGACGGACGTGATCGGCGGGTTCGCGCTCGGCACGGCCGTCGCGCTGCTGCTGGCCCCGCTCGCGCAGGCGCTGCTGGTGCCGCTGACGACGGCGGTCGAGCGCTCGCCGCTGAGCCGGCTGGTGCGGGCCGGGGGCCGCCCGGCGGAGCCGGCGGCGGACGGCGCCGAGGACGAGGCCGGGGCCGGCCCGGTGGTCGCCGCGGAGCCGGCGCCGCACCACCCCGAGCGCGACAAGGACCTGGCCGCCTGACGACGGACCGAACCGACGGTCCTGACGGAACGCAGGACGATGGCCCGGCCCCTGGGAAGGGGGCCGGGCCATCGGCTTGTCGCGGGGCGTACGCGACGTACGCGACGTCAGAGGGCCTGGGCGAAGGTGCTGAACAGCCGCTGGGGGTCGTAGGTCTGCTTGACCTTGTCGAGGCGGGCGCCGGCCGCCCCGTAGTAGGCGGACTTCCAGTCGGACAGGCCGGGGTCGGTGTAGTTCTGGTACGCCGCGCCCGAGGAGTGGCGCTGCATCGCGGTGTGGAAGCCGTTCAGCCAGGCGGTGCGGGTGGCGCCCGAGCCGCCGGCCTGCCAGGACGTCAGGTACTGGGCGAGGAAGCGGGAGCGGCGGTGGACGAAGGCGGTGTCGCCGGTGCCGACGCGGTTGATCGCGCCGCCCAGCGCGGTCAGCGCGACATTGCCGGCGACGCCCTTGCGGCCGCCGGCCTCGATCTGCGCCAGCAGGGTGTGGATGCCGGCCGCGGACAGCGAACGGTCGAAGAAGTGCGAGCGGGCGGCGTAGGTCTCCCGGCCCAGCGTGCCGGCGCCGGTGTGGCCGGGCAGCGTGCCCGGCATGTGGCACTGGGCCTGGGACTTCTTCGAGCAGCCCGCGTACGACTCCATCGCGTCCAGGTAGCCGATCGGGGTCAGGCTGACATGGGCGGCCGGGCCGGGGCCGCCGGGCTGGTCGGCGAGCTTGTCGAGGGCGTTCTTGAGGTCGCCGTACGAGCCGAGGGAGAAGGCCGCGACGGAGACGGCCGGTGTGCCGCCGGGGCGGGCGTCGAAGTGGGCCGCGGACCATATCTCGTCGGCCTGGTCCGGGCCCCACTTCTGCCAGGAGCCCAGGACCGCCGCGGCCTTCGACCACGGCCAGGTCAGATACGCCATCACGGCGCGGGGCGCCGGGTGGGTGCGGAAGCGGAGTTCGGTGACCACGCCGAAGTTGCCGTTGCCGGCGCCGCGCAGCGCCCAGAAGAGGTCGGGGTGGTGGTCCTTGTCGCAGTCGACGGTCTTGCCGTCGGCCGTGACGACGGTGGCGCCGACCAGGCTGTCGCAGGTCAGCCCGTACGCCCGGGAGACCACACCATGGCCGCCGCCCAGCGTCAGGCCGGATATGCCGACGGTGGGGCAGGAGCCGCCCGGCACCGTGACGCCGTGCGGGGCCAGGCCCTCGTAGACGTCGATGAGCTTGGCGCCGGCGCCGATCCGGGTGACGCCGCCGGAGGGCGCGCCGACCTTGTTCAGCGCCGAGACGTCGATGACGAGCTTGCCGTCGCCGCTGGAGTAGCCCGCGTAGGAGTGGCCGCCGCTGCGGATGGCGACCGGGGCGTTGTAGCGGCGGGCGAAGGCCAGGCACTCGGCTATGTCGCCGGGGTGCTTGACGTAGGCGAGGGCGGACGGCTTGAGGGTGTCGAAGCGGGTGTTGTAGAGGCGCCGGGCGGAGGCGTAGGAGGCGTCGGTCGCGCGTATCAGGTCGCCGTCCAGGCTCTTGCCGAGCGCGTTCCAGGCGGCCTGTGTGGCGGGGCTCTTGGCGGCGGCCGCGCTGTTCATGGCGTTCCCGGCCGTGCCGGTGGCCGCCGCGGCGCGCTCGCCGCCCGGGCCGTCGCAGCCGGTCGCCCAGGCGAGGGAGGTGGCCGCGAGTCCGCCGCCGGCCGTCAGGAGTGTGCGCCGCTTCACTGGGATGAATCCCCCTTGGTTGTCGTACGGTCCGGCCCCGGCCCGCCGGTCGTCCGGCCGTCGGTCGCGGGGCGTGTACGGGGCACCGCACCGGGTGGGACAACCGCACCCGGCGGGACCGGCCGGGCACGCCCCCGTTGTGCCGTTACGTCCGATACCGCAAGTGAAGTCCGTTGTCGCACGGTGCTGTTGTGACCCTCACTACCTCATGAGGATGCGCCGCGGGGGGTGCGGGGTTCCGGAACGGACCGGGTCATTCCGCCGGATGTTCGAAGCCGGTGCCGGAGTCGTCCCGCACGGCGGCCAGATGCCGCTCGGCGTCGGCCCGCGCCTGGGACCGGGCCCGCCGGGCCATCCCCGTCCACCCGCAGTCGCAACGGGCCAGACAGAAGGAACCGCGCTCGGTGGTGAAGGTGCGGTGCACGACGGATTCAGGCACCCCGCCACGCTACGCGCTCCCTTCCCCCGTGCGTGACGAGGCCCCCCAACGGTCGTTGAACGGAGCGGTCGACGCACCGTCAGACGAGTCGGGGCGGGACGTCCGACCGTCCCGGGGGGACCGGCCGGCCCAGGCGGTCCCGGACACAGCGGCCGAGGGGGCTCGTACGCATGGTGGTGCAGGACAGGCGAGGGGGCGCGGTCGCCGCGGCCGTGGCGTGCGGGACGGGTCTGATGGCGGGGCTGCTGGTGACGACGGGCTGTTCCCCGGACGGGGCGGCGGCGGACGACCAGGTGGTGCCCGGTCCCGCGGCGGCCGCGGTGCAGCTGCGGCGGAGCGTGGAGGCGCTGGTCCGGGCCGGCACCGCCAAGGTGCGCACGGTGATGGAGACGGTCAGCGGCGGGACGCGGGTGGCGATCCGGGGCGCCGGGGGCTATGACTTCGGGGCCGCGAGCGGGCAGCTGCGGGTGGTGCTGCCGGATCTGAAGGGCAAGCCCAGCGGCGGCCACCAGCCGATCACCGAGATCCTGGCGCCCGGCGCGCTGTTCATGAAGAACCGCGGGGCGGGCGTGCCGGCCGACAAGTGGGTGCGGGTGGACACCGCGACGCTCTCCGACGGGAATCTGGTCACCGGCGGGGCCACCGATCCGCTGGCCGCCGCCGAACTCCTGCGCGCCGCACGGGAGGTGACGTACCAGGGGGAGGAGCGGCTGGGCGGTTCGGTGGTGCGGCACTACCGCGGGACGACCGAGCTGACCGCGGCCGCCGGTGCGGCGTCGGCGCGCAGCAGGCCCGCGCTGGTGGCCGCGGAAAAAGGGTTCACCACCGACGTGGTGCCGTTCGACGCGTATCTGGACGACGCCGGGCGGCTGCGCAAGGTCCGCCAGCGGTTCCACTTCGCCAACGGGGCGCCGGCGGGGGCGGCGGTGACGTCCACGACCGAGCTGTACGGGTTCGGCTCCAGGGTCGCGGTGCGGCTGCCGGACCGGCGGGACATCTACACCGGGAAGATCGCCTCGGCGTCCTCGTAGGCGCGGGAGGCGGGGGGAGCGCCGGGCCGCCGGCGCGGAAATGGTCCTTCCGTGCCATGTGCGCGGCGGGCGGCCCTCCCTACGCTGGCGGTAACCACCGCGGCGTGGGAAGGCGCTCGAAGGGAGGAGGTGTCGGACGTGCCCGCCCATCGCCATCCGACGGTTCAGGAGCAGGTGGCCCTCGCCGAGATCGATCTCACCGGTGAGTTGATGATCGCGGCGGCGGCCGCGAGCGAGGACCGGCTCAGCACCGACCGGATCGACGAACTCCTGCACGTGGCCGGGCCTCCGTGGGACGGCGGGGCCGAGCGGGAGGCCCCGGACCCGCCGTGACGTGCCGGCTCCGCGGCCGTCAGCTCCGCAGCATCCGCTCGATGGCTCGGGTCGCCTCCTGGACCTTGGCGTCGATGGCGTCCGGCCCCTGGGCGGCCGCGTCCGCGACGCAGTGCCGCAGGTGCTCCTCCAACAGCTGGAGGCCGAAGGACTGCAGGCCCTTCGTGCTCGCCGAGACCTGGGTGAGTATGTCGATGCAGTAGACGTCTTCTTCGAGCATGCGCTGCAGGCCGCGGATCTGGCCCTCGATGCGGCGCAGTCGCTTGATGTGCGCGTCCTTTTGCTTGGCGTAGCCGTGGCCGCCCGGCGCCGGAGTGTCCACAGCGGTATCGGTCACAGATTCCGGCCCGGTGCGGGGGGCGGATTCCGGCTGGGGGCCGTGGCAGGCCGGTGCGGCTGCGGTGCCGCCGCCGGTGCCCGCGTCCGTGGTCGTCATGGCCATCTCCCGTGGTATTCAGGCGATCCGTATACCCCCGGCGGGTATATCGTACCGAAGTTTGCGGGCACCCGCGGTACCCCGTGCAGAGCATGCTGCCCGATGGGCGACACTGAAGGAATGCCGGTTAGCCGGGTTAGCTGTGGCCGGATGATGCGCCTAGCATCAACTCGACCGAATCCGATGTACCCCGAGGATTACACGTGCGCTTTCGTCTGACCCCCAGGGAGACGAGCTTCTACGACATGTTCGCGGCGTCCGCGGACAACATCGTCACAGGCTCCAAGCTCCTGATGGAACTGCTCGGGGCGGACGCCTCCGCACGGGCCGAGATCGCCGAACGGATGCGGGCGGCGGAGCACGCGGGGGACGACGCGACGCACGCGATCTTCCACCAGCTCAACTCCTCGTTCATCACGCCGTTCGACCGCGAGGACATCTACGCCCTCGCCTCGTCGCTCGACGACATCATGGACTTCATGGAGGAGGCCGTCGATCTGGTCGTCCTCTACAAGATCGAGGAACTCCCCAAGGGCATCGAGCAGCAGATCGAGGTGCTGGCGCGGGCGGCCGAGCTGACCGCCGAGGCGATGCCGAACCTCCGCACGATGTCGAACCTCACCGAGTACTGGATCGAGGTCAACCGGCTGGAGAACCAGGCCGACCAGATCCACCGCAAGCTGCTCGCGCACCTCTTCAACGGCAAGTACGACGCCATCGAGGTGCTCAAGCTCAAGCAGATCGTGGACATCCTGGAGGAGGCGGCGGACGCCTTCGAGCATGTCGCCAACACCGTCGAGACCATCGCGGTCAAGGAGTCCTGAGCCCTAAGCCATGGACACCTTCGCGCTCATCGTGACCATCGGGGTCGCGCTCGGATTCACCTATACCAACGGCTTCCACGACTCGGCCAACGCCATCGCGACCTCGGTCTCGACGCGGGCGCTGACGCCGCGGGCCGCGCTGGCCATGGCGGCCGTGATGAACCTCGCCGGTGCCTTCCTGGGCAGCGGCGTCGCCAAGACGGTCAGCGAGGGGCTGATCGCGACCCCGCACGGTGACAAGGGGATGGGCATCCTCTTCGCCGCGCTGCTCGGCGCGGTGGTCTGGAACCTCGTCACCTGGTACTTCGGTCTGCCGTCGTCCTCCTCGCACGCGCTGTTCGGCGGCATGGTCGGCGCGGCGCTGGCCGGCGGGACGGAGGTGATCTGGTCGGGGGTGATCTCGAAGGTCGTCCTCCCGATGTTCATCTCGCCGGTGATCGGGCTGGTGCTCGGCTACCTCGTGATGGTCGTGATCCTCTGGCTGTTCCGGAAGGCCAACCCGCACAAGGCCAAGCGCGGTTTCCGCATAGCGCAGACGGTCTCGGCGGCGGGCATGGCGCTCGGGCACGGCCTCCAGGACGCCCAGAAGACCATGGGCATCGTGGTGATGGCGCTGGTCATCGCCGATGTCGAGAAGGCCGACGACGCCATTCCGCTGTGGGTCAAGCTGGCCTGCGCGATCACCATGTCGCTGGGCACCTACGCGGGTGGCTGGCGCATCATGCGGACGCTGGGCCGGCGGATCATCGAGCTGGACCCGCCGCAGGGCTTCGCCGCGGAGACCACCTCCGCCTCGGTGATGTACATCGCGTCCTTCATGTTCCACGCGCCGATCTCCACCACGCATGTGATCACCGCCTCGATCATGGGCGTCGGCTCGACCAAGCGGCCGCGGGCGGTGCGCTGGGGCGTGGCCAAGAACATCGTGATGGGCTGGTTCATCACCATGCCGGCCGCGGCGCTGGTCGCGGCCCTGGCGTTCTGGCTGATCAAGCTGGCCTTCGGCTGACGGCTGACGGCTGACGGCCGGTGCCCGGCCACTCGTAGCGCGGCGAAAGGGCCCGCCCCCACTGGGAGGGGGCGGGCCCTTCGTCCCGCGGTGGCACCGCCATGCAGCACCGCGGGACACCGGGGGCGGCCGCCGGCAGTCGCGCCCGACCGGCCGGGCCGGAGCCGGCCTAGCCGAAGCGGCCGGAGATGTAGTCCTCGGTGGCCTGGACCGAGGGGTTGGAGAAGATCCGCTCGGTCTCGTCGATCTCGATGAGCTTGCCGGGCTTGCCGACCGCCGCCAGGTTGAAGAACGCGGTGCGGTCCGAGACGCGGGCGGCCTGCTGCATGTTGTGCGTCACGATGACGATCGTGAAGCGCTCCTTCAGCTCCCCGATGAGGTCCTCGATGGCGAGGGTGGAGATCGGGTCGAGCGCCGAGCAGGGCTCGTCCATCAGCAGCACCTGCGGCTCGACCGCGATGGCGCGGGCGATGCACAGCCGCTGCTGCTGGCCGCCGGAGAGGCCGGAGCCGGGCTTGTTCAGGCGGTCCTTGACCTCGTTCCAGAGGTTGGCGCCCTTCAGGGACCGCTCGACGATGTCCTTCAGCTCGCTCTTGCGGTACTTGCCGTTCAGCCGCAGCCCGGCCGCGACGTTGTCGAAGATCGACATCGTGGGGAACGGGTTGGGGCGCTGGAAGACCATGCCGACGGTGCGGCGGACGGCCACCGGGTCGACGCCCGAGCCGTAGAGGTTCTCGTCGTCCAGCATCACCTTGCCCTCGACGCGACCGCCGAGGGTGACCTCGTGCATCCGGTTCAGGGTGCGCAGGAACGTCGACTTGCCGCAGCCGGAGGGGCCGATGAAGGCGGTCACCGAGCGGGGCTCGATGGTCATGGAGATGTCGTCGATGGCCTTGTGGGCACCGTAGTACGCGTTCAGGCCGCTGACGTCGATTCGCTTGGCCATGGGATCACTGCTTCTTTCGTGTCGCTGAGCGGCCGCGTCAGCGACCGGCTTTGGGGGCCTTCCAGCGGGCTATCCCGCGGGCCACCAGGTTCAGGACCATGACGAAGGCGATCAGCACGAGTGCCGCGGCCCAGGCCCGGTCGTAGGAGGCGTCGGAGCCCTGCTGCCACTGCTGGAAGACGTAGAGCGGCAGGGACTGCTGGGCGCCTTCGAAGGGGTTGTTGTTGATCGTCTTGGCGCCCCACACCAGCAGCAGCACCGGAGCGGTCTCGCCGGTGATGCGGGCGATGGCGAGCATCACGCCGGTGGTGATGCCGCCGATCGACGTGGGCAGGACGACCTTGAGGATCGTGCGCCACTTGGGGACGCCGAGGGCCAGGGACGCCTCGCGCAGCTCGTTCGGGACGAGCTTGAGCATCTCCTCGGTGGAGCGGACCACGACCGGCATCATCAGGATCGCCAGCGCCATCGAGCCGGCGAAGCCGGACGGGCCGAAGCCGAGGATCAGGATCCAGACGGAGAGGACGAACAGGCCCGCGACGATCGAGGGGATGCCGGTCATCACGTCGACGAAGAAGGTGACGACCTTCGCGAGCGTGCCGCGGCCGTACTCGACGAGGTAGATCGCGGTCAGCAGCCCGAGCGGGGCGGCGATCAGGGTCGCCAGGCCGACCTGTTCCAGGGTGCCGATGATCGCGTGGTAGACGCCGCCGCCGGGCATCGCGTCGGGGAGCGTGCCCATCGAGTGGGAGAGGAAGTAGCCGTCGAGGACCTTGGTGCCGCGGGCGACGGTCTCCCACAGCAGCGAGGCGAGCGGGACCACGGCGAGCAGGAAGGCGGTCCACACGACGCTGGTGGCCAGCCGGTCCTTGGCCTGGCGGGTGCCCTCGACGGCCGCGGTCAGCACGAACGTCACGACGACGAAGAGCAGCGCGGCGATCAGGCCCCACTGGACGGTCGAGTCCAGGCCGGCGGCCAGCCCGGTGCCGCAGCCGGCGCCGACGGCGGCCAGGGCGAGGACCGGCAGGGTCCAGCGGGGGAGCCGGGACTGCTTCAGGCCGAGCGAGAGGTGGCGCGGCTCGGCGACCTTGCGGTGGCGGTGGCTGGTGGCGACGGTCATGCGGAGGCCCCCGAGTACTCCTTGCGGCGGGCGATGATCAGCCGGGCGGCGCCGTTGACGAGCAGGGTGATCACGAAGAGGACGAGGCCGGAGGCGATCAGGGCGTCCTGGCCGAAGGTGTCGGCCTCGCTGAACTTGCTGGCGATGTTCTGGGCGAAGGTGCCGCCGCCCGGGTCCAGCAGGCTGGCGCTGATCAGGAAGCTCGGGGAGAGGACCGTGGCCACCGCCATCGTCTCGCCCAGCGCGCGGCCGAGGCCGAGCATGGAGGCGCTGATGACGCCGGAGCGGCCGAAGGGCAGCACCGACATCCGGATGACCTCCCAGCGGGTGGCGCCCAGGGCCAGCGCGGCCTCCTCGTGCATCCGCGGGACCTGGAGGAAGACCTCCCGGCTGACGCTGGTGACGATCGGCAGGATCATGATCGCGAGCAGGATGCCGACGGTGAACAGCGAGCGGGCCGCCCCGTTGCCGTAGCTGAAGATCCCGGTCCAGCCGAGGTAGTCGTTGAGCCAGCCGTAGAGGCCGCCCAGGCGCGGGACGAGGAAGAGCGCGCCCCACAGGCCGTAGACGATGCTGGGGACGGCGGCGAGCAGGTCGATGACGTAGCCCAGCGGCGAGGCGAGTCTGCGGGGCGCGTAGTGCGAGATGAACAGCGCGATGCCGACCGCGACCGGCACCGCGAGGAGCATCGCGATCAGCGAGCTGACGACCGTGCCGAAGGCCAGCACCGCGATGCCGAACCTGGGCTCGGTGCCGGTGGCGTTCCAGTCGAGGGTGGTGAAGAAGTTGCTCTTGTCGCCGGAGATGGCGAGGACCGAGCGGTAGGTGAGGAAGGCCGCGATGGCGGCCATGATCACCAGGAGGGCGATGCCGGAGCCCCGGGAGAGCCCGAGGAAGATCCGGTCACCGGGGCGGACCGCCTTGCCGGAGACCGGGCTCGCGGCGGGTGGCGGTGCGGGTGTGTCGGGTATCGGCGAAGTCGAGTAGTCCATGGGTTTCTCCGGTCTGCGGAGCCCGCGGGGGGCTCCGGCGCGGCGGTGCACCGGAAGGGCGGCGGCCCGGGGGAACCGGGGCCGCCGCCGGCGGGTCAGGAGAGCGTCGCGACGGTCTTGCGGACCTTGTCGGCGATCTCGGTCGGGAGCGGGGCGTAGCCGAGGGCCTTGAGGGCGTCCTGGCCGTCCTTGCCGGCGACGTAGGTGAGGAAGGACTTGGTGGCGGGCAGGGTGTCGGCCTTGTTGCCCTTGTCGCAGACGATCTCGTTGGTCACCAGGGTGATCGGGTAGGCGCCCTCGGCCTTGGTGGCGTAGTCGAGCTTGAGCGCGAGGTCGTTGCCCTGGCCGGCCGGCTTGGCCGCGGCGATCGCCGTGGAGGCGTTGTCGACGGTGGCCTCGACCGGGGCCTTGGCGCCGGTGGCGACCTTGACCGTCGGGATCTTGCCGGCGGTGGCGTAGGACAGCTCGAAGTAGGAGATCGCGCCGCTGGTCTGCTTGACCTGCGAGGAGACGCCGGCCGAGCCGGACGCCGCCTGGCCGCCGGTGCCCTCCCACTTCTTGCCCGGCTCGTGCTTCCAGGCGCCGCCGGAGGCCGCCTTGAGGTACTTGGTGAAGTTGTCGGTGGTGCCCGAGTCGTCGGAGCGGTGGAACGCCTGGATCTTCAGGTCGGGGAGCTTGGCGCCCGGGTTGAGCTTCTTGATCGCGGGGTCGTTCCAGTTGCTGATCTGCGAGTCGAAGATCTTCGCCAGGGTCGGCGCGTCGAGGACGAGGCTGTCCACGCCGGGGACGTTGTAGCCGACCGCGATCGGGCCGCCGACCATCGGCAGGTCGATCGCCTGGCCGCCCTTGCAGAGCGTCTTCGACTTGGTGATCTCCTCGGGCTTGAGCGGGGAGTCGGAGCCGGCGAAGGCGGTCTGGCCCTGGAGGAAGGTGGTGACACCGGCGCCGGAGCCCGTGGGCTGGTAGTTGATCTCGGTGCCCTGGCAGGCGCCCGCGTAGTTCTGCACCCAGACGTCCATCGCGTTCTTCTGCGCCGAGGAGCCGGAGGCGAGCAGCTTGCCCTTGCCGTCGCACTTGATGTTGGCGGCCTTGGCGGAGCCGGCGCCGCCGCCGCTGCCCCCGGAGGTGTTGTCGGAGCCGCACGCGGTCAGGGCCAGGGCACCGGAGACGGCGAGAGCGCCAACGGCGAGGGCGCGAACCCGGTTCTTGCGCTGAAGCTTCACTGTCGAGAGTTCCTTCCTGGTGCGCGCCGATTCCGCGGCGTGCGGGGTGTGACAGGACGAGGCGGTGCCGCCTCGCCGCTTCCGGCGTGACGCGCACCGAGCACGGCCGAAATTAGGCACATCAGGTGAAGCGGCCGATGGGGCGGAGTGAACGTGCGGTGAACCTCGGCCGTCGTCTGAGTGCGGTGCCAGGGCCTGCCCTGGGCAACCGGCGCGGGCGGCCGTTTCCGGGGCGTGTGCAGGGGCGGGGCGCGGTCGTGAAGCGCCGCCGGGGAGCGCCCGGTTCCCGGTGGGCGGCGCCGCCCGGAGTGCCTGGTTCCGGGTGGACGTCCCCCTTTCCCCTCCGCCAACCGGCCCGTCGCTCTGTTGGATTACCGGCCGGTATGGCAGCATCCGCGCCGAAGGCGAGCACACGAATCGGTGCGGAACGACCGGAGGTGACTGGTGGGGAGCCAGGGGGCACAACAGGGCGTTCGGGACGCGGGTGAGGGGTGGGGCCTACGGGGCGGCCGGCTGGCGGTCTGCACCGCGGTCGTCCTCTGCGCCACGGGACTGCTCGGCGGGACGGCCACGGCGGCGCAGCGGTCCCCGGACCCGGTGCCGCCCCCCGACGGCGAGGCCCGCCACCTCGACCAGGTGCGCAAGGAGATCGAGGGCCTCTACCGCACCGCGGAGCGGGCCACCGAGGACTACAACGCCGCCGAGGAGCGGGTCCGGCTCCAGCAGAAGAAGATCGTCCAGCTGGCCCGCACCATCGACTCCGGCCAGCAGCGGCTGGCCGCCCTCAAGCGCCGCGCCGGTGCGCTGGCCAGCGCCCAGTACCGCACCGGCGGCATTCCCCCGGAGGCTCAGCTGCTGCTCAGCCCCGACCCCGAGACCTTCCTCGCCAATGCCGATCTGGCCCGCAAGGGGCAACAGGCCGTCAAGGGCGTGATCAGCCAACTCGCGCACCTCCAGAACGACTTGCAGGGCTACGCCCGGGACGCCAGTCACCGCTGGGAGCAGCTGGAGGCCGACCTCAGGAAGAAGGACGCCGCCCGCACGGAGATCAACAACCGGATCGACGCGGCGAAAGAGCTGGAATCCCGGCTGGCCGCCAAGGAAAAGGAACGGCTGCGGAAACTGGAGGACGACCAGGCCCTGCTCGCCCAGCAGAAATGGCTCGACTCCGGCGTACTCCGGGATATCACCAGCAAAGCCTCCGAGCAGGGCAAGAAGGCGATTTCGTACGCCACTTCGCAGATCGGCAAGGATTACGTCTGGGGTGCGGTGGGCCCGGACACCTTCGACTGCTCGGGACTGACCCTGCGGTCCTGGCAGGCCGCCGGGCGGACGATTCCGCGCACCTCGCAGGAACAGTGGCGGCAGCTGCCCCGGGTGGCACTCAAGGATATGCGGCCGGGCGACCTCATCATTTATTTCTCCGACGCCAGCCATGTCGGGATGTACGTCGGTGACGGCGCGATCGTGCACGCCCCGCGGCCCGGCCGGCAGGTGACGCTCACCGGCGCCGGCTCGATGCCCATCCTGGGCGTCGTCCGCCCGGACGGCGACCGGGCCCGCTGAGCGGACGCCGCCCATGCCGCCCCGACGGCCGCAGGGAAAGATTCCGGACATTCTCCGGCCGCGCCTTCCGTGCCCTCCGCCCCTTCCGTTCCACCCACCGCTTCCGCGCTTTTCCGTTCCGGGCGAGCGGAATGCGCGGAATGCGGGGCGGCGCCGGATGGCGTAGCGCGGCCGGATTGTTGAATTCCGAAGAGCGGGTCCGTGGAAGCGGCCGCAGGATGTCTTTCCGTAGTGCCGTGGTAGCTGTCCGACAGCGGAATGCGTCCGGCCGGGGTGATGTTCGTCATTCCCCCTCCCGGCCTTCGCAGGTGAAATGCCCGCTCGGCTCTGGCATATGACGAAGGCCGCGTGCCAAAGGGCATTCCATGCCCCGTGGTCCGGACGCTATGGTCGCCCTTCGATGCCCGATGGCGCCCCCGCTCAGCCGACCGACGAGCGGGAGCGGACCGGGCACGGCGGTGTGCCGGTCGGCATGCCGCCGCACCCCTCGGGGGGAGGGAAGGAAGCAGACCCATGCCCGTACCCGTACCGCGCCCGCGGACGGACGTGCTGCCGCACCAGGCAGGACCGGTGGACCCCGGCTGCGCGGAGACCGCCCGCGCCGCCGCCGTCGGCATGCCGGCGCACGGGGGCTGCTCCGGGGCTTCCCACCCGCCGCGGACCGTGCCCGAGGCGCCCCGGACGCCCGTCGCCTCCGCCCCGCTGCCCCGGGACCTGCCGGCGGCCGAGCTGCCGCGCCCGGCCGCGGACCACCGGCTCCCGGCCGGACGGACCGCTGCCCGCCCGGCGCCCGGTCATGCGCCCGACCCGGCGAACGGCACCGTGTTCTCCGCCACATCCGCCACATTCGACGCCCCGGCCGCCGCCGAGCCGCTGCCGGTCCCCCCGTCCGAGCCGCCCGCCCAGGGGCTGACCCTGCTCCTCATAGGCGAGGACCCGAACAGCCACGTCCCGGAGATGTGGGACTGGGCCGGCCGCAAGGTCCGGCTGCGCACCGCCCGCAACCTCACCGAGGCCGAGCGGCTGCTCACCGACGACGTGCACTGCATCCTGCTCGACCTCACCCCCACCGAGCCGCACGGCCGCGAGGAGCCCAATGCCGCCGGCGCCTCCGGCGACGAGCTGGCCGCCCTGCGGGCCGTGCTGCGCCTGGCGCCCTCGAAGGCCGTCGTCGTCCTCACCTGCGAGACGGACGCCGAGCGGGCCGCCGACGCGGTGCGGGTGGGCGCCCAGGACTACCTCTTCCGCGACGAACTGGACGGCAAGGTGCTCAGCCGCGCGGTGCGCTACGCCGTGGAACGCAAGCGCGCCGACCTCGCCCAGCGCCAGCTCACCGAGTCCCGGCTGCGCGCCGAGGAGAACGCCCGCCTGGAGCGTGGCCTGCTGCCCACCCCGCTGCTCGACGGCTCCGAGCTGCGCTTCGCGGCGTGCTACCGGCCCGGCCGCAGCCGTGCCCTGCTCGGCGGCGACTTCTACGACACCGTCCGCACTCCGGACGGCACCGTCCACGCCATGATCGGCGACGTCTGCGGCCACGGCCCCGACGAGGCCGCGCTCGGCGTCGAACTCCGCATCGCCTGGCGGGCGTTGACCTTCGCCGGGCTGTACGGCGACGAGCTGCTGGCCACCCTCCAGAAGGTGCTGGAGAACGAGCGCTCCGACGACGAGATCTTCGCGACGCTCTGCACCGTCGACATCTCCGAGGACGGCCACCGGGCCGGGGTGTGCCTGGCCGGCCACCCCGCGCCACTGCTGGCCCGCGCCGGGGAACGGCCCGAACTGCTGCCGTACGAGTTCGGCGGCCCGGCGCTCGGGCTGCTGCCGGAGGCCCGCTGGCCGCGGCGCCAGGTCGAGCTGGGCGCCGCCTGGAGCCTGCTGATGTACACCGACGGCCTCATCGAGGGCCGCATCGGCGAGGGCAACCGGCGCCTGGGCCAGGAGGGCATGACCGAGCTCGTCGCCCGCCAGATGGCGAACGGCCTGCACGGCGAGGAGCTGCTGGCGGAGTCGGTGCGCGAGGTCCGCGCCCTCAACGGCGGCGAACTCACGGACGATGTGGCGGTCCTGCTGCTGGACCGGCGCTAGCCGACCCGGTCCGGCCGGGCCCGGAGCGGAGACGGGCCCGGCCGGACCGGGGGGACGACGGCTCTGGATGGCTCACTCATCCAGGGGTGAGTCATCTACCGGCCGCCGTTGTACGGCCCGTAGGGGCCGTCCGAGCTGGAGCCGCGGCGCGGGCCGCGGCCGCCACCGGCCACCGCGCGCAGCGCCGGCCGGACGTCGACGGTGTAGACGATCACCGCGATCACGCCGATGATCGGCAGGAACGAGAGCATCGGCAGCAGGAACAGCAGCGCGGTGGCCAGGCCCAGGAAGATCAGCCACATGCCCTTGTTCTGCTTGTCGGCCGCGCGGTAGGCGTCCTCGCGGCGGGTTGCCGCGTCGATCAGCATCACGGCGGAATAGACGCCGAGGGCGAGCTGAACCCAGCTCAGAATGCTCTGGAATCCGTCAATCAGCACGCCGTCCACCTGCCGTTAGCCGTTCGCCCTGGGAGTCGGGCTGTCATCGGGGTCGTGTGGGTCCTGGAGCCCCACCGTACCGGGACAACGGGCCGGGCACGTGGGAAGTGCCCGGCCCGCCCGATGGCCGCTGCTCACCGGCGGCTCACTTCGCCGACGACGGCGGGGTGCTCTTCTTCGCCGGGCCCGCGGCGGGCTTGCGCTGGGCGGCCGGCTTCTTCGCCCCGGCGGCCTTCGGCTCGGTGGAGGCGGTGGCCTTCGCCTCGGGGCGGGTGCCGTTGGCCGGCACGGTCTTGGCGCGGCCGCCGGTCTCCGCGCCGTTCTTGGTCTCGGCCTTGCGCGCCGGCTCCGGCTCGATCGCCACCGCCAGCTCCTCGACCTGCTCGGCGGCGCCGCCGCGCCAGGTCTGCACCGCACCGCGGCCGCGCTCGGCCAGCTCGTCGTAGGTCTCGCGGGCCTGCACGGCGACCTCGGCGGCCCGGCCGACGCCGCGCAGCGCCAGCTCCTGTGCCTGGTCGCGGACCTTCTTCACGTCCCCGTCCAGCGACCCCAGCAGCTGGGTCAGCCACTCCTGGGCCTCCTTGGCCTGCTTGGTGACCAGGGCCTGGATGTCCTTGGGGTCGGTGCTGCGGACGGACTCGATGCGCTTGGGCGCCTCGGCCTTGATCTTCTCGACCAGCTGCGGCACCTCGCCCAGCTTCTCGGCGGCCAGGTCGGCGGTACCGGCCAGGACGTACAGCGGGGTCGCGTCGGTCAGGGCCTTGCGGAGGTCATCGGTGGTGATGGCCATGACGTGGTTCCTCCTGGAAACGAATGGGGTTGCTCAGGTGGCGTGCGGGCCGCCGTCGGCCTCTGTCTCATGGGGGTGGTCGCCGTCCTCGGGCCCGTCTCCGGACCGGGGCGCGGTGCCGCCGTCCGGGACGCCGCCGCCGAGCCCGTTCTCCTTGCGGAAGGACTCGTAGATCTGCAGCAGAACCTGCTTCTGCCGCTCGTTCAGCGACGGGTCGGTGAGTATCGCGGTCTGCACCCCGGAGCCGTCCGGGACGCGCCGTTCGTCCAGGATTCCGGCCTGGACGTACAGCGTCTCGGCGGATATCCGCAGTGCCTTGGCGAGCTGCTGGAGGATCTCCGCACTCGGTTTGCGCAGACCGCGCTCGATCTGGCTGAGGTACGGGTTGGACACCCCCGCGGCATCCGCCAGCTGCCGCAGGCTCAGCTGCGCGGTGCGCCGCTGCTCCCGCAGGAACTCGCCGAGATTGCCGACGTTGAGTGATGCCATGTATCGATACTGCACGGTAGTGCTAACTATTGCAAGCAAGCGCTAGCAAGAGTGGCGTGTTCCTCACGGACGGGCGCCGGCCCGCTGCCCCGGACTGCCTTCTTCTTCGATCAGCGGACGAAGCACTCGTTCAGTGTCTGCGTCCGTGGGCGCCGGACGATCCGCCACGCGTTCACCGAGGCGCGGGGCTGATGGCGTCGGCTCGGCAGGCTCCACAGACCTGTGCGGGGCCGCCTTCCGTACGCACCAGGGCAGCGGCGGCGGCGACGAAGGCGCGGATCCGGGCGTTGTCCGCCGCTGTCCGCCATACCGCACCGAACTCGGCGGGTGGCGCGTCCGGATAGGGGACAAAAGCGATCGTCGGGCGGGTCTGGTACACCGCTGTCTGGCTCGGGACGGGATGGACGCCATGGCCGGCGCCGACCCGGGCCAACGTCTCCTGGAGCGAGCCGGCCGGCAGCACGCTCTCGCCGGCGAGGTCGCCTGCGCCGACCGCGTCGCGGCGGGCCAGCCGGTGGCGGGCGGGCACGGCGAGCATCACGGCGTCGGATATCAGCACCGGCCCGGCAGTCAAGTCCGGCTCGCTGACGGGGAATCGGACGATGGCCAGGTCAGCCTCGCCGGACCGGAGAGGGCCGTACGGATCGCCTTCGGGGACCTCATGGAGTCGCACCTCGCACTCGGGGTTGCCGGCGCGCAAGGCGGCCTGGACGGAGAGCACCAGGTCACCCTGGAGCGCCCCGGAGAAGCCCACATGCAGCGGTCCGGCAACACCCCGACCGGCCTCGGTCGCACGCGCGATACCTTCCTGGATACGTGCGAACGCCGGGCCGATGTCGTCCTGGAGGCGACGGCCTACCGGGGTGAGGGCGACCCGCCGGCTGGTCCGCTCGAACAGCGCGGTGCCGAACCGGCGCTCCAGCTTCTTGATGGTCTGGCTGACCCGGGCCTGCGAGACGAGCAGCCGCTCGGCGGTGCGCGCGAAGTGCAGTTCCTCGGCGAGCGTCAGGAAGATCTCGATCTCACGGCTTTCCATAATCCTCAGGTTATCGATCGTTGCGGGGTTCGGCATTGTTCGGAAGTCGCCGCACGAGCAGGGTTGATGACGTCACCTCCGCAGGTCCCGCCCGGAGGCGGTATCCAGAAGTCATGAGGAATGGAGCACGCCATGGCACAGCCGCTCATCGTCATCACCGGCGCCGGTTCGGGCATCGGCGCGGCCACCGCACGCGCCTTCGCCGACCGCGGTCACCCGCTCCTGCTGCTCGGCCGTCGTCTCGACCGGCTCACCGGCCTGGGCCTACCCCACGTGCTGGCGCGGGCGGTTGATGTCACCGACCGCTCCGCGGTGGCCGCCGCGGTCGCCGAGGCTGAGGCCGCCTTCGGTCCCGCCGATGCGATCGTGAACAACGCCGGGACGATGCTGCTCGGCGAGGTCGCCGCCCAACCAGCGCAGCAATGGGACCAGATGGTGGACGTGAACGTGCGCGGCCTGCTCAACGGTGTTGCCGCGGTACTGCCCGGCATGGTCGACCGTGGAACCGGCACGGTGATCAACATCGGCTCGGTGGCAGGTCTCAAGAGCTACCCGAAGCACACCGTCTACAGCGGCACCAAAGCCGCGGTGCACGCGATCTCGGAGAGCCTGCGCGAGGAGGTCGCCGCGCACGGAGTGCGGGTGGTGACCATCGCCCCGGGCGCGGTCCGTACGGACCTGCTGTCGCACACCACCGACGAGGCCGCCAAGGCCGATTACCAGGCATTCAAGGACGCGGTAGAACTGCCGACGGCCGATGAGATCGCGGAGGCGGTGCGTTGGGTCTACGAGCAACCACAGCGGATCACCGTCCGCGAACTGGTACTGGCCGCGACCGGGCAGGCCGCGTGACAGGCCGGGAGGGGGAACCGTCGAGCGTGCGGAACCGGCCCGCCGGCCGACACCACCGGCAAGACCCGATCTTGGTGACAACAAGCGCGCAAAGTGCGAGAAGACGGCAGACAGAACGACCGAATGGTGACAACCACCGCGCTCAGAACTGCCTGAAACTCCAGGTCGGCCACCACCCCGAGTGACAACTACCTCGACCGGTCACATCCTCACGGACGGGCGCCGGACCGCTGCGTCGGGACGGGTACCGGCCCGCCGTATCGGGCCGCGGGGCGGGCGCCTAGGGTGGCGGGCGACAGGGATCGTTCGCGTACGGACAGACGGGGGTCGCCATGGTGCGCAAGGCGGAATCAGGACAGATACGGCGGCGGCTGCGCTCCGGCACGGTCGTCCTCGGTGGCATGGGGGCGCTGGCTGCGGCCCTCACCTCTTGCGGATCGGAGCCGGACAAGCGCTGCGTGGACCCCAGGAGCTACGACAGCGCCCACGGATACCGCGTGCTCAGCCCGGCGCAGTGCTCCTCGCCGGGCGGGACCACCGCGTCCGGCCGCTGGTACTACGGCTCCGGCGGCTCCGGCCGCTACGCCAAGGGCGGCACGTTCGACAAGAGCGCCGCCGTCACCCGCGGGGGCTTCGGCTCCGGACACGGCTCCTCGGGCGGCTGACGCCGGATGCGCCGCCGCACCATCGAGCCCCGCCCCGACTGGCAGAACATCGTCGAGGCCCAGGGGCTCATCTACCCGCTCACCCGTTACCCCGACGACTCGCTGCGCCCCTACTGGGACGAGAGCGCGTACTACTCCTTCTCGGCGGCCGAGATCGACGCCCTGGAGGAGGTCGTCGAGGAACTGCACGGCATGTGCCTGGCCGCCGCCGAGCACATCGTCGCCCACGACCGGTTCGCCGACCTCGGCCTCACCGATCCGCGCCTGACCGCCAAGGTCGCCGAGGCATGGCACCGCCGCGCCGAACTCCCCTCCGTCTACGGCCGGTTCGACCTCCGCTACGACGGCACCGGCCCGGCCAAGATGCTGGAGTACAACGCCGACACCCCCACCTCCCTGGTGGAGGCCGCCAGCCCGCAGTGGTTCTGGATGGAGGACCGCTTCCCGGCCGCCGACCAGTGGAACTCGCTGCACGAACGGCTGGTGGCCGCCTGGAAGCGGCAGGCGGCGCTGCTGCCGCCCGGCGCACCGCTGCACTTCGCGCACTCGGCCGCCGACGAGCTGGGCGAGGACCTGATGACCGTCGCCTATCTGCGCGAGACGGCCGAACAGGCGGGCCTGGCCACCGAGGCGATCGCCATGGAGGAGATCGGCTGGGACCGGCTCTCCGGCCGCTTCGTCGACCAGCGGCTGCGCTTCGTCCGTGCCTGCTTCAAGCTCTACCCCTGGGAGTGGCTGACCACCGACGCCTTCGGCCCGCACGTCCTGGACACCCTCGACAACGGCGGCGCCACCGGCTCCACCCTCTGGATCGAACCCGCCTGGAAGATGCTGCTCTCCAACAAGGCGCTGCTGGCGGTCCTCTGGGAACTCTTCCCCGGCCACCCCAACCTCCTGCCCGCCTATCTGGACGGCCCCCGCGACCTGCCCGCCGGCCCCGGTTACGTCGCCAAACCGCTGCTGGGAAGGGAAGGCGAAGGGGTCACCGTCCACCCCCCGGGGACCGCCGCCGTCCGGCGCGACGAACCCTGCTGCTACCAGGAGTTGGCGCCGCTGCCGGACTTCGACGGCAACCGGGTGGTGCTCGGCGCCTGGGTCGTCGACGACGAGGCGGCCGGGCTCGGCATCCGCGAATCGGCCGGGCTGGTCACCGACGCGTACGCCCGCTTCGTGCCGCACCTCATCGCCTGACCGCGCCTCATCGCCTGACGGACCTCATCGCCTGACCGCACCTCGTCGCATGAGAAATCCGGTGCGGGCGCCGGGGGTGCCCTGCTACGGTCTGCCGCATGCAGCGCGCAGGTCTGTTCTTCACGACGACGCCGGAGCCAGTCCCGGCGCGCTGACCGCTGACTTCCGAGTCGTCAAGCCCCGGGGCGAGTGCCCCGGGGCTTCGCCGTGTGGTCACTCGCCGCCCGTACACCACGCGAGGAGACCACGATGAATGCCACCCCCGTCCACGACCACCGTCGGCTCGGCCGCGAGCTGGACCTCTTCGACACCGATCCGCTGATGGGCGCCGGACTGCCCTACTGGCTGCCGGACGGCGCCGCGGTGCGGCACGCCCTGGAGGAGTACATCCGCGAGACCGAGCGCCGCGCCGGATACCGGCACGTCTACTCGCCGGTCCTCGGCAAACGCGAGCTGTACGAGATCTCCGGGCACTGGGACCACTACCGCGACGACATGTTCCCGCCCATGGACCTCGGCGGCGAACAGGTCGTACTGCGCCCCAGCCTCTGCCCCCACCACGCCCTCATCTACCGCGCACGCTCCCGCAGCCATCGCGAACTCCCGCTGCGCATCGCCGAGTTGGGCGGAATGTACCGCTCGGAGCGCTCCGGGGTGCTCGGCGGCCTCACCCGCGTCCGCGCCATCCAGCTCAACGACGCGCACATCTTCTGCACCCTCGACCAGGTCGCCGACGAGGCCCGCGCGGCCCTGGACCTGATCCGCCGCGCCTACGCCGACCTCGGCATCCGTGCTGCCCGATACCGCCTCTCGCTCCCCGGCGAGGGCGGCAAGTACGTCGCCGATCCCGCGATGTGGCGGCGCGCGTCGGCCCTGCTGACCGAGGTCCTGGACGGCTCCGGGGTGGACTACGAGGCCGCCGGGGGCGAGGCCGCCTTCTACGGGCCCAAGATCGATGTGCAGATCGCCGACCGCGCCGGCCGCGAGGCCACCCTCTCCACCGTCCAGGTGGACCTCCACCAGCCGCGCCGCTTCGACCTGTCCTACGTGGGCCCCGACGGCGCCCGGCACCGGCCCGTGATGGTCCACCGCGCCGTCATCGGCAGCATCGAACGCGCCGTCGCCCACCTCATCGAGGAGCACGGCGGCGCCTTCCCGGCCTGGCTCGCCCCCGTGCAGCTCGCGGTGCTCCCGGTCTCCGAGGACGAACTGCCGCACGCCGAAGGGCTCGTGCGGCGCTGCCTGGAACGCGGCCTGCGCGCCGAACTCGCCGGCCCCGCCCAGGGCACCCTCGGCGCCCGGATCCGCGCCGCCCGGCACGTCCCCTACCAGGCCGTCATCGGCCCCCGCGAGGCCCCCGCCGACCTCGTCGCCCTCCGCCTGCGCGACGGCCGCCGCCCGGCACCGCTCCCCGCCGCTGAGGCGCTGGCCCGTATCGCGGCCGTGGTGGCGGACCGCCAGGGAGAACTCTGGCCTGATGCCTGATGCCTGATGCCTGATGTCTGATGCCTGACGTCCTGTCGCGCGGCCCCGCGCCCTCTCACTCCCCGTGCCCCCTCACTCCCTGAGCCAGCAGCCGACGGCCTCCAGCCAGGCGTCGAGCAGCGGGGCCTCGCCGAGGATCTCCACCGGTCCGGTGCCGGCGGCGACCGGGGCGGGGGCGGGGCCGCGGGCGGGGAGCCGGCCGTAGACGAGCAGCAGCAGATCGTTCAGCGCGCCGCGGACGGTGGTGGTGGCCGGTGTGGCGAGAAGGGCGGGGGAGGGCGGCCGGTGCCAGGTGAGGGCGTCGGCGTCGAAGCCGACCAGCCAGTCCGCGGCGGCCTCGGGGGTGCCGTCGGTGGCCTGGAGGCGGAGGGTGCGGCCGGTGCCCAGGAAGGCGGATATGCGGGGACCGCGCTCCAGCACCGCCGGCAGGGAGCCGAAGGACATCCACTCGTCGAGGGCGTCCACGGCGACGTCCTCCACGACCGCGAACGGGCGGTCGGCGATGGCCGGGCCGTCCGGGGCCTGTGCGGTGGCGAAGGCGGCGTCCGCGCGGTGCACCACCGTCTCGTGCGCCATCCGCCGGGCCCAGAACGCCGGCGTCCCGCCCGGGCCCGACGCCGGCACTGCCGACTCGGGGCCGGCGGCGCGCAGGGTGTCGGCCAGCCGTCCGGCGCCCTCCGTCAGCCAGGCGCCGAGTGTCGACCCGTCCCCGTCCCCGGTCCCGTCCCCGTCGACGGGACCGGGGACGTCGCAGGCCGGGGGGCCGTAGGGGACCGGCCCCTCGGGAACCAGACCCTCGGGGACCGGGCCGGTCGCTCTCGTCCGGACGAGCGTCTCCGCCCGGCGGTGCGCCCCGCCCAGATGGCGCAGCAGCCGGGCGAGGGTCCAACCAGGGCAGGTGGGCACCGGCGCGGAGAGGTCCGCACCCTCGACCCGGGTCCTCAACAGGGCGGTCTGGGCGACGATTTCGGCACAGTGGCGGTCGTAGCTCATCGAAGCCATACGACCACCGTACGGCGCGCCACCGACAATGCTCAGAGGGTTTCCACTCCGGCCGCGGCGGGCGGGCGGGTGCCGATCACGACCGTGGCGCAGAACTCGTCGGAGGCGGCCACGCGGGGGAGCAGCCCGCTGCGGCGGAAGGCCGCGACGGCCCGCTCCGCCTGCCGCTCACCGGTCTCGACGAGCAGGTGGCCGCCCGGTGCCAGCCACCGGGGCGCCTCCGCCGCCACCCGCCGCAGCACGTCCAGCCCGTCCGCGCCGCCGTCGAGCGCCACCAGCGGCTCGTACTCCCGGGCCTCCGGCGGCAGCAGGCCGACCTCCTCGGTGGGGACGTAGGGGACGTTCGCCGTCAGGACGTCGATCCGTCCCCGGAGGCCGACGGGCAGCGGGTCGAACAGGTCGCCCTCGTGGACCCGGCCGCCGGCCGCGGCCACATTGTGGCGGGCGCAGCGCACCGCGGCCGGTTCGATGTCGCAGGCGTGCAGTTCGACCGTGCCCAGTGCCGCGGCCAGCGCGGCCCCGACGGCGCCGGAGCCGCAGCACAGGTCGACCACGACGGGGCGCCGCCCGCGCCGCGCGGCGGCCCGCCCGAGGGCGACGGCCCGCCCGAGCAGGAACTCGGTGCGCCGGCGCGGCACGAAGACCCCGGGGTCCACGCGCACCCGCAGGCCCCCGAACTCGGCCCAGCCGAGGACGTGTTCCAGGGGATGGCCGGCCACCCGCCGCTCCACCATGGCGGCCAGGCACTCCGGTGTGCGGGCCGCGGCGACGAGCAGCGCGGCCTCGTCCTCGGCGAAGACGCAGCCGGCGGCACGGAGTCGGGTGACGACGGCGGACGGGAGCGCGGGCAGGGGCGACGACAGGGATGACGACCGGAACGACGATGGGGATGACGACGGGGACGACGACATGGTGGTGAGCCTTTCGGGATGCCGAGGGCGCTTCCCGGGTCACGGATGTCGGGCGGTCACCTGAGAGGGACGGAGGCACGGACGTGAGCCGGGAGCACCTGCCGGAACTGGCGGGAAATCGGTCTCACCTCCTCGGGGCCGCTGCGTACACGGGCGAACGCGGAACCCGCCGGCAACCACACCCGGGCCGCCGACGGCCGGAGCCACAGTACCCGACCTGGTGATCAACGGTCAGAAGGGGAGCGGCCCGCCCGTCGCAGCGTCAGGCCGGCTTACGCAGAAAGTACTTGTCACTTTGGAAAGTTCTTGTCAGCATGGTGAGTGTCGAAAGCGTGAGCGATGGCAGGGGGCAGGGCTGATGAGGGGGATGGGCATGGGTATGGGGGAGTGCGCGTCCGGCGATGCGGCGGCGGCGCTGGCCCGCGCGGCGGAGTTGGGGGCAACGGTCCGCAAGAGCGCGAAGTGGTTCGTGTGGTATCAGGTCGGATTCGGCTGTGCCACGGGGCTGCAGATGCTCGCCGCAGGGCTGCTGAAAGCCCCGTTCGGGGCGTCGTTCAGCGGTGCGATCTTGGGTGTGTCCATGGCAGGACTGGGGGTCTACGCGGGTCGGCGGCCCGTCGTCCGGCAAGGGTACGGAAGGCGGATGGCCGCCATGATGGGCTTCTGGGGCCTGCTCTATGGGGCGGTGTTCATCCCCGGACTCATCTTCTTTCAGGGAGTGGCGGCTTGGTGGGTGCCAGGCGCCGTGGCCGTTGCCCTCCCCGGCCTCATAGGCGGATATCTGGAGGCCCGGAGGTGACGGAGGCGCACAAGACTTCCGCTGCCGGCAGCCATCCGCGCCACGGCCTGGACGAGGTCATCCACGCCCCGGTCCGCTTCTCCATCGTGGCGACCCTGGCGGCCGCCGAGAAGGCCGAGTTCGCGTTCGTCCGCGACACGGTCGAGGTGAGCGACTCGGTGCTGTCGCGGCAGGTCGCCACCCTGGAGAAGGCCGGCTATGTCGCCGTCACCAAGGGCTATGTCGGCAAGCGCCCGCGCACCTGGCTCGCCCTCACGGCGGACGGCCGGACCGCCTTCGCCGCGCACTGCCGGGCTCTGCGCGCCATAGCGGGCGCCGACGACTGACCGGGCGCCGACGGCTGATGTGCCCCATCAAGATCGGTTGACTTCGAGTGCACTCCAACTCCTACCGTCATGAACGGGTCGAGGGGCGGCGGCAGTCCGTTCCCTCCTCGGCTCTTCCCGTTCGTCGTACGGCCAGGAGGCAGCAGCATGATGGAGATTCCCACCCGCCACCTCGGGGGGCTCGCGGTGTCGGCGCAGGGGCTCGGGTGCATGGGGATGAGCCACGGCTACGGCGCCTCGGACGACGCCCAGTCGATCGCGACCCTCCACCACGCGCTCGACCTCGGCATCACCCTGCTGGACACCTCCGACTTCTACGGGGCGGGCCACAACGAGGAGTTGATCGGCCGGGCGATCGCCGGGCGGCGCGACGAGGTGGTGCTGGCCACCAAGTTCGGCTTCGCCAACCGCCTCGGTGAGCCGACGAAGATCCGCGGTGACGCCGCCTATGTACGCGAGGCGTGCGACGCCTCGCTGCGCCGGCTCGGCGTCGACCACATCGACCTCTACTACCAGCACCGCGTCGACCCCGACGTGCCGATCGAGGAGACCGTCGGCGCGATGGCCGAGCTGGTCGCCGCGGGCAAGGTGCGCCACCTCGGCCTCTCCGAGGCGAGCGCGGAGACCGTCCGGCGGGCCCACGCGGTCCACCCGATCGCCGCGCTGCAGAGCGAGTGGTCGCTGTGGACCCGCGAACTGGAGCAGGAGATCGCGCCGGTCTGCCGTGAGCTCGGCATCGGTCTGGTGCCGTTCTCGCCGCTCGGCCGCGGGTTCCTGACGGGCCGCTACACCTCGGTGGAGGGCCTGCCGGAGTCGGATCTGCGCCGCACCCAGCCGCGCTTCGCCGACGGCAACCTGGAGCAGAACCTCGCGATCGTGGCGACGCTGGAGAAGCTGGCCGCCGAAAAGGGCGTCACCACCGGCCAGTTGGCGCTGGCCTGGGTGCAGCATCGGGGTGAGGACGTCGTGCCGATCCCCGGCACCCGTCGCCAGAAGTACCTGGAGGAGAACCTCGCGGCCCTGGAGGTGCGGCTCTCCACCGAGGAGCTCGCCGCCATCGACGCCGCGGCCCCCGCCGACCGGGTCGCCGGCACCCGCTACGACGCGACGAGCCTGTCCTTCGTCAACAAGTGAGCCAATGGGCCGGTGACATCACCTCGTAGAGATGGCCGTCGGCGTCGCGGAAGAACAGGCCGCGGGCGCACAGCGGGTGGTCGGTCCGGCCGTTGTCCGGGTGGCCCGGCTCGTTGCCGAAGGGGATGTCCGCCGACCGGAGGCGGTCGAGGATCCCGTCGAAGGTCTCGGGATCGACGTCGAAGGCCAGGTGGTGGCCCTGGGCGTCCGGGACGGCCATGAAGTCCAGGGTGAGCGTCTCGTTCACCCGGACCGGGGCGAAGTGGCCGTCGCGGCCGTCCGGCGGAAGCTCCGGCAGGCCCATGACCGAGGCGAAGAAGCGGGCCGCCGCGCGGTGGTCGGCGGCCGGGACGATGGTGTGGTTGAGGGTGACGGGCATCAGGCGCTCCGGGGGTCGGTGAGGGTGCCGTGGAGCAGCACGGAGACGAGTTCCTCGGGGGCGAGCGGTCCGTGGGCCGGGCCGGCGGGTGACGGCAGCCGGCTGAAGAGCAGGCCCAGGAAGGCGGCGGCGACCCGCTCGGGGCTCAGCCGCAGCGCCTCCCGGTCCGGTTCGATCAGCTCGACCACCGCGTCCCGCATGGCGAGGAAGGACCGGGTCCGGGGGTCCTCCGGTGGCGCCTCGCCCGCATCGGGCTCCGGCGGATGCGGACGCTCGCGGCGGTGCCCGGTGGCGTAGAGGCTGCGGACGACGGTGCCCATGCGCTCCATGTGGGCGCAGAGGGCGTCGGCGGCCTCGGTGAGACGGGCGGTCAAGGGCTGGTCGAGGGGGACGGAGGCCAGCTCGCGCAGGACGTGGTCGACGCCCACCGCCTCGGCCACACAGGCGTCCAGCAGCTCGTCCTTGTCCTTGAACGCGCGGAAGACCGTGGCCTCGCCGATCCCGGCGGCGCGGGCGACCTGGCTGGTGGTGACGGCCGCGCCGTGCTCCGCGATCAGCGGGAGGGCGGCGGCGACGATCATGGCTCGGCGCTGCTCGACGCTCATACCGGGGGCGCGGCGGCGGGGTGGACGACTGTCTGTTGGCCGAGTGTCTGCTGGCTGGCTGTCTGTGGATGTCGATGTGGATCGGTTCGCTGACGACATGACGCCAGAGTACGGAGTGAGTACTCACTCCGTCAATGGTTCGGGCGTGCCGAGGCCGGTCAATGGCCGGTGTGCGGAAGCCCGTCAATGGTCTGCGTCGGAGTCGGTGTTGGCGTCGGAGTCGGTGTACGGGAGGCGTGGCCGCGCGGCCCTCCCTAGACTTCTGAAAAGGCGAGAGACCTCAGAAAAGGCGAGCGGAGACCTCTCAAGGGCGGGCGGCCCAGGGTGGGCGACCGACACACTCCGGCCGAGGCGGGCGACACACCATGAAATGGAAGCTCGAACTGGTGCCGATTCCGGTGAGCGACGTGGAACGCGCGAAGCGCTTCTACAGCGAGCAGGTGGGCTTCGCCGTCGATCTCGACATCCGGCTCGACGACGGCGTGCGGATCGTCCAGCTCACCCCGCCCGGCTCGGCCTGCTCGATCGTCCTGGGCGCGGGCGACGGCGTGACCCCGGCGCGGCCCGGCTCGGTGCAGGGGGTGCAGCTGGTGGTGCCCGATGTGGCCGCGGCGCGTGGGGAGTTGCTCGCCCGCGGGGTGCCGGTCGGCCCCGTCCGGCATGTGGAGAACGGGGCGCTCGCCGACGGCCCCGGCGGCGCGTGGAACTCGTTCGTCTACTTCAGCGACCCGGACGGCAACGGCTGGGCGGTGCAGGAGGGGCCTGGGGAGGCGCCTGGGGAGCCGACCGGCGCGCAGCCCGCCGGGCCCGTCGGCGACGCGTCTCGCCCCTCGTTCACGCCGCCCCGTCCGGGTGCCGCCGCGGATGGGTGGCCTCCAGATGGGCCATGTGCCGCAGACCCCAGGCACCCAGCGGCACCAGTGCCTCGTTGAGCGAGGTGCCCAGCTCGGTCAGCGTGTACTCGACCTTCGGGGGGACCTGGTCGAACACCTCACGGTGGACGATGCCGTCCGCCTCCAACTCGCGGAGCTGCTGGGCGAGTACCTTCTCGCTGACCCCCGGCAGCTCCCGGCGCAGCCGGCCGAACCGCCGGGGCCCCTGGGCCAGCGCCCACAGCAGCAGCACCTTCCACTTGCCGCCGATGACGTCCACGGCGGCGTCCAGGCCGCACTCGTAGGGGCCCTTCCGCCCGCCCACGTCGATCCCCCTCGCGTTCCCGCGCGGACCGCGCCGCGCCACCGGGCGCGCCGGTGCGCGCGCCCCCGCGTCCAGTATCGGCGATCGGCGATCGGTGATCGAGGGCGGAGCCGGACGCCCGCCCGCGCGGCGTCCGGCGCGAGGACGCCGGCTCAGTTGCCGTACGGGCGGGCTAGGCGCGCCTCCCGCAGGGCCACCGCCCACCAGGCCAGCTGGTTCAGCAGGGCGTCGGCGGCCTGGGCCGGCGGGACCGGGTCGTGCAGCCGGCCCGCCTCGTCGAAGAGGCCGCCGGAGAGTGCGAAGCTGACCGTCTCCCGGATCGTCGTGGCGTGCAACTCGGCGAACACCAGCCGCAGTTGCTCGACCGCGCGCAGGCCGCCGGAGATCCCGCCGTACGAGACGAAGCCGACCGGCTTGGCCTGCCACTCGGAGTGCAGCAGGTCGACGGCGTGCTTGAGCGGGGCCGGGAAGGAGTGGTTGTACTCCGGTGTGACGACCACGAACGCGTCCGCCTGCTCGACGCGCTTGGCGTAGGCGAGGAACTCCTCGCTGCCGTACCGGAGTTCGTAGGGCCGGACCTCGTCCAGATCGATGACGTCGACGGTCAGCTGCGGGTGGGAGGTGCTGATGTGGCGGGTGAACCACTCGGTGATGACGGGGGCGAAGCGGCCCTCACGGGTGCTGGCGACGATCACGGCGAGGGTGTAGCGCGGTGCGGACATCTCGGGCCCTTCGTGGCGGGGTGAGTGCGACGCCGATGACGCTAAGACCTCAATCGAGCTTGAGGTCAAGCGGCCGGGGAACGGCGGGGCGAGAGGGGGTGACTCGCCCCGGTACCGTCCGTCGCCCCGCGCCGCGGACCGCCGTCACTCCGCCCCGAACGGCTGCCCTCACTCCGCCCCGAACAGCCGCCGTCACTCCGCCCCGAACTGCTTCAGCAGCTCCGTCTTCTGGAACATCCGGGCCGTGTCGATCGCCGACGGCGTCCCGGCGGCCGGATCGGCACCATGCGCCAGCAGCACCTTCACGACCTCGTCCGCGCCCTTGAACACCGCGCCGGCGAGGGGCGTCTGGCCCCGGTCGTTGGCGCGGTCCGGGTCGCCGCCGCGCTGCAGGAGGGCCTCCACGGTGGCCGGATGGTCGTGGTAGGCGGCGAGCATCACCAGGGAGTCGCCCCTGTCGTTGGTCAGGTTGGCGGGCACGCCCGCGTCCACATAGGCGGCGACGGTGTCGGTGTCCCCGTGCCGTGCCAGGTCGAACACCTTGGCCGCGAGCTGCAGCACTTCGGGGTCGTGCGCGTGCTCGATCGCCTCGGGTCCCCGCGGCTCGGAATTCGCGTCGCTCATGGTCGCCGGCCTCCTGCTGTGGTCGTGGGTACGCGTGATGCGTTACGGATGCACGGCCACTGTAGGTTTTCCCGGCCCCCCGCGGGGTGGATGCGGGGGGCGCGGATTCCGCCGGGTCGGGGCCGGCGACCGGTCGCCCGACCAGGGCCGCGGCGGGCCGCCGGCCACCGGATCACCGGCCCGCGCGAGCCCTCGGCCCGGGCTCCGACCCGGTTGAGCACCGGCCCAGGGCCGCCCGCCCGGCGCCCTCCGGCCTCAGAACGCCGCCCGGATCTCCCCCACCCGGCTGCCGCCCCCGTGCAGCGGCACGTCCTCGATGCGCGCGAGCACCGGGTCGTCGACGCCCAGGCCCCGAAGGACCCGCGCCAGGACCGGCCCCAGGGTGCGGCCCGCACCGTCGTCGATCTTGAAGGCCACGGCCCGTCCGTCCGGCAGGGCCAGCGCCTGCACCGCTTCGGCGCCCATCTTGGAGAGGGTGCCGGGGAGGGCCCGCATCAGCCAGGTGTCGGGCCGGCGGGTGCCCGCGACGTACTCGGGGTGGGCCCGCATCGCGTCGGCCACCCGCCGCTCCGGCGTGCCCGGCTCGGCGAGGACGAAGTGGCGGTAGGCCCGCGCCAGCCCGGTCAGCGACAGCGACATCAGCGGCGCCCCGCAGCCGTCGGTGCCTATGTGGGCCACCTCCTCGGCGGCCGCGGTGCGCACCATGTCCAGAACCAGCTGCTGGAGCGGGTGGTCCTGCTCCAGGTACGTCTCCAGCGGCCACCCGTTCAGCGCGCAGGCTGCGAGCATCGCGGTGTGCTTGCCGGAGCAGTTCATGGCCAGCGGCTCGCGGACGTGGCCGGCGGCGAGGTAGCGCTCCGCCTCCTCCGGGTCCAGCGGCAGGTCGGGCGGCGTCTGGAGGTGCTCGGTGGTGAGCCCGTGCTCGGCGAGCATGGTCCGTACCAGATCGAGGTGGAACGATTCGCCGGAGTGGCTCGCCGCGGCCAGCGCCAGCCGCTCCCCGGAGAGCTCCAGGCCCGCCCGCAGGATCGCCGCCGCCTGCATCGGCTTGTTCGACGACCGGGGGAAGACCGGCGCGGCCACGTCGCCGAGCGCCTGCTCGACGCTCCCGTCGGCCGCCAGCACCACCAGCGACCCCCGGTGCCGCCCCTCGACGAAGCCGGAGCGGACGACCTCGGCGAGCACCGGCGACGGGATCGCGGGACCCGACGGGACGGCGGTCGCCGCGGACGGCGCCGGCTCGGATATCGGGGTGGACGAGGACGAGGTCTGCGACGAGGTCACGGCCGGCCTTCCGGGAGACGGGGACCCGCTCCCCCGGAGGCGGCTCGTGACCGGTCAGGACAGCAGGTCGTCTACTTGTGCTTCGCCTTCACGGTACCTTCGCGCGATTTCCGCACTGCAATCGTCGGTCGTGCGCTGAAGGGACTGCCGGCGCAGCGAGATCTGCCGCTCGTAGCGGATCAGCCGCCCCATCCCGTCCTGCAACTCCTCGTCCGTACGGGCCGTGAGGTCCGACAGCTCGACCTCGCCCAGCATCTCGTCGGCGAGCCGGCGGTACTCCTCGCTGTGCGGGGTGCCCAGCGTCACATGGCGCGCGGACGAGCGCTGGCGCGACGGCAGGTCGGTGAGGATCTCCGGCAGCCGGTCCAGCAGCGGCGAGTGCGAGCCGGTGCGGCGGGCGGTCTCGGCGCGCAGGATGTCGATCCGGCCCTGCAGCAGCCGCCGCAGATAGCTGAGGTCGGCCTCCTCCTGCTGGCAGTCGCGGCGCACCACGCGCAGTTCGGGCAGGCTCAGCCCGGACAGCTCGGGCGAGCCGGCCGGCCGGAAGCGGTCGCGCTGCTGCGGGGGGCGGGCACTCGGTGCCTGGCCTGCCTGGAGCATGGGGTCGTCCTTGGTACGGGCGGGCGCGGCGGGAGCCGGCGCCGGGGTGGTGGTGGTCGGTGCGTGCGGGGCCTCCGGGGCGGTCGGGGTCTCCGGGGCTGCCGGTCTCGTACCGCCGGACGGCGGGGCGGGGCGGGCCGGCGGCGGGCTGCCGGCCGGTGCAGTACGGGCGGTTGGCACGGGGCCGGGTGTCCGGCCGGCGCCGAGTGTGGTCATGGATCGTTCCGTCCCCTCGTCCGGTGCCGCATCCAGGGCATGGTGTCCGTGAAACGCACCGCGTGCACGCATCGTGCCACTGTGTGCGGGCCGTGTGCAGGGCCATGGCACTCGAACGGCCCTTGTGGGGGTACCCGCGCGGGGCGCCCGGGACGGCCGGGCATCATGGCGGGTATGCGAGCTGTGGTGCAGAGGGTGAACGGCGCACGCGTCGACGTGGCGGGCGAGACGGTCGGGGAGATCGTCGGGGAGGGGCTGTGCGCCCTGGTGGGCGTCACGCACGACGACACCCCGGAGAAGGCCGCACAGCTCGCCCGGAAGCTGTGGACGCTGCGGATCCTCCAGGGCGAGAAGTCCTCCTCGGACAACGGGGCGCCGCTGCTGGTGATCAGCCAGTTCACTCTCTACGGTGACGCGCGCAAGGGCCGTCGCCCCACCTGGCACGCCGCCGCCCCCGGCCCCGTCGCCGAACCGCTGGTCGACGAGGTGGTCGCCCAGCTGCGGGCGCTGGGCGCGCAGGTGGCGACCGGACGGTTCGGCGCGGACATGAAGGTGTCGCTGACGAACGACGGGCCGTTCACGGTGCTCGTCGAGGTCTGAGGGGGCGTGGGGGGCGGGCGGCTCGTAGGGGGAGGGGGAACGGATGCCCTAGGGGACGCGAAGGCCCCCTGCGGGGCCACAACGGGGCAGGGGCGGGCGGTATTCCCGAGCCACAACGGGGCGAGAGGCGGTGCGGGGCGAGGCGGGGCGGCGGTTTCCTCGGCTCGTAACGGAACGGGCCCGCAACGGCACGAACCGCGGCGGCACGAACCGCGGCGGCACGGCCCGCAACGGGACGGAGCGGGCGGGCCGGACCGATTCCCGGAGGCCTGCCCCCCGTCATGGCTCGACCACGACCTCCTGGGATGCCGCGGTGGTGCCCGCGATCAGGGGGGCGTCGGTCGGTACGTTCCGCTTGACCAGGGCCAGGGCGATCGGGCCGAGTTCGTGATGGCGGGCCGAGGTGGTGACGAAGCCGAGCTGGCGGCCCTCCTCGCCGTCCGCGGCCAGCCGGATCGGCGTCCCGTGCGGCGGGAGGTGGACCTCGCTGCCGTCGAGGTGGAGGAAGACCAGACGGCGCGGCGGCTTGCCGAGGTTCTGGACCCGGGCGACGGTCTCCTGGCCGCGGTAGCAGCCCTTCTGGAGATGGACCGCGCTGCCGATCCAGCCGACCTCGTGCGGGATGGTGCGGTGGTCGGTCTCCAGGCCCAGCCGCGGGCGGTGCGCCTCCACGCGCAGCGCCTCCAGCGCCAGGACGCCGATCGCGGGCCCGTGCGCCGCGGCGAAGGACTCCAGCTCGGCGCGGGGCAGGAAGACGTCGCGGCCGTGCGGGGTCTCCCGGACGACGGTGCCCTCGGGGGCCTCGGTGATGGAGCCGGCCGGGAGGTGGACGACGGCGAACTCCCCGGTGCGGTCGGCGACCTCGACCCGGTAGAAGAACTTCATGCTCTCCAGATAGGCGAGCACCGCCTCCTGTTTGCCGGGCTCGGTGTGCATCCAGGTCGTCGCGCCGTCGTCGACCAGGTAGAGCGCGTGCTCGACATGGCCGTGCGCGGAGAGGATCAGCGCCTCGGTGGCCTGGCCGGGCGGGAGTTCACTGACGTGCTGGGTGAGCAGCAGATGGAGCCAGCTCAGCCGCTCGGGTCCGCTGACGGTCAGCACGCCGCGGTGCGAGAGGTCCACGAAGCCGGATCCGTCGGCGAGGGCGCGCTGCTCCCGGAACAGGTCGCCGTAGTGCGCGGCGACGCCTTCGTCGGGGGCCTCGGCGGGGACGGCGCCGGGCAGCGACAGCAGAGGGCTGGCGGATGAATGTCGCAGCATGGGGCCAGCCTACGACCAGCGGCGCCGGTCCTACTCGTTCCCCTTGGCGCGCTCGCCGCCCTGCGCCGCCCGGTCCGTGCAGGCCGTGCACCGGCCGAAGATCGCGAAGTGCTTCAGGTCGGTGTCGAAGCCGAACTGCTCGCGGAGGGTGGCGGTGAACGGCGCGGCGACCGACACGTCCGCCTCGATGACATCGGTGCAGTCCCGGCACACCAGGTGGAGGTGGTGGTGGCGGTCGGCGAGGTGGTAGGTGGGCGCCCCGTGCCCGAGGTGGGCGTGGCTGACCAGCTCCAGCTCCTCCAGCAGCTCCAGCGTGCGGTAGACGGTGGAGATGTTGATGCCGCCGGCGGTCTTGCGCACCTCGGTGAGGATGTCGTCCGGCGTGGCGTGCTCCAGCCTGTCGACCGCCTCCAGGACGAGTTGCCGCTGCGGGGTCAGGCGGTATCCGCGCCTGCGGAGGTCGCTCTGCCAGTCGGTGGTCACCACACGGCCAGTGTAGGAGGGCGGCCGGGCGCGGCGCATGCCCCCGAGTCGGCCATCCCTGCCGTGCCCCCGGACCGCCTCCGCGCCGCCCCGGGATCAGCCGGTGTGCACGCCCCGCAGATAGCGGGCCAGGTCGCTGATGGCGGTGGGGTTGCGGGGGCTCTCGACGAGTTCGGCGTAGTCCATGACGTAGATGCGGTGGTTGCGGATCGCGGAGACGTCGGCGAGCGGGGGGTAGGACTCCAGGAACGCCTTCTTCTGTGCGGCGGTGGTGTCCCCGTAGTTGTTGATGACGATGACGTCGGGGTCGCGGGCGACGACGGTCTCCCAGCCGACGGCGGTCCAGGAGTCCTTGAGGTCCTTCATGACGTTGTCGCCGCCGGCCTTGGTGATGATGTCGTGCGGGCCGGCGTACCGGCCGGCGGTCAGCGGCTTGTCGCGGCCGTCGTCGTAGAGGAAGACGGTGGGGCGGTGGGCCGGGGCGTGCGCGGCGGCCTCGGCGACCTGCTTCTTGTACGTACGGATCAGGGCCTGGGCGCGGTCCTCGACGTCGAAGATCTTCCCGAGGGCGGCGAGGTCGGCGTAGAGCGCCTCCAGGGGCGGCATCACGCCGCGGGCGCCGCCGTCGGTGCCGTTGTGGCAGGACTCGGTCAGCACATAGGAGCCGATGCCGAGCTTCTTCAGGGCGGCGGGGGTCAGGCCGTTGCCCTCGCCGAAGCCGTAGTTCCAGCCGGCGAAGACCAGGTCGGCCCTGGCGTCCAGGGCCATCTCCTTGGTGAGGGCCTTGTTGGAGAGCCGGGGGACTTTGCCGTAGGCGGCCTTCCAGGGGACCTTGGACAGGTCGCCCTTGTCGTCGGGCATGGCGTAGCCGGCCATCCGGCCCTCCAGGCCCAGCGCGAACATGATCTCGGTGATGCCGACGTCGTTGGTGACCACGCGGCGCGGGGCGTGCGTATAGGTGGCCGGGGTGCCGCAGTTGGTGACGGTGACGGGGTAGTGCCCGGAGGCGCGGTCGCCGGTGTCGTCGCCGGCGACGCGCTCCTTGGCGACGTGGGCGCCGCAGCCGGTGAGGGCGAGGGCCAGGGCGGCGAGCAGGGCGGCGGGGCGCAGGCCGCGGCGGGCGGCGCGGGAGGCGTTCGGCATGGGGGCTCGGGTTCCTCGGGGGCTCAGGAGGCGGGCAGGCGGTCGAACAGCAGCTGGACGGCGCCGGTTTCGGGGTGGCGCACGCGGTGCGCGCGGACGCCGAAGACTGAAGCGAGCAGCTCGGCGGTGAGGACGTCGTGCGGCGCGCCGGAGGCGACGATCCGGCCGCCGGCGAGGACGTACAGCTCGTCGCAGTGCACGGCGGCGAGGTTGAGGTCGTGCAGCGCGGCGAGCACCGTCGGCCCGCTGTCCCGGACCAGCGCCAGGACCTCCAACTGCTGTGCGATGTCGAGGTGGTTGGTGGGTTCGTCCAGGACCAGCACCCGCGGCTCCTGGGCCAGCGCGCGGGCGATCAGCACCCGCTGCTTCTCGCCGCCGGAGAGCCGCAGGAAGCCGCGTTCGGCGAGGTGGGCGGCGCCGACCCGGGCCAGCGCCCGGTCGCAGATCCCGCGGTCCGCGGCGCTGGGCCGGCCGGAGCCGCGCTGGTGCGGCAGCCGTCCCATCGCGACGACCTCGGCGGCGGTGAAGTCGAAGTCGGTGCCGCCCTCCTGGGGCAGGGCGGCCAGCAGCCGGGCGGCCTCGCGGGCGGTGAGCCCGTGCAGGTCGGTGCCGTCGAGCCGGACGGTGCCGGCGGCCGGGCGCAGCGCGCGGTAGACACAGCGCAACAGGGTCGACTTTCCACTGCCGTTGGGGCCGACGAGCCCGACGATCCGCCCGCTGTCGGCGGTCAGGCCGATGTCGTGGACGAGGTGCCGCCCGGCCACCGCCACCGACAGCCCGGTGATGTCCAGCCGCATCAGGCACCGCCTCCGAAGGTGTAGCCGCGCCGCCGCATCAGCAGCACGAAGCAGGGGACGCCGACCACGGCGGTGAGCACCCCGACGGGCAGCTCGACGGGGGCCAGCAGCACCCGGGAGAGCAGATCGACCCAGACCAGCAGCACCGCGCCGAGCAGCGGCGCGACGGCCAGCACCCGGCGGTGGTCGGCACCGACCAGCATCCGGGTGGCGTGCGGCACCATCAGCCCGACGAAGCCGATCGCGCCGCTGACCGCGACCACCGCGCCAGTGGCCGCGGCCGCCACCACGAACAGCTCGCGGCGCAGCCGCTCGGGGTCCACGCCCAGCGCCGCGGCGGTCTCGTCCCCCATGGCCAGGGCGTTCAGCCGGCCCGCGGAGAGCAGCAGATGGGCCAGGGCCGCGGCGACCGCCACGGCGGCGATCGGGACCGAGCCCCAGCCGGCCCCGCTGAGGCTGCCCAGCAGCCACATCATCGCCGAGCGGGCCGCCTCGCCGCGGTCGGCGGTGAACACCATCAGGGTGGTGATCGCGGAGAAGCCGTAGTACATCGCGGTGCCGGTCAGCACCAGCCGCATCGGGGTCAGCCCGTGGGCGGTGCGGGCGGCCGCGTAGACGAGGGCCATGGCCAGCAGCGCGGAGACGAAGGCCGAGGCGGACAGCGCCCAGATGCCGAGCGCGCCCAGCGCCCCGAAGAGCAGGACGGTGTTGGCGCCGACCGCGGCGCCGGAGGAGATGCCGAGCACGAAGGGGTCGGCGAGGGCGTTGCGGACCAGGGCCTGGACGGCGACGCCGATGGCCGAGAGGCCGGCGCCGACGACGGCGGCGAGCACCGCGCGGGGGAACCGCAGCTCCCAGACGATGGTGTAGGCGGAGACCTCGTCGGGGCGTATGGTGCCGCCGGTCAGGCCGGCGCCCAGATAGCGCAGGACCTGCGGCCAGCCGATGCCGGCGGCGCCCAGGGCGGTCCCGCACAGCAGCGAGGCGAGCAGGACGGCGGTGAGAGCCGCGGCCAGGGGGAGGGTGCGGGCGGGACGTGCCAAGGGTGGTCGGACCTTCGGCTCGGGCCGCGTGTGTACGTAAGGAGCGGCGGCCCGTGCCGGGCGTCGGCGGCGTCCCCTCGCAGTCCACGGCGAGTCGGTGCGGATGCGGCGCCGCCGCGGGCGATCGGGCTTGCGGAACGCGCCCCGTGCGGGGCGTCCGCTTACCGTTGCGGGTCAGCGCCGGACTCTCACCGGACTTCCCCCGCGGGGCGCGTCATGCGTGATGGTTGCGGGCCGGGCGGCCCCGGGCGTCAGCCCTCGTACGGCGTGCCGTCCGGGCGGAAGAAGGCGACGCCGTCCGGCATGTCGTCGGGCAGGCTCTCGGCCCACTCCTTGAGGTCGGTGACCTTCTTCAGCTGCGCGGACATGTACGGGCGCAGCGGGACCTCCGGCGTGGACTTCTCGCCGACCCACATCAGGTCGCCCTTGACGTAGCCGTAGAGCCGCTTGCCGCCGCTGTACGGGCTGGCCGCGGCGGTCCGTGCGATGGCGTCGGTGGCCAGGTCGATCTGCGGCTTCTGGTCGGCCAGCTCGCCGTACCAGATCTCGACGACGCCCTGGTCGCGGGTCATCACGACCTCGACCTTGCGGTCCGCGTCCACGCGCCAGAAGCCGTTCTCGGTCTCCAGCGGGGCGACCTTCTTGCCCTCTTCGTCGAGCACCCAGGTGTGCGAGGTGTACTCGAGGAAGTCGCGGCCGTCGTGGGAGAAGACGACCTCCTGGCCGAAGTTGCACTTGTCGACGCCGGGAGCCTGTGCATCGGCGTCTCCGACACGGGCGAAGACGCCGGCGCCCTCCCAGCGGCCGAGGAGGAAGGCCAGCGGGACCAGCGACGGGTTCAGGTCGGACGGGATCTCGATCATGAGCTCAGGCGATCTGTGGGGCGACGGGTGGGCGGGGTCAGCGCTGGCCCTGGTACAGCTTCTTCCAGGTCAGCCCGGCGAACGCGATCACGCCGACGGCGACCAGAACCAGCAGGGTGGTGAAGAATGCCTCAAGCACGAGCGCGCTCCTTGGGCGGAGTGAGGTGTTACGGACCGCCTGCGAGTCTAGTCGGCGCCCCCGGCGGCGGCGCTGTGAGGTCCGCGTGAGGTCCGCCGCGCCTACGCTGGGCCCATGGCGAAGAAGCTGGTGATCAAGGTGACGGCGGGCGCGGACGCGCCCGAGCGGTGCTCGCAGGCGTTCACGGTGGCGGCGGTGGCGGTGGCCAGCGGTGTCGAGGTGTCGCTGTGGCTGACCGGGGAGTCGGTGTGGTTCGCGCTGCCGGGCCGGGCGGCGGAGTTCGAGCTGCCGCACGCGGCGCCGCTGCCGGAGCTGATCGACGGGATCCGCGCGGGCGGCGGGGCGATCACGGTCTGCACGCAGTGTGCGGCGCGGCGCGGCATCGAGGAGAAGGACCTGATCGAGGGGGCGGGCATCGCCGGCTCCCAGCTGTTCGTCAGCGAGATCATGCCGGACGGCGTGCAGGCGCTCGTCTACTGACGCCAGGGGGCGCGGGCTCTAGCTCCGGCGGCGGTCCGCTAGCTCCGGCGGCGGTCCTCGTCGTCGCGGTCGTCCAGCTCGCGCCACCAGCGGTCGGACTCCGGGTCGCCGGACTCGTCCCACCAGCGCTCACCGGGCTCGCGGCGGTTGCCGACGACGGCCGCGCAGGGCGGGATGACCATGGCGACGACGCACATCGCGACCGCGGCCGGCACGGACCACAGCCGCACCACGCTCCACGCCAGCACGAACAGCATCAGGCACACGCCCATCAGGACGAAGTACCTGCGGTGGCGGCGCTGCGGCGGGGTGAGCCGGCGGTGCGCATGCGCGGACATACCTCCACGGTAAGTCCGCCGTGCCCCGGAAAGAAGCCCGGAGGAGGGCCCGCGCGGGCGGCCCGCCGCACCGCAACAGCACGGAGGGCCGCACCCCACAGCCAAGGCGTCCAAACCCCTGGGGTGCGGCCCTCCGGCCGTACGGACCCGGATCGCGGGTCCGTCGCGCGCGTGCCGTCAGACGGCGATGGCGACCTCCGCCACCCCGCCCTCCTGGACGACGACCTTACGGTCCGCGGTGCCGCCCGGCACGAGGGCGCGTACCGTCCAGTCGCCCTCGGCCGCGTAGAAGCGGAACTGTCCGGTCGCGGAGGTGGGGACCTCGGCGGTGAACTCGCCGGTGCGGTCCAGCAGGCGGACGTAACCGGTGACGGGCTGGCCGTCGCGGGTCACGCTGCCCTGGATGGTGGTCTCACCGGGCTTGATGGTCGAGGCGTCCGGGCCGCCGGCCTGTGCTCCACACATGGGGGTACTTCCTTGAGGGGTAGGGAGGGGGCTCTCGGGATTACTTGTTGGCGCCGAGCTCGATCGGGACGCCGACCAGCGAGCCGTACTCGGTCCAGGAACCGTCGTAGTTGCGGACGTTGGTCTGGCCGAGCAGCTCGTGCAGCACGAACCAGGTCAGCGCGGAGCGCTCACCGATCCGGCAGTAGGCGATGGTGTCCTTGGCGAGGTCGACGGCCTCCGCCTCGTAGAGGGCCGTGAGCTCGTCGTCCGACTTGAAGGTGCCGTCGTCGTTGGCGTTCTTCGACCACGGGATGTTGCGGGCGCCGGGCACGTGGCCGGGGCGCTGCGACTGCTCCTGCGGCAGGTGCGCGGGGGCCAGCAGCTTGCCGCTGAACTCGTCGGGCGAGCGGACGTCGACGAGGTTCTTGGTGCCGATCGCGGCGACCACGTCGTCACGGAAGGCGCGGATCGAGGTGTCCTGGGCCTTGGCCTTGTACTCCGTCGCCGGGCGCCTGGGGACCTCGGAGCCGTCGACCAGGTCGCGGGAGTCCAGCTCCCACTTCTTGCGGCCGCCGTCGAGCAGCTTGACGCTGTCGTGGCCGTAGAGCTTGAAGTACCAGTAGGCGTACGCCGCGAACCAGTTGTTGTTGCCGCCGTAGAGGATCACCGTGTCGTCGTTGGCGATGCCCTTCGCGGAGAGCAGCTTATCGAAGCCCTCCTGGTCGACGAAGTCGCGGCGGACCGGGTCCTGGAGGTCCTTCTTCCAGTCGATCCGGACGGCGTTCTTGATGTGGTTCTTGTCGTAGGCCGAGGTGTCCTCGTCGACCTCGACGAGCACGACCTTCGGGTCCTCCAGGTGGGCCTCGACCCAGTCGGCGTCTACGAGGACGTCGCTACGGCTCATGGTCTTCTCTCCTCCGGGGCAGTTGCGGGGGGGCGGGCTTGAGGGGTGCACGCGTACGCCGGACGGCGCGGCGCGATCGGGCGCGCGGCGCTGTACGGGGGACCGGTGACGGGGAGGCGGGCGGCCTCAGAGGGCGGCCGGCCGGCTGGGGTGACGGGGACGAACGGCCCGTCAGACAGGGCGACAGAGCATGGCGGCGACGCGGCACAGGTCGACTGCCCGCCGCTTCGTCAGTACCGCCTGTCCCCGTGGACGGAGACCGCTCAATGCGCTCTGCATGGGGCCGATGGTAGGGAGGCGGAGCGCGGCATGTCACCGGTGTGTCAAATGGCGAGATGTGATTGTCCGCGATGCGGGATGCGTGCGCCGGGAGGAGCGGCGCGGAACGCGCGGCGGAGCGCCGCCGCAGGTGGGGGTCTGGCGTACGGACCGGGGCGTCTCAGGAAATGGACCGGGGCGGTGGGCCCGGGCGGCGGCCGGTGGGGCGGTCCGCCACCCGGGGGCGGCTCAGTGGGTGAGCTTGACGTCCGTCCCGGACGCGGTGACCGTGATGCCCTGCGCGGTCGTGGTGACCTTCTCCAGCTTCAGGCTGCCCGGCAGTTGGTCCAGCTTCCAGCCGTGGTCGGTCTGGTCCCGCACCTTGCGCTCGCAGCCGGGGAGCGCCCGGCACATCGCGGGGATGGCGCCGGCCCGCACCTGGACGGTGTCGCCGTGGACGATCTCGATCGAGCCGGTGATGTCGAACGAGCTGAGCAGCGGGATGTTGGGGGAGATCTTGACCTGCGCGCGGCCGTTCTTCTCGCCGCCGTAGGAGATCTTCACGCCGCCGCCGGCCGCGGCGGTCATGTCCGCGAAGCTGATCTGGGCGGTGGCGGTCGCCGAGGCGGCGCTGTCGATGGAGGTGTAGTCGCTGGTCAGCGCGACGTCGTGGAACTGCGCCGAGAGGTGCTTCAGGGTCAGCGTGCGGCCCTCGGAACGCGCCGCCACGTGGTCGAGCTCGGCGTCCACCTCGTCGAGGTTCCGCCCGGCGACCTGGGTCAGGAACGGGAAGCCCTTGATGGAGACCTCGGGCGTCGAGGTGATCCCGTTCATGCTGCGGAGCTTGTCCGCGGCCTTGCTCTCGGCGAGATTGACCGCCACGCGGTCGGCCGCCACGAACAGCCCGCCGAATATCACGACGAGCACCAGCAGCACTTTGAGTGCGCGCATCGAATCACTACCCCCACTTGTGACAGCAGCCGGACCGGGGCCCGCCCCGACTGCGTGGCGTCAAAATCCGTCAAATCCGTCAAATCCGTACGCGGGCCCCCAGCCCGCGCTTCCGGGGAACCCTAGACGACCCGGTCCCCGGAACGGCAGCGGCGGCCGTGCCGGGGCGCGGAACCCTGCGCTCCGTACGGCCGCCGCGGCGCTGCGTGGTGGCGGGCCCGGGCTATCCCAGCGCCCGGCCCAGGACGTAGACCGCGGGGGCCGCGAGGGCCAGCGGCAGGGCGACGCCCGCGGTCATGTGGACGAACTTCGACGGGTAGTCGTAGCTGGCCACCCGCAGGCCGATCAGGGCGCAGCCGCCGGCGGCCAGGCCCAGCAGGGCGCCGGCGGTCCCCATGCCGGTCAGCTGGCCGGCCGCGATGCCGCCGCCGACGCCGGCCAGCAGGCCGAGCACCAGGGTGAGCGGGCCGGGCAGCGGCAGTGCCCGGGCGAGCGCCGCCAGGGCGACCGCGGTGGCGCCGACCACCACCGCGTCCGGGTCGGCGGCCAGCTGGCCGGCGGCGAGCACTGCCAGCGCGGACGCCGTCAGGCCCGCGGTGAGCGCGTACATCCGCTCGTCCGCGCCGGAGCGGTTGCGCAGCTGCAGGACGATGACCAGCAGGCACCACACGCCGAGCGTGCCGATGGCCACCAGCGGCGCGTCCTCGTGCGGGGTGGCCAGCAGCCCGGCGTCGGTGGCCAGTCCGCCCAGGAAGGCCAGCGCGATGCCCTGACGGGCCGGCCACATGCCGTTGAGCCGGAACCAGCCGGCGGCGGTGACGGCCTGGAGCAGCACCACCGGAACCGCCAGGACCGGGCGGGCGACCGGGGCGGCCAGCGCCAGCAGCAGGGCGAGCAGCGCGGTCAGCGCGGCCGGCTGGATACCGGGCGGGATGATCGGCGAGCGGCCTTCGAGGCGGGCGAGCTGGTTGGGCTTCAGCGGGGCCGTAGGGGCGGCGGCCGCGGCGGCCGGCGGCTCCGGGTGGCCGGCCGGCACCGGCTCGGCGGTGGCGGTGGCCCCGTGTGTGATCCCCTGCGTGGCCTCGGCGGCCTCGTAGGGGGGCTGGGGTGCGGCGTGCCTGCCCTGGTGCGGTGGGGGCGCCGGGGCGGCGTAGGCGTCCTGCCCGTAGGTGTCGTGCCCGTGTCCGTAGGCGTCCTGGCCTTCGTAGGGCGCGGTGGGGTGGTGCGGCTGCTGCTGCCCGAATGCCTCGTAGCCGTACGGCTGTTGGGGCTGGTGCTGTTGGGGCTGGGGCTGCTGGGCCTCGGGGTGCTGCGGCTGCTGGGGCTGCTGCAGATAGGGGTCGTAGGGCTGCTGCCCGTACGAGGTGCCATAGGGGGCCTGAGGGTCGTACTCAGGCGTAGGAGCGTAGCGGGAGGTGTCGCCGTGCAACGGTGTCGTTGAGGGGCGGTGGTCGGGTGACGGGTGGGCATACGGGTCGTACCCGTCGTACGGGTTCTGGTGCTGCGGCTGGTTGTCGCTCATGGCCCTCTGCTCATCCTCCGGCGAACGGCGGCAGGACCTCGACGGTGCCGCCCTGGGTCAGCGGCACCTCCGCATGATCGCGGGAGCCGACCTGGGCGCCGTCCACCAGGAAGGAACAGCGCAGCAGGACGCGCGCGAACTCCGGGTTCGCGGCGTGCGCGGCGCGGGCCGCGTCCAGCGCCTCGGCGAGCGTCGCCGCCGCGTACGGCTCCTCTGCGGCGCCCGCGGCGGCCTTGGCCGCGGCCCAGTAGCGCACGGTGCCAGTTGTTGTCACGGCGGCCTCTTCATGTCGGGGGCTCTTGCCGCCTCCATGATGGCGTACGCGGCGGCCGGTCCGGTTCCGGGCAAGTCCGGGCAAGTTCGAGTAAAGACTTTCCGGCGATCCGTGCCGATACCTGCGCTGTTCGGAGAAATTCGGTTGCCGAAGGCAAGCGTTCGCATAGGCTTTCAGGCTGTGTTGCTCCGACTCGCGCGGGCGCATCTGCGGCCCTACAGGCGCTCCATATCCCTCGTCGTCCTGCTCCAGCTGATCCAGACACTGGCCACGCTGTATCTGCCCACCCTCAACGCCGACATCATCGACAACGGTGTCGTCAAGGGGGACACCGGCCACATCCTCCGCGTCGGCGGCTTCATGATCGCGGTGACGGTGCTCCAGATCGCCTGCGCGATCGGCGCGGTCTACTTCGGTGCCCGTACGGCCATGGCGCTCGGCCGGGACGTCCGGGCCGCCGTCTTCGACCGGGTGCAGTCCTTCTCCGCCCGCGAACTGGGCGGCTTCGGCGCCCCGTCGCTGATCACCCGCACCACCAACGACGTCCAGCAGGTCCAGATGCTGGTCCTGCTGACGTTCACGATGATGGTCTCGGCGCCGATCATGTGCGTCGGCGGCATCGTCATGGCGCTCAACCAGGACGTGCCGCTGTCGGCGCTCCTCCTGGTCATCGTCCCGGTACTCGGGATCCTCGTCTCACTGATCGTGCGCCGGATGCGTCCGCTGTTCCGCGGGGTGCAGGAGCGCATCGACACCGTCAACCGCGTGCTGCGCGAGCAGATCGCCGGCATCCGCGTCATCCGCGCCTTCGTCCGCGACGGCTACGAGCGCGAGCGGTTCGCCGGGGCCAACACCGATCTCTACGACGTCTCGATGCGCGCCGGCCGGCTGATGTCGATGATGTTCCCGCTGGTCATGCTGATCGTGAACCTCTCCAGCGTGGCCGTCGTGTGGTTCGGCGGACTGCGCATCGACGCGCGGGAGATGGAGATCGGGGCGCTGACGGCCTTCCTCAGCTACCTGATGTACATCCTGATGTCGATCATGATGGCGACGTTCATGGTGATGATGCTGCCGCGCGCCGAGGTCTGCGCCGAGCGCATCCAGGAGGTGCTGGCGACCGAGTCCAGCGTCACCCCGCCCGCCGAGCCGGTCACCGCGCTGCGCCGGCACGGTGAACTGGAGCTGCGGGGCGTGGAGTTCCGCTTCCCCGGCGCGGAGCAGCCGGTCCTGCGGGACATCGACCTGATCGCCCGCCCCGGCGAGACCACCGCCGTCATCGGCTCCACCGGCGCCGGCAAGTCCACTCTCCTCGGGCTGGTGCCCCGGCTGTTCGACGCCACCGGCGGCACGGTCCTGGTCGACGGCGAGGACGTGCGCACCCTGGCCCCGGAGACGCTGGCCTCCGTGATCGGCCTGGTGCCGCAGAAGCCGTACCTCTTCTCCGGGACGGTCGCCAGCAACCTGCGGTACGGCAACCCCGACGCCACCGACGAGGAGTTGTGGCACGCGCTGGAGATCGCGCAGGCCAGGGACTTCGTCGAGCGGATGGCGGGCGGTCTGGACGCGCCGGTCGCGCAGGGCGGCTCCAACGTCTCCGGCGGTCAGCGGCAGCGGCTGGCGATCGCCCGCGCCCTGGTCCGCAAACCGGAGATCTATCTCTTCGACGACTCCTTCTCCGCCCTCGACTACGCCACCGACGCGGCCCTGCGCGCCGCGCTGGCCCGGGAGACCGACCGGGCCACCGTGGTGATCGTCGCCCAGCGGGTCGCCACGATCCGCGGCGCCGACCGGATCGTGGTCCTGGACGAGGGCCGGATCGTGGGGACCGGCACCCATGCCGAGCTGATGGCCGGCAACGAGACCTACCGGGAGATCGTGCTCTCCCAGCTCACCGAGCAGGAGGCGGCATGACCAGCGCGGGCAAAGCAGACGAACAGGGCCCGATAGCCGACGCGGACGGGGCTTCCGAGGGGCCGCCCGCCGGCGCCGCCGGCCCGGCCCCCGCCTCGGCGCCCCGCCGCGGCCCGGCCCCCGGCGCCGGCCCGATGGCCCGCATGATGGGCGGCCCGATCGACAAGTCGATGGACTTCAAGGGCTCCGGCAAGCGCCTGCTGGCCCAGATGCGCCCGGAGCGCGGCATCATGGCCGTCGCGCTGCTGCTGGGCGTGCTCAGCGTGGCGCTGACCGTCGTCGGGCCGAAGGTCCTGGGCCGGGCCACCGACTTGATCATGGCCGGCATCGTCGGCCGTCATCTGCCCGAGGGCCTGACGAGGGCGCAGGCCGCCGAGTTCCTGCGGGCGCACGGTCAGGGCGGGCTCGCGGACCTGGTCGCCGGCATGCCGGTGGACCCGAGCCCGCACACCGACTTCGGCGCGGTCGGCACGGTCCTGCTGTGGGTCGTGCTGATCTACGCCGGCTCGGCGCTCTTCGGCTTCGTCCAGGCCCGGATCGCCACCCGCGTCGTCCAGCGCACCGTCTTCCGGCTGCGCGAACAGGTCGAGGAGAAGCTGGCCCGGCTGCCGCTGAGCTACTTCGACCGGCAGCAGCGCGGCGAGGTGCTCTCCCGCGCCACCAACGACATCGACAACATCCAGCAGACGCTCCAGCAGACCCTCAGCCAGATCGTGGTCTCACTGCTGACGATCGTGGGCGTGCTGGTGATGATGTTCTGGATATCCCCGCTGCTGGCGCTGGTCGCGCTGCTCACGGTGCCGGTCTCGGTCGTGGTCGCCACCAAGGTCGGCAAGCGCGCCCAGCCGCAGTTCGTCCAGCAGTGGAAGACCACCGGCAAGCTCAACGCGCACATCGAGGAGATGTACACCGGGCACTCGCTGGTCAAGGTCTTCGGCCGGCAGAAGGAGTCCGCCGAGCTCTTCCGCGAGCAGAACGAGGCGCTCTACGCGGCGGGTTTCAAGGCCCAGTTCATCTCCGGCATCATCCAGCCCGCGATGATGTTCATCGGCAACCTCAACTACGTGCTGGTGGCCGTGGCCGGCGGCCTGCGCGTCGCCTCCGGCGCGCTGTCCATCGGCGACGTCCAGGCGTTCGTCCAGTACAGCCGCCAGTTCAGCCAGCCGCTGACCCAGGTCGCCTCGATGGCCAACCTCGTCCAGTCCGGCGTCGCCTCCGCCGAGCGGGTCTTCGAACTCCTCGACGCCGACGAGCAGGACCCGGACGCGGCGGCGCCGGCCCGCCCCGGGCAGGTCACCGGCAAGGTCGCCTTCGAGCACGTCTCCTTCCGCTACGACGAGAGCAAGCCGCTCATCGAGGACCTCTCGCTCACCGTCCGCCCCGGCCAGACCATCGCCGTCGTCGGCCCGACCGGCGCCGGCAAGACCACCCTGGTCAACCTCCTGATGCGGTTCTACGAGGTCCGCGGCGGCCGGATCACCCTCGACGGCGTGGACATCGCGCAGATGTCCCGCGAGGAGCTGCGCGGCCATATCGGCATGGTCCTCCAGGACACCTGGCTCTTCGGCGGCACCATCGCCGAGAACATCGCCTACGGCGCCCCCGAGGGCACCTCCCGCGACAAGGTCGTCGCGGCCGCCCGGGCCACCCATGTCGACCGTTTCGTGCGCACCCTCCCCGACGGCTACGACACCGTCATCGACGAGGAGGGCGGCAATGTCTCCGTCGGCGAGAAGCAGCTGATCACCATCGCCCGCGCCTTCCTCGCGGAGCCGGCCATCCTCGTCCTGGACGAGGCGACCAGCTCCGTCGACACCCGCACCGAGGTCCTCATCCAGCAGGCCATGGCCCAACTCCGCAGCGGCCGCACCAGTTTCGTCATAGCGCACCGCCTCTCCACCATCCGGGACGCCGACCTCATCCTGGTCATGGAGGACGGCTCCATCGTCGAACAGGGCACCCACGACACGCTTTTGGCCGCGGACGGGGCGTACGCCCGCCTGTACGCGGCCCAGTTCGCGGAGGCGGTCGTGGAGACGGGCTGACGCGCGGCGGGCCGGCTCCCTGCCCCGAGCTCCCCCGAGCTCTCAAGGAGCAGGGGGCGGGGGCACCCCCGTCCCGGCCCGCGCCACCGCCCACGCGCCGATCCGCCGCAGCAGCTCCGGCCCGGCGGCGTTCTCCGCGTGGCCGAAGCCCCGTTCCAGCCAGAGCGCGGTGGTGGCGGGGTCGGCGGCGGCCATCAGCATGCGGGGGTGGTCCACCGGGAAGTAGGGATCGCGGTCGCCGTGGACGAGGAGCAGCGGGGTCGGGGCGATCAGCGGGACGGCCTCGGTGGGGGAGAGCGGCACCGGGTCCCACTGCTCGGGGTGGATCCGGGTGCGCAGGCCGACGCGGGAGACCAGGCGGCCGGTCGGACGCGTGACGGCCCAGTGGAGGCGGCGCATCGACGCGGTGCCCCGGTAGTACCACCGGGCGGGGGCACTGACCGCGACCACTGCATCGGGGCACGCACCCGTGCGCTCCCCGTGCTCCCCCCGGCCGCCGTCCGGCCCCCGCCGGCCGTGCAGGGCGGCCTGCCGGAGCACGACCGAGCCGCCCATGGAGAAGCCGACGGTGACGATCCGGCGGTGGCCCAGGGAGCGGGCCCAGCGGATCGCGGCGGTCAGGTCGTGGACCTCGCGGTCGCCGACGGTGGAGCGTCCGCCGGACCCGCCGTGTCCCCGGAAGGAGAACGTGATCACGTCCGCATGCTGGGACAACGCGGCCGCGGTGCGGCGCAGCGCGGGCCGGTCGAGGGAGCCGGTGAAGCCGTGCGCGAGCACCAGGGCGAGGTCGCCCACGGGCGCGGACGGCGGCCCCGGGGAAGGCGCGAAAGGGGCCTGTTGAAGCGGGACACGGGGGGTGCGCGCGGCCTCGATGCGCACGCCGTCGTCCGTCAACAGCACCGCCCGCTGACCACTCGAAGTGATCGACGGAACACAAGAAGGTGCGAAGTCGGCCTCGGGTCCGCAGCTCATGTGAGCTATTCTGCTGGGCAAGAAGGATCCGGGCAGCGTCGCCCCCGGGTCCTTTTGTGCTTTCACGCACGCAAAGCGTGTGACCGGGAGCACCCGTACGAAGCAGTGCCGCAGACCCCCGGCCAGGGCCGGGTGGTGCCCCCGTCGCAGGGACCGAGGAGGAACCAGACGTCATGGGCAAGCGAAGCGTGCAGGACAGCGAGCCTTTCAGGATGAAGCTCGCCGGAAATCGGGTAGGTGGTCGGAAGTGAGTTCGCTTCTGCTGCTGACCAACGCCCTCCAGCCATCGACGGAGGTGCTTCCGGCGCTCGGCCTGCTGCTGCACAGCGTCCGGGTGGCCCCCGCCGAGGGCCCGGCCCTGATCGACACCCCAGGGGCCGACGTCATACTGATCGACGGCCGCCGTGATCTTCCGCATGTGCGGTCCCTGTGCCAGCTGCTGCGCTCCACCGGGCCCGGCTGTCCGCTGGTGCTGGTGGTCACGGAGGGCGGACTGGCCGCCGTCACCGCCGACTGGGGCGTCGACGACGTGATGCTGGACACCGCCGGGCCGGCCGAGGTGGAGGCGCGGCTGCGGCTGGCGATGGGCCGCCAGCAGATCACCACCGACAACGGCCCGATGGAGATCCGCACCGGCGATCTCTCCGTGGACGAGGCCACCTACAGCGCCAAGCTCAAGGGCCGGGTCCTGGACCTGACCTTCAAGGAGTTCGAGCTGCTGAAGTACCTGGCGCAGCACCCGGGCCGGGTCTTCACCCGCGCCCAGCTCCTCCAGGAGGTGTGGGGCTACGACTACTTCGGCGGTACGCGCACGGTGGACGTGCACGTCCGGCGGCTGCGCGCCAAGCTCGGCCCCGAGCACGAGTCGCTGATCGGCACGGTCCGCAACGTCGGCTACCGCTTCGTGGTGCCGGAGAAGGTGGAGCGGGCCGCCGCGGAGGCCAAGGCACAGGAGGACGTCGCCCAGGGCGCGAAGAAGGACGGCGGCGCGGACGAACCGGCCGCCGGCCGCGCACCCGCGCGTTCTTCCACGTCGGACGGGAAATCCGCGTCCGCGCAGCCTGCCCGCCGGTAGGACCACCCGCGTAGACTGCCGCGCGTGGCCAAGGTGACGCGGGATGATGTGGCAAAACTGGCGGGGACGTCCACCGCCGTCGTGAGTTACGTCATCAACAACGGACCGAGGCCGGTCGCCCCGGCCACGCGCGAGCGGGTGCTCGCCGCCATCAAGGAGCTCGGCTACCGGCCCGACCGGGTCGCGCAAGCCATGGCGTCCCGCCGCACCGACCTCATAGGTCTGATCGTGCCGGACACCCGGCAGCCGTTCTTCGCGGAGATGGCGCACGCCGTCGAACAGGCCGCGTCCGAGCGCGGCAAGATGGTGCTGGTCGGCAACGCCAACTACATCGACGAGCGCGAGGTGCACTACCTCCGCGCGTTCCTCGGGATGCGGGTGGCCGGGCTGATCCTGATCAGCCAGGGCCCCAGCGAGCACGCCGCCGCGGAGATCGAGGCGTGGGACGCCAGGGTGGTGCTGCTGCACCGCCGGCCGGACGCCATCGACGACGTCGCGGTGATGACCGACGACATCTGGGGCGCGCAGCTGGCGACCCGGCACCTCCTGGAGCACGGCCACGCCTACGTCGCCTTCCTGGGCGGCACCGAGGAGACCCCGAAGTCCGGCGACCCGGTCACCGACCACGTCGAGGGCTGGCGGCGGGCCATGCTGGAATCCGGGCGCTCGCCGGAGGGCCGCTACTTCCAGGCGCTCTACAACCGCTACGACGCCTACCAGGTCGCGCTGCGGCTGCTCGCCGGGCCGGACCGGCCGCCGGCCATCATGTGCGCCACCGACGACCAGGCCATCGGCGTGCTGCGGGCCGCCCGCGAGCTGCGCATCGACGTCCCCGGCGAGCTGGCGGTGGCCGGCTTCGACGACGTCAAGGAGGCCGCGCTCACCGATCCGCCGCTGACGACGGTGGCCTCGGACCGGCAGGCGATGGCCCGGGCGGCGGTGGACCTGGTGCTGGACGACGGCCTGCGGGTGGTCGGCTCGCGCCGCGAGCGGCTGCGGCAGTTCCCGTCGCGACTGGTGGTGCGACGGTCCTGCGGCTGCGGGGGCTAGATCAGGGGTGGGGCCGCCTGTCCGTCGCCGGACGGGACCGGCCCAACGGCCTTCCAGGTGCGCGGCCTTATACCGGGCATACCCACTTCTGTTGGGTCTCTCAGGGCGTTCTCAGACGGTTCTCATGCAGCGGCCGCAGAGTCGTGGGCATGACCGAGAGCTACCGCCGCAGCGGCGATGAGATGCCCCAGGACCGGCCGTACGCCTACGGCACCGAGTACGGCACCGGCCACAGCAGCGACCACGGCGCGGACCGCTTCCGCGGTGACGTTCCGCCGCCGCCCCCGTACACGCCGGACGCGTCGGCGGCGGGCGCTCCCGGTGCGCCGGAGCCGCGGCGCCGGGCCCGGCGGCCGATCGCGCTGATCGCCGCGGTGGCCCTGGCCTCGGGTCTGATCGGCGGCGGCAGCGCGGCGCTGATCGCCGGTGCCACGCAGCAGGGCGGCACGACCGGCGGCGTCTCCACCCCGCTCGTCAACGCCGGGCAGAACACCGGCGGCGGCAGCGGGGTCGCGGGGGTGGCCAAGGCGGTCAGCCCGGCCATCGTCGAGATCAAGGCGCGCACGGCGGGCGGCCAGTCCACCGGCTCGGGCGTGGTGATCACCAGCAGCGGCGAGATCATCACCAACAACCACGTGGTGGCAGGCGCGCGCCAGGTGAGCGTCACCTTCAGCGACGGCAGCAGGAAGACCGCGACGGTCGTCGGCACCGACCCCGGCAAGGACCTGGCGCTGATCAAGGTCGCGGGCGCCAAGGGGCTGACGCACGCGGTGCTCGGTGACTCCAGCAAGCTCGTGGTCGGCGACCCGGTCGTCGCGATCGGCTCGCCGGAGGGCCTCACCGGCTCGGTGACCAGCGGCATCGTCTCCGCGCTCAACCGCGATGTCTCCGTCCCCAAGGAGGACGGCCAGAGCCAGGGGCAGGGCCAGGACCAGGGCGGCGGTCGCGGCTTCTTCGGTGGTGGCGGTGGCTGGCCGTTCGAGTTCGGCGGCAACCAGTACAACGGCGACCCCGGCCCGTCCAAGACCACCTACAAGGCGATACAGACCGACGCCGCGCTCAACCCGGGCAACTCCGGCGGTGCCCTGATCAACATGCAGGGGCAGATCATCGGCATCAACTCGGCCATGTACTCGCCGAGTTCGTCGGACAGCAGCCAGGCGGGCAGCGTCGGCCTCGGCTTCGCCATACCGATCAACACCGTCAAGGCCGACCTCGACACGCTGCGCAGCGGGGGCAGCGGCAGCGGTGGCAGCGGCGGGAACAGCGGGGTCTGAGCGGGGGCGGGAGCCGGCCAGGGGCGCCGGCCGGTGGATATCCACAGGCGGCTGTCCACGACGGTTATCCACAGGGCGACCGTCCGCGCGGCATCCGTGTCAGGCTGAAGCCAGCACAGGTCCAGCCGGTCGTCAGCAACGTCAACCGAGGTAGTCACGCACATGAGCCCCGCCGAGCACGGTGATCACCCCGCCCGCATCCTGATCGTCGACGACGAGCCCGCGGTCCGCGAGGCGCTCCAGCGCTCCCTCGCCTTCGAGGGGTACGGCACCGAGCAGGCCGTCGACGGTCTGGACGCGGTGGAGAAGGTCGCCGCCTACGACCCCGAACTCATCGTGCTGGACGTGCTGATGCCCCGGATGGACGGGCTGACCGCCGCCCGCCGCCTGCGGGCGAGCGGGGTGACCGTGCCGATCCTGATGCTCACCGCGCGCGACACCGTCGGCGACCGCGTCACCGGCCTCGATGCCGGCGCCGACGACTATCTCGTCAAGCCCTTCGAGCTGGACGAGCTGCTGGCCAGGATCCGTGCCCTGCTGCGCCGCAGCTCGTACGCGGCGGCCGGCACCGCCCGGCCCGACGAGAGCGAGCTCCTGGGCTTCGCCGATCTGCGGATGAATCTCGCCACCCGCGAGGTCACCCGCGGCAACCGCCCGGTCGACCTGACCCGCACCGAGTTCACGCTCCTGGAGATGTTCCTGGCCCACCCCCGGCAGGTCCTCACCCGCGAGCAGATCCTCAAGGCCGTCTGGGGCTTCGACTTCGAACCGACCTCCAACTCCCTGGATGTGTACGTGATGTACCTCCGCCGCAAGACGGAGGCGGGCGGCGAGCCGCGGCTGGTCCACACCGTGCGCGGGGTGGGCTACGTCCTGCGGCTGGAGGGCGGTGCGGAATGAGCGGCACCGGCGACGCCCACGCGGCACACGGCCGTCCGGAGGACGAGCCTGCGACGGACGAGCGGGCGACGGGCGGCCGTCCGGCGCGGGGCCACGAGGTGCAGGGCCATGAGGCGCACGGCCATGAGAGGCAAGGCGCGTCCGGTGGCGAGGCGTCGCCCCCGACCGGCGGCGTGCCCGGGCTGACGCGGTTCCGGCAGCTGCCGCTGCGCTCCCGGCTGGCGCTGCTCATCGCGGTCGCGGTGGCCTTCGCGGTGGCGCTGTCGGCCGCCGCCTGCTGGCTGATCACCCGCGACCGGCTCACCGAGCAGCTCGACACCACCCTCAGCACGGTCGACGTCCCCGGCGACTACGTCCAGGCGCTCGGCGCCCGCTGCGCCGGCACCCCGCTCAACGTCCGCTTCCAGCCCACCCCGTACACCATCCAGCTCGTCACCCCCTCCGGCTACGTCTGCACCTCGCCGAACAAACAACCCATCCCCGCCCAGCGGATGGACGAGGCGGTCGCCGACGGGCGGCTGGCCAGCGCCGTCCACACCACCAAGGACGAGAACGGCACCCCGATGCGGGTCTCGACCGTCCCCTACCGCGGCCCGCTCACCGACATCCAGGGAAACCGGCTGGCGGTCTCCGTCGCCGCGCCGATGGACCAGATCACCGACCCGCTCAACCAGCTCGCGCTGGTGCTGCTGGTCGTCGCCGGGGTCGGGGTGCTGGGCGCGGCGACGGCCGGCCTGTGGGTGGCCAGGGCGGCCCTGAAGCCCGTCGACCGGCTGACCGCCGCCGTCGAGCAGGTCGCCCGCACCCAGGACCTCACCATCCGCATCCCCACCGACGGCGAGGACGAGATCGCCCGCCTCTCCCGGTCGTTCAACGCGATGACCGCCGCGCTGGCCGCCTCCCGCGACCTCCAGCAGCAGCTGATCGCCGACGCCGGCCACGAGCTGCGCACGCCCCTGACGTCGCTGCGGACCAACATCGACCTCCTGGAGCGCAGCGAGCGCTCCGGCCGCCCGATCCCGGCCGCCGACAAAGAGGCCCTGCTCGCGTCGGTGAAGGCCCAGATGGGGGAGCTGGCGGCGCTCATCGGCGACCTCCAGGTCCTCTCGCGCCCCCCGGAGACGGGCACCACCGGCGGCACCGCGTCCGTCCGCGTGGTCGCCCTCCACGACATCGTCGGCACCGCGCTCGAACGAGCCCGGCTGCGCGGCCCCTCGCTCACCCTCACCGCGGCCCTCGACCCCTGGTACGTCCGCGGCGAACCGGCCGCGCTGGAGCGCGCGGTGGTCAACCTCCTCGACAACGCCGTGAAGTTCAGCCCCTCCGGCGGCACGATCGAGGTCCGGCTGACGGGCGGCGCGCTGACCGTGCGGGACCACGGCCCTGGCATCCCGCCCGAGGAACTCCCGCACGTCTTCGAGCGCTTCTGGCGCTCCCCGTCCGCCCGCAGCCTGCCCGGCAGCGGCCTGGGCCTGTCCATCGTGGCCCGCACGGCCGAGCAGTCCGGCGGCGGCGTACGCCTGCGCAACGCCCCCGGCGGCGGCACGGAGGCCCTGCTGACCCTGCCGGGCGCACCTGTCCCGCCGCCGGACATACCGGGGCGGGGCGGCACGCCGGACGCGGCGGGGGAGGCGAACGCGGCGGGTGCCTCCGGCCGCCCGGCGGGCGAGCCGCGCGAGCGGACGGCCCCTGGGGAGAAGGAGACGCCGCCGGACGGCTAAGGGTTGGGCCTGCCTGATGGGCGGCCTGCCCGAGGGGCCGGCCGCGGGGCCCGGCTCCCTCGGCTACTTCCCCTTCTCCCCCTTCTCCCCCTTCTTCCCCTTCGCCGCGTCGCCGAACGGCAGGTCGGTGCCGGTCAGGTCGGCCCGGATGCCGTCGCTCTGCACGGTGATGTTGCGCAGCCGCACGTTCCCCGGCGTCTTCGGGAGCTGGAAGGAGAGCGACAGCCGGTCGGCCAGCTGAGGCTTCGTCAGGTCGGTGAGGGCGCCGAGCATCTTCGCGTCGATGCCGACCTTCTGGAGCAGCCAGGGGTGGTCCATGACCACGTCGACGAGGTTCACCTGCATCAGCTGGTGGACGAAGCGCGGCGAGCCGATCAGCTCGTGCAGCTTGTCGTCGTCGCGCAGGGCGCCGTCGAGGTACTCCTTGGGGATGCCGATCCGCTCGACGATCGCCGGAATGCTGAGCATCGCCTTGACCTTGGCGACCTGCCGGCTGAGTTCCGCGGCGCCCTTCCGGGTCAGCCGCAGGCCCTCCTCCTTGCCGGTGCCCGGCCGGTAGACCGCCACGTCGCCGATGTCCAGCCGCATCTGCCCGATCTCGGTGGAGATCCCCCGCTCGCCGTTGCGCCGGATGCGTGCCTCGGCCCGTACGCGCAGGGTGTGCCCCGCGATGGGCAGCTCGCCGACCGCGCGCACGCCGTCTTGCCCCATCTCGCTGAACTTCACCTGCGAGGCGCCCAGTTCGCGGTTCATGTCATCGAAGGCGAGCAGCACGCTGCCGTGCATCTGGCCGATGGTGGCGCCCTTGATGGCGGTCGGCAGGTCGCCGTCGAGCCGGATGTCCCGGGCCGTGGCCTCCACCTTCGCCAGCGAGACCCGGTCCGCCGCGACGTCCGGGATCACCACGTCGACCTGGTCGAGCCGCTTGTCGAAGACCTGGGTGAGGAACGGGAAGCCGTGGATGTCCACCTCGGGCCGGGCGTGCAGGTGCAGGGCCGTCTTCACCTGATCCTCGGCCTTGTTCTGCGCGTACAGCACGGCGAACCGGTCGCCGAGCGCGAGGATCCCCGCGCAGGCCGCCAGCGCGACCAGCGCCTTGATGGTGCGCGGGACGGCGGCGAAGCGGCTGATGCCCCGCTTCAGCTTCCGGTGGTTCGGGGGCGACCAGACGTCGTCGTCCTCGTCGTCCGAGCGCAGGCCCAGGCCCAGCGGATCGTCGCCGTCGGCCCGCTCGCCGTAGCCGCGCCGCCGGTGCGACGGGTCGTAGCCAGCCCCGCGCCCCGCCCCGTATCCCGCCCCGTTCCCCGGGCCGTCATGGCCGTCATGGCCGTCCTCCGTACCCGGCTCCGGATCGGCGAGCGCGGCCAGATCCGCGTACGGATTGGCCGGGTTGACCTGCGGGAGCTCTCTGGTGTCGCGCTGCTGCGGACCGTACGCGTGCCCGGCTATGTGGGGCTGGTCGCCGGCCTCGGACGCGGGGGCGGAAGCGGCCGGACGAGCCGGGGGGACGAGGGTGAAGCCATGCGTATGGAGGTTCGCATCAGCACATCCCACCATGAGCGGGACCGGGCCGCGCAAGTCGCGCCCGCGGAATGTGAGAAACGCGAAAGACGTCCGGCCGTCCTTGGCGAAATCTTGCCGCGCTCTTGTGCCCCGGTGAACTACCGTCGCTGAACCACCGTCGATCTCCTCGACCGAATCTCCCGGCGGGCTTCCGCCACCACCACGTCCACGCCCCTCTGGAGGAACCCGTCATGCCCGCGATGCCCGCGATGCCCGTGATCGTCGTCACCGGAGCAACCGGCAATATCGGCCGCCGTCTTGTGGACCGTCTGCTGGAGGAAGGCGTCGCGGTCCGCGCCCTCACCCGCGACCCCGCCCGCGCCGCTCTCCCCGACCGGGCCGAGGCGGTCCGCGCCGACCTCACCGAGGACAGCGACCTCGCCCCGCTCCTCGCCGGTGCCGACGCCCTCTTCCTCAACCTCGCGGCCGGCGGCGGCGAGTCCGCACAGCGGCTGATCGACGCCGCGGTGAAGGCGAACGTCCCGCGCGTCGTCCTCAACTCCTCGCTCGCGGTGAGCGATACGCCCGCCGACGAGACCAACTTCATCGCCCGCTCGCACGCCGCCGCGGAGCGTGCGCTCCGCGCGTCCGGCCTGGAGTGGACCTTCCTCCGTGCGGGCAACTACGCCACCAACGCCCTCGGCTGGGCCCCGGCGATCCGCGCGACCGGCGTGGTGCGCGAGCCGCACCCGGCCGCCCAGGGCGCACCGATCCACGAGGCCGACCTCGCGGACGTCGCCGCCGTCGCCCTCCTGGACCGCACCGGCACCCACGCCCACCAGGTCCACCGCCTCACCGGCCCCGAGGTGGTCACCAACGCCCAGCAGGTCGCCGCCATCGCCGAGGCCATCGGCCGCCCGGTGCGGATCGAACAGATCTCGGAGGACGAGGCCGCAGAGGCGATGGCCGGCCCGCACTTCCCGGTGGAAGCCGCCCGCCAACTCGTCCGCCTCTTCGGCCAGTCCGTGGACACCCCGGCCTTTCCGGTCACCGACACCGTCGAACGCGTCACCGGCCACCCGGCCCGCCCCTTCACCCAGTGGGCCCGGGAGCACGCGGGGGACTTCGCCTGACGGCGGCGTTTACGCCGATGCTGATGCACGGGCTGTCCAGGGGATCCGCCCCGGACGGCCCGTTTCCTGACGGGCGCCACGTCACCGCGTCCGATGACGCCGACATCGCCGACACCGGCACGGCGGAAGCGTCGGCCCGAGAGCGTACGGATCGGGCATCTCCCCGGGCATGACCCGCACCTCGCCCCGCTCTCGCGTGACGACACCCCGCCCGTCCACCTCATAGACGCGCAGCGTCATACGGGGCAACTCCGGTACCCGGCCTCCTTCCGAGCCGTTCATGCGTGCGCCTCCCGCAGATGCCGGCGCAGCATGACGTTGCAGTCGGACTCGGCACTGCGGTCGTACTGCCGACGGGCCGTGGCACGGCGGTTGTCGAGGTCGGCGCAGTGTGCGCAGCCTGCCTGAGGCTGGGGCGGGGCGGGGCGGGCCAGGGGACAGGGACGGGGGATGGGGGTTTCGGCATGGAGGTGCCCTTCTGTGAAACGGGGCTGTTCGTGAATCGGCGGCCCGTTGGCCGGCCCGTCGAGAGCTGATCCTGGCTGCCCATACGGGGCATTTGTTGAGCAAGGCACGGACAGTTGGGCCGTCTCGGCAGTACCGTGAAGAACGCCCAAATGTCCGTGGGGAGTGCCTTGAACGCGACATTGAGGTCTGCTATGCAGGCCGCTGGTTTATCGCCCCGTCAGCTCGCCGTGAGGGTAGGTGTGTCCGCCAAGACCGTTGAACGGTGGCTGGCGGACTCCGAGCTGATACCGCATGCCCGAAATCGCGAAGACGCCGCTCAGGCGCTTGGAGTTGACGTTGAGATGCTGTGGCCGAAGTCCGTCGCGGAGAGAGTGAAGACCGGCGCCGACCGTGAGATCGTCCGCAGCTATCCGTACCGTTCGGCATGTCCGTCCACGGTCTGGGGGGATCTGGTCGGCCGGTCGAACAGCGAGTTGTTCTTCGCCGGCTACACGAACTACTTCCTGTGGACGCAGCAGCCCGCGTTCGCGGCGACGCTGCGGGCCAAGGCCGAGGCCGGCTGCCGCGTTCGCTTCCTGGTCGGGGATCCGGAGGGGGAGGCGACGCGTCGGCGTGAGGCGGTGGAGGACGTCGCCCTCTCGGTTTCCACGAGGATCAGGATGACGCTGGACGAGCTGGCGAAGTTGGGCCCGGTGGACGGCGTCGAGGTGCGGACCTCTGCCGCCCCGGATGCGGCGTCGCACATCGCGCTGTCGGTCTTCCGGTTCGACGACGAAGCGCTGGTCACCCCACACCTCGCCCGTCTGGTCGGCCACGACTCACCGCTGCTGCACCTGAAGCGGTACGAGTCGGGCGGGATGTTCGACCGGTTCGCGGAGCACGCGGAGGAACTGTGGGCGGGGGCAGCGGCGGTTTGATTTCGATGCGCTGGAAGTGCGGGGTGGGGGGCGTCGGCGGCGCGTTCGACGTGCCGTAAGCGGGCTACCGATAAGCAGCGATGCCCCCACACAGCCCGTGCGGGGGCATCGGCGCGTACTACCCCGTCACTTCACCACCGTGATCCGGTCCGCCTTCGGCGGAGCCAGCGGGCTGCTCGGCGACGAGTGGGCCGTCAGGTACGCCGTGAGGGCGTCCAGGTCGGAGGGGCCGACGTACTTGTGGCTGCCCTGCTTCAGGGCGGGGAAGCCGTCGCCGCCGCCGGCCAGGAACTCGTTCATGGCGACGCGGTAGGTCTTGGTGGGGGAGAGCGGGACGCCGCTGAGCTTGACGGAGTCGGCGACGACGCGGGCGGCGCCGGCCTTGGTCAGGTCGAGGGTGTAGGTGAGGCCCCGGGAGACCTGGAGGATCTTGGGGGATGCCTCGTTGGGGCCGCTGACCTGCTGCTGGAGGGCGGTCAGGAGCTGGGCGCCGGTCAGGTCCACGACGTTGGTCATGTTGGTGAACGGCTGGACGGTGAACGCCTCGCCGTAGGTGACGACGCCGTCGCCCTCGCTGCCCGACGCCTTGTAGGCGAGGTCGGAGCGGATGCCGCCGGGGTTCATCAGGGCGAGTTGGGCGCCGCCCTTGTCGGGCGCCGTGGTGGCCGTCAGCTGGGCGTCGGCGATGAGGTCGCCGAGGGGCTCCTCGGGGGTGCCGGCGCCGCGGCCGTTGATGTCGGCGGAGATGTAGCCGACGGGCTTGTTGGCGATGGGGGCGGCCAGCTTGTTCCAGCGGGTGATGAGGGAGGTCATGTCCGCGGCCTTGGGCCGGGTGCGGTCGACGACGTGGTTGGCGGCGTGCGGGGCGTGGACCGCGGTGCGGACGATGTCGTGGGTGCGGCGGTCGTAGGTGAGGGTGGTGTCGGTGTACAGGCGGCCGTAGGAGGCGGCGGAGGTGACCGTGCGGGGGTGGCCGGCCGGGTCGGGGATGGTGCAGGTGTAGGACTGGTGGGTGTGGCCGGTGACGAGGGCGTCGACCTTGGGCGTGACCTGCTTGGCGATGGCGGCGATGGGGCCGGAGATGCCGTCGCCGGGGCCGGGGCTGTCGCAGTTGTAGTTGTAGGAGGTGGAGGCGGGTTGGCCGCCCTCGTGGATGAGGGCGACGATCGCCTTGACGCCCTGGCGGTCGAGGATCCTGGCGTACTTGTTGATCGTCTCGACCTCGCCGTGGAAGGTCAGGCCCTTGACGCCGTCGGCGTTGACGATGTCCGGGGTGCCCTTGAGCGTCACGCCGATGAAGCCGATCTTGACGCCCTTGTGCTGCCAGACCGTGTACGGCCGGAGGATCGGCTTGCCCGTCTTGTCGTCGGTGACGTTGGCGGCCAGGTAGGGGAAGGCCGCGCCCTTGAAGGTCTTGCCCTTCTCGTAGCAGCCGTCCTTGGGGTGGCAGCCACCGCGCTGCATCCGGGTCAACTCGGCCCGGCCCTCGTCGAATTCGTGGTTGCCGACGGAGGTGACGTCGAGGCCGAGCCGGTTCATCGCCTCGATGGTCGGCTCGTCGTGGAAGAGCCCGGAGAGGAGCGGACTGGCGCCGATGAGGTCGCCGGCCGCCGCGGTGACCGAGTACGGGTGGCCCTTGCGGGCCGTGCGGAGGGACTGCGCCAGATACTCGACGCCGCCGGCCGGGATCGTCTTCCTGGTGCCGTCGGCCTGGAGCTCCTGGACGGTGCCGGAGGAGCCCTGCGGCGGTTCGAGGTTGCCGTGGAAGTCGTTGAAGGAGAGCAGCTGGACGTCGACCGTGCCGGCCGGGCGGTGGCCGCGGCCGCTGTCGGCGCCGGCGGGCCCGGCGGTGGCAGCAGGGGTCGCGGCGTAAGCCGCTCCAGTGGAGCCGGTGCTCGCAACGGGGCCCGCGGCGGTGGCGAGCACGGCGGCGCCGGCCGCCAATCTGCGGGCGAGACGGTGCCGTTGAGGTGTCGGTGGCATGGTTCCCCTCCGTGGATGGTGCTGAGCGGAGGGCAGCATATTGTCGACGCGCGTAGAGGAATAGGGGTCGCGGCTTACGGCTCGGTGGCCGGGCGGTGGCGATGCGGGGCGGCCGGGCGGTGGCGATGACGGGCGCGACGGCGTCCGCGCCGCCTCCGTGACGCCGCGGCAGCGTCGTACGCTTCAGACATGACTGACGCTGCACAGGAGATGGGCCGGGCCGGACGCAGGATCCAGGTGGTCGACGAGCTCGCGCCGGAAGGGGCCGCGGCCGTCCTCGAACTGATCGAACGGGCCGCGCGGACGGACGGGCAGCCGGCCGTGTCCGAGCAGGGGCGGCTCCAGCTGCGGGGTGGGCGACGGGTGGGCGTACGGCATCTGCTGGTGTATGTGCCGGGGGAGAGTGGCGAGGAGCTGGTCGGGTACGGGCAGCTGGAGGACACCGACCCGGTGGAGGCGCCGGCCGCCGAACTCGTCGTCCACCCGGGGTACCGCGGCCGTGGCCACGGCCGGGCGCTCGGCGGCGAGCTGCTCGCCCAGTCCGGGCGCCGGCTGCGGGTGTGGGCGCACGGCGGGCACCCGGCCGCCCGGCACCTGGCGCAGACCCTGGGCCTGACGATGTTCCGCGAGCTGCGGCAGATGCGACGTTCGCTGGCCGACCTCGACCTGCCGGAGCCGGTGCTTCCGGAGGGCGTGACGGTGCGGACGTTCCAGCCGGACGCCGACGACGCGGCCTGGCTGGAGGTCAACGCCGAGGCTTTCGCGCACCACCCCGAGCAGGGCTCGCTGACCCAGCGCGACCTCGACGACCGCAAGGCCGAGCCGTGGTTCGACCCCAAGGGCTTCTTCCTCGCCGAGCGGGACGGCCGGCTGGTCGGCTTCCACTGGACGAAGGTGCACGCCGAGGAGGGCCTGGGCGAGGTCTACGTCCTCGGGGTGCGGCCGGGCGCGCAGGGCGGCGGCCTGGGCAAGGCGCTGACCTCGATCGGGCTGCGGCACCTCGCGGCGCAGGGGCTGGCGACCGCGATGCTCTACGTGGACGCGGACAACGCGGCCGCGGTGACGGTGTACGAGCGGCTGGGGTTCGTCACGCATGAGACGGATCTGATGTACCGGTCGGAGACGTGATCCCGGGGGCGTGATCTCAAGGGCGGGGCGGTCCCGGCGGCCGCCCCGCCGTCGTCATGCCTCCCGGGCCCGGTGCCCCTGCTCCTGCCCCTGCTTCTTCTGGTCGCGCCACTCGCGCGCCAGCATCGCGTAGATCACCTCGTCGCTCCACTCGCCGTCCAGGAACTCGTTCTCCCGCAGATGGCCCTCGCGGCGCATGCCCAGGCGCTCCAGCAGCCGGGCGGAGGCGGTGTTGCGGCCGTCCAACTCGGCCTGGATGCGGTGCAGTCCGAGCTCCTCGAAGCCCAGCCTCAGCAGCGCGCGGGCGGCCTCGGTGGCGTAGCCGCGGCCGGCGTGGTCGGGGTTGAAGACGTAGCCGATGCGGCCCTGGCGGTGCTCGCGGCGGGTGTAGACGAACGTCACGTCGCCGACCAGTGTGCCGGTCTCCCGCAGGACGACGGCGAGATGGAGGAAGTCGCCGGACTCGCGCAGCGTGGTGCGGGTCGCCCTCTCGGCGACGAAGGCGCGGGAGGCGGCCTCGTCGTGCGGGTCCCCGTAGAGATAGCGGAAGACCTCGGGGCGGCGCCGGTAGGCGTGGAGGGCGTCTGCGTCGTCGTGGCGCACCGGGCGGAGGTCCAGGCGCTCGGTGCGCAGCGGGTAGTCGGGGGTGAACGGGAGGGGCGGCAGCGGGGGTATGGGAGACGTGGAAGAAGCAGCGGGTCTGGGCACGGGCTCAGCGTAGGCAGCGGGCGCGGGCGGCGCAGCGGAGTTTCCCGGATGCGGCCGCGGGACCGGTCCGGCCGCGGCATCGGCCCGGCTTCCAGCGCTTTGCCCGGATTGGCGGCCGTGAAGATCGTCGAGGGGCGGGCCGGCCGGGCGGCACCCGGGGGTGGTGTCCCGCTTGCCCGGCCGCCATGTCCTCGTTACCGGCGGTTCAACATCACTTGCGAGCATCACTGAATGCAGCCCGCTGTGCCGAACGTCCCCGCTCCGCGGTTCGAAGTCGCGCCGCCGCTTCTTGGCGCGCCTGGAAGCGCCCGAACGCGGAAGAATAAGGACATGAAGCAGCAGCGCGGTGCTCAGGCCCCGGTCCAGCCCGAGATGCCGGCCGAGGAACCGCCGAGGGCGGCAGGTTCTTCGACGCCGCAGCCCCCGGCGCAGCAGTCCCCGACGCCGCAGTCCCCGGTGCAGCCCTCCGTGCAGCCGTCGGTCGGCTCGATCGCGGCGCACCGCCCGCACGCCGTCCGGCGCGCCGTCTCCGGGCTGGAGCCCGACCTGGACGCCGATCCGGACGCGTACGACGACCACGGCGTCCCGGGTGCGAACGGCGAGGAACTGCCCGGCGGCCGCTTCCTGGACCGCGAGCGCAGCTGGCTCGGGTTCAACGAGCGGGTGCTGGAGCTGGCCGAGGACCCGGCCACCCCGCTCCTGGAACGCGCCAACTTCCTGGCGATCTTCGCCAGCAATCTGGACGAGTTCTTCATGGTCCGGGTCGCGGGCCTCAAGCGCCGGATCGCCACCGGGGTCGCCACCCGCTCCGCCTCCGGGCTCCAGCCCCGCGAGGTGCTGGACCAGATCTGGACGCGCTCCCGCGAGCTGATGGCGCGGCACGCCGCCTGCTTCCAGCAGGACGTCGCGCCGGAACTGGCCGACCAGGGCATCCACCTGATCCGCTGGCCCGATCTGACCGAGAAGGAGCAGGCCCGGCTGTTCACGCTGTTCCGGCAGCAGATCTTCCCGGTGCTCACGCCGCTGGCGGTGGACCCCGCGCACCCCTTCCCGTACATCTCCGGGCTGTCGCTGAATCTCGCGGTGGTCGTCCGCAATCCGGTCAGTGGGCATGATCACTTTGCGAGAGTGAAGGTTCCGCCGCTGCTCTCGCGCTTCCTGGAGGCGTCCCCGCAGCGCTACGTCCCCATCGAGGACGTGATCGCCGCCCACCTGGAGGAGCTGTTCCCGGGGATGGAGGTGCGGGCGCACCACATGTTCCGGGTGACCCGCAACGAGGACCTGGAGGTGGAGGAGGACGACGCCGAGAACCTCCTCCAGGCCCTGGAGAAGGAGCTGATGCGGCGGCGCTTCGGGCCGCCGGTGCGCCTGGAGGTCGAGGAGACCATCGACCCGGCCGTCCTGGACCTGCTCGTCCAGGAGCTGAAGGTCTCCGAGGCCGAGGTCTATCCGCTGCCCGGCCCGCTCGACCTGACCGGACTGTTCGGGATCGGGGCGCTGGACCGCCCGGAGCTGAAGTACCCCAAGTTCGTGGCGGGCACCCACCGCGACCTGGCCGAGGTGGAGTCGGCGTCCGCGCCCGACATCTTCGCCGCGCTGCGCAACCGCGACGTCCTGCTGCACCACCCCTACGACTCCTTCTCCACCTCCGTGCAGGCATTCCTGGAGCAGGCCGCCGCCGACCCGAACGTGCTCGCCATCAAGCAGACCCTCTACCGCACCTCCGACCACTCCCCGATCGTGGACGCCCTGATAGACGCCGCGGAGTCCGGCAAGCAGGTGCTGGTCCTGGTGGAGATCAAGGCGCGCTTCGACGAGCAGGCCAACATCAAGTGGGCCCGCAAGCTGGAGGAGTCCGGCTGCCACGTCGTCTACGGCCTGGTCGGACTCAAGACGCACTGCAAGCTCTCCCTGGTGGTGCGCCAGGAGGGCGAGACCCTGCGCCGGTATTCCCACGTGGGCACCGGCAACTACCACCCCAAGACGGCCAGGCTGTACGAGGACCTCGGGCTGCTGACCGCTGACCCGCAGGTGGGAGCCGACCTCTCCGACCTCTTCAACCGCCTCAGCGGCTACTCCCGGCGGGAGACCTACCGCCGGCTGCTGGTGGCGCCCACGTCGCTGCGCGACGGGCTGGTCAAGCGAATCAACAAGGAGGCCGCGCACCACCGCGCCGGCCGCCCCGCCTACATCCGCGTCAAGGTCAACTCCATGGTCGACGAGGCGGTCGTCGACGCGCTCTACCGGGCCTCGCAGGCCGGGGTGCCGGTCGACATCTGGGTGCGCGGCATCTGCGCGCTGCGCCCCGGGGTGCCCGGACTGAGCGAGAACATCCGGGTCCGCAGCATCCTCGGCCGCTTCCTGGAGCACTCCCGGGTCTTCGCCTTCGGCAACGGCGGCGAGCCCGAGGTGTGGCTGGGCAGCGCCGACATGATGCACCGCAACCTCGACCGGCGGATCGAGGCGCTGGTGCGGGTCACCGACCCGGCCCACCGGGCGGCCCTCAACCGCCTGCTGGAGACCGGGACCTCGGACACCACCTCGTCCTGGCACCTCGGCCCGGACGGCGACTGGACCCGGCACGCGGTGGACGCGGACGGCACCCCGCTGCGGAACGTACAGGAAATGCTCATCGACGCCCGGAGGCGCCGGCGTGGCCCAGCGACATGACCAGCCGGCCGGGGGGCCGCGACCAGGTCTCCTCGGCACCGGCACGGGAATCGGAAGCGCAAGCGGAACCGGAACCGCGATCGGGACCGGAAGCGGAATCGGATACGAGCCCGGCCGCGCGCCGGGGGCCTGCGCCGCAGTGGTGGACGGGCCGGGGGACGGTGTGTACGGGGACGGGGCGTACGGGGCGGCGCTGCACGGGACGGACGGGGGTCCATACGGGGACCCCGGTCCTGGGCCCGGGCTCGCCGGGCGGACGGCCGAGGAGGTGCTGGCCGGGTATCTGCACCGGCAGTCCACGGACTTCCTGCGCAGTCTGCGACTCCACCGGGAGGCCGGGCCGGACGCGGCGGGCGCGGACGAGGCGGCCCGGCAGCTGCGCCGCGCCGCCCGCCGGATCAGCGCCACGCTCTACACCTTCCGCCCGCTGACCGACGAGCCCTGGGCCGATCAACTCCGCGCCGAACTGGGCTGGTTGAGCGGGGCGCTGGCCCGTGAGCAGGCGTGCACGGCGCGCCGCGACCGGCTGATGGCGGCGCTGCAGCGGCTGACCGGGCGGGGCGAGCGGAGCGAACGGCCGGCGGAGCGGGGCGGCCGGGGCGCCCGGGGCGGCGGCCGGAGCGCCCGGGACGCCCGCTCGGCCACGTCCCCCGGTGCAAGCACCGGCTCCACTGGAGCGGCTTACGCCGCGCCCCTTGCTGCCGTCGCCGAGCCGGACGAGGAGAGCGCGCTGGCCGTCGGCGCGGCGCGGGCCGGCGCGCTGCTCGACCGGCAGCTCACCCTCGCCCGTACGCGCGCCCACTCCGCCGCGCTCCAGGCGCTCGGCTCGTCCCGCTTCCACGCCGTCGCGGACGCGGTCGCGGTGCTGGCCTCCGAGGCGCCGCTGGCCCGCCGGGCCGCCGAGCTGTCCGCCGCGGACGCGCTGCCGCCGCTCGCCGAGCAGGCGCACCGCCGGCTCGCCGAGGCGGTCGCCGCCCTGCCGCTGGCCCGCGCCGGCCACCCGTACAACGCCGCCGCGCTCGCCGTGGACCAGGACCAGGACGTGCCCTGGCACCGGGTCCGGCAGCTGATCCGGCTGAGCCACTACGGCCAGGAGGTGGTCGCCCCGGACGCCCCCGACCCCCGGCTGACCGCGTCCGGTCGGGCCCTTGAGCAGCACCGCGACGCCGCCGAGGCCGCCGCCGCGGCCGCCGCCGCGGCCCGTACGCCCCGGATCGCGCCGGCCACCGCGTACGCACTGGGCGTGCTCCACGCCGACCAGCGGCACGAGGTCGAGGCGGCCCGCTACGCCTTCGGCCGGGCATGGCTGCCGGGCCCGTCCGCCGAGCGCTCCGGATGAACGAGGGAGCCGGGAGAGCCGAGGGAGCAGGGAGAACAGGGGGAACGATGGGCAGGACGACGGGCGGCAAGGACGGCGGAGCGGCCGCCGGCCGGACGCCGGCGATCGGACCGATCCGGGCGGCGGGCTGCGTACTGTGGCGCCCGGCACGCAGCGGCGACGGCATCGAGCTGGCCCTGGTGCACCGCCCGAAGTGGGACGACTGGTCGCACCCCAAGGGCAAGCTGAAGCCGCGGGAGGACGCGCGCCGGGGCGCGGTGCGCGAAGTGCTGGAGGAGACCGGTACCACCTGCGAGCCGGGCCCGGAACTCCCCACCGTCCGCTACGAGGTCGGCGGCCGGCCCAAGGAGGTCCGCTACTGGGCGGCCGAGGCCACCGGCGGCGGGTTCGTCCCCAACAAGGAGGTGGACCGCGTCCTGTGGCTGCCGCCCGCCGCGGCCCGCGCTCTGCTCACCCAGGAGCGCGACCGGGACCTGGTGACGGCGCTGCTCGGCGCGCTGCATGCCACCGGCCGGACCCCGGGCGGGGACGGCTGAGCGGGGACGGTTGAGCGGAGACGGCTGAGCGCCGTGCGGAATCCCGCCCTCCGCCGACCGGCGCATACTGGAGTGATGCTCCACGGGGAAATCGAGATCAGTGCCTTCCTCAAGGCGCGCCGTGCCGCGCTCGACCCGGCCGAGGTCGGCCTGCCCGACGGCTTCGGCCGCCGCCGGGTGCGCGGGCTGCGGCGCGAGGAGGTCGCCCGGCTCGCCGGCGTCAGCGTGGACTACTACACCCGGATCGAACAGGGCCGGGCGCCGGCCGTCTCCGACGCCGTCCTGGACGCCATCGCGCGGGCCCTGCGGCTGTCGGACGGCGAGGTGACGTACCTGCGGAACGTCGCGGTGCCGCGCCGCCGGACCGCCGCCGGCCCCGGCGGCTGCCGGCCGATGCCGGCGCAGACCGTACGGCCGGAGATCCGGCAGCTGATGGCGGCCATGGACCCGTGCGTCGCCGCCGTGCTGCTCGGCCGCGGCCTGGACATCCTGGCCTGGAACGACGCCGGCGGCCGGCTCTCCTTCGACCTCGGCGCGCTGCCGCCGGAGCGGCGGAACACCGCTCTGCTGGTCTTCCTCGAACCGGCGGCGCGGGAGCTGTACCCGGACTGGGAGCGGAAGGCCGAGGAGGTCGTCGGCAATCTGCGCGCCGACAGCGGCCGGCACCCGGACGACCCGCGGATCTGCGAGGTGGTGGGCGAACTCCTCGACCGCAGCCCGGAGTTCCGCCGGATGTGGGCGGCGCAGGGGGTGTACGAGTGCCTGCGCGGCACCAAGCGGATCCGGCACCCGGAGGCCGGGGAGCTGACCGTCTCCTTCGAGAGCTTCCGGCTGGCCGCCGACCCGGACCAGGTGCTGATGACGTACACCGCGCCGCCCGGCTCGCCCTCCGAGGCCCGGCTGCGCGCCCTGCCGGCCGCCACACCGGTCCCGGCGGGCAGCGCGTCCTAGGGGCGCGTTCGGCCCCTCCGGCCCCTCCGCGAAGTCCCGCCTGCCGTAAGGCCGTACGGCGGTACGGGCACCGGACTCAGGCCGCCGCGCCGCCGCGCGGGGCCACGGCCTCCCAGCGCACCGTGACCTCGCCCTGGCGCCGGCGGCGCGGGTCCCCGGCCAGCGGCCAGTCCGCGGCGAGGGCGGCGACGGCGGCGCGCCAGCGCTGACGGGCGCCCAGCGCGCCGAGCGGCGCGGCGCTGGCCCAGGCGCGGTCGAAGTCGCGCAGGAAGGCATGGACCGGCTCGCCCGGCACATTGCGGTGGATCAGCGCCTTGGGGAGCCGTTCGGCCAGGTCGGACGGGGTGTCGAGGGAGCCGAGCCGGGCCGCGAAGGTGACCGTGCGGGGGCCCTCGGGGCCCAGCGCGACCCAGACGTGGCGCCGCCCGATCTCGTCGCAGGTGCCCTCGACCAGCAGCCCGCCCGGCGCCAGCCGGGCACACAGCCGCGCCCAGACGGCGGCGACCTCGTCCTCGTCGTACTGGCGCAGCACGTTCGCGGCCCGGATGAGGACCGGGGCGCGGCCGGGCCCGCCGGGCAGCGGCACCTCGAAGCCGCCGTGGACGAAGTCCAGCCCGGCGCCGGCGTACGGCAGCGCGGCGGCGACCCGGGCCGGATCTATCTCGATGCCGACGACCCGGGCGTCCGGCCGCACCGTGCGCAGCCGCCCGAGCAGCTCCAGCGCGGTCCACGGGGCGGCGCCGTAGCCGAGGTCGACGGCCACCGGGTCGGGGGTGCGGCGCAGTTCCGCGGCGTGTTCGGCGGCGATCCAGCGGTCCATACGGCGCAGCCGGTTCGGGTTGGTGGTGCCGCGGGTGGCGTTTCCGACCGGCCGGGACGGCGCGGGGGCCGGGGCGACGGCGGTGCGGGAGGCGGAAACGGGGGAGCGGCGGGCCATGCATCGAGGGTATGGGGTCGCGGCGGAAGGGCCGTCCCGGTGCCCTGACCAGGGCCGCTCTCCGGCGCGGGATCACGCTTTGGCAAAGTACGAAGAAAGTTCGAAGGCGGCGGGCCGGACGGAAATGGATACCGGTCCGCCGTTGTTGCAGGGGACCGGAGGCGCACCGCCCGCCCGCCTAGGAGGTAGCTCGCAGTGAGCCAATATGTGCCCAGGCTCCGCAGCCGGCACGGGGGACCGGCCGCGCCGTCCAAGCGCGCGGGCGGCCAGTTCGCGGGCCCGGCGCGGCTGCGCCTGCCCGGAGGGGCCCGCCGCCCCCGCCGGGTGGCGATGCTCAGCGTGCACACCTCCCCGCTGCACCAGCCCGGCACCGGCGACGCCGGCGGGATGAACGTCTACATCGTCGAGCTGGCCCGCAAGCTCGCCGCGCTCGGCATCGAGGTGGAGATCTTCACCCGGGCCACCACCGCCGCGCTGCCGCCCAGCGTCGAGCTGGCCCCCGGCGTCCTGGTCCGGCACGTCGCCGCGGGCCCGTACGAGGGGCTGGCCAAGGAGGAGCTGCCGGCCCAGCTGTGCGCCTTCACCCACGGCGTGATGCAGGCATGGGCGGGCCACCGCCCCGGTTACTACGACCTCGTCCACTCCCACTACTGGCTCTCCGGCCATGTCGGCTGGCTGGCCGCGGAGCGCTGGCGGGTCCCCCTCGTACACGCCATGCACACCATGGCCAAGGTGAAGAACGCCGCGCTGGCCGCCGGCGACACCCCCGAGCCGCCCGCCCGCGTCATCGGCGAGACCCAGATCGTGGAGGCCGCCGACCGCCTGATAGCCAACACCGCCGAGGAGGCCGACGAGCTGGTCCGGCACTACGACGCCGACCCCGGCAAGGTCGCGGTGGTCCACCCCGGCGTCAATCTGGACCGCTTCCGGCCGCTGGCGGACGGCGCCGCGGAGTCCCTCGGGGCCGCCGGGGCCGCCGACGCCGTCGCGGTCAGCCGGGCCGCCGCCCGGGCCCGCCTCGGCCTGCCCCAGGACGCGGTCATACCGCTCTTCGCCGGCCGCATACAGCCGCTGAAGGCCCCCGACGTCCTGCTGCGCGCCACCGCCGCACTGGTCGACGGTGATCCGTCGCTGCGCTCCCGGCTGGTGGTCCCGGTGGTCGGCGGGCCCAGCGGCAGCGGCCTGGCCAAGCCGGAGGGCCTGCAGAAGCTGGCCGCCCGGCTGGGCATCGCCGATCTGGTGCGGTTCCACCCGCCGGTCGGCCAGGAGCAGCTCGCCGACTGGTACCGCGCCGCGTCCGTGCTGGTCATGCCCTCGTACAGCGAGTCCTTCGGGCTGGTGGCGATCGAGGCCCAGGCGTGCGGCACCCCGGTCGTCGCGGCCGCGGTCGGCGGCCTGCCGGTGGCCGTGCGGGACGGCGTCAGCGGCTTCCTGGTCGCCGGCCACGACCCGGCCGACTACGCCCGGGCGCTGCGCCGCTTCCTGGACGACCCGTCGCTGGCGGCCCGGATGGGCGGCGCCGCGGCCCGGCACGCCCAGTCCTTCGGCTGGGGCACCGCCGCCGCCGCGACCGCCGACGTCTACACCGCCGCGATGCAGGAGCGCCGCCGTCCCCTACGATCACTGCATGGCTGAGGAACGGCGGCCCTCCGGGGGCGAACGGCAGGCGGCGGACGCCGGTGCGGTCATCGAGCGCACCCTCAAGGACGCGGATCTGGAGTGGGAGTCGCCGGCCGCGGGCACCTACGTCGTCAAGCTGCCCGGCACCCGCAAGCTCTCCACCACCTGCTCGCTGATCGTCGGCCGCCACTCGCTCTCCATCAACGCCTTCGTCGTCCGCCGCCCGGACGAGAACCACGAGGCCGTCCACCGCTGGCTCCTGGAACGCAACACCCGCCTCTACGGCGTCGGTTACGCGCTCGACAAGCTCGGCGACATCTACCTCGTCGGCCGGCTCCCGCTGGCCGCCGTCACCCCCGCCGAGCTGGACCGGATCCTCGGCACCGTCCTGGAGAACGCCGACGGCAGCTTCAACACCCTCCTGGAGATGGGCTTCGCCTCGGCGATCCGCAAGGAGTACGCCTGGCGCGTCGCACGCGGCGAATCCACCCGCAACCTCGCCGCCTTCGAGCGCCTGACCCGGGACGCCGCGGAGGAACGGCCCGAGGACTGACGACCCGCGTCACGCACCGCAACTCCCGGTGGCCGGCGGCCACTTCACGACGTAGGCGTCGATGTCGATTTCGACGTGGGCGCCGACGCGGACGCCGACGACACGTCGCCCGCCCGCCCCGGCAGTCTCCGCAGCAGCAGCGCGTAGCCCGCCGCGGCCACCGTGCCGACCACCGCGCAGCCGGCCCAGAGGACGTCGGCGCCGTAGTGGTCGATGACCGTGCCGCCCAGCAGCGGAGCGGTCAGCGAGGCGACGGACCAGGACAGCGCGTACATCCCCTGGTAGCGGCCGCGGCCGTGCAGCGGCGACAGGCGGACCACCAGGCCCATCTGCGTAGGGGAGTTGATGATCTCGCCGAGGGTCCAGACGGCGACCGCGACCGCGTGCATGGCGACCGAGCCGGCCAGTGCCGTCATCCCGAAGCCGTAGCCGGCCAGCAGCGCCGAACCGACGAGCAGTACGGCCGGGCTGCGGTGCTCGATGAAGCGGGTGACCGGGATCTGCAGCAGCACGATCAGCACGCCGTTGGCCGCGATGACCACCCCGAAGTCGGCGCTGGAGAAGCCGTCCTGCCCCATCGTCACCGGCATCGAGACATACGCCTGCTGGAACAGCAGCGCCAGCAGGAGGTTGAGCCCGACGACGGTCATGAAGCGGCCGTCGCGCAGCACGGTCAGCATCGAGACGTGTGCGGCGCCGGCCGCCTCCGCCGGCGCGTCCGCCGCCCCGCCCGCCTCCGGCCGGGACTCCGGCAGCTTGAAGAACACCACCAGTGCGCAGGCCAGTACGAGCGTCGCCTCGCCCAGGAAGAGGGTCAGATAGCCGTGTTCGGCGATCAGGCCGGCGGCGGTGGAGGAGAAGGCGAAGCCGAGGTTGATCGCCCAGTAGTTCAGGGAGAAGGCGCGCACGCGATCCTTGGGGGCGACGATGTCCGCCATCATCGCCTGCACGGCCGGCCGCGAGGCGTTCGTCGCCATGCCGACCAGACCGGCCACCGCCGCGATCGCCACCGGATCGGTCATGAACCCCAGCAGCGCCACGGACGCCGCCGCGGACAGCTGCGCGATCAGCATCGTCGGCCGCCGCCCGAGCCGGTCGGTGAGCACCCCCGCGCCCACCGACGAGATCACCCCGCCCAGCCCGTACAGCGCCCCGACCAGGCCCGCGTACGAGGCGGAGTAGCCGCGCTCGACGGTGAGATAGAGGGCCAGGAACGTGGCGACGAACGCACCCAGCCGGTTGATCAGCGTGCTGGTCCACAGCCACCAGAACTGCCGGGGCAGACCGGAGACGCTCTCCACGGCGGCCCGCCGGATCCGGGACAGGCCCCCGGGCCGGGACTCGCTTGCGGGCGCGGACATGACATTTCCCCCTGGATGCCGGGCCGCGCCCGTCGGACGGACGGGCGGGCGTGCTGCGGTGACGGCGCCGGACGCACACAGTGCGACGCCGGACGGTGCGCTGCGCGGCGCTCCGCCGCGGTAAGTGGCGAAAGCGCCAGACGCACACTACAAACCGGGGGGTCGGCCAGCCACCCAATTGACGGGAAGCGTCAAACGTCACCGGCCGCCCCGCACCCCCGTCCGCGCAGGTGGCGGCCGCGCGGACGGACACCCTCCGGCGTCGATTACGCTCGACCGCATGGCCACCGCACCGTACAAGCTGATCCTGCTCCGCCACGGCGAGAGCGAGTGGAACGCGAAGAACCTGTTCACCGGCTGGGTGGACGTCAACCTCAACGAGAAGGGCGAGAAGGAGGCGGTCCGCGGCGGAGAGCTGCTCAAGGAGGCCGGCCTGCTCCCCGACGTCGTGCACACCTCCCTCCAGAAGCGCGCCATCCGCACCGCGCAGCTGGCCCTGGAGGCCGCCGACCGCCACTGGATCCCGGTCCACCGCACCTGGCGGCTGAACGAGCGCCACTACGGCGCGCTCCAGGGCAAGGACAAGGCGCAGACCCTGGCCGAGTTCGGCGAGGAGCAGTTCATGCTCTGGCGCCGCTCCTACGACACCCCGCCGCCCGCCCTGGAGGACGGCACCGAGTTCTCCCAGAGCGACGACCCGCGCTACGCCTCGATCCCGCCGGAGCTGCGCCCGCGGACCGAGTGCCTCAAGGACGTCGTCGTCCGCATGCTCCCGTACTGGTACGACGGCATCGTCCCGGACCTCGTCGCCGGCCGCACGGTGCTGGTCGCCGCCCACGGCAACAGCCTCCGCGCCCTGGTCAAGCACCTCGACCAGATCTCCGACGCGGACATCGCCGGCCTGAACATCCCCACCGGCATCCCGCTCTCCTACGAGCTCGACGCCGACTTCCGCCCCGTCAACCCCGGCGGCACCTACCTCGACCCGGAGGCTGCCAAGGCCGCCATCGAGGCCGTGAAGAACCAGGGCAAGAAGAAGTAACGCACGCCCCTGCCGGGGGAACGTGCCGCGGCCCCGGCCGACCGATCAGGGCGATCGGTCGGCCGGGGCCGCGTTGTCACCGGGCCGTCGGGCCGCGGTGGGAGCCGTTCGTCAGCAGCTGCCGCCGCACTGGCACGGGCCGCCCGACTGGCAGCCGCAGCCGCAGCCCGGCCCGCAACTGCATCCGCTGAGCAACGGGAGCAGCGGCCGACCGGCAGCCGTCGGCTCGGTCTGGGACGTGGGGTTCGGGGAGTCCGCCGTGAGTGCCATCTATTCGCCTCCTAGGGGTCACCTGGTGCCTATTGCAAGCCCGGGTGCACAGGCGCGTCAACGGCGCGTGGGCGCACGTTACGCGCCCTCCACCGTCGCCGACGGGGTGATCTCGTCCGCGTGCTCGCCGGTCACGAGGTAGACGACGCGCTTGGCCACGGACACCGCGTGGTCCGCGAACCGCTCGTAGTAACGGCCCAGCAGGGTCACGTCCACGGCCGTCTCGATGCCGTGCTTCCAGCGGTCGTCCATCAGGTGCTGGAAGAGCGTGCGGTGGAGCAGGTCCATGGCGTCGTCGTCCTGCTCCAGCTGCAGCGCGAGATCGACGTCCTTGGTGATGATGACCTCGCCGGCCTTGGCCATCAGGCGCTGCGCCAGCTGCCCCATCTCCAGGATGGTGGCGTGCAGATCGCGCGGCACCGCCCGTTCCGGGAAGCGCAGCCGGGCCAGCTTGGCGACGTGCTGGGCCAGGTCGCCGGAGCGCTCCAGGTCGGCGCTCATCCGCAGGGAGGTGACGACGATCCGCAGATCGGTGGCGACCGGCTGCTGGCGGGCGAGCAGGGTGATGGCCCGCGCCTCCAGGTCGCGCTGGAGGTCGTCGACCTTCTCGTCGGCGGCGATGACGTTTTCGGCCAGCTTCAGATCCGCGTCGAGTATCGCCGTGGTGGCGCGCCCGATCGCGGAGCCGACGAGCCGGGCCATCTCGACCAGGCCCTCGCTGATCGAGTCCAGCTCCTCGTGGTACGCGTCCCGCATCAGTGACCTTCTCTCGCTTCGATGGTTCCGAGTGCTTCCGGGGGTTCCGGTGATTCGGGGGGTTCGGAGGCTTTGTGGCTTGTGGGGTGGTGCGGTGCGGAGGGGGAGGCGGCCTTGCGCCCACGCTCCCACGGACCGGCCGCCGGCAGCTCCCGCACCCTCAATGTGCGGCCGGATCGCGACCTGCGGTCCCACCCGGGGTGAACCGCCACCGTCCTGAAGGTGAACTCTGGGAGTCGCCACCGAGGCCGCCAGGGCTCCCGCCCGGCCCGGCCGGCGCGATCGGTGAACCGTCCCCGACGTCCCGGTGAACTCTGGGCGAAGGGTGCCCGAGCAGCGGCTCCGAGCGCTGGGGGAGTGTCGGACCCGGCACATACTCTGGATTCATGAACGTGGACGCGGCCGTCGCCGCGATGGCAGCGATCGCCGGGCTCTGCACCGGCGTCTTCGCCATGCTGGCGTTCCGCTGGAGCGAGCGGGACCAGGCCAAGCCCACCCGTACGTCCCTGCACACCGAGGCGGTCCTGCCCCCCGGTGTCGACACCGTCCTGTCCGTGCTGCGCTCCTCCGCCGTCGTCCTCGACGAGGCCGACACGGTGGTCAAGGCCAGCTCCGCGGCGTACGCCCTCGGGCTGGTCCGCGGCGGCCGGCTCGCCGTCGAGCCGATGCTCCAGATGGCCCGCGACACCCGCCGGGACGGCGAGATACGCCAGGTGGAGCTCGATCTGCCCCGGCGCGGCACCGGCCGCGGCGACGCCCTCGCGGTCTCCGCCCGGGTCGCCCCGCTCGGCTCCCGGCTGGTCCTGCTGCTGGTCGAGGACCTCACCGAGGCCCGCCGCATCGAGGCGGTCCGCCGGGACTTCGTCGCCAACGTCAGCCATGAGCTCAAGACCCCCGTCGGCGCCCTCTCGCTCCTGTCGGAGGCCGTGATGGACGCCAGCGACGACCCCGAGGCCGTCACCCGCTTCGCCGGCCGCATGCAGAACGAGGCCACCCGCCTGACCAACCTCGTCCAGGAGCTCATCGACCTCTCCCGGGTGCAGAACGACGACCCGCTGGAGGACTCCGAGTCCGTCCCGGTCGACGAACTGGTCGCCGAGGCGGTCGACCGCTGCCGCCAGCAGGCGGGCACCAAGCAGATCACCATCGCCGCCGGAGGCACCGGCGATCTGACGGTCTGGGGCAACCGCGGCCAGCTCGCCGCCGCCCTGGGCAACCTCGTCGAGAACGCCGTCAACTACTCCCCGGCCCGCACCCGGGTCGGGATCGCGGGCCGCCGGGTCCCCGCGCCCGGCGGCGACCTGATCGAGATCGCGGTCACGGACCAGGGCATCGGGATATCCGAAAAGGACCGCGACCGCATCTTCGAGCGGTTCTACCGCGTGGACCCGGCGCGCTCCCGCGCCACCGGCGGGACCGGCCTCGGCCTCGCCATCGTCAAGCACGTGGCCGCCTCGCACGGCGGGGAGGTCACGGTGTGGAGCGCTGAGGGACAGGGCTCCACCTTCACCCTGCGTCTCCCGGAAGCCGGGGCCGTACGCACCCGCGAGCGGCGCCCGGACCTCACCGCCGAGGGCCTCGACGACGAGGACCGCTCCTACGAGACCTTCAACGACCCGCTCCCCGCTCACCCAGCCCCGGAGGTCCTTCCGTGACCCGAGTGCTCGTCGTCGAGGACGAGGAATCGTTCAGCGACGCACTGTCGTACATGCTCCGCAAGGAGGGCTTCGAGGTCGCCGTGGCGGCCACCGGCCCCGACGGCCTGGACGAGTTCGAGCGCAACGGCGCCGACCTCGTCCTGCTGGACCTGATGCTGCCGGGGCTGCCCGGCACCGAGGTCTGCCGCCAGCTGCGCGGCCGCTCCAACGTCCCGGTCATCATGGTGACCGCCAAGGACAGCGAGATCGACAAGGTCGTCGGTCTCGAAATAGGGGCCGACGACTACGTCACCAAGCCCTTCTCCTCGCGCGAACTGGTCGCCCGGATCCGCGCGGTGCTGCGGCGCCGCGGCGAGCCGGCGGAGGAGATCGCCCCGCAGGCCCTGGAGGCCGGCCCGGTCCGGATGGACGTGGACCGCCATGTCGTCACGGTCTCCGGCGGCAAGGTGGACCTGCCGCTCAAGGAGTTCGACCTCCTGGAGATGCTGCTGCGCAACGCCGGCCGGGTGCTGACCCGCATGCAGCTGATCGACCGCGTCTGGGGCGCCGACTACGTGGGCGACACCAAGACCCTCGACGTCCATGTGAAGCGGCTGCGCGCCAAGATCGAGCCCGACCCGGGCGCCCCGCGCTATCTGGTGACGGTCCGCGGCCTGGGGTACAAGTTCGAGCCGTAGGCCGCCACCGCGACCGGTGTGCGTGAAGGGGTGCCCCTCCGGCCGGAGGGGCACCCCTTCACGTGGTGCGTGCGTCAGTGCCCGGCGTGCGCCGACTCCGAGGACGAGGCGGAGCCCGACGGGGAGGCGGAGCCCGACGGGCTGCCCGACTCCGAGGGCTTGCTGCTCGCGGAGCTGGACGGCTGCGGCGTCACCGACGGACCGTAGCTCTCGAAGATGTTCTTCGCCGGGACGACGAAGGCGCTCAGCTTCACCTTGCCGGTGGAGCTGAAGGTGAAGGTCAGCGGCTGGGCGTTGCCGTCCTGGACGGCCTCCCGGCCGCTCTCCAGAAGGGCGCTGGCGTTGCCCTTGCCGCCGATCACGACGGACCCGCCGGCCGGCACGGTGATCTTGCCGGGCGACAGCTTGGCGGACTGGCCGGTGCCGTCGAGTGCGATCCCGGTCAACTGCTGGTCCTTGTCACCGGAGTTGAACACCGTCGCGGTGATCGCGGCCGGCCCCTTGGCGTTGACGTCGGGCTGGGTGACGACGTTGGCGTTCTGGACCTTGATGGCGCCGACGCTGATCTCGGCGTTGTCCGGCTTGACCCCCAGCGTCTGGGCGTCGTTCCCGGCCGCGCACGCGGACAGGGTGGCGATCGAGAGCGAGAGGACGGTGGCGGCGAGGACGCCGCGTCGAAGGCTGCGGCTCACGGCGGCGGCATCTCCTTGACGAGCTACGGCGGCCGAACTTGCGTGCCCGGTCGCGGATGGACGGCTGGGGCGGGCCCTGCGTGCGCGTCATGGCGACGGGCACGTAAAGCCGCCCTAAGGGTTGGTCAGCGCCGCTAGGTTACCGAGCCGTCCTCGCGGTCCCGCACCCGACCCGCCCCCTGCGCGATCACGCCCCCGCCGCCCGGCCCGGCGCGCCCGCGGCGGGGCACCGGGCGGACGGTCCGAACCCCGGCACGCGATTTCCGGAGCGCGAACCCGAACCCGTCCCCGATCCCGGTCCCGTTCTCGGCGTCGTTCCCGGCGTCGATCTCGTCCCGGAACTCGTCGCGGATCCCGCCGTCGATCTCCGGAGAACTGGGAGGCATATTCGGCACGCGGCTGTTCGAGTGGTGGCCAGGGTGTTTCCCCTCGTGAAAAGCGGTATTCACAAGGAATGCACATGCCGCCCGAAATTGATCACGCACCGGCGCGCGGGAGTGTTGATCAATTCCGGGAATCGCGCCCGAGTCGCCCCAAGCGTCCGAACGGAGTAGCGGAACTCGCTCATGTGGATCGGTGCAAATCGGGACGTTCGGCTCATTGATCATTGGGATTCCGGTGTGCGGCGGGCGGCATTCCGGGTGCCCGAGAAGCGCCTCCGACCTGCGAATACCTGTGCCGCGAGCCCCTTCGCAGCACGTCACGGGCGCTGTTGTCAAGCCCCGAGATATGCCCTGACCTGCGAAAACGCCATTCAGAACGGCCCGTTCCCGTGTTAGCATGGATAGCCACGGAAGGGGTACCTGTCACATGACGTTCAAGGTTGGCGACACCGTGGTCTATCCCCATCACGGGGCCGCGCTGATCGAGGCCATCGAAACTCGCCAGATCAAAGGCGTGGACAAGACCTACTTGGTGCTGAAGGTCGCCCAGGGCGACTTGACTGTTCGTGTGCCAGCGGACAACGCGGAGTTCGTCGGCGTACGCGATGTGGTTGGTCAGGACGGGCTGGACCGGGTCTTCGAGGTGCTGCGCGCACCGTATGCCGAGGAGCCGACGAACTGGTCCCGTCGCTACAAGGCAAATCTTGAGAAGCTCGCCTCCGGTGACGTGATCAAGGTCGCCGAGGTCGTGCGCGACCTGTGGCGGCGGGAGCGTGAACGCGGTCTCTCCGCCGGTGAGAAGCGGATGCTCGCCAAGGCCCGCCAGATCCTGGTGAGCGAACTCGCCCTCGCGGAGAACACCAACGAGGACAAGGCCGAGGCCCTGCTCGACGAGGTCCTCGCGTCCTGACGACGCGCACGCCGACTGCGGCGAGCCGCTGACTCCGACGAGCCACAGCGACGACGCAGCGGCAACGCAGCAATGCCGCGGTGCCCGAGTGACGACCGCCTCCCGAACGGGCGGGTCTGTTGCCGGGCGCTGCGGCATATCTGCGGCGCGGAACATCTCCGGGGCGGTATCTGCGGGTGGTGCGGGAGAAGGCCGGACACCGAGCCGGCGGCAGCTTCGTCTTCGTCGTTGAAGCTCGCTGAAGCCCGCCGGACCCTCCCCGGACTCGACGAGCGGGGAAGCCTTGGGTGGCGTGCCGGGCTCGGGCTGCTGCCCCGACCGGCGTCACGGAAGGGTTCCGGTCAAGGCGTAACGCCCGGCACTCCCCAGGCCATACCCACCTCGCCCGAGGAAACAAACCTGTCTGCCCCAATTCCGGGCTCGCCCGGACTCCGGAGCCATCGATGTCAGATCCTTCTTCCCCGGCCCGTACCACCCCGGCGCGTACCGCGGCGGTCATCCCGGCCGCCGGCCGCGGTGTCCGGCTCGGTCCCGGCACCCCCAAGGCCCTGCGCACCCTCGGCGGCACCCCGATGCTGGTCCACGCGGTCCGCGCGATGGCCGCCTCGCGTGCCGTCACGCACCTCGTGGTGGTCGCCCCGCCGGACGGCGCCGACGAGGTGCGTCACCTGCTCGACGCCCACCCGCTCGCCGACCGCACCGAGCTGACCGTCGTCCCCGGCGGCGCCACCCGCCAGGAGTCGGTCCGGCTCGGGCTCGCCGCGCTGCCGGACGGCATCGACGTGGTGCTGGTCCACGACGCGGCCCGCCCGCTGGTGCCGGTCGAGACCGTGGACGCGGTCATCGAGGCGGTCCGCGCCGGCGCCCCGGCGGTGGTCCCCGCGCTGCCGCTGGCCGACACCGTCAAACAGGTCGAACCGCGTCCCCAGGGCACCCCGGAGCCGGTGGTCGGCACCCCGGAGCGCTCGCAGCTGCGCGCCGTGCAGACCCCGCAGGGCTTCGACCTGCCGACGCTGCTGAAGGCGCACCAGGCCGTCGTGGAGGGCGAGGGCGCCACCGACGACGCCGGACTGGTGGAGCGGCTCGGGGAGCCGGTGGTGCTCGTCCCGGGCCACGAGGAGGCGTTCAAGGTGACCCGGCCGCTGGACCTCGTCCTGGCCGAGGCCGTACTCGCCCGGAGGAGGGCCACCGATGGCTATGTCTGACCCGTCCGCGCAGCCCGTTCCCGCGCTGCCCGGCATCCCCCTCGTCGGGGTCGGCACCGACGTGCACGCCTTCGAGCAGGGGCGCGAGCTGTGGTGCGCCGGGCTGCTCTGGGACGCCGCGGAGAGCGACGGCTACGGCCTGGCCGGGCACAGCGACGGCGACGTGGCCGCGCACGCCGCCTGCGACGCGCTGTTCTCCGCGGCCGGCATCGGCGACCTCGGCGCGCACTTCGGCACCTCCCGCCCGGAGTGGTCCGGCGCCTCCGGGGTGACGCTGCTGGCCGAGGCGGCACGGATCGTCCGGGCCGAGGGCTTCGCCATCGGCAACGTCGCGGTGCAGGTCATCGGCGTCCGCCCGAAGGTCGGCAAGCGCCGGGCCGAGGCACAGCGGGCGCTGTCGGCGGCCGTCGGGGCGCCGGTCTCGGTCTCCGGCACCACGACGGACGGACTGGGGCTGACCGGCCGCGCCGAGGGGCTGGCCGCGATCGCCACCGCCCTGGTGGTGCGCACCGCCTGAGGGAGCCGAGCGGGCCGGAACGGTGCGTTCCGCCAATTGGCCGCAGAGCGCGGGAATGCCGGGCGCCACAAGGGAGTTGGAGGGGAAAACGGGTACTCGTCTCCATCGGAAGCCATCGGTTCGGCCCCCGGGAAGGATCCTTCGTGACTGCAACGCTCTCCGACAAGCTCAAGGAGCTGCTCGACTCCCCGGTCTTCGTGACCGTGGGGACGATCCAGCCGGACGGCAGCCCCCAGCTCTCCCCGGTCTGGGTGAAGCGGGACGGCGACGACCTGCTGTTCTCGACGACCGTCGGCCGGCGCAAGGAGCAGAACATCCGCCGGGACCCCCGGGTCTCGGTCGTCCTCCAGCCCTTCGACGCGCCGTACAGCTACGCCGAGATCCGCGGCGAGGCCACCCTCAGCACCGAGGGCGGCCAGGAGCTGATCGACGAGCTGTCGCTGAAGTACACCGGCAAGCGCTACGCCGAGTTCAACCCGGCCTCGGCCGATGACGATCAGCGCGTCGTGGTCCGGATCACCCCGCGGAAGGTGGTCGGCCGCGTCTGAGCCCGGGCCCCGGGCGGCGTCACCCCGCCGCCCGGGAGGAAACCGTACGAATCAGCCGGCGGACCAGGCGGCCGCGACGCTTCCGTGTCCCCGTGTTCCACAGGGCACGGGGCACCGCCGCGTTCCGACTACCCTGGTCCCGTGACAATTCGCCTGTACGACACCAGCGCCCGGAAGATTCGCGATTTCACCCCGCTCCGGCCGGGCTGTGTCTCGATCTACCTCTGTGGTGCGACCGTGCAGGCCGCTCCGCACATCGGGCACATCCGGTCCGGACTCAACTTCGACATCATGCGCCGCTGGTTCGCCCACCGCGGCTACGACGTGACGTTCGTCCGCAACGTCACCGACATCGACGACAAGATCATCCAGAAGTCGGCCGAGCAGGGCCGCCCGTGGTGGTCGATCGGCTACGAGAACGAGGTCGCCTTCAACGCGGCCTACGACGCCCTCGGCTGCCTGCGCCCCACCTACGAACCGCGCGCCACCGGCCACATCCCCGAGATGATCGAGATGATGCGCGGCCTGATCGAGCGCGGCCACGCCTACGCCGCCGACGGCAACGTCTACTTCGACGTGCGCTCCTTCCCGGAGTATCTCCAGCTCTCCAACCAGGAGTTGGCCAATCTCCTCCAGCCGTCCGGCGAGGGCGAGACCGGCAAGCGGGACCCGCGCGACTTCGCCATGTGGAAGGCGGCCAAGGAGGGCGAGCCCAGCTGGGAGACCCCCTGGGGCCGCGGCCGCCCCGGCTGGCACCTGGAGTGCTCGGCGATGGCCCACAAGTACCTGGGCGCCGCCTTCGACATCCACGGCGGCGGCGTCGACCTCGTCTTCCCGCACCACGAGAACGAGATCGCGCAGGCCAAGGCGTACGGCGACGACTTCGCCCGGTACTGGTCGCACAACGCCTGGGTGACCATGAGCGGCGAGAAGATGTCCAAGTCGCTGGGCAACTCCGTGCTGGTCTCGGAGATGGTCAAGCGCTGGCGGCCGATCGTGCTGCGCTACTACCTCGGCACCCCGCACTACCGCTCGATGATCGAGTACAGCGAGGAGGCGCTGCGCGAGGCCGAGTCGGCGTTCGCCCGGATCGAGGGCTTCGTCCAGCGCGTCGTGGAACTGGCCGGGAAAGCCGTCGAGCCCGCGGCCGACGTGCCGCCGGCCTTCGCCGAGGCGATGGACGACGACCTGGGCGTCCCGCAGGCGCTGGCGATCGTCCACACCACCGTCCGGCAGGGCAACTCCGCGCTGACCGCCGACGACAAGGAGGCCGCGGTGGCCCGGCTCGCCGAGGTGCGGGCGATGCTCGGGGTGCTCGGCCTGGACCCGCTCGACGAGCGCTGGTCGGGCGGCGGCGCGGACCGCGGCGCCGACCTGCACGGCGTCGTGGACTCCCTCGTCCGCCTCGTCCTGGAGCAGCGGCAGAGCGCCCGGGCCCGCAAGGACTACGCCACCGCCGACGCCATCCGCGACCAGCTCCAGCAGTCCGGCCTCAGCATCGAGGACACCCCGTCCGGCCCCCGCTGGTCGCTGTCCTGAACCCGGGCCCGGGGCCCGCCCCGGGGACCGGCCGCACCCCCGGCCACCAGCCGGATTCGCCCTTCCCGGTGGCCGCGGGCGACACTCAATCCATACGTACGTACCCACTCCACGTCGCGAGACGTCGAGAGCAGTGAAGAAACAGGTGACCCATGGCCGGCAACAGCCAGCGCAGGAACCGCCGCACGTCGAACAAGAAGGGCGCTCAGGTCGGCAGTGGCGGTAAGCGGCGCCGGTCCCTGGAGGGCAAGGGCCCGACCCCGCCCGCGTCCGCCCGCAAGGGGCACGTCAAGAACCGCCTCGCCAACGCCAAGGCCAAGCAGGCCGCGAACCGCCGGCCTGCCCCGCGGCGCGGCGGCGCCAAGGGCACCGCGGAGCTGGTCGTGGGCCGCAACCCGGTCGTCGAGGCGCTGCGCGAGGGCGTCCCCGCGACCACCCTGTACGTGCAGCAGTTCATCGACAACGACGAGCGGGTCCGCGAGGCGCTCCAGCTCGCCACCGAGCTCGGACTGAACCTCCTGGAGGCGCCGCGCGCCGAGCTGGACCGGATGACGAACGGTCTCAACCACCAGGGCCTGGTCGCCCAGATCCCGCCGTACGACTACGCGCACCCCGAGGACCTCTCCGCCGCCGCCTTCGACGCCGGCGAGGACCCGCTGATCGTCGCGCTGGACGGCGTGACCGACCCGCGCAACCTCGGCGCCGTCGTCCGCTCCGTCTCGGCCTTCGGCGGCCACGGCGTGGTCGTGCCGGAGCGCCGGGCCGCCGGGATGACAGCCGGCGCCTGGAAGACCTCCGCGGGCACCGCGGCCCGTACGCCGGTCGCCCGGGCCACCAACCTGACCCGGGCCCTGGAGACGTACCAGAAGGCCGGGATGACGGTGGTCGGCCTGGCCGCGGACGGCGAGGTGGAGCTGCAGGACCTTCAGGCCCTGGACGGCCCGGTCGTGATCGTCGTCGGCAGCGAGGGCAAGGGCCTGTCGCGGCTGGTCGGCGAGACCTGCGACCTGCGCGTGCGGATTCCGATGCCGGGCGGCGCGGAGTCGCTGAACGCCGGTGTCGCGGCCGGCGTGGTCCTGTGGGAGGCGGCGCGCCGCCGCGGCTGACCGAGGCCGCCGGGCGTACCCGGCCGCTGCCCTGGGGCCGGGCGCCCGGCCCCAGGGGCACAGCATGACGCTCCGTGCGTCCCCGCCGTATCACGTGATCTTTTGACGGGTCTCGGACAGATCGGGCCGGTCAAGGCAGTGTCTTAACCGCGGGTCACTCGGTTAGATGAGCGTGGACACCAGAACACCCCGCACGCCTACGGGGGGACGCTCGTCGTCGACCTTCGACGACGAGCCGGTCCTGAGCTCGGTCAAGGTGCCGTGCGATCCCGCGCAGGTCATCGTCAACCACGCCAGCTTCCGCGTACAGCTCGCCGCTCCCGTGGCCGCCGGCGCCCTGGCCGAGACCACGCGCGTCCCCGCCCTCAGGGGATCGCCGCCCAGACGCCGCACGCCCGTGGTCTGGAGCGGCCGTACCGAACCGGGCGGCACCGCCGGCGCCACCACCCAGCTCCTGCACGCGGTGCGCGACGCCAGCCAGGGCCAGGGCCTGGACCGCGGCCCGGCCGAGGACGTCGGCACGACCCAGGTCCTGCCCCGGGTCCGGCTCGGCGACGCCCCCGCCCCCGCCTCCACCGTCGTCGGCCAGCGCGGCCCCGTCGACGACGAGGACACCCTGCCGCGCGGCACCCGCGCCGTCTCCGCCCGGCTCCCCGGCCAGCGGTACGGCGCGGAGGGCCGGGCCGACGACCGGTTCGAGGACCGCGAGCCCTACGACCCCGCGGCCCGGCGCCGCGGCGGCGACGCCGTCCGGCACGCGTACTACCCCGGCCGCCGGATGAACCTCGGCGTCGTCCTCCTCCCGCTGCGGATCTTCCTCGGACTGATCTCCGTCTACGCCGGCATGGGCAAGCTGTGCGACCCCGTCTACTTCGACGGCGGCCAGCGCGGCTCGATGGTCACCTGGCTGCTCTCCCTCCACCCCTGGGAACTGACCGTTCCGCTCCGGGACTTCGCGGTCGCGCACCCGGTCGGCGCCGGCCTGACGGTGGCCTTCCTCCAGGTCGTGGTGGGTGTGCTGACCATCTGCGGACTGTGGCAGCGGGTCGCCGCCATGTTCGGCGCGCTGCTCTCCGCGGCGCTGCTGATGACCGTCAGCTGGCGCACCGTCCCCGCCTACGACGCCCCCGACATCATCTACCTCGCCGCCTGGAGCCCGTTGATCATCGCGGGCGCTCCGGTCTACTCCATGGACGCCCGGCTGGCCGGCGAGGCGTGGCGGCGGCTGGGCCCGCGCGTCGAGGTCGGCGCGCTGCGCCGCCGGGTGCTGCGCCGCGGCGCCGTGATGACCGCGGTGGTGGCCGGTCTGACCCTGCTCATCGGCTCCCTGCTGGGCGGCGCCGTACGGACCGCGCGGGTGCCGACGGTGCCCCGGCCCGGTGAGCCCGCGATCAACAACCTCCCCGGCTCCCCGCTGCCGCACCCCGGCCACCACGCCCCCCGCCCCGGCCACCGTCTCCCCGGCCGCCCCGGCGGGCCGGCCACGGGCGCCTCCCACAAGCCGCACCGGCCCGGCACGCCGTCGGCCTCGTCCGCGGGCACCCCGTCGACGGGCGGCCGCACCGGCGGCTCGGCCCGCCGGCCCGGCGCGACGACCAGCGCCTCGCAGCAGTCGGCGCCGACCCGGTCCCCCGGCCGCACCCAGTCGCCGGCCGGCTCGGGCGGCACCGGCGGCGGCACGACCGGCAGCTCCAGCTCCGGCTCCCCAGGCGGCGACTCCGGCCACGGCAGCACCCTCGGCGGCCTGCTGGGCTGACCCGCCGGGCACACTGCACCGCACCGCACCTTCCGTCCCCGATCTCCCAACTCCCGCAGGGCCACCGGCCGCAGGGGGCGGGGGTCGGGGACGGCGGCGTTGGGGGCGGTTGCCATCAGGGGCGGGGAGGAGGGGGAGAGGGGCGTGCGGCGCCCGTTGACGGGGCCGGGCCGAGCCGCGTCGGGCCGAGTCGAGTCGAGTCGAGTCGAGCCGGGTGGGCAGGGCGCGGCGGAGCCAGGGCGGCAGGTGGGTTGTCGCGTTGTCGCCAGCGGGAACGGCAGCGGCTACGCGGGCCGGGGGCTACGCGGGCCGTCAGCGGCGCTTCTACGGCGCTTCTACGGCGCTGCTACGGCCTCTCAACGGCCGTGTGCGGCCAGCTCCTTGGCGGCCTCGGAGAGGTCCTTGGCGGTGTCGATGGCGCGCCAGTAGGCCCCCTGGGGGAGCGGGTAGCCGGCCAGCCGGCGTTCCCGGGCCAGGCGCGGGAAGGTGGTGCGCTCGTGATCGCCCCGGGTGGGCAGCAGCGCGGTGAACGCCGGGGCGAAGACATAGACGCCGGCGTTGATCAGATACGGGGAGGGCGGGGCCTCGATGAAGTCCAGGACGTGCCCGAAGGCGTCGGTTTCGACGGCGCCCCAGGGGATGCGCGGACGGGCCAGCGCCAGAGTGGCCACGGCGTCGCGCTCCTCGTGGAAGGCGGCCATCTCGCGGAGCGGGAAACGGGTCCAGATGTCGCCGTTGGTGGCGTACCAGGGCTCGTCCGGGCGGGCCAGGGAGCCGGCGGCGTGCTTCAGGCCGCCGCCGCGGCCCAGCGGCTCGGTCTCGACAACGGTCGTGACACGCAAGGGGAGTTGGGCCCGGTCCAGCCATTCCTGGAGGACTTCGGCGAGGTGCCCGCAGGAGATGACGACGTCGGTGACGCCCTCCTCGGCGAGCCAGTTCAGCTGATGGCCGATGATCGGGGTTCCGGTGCCGGGAATCTCGACCATCGGCTTGGGGCGGTCGTCGGTGTACGGGCGGAGACGGGAGCCCTGGCCGCCGGCCAGGACCACGGCCTGTGTGGGGTGGGGATGCGGGGCGCCGGTCATGGTCGCACCCTAAGCGGTGCGAGCAACGGTCACTGGCCGGCGGCCACACCGGAGGCGAAGGAGGTGTCGCAGACCGGGCGGGAGAACTCCTGGGCGCGGTGTGCGGCACCGTACTTGGCGACCGCGGCGCGGCCGAGGGCACGGGCGATGGAGGCGCAGTGCTTGGCCAGCGACGGCCGGGCGGTGGTGGCCTCCTGGAGGTGCGTCAGGGCGACGCCGGGGTCCTTCTCCTGGAGTTCCACGAGGAGGCGGTCCCTGAGGACGTCCTGGGCGGCGCGGGGGCCGGCTTTGGTGGAGACCTTGCCGGAGGACGCGGTGAGCACCTGCGACTCGGTGGTCTTCGCGGCCCACGGGACGCGGGTGACCGCGAGGGTCCCGGAGAGCACGAGGACGACGGGCAGGACGAGGGCGAGAGTTCGGCCGATACGGCGGGCTGCGGAGTTCACGGTCGAGATGGTAGCGACGAGTGATGATTTGGCGACATTTCGTCACCTTATCGGGGGACGGAATGGCTCGTCGGTGCGGTTGCTGTGTTGACGCACTGGTCCGAAAAGCCGTTTCCGGGGCGGGGTGTGCCGGGACCGGCGGGGCGTCCGCGGTGGGTGCGGCGAGAGGGCCGTCGCCCCGCTCCCGGGCTTGCGGGAGCGGGACTCCCGAGGGGCCGCACGGCCCGGAGCCGGCCCTGAGGCGATGCGCCGACGGCCCGGCGGCAGTGCGGGGCCCGCAGTACCCCACACGGCCGCCGGGGTAAACCCCGCGGGGGCGTGTGGGGCCCGCGCCGGCCGCCCCCGGCCGTCCGGTATGGGCCGGCCCGCCGGCCCGTCCGTCGGGCGGTCAGTCCGTCAGCCGCTTGCCCGTCGACGTGGAGAAGACATGCGTCTCGCCCGGCTGCGGGACGATGTGCAGCTGGGTGCCCTTGGCCGGCACCTGGCGGCCGTTGACCCGTACGACCAGGTCCTTGACCGCCCCGCCGACCTCGGCCGTCCCGTAGACGTAGCCGTCGGCGCCCAGTTCCTCGACGACGTTGACCGTCACCGCCAGGCCGGCCGGGGCGTCCGCGGCCTCCTTGGACAGCGACGCGGCGGCCGCCCCGTTCTGCTCGACGATGTCGAAGTGCTCGGGCCGGATGCCGACCGTCACGGTCGAGTCGCCCTCGGCGCCGGCGAGCGCCTCCCGGCTGACCGGCACCACGCTGTTGCCGAACTTCACCCCGCCGTCGGTGACCGGCACCTCGACGAGGTTCATGGCCGGCGAGCCGATGAACCCCGCCACGAACAGATTCGCCGGCCGGTCGTACATGTTCCGCGGCGAGTCGACCTGCTGGAGCAGCCCGTCCTTGAGGACCGCGACCCGGTCGCCCATCGTCATCGCCTCGACCTGGTCGTGCGTGACGTACACCGTCGTGATCCCGAGCCGGCGCTGCAGGCCCGCGATCTGCGTACGGGTCTGCACCCGCAGCTTCGCGTCCAGGTTGGACAGCGGCTCGTCCATCAGGAACACCTGGGGCTCCCGGACGATCGCCCGCCCCATCGCCACCCGCTGCCGCTGACCGCCGGAGAGCGCCTTCGGCTTGCGCCCCAGGTACTCCGTGAGGTCCAGGATCTTCGCCGCGTCCTCGACCTTCTGCCGGATCTCGGCCTTCGGCACACCGGCGATCTTGAGCGCGAAGCCCATGTTGTCGGCGACCGTCATGTGCGGGTACAGCGCGTAGTTCTGGAACACCATGGCGATGTCCCGGTCCTTGGGCGGCAGGTGGGTGACATCCCGCTCGCCGATGCGGATGGCGCCCGCGTCGACGTCCTCCAGCCCCGCGAGCATCCGCAGCGAGGTGGACTTGCCGCACCCGGAGGGCCCGACGAGCACGAGGAACTCGCCGTCCTCGATGGTGATGTCGAGCTTGTCGACGGCGGGCTTGTCGGAACCCGGGTAAATGCGGGTTGCCTGGTCGTAGGTGACCGTAGCCATGGTGATATGTCCCTTCACCGGCAGGAACGTGCCGGACGATCCGAGTAAAGGAATGAATGGGCGGCCGCCACCGGGACGCCCCCACTCGAAGTGGTGTAGTCCACAGCGGCAAACCGCTGGTGACGCTACCCGTGCCGAGGCCGGGTGTCAGCAGGCCGACGGTCACGAAATGCGGTCGTCCGGCCGGCCGCGCCCGCCCCTGAACCGGCCGGTCCCGAATAAGGCAACGGGCACCGGGCGCGCCTGGGTACACTTCTTCCGGCACGCCTCCTTAGCTCAGCTGGTCAGAGCACCGCTCTTGTAAAGCGAAGGTCGTCGGTTCGAATCCGACAGGGGGCTCTGGGAACAGCCAGGTCAGAGGCTGTATGAGTGCGAGGAAGGCCCTCCGTGATCTTCACGGAGGGCCTTCCTCATGCCGGGCGGGAACACTCTGGGAACCTGCCGTCGGGCGGCCTTCCCCGGACTCATCGGGCTCGTCGCTGGGAAATTCGGCCTTCTTGGGCTGTTCGCCGGCCATGACGTGCTCGGCCGCGGCTTCTTGCGGCTTCCGGGCACGCGGTACGAGGGCGACGGGGCTTCGGTCTCGGCTTTCTCGAACTGCGGCAGCGCCCGGGTGTAGGGGGAGGGCGGCAGGTCGAGCTTCCTGATCAGTCGCTTGAAGATCTGAGATAGGTACTACTCGGGGTGGTACGCGCGGCCGTCCTCCCAGGTGAAGGCGACCGGTCTCTTTCCACGGCTCCTTCTTGTCGACCTCGCTGTCGGGCTCGTTCGCCTGGCGGTGCTGCCGTTGGCCGAACTCCGCGCGAGGGTGGAGCGCTTACTGGACCGCATCGCGTCCAACTCGCGTACCACGGCGGCCGGTTTGGGGACGTTGGACGGCTCGCAGGTGCCGTCGGGGTACGCGCTGAAGCTGGCGTTGGGCCCGCTGGATGCGTTGGTGGGGGCGAGGCGGCTGGACACGGAGCACAAGTACCAGCTGCTGCTGAAAATGGTGCCGCGGCTGTATCAGGCCGGGCGCGCCGAGGGATGGCCGGCGGGGGGAGTCGCTTCCGGTGCGGCTGGTATGGGCGCCGCACACGCCGACCGGCCGGGTGGCGGTGCTCGACGAGGTCACCCAGGCGTACGGGGCGGGGTGCTGTCGTTGGAGACGGCGGTGGGGATGCTGATGGACGCGGGATACCCGATCAAGGACGCATCCGAGGAGGTGGCGCGTATGCGATCGGCCGGTGGTGCGTCGTGGGTGTGGTGTCGGTGTTCTTCTCGACGACGGCCGCCCGCACGCGCGCCTTCCTGCTGATTCTCGCCGGGGAAGGCGCGCGTGCGGGTTTCACCCGCTACTCCGCGCCGTTTCGGCGTAGCGTCAGCGGGTGTTCGGTCCGGTGCCGTCCGGTCGGAGCCGGCGGTAGCGTGTGTGCCTGCTGTTCGGGGTCGGGTGGATTCCTGCGGCGCAGTCTTCAGGGGGCGTTCGGGCTGTCCCGCTCCGTAGTATCAGGAGCGTCCCAGTGGCGAAGACCACCAGGAACAGCGCGATCGCCCCGGTGGCAATCAGCACGGCAGGGGCGTTGAGCAGCTGGTTGGCCAGGGCGAGCACCACGGCCGGCACGCTGCTTCCCGCGGACAGCAGCAGCATGGCGATGCCGATCGCGGAGGGGGACGTCGACTGAGCCTCATCGGTGGCGACCTCCACCTTGGCGGGGCCGAGTTCCCACTTGAAAGTCAGCCCTGTGCTCTCCTTGAGCACGGCTGAGTCCGCGCGGCTGCTGGGTCGTTCCACGCTGAGGTCGAGATTCCTGGTCGTCATCTCTCCCCTTTCCCCAGCTGTCCCCCGTCACCTAATCCGCTCATGACGCGACGTTATCGACCATGTGCGATGTGCATCAACTCCGGTTCCCTCACGCTTACGTGACTGTTACTCGGCTCGGACAGGGTGGTGACGGAACGGGGTAGGGGCCATACGTGCGGCATGCTGTGCGCGCGCATGAGGCATGCGACGTACATACGATTGCTTGACGACGTATGGTAGATAGGGCACTCTGGGTGCTGTAGTGGTCTGGCCGGGCCAGGCCGCGGATGGATCGGACGAAGGGGAATCCGCGCATGTCCACCTCACACATGGGTGCCACCGCCCAGGAGTGGCAGAGTTCCGGCCCGACTCGCGTCACCGTCAACCTCGCTCCGAAGGCGGCTGCCGCGCTGGATCAGGCCGTCAAACTCACCGGCGACACCAAGACGGACACCATCAACCGGGCTCTGCAGATCTATGCCTACCTGGAAAAGATCACGCAGGAGGGCGGCACCCTGTACACAAGGTCGGTCGGCCGCGACGAACTTGAACGTCTGTACTTTGTCTGACTGCTCCCTCTCAAGGACGGGCCCCGACTGCATCGCAGCAGCCGGGGCTATTTCGTCTTCGGCGAGGTGATCCCATGTCAGCGGAGAGGGAGCCGCCAGCGATCGGCGTGATCGCGTCTTGACTTGAACGGGTGGGCAGGTGGATCTCGGGCTCTGAGGTCGTGAGGTGGCCACACTGTGCCGGCTGAGTTGGGACCGCCTGATCGCCTGCCGCACAGCACCGTCCGGTACAACGCCCTCGGTATCGCCCACTACCTCAAGGGTGAGCCGTTCTCCAGCCACTGGTACGAATGGAAAGACCAACTGAGCAGAAGGTTCTCCGGTAGGGCCCCGGGCCCACGCAGCCGAGAGTGTCCGGTGGCGCGCCCTGTGCTGTCCGCGAACCTGATGGTCCGACGGCGGGTGAGCGAAGGCGAGTTGTTGGACCCCGAGATCGGTAATCCGAAGCGCCGTTGGGGGGGGCGTTATGGGAGTGTGTGTCATTGCCGGTAAGCAGCGATCGGTGAAGCCCGAGCTACGCTGAACCGTCCCTTTGCTTCTTGCGGTCTTCGAGATGCCTGATGGCCACGTTGGCCAGGGCTACCAACAAAGTGGCCAGCAAGGCGGGGAGCCAGGGATGTTGTACGCGCAGCCCCGGCGTGAAGTACTCGACGAGCAGCACGGCGAGGAACGTCGTAGCTGCCGACAAGCCCATCTCAGCGCCGCGTTGGGTCCTTCCGGAGACCGAAGAGAGACGCATCGCGAGCCGCAAGGGATAGATGAAGATTCCGGCGAGCAGTCCGCAGGGCAGGCACAGCAATGCACCCCAGAACAGGGGAGCCACACCGTCGGAGTCGATCAGGTTGCGGGAGAGCACCGCGACGAGGAAAACACCCAGCAGGACAACAACGGCCACGACGGTTGCAATGCCGAGCCCCAGTCCGGTCATGCCGAAGACGGCGAGAACTTTTTCGCGGGGGGACAGGGAGGCCCAGGTGGGCTCTTCGTCTGCTTTCTGTTGGTCCTTCATTGCGCACTCCTTGCTGCGCCGGAACGGTGGTGCGGGCGGCACCCCGGCGGAGTGCCGGGGTGCCGCCCGCGGAGTCGATACCTCAGAGGGCGATCATCATGATGGCCTTGGCGATGTCGTAGGCGACATCGGTGGGGACGCCTGCCTTCACCATGGCGACGGCGAGGGCGGTCTCGCTCCAGCCTTCGACCTCTTCGATCGCGTCGGCAATCTTGTTGCCGTTGCGGGAGAGGAAAGCGCCGCTCTTCTTGCTGACCTTGCCGACGATCTTTCCGGCCCAGCTTCCGCCGTGGCGCAGACCGGCGACGATCAGCTTGCGCACGATGGTGCCCATGCCCAGGGCCCGCTTGGTGCGCTTGTGGGCGTCGGGGTTTTCGAGCTGCTTGGCGTACTCCTCGAACTCCCGGATCTGGTTGGCGTCGGCGCCATCGGCGCGCATGCGGGAGATGAGGTCGCGGACGTCCTCAGCGGTGGGCTGCAGCGACTCTGCCGCCTGCGCCGCGACCGCACGGTCGCGGTGGGCCTCGACCGCGCTCGCGGCGGGAGCGGCGACGCCGATCGCGACGGCGGTCACGGCGGTGGCTGCGGCTATGCGGATGTAATTGTTCTTCACGTACACTTTCCCCTTGTAGGCAGGGGGGAGAGGGCATACGGATACGCCGCTTGGCGTGGAAACTGAACGGCCCCCGATTTCCTTCTTCCCCCTGGTTTTCTTTCTTCTTCCCCCGGTTTTCCCCTGCTGCCACGGCAGGTCCGGCCGGGCGGTGCCAAGACGTTAACTCACACCATTCATAGATCCAAAACGCGAAACAGCCCACCAGGATCGCTATGTGATGGCGTTTATGGATATGTCCATTACGCCCGGACGGGTGGTGGATCCATCAGCACATCCCAGTGAGTCGTCGTTCAACATTGCACAAACTTTGGTGCATTTATGTGAAGACGCCAGGGGATGCGCCATGGTTGAGTGCGGGTTCGGCGAGTCGTGCTGGACGATCTCGGCATCGACGCCTGGAGGGCCGTCGGCCTGTTATGGCCCACGACGGGCGCTGCAGCCTGGAACGGAACTGGCCTCGCCCGGACCGATCCCGAATGCATCCGGGCTTGTTTTGCTTGCCTGTCGCATGAGCCAGAACAGCGAGCGAGGTATTCGGATCACCGCTCTGGGCGCCCGAGCGCGCATCGAAAGAGACGGAGAGCGCATAGACCCAAGTTCACTGACCGGCTACACCATCAGCCACCACGACGGCGAGTCGTCCAACGTCCTTCTGCACGTCGGGAACTATGGCGCCACAGAGTTCGAGGGGCTTGCCCAAGTGGTGGTCGCCCACGCTCGCAGGCGGATAGCCACTGGCAGCCGAATTTCTTGAGGCCGTCGACGCCGACGAATTGGAGCGCGCGGTCCCGGCCAGGCCCGACCTGGACACGAGCCCGTACTCGCTGAAAAGGGCGATGCTCACTCGGCTCAGAGAGTGGGCTCGTGGCGATTGACGTGGAAGGGGCGCGGCGTGTGGTGGCCACCTCTCAACCCGCGAGGGTAGATCTTGGTGTTCGTCCACTCCTTGTGGCCGATCACGGATGCGGCCGACCAGCCGTAGGCGCGGCACAGGGCGGCGCCGACGCGCTCGATCGCGTCGAGCTGTGCCTCGGGCCACGGGGCCGACGTTGATGCCGCACACGTAAAGCTGCTGGGGCGCAAGGAACTTGGCCGCAGGGTTGGCGACCGTGTACGGGTCGCACGGCCATGCCTGGAAACCAAGACCTGCGGAGATCAGATTTTGCGGGTGCCGGTCGCCGTCGGGAGTTGCACGGCGGGCCCGCTTCGCCATGGGGTCCGGCCGGGCCGGCGCTCGCCCTCGGGGGCCGCGGGGCCCGGTCAGAGAAGCGAGCCAGTCGGCGCCGCCGCGCGTCGGTGGCGGGCAGGGGCGCGCTGATCTGCCCCTGCGCGTCGAGCTGCGCGGTGGCGGGACTGCCGAGGATGACGTCGGCAGCCGGGAACGTGAGCTGGGCCGGCGCGCGGAAGACCACGCTGCCGGACAGGGGCTGGCCGTCGAGGACGAGGCAGCGGGCGGTAACAGTGACGGTTGGTACGGATTCACGCTCACCCGAATGGGCTAATTGAATATGACCGAGGCAGGGGTGCATGGGAATTCTGATGACGTAGATGTCGTCGAAGTGCGTGAAAAAACAGGAGGAGGGCGGGTCATGTCGAATCCGGATCCGATGATGGAAGCGCTGAAGATGTACAAGGAAGAGAACGAAAGGCTGAAGAGAGAGAACGAAGAGCTGAGGAAGCAGCAGGGTTCTTCGGGTCAGTCAGGCCAGTCAGGCCAAGCCAGCCAGTCGGCCGAAAAAATACCGACCAGGCTCAAGGCCGGAGACGCGACCGGCCACATCGGTCGGCTGGCCGGCGATACGGTCCTCGTACGCCTTACGACGTCGGACGGCGAGGGCATCGAGGGCCAGACGGTCAGGTTCTACGTCGGCGGCAAGGAGGTCGGTTCCGACCTCACCGACGCCAATGGCGAGATACGGACCAACGCCGGGCAGCACGCCGGACAGCCTCTCAACTGGATCAACGCGCTCGCCAGTGGCTATACGGCCGAATTCGAGGGCTCCAAGAAGTACAAGCCCTCACATACCCAAGCCGGTGTCCACGTTGGTGCATAGGCGGCAGGTCCCGGGTCAGTCTGGCCGCGTCCCGTCTGTGGCTCCGAGCTATGACCGGGCTTGGGCTGCCTCGGCGCGGTGTGAGGCGTTGACGCCCCAGATGCCCTGACACCAAGCAGTCGCGGCACCAGCGCCGTTGATGCGGCGGGCCTGGATGAACAGGACCGCCGCATCGCCATGCGAGAGGGCGGGAACGCCGGGGGTGATGCCCTGCGAGGCGAAATCTTTCGGCCTGCGGCTGCGATGGTGGTGTTGCCGCTGATTTCCAGGGCGACGCCGGTCCCGTCCTCGCGGGCCATGCTCACGCCGTAGCGGCCGGTGGCGAACTGGGCGTGCCCGCGATAGGAACTACGCCTCGGCAGCTGCGCCGGTGTGCTTCCGTTCTTTTGCGGGTTGGGAGTTCCCCGTATGGCACGGTGGTTTGCAATCCGTTCGGGTAAGCAGGAGTGACGCCATGAAGCAGTCGCAGAAGGCCCTCATAGCGAGGGGCGCACTCGCAGTCCTGTCTGTCGCAACGATTGCGTCAGCGGTCCTGCTCTTCGTACGTCCGCAGTCCAGCGCGATACCAACTCTCGCGCTGTCGACGCTGACCGTCGCTGTGACCGCTGTACTGCGGTTCGCAGGCTGGTGCGTGAGAGGGAGAGCGGGAGAGCATGCGAACCCGTGACTCGGCCGCTGTCGGGCTTGCCGTTGCGGTCTTTGCGTTCTTCTTCATCCTGCTGATCGACCCTGACTTCAGGGCCGAGGGCGGCAGCGTCGTGGAGTCGGTTCTGTACTTCCTGGCCGTCGCAGTACCGGGTGGATTGTTCTGTCTCTGGCTCGCGACCAGGGGCCGACGCTGACGATCGTTGGCGAGCTGCCGGCGGCGGGCAGTCGAAGCCTCCAGGGGCTGCCCGGCGAGATCGGGCCCGATCGTCAAGGGGGCCGGGTAGTTTGACGAATGGCGAATGGTCATGGCCGACGCCGCATCTGCTGGTCCATGACCGGAAGGCGGAGCGGCGGACGCCGGGCCGGTCACCGCAAGATGCCGCTTCGCTTGCGTGAGTGTTGGCTTGGCAGCAGGCAGAGCGGGAGCAACGCAGAGCGTGGTCGTTGCTGTCGAAGTAGCGTTCACGCCGACCGTGACAGGAGCTGTTGTGGACCACCGACTTATGGCATACCTGGACGCCTTGTATCAGGAAGGGCGTACACACGACGAGCCGCTCGACGACCGGTTGCTGCGGCTGCGCAATATGACGCCGGCGGCGGCAAGCCTGATCGCCCAGCTCATCCGCATCCAGCGCAGCGCACAGGTACTGGAGATCGGCACCTCCAACGGGTACTCGGCGATCTGGTCAGCCGACGCGCTGCGGGACACCGGTGGCCGGCTGACCACGGTCGAGATCGACCCGACCCGGGTGGAGGCGGCTCGACGCAACATCGAGCAAGCCGGACTGGCGGCTCACGTGAGCGTCGTACAAGGCGACGGCGCCGAGGTCCTGGCGCGTACACCAGATGCCTCGGTCGACCTTGTGGTGCTCGACGCCGAGCGGCCTGCCTACCCGCAGTACTGGCCGCAGCTTCGCCGGATACTGACCGCCCATGGCGTGGTGGCGGTTGACAACGCCGTGAGCCACCGTGACCAGCTTGCCGGATTCCAGCGGCTGTTGGCGGACGACGGGGACTTCGCCGTACACCTTCAGGAGGTGGGCGACGGGGTGCTCACGGTGGTCAGGACGCGTGAGGAACAACCGGGGAGAGGGGCGGCTCCCGGGGTGGGGAGGCGCCCCTTTGGGGTGGGGTCGGGGGTCAGCGGGTGACCTGGCGGTTGAAGACGGCGCGGGACCAGAGGTAGCCGGCCAGGCTGAGGGCCGTGCACCAGGCGAGGGCGAGCCAGCCGTCGTTGCCGATCGGGGTGCCGAGCAGCAGGCCGCGCAGGGTCTCGTTGATCGGTGTGAAGGGCTGGTACTCGGCGAACCAACGCAGGCCGGTCGGCATGGAGTCCGGGGGGACGACCGCGCTGCCGAGGAAGGGCAGGAAGGTCAGCGGCAGCGGGGCGTTGGACGCGGACTCGACGGTCTTGGCGCCCATGCCCATCGCGGCGGAGATCCAGGCCAGGCCGAAGGACAGGAAGACCAGCAGGCCGAACGCGGCGAGCCACTCGACCGGGGAGGCGTCGGGCCGGAAGCCGATCGCGAGGGAGACACCCATGACCAGGGCGAGGACCGCCGTGACCTGGATGACGCTGCCGAGGACATGGCCGGTGAGCACGGAGCCGCGGGAGATCGACATCGTCCGGAAGCGGTTGATGATGCCTTCCGTCATGTCGGTGCAGACGGACACGGCGGTCGCGACGGCCCCGGAGGTCGCGGACATCAGGATGATGCCGGGGACCACGTAGTTGATGTAGTTGCCGCGGCCGGCGCCCGCCCCGATGCCGGTGCCGAGGGCCCCGCCGAAGACGTACACGAACAGCAGCAGCATCAGGATCGGCATGACGACGATCGAGATCGTCATCGACGGGTAGCGCTGCATGTGTTTGAGGTTGCGGCGCAGCATCGTCATGGCGTCGCGCAGGGCGTACGAGCGGGTGGGGGTGGCCGGTGCGGTGGCGGCCACGGTGGCGGTGCTCATCGGGCGGACTCCATCTGCGAGTTGGTGTGGGTGGGGGCTGGGGCGGGTGCGGCGTTCTGCCGGCCGGTGAGGGTGAGGAAGACGTCGTCGAGGTCGGGGGTGTGCACGGTGAGCGACTCGGCCCGTACGCCGGTGCTGTCGAGGGAGTCGAGGACGGCGCGGAGGTGGGGGAGGGTTCCGTCGCCGGGGATCCGGAGGGTGAGTGACTCGTCGTCGGCGGTGGCGATGCCGAAGAGGTCGGCTGCCGCGGTGAGGTGGGCCTCGTCGGCAAACCGGAGGCGGATGTGGCCGCCGGGGATGGTGCGCTTCAGTTCGTCGGCGGTGCCTTCGGCGACGAGCTTCCCGTGGTCCAGTACGGCGATGCGGTCGGCGAGTTGGTCGGCCTCCTCCAGGTACTGCGTGGTGAGGAAGACGGTGACGCCCTCATCCGTCACCAGGTCCCGGATGAGTCCCCACATGACGCGGCGGCTGCGCGGGTCCAGGCCGGTGGTCGGCTCGTCGAGGAAGATGATCCGCGGCCGGCCGACCAGGGTCATCGCCAGGTCGAGCTTGCGGCGCATACCGCCGGAGAAGGTGGCGACGTTCTTGCGGGCCGCCTCGGTCAGCTCGAACCGCGCCAGGAGCTCGGCGGCGCGGCGGCGGCCCTCGCGCCTGCTCAGGTGGTGCAGGTCGGCCATGAGGAGCAGGTTCTCCTGGGCGGTCAACAAGCCGTCCACGGCGGCGAATTGACCGGTGACGCCGATCTTGCGGCGTACCGAGCCGGCGTCGGCGGCCACGTCGTGGCCCGCGATCCGGGCCTGGCCCGCGTCGGCGGTGATCAGCGTGGAGAGGATCTCGACGGTGGTGGTCTTGCCGGCGCCGTTGGGGCCGAGCAGGGCGAAGATCGTGCCTTCGGGGATGCGCAGGTCGATGCCGTCGAGCACCACCTTGTCGCCGTACGACTTGCGCAGGCCGGTCGCGGAGATCGCGTCCGGTGGGGTGGTGGCGGATGCCTGGGGTGTGGGTGCGGTGTTCATGGTGGGTGGGCCTTTCTGGGACGGTGGGCGCGACGACTGGACGTGGGCATGACAGGAGCGCGTGCGGCGCCCGCCCGTTCGGCGGCTGGAGCGGCTGGAGCGGCTGGAGCGGCTGGAGCGGCCGGAGCAGCTGGGGCAGCTGGAGCGGTTGAAGTGGCCGAGTGGCTGACTGGCTGACTGGCCGAGTGGCCGAAGTGGCCGGGGGTGTGGGCCTGTTCGCCCGTGTGCGAGTGCGTGCGGTCGGGGTCGGTGGTCAGGGGCGGGTGTGGCGGATGTCGATGTTGCCGTAGCGGCTGCGGGCGCGGACTTCGACGGTGTCTTCGGTTTCGTGTGGGGTGTCCGAGGCGTCGAGCGTGTTGCGGACCTGGCCCCATTCGGTGCTGACGTCGAGCCAGGCGGCGGTGCCTGCGCGGATGCCGATTTCGATGGCGCCGTAGGCGTTTTCCAACTGGGTGGTGCCGCGGGCGACTTCGGCCACCCGCAGGATGCCGTGGGCGGCGGTGGCGGTCACGGAACTCTCGGCGCGCTGGATGTCGACGTCGCCGTTGGCGGCGCTGATGTGGACCTCGCCCAGGGCGGTGCCGAGCAGGGTGGAGCCGTTGGAGTTCTTCAAGGTGGCGGTACCGTCGAGGGTGCCGATGCGCAGGCTGCCGGAACTGGTGGTGATCTCGGCCGGGCCGTGGATGTGGTCGACGGTGATCGAGCCGTGGGTCACCTTCAGATGCAGCGGCCCGGTTTCGTCCAGGCGGACGTCGCCGGAGGAGATCTTGTTGACGCGGACCTCGTCGAGGCGGCCCTCGCCCAGGAGTTGGGCCCAGTCGCCGGTCATCTCCAGGCGGGAGGCGGTGGGGAGTTCGACGGTGATGTCGACGGTGCCGGTGCGGCCCACGAGGTAGCGGGCCTTGGGGGTGCGCAGGGTCAACACGCCGCCGGTGTAGGTGACCTCGGTCTGTTCGGCGGCCCGGACGTCCGCGTCCTTGTTCGGGTCACGGGGCCGCGTCTGTACGACGGTCTCGGCGCGGTCGCCGGCAATCAGGCGCAGGGAGCCGGCTACGACGTGGGCGCTGACCGCAATCGGCTCAGGGGTGTCGAAAGAAGGCATGGCTGTACCGTCCTCATGAGTCCTTGAAGCGTCCCTGTGGGTGGGACGTGATGTGACGTGAAGTGTGGGTGGGGGCGTACGGCGTGCGGGTACGGGCCTGAAGTACGGGGGCGGGTGGGGTCAGCGGACCCAGCCGGTGAAGCTTTGCCCCGTGGTGCGGGTGCGTTCGGCAGTACGGGGCTGGGCGCCGGTGCCCGTGCCGACGGCAGCCGAGACCGCGCGCACCAGCCAGGCGTTGACCGACAGACCCTCACGGCTCGCGGCCTCCTCGGCACGCGCCTTGAGGTGGGCCGGCAGCCGCAGATTGACCCGCGCGGTGCCGCCCTCCTCCCCTTCGGCCGGAGCCAGGGCCGGGAGCGACTCGGCCGGCGCCATGGCCGCTTCCGCGGGGCGGCTGTCGGCGGGCGGGGGCGTGACCACGAAGTCCGGGTCCAGTCCGCGCAGCCGTACGTCGACCGAGCCGGGGGCGAGTTCACGGGTGATCTCGTCCATCGCGGCGGAGAGCACATGGAGCATGGTCAGGCGCGTCGCCGACTCCAACGGAGCGGTCAGCCGCTCGGCCAACGCACGGGCATCATCCCCGCCGGCCTCGGCGGCCACCGCGAGTTCACGGCGAAGAGAGTCGACATACGGCGTGAGATCCATGACGTCATCATGGCATCACCATGGCGCCATACGCAAGCGTGAGTGGTGTCTCGTGGGGGCGGGGTGGCGCAGATCTGCGTAAATCCGGCCCTGAGCTGCAGAAACGCGTTGCGAGTGGTCTGTGTCATGGTGGCGCCGTGCACGCTGCCCCGCTCTTTGGGGTGCGGAATGGTGTCGGATGGTGCCGTGTGGCGCCTGCGTGGCGCCGCGTGGCACCCGCGTGGTGTCGGAGGGGTTCCGGGTGGCGCCGGGTGGTGCCGGACGATGCCAAGCCGGTCGGGTGCGTGCGGGGCCAGTGCGTGGCCGGCGGGGCGGCGTAGATTCGCGCCATGGTGACTTCGATGACGTGCGAGGCGTACGAGGAGCGGATGGCGCGGGCCGGGCACGCCGCCGCGGCGGCCGGGCTGGCGGGGTTGATCGTCACGCCGGGGCCGGATCTGGTGTGGCTGTGCGGGTACCGGCCGACGGCCGTCACCGAGCGGCTGACGGCGCTGGTGATCGAGCCGGGCCGGGCGGGCCGGCTGCTGGTGCCCGTACTGGAGCGGCCGGACGCGGAGCGTGCCGCCGGGGCCGGGGCGCTGGAGGTGACGGGCTGGACCGACGGGTCGGACCCCTGTGCCGAGCTGGGCAAGTGGCTTTCTCCGCAGGGGCGTTACGGGGTGTCGGACGGGATGTGGGCGCTGCATCTGCTCGGGTTGCAGCGGTCGCTCCCCGGGGCCGGGTACGCGGCGCTGACGGAGGCGCTGCCGATGCTGCGCGCGGTCAAGGACGCGTACGAGGTGGAGCGGCTGGCGGCGGCGGGGGCGGCCGCGGACGCGACGTACCAGGACATCCTGGGGGTACGGTTCGCCGGGCGGCGGGAGTGCGACGTGGCGGCGGATCTGGCGCGGCTGCTGACCGAGCACGGGCACAGCCAGGTGGACTTCACGGTCGTCGGGTCGGGGCCCAACGGGGCCAACCCGCACCATGAGGCGGGGGAGCGGGTCATCGAGGACGGCGACATGGTCGTACTCGACTTCGGCGGGCTGAAGGACGGGTACGGGTCCGACACCACGCGGACCGTGCACGTCGGGCAGCCCGGTGCCGAGGAGCGGACGGTGCACGAGATCGTCCGGGAGGCCCAGCAGGCGGCGTTCGAGGCGGTGCGGCCCGGTGTCGCGTGCCAGGAGATCGACCGGGTGGCGCGGCAGGTGATCAAGGCGGCGGGCTACGGCGAGTACTTCATCCACCGGACCGGGCACGGCATCGGGGTCACCACGCACGAGCCGCCCTACATGGTGGAGGGCGAGCATCTGCCGCTGGTGCCGGGGATGTGCTTCTCGATCGAGCCGGGGATCTATCTGCCGGGGCGGTTCGGGGTGCGGATCGAGGACATCGTCGTGTGTACGGAGGACGGCGGGCGGCGGCTGAATGTGACGGGGAGGGAGTTGGCGGTGGTGGCGTAGGGGGCGCGCCCAGGCCGCCAACTCTGCCCGCCTGGCCCCGTCTACGGCATCTGCGTCTACGGCACCAGTACCGCCTACGGCTACGGCACCAGTACCACCTTCCCCATCGTGCCGCGGGACTGCAGGGCGCGGTGGGCGGCCGCGGCCTCGGCGAGAGGGAAGCGTTGGACGGTGGGGACGAGGCGGCCGGCGGCGGCTTCGGTGAGGGCGGCGGTCTCCAGGGTGCGGAGGGGGTTGAGGCCGCCGACCCGGGCCAGCATCGGGGCGCCGAGGACGGATTCGGAGGTGATGCCACGTTCGGCGAGTTCGGCGTCGGTGAACTCCAGCGGGCCGCCGGAGAGCAGGCCGCCGGAGGACCAGCCGAAGACCAGGTGGCGGCCGCCGCGGGCGAGCAGGTCCACGGCGGCCCGGCCCGGGGCGCCGCCCACCGAGTCGAAGACGAGGGTGGCGCCGGGGGCGCCGCGCTCGTCGAGGAAACGGCGGGCGCGGGCCGGCCAGTTGGCGTCGGTGTAGTCGAGGGCGAGGTCGGCGCCCAGGTCCTGGACGTGGGCCACCTTGACGGGGCCGCCGGCCAGGCCGATGACCGTGGCGCCGGTGTTCTTGGCGTGCTGGACGAGGAGTGAGCCGATGCCGCCGGCAGCCGCCGGGACGATCGCGATGTCGTCGGGGGTGAGGGCGGCGAAGAGCAGGATGCCCAGGGTGGTGCGACCGGTGCCGATCATGGCGACGGCCTGGGCCGCGTCCAGCCCGTCGGGGATGGTGTGCAGCCGGTCGGCGGTGGTGACGGCCCGTTCGGCGTAGCCGCCCGGAACCATGCCGAGGTGGGCGACGACGCGGCGGCCCAGCCAGGCGGGGTCGGTGCCCTCGCCGACGGCGTCGACGGTGCCGGCGACCTCCCGGCCCGGCACCGTCGGCAGTTCGGGCAGCGGTGCGGGGCCGCCCTCCAGGCCCTCGCGGAGGGCGGTGTCCAGGAGGTGGACACCCGCCGCGGCCACGGCGATACGGACCTCGCCCGGCCCCGGGGTGGGGTCGTCGAGGGTTTCGCAGACGAGGTTTTCCGCGGGACCGAAGGTGTGCAGCCGTATTGCGCGCATGGCGGAGTCGTCTCCTCTGAGGAGGGCGGGCCGGGGCGGTCGCCAAGGGAGGGCGACCGCCCCGCCGGCGGGGGTGGTCAACTGCCGCCACTCTCGTACCTCAAGTTGGATTGAGGTCAACTCGGTGGTGGTGCGGGTGCATTGCGCGGATGCATTGCGGATGCATTGCGGATGCATTGCAGGGTCAGCGGACGCGGTCGGCGGGCCCGGTGGTCCTGGCAGCCCCTGTGGTCTTGGTCGTCCCGGCAGCCCTGGTGGCCCCGGTGGCCCCGGTGGCCGTCGTGCGGTGTGGGTGCGGGGCCGTGCCGTGGTGGCCGGTTCCCAGGGCGAGGGAGACCGCCTCCAGGGCACTGGTGAAGGACACCTCGCACAGCACACCCGGGGCCGCGACCTGATCGCCCGCCAGATAGACGCCGTCGCCGCGGTCGATCGCCGGGCGGTCGCGCCAGCACGTGCCCGGCAGGTCCACCGCTCCCGAACGGCAGTTGGAGAGGGAGGTGCGGCGCCAGGTGGTGCGTTCGCGCCAGTCGGGGTAACCGGCGTCCAGGAGGCGTTCGGCGCGGGCCACGCCGTCGTCGCGGGTCTCGTCCGGGCCGATGCCGACCTGGCTCTGGAGGAGCTGTTCGCCACCCGGGGCGAGGCCCGGGTCGGGGCCGGTGAACCGCTCGATCCAGCCGGGGAAGTCCAGCCCGGAGAGCGCGAACGGGTCGCCGCGCCGGGTCCGGACGGCGAGGTCGAGCAGCACCGCGCGGGCGCCGGTCCAGCGGAGCCGGTCGTCGCCGAGGAGGGCCCGCGCGGAGTCCAGATGAGTGGCGACGATGACCGGGCGGTCCTCCGGGAGGGCGTCGACGCGCGCCCCGGTCTCGATGCGTACGCCCAGGTCGCGGGCGTGGCGCGCCATCCGCTCGATGAGCCTGCCCCAGCCGCCGGCGACGTAGTGGGCCTCCGGCGGCAGGGCGGTGGTGCGGCGCAGACGTTCCTGGACGAAGGCGGCGGAGAGGCTACCGGGGTCGTGGTGGAAGGTGGCGACGCCGACGAAGTGGGCCGCGGCGCGGACGGTGCTCTCGCCGGCGCGGGTGCGTGCCCAGGTGAGGAAGTCCTGGTCGACGGGGGCGTCGCGGTGGGCGCGCAGCTTCAGCATGCCGAGCGGGGGCAGTCGGCGCAGGGCGCCGCGGTGGAAGAAGCGCAGCCGGGCGGCGTCCCGGAGGGGCAGCGGGGCGAGCGGTCCGAGCAGGCCGCGCTGCCGGAGCCAGGGCCAGTGCGGGCCGCGGTTGTAGAGGGCGTGCGGGCCCTCGTTGGTGAGGTAGGGGCCCTCGGTGGTACGGGCGCGGCCGCCGAGCGTGCGGTGCGCCTCGTAGAGGGTGACGGCGGCGCCGGCCTCGGCGGCGGAGATGGCCGCGGTCAGGCCGGCGAAACCGCCTCCGACGACGGTGAGCGGGAGCGGGCGGCGGGTCATGGCGGCTCCTTCGGTGGTTCGGGTCGCGCCCGTCGTGGCGGCGGGCGCTCGTCGAGGGGACGGATGGGGGTGCCGCGGATGTGACATGCCTCCGCGAGAGGGAGGGTTTTCACAGGTCAGGTGGGGTGTCAGAGGGGATTGTCAGTGGGGTGGTTGAGGATGGGTGACGTGGCGTGGAGAGGTCCGCGGAGTGCGGGGCCGAGTTGGCCCGCGGCGGCAGGGAGCAGGCCGGGCCCGGGGTCCGGAATGGACGGGAGGCGGTGAGCGCGTGGTAGGGCGCGGGCGGGAGACGGTGCGGGCGGTGCGGCGGCCCGAGGTGCGGCTGCCGGAGCTGCGGGTGTACGACGGCGGGGAGCTGGAGCCCGAAGGGGATTACGACGGGCTGGAGTTCACCGACGCGGACTGGGCCGGGCAGTCGGCGCGCGGTGCCCAGTTCATGGACTGCGCGCTGCGGCGGTGCGCGCTGGACGAGACGGTGCTGAGCCGGGCGCGGATCATCGACAGCGTGCTGAGCGAGGTGCGCGGGGTGGGAACGGACCTGTCGCGGGCGTCGTTGCGGGATGTGGAGGTGGTGGACGCCCGCCTCGGCGGGATACAGCTCCACGGTGCGACGCTGGACCGAGTGGTGGTGCGCGGCGGGAAGATCGACTTCGCCAATCTGCGCAAGGCCAGTCTGCGGGACGTCGCCTTCGAGGGATGCGTGCTGGTCGAGGCGGATTTCGGGGGCGCGCAGCTGGAGCGGGTGTCGTTCGAGGACTGCACCCTGGCGCGAGTGGACTTCTCGGCGACGCGGATGAAGGACGTCGATCTGCGCGGGGTCGCCGCGCTGCAGATCGCCCGGGGCATCGACTCCCTGGGCGGTGCCGTGATCAGCATGGCCCAACTCATGGATCTGGCACCGGCGTTCGCGGCTCAGGTCGGCGTGCGGGTGGAGTGAGACAGCGGCAGGAGAAGGGGGAAGGGGGAAGGGGGAGATGGGAGGGGCGGGCGTGGGAGGGGGGAAGGGAGAAAGGAGTAACGGGAGGAGGCGACGGAGATGATGGCTCAGACGCGGGGGAAGCGGGCCTGGAGGGCCCAGATGGTGGGGTTGTCGGCGAGGCCCTCGTGCATATCGGCGAGGTCGGCGACCAGGTCGTGCAGGAAGTCGCGGGCCTCACGGCGCAGCGCGGCGTGATTGAAGGTCAGGGGGGCGTCCTCGGCCGGCATCCAGTCGGCGGCGATGTCGACCCAGCCGAAACGCCGCTCGAAGAGCATCCGGTCGGTGGACTCGGTGAAGTCCAGCTCGGCGTGGATCGGACGGGCGGAGCGGCTGCCGCGGGGGTCGGTGTCGAGCTGCTCGACGATGTCGCACAGTGCCCAGGCGAAGTCGAGTACCGGCACCCATCCCCAGGCTGTGGACAGCTCGCGATCGGTCTCGGTGTCCGCGATGTAGACGTCGCCGCAGAAAAGGTCGTGGCGCAGGGCGTGCGCGTCCGCGGTCCGGTAGTCCGTCTGGGGCGGGTCCGGGAAGCGGCGGGACAGGGAATAGCCGAGGTCGATCACGCCTTGATGGTGCCACGCGCGGCGGCATGCGGGGGCGGGCGGGGCCCGCGGCTCGTTCCCTGCCGTGCCCCGCTAAGGCAGGGTGAGCACCCGCGGCCCGTCGTCCGTCACCGCGACGGTGTGTTCGAAGTGCGCGGCGCGGCTGCCGTCGGTGGTACGCAGGGTCCAGCCGTCGGCGTCCGCGGCGTAGTGGTCGCCGCCGCCGGCCAGGAACATCGGCTCGATGGCGATGACCAGGCCGTGGCGGAGCACGAAACCGCGGCCCGGCCGGCCCTCGTTGGGGACCGGCGGGTCCTCGTGCATCGCCCGGCCGATGCCGTGGCCGCCGAAGTCCTCGGGTATGCCGTAGCCGGCCGCGCGGCCGACGCTGCCGATGGCGTGCGAGACGTCGCCGATCCGGGCGCCTACGACGGCGGCCGCGATGCCTGCCTCCAGGGCCCGCAGGGTGGTCTCCTTCAGCCGGCGGTCCTCGGGGTGCTCGGTGCCGACGGTGAAGCTGGTGGCCGCGTCCCCGGCCCAGCCGTCGACGACCGCGCCGCAGTCGATGCTCACCAGGTCGCCGTCGCGCAGCCGGTAGCCGTCCGGGACGCCGTGCACGATCGCGTCGTTGACGGAGGCGCAGATCACCGCGGGGAAGGGGGTGGGGGCGAAGGACGGGCGGTAGCCGAGGAACGGCGAGGTGGCGCCGGCCTCGTGCAGCACCGTGCGCGCGACCTCGTCCAGCTCGGTCAGCCGCACGCCGGGTGCGGCCGTGGTGCGGACCGCGGCCAGGGCGTCCGCGACCACCCGGCCCGCCACCCGCATCGCGTCCAGCGCCGCGTCGGTCTTGATCTCCACCATTGGATACGCCTCCCCAATTTCCGTTTCACGGCGCGCCACGCGAGCGCGCCGCCTGAGCACGCTGTCCGAGCACGCCCGCCCGAGCGCGCTGCCCAGGCGCCGCGCAGCCGTGACGGCGGACCGACCGACCGGTATTTCTTTACCGGTATTTGTTTACCGGTATTAGTATCACGGGCATGGTGCGGACTCCACTGACCCCCTGGGAACGCGAACGCGGTGAGCGGCTGGGCGCGCTGCTGCGCGCGGCGCGCGGCGCGCGGAGCATGGTCGAGGTCGCCGCGGCGGCCGGACTCTCCGCGGAGACGCTGCGCAAGATCGAGACCGGCCGGGCGCCGACCCCGGCGTTCTTCACCGTCGCCGCGCTCGCCGGGGCGCTCGGGCTGTCGCTGGACGAGGTCGTCGTGCACGCCACGCCCCCGGACGTGGCACCGGACGCGGCACGGGACGACGTCCCGCACGCAGCGCAGTCACCACATCCCGGTCGCCCACCACGCGCCACCCACCCCACCCACGGCAGCGCGGCCGCCTGAGACCGCCGCCGGCTCCCCCCGCACACACCAAGGGCCGGCCCCCTCCTGGGGACCGGCCCTCGTGGCGACGGTGGCGGCGCCGGGACTTAGACGCTGACGCCGAAGTCCTGCGCGATGCCCCGCAGGCCGGAGGCGTAACCCTGGCCCACGGCGCGGAACTTCCACTCCGCGCCGTTGCGGTACAGCTCGCCGAAGACCATGGCGGTCTCGGTGGCGGCGTCCTCGCTGAGGTCGTAGCGCGCGATCTCGGCGCCGCCGGCCTGGTTGACGATGCGGATGAAGGCGTTCCGCACCTGGCCGAAGTTCTGGCCGCGGTTCTCGGCGTCGTAGATGGAGACCGGGAAGACGATCTTGTCGATCTCGGCCGGCAGCGCACTGAGGTTGACGTTGATCGACTCGTCGCCCTCCCCCTGCGGCGGCGGCCCGCCCGGAGCGGAGCCGCCGTCATCCCCCTCAACGCCCCGGGGGGACCAGGTGGTTCCAGCCCCCTTTACTTTCTTTGCCCAATCCTGATGGCGAGCCACGCCTGCTCCTGATGGCGAGCCGTGCCCGCTCCCGGTGGTGCGCCATGCACGCTCCTCATGGCGCGCCATGCCCGCTCCCGAAGGCTGCGGTCCGCTTCGGCCGGGAAAACGGAGGTGACGGGCGGCCGCGGGCGCGGGATCATGGGGGCATGTCCGGGCCGCATGTCATCCGAGGTTCGGTCGTCCTCCCGGAGGCCGAGCTGGTCTGGCGGTTCTCGCGCTCCTCCGGCCCGGGCGGCCAGCACGTCAACACCAGCGACAGTCAGGTCGAGTTGCGCTTCGACCTGGCGCGGACGACGGCGCTGCCCCCGGTGTGGCGGGAGCGGGCGCTGGAGCGGCTGGCGGGCCGGCTGGTCGACGGCGTGCTCACCGTACGGGCCTCCGACCACCGCTCCCAGTGGCGCAACCGCGAGACCGCGGCCGTCCGCCTCGCCGCGCTGCTCGCCGAGGCCACCGCCCCGCCGCCCAAGCCCCGGCGCAAGACCCGCATCCCGCGGGGGATCAACGAGCGCCGGCTGCGCGAGAAGAAGCAGCGCGGCGACACCAAGCGGGGCCGCTCCGGCCGCGATTGGGGCTGAGGCCCGGCCCGGAGCCCGGCCTGGCACCCGGCACCCCGCCCGGCGCCGCCCCCCGCCCCCTTCACCCCAGCTGCCGGTACTTCCCCCGGAAGTACGTCAGCGGCCCGTCGTCCCCCTCGGACGTGGTCGCCGCCAGGACGCGGCCGATGACGAGGGTGTGGTCGCCGGCCACCACCCGCTGCTCGGTCCGGCACTCCAGCGTCGCCAGTGCGCCCCCGATGAGCGGCGCACCGGACGCTTCGCCCCGTTCGCTGGGAATGTCCTGGAAGAGCAGCCGGTCGCTGATCCGGCCCTTCATCGCGAATCGTCCCGCTACGTGCCGCTGGTGGCCCGACAGCACCGAAACCGCCCACAGCGGCTGCTGCGCCAGCAGGTCGTCCATCCGTGAGTCGTTGCGAACGCTCACCATCACCAGCGGCGGATCGAGGGACACCGAAAGGAACGCCGTGGCGGTCATGCCGACGTCCTCGCCGCGCGCTCCGGCGTCCGGATCGTGGGCGGTGATCAGGACCACGCCGGCGGCGAGGCGGGACAGGGCGGCGCGGAACTCGTCGTCACTCACCCCCACAGCATGCGCGATCGGCCCGTCGCCCGGCAGGGAGGCGAGGGCGACGGTGGCCGTGGTGGCGGAGCCGGCGGCCGGGGTGGCGGCAGGAGTCTTCGTGAACACGCCATGCACGCTAACGTCGCCCGGGCGCGGCGCGCATCGGGCCCCGGGACCAGCCGCGGCCTAGGTCCCGCGGCGGAGGCGCCGACCGCCGCGACGGGGCGGAGGAACCGGCCGCGGGGGTGGCCAGCCGGCCCCGGGTTGGCCGGAATTTGCGTTCAGGAAGTTTTCAGAAGGCGTCCGGACGGCGTTCGCGCGCGCCGTGGCGCCGCTGGTCGACGAGAGGTAACGACCCGTCACGGACTGTGACTTGAGTCACATGAGGCGCTAATTGTTGACCCTGTGTACCGGGTGAACAGCTCACTGTGATTCAGTGAGCGTGGAATCGGACGACAAAGAAATCGGTGGAGTTGCTGTCGAGGTCTCAGGGAGAGCGAGCGATGGAGACCGAGTCGGAGCCCTATGTCCGTCTTGCGACCCTGCGGCAGCTGCACCAAGTGGTCGCCGAACTGAACACCGCGCGCAGTCTCGCGGACACCCTGCAGACCGTCGCCGACGGGGCGATCGCCGGGCTCGGCTTCGAGCTCGCCGCGGTCAACCTCGTCCGGCCGGACGGCGACCTCGTCGTCGCCGCGGTGGCCGGCAGCGCGGGCGCGGAGGCGCTGATGGCCGGACGGGTCGGCTCGCGCGCCTCGTGGGAGCGCCGGCTGTCCATGGGCGAGCGCTGGGGCGACCTGTGCTTCATCCCGCACACCGAGGGCTGGGTGCTGGACGACGACGACGTCCCGCAGTGGCACACCGCCGGGCCCGCCCCGCGGTTCCCCGACGAGTGGCACCCGATGGACCGCCTCTTCGCGCCCATGTACACCGCCGCCAACGGCAACGGCGAACTGCTCGGCGTGCTCTCCGTGGACCGGCCGCGCAACGGCCGCCGCCCGGGCCCCTGGGGCCAGGAGGCGCTCCAGATGTACGCGTTCCAGTCCGCCATCGCGATCAGCAACGCCCGGCTGCGGGCCAACATGCAGCGGGCGCTGGTCCGCCTGGAGCGCGAGCAGCAGGCCCTGCGGGCAAGTGAGGAAAGCTTCCGGCAGGCGTTCGAGTACGCGCCGAGCGGGATGGCCGTCGCCGAGATGGGCGGCGACCAGCACGGACGGCTGCTGCGCACCAACGACGCGCTGTGCCGGCTGCTGGGCCGCCCGGCCTCCGCGATGCGCCGGCTGTCGTTCTCCGACATCTGCCACCCCGACGACATCGGCACACTGCTGCGCACCTCCGCCGAGGGCGGCCGCGCCGAGCTGCGGCTGGCCCGCCGCGACGGCTCCTACGTCTGGGTCTCGCTGCGCAACTCCGTCGTCGCCGACACCGCCGACGGCCCCCGCTTCCTGCTCACCCACGTCGAGGACATCGAGGAGCGCAAGCGGCACGAGCTCCAGCTCGCGCACCGGGCCAGCCACGACTCGCTGACCGGCCTGCCCAACAGTGCCGAGCTACGGGCCCGGCTCTCCGCCCGGCTGTGCTCCCGCCCGCCCAGCGCGCTCGCCGACGCCTATGCCTACGCCTCCGCCGGCGCCGGTGCCGATCCACGCGCTCCGCTCGGCTTCGCCGGTGAGGGGCCGGAGCCGTTCGACGGCCTGGACGGCTTCGAGGGCGAGAAGCCCCGGCCGATGCCCCGCGGCGCCCTCCCCTTCGACCACCACGTCCACCTCTCCGCGCCCGCCGACGGCGCCGAGGACGACGGCGCCAAGGGCCTGGCGGTGCTCTTCTGCGACCTGGACGGCTTCAAGTCGATCAACGACCGCTTCGGGCACAACACCGGTGACGCGGTGCTGATCGAGGTCGCCCGCCGGCTGACCAGCGGCGTCCGCGACGGCGACACCGTCGCCCGGCTCGGCGGCGACGAGTTCGTGGTGCTCGCCGACGGACTGGGCACGGCCGACGCCCAGGACCTCGCGGTCCGGTTGCGGAACGCGATCACCCCGCCGATCCGGGTCGAGGGCCGGGCCGTCCGGGTCGGCGCCAGCTTCGGCATCGGCTGGGCGAGTTGCGGCATGACCGCCGAGGAGGTGCTGGAGTCCGCCGACCAGCGGATGTACGTCGAGAAGCGGCGGTCGAAGAGCAACCGGCGGGCGGCCGGCTGAGCCGCGCGGCACATCCGGCACCGCCCGCCCGGCAGATGCCGCGCATCTCACATCCGCGGCGTCCTGCCTGGGCATCGCGCGTTCACCGATCCGTAGCGATCTCGTGAACGTCCGGGGACGGCGTGGCCGCGCGCCGACGGGGTAGGCTGCGCCGATGCGGCGCGGCGGCGCCGGAGGCCCGGAAGAGGCAGTTCGCGCGGAGCCCCGCGCACGCGTACGGACGCGCACAGACGCGTAGAGACCGCTTGGGAGTGACACGGAATGACGGCCGGCAACAACGGCGCGGACACGCCGGAGAACGACGACCCGTTCGCCCACCTCTACCGCTCGGAGGGCGGCGAGGGCGGCGGGACCGCGTCGGGTGCCGGCGCCGCGCGGCAGCCCGGCGTCCCGCGGACCTCCTACAACCAGGTACGCACGGTCGGCCAGCGCCAGTACGGCAACCAGGGCCCGTCGGCGTACGGCCGGCAGAACGCGCACTACGCCGCGCCCGAGACGCTGCCCGGCGGCGCCGGCGCCGACCGTACCCGCCCGGCCCCGCCCGCCCCGGCGCCCCGCAAGAGCCGCAACGGCCTGCTGATCGGCGCGGTCGCGGTGGTCGCGGTGGTCTGCATAGGCATCGGCGTGGCCATGCTGACCAACTCCGGCCAGTCCCAGGGCGACACCGCCGACAAGCCGGGCCCCACGGCCGCCGACTCCGTCCAGCCCAGCCAGCAGCCCTCCACCAAGCCCACCCCGGGCGCCCTCCCCAAGGACGACGCGGGCGCCCTGCGCCTCGAAGGCGGCGCGACAACCGCCAAGGACGTCCCCGGCGCCCGCTCGGCCAGCGGGTCGTACGTCGGCGGGATGAACACCCCTGGCGCGTCGGCCACTTGGACCCTCAACGTGGACGCCCCCGGCCAGTACAAGCTCTGGGTCGGCTACGGCGTACCGGGCAAGGACGCCAACCTCACGCTCACCATCAACGGCCAGGCGCTGACCCGGCCGATAAGCCTGCACAACTTCGCCCACGCCCCCGAGGGCGCCTGGGACAAGGGCTGGACCAGGTCCTGGTCGCTCATCCAGCTCAACAAGGGCACCAACACCGTCAAGATGTCCTGCGAGAAGGGCAACCAGTGCGAGGTCAACCTCGACCAGGTCTGGCTCGAACGGCCCTGATGCGGAGAACGCGGCCTCAGCCCCTTCACGCCGCCGTCGGACGTTCCGTCACCGTTACCTGCGGCAGCAGGTCGTTGTAGGTCGTGGGGTCGAAGTCGCCGGCGGTGGGGGAGCGGACGGTGGCGGCGGAGAGGGCGACGGCGCGGCGGAGGCGGTCGGGCCAGGGGAGGTTCTCGACGAGGCCGGAGAGCAGGCCGGCGACCGCGGAGTCGCCGGCGCCGGTGGGGTTGCCGGTGAAGCGGCGGGGCGGGGCGGCCTGCCAGGCGCCGTCGGCGGTCACCGCGAGTATGCCGTCCGGGCCGAGCGAGGCGGCCACCGCGTGGGCGCCGCGGCGGCGGGCGTCGCGGGCGGCGCGCAGCGGTTCGGTGCTGCCGGTGAGGGCGGCCAGTTCGTCGGCGTTGGGCTTGGCGAGGTCGGGGCGGGCGGCCAGGCCGCGGCGCAGGGGCTCGCCGCTGGTGTCGAGCAGGACGGGCACTCCGGCCGCGCGGGCGGCGCGGGTGAGGCGGGCGTAGACGTCCACCGGGACGCCGGGCGGCAGGCTGCCGCAGAGCGCCACCGCCCGTGCCCCGCCCAGCAGTTCGCGGTAGGTGGCGAGGAACGCGGCCCATTCGGCGGGGGAGACGGTGGGGCCGGGCTCGTTGAGCTGGGTGGTGTCGCCGGTGGCGGCGTCGACCACGGCGACGGTGCGGCGGGTGGCGCCGCCGACCGGGACCAGGGCGTCGGTGACGAGGGTCTCCTGGGCGAGCAGGGCGCGCAGCGCGTCGCCGGTGCCGCCGCCCGCGAAGCCGGTGGCGACCGTGCGGTGGCCCAGCGCGGCCAGTACGCGGGCGACGTTCAGGCCCTTGCCGCCGGGGCGTTCGGTGACCTCGGTGACGCGGTGGGTGGTGTGCGGATGGAGCCGGGGGACGCGGTAGGTGATGTCCAGGGCGGCGTTCAGCGTGACCGTGAGGATCATGGTCTCCCCTCCAGGAGGAGGCCGGCCGGACGGCCGTGGGTGAAGGCACCGCGTTCCGCGGTGGCATACGGACAGCGGTGGCATACGGACAAGTGCGCGAGCGATCATGCCATCGCGAACGGCCGTAGGCCCAGACCCGCGTCGGTCAACCCCGCGCACCCGGCCGCCACTGCGGACGGCCGGGCGGCTCGGGCGCGCCTGACGGCCCGTCAGACACCGGGCGGGCGGCGCAGCCAGGTGCCCTGCCGCAGGACGCCCACGACGTCGTGACCGGCGTCCAGGACGACCAGGTCGGCGTCCTTGCCGGCCTCCAGGGAGCCGGTCCGGTCGGCGATGCCCAGCAGCCGCGCGGGGGTCGACGAGAGCGCCTGCACGGCCTGCTCGACGCTGAGCCCGTCGACGGTGACGGCCCGTTTGAAGGCGCGGTCCAGGGTGAGCGTGGAGCCCGCGATGGAACCGGCGGTGGGGCCCTCGCTGATCCGGGCGACGCCGTCCCTGACCTCCACCCGCATCGGCCCGAGCGGATACATCCCGTCGCTCATGCCGGCCGCGCCCATCGCGTCGGTGATGAAGGCGACCCGTTCGGCGCCCGCCTCGCGGAACGCCATCTGGAGGACCGCCGGGTGCAGATGGGTGCCGTCGTCGATCAGCTCGACGGTGATCCGCTCGTCCTCCAGGAGCGCGGCGACCGGTCCGGGTGCGCGGTGGCCGAGCGGGGGCATCGCGTTGAACAGGTGGGTGGCGACGGTGGCGCCCGCGTCGATGGCCCGGCGGGTGGCGTCGTAGGTGGAGTCGGTGTGGCCGATGGCGGCGATCACCCCGGCGTCGGCGAGCAGCCGGACGGAGTCCAGGCCGCCCTCCAGCTCGGGGGCGATCGTCATCATCGCGGCGGTGCCGCGGGCCGCCTCGACCAGCCGGCGGACCTCGGCCGGATCCGGGTCGCGCAGCAGCTCCGGCTGGTGGGCGCCGCAGCGGTGCGGGGAGATGAACGGGCCCTCGAAGTGGATGCCGGCCAGCTCGCCCTGCTGCACCAACTCCGCCAGCACCGCGGCCTGTCGGGCCAGGTCGGCCAGGTCGCCGGTGACGGTGGAGGCCACCATCGTGGTGGTGCCGTGCCGGCGGTGGGTCTCGACGACCTTCAGGCACTCCTCGGGGTCGGCGGACGAGAAGGAGCCGCCACCCCCGCCGTGGACGTGCATGTCGACGAAGCCGGGGACGATCAGGTGCCCGGCGAGGTCGACGACGGTCGCCGCGGGATCGTGCTGTTCGGCGGCCTCGGTGGCGTCCGGTGTCCGGCCGCGGTCCTTGTCCCGGCTGTGGACGGCGACGATCCGGGTGCCCTCGATGGTGATCCGGCCGTGGTCGGCGACGCCGGAGGGCCGGGCGATCCGGGCGCCGGCGAGGACGGTGCGCCGGGCGTCCGAGGGCCGCCCCGTGGACTGTTGGTGTGCCATCAGGCGGTTACCTCCGTTGCGAGAAGATCCCAGGCGAGCAGTCCTGCGCCCAGGCAGCCGGCGGCGTCCCCGAGGGCCGCCGGGACGATCGAGGGGAGTTGCTGGAAGGTAACGCGCGCCGCGACCGCCGCCCGCAGCGGCGCGAACAGCGTGTCGCCGGCCTCCGCGAGCCCGCCGCCGATGATCAGCGTGCGCGGGTCGAGCAGGGTGAGCCCGGTGACCAGGCCGTCGGCGAGCGCGTCCACGGCGGCCTGCCAGACCTCCCGGGCGCGCGGGTCGCCGGACGCCACGGCCTGGGCGCAGTCGGCGGCGCCGGCCCGCGGATCGCCGCTGGCCGCGGCCCAGTCGCGGCCCACCGCCGCGGCCGAGGCGACCGTCTCCAGGCAGCCGCGCTGCCCGCAGCCGCAGGCCGGGCCGCCGGGCCGGACGACGATGTGCCCGATCTCGCCGGCGCTCCCGTGGGCGCCGGCCTCGATGCGGCCGCCGATGCCGATGGCGCCGGCGATCCCGGTGCCCAGCGGGACGAAGAGGAAGCGGTCGGCGTCCCGGCCGGCGCCGATCCGGCCCTCGGCCAGGCCGCCGGTGCGGACGTCGTGGCCGAGCGCGACCGGCACCCCGCCCAGCCGCTGCGAGAGCAGTGCCCGCAGGGGGACGTCGCGCCAGCCGAGGTTGGCGGCGTAGACGGCGGTGCCGGTGGCCTCGTCGACGATGCCGGGGACGGCGAGGCCGGCGGCCAGCGCGGTGCCGCCGAACCGCTCCCGGCCGAGGTCGCGCAGCTCGGCGGCGAAGCCGAGGATCGTCTCGACGACCGCCTCGGGTCCGCGCTCGCGCCCGGTGGGGCGCCGCGCCTCGTACAGGAGGGTGCCGTCCGCCCCGGCGAGGGCGGCCTTCATGCCGGTGCCGCCCACATCAAGGGCGATGACGTGTTTCACGGGGGACAGTGTCGCGCGACCGGACAATAAAGGTCTAGTCCACTCACCGTGCTGACACCGTGCTGATCGCCACGTGGGGGCAGGTGTCCTCCGATCCTCCGACCGCCGCCGGCGGCGGGAGGTGCGTACGCGCCGGTAGCCTGCTCTGTGCACCCGTCTCCATGGCCTCTGACCTGCGCGAGCGGCGGCCCGGCAGGGAGGGCGTGGGGAGGGTGGTGTAGACCTTGTGGGGGACGGTGCAGGATGCGCTGTTCTCGGTCGATCGAGGGCGATCCCCGAGACGACGGTGGGAACACCCGCAAGCATGGAATTTTCGGGACAAAGGGGCGGTAACAGCGGTGCGACGGCGGTACGTGAGCCTGGCGGCGGGACTCGCCGCAGCCATGACACTGACTCTCACCGGCTGCGGCAGCGGCAGCGGGGGCGGCGGCGTCACCCTGTCACTGATCGCCGCCGACTACGGCGACAGCAAGGCCAACAGCTCCCAGCACTACTGGGACGACCTCGTCCGCGCCTTCGAGGAGAAGAACCCCGGCATCAAGGTCGACGTCAAGGTCTACAGCTGGACCGACGTCGACAAGAAGGTCGAGGACCTGGTCGACGCCGGCAAGGCACCCGACATGGCACAGATCGGCGCCTACGCCGACTACGCCGCCCGCGGCAAGCTCTACAGCGCCGACGACCTGCTCTCCATCCCCGTCCAGGCCGACTTCACCCCCTCCCTCGCGCAGGCCGGCGAATACCAGCGCAGGCAGTACGGCATGCCCTTCGGGGCCAGCACGCGGCGCCTCTTCTACAACAAGAAGCTGTTCGCCGACGCCGGCATCACCGCCCCGCCGCAGAACTGGAACGACATCGCCAGTGACGCCCAGAAGCTCAAGGACAAGGGCGTGAAGATCCCCTTCGCGCTGCCGCTCGGCCCCGAGGAGACCCAGGCCGAGACGCTGGAGTGGCTGCTGGCCGGCGGCGGCGACTACACGGACCAGATCGGCAAGTACACCCTCAACTCGCCCGAGAACGTCAAGACCTTCGAGTGGCTCCAGAAGGACCTCGTCGGCAAGGGCCTCACCGGCGGCGACCCCGCCAAGCTCAACCGCGGGGACGCCTTCGCCGGGTTCGCCGCCGGCGACGTCGGCATGCTCAACGGCCACCCCACCCTGATGAAGCAGGCCGAGGCCAAGGGCATCGACTACGGCACCGTCGAACTCCCCGGCACCACCGGCAAGGCCAAGGCCACCATGGGCGTCGCCGACTGGATGACGGCGTTCAAGCAGAACGGCCACCGCGCCGAGGTCGGCAAGTTCCTCGACTTCGTCTACAGCAGGCAGAACGTCCTGAAGTTCTCCGCCGACTACAACCTGCTGCCGGTCACCACCTCCGCCTCCCAGGCGATGCTCGCCGACGACCGCTTCAGCAAGCTGCACGGCTTCCTCAACCAGCTGCCCGCCGCCCACTTCTACCCGGCCGCCAAGACGTCCTGGCCGCTGGTCTCCAAGACCGTCAAGTCCCGGATGGGCGCCGCGGTCGGCCCTCAGGGCAACCCCTCCGCGATCCTCACCGACATCCAGAACACCGCGGAGACCGCCGACAACAGCGCCGAATAGTCCCGGACGGCGCCGGGACGATGCCGGCCGCAGGGCCCGGAGGACCACCCCCGGGCCCGCCCCGGCGGTGGGCTTATCGTGGGAACGTGACGACGGACGGCGGAGTGGCATGACGGACGGCACCGGTGAGGGCATCGGTGACGGCATCGGTGACGGCACCGAGCGCGGGCTCTCCGCCCGCGACGAGGCGGTGCTCGCCGTCGAACGCCGCTCCTGGCCCGGCCCCGGCGCCAAGGAACGCGCCATCCGCGAACAGCTCGGCATCTCCCCGACCCGCTACTACCAGCTCCTCAACGCCCTGCTCGACGACCCCCGCGCCCTCGCCCACGACCCCGTGACGGTCAACCGGCTGCGCCGCGTACGGGAGGCGCGGCGGGCGCGTCGCTGAGCCCGGCCTGCTCGCACCCCGACGACCGCCGCCCCGATGCCCCCGTACACCCGGCATGCGCCCGTGCGCCGCCGGTAGGGTCGGCGTCATGGGCACCCCGAACGCCGCGCCACCTCCCGAACCGGCACCGGACCCCGCGCCGGCGCCGCACGCCGTCCCGCTTCCGGTCACCCCCGCCGGCCGCGCGGGCCTCGCCGCCCTGCTGGCCCACCCCGAACGCGCCGTCGTCGCCCTCGACTTCGACGGCACGCTCGCCGACATCGTCCCCGACCCGGCCAAGGCCCGCGCCCACCCCGGCGCCCCCGAGGCGCTCGCCCGGCTCGCCCCCCACCTCCGCGCGGTCGCGGTGATCACCGGCCGCCCGGCCGGCGTCGCGGTCCGCCTCGGCGGCTTCGACGGACTCCCGGGCCTCACCCACCTCGCCGTCCTCGGCCACTACGGCGCCGAACGCTGGGACGCCGCGACCGGCGCCCTGCACGCCCCCGCCCCGCACCCCGGCATTGCCGCCGTACAGGCCGAACTCCCCGGCGTACTGGACCGCTCCGGCGTCTGGCACGGCACCTGGGTCGAGACCGCCGTCGAGCGCAAGGGCGGCCGCGCCATCGCCGTCCACACCCGCCGCGCCGCCGACCCCCAGCGCGCCTTCGAGCAGCTGCGGGAACCGCTCACCGCGCTCGCCGAACGCCACGGCCTGATCGTCGAACCGGGCCGGCTGGTGCTGGAGCTGCGCCCGCCCGGCATGGACAAGGGTGTCGCGCTCGCCGAGTGGGTCGAGGAGACCGGCGCCGCCGCCGTTCTCTACGCCGGCGACGACCTCGGCGACCTCGCCGCCTTCGCCGCCGTCGAGCGGCTGCGCTCCGACGGGACCGGCGGCGTCCTGGTGTGCAGCGGCAGCAGCGAGGTCGCCGAGCTGGCCGACCGTGCCGACCTGGTCGTCGACGGGCCGAAGGGCGTGGTGGCCCTGCTCGACGCCCTCGCCGACCGCATCGAGAACCCGCCGCGGGAGGCGCGGGGCGCCGAGGGAGCCGACGAGGGGGCCGGCGAGGAGGGTTCGGCTACTCCTTGAGGCCCAGGGAGGACAGCGCCGTCGTCCAGTCGTGCGCGATGGCCTGCTGCGCCTTGCCCAGATCGGCCTTGCCGGAGCAGATGGCGGCCTTGAGCTTGTTCTCCACGCCGTCCTTGGGGTTGTTGGGCCCGGCGCCGGGCTTGTGCCCGGGGGACGGCGGCTCGACCCAGAGGTTGCGCGGGTCGTTCGGGTCGCCGCCCAGCTGGAGGCTGATGAGGTGGTCGTACTCGGCGTCGTGCAACGGGCCCGTATAGCCGTAGGACTTGGCGTTGGCGGTCTTCTCGCGGCTGGTGATGTTCACCGGCGGCCGGATGCCCTTGGTGTAGCCGCTCTGGCAGATCGTGGTCTTCAGCGTCTGCGGGGTGACCTTGGGGTTGGTGGCCCCGGGGGTGCACTTGGGGTCGGGCAGCGGCTGCTTGTCGGCGGTGTACTGGAAGTGGCAGGAGCCGGGGGCGGGTTGGCGCTGCACCGTGTACGCCGACTGCGGTCCGGGGCCGACGGGTATGGACCCGGACCCGGACGGCGGGGAGACGGACGAGGACGCCGCCCCGGACGCCGACGGGCTGCCCTTCGCGTCGGTGCCGCCCTTGCCGGACGAACATCCGGCGACCGTGGCCGCCAGGAGGGTGGCGGCCGCAACCGCGGCCCACCGTGCGGAAGGTGACCGTCTTGCGGAGTGTGACCGCCTTGCGGAATGGGACCGTGCGCTGATTGACATGCACAAGAAATACCCCGTTCCAGCGCGCCACAGCCATGCCGCGGGCGCGCGCCGCGGCATCCGGGGGCGGACAACGGGGAGCGCGCCGGCCCTCCCTACCGCCCCCGCCGGAACCGTTCGCCGACCTCGCCCTGGTCGGTCTCCCACCACGGCCGCATCAACTCCGGCGCCGGAACGGCCGCTTCGCCCGTCGTCGCGCCCGTCGTCGCGCCCGATGTCGCGGGCGCCACCGCCGCGGACGCGGCCACCGCCAGCTCCCGGTCCAGCCGGGCGTCCAGCGCCCGCGTCCGCCGCCGCTCCTCGCGCACCCACTCCGCGAACACTGCGATCAGGAACGGCAGTCCGACCAGCTCGGCGATGGTCAGCATCAGCCCGCCGCCGATCATCTGGTCCTGCTGCGGGCTCGGATCCCACGGCCGGTGCTGCGACGCGTACCAGCCGCCCGCGATCAGCGTGCCGCTGGTCATCACCACCACCCCGGGCACCGCGTCCACCAGCCCGTCCACCAGCACCAGCAGCGCCCGCACCGGATGGCTGCACCACGACGGCAGCAACTCCTCCCGGGTGAGCACCGGCAGCACGAACAGGCTTCCGGTGACGAGCAGTTGCAGATACATCAGCTCGTGCAGCGGACCGTGCCGCAGCGCCGTCGGAAAGTACGGCGTGAAGTAGATCGCCAGCTCGGAGGAGAGCACCAGAACCGTGCTGACCAGGGGGAACGTCAGGAAACGGACGAGCCGGCCGGAGATCGCCGCGCGCAGCCGGCGGGCCGTCCGCCCCTCCTGCGGCAGCGCCCGCAGCGCCAGCGACAGCGGATCGCCCAGCGCCAGCCCCAGCGGCGCCACCAGATCCAGCACGATGTTCTGCACCGCCGCCGGCCAGAACAGCTCATGGTCGTAGACCGCCAGCCCCGACATGGTCGCCACCGCGACCGCACCCAGCCCCAGCCCCGCGAACGCCACCACACGGGCCACCGGCCAGCGCTCCCCGCGCCCGCACACGGGCCACCGGAGCCAGCGCCGCCAGCTGCCCAGCGCCCGCGTCAGCACCAGCCGCGGACGATCGTCTTCCGCGCCGTCCCGTCGGCCTGCCCGCCGATCTGCTCCCGCAGCGCCGCCATCCGCTCCTCGACGTCCGGCCGCCGCGACCGCTCCCGCAGGAACTCCGCGTCCGCCCCCAGCCCGTGGACCCCGATCCGGGTCCGGTGCGCCGCCCGGTCCGACGGCACCACGGCCACGCTGGGCGGCTCGTGCCGCGGCCAGTGCGTGGTGTAGTCCGGCCCCAGCGTCCGCGCGCAGCACGCCGTGAACGCCCGCGCCCACCGCTCGGTCAGGAAGTTCGCCCGGTCGGCGCCCAGGATGCCCAGCAGCAGCTGCCGCCCGACGTCGTCCGGTAGCATCGCGAAGTACTCCGGCGGCGCCCACGGGGTGTGCGAGAAGTGCGCGATCCGGACGTCCGGCCGCAGCCCGCGCAGCAGCCCCGGCACCAGCGCCAGGTGGTAGTCCTGCACCAGCACCGCCGCCCCCGGGCCCGCGGCGTCCGCCAGCGCCGTCGCGAACGCCGCGTTGTACGCCTCGTACGCGGCCCACTGCCCCCGGAAATCCGCGTCGAACACCGGCTCCAGCGGCGTCTGGTACAGCATGTGGTGGACGAACCACAGCACCGAGTTGGCGACGCCGTTGTAGGCCGCGGCGTGCACATCCGCCGGAATGTCCAGCATCCGGACGCGCTGTCCACCGGTGTCCGCGACATCCAGCAGCCCCCCGGTCCGCCGCACCGCCTCCCGGTCACCGTCCCCCAGCGCGGAACATACCCACTCGGCATCTGCCCGCCCGTCGCCCGACCACCGCCCCTCATCGAGGCGCTCCGCGCCGCGTGTCGACTGCCCGATCGCCGAGAGGCCCGACACCAGCCCCCCGCCGCCCCGTTTGGCGGTCAGCTCACCGCCCGCCCCCAGGGCATACGAAACGGGCCCGCGGTTCGACGCGACGAGGACCTCGGCACCTGGCTGGACCGCACTGCGCTCGGAGACCATGTCGCGACATTAACCCGTCACCGATCCGTGCAAACGTACGTATCCCGGCCAGGTCCCGGCCGGGCCCTACGGACAACCCCTAGGCCGCCCGCCGCTCCGCGTATTCCGGGATTTCGGCCATCGGCGGCCGCTCCTCGGTGTCCACCTCCGTCGTCCGCGGCACGAATCCGCTCTCGCCCCGCTCGAACTGCGTCAGCCGGGGGCGGACCAAGTGGCCGCGTGCCAGCCGGAGTTGGGCGGTGCGGTAGATGGCGGCGGCCATCCGGCCGAGCGCCTGGCCGCCCTGGTGCCGGTGCCGGCGCACCCCCACGTCCACCTGGGCGAGGGCATCCAGTCCGACCGTGTGCAGGGAGTCCACCAGCAGCCCCAGCTCCACCCCGTAGCCCACCGGGAACGGCAGCCGCTCCAGCAGCGAGCGGCGCGCCGCGTACTCCCCGCCCAGCGGCTGCACGAACCCGGCCAGCTGCGGCCAGTGCAGATTGAGCAGCGGCCGGGCCACCAGCTCGGTGACGCGTCCGCCTTGCTCGCCTCCGGCAAGACGTCCGCCCTGCTCCGCCACCGGCGCCCGGCCCTCCCCGGTGTCCAGCGGCCCGGTGTCCAGCGGCCGGTCGTACATCGCCTTGACGAACTGGATCTCCGGATCGGTCAGCAGCGGCCCGACGATCCCCGAGACGAACGTGGCGGAGAACTCCCGCAGATCGGCGTCGACGAAGCAGATGATGTCGCCGCCGGTCACCAGCAGGGACCGCCACAGCACCTCACCCTTGCCGGGCAGCGCCGGGATCCGCGGCAGCACGCTGTCCCGGTGGACCACCCGGGCGCCGGCCGCCGCGGCGACCTCGGCCGTCCGGTCGGTCGACCCCGAGTCCAGCACCACCAGTTCGTCGACCAGCGGCACCTCCGGGGTCATCAGCTCGGCGCGGATCGCCGCGACGATCGTGCCGACCGTCGCCTCCTCGTCGAGCGCGGGCAGCACCACACTGACCGTCCGCCCCGTCTGGCGCTTGGCCTCCAGCAACTGCTCCAGGGGGCGGTCCGCGGCGGACCAGGAGCGTCCGGCCAGCCAGCGCTCCACTTCTTCCAGCACGTCTACGACTCTCCTCGGTGGGCCCCGAACGGAGGCCCGTTATGTGATCCATCTCGCGGACCGGACGACTATCTCAACGGCGAGCGCCTTCGGTTACAGTCTTGAACAACGTGCACGACCACCGCATGTCGGGGTCACCGCGCGACAAACGCCTGGGTCCGCCCAGCGCCATACCGCTCATCCAGAGGGGCAGAGGGACACGGCCCGTTGAAGCCCCGGCAACCCTCCAGCCGATCTCCGCAGCCGCAGCACGGCGCGCGCGAGGCTCCCGGCTAGGGAAGGTGCCAAATCCGTCTCACGGCGAGATGCGTCGTGAGGAAGATGAGGAGAAAGGGCCTCGCCTCCATGGCTGTGCAAGCAATCGAACCCACTTCCGCCGTAGCTCTCGGCCCCGCCGTCGCGCTCTCGTGTCGCGAGTGCGGACAGCGCTTTCCGCTCAGCCCGCTCTTCGCCTGCCAGGAGTGCTTCGGTCCGCTGGAGATCGCGTACCGTTGGACTGAACGGCAGTCACACCCCGTGGCTGAGGATCGCAACGGCCCTCTCGACGTCGCCTACGAACTTCCCAGCGGCGAGGAGCTGAAGCGCCGGATCGAGGCCGGCCCCGCCAACATCTGGCGCTACGCCCCGCTGCTGCCCGTCCCCGCCGACGTGGCCGACAAGCCCAACCTCAACCCCGGCTGGACCAAGCTCGTCCAGGCCGACCGGCTCGCCGCCGAGCTCGGCGTCACCGGCGGCCTGTACGTCAAGGACGACTCCGGCAACCCCACCCACTCCTTCAAGGACCGGGTCGTCGCGATCGCCGTCGAGGCCGCCCGCGCCTTCGGCTTCACCACCCTCTCCTGCTCCTCGACCGGCAACCTGGCGGGCGCGGTCGGCGCCGCGGCACGCCGCGCGGGCCTCAAGTCCTGCGTCTTCATCCCGCACGACCTGGAGCCCGGCAAGGTCGTGATGGCCGCGGTCTACGGCGGCGACCTCGTCGCCATCGACGGCAACTACGACGACGTCAACCGCTTCTGCTCCGAGCTCATCGGCGACCCGCTCGGCGAGGGCTGGGGCTTCGTCAACGTCAACCTCCGCCCCTACTACGGCGAGGGCTCCAAGACGCTGGCGTACGAGATCTGCGAGCAGCTGGGCTGGCGGCTGCCGGACCAGATCGTCATCCCGGTCGCCTCCGGCTCCCAGCTCACCAAGATCGACAAGGCGCTGAAGGAGCTGATCGCCCTCGGCCTCGTGGAGGACAAGCCGTACCGGATCTTCGGCGCCCAGGCCGAGGGCTGCTCGCCGGTCTCCGCGGCCTTCAAGGCCGGCCACGAGGTCGTCCGGCCGCAGAAGCCGGACACCATCGCCAAGTCCCTGGCGATCGGCAACCCCGCGGACGGCCCGTACGTGCTCGACATCGCGCGCCGCACCGGCGGTGCCGTCGAGGACGTCACCGACCCGCAGATCGTGGACGCGATCAGGCTGCTGGCCCGCACGGAGGGGATCTTCGCGGAGACCGCGGGCGGCGTGACCGTCGGCGTGACCAGAAAGCTCATCGAGAACGGCATCCTGGACCCGTCACTGACCACCGTGGTGCTGAACACCGGTGACGGCCTGAAGACCCTCGACGCCGTCGCCGCCGGGCCCACCGCCACGATCCGGCCGGACCTGGACGCGTTCCGCGCGGCCGGCCTGGCCGGCTGAGCCCGGCCCCGCCCGCCCCCCGACTCCCACTCCCGTAGCCCCGGAGGCATCCACCATGAGCGTCAAGGTCCGCATCCCCACCATCCTCCGCACGTACACCGGCGGCGAGGCCGAGGTCACCGCCGAGGGCGCGACCCTCTCCGAGGTGATCGCCGACCTGGAGAAGAACCACCAGGGCATCGCCGCCCGGGTGCTCGACGACGCCGGCAAGCTGCGCCGCTTCGTGAACGTCTACGTCAACGACGACGACGTCCGCTTCGAGCAGGGCCTGCAGACGCCGACCCCGGACGGGGCGGGCGTCTCCATCATCCCGGCGGTGGCAGGAGGCTGCTGACCCGCCCGAGGGCGCTCGACGCGGAACGGCACGATCGACACGGATCGCATTTGCGCCAACTCTTCCCTGCGCTGACTGGAATTGCCCCGTCCGACCTAAACGGACGGGGCAATTCCGTGTCGTGAAAGGGGATACCATTGGGGCGATTCCCCTCCGGTTATCTCCGCGTACATGCCGAACGCATATGAGATCGCGGTGACTTGTGCGCAAGTTGTGTGCGCGTTTTGTCGGTTGTGTGGCATATTCCCGGCCCGAATCGGGCTGCAATAACGCCATTTGAGCGTATACGGCCGTTTCCCCGGTGCCGGAATTCTCGTCCGATTGACCTGTTGCGCTGGGCATTGGTCCAGATACATTCAGCGGCGGTCGACGCGTTCCGGCGCACACCCCACGGGCCATTCCCGGGGGTGAGGTCTGACCCGGGTCCGCGAAGTGCGGTCCTGCGCAAGGGCCAGTAATAGGGGAGTTAGGCATGGCTCAGGGCACCGTCAAGTGGTTCAACGCGGAGAAGGGGTACGGCTTCATCGCGGTCGACGGTGGTGCGGATGTATTCGTCCACTACAGCGCGATCCAGATGGACGGTTACCGCACCCTTGAGGAGGGTCAGCGGGTCGAGTTCGAGATCTCGCAGGGCCAGAAGGGGCCACAGGCGGACATGGTCCGGGTCACCGCCTGAGGCGGCGGCCGACTGCATCGTCGGCGGAAGGCCCGCAACCCCGGTGAACGGGGCTGCGGGCCTTCTGTCGTGCCGGCGCGTTGTCGTGCGGTTGCGCTGTCGTCTGTTGTGCCGGGCGCCCGGCGGGGGCCGGCGTATCGGTCCGTGCCGCGCCAGGTGGGCGCGCGGCTTGTCTCCCGTGCGCCCTTCTCCCGTGATGACCGCCGCCCCGCACGCGGGCGCCCGCGGGTGTAGACGGGCGCGCATGGGGGAGGGGGCCTGCCTGTGTCCCGCTGCGTCCCGCTGTCAAAGGGGGCGCGTTGGGGTCGTTGGGGCCCGTTGGGACGCCTGCGCGCGGGCGTGCGCGGTGGAGGTGGAGGGGACCCATCGGTCCCGCATTCGACGTGGGGCCCGGCGCGCGGGGCGCGCATGAGTCGGCCAGGTCCAGGCCGGCCGTGACGGGCGTGGGGCCCGGTGTACGCGGGCATGCATGGGGGCGTGAGACGGCCGTCTCACGGGTGCACGGCCGCCCGCGGTCACTCCCGTCCGCCGGCCCGCAATCGACCGCACCCCACCGGGAGACATCCTCCAAGCCGCTTGCACTCGCCTGGTGCGAGTGCTAATCATTGCGTTAGCACTCTCCCCGTGAGAGTGCTGAATGTGGACCGGGTCGGTGAGGCCGGCACGCCAGGTGGGGCAAGGAACCACAGGGCATGTGGGCCGTCCGTCGCGGGCGCCAGCGCGGTCCGGAGCTTCCTCCCCCAGCTCGTCACACTTGTTCGGGCAGGGGGTACCCCCATCAGTCCGGAGGGACCACTTCACATGGCCAAGATCATCGCGTTCGACGAGGAGGCGCGGCGCGGCCTTGAGCGCGGTATGAACCAGCTCGCCGACGCCGTCAAGGTCACCCTCGGCCCCAAGGGCCGCAACGTCGTCCTTGAGAAGAAGTGGGGCGCCCCCACGATCACCAACGATGGTGTCTCCATCGCCAAGGAGATCGAGCTGGAGGACCCGTACGAGAAGATCGGCGCCGAGCTGGTCAAGGAGGTCGCGAAGAAGACGGACGACGTCGCCGGTGACGGCACGACGACCGCGACCGTCCTCGCCCAGGCGCTGGTCCGCGAGGGTCTGCGCAACGTCGCCGCCGGCGCCAACCCGATGGCCCTCAAGCGCGGTATCGAGAAGGCCGTCGAGGCCGTCTCCGGTGCCCTGCTCGACCAGGCCAAGGAGATCGAGACCAAGGAGCAGATCGCCTCCACCGCGTCCATCTCCGCCGCCGACCCGCAGATCGGCGAGCTCATCGCCGAGGCCATGGACAAGGTCGGCAAGGAAGGCGTCATCACCGTCGAGGAGTCCCAGACCTTCGGTCTGGAGCTGGAGCTCACCGAGGGTATGCGCTTCGACAAGGGCTACATCTCGGCGTACTTCGCGACCGACATGGAGCGCATGGAGGCGGCGCTCGAGGACCCCTACATCCTCATCGTCAACTCCAAGATCAGCAACGTGAAGGACCTGCTGCCCCTCCTCGAGAAGGTCATGCAGTCCGGCAAGCCGCTGCTGATCATCGCCGAGGACGTCGAGGGCGAGGCCCTGTCGACCCTCGTCGTCAACAAGATCCGTGGCACCTTCAAGTCCGTCGCCGTCAAGGCCCCGGGCTTCGGTGACCGCCGCAAGGCCATGCTCGGCGACATCGCCATCCTCACCGGTGGCACCGTCATCTCCGAGGAGGTCGGCCTCAAGCTGGAGAACGCCGGTCTCGACCTGCTGGGCCGCGCCCGCAAGGTCGTCATCACCAAGGACGAGACCACCATCGTCGACGGTGCCGGCGACAGCGAGCAGGTCCAGGGCCGGGTCAACCAGATCCGCGCCGAGATCGAGAACAGCGACTCGGACTACGACCGCGAGAAGCTCCAGGAGCGCCTCGCGAAGCTGGCCGGCGGCGTGGCCGTCATCAAGGCCGGCGCCGCGACCGAGGTCGAGCTCAAGGAGCGCAAGCACCGCATCGAGGACGCCGTCCGCAACGCCAAGGCGGCCGTCGAGGAGGGCATCGTCGCCGGCGGTGGCGTGGCCCTGCTGCAGGCTTCCTCGGTCTTCGAGAAGCTGGAGCTGGACGGCGACGAGGCCACCGGTGCCGCCGCCGTGAAGCTGGCCCTGGAGGCCCCGCTCAAGCAGATCTCCGTGAACGCCGGCCTCGAGGGTGGCGTCATCGTGGAGAAGGTGCGCAACCTGACCCCGGGTCACGGCCTCAACGCCGCCACCGGCGACTACGTCGACATGATCGCCGAGGGCATCATCGACCCGGCCAAGGTGACGCGCTCCGCGCTGCAGAACGCCGCCTCCATCGCGGCGCTCTTCCTCACCACCGAGGCCGTCATCGCCGACAAGCCGGAGAAGGCCGCCGCGGCCGCTCCGGGCGGCATGCCGGGCGGTGACATGGACTTCTGATCCACCGCGGCCCCGTCCGCCGGTCGATCAACGTCCGTTCCGTTCGCCGGGGCGGTACCCCCTCTCCCAGGGGGTACCGCCCCGGCGGCGTTTTTGGGGGGCGGGGCTCGGGGGCGATGCGTCTTATGCGCCTCGTGTGCCCCATGTGTTCCACGGGCTCTGTGAGTCCTGTGAGTCCTGTGTGTCCTACGAGACCTTTGTGCCGCCGGTGTCGTGCGTGGTTTCGTCCTGGTTGGGTCCCCGGCTGGGTCCCCGGCTGGGTCCCTGGCTGGGTCCTTGGTCGGGTCCCCGGTTCGATTCGGGGCTCGGCCCCTGGTGCCGTTCCGGCGTCCGCGATGGCGTCCTCAGTGCCGTCCCTGCGTCCCCCGGGCGGTTCCCGCGAACGGGGGATCGGTTCGCCCTGTCGAGTGGCTGCCCGGCGCGCCTCCGACCGGCGCGCCAACCTGGCGGGCCCTGGCGGGGAGAACCTCGGACCTGGCCCCCGACCCCACCCGGAACAGGACCCGCCCGTGCCGAACGTCCCGAACCACACGAGGCCCGGTGCCCGCACCGTCTACGAGCCCGTGGTCGCCCCCACCACCCGCTACGCCGGACGGGAGGCGGCGGCGGCCGTCCTCTTCGCCGTCGCCGCCCTGCTCTACAACTGGTGGCCGCTGGAATTCGCCTTCCCCACCGGCCTCGACCCCCGCCACTCCTACGTCAGCGAGCTCTACGCCGCCGACCAGCCGATGCGCCGCCTCTTCGGCGCCCTGGAAGCCGGCTGCGCGCTCCTCGTCATCGGCGGCGCCCTGCTCGCCCGCAGCACACCCTCCGGCCACGGCCGCTGGGCCCGTACGGGTTGGCTCGCGCTGGTCGGCCTCGGACTCTCCTCACTGGCCGACGTCCTGCTCCCCATGGCCTGCGCCCCCTCGGTGGAACGCGGCTGTCTGGCCGTCCACCCCTGGCACACCGCCACCAGCGCCTTCGCACACTTCTTCCTCTTCGCCTCGATGGCCTTCCTCAGCCGCGCGGCCGCCGTGCAGCGTCCCCCGATGCCGGCGGTCCGCCGCTGGGGTCCGCGCGTCCTGGCCGTCGCCATGCCCGCCGCGATCCTCACCGTCGGCCCGCTCATCGGTCACCCCGGCTGGCACGGCGTCCCCCAGCGCGTCCACCTGGCCCTCGTCGGTGTGTGGTTCCTTCTGCTGGCCGGGGCACTCGGCCGCTCGGCACGCCGCCGTCGCCGCTGGGCAGGCCACTGGGACGGCCCCTGGGCCCGCTACGTGGAGGGCCTCCGGCGCGCCTGCCACAACACACCCGCGGGCCACGGGAACGCACCGCCTACGGGCCACGAGAACACGCCACCTGCGGCCGACGAGGACGACACACCCGCCCGCCACCCCGAGGAGGCCCACCACGAGAAGGCATCGATTACCGGACGCGAGAACGGCCCTGCACCTGAGAATGGTCGTGCACCTGCTCCGGAGCAGTCCGCTGCCAGTCCGACTCCTGCGAGTCCGACCGCTACGGAGCAGGGGACGCCAGGGGTGGAGGCTGCGGGACCGGGCACTGCTGCGGGACTGGGCACTTCTGAACTGGGCCTTCCACAGGCGGGTGTTCCGGAGGGGGCGACCGCTTCTGAGGCCGCCGGCCAGGGGCAGGGTGGGCCCGAGGTGAGGGCCGGGGAGCACTCTGGCCCTGGGCTGGGGGCCCGGGGGCTGGGCGCTCCCGAACCGGGCGTCCGCGGTGCAACAAACACGGGGCAGGCAGCTCGGCAGCCAGCTGCTCCGAGCGCGGGCGTCCCCGGAACGGCCACCCAGGAGCCAGGTACCTCGGGACAGCCGGGTACTTCGGGACAGGAGCCGGGTACTTCGGGACGAGCGGGATGGGAGCCGGCCGGCCCGGAGTGAGCCGGCTGACCCGGCTGGCCCGGAGTGAGCCGGCGGGCGGCGTGGCGATTCGCAGCGAGCCGGTCCGCAGAGCGGCACTCCCGAATGTGCCAGTCCGGGCGCGGAGGTCCGGCATGCAGGTCCGAGCGTGGCCGTTTGACCGTCACCCGGGCCAGGGCCGATCCGATCAGCCTGAGCAGGCCGGTCCGGTCTGCTTGGGCCAGGCCGATCCGGTCTGGGGCCCTGGTTGAGCACCCTGACCTCCAACACAACCAACCGGCCCCCAACACAACACACCCCCAAGACGTGGTCGGCTCGACGCGGCTACGACGTGGTGGGGCGGCGGCACGACCGGCCCGGCGTGCTCCGGCAGCCAATGCGCCGCTATGGCCGCTCCAGCCCACCCCTACGGCCACTACGGCGGCGAGGACAAGCAATCGCCCACGGGGCCAAGCAATCGCCCACGGGGACGCGCAGTCGACCGCGGACCAAGTCGGCGGCGGAGGCGCTCACCGAGCGTCAGGCCGGTTTGGCCCAGCCGGGAGCGTCGCGGGGGCCTTGGGCCTCGGGCCGGTTACCCGACGCCTTCGAGCGCGGCGTTGCGGGCGTCCGGGTCCGTTCGCCGGGAGCCGTCGAGGGTGGCCGCGTCGGCGTCTGGTTGCGGTGCCTCGGTGGCCGCGTTGAGGTCCGAGCGCTGCTGCTTGCTGAGGCCGAAGAAGTAGGTGGCGACGAAGCCGACCGCGTAGCCGACGAGGAGGCCGAGGGCGTAGACGGCGATCGTCGTGCCTAGCGCCTGGTTGCCCTTGACCAGGGGGAAGAGGGCCAGGCCGGAGGGGCCGATGGCGGTGGAGCCGACGGTGTCGCCGAGTTGATTGACGAGGCCCACGAAGCCGCCGCCGAACGCGCCTCCGACGCAGGCGGTGATGAAGGGGCGGCCGAGGGGCAGCGAGACGCCGTAGATCAGGGGCTCGCCGACGCCCAGGAAGCCCGCGGGGAGGGCGGAGCGGATCGTCGTGCGGATCGAGTGGTTGCGGCGGAGGCGTAGGTAGAGGGCGAGTGCAGCTCCCACCTGGCCTGCACCGGCCATGGCGAGGATCGGCAGGAGGGTTGTGTAGCCCTGCTGTTGGATCAGGGTGGTGTGGATGGGGATGAGGGCCTGGTGGAGGCCCAGCATGACGAGGGGCAGGAAGAGCCCGCCGAGGAGGAAGCCGGCGAGCGCGCCGCCGTGGGCGAGCAGCCAGTCGGCGGCGGTGCCGATGGCTTGCGAGACCTCGCCGGCCGCGTACATCAGGCCGAAGACGGTGACCAGGCCGGTGAGGAGGACGGTGAGGGCGGGAGTGAGGAGGACGTCCAGGGCCTCGGGGACGCGTCTGCGGAGCTGCTTCTCGACGTGGGCGGCGAGGAGGGCGGCGGCGAGGCCACCGAGGACGCCGCCCTGGCCGGGGGCGAGCTTCTGGCCGAAGGCGGTGACGTTGGCGATGCCGGGGAAGACGATCACGGCGGCGACCGCGCCGCCGAGGACGGGGGTTCCGCCGAACTCCTTCGCGGTGTTGTAGCCGACGAAGACCGCGATGAGGGACATGAAGCCGGAGGCGATGGCCGTCATCGACGGGACCAGGGACGGGAGCCAACCGGCGTTGGTGAGCAGGCCGTTGAGGCCGGCGATGATACCGCAGCCGATCAGGGCGGGGATGAGCGGCACGAAGATGTTGGCGATGCGGCGGAGGAAGAGCTTGACGGGGGTGGCATTGCGCGCCTTTTGGCGGGCCTTGAGGGCGGCGCCTTGGGCGGCCAGGTCAGAGGCGGAGGCGGGGGCGGTGGTGGGGGTAGGAGTGGGGGTGGGGGGCCGGGGGGTGCTGTTGGCGGTTGGGGCGGGGGTGGGCGCCTCCGCCGTCGACTTGGTGGGCGGGGTGGTCGGGGTGGTGGGGGTTGTCTGAGGGGCGGGGGTGGTGGGGCGTGGGGTGTGTGGGTTGTGGGGGTGGGTGGGGGTGGCGTTTGCGGGGGCCGTGGGGGCGCCGCCTTTTTCCTTGTTACGGCAACGGTTACGGAGCGTGATTTGTTTCTGTGGAGTGTCACTGGATCGGGGGGTTTGGCGTTGGGGGGCTTCGCTGGGGGTGGTGGCGGTGGCCTTGGCCAGTAGGTGGGTGAACTCGGGGGTTACTCGGGCGACGGTGCCGGGGCCGAGCACGATTTGGTAGGTGTCGTCGTCGACCACTCCCAGGACGGCGGGGAGTGCTTTGAGGGCGTCTTCCTGGATCAGGGAGTGGTCCTTGATGCCCAGGCGGAGGCGGGTCATGCAGTGGGCGACGGAGGTGATGTTGTCGGCGCCGCCCACGAGGGGGAGGAGGGCGGCGGCGGTGGCGCGGTTTTTGTCTTCGGTCATGTGTGGCGCCTTGCTGTGGGGGTGGAGGTAGGGGTGGTGTGAGCAATGGGGAGGGGTGGTGTGGGGAGGGGGAGGTGGCTGGGGTGGTTGGAGACCGTGCAGTCGGTGCAGGAGCCGATGTACTGCTTCGGCTGCGGTGGCTGGTTGATGTTGGGTCAGGTGGTTTGGGTGGGGGTGGATTGGAGGGCGGTGCGGAGGTGGCCCTTGGTGGTGTTGAGGAGGCGGGCGGCCTCGTGGGCGTCGACGCCGCCGAGCAGGACGAGGATGGCGTTCTTCACCTCGCCGTCGGTCTCGGTGAGGGCGGCCTCGATCTCCAGGTCGGTGGCCCCGGTGGCGAGTGCGACGATGCGGCGCGAGCGGGCGCGCAGTTTGTCGTTGGAGGCGCGGACGTCGACCATCAGATTCCCGTAGGTCTTGCCCAGGCGGATCATGGTGATCGTCGAGATCATGTTGAGGACGAGCTTCTGGGCGGTACCGGCCTTGAGGCGGGTGGAGCCGGTGATCAGCTCGGGCCCGACGACGATCTCGATGCCGTGCTCGGCGGCCGCGGCGAGGGCGGAATCGGCGTTGCAGGACAGGCCGATGGTGAGGGCGCCGATGGCGCGGGCGTGCTCGACGGCGCCGATGGCGTAGGGGGTGCGGCCGGAGGCGGAGATGCCGACGACGGTGTCGCGGTCGGCGATGGCGAGGGCGGTGAGGTCGGAGGCGGCCAGCTCCTTGCTGTCCTCGGCACCCTCGACGGCGGTGACCAGTGCGGACGGGCCGCCGGCGATCAGGCCGAGGATCTCCGAAGGGTCGGTGTTGAAGGTCGGCGGGCATTCGCTGGCGTCCAGGACGCCGAGGCGGCCGGCCGTACCGGCGCCGGCGTAGATCAGGCGGCCGCCGCGGGCCATGCGGGCCGCCGTGGCGTCGATGGCGGCGGCGATCTCGGGGAGGCGTTCGGCGACGGCGGCGGGGACGGTGGTGTCCTCGTCGTTCATCAGACGGGCGATGTCCAGGGTGGGGCGGCAATCGATGTTGGCGAGGTCGGGGCGGAATTCCTCTGTGGTGAGGGTTGCCAACTGGGTACGGAGGGATGAGTAGTTGGGGTCGCTGGGTGGCATGGGTGGGGCTCCTCGGGGCGGGGCGGGACGCGCTGGGATGGGATGGGGCAGGGTGGTGGGTGCCTGGCCTGCGTGGGTGTGCTGCGGCGTGGTCGGCTGTATGCGGTGGGGGTGACGGGGGTTTGCGCTCGGCTGCTTGCTGGTGGGGGTGCCGCTGTGCCCACCCGTGCCGTCCCGGCGGCACGACTGCCCATAGTTGGGTGCAGGTTGGTGGATCAGTGGCGGGGGTTGTGGCGGTGGGCGAGGGCTTCGTAGGAGGCGGAGAGGGCGGGGGCGGCGGTCTCGTAGGTGCGTTGGGCGACGCCTATGAAGAGGCAGTCGACGACGAGGAGCTGGCTGGTGCGGGAGGACATGGCCGCGGGGCGCAGCTCGCTCTCGCGGGCCGTGGAGGTCGTCAGGATGTGGTCGGCGTAGGCGGCGATCTCGCCGTCGGGGCGGCCGGTGATGGCGATCGTCGTCGCGCCGTGGTCGAAGGCGACGCGCAGTGGCTCTATGACGTCTGTCGTGCGGCCGGAATGGGTGATCGCGATGGCCACGTCGCGTGCCCGCATCTGCACGGCGTTGGTGACGGCGAGGTGCGGGTCGGAGTGGGCATGGGCGATCAGGCCGATGCGCAGCAGCTTCTGGACCAGGTCCTGGGCGACGAGGTTGGAGGCCCCTATGCCGTAGACGTCGATGCGGCGGGCGGAGGCGAGGGCGGCGACGGAGGCTTCGAGCTGGGTGACGTCCAGCGCGGCGGCGGTGTCGGCGAGGCACTGCTGCTCTTCCTGCGCGAGTTTGGCGACCACGTCGATGAGGGAGTCGTCGACCGCTATGTCCGCCGTGACGGCGGGGGCGCTACCGGCCTCCTGCTGTGCGGCGAGCGCGGCGAGGGCGAGGCGCAGGTCGCGATAGCCGGGGTAGCCCAGGAGGCGGGAGGTGCGGACGACGGTGGCCTCGCTGGTGCCGGTGCGCTCGGCCAGGCCGGTGACGGTGAGGGCGGCGCAGCCGGCAGGGTCGCCGGCGACGGTCTCGGCGACCCGCTGCATGGAGCGGGTCATCGTCGGCGCGAGTGTGCGGACCTTGGCGGCCAGGGCCGCGGGTGGGGGCGGGGCCGGTGGGGTCGGTGGCGATGTGGGAGGAGTGGTCTGTCCGGGGCCGGTGAAAGTTTCCTTCAGTCCGCTGTTCATGACTGAAAGGTATTTTCAGCTCTGGGAGCGCGTCAATCCCCTGCGTGAAGCCTGTGGATAGGTCGACGGGCGGATGGGGCGGGTGGACAGGCGGAGGGGGGAACGCGGATCGCGTGGCGGTCTGCCTGTGGATAAGTCGGTCGGTCGGTGGCTGCGCGCGAGAATGAGGTCATGGAGCTGGAACAGGCATTGCACGCCGCGCGGGCGCTGGTGCTCGCCGACCTGATGGCAGATGACGTAGCGGACGCCGAGATCGTCTCGCTCGTCGAGGATGCGGTCACGCATCGCCGATGGTGGGTGGAGCAGTGGCCTGAGGGTGCCTCGTTCGTCGCGGGGCTGATAGCGCAGGACGTCCAGGACGCGCTGCTGGAGCGGTACGGCCGTTGGCCGCTGTGCCCGGTGTGCACGGAGTCCGGGGATCCTCATGCGCTCGATGTGGAGCCGGAGTTGGGTCCGGATCCGCACTGGGTGTGTCCGAAGACGGCGGTCGCCGTCGCCCCGGTCGGGCGGCTGCGCGCGCCGGCGGAGGGCTGAGGTGACGATCTACGTCGACCCGCCCATATGGCCAGGGCACGGTCGTATGTGGTCGCACCTGGTGAGCGACCGGTCGTTCGACGAACTGCACCGCTTCGCGGCCGCGCTCGGCGCGCCGCGACGGGCCTTCGAGCGCGACCACTACGACCTGCCGTCCGAGCGGTATGACGATGCCGTGCGGGCGGGAGCGGTGGCGGTCGGTTCCAAGGAGCTGGTCCGCCGGCTCACGGAGGCGGGGCTGCGGCGGCCGAAGGGGCGGTGAGGGGCGGGGGTGCAGGTCACCGGGCCGCCGAGGAGCTTCCTGGCGGCGGAGCCCCCGCCGTGACGGGGCGAGGGCTCCGCGGAGTAAGCGCATGTGCGAACGACGTTCGTGGACGCCGGGCGGTTGCATGCATCGCCCTCAGGGGGGCGCCGCCCTCAGGAGCGTTCGCCGCCCTTGAGGGCGTTCGGTGGCCTCAAGGGCGTTCGGCGACCTCCGGGGAGCGGGCGGCGGACTTCGTGACGGACGCGGCGTCGGCGGCCGGGGCCGAGGACGCGACGACGCGGGAGTGGGCCGAGGCGCGGTGGAGGCGGAAGGCGAGGGCGGTGGTGAGGACGGCGACGGCGGCGAGGGCGGCACCGGTCCAGGCGACGGCGGGGTAGCCCCAGCCGGCGCTGATGGCCAGGCCGCCGAGCCAGGGGCCGAGGGTGTTGCCGATGTTGAAGGCGGCCGTGGTGGTGGCGCCGGCGAGGGTCGGGGCGGCGTTCGCCACGTTGAACATCCGGGCGTTCAGCGCGGGGGCCGTGGTGAAGGCGGTGACGCCGAGCATGAGGGAGAGGGCGACGGCGGCGACCGGGCTGTGCGCGGTCAGCGCCAGGACGGCGAGGACGGCGGTGGAGGCCGAGATGCCGCCGAAGAGGGTGCCGAAGAGGTGCGCGTCGGCGATCCGGCCGCCGATGAACGTGCCGATCAGCGCGCCGACGCCGAAGAGGGCGAGCACCGTCGGGACCCAGCTCTCCGCGAGGCCGGCGGTGTCGGTCAGCAGCGGGGAGAGGTAGGAGAAGAGGGCGAAGACCGCGGCGCCGTTCATGGCGGTGGCGATCAGTGCCAGCCAGACCTGCTTGTCCCGGTAGATGGTCAGTTCGCGGCGGAGCCGGGGGCGGTCCTCGCCGGTGGGCACCTCGGTGCGCGGGACGAGGGCGATGACGCCTACGAGGCCGAGCACGGAGAGTGCGGCCACCGCCCAGAAGGCGGCGCGCCAGCCGGCGTGCTGGCCGAGCAGGGCGCCGGCGGGGACGCCGGCGATGTTGGCGATGCTCAGTCCGCCGACCATGACGGCCATGGCGCGGGCCCGGGCGGTCACCGGGACGAGCGAGACGGCCACGGCCGCGCCCACCGCCCAGAAGCCGGCGCAGGCCAGGGCGCTGATCACCCGGGAGGCGAAGAGGACGGCGTAGGAGGGCGCCAGGGCGCCGGCGGCCTGGCCGAGGCCGAAGATCGCGAGCAGGGTGATGAGGGTGGTGCGGCGGGGGAGGCGGAGCGTGGCGGCGGCCAGTACGGGGGCGCCGACCACCATGCCGATGGCGAAGGCGGAGACCAGCAGACCGGCCTGCGGGATGGAGACCCCGAGGTCGCGGGCGAGCGGCTGGAGGATGCCGGAGAGCATGAACTCGCTGGTGCATGACAGGTACCAACAGGGGGATGGGTGCTGACATTCCCGGTCGGTGGGGTGGCGTTCGCCACGTGGGGGCCGCGCCCGGGGCCCGGTGGGGCAGGTAGTCGGACGGTGTCCTGGACAGGTCTGCCGGTCTGCCGGTCTGTCGATCAGTCCGTGTCCCGATCAGGTGCCGCCCCGAGGGTGCCCCCGCCCCCGCTCTCCAGGAGGGCGAGTTCCGTGGCGAGGTTGCGGCGGGCCGGTGCCTCCCAGCGGTCGTGGCCCGTCGGGGTCCTGAACAGGCGGGGGAGTGCGAGGAGTTGGCGGAGGACGGCGGCGCGGCCGGCCCGGAAGTCCGGGTCGGGGACGAAGCCGTACTCGGCGCGGACCGCGGCGGCGTAGGCGGCGTAGGCGTCGGGGGAGCCGGCCAGGACGGCCAGGTCGGCGTCGCACAGGACGGCGCCGTCGTGGTCGCCGGGGGCCGGGTCGTGGGTGACGGTGAGGCGGACGAGGCGGGCGACCTCGGCGGTGCGCGCCTCGGTGATGCCCAGTTCGGGGAGGGCGCGTTCGGCGAGGGCGGCGCTGCGTTCCTCGTTCTCGGAGCGGTCGGGCCGGTAGACGGCGTCGTGGAACCATGCGGCCAGCTGGACGGCGGGCAGATCGTCGGCGTGCGCGGCGAGTTCGTCGATCCGGTCGAGGACGGCGGTGAGGTGGTCGGTGGTGTGGTAGCGGCGCTGCGGCTCGGCCCAGCGGCGGAGGAGGTTGTCCGCGTACGGGGCGGGGGCGGGGCCTTCCTGGGTGCCGCGGGCCCGGGCCACGGTGGCGGCCCAGCGGGCGGCCAGGTCGGGGCGGGAGTCGGTCATGGGCGTCATTGTGCCGGGTCACGGGGCTGACTTGTCGCGGCAGGAGTATTTGTCGAGGTCGTCCGCGCTGGGTTTGTAGTGCGCCTCCCAGTGGGCGTCGGCCTGCGGGATGGCGGGGAGTTCGGTGGTGAAGTCCCTTTTCCAGTCGCTGCTGTTGAGGTAGTCGCGCAGTGCGTCGCGGAGTTTCCGGCAGTCTTCACGGTGGCCCTTTTGCATGGCGATTCCGTAGCGGTTGGTGGAGTCGATGTCGATGCCGGGGACGACCTTCAGGTTCGGGTACTGCTTGCTCTGGGTGAAGCCGTGGAGAATCATCGTGTCGGTGGAGACCGCGTCGACTTCGTGGTTTTCGAGGGCGCTGACGCAGCCGTCGGCGGTGTTCTTGGCGGAGAAGACGAGGCCGGGGATCTTCTGCAGTGCGATGCCCGAGGTGGTGCCGGACCAGGCGCAGACGGATTTGCCGCGGAGGTCGGCGAGGGTCCTGATGCGGTGGTCGTCCTTGCGGACCATGACGCCCTGCGGGGTGATGGCGTAGGGGCCGACGAAGTCGACGTCCCGGCTGCGCTGGTCGGTGATGGAGAAGGTCGCGATGACCAGGTCCTGGCGCCCTTCGGTGACGGCGGTGGTGCGGCGTTCGGAGGGTACGGCGGTGAAATTCGGTTCGGTGTGGAGTTTCTTGAGGAGTTGCCGGGCGACGGTGATGTCGAAGCCGCGGAAGTCGTAGCTGTCGAGATAGCTGGTGCCGGGCTGGTCGCTTTTCACGCCGACGGAGACCTGTCCCTTGGCGAAGAGGGACGGCGGTGCGTTCGTTCCGCAGGCGGTCGCGGTGAATGCGGCGAGGGCGAGCAGGGCCGCGATTCCGGTGAGGCGTGTGGTCATGGGTCCCCGTTTTCTGTTGCTCTTTTTCGTCGCCGGCTGCGGGGTGGTGTCGTTCCTCCGCCGCGCGGGGGGTGGGTCAGGTGTCGTGGAGGGTGGCTCCGGTGGTCCTGACGTCCATGCGGCAGCCGCGGTCGGTGTGGAGGGTGAGGCCGATGCGGACGGTGCGGGCCTGCGGGTCCAGGGGGATGTCGAAGGTGCCGCCGTCGTGGACGGAATCCGGTGTGGCCGCGTGGCCGGGGGGCGGTGCGGTGAGCGCGACGGCGGTGACCGGGCGGCAGGCCGGGGCCGCGGGGTCGTGGTCGTCGATGGCCAGGGTGAGGCGGAGGGCGTCGCGGGCCTCCCCGGGGGCGACGGCGAGGGTCAGGGTGAAACGGGCGCCGTCGGGCAGGTCCCGTGCCGCCGTGGTGATCTTGCCGGTGGCGTCGATCTCGCCGTGGGCGACGACGTCCCGGAAGGCCAGCCAGCCGCCGACGGTGGCCAGGAGGGAGGCGAGGGAGAGGGCGGCGACGATCCGGGCGCCGCGCGGGCGCTGGACGAGGACGCGGGCGGTGGCGGCGCCGACGGAGACGGCGACCAGCGTGCCCCACAGCACGTACTGGGACGCGGGGCCGTCCGGCCAGGTGGTGCCGGCGACGACGAGGGCGGCGCAGGCCAGGAGCAGGGGCAGCCAGCGGGCGCTGGGGTGCAGGGCCCAGCGGATGAAGACGTTCCGGATGGTGCCGGCGGCGATGGAGTGGTCGCCGTGGGCGGTGGCGTCGTTGTGGATCTGCGCCGGCTCGTGGAGGCGCCCCGGGTCGTGGCCGTGTCCCGTGTCGGGGAGGCGTTCCGGGTGGTGGAGGTGCTCCGGGTCGGGCCGGGGCGGTCTCCGGGGGGTCATGTGTCGTCCCGGGGGTGCGCGGTGCCTCCCATGGTGATGTTGCCGTGGATCTCGCCGGCGGCGAGGGAGTGGTCGCCGGTCGCCGTGACGTGGTGGTGGACGGTCCGCGGGCCGGTGGCGGCGCGGGCGACGTGCTCGCGGAAGCCGGCGGCGTCGCGGTCGGCGGCGGGGGAGTCCAGCCAGGCGGTGAGGGCGGCGGCGAGGGTGCGGCGGTCGTGGTCGTCGAGGGTGGCCAGCAGCCGGTCGAGGGCGTCGGCGCGGTCGGTGTCCAGGAGCGGCCGGGTGGTGTCGTCGCCGAGGGTGGCCGGGCTGCCGTTGCGGCGGTGCAGCAGGCGGCGGAAGAAGCCCTCGCCGGCGGCCACGGTGCGTTCGGCGATCCGGTCCTGGGTGGCGGTGAGGACGGAGGTGCCCAGGCTGTTGGCCGCCAGGGCGAGATACGGGGCTATTTCAGCGGATACGGTTGCAAGGTCGGACATCCGGACTCTCCGTGCTCGGCACCACGGGTGTGCGGGGAACAGGCGCAACACCCTTATGGAAAAGGCGTGTTACCCATGTGAGGGCTGATCCACACGCGCGTCGTGAGGCGGTTTCGGGGTGACGGCAGAGGGGGTGACGGGGGCGCCGGGGGTGGATTTCGGCCGCGTCGCGGGCCGGGTGCGGGTGCGGTGGTCGAGGAGCGCTTAGGGTGGGTATTGGACTAGACCTGTGTGGTGTGGGTTGGGGGCCGGCCGGGGCGCGAGTGCCCGGTGCCGTTCCGGCCGCCCGCCCCGCGCGCCTGGGCCACGTCGTTCGTCACCTGGGCCATGTCATTCGTCAGCGGAAGGTTGGGTCGTATGAATCAGCGCGCGCTCCTGGAGGTGATCGCGCTCGGTCCCGAGGACGCGGTCGCCGCGCAGGCCGGCGGTGCCGACCGCCTGGAACTGGTCGCGGACATGGCGGCGGACGGGCTGACCCCGCCGCGCGCCACGTTCGCCGCGGTCCGGGCGGCCGTCGGCATCCCGCTGCGGGTGATGCTGCGCGCCTCCGACGGCTTCGCGGCGGGCGACGCGGGCGACGTGGCCGCGCTGTGCGGGGCGGCCGAGGCGCTGCGCGCGGAGGGCGCCGAGGAGTTCGTCCTGGGCTTCCTGACGCCGGAGGGGCGGCCGGACCTCGCGGCGGTCACGGCGCTGGCCGAGGTGCTCGACGGGTGCCGGTGGACGTTCCACCGGGCCATCGACCGGGCCGCCGACCGGGACGCGCTCCGCCGGGAACTGGCGGGCTTCGCCGGCGCGGCCGGCCTCGACACGTATCTGACCGCCGGTGCCGCGGACGGGGTCGGCGCGGGACTGGCGACGCTGGTCGCCGAGCAGGCGCGCACGGCGGCGGACGAGCCCGGGTACGCGCCGCGGATCCTGGTGGGCGGCGGGCTCACCCTCGCGCACCTGCCGGAGCTGCGGGCGGCCGGGCTGGACGCGTTCCACATCGGGGGCGCGGCCCGCCCCGGTGGGTGGAGCGCGCCGGTGGACGCGGCGGCGGTGCGGGAGTGGCGGGCGGCGCTGGACGCCCCGGTGGTGGCGCCGATCTAGGGACGCTGGCGGTCCCGCGGACGTGCCCCCGGTCCCGCGGACCCACGGCAAACCCGAGACAGTGCCACAAAACCCCGAGATAGCGCCCATAACCCGAGCTGGTGCCCATAACCCGAGCTGGTGCGGAAAAAGGGAAAGCGCGCCAGACCTACCCGTTGGTAGGATTCGCGCGAATCGGCATGGGGGGACCAATTCGTCGGCTCGGGGAGGCAGTTCCCTCCTGGCCGCCCTCCGGCCGCACCACGCATCGCCAGGAGGGCAGATGACCCGATCCGCCATAGTTCGACGGCCTCGCACGCCGGGGCCGTCCGGCCGTTCGCGCCGGCTCGTCACCGGAGCCGTCGCACTGGCCCTGGCGGTCACCGCCGGTCCGCTCGTCGTGCCCGCCGTCGCCGCCGGCCCCGCCGCGACGGCCACCGGGGCCCCCGCTCAGCTGCTGAAGATCGCCGCCGGCTCCGAGATCGTCAGCGCCGGCCGGACCGGCTTCCTCTCCGTGGACCCCCGGCACCAGGTGCTGTGGACGCGCTACGCCGACGGCGTCACGACCCAACTCGCCCAGGACGACCCCCGGACCTCCTACGACACCACGCACGGCACCGCCTCCGACGTCGTGGCCCTCGGGGACGATCCGGTCATGGGCGCCTCCCGCAAGATCACCCTGCGGGACATGGCCGGCGGGACGTCCGCTCTCATCGACCTCACCGCGTACGGCTACCACTATCTGGGCACCGTCGGCTCGCGCGTCCTCGCCTACCAGCGGGGCGACAAGGGCACCGTGCGGGCGCACGTCCTGGAGGCCGCGGGCGGCACGGTCACCGACCGGGAGATCACCGGCCTGCCCGACGGCACACGGGACGTCGACGTGGCGTCCGGCTTCGGCGACTCCGTCGTGCTGCGGTACTCCGCCACCCCGGACGGCGTCGACGACCACGGCATGGAGGAGTACACCGTCGCCGACCTGGCCTCCGCCAAGGTCGTCACCGGCCGCGGCATGGTGGGCGGCTTCCCGACCGTCGCCGCGGTGTCGGGCCGTCATATGGCGCTCGCCGGCGGCCTGTTCATGGGCGACGCCACCACCTCCCTGCGCACCAAGGCGCTCGGCGGCGACCAGCGGCGCTGGAGCACGGACCTCGCCGGCGTCATCACCCCCCTCGTGGGCCTGGCCGGCGACTGGGCGCTGTACGGGAACGCCTGGCGGGCCAACGAGGGGAGCGACAGCGGCCAGGCGTCCTTCCGGGCCGTGCCGATCGGCGGCGGCACCGCCCGCAAGGTGCTGGAACACGCCTCCTCCGTCACCCCGGCCCCGGACGGCGGACTGCTGGTGATGGGCGGCACGGTGGAGAACGGGGAGGGGCTCTACCGCGTCGCCCCCGGGGCCGACGGCGCCCCCGTCGCCAAGCTGGTGGCGAGCACCGGCGAGCGGACGGGGCTCGCCCTCGTCGGCAGCGAGGTCCCGGCCGTGGCCGAGCCGGCCAAGGGCCACTGGCGGCCGCGCTGGCAGCTGTCGCACGGCAACGCCGAGGTGTCCGTCACCCTGCGCCACACCGCCTCCGGCGCCCGGCGCACCTTCGACCTCCGGATCGACCCCGCCAAGTGGGAGGCCCCGGGGCCCACTTGGGTGGACCTGGACTGGGACGGCCTGCTCGGCCCCTCCTACGCCCCCGACCTGGCCGCCCCCAACGGCGGCTACACCTGGACGCTGACCGCCAAGCCGCGCAACGGCATCGGCCCGGTCCTCACCGCCGACGGCGCCTTCACGGTCGCGCGCCCGCCCGCCCCGCACGACTACACCGACAACGGCACCCCGGACCTGCTGCTGCGCGACGGCTCGGGAGACCTGGAGCGCCAGGACACCTACACCGATCCCGACACGGCGCGGCTCAAGAGCCGGGACGCGGCCCGGATAGGCAGCGGCTGGGACGTCTACGACCAGGTCACGGCGGTCGGGAACGTCGCGGGCGCGGTGCACGGCGACGTGGTCGCGCGGGACCGGTCCGGGGTGCTGTGGCTGTACCTCGGCAAGGGGGACGGCACCTTCGACGCCCGGATCAGGGTCGGCGCCGGCTGGGGCGGCTACACCCAGCTCACCGGCGGCGGCGACCTCGACGGCGACGGCCGCGGCGACCTGCTGGCCCGCGACTCCGACGGGGTGCTCTGGCTCTACAAGGGCACCGGCAGCTGGCGGGCGCCGTTCGCGCCCCGGGTGAGGATCGGCGGCGGCTGGCAGGTCTACGACCGGATCGTCTCGGTCGGCGACGTGGCCGGCGGGCCCGCGGGGGACGTGGTGGCCCGGGACAAGGACGGGGTGCTGTGGCTGTATCCCGGCAAGGGTGACGGCACGTTCGAGGGCCGGGTCAGGGTCGGCGCCGGCTGGGGCGGCTACACCCAGCTGACCGGCATCGGCGACGCCGGCACCGACGGCCGGGCCGACCTCCTGGCCACCGCGCCGGACGGCACCTCGTACGTCTATCGCGGCACCGGCGACCGGCAGGCGCCGTTCGCCCCGCGCGAGCAGACCGGCATCCAGGTGCTGCCGGGCCAGACCGTGTCCTGAGTGGTGACCGGCGGTGCGGGGGCGGCGCCTGTACGGCGTGCGCCCCCGCACCGCTCTCGTGTGACACCCCCGCCGCCGTCAGCCGTTGTCAGCCGCCGTCAGCCGCCCTCAGCCGTCGGTGAGCCGCTCCGGCAGCTCCGCCGCGTGCACGATCGTCAGGCCCGAGACCGGTCGGGTCAGGCACACGTACAGGCGGCGCAGGCCGGTCCGCTCGTCCGGTTCGCCGTCCACGATCGCCGCCGGCTCGTCCAGCACCACGTAGTCGTACTCCAGGCCCTTGGCCAGTGTGGCCGGCACCAGCGTCAGCCGGGCGTCGGCCGAGGTCTCCGCACCCGGGGGCAGACAGGCGATGCCGGCCTCCTCAAGTGCCGTGCGCAGCACCGGAACACGGGCGTCCGCGGCGATCAGGCCGATCGAGCCCTCCTTGGCCAGCGCATCGCGGCAGGCCGCGAGGACCGTCGTGGCCAGGTCGGCGGGCCGCACCGACCGGATCTCGAAGTCGCCCGCCGACTCGCGGATGGACGTGGCCTCCGTCAGGTCGGGCGCGATCACCGGCAGCAGACGGGACGCATAGGCGATGACCTCGCGCGGCACACGGAAACCCTGGGTCAGCTCCTCCACGGTGGAACCGGGCTTGCCCAGGTGGGCCAGCGCCTGCTCCCAGGTGTCGGTCGCCCACGGGGTGGTGCCCTGGGCGATGTCGCCCAGGATCGTCGCCGAGCCCGTACTGCAGCGGCGGCCCACCGCGCGGTACTGCATGGGGGACAGGTCCTGCGCCTCGTCCAGGACCACATGCCCCAGCGAGTGTGTACGGGTCACCAGGTCCGTCGCCTCGTCGACCAACACCGCGTCCGCCGACGACCACTTGGCGCTCTTCACGCTGCGCGGGGCCCTCTTTCCCGATCCGGGCTGCGGCCACAGGATCGTCTTCTGCTCCTCGTCGGTGAGGATCCCCGCCGCGTGCTCGGCGAGGAAGTCGGCGTCGCTCAGCAGCCGCAGCACCAGCTTCGCCGGATCGACCGGCGGCCAGATCGCCTTGACCGCCGCCTTCACCGCGGCATTGCGGGCCACCGCGTCCTGCACCCGGTCGTCGGGCGCCTCGCCCGCCTGCTCCATCCGCACCAGGACCGCGTGCGCGATCCGCTGCGGCAGCGCCTCGCGGGCCGCCCCGTAGCGGATGTCGCGGTCCAGCAACTCCTGGACGATCTCCTGGAGTTCGTAGGCCGGGACGCGCCAGCGGCGGGAGCCGCGGACCACCACACAGGGCTCCTGCGGCGGCATGACGTGCGAGCGGACCGCCCGGCGCAGCACCTCGGCCATCCGCGCGTCGCCCTTGACCGTGGCCGTGGCCGCGTCGTCCGTGCCGCGCACCTCGACATGGCCTACGAGGTCGTCGATGGTGGCCTGCTTGACCTCCAACTCCCCCAGGGCGGGCAGCACCTGCTCGATGTACTGGAGGAAGGAGCGGTTCGGACCGATGACCAGGGTGCCGGAGCGGGCCAGCCGCTCCCGGTGGGCGTAGAGCAGATACGCGACACGGTGCAGGCCCACCGCGGTCTTGCCCGTACCGGGCGCCCCCTGGACGCAGACCGTGCCGCCGATGCCGGCCCGGACGATCTCGTCCTGCTCGGGCTGGATGGTGGCGACGATGTCCCGCATCGGGCCGACGCGCGGGCGCTCGATCTCCGCCTGGAGGAGGGCGCTGGTCCGCTCGGCCTCGGCCGGGTCGGTGAGGTGCTCGTCCTCGTAGGCGGTCAGCTCGCCGCCGGTGTAGCCGAAGCGGCGGCGCAGCTTGAGGTCCATCGGGTCCTTCTTGGAGGCCCGGTAGAACGGCTGGGAGACGGGGGCGCGCCAGTCGATGACCATGGGGTCGCCGTCGGCGTCGTGGACGTGGCGGCGGCCGACGTAGAAGTTCTCCCCGTCGGCACCTTCGGCGAGGTCGACGCCGGGGGCGTGGAGGTAGTCGAGCCGGCCGAAGAAGAGCGGGGTACCGGAGAGGTCCGCGAGGGCCTTGATGCGGGCGTCGATCTCGCCCTGGAGGACCTCGGCGTTGACCCAGTTCGCCGTGACGTCCTTGATGTTCAGGGCCTGGGCGTCCTCGCGCATCGCGCGCAGGGCGGCGCGGGAGGCGGCGAGGTGGGCGCGCTCCCGCTGGAGGGGGTCGGCGGGGCCGGGGTGGTCGGGTGACGGGTGGGCGTGCGAGGGCACGGCTTGCCTCCGGTGACGGGTCTTTCCTCGGTACGTGGCGCGCGCGGCGTGCGACGGAGAACGTGGACGGCGCGACGGCGTGCGACGGCGTGGTGCGAAGGGCCGACCGGTTTCCGACCGGACGGCGGCGCTCCCCTGACGGGAGGCAGGCAGGCGCGCGATTGTAGTCAGCAGCTATCCGGGGCGCCAACGGATTTCCGCGCGCCCCGCCGCGGCGGAGCGCCGTACCCGGGAGGGACGGTCACAGACGCGCCTGTATCCGGGAGGGGCGGCCCCGGAGTTCCGTAGGTCTCCCGTAGGGGTCGGTGTGGGCCTGGAGGTTGATGCCGGGGCGCCGGGAGATGGAACCGTGGGGCGATGTGCGCGGCCCGCCCGAAATCGATGATTGAAGGCATGAGCAGCGCAACGATGTCCTCGGTCCCCGTCCACGCCGTCCCCCGCCGCCAGGCCAAGGCCGCCGCGGCCCTCGACAGAGCGCCCACCGCCGGCCAGGCGGACGACGCCCGCGAGCACCGCCGCCCGCTGGGCGTTGCCTGCCGCGCGGTGAAGGTCTTCGCCGCCGCCGCGTTCAGCGTGGTGGTGATGGGCGAGTATGCCGAGGGATGAGCGGACGCGAGCCGGTCGGGTCGGTCGAGCCGGTCGGGACGCACCACCGCTCGACACCGGAGCCGCGGCGGGATCGCCTGCCCTGTACGGTCGGGCGGGATACGTCCCTTTCGTGCGCTTGATAGCTGATGGCGACCGATGGACCGATGACGGCCAATGACAGCCAATGACGGCTGATGGCGGCCGATTACGCATGGACATCCGGTTGACCGGAAAGCGTTACGGACGGGCGGTCTCGATCTACTAGCGTCGCCGCAAGGAGCGCGCTCAGGGCGACGAGGAGGGGTCACACGGTGTCTGCCGCCGAGGGGACGTGGACAGAGAGACGCACCTGGGCGCAGGGCATCGCCGGCCCCGGCCGGCTGGCGATAGGCGTGGCCCTGCTCGGGCTGTCCTTCGCCGGGCTCTACGCGCTCTCGCTGGCCGTGCAGCTCCCGATGTCCGACATAGAGGTGTACCGCGCCGAGGGCCAGGCCGCCGCGACCGGCGGTGATCTCTACGGCTTCACGGTCACCAAGTGGGCGCTCCCGGCGACGTATCCGCCGTTCGCCGCCCTGCTGTTCGTCCCCACCACCTGGATCTCGCTCACCACCCTCAAGATCACCTGCGTGCTGGTCAACGCGGCCCTCCTGGCGCTCCTGATCCACCTCTCCTGCAAGGCCGCCGGTCTGCGCCGGGCCGCGTACTCCGCCCCGCTCCTCCTCGCCACCACCGCGCTCGGCCTCTGGCTCGAACCGGTCTTCCAGACCGTGGTCTTCGGGCAGATCAACCTCGCCCTGGCCTGTCTGGTCCTGTGGGACCTCGGGCGTCCGGACGGCGCCCGCCTCAAGGGCTTCGCCACCGGCCTCGCCGCGGGCATCAAGCTGACCCCGGCGATCTTCGCGGTGTATCTGCTGATCACCGGGCGGGTGAAGGCCGCGTTCAGCGCCCTCGCCGGATTCGTGGTGTCGGTGCTGCTCGGCGCGCTGGTGCTGCCCGGGGCCACGGTGGATTTCTGGACGCGGCGGATGTTCGAGACGCAGCGGGTCGGCAAGGTGTGGATCGTCGACAACCAGTCGCTCCAGGGCCTGCTCGCCCGGCTCCTGCACACCACCGAGCCGGGGCTGTGGTGGCTGGGTGCGGCCGCGGTCACCGGCGCGGCCGGGCTGTGGATCGCCCGCCGGGTCTTCGTCCGCCGCGGCCTGGACCTCTGGGGCGTGCTGGCCACCGCCGTCACCGCGCTGCTGGTCTCGCCGATCAGCTGGTCGCACCACTGGGTCTGGTGCATACCCCTGCTGGCGGCGCTGATCGCGCACGCCCGGCGGGACGCCTGGCGCTGGGCGCTGGTGGCCGCCGTCACGGTTGCCTTCACCGCCCGCTCGATGTGGGCCCTCTACCACAGGGGCACCCTGGCCCTGCACTTCGCCTGGTGGCAGCAGCCGCTCGCGGCCCCCTACCCGGTGCTCGGCCTCGCCCTGCTGGCCGCGCTGGCCTGGTGGACGCTCCGGACCCCCGACCGTCCGGGAGCCCCTGGCGGCCATCCGGCCGCCCACGTCCCCTCGCCCCGCGACGACGCCCGCCGGCGGCCCGCCCGGGCCACCACGGGCTGACGACCACCGCAGTCCGCACCGAGGATCACGCCGCCCGGGATCACGCCCGGGAGCACATCGCCCCGGCTCCGCCCCGGATCACGCCGGCGCGGGATCGTCCTCCCCAGCCGCGACGCCGTCGCCGTCGCTGACGCCGTCGCCGTCGCTGACGCCGTCGTTGCCGTCCCCGTCCACCGTCAGCAGGTCGCGGGCGTCCACGATCCGGTAGGCGTAGCCCTGTTCGGCCAGGAAGCGCTGGCGGTGCGCGGCGAAGTCCTGGTCGATGGTGTCGCGGGCGACGACCGAGTAGAAGCGGGCCTCATGCCCGTCCGCCTTGGGACGCAGGACCCGGCCCAGCCGCTGGGCCTCCTCCTGGCGCGAGCCGAAGGTGCCGGACACCTGGATCGCGACCGTGGCCTCCGGCAGGTCGATGGAGAAGTTCGCGACCTTGGACACCACCAGCACCGAGATCTCGCCCTCCCGGAAGGCGTCGAAGAGCTTCTCGCGCTGTGCGTTGCTCGTCTCGCCCTTGATCACCGGCGCGTCCAGATGCTCGCCCAACTCGTCCAGCTGGTCGATGTACTGGCCGATGACCAGCGTCTGCTCGCCCGCGTGCCGGCGCACCAGCGCCTCGGTCACCCGCTGCTTGCTGTCCGTGGTCGCGCAGAAGCGGTACTTCTCCTCCGCCTCGGCCGTGGCGTACGCCAGCCGCTCCGAGTCGGTGAGGTCCACCCGCACCTCGACGCAGTCCGCCGGCGCGATGTACCCCTGCGCCTCGATCTCCTTCCACGGGGCGTCGAACCGCTTGGGCCCGATCAGCGAGAAGACGTCCGACTCCCGCCCGTCCTCGCGCACCAGCGTCGCCGTCAGCCCCAGCCGCCGCCGGGCCTGCAGATCGGCGGTGAACTTGAACACCGGCGCGGGCAGCAGATGCACCTCGTCGTAGACGATCAGGCCCCAGTCCCGGGAGTCGAACAGCTCCAGGTGCGGGTAGACGCCCTTCCGCTTCGTCGTCAGCACCTGGTACGTGGCGATGGTGACCGGCCGGATCTCCTTCTTCGTCCCGCTGTACTCGCCGATCTCGCTCTCGGTCAGCGACGTCCGCTTCACCAGCTCGTGCTTCCACTGCCGGGCCGAGACGGTGTTGGTGACGAGGATCAGGGTGGTGGCCTTGGCCCGCGCCATGGCGCCCGCGCCGACCAGCGTCTTGCCGGCGCCGCAGGGCAGCACCACAACGCCCGAGCCGCCGTGCCAGAAGCCCTCCACGGCCTGCGACTGATACGGGCGCAGCGCCCAGCCGTCCTCCGCCAGCTCGATCGGATGCGCCTCGCCGTCCACATAGCCGGCCAGGTCCTCGGCCGGCCAGCCCAGCTTCAGCAGCGTCTGCTTGATCTGCCCGCGCTCGGAGGGGTGCACCACGACGCTGTCCGGGTCGATCCGCGCGCCGACCAGCGGCTGCACCTTCTTCGAGCGGAGGATCTCCTCCAGCACGGGGCGGTCGGTGGTGGACAGCACCAGGCCGTGCGCGGGGTGCTTGGTGAGCGTCAGCCGCCCGTAGCGCGACATGGTCTCGGCGACGTCGACGAGCAGGGCGTGCGGCACCGGATACCGCGAGTACTGCACCAGCGCGTCCACGACCTGCTCGGCGTCATGGCCGGCGGCCCGCGCGTTCCACAGCCCGAGCGGCGTCACCCGGTAGGTGTGGATGTGCTCCGGCGCCCGCTCCAGCTCCGCGAACGGCGCGATGGCCCGCCGACAGGCGTCCGCCAGCTCGTGGTCCACCTCCAGCAGCAGCGTCTTGTCGCTCTGGACGATGAGGGGTCCGTTCACGGGCCTCGCCTTTCGCTTTCCGGTGTCGAACCGTCGGGCCGTGGGCCGCCGTGACGGCCGGACGTGTCAAACGTCCAGTGTGCCGCATCGCGTCGGAGCGCCGGTCAGACCGCGTCGTCGGCCAGTTCCGAGACGCCGGTGATGCGGTGCAGGGGGTAGGTGCGGACCTCGTCGGAGGTGTGGTCGTAGGCGGTGACATAGCCGCCCTCGACGCGTACGGGGGCGATGACCCGCTGGCTGGCGGCGCCGTCCGCGTTGACGTAGCCGATCCAGACGGGGGAGCTGGTGAGGACGGCGGCCTGCATGGTGGCCAGGGTCTCGGCGGAGGTGGTGCGGGGCAGCGCGCCCGGGGCCGGGGCGGTGGTCGGCGCGGTGGCCGGTTTGCGTTCGGCGGTGGCGGCGAGGTCGCCGGCGCGGATGGCGCGGACGGCCGCCTCCAGCAGGGTGCGGTCGGGCGGCGGCGGGCCGTCCGGCACCGGGGCGGGGGCCGTGCGGGGCGGGGTGCGGTAGGAGTCGGCGCGGGTCACCAGGACGTCGCCGGCGGCGGACTCGGCGGCCGGGGCGTAGCCCATCGCCCGCAGCCCGTCGAGGAGTTGGTCGGGGGAGGACTGGGCGGCGAGCACCGTCGGGGCCAGCCGGCGCAGCCGCAGGGCGGCGGCGCGGCGGTCGGCGAGGATCTCGGAGAGCAGCGCGTCGTCGTCGCAGCGGACGTAGGCGGTGGCCGCGCCGATGCGCAACTGGCCGTGTTTACGGGCCACATCGTCGATGAGGTACGCGAGGGGCTGGGGCACGGGGGTGCGGGAGTGGGTGGTGAGGAATTCCTGGAGTTCGGCGGCGGAGCGGCCGGCGTCCAGGGCGCGGCGCACCGAGGCGGGGGTGAAGCGGTAGACCGTGGCGCCGCCCTTGGACTCGACGTCGGCCAGCACGTCGAGGGCCTCGGCGAGCGGGCGGCGCAGCGGGCCGGGCGCTACGGCGGTCAGGTCGGCCTGGAGCAGGACGTGGTCGAGGGGTTCGGGGAGGAGGGGGGCGAGCAGGGCGGCGGCGCGGGCGGCGGAGGCGGTGGCCTCGGCCGGGGTGAGGGGAGTGGGGCCGGGGCCGGGGCCTTCCGGGGCGGTGTCCGTGCTTGCCGTGGCGCCCGTGCTCGCTGTGGTGGCGTTCGCGTCCGCGGCGATGAGGGTGCGGCCGTGGGTGGCGAGGGCGGCGCGGCCGGTGACGCCCAGCAACTCGGCCTCGGTGAGGGCCCATTGGGCGAGCCGGGAGCGGAGGTCGTCGGCCGCCGTGGGGGCGTCCGGGGTGTCGGGTGCTGCCGGGGAGGGGGACGCCGGGGGCTGGGCGGCGGCCGGGGCGGCGGCCCGCAGGGGGCGTTCCCAGCGCAGCCGGGCGAGCAGGGCCGGCTGCGGGACGGAGGTGCCGGGCGGCAGCGTGGCGAGCAGGGTCAGGACGCGGTGGCGGACCTCGGGGGCCGGGGAGCGGTCCAGGTGCGGGCCGAGGGCGGCCAGCGCGCGGCCCTTGGCGTCGGCGGTGCCGACCACGCCGGGGGTGCGGGTGGCGGGCAGCCAGGCGGCGACCAGGGCCGCCCAGCGCTCGTGGTCGGGGAGTTGCAGCCAGTCCTCGGCGGCCGGGGTGGCGGCGTAGCGCTCGTCGGCCTCGCCGTCGGAGGCGATCAGCCCGGCGGCGTAGGCGAGTTCGAGCCAGAAGGCGGCGAGCGGTTCGGTGGTGTCCAGGGCGACCGCGGTCCGCTTGAGGTCGCGGACGCTGAGGCCGCCGGCGCGCAGAACGGGCGGGCCGCCGAGGTCCCAGTCCTTGAGCAGCTCCTCGACGGTGGCCAGCGCGGTGAACGCTTGGCCCGCGGCGGCGTTGTCCACAAGCTGTGGATCGCGGGTGGTGGCCGGGGTCAGAGCGGGCGGTGCCGGCTCGGGGGCGCGGTGCGCGCGGCCGGCGCGCAGGTGCAGCGCGGCCTCCCGGGGCAGTACGACGTTGCGGGCGCCCGCCGGGAGCAGCAGCCCGCGGTCCAGCAGCCAGCGCAGATGCGCGGCCGGACGGTCGGTGACCGCCCCGTACGGCGGGCCCCACACCAGCTTGTCCAGGACGGCGGCGGCCTCGGCGGGCGCGGTCTCCAGCAGCGCGGCCATCCGGGCGCGGTCGGCGAACAGCGCGGTCAGGGCGGCGACCGCGGACACCGGGTCATGGGTGGCGGGCAGCCCGGCCGCGGTCAGGATCTCCTGGAGCCGGCCCGGCGACATCCCGGCGGTGGCCTCGGCGACGGTCGGGCCCAGACCGGTCGGGGAGGGGCGGGCGGCGCTCGGGGTGAGGAGTTCCCGGGCGGTGCGCACCAGGCGCAGCCGGTCGTCCGGGCCCCACACCAGCGCCTGGGCGCGCAGCACGGCGACCGCCCCGGGCAGCGCGGCGGCGACCGTCTCGTCCCCGGCGTCCCCGGTCATCAGCCCTGCCAGCGTCCCGTACGGGCAGGGGTCGGGGGCGATCGCCAGCGCCTCGGCGGTCTGCAGGGCGAAGGTGTCCAGCCGCTCCACCGCGCGGACCACCGACGCGCGGGTGCCGGCCCGGGTGGCCAGCTGCGTCAGGTCGCCCGGCACCGGGTTGAGCAGGTCGGGCCGGGCCCGCAGCAGGCCGGCGAGCCCGCGGTCGGAACGGGTCCTGAGCTCCTCGGCGAGGGTGCGGGGGGTAGCGGTGGTCATTCGTCCTACGTTAGCCGGGCGGCGCAGGCGGCGGGAGGAGGTGACCGCGGTCCGGGGGAGTCCGGCCGGGTGTCCGCGCGCCCCGTCGCGGGCGGCCGCGGTGGCGCGGCGGACTCGCGCGGTACCGTCGGGGCAGCAACCAGCGCACGCCGCAGGGGATTTCGTGGGGATCGAGAGCGAGCAGCTCGTCTTTGACTATCTGAGCCGGGTGGGCGACCTGGCACAGCAGCGCGGGCTGCCGTCCGGCGCCCGGATGCGGCTGGTGGCCTCGCTGCGGGCCGAGATCGACGCGCGCAAGGCGGACCAGAAGGCCGATTCGGTGGCCGGGGTGAAGCGGATGCTGGCCCGGCTGGGGACACCGGAGGCGGTGGTGAAGGCCGCGGCCGAGGCGGAGGGAGTCGGCGGCGGGCCGGCGGCGGGGCCGGCCCGGCCGGTGGCCGCGCCCGTGGAGCCGGCCCGGCCGGCGCAGTGGTCCGGTGCGCGGGAGACGTTCGGCGGGCTGATCGGGAAGGTGCCGACGCCGCGCGACCGGGACGCGGCGGAGGAGGACGGCCGCCGGCCGGGGCTCCTCAAGAAGCGCGGCCGCCCGCCCGTCCCGGATACCTCGCCCGCCGCCGCGCCGCCCCATCTGGCCGGTGCCGACGAACTGGGGGACGGGGAGGAACCGCCGGACTGGTGGCGGGTCCAGGCCGGGCCCACGGGCGCGGAGGACGAGGTGCCCGGCTTCGTCGGCGGCATCGAGATCCCCGAGGTCTGGCACCGCCCGGAGAAGGACGCCGAGGACGCCGACAAGACTGACGACGCCGACAAGACCGGGGAAGCCGGGAAGGCCGGGGCGGGGGCGGCGCCGTCGGGCAAGGGGCGGCGGGGGCTGCCGGCCCTGGTGCGGCGGACGCTCGGCCGGCGGCCCGAGGAGGCGGCCGAGGCCGCGCCCGCGCTTGACGGGGCAGGCGCGGAGGAGGCCGCGGACGCCCCGGCGGCGGTGCCGCTGCGGGCGTGGCTCAGCCCGGCGCCGACGCTGGCCGTGCTGCTGCTGGTGGCCGGTGCGGTGGTCGGCTCCTGGATGGCGCTGGCCGGCGGCTGGGGGCTGGCCTACGTCTCGCGCCGGCTCAGCCGCACCGAGGCCAAGTTCGCGGCGCTGGGCGTGCCCGGCATCGTCGTGGGCGGCCTGCTGGTCTGGGTCTGGGGCCGCAACGACGGCCGCTGGGGCGCCCCGATCCCGCCCGGCCACCTCGGCACGGAACTGCTCGCCGGCCTCCCCGGCGTGGTGCGGGTGGCGGCGGTCGCCTCAGCACTGTTCCTGCTGTGGCGGATGCGGCGGACGGTGGGGTGAGAGGGACGCGCCACGACCCGGTGCGGGGAGTTGGGGACCGCCACCGGCGCTGGTGCGGCCGGCGGCCGCGGGCCACCAGGTCGGCGACGGTGATCGCCTCCGGTGCGACCGGGGTCTGCGGCAGCAGGCCGAGCGACTGGGCGATCTTCCGGTGGCCCCTGATGAGCAGCCGGATCGGATATGGGGCGCCGACCGCGGCGGTCAGCACGCCCACCGGCAGCTCGGTCGTCCTGGTCGTCGCCGCCCGCAGGACCGCGGGCACAATGGCAGGCATGGCTGCGCACCCCCTGACCGTCGGCTTCGACCTCGACATGACGCTGATCGACTCCCGTCCCGGCATCAAGACCGCCTACGAGGCGCTCGCCGCCCGCACCGGGACGTACATCGACGCCGACGCCGCGGTGACCCGGCTCGGGCCGCCGCTGGAGGAGGAGATCCGCCGGTGGTTCCCCGCGGAGCGGGTGGCGGAGGCCGGCGACCTCTACCGCGAGCTGTACCCCACGCACGCGGTGGCCGGGAGCCTGGCGATGCCGGGTGCCCGGGAGGCGATCGAGGCGGTGCACGCGGCCGGGGGTCGCGCGGTCGTCGTCACCGCCAAGTTCGAGCCCAACGCCAAGCTGCACCTGTCCCACCTGGGCCTCGCCGCGGACGCGGTCATCGGCTCGCTGTGGGCGGAGGCCAAGGCCGTGGCGCTGCGCGAGCACGGCGCGCGGATCTACGTCGGCGACCACACCGGCGATGTGCGCGGCGCCCGGACCGCGGGGGCGCTGTCCGTCGCGGTCGCCACCGGCCCGTGCGGCGCCGACGAGCTGCGGGCCGCCGGCGCCGACGTGGTGCTCGACGACCTGACGGCCTTCCCGGCGTGGCTGGATCATTACGCATCGAACCCGGATCGTTACGCGGCGGACCCGGATCGTTACGTTCCGGGCGGCCCCGACGGGGACGGTGCGGCAGCCTCCGCCTGACGGCGCTGGGCGGCCACGGAACGCAGCACTCCGGCGCCCGCGATCAGGAAACCGGCGCCCATCAGCATGGACACCCAGTAGAACTCCCACGGCAGCGGCTTCGTCCCGAGGAACAGCGGTAGCACCGTGACGAGAGTGGCCAGTGCGCCAACTAGGAACACGATCGCGCCGATTCGGACCAGCAGATCCCCGGCCTGGGGCGTTTCATCAGACACCTGACCAGGGTAAGTCGGGGCCGGAAGCGCAGAGGATCCCCCCGGCGACGTCTTGTCACCGGCCCCCGGACCATTAGCCTTGGGAGTGGCGGGCTCGGTGGCCCGCTGCACTCTTATCCAGACCAATTTTTTTCTCCGAGTGCCGCGGCTCCCACCGTGCCCGCGGCCGACCAGCCAGCATTTCCCGACGAGTACGAGGACGAGGACAGACGTGCCTACCGGCAAGGTCAAGTGGTTCAACAGCGAGAAGGGCTTCGGCTTTCTCTCCCGCGACGACGGCGGTGACGTCTTCGTACATTCGTCGGTACTGCCCGACGACGTGGACGCGCTCAAGCCCGGCCAGCGCGTCGAGTTCGGTGTCGTCGCGGGCCAGCGCGGTGACCAGGCACTGAGCGTCATCCTCCTCGATCCGGCCCCCTCGGTCGCCGCGGCCCAGCGCCGCAAGCCCGACGAGCTCGCCTCGATCGTCCAGGACCTCACCACCCTGCTGGAGAACGTCACCCAGCAGCTGGAGCGCGGCCGCTACCCCGACAAGGCGCACGGCGCCAAGATCGCCGGCATGCTGCGGGCGGTCGCCGACCAGCTCGACGTCTGAGCCGGCCCCGCCCGCGCTCCCCGGGAGCCGCGGGCGGGCGCACCGGATCCGTCAGAGGAACGCCAGCGCATCGCGGCCGAGGGGCGGCACCAGCCCCTCGGCCGCGGCGCGGGTGAGCAGCCCGCGCACCGCGGCGTAGCCGTCCTCGCCGAGGTCGGCGGTGAACTCCGTGACGTACAGCCCGATGTGCTGGTCGGTCACCTTCGGGTCCATCTCCTGGGCGTGCTCCAGGACGTACGGGCGGGAGGCTTCCGGGTCGTCCCAGGCCATCCGGACGGAGGTGCGGATCGACTCGGCCAGGCGGCGCAGCACCGGCTCGCCCAGCGACCGCTTGGCGATGATCGCCCCCAGCGGGATCGGCAGCCCGGTGGTCAGCTCCCAGTGCTCGCCCATGTCTCCCAGGCAGTGCAGCCCGTACTCCTGGTACGTGAAACGGGCCTCGTGGATGACCAGGCCCGCGTCGACCTTGCCGTCCCGCACGGCCGGCATGATCTCGTGGAACGGCAGCACCACGACCTCGCCGACGCCGCCCGGCACCTTGTCCGCCACCCACAGCCGGAACAGCAGGTACGCGGTGGACCGCTCGCTGGGCACCGCGACCGTCCTGCCCGCCAGGTCCGCCGCCTCGCCCGGCTCGCGGGTCAGCACCAGCGGGCCGCAGCCGCGCCCCAGCGCCCCGCCGCAGGGCAGCAGCGTGTACTCCTCCAGCACCCAGGGCAGCACCGCGTACGACACCTTCAGCACGTCCAGTTCGCCGCGCTCGGCCAGGCCGTTGGTGACGTCGATGTCGGCGAGGGTGACGGCCAGCTCCGGGGCGTCCGGGACCCGGCCGTGCACCAGGGCGTCGAAGACGAAGGTGTCGTTCGGGCACGGGGAGTAGGCGATGGACAGCGGCCGGGTCACGGGGTCCTCCGGTGGGTGTCGGGCGGTGTGGTGGGAGCCCCGGGGAGCGTCGTCGCCGGGGGCAGGTCCGCCAGGGCTCCGGGGAACGTGCGGAAGGCGCCGGTCAGCGCGGCGAGGGCGGGGCCGATCCGCCAGGCGGCGCGGTCCCGGGGGCCCACCGCGTTGGAGATCGTGCGGATCTCCAGGACGGGCAAGCCGTGCGCGGCGGCCGCCTCGGCGACGCCGAACCCCTCCATCGCCTCGGCCAGCACGCCGGGGTGACGCCGCGCCAGTTCGGCGGCGCGGTCCGCGCTGCCGGTCACCGTGGAGACCGTGACGACCGGCCCGGCCGCCCCGCCGGTGGCCCGCGCGACGGCCGCGACCAGCGCCGGGTCGGGAAGGTGCGCCGTGGTCCCGAAGCCGAGTTCGGCGACCGGGACGAAGCCGTCGGGGGTCTCGGCACCCAGGTCGGCGGCGACGATCGCGTCCGCGACGACCACCGAGCCCAGTGGCGCGGACGGTGCGAAGCCGCCGCCGATGCCGGCCGAGACGACCAGGTCGTAGCGGGTGCCGGCCAGGGCGGCGGCGGTGAGCGCGGTGGCGGTGCCGGCGGCCGCGGCGGCCGGGCCGACGCCGGCGGCCAGCACGTCCGGGGCCGGCGACCCGGCGGGCGCGCGGTGCAGCGCGCAGCCGCCGGGCAGCGGCCGGACGGTGTGGCCGCCGGCGGCTGCGCACACCGCGTCGCGCTCGGCGGCCACCGCGGTGACGACCAGCGTCCGCATCAGACGCCGCCCACCGCGCGCCGCCGGTCCCGGGCCGCCGCGCTCAGCGCGCTCAGTCCTTCAGCTTGAGGTTGAAGTGCCACAGGGCCGTCGGGCCCGCGCCCTCGGTGCCGCCGGCCTCGGCGACCATCAAGGTGACCTCGCGCAGCGACTCGCCCTGCCCGGTCGCCGGGTTCACCGCCTTGAACAGCTCGTCCGCGCTGAAGGTGCGGTACGTGTCGGTGCTCGGGGCGGTCATCACCGGGCCGCCGCCGACGGCGAACCAGCCGGCCTTGGCCACCTTCGGGTCGACGCCCACGCGGATCCGCTCGCCCGGGCGCACGGTGATCGTCTTGCCGCCCTTCTTGGAGATGCACTCCTGGACGGTCTTCTTGTCGAGGGACTTGCCGTTGCCGTCACATCCGGGGGTCACCTCCGCCGTCACCGTGTCCGAGCCGACGGTCACGGTCGCCAGCGAGGTCGGCTGCTGGCAGGCGGAGAGGGTGAGCAGGCCCAGGGTCACGGCACCGAGGGCAGCGGCGGCGCGGCGGCCCTTGCCCCGGGAGATCAACGCAGCGGTCATACGGGGCAGGCTATCGGGCCCTCCGGCGCACGCCACGCCCGGGTGCGGCGCGCCGCTCGCGGGCCCGCCGCATCGCGCCGCCCCGGAGGCCGCACCGAGGGCGCGTCACACCACCCGCGGCGCCGGCCGGCCGCCCCGCCGGGCCGCGCCGAGCAGCCCCCGCACGGCCAGCGCGACGCCCACCGCCACCAGGCCGGCGGCCACCGCCATGCCCAGCGTGCCGATCAGCGGCAGCGCGATCCCGAGCGCCCCGCCCACCACCCACGCCAGCTGGAGCACCGTCTCGGAGCGGGCGAACGCCGAGGTCCGCACCGCCTCCGGCACGTCCCGCTGGATCATCGCGTCCAGCGACAGCTTCCCCAGCGCCTGGCACAGCCCGGCGGTGGCCGCCGCCGCGGTCACCACCACGATCGCCAGCACCTCGTAGAACAGCGCCGCCAGCACCGTGGCGCCCAGCGCCAGCCCCAGCACCGCCGCGACGATCTGCTCCGGGCCGCGCGCCTTCAGCCAGGCGCCGACCGCCGTGCCCAGCGCGTTCCCGGACCCGGCCGCCACCGCGACCAGCCCCAGCGACACCGCCGCCCCCAGCCCGCCCAGCGGGTGCTCGCGCAGCAGGAACGCCAGGAAGAAGGTGAGGAAGCCGGAGAGTGAGCGCAGCGCGGCGTTGGCCTGGAGGCCGTGCAGCACGGACGGGCCCACCGTCCGCAGCCCAGGCCGCCGCCCGGGCGCCGCGCCGTGCACCGTGCCGTCCCGGGACGCCAGCCGGGCCCGGGCCTCGCCCTTGCCCGAATCCACCGCGTGCGGCAGCGAGAACGACAGGAACGTCCCGGCCCCGAACACCGCGCACGCCCCGTACAGCGGCCAGGCCGGCCCGATCAGATGCAGCCCGGCGCCCACCGGTGCCGCCGCCCCGGTCGCCAGCAGCCCCGCCAGCGTCACCCGGGAATTGGCCTTCACCAGCGAGATCCGCGGCGGCAGCAGCCGCGGCACCACCGCGCTGCGCACCACCCCGTACGCCTTCGACGACACCAGGACGCCGAGCGCGGCCGGATACAGCTCCAGCCCACCGCCGGCCACCGCCCCCGACATCGTCAGCGCCAGCAGCGCGCGGGCCAGCATCGAGCCCGCCATCGCCGCCCGGCGGCCGTGCGGCAGCCGGTCCAGCAGCGGCCCCACCACCGGCGCCAGCAGCGCGAACGGCGCCATGGTGACGGCCAGATACAGCGCCACCCGGCCCCGCGCCTCGTGCGTGGGCACCGAGAAGAACACCGTCGAGGCCAGCGCGATCGTGATCATCATGTCGCCCGCGGAGTTCACCGCGTGCAGCTCGATCAGCTGTGCCAGTCCCGATTCGCCCGCGCCCTGCGCGTGGGTGGCGCGCCGCAGCCCCCGGGCGGCGCCGGTCAGTGGCCGCCGCAGCGCGCGCCCGGCCGCCCGGCCCGCCCGGCGGGCCTCCGACTTTCTCGACGCCCTGACGCCACCCACCCGGTCATACTGCCCCAACTCGCCCCGAAGAGGGCGTTTTCTCCCCTGGTCCGGGCGGGGCGCATCGGCCGCCCGGCGGGCACCGCGGCACATCCGCCCGGCCGCGGTCGGAGAGATTTGCTGCTCCCGCCGAGGGGTCGTGCAGCGTTGAAGGGGTAGCGTGTCCAGAGCGCCACCGGCGGTCTGTTTCGGCCGCGTACCTCATTTCCCTGCGATCGCGCAGAATAGGACGTAAGAGGTGCGCTCGACCGAACGAACCAGCCGGGCGCGGACGTCGACGCGGTCCCCAGGTCCGCTCCGCCCGCCCCGGTCCCCGCCGGTCGTCCGGACAGGACCAGGACAGCCCCGGCTGGCGCGCTCGTGAGACGGCGTGGAAGAGAGAATCGATTCTTGTGAGTGCTGCGATGCGAAGCCGTACCCCCGACCGCCTGTGCGCCGAGGCCGTTGACCTCGCCCGCGCGGCGGCCGAAGAGGTCGCCACGCCCGGCATGGTCGGCGAGCACATCGATGCCGTCGCCGAGGCGGACCGCGTCGTCACCCATCTCTTCGCCTGCAAGGAACCGGGCTACCGCGGCTGGCGCTGGGCCGTCACCGTCGCCCGCGCCTCCCGCGGCAAGGTCGTCACCCTCGACGAGTCGGTCCTGCTGCCCGGCCCCGACGCGCTGCTGGCCCCCGAGTGGGTGCCCTGGAGCGAGCGGCTGCGCCCCGGCGACATGGGCCCCGGCGACCTGCTGCCCACCGAGGCCGACGACCTGCGGCTGGAGCCCGGTTTCAGCGGCGAGGACGTCCCGCCGCCGAACTCCCCGGTGGCCGAGGGCATGGCCGCCGACGTCGCCGACACCGAGGAGGCGGTCGTCGTCCCCGGCTCGCCCGCGGTCCAGCCGGCGCCCGCCCGCGGCGGCCTCGCCGCGGTCGCCGAGGAACTGGGCATGGCCCGCGCCCGGGTCCTGTCCCGCTACGGCCTGCACGCCGCAGCCGACCGCTGGGAAGAGTCCTTCGGCCCCAAGACCCCGATGGCACAGGCGGCCCCCGCCACCTGCGTGAGCTGCGGCTTCCTGACGCCGATCGCCGGCTCCCTGCGGCAGGCGTTCGGCGTCTGCGCCAACGAGTTCTCACCGGCCGACGGCCGCGTCGTCTCGCTCTCGTACGGCTGTGGGGCCCACTCGGAGGCCGCCGTGATGCCGAAGCCTCCTCGGCCGGCTGAGCCGGTGCTGGACGAGACCGTGGTCGAGGCGGTCTCGATCCGCCCCGCGGCGGATGGGGGGTCCGTCGAGGACGGCGGGCCGGCCGAGGAGCTCGGTCACAGCTAGACGCTGGCCGCTGGGCGCCGCGCCCCACGTTGTCGGCTTTCCCGCCGTGCCTGTTTTCCGCCTTCGGCGGAGGGGGTGTGTTGGGCGGGAGCCGCTCCTGTATGTGGTGGGTGCCGGGGTGGGGCTGTGGGGCGGTCCTCCGGGGGTGGGTTGTCGGACTGCTTCGCTTTACGTCCGACAACCCACCCCCTCCGGCCCACCCCACAGCCCCACCCCTCCCGTAGACGGTTCGGTCCCGCCCGGTGGGGGAGGGGAAGTGGCCCCGTCGTGGTGGCCCTCCAGCCAGAAGCGCGGGTTGAGCGTGAGCACCCCTGACCTCCCCTTTTCCCCCAAGGGGCGGGGAGCCGCGTCTCCGGCGGGAGGGTGTGGGGCCGGAGGGGTGGGTGTTCGGACGTAAAGCGAAGCAGTCCGAACACCCACCCCGGAGGCCCCGCACCCGGCACCCACCACACACAGGGCGCCCCCGCCCCACCAACCCCTCCGCCGTAGGCGGAACCACGCACGGCGGGGCAGCCGACGACGTGGGGGGTACCGTCGGGACAGACATCTCTGACGAGGGAGACGAGAAACGTGGCAGGAATGCCGTGGGTGCGGGGCGCGGACGAGGGCGCCGACCCATTCGGTACGGCCCGGTTGCGGCGCGGTGTGCTCGACGCCTGGGCCGCGTCGCCGGCCCGGTTCCGGGAGGACGCCAATGCCGAGGAGGACCTCGCGCTCGGCGGCTACCGCGACCGGCTCGCCGTGGAACTGGCGCAGAACGCGGCGGACGCGGCGGCCCGCGCCGGCGTCCCCGGCCGGCTGCGGCTGACCCTGCACGCCGCCGACGGCGGTGCGCCCGCGGTGCTCGTCGCCTCCAACACCGGTGCCCCGGTGGACGCCACCGGCGTGGAGTCGCTGTCGACCCTCCGCGCCTCCGCCAAACGGGAACCGAGCGTCGCGGCCGGCGCGGTCGGCCGGTTCGGCGTCGGGTTCGCCGCGGTGCTGGCGGTCAGCGACGAACCGGCGCTGGTGGGCCGCACCGGCGGCGTCCGCTGGTCGCTGGCCGAGGCCCGGGAGCTGACCGAGGCGGTCGCCGCGCACAGCCCCGGCCTGGGCGGTGAGCTGCGCCGCCGCGAGGGCCACGTCCCGCTGCTGCGGCTGCCGTTGCCCGCGGAGGGCACCGCGCCCGACGGCTACGACACCGCGGTGATGCTGCCGCTGCGCGACGGCGCCGCGCAGGATCTCGCCGAGCGGCTGCTGGCCGGGATCGACGCGGCGCTGCTGCTGACCCTGCCGGGGCTGGCCGAGGTCGTGGTGGAGACGCCGGAGGGCCGACGGGTCCTGACGCGTCGCCAGGACGGCGAGTATGTCCTGATCGAGGACAGTGAGCGGGGGGCCACCCGGTGGCGGGTGGTGACCGACGGCGGCCCGCTGGACCGGGCGCTGCTGGCGGACCGCCCGGTCGAGGAGAAGCTGCGGCCGTCGTGGTCGGTGACCTGGGCGGTGCCGGTGGACGAGGCCGGGGCGCCGGCGCGGCCGGGCACCGTACCGGTGCTGCACGCGCCGACCCCGACCGACGAACCGCTGGGGCTGCCCGCGCTGCTGATCGCCTCGTTCCCGCTGGAGCCGACCCGGCGCCATGTCGCGCCCGGCCCGCTCGCGGACTTCCTGGTGGGCCGGGCGGCCGCCGCGTACGCGGGGCTGCTCGGCGCCTGGCAGCCGGTGGCGGCCGGCACCCTGGACCTCGTCCCGGGACCGCTGGGCAAGGGCTGGCTGGACGGCGAACTCCGGCGCCAGGTACTGGAGTTGCTGCCGCGGGTGCGCTTCCTGCCGAGCGCGGCGCGCGGCGCGGCCGCCGACGGCGGTGCGGACGGCGGCCGGGCGGCGGAGGCCGAGGCGTGGGACGAGGACGGGGGCGAGGACCGCGAGCGGTACGTCCTGCGGCCGGTGGACGCCGAGTTGCTGGAGGGCGCCGGCGCGGCGGCCGTCGGCGTACTGGCCGAGCTGTTCCCCAGTCTGCTGCCGGCCGGTCTCGAACGGCGTGCGGAGCTGCGGGCGTTGGGCGTGGCGCGGGTGCCGCTCACCGAGATGATCGACCGGCTGGCGGGCGTGGAGCGCGCGCCGGAGTGGTGGCGGCGGCTCTACGACGCGCTGGCCGGCACCGACCCGGACCGGCTCAGCGGCCTCCCGGTGCCGCTGGCCGACGGCGGGCGGACCGCCATCGGGCCGCGCCAGGTGCTGCTGCCGCTGCCCGGCGGCGGCGCGGACGCCGGCTCCGAGGCCGCCGAGCGGCACCGCACCCTGACCCGGCTCGGCCTCAAGGTCGCCCACCCGGACGCGGTGCACCCGCTCCTGGAGAAGCTGGGTGCCACCCCCGCCGCCCCCCGCGCCGTACTGACGACCCCTCAGGTACGGGCGGCGGTCGCCCACTCGCTGGACGCCGACGAGGACGCCTACGACGTCTTCGAGGACGAGCTGGCGCCGGGCGCCGGGGTGCCGCTGGGTGCGGAGGAGCTGGCCGAGGCGGTTCTCGGGCTGGTCCGCGACGCCGATCTGGCGCCCGGCGACGAGCCCTGGCTGGCCGCTCTGGCGCTGCCCGACGAGGACGGCGAACTGGCGCCGGCGGGCGAACTGGTCTTCCCCGGCAGCGACTTCGAGCGGGTGATCCGAGAGGGGGAACTCGCCGCCTGTGATGCGGATCTGGCGGAGCGGTGGGGGGAGCAGCCGCTCACCGCAGTCGGGGTGCTGGCCACCTTCGCGCTGGTCCGGGCCACCGACGTGGTGCTCGACCCGGACGAACTGGAGCCGCGGGACGGCGTCTTCCCCGAGCCGGACGACGCCGGGCTGCTGGACGCCGTCGACGTGTGGTGCGAGGACCTCCTCGACGCGCTGCCGGAGAGCCCGGTGCCGCCGGTCGTCACCGAACTCGTCGCCGTCCGCGACCTCGACCTGGTCGCCGACGGCGCCTGGCCGCGGGTGCTGGAGATGCTCTCCCGGCCGCCGCTGCGGGACGCCCTGACCGCGCCGGTGCGGGTGCTGCTGCCGGACGGCACCACCGAGTCGGTGCGGCCGTACACCGCGTGGTGGCTGCGCGGCCACCCGGTGCTGGACGGGCGCCGTCCGGCCGGGCTGCGCGCCGCGGGCGGCGACCCGCTGCTGGCCGGGCTGTACGAGGCGGCGGACGCGGGCCGGGTCGACGCCCAGGTGCTGCGCGCCCTCGGCGTCCGCACCTCGGTGGACGCGCTGCTGGACGAGCCGGGCGGTGCGGCCGAGCTGCTGGCCCGCCTCGCCGATCCGGACCGCCGCGTCGGGATCTCCCAACTCCACGCGCTCTACGGCCTGTTGACCGATCTCGACCCGGACCGGGTGACGCTGCCCGACGAGCTGCGGGCGATTGTGGACGGTGCACCGCGGGTGGTGGACGCGGCGGACGCGCTGGTCGCGGACGCCCCGGACCTGATGCCGCTGGCTGGCGGCCGGCCGCTGCTGCCGGTGCGGCCGGCCCGCGCCGCGGAGCTGGCCGAGCTGTTCCAGGTGCGGCGGCTGAGCGAGGCGGTCGCCGCGGAGGTCCGCTCCGACGGCACGGTCCACGACGTCCCGGAGGCGGTCCGCGCCCTGCTCGGCCCGGACACCCCCGAGACGTACGTCGAGCACGAGGAACTGCTGGTGGACGGCCCCGAGGGCGGCGTCGAACTGGACTGGCGGTGGACGCCGGACGGCACCCTGCACGCCGCGACGCTGGAGGGCGTGGCGGCCGGCCTGGCCTGGGCGGCCGGCCAGTGGCCCCGCCGCTTCGAGGTCGCGGCGCTGCTGGAGGACCCGGAGCGGCGCGACGAGCTGGCCCGGGCGCGCTGGTTCGACTGAGTCCGGTGCCCGGCCCGGGGTGACAGGAGCGGCGCGGCGGCCGTCGGACGGTGTGTCCGGCGGCCGTCGCCGTACGGGTGCCCCGGGCTCACGCCGGGAAGCGCCGCCCCACCCACCGCCAGGCGGCCTCCAGCAGCAGCGCCGCCACCGCGGCGATCGCCACCGCCGCCCACGGCATCGTCGTCCCCACCAGCCGCAGCTCGAAGAAGTGCTGAAGCCACGGCGTCGCGAGGACGATGAGGAAGCACAGCCCCATCAGCAGCACCAGCCCGATCCGCCACCAGGTGTACGGGCGGGCGATGATCGCCAGCACGTACAGGGCGGTGAGGAAGAGGGTCAGGGTGGCGGCGCTGGTCTGGGCGGCGAGGGCGTCCGGGCCGGTGTAGTGGACGCGGGCCAGCAGGTAGGTGGCGAAGGCCGCGACGCCGGTGATCAGGCCGGAGGGAATGGCGTAGCGCATCACCCGGCGGACGAAGTGCGGGCGGGCGCGCTCCTTGTTGGGCGCCAGCGCCAGGAAGAAGGCGGGGACGCCGATGGTCAGCGTCGACAGCAGGGTGAGGTGCCGCGGCAGGTACGGGTACGGGATCTGGCAGCAGGCCACCAGGATCGCCAGCAGCACCGAGTAGACGGTCTTGGTGAGGAAGAGGGTGGCGACCCGGGTGATGTTGCCGATGACGCGGCGGCCCTCGGCGACCACCGACGGCAGGGTGGCGAAGCTGTTGTTCAGCAGCACGATCTGGGCCACCGCCCGGGTCGCCTCGGAGCCGGCGCCCATGGCGACGCCGATGTCGGCGTCCTTGAGGGCCAGCACGTCGTTGACGCCGTCGCCGGTCATCGCCACATGGTGGCCGCGGGACTGCAGCGCGCCGACCATGTCCCGCTTCTGCTGCGGCGTGACCCGGCCGAAGACGGCGCCCTCCTCCAGGGCCTTCGCCATCGCCTCCGGGTCGTCGTGCGGCAGCTGCCGGGCGTCCACGGGCGCGTCGGCGCCGGGCAGCCCCAGTTTGCCGGCGACCGCCCCCACCGACACCGCGTTGTCGCCGGAGATCACCTTGGCCTGGACGCCCTGCTCGGCGAAGTAGCGCAGGGTGTCGGGGGCGTCCGGGCGCAGCCGCTGTTCCAGGACGACCAGGGCGGTCGGCCGCCCTTCGCGGGCGACGTCGGGATGGTCCAGCGGGCGGGCGGCGCGGGCCAGCAGCAGGACGCGCAGGCCCTGGGCGTTGAGCCGGTCGATCTCCGGCAGCAGCGGGTCGCCGGCGGGCAGCAGCACGTCCGGCGCGCCGAGCAGCCAGGCGGAGCGCTCCCCGCCGGGCTCCTCGAAGGCGGCGCCGCTGTACTTGCGGGCGGAGGAGAAGGGGAGGGTGGCGGTGCACCGCCAGGAGTCGGGGGCCGGGCAGGCGTCGACGACTGCCTGGAGGGAGGCGTTGGGGCGCGGGTCGGACGCGCCGAAGGCACCGAGCACCTGCCGGACGCGGCCGGGGTCCTGGCCGTCCAGCGGCCGCACCTCGCCGACGTCCATGCCGCCCTCGGTGAGCGTGCCGGTCTTGTCCAGGCAGACCACGTCCACCCGGGCCAGGCCCTCGATGGCTGGCAACTCCTGCACCAGGCACTGCCGGCGGCCGAGGCGGACCACGCCGATCGCGAAGGCGACCGAGGTCAGCAGCACCAGCCCCTCGGGGATCATCGGGACGATCCCGGCGACCATCCGGCGGACCGCGGCGTCGCCCGGCAGCCCCAGGGTCAGCAGATGGCTGAGGATCAGGCCGAGCGCGGTCGGGACCATCATCCACGTCACGTACTTGAGGATCCGGCTGATGCCGGTGCGCAGTTCGGAGTGGACCAGGGTGAACCGGCTGGCTTCCTCGGCGAGCTGCGCCGCGTACGCCGCCCGGCCCACCTTGGTCGCGGTGAACGCGCCGCCGCCGGCGACGACGAAGCTGCCGGACATCACCGCGTCGCCCGGCTTCTTCACCACCGGGTCCGCCTCGCCGGTCAGCAGCGACTCGTCGATCTCCAGGCCGTCGCTCTCCAGCACCTCGCCGTCGACGATCACCTTGCCGCCCGGGCCGAGTTCGATGACGTCGTCGAGGACCACCTCGGAGGTGGTCAGCTCCACGGCGGTTCCGTCGCGGCGGACGGTCGGCCGGGCCTCGCCGATCAGGGCCAGGCTGTCCAGGGTCTTCTTGGCGCGCAGTTCCTGGAGGATCCCGATGCCGGTGTTGGCGATGATGACGAAGCCGAACAGGCCGTCCTGGAGCGGGCCGACGATCAGGATGATGACGAAGAGGACGCCGATGATGGCGTTGAAGCGGGTGAAGACGTTGCCGCGGATGATGTCCGCGGTCGAACGGGAGGAGCGCACCGGGACGTCGTTGACGTCGCCCCTGGCCACCCGTTCGGCGACCTCGGCGGTGGTCAGTCCGTGCCGCGCCGCCTCCCGGCCGCTTCGGTCGGCGGGCCGGCCGCCGCCGGGCTCCGGTTGCTCGACTTCGGTCTGCGCCGGGTCCGTCATGCCCTAGACGTTACGGGCGGATTGCCCGCTTCACCCGCCGGTGGCCGCCGCCCGCTTGATTGCCGCGTCCCGCCTGCGCACGTACCAGACGCCCACCAGGCCGAGCCCGCCGCCGGTCAGGCACGTCCACAGGAACCAGGTGTGGCCGTGGTCGGCGTACCAGCCGTAGAAGGGCAGCTGGGCGAGGAAGAGCACGAACCAGATGACGGTGCCGCCGGTGATCGTGCCGACGACGGGACCTTCGAGGGGCGCCGGGGCCTCGCGCAGTTCGGACTTCTTCCACCACATGGGGATCAGCTTACGGGGCCGGGGGCGGCGCCGGTCCGGGGCCGTACGAGTGGGCGTGCGTACGGGCTCCGGGCGGCGGGTCTACGCGCGGAGATAGCGATCAACGAATTGTTTATTCATACTGAACCTTTCCGGAACTGACTGGTTCGGATCGTTGCTTCCTCCAATCCGATCCCTTCAGACTGTTCCGGTTCATTGGTTGCTCTCCCGCCGCCTGTGCGCGTCCCCTCGGGGTGCGTCCGGTGGATCACGACCCTGTCTGATCCGCCGGACGGCGCCCCGAGGCCCTCGCGCCTGCCCCGGCCCGTACGACTGAGGTCTTGCATGTCGCCCTCGACCCCCACGGTCGACGCCGTGAAGAGTCCCGGCCCCCAGCCGCCCAAGAACGGCCTCGACCGCTTCTTCAAGATCTCCGAGCGGGGGTCGACGGTCGGCCGCGAACTGCGCGGCGGACTGGCCACGTTCTTCGCGATGGCCTACATCATCGTGCTGAACCCGATCATCCTCGGCGCCGGCGTCGACAAATACGGCCACCACCTCGACAACGGCCAGCTGGTCACCGCCACCGCCCTGATGGCCGGTCTGGGCACCGTCCTGATGGGCGTGATGGGCAACGTCCCGATCGCCATCGCGGCCGGCCTCGGCATCAACGCCGTGGTCTCCCTCCAGCTCGCGCCCAAGATGAGCTGGCCGGACGCGATGGGCATGGTGGTGCTCGCCGGTCTGGTGCTGATGATCCTCGTCGCCTCCGGGCTCCGGCAGCGGGTGATGGACGCCATCCCGGGCGGGCTGCGGCGGGCCATCGCGATCGGCATCGGCCTGTTCATCTCGCTGGTCGGCCTGGTGGACGCCGGCTTCGTCAGCCGCAACCCGGACGCCGCGCACACCACCGTCCCGCTGAGCCTGGGCCAGGGCGGTCAGCTCAAGGGCTGGCCGGTGCTGGTGTTCGTGCTCGGCCTGGCGCTGATGTTCGTGCTGACCGTGCGGAAGACCAAGGGCGCGATCCTGATCGGCATGGTCACCATGGCCGTCGTCGCGATCGTCATCAACGCGGTGGCGACCATCCCGGACGCGGCCTGGGGGCTGGCCGTCCCCAACGTCCCGGACCGGATCGTCGGCGCGCCCGACTTCGGACTCATCGGGCACATCAGCCTCTTCGGCGGCTTCCGGGAAGTCGGCGTGCTGACCGGCTGCCTGTTCGTCTTCACCGTCCTGCTGTCCGGCTTCTTCGACGCGATGGGCACCATCATCGGCGTCGGCGAGGAGGCCGGGCTGCTGGACAACAGGACCGGCAACCTGCCCAACATGGGCCGGATCCTGATGGTGGACGGCATCGCGGTGGCCGGCGGCGGCTTCGGCTCGGCCTCGGCCAACACCTGCTTCGTGGAGTCCACCGCCGGCGTCGGCGAGGGCGCCCGCACGGGCCTGGCGAACCTCGTCACCGGCGGGCTGTTCCTGCTCGCGCTGATCTTCACGCCGCTGGCCACCGTCGTCCCCTCGCAGGCCGCCACGCCCGCGCTGCTGGTCGTCGGCTTCCTGATCATGGCCTCGAACGTCCGGGACATCGACTGGAGCGACTTCACCATCGCCGTCCCGGCGTTCCTGACCATCGCCTCGATGCCGTTCACCTACAGCATCACCAACGGCATCGGCATCGGCGTACTCGCCTTCATCCTGCTGCGGACGGCGACCGGCCGCTTCAAGGAGATCCCCTGGCTGCTGGACGCGGTCGGGGTCTGCTTCCTCGTCTACTTCCTGCTCAACCCGATCGAGCAGCTGCTCGGGGTCAGGTAGGCGGAAACCCGGCGCCTCCTACGAGGGTCTGGGCGCCGGGCCCCAGCCGTGCAGCTGCTCGGTCGCGTCGACCGCGCTCGACAGCCGTTCATCGAAATCCTCGCGAATGAGCGTCCGGACGACATAGTCCTGGACGCTCATTCCGCGTTTTGCGGCATGCTGCCGAAGGCGCTCCAGCAGCTCCCCGTCCATGCGCAGGCTGAGCACTCCCGATCCCATGCCGACACGGTCCCCGCACGGCGTGGTCAGGTGTGTCGCTTTTGGCGACGTCCTCACTCGTATGGGTGAGGTCTGGTTCCTCCTCGCGAGGGAGCTGACCGGCACTTTCCTTAGAGAGGCTAATGAGCTATGCTAAAGACCATGCCGGAACTGTCCAACGGCGCCGACGCTGACGCCGTGAATTCCCTGCGGTCCGCCGTGATGCGGCTCGCGCGCCGACTGAAGCACCAGCGGGTCGACGAGTCGCTCAGCCCCACCGAGATGTCGGTGCTCGGCACCCTCGCCCGGTGCGGCCGCGCCACCCCCGGCGAGCTGGCCCGCAAGGAGCACGTGCAGCCGCCGTCCATGACCCGGATCGTGGCGATGCTGGAGGCCAAGGGGCTGGTCCGGATGGAGGCGCACCCCGACGACCGCCGCCAGAAGGTGGTCACCCAGACCGAACAGGCCGAGGCGATGCTCGAGGAGAGCCGCCGCAAGCGCAACGCCTGGCTCGCCGAGCTGGCCTCCGGGCTGGACGCGGACGAGTGGGCCAAGGTGCGCGACGCCGCACCCGTGCTGGAGAAACTCGCACAGCTGTAGCCGCAGGGCCTTGAAGGAGGCGAACCCACTTTGAGTACGGGAACCGGAGCACACTCCGCCCCCGCACCGAACCCCGACGACACCCCCACCCGCGACACCGGACCCGCCGCCCCCGCACGCACGGGCATGTTCAGCTCGCTCCGGATACGCAACTACCGCCTCTTCGCCACCGGCCAGGTGGTCTCCAACACCGGCACCTGGATGCAGCGCATCGCCCAGGACTGGCTGGTGCTCAGCCTCACCGGCTCGTCCGGCGCGGTCGGCATCACCACCGCGCTGCAGTTCCTGCCGATGCTCCTCCTCGGCCTCTACGGCGGCGTGCTCACCGACCGCTTCGCCAAGCGCAAGCTGCTGCTGTGCACCCAGTCCGCGATGGGCCTGACCGGCCTGGCGCTGGCCGGGCTCACCCTCAGCGGCCAGGTCCAGGTCTGGCACGTCTACGCCGGCGCCTTCCTGCTCGGCCTGGTCACCGTCGTCGACAACCCGGCCCGGCAGGCGTTCGTCTCCGAGATGGTCGGCCGGCGGGACCTGCGCAACGCCGTCAGCCTGAACTCCGCCAACTTCCAGTCCGCCCGGCTGATCGGCCCGGCCGTCGCCGGCGTGCTGATCACCGCCTTCGGCAGCGGCTGGGCGTTCCTCTTCAACGGCCTGTCGTTCCTCGCCCCGCTCACCGGCCTGCTGATGATGCGCACCGCCGAGCTCCACAAGGCGGACCCCGTCCCGCGCAGCAAGGGCCAGCTGCGGGAGGGCCTGGCCTACGTCCGCCGGCACCCCGAACTGATCTGGCCCATCGTCCTGGTCGGCTTCATCGGCACCTTCGGCTTCAACTTCCCGATCTGGCTGACCGCCTTCACCTACAAGGTCTTCCACGCCGGCGCCGGGACCTACGCGCTGTTCAACGGCCTGATGGCGGCCGGTTCGCTGATCGGCGCGCTGCTCGCGGCCCGCCGCTCCGGCTCCCGGCTGCGGACGCTGGTCGGCGCGGCGCTGGTCTTCGGCCTGCTGGAGTGCGTCGCGGCGCTGGCGCCCGGCTTCTGGGTCTTCGCGGCACTGCTCGCCCCGATCGGCCTGGTCGGCCTGACGATCAACGTCACCGCCAACTCCAGCGTCCAGATGGCCACCGACCCGGCGATGCGCGGCCGGGTGATGAGCCTGTTCATGATGGTCTTCATGGGCGGTACGCCGCTGGGCGCGCCGCTGGTCGGCTGGGTCACCGACACCTACGGCCCGCGGTTCGGCTTCCTCGCCGGCGGCGTGGTCTCCATGGCGGCCGCGGCCCTGGTCGGCCTGGCCCTGGCCCGGGCCGGCGGACTCCGCCTCAAGATCGACCTGCGGCGCGGCCACCAGCACGTGGCGTTCGTGCCGCGCATGGGCTCCGCCGGGGTGGGCGACGAGGCCCCGGAGCAGAAACTGGCGGCCGCGGCGTAGCGCGGCGCGCCGGGCCGTTCGGCGGGCACGGTGGCGAGGCGGGGGCAACACTGGCCCCATGAGACTCTTCGCCGCCGTGCTGCCCCCGGACCGTGCCCTCGGCCAACTCGCCTCGGTGGTGGGCCACTTGAAGCGGCTGCCGGACGCCGACCGGCTGCGCTGGACCGGCCACGACGGCTGGCACTTCACCCTCGCCTTCTACGGCGAGGTGCCCGACGCGTACCTGCCCGAACTCCACGAGCGGCTGGCCCGGGCCGCCGGCCGGCACGCGCCGTACGAGCTGCGGATCGCCGGCGGCGGGCGGTTCGGCGACCGGGTGGTGTGGGCCGGCGCGGACGGCGACCGGCCCGCGATGCGGCACCTCGCGGACGCCGCCGAGGCGGCCGGCCGCCGGACGGGCCTGCGGATGGGCGAGCACCGCCCGTACACCCCGCACCTCACCCTCGCCCGGAGCCGCACCGGCCACCTCGACCTCGTCCCGTACGCGGCGGCCCTCGCCGACTTCGCCGGCAGCCCCTGGACGGTCCAGGAGATGGCGCTGATGCGCAGCCACCCGCCGGCGCCCGGCGTCCCCGGCGCCCAGCCGCACTACGAGCCGGTCGCCCGGTGGCCGCTGGGCGGCTGAGCCGGGCCCGGCCCCGGGCGCCGTGGCGGGCCGGGCCGGTGCGGCGCCCGGTTCCGCCCCGGTTACGCTCAAAGGGTGGATCCCAAGACCCGTAACCGGATCATGTCCGGGCTGCTCGCCGTGCTGCTGATCGTCGTCGTCGTGGCGGCGGCGCTGCGCTGACGCCGGCCGCCCGCCTCACCAGGCGAACGCCTCCGGCGACGGCCCCGGCCCCGGGAAGACCGCGTCCAGGCCCGCCAGCAGCTCCGCCGGCAGTTCCAGCCCGACCGCGCGCACCGCGGAGGCGAGCTGTTCGGCGGTGCGCGGGCCCACGATCGGCCCGGTCACCCCGGGCCGGGTGAGCAGCCACGCCAGCGCCACCTCGCCCGGCTCCAGGCCGTGTTCGCCGACCAGGTCCTCGTAGGACTGGATCTGCGCCCGGACCGCCGGCCTGGCCAGCGCGTCCGCGGTCCGGCCCGAGGCCGAGCGGGCCGACCCGGTGCCCTCCCGCTGCTTGCGGAGCACCCCGCCCAGCAGCCCGGCATGCAGCGGCGACCAGGGGATCACGCCCAGTCCGTAGCCCCGGGCGGCCGGGATGACCTCCATCTCGGCCCGCCGCTCGAAGAGGTTGTAGAGGCACTGCTCGCTCACCAGGCCGTACGAACCGCGGCGCGCGGCCGCCTCGTTGGCCCGGGCGATATGCCAGCCGGCGTGGTTGGACGACCCCGCGTAGAGGATCTTCCCCTGCTGGACGAGGACGTCGACGGCCTGCCAGATCTCGTCCCAGGGGGTGTCCCGGTCGACGTGGTGGAACTGGTAGAGATCGATGTGGTCGGTGCCCAGCCGCCGGAGACTGGCGTCCACCGCGCGCCGGATGTTGAGCGCGGAGAGCTTGTCGTGATTGGGCCAGGCCGGCGGGCCGGCCGGCGACATGTTCGCGTACACCTTGGTGGCCAGCACGGTCTTGTCCCGCCGCGCGCCTCCCTTGGCGAACCACGAGCCGATGATCTCCTCCGTGCGGCCCTTGTTCTCGCCGAACCCGTAGACGTTGGCGGTGTCGAGGAAGTTGACGCCCGCGTCCAGCGCGGCGTCCATGATGCGGTGGCTGCCGGCCTCGTCGGTGTGCGGCCCGAAGTTCATCGTTCCGAGGACGATGCGGCTGACCTTGAGTCCGGTGCGTCCCAGCTGCGTGTACTCCATGGCCGTTCACCCAAGCCGCTGGAGCGCGCTCGAAGCAAGGGGACAGGGGGTCAGGGCGCGTACGGGCCGCCGACGTCCCACGCCTGGTGCAGTGCGTCGGCGAACGCCCCGGCCAGCAGGTGCTCGCCGAGCGGCGAGGGGTGGGTGCCGTCGTAGGTCGCCCGGTCGAGGTGCCAGCCGGCCGGCTCGGAGGCCAGCAGCAGCGGCGAGGCGGGCGTGGAGAGGTCGGCCACCGCCTTGGCCAGCAGCTCGTTGAGGCGGGTGCACTGGGCGCCGAACTCCGGGTCCCCCAGGGCCCGTACGTTGGGTATCACGGGCATCAGCACCGCCCTGACCCGCGGCCGGGCGGCCCGCGCGCCGGCCACGAAGCGCCGGACGTTCTCCGCCGTCTGCTCGGGGTCGGTGTAGAAGCCGAGGTCTATCAGGCCCAGCGAGACCAGCAGGGTGTCGGCCCGGTGCGCGCGGACCGCGTCCTCGATCACCGGCGCCATGTGCAGCCAGCCCTCGCCCCAGCCGGCCAGGTGGCGGCGGGCCTTCTCGGGGAAGGCCGGGTCGGCGTAGGCGGCGGAGTCCGCGGCGCCGGTGGCCGGGTCGTGGAGGCCGGTGCGCGGGCCGACGAGAGCGAAGGGGCCGGGGTACGTGGCCGCGAGGTGCTGCCACATCCGGTAGCGCCACGTGAAGTCGCCGGAGCTGCCGATCGTCATCGAGTCCCCGACGCACATGATCCTCATCCGGCCATGATGACCGAGAACGCTACCGCCGGGTACGTGACGCTGGCCACGCCGCCGGGCTACGTCCTAGCCGGGTGGGGGCGCGTCCTCGATCAGCCGCAGCTCGTAGTGGAGCGTCCGCTCCCCGCGCAGCCGGTGGACGAGCGGCGCCACCAGACCGTGGATCAGCGGGTACTTGCGGGTCAACGACCGCTCGGCGCGCCGGAATTCGCGGGTGTCCGGACCGAGCAGCCGGGCCCGGGCCCGCACGGCCGGTCCGATCGGCCGCCCGCGCCACGTCGACGCGCAGAACTCCACCTCGGGGAAGTTCCGGATCCGCTTGACCTTGCCGGCCCCGCCGACGGTCCGGAAGTAGGCGCGATCGCCGTCCACCGCCACATTGACCGGGGTACCGACCCCGGTGCCGTCCCTCTTGTACGTGGTCAGCAGGATCGTCGTCTGCCGCTCAAAGGGGGCGAGCCCGGGGCTGGGGGAGGTCTTCATGCCTCTATGGAGGCACATCCGGACCGTGCCGGCATGCGGACGGGCCCCGGCGGGGCGCTGTGCGCCGTGTTTGCCGGGGTCCGTCCGTGTTGGTGCGGTGGTGGCGTCAGAGGGTGTGGTCAGAGGCGGTCGATGACGTAGTCGATGCAGGCCGTCAGGGCCTCGACGTCCGCCGGGTCGATGGCCGGGAACATTGCGATCCGCAGCTGGTTGCGGCCGAGCTTGCGGTACGGCTCGGTGTCGACGATGCCGTTGGCGCGCAGCGTCTTGGCGATCGTCGGCGCGGCGATGTCGTCGTTGAAGTCGATCGTGCCGATGACCTGCGAGCGCTTTGCCGGGTCGGTGACGAAGGGGGTGGCGTGCTTGGAGTCCTCGGCCCAGCCGTAGAGGGTGCGCGAGGAGGTGGCGGTACGGCGGACCGACCAGTCCAGGCCGCCCTGGCCGTTGATCCACTCCAGCTGCTCGTTGAGCAGGAAGAGGGTGGCGAGGGAGGGGGTGTTGTACGTCTGGTTCTTCAGGGAGTTGTCGATCGCGGTGGGCAGCGAGAAGAACTCCGGGACGTGGCGGCCGGAGGCGTGGATCGCGCGGGCGCGCTCCAGGGCGGCCGGGGAGAAGACGCCGAGCCAGAGGCCGCCGTCCGAGGCGAAGGACTTCTGCGGCGCGAAGTAGTAGACATCGGTCTGGGAGATGTCCACCGGGAGGCCGCCGGCGCCGGAGGTCGCGTCGACCAGCACCAGCGCGCCCTCGTCGGCGCCGGCCACCCGCCGGATCGGGGCCGCGACACCGGTCGAGGTCTCGTTGTGGGTGAAGGCGTAGACGTCCACGCCCGCCTCGGCGACCGGCTCCGGGTGGGTGCCCGGGTCGCTGGCGATGACGGTGGGCTCGGCGAGCCAGGGGGCCAGCTTGGCGGCCTTGGCGAACTTCGAGGAGAACTCGCCGAAGGAGAGGTGCTGCGACTTGTTCTCGATCAGGCCGTGCGTCGCGATGTCCCAGAACGCGGTGGAACCGCCGTTGCCCAGGATGACCTCGTAGCCCTCGGGGAGCTGGAAGAGGTCGCGCACGCCCTGCCGCACCTTGCCGACCAGGTTCTTGACCGGGGCCTGGCGGTGCGAGGTGCCGAGCAGCGAGGAGCCGGTGGCGGCCAGCGCGTCGAGCGCCTCCGTACGCACCTTGGAGGGGCCCGCGCCGAAGCGTCCGTCGGCGGGCTTGATGTCAGCGGGGATCTCGATATCAGCCACGGGGGCAGCCTAAGGGGTCGCGCGGGGGCCGGGTGGCGCGTCCAGCGGGTGAGATGACGGCTGGTCGGAGTGTGGACGTGGGTGTGGGCGCGGAGTGTGGACGCGGGGTGTCGCGGGTGCGCGGGATGTCGTGGGCGCAGCCGGCCCGTTGGGCACGCCTCAAGGGCGGTCTGCCGCGTAGAGGTGCGTGAGCGCGGCCGCGGCGTCGGCCAGGACGCGGCGTGCCTCGGGAGGGTCCAGGACCTCCAGGGAGTCGCCGAACTGGAGCAGCTGGCGGACGGCGGAGAGGACGGGGTATCCGAGTTCCAGGATGGCCCAGTCGTCCGCCCTGTCGTCCGGTTCTTCCGCCCGGAGTTCCCCGTCGGCCTGCGTCCGAGGCGGCGCGGTCAGCATGGGGCCCAGGATCCGTACCGCCATGTCCAGTCGCTCCCGGCGGATCCGGGCGGTCACCCGTACAGGCGCCGGCCGCTCCTCCACCTGCTGCCGCAAGTGCGCCCAGACGTCCGCCAGTTCGGCGCCCGGCCGCCGCCGCACCGGGGCGTCGGTGACGGTCGCCGAGGCCACCCGGTCGGCCCGGAACAGCTGCGGCCGGCCGCGCCGGTCGGCGACCAGGTACCAGGTGCCGGCCTTGGCGACCAGCCCGTACGGATCGACGGTGTACGTGCGCGGGCGGGGCTCGCCGCTGTGGCGGTAACGGATGCGCAGCCGCCGGTCGGTGAAGACGGCGGTCTGCAGCTCGTCCAGGTCCACCGCCGGGCGGGGCCCGCTCAGCCAGCGGTCGGGGTCCACCAGGACGCGGCGGCCGACGAGTTCGGCGGCCGGGCGGTGCGGAGCGGGCAGCGCCGCCATCACCTTGCGCAGCGCCGAGCCCAGCGCCTCGTCGAGGCCGAGCGCGTGGTGTGCGCCCTGCGCCGCCAGCACGAACAGCGCCCGGGCCTCGTCGGTGGTCAGCCCGGTGACGTCGGTGCGGTAGCCGGGCAGCAGCGCGATCCCGCCGTGCCGGCCGCGCTCGGCGTAGACCGGTACCCCGGATGCCGACAGCGCCTCGATGTCGCGGTAGACGGTGCGGGTGGAGACCTCCAGGCGGGCGGCCAGTTCGCTCGCCGGTACCCGGCCGCGGGTCTGGAGGAGGAGCAGGATCGAGAGCAGTCGGTCGGCCTTCACCCCCGGGTTATATCCCGTCGGGTGGTATGCCGCCGGGTGGTGTCCCGCTCTTCGGCTGCGTTCTGAGTTCTGAGTATTCGGCCGCGTTCTAAAGCCGCGTTCTAAAGCCGCGTTCTAAGGCCGCGTTCTAAATATGACGGCGGGTGTCAGGTTATTGCCGGAGAGTGCGGCGCATGACGACGACCGACGCACTCGCCACCGCCCCGCACCGACCGACCACCGTGTCCGCCCGGCCCGCCCGGCCTGGTCGGCCCGCCCCGGACACCGTCGCCGACCTCGTACGGCAGGTCCGTGGCCCAGTCTTCCGCCCCGGTGACGAGGGATACGACGCCGAGCGCTCCGGATTCCAGGCCGGCTACCGGCACCGCCCCGCTGTCATCGTCGGCGCGGTGGACGCCGCCGACGTGGCCGCCGCGGTCGGCTTCGCCCGCGCCCAGCGGCTGCCGGTCGCCGTCCAGGCCACCGGGCACGGGCTGTCCACCGCCACCGACGGCGGGCTGCTCATCAGCACCCGGCGGATGACCGACGTCACCGTGGACCCCGCGGCCGGCACCGCGCGGGTCGCCGCGGGCGTCGTCTGGGGCCAGGTCGTCGAGGCCGCCGCGCCGTACGGGCTCGCCCCGCTCAACGGCTCCTCGCCCGGCGTCGGCGTGGTCTCGTACACCCTCGGCGGCGGCGTCGGGGTGCTGGCCCGCACCTATGGCTTCGCCGCCGACCATGTCCGGGCGATCGACCTGGTCACGGCGGACGCGCGCCGGGTACGGGTGACCGCCGAGACCGAACCCGACCTCTTCTGGGGGCTGCTCGGCGGCGGGCACGGCCTCGGGGTGGTCACCGGCATGGAGTTCGGGCTGGTGCCGGTGGCGCGGCTCTACGGTGGTCAACTCGTCTTCGGCGCCGAGCAGATCGACGCCGCGCTGGCCGCGTACCTGCGCTGGACCGAGACCGTCCCGGACACCCTGACCTCCTCGCTCGGCCTGATCGTCTACCCCGACCTGCCGCAGCTGCCGGCCCCGCTGCGCGGCCGCCACCTCCTCCAGATCCGGATCGCGTTCACCGGCACCGCCGAGGACGGCGAGCGCCTGGTGGCGCCGCTGCGCGCGGTCGGCCCGGCGGTCGCCGACGACCTGCGCGAGATGCCCTACGAGGAGTCGCACAGCGTCCACCGCGACCCCAGCGACCCGCACGCCTACAACGGCGACAACGTGCTGCTCGGCGACCTCGACGCGGCGGCGCTGCACCGGGTGGCGAAGCTGGCCGGGCCGGCCGCCCCGGTGATGGTGGTGGCGCAGCTGAACCACCTGGGCGGCGCGCTGGCGACCGGCCCGGTGGGCGGCGGTGGGGCCGGTGCGGTGGGCCATCGGGAGGCCCGGTTCGCGCTGCGGGTGCTCTCCCCGCTGGGCGACGCCGACCCCGAGGGCGACCTGGCGACCGTGCGGGCCGTACACGCCGAGGTGCTGGCGGCCGTGGAGCCCTGGCGGCTCGGCCGCAGCGTCAACTTCCTCCTCGGCGAGCAGCGGGGGCGGGCGGACGCGGCCGAGGTGGCCCGCAGCACCCACGGCACGGCGGCCCGGTCCCGGCTGGCGTACCTCAAGGCCGCCCACGACCCGGAGAACGTGTTCCGCTTCCATCCGTACGGAGTGTGAGACGGGTCCGCCGCTTCCTCCCGTGGGCCGGCGCGCGCCCGGCTGGCTGACGCCGGTGCCGGCCCGGCTAGCTGAAGACGGCCGCCAGGACGACCAGTGCCACGAGGATGGCGAGGGTCTCCCAGCGGGCCGCGCGGCGCAACGTGTCCAGCGACGACGGGTGGCCGGACGAATGGTGCGGCTGCCAGGGGGAGTAATCGTCCGACGAGTGGTGGGAGCTGTGGTGGACCGTGTGGTGGGACGTGCCACCGGATGCGTCGTCGCTCATGCGTTCCATGCTAGGGGCGGCGACGCAGTTATCCACAGCCCTTGATCGGCCCCCGCCCTTTCCGGGCACTCTGGGTACATGGCTGATCGCAGGGAGACGAGCAAGACAGACAGGACAGGCAAGACGGACGAGCGGAACGACGACGGATCGGGTACGAGCGGACCCGGCACGAGCGGACCCGGCACGGTCGGGAGGGCGGCGGACCGGGCGGCGACCGCCCGCCGGGACCTGGCGCGCGAGCTGGCCACGGCCATACGGGGCGAGGTCTCGGCCGCCGCCGCGGACCGCGCCCTGATGACGATGGACGCGTCCAACTACCGGCGGGTCCCGGAGGTGGTGGTGGCACCCCGGGACGCCGAGGACGTCGCCGCGGCGCTGCGGATCTGCCGTGCCCGCGGCGTCCCGGTGGTGCCGCGCGGCGCCGGCACCAGCATCGCCGGGCAGGCCACCGGCATCGGCGTCGTCCTGGACTTCACCCGCCATATGCGCCGGATCGTCGCGCTGGACCCCGAGGCCCGCACCGCCGTCGTCCAGCCCGGCGTCATCCTCGACGACCTCCGGGCCGCGGCCGCCCCGCACGGCCTGACCTTCGGCCCCGACCCCTCCACCCACAGCCGCTGCACCCTCGGCGGCATGATCGGCAACAACTCCTGCGGCTCCCACTCCGTGGCCTGGGGCACCACCGCCGACAACGTCCGCACCCTGGAGGTGCTCACCTACGGCGGCGAGGCGGTCCGGGCCGGCCGCGGCACCGACCCCGAAGGCCGCCCCACCGGCCTCCCGCCGCGCCTGCGCGACGGCGTCAAGGCCCTGGTGGACGGGGAGTTGGCGCTGCTGCGCACCGGCTATCCGGCCGGCCTCCCGCGCCGCATCTCCGGCTACGCCCTGGACGCCCTGCTCCCCGAGGCCGGCACCGACCTGGCCCGCGCCCTCACCGGCAGCGAGGGCACCCTCGGTGTCGTCACCGAGGCCGCCGTCCGGCTCGTCGAGGCCCCCGCGGCCCGCGCGCTGGCCGTCCTCGCCTACCCCGACGAGAGCGCCGCCGCCGAGGCCGCGCACACCCTTCTCCCGCATCATCCGCTGACCGTCGAGGGCATGGCCGCCGATCTCGTCGGCAAGGGCGCCGCCGGGCTGCCGGACGGCGGCGCCTGGCTGTTCGTCGAGACCGGCGGGGCGAGCCGCGCCGAAGCCGTCGCCCGGGCCGAGGCGCTGTGCCGCGCGGCGCGGGCCGACGGCGCCACCGGCCACACCCTCGTCACCGACCCGGCCGGCCAGCGCGCCCTGTGGCGCATCCGCGAGGACGCCTCCGGCACCGCGACCCGTCTGCTGGACGGCAGCGAGGCGTGGCCCGGCTGGGAGGACTGCGCCGTGCCGCCCGCCCAACTGGGTCCTTATCTCAGGGACTTCCGGTCACTCCTCGCCCAGCACGGCCTGCGCGGCACCCCCTACGGCCACTTCGGCGACGGCTGCATCCACGTCCGGATCGACTTCGACCTGCTCACGCCGCCCGGCGTCCGCCGCTTCCGGGAGTTCTCCACCGACCTCGCCGCCCTGGTGGTGGCGCACGGCGGCTCGCTCTCCGGTGAGCACGGCGACGGCCAGGCCCGCGCCGAACTCCTCCCGGCGATGTACGGCGACGAACTGGTCGGCCTCTTCGGCCGGTTCAAGGACCTCTGGGATCCGGCCGCGGGCCTCAATCCCGGCATGCTGGTCCGCCCCGACCGCCTCGACGACAACCTCCGCTTCGCCCCGCTGCCGAAGCGCCCGGTCCCGGTGGAGTTCGGCTATCCGCACGACGACGGCGACTTCTCCGCCGCCGTCCGCCGCTGCGTCGGCGTCGCCAAGTGCCGTACGGAGAAGCTCGGTTCGGGATCGGCGGACGTCATGTGCCCGTCCTTCCGGGCCACCGGCGAGGAGCAGCACTCCACCCGCGGCCGCGCCCGGCTGCTGCACGAGATGCTGGCCGGCGAGGTGGTCACCGACGGCTGGCGCTCCCCGGAGGTGCGCGACGCCCTCGACCTCTGCCTGTCCTGCAAGGGCTGCCGCAGCGACTGCCCCGTGGGCGTCGACATGGCCACCTACAAGGCGGAGTTCCTGCACCACCACTACGCGGGCCGGATCCGCCCCGCCGCCCACTACACCATGGGGCGCCTGCCCCAGTGGCTGCGCGCCGCCGCCCCCGCCGCACCGGTGCTCAACGCCCTCGCCCGCACCCCGCTGGCCGCGGCCGCCAAGCGGCTCGCCGGCATCGCCCCGGAGCGGGAGATCCCGGCGCTCGCGGGGGAGAGCTTCCGCCGGTGGTGGTGGCGCAGGCGTGCCGCGGCGGGTGCGCCGGCGTCCGGCCGCACGGTCGTCCTCTGGCCCGACACGTTCACCAACTACCTCTCCCCGGAGGTGGGCCGCGCCGCCGTCCGCGTCCTGGAGGCCGCCGGCCTACGCCCCCTGCTCCCGCCCACCGCGCCCCTGCCGGCGGCCCGCCCCTCGCTCCCGCTGTCCCGCCTCCACCGCCCCGGCCTCTGCTGCGGCCTGACCTACGTCTCCACCGGCCAGCTCACCCGGGCCCGGGCCGTTATGCGCCGGACGGTGGAGGTGCTCGGCCCCCTGGTGCGCCCCGGCCGCCCCCTGGTCGTCCTCGAACCGAGCTGCGCCGCGGCGCTCCGTACGGACCTGCCGGAGCTGCTCGCCGACGACCCCCGGGCCGCCCGGCTCGCCGCCGCCGTCCGCACCTTCGCCGAGGTACTGGAGGAACTGGCCCCCGACTGGGCCCCGCCCCGCATCGACCGTCCGGTCGCCGGCCAGACCCACTGCCACCAGCACGCTGTCCTCGGCGACGCCGCCGACCGCCGGCTCCGCGAACGCGCCGGCCTGACCGGGACGTTGAGCGGTGGCTGCTGCGGCCTGGCCGGCAACTTCGGCTTCGAACGCGGCCACTACGACGTCTCGGTGGCCTGCGCCGAGGAACAACTCCTCCCCGCCGTAAGGGCCGCGGGGCCGGACGCCGAGATCCTCGCGGACGGCTTCTCGTGCCGGACCCAACTCGCCCAGCTGGGAGAGCGCCGGGGCCGGCATCTGGCAGAGGTGCTGGCGGAGGGGCTGGGGGAGGGATCGGGGGAGGGGTGAGGGGTCGGCGCCCGGCTACCGTACGCGGCCGGCTCGTCACTGGAGCGCGTTTCACCGGCTCGGCCGGCTTGCGCGCGGCTATTTCACGTCGCTCGTTCGCGTCTCTCGCGGAAAGCTCATTCATGGGAACGAAAAGGCGGATTCACCTATTGGAAACCTCTAGACGTTCATGATGGCCACTGGCTTACGCCGAATGTCGGAGATGGTCTAATGCGCGTAGCTGAGCGGTTTCTGAGCCGGGTCCGGAATGCACTCGACGGCCCCATGGGAATCGGGTGCGTGACGGTGGGAATCCTTGCCGTCTCGGCGGTCCTGGAGCCCCTGGGCGCCCCGTCGCCCCAACTCCTCCTCGGGCTGCTGGTCGGGGCCGTGATCGCCTTGCGGGGCAGACGGCAGCACCATCTCTCGAAGACCGTCGACCAGGGCGTGCAAGCCCTCATCGGCGTCATGATCGGCGCCTATCTCCAGATCTCGGTCCTGCGCGACGTGGCCGGCGCCATGCTTCCGCTGACGATGCTCACGCTGGTGACGACCGTCCTCAGTGTCGGAATTGCCGTCATGATCGCGCGGACCGGCCGCATGGACCGGCTCACCGCGACGCTCGGAATGATCGCCGGAGGGTCGGTCGCCGTGACGTCGTGCGCGAAGGACATGGGCGCGGATTCCCGGGTCGTGGCGTTTATGCAGTACACCCGTGTCGCCGTGATTTCGGCCGCCGCGCCGCTGGTGGCCATGCTCATCGCCGACCCCGCGGCCGGCGGCGCGGAGGACGGCGGTGGTGCGAGCGCCACCGCCGGATGGTCCTGGGTCCTGGTGCCCCGGGGCGATCAGCTGGCCGGGTTGTCCATCACCCTCGTCCTGGCCGCAGTCGGCCTGCGTCTGGCCCGGCGCATCAGGCTGCCCAGTGCGGCTCTCCTGGGGCCCATGCTGCTCTCCGCGGCCGTTACGGCGCTCGGTCTGACGCACGGCTATTCGCCGGCGGGCCTGTTCAAGGAGACGCTGCTGGTACTCGTCGGGTTGGAGGTGGGTCTGCGCTTCGACCGCGAGACCGTACACGCGGTGCGGCGCATGATCCCGCTGGTGCTGGGCGCCATCCTGCTGCTCTGCGGTGTCATCGGGGGGATCGCCGTCGGGCTGGCCCCGTTGCTGGGGGTGAGCCGGGCCGACGCCTACCTCGCGACGACGCCCGGCGGTATCAACGCGGTCCTCGCCAGCGCGTCGACCAGCGATGCGCACATGGGGCTGATCTCCAGTGTGCAGACGCTGCGGCTGTTCCTCATGGTGCTGCTGCTGCCGCTGCTCCAGGGGTGGTTGTCGCGAAGTTCCGCTCGGTCGCGTAACTCTGCTCTGTCGCGCAATTCCGCTCGGTCGCCCGACTCTGCTCGATGGGGCGACTCTGCTCAGCGCACCGAGAACGCGCAGGGGCGGCAGGAGAAGCCGGGGCCCGAGACCGAGCCTGAACCTGCGGCGGCCCGGGACGCGTGACGTAGCTATGGCTGCCTCATGCCTGGCTCACGCTCATGCCTGGCTCATGACCTCGTGCGCCAGGGTGACCAGGTCCGGGATGCGGGGGTGGCCCGGGCCGTCGTGCCAGGCGATCACGACGGGGACGGGCGGGGCGTCGGTCAGCGGCACGTACGCCATCGCCGGGTGCGGGTGCATACCGGCGGTGGCGGAGGTGGTGACGCCCACCGCCCGGCCGCCGGTGATGGCGGCGATCCAGTCGTCGGTGTTGCCGATGGTGATCGTGGAGGAGGGGCGGGCGCCGGGCGGCCAGAGGTCGAGGGTGGTGATCCCGGAGACCGTGTTGAGGGCGAGGGTGCGGGAGGCGAGATCGGCCAGGGAGAGGGTGGGGCGGGCGGCCAGGGGATCGTCGACGGGGAGGCCGGCCACCCGGGGCTCGGTCGTCAGCTGCTCGGTGCGCAGGCCGGGGGTGGTGACCTCGCCCCGGAGCAGGGCCGCGTCCACGTCGCCGCGGGCGAGGCCGGCGGTGCGGTCGTCGATCCGGAGGAGTTCCAGGGGCGTCTCCGGGTGCTCCTCGTGCCAGCGGCGCAGCAGGGTGGTGGTGTCCGCGCCCGCCGCCGACCAGGCGTGGCCCAGGCGGAGCGGCCAGCCGGTGCGGCGGCCGTAGGCGAGGGCGCGGTCGAAGGCGGAGACGGCGAGCGCCGCCCGGTCGCGGAAGGCGAGGCCGTCCGGGGTGAGGGCGAGGTGGTGGGTGGTGCGCTCGACGAGGCGGACGCCCAGCGTCTCCTCCAGCCGGCGGAGCGTGCGGGAGACGGCGGGCTGGGTGAGGTGCAGGCGTTCGGCGGCGCGGGTCACGCTGAGGGTGTCGGCGATGGCGAGGAAGCAGCGGAGATGGCGCAGCTCGATGCTCATGCGTGCGGAGCATAACAACCGGCGAAACGGCATTTCACGTGCGCGAACGCGGGTCGTAGCGTGGGGACGTGAATGCTTCCTCCGCGCCGTTCGGGTCGTCCGCAAAGTCGCCTTCCGCTTCCGTTGATCCTTCTGATTCCGTTGTTCCTTCTGCTTCCGGTGAGCCTTCCGCCGGGTCAGCCGATGCCCCGATACCGCAGTCCGTGCCGCCCTCGCCCGAGGTGCGGTCGGCCGAGGCGGTGGCCGCGGCCCATGGGGTGGGCGATATGGGCGCGGCGCGGGCGCGGGGCCGGCTGGTGTCGGTGGGGCTGGTCATCGGCGGGATCGTCTCGCTGCAGTTCGGGGCGTCGGTGGCGGTGCTGCTGTTCCCGCGGGCCGGTGCGCTGGGTGTCGTCACCTTGCGGCTGGTCGTGGCGGCGCTGGTGTTGCTCGTCGCCTGCCGGCCGAAGGTGCGGGGCCACACGCGGGGTGACTGGGCGACGGTCGTCGCCTTCGGTGTCGCGCTGGTCGCGATGAACTCGCTTTTCTACCAGGCGCTGGACCGGATTCCGCTCGGGGCCGCGGTCACCCTGGAGTTCCTCGGCCCGCTGATCCTCTCCGTGGTGACGTCGCGGCGGCTGCTGAGCGTGGTGTGGGCGGTGCTGGCGCTGGGCGGTGTGGTGCTGCTGGGGCGTGCAGGGCTCGACGGGCTGAATCTCACCGGGGCCGGTTTCGCGCTGGCCGCCGGTGGGTTGTGGGCCGCGTACATCCTGCTGTCGGCGCGCACCGGGCAGCGGTTTCCGCAGGCGGACGGGTTGGCGCTGGCGATGACGGTGGCGGCGGTGCTGAGTCTGCCGCTCGGGGTCGCGAGCGCCGGGGCGGCGCTGCTGGACCCGGTGACGGTGGGGCTGGGGGCGGCCGTGGCGCTGCTGTCGTCGGTCATGCCGTACACGCTGGAGCTGCTGGCGCTGCGGAAGCTGCCCGCGTCCGGGTTCGCGGTGATGATGAGCCTGGAGCCGGCCGCGGCGGCCACGGCCGGATTCCTGGTGCTGGGGCAGGCGCTGGGGTGGGTCGAGTGGCTGGCGATCGGGCTGGTGGTGGTGGCCAGCGCGGGGGCGGTGCTGGGCGCGTCGCGGCGCTGATCCCCACGTTGTCGGCTTTCCCGCCGTAGGGGTTCGCCTTTTTGCGCCTGGCGGCGCTTGCTTTGTTGTCCGCTGCGCGGGGCTGTCGGGTGCGGTGACGGGCCTCCGGGGCAGGGGTGTGCCGGACTGCTTCGCTTTACGTCCGGCACACCCCTGCCCCTCCGACCCGTCCCCTCCCGTGGGTGGGTGGGAGAGGGGCGGGAGAGGGCCGATGCCGGTGGGTCGGTGCGCATGGTCGGTCCTCTGCATCCCGGAGCCGCTGTTTCCCTGGCCGGTCGCAGTGCCGCATTCCCCTGCCATCCCAGTAGCCGGTATCACTTCGCTCAGCGGAATGACCGACTCACGTGTTGCCGCAGCAGGAGCGGGGTGCGTCCATAGGTATTACTCACCCGCACGTGCGGAGAGGAGGTGCCGCCATGTCCGAAGGCATCGTGAGCCATCACGGCCGGTACGAGCACTACGACGGCGACGAGTAGCGAAGGCACCGCTCTGGGCGCGGCATCGATGCGCGCCCGGAGCGACCCGTCGGCCGGTCCCTGAGAGGACAGCCCCTGCGAGGGTTCACTCGCGGGGGTCTTACGACGCGGGTGACGCGCCCTCCGGATGCTCCGGGGCCTCACCGACCGCATCCTGCAAGGCATCGGCGCATATCGGCAGAGCGGACACCATCTCTTCCAACTTGGTGTCGGGGTGACCGGGGTGACGGCGCATCTCGACGTTGCAATCGGACGCCGCCGACCTGTCTCCGCGCTTCCGTGCCTCCGCCCGGTGCTTGGCCAGCGCCGTGCACACGTCGCAACCGTCTACGGGCGCGGGCTCCAGGTCCAGGCGTAAAGGCAGTACAACCGGTGCTGCGGCGTATCTCGTTGGCTCGGTCATGGGAGCGATCTTCGCGCCCTCCACCAGGACGTAGGAACGTCGTACGTTTCCCACTTCGGGACGTCCCGCAGTGGGTAGAACGTCCCTGGCAACGTCCCAACGCGCGGGGTGACACTGACTATGCGGAATGAGCGTCTGCGGGCCGTCCTGGCGTCCAAAGGGTGGACGCACTCAGACCTGGCCAAGGCAACCAGCGTTGATCCCAAGAGTGTTGAACGGTGGGTCAACCTCGGACGCACGCCCAGGCGAGCAACCGCGCTCAAGGCAGCCGAGGCGTTGGGGGAAGATGTGTATGCGCTGTGGCCGGCGCTCAGGCAGGCCCGCTCTGCACGGGCGGTCAGTCCCGAACTGGTCGCGCTGTACGACCAACGGGCCGATGTCCCTGTTTCCACGTACGTGGATTTGTTCGCCCAAGCAGGTGAGCACATCGATGTTCTGGTCTACGCGGCGGTCTTCCTGCATGAGGCATATCCGCGTCTGAACGACCTCCTGCGAGAGCGGGCCGCCGAGGGGTGCACCGTCCGAATCGCCATTGGTGACGCCGACAGTGAGAACGTCAAACGGCGAGGGAGGGAAGAACGGTTTGGCCACGGGATCGAATCGCGCTGTCGACTCGCGCTCCTGCATTACCGGTCATTGCTCGGGGTGTCTGGGATCGAACTGCGGACGCACGGCACAACCCTCTACAACAGCCTCTACCGCAGCGACGATCAGATGTTGGTCAACGCGCACGCCTGGGGCGTAAACGCGTACGGCGCACCCGTGTGGCACCTGCGGCGCCACAGCGACGGCGGGATATTCGATCGCTATGCGGAGAGCTTCAATGCCGTATGGGGCCAGGCAACTCCTGCGCAGGAAGGCTAGAAATTGGCACGCATCGAGTACTACGAGGACCCCAACGCGCCGAAGCCGAACAGTCTCGTCGTCGCCGCCTCAGCGGTCGTGACCGACGACAAAGGCCGAATTCTGCTACAGCGCCGCCGGGACAATGACCTCTGGGCGCTGCCGGGCGGCGGAATGGACATGACCGACTCGCTACCGGGAACGGCCGTGCGGGAGGTCAAGGAAGAGACCGGCTACGACGTGGAGATCACGGGACTGATCGGTACGTACACCGATCCGCGCCACATCATCGCGTACAGCGACGGGGAGGTAAGGCGGCAGTTCAATGTGTGCTTTCGAGCGCGTATCGTCGGCGGCTCGCTGACCGTCTCCGACGAGAGTACGGAAGTCCGCTTCGTGGAGCCAGGCGAACTGGACACGCTTCCCATGCATCACACCCAGCGGCTACGGCTCCAACACTTCCTGGAGGACCGGCCGATGCCGTATCTGGGATAGGGCAGACCCACCACCGCACCCGTCGCCTCGAAATCCAGGGAGACGGGTGCGGGGGCTCTGTGGGTGGGGTCAGGGCGGGACTCGGCCGGGCTGGTCAGCGGCCGGCGTGGACGGCGCGCTTGCCGTTCTGGGTGAGGGGGACCGGGATGGACTGGGGGGCGCTGCGCTTGGTGCGGCCGTCGAGGTCCTTCTGGACGACGTTGACGTTGACGGAGACGCCCTGGCCGCCGCCGAACTTCCCGCCGGCGAAGGCGTCCACGCCGCTGCCGGTGATCTCGTAGCCGGTGGTGTCGGCGATGCCGTGGGCGCGGCAGTCGCGGAACACCTCCTCGATGGGGACGAACCACAGCCAGTGGTAGTCACCGTCGTGGTTGAGATCGACCTTGTCGTTGAACCAGATCGCCACGGCCCCCGACATGCCTACCGTGGCCGTCCAGTCGATGTCGTACTTCTGGGTGCCGATGACCAGGGACGCCTCGATGACCGACTTGGCCGGGATCTTCAGCGGGAGGTCGACGCCCCAGTTCTGGGTCTCCTTGTGGGTGTACTCCTGGGTCGAGGAGAGGTTGGTCTCGATCGACGTGGTCTCGGACACCTTGGCCACGGCCGGGATTTCGGCCGAGACCTCCATGGAGACGCCGATCTTCAGCGACTCGGTCACGGAGATGCGCAGGTCCTGCTCGGTCGTCTTGCTCTGCTTGTAGGTGACCTGCTGCTCGACGGCGGAGCCGTTGCGGTAGTTGGTGGTGACGGAGCTGACCTGGCCCGGTATGGGCGATGGGGCCTTGGGGTCGTAGGTGATGCCGCGGTACTCCGTGCTCACCTGGTACTTGTGGTAGGCGCCCAGCTCGCCGCGCTGTCCGTAGTCCGTGGAGGCGGTGAAGCGGCAGCCGTGGGAGCCGGGGAAGCGTTCCCGGGCCATCCAGGCGCCCCACGCGTCCGTGATCTCCTGGAGCGAGCGGGTGGCCGCCTTGCGCTGCGGGGCGGCTTGAGGGGCGTTCGGCTGTTTGGGGGCCGCGAGTGCGGAGCCCGCGGTCGCGAGGGAGACGGGGACGGCCGCCGCGAGGCCGGCGACGGGGACGGCGGCGAGGAGGCGCCGTCTGGAGACATGGCTCATGAGGGGCCCAATCCGAGGGGGCGGAACAGGGGGTATGTCTTGGGGAGCAATGCAATCGACGATCTTCCGCCGCACATAGGGACTTTGGTCCCGAAGTCATGGAATTGGCGTGTGGCTGGGGCATTCGCGGGGTGGGGAGTTGCCCGGTAGCCGGGCGCGGCGTGGCAAGAAATCATGCAGGCGTGCTTGATTGTTTCTAGGGGTGCTGCCACTCTCGGTGCTCGCATCACCGCAACAGCTGGCAGCGTGACGAAGTGTCAATGTGCCCTGCGCATAAGGGACATGGGCGTACGGCGTGGATGAGGAGAGCGCGCGATGGCCGATCCGCGGGAGGTTCGTGAGGTCCTGGCGGACCTGCGGGCCGAGGGTGAGGAAGTGGACGGGCTGGTGGCGGGGCTGCCGGCGGCGGAGTGGGGGCGGGCGACGCCGGCCGCCGGATGGAGCATCGCGCATCAGATCGCGCATCTGCTGTGGACGGACGAGCGGGCCGTGCAGTCGGCGGTCGATCCCGAGGGGTTCGGGCGGGAGGCGAAGGCGGCGCTGACCTCGCCCGACACGTTTGTGGACGAGGGGGCCGAGCGCGGGGCGGGCATCCCTCCGGAGCAGCTGCTCGCGCGGTGGCGGGCGAGCCGGGCCGAGCTGCTGGAGGTGCTGGCGGCGCAGCCCCAAGGCGGGAAACTGCCCTGGTACGGGCCGCCGATGAGCGTGGCGTCGATGGCCACCGGGCGACTGATGGAGACCTGGGCGCACGGGCAGGACGTGGCGGATGCGCTGGGGGTGCGGCGAGTGCCGACCGCCCGGTTGCGGCATGTGGCCCGGATCGGGGTGCGGGCCAGGGACTTCGCGTATGCGGTGCACGGGCTGACGCCGCCGGGGGAGGAGTTCCGGGTCGAGCTGACGGGGCCGGGCGGCGAGGCGTGGGCGTTCGGGCCGGAGAGCGCGGCGCAGCGGGTGAGCGGGACGGCGCTGGACTTCTGCCTGCTGGTGACGCAGCGGGCGCACCGGGACGATGTCTCCCTGGTGGCCGTTGGGGCGGACGCCGAGCGGTGGTTGGGCATCGCACAGTCCTTCGCCGGGCCGGCGGGGGCGGGGCGGGCGCCGGGCCAGGTGCGGCGATGACGGGGCCGGGTGCGGCGATGACGGGCCGGCGGCGGCGATGACCGGGCCAGGTGCGGCAACGGCCGGACCCGGGGCCGGGGAGCCGCTGCGGATCGGCAACGCGTCCGGCTTCTACGGGGACCGGTTCGAGGCCGTGCGGGAGATGCTGACCGGTGGGCCGCTGGACGTGCTGACCGGGGACTATCTGGCCGAGCTGACGATGCTGATCCTCGGGCGGGACCGGCTGAAGGACCCGCGGCTGGGGTACGCCAGGACGTTTCTGCGGCAGCTGGAGGAGGGGCTGGGGCTCGCCGTCGGGCGGGGCGTGAAGATCGTGACGAACGCGGGTGGGCTCAATCCGGCCGGACTGGCGGATGCGGTACGGGAGTTGAGCGTACGGGTCGGGGTCCCGGTGCGGGTCGCGCACGTCGAGGGGGACGACCTGGTGGGGCGGGGGTGGGGTGAGGGGGTGCTGACCGCCAACGCCTATCTGGGCGGGGCGGGAATCGCGGCGTGTCTGCGGGCCGGGGCGGATGTCGTGGTCACCGGGCGGGTGACGGACGCGGCGCTGGTCAGCGGGCCGGCCGCGGCGCACTTCGGCTGGGCGGCGGACGACTACGACCGGCTGGCGGGGGCGGTGGTCGCGGGGCATGTGCTGGAGTGCGGGGCGCAGGCGACGGGCGGGAACTACGCGTTCTTCGAGGAGTTGGGGGAGTTGGGGGACCTGCGGCGGCCGGGGTTTCCGCTGGCCGAGGTCCGCGCGGACGGCAGCGCGGTGATCACCAAGCACTCCGGGACCGGGGGCGCGGTGACGGTGGGGACGGTGACCGCCCAGCTGCTCTACGAGACGGCCGGCGCGCGCTATCCGGGTCCGGACGTCACAGCGCGGCTGGACACCGTACGGCTCGCGGCGGACGGGCCGGACCGGGTGCGGATCGACGGGGTGCGGGGCGAGGCGCCGCCGGCGACGCTGAAGGTCGGACTGACCCGGATGGGCGGCTGGCGCAACGAGGTGGTGTTCGTGCTCACCGGCCTCGGCATCGAGGCCAAGGCCGAGCTGGTGCGCGGGCAGGTGGAAGGCGAGCTGGCGCGGCTCAAGAGAAGGCCGGGGGAGGTGAGTTGGACGCTGGCGCGGACCGATCACGCCGATGCGGGGGTTCAGGAGGAGGCGAGTGCGCTGCTGCGGCTGGTGGTGCGCGACCCGGACGCCGAGGCCGTCGGGCGGGCCGTCAGCGGAGCCGCGGTCGAGCTGGCGCTGGCCAGCTACCCGGGCTTCCATGTGACGGCGCCGCCGGGGAAGGGCGCCCCGTACGGGGTGTTCGAGGCGGCGTATGTGCCGGCGGAGGAGGTGCGGCAGGTGGCGGTGCTGCCGGATGGGGAGCGGGTGGAGATTGCGTCGCCCGGGCCCGCGTCGCCCGGGCCCGCATCGGCGGACGAGCCGGAGGCCGTGGAACACGATGTCGTGGAAGGGGAGCTTCCAGTCCCGTTGCCGGCGGGGTCGACCCGTAGGGCGCCCCTGGGGCTCGTCGCCGGGGCGCGCAGCGGCGACAAGGGTGGCTCGGCCAACGTCGGGGTGTGGGCCCGGACGGACGAGGCATGGTGGTGGCTCGCGCACGAGCTGACGGTCGCCAGGTTCCGCCAACTCATCCCGGAATCCGCCGGTTTGGCGGTGTGCCGCGAGGTGCTGCCCAACCTGCGGGCGCTGAACTTCACCGTCGAGGGGCTGCTGGGGGCGGGCGTCGCCTCGCAGGCACGCTTCGACCCGCAGGCCAAGGCGCTGGGGGAGTGGCTGCGCTCCCGTTACGTGGAGATACCGGAGGTGCTGCTTTGACCGTCCTGCGGAGCGCGCTGGACACGGCCGGTGCCGAGTACGCCGAGCGGCGGGCGGCGATGCTGGAGAAGCTCGGGGAGGTGGCCGGCGAGCACGCCAGGGCGCTGGCCGGCGGCGGGGAGAAGTACGTCGCCCGGCACCGCGCGCGGGGCAAGCTGCCGGCCCGGGAGCGGATCGAACTGCTGCTGGACCCCGATACGCCGTTCCTGGAGCTGTCGCCGCTGGCCGGCTGGGGCAGCGACTACGCGGTGGGCGCGTCGCTGGTCACCGGCCTCGGGGTGATCGAGGGCGTGGAGTGCCTGATCACCGCCAACGACCCGACGGTGCGCGGCGGGGCGAGCAATCCGTGGACGCTGAAGAAGGCGCTGCGGGCCAACGAGATCGCGTTCGCCAACCGGCTGCCGGTGGTCAGCCTGGTGGAGTCCGGCGGTGCCGACCTGCCCAGTCAGAAGGAGATCTTCATCCCCGGCGGGGCGCTCTTCAGGGACCTGACGCGGCTGTCGGCGGCCGGGATTCCGACGGTCGCGGTGGTCTTCGGCAACTCGACGGCCGGCGGCGCGTACGTCCCCGGGATGTCCGACCACGTGATCATGGTGAAGGAGCGGGCCAAGGTCTTCCTCGGGGGGCCGCCGCTGGTGAAGATGGCGACCGGCGAGGAGAGCGACGACGAGGCGCTGGGCGGGGCGGAGATGCACGCCCGCACGTCGGGGCTGGCCGACTACTTCGCGGTGGACGAGCCCGACGCGCTGCGGCAGGCGCGACGGGTGGTGGCGCGCCTCAACTGGCGTAAGGCGTACGCCGATCCGGGCCCGGCCGCGCCGCCGGAGTACGACGAGGAGGAGCTGCTGGGCATCGTCCCCGGCGACCTCAGGGCCCCCTTCGACCCGCGCGAGGTGATCGCCCGGATCGTCGACGGCTCGGACTTCGACGAGTTCAAGCCGCTGTACGGGGCGAGCCTGGCGACCGGGTGGGCGGAACTGCACGGCTACCCCGTCGGGATCCTCGCCAACGCCCGGGGCGTGCTGTTCAGCGCGGAGTCCCAGAAGGCCGCCCAGTTCATCCAGCTGGCCAACCAGCGGGACATCCCGCTCCTCTTCCTGCACAACACCACCGGGTACATGGTCGGCAGGGAGTACGAGCAGGGCGGCATCATCAAGCACGGCGCGATGATGATCAACGCGGTGTCCAATTCCCGGGTGCCGCATCTCTCCGTCCTGATGGGCGCCTCGTACGGGGCCGGGCACTACGGGATGTGCGGACGGGCCTACGACCCGCGGTTCCTGTTCGCCTGGCCGAGCGCCAAGTCGGCGGTGATGGGGCCGCAGCAGCTCGCCGGGGTGCTCTCCCTCGTGGCCCGCGCCTCCGCCGAAGCGAAGGGGCAGCCGTACGACGAGGAGGGCGACGCGGCGCTGCGCGCCATGGTGGAGCAGCAGATCGAGGCCGAGTCACTGCCGATGTTCCTGTCCGGGCGGCTGTACGACGACGGCGTCATCGACCCGCGCGACACCCGCACCGTCCTCGGCCTGTGCCTGTCCGCCGTGCACACCGCGCCGGTCGAGGGCGCGCGGGGCGGCTTCGGCGTCTTCCGGATGTGAGGGAGGGGATTCCTGTGACGACCAGCGATTCCGGGGCCGGGGCCGGGGCTGTGGCCACGACCGGGACGACGGACCCCGCGGAGATCCGTTCGGTGCTCGTCGCCAACCGTGGCGAGATCGCCCGCCGCATCTTCCGCACCTGCCGTGAACTGGGCATCGCCACCGTCGCGGTGTACTCCGACGCGGACGCGCACGCCGCGCACGTACGGGACGCGGACGTCGCGGTCCGGCTGCCCGGGGAGGCGCCCGCGGACACCTATCTGCGCGGTGAGCTGCTGGTGAAGGCGGCGCTGGCGGCCGGGGCGGACGCGGTCCACCCGGGGTACGGGTTCCTCTCCGAGAGCGCAGCGTTCGCCGCGGCGGTGGCGGACGCGGGGCTGGTGTGGATCGGGCCGCCGCCGGCCGCCATCGAGGCGATGGCCTCCAAGACCCGTGCCAAGGAGCTGATGGCGGCGGCCGGGGTGCCGCTGCCGGCCCCGGTCGATCCGGCCGCGGCCGCCGCCGGGGACCTGCCGCTGCTGGTGAAGGCGGCGGCCGGCGGCGGCGGGCGCGGCATGCGGATCGTACGCGAACTGGCTGCTTTGGAAGGGGAGTTGAGTGCAGCGCGGGCAGAGGCTGCGGCCGCGTTCGGGGACGGTGAGGTATTCGTCGAGCCCTATGTGGAGGGCGGGCGCCATGTCGAGGTGCAGGTCCTCGCCGACGCGCACGGCGACGTCTGGACGCTCGGCACCCGGGACTGCTCGCTCCAGCGCCGCCATCAGAAGGTCGTCGAGGAGGCCCCGGCCCCAGGGCTGCCCGACGCGCTCCGGGACACCCTGCTCCGGTCCGCCGCCCAGGCCGCACGGGCCATCGGCTACCGGGGCGCGGGCACCGTCGAGTTCCTGGTGTCGGCCGACGGCCGCGGCTACTTCCTGGAGATGAACACCCGCCTCCAGGTGGAGCACCCGGTCACCGAGGAGATATACGGGCTGGACCTGGTGGCCCTCCAGATCGCGGTCGCCGAGGGCCGCCCGCTCCCCGCCGAGCTGCCCGAACCGCACGGCCACGCCGTCGAGGCCCGGCTCTACGCGGAGGACCCGGAGGCCGGCTGGCAGCCGCAGACCGGCACCGTGCGGCACCTCGCCGTACCGGACGGCGTCCGGCTGGACTCCGGGGTGACCGACGGCGACACCGTCACCGTCCACTACGACCCGATGCTGGCCAAGGTGATCGCCTGGGCGCCGACCCGCGCCGAGGCCGTCCGCAAGCTGGCGGGCGCCTTGGAACGGGCCCGGATACACGGCCCGGTCACCAACCGCGAGCTGCTGGTCCGCTCCCTGCGGCACCCCGAGTTCGCCACCGCCACCGGGCTCGACACCGGCTTCTACGACCGCAACCTCGCCGCCCTCACCACACCGGATACCGCCGGCGACGCCCTGAGCGCGCTGGCCGCCGCGCTCGCCGACGCGCACGGCCGCTCCCGCTTCGGGGGCTTCCGCAACCTCCCGGCCGGCCCGCAGACCAAGCGCTACGCCCGCGCGGACACCATCCACGAGATCCGCTACCGGCTCGGGCGCGACGGGCTGACCGCCGAGGACTTCCCCGGCGTCCGGCTGGTCGCCCTGGCCGCGGACGAGGTGGTGCTGGACGTCGACGGGCTGCGCCGGACGTTCGCGGTCGCCCGCTACGGCGACGACCGGGTCCACGTCGACTCGGCGCTCGGCGCCCGCACGTTCACCGCGCTGCCCCGTTTTCCCGACCCCGCGGCCCGTACGGAGCCCGGTTCGCTGCTCGCCCCGATGCCCGGCACCGTCGTCCGGATCGCGGACGGGCTGGCCGAGGGCGACCGCGTCGAGGCCGGCCAGCCGCTGCTGTGGCTGGAGGCCATGAAGATGGAGCACAGGATCACCGCACCGGCGGCCGGCACCCTGACCGCCCTTCCCGTCCGGACCGGCCGGCAGGTCGAGGTGGGCACCCTGCTCGCCGTCGTCGCCGACTGACCTGGCGCCATGCGCCACGCGACGGGCATCCGCGCCGCGCTCGTCACCCGCCATCCCACAGGCACTCATACACCGCCCCAGGAGCCGTCATGAGCAAGGCCACGAGCAACGCCATGAGCAACGCCCTGAGCAACCCCGTGAACCCCGTGATCGAGTCCGAGGAACACCGCGCCCTCCGCGCGGCCGTCGCCGCGCTCGGCAGGCGCTACGGCCGGGAGTACTTCACCACCGTCGTCGCCGAGGGCGCCCACACCGACGCGCTCTGGCAGGAGGCCGCCAAGGCCGGCTACCTCGGCGTCAACCTCCCCGAGGAGTACGGCGGCGGAGGCGCGGGCATCACCGAACTGGCCATTGTCCTAGAGGAGTTGGGTGCGGCCGGCTGCCCTCTCCTCATGCTGGTGGTCTCGCCGGCGATCTGCGGCACCGTCATCGCCCGCTTCGGCACCGAGGAGCAGAAGCGCGCCTGGCTGCCCGGACTGGCCGACGGCAGCCGCAAGATGGCCTTCGGCATCACCGAACCGGACGCCGGCTCCAACTCCCACCGGATCACCACCACCGCCCACAAGGAGGGCGGGGACTGGATCCTGAACGGGCGGAAGATCTTCGTCTCCGGGGTGGACATCGCCGACGCGACACTGATCGTCGGCCGCACCGAGGACGCCCGTACCGGAAAGCTCAAGCCCTGCCTGTTCATCGTCCCGCGCGAGACTCCCGGCTTCGGCCGCCGACCCGTCCCGATGGAACTGGCCGCCCCGGAGAAGCAGTTCGAGCTGACCCTGGACGCGGTGCGGCTGCCCGCCGACGCCCTCGTGGGCGGGGGCCCCTACCATGCATCCGGCAATGGAGGAGAGGACTCCGGACTGCTCCAGCTCTTCGCCGGCCTCAACCCCGAACGCATCATGACCGCCGCGTTCGCCCTCGGCATGGGCCGCTACGCACTGGCCAGGGCCGTCGACTACGCCCGCACCCGCCAGGTCTGGAAGGAGCCGATCGGCGCCCACCAGGCCCTCGCCCACCCGCTCGCCCAGTGCCACATCGAACTGGAACTGGCCGCGCTGATGATGCGCAAGGCGGCGCTGCTCTACGACGCCGGTGACGACACGGCCGCCGGCGAGGCCGCCAACATGGCCAAGTACGCGGCGGCCGAGGCCGCGGTGCACACCGTCGACCAGGCCGTGCACACCCTGGGCGGCAACGGCCTCACCCGGGAATACGGGCTGGCGTCACTGATCACCGCCGCCCGGGTGGCGCGGATCGCCCCCGTCAGCCGGGAGATGATCCTCAACTACGTCTCCCACCAGTCCCTGGGGCTGCCCAAGTCGTACTGAGCGAACGGGCGGTGCGCCGGGACGGCTTCCACCGGGCCGGCGTTCCTGGTGCGCCGCCCGGGGGCCGCGCTCACCGCCGACGAGGTCATCGCCTACGTTGTGCCACCACCGGAAAGATCCTCCGGCGCGAACTCCGTGCCGGGGAAAGGAGTTCGACGGCCCCATGACGGACGTGGAGCGCTCCCACGAGCGCGGCATCACCACCCTCACCCTCAACTCGCCGCACAACCGCAACGCCCTCTCCACCCGCCTGGTCGCCGAACTGCACCAGGCCCTCGCGGACGCGGCCGCCGACGACGCCGTCCGGGCCGTGGTGCTCACCCACACCGGCACCACGTTCTGCGCCGGCGCGGACCTCTCCGAGGCCACCGCGGGCGACGCCAAGGACGGCCCGCTGGGGCTCGCCCGGCTGCTGCGCGCCCTCGTGGAGCTGCCCAAACCGGTCGTCGCCCGGGTCACCGGCCACGTCCGGGCCGGCGGACTCGGCCTGCTCGGCGCCTGCGACCTCTCCGTCGCGGGCCCGGAGGCCACCTTCGCCTTCACCGAGGCACGGCTCGGCCTCGCCCCCGCGGTGATCTCGCTGCCCCTGCTGCCCCGCCTGGACGCCCGGGCCGCCGCCCGCTACTACCTCACCGGCGAGCGGTTCGGCCCGGCCGAGGCGGCCCGGATCGGCCTCGTCACCCTCGCCGCCGACGACGTCGACACCGGCCTGGCACCCCTGCTCGACGGCGTCCGCAAGGGCTCCCCGCAGGGCCTCGCCGCGTCGAAGAAGCTGGTCACCGCCGACGTGCTGGCCGCCTTCGACCGCGACACCGACGCGCTCGCCGAACAGTCCGCACGCCTCTTCGCCTCCCCTGAGGCCCGCGAGGGCATGACCGCCTTCCTGGAGCGACGGGACCCGGCATGGGTGCGCTGACCCCGGCCCGCGGCGCCAAGGAGCCCCAGCAGGAACGCAGCCGCGCCACCCGCCTCAAACTGCTGGAAGCCGCCGTCGCCTGCCTCGCCGAACGCGGCTGGACCGGCAGCACGGTCTCCGTCGTCGCCGAGCGGGCGGGCGTCTCCCGGGGCGCCGCCCAGCACCACTTCCGCACCCGCGAGGACCTCTTCACCGCGGCCGTCGAACACGTCGCGGAGAAGCGGCAGGGCGCGCTGAAGGCCGCCCTGGCACACGATCTGCCGCCGGCCGGCTCCCTGGCCCGCACCCGGCGGATCGTCGAGGAACTGGTCGGCCTCTACACCGGCCCCCTCTTCCGCGCCGCGCTCCACCTGTGGGTGGCGGCCTCCGACGAGGAGCAGCTCCGTGAACGCGTCACCGCCCTGGAGGCCCGGGTGGGCCGTGAGGCGCACCGCACGGCCGTCGCGCTGCTCGCCGCCGACGAGTCCGTCCCGGGCGTCCGGGAGACGGTCCAGGGCCTCCTGGACATGGCCCGCGGCCTGGGCCTGGCGAATCTCCTGACGGATGATTCGGCCCGACGGGTTGGGGTTGTCGCGCAGTGGGCTGCGATCCTCGACAGCGCGCTGTCGGGCGGGCGCCCGTAGGCTCCGCCTTCCCGCCCCACGTTGTCGGCTTTCCCGCCGCGGGGTTCGCGTTTTTGCGCCTGCGGCGCGGGGCCGCTGCGCGGGGCTGTTCGGCCGCGGTGCGATTCCGCTGCGCGGGGCTGTTCGGCCGCGGTGCCGGGCCTTCGGGGCAGGGGTGTTCCGGACTGCTTCGCTTTACGTCCGGAACACCCCTGCCCCTCCGACCCGTCCCCTCCCGTTTGATGGGTGGATTCCAGGTGCGCTGGGGCGCGCGCCCGGTGGGCAAGTGCCGGCTCCGGACTGATGGGTGGCCGTCTGCCGACGGGCGACGCCCACTTGACGAGCGACCGTCAGGGGACCACTCGGCTCAGCCCCCACCCACCGTCTTCATGACCCCCAACGGGAGGGGACGGGTCGGAGGGGGTGGTGTGCCGGACGTAAAGCGCAGCAGTCCGGCACACCACCCCCGGAGGCCCGTCACCGCACCCGAAAGCCCCGCGCAGCGGATAACAAGCCCGCGAAGCGGGCCGGAAGCGCGCCGTCAGGCGCAGGCGCGGCGAACCCCTACGGCGGGACAGCCGACTACGTGGGGCGAGCCCCAGAGACGCAGGCTCTAGAGACGAACAATGCCGTCGTAGCCGGCAATAACCCGCGGGCTCCGCGCACCGGGCCCGACATACCGCGCAGACGGGCGCACCAGGCGCCCGGTCCGCTTCTGTTCCAGGATGTGCGCGCTCCACCCCGCCGTGCGGGCGCACGTGAACATGGACGTGAACATGTGCGCCGGGACCTCCGCGAAGTCCAGGACGATCGCCGCCCAGAACTCGACGTTGGTGGCCAGTACGCGGTCCGGGCGGCGGTTGTGGAGCTCCTCCAGGGCCGCCTTCTCCAGGGCCTCGGCGACCTCGAAGCGCGGGGCGCCCAGTTCCTTGGCGGTGCGCCGCAGGACCCGCGCCCGCGGGTCCTCCGCGCGGTAGACGCGGTGGCCGAAGCCCATCAGCCGCTCGCCGCTGTCCAGCGTCCGGCGGACGTAGGCGGCCGCGTCGCCGGTCCGCTCGATCTCCTCGATCATGCCGAGGACGCGGGACGGCGCGCCGCCGTGCAGCGGGCCGGACATGGCGCCGACCGCGCCGGACAGCGCCGCGGCGACGTCCGCGCCGGTCGAGGCGACGACCCGGGCCGTGAACGTGGAGGCGTTCATGCCGTGCTCGGCGGCCGAGGTCCAGTAGGCGTCAACGGCCTTGACGTGCTTGGGGTCGGGCTCCCCGCGCCAGCGCTTCATGAAGCGTTCGACGACCGTCTCGGCCTTGTCGATCTCCTTCTGCGGGACCATCGGCAGGCCCTGGCCGCGGGCGGACTGGGCAACGTAGGACAGCGCCATCACCGCGGCCCGGGCGAGGTTGTCGCGGGCGGTCCGCTCGTCGATGTCGAGCAGCGGTTTCAGGCCCCATACGGGCGCGAGCATGGCCAGTGCGGACTGCACGTCGACGCGGATGTCACCCGAGTGCACGGGGATCGGGAAGGGCTCGGCGGGCGGCAGCCCCGGCGTGAACGCCCCGTCGACCAGCAGCCCCCAGACGTTCTCGAACGAGACGTGCCCGACGAGATCCTCGATGTCCACCCCGCGGTAGCGGAGCGCGCCGCCCTCCTTGTCGGGTTCGGCGATCTCCGTCTCGAACGCGACGACTCCCTCAAGCCCGGGAACGAAGTCGGACATCAGGCGGCTCCTCAAGATGGGGTCGGCAGCCGGCCGGTGACCGGCTGCCGTGCGGTCGAGTCAGTTGCGGCGCCGGTGCGGCTACGCGGCTGCGCGGCAGCTCGCGGTCCGTACCGGTCACCCCGGTGATGCCCCGCCGTGGCAGGGGCCACGCGGCGGTTCCGCCCGCGGGGTGGTCGGTCCACGGGCGCGGGCCGCCACGTGTGCTGCCCGCGGCGGCCTGAAGACGGACACGATAGCTTCCGGTGTCCGAGGGCCACAGTGGGCCGGGCCATGATTTTGGCGGGTTCATCAGCAGCGGGGAAGCGTGACATCCGGCACACTGGGCGATTTGCCGACGGGAGGGTTACGCGTTGGCGACGGGGGGCAGACTTCCGGCCCATCGGGCTGCCCGGCGCGGGGCCGATGCTGCAAGATGAGGCCGTGCATCCCGCCGACATGCCCTCCGCCGACACCCCCGACCCCTCGTCCATGCGCGCGCACTACCGCGCCGAGGGAATCGCCGAGCACGATCTCGCCGCGAGCCCCTACGACCAGTTCGCGCGCTGGTTCAAGGACGCGGCGGCAGCCGGTCTGCACGAGCCGAACGCCATGGTCGTCTCGACGGCGGACGCCGCCGGCCGGCCCAGTTCAAGAACCGTGCTGCTGAAGGCGTTCGACGAGCGCGGCTTTGTCTTCTTCACCAACTACACCAGCCGCAAGGGCCGCGAGCTGGCCGAGAACCCGCACCTGTCGCTGCTGTTCCCCTGGTACCCGCTCGCCCGCCAGGTCATCGTGACGGGCACCGCCGAACGCATCGGCCGGGACGAGACCGCCGCCTACTTCCGCACCCGCCCGCACGGCTCCCAACTGGGCGCCTGGGCCAGCGACCAGTCCGCACCGATCGCCTCCCGGGACGAACTGGAGCGCGCCTACGAGGAGTTGGCGGCCCGCTACCCCGAGGGTGAGCAGGTGCCGGCGCCGCCGCACTGGGGCGGCTACCGCGTCACCCCCGAGGCGATCGAGTTCTGGCAGGGCCGCCTGAACCGTCTCCACGACCGGCTGCGGTACGTCCGCGAGGGCGCGCCCGAGGCCGACCAGTGGCGGGTGGAGCGCCTCGCGCCGTAGCGGAGGGGCCGCCTGTGGGGCCGTTCCCGGCCGTGGACGCAGGCGACCCGCGGGCTGTTTCCTCCGCGCCGGTGGCGCGAAGGGCCGGTCGGACGAACCGGCAGCCCGCGGGTCGGGTGACTGCTTTGGGATTGGGCCGGCTGCGCATCTGCAGTATGCGCGAATCCGGCGCTGCACTTCGGTGAAGCGTCGGGCTGCTAGCCCGCAGCCACCTCACGCGTCCGGTGCGAAATCATCTGCCGAACCACCTCCCTTCTCGTGTACCCCACACGTTAGGAACCGCCCCGGCGCCGCACAACCGGTTTTTTCCGGGGCCGGAATCCCCTGGCGGCGATTTCCGCGAATGGGGTGTGCTCCACGTCACGTTCCAGTTGAATGACCCCACGTGGAGCATGCGCGGCCGCGTTCGTAAGGGGTGCCAGTGACTGCCTCGTCAGCTTCTTCTGCCTCGTCGGCCTCGTCGTCGCAACGGCCTTCCGCCGCCGGGCCGCCCGGCACGGAGGACGGGCCGGGGCAGGCGACCCCCGGGGCGCCGCGGTCCGGCGCCGGCGCCGAGCCCGACCGGCCCCCGGACACCGACGACTCCGGACTGCTCGCCGCCCTCCTGGACGGCATGGACGCCGCCCTGATGGCCTTCGCCGCGGACGGCACGGTCACCCACTGGAACCACGAGGCCGCGCGCATCCTCGGGTGGACCGCCGAGGAGGCGGTCGGCCGCCCCGGCCTGAAGGGGTGGGCGGTCCGCGCGGAGGACGCCGACGGCGTGCAGTCCGCGCTGGCGGCCGCCATGCGCGCCCCGGGCCGCCAGGTGCACGACTTCGCCCTGCTGGCCAAGGACGGCCACCGCGTCCTGGTGCGCACCCAGTCCTCCGCCGTGCACGCCCCGGACGGGCGGGTCGCCGGGGCGTACTGCGCCTTCGGCGAGTCGCACACCCAGCTCGACCTGGAGCGGGCCGTGGCACTCAGCGAGGCGCTCTTCGAGGAGGCCACCTGGGGCGTGGTGCTGATCGACGCAGACCTGCGCCCCGCGGTCGTCAACGCGCACGCCGCCCGCGTCATCGGCAGGGGCCGTACGGCGCTGCTGGGCCGGCCGCTGGGCGAGGTGCTGGCCCAGGGCGTCGAGGAGCTGGAGAACGCCTTCCAGCACGTCCTGGCCGAGGGCACGCCGCCGGCCGTCGCGGAGGTGTGGGTGACGCTGCGGGACGGCGAGGCCGAACTCCCGCGCCGGTGCTGGCGCAGCGGTTTCATCCGGCTGGCCTCGCCGCTGGCGGAGGAGCCCGTTCCGCTCGGTGTGGCCTGGCTCTTCCAGGACGTCACCGACCTCAAACGGGCCGAGCAGGACGGCTCCCTGCTGCGCTTCCGCGCCCACCAGCTGCACCGCGCGGGCCGGGCCGCCGCCGAGTGCCCCGACCCGGCCGAGGCCGCCGCCGTCCATCTTGACTTCGCCCTGGCGGGCTTCGCCGACCACGCCCTGGTCGACCTCGCCCGCACCCCGGGCCCGGCCCCGTACGGCGCGGTGGACGCGGACGCCGCCTGGGCCGCGGATTCGCCGCCCACCGAGGACGGCGGGACCGGTACCGCGGCGCCGCGGCTGGTACGGGCGCTGGCCTCCCCGGCGGGCGCGCCCGGCCCCTCGGAGGCCGTCCCGCCGACCGGCATCCCGGTGGCCTACGTCCCGGGCCATCCGGCGCTCCAGGCGTACGCGCGGTGCGGCTCGGTACGGGCCACCGCGGGACCGGCCCCGGCCGAGGGCTGGGCGGCCGCCCGCAACTGGCCGGACGGCACGGTCCACGGACTGTGCGTGGTGCTCCGCAGCCGGGGTCGCACCCTCGGGGTCGCCACCTTCCTGCGGGCGCCCGCCCGCCGCCCGTTCGACCGCGCGGACGCCGACTACGCCGAGGAGGTCGCCGCCCGGGTCGCGGCCGCCCTCGACCTCGCGGGGGCGGCAGAGGCGTGAACGGGCCGGGGCACCGGCGTCCGGCCCGCCGGCGTCCGGCCCATCCGTGCCCGGGGGCTGCCCGGTGCCCTCAGTGCCGGTAGAAGATCCGGTCCCCGTACTCCCGCATCACCCGGCCGTTCCACTCGTGGCCGCCGTCCACGTTGCCCGAGCGCAGCAGCGGCGGCTGCACCCCGCGCTCGGCGAGCGCACCGGCCGCGGTCGCCACCACGGCCTGCATGATCGCGGCGGTGACGACCGTGGAGGCGGGGGCGAACGGCGCCTCGATGCCGGGCATCGTCAGCTCCGCGTCGCCGACCGGGATCCGGCTGTCCAGGACGATGTCGCAGTGGTCCTTGAGGTGGCTGCCCGAAGAGTGCCGGGACTTGGTGGCGGCCGCGTAGGCCACCGACGTCAGGCCGATGACCTTGATGCCGAGGGCCCGCGCGTTGATCGCCATCTCGACCGGCAGCGCGTTCCGCCCCGAGAGCGAGATGATCACCAGGACGTCGCCGCGCTCCAGCGGACTGGTGTCCAGCACCGCCCCGGCCAGCCCGTCGACCCGCTCCAGCGCGCTGCCCAGCGTCGCCGGGCGGACGTCCACACCGACGACCCCGGGGACGGCGAGGAGGTTCATGACCGCCAGTCCGCCGGCACGGTAGACGGTGTCCTGAGCGGGCAGCGAGGAGTGCCCTGCCCCGAAGGAGAAGACCCGGCCGCCCGCCTCCACGGTGTCCGCGATCATCCGTCCGGCCGCCGCGATCCGGTCCGCCTCCGCGTCGCGGACCTGGCGCAGCAGGTCGATCGCGGCGTCGAAGTACCGCCCGGCCAGCCCCTCGCTCCGGTCGCTCTCAGCCATTGCCGCGGGCCCCTCTCGTCGCGTCTGGATGGGATCTGTGGCGGACGGCACCGGCGCGCCGGCGCCCCGTCGTCGTCGCCTCGTGGATCAGTGGCCCGGATCACGTTGCGGTCTGGACCAGCGCGCTGTCAATACGCCGGGCAACGCACCGTCGCGCCGGTCGCGGAGCCTGTGCTGCGCGGACGAGGAGGCACCGTTGTCAGTGGGATGCGTCAGAATTGAATCCAGGGCCACCGCACGACATATCGAGGGGCACGCATGTCCGGACTGATCGACACCACGGAGATGTATCTCCGCACCATCCTCGAACTGGAAGAGGAGGGTGTGGTCCCCATGCGCGCCCGCATCGCGGAGCGGCTGGAACAGAGCGGCCCGACGGTCAGCCAGACCGTGGCCCGCATGGAGCGGGACGGCCTGCTCACGGTCGCCGGCGACCGGCACCTGGAGCTGACGGAGGAGGGCCGCCGGCTGGCCACGCGGGTGATGCGCAAGCACCGCCTCGCCGAGTGCCTGCTGGTCGACGTCATCGGCCTGGAGTGGGAGCAGGTGCACGCCGAGGCGTGCCGCTGGGAGCACGTGATGAGCGAGGCGGTCGAGCGCCGCGTCGTGGAGCTGCTGCGCCACCCCACCGAGTCCCCGTACGGCAACCCCATCCCGGGCCTGGAGGAACTGGGCGAGAAGGCCGAGGCCGACCCGTTCCTGGACGCCGGCATGGTGAGCCTGATGGATCTGGACCCCGGAGCCGACGGCAAGACGGCCGTGGTGCGCCGGATCGGCGAGCCCATCCAGGCCGACGCCCAGCTGATGTACACGCTGCGGCGGGCCGGGGTGCAGCCGGGCGCGGTGGTCAGCGTGACGGAGTCCCCGGCCGGCGTGCTGGTCGGCAGCAGCGGCGAGGCCGCCGAGCTGGACGCCGAAATCGCCAGTCATGTCTTCGTCGCCAAGCGCTGAGCCGGCGCCGCTTTCGCCCATGAGCCCGCTGAGCTGCGCCGATGTGCGCACCGGCGGGCTCGTCAACGTCCGGCGCGATGAACGGTCTTGTGTGAGTCCGTGCGAATCGGCCGCGCTCGTGTCACTCTGGCGCTGACGCATGGCCATGCGTCGTCACTCCGGCATGCTGCGTTGACGGCCGAGGGGGCCCGGATGTGTCCACTGAGACCGGTCGGGGACGGTCAGGGCCCCGGCGCTGCGAGCTGCCGGGGCCCTGCCTCCCCATGTCCCCCCACCGTGACCCGGAGCCCCGAGCTCTCAGGGTCGTTCCCCACGGGCCCCCTTCCCGGTAGGGCCCGCCTCCCGGCAGATGTCTCCCCGTGGTGGGCGTGGCCAATCCCGCAGCAAGGTCACTCAAAAGTGGGGTGTTGGGCGCGGCAGCGATCCGTTCGAATGCAGGTTCGATAGTCTGGGGTGTGCGGGGCTGGTCAGGGGGGCGATTGGGGGTGCCAGGGCACATGGTGCGGCGTATCGATGTGACGGGATCCGGCGGCGTGCGGCTCGCGGCCTGGGAGTTCACCGACCCGCCCAAGAGCGGCGGCGGCCTGGGGGAGAGCGGGCGGCGGCCCGGTGTGCTGCTGCTCCACGGCCTGATGGGCCGCGCCTCCCACTGGGCGGACACCGCCCGCAGGTTGAGCGCCGCACACCGCGCGGTCGCCCTCGACCAGCGCGGTCATGGCCGCAGCGAGAAGCCCGCCGACGGTCCGCTCGACCGCACCGCCTACGTCGAGGACGCCATCGCCGCCGTCGAGCAGCTGGAGCTGGCCCCGGCGGCCCTGGTCGGCCACGCCATGGGCGCCCTGACGGCCTGGCAGGTGGCGGCCCGCCGCCCGGATCTGGTCAGCGCCCTGGTGATCTGCGATATGCGCGCCTCGGCGCTGGGCGCGGCCTCGCAGCGCGAGTGGGCGGAGTGGTTCCGCTCCTGGCCGGTGCCGTTCGCCACCCTCGCCGACGTCCGCAAGTGGTTCGGCGAGGACGATCCGACGCTGGAGCGCCCCCGGCCGGCCCGCGGCGAGTTCTTCGCCGAGGTGATGGCCGAGCGCGCCGACGGCTGGCGCCCGGTCTTCTCCCGCCGCCAGATGCTCAGCGCCCGCGAGACCTGGGTGCACGACGCCCACTGGGAGGAGCTCGCCCAGGTCACCTGCCCCACCCTCGTCGTCCGCGGCCTCGATGCCCAACTCGGCCGCGCCGAGGCCCAGGAGATGGTCCGCGTCCTGCCGCGCGGCACCTACGCCGAGATCCCCGACGCCGGCCACCTGCTGCCCTGGGAGCAGCCCGACGCCTGGTGCCGCGCCATCGAGCCCTTCCTCGGCGCGGTGGCGGCCCGCTCCTGAGGACGGGGCGGAGGCCCGGGCGGGCGTGGGTCCCCGCACGGATCACGGCACGGTCACTGCAACCACCCGACGCAGCAGGAAAGTTGACGCCACCTCACCCGGCCCCGTCGAATTTCCACACCAGCGGCTTCGTGGTGCCTGTGGTGCCCGTGTCGCCCCTGTCGCCCCAGTGAATCTCCAGGGACCGGGCACCCCCGGGGATCATGTACGTCCGGCAGATGACATGGCTCTCGCCGACCTGCCAGTTGTCGATGTCGACCGGGTCCTCGCAGCCGGGGAGGTCCTCCGGGGCGCCGGTGAGCAGGCCGCCGCGCTGACCGTCGGCGTAGATCCCGGTGCCGTTGACCACCTTCGACAGGCCCTTGACGACGACGGGGCCCTTGTTCGTGAACTTCACATAGACGGTCGCCGCGACCAGGCCGTTGGCGTCCTTGGGGTCCTGGACCATCTTCTGCGCGTCGGCCTCGGTGCCCACATGGACCTGCTGCGCGAGGACCTCGTAGGTGATTTTCCCGGAGTCCTCCTTGTACTGCACGGTGCCGCTCTGGCCGGACTTCAGTACACCGTCACCGGCCGCATCGGCCGGCTTCCCGCCGACCGGCGCCCCGGTATGCGCGGAGCTCTCCCCGACGTCCGCCCGGGGACCGGTGGCGGAAGCCGGCGCGCCCTTGCCGTCGCAGGCGGACAGCGCCAGCGCCAGGACGGCGACCGGCGCGGCGGCGCGCAGCCATGCGGCCTTGGTGTGCAGCAAAACGTTCTCCTGGTCCTTGCTCTCCCCCGTTGCACGGCACCGTTGCCCAGTGCGCGCGAACGGCCGTGAGAGCGGAGCATAAGAGCGTGCTTTCCACCCTGTCGAAACGCGTCATACGGGCGCCCGTCACCTGGCGTTGGGCCGGTCCGGGAGCGTCCCGGCTGATTCACCGCAATTCCCGCGAAACGGCTCGCGGATTCCACCGTCGTCATCGCCCAATTGCGGGTGAATTCAGCGGCATTGCGCTCCGGCCGGGCACGGAGGGTAATCCCCGAACAAAACTTGTACCCGGTTTTCGCATGAGTGGGGTGGGACGGTCGGGATGCCGTGCTGCCTGCGGCGGCGCGGCACGCCGTACCGCCCCGCCCTCCCGGCTACGTGCCCACGCCAACGTCCGGGTGACGGCTACGTGCCTACGCCAACGTCCCGGAGAAATCGCCACGTTGGACCCGGGCGGTGAGCGAGTCGCCCGCCAGCAGGGAGCCGTAACCGGTGGCGGCCCAGAGGCTCCGCTCCGCCGGCACCTCGAAGTACGGGACCGGGCGGCCCTCCAGGCGGTCGGTGAGGACTTCGGGCGCGCGGCGGGTGCGGACGGCGCGGAGGCAGGCGTCGCAGGCGGCGACCCGGAGCTGCTCCCGGCGGCCCAGCGGCCGCCAGGGTATGCGGCGGACGGCCGGGCCGTGCAGCGGGTGGAAGAAGCACAGCGGCAGCGTGACGGGAGCCGGGGAAAGCGCCGCGCGGCCCTCGGCCACCAGCGCGAACACGCCCGCCAGGTCCGGTATGCCGCGGGCGCGGTCCAGCACCGTGCCGGCCGCGGCATAGGCGTCCAGGGCGCGCTCGATGGCCGCCGGGTCGCCGTCGGCGGTGCGGGCCTCCTCGCCGAGCCGCACCACCGCCTCCCCTGCCCGCTCGCGCAGCCCCTCCTCGTCGGCCTGGTGCGCGGCGGCGAAGACCGACCGGGGCACGGCGAACGGCGTCCCGAAGTCGCGCAACCGGGACCGGCGCCGCAGCAGCAGCCAGGCCGCGGCGAGCACCAGCACCGGCCCGGCGGCCGGCGCCACGATCCGGAGGACCGGGGACGTCCCCGCCGCGGGCCTCTTGGGGGTGCTGTCGCCCGACGTGTGGAGGCGGGCGGTGAGCCGCTCGTACACCTGGTCGCCGTCGCCGGCCTTGATGATGTCGATCGCCCGGGATATGCGCTTGGTCAGTCCGGCGCCCTTCAAGGCGTCGTCGAAGTACACGGAGGCGGCGGCGTGTTCCGCCTGGTGGGTGTTGGCGGGCCACTCCTTGGCCGCGATGTCGCCGGCGAGCTCCCCGGGCGTGATGAGGATGGCCGGGCCGCCGCCCATCCGCTCGTGCACCACCTCGGCGAGCTGCTCCGGCTTGCCGCCCCAGTTGTCGCCCTCGACCAGCGGGACCAGCACCACCCGGATCGGCAGCCGGGCCTGCCCGATCTGCCGCGCCAGGGCGCGCTGGTCGTCCGCGTCGACCGCCGAGGAGAGGGACGGATCGACGTACACCGGCGAGCCGCGCAGGGCGTCCGCGATCTTCTGCCCCGGGCTCTCGGCGGCCGCGGCGGGCCCCGCGACGGCGCAGAGCAGTGCGGCGGAGGCCGCGCCCACGGCGAGGGCGGACCGCAGCGGACGGCGGTGGCGAAGGTCAGTTGACACCGAAGGACTCCCGTACCTCGCGGGTGAGTTGATCTATACCGGCGCCGTTGGCGAGCGCCGCCAGGGGGCCGGGATGCAGCGGGTAGGGGTGGTAGCCCAGGCACCCGGAAGCGTCCGCACCGTACAGTCGCAGCACCTCGCCGGGCTTCTCCCGGCAGGCCGCGCACACCGGGCGTATGGGCACCTTGCGGCGGCCGGCGGGCGGCTTGGGCCGCCGCTCGGCGGCCGTGCCGTGCAGCGGATTGCGGTGGCAGACATACGCCGGGGCGGACGGCTCCCGGACCGCGGCCCGCCCGGCCCGCGCCAGCACGATCGCGCACGCCAGGCCGGCGGGGGTGGCATCGCCGTCGACGCGCCCGTCGCTGTCGCCGTCGACCAGCAGCGCGGCCGCGTCCAGACACTCCCACGCCCGGCGCCGGGCCGCCTCCGGCAGCTCGGCCACCGACTCCAACTCGGCCGTGAGCGCGTCCACTTCCGCCCACGCCGTACGCCGCAGCCACGTCCGGCGGGGCTCCACGGGCGCCGCCGCCGCGGCCACGGCCCGGGCGCGCCCCCGGCCCAGCCACCGGACGAGCGCCCAGACCGCCACCACCAGCCCGAAGAGCAGCATGGCGGCCAGCCCGCCGATGAACAGCCCGGCCCGGAAGTCCCCGGTGAACAGGCCGGGAAGCTTCTGCTGCGCGACCGGGTCCGGCGCGGGCGGCGGGTCGTAAGGCCGGCCGGGACGCGCGGACCGGGGGGCCTTGGAGAGATAGGTGAGCAGCTTGTCCAGACGGGAGCCGAGCGGGGCCGCGGCGGGATCCGCGGAGGAGAGGCCGCCGGGACGGTCGTAAAGGTAGGAGGGCTCCACAGGGACGCCGTAGTTGACGATCTCGATACGGCCGCTCGTCGGGTTGGCGAGCACGAACAGGGCGTCCCGGCGCAGGCGGTCGTGGAGTCGCTTCGCCAGGAGATCCTCGTCGCCCTGCGACTCGTCGTCCGTCGACATGGGCACGGCGGCGATCAGCACCGGGACGGGCAGGCCGCCGAGTCGCTTGCGCAACGCCGCGTGCTGCGCGGCGTCCAGAGGCGACCCGATCTCCGGATCGACGTAGAGCGGGTCGTGGCGGAGCCCCTCGGAGATGCGGTCGACCCGGGCCCGCATATCGGCGGCCGTCGGCACCGAACCGTCTCCGGTGGTGGTGTCGTCGAAGACCCGCGACGCGGTGAAGGCGAGCAGCGCCGCGAGTACCAGCGCGCCGAGCTCCAGCGATGGCCACTGCCGCCGTGGCCGAGCGGGGGCGGCTGCGCCGCCGGGCTCGGCCGACGGCCCGGCCCGGCCGGTACCGCCGACGGCTCGGCCGGTACCGCCTTTCGCGGTGCCGCCGCTCGGGTCGCGTCGGGAACGGCGCCTGGCTCCCGCGTACTTCGTGATCAGCAGCGCCGTCAGCGGCACTCCGATGACCGTGACACCGGTCAGAAAGCTCTGGTCCTCACGATCCGTCTGCGTGGTGTGCAGAGCGGGGGGCTCATCGGAGTTGTCCGCACCGCCGTAACGAGCGCGGGCCTGATCGGCGCGCTGATGGGCCTGCCCCGAGAGGAGCATGTCGGTGAAGTGCCGGAACGCTTCGCGGGGCGTGGCGTCCATGGGCATCTCGTACATCGTCGCGGTCTTCGCGTCCTGTGCGCCCGGCACGCTCATGCCGAATGCCTGGACGTCCGACAGGCCCATCTCGGACAGCGCGACATACAGCCCCTTGCGCCCCAGATGGTCGTGGATTCCCGCGAGCAGCCCGGAATCCGGACTCCCGGAGGCGGCGAACGGCAGCACGACGACATACGTCGGAACGTGCAGCCGCCGGGCCTGCGCGGCGAAGAAGGGGGCCGTGGAGCGGGGCACGGCGCGCGGCAGTTCGTCGCTGACGTACACCGGGTCGTGCCGGAGCTGTGCGGCGAGGTACGCGGATGGCCCCGTTGGGGCCTGTGCCTGTGCCGGGGCCTGTGCCTGTGCGGCGTTTGCCGCGCCGACGGTGAGCAGCGCCGAGCCTGCGGTGAGGAGGGCCGCGATGGCGGCGAACAGTGCTGCCAGCGATCTCGTCGCCCGCGACGTGCCGGAGCGTTGCGTGCGTTGCACGGCTTTCACCGCCCCCCTCGTTCTTGTCGTTGCGATGACGCTACAGCGGTGGGTTGTGGCGCGGGGAAGGGTGTGGATAACTCGGGCGGGGGCGCGGGTGTTTGTCTGTCGGTCGTGTGGTGGGTGCGGGGTGGGGCTGTGGGGCGGTCCTCCGGGGGTGGGTTGTCGGACTGCTTCGCTTTACGCTCCGCTTCGCTCCGCCTTTGCTCTAATTCGAGCCTTCGGAAGCAAAGCCCGACAACCCACCCCCTCCGGCCCACTCCACAGCCCCACCCCTCCCGTACGCGAGCGGCCCCCGCCCGGTGGGGGTGAGGAAAGAAGGGCCGTCGTGGTGGCCCTCCAACCAGAAGCTCGGGTTGAGCGTGAGCACCCCTGACCTCCCCTTTCCCCAGAGGCGGGGAGTCGCGTCTCCGGCGGGAGGGTGTGGGGCCGGAGGGGTGGGTGTTCGGACGTAAAGCGCAGCAGTCCGAACACCCACCCCGGAGGCCCCGCACCCGCCACCCACCACACACAGAGGCGGCCCCCACCCCACACACCCCTCCGCCGAAGGCGGAAAGACCGAAGCTCCACGGCGGGATAGCCGACAACGTGGGGCGCCCCCCGACAACGTGGGGGAAAGGTCACCCCTTACTAACGGCCGCCAGAATCTCCGGCAGTCGGGTCGCCGCCCGTGGGGCCGCGACCCGCAGCCCCAGGGTCGCGATACCCAGCCCGTACAGCGCGCCGACCGGCAGTACGGTCCACAACAGGCTGTGCAGGTCGGCCACATGGAGGCCGATGGTCAGTGCCAGCAGCGGGGCGATCAGCGCGGTGGCAGCCAGCAGGCCGACGAGGAAGCCGCCCCATGCGAGTGAGCCCTGGCCGGCGGCCGCGGCCTTGTTGCTCTCCGCGGGGACCGAGTACGGGGTCAGTGCCGAGGCCACCGCCCCTGTGGCCACCAGCGAGCCGAACAGGGCCAGCGAGAGGCCGTAGACCTCCGGGAAGGCCGACCACGGGCCGAGAAGGGCAGCGGCGGCGACGGTGACCAATGTGACGTACGGGACGGCCACCAGCGCCACGGCCAGCGCACGCGCCCTCAGCTCCTCGTAGGCGTCGCGTGCGGTGGAGATCGTCGAGGCCACCATCCAGAATGCCGAGGTGTCCTGCCCGAACTGGTTGAACATCTGCGAACCGAGCATCCCGGCCGCCCACAAGGCGGTGTAGACACTGCGGTTGCCCTGGAAGGACCAGACGACCGGCATCAGCAGGCCGAAGCCGAGCGACATCGACCAGGACATCTTGGACTTCGGGTCGCGCCAGGCGTAGCGCAGCGTACGCAGCATGGCGGTGCCCGTCCGCCCGCCCGGCAGCAGGCGTACGAGGCCCGTCTCCCCACCCTTCGGCCGCCGCGCGCTGTCCTTCTCCACGGCCTGGAGGGTGGAGGAGTCCGGTGCGGTCATCAGGGCCGTCAGGGTGCGCTGCCACCACCACAGGAGGAGGGCCAGAGCCAGTGCCGTCAGTGCCAGGCCGGCCGCCGCGCGTCCGTAGGCGCCGTGCCCGGCGTCGTCCACCGCGCTGATCGCGGAGGCCGGTGGCACCCAGCGCAGCACGCCGCCCAGCGGTTCGAGTATGGACAGGCCGTCGGGGCGGCCCAGTCGTTGGGTGACGAGGTTGATGCCCTGGGCGCCGAGGGCGGTGAACAGGCCGCCCAGTACGGCGAGGTCGCGGCCGCGGCGGCTGGTCAGCAGCCGCGTCGAGGCGGTGGCGATCGCCCGCGCCAGGGCGACGCACACGAGCACCACCAGGACGACGGCCGTGACGCCGACGACGGCTCCGACCGCCCCGTTGGCGACCGAGATCACCGCGCCGGTCACCACGGCGAGCGTGATGACCGGCCCGATTCCGACCAGCGACGTCACCAGCAGCGCACGGATCAGCGGGCGCGGCCGCAGCGGCAGCATCACCAGCCGGGTCGGGTCGAGGGTCTCGTCGCCCGTGGGGAAGAACAGCGGCATCACCGCCCAGCCCAGGGTGAGGACGCCGATGAGAAGGACGGCGAGCGCGCCGGCGTGCGGATTGCCGCGCAGCGCTATCAGGCCGAGGACGACCAGGCCCGCGACGACCAGGCCCATGAATGCGGAGGCGACATACCCCACCGTGCGGCCCGGTGACTGCCGCATGCCGTTGCGCAGCAGCGTCAGCTTGAGCCGGACGAAGACGGAGATCGGCGACGAGGGGGCGGTGGCGGTGGCTTCGGTGCTCATCGGGCGCCGCCGCCCAGCCAGTCGAGGTCCTGGCCGGCGCCGCGGCCGCGGGCGCCGACCAGTTCGAGGAACGCGTCCTGCAGCGAGGGCGCGGCGCCGCGCACCTCGGCCAGCGGGCCCTGTGCGCGGATCCGGCCGGCGGCCATCACGGCGACCCAGTCGCAGAGCGACTCGACCAGCTCCATCACGTGGCTGGAGAAGATCACGGTGGCCCCGGAGGAGGTGTAGCGCTCCAGCACGCCGCGGATGGTCTGCGCGGACACCGGGTCGACGCCTTCGAAGGGCTCGTCCAGGAAGAGGATCTCCGGGTTGTGCAGCAGGGCTGCGGCCAGGCCGATCTTCTTGCGCATGCCGGTGGAGTAGTCGACGACGAGCTTGTGCTGGGCGCCGGAGAGGTCGAGCACGTCCAGCAGCTGGCCGGCGCGCTTGTCCACCTCGGCGCCGGGGAGGCCGCGCAACCTGCCTATGTAGGCGAGGAGTTCCCGTCCGGAGAGGCGCTCGAAGAGGCGCAGGCCCTCGGGCAGTACGCCGATCCGGGACTTGACCGCCACCGGGTCGCGCCAGACGTCGTGGCCGCCGATCTCGACCAGTCCGGAATCGGGCCGCAGCAGGCCCGTCACCATGGAGAGCGTGGTGGTCTTGCCGGCGCCGTTGGGGCCGACCAGACCTATGAAGTGGCCCGCCGGCAGCGTCAGGTCGATGCCGTGGACGGCGGTCTGTTCGCCGAACCGCTTCCACAGGCCCTCGATGCGGACCGCGGGCGGGCCGTCCACGGCGCCGCCCGGGGCCGTGACCGACCCGTCCCGCTCTTGCTTCTTCTCCGGTTCGCTGGCCACGGCCTGCCCTTCGACGTCCCCGCAGGGGCCTGGTCATGGCCCCCGTCCAGGCGTCCCACGATACGGGCAGGCACTGACATACCGACTGGGGGCCGGGTCAGCGTGCGCGGAGGGCCGCGGCGTCGCGTGCGCAGGCGTACGCCAGCGGGCTGATCAGCTCTTCCGCGTCCGGCAGCCAGCGGTTGCTGGCGGTGGGGCGGCGCGCCCACTGCACCGCGCCGTGCGAGCCGACCCGGGTCGGCGGCGCCGCGATGTACTCGCCCTCGCCGCGGCAGATCAGGTCGAGCGCGGCCGGCGGCCAGCCGAGGTTCCGCACCAGGTCCGGGACCTTCGCGGAGGCGCCGGGGAGGACGAGGAAGAGCATTCGGCGGTCCGGGGTGCGGGTCACCGGGCCGAGGGTCAGGCCCAGCCGCTCCATCCGGGCCAGCGCCAGGCAGCCCGCCATCTCGGGTACGTCCAGGGCCTCGAACGTCCGGCCCGTCGGCAGCAGGATCGACGCCCGGGGGTGTTTGTTCCACATCCGGCGGACGGCGGTGGCGCTGCCGGTGGCCGTGCCGGCCCAGCCGGGTGCGGTCGGATGGGCGCCGGGGGAGGGGCAGTTGACGGTGCCGCACGAGCAGCGCGGCCGGTCGCCGTCGTGCTCCAGCCATGCGCCGGGGAACACCTCCCAATGGCGTTCCTCCGCGTAACGCACCGCAGTTTCGATGAGTTGCTCGCCGCGCTGTTTGGGGATCTGCGGGGCTCCTGTTGTGACTCCGATGGTCTCTTCCACGAAGATGACAACTGCACGTGTCACCAAGGGTTACGGCCGAATGGGTGACTGCCCCGGCGCATCGTTCCCGCACGTGGGGCGCATGGATGCACCAGTGGGGGCGCGTGTGCGGAGGAGGCCCGGGAAGCGGGTAGCCACCTGCGTGACGGGCGGAGAGGCCGCCCGGCGGTCGGCCGGTGCAGCAGGGGAGAGCTGCATCGCCCGCCGTGACCGGTGCACGGGCACCGGGCGCCCCCTCCTCGTGGACCAGCCCTTCGCGGCACGGACGTCGGGATGCCGCGCTTCGCACGACGACGCACGGGCAACGCGCACATCGCACGTATCCCGGGCATCCGATGCGAAGCGCGTCGCCCGGTTCGTACCGCCGCATATCCCGGATGTCTTGGATATCCCGGATATGTACGGGGAATTGATCGCGGGGACGGCGTTCGCCGGTGAACGCGCAGCAGCAGTACAGGGGGTACACACCATGGCCGCCAGGCCACTCGTCGCGCGCCAGCCCAATGAACGGCTGCAGGCGCTCATCCAGGAGGCCGGCTGTTCCAACGCCGGTCTGGCCCGCCGCGTCAACATGTGCGGCGCGGAACACGGCCTCGACCTGCGCTACGACAAGACCTCCGTGGCCCGTTGGCTCCGCGGACAGCAGCCGCGGGGCCGCGCCCCGGCCATCATCGCCGAGGCCCTGGGCCGCAAACTGGGCCGCACGGTCACCATCGACGAGATCGGGATGGCCGACGGCAAGAACCTCGCGTCCGGGGTGGGGCTGCAGTTCTCACCGACCGTCCCGGGCGCCATCGAGCAGGTCTGCGAGCTGTGGCGCAGCGACGTGGGGCGGCGGGACTTCCTGAGCGGCTCCACGGTCGCCGCCTCCGCGCTGGTCGAGCCCAGCCGGGACTGGCTGATCACCGGGGCGGACAGCCAGGTGTCCCGCAACGCCGGGGCCCGGGTGGGCATTTCGGACGTCGCGGCCGTACGGGCCATGACGTCGGCGCTCAGTGAACTGGACCACCGCTTCGGCTCCGGGCACGTCCGGCCCGTCGTCGTGCACTACCTCAACAGCGTCGTCTCGGGGCTGCTGGCCGGGTCGTACCGCGAGGCGGTCGGGCGGGAACTCTTCGCCGCGGTCGCGCGGTTGACCGAACTGGGCGGCTACATGGCCGTCGACACGGGGCAACCCGGCCTGGCGCAGCGCTACTACATCCAGGCGCTGCGGCTGGCGCAGGCGGCCGGCGACCGCGGCTACGGCGGCTATGTGCTGGCCGCCAGCATGAGCCATCTGGCCGCGTCGCTGGGGAACCCGCGGGAGATCGCCCAGTTGGCGCGGGCCGCCCAGGAGGGGGCACGGGGGCAGGTCACGCCCAGGGCGGAGGCGATGTTCTTCGCCGCGGAGGCGCGCGGCCATGCCCTGATGGGCGACGCCCGGGCCTTCCAGTCGGTCGCGGGCCGCGCGGTGGCGGCCATGGAGCGCGCCGAGGCAACGGCCGACGCCGGCGACGACCCGGCGTGGATCGGCCATTTCGACCCGGCCTATCTGGCCGACGAACTGGCCCACTGCCACCGGGACTTGGGTCAGCCGGCCCCGGCCGCGCAGCGCGCGCAGGAGGCGCTGGAGGGCCATCCGCCGGGCCGGGCGCGCCGCCGCGCCATCGGGCTGGTGCTGCTGGCCAGCGCCCAGGCGCAGCAGCGGGAGGTCGAGCTGGCCTGCCATACGGGCACCCAGGCGCTGGAGTTGCTGGGCGCGCTGCGCTCGGACCGCGGTACGGAATACCTGGACGACTTCCGGCAACGTCTGGAGCCATATCAGGACGAACCCGTCGTAAGGGAATTCACCGCACGGATGGAACTCCGCGCCGTGGCGTGAGCAACGCCTCAGCGGGCGGCCGCGGGCCGGGAAAACGGGGGCGGGGCACGCGCGGAAGGAGGAACGGGCCGAGGGGCGTTCGGCCGTGTGCTGCCGGGGCGGGCCGGGGATTCCGGCCCGCCCGCCGGGCGTCCGGCGGCGCCGGGGCCGGGGCCGCTCCGCGATCGGGCGGTTACCAGGACACATGGTCGAACGTTGCCGCGAACCGGTAGCGTGCAGCCGACGATTCCATAGGTCTGCACGATGGTAGGAGTCCCGGTGACGCAGAGCGGACAGGGTCACGACCCGCAGAATTCTGCGGCCGGCCCGGCCAGGGAGGGCATAGTGCTGCCCGCTGGCGGCGGAGACGCCTGGGCGCCCGAGCAGCAGGCCGCACCACCCGCCGGACAGCCGTGGGGCCAGCCCTGGGGGCCCGGCCAGCAGCCGGCCGCACCGCAGGCGCCCGCGCAGCCCGGAAGCACCCCGGGCGGGCCGCAGCCGTACGGGCAGCACGCGGCGCAGGGCTACCCGGCCGCCCAGCACCCGGCCGCCCAGCCCCCCGTCACGCAGCAGCCCCCGCCGATGCCGGCCGCGGCTCCCCCGATGCCCCCGCAGGCGCCCCAGCAGCCCGCCCCGGCGCCCCAGGCGGGCCCGCCGGCCGCCGGGCCGCTGCCGCCCCCCGCCGGGGGCCCCGAGGCCACCACCGTCCTCCCCCTCGCCGGCCGGTCCGCCCAGCAGCCGGCCCCCGCCGGTCAGCCCGGGGCCGGCGCCCTGCCGCCGCAGAACGCCCCGTACGCCGGCCAACAGCCGCCCCCGTCCGGCGAGATAGTCCGCGCCACCCGGCAGGCCGGCGCGCCGCTGCCGCCCGCCGCGGGCGACGCCGAGGCGACCACCGTCCTGCCGCCCGTCGCCGGCCACGCCCCGCCCGGCGCCCCCGGTGCCGCCCCGCTGCCGCCCCAGGCCGCCGCCCCCGAGCACGGCGACACGGCCACCCAGACGCTGCGGGCGATCAAGCCCCACCAGGCGCCGCCGGCCGGCCAGCCGATGCCGCCGTCCCAGCCGATGCCCGGCGCCGGCACCGAGGGCTCCGAGCCCACCCAGCTGATCCCGCCGGTCGGGGGCGCCGCCGGCGCCGCGGCGCCCACCCCGCCGCCCGGCGCGCCCTACGGCGTCCCGCCCGGTGCGCCCGGCGGGCGGCCGACCCCCGCCGAGTTCGACGGCCTGTTCCGCGACGGCCCGGCCGGCCCGGGCGCGGCCGCCGCCCCCGACTCCACCGCGCAGCTGCCGCGCTTCGACCACCAGGCCCCGCCGCCCTACGGCCAACAGGGCGGCCCCGGCAGCCCGTTCGCCCCCGCTGGCGGGCAGGACCAGTACGCCTCCTACGAGGACGACGGCGGTCGACGCCGCAGGATTCCCGCGGCGGCGATCGTCGGTGCGATCGTGGTCGCACTGGCGGCCGTCGGCCTCGGAGTCGGCTGGGCGCTCAGCGGCAGTGGTGGCGACGACGCCGGCCAGAAGAAGAAGGAAGAGCCCGGCTCCAGTACGGCCAAGTCGGCCGGCGACAACGCCTCCAAGTCGGCCGACGACCCGGCCGCGGGTCAGGCCAAGGGGCTGGACGCGCTGCTCGCCGACAGCAACAACAGCCGCTCCGCGGTCATCGGCGCCGTCCAGAGCATCAAGTCCTGCAGCAACCTCGCCGGTGCCGCCAACGACCTGCGGTCCGCCGCGGGCCAGCGCAACGACCTGGTCAAGCGGCTCCAGCAGCTCCCGGTGGACAAGATCCCGAACAGTGCGGAGCTGACCGCCGCGCTGACCAAGGCATGGCAGTCCTCCGCCGCCGCCGACAACCACTACGCGGCCTGGGCCGACAAGGTGGGCGGCAAGGGCGGCTGCGACAAGGGCCACGCCAAGGGCGGCAAGGAGGCGTCCCAGGGGAACGCGGCCAGTGGCGCGGCCACCCAGGCCAAGCGGCAGGCGGCGGGCCTGTGGAACCCGCTCGCCCAGAAGTACGGCCTCCGGGAGCACCAGCCCGAGCAGCTGTGACGACAGGGCCTGCCCCCGCGGGTCACTAGGGCGCTTCTGATGGGTCTCCGCGGCGTCGCGGCGCCTGGCACGGCACCTCGCCGCGTTGCCGAAACGTCCCGATAGCTCCGCTATCAAGACGCTCCGGCGCCTTGCGATGCTCCCCCATGCCCTGAACGGGCACGGGAGGTACCCCCATCCCCAGACGCCGCGACCTATCCGCCACTGACCCATCGGACACGCCCTAGTGGTCCGTCGGCCGCCGCTCCAGTGTCCCGCCGACGTCGACGAACCCCTCCTGGGCGGCGACCAGTTCGCCGTTCCGCACCACCTGGTACGTCACGTTCGCGTTGACGATGCGCGGGAAGTCCGCGACGGCCAGCATGTCGTCGTCGCGCCAGCGCAGCTTCGGCGTCAGACCGCCGGTGTCGACGGCCCGGTCGCCGCGGTCCAGGGCGGACTGGAGCGCGTGCGCGGTGATGTCCGCCACGCCCGCGTCGGCCAGCTGCCGGATCACCGCGCTCAGCACGGTGTAGGCGATCCAGGTCGTCTGGACACCCTGGTCGGCCGGATCGAGGCGGTTGTCGTCGAACGCCTCCTCGGTGATCACCCGGCGCATCGGCGCCCAGCGTGGATCGCCGGGCACCGGGTACCAGCCGGTGACGTCCGCGCCCTCCAGAGGACCCGAGGCGCCGCCGGTGCGGTTCACCATCGACTGGTCGACGCTGCCCAGGACGGAGCCGACCCGCACCGCGGGGCTGCTCTCCTGGAGGCGCCGGAAGGAGTCGAAGAAGGTGTCGGTGTCGTCGCCCAGCGAGGCCGCCACACAGGAGCCGGGCGCCTCGCCGCCGGAGCGCGCCGTCCCGTAGCGGGCGGGTTCCGCGCCCACCGCCTTCAGGGCGGCGGTCACCTGCGCCGAGTAGTCGGTGCGACCCTCGGGTGCCTTGACGTCCACGGCCGGACTGCTCCGGCCGGCTCCGCGCCCGCTGCCGAGGCCGGCGTCGAGGAGGCCCGGCATCTGGTCGCCCTGGATGGTGTCCGGGCGGACCAGCGCCACCCGCCGGCAGTCCGCGGCCAGTTGGCGGCCGTTCCCGGCCAGGAGGGCGGCCTGGCCGCCGTTGACGGGGTAGGACAGCGGGCTGGCGAACTCCTCGGCGGACGCGCCGTAGCCACCGATGTACGGGATGCCGGCCCCCTCCAGCGGCGACATGAACGAGCGGCCCCACTGGCTGTACGAGCCGACCACCGCGACCGCCCCGGCGTCCACCGCGCGCCGGGCGCACCGCGCGGCCTCCACCGAGTCGTCGTGCTCGTTGCAGGTGAGGACCTTCAGCGGGTGGCCGGCGATGCCGCCGCGGGAGTTGACCCAGCGGGCGTACGCCTGCGCCATGGCCGGCATGCCCGGCATGTTGGTCGTCCGGGTGCCCTCGGGCGCCCAGGTCATCACCGTGACCGGTTCCCCCTCCCCGCCCCCTGTGCCGGGGAGGGGGCCGCAGCCGGACAGCAGCGACGCGAGGGCCGCCGTGCACGCCGCGGCGGTCGCCGAAGCGCGAGGGAAGGGGAAGGGGCGTCGCCGACCGGTCATGGCCCCGCAGCCTCGCGTCCCGTACCGAACGCGTGCGTGACACCCGGACAACGGACGGTGACATCGCGGTGAAGTCCGGGGGGCCGATCGAGAGCAATCGGGAGGAACGTACGATTCCCTGCTGTGCAAGGTTCGGAGAAGTCTTCCCGTCGCGGCCGCCGCTCGACCACCATGGGCGCTATGCCGCTCTCCGACATGCCGTGGTGGCGCTGGCGCAGCAATGTGCGCTCCGCGCTGCACATGCTCTCCGACCCCGTTTTCCAGCAGCACACCTGGCTCGCCGGCCGGCCCGGATACGGGGACGTGACGGACGCCGTCTACCGGCTCGTCGAGGACACCTGGCTGGACAACTGGTCCGCCGACAAGTACATCGGCACGATCTTCCGCGACACCCAGGAGGCGCAGCTGGTGGACGTCGCCGTCCTACGGGTGCTGCGCATCATGCACGCCGTCGGGCCGGACGCCCCGGTCGCCGCCTACATGGAGCACCCCGGCTGGCCCGACGCCGTACGGGCCGCCCGCGAGGCGCACGTCCAGATGGCCGCCGCGGACGGCGAGGACCCGGACACCGCCCCGCACTCCCTCGACGCGCTGGCGGCCCTGACGGGCCCGCTCCAGGCCCCCGCCTGACCGCTGCTCCCGGCGCTGCGGTCGGAGCTGCCCGGCGGATATGCGACCCTATGAGGTCATGAGCGAGTCGCAGCCCACCCAGCCCGGTCAGCAGGACCGGAACAACCAGTACGTCCTCACGCTGTCCTGCCCGGACAAGATGGGGATCGTGCACGCCGTCTCCAGCTATCTCTTCATGACCGGCTGCAACATCGAGGACAGCCAGCAGTTCGGCGACCACAGCACCGGGCTGTTCTTCATGCGCGTCCACTTCACCGCGGACGCGCAGGTCGACGTCGAGAAGCTGCGGGCCAGCTTCGCGGCGGTGGGCGACTCCTTCGGCATGGACTGGCAGATCCACCGGGCCGACGAGAAGATGCGGGTCGTGCTGATGGTGTCCAGGTTCGGGCACTGCCTGAACGATCTGCTCTTCCGCTCCCGGATCGGCGCGCTGCCCATCGAGATCGCGGCCGTGGTCTCCAACCACACCGACTTCGCCGAGCTGGTCGGCTCGTACGGCGTCCCCTTCCACCACATCCCGGTGACCCGGGACACCAAGGCCGAGGCCGAGGCGCAGCTGCTGGAGCTGGTGGAGAGGGAGCGGATCGAGCTGGTGGTGCTCGCCCGCTACATGCAGGTGCTCTCCGACGACCTCTGCAAGGCGCTGGCCGGCCGCGTCATCAACATCCACCACTCCTTCCTGCCGAGCTTCAAGGGCGCCCGGCCCTACCACCAGGCGCACGCCCGCGGCGTCAAGCTGATCGGCGCCACCGCGCACTACGTCACCGCGGACCTCGACGAGGGCCCGATCATCGAGCAGGAGGTCGAGCGCGTCGGCCACGAGGTCACGCCGGACCAGCTGGTGGCGATCGGCCGGGACGTGGAGTGCCAGGCGCTGGCGCGGGCCGTGAAGTGGCACAGCGAGCGCCGGGTGCTGCTCAACGGCACCCGCACGGTGGTCTTCGCCTGACGCGGGCCGTGCTCTTCACCTGACGCGGGCCGCCGCACACGGCCGCGGTGCGCCCGGCGTCGGGCGCCGCGGCCGGCCGGCCGCCGGGCCGGCTCACAGGCGGGACAGCGCCGCCGTCGCGAACAGCACCTCGCGGATCGCCTCGCGCTCGCCGTCCTGCCCCGCCGCGGTCTCCTCGGGCGAGATGTGCCCGGCGGCGAGCTGGCAGAACTCGTCGCTGTCCAGCGCGAGATGGGCGACGGCGTGCTCGGGCGAGCCGACCGCCGCCGGCGAGTCCAGGGCTATGTACCAGTCCCCGCCGCCGCTGCCCTCGACCTCCAGGTGGAGCGAGCGGCCCGGGGCGCCCGCGGCGACGAGGCGCTGCGCCGGCGATGCCAGCCCGTCCCGCCGCCGCCGGGCGAGCGTGCCCGGCAGCAGCCGGGCCGCGAGGTCGACGAGCAGGTGCAGATGGCCGGCGGCCGGTGGTCTGTACGGATAGTCCACGGCGTCGGCGATGTCCCCGGCGTGCACCCAGGTCTCGAAGGCGCGGTCCAGGAAGGCGTCGCGCAGCGCGAGGGTGAACTTGCCATACGGGACGGAGAGTTCGGCGACCCCGCCGCCGGTGAACGACGCCGTTCTTATCAGCGCCTGGCTCTGCTCGCGCCACGGGTCGTGCGGCGCCCGCGGGTCCGGCTCCTCGCCCAGGGTGCGCCAGTACGCCTCGGTGCGGCGGCGCGGGCCGGGCTGCTCCGGGGCGGCCGGGCCCAGCGGGTCGGGCAGCCCGAGGGCGGTGGCGACCATGCCGTCCACCGCCATCAGGTGCCCGATCACCCCGGCGACCGTCGTCCCGCGCTCGACCGGCTCGCGGCCGTCGAACCAGCGCAGCCGCACCGGGGCCCGCCACTCCGCCTCGCCCATGTCACGCAGCAGCGCGTCCAGCTTGGCGGCCTCCGCGTCGTACGGCGTGGCCCACTCGGGAACCGGGATGCGCGGCGGCCGGCGGCCCAGGCAGCCCTCCAGCACCCGCGAGCGCAGCAGCGGGTCGAGATCGAGGCTGTCCGCGGGGTGCAGCAGCCCCACCGCGTCGCGCAGCCGCAGCGCCTCGTCGGCGCAGGCGGCGCAGTCCGTCAGGTGCGCCTCTACGGCGGCCGTCTCCTCCGGCGAGCAGGCGGCCAGCGCCCAGGCGCCCAGCAGGGACTTGAGCACCTTGTGGGACGGGGCGGCCGGGGGCGGGTGGCTCGGGTCGGTGCCGTCGCCGGTCACGGGGTGGTCATCGCTCTCGTACTCCGCAGGGACGTCGTGGGGCGGGGCGTGGTCCGGGACGGGACCGGGCCGCGGGCGGGGGGCGGACGGGACGGGCGGGAGGTCCGGGAGCGGACCGTGGTCCTCCGCGGCGGGGCGCGGGGACGGTATCCGGGGACGTTCACCGGGGCTGCCGGGGCGCTCGTGGCCGTCCCACTCGTCCGGGCCCCTCACAGGGACCGTCCGTGGCCCGGACCGGGCGGTGTGGAGTGCGGCGGGCGCGGGGTGTGCGGGCCGCCGTGGGGGACGCGGCGCATGGGGACCGCCGGGAGCGCCTGGTGGTTGTGGGCGGTGGACAGCAGCTGGAGGCCCAGGCGGAGCCGGCGCCGCGCCTCGTCCTCGGTGACGCCGAGGTCGGCTGCGGTCTGGCGGTAGTCCCGGCGCTGGAAGTACGCCAGCTCCAGGGCCTCGCGCAGCGGGGCGGGCATGGACGTGACGATGTAGTCGGCGCGGGCGGCGGTGGACGCCTCGCGGATCCGTCGTTCCAGCTCGCGCTCCGACTCGGCGGACCCGGGGCCCTCCTCGCCGCGGTCGCGCGCCGAGTCGGCCTCGGTCTGGCGCAGCCGCTGGACGGCGTGGTGCCGGGTGATGCCGGCCACCCAGGAGCGCAGCGAGCCCTGCTTGGGGTCGTAGGAGTCCGGGTGCTCCCAGAGGTAGGCGAAGACCTCGCGGGTGATGCGGTCGGCGGCGGCCTCGTCGTCCAGGACGCGGTAGGCGAGGCTGTGCACCAGCGAGGCGAAACGGTCGTAGAGCTCGCCGAGTGCGGCGGCCTCGCCGCGGGCGAGCCGCTGCTGCATCCGCCTGTCCCAGCGCGGTGGTGCGTCTTGTGCCATGGGACCCCCATCCCTGCCCGTCGCGACCGGGCTCACACCTCGGCCGGCGCTCTGCCGGGGAGCGCCTCGCGGCCCCGGCCTCCCCGGAGGGCCCGCGCGCCGCAGGGCCCCGTGTCGTCACTCCCGCCCACTGTCGTACCCGTATCCACCCCTCCGCTCACGATCGCCGGGGTCGTCACCCGATCCGGCGGCGCGCCCTGCCGGATGTGGACCGGCGTGGGACGCCCGGACGCCGTGGCACTCCGCGTGCGCGCGCCGTGACGGCGACCGTGCCCCCGAATGTAGTGCGAGGGTCTGACAACGCACGCGCCTTTGCGGCAAAGCCGGCCGCGAGGGCGTCGCGGATGGTAAGGGCGTGATGACGTTGTGGCAGATCCGGGGGCGAGCGGATCCGGAGGCGACCGGGGGTGATCGGGGTGATCGGGGGTCGTTCCGGCGCTCGAAGTGGATCGATGTGGATCGTTCATGCCCGTATCGACCCATGCGTTACGCGGGTGTGACCGGTTGCGGGCGAAAACCCGCCGACCTGTGGGCATAGCCTTGGGGACGGGAAGCCCGCCGTGCCACGGAAGCGACAGCGTTTCGCGGGGGAGAGGCCGGGCAGTCGAGCCGGGAAGGGTGGGTTCCCGATTGCGATCCGGGCGCATCCGGTCCGAAAGCGAGCGAAAGGCTTCGAGCGCGTGTCGTTGAAGGTGGCAGAGGACGAAAAGGGCCCCTGGGCCGTACTCCAGGTCTCCGGCGAGATGGACCTCGTCACGTCGCCCGCGGTGCGCCAGCATGTGCACGACGCGGTGGCCGAGGGCCGGCGGTCCCTCGTGCTCGATCTCTCCGGGGTCCGGTTCTGCGACTCCAGCGGGGTCGGCGTGCTGATCGCCGCCCGCCGCCTGATGCGTTCCTGTCAGGGCCGGCTCCGGCTGATCCTGCCCGCCCAGGGGGCCGTCGACGGCTCGCACGTCAACCGCGTCCTGGCCGCCCTCGGGGTCCGCCGCCTCTTCGAGGTCTACCCGGACCTGCCCACGGCGGTGGACGAGACGGCGGCGCCGCTGTCGGCCTGAGGCGGACGGCGGGCCATACGGGCCGCGGGCCAGGCGGTCACCCCGCCGCCCCGTACGGGAACTCCGCCCGTACGACGAAGCCGCCCTCGGATGTCGGCCGCGCCTCCAGCGTCCCGCCGAGGCTCTGCGCGCGTTCGCGCAGCCCCACCAGACCATGTCCGCCCCCGGGGAGCGCGGGGACCGAAGCCGTCGCGTCCGGCGGCCCGTTGCGGATCTCCACCCGCAGCCCGTCCCGCGCCCGCTCCGCCGCCCCCGCGCCGCCCGGCGCGCCCAGCTCCACCGCGTCGACCCGGACCCGCACCCGCGCCCCCGGCGCATGTTTGCGGACGTTGGTGAGCGCCTCCTGGACGGTGCGGAAGGCGGCCCGCTCGACCGTCCTGGCGCCGCGCGGACGGCCCGCCCCGGCTCCCGCGCCGTCGTCGTCCGCCGCCGGCCCCTCGTACGTCACGTCCAGCGCGCTCATCTCGATCAGCCGGGGCAACTCGTCCAGGGACGGCTGCGGCGCCAACTCGCCCGTGTCCTGGACGTCGCCGCCGGCCGCCCGGAGGACGCCGACCATGTGCCGCAGCTCCTCCAGGGTGCGGACGGACAGCTCGCGGATCGTGCGGGCCCCGTCCCGCGCCGCCTCGTCCGCGGTGCTCACCTGCACGGCACCGGCCTGGAGGCTGATCAGGCTGACCTGGTGGGCCACCACGTCGTGCATCTCCCGGGCCAGCCGGGCCCGTTCGGTGGTCTTCACCCGCTCCGCCAGCAGCCGGTCCTCGCGGCGCAGGCTGCGGGTCAGGTCCTCGACCCGGGAGGCCAGTTCGCGGCGGGTTCGCACCAGCAGGCCGAGCGCGATCGGCGCCGCGGAGGTGACACCGGCGTCGATCAGCACCAGGGTGTTCTCGCGGTACGCGGTCGGCTCGAAGTCGGAGATCGGATACGGCAGGAAGTGCGCGGTGACCAGCAGCAGCGCACAGACGCCGAGCCGGACGCGGACCCGGGCGGGGGTGCCTCCCGAGCGCGCGGAACCGGGGCGGGGGGACGCGGCGAGGGTGTAGAGGGCGATCATCGGCGCGAACCAGATGTAGCCGATGTACAGCCCCGGCAGCGTCACCAGGAACACCAGCAGCGGCCAGCGGCGCCGCAGCAGCAGGGCTCCCGCCGCGACCACCGAGACGCCCAGCTCCAGGGCCATCTCCAGCCCGTTGACGAGCAGCGCGTCGACGATCGCGAGCACCACCGGGACGACCACCGGGCCGATCCGGCGCAGCAACCGGAACAGCAACCGGAACAGCCGGCCGCGGCGGAGTCGGCGGACCGCGCGACGGGCGATACCGGCACGGAGGCGGGCGATACCGGCACGGGGCGTTGAGCCGCCCCGGCGGCCGGATGTCACCCGGGCCCCCGCTCTCACCCGGACCCCCGCGGAGCCCCCGCCACCAGGCCCGCGCGGTCCGCGACGATCGCCGCCTGTATGCGGTTGATGCCGCCCAACTTGGCCAGCAGCGCCCGCACATGGTCCTTCACCGTGCTGGGCGCCAGCCCCATCCGCTCCGCGATCTGCGCGTTGCCCAGGCCCTCGCCCAGCAGCGCCAGCACCTGCGACTCGCGCGGCGTCAGCCCGCTCACCGCGTGGGCCGCGGCGGCCTGGTCCTCGGCCGTCAGATAGCCGCCTATCACCGCCCGGGTCACCCCGGGGTCCAGCACACTGCCGCCCGCCGCCAGGGTCCGTACCGCCCGCACCAGTTGCTCCGGGTCGGAGTCCTTGAGGAGGAAGCCCGCCGCGCCCTCCCGGAGCGCCGCCGTCAGGTACTCCTGCGCGTCGAAGGTGGTGAGCATCGCCACCGCCGGCGGCTCCGGGGCGGCGCGCAACCCCCGTAGCACGGTCAGCCCGTCCACGTCCGGCATCCGGATGTCGAGCAGGACGACCTCGGCCGCGCAGCCCAGCACGGTCTCCACGGCCTCCGCGCCGCCGCAGTCCGCCACCATCTCGATGTCCGGGGCGGTCCCCAGGATCATCCGCAGTCCGGACCTGACGAGCCTCTCGTCGTCCACCACAGCGACACGGATCACCGGCCGCCCCTTTCTTCCCACACTCCCGTCCGAGCCCCGGAACCGCCCGGCGCTGCGCGACTCCGTCCTCTGCCGCCGGGTCCTCCTCAGGAGGGCCCCGTACCCCGCCGACCGGCGGGGGTCCTCGCCCGACCTGCGGACGATGGCGCGGGGCGGGCCCCGCGGGCAGAGTGGTTCACATGCTGCACCACTGAAGAGGCCACAAGCCCAGGACGCGTTGCAGCTCACATCGACGGCCGCCGCGGCCCCCACACGCGGCGGACGTCCCCGGCGCGCGGGGGCGGCCCGAAGGGGACTTCCCCCCGAACGGTCATAAGGGGCCTACGAGGTCCTGTCGCCGCCGCTCCCGCCGCCGATCTGCTCTTCCTCCGACGTGTCCGACCGGCTTGCTTCGTTCGTGTCCCGGGTGCCCGTGCCCCAGTCGTACGCGTCCGCATCGTCCGCATCGTTCGCATCGCCCGTCTCGTCGGCATCGCCGAGACCATCCATATCCTCGGCACCATCCGTACCGTCCGGTTCCTCGGCCCGTCGGTACTCCTCCAGCCGCCGGCCCCGGCTCTCCGCGACCCGGACGGTGTCCTCCAGGGCGGTCCGCAACTGCGCCGACAGGAACCGCAACTGCCCGGCGTCGGCCGACGGGTCGTCGATGAGGGGCTCGGCGTGGCCCAGCAGCCCGACGCTCATCCTCAGTTGCAGCGCCTCGATCCGGTCCGCGTAACGGGAGACGGGCCCGTCGCCCGTATGGTCGGTCAGCAGATAACAGGGCTGGCCGGAGGACCCGGTCCAGGGAAGCAGCCCGGCAACGGAACGGGCATCGGGACGGACATCGGCAGAGGCATCGGAACGGGCATCGGAACGGGCGTCGGAACGGGCGTCGGGATGCGACATGTTGGCCTGCTTTCGTTCGGTGGGCGGGCACGGTCCGGTGCGCGGACCGGGGCCGTCGTTCTCGACGGGCCGGCAACGCTAGGCGGACGCGCACCCCACGGACAGCGACGTCCTGTGCCACTTCGGGCGAGGTGTAGGACGCTCTGTCCCACCCGCCGCTCCCTCGGAAGACCGCGTCACTCCCTCCGACGACCGCGTCCTACGCGTCGAGGTCGAGCCGGTCGGCGAGTTCCACCAACGGAGAGGTCCGCCGCCTTTCCCGCCCGCGGAGTTCGGACACCAGGCGCAGGCTGGTGGAGTGGTAGCGCATCCACTCCGGGGCGGTGCGCTCGGCCGTGAGCAGGGCCGCCACCGCTCCCTCGTCGTGGTGCAGATCGGCGAGTGCCAGGGCGCGGTCGACGTGGAAGCGCGCACGCCACGTGGGCGGCAGGGCCCGCAGCTCCGGAACGGTGCGCGCGGCGCGCAGGGCCTCCGCGCCGTCCTCCATCTCCACCAGGAAGTTGACCTTCGCCACGCCGACGTTCGTGGGGCCGAACGGCGTGGCGTAGTCGATCCGGTCCGCGCCGATCCTGGCCGCCGCCGCGCCCGCCAGCGTCAGCAGGTCCAGTACGGTGTCCCGGCGCTCCAGCCGGACGGCCGCCGTCGCCGCCCGCAACAGGAGGATGCCCCACAGCGCCAACTCCACGGGCGGTGAACGGAAGCCCGGTTCGATGCGCTCGGCAGCACTGAGCGCGACGCGTTCGGCGTCCGCCAACCGCCCCTGCTTGGTCAGGACCCAGGCGAGGCTGGAGAAACCCATGGCCTCCAGGTGGGGATCGTCCCCGTCGGCCGCCGCCACCCTCGCTCGTTCGAGCGCGGTGAACGCGGCGTCCTCCTTGCCCAGCGCCGCCAGCGTCGTCGCGGCGATCTGGTACGCCTCGGCGAGCACGGACCGTGCGGCGGCCGCCGTACTCCCCGTGGACGCGTGCGCCACCGCCTTGGCGTCCCTGATCAACTGCGGCAGCAGCGCCCCGATTTCGGCCATGCGCCCTTCCCGGCGGATGCGCTCCGTCGAGCGAAGCGAGGCACGCAGGGCCGCGATGTCCGGCGGGTCCTCGGGGTCCGGCTCCTCTCCGAGAAGCTCGGACACGGGAGTGACGGCCTGGCGCAGCGCCAGTACGGACGGCTGCTCGCCGTCGCCGCGCACCTCGAACGTGGCGGGCTTGCCGACCAGCGCGGACGTCTCCACGTCCAGTGCACGGGCCAGCGCGTTGAGCGTGCTCAGCCGGGCTGTCCGGCGGACGCCCTGTTCGAGCTTGCGCACGATGTCGACGGACAACCCGGCGCGCTCGGCGAGCCCTTCCTGGGCCAGCTTGCGCCGGGCACGCAGCCGGGCGATGCGGTCCCCGATGCCGGGCTCCTCGTGGAACAACTCCATGGCCACCCCCGCGAGACGGACGTATCGACCACGCTACGCCCGCGGAGCACCGCACGTCGCATCACGTCGCATCACCCCGCACCGCCGCCCCCGACGGCTCCGCCTCCCCCTCGCGTCCCGGCCGCCACCCCATCACCAGCACCACCACCGACGTCATCGACGCCAGGCCGAACGCGGTGGTGGCCATCGAGAGGGTGCCGTCGGGGGTTTCGAAGGACTGGTTGAAGAAGTCGGTGACGGCCAGCCAGACCGCGGTGCGGACGGTGAGGTACAGCTCCACGGAGGCGAAGACCAGCAGCGCGCCGCGGACGTCACGGCGGGCGCGGAAGGCCAGTACGCCCAGGACGAAGAAGCCCAGGATCGAGCCGAGGGTGGTGAATTCGGCGGAGGCGGCGAGGTTGAGGGTGCCCAGCACCGAGCCGTCCACCGCGCCCCGGAGGTACCGGACGGTGTCCATCTCGGCGGTGGACAGGTCGCGGGTGGTCCAGGCGAGCCGGATCGCGCCCATGGCGAGGAAGAGGACACCGCAGATACGGGAGAGGCGGCGGCCCCGGGCGCCGGCGCAGGGACCTGGCACGGACGCGTCCGCACCGCTCCCGTGCGGCCCCGGCTCCCCCGCTCCGGCGGATTCACGCCGGCCCCGCCCCCGGTCCTCCGACCCGGCGGGCTCGCCCCGGCCCAGCCTCTGGCCCTCCGACCCGGCGGACTTACTCCGGCCCCGCCCCCACCCCCTTCCCTCCGTCGCCGGGAGCATCGCGGCCAGCACCACCACCGCGACCACCAGGCCCAGTACCCGGGTGGCCAGCGCCCATCCGCCGAGCGGATCGGTGGCGTACTGGTCGCGGTAGGCCGCGTCGAACAGGCCGATCATCTCCCGCAGCGAGACGGCCAGCAGGAAGAACCCGGAGAACAGCGCCGCGCTGCGGGCCGGCCGGCGGTGCGCCACCGCGAGCCCGGCGGTGGCGAGGAACGCGGCGGCGAACGCCCACTCGTACGGCCCGACGAGCTGGGAGGCGGGCGAGGCGCCCGGATTGAAGAGCCCCTCGACGAAGTCCCATACGGAGCCGTCGCCCTGGACGATGCCGTACACCGTCCAGGCGGTGAGCGCGGCAGCGTAGAGCGTGAGGAAGAACGCGGTGGTGTGGTACGCGCCGTGGTGGTGCGGAGCGGCGCGGGACGGATCGCCGCCCGGACGGACGTCCAGCGCGTCGCCGTCCTGCATCACCATGGCCGATCCCCGTTTCCGTGCTGCCCGCTGCTTGCTGCCGTGGCGGAGGTGTCGCCGGTGGCGCCGCTGCCGCCGCTGCCGCCGCCTCACTGTGTCAAGGACGGGCGGAGGGGCGGGGGAGGTTCCGTTCCGTGTGTCGCGAGTTGATCAAGATACGGACCCGGCCGCGCCCGCGCCCCCGTTCACCGCATCCGGCGTTCACCGCATCCGGCGGGCCGTGGCCGCCACGAAGTCGCGGATGCCCCGGCGGGTGGCGGCCCGCAGCTCGGTGAGGGCGTTGCGGTCCGCGGCCCAGTGGAGTTCGGTCACCTCGGCCATGATCCGCTCGGTGCGGTCCAGGACCTCCGGGTCGTCGCTCACCATCTGGGCCCGGAACATGGCCTCTTGGGCCGCGTAGCGGCTCTTGTAGACCTCCTCGCGCAGCTCCGGGGTGTCCTCGGCGCAGCGCTCGCCCTCGTGCAGTACGAACCAGCGGTGGACGAGGACCCGGCGGTAGTCCAGCAGCGCACCCGCGTACGCGCAGTATGCATCGATTCGCTCCTGCCGAAGCCGCTCCGCGCGGGCGAACCGCTCGCTGCGCTCGGCGGACCGGCCCTGGAAGTGGTGGGTGACGAGGGACCCCAACAGGGTCCCGAAGACGGCGACGACGCTCGCTATGACTGCCTCCATACAGACAGTGGACCACAAGGGAAGGGAGGTTCCGGTCATTTTCCCAACCGGCGCAGGTGGCGGTCGCATTCATGTCATGTTGGCAGTAACGGGCCGTATCCAAGCGGGTGTTGGGGAGGTAGCCGCCGTCATCCGGCAGCCGGTCGTGCGGCAAGATAGCGCCATGGGCATCTTCGGGGGAGAAGGCCGGCTGATCGGTGACCGCTACCGACTGGGCATTCGCCTGGGCCGCGGTGGCATGGGAACGGTCTGGCGGGCCACGGACGAACTGCTCGGCCGCCAGGTGGCCGTGAAGGAACTCAACCTGGACGACCTGGTGGCCGAGCCCGAGGCCCGGGTGCAGCGCGACCGGGCGATGCGGGAGGCACGCACGGTCGCCCAGGTCAAGCACCCGAACGTGATCGTGGTGCACGACGTGGTCGAGCAGGACGGGCGGCCGTGGATCGTGATGGAGCTGGTGGCGGGCCCGTCGCTGGCCGACCGGCTGGCGGCCGCCGGGCCGCTCGCGCCGGACGAGGCGGCCCGGATCGGCCGGGCGCTGCTGGGCGCGCTGCGCGCCGCGCACGCCCGCGACGTGCTGCACCGCGACATCAAACCGGCCAATGTGCTGCTGGAGGACGGCAGTGACCGGGTGGTGCTCACGGACTTCGGGATCGCCCAGGTGCCCGGGGCGACGACGCTGACCGGCGCCGGCGGCTTCGTCGGGTCGCCGGAGTACACCGCGCCGGAGCTGATGGCCGGGCGCGGCGCCGGCCCGGAGGCCGACCTGTGGTCGCTGGGCGTGCTGCTGTGCGCCGCCCTCAGTGGCGTGACGCCGTTCCGCCGGGACTCCATGGCCAGGGTGCTGCACGCCGTGGTCTACGAGGACATCGAACTCCCGTCGGTGGACGGGCCGTTGGGCGAGGCGGTCCGGGGCCTGCTGGAGCGCGATCCGCGGCGGCGGCTGGACATCGACGCGGCGGAGCGGCTGCTGAGCGGCGTCCCGGCCCCGGCCCGCGATCCGTTCGCCGAGCGCGATCCGTTCACTGAGCGTGCCCCCTTCGCTGAGCGCGATCCGTTCGCCGAGCGCCGCACCGGCGCCCGGCCGGGTGCGCCCGTCCCCGCGACTCCCGCGGGCTCGGGCCGCCCTCCGGCCGACGACCCCTTCCGGCTCGCCCGGCCCGCCAGTACGCCGCTGCTGCCCACCCCGGGTGGCCCGGCCGGGCCCGGCGCGGCGGAACTCGCGCCGCCCCCGGTGGGACACGCCGCGACCCCCGGCCACCGGGACGGCGCAGCCGGCGTCTCAGCCCCTGCTGCCGCCCCCGGCGTCTCCGTCCCGGCCGCCGCCCCCGCCACCTCCGTACCGGCCGCCGTCCCCAGCAGCCCCATACCGGCCACCGCCCCCGGTGTGCCCGTACGGGCCGCCGTTCGCCCCCAGGCCCGCCGGAGGGGCCTCGCCCTGGTGGCGGCCGCCGCCGTCGTCGGCATCGGTGGTGCCGCGGCCGGCGTCACCGCCTTCCTGGCCAACGGGGACGGCGACCGCGCCACCGACGACCTGACCGCCGCGCACACCGGTACGTCGGCGCAGGCGACCACACACGAGGGCACACACAAGGGCACGCCCAAGGGGAAGAAGGGACGGCAGGGCCCGCCCGGTTCCTCCGGCACCCCTGGGCCGGCGGGCTCGTCGAACCCGCAGGGCATCGCGCCGGGCGACCTCGTCCCCACGGTCACGGTGACCGCGTCGGCCGGGCGCGACGGCGCCGCACAGGCCCCGCCCGGCTACCGGACCGTCCGGGACCCGGCCGGCTTCACCATAGCCGTCCCCACCGGCTTCACCCGCTCCTACGAGAACTCGCGGGTCTACTACTACTCCGAGGGCAAGCGCTTCCGGATCGGCGTGCAGCTGCAGAAGCCGGTGCCGGAGGGGCCGATCGGCGCGATGCGCACGGCGGACACCAACGGGCCGAAGAACTACCCCGGTTACCGCGACGGCACCGTCGTCGAGACCACCCACAACGGCCTCCAGGCCGGCCGCTGGGAGTTCGTCTGGGACGGCAGCGCCCAGGACGCCGGCGCCCGCTACACCTACGACCTCAGCTGGAACGAGGGCGGCCGGATGATGGACATCTGGATCTCCTCGCCGGTCGCCTCCCGCGCGGACGCCAAGCGGCAGTTCGACACCGCGATCGACTCCTTCCAGCTGGCCGGACGCTGAGCCCGGCCGGCCGGACACCGAGCGACCCGCCCGGCGACCTGCCCGCCGGCACCGGCCATCCGCCCCGTCAGCCCCATCCGCCCAGACCAGTGCCCTTACGGCCAGCAAACACTGGCGCGATCGTGTGCCGCGCGCGAAAACCTGTTACTGCCGGGTACACAAAGCGGTCCCGGACGAATACGCTCGCCCGCATGACGGACTCGCAGGACCAGGACACCGGAACTTCCGCCTCCGCCACCGGCGAGGCCCCCGCCGACGGCAACCCGGTCGCGCTCGCCGCGCCCGGCACCCGTACCGCCGCGGACGTCGTCCCCCCGGAGGTGGCCGCCCGCCTCACCCGCGCCGTGGTCGGCAGCGGGCAGACCGCCAACCACACCCCGTTCACCGGGGAGAAACTGGCGGACCTGCCCGAGTCCACCCCCGAGGATGTCGCCACCGCCTTCGAGCGCGCCCGGGCCGCGCAGGAGCGCTGGGCGAAGGTCCCGGTCCGGCAGCGCGCCGCGGTCCTGCTCCGCTTCCACGACCTGGTCCTGCGCCGCCAGGCCGAGGTGCTCGACCTGATCCAGCTGGAGACCGGCAAGGCGCGGCTGCACGCCCACGAGGAAGTGCAGGCGGTCGCCGTCGCCGCCCGCCACTACGGCCGCAAGGCCCCCGCCTACCTCCGCCCCAAGGGCCACACCGGCGTCGTCCCGACCCTGACCAAGGTCACCGAACTCCGCCAACCGCGCGGCGTGGTCGGCCAGATCGCCCCTTGGAACTACCCCTTCGAGCTGACCGTAGGCGACGCCCTGCCGGCCTTCGCCGCCGGGAACGCCGTGGTCATGAAGCCCGACACCGAGACCGCGCTGACCGCCCTGTGGGCGCGCGAGCAGCTGATCGAGGCCGGGCTCCCGGAGGACGTCTGGCAGGTGGTGCTCGGCGAGGGCCCGGTCATCGGCCCGGAGGTCGTCCGGCACGCCGACTACGTCTCGTTCACCGGCTCCACCCGCACCGGCCGCGAGGTCGCCCAGGGCGCCGCCGCCCGCCTCGTCGGCGTCTCCCTCGAACTCGGCGGGAAAAACGCCATGTTGGTGCTGCACGACGCCGACGTGGAGAAGGCCGCCGCCGGCGCCGTCCGCGGCTGCTTCTCCTCCGCGGGCCAGCTGTGCATCTCCATCGAGCGCCTCTACGTCCACGAGTCCATCGCCGACGACTTCCTCCAGCGCTTCGCCGCCCGCACGAAGGCCATGCGTCTGGGCAACGCCCTCGCCTACGGCGCCGACATGGGCTCGCTGGTCGGCGCGCGCCAGCTGGAGACCGTCACCCGGCACGTGGAGGAGGCGGTGGCCAAGGGCGCGCGGGTGCTCGCCGGCGGCCGCCCCCGCCCCGACATCGGCCCGCTCTTCTACGAGCCGACCATCCTGGAGGGCGTCGAGCCGCCGATGGCCGTCTGCGGCGAGGAGACCTTCGGCCCGGTCGTCTCGATCTACCGCTTCCGCGATGAGGACGAGGCGGTGACCCGCGCCAACGCCACGCCGTACGGCCTGAATTCCAGCGTCTGGACCAAGGACGGCCGACGCGGCCGGGCGGTCGCGGCACGGCTGCGCACCGGCACGGTCAACGTCAACGAGTCCTACGCGGCCGGCTACGGCAGCGTGCAGTCCCCGATGGGCGGCATGGGCGACTCGGGCCTGGGCCGCCGCCACGGCTCCGAGGGCATCCTCAAGTACACCGAGGCCCAGACCGTCGCCCAACAGAGGCTGATGCCCCTGGCCCCGTCCTTCGGCATGACCGACGAAAAGTACGCCGCCTTCATGACCCGCAGCCTGCGCACCATGAAGGCCCTCCGCCTGCGCTGAAAAATTCCAGCCCCTCTTTTTCAGCCCTTGTTTTCAGCCCCTCCGGCTGGAAATTTCAGCCCCTCCGGCGTTTGAGGAGCGGGGTCCGGGGCGGAGCCCCGAACTACGGATACGGAGGTACCGGTGCCACAGGAGAACCCCGCCCACCACCCCACCGACGCCGACCACGGCTACGACTACGACTACGACTACGACGTCGTAGTCATCGGCTCTGGCTTCGGCGGCTCCGTCTCCGCCCTCCGCCTGACCGAAAAGGGCTATCGCGTGGGCGTCCTCGAAGCCGGCCGCCGCTTCACCCGCGACACCCTGCCCAAGAACTCCTGGGACCTCAAGAACTACCTGTGGGCCCCGGCCCTCGGCCTCTACGGCATCCAGCGCATCCACCTGCTCGGCAACGTCATGGTGCTGGCGGGCGCCGGCGTCGGCGGCGGCTCGCTCAACTACGCCAACACCCTCTACGTCCCGCCCAAGGCGTTCTTCGACGACCCCCAGTGGCGCGGGATCACCGACTGGCAACAGGAGTTGAAGCCGTACTACGACCAGGCCCGGCGGATGCTCGGTGTCCGGCTCAACCCGACGATGACCCCGTCCGACGTCCATCTGAAGGCGGCCGCCCAGGCCATGGGCGTCGGCGACTCCTTCCACATGGCCCCGGTCGGGGTGTTCTTCGGCGACGGCGAGGACGCCGACGGCACGCCGCGCGCGAAGCCCGGCAGGGAGGTCGCCGACCCCTACTTCGGCGGCGCGGGCCCGTCCCGGCGGGCGTGCACCGAGTGCGGCGAGTGCATGACCGGCTGCCGGCACGGCGCCAAGAACACCCTCACCGAGAACTACCTCCACCTCGCCGAGCGGGCGGGTGCGGTGATCCACCCGATGACCTCGGTCGTCGCCCTCACCGAGGACTCCCGCGGCGGCTTCGCGGTCCGGACGCTGCCCACCGACAACAAGAAGAAGGGCGCCGGCCGCACGTTCACCGCCCGCCGGGTGGTCCTCGCCGCCGGCACCTACGGCACGCAGACGCTGCTGCACCGCATGAAGGACAGCGGGCTGCTGCCGTACCTCTCCGACCGCCTGGGCACCCTGACCCGCACCAACTCCGAGGCGCTGGTGGGCGCGCAGACCACCAGCCGCCGCTACCACAGGCGGCACGGCGCCGACCGGGTCGACTTCACCCAGGGCGTCGCGATCACCTCGTCCATCCACCCGGACGAGAACACCCACATCGAGCCGGTCCGCTACGGCAAGGGCTCCAACTCCATGGGCAGCCTGACGGTGCTTCAGGTCCCGTACCGCCCGGCCGGACGGGTCCTGGGCTGGGCCGGCAACATGGTCCGCCACCCGCTGCTGGCGCTCCGCTCGCTCTCCAACCGCCGCTGGTCCGAGCGCACCATCATCGGCCTGGTCATGCAGTCCCTGGACAACTCCCTGACCACGTACCGCAAACCGCGCGGCCTCGGGAAGGGCCTGCTCACCGCCCGGCAGGGCCATGGCGCCCCCAACCCCGACCAGATCCCGGCGGCCACCGAGGCGGCCACCCTGCTCGCCCAGGAGATCAACGGCTTCGCGGGCAGCAACATCGGCGAGCTGATGGGCACTCCGCTCACCGCGCACTTCCTCGGCGGCTGCCCCATCGGTGCGGACGCCGGCCACGGCGTGATCGACCCCTACCACCGCCTCTACGGCCACCCGGGCATCTCGGTCGTCGACGGGGCCGCGGTCTCCGCCAACCTCGGCGTCAACCCGTCCCTGACCATCACCGCCCAGGCCGAACGCGCCATGTCCCTGTGGCCCAACAAGGGCGAGCCGGACCCGCGCCCGGCCCCCGGACAGCCCTACGCCCGCGTGACGCCCGTCGCGCCCCGCCACCCGGCCGTCCCCGCCTCCGCCTTCGCCGCCCTCAAACTCCCTCTCCTGCCCATCCCTTCGGTCCCACCAAGATCAGAGAACTCGGACAGCTCGGAGAACTCAGAGAACTCAGAGAACTCAGAGAACTCAGGGAAAGCCCGGGAGTAGCCGCAGCCACCCCAACTACCTGCACCAGCAAGGGCAGTTCCCCCCCCAGCAGGAGCCGCCCTCACCAAAAAGGGTTGGTGGTTCAACCGGAGTCATCGGGAGCGCGCCGCCCACCCACAGCGAAGGGCCCCGGAATCTTCCGCGAGGGGGGAACGCGGAGGCCACGGGGCCCTTGGCTTTCGGTGCCGGCGTCAGGGCAGCGCCGGCACCGACGTGCGGCGCTGGGGGGAGCGCCGCTGGCTCATCGGGGTGGTGCGGGGTATGGGGATGGTGCGGGGTCGTGCGCGAGGCCGCTGTCGCTCAGGGTGTGGACCATGCCGGGCGAGGCGAGGGTCCGTACCGGAGACGGTTCGCGGTTTGCGGCTCGTCAGGCATCGTGCTCGATGCGTCTCACCTGGCGCAACCGTTTCGACGGATGCGGTCGGTCCGACGGATGCGGTCGGTCCCGGGCGTCCCCAGGACCGACCACCCCATCGGTGTGACCGGGCTGCTGTCCCCTGCTGACCGGTCACGGACCGGAACGAGGTCCCACGATGCGGACCGCTGCCAGCGGCCGGCGTCTCATCGCTCCGGCTTTCCGCCCGTGGGGCGGCGTCTACGCGTAGTCCTGCAGGCCGCGCCTGGCTGGCGTGGCACCGGGAACAACGACCCCTCTCCGGAACCGGTCACGCGCCGTACGGGTGAGAGGGCACCCGAACTCAGTTCCAGCAGGGCCCCCACGCGGATCCGGCCCGGAAGCGGCCGCGCGACCGATCGGATCCGGCCGCGAGCCGGGGGTGGAGCCGGTCTCAGACCCGGCCCCGGGAGAGCTCCAGCAGGGTCATCGCCAGCGCGGTGCCCTGGCGGCCGAGCTGGTCGCGGTAGTGGCCGAGCACCTCCATCTCGCGGGAGAGGCTCAGGCGCGGCCCGCCGGAGGCGATCCGTTCGCGTTGGACGACCGCCGAGACGGCCATCCGTTCCTGGATCAGCCCGATGATGCGGCCGTCGAGATCGTCGACCCGGCGCCGGGCGTCCCGGATCACCTCGGCCGCCTCGGGGGTCCGTGCGCCGGAGTCCGGGGCGGGGCCGGCGGCCGGGGTGGCGGGCGTGGTCGTCGGCGCGGTGCTGCTCGTCATGGTCATGTCCGTCTCTCCTGGGGTGAGGGCCCCGAAGCCTGGAGACCGATGACCGTCCCGGACAAAAACACCAGCGCCCCGGACCGTCATCGGCCCGGGGCGCCTGGGGAAGTCGTGTGTCAGTCGATCAAGCAGCACGACCATGGCAGCCGGACGGGCCGGTGCCATAGGTAAAGGCGAAGCTGTGCTGCTGGAACATGGCGTTCAGTATGAGCCCGTTAGAATCGAAAGTCCAACCCCTGCTCCACACCGCCGGAAGGCCGCCGAAGTGCCATCAGCGCCCCCTGCCGCCGCACCGGACGTCGTCCTCGTTGTCGACTTCGGCGCGCAGTACGCCCAGCTCATCGCCCGCCGGGTCCGCGAGGCCCGGGTCTACAGCGAGATCGTGCCGTCCACCATGCCGGTGGCGGAGATGCTCGCCAAGAACCCCCGGGCGATCATCCTCTCCGGCGGTCCGTCGTCGGTCTACGCCGAAGGTGCCCCCAGCCTCGACCGTTCGCTGTTCGAGGCCGGTGTCCCGGTCTTCGGCATGTGCTACGGCTTCCAGCTGATGGCCACCGCCCTCGGCGGCACGGTCGACAACAACGGTGCCCGTGAGTACGGCCGCACCGCGCTGACGGTCAGCAAGCCGGGCTCCACCCTCTTCGAGGGCACCCCCAGCGAGCAGTCCGTGTGGATGTCGCACGGCGACGCCTGCTCCGCGGCCCCCGAGGGCTTCACCGTCACCGCGTCGACCGACCTGGTCCCGGTCGCCGCCTTCGAGAACGACGAGAAGAAGCTCTACGGCGTGCAGTACCACCCCGAGGTGATGCATTCCACACACGGCCAGCAGGTCCTGGAGCACTTCCTCTACCGCGGCGCGGGCATCGAGCCGACGTGGACGACCACCAGCGTCGTCGAGGAGCAGGTCGCCGCGATCCGCGCGCAGGTCGGCAGCAAGCGGGCGATCTGCGGGCTCTCCGGCGGGGTCGACTCGGCGGTGGCCGCCGCCCTCGTCCAGAAGGCCATCGGCGACCAGCTGACCTGCGTCTACGTCGACCACGGCCTGATGCGCAAGGGCGAGACCGAGCAGGTCGAGAAGGACTTCGTGGCGGCGACCGGCGTGCAGCTCAAGGTCGTCGACGCCAGCGAGCGGTTCCTGAACGCGCTGAAGGGCGTCTCCGAGCCCGAGCAGAAGCGGAAGATCATCGGCCGGGAGTTCATCCGGGTCTTCGAGCAGGCCCAGGCGGAGCTGGTCGCCGAGGCCGGCGCCGAGGGCGAGGAAGTGGCCTTCCTGGTGCAGGGCACGCTCTACCCGGACATCGTCGAGTCCGGGGGCGGCACCGGCACCGCGAACATCAAGTCGCACCACAACGTCGGCGGCCTCCCCGAGGACCTGGAGTTCGAGCTCGTCGAGCCGCTGCGCAAGCTGTTCAAGGACGAGGTCCGGATGGTCGGCTCCGAGCTGGGCCTGCCGGACGAGATCGTGCACCGCCAGCCGTTCCCCGGCCCGGGCCTGGGCATCCGCATCGTCGGCGAGGTCACCCAGGAGCGCCTGGACCTGCTGCGCGAGGCCGACGCCATCGCCCGCGAGGAGCTGACCGCGGCCGGTCTGGACCGCGAGATCTGGCAGTGCCCGGTGGTCCTGCTCGCCGACGTCCGCTCGGTCGGCGTCCAGGGCGACGGCCGCACCTACGGCCACCCCATCGTGCTCCGCCCGGTCTCCTCCGAGGACGCCATGACCGCGGACTGGACGCGCATGCCGTACGAGGTCCTGGCCCGCATCTCCACCCGCATCACCAACGAGGTCGCGGACGTCAACCGCGTCGTCCTCGACGTGACCAGCAAGCCGCCGGGCACCATCGAGTGGGAGTGAACACCTGCTGATCTCCCGCTGACGTTCCTGACACACGCCGTCGCTCACTCGTTTGAGCGGCGGCGTTGTCGTTCCCGCTCGGTACTCTGGCTGCACAGGCGAGACTCCGTCGCATGGGAGCACTTATGAGCGCCGCACCTGAGTACGACCTCGACGAGCTGGACGAGCACTACAACTACCCCGTCCCGCCGCCGGGCGGCTGGACCGCGGACGACCTTGACCGGCTTCCGGACCTTCCTCCGCACACGGAGCTGATCGACGGGAGTCTCGTCTTCGTGAGTCCGCAGACCAATTTCCACTCACGGGCCATGCGCCTGTTCGAGATCACCCTTCTCTCTCAGGCGCCCGACGAGTTGGACGTCATCCGTGAGATGGCCATCAAGCTCAACAAGAGGAACCGTCCCGAGCCTGATGTTCTGGTGTTCCGGGCGGAGGCTGACGCCGGCCCGAGGCAGACCTGTTACCAGGCGGAAGATGTCATCCTGGCAGTCGAGGTCGTGTCCGAGGACTCCGAGGACCGGGACCGCGAGGTCAAGCCCCGCAAATACGCGGCCGCTGGGATCCAGCACTACTGGAGAGTGGAAGAGGACGAGGGGCTCCCGGTCGTGTATGTCTACGAACTGGACCCCGCCACCAACTCCTACGCGCCCACCGGCATCTTCCACAGCCGGATCAAGGTCTCGGTTCCCTTCCCCATCGATATCGATCTCACCGCCATCAACAAGCGCCCCTGAGCGACGGCGGTCGACTGCCTGCGGTCCTGGCGCGGGCCTGGCCTCCCAGGGAATCGGAAGGTAGCTTCCGCCCGAGCGCCCTGAGTTGTGCGTAAGGACCCGCGCCAGGAGGACAGCCGCGATGCCCGAGCCGACGCCCATACCCACCGATCAACTGCACTTCGCGATGCCGCCGACGCACGAGACCGTCGAGGACGAGCGGCGGTACCGCAAGGAGCGCCTGGCGGCGGCGCTGCGCCTGTTCGCGCGGCACGGCCTGGAGGAGGGCGTCTCGGGCCAAGTCACCGTGCGGGACCCGGAGTTCGCCGACTGCTTCTGGGCCAACCCGTTCGGCATCCCCTTCGCGCTGCTGACCGCCGGCGACCTGATTCTCGTCAACGGCGAGGGCAAGGTCGTCGACGGCCGCCACCACGTCAACCAGGCGGCGTTCACCCTCCACGCGCAGATCCACCGGGCCCGCCCGGACGTCGTCGCGGTCGCCCACAGTCACTCCACGCACGGCCGCGCGCTCGCCGCCCTCGGGGAGCCCCTGGACCCGATCACCCAGGAAGCCTGCGCCTTCTACGAGGACCACGCCCTCTACGACGCCTATACGGGCGTGGTGGTGGACGAGGAGGAGGGGCGCCGGGTCGCCGCCGCCCTCGGCCCCCGCAAGGCCGTGATCCTGCGCAATCACGGACTGCTGACGGTCGGCGACTCGGTCGACGCGGCGGCCTGGTGGTTCCTCACGATGGAGCGCTGCTGCCAGGTGCAGCTGGCGGCGAAGGCGGCCGGCAAACCGGTGCCGATCGGCCATCAGGACGCGCTGCGCACCCGGGACCAGCTGGGCAGCGACCTGGTCGCGTGGATCAACTACCAGCCGCTGTACCAGCAGATCGCGCGCGCCGAACCCGAGTTTTTCGGCTGACCGGCCGCCTGCCCGTACAGCGGGGCGGGCCAGCGCGGCCCAAGTGGCCGCGGGCCGACGCTCGTTGTACGTTCTCCACTCCTGTCGCTTCCTGCCGCCCGCTCTGCGTCACTTCCGCGCCCGTTCTGCGTCACTTCTGCGGGAAAAGATTCAGGAACGGGTCCGCGGCCGCCGGCAGCCCCCGGCTGAACGGCGCGTCGAAGTCCCAGACCAGGAACAGCAGAAAGGCGATCAGCGCGCTGAACACGCCGGCCATCAGCATCTCCCGCCCCGAACGCCGGATCTGGAGCGTGTACATCACCCCGATGGAGATCAGGCCCCCGATGATCAGCCCGAACCACACCACCCCCGGAAGCGTGGAGTCCGCCGCGTCGGAACGGCCCATCCGGGCGCTGTCCGCGGCCGCGACCTGGTCGACGAGCGGTTGGTAGGACTCCCGCTCGTAGTCGTCCCGCGGGTGGTAGCCCATGACGTCGGTGCGGACCTTCGCCAGCAGGTCGGCGCCCCGCTCGGTCAGCTCCCCGCGCTCGGCCATCACCGGCCACTCCTTGTGGACGACGTAGTCGACGTAGGAGTCGACGTCCTTGCGGATGATGTCCCGTACGGGCGCCGGCCAGACCTGGACCCGCGTGCTGACCTCGTGCAGCGCCTGCGCCTCGGCCCGCACGGTGTCCTCGGCGGTGCTCCGGGCCTCCCAGACGCCGGCGATGGCCAGGCCCAGCACGATCGCGTACACCACCCCGACCATCATCGTGAGGTACTCGATCACATCGGGCGTCTCGGACGGGTCGTCGTCCTCGCCGATCCGGCGCTCCTTGAGGACGGTGATGGTCAGGACGACGCCGCAGACCGCGGCCATGGCGATGGTCAGCACCAGCCATTGCGACATGGAGACCTCCTACGAGGAACCGCGCCCGGCGGAGCGGGACGCGGAGCGCGAACGGGGACGGAGCGCGGCGCAGGCCAGCACGGCGGGGGTGGTGACCAGCAACGTCCTGGTCACCACGGAGCGCGCGTGGTGCGGCTTGGCGCGGGTCGGTGTATAGGCGGGCGGGCGCGGGGGGACCGGGGCCGCCAGGTGGCGCGCGGGCGGCGGCGAGGGCGGCGGCGGGGCCGGTGGCGTACTGCGGACCGGCGGGGCCGGGGGCGCGGGCCGGGGCGTGGGGGCGGCCGGGGTGACGCGCGGGTAGGGGCGTGGCGGTGGTGCGGGTGGGGCGGGCGGTGGGGCCGGCGGCGGTGAGGGGTGGGGCCGGGGAGGGGGCGTGGGGGTGGGCGTGGGCTTGGTGCAGGGGATGTGCCAGCCGGGCGGCACGGGGAAGTCGGTGGGCAGGTGTACGGGGGGCGAGGTGCCGGCATAGGCGCAGTTGTCGCCGGCCGGCCGTGGGAGCGCTCCGGTGCGGGCGGCGGCCGGCGGGGGCGTGAGCAGGGCCAGGGCGGCCGCGAGCGTCGGTGCCGCGGCCAGCGCCAGGGCCGCGGCGCGGACCAGGGTGGCGAACGGGGGTCGGGTCCGGCGCGGGGCGGTGCCCGTTCGGTCGGATTCGTGTGTCTCGCGCACGGCGGGAAGCCTGCGCAGCGCCCGGGCCGCGCAGCCCCTGTTCGACGGCGATTCGCCCGAACGGGGGAAGTGCGCGACAGGGCGTCCGGGCGGCGTCCGGACGCCTGCTGCGACGGGAGCACAGTTGAGCGTCAACCCGCTGACGCCGTACGGGACTTCCGTGACCAGGACGATTACCGGCCCGACCGGTGACCTGGGGCACAATTCCCGTTGAGAGACGAGAAGTTGAGACAAGCGGCGGCGGGGCGGTACGGACGTGTCGGTGGATTCGGCGAGCACAGTGGCCGGAAGGAGTGAGCCGGGGGGTGGCGGGGCGCCCGGTGACGGTGGCGCGTGCCGCTGCGGACGGTGCCCGCACGGGGCCCGCGAGGGGCACCGGCAGGCGCTCGCGGCGTTCGTCGCGCTCCGTGAGGAGTTCGCCGCCGGGCGCGGGGTGCCGGCCGGTCTGGCGCATTCCGCCGGTGCCGCCCGGCAGTGGGTGTCGGACGAACTGACGCTGTCCGCACGGCTGCTGGCCGAGCGCGGCGCCGCCGAGGGCGCCTCCTGGCCGGCGGCCGCCCGCCGGCACACCGTGGTGGCGGTGTGGGCCATGGTGCTGGCGCTGCTGCTGGGGCAGGCGCTGACCGCCGTCGGGTCCGGCTGGACGGCCGGCCGCACGGCCACGCTGACCGCGGCCGCCGTCCTCGCCCTCGGGGCGGCGGCGGCGGCCTGGCTCCTTCGTGAACAGGGCGGCGCCCTGGCCCCGTTGGTCGGCGAGGACCGCCGGCTGTCCACCTCCCGTGCGATCGCCGCGGCCTGGGTGGCGGCGGTGCTCTACGCCGTGCTGACGCTCGCCGTCCATCTGGCGGTGGCGCCCGGCCCGGACGCCCGGCGGCGCCTGCTCTCCGGGCTCGGGCTGCTCGCCTCGGGCGGGCTGCTGGCCATACTGGCCGTCGGCTGCGCGGTGGCGGTGCTGGCCTACGGGATGACGGCCGGACGGGTCCGCTCCGGGCGGGTGCAGAAGATCCCGGCGGACCGGCCCCGGGCCGCCGACCTGCTGGCGGACGACGCGGGCCGCGGCAGCTTCACCGACGCGCAGTATGTGTTGGTGAACGCCGCGGTGCTGGCGTTCACACTGGTCCGGCTGGCCGCCGACCCGGCCCGACTGCCCGCGCTCCCCTGGGTGCTGGTCGTCCTGGCGGCGCTCTCCGGGGTGACGTATCTGGCGGGCAAGGCCGTCGCCGGGGGCAGGCCGGTGATCCTCTCCGTCGTCCGCGCGCGGGAGTTGGGCGATCTCGCCGCGCCGATCCGCACCGGCGACGACATCGAGATCCGCGGCGCCGGTTTCGTCCCGCCCGGCGCGGGCACCCCGGACGGGCTGGCTCGTACGGTCGTCCGGATCGGCGGGGTGCATGTGCCCGTACCGCTCGTGCCGGTGCCCGGAGGGTTCGCCAACCCGACGGACGGGGTGCTGACCGTGCCGGTGCCGGTCGATGTGGAGCCGGGGCCCGTGGACGTCCGGGTGATCACGGCGGCCGGGGCGGAGACGCGGGCCTATCGCATCGAGGTCCAGGACTGACGCAGCCGGACGGCGCCCGTGGCCGCGCGCGGTCCGCGCGGGGCGGATGCCGGGGCGGTCCGCGTGGGACGAGCGCTCCGCCGCACCGGTGGCCCGGGGGTTCCCGCGGCCGCCGGAGCGGCGCGTGGCGGCCCCGCGGGTGGTGCGCGAGGGAATCCCGCGCGTCCGTGCGTACGCATCTCGCCAAGCCGTGCGGGCACCGGCACAATCGGCTGCCCCCGGTGGCAACGGAGAGGCGGACGTCATGGCTCACGCACACCGCACACATCCCGTCGACGTCGGCGAGGCCCGGGCCGGCGGACTCCGCGGCGGGGCGGGGCGATTGGCACTGCTTCCGCTGCGGATCTTCCTGGGCGCCACCTTCCTCTACGCGGGACTCCAGAAGCTGACCGACCCGGCGTTCCTGGCCGCCGGCGGGAAAGGATCGCTCGGCGCACTGCTGGGGCAGGTGCACGGCAGCGCCGCGCTGCCACAACTGGTGGAGCTGGCACAGCGCAGCCCGGTGGCCTTCGGCTATGCGATCGCCGGCGGCGAGGTTCTGGTCGGCATCGGGACGCTGCTGGGGCTGCTGGGGCGACTGGCGGCCCTCGGCGGCGCGCTGATCTCGCTGACGCTGTGGCTCACCGTGAGCTGGCCCGCCACTCCCTACTACTACGGCAACGACCTCGCCTACCTGATGGCCTGGACGCCGCTGGTGCTGGCCGGTGCGCCGGGCTTCTCGCTGGACGCGGCGCTGGCCAACCGCCGCCGTCGGCACGGCACCCGGCTCTACGGCTGACCGGGGCGAGCCCCGCGCGTTCGGCCGCCGGGCGGGCGGGGCGCCGGTCATGACGGCGGCCGGGGCGGGGCGTCCCGCTGGTGGTGACGGCGGACGGTGGCCCACACGGCGGTGGTGATCCCGGCGAGCAGCAGACCGGCGGGGAGGGCGAAGAACAGCCAGGGGCCGGGGGCGTGCCAGAGGCCGAGGGCGTCGAGGCCGTAGCCGGCGCCGACGACGAGGGCGGCGACACCGGCGATCAGCCGGCCGGGCTCGAAGGGATGGCGCTTCACTGGGAGGGTCCCTGGGGAGTCGTGGCCGGGGGCGCGGACGAGATGGACGAGGTGGCCGGCGGGGACGGCGTGGCGCGCTCGATGGCGAGCTGACCGGCGCCGACCCTGAGGTCGAGCTCCACCGCACCGCGCGGCTTCTCGCCCTTCTTGAGGCCCTCGGCGGGCAGCGTGACCTGCCGCTCGCGGTGGCCGGCGATGATCTCCACGTCGTTGGCCGCGTCGCCCGGCAACTGGATGTCGCCGACGTCCAGCTGGAGGCGGAGGGTCGCGGTGGTGCCCGGTGGCAGCGTCACCACGAGCCGGCCGGCGCCGACTTCCGCGCTGCTGCGGACCGTCGTGCCGGGCTTCAGGGGGAGTTGGCCGAGATCGAGTCGGGCCTCGCCGGAGCCGACCGCGTAGTGCGGCTGGACGGCGGCGACGGTGGTCGGGGCCCAGGTGCGGTGCTGCCAGGCGGCGGTGATGTTGGCGGGCAGCGCCATCGCGCCCGCCAGCAGCGCGGCCGTCAGCACCGTCATGAAGACCGTGCCGCCGCCCGTGCGGCCCAGCCAGGCGCTCAGCACCAGGCCCAGCCCGAAGACAACCAGCGCGGCGGCCAGGCCCGCCTGGAGGGACGGGGCGAGCGCGGCGTGCCGGGAGACGCCGAGGGCGGTGCCGGTGCCCGCCACGGCGGCCAGCAGGAACGTACGGCCGCCGATCCCCCGGCCGGCGGCGCGGACCGGCCGGGGCGGGACGGCGGCGGGGCGCGGCGCAGCCGCGGGGCCGGACCCCGGGGACCAACTGCCGCGCGGACGGGGGCCGTCCGGCCCCCCGTGGGTGAAGTCGTAGGTGATCTCCAGCCGGGCGTCCTCCGGGCCCCAGAGATAGCCCCGGCGCAGCAGCGGCTCGGTGCGCGGATCGCGCCACCAGGAGGGGCTGTTGGGCGCCGGGGGCGCGGTGGCCTCCGGCGGGGCGTCTGCGACCGCCTGGGCCGTGGCGGCGTCCACCGCACCGGGGCCCTCGGTCTGCGCGCGGCGGCGCCGGCGCGACCAGTAGGCGGCGCCGGCCACGGCCAGCGTCACCATGATCGCGAAGGTCAGCATGCTGCCCTTGCCGAGCGTGGTCAGGAACAGCGCGCAGCCGGCCAGCGCGCACAGCAGGGCCGACAGTGCCGAGCCCTCGACGCGGCCGGAGAGCAGTCGGCGGCCCTCGTTCTCCTCCTCGCCGTCGAGGGGGATCAGCAGCCAGGCGAAGCCGTAGAAGATCAGGCCGAGGCCGCCGATGGACAGCACGGCGAGCACGACCCGGAAGATCACCGGATCGACGTCCCACTGCCGGCCCAGGCCGCCGCACACGCCCGCGACGACCTTGTGCCGCCGGCTGCGGCGCAGCGGGGCGTGCGGCGGCGGGGCCGGGTCCGCGGGGCCGGAGGCCGCCGGCTGCGCGGCGGTGGGTGCATCGTTCATGGAGCCATGGTGACAAGCGCGGCGGCGATCGCGGTATCGGTGAAAACCCTGGCCGATCCCTGATATCCCCCGAGGCGACCCTGATGTGTCCCCGATGCCTCCCCTGGGGGCGTGGGCGGGCCGCCGTGACGGCTGCGGGTCACGGTCGGACGTCGGCCGGTGTAACGGCTGTAACGGCCTCGTGCGGGGCTGTCGCCGCGGCGGGAGGCGGCGGCGCCGGACGGAGGCGGCGGCGGTAACATTTCCCGCGCAGGGGCCGCGCAAGCCCCGCGGGCCGTGGTTCGCACAGGAAAAAGACACGTCGTGGCGGTGGCCGGAGGTCTGTTCCGGCCTGCCGAAGACTATCGTTGCGCCCTGAATACGTACGGGTTTCCGGAGGGGCGTGCGGTGGCGGAAGCGGCGTCGGCGGATGAGGGGCGACTGGTCGCCGGGCGATATCGCCTGGTCGAGCGGATAGGCCGAGGCGGGATGGGCACCGTCTGGCGGGCCCGGGACGAGCTTCTCGGGCGCCAGGTCGCGGTCAAGCGCCTGCACGTCTCACCCCAGTTGGACGCGGACGAACTCGCCACCCGCCACGCCCGCACCACCCGGGAGGCGCAGGCCGCCGCGCGGATCAACCACCCCAACGTCGTCGGCGTGCACGACGTCGTGGACGACGAGGGGTCGCCGTGCATCGTCATGGAGTACGTCCCCTCCTCGACGCTCGGCGACGCCATCAAGGAGGCGGCCGGGTCCGGCACTTACCTCACGCCCCGGGAGGCCGCCCGGATCGGCCGCGGCATGATCGCCGCGCTGCGGGCCGCGCACTCCGCCGGTGTGCTGCACCGCGACGTCAAGCCGGGCAACGTCCTCCTCGGTGAGGACGGCCGGGTGGTCCTCACCGACTTCGGGATCGCCGTCGCCACCGGCACCTCCACCCTCACCAAGACCGGCGAACTGGTCGGCTCCATCGACTACCTGGCGCCCGAGCGGGTCAAGGGCTCGACGCCGGGTCCCGCCTCGGACCTGTGGGCGCTGGGCGCGACGCTCTATCAGGCGGTCGAGGGGAAGCCTCCGTTCCGTAAGAACACCGCGGTGGAGACGGCGTACGCGATCGCCGTCGACCCGCTGGAGGCTCCGCGCAACGCCGGCCAGCTCGGCGCACTGATCGAGGCGCTGCTCGCCAAGGAGCCGGGCGACCGGCCCACCGCCGAGGTCGTCGAGCAGGCGCTGCGGGCCGCCGAGGCCGAGGCGGACACCGCGCTGATGGGCTGGCCCACGCTGGCGTTGGGCACGGCCGGCCGCGGCAGGACCGCGGTGGGCGAACCGTCCGAGGCCCTCACCCGGCCCGTGACGCGGACCTCCGCCCCGGTGGACGCCGAGAGCGGCACCGGGACCGGAGAACGCACGGACACCGGCGCGCCCACGGGGAGCACCGCCGGTACCGCCACCACCACGGGGACGGCCGCCGTCGCCGCCCCCGGGGCGCACCATTCCGCCGGCGCCGCGGATGCCGAGGCCACCGGCTCGATGTTCCTGGCGGCCGGCAGGACCGGCCGGCCGGTCGCCGGTGCCCGCACGGACGTGGTGACGGCTGACGCGGCCCCGCGCAGGCGCCGCGGCCGGATCGTGGCCTGGGCCGTCCTCGGCCTCCTGATCGCCGGGGGCGGCGGAGGCGCCGCCTGGTACCTGAACCACCGCGACGACGGGTCCGCATCCGGCAACGACACCGGCAACATGAGTACGCCCGTCCTGCCCAGCGCGCCGCACGCCAGCGTCAGTCCGCCGCCGCCCACCCCCAAGGGGTACCGCCGGGTCACGGAGAAGAGCATCGCGGCGTCCTTCCCGGTGCCGTCCGGCTGGCGGCGGGAAGTCACGGACGGCGGCAGGCAGATCGTCTACACCTCGAACACCGGCCTCGCGCAACTCACGGTCAGCGGGCTGGACTTCTCCTCGGCGGACCAGGTCGAGCACTTCAAGAGCGTCGAATCCGACGTCAAGGCCCGGTACCCACGCTACGAGCGGCTCCGCCTTCAGGACACCGTCTTCCAGGGCGACCCGGCCGCCATCTGGGAGTTCACCTTCCAGGGCCGGGCCCGCGAGTTCCGCGGCATCGACCTCGGCTTCGGCCGCGAGGGCGGCAAGGAGTACGCCCTCTACGTCTCCGCGCCGTCAGCGGACTGGTCCAGGTACGAAGCGGTCTTCGCGAACGTGAAGGACGGGTTCCGGAAAACCGCGCCGACGGGCTGAGCGGCCCGCAGGAGAACCCCGGGCCGGCTCAGGGACGGTTCAGGGTCGACCCTGATGTCCCGGGCCCGGCCGGCGTGTGACGATCTGAGGCATGACCACAGCGCCACCCCGCGCCGAGACGATCTACGCCCCGGCGCCGGACCCCGACGACCCGCCCGTGCGCAAGCTCTACCGCAGCGCCGAGGGGCGGCTGCTCGGCGGCGTGGCACGCGGTCTCGCCGGGCACCTCGGCCTCCCGGTCTCCTGGGTGCGGATCGTCTTCGTCGCGCTCTTCATGGCCGACGGCATGGGCGCCCTGCTCTACGCCGCCTTCTGGTTCTTCGTGCCGCTGGGCGTCGGCGGCGTCGGGACCCGGCCGTCCGCGCCCGGGGAGGACCGGCGGCGCCTGCTCGGCCGCAGGCCCGACAAGGGGCAGGTCCTGGCGTTGATCGCGCTCCTGGTGGGGGCGGCGATCGTGGCCTCCCGGTTCCAGCCGGGCCGGGCCAACGTCTATCTCTGGCCGGTGCTGCTGATCGGCGCCGGCGTCGCCCTGGTCTGGCGCCAGGCGGACAACTCCCGCCGCGCCCAGTGGCTGGAGCTCGGGCGCCGCAAGGGCCTGCTGCCGATGGTGCGTGGCGCGGCCGGTGTGCTCCTGGTCGGCGCCGGCGTCACCGGCATCGTCGTCCTGCAGGGCTCCGTGCAGAACCTCGGCTCGGTGCTCCAGGCCGCGCTCGCCGTCGTCATCGGCATCGCCCTGCTGGCCGGCCCCTATCTCGTGCGGATAACCCAGGACCTCTCCGAGGAACGCCTGATGCGCATCCGCGCCCAGGAGCGCGCCGAGGTCGCCGCGCACGTCCACGACTCCGTCCTGCACACCCTCACCCTGATCCAGCGCAACGCCGACGACCCCAGGGAAGTGGCCCGGCTGGCCCGCGCCCAGGAGCGCGAGCTGCGCGCCTGGCTCTACAAGCCCGAGGGCCGCGGCAAGGACGAGGACGAGGAGCCGGCGACGCTGGCCGAGGCCGTGCGGGCGGCCGCCGCCGAGGTCGAGGACCACCACGGCGTCCCCATCGAGGTCGTGGTCGTCGGCGACTGCCCCCTGGACGAGGCGCTCGGGGCCCAGATGCAGGCCGCGCGCGAGGCGATGGTCAACGCCGCCAAGTACGGTGGCGAGGGCGGCGCCGTCCAGGTGTTCGCCGAGGTGGAGGGCCGTACGGTCTTCGTCTCGGTGCGCGACCACGGCCCCGGCTTCGACCTGGACGCGGTCCCTGCGGACCGGATGGGCGTACGGGAATCCATCATCGGCCGGATGGAGCGCAACGGCGGCACCGCCCGGCTGCGCGCCGCGCCCGACGGCGGCACCGTCGTCGAGCTGGAGATGGAGCGCACCGAGGACCGCGACCGCACCGAGCGCCGTACCGGCGGGGAGGGGGCGGCGGAATGAGCGCGGCGGCATTCCCGGCCGCCCCGGAGGGAGACGGCGCCGGCCGCGGGCCCGCGGGGGCGCCGCGGGCCCGGGCAGGGAATCATGACGAGGCAGACACCGAAGGACGGACGGACGAGATGAGCAGCGACGACGCACAGCAGGGCGAGGCCGGCGGCGAGGACCAGGGCCGCACCGTACGGGTCGTGCTGGTCGACGACCACCGGATGTTCCGCACCGGCGTCCAGGCCGAGATCGGCCGGACCGAGCAGACCCGGGTCGAGGTGGTCGGCGAGGCCGCCGACGTCGACCAGGCGATCACGGTCATCACCGCCACCCGCCCCGAGGTCGTCCTCCTGGACGTGCACCTCCCCGGAGGCGGTGGCGTCGAGGTGCTGCGCCGCAGCGCCACGATGATGGCCGACCCCGAGCGGCCGGTGCGGTTCCTGGCGCTCTCCGTCTCCGACGCGGCCGAGGACGTCATCGGGGTCATCCGCGGCGGCGCCCGCGGCTATGTCACCAAGACGATCACCGGCACCGACCTCGTCGACGCGATCTTCCGGGTGGCCGACGGCGATGCGGTCTTCTCGCCGCGGCTGGCCGGCTTCGTCCTGGATGCCTTCGCCTCGTCGGACGCCCCGCCGGTGGACGAGGACATGGACCGCCTCACCCAGCGTGAGCGCGAGGTGCTCCGGCTGATCGCCCGCGGCTACGCCTACAAGGAGATCGCCAAGCAGCTGTTCATCTCCGTCAAGACGGTTGAGTCACATGTCTCGGCCGTGCTGCGCAAGCTCCAGCTCTCCAACCGCCATGAACTCACCCGCTGGGCGGCCGCTCGTCGACTGGTCTGACCTGCGGATTCGCCGGGACGTGGGCGCGCGGGGGCGGACGATCGGGAGCCGCCCCCGCAGCAGAGGGCGCGCAGGGGGCGCGTAAAGAAGGCCCCAAGCCGGGCAACCAGGATCGCGCCGATCGCCATCTAAGGGCGCGGAGAGGCTCGCTGCCGAAGGCGGGGCCGGAACCACGCCCACGCCCCACGTGCATACGTCCTGGAGACGAGATCCCGATGAGCCTGACGGGTACGCCTTTCTTCCTCTTCTCGATCCTGCTGTTGATCATCGCCGTCGTGCTGCCGTTCGCCCTGTGGGGCAAGGTGGCCGGACCGCCCCTGCTGCGGGGCCTGGCACGGCTGCTGATGCTGCTGTTCGCGCAGATCACCGCGATCACGGTGGTCTTCGTCCTGGTCAACAACGCCAACAACCTCTACGACAGCTGGGGCGACCTGCTCGGCACCGGCAACCACATCGACCAGGCCCGGAACCTCGGCCCGGACGGCCTGGGCGGCAAGAACCTCAAGGACCAGCCGAAGGTGCTCCAGCACTTCCGGCCGGCCGACGACCCGGTGCTGGGCGCCGGCGTCCAGATGACCGACCTCAAGGGCCAGATCTCCGGCGTCAACGGCGAGGTGTACGTCTGGCTGCCGCCGCAGTACAACGACCCCGCCTACAAGCACAAGAAGTTCCCCGTGGTCGAGCTGCTGCCCGGCTACCCCGGGTCCGCCAAGTCCTGGTTCGGCTCGCTCAAGGCCAACGAACAGCTCGGGTCGCTGATGCGGAGTGGGGCGGTCAAGCCGTTCATCCTGGTGGCGCCGCGCACCAACGTCCTGTCCAACGCCGACACCGGGTGCGTCAACCTCCCCGGCAAGGTCAACGCCGACAGCTGGCTGACCGTCGACGTCCGCCAGATGGTGATCGACAACTTCCGGGCCGGCGACAAGCCGGACTCGTGGGGCCTGGCCGGCTACTCGGCGGGTGCGCACTGCGCCACCAAACTGGGGCTGGCCCACCCGGACCGGTACCGCGCCGCGGTCGGCATGTCCGGCTACAACGACCCGGCGATAGAACGCGACTCGCTCGCCGGCAAGGACCCCAAGCTGCGCGTCGAGACCAACCCGCTGCACATCCTCAAGTCCGCCAACGCGGCCGGGAAGCCGCCCCGCACTGCGCTGTACATCTCGGGCGCGAGCGGCGACGGCTACCAGGCCGGAATGGGCCTGAAGGAGCTGGCGAAGCAGCCGACGACGGTGACCGTCGAGCAGATCTCGTCCGGCGCGGGCGGACACACCGTGCCGGTGTGGAAGCACCAAGTGCCGGAGATCTTCCGCTGGTTCGGGCTGTTCCTGCGGGCCTGACCGGCCGGCCCTCCGGCGGAATTCACCGTTCGGGTGAAACTCCGCCGGAGTTCGCGGAAGCGGGCACAAACCCGTGCCGGGGGCCGTTGTGCGAGTGACGGAGATAACGCACAGCGAGACGGGGGTTGGCGACATGCGGGTCGATATCGGTGGCGGGCCGAGGCCGCACCACGACGCCGAAGGGGCGCGACGCGGCGGCCAGGTCCCGGGCGGCGTGATGCCCGGCAGGCCGGCCGAACGGCTGGAGATATGCGGGCGGTTGGGCGGCGGCGCCCGGGCCCGCGAGGATCCGTAACCGACCCTGACCCCTCGGGCAGGGCCCTGAGCGGGTGGCCGTGGTGCGCGGGGCGCGTGGTCGTTGCTACGTGGGGCGGGTGCTCGTGCTGTGTGGGCGGGTGGCGCCCGCGAAGGGCAGTTGGTCGAGGGGGGCGATCTGGACGGGCGCTCCCGGGTGCGGGGCGTGGATCATCTCGCCGCCGCCGATGTAGAGGCCCACATGACTGATGCCGGAGTAGAAGAACACCAGGTCCCCTGGGGCGAGTTGGGGCCAGCCGATGCGGGCGCCGGAGGTGATCTGGGTGTAGGTGGTCCGGGGCAGGGTGACGCCGGCCGCCTTCCAGGCGGCCAGGGTCAGCCCGGAGCAGTCGTACGCGGACGGGCCGGTCGCGCCCCAGGCGTAGGGCTTGCCGAGGGCGGCGTGGGCGAAGGCCACCGCCCGGGCGGCGCGCTCACCGGGCGCCGGGGCGGGTGCGGCCGCCCCCGCGGCCGGCTCCGGAATACGTGGGGCGGAGCACTCGGCGGCGTACGGGGCGGCGCGTTCCGGGGCGCGGGAAGCCGGCCGTCCCGCGGCTTGGGGTCCCGTCTGCACAGCGGTGTGGTGTCCGGCCTGTTCCGCGACGTGGGGTCCGGCCTGCTCCGGCAGCCGTGGGGCGGTGGGATCCGGTGGGTGGTCCGTGGTGGTCGTGGGGTGGCTGCCGAGCCGGCGGACGCTGCCGAGGCGGCGGCCCCAGCCCGCCACCGCGGTCGCCTGGTGGCTGCCCGTGCGCTCCAGCACCGTGGCGCCGTCCAGATAGCGCTGCGGGTCCGCGACGAGCACCAGCCCGCTGCGGGTGCTGCGCGCGGTACGGGCCAGGGCCGGCGGCGTTACGAGCGGCGGCCGCTCACCGGCCGTGTGGTGCGACGCCATGGGAGCCGTCACTTCCTTCCCTGCGAGGCGAAGGCGACCGGCGGGGTGCGGGCCCGGTCGTCTGAAGGAGGAAGCTAGGCCCGGGGTCAGGACGAGAAACCCCCTTGCCCGGCATTGCCCGTTTCCGACCGCGTGCGACGCGGGGATGACCGGCCCGCCGCCCGTGGCGGAGCCGAGCGGCGGCGGGCCCTGACCGAAGCGGGCATCGCGGGCGCCCTGCCGGAAAGGGCGTGCTATGGGACGGATACGATCCAGCACTATGGACGTAGTAATCAATGTCTTCGTCGCCCTGCACATCATCGGCATCGCCTCCCTTCTGGGCGGCTTCCTGACGCAGATGAAGGCGATGGGCGCGGGCACCGCCCGCTTCGTGCCGGCGATGTTGCACGGTGCGCTGACGATGCTGGTCACCGGCATCGTGCTGGTCGGCCTGAACCAGATGCAGGGCGCGTCGCTCAACAACATCAAGATCGGCATCAAGATGGCCGTCCTGGTGGTGATCCTGGCGCTGGTCTACGTCAAGCGCGACGAGGAGAAGCTCCCCAAGCCGCTGTTCGGCGCGGTCGGCGGGCTCACCATGTTCAACATCTTCCTCGCGGTGCTCTGGACCTGAGCCCCACGGGCGCCCGCCCCCGTACCGTCCGACGGCTCACCGCGCGGTCATCCCGCTCCCGCTCCGTACTACTCCGGAGGCGGAGGATGACCGCGCGGTGGCGTGTGTGGGGGTGGCCGTGGGGCCTTCGTACGGACGCGGGGCGCGCGCCCGTACGCCGGCTACCCGGGCCGGACGCTCCCGTAGATCGGCATGTAGTAGATCGACTCCACCCGGACGCTGGCTCCCGGGTGCGGGGCGTGGATCATCTTGCCGCCGCCGATGTACATCCCGACGTGGCTGATGTCGTTGAAGAAGAACACCAGGTCACCGGGCTGGAGATGGTCGGTGGATATCCGGGTGCCGGTCTTGACCTGGTCCCAGGTGGTGCGCGGCAGATCGACCCCGGCCGCCTTCCATGCGGCCTGCGTCAGGCCCGAGCAGTCGTAGGAGCTGGGCCCCGTCGCGCCCCAGACGTAGGGCTTGCCCATCTGGGCGCGGGCGAAGGCGAGCGCCTTTTCGGCCTTGGTGGAGTAGGTGCCGCCGTCGGACGTGCCGCCGCCGGAGTCCTGGCCGGTGCCGGTGCCGCCGCCGGGCTGCTGCCGCCGCTTCTCGGCCTCCTTCCGGGCCTGCTCGGCGGCCTTCCGCTGAGCCTCCGCCTCCTTCCGCCGCTCCAGTTCGGCCAGCCGCGCCTTCTCCTGGGCGGTCAGCCGGGACAGCAGCTGCCGGGCCTCGGCCAGCTTGGCCTGAACGTTTCGCTTGGTCTCCTTCAGGGATGCCTGCGACTCCTGGAGGCCCTCCAGGCTGTGGGTCGCCTCCGTCCGCTGGCGGGCGGCGGCCGCGGCCTGCTCCTGGTAGTCCGTGATCGCCTGCTTCTGCCGCCCGGTGAGCTGCTCCATCAGGTGGTTGCGGTCGACGAACTGCTGCGGGTCCTTGGCCAGCATCAGCTGGGCGGTCGGGTTGATCCCGCCCGTCTGGTACTGCGCCGAGGCGAACGCGCCCAGCCGGCGCCGGGACTCGTTCATCTTGTCCGCGCGCCGGGCCGCCTCGTCGAGCAGACGGTTCACGGTGCGCTGCTGGCCGTCCGCCTGCTCCTTGGCGGCGTTGTACTTCTGGGTGGCCACCTCGGCCTGCTGGTACAGGTCGTCGACCTTCTGCTTGACCTCCTCGATGCTCGGCTGCGGCGCCTTGGGGGCGGCGTTCGCGGTCTGCGAGAGCAGCGTGACCGAGGCCAGGGCGGCGGTGGTGAGCCCGGCCGCCGTGCGACGGCCGCCGGGCGTGGCGAGTATGGGGGTGCGCGGCTTGCGGTGGGACGCCAAGGCCGGCGACTCCTTCCGTGGACCGCCTACCGGGTTAGCTGTCGGGTTCGGGCTCGGGCGGTGTGCTGACGGAAGGCTTGCCCTACGACCCGTGCGTCCGCCTGGCGACGGCCGCACCGGTCGATTCACCCCGGTGGTGCGTGTGGGTCCCCGGCTCCGGGTGCCTGACGGCAGGGCCGGACTCGGCGGGGGCGGCCCGTGCGGACGCTGTCGTCCGCTGGGACGGCGGGCTGCCCGAGCGAGACCGTAGCCAACTCGTGTGGCCCCTGTGAAGGCTGGTGTTCGATATGCCCGAAACCTTTTCGTGACCTGAATGTGAGCGGCCCCAGGTTTGCGCACGGCCGCACACGGTACCGCCCCATCCGATGCATTACCGGCCAATCCGCCACTCCACAACCGCTTGTCAGTGCGGCCGCCTAGACTCGGTGGGCGATGAGCAGCCTCTTTGACGACAGCTTCCTGGCGGATCTCGGCCCCCCGGACGAGGACGAGCACGGCCCGGCCCCGGAGGAGATGCCCGCCGACCTCTTCGGCGGGAGGTTCGACGCGCCCGCGCCCAGGGAGCCGTACTACCGCGACGGCGCCGCCCGCCCGGCCATCGACCCGGCGGCGCTCCTGGAGGGGCTCAACGACCAGCAGAAGGCCGCCGTGGTTCACAGCGGCAGCCCGCTGCTGATCGTCGCCGGCGCCGGCTCCGGCAAGACCCGGGTGCTCACCCACCGCATCGCCCACCTGCTCGCCGAGCGCCACGTCCACCCCGGCCAGATCCTCGCGATCACCTTCACCAACAAGGCCGCGGGCGAGATGAAGGAGCGCGTGGAGGACCTGGTCGGCCCCCGCGCCAACGCCATGTGGGTCTCCACCTTCCACAGCGCCTGCGTCCGCATCCTGCGCCGCGAGTCCAAGAAGCTGGGCTTCACGTCCTCCTTCTCGATCTACGACGCGGCCGACTCCAAGCGCCTGATGGCCCTGGTCTGCCGCGACCTCGATCTGGACCCCAAGCGCTTCCCGCCGAAGTCGTTCAGCGCGAAGATCTCCAACCTCAAGAACGAGCTCATCGACGAGGAGACCTTCGCGGGCACGGCGGCCGACGGGTTCGAGAAGACCCTGGCCCAGGCGTACGCGATGTACCAGGCCCGGCTGCGCGAGGCCAACGCCCTGGACTTCGACGACATCATCATGACGACGGTCCATCTGCTCCAGGCGTTCCCGGACGTCGCCGAGCACTACCGCCGCCGCTTCCGCCACGTCCTCGTCGACGAGTACCAGGACACCAACCACGCCCAGTACACCCTCGTCCGCGAGCTCGTCGGCCCCGGCACCGACGAGACGCCCGCCGCCGAACTCTGCGTCGTCGGTGACGCCGACCAGTCGATCTACGCCTTCCGCGGTGCCACGATCCGCAACATCCTCCAGTTCGAGGAGGACTACCCGGACGCCACCACGATCCTGCTGGAGCAGAACTACCGCTCCTCGCAGACGATCCTCTCCGCCGCCAACGCCGTCATCGAGCGCAACGAGAACCGCCGCCCCAAGAACCTCTGGACGGACGCCGGCGCCGGCCCCAAGATCACCGGCTATGTCGCCGACACCGAGCACGACGAGGCCCAGTTCGTCGCCGACGAGATCGACCGGCTCACCGACGCCGGCGACGCCAAGGCCGGCGACGTCGCGGTCTTCTACCGCACCAACGCCCAGTCCCGCGTCTTCGAGGAGATCTTCATCCGGGTCGGGCTGCCCTACAAGGTCGTCGGCGGCGTGCGCTTCTACGAGCGCAAGGAGGTCCGCGACATCCTCGCCTACCTCCGGGTGCTCGCCAACCCCGAGGACGCCGTCCCGCTGCGCCGGATCCTCAACGTCCCCAAGCGCGGCATCGGCGACCGCGCCGAGGCGATGATCGAGGCCCTGGCGCTGCGCGAGAAGATCACCTTCCCGCAGGCGCTGCGCCGGGTCGACGAGGCGTACGGCATGGCCGCCCGCTCCGCCAACGCCGTCAAGCGGTTCAACGCCCTGATGGAGGAGCTGCGGACGATCGTGGAGTCCGGGGCCGGTCCCGCCACGGTCCTGGAGGCCGTCATGGAGCGCACCGGCTATCTCGCCGAACTCCAGGCGTCCACCGACCCCCAGGACGAGACCCGGATCGAGAACCTCCAGGAACTCGCCTCCGTGGCCCTGGAGTTCGAGCAGGAGCGCGGCGACGACAACCCCGGCACGCTCGCCGACTTCCTGGAGCAGGTCGCCCTGGTCGCCGACTCCGACCAGATCCCCGACGAGGACGAGGACGGCACGGGCGTCATCACCCTCATGACCCTGCACACCGCCAAGGGCCTGGAGTTCCCGGTCGTCTTCCTGACCGGCATGGAGGACGGCGTCTTCCCGCACATGCGGGCGCTCGGCCAGACCAAGGAGCTGGAGGAGGAGCGCCGGCTCGCCTACGTCGGCATCACCCGCGCCCGCGAGCGGCTCTACGTCACCCGCTCCACGATGCGCAGCGCCTGGGGCCAGCCCTCGTACAACCCGGCCTCCCGCTTCCTGGAGGAGATCCCGGACGAGTACGTCGACTGGAAGCGCACCGGCCCCGCGACGCCGTCCGCGTCCATGGGCGGGCTGTCGTCGTCGCGCGGCTCCTCAGGGGGATCCGGCGGGGGAGGCATCGGCGGCGGGATCGGGGCCTCGCTGTCGTCGGCGCGGTCCAAGGGGCCGAGCGGCTTCGCGACCCGGCGCGCCGCCGACCGCCCGGTGGTCTCGCTGGCCGTCGGCGACCGCGTCACCCACGACAGCTTCGGGCTCGGCACCGTCGTCGGCGTCAAGGGCAGCGGGGACAACGCCGAGGCGACCATCGACTTCGGCGGCGAGAAGCCCAAGCGCCTGCTGCTGCGCTACGCGCCGGTGGAGAAGCTCTAGGCCGGTCCCGGCCCAGTGGAAAGCGCCCGGGGCCCGTCGCGGTGTGCGGCGGGCCCCGGGCGCTTCGTCCCCGCGCTCGGCGGCGCGGGGCCCGTACGGGGTCAGTACGGGTTGAGGTCGTGGGCGCGGAGCCACGGTATCGGGTCGACCGCCGCGCCGCCGCCGGGTCTCACCTCGAAGTGCAGGTGCGGGCCGGTGGAGTTGCCGGAGTTGCCGGAGTAGGCGATGGTCTCGCCGGCCTTGACCGAACCGGAGCGGATCTTGGTGCTGCTCAGGTGGCAGTACCAGGTCTCGGTGCCGTCGGGCGCGGTCACGATCGCCATGTTGCCGTAGGCGGAGTTCCACTGGGTGTGGACGGTGCCGTCGGTGGCCGACATGACCGGGGTGCCGTAGCTGACCGGGAAGTCGATGCCGGTGTGCACCGACATCCAGTTCACCCCGGCCTGGCCGAAGAGCGCGCTCAGGCCGTGCTGGGTGACCGGCAGGACGAACTTGGGGCGCAGCGCCTCCTTGCGGGCCGCCTCCTCCGCCTTTCGCTTGCGCTCCAGATCCTGCCGCTCCTTGAGGTCCAGCCGCTCCTGGGTACGGCTGGCCCGCTCGCGGAAGTCCTGGGCGCTGGCGCTGAGTCCGGCCAGCTGGTTGTCCAGCTTCTTGTTGGCCGCCGTCGCCTGCTTCACGGCACCGGCGTCCGGCGCGGCCTGGGCCGTCGCGGTGTCCTTGTCGTCCCCGCCGAACTGGCCGACCGAGGCCGCGGCCGCCGCGCAGACGCCCATCGCGGCGACCGAGGGCACCGCGACGGTCAGCAGCGCCGAGCGCTTGGCCTGGCGCCGCCGGCCGCGGTTGCCGCCGCGGACAGCCTTGCCCGCCGTGGGACCGCCGACCGGCCCCGGGGTGGCGTCCTCGTCCGGGACGGTGGTGACCGGCATCGCCTGGGTCATCGCGTCGGCGATCGACGCTGCGCCGGTGGCCGAGGGATCGGTGGCCTCGCCCTCGGGGGACCGCGTGGTCTCGGCGGTCTCGGCGGGCCCGGTGGCGAACGACGCGAGGGGCGCATCCCACAGGACGGTGTCGCCGGCCCCCACGGTGTCGCCCGCGGGCGGGCCAGCCTGGGCCGGGATGCCGGGGGCCGGGGCGGACGGCGGGGCGGTGGGCTCGGCGTGGTCCGCGTAGTCCGTGGTCGACCAGACCGCGGTGGCCTCGTAGCCGATCGGCTCCTGGACGGCGGTGGCGGCGGCCGCGAAGGCGGCGGTGTCGTAGGCCGCGGCGCCGTAGCCGGTGTCGTAGGAGGCGGTGTCGCAGGCGGCGGGGGCGTGACCGCCGGCGGGGTAACTGCCCGTGTCGTAGCCGCCGGTGAGGCCGGTGAGGGGGTCCCCGTAGGCGGCGCCGGTGCCGTGGGCGGCGTACGCGCCGTGATCGAAGCCGCCGGTGTCGTAGGCGCTGCCGCTGCCCTGAGGAGCGGGGTCGTAGCCGCCGGCGAGCCCGTATGCCGCGGTGTCGTATCCGGCGTCATACGGGGCGGCGGTGGTGTCCGTGCCGTAGCCGGGGGCGTCGTAGGCGGTGTGTGCGTACGGGTCGTAGCCGGCGTTTCCGTAGGCGGCGGTGTCGTAACCGGTGTCGTATCCGGCGGTGGGGTAACTGCCCGTTCCGTAGGCGTCGGTGAGGTGGTGGGCCGACGGGCGCGCGCCGGTGTCGTAGGCGCCGTGGCCGTGGCCGCCGGGGTGCGAACCGAAGAGGGGGTCGCCGTCGCCGTATGCCGGGTGTGCATAGGAGGCATCGGAAGCGGGGGCGGTCGGAAGCTGAGCCCCCGATGGGTGACGGTCGTCCACCAACTTCTCTTTCGCCTCGGCTGCAGGAGAATTAGCGGCGACTGTACCCGGCGGTACGCGACGGCGACAATCTTCCCGAGGTTTCGGGCCCGGCGACGCCGGGCGATCGGCCGCCTTTCGCCGGCGCGCATGCGCGTTCTTGGCGGATCGTTCGAAGTCCGTTCGGGGAAAGGGGAGGTCGGGAGGCGGGGCAAGAAGCGGTCGGAGCGGCCGTGTGGGGAGTGGGGAGGGCGCTGGACGGTCCGTCCGGCGGCAGGGTGGTTGCCCGGGGCGCCGCTCAGGCGACCGATATCGCGCCGTGGACGGAGGCGGCCGCTGCGGTGGACGTCAGTGCCTCCCGTATGCCGGCTGCCACGGTGGCGTTGACCGGCAGCGCGAGGTGGCCGACACCCATGACCCGGACGTTCTCGGCCGTCAGGTCCGGGTGGTCGATCCGGGCGGTGGTGGCGGGCACCATCACCTGGTCCTCCTGACCCCAGAACGCCACGAAACGCGTCCGGCAGCGCGGCGCCGGCAGCGCCAACTCCGCGATGACCGGGGAATCCGGGCGCATCTGCCGGACGATCGGATGCGCCGACATCAGGGGCGCGACCCGGGTGCCGGAGTGCGGGGTGCCCAGCGTGACCAGCGTCCGGACGCGGGCGTCGCCGCCACGCCGCTGCACGTAATAGCGGGCGATCAGGCCGCCGAGGCTGTGGCCGACGATGTCCACCCGGCGGTGGCCCGTCCGGGCACAGACCTCTTCCACATGGCGGCCCAGCAACTCGGCGGCCCGGCGCAGATCGCAGGTCAGCGGGGAGTAGTTGAGCGCCTCGACATGGCGCCAGCCGTGCCGGTGCAGGGAGCGGCGCAGCAGGACGAAGACCGAGCGGTTGTCGACGAAGCCATGGAGCAGCAGGACCGGCGGGTGGGCGCGGCCCTCGGTGGGCAGGCGGGCCGGGGCGCCGGCCGTGGAGGGTGCGGGCAGGGGCTGCTCCTGGGCGATGCCGGTGGGATAGAGGAGGAGATGGGCGGCGAGCACGCCCAGCTCCACGAGCGTCGTACGGAAGAGAAGGGGTGCGGAGAGAACAGGCAGAGCCCCCATGGCCGACCTCCCGAACGGCATGCGGAAGGCGGCGACGACCCCCGAATGCCCTTGTGGGAAACCGTGAGCGGCGATCGCGATGCGGCGGCCCCGCGCCGACCCGGCTGCGGCTCCCCGGACGCCCGGCCCGTGTGTGCGGCGCCGGCCGTCCCTGGCGGCGGCTGACACGCGGAGCGCGGCGCGTGGCGAATGTGTCCCATGTGTGATTTCCCCCTCGCCGGATGTCACGAAACGGCTGCGTACGGGATGCTGTAGATAACGTTCGTTCACGCTCGTGGCCGCCGGATCGCGGTGGCGCGATCGGATGTCGGCTCGGCGGCACCGCCCTGGCGGTGCCGCGCATGGCTTGGAGGCAGGGATGAGTGTGGCGCGGCAGGACGGGGCGCAGTCGGAGGGCCAGGGAGCGGTGGGCCGGTCGGGGCCGATCCGGGTCGTCGTCGCCAAGCCGGGGCTCGACGGGCACGACCGGGGAGCCAAGGTCATCGCCCGGGCGCTGCGGGACGCCGGTATGGAGGTGATCTACACCGGGCTGCACCAGACGCCGGAGCAGATCGTCGACACCGCGATCCAGGAGGACGCCGACGCCATCGGGCTGTCCATCCTCTCCGGCGCCCACAACACCCTCTTCGCGAAGGTGCTCGCCCTCCTGGAGGAGCGGGACGCGATGGACATCAAGGTCTTCGGCGGCGGCATCATCCCGGAGGCGGACATCGCGCCGCTGAAGGAGCAGGGCGTCGCGGAGATCTTCACGCCGGGGGCGACCACCGCCTCGATCGTGGAGTGGGTCAACGCGAACGTGCGCCCGCTGGCTGTCTGAGGGGGCTGCGCTCGACGGGTCGGATGGCCTGGATGACGGTTCGTACGACGGCCTGTACGGGCGGCCCGCATGACGGCTCGTACGGCGGTTCGTGCGCGACGGCGGTCCGGCCCGTCCCCGGGGCGGCTCCGGCTGTCGTCGGCGGAACGGGCCCGCCGTCCTGGCGCGCGGGCGAGGGGCGGCCGCGAGGATCATGACGGCTCCCCGTCCCCGGCGAGTTCGGCGTGCATGGTGGCGCGCAGGCGGAGCGTGCCGACCAGGCGCTGGAACGCCTCGGACCAGTAGCCGACGGAGCCCGGGGAGGCGCCCTCGGGCTCGTCCGTGACCGCCGTGAGCATCTCCAGCCGGTCGGCCGCCGCCGGGTCCAGGCAGCGCTCGGCCAGGCCCATCACCCCGCTGAAGCTCCATGGATAACTGCCCGCGTCCCGGGCGATGTCCAGCGCGTCGACCACCGCCCGGCCCAGCGGCTCGGACCACGGGACCGCACAGACCCCCAACATCCGGAAGGCGTCCGCCAGGCCGTGGACGGCGATGAACTCGGCCACCCACCGCGCCCGTTCATCACCCGGGAGGACCGTCAGCAGTTTCGTCAGATCCCGGGACGAACCGGCCGGTGCCAGCTCGGCCGCGGCCTGTCCGGGATCGCCGGGCGCACCCAGCAGTGCCCGCGCCCACTCCGGGTGCCGCTGACGCACCGCGGCGCGGCACCAGGCGTCGTGCAGCTCCATCCGCCAGTCGCCCGCCACCGGAAGCGCGACGATCTCCGCCGGGCTGCGGCCACCCAGGTGAACGGGCCAGCGGTCCAGCGGCGTCGCCTCCACCAACTGCCCCAGCCACCAGGTGCGTTCCCCCCGACCGGAGGGCGGCTTCGGGGCGACGCCGTCCCGCTGCATCCCGGCGTCGCAGACCCGTGGCGGATCGAGGACGAGCACTTCGCCGGGGGCCGGCTCCTCCGGGCCAGGGGCGGCCAGGCGGACGCGGGCCAGGCTGCGCTCGGCCATCCGGTCGGCCAGCGCAGAGCCGGGCAGGGCGGAGAGCAGCTCCGCGGCGGTGGTACGGACATTGCGGCTGCGGTCGGACAACGCCTGCTCCAGGAACGGCTCGTCGTCCGGCGTCAGGCATTCGCCGAGTGAGTCCAGGAACATCAGACGGTCCTCGGCGCGCTCGGTCGCCCAGGTGACGGCCAGCAGCTCCAGCCCGGCACCCGGGTCGCGCCGGCGCACCGACGTCAGCAGTGCCACCCGCTCCGCGAACAGTCCCTCCTCCCACAACCGCCGCACCGCCTCGGAGGAGTCCGCGTCCGGCAGCGACATCGGGCCGCCGCCGATGCCACGGAGCGCGAACCTCCAGTCGGCGTTGAGCCGCGCCAGCCACCGGCCGCGGGGGCCCGCCAGGGCGAGCGCGGCGGGCCGCAGATCCGTACGGGACCGGGCGGCGTCCAGCAGCGCGGGCAGCAGCGCCTCGGGGGCGCGGTAGCCGCGCTCGTCGGCTGCCGCCAGCCACTGGGGCAGCAGTTCGGTGAGATCGGGGTCCGTGCCGCGCCGGCCGCCGGAGCCGGGATCGCGCTCGGCGAGCAGCAGCGCGAGGCGGCGCCGGGCGGCCGGCGGCAGCGGCGGGCGCGGGTCGGCGGGAGCCGGCACGGGCCGCTCACCGGCCGGGGCGGGGCGCAGCGCGGAGCGCCGCCGCACGGTGCTCACCGCCGCCGCGTCCAGCAGCGCCGCCGCGGGGCTCTGTCCGGCCCGGACGGCCACCGGCGGGGTACGCCGGGCGACGCCGAGAAGCGCGGCACTCACCAGGTCGGGCCAGGGGGCGGGAGCGGCGGCGGAGGCGTCGGGGGGCGGGGACGTGGTGGGAGTGGCTGAAGTGGCAGAAGTGGTGGAAGTGTCGGTTGGCGTGGGCGTGTTGGGTGTCATGGGTGTGGTTGACATGCTCTGCCTCCGGGGGAGGGTGGTGCGCGGATGGGACCCGGCGCGGCGGGTGGTGGGCCGTTACGCGTCACGCCGCGGGTCACAGGGGCAGCGGCACCGGTGACGGGTCCCAGGCCGTCAGCGGCAGGAAGCCCCGGTGGCCGCAGGTGCCGAAGACCGTGACCGGCGCGCCGCCCGATATGGCCGCCAGCTGCCACAGAGCCGTACGGCCCAGGCAGCGCGGGTCCAGGGGAAGCGCGGACTCGCCGTCGGCGTCGGCCAGTTGCCAGCAGCGGCCCTCCCCGTCCGGTATGGGCGTGACGTCGGTGAGCACCACCGGCCAGGAGCCCAGCCACGGGTCGTCGCGCAGCGCGTGGCCGTACGCGGCCAGGGCGGCGTCGATGCCGCAACCGGGCGGGACCGGTCCCGGGGTTGCGGGGGAATGCCGCTCGCCAAGGGCGACGCGCAGCGGCCGGGCGCCCGGGTAGTAGGCCAGGTCGGCGTCGAGCAGCAGGCCGGGTGGCAGGGTCACCTCCAGGGGGCGGTGCGGGCCGCCGAAGGAAAGGTGCAGCGCCATCCGGCCGGTCCGCTCGCCGCGGAGGAAGATCCGGCGGCTGGTCAACGCACCGTCCTCGCCGTCCTGTTGGGCGAGCACGAGCCAGCGGTCCCGGATGGTCACCGAGTCCGGGTCGGACAGGACGTCCGCGGCCTCCGTGGTCAGGCCGACCCGGGCGCGGACCGTCGCCGCCAGCGGGGCCGGGAGTCGTTCGAGCCCCAGGAATGCCTGGTCGAGGAGGTGCAGCAGGGCACACTCCTCCAGCAGACGGGACGGCCAGTCCGGGCCGGAGGAGGTAAGGCCACCCAACTCCCGTACTCGGGAGGCGAGCCCGGGCGCCTGGGCATCGACCATGCGGGCGGCGGTCTCCTCCCAGGAGTCCGGCCCGGCCACGTCGGCTCTGTCCGGGCCCATGGGGGAGCCCATGAGGGAGCCCATGGGGGAGATGCCGCCGGTGACGCGGCCGCTCGCCGCGAGACCGGAGTGCAGGAGATCCTCCAGCCGCTGCTCCAACTCCGTGGCACCGGCACCGATCCGCTGCATGCGGCGGGCCGCGCGCCGGCGGGCCGCAGCGAGCCTTTCGCCCGCGGCGCGCGAGGCCCCGTCCGGAGCCTGCGCGAGCACCTCGTCCGTCGTCCCGCGTTCTTCCTGCAGATTCATCCGATCCCCCTGCGGACTTCCGTCGACCCCTGTCGAACCCCTGTCGAAGCTCTGCCGTCGAACCCCTGCGGATTCGCTGTCTTCGACGCTACGACGCGCCACTGACAATCGCCCTCGGCCGACATCAACTCCGCAGGTCAGGACCGGTTTTCGGGGGATTGTCAGTGGTCTGGTGCAGGCTTGGAACCGCAAGCGGCCGGCGGGTTCCGCGCGGGGTGCCGGCCGCACATCGTGCGACGAGGGGGAAGCATGAGCGAGTACGGCAACACGACAGGGCAGAACGGCAACACGGCAGATGACCGGACGCGCCCCGCGGCCGGGGACGTACTCCGACCGCACGCCGAAGTCGCCTTCGCGAAGGAGCTGGCGGCGCTCGCGGCGGCCGACGACCGGCCCCGGCCGGAGCGCTGGCGGCTCTCACCGTGGGCGGTCGCGACGTATCTGCTCGGCGGCACGCTCGGCGACGGCACGGTCGTCACACCCAAGTACGTCGGCCCGCGGCGGATCATCGAGGTCGCGGTGACGACCCTCGCCACCGACCGCGCGCTGCTGCTGCTCGGCGTGCCCGGCACCGCCAAGACCTGGGTCTCGGAGCACCTCGCGGCGGCGGTCAGCGGCGACTCCACCCTGCTGGTCCAGGGCACCGCCGGCACCCCGGAAGAAGCGATCCGCTACGGCTGGAACTACGCCCAGCTGCTCGCCCACGGCCCCACCCCCGACGCCCTGGTGCCCGGCCCCGTGATGCGGGCGATGGCGCAGGGCATGACCGCGCGGGTGGAGGAGCTGACCCGGATCCCGGCCGATGTCCAGGACGCCCTCATCACCATCCTGTCGGAGAAGAGCCTGCCGATACCGGAGCTGGGCCAGGAGGTGCAGGCCGTCCGCGGCTTCAACCTGATCGCCACGGCCAACGACCGCGACCGCGGGGTCAACGACCTCTCCAGCGCGCTGCGCCGCCGCTTCAACACCGTCGTGCTGCCGCTGCCCGCCACACCGGAGGAGGAGGTGGACATCGTCACCCGGCGCGTCGGGCAGATCGGGCGCTCGCTCCAACTCCCTTCGGCACCCGGGGGGATGGAGGAGATCCGCCGGGTGGTGACGGTGTTCCGTGAGCTGCGGGGCGGCGTCACGGCCGACGGCCGCACCAAACTCAAGTCGCCGACGGGCACCCTCTCCACGGCCGAGGCGATCTCGGTGGTCACCAACGGCCTTGCTCTGGCCACCCACTTCGGGGACGGCGTGCTGCGCCCCGGGGACGTGGCCGCCGGCATCCTCGGCGCGGTGGTCCGCGATCCGGCCGCGGACCGTGTCATCTGGCAGGAGTATCTGGAGAGCGTGGTGCGCGAGCGCGACGGCTGGAAGGACTTCTACCGCGCCTGCCGGGAGGTGGGCGTATGACCGGCGGAAGCGGAGCGGCGGGGCCGGTGCTGCTGGGGGTGCGGCACCACGGTCCGGGTTCGGCGCGGGCGGTGCGGGCCGCGCTGGAGCAGTGCGCACCCCGCGCGGTGCTGATCGAGGGGCCACCGGAGGCGGACGCCCTGGTGCCGCTGGCCGCCCGTTCGGAGATGCGGCCGCCGGTCGCCCTGCTGGCGCACGCCGTGGACGACCCGGGCCGTGCGGCGTTCTGGCCGCTGGCCGCCTTCTCCCCGGAGTGGGTGGCGCTGCGCTGGGCACTGGAGCACGACGTTCCGGTGCGCTTCATCGACCTCCCGGCGGCGCACTCGCTGGCGATGCCGGAAGGTGAGGTGATGCCGGCCGGGGAGGCCGATGACGTGAAAGGCGGGGAGTCGGGGGCCGCGCGGCTGGATCCGCTGCGGGTGCTCGCCGAGGCCGCCGGGCACGACGAGCCCGAGCGCTGGTGGGAGGACGCGGTCGAGCACCGCGGCGAGCACGGGTCCGACGCGGATGCTCTGGCTCCGTTCGCCGCGCTCGCCGAGGCCATGGGGGAGTTGCGTGCCGCGTACGGCGACGGCGGAGACGAGCGCGACGCGCTGCGGGAGGCCCATATGCGGCTCCGACTCCGGGCCGCGCGGCGGGAGTTCGGTGATCCGGTCGCTGTCGTCTGCGGGGCCTGGCACGTCCCCGCACTGGCCCTCCCGGACGGGCGGCAGCGCTCCGGCCACCACCCCACGGCGGCCCGCGACCGGCAGCGCTCCGGCCCCCACCCCACCGCGGCCGGCGACCGGCAGCTCCTCAAGGGCCTGCCGAAGGTCAGGACGGCACTGAGCTGGGTGCCGTGGACCCACCGGCGGCTCGCCCGGCACAGCGGTTACGGAGCCGGCATCGCCTCACCCGGATGGTACGGCCACCTCTTCGAAGCCCCCGACCGTCCCGTGGAGCGTTGGCTGACCAAGGCCGCCCGGCTGCTCCGCGAGGAGGACTACGCCGTCTCGTCCGCGCATGTCATCGAGGCGGTGCGGCTCGCCGAGGGGCTCGCCGCGGTCCGCGGCCGCCCGCTGGCCGGCCTCGCCGAACTCGACGACGCCGTCCGCGCCGTCATGGGCGACGGCTCCGACGTCCCCGCCGCACTGATCCGCGACCGCCTCGTGATCGGCGACATCCTGGGACGGGTCCCCGAAGACGCCCCGGCCGTCCCCCTCCAACGGGACCTCGACCGCTGCCGTCGTGCGCTGCGGCTCAAGGCCGAGGCGGCCGAGCGGGAGCTGGAGTTGGACCTCCGCAAGGAGACCGACGCCGGCCGCAGCAGGCTGCTGCACCGACTGCGGTTGCTCGGCATCCCCTGGGGGGAGCCGGTCCGCTCCCGGGGCAGCACCGGCACCTTCCGGGAGACCTGGCGGCTGCGCTGGGAGCCGGAGCTCTCGGTACGGGTCGCGGAGGCCGGCATCTGGGGCACGACCGTGCGCGCGGCGGCCACCGTCAAGGCCGCCGCCGACGCCGCGGAGACCGGCACGCTCGCCGAGGTGACCGCGCTCGCCGAGCGCTGTCTGCTCGCCGGGCTGCCCGACGCCCTGCCCGTGGTCATGCGGGCACTGGCGGACCGCGCGGCCCTCGACGCCGACGTCGGCCACCTCGCCCAGGCGCTGCCCGCCCTGGTCCGGTCGGTGCGCTACGGGGACGTCCGCGGCACCGACGCCGCCGGGCTCCGCGCGGTGGCGCTGGGGCTGGCCGGCCAGATCTTCGTCGGCCTGCCCCCGGCCTGTGCGGGCCTCGACGCCGACGGGGCGGCCGAGATGCGCGGCCACCTCGACACCACCCACCAGGCCGTCGGCCTCCTCGCGCAGACCGCGGAGCAGCACGAGGAGAACGGCGGGGCAAACGGCTGGGCAAACGGCGGGATAAGCGGCGAGGCCAGCGGTGGGGCACCGGATCGGACGACGACCGGTGAGGCCCCGCCCGCGCCCCTCCGGGAGCGCTGGGCGGCAGTGCTCCGGGTGCTCGCCGAGCGGGACGCCGTCCCCGGGCTGCTCCGCGGACGGGCCACCCGGTTGCTGCTGGACGACGGACGACTGCCCGGCGAGGGCGCGGAGCGGCTGCTGGCACTCGCCCTCTCGCCCGGCACCCCGCCCGCCGACGCCGCGGGCTGGATCGAGGGATTCGTGGGCGGCCCGGACGGCGGCTTGCTGCTGGTCCACGACGAGCGGCTGCTGGCACTGGTGGACGCCTGGCTGACGCGGGTACCGGACGCCGCGTTCACCGACGTCCTGCCGCTGCTGCGGCGCACGTTCGCCACGTACGACACCGGAGTCCGGCGCAGCATCGGCGAGTTGGTCCGCCGCGGGCCGACCGAGGTATCCCGTCAGCCCGGCAGCACCCCAGCGGAGTCGGCGGTGCCCGGCTTCGGCCCCGGCCTGGACCGCGACCGCGCCGCCGCCGTCCTCCCCACCCTCCGCCTCCTGCTGGGAATACCCGAGCACGGCCACGAAGCCGATGGCGAGGACGCCATCGGGGAAGGCGCGGCTGCCACGGACGGGGCGACCGGCCCGCGACGAAGGGCCAACGAGCTGACGGGGGCGAGGAGATGACGAAGACGACCGACCGGGAAACGGAGCGGCTGCGACGCTGGCGGCTGGTGCTGGGCGGGGCCGGAGCGGACGGCACCGACTGCCAACTGCGCGGCAGGGATGCCGCGATGGACGAGGCACTGGAGACCCTCTACGGACAGCAGCGGCCGGCCCGTGGGGTGCGGCACGATGGCGGGACCCGGGCCGCCGGGCTCGGCGCCTCGGCACCCCAGGTCGCCCGCTGGCTGGGCGACATCCGCGCGTACTTCCCGTCGTCCGTGGTGCGGGTGCTGCAGCGGGACGCCATCGACCGGCTGGGGCTGTCCGCGCTGCTGGTGGAGCCGGAGATGCTGGAGGCCGTCGAGGCCGACGTCCACCTCGTGGGCACCCTGCTCTCCCTGAACAAGGTGATGCCGGAGACCACCAGGGAGACCGCCCGGGCGGTCGTCCGCAAAGTCGTCGCGGAGCTGGAGCAGCGGCTGGTCACCCGCACCCGGGCCACGCTCACCGGGGCGCTGGACCGCGCCGCCCGGACCAGCCGCCCGCGGCGCCGCGCCATCGACTGGGACCGCACCATCCGCGCCAACCTCCGGCACTACCTCCCGGAACACCGCACCGTCGTCCCCGAGCGGCTCATCGGATACGGCCGCGCCGCGCGGTCGGCGACGAAGGACGTGGTGCTCTGCATCGACCAGTCCGGATCGATGGCCGCGTCTGTGGTGTACGCCTCGGTGTTCGGGGCGGTCCTGTCCTCGATGCGGGCCCTCGACACCCGGCTGGTCGTCTTCGACACCGCCGTCACCGACCTGACGGACCACCTGGACGACCCGGTGGAGCTGCTGTTCGGCACCCAGCTCGGCGGCGGTACGGACATCAACCGGGCGCTGGCGTACTGCCAGTCGCGGATCCACCGCCCCGCCGACACCGTCGTCGTCCTCATCAGCGACCTCTACGAGGGTGGGATACGCGACGAGATGCTCAAGCGGGTCGCCGCGATGAAGGCGTCCGGCGTGCAGTTCGTGACCCTGCTCGCACTGTCCGATGAAGGAGCGCCCGCCTACGACCGGGAGCACGCCGCGGCCCTCGCGGCCATGGGGGCACCGGCGTTCGCCTGTACACCCGACCGGTTTCCGGAGGTGATGGCGGCCGCACTGGAGAAGAGGCCGCTGCCCATACCGGACATGGCGGAGCAACAGTGACAGGAAGCCCGGAGGGACTTGCGTGGCACCTGGCGTGTCGTGCAAGGATCAGGGCATCGCTCGATCACCCGTGACGGGTGCGACACCGAGGCGCTGTGCCCGGCTGTCCCCGTCCACATGGGAAGGTCCCCTCCTTGTCCGCTGTGTTCGCCATGCCTGCCGCCGTGCGCCTGCCGCGCACCGTGGCCATGCGGCGCGCACTGCTGGCAGGGCTCTTCCTGATCGGCTTCGTCCTCCTCGGCATCGCCTTCGGCGCCGGCGCACACGCCGCCGACCGGACGCCCGCCGACGGCCACCCGGCCGCACCCGCGCTGACCGGGGCCCAGGCCCCGGAGGGCGCCACCGCCACCCGTCACACCGGCCGACTGCCGGAGTCCGGGGCCGCGTTGGCGCACCAGGGACGGGCGGCAGACGCCGCACTCGCCCGTGGGACCGACACCGCGGCGGCCACCGTCGAGGGCGCGGTGCGCCCCGCCGAGCGGGCTGTCGCACCGGTCACCGGACGGCTCACCGGCCCGGTGGACGAGGTGACCGGCGTGGTCAAGGAGATCGGCGGGATCGGGGACACGGTCGGCGGCGCGCTGCCCGTCCACCTCCCCGTCGGCACGCAGCCGGGTCGGCCCGGCGACGGTGGCACGCCCGCGCACGGCGGGACGCCCGGCGGCGCCCCGGCGGGCCCGGGTGCCGCGCCGACCGGCGACGGCCCGGCCGCCTCGCACCTGTTCCGCCCGGCGCACTGCGGTGACGCGCCGCAGCACCAGGCCGTCACACAGCACCAGCACCGTCCCACGGGGCTTGCGCAGCGCGACGCCGGTCGCCACGGCCTGCCGGGTCAGGGCCCGCAGGGTCCGGCCGCGCCGCCCGCGCACACCACGGGCGACGGCCACGGTCCCCGTGGTGGGGACCAGCACGCCGCCGTTCCGGCGGACTCCCCGCGCTTCCGGCTGCTGCCGGGTGGCGTCCGTACGGCCGATGGCGCCCCGACGCGCCGACGGGCCGAAGAAATCCTCGAATTCCCCGGCTAGGGCAGACCGCTCCGCGTCCGAAAGGACCTGCCGCGCGGGGGCGGCACAGGTCTGCCCGTTGAACCTCCCGAATTCGAAGGACACCACCACCATGCGCACCAACATCCGCCGTTCCATCGCCGTCGCCGCCACCGCCACCGGCCTGTGGGCCCTGGGTTCGGTCGCCGCCAACGCAGCGGAGCTGCCGGCCACGCCGGACCTGCCCGCCGTCGGCACCGTCACCGGTGCGGCCGGGCACCTGCCCACCGGCGCGGTCACCGGCACCGTCCAGAAGACTGCCGGCACGGCCACCGCCACTGTGAACGGCCTGGCCGGCAAGGCGACCGGAGCCCTCGGCGGCGGTGGCGTCTCGGCTGACAAGCTGCCCACCGGCCGGCTTCCGCAGGTCGGCGGCGTCGTGGACGGCGTGCGCAAGCTCGTCGGCGGTGCCGGTCTGTCCGGCCTGAACACCGGTGACGTCCAGAAGGCCGTCGACACCAAGCAGGCCACGAAGGCCGTCAAGCAGGTCACCAAGACCGCCGACCACGCCAACCTGGGCAAGGCCGGCAAGCTGGTGAACGGCAAGCTGCCGGCCGCCCCCGGCGTGCCCGCCGCCAAGCTGCCCGGCGGCCTGCCCAAGGGCCTGCCCGGCGTCCCGGCGCTGCCCAAGGTCCCCGGCCTGCCCAAGGCCCCGGGTTCCGCCGACAACCTGCTGGCCGGTCTCGCCGGTGCGGGGCTGCGCCCCGAGCAGCTGACCAAGCAGGCCCAGGGCGCCCTGGCCACCGCGCGTCCGGTCGTCGACCGCACCGCCGCCGACGTGCTGCCGCCGGTCGCCGGCCGCACGGTCGCCAAGGTCCTGCCGGTCGCCCAGGGCGCCGTCGGCGACGCGGGCATGCTCGCCGGTGACGCCGCCGGCCACGCCACCCCGTTCGTGACCGTCGTCAGCGGCCGCGTCCAGGTCTTCGTGCAGGGCGCCCAGGGCCAGGCGGTGCCGTTCGCGCAGGGCGTCGCCGGTCAGGCCACCGCGCTCGCGCAGGGCGTGGGCGGCGACGCGGTGCCGTTCGGGCAGGGCCTGACCACCGTCGTGGTGACGGACGCCAAGAGCACCGCGACCACCACCGTCACCGGCGCCCGGAGCCTGGCCCCGGCCGTGCCCGCGCACGTCGCCGACCTGACCAACGCCGCCAACATCCCGGCGGTGCCCGCGCTCCCCGTGCAGGGCCTCTGATCCGTCCGGCGGACCGTACGGAGTGCACCGGTGGAACGGCCGCGGCGGCGGCCGGGAAACCGGGGCACGCGGGACGCCGGATGAGGCGGTCGGAGTGATGTGGGGATCGCTGCGCACCGTCCAGTGAAAGACGCCGGGTGGCCCTCTGTGGGGGAGGGCCGCTCGGCTTTTTCGTGGGTGGGGGCGGGGGCGGGCCGGACGGTACGTGCGGTGGGGGCGGGGGCCCGTAGGGGGGAGGGGAACGGATTCCCTAGGGGGTGCGCGGGCCCCCTTCGGGGCCACAACGTGCTGGGGCAGGCGGCGTATTCCCGGGCTGGAGAACGGGAGTTGCCCCGAACGAACGGGACTTGTCACCTAGTTGAACAACGCGTGGCGCTCACAAGGTGTCAACGCAGTTACTTTCACCGGGTGTTGAACCGTCGTGAGGCTCCCCGGGGACCCCCCACGGAGGTACCCCGCAGGCACGTCGCGCGTTCTCCCCCCGAACGACTCCCGGCATTCGCGTTCCCGCAACCGGAACGGGACGGACCGGCAGACCCGGCCGGCTGGTTATCCGGACCCCGGCCAGGCGGTCGTACGGACCCCAGCCCGCCGGTCATCCGCCCCTGTGCCCAAACGACGCCGACGACGGCGCGGCCCCCACCCACCCCAGCCCCCGAACGGCGCACCCCGCCCGATCGCGCGGCAGATGGCGGCGAAGCCTCACACGGAGGCGGTCGGTCCTGTGAAATGTTTCCGACGCGCCGCGGCATCCCTGCGGAAAGGGGGCGGCACCCCACGTTGGCCAAAAGATCTGTGACCGTAATCACCGCCGGAGTGTGATCTGTGATTTAGGGACGCATGTCCAGCGGCGATACGCTGCGAGACGGACATGCCGCGTATCCGGACACCGTGTATACGCCTCCCCTGTGACAGCGCCGTCACGTTGCCCTTCGCGGCACGCCCATCGCAGACGAACGAACCGCGATCACTACGGCGATTCTGAGAAGACAAGGGACGGACGCGCGTGGACCTGTTCGAGTACCAGGCGAGGGACCTCTTCGCCAAGCACGGTGTACCGGTGCTGGCCGGTGAAGTCATCGACACGCCTGAGGCGGCGCGCGAGGTGACCGAGCGGCTGGGCGGCAAGTCTGTCGTCAAGGCGCAGGTCAAGGTCGGCGGCCGCGGCAAGGCCGGCGGCGTCAAGCTGGCCGCCACCCCGGACGAGGCCGTCGCGCGCGCGACGGACATCCTGGGCATGGACATCAAGGGCCACACGGTCCACAAGGTGATGATCGCCGAGACGGCCCCGGAGATCGCCGAGGAGTACTACGTCTCCTACCTCCTCGACCGCACCAACCGCACCTTCCTGGCCATGGCCTCGGTCGCGGGCGGCATGGACATCGAGGAGGTCGCCGCGACGACCCCCGAGAAGCTCGCCAAGGTCCCGGTCGACGCCAACGAGGGCGTCTCCATCGAGAAGGCCCGCGAGATCGTCGCCCAGGCGCAGTTCCCGGCGGACGTCGCCGAGAAGGTCGCCGAGGTCATGGTCACCCTGTGGCAGACCTTCGTGAAGGAGGACGCCCTCCTCGTCGAGGTGAACCCGCTGGCCAAGGTCGCCTCCGGTGACGTCCTCGCCCTCGACGGCAAGGTCTCCCTGGACGCCAACGCCGAGTTCCGTCAGCCGGGTCACGAGGCCCTGGAGGACAAGGCCGCGGCCAACCCGCTGGAGGCCGCCGCCAAGGCCAAGGGCCTGAACTACGTCAAGCTCGACGGCCAGGTCGGCATCATCGGCAACGGCGCGGGTCTCGTCATGAGCACCCTGGACGTCGTCGCCTACGCCGGTGAGAACCACGGTGGCGTCAAGCCCGCCAACTTCCTCGACATCGGCGGCGGCGCCTCCGCCGAGGTCATGGCCAACGGCCTGGAGATCATCCTCGGCGACCCGGACGTCAAGTCGGTGTTCGTCAACGTCTTCGGCGGCATCACCGCCTGCGACGAGGTCGCCAACGGCATCGTGCAGGCCCTGGAACTGCTGAAGTCCAAGGGCGAGAACGTCACCAAGCCGCTGGTCGTCCGCCTCGACGGCAACAACGCCGAGCTGGGTCGCAAGATCCTCTCGGACGCCAACCACCCGCTGGTGCAGCGCGTGGACACGATGGATGGCGCGGCCGACAAGGCCGCCGAGCTGGCCGCGGCCAAGTAAGGGACGAGGACTCCAACAACCATGGCTATCTTCCTCACCAAGGACAGCAAGGTCATCGTCCAGGGGATGACCGGCGCCACCGGCATGAAGCACACCAAGCTGATGCTCGGTGACGGCACCAACATCGTGGGCGGCGTGAACCCGCGCAAGGCGGGCACCGAGGTCGACTTCGACGGCACGTCCGTCCCGGTCTTCGGCTCCGTCAAGGAGGCGATGGAGAAGACGGGCGCCAACGTCTCCGTCCTCTTCGTCCCGCCGGCCTTCGCCAAGGCCGCCGTCGTCGAGGCCATCGACGCCGAGATCCCGCTGGCCGTCGTCATCACCGAGGGCATCGCGGTGCACGACTCCGCCGCCTTCTGGGCGTACGCCAAGGCCAAGGGCAACAAGACCCGGATCATCGGCCCGAACTGCCCCGGCCTGATCACCCCGGGCCAGTCCAACGCCGGCATCATCCCGGGCGACATCACCAAGCCCGGCCGCATCGGCCTGGTGTCGAAGTCCGGCACGCTGACCTACCAGATGATGTACGAGCTGCGGGACATCGGCTTCTCGTCGGCCGTCGGCATCGGTGGCGACCCGGTCATCGGCACCACCCACATCGACGCCCTGGAGGCGTTCGAGGCCGACCCCGACACCGACCTGATCGTGATGATCGGTGAGATCGGCGGCGACGCCGAGGAGCGGGCCGCCGACTTCATCAAGAAGAACGTCACCAAGCCGGTCGTCGGCTACGTGGCGGGCTTCACCGCGCCCGAGGGCAAGACGATGGGCCACGCCGGCGCCATCGTGTCCGGCTCGTCCGGCACCGCCCAGGCGAAGAAGGAGGCCCTGGAGGCCGCGGGCGTGAAGGTCGGCAAGACCCCGTCCGAGACCGCGCTGCTGGCCCGCAAGATCCTGGGCGGCTGAACCGCGCGCCCGTCCGCGTACCGCCGCGGCGGCACCGTATGACGGCCGTGGGCCCGCACCCGGAAAGGGGTGCGGGCCCACGGCCGTTCCGCGTCCGGCGGGCGCCGGGGCGTGCCCCGTTCACCGGGCGTCGGGGGTGAGCCGGGCGCCGTTCAGCAGCGCCCGGTGGCGGCGGGCGAGGTGCCCGCCCTTCCGGTGGTGCTGTTGTCGTGGCCGGTCCGCCTGCTGGGCCGCCGGGGGCGCCGCCGCCGGCCCCGGTGCCGCGGACGGGGCGGCCACCGCCGGGCGCCGCGGCGGCGGCCGGTAGCCGTCCGGCGTCCCCAGCGACACCGCCAGCGCCGCCACCGCCAGCAGCCCGGCCGCCCCGAACCCCGTACGGGTGGTCAGCCGGGCTCGCCGCTCCGCCCCGGTCCGCACCTCCCGCGCCGGCGGCACCACCACCGGGCGCAGCGCCGCCAGCGCGCCCAGCCGCGCGTGCAGTACCGCGCCCTGCCGGTCCGGCGGCAGCCCCTTCAGCCCCAGCTCCGGCAGCCGCTCGGCCAGGCACTCCCGGGCGTGCGTCAGCCGCCCGGTCGCCGCCGGCGTACTGGCCTCCACCTCCGCCGCGGTCTCGTGCAGCCCCAACCCGACCCCGTCGTGCAGCAGCAGCGCCCGGCGGTACGGGACGGGCAGCGCCAGCACCGCGGTCAGCAGCGCATGGTCCTCCGGCGCGGCCGGCGGCGGCGCGGGCGTCCCGGGCCCGGGACGCTCGGCGGGCCGCAGCCCGGGGAACAGCCGCCGCCACGGCGCCAGCGCGTACTCGTACGCGGCCGCCCGCACCCACCCCACCGGGTCCGGGTCCGCCACCACTTCCGGCCACCGCTGCCAGGCCGTCTGGAACGCCCGCTCGACGGCCCGCCGGGCGAGCCGGGCCCGTCCGGTGAGCAACAGCGCCTGCCGGACCAACGGCCCGGCGTGCGCACCGTACAGCGCGTCGAAAGCAGCTGACGGGTCGGAAGAAACTGACGGGCAGTCAACTAAGGCTTTTTCGCTGGATTCTGACGGAACGTCGGAATCGGTGACGGGGGTGGCGGCGGAGGCGGTGACGGAAGCGGTGAGGGGTGTGGTGTCGTGCGGGGCGTCGGGGGTGGCCGGGGGCTGCCGCCGGTCGTGCTCGCTCATACCGGAAGTCTGGAAACGCGGGCGGTGGAGCGCGCGCGACACGTCGGACAGATGCCCGGTACGTGGCGGAAAGGGGTGTTATTGGCAGCATGATCGTGTGAGCCAGTTGACCGAACGCGGCACCCCGCTGTCCTCGCACGGCCGGACCGCCGCGCAGCGCTCGTCCGCGATCGCCGCCGCCGCCGTCAGCGGGGTGACCGCCGCCGGACTCGGCCTCGGCGCGCTCGCGGTCGCCGTCCTGCTGCTCTGGGTCGCCTCCCCGTACCCCGACAGCGGCCCCTCCCGGGCGCTGCACCTGGCCGCCGGGCTCTGGTTCATGGCGCACGGCGGCGGCCTGGTCCGCGAGACGACGCTGTCCGGCACCCCGACGCCCCTCGCGGTGACCCCTCTGCTGCTCTGCGTCCTCCCCGTCTGGCTGCTCCACCGCGCCGCCCGGGACACCCTGGCCACCGCCGCCGACCAGCGCCGCGACGACGGCACCGCGGTCGCCCCGCGCACCCTGCTCGGCGCCCTGTTCGCCGGATACCTGCTGGTCGCCGCCGCCGCGCTGGTCTACGCCTCGACCGGCCGGCTGACCGCGGCGCCGCTCTCCGCGCTGCTCGCCGTCCCCGGCACCGCCGCCGCCACGCTCGGCGCGACCGCCTGGCGCCTGCTCGGCCGGGACGCCGCGACGCTGCTGCCGGCGCGGGTGCCGCGCGCCTTCCGGGCGCTGCCCGACGCCCTCCGCTCCGCCCTCACCGGCCCCCGCCTCGACACCGCCCTGCGCGCGGCCGGCGCCGCGACCCTCGCACTGCTCGCCTCCGGCACCGCCCTCGTCCTCCTCGGACTGGCCCTGCACCCGGGGCGGTTCGCCGACGACCTGGGGCAGCTCGCCCCCGACTGGGAGGGCCGCTGCACGGTGCTGCTGCTCTGCCTCGCCCTGCTCCCCAACGCGGCCGTCTGGGGCGCCGCCTACGGACTCGGGCCCGGCTTCACCGTCGGCGCGGGCACCGCAGTCGGACCGCTGGCCACCTCGCCGCGCCCCCCGCTGCCGCACTTCCCGCTGCTCAGCGGCCTGCCGGCCCCGGGCCCCGGCACCTGGTGGCAGCTGGCGCCGGCACTGGTGGTGCCGGTGTCCGCGGTGGTGCTGTTGGCCCGGTACGCGGCCGGGGACGGCCACCGCTCCTGGGGGCGAACCGCCGGCACGGCCGCCGTGGCGGCGGTCCTGTGCGGGGTGGCGATGGGGGTGCTCGGCGGACTTGCCGGTGGGGCGCTGGGCGAGGGCGCGCTCGCGTCGTTCGGGCCCGCCGGGTGGCTGACCGGCCCCGTGGCGGCGGGCTGGGTGGCGCTGGCCGGGGTGCCCGGGACGCTGGGGCTGCGCGCCTGGCGGCAGGTCGAGCGGCGGGCGGTCGAGAGCCACGGCTCGGCTCTACGCGCTCTGCCCGCCCTCCTGTTCCGCCGCGGCCGGGCGTCGAGCCCGGAGTCGCCCCCGGAGCTGACCCCTGATCCGAGTGGGGAGTCGAGCCCGGGGCCGAACGGGGAGCCGGGTCCGGCGCCGGACCCGACGACGCCGGACCTGACGACGGCGGCCTCGACACCGGACCCGACGACCCCGGACCCGACGGCGCCGAGCGAGGAGCCGAGCGGGGGAGAGCCGAGCGGGGGAGAGCCGAGCCGGGAGAGCAGGGGCGTACGGCGAGCGGGCCGAACGGCCGGCCGGTGGACCGGCCGCATCCGGGCCCGCCGGGACAAGAGCGGCAGGGACAAGAACGGCCGGGACAAGAACGGCCAGGGCAAGAACGGCCGGGGCGGCGACGAGGAGACCGCGGCCTGAGGGCGCCCGCAGAGGCGCGCCCGCTCCCTGCCGTTCCCTACTGTTGTTGCTGTTCCTGCTGGCTGAGCAGCGGCCGGAGTTGGGGCGGCAGGAGCCGCTCGCAGGACTTGCTCGCCGCCTGGGTCAGCGCGTCGTTCACGCAGGTGAAGTAGTCGCGGTAGACGACCTGCACGGTGAACGTCGCGGCCACCATCATCAGCGCCAGCGAGGCGGTCACCAGGCCGGCGATCGCGGCGGTGGTCTGCGGCCGGGTCGCCGCGGCCGGTGCGCCGCCGGGCCGGCCCGGCGGGGGTGGGGTGCCGCCGGGCGGACGCCCCTCCAGGGCCGCGGCGGTCGTCTTCTTCGGTTCGGCCTTGCCGCGCAGCGCGCTGATACCCCAGTAGAGGGCGAGCGCACCCAGCAGCAGCGCCACCTCGGGCAGGCTGAAGAGCACGAAGAAGAACGCCCACATCCCGGCCAGCAGGGCGTAGCGGGCCCGCCGCTGGAGCGGGTCGGTGGGGTCCCAGCGCAGCCCGCCGGGGCCGCCGCCCGGCCCTCCGGGTCCGCCGGGACCGCCGGGGCCTCCCTGGCCGCCGCCCCGGCCCGGCCGGGTGCCGAACCCGCCGCCCTGGCGGCCCGGTTGGCGGCTGCTCCACTGGCTGCCCCAGGCCGGCGGCTGGTCCTGCGGCCGCTGCTCCTCGTTGCCGTCACCCTCACGGTCGCCGTCACCGTCGCCGTTGCCCTGCCCCCGTCCGATGAGGTGGGGGCGCGGGCGCCACTCCTGGTCGGGGGTGCCGGCCGGCGGCGGCGCGAACGGGTTGTCCTCCCGGCCGGAGGAGGACGGGCCCGGGCCACCGGCGGACGGTGAGTCCGGGGCGGACGACGACTTGCGCTCGCGCGGCAGGAGGACCACCCCCGGGGCGGTGGCGGGCCGGGGGCGGTCCCAACCGGCGATACCCGGGGGAGGGAGGAGGAGAGCCGCGCGGCGGCGTCGGTCCGGCATCTGGAGTGAGTCTTCCCCTTGTCGCGGGCGTCCGTCCGGCGGGTGGGCCGGGCGGGCGGTCACCATGAACTGCATGCGTTCTTCCGCCCGACGCTACCTCCCGTGCCCGCCCCCGTCCCGCGGGGGCCGCGCGGTGTGCCGGTATCGTTGCTGACGGTCGGCGCCTTCGTAGGGTTCCCCGGATTCGCGAAACCCCTCGCTTTGTACGACCGCACAAGGACCGCGCACCAAGATCGCGCACAAAGACCACAGAGCCCCCGTACAGCACTCCAGCCCCAGCCCCAGCCCAGCCTCAGACCCAGCCCCGCAAGACCTGGCGAGAAAGACCCCCACCGTGGCCTCCTCCTCTCTTCCCGCTCGCGCCACCCCGGCCCGCATCGTGGTACTCGTCTCCGGTTCGGGCACCAACCTCCAGGCGCTGCTCGATGCCATCGCCGAGGAGGGCGCCGCCGCGTACGGCGCCGAGATCGTGGCCGTGGGCGCCGACCGCGCCGGGATCGCCGGCCTGGAGCGCGCCGAGCGGGCCGGGCTGCCGACGTTCGTCTGCCGGGTCAGGGACTACCCGGACCGCGCGGCCTGGGACGCGGCGCTCACCGAGGCGACCGCCGCGCACGCCCCCGACCTGGTGGTCTCGGCCGGCTTCATGAAGATCCTCGGCAAGGACTTCCTGGCCCGTTTCGGCGGCCGGACGGTCAACACCCACCCGGCGCTGCTGCCCAGCTTTCCCGGTGCCCACGGTGTGCGCGACGCGCTCGCGTACGGCGCGAAGGTCACCGGCTGCACCGTCCACCTCGTCGACGACGGCGTCGACACCGGCCCGATCATCGCCCAGGGCGTGGTCGAGGTCCGGGAGGAGGACGACGAATCCGCGCTGCATGAGCGCATCAAGGAAGTCGAGCGCTCGCTGCTCGTCGAGGTCGTGGGGCGTCTGGCCCGCCACGGCTACCACATAGAGGGACGAAAGGTACGTATCCCGTGACCGCCACCGAAGGCATCGCCACCGAAGGTACGCAACGGCCCATCCGCCGCGCCCTGGTCAGCGTCTACGACAAGTCCGGGCTGGAGGAGCTGGCCCAGGGGCTGCACGCGGCGGGCGTCCAGCTGGTCTCGACCGGGTCGACGGCCGCGCGGATCGCCGCCGCCGGGGTGCCGGTCACCAAGGTCGAGGAGCTCACCGGCTTCCCCGAGTGCCTCGACGGCCGGGTCAAGACCCTGCACCCCAGGGTCCACGCCGGCATCCTCGCCGACCTGCGCCTTCCGTCGCACCGCGAGCAGCTCGCCGAGCTGGGCGTGGAGCCGTTCGACCTGGTCGTCGTCAACCTCTACCCGTTCCGCGAGACCGTCGCCTCGGGCGCCTCGCCGGACGAGTGCGTCGAGCAGATCGACATCGGCGGTCCTTCCATGGTCCGCGCCGCCGCCAAGAACCACCCCTCGGTCGCCGTGGTCACCAGCCCCGAGCGCTACGCCGACGTCCTCGCGGCCGTCAACGGCGGCGGGTTCGACCTGGCCGCCCGCAAGCGCCTGGCCGCCGAGGCGTTCCAGCACACCGCCGCCTACGACGTGGCCGTCGCCTCCTGGATGACCAACGTGTACGCGCCGGAGGAGGGCGGGGCCGAGCTGCCCGAGTTCCTCGGCGGGACCTGGGAGCGCCGCAACACCCTGCGCTACGGCGAGAACCCGCATCAGGCCGCCGCCCTCTACGTCGACGGCCGGCCGGGCGGCATCGCCAACGCCGAGCAGCTGCACGGCAAGGAGATGTCCTTCAACAACTACGTGGACACCGAGGCCGCCCGCCGCGCCGCCTACGACCACGACGAGCCCTGCGTGGCGATCATCAAGCACGCCAATCCGTGCGGCATCGCCATCGGCGCGGACGTCGCCGAGGCGCACCGCAAGGCGCACGCCTGCGACCCGCTGTCCGCGTTCGGCGGCGTGATCGCGGTCAACCGCCCGGTGACCGTCGCCCTCGCCGAGCAGGTCGCGGAGATCTTCACCGAGGTCATCGCCGCCCCGGCGTACGAGGACGGCGCGGTCGAGATCCTCGCCCGCAAGAAGAACCTCCGCGTCCTCAAGGTCGACGGCACCCCGCACCAGCCGGGTGACCTCAAGCTGCTCTCGGGCGGTGCGGTGCTCCAGGACACCGACGTCTTCCAGGCCGAGGGCGACGACCCGGCGACCTGGACCCTGGCCACCGGAGAGGCGCTGTCCGCCGGCGAGTTGGCCGAGCTGGCCTTCGCCTGGAAGGCGTGCCGGGCCGTCAAGTCCAACGCGATCCTGCTCGCCAAGGACGGCGCCTCGGTCGGCGTCGGCATGGGCCAGGTCAACCGCGTCGACTCCTGCAAGCTCGCCGTGGAGCGCGCGGGCGAGGAGCGGGCGCGCGGCTCCTACGCGGCGTCCGACGCGTTCTTCCCGTTCCCCGACGGCCCGGAGATCCTCATCGGCGCCGGGGTGCGGGCGATCGTCCAGCCGGGCGGCTCGATCCGTGACGAGCAGGTCGTCGAGGCCGCCGAGAAGGCCGGCGTGACGATGTACTTCACCGGCACCCGGCACTTCTTCCACTGACCCGGATTCCACTGACCCGGACCGGTCACGTGCGGAGGGCCGCACCCCGTCATTTCGGGGTGCGGCCCTCCGCCGCTGTCTGCGCGGTGCCTACTGACGCGGCCGGCTGAACCAGGCCTTGCTCTCCTCCTTGGAGGCCATGACGATCACTGTGATGCCCAGCGCCGTGTGGATCAGGCCGAGCGGGAAGGAGGCGAAGCTCAGCAAGGTGGTGCCGGCGCCGAAGACGATGGTGCTGATACGGACACCGTTGCTGCCGTTGCCGAACTGGGCGGCGAGCGTGATCGCGGCGGCCGTGAAGATCACGATGACCACGATGGCCGCGATCGCGAAGCCCTTGGTGACCGCGAACGCGGACGAGTCCGCGTACGGGGAGGACGCCGCCTCGTGCGACGCCTTGCTGAAGACCCCCAGCATGACCACCGAGAGGACCAGGCCGATGAGGTTCAGGCCGGCGAGCACGAACAGCATCACCCGGGCCGTCTTGACGCCGCTCGGCATCACCGCCGGGTACGGCATCTGCGCCGCGGGCATCGGACCGCCCGCGTACGGGCCGCCCGGGTACGGGTTGTACGGGGCCATCGGCTGCTGCGGCTGCGGGGGCTGCTGGGGATAGCCGTAACCGGGCTGCTGGCCCGGCGGAGGGCCGTAGGGGTTGGGGTTGGGATAACTCACGAGCGGTGCCCTTCAGGCTACTTGGAGCGGTATCGGCGAGCGCCGCGAAGGCCCCCGATTCGCTGCTGCGAGGGGGCCTTCACCGGGCTGTGCGGGGCGTGGAGTGCGGCCCGCTACGTCCTTACTTGGGAACCTCGACGACCACGGTGCCGACGATCTTGTCCGCGAAGGTCTGGTTCTTCTCGTCCCAGAGCGGCCACAGCCAGCCGATGCCGCACAGCGCACCGTTCAGGCCGCGGCAGATGTAGCGCACGAAGGTCATGCCGAAGCCCATGGGCTGGCCGGTGGCCTCCTTGATGACCTTGATGCCCAGCGCCTTCTTGCCCGGGGTCTGGCCGGTGCCGCCTTCCTTCGCCATGAGGAAGAAGCCGCCGCTCACGCCGATCAGCCACGCGATCCCGATGAGGATGAAGAAGATGGCCGGCGTGCTGGACGTCGTGGCCGACTCGTAGGCGTGGTTGAGGCAGCTGTAGTCCCCCGGCGGGCAGTTGGCGGCGGCTGAGCTGGCCGAGCTGCTGGCCGAGCTGACCGAGCTGCTCGCCACGGCGATGGCGATGACGTAGAGGATGATCGGCACCAGGCCGACGATGAGGAAGTCGATCAGCAGAGCACCGACCCGCGCACCCCAGCTCGCGTACCCCATCGGCATTCCCGGCATCCCGGGCATCCCCGGCATGCCCGCGCCCGGCTGGCCGTACGGGGCCGCCGGCTGCTGCGCGTAGCCGTAGCCCGGCTGACCCTGGGGCGGGACCTGCCCCTGCTGGGGGTAGCCGTACGGCTGCTGGGGCTGCTGCGGGGCGCCCTGCTGCGGGTAGCCGTAGCCCGGCTGACCGCCCTGCGGCGGGACCGGCGGCTGCTGGCCGTACGGGCCCTGGGGGGCCTGCGGCGGCTGGCCGTACGGGTTGTTCGGGTCACCGAAGCTCATGGTGCTGCTTTCCTCCGTTGGTGTCAGTGGGGGACGACGCGGCGTGACTCGGAGGAAAAACAGGTGTGTTCATGGCCCGCCCCCGACGATGCCTGCGGCACTGCGCCGTCAATCCTTCTAGGTGAGGATTCCGTCTGTCCAGTCAAGGCGGTCAGCCTTTGTGCAACCGCAATGATCATTTCAGGACAACTGGCGTCCGCGCGCCCTGATTGGAACACGGGTGCCTCCATCCGGGAGGATGGGGGGTATGACTGCCCAGATTCTGGATGGCAAGGCCACCGCCGCCGCGATCAAGTCCGAGCTCACCGCCCGCGTCGAGGCGCTGAAGGCCAAGGGTGTCACCCCCGGCCTGGGCACCCTGCTGGTCGGCGACGACCCCGGCAGCCGCTGGTACGTCAACGGCAAGCACCGGGACTGCGCCGAGGTGGGCATCGCGTCCATCCAGCGCGAACTGCCGGGGACCGCCACCCAGGAGGAGATCGAGGCCGTCGTCCGGGAGCTCAACGAGGACCCGGCCTGCACCGGTTACATCGTCCAACTCCCGCTCCCCAAGGGCATCGACGCCAACCGCGTGCTGGAGCTGATGGATCCGGCCAAGGACGCCGACGGGCTGCACCCGATGAGCCTGGGCCGCCTGGTCCTCGGCATCGAGGGCCCGCTGCCGTGCACCCCGTACGGCATCGTCCAACTGCTGCGGCGGCACGACGTCGAGATCAAGGGCGCGCACGTGGTCGTCGTCGGCCGCGGCATCACCATCGGCCGGCCGATGCCGCTGGTGCTCACCCGCAAGTCCGAGAACGCCACGGTCACCCAGTGCCACACCGGCACCCGCGACCTCTCCGCGCACCTGAAGCAGGCCGACATCATCGTCGCCGCCGCCGGTGTGCCGCACATCATCAAGCCCGAGGACGTCAAGCCCGGCGCGGCCGTCCTGGACGTGGGCGTCAGCCGGGACGAGCACGGCAAGATCGTCGGCGATGTGCACCCCGGCGTCGCCGAGGTGGCCGGCTGGGTCGCGCCCAACCCCGGCGGCGTCGGCCCGATGACCCGTGCCCAGCTGCTGGTCAACGTCGTCGAGGCGGCGGAGCGCGCGGCCGGGCTCTGACCGGCGTCAGCCGGGGAGGCTCTGACCGGCCCGGACGTGCGAGCCTGGAGGAGGGCCCGCCGTCCCGCGTCCCGGGCAGGCGACCTACCCGCGACACCGCTCTCGACACCGACCTCCACACCACTCTCCACACCGACCCGGACACCGGAAGGGGCTGACCGCCAGACATGGCTGCCGAAGCGCACTCGGAGGGTGCGTCCGAGCCGCAGCGCACCTCGCGCCGCTTTCCGCAGCTGACCCGTGACACCGCCCGCCCCGAGGGCGGCGGCCGGGCCGCCTCGGGCGACTACCCGGCGCCGGCCCGGCAGTGGCCGCTGCTGACCGTGCTGGGCGGGGTCGCCCTCGGGCTGCTGCTGGTCGCGCTGGACGCGTTCCGGATCGGCTCGATCGTGATCGGGCTGTCCCTGCTGGGCGGCGCGGCGTTGCGGTGGGCGCTGCCGTCGGTGGGGATGCTGGCCGTCCGGTCCCGCTTCACCGACCTGATCACCTACGGCGGCCTGGGCTTCGTGATCGTGATCCTGGCGATGATGGTGCAGCCCAAGCCGTGGATCCACATCCCGTTCCTGGACGACATCGTCCACTTCACGGTCCGGTAGTACGCGGCCACCGGCCTTGCGCGGCGCTGCGGCACACCTCGTGCCGTAGCGCCGTGTGCCTGTGTGACGCGGGTAACTTGGCGACGTCCGGGGGGTGCCCCAACCGCGAGAGGGACGTCCACGCATGGCCAAGATCAAGGTTGCCCGCCCCGTCGTCGAGATCGACGGCGACGAGATGACCCGCATCATCTGGTCGTCCATCAGGGACCGGCTGATCCTCCCGTACCTCGACATCGAGCTGAAGTACTTCGACCTCGGCATCGAGCACCGGGACGCCACCAGCGACCAGGTCACCGTCGACGCCGCGCACGCCGTCCAGGAGTACGGCGTCGGGGTGAAGTGCGCGACGATCACCCCGGACGAGGCCCGGGTCGAGGAGTTCAACCTCAAGGCGATGTACCGCTCGCCGAACGGGACCATCCGCGACATCCTCGGCGGCGTGATCTTCCGCGAGCCCGTCATCATGGAGAACGTGCCCCGGCTCGTCCCCGGCTGGACCAGCCCCATCGTCGTCGGCCGCCACGCCTTCGGCGACCAGTACCGCGCCACCGACCTGAAGGTCCCCGGACCCGGCACGCTCACCCTGACCTTCGCCCCGGCGGACGGCGGCGAGCCGACCGAGCTGGAGGTGCACCAATTCCCCGGCGCCGGCGTGGCCCTGGCGATGTACAACCACGACGACTCGATCCGCGACTTCGCCCGGGCGTCGTTCCGTTACGGGCTGGACCGCGGCTACCCCGTCTACCTCTCCACGAAGAACACGATCCTCAAGAAGTACGACGGCCGCTTCAAGGACCTCTTCCAGGAGGTCTTCGACGGCGAGTTCCGGACCGAGTTCGAGGCCCGCGGCCTGGTCTACGAGCACCGGCTGATCGACGACATGGTGGCCATGGCCCTGAAGTCGTCCGGCGGCTTCGTCTGGGCCTGCAAGAACTACGACGGCGATGTGCAGTCGGACGTCGTCGCCCAGGGTTTCGGCTCGCCCGGGCTGATGACGTCGGCGCTGATGACGCCCGACGGCCGGACCCTGGAGGCCGAGGCGGCGCACGGCACCGTCACCCGCCACTACCGGCAGCACCAGCAGGGCAAGGCCACCTCCACCAACCCCGTCGCCTCGGTCTTCGCCTGGACCCGCGGCCTGGCGCACCGCGGCAAACTGGACGACACCCCCGAGCTGACCCGCTTCGCCCACACCCTGGAACGGGTCTGCGTGGAGACCGTCGAGGGCGGCCAGATGACCAGGGATCTGGCGCTGCTCATCGGCCCGGCCCAGCCGTGGCTCACCACCGACCAGTTCCTGGAGGCGCTGGACGCCGCGCTCCAGAAGGCGATGGCGCCCGCCTGAGCCGGCCGCGGCGGGCTTCTGCGGCTGGCCGGGAATCGCCCTCCCCGTAAAACCGCCGAGTAAGTGGGGGGATTGCCCTCCCGGATCCCGGGCATGCGCACCACAACCCCCCCACGGGTATGGCACAACCGCCGGCCGCCCGCGCTCCCCCTCCAAGAGCGGGCGGCCGTCGCCCCCCGGCCGGGCCGCCCCGCCGGCCGCCCGCACCGCGGCCGCCGAGGTGGCCCGGCCGGGGCCGGTGTGACGACCGGTGAGGTGTCCCACACCGGCCCGCCACCTGCGCGGGTCAGGGGTCCGATAGCCTGACGGCCGGGTCTCTCGATACCAAGAGACCTCGATGAATGGGCAGGGACACCCACCGCCGACCCAAGGTGGTCCAGGGGCTTGCCCCCGGAATACCGCGCAGGAGATCGCCATGACCCGCACTCCCGTCAACGTCACCGTCACCGGCGCCGCCGGCCAGATCGGTTACGCCCTCCTCTTCCGCATCGCCTCCGGTCAGCTGCTCGGCGCGGACGTGCCGGTCAAGCTGCGCCTCCTGGAGATCCCGCAGGGTCTCAAGGCCGCCGAGGGCACCGCGATGGAGCTCGACGACTGCGCCTTCCCGCTGCTCCAGGGCATCGACATCACCGACGACCCGAACGTGGCCTTCGACGGCGCCAACGTCGCGCTGCTCGTCGGTGCCCGTCCCCGCACCAAGGGGATGGAGCGCGGCGACCTGCTGGAGGCCAACGGCGGCATCTTCAAGCCGCAGGGCAAGGCCATCAACGACCACGCCGCGGACGACATCAAGGTCCTGGTCGTCGGCAACCCGGCCAACACCAACGCGCTGATCGCCCAGGCCGCCGCCCCGGACGTGCCGCGCGAGCGCTTCACCGCGATGACCCGCCTGGACCACAACCGCGCGGTCACCCAGCTCGCGCAGAAGACCGGCACCCCGGTGTCCGAGATCCGCCGCCTGACCATCTGGGGCAACCACTCGGCCACCCAGTACCCGGACATCTTCCACGCCACGGTCGCCGGCAAGAACGCCGCCGAGGCCGTCAACGACGAGAAGTGGCTGGCCGACACCTTCATCCCGACCGTCGCCAAGCGCGGTGCCGCGATCATCGAGGCCCGCGGTGCCTCGTCGGCCGCCTCCGCCGCCAACGCCGCCATCGACCACGTCCACACCTGGGTCAACGGCACCGCCGAGGGCAACTGGACCTCCATGGGCATCCCCTCGGACGGCTCCTACGGCGTCCCGGAGGGCCTGATCTCCTCCTTCCCCGTCACCACCAAGGACGGCGTGTACGAGATCGTCCAGGGCCTGGAGATCAACGAGTTCTCCCGCACCCGCATCGACGCCTCCGTCAAGGAGCTGTCGGAGGAGCGCGAGGCGGTCCGTGCCCTCGGCCTGATCTGAGCCGGCGCCGGCGTACCGCCGCACCACCCTTCCGAGCCCGTACGGCCCAACGGCCGTGCGGGCTCGTCCCGTTGACGGACCGTCGTACGTCGGTAACGCGCTGGCACGGCGGCCTCCGCTCCTCTATGCTGCGATGCCTTCACACGTCCGGGTGATGGCGGGCGTTCCGCGGAACGAGCCGCGCGCACCGGCGCGTTGTGGTGGGTGTAGCCGTTACGCGGGGGAATTCGGGGGAGGACGATGAGCGGTACGCAGGTGCCTGCGCAGCCGGGCGAGCCGGACGGCCCGTCACGTCTGCGCAAGGACGTGACGAAAGACGTATCCGGTGGCGCGGCGGGGGCCATGCCGCCGCCCTCGCTTGCGGCGACCCCGCCGGGCGCCAGTGAGGCCACCCGCCTGCTGTGCGCCGGCACCTACATGGACGAGACGTTCCGGGACGCCGTCATCGACGAGCTGTACGTCCACGAGGAGCGATTCGCCGCACCGTCCCTGGGGATCGACGCCGCCCGGGTGCTCGCCCACGCGCTGCGCGCCCGCCGGCTCGAAATCGGCTGGGCGGCGCTGATCCTGTTCACCTGGATCGTGGTCATCGTGCTCTCGCAGGGGTTGGCGCTGGCCTACGCCCTCCCGGTCGTCCTCATGGGCCTGGGCCGTTTCGTCCGCCGGGCCCCGATCCCGCAGGGTCTGGCCCGGCCCGTCTCCTTCGTCTTCCGCTGGTACGGCCGGATCTCGCTGTTGCTGCTCCTGCTGGCTCTGGCGGCGGCGTTCGGCGGGGCCCTCCTCGCGGGGGCCGTCTCGGCACCGTTCGGGTGGCTGGAGGGCCTCCTGGCCGGCTCGTCGGGCTCCGGATCGTACGGCGGGTACGGCGGGTACGGCGGGTACGGCGGGTACGGCTCGTCCGGCGCTCTGGACCTGGGCTCCTCCCTCTTCGCCGTCTGGATCACGCTGGCGCTGCCGGTGCTGCTGGCCGTCATGGTCGGTATGCAGCGCGGCCGGTTCGCCCGCTCGCTGGCCCGTGAACTCTCCAAGGAACGCTTCCCGGACGTGCTGTCCGACCCCGCCGAGCAAGCCGAGGGCATGCGCTTCCAGCGCCTGCGGCACCGCATCCGGGTCGAGCAGCACGGGCCGCTGGTGATCTACCGTGCCACCGACCCGTTTTGCGGCGCCGGCGAGGAGTTCAAGCCCTGGTCGCTGTCGGTGGAGTTGGTCCCCCGGAGCGACCGGGAGCCCGAACCACTCGACAACGGCGCGATCCTGGCGCGCATCGTCCCGCTGGTCGCGGCGCTGCGCACACCGTCCGGATCAGCGCACATGGCACCGAAGGTGCGCGACCGCCTGCGCGCACTGGAGATCGACGAGTGCGTCTTCCTCCCCGCCGACGGCCTGCGCAGCCGCGGCGACGCGCCGTACGACCCCGCGGGGTTCGAGCTGCACCGGGCCGACGCGGTGGAGGAGGGCGGGGAGACCCGCCGGCACTTCCTGCGGATCCGGGTCGGCGGCTGGCACGAGGGCGTGGTCACCACCGTCTTCGTGCGGGTCCACACCCAGGGCGGCATGCTGATGCTGGAGGTCGCCCCGCATGTGCTGTGGCCGCTGCGGCCGCTGTTCCAGGAGGCCGACCGGATCGCCCACCGCTACCGCCACCACGACCACTTCGGCAAGGCCGTCTGGGCGCTGGCCCAGGCCCCGCGCTCCGCCGGCGACGCGGTGCTCAGCCTGCTGCGCGCACTGCGCTCCACCTGGCGGATCCTCACCGGAGGACACCGCGGCGCCCTCCCAGAGGGCCCGGCCGCCTCCGTGCGCGAACTGGGCTCCTTCGGTGATGCATCGCTCTTCCAGGACATGGACGTCGCCCGGTATCTGAAGACCATTCAGTCCCGGGTGGCGGGCGGGGTGACCACCGCGCTGCGCGACGCCGGCTACCAGACCGACGAATTCGAGCAGCGCATCGTCCATGTCGCCGAGGGCGGCATCTACGTCGAGTCCGCCCAGGGCGCCATCGGCATCGGCGACCACAACACCATCACCAGCAACGGCGACCCCGCTCCCCGGAGCGGCTCCGACTCCTCCCCGAAGGGCAGGTCCTGACGTGGCATCAGCTGACCGGGCCGGCAACGGCAACGGCATCCACATCGGCAGTGTCCAGGGCGCCTTCGCCATCGGCGACCACAACACCGTCACCCACCACGGCACCAACGCCCAGGGCGCCGCGCCCGCGATCGACCCGGCGCACGAGCAGCTCCTCCAGGCCGTCCGCACCCTCCGCGAGGACCTCGGGCGGGCCGTGGAGAGCCCCGAGGTCCGGGCGCTGACGGCCGAACTCGCCGACACCGAGGAGGAGATCACCGGCACCGGCGCCGCCGCCCCCGGCCGGCTGGCCCGGCTGCGGGCCGCGCTGACCGACGCCGGTGCCGTGGTGGGGCTGCTGGCGTCCGGCGCGGCGGTGGTCCAGGCGGTCGCCGCCCTGTTGGGAGGGTGACGGCCCGTGCCCCAAGGCCCCGGACCGCGCTGGAACCCCGACACCCAGTCCTGGGAGACCGGCCCCGCGCGCCCCACCCGCCCGTACACCGGCCCGATGCCGCCCCGCCCGGTCGCGCCGCCGCCGTCCGCTGCTCCGGGGCCGGATGCCGACGGCCCCGTCGCGCCCGCGTACGGTTCCGGACCGTCGTACGTCCCTGGCACCGACAGCGTGGGGATACCCGTGCCTGCCGCGGGCACCGGCCGCCGGACCCGGATCCTGATCGCCGCCGCGGTGGCCGCCGTCGTCGTGGCCGGTGCCGGCGGCGGCTACCTCCTGTGGGGCCGGGGCGGGGACGCCCGGCCCGCCGCCCGGCCGACGGCCTCGGCGAGCGGCGCCACCGCCACCGCCCCGACGACCGCCCCCGGAACGCCCTCTGCGTCGCCCACCGCCTCCCCCTCGGCCTCCGCCCCGCCCGTCCCCAGCGGCTCCCACCTCGTCCACGACGAGAAGGGCTTCACCCTCGCCGTCCCCGACGGCTGGCGGCGCGAGCTGCGCGCCACCGGGGTCTTCTACACCTCGCCGGACGGCCGCAGCCTGCTGCAGATCTTCCAGATCACCGAGCCCGACCTCACCCCGCGGCAGGCCCTGGAGCAGGCGTCCAAGGGCCTCTCCGGCCAGCCGGGCTACAAGGAACTCGGCATCGAACTGCGCCAGGGCCCGCCCGGCCCCAACGGCGCCCAGCTGACCTACGCCTACGACAGCGACCGCCTGGGCATCCGCGTCCAGGCCGTGGACTGCGCCTTCACCGTCCCCGACGGCCGCCAGTTCGCGGTCCTCGCCCTGGGCCCGGAGTCCGACTGGCCCCGGCAGGAGGAGGTCCAGCGGGTCGCCCTGGAGTCGTTCCAACCCGTCGTCTGAGGCCGCGGCCCGGTCCGCCGGGCCGCGCCGCCACCGCCGGCTAGCCGGGCAGCTCGGTCCGCTCCCACCACTCGTACACCGGCAGCCGGCCGTCGGCGGTGTCCCACTCGCGCGCGGTCGGCCGGAAGTGCTCGTAGCCACCGCGGTACGGGATCTTCAGGTCGCCCGCCCCGGGATCCACCTCGACGATCCGCTTGCTGATCCCCTCGGGACCGCCCTGGAGTACTGCCTTGGGTGCCTTGCTCTCCATGGCGGCAGTGTCTCGCGCACCGCGCGGGCGCCCGGGGCGGCTCGCCGGGCCGGCCCGTCAGTCGCGCGGGAAAACCTTGGTGTCGAAGGTCATGCCGAGGACGGTGTCCGTGAGATCGATCGGTTCGCCGTAGGCAAGGGTGAGGTCGCGCATGTACTCGCCGTCCTGGGGGTGGGTGAAGACGCGGCAGCGGCCGGCGTAGGGATCGGCGATGACGTAGATGGGGACTTCGGCGGTGGCGTAGATCTTCTTCTTGGGGCCGTAGTCGTTCATGGCGGTCTTCTCGGAGATGACCTCTGCCACGAACTCGACGTCCTGATAACGCCAGCGGCCGTCCTCCTTCTTGGCGTTGTCGGCGAGCTTGGCGACGTCTGGGCAGAAGCCGTTGCGCTTACCGGGGAAGTCGATCCGTACATCCGACATCGCAAGGACGTCCATGCCGAAGCGGTCTTCCAGCGCCCGCACGATCCGGCGAATGGTCTGCCAGTGGATGTCCCGCTGTGGCGACATGAAGATGGCCCCCTCGACGATCTCAACCTTGTATCCCTCGGGGACGGGCATCCGCTCCAGCCGTTCAAACAGCTCGTCCAACGTCGGCTCACCGGGCTCGGCCATCTCGATCCGTTCGGTCCGCTCAAGGCTGATGGTCATCGTGCCGCTCCTCCCCGCTCCGCCGCGGGATGCGGGGAGCCGCACGGTTCAACGATACGTATGTACGAACGTCACGGGGTGAACGTCTTGCGGGGGCTGACGTCACACGGACTGGTTCTGGCCCCCCTCCAGGACGGAGACGTCGACGGTCTGGCCCGGGGGCGGGGTGTGCGTGGAGACCGGGCGGTCGTAGTCGCTGAGCAGGACGGTGCTGGTCTCGTCGTCGACCCGGGTGGCGAGCTTCAGGGGGTAGTGGGTGCCCTTGATGGCGACGTAGACGGTCTGGGTGGCGTCGCCGTCCTTCTTGACGACGGGGAGGACGCGGGTGCCCTCGTGGGTGGTGGGGCGGCCCTTGGAGAGGGTGACGGCGGGGCTCTCGTCGGGGGCGGGGGACTGCGGGGTGACCGCCTTCTGGAAGGCGGTGAGGTCGCAGGCGGCGGCGATGCTCTGGAGGAAGCTGTCGTCGGTGGTGCCGTGGAGGAAGCGGTCCCGGTAGTTCCGGGCCGCGGTGGTGCCCTCGTCGCCGGGCAGCTGGCTCTTCCAGAAGGCGGCGTCGGGCTTCAGCCAGACGTCCTTGCCGCGCTTGATCAGGTCGACCCGGCCCTGCTCGCCGTTGCTGATGTCGCCGGCGCAGTTCCCGGCCCGGTCGAGGGTGAGGTCGAGCTTGGTGGCGTCGACGGAGGTCTCGGTGCGCAGCCGCACGGAGGTCGCGCCGAGGAGGGCGTGCAGGGCCTCGTCGGAGATCTGCTGGGCCGACTTGTGGGCGAGGTCGCCCTCGTCGTCCGGGTCGTCGGCCGGGGCCACGGCGGCGCAGGTGGCGGCCGCGATCAGACCGGCCGCGCCGCAGGCCAGGGCGGTGAGGGAGGGGCGTCTGCGGGGCATCTCGGCACCTCCGTCCGGAGGGGCTCCCGGGGGCCGCGGTAGGCCGTCCGGGAGGCTCCCGGGATGGGCATACGGCTATTCAGCGTACTTTCCGGCCTATTCGGGCGCATGCGGAGAGGTCGGGCGCCTCGGGGTGACTCGGGTCACTTTCGATGAATGTTCCGGCATAGGAATGCAGGTTTGGGTTAGGGGTCCACGTTGCTGGCGTGGCAAGTGGTTGAACCAGTGAAGATCACTGGGGAGCCCGGTCGCCGGCGGGAACACACCGGAAAGCGGAAGGCAGAAGGACGTCGTGGCGGCAACCGAGACACGCGAGACCAGTGAGACCATTCACGTAGGCGGGGAGTGGCGGGCGGCCGCTTCCGGTGCCACACGCGAGGTCCTGGACCCCGCGGACGCCACGACGCTCCAGGTGGTCGCCGAGGGCGGCGCCGAGGACGCCGACGCGGCCGTCGCGGCGGCCCGGGCGGCCTTCGACGGCGGCGCCGGGGTGTGGCCCCGCACGCCGGTGGCCGAGCGGTCGGCGCTGCTGCGCCGGGTCGCCGACCTGCTCCAGCGCGACCGCGAGAAGATCGCCCTGATCGAGAGCCGGGACACCGGCAAGACCCTGGAGGAGGGCCGGGTCGACGTCGACGACGTCACCAACGCCTTCCGGTACTTCGCCGACCTCGTCGTCAACGAGAGCGGCGGGCGGGTCGTGGATGCCGGGTCGGCCGATGTGCACAGCGTGGTCGTGCACGAGCCGGTCGGTGTCTGTGCGCTGATCACGCCCTGGAACTACCCGCTGTTGCAGGCCAGTTGGAAGATCGCGCCGGCGCTGGCGGCGGGCAACACCTTCGTGATCAAGCCGAGCGAGGTCACCCCGCTCTCGACCGTGCACCTGGTCCGGCTGCTGATCGAGGCGGGGCTGCCGGACGGCGTCGCCAACATCGTCACCGGCGCCGGGCTGCCCGTCGGCCAGCGGCTGGCCGAACACCCCGACGTGGACCTCTTCTCCTTCACCGGCGGCCTGGTCAGCGGCACCAAGGCGGGCGCGGCGGCGGTCTCCGGCGCCAAGAAGATCGCCCTGGAGCTGGGCGGCAAGAACCCCAATGTGGTGTTCGCCGACGCCTGCGCCACCGACGAGGGCTTCGACACCGCCGTCGACCAGGCGCTGAACGCGGCGTTCATCCACAGCGGGCAGGTCTGCTCGGCCGGTGCCCGGCTGATCATCGAGGAGTCCGTACGGGACCGCTTCGTTTCCGAACTCGCTCGCCGGGCCGAGAAGATCAAGCTCGGCCGCGGGACCGAAGAGGGCGTGGAGTGCGGCCCGCTGGTCTCCCAGCAGCAGCTGGAGAAGGTCGAGGCGTATGTCGCCTCCGCGCTGACCGAGGGCGCGAGCCTGCGCTGCGGTGGCGCCCGCCCCGAGCCCAGCGACGTCCGGCCGGCCGGCGGCTACTTCTACCGGCCGACCGTGCTGGACGGCTGCCACCGCGGGATGAAGGTCGTCCGGGAGGAGACCTTCGGGCCGATCCTCACCGTCGAGACCTTCACCACCGAGGACGAGGCCGTCGCGCTCGCCAACGACACCGAGTACGGGCTGGCCGGTGCGGTCTTCTCCGCCGACACCGCGCGCGCCCGCCGGGTCGCCGCCCGGCTGCGGCACGGCACCGTGTGGATCAACGACTACCACCCCTACCTGCCGCAGGCCGAATGGGGCGGCTTCGGGAAGTCCGGCATCGGCCGCGAGCTCGGGCCGAGCGGACTCGACGAGTACCGGGAGAGCAAGCACATCTACGAGAACCTGCGGCCCGAGCCCGTCCGCTGGTTCGCCGGCTGACCGGCCCCCTTCCGGTACGACCCCCGGCCCGGACACCCCGACGTCCGGGCCCCGCGCACTTCGCCAGTTAAGGAGCACCCCATGCCCGTGTACGACTACGTGGTGGTCGGCGGTGGCACCGCCGGTTCCGTCATCGCCTCCCGCCTCGCCGAGGACCCGGACGTCACCGTCGCGGTGATCGAGGGCGGTCCCTCCGACATCGACCGCGAGGAGGTCCTGACGCTGCGCAAGTGGCTCGGCCTGCTCGGCGGCGAGCTGGACTACGAGTACACGACCACCGAGCAGCCCCGGGGCAACTCGCACATCCTGCACAGCCGCGCCAAGGTCCTCGGCGGCTGCTCGTCGCACAACACCCTGATCTCCTTCAAGCCGCTGCCGTCCGACTGGGACGAGTGGGCGGCGGCCGGCGCCACCGGCTGGGGCGCGAAGGACATGGACCCCTACTTCGGCAAGCTGCGCAACAACATCGTGCGGGTGGCCAAGAAGGACCAGAACGAGATCGCCTCGGACTGGATCGAGGCCGTCAAGACCGCCCTGGACGTGCCCGAGGTCGTCGGCTTCAATGACCAGCCCTTCGAGGAGGGCGTCGGCTTCTTCGACCTCTCGTACCACCCGGAGAACAACAAGCGGTCGTCGGCGTCCGTCGCCTACCTGCACCCGCACATGGAGGCCGGCGACCGGCCCAACCTCACGCTGATGCTGGAGACCTGGGCGCACAGGCTGGAGCTGGACGGCACCACCGCCAAGGGCGTCCACGTCCGCACCAAGGACGGCGCGGAGGTCTACGTCGAGGCCGCCCGCGAGGTGCTGGTGTGCGCCGGCGCGGTGGACACCCCGCGGCTGCTGATGCACTCCGGTATCGGGCCGAGGGAGGACCTGGAGGCGCTGGGCATCGAGTGCGTGCTGGACCTGCCGGGCGTCGGGGAGAACCTGATCGACCACCCCGAGTCGGTCATCGTCTGGGAGACCAACGGGCCGATCCCCGGCAACTCCGCGATGGACTCGGACGCCGGTCTGTTCGTCAAGCGGGACCCGGAGCACAAGGGCCCGGACCTGATGTTCCACTTCTACCAGATCCCGTTCACCGACAACCCCGAGCGACTGGGCTACGAGCGCCCCGAGCACGGCGTCTCGATGACCCCCAACATCCCCAAGTCCCGCGCCCGCGGCCGGCTTTACCTCACCTCCGCCGACCCGGAGGTCAAGCCCGCGCTGGACTTCAAGTACTTCGAGGACGAGGGCGACTACGACGGCAAGACCCTCGTCGACGGCATCAAGCTGGCCCGTAAGGTCGCCGAGGCCGAGCCCTTCAAGAAGTGGCTCAAGCGGGAGGTCTTCCCCGGCCCCGAGGTCACCGACGACGCCGAGATCAGCGAGCTGGTCCGCAAGGCCGCGCACACCGTCTACCACCCCGCCGGCACCTGCAAGATGGGCGCCGCGGACGACCGACTCGCGGTCGTCGACCCGGAGTTGAGGATCCGTGGCCTGAAGGGCATCCGGATCGCCGACGCCTCCGTCTTCCCGACGATGCCCGCGGTGAACCCGATGATCGGCGTGCTGATGGTGGGGGAGAAGTGCGCCGAACTGCTCCGCGCGACCCCGACCCAGGGGGGTGATGCGTGATGGCCGCCTCCGCCACCGACGCCACCGCCGTCCCCAACCCCCGCTCCGGCGAGGCCACTTCGGCCGCCAAAGGCTCGGACGCCGCGGGCGCCGTGGGCGAGCAGCCCACGGTCTTCTCCGTGCGGAACCTGTGGAAGGTCTTCGGCCCCAAGGCCGACCGGATCCCCGAGGACGCCTCGGTCGCCGATCTGAGCGCCCGCGAGCTGCGCGAGCAGACCGGCTGCACCGCCGCCGTCCGCGACGTCTCCTTCGACGTCCGCAAGGGCGAGGTCTTCGTGGTCATGGGCCTGTCCGGCTCCGGCAAGTCCACCCTCGTCCGCTGCCTGACCCGGCTGATCGAGCCGACCAGCGGCGCCCTGGAGATGGACGGCGAGGACGTCCGCGCCATGGACCGCACCGCCCTGCGCGAACTGCGCCGCCGCCGGGCCGCCATGGTCTTCCAGCACTTCGGCCTGCTGCCGCACCGCACCGTCGTCGACAACGTCGCCTACGGGCTGGAGATCCAGGGCGTCGGCAAGTCCGAACGCCGCGAGAAGGCAGCCGAGATGGTCGACAAGGTCGGCCTGGCCGGCCTGGAGAAGCGCCGGCCCGGCCAGCTCTCCGGCGGCCAGCAGCAGCGCGTCGGCCTGGCCCGCGCGCTCGCCGTGGACCCCGAGGTCCTGCTGTTCGACGAGCCGTTCAGCGCGCTCGACCCGCTCATCCGGCGCGACATGCAGGAGGAGGTCGTCCGCCTGCACCGCGAGGAGGGGCGGACCATGGTCTTCATCACCCACGACCTCGCCGAGGCGCTGCGGATCGGCGACCGGATCGCCCTGATGCGCGACGGCCGGATCGTCCAGCTCGGCACCCCCGAGGAGATCGTCGGCTCGCCCGCCGACGACTACGTCCGCGACTTCGTCCGGGACGTGCCGCGCGAGCAGGTCCTCACCGTGCGCCGCGCGATGCGCCCCGTCGAGGACGGCGAGGCCGACGGCGGCCCCGCGCTCACCCCCGACACCCTGATCTGCGACGCCATTGAGGCCGTCGCCCGCACCGGCGGCCCCGCCCGGGTCGTCGACAACGGCCGCTGCCTGGGCATCGTCGACAGCGCCTGCCTGCTGAACGTGGTGGCCCGGAACTCGGCGCCGTACGACGCCCCGGGGGAGGTGGCCGCCTGATGTACGCCGCCGCTCCGCACCGCGGCGCCGCCCGCGCCGTCGTCCCCCACGCGCCCGCCGCGAGCCCCCGGGCCCGGGTGCGCGCCGCCCTGCTCCGCCGGTGGCGCCGGGCCCAGCGCGCCGCCGCGCTGAACGTGCCGGCCGGCACGGTGAAGCGAGGCCACGCATGAGCACGGCCGCACCTCCCACCACCGCCGGCGCGCTCGGCGCCGGCAGGCTCCGCCCGATCCAGGCCCTGTTGCGCCGCCGCGGCCTCGCCAAGCTCCTGCTGCTCGCCGTCGCCGCGGCGGTCCTCGTCCCGCTCGCTCAGGCTGCCTGGCCGGGCGCGGCCTGGCCCAGCGCGCTGACCGTCGACGTCTCCGGACCGCTCGACCACGCCAGCAACTGGATCATCGACAACCGCGACAGCCACTGGCTGTTCGTCTACGTCCTCGGCCACCTCAGCAACGCCGTGGTGCTCTCCGTCCGCGGCGTCTACCTGTTGCTGCTCGCGCTCGGCTGGACCGGTGTGACGGCCGGTGTGACGCTGCTGGCCTGGCGCGTCGCCGGCGTCCGGATCGCCGCCACCGCGCTGGTGTCCTTCCTGGTCAGCGGTGCGCTCGGGATGTGGATCCCGACCATGCAGACGCTGGCCCTGATGATCGTCGCGGTGCTCGCCTCGGTCGTCGTCGGCGCGCTCCTCGGGCTCGCCGCCGGCCTCTCCCCGCGGCTGTTCAAGATCCTCCGCCCGGTCCTCGACACCATGCAGGTGCTGCCGGCCTTCGCGTACCTCCTGCCGGTCGTCATGATCTTCGGCATCGGCGTGCCGGCCGCGCTGCTGGCCACCGTGATCTACGCGGCGCCGCCGATGGCCCGGCTCACCGCGCTCGGCCTGCGCGGCGCGGACGCCGGTGTCCTGGAGGCGGTCTCCTCGCTCGGCGCCACCGGACGCCAGCGGCTGCTCACCGCCCGCCTGCCGCTGGCCCGCAAGGAACTCCTCCTCGGCGTCAACCAGACGATCATGATGGCGCTGTCCATGGCCGTGATCGCGTCGATGATCGGCGCCGCCGGCCTCGGCGACCGCGTCTACCAGGCGCTCGCCTCCGTCGACGTCGGCGCCGCGCTCGCCGCCGCCGTCCCGATCGTGCTGCTGGCCATCGTCATGGACCGCACCACCGCCGCGGCCGGCGAGAAGCTCGGCGCGGACCAGGCCGCCGCCGGCCCGCGGCTGCTGCGCGGCTGGCCCGCCTGGGCCGGCATCGCCGTGCTCACCGCGGTGGCCGCGCTCATCGGCCGGCTGGCCGGCTCGACGATCTGGCCCGCCGGCGCCACGCTCGCCATCGGCCGCCCGGTCAACGACGCCAAGGAGTGGATGGTCAACCACCTCTACTCCGGCGTGCCGGTCGTCGGCGGCACCGCCGACTGGGCCGCGCACTTCACCAACTGGGTGCTCAACCCGCTGCGCGACGGCCTGACCGCCCTGCCCTGGTACGGCGTGCTGCTCGTCGTCGCCGCGCTGGCCTGGCTCATCGGCACCTGGCGGACGGCCCTGACCGCCGTCCTGGCGATGTCCGCCGTCGGCGTCCTGGGTGTCTGGGGGCGGTCCATGGACACCCTCTCCCAGGTCCTCGCCGCCCTGGTGCTGACCCTGGTGCTGGGCATCGGCACCGGCATCCTCGCGGCCGGCAGCAAGCGCTTCGAGGCCGTGCTGCGCCCGGTCCTGGACGTCATGCAGACCATGCCGCAGTTCGTCTACCTGATCCCCGTCGTGGCGCTGTTCGCGGTGGGCCGCGCGCCGGCCGCCGCCGCGGCCGTGGTCTACGCCCTGCCGGCCGTCATCCGGATCACCACCCAGGGCCTGCGCCAGGTGGACCCGGGCGCCATGGAGTCCGCCGAGTCCCTCGGCGCCACCCGCTGGCAGACCCTCCGGCAGGTCCAACTCCCGCTCGCCCGGCCCGCGTTGCTGCTGGCCGTCAACCAGGGCGTGGTGCTCGTCCTCGCCGTCGTCATCATCGGCGGCCTGGTCGGCGGCGGCGCCCTCGGCTACGACGTGGTCACCGGCCTGGCCACCGGCAACCTCGCCCTCGGCCTGGTCGCCGGCGTCGCCATCGTCTGCCTGGGCCTGATGCTCGACCGGGTCACCCAGCCCACGGAACGGCGCACCGCCGGGAAGGGAGCCTGACCATGTCCCGTACCCGCACTCTGATGAGGGCCGGGGGTGCCACGGCCGCGGCCGGCGCCCTGCTGGTCTCCCTCTCCGCCTGCGGCAAGGCCGACATGACCAAGCAGGGGTCGCCGTTCGCCGCCGCCAAGGGCTCCAAGTCGGTCACCCTGTCCGTGCAGACCTGGGTCGGCGCCCAGGCCAACGTCGCGGTGGCGCAGTACCTGCTCGAACACGAGCTGGGCTACCACGTCGACACCGTCCAGGTGGACGAGATCCCCGCCTGGGACGCCCTGAGCCAGGGCCGGGTCGACGCCATCCTGGAGGACTGGGGCCACCCCGACCAGGAGAAGCGCTACGTCCAGGACAAGAAGACGATCACGGCGGGCGGCGGCAACGGCGTCACCGGCCACATCGGCTGGTGGGTGCCCAAGTACTGGGCCGACGCTCACCCCGACGTCACCAACTGGAAGAACCTCAACAAGTACGCCAAGGAACTCCGCACCTCGGAGAGCGGCAACAAGGGCCAGCTGATGGACGGTTCGCCGTCCTACGTCACCAACGACAAGGCGCTGGTGAAGAACCTCGGCCTGAACTACCAGGTCGTCTTCGCCGGCTCCGAGGCCGCCCAGATCACCCAGATCCAGCAGTTCGCCAAGCAGAAGAAGCCGTTCCTCACCTACTGGTACGAACCCCAGTGGCTCTTCAACCAGGTGCCGATGGTGGAGGTCAAGCTCCCGCCGTACACCGACGCCTGCGCGGCGAAGGGGGCCAAGGACCCGCAGTCCATCGACTGCGCGTACCCCACCACCCCGCTCCAGAAGTACTTCAACACCGACTTCGCCAAGAGCGGCAGCACCGCGGCGCAGTTCCTGAAGAACTTCCGCTGGGACAAGAAGGACCAGAACGAGGTCTCCGAAATGATCGCCTCCGGCGGCCTCTCCGCCGACGAAGCGGCCAAGAAGTGGGTCCAGGAGCACCCCGACGTCTGGAAGCGCTGGCTGCCGAAGAAGTAGCCGGCACAGCACCACCACGCCACCGGGCGGGACCGTTCACGGACGGGCCCGCCCGGCGGCGTTCGCGGGGCGGTCGGCGCCTTCGGCGGGACGCGGCTCCAGGGGGAGGGTGGCGCGGACGACGGTTCCCAGGCCGCGGCCGAGGGACAGGACGGAGAACGTGCCGCCGTACGCCTCGCAGCGCCAGCGCATTCCCGGGATGCCGTAACCGGACTCGATCAGCTGTGAGTTCGGCGGAATGCCGCAGCCGTCGTCGCTGACGGTGACGCCGACGGAGTCGCGCCGGTAGGCCAGGCACACCCTGGCATGGCGGGCGTCCGCGTGCTTGACGACGTTGATGAGCGATCCCTGGACGATGCGGTAGGCGGTCTGCGTCACGCCGTCGCCGGAATCCGGCTCGTCGTGGGGGTCTCCCTGGACGAGCACGCGTACCGTCAGGCCGTTCTCGGCGGCCACCCGCGCGGCGAGCGAACGGACCGTCGCGGTCAGGCCCATCTCCCGCAGGGCCACCGGGTGCAGATGGGCGATGACGCCGCGCAGTGCCGACTCCTGTTCGTCGAGCCGTCCCACCGCCAGCGCGACGGCCTCCCGCCATGCCCGCGGGTCCTCCTTGGCCCGGGCCGCATCGAGCTGACGACGCGTCAGCGCCAGGAGTTGGAGCACCTCGTCGTGCAACTCCCCGGCCAGCAGCGCGACATAGTGCTCCTGGCCGCTGATGAGCGACTGGAGCTTGTCCCGTTCGAGCCGGGCCTTCGGCCTGGACCAGGCCACCACCGAGCACACGGCCCCGGTCAGCAGGAACAGGAAGATCAGGTGCCCGACCCGCTCGGACATCCGGGGGGTCAGGGCCACGACCGTGAAACCGCCGGACAGCAGGACCAGCAGCCAGCGGACCTGGGGCGGCTTGCCGGCGGGGAGAAGGAGTCCGCCGACGGCCGAGACGACGGCCATCGCCGCCACCATGCGAAAGTGCAACGGGTCGAACACGGAGAATTCCGCTACGTAGGTGACGGCACCGAGAAAGATCAATACCAGGCAGAGAGCGCGGGCGAGGCCCAGGGATTGAAGTCGGGCCAGTGCGGCCCGAGCGAAGCTGCCACTCATCGGCCGCCTCCCCTCGCGGAATTACACACGCAAATCAGGCAGGAATGCGTGCACTTACTCAGATGCGTGCACATACCATCCGACGCCGGAGAGCGCTTGTCAACTGCAAGCTCTTTGCATTAAAGGCGCCAATGACGCCCAAGTGACGACTGGGCGACGCGGCGGTAAGCAGAAATAGTGAGAAGCGTTTTCACTGTCTGTTTCGCCGGCCGTTCACACGGGGGCGGAGCGGTTTTGCCTGGCGTATGCGACGAGATCCGCACGGGTGGTGAGGCCCAGCCGGGCGCGCAGGGTCGCCCGGACGCTTTCGACCGTGCGGACGCTGACGGTCAGCCGCTCGGCCACCTCGCGGTTGGTGTGGCCGTCGGCCAGCAGGTCCAGGACCTGCCGCTCCCGGAGCGGCAGTTGCCGCTCGCTCCGCGGGGTGCAGGCGAGGCCGGCCCCCAGCGACGGCTGCACGTACGTCCCGCCGGTCGCCACGGTCCGTGCCGCCGCGACGAGTTCGGCGACCGAGGTGCTTTTGAGGAGGTAGCCGGAAGCGCCCGCGGTCAGTGCCTCACGGACGAGCGCCGGGTCCCCGTACATGCTGTGCACCAGAATCCTCATCCCGGCGGCGGCCGCCAGCAGGCCGGGGATGGCCTGGAGCGTGTACGCGGAGCCCAGCCGCATGTCCAGCATCATGAGGTCGGGCCGGTGGCCGGCCGCGGCGTCGAGCGCGCCACGTTCGCAGGCGGCCTCTCCCACGACGTCGAAACCCTCCGGCTCCAGGAGTGCCCGGGTCCCGGCGCGCACGGTCGGATGGTCGTCGACCAGCACCACGCGTACGGGCTCGTGCATCGTCAGCCTCTCCGTCAGCCTCTCCGGGAGTCGCGGGAAAGCCCCACTGCCCGCCGTCTCTCACAGGGGTCAGCACCATCCGACGTATCGGCCGACTTTGTCAACCAAGGACGGCCGCGACGCTTTTGCGGCATATGTGCGGCACGGGCACGGAAAGGGAGTTGATGTCCCGGCGCGTTCCGAGAGCCGGAAAGCCAACGTTCAACTTCTTGCGGGTGATCCGCACACACACTGCGGTCATGTGCGGATGTGCCGGCGCGGCGGGCCGGTGAGGATCAAAACGTCCGCAAAACCCGTACCGGACGCAGCGCAACGTCCGATACCCGGAACAGAAAGAAGGTGTCCGGAGATGCTCACCAGCCTCCTCCACCTCGCCTCCACCCTGCTGTCCGACCTCGTCAAGTGGGGCATCAGCTAAGGGTTTCTGGCCTTTAGGCGGTCAACTACCTCAGGGCGCGGCCGGGTTGAATTTCCCCCCCGTGAGTACATCGACCCGACCGCCGCCCGTCCGAATTCCGGACTCCGGCACATTCCGATACCGATCCGATATCGATCCGCTTCGGATATGCAGAAGGAAAGGAGGTGTTCAGCAGTGGACCACTGGGTGCAACTCGCAGTGACCCTCTTCGGTGACGTCGTGAAGTGGTTTCTGAGCTGACGTTTCCCAACGCCTACGAGCCCGCCGGTCGTCGTTCGTCCACGACAACCGGCGGGCTCGCGCGTGCCGTCCCCGGCCGCCTCAGGCCAGCAGTTCGTTCACCAGGTCCACCGCCAGGTCGCGGGTGTGGTGGACGGGGAGGTTCTCGTCGAGGAACCAGTCGTCGGTGGCCTCGGGGTGGGGGCCGACCACGGCGATCTTCCCGGCGCCGCAGGGGGCGACGACGGCGGCGACGGTGCCGTTGGGATAGGTGGCCAGGATGGTGGCGTCGGCCCCCTCGTCGAGGAGGAAGTGCGGGCCGTCCTGGAAGTAGACGGTGCGGGGGAGGCCGCGCCAGCGGGTCTCGACGACGGTGTCCCCGTCGTGCTGGACGGTGGCGCCCGGCGTGACGATGTACTGGTCGGTGTCGCCGGGGAGCAGATCGAAGCCCGGGTCGTCGCCGGCCAGATAGCCGCCCAGGCAGAAGCCCAGGTAGCGGCCGCCGCCCTGGACGTAGTCGCGGATCTCGCCGGCGTGCTTGCGCAGCCGGCGGTAGGCCGGGTCCAGGTCGCCGCCGCCCGGCTGGGCGTAGAGGTGGGCGTGCGCCAGGGACGTGGCGGAGAGCGGGATCTCCTCGTGCGGGCCGGTGTAGCGGACGTCGAGGTTCCAGGGGCCGGTGGTGAGCAGTTCGGCGACCGCCTCGGAGCAGCCGGCGGGGCGCGCGGCCGGGCCGCGGTAGACCAGGGCCAGGCGGCGGCCGTCGGGCGTGGGAAGGGGGGACTCCGGCTCGCGGCGGGCGCCGAAGGCCCGGCGGAGGGAGTCGAGGAAACCGTCTGGGGGCATGGGGCTCACCGTGCGGGGCCGGTGGGGTGCGGGGCCGGCGCGGCGGACGGGCGGTCGGCGGACCGGAGGGCCAGGCCCTGGGCGGGGATGCCGCGCCACGCCGTACCGGGGACGAGGTACTCGCCCTTCATGACCAGGGACAGCGCGTCGAGCCAGACGCCCTCGCCGACGATGCCGTCGTAGAGCACGATCGCGCGGCTGCCGACGCCGGCGCCGGCCCGGACGGTGACCTTCGACATCTTCATGACCCGGTCCTCGAAGAGATGCGTCTGCAAGCTTACGCCCGCGCCGATCGCCGCGTCGTCGCCCACCTCGACCAGGTCGAACTCGGTGAGGAAGGTGGTGGCCAGCCACGTCCGGCGGCCGATCCGGGCGCCGAACAGGCGCAGCGCCGGCGGCAGGAAGGGGGTGCCGGCGAGGGCGGCGAGCCCGGCCGGCACCGCGGCCGCCTCGTACAGGCCGGTGACGAACTCGGTGCGGCGGACGAACCAGCTCCACAGGGGCTCGACGCGCGGCCGGTAGCGGCCGACCACCAGCCACTTGAGCAGGGCGCAGGCGGCGACGACGGCGAGGCCGGCGGCCATGAGGAGGACGGGGGCGAGCAGCAGCGGCGGGGCCGGAGAGGGGCTGTGGGCGACGCCGGAGAGCGCGAGGAGAAAGAGGAAGGCGGTGGTGCCCAGGAGGGCCGCCGGCATCGTCGCGCGGAAGTACTCGATGGCCAGGCGGCGGCGGACCGCCCGGCGGGTGGGGCGGAAGGTCAGCTCCTCGGGGAAGGTGCCGCTGCTCTGGCGCCGCGGGAGGCGGAACGCGGGGGAGCCCAGCCAGAAGGTGCCGGCGGGCACCCCCTCCTCGGGCGGGACGGTGCCCACGCCGATCAGGGAGTTGGCCCCGGTCCGGGTCCCGGCCGGCAGGTACGCGGCGTTGCCGACGAACGCGCGGTGGCCCACCTCGGTGCGGCGGCACAGGACCCGGCCGCCGGCGAACGCCGCGCCGCCGACCCCCGCCATGTCCGCGACGAAGCTGCCCTCGCCGAGGGCGAGCAGGTCCGGGTCGAGGTGGGAGGCGGTGGACACCTCGGCGCCGGAGCCGATCCGGGCACCCAGCAGCCGCAGCCAGGGGACGGTGTAGAGGGTGGCGTAGAGGGAGTTGGTGAGGGCGAGGCTGGACTCCAGCAGCTTGTCGGAGAGCCACTTGCGCACACCGAGGCCGGAGCGGACCGGGTGGACGCCGACCGGGGTACGCCGCAGCACCAGCCGTTTGGCGCCGGCGACCGCGGCGCAGACCGAGAGCACGTAGAGGGGCGCGGCCGGCACCAGGGAGACCAGGACGGCGGGCCCGCTGCCCCAGGCCAGCCACGTACACCACACCAGCGCGGCGCCGGGCACCAGGACGGCCAGCGCGAGGAGTTCGAGGAGGACGACGCCCAGCAGCGCGGCGGCGAACTGCCGCGCCCGTCCGCGCTCGGCCGGGTCGCCGGCGCGCAGCATCTCCTCGACGTCCCCGGCCAGGGCCGGCACCGGGGAGGGCGGGGAACCGGCCCACCGGGCGCCGGGCGGCACGGCGTCGCCCTCGCCGAGCACCGACTGCTCGCCGAGCCCGGCGCCCGTCTCCACCCGGGCGCCCGGTTCCAGCACCGCATGAGCCCCTACGTAGGCGCGGGGGCCGATGTCTATCGGGGCGACGGTCACCCAGCCGTCGGCGACCCGCCAGGCGTGCAGGGTGACGCCGTAGCCGACCGAGGCGTCCGCGCCGATCCGGACCAGGGACGGCAGCGGGACGGCGCCGGTGGCGACGGTCGTCCGCGGCCCGATCCGGGCGCCCAGCAGCCGCAGATAGCCGCCCGCCAGCGGGGAGCCGCTCAGCGCGGGCAGCGGGCTCACGCTCAGCAGCAGGCCGAGCGTCCACAGCTGGAGGTAGGTCGGGCCCCACAGGGGATAGCGACCCGGCCGGATGCCGGCGGCCAGGGGGCGGGCGAGCAGCACCGGCAGCAGCCAGCGGACGCCGGCATAGCCGACGAGCACGGCCAGTACGGGCCGTACCGGGATCGGCGTCCGGCTGGTGAACACGCCGCCCTGCCGGCTGAAGACGACGGCCAGCGGCAGGGTGGTGGCGAAGAGCAGGAGATAGAGCGCGGCCGCCTGCACCAGCCCGGCCACGGCGATCCGGGCCCGGCTGTGGCGGAGGGGGCGGGGACGGACCGGGGGAGAACTCGCGGGGGCGTCGGTGCTGTTGCCGTCGTGGTCGTGGTCGTCGCGCGGGGTGGTCTCGGCGGCCTCTCCGTTCCCGTCGTGCGAGGCGCTGCTGCCGCTTCCTCCGCCGCCCGTGGCCCCGGCGGCGGCCGCCGCGGTGTCCGGCGCTGCCAGACCGGCCGCCAGGCCCCGCACCGTCGGATGGGCGTAGAGATCGCGCAGGGCGGCGCCGGTGCCGCTGCCGATGCCGCGGCTGCGGAGCAGCGAGACGACCTGGGCGGCGAGCAGCGAGTGCCCGCCGAGGTCGTCGAAGAAGTCCGCCTCCGTGGACAGCGCGTCGGGGTCCATGCCGAACACCTCGGCCCAGACCTCCCGCACCCGCGCCTCCAACTCGCCCCGCGGCGGCACCACCCGGCCACCGCCGCCCAGCCGGCGCCCGGTCGGCGCGGGCAGCCGCCGGCGGTCCACCTTGCCGCTCGGCATGGCCGGCAGCCGGGGGAGGACGTCGAGGAACGGCGGCACCATGTAGGCCGGGAGCCGCTGCCGCAGATGCTGGTGGAGGCGGGCCACCAGCGCGTCCGTCGCCGCGTCCGCCGCCGCGTCCACCGGCCCGACGCCGTTCGAGGCCGGCACCACGGACTTCGAGGCCGGCACCACATAAGCGGACAACTCCCGGCTCTCTCCCGCCACTTCCCCCTCCCCGGCCCCTTCCCCCTCCCCGTCGCGGTGCGGCAGCCGCACCAGCGCGGTGGCCGCCTCGGCCACCCCGGGGTCCTCCAGCAGCACGTTGTCGATCTCGCCGAGGTCGACCCGGTAGCCGCGGACCTTCACCTCGTCGTCGGCCCGCCCCAGGAACGCGATCTCCCCGTCCGCGGTGACCCGGCCGAGGTCGCCGGTGCGGTACAGCCGCCCGCCCCCAGGGGCCAGCGGGTGCGCGATGAAGCGCTCCGCGGTCAGTTCCGGGCGCCCCACATAGCCGCGGGCGACGCCGGGACCGCCCACGCAGATCTCGCCGACCGCCCCGTCCGGCACCGGCCGGCGCTCCTCGTCGAGCAGCACCACCGTGTACGTGGGCAGCGGCCGGCCGATCGTGACCGGCCGGCCCGGCCGCAGCTCCGCGACGGTCGCGGTGACGGTGATCTCGGTCGGCCCGTAGGTGTTGAGGATCCGCCGCCCCGGCCGGCTCCACCGCTCGACGAGCCGGGCCGGGCACGCCTCGCCGCCCACCATGAGGGCGCGCACCCCCGGCAGGTCCCGGGGGACCGTCGCCAGCAGCGTCGGGACGCAGTACAGGACCGTGATGCCCAACGCGTCCAGGGTGTCGGCGAGTTCGGCGCCGAACCGCCCCGCCCCGGACTCGGCCGGCCCCGCGACGAGGGTCGCGCCCACCGCCCAGGTGGGCCAGATCTCCTCGATGGAGAAGTCGAAGGAGACGGTCATGCCCTGGTAGACCCGGTCCTCCGGGCGCACGTCGTAGATGCCGGGGACGACGGCGAGGAAGTTGCAGATGCTGGAGTGTGCGATGGCCACGCCCTTAGGGCGGCCGCTGGAGCCCGAGGTGTACATGATGTACGCGAGCGGGTCGGCGGGGTCGTCGTCCTCCGGGCCCGGCGGTGCCGCCGCCCGCGCCGGGGCCGGGACCCGCGCCGGAGCCGGGACCCGCGGCCGGGTGGCCGGCGCGGCGGCCAGCTCCGCCGCCCGCGTGTCCAGCTCCACCACCTGCGCCCCGATCCCCGCCACCGCGCCCGCCCGCCCGGCCACCGTCAGCACCGCGTCCACCCGCGCGTCCGACGCGATGAAGGCGACCCGGTCCGCGGGCGCCGCCGGGTCGACGGGGACGAACGTCGCACCGGCCTTGCCCACCGCCAGCAGCGCCGCATACAGGTCCACCGACCGCGGCACCAGCAGCGCGACCCGGGACCCCGGCCCGACGCCCAGCCCGCGCAGGTGATGCGCGAGCCGGTTGGCGCGGGCGTCGAGTTCCGCGTACGTCAGGACGTGCCGGCCGCACTCCAGCGCCGTCGCCGAGGGCACGCGGTCACAGGTCGCCTCGAAGACGCGGTACAGCCGCGTGCCGCCCCACCTGGTCGTGCCCATGACTCCATCGCAGCGCCGATCACGTGTGATCGCATGTCCGGTCATGGGGGCCCACGTTTGCGAGTCCCGTCACCCGCGATACGGCCCGTCACCCGATCGTATGGCCGCGGTCACGCCGGGCCACCGCGCGCGCCCTCGGCGCCCCAGGCTGGGAAGCGCCCCCAACCCCTCCGGGGACGCGTCCCGGACCCACCGGGAAACGCCCCGGCACACGGAAGGCCCGGCTCGTCATGCCTCTGCCGCCGCCGCACTGCCCGACGCCCGACTGCGACGACCACCTGTGGAAGGACACCACCACCACCGAGGTCCACCGGGACAACTGGCGCTGGTGGTGCCACCGTTGCGACAAGAAGTGCTACCCGACCCGCGAGCAGATCGAGGAGTACCGGAACGCGGTCGGGACGGTCGGGACGGGCTGCCGGGACCCACGGGATCCCCGGATGGCGGCCCGCCCCCACTGACGCGCCCGCCCCCACTGACGCGCCCGGCGGCGCCGCGCGCAGACCGTCAGCCCGCCTGCCCCGGCCACGGCACCTCGGTGGCAACCGGCGCCCCGTAGTCGACGCCGGGCACCGCGAAGCCGTAGAGGCGGTGCACCTCGCCGTGGAACCAGTCCAGGTCGGCGAGGCGGGCGATGTCCTCCGAGGTGGCCGCCTGCCAGCGCTCGGCGACCGCGGCCTGCACCTCGGGGTCCAGCTCCCAGGTGTCCAGCCGGATGCGGCCCTCCTCGTCCAGGTCCAGCGGCCGGGCGCCGGTCAGCCGGTCCCACAGGTCGGCGAGCTGGGCGGTCGGCGGCGCCATCCGCTCGCCGAGGACGCCCCGCAGCAGCCCGACGTAGAGCGCGATGCCGGGGATGGCGGTGGACGACTGGGTGACCGCGGCGCCGTTGACGGAGGTCACCGCGCGCCCGCCGACCAGCTCCGACAGCCGCTTGTCGAGGGCGCGGGCGGTGCCCTCCAGGTGGGCCTTGGCGGCGCCGATGGTGCCCTTGCGGTAGATCGCCTCGGTCAGCGTCGAGCCGATGTAGGACAGCGCCGCGGTGCTGAAGCCCTCGGCGAGCAGACCGCGGCCGGCCAGGTGGTCGATCCAGCGCTCCCAGTCGGCGCCGCCCATCACCGCCACGGTCTGGGCGATGTCCTCCTCGGCGGCCGGCGCGGTCTCCACCTCCTTGACCTCGGGCGCGCGCCCGTCGTCGAAGACCAGCGTCTTGGTACGGGACGTCGCGCCGATCGGCTGGAGGACCGAGGCGTAGGTGGTGCCGGTCTCCGGGTCGGTGCGGCGCGGGGCGGCCACCGAGTAGATCAGGTGGTCCAGCTTGCCGCCGAACCGCTCCGCCAGCAGGTCGGCGACCTGCTCCTTCACCTCGTCGGAGAACGCGTCCCCGTTGACGAAGACCACGTCCCGCCCGGCCTCGCGGGCCAGTTCGGCGGTGGCGGCGGTGCGGTACCAGCCGGCGGTGGCGGTACGCCGGGCGGTGGCCGGTTTCTCGAAGCAGACGCCGATGCCCCGGATTCCGGCGCGCTTGAGACCGGCCAGGGTGGCGGCCAGCCCGTAGCCGGCGGACGAGCCGATGACGAGGGCCACCGGGCCGTCGGCGGGCGGCGCCGCGGCCGGGGCGGGCACCGCCTCCCACATGTCGGAGACCAGCTGCCGGCACCCGGCGGGGTGCGAGTCGAGGAAGAGGAACCCGCGGCTGCGGGGACGGTCGATGACGCGGTCGGTCACGTTCGGGTCCTTGGGACGGTTCGGACAGGACCCCATGATTGTCCCGATCCTTTCGCGGCCCCGGCCCCCCGGCCCCGCCCGCGCCCGGCGGAACGGCATAGTAGAGCGCGGCCCGGCGCCCCAGCAGGGGCATGACAGCCGTACCGGGGGACGCATCTACGCATCAGGGGGGACCTGCACCATGCCACCAGCCACACCGCCAGAACCGTCCGGCCCGCACGTCGCTGACGGGCGACTGGGGGAACCGGCGCCGCGACGGCGCACCCGGACCCGCGCCCGCCGCCGCACCTCCCTCGCCGCCGCGGCGGCCGCCCTCCTGCTCGCCGCCGCCGCGACTGCCTGCGGCCCCGACGGCAACACCGCCTCCGGAAGCGGGAGTTCGGCCACGGGTGACCAGAAGGCCGGCGCCGGGCACCTGCCCGACGGGACGCCGACCAGCCTCGACGACCTCAAGAAGTGGCGGGACGGCGGCTGGAAGAACTGGGACAAGTGGGCGCACCGGGCCCAGGACTTCGCCAACCCGATCATCAAGGACCACTGGAAGGCGGACCGGCTGGCCCAGGCCAAGGCCGCACCGGAACTCGGCGTCCAGGCCGGTACGGCGGTCGGCGCCACCGATCCCGAACCTCGCCCCGTCACCGCCCAAGAAGTCGACCGCCCCTACCACCGCCACATGGCCCCGGTCGGAAAGATCTTCTTCGACAGCCCCAAGGGCCCCATGGTCTGCTCCGGCACCGTCGTCGAGGACCCCGCGCACCCGGGGAAGTCCAACCTCGTGTGGACCGCGGGCCACTGCGTCCACTCCGGCCGGCAGGGCGGCTGGATGCGCAACATCGTCTTCGTGCCGTCGTACAACGACCACGGCGTGCCGATGAGCCAGGTCGGCACCAGCCCCACCGAACAGGTCACCCCGTACGGCCGTTTCTGGGCCGACTGGATCAGCACCTCCGGCGAGTGGATCGACATGGGCAGCTCGGCGTCCGGCAACGCCGGTTCGGCGTACGACTTCGCGGTGCTGCACGTGCGCCCGGAGTACGGCGGCGGCAAGTCCCTCCAGGAGACCGTCGGCGCGGCCGCCCAGGTCTGGTTCAACGCCCCGCACGCGGACGGCATAAGCTCGGTCAAGGCGTTCGGCTACCCCGCCGCGCCGCCCTACGACGGCGCCCGCATGATGGCCTGCCTCGACCGCCCCGGCCGCCTCACGATGCAGCAGGGCACGCCCGCCATGGACCGCATCGGCTGCACGATGACCGGCGGCACGTCCGGCGGCGGCTGGTTCGTCAGCCGCAACGGCAAACTCGCCCTGATCTCCAACACGTCGATCAGCTCCAACGCCCACACCTGGCTGGCCGGCCCTTACCTGGGCCCGGCGGCGCAGCGTGTCTTCGACACGGTGAGCCGGAAGTTCGCGGGACGGTAGGAACGAGCCCGGCCCCCCGCTGCGTTGCACGCCGGGGGCCGGGACCCGCCCGCGTCAGACGCGGTCGCCGCCGCCCTTCAGCGCCTGGGTGAACGCGCCCCAGGCGTCAGCGGTGAAGGTGAGGTGGGGGCCGGTGGGGTTCTTGCTGTCGCGTATCGCGTGGCCGCCGGTGCTGGTGGCGGCGACTTCTACGCAGTTGCCCGACTGTGCGGAGTACGAGGATTTCCGAAACGTGCCAATCAGCTCAGGCTTCACGGTTCCACTTCCTTGGGTGGCGTTCCGTCTTCGAGGAGCTCCTGAATGCGCTCGGCACTCCTGTCCGGCGGCAGTGCCACCGAGCGTAGCTGATCGAACGTATTGACGTAGAGGGCGAGGGCCTCCGGCGCCTCCACAACGTTGGTGTTTGCTGGATTCTCCAGGGTTACGGCTTCCACGTTGGCCTCCACCCCGAACGAGAAGGCTGCGAAGGCGCTTGACATCCCGGCAACCAGGCTCGCTCTCGCGGGGAGGAGCTGAATCGTGACGTTCTGCCGCTCACCGACCCCGAGCAGGTGGTTCAACTGCCCGTCCCGCACCTTGCGTTCGGCATTCAATGCCGTGAGGGCTGGTTCCCAGAGGATCGCGGTGAAGGTGGCCCCGTCTTCCTCGATCCGCCGTTGACGTTCTTGGCGCAGCTTGGCCAGCTCGATGACTTTCTCGGGCGGGAACTTCTTGGGCCCTATGGCGATGACGGCTTCCGTGTACTCAGGAGTCTGCAACAGGCCGGGCACGAGGGCCGGTTCCCAGACCCTGATGTGTGTGGCCTCATTTTCGAGGGCGATGTGGTCCACGTAACCGGATCGAGCAGAGGCTTGATAATCGATCCACCAGCCGCGCTCGTTGCTCCTCCGTGCCCATTCGAGCAGTCTGGCCCGCTCGTCCGGATCTTCCACCCCGTATAGATCGAGGAGCGTGCGGACTTCGAGTCCCGAGGCGGACGTATGCCCGCTCTCCACGCGACTGATCTTGGAGACGGACTTGGTGATCGCCTCCGCGGCGTCCGGTTGATCCAAGCCGGCCGTCTCGCGATAGCGCCTCAGTGCGTTGCCGAGCCTCCGGCTGCGAACCGTCGGCCTCCCACCTGCGGGCATGGGCTCTCCTTTCAACGACCGCCTGACTATGCCGCGTTGAGTCGTAACGGAACTTAGTCTGCGTGCTTACGCACAGCGATGGCAAGCTTGCATGGCCAAAGCTTGCAAACTTGCAGAGCTTCGCCCTAGCGTGACTCTCGTCACTCGATGCGCACGAAGTACCGCGTTGCGTAGTGGCGCCGCTCTTCGTCATGCGCACCCAGGGGATAGCCATGTCCACACGCGCCCGGTTCGTAGCAACTTCGACCATCGCCCCCGTAGTCGGCTATCGGCTTCCGGCTGACGTGCGCAGCGTCGGGTGGGCTCGTAGGGAGCTGCGGCGGCAGCTGCGCGCATGGCGCGTCGGGGGTGAACTCGCCGCGAACGCCGAGCTGTTGGTGTCCGAGCTGGTCACCAACGCGGTGCGGGCGCACGCCGCGTGGGCCGTCCCCGCGCCCGCGATCGGGGTCCGGTTCACGCTGTCGGACGACCGGCTGCGGCTGGACGTGCGCGACGTGAGTGACGGGGTGCCAGTGATCAACGAGGCGAAGGGAAATGGGGAGGTATCGGAATGTGGTCGTGGGTTGATGCTCGTGAACGCCTTGGCAAGTGGCTGGGGCGTGGAGTGGGACGGCACCGGAAAGGTGGTGTGGGCGGAGTTGAGCCTGCCTGCTCCGGGGGCGTCGTGAGCGTCACGGGGGAAGTGGCCGTCTACCGAGCGGAGTTGGTCGTCCATCGGCCATCCGGGGCGCCGATCGACCTCGGGGGCGTGGTGTCGTACTCGCCGCGTCGGGCGGCGCGGTGGATGCGGACGCGCGCCGGGCAGGTCGCGCAGCAGTTAGGGGTGCCGCATGGCGCGGGGGTGCGGGACTGGCTCGGCGAGCGGGGCGACTTCGACCGGGCGGTGGCGGCGCTCGTGTCCGGAACTCCCCTAACGCTGACCGTCGTTGACGCCGAAGGGTGCGCGTATGCGCTCGTGGCCCGGCCCGGCGGGATGGCCGTCGGCGCGTTCGGGAACGGCGCGCCGCAGGGGCGGGAGGCGACGTGGCTGGCGGCGTGAGGCGCCCGGACGGGGAGGGAGAGGCGCATCGGCCGCAGGCGGGGACGGTTGCGGCCGTGCCGGGAATCTGGTGCGAGCGGACGGTGTACCGGTCCGTGCACGCGGACGAGGTGGCGTCCTGGACGTTCCTCGCGGTCGGCACCCCGCTGCGGGCCGTGGGGGCGATCGCCGCGGACGCCCGGAGGCTGGCCGCGGATCTGCCCCGACGGGCGCGCGAGTGGGCGTTGCGCGGGGTGGCCGGCGAGGGGCGGGTGGCGGCGGTGGCCGCGCTGCACCGGGGCGAGCCCTGCGGACTGGCCCTGAGCTGCGCCGGAACGTGGGTTGAGTGGTCGGCGACGCCGGTACTCTTCCTGCCCGTCGTCAGCGGCGGGGACGCCCCGGAAGCCGATCACGCGCATCGCGGATACTGGCAGGACAAGGCTCCCCCCCCCGCAGTAGAGGACACCGCCCCATGAAGCTCAGCCGTCCCGTCTCCTGGTTCCTGCTCGCCTTCGGCGCCTGGTCCTGGGTGGTGTGGATCACCTTCGTCAAGAACCTGATCAAGGACGCGAGCGGTCTGGCCTTCGATCACGGAAACCCCACCGCGTACTTCTGGGTCCATCTCGCCCTCGCGATCACCTCGTTCCTCCTGGGCACGGCGATCGGCGTACTCGGCTTCCGGGGCCTGCGCGCCCTGCGTCGCGAGACGACGGCGACCGCGGAAAGCACGGAGACCGCGGCGACGCGGAGCTGACGGGCTGGCGCGGGCGCAAGCGATCACCGGCGGCCGCAGAAGACTCCGGCCGCCGGGGTGGCTTACTTCCCCTCCCCACCACTGGGCTGCGGAGCAGGATCGCGGGGCGCCTCCGGAGGCATGGGGCCACCGTCGTGCTTCCCACCGTCGTCCTCGGCGACGACCTCCAGGTCCCGTGGGTGCCGGAACGGGACGCCGGGCCAGCCCTCGGCGTCCCGCGGACGCGTATCCATCGTCTCGACCGCGGCAGTGCTCATCTTTCGACTTCCTTTCATGTCGATCCAGCCGGGGTTGCCTGGCCATGGCCGTCACCTTGGGCACGTGCCGGCGTGGCGGTAGATCACCACGGGCGGCTCGGAGGCGCGTTCGATCTGACCGCGGAGAGCCAGCTCGAACGTCCGGATCGGCTCCGCGCAAACGGTGCACCGCTGCCCCTTGGGTGCATAGGTGGGGTACTCCCAATTGCCCTCAGATGTTTCCGAGCTGCTGGCCATTTCTTGTGCCTCCCCGATTATTCCGTGAGGCACCAATGGTCCTGCATCAGTGAGAGACGCGGCTGTTTTATTCGCGTTGTCGAATAAAGATCACTGGCGGAATGACCGCGCCCACGTGGTCAACAGCTGTCGGGCTTCGTCGCCGTAGACGGCATGTGCCGCATAGCTGGCGAATCGGTCGAGGAGTGAACGGACGTCTTTGGGGTCTCGGAAAACAGCAGCCCCGAGGTCCGTCTCAATCGTCGCCAGGCGGTCGTCGTAAACAGTGAACGTACTCAGTGGCGTGTTGCTGAACCTCACGCCCATCGGCAGAATGCCGAGTCGGATGTTCGACTGTAGGCTCAGTGAGGCCAGTCGGTCAATCTGGAGTGCCATGGCGTCCGGCGAAACCAATGGGTATCTGATTGCCTGCTCGGTAAGGAGAAAAGTAAAGCGCTTGGAGTGGTCGAGCAGGACGGCCTGGCGTTTGAGCTTCATGCCGACAGCCTTGTCCTGTTGTGTCGGCGGGGCATGTGAAATGCTTTCCTGGATGTAATCCGGCGTTGCCAGCAAGCCTGTGGCCATGGACAGCATGAAATATCGGAAGTCTGTGGTGACCGCCTCCAGGCCGGCCAGCTCCAGTTGCTTCTTGTCCAGCCCTTTTCGGTGCAGGGCCTTGCGGTCCTGCCATTCCGTCTGTGCTATTCGAGCGATGGCCAGGGCCTCGGCCGCGACGGCGGGGGGTACGTTCAGCCCACGCAGGATCTGCTCGACGTCCACCAGCGACGGGCGGAGTTTGCCCCCCTCGATGCGACTGATCTTGGACTGGGACATATGGCAACGCGCGGCAAGCCGGACTCCGGAGAGCCCGGCTTGTCTGCGGAGATGCCTGAGCATGGCCGCCAGTTCCAGACCGGTCCGGCCAAGCCGGTCAGGCTCGATGGCCACCGTTCACGTACTCCTCGAAGGGGACTGACTCGGCGACGGCGATCCGCTGATACTCGATGAACGGAGACACGTCTCCTTCGAATACCTCACGATTGATCTGCCTGCCGTCCTCCTCGTAGTTCATGAGCACGACTTCTGTGCGGTCGAACATCCAGAAGTCCTGGATTCCCTCGAGGGGATTGGTTCGATCGGTCACGTCGAGGATGCGAATGTCGTCCCCGGCCTGTGCGTGGGCCCGGTAATAGCGCGCGAACTCGAATTGAAGGTATTCGGAGAGTGGCCGCTGCACGATATGCACCCGGCCGTTGTACTTCCCCTCCGCCCGCTGACGTGAGACGCGTTCCGTGTAGGAGGACGCCGTGTGCGGGGCCAGTGGCCGTCCCTCGCGAAACGCCGAGAAATCTTCTGCCTCCTGCGGCACGAGGTACTGCGGGAGTGTCTCAAGCCGCCATGCCTCTCGTTTGATTTCCGCGAACCGACGTCGCCACTCTTCACCATCCAAGAGCACGCACGGCCTCCCTCAGTACCTCTTCCGGAATCTCTACCAGCGCCTCACCGGACGGTGGCATGAACGCCTCCGAAATGCCTCCCTGAATGACGAGTGTCCCGTTCGCCGCCCGGTAGACGTTCGGACAGTCCTCGTCACCGCAGGTGCCGTTGCCGTTTCCGTTGCCGGTGAGCCGGGTCAGTTCCTCACGTGGCATGCCGAAACCCCCTCGCTTCTGGCCCTGGCGGGCCAACTGACCACGACGGTATGGGGACTGGCCACGGGCGTCCATGCGGGCGCGCTCCTTATGCGCGTCCTGGCATAAACCCGGCCGGGTGCGGCGCGGCACCGCGTCGGCCGACACGGCACGGCCCGTGGCCCCGCACGTCAACCCCGATCGACGGTGTGCCGACCCCGGTCGCGAGTGATTCACGTCCCGGTCGGGTGGTTTGTGGATCCCCGGCGGGCCGGCTCCCGTCTTCGGGCCTGTGGAACGTCTGCGCACCCCGACCGTCGGGGTGCGCGGTGGACCACCGGGCGGGCGCGGTGACAGGGACGGAGTCCATATCCTCGTGGTCCCTCGACAGGAACGGTGATGGTGCTCTGACCTGCTCTTTTGCCTGGTCCTGAGGTTGTGTTGGTGAGTTGTTCGGGAAAGGTGGGCCAGATGCGCCAGCTCCGCGGTGAGGCGGGCGGGAACGAGGACGCGGGGCGGGGGAGCGGCACGGGGCCCCGGCCGGACGGCGGGGGCGGCTCCATCCGGCCGTTCGGAGGGGCACTCTTCCGTGGGGTGCGTTCAAAGAGGCGGTCGCGGGCGGGTACGTTCACGGACGTGCCGACGACCTTGAATGCCTCCGCGTCCCCGTCCGCCGTTCGATCCGCTGCCGCGCTGGCGTCCTCCGTACTGCTGGTGTCGCCACTGCTGGCCGGCACCGCGCACGCCGCCCCCGTGGACGGCGGCCAGCCGCCCAAGGCCCCCGTGCCGCCCGCGAAGATGTCGCAGGTCGGCGGGGAGCGGCTGGGCCGGCCCGGTGTCCAGGTGCAGCTCCGGCCGGGCGCGCCCGAGCTGCCCAAGGAACTCACCGGCCGCTCGTGGATCATCTCGGACGCCGAGACCGGCGAGGTGCTGGCCGCGAAGAACCCGCACTGGCAGCTGGCGCCGGCCAGCACGCTGAAGATGCTGTTCGCCGACACCGTGCTGCCGAAGTTCCCGAAGACGACGAAGTACACGGTCAAGCCGGCCGACCTGGCGGGCATGGGCGTCGGCAGCAGCCTCGTCGGGATAAGGGAGAACCTCACCTACACCGTCCACGACCTGTGGCTGGGGGTGTTCCTGCGGTCCGGCAACGACGCGGTACACACGCTCTCCGCGATGAACGGCGGCACCGAGGCCACCGTCAAGCAGATGCAGCAGCGGGCGGTGCAGCTGAACGCCACCGACACCCATGTGATCACGCCGGACGGCTACGACGCGCCGGGGCAGGTGTCCAGCGCGTACGACCTGAGCCTGTTCGCGCGGGCCGGGCTGCAGAACCCGGACTTCCGGGAGTACTGCTCCACGGCGAGCGCGCAGTTCCCCGGCGACATGGGCAAGGACGGCAAGCGCGCCACCTTCGGCATCCAGAACACCAACCGGCTGCTCAGCGGCGACTACGACATCAAGCCCTACCCGGGCATCGCGGGGGTGAAGAACGGCTCCACCACCAACGCCGGGTCCACCTTCACCGGGTTCGCCCAGCACGGCGACCGCAAGCTGCTGGTCACCGTGATGAACCCGGAGAAGAAGCAGCACAACGAGGCGTACCGGGAAGCCGCCAGGCTCTTTGACTGGGGCTTCGCGGCAGACGGCAAGGTGACGCCGGTCGGCAAACTGGTCGAGCCCAAGGGCTCGGGCATGGACCACGACGGCGACGGGAAGAACGGCGACCCGCAGGCCCAGGCCGGGCTGGACTCCGGCGGCTGGGGCGGACCGTGGGCGGTCGCCGGGATCGGCGGCGGAGTGGTGGCGCTGATCGCCGCGGCGGCGTGGTTCGTCCGCAGGCGGCGCCCGCAGCCGGAGGCCGGGGCCGGGACTGGGACCGGGCAGGAGTCGGGGCAGGGGCGGCGGGGCTCCGGGGGGCGGCGGCGGAAGTGACCGGCGTCGGATGACGGATGCCGGATGACGGGTGCAGTCATCCGGCATCCGGCGGCCGGGCCGTCACGCCGTCACGTCGTCGCGGGCGGCTCCGGCTCCGGTTGCCGGCCGGTCCCGCCCGGTCGCTGTCCGGTCGGCCCGGCGGTGGCCGTCCAGGACGCGCAGAAGACCAGTAGCTTCGCGGTGAAGTTGATCCACAGCAGCAGGGCGATCGGGGTGCCGAACGCCCCGTACATGCTGCGCCCGGCGATGCCCTGGAGATAGCTGCTGAGCAGCAGTTTCAGCGCCTCGAAGCCGACCGCGCCGATCAGCGCGGCGATGATCAGGGCCCGCCGCGGCGGGCGCGCGCCGGCGAGCTTGGTCAGGACGTAGGCCAGCATCAGGAAGTCGGCGAGCACCGCGATGCAGAACCCGGCCACGGTGAGCAGGACGCTGACCGCGCCGCCCCGGGGCAGGCCGATCGCGTCCACCGCCCGTCCGACCGCTGCGGAGGCGAACGCCGAGCAGCCCACCGAGACCACCGCGACCGCGCCGAGGCCGAGCAGCCGCCCGCCGTCGCGGACCTTGCCGAGCAGGAAGTTGGCCTCCTCGTCGGGCAGTTCCCAGACGGCCCGCAGGCAGTCGCGCAGGGACTGCACCCAGCCGATGCCGGTGAGCAGCAGCGCGGCACCGGCGATCAGTCCGACGGTGGTCGCGTTGTCGACCAGCCCGGCCAGGTCCAGCTGGTTCGAGATACCGGGGACCTGCTCGGCGAGCTCGGCCTCCAGCGTGTGCAGCTGGTCCTTGCCGATCGTGGCGGCGACGATCGCGGCGGCGACGGTCAGCAGCGGGAAGAGCGCGATGAAGCTGGTGAAGGTGATGGCCGCGGCCAGCCGGGTCCAGTGGACCCGCAGCATCCGCGCGTAGCTGCGCCACAGGTGGGTGGCGAGCAGCCGCTCGACGAGGGGCGCGAGGCGCGGTCCGACGACCGGCAGCCGCGGGATCCAGCCGAGGGGGTTGCTTTCGGCGTCCTTCCCGGCGTCCTTCCCCGAGGCGCGGTCCGCGTTCCCGCCTGTGCCCTCGTCGTGCTTGCCGTGCTCGTCGTCCCCGTTTCCCTGGACGTCCCGCCCGCCGTTCATCCCCGTACGCCTCCCGTGCCGGCTGCTCCGGTCGATGATCCGGACGCTGATGATCCGGAACACTAGCTTCCGGCTACCCCGGTGTCCGGCGGCCACCCGACGCACCGGGCACGCGCGTGACGGCCGACACGGCGGCGCGGCGGCTCAATAGAGGCGGCGGCTGTAGAGGACGACTCAGTACGCGGCGACTCAGTAGAACGTGGCCGGCGGCCGGGACAGTTCGGCGGGCTCGCCGCCCTGCCGGGGCACCGGCACCGCGCCCCCGCCGGCCCCGAACGGGTACTCCCGCTCCAGTCGCCAGACCTCGTCGTCGCCCTTCTCGTAGAGCGCGAAGCCGGCGATCGTCCAGGTGGCGGAGAAGTCCGCCAGCTCCGCCTGGGCGCGGTCCATGGCGGCCTCGCCGATGCCGTGCGCGATCGTCACATGCGGGTGGTACGGGAACTGGAGCTCGCGGGCGCACGGCCCGGACGCGGCGCGGACCCGCTCCTGCAGGACCGTGCAGCCGCGCGCGCCCTCGACGACCTTGACGAAGACCACCGGCGAGAGCGGACGGAAGGTGTCGGTGCCCTCCAGCCGCAGCGGAAACGGCCGGGACCCGGCGGCGACCTCGGCGAGATGGCGCTCGATGTCGGGCAGCGCGCCGGCGTCGACCTCCGTCGGCGGGAGGAGGGTGATGTGGGTGGGGATGCCGCGGGCGGCCGGGTCCCCGAAGCCCTCGCGCTTCCGCTGGAGGAAGCGGCCGTGCGGCTCCGGGACCGCGAGCGAAACGCCGAGCGTTACGGTCCCCACTGCGTTCTCCCTCCTGACATGTGCCCTGACGTGTGCCTTGTGCCCTGACGTATGCCTTGCGTGTGCCCTGACGTGTGCCGTACCTGTGCCCTGACGTGTGCGTGCGCGCCGCGTGGGCGCGCACCTTCCCAGTGTGCCGGGGACGGACCCTGACGGGCGCGTCCCCGGGCCGGCGCGGACGGTCAGCGCTTGGCCGGCAGGAATCCGATCCGGTCGTAGGTGGTGGCCAGGGTCTCGGCCGCCACCGCACGGGCCTTCTCGGCGCCCTTGGCCAGGATCGTGTCCAGCGTCTCGGGGTCGTCGAGGTATTCCTGCGTACGGTTCCGGAACGGGGTGACGAAGTCGACCATCACCTCGGCCAGATCCGTCTTGAGCGCGCCGTACATCTTGCCCTCGTAGGAGCGCTCCAGCGACGGGATGTCCTGGCCGGTGAGGGTGGACAGGATGGTCAGGAGGTTGCTGACGCCGGGCTTGGCCTCGCGGTCGAAGCGAATGACCGTGTCGGTGTCCGTCACGGCGCTCTTGATCTTCTTCGCGGTGACCTTGGGGTCGTCGAGGAGGTCGATGATGCCCTTCGGCGAGGACGCCGACTTGCTCATCTTGATCGACGGGTCCTGAAGATCGAAGATCTTCGCCGTCTCCTTGACGATGTACGGGTTCGGGATCGTGAAGGTGTCGCCGAAGCGGGTGTTGAAGCGGTCCGCGAGGTCGCGGGTCAGCTCCAGGTGCTGGCGCTGGTCCTCGCCGACGGGGACCTGGTCGGCCTGGTAGAGCAGGATGTCGGCGACCATCAGGACGGGGTAGGTGAACAGGCCGACCGTCGTGCGGTCCGTGCCCTGCTTCGCCGACTTGTCCTTGAACTGCGTCATCCGGGACGCCTCACCGAAGCCGGTGACGCAGTTCATGACCCAGCTCAGCTGGGCGTGCTCGGGGACGTGGCTCTGCACGAAGAGCGTGCAGCGCTCCGGGTCGAGGCCGGCCGCCAGCAGCTGGGCGGCGGCGATCCGGGTGTTGCGGCGCAGCTCCACCGGGTCCTGCGGGACGGTGATCGCGTGCAGGTCGACGACCATGTAGAAGGCGTCGTGCGACTCCTGCAGAGCCACCCACTGGCGCACCGCACCGAGGTAGTTGCCGAGGTGGAAGGAGCCGGCGGTGGGCTGGATACCGGAGAGCACTCGAGGATGCTGCATGGCGGAGCCATTCCCCCTGGGGCGGTGGTGGGCGACGGGCGGGCGATCGAGAGCCATGGGAGTCATTCTCTCAGGTCCCCGAGGGGCCCGGGCGTGGAGGCCCGCAGGGGGCGGCCGAACACATCCCGTAGGGGATGCGTGGGCCCCCTGCGGGGCCACAACGTGGGGGTGTTGTGGGGTATTCCCGGGAACGGGAGGGTCTTGGGTGCCCGCCGCGTGAGGGGGTCCGGGGGAGGGCGCCCCACCGCGCGAGGGCCGCGAGGCGGGGCCCCGGGCTCACGGGCGGGGCACTCCGGCCTGTGCGGAGGGACGCCCCGGGCTCGCGCCGTGGGACGCTCCGGGGCTCACGCCGCGTTTCGCCCCCGACCTCAGTCGTGCACCGGCAGCCCCGGCGCCGGGTAGGCCGCCATGAGGTCCGCGACCTCCCGGCGGATCGTCGTCAGGGCCTCCTCGTCGCCGGTGGACGCGGCCCGGACGCCGCGGTCGATCCACTCCGCGACCTTCGGCATCTGTGCCGTCCCCAGCCCCCGCGACGTCAGCGACGGGGTGCCGATCCGGATGCCGGACGGGTCGAACGGCTTGCGCGGGTCGAACGGCACGGTGTTGTAGTTCGCCACGATCCCGGCCCGGTCCAGGGCCCTGGCCGCGACCTTGCCGGGCACCTCCTTCGACGTCAGGTCGATCAGCACCAGGTGGTTGTCGGTGCCGCCGGAGACCAGGTCGAAGCCACGGGCCAGCAGCGCCTCGGCGAGCGCCCTGGCGTTGGCGACGACGGCGTGCGCGTACTCCCGGAAGGACGGCGCGGACGCCTCGCGCAGCGCCACCGCGATGGCGGCCGTGGTGTGGTTGTGCGGGCCGCCCTGAAGGCCGGGGAAGACCGCCCTGTCGATCGCCTTGGCGTGCGCCGCGCGGGACATCAGCAGCGCGCCGCGCGGGCCGCGCAGCGTCTTGTGGGTGGTGGTCGAGACGACGTCGGCGTGCGGTACGGGCGACGGGTGCGCGCCGCCCGCGATCAGGCCCGCGATGTGTGCGATGTCCGCGACCAGGACCGCGTCGACCTCCCGCGCGATCTCGCCGAAGGCCGCGAAGTCGATGGTCCGCGGGACGGCCGTGCCGCCACAGAAGATGATCTTCGGGCGCTCCTTGCGGGCCAGGTCGCGCACCTCGTCGAAGTCGATCCGCCCGGTGTCGGCCCGTACGCCGTACCCCACCCCGTTGAACCACGTCCCGGTCGCCGAGACGCCCCAGCCGTGCGTGAGGTGCCCGCCCATCGGCAGCGACATGCCCAGCACCGTGTCGCCGGGGGAGGCGAAGGCGAGGTACACGGCCAGATTGGCGGGCGAGCCGGAGTACGGCTGCACATTGGCGTGCTCGACGCCGAAGAGCCCCTTGGCACGCTCGACGGCCAGGGTCTCCACGAGGTCGATGTTCTGCTGGCCCTCGTAGTAACGGCGGCCCGGGTAGCCCTCGCTGTACTTGTTCTGGAGGACCGTCCCGGTGGCCTCCAGGACGGCGGCGGAGACGTAGTTCTCGCTGGGGATCAGCCGCAGGGTGTCGGCCTGGAGCCGCTCCTCGGCGCCGACCAGCGCGGCGAGTTCGGGGTCGGCGGCGTGCAGGGCGGGATGGGCGGGGCGATGGGCCGTCATGGCGTCCTCCGGGGCGATCGAGCGGTGGTCGGTCGTGGTCCCGGGGTACCCAGGCGGGCGGCACCTCGTAGGCGTGTGGCCGCGCACCGCTTCCTCGGGGTCCGTTCCCCGTACGCCAGTCGCGGCTGCGCAACGGCAGTCTACGGAAGTCCGGGCCCTGTCCGACGGGTAAGGGGCGGAAAGGCCGCGGCGTGCGGCTCGTGGCCTGCGGGCGTCCGCACCGGGCGGGACAATGAACGCAGAGGTCGGCACCGAAGCCGGACCGGCAGTCCGGCCCACCGGACGGAGTCACCCGTGACGTCCACGGAAGCGTTCATCGCCGCCGCCGAGGCCCACAGCGCGCACAACTACCACCCGCTCCCCGTCGTCGTGGCCACCGCCGAAGGCGCCTGGATGACCGACGTCACCGGCCGCCGCTATCTGGACCTGCTCGCCGGGTACTCCGCGCTCAACTTCGGCCATCGCCACCCCCGTCTGCTGGCGGCGGCCCGCGCCCAGCTGGAACGCGTCACGCTCACCTCCCGCGCCTTCCACCACGACCGCTACGCCGACTTCTGCACCCAGCTCGCCGACCTGTGCGGAATGGAACTCGTCCTGCCGATGAACACCGGCGCAGAGGCCGTGGAGACCGCGGTCAAGACTGCCCGCAAATGGGGCTACCGGGTCAAGGGCGTGCCCGACGGGCGGGCCGGGATCGTCGTCGCGGAGAACAACTTCCACGGCCGGACCACCACCGTCGTCTCCTTCTCCACCGACCCCGAGGCCCGCGCCGACTTCGGCCCGTACACCCCCGGCTTCACCGTCGTCCCCTATGGCGACCTGGCCGCCCTGGACGCCGCCGTCGACGCCGACACCGTCGCGGTGCTGCTGGAGCCGATCCAAGGCGAGGCCGGGGTCCTGGTGCCGCCGCGCGGCTACCTGGCCGGGGTGCGCGAACTGACGCGGGCCCGGAACGTGCTCTTCGTCGCCGACGAGATCCAGTCCGGGCTGGGCCGCACCGGCACCACCTTCGCCTGCGAACACGAGGGCGTGGTGCCCGATGTGTACGTCCTCGGCAAGGCGCTGGGCGGCGGGGTGGTGCCGGTGTCCGCGGTGGTGTCGTCCCGCGAGGTGCTGGGCGTCTTCCGGCCCGGTCAGCACGGTTCGACGTTCGGCGGCAACCCGCTGGCCTGCGCGGTCGGCCTGGAGGTCATCGCGATGCTGCGCACCGGCGAGTACCAGCGGCGAGCCGCCGAACTCGGCGACCACCTGCACCGCGCGCTGGCCCCGATGGTGGGCGGCGGCGCGGTGGACGCGGTCCGCGGCCGCGGACTGTGGGCCGGCATCGACATCAACCCCTCCCGCGGCGACGGCCGGGCCGTCGCCGAACGGCTGATGGCCCGCGGCGTCCTGGTCAAGGACACCCACGGCGCGACGATCCGGATCGCGCCGCCGCTGGTGATCAGCAAGGAGGATCTGGACTGGGGGCTGGAACAACTCCGGGTGGTGCTGGGCGCGTAGCGTCGTTCGTCCGCTCCGGGGCCGTCCCCCTACCCCCTGCCCCCTGCCCCGCGGCCCTGTGGAGCCGTACAGTCGGGCCATGCTGCTCGGGATGATCTGCGCGCTCGCGTCCGCGGTCTGCTTCGGTACCGCCTCCGTCTTCCAGGCCGTGGCGGCCCGGGACACCCCGCCCGGTACCGGCTCCGGCGTCGACGCCCGGCTGCTGCTGCGGGTGCTGACGCAGTGGCGGTATCTGCTCGGGCTGGCGCTGGACGGGCTGGGCTTCCTGCTGGAGCTGGTGGCGCTGCGGACGCTGCCGATCTACACGGTCGGCGCGGCGCTGGCCGCGACCCTCGCGGTGACCGCGGTGGTCGCCGCGCCGGTCCTGGGCGTCCGCCTCCGGCGCGCCGAATGGCTGGCGGTCGCGGTGGTCTGCGGCGGGCTGGCCCTGCTGGCGCTGTCGTCCGGCGGCGAGGGACACCGGGCCGGCACCCCCGCGCTACGGATCGGGGTGCTGGTCTTCGCGGTCGCCGTGCTGGCCGCCGGCGCCCTGGCCGGCCGACTCCCGGACCGCTCCCGCGCCGCCGTGCTCGGCCTCGGCGCGGGCTGCGGCTTCGGGGTCGTCGAGGTCGCGGTGCGGCTCATCGACGGCTTCGGCCCGTCCGACCTGCTCACCAACCCCGCCACCTACGCGCTGCTGATCGGCGGGGCTGCAGCCTTCCTGTTGCTGACCTCCGCCTTCCAGCGCGGCGCGGTCACCACCGCCACCGCCGGCATGGTGATCGGCGAGACCCTCGGCCCGGCCGCGGTCGGCGTCGCCTGGCTCGGCGACCGCACCCGCGACGGGCTGGCCCCGCTGACCGTCGCCGGTTTCGTGCTGGCCGTCGCCGGGGCGCTGGCGCTGGCCCGCTTCGGCGAGGCACCGGCACCGGCGACGGCGGCCCCCGACACCGACACGAACACCGACGTAACCGACAAGAACGACAAGAACGACACGAACGACAGCGACGCGAACACCGACATACCCGCGCTCCCGTCCGACTCCGCGACCCCGTCCGACTCCGCCGCGGCGGCCGCCGAACGCTCCTGAGTGCCCCCTGAACGGGAGCCCATCACACCCCGCCCCTTCACCCCACCCCCTCACCCCGCCGGCGGCATCGCCCTCAACAGGGCCTCCAGGACGGCCGAGAACGCATGGTCCGGCGGGCGGCCGTAGGTGATGACCAGCGCGTCGCGGGCTGCGGCCGGGCCCGCCGGGTCGGTGAACTCCGCCAGCCCGGTCACCGCCAGGCCCTGCCACCGCGCGGCCTGGACGACGGACTGCTCGGTGCCGGGCGGGAGTTCCAGCACCGCGTGCAGCCCGGCGGCGATCCCCGAGACGTGTACGTGCGGGGCGCGTTCGGCCAGCGCGGCCACCAGCTGGTCGCGCCGCCGCCGGTAGCGCAGCCGCATCCCGCGCAGATGCCGGTCGTACGCTCCGGAGGAGATGAACTCCGCCAGGGTGAGCTGGTCCAGCGATCCGGACTGCCACTCGCCGGTCGACTTGACCTCAAGCACCCGGTCCATCAGCCGGTCCGGCACCACCATCCACGCCAGCCGCAGCGCCGGGGCCAGGCTCTTGCTCGCGGTGCCCAGATAGACGACGTGGTCGGGGTCCAGCCCTTGGAGGGCCCCGACCGGCTGCCGGTCGTAGCGGAACTCGCCGTCGTAGTCGTCCTCCAGGACGTAACCACCGGTGGCGCGCGCCCAGTTGACCGCCGTGGCCCGCCGGTCGGGGTGCAGCGGGACGCCGGTCGGGAACTGGTGGGCGGGGGTCAGCAGGGCCGCCCGCAGGTGGTCCAGGCCGGTCAGCCGGCCGGTGTCCGCGCCGTCCGCGTCGATCGGCAGCGGGACGGTGCCGAGGCCGGCGCGGGCGATGACGGCGCGGTGGAAGGGCAGCCCGTACGCCTCGGTGGCGACCCGGCCGGGGGTGCCGCCACGGGGCCGCAGCGCCCGGCACAGCACCCCCAGCCCCTGCATGAACCCCGCGCAGACCACGATCCGTTCGGGGTCGGCCCGTACGCCCCGCGCCCGCGCCAGGTAGTCCGCGAGCACCGCGCGCAGCTCGGGGCGGCCGGCCGGAGTGCCGTAGCCGAACGCCTCGTTGGGCGCGGCGGTCAGCGCCCGGCGGGCCGCCGCCAGCCAGGCGGTCCGCGGGAAGGACGAGACGTCCGGGGTGCCGGGGGTGAGGTCGAAGCGCGGGCCGGCGGCGGGGGACGGCGGGCCCGGGGCGCGCCGGGGCGCCCGGCCGGCGGCCCGCGGCAGGACCCGTTCGGCGACCTCGGTGCCCGAGCCCTGGCGGGCGCTCAGCCAGCCCTCGGCGACCAGCTCCGCGTAGGCGTCGGCGACGGTGTTGCGGGCGATGCCGAGGTCGGTGGCGAGGGACCGGGAGGACGGCAGCCGGGTGCCGGGGGTCAGCCGCCCGGACCGCACCGCCTCGCGCAGCGCGGCCATCAGCGAGGCCCGCACCCCGCCCGGACCGCCGAGGTCCAGATGCAGGTCCCGGCCCAGATCCCGTCCGAAAGTGGCCCGCGATTTCTCCATGGAAGTGGACCATACCCCTGCGCCACTCGCCGCGTAGCGTCTACCGCATGACGAACCCGACGACACCGTCCGCAGGACAGCCGACACCGCCCGCAGGGCAGCCGGCGCCCGCCGTCCCGGCCGCCGCCGGCCACCGGCACGGCCCCCGGATGCGCTGGACCGAGCTGGCTCCCGACGTCTACAAGGCCATGATCGGCCTGGACGTGGCGGCCCGTAAGGGCCTCGACCCCACCCTGGCCGAACTGATCAAGATCCGCGCCTCGCAGATCAACCGGTGCGCCATGTGCCTCCACATGCACACCACCGACGCCCGCAAGGCCGGCGAGACCGAAGAGCGGATCGCCCTCCTCAGTGCCTGGGAGGAGGCCGCCGGCTACTACACCGACCGCGAGCGCGCCGCCCTGGCGCTCACCGAGGCCATCACCGTGCTCACCGACGGCTTCGTCCCGGACGCCGTCTACGAGCAGGCCGCCGCCGTCTTCGACGAGCCCGAACTCGCCCAGCTGATCGCCATGATCACCACCATCAACGCCTGGAACCGCTTCGGCGTGGCCACCCGCCGGGCCCCGGGGCAGGAGTGAGCACGATGACCCACCGCATGACGTTCTGGAGCAAGCTCCCCGCCTTCTTCCAGGCCCAGCTCAAGCTCACCCAGGCCGCCAAGAAGGGGCTGGGCGACGACATCCTGGCGGAGCTGGTCGTACTCCGCGCCTCCCAGCTCAACAAGTGCGCGTTCTGCATCGACATGCACGTCACCAACCTCCGCGAGGCCGGCGTCGAGCAGCAGCGGATCGATCTGCTGCCCGCCTGGGAGGAGGCCGGCGACCTCTACTCCGAGCGGGAGCGGGCGGCCCTGGCCTTCACCGAGGCGGTCACCCTCCTGACGGAAGGCTTCGTCCCGGACGCGGTCTACGAACGGGCCGCCGCCCAGTTCACCGAGACCGAACTCGCCCACCTCCTGGCCGTGATCGTCGCCATCAACAACTGGAACCGCGTCAACGTCACGATCCGCCAGCCCCCTGGGGCGCAGCTGTGACCGGCACCGACGCAGGGACAGGCACCGGCCCCGCGGCCGCGCTGCGCGCCCTGCACCACGACCGCCGGCCGGGCGACCCGCTGATCCTCCCCACCGTCTGGGACGCCGCCTCCGCCCGGGTCTTCGCCGACGCCGGCTTCCCGGCGCTGGCCACCCCCAGCGCGGGCGTCGCCGCGTCCCTGGGGTACGCGGACGGCGAGACCCCGGCCGACGAGATGTTCGCGGCGATCGCCCGGATCGTCCGGGCCGTGGACGTGCCGGTGACGGCGGACGTGGAGGCCGGGTACGGGCTGTCCGCCGGGGAACTGGTCGGCCGGCTCGCCGAGGCCGGCGCGGCCGGCTGCAACCTGGAGGACACCGACCACGCCACCGGCGCCCTGCGCGACCCGGAGGAGCAGGCCGAGTGGCTGGCCGCGGTCCGGGCCGAGGCCGGCGACGCACTGGTGATCAATGCCCGGATCGACACCTTCCTGCGCGGCGAGGGAGGCGAGCGGGCTGTCGACGCGGCGCTGGCGCGGGCTCACCGCTACGCCGCGGCCGGCGCCGACTGCCTCTACCCGATCCTCGCCCCGCCGGAGCTGCTGCCCGAGCTGGCCGCGGCGGCGCCCCTCCCGCTCAACGCCCTGGCCAGAGCCGGCGGCCCGTCCCCGCGCGAACTGGGCGCGCTCGGCGCGACCCGGATCACCTTCGGCGGCGGCCTCCACCGCGCGGCGACGACGGCCTTGTCGGCGATGGCGGAGCGCCTCCGGGACGGGGCCGGCCTCTGACGGGACCCGCCTTGGGACTCGCGGCGGGCCCCGCCTCGGACCCCGCCGTGGAGCCTGCGCCCCACGGCGCCGCGCCCTACGATGAGCCATGCTCTCCGTAGCCGTAGCCCCCTGGCGGCGCCCCCCGGTGATCCTGCGGAACGCGGACGTCCCGCACTACGCGGCCAGCACGATGAAGGTCGCCGTGCTCGCCGCCGTCCACCGCAGCGGCCTCGCCCCCGACCACGCGGTCCCGGTCGTCAACCGCTTCCCCTCGGCGGCCGCCGGCAGCTACGCGCACGACCGGGCGGAGGACAGCGACCCCGAGCCCTGGCGGCTGCTGGGCGGCACCGCGCCGCTCGGCTGGCTCGCCGACCGGATGGTCCGGCACTCCTCCAACCTGGCCACCAGCCTCTGCATGGCCGCGGTGGGCCGGGCTGCGGTGGCCGAGGTGTGGCGGCGGGCCGGCGCGTCGGCCGCGTCCGGCAGCCCGCGCGGCATCGAGGACGCCGCCGCCCGTGCCGCCGGCATCGACAACCGCGTCACCGCCCACGACCTGATCCGGCTGCTGGCCTCCCTCGAACCGGAGGTGCTGGCCCGGCTGGAGCACAACGTGCACGCCGTGGACCTCGCCGCGGGGCTGCCGCCCGGCACCCGCCTGGCCGGCAAGAACGGCTGGGTCGACGGAGCACGGCACAGCGCCGCCGTGGTGTATCCGCCCGACGCCCCGCCCTACGCCCTCGCCGTCTGCTACACCGGCCCGCTCGCCGACGGCCAGGACACCGGCGACCCCGCGGCCCGTCTGCTGGCCCGCCTCTCGTCCCGCGTATGGGACGGCCGCCACCGTCTCGCCGAGCATTTCTGACGCAAAGTCAGATCTCCTGCTCTCGCGGCGAATTGCCCACTTCGTAAGGGCTGGTCCACGCTACGGACGGCCCTGCCGCGGGTATCAGGAGAACGGGCGTCCGGGAAGTCCGGCGGGCTTGATAGCTTGGTGCCGAAGGCCCGCGGGGGAACGGGGAGAAACGGCACATGACCGAGCGGTTCAGGGTCGATCTGGAAGAGCTGGACGTCGTCGTGCGACAGCTGCGCCATCTGCAGCGCGACATGGACGATCCCACCCAGACCGTCACCTACAACACCACCCTCCCGAAGTCGGCGTTCGGGAAGGGCTTCCTGGAGGCCGGCAGGCTCGCCGGTGCCCACGACGGCATGCAGACATACATGTCGGACGTGCTCGGCGCGCTGCAGGACCTCATCGGCACCTTCGGCGAGAAGACCGAGGCCAGCCGCGGCGCCTACGAGGACCAGGAGCACGCGGCCCGGCACCCGGGGCACGACCACTGACGAACCCCCGGTCGGGAACCGGGCGGGACGGAACGTCCCGGCTCCGGGCGGCCATGGCGACGGGGACAACGGGGACAACAGGGACAACGGGAACGACAGGGACGACGGCGCGGACGAGGGAGGGGAACCGGCATGACGGAGACCGGCCGACAGCACGACGGCGCCCAGGAGATGGAGCGCCGACGGACCGAAAAGGAGCGGGCCGAGCTGCTGAAGTCGCTCCATGGGCACCGGCTGACGCCGCGGTCCCCCTCCGACTTCCAGAAGCGCGACCTGCCCGCGCTCCGGGCGATGATCGAGCACGCCGGCCCCGAGACGATCGAGACCTCCGGCCGGCACTGGCGGTCCGCCGCCGACCGGCTGGGCGGCGACGACGGGCACGGCGGCCTCCGCAAGGCGTTCCAGGACGCCGTGGAGCACGCCGCGGCGCACTGGGAGGGCACCGCGGCCGAGGCGTTCCGCCGGGAGGCCGCCAAGGTGCTGGCGAAGATCGAGCGGAGCTACCAGCACGCCCGCAACGTCGAGTCCATCCTGATCGGTTCGCGCGCCTCGGGCCCCGAGGCCGGCGTCGCGCACAACCTCCGCGAGGCGCAGAAGGCGCTGCTCAGGCTCCAGCTCGCCGGGGCCGCCACCGCCCCGACGACGGAGGCCGGCGACGACAGCCAGTTCAAGCGCGACATGGCCAACCCCAAGCTCGACACCAGGATGGCGCTGGAACTCAACCGCCACTCCCTCCCGCCGGACAAGCAGTGCCAGATCGAGGCCGCCGTCGTGATGGACGAACTGGCCGCCCACTACGAGGCACAGGGCAAGCGGCTCCGGGAGGGCACCGGGCCCGGCGTCACGGGGGACTGGCCCATCGCCCCGTCCGGCAGCCCGGCCCCGCCGCCGGTGGACACCGCGGTGACCGGCGGCCCCCGGCCGCACCACCCGCCGGCCGCCCAGCGGCCCAACGGCGCGGGCGGCGGCGCGGTACCGGCCGGTTTCGACAGCCCCCGGGCGGACGGGCCGGTGACCACCGGACTGCAGAGCATGGGTGGTGCCGGCCTCGCCGCGCCGCCCGCCGCCGGTCACGCCGTCGGCGGCGGGACACCGTCCGGCGGCCCGTCCGGCGCCCCCGCGCCCGCCGCCGGCTACCCGGGCAGCGCCGTGCTGGGCGTCATCGGGGTGACCGGCGGCGGGGCGCCCGCCGGCGGTGCGCGCGGCACGGGGCGGGGCGCCGGCGGGGCGCGCCGGAGCGCCAGTGGCGCGGCGGGCAGCCCGGACGGTGCCGCCGCCCGTGGCGCCCTGCCGCCCGGCACCCCCGCCGCCCCGGCCGCCCGGCCCCAGGGCCCCGCCGGTCCGGCGGGCGGCACCCGGCAGGGCGGCGCCGGACTCCACCGCAGCCGCGGCGGCGCCCGGCCGAGCGCGCCGGATCCGTCCGCAGGTGGTGGCCGGCCGGGCAAGGCCGGGGGCGAGCAGCCCGACAAGGGCGCCCGCGGCCGCTCCGCGGGACCGCGGTCCCGTCACCTCGACGAGGACGAGGCGCCGCACACGCTGCGGCAGATCCCGCCGTCCGTGATCGAGTGAGGTCCGCCGGGGGCGGGGCGCCCGAAAATCGGACGACGTGCCCCGCACCCCGCTGTTAGCGTCCGGAATCATGGATCCGGTCGGTGAAAAACAGATACGCGCGTCTTTTGTGAACTGCTCCAAGGGGGAGGCGAGCCGGCTCCGCCTGCCCGTGGGACTGGCCGAACTCCCCTGGGAACACCTCGACTTCCTGGGCTGGCGCGACCCCGGAGCGCCGGACCGCAGCTATCTGGTCGCCCCGCGGCCCGACGGCCTGGTGGGCGTGACCCTGCGGGTGCCGCAGGGCGTGCGGCGCAGCTTCACCAAGACGACCGTCTGCTCGATCTGCCTGACCGGCCACCCGGGCTCCGGCGTCAGCCTGCTCGCCGCCCGCCGCGCCGGCCCGGCGGGCCGGCAGGGCAACACCGTCGGCACGTACCTCTGCGCCGACCTCGCCTGTTCCCTCTACGTCCGCGGCCGCAAGCGCTCCCAGCTCGCCGGCCGCCACGAGGAGACCCTGCCGGAGGCGGAACGGATCGCGCGCACCGTGCGGAATCTGGACGCCTTCCTGGACAAGGTCCTCACCGGCGAAGGGGCCTGAGGTCACAGCCCCCGCGCGGCCAGGAAGTCCCCGATCAGCTTCAGCCACTCCGTGTTCCGCTCGACCATCGGCAGATGCCCGGTGGCGATCTCCGCGTACTCGGCGCCCGGGATGTGGTCCGCCAGGTAGCGCGAGTGGTCCGGGTGCAGCAGCGCGTCCCGGCTGGTGGCGACGACCAGCGTGGGGACCGCGATGCCGGGCAGGTCGGCGGTGGTGTCCAGGGCCTTGACCAGGGCGACCTGCTCCGCCGAACCGGCCGGCGGCAGCGTCGGGTCCGGGTCCAGTACGGCGGCCAGTTCGGCCGGCGGCAGCGCGGTGAAGTGCTCCGGCGACAGCCCGCTGAGCGCCCGTGCCTGGGCGAAGCCCTGGTAGTCACCGCGGTCCAGGAGCCGCAGCCACAGGTCCACCCAGACGTGGGTGCGGGCGTCCGCCTTGGCCAGGCCGGCCGTCAGGACCAGCCCCCGCACCCGCTCCGGATGCCGGGCCGCGGCCCGTACGGACACCGCGGTGCCCATCGAGAAGCCGATCACAGTGAAGGTCTCCAGCCCGGCCGCGTCGGCCTCGGCGACCATCGCGTCGGCCAGTGCGTCCAGCTCCAACGGGCCGTTGGCGCACGGGGTTTGGCCCGAACCGGGGTAGTCGGGCGCCACCACCCGGTGGCCGGTGGCGGTCAGGGCCGGGATCAGCGTGCTGTAGTTGGACCGGACACTGCCGGTCGCGCCGTGCGCCAGCAGGACGCCGGGCCCGCCGGCCGGGCCCGCGACGGTGGTGGAGAGCGGCGGAAGGGAAACGGACGGGTTCTGCGTCACGGGAATCCGCGTTACGGGAATCTGCGTCATGCCCACGAGGTTGCCGTTTGACACCAGTGTGAAGGTCAAGCCGGATCGGGGAGAAACGGGGAGAGGGGACTCACATGGGGGACGGTGCACGGACGGACGCCCGGCCGGCGGGCCGGATGCGGATCGGTGAGCTGGCCCGCCGCACCGGCGTCAGCACCCGCGTCCTGCGCTACTACGAGCAGCGTGGCCTGTTGAGCGCCGGACGCGACGCCAACGGCTACCGCACCTACGACGCCGACGCCGTGGAGGCCGTCGCCCACATCCGCGAACTGCTCGCCACCGGCCTGAACACCGAGTCCATCCGCGACCTGCTGCCCTGCGCCCAGGGTGGCCCCGGGCTGCTCGCCTGCACCTTCTCGTGCGGCGTCGTGGAGCAGCAGATGGCACAACTCGACGCCGAGATAGCCGAGTTGGAGCAGCGTCGCGCGGCCCTGGCGGCGTACGCCCGGCTGATGCGGCAGCGACGCGCCCAGGACGAGGCACTGGCCGCGATGGCGCTACGGTCGCGCTGAGCGGCGGCCGACGGCCGGAAACGGCGAAGGCCCCGCTTCCACAAGAGGAAGCGGGGCCCGGCCGGCTCAGGCGCGAAGACGGCGCGTCAGAATCGGCGGGTGATCAGCGCCCGCTTCACTTCCTGGATCGCCTTGGTGACCTCGATACCGCGCGGGCAGGCGTCCGTGCAGTTGAAGGTCGTGCGGCAGCGCCAGACGCCGTCCTTGTCGTTGAGGATCTCCAGCCGCTGCTCGCCGCCCTCGTCACGCGAGTCGAAGATGAAGCGGTGTGCGTTGACGATCGCCGCCGGGCCGAAGTACTGGCCGTCGTTCCAGAACACGGGGCACGAGGTGGTGCACGCCGCGCACAGGATGCACTTGGTGGTGTCGTCGAAGCGCTCGCGGTCCTCGGAGGACTGCAGCCGCTCGCGGGTCGGCTCGTTGCCGGTGGTGATCAGGAACGGCATCACGTCCCGGTACGCCTGGAAGAAGGGCTCCATGTCGACGACAAGGTCCTTCAGCACCGTCAGGCCCTTGATGGCCTCGACGGTGATCGGCTTCTCGGGGTTGATGTCCTTGATCAGCGTCTTGCAGGCCAGCCGGTTGCGGCCGTTGATCCGCATCGCGTCCGAGCCGCAGATGCCGTGCGCGCAGGAGCGGCGGAAGGTCAGCGAGCCGTCCAGCTCCCACTTGATCTTGTGGAGGGCGTCCAGGACGCGCTCCTTGGGATCGATCTCCAGCCGGAAGTCCTCCCAGCGCGCCTCCTCGGAGACCTCCGGGTTGAACCGGCGGATCCGGAAGGTGACGCTGATCAGGTGCGCGGCGTCGTTCTCCGCCGCGTCCAGGGCCGCGGAGTGCTTGTCGAGAGTGGGGGTGCTCATCAGTACTTACGCTCCATCGGCTGGTAGCGGGTCTGCACGACCGGCTTGTAGTCGAGCCGGATCGACTCGGAGCCGTCGGCGCCCACCTCGCGGTACGCCATGGTGTGCCGCATGAAGTTGACGTCGTCGCGGTTGGGGTAGTCCTCGCGGTAGTGGCCGCCGCGGGACTCCTTGCGGGCCAGCGCGGAGACCGCCATGACCTCCGCCAGGTCGAGCAGGTTGCCCAGCTCGATGGCCTCCAGCAGGTCGGTGTTGAAGCGCTTGCCCTTGTCCTGGACGGACACGTTCTTGTAGCGGGCGCGCAGCTCGCCGATCTTCTCGACCGCGGTCTTGATCGTCTGCTCGGTGCGGAAGACCATGACGTTGGCGTCCATGGTCTCCTGCAGCTCCTTGCGGATCTCGGTGACCCGCTCGCTGCCGGTGGCCTCGCGCAGCCGCTCGACCTGCTCCTGGACGAGCGCCGCCGGGTCCTCGGGCAGCTCGACGAAGTCGGCGGTGGCCGCGTACTCCGCCGCGGCGATGCCGGCCCGGCGGCCGAAGACGTTGATGTCCAGCAGCGAGTTGGTGCCCAGGCGGTTGGCGCCGTGGACGGAGACGCAGGCGACCTCGCCGGCGGCGTACAGGCCCGGCACGACGGTGGTGTTGTCGGCCAGCACCTCGCCCTCGACGTTGGTCGGGATGCCGCCCATGGCGTAGTGCGCGGTCGGCTGGATCGGGATCGGGTCCGTGTAGGGCTCGATGCCGAGGTAGGTGCGCGCGAACTCGGTGATGTCCGGCAGCTTGGCGTCCAGCTGCTCCGGCGGCAGGTGGGTCAGGTCCAGGTAGACGTGGTCGCCGTCGGGACCGCAGCCGCGGCCCTCGCGGATCTCCGTGTAGATGGAGCGGGAGACGACGTCGCGGGAGGCGAGGTCCTTCATGACCGGCGCGTACTTCTCCATGAAGCGCTCGCCGTCCTTGTTGCGGAGGATGCCGCCCTCACCGCGCGCACCCTCGGTGAGCAGGATGCCCATCCGCCAGATGCCCGTCGGGTGGAACTGGAAGAACTCCATGTCCTCCAGCGGCAGCCCGCGGCGGTAGACGGCGGCCTGGCCGTCACCGGTCAGGGTGTGCGCGTTGGACGTCACCTTGAAGAACTTGCCGCAGCCGCCGGAGGCGTAGACGACGGCCTTCGCCTGGAAGACGTGGATCTCGCCGGTGGCCAGCTCGTAGGCGACCACGCCGGCCGACTTCTTGACGCCGTCGACCTCGGTGATCAACTGGTCCAGGACGTAGAACTCGTTGAAGAACTCCACGCCCTCCTTGACGCAGTTCTGGTACAGCGTCTGGAGGATCATGTGGCCGGTGCGGTCCGCGGCGTAGCAGGACCGGCGGACCGGGGCCTCGCCGTGGTTGCGGGAGTGGCCGCCGAAGCGGCGCTGGTCGATCCGGCCCTCCGGCGTGCGGTTGAAGGGCAGGCCCATCTTCTCCAGGTCGAGGACCGAGTCGATGGCCTCCTTCGCCAGGATCTCCGCGGCGTCCTGGTCGACCAGGTAGTCACCGCCCTTGACCGTGTCGAAGGTGTGCCACTCCCAGTTGTCCTCCTCGACGTTGGCGAGGGCCGCGGCCATGCCGCCCTGGGCGGCGCCGGTGTGGGAGCGGGTGGGGTAGAGCTTCGTCAGCACGGCGGTGCGGCTGCGCTTCGTCGCCTCGATGGCGGCGCGCATGCCGGCGCCGCCGGCGCCGACGATGACGGTGTCGTACTTGTGGATCTGCATGGGTGGAATACCTCAGTCCCTCAGCCCGGGGCCTAGCGGATGTTCGGGTCGAAGGTGAAGATCACCAGCGTGCCCAGAAGGACGGTGAACACCGTGGCGGTGTAGAGCAGCATCTTCAGCCAGAAGCGGGTGTTGTCCCGCTGCGCGTAGTCGTTGATGACGGTGCGCAGGCCGTTGGCGCCGTGCAGCATGGCCAGCCACAGCATCAGCAGGTCCCAGACCTGCCAGAACGGCGAGGCCCAGCGGCCGGCGACGAACGCGAAGCCGATCTTGGAGACACCGCCGTCGAGCACCAGCTGGATCAGCAGGTGGCCGAGGACCAGGACGACCAGCACGATGCCGGACAGCCGCATGAACAGCCAGCCGTACAGCTCGAAGTTGGTCCGGGTCGTCTTCGGGGTCTTCCCGGTGCGCTTGCGCGGCGCCTCGATGACCGGGGCCGGGTTGTCCGCGTCGTAGAGCGCGACGTTCTCCGCGGCGGTGGCACCCGCGGTGGTGGTTTCAGCAGACATCTCTCGCCTCAGCTCCCGAACAGCGTGCGCAGCGTGTGCTGCAGCACGGGGTAGAAGGCACCGGCCATCAGCACGACCCAGACACCGACGACGGTCCAGAGCATCTGCTTCTGGTACTTCGGGCCCTTGGACCAGAAGTCCACGGCGATGACGCGCAGGCCGTTGAGCGCGTGGAAGAGGATGGCGGCCACCAGGCCGTACTCCATCACGTTGACGATCGGCGTCTTGTAGGTCGCTACGACGTTGTCGTACGCGTCGGGGGAGACGCGCACGAGGGCGGTGTCGAGGACGTGCACGAACAGGAAGAAGAAGATGAGGACGCCGGTGACTCGGTGAGCCACCCAGGACCACATACCTTCCCGGCCGCGGTACAGCGTTCCAGCCGGCACGGAAGAACCCTCCGGGAGCGGGGACTAGGGCCGCGCCGGCTTCTCTGTCGGTCGGGCCCGGCCGGGTACGGTCCACCGGCCGCTCGTCATCGTATCGACGAGCTGTCGGTTCCTCGCGCGGGGGTCCTTAGGTGTGATCAAACAGGCACCAACGGGCTATCACACAAGCGCGAACCCGTCCATTAAGGACAACTCATAGCGAGTCGCCCCAGCCTGGCGCGGGCCAGCCGCCGCAACTGGTCCGCGGCGACCGACCGCTCCTCGTCCGGCTCGTGCGCCAGGCGGGTGCGGATGGCGTGCAGGGTCTGGTCCATCAGCTCCTCGTCGCGGTAGCCGTCGAGGCAGATGACGAAGGCGTACCGGAAGCGCAGCTCGTACGCGGCGTGCGCGGCGCGCAGCGCGGTGTGGGCGGCGAGGGTGCCGGGGCCGGGGCGGACCGGCGGGAGCGGCGCGGCCGGCTCCCGGGCCAGCGCCTCGCTCTGCTCGGCGGGGCTGAGGTCGTAGCCGGCCTCGTCGCCGGCGGCCATCAGGGACTCCGGGTCCGGGTAGGGGCGGTGGGCGGCGAGGCGTTCGGCCCAGCGGCGGCAGCCGCAGCAGGTCAGCAGGGCGGCCACGGCGTGGACGTGGGGGAGGGCGTTGAAGCGGTCGAGGCCGGCCGCCGGGTCGGGAGCGAGCCGGGTCTGCCAGGGTATGCCGCACCGCGCCACGGGCGGGCGGGGCAGCGCCGGCGGACGGGCGGCCGGAGTGTCACCGGACAGCGTGGGCTCCTCGGGCGGATGGGGGGTTGACTGCGGACGGTCGGTGGGGGACGGCAGGGAGGGAAGGGACGGGAGTGCCGGGAGAGTCGGGAGACTCGGCGGTGACTGGCGGGAAATGAGCGTCTGGTGGGGCGAAATGGATGAAAAGTCTGCTACGTACGGAGGGAGAGGCAAGTGTGGTGATACGTCACAGGAGGTGGCACCCGGCGGATTTCCGGCGGTCCACGCGCCCCGGCAGGGAGTGAGCGGCGGCGAAGCCACGCTAACGACGCTCGCCGGCCACTGTCCGACGGATGCGCGATTTTCACCCGGATGAGAGAGCTCTCGCGCGCTCGGTGGACGACCTGTTCCGCATGACTGGCAATGCCTTCGCCCCGAAAAGTGAGGATTGCACGATGTCGAACCCGATGCGGCCGCCGCGTTCCCCGCGGCCCTCGGCCTCCCCACGGCCCCCGCACACCGGCCGGCGGGCCGCCGGCCCGGAGGCCCGCGCCGCGCTGCTGGCCGTCCCCGTGCTGGCCGGCGCGCTGGCGCTCGGCGGCTGCGGGCAGGGAGCCGATTCCGAGTCCCCGGGCGCAGCTCCCAGCTCTTCCAGCCCCGCCGCGCCCATCCCCAGCTGGGCCAAGGTGGCCGGCCCGCCGCACATCGTCCCGGCCGTACGGGACTTCCGCCCGGCGAACGGAATCGGCTGGCGGCCGGCCAAGGGTGCCCGGATCGTGGTATCGGCGGGGGAGAAGAGCAATATCGCCGACGAAGCGCAACTCATGGCCAAGGATCTGGGCGGGCTGGCGGTGGCGTGGGGAAAGCAGGACGTCCGGCCCGGCGACATCGAGGTGAAGCTCAGCGGTTCGGCCGGTGCCGGCCGCGCCGACAACGCCCCGACCAGCAGCACCGCCGACGAGTCCTACACCCTCACCGCCCACGGCGGCCGGCTCACCCTCACCGCCCCCACCGACGCCGGGATCTTCAACGGCACCCGGACCGTCAAACAGGCCGTCCGCACCGCCGGCGGCCTCCCCGAGGGCACCGTCGACGACCGGCCGGACCGCCCCGAGCGCGGCATGCTGCTGGACAACGCCCGCAAGCCGTTCACCGCGGACTGGATCGAGGCCCGCATCCGACAGCTCGCCGACCTCAAGCTCAACCAGCTCCAGCTGCACTTCTCCGACGACCAGGGCTTCCGCATCCAGAGCGACACCCACCCCGAGATCGTCTCCGCCGACCACCTGACCAAGGACCAGGTCCGCCACCTGATCAAGGTCGGGCAGAGCCTGCACGTCGCCCTCGTCCCCGAGATCGACTCGCCCGGCCACCTCGGCGCGGTCCTCGACCACTACCCCGACCTCCAGCTGCGCAGCGCCTCCGGCACGGTGGTCCGCGGCGCCATCGACATCTCCAATCCCAAGGCCGGCGAACTCGTCGACTCGCTGCTCAAGGAGTACGGACAGCTCTTCCCCGGCCCGTACTGGCACCTGGGCGGCGACGAGTACCAGGCGCTGATGTCCTCGGACCCCGAGGGGAAGTACCCGCAGCTGGCCCGGGCCGCCCGGGACAAGTACGGCTCCGGCGCCACCATCAAGGACCTCGCGACCGGCTGGCTCAACGACCGGCAGAAGACCGTCCAGGCCGCCGGCAAGACCCGGATCGAGGCGTGGAACGACGGCTTCTTCGCCGACGGCAAGGTGGCCGCGGACAAGAACCGCACGGTCGCCTACTGGACCGGCAAGGAGATCGGCGCCCGCGACCCCGCCGAGTACCTCCGCGAGGGCCGCACCGTGCTCAACCTCAACGACGAGTACCTCTACTACGTGCTCGGCGAGCCCAACCAGTTCACGTACCCGACCGGCGAGCGGATCTACCAGAGCTGGACCCCGCGGGTGCTGCGGCACACCTCGCCCGTCGCCGTACCGGAGAGCCAGACCGGGGCCGACCGCATCCCGGGCGCGCGGTTCGCGATCTGGTGCGACCGCGCACAGGCGCAGACCGCACAGCAGATCGCCGCCGGCATCAAACTGCCGCTCGCCGCGCTGGCGCAGAAGACCTGGGACCCGCGCACCCCCGCGCAGTCCTGGACGGACTTCAAGGCGCTGGCAAACCGACTCTGAACGGCCGGGCGCAAGAGGCGCAAGAGGCGCGAGAAGCGCAAGAAGCGCAAGAGACGGCCGGGGCCGCCACCCCCGGCCTAGTTGATCTACAAAAGGGCCCCTGACCAGGCGTTTTACCGTCTGGTCGGGGGTCTGCCGTTGCGGTCTTTAGCGGTCCTCGTCCTGCCGTTTCTGGCCGTTTCTGACCGCTGTTGGTCACGCGTTGGTCATGTGGCCAACCGGCGCGTCAGTGCTCTGCGTCCGATGCCCCCATGCGCGTCAGTGGCGTCAGGAGTTGACGGGAGGTTGCTACTTTCCGGAACCGGCGAACGCGACCTTGTCCAGTACGGCGCGCACTGAGCCGAGCACCGTCTCGTTCGCACCGATCAGCATGATTGCAGCAATGGGCAGCAAGTAGTTTCGGATCTGATGCGCCGAGTCCGCCAGCCCAGGCATTAGTGGCAGCGAGAGCGCGACACCGGCCACTGTGAGCCCGGGGATCAACCGCAACAAGAACGCTGCCCAGTACGGCAGGTGTGACACTTCCGGTGTGCTGCCGATCAATGAGTTCCAGTCGTCAACTGCGGCGCATTCCAGAGCCCCGTAAAGCGAGTCCCGAATTCTTTCGAAGTCTGTTTGTGTACCCGCCAGGGCCAGTGCGTCAGCGTGGGCTCTGAGTGCAGCTCCTATTCGCTTATTCTCTGTGCGAATTTTGCGGCGGAGGGCGCGTTCTCCCCACAGCGTTCGCGTCAGTCTCATGCGAGACATCTCGACCTCTGAAGCGGTGCTGATTAGGGAATATCGCAGCCGTTTCGTGATGGTGCGGTCGGTCCAATCGCCGGCGCGGGAATCGAAATTTGCGACCAGAGTGAAAAGCTTGACGAAGACCAGATCCGAGCGGCGGGCATATCGTGAAGCGTACTCACTACGCTTGTCCAGGAAAATGCCTAAAGCGCACGCAGTCATTAGGAGCATCGTGATCGTAAGCACTGGAACTGTGAGCCAGTTGGGCAGTTTGATCGACCGAAACCACTCCATGATGATCGCCATGGGCACGAACGCAAGAGTAGATACGATGGCAAGTAGAATCATGGTGATTCGTTGAAATCGCCTGTATCCGTTAAAGTAGTCGCGCCTCCATGCGCGCATGTATTGAGCGGCAAGGCGAGCTCGCTCCGAATCGCTGACCTTCCTGATTACTCTTGCTCGTGCGTTTATTCGGGCGCGCATCCTCGGTGCAGCGATTCGCGTGAGTGCTAAGGCGAAGGGATCCTGCAACCGGGCCTCCCTTGAATGAGTGATGGGGTCACATGGAGTCTACTGAGGTAGGCGCCAGAGTGGGCTGAAATCCGATAATTCCCCTTTGGGGAAAACGGTCGGCCTTGCGATGATGTGGCCGAGTCCGAACGTATTCCGCAACGAGGAATCCGAGTCGCGCTGACTGGTCACGAAAGGTGAAAGAGACTGGGGCTACCATCTCGATCACCAGCTGTGATCGTTCACTGGCTGAGCAGGTGAGCGACCCGGCGGCGCAGCGGCTGTTCCAGCTCAAGGTTGTTCCCCCGTTGCATGCCCTGAAGGTACTCAGAGGCGACGACCAGCTCGGAGAAGCGGCCAGCCGGAGTTTCGAGCACATGAGCGGACTCCCGCCGCACCCGAGTGGCCACGTCTGGAACCGTCAGACTTGAGATGTACAAGGTCGCCGCGTCGTATCCGCTCGGGGCGAGCCCCCAGCGCTCCCAATCACACCAGGCCGAGGCACTCTCCCGCGACGGCGACCACCGGAAGGCTGGCACTGCACTGAACCGTGCACTCTCCCTCTGGGACCGCCACACGGAAGAAGCATCCCCCGACTGGCTCGACTGGTACGGCGAAGCGCAACTGAAGTCGACCGAAGGCAAGGTCATGCTGCGCTCTGGCCAGGTGGAGCGGGCCCCGAGTTCCCTGGAGACCTCCGTCAAGAAGGCCGCGCCCCGGGACAAGGCCGTCAGGTCCAGCCGCCTGGCCGAAGCCCGGCTCGCCGGCAACGACCTGGACGGAGCGCTCGACGCTGCGAACTATGGGGCCGAACTGCTTGAGGACAAGGTCAGTTCCGTGCAGGCCGTGGACCGGCTGAAGGAGTTCTCTGAGCGGCTCGGTCCGCACCGGTCGGTTCCGGCGGTACGTGAGTTCCGTGAGCGGCTGAGTGCCCTGCCGACCGCCGCTTGAGATTGGTGTAGTAAGCCCCTGCCCATAATGAGCAGGGGCTTTTCCCCGCCTCGGCGCGGTTTATCGATGAGGCGGGGAACCAGGCCATGAAATGGCCCAGTGCAACAGCTACTTGCCTGTGGTGTCCCACGGAGGGTTCAGCGGACGCCGGTACCAGTACCACGCGCGGTCGGTAATCGGCACGTCCGCAGCCGTGGAAAGATTTTCCCCGCCATCTTCGACGGTGAGTTCCCGGTACTTCTGGTCAATCTGCTCAAGAGCTTCCCTGGCAGATTGCCGTTCGTCCTCAGGAAGCTGCTCGATCGCGCCAGCCACCTGATCACGCAGTTCAAGATCCTCCGCGTACAGGGAAGCCGGGTACCAGGCCGATGGAGGCCAGCCTGTTGCCATGCGGACCGTGAGACGCTCCCAGTTCACGAGTAGACTGCGAACTTCTCGCCGATCTTCCGAGATCCCCTCGGGTAGGAGCGAATCAGTAAACTCGCTAGGCAGCTGAAGTTCTTTGATGATCTCGCGAAACTTGGTGACGGTTGCGCGCGGAAACTCTGGGACGCGTTCCTCGACAGCGTTAACTGTCAGTCCCTCCGATTCGCTTTCAGGCTCAGTCACGCGTGCATGCGTAAGACGGCCCTGCGGCGTGGCGACCCGCCAGATGTTAGGGACAGTCTGGGTCGCAGGGAAGAGGACGGCCACGCCAAACCACTGCGCTACCTTCAGCGCGAGGGCCTCCTCTGAAGGGCGCCGCTGTACGACGTCGGTCGCATAGATGCTCACCGACCAGTTCAGGTCACCGTGAACTGCTGAGTATTCGCAGGTGACTTCGGCGTCCCAGTTTCGCGAATCGAAGTCGGATTCCTCCGACACATCAACATCGGCGAGGGAGACGCCGAACACGTCAGCAAGGAGCGGTGCAAGCCGTGCCGGGAGTTCCTGCCCAGTGGTGATCAGGTTATATGTCATCAGTGGTAGGTCCTGTAGAGTTCCAGAGCCTTTTCTACGGCTTGCGGGTTGTTTTTGAACTTCGGTGCATTGCTGAACAACTTCTCAAGCTTGCTGACGTCGCCATCTACGCGTGTGATCTGCTTCAGTGCATCGTATTCGATGCGATCGAGATTGACGATGCCGGGGCCAGAGCCAGGGAAGACGGTTCCACTGTCCTCGACGCCGTAAGTCCGGCCGTTAATCTCGTATCTCTGGGACACGTGATCCCATTTTGCGTTTCCCGCGGCAATCTCGGCGATGTCGTTGTTCACGACGTGCCTGTACTCCGGCAGGATGAGGCTGTTTTCTGCCTTGACCTCCCCGTTCTTCACGCCTCCCATAGTGTGCCTGGGGTGAGGTGCGCGAAGCGTCTTGCCCTTCGCCGGGCCAGCGATGGTGTCCGAAGCTGGCCACGTGGCGCGGCCTCCCCCACCGCCGCCCTGAGCATTTCGCATCAGCGGCTGGCCGGTTGGACCGACAGGTCCTTCGCCGGCCATCGCCAGGCGCGGGCCACCGAGGTTGGGCAGCTGCATTTGGAGGTTGGGCAGTGAGATGTTGAGGTTGCCCAAGTTGTCCAGCTTCATGTTGCCCAGGACGTTCTTGACGCCGCCGGCCTCCGCCACGGCCTGGGCGCCGCGGGCGGCTCCGCCGAAGGCGCCGCCCATGAGCATGCCGGACACTCCGGCGTCCTTGATTTCGGCGGCGTTGATGCCGTGCTGGTCCCCGAGCAGGTTCCGGCCGCCTTGGGCGACGACCACGTCCACCGTGATGGCGCTGATGCCGCCGATGGCGGCTGTGGCCAGGACGGTGCCGGCGATCTCGGTGATGGTGGCGGAGACGGCGACGCCCGCCGTGCTGGCCGCTGCGACGATCGCTTCGGTGGCGCCCGCGGCTGCGACCTCGCTGAGGCCGCCGGTGAAGATGGCCAGCGCCGTACCGGCGACCAGGACCGCGCCGGCGATCTCCAGCTCGTGCTCGATCTTCTTCTTCGCTTCGGCTATCTGGTCGGCGAACTTGTCCAGGGCCTTGGCCATGTCCTGCGCGGCAGAAGCAAGGTCGTCCAGGTACCCCTTACCCCCGCCGTGGTACTTCTTCCAGAACGCACCGAACGCGTCGATCGATTGACCCTTGTTGGTGTCGATGACGTCCTGTGCGGACTTATGTGTCGCCCAGGTGATGTCCTTGACGTCGTCAGCAAATGTCCGCCAAGCGCGAGCGGCTTCCCGGAGCTCGTCCTCATCACCCTTCGGCCACCACATGCCGGTGAGGTCCTGGACGATTTCCTTGGCTTTGTCTGCGGCACTCAATGCGCAGCGCCGCCTTGCGACTTGAAGCCCGATGCGTTGGACCGATCCGCTTCCTCGTGGTTGTCGGCCATGTCCTTCATGGACTTGCCAATGCTTTCGAGGCCCTTCACCAACGCTTGGGCAGCGCGCTCGATTTGAGTGCGATGAGGGCTGTAGACGCCTTCAAACTTCTTCCCCTGCTCGTCGTCCCCCCAAGGTTCCTCGAGCCCATCGAGTGAGTGCTTCAGCTTCTCGGCCGCCTTCGCCAAAGCGGCTGACTCCCTGTTAAATTTTGGTGCTTCGTCCTTCAGCTGGTGCGTGTCCACGTCGAAGCCAGAAGCAGCCACGATCCCCCCAAGCGCTTTACCGTCAGGTTCACTACAAACCTACCGTGCACCACTGACAGTGCATCGTGGCTGCTCGACCCATCAACCTGTTTGTCGAGTTCGTCCCGCTTGAGCCATTTATGGCCCATGCGAATGTGGCCAACCAATGGCTCAAATTCGCGTGACTTATGTGCGATTCAACTTCTCGAAGAGGGGCTGCGGCTGCGTGATCAACCATGCAGTAGATCATTTACGGGGCAGCCCAGTTCCTCGAATGAGAAGCGCCCCGCCCCCTCGAGAGGCCGGGGCACCCGTTCAGGCAGCGCTCTTCAACTTGTCGTATCCGTCGACGTACGGCACCCCATTCAGGTAAGCCGCGATCTTGCCGACACCTCGTTCGAGCCGGTACCGCACCGCTCGGTCGCTGACGCTGTCGCAGGCGGCGATGTGGTCGTCCGGCCAGTCCAGGGCATACCGCAAAAACAGTGCTCGTCGCTCAGCGACGGAAAGTTCGCAGCCCTTCCAACCCGCGAGGTGCGCAAACAGCCTGTCCGCACTCCGCTTGTCGACGGTGCCCTTCGGCATGTCGGCGTCTGGGGCCTGCGGGTTGCGGAGGCCGTATGCCACTTCCACGTCCCATACCGCCGGCAGGAGGTGTTCAACGAGGCGTCGGTCGTAGGCCGTCACTGATCGCTCCTCGCTGCCCGCAGTTGGGCGGCCTCGTACGAGACGTGAACGTGCTCAAGGTGCAGCGGGATCGCCAGCAGAAGTGGAAGGCGCGGCTCGGTTCACTCTGGGTCGACCATTACCTCGTTTTCGCGCGTGACGGGTACATGCTCCGCAAGGACGGGATCACGCCCGGCGGCACACAGGACGCCGGCCAGGTCAGTGCCCGGTGGCGGACCACCAGAGAGAGGCTGGATCTCCCCGAGAGGTTCCGCATCCACGACTGGTGGCACAGCAAGGTCACGAATGACCTGGACGCCGGGGGAAACCCGGTGGAGGTTTCCGCGAATGTGAGGCACCACTCACCGGGCTACACGCTGGCCCAGTACGGCAAGCGGCGCGTCGAGGGCGCGCGCAAGCTGGCCTCTGCGACGGCTGAGCGCATCGGCCTGGCGGATGTCGCGTCGGGGACGGCCTGATGCGTTGGTCACGCCGTTGGTCACGGCGGTCGGCAGGACGCGGCGAAACCCCAGGTCAGAGGGGTGGAGTGTGCGAGAGACGGCCGGGGCCGCCACCCCCCACAGGAGAGGCCCCGGCCGTCGCTCACACGGAGCCCGCGACGGGCTCCTAACCGATACAGCGCCGGCGGGCCGAAAAGCGTCACACGGGGTACGGGCGGTGGCACGGCCAGTGGTCTGGACGCGGGCCCGGCAGGGCCCGTAACGTGCCGGAACGCGCCGGCGGACGCACCGGCCGCGGCGGGTTCGGCCGGCCGGAAGACCGCCTGGTTACCGGGGAGTTCCGAGGGTCGCGCGGCCGCCTCGTACCGGTGGCCCGTCCGCCCCGAGGGGTGGCCCGGGTGCCGGGCCCGGGGTCTGACCCGTTACGGTCAGCGGGGACGGCCGGGCGGGTCGGTGGCCGGCGCGGCGGTGACGCAGACGGCCGCGGAGCGGCCCCGGCGGACCCGACGATCAACCGACAGCGACGTAACAGCGACAGCGCAATGCGGCAAGGACCGGGCGGCGGACATTCAGCGTGCGACAGGATGGACCCGTGCGAGGGGACGACATTCAGCCGGACGACGGACGGCTGACGGTTGCCGTGCAGGCGGCGCAGGACGGCGACGAGACCGCGTTCCGGCTCGTCTACCGCGCCATACACCCCCGGTTGCTCGGCTACGTCCGGACCCTGGTGGGCGAGCCGGACGCGGAGGACGTGGCATCCGAGGCGTGGCTCCAGATCACCCGCGACCTCGTCCGCTTCAGCGGCGACGCGGACCGCTTCCGCGGCTGGACCGCCCGGATCGCCCGTAACCGTGCGCTGGACCACATCCGGATGCGCGGCCGGCGGCCGGCCATAGGCGGCGACGAGACCGAACTCACCGACACCCCCGCCGCGTCCGACACCGCGGGCGAGGCGCTGGAGGCCCTGCGTACCGGCCACACCTTCCGGCTGATAGGGCGGCTGCCGCAGGACCAGGCCGAGGCGGTGACCCTGCGGGTGGTCGTCGGGCTGGACGCCAAGAGCGCGGCACAGGTGCTGGGCAAGCGGCCGGGCGCGGTGCGCACCGCCGCCCACCGCGGCCTGAAGAAGCTGGCCGAGATGCTCGGGGAGGACGGTGGTGGGGACGACGGCGACGGGGAGCCCCGGGGGCCGTCCGCCGGTGCCGGCAAGGGGGGTGGAACGGTGGGTGAGCTGCCCATACAGGACATAAGACGCCATGACGGCGTGGCGGAATCGTACGTACCAGGTGTGACGGAAACGGCCGCACGAACGCAGAAGGACATGTGATGGCCGACGACCGGTATAGCTGGCTCGACAAGGACGCCGCGGAGCGACTGCTGCGTGGCGAGCCGGCCGGTTCCCAGGTCGGCGACGGCGCACGCGAACTCGAACAGCTGCTGAAGGCCGCCGCGGCGGCCGGCTCCGGCCTGCCCGAAACCGCCGCGCTGCCCGGCGAGGAGGCCGCGCTGGCCGCCTTCCGGCAGGCCGGGCACGGTCCCGGCGCCCGCTCGCGCGAGAGTACCCGCGGCGCGGCACTGCCCGGCACGCGCACCACCCGCACCCACCGCGTCGTCGAACGCACCGGGCTCGCCCGCCCCTTCAGACGCGGCCTCGCGGTCGCCCTCGCGGCCTGCGCGATCAGCGGCATCGCGGTCGCCGCCGGCACCGGCGTACTGCCCACCCCGTTCCGCGACGGCGAGCCCCGCCCGGCATCCAGCGTCCCGGCGGCCGAGACGCCCAACACCCTTGAGACCGACGAGCCCGCCACCACCCCCGGCGAGACCGGCCGCACCCCGGCCACCCCGCCCGACGGACGGACCACCGCGCCCGGCTCCACCCCCACCCCCGGCGGCAGCCACGACACCGCCCCCGCGCCCGGCACCCGGTCGCCCGGCACCGGAACCCCCGGCGACGACGGCAAGCCGCTGCCCGACGACGGGGAGGGCAGCAAGAAGCGCAAGCTGCTGCTCGCCCTCTGCAAGGAGTACGAATCCGGCCGCCGCGGCGACCTGGACCGCGACACCCTGCAGCGCCTCGAAGGCGCCGCCGGCGGCCCCGGGCGGGTGCACACCTTCTGCCGCCAGTACCTCTCCCAGGCCGGCCAGCAGGGCGGCGGCTCGGGTGACAACGATGGCGGAGACGGCGGTAAGGGCGGCCACGGCGACGGCAAGGGCGGAGACGGCGGCGGCAAGGGCGGCAAGGGCGGCAAGGGCGGCGGCCAGAACGGCGGCGGCAGCGGCGACGAGGAGGGCGACTCGCCTCCCGCCGCGGCACCCCCCGTACTCCGCACCGGCTCGCCCGGCCCGAGCGCGCCGGCCACCGGCGGCACTCCCGCACCGGCCCCCTCGACGGCCGCGACGACCCCGGCCAAAAACCTTCCCACCGGTCGGGTGTGACGTTTTTCGACCCCGTGACGCAGTAAGAAACGAGCCGACTGGTCATCGGCGGCGCAAGAGCCGGGGTTCCCCCCGTACCCGTGGCTCAGCGCACCCGGCGCGGGCGGGGCACGTTCCCCCGGCCCTGCCCGCGCCCTATTTTGCGCCTAAGCCGGCGCGCGCTCTCGCGGATGTGGTTGATGTTCGTGGGGGTTGCTCAATTGTCGCTTCCGTCAAAGATTGTTTCCTGGCCCAAGTCGTCGGTTCGGGCTGTGGGGGCGGGAGTTGAGGGGTGTGCGGTCTGCTGTGGTGTGGGTGCCTGTGACGGGGAGGCGGGCCTGGAGGTCGCGGACCGCGGGGCCGTGGGTGCCGAGGGGCAGTAGGAGAGCGGGGCGTCCGACGGTGCGATGGGACGAACCTCCGGGCATGCTGTGAATGCGGTGCAAACCGGCATCATTCACCCGTTTGGAGGCGTAGGGGACATGGCGCGGTACAGCGAGAGCGGGCTGCCCGTCGAGCCGGTGTACGGGCCGGCGGCGCTGGAGGGGTGGGATCCGGACGACCGGCTGGGCGAGCCGGGCGGGTACCCGTACACCCGCGGGGTCTATCCGACGATGTACACCGGGCGGCCCTGGACGATGCGGCAGTACGCCGGGTTCGGGACGGCGCGGGAGTCCAACGCGCGCTATCGGCAGCTCATCGAACACGGCACGACGGGGCTGTCGGTCGCCTTCGACCTGCCGACGCAGATGGGCCACGACTCCGACACCCCGATCGCGGCGGGCGAGGTGGGCCGGGTCGGGGTGGCCATCGACTCCGTCGAGGACATGGAGGTGCTGTTCGGCGGGATCCCGCTGGGGACGGTCTCGACGTCGATGACCATCAACGCGCCGGCCGCGCTTCTGTTGCTGATGTACCAACTCGTGGGTGAGCAGCAGGGGGTGAGTGGGCATCAGTTGGGCGGGACGGTGCAGAACGACGTGTTGAAGGAGTACATCGCGCGGGGCACCTACATCTATCCGCCGCAGCCGTCGCTCCGGCTGACCGCGGACATCTTCCGTTACTGCCGGGCCGAGATCCCCCGCTGGAACACCATCTCGATCTCCGGCTACCACATGGCCGAGGCCGGTGCCTCGCCCGCGCAGGAGATCGCCTTCACCCTCGCCAACGGCATCGCCTACGTCCGCACCGCGCTCGCCGCCGGCATGGACGTCGACGACTTCGCCCCGCGGCTGTCGTTCTTCTTCGTCGCCCGGACCACGCTGCTGGAGGAGGTCGCCAAGTTCCGGGCCGCGCGGCGGATCTGGGCGCGGGTGATGCGGGAGGAGTTCGGGGCGCGGAACCCCAAGTCGCAGATGCTGCGGTTCCACACCCAGACGGCCGGGGTGCAGCTGACCGCCCAGCAGCCGGAGGTGAACCTCGCGCGGGTGACCGTGCAGGGGCTGGCGGCGGTGCTCGGCGGGACCCAGTCGCTGCACACCAACTCCTTCGACGAGGCGATCGCGCTGCCGACCGAGAAGGCCGCCCGGCTCGCGCTGCGGACGCAGCAGGTGCTGGCGCACGAGACGGACGTCACCGCCACCGTCGACCCGTTCGCCGGTTCGTACGCGGTGGAGTCGCTGACGGACGGCGTCGAGGAGGCGGCGCTGGCGCTGATGGCGCGGGTGGCGGACCTCGGCGGCGCGGTCGCCGCCATCGAACGGGGCTTCCAGAAGGACGAGATCGAGCGCAACGCCTACCGGATCGCCCAGGAGACCGACGCCGGCGAGCGGGTGGTGGTCGGCGTCAACCGCTTCCGCACCGACGAGGAGGAGCCCTACGAGCCGCTGCGGGTGGACCCCGCCATCGAGGCGCAGCAGGCCGAGCGGCTGGCGCGGCTGCGCGAGCGCCGCAACACCAACGCGGTCACCGCGGCGCTCGGCGCGATGCGCAAGGCCGCCGAGGGCCCGGACAACGTGCTCTACCCGATGCGGGAGGCGCTGCGCGCCCGGGCCACGCTGGGCGAGGTGTGCGACGCGCTGCGCGAGGTGTGGGGGACGTATGTGCCGACGGATGCGTTCTGAAGACCTCTCATGTCCTCTGAGGCTTCTGAGGGGGCGTCTTCCGGGGTGCGGCCGACGGGCCCCGGCGGGTGCCGGGTACGGGGCGCGGAACGCGTCCGCCACACTGGTGGCATGTCCGCACCCCGCCGTCACTGCCCCGTCTGTACCCGAGAGATCGCCGTGGTCGGCGGCCGGTACGCCCGCCACGACCCGCCGGGGCGGCGGATGGGGATCGAGCTGATCTCCTGTCCGGGCTCGCGGCGGACGGCGCCCATGATGGCGCCCGCGGAGAAGCTCTTCGATCCGGAGGAGCCGCCGATGCCGGGGCAGCAGCCGCTGTTCTGAGTAGCCGCTGTTCTGACCGTGTCCTGCCCGGCGTGCGTGGGCCGGCGGCGGTGGCCGCGGGCGTCGACTACGGTGCCAGGACGTCCAGTTCGGCCATCGCGCCCGTTGTGATCTCCCGGGTGAGGGCCTCGGCGCGGGCCGCGTCGCCGGTGCGGATGGCCTCCGCCACCTGGACGTGCAGGGTGACCGCCGCCGGGTCGGGGTCGGTGAACATCACATGGTGCTGGGTGCGGCCGGTGAGCACCGCCGCGACGACCTCGGCGAGGCGGGCGAACATCTCGTTGCCGGAGGCCGTCAGCACCACCCGGTGGAACGCCATGTCGTGCACGAGGTACGCGTCGAGCTGCTGGCCGCGCGAGGTGGCCACCATCCCCATGGCGTGCTCGGTGAGTTCGGCGCACTGGGCGGGGGTGGCGTGGCGGGCGGCGAGTCCGGCCGCCACCGGCTCGACGGCCGAGCGCAGCACCGTCAGCGAACGCAGCTGCCGGGGGCGGTCCCGGCCGGCCAGCCGCCAGCCGATCACCCGCGGGTCGTAGACGTTCCACTCCTCGGTGGGGCGGACGGTCACTCCGACCCGGCGCCGGGAGGCGACCAGGTGCATGGACTCCAGGACCCGGACCGCCTCGCGGATCACCGTGCGCGAGACGTCGAACCGCTCGGCCAGCTCATCGGTGCGCAGGACGGTGCCCGGAGGGTAGTCGCCCGCGGTGATCGCGGGCCCGAGGGACTCCAGCACGCGGGCGTGCAGCCCCTTTTCCCCGTTCCCGGTCGCTTCCATGGGCCAAGCCTACGTTCCTGCTCTCGGCCAATTAAGTATGACGTTTGCGTCACAGGGTCTTGAATACGTCATACCTAATGGGTTTCAGTGGAGGGCGCACGAGGTCGAAGTGGACAGCGTCGTGCCGATACCGCCGGTACCTACCGATGGCGGCGATCCGGCGCGGATGTCCTGCTATACGAGGTATCGAGGTATTTCGGATGGTCCGGATGGTCCGGATGGGCAGCGACGACGTCATCGTCGTGATGGGTGTGGCCGGGACCGGCAAGACGACGATCGGCCCCCTGGTGGCCGACGCGCTGGGCGTCCCCTACGCCGAGGGTGACGACTTCCACCCGCCGGCCAACATCGCCAAGATGACGGCCGGCACGCCCCTGGACGACGCCGACCGCGGCCCCTGGCTCGACGCCATCGGCGCTTGGGCGCACGGCCGCGCCGGCCACGGCGGGGTGGTCAGCTGCTCGGCCCTCAAGCGCGCCTACCGCGACCGGTTGCGGGCCGCCGCCCCGGGCGTGGTCTTCCTCCACCTCGCCGGCGACCGCGCGCTGATCGAGGCGCGGATGGCCGAGCGCCAGGGCCACTTCATGCCGGCGGCCCTGCTGGACTCCCAGTTCGCCACCCTTGAACCGCTCGGGCCCGACGAGGCCGGCGCGGTCGTCGACGTCTCCGGCACCCCCGAGCAGATCGCCGGACGAGCCGTCACGACCCTGCGCCGCCCGGCCCCGGCCGCGTAACCCCCGACGCGCCGGCCGGACCCGAGCCGGCCGGGCCCCGTCTCCCCCACGGGGCCCGGCCACCCTTCTCCCCCTCCCCTCCGACGAGGGCCCTTCCAACAAGGGGTCCTTCTGGCAGAGGACCCCTCCGACAAAGGGAATCGCCGTGGCACATCTCAGCGTCGAGATGCTCGCAGCGGACGCGACCGCGCCCATCACCTCGGCCGGTCACGCACAGCTGGGCATCGCCGTTCTGGCGGGCATCGCCGTTCTCGTCCTGCTGATCACCAAGTTCAGGCTGCACGCCTTCCTGGCGCTGATCATCGGGTCGCTGGTGCTCGGCGCGGTGGCCGGCGCCCCGCTGGACAAGGCCATCGCCAGCTTCTCCACCGGGCTCGGCACGACGGTCGCGGGCACCGGCGTGCTGATCGCGCTGGGCGCCGTCCTCGGCAAGCTGCTGGCCGACTCCGGCGGGGCGGACCGGATCGTCGACACGATCCTGGCCAAGGCCGGCGGGAAGGTGATGCCCTGGGCGATGGTGCTGATCGCCGGGATCGTCGGGCTGCCGATCTTCTTCGAGGTCGGCATCGTCCTGCTGATACCCGTGGTGCTGCTGGTCGCCAAGCGCGGCAACTTCTCCCTCATGCGCATCGGCATCCCGGCGCTCGCCGGCCTGTCCGTGATGCACGGGCTGATTCCCCCGCACCCCGGGCCGCTCGCCGCGATCGACGCGGTCAAGGCCAACCTCGGCGTCACCCTGGCCCTCGGCGTCGTCATCGCCGTCCCCGCCGCGATCGTCGCCGGCCCGCTCTTCTCCCGCTACGCCGCCCGCTGGGTCGACATCGTCCCGCCCGAGAAAATGCTGTTCTCCTCCGGGTCCGGGTCCGGGTCCGGGGAGCCCGCGGACTCCCAGGCGGAGCGCACCTTCGACGACCCGTCGAAGCGCCCCGGCTTCGGCATCACCGTCGCCACCGTGCTGCTGCCGGTGGTGATGATGCTGGCCAAGGCCCTGGTCGACGTCGTGGTGGACGACCCCAGGGACTCCCTCCAGCGGGTCTTCGACATCGTCGGCTCGCCGCTGATCGCGCTGCTCACGGCCGTCGTCGTCGCGATGTTCACGCTCGGCCGGTCGGCCGGCTTCACCCGCGGCCGGATCGCGTCCACCGTCGAGTCCTCGCTCGGCCCGATCGCCGGCGTGCTGCTGATCGTCGGCGCGGGCGGCGGCTTCAAGCAGACGCTGGTCGACTCCGGCGTCGGCCGGATGATCCTGGACGTCTCCCGGCACTGGAACATCTCCGCGCTGCTGCTCGCCTGGCTGATCGCGGTCGCCATCCGCCTCGTCACCGGCTCCGCCACGGTCGCCACCATCTCCGCAGCGGGCCTGACCGCCCCCCTCGCCGCCCAGATGAGCACCACCCACGCCGCCCTCCTCGTCCTCGCCATCGGCGCCGGCTCCCTCTTCTTCAGCCACGTCAACGACGCCGGCTTCTGGATGGTCAAGGAGTACTTCGGCATGGACGTCGGCCAGACCCTGAAGACCTGGTCCCTGATGGAGACGCTGATCTCGGTGGTGGGGATCGTGGGGGTACTGGGGCTCTCGCTGGTGGTCTAGCCGGGGCCCGGGCAGGCCGGTGAGCCCGGCCCTTCGCGTCACGGTCGCGGCGTCTCTTCGGCCCCTCCGTACAGGAGGTGTGGCTGACCGCGCAGGGAAAGGCTGTGGCGATCTGCCCCGTTGGGTGACGGAGGGCGATCACCGTTCCCCGGCGGACGACCCCGGCGGTACCTTCGGAAACGTCGAGATCCGAAGGGAATCCCGGATGCCCTATGCCAGTGGGAACGCCGGCGAGCGCATCGGACAGCGCATCGCGGCGGCACGCAAGGCGCGTGGCCTGACGCAGCTCCAACTCGCCCAGCGCATCCCGTGTTCGAAGTCGCTGATCGCTCAGGTGGAGCGCGGTCACAAGCCCGCCACACCGTCCCTCACCGCCGGTGCCGCCCGCGCGCTCGGGGTCCGCCTTGAACAACTCACCGGGCAGCCATACGAAGACCCCCAGCGGGGACGGGTGCGCGCGACCGTGCCGGACATCCAGACGGCCATGCTGTCGTGGGACCTGCCCGAAGAAGACCTGCCGGTCCGGTCCTTCGGCGCGCTGGCCGCCGATGTCGCGCGAGCCTCCGCGCTCGGCCGGAAGGCCCGTTACGCGACGCTCGGCACGATGCTTCCGCCGCTCCTGGACGAGTTGTCGGCCGCCTGCCACTCCGCCGACGGGGGCGAACGGGAGAAGCTGTTCGGGTTGCTCGCCGAGGCGTACAGCGGGGTGACCGCCATCGCGTACGCCGTGGGGCTTTTCGACCTGCGTTCCCAAGCCATGGACCGGGTGCAGTGGGCAGCGCGGGAGTCACAGGACCCGCTGCGCGTCGGCCGCACGCAGTGGCAGCGAGCCACCTTGTTTCTGCAGGCGGCCGCCTACGACCGCGGTATGCGGCTGCTGGACCGCGTGCGCCACGACCTGGGCGAGGACATCGGCCGGATGGACGCGCCCTCGCTCAGCGTGCACGGCTCCGTCCATCTGCGTTCCGCCATGTTCGCCGCGCGTGGCGGGAACGCGTCCACTGCCCGTGCGCATCTCGACGCCGCGGCCGACGCCGCCCGCCTCCTCGGACGGGACGCGAACCACTACGGCCTGGAGTTCGGGCCGACCAACGTGGCGATGCACCGGCTCGGGGTGGCGGTGGAACTGCATGACGGACCGGAGGTCGGCTGCCTCACCCGGCGCACCAGGCTGCCCGTGGACGTCGCGCCCGTGCGGGCCGGGCGCTGGTACATGGACGCCGCCAAGGGGTGGCTCGACTACGGGAACCGGGAAAAGGCGTTCGCCGCGCTCCAGGAGGCACGCCGAGTGGCACCCGAGCAGACCAGGAACCATCCCCAAGTACGGGAAACCGTCCGGGCGTTGATCCGCCTGGAGCGGTACGGCAAGGAGTCGCTGTCCGGCTTCGCCTCGTGGCTCGGCATCACCTGAGGTTTCACAGGCCGTGAAACTCGCGCGGTGAGTTCGGCAGCAGCATGAAGGGATCAGGCCCGGGCGAGGCCGAGTAGGTGGGACCCGCCCGGGCACGGCCGATGCTGCTGAGGAGCGTGAACTTGCTGAATCCCATGGACACCGCGCGGCTGTTGCCGTGGACCAGCCCGGAGGGGAAGCCGTGTTATCTGCTCGGCGGTACCGGGACTGGGACCGGGTACGTTTCGCGTCTCGCCGACAGGGTGGAGGCGGAGCAGATGGATGCGGCGGCCGAGTTGATCGAGGACGCCGGTGACGTGCTCGCGGGACGTTGCTGGACGCCTGGTGAACTTCACCTGCTGGCCGTCGAGTTGAACGCTCACTTGGCCAGGATCCACCGGGTTTCGAAGAGTCGGGGTGCCCGGTTGCTTTTGCTGGCGGGCGATCTTGCTGGCGATGGCGATGGCGCCTAGTCGGGGTGGCTTGTCAGGCCGCGACCCGGGGTCGGGCCGCGGTGAAGTGTGTCTCCAGTGCCTCCGTGATGGCGGACGCGGCGGTTTCCGGCGGGGCCGCCACCGCCACGTAGCCGTCCGGGCGGATGAGGTAGACGGTCGGGGTGGTGCCGTAGGCGGTGTGGAGGTGGTTGTCGGGGTCGAGGAGGTCGGGGGTGGGGCCGGTGGTGTGGATGGTGCGGAGGAGGCCGGGGGTGGTGTGCGTGGGGGGCTCGAACGTCGGGGCGTCCAGGGCGAGGACGGTGAAGTGGGGGCCGCGGAGGATGTCGAACAGGCGGACACGGGTGCCGTCGGGGGTGGTGCAGGGGGCGTCGGGGGCGCGGTCGCCGGCGGTGAGGGCGTCGGAGGGGAGGTCGGGGCGGAGTTCGCGGGTGAGGGGGCTGTTCCGGTAGCTGATGTCGAGCTGGTGGAGGTCGCGGCCGCGGTGGAGGCTGCCTGAGCGGTGCAGGCGGGTGCTGGTCTCCAGGATGCGGGCGGCGAGCGGGCGGCGCTCGGTCTCGTAGGTGTCGAGGAGGGCGTCGGGGGCGCCGTGTCGGAGTACCTGGCCGAGCTTCCAGCCGAGGTTGTAGGCGTCCTGGACGCTGGTGTTGAGGCCCTGGCCGCCGGCCGGGGAGTGGATGTGCGCGGCGTCGCCGGCGAGGAAGACCCGGCCGTGGCGGTAGGCGTCGGCCATGCCCGCCTTGGGGCGGTAGAGGGAGGTCCAGAGGACCTCGCGGACTTGGTCGGTGGTGAGGTGGGTGTGCGCGGCGATGAGGGCGCGGACCGCTTCGTGGGAGGTGTCCGGCTCTGCGGTGGCCGCGGCGGCGAGCATCTGGAAGTCGTCGGTGCCGGCCAGCGGGAGGAGGGTGAGGAAGCCGCCGGTGGGCAGCGTCCAGCGGTGCCAGTGGTCGCGGTCCAGGCCGTCGAGGCGGACGTCGGCGAGGATTGCGTGGCCGGGGGCGAGTTCGGGGCCGTTCATGGGGACGGCGAGGTGCTTGCGGATGGTGCTGCCGCCGCCGTCGCAGGCCACGAGGTAGCGGGCGCGGACCGTGCGGAGGCCGCCGTCGGGGCTGGTGAGGCGGGCGGTGATGCCGTCGGAGTCCTGGGTGAAGTCGGTGAGTTCGGTGGAGAGTTGGACGTCGCCGCCCAGTTCCCGGAGGCGGGCGTGGAGCAGTTCGACGTTGCGCCACTGGGGGAGCATCAGGGCGTCGGAGTAGGGCGTGGACGGGGTCGGGGCGACCCGCTCGATCATCTGGTGGGTGCGGACGATTCGGCCGTCCTCCCACAGGCCCATGGGCGGGTAGAGGCCGCCGGCGGCTTGCGCGGCGGGGAGTACGCCGAGGTCGTCGTAGACCTCCTGGGTGCGCGGCTGGATGCCGGTGCCGCGGGCGCCGCGGGAGAGGGTGGGCTGCCGCTCGACGAGCAGGGCGGTCACGCCGCGGCGGGCGAGGTCGATGGCGAGCGCGAGGCCGGTCGGGCCGGCGCCGGATATCAGGACGTCGACATCCGCGGACAGGCCGGATCCCGCATGGGCTTCCTTAACAGTGTTAAGTTCCATGGCGCACAGCATCCGCTTAACGGTGTTAAGTTGTCAACCCTTAACGATGTTAAGTTGTCACCATGGCATCGCGAATCGACCGGACACAGGTGGTGGAGACCGCCCTCCGCCTCCTGAACGAGGACGGGCTCGAGGGGCTGCGGCTCCGGCGGCTCGCCAAGGAGCTCGACGTCCAGGCGCCGGCCCTCTACTGGCACTTCAAGAACAAGCAGGAGCTGCTGGACGAGATGGCCACCGAGATCTTCCGGCGGCTCTTCCGGTCGGTGATGCCGGCGGGCGGGCCGGGGCCGGACGGCCGTTGGCCGTCGTGGCAGGAGATGCTGCTGCGCAGCTGCGCCGCGCTCCGCCGGGAGCTGCTCACCTACCGCGACGGCGGCAAGGTCGTCGCCGGTACGCGGATGACGGACGACAGCTTCGCCGCCCCGATGGAACTCTTCCTCAGCCACTTCACCGCGGTCGGCTTCACCCTGGAGGAGGCGGCCCGCGCCTGGTGGACCGCCTACAACTACACGATCGGGATGGTCATAGAGGAGCAGTCGGTACACCCCGACCCCGTGCACCCGGAGGTCCGGGATCCGGCCTACGACCTCGACGACCGCGAGCGCCGGCTGGGCGGGACGTACCCGCTCGCCGCGCGCGCGGGCCGGACGCTCTTCGGTGGTACCGAGGAAGCATTCCAGGTCGGGATGCAGATCATCGTGGCCGGCATCGAGGCCAACTACGTGAAGAACAGCGGGGGTTGAGGGCGGTTGCTGGGGTGGTGCTTCTGACGGCGCGGAGATCCGTTAGAAGCGCCCTCTAGCGCCGCCGGTCGATCGCCCCGCGCAGGCGTGGCGTCAGGGGTCGTTCCACCCAGCGGTGCAGCGCCCACGCCAGCGCCAGCATCAGCCCCACCGTCAGCAGCAGCGTGGCGTACGAGGGGACGCCGGCGCCGCGGTGGAGGGCGCCGATCACGACCCAGCCCAGGTGTTCGTGGACGAGGTAGAAGGGGTAGGTCAGTGCGCCGGCGACGGTCAGCCAGCGCCAGTCGGCCCGGCGGAACGCGCCCAGGGCGACGGCGGCGACCGCGGCGAAGCCGAGGGTGACGATGGCGATGATGACGGTGGCCGAGCGGTAGGAGAAGGCGTGTGCGGACGGCGCGTGCCAGAGTCCTGCGACTGCGTAGTGCTGCCCGATCAGCCAGCTGACCAGCACGATCGTCCAGGCGACCGGGTCCCGGGGGCCGAAGCGGTGGAGCAGGTACAGGCCGACGCCGCCGATGAAGAACGGGGCGTACTGGGGCATGAGGACGGTGGTGAGGAACGGTTCGTGGGCGGACTGGGCCAGGGCGGCGGCCAGCGTCCAGCCGGCACAGAAGAGGACGACCCGGCCGCGGGTGGCGCCCGGCAGGACGACGCACAGCGCGAAGAGGGCGTAGAAGCGCATCTCGGCCCAGAGGGTCCAGCAGACGCCGAGGACCCGGTGCACGCCCAGCGGGTACTGGAGCATCGTGAGGTTCGTCAGCACCTCGCTGGGCGCGAGCGCCTTGAAGGCGACCCAGGGGAGTGCGAAGACGGCGGTGACGAGGAGGATCGCCGCCCAGTAGGCGGGGTACAGGCGGCTGATGCGGGAGGCGACGAAGGAGCGCAGGGTCCGCCCCCAGCCGCTCAGGCAGATGACGAAGCCGCTGATGACGAAGAAGATCTGGACGCCCAGGCAGCCGTAGGCGAACGCCGAGGAGAAGTATGGGAATTGGTGGGTGGGGGAGCCGCCCCAGGCGCGGGAGATGTCGCCGTTGCGGCCGCCGTAGTGGTAGGCGGCGACCATGAGGGCGGCGATCAGGCGCAGTCCGTCCAGGGCGCGGAGGCGGGCGGCACCGCCGGTGCGGCCGCGAACCGGGCCCGGTGTCGCGGTGTCCCGGGCGGCGGACGGGGCACCTGCCGGGGCACCGGCCGGGGTGACGTCCGGGGTGGCGGTGGTCATCAGGCGGCGGTCCACTTCTTGAGACCGCGCTTCCTCAGTCGGCGCTGCACGGCCCGGGCCCGGCGCGCCACCCGGCGGAGGGCGGCGTTGCGCGGGATGAACGACAGCTGGGACGGGATCGCGCCGGGCAGCGCCAGCGCGGTGAGCCGGCGGCGCTTGAAGTACCGCCGGGTGTGCGGGCTCAGATGGGCGGCCAGGTAGCGTTCGGCGGCCGGGCGCAGGTGCGGGTAGATCTGGTGCTGCATCGCGTAGCCGACGGCGGTGACCAGCGGGCCGACGTCCTGCGGGGCGGCGGTGGCGCGCGGGGCGTCGCTCCGGTCGGCGAGGTCCGGCACCAGCGCGTCCACCAGCGTCACCGGCACCCGGTTGCTGTTCTGGTACGGCGACAGACGCTCCAGCAGCAGTCCGGTGCCGGTGCGGGCGACCGGCAGGCCGTAGAAGGCGGACGCGGTCAGCAGCGCGGTGGAGAAGCAGCCGGCCACCAGCGCGGGCCGGGCTCGTTGGTAGACGACCTCGGCGAGCACCGGCCGGTCCAGCACGGTCAGCGAGACCGCCAGCTTCTCCGCCTCCCGCTCCAGCAGCCGCGACCAGCGGGCCGGCGCAGACGGGTGCGGCTTGAAGACGATCTCGCGGTGGCCCCGCTCGGCCGCGCCGCGCACCATCCGGACGTGTAGCTCCTCTTCCTCCTGCGGGGTGAGGATGGACAGCGCCGACAAGTACTGGCCGAGCAGCAGCGCCGCGCCCTCCGGGACACCGGCCAGATCGCCCGACGCCTCGCCGTCGTCGGCGAGTTCGGCCAGCACCTTGGTGAAGGCGTCGGTCGGCACGATGACCGGTTCGACCCCGAACTCGGTGAGGAGGAGGGGCGTGAGGCCCGGCACCAGATCGAGGTGGAGGAGTCGGCCGACCCGGGTGCCGACCAGCGGGTCGAGCTTGTTGCGGGTGGGGCCGTAGCTCATCAGGCCGTCGGCGTAGACGTCCACGGGGGCGTCCGGGAAGAGGTGGGCCAGCGCCGGCGCCGGGTTGACCTGGATCGACTCCACGACCAGCTCGACCTCGTCGTCGTCCAGCCCCCACAACAGCCGCAGGTACCGCTCCCACAGTGGGACGTCGTCGGGGCGCGGAGACCAGCCGCCGGGGTGGAAGGGGCGGATCGTCTCGTTCCAGGACAGGACGCGGTCGAAGCGGGCGCGCAGCCGCTCGAAACCGGGCATCGTGTCCAGCGCCGGGGTGGTCTCCGGGGTCGTCGCGTTGTTGCTGATCAGCAGCAGCCGGCGGTCGGCCGGGGCGAACAGGTCGGCGTCCAGGGCGGCGGCCAGGGTCGCCGCTCCGTAGAGGGTGGACGCCAGAAAGATCTGGGTACGGGGCCGGGCGGGCATCAGGCGGCGACCTCCGCGGGCAGAGGGCGGCGGCGCAGTCGGCGCAGCCGGGACGCGCGCTGTACATCCATGGAATCCAGGGCTTCCTTCAGTACGTCCTGCGGCATGCGTGTCATGGCCGCGGCGCTCATCGCCCGCAATTTACGGGCGACCGCCGGCTCGAATCGTTCGATCGAGCCGAGGTGGTGGGAAATGATCGCGCAATAGGTGCGCACCGCCTTCGGCAGCAGCAGCTGCGCGTCGCGATCCCGCGCCGTTTCCTCGATCACCTGATCGAAAGCGCGGATGAAGTCCAATTGCCGGACATCGCCGATCTGGGTCAGCGAGGACGCCACCCCGCGCCGGTAGAAAACTCCCAACAGGCCGGTCACCGCCATGGATTTGGCCTCGCGGTGCAGCCGCCAGATCCATGGCCGGTCCTCCGCGGTGCGCAGTCCGTCGGTGAAGTGCAGCAGCCCGTCGTCGAGCAGCCGGCGGTGGTAGATCCCGGCCCAGGCGTAGGCGTAGTCCACCGAGGTGGAGCGGTCGGCGGGCAGGATCACGCGCCGCGGATCCAGCACCACCCCGCGCCGGCCGTGCGGGACCCGGTGCACGGTGCGCGCCTTGGCGGTGCACTGGACGTGGTCCGTCCGTACGAAGTCGCAGCCCAACTCCTCGATGACGGAGAGGAGTTCGGGGTAGTAGCCGGGGGCCAGCCAGTCGTCTCCGTCGAGGAAGGTGAGGTACTCGCCGCGGGCCGCGTCCAGGCCGGTGTTCCGGGCGGTGGCCAGGCCGCCGTTCTGCTCGTGCCGCAGCACCCGGGCGCCCGGGAGGTCCGCCGCGGCGCGGGCGAGGATCTCCGGTGTCTCGTCGCGTGAACAGTCGTCGACGAGCAGGAATTCGAAATCCTCGCGGGAGTTCGCCGCCAGGCTTTTCAGAGTATCGGGCGCGTATGTCTGCACGTTGTAGAACGGCACGACGACGGAGAGCTTGACCACCCCCGTGACGTTAGGTGCGGCGCCCGGCATTCGTCTTGACGCGGTGCGTACTTGGCGGTGAACGAAGAATGGCGGGATGGTTAACCGCGCCGGTGACCGGACGGTATGAGGGCGGGTTCGGGATTCGTCGGTCGGCTGTTAACCCTTTGTTGCTGCCCAGTTGGCCCGCCGACCGTCGTGCCTTTCTAGCGTCTTCGACGTGCCCTCACGTACCCATTCCGCACCGCGGATCGCGGTGCTCGCCGACTCGGACACCCGCTGGAAGTGGGGCGCGCTGACCGCGCGCCGCCTCGGCCCGGACGCCCGGCTCGACGGCTACCTCCTCCGCGGCCGCGCCACCCCCACCGTCCGCCAGCTCGGCGAGGTCGGTGCCCGCGTGGACGCGCTGCGGGAGATCCGGGGCGTCGACTTCCTCGACGTGATGGCGCGCGGCGCGGAGGACGGGGACCGCGCCGGCCGCGACGTACTGGTGCTGGCCTGCGTAGGCGGCGCCGTCCAGGCGATGCTGCACGGCCTGGCACACGCCTGGCGCACCGTGGACCCCGCCGGGGCGCGCCGCCCCGTCGTCGTCACCGGCTATGTCGGCGTGGTCTACGAGAAGCTCGCCGACGGCCTGCTGCTGCGGCACGGCGCGGACGTGGTGCTCGCCAACTCCCGGCACGACGCGGAGCGGTTCCGCGCGGTCTACCGCGGCGTCGGCGCACCGGACGACGGCGTCGTGGAGTGCGCCCTGCCCTTCCTCGGCGGTGCCCCCTACGAGGAGCACGCCTCCGCCGCGGAGCACGAACGCCGGCCTTACACCGTGGTGTTCGCCGCCCAGCCCTCCGTCCCGGAGACCCGCGAGGCGCGAACGTACCTGCTGAGACGGGCGGTTGAGCACGCCCGCAGACACCCCGGCCGCGAGGTGCTGGTCAAGCTCCGCAGCAAGCCCGGCGAGCACACCACCCACGTCGAGGAACTGCCCTACCAGAAGCTCGCCGCCCGAATCCCCGGCGGACTGCCCGCCAACTGCCGCCTGGTGTACGGGAACATGGGCGAGGTCCTGGACCGCACCGACCTGATGGTCACGGTCAGCTCCACCGCCGCCCTGGAGTCCCTGCACCGCGGCATCCCCACCGCCGTCCTCACCGACCTCGGTGTCCGCGAGGTCCTCGGCAACCACCACTTCCTCGGCTCCGGCTGCCTGGCCTCCTGGGACCAGCTCGACGCCGGCCACCGCCCGCGGCCCGACCCGGAGTGGCTGGCCCGCCAGGGAGTCGTGGCGGACGGGACGTACGAGCACGCCTTCGACGCCGCCCGCGACCGGGTCGCCGAGCTGGCCGCCGCCGACCGGCTGCCGCCGCTCACCCCGTACTACACACCCCGCACCGCCCCCGGCTACCTGCCCGGCATCCTCGCCCGCCACGGCCTGGACCCGCACGGCGCGCCGCTCGCCGGATACCGCGACGCGCCCCAGGAGGCCGGCGGGCTGCGGCAGTTCGCCCGCCACACGGTCCGCGAGGCCGCCCGGGGCGCCTACCGGCACGGCGTCCAGCGCGTCGCCCCGGCCATCCGCCGCTGGGGGCAACTGTGAGCCCCCACCCGACCGAGGAGAGCCCCATGCCCCCCACCGTTGTGGCCGTCATCCCCGCCCGCGGCGGCTCCAAGGGCGTCCCCGCCAAGAACCTCGCCGCCGTCGGGGGCGTGCCCCTGGTGGCCCGCGCGGTCCGGGAGTGCCGCGCCGCCCGGCTCGTCACCGACGTGGTCGTCTCCACCGACGACGCGGGGATCGCGGCCGCCGCGCGCGGCGCCGGCGCGGTGGTCATACGCCGCCCCGGCGACCTCGCCGGCGACACCGCCACCAGCGAGGCCGCGGTCCGGCACGCCATGGACGCCTACGAGGCCGAGGCGGGCCGCCCCGTCGACGCGGTGCTGCTCGTCCAGTGCACCAGCCCGTTCCTGGTCAGCGAGGAGATCGACGCGGTGGCCGCGGCGGTCGTCGAGGGCGGCGCGGACAGCGCGCTGACCGTCGCCCCGTTCCACGGCTTCGTCTGGCGGGACGCCGACCCCGATGACCCCGCCGCCCCACAGGCCACCGGCGGCCACGGCGTCAACCACGACAAGTCCTTCCGGCCGCGCCGCCAGGACCGCCCGCAGGACCTGCTGGAGACCGGCGCCGCCTACGCCATGGACGCGGCCGGCTTCCGCGCCGCCGGCCACCGCTTCTTCGGCCGCACCGAACTGGTCCGCACCGACCCGGCCCGGGTGCTGGAGATCGACGACCCGCACGACCTGGCCCGCGCCCGCGCGCTCGCCCCCCTGCTGGACGGGCCCCGCCCCGGCGCGCTGGTCGGCTCTTCTCCCACCGCCCTCCCGACCAGTGACGACATCGACGCCGTCGTCCTCGACTTCGACGGCACCCAGACCGACGACCGGGTGCTGGTCGACGCCGACGGCCGGGAGACCGTCGCCGTGCACCGCGGCGACGGCCTGGGGATCGCCGCGCTGCGCCGCTCGGGACTGAAACTTCTGATCCTCTCCACCGAGCGGAACCCGGTGGTCGCCGCCCGCGCCCGCAAGCTGAAGGTGCCCGTCCTGCACGGCATCGACCGCAAGGACATCGCCCTCAAGCAGTGGTGCGAGGAGGCCGGCGTCACCCCCGAGCGGGTGCTCTACGTCGGCAACGACGTCAACGACCTGCCCTGCTTCGACCTCGTCGGCTGGCCGGTGGCGGTCGCCTCGGCCCACGACGTGGTGCGCGGCGCGGCCCGCGCGGTCACCGCCACCCCCGGCGGCAGCGGCGCCGTCCGCGAGATCGCCGGCTGGCTGCTGGGCCCGTCCCTCTGAGGCCGCCGGCCCCCGCACCCGCCCCAGACCCCCTGCCCCACCACCCCCGGACAGAACGAAGGAACCGCCCATGAGCAGCAACTCCCGCCTCCGCTCCCTCGGCGACCGCGAGGTCGGTCCCGGCCGCCCCGTCTACGTCACCGGCGAGATCGGCATCAACCACAACGGCGACCTGGAGAACGCGTACCGGCTGATCGACGCCGCCGCGGACGCCGGCTGCGACGCCGTCAAGTTCCAGAAGCGGACCCCGGAGATCTGCACCCCGCGCGACCAGTGGGACGTCGAACGCGACACCCCCTGGGGCCGGATGACCTACATCGACTACCGCCACCGCGTGGAGTTCGACGAGGACGGCTACCGCGCCATCGACGCGTACTGCGACAAGCGCGGCATCGCGTGGTTCGCCTCCCCCTGGGACGTGGAGTCCGTCGCGTTCCTGGAGAAGTTCGACGTGCCCTGCTACAAGGTCGCCTCCGCCTCGCTCACCGACGACGAGCTGCTGCGCGCCCTGCGCGCCACCGGCCGCGCCGTCGTCCTGTCGACCGGCATGTCCACCCCGAAGCAGATCCGGCACGCCGTCGAGGTCCTGGGCAGCGACAACATCGTCCTCTGCCACGCCACCAGCACCTACCCGGCCAAGGCGGAGGAGCTCAACCTCCGTATGATCCACACCCTCCAGGCCGAGTACCCCAACGTCCCGATCGGCTACAGCGGCCACGAGACCGGCCTGCAGACCACCCTCGCCGCGGTCGCCCTCGGCGCCGCCTTCGTCGAGCGGCACATCACCCTCGACCGCGCCATGTGGGGCTCGGACCAGGCCGCCTCCGTCGAGCCGCAGGGCCTGACCCGGCTGGTCCGCGACATCCGCACCATCGAGCAGTCCCTCGGCGACGGCGTCAAGAAGGTCTACGCGAGCGAGCTGGGCCCGATGAAGAAGCTGCGCCGGGTCGCCGGCGTGGTCGCCGAGGCGGAGGCGGCGGAGGCGGCCGAGGCCGCCGACCGCGAGCCGGCCACCGTCTGACCGGCCCCCGGCCGACAGGAGTTCGCCACGTGGCCTCATCCGAAGGGACCCGCGCCGCAGGCGGAGCGGTCCCGCCCGAGGAGACGGCGGGGACTCCCGCCCGCCGTCTCCTCGGCATCCCCCGGCAGCGCAAGCGGACCGAACCCACCGGTGACGACATGACCACGGCCTCCGCGGACACCGCCCGTGTGGACACCGGCACCCTCGCCTTCGTCGAGAGCCCGGTCCAGCTGCTGAACGTCCTCGAATGGGCGCACAGCGCCGCCCGCACCGGCGAGCCCGCCGCCCTCACCGCCGTCGTGCTCGCCCCGCACGACCCGATGACCCGCGGCCAGCTGCGCCGGATGGCCGAACTCGCCCGCGACGAGGGCCACACCGTGCGCTGGGAAGAGGCCCGCGGCGGCACCGCCGCCCCGCTGCGCACCGTCGGCGGCCTCGCCCCGCTGCTCCGCCGGGCCCACCGGATCGTCCTCGGCGACCCGTTCTCCCGCTACGTCCAGCTGCTGCTGGGACTGGCCCGCGCCCGCGACCTGGTGGTGGTCGACGACGGCACCGCCACCATGGAGTTCATCGGCCAACTCGCCCGCGGCGAACGGCTGGTGCGCTGGCACCGGCACGGCGCCGGGCGCGGCCCCCGCGACCTGCTCTTCGCACCGTTCGCCGGCGCCGCCCGCCGCCGCCTCACCCCCGGCCCCGACGGCGCCCGGCGCCGCCGCACCGTCGCCCTCTTCAGCTCCATGCCGGTCGAGGTGCCCGACGGGATGGCCGTCACCGCCAACGACTTCGCCTGGACCCGCGGCCGCTTCGGCCCGCCGCGGCTGACCCGCACCGCCGACATCGTCGGCACCTCGCTCGTCGAGACCGGCGTCGTCGACACCGACCGCTATCTCGCCGCGGTCGGCCGGCTGGCCCGGACGCACGGCGCCACCCGCTACTTCGCGCACCGCAGGGAGCGCGCCGGCAAGCTCCACCGGCTCGCCACCGAGACCGGCCTGGAGGTGGTCCGCCCCGACCTCCCCCTCGAACTGATCGCCCGCCGCGGCCCGGTGGGCCGGCTGATCCTCAGCTTCCCCTCCACCGTCGTGCACACCCTGCCACTGGCCCTCCAGGGCACCGGAGTCCAGGTCGCGGTCTGCGACATCGACCCCGCCTGGCTCACCGCACACGCCTCCCCGCGCGCCCAGGGCTTCCTCGACGGCGTCACCGGCACCGCGCCGGACGTACGGCGACTGTCCGGGGCTGAATCCGACCGAACCTGACAGCGGACGATGAAGCTTGACGAAGCCGTGATGCGGCCTCGATCAAACCTCCGTCCATACCCGTACCAAAAACTGTCCATGCACCCAGCTGCCTAAAATTTCTTCCCCTGAGGGGCTGAACTTTTGTTGATCGAGGGCCAGTTGCCCCGTTCGGGCCCGTAACCTTCAACGGGTGAACCAACTGATGTCCCGCGCCGTCGAAGCCCCGCACGCCCCCGCCCTGCCCGGCACGCTCTCCGAGGCCCTACGCGCCGAACTCATCGCGTTCCGCCGCGACTTGCACATGCACCCCGAGCTCGGCAACCAGGAGTTCCGGACCACCGCGGCGATCAAGGACCGCCTGGAGCAGGCCGGGCTGCGCCCCCGCGCCCTCGCCACCGGCACCGGCCTCGTATGCGACATCGGTTCGGACTGCGGACCCGCGGACGGCGCGGGCGGCGCGGCCGGTGGGCGGCTGGCCTTCCGCGCGGACATCGACGCCCTCCCCATCCCCGACACCAAGACCGTCGACTACGCCTCCACGATCCCCGGCCGCGCCCACGCCTGCGGCCACGACGTGCACACCACCGTCGTGCTCGGCACCGGCCTGGTCCTCGCCGAGCTGGCCAGGGAGGGCCGGCTGCCGCGTCCGGTGCGGCTGCTCTTCCAGCCCGCCGAGGAGGTCCTGCCCGGCGGCGCCGCCGAGGCCGTCGCCTGCGGGGTGCTGGACGGCGTCGGGCAGATCCTCGCCGTGCACTGCGACCCGCGGGTGGACGCCGGCCGGATCGGCCTGCGCACCGGCGCGATCACCTCCGCCTGCGACCGGCTGGAGATCACCCTCGAAGGGCCCGGCGGCCACACCGCCCGCCCGCACCTGACCACCGACATGGTCACCGCCGCCGCCCGGGTCGCCGTCGACGTCCCGGCGCTGCTCGGCCGCCGCATCGACGCCCGGGCCGGCCTCGCCGTCACCTGGGGCCGCCTGGAGACCGGCCACGCCTGCAACGTCATCCCGCAGCGCGCCGTGCTCTCCGGCACCGTCCGCTGCCTGGACCTCGCCGCCTGGCGGCAGGCGCCCGACCTCGTCCACGCCGCGATCGACGAGGTCGCCACCCTGTACGGCGCCAAGTCCCAGATCGACTACGTCCGCGGCGTCCCGCCGGTCGTCAACGAACCGGGCAGCGTCCAGCTGCTCACCGACGCGATGGCCGCCCGCCGCGGTGCCGAGGCCGTCGAGGACACCGAGCAGTCCCTTGGCGGCGAGGACTTCTCCTGGTATCTCGAACACGTCCCGGGCGCCATGGCCCGCCTCGGCGTCCGCCCGCCCGGCGAGCTGAGCAGCCTCGACCTGCACCGCGGCGACTTCGACGTCGACGAGTACGCGATCACCGCGGGGGTGGAGCTGTTCACCGCGGCGGCGCTGCTCTGAGCCCTGAGCCCTGAGCCCGGCGGCGACCGCAAAGATCGCGCCACACCCCGCCACCCCGGGCGGCCGGCCACTGGTCGGCCGCCCGCAGTGTTTCCGGCCGGTTCCCTGAGAGACGAATCGATAACGGCGACGCCATGGAGGGTTTTGCGCCAGGTCTACGCGCGTTAATCTCCCGACAAGCCAGCGCCACTGGGGGCGCTTACAGCGAAGGGAAGGCCCCGTGCGTCGGGTCATCAGGGTTGTCGCCGCGGCCACCGCCACCGCGTGTCTCGCGCTCACCGCCACCGCCTGCGGCCAGAGTTTCGCCGAGGCCAACCGCGCGAAGCACGCGGGCGTCGGGCTGGCCTTCGACATCGGCGGGCGGGACGATCACTCGTTCAACGAGGCCGCCGCCCGCGGTACGGAGAACGCCCGGCAGCGGCTGGGCGTCAAGGTCAAGATGCTCACCGCGAAGAACGGCGAGACCGAGGCCGACCGCGAGCAGCGGCTGACCTCCTTCGCCGAGGCCGGCTACAACCCGGTGATCGGGGTCGGCTTCGCCTACAGCCAGTCCGTGCAGAACGTCGCCAAGGACTTCCCGGACACCAACTTCGGCGTCGTCGACGCGGTGCCGACCGGCAAGAACGTCGACGCCATGGTCTTCGCCGAGCACGAGGGGTCGTACCTGGCCGGCGTCGCGGCCGCGCTGAAGAGCAAAACGCACCGGGTCGGCTTCATCGGCGGCGTGAACAACGCGCTGATCCAGAAGTTCCAGGCCGGCTTCGAACAGGGCGTGCGCGACACCGACCCCAGGGCCAAGGTCGTCTCGCAGTACCTGTACCCGAACAACGACAAGGGCTTCAACGACCCGGCCGCCGCCAAGGCCAAGGCCCAGGGCATGCTCGACAGCGGCATCGACGTGATCTACACCGCCGCCGGGCAGTCCGGCGCCGGCTCGATCGAGGCGATCAGCAAGGTCAAGGGCGCCTGGGGGATCGGCGTGGACTCCGACCAGTACCAGCAGCCCGGACTGGCCCGCTACAAGGACCACATCCTGACCTCCGTGGTGAAGAACGTCGACGTGGCGGTCTTCGACCTCATCAAGAGCTACCAGGAGCACCGGCCGCTGACCGGCATCCACACCTACGACCTGAAGCACGGCGGCGTCTCGCTCGCCACCTCCGGCGGCTTCATCAAGGACATCCAGCCGCAGATCGACGCGGCCCGGAAGAAGATCATCGAGGGGCAGGTGAAGGTCAGGGAGACGCCGAAGCCGTAGCCCTCTCGGGGGCGCGCCCGGGCGCCCCGCGGGGCCGCCGCCGGCCCCTCGTCCCCCTCCACGCTTCCGTCCCCGCGCCCGTCCGCTTCTCCCTCTTCTCCCCCTTCTTCCCCGTCTTCCTCTTCTCCGCTCCTTCGTCCCTGAGGGGAGTGCGCCATCAACGCAGCGCCCACCAGCAGCAGCCCGCCCGGTCCGGACGCCCCTGCTGTAGAACTCCGCGGAATCACCAAAAGGTTCCCCGGCGTCGTGGCCAACCACGACATCCACCTCACGGTCCGCCGCGGCACCGTCCACGCCCTCTGCGGCGAGAACGGCGCCGGCAAGTCGACCCTGATGAAGATCCTCTACGGCATGCAGAAGCCGGACGAGGGCACCATCGCGCTCGACGGCGAACAGGTCACCCTGCACTCCCCGGGCGACGCCATCGCCCGCGGCATCGGCATGGTGCACCAGCACTTCATGCTCGCCGACAACCTCACCGTCCTGGAGAACACCGTCCTCGGTGCGGAGAAGCTGCACGGCATCGGCGGCGCCGCCCGCGCACGGATACGTGAACTCTCCGACGCCTACGGCCTCAACATCCGCCCGGACGTGCTCGTCGAGGACCTCGGCGTCGCCGACCGGCAGCGGGTGGAGATCCTCAAGGTCCTCTACCGCGGCGCCCGGACGCTGATCCTCGACGAGCCGACCGCGGTCCTCGTCCCGCAGGAGGTCGACGCACTCTTCGACAACCTGCGGGAGCTGAAGTCCGAGGGCCTGACCGTCATCTTCATCTCGCACAAGCTGGGCGAGGTGCTCTCGGTCGCCGACGACATCACCGTCATCCGGCGCGGCACCACGGTCGCCTCCGTCGAACCGGCCGCGACCACCCCCAAGCAGCTCGCCGAGCTGATGGTCGGCAGCGAACTGCCGTCCCCGGAGACCCGGGAGTCGACCGTCACCGACGAGGAGATGCTCGCCGTCCGCGACCTGCGGCTGTCGGCCACCGACTCCGACGGTGTGGTCCGCACGGTGCTGGACGGCATCTCGTTCACCATCCGCAAGGGCGAGGTGCTGGGCGTCGCCGGGGTCGAGGGCAACGGGCAGGCCGAGCTGGTCGAGGCCGTCATGGGCACCCGCACGCCCGACGGCGGCACCGTCACCCTGGACGGCAAGGACCTCTCGCGCTCCTCCACCCGCGCCCGGCGCGAGAGCGGCATCGGCTACGTCCCCGAGGACCGCCACCGGCACGGCCTGCTGCTGGACGCCCCGCTGTGGGAGAACCGCATCCTCGGCCACGTCACCGAGCGCCCCAACAGCAAGGGCCGGCTCCTCGACCTGGCCGGCGCCCGCCGGGACACCGAGCGGATCGTCGCCGAGTACGACGTCCGCACCCCCGGCATCGAGGTCACCGCGGCCTCGCTCTCCGGCGGCAACCAGCAGAAGCTGATCGTCGGCCGCGAGATGAGCCACCACCCCAAGCTGCTGATCGCCGCCCACCCCACCCGCGGGGTCGACGTCGGAGCCCAGGCGCAGATCTGGGAGCAGATCCGCGCCGCGCGCCGGGAGGGCCTGGCGGTCCTGCTGATCTCTGCCGACCTGGACGAGCTGATCGGGCTGTCCGACACCCTGCGGGTGATGTACCGGGGCCGACTGGTCGCCGACGCCGACCCCGCCGTGATCACCCCGGAGGAGTTGGGCTCCGCCATGACCGGTGCCGCCAGCGGCCACCTCAGCGCGTCGGACGAGACCGCCGCCGCGCCGGGAGGTGACGAGAAGTGAGCACGTCCACCCCCACGCCGACGGCCCGGAAGAACCCGGCCGTCGACGCCCTCGCCCGCAGTGCCGCCCGCGACAGGGTCCTGCTGGGCCTGGCCGCGCCGGTGCTGGCGATCGTCGCCGCGATAGTGATCAGCTCGCTGGTCTTCCTGGCGTCCGGCGAGAACCCGTTCCGGGCCTACGGGATCATGGCCGACTACGGCCACTACAGCGACAGCCAGGTCTGGATCATCAACAAGGCGGTGCCGTACTACCTTTCGGCGCTCGCGGTGGCCGTCGGCTTCCGGATGAACCTCTTCAACATCGGCGTGGACGGGCAGTACCGGCTGGCCGCCTTCGCCGCCGCCGCGGTCGGCGGGGCGATCGCCCTGCCCGGCGCCCTCCAGATCATCCTCCTCATCGTCATCGCGATGCTGGTGGGCGCGATCTGGTCGGCCATCGCGGGTCTGCTGAAGACCACCCGCGGGGTCAGCGAGGTGATCACCACCATCATGCTGAACTCCATCGCAGCCTCGGTGATCGGCTACTTCCTCCAGGACGGGCGGCTCGCCGTCAAGGACGGCAACCTCCTGCACACCACGTTCCTGCCGGAGTCCAGCCACTTCTTCTCCTTCCCGACCCACCCCAAGCCGGTCGAGGGCTTCGTGCTGATCGCGGTGGTGGCCGGCGCCCTGTACTGGTTCCTGATCAACCGCACCCGCTTCGGCTTCGACCTGCGGGCGGTGGGCGCCTCCGAGCCGGCCGCCGAGGCCAGCGGCGTCAGCGTCAAGCGGATGGTCGTCATCAGCATGCTGCTGTCCGGCGCCGCGGCCGGCCTGGTCGGCATGCCGACCCTGCTCGGCGAGTCGTTCCAGTACGGCACGGACTTCCCCGCCGGCATCGGCTTCACCGGCATCGCCATCGCCCTGCTGGGCCGCAACCACCCCGTCGGCATGGCCTTCGGCGCACTGCTGTGGGCGTTCCTCGACCGCACCGGCTCCCGGCTGGAGTTCGAGGGCTACGCCCAGGAGATCGTCGGCGTCATCCAGGGCGTGATCGTGCTCTGCGTGGTCATCGCCTACGAGGTCGTCCGCCGCTACGGGCTGCGCCTGCAGCAGCGCAAGGTCGGCGAGGAGCTGGCCGTACTGGCCCGCACGACGGACTCCACGACGAACTCTGACAAGAGCGACAAGCCGGAGGTGTCGGCGTGAGTACGGAGCTCAAGTCCGCGACCAAGCTCGCGGTCCCCGGTAAGGGCGGCGGCAAACGGAAGCTGACCTACCCCTGGATCCTGCTGATCGTCGCCGGCGGGCTGGTCGCGGTCTCCGTCCTGCGGGCCGTCACCGGCGCCCAGGACCTCACCTCCGCCGGCCAGTTCGGGGCCGCGCTGAGCGCCGCCGTACCGATCGGGCTGGCCGGTCTGGGCGGTCTGTGGGCCGAGCGGGCCGGCGTGATCAACATCGGTCTCGAAGGCATGATGATGCTCGGCTCGTTCGCGGCCGGCTGGGTGGGCTGGCAGCACGGCCCCTGGCTGGCGGCCGCGGCCGGCATCGTCGGCGGCGCGCTCGGCGGCCTGGTGCACGCCGTCGCCACCGTCACCTTCGGCGTCGACCACATCGTCTCCGGCGTCGCGATCAACATCCTGGCGCTGGGCGCCACCCAGTACCTGGCCACCCTCTGGTTCGGCCAGGAGGGCAGCGCCGCGATGGTGGCCGGCGGCAACGACAAGCAGTCGCCGCCGATGTCCGACATCCCGACCTTCACCGTCCCCGGCCTCGCGGACTGGCTGAACGGCATCGAGGGCCACCACTGGTTCCTGGTCTCCGACCTCGCCGGTGTGCTCGGCGCCGCGGTCACCGGCGTCCCCTGGCTGACCCTGGTGACCGTGGTCCTCTTCGTCGGCACCTTCTTCCTCCTCTGGCGCTCGGCCTTCGGCCTCCGCCTCCGCTCCTGCGGCGAGGCCCCGCTCTCCGCCGAGACCCTGGGCGTCAACGTCTACGCGTACAAGTACGCGGCGGTCCTGGTCTCCGGCGCGCTGGCCGGCCTGGGCGGCGCCTTCCTCGCGATCAGCGTGCACTTCTACCAGGACGGCCAGACCGGCGGCCGCGGCTACATCGGCCTGGCCACGATGATCTTCGGCAACTGGCGGCCGGGCGGTGTCGCCCTCGGCGCCGGCCTGTTCGGCTTCATGGACGCCATGCAGCTGCGCAGCGGCGGCCCCACCGTGCACGCCCTGCTGCTCGGCCTGGCCGCGCTGCTCGCCGGGCTGGCACTGGTGCGGCTGCGCGCCGCCAAGCGGGCCCAGGCCGCGGTCGCCGCGGTGGCCGCCGTCGTCCTGGTCGTCTGGTACGCCCTCTCCGACAGCGTCCCGCTGGAACTCGTCGAGGCCAGCCCGTACATCGCTACGCTGCTGGTCCTGGCGCTCTTCTCACAGCGCCTGCGGTCCCCGAAGGCGATCGGCAAGCCGTACCGCCGGGGCCAGGGGCACTGACGGAAGACATGCCGGGGCCAGGGCCACTGAGCGAAGACACGAGGAAAGAGCAGCACGCATGACGCACGACGTGCCGGTCACGGTCGACTGGCCCGCACTGCGGACGCAGGCCCGGGACGCGATGTCCCGGGCCTACGCCCCGTACTCCGGCTATCCCGTCGGCGCCGCCGCCCTGGTGGACGACGGCCGCACGATCACCGGCTGCAACGTCGAGAACGCCTCCTACGGCCTGGCCCTGTGCGCCGAATGCGGCCTGATCTCCGCCCTGTTCGCCGGCGGAGGCGGCCGCCTGATGGCCTTCACCTGCGTCGACGGCAAGGGCGAACTCCTCGTCCCGTGCGGCCGCTGCCGCCAGCTCCTCTACGAGCACGGCGGCCCCGAGCTGCTGGTCGACACCGCCGCCGGCATCCGCCCCCTGTCGGAACTCCTCCCGGACGCCTTCGGCCCGGCGCACCTGGCGCGATGACGGCGAGTGGGGGCGTGCCCTGGCGACCCCCATATCTATGCGTGTAGAACGGACCTACCCGTTCGAAAGGAATGTCCGATGTCGATGTCCATGGACGCCATCTCCGTCATCCGTACCAAGCGTGACCGCGGCGAGCTGACCCCCGCTCAGATCGACTGGGTCATCGACGCCTACACCCGCGGCGAGGTCGCCCACGAGCAGATGTCGTCCCTCGCCATGGCCATCTTCCTCAACGGCATGAACCGCACGGAGATCGCCCGCTGGACCGCCGCCATGATCGCCTCCGGCGAGCGGATGGACTTCTCCTCCCTCACCCGCCCCACCGCCGACAAGCACTCCACCGGCGGCGTGGGCGACAAGATCACCCTCCCGCTGGCTCCCCTGGTCGCCGCCTGCGGCGCCGCCGTCCCGCAGCTCTCCGGCCGCGGCCTCGGCCACACCGGCGGCACCCTCGACAAGCTGGAGTCCATCCCCGGCTGGCGCGCGAACCTCACCAACGCCGAGATGCTGAACGTCCTCGACTCCGTCGGCTCCGTCATCTGCGCCGCCGGCGACGGCCTCGCCCCCGCCGACAAGAAGCTCTACGCCCTCCGCGACGTCACCGGCACCGTCGAGTCCATCCCCCTCATCGCCTCCTCCATCATGTCCAAGAAGATCGCCGAGGGCACCGGCTCCCTCGTCCTGGACGTCAAGGTCGGCTCCGGCGCCTTCATGAAGCACCTCGACGACGCCCGCGAACTCGCCTCCACCATGGTCGAGTTGGGCACCGACCACGGCGTGAAGACGGTCGCCCTGCTCACCGACATGTCCACCCCCCTCGGCCTGACCGCGGGCAACGCCCTCGAAGTCCGCGAATCCGTGGAGGTCCTGGCCGGCGGCGGCCCCCAGGACGTCATCGACCTCACCCTCGCCCTCGCCCGCGAGATGCTCGACGCGGCCGGCCTCAAGGACGCCGACCCGGCCAAGGCCCTGGCCGACGGCTCCGCCATGGACCACTGGCGCCGCATGATCACCGCCCAGGGCGGCGACCCCGACGCCGCCCTCCCCGTCGCCCGCGAGACCCACGTCGTCCCCGCCCCGTCCTCCGGCGTCCTGTCCACCCTCGACGCCTACGCCGTCGGCCTCGCCGCCTGGCGCCTGGGCGCCGGCCGCGCCCGCAAGGAGGACCCGGTCCAGGCCGGCGCCGGCATCGAACTCCACGCCAAGCCCGGCGACCACCTCACCGCCGGCCAGCCCCTCCTCACCCTCCACACCGACACCCCGGAGAAGTTCCCCTACGCACTGGAGGCGCTGGAGGGCGGCATCGAGATCGCCGCGCCCGACACCGCCTTCGAGGCCCGTCCGGTGGTGCTGGAACGGATCGGCTGAGCCGGGGCTTGAGCTTGAGTTGGGGTGCCGTTGCCTTCGGGCACGGCACCCCCGCCACCCACCCCCCGCCGGACTCGTATGGGTGAACGAAGGCAGTGAACCGGCGCGGACCTCGTTCGACGCGGTGCAATCGTCCACGTCACGCCGAGAGGAGCCCGCCGTGAATGAACTCACCGTCGACCACTACCCGTTGGCTGGACGCGAGTGGGATGCCCTCGTCCGTATCTGGGAGGACACGGAGCCCCCGACCGGCTGCATGGTGGAGGTCGTGGACGGCATCGTGAGCGTCGCCCCGCCGCGCGACGCCCGGCAGAATCTGATCGCCGCCGAACTCACCAGGGCCTTGTACGCGGTGATCCCGGAGGACCGGGGCGCCTACCAGAAACTCGCCGTCGCCGTCCCCGCCCGCTACGGCCTCTACGTCCCCAACCTCGTAGTGGCACCGGAATCCGCGCTCCGCGGCGCGGGGCACTTCGTCCCCGCTGCTGTAGCCGAATTGGCCGTCGAGATCACCGCGAAGACCTCCGCGCGCCACGACCGGGTCGACAAGCGCACCGGGTACGCCTCCGCAGGAGTCCCGCTGTACCTCCTCATCGACCTTTGGACGCCGGCCGGGCCGGTCATCACGCTCTACGGCGAGCCGACGGACGGCGCGTACCGAGTGCTTCAGACCGTGAAGTTCGGCGACGAGTTGACGCTTCCCGCGCCGTTCGAACTCACCCTGGACACCGGCGTCTTCCCTGTCGACTGACGACGAGCCGGGTGACGAAGGGCCCGCCCCCCACCAGGACAGGTGGTGGGGGGCGGGCCCTTCACCTCACGGGGCGCCGGCGGTCCGGTACGAGGCGGAGCCTCCCGCGCCGTTCGCAGCCGCTCCTCACCAGCCCTCCCTCGCCGTGTAGTGGGCGAGTAGCCACTGGCAGTCCCGGGCGAGTTGGTGCACATGGACATGGGCGGACAAGGCGCCGTCTCCCAGACCCTGCTGCGTCCGCTGCTCGATACCGTCGAACCGGGCCGTTACGTGGTGCACCTCGCAGCCCGCCGGCCACCGGCGACCGGCCGCCTCCCGGGCCTCGACGAGTAGCAGTGCCACATGCCCCCGCAAGTCCTCTGCTACGTCGGCCAGTTCCCCGAGCTTGGGACGTCCCGAGCCCAGACGGAGCGCCCGGCGAATCGTCATGCTGATCGTCTCGGCATCAATGGGCCACTCGCCGGAGGGGGTGCGCACGGCACCCGACTCGGTGGCCGCGGATCGAGTTGTCGTTGTGGTCACGGTCATCTCCCTGTGCCGTTTGGGCTCAGGAAGAGGCTGGCCCCGGGAAGGAGCCGTAAGTACCCCTGCGAGGGGTACCAGACCTGCGAGGGGTACCCGTCAGACGCACTCGCCCGCGTGGCACCAGGTGGCGAAGTTCGACAGTCTCTCCGCATCCGCGCGCTTGAGGCGGCGCAGGGTAGCCGCGTCCTCCCGCACCCATCGGTGTTCCCTGGCGTGCTGGGGAGCGATCCGGCGCGCCACCTGCAACGACTCGAACGCCGCGTCCGGTCGCCCGGACCAGAGCTGTGCGCGGCCCAGTTCGATGTAGAAGCTGCTGCGTCGCTCGGCCGGCACGTCCTGTGGTGGCTGCCAGACGCGCGCCAGTTCCAGGGCCCTTCCAAGCCAGGCGTCGCCGAGGCTGACCGCTACGGACACCTCGTGGATGCGGACGCTGTGCGGGCCGAAGGCCGTTCCGCCGTAGACGCCCTCCGGTACTCGATCGCCGAGGGCACGCGCCTCGTCGAGGTGGGTCTCTGCCGTGTCCCCCTCGCCTGCTCGCCCGGCGATCACCGCGGCGCGCATGTGCAACGCGCCGCGCGCCGCGAGCGAGGACGGTGTCCCGTCCTGGGGGAGCCCGTCCAACGCTTCCGCGAGCGCGCGCAATCCGGCCGCGTGCGCCTTGGCGGCGAAGAAGGTCTCCGTGCGCACATAGGCCACCGTCGCGTCCACCAGAGGGTCATCAGCGTGGCGTGCGGCCCACCGCATGAGATCGATGAGCCGCGCGGAGAGGTCCGTCGCCCCGTACTTGAACGCCACGGCGTCCGCAGCCCGACATGTGTCGACCAACAGCCCTGCCACCGCGGGGCGGTGGTGTGGCGGCGCGGTACGGAGCGCGCGACACAGTTCGGCGAGAAGAGCGGGAGCGGCGCGGGAGATCCGGACGTACTGCGCGCTGAGACGGTGCGCGACCATCGAGGCGACGGCCTGATGGAGAGCCGCCGGTTCGCGGCACGGTCCGTCCTCCGGGTCCTCGTACGCCGCGAGCACCGCGGACAGGGACGGCATGGCCTGATGCACGCGGTCATCGGGACGTTCCCGGCTCGGGAGCAGTCGGGCGGGGTCGAGGCCGAGGGCCGTCGCCACGGCATCCAGCAAGCCGTCGGAGACCCTGCGTTCGCCTCGTTCGATCTTCCGCAGAGTGCCGAGGGCGATGCCGGCGGCGCGGGCGAGTTCGGCTTGAGTGCGGCCGGCGATACGGCGTTCATAGGCGATACAGGGGCCTACCCCGCTGTACACGATGCTGGGCATGCTCACTCCGTTCGGTACGGCCGCCCCGAACCGTACCCGCGCAGTCACGCACCGGCACCACAAACGCAAACACGAACACCCCGCCTGCCCGTATCCGGCAGGCGGGGCCGTCGAGTTGACTGACTCACCGGGGCACGAGCACGTCCACCAACTCGGCAAGACCGTCGATCCGCCAGTCCGCGGCCGAGGCCGTCTCGCCATTCGCCCACAGGTGGCCCCAAGGCCCCCGGCGCAAGTGCGCCGTGCGCAGGCCGGCGGCGCGCGCTGGGACCACGTCGTTCTGCGGATGATCGCCGACATACAGCACCTCTGCCGCCTGGACACCGGCCAGTTCCACGGTGCGGGCGAAGAAGTCCGGGTCCGGCTTGGCCACCCCCCACTCCCCGGACACGGCCACGGCGTCCACCGGCAGGTCGAGGGCGCGCAGGAGATCACCGGCCCGCCGGGTCTGGTTGCCGGCCACGACCACGCGCAGCCCGGCATCGCGGAGCGCAGCCAGGGACGACCGGACGTCGGGGTACAGGTCGGTCTCGTCCAGGAACTCGCCCCGGCCGGCCCGCTCCATCGCCGCCCGTGCCGCCTCGACGTCAATGCCCGGCCGGACGAGCCGAAGCGCCTCGGCGTTGTCCCGTCCCTGTGCCACCACGGCGCCGACCAAAGCGGACAGCGTGTGCCGGCCGACGCCGAGCCAGTCGGCCCATGCGCCCCACCCGCGGTCGTCTCTGATCAGGGTTTCGCCGACATCGAACGCCACAGCACGGATCATGCGGGCAGCCTACGGCGGCCCGCTACGGGCGGGAATCGACGCTGCCCTGACAGGGGCATGGTGAATCACCGCCTTGCTCCTGGACTGTACGACCCCGAGTGCCGTATCGCTGTTCACACGAAGCGGCAAGGTGTGCCGTAGGCGGTTGTCGCCGGGCAGTCGCTCGCCGCGTACGTGAAGGGTTGCGATCATTTACCGTGCAGGAGGGCGCCGCAGTGAGCACCGACGAATGGGTCAGTACCTCGATGCCGTATCTGACGCCCCGTGAGAAGGGGCAGTCCGACGCCTGGGGCGCGGAGGCTGCCGCCCGTGGCCGCCGGGGCAGGCAACGCATCGTCCATGCCGGGGAGATCGCGGCACCGGCCGAGATCGCGGAACTCCTGGGGATCGCCGAGGGCGAGGACGTCGTCGTACGACGACGTGTGATGTATCTCGACGACGTGCCCTGCGAGTTGACCGACACCTATTACCCCGTCCACATCGCACGAGGAACCCGTCTGGCCGGGACAGCCAAGATTCCCGGTGGTGCGGTCTCGCTCCTCGCCGAGCTCGGGCACACAGGCGCCCGGGTGCGGGAGGACGTGATCGCCCGGATGCCCAGCGACGAGGAACGTGGTGCCCTGCGGAGCGGCACGGACGAGCCGGTGCTCCAGCTGACACGGGTCACGCTGGACCGTCACGACCGGCCGATCCAAGTCGACAGGATGGCCATGCCCGGACACCTTCAGCGGCTGCGCTATGAGATCCGGATCGGATGACCGTGCCGAGAACCGAAGATGACGCCTACGACCGGCGGGCCCTGCACGAACGGATCGCTGCCGATCTACGCGACGAGATCATGACCGGCGACCTGGCCCCTGGCGCCAAACTGCCCTCCACGGCGCAGCTCAAGGCGCGGTCGCATGACCATGACCTGGTCCCGGACGACGAAGAGCCCGCCCCACCAGGACAGGTGATGGGGCGGGCCCTTCGGTCTTGGGGGCCGGGGCCGCGGGCGGGCGGCCGGGTCGCGTGGCCCGGCTGTGTGGCAGGGCTACGCCGCCCTGCCCAGGCTCAGCAGCCGGCGTTCGGCGACCGCCTTGCGGGTGGCGTAGAGGGTGATCGACGCGGCGCCGACCATCGCCGCGAGGCCGAGGAGGACGGTGCCCGACCAGCCGGCGGCGTGGAAGGCGGCGGCGCCGAGCGCGCCGCCCAGGCTGCTGCCGATGTAGTACGCGCACTGGTAGAGCGCGGACGCCTGGGCCCGGGCGGTCTTGGCGGTGCGGCTGACCGAGGACGAGGCGACCGCGTGGCCCGCGAAGAAGCCCGCGGTGATCAGGACCAGGCCGGCCAGTACCGAGGCGACGGAGGCGGCCAGCGTGAGCAGCAGCCCCGCGGCGGTGGTGCCGACGGCCAGGTAGAGGGCGCCGCGGCGGCCGACCCGGCCGACCAGCTTCCCGGCCGCGGCCGAGGAGGCCGTACCGACGAGGTAGACGATGAAGAGGGAGCCGACGATGCCTTGGGGGAGGTTGAACGGCTCGGCGACCAGGCGGTAGCCGATCACCGTGTAGACCGCGCCGAAGACCGTCATGAACAGGGCGCCGATGGCGTAGAGGCGGCGCAGGAGGGGGTCGGCGAGGTGGCCGGCCAGCGTACGGGCCAGCGTCCGCGGGCCCACCGAACGGGAGACGAAGTGCCGGGCCCGGGGCACCAGCAGCCGGAACGCCACCGCGCACAGCACGGCCATCAGCCCCACCGCGCCGAGCGCCACCCGCCAGCCCCACGCCTGGGCGACCCAGCCGGTGACGATCCGCCCGGACATCCCGCCGATGCTGTTGCCGGCCACGAACAGGCCGATCGCCGCCACCAGCGCCTTGGCGCGCACCTCCTCGGCCAGGAACGCCATCGCCGACGCCGGCAGCCCGGCCAGTGCGACGCCCTGGACGGCGCGCAGCGCGATCAGTGCGCCGAGGGAAGGCGCGAAGGGGACCAGGAGTGCGATCACCGCGGCGACGGTGAGGGAGGCCGTCATCAGGGTGCGGCGGCCGAACCGTTCGGAGAGCGCACTGAGCGGGATCACGCCCAGGGCCAGCCCGAAGGTGGCCGCGGAGACCGTCCAACTGGCCTGGTCCGGCGCGACGTCGAGGTCCGCGGAGATGGCCGGCAGCAGCGCCTGGGTGGAGTACAGGAGGGCGAACGTGGCCACTCCGGCGGCGAAGAGGGCGAAGCTCATCCGGCGGTAACCGGGGCCGCCCGGCCGCAGCTTGTCCGACTCGGGGTCGGCCGGCGCGGCGGAAGAAGAGGAGGTGTCGATGGAGGACTGGGGAGAGGCGGCCGCACGGTCGGTGACGGACGCCCCGGTATCAGCGGGAGGCATGCTTCGAAGGTAGAGCGGCTCAGTTCATGCGTCCAATGCATCAAAGCGCGATAATCGATGCTGTGGCACATGATCGCAGTTCACAAGCGTCCCTGTTGCACGCTCGCAACAGAACAGACATTCCGGAACGAGTCCGGACGGTCCCGCCGGGCGGGCCGGAGGCCGCCGAGCTGGGCGCCGGCTCCTGGGCGCTGGCCCTCGCCCCGCGGCTCGCCCAGTTCGCCGCCGTCGCCCGGCACGAGCACGTCACCCGCGCCGCCCACGAACTCGGCATGCCCCAGCCCACCCTCAGCCGCGCCCTGGTGCGGCTGGAGGACGACCTCGGGGTGGCGCTGTTCGCCCGGCACGGCCGGACGCTCTCCCTCACCCCGGCCGGGCGCGCCTTCCGCACCGCCGCCGAGCGCGCCCTGACCGACCTGGAGCGGGCCACCGAGTCCGTGCGCGCCGACGCCGACCCGGCCGCCGGCAAGGTCGCCTTCGGCTTTCTGCACACCCTCGGCCCGGAGACCGTCCCCGGCCTGATCCGCAGCTTCCGCGCCGACCACCCCGGCGTCCGCTTCCAGCTCGTCCAGAACTACGGCGAGGCGATGATCGAACGGCTCCGCGCCGGCGATCTCGACCTCTGCCTGACGTCGCCGGTCCCGGACTACCCGGACCTGGCCGCCCGCCGCCTCGACGAGCAGAAGCTCCGCCTGGTCGTACCGGACGACCATCCGCTGGCCGGCCGCAAGCGGATCCGCCTCGCCGAGGCGGCCGGCGAACTCTTCGTCACCCTCGAACCTGGCTACGGCCTGCGCCGGATCACCGACGCCCTGTGTGCCGAGGCCGGCTTCACCCCGCGGGTCGCCTTCGAGGGCGAGGAGGCCGAGACCCTGCGGGGGCTGGTCGCGGCCGGTCTGGGCGTGGCGCTGCTCCCGCCGCCCGCGTTCCCCCGCCCCGGCGTCGCGGAACTGACCGTCACCGCCCCGCGGGCGGTCCGCGAGATCGGCGTGGCCTGGCTCGACGGCCGGGTGGACACCCCTCCGGTCGCCGCCTTCAAGAAGTTCCTGCTGAGCCGGCGGGGGGCTCTGTTGTCGTGAGCGCGTCGCGGGCCCGGGCCCAGCGGTCGGCGGCCCGCTCGATGGCGTCGGGGGTGGGGGGCGGGGCGTCCGACAGCCAATAGGGTTGCGCCGCCGTGTACTTGGCGGCGAGTTCGGCGGCGAGGGACCGGCGGGCGCGGGGTGCGTCCGCGGCCGCGATGCGACGGGTCCAGCGGACGGTGTCCACCACGGCCGACTTCATCCGCTCGAAGCCGAGATAGAAGGTGAGCGCGTCCTCCCAGCCGGGGCGGCAGTCGGCCGGCGCGGCCCGCCGCCACAGGGACCGCACCCGGGTGTCCTCGCGGGGCAGATAGGACATCTTGTGGAGGTGGTCGGCCAGGTCGTAGACCGGGTCGCCCCACAGCGCCAGTTCCCAGTCCAGGAAGACCGTCCGCCGGCCGTCGGTGATCATGTTGCCGCGGTGCAGGTCCGCGTGGAGCAACCGGAAGGGGCGGCTGCCCAGTGCGACGGCCCGGCGCTCCAGCAGGGCGCAGGGGTCGCGGGGCACGCCCAGTTCCGCGTAGAGCCGCTGGGTCGGCTCGTCGCCGTCGGCGCGGATGGTGCGGACCAGCGTCAGGAGCGAGGCGGCGAATCCGGCGGTGTCGCCGTCCCCGGGCCAGCCGGCCGGGGCGGCCGGGAGCTTGCCGGCCGGGACACGCAGCAGCTGACCGAACAGCTCCCCGATGTCGTCCAGCACCCGCTCCGGCAGCGGTGTCCCCGCCGGGCACATCGCGTCCAGGGACCGGCCGGCGATGAACTCATGGATCTGGAAGGGCGGTTCGGCCTGGGCATGGAGCAGCTGCGGGGCCGCACCGACGTACGGGCGGATCGCGTCCAGCAGCACCGGCTCCGGCCACAGGGACAGGTCCATCGACTCCGCCCCGGGGGTGGGGATGCGGACCATCACCGCCCGGTCGCCGGACCCCACCCGTACATTGCGGTTGTAGTAGCCGGTGTGCGCGTCGTCCCGCCGGCACGCCTCCTCGTACAGGGCCATCGCGTCCATGCGCCCGTCCACCGCCCCTTCATGCGCTCCCGTGCGTCGGTCCTCTGCGCAGTCCGGCGCGGATGTCCTCGGTCGTGACGTCCGGGACCACTCCCCAGTACCGGCGGGCGGCATTCACCTTCCCGGCCAGTCGTGACACAAGAAACGCGCCGAAGGCGGGATCCGTGCCGTGCGCGGCCAGCTGCTTGGAGTAGCGGACGGTGTCCACCACCGCCGACTTCAGACGCTCGTGGCGCAGATACGCCGGCACGTCGCGGCGCCAGCCGGCGGTGCAGTCGGCCGGCAGCGCCCGCAGCCAGCGCTCCACCAGCGCTTCCCGCTGCGCCTCCGGGTAGTCCATCTTGTGCAGATGGATGGCGAGTTCGTAGACCGGGTCGCCCCACAGGGCCAGCTCCCAGTCGAGGAACCATGTCGCCCCGGCGGAGACGATCATGTTCTTGCGGTGCAGGTCGGCGTGGAGCAGGGCGAACGGGCGAGGGGTCAGCGCCGCCCACCGTTCCTCGGTGCCGGCCAGCGGATCCGCCGGGAAGCCGAAGGCGGCGAACACCTCGCCGTACTCCGCCAGATGGTCCGCGTGGATCCGCCGGGTCAACGCCGACAGCCGCCGGCCGAAGCCCGTCGAGTCGCCCGGCCCGGGCCAGTCGTCCGGCGGCGCCGGCAGCTTCCCCGGCGGGACGGCCGTCAGCTGCGCCAGCAGCGTCACCACATCGTCCAGGACGTGGCCGGGGACGGCGGTGCCGCGGGGGGCGAAGCCGTCCAGCAGCCGCCCGTCGATGAAGCTCTGGACCTGGAAGCGCGGCCGCTGCGAGACATGGCGCAGCTCCGGCGCGTGGTCCACGTAGGGGCGGACGGCGGCCAGTACCTCCTCCTCCTGCCACAGCCGGACGTCCATCACATCGGCGCCCGGCAGCGGGATCCGCACATTGACCCGGCCCTCCGGTGTGTCCAGGCCCGCGTTGCGGTTGTAGTAGCCGGCCGCCGCCCCGTTGGTGGCCAGCGCCGCCGCGTACAGCTCCCGGAGGTTCACGCCTCCGCCCCCAGGAACAGCGACAGCATCGCGTCCGTCCGGCGCTCCAGGGCGTCCAGCCCGCCCAGGGGGCGCAGGCCGGCCCGGGCGCGGGCGGCGGCCGCCGCGAGCCGCGGATCGTCCGCGCCGACCCGGACCGCGGCCCGGTGGACGGCGAGCACCAGCGACGGGTAGACGTCGCACGCCTCCAGCTCGGCGACCGCCCGGCGCAGCACCGCCAGGCACTCCGCGCGGTCCCCTTGCCGCAGCAGCAGGAACGCGCGGTACATGTCGGCGCGGGCCCGGCCGGAACGGTAGCCGGCCCGGTCGAGCGCGGCGTAGGCACTGAGGAAGGACGAGGCGGCCCGCTCGTACGCGCCGAGCCGGATGTGCGCCATGGCCATCGCGGTGTACGCCTTGCCGATCTCGTGCTGGGCGCCCAGCTCCCGCTGCACCTCCAGGGCCGCCGCGGCCTGGGCGACGGCCGCCTCCGGGTCGGTGAAGGCCAGCAGCTCGGCGCGGTTGGTCAGGATGTTCGCCGCGCCGAACGGGTCGGCGGTGTGCCGGTACTCCTCCTCGGCCTCGGCGAGCAGCGCGCCGGCCGCCTCGAAGTCGAGCAGGAAGCGGTGGCCGAGGTGGAGCAGCCGCTTGACGTCCGCCCGGATGCCGCGCTGTTCCGTCCCGCACATGGAATGGACGGAGGCGGCCAGCTCGAACGCGGCCGCGAAGTCGCCCTGCCACATCCTGATGTCCGCCAGGCAGAAGCCCGCGGAGATCCGCACCGGGCCGGACTGCTCGTCCCAGACCTGCTGGAAGATCCGGGCGGCGGTGCGCGACTCGCCGGCGATCCGGCGGGCGTTGGCGGCGGCCAGCGCCAGCCGGGCGGAGACCGCGGTGCCGGCCTCCCGTTCCACTTCCGGTGCGAGGTCGATCACCGCCCGGGCATTGCCCAGGGCGAGCAGCGACTCCGCCTCCAGACAGTCGGCGGCCGCCCGCAGCGAGCCGTCCACGCCCGGCCGGGCGGCGAGGTATTCCCGCAGGTCCCGCACGATCCCGTCCACCGCCTGACGCCCGCCCATCGCCATCCCGCGGTCGGCGCAGGTGTGGATCTGCTCGGCGGTGATCTCCTCGGCGTGCAGACCGTGGTAGACCGCCTCCCGCAGGGGCGCCGAACGGGACACCCCGCCTCGCTCCGGGAGGCCGTCGGAGCGCTCCACGACCTCCTCCCAGTACGCCCGCAGCCGGGCGTGCACGGACCGCCGGACCGCGGGCGAGAGATGGGACTGGAGGGCCGCGACCATCAGCTGGTGCAGCCGGTACCAGCCCTGGGCCAGCGGATAGGCGAACGAGTACGCGGTCAGCGACTCCCACGTCAGCAGGTGCGCGGGGAGGTTGAAGGCCCGTCCCAGTGCCCGGAACGCCCCGAAGTCGAAGGTGCGCGCCACGCTGAGCAGCTCCAGGATCCGGACCTCGTCCGGCGGGACATGCTGGAGGAACCGCTGGACGATGTGCTCGGAGGTGATCGTCGTCTCCAGCCGCGCCGGATTCTGGTGGTAGGTGTCGATGGCCAGGTGCAGATAGAACGGCACCCCGGCGCTGGCCTCCGCGATCGACCGCTGCCGGCCGCCCTCGGTGATGCCCGCCGCGGAGAGCAGATCGAGCCGCGCGCCCATCGGCAGCCCCTCCACCGGAACGTGGCGGATCGCCGCCGCCCAGTCCTCGTCGTACGCCGCCCACTGCAGCGGCTCCCGGCTCGCCACCACGGTCAGACCGCCCTGCAACTGGCCCAGCAGATCCCGCAGCCAGGCATCGGCGCCGAAGCTCTTCCCACCGGGCAGCGGGGCGGGGACGAGCGCCTCGTAGGCGTCGACGAAGAGTACGAACGGCCGCGCGCGGCTGGCCTCGCGCAGTTCCTCGGCGAGCAGGTAGGAGACCGCGTAGCCCAGTTCGGCGTTGGTGAGGTTGTCGAGGTCCTGGAGCGTCGGGTCGTTCTTGATGCGCTGCTTGCGCTGCCGGCCGGTCAGCACCCGGTCGGTCAGCCGCACCAGCCCGGCCGCGGTGCCGAAGACCGGGAACCCCATGGCGTCGTCGAGGATCTTGGAGAGCACATCGCTCTCCTCCGCGAACGGTGTGCTGGAGCGGTCCATGCGCAGCTGCGGATGGACCCGCTGCCACAGCACGGCGTAGGCGATGTCGAAGCGGTCGAACTTCACGCCCTGCCCGCCGAACGCGGTGCGCAGCACGGCGAGCGCGTCCTCCTGCTGGCGCAGCGCGGGGATCTGGAGGTCCAGCTGGGCGGTGCGGTACTGCTCCCCGGTGCGGTTGCGGAGCTCCTGGAGCAGCCGGGACTTGCCGATGCCGCCGACGCCCACGATGTTGAGGAGGTGCGGCCCACCGGTCGGCGACACCCGGCCCAGCGCCTCGCCGTAGGCGGACAGCGTGGTCTCCCGGTCGAAGAACTGGCGCTGCAGCGCGGACACCCGCCGGTATCGCGGCCCAATGGGCATACCGATCCCCCCGTTGCTCTCGGTTTCCAGGGAGGCTACCCCTGACACCCCCGCCCCGCACCGGAGTTGGGGGTGGTGGGGACGGGGCCTCAGTGGCGGAGGGAGGTGCCGAAGCCGGAGGCCAGGGGCATGCGGAGGCCCAGGGGTGGGGGAGCGGCCAGGGCGTCCTTGACGGGGCGGGCGTAGGCGTGGGTGAAGAGGGCGCCGAGGAGGAAGTCGGTGGCGAGGGCGTGCACCTCGGAGCGGTGCTGGTGGAGGGAGTGGCCGTCGGAGTGGACCTCGAAGCGGCAGGTGTCGCGGTTGATCTTCTTGGCGCGCTGGGCGTAGCGGTAGGAGAGGTCGGGGTCGACGCGTTCGTCGTTGGTGCCGTGGATCAGGAGGACTTGGCGGCCGACCAGTTGCTTCACGGGGTCGGGGTCGGTGCCGTACTGGCGGGGGTCGGCGAGCCAGGGGGCGAGGCCCAGTACGGCGTGGACGGCCGGGTGGCCGGCGGCGTGCAGGGCGGCGCGGGCGCCCATGCCGGTGCCGACCAGCGCGACCGGGACGTCGCCGTAGCGGCGGACCACCTCGTCGACCGCCCAGGCGGCGTCCTGTGCCGGGTGCGCCGCGGTGCCGTTCCAGCCGCGGCAGCGGTAGTGCACCACATGGGCGGCCAGGCCCTCGGGGCGGCCGGCCCGCGCCAGCCGGGCGGCCAGCGGGCGGACGGCCAGGGCCGGGACCGGCGACGGCCGGCGCAGCCCGTGCGGCCCGCACCCGGGGAGAAGGAGGGCGACGGCGTTCACCGTCCGGTCCGCGCCGCCCGCTCCCAGCGGTTTTCCCAGCCGGGCCTCGCGCACCGGCAGTGCTTGCTGAGCCATCGGAGGAGTCACGACGAGAACGATGGCAGAACGAGGCGTGCTGTCCACCCTGCGGACGGGTCACTGTTACGTATCGTTCGGTGAGATCTACGCGCGTAGGGGCTACAGTGCGGAAATGACGAGCGAGTTCAGCAACCTCCCGACCGCAGAACAGATCCGCCGTGCACCCAAGGTGCTGCTCCACGATCACCTCGACGGGGGGCTGCGCCCCGGTACCGTCGTCGATCTGGCCCGTGATACCGGCTACAGCGGACTTCCGGAGACCGACCCCGACAAGCTCGGGATCTGGTTCCGCGAGGCCGCCGACTCCGGCTCGCTGGAACGCTATCTGGAGACCTTCGCGCACACCTGCGCCGTCATGCAGACCCGCGAGGCGCTCTTCCGGGTCGCCGCCGAGTGCGCCGAGGACCTGGCGGCGGACGGCGTCGTCTACGCCGAGGTCCGCTACGCGCCGGAGCAGCACCTGGAGGGCGGGCTCGGCCTCGAAGAGGTCGTCGAGGCCGTCAACGAGGGCTTCCGGGAGGGCGAGCGGCGGGCCCGCGCCGACGGCCACCGGATCCGCGTCGGCGCCCTGCTGACCGCGATGCGGCACGCCGCCCGCGCCCTGGAGATCGCCGAACTCGCCAACCGCTACCGCGACCTGGGCGTGGTCGGCTTCGACATCGCCGGCGCCGAGGCCGGCTACCCTCCCACCCGCCACCTCGACGCCTTCGAGTACCTCAAGCGGGAGAACAACCACTTCACCATCCACGCCGGTGAGGCGTTCGGCCTGCCGTCCATCTGGCAGGCGCTCCAGTGGTGCGGCGCCGACCGGCTCGGCCACGGCGTCCGCATCATCGACGACATCGAGGTCGGCGAGGACGGGTCGGTCACCCTCGGGCGGCTCGCGTCCTACGTCCGGGACAAGCGCATCCCGCTGGAGCTGTGCCCGACCTCCAACCTCCAGACCGGAGCCGCCGCCTCCTACGCGGAGCACCCCATCGGGCTGCTGCGCCGGCTGCAGTTCCGCTGCACGGTCAACACCGACAACCGCCTGATGAGCGGGACGTCCATGTCCCGCGAATTCGAGCACCTGGTCAGGACGTTCCGCTACACCCTCGACGATCTCCAGTGGTTCACGGTCAATGGTATGAAGTCTGCTTTCCTTCCTTTCGATGAACGTCTGGCCATGATCAATGACGTCATCAAGCCCGGATATGCGGAACTGCGGTCGGAATGGCTCTTTCGTCAGTCGGTAGCAACTCCCCCTGGCGGCACGGGGGCTGACGGGCAGTAGGTCGCTTCATGGTGGTGCCTAGCGCAACGGTCGGTGGATTGTCCACCGGCCGTTTCCCCGTATGCCGGGGGTGTTTGCGGTCGCGTTGGCGGAATCACTAGGTTTTCTAGCCGGTCAAGCCCCCCAGCACGAGGACGTAATGCAATGAAGCAGGGAACGGTCAAGACTCTCGGTGCCGTCGCGCTCGGCGCCGCCATCGCCGCCACCGCCGCGGGTACGGCCTCCGCCGCCCCGGTGGGCAACTCGATCGACACCAACGGCGTGCTGCACAGCCTGCCTGTGAAGGACGCCACCAGGACCATCTCCGGGGCGACCAACCACGGCGGCGGTGGGGGCGTCGTCCCCAGGACCCACGTGAACAGCCGGGGCAACGCGCCGCTGCTCGGCGGCCTGCCCGCCGAGGCGGTCCAGCTCCCCATCCGCTGACCAGGCCCCGCGCCGTCCCTTAAGGGACAGCCCCAGGTCCGCCCCGGTCCGTACGCGGTATCCCGTACGGGCCGGGGCATCGCCGTGTCCGGGGCCGGCCGCGGGCCTACCAGGCCGAGGCGTCGCGCGACCGCTCCTCCGAGGGGAGGAGTATCCACAGCGCCAGATAGACCAGGAACTGCGGACCGGGCAGCAGGCAGGAGAGCAGGAAGATCACCCGCATCGTCGCCGGGGACGTCCCGAAGCGGCGGGCGAGGCCGGCGCAGACACCGGCGATCATGCGGTTGTTGGCGGGTCGGACCAGTGCGGCGGCCATGACGGGCTACTCCTTCTCGACGATCCGGGGCGGCTGCCCCGATGCCTCAAAAGTAGGTCCGGCCGCCGGAGAAAACGTCAGCCTGCGGGGCCAGACCGACCCTGGGGATTCTCGGGGTCGCACCCCTGAGCAGCTCGTCCCGCCGGCGGAGCCGCGACCGGGCCCCGGGGACGACCAGCAGATGCGCCAGCGCCACCCCGAGCGTGTTCAGCAGCACCGAGTCGACGTCCGGCACCTGGCCCGGCACGGCGGTCTGCAGCAGCTCGATCGTCAGCGAGATCATCGCGCCGGCGAAGACCGTACGGGCCATCGACCCCAGCGGGGAAACGTTCAGGCGCCCGCCGGCCAGCGGCAGCAGCACCCCCAGCGGCGCCAGCAGCAGCACCGCCGCCCCCAGATGCCACACCGCCGGCCAGCCGCCCCGCACCAACTGGGCGTGGATCGACGCCAGCGGCTCCAGATTCGCGGCCGGCACCCACGGCACCGTACGAGGACGCAGCGTCAGCCAGCCGACGATCAGCAGATGCGCCACGAGGAGGAGACTCCCGGTGGCGCGCAAACGGGGGGCGACGGTACTGCCGGGGCTGCCGGGGCCATGACGCTGCACACAGGCCAGGACGCCGCTAGCGGGGGCCACGGTTCCGCCCCGTTGCGCCCGTCTTGGACGGAAGCGCTCAGGCCGTACCCGCTCTTCTCAAGGGGCGGTGTTCTCAAAGGGGCGGGAGGTTCACCACAGGCCCCAGCCCGCGCGCTCGGCGACGTCCGGATTGGCCTGCACGTCCGGCGAGCAGTCGTAGCGGTGCGGCGCCCCGTCGTCCGGGCCGCCCAGCAGCGCGCCCCCGGTACGGCCCAGCGCGGCGCTCCGGCCATAGGTGCACACCAGCTGCGCCAGCGCGAACGACGGCAGGTCGTCCGGCTCGACGGACAGCCGCAGCGCCTCCGGCGCGTCCCCGGCCCGCGGTCCGTCCATCCTCAGCGACCTCGGCACCGCGGTACTGAACCCGGCCCGGGCCTCCTCGGCCGTCGGCGGCTTCTGCAGCTCGGCCAGGAGCGCCCGGGCCACCGGCAGCCGGACCGCGGCCCCCGGCGTCCCCTGCGGACGTCCCACCGCCCGCTCCACCGTGGCCAGCGACGAGCCGCACACCAGATACACCGTGGCCCGCTGCGCCGCCGGGCCGTCCGGCCGCGGCGCCTGGCAGCTCACCCGCGACGGCGCGTCGCCCGCGTCGACCGGGACGGACGTGCCGCGGATCCCGCAGCCCGCCGCGGCCAGCGCCAGGGCGGCCACCGCCGCGGCGCGCCGCGCGGTGGGCCGCAGGCGGCCGCGGCGGATCATCGCCGGCCCTCCGTGCCCTCGTCCCCGGACCGCTCGCCGCCGGCGGCCGGCCCGTCGCCGTCGGCCAGCCGGGAGGCGTCCCTCGGCAGCCGCAGGGTGAACACCGCGCCGCCCTCGGGATCGTTGGCGGCGCTGATCCGGCCGCCGTGGATGTGCGCGTTCTCCTGCGCGATCGACAGGCCCAGGCCGCTGCCCTCGGAGCGCGGCCGGGACGCGCTCGCCTTGTAGAAGCGGTCGAAGACGTGCGGCAGAACCTCCTCCGGGATGCCGGGGCCGTGGTCCCGCACCCGGATCACCAGCTCGCCGCCGGCCGCCGCCCCGGCCGGAGACCCGGCCGCCGCCCCGGCCTCCTCGGGCGCGCCCTCCGCCGGCTCCGTACGGACCGACACCCGCACCGGCGAACCGCCGTGCTTGAGGGCGTTGCCGATCAGGTTCGCCAGGATCACGTCCAGCCGGCGCGGGTCCAGACGGGCCACGGTGCCGCGGTCGGCGTCCAGCTCCACCGCGTCCAGCCACGCCCGGGCGTCGATGCAGGCGGTCACCTGGTCGGCCACGTCGACGTCGTCCAGCACCAGCCGGGCCGTCCCGGCGTCGAAGCGGGTGACCTCCATGAGGTTCTCCACGAGGTCGTTCAGCCGCCGGGTCTCGCTGACCACCAGCTGCACGGCCGGCGCGATCATCGGGTCGAGGGAGTCCGCCTCCTCCTCCAGCACCTCGGTGACCGCGGTGATCGCCGTCAGCGGCGTCCGCAGCTCGTGCGACATGTCCGCGACGAACCGGCGGGACGCCGCCTCCCGCCCGCTCAGCTCCTCGACCCGCTGCTGGAGCCGCTCCGCGGTGCGGTTGAAGGTCCGCGACAGATCCGCCAGTTCGTCGGTGCCGGTCACCCGCAGCCGGGTGTCCAGCCGGCCCTCGCCCAGCTGCCGCGCCGCGTGACCGAGCCGCTGCACCGGCCGCAGCACGGTCGTCGCGGCGGCCTGCGCCAGCAGCGCCGAGCCGACCAGCGCCAGCGCGGTGGCGATCCCCAGCGACCAGCCCAGCGACGTCAGGTCCTGCCGCTCGGTGGCCAGCGACTTCATCATGTAGCCGGTCGGCCCGCCGCCGATCACCTTCGCCCCGGCGACGAGGTACGGGACGTCCCCGACCTCCTTGCGCTGCCAGTACAGGTGGTGCGCGGCGTGGTTGTTCTCGTCGACCGGACGCGCCTGGTCGACGGCGTTGCGCAGCGACTGCGGGACGACCGCGAGCGTCAGCAGGTCCTTGTCGGTGGTGGCCGCGCACTCCTTGCCCTCGCGGTCCACGCCGATCAGCAGCACCGTGTAGTTCTGCGGGCCGGCCGCCATCTGCCGTGCCGCGTCCTGGAGTTCGGCGCACCGCGGACGCAGCGGCAGCGTGCGGGCGTTGTCCTCCAGGGACTTGCGGAAGTCCTTCAGGGCGGCGTTCTGCGTACGGTCCAGGACGGTGTTGCGGTTCAGCCAGTACGCGATCCCGGACGCCGAGACCGCCGCGGTCAGCGCCACCAGCGCGAACACCACGACCAGCCGCAGCCGCAGACTCGTCAGCCGCAGCAGGCCCGCGGCCCGGCGCAGCAGCCGCACCGGCCGGCCGCCGACGGGCGCACCGCCCGGCCCGTGCTCCTCCCCGGTCCCGCCGTCCTGCGGGGTACCTGCCGTCACTGGGGCGCGTCCAGCCGGTAGCCGACGCCGCGGACCGTACGGATCAGCGTCGGCGAGGACGGGACGTCCTCCACCTTCGCGCGCAGCCGCTGCACACAGGCGTCCACCAGCCGCGAGTCACCGAGGTAGTCGTGCTCCCACACCAGCCGCAGCAGCTGCTGCCGGGACAGCGCCTGACCGGGCCGCCGGCTCAGCTCCAGCAGCAACCGCAGCTCGGTCGGGGTCAGTTGCAGATCCTTGCCGTCCTTGGTGACGGTCATCGCCGAACGGTCGATCATCAGCGAGCCGAACGTCGCCGAATCGCTGGACTCCCGCTCCCCGCGCCGCAGCACCGCGCGGATCCGGGCGTCCAGCACCCGGCCCTGCACCGGCTTGACGACATAGTCGTCCGCACCGGACTCCAGCCCCACCACCACGTCGATGTCGTCGCTGCGCGCGGTGAGCAGGATGATCGGCAGCTGGTCCGTCCGGCGGATCCGCCGGCACACCTCGAAACCGTCGATACCGGGCAGCATGACGTCCAGCACGATCAGGTCCGGCCGCTGCTCGCGCAGCAGCTTCAGGCCGTCCTCGCCCGTCGCCGCGGTCATCACACGGTGACCCTGGCGGGACAGCGAGAGTTCGAGGGCCGTGCGGATGGCGTCGTCGTCCTCGATCAGCAACAGGAAAGGCACGTCCGCCATTCTGGCGCATGGGACGCGGGGAGAACGACCGGTGGCCTCCGGGTGCCGCCACGCGCCGGGCCGGACCGCATCACGTGCCGGGTCGGACCGCGCCGGACCGGGTGACGCAGACGCGCCGGACCGTCACAGGCCCTGTGACACGTCTGTGACAGACGACGGACAACGCGATGAAACTGGCTTGGCAGTCTTTTGGTCAGCCGGGAGAGATCAACACCGCCGAGGCGGGATCCCGACCGGGACACACCGAACGAACTGGCTCGACCGACGGGGGGCAGCGCGATGAAGAACACCCTGCACGGCACGACTTCCGGCGCAGTCGTCACGCGCCTCCACGACATCGGGCGCGAGAAGTCCGGTGCTGCGGGAGGGCGGGGGTGCTCCCGCGGCACCGGGCGTCAGCGGCCGCCCTACATGGTGGCCATTGACGCGGTGGTGCCCAAGGGGCCCAACGGGGGAAACGAGGGCCAGGAGAGCACCGACGGGGGAGCTGAGTACAGGGAGACGGGGGACCGGCGCACCGCGACGGAGACGGACGGGGCCGAAGCGGCCTTCACCGCCTACGTCCAGGAGCGCCGCGCCTCCCTGTACGCCACCGCCTACCACCTGACCGGTGACCGCTACGAGGCCGAGGACCTGCTCCAGAGTGCGCTGTTCTCGACCTACCGGGCCTGGGACCGGATCAGCGACAAGGCGGCGCTCGGCGGCTATCTGCGCCGTACCATGACGAACCTGCACATCAGCGCCTGGCGCCGGCGCAGGCTCAACGAGTACCCGACCGAGGAACTGCCCGAGACCGCCGCCGACGCGGACGCGATGCGCGGCACCGAGCTGCGCGCCGTCCTGTGGCAGGCGCTGGCCCGGCTGCCCGAGACGCAGCGCACCATGCTGGTGCTGCGCTACTACGAGGGCCGCACGGACCCGGAGATCGCGGACATCCTCAACATCAGTGTCGGCACGGTGAAGTCCAGCATCTGGCGCTCGCTGCGCCGGCTGCGCGAGGACGAGGTCCTCAGCTTCGGCCGTGACGAGGAGGAGTCCTTCGGCGCTCTGGTCGCCTGAGGACGGGGGACAACGGGGAAAACGGGGGAGCAGGGCCCGAGGGGATCCGAGGGGAGAGCCCGAGGGGGGACACGGGGGATATCGGGGGAACACGGGGGAAGCGAGCGGGTTCGGGCGACCGGGGGGTCTGCCCGAGCCCGCTCTTCCGTGTGCGCGGCGGCCGTCACCGGTGTGCGCGGCGCCGCGGAGATCCGTCAGAAGCGCCCCAGGGGCTCAGGACCGCACCGCGACCCCCGTAAGCCCCGCCGTCCGCGCCGTCGCTATCCGGTCCAGTGCCTCCGGCCGGGCGCACGGATGGGCGCCCAGTGCGGTGAGCCGGGCCACGATCGTCCGCTCGTCGCGCAGCAGCCGCAGACCCCGCCGCACCAGATAGACCGCCGGTTTGCGGCCCTCCCGCAGGTCCCGCGCCAGCCGCCGCCGGAAGGTGGTGGTGGGCCGCCCGCGCAGGCACAGCGCGTCGGCCAGCAGCCCCGCCGCCCGGCACCGCCCGATGACGTCGGCGGCGAAGACGCCCTCCGCGATGAACAGCGGCGCCCCGTCGAGCGCCAGCTCCGCGGCGCCGGTCCGGGCGCTGGCCGCGATGTCGTACGTCGGCACCGTGGTCCGTCCCGCGCGGCACAGCTCCTCGATGGCCGCGACCGCGGCATCCGCGTCCCAGGAGAGCGGCGAGTCCCAGTCCGCGCCGCCGCCGTCGGGCAGTTGGGGCAGCGACGGGTCCGTGCCGTCCTTGTAGAAGTCGTCGAGGTTGAGGACCGGCAGGCCGGTGGCGGCGGCCAGGGAGGTCTTCCCGGAGCCGGAGGGGCCCGTCAGCAGGAGGACGCGGGCGGGCGGGGACGGCATGGGGGTACCTCCCTGCTCGAGCGGAGCCGAGAGCTTGGGGGAGGGCGAATGGGAGTTCACGGGCACTCATTGTCGGGCATTGCGCCGTGGGAGGTACCCCTGGCGCGCGAGGTGGAACCCCCGCCACCGCTCAACTACTCTACGCAGTCGACCGATTACGCATGCGGAATGGATTCCGGCCCGCGCGGCCGGGGCGCACCCGCGCGTCCGCTCCGCTCCCGAACCACAGGCAGGTGGCACAGATGCCCTCCCACGCACGTCCCAAGCCCAGCCGCGTCCCCCGCGGTCTGCTGCGCGCCGGGCTGGTGATCTCCGCGGCCGGCGCCGCACTCTCGGGCGGTGCGGCGGCGGCGAGCGCGGCCGCCCCCGTGCCGGCCGGCACGGCCCCGCAGAAGCACGCGGCGAGCGAAGAAGGCGTCGTGGGGCAGTCGATCGCCCGCGCGATGACGGGCTCCACGGGCCGCAGCCTGGCCCCCGTCAAGAACCTCAAGCTGGACCCGATGGCGCACACCGGCGTCGATCCGCTGGACAACGGCGTCGGCACCCAGATCGGCGACTTCAAGCCGGTGAGCACCAAGCAGGCGACGGACCCGGTCACCAAGGGCGGCACGCTGCGGACCCTGCCGGTGACCGGCACCGCGATGCGGCTGCTGCCCGGCTGACGGGCCGCCGCCTAACCGCCGCCCCGATCGACGCACGACGGCGCGGGACCCGCCCCGAGGGCGAGGTCCCGCGCCGTTTCGTCCCTGCCGGCCCGGACGGGGGCCGGAGGGCGTCAGACCCCCATCGGGTGCCAGACCGTCTTGGTCTCCAGGAAGGCCAGCAGCCGGTCGGTGCCCGGGTCGGCGGACCAGTCCGTCGCCCGCGGGCGCAGCACCCGCTTGAGGTTGTCGGCCGCCGCGGTCTCCAGTTCCTTCGCCAGGCCGGCGTCGGCGCCCGTCAGGTCAAGGGCGTTGACGTCCTGGTGGGCGGCGAGCGGAGCGCCGAGCTCCGCGGTACGGCCGGAGAGGAGGTTGACCACCCCGCCCGGCAGGTCCGAGGTGGCCAGCACCTCGGCCAGCGACAGCGCCGGCAGCGGGGCCCGCTCGGACGCCACGACCACCGCGGTGTTCCCCGTGACGATCACCGGGGCGAGCACCGAGACCAGGCCCAGGAACGACGACTCCTGGGGCGCCAGCACGGCGACCACGCCGGTCGGCTCGGGCGCGGAGAGGTTGAAGTACGGGCCCGCGACCGGGTTCGACGACCCGGCGATCTGGGCGACCTTGTCGGACCAGCCCGCGTACCAGACCCAGCGGTCGATCGCCGCGTCCACCTGCGCCGCGGCCCTGGCCTTCGACAGCCCCTCGGCGTCCGCCACCTCGGCGGCGAACTGCTCCCGGCGGCCCTCCAGCATCTCCGCGGCGCGGTAGAGGATCTGCCCCCGGTTGTACGCCGTGGCGCCCGACCAGCCGCCGAACGCCTTGCGGGCGGCGACCACCGCGTCCCGCGCGTCCTTGCGGGAGGCCAGCGGGGCGTTGGCGAGCCACTTGTCCTTTGCGTCGGTCACTTCGTACACCCGGCCGCTCTCGGATCGCGGGAACTTCCCGCCCACGTACAGCTTGTAGGTCTTGAGAACGCTCAGCCGCGCGTCAGACATTGAGGTACGCCTCCAGACCGTGCCGGCCGCCCTCGCGGCCGAAGCCCGACTCCTTGTAGCCGCCGAACGGCGAGGCCGGGTCGAACTTGTTGAACGTGTTGGACCAGATGACGCCCGCGCGCAGTTGGTTCGCCATCCACAGCATCCGGGAGCCCTTCTCCGTCCAGATGCCCGCCGACAGGCCGTAGGGCGTGTTGTTGGCCTTGGCGACGGCCTCCTCCGGCGTGCGGAAGGTCAGCACCGACAGCACCGGGCCGAAGATCTCCTCGCGGGCGATCCGGTGCGCCTGGGTGACGCCGGTGAACAGCGTCGGCGCGAACCAGTAGCCGGAGCCGGGCAGTTCGCAGGCCGGGGACCAGCGCTCGGCGCCCTCGGCCTCGCCCGCCGCGGCCAGCTCGGTGATCCGGGCCAGCTGCTCGGCGGAGTTGATCGCGCCGATGTCGGTGTTCTTGTCCAGCGGATCGCCGACCCGCAGCGTCGCCATCCGCCGCTTGAGCGCGTCCAGCAGCTCGTCCTGGACCGACTCCTGGACCAGCAGCCGGGAGCCCGCGCAGCACACGTGCCCCTGGTTGAAGAAGATCCCGTTGACGATCCCCTCGACGGCCTGGTCGATCGGCGCGTCGTCGAAGACGATGTTGGCCGCCTTGCCACCCAGTTCGAGGGTGAGCTTCTTGTCCGTGCCGGCGACCGTACGGGCGATCGCCTTGCCCACCTCGGTGGAGCCGGTGAAGGCGACCTTGTCGATCCCCGGGTGGGCCACCAGCGCCGCGCCGGTCGCGCCGTCACCGGTGACGATGTTGACGACGCCCTTGGGGAGCCCGGCCTGACGGCAGATGTCCGCGAAGAACAGGGCCGACAGGGGTGTGGTCTCCGCCGGCTTCAGCACGACGGTGTTGCCGCAGGCCAGCGCCGGCGCGACCTTCCACGCCAGCATCAGGAGGGGGAAGTTCCAGGGGATGACCTGGCCGGCGACGCCCAGCGGCTTCGGGTCCGGCCCGAAGCCCGCGTGGCCGAGCTTGTCCGCCCAGCCCGCGTAGTAGAAGAAGTGCGCGGCCACCAGCGGCAGGTCGGCGTCCCGCGACTCGCGGATCGGCTTGCCGTTGTCCAGCGTCTCCAGGACGGCCAGTTCGCGCGAGCGCTCCTGGATGATCCGGGCGATCCGGAAGAGGTACTTGGCGCGCTCGGCGCCGGGCAGCGCCGACCACTTCTCGAACGCCCTGCGGGCCGCCTGCACGGCGCGGTCGACGTCCTCGGCGGTGCCCTGGGTGTACTCGGCGAGCACCTCCTCGGTGGCCGGCGAGACGGTCTTGCGCAGGCCGCCGCCCGCGCCGTCGGCGAACTCGCCGTCGATGAAGAGCCCGTAGGACGGCGCGAGGTCCACGACGGAGCGCGACTCCGGCGCCGGTGCGTAGTCAAAGGTCATGGTCAGTCCACCGTGACGTAGTCGGGGCCGGAGTACCGGCCGGTGCCGAGCTTCTGACGCTGCATCAGCAGATCGTTGAGGAGGCTGGACGCGCCGAAGCGGAACCAGTCGGCGGTCAGCCACTCCTCGCCCAGTGTCTCGTTGACCATCACCAGGTACTTGAGTGCGTCCTTGGTCGTCCGGATGCCGCCGGCCGGCTTGACGCCGACCTGCACGCCGGTCGCGGCGGCGAAGTCCCGCACCGCCTCCAGCATCAGCAGCGTGACCGGGGGCGTGGCGTTCACCGCCACCTTGCCCGTGGAGGTCTTGATGAAGTCGGCGCCGGCCAGCATCGCCAGCCAGGAGACCCGGCGGACGTTGTCGTAGGTCTGGAGCTCGCCGGTCTCGAAGATGACCTTCAGGTGCGCGGCGCTGCCGTCGGGCCGGGCGCACGCCTCCTTCACGGCCTTGATCTCCTCGAAGACCTCCAGATAGCGGCCGGAGAGGAAGGCGCCCCGGTCGATCACCATGTCGATCTCGTCGGCGCCGGCGGCCACCGCGTCCCGGGTGTCGGCCAGCTTGACCGGCAGCGCGGCCCGGCCCGCCGGGAAGGCGGTGGCGACCGAGGCGACGTGGATGCCGGAGTCGCCCAGCGCCTCCTTGGCGACGCCGACCATGTCCGGGTAGACGCAGATCGCGGCGACCTTGGGGGCGGTGCGGTCCGTGGGGTCGGGGTGGACGCCCTTGGCGCACAGCGCCCGGACCTTGCCGGGGGTGTCCGCGCCTTCGAGCGTCGTCAGGTCGATCATCGAGATGGCGAGGTCGATGGCGTACGCCTTCGCCGACGTCTTGATCGAGCGAGTGCCGAGCGTGGCGGCGCGGGCCTGGAGCCCTACCGCGTCGACGCCGGGGAGTCCGTGCAGGAAGCGGCGCAGCGCCCCGTCCGAGGCGGTCACGTCCGCCATCGATGCCAGGCGCCCCGCGGCCTCTTTGCCGTATGCGGGAACAGTGGTGGGCATGGTCACGAGGGGAGCATATCTACGCGCGTAGCTTCCTGTCACCCCCTGGATTTCGTCGTTCTTGCCGTCGAGGGATGGAGGGTCGCGGAACGGGGAGAAACCGGACGGATGGGTTTCTGTGGGCAATCTGTTACGAACCCGTGGGAGCACCATCAAGCAAGATCACTAATGTTTCTTTCGTCACGCCGCCCGACGGATCGACGACCACGATCACCGGGGCGGTCTGCGCTCGACCACGATCACCGGGTGATCTGCGCTCTCGTTGCCCAATTGCTCAATTGCCCAATTGCTCACCCTTCCAACACGACACGTAAAACGGGGAGTTGTCGATGTCCTCCATGTTCTCGCGCCGGCGCCGGGCCCTTCGCGTCGCCGCGACCTCCGCCGCGGTCGCGGCCGCCGTCCTCGGTCCGGCCGCCGGGGCCTTCGCCGCCCAGACCGGCGCCGCGGACGGCAGCCCCGCCGCCGTCGGGACGCACGCGACGCACGTCACGGCCGCCCCGGCCAAGACCGCCCATGCCTCGGCCAAGACCGCCCCCGCTCCCGTCAAGCCCGCCGCCGAGCTGCCGGCCTCCGACCGCTACGCCGGGCAGCCCGTCTACATAGGCAAGGGCTATGTGGCCGTCCTCCGGAACGACCCGGCCGCCGGCGGCCCCGAAGCCTGGATCCGCTACGTCGGCCCCCACTGGAAGCCCGGCGACACCTACATGGTCCGGGTCATCGACCTCCTCGACCGGGGACACCGCACCGCCTCCCTGGACGGGATGACCCTGCGCCTGCTCGACGCAGACGGCAGTGCCCCCAAGCTCCAGGTCACGGGCCCCCAGGGCACCAAGACCTATGCCCTGCCCCGGTCCGCGAAGCCGGGCGCCAAGCCGGCCGCCAAGCCGGCCGGCCACCGCGCCACCAAGCCCGCCACCGCGACCGCGACCGCCGCCACCCTCTCGGACGTCAAGGCCACCGTCTCCGACGCCAAGGCCACCGGCGGCCAGACCAAGGTCGTGCCCAAGGGCTCGGTCGCGGCCGGCGCCGAGGGTGTCGGCGACTCCGACCACACCCTGGTCCTCGCGGGCGGCGCCTTCGCCTCGGCCGGCGCCGCGGGCATCGCGATCGCGGTGCTGCGCCGCCGCCAGGACGCGGGTTCGCAGGGGTGAGCCGCGCCCCCCAGGGGCGCCGGGCAGGCCGCCGGGCTCTGGCAGCCTGCCTGCTCGCGTTGGCGCTCGGCGGCACACTGCTCGTCGTCGGCCTGACGGAGGACGGGCCCGGTGTCGACGCCAACGGCGTGCCGCCGGTGCACATCGCCTCGCCGGCCGCCCCCGCCGCTCCCGCCGCGCCCCCGCAGACCGCGGCGGCGTCCCCGATGCCGGCCGCCGCACCCGTCCGCGTACGGATCCCGGCCGCCGGCGTCGACACCGGACCGGTCCTGCGCCTCGGCCTCGCCGCGGACGGCACGGTCGAGGTGCCGTCCGTCAGGGCCGCCGACCGTATCGGCTGGTACGACCAGGGCGTCACCCCCGGCGAGACCGGCCCCGCCGTCCTCATCGGCCACTACGACACCGCCGAGGGCCCCGCCGTCATGAAGAACGTCGCCCGGATCAGGCCCGGGGACCGGATCTTCGCGGACCGGGCGGACGGCACCACCGCCGCCTTCGCCGTCCGCGCGCTCCAGCAGGTGGACAAGGCGCACTTCCCCACCCGGCAGGTCTACGGCAACACCGCCCGCCCCGAACTCCGCCTGATCACCTGCGGCGGCGACCTCCGCGACGGCCACCGCCCCGACAACATCATCCTCTACGCCGACCTGCTCCCACGGGCCGCGTAGGGCCGGCTCCGGCGGGGCGGCGGCGGACGGTTCGCGGCCCCGCATCGATGCCGGAACGCAACAACCACGCCGTGTCCGGCATCCGGACAGTCAGGCAGAATCGGCGGCATGACGCGCCCGGAACCGTCCACCTCGCCCCGTCCGCAGTACGCGGAACGCAGCTACCGCTCGCCGGCGGCCCTCGTCGGCGGCGCGCTCCTCATCCTGCTCGGCCTCTGGCTCGGCGGCGACGCGCTGCTGCGCGGCACCGTCCACATCAAGCTCACCGCGCTCTTCGCGCTGCTCCTCGGGGTGCCCCTGGTCGCCGCCTTCTCCCTCCGCCCGCTCGTCCGGGCGAACGAGGACCGGCTCCTGGTGCGCAACCCGTTCCGGACGATCACCCTCCCCTGGTCCGCCGTCGACGAACTGCGCGCACACTTCTCGGCGGAGGTCTTCGTGAGCGGCGGCACCAAGTACCAGCTCTGGGCCATCCCGGTCTCCCTCCGCCAGCGTAAGAAGGCCACCCGCCAGGCGTCGCGCGGCGCGGCCGCCGACCGCCCCCGCTTCGGCCTCAACGCGGACTCCGGTCCGGTCCCGAAGGCGATGGCCGACCAGACCCTCGCCGAACTCCGCGAGATCAAGGAACGCGCGACGGGCCGCGAGACCGCCCAGGGCGAGCCGCGCGTCCGCTGGTCGTACGCGATCCTCGCCCCGGCCCTGGTGGGGGCGTTGGGGCTGGCGGTGATGCTGGCGCTGTGATGGCGTGATGGCGCCGCTCCCGGGCGGTGGCGGGCTCACAGCGGGCTCACAGCGGGAGGAACGCGTCCAGGCCGCGGTGGTGGGCGAGGACCAGCCCGGTGTCCACCGCGTAGAACCAGCCGTGCAGTCGGAGCCTTCCGGCGGCCAGGCGCTTGTCCACGCAGGGGTAGGCACGCAGCCGTTCCAGCTGTACGCGCACGTTGCGTTGTACGGCTTCGTGTACGCCCGGGTCCCCGTCGCGTCCGAGCGTGTCCAGGCCGTCCGGTAGCTGGGCTTCGAGCCAGCTCGCGACGGCCGGGACGGTGGTGAGGTCTTCGCGGTGTACGCGGGCGCGGACCGCTCCGCAGTGCGAGTGGCCGCACACGATGATGTCCGGGACTTCGAGCACGTCCACGGCGTATTCGATGGTCGCGGACTCGCCGCTGGGCCGCTGCTCGTCGTAGCGCGGGACGGCGTTGCCGGCCGTGCGCAGCTCGAACAGGTCGCCCGGGCGGGCCCCGGTTATCAGGGACGGTATGACCCGGGAGTCGGAGCACGTCACGAACAGCGCCATCGGCGACTGCCCCGCCGCGAGCCGCCCGAACTGCGCACGTTGCTGCGTGTTCTGGGCGATGCGCTGCCCGAGCCTACGGGCGTGCTCGATGAAGGAATGCATGAAGGCCCCCCCCCATGTGCCGTGGTCGGCGGTGGGGGTGGATCGAAGTCTCCTGGGCCGCCCGATGGTTGCCCCTACGGGGTTCCCGCGCCGGCCCGGCGAGATACCTGGCACGGAGAGCGCACCGTTGCGCGCCGGCGCGCCCGATCCTCGGGGCGCGACCCCGGTTCTCGACGTCGCCCCGAACGGCCGGGGCGATGCGCCGACACGCGGTGTCCATGGGGTTCGTCATGTCGTCAACTCCTCGGTAGTTGATGGCCGTGGCCCGACAGGCGCCTTCCTCGCGTCTGTCAAGTTCCCTCTCCCCTTTGCGGGATCGGCCGACCGGGAGTCTCCAGCCATGGTGTCTGCCGGCCGTCGGTGGTCACGGTCATTCCGAAGTGCTCCGGGCGGGGGCAGGCATGGCTTCTCCACCAGTGGTGGGCCGCCTCGACTTCGCTCCAGAGGCGGCGGTGGCCGTGTTCCCAGACCGTGAACCGTTCGTCCGTCTCTCCGTCGTAGTCGATGGCGGCCCAGGACGTGGCGTCGACGGTGGCCAGCCAGAGACGGGCGGACACCCCTTCAACATCGGGGCTTTCGTGCCAGGTCCACCACACGTCGGGGAGTTGGAGGCCGATGGTGAACTGTGCCGCCCAGTCGTCCCCTGTGATGCTCCACGGAGACAAGGTCGTGGACCTTTCGTCGGGTGCGTGTTCGTCCCTGACCACGTCGCGGAAGATCCGCAGGTCGGTGCGTTGGCCGCGCATGAGCATGAAGGCGGAATGAGGGTGGAAGGTGCCGGAGGCGCTTCCGTCGGAATTCGCGACGAGGCGTAGGAGGCCATAGCAGAGCCACGGTGTTTCCCAGGGGAGGAGCATGACACCGCCGGGCTTCATACGGGCTACCCAGCCGGGCGGCACCCTTCGGACGGAACAGGTCGCCAGCAAGCGGTCCAGGTCGTGGCCCACTTCCCACGTCGCCCCGTCTCCGGTGACGATGTGTGGGGTCAGTCCGGTGGCCTTCAGGTTGTCTGCGGCTCGATCGGCCAGAGCGGGGTCTACTTCCACCGTGGTCACCAGGTCCGAACCCAGCCGGTGGGCCAGCAGGCCGGCGTTCCAGCCGGTTCCTGTGCCGATCTCCAGTACGCGGTCCCCGCCGCGTACGTCCAGCATGTGCAGCATGCGGAAGACGATGCCGGGGGCTGAGGCGGAGCAGGACGGCCAGCGTTCGTCGTCGCCGGGGTCCGCGCCATCGTTGATCTGCGTCACGACGGGTTCGTCGTCGTAGGCCGCGCGGAGCCATTCGTCCGGGGACTTCCGGCGGTCGCACGGGGTGAGGTCATCGCCCAGCCACACCGTGTCCGGGAGGAACCTGTGGCGGGGCACCCCCAGGTAGGCCGTTTCCCACTCAGGTGTCAGAGGCTGCGGCAGTGTCGTGTTCAGCCTGCCGAGCAGGCCGCTCGCGACGGCCTGCTCGGCGGCTCCGGTGGTGTCGGTCATCCGGAGAGTCCTACTTCCCCTTGCCGTGCTTCGGGCCCGGGTTGGGGTCCTTGGAGTCGGACGACGGTTTGGCCGTGCCCGGGTCTTTGCCTCCGGCGTGTTTTCCGTCGCCTCCTCCGCCGCCCTTACCAGTTCCCCATGCCATTCCTGTCTCCTCTCATCGCGGCTGTCAACGTGATGGTTCGTCGTTCTCGTCGTCCTCGTCGGGGTCGTTCTCCATCAGGAGCAAGCGAGCGCCCCGACTCTGCGAAACGCGGTGGACCTTGGCCAGGTGGTCGTTCAACTCGACGGCCAGCAGGTGGATTTCGCCGGGTGTCCATGACCGGGCGGCGAGGATGTTTCCGGCGTCCTCGATGAGTTCGGCCGCCGAGTGCATCTGCTCCGCTTCGACCTTGTCGGCGAGGCGGGAGACGTACCCGGTGCCGGTTCCGCCGAGGAGATAGCACGGCTTCCCGTCCGGGCTGGTCCACGGCAACAGCCGGGCGGTGTCCATGGGGTTGGTCACGCCGCCACCTTCACACCGCGAATCCGGCGGGGCCCGGCGTCGATTCCATGACGTGCAGAAAGCCGCCGGCCTTCTCGATGTCGCGGGCGACCCGGTCGTACTCCTGGGTTACGGGAGAGATCATCGAGCGACATGCCGTGACGACCGCACCGGCTGCGCCGGACTTGATGTGCTCGATCGCCCGCTTGAGGCCCGAGCGGTCGCCGGGCGGCAGCGTTTCCGCGTCGTCATCCTCGATCACGTCCGTGATCTCCCAGCAGAACGCGTCGGCGTATTCCGTGCAGTCCGTTCGCCATGCGGTGATGTCCGCGCCCGAGGTGGCGCAGAGGTAGATGACGCAGCGGAACCGCCCGATGCGCGTGGCCTTGGCCGATGCGCCGGCCTCGCCCGGTGAGACGCCTGCTGCCGCGTCCGCGAGGGCCTGTCGCCGTCGTAAGTCGCTTTCGGTTCGGCGAGCCGTGGACGGCCCTCGCCAGTGCCCGTGTTCGTCATTGACCATGCATCAATCGTGTCCGAACGATCACGCATGGTGAAGAGACGGGGTGTAGGGCTGGGCGGGAATGCTCGCCCTCGACTCATACGCTCCGTAGGCGCTACGCAATCAGCGGTACGCCGATCAACTCGCTGATGTTCCGCACGCGTGTGGTGGAGACTTTGGCGAGACGCTTTCCGATGACGCCGGGCAGTGCTTGGTGTTTGACCCACTCCGGGGCGTCGAGTCCTACCTCGATCAGGGTGTCGGCGGCTCGGTCGTAGAGCTTCGCCTCGCACTGGGCCAGGGCAACGTCGAGCTTGTAGCGGTTACGCGGGATTTTGAGCATGGTGCGGGGCAGCGTGGTGCGCGCGGCCAGTTTCAACGCCGACCCGTGGTTCCCGAGGGCCACGGCGATTCCCACGGCCTCGGTGTTCGCCGTGGTGGGACCGAAATACGTGCCGTACAGCACCTCGTCGCTACCGAGCCGGGAGGCCGCGGCCTGTGCCTGCGACAGGTAGTCGTTCGCGGATGCGGTGTCCCCCCGACGCGAGGCCGCGACGGCGGCAGCGATCATCAGCCGTCCGTACGCGAGCAACTGGGGGCGGTGCGCCTTGCTGAACGACGGCTCGATCTGCACGGCCGCGCGTTCCGCGATGGACATCGCCCGGGGAACCCTCGCGCTCCGCAGGTGAATCCATGACAGCGTCGACTCCACGAGCGCGGCCTGCACGGGATCGCCGGACTTCTCGGCCAGTTGACGTGCGGAGGCGATCGCGCCGAAGGCGAGATCACGCTGCCCGAGCAGAACCGCCGTCGAGGCCGCGGTCTGGTAGGTGCTCGCGAGGACCGATCCCAGCCGTTCGCGTTCGTGCCCCGTCGCTTGCCCGTACCGAGCACTGCCTTCGAGCAGCACCTTGGCGATGAGTCCGCTCAGCTCTCCGTATTCGCCCCGCCAGTAGGTGGCCCACACACGGTCGAGAGCAGTTGACAGTTCGGCGAGCGTACTCGGCTCCTCCATGCCGTCCCATTCCCCAAGGGTGCTGTCGTGCACCGCGTCGGAAATGCGTCGCACGGCAGCCCTGGTGTCTCCGCTCATCCCCCGACGCGGCGCCTGCTGCCCCAGGATTACCGCGACGTCGGTCTTGAGCGCGTTGGCGAGCTTCAGGAGTGAGCCGACGGACAGCTCGCCGCGGTCCTGTTCGGCCTTCTGTACCAGGGCGAGCGAGACGCCCGCCGCTTCGGCGAGCCCCTGCTGTGTCAGATCGGAGCCCCGCAGATGCTTGAGGCGCTTACCAGTCGTCAGGTCGGCCCAGTTGCTCACGATCACCTCGGTGGGTTGCTCAAAGCTCAGCGGCTACTCCGATGGTAGGGGCCACCACCGACAGGGCCGGGGCGAACGGAACAACCGGAGCCGCCGGAACAGTTGAACGGTTCGGCCGCATCGGGCGCAGCCCTCGTAGGAACGTTCCCGCTGGGCGGTGAGCCACACCCGCACCCGCAACCGCAACCGTCGCCGTCCCACGTAGGGAGGGCCGGACCCCGTCGGGAGCCCGGCCCTCGTCACGCAGCCGATTGACGGCGCGTCAGTACGTCAGATCCCGGCCGCCGCCGACAGATCCTTCTTGATTGCTGTCAGGGTGGTCGTCGCCTTGGCGCGGGCGGCCGGGAGGCCGTTCGCGTCGGCCACCGGCACCACGACCTCCAGGTAGCACTTGAGCTTGGGCTCGGTGCCGCTGGGGCGGACCACGACGCGGGCCGCCTCGATGCCGTCCGACGGTGCGCCCGCCAGGTAGTAGCGCAGGCCGTCGGTCGGGGGGAGGGCTGCGCTGCCCTCGTTGAGGTCGTCCGCGCGGGTCACCGTCAGGCCCGCCAGGGCCGCCGGCGGCTCGGCGCGCAGGCGGCGCATCGCGTCGGCGATCAGGGAGAGGTCCGTGACCCGCACCGAGAGCTGGTCGGTGGCGTGCAGGCCGAACTCCACGGCCAGCTCGTCGAGGAGGTCGGAGAGGGTGCGGCCGGACTGCTTGAGCTCGGCGGCCAGTTCGGTGATCAGCAGGGCCGCGGTGATGCCGTCCTTGTCGCGGACGCCCTCGGGGTCGACGCAGTAGCCCAGCGCCTCCTCGTAGGCGTAGCGCAGGCCGTCCACCCGGGCCAGCCACTTGAAGCCGGTCAGGGTCTCCTGGTAGCCGGCCTTCGCACCGGCCGCGATACGGGACATGAGCTGGGAGGAGACGATCGTCGTCGCGAACGTGCCGGTGGCGCCCTTGCGGACGAGGTGTGCGGCGAGCAGGGCGCCGACCTCGTCACCGCGCAGCATCCGCCAGCCCTCCGGCGTACCGGGGGCGGGAACGGCGACGGCGCAGCGGTCCGCGTCCGGGTCGTTGGCGATGACGATGTCCGGGGCGGCCTTGCGGGCGGTGGCGAAGGAGAGGTCCATCGCGCCCGGTTCTTCCGGGTTGGGGAAGGCGACGGTGGGGAAGTCCGGGTCGGGGTCGGACTGTTCGGCGACGACCGTGGGGGCCGGGAAGCCCGCACGGGCGAAAGCGGCGGTGAGCGTGTCCCGGCCGACGCCGTGCATGGGGGTGTAGACGACGTCGACGGCGCGCGGGGAGCCCGGCGTCAACACCGCGTCGGTGCGCTCCAGGTAGGCGGCGAGGACGGAGTCGTCCAGGGTTTCCCAGCCGCTCTCCGGGCGGGGGACGTCGGCCAGGGAGCGGACGGCGGCGATCCGGTCGGCGATCTCGCCGTCCGCGGGCGGGACGATCTGGGAGCCGTCGCCGAGGTAGACCTTGTAGCCGTTGTCCCGCGGCGGGTTGTGGCTGGCGGTCACCTCGACGCCGGCCACCGCGCCCAGGTGCCGGATGGCGAAGGCCAGGACGGGGGTCGGCAGCGGGCGGGGCAGGAGCGCGGCGCGCAGGCCCGCGCCGACCATCACCGCCGCGGTGTCCCGCGCGAAGTCGGCGCTCTTGTAGCGGGCGTCGTAGCCGATGACGACGAGGCCCTCGCCCTGCCCGCTGTCCTTCAGGTACGCGGCGAGGCCGGCCGCCGCCCGGATGACCACCGACCGGTTCATCCGCATCGGGCCGGCGCCCAGCTCGCCGCGCAGCCCGGCGGTGCCGAACTGGAGGGTGCCGGCGAACCGCGCCGCCAGCTCCTCGTGCCGGCCCGCCTCGATGAGGCCGGCCAGCTCGTCCCGGGTCTCCGGGTCGGGGTCCTCGGCCAGCCACGCCTGTGCCCGGCTGATCAGCTCCGCGGGAACGGTAGCCACGTGATGCTCCTGCCTGTGGATGCGGTGTGGGGGGTGCGGTGTGGAGGATGCGGAACGGGCCGGCCCGCCCGGGCCGGTTCCGTCGGAAGCGGCTAGATGAGTGTGTCCGAAGTCCCGTCGTCCGCCCGAAGGGCGGGCCTCGCGGCGTCTGGTGCGGTACATCGCAAGGCGCCGGAGCGGCCTGATAGCGGAGCTATCGGGACGTTTCGGCAACGCCGCGAGGTGCCGTGCCAGACGCCGCGAGGCAGGCGGGACTTCGGACACACTCATCTAGATCTTGCTGAGGACCTGGCCGAGCAGGGTGCCCATGGCGATCGCGGAGTCGCGGCCCGCCTGGAGCACCTCCTCGTGGTTCAGCGGCTCGCCCGTCATGCCGGCGGCGAGGTTCGTCACCAGCGAGATGCCCAGGACCTCGGCGCCGGCCTCGCGGGCGGCGATCGCCTCCAGGACGGTGGACATGCCGACGAGGTCGGCGCCCATGGTGCGGAGCATCCGGATCTCGGCCGGGGTCTCGTAGTGCGGGCCGGGGAGCTGGGCGTAGACGCCCTCCTCCAGGCTCGCGTCGACCTCCTTGCACAGCGCGCGCAGCCGCGGCGAGTACAGGTCGGTCAGGTCGACGAAGTTGGCGCCGGCGATCGGGGAGGTGGCGGTGAGATTGAGGTGGTCGCTGATCAGGACCGGCTGGCCGGGGCGCATGCCGTCGCGCAGGCCGCCGCAGCCGTTGGTGAGCACCACGGTCTTGCAGCCGGCGGCGACGGCGGAGCGGACGCCGTGCGCGACCGCCGCGACCCCGCGGCCCTCGTAGTAGTGGGTGCGGCCCAGGAAGACCAGGGCGCGCTTCTCGCCGATCTTGTACGAGCGGATCTTGCCGCCGTGGCCGGCGACGGCCGGCGGCGGGAAGCCGGGCAGCTCGGTGACCGGGAACTCGTGCTCGGGGGCGCCCAGGGCCTCGGCGGCCGGGGCCCAGCCCGACCCCATGACCAGGGCGACGTCGTGGGTCTCGGCGCCGGTGAGCTCGCGGAGGCGGGCCGCCGCGGCGTCCGCGGCGCCCTTCGGGTCGATGTCCGGGGTAACAGATGCGTTCACGCGGACGAGGGTAGCCGGTAATCCCCTACGCGCGTAGATGTCGCTGCCCACGGGCCTGGAGGCGTTGGCTTGTGGCATCTGCCAAAGGGGGTGTCGGGTCTGCTGGGCGCCCTCGCGTCAGCACGGGCGCTTGCGGATCTCCATGACGTAGTCGTGCGGGGCGCCGGCGGACTCGGCGGCATCGGCGATCTCGCCCAGATAGCGGGCCGAGGGGAGGCCGCCCTCGTAGCCGTTGAGGACGTAGATCCAGGCGGCCTCGTCGCCGTCGAGGGTGTGCGCCCGGACCCGCATCCGCCGGTAGATGCCCAGGCCGACGCCCTCCCAGCGGTCCATGGACTCCTCGTCCATCGGGGCGATGTCGTAGAGCGCGACGAAGAGCTGGGACCCGGGGTCCTCGACGACCGTCGCCAGGGCGCCCTCCCACCCCATCTGCTCCCCGCCGAACGTGAGCCGCCAGCCGTTCAGCCAGCCCGTGCCGCGCAGCGGCGAGTGCGGTGCGCGGCGGGACATCAGCCGCGCGTCGAGGTTGCCGGCGTACGCGGCGTAGAGCGACATGCTTCCGAGGGTACGGGAGGTTCCCCATTGGGCTCGTGGTACCGGAGGTTCGTACGACCGGCTGGCGAGAGCACACGCCCGGCGCCCGTCGGGCCGCCTCCGCGCCCCCGGGGGAGAGCCGTCGTCGGGCGTGCGGGACAATGGAGTACGTGACTCGGATCGTGATCATCGGTGGTGGACCCGGCGGATACGAAGCGGCCCTGGTGGCGGCTTCGCTCGGCGCGGAGGTGACCGTCGTCGACTGCGACGGTCTGGGCGGGGCGTCGGTGCTGACCGACTGCGTCCCCTCGAAGACCCTTATCGCCACGGCCGAGGTGATGACGACCTTCGACTCCTCCTATGAGGAGCTGGGCATCATCGTCGGGGACCCGGAGTCGCACAGCGGCTGCGCCGCGGGCCCTTCCAAGGACCGTCCCGCGCGGGTGGTCGGCGTCGATCTCGGCAAGGTCAACCGACGGGTCAAGCGGCTGGCGCTGGCCCAGTCCCACGACATCACCGCCTCGGTCACCCGCGCCGGCGGCCGGGTGCTGCGCGGCCGCGGCCGGCTGGAGCCGGGCCAGGCGCCGGACGGCTCGCGCAAGGTCACGGTCACCGCCGCCGACGGCTCCACCGAGGGCCTGATCGCCGACGCCGTGCTGATCGCCACCGGCGCCCACCCGCGCGAGATCCCCGACGCCCAGCCGGACGGCGAGCGGATCCTGAACTGGACGCAGGTCTACGACCTCACCGAGCTGCCCGAGGAGCTCATCGTCGTCGGATCCGGCGTCACCGGTGCCGAGTTCGCCGGCGCGTACCAGGCGCTGGGGTCCCGGGTCACCCTGGTCTCCTCCCGCGACCGGGTGCTGCCGGGCGAGGACCCGGACGCCGCCGCCGTGCTGGAGGACGTCTTCCGCCGCCGCGGGATGAACGTCATGGCGCGGTCCCGGGCGCAGTCCGCCAAGCGGGTGGGCGACCGCGTCGAGGTCACCCTCGCCGACGGCCGGACGATCTCCGGCACGCACTGCCTGATGGCGGTCGGCTCCATCCCGAACACCGAGGGGATCGGCCTGGAGGGCGCCGGGGTCAGGCTGAAGGACTCCGGGCACATCTGGACGGACAAGGTCTCCCGCACCACCGCTCCCGGCGTCTACGCCGCGGGCGACTGCACCGGCGTCCTCGCGCTGGCGTCGGTCGCCGCGATGCAGGGCCGGATCGCGATGTACCACTTCCTCGGCGACGCGGTCACCCCGCTCAACCTCAAGACGGTCTCCGCCAACGTCTTCACCGACCCCGAGATCGCCACCGTCGGCTACTCCCAGGCCGACGTCGACAACGGCGTGATCGACGCCCGGGCGGTGAAGCTGCCGCTGCTGCGCAACCCGCGCGCCAAGATGCAGGGCATCCGGGACGGCTTCGTGAAGCTGTTCTGCCGGCCCGGCACCGGCATCGTCGTCGGCGGTGTGGTGGTCTCGCCGCGGGCGAGCGAACTGATCCACCCGATTTCGCTCGCGGTCGACAACAACCTGACGGTCGAGCAGATCGCCAGCGCCTTCACCGTCTACCCGTCGCTGTCCGGATCGATCGCCGAGGTCGCGCGGCAGCTGCACACCCGGAAGACGGCCGGCGGCTGACCGGTGCCCCGCAAGCCGGACCATGGAATATTTGTGCCCACGGTGGGCACTTGGGGTGAAACGGTCCTTCACGGGCGGGACCGGACGCCTCGGACTGGGGTCCGCGGTCGATTGCCCAACAGTGCAACTGACCAGGCAACGAGCGGGTTTGAACACGCACAGTGACGAGGGTCGAGGCATGTGCATGCCGCATACCACGTGAAGCGACGCCGTGTGAACAACTTCCGTTAATTGGTGCAACCTGCTGAAAACAGACGGTCGTTGGCGTTACTGTCAGTTTCGTGTTCGCTGCAGAACGTCGCCAACTGATCCTAGAAATGGTGCGCGCAAACGGAGCGGTTTCGCTCCGTGAGCTCGCCCGTGTCGTCCAGACCTCCGAAGTGACCGTACGACGCGACGTGCGGGCGCTGGAGGCAGAGGGACTGCTCGACCGCCGGCACGGCGGTGCGGTCCTACCAGGAGGTTTCACCCGGGAATCCGGCTTCCCGCAGAAGTCCCACCTCGCGACCGCCGAGAAGACGGCCATCGCCGATCTCGCGGCCGGCTTCGTCGAGGAGGGCGAGGCCATCGTCGTCGGCGCCGGGACCACCACCCAGGAACTGGCCCGCCGGCTCGCCCGCGTCCCCGGCCTGACCGTCGTCACCAACTCCCTCCTCGTCGCCCAGGCCCTGGCCCACGCCAACCGCGTGGAGGTGGTGATGACCGGCGGGACCCTGCGCGGCTCCAACTACGCGCTGGTCGGCAGCGGGGCCGAACAGTCCCTCCAGGGGCTGCGGGTCTCCCGCGCCTTCCTGTCGGGCAGCGGCCTGACCGCCGAACGCGGGCTCTCCACCTCCAACATGCTCTCCGCCAGCGTCGACCGGGCGCTGGTGCAGGCCGCGGGGGAGGTGGTGGTGCTCGCCGACCACACCAAGCTCGGCTCCGACACCATGTTTCAGACCGTGCCGACGGACGTCATCACCCGGCTCGTCACCGATGAGCCGCCCGCCCACGACGACCGGGCCGCCACCGAGTTGCAGGCACTGGCCGACCAGGGCGTCCAGATCGCCGTCGCCAGCGGCTCGCTCACCGGAGCGGCACCGGCCCAGCCGGGCATGGACGCCGCCCCTCCGGAGCGCCGGAACCCACGGCGGGACGTGCCGCTGCCGGGCCAGCGCCGCAGCCACCCGGGCGCCGCGCCCGGGGCCCCGCAGCTGCGCTCGGCGGGCTCGCTCGGGGACGGCCGGGTGGCCGATCTGGCGCCCCGGCGGCGCTGAACGGGTCGCGGACGCGGGCGCCGGCGGGCCGGAACGTCCGGCCCGGTGCCGCCCGCACCCCGTCGACCGTCAGAAGCGCTCCAGGTGTGTTGTCCCGGCCCGCCGGGGCCTACGCCCCCGTGTCCCGGTCCGCCGGGTCCGGCTTCAGTCCGCGCAGGGTCAGCGTCAGCAGCCGGTCGGCCAGCTCCGGATCGTCCGGGGACTCCTCGGCGGCCAGCGCGATGCCGTTGGTGAGCTGGAGCAGATCGCCGATGACGACGCCCCGGCGCACCGCTCCGGCCTGCTGTGCCCGGGTCAGCAGCGCGGCCCCGGCCTCGCCCAGCGGGACGCGGCAGCGCGCCATCCCCGAGCTCTCGTCCGCCGACGCCGTCATCAGCGCCCGCGACAGGCCCCGGTAGGTGCCGGCGTGCGTGATCAGCGCGCGCAGCCAGTCCACCAGCGCGGTGCACGGCTGCGGGGCGTCGGCCAGCTCCCGGGCGTAGCCGAGCAGTGCCTCCACCTCGCCCTGGAAGACCGCGCCCATCAGGGCGGTGCGGTTGGGGAAGTGGCGGTAGAGGGTGCCGATGCCGACGCCGGCGCGGCGCGCGATGTCCTCCAGCGAGGTGTCCGTGCCGTGCTCCGTGAACGCCGTCCGGGCCTCGGCCAGCAACCGCTCGTAATTCCGGCGCGCATCGGCCCGCATGGGGCGCGCCGCGGCCGTCCCCGCGGCCCCCGGCCCCGCCGCCGCGGCGGCCCGCCCCGCCCGCCGCTGCCCTGCCGTGTCGGTCCCCATCCCGCCGTCCTTCCTCGATCCCGCGTCCAGCATGCCATCGCGGTGCCGGCCGGCGGGCGGGGGTGTGGACGGTGGACGCCCGGCGGCCGGCCGGTGACCGGCCGGCGTACCGGTGCCGTCGGGCCGGCGAACTCCTGGGAAAGGCCGCAACGCCGCCCTCCCAGCGGCCATCAAACCAGGCGCAAAGGGGCTTCCGGGGTCGTCCGGGAGCCGTCCGGGAACGTCTGGGGAACATGCATGGGACTGACCAGCCGGCCGCTGCTGTACGCCGTGATCGCCCTCGCCGTGGCCTGTGTGGGGCTCACCGTCTGGATCTGGCCGCGGTTCTCCGGGCGCGGGCCGCGCGCGGTGCTGGGGCGGCTCGGCGTGATCGCCGGCACCCAGCTGGCCGTCGTGGCCGCGCTCGGCCTGGTGGTGAACACCAACTTCCAGTTCTACGCCTCCTGGCACGAACTCCTCGGCATGTACGACGGGGCGCCCGCCGCCGTCGGCAAGTGGGGCGACCAGGGCAGTGCCGGGCCCGCCGGCGACCCGTCGAAGGGGCTGGTGCAGGCGTCCGGACCGCAGGGCCTGGACAAGGTCCACGGGGTGCCCAAGGGCCCGCCGGAGAAGAACGGCAAGGTCGAGACCGTACGGATCGTGGGCAAGCGAACCCGGGTCGCCGATGCCGCGTACGTCTATCTGCCACCGCAGTACTTCCAGAAGCAGTACGCCCGCCAGCGGTTCCCCGTCGTGGTGGCGCTCAGCGGCTACCCGGGCGGGATATTCCTGCTCGGCCAGCACCTGCGGGTGCCGGAGACGGCCGCCAAACTGGTCCGCGACGGCACCCTCCAGCCGACGGTCATCGTGATGATGCGGCCCACCATCGCGCCGCCGCGCGACACCGAGTGCGTCGACGTCCCCGGCGGCCCGCAGACCGAGACGTTCTTCGCGCAGGACGTCCCGGACGCCCTGAAGTCGCACTACCGGGTGGGCCACGACCCGGGCGCCTGGGGCCTGCTCGGCTACTCCTCCGGCGGCAGCTGCGCCCTCCAGCTCGCCATGCGCCACCCGCGCACCTACACCGCCGCGGCCGCCCTCTCGCCCGACTACAAGATCTCCACCGACCCCACCACCGGCAACCTCTTCGGCGACGACAAGGACCGCGGCCGGCGGCGCGCGGAGCACGACCTGATGTGGCGGCTGGCGCACCTGCCGGCCCCCGAGGTCAACGTCCTGATCGGCACCAGCCGCAGCGGCGAGAAGAACTACCCGGCGGCCCGGGCGTTCCTGGCCGCGGTCCGCCCGCCCATGAAGGCGGACTCGATCGTCCTCGACCACGGCAGCCACAACTTCGCCACCTGGCGACGCGAACTGCCCGCCGCGCTCCAGTGGATGAGCCGGACGCTGCTGTTCCCGGAGGAGGTCGTCGGCAAGTCGTAGCGACCGTCGCCGGCGACGAAGGAAGACCAAGGAAGGCGACGGAAGACCAAGGAAGGCGACGGAAAACGAAGAAAAGGGGGGAAAGGGGCGGGCTCCTGGTACGCGGTGTACCGGGAGCCCGCCCCTTGTGACGGCCCGAGGGCCGATCAGTCCCTGCTCTCGCTCAGTCCTTGATCTCGCAGATCACCGCGCCGGAGGTGAGGGCCGCGCCCACCTCGGCGGTCAGGCCCTTGACGGTGCCCGAGCGGTGCGCGTTGATCGGCTGCTCCATCTTCATCGCCTCCAGGACGACGACCAGTTCGCCCTCGGCGACCTGCTGGCCCTCCTCGACGGCGACCTTGACGATGGTGCCCTGCATCGGGGACGCCAGGGTGTCACCGGAGACCGCGCTGCCGGTCTTCCTGGTGGCCTTGCGCTTGGGCTTGGCACCCCCGGCGACCGCGGCCCGGGCCAGCGGCATGCCGAGCGACGCCGGCAGCGAGACCTCCAGCCGCTTGCCGCCGACCTCGACCACGACGGTCTCGCGGGTGTCCGCCTCGCCCTCCTCGCCACCGGGCGCGGTGAACGGCGGGATCTCGTTGACGAACTCGGTCTCGATCCACCGGGTGTGGACCGTGAACGGCTCGGCGGAACCGGCCAGTTCGGGGGCGAACGCCGGGTCCTTGACGACCGTGCGGTGGAACGGGATGGCGGTGGCCATGCCCTCCACCTGGAACTCGTTCAGCGCCCGGGCGGCCCGCTGGAGGGCCTGCTCGCGGGTGGCGCCGGTGACGATCAGCTTGGCCAGCAGGGAGTCCCAGGCCGGGCCGATGACCGAGCCGGCCTCCACGCCCGCGTCCAGGCGGACGCCCGGGCCCGCCGGCGCGTCGAACCTGGTGACCGTGCCGGGCGCCGGGAGGAAGTTGCGGCCCGGGTCCTCGCCGTTGATGCGGAACTCGAAGGAGTGGCCGCGCACCGCCGGGTCGTCGTAGCCCAGCTCCTCGCCGTCGGCGATCCGGAACATCTCGCGGACCAGGTCCAGGCCGGTGACCTCCTCGGTGACCGGGTGCTCCACCTGGAGACGGGTGTTGACCTCCAGGAAGGAGATGGTGCCGTCCTGGCCCACGAGGAACTCGCAGGTGCCGGCGCCCTCGTAGCCGGCCTCCTTGAGGATGGCCTTCGAGGCGCGGTACAGCTCGGCGTTCTGCTCGTCGCTCAGGAACGGCGCGGGGGCCTCCTCGACGAGCTTCTGGTGGCGGCGCTGCAGCGAGCAGTCACGGGTGGAGACGACGACCACGTTGCCGTGCTTGTCGGCCAGGCACTGGGTCTCGACGTGCCGCGGGCGGTCGAGGTAGCGCTCGACGAAGCACTCGCCGCGGCCGAAGGCGGCGACCGCCTCGCGGACCGCGGAGTCGTAGAGCTCGGGGACCTCTTCGAGAGTGCGGGCGACCTTCAGGCCGCGGCCGCCGCCGCCGAACGCCGCCTTGATCGCGATCGGCAGCCCGTGCTCCTCGGCGAACGCGACGACCTCGTCGGCCCCGGAGACCGGGTCCGGGGTGCCGGCGACCAGCGGGGCGCCGGCCCGCTGGGCGATGTGCCGGGCCGCGACCTTGTCGCCGAGGTCGCGGATGGCGTGCGGCGGCGGGCCGATCCAGGTCAGGCCGGCGTCCAGCACGGCCTGCGCGAACTCGGCGTTCTCGGAGAGGAAGCCGTAGCCCGGGTGGATCGCGTCCGCGCCGGAATCGGCCGCCGCCTGGAGGACCTTGGCGATGTCCAGGTAGCTGGTGGCAGGGGTGTCACCGCCCAGGGCGTATGCCTCGTCCGCGGCGCGGACATGCAGAGCGTCCCGGTCCGGGTCGGCGTAGACCGCTACGCTCCCGATCCCGGCATCCCGGCATGCACGGGCAACGCGGACAGCGATTTCGCCACGGTTGGCGATGAGCACCTTGCGCACGATGGGTCCTTCCTTGGCGCTACGCCGCAACACACTGAACGCAGCGAGTTTAGGGACTGGCGACACCGCGTGCCGACCCGTTCCCTGGGGTGAGCTTGCCCACACGGAGCGTGCACGCGGCGCTGGTGGGGGACCAAAGTCCGTTGGAATCCCAGGGTAGGCCCGGATTCCGGGGCTCCGGCGCGCGGCACGGTGTGGCTTAGGTCTCGAACTGCGGACGCCCGGCGGACCGTCAATTCTTTGTGGAGTCCCTACGAATGGGCGAGTGAAAGTTTTCGGGTGGGCGCGGGGGGCGAGGGCAGGTCGAAGGGGGGTCGGATGCGGTGGTGCAGACCCCTTGCCGCGACCATTACCCGTTAGTAGCGTGCCTGATGCTTCTGTACTCCTGGTAACAGCTCGTACTCCTGGGAATGGCTCGTAACGACGGCGCGCGGCGGCGCAGGGCGGCGCACGGCCGCGCATGACGGCGGAAGTGGGGTGGACGGGGTGGTGACTGCGCGCAGACCGGTGGCCCTGATGGCGGCGGTGCTCCTGGTCCTGGAAGCGGCCGGGATCCTGTTGCTGAACTGGATCATGAGCATCGTGGTCGACCGGCAGCAGATGTCCCTGGCCGGGCTGCGGCCGGGCGCGATGTCCGCCGGCACCTGGGCCGGCGGCGCGGTCCTCGCCCTCTTCCTGCTCTGCTGCGCCGCGGTGCTGGCGTACGGCGCGCTGCGCGACCGGGCCCCCGGCCGCCTGGCGCGGATCGCGCTGATCTGCTGCGCGGTGGTGCAGGGCGTCGCCGCCGCGCTCTGCGCCGGCCTCGTCGGCTGGCCCGCGTTCGCCACCATGGCCGTACCGCTCGCGCTCCTGGTCTTCACCCTGATCGCCTACGGGGACCAAGCCCCGGACCCGGCCGGAAGCCCCGCCGGGGGGCCGACGGGGGACGGTGCGCCGGCCTGAGCCCGGCCGGGGTGGGGCGGGCCCGTCCCGCACGCACCGGGCGAACCCCCGCCGCGGCGGGCTCCGTTCGGCCTCACGTGCCGGCCCGCCCGCCCCTCACGCCCACAGGTCGGTGATCGTCACGTCCAGGTCGGCGAGGAGGCGGCGGAGCAGCGGCAGCGAGAGGCCGATGACATTGCCCGGGTCGCCGTCGATGCCGTCGATGAACGGCGCCGAGCGGCCGTCGAGGGTGAACGCGCCCGCCACGTACAGCGGTTCGCCGCTCGCCACGTAGGCGGCGATCTCGGCGTCGCTGGGCTCGCCGAACCGGACCGTGGTGGAGGCGGTGGCGGAGACCCGCCGGTCCGACGCGGTGTCGATCACGCAGTGGCCGGTGCGCAGGATCCCGGACCGGCCGCGCATCGACTTCCAGCGGGCCGTGGCGTCCTCGGCGTCCGCCGGCTTGCCGAGCGCCCGCCCGTCCAGCTCCAGCACCGAGTCGCAGCCGACGACCAGCGCGCCCGCGGCCTCCGGCCGGGCCGCCACCGCGATGGCCTTCGCCTCGGCCAGCACCCGGGCCAGCTCCTCCGGGGTGGCGGCGGTGAGTGCGTCCTCGTCGACGCCGCTTATCACGACCTCGGGCGCCAGTCCGGCCTGCCGGAGCAGAGCGAGACGGGCCGGGGACTGGGAGGCGAGGACGAGGCGGCGGGAAGCGTCGGTCATGCCCGCCATCGTACGGACGCGGCGGACGCGAGTGGGCCGGGGCCGGCACCGGCCCTCGACCCGCTCACCTCCGCCGCGTCCGCGCTCCTTGTCCCTTTACCTACCGCTACTTGTTGAGCACCGCCTGCATCACCGACTTCGCGATCGGGCCGCCCAGCTTTCCGCCGGCGATGTCCGAACGCGGAATGTCCATGTCCTTCGGGTCGACGAAGACCGCCACTGCCACCGGCGAACTCCCGTCGGGCAGCTTCGCGTAGGAGACGAACCAGGCGTACGGCCGCTCGTCATCGACGTTCACGCCGTGCTGCGCGGTCCCGGTCTTGCCGCCGACCGTCACCCCGTCGATCTTCGCCTTCGACGCGGTGCCGTCCGAGACCGTGTACTCCATCATTTCCTGCACCTTCTTCGCGGTGCTCTCGGAAACCGCCTGCGGGTCCTTCGGGTGCAGCGGCTCCGGGTCGAACTTCTCGATCGTGGAAAGATCCGGGCCGCGCAGTTCCTCGACCATGTACGGCTTCATCACCTTGCCGTTGTTGGCGATACCGGCGGCGACCATCGCCATCTGGAGGGGAGTGCTGGTGAGATCGCCCTGGCCCATACCGGTCAGTGCGGTCTTCGGCTGGTCGAGCTTGGCGGGATAGCCGCTCTTCGCGGCGCGGACCGGGACGAACAGCTCCTCGTTGAAGCCGAACTTCTCCGCGGTCTCCCGCATTCTGTCCGTGCCCAGTTTGTGCGCGGCGTCCAGGAAGACGTTGTTGCAGGACCACTGCATACCCGTCTTCAACGACGCCTTGTCGCAGGGCGCCGTCTTGATGTCGTTGGGGACCTGGGTGCGGGTCTGCGGCAGGGTGTACGGGGCGGGGGCGCCGGAGGAGGCGTTGATGTCGGTGACCGTGCCGTGCTCCAGGGCGGCGGCCGCGGTGAGCACCTTGAAGGTCGAGCCGGGCGGGTAGATCTCGCGCAGCGCCCGGTTGTTCATCGGCTTGGACTTGTCGTTGTCGAGGGCGAGGTACTTCTTGCCCTCCGCGCCCGTCAGCCCGGCGAAGCTCGACGGGTCGTAGGACGGCGTGCTGGCCATCGCGAGGATCTTGCCGCTCCGCGGGTCGAGGGCGACCACCGCGCCGGTCGCGTGCAGATCGGTCAGCCCCTTGTACGCGGCCTTCTGCGCCTTCTCGCTGATGGTGGTCAGGACGTCACCGCCGCGCGGCTTCTCGCCCGTCAGCATGCCCCGCGCCCGGTTGAAGAACAGCCGGTCGTCCTTGCCGCTGAGCACCTTGCGGTAGACGCCCTCCAGCATGGTCTCGCCCGCCGCCTGCCGGGCGTAGCCGGTGATCGGGGCGTACATCGCGCCGTCGGTGTAGGTGCGCTTGTACTTGAAGTCGCCGCTGGTCTCCGCGGACCCGGTGATCGGCTTGCCGTCCACGATGATGTTGCCGAGCGGGTACGAGTACGCCTCGATCTTGACCCGGCGGTTGTTGGTGTCGTTCGCGAGCCGGTCGGCCTGTACGAACTGCACCCAGGTCACCCGGACCAGCAGGGCGAGTAGCAGCACCCCGCAGAAGACGGCTATGTGTCTGAGCGGCCTGTTCATGGTCTCCCCTCCACCGCGGCACCGCGGTCCGGCCGGTCACCGCGCGGCCGCCTGCCCGAATTGCACTGTCGAGAGAGAAAGAGGCGATTTTGGCCGCTGTGGTTGCGGGGAGTGAAGGGGAGTGATGAGGGCCATGGGGAGGGAGGGGCCACAGTCAGGAGGAGGGGCCATGGGGCGGCAGGGGCGCGGCCGCCTTGCCGTACGCGCCGGGAATCGCGGGACGGGAACTGCGGGACGGGAACCGCGGGAACCCCGGGCGGCGTCACCGCATCAGGAGCACCAGTGTCCCCATCATGATCGCCGCAGCCAGCACGAAGCCCATCCGACGGAGCTTGGCCTGCACCTCGCGCAGCTCCTCGGGCGGTTCGTCGGGCGGATCGGACCACAGCATGGCCTCGATCCTCCCGCCCCGCACGGCGACGGCGCCTGAGTACGCGTACTCAGGCGCCGCCTCGCGAAGGACTAGTCAGTGCATCGTGCACCGACCTCATACTGCCTGGTCACCGCGGCCAGAAGCTGGTCCGCCAGGCCCGCGGCCCCGGGTGGGGCATCCGGGACCGGCGGGGAACCGTCGCCGCCGGATCCGCCCACTCGCCGCCGTGCCCGCGCTCCTCGGGGGCGACGCCGGCGGCCACCGCCGCCGCCCGGGCCTGCACCACCGCCAGCGCGGCAGCCAACTCCTCAGGTGTGGGATTGCCCCGTACGACCTTGATCATCGTCAACCGACCTCCTACGGCCTGCGGCGGGACTACAGCGGGATATTGCCGTGCTTCTTCGGCGGCAGCGCCTCCCGCTTGTTGCGCAGCGTGCGCAGTCCACGGACGATGTGCCGCCGGGTCTCGGAGGGCATGATCACCGCGTCGACATAGCCCCGTTCGGCCGCGACGTACGGGTTCAGCAGGGTGTCCTCGTACTCCTGGATCAGCTCCTGGCGGCGCGTCTCCAGCGCGGCCGGGTCCTCGATCGCCGCCAGCGTCCGGCGGTGCAGGATGTTCACCGCGCCCTGCGCGCCCATCACCGCGATCTGCGCGGTCGGCCACGCGAGGTTCAGGTCGGCGCCCAGGTGCTTGGAGCCCATGACGTCGTACGCGCCGCCGAACGCCTTCCGGGTGATCACGGTGATCAGCGGAACCGTCGCCTCCGCGTAGGCGTAGATCAGCTTGGCGCCGCGCCGGATGATCCCGTCGTACTCCTGGTCCGTCCCCGGCAGGAAGCCCGGGACGTCGACGAACGTCAGCACCGGGATATTGAACGCGTCGCAGGTGCGCACGAACCGCGCGGCCTTCTCGCTCGCCTTGATGTCCAGGCAGCCCGCGAACTGCATCGGCTGATTCGCCACCACGCCGACCGGATGGCCCTCGACCCGCCCGAACCCGGTGAGGATGTTCGGCGCGAACAGCACCTGGGTCTCCAGGAATTCACCGTCGTCCAGCACGTGCTCGATCGCGGTGTGCATGTCGTAGGGCTGGTTCGCCGAATCCGGGATCAGGGTGTCCAGCTCGTGGTCGGCGTCGGAAACCGCCAGGTCCGCCTCTTCCGGAAATGCCGGCGGATCCGACAGATTGTTGGACGGCAGGTACGACAGCAGCCCCTTGACGTACTCGATGGCGTCCTTCTCGTCGCCCGCCATATGGTGCGCCACACCCGACGTGGTGTTGTGCGTACGGGCCCCGCCCAGCGCTTCAAAACCGACGTCCTCGCCCGTCACCGTTTTGATGACGTCCGGGCCGGTGATGAACATGTGCGACGTCTGGTCGACCATCACCGTGAAATCCGTTATGGCCGGCGAATACACCGCACCGCCCGCGCACGGCCCCACGATCAGGGAAATCTGCGGCACCACACCCGACGCGTGCACATTCCGCCGGAAAATCTCCGCGAACAGCCCGAGCGCGGCCACACCCTCCTGAATACGCGCCCCGCCGCCGTCATTGATCCCGATGACCGGGCAGCCGTTCTTCAGCGCGAAGTCCATCACCTTGACGATCTTCTCGCCGTAGACCTCGCCCAGCGAGCCGCCGAAGATGGTGAAATCCTGCGAATACACGCACACCGGCCGCCCGTCGACGGTCCCGTATCCCGTGACGACGCCATCTCCGTACGGCCGGTTCTTCTCGATCCCGAAATTCGTCGACCGGTGCCGGGCGAACTCGTCGAGCTCGACGAACGAGCCCTCGTCCAGGAGGAGATCGATGCGCTCACGCGCCGTCAACTTCCCCTTGGCGTGCTGCTTTTCCACCGCGCGGGCGGAGCCGGCATGGGTGGCTTCATCGATCCGCCGCTGCAGATCCGCCAATTTGCCCGCGGTGGTGTGGATGTTTGCTTCCGGTTCGGACATCGGGATGCGGCTCCTGCTCGTCCTGGACTGGCACTCGTAACCGAGGGAGGTACGGGTGTGGCTACCGACTCGTAGCGTATCGGCGGGACTGCTCTCCGGCACTGCGTCGTTGACCACACCTAGGCTGGGGCCATGACGCCTCAACCGCCGGAAAACCGGGACAAAGACGCCGGTCGCTGGAGTGATCTGGGCCGCCCGCCGCTGAACGCCAACGCGCTGCGCCGGGCCCTCGTCCGGCCCGGCTCGCTCTGGTCCTCACTGGACGTTGTCCCCGCCACCGGGTCCACCAACACCGACCTCGCCGAGCGGGCGGCGGCCGGCGGGCTGCGCGAGGGGACGGTCCTCGTCGCCGAGGAGCAGACCGCCGCCCGCGGCCGGCTGGACCGCCGCTGGTCGGCGCCGCCGCGCTCCGGCCTCTTCGTCTCCGTCTACCTCACCCCGGCCGTGCCGGCGGACCGCTGGGGCTGGCTCCCCCTCCTCACCGGGGTGGCCACGGCCGCCGCGCTCGCCCGCACCGCCGGCGTCGACACCTCGCTGAAGTGGCCCAACGACCTGCTGGTCACGGTGGACGGCGCGGAACGGAAGGCCGGCGGCATCCTCGCCGAACGCGCCGCCGACGGCGTCGTCCTCGGCATCGGCCTCAACGTCTCGCTCACCGCCGACGAACTTCCCGTCCCCACCGCCGGCTCGCTCGCCCTCGCGGGCGCCGCCAACACCGACCGGGACCCGCTGCTGCGGGCGGTGCTCCGCTCCCTGGAGGAGTGGTACGGCGAGTGGCAGGCGGCGGACGGGGATCCGGGCGGGTGCCGCCTCCAGGCGGCGTATGCGGCGGGGTGCGCGACGCTGGGGCGGCGGGTGCGGGCGTTGCTGCCGGGCGACCGCTCGATCGAGGGAGAAGCGGTCGCGCTGGACGCGGACGGGCGGCTCGTACTGGCGACGGCGGACGGGGTCCAACAGCCGGTGGGGGCGGGGGACATCGTTCATCTCAGGTCGGCGTAGGTTTTTGCTTCCCACGTGGTGGTGGCGGTGGGTTCCTGTTCCGCCGGACCCTGGCGGCTTCGGGTTGCTCGCCGTGGCGGCGGGGGTGTTTTCGTGGCCGCCCCACGTTGTCGGCTGGCGCCGGTGTGGGGCGCGGTGGTTTGGCTGCGGCTGTGGTGGGGGCTGGCGTGGCCTCGGCTTCTCGCCGTGGGTGGGGCCGGAGGGGCTGCCCCGGGGTACGTCCTCGGTGCGGGCGCATCTGGTACGTAGATGACGAATACCCCGGCGTTCGCTCCAGATCCTGCGGGCGCACCCCGGGACATCCCCTCCGGCCTGCGCCGTCGCCGACTTTCCCGCCACTTCGCACCGGACCGTCACCCCCGCCGCCACGGCCCGACGAAGCCGCACCTGTCAGCGGCGCCTGCGGGCCCGTCGCTTGCGCGCATGCGGCGCCCGGGTGGGGGCGCTTGCGTGCATGCGGCGCCCGGGCGGGGGTCTCCGGTCGGCGTCCGGTCCGTGTCCAGCCCGCTGCGTCCGGTCCGGGGCATCCCACCTCACCGCTCGACCCACCTCATAGGTCACGCCACCTGACCGTACGGGGGCACTTCCGCTGTAGGAACGCCTCCTGGGGCGCGCCCGCGTAGCCGACCGCCGCCCCGCCCGTAGACGAAGCCGGTGGACGAGGCCGTGGGGAGTCTGCGCGGGGAGTCTGGCCGTAACTGACCGCCACAGAGACGGCAGCCGCCCCGGATGGGAAACCGGGGAGCCGCACTCGGCTGCGGCGCCGCAGGGGACTCCCCACGTAGCCGACCGGTACCGAGACGGTGGGAACGCCGCCGACGGCGCCGGGTCGGAGGGGATGTCCCGGAGCCCGCCCGCAGGATCTGGAGCGAACGCCGGGGTATTCGTCATCTGACTGAGCAGATGCGCCCGCACCGAGGACGGGTTCCGGGGCAGCCCCTCCGACCCCCACCCACCGGAGCGTGGGCGAAGAACCCCAGCCGACACGGCGCGCGCAGCCGACGACGTGGGGCGGCCACAAACCACCTCCCGCCGCCACGGCGAGCAACCACCCACCCACCGGGTCCGGCGGAACAACAAACCCACCGCCACCACCACGAGGGCCACAAGCCAAGCGCAGCGACACGTGAGGCAGAGCACACCTGCCGTATCGTTGAGGCGATCCGTCGCAGGGAGCGGATCATGGGCGAGCAGCGAGATCGGAAGGGCCGTGCGCAGGGAACGGACAGGGAGCGGCCGGTGACCGCCGACGAGTCGGGAGCCACCCCGCGCGGCGCGGACGCCGAGGGCGAGGCGGTGGGGGAGGCCCCTGCGGGCGAGCCCGCGGGCGACCCCGCGAGGAGCGACGGCGCCGCCGAGGGGGTCACCGGCGGCAGCGATGAGAGCGGCGACGGCAACGGCGGCGGTGACGCCAACGACGGCGAGGGCGACGACGCTTCGGAGAAGGACAACGCTTCGGAGAACGCCGAGAACAACATCGCCGTCAAGCTCGAACAACTCATCCTCGGGGCCGAGCGCCGCTACACCCCGTTCCAGGCGGCCCGCAGCGCCGGCGTCTCCATGGACCTCGCGGCCCGCTTCTGGCGAGCCATGGGCTTCGCGGACATCGGCCAGGTCAAGGCCCTCACCGAGGCCGATGTGCTGGCCCTGCGCCGGCTCGCCGGCCTCGTCGAGGCCGGGCTGCTGAGCGAGGCGATGGCGGTGCAGGTCGCCCGTTCCACCGGCCAGACCACGGCGCGGCTCGCCGACTGGCAGATCGACTCGTTCCTGGAGGGGCTGACCGAGCCCCAGGATTCCGGCCTGACCCGTACGGAGATCACGTACCCGCTGGTCGAGCTGCTGCTCCCGGAGTTGGAGGAGTTCCTGGTCTATGTGTGGCGGCGGCAGCTGGCCGCGGCCACCGGCCGGGTCGTCCAGGCCCAGGACGACGCGGAGATGGTGAACCGTCGGCTGGCCGTCGGCTTCGCCGACCTGGTCGGGTTCACGCGGCTGACGCGGCGGCTGGAGGAGGAGGAACTGGGCGAGCTGGTCGAGGCGTTCGAGACCACCGCCGCCGACCTGGTCGCCGCGCATGGCGGCCGGCTCATCAAGACCCTCGGCGACGAGGTGCTGTTCGCGGCGGACGACGCGGGCATCGCCGCGGAGATCGGGCTGCGGCTGATCGAGACGATGGGCCACGACGAGACGATGCCCGAGCTGCGGGTGGGCATCGCGTTCGGCACGGTCACGACCCGTATGGGCGATGTCTTCGGGACGACCGTCAATCTGGCCAGCCGGCTGACCTCGATAGCGCCGAAGGACACCGTGCTGGTGGACGAGGCGTTCGCGGAGGAGCTGGGGCGGACCGGTGACGCACCGGTGTCCGAGGCGGATGCCGCGGCCGCGGAGAAGGCCGCCCAGGAGGGCACCGGCAGCCCGCCGCCCCCGTACCGCTTCGCGCTGCAGCCGATGTGGCAGCGGCCGGTACGCGGTCTGGGCGTCGTCGAGCCGTGGATGCTGTCCCGGCGCGGGTGAGCGCGTCCGGCCGGGCCGCCCCTGCCGTAAACCGCCGCGAGCTGACATGATCCTCAGCGGTCACGTAAGCGATCGTTAACCCGGAATCGGGAGGGCGGTATGAGCGACACGAACGGTATGCGGCGGTTCGGCGCGGAGGAGTGGGTCGGCGTGCGGCGCCACGACTTCGTGGCGGAGCTGGTCCTGGACCGGCCGAAGGCGATGAACGCGGTGTCGACGGCGATGGCCGACGCGCTGGCGGAGGCGTGCGCCGCGCTGGCCGACGACCGGTCCGTGCGGGCGGTGGTCCTCACCTCCACCCATGAGCGGGCGTTCTGCGTGGGCGCCGATCTGAAGGAGCGGAACTCCCTCACGGACGCGGAACTGATGCGGCAGCGGCCGCGCGCGCGGGCCGCGTACGCCGGTGTGCTGGAGCTGCCGGTGCCGACCATCGCCGCGGTGCACGGCTTCGCGCTCGGCGGCGGCTACGAGTTGGCGCTGGCCTGCGATCTGATCGTCGCGGACGGCACCGCGGTGGTGGGGCTGCCGGAGGTGTCGGTGGGGGTCATCCCCGGCGGCGGCGGGACGCAGTTGCTGCCGCGCCGGGTGGGTGCGGCGCGCGCCGCCGAGCTGGTGTTCACCGCGCGCCGGGTGGTGGCGGCGGAGGCCGGCGAGCTGGGGCTGGTGGACCGGGTGGTGGCCGACGGGCAGGACCGGGCGGAGGCGCTGGCGCTGGCCGCGGCCATCGCCCGTAACTCGCCGGTCGGGCTGCGCGCCGCCAAGCGTGCCCTGCGGCTCGGTCAGGGGCTGGACCTGCGGGCCGGGCTGGATCTGGAGGACGGGGCCTGGCGGAGCGTGGCGTTCTCGGGGGACCGGGCCGAGGGTGTCGCGGCCTTCAACGAGAAGCGGGATCCCGACTGGCCGGGGGAGTGACCTTCGGTCCGTTCCCCCGGGTGGCGGTTGACCGGCCCGCCCCTTCCGAGGGCCGCTGACCAGCGGAAGGGGCGAATCGGGTCAAACATTCCTACGCTGTCCTACAGGGTGTGCTCACGGTGACGGAGTGCGCTCATGGTGACGGAATGTGAGGATCCGGTGACGGGCGAGGCTGACGCGCGGTTGCGGGCCGTGGTGGAACTGGCGCAGGCGATGGCCGCCGCGCCGGCGCTGCACGACTCCGCCCGGGCCGCGGCGCAGGGCGCGCGGCTGGCGCTGGGCGGCTCCTTCGCCGCGATCTCCAAGTGGGAGCGCGAGCGGGGGCGGCTGCGGGTGCTGGCGAACGTCGGCGAACTCGCCCCGGGGGAGCGGGAGTTCCCGGAGGACGAGGCGTACCCGGTGCACGAGTTCCCGGAGATCGTCGGGTTCCTGCACGAGCAGTGGGCCGGCGGCCGGGAGCCGGGCGCCTGGGTAGAGGTCGCCGAGGGCAAGGCGAGTGGCGGCGCGGGCGGCTTCTACAACCACCAGCGGGTGGCCGCGCTGCGGCGGCGCGGCCGGGGCTGCTGCGTGGTGGCCCCGATCGTGCTGCACGGCCGGGCGTGGGGCGAGCTGTATGTGGCGCGGCGGCCCGGGGAGCCGGTGTTCGGGCGGGCGGACGCCGAGTTCGCGACGGTGCTGGCCGCCGTCACGGCCGCCGGCATCGCCCAGACCGAGCGGCTGGCGGAGGCCCGCCGGCTGGCGTTCACCGACGCGCTGACCGGTCTGGCCAACCGCCGGGCCGTCGACATGCGGCTGGACGAGGCGCTGGAGCAGCACCGGGCGGACGGGGCGGTGGTCAGCCTGGTGGTGTGCGATCTGAACGGGCTGAAGGAGGTCAACGACTCGCAGGGGCATGCGGTCGGCGACCGGCTGCTGGAGCGCTTCGGGTCGGTGCTGTCGCTGTGCGGCGCGATGCTGCCGGGGACGCTCGTGGCGCGGCTGGGCGGGGACGAGTTCTGCCTGCTGGCGGTCGGGCCGGCCTCCGACGAGGTGGTGAAGGTGGCCGGCGAGCTGTGCGGGCGGGCCGCGGAGCTGGACCTGGGCGACGGGGTCGCGGTGGGCGTCGCCTCCACCGGCGACCCGATCGGCCCGGTGCACAGCGCCCGCCGGCTCTTCCGGCTCGCGGACGCCGCCCAGTACCGGGCCAAGGCAGCCCGGTCCGGCGGGCCGGTGGTGGCCGGGCGGCGCGGCGGTGCGGACGATCCGGTGGTGCGGCTGGCGGACGCGCCGGAGCCGGCGCCCGGCCCGGAGCGGCGCAGGTTCCGGAGGTGAGCGGAGGCGAGTGGACGTGAGCGGGGTGCGGCGTGGTGCGGCCCGCCGGCGCGGGCGATGATCGTAAGGGGCGGTCCCGAAATCCGGTGGTGACATCCGGCGATTCAGTCTCTAGGGTGCCTGAATATGGATATGCACACTGTGGTGCTGGGGACGTCCGGCACCACCGCACAGGACGTCATCGCGGTGGCCCGCGGCGCGGCCCGCGTCGAGCTGTCCGACGAGGCCCGCACCGCCGTCGCCGCCTCGCGCGCCTTCATCGACGAACTCGCCGCCAAACCCGACCCGGTCTACGGCGTCTCCACCGGCTTCGGCGCCCTCGCGGTCCGGCACATCAGCCCCGAGCTGCGCGCCCAGCTCCAGCGCAACATCGTGCGCTCGCACGCGGCCGGCATGGGCCCGCGGGTCGAGCGCGAGGTGGTCCGCGCCCTGATGTTCCTGCGGCTGAAGACCCTCGCCTCCGGGCGCACCGGCGTCCGCCCGCTGGTCGTCGAGACCATGGCCGCCCTCCTGAACGCCGGCATCACCCCGGTTGTCCACGAGTACGGCTCGCTCGGCTGCTCCGGCGACCTCGCGCCGCTCTCGCACTGCGCGCTGACGCTGATGGGCGAGGGCGAGGCGGAGGGCCCCGACGGCGTCGTCCGCCCGTCCGGCGAGCTGCTGGCCGCGCACGGCATCACGCCCGTCGAACTCCGCGAGAAGGAGGGGCTGGCGCTCCTCAACGGCACCGACGGCATGCTCGGCATGCTGGTGATGGCCTGCGCCGACCTGGCCCGGCTGTTCACCTCCGCGGACATTACCGCCGCGCTCTCCCTGGAGGCGCTGCTCGGCACCGACAAGGTCCTCGCACCCGAGCTGCACGCCATCCGGCCGCATCCGGGCCAGGCCGCCTCGGCCGCCAACATGCTGGCGTTCCTGGACGGTTCCGGCCTCACCGGCCACCACCAGGACGACGCCCCGCGCGTCCAGGACGCCTACTCCATCCGCTGCGCCCCCCAGGTCGCCGGTGCCGGCCGGGACACCCTCGCGCACGCCCGTCTGGTCGCCGAGCGGGAGCTGGCCGCCGCCGTCGACAACCCCGTCGTCCTGCCCGACGGCCGGGTGGAGTCCAACGGCAACTTCCACGGCGCGCCGGTGGCCTACGCGCTGGACTTCCTGGCCATCGCTGCGGCCGACCTCGGCTCGATCGCCGAGCGCCGCACCGACCGCCTGCTGGACAAGAACCGCTCACACGGGCTGCCCGCCTTCCTCGCCGGCGACCCGGGCGTCGACTCGGGCCTGATGATCGCCCAGTACACCCAGGCGGCGCTGGTCAGCGAGCTCAAGCGGCTGGCCGCACCGGCCTCGGTGGACTCCATCCCGTCCTCCGCCATGCAGGAGGACCACGTCTCGATGGGCTGGTCGGCCGCGCGCAAGCTGCGCACCGCGGTGGACAACCTCACCCGGATCCTCGCCGTGGAGCTCTACGCCGCGACCCGCGCCGTCGAACTGCGCGAGGGCCTGTCGCCCGCCCCGGCCACCCGCGCGGTGCTCGACGCGCTGCGCGCCGCGGGCGTCCAGGGCCCGGGCGAGGACCGCTTCCTCGCGCCGGATCTGGAGGCCGCGTACGCGTTCGTCCGGGACGGGAAGCTGGTGGCGGCGGCGGAGTCGGTCACGGGGGAGCTGGCCTGACGGAGCGTCAAATGGCTGGCCGGGTGGCTGTCTGCCGGCTGGTTGGGGCCGGGCGGGGCGAGTGCCGGCCCGGGGCGGGCTCAGGTTCCGGATCCGGTCCCGGCCCGGCCTCAGGCGCTCTCGTCGCGGGTGCGGTGCACGGAGTAGCCGACCAGCGCCGCGCCGAGCCCCAGGCAGGCCACGCCGCCGACCACATAGGGCGTGGTGTCCGGGCTGCCGGTGTCGGCGAGGTAGTGCGCCGGGCCGTCGTCCTCGGCCGGTTCGCCGCCGGGCCGGGTCGTGGTGGAACCGCCGCCGGATTCCCGCGCGGCGGAATTCCTTTTCTCGGCGGAGCCGCCGATGCGCCCCTGGGAACGGCCCGCGCCGGCCACATTCGCCCGGTCCCGATCGGTCGCGGCGGATTCCGTCCGGACGCCGGAATGCGGCGCTCCGCCCTCTCCCACGATCGCGTTGGCGGACGGTACGAACCACAGGGCGAACAGCACCGATCCCGCGGCAGCGGCGGTCAGTAGTGGTCGTCGTGCGGTCACGAAAGCGATCCCCCTTGTGGGTTCGGCGAATTGGCCGTTGACCGCAGATGTTAGTGACCGCCGCGGGTCGCGCGGTAGTCGGGACCCGGACGTGCATACCCTCCGTTCATGAGCAATGGCGAGACATCACGCTTTGTACGGCTTCACGTCGAACTGGTCATGGAGGTCACCGACGCCGCCGAGCTGACCGGCGCCGCCCTCGCCCGTATCGACGGCGACCCCGCCCTCCCCGACGACGAACGCCGGCAGTCACGGGAAACGGTCAGAGACGACCCGGCAGAGGCCCTGGCCCATCTCATCGATCCCTTCGACCTGGTCACCGGCGTGCCGGGCACCGAACTCGCCCACGCCTCCTGGAGCAGCGAGGAGATGACCGACTACGACCCCGACACCGCGTGGGACGCGGCGGAGTGGGACCTGGCGGACGACGCGGACGGGGACGGCTGACCGTCACCGCTCCCCGCCGCAAACCGACCCAGGCCCCCGGGCGGCTCCCCGCCGTCCGGGGGCCGCAGACTGTCCGCAGCTGTCCGCGCCTGCCCTCCTGGCCGGCCGCCGCCGTCCGGCTCCGGTGACGCCGGCGCCCTGCGCTACTACGTCATTCGGTAACCGCACCTCCCGCGATATCCGCATATCCGCACGTCACACGGCATTCCCCCGGCGATTCCCCGGGCACGCGCACCGTCTCATCCGTCACGCGCACCGTCTTCGCGTCGCCTCCGCACCGTCTTCGCGCCGCCTTCGCGCCGTCATGCGGCAGTCCGCAGCACTATGCGTGCGCTACGTCATAAACCACCGATGGGCGTTTTGCCCGTGATTACGTGTCCTTCCCCACATTTCTGCCAGGAATGGGGTGCGCGAAACGGATAAGGAGTTACCAATGGGAGTCGGCCGGAATGCCTGCGTCCAGATTTGCCTGGGTTCAGTTGGCTGTTCGCTCGGGGAATTTCCGCGAAATCGGTAGCAATGGAGAAGCGTGTGATGACGGACCGCAAGCGCCGCAAGGGCCTCATAGCCAGTGCCGCGCTGCTCGGGGGCGTGCTGACGGTCGCCGCGTGCGGCGCCAGCAGTGCCTCCGGCCACGGCGAAGGCGCCCAGCCCGGAGGCTCCGACGGCAGCCGGCACGAGAACACCCAGCAGGTGGACGAGGCGGCCGCCCGGGACGCCTCACAGGCGAAGATCACCATCACCCCGCCGGACGGCTCGACGGACACCGGCCTCAACGACGCCAAGGTGACCGCCGGTGGCGGCAAGCTCACCGACGTCACCATGACGAAGGTCGTCTCGCACCAGGACGCGAAGAACCAGCCGAAGACCGAGACCGTCAAGGGCACGCTCTCCGCCGACGGCTCCTCCTGGAAGCCCGACCAGGCGCTGTCCCGCGCGACCACCTACAAGGTCACCGCACACGCCGTGGACGCCCAGGGCCGGGTGGCGGTGGAGAACTCGACCTTCACCACCGTCTCCCCGAGCAACAGCTTCACCGGGAGCTTCACGCCCGAGGACGGTTCGACCGTCGGCGTCGGCATGCCGGTGTCGATCAACTTCGACAAGCCGGTCAAGAACCGCCAGGCCGTCCAGTCGGCGATCACGGTCGCCTCCAGCAGCAACCAGCAGGTCGTCGGCCACTGGTTCGGCAACAAGCGGCTGGACTTCCGTCCCAAGGACTACTGGAAGCCGAACTCCCAGGTCACGATGAAGCTCGCCCTCGGCGGCGTCGAGGCGTCACCGGGCGTGAAGGGCATCCAGAACAAGACCGTCCGCTTCACCGTCGGCCACTCCCAGGTCAGCACCGTCGACACCAAGACGCACCTGATGACGGTGGTCCGCGACGGCAGGACGATCAAGACCATCCCGATCTCCTCGGGCAGCGCCGACCACCCGACCTACAACGGCGCGATGGTCATCTCCGAGATGTTCAAGCAGACCCGGATGAACGGCTCCACCGTCGGCTTCACCAAGGACGACGGCAAGGGCGAGTACGACATCCCGGACGTCCCGCACGCCATGCGGCTGTCGAACTCCGGCACCTTCATCCACGGCAACTACTGGGGCAAGGGCATCTTCGGCAAGGTCAACACCAGCCACGGCTGCATCGGCCTGAAGGACGTCAAGGGCGGCAACGACCCGTCCACAGACGGCGCGTGGTTCTTCTCCCACTCGCAGCTCGGCGACGTCGTCAAGGTGATCAACTCCCCGGACAAGACCATCCAGCCGGACAACGGCCTCAACGGATGGAACATGTCCTGGTCCCAGTGGGTCGCGGGCAGCGCGGTCTGATTCCCCCGGGCCGGAGGGCCGGCCCCCACCGGCACACGGTCACGACGGGCGGCACACCGCAGCGATGCGGTGCGCCGCCCGTCCCTTTCACGTTCGCAGTCTTCGCCGTCCCCTTCGTGCTCGTGTTCTTCGTCTTCTTCGTGTTCTTCCTGTTGTTCGTACAGTGGCCGGGTGAGCGAGCATGCGAGGTACGACAGCCGGAAGCCCAGTAGCGGTAAGGGCCGCGGGAAGAGCCACGGACGCGACGGCGCAACGGGCGCCGGAGCCCGGCCCGACGCTCGCCGGGCCGCCGAGGCCACCGAACTGCTCGGCACGATCCTCGGCACCGTCCGCTACGCGGCGGACGGCCCGGCCGCGGAGGACGCCATCGAGGCCGGCGCCTCGATGCTGGCCGCCGCGGCGCCCGGTCCGGAGGCGATGAGCGCGGCCGTGGTCGGCGCCGCCGTGGAGGCCGTCCGGCGGTGCTGGACGGGCGGCTGGCAACCCGCCGACCTGGAGCGCATCATCCGGCGGGACGCGCCGGACGCCGCACCGGCGGCCCTGGTCGTCGACGCCCTGGCCGCCGAGCAGGCCCGCCGGCCGCGTGCGTCGGACCCGTCCCGGGACCCCCGCTGGCGCGCCCAGCTGGACCGCCTCGACGCCCGAGTCTGGTGGGACTCCGACGCCGCCTACCTGGACGCCCTGGCCGCCCGCCGCCGCACCTCCCGCTTCGAGACCGCGTACGACGTCCTGACCCTGCTGCGGCTGCTCGCCCGACTGCCCCGGATCACGCCCCTGCCGCCGCCTCCGTCCCCGTCCTCGGCGCCCGGCGCGGCACGCGGAACAGGCCCCGACGGCACCCCCACGGCATCCCGGATACTCGGCCGGATTCGCGGCCTGCTCGCCAAGGCGGAGGCGACCACCTTCGCCGAGGAGGCCGAGGCGCTGTCCGCCAAGGCCCAGGAACTGATGGCCCGTCACAGCATCGACGAGGCCCTCCTCGCGCACGTCCACGCCCAGGGCCCCGAGGGCAACCGCCCCGCCGACGGCCCCTCGGCGATCCGTATCGGCATAGAGGGCCCCTACGAACAGGGCAAGGCCCTGCTCCTGGACGCCGTCGCGGCCGCCAACCGCTGCCAGGCCGTCTGGGCCGCCGACGTCGCCTTCTCCACCGTCGTCGGCTTCCCGCCCGACCTGGAGGCCACCGAACTCCTCTACACCTCGCTGCTCCTCCAGGCCACCACCGCGATGAACCGTGCCGGCGACGAGCACCACGCCCGCGGCCGCTCCCGCCGCACCCGCGACTTCCGCCAGACCTTCCTCGTGGCCTACGCGGACCGCATCCGCACCCGCCTCACCGCGGCCACCGCCGCCGCCACGGCCGCGGCCTCCGCCGAACCCACCGCCCCCGACCGGCTCCTGCCGGTCCTCGCCGCCCGCGAACTCGCCGTCGAGGAGACCACCGGCACCCTCTTCCCCGACACCGCCCCGGTCCGCCTCCGCGGCATCCGCGACCCCGCCGGCTGGCACCAGGGCACCACCGCCGCCGACCACGCCCACCTCGGCCGCCCCCAACACCCGGACGGCAACTGACCGGCAAAACCCGTGAGTTGGCCCCGCCGAAACCCATCCCGGCACCCCCTGCACCCCCGGTGCGAACCAACAGGCGACGGAACTGAAGTTCCACAAAGGACGTGTGGGTAGGCATGCGGATCTCTCCAAGGCGTGTTGCAGGGGTTGTTGCCGGCATGGCGATGGTGTGCGGCGGGGTCTCGGCCTGCGGGGCGGCCTCGGGTGACACGGGCGGGCGCGCCACGGCCGCCGCCTCCCCCACGAAGAAGGGACCGGGAGGTCTCGGAAACAGGCTTTTCGACGGGATCTGGACCTTCGACGACCTCACGCTCACGGTCGACGGGAAAGAGGTGCACGGGCCCGAATACGCCAGCCCCTGGGTGGAGTTCCGTGACGACGGAACAATCGCGGGGGATTACGGCTGCACGCCGTTTCGCATGAAAGCCGACCTGACGGCGACCACGCTGACCTTGGGAGAAGACCTTCCGCCACTGCCCCCTCCTTCGGCGACGCCCGCCCCGCCCGACGAGGCGGCCTCATGCCCGACACCGAAAAAGCAGCAGGAGGACAAGCAGGAGGGCAAGCAGAAGGACAGTGCGCGTTACATACCCCCGGAGCCCACTGAATTCGAGGCGAAGGTCAGGGAGTTCTTCCACCGGGGCCCGCTGACGCTCGCCGAGAAGAAGCTGCCGCAGGAAGTCGGCGGGCCGCCCCCGGGTACGCTGCCGCAACTGCGGAACGCGCACGGGGACGTGGCCACCCTCGCCCTCGTCAGGTCCCCGGGCATCTTCGACACCTCGTTCCACCTGGACGAGTGGGTGGTCTACGACAGTGCCGACAAGGTGAAGTCCGCCAAGGACACTTCCTTCACGTTCCATCGGGACGGCACCGTCACCGGCATTCTCGGCTGCAACGACTTCAGAGCGAAAGCCTTCTTCACCGGCTCCCACGTCTTCTTCCAGGGCACCCGACTCACCACCCACCGCACCTGCGCAGCACAGAACATGCAGGACGAGTCGTCCATCCTCAAGACGTTGCAGCGTTCGCTGAACTACAGCTATTCCGGCGACAGTGACGACATCCACATGAGGGAGAAGACCGGCAGCGAATACCGATCGACAGGTCTCGTCTTCAGACACACCACAGATCAATAGCCACTGCCGGTCCCCTCGCTCAGCACCCAGCACCCAGCACCCAGACCCAGCACCCGGCACCCAGTACTCAGTACTCAGCGCTGGGCGGGCAGCTCGGCCTCGATGAGGTCGGCCGCTCGCCGGGTGCCACCCTCGGTGGCCATCTCCCGCTGGATGGCGGCGAGTCGGCATCCCACCTCCGGGTCGGCGACGAGCGCGAGCACCGCCGCACGGAGCGTGGCAGCGTCCGCCTGGTCCATCGGCAGGTGGCGGGCCACGCCGAGCTCCTGGAGCATGTCCGCGTTGCCGAACTGGTCGACGGCCTGCGGGACGGCCACCATGGGCGTGGCGGTGGCCAGGCCCTCCTGGCTGCCTCCTGCGCCGGCGTGCGTGATGAAGGCGTCGGCCTGCTTCAGGATCGCCAACTGCGGTACCCATTGGTGCACTTCGACGTTCCCGGGGATCTCCCCGAGCTCGTCGGCGGTGACGTGCTTGCCCACCTGGAGCACGACGTGCCAGTCCGGCAGGCCGCCGAACGCCTTGACGCACTCGCGGTAGAAACCGGGCTGCTTGGTGAAGGACGAGCCGAGTGAGACGAGCAGCACCCGCTCGGCGCCCGCGGGCCGCTCCCATTCGCCCTGCGCCGTGCGGTCGCCCTGGCAGGCGCCGACAAAGGAGTGGACGCGTTCGTCGACCCGGTCGGCGTGCGGCTGCAGCGCCTTGGGGATGAGCACGATCGACCGCCCGGGGCGACCGACGAACGGGTCGGGGTGCTGCGTGATCCCGTTCTCCGCAAGCCAGTTGGTGAACTTCTCGTAGTACGCCCGGCCGCGCTCGGTCGCCCTGGCTTCCGCCCACATCGGCTCGGCGACCTCCTCCTCGTACCCCTCCCACGCGACGAGGTTCGGCGAGAGGGAGATCGCGGGCACGCCCCAGCGGTGCGCGAGGACGCGCGCCGGATACGAGGTGATGTCATGCAGCACCAGGTCCGGCTCGTCCCCCTGATACGCCTCGATGAGCTGTGGCAGTGCCTGGATCGCGTCGTCCAGGAACGGCTCGACGTTGTCGAGGAGAGTGGTTCCCCACGCCGACGGGTCGCTGTCGGGTGACGGCAGCGTCGTACCGTACGGGACCGGCTCGGCACCCGTCTCGGCGACCACCTCCTTCAAGCGGGGAGGAATCGCGTACGTCACGCGGTGCCCTCGGGCGACGAGCTCCCGGATCACTTCGAGGCTCGGGTTCACATGCCCGTAGGCGGCAATGGAGAACATGGCGATATGGGCACGCCCACCGTGCGTTCGGTTCGTCATGCCCTCACGCTATGCGAGACGAACCGTCTCGTCCAGCTATTTTTCGGCGAGCAGCGCCTCCAGCGTCTCCGCCGCCGCGGAGACGAGAGGCTCAGCCATCGGCTTGCGCTATCCCCACGGGGCAGGACACCCCCGTCCCGCCCAGGCCGCAGAACCCCGCCGGGTTCTCAAGGAGCGGGGCGGTACCCCCACCGCCCGCGGCCGCTCCCGCCGCACCCGCGACTTCCGCACGGCGCCGTCCGGCGGTCAGCGCTTCTTGGCCTCGACTTGGGAGACTTCCCTGACCTCCGCGGTCGGCGCGTTGCGCTTCACGGATTCGATGCCGTTCTGGCAGGCGGCCTTGGAGTTGTACGCCTCGCCCACGGCGATGATCTCGCCGTTGCCCGCCTTGAGGCGGTAGCGGTACTTGCCCGCCTTGTCCGTGTACATCTCGAACTTGCCAGGCATGCTGCCTCCTGTGTCTCGAAGATTCTTGCGCTTCCAGGAACGCACCCCCAAGGCGCGGGGGCAGCCTCTGATACGCCGTGCGGGTGCCCGACGATCGAACCCGGCCGTCGGCCTCCGCGCCACCCGTCAAGATCCACCGACGGGCTCTGGCCCCCAGTGCGGCCTCTACTGCCGTCGGGCCCGATGCCGCCGCACCGCATCGCGGTTGGCGCAGGCGTGGGAGCAGTAGCGCTGCTGCCCACCCAGGGTGAAGTCGATGTACACGCGCCCGCATTCGGGCCGATTCCGTCGTCGCGGCCAGGTAGGCCCAGGTGGCGTTGAAGCCCGGTGGGCAGTGGTGCCCGACGGAGCACCGCAGGGCCGCGTGCCGTCGGGCGAGGGACAGTTGCTCGTCGCGCCCCCGGCGTGCGTAGGTTCCCGAGCCAGGTAATCCATGGGCACGAGGGATTTTCGTGGGGATGGCTACAGCGCGTCGAAGGGGGGCACGATACGGACAACGATGATCAGCGGGTCCCGCGGTGCCACCAGGAAGGAGAACCAGCCGCCCGCGGCGTCCATGCGGCGCAGACCGCCCGGTCGGGGGCCGTTGCCGAGGTCGCTGACATCGACGCCCGTGCCGGCAAGCTCGACGAGCTGACCGACCAGACGTTCCACTTCCGCACCACGTGAACGGGGATACCGCTCGCCACGTGATCCTGGTGTCGGGTAGGAGCGCCCCCTCTCGGGGACGCTCCCCCCTCAGAACCGGACGTGCGAATCTCTCCGCATCCGGCTCAAGCAGACCCCGCGGGCCTCACAGTGCGGATTTTCCTAGGTCCGTGTGAGTGGTCTCCGGCGTGATGCTGCCGGTGGCACTCGGCATGGATGAGAATGAGGTTTCCCTTTCCGTCTGTTCCGCCTTCGCTTCGGTAGACCAGGTGGTGCCTGTTGATCGTCCTAGCGTTGGCCACGAACCAGTCTGCCCACTCACGTACGCTTTCGGTTCGTATCCCGCTCCGGCGATCAGGTCCAGCCCGCACAGGGGGCACAGTCCTTTCTGCTTGGCGGCCAGTCCGACATTGGGTGTGTCGGCTTGGGGGTGCTTCCGCTTCCGGGCCCGTGCTGCCCAATATTCGTTAAGGCTCGGATCGTCCTTGGACGCCCGCCCCTTCACGAGGGAGTGCCTGACGATATTGGTCCATGCGAACTTGTATAGGTACCTCCCCGTTGCCTTGCTTCCGAAGACCCACCAGTCCTTTCGGGATGGGTTGAAAGATCCCCAGTATCGATCAACTATCCATGTTGCCGATTTCTTGGAGTGCCTTCGCTTGGCCCACCTCAACATGCGTTTGAACATGTAGTGATCCAGGGCGGCGAACGTCTCGGTCGAGACCACTCCCCTGTAGTAGGTGGACCAACCCTTGATTACCGGGTTGAGCTGCAACAGTGCGACGTCCGTGGTGGCTGGCACCAGTTCAATCACGGTGTTGCGGAGCTTCCCTGTAATCTTCTTTACAGCAGCCCGGCTTGGCTTGATGATCGCCTTGCCGCTGTACCTCCTGACGTTGAACCCGAGGAAGTCGAAACCTTCTTCGAGGTTGACCACGCGCGTCTTGTCCTCATTGAAGGTCAGACCCCAGGGGTGAAGCCAGGCGGACGGCTTCGCTTTGATGGCCAGAGCTTCCGATTCCGTGTAACAGAGCACCACGAAATCATCTGCGTACCTGATCATCCTCGGTGAGCTCTGGCGTTCCCCGCTAGGGGCGTCGTCTTTGCTCCCGACTGCCGTACTCATTCCATGCAGGGCTATGTTCAGGAGAAGCGGACTGATCACACCGCCTTGTGGAGTTCCCTCTTCAGTCGGCGCGAATCTCCCATTCTCCATAACGCCGGCCCTGAGCCATCGTCTGACTGTCCGCTGTGCGGGGAAGCCGTCGATGGCCTCCAGCAGCCTGTCGTGGTTGATCTTGTCGAAGGCACTCGCCAGATCCGCGTCCAACACCCATCTGCGACGGGGGTTCAGCCCCGAGACGACCCGGAAGATCGCCTCGATCGCATCCTGGCAGCTCCTACCGGGCCGAAAGCCGTAGCTCCGCCCCTCGAAGCGTGCTTCCCATTCAGGTTCCAGCGCATTCTTTACCCTGGCCTGTTGCACACGGTTCCTGATTACCGGGATACCGAGTGGACGAGACTTTCCATTGGCTTTTGGGATGTACACACGTCGTACCGGCTTGACGTGGGACGCGGATTCTTGGGCGAGAGTCCTCGCCAGCCTTCCTCGTTCCGACGGCCTAAGCGCGATTTCCCGGTCGATTCCGGGCGTGCGTTTTCCCGCACTCTTCTGGGTTACGTGTCTGACGCTCGTGAGCGTGTTGGCGCGTGACCGCAGCATGAGCTTCTGGAGTTTCCGAACCTTCTTGTTGTCACCTTCCTGTGTGGCCTTGAAGATTCTCTGACGCAGTCTCCGCACGGCGTTCTCCTCTTTGGCCCAGTTGATGCTGTGCCATAAGTGAGCGTCGTCCGAGGCTTCATTCGACGGAGCGGCGATCGGGATCGGCCGTTCGGTCGGGCTGGTCACCTACACCTCCGTCATCCAACTCCACCCCGGTTATGGGGAATCGCCATTGCTTCTTCAAAGGTCCACCTGATCCGCGTGGTCTCCCTTTCGGGTCCAGGCATGCGACCTGGTATCTGCCGAGTTATAAGCGGCGGTTGGGGCCGTGGCCCGCTCTTTCCTCCGGGCTTTCGCCCTAGCAGCGTTCGCTTCTCGGATCATCCTGTTCCCGCACGAGGATTCGTCCATCGTTACCTCCGGCTTACCAACAACTTTGCTGGACCCGTACGGGTTTCCCTGTTCCGCACTCCCCAGTTGCGACCCGGGAGGATGCCCTCTATGCCCCGGGACCGATGGTGACCACGTCCGCGTAAACCCGAATACGCGAGCCATCTGGCGCATTCCAACGCCCGATCCTTCCGCCGCCGTGTGCAAGCCATTGGCGCGGCGTGAGTATGACGAGGCTTGTACGAGGGTTCATTTCTTCATCCTTCGGGCCTTCCTCTTCGCCTGTGGCCCGCCATGGCCGGCGGGCTTCTTGGGCGTTCCTGTCAGTCGGCTTAGCACCCGGCCGTTACCAGCCGAGCACCCGACTTAGAGGCCGCACGGATAGACGCGGTTGGGGACACCGGCAACAGAACAAGCACAGGTGCCGGTGATCATGGAGTTGCGACGCTCTGTGATCACTGGGGAGACCTGTGCCCGCGCTTCCATCGTGGCTGACCGAGCCGCTCTGGGACCAATTCGCGGTCCTGCTGCCCGAGCGGCCGAAGTATCACCCGGACCATCCACTTGGCTGCCATCGCCGACACGACCTGCTCGGCCACCACGATTCGCAGCCGCCGCGATGAGTGGATACAACTGGGCCTCTTCGCCCGGCTCAAGCAGATCGCGCTGGACTCCTACGACCGGATCGTCGGCCTCGTCCTCGACCAGATCGCCGTGGACGGCTCCATCACCAAGGCTCCCGGAGGCGGCGAGGTGGCCGGGCGTTCCCCGGTCGACCGCGGCAAACAGGGCTTGAAACGCTCGGGTATGACGGACGGATACGGCATTCCACTGGGGCGTGTCCTGGCCGGCGCCAACCGACACGACTCCCCACTGCTCGCCCTGACCCTGGACCGCCTGGACGACCTCGGCCCGTTGCCCGACGACGTCACCGTGCACCTGGACGCTGGCTACGACTCGGACAAGACCCGCACGCTGCTCAACGAACGCGGCCTCCACGGCCGCATCGCGCACAAAGGCGAGAAGGCGCCCATCCAGGCGAGTAAGCGTTGGCACGTCGAACACACCCATGCCTGGCAGAACGCCTTCCACAGGCTCGCACGCTGCTACGAGCGGCGTGCCACCGTCATCGACGCCTTCTTCGACCTCGCCGACGCGATCATCACCGTGCGAAGCCTGATCCGCCGGGCATGGACGACCCACCGCTGGAACGAACGACCGATGCGCCGCCCCTGAGCACACGCCTACCTGCGTGACCTCTCAGCGGTGTCCGACGGGTTGTGTGAGCGGGTTGTGTCCCTGTCGTTCCACCTGCCCCAACGGCACGGAGTGAGCAGCGTTCGTCAACTCGCCGCAGGCCCGCTCGTGCGCATCAAGATGATTGGGTCAGCGGACCGTGCCATCTCCCAGTTGCCTGGCCCAGTCCAGCAGTTCGCGTTCGGCCAGGCTGGTGCCCAGCCAGTCGTGGTCGAGGTCGGCTCCTGGAAGGGACGGTACGACCGCGACGTAGAGCCCGGCAGCACGCGCCGAGGCAATGCCCGTGGCCGAGTCTTCGAACGCGACGGAGCACTTCGGGGTCACACCGAGCGTCTCGCATGCCGTGAGGTAGAGATCTGGTGCAGGCTTGGGGGAGCGCACTTCGCCGGCGGCGAACGTGTGGGTGAAGTAGTCGGCGAGGCCGGCCGACCACAGTGCCGCGTCCAGCAGTTCACGGGGGCTGTTGCTGGCTATGGCGATGGGTACGGCTGCCCGGCAGGCGCGCACCAGTTCCGCTGCCCCGGGGAGGGCTGCGGCGCCTCGGGAAAGCTCCTTGCGGACCCTTTCGAGGAGTTCGGAGGCGAGTTCGGCGCCGGCGCCGGGGCGCCCGAGATATTCGGCCATGGCCTCGCCGGCGTCCTCCACGGTGCGGCCGATGACCAGGGCTTTCTGTTCGGGGCCGAAGGGGTGGCCGTGTGCTGCGAAGATGGCCGTTTCCGCAACGGTCCAGCATGTTTCGGTGTCGACCAGCAGGCCGTCGCAGTCGAAGACCACCGCCTCGGCGCTGGTGAGGAGCGTGCCCATGCAGATGTCCTTTCGCTTCAGGTGGCGCAGGTGCCCGTTCGGCGGCACTTGGATCGCCTGCGGTTGCGTCGCCTGGTGCCTTACTGTCCGAGCGCGAGCCGGATGCCGAAGGCGGCGATGACCGTGCCGGTGATGCGGTCGAGGTAGCGGCGAGCCGAGGGCCGTTGCAAGCGGCCTCGGAGCGCGTGCGCGAAGGCGATCAGTGCGCAGGCCCAGATGACGGCCAGGAGGATGTGCACACCGGCCAGGAGCACGCCTGGAGCGAGGTGCGAGGCGCCGGCGGGGATGAACTGTGGGAGCACCGCAACATAGAAGGCGCCCATCTTCGGGTTGAGGAGATTGGTCACGAGCCCTTGCCGCCATCCGCCGAGCAGGATGTCGTCGGCACCTGTCCTGGTCTCGCCCTCGCACCGGGCCTCCGCTGTCGGTGGGCTCTGGCTCGATGAGTGGCGCCGGGTGGCCCACAGCAGTCTGCTGCCCATCCACACCAGGTATGCGGCCCCGGCCCAGCGAAGAGCCTCGTACCCGAGGTGAGACGCGGTCATCAGTGCAGTCACTCCGAGCGAGGTGAGCACGCCCCAGACCAGCGTGCCGCTCTGGATGCCGAGGACCACGCCCCAGGCGCGACGTCGGTGTCCGAGCGCCGCGGTGCGCAGGATGAGGGTGGTGTCCAGTCCGGGAGTAAGCGTGAGAAGTCCCACCATCAAGGCGAAAGTACCTATTGTGTCTGGGGTGATCATGAGCGATCACCCTAGGTCGGGAGCCGCGGGACGTCCACATTTCTGCCCGACATCGGGCAGGGAATTACGGTAATCGACTCTGAACTTGTGCATCGCCATCTCGCGATGACGTGTCCGGGATGCGCCTCAAGCGATGGGGCAAGCCGGTCAGCCTGGACTCCACTGGAACGAGGGTGTCTACAGCCACGACGGCAGTACGGGCACAGGTCTCCCGGCGATCACAGAGCGTCGCAACTCCATGATCATCAAGACCGGTGCCTACTTGGCTGTCGAGGCCCACCGCCGCGCCTATCTGCGCGCCCTCTTAGCGAGGCCCGACCCCCGACCCGTTCCTGGAGCCCGATAGGACGGACCTAGGGCGTGTTTCGAAAGTGCTGTTCACAGCCGCTCGTTGATGGCCGCGACCCAGCACAGTCGCCTCGTGGCGGACGGCGAGTTTTTCGTACCTCGTTGCCATCGCACGATGGCGCCGGATCCGATACACGTCTGAGATCGGAGTGACGGCCCGTTGATACCGGGCCGTGTAAAAAGGGATAACCGCGGCAAGTACTTTGACTCCCGTCCTGCAGAAGCACCTCCCGCAGGATAACCACCTGCAGATCTAGCCTCTGTTTTTGGGAGTTGACATGCCTTCTGTGCGCACCGACGGGAAACGTCGTCAGGTTCGGCGTATCGTCTCGACGTCTATCGCCGCTGTCGCAGCCGTCGGCCTGACAGCGACGGCCGGTCACGCGGCGTCGCAGTCCTCCAGCCATTCCGCAGGAGGCCCGGCCGTTTCTTCCGTCGACGCGTGCCGGAAGAGCAGCAAGGTCCTCTTCTCCGGCCCTGTAGAGGGCGTGCTGAAGTACAAGGCGGGGAAGCTGACCGTCACGGAGAAGATCGACGGATCCAAAGACGTCCCGCACACCGAGGTGTCCGAGCTCTGCCTCACCAAGCAGACGAAGGTGTTCGGCGCCCTTCACATAGGCGATGGCCATCGCCTCACCGTCAACAAGAAGGGCTATGGCACCGCACCGCGCACCCTCACCCAGCTCAAGGAGGCCGCCAAACGCGGCGACGTCGTAGTCCGGGCCGACATCAAGGACAATGCGACCATCAAGATCTGGGAGCACTACCAGCGGGGCTGATCCCGGACCTGGGCCTCGGCCGCACGGCCGAGGCCCCCTGCCCCTTCGTCGGCGATCGCACAGCCGGAGAGGCGGGACCGCCCCACCGTGTGTCGATGTGCCCCTCGCGCACCAGGCCCCTCAGACCCACTCAACCTCGGAGTGGACGTTCGAGGGGCCTCCCTGCCTCGGCAGGGGCGTTCTGGGCACCTCTACAGACGCGACGGATCGCCGAGGCTCCGAGACGTCGACGCCGAGCGCGCTCAGCAGGTCAGCCATCTCAGCTTCTGTGACATCGGTTACGGCGTCGGCGATCCGTCGTAAGGCATCGCTCACGTCACTGGCCGTTTGCGCTGGTCGCGGGCTTGTTCACGGTCAGCGGCAGAAGCTTCTTGCCACTCTGGCTCAGTTGTGGCCATGTATCGAACTGCGGGCAGATGGCGCAGTCGAAGGACTCAGCCGTCCGTCTTGGCCACCCCCACAGGGCAGGAGACGCCCGTCCCGCCCAGGCCGCAGTAGCCGTTTATGTTGCGCGAGAGGTACTGCTGGTGGTACGCCTCGGCCGGGTAGAAGGGGCGGGAGGCGTCGGCGGGGAGGATTTCGGTGGTGATGTCGCCGTAGCCGGAGGAGTGGAGGACGGTGCGGTAGGCGTCGCGGGAGGCTTCGGCGGCCTGCTGCTGGGCGGGGGAGTGGGTGTAGATCGCCGAGCGGTACTGGGTGCCGACGTCGTTGCCCTGGCGGAAGCCCTGGGTGGGGTCGTGGGACTCCCAGAAGAGCTTCAGGAGCGCGGTGTACGGGACGACCGCCGGGTCGAAGACGACGCGGACGGCCTCGGTGTGGCCGGTGTGGCCGCTGCACACCTCGTCGTAGGTGGGGTGGGGGGTGTGGCCGCCCTGGTAGCCGACGAGGGTGGTCCAGACGCCTTCGGTCTGCCAGAACTTCCGCTCGGCGCCCCAGAAGCAGCCCAGCCCGAAGTCGGCGATCTCCAGGCCCTCCGGGTACGGGCCGAGCAGCGGGTTGCCGAGGACGGTGTGCCGGTCGGGGACGGTGAAGGCCGGCTCCGGGCGTCCCTTCAGCGCTTCCTCGGGGGTGGGGAGGTGGTTCTTGAAGCGGGAGAACAGCATGTGAGCGCTCCAGGGAAGGCGAGGAGGAGGGCGAGGGGAGGGCGGGCGGCGGATGTCGGGGATGGTGGGGCGGGGCGGGTGCTGCGGTTGTTGGGGGAACGTTCGGGGGGTGGGCGGCATTCCGGCCGGGGGCGCCGTGTGAGGTGGGGCCCCGATTGAACGGGGGTCAGTCCTGCGGGCGGAAGCCCGTCGAGGTACCGCCGAGCTGTTCCCAGCCGGCGATGGCCAGGGCGCGGTAGGCGGCGTATTCGGCGGCGGGGCTGCGGCCGTAGGACCAGGGGACGGCGCCCACGTGGCCGTCGACGAGGCGGAGCTGTTCCATCGCCTCGGCGTAGCGCTCCGCGCGGACCAGGAACCAGACGAGCAGATGACGGACGTGCGGCGCCATGGGGTGGTCGGCGGGGGCCTCCCTGAGGGCGAAGTGGGCGCCCTCGATGGCGCGCTCGACGACCGCGCTCTGGAAGAGGCTGCGGACCATGTTGGCCTCGGGAAGGTGCTCGTAGACCGCGAAGAGCGGCAGGGCCGGCAGCAGACTCCTGGCCGGGGCCTCGGCGGCCGCGCGGGCGGCGAAGTCCTCGGCGTCCTTACGGGAGCCGTGCCACTTCTCCGACCAGTACGGGAGCGCCGCCACATGCGCGCCCATGTGGTGCGGCGCCCGCTGGCGGACCTTCGACCAGAGCTCTTCGTAGTCGGCGCGGCGCTCGCCCAGGCCGCGGGCGACGGCCAGCTCCGTGATGTACGGGATCGGGCTGCCGGGGGCCAGCAGCGCCGCCTCCCGGCAGACCGTACGGGCCTCCTCCAGGATCATGCGGAAGTCCTGCGAGCCGGGGTCCCGCAGCGCCTGGACGACCAGGAACTGGGCGTGCGTCTGGGCGCCACCGGGGTCCTTGGGGGCCTCCGCGCGCCAGGTGCGCAGCCAGATGCCGCCGGTCCGGATACCGCCGGGGGCGGCGGGGTCCGGGGGCGTCTCCGCGAGCTCGAACGCGGCCGCGCCGGCCAGCGTCTGCACCCGCTGCCAGCGCAGCTCCCAGTCGTCCCCGGTGGCCCGGAGCAGCTCGGCGGCCGGCCGCCAGTCGTGCGTGCGGCGCATCTCGGCGAGCGCCCCGGCCAGCTCCTCGTCGGGGCCGGGCAGCCGGGCGTCGAGCTGCTCCAGGGGCACGAAGCCGTAGCCGGCCATCGGGTCGGCGGCCACCGTGAGGCCCCGTTCGGTGTGCTGGACGGCCCTCCGGCGCCGCATCCAGGGCAGGAAGACCAGACCGCCGATCGCGATCGCGGCGAAGAGCAGCAGTAGAGCGTCCATGTGGTGTGTCCCGGTAGGTGGTGTGTCCCGGTAGGACCGGTACGGGGGTGTTCCGGTAGGAGGGGCGGGTGCGGGGGCAGAGGGCAGGGGCGGTCTCCCGGTCTCCCGTTCTCTGGCTCCTCTGGTTCTCTCGTATGTATCCACTATCGAGTGAAGCGATAAGTTCCGGAAAGTTCAGTCGTGTGGCCGACTACCCTCGGCAGACATGAGCGATCAGCGCGACATGCGCCACCAGCACTTCGAAACCCTTGCCATCCACGCAGGTCAGGAGCCCGACCAGGCGACCGGCGCGGTGGTACCGCCCATCTACCAGGTTTCCACGTACAAGCAGGACGGCGTGGGCGGGCTCCGCGGCGGCTATGAGTACAGCCGCAGCGCCAACCCGACCCGCACCGCCCTGGAGGAGAACCTCGCCGCCCTCGACGGCGGCCGCCGCGGCCTGGCCTTCGCCTCCGGCCTCGCCGCCGAGGACTGCCTGCTGCGCACCCTGCTCGCGCCCGGCGACCACGTCGTGATCCCGAACGACGCCTACGGCGGCACGTTCCGCCTGTTCGCGAAGGTCGTCGAGCGGTGGGGCGTGGAGTGGTCGGTGGCCGACACCTCCGACCCGCAGGCCGTCCGGGACGCGCTGCGGCCCCGTACGAAGGCGATCTGGGTGGAGACGCCCAGCAACCCGCTGCTCGGCATCAGCGACATCGCGGCGCTCGCCGGGGTCGCCCGGGACGCCGGGGCCCGCCTGGTGGTCGACAACACCTTCGCCAGCCCCTACCTCCAGCAGCCGCTCGCCCTCGGCGCGGACGTGGTGGTCTACTCCACGACCAAGTACATGGGCGGCCACTCGGACGTGGTCGGCGGCGCGCTGGTCGTCAACGACGACGCCCTCGGCGAGGAGCTGGCCTACCACCAGAACGCGATGGGTGCGATCGCCGGGCCGTTCGACGCCTGGCTGGTGATGCGCGGCATCAAGACGCTGGCCGTCCGGATGGACCGGCACAGCGCCAACGCGGCGCGCGTCGCCGAGCTGCTGACCTCCCACGAGAAGGTCACCCGGGTCTACTACCCGGGGCTGCCGGAGCACCCCGGCCACGAGATCGCCGCCAAGCAGATGCGGTCCTTCGGCGGCATGGTGTCGTTCCAGGTGGCGGGCGGCGAGGAGGCGGCGGTGGAGGTCTGCAACCGCGCCAAGCTGTTCACCCTCGGGGAGTCGCTGGGCGGTGTGGAGTCGCTGATCGAGCACCCGGGGCGGATGACGCACGCCTCGACGGCCGGTTCGGCGCTGGAGGTCCCGGCCGACCTGGTGCGCCTCTCGGTCGGCATCGAGTCCGCCGACGACCTGCTGGCCGACCTCACGCAGGCGCTGGGCTGAGTTGGTTGGGGGCCTGCCCGGGGTGGCCTGCCCGGGGTGGCTTGGGGCGGGCTGGGTCGGCCTGGGGCGGGCCTGGGTGGCGGTGATCGGCCCGTGGGCCGGCCCACGGTGGCGCGTTCTGCTCCGGGGCCGTCGCCCCGCGCCACCCTGCCCGCGCCGGCCCACAACCCGTTGATCGCCCCTCTTACCCCGCCCCCTCACCCCACCCCCACACCGCCCGTCAGTACCCCTCTACGGGCGGCGTGGTGCGGACCGGTGGTGGGCGCCAGGGGTGCTCGACTCCCGCCCAGGTGAGGAGAGTTAGCAGCGCCAGCAGGGCGAGCAGCGATCCCCCGCGGTGCAGCAGGCGCCGCCGGGCCAGGAGCCGGCGGCCCCGGTCGGCGGCGCGTGCGGCCAGGTCCGGCGGGACGGATGGATACGGCCCGGACCGCAGCATCCGCCGGGCCTCGCTCTCCTTGCGGTCCGGCGCCCGCCACTCCGGCCGCCCGGTCTCCTGCGGCGGAGTGCTCCATCCGGCCACGGCGTCGCCCGGCCTCACCGTCCATGCCGTGTCCCCCTCCGGCGCGTTCATGTCGCGTCCCCCTCCCGCGCGTTCATGGCAGTGCCGCCGTGGCCGGTTGTGGTCCGTGGCTGCGCAGTTCGGCGACGGCGTGCAGGCAGAGGGTGCGCACGCGCTCGGCGGGCAGCCCGAGTTGGGCCGCGGTCGGCTCCTCGGCCACGTCCTCGTGGAGCCGGAGCACGAGTACCAGGCGCTCGCGCGGGGTCAGTCGGGCGAGCAGCCCGCCCCGCGGCCGGCGGTGCCGCCACGCGGTGTGCGCGAACGAGGAGGCCAACTCCCGCCGGGCCAACGCGTAGGGGTCATCGCCGCACAGCCGGTCCCAGCCGGCGTACGTCCGCGCCAGCGCGACGAGCAGCAACTCCTCGGCCACCGGGGCCGGTCGGTCGGCGGGCTCGCCGGTGAGCAGGGCGGCGGCGTGCATTAGCCGGCCCGCCGCGCCCGCGGTGAACGCCTCGAACTCCCGGGCCCGGCGCCGCTCCCGCGCCCGCCGTCGTTCTCCCACCGCGCCCTCCCGGATGACGGACGTCCGGCGCCCCCGGCCCCATGAAGGCGGCGCCCCACGCCCGCCGGACCGCCCCTGCCGCCCCTACAGGCCCCCATCGCACGGCAGTCCGGGGCCGGGGTCAAGAGGTGCGCCAGGAGGTGTGACACGGGCGCCTGCCCCGGAACGACGTGTGCCGGCCCCGGAACGGTGCGCGCCCGCCCGGCTCGGATGGTGCGCCCACGGCCGTGGTTCCCAGGCGGGGCACCGGTCGGTCCCCGTCCGCCGACGTCTGTCCTCCGGCCGACGTCCGTCGCCCCGTCGGGACGATCTTCCCGCCAGGACGACCCTCCCGTCGGGACTGACGCTCCCGTCGGGATGGCCCTCCCGTAGGGACGACCCTCCTATCCAGTACGCCCCCGTACACCCCCGTACGCTCCGTATGCCCCGTACACCCCTCCTGTCAGGACACCGCAGGAGGTCCGGCCGGCGACGACAGGGCCGTGATTTCGGCGAGGGAGGTGTTGAAGCGCGTCAGGAGCGTGGTGAACGCGTCGCGCTCCTCCGCGGTCCACTTCTCCGTGACCATCGCCATCAGCGCGCGCCGCGACGCCCTTACCTCCTCCAGCCGGGCGTGGCCGCGCTCGGAGAGTTCGAGGACCACGGCGCGGCCGTCCTCGGGGTGGGTGGTGCGGCTGACCAGTCCGGCGTCGACCAGCGGCGCGACCTGCCGGGTGACGGTCGAGGAGTCGATCCCCATTCCGCAGGCCAGGGCCTTGACGCCCATCGGGCCTTCCTGGTCCAGGCGGTTGAGGAGCAGATAGGCGGCGCGGTCCATGGAGTTGCGCGCCTGCCCGACGCCGCCGAGCCGGCTCTGTTCGGCGCGGCGGGCGAAGACGGCCACTTGGTGCTGCAGCGCGTCGAGAAGAGCAGAGTCGGTGTGGGTCGTCATGTCCGGAGAGGTGGGCATGGCCGGGGCTCGCTTCAAAAGGAGGGGGCATGGATGGGGAAGACAGGGTACGCGGCGCCGGCCCGGCCCGTACCGGCGCTGCCGCGTACGGCCGCTTTCGTACGGCCGCGGGGCCCCTTCCGGCCCGCGGTGTCCGCTATGCGGCCGGAAAAGGCCCGCAGGTGGCCGAACTGCGAGACTGGCCGCATGGACGACCACACGCCGCATACGCCGTCCCAGCCTCCGGGTTCCGCGGCCGCCGCACCGGCGGCGCTCGCCGGGATCACGGTCGACGACGTGCGGGCGGCGCAGAAGCTGCTCTCCGGGGTGTCGCGGACCACGGCGATGGAGGGCAGCCGCTATCTGTCGCGGCTGGTGGGCGCCCCCGTCCACCTGAAGTGCGAGAACCTCCAGCGCACCGGCTCGTTCAAGATCCGCGGCGCGTATGTGCGGATCGCCGGGCTCTCGGCGGAGCAGCGGGCCGCCGGCGTGGTGGCGGCGAGCGCCGGCAACCACGCGCAGGGGGTGGCCCTCGCGGCGTCCCTGCTGGGTGTGGCCTCGACGGTCTTCATGCCGGTCGGCGCCCCGCTGCCGAAGGTCGCCGCGACCCGCGAGTACGGCGCCGAGGTCCGGCTGCACGGCCAGGTCGTGGACGAGACGCTGGCCGCCGCCCAGGAGTACGCGCGCAAGACCGGCGCGGTCTTCATCCACCCCTTCGACCACCGCGACATCATCGCTGGTCAGGGCACGGTCGGCCTGGAGATCCTCGAACAGTGCCCGGAGGTGCGCACCGTCGTCGTCGGGGTGGGCGGTGGCGGGCTGGCCGCGGGCATCGCCCTCGCGGTCAGGGCGCTGCGGCCGGACGTGCGGGTGGTCGGGGTGCAGGCCGCGGCCGCCGCCTGCTATCCGCCGTCGCTGGCCGTGGGGCGCCCGGTGGCGATCGAACCGCTGGCGACGATGGCGGACGGGATCAAGGTGGGGCGGCCCGGCGATGTGCCGTTCGGCATCGTGCGGGAGCTGGTGGACGAGGTCCGCACGGTCACCGAAAACGAGCTGTCCAGCGCCCTGCTGCTGTGCCTGGAACGGGCCAAGCTGGTGGTGGAGCCGGCCGGCGCGAGCCCGGTCGCGGCGCTGCTGTCCGCGCCCCGCTCCTTCGAGGGGCCGGTCGTCGCGGTGCTCTCCGGCGGCAACGTCGATCCGCTCCTGATGCAGCGGATCCTCCGCCACGGCATGGTCGCCGCCGGCCGCTATCTCTCCTTCCGGGTTCGCCTCACCGACCGCCCGGGGGCGCTGGCCAACCTCCTCGGCGTGCTCACCGTGGCGGACGCCAACGTCCTCGATGTCGGACACGTCCGCATCGATCCCCGGCTCGGCCTCACCGAGGTCGAGGTCGAACTGCACCTGGAGACCAAGGGGCCCGAGCACTGCGCCGAGGTGACCGAGGCGCTGCGCGGGGCCGGTTACGACGTGGTCGCGGTCTGAGGGGCGGAGGCGTTGCCTCCACGGCCGGGACTCCCGAATACCAGACCGACCGAGCCTCGAAAACGTACGATTCGGCATGTCCGTCGTATCCGCTGTAACTGCTGCATCCGCCGGATCCGCCGCATCTGCCGTATCCACGGCATCTGCCGTATCCGCTGCACCGATCGAACCGACCTCACCGACGGAACCAACTGAACCAACCGGAACAACTCGAACAACCGGGACAACGGAACCGACCGATCCAACGGAACCGACCGAACCGGCCGGTAAGCAAAGCCACTCCATGGGGGTACCCACATGCCAGGCGCCATTTACGCCGAAGGTCTGGTGAAGACGTTCGGCGAGGTGAGGGCGCTGGACGGCGTCGACCTCGACGTTCCCGAAGGCACCGTCCTCGGACTGCTCGGCCCGAACGGTGCCGGCAAGACCACCACCGTCCGGGTCCTGACGACCCTGCTCCGGCCCGACCGGGGGACCGCGCGGGTCGCCGGCATCGACGTCCTCGCGCACCCCGACGCGGTGCGCCGCTCCATCGGCCTCTCCGGCCAATTCGCCGCCGTCGACGAGTACTTGACGGGCCGGGAGAACCTGGTGATGGTCGGGCGGCTCTACCAGATGAGCGGCCGCGCGGCCAAGCGCCGGGCCGACGAGCTCCTGGAGCGGTTCAACCTCGCCGACGCCGCCGACCGCACCGCCAAGACCTACTCCGGCGGTATGCGCCGCCGGCTCGACCTGGCCGCCGCGCTGGTCGTCAGCCCGCCCGTGATGTTCATGGACGAGCCGACCACCGGTCTGGACCCGCGCAACCGCCAGGCGCTCTGGGACGTCATCCAGGAACTGGTCGCCGGCGGCACCACCCTGCTGCTCACCACCCAGTATCTGGAGGAGGCCGACCGGCTCGCGCACGACATCTGCGTCGTCGACCACGGCAAGGTCATCGCCCGCGGCACCTCGGACCAGCTCAAGGCCCGCACCGGCGGCGAGCGGATCGAGGTGGTGGTGCACGCGCCCGAGCAGCTGACCGTGGCGGAGGAGGTGCTGCGCGCGGTCGCCAAGGGCGAGGGTGCGGTCGAGCCGCACACCCGGAGGCTCACGTTCCCGGTGACCGGCGGCGCCAAGCTGCTTGCCGAGGTCATCCGCGAACTGGACACCCGCGCGGTGGAGATCGACGATATCGGGCTGCGCCGCCCGACCCTCGACGACGTCTTCATCGCATTGACCGGTCACGCCGCCGAGACGGACACGGAGGCGGAGACGGACGCGGCGGGCGGCGAGGGCGAGGGCAACGAGAAGAGCGACGGCAAAGGGAGTGCGCACGGCCCCGGGGCCGGTGCGGTGAGCGCGAAGGAGGACGTGCGATGAGCGCGGTCGGTCATGCGGCGGGCGGCGAGGCCCCCGCCGGGAGCCCGCGGCGGCGCGGCGCCCTCACCCGGTCCGTGCGCGACTCCCTGGTCATCGCCCGGCGGAACGTCACGCGCATGCTCCGGATTCCCGAGGTCTTGGTGTTCGGGCTCATCCAGCCGATCATGTTCGTGGTGCTGTTCAGTTACGTGTTCGGCGGCTCCATCAACGTCCCGGGTGCGGGCATCAGCCCCTCCGGATACCGCGAGTTCCTGATGGCCGGGATCTTCGCCCAGACCGTCACCTTCGCCACCGCCGGAGCGGGCGCGGGCATCGCGGACGACATGCACAAGGGGCTGATCGACCGCTTCCGCTCGCTGCCCATGGCCCGTGGTGCGGTGCTCACCGGCCGTACGCTCGCGGACCTGGTCCAGACCGCGCTGACCCTGGTGGTCCTCGCGCTGGTCGCCCTCCTGGTCGGCTGGCGCATCCACGAGAACGTCGCCAGCGTGCTCGCCGGTTTCGTCCTGCTGCTTCTGCTGGGTTACGCCTTCTCCTGGATCGGCGCCCTGATCGGGCTGAGTGTGCGCACCCCGGAGGCCGCCACCTCCGGCGGGCTGCTCTGGCTGTTCCCGCTGACGTTCATCTCGAACGCGTTCGTGCCCAGCGACAACATGCCGACGGTGCTGCGGCACTTCGCCGAGTGGAACCCCTTCAGCGCCACCGTGCAGGCGGCGCGGGAGCTCTTCGGCAACATTCCGAAGGGCTATCCGGTGCCGGACGCCTGGCCGATGCAACACCCGGTTCTGGCCTCGATGCTCTGGTCCGTCCTGATCATCGCGGTCTTCCGGACGCTGGCGGTCCGCAAGTACCGCTCGGCGGCAGCCTGATCGGCGGCAGTCTGATCGGCGACCGCAGGACGTCGGGGGCCGCCTGCCGAGGTCAGGCCGGCACCCCGTCCGCACACGCGGAAGCGGCCCGGAACCGTGTGCTCCGGGCCGCTTCCGCTGGGCTTGGGGGATCCGTGCGTCGCGCCGCTCAGCCGGAGATGTGCTTCTTGGCGTCCGAGTAGGGCTTGGCGTCGAGGATCTTCACGGTCGCCTTCTTGCCGTTGGGAAGCTCGTACTCGGCGTCGGCGCCGATCTTCTTGCCGTTCACGCCGTTCCCCAGCGGCGACTGCGGGGAGTACGTCTCGATGTCCCCGCTCGCGTACTCGCGCGAGGCCAGCAGGAACTTCAGAGTGTCGTCCGGGTCTCCGTCGAACGCGATGGTGACGACCATGCCGGGGGCGACCGTGCCGTCGGCCTTGGGGGCTTCGCCGACCTTCGCCGACTCCAGCAGCTGCTTGAGCTGGCGGACGCGCAGCTCCTGCTTGCCCTGCTCCTCCTTGGCCGCGTGGTACCCGGCGTTCTCCTTCAGGTCACCTTCCTCGCGGGCCGCCTGGATCTTCTCGGTGATCTCGGCGCGTGCGGGACCAGACAGGTACTCCAGCTCGGCCTTGAGCTGGTCATACGCCTCCTGGGTCAGCCAGGTGACGTTCTCGCTGGTCTGGGTCACAGGTGCTCCTCGTCGGTACTGGGGATAAATCAAACGCCCTACCAGGAAGGTTTGCGCCTTCACAGGTGGGCGAAACCACGAGCCTAACAATTCCGGCACAAAAGGGGGAAGAGGAATTTCACAGTGTTGGCGCGCGATTGCATCATCGCTGCTCAGGGGCGATCGGGCCGGGCGCGAAGGTCGGCCGTTCGAGTCACCGGGGGCTCACCGGGGCCCGCCGGGGGGCTTCCGCGCGGTGCGGGTACGGTGCGGGCGCGACGGCCCGCCGGCCGCTCCGGCGTCCCGCGGAGATCCGTCCGAAACGCCCTGGTACTCCAGCAGCGCCCTAACCCTTGCCGGCCGCGGAGCCGGTGCAGCCGACCAGGACGGCGTTGGTCGCCCGCTTCGTCGTGCGCAGCGTGACCTCGGTGTCGACCTGTCCGGAGCGCTGGTCGACGGTCACGTCCTTGCGGCCGACCTCGGAGCCGTCGGTGGCCTGCGAACGGATCGTGCACACGCCGGTGTCGTCCTTGTCCTTGACCACTTCGAGGTGGATCTTGACCTCGTGGTCGGAGACCGCGTCCCAGGTGATGATCCGGCCGCTGAGGTCCTGCCCGGAGATGTACGCGACGCCCAGCCAGCCGACCACGCCGAGCAGCACCACGCCGAGCACCGAGCCGACGATCTTGAGCTTGCGGTCCGCGCGCTGGTCCGCGGAGCGGCCGTAGCGTCCCTCGGGGAGCCCTTCGCGCACCGCGGCCATGATCCATCCTCCTGCTGGGGACCGGGAAGCGTCGGACCCCCGGGGGGTCCCCGCCCCAGGGAAGGAATACAGCGCCCCCTCGCTTCGGTCACTATAGGAGGCATCTTCTCCGGCCTTTCACTGAGGATCGAGTCTTGACTGAGCAGCTGCGATTGATGGCGGTCCACGCCCACCCCGACGACGAGTCGAGCAAGGGTGCGGCCACCATGGCCAAGTACGTGTCCGAGGGGGTGGACGTGCTGGTCGTCACCTGCACAGGGGGCGAGCGGGGCTCCATCCTCAACCCCAAGCTCCAGGGGGACCCGTACATCGAGGAGCACATCCACGAGGTGCGCAGGAAGGAGATGGACGAGGCCCGGGAGATCCTGGGCGTCAAGCAGGAGTGGCTGGGTTTCGTCGACTCCGGGCTGCCCGAGGGCGACCCGCTGCCGCCGCTGCCCGAGGGCTGCTTCGCCCTCCAGGACGTCGAGGCCGCGGCCGAGCGCCTGGTGAAGCTGATCCGTGAGTTCAAGCCGCAGGTCATCACGACCTACGACGAGAACGGCGGCTATCCGCACCCGGACCACATCATGACCCACAAGATCACGATGGTGGCCTTCGAGGCGGCCGGCGACCCGGAGAAGTACCCGGAGGCCGGCGAACCCTGGCAGCCGCAGAAGCTCTACTACAACCAGGGCTTCAACAAGCCGCGCACCATCGCGCTGCACGAGGCGCTGCTGGAGCGCGGCATGGAGTCGCCCTACGGCGAGTGGCTGGAGCGCTGGAAGCAGTTCGAGCGCCGCGAGCGCACGCTGACCACCTACATCCCCTGCGCCGACTTCTTCGAGATCCGCGACAAGGCGCTGATCGCCCACGCCACCCAGATCGACCCCGACGGCGGGTGGTTCCGGGTGCCGATGGACATCCAGCGCGAGGTCTGGCCGACGGAGGAATACGAGCTCGCGAAGTCGCTCGTGGACACTTCGCTCCCCGAGGACGACCTCTTCGCGGGCATCCGCAACAATTGAGCCCATGATGAGCGCGACCAGCACCCTCGCCCTGACGCACTTCGTCACCCTTGCCGACAGCTTCGACAAGGACAAGGTGACCCCCGGCGTCCTCGGCTTCATCGTCTTCGCGGTCATCGGCGGTGCCGTGTGGCTGCTGATGAAGTCCATGAACAAGCACATGCGCAAGGTGGACTTCGAGGAGACCCCGGAGGACGGCAAGGCGGACACCACCGCCCCGGCCGCCGCGGCCCCCAAGCCGAAGACCAGCTGACGGCCCGGCGCCGGGCCGGCGGGCTCGGGGCGCGGGCGTGCGGACCGGGTGGCGGTCAGTGCGCCGGCCGTTCGGCAGCGGCCGGCGGACCGGCCCGGCGGCTCGCCGATCCGAGCGGTCGGCGGGCCGTACCGGCGGGCCGGCGACCCCGCATGCAGGGGCCCCGGACGCCGGGGACCCTGCATGCCGACGGGCCCGCGCGCGCCGTCGTTACTCCGCGGCCGCCGTCACCGCGCCCCCGCCGTTACTCCGCCGCCGCGCGTGCCGCGGCTATCGCCATGATCTCCCTGGCCTGGCGGTCCGGCACCATGCCGAGCCGCCAGCCCTGCCACCCCGTCTCCGGCTCGATCCCGCGCTCCAGCAGCAGCGCGAAGGTCTGCGCGGACTCCGCCAGCTTGGCGTCCCGGCCGTCGTGCCGCTCCCGCACCAGCTGCGCCAGCTCCTCCTGGGCCACCGCCGTGCCGATCACCGAACCGCCCGGTGAGGCGAACGGCAGCAGCGTGCACCGCAGGAACCGCGCCCAGTCCTCACCGCGCCGGTCGCCGTACCCGGCGAAGAGCTCCGCGGCCTCGTCGGCCAGCGCCAGCGCCTGGGCGGCCCGGCCGTTTCCGGCGTCGACGACCACCAGCTCCAGCACGGACCACGCCTCGCCGTGCGCCACCCCGATCCGCTGGAAGTCCTTCCGGGCGTCCTGGAGCAGCTGCCGGGCGAAGCCGCTGTTGCGCAGCGAACCGGTCTGCTCGGCCCGCAGATCCCGGGTCACCCGGCCCGCGTGGTGCCGGGCGCAGGCCAGGCCGTAGGCGTCCTGCATGCGGCTGAACATATTGCGCGCACGCTCCAGCTGGCGGAGCGCCGCATCACGCTCGCCGCGCTCCTCCAGCGCCTGGCCCAGGTGGTACATCGTCCACGCCTCGCCGCGGGCGTCCTCGTGCTGGCGGTGCAGCGGCAGCGCCCGGTGCAGCTGGTCGGCGGCCGCGCCGGGATCGCCGGCCACCAGGCGGGCCCGCGCCAGCTGGGTCATCGCCCAGGCCGTGCCGCGGTCGTCGTGCGTACGGCCGTACAGCTCCAGTGCGGACGTCAGCGCCTCCTCGGCGCGCGGGACGTCGCCCTGCCGCAGATGGACCTGGCCGCGCTGGAAGTGCGCCCACGCCTGGCCGTGCAGGCTCTCGCTCTCCTCATGGAGCGCCAGCGACTCCCGGAGCATCTCCAGGGCCTCGGGGAGCCGGCCCCGGTCGCGCTCCACCGCGGCCAGCGCGTGCAGCGTCCAGGCGCGGTCGCCGCGCATCTCCGGGCCGGCCTGGAGATCCAGCGCCTCCCGCAGCTTGGCCGCGGCCTCGGTGAGGCTGCCCTGCTGCTGGAGGGTGATGCCCAGATCGCGCAGCGCTCGGGCCGCGCCCACCGGGTGCTGTGCCTCGAAGTAGAGGTCGACCACCGAGGACAGCGTCGTCCGGGCGCGGTCCAGCTCGCCCAGCTGGCGGGCCGCGACGCCGGTCCGCCACTGCACCGAGCGCACCAGCAGCCCCTGGCCCGCCGCCTGCGTCAGCTCGCTCAGCTCGCCCAGGCGGTAGAGGTCGCCGCGCAGCAGGCAGTAGTCGCACAGCGCGCCCAGCAGATGCGAGACGGCGTCCTGATCCACCTCTTGGTCGGCGTGGCGCAAGGCGGCGGTGATGAAGCTGGTCTCGTCGTCCAGCCACTGGAGGGCCGCGTCCAGGGACGGGAAGCCGTGCGGGCCGAAGCGGTCGGCGCGGGTGGAGGTGTTGCCGTCGACCAGCCGGATCACCGCGTCGGCCAGCTCCGCATAGCCGCGGATCAGCCGCTCCTGGGCGGCGGCGCGCTCGGCGGGCTCCTCCTCGTCCGTCAGCCGGGCGTGCGCGAAGCGGTGCACCAGAGGGTGCAGGCGATAGCGGGCGGCGCGGACGTGCTCCAGCAGGCCGGCCCCGGCCAGCTCCGTCAGCCGGCGCTGCGCCTCCGCGTCGGGGACGCCCAGCAGCGCGGCCGCGGCGGCCACGCCCAGGCTCGCCCGCCCCACCAGGGCCAGCCGGCGCAGCAACTGCCGGGCCTGCGGCGGCTGGTCGGCGTAGCGCAGCGCCAGTACCCGCTCCACGGGCCCCGCGGCGTCGGCCGCCGCCAGCTCGCGGGCCAGCGCGGCGGGGGAGCGGGCGCCCAGCGAGGAGCCGACCGCGCGCAGCGCCAGCGGCAGGCCGGCGCACAGCTCGGAGATCCGGTCGAGCGCCTGGGCGTCGTACGGACCCGTGTCGTCCGCCGCCTCCGGCCCGGAGGGGGCCGCCGACCGCAGCAGCTCCTCGACGCCCGCCGCGTCCAGCGCGGCCACCGGGAGGTGGTGCACCCGCGCCGCCAGGTCCGCGGGGAGCTCCAGCGGTGTACGGGAGGTGACCAGGACCAGGCTGTCGGAGCGCTCCGGCACCAGGGCCCGCACCTGCTCGGCGTCCGAGGCGTCGTCCAGCAGCACCACCACCGGGAGCCCGGTCAGCTGCTGGTGGTAGATCTCGGTGAGCCGGCGGACGTGCTGCTCCTGGGAGGGGCGCTCGCGGAAGAGCAGCTGCTCGCGCGGCGCGCCCAGGCGGTTGAGCAGGTGCAGCAGCGCGTCCCGGGTCGGCAGCGGCACCTCGCCCGGGGTGTCGCCGCGCAGATCCACCAGGCACGCGCCGCGGAACTGATCGCGCAGCTGGTGTGCCGCCCGCACCGCCAGCGCCGTCCGCCCCGAGCCCGGCTCGCCGTGCAGCACCACCACCGTCGGCCGGGTCTCCGTGCTCGCCCGGCCGGCCTGCACCCACTGGGCGATCCGCGCCAGCTCCGCCCGACGTCCGGCGAACGGGCCGTCCACCTGCGGGAGTTGGGCGAACGAACGCTCCAGGACCGACCGCCGGCGGGCCGCCGCGCTGCGGTCCGCGCCGCGCAGCTGCGGCCCCCGGGAGCCCTTCCCCGCCGCCTGGGCCGTGGACGGGCCGCCGCCCCGGGCCGTCGCGGTCAGCATCCGCTGCTGGTCCAGGAACGGCCGGACGCCGCGCACCTCCAGCGCCGTCAGCCACTGGAGCCGCAGCTGCTCCGGGCCGCCGGGCTGGCCCCGCATCCCGGCCTGGCGGTGCGCCGCGGGGAGGTGGCCGGCGGTCAGCTTCACGACCGTGGCCGCCGCGCCCGCCACCAGGGCCGCCAAGCCCGCACCGAGCGCCGGCCCGCCGCCCGTTCCGTACGCCAGGTCCACCCCCAGGGCCGCCGCCGCGGCCACCGCGGACGCCACCACGGGGGTGGCCAGTTCCCTGCGCGACAGTCGCTGCGCCAGCGGCCGCCGGCCGGCCGCCGCCTCGTCCAGCGCGCGCACATACGCCCCGTACTCCTCCGCGGCCGCGGCGGCCAGCTCCTCCAGGGCCGCCCGGGCCCTGCCCAGCAGCGCCGGCCCGTCGAGCCGGCCGCCCGAGCGGCGCACCTCCTCCTCGACCGTCCGCACCAGCAGCGCGTCCGCGTCCTTGCGGTGGCCGTCGCGCAGCCCCGCCACTTCGCCCGGCATCGCCTTCCCCCTCCAGCAGTCGCCAGCAGTCCTGGCGGTCCAGCAGTCGCCGGCGGCTCACCGGAACCCGCCCGCGCCGGCCCGTGCCGCCGCGGCCCGCCCCGGCGTGATCACCGCCGTACCGACAGTCTTCCGCGCCCGGGCCGATTCCGGCAGGGCTGTGGATAACCGCCGCCTCTCCCGGCACCCGCGGCCCCATTGGGAGAGGATGGCCTCATGCCGAACCGCCTGGCTCATGAGACTTCCCCGTATCTGCTCCAGCACGCCGACAACCCCGTCGACTGGTGGCCGTGGTCCGCCGAGGCGTTCGAGGAGGCCCGCCGCCGCGGCGTGCCGGTACTGCTCAGCGTCGGCTACAGCTCATGCCACTGGTGCCATGTGATGGCGCACGAGAGCTTCGAGGATCCGCAGCTCGCGGCGGTGCTCAACGAGCACTTCGTGGCCGTCAAGGTCGACCGCGAGGAGCGGCCGGACGTGGACGCCGTCTACATGGAGGCGGTGCAGGCCGCCACCGGGCAGGGCGGCTGGCCGATGACCGTCTTCCTCACGCCCGACGCCGAACCCTTCTACTTCGGCACGTACTTCCCGCCCGCGCCGCGTCACGGCATGCCGTCCTTCGGGCAGGTCCTCGAAGGGGTCCGCAGCGCCTGGGCCGACCGGCGCGACGAGGTCGGCGAGGTCGCCGGCCGGATCGTCGCCGACCTCGCGGGCCGCTCGCTGGCCGAGTCGCTGGCCAAGGGTGACCAGCGGCCGCCGCGCCCCGAGGAGCTGGCCGGTGCCCTGATGGGGCTGACCCGCGACTTCGACGCGGTGCACGGCGGGTTCGGCGGCGCCCCGAAGTTCCCGCCGGCCATGGTGCTGGAGTTCCTGCTGCGCCACCACGCCCGGACGGGCTCCGCCGGCGCCCTGGAAATGGTCGAGGCGACCTGCGCGGCGATGGCCCGTGGCGGGATCTACGACCAGCTCGGCGGCGGTTTCGCCCGTTATTCCGTCGATCGGGAATGGGTCGTTCCGCACTTCGAGAAGATGCTCTACGACAACGCCCTGCTGTGCCGCGTCTATGCCCACCTGTGGCGCGCCACCGGCTCCGACCTGGCCCGCCGGATCGCCCTGGAGACCGCCGACTTCATGGTCCGCGAACTCCGCACCGCGCAGGGCGGTTTCGCCTCCGCGCTGGACGCCGACAGCGACGACGGGACGGGCCGGCACGCCGAGGGCGCGTACTACGTATGGACGCCGGAGCAGCTGCGCGCCGTCCTGGGGGAGCGGGACGGGGAGTTCGCCGCCATGTACTTCGGCGTTACCGAGGAGGGCACCTTCGAGGAGGGCGCCTCCGTCCTCCAACTTCCCGACACGGGTGGCCTGGCGGACGCCGCGCGGGTGGCGTCGGTCAAGGAACGGCTGCTCGCGGCGCGCGCCGAGCGCCCCCGTCCGGGGCGCGACGACAAGATCGTCGCCTCCTGGAACGGGCTGGCCGTCGCCGCGCTCGCCGAGACCGGCGCCTACTTCGACCGCCCCGACCTGGTCCAGGCCGCCACCGACGCCGCCGACCTGCTCATCCGCGTCCACATGGACTGGCAGGCCCGGCTGCACCGCACCTCCCGGGACGGCACACCCGGCACCAACTCCGGTGTCCTGGACGACTACGCCAACGTCGCCGAGGGCCTGCTGGCGCTGGCCTCGGTCACCGGGGAAGGGGTCTGGGTGGAGTTCGCGGGCTTCCTCCTGGACACCGTCCTGGTGCAGTTCACCGCCCCGGACGGCACGCTCTACGACACCGCCGCCGACGCCGAGCGGCTGATCCGCCGCCCTCAGGACCCGACCGACAACGCCACGCCCTCCGGATGGACCGCCGCGGCCGGGGCGCTGCTCTCGTATGCGGCGCTGACCGGCAGCTCCCTCCACCGGGACGCCGCGGAGCGCGCCCTGGGCGTCGTCACCGCTCTCGGCGGGCGGGCGCCGCGCTTCATCGGCTGGGGGCTGGCGGTCGCCGAGGCCGCGCTGGACGGGCCGCGCGAGGTCGCGGTGGTCGGCCCGCCGGACGACCCGGCCACCCGCGCGCTGCACCGCGCCGCGCTGCTGGGCACCGCCCCCGGGACGGTGGTGGCACTGGGCGCCCCCGGGGAGGACGACGCCGTCGAGGTGCCGCTGCTCATGGCGCGCCCTCTGGTCGACGGCCGGCCCGCCGCCTACGTCTGCCGCCACTTCGCCTGCGAACGGCCGACGACGGACCCGGAGGAGCTGGCGGAGCGGCTGCGCTCCTGAGGACGGCGGCGGGGCCGGCGCTCCGGTGGCCCGGCCCTCCGGCGGGCCGGCTCTTCAGTGGGCCACTTCCTCGGTGGGCCGGCCCCGCCCGAAGTCCTAGGACCAGCGACCGGGTTGAACGTGACATGCGCGTCAGGTTCTAGCCTCAGGGCATGACGAACCGCACGCACCGTGAAGTACGCCTGGCCGCACGCCCCACCGGCCCGGTCACCGATGACCTCTTCGACATCGTGGAGGCCCCCGTTCCGGAGCCGGCCGAGGGCCAGGTCCTGGTACGCAACTCCCTGATGTCCGTCGCCGCCGTGATGCGCACCCTGATGGACGAGCACACCGCCGTCCCCATGCCGTCCTTCGTGGTCGGCGAGGTGCTGGACGGCCCCGCGATCGGCGAGGTGGTCGCCGCCCCGGGGACCGACCTCAAGGCCGGCGACCTCGTGCAGCACCGCCTCGGCTGGCGCGAGTACGCCCTGGCGGACGCCGCGGCGGTCCGGCGCCTCGACCCCGGTCTGCTGCCCGACCCGGCCGCCTACCTCTCGCAGGGCCCCACCGCCCTGATGGGCATCGACCGCGGCGCCGAAGTGCGGCCCGGCGACACGGTGTTCGTCACCGGTGCGGCGGGCGGCGTCGGCCTGATGGCCGGCCAGCTCGCCAGGCTGCGCGGCGCCGCCCGGGTCATCGGCAGCACCGGCTCCCCTGAGAAGGCCGAGCGGCTCCGCACGGAGTTCGGCTACGACGCGGTGGTCGTCCGCGGTGCCGGACCCATCGAGGAGCAGCTGCGGGCGGCCGCCCCCGAGGGCATCGACGTGCTCTTCGACAACGTGGGCGGCGAGCAGCTCCAGGCCGCGCTCGCGGTCGCCAAGCGAGGCGCCCGGCTCGCCCTCGTGGGGGCGCTGGCCACCCAGCTCTCCGACGGGGCGACGACCACCACGCCCATCGACACCCTGTCGCTGGTCTCCCGGGGCATCACCATGCGCGGCGTCGCCCTCCACGACCACCGGGACCTGGTCCCCCAGTGGCACGAGCTGTTCGCCCAGGGGCTGCGCGAGGGCACCCTCACCTTCCCGCACGCCCGGCTTCACGGTATCGATCAGGCCCCGCGGGCATTCCAGGAGCTGATCGCGGGACGCCATATGGGCTCTGTCATCGTGGAGTTGTAGGACGCGGCAAGCACGCGCAAGGGGGGCGGCGGGGCGTGGCAAGGGAAGTGCCGGGCCCCCGATCCCGTGGGTAGCCTGCACGGGTGACCACGTTGCTCGGGAGCCGTTCTCTCGTCCAGGAGGCCGCGGCGCTGCGGTCCGGTGCGGACGAACCCCTCGACGCGGTGCGCCGCACCTGCGACCGCATCGACGCGGTGGACCCCGTCATCGAGGCGTTCGTGCCCGAACCGGGGCGCCGCGAGCGGCTGCTGGCGGCGGCCCGGGAGCTGGCCGCGGCCGGCCCGCCGGGCCCCGCCGGGCGCCCCGCCCTCTATGGCGTACCGGTCGGCATCAAGGACATCGTGCACGTCGACGGACTGCCCACCCGGGCGGGTTCGGCGCTGCCGCCCGGGGAACTCACCGGTCCGCAGGCCGCCGTCGTGGACCGTTTGCGAGCCGCGGGCGCGCTGATCGCGGGCAAGACCGTCACCGCGGAGTTCGCGGTGAGCGCGCCGGGGCCGACCCGCAATCCGCACAACCCGGCGCATACGCCCGGTGGTTCAAGCAGCGGTTCGGCGGCCGCGGTGGCCGCCGGCATGGTCCCGCTGGCCATCGGGACGCAGACCGTCGGCTCGGTGATCCGGCCCGCCGCCTACTGCGGAGTGGTCGGTTTCAAGCCGACCTACGGGCGCATCCCGCTCGACGGCGTGATCCCCAACGCGCTCAGCTTCGACACCCTCGGGTGCTACGCGACTGAGGTGGCGGGGATCGCGCTGGCCGCGCCGGTGCTCTGCGACGGGTGGCGGACCGCGGACGGCGACGGCCCCGGAGGCGCGGCCGGGCCGGGGCGGGCACCGGTGCTGGGCGTGCCGGCCGGCCCCTATCTGGAGCGCGCCGGAGACGAGGCGCTGCGGGTCTTCGCCGCCCAGCGGGACGCCCTGACGGCGGCCGGCTACGAGGTCCGCGAGGTGTCCGTGATGGCCGACTTCGAGGAGATCGTCGAGCAGCTCCTCACCATGAACCGCTACGAGGTCGCCCGCGCTCACGCCTCGTGGTTCGCCCGCCACGAGGCCCTCTACCGGGAGCAGACCACGGCGGCCATCAAGGAGGGCCAGGCGATCGGGGACGCTGCCTACGAGGCCGCCCGGAGGCGCCGCGCCGCCTTCCGCGAGCGGCTCGCGGCGGCCGGGGCGGCGGCCGGTGTCGACCTGTGGATCGCCCCGGCGGCCACCGGGCCGGCGCCCGCCGACCTCACCACCACGGGCACCTCGATCATGTGCCTGCCGTGGAGCAATGCCGGACTGCCGTCGCTGAGCCTGCCCGCCGGCCGGGCCGCCGACGGGCTGCCGCTGGGGCTCCAGTTGGTGGGCCGCTCCGGCGCGGACGAGGAACTGCTGTCCTGGGCAGTCGGCGTCGAACGCGTACTGGGCGCGACGACCGGGGCCCACGTGCCGGGACAACGCATCTAGCGCGACGCCGTCGGGCCAGGGGGAGTGCGACGCGGAGGGTGTCCGGCAGCCGGCCCAACTCGACGGCCGTATCGCGCGGTTGCTCAGGTGCAGGTGCAGGTGTGACTGGCCGCGTGTCTGGGGGAGCATGGCGGCCGGCCGGGCGGCCCGGCATGGGGGACCGCTTGTTCACAGGGTGAGGCCGGCGGCCAGGACGTCCATCGAGCGGTGGATCAGGTCCTCGGGGCCGGCAGCCCGGGAGTCCTCGGCCCAGCGCAGCAGGGCCTCCTGGAGGGCGGCCAGGGCCGCCGCGCTGGCGACCCGGATCTCCAGGTCGTCGGCCGGGCGGCCGGTGCGTTCGGCCAGCGCGGTGCTGACGGTGTCGATGTGCCGGGCGGTGATCTCGGCGGTGCGGCCGCGGACCGCGGGCACGTCGCGGATCAGCCGGATGCGCTGGACGAGTTCGCCGCGGTCGGCCGCGCTGATGCCGCGCATGATCCCGACCGTGACGTGCCGCAGCGTCTCGGTTATCGGCTCGCCGGCCGGCCGGTCGCGGATGCCGCGCTCCAGCAGGGCGTCGTAGTCGTCGGTGAGGACGATGTCCTCCTTGGCGGGGAAGTAGCGGAAGACCGTGCTGGGGGAGACCTCCGCGGCCGCGGCGATCCGGTCGACGGGGGTCGCGTCGTAACCCCGCTCGGCGAAGAGCCGGAAGGCGGCCCGGCGGATCGCCTGCCGGGTCTGGAGCTTCTTCCGCTCGCGCAGTCCGGGCTTCGGGTTGCCGGGCGGCGCCGCGGCGGTGGTGTGTGCGGAGGCCATGCGGCTCATTGTCCCCACCCGCCGTGCGGCGGGCGCGCGGTGCTTTGACAGAGCTCTGATTGTCAGTGGGGTGTGTCACGCTGTGGCGTGGGAATGGTCACTGTAAGTGAGTTCGAAAGGGGGTTCGTGATGCGACCCGTGGTTCATGGATACGCCGCTCTTGCCGCGGTGCTGTGCGTCGCCGGCTTCATGCTGGGCGGCGGCATGCTGGTGACGGCCCTGGTGGTGGCGGGGCTGGCGCTCCTGACGTGGCGTGTGGCCGCTGCCTCGCGGCCGCGGGCGGGGTGGCGCGGGGTGGCGGCCGGGAGACCGGGCCGCCACCCCGCGGTGCCGTTCGCGCAGGTCCGGCCCGCCTCAGGAATGCGTATACGCCACGAGCGAGATGCCGACGTAGTGCACGACGAACGCCGCGAGCGTGAAGGAGTGGAAGACTTCATGGAAGCCGAACCACCGCGGTGACGGGTTGGGGCGCTTGATGCCGTAGATCACGCCGCCCGCGCTGTAGAGCAGCCCGCCGACGATCACGAGGACGAGCACGGCGATGCCGCCGGTGCGCAGGAAGTCGGGCAGGAAGAAGACGGCGGCCCAGCCCATCGCGATATAGCAGGGGGTGTAGAGCCAGCGTGGGGCGCCGACCCAGAAGACCCGGAAGGCGATGCCTGCCAGGGCGGCCGCCCAGACGGCCCAGAGCAGCACCTGCCCATGGGTGCCCGGCACCAGGAGCAGCGTCAGCGGGGTGTAGGTGCCGGCGATGATCAGGAAGATGTTGGCGTGGTCGAGCCGGCGCAGGACTCCGCCGATCCGCGGGCTCCAATTGCCGCGGTGGTACAGGGCGCTGACGCCGAACAGCAGGCAGGCGCTGACGGTGTAGATCGCGCAGGCCAGGCGGCCGCGGGGGCTGTCGGCGAGTGCGGTCAGCACGATGCCGGAGAGCAGGACGGCGGGGAACATTCCGGCGTGCAGCCAGCCGCGCAGCTTCGGCTTGAGCGGTGCGGCTGCGGCGGCGATCGCGGCGACCGGGGACCCGGAACCGGAATCGGTCCTGGACGGCGCGGCAGGGGGGCGGCTCTCGGCGGCGTCAGGCGCGGAAGTCATGGCGCAATGCTACCTACGCAACCGTAAGTTACGGATTCGACCGGAAGTGGTGACGGTCACCACTGCGCCCCCTGGACAGATCCGAATCGGGGTCGGATGATCAAATGAGTGCGGTCGGCACCGGATGAGCGGTCACGAAGCGTCCGGGTCGCAGCCCCCAAGGGGCATAAAGGCAAAAGAAGCGGTTTTCTGGCTTTGTAGGCCGGAAGCCGACCAAAACCCCTCATATAGGAGCGATCGTGGCGCGCGACAACGCGGCTCCCACCCCGACCCGGCACCAGGCCCTGCTCGACTGGGTCGAAGAGATAGCGGCGATCACCCAGCCCGACCGGGTCGTCTGGTGCGACGGCTCGGAGGCGGAGTACGAGCGGCTGTGCGAAGAGCTCGTCGAGAAGGGCACCTTCAAGAAGCTCGACCCGATCAAGCGCCCGCACTCGTACTACGCCGCGTCCGACCCGAGGGACGTGGCACGTGTCGAGGACCGCACCTTCATCTGCTCCGAGAGGGAAGAGGACGCCGGCCCGACCAACCACTGGAAGGCGCCCGCCGAGATGCGGGAGATCTTCACGGGCGAGCAGGGGATCTTCCGCGGCGCGATGAAGGGCCGGACGATGTACGTCGTCCCGTTCTGCATGGGGCCGCTGGGCTCCCCGCTCTCCGCGATCGGTGTGGAGATCACCGACTCCGCCTATGTCGCCGTGTCGATGCGCACCATGACGCGGATGGGCCGGCCGGTCCTCGACGAGCTCGGCGAGAACGGCTTCTTCGTCAAGGCCGTGCACACCCTCGGTGCCCCGCTCGCCGAGGGCGAGCAGGACGTCCCGTGGCCGTGCAACTCCACCAAGTACATCTCGCACTTCCCCGAGTCCCGCGAGATCTGGTCGTACGGCTCCGGCTACGGCGGCAACGCCCTGCTCGGCAAGAAGTGCTACGCGCTGCGGATCGCCTCCGTCATGGCCCGTGACGAGGGCTGGCTGGCCGAGCACATGCTCGTCCTCAAGCTGACCCCGCCGCAGGGCGAGGCCAAGTACGTCGCCGCGGCGTTCCCGAGCGCCTGCGGGAAGACCAACCTCGCCATGCTGGAGCCGACGATCCCGGGCTGGACGGTCGAGACCATCGGCGACGACATCGCCTGGATGCGCTTCGGCGAGGACGGCCGGCTCTACGCGATCAACCCCGAGGCCGGCTTCTTCGGCGTCGCCCCCGGCACCGGCGAGCACACCAACGCCAATGCCATGAAGACCCTTTGGGGCAACTCCGTCTTCACCAATGTCGCCCTCACCGACGACGGCGACGTGTGGTGGGAGGGCATGACGGAGGAGACCCCGGCCCACCTGACGGACTGGCGGGGCAACGACTGGACGCCCGAGTCGGCCCGGGCGGAAGGCGGATACGTTCCGGCCGCGCACCCCAACGCCCGCTTCACGGTGCCGGCCGCCCAGTGCCCGACCATCGCGCCCGAGTGGGAGGACCCCAAGGGCGTGCCGATCTCGGCCATCCTCTTCGGCGGCCGCCGGGCCAGCGCGGTGCCGCTGGTGACCGAGTCACTGAGCTGGCAGCACGGTGTCTTCCTCGGTGCCAACGTGGCGTCCGAGAAGACCGCCGCGGCCGAGGGCAAGGTCGGCGAGCTGCGCCGCGACCCGTTCGCCATGCTGCCGTTCTGCGGCTACAACATGGGCGACTACATGGCGCACTGGATCAAGGTCGGGGCCGACAAGGACCAGGCCAAGCTGCCGAAGATCTACTACGTCAACTGGTTCCGCAAGGACGACACGGGCCGCTTCGTGTGGCCGGGCTTCGGCGAGAACAGCCGGGTGCTCAAGTGGATCGTCGAGCGGCTGGAGGGCACGGCCGAGGGCGTCGAGACGCCGATCGGCGTGCTGCCCACCAAGGGCGCGCTGGACACCAAGGGCCTCGAACTCTCCGATGCGGACCTGGAGTTCCTGCTCACCGTCGACAAGGAAGTCTGGCGCGAGGAGGCGGCGCTGGTGCCCGAGCACCTGAGCACCTTCGGTGAGCACACGCCGAAGGAACTGTGGGATGAGTATCGGGCGTTGGTGCGGAGGCTCGGCTGAGGGCTCGGCCCACGTTGTCGGCTTTCCCGCCGTAGGGGTTCGCCGCTTGCTTTTGCGCCTGCGGCGGGGCCGCTGCGCTTGGCTGGCCTCTCGTGCTTTCGGCTTTCCCGCCGTGGGTGATTTTGCGCCTGCGGCGCGGTTCCGCTGCGCGGGGCTGTTCGGCTGCGGTGCCGGGCCTCCGGGGCAGGGGGTGTGTCCGGACTGCTGTCGCTTTACGTCCGGACACACCCCCTGCCCCTCCGACCCGTCCCCTCCCGTGGGTGGTCATGGAGACGGTGGGTGGGGGCTGGGGTGAGTGGTCCGGTGCGGGGCCGTGGGTGTTTTCGGGGGGCGGTCAGGCGGTGGCGAGGTCTTGGCCGCTGGGGGCGTGGGTGGCCAGTAGTTCCTCGGCCAGTGCGATGGTGGCGGCGTCGTCGCGGGAGGTGGCTACGGCCAGGGCGTTGCCGGTCAGGGTGCGGGCGCGCTGGCGGAGGGTCGGGATTCGGCGCCGGTCGCCGGTGCCGGTGGGCTCGGCGCGCAGCGGGCGGTGGCCGCTCAGCCGGGTGACCTCGGCGGCGATGCGGTCGGCCGCCGAGGCCAGGGCGGCGCGTTCGGTGGCGCAGTCGGTCAGCGCGTGCAGCTCATCGGTGACGGTGAGCAGGGCGGTCAGCTGCCCGGCGAGCCGGATGGCCAGCTCCTCGTCGCGGGAGCGGTGCGGGATCCCCGGGGCGACGGCCATGGTGTGGACCGACTTGGTGCGGATCGGTTCGTACATGGGATGGCCTCCTGAAAAAGTCCAGGAGGCCATCCTAGCTTAGACTCTGTCTAAAGTTGAGGGCTGTATAGAATTCGCTCTGCTTCAGTACTGTCCGTAGCCGTCGAGGAAGGCGCCGATTCGGGTGACGGCGTCGGTCAGATCGTCCTTGTTGGGCAGCGTGACCAGGCGGAAGTGGTCCGGCTCGGGCCAGTTGAAGCCGGTGCCGTGGACGATCATGATCTTCTCGGCGCGCAGCAGGTCCAGCACCATCTGCCGGTCGTCCTTGATCTTGTAGACCTTGGGGTCCAGCCGCGGGAAGGCGTAGAGCGCGCCCTTGGGCTTGACGCAGCTGACGCCCGGTATCCGGGTCAGCAGCTCGTAGGCGGCGTCGCGCTGCTCCAGCAGGCGGCCGCCGGGCAGCACCAGGTCGTTGATCGACTGCCGGCCACCGAGGGCGGTGGCGACCGCGTGCTGCACGGGCATGTTGGCGCACAGCCGCATGTTCGCCAGGATCGTCAGGCCCTCGATGTACGAGGAGGCGTGCGCCTTCGGGCCGCAGACCGCCAGCCAGCCGCTGCGGTAGCCGGCGACGCGGTACGCCTTGGACAGGCCGTTGAAGGTCAGCGTCAGCAGGTCCGGGGCGAGTGAGGCGAACGGGGTGTGGGTGACGCCGTCGTAGAGGATCTTGTCGTAGATCTCGTCGGCGCAGACGATGAGGTTGTGCCGGCGGGCGAGCTCGGCGATCTGGCGCAGCAGCTCGTCGTCGTAGACCGCGCCGGTGGGGTTGTTGGGGTTGATGACGACGATGGCCTTGGTGCGGTCGGTGACCTTGCGCTCGATGTCGGCGAGGTCGGGCATCCAGTCGGCCTGCTCGTCGCAGCGGTAGTGCACGGCGGTGCCGCCGGAGAGCGAGACCGAGGCCGTCCACAGCGGGTAGTCCGGGGCCGGGACCAGGACCTCGTCGCCGTCGTCGAGCAGTGCCTGCATCGACATCTGGATCAGCTCGGAGACGCCGTTGCCCAGATAGACGTCGTCGACGGAGATTTCCACGCCCTTGGTCTGGTAGTGCTGCACCACCGCGCGGCGGGCCGAGAGCAGGCCCTTGGCGTCGCCGTAGCCGTGCGCGGTGCCGACCGAGCGGAGGATGTCCTCCAGGATCTCGGGCGGACAGTCGAAGCCGAACGCGGCCGGATTGCCGGTGTTCAGTTTGAGGATGCGGTGACCCGCCGCCTCCAGCCGCATGGCCTCCTCAAGGACCGGGCCGCGGATTTCGTAGCAGACGTTGGCGAGCTTCGTTGACTGGATCACCTGCATGACGGCCACTCTACGGGGGCGTGGGGGAGGCCGCCGGGTGGTTTTCACCACGCGGGTGGGGCGGGGAGCGGAATCGCTCACCCGGTGTGACGGGTGGGGCGGGTGCTGATTTCGTGGTGGCGGGTTTGGAGAGGCGGGGTGCTAGCGGTGCCGGGCCTGGCTGCGGCGGAGGGCGCGGCCTGCCAGGACGTCGGTGCGGTGGCCGTCCTCGATGACGAAGCGGCCGTCGATCAGGACGTGGGGGATGCCGACGGGCGGGGTGCGTGGGGCGTCGAAGGTGGCGCCCGCGGCGACCGTCTCCGGGTCGAAGAGGACCAGGTCGGCCCGGTACCCCTCGCGGACCAGGCCGCGGTCGGGCAGCCGGAGCCGGGCGGCGGGCCGGGAGGTGAGGTGGGCGACGGTCTCCTCCAGGGAGAGGACGCCGAGGTCGCGGGCGTAGTGGCCGAGGTAGTGCGGAAACGTCCCGTAGGCGCGCGGGTGCGGCTTGGTGCCCTGGAGGATGCCGTCGCTGCCGCCGGTGTGTACGGGGTGCCGCATGATGGCGCGGACGTTCTCCTCGTGGCCGACGTGGTGGAGGATCGTGGAGCCGAGGCGGTCCTCGATCAGCAGGCGGCGGGCGGTGGCCCAGGGTGGCTCGCGGCGCAGGGCGGCGGACCGGGCGATGGTCCGGCCGACGCAGGAGGCGAGCGCGGGGTCGGTCACCCCGGAGATCTCGATGGTGTCCCAGTCGACCGGTACGCCGTGGCAGCCGTCCGAGCCGGTCTCCTCCACGTCGCGGCGGATCCGCTCGGCGGTCTCCTCGTCCCGGAGCCGGACGAGGGTCGCCTGCGGGCCGCCCTCGTTGGCCCAGCTGGGCAGCATCGCGACGAGGGTGGTGCAGCCCGGGGTGTAGGGGTAGGTGTCGAGGGTGATGTCGGCGCCCTCGGCCAGGGCCGTGTCCAAGAGGGCGAGCAGATCGGTGGCCTTCCCCTTGTTCACGCCGAAGTTCATCGTGGCGTGGGCCAGGTGCAGGGCGCAGCCCGCGTCCCGGGTGAGCGTGACCATCTCCTCGTAGGCGGCCGTCGCCCCGGCGCCGTAACTGCGGTGGTGGGGGCAGTAGTAGCCGTCGTAGGCGGCCACGACCCGGCACAGTTCGGTGAGTTCGGCGTCCGTGGCGTACATGCCGGGGGTGTAGGTCAGGCCGGAGGACATGCCGAAGGCGCCCTGGGCCAGGCCCTCGGCCACGAGCCGCTTCATCGTGTCGAGTTCGGAGGGGGAGGGGGCGCGGTCGTCCCAGCCGACGGCGTACATGCGCACCGTTCCCTGGGGGACGAGGTAGGCGGCGTTGACGGCGATGCCGCGGCCGCCGTGCGCGCCGTCCAGGGCGTCGAGGTAGCCGCCGACCGTGCGCCAGGAGAAGTCGATGTCCGCGCCGTCGCCGTTCCAGCCGGTGATGGTCCGGCGCACCTGGGCGAGCGTGCGGTCGTCGACCGGGGCGTAGGACAGGCCGTCCTGACCCAGGACTTCGAGGGTGACGCCCTGGGCGGCCTTCGCGGTGTGCTCGGGGTCGCGCAGCAGCGCCAGATCGCTGTGCGCGTGCATGTCGATGAAACCGGGGGCGAGGGCGAGGCCGGCGGCGTCCACGGTGCGGGCGGCGGACGGGCGGGGGCCGCCGTCCGTCTCCCGGTGGATCGTGGCGATCCGGCCGCCGGCCAGTGCGACGTCCGCGCGGTAGGCGGACCCGCCGGACCCGTCGAGGACGCGGGCGTCGCGGAGCACGGTGTCCATGCGCGGGCTGCCTTTCTCCGGGCCGGGTCGGGGACGGGGCTCGGGGTCCGGGTCAGGGTGCGATCAGGGAGGTGTCGGGGGTGGTCCGGGGCGGGTGGCGCACCCCCGCGGGTATCAGAAGAACATGCGGATGAATCAGAAGAACGTGCGGATGAAATCGACGACCGTCCCGTCCTCCTCGACCAGCGGGATCAGCTGCCACTTGTCGAAGGAGGTGCACGGGTGCGACAGACCCAGACCGACCCAGTCGCCGACCTCCAGGTCCCCGGCGTGCTCGGTGCGGACCCAGGCGTGCTGGTCGGACAGGCCGGTGACGGTGAGGCCGGCCGCCGGGCGCTCGGTGCCGTCCCGGCCGGAGCGCACGACCTGCGCCTGCGGCAGGTGGAGGTCGTACGCCGCGTCCCGCTTGCCGGCGTTGAGGAACGCCTGCTCGGGGGTGGGCCGGGAGATGACCTGCGCCCAGAGCCGGAAGGAAGGCCGCAGCGCCCCCTCCTCGGGGACGCGGTTGAAGGGAGTGAGGTGACGGTAGTGCCCGTCGTCATGCGAGACGTAGGCGCCCGAGCGCAGCAGTTTGAGGACCGGTGCGGAGAGCTCGGGAAGCTCCGCGAAGACCTCGGCGACCGCGTCGAACCACGCGCTGCCGCCGGCGCTGACGATGATCTCGTCGAGGTCGGTGAAGCGCCCGGAGGCGTCGAGGTCGGCGGCGAGCGCGACCAGCCGGCGCAGCCAGGCGGTGACGCGCCCGTGGTCGGCGTCCGGCACCTCGCCCTCGTAGCCGGCGACGCCGACGAGGCGGAGGGTGTCCACGCCCGCGATGGCGTCGGCGAGTTCGTGGCACTCGTCCTCGCTGCGGACACCGGTCCGGGCGCCCTCGCCGGCCCCGAGTTCGATGACGACGTCCACGGGGCGGACGGCCTCGGCGGCGCGCAGCGCCTCGTCCATCAGCGCGATACCGCGGAGGGAGTCGACGTAGCAGACGAAGCGGAAGTCCGGGTCGGCGGCGAGTTCGCCGGCGAGCCAGCGCAGCGCGGCGGCGTCGACGACCTCGTTGGCCAGGAAGATCCGCTGGATGCCGAAGTCGCGGTAGACGCGCGCCTGGTGGGGGACGGCGGCGGTGATCCCCCAGGCGCCGTGCGCCAGTTGGCGGGCGAAGAGCTGCGGGGCCATGCAGGTCTTGCCGTGCGGGGCGAAGGCCAGGCCGTGCCGGGCGGTGTAGGTCTCCAGGAGGGCGAGGTTGTGCTCGACCGACTCGGCGGAGAGGGCCAGGACGGGCGTGGTGAAGCCGTCCGTGAAGAGGTTGCGGCGCTCGGCGGCCAGCTCCCCGACGGTGCGTCCGGCGGCGTCCGGCGGGAGCGCCTTGAAGCGGTGATCGACCTTGTCGTCCGCGAGGTTTCCGAGTTCCCGCGCGAGCCGCTCGCCGGCCATGCCGCCTCCTCAAAGACCACGTTGCACTCTCTGCAACGCCCATTGCGCATATCGATATCCGCTGTCTAACATCCGGGCCATCGCCCGGTCAATGGTGGGAAAACCCCGGGGCGGGGCGGGTCGTGGGAACGCGCAACCGCGGGGGGACGGGGCAGCCGGTGCCGCACCGGAGGGTGGACGGTCCCCTCGCGCGGTACGGATGCCCACCTTCCCCGAACTCCCCGATGGGCACGAGGAACTCTCCGACGGGGCCCGAGCAGGAACCCAGGCGTCGGCACAGCGAAGGAGCGCAACCGATCGTGACCAGGTCCGCGAATGTCGGTGACACCCCCGTCCCGGTGGCCGGCGCCGCCCCGGACGTCGATGTCGTCTGCCTCGGCGAGTCCATGGTCACCTTCCTGCCCACCGCCCCCGGCCCGCTCGCCGACGTCCCCGCCTTCGAACGGGCCATCGGCGGCGCCGAGTCCAACGTCGCCTGCGCCCTCGCCCGGGCCGGCCACCGTGCCCGCTGGATCTCCCGGGTCGGTGCCGACGGCTTCGGCGACCACCTCGTCCGGGAGATCGCCGGCCACGGCGTCGACACCCGCGCGGTCCGCCGCGACCCCGTCCGCCCCACCGGCATCTATTTCCGCACCGCCGGCGACCGCGCCACCGACGCCCACGAAGTCGTCTACTACCGCACCGGCTCGGCCGCCTCCGCGATGGCCCCGGCCACCATGGACGTGGCCGCCCTCCGTTCCGGCCGGGTGCTCCATCTCTCCGGGATCACCGCCGCGCTCTCCGCCGACTGCCTCGACCTGCTGCGCGCCCTGATGTCCCTCCCGCCCCCACCGCTTCCCGCCGACAGTTCCCGCCCGTCGCCCGGCGGCGCCGCCCCGGACGGTCCCCGGCGCCCGTTGCTCTCCTTCGACGTCAACTACCGGCCGCGGCTGTGGTCCGGCCCCCAGGGGCCGCGGGTCCTCCTCGACCTCGCCCGTGCCGCCGACGTGGTCTTCGTCGGCGCGGACGAGGCCCGGGCCGCCTGGGGACTGCCCGACCCCCGGGCCGTCCGCGCCGCGCTGCCCGAGCCGGAGACCCTGGTCGTCAAGCTCGGCCGGGCCGGCGCCCTCGTCTTCCGGCACGCCCCCGGTGCCCCCGGCCACGACGACGCCCCCGCCGGCACCCTCGTCCCCGCCCCCACCGTCGACGTGGTCGCCGCGGTCGGCGCCGGCGACGCCTTCGCCGCCGGCTTCCTCTCCGCCGCCCTGCGCGGACTGCCGTTGCGCACCCGGGTCCGGCACGGCCACCTGTGGGCCGCCGCCGCCCTCACCGTCCCCGGCGACCTCGCCCCGCCCCCCTCCCGGCTCCTGGCCGACCGCCTGGCCGCGCTCGACGATGACGCCTGGAGGACACTGCACCTCGGCCCCGGCTGGACCGACGCCATGGAGGCCACGGACCGGGAGGCGCACACAGTGAACGAGCACTCAGTGAACGGGCACCCAGTGAACGACCACTCAGTGAACGACCACTCAGTGAACGAGCGCGGCGAGCGAACCGTCCGGGGGCGTACCCCGGGCGAGGTCCCGGCCGGCGGCGGAAGCGAGGCCCGCCCATGAGCCAGACCGTCGACCGCGCGCTGAGCATCCTGCCGCTGCTCGCCGAGGGCCCCGCCGACCTGGGACGGGTCGCCGACCGGCTCGGCGTGCACAAGTCCACCGCGCTGCGCCTGCTGCGCACCCTGCACGCACACGGCCTCGTCTACCGCCAGCCCGACCAGCGCTACCGCCTCGGCGCCCGGCTCTTCGGCCTCGCCCAGGAGGCCGCCGAGCATCTCGACGTCCGCGAGATCGCCCACCCCCACCTCGTCGAACTCAACGAGAAATGCGGCCACACCGTCCACCTCGCCGTCCACGAGGAGGACGAGGTCCTCTACATCGACAAGGTGGACAGCCGCTATCCGGTCCGGATGTACTCCCGGATCGGCAAACCCGTCGCGATCACCGTCGCCGCGGTCGCCAAACTGCTCCTGGCCGACCTGCTCGAAGCCGAGCGCCGCGCCCTCGCCGCCCGGCTCGACTACCCCCGCTACACGCCCCGTTCGACGCCCGACGCCGCGGCCTTCCTGGCCGAGCTGGCCAAGGTGCGCGAACAGGGCTGGGCCACCGACCTCGGTGGCCACGAGGAGTCCATCAACTGCGTCGGCGCGCCCATCCGGGGCGCGGACGGACGGGTCGCGGCCGCCATGTCGGTCTCCGCACCCAACGTCGTGGTCAGCGCCGAGGAACTCCTCACCCTGCTCCCGCTGGTGCGCCGCACCGCCGACGCCATCAGCCGGGAGTACTCCGGCACCACCAGCCCCGGCCACGAGCCGGCCCCCTGAAGCACGTTCGAAGGACAGACATGAGCGAGAAGACCGCCCTCACCCCGGCCACCCACACCACCCCGCCCGCGAAGTTCTCGCACGGCGTCAAGAAGGGCAATATCCTCCAGGTCGCCGGCCAGGTCGGCTTCCTGCCCGCCGTCGAGGGCCAGCCCCCGACGCCGGCCGGCCCGACGCTGCGCGAGCAGACCCTGCAGACCCTCGCCAACGTCCAGGCGGTCCTGGAGGAAGGGGGCGCGAGCTGGGACGACGCCATGATGATCCGCGTCTACCTCACCGACGTGGACCACTTCGCCGAGATGAACGAGATCTACAACGCCTACTTCGAGGAGCAGGGCCTCAAGGAGGCCCCGGCCGCCCGGACCACCGTCTACGTCGGCCTGCCCAAGGGCCTGCTCATCGAGATCGACGCACTCGCCGTCCTGAGCTGAGGCACCAACTCCCCTTGTACTGCCCGCTGTTGGCGCACCACCGCGTGCACCGTCCGCCGCACGGCACGGCACCCCGTACGACCGGGGTGCCGTGCCGCGGTCCCCCCTGCCTGGACACACCCCGACAACGGAGTCACCCATGGCCCTCGCCGCCGCGACCGCTGCCCAGCCACCATCCCCCCACACCGGTGGGCTGCCGGCCCTGATACCGGGCACGCCCGGCCTGCTGACCGTGGCCGTCCTCGGTATCGCCCTGCTGCTCTTCCTGATCATGAAGGTCAGGCTGCAGCCCTTCGTCGCCCTGCTCGGCGTCTCCCTCGCGGTCGGCCTGGCCGCCGGCCTCTCCGTCACCGAACTCCTCGGCACGGTCCAGCTGCCCCCGTCGGCGCACTCCGCGCGGGCCGGCGCGGTCTCGCTGATCGAGACCGGAATGGGCGGCATTCTCGGCCATGTGGCGATCATCATCGGCCTGGGCACCATGCTCGGCGCGATCCTCGAAGTCTCCGGCGGCGCCGAGGTGTTGAGCGCCCGCCTGCTGGCCCTCTTCGGCGAGCGGCGCGCCCCGCTGGCGATGGGTCTGACCGGCCTGCTCTTCGGCATCCCGGTCTTCTTCGACGTCGGCATCTTCGTGCTGGCGCCGCTCGTCTACGCCGCCGCCCGCAAGAGCGGCAGGTCGATCGTGCTCTACGCCATGCCGCTGCTGGCCGGACTGTCCATGACGCACGCCTTCCTGCCGCCGCACCCCGGGCCGGTGGCCGCGGCCGGCCTGTTCAAGGTCGACCTGGGCTGGATCATCCTCATGGGCGTGGTGTGTGGGGTGCCCGCGGTGCTGGCGGCCTGGGCGTACGCCGCCTGGATCGGCCGGCGGCTGTTCGTGCCGGTCCCGCAGGACATGGCCGACGCCGCCGAGGAGGCCCGGGCCGCGGTCGCCGCCGAGCAGGCCGAGCAGGCCGAGAGGGGAGGGGACGGCCCGCGGGAGAAGCCGGTCGCGTTGGGCACCGTCCTCGCCGTCATCGGCACCCCGCTGGTGCTGATCCTGCTGGCGACCTTCTCCTCCATAGCCCTGGCCCCTTCCACCGGCCGCTCGGTCGTCGAGTTCCTCGGCCACCCCTTCGTCGCCCTGACGCTCGCGCTGCTGTTGGCGTACTACCTGCTGGGCGTGCGGCGCGGCTGGTCCCGCCGGTCCCTGGAGGCGGTCTCCACCGCGTCCCTCAAGCCCGTCGGCAACATCCTGCTGGTCGTCGGTGCGGGCGGGATCTTCGGCGCGGTCCTCAAGGGCAGCGGGGTGGCCACCGCGCTGTCGGACACCTTCCACCACGTCGGTCTGCCGGTGATCGTGCTGGCCTACCTGCTGTCGCTGGTGCTGCGGGTGGCCCAGGGCTCGGCGACGGTGGCGATCGTGACCACCGCCGGGATCGTGCTCCCACTGGTCGAGGCGCAGGGCCTCTCCCAGGCGCAGCTGGCGCTGGTCATCATGGCGATCTCGGCCGGCTCGATCTTCGCCTCGCACGTCAACGACGGCGGATTCTGGATGGTCGGCAAGTACTTCGGGATCTCCGAGCGCGACACGCTGAAGACCTGGACGGTCCTGGAGTCGGTCCTCTCCCTCGCCGGCTTCGCGACGGCGGCGGTGGTGAGCCTGATCGTCTAGGGAAGCGCGGGGCGTTGCCCGCTGACATCGCGGGGAGTCTCCCCGGTGGAGCGGTGAAGGTGTCAACTCGTCACCGATTTCCGGAATTTCATTGCCGTGGGGCCGGTACCGGCGAACAATGCGCGTGACAAAAACGGAGTGGCGCGGAACTGACACCGCGCCACTTCGCACACAGAGCTGAGAGGATCCCCCACATGTATCGACCTCTCGTCGGCACCCTGGCCACCGCCGTACTGGGCGCCGCCGCCCTGGTGACGGCCGCCGCGCCCGCGGGCGCCGCCCCGGCCGGTGCCGCCGCGCACCACAAGCCGAAGCCGCCGCGGACCAAGGCCGTCGACTTCGCGGGCACGGTGGCGCTGGACGACTGCTCCGGTTCGATCGTCAAGATGCCCACCTCGCAGCCGGACGACCCGGCGCTGGTGATGACCAACGGTCACTGTCTGGAAAGCGGGATGCCCGGCGCGGGCGAGGTCATAGTCGACCAGCCCTCCAGCCGCAGCTTCACCGTCCTGGACAAGTCGGCCGGCGACCTGGGCACGCTGACGGCCACCAAGGTCGCCTACGCGACGATGACCGACACCGACGTGACGTTCTACGAGACCGACTCCACCTACGCCCAGATCCAGCAGAAGTACGGGATCAAGCCGCTGGAGCTGTCCACGGACCACCCCGCCAAGGGCGCCGGGATCACCGTCGTCTCCGGTTACTGGAAGAAGACCTACACCTGCAACATCGACGGGTTCGTGCCCACCCTCAAGGAGGGCGACTGGACCTGGAAGGACTCGGTCCGCTACACCCCCCAGTGCAAGACGATCGGCGGCACCTCCGGCTCGCCGGTGATCGACAACAGCACCGGCAAGGTCACCGCGATCAACAACACGGGCAACGAGAACGGTGAGCGCTGCACCGTCAACAACCCGTGCGAGGTGGACGCGAACGGCAACGTCACCGTCCACAAGGGCACCAACTACGCCGAGGAGATCTACACCATCCCCAAGTGCTTCGGCACCGGCAACAAGCTCGACCTGAACGCCGCGGGCTGCACCCTCCCCAAGCCCTCCGGCATCCGCCGCTGACCCGAAGCGGCTGACCGCGAGCCGCCGGCCGCCGACGCGGCCGGGTGCGACCAGGTCCCGTGCACCGCGTGCACGGGACCTGGCCTTCGGGGGTGGCGTCCCGGGCGTCTCGGGGGATGCCGGCTACGGCAGTTGGTGGACGTGCCCGCCGACCTGGCTCGCGAAGCCGCCGCCGTTCGCGGCGTCCCAGTTCGTCGACCAGGTCATCGCGCCCCGCAGCCCCGGATACGTCCGGGACGGCTTGAACGAGCCGCAGTTCCGGCCCGCGGTCAGACAGTCCAGCGCGGCGTTGACCACGTCGGGGGAGACATAGCCGCCGCCCGCCGCGCGGGGCGAGGCAGGTACGCCGAGGCCGACCTGCGACGGGGCCAGCCCGCCTTCGAGCTGGGTGCAAGCCAGCGCGGTGAGGAAGTCCACCGTGCCCTGGGCGTAGACCTTGCCGTCGCAGCCGTTCATCGCGCCGCTGTTGTAGAACTGCGTGTTGACGACGGTCAGGAAGTCCTTGATGGCCAGCGCCGTCTTGAAGTACTCGTTCTGCGGCGACAGCATGTCGATGGTCTGCGGGGCCATGGTCACCACGACGTCCGGGTGCTTGGCGTGCACGGCCTTCAACGCCTGCGTCATATAGGTAGAGTTGAGGCCGTTCTCCAGGTCGATGTCGACGCCGTCGAAGCCGTACTCGTCCATCAGGCCGTTGACCGAGTCGGCGAAGTTCCGCGCCGAGGCGTCGTCGCTGACGGACACCGCGCCCTTCTCGCCGCCGACCGAGAGCACCACCGACTTCCCGGCCGCCTGCTTGGCCTTGATGTCCGCCTTGAAGTCGGCCGCCGAGCCGTAGCCGATGGCCGGGTCGAGGGTGAAGGTGACGCCGCCCGGCTGCCCGGTCGTGTCGGCGAAGGCCACCGCGATGATGTCGTAGGCGTCGTCGACGTCCTTCAGCTTCTGGACCTTGGCGCCGTTGTCGAAGTTCTGCCAGTAACCCGTCAGGGCGTGCTTCGGGACGGCCGCGGCACGGGCCGCGGGGGCGGGGCGATGCGCCGTCGGGCCGGTGGCCCCGGCGGTGCCGGCGGGACCGGCGGCGACCAGGCCGCCCGATGCCAGCGCGGCGGCGGCAAGCCCGGCCAGCAGCCGTCCGCGGACGCGTCTCGTCCCTGCCGCAACGGCCTGGTCCGGACCGGTCGTTCGTCCTGTCGTCGCTGTTCCAAGGCGTGCGCGAACCACGACTGCCTCCGTGTGGGGGGTGTTGGGGAGTGGTGCGGGTGCGCGCTCAGGGGCCCCTGGGCTTGCCGTACAAGGTGGTCCAGACCAATAAACCGTGTCAAGGGCCCGGCGGGAAGCGGGTGTTCCGATGGTCGCGGCTTGTGCGGAATGCGGGTTTCCCGGTGGACCGGCGGGCAAGACGAGTAGCCCAGAACGTGTTCTCCGGGACGTATCTCTGTGGATAAAGTGCAGAGCGTATGGCGCCGATGGCGCAGAGCTGTGCCGATCCGCGGTCCCGGGTGCCCCGGAGGCCGGAAGGAGTGGGGGAGCGACGTGCCGACCGCGATTGCAGTCACCAGCCCGGACCTCGCGCTGCCCGCCCCCGAACTCCCCTCCTGGGACGGGAGGGTAGGCGCCCCCGTGGACCGGCAGACCCCCGCCGCGGTCGTCCTCCGGGCCCCGCACCAGCAGCCGCTGGACGACGCGCTGACGGAGACCAGCGCGGTCCTCGAACACCACGGCCATCTCGTCGTCCTGTACTCCGCGGCCTGCCCGCCGGAGCACGTCCGCCGGCTGCACACCCTGCGCGCCGTCCTGGAGAGCGACCGGATCGCCATCCTCCCCAGCGCCCTGCCACCACTCGGTGTCGCCGTACTCGCCCGCCAGCTCCGGCAGTTGTCGGTGTGCGGCTTCAGCCCCGGCGTGCTGGCCTGCGCGGCCCGGCTGCTGGCGCACTACGTCCACGCCGGGGCGCTGCTCGGCAGCGTCAGCGGGCTGGACCGGGTCGAGGTGGACCTGCGCTCCCATATGAAGTCCTGGCTCCCCGGCGCGCACTTCGCGGTCCTGGCGACCCCGCAGCCACAACTGCTCCACCTCGACCGGAACAGCACCCACGCCGGTCTTCGCCCGCCCGGCTTCGCCACCCAACTCGCCATGGCGCGCGGCCAATTGAACGCCGACTGGGTGACCTCCGCGCTCGCCCCGGCCTGGCAGGTGCAGGGCGTCCACGAGGCGCGGCTGCCCACCGAGTCCGCCCGCTGGTGGGGCACCCAGAAGCTGATCGAGTTCGTCGCCGCCATCCCCGATCCGGCGCTGCTCAGCCGCCTGGTGGCGTCCGTCCGGCGGGAGGAGTGCGGCTGGTGCGGCCAGGAGGTCATCGGCGAGCGCTGCGCGTTCTGCGCGGCACCGCTGGCCCGGGACCGGGCGGGCGGCGGCTCCTCCGGGCGGGCACCCGCCGCCATAGCCGGGGCGCCGGCCGCGGTCGCGGCGCCGGCGCCCGCCCCCGCCGCGGGCCCGCCCGCGGCCCCCGCGCCGCCCGCCGCCGCGCCCGAACCGCCCGGCGGCTCGCCGCTGTGGCAGCGCGGCCTGTCACCCGTGGCGCCGTCCGGCGTGCCCGGGGTCGTCGGCATCACGGGAACGCCGGGGCCGCCGGGTGCACCGCCGGTCGCCGGCCCGCTCCAGGGCGCCGGGCCGCCCTGCACCACCGGCGTCCCGGGCATCACGGGACTTTGCGGTGGCGCCACCGGTGTCCGCGGCGGCCCCGGCCCGCTCGACGTCCGCGGACCGGGCGCCATGGCCGGCGCGGCCCCGCGTCCGGCCGGTCCGCCGCCCGGCCCGCCCGGCCACCCGGACCCACCGGGCCACCCCGACCTGCGCACCCTCCCCGGCGGCGGGCGGACGGTGGCCCACGTGCGCTGACCCCGAGCCCGTGCCATGACTCCGCGCCCGGCCCGCCGGTCCCGCCCGCGCCCGGCCGCCACCCACCCCGACCGCCCCGCCCCCGTCCCGATCGAGGTCCCCCGCCCATGAACTCACGCCAGCGCCGTGGAGTGATCCTGCTGCTCCTGTCCGTCCTGTGTGCGGTCGGCGCCTTCGTCGGCGTGCTGTCGGTGATCAGGAACGTCGAGTCGAAGACCGGGCAGGAGCGGACCGCCTACCGGCTCCGGACGGACGTCGCGGCCTATAAACCGCTGGATCCGGGGCAGTTCGAAGAGGTGAGGATTCCGCAGCGGTGGCTGCCGCCCACCGCGGTGACCGACCTGGACAAGGTCAGCGGCAAGATCGCGGTGACCCCGCTCAAGAGGGGCTCGCTCCTCCAGGACGACATGATCGTCGACCGGCCGGCGCTCAAGCCCGGCCAGCAGGAGATCGCCATCATGATCGACGCCGCCACCGGCGTGGCCGGCAAGATCACCCCCGGGTCCCGGGTCAACATCTTCGCCACCTTCGACGGCCGCCGCCCCGAGGACAAGCCGGTCTCCAAGGTCATCGTCGCCGGCGCCCAGGTCATCGACGTCGGCAAGCTGACCCCGCTGGAGGCCAAGGACCCCGGCAGCCCCACCGCCACCAGCCGCCAGCCCGGCCAGGCCGTCCCGATCACCTTCGCACTGGACACCCAGGACGCCCAACGCGTCGCCTACGCCGAGTCGTTCGCCTCCCATGTGCGGCTCGCCCTGCTCGCCCCCGGCACCCGGACCACCCTCCCGCCCGGCGAGCGCACCTACACCCTCGACGGCGACAAGTGACCCGGAGGCCCAGGTGACCATCCGCATCCTCCCGGCCGTCGGCGACCCGGACGCCGCCCGGGCCGTCGCCGCCCTCCTCGGCCAACTCCCGGACGCCGAGCCGGCACCCGCCGTCGCCGACGGCACCGCGCTGCTCAACGCCCTGGCCGGGGCCGCCGGACCGGCCGCCCAACCGTCGCCGGCCCCCGCCGGGGCCCCGCCCGCCGGACCGGCCGCCGCCGTCCAGGCGCTCCCCGAGGTCGTCCTCGTCCACGAGCGGATCGGCCCGCAGCCCGCGCTGGAGCTGATCCGCGAGGTGGCGCTCCGCTTCCCCGCCGTCGGCGTCGTCCTGATCACCGCCGACGCCGGCCCGGCCCTGTTCTCGGCCGCGATGGACGCCGGCGCCCGCGGCATTGTCGGACTGCCCCTGGGCTACGACGAACTGGCCGCCCGGGTGCAGGCCGCGGCCCAGTGGGCGACGGGGGTGCGCGCCCACCTGGGGGGCAACCCGGACGCGCTGCCCGCGCCGACCGGCACCCTCGTCACCGTCACCGGCGCCAAGGGCGGCGTCGGAACCACCGTCACCGCCGTCCACCTCGCGCTCGCCGCGCGGGCCGCCGGCGCCCGGGTCGCGCTGGTCGACCTCGACCTCCAGTCCGGCGACATCGGCTCCTATCTGGACGTCCAGTTCCGCCGCTCGGTCGTGGATCTCGCCGGGATCCAGGACCTCTCCGCCCGGGTCCTCCAGGACGCCGTCCACGCCCACCACACCGGACTCGGCCTGCTGCTCGCCCCCGAGGAAGGCGAGCGCGGCGAGGAGGTCGACGACCGGGCGGCCCGCCAGATCGTCACCGCCCTGCGCTCCCGCTACGACGTGGTCGTCGCCGACTGCGGCTCCCAGATGCAGTCCGCCAACGCCGCCGCCGTCGAACTCGCCGACGTGGCACTGCTGGTGACCACCCCGGACGTGGTCTGCGTCCGCGCCGCCAAACGCCAGGTGCGGCTGTGGGACCGGCTGCGGATCCGCAAGGCCGAGGACACCATCACCGTCGTCAACCGCCTCACCCGCCACACCGAGATCCAGCCGGCGCTGGTCGCCAAGGCCACCGGCACCCGGGTCGCCCGCACCCCGGTCCCGGCCGCCTTCAAGGAACTCCAGCCCTGCGTCGACGCGGGCCGGATGCAGGACCTCGACGCCCGCTCGACGGTCCGCACGGCCCTGTGGGAACTCGCCGGCGAACTGGGCCTGGCCGGCCCGCCGGCCGCCGCCGGGGCGGGCCGCGGCGGCCACCGCAACCGCCCCATGCTCACCGGGCGCAAGCGCAAGGCCCTCACCACCGGGGCGGCACCCACATCCGGGACGGGCCAGGGGCCGGCACCGGGGCCGGGGACGTTCGGCACCCGGCACGGCGCCCCGGCGGGACCCGGCGCCCCCGGCACGTTCGACCCGGCCGGCCCCTACGAGGAGGGCTGAGCGATGCGGCGTCCCGCAGGGCCCGGCCCGGCGCCGGGCGGCCGCCCCAGCGATCACGACCGCGACCGCGGCCAGGTCTCGGTCGAGTTCCTCGGCCTGCTCCCGCTGATCCTCGTCGTGCTCGCCCTGCTCTGGCAGTTCGTGCTGGTCGGCTACACCTACGCGCTCGCCGCGCACGCCGCCGACCGGGGCGCGCGGACCGCCGCCGCCACCGAGGGCGGCGGCGCCGGCGCCTGCCGCACCGCCGCCGCCCACCAGCTCCCGCACGCCTGGCAGAGCGGCTCCAGCACCGACTGCGGCACCGCCCCTGGCCTGTGGAAGGCGACGGTCCGGATCAAGGTCCCGGTGCTCTTCCCCGGCGCCGGCACTTTCCCGTGGACGGTCACCGGTACCGCGGGCGCCGCCAAGGAGGCAGCGGCCCGATGATCCGCCGACCCCCCGCCCGCCCCCGGACCTGCGACCGAGGCTCCGCCTCCCTGGAGTTCCTCGGCGTCCTCCCGGTCCTGCTGCTCGTCGCCCTCGCCGCCGTCCAACTGGGCCTGGCCGCCTACGCCGCCCAACAGGCCGGCACCGCTGCCCGCGCCGCCGCCCGCACCGCCGCGATGGACCCCACCGACCAGGAGACCGACCCGCAGACCGCCGGCCGGGCCGCGATCAGTGACTGGGTCGCCCACCGCGCCTCGATCACCGTCGCCGGCTCCGGCGACACGGTCAGCGCCACCGCCACCGTCCAGATCCCCTCGATCCTCCCCGGCGCCGACTTCGGCTCCGCGCGCCGCAGCGCCACCATGCCCCGCCCCGAAGGAGCCCCTGGAGCGCCGGCACAACCACCACGGACAACGACAGGAGCACCCCCGCGATGAGCCTCAAAGCCAGGATCGTCGCACCCGAACAGGCCGGCGAGGACCACCAGGACGGCCACCTCGTCGCCGTCTACCGCGCCAAGCTGCTGGAGGAGATCGACCTCGCCGAGATGTCCTCGCTGACCGCCGCCGAGCGCCGCTCCCGGCTGGAACGCGTCCTCGGCCACCTCATCAGCCGCGAGGGCCCGGTCCTCTCCACCGCCGAACGCGCCCAGCTGATCCGCCGGGTGGTCGACGAGGCACTCGGCCTCGGCGTCCTCGAACCCCTCCTGGAGGACGCCTCGGTCACCGAGATCATGGTCAACGGCCCCGACCAGGTCTACGTCGAACGGCACGGCCGGGTCGAGCCGGTACCCGTCCGCTTCGCCTCCCACGAGCAGCTCATGCAGACCATCGAGCGGATCGTCTCCACCGTCAACCGCCGCGTGGACGAGTCCCATCCGATGGTCGACGCCCGTCTGCCCACCGGCGAGCGGGTCAACGTCATCATCCCGCCGCTGGCCCTCAACGGCGCCACCCTCACCATCCGCCGCTTCCCGCGCGCCTACACCCTCGCCGAACTCATCGGCATCGGCACCCTCGACGAGCAGATGCTGATGCTGCTGGCGGGGCTGGTGCGCGCCAGGTTCAACGTCGTCGTCTCCGGAGCCACCGGCGCCGGCAAGACCACCCTCCTCAACGCCCTCTCCGGCCTGATCCCCGACGGCGAACGCATCATCACCGTCGAGGACGCCGCCGAACTCCAGCTCCAGCAGAGCCACGTCATCCGCCTCGAATCCCGCCCGCCCAACGTCGAGGGCAAGGGCCGGATCACCATCCGCGACCTGGTCCGCAACTCCCTGCGGATGCGCCCGGACCGGATCATCGTCGGCGAGGTCCGCGGCGGCGAGACCCTCGACATGCTCCAGGCGATGTCCACCGGCCACGACGGCTCGCTCGCCACCGTCCACGCCAACAGCGCCGAGGACGCCCTGATGCGGCTCCAGACGCTCGCCTCCATGTCGGACGTCGCCATCCCCTTCGAGGCGCTGCGCGACCAGATCAACAGCGCCGTCGACTGCCTCGTCCAGCTCACCCGGCACGCCGACGGCACCCGCCGGATCAGCGAGATCGCCCTCCTGGACTCCCGCGGCCACGAGGACTACCGGATCGTGACGGTCTGCCGCTTCGAGGCCGCGCCGATGGGCGCCGACCGCGTGGTGCACGGCGCCTTCCACTACTTCCCGCTGCCCCGCCGGGTCGCCGAACGCCTCTTCATGGCCGGCGAGTCCGCCCCGCCCGCCTTCGGCGTGGCGGCCACCGACGACCAACTCGCCACCCGGAAGGCCACCCCATGACAGGCGCGAACCCCCTCGCCCTGCTCGCCCTCGGCGCCACCGCGCTGTGCGGCGCCCTCGCCGTCACCGGCGTCCGCCTCTACGCCTCCGGGCGCGCCCAGCGGCAGGCCATCGTCGACCGGCTCGACGACGCGCGCGGACTGCCGGCGGCCGGCCGGCGCCGCCGCTTCCCGTCCGTCGACCGCACCCTGCGCGGCACCCGCTTCGGCCGCCGCCTGGCCCTCCGCCTGGCCGCCACCGGACTGGACGTCACCCCCGGCGAGTTCTTCGTCGCCATGCTCGCCACGGTGATCGGGCTGTGGGTGGCCGCCCAGGCCGTCCTCGCCCCGTTCTTCGGACCGATCGCCGCGCTGATCGCGATCTGGGCGGCGTTCGCCTTCCTCAACTGGCAGCGGCAGAAGCGGATCGAGAAGTTCATCAACCAGCTCCCCGAACTCTCCCGGATCCTCGCCAACGCCACCCAGGCCGGCCTCGCGCTGCGTACCGCCCTGGCGATGGCCGCCGAGGAGCTGGAGGCCCCGGCCGGCGAGGAGCTGGCGAAGGTCGCCGGCAAACTCGCCGTCGGCCACTCCGTCGACGACGCCCTCGGCGAGCTGGCCGAACGCCTTCCCTCCCGCGAACTGGTCGTCCTGGTCACCACCTTGGTCCTCGCCAACCGCGCCGGCGGCACCGTCGTCGGCTCGCTGCGCAACCTCACCAAGACCCTGGAGGAGCGCAAGGAAACCCGCCGCGAGGTCCGCACCCAGCTCTCCCAGGTCGTGGTCACCGCCTATGTCGTCCCCGTGCTCGGCATCGGCACCCTGCTGCTGATGAACCGCATCGCCCCCGGCGCCATCGACCGGATGACCTCCTCCCTCCTCGGCCAACTCGCCGTCGTGGCGGCCTTCGTCCTCTACGGCCTCGGCTTCTTCCTCATCCGCCGCCTCTCCAAGATCGACGTCTAGGACATCGGCCGCCGAAAGAAGCCCAGAGAAGGAGAAGACGGACTGATGGCACTCGCAATCGTGCTGGCCCTCGCCCTCGCCCTGTCGGTCGTCGGCATCTGCTGCGGCATCGCGCTCTACCGCCGCGAAGCCCGGCTGCCACCCGACCTCGCGCTCTCCCTGGAGGTCGGCGCGACCCGCGCCACCGCCGTCGGCTCGGCCGTGGACCGCACCGGCATGCGCTACGCCCCCCTCGTACTGCGGCTGATGGGCGAGAAGCGGGTGGCGCGGGTCCGCCGCCGGATCGACCTGGCGGGCAACCCCGGCGGCCTCACCGTCGACCGCTACGCCGCCCGCCGCGCCGTCTACGGCGGCCTCGGCTTCTTCGGCGCGCTGGTGATGTTCCTCAAGGGCCAGCCCGTACTGGGCGTCCTGATGGTGCTGTTCGGACTCTTCTGGACGGAGGTGGGCATCTGGGCGGCCATCCGGCAGCGGAAGGACACCATCGAGCGCACGCTTCCGGACTTTCTCGATGTGCTCGCCGTCGTGGTGAGCGCCGGGCTCGGCTTCCGCCAGGCGCTGGACCGGGTCGCCGAGAAGTACGAGGGCCCCTGGGCCGACGAACTCCGCATCACCCTGCGCCAGATGGACATGGGCGTCAGCCGCCGCGCCGCCTTCGAGGAGCTGCGGCGACGCAACGACTCCGAGCAGGTCGCGCAGTTCGTCACCGCCCTCCAGCAGGGCGAGGAACTGGGCGCGCCGATCGTCGAGACACTGATCCAGATCGCCGACGACATGCGCCGCACCGACGCCCAGAACGCCCGCCGGCGGGCCGCCCGCGCGGTCCCCAAGGCCACCATGGTCGTCACCACGTTCATGGTCCCGGCCACGATGATCCTGCTCATCGCCGGCTTCTTCCTGGGCTCCGGCACCGACTTCGGCTCCCTGATGGGCAGATGAGCCCACCCCGCACCGACCCACTCACACCAGCCCCCACCCACCCTCTTCCCACCCACCCACGGGAGGTGACGGGCCTCTGGGGCAGGGGTGTGCCGGACGTAAAGCGAAGCAGTCCGGCACACCCCTGCCCCAGAGGCCCGTCACCGCACCCGACAGCCCCGCGCAGCGGCAACGCGCCGCAGGCGCAAAAAAGCGAACCCCACGGCGGGACAGCCGACAACGTGGGAAGCCCTTGCGGATGCACACCGTCACCCCGTCCGGATAAGCACGGTCCGCAGTGCACATTCCCCTCAACGCCTTCGCAAGCGCAACGAGTTGTGCCACAGTGGTGCCGCGCACGGGCAGGGACGCAGACGGCAAACCGGGGGATGCCGGAGGGAGCGGGGGTGGCTGAGGTGGCGCGCGGTGGCCGAAACGTAACCCCCGTTCCCTCGTTGGTGGTTTCGGACGAGGGGGAGGTTCGGAACCTCTGTTCCGGGAACGCCGTTCCGGCGTACTTTTCTCGTGTCATGAGCGCGGACGAGCGCACCACGGGGACACACCGGCCGAACCAGAGCGGGACGGCTGCCCATGGAGGGGAAGACGATGGCGAAGCGGTTCATGAGGGACGACCGGGGACAGACCTCGATCGAGTACCTCGGCATCATCGCGGTGGTCGTGGCGATCGTCCTGGTCCTGTCGACCACGGACTTCGGCAGCCAGATCGCCAACGCCATCGCCAACAAGATCTCCGACGTCGTCGGGATCTGACGCCCACCACCCCGCCCGTGCCGGCCCTCACCGCCACGCGCCGCCCCCGCCGCGACGCCGGACAGACCCTGCCGATCTATCTCGTCGCGATCGGGGGCCTGCTCTTCCTCGCGCTCGCCTTCTTCGCCGTCGGCCAGGCGGCCGCCACCCGCAACGGCGCCCAGACCGCCGCGGACGCGGCCGCGCTGGCCGCCGGCCAGAAGTACCGCGACGACCTGCGCAAGGGCCTCCTCGCCGGACTCCGCAACAGCACCGGAACCGGCACTGGCGCCGGCGCCGGCACCGGCACCGGCGACCCGACGTCCTGGACGGACCTCCTCGCCGGCCGCGGCGCCCCCTCCGCCGCCGCCTGCGCGAACGCCGACTGGTACGCCGCACGCAATGACGCCGCGGTCTCCTCCTGCACCCCCGACTCCTGGCCGACGTCGTTCGCCGTCACCGTGAAGTCCCGGCACGCGGTGGGCGATTCGGTGATCCCCGGCACCGCCGGCACCCACGCCTCGGCCGCGGCGAAGGCCATCGTCACCCCCCGCTGCACCGCCACCCTGCCCGGCGGCGGCCCCTCGGCCACCCCGACCCCGGCCCCCACCGGGACGGGCGGCGGCAAGGACACCGGTCCCGCCCCCCGCACCCTCGTCTGCGACGGCAAGGGCTGGACGCTCGACCCCGACCGCCCCCAGGACCTCCCCACGGCCGCCGACCTGTTCTCCGTACGCCTGGCCCGGTGACCGCCGCCCCACCCCGACCCCTCCACCCCACCGGCCCCGCCGCCCATGACCCCATCGATGACCCCCACCGACCTCCCGACCGCACTCAGCGAAGGAACGCATCCATGAGCATTCGGCGCACCACGAAGGCCGCCAGGGGAGCGGTCGCCACGGCGAGCGCGGTCGGCCTGGCCCTCCTCGTGGCCGGCTGCGGTGGGGACGACGGCGGCACCGCGCAGAAACCGGCCGACCGTAAGCCGGCCTCCCACAGCGCCACCCCCGACGACGGCGACGGCACCCCCGCGGCCGACGCCGACAAGGTCATCGGCGAGATGAAGGGCGCGGACGGCGTCGTGGTCACCCTGAACTCCGCGGTCCGCGACGCCGGCGGCTTCGTCACCGTCGAGGGCACCGTCACCAACCACGGCACCCGCGCCTTCAACGCCATCGACTGGCGCTCCAGCGAGACCGAGCTGAAGTCGCGTTCGTCCGTCTCCGGCGCCACCCTGATCGACAAGGCGGGCAAGAAGCGCTACCTCGTCCTCCGCGACACCAACGGCGAGTGCCTGTGCACGACGGGCCTGAGCGGACTGCTCCCGGGCCAGAGCCGCCCGATCTTCGCGCAGTTCCCGGCCCCGCCCGCCAAGGTGACCGAGGTCGACTTCCAGATGCCGACCCTGCAGCCGGCCACCATCAAGATCACCGATTGAGCCGCCCGCGATGACCGCCTCCCGTACGGCCGTCACGGCCGCTGCCGCGCTCCTGCTGGCCGTCGCCCTGACGGCCCCCGCCGCCCACGCCGACCCGCCGGGCATCACCGAGGACACCACCGCGCCGGTCCGCATCGACCCCACCAACCCCCATCTGCGGATGGTCCAGGGCGCCACCCTCGCCCCGCCCAAGGTCCTCAACATCAAGTCCGTGGTGGAGACCGACGACGGTTCCGAGAGTCGCCAGGACACCAACGACAACATCACCTTCTCGCTTCAGGCCGAGGTCCTCTTCGGCAAGGACAGCGCCGAGCTGTCGACGGACGCGCTGGCCCGGATCAGCGCCATCGCCGACGAGGTCAGAAAACAACACGCCACCCGGCTGCGGGTCTTCGGCTTCACCGACAACCTCGGCACCGTCGCCCACGGCCTGGTCCTCTCCAAGCAGCGCGCCAACGCCGTCCAGCGCGAACTCGCCGTCGACCTCGGCTCCTCCGTCACCTTCGAGATCCGTGGCTACGGCGAGCAGTACCCGGTCGCCGACAACAGCACCGAGGCCGGCCGCCGCAAGAACCGCCGCGTGGAGGTCAGCTTCCCCCGCAACACCGGCTGACGGACCACCACCGCCCACCACCACCCACCAGCGCCGGCCGGCGATCAAGGGAGAGGACCGAGTAGGAGACGGAGTACGAGACGGAGTAGGAGACCGAGTATTGGACCGTGCGATCCAATAAATGTTACGGTCCTTCCATGGCCCGACCCAGGAAGTTCGACGAGGGGCGGGCGGTCGACGCCGCGATGGAGGCGTTCTGGGCCGCCGGCTACGAAGCGACGTCCACCCAGGACCTGTGCGACGCCACGGGCCTCGGACGCAGCAGCATCTACAACACCTTCAAGAGCAAGCACGACCTCTTCGAGCGCGCCCTGGCCCGCTACATGGAGCGCAAGAACGGCGAACTCGCCGAACTCCTCGACAGCGACACCTTCACCGCCCGCCAGAAGCTCCGCGCCGTCCTCCAGCGCATCATCGACGAGGAGTTCACCCGCCACCCCGACGGCCGCGGCTGCCTCGTCGTCAACACCGCCATCGAGGTCTCGTCCCACGACGCCCCGGTGGCCGCCACCCTGGAACGGGACTACGGCCTGCGCCTGGAGATGATCCGTGCCGTGATCGAGTCCGGCCAGCGCGACGGCGACATCGCCCCTGACAAGGACTCCCGCACCCTCGCCCACCTCCTCATCGCCGCGGTTGGCGGCATCCGCGTCTCGGCCCGTGCCGGCGTCGACCGCACCGCCCTGGAAGGCGTCGCCGACGCCGCCCTGACGGCCTTCTGACGCCAGCCACCCGGGATCGACGAGGCGACCCCTCCCTGCTTGCAAGTCGCCCTGCCCCGCACCATGCCCAAGTTTTGAACCAACCTATCCAAAACTGTCCGACGTCAGGAATCCACCCATGCCCCTCGCCGTCCATCTCCTCGGCCTGGCGATCTTCGCCCAGGGCACCTCCGAGTTCATGCTCTCCGGCCTCCTCCCCAACATCGCCACCGACCTCGGCGTCTCCCTCCCCGACGCCGGCCTGCTGATCTCCGCGTTCGCCATCGGCATGGTCGTCGGCGCCCCCGTGCTCGCCGTCGCCACCCTCCGCGTCCCGCGCCGCACCGCGCTCATCGCCTTCCAACTGGTCTTCGCCGCGGGCCATGTGGTCGGCGCGCTGGCCCCCGGCTACGGCGTGCTCTTCGCGACCCGCGTCGTCAGCGCCGTCGCCTACGCCGGCTTCTGGTCGGTGGCCGCCGCGACCGCGGTGTCCCTGGTGCCACAGAAATCGAGAGGCAGGGCGATGTCCGTGGTCGCCATGGGGCTCACCCTCGCCACCGTCGTGGGCGTGCCCGCAGGAACGGTCCTCAGCCAGCACGCCGGCTGGCGCACCGCCTTCTGGGCCGTCGCCGCCCTCACCCTCCTCAGCGCCCTCTCCCTCCGCACCGCCCTCCCCGCCATCGCAGGCGGCGCCGAACTCCCCAACCTCCGCCGGGAGTTGACGGGACTGGCCCGCCCCCGCCTCTGGCTCTCCTACCTCATCACCACGCTGACCTTCGGCGCCGGCGTGGTCACCTTCAGCTACCTCGCCCCGCTCCTGACCGAGGTGACCGGGCTCCCCGCGGGCTGGGTCCCCGCCGTCCTCGCCCTCTACGGCATCGGCGGCCTGATCGGCATCACCGTCGGCGGCCGCCACGCCGACTCCGCCCCGCTGCGCACCCTCTCCGTCGGCGCCGCCCTGCTCACCCTGGCCTCCGCCGCCCTGGCCTGCACTGCCGCCGATCTCCCCGTCACCCTCGTCCTGGTCCCGGTCCTCGGCTTCACCGCCTACCTCGTCAACCCTGTCGTCCAGTCCCGGGTCTTCCGCCTCGCCCCCGACGCCCCCACCCTCGTCCCCGCGGTGAACACCTCGGCCTTCAACGTCGGCATCACCCTCACCCCGATGCTCGGCGGCCTGACCATCGACGCCGGCCTCGGCCTCCCCTCCGTCGCCTGGGTCGGCGCCGCCACCGGTCTCCTCGGCCTCGCCGCCACGGCCTGGGCCGCCACCCTCGAACGCCGCAACCGCCCCACCCCGCCCCCGCTCACCACCACCCCCCGAACCCCCGTCGGCGCCGCGACCCATACCGAGCCCTGACCCCAGCCCTCCCCCCAACTCCCCACGCCCCAGGGGCGATCAGGTCAGTACCACCGGTGCTGCCCCTGCTCACCCGCATCCCCGGTCCGCAGCCGCAGCCGCACCCCGCGGCGCACCTCCCACCCGGCCATTGCCCCGGCCTCCGCCTCCAGCACATGCCGGGCCCGCAGCCGCGGTCGCCCCAACCGCCCCGGCCGCAGGGTGCACACGTCCACCACCACCAAGTCCCGGTTCAGATAGGCCACATCGATCGCGAACCGCATCCCGAACGTGTGCACCCCGCTCGCCGGAGTCAGCAGCAGCGCCCCGGCGATCCCGTCCCGCCCCAGCAACCCCCGCATACGGGCCCGATGGGACGCCGCGATCTCCACCGGAACCTGCGTCCCGGCAACCTCCAGAACACCCCGCCCATCCACCCAACTCCCCATGCACGCCGTTCTATCAACCACCGCGCTCTAGGGTCGAGCCCGTGCCCGTCATCCTGATCGCCCTCGCCGCCGCCTACGGAGCCGCCACCGGGCTCCTCCTGCCGCGACCCGCGCACCGCCTCTCCGTGGAACCGGACGAGAACTGGCGCGCACACTGCCCGGACGGCCATCCGCTCACCGGCGCGGCCCAGGGCTGGCTGGGCCCGGCCCACTGCCCGGACTGCCGGACGCCCTACGGGCCGGCCGCACCACCGACCGCGGCCGCCACCGCACTCGCCTGCGCGGCCCTCGCGGCGACCGCCGGGCCCCGCCCGGAGCTCGCCGCCTGGCTCCTGATGACCCCCCTCGCCGTCCTCCTGACGCTCGTCGACCGACGGGTGCAGCGCCTGCCCGACGTCCTGACTCTGCCCCTGGCCGGAACCGCGGCCGCCGCGCTCGGCGCCGCCGGCTGGCTCACCGGCGCCACCGGCAGCTGGCTGCGCGCCCTCCTCGGCGGCCTCGCCCTGGCCGCCGGTTATCTGCTCCTCCACCTCCTCAACCCCGCGGGCCTCGGCCTCGGCGACGTCAAGCTGGCGCTGGGCCTCGGCGTCGCCCTTGGGTGGTACGGGTGGCCCACGCTGATCACCGGAGGCGCGGCGGGCTTGCTGCTCGGCGCCCTCTACGCGGCATTCCTCCTGCTCGGCGGCCGCACGGACAGCAAGGCGACCCTGCCCCTGGGCCCGTTCATGATCATCGGAGCCTTCTGCGCCCTCGTGTTGGGCGCGATGGGCGCTGTCGCGCCCGGCTGATCCGGCCTGAGCCACGCCGTTCGGCTCGCGATGCGCGGAGCACCCCTTCCGGGGGGTTATGGTGGAAGCCCCCCCCTCGGGCCGGTCCGTATCCCCCCACGGACCGGCCCGCTTTTCGTTTGCACTTGGCTTGCCCCCCACGTAGCTGGCTTTCCCGCCGTAGGGGTTTGCCGCTTGCTTTTGCGCCTGCGGCGCGAGTCCGCTGCGCGGGGCTGTTGGGTGCGGTGCCGGGCCTCCGGGGCAGGGGTGTGCCGGACTGCTGTCGCTTTACGTCCGGCACACCCCTGCCCCGGAGACCCGTCCCCTCCCGTTGGGGGGCATGAAGACGGTGGGTGGGGGCATGCGTGAGCGGTCCCGTGCGGGTCGCTCCTCAGTTGCCGGTCACCCGACAATTGCCAGTCACCCATCGGTCCAGGACCTGTACTGGCCCGCCTGCCGGTCACCCATCAGTCCGGGGCCTGCACTGGCCCACCGGGCATGAGCCCCGACCGGCCTGTCATCTGACCCTCAACGGGAGGGGACGGGTCGGAGGGGCAGGGGGTGTGTCCGGACGTAAAGCGACAGCAGTCCGGACACACCCCCTGCCCCGGAGGCCCGGCACCGCACCCGACAGCCCCGCGCAGCGGCCAGGCGGCACGGCGCCGCACCCGGCAACGTGGGAAGCCAGCCAAGCGCAGCGGAAGGGCCCCGCGCAGCGGATAAGCAATGCGCCGCAGGCGCGACAGGCAAGCGGAAAACCCCGGCGGAACGCCGACTACGTTCGACGGGCCCAGATGTTCACGCCCTCCGTCGTCTCGGCGAACTTGTCGATCTCGGCGAGCTCCGCATCGGTGATCGGGGGCGCGCCGAGGGCCGCCACATTGGCCTCGAGCTGCCCCACGCTGCTGGCGCCGATCAGCGCGGAGGTCATCCGCGGATCCCGCAGGACCCAGTTCAGGGCGAGCTGTGCCAGTGACTGGCCGCGGCCGGCCGCGATCTCGTTCAGGCCGCGGAGGCGGCGGACGACCTCGTCGGTGAGGAGGCTCGGGTCCAGGGACTTGCCCTGCGCGGCGCGCGAGCCCTCCGGGACGCCGTTCAGGTACTTGTCGGTGAGCATGCCCTGGGCCAGCGGGGCGAACGCGATGCACCCCATGCCCGCGTCGGCCACCGTGTCCAGCAGCCCGTCGTCCTCGATCCAGCGGTTGATCATCGAGTACGAGGGCTGGTGGATCAGCGGGCGCACCCCCATCCCGCGCAGGAGGCGGACCGCCTCGCGGGTCTGCTCCGTGTTGTAGGAGGAGACCCCGACGTACAGGGCCTTGCCCTGCTGGACGGCGGACGCCAGCGCGCCCATCGTCTCCTCCAGCGGGGTGTCCGGATCGAAGCGGTGGGAGTAGAAGATATCGACGTAATCGACCCCCATCCGCTTCAGCGAGGCATCCAGCGACGAGAGCAGATATTTCCGGGAGCCCCATTCGCCGTAAGGGCCGGGGTGCATCAGATATCCGGCCTTTGTCGAGAGAATCAGCTCGTCACGGTAGCCGCGGAAGTCCTGGGCGAAGATCTTTCCGAAGTTCAGCTCGGCGGACCCGGGCGGCGGACCGTAGTTGTTGGCCAGGTCGAAGTGGGTGATCCCCAGGTCGAAGGCGCGACGCAGAATGGCCCGCTGGGAGCTGAGGGTGCGGTCGTCCCCGAAGTTGTGCCAGAGTCCGAGGGAGATAGCGGGGAGTTTGAGTCCGCTGCGGCCGGTGCGCCGGTACTCCATGGAGGCATAGCGTGAATCCGCTGCGCGGTAGTCAGAGCCAGTGGTCATGGACCTCTCCTTATCACGGACTTGTGACATACCTGATTGGGCTGTCGAGACAGCCGAGAAGTAAAGTTGCCCCCTTAGGCGACGGGGCGATGGCCATCGGCACGGAGGGGCTGGACCACACATGCTGCGATCTTCCGGGATGCGCATCCCGTATCCGCCTGCACTGCGGGATCTTGTCTACCGGCTGTACGCCCGCCGGGTGGAGGGCCGCCTGGACCACGCCCAGGTGCCCAAGCACATCGGCGTCATCCTGGACGGCAACCGTCGCTGGGCGCGGGCCGACGGACTGTCGACGGAGCAGGGCCACCAGGCGGGTGCGGCCAAGATCGGCGAGCTGCTGGGCTGGTGCGCGGAGACCGACGTCGAGGTCGTCACGCTGTGGCTGCTCTCGACGGACAACCTCGACCGGCCGGCGGCCGAGCTGAACCCCCTGCTGGGGATCATCGAGAACACCGTGCGCGGTCTGGCCGCAGACGGCCGCTGGCGGGTGCACCACGTCGGCAACCGCGATCTGCTGCCCGACGCGACCCAGCGGGTGCTCAAGCAGGCCGAGCAGGACACCGTCGACAACCAGGGCATCCTGGTGAACGTCGCGGTCGGCTACGGCGGCCGCCAGGAGATCGCGGACGCGGTGCGCTCGCTGCTGCTGGAGCACGCCGAGCGCGGGACGAGCTTCGAGGAGCTGGCCGAGATCGTCGATATCGACCTGATTTCGGAGCATCTGTACACGCGGGGCCAGCCGGATCCGGACCTGGTGATCCGCACCAGCGGTGAGCAGCGGCTGTCCGGCTTCATGCTCTGGCAGAGCGCGCACTCGGAGTACTACTTCTGCGAGGTCTTCTGGCCGGCGTTCCGGAAGATCGACTTCCTGCGGGCCCTGCGCGACTACGCGGCCCGGCACCGCCGCTACGGCAACTGAGCCCGGGTCCGCACCCGGGCGACGGGTGTCGGACACCCGCGAGGCAAGGTTCCGGACACCTTGCGGGGGGTGATCCGGCCATCTTCCGGGGCGGGAGGTCGTGGCCGGGCGTCGGCCGGGCATCGGTGGCGCCCGGGGAGCGCAGGCTCCCGGCCGCGCGTCCCGAGCCCTGACGGTGCCTCTCCTGACACCCCCTCCGGTGCCCCTCCGCCGGGGGTGTTTCCGGGTGCCGGGGCCGTGTCCGGCGGCTGCTTCGCCCGTCTTTCCGCCGGTCAGCGGGCATCTGTAACCAAAGGTTCATCGAGCGTGTGTCATATGCCGTGGCATGGGTGCGGGAGTTGAAGGGAATATCCCTGGCAGGTCGGTGCCCGGAACAACAAGCCTCGGGCACCGGATCTCAGCGGGCGGCATGGGGCCGTCCGCCCGGGAGGCCCTTTGCGCATCACGGACGATCGTGCGTATTGCACGGACGACGCGGAGGGCCGGCGTTCGGCCCGCGCAGCGTGGCCAGAACCCGGCCCTGTCCCCGGCGACGTCGTCGCACCCCGACCTCATCCGAGGGGGTTCGTCCACCCGTGGTGAACAGCAAGAAGCGCCGTGAGAGCGACCGGCGCACCTATGTCCTCGACACCAGCGTCCTGTTGGCGGATCCGGCCGCCATGTCCCGCTTCGACGAACACGAGGTGGTGCTGCCGGTCGTCGTGGTCACGGAGTTGGAGGCCAAGCGGCACCATCCCGAGCTCGGGTACTTCGCGCGGCAGGCGCTCCGCCGGCTGGACGAGTACCGGGTGCAGTACGGGCGGCTGGACGCCCCCATCCCCATCGGGGAGCTCGGCGGGACGCTCCGGGTCGAACTCAACCACTCCGACCCGGGCCTGCTGCCCGCCGCCTTCCTCAACGGGCACAGCCGGCTGGGCGACAACGACTCGCGGATCCTCGCGGTCGCCCGCAACCTCCAGGCCGAGGGGTTCGACGTCACCGTCGTCTCCAAGGACCTGCCGATGCGCATCAAGGCGTCCTCGGTGGGGCTGCTGGCCGAGGAGTACCGCGCCGAGCTGGCCATCACCGACTCCGGCTGGACCGGCATGGCCGAACTCGCCCTCTCCGCGGAGCAGGTGGACGACCTCTTCGCCGCCGAGACCGCGCATGTCCCGGGTGCGGAGGAACTCCCGGTGCACACCGGGCTGGTGCTGCAGTCCGAGCGCGGCAAGGCCCTGGGCCGGGTCACCCCGGAGGGCGCGGTCCGGCTGGTGCGCGGCGACCGGGAGGCGTTCGGCATCCACGGCCGCAGCGCCGAGCAGCGGATCGCGCTGGACCTGCTGCTCGACCCGGAGGTCGGCATCCTCTCGCTGGGCGGCCGGGCCGGCACGGGCAAGTCGGCGCTGGCGCTGTGCGCCGGTCTGGAGGCGGTGCTGGAGCGCCGGCAGCACAGCAAGGTGATGGTGTTCCGCCCGCTGTACGCGGTCGGCGGGCAGGAGCTGGGCTATCTGCCGGGCACCGAGGCGGAGAAGATGAGTCCCTGGGCGCAGGCGGTCTTCGACACGCTGTCCGCGGTGACCACCAAGGACGTCATCGAGGAGGTGGTCTCCCGCGGGATGCTGGAGGTGCTGCCGCTGACCCACATCCGCGGCCGGTCGCTGCACGACGCGTTCGTCATCGTGGACGAGGCCCAGTCGCTGGAACGGAACGTCCTGCTGACCGTTCTGTCCCGGATCGGGGCCAATTCCCGGGTCGTGCTCACCCATGACGTCGCCCAGCGCGACAACCTCAGAGTCGGGCGGTACGACGGAGTGGTCGCCGTCGTGGAGAAGTTGAAGGGGCGCCCCGGTATACGGTGAAGAGCGGGGTGCCGCCCGGACGAAGCGAAGAACTTAGCATAGCGGCGTCGTGTGCGCTCGGATATCCGGAAATCCCGAGGGGCAAACAGGGTGTGAGCTTTCACACCCGGTGGGGAATTGCCTCCCGGTAGCCCGTTCGGGCAGTGCCTCCCGTGACCAGTCGGCGCCACCGCTCAACAGGCGCCGGAACAAGGGGAGGTCAGCGCCAGGGGCACGATTGCGTCCGCGAGGTCACCTAAGCGGGCGATGCTGGAAGGAAATCGTGTGAGCCGGATCTCGGTCCGGGGATTCGCAGTGGCCTCCGCCACCGCGGTCACCACCGTCGGCGCCGTCGTCGGCGTCGCATCGGGCAGCCAGGCGTCGGTCGGCAACACCGAGGCAACGGCCGCCGACGCGACGATCGCCGACATCCCCGCGGGCCAGCAGGCCCAGGTGCAGACGGCGTCGCTGACGCAGCAGGCAGACTCGGCGTCCACCCAGGCGGACGCGGCGGCACTGAAGTCCGCGCAGGAGTCGGCCCGCAAGGCGGCCGCGGAGACCGCGCAGAACAAGAAGGACCAGGCCGACAAGGAGAAGGCGGAGAAGCAGGCCAAGGAGCGCGAGAAGGCGCTGGCCGCCTCCCGCTCGGCCGTGCGCGACGCCAGCGACTTCGTCGCGAAGGCCTCTTACTCCATCGCCGAGACGCAGGCGATCGCGCGCCAGATGGTCGCCTCCGACCAGTTCCAGTGCTTCAGCAACATCGTGGAGCGCGAGTCCGGTTGGAACTACCGCGCCACCAACTCCGGGTCCGGCGCGTACGGACTCGTCCAGGCGCTGCCCGGCTCCAAGATGTCCTCCGCCGGGTCCGACTGGCAGACCAACCCGGCCACCCAGATCAAGTGGGGCCTGAACTACATGAACAGCCGGTACGGCAGCCCCTGCGGTGCCTGGTCGTTCTGGCAGGCCAACAGCTGGTACTAGGCCGCGCGCCAGGCCCTCGCCGGCCGTGCCACAGCGCTCCGAAACCCCCGAACGCGACGCGTCGGGGGTTTCGCGCGTGCGGCCCAGGTAACGTCGGGGCGTCACATTGCCGTAAGGGCGGGGAAGAGGAAGCTACATGTCCAGATTGCCTCAGTGGGTCGGCGGCCTGGGCGCCGGCCTGACGCGGCTCTCGCAGCGGCTGGAGGAACAGCGCCGCCGCGCCGAGGCCGCCGCGGCCGCGGCCGAAGACGCGGACGAGCTGGGGCGGGCCGGGCGCACCGCCGCCCCGGACGGGCGCGGCCCGCGGATCCCGGCGGAGCGCGTGCCGGGCGGGCACACCGCGACGGCCACGTGGGGGCCGGACGCGATGTCCGCCGCCGACGCCGCCGACATCGTCGACGCTGCCGGGACCGTGGCCACCGTGAAGGATGCGCCGCGGCCGGAGGGGCCGGGGGAGCGGGCAGAACCGGAGCCGGAGTCCACCGCCGTCCGTGCGCCCGAGTCCGTCCCCGCGCCGCCTGCCTATGCGCCGGCCGTCGCCGCCCCGCCGGACCCGGTGGCGGCGGTCCCCTGGGGCGTCCGGGTCGCGGCCGAGGCCGGCTGGCGGCTGCTGGTGCTGGCCGGGACGGTGTGGGTGCTGGCGAAGGTGATCACCACCATCTCGCTGGTGGTGCTGTCGTTCGTCGCGGCGCTGCTGATCACGGCGCTGCTCCAGCCGACCGTGGCATGGCTGCGCCGGCGCAACGTGCCGCGCGGGCCGGCCACCGCGCTGACCTTCATCGGCGGCTTCGTGGTGATGGGCCTGGTCGGCTGGTTCGTCGTATGGCAGGTCCAGGACAACGTCGACTCGGTGTCCAGCCGCATCCAGGAGGGCATCACCGAGCTGAAGGGCTGGCTGCTCAACAGCCCGTTCCACGTGACCGAGAGCCAGATCAACCACATCGCCAAGAACCTCCAGGACGCGATCGGCGCCAACACCGAGGCGATCACCTCGGCCGGCCTGGAGGGCGTCACGGTCGTCCTGGAGATGTTCACCGGCATCCTGCTGGCGATGTTCACCACGCTGTTCCTGCTCTACGACGGCCGGCGCATCTGGGAGTGGACGCTCAAGCTGGTGCCGGCCCCGGCCCGCGGCGGCGTGGCGGGCGCCGGCCCGCGTGCCTGGCGGACGCTGACCGCGTACATCCGCGGCACGGTCCTGGTCGCACTGATCGACGCCATCTTCATCGGCATCGGGCTCTACTTCCTCGACGTCCCGCTGGCCGTCCCGCTCGCCGTCTTCATCTTCCTGTTCGCCTTCGTGCCGCTGATCGGTGCGGTGGTCTCGGGCGCGCTGGCGTGCGTGGTCGCGCTGGTCACCCAGGACGTCTTCACGGCGCTGCTGGTGCTGGCGGTGGTGCTGGCGGTGAACCAGATCGAGAGCCATGTGCTCCAGCCCTTCATCCTGGGCCGGGCGGTCCGGGTGCATCCGCTGGCGGTGATCCTCTCGGTCGCCGCGGGCAGCCTGATCGGCGGCATCGGCGGCGCCGTGGTGGCGGTCCCCCTGGTGGCCGTGACCAACACCGTCGTCGGCTATCTCCGCGCGTACTCCAGGGAGCAGGCGTTGCGGATGACGGTGCCCCCGCGCGGCGCGACCGCCCTCGGCGTGGCCCCGACCCTGCCGCGCCGCTCCCGGACGTCGGACGACTGACGGACGGACCGGCGGGGCTCGTCCCCCCTGCCCCGCTCCGCCCCGTACGCACGAAACCCCCGCGGACCCGAGGTCCGCGGGGGTTTGCGTTGAGAGGTCTGCTGCCGTGCGCCTTATTCGGCGAGGGCGGCCTCGGCGTCGAGGGTGGCGCCGACGGCCTGCAGGACGGCCGCGATCTTGACGGCCTCCTGGATCGTCTCGCGCTCGACACCGGCCTTGCGCAGGACCTGCTCGTGCGAGTCCAGGCACATGCCGCAGCCGTTGATCGCGGAGACCGCGAGCGACCACAGCTCGAAGTCGACCTTGTCCACGCCAGGGTTGCCGATGACGTTCATCCGCAGACCGGCGCGGAGGTTGCCGTACTCCGGGTCGGAGAGCAGGTGGCGCGTCCGGTAGAAGACGTTGTTCATCGCCATGATGGCCGCGGCCGACTTGGCGGCGGTGTACGCCTCGGCGGAGAGGTTGGCCTTCGCCTCCGGCTCCAGCTCGCGCAGCACCTTCGGGGAGCGCGAGGCGATCGCACAGGCGAGCACCGTGCCCCACAGCTGCTGCTGCGGCAGGTCGGAGTTGCCGATCACCGAACCGAGGTTCAGCTTCAGGTCCTTGGCGTAGTCCGGAACCGCGGACTTGAGGTCATCGAGAGCCATGGGTCTCACTCACCAGCCAGCAGGGCGACCGGGTCCAGGGTGTCCTCGCCCTTGCTCCAGTTGCAGGGGCACAGCTCGTCGGTCTGCAGGGCGTCGAGGACCCGCAGGACCTCCTTGGGGTTACGGCCGACGGAGCCGGCGGTCACCATGGTGAACTGGATCTCGTTGTTCTGGTCGACGATGAAGACGGCGCGCTGCGCGAAGCCGTCCTCGCCCTCGATGCCCAGGGCACGCATGAGCTCGTGCTTCGAGTCGGCCAGCATCGGGAAGGGCAGGTCGGTCAGGTCCGGGTGGTCCTTGCGCCAGGCGTGGTGCACGAACTCGGAGTCGCCGGAGAAGCCGAGGATCTGGGCGTCACGGTCGGCGAACTCGTCGTTCAGCTTGCCGAAGGCGGCGATCTCGGTGGGGCACACGAAGGTGAAGTCCTTGGGCCACGCGAACACGATCTTCCACTTGCCCTCGTAGGTCTTGTGGTTGATCTGCTCGAACTCCTTGCCCTTCTCCAGCGAGACGCAGGCGGTCAGGTCGAACTCAGGGAACTTGTCACCAACAGTGAGCACGCGCTCTCCTTGTTACCGGAAAGCCCCTTTGAGGTCATTCGGGGCATTCTGTGAGGCTTGGACGGGATCCACAGTGCCACAGGAGGCATTGATCAGGGAAATAGTTAGACTTGTGGATGTTGATCGGAGGTGGTTATCAGTGGCTTCCCCCATGACCCCCGGCGGGCGACCCCGCCAGCCCAGCCTGGCCCAGCTGCGAGCCTTCGCCGCGGTCGCCGAGCATCTGCACTTCCGGGAGGCGGCGGCCGAGATCGGCATGAGCCAGCCCGCGCTCTCCGGCGCCGTCTCCGCACTGGAGGAGACCCTCGGCGTCCAGCTCCTGGAGCGTACGACCCGCAAGGTGCTGCTCTCGCCGGCGGGGGAGCGGGTGGCGGTCCGCGCCCGGGCGGTCCTGGACGCGGTCGGCGCGCTGATGGAGGAGGCGGAGGCGGCCCGTGCGCCCTTCACCGGCGTGCTCCGCCTCGGCGTCATCCCGACCGTCGCCCCGTATCTGCTGCCCGCCGTGCTGCGGCTGGTCCACGACACCTACCCGGACCTCGACCTCCAGGTCCACGAGGAGCAGACCACCTCGCTGCTGGACGGCCTGGCACACGGCCGGCTGGACCTGCTGCTGCTCGCGGTGCCGCTCGGCGTCCCGCAGGTCACCGAAATCCCGCTGTTCGACGAGGACTTCGTACTGGTCGCACCCAAGGAACACTGGCTCGGCGGCCGCGGTGACCTCCCCCGCGAGGCGCTCAAGGAACTGGATCTGCTCCTGCTGGACGAGGGGCACTGCCTGCGCGACCAGGCCCTGGACATCTGCCGCGAGGCGGGAAGGGAGGAGAACGCACCGGTGACGACGAGTGCGGCGGGGCTGTCCACGCTGGTGCAGCTGGTGGCCGGCGGTCTGGGGGTAACTCTCCTGCCGCGTACGGCACTTCGGGTCGAAACCGCTCGCAACGACCTTCTGACGACGGGCTACTTCGCGGACCCGGCCCCTTCGCGGCGGATCGCCCTGGCCATGCGCAGCGGCTCGGCCCGGCAGCCGGAGTTCGAGGAGTTCGCGGCGGCGCTGCGGGGGGCGATGCGGGGGTTGCCGGTGCGGGTTGTGGAGGGGTGAGGAACGTCAGCGGCGCGGGGGGATGCGCCGGGAATCGTCCAGGACCTGCGTGACATCCAGGGTGACTTCGGCGCCGATCGACTCCGGGAGGGTGACCTTGGTCCCGGCCGCATGGATGCGGTGTACGGCGTAGCCGTCCTCCATGGGCTCGGTGAGGACGTGGAGGCGTTCGTGCTTCCGGTCGACGATCACGTACACAGGGACCTTCGCGGCTCCGTAGGCAGCGACCTTCTTACGCAAGTCGTTGGCGTAGTTCCCGGAGGTGACCTCAAGGACCATCCGGAACACCGCCGGGTCGCAGCACTCGAACTCGATGACGTGTTCGCGGAAGTCGGCGTCGACCACGGACAGGTCGGGAACGGTGTAGTCCTCCGGGCCGACCGGCAGCCACAGGCCGAGGCCTTCGAGGACTCGCGTCTCGCCGCGGTTCAATCCCGTCGCAGCAAAGGTGTCCCGGAGTTGGGACAGCCCGTTCGCGTGGCCGGGGTCTGGGGGTGGGGTCACGGTGAGGACGCCTCCGAGGATCTCGACGCGGTAGCCCGGAAGCTGCTCCATGAGCTGATCGGCCTGCTTGAGGAGCATCAGCGGCTTGGGGGCAGGCGCGTGCGGACGCTCGACAGCTGCTGCGGACATTGCGTGCCTCCCGTGGGCTGGTGTCGAGACCATCATCGTAGGCAGAGGCGGCCCTTCCCGTCCCGTACGACAATGTTCATTCGTTCGGGGACACGACGGCAGTCACTCCGTGCGCAGGCCGTCCGGCCGCATCATCCGCCACAGCGGCGGCAGGCTCAGGGCGGTGACGAAGAGGATCACGCCGCCGCCGATGCCGAGCATGCCGGCGACCACCGGCCAGTCGACCATCACGTCGCTGCCGATGACCGTGAGGAGCAGGGAGCCCAGGGACAGTCCGCAGGCCAGTGCCAGGGACAGGCCGAGGGCGACCGGCAGCGCCGTCTGCCACAGGACGGACCAGCCGAGGGTGGCGCGGCGGGTGCCGTACGCGTCGAGGGTGGAGAGCAGCCGACGGCGTTCGTAGAGCTGCTCGACGGTGGAGATGATCAGGCCCGCGCCGATCAGCAGCAGGGTGATCACCGCGCCGATGAAGATCGTGGTGCGGATGCCGTCGTACTGCGCGTCGTGCGGGTTGTCGAGGGAGGAGCCCTCCAGCATCGTCGGGTCGATTCGGGCCGCGGTGTTGCGGATGTGGTCGACGGCGTCGGGGGTGCCGCGGTCGAAGCGGACGAGGAGCTGCATGTCGGGCCTGGCGAGACGGGAGGCGTCGAGGACCGAGGGGGTCAGGAGCAGGTCGTAGAAGAGGGGATGGCCGTCCTCGACGGCGGTGAGGTGGGCGGCGCGGGCGGACGGCGGGACCGTCCAGGGGCGGGGTGCCTTGCTGGGCCCGCCGTAGTTCTCCGCCGGATTGAGGTCGATGGTGGCGCCGGGAGTGACGGCGGTCTGGCCCTGCGCGGTGCGGTCGGCGTCGGTGACGAAGGCGTCGCCGTCCCGGCAGGACGGCAGCTCGGCGACCTTGCGCAGCTCGGCGCAGCTGCCGACGGCGATGATGGCGTGGTAGTCGTAGTGCGCATCGCGGCCCGGGACGGGCAGCTCGCCGGCGTCGGCGGTGACGAGGCCGCGGGCGGAGGTGACCCCGGGGGTGTCGCGCAGTGCGTCCAGCGATCGTTGGGTGTGCCGCCAGCCGTCCGTGTGGCCCCAGAAGCTGATCTGCGGCACCCGTCCGGACTTGGCGTACGCGGCGGCGTAGCCGACCTGCGAGCCGGTCATCAGCATGTGGATGGCGACGGCGCCGGCCAGCGCGACGGTGATGCCGCTGACCGCACGGGTCGCCGGGCCGCTGTTCAGCTGGAGCCGGCGGACCGCCAGCTGCCAGGGGACCGGGCCGCCGCGCAGCCGGCCGACGACCCGGTCGACCAGCCAGGGCAGCAGCGCGGTGACGCCGAACAGCAGCAGCGTGGAGCCGGCGGCGAGGCGGGCGGTGGCGAGCGGGTTGTCGATCGGGCCCGGCCGGATCGCCATCGGGACGAGCAGGGCCGCGCCGGCGACCGGCAGTACCACCCGCCACCACAGCCGGCGGCGGACCGGCAGGCGGTTGCGGACGATGCCCAGCGGTTCGACGGTGACGCCGCGCTGGGCGACCAGGGTGACGAGGACGGCGGCGGTCGGCACCAGGACGGCGATCAGCAGTGCGGCGAGCGGGCCGGGGGTGACGTCCGCGGGATAGACGTTGATGTTCCACAGGGTGATGGACGGGGCCAGCCGGCGGCCGGCGAGGAACAGTGCGGCGCCGCCCAGCAGTCCGAGCAGCGAGCCGAACAGCGCCTCGCCGGAGGCGATCCGGCGGGTGGTGCGGACGTCGGCGCCGACCAGGCGGAGGGCGGCCAGCCGGCGTTCCCGGCGTTCGTTGCCGAAGCGCACGGAGGTGCCGATGAAGACCATCACCGGCGTCATCAGCGCCACACACGTCATGATCACCAGGACCAGGCCGGGTGTGGTCAGCGGCTGTGGCTCCCAGCTCTTGCCGAAGTGGTCGATGCGGCCGGCGGTGCCCTCGGTGAGGGTGTCGCTGTGCGCGAGGTAGGTGAGTTCCCGCGGGCCCTGGAGTCCCTCGGCGCCGATCACGCCGGTGATCCGGTAGCTGCTCAGGCGCTCGCGCAGCAGCGCGTTGCCGGGGGCGGCCAGCAGGTCCTTCAGGGCCGGCGAGACCACCATCTCGCCGGGGCCGGGGAGGTGCCGCACGCCGGGCGGCACCGGCGGGTGCGTGCCGTCCGGGCGGATCAGCCGGCCGCGGATGGCGGTGCCCCGGAAGACGGTGTCGGTGTGGGCGTAGAGGAGGGTGCGGTCGCCGCGGGGCGGCGGGTGCGCCTGGCCGAGGTTCTCGCGGGCCTTCTCCCGGCCGTGCCAGGCGTTCATCAGGTGCGGCGCGGAGGCGCAGAACAGCAGCACCGCCACCCCGAGGGCGACTCCGGCGGCGGTCAGCGCGGTGCGGATCCAGCCCTCCCGCCCGCCGCCGGCCGCGAACCGCATGCCCATGACGAGGTCGCGGGCCCAGGCGGCCGGGCCGGTGCGCGGCGTCGCGGGCGGCGGTGCGGGTACGGCGGTGTCCCGCTCGCCCTGCGGCCGCGAGCGGAGCAGGGTCATATCCGGTCCGCCATGTCCTTCACCCGGCCGTCCCGGACGACGATCTCCCGGTCGGAGTAGGCGGCGACCCGGGATTCGTGGGTGACCAGCACCACGGCCGCGTTGGTGTCCCGGGCGGCGTCGGTCAGCAGGGTCAGCACGCGTTCGCCGTTGAGGGAGTCCAGGGCGCCGGTGGGTTCGTCGGCGAAGACGACCCGGGGTGTGGTGGCCAGTGCGCGGGCGACCGCGACCCGCTGGCCCTGGCCGCCGGAGATCTCACCGGGCCGCTTGGCCGCGACGTCGTCGACCTCCAGCCGCGCCAGCCACGCGCGGGCCTGCCGTTCGGCCTCCTTGCGCTTGGTGCCGTTCAGCCGCAGCGGCAGTGCGACGTTCTCCAGGCACGTCAACTCCGGTACCAGCTGGCCGAATTGGAAGACAAAGCCGAAGTCGGTGCGGCGCAGTGCGCTGCGCTGGGCGTCGCCGAGGTCGGTGAGGGTGTGCGGGCCGTAGCGGACGGTGCCGGAGTCCGGGCGGATGATGCCGGCGAGGCAGTGCAGCAGCGTCGACTTGCCGGAGCCGGAGGGGCCCATGACGGCGACGACCTCGCCGGGGTGGATCGAGAAGTCCGCGCCGTCCAGGGCGGGCGTGGGCCCGTACGCCTTGCACAGCCCCTCGGCGGCGAGCAGGGAGCCCTCGGGCGTCATGCGCCGACCGCTTCCGCGAGTTTGTCCAGGCGGGCGGCGGTCAGCTCCAGCCAGCGCAGATCGGCTTCCAGGTGGAACAGCGCGTGGTCGCAGATCAGCTGGTCGGCGAGGTCCCCGGTGCGCTTGCGCTCGGTCAGGCCGCGCATCAGCCGGAGGTGCTCGGTGCGCTGGGAGTCGAGGAGCTCGGCGGCGTTCCGGTCGGTCAGCAGCGCCAGTACGACCTTGGTGTAGAGGACCGACTGGAGGTACGGCTCGGGCTTCTCCGGACGGGCCAGCCACTGGGCGACGTCGGTGATCCCGGCGTCCGTGATGGCGTACCGCTTGCGCTCCGGGCCCGCGCCGGCCTCCACGCCGTCCACCTCGACCAGGCCGTTCTTCAGCAGCCGGGACATCGTGGAGTAGACCTGCCCGTAGTGCAGCGGGCGGTCCTGCCCGAAGTGCTCGTCGAAGGCCCGCTTGAGGTCGTAGCCATGGCGGGGGCCGGACTCCAGGAGGCCCAGCAGCGTATGACCGATTGACATGGCGACCACCTTACTCGGGGGTGTAACGCTGGTGTATACGCGCGTTGTATAGATACCCGGTGTGCGCGGGGGCGTGCTGGTCGGCGGGGCGCGGGGCGGTGGCCGCGGTGCTCTGCAGGCCACCGCCCCGCACCACCGGCGCTCACTCCGTACGCAGCCCCTCCGGCCGCATCATCCGCCACAGCGGCGGCAGGCTGAGCAGCGTCACCACCAGGACCAGGCCGCCCCCGGCGGCGGTCAGCGGCCAGACCACCGACCAGTCGAAGGAGGACTTGCCGGCCAGCCGCAGCAGCGCCAGCCCCAGCCCGGCGCCGCCGGCCACCGCCAGGGCCAGCCCCAGGACGACCGGGACGGCGGTCTGCCACACCACCGACCAGGCCAGCGTGGACCGCCGGGTGCCGTAGGCGACCAGGACGGACAGCAGCCGGCGGCGCTCGCGCAGCTGCTCCACCATCGTCACCAGCATGCTGGCGGCGATCAGCGCCAGGGTCGCGGTGGCGGCGACCAGCAGACCCGTCCGCAGGCTGGTGAACTGCTTGTCGCGCTCGGTGTTCTGGAGCGTGAACACCCGCATCTGCGGGGCGATCCGGGCCGCGGTGTTCCGGACGTGCTCGACGGCATCCGGGACCCCCGGGTCGATCCTGACCATGGCGCGGGCCATCGGACGGTCCAGCAGCTTCAGGTCCAGGGCGCCCGGCGTGGCCATGAGGCCGAAGGCCGTCCGCCCCGTGGGGTCCGTACGGGACTCGACCGTGCGGGCCGACCGCGGGACGGTCCACAGCCGCGGGTGGCGCGGCGGGGTGCCGGACCCGTCGTCCGGGGCGAAGTCCACGGTGGCGCCGGGCCGCGCCGTCTTGGTGATGTAGTCGGTCTCGACCGAGCCGCTGCCGTCCTTGACGATGAAGACGTCGCCGTCCTTGCAGGGGCCGGTGTGTGCCAGTTCGCTCAGGGTGGCGCAGTCGCCGACGGTGACCATCGTGCTCGGGCGGAACTCGTCGCCCGCGCGGAGCGGGCCGGGTCGCGAGGCGGAGGCGTCGATGGACGCGATGACGCCCCGGACGCCCTCGGTCGTACGGAACTCGCCGATCATCTTCCGGATCGTGCCGACGTCGTGGGACGGAAGCATGGTGCGCAGCTGCGCCCGGCTCGCGTCCTGCCCGGTGACCTTCATGAAGTCGCCCTGGATGGCGGCGAAGAACAGCTGGAGCGCGATCGCCCCGGCGACCGCGACGGTGATCCCGCTGACCGCGCGGGCGGCCGCACCCCCGCTGAGCTGGAGCCGCCGCACGGCCAGCTGCCAGGGGACCGGACCGCCGCGGAAGCGCGCCACCGCAGCGTCCACCGCCCACGGCAGCAGCAGCGTCACCCCCAGCAGGAACAGCGCCGCGCCGCCCGCCACCGGATACGGATGATCGAGCCCGGCGCCGTGCCCGACGCCCCTTCCGTAGAAGAGCATCAGCGCGAGCCCCGCCGCCAGGAACGGCAGCCGCCACCACAGCCGGCGCCGGCGTCCGGCGCCCTCACGGGCGACGCCCAGCGGCTCGATGCTCACCCGGCGCAGCGCGAAGAGCGTGACAGCGACCGCGGACAGCGGTACGGCGAGCAGGACCAGCGCCGCCAGACCCGGGACCGGGGTCACATCGGACGGGAAGACGTTGATGTCCCAGACGGTGACGGCGCCGACGAGCTGCCGGGCCGCCAGGAACAGCACGGCTCCCACGGCCAGCCCGCACACCGCCCCGAAGAGCGCCTCGCCGGCCGCCGTGCGCCGGGTCATCCGGGCGTCCGCGCCGATCAGCCGCAGGGCGGCCAGCCGCTGGTCCCGGCGCTCCCCGCCGAACCGCACCGCGGTGGCGATGAAGATCGCGACCGGCATCAGCATCACCACACAGCCGACGATCATCAGCGTCAGCAGCAGCGGGTCCAGCGGGTCGTTCCGGGTTTCGGTGCCGAACCCGGCGATGCGCCGGCCCCCGTCGTCCGTGGTCAGCGTGGCGCTGCCGGCGTAGTAGACCAGCTCGGCGGGCCCGATCAGGCCGGCCTGCCCGATCGTTCCGACGTCCTTGAAGTGCAGCCGCTCCCGCAGCAGTTGACCCTCCGGCGAGCCGAGGAGTGCGCGCAGCGCGGGGGAGACCACCATCTCGCCCGGCCGCGGCAGCGCGCGCACGCCGGGCGGGGTGGGGGCCCGGTCGCCGTCGGGCCGCAGCAGCATGCCCCGTACGGAATCGCCGCGGAAGGCGGTGTCCGCCTGCGCCTCGACCAGGGTCGCCGCCGAGGGCGGCAGCGACTGCTCGCTCTCCATCGGAAGCCGGGCGTCGCCGCGTTGGGACCGCTCCGCCATCATGGTCGGGATCGACGCGGCGGCGAGCAGCAGCACCACACCCAGACCCACACCCAGCGCGGTCAGCAGCGTACGGATCCAGCCCTCGCGGCCGCCCCCGACCGCGAACCGTATCCCCGTCCCGAGATCCCGGCCCCAGCCGCGCAGCCCCGTGATCATCCTGCTCTCGACGCTCATGCCGCGCCCGCCATCTCCCGGGCGATGCCGTCCCGCACCACGACCTCCCGGTCGGCGTACGCGGCCACCCGAGCCTCGTGCGTCACCAGCACCACGGCCGCGTCGGTGTCCCGGGCGGCGTCGGTCAGCAGCCGCATCACCCGCTCACCGTTGAGGGAGTCCAGGGCGCCGGTGGGCTCGTCGGCGAAGATCACCCGCGGCCGGGCGGCCAGTGCGCGGGCGACCGCGACCCGCTGGCCCTGGCCGCCGGAGATCTCACCGGGCCGCTTGGCCGCGACGCCGTCCACCTCCAGTCGCGCCAGCCACTCGCCGGCCCGCCGCACGGCCTCCTTGCGCTTGGTGCCGTTCAGCCGCAGCGGCAGTGCGACGTTCTCCAGGCACGTCAACTCCGGTACCAGCTGGCCGAATTGGAAGACGAAGCCGAAGTCGGAGCGGCGCAGCGCACTGCACCGCGTGTCGCTGAGCGCCGTCAGGGTGTGCTCCCCGTACCGGACCGTGCCGGAGTCGGGACGGATGATGCCGGCGAGGCAGTGCAGCAGCGTCGACTTGCCGGACCCGGAGGGGCCCATGACGGCGACCACCTCGCCGGGACGGATGGCGAAGTCCGCCCCGTCGAGTGCGGGCGTGGGCCCGTACGCCTTGTGCAGCGCACGGGCTTCGAGCAGAAAACGGGCCGGGGTCATACACGGGCCTCCGGGAGTGCGAACAGGGCATGCCGGCAACCGGCCGCGCGAACGGCAGCGGCGGCCGGCGGCCAGGGAATGCCCCGCACTCTACACGAGGTGTATACCTAGCGTGTATAGATGGATTCCCGCAGGTCATCCGTCACTCGTCCTCCCGCACCCGTCCTCCCGCACCCTCCGGCGGCTCCTCAGGCGACTCCTCCGGGCGCGCCTTCGGTGGGCGTCCCCGCCGGGGCGGGCCGGCCACGCCGCGGGGGAGGCGGCCGGCTTCGGTGAGGGCCTTGCGGAGGAGGAACTCGATCTGGGCGTTGGTGCTGCGGAGTTCGTCGTTGGCCCAGCGGCTGAGGGCGTCGTGGAGGAGTGGGTCCAGCCGCAGCAGCACCTGCTTGCGCTGCTGCGGCCGGCGGCCGGGGGGCCGTTCGCGGTCGGCGCCCGGCCCCTGGGGGGCGTCGGGACTCACTGGTAGAGCGAGCCCGTGTTCAGGACGGGCTGGGCGGCGCGGTCGCCGCACAGCACCACCATCAGATTGCTGACCATGGCGGCCTTGCGCTCCTCGTCCAGCTCGACGATGCCCTGCTCGTTGATGCGCTCCAGGGCCGACTCGACCATGCCCACCGCGCCCTCGACGATCTGCTTCCGGGCCGCGACGACCGCGCCGGCCTGCTGCCGCTGGAGCATCGCGGAGGCGATCTCCGGGGCGTAGGCGAGGTGGCTGAAGCGGGTCTCGATGATCTGCACACCGGCGGCCTGGACCCGGGCGGTCAGCTCCACGGCCAGCTTCTCGGTGATCTCCTCGGCGTTGCCGCGCAGCGAGAGGCCGTCCTCGTCGTGGGCGTCGTAGGGGTACTCGATGGCGATGTGCCGGACGGCCGCCTCGGTCTGGGTGGCGACGAACTCCAGGAAGTCGTCGACCTCGAACAGCGCCTGGGCGGTGTCCTCGACCTTCCAGACGACGATCGCGGCCAGCTCGATCGGGTTGCCGTAGGCGTCGTTGACCTTCAGGACCGAGGTCTCGTGGTTGCGGATCCGGGTGGAGATGCTGCGGGCCGAGGTGAGCGGGTTGACCCACCGCAGGCCGTCGGTGCGGATGGTGCCCACGTACCGTCCGAAGAGCTGGATCACCCGGGCCTCGCCGGGCGCGACCATCTTCACGCCGGTCATGCAGAAGAGCGAGCCCACCAGGAGCAGGATGCCGACGACCACCAGGGGGACGGCGGCTCCGTTGTGGCCGGCGTTGCCCAGGACGCCGCCGACGATGATCACGGCGATGCCCAGGGCGATGCCCAGGACGGTCAGCAGCAGCGCCAGCCCGCCGGGGATGCTGTGCGCGGCCCGCTCGCGGACCTGCGGCGCCGGCATCTCCGGGGCGTCCGCGGAGGCGGCGGGGGCGGCGGGTGTCGTATCGGTCATGGGGTCCCCGTTTCTTCGGTGGTGCGTGACGAAGCGCGTGGTGCGGCGCGTGATGTGTGCCGCAGTGCATGCTTTCGCTGGTCTAGCAAAGTGTTAGCACTTTAACGCGCTGGCCTGCTGCGGTCCAGCGGGATGCGGACAGGTGCCCCAACGGTTGCGCGCCTTCCCCGTGCTGTATGTCACGTAGGGAAAAGCCTTGATCGATGAGTATTTGTTGTCAGTTGCGGTGTTAGCTTCAACAGCTGAGTTATGCCGGGGGCGGAACGACTGGAGTTGCACGAGCGATGGGCCGAGCGAACGCGAGGCGGGCGCGGCAGGGCGGCGCCCGCCGTGGCGGGAAGAACGAGAAGAAGTCCGGCATACGCCGCCTCTTCACCTGGAAGAAGATCCTCGGGGCCGTCCTCGGCGTCTGCCTGCTGGGGATCCTCGGCTTCGTCGGCCTCTACTTGTACGTGGGTGTCCCGGCCGGTAACCCGGACGCCCAGCGTCAGAGCAACATCTTCAAGTACGCGGACGGCTCGATCATGGCGCGGGACGGCAAGGTCAACCGCGAGTCCGTCCCGATCAGCAAGATCCCCAAGGACGTTCAGCACGCGGCCGTCGCCGCCGAGAACAAGACCTTCTACCAGGACGCCGGCGTCGACCTGAAGGGCACCCTGCGCGGAATCCTCAAGACCCTGGCCGGTGAGGGCAAGCAGGGCGGCTCGACGATCACTCAGCAGTACGTCAAGAACTACTACCTGAGCCAGGAACAGACGGTCTCCCGCAAGCTCCAGGAGATCGTCATCGCCCTCAAGGTGGACAACAAGCTCAGCAAGGACGACATCCTCGCCGGCTACCTCAACACCAGCTACTACGGCCGGGGCGCCTACGGCATCCAGGCCGCCGCGCGGGCGTACTACGGCGTGGACTCCGACAAGCTCACCCTCGCGCAGGGCGCCTATCTCGCCTCGCTGCTCCAGGCGCCCAACCAGTACGACTGGACCAACGCCAGCGACGCCGGCAAGAAGCGGGTCCAGGAGCGCTGGGCGTACGCCCTGAACAACATGGTCGAGATGAAGTGGCTCTCGCCCGACGAGCGCGCCAAGCAGAAGTTCCCGGTGCCCAAGCCGCCCAAGCCGCTGCCCGGGCAGACCGGCCAGAACTACTACATCGTCGAGGAAGCCAAGCAGGAGCTGTTCGCCCAGGGCGTCGACCCGAAGGAGTTCGCGGCCGGCGGCTGGACCGTGACCCTGAGCATCGACAAGAGCAAGCAGAAGGACCTGGAAGAGGCCGTCAAGCGGAAGCTGACCGACGAGCTCGAACCGAAGAAGCGCACGGCCGACGCCGCCGCCCAGCTCGGTGCCGCCTCGGTGAACCCGAAGGACGGGCACATCGTCGCGATGTACGGCGGCGAGGGCCCCCCGAAGCACTACGTGAACAACGCGACGCGTCAGGACTACCAGCCGGCCTCCACCTTCAAGCCGGCCATCCTCGCCTCCGCCCTGGAGAACGGCTCCGAGACGCAGTCCGGCGTCCGGATCACCCCCAACACCCTCTACGACGGCACGAACAAGCGCCCCGTACGGGGGCCCGGCGGTGAGGGCTACGCGCCGGAGAACGAGGACCAGTACAGCCCCGGACTGATCAACGTCCAGACGGCGACCAACAAGTCCGTCAACACCGTCTTCGCGCAGATGGCGGTGGACGTCGGCCTGGAGAAGGTCAAGAAGACCGCGAACGAGCTCGGCGTCACCAGCAACTTCCCCGCCAAGCCCGCCATGGCCCTGGGCTCGATGGGCGCCAGCCCGGTCCAGATGGCCGGGATGTACGCCACCTTCGACAACCACGGCCAGAAGGTCACCCCGAGCCTGGTGGTCAAGGCCGTGCACAACACGGACGGCACCGACAAGGACTTCCCGGTGAAGGACCCGCTCGGCGACCATGTGCTCTCCCGTAAGACGGCCGACACCGTCACCTCCGTCCTCACCGGCGTGGTCAACGACGGCACCGCCTCCAGCGCGGTGAAGAACACCGCCTACCAGGCGGCCGGCAAGACCGGCACCTCCGACGACAACAAGTCGGCCTGGTTCGTGGGCTACACGCCCAAGCTGGTCACCGCCGTCGGCATGTTCGGCGAGTCGCCCAACGGCGGCAAGCAGGTCACCCTCAAGGGCGCCGGAGGCGGCGGCCGGGTCAACGGCGGCGGCTACCCGGCGAAGGTCTGGGCCGACTACACCCAGGCCGCGGTCGGCGACGACGCCGGCGAATTCGACCTGGACGCCGACATGGGCGCCGCGGTGTCGCCGCCCAGCACCCCCACGCCGACCCCGTCCGCGCCGGCCACCCCGACGCCGACCCCGTCGCACACCCCGTCGGGCACGCCGACGCCGAGCACCTCTCCGTCGGACGGCCACTCCGGGCGCCCGACCGGCCGGCCCACCCCGACCGGCAGCGGCTCCACCCCGCCGGACGGCGGCACCACCGGCACCGGCGGCGGTACCGGCACCGGCGGCACGGGTACCGGCGGCACGGGCAACGGAGGCGCCACCGGTACCGGTGGAAACACCGGCGGCAGCAGCGCCACCGGCGGCAACCTGCCGAACTTCGGCAACTGACCCGGCGGCCCGCAGCACCGACCGAAACGACACGGCGCCCGCACCCTGCCCAGGGTGCGGGCGCCGTGTTCTTCCGGAGTCCTGCCTGTCTGTGGACCGTTCGCCGCGCCTCAGAGGCGCGCCCCCGGCGGCATCGACAGTTCGAACCAGACGACCTTGCCCATGCTCAGCCGGGTCGCGCCCCAGCGTCGGGCCATCCGGTTGACCAGATACAGCCCCCGGCCGCCCTCGTCCGACGGCCGGGCCTGCCGCAGCCGCGGCAACTGCGGCACGTCGTCGCCGACCTCGCAGCGCAGCACGTCCGTCCGCAGCAGCCGCAGCGTCACCGGCCGCTCGGCGTACCGCACCGCGTTGGTCACCACCTCGCTCACCAGCAGCTCCAGCTGGTCGGAAAGCTCCTCCAGGCCCCAGCGGGCCAGCGCCCGCCGGGCCAGCCGGCGCGCCTGCCCGGCGGTCTGCGCCTTCGGGTCGAGGTACCAGTACGCCACGTCGCTCGGCGCGATGCCGTCGAACCGGGCGGCCAGCAGCGCGATGTCGTCATCGCGGTCGCCCGGCCCGAGCATGTCCAGCACCTCGTCGCACAGCGGCTCCAGCGGCGGCGGATTGGGCCCGGTCAGCCGGGCCGTCTCGGCCAGCCGCTCGCGCAGCTGCTCGATGCCGGTCCACACGTCCCGGATCCGCGACTCCACCAGGCCGTCGGTGTACAGCACCAGCGTCGCGCCCGCCGGGGCGTCCAGCTCCACCGCCTCGAAGTCCACCCCGCCGACGCCGATCGGCGCGCCCGGCGGCACCCGCAGCACCTCCGCGCGCCCGCCGCGGTGCAGCATCACCGGCGGCGGATGCCCGGCGTTGGCGACGATGATCCGGTGCGCCACCGGGTCGTAGACCGCGTACAGGCAGGTCGCCATCCGGTCCGAGCCCAGCCGCTGGGCCTGTTCGTCGAGGTGGTGCAGCACCTCCTGCGGCGGCAGGTCCAGCCCCGCCAGGGTCTGCGCGGTGGTCCGCAGCTGACCCATGATCGCGGCCGAGGTCATCGAGTGCCCCATCACGTCGCCGACCACCAGCGCCACCCGGCTGCCCGGCAGCGGGATTGCGTCGTACCAGTCGCCGCCCACCCGGGCCGTCTCCGCGGCCGGCAGATAGCGGCTGGCCAGCCGCACACCGGTGGGCTGCGGCAGCGAGTCCGGCAGCATGGTGCGCTGCAGCGCGTCGGCGATGTACGCCTCGCGGCCGTAGAGCACCGCCTTGTCCACGCCCAGCGCGGTGTGCGTCGCCAACTGGGCCGCCACCAGCAGGTCGTCCGGTTCGAACGCCGGCCGGTCCGGGCGGCGCAGGAACACCGCCGCACCGATCACCCGGCGGCGCCCGCGCAGCGGCGCCAGGATCACCCGGTGCCCGCCCGGCAGCCGGGTGTCAGGACCCAGCAGCTCCGGCAGCGCGGTCCGGGCCGCCTGCGCCTCACCGAACAGTGGCCGCACCCCGCGCAGCACCTCCGCCAGCGGCCCGCCCGGGCGCACCTCGGACAGCTCCGCGGCGCTGCCGCCCATCGCCGGCCCGAGATCCGGCTGTGCCGGCAGCACCGGCAGCCGCAGCCCGTTGGTGTCCGGCTCCTCCGGGATCCGGTCGGTACGGCGCAGCCGCAGCACCACCGGGCCGGTCGGCCGCTCGTCGCCCACCGGCAGCGGATCGCGCAGATACACCAGGATCGCGTCGGCGAAGGTCGGCACCGTCGCCCGGCACAGCCCCAGCACGATCTCGTCCAGGTCTATGCCGCGGGCGATCCGCCGGGTCGCCGCCCCGATGAACCGCAGCCGGTCGCCGCCGGCCTGCCGGGCCGCCGCCACCTCGCTGCTCTCACCGGGATGCGCCGAGCGCGCGGGCGGTACCGAGGGCGGCTGCGACGGCCCCGACGGGGGCGGCAGTTCCGCGTCGGCCGGCCCGCCGCCCCGTACACCCGGCGGCGGCCCCGGCGGCCGTCCGCCCGCGCCCGGCTCACCGCCGTGCGCCCGGGGCGCCGGACCGCCCTCCCGGGTCCTTCCGAGGCCCTCGGCGCCGGGTCGTGGCTGCGCATGCCCCGGCTCCTCGTCCGGCTCCGGCGCACCGGTGCGGTCCAGCGCGCCCTGCGCCACCGGCCGGCGCGCGCGGACCGCGGCGCGCTCCGCGCCCGGTTCCCCGTCCGGCCGTCCCTCAGCGGGCATGGCCACCTCCCCGTACGGGTCGTACGAGCCCCCGTACGACCCGGCGTATCCGCCGTAGGAACTGTCGCGGGACGCGCGGGCGGCGCCGTACGCCCGCGCGCCGTCGCCGGCCGGGCCGTGATCGGCGGCCGGCTCGGCGTCCCCCTGCCCGGCCGGCGGCCCCGCGGAGGCCGCGGCGGCCCGCTCGCCGGCCGCGTCACCGAGGTCGGCGCCGTCACCGCCGCGCACCGCGAACCCCGTTCCCGGCGCTGGCTCGTGGCCGGTGCCGCCGGTCTGCTGGAGGGCGCTGCGCGGGTCCGGGACGCGGCCCGGGGTCGTCGTCCCGGCCGTCCCCGCAGCAGGGGAGGCCGAGGACGCGGCGGTCGGGGCCGACTGCCGCGTTTCGTGGGAGGTGGAGTGCTCCGTCACGCGTGGGATTCCATCCGTCCGGGGCTGGCGCCGGCGCGCCGCGTTCGGTGCGCGCCGCCCGAGCGGACGCGCCTGACGCGGTGCGTCTCAAGCGCGTCGCAGGTGCAGGAAGAGCTGGATTTCGGGTGGTACGTCCGTACTCGCCGGGGCATACGCATACGAGTCCTCCCCGACGACGTCGAAACCCGCGTCGCGTACGACCCGGCGCAGGTCGTCCCGCAGATATCCGGATACCCGGATCGTGCTGCCGAGGAACGGAATGGGGTAGTCGTCGATATCGGCCTCGACCATTGCCAGGGCCAGCAGCCCGCCGGGCCGCAGGAGGTCGTACAGCATGCCCAGGGCACAGGGGATTTCCGCGCGGGGCATCATCAACAGGGAGAAATAGGCGGCGATTCCGTCGAAGGAACCCCGCCCGCCCAGCCGGCCGGCGCGCAGATCGGCGATGTCCAGCCGGTGGAATTCGGCGTCCGGGACGTTCTCCCGGGCGAGTGCGACCATCCCGGGGGAGAGGTCGATTCCCACGACCCGGTGGCCCGCGTCGCGGAGTTGACGGGCGGTCGGCAGACCGGTGCCGCACCCGGCGTCGAGGATCCGCGATCCGGCCGGCAGTTCCTCGCTCAGCCACACAGCCGAAGCGATCTGGCCTTCTTTGTGCGGAAAGGCCGTCTCGTACCGGTCACCGATCGCGTCGAAGGCATCGGCCTGTCCGGCCCGGTCGAGTGCTAACCGGTTCAGGCCCTCGTACGCGTCGTAGCTTGTCGCGCTCACGACCTCGCCCCTCCTGCGACCGCGGTCAAGTTCGTTTTCCCGTTCTGGAGTTGCGCCTGTGCAGTCCTGCGGAGGACGATCCTACGTTTGCAGGCCCAGGGCACAGCAAGGGGGCTGGACACCGCATCTCGCCCGGCGGGAACCCCAGCAGAACCCGGCGGGAAACAGCTTCGCCCATAGGCGCACCTTTCCACCGTTCGCCCCCTTCACTCGCTTCCCGCTCTTCTTTTCGCCTTTGCTTCCTCACGGCAGCAAACGGTCCGGCAGGCGCTCCCAGTCCTCCGGAAGCGACGGAACGTCCCAGGCGGGGTCGGGCCGCCAGTCCTCCCAGCCGTCGGAGAACGGCCCGCGCCACGCCGCGATCTGTGCGACCGCGGCGCGTCCGGCGGTCTTGACACCGGCCGCCTGCGCGTCCGTCATCAGCCCGTCCCGCCGTGCCTGTGCGAACTCGTCCTCGTCCCGCCACTCCCAGTGCCGGTCCGGATAGACACAGATGTCGAGGAAATGGTCGAGTGAGTCGATTCCGCCCGACCAACGGCGGCGCGGCTCCTCCAGATTGACGTACCAATTCTTGAAGTGCCAGCCGCTCTCCCAGAACAGCCAGACCGACCAGGGATCTCCCGGCCGGGCCAGCTTCAGCACACCGTTGCCGAACCACTGGTCGCGCACCGTCCGCCGCGGTTTGGTGTATCGGGTGGCGAGCGGCTCGCGGTGCACCGGAGTGCCGTCGGCGAGCACCGGCTTGATGCACGGCGTCCCCGGCGCCATCCACACCGCGAGCAGCTCCTCGGTGTCCTGGACAACGGTCACCGGACGACAGATATGGAAGCGACGGGGATCGGTGTTGTCGCGGTAACGCCACAGGACATGATCCCCGGGCGCCCAACGCCCCGACTCCGCCGCCCGTCCCGCCCCGGCCGCCGGCGCGGGCACACCGGCCGTCTCGCCTTCCGTCGTCTCCACCATGTCCGCTGTCATGAGCAGATCTTAGGGGCGCCGCGTTAAGGGCGTGGTGACGTGCGCCGCACCGCTGGTTACGGAGGTGATGACGGCGAGGTTACGGACGGGGTTACGGGTGGAGTTACGGGTGGGGCATCCGCTACCGAGACGGTTACGGGCGGGTCATCCGCAACACATCCAGCGCCTCGTCGAGCTGCTCCACCGTCAGCAGCCCCCGCTCGACATAACCGCCCTCCACGACCACCTGCCGGATCGTCTTCCGCTCGGCCAACGACCGCTTGGCGACCTTCGCCGCCTCCTCGTAACCGAGGTACTTGTTCAACGGAGTCACCACCGAAGGCGACGATTCGGCGTACTCCCGGGCCCGCCCCACATTCGCGGTGATCCCGTCCACCGTCCGATCGGCCAGCAGCCGCGACACATTGGCGAGCAGCCGCACCGATTCCAGCACATTGCGCGCAATGACCGGCAGCATCACATTCAGTTCGAAATTGCCGGCCGCCCCGGCCGCCGCCACCGTCGCGTCATTTCCGGTGACCTGCGCCGCGACCATCAGCACCGCCTCCGGAATCACCGGATTGACCTTCCCCGGCATGATCGACGACCCGGGCTGCAGATCCGGCAGGCTGATCTCGGAAAGTCCCGTACGCGGCCCCGACGCCATCCACCGCAGATCATTGGCGATCTTCGTCAGCCCGACCGCGATGGTCCGCAACTGCCCGCTGGTCTCCACGATCCCGTCCCGCGCCCCCTGCGCCTCGAAGTGGTCGCGCGCCTCGGTCAGCGGCAGCCCCGTCGCCCGCGCGACCTCGGCGATCACCGCCGCCGAGAAGCCCGGCGGGGTATTGATTCCCGTCCCCACCGCCGTTCCCCCCAACGGCAGTTCGGCCAGCCGCGGCAGCGAGGACCGCAACCGGTCGACCCCGTACCGCACCTGCGCCGCGTACCCCCCGAACTCCTGCCCCAGCGTCACCGGCGTGGCATCCATCAGATGCGTCCGCCCCGACTTCACCACCTCGGTGAACTCCGCCGCCTTCCGCTCCAGCGCCTCCGCCAGATGCTCCAGCGCCGGAATCAGATCGCCCAGCACGGCCGACGTCGCCGCGATATGAATCGACGACGGGAACACATCATTCGACGACTGACTCGCATTGACATGATCATTGGGGTGCACATCCCGCCCCAGCCGCTCACTGGCCAGGGTCGCGATCACCTCGTTGGTATTCATGTTCGACGACGTCCCCGACCCCGTCTGGAACACGTCGACCGGGAAGTCCTCGTCCCACCGCCCCTCGGCCACCTCGGCCGCCGCCTCCGCGATGGCCTCCGCGACGTCCTTGCCCAGCACGCCCAGCTCGGCGTTGACCTTGGCGGCCGCCCCCTTGATCCGGGCCAGCGCCTCGATGTGCGCCCGCTCCAGCCGCTGCCCGGAGATCGGGAAATTCTCCACCGCCCGCTGGGTCTGGGCCCGCCACTTGGCATGCGCGGGCACCCGCACCTCACCCATCGAGTCGTGCTCGATCCTGAATGCGCTGTTTTCGCTCATGACTATGAGAGTGCCCGCGAAGCGCGATCTGTTCCCGGCGACGGGACGGATGTCACCTGGGTGCGCCCCCTGGCCGCGCACCGCCCCGCCGGTCAGCCCTTGAGCGCGCCTATGAACGCGTCCCAGACACGGGCCCGAAAGACGAGCACGGGCCCCTCGGGATCCTTACTGTCCCGAACGGGGACGACGCCGGGGCGGCCGTCCGCCACCTCTACGCAGTTGCCACCCTCCTTGTTGCTGTAGCTGGACTTGCGCCACTCGGCGGCGCTCAGATCGAGCTGGGATGTGCGCAGCACGGTAGGTGCCCTCCATAACGGATCGGATCATGTCGAGTGACATGTTCGGCGGCAGGGCCAGCACCCCGAGCCGCTCGTAGGCCACACGGTACGTCTTCACCTCCTCAGGCTCCTCGATGAGTTGGCCGTAGTCTGCGCCTTCGAGGTAGGCCGCATCGCAGCCGTCGGGCATGGACAGCACAGTGAGTGATCCGCCCATCGCCTCGTGTTTGCCGCTGCTGAACGGCAGGACCTGCAGCGTGATACGAGGATTGTCCGCAGCCTCCAGCAGCCGTGCGAACTGCGCCCGCATCACGGCGGGTTTGCCGACCGGACGAACCAGCACGGCCTCGTCGAGGACAACCGCAAGTCCCGTGCGTACTCCTCGGTCTGCAGCAGACCCGGCACGACAGCGCTCATGTACTGCCGGATGACCACTGCCCGTTCCGCAAGCGTCACGAACTTCCGCGACCAGTCCGGAAACGTCTCGCGGTAGACGTACGGCCAGAGGTCGACGAGCAAACCGTCCGCCCCCACCGCCTCGTCCAACGCCCGGGCCAGGTCCAGTGTCGGCTTGGCGCCCGTGCAGCGCTCGACCTGGTTGATGCGGGTGCCGTGCGTCCGTACGCGCTGCCCCAGCGCGTCCTGCGTCAGCCCGGCGGCGAGCCGGAGTTTCCGCAGGCGCGTGCCGAACAGCGCCGCCATCGATGACGCCGGATCAATTTCCTTGGCCACGGCCTCACTTCCAAATCTTTACGTCTGGAGGAATCAGCTCTCACTCCCTTCTCAAGGTTACGCCGCAGAGCAACGATGGGAACACGGAAAGTAACGATCCGCTGAAAGTTAGGGACATCCCACGACGAAAGCCGGCACCCGCCCTCGCCCCCTAACGGGACAGCGTCACCCCCCACCGAACAGGAGCGTCACCATGGCCACGAGCGCCGGCCACACCTCACCGGGCCCGCGGTCCCGGCAATCACTGATGACCCTGCGCGTCTACACCACGACCCGCGACGGCATCGTCATCCAGGAACGCGCCCAGATCCACGTCGTCGCCGGCGACCGCTTCGACCTCTACGGCCTTTCTCAGGCGTGGCCGCCGTGCGCCTGTCCCCGCCACCGGGGGTTGTAGGGGGTGGGGGAGGGGGACGAGAAGGCCGCCACCCATGCGTTCGCGAGGATGGCGGCCGTAACGCCGTGCAGACAGCGCCCGTTGGGCGGCTGCCGGAAATCAGGAAGAGCGCACCGGGATCGACGTGAACGTAGGCGTTGTCGGGGCCGGGTCCTGGAAGAAGTCGTTGCCCTTGTCGTCGACGACGATGAAGGCCGGGAAATCCTCGACCTCGATCTTCCAGACGGCCTCCATGCCCAGCTCCTCGTATTCGAGGACCTCGACCTTCTTGATGCAGTCCCGCGCCAGGCGGGCGGCCGGGCCGCCGATGGAGCCCAGATAGAAGCCGCCGTGCGCGGCGCAGGCGTCGGTGACCTGCTGGGAGCGGTTGCCCTTGGCGAGCATGATCTTGGAGCCGCCGGCGGCCTGGAACTGCTCGACGTACGCGTCCATCCGGCCTGCGGTGGTGGGACCGAAGGAGCCGGAGGCGTAGCCCTCGGGGGTCTTGGCCGGGCCGGCGTAGTAGACCGGGTGGTCCTTGAGGTACTGCGGCATCTCCTCGCCCGCGTCCAGCCGTTCCTTGATCTTGGCGTGCGCGATGTCGCGGGCGACGACCAGGGTGCCGGTGAGGGAGAGGCGGGTCTTGACGGGGTGCTTGGTCAGCTCGGCCAGCACGTCCGCCATCGGCCGGTTGAGATCGATCCTGACGGCGTCCAGGTCCGGCCCCGCGCCCTCGGTCAGTTCCTCGTCCGTCGTCTCCGGGAGGAAGCGGGCCGGGTCGGTCTCCAGCTGCTCCAGGAAGACGCCCTCGGCGGTGATCTTGGCGACGGCCTGGCGGTCCGCCGAGCAGGAGACGGCGATGGCGACGGGGCAGGAGGCGCCGTGCCGGGGGAGGCGGATGACGCGGACGTCGTGGCAGAAGTACTTGCCGCCGAACTGGGCGCCGATGCCGATCCTCTGGGTCAGCTCGAAGACCTTCTGCTCCAGTTCGGTGTCGCGGAAGCCGTGGCCCGTCGGGGAGCCCGAAGCCGGCAGCTCGTCGAGGTAGTGCGCGGAGGCGTACTTGGCGGTCTTCAGCGCGTACTCGGCCGAGGTGCCGCCGACGACGATCGCCAGGTGGTACGGCGGGCAGGCGGCCGTGCCGAGCGAACGGATCTTCTGCTCCAGGAACTTCATCATGGACGCCTCGTTGAGGACGGCCTTGGTCTCCTGGAAGAGGAAGGACTTGTTGGCCGAGCCGCCGCCCTTGGCCATGAAGAGGAACTTGTAGGCGCCGCCGTCGGTCGCGTACAGCTCGATCTGGGCCGGGAGGTTGGAGCCGGTGTTCTTCTCCTCCCACATCGTCAGCGGCGCCATCTGCGAGTAGCGCAGGTTGAGCTGGGTGTAGGCGTCGTAGATGCCGCGGGAGAGGGCCGCCTCGTCGCCGCCCTCGGTCAGCACGTTCTGGCCGCGCTTGCCCATGACGATCGCGGTGCCGGTGTCCTGGCACATCGGGAGCACGCCGGCGGCGGCGATGTTGGCGTTCTTGAGCAGGTCCAGGGCGACGAAGCGGTCGTTGGCGCTGGCCTCCGGGTCGTCCAGGATCTTGCGCAGCTGGGCGAGGTGGGCCGGGCGCAGGTAGTGCGCAATGTCGTGCATCGCCTCGGCGGCGAGCTTGCGCAGCGCCTCCGGCTCGACCTTGAGGAACGTCCGGCCGTCCGCCTCGAAGGTGCTGACACCCTCCGAAGTCACCAGACGGTAGGGGGTGTTGTCCTCGCCTACGGGCAGGAGGTCGGTATAGGCGAATTCCGGCATGGGGGATATGTCCTTACTCGGAGGGGTGGTGGCTGGCTTCTGTGGCAGCGCCCGACCAGCGTAGAACCCCCGGCCCGGCGCTCCGCTGTGAGGTAAGGCTCAGTCGGCCGGGGTGTGTCCCCGTGTCCCCGGTTCTCTAGTCGCGATCTATCGCGTTTCGGTACGCTGGGGTCGTGGACGCTTCAGGAAACGGGGGACGACCGGGCCCCGAGACCCCGCCCGGGCCGCATGCGGAGCAGCACGACCAGCAGGTGGTGAAACTGACCAAGGGCGAGGCGGCATCACAGGCCAAGCCGGCCAGGCCGGCCAAGCCGGTGGCGGAGGCCGACATGCGGGCCTCGGACGCGGACCGCGACCGGATCGCGGAGATCCTGCGGGAGGCCCTCGCGGAGGGCCGGCTGGACGCCGAGGAGCACGCCGAGCGGATCGACGCGGTCTACCGCGCCAAGACCGTCGGCGAGCTGGAGCCCATCGTCCGCGACCTGCCCGCCGTCGGCCGCCGTCCGGGGCCGGACGCGGAGTCCTACGCATACGGTCCGGGCGGCCCGGTGCCCGACCAGAACCTCGTCGCGATCTTCAGCGCGGCCAACCGTAAGGGCCGTTGGCGGGTCCCGCCGCGGATCAACGCGGTCGCGATCTTCGGCAGCGTGGAGATCGACCTCACCGAGGCGGTCTTCCCGCAGCAGCGGGTCCAGATCAACGTCACCTCCGTCTTCGGCAGCGTCGAGGTCCGGGTCCCGGAGAACATCACCCTGCGCAGCAGCGGCTCCGGCATCCTCGGCTCCTTCGAGGTGGAGACGCACGACGCCGAGGACGGTGACGCCCCCGAGGTCGAGGTGAACGGCTTCGCACTGCTGGGCAGCGTGGAGGCCAAGCCCAAGCGCGGTGCCTGGATCCGCGATCTGCGGGACCGGCTGCGCGGTGAGCGGCGGGACCGCTTCGACGAGCTGCGGGCCGAACGGCACGAGCGGATGGACCGGCTCCGGGCCGAACGGCACGAGCGGATGGGTGAGATCTGGGCCGAACACCGGGAGCAGAGGGACCAGTTGAGGGCGGAGCGGCGCGAGCGGTGGGAGGAGCGCCGGCAGCGGCGGGACCGCCGCCGGCTCGGCTAGCCCCCGGCCGAGGGTCGCCGTCGGGACGGCCGGCGGTCCTCGATCGACACGGTGTGCATAAGCCCGCGTACAGCGGGTAGGGCTGGTGCATCGTCTCTCGTACGGCTGCGGGGTGCGGAAAAAGGCCGTGCGCAGCGAGACGGGCAAGGGTGATTTCTCGCGCCGAAGCCGTCGTCAGGAGTAGACCGTGCTGCTACCGCATCAGCCCCTGCAGGATGCCGCTGTCGTTCCGTCCCAGCGAGGGCACGCTCGCGACGAGGCCGGTCCCTGGCATGCGGAGGCGGTGTGCCGCCGGGACGAGGCCGGGTTGTTCTTCGCCCCCTCCAAGGAGCCCACCGCCGCACGGCTGGCCAGGGAGGAGGCCGCGAAACGGGTGTGTGCCCGCTGCCCGGTGATGGTGGAGTGCCGGGAGCACGCCCTCCTCCAGCCGGAGCCCTACGGCGTCTGGGGCGGGCTGACCGCCGCCGAGCGCCGCGTGGTGCTGACCCGCCGGCGGCGCCGGGAGAGCGAACTGCAGCGCGCCGCCGCCCCGATGCCCGCGGCCGGCTGACCGCACCGCGGGCCCGTCCGGGCCGCTGCCCCCTTGGCCGGGGGCACCCTCCCAGTCTCAGCTGGGGGAGCATCTCGCCCCCGCCGGAAGTCGCTTCCGACGGGGGCGAGTTGCGTACGCGGACGGGGGCGAGTCGCTTACGCCGACGGCTCCGGCCGCGGCCGGGTCAGCTGGGGCGCTCGAAGTCGATCGAGCTGTAGGCACGCAGCTTGGAGAGGCGGTGCTCGGAGTCGATCTGGCGGATGGTGCCGGACTTGGAGCGCATGACCAGGGACTGGGTGTAGGCGGTTTCCGCGCGGTAGCGGACACCGCGCAGCAACTCGCCGTCGGTGATGCCGGTGGCGACGAAGAAGACGTTGTCGCCGCTGACCAGGTCCTCGATCTGCAGGACCTTGTCCAGGTCGTGGCCGGCGTCGAGGGCGCGCTGCCGCTCCTCGTCGTCCTTGGGCCACAGCTTGCCCTGGAAGGTGCCGCCCATGCACTTGAGCGCGCAGGCCGCGATGATGCCCTCGGGCGTCCCGCCGATGCCCAGCAGCAGGTCCACGCCGGTGCCCTCGCGGGCGGCCATGATCGCGCCGGCCACATCGCCGTCGGCGATGAACTTGATCCGCGCGCCGGCCTCCCGGACCTCCTTGACCAGGCCGTCGTGGCGCGGCCGGTCCAGGATGACGACGGTGACGTCCTCGACCGCGGACCTCTTCGCCTTGGCGATCCGCTTGATGTTCACCGCGACCGGGGCGGTGATGTCGACGAAGTCCGCCGCCTCCGGGCCGGTGGCGAGCTTGTCCATGTAGAAGACCGCGGACGGGTCGAACATCGAGCCGCGCTCGGCGACCGCCATCACGGACACCGCGTTGGCCATGCCCTTGGCGGTCAGGGTGGTGCCGTCCACCGGGTCCACGGCCACGTCGCACTCGGGGCCGGTGCCGTCGCCGACGCGTTCGCCGTTGTAGAGCATCGGGGCGTGGTCCTTCTCGCCCTCCCCGATGACCACGACGCCGTTCATCGAGACGGTGTTGATCAGCGCGCGCATGGCCTTGACCGCCGCGCCGTCCGCGCCGTTCTTGTCGCCGCGGCCGACCCAGCGGCCCGATGCCATGGCGCCGGCCTCGGTCACCCGGACCAGCTCCAGGGCGAGGTTGCGGTCCGGAGCCTCCGGGCTGACCTCTAGCGGGGACGGCAGATGATGCTCGGTCATCGAGCGCACCTTTCTGTACGGCGACGGCCGGATTGATGAGGGTGCCCATGACTTTATCGGTAGGTCGCGAAAATGAGCAGGGGGGCCTTCGCATGAGCAAGCGCATGGCCGGGTATCGCCCGCACCGGACGGGCGCCGACCGCGGAACCGTTTGTGCAGGTGGGTGACGTCCCAGGGGGGCGGGTCCGGGCGGCGGCGGGCATGGGGGACGATAGGGACGTGGCTGGTATGCGAGGCAGGCAAAGAGTGACGGACATGGTCCTGTCGCTGGCGGTGATCGGGGTCCTGGTCGGGGCGATCTACTTCTTCATCCCGCACGACGACAGCGCGACCGCGGAGAAGAACGCGGTCCAGACCGTCGACACCCGCGTCGAGATCCTCACCGCCCGGCGCGCCGCCCCGTACCCGGTCGCCGCGCCCGAGGGCCTGCCCAAGAGCTGGCGGGCCACCTCCGTCTCATACAAGGCCGGCAACGACGGCAAGGGCGGCGCCTGGCACCTGGGGATGCTCGACCCGGAGCAGCAGTACGCGGCGGTCGAGCAGAGCGATGCGCCCGCCAAGCAGTTCATCCAGGACGTCACGCTCGGCGCGGCCAAGGTCGAGGGCCGGCAGGCCGTCGGCGACAAGAAGTGGGACCGCTACGAGGGCGACACCTACCGGGCGCTGGTCCACCAGGAGCCGGGGGTGACCACCGTCGTCACCGGGACCGCGCCGTACGGGCGGCTGGCGGAGCTGGCCGCGGCGCTGGTGGCGAAGAAGGCTGAGGCCGAGAAGGGCTGAGGCGGGGCCGCAGCAGGGCCGCGCGAACGCGACGAGGCCGCCGCACCGGATCGGGTGCGGCGGCCTCGTCGTCGTGCGGGGTCGCGCGGGCCGGGCGGCGGCTCAGACGGTGGTCGCGGCCTCGTCGAAGGCCAGGCGCGGGGAGCGCGGGAAGAAGGCGTCCGGACCCGGCTTGCCGACGTTGACGACCATCAAGGACTTCTGCTTGCCGTCGCCGAAGAACTCCTTGTCGATGGCGGTGAAGTCGAAGCCGGTCATCGGGCCGGCGGCCAGGCCGGCGGCGCGGATGCCGAGGATGAAGTAGCCGGCCTGGAGCGTGGCGTTCTGGGTGCCGGCGGCCTCGCGGGCGGACAGCTCGGAGAAGAAGTCGTCCTTGACGTTGGGCAGGGCCGGGAAGAGCCTCGGCAGCTTCTCGTGGAAGTCCAGGTCGACGGAGAGGATCACGGTCAGCGGCGCGGCCAGGGTCTTCGGGCCGTTGGCGCCCATGGCGTGCGCGACCAGGCGCTTGCGGGCGTCCTCGGAGCGGACCAGCGTGATCCGCAGCGGCGACTGGTTGAAGGCGGTCGGGGCGTACTTCACCAGGTCGTAGACGGCCTGGACCTGCTCGTCCGTCACCTGCTCGTCCGTGAACGTGTTGGCGGTCTGGGCCTCGCGGAACAGGAGGTCCTGGGCGGCGGCGTCAAGGGCGAGAGACATGTGGGACACCTCGGGGCTTGGGGGTGGTTACGTATCTGCGGATCGTCGGAGACTGAACCAACTGTAACCCCGATAGATTAAAGTTCAACTAACGCGTGGTGTGGTGTGAGGGGGTTCACAGAACGGCCTGCGGCCTTCCGGAAGTCGGAAGGCCGCAGGGGCGGGGGAGCGCGCGGCGCTCGGCCGGCGCCGGTGCTACTCCGCTTCCCGCTCCGTTTCCTCCTCCAGGCCCTCGGCCAGCGCCGCGTCCAGCCGGGCCCGGGCGCCGTCCAGCCAGCGGCGGCAGACCTTCGCCAGCTCCTCGCCGCGCTCCCACAGGGCCAGCGACTCCTCCAGCGTCGTACCGCCCGCCTCCAGGCGGCGGACGACCTCGATCAGCTCGTCCCGCGCTTGCTCGTAGCCGAGGGTGGACTCCACCGGGGTCGCCCCGGCTGCCACGTCCACCACGTCATCCGTCTTCGCCATGTCTCCCACCCTATGAGTCCGCTGAGTCCGCCCTGCTCGGAACCGTCTGTCCGGAGCCGGCGTCCGGGACCGCGGCGACCCGCACCCGGAACTCGCCGTCGGCCACCCTGGCCCGCAGCTCCTCTTCCACCGCCACCTCGGACGGCGCGCGCACCGCCGCCCCGTCCGGCTTCTGGAGCACCGCATAGCCGCGCTGGAGCGTCGCCTTCGGGGAGAGCGCCACCACCCGCGCCAGCGTGTGCACCAGCTCCGAATCGGCGCGGTCCAGCAGATGCCCCAGCGTCCGCCGGCCGCGCTCCAGCAGGGCGGTGATCTGCTCCTCGCGCTCCTGGACCATCCGCTGCGGGTGCTGTATCGACGGGCGGTGCAGCGCCGCCGACAGGCCGCGCTCCTCGCGGTCCAGGAAGCCGCCGAGCGCGCGCCGGGCGCGCTCCCGCAGCTGGTGCACCCGGGCCAGCTCCTCGCCCACGTCCGGCACCACCTTCTTCGCGGCGTCCGTCGGCGTCGAGGCGCGCAGATCGGCCACCAGGTCCAGCAGCGGGCTGTCCGGCTCGTGGCCGATCGCGGAGACCACCGGGGTGCGCACCTCGGCCACCGCCCGGACCAACTGCTCGTCGGAGAACGGCAGCAGATCCTCCACGCTGCCGCCGCCGCGCGCCACAATGATCACGTCCACCTCGGGCAGCGCGTCCAGCTCCTGGACCGCCGCGATCACCTGGGGCACCGCGTGCACCCCCTGCACCGGCACATTGCGCACCTCGAAGCGGACCGCCGGCCAGCGGTGCCGGGCGTTCTCCAGCACATCGCGCTCGGCGGCGCTGGCCCGGCCGCAGACCAGCCCGATCAGCTGCGGCAGGAACGGCAGCGGCCGCTTGCGCTCCGCCGCGAACAGCCCCTCCGCCGTCAGCGAGCGCTTCAACTGCTCCAGCCTGGCGAGGAGTTCACCCACGCCGACCGGCCGGATCTCGGCGGCCCGCAGTGAGAGCTGGCCGCGCGGGGCGTACCACTCCGGCTTGGCGTGCACCACCACCCGGGCTCCCTCGCTCACCACCTCGGCGACCCGGTCGAAGACCTGGCGGTAGCACGTCACGCTCACCGAGATGTCGTACGACGGGTCGCGCAGCGTCAGGAACACCACTCCCGCGCCCGGGCGCCGGGAGAGCTGGGTGATCTGACCCTCGACCCACACCGCGCCGAGCCGGTCGATCCACCCGCCGATGAGTCGGGACACCTCGCCGACCGGGATCGGCGCTTCCGCAGACGTGGAGACAGCCATGTCAGCGAGAGTAGCGGGGGGCACTGACAGTGGGCTTCGCGTCGCGGTTCGTCGCGGGCCCTCGCGGTCCCTCGGGGTCGGGGGCCGCGCCGCCGCTGCCGGGTGCGGCGCCGTCGCGCGGGGGCGCTGCCCCCGGACCCCCGGTCCTCAATCGCCGGACGGGCTGGAGTGTCCGGACGGGCTGGAGTTTCCGGAATGTCCGGACGAGCCGAATTTCCCCACCGCCCGCACTGCCAGCACCCCCAGCCCCACCAACAGCCAGGCGCCGCCCACGAGCTGCGCGGTCGGCGACGCCTTGACGACCACCGCGCTCACCACCGCCAGCCCGGCCAGCGGTACCACCACGTGCCGCAGCAGACTCGGCGCCGCCGCCCGCCGGCGGATCCGGAACCATCCGATCACCGAGGCGTGCAGCAGCGCGAACGCGGTCAGCGCGCCGACATTCACGATCGACGACAGCCGGTCCAGACCGTCGTCCCTGGTCGCCGCCCAGACCGCCGCCACCAGCGTCACCAGCGCCGCCCCCAGCAGCGCCCGGCGCGGCACCCCGCTGCCCGCGTCCACCTTCGCCAGCGACCCCGGCAGCCGCCGGTCCCGGGCCATCGCGAACAGCAGCCGCCCGGCCGCGGCCTGCCCGGCCAGCGCCGCGAACGCCGCCCCGACCGCCTTGCTCACCGCCACCAGGTCGTGCAGCCAGCCGCCCACCGCGACGTCCACCGTCGTATAGAACGCGGCCCCCTGCTCGCCCGGTTTCGCGGCCAGCTCGGCGGCGCTCATCGGGGCCAGCAGCGCCGCCAGATACGTCTGCACGGCGAACAGCACCCCGGCCACCACCAGGCACGTCACCACCGCCCGCGCCACCCGCCTGGAGCCCACCCGTCGCCCACCACCACCCTTCCCGGGACGCCCTTCGGGCGGCGTATTTTTGGCCTCCTCCGCGAACGACGCGATCGCGTCGAACCCCAGATACGACAGCACCGCCACCGACACCGCCGCCAGCACCGCGTCGAGCGAGAAGCCGCCCTCCCCGGTCAGCGGCGCCGTCCAGCCGCGCTGCGCCCCGTGCGCGGCCAGCGCCCACACCGCCGCCACCACGAAGACCACCAGCGCCGCGAGCTCCAGCGCCAGCACCGCGAACCCGACCGCCGCCGCGGTCCGCACCCCCCGGAGGTTCAGCAGCGTGGTGACCACCACCGCGGCCGCCGTCCACACCCACTGGTGCACCTGCGGCACCAGGGCGTGCAGCGCGATACCGGAGAAGAGGTACGCCACCGCGGGGATCAGCAGGTAGTCCAGCATCGCCAGCCACCCGGCGACGAACCCCGCGCCCTCGCCCAGGCCGGCCCGCGCGTACGCGTACACCGACCCGGCCCTCGGGACGACCCGCACCATCTGCGCGTAGGAGTACGCCGTGAACGCCATCGCCACCGTGGCGACCACGTAGACGACCGTGATCGCGCCGTGCGACGTGGCCTGGAGGGTGCCGAAGATGCCCACCGGCGCCATCGGCGCGATGAACAGCAGCCCGTAGACGACCAGATCCCGGAACGACAGCGTCCGGTGCAGTTCCCCGGTGCCGCTGCCCGCCTCGTCATCCACGGCCGCGCCGACTGTTCCCGGCATCCCGTATCCCGCCTCCTCACGTGCTCCCACCAGTCTGGGCCACCGCCGCGATCACTCCGCGCCGGGGCACGGCCGTACGATGGGACCCATGTCTGCTACTCCCCGTCCGCAGCCCAGCCGCAAGGTCCTCCTCGCCGCCCCGCGCGGCTACTGCGCGGGTGTGGACCGCGCGGTGATCGCCGTCGAGAAAGCCCTGGAACAGTACGGCGCCCCGGTCTACGTGCGCCACGAGATCGTCCACAACAAGTACGTGGTGAAGACCCTGGAGAAGAAGGGCGCGATCTTCGTCGAGGAGACGGAGGAGGTGCCCGAGGGCAACATCGTCATCTTCTCGGCGCACGGCGTCGCCCCCGTCGTCCACGAGGAGGCCGAGCGCGGCAAGCTCGCCACCATCGACGCCACCTGCCCCCTGGTCACCAAGGTCCACAAGGAAGCCGTCCGCTTCGCCAAGGAGGACTACGACATCCTCCTGATCGGCCACGAGGGCCACGAGGAGGTCATCGGGACGAGCGGCGAGGCGCCCGAGCACATCCAGCTGGTCGACGGCCCCAAGGACGTCGCCAACGTCGAGGTGCGCGACCCGGACAAGGTCGTCTGGCTCTCCCAGACCACGCTCTCCGTGGACGAGACGATGGAGACCGTCGACGCCCTCCAGGGCCGCTTCCCCAACCTCCTCTCGCCGCCCAGCGACGACATCTGCTACGCCACCCAGAACCGCCAGCAGGCCGTCAAGCAGATGGGCGCCCAGGCCGACCTCGTCATCGTCGTCGGCTCCAGGAACTCCTCGAACTCCAAGCGCCTGGTGGAGGTCGCGCTCGGCGCCGGCGCCAAGGCGTCCTACCTGGTCGACTACGCCGAGGAGATCGACGAGAGCTGGCTGGAGGGCGTGACCACGGTCGGCGTCACCTCCGGTGCCTCTGTCCCCGAGATCCTGGTCGACGGCGTCCTGGAGTGGCTGGCCGCCCGCGGCTTCGAGGACGTCGAGACGGTCACCGCCGCCGAGGAGTCCATCGCCTTCTCGCTCCCCAAGGAACTCCGCCGCGACCTGCGCGCCGAGGCCCGGTCCGCGGTTGAGGACTGACCCCGTCGTCGAGGGCTGACCCTCTTCGCCGAGGAGCGACCGGCGCCCGCCCGCCGTCCCCGCCCCACCGCTCGCCGTCCCCACCGCCCGCCGTCTCCGCCATACCGGGAGCGGCGGGCGGGGTTCGTGCCTAGCCTTTTCCCATGAGGGTCTTCGGTGTGGACATCGGCGGATCGGGCATCAAGGGCGGCCCGGTAGATCTGGAGCGCGGCGAGCTGACCGAAGAGCGCTACAAGGTACCGACCCCGCATCCGGCCACCCCGGAGGCGGTTGCCGACCGCGTCAAGGACGTCGTGGACCACTTCGGGTGGACGGGCCCGGTCGGCGCGACCTTCCCCGGCGTCGTCACCGGCGGGATCACCCGCACGGCGGCCAACGTCGACAAGCGCTGGATCGGCACGGACGCCGCCGCACTGCTCACCGGCCGGCTCGCCGGCTGCCCGGTCACCCTGCTCAACGACGCGGACGCCGCCGGCCTGGCCGAGATGCGGTTCGGCGCCGGCCGCGGCCGCGCCGGCACGGTCGTCGTCCTCACCTTCGGCACCGGCATCGGCAGCGCCGTCTTCACCGACGGCCGGCTCGTCCCCAACACCGAGCTGGGCCACCTGGAACTGCGCGGCCACGACGCCGAGAAGCGTGCCTCCACCAAGGCCAAGGAGGACGAGGACCTCAGCTGGCAGCAGTGGGCGAACCGCGTCCGCAAGTACCTCGCCCACGTCGAGATGCTGCTCTCGCCCGGGCTGTTCGTGATCGGCGGCGGGGTGAGCCGCAAGGCGGCGAAGTTCCTGCCGCTGATCGAGGGCATCAGGGCCGAGATCGTCCCGGCGCGGCTGCAGAACGACGCGGGGATCGTGGGCGCCGCGATGGCCGCCCACGCCTCCGGGGCGGCAACCCCCGGTGCCGCCGGAGCCATGGAGGCCGGGCCCCCTACAGGCGCGCCACCCGCCGCGGACGGCCCCCGGCCCGGGAGCGTTCCGGGGACCGCGGCGCGGACCGGCCCGGTCGAGGGGCCGCCGCCCGCGAACCGGGCCCCGGACGCCGTTGTCGACTCACCGGTCGGCTGGCCCGACGGCCGGCGATGAGCAGCGCCTTGCGGACCAGCACCAGCAGCGCGCAGAGCAGCGTGCCTCCGTAGAGCCAGCCGGCGTTCAGCGCGAGGACGGTGAAGACGCCGACCAGCAGCCCGGGAAAGCCCGTCGGACCGTGCTGCACCGGCAGCGTGCCGACGGCGAAGGCGATCGGCAGTGCGATCGGCGCGGCGATCAGGTCGAGGGGCCGCACCCACGCCCCGGCCGCCACGCCGACCAGCAGGAAGAACGCCCCGTACGCGCCCTGCGCCCCGTCCAGCAGCCAGCGGTCCAGGAACCCGAAGACCAGCAGCGCGGCGGTGGCCAGCAGCCCGCAGCCGAGGCCGGTGAGCTTGGCGGCCGGCATCCGGCGGAGCAGTCCGGCCACCGGGGCGGGCGCCGGGGGACGCCGCGGCCCGGCGCGGTAGACGGCCGCGACCTCCTCGCCGTCGGCCGGCGGCCCGGCGGCCGGGCGGGGCATCCACTCGCCCGCCCCCATGGCCGGCGGCCGGGCCGCTGCCTGGTAATCCGCCTGCGCCTGGTACTCCGCCGGCGCGGGGGCGTAACCGCGGGACGTGACCTCTGTGCCGGACGGTACAGACGCATAGCCGGACGCCCGCATCGCGGACAGGAAGGCGTCGTCGGGATCGGGGGCCACGGCCTCCGCGGGGCGCGGGAGCCGGGTGTCCGTGTCGGGGCCGCCGCTCCGCGGCCGGCCGTGCCGGGACGTGCGCGCTTGGGGGTGCTCGACGTGTCGCTCCACGCGGCCACGGTAGGCCGCTAAGTGGGATTAATGGGTCATGGGACACGCGCTTTCACCTCCCTTGGGGGCACTGTTAGGCGGCCCGGCGCACGTCAGGGGAGTGCGCGGGGCGCCGGGCGCCCTCCCCGGGGCGGCGTCCGGCCCGCCGGCCCGCTGTGGCCCGCCCAGTAGACTGGTGGATCGGCCCTCCCCGTCCAGGCCCGGTCCCACCCGGCCCGGCCCGGGAAGCGGCCCGCCCTTCGCCCATCACCCACCAGCTCCGGGAAGTCGCCACCGTGTCGCTCACGATCGGAATCGTCGGTCTGCCCAATGTCGGCAAGTCGACCCTGTTCAACGCCCTGACCAAGAACGACGTGCTGGCGGCCAACTACCCGTTCGCCACCATCGAGCCCAACGTCGGCGTGGTCGGCGTCCCCGACCCCCGCCTCGCCGATCTCGCCGGGATCTTCGGCTCCCAGCGGATCCTCCCCGCCACCGTCGACTTCGTCGACATCGCGGGCATCGTCCGGGGCGCCTCCGAGGGCGAGGGCCTGGGCAACAAGTTCCTCGCCAACATCCGCGAGTCCGACGCGATCTGCCAGGTCATCCGCGCCTTCCGGGACGAGAACGTCGTCCACGTCGACGGCAAGGTCTCGCCCAAGAACGACATCGAGACGATCAACACCGAGCTGATCCTCGCCGACCTCCAGACCATCGAGAAGGTGCTGCCGCGCCTGCAGAAGGAGTCGCGGATCAAGAAGGACGTGGCGCCCAAGGTCAAGGCCGTCGAGGAGGCCCAGGCCATCCTGGAGGAGGGCCGCACCCTCTTCGCCGCCGGCTACGTCCAGGGCACCGAGAAGACCGAGCTGCTGCACGACCTCCACCTCCTCACCACCAAGCCCTTCCTCTACGTTTTCAACGTCGACGAGGAAGAGCTCACCGACGAGGACTTCAAGAACGAGCAGCGCGCCCTGGTCGCTCCCGCCGAGGCGATCTTCCTCAACGCCAAGCTGGAGGCCGACCTGGCCGAGCTGGACGACGAGGAGGCCCTGGAGCTCCTCCAGTCCGTCGGCCAGGAGGAGCCGGGCCTGGCCACCCTCGCCCACGTCGGCTTCCGCACCCTGGGCCTGCAGACCTACCTGACCGCCGGTCCCAAGGAGACCCGCGCCTGGACGATCAAGAAGGGCGCCACCGCCCCCGAGGCCGCCGGTGTCATCCACACCGACTTCCAGAAGGGCTTCATCAAGGCCGAGGTCATCTCCTTCACCGACCTCGTCGAAACCGGCTCCGTAGCCGAAGCCCGCGCCGCCGGCAAGGCCCGCATGGAAGGCAAGGACTACATCATGCAGGACGGCGATGTGGTGGAGTTCCGCTTCAACGTGTGACGGCCGCCTTGGCATTACTTCGCTGACCTGGCAGACGCGCAGGTCAAACGGGGTCGGCTCCCTTCGGGGTCGACCCCGTCGCCATGCCCGTCGCTGGATCGGTGCTGGATGTGGCAGCTGTTCCCTGCCGGCGGCGCCGTACCGCGGGCGCGGCAGCCATACCGGTCGGTGGGTCCTCGCGCCCGCGATATCCGTGCACACCCACTGCTCGCCACGGCTCCGGCGACTGCGGGCCTCACGAGCACGCAGGCACCCGCCTCCGCGCCCCAACTCAATGTGGTGGGCTTCCTGTTTGTGGCCGGCGACCTGAACGGCACTGAAAAGCCTGGAGACTTGGCGATACCCAGGTGTAGCCGGAGGCGACGTCGCGCCATGGGACGGCGAATCGAATCTTCCCCTCGCTGCATGAGCGCGTCATGGTCTTCACGGTGCGGGCGGCAGTCGGCCGTCAGGGGGCAGCGTTCGGCTGTCGTCGAGTGCGGCGATCGGGTCGGCGCGGCCTGAAGGTCCGCAGGCGGTGCCCGTGTCGACTTCCGCTGCGAAGAGGTCCGCGGATGTGCCCCGCGCGGGATACCGCGGCCTAGACTTGCAGAGTTCTTAAATTCGATAGTTGCCGTAGCAGTGAACCGTTTGCGTGTGGAGGTTTGGGTGGGCGGCTTCGTCGAAGCAGTGCTGGAGCGGGTGCGTCGGGCGGGGATCGTGACCGCGACGCGGGGCGGCTCGATCGTGGTGTATGAGCTGGCGCGGGAGGGGGCGTCGTGAGGTGGGTGGGGCGCTTCCTGCCGCGGCGGCGGGAGATGTCGCCCACCGCTGCCGGTGAGCACACGTTGCCGCAGGTGCGACGGCATGTGTTCACCGTGCCCGTCGAGCCCGGTGCGGTGCGCATGGCCCGGCGGGAGGCGGAGGCGAAGCTTGCCGAGTTCGGTATCGCCCCGAAGTCGTTGCTTTCGGACGCGGCGCTGCTGGTGGTCGGTGAGCTGGTGGCCAATGTGCTGCGCCACGCCGCGGACCGGTCGCCCACGGCGGATGTCGGGGTCACGGTCGGCGCCGGGCAGCTCGTGATCGGCGTGGCTGATCGAGACCCTCGGATCCCGGACGTGGAGGGCGCTGCGGTGGGCGCGGGGCTGCGGACCGTTGCCGAGCTGACCGCGTGGTTCGGCGGCACACTCACTGTCGAGCCCGACTGGGCCGGCCCTGGCAAGGACGTCCTGGCCCGCTTCCTCATCCCCGATGCCGATGCCCGGTGAACCAGGGCGGAGAGAAGCCCTTGCTTCCATGCGCTGTGAGATCACGTACCTGCATGCCGATGGCGGCTGTCCTTCGCCTGAGGCGGTCCTCGACGGAAACACCGTGCTTGTCGAGTGCGCCGGACAGACGAGGCCACCGGTCCCCATACACCCCGTCACCGGATCGCCAAGCCCTGATACCCGACACACCCAGGAGAGCGGCCATGCCTGACGACCAGGCCAACGACCAGTCCATACCCGAACCGTCCTTCGGCGGTGGGATGTCCGAGGAGAGGAAGGAGCGGGGGGCGTCCTTGCGGGTGTTCCTCTACATCGCCGGCAGCCATCTCCTGCTGGGGTTCATGGCGCTGCTGTTCTATCTGGGAAGTCACGCCGGCAAGTAGGCGACGGTCCTGGCCGTACGGGAGACTCATCGAGGACGGCTCGGTGGTGATCCGTACCCGCCAGGACGCGTCCCTGGTGGGATCGGCCGCAGTCTCTGGTGTCGTCGCGTATGAGGCCGACACGCTCGACCCGGCCACCCGGACCGGCGGGAGCGGGACCGTCACCGGTACGGCGAGCCTGGTGCGTGCCCCACCGAACCGGCCTGCTGTCGCGGCCTGTTGACCCGTTGGGCCGACGGCAGCCGTGGCACGGACCAGGTCGTGCGCACGCAGAAGACGAGATTTACGCCGCTGGTCAGGTCAAGTTGGCGCAAGCTATCGGCCTCGGCCGGCGACTCTGTTTTCCGAGGCTGTTTCGCGGTCATTTTCCGGGCGCCGGCCTATTTTTCCTTTGCTTCGACCTGATCGTCGGCCTGTGCCATCCTCAGGGCGTCGCGGAGGGCTTGCCGCTGTTCCGGCGACATCATGCCGAAGAAGGCGACGAGCGCGGCGGCGGGGTTGTCGCTGGTGGACCATGCTTCGTTCATCAGCGCGGCTGCGTACGCAGCGCGAGTGGAGACGGCCTTGTACCGATAGGCACGGCCTTCGGCTTCGCGGCGGACCCAGCCCTTCTGATGGAGGTTGTCCAATACGGTCATGACGGTGGTGTAGGCGATCGACCGTTCCTTCTGGAGATCCTCCAGAACGTCTCGAACGGTGACCGGGCGGTTCCACTCCCAGACCCGCGTCATCACCGCGTCTTCCAGATCACCCAAGGGTCTCGGCATACAAACAAAATAGTGGGAGGCGCTGTGAATGCCGGTTATTTTCCCTGCGTTTGGTCCGGAAGGAAGTGGAGCTGGGTGGTGAATCCCAGGCTGCACGGAGCGGAAACGATCAGTAAGCCTCGCCGAGGCCCAGGCGTGATCCTCTGCGGAGTTCTCCGGTGCGCATCCCGCGCGCGCTCGCCCGCGTCGTGATCACAGGTCGTTGCCGGCGTAGGACAGGTTGAAGCTTTTGTTGGTCAGCGGGAAGTCGGGGACGATGGTGTCGTTGAGAGCGAGGGGCAGGGCGGGCCAGTTGAAGAAGGACGGGTCGACGGGTTTGACGCGGGCCAGGGTCTGGTCGGAGTCGAGTTCCACGCGGGTGGTGATGGTGCCGCGCCAGCCCTCGACGATGCCCACCCCGGAGCCCGGGGCGTCGGTGCCGGGGAGCGGTGGCCAGGCGGTGGTCGCGCCGGGGCGCAGGCCGGCGGCCAGATGATTGATCAGGGCCGTGGAGGTGTCGACTTCCTCGGCGCGGACGAGGAAGCGGGCCAGGACGTCGCCGCGGGTGTGAGAGGGGACTGCGGGGGCGGGGTCGTGGGTGGCGAAGGGGTGGGCGATGCGGGCGTCGGTGGCCAGACCGCTGGCGCGGGCGACGTAGCCGAGGCAGCCGAGGTCGCGGGCGGCGGCGGTGGGCAGGTGGGCGGTGCCGGTGAAGCGGTCGCGGATGGTGGAGTGGGCCAGGGCGAGGTCGGCGATCTCGCGGATGTCGTCGCGTACGGCGCGCATCCGGGCGGGGTCGGGTAGCGAACGGAGGACGGCGCCGCCGGGGACGACTCCGCCGCGCAGGAGACGGTGGCCGGTGATCTCGTCGTTGAGGCGGAGGAGTTGTTCGCGGACGCGTTGGGCCTGGGCGTTGAGGATGGAGTGGCCGACGTCGTTGCAGAGCATGCCGAGGTCGGCGGTGTGGTTGTGGAGGCGTTCGAGTTCCAGGAGGAGGGCACGGGCGCGCTGGGCGGATGCGGGGACCTGGGTGCCGGTGGCTTCTTCTACGGCGAGGCAGTAGGCGAGGGCGTGGCCGACGGCGGTGTCGCCGCTGATGCGCTCGGCGAGGGGGAGGCCGTGCTCGACGGTGCGGCCTTCGAAGAGTTTCTCGATGCCCTTGTGGACGAACCAGAGGCGGGCTTTGAGGCGGAGGATGGTCTCGCCGACGACGGAGAAGCGGAAGTGGCCGGGTTCGATGAGTCCGGCGTGGACGGGGCCGACGGGGATCTCGTAGACGCCGTCGCCCTCGACTTCCAGGAAGGGGTAGGGGCCTTCGGGTTCGGCGAACGGCGGAGGCGGGCCGGCGTCGGGGCGCATCGGGTACCAGCCCTTGGGCCAGTGGAAGTGGCGGACCAGGCGCTGGGGCAGGGGGTGGTCGCGGGGGACGACGCCGTGCAGATCGCGCATCTCGCGTTCGAACCGACCGGTGGGGAAGGAGAGCGGGGCGAGGGTGGGCAGCTCGGGCCGGTCGGCGTCGAGGCGGACGTGGAGTTCGGTGCGGACATCGGGCGGGCCGGCGGTGAAGAGGTAGACCACGCGGAGGGCGCGGCCCCCCGGAGCACCGTCCGCATCGTGATGGGCGGCGACCAGGGCGACGCGATGCCCGGCTCCCAGCAAGTCACCTGCGTGCTTGGGTAGTTCGGATGCGGTGATGTCGGTGATGGTGCGGATGGCGCGGCGTTGTGGCACGGGTCAGTGCCCTCCGAGAATCGCGGTGGCGGCGGTGAGCAGATCGGTCAGCGGCCCGACCGACACGCCCAGGGCGGCGCATGCCAGCAGCCCTGCGGCGAGCGGAAGCCCGGCGGCCACCCCCAGGCGTACGGGGACGGCGGGGGTGCCGGGCGCGAGGGGAGGCGGGCCCAGCAGCATCTTGGCGGTGCGCAGCGCCAGGGCGGCAAAGGCGGTCAGCACCAGAAGCAGGGCGAGGGCGGTGAGCCGGCCCAGGCCGGCCGCGAATCCGGCTCGTACGATGCCCAGTTCGGATGCGAAGAGGCTGAAGGGCGGGAATCCCAGCAGCGCGACGACGGCCAGGCCGAAGGCGGTGCCGAGGCCGGGGGCGCGGGCCAGCAGGCCCCGTACCCGGCCGATCCGCGTCGTGCGCCGAAGGTGGAGGATGTGGCCCGAGGAGCAGAAGGCGACGGTCTTGGCCAGCCCGTGCCCAGCGATGTGCAGGAGCACGGCGGCTCGCGCGAGTGGGGTGCCGATGGCGGCGCCGAGCGCGATCAGGCTCATGTGCTCCATGCTCGAATACGCCAGCATCCGTTTGTAGTCGCGCTGGCCGAGCAGCAGGGCCGCGGCCAGGGCCAGCGTGAGCAGGGCGGCGATGGCCAGCAGAGTCCGGGCGTAGCCGGGGCCCAGTGCCGCGTCCGCGATGACCTTGCCGCGCAGTACGGCGGAGAAGGAGACGGCGAGCAGCACCCCCGACATCAGGGCGGAGACGGGGGCGGGGGCCTGGCTGTGGGCGTCGGGGAGCCAGGCGTGCAGCGGCACGAGGCCGGCCTTGGCACCGAAGCCGAGGATCAGCAGCGCGATGCCCAGGCGGGTGATCGCAGGGTCCAGGCTGCCGGCGTGGGCGACGAGGGTCGGCCAGTCCAGGGCGGTCGCCTCGGGGATACCCGCGGCTCGTGCCGCGTAGTAGAGCAGGACGATGCCCAGGAAGGCCAGCGCGATCCCGGCCGAGCAGATCACCACGTACTTCCAGGCGGCTTCGACGGAGGCGCGGGTGCGGCGGTGGCCGACCAGGAAGGCCGTGACGATGGTGGTGGCCTCGATGGCCACCCACAGCACCCCGAGGTTGCCGGCCAGCACCGCCGCACACATCGCCCCCAGAAAGGCGTGCACGAGAAGGTGGTAGGCGCGGGCGGTGCCCGCGGTGGCGTGCCCGGCGGCGCGCTCGTGCGCCAGATAGCCGGGCCCGGTGGCACAGGCGACGGCGGCGACCGCGCCGACGACCAGCAGCATCCACACCGTCACCGCGTCCGCGCGCAGCACACCGCCGTACGCCGAGACCGCGGCGCCGCCGCCTCGCACCGCCTGGGTCAGTACGACCGCAGCGGCCAGGATCGCGGCGGGCGAGACCAGGCCGAGCCAGGCGGACGGCGCGTACCGTCGGATGGCGGCGTAGGTGGCACCGGTGGCCAGGGGCACCACGACAGGAGCGGAGAGAACGAGCGCGGAGGCGGTCCCGCCCAGTGAATTCGGCGAAGTCGGCATCAGTCGTGCAGCTCCCGCAGGTCGTCGATGTCGGTGGTGCCGAAAGCGGTGCGCATGCGGGTGGTGAGGATCTGCAGCACCAGGACGGCCAGCAACACGTCGAAGGAGACGCCGAGTTCGACGATCAGCGGCACTCCGGAGGCGGCGAGGAAGGCGGTGGCGGTGATGCCGTTGTCCAGCAGCAGGAAGCCCACCACCTGGGCCAGCGCCCGGCGTCGTGTGGCCAGGACGAACAGGCCGATCAGCACCACCGCCAGACCGACCGGCAGGGCGCGGGCGGCCGGGCCCGGGTGGAGGGCGACCAGCGGCCGGGCGACGGCGTAGGCGAGCAGGGTCAGGGCGGCTGCGGTGAGCAGGGAGGCGGCGACGTTGACCAGTGGCTGGGTCTCGCGAGCCTCGCTGACATCCTCCTCGTAGTGATGCTCCTCGCCCGCCGACGGTGCCAGGGCGGCCAGCGCCCGGCGCATCAGATACGGCAGCACCCCGGCCCGGAGTGCGCCGATGCCGGCGGCGACCGCGATCAGTCCCCAGTGGTGGTCGTGCAGCCCGATCAGGAGGGGGATGGCGGCGAGCGCGATGCCCTGGAGGGCGAAGGTCCTCACGATCGCCACCAGTTCACGCCGCCACAGCACCACCACGGCCGCAAGCAGGAAGGCCCCGCAGGCCAGGTCCAGGAGCTGGGTGTAGACACCTGCGCTCATCGGCTCCTCACTCACCGCTCAGGAAGTACGAGGAGGTGACCGCGAGCAGCGCCAGCAGGAAGGACCCGGCCAGCAGCTCCGGCACCCGGAACAGCCGCACCTTGGCCCAGAACACCTCGGCCGCCGCCAATACGGCCCCCAGTACCGCGACCTTCACGACGAACGCCGCCAGCGCCACCGCCAGCGCCGGCCATGAGGCGCCGGTGGCGATGCCCCAGGGTGCGAACAGCGAGGCCAGCAGACCCAGCAGGACCGTCAGCCGCATCTGCGCGCCCAGTTCGACCAGCGCGAGATCCGGGCCGGAGTACTCCAGGACCATGGCTTCGTGGACCATGGTCAGCTCCAGGTGGGTTGCGGGATTGTCCACCGGAATCCGGCCGGTCTCCGCCAGCACCGCCACCGCCAGCGCGGCGGTGGCCAGCAGCCCGGCGGGCGACGCCAGCCGGGACGGCTCACGGACCGCGCCGGCCACGATCGCGGGCAGATTCGTCGACCCGGCCGGTATCGAGAAGGCGAACACCGCCACCAGGATGGTCGGTTCGACCAGCGCGGCCACCGTCATCTCCCGGGAGGCGCCCATCCCGCCGAACGCCGTACCCGAATCCAGCCCCGCCAGTGCGAGTGCCACGGTGCCCAGCGCCAGCAGCGCGACGACCAGGATCAGGTCCGCGTGGGCGCTGACGGGTGTGGTGGTGGACAGCAGCGGCACCAGCGCGGCCACCACTGCCGTGGTGGCGACCAGCAAGGCAGGGGCGGTACGGAAGGCGGGGCCGGTACCGATGGGGGTGATGGGCTCTTTGCGCAGCAGCTTGCGGGTATCGCGCCAAGGCTGGAGGATCCCGGCGCCCGCCCGGCCCTCCATCCTCGCCCGCACCTGGCGCATCCATCCCGCCAGCAACGGAGCGCCGCCGACCACGACGACGATCTGCGCGGCCACCGCAGCGAATCCGGTCCCGCTCACCAGCCCACCGCCAATACCAGCAACAGGGCGACCAGGCCGAAGAAGCCGTAGCCGAGATAGAGATGCACGCTCCCGCCCGCCAGCCGCCGCGCTGCCCCGCCCACGCGCGCCAGCGCGGCCAACACCGGCTCGTACAAGCGGTGTTCGATCCGGTCGGGTACCCGCCGCTGGTAGCGCACCCGCTCCACCAGGTAGGCGGATTCGCGGACGGGGGTGACATCCACGTCCTGCTCCGGCGCCAGCACGTCATCGAAGACGCGCTGCAGCGGCTCGGCGAACGAGGTGGCCGTATAGGCCATGCGCGGAGTGGGCGCGCCCCCTCCGCAGTCCCACAGCCGGGCGTTCTTCCGCCGCCGGCGGCGACGCCCGATCAGGCGGGGCAGCCCGGCCGCCACCGCCAGCACCGTGGCGAGTGCGGCGACCACCCACAGCGGCGCCAGCGACGCCGGCACCTGCTGCAACCGCACCTGGAGACCACCGCCGGACAGCGCCTTGGCGCCCGTCAGACCGGCCGCCGTAACCGCCCGGTCCAACCCGCTCCCCAACACCCCGGGAACCAGGGCCAGTCCCGCGCAACAGGCGGCAAGCAGCCCCATCCCCACCAGCATCGCCGACGGACTCTCCACCGCCCGCTCGGCCGACTCGCTGCGCGGCCGGGCGAAGAACCCCACCCCCAGGGCCTTGACGAACACCGCCGCCGCCAGCCCGGCCGACAGCGCGATCACCGCAACCGCCAGCGGCAGCACGATCGCCGTGGCCACCCCCGGCACCACCAGACCGTGAATCAACGACTGCAACAGCAGCCACTCGCTGATGAACCCGTTCCCCGGCGGCAGCGCCACCGCCCCCAGCGCCCCCAGCGCGAACAGCCCGGCCGTCAGTGGCATACGTGCCCGCAGGCCCCCCAGCCGGTCCAGGTCCCGCAGCCCCGTGGCCCGTAGTACCGATCCGGCCGCGCAGAACAACAGCGCCTTGAACGCCGCGTGGTTGACCACGTGCAGCAGCGCCGCCACCAGCGCGAGCGCGGCCAGCGGCCCGTTGCCGGTCGCCGCGAACAGCCCTGCCGCCCCGATGCCGACCAGGACAAGCCCCATGTTCTCGCTCGTCGAGTACGCCAGCAGCCGCTTGAGGTCCGAAGCCATCGCCGCCTGCAGGATCCCGTACACCGCCGACACCGAGCCGACCGCGATCAGCCCCAGCCACCACCACATCGGGCCCCCGCCCAGCAGATTGAAGCCCACTCGCACGATCCCGTAGATCCCGAGGTTGACCATGGCCGCGCTCATCAACGCCGAGACGTGGCTGGGGGCTTCGGGGTGGGCCCGTGGCAGCCAGGCGTGCAGCGGAATTCCGCCCGCCTTCGAGGCGAACCCCGCCACCACCGTCACGAACACTGCCGCGCGCACCCACGGCGGCATCCCGGCCGCTCCGGCCCGCAGCGCGGCAAAGCTCTGGCCCCCGGCCCGCGCGGCGAACAGCGCCAGCCCCGCCAGCAGCAGCACCAGCCCCAGGTGCGTCATCACCGCGTACCAGAGCCCGGCGCGCCGTACCTCGGCCCGCTCCCGGTGCTCGGCCAGCACCAGCAGCAGCGAAGTCAGCGCCATGACCTCCCACAGCACCAGGAACGTGGAGACCGAGGCCGCCGCCGGGACCAGCACCAGCGTCAGGGCGAACGGCGGCAGTACGGCCTGCGCCCCGCGCGACGAGGCACCGTGCGCACCCCGCCCCGTGTACCCGATCCCGTACACGGCGATGCCTGCGACCACCGCGCCGGCCACCGCCATGAACAGCCCCGACAACGGGTCCACGGCCAGCCGTACCCCGGCCAGCGGCAGCAGACCCGGAAGGTCGATCGACCACCGCACACCGCCCAATGCCGCGACACCCGCGGCGAGTCCGGCACCCCCCGCCCCCGCCGTACAGGCTCCCACCACGGCTGACCGTCCCCGTGCCGGCACCAGCGTCCCTGCCACGGCGCCCGCGCCGGCCAGCGCGGATGCCGCGCCGAGCGCGGGCCCGATCACGTTCACCGGCCGGTCACGGTGCGCAGCGCCGCCACGATCTCCTCAGGTCGCGGCGGGCATCCGCGCACTTCCAGATCCACCGGCACCACATCACCGACCGCCCCCTCGACCCCATAACCTCCGGAGAACTCACCGCAGTTGACGGCACAGTCCCCCACCGCCACCACCACCCGGGGCTCGGGCATCGCGGCGACGGTGCGGCGCAGCGGCTCGGCCATGTTCCGCGTCACCGGGCCGGTCACCAGCGCGACATCCGCGTGCCGGGGCGAGGCCACCATCCGGGCGCCGTACCGCTCCGCGTCGTACACCGGCCCGAAGGCCGCCGCGATCTCGATCTCACAGCCGTTGCACGAGCCCGCGTCGACACAGCGCACCTGCGCGGAGCCACCCAGATCCCGGGCCGCGGGTGGAGGTGCGGTCCGCGGTCGTGGCGGAGCGGGCTCCGCCACCCGCCCGGTGTCACGGATCTTGCGCAACAGGCTCATCACAGACTCCTACACGTCAGCGATCCCAGTGCCTCACCAAGCGCGAAGCGGCCGCCCCCTTGCTGCCACCAGAGCGCAGGACTGCGCCGGGGACGGCCGCCGTCGGAGGGGGCTACGACGGTGCGCGGCCCGGCTTGCCTTCCGCAGTAGCGGCCCGCAGGTCCGCCAGCAGCTCGGCCTGCCCGGTCAGCACCCCGGTGAGGATGGTGCGCGCCACCTTCAGCAGCTCCGCCACATGAGGACTGGTCAACGAGTAATAAACGGCCGAACCCTGCTTGCGGGTTACGACCAGATTGGCGCGCCGGAGAACCGCGAGCTGCTGGGACAGAAACGCCGGCTCCACCTCCATCTGCGCCAGCATCTCCGAGACCGCATGCTCACGCTCACTCAGCAGCTCCAGCACCCGAATCCGCACCGGGTGCCCCAGGGTCTTGAAGAACTCAGCCTTCAGCTGATACAGCGGCGCGCTCACCGGACCGGCCTCCTGCCAGCCCTCGACGGCCACAGTGACCGCTCTCCCACGCATCCCGTCCACCCATTCGTCAACGTCATGCGGCCATCCTCGCCCAGCTTGCCCACGGTCATGGCCTCGTGAATTGCTAAAATTAGCAACTCCCGAAGTCTTCGGAGGGAGATTCGTGCGAATCACACCCCTGCGCGGCGCGGGCGCCACATCCCTCAGCCCCTCTCCTCTCCGTGGGGAGAGGAGAGGGGGCCGTGCCCGGCAGTGACCTGCTCCGGTGGTGCTGCCGGGCCACTGGTTGCGTTCGGTGGAGCCGCTCGCTGCGGACGGGGCGCATATCGGTGCCGACCGGCACACTGCACGGCATGACACCGTGGAGCCTGATCGATATCGACCGTGCCTTCCGCGCGAGTTGGGCCGCCGACACCTGCTCGCCCGACGATGCCGCAGATTGGCAACCGGGCAATCCTGCCTGGGGTCACTGCGACATCACCGCTCTTGTCGTCCATGACCTCCTCGGCGGCGCCCTCATGCTCGGCGACGTGCGCCACTGCTGCCTCGCGGCGACTTCCAACGGCCTGCCATGTACGGCCAGTTGCCGGGCGGCCTCGGCGATCGCGTGGGCCGATGAGGTCAGGTCACAGCGGCAGGGTGATCCATACGCTCTTGCCGCCACCGTCCGCGTCCGGCCGTACCGTCCAGGTGCCGCCCCACTCGGCGGTGAGCTCGGCGACGGTGGCCAGCCCTCCGGGGCTCTGCGGGAAACTGAGGGGATCGGGTACGTAGGGGTCGCGGTCGTGGACGGCGAAGGCGAGCACGTCGGCGCCTGCCGCGTAGGTGACAGTGATCTGAGGCGAGTACTCAGCGGCGTGCTGGACACTGTTGGTGACCAGCTCGCTGAGCACCAGCAGGGCCGGCCCCAGGACGGGATGACCGAGGTTGATGCGCCAGCCCGCAAAGGTCAGCTCGGCCGTTTCGCGAGCCAACCGGACCGAGGCGGGAACATTCGGCGCGACGAGCACAGAGCGCATCGGCAGGGCAACGGGCTGGGCGGTCACCGGGACGAGGGCCTTCCTGCGCCGGGCTGCGCCTCGGCGGGACCGGCGGCGTGCGCGAAGCGGTAGCCGTTGACAGTCTGCGGATGGATGCGCAGCAGTGTGTCGTGCGGGCCGTGGGACCAGCCGACAAGGGTGCGCCGGTAGTGGGCGGCCTCGCCCTGCTCGGTGATGGCCTCGGCCAGTCCGGAGGCGGTCACGGCCCAGCCGGTGCCGGTTGTCGGGTGGACGTGGTCTGCGTGGTAGGTGACGGTGACCCGCCCGGTGAGGGCAGCGGCCGGGACCGGCGCGCGGACGATCAGGCGTCCGTACTCCAGAACGTGGGAGGCGGGGCGCACGGCTGTCACCTCCCGCTGCTCGTACATCAGCCGTCCCTGGGCAGCGCCTGCGAGCAGGTAGAGGGCTTCCTCGCCGGAGATGTCGACCATGCGGCGAGCGGCGGTGGGCGGGGTGGTCATGAGGCGGCCTCCTCGGCGATCAGGGAAGCGGGTTGGGGCCGTTGGGCGGGGAGGGGAAGGACTCCGGTGCGCTGCAGGTGGGCACGGGCGCCTGCGATGGCCTCGGGGGTGGTGGCATACTCCCGGCCCTCCAGCCGCAGCAGCTCCAACGCGCCCACGGATTCCAGGACTTGGCGCTGGCCGGGCCGTATGCCTGACGTCATCACGACGATGCCGCGCCGGTTCAGTTTCTCCACGGCGTCCTTGAGGACCAGCGCTCCGGTGGCATCGATGGTCGTCACCCGCGACATGCGAAGGATCACCACCCGTACGTCGGCGACCTTGGCCAGTTCCAGCAGGAAGCGGTGCGCGCCGGCGAAGAACAGCGGCCCGTCGATCCGGTACGCGACGATGTGCTCGGCGAGCAGGGCCTGTTCCTCCTCGCTGTCTGCGCCCGGGAGGTGTGGCGCGAAGGAGACCTGTTCCATCCGGGCCTGCTTGGCCACCGCCCGCAGAGCCAGCGAGCCCGCCACCACCAGGCCGATGACGACTGCGTAGACCAGATCCAGGGCGAGGGTGGCCACCGCGGTCAGCACCAGGACGACGGCGTCCGAGCGGGTCGCCCGCGCCATCGCCCGCAGCGAGCCGACCTCGACCATGCGGACCGCGGTCGCCAGCAGCACGCCCGCCAGCGCGGCCAGCGGGATCTTGGAGACCAGCGGCGCGGCCGCGAAGACGATCACGGCGAGGACGGCGGCGTGGGTGAGGGCGGCGAGCCGCGAGCCCGCACCTGTGCGCACATTGACGGCGGTACGGGCGATCGCGCCGGTGGCCGGGACGCCGCCGAACAGCGGCGCGACGAGGTTTGCCAGGCCCTGCCCGAACAGCTCCTTGTCCGGATCGTGCTTCTGCCCCACGGTCATGCCGTCCGCCACCGACGCCGACAGCAGCGACTCCAGCGCGGCCAGCGCCGCCACCGCCACCGCCGGGGCGAGCAGGGAGCCGAGCGCGCCCGGGTCGAGGAAGGACAGCGACGGCGCGGGCAGGCCGGCCGGAAGGTCACCGATCGGCTTCGCGGCGTCCAAGTGGAAGAGCTGCGCGGCGAGGGTCGCGGCGATCACCGCGACGATGGAGAAGGGGATGGCCGGCCGCCATCGGGCGCCGATCAGCATGATCGCGGCCACGGCGAACGTGAGGCAGACGGCCGTCCAGTCGGGGTGCCGTACGAACTCCTCGACCGCGCGCCAGGTCACCACCAGGACCGTGTCACCCTCCGGCTTGGCCACGCCCAGCGCGTTGGGTACCTGCTGCAGCCCGATCACGCAGGCGATACCCAGGGTGAAGCCCTCCACCACCGGGGCGGGCACGTACTGCATGTACCGGCCGGCCCGCGCCACGGCGAGGGCGATCAGCATCAGCCCGGCGATCAGGCCGACGGTGAGCACACCGCCTGGCCCGTACTGCGCGACGATCGGGACGAGGACCACAGTCATCGCCCCGGTCGGCCCGGACACCTGCAGGTTTGAGCCACCGAAGAGTGCGGCCAGCGCGCCCGCGACCACCGCGGTCGCCAGCCCGGCCTCCGCCCCCAGCCCCGAGGAGACACCGAAACCCAGCGCAAGCGGCAGGGCCACGATGGCCACGGTCAGCCCGGCCAGCAGATCCCGCCGCGGATTACGGCCCATCGCCGCCAGATCAGCGCGACCAGGCAGCACAGAACGGACCGGGGCCCAGGCCCGGCTCAGCAGCGGAGCGCTCACTCGGCGCCGACCTCGGCTTCCCGCAACTCGGCCAGCAGCTCGTTCCGCCCGGCCAGCATCTCCGTCAGAATCCGCCGCGCGGCCCGCATCAGCTCCGCGACATCGCCGCCCGCCAGCTCGTAGACGACGGTGGAGCCCTCGCGCGTGGAGGTGACGATGCCCGAGCGGCGCAGCACCGCCAGCTGCTGCGACAGTGCCGCCGGCTCGACCTCGATCTCCGCGAGCAGACCCCGAACCGGCATCGGCCCGTCCTGCAGCAGCTCCAGCACACGGATACGCACCGGATGCCCCAGCATCCGGAAGAACTCAGCCTTGGCCTGATACAGCGGGACCAGCACGAACGTCCTCGATCACTCAATACACAGCCCCACCGTCGGCGGGGCATTCCTTGGGCGTCGTGCCCGCGGCTACTACGGGCACGACCGCCACAGCATGTAGGCAATTGCATATTTTTGCAATTTACGATCCCGCCGCGACCTCAAATACACTGTCTCCGTGACCGAGAATCTGCCGCCGTGCCCCGAGTGCTCCAGCGTGTACACCTACGAGATGGGCACGCTCCTGATCTGCCCCGAGTGCGGGCACGAGTGGTCACCCGCGTCCGCTGAACCCGCCGGTGACACCGGAGGCAAGATGATCCGGGACGCGGTCGGCAACGTCCTCGCAGACGGCGACTCGGTAACCGTGATCAAGACCTTGAAGGTCAAAGGCAGCCCCACCGGGATCAAGGCGGGCACCAAGGTGCGCAACATCCGGCTCGTGGACGGAGTGGACGGCCACGACATCGACTGCAAGATCGACGGGTTCGGCTCCATGCAGCTCAAGTCCAGCGTGGTCAAGAAGTCCTGACCTGACGCTTCCTCACTCATCACTCATAGCGGCGCGATCGTCCGTCCGCCGGCACGAAACCTCATCCGCTACGTACGCCCGTCTCGGTCAACGGCCGCCCCCATTTCGCCGGCCCGACCGACCGCCCGACCAGACCGGACGGACCCGACGGGCGGAACGGGATGGCGGTGGGCTTAAGTTGAGGAGGTCGGGAGGGGAGGTGCAAGGCGCCGCTACCGTGATCCCATGAGCGACCATGACTACTGGACCATTGGGCCGGAGACGATGGTACGCGGCGGGGGCGACTACTCCCTCACCCTCGTCACGCAGCCCTTCACCGTGAGCGCCAGAACTCTTCCCGCCAACGACCCGGACGCGGCCCGCCGTTTCGCCGAAGCGTTCCCTACCGTGGAAGAGGTACTGGAGGTCCTGCCGCCCGTGCCGGCCAACGAGGGCTTGTATCTGAACACGCGATCCGATCTCGATCTGGTGCGCGTGGGCGTATGGGGAAACGTGACCGGGATATCGGACCCAGCGCTTGCCGACGACGGTACCGGCCGGCACCTGCTGGAGGAGACCGCAGCGCTTTCGCGGCGCTACCCGGATGCCCGGATCGTGGGCAGGGTCGATGTCGACTGCGGCGAGAGCCACACCGAGGACATCGTGCGACTTCCTTGCGGCACGATGCTGTACGCGTGCGGATGGCCGGCGATGGAGCCGTGGGAGGTCGTCGGAGAGCCCGATGCACTTCTCGCGGCGCTGGATCTGACGCCGCCCGTTCCGGAAGCCCACGGCGTCGAGTGGGCGGACGATCCGGGGCAGATGGACTGGTCGGGGCTGTGCGGTTTGGCGCTGGGGGAGGCGGACCCATGGCCGTGGCCGTTGCAGACGAGCGTGTTCAGGGTGCGGCACACCGAGGATTACACCGGCAGCATGGAAGATCTGTGGTTCCTGGACGGGTGATCAACTCGCCCTGTATTCAGGGTACTTGACATGTTGAAAGAGTTGTGAAAGTCAGTCCTTCCCCGGTGCGGGTCGCTACGGTGGGGGCCGGTCGGCGCACATGTCACGGGGGGCACCGCGCGCCGTCACCACCCCTCAGTGCCCCCACACGAGGGAAAGACGCCGTAATTGATGCACTCCATAAGCCCACCGAAACGGTGGAGGCCCGTCTCCCGCGTCCTGGCCGCGTTAGGCCTCGCCGGAGCGGTGACCGTCACCGGTCTGCCCGGCTCCGGTGTCACGGATGCTTGGGCAGCGAACAAGGTCGTCATCTCGGGCGGTAAGCGCTGTGACAAGTTCCACCTCGGGCGCGAGTTCGCCAAGAGTCCGTCGAACTCGGGTTTTCCCGCGGGGCCGGACAACTTCGACATCTGGAAGGGAGACCCGAAAAACTACAACTACGACCTGCCCGGCAAGGCGTTCGACGGGCTGAAGGCCCCCACTGCCGCCGACAAGGCACGTGTCGCCTCGAAGTTCTCCGACGCACCCACCCCGGGCAAGCAGGCCGACCGCTGGTCGCGCTACGCCACCAAGACCGGCAAGCCGGAAGATCGTGCGACCGCGATCTACGCCCGGTTCCTGGCCACCGGACGCCCCGACGCCGACTTCACCAACTGGTTCACCATCGATTACGTCGGCAAGCAGGAGAACAACCGTAAGGGCGCCGCGTTCGAAGGTCGTCTGGTCAAGGACTTCAACCTCGTCGGTCCGGACTGGCTGTGCGAAGTCGATGTCAAGGTCTACGACGAGAACGGCAAGCTGATTGCCTCTCGCCGCTACGACGCCTACAACAAGCGCACTTTGGAGTTCAACGAGTTCAAGTCGAACTCCAAGCCGCGCGATGACCAACTCAGGGCCGATCGCACCATCCTCAAGGAGAAGCCTGATCACACGCTGCGCTACACAGGCGGAAAGAAGTGGGATCAGGAAGACGCCGACAAGATCAAGCAGCTCGACAAAGACGTCTCCGCCGAACGCGGCAAGACCAACCAGGTCCGCGGCTTCCAGCGCCAGTACAACGGGGTGGCGCGCACCGTCCCGATCCGTGGCTACTCGCGTGAGGACCGCTGGTTCGCCCCGGACCCGAACAAGGGAACCCGCGGTCCGGCCAACGACCGCGCCTACAACTCGCCTCCCACCCCGGAGGACGCGCGCCGTCAGCAGGGCGCCGCACGGAGGATCGACGTCCGCGGCACGCTCCCGCGCGGCGGACCCGGAGGAGTGGACTTCTCCACGCTGGAGCTGCGCTACGTCGGCACACCCGTCAAAGGCAGGGGCATGGACTACTCCATGCACGCCGATCTGACGAAGAACCCTGACACCAACCCGTCCTGGGGCGGCAAGGAGAAAATGGACCTTGCCTCGGACGCGTTCTTCACCTGGCTCGCGCTGACACCGGACAAGATGTGGGTCAACCTCAACCCGGACCAGCCCGACCGGATCATGGACTCCGCGTTCGCGAAGACCGACGCAGGCCGAGTCCTGCTCCAGGCCGACATGGAGATGAAGCACGACTACGCGCGCGCCATGAACCCCGACACTCCTGCGGGGAAACGGTTCTGGTACGGGATCTCCACCGTGGACGGCAAGCCGTGCATGAATTCCACCCGAAACTGGATCACCCCCAGGCCCGCCAAGGTGCGCGAGCAGGACGGCGGGATATACATCCTGGACGCGCCGTTGAAGGTCCAGTCGGTTGCCCAGGACTACAACACCCCGGGGCCCGGCGGATCCTGCAAGCTGAGCAAAGAGCAGATCCGGCACAACATGAGCGTGCTGAACCGCGAGATCATCCCGATCGTCGAGAAGAAGGTCAACAGCGACCCCTTCTACGCCGACCTGCGCCGCGTCTACACCTCACGTGTGGCTGCGGAGTGGATCCGCCGGCAGGACGCGAAGAATCCCACCGACTTCCACAAGATCATCGACAGCAATGATCTCAAGCGGTGGCCGCTGCGCGGAAAGAACAAGAACTGGGACAAGAAGACCGTCTACGACGAGATGGTCAGGTCCTACAAGAACGGCGACTTCAAGTACAAGCTGCCTGTCGGCGGGACGGTCTACATCTACACCGTCGGCGGCGTCGACTTCTCCAAGAGCCCGAAGCGGAACATCACCAGCGCCCAATTCGGCCTCCAGTACCGCACCCTGGACACGACGACCAAGACGTCCCTGAGGTCCGACGACACCTCCTACCGGGACACCGACGAGTTGTACATCGGCGGTAACGCAGCCGGCGCCACCGGAGGCGGCGACCAGCCCACCCCGACGCCGACACCCTCACATACGGGTGAACCTTCCCCGACGCACCACCCCGGCAGTCCACCCCCGAACCCCACCCACAACGGAGGCACGCATCCCAGCCCACCCGCCACCAAGGACCCGAACGGCGACCTCGCCCACACGGGCTCCGACATCCCCATCGGCCTCATCACCGGCATGGCTGCCGCACTGGTCGCTCTGGGAGGGGGCCTGGTGTGGTGGATGCGCCGCCGTAAGACCAGCCCTCGATGACCTGACCGCACTGGCCAGTGATCAGCGCTTCGCTTCCTCTTGAGAGGCAGTGCCCTGCCGGCGCGCCCGTCGGGGCCAGGTCCACGGATGGCTGAGCGATGCGCCTTTGAACAAACGCATCTGAGCAAACGCACTGAGCAAACGCATCTGAACGAACGCATTGAACCAACGCCTCCGACGCCACGTCGCTCGGTGTGGCGAACATGCAGGTCAGAAGAGGTCGGGCTCCGTCGAGCCCGACCTCTTCGTCGATCCCGTGTCGGATCGGTGAGGGATGTCCTGATGTGACGTCAGGGGCGTTCAGGTGCCGTAGGCGGTGGAGCGATGCCCGGTCGGAAGACGGCGCGGTACTCACTCACTGCGCGCCAGCGTCTCCCTCATGATGTCCTCGATCGGGATGCCGGGTGCCGGGTCGGCCATGCGCTCGTCGGTGCTGGTACGTCGCCGCGGTGCCGGATCTGGCGCCGGGCGCGATCTCGGGGTGTGTTTCTGCAGGTCACGGACTTGTGGTGGGGGGAAGGGGGAATGGTGGTGTGTGCGTCGTGGGGTGTTCGGGGGTGGGTGTGGGTGTTGTTCGGTGGGTGAGGGGTGTCTCACATGGTGGGACGGGACCTTGAGGGGCTATCTGTGGGCTGCATTAATACCCGTGATGATCTTGCCGCTCAGGAGTCGGGCGCTTCCGTCGGCGCATGACGTCCTGCGTCACGGCCCGCTTCGCCGCCACGGCGTCCTCGCCGTGATGTCACAGCCGCCAAGGAGCGCTGCGCGCCCCTACTCTGGGTGCGGTGAACGCTAGTTCCGCAGGCTCGCGGGGCGTGGGCCCCCGCGGGTAAGAAGTGCTCACAAGGGGGAATTGCCGTGGCCGCGTCGACGAGTAGCGTTCTGGAATGCCGCTTACTGGGGCCGCTGGACATCGAAGTGGGCGGCCGGCGGCTTCAGATGACGGCCCCGCGACTGCAATCCGTACTGGGGACGCTGCTGTTGCGCGCCGGGGAGACGGTTCCGGTCCAGCGCCTGGTGGACTGTGTATGGGAGGACCGGCCGCCCGCCGACCCCAGCAACCAGGTCGCCGTGTGCGTCTCCCTCCTGCGGCGCAAGCTGACACAGGCCGGCGCCGCGGGCGACCTGATCGTCACCGACGCGCCGGGGTACCGCCTGCAGACCCACGCCCTCCGGCTCGATACGCGCCGGGTGACGCAACTGGGCAAGGAAGCCGCCGACCGGCGGGCCGCCGGTGAGAACGAAGCGGCGGTCGAGCTCCTCGGGGAGGCGCTGTCGCTCTGGCGCGGTCCGCTGCTCGCGGGCATCTCGCGCCAGGTGTGGCAGTCGGACGTGCACGCCTGGGAGGAGAAGCGGGTCGCGCTGCGGGAGATGTGCACGAAGATCCAGCTGGAGTTGGGGCAGTACGAGCACCTCATATCCGAGCTGTCCAGCTTCATTCAGGAACACCCACTTTTCGAGCGCCCCCGGGCCCAGTTGATGACCGCGTTCTATCATTCCGGGCGCCAGGCCGACGCGCTGCGCGTCTTCCGGGAGACCAGCGAGCTGCTGAAGAGCGAACTCGCGGTGGCTCCGGGAGCCGAGCTCCGGCAGCTGCATCACGACATTCTGCATGGGACTCTTCCGCCGGTGGGGCCAGTGAGTCCTGTGGGTTCCGTACATCCCGTGAGTCCCGTGAGTTCCGTGGGGCCGGTGGGTCCGGTGCGGTCGAACGTCGTTGGAGGGGAACGCGGGGCAGCGGTCGCCCCGGATGCCCCGGGCGCTCCCACCGCATGGCCCGCTGCGGTGCCCGCCTCGGTGCCCGTCGCGGAGGCTTCCACCGTGTCGGCCGCGGCCGTGCCATCGACCGGTCCCTGCCTGCTCCCCGGTGACACCGGGGAGTTCGTCGGTCGGGAAACCGAAATCGCCGCGATTCAGGGCATCTTGGCGCCGGCCACCGGCCCGGTGCCGGTCGTCGGTGTGGTGGGCGCCGGCGGAACGGGCAAGTCGACCCTGGCGGTTCATGTGGCGCACCGGCTGCGTCCGGCCTTCACCGGGGGGCAGCTCTACATCGACCTGCGGGCAACAACCGCCCGCCCGGTAGCGCCCGGGGAGGCGCTGGCACGGCTGTTGCGCGAACTGGGCCTGCCCGCGGCGGCGATCCCCGAGGGGGTCGAGCAGCGTGCCGAGCGCTACCGTGCGTTACTGGCGGACCGCCGCATCCTGATCGTTCTCGACGACGCGGCGGGCACCGAGCAGATCCGCCCGCTGCTCCCCGGGACGGGCAGCTGTGGCGTGCTGATCACCAGCCGCGCCAGGGTCGGCGTGGTGTCCACGGCGAACGTCTTCGAGCTCGGAGTCTTCTCCGAGGAGCAAGCCGTCGAACTGCTGAGGCGCATCGTGGGCGCCGGCCGCACCGGGGCCGAGCCGGAGGCCGCGCGGGAGTTGGTCGGGCACTGCGGCCGGCTGCCGCTGGCGGTCGGCATCGTCGGCGCCAAGCTCGCGGCCAAGCCGCACTGGTCGCTGGCGCGGGCCGTGGCGCGACTGGCCGACGAGCGGCGGCGGTTGGACGAGCTGTGCCACGACCGGCTGGCCGTCCGTGCCAGTCTCCGGCCGTCGTACGAGAGCATCGGCCCCGCTGCCAGGCGGCTGCTGCACGGGCTGGCCCGGCTGGCCCTGACCGACTTCGGGGAGTGGGTGGCCGCCCCCTTGCTCGGCCTGCCCGCCGCCGCGTTGGAGAGTCTGCTGGAGGAGCTGGTGGACGCCCGGCTCGTCGAGGTGAGGGACACCGGACGGGCCGGACAACTCCGTTATCGCTTGCCTGAATTGGTCCGTCTTTACGCGATGGAGCAGGCCGCGGTCGTGGAGGCCGGTGCGGCTGCGGAGGCGGGATGGGCAGGGGGGAACGGCGTCGGGCCCGGTAGCTGGAGCGTGGGCGCTGCCGCGGGTGCCGCGGGTCCCGTCCCCTGCGCACCCCGCGGCGTGGGCGACCTCGCGGCCGAACGCCGAGCGGTCGCGGCCGCCCTCGCCCGCCCGCCTCTGACGCCCGCCGTCCGCGCCTATCGCGCGGCGTGCGGTGGCGAGTTCGCCGCCGTCCGCGGTGGCGCGGACCTGCCGCGCGGCCCCGGCCTGGCCTCGATGACGAACGGCGCACCGTCGCCGCGCCGCTACGACGCGGAGCGCGCGAGGCTGCTGCCCGCGCTGTCCGCACAGCCCGTCGAGTGCGGCGTGGGCGCCTGCACCCCGGACCTGGCCGCCGGCTGCCGTCGGCTGTTCGGCGCGCGCGGCCACCCCGACCACGGCGACTAGGGCGTGTCCGAGGGGTCACGGCCAGGGCCCGCGCGTACGCCCCGCGGGCCGTACGCCGGGCGGGCGGCGGTCGTATACGGCCGCCACCCGCCCGGTTCCGCGATGACATCGGTATATCCGCGATGACATCGGCATAACAGGGTTTTGAAATGGCCTTCATCTAGCCTTTTGGCCACCAGCCGCCGCCAAGTACCGGAAATCAGGTAGAGGAGCCCAGGCATGCCGATGGATCGAGACGCGTTCCGCGACGAACTTGAGCGTACCCTGCACAACAAGCTCACGCTCTCCCACCCCATGTTCGACATTCTCTTCGACCCGGAGAAGCCGGACCGGCACACGCTGCAGAAGGTGGCGCTGCAGGGCTACCAGCTGACGAAGCACTTCCTGGACTACATAGAGACGCTTTTCTACTACTGCCCGAAGACGGACGGAAAGCACAAGCGCCGGCTCCTCTTCAACCTCTACGAGGAGGAGACCGGCCGGATCTCCAAGACCAAGAACCACGTGCAGCTGATGGAGGACTTCCTCCGCGCCATCGGCATCGACGACGCCACGCGGGACGCCGAAACGGCGCTGCCGGCCACCCAGGAACTCATCGACTACCGCATGACCGCCGTGAAGAACCCCGAGACCTACCACATCGGGGCGGCCGCGGTGATGATCGCGAGCGAGGGCCAGAACCTGGAGACCCGCGGCGCGGACGCCCGCGATGTCCTCTTCAAGCGGGTCTACGGCCTCAAGGACGAGGACCTGCTGTTCTTCTCCGTGCACCAGGAGGAGGACGTCCACCACGTCCGGCACGGCCTGGACCTGGTCGCCGACATCTGCACCACCGACGAGCAGCAGTCCGAGGCGCTCTACGCGGTCGGACACACCTGCGACCTCTTCTACAACATGTACGAGGGCATCTACCAGGAGTACAAGGCCGGCCGGCTCTGAGGAGCGCCCGCCCACCCGGTCCACGGAAATGGGGACGCAATCGGGAGTATTCCGCGCCCCATTTCCGCGGCAGGTGCCCGAAACGCATTTTCTCCTGAGGCGATCTGACGAGGCGGCCCGCCGCCGCAGTCCGCCGGTATTCGCGTCAATTCCCTGTGCGCCGGTGTGAGTGGCGCACACCGCCGCCGCAGTCCGGTTTCCGGTGTGCCGACGCCGCTGGACGGATCAAGGAGCGCAATTCGCCGTGACTCAACCCCTCACCTCGGAATCGTTCGCCACCCGCGCCATACGGGCCGGCCAGTACCAGGACCTCTCGGACTCCCACAGCGAGGGCCTGGCCCTCACGTCGAGCTATGTCTTCGACGACGCCGAGGACGCCGCGGAGAAGTTCGCCGGGCGGCGTCCCGGAAACGTGTATGTGCGCTTCAGCAACCCCACCGTGACCGCCTTCGAAGAACGCATGGCGGCGCTGGAGCAGGCGGAGTCCGGCGTCGCCGTGGCGTCCGGCATGGCCGCGTATCTGGGAATCGCGCTCGGCCTGTTGAAGGCCGGTGACCATGTGGTGCTGGCCGATGGGATGTTCGGCACCACCACCCGCCTCTTCCAGACGTATCTGAAGAAATTCCAGGTGTCCTCCACCATCGCCGACGTGCGGGACCTGGGGGAGTGGCGCCGTCAGGTCCGGCCGAACACCGTGATGTTCGTCCTGGAGACCCCCACCAACCCCCTGATGCACGTGGCGGATCTGCGCGGGCTGTCCGCGCTCGCCGCCGAGCACGGAATTCTGCTGGTGGTCGACAACACCCTGTGCACGCCCGCCCTGCAGAATCCCGTTCCGCTCGGCGCCGACCTCGTCATCCACTCGGCGGCCAAATACATCGACGGCCAGGGCCGGTGCGGGGGCGGCGTCGTGGTCGGCCGCGACGACCTCGTCAAGGAGATCGGCGGTGTGCTGCGTACCGCGGGCCCCGGCCTGAGCCCGTTCAACGCCTGGGTTTTCCTGAAGAGTCTGGAGACCCTGGAACTCCGTATGCGGGAGCACTCCCGCAACGGCCGGCTCCTGGCGGAATGGCTGGAGGGCCATCCGGCCGTGGAACAGGTCTTCTTCACCGGCCTGCGGTCGCATCCACAGCGCGAGCTGATCGACAGTCAGCAGTCCGGCCCGGGCGGTCTGGTGAGTTTCACCGTCCGCGGCGATCAGGAAACGGCGTGGCGGGTCGCCGACCACCTTTCCCTGATCTCCCTGACGACCAATATCGGCGATACCAAGTCCATGATCACGCACCCCGCGTCGACCACCCACGGCCGCCTGTCGCCCGAGGCCAGGGAGCGCTCCGGAATCACCGGGAACATGCTGCGGCTCTCCGTCGGTCTGGAACACATCGACGACCTCATCACGGACCTGGACAAGGCACTCGACAACGTGACCATTTCGTCCGAGTGAATGGATACGGCATGTCACACACCCGCCACGACGCCGAGCGACGAGCGCTGCGGATCGGGCTGGTCGACCTCATGTCGGCCGTCCCGAACAGGCCGGCACAGAAGATGTTCCGCTCCGCGATCGAGTCCGCGGCCACGGAAAGCGGACTGTCCCTCGCCTTCGAATACCACGCCGTCGACCCGAACTGCGCCCCCGAGCACTGCGGCATCGACTGGCGGCGGCTCGTCGCGGCGGACGCCCTGCTCGTCACCGGAAGCGAACCGACCCGGCTGGACATCGAGTCGGAGCCGGCGCTGGCCGTGGTGCGCCGCATCATCGAGGACACCGCGGACCGGGTGCCGTCCACCCTCTTCTCGTGCCAGTCGGCGCACGCCGCGCTGTATGTGCTGTACGGGCTGCGGCGCCGACGGCTGGCCGACAAGTACACGGAAGTGGCCGAACACCGCGTGAGCGTCCCGGACCACGTGCTCACCGCCGGACTCTCCCACGGCGTGCCCGTGCCGCACTCCCGCTGGAACAGTGTGCCGGCGGCGGAACTCCACCGGGCGGGGGTCGTCCCCCTCCTGGAGACCGGCGACGACGACTGGCATCTCGCAGCGAGCCCGGACGGACTGCGCCACCTCTTCTGCCAGGGGCACCCCGAATACCGCCGGGACACCCTGCTGCGCGAATACCAGCGCGATCTGCGACGCCATCTGGCCGGGGAGACCGACGAGTTCCCGCAGCTTCCGGAACCCTATCTGGATGCCACGGCGCGGGAACTGGTACTCCGCTATACCGAGAAATTACGGGAACAGCGGGACACCGCCCTGCTGGCGAGCTTCCCGGCCGAGTCGGCGACGGAGGGAATCCTGGCCGACTGGCGGTCGGACACGACCAGATTCTTCGGGAACTGGCTGCGCGCCGTCGCCCGGTCCACCGCAACGGCCGGCGACGTGAACACGGCACGCACCATGCCCTGAACACGGCACGCACCGCGCCCTGAAACACGGCACGTGCATTCCACCTCCACACGAAGAAACCCGGGTAAGTGAACGCGATGACTGCTGAACTGCGCTGGCACTGGGCCGCCGAACTGGACGGCCACGCCGAGGCATTGGCCGGCATGCTGGCCGCGAGCGTCGCCGACGAAGGAATCCTCGGATACGCGGCCCGGCCGACCGAGGAGCAACTCACCGGATTCGTCGACGGGCTGAAGGAACTGAAGGCGAAAGGAACCGGCCATGTTCTCCTCGGCGAGGACGCCGAGGGCACCGTGGCCATGTGCGTGATCAAAACCCGCTCGATGCCCAACTCCCGCCATATAGCGGAGGTGGAGAAGGCATATCTCGCACCACGGGTACGCGGCACCACCGCGGTCTTCCAACTCGCCCGGCACGTCTGCCTGAAGGCGACGGAACTCGGTACCGAACTGCTCCTCATCGACGTCCGGGAGGATTCCAAGGCTCATAAGGTATGGGCCCGCCTCGGATTCACCACGTACGGTGTGCTCGACGACTACGTCCGCGTCGACGGACAGCGGCACCGCGGGCATTACATGCGGCACCAGGTGGCGGAACTGGCCGCCACGGTCACCAGCCGACTCGCGGAGCTGAACGAGCGCGCGGACCCGACGCCGGAAGCCTGAGCCCCGAGCGCCGGGGCGGATCGAGCGGCACACTCCGGGCCGATCCGCGCCGACCGACCACCAAGGCAAGTGACTAAGGACGACATGGCGACCAACGAGACAGAGCCCGATACGCAGGCCCGGCCCGGCCCGGACTCCCCGCCGGCGGCGAAACGGACACACACGAAGACCTTCATCCTGGTGGCAGTCGCGCTGGGCTTCGTCATCGCCCTGATGTCGTCCGCCATCAAGAACACGGTCAGCGTGTTCTATGTGTCGATGGCGCACGACTTCTCGGTGAGCCGCGGCACCTTCGCCATCGCCCCGTCGGTGTTCATGCTGGCCTATGCGATCGCCTCCCCCGTCATGGGTTTCGTCGCCGACCGGTTGGGCGCCCGCCGCTCGCTGGCCGGCGGGCTGGTACTGGGCGGCGCGATGTTCCTCGTCGGCGGCGTCATCAGCTCCTTCGCGCTGTTCTCGGTGGTGTACGGAGTGGGACTGGCGATCGCGTACACCGCGATCTCCTACGTTCCGCTGGGCGTTCTGGTCGACGAGCTGTTCCCGCCGCACCGCCGCGGCCTGACGTACGCCATCCTCATGAACGGCACGGCCGTCGGCTTCATCGCGCTGGTGCCCCTGTGGATCTACGTCGAGAAGAGCACCTCCTGGCGCACGGTGTTCATCGCCCTGGGCGTCCTCATGGTCGCCCTCATGCTCCTGGCCCTCGTCTTCCTGCCGGGAGAGAAGAAGGCGCCGGAAGAGGACGGAAAGACGGCGCCGGCAGGAGAGCAACCGGCAGCGGAACAAGCGGAGAAGGCCAAGGGCGGTATGGTCGGCGCCGCACTGCGCTCCCCGGTCTTCTGGACCATCAGCCTCGCCTTCGTCGGCTGCGGCGTGACCATGTCCTTCGTCGACGTGCACCTGGTGGCGAGCCTCGACAGCCACGGTCTGGGCGGCGGCACCGCGAGCACCACCATGGCGATCCTGGGCGCCGCGGAGATCGTCGGTTCGCTCGTCGCCGGGTATCTGTGCGACCGCGGCCACGGCCTGAAGGTGCTGGCGGGCTGCTATCTGATCCGGGCCCTGTCACTGGTCGTGATGGTGGTGGCCCCCTCCGTCCTCACCGCCTGGGTCTTCGGTCTGCTCTTCGGCATCAGCTACATGGGCACGGTGGTGGCGGGGTCGATGTACCTGCTCAACGCGCTGGACCCGCGCGCCAAGGGCCTCGCCCTGGGGCTGATGTGGTGTCTCCACCAGGTCGGCGCGTTCGCGGCCAGCGAGGCCGGCGGGCTCAGCTTCGACGCCCTGCACTCCTACGACCCCCTCGTCATCGGAGCGGCCGCCAGCGCCGGCCTCTCCTTCCTGATCGTCGTCCTCGCCCTGCCCAAGGCCCTGCGAAAGGCACACCCCGGCCATGCGTGACGCCCTGCGCACCGACCTGCTCGACCGCGTCGCACAGCAGCTTCCCCAACTGGTCCGCTGGCGCCGCGATCTGCACGTCCACCCGGAGACGGGAGTCCACAACCCACGGACCCAGCAGGCCGTCCTCCAGGCGCTCGAAGGACTGGACCTGGCCGTCACCCGGGGCCGCACCTGCAGCTCCGTGACCGCGACCCTGCGCGGCAGCCGCCCCGGCCCCACCCTCCTGCTGCGGGCCGACACCGACGCGCTGCCCATGACGGAGGACACCGGCCTGGCGTTCGCCAGCCAGAACCCCGGCGCGGCCCACGCCTGCGGCCACGACATGCACACCGCGATGCTGCTGGGCGCCGCCACCCTCCTGGCCACCGAGCTGCGCGAGGAGGTCGCGGGCACCGTGAAGTTCGTCTTCCAGCCCGGCGAGGAGGGCTGCGGAGGCGCCGAACGGATGCTGGCGGACGGGCTCCTGGACGAGCCGGTGGACGCGGCCTTCGCCCTGCACGTCAACCCCAACCTCCCCTCCGGCGTCGTCGCCACCAGACCCGGCTCCTTCTTCGCCTCCTGCGACGAGTTCGAGATCACCCTCACCGGCCGCGGCGGCCACGCGTCCATGCCGCACACCTGCAACGACCCCATCCCGGCCCTGCTCACCCTGGGCACGGGCCTGCTGAGCACGGTCTCCAGGAGCTTCGATCCGGCCTCCCCGGTCCTGGTGAGCCTCGGCGCGGTGACGGCCGGCACCACCTCCAACGTCATCCCGGAATCCGGCGTCCTCAAGGGCACGCTCCGCGCCTACACCCCCGAATCGAGGGCCCAGGCGTGGGCCCGCATCACCCGGCTCGCCGAATCCACCGCCGAGGCCCACGGCCTCACCTGCCGCGTCACCCACAGCTACGCCTGCGCCCCCACCGTCAACACCCCCGAAGAGGCCGCCCGGATCCTCGACCTGGCCGCCGAACTCCTCGGCCCGGAACGCTCCGTCGAGCTGCCCTCTCCCGTCATGGCCGCCGAGGACTTCGGCTACCTCCTGGAACGCGTCCCCGGCGCCCTCGTCCTCGTGGGGGCCTGTCCGCCCGGGACCTCCCCCGGTGAGGCCGCCCCGTGCCACTCCAACCGGATGACCCTCGACGAACAAGCGATGATCACCGGCACCGCCCTCCACCTGGCCCTCGCCCTGACCGGTCTCCGCTCCGGCGCCTGAGCCGGCCCCTCGGACGCGTCTCAGTGCGCGAACACCTCGAACAGCACCGCCGGGCGGCCGTGGTGGCGGGCGGCGGCGGTGGCGTAGGCACGGTCGAGGAAGTCGCGGGCGTAGGCGTGCGGGTCCTGGCCGGCGGTGGTGAGGGCCTTGATGTAGGTGGTGTGGGCGGCCAGCGACTCGACGGCGCGGGGGATGCCGGGGCCCACTTCGGCGGCGTGGGTGGGACGGGGCGAGCCGGCCACGGCGGTCCAGCGGACGCCGGGCCAGGGCGCGAGGCCCTCGGTGTCGGCGAGTTCGGGGAAGATCCAGCGGTTGCCGGCGTCGGCTGCGGCGTCCAGAACGGCGCGGCCCACCACCCGGTGGTCGGGGGTGTTCCAGTGCGTGCCGAACCAGGTGTCGCGGTGGTTGAGGGTGATCAGCAGCTCGGGGCGGTGCCGGCGGACCGCGGCGGCCAGGTCGCGGCGGAGCGCCAGGGAGGGCTCGATCACGCCGTCCCGGTGGCCGTCGAGGAACTCCACGGTGCGGACGCCGACGTGCGCCGCGGCGGCGCGCTGCTCGGCCTCGCGTACCGCGGCGCACTCCGGCGGCGCCAGGCCGTCGATACCGGCCTCGCCGCGGGTGACCAGGAGGTAGCGGATGTCCCGGCCGGCGTCGGCCCATTCGGCGATGGCGGCCGCGGCGCCGTATTCGAGGTCGTCGGGGTGGGCCACGACGGCCAGCGCCCGCCGCCAGTCGCCGGGCATCGGGCGGAGGGAGCTGACGGCGGCGTTCTCGATCGGCATCACGGCCCCTTGCTGATCGGTGGCGATCTCGGTGGCGATGGTGACACGGCCGGACGTGGAACGGGTGTTTTGGGGTGCGACGGGCGCGGGAGAGACGGAACTGAGCTGCGGCGATCGCCGTCCGTAAATGTCTGGCTCAGGCTTGCGGTCGGCGACGCGGGGTTGTCACGCTGTCGCTGACTGTCAAGCTGTTGGGAGGGGCACGTGCCTTTCGGTGAGCAGCCCGCGTACCTCCGCGTCGCCGGTGACCTGCGCCAGAAGATCGTCGACGGGGTGCTGGCCCCGCACACCCGGCTCCCCTCCCAGGCGCGTATCCGCGAGCAGTACGGCGTCTCCGACACCGTCGCACTGGAGGCACGCAAGGTCCTGATGGCCGAGGGACTGGTGGAGGGCCGGTCCGGGTCGGGGACGTATGTGCGGGAGCAGCCGGTGCCGCGCCGGATCGCCCGCGGCGGCTATCACCACCGGGGCTGCACGCCGTTCCGCCAGGAGCAGACGGACGAGCGGGTGCGCGGCACCTGGGAGTCCAACAGCGAGCAGGAGGCGGCCGGTTCGGCGGTGGCGGCCCGGCTGCGGATCCCGGTGGGCGCCAAGGTGATGCGGACGCGCTATGTGTTCCGCGCGGAGGGGGAGCCGTCGATGCTCTCCACCTCCTGGGAGCCGCTGGAGATCACCGGGCGGACGCCGGTGATGCTGCCGGAGGAGGGCCCGCTGGCCGGGCGCGGGGTGGTCGAGCGGATGGCCGCGATCGACGTGGTGGTGGACAACGTCGTCGAGGAGGTCGGGGCACGGCCGGGCCTGGCGGAGGAGGCGATGGCGCTGGGCGGGGTGCCGGGCCATGCGGTGCTGGTCGTCTCGCGTACGTACTTCGCGGGCGGCCGGCCGGTCGAGACGGCGGATGTGATCGCGCTCGCGGCGCGCCATCGGGTCGCGTACCACCTGCCGGTGAAGTAGGCGAAGTAGATGAAGTAGCGGCGGGGGCGGTGCGACGGCCCCCGCGCGGGGTGTTGTGCCGGGTTTCGTCGGATATCCGGGGCGGCCGTGCGCGCTCCCGTGCCCCCGTGGACTGCCCGTGGTCGCCAAGTCGACGCCGTGTGTGGGGATCCTGCGCAAATCGCAGGGTCCGACGCCCGCGATTTCCAGCCGACTTGAGTGTCCGGTTTGCACGGTTTTGATGGTGAATGCCGTCCGGATAACGGTGTTGGAAACCTCACAGAGGCTCAACTCGGCGGGATTTTTTGTCCGGTGCGGGAACCGGATCTTCGGATTCGCTCATACGATGGCGAAGTTTGTGCACGGCACGGGGGAAGACCAGGAGACCAGCACGTGACCACGACGAAGACAACGAGTGCGGAGCAGGGCTCGCACTCGTCGAATTACCGTCGGTCCCTCGGGACCATCGCCCTGACCGCCACTGGTCTCGGGTCCATCATCGGTTCCGGCTGGCTGTTCGGCGCCGAGCGCGCCGCCGCCATCGCCGGTCCGGCCGCGATCCTCGCCTGGGTCATCGGCGCAGTCGTCGCCCTGACGATCGCGCTGACCTACACCGAGCTCGGCTCGATGTTCCCCAAGGCGGGCGGCATGGTCCGCTACGGCCAGTACTCGCACGGCTCCCTCGCGGGCTACCTGGCGGCCTGGGCCAACTGGATCGCCATCGTGTCCGTGATCCCGGGCGAGGCGACCGCCTCCGTCCAGTACATGAGCTCGTGGAACTTCGGCTGGGCCAAGGCGCTGTACGACGGCACGGAGCTGACCGGCTCCGGCGTCGCGGTGGCCAGCGTGCTGCTGATCTTCTACTTCTTCATGAACTGGTTCGCGGTGTCGCTGTTCGCCAAGACGAACACCGCGATCACGGTCTTCAAGGTCGTCGTGCCGATCCTCACCGCGGGCGCCCTGATCCTGTCGCACTTCGACACCGGCAACATCGACCGCGCCGGCGGCTTCGCCCCCAACGGCTGGAGCGCGGTCTTCAGCTGTGTGGCGCTCTCCGGCATCGTCTGGGCCTACAACGGCTTCCAGTCGCCGCTGAACCTCGCCGGTGAGGCCCGCAACCCGGGCCGCTCGCTGCCCAAGGCCGTCGCCTTCTCGATCATCATCGCGCTGGTCATCTACCTCGCGCTGCAGGTCGCCTTCCTCTTCGCGGTGCCCGCCGCCGACCTCAGCAAGGGCTGGGGCGGCCTGTCCTACCACTCCCCGCTCGCCGAGCTGGGCCTCGCCTGGGGCCTGAACTGGCTGGCGCTGCTGCTGTACGCGGACGCGTTCGTCTCGCCGTCCGGCACCGGCATGATCTACGCCGCGACCACCTCGCGCATGATCCAGGGCGTCCAGGAGAACGGTCACCTGCCGGGCGTCTTCGGCAAGGTGGACCCCAAGACCGGCATCCCGCGCCCGGCGCTGGTGCTGAACCTCGTCGTCGCGTTCATGTTCCTCGCGGTTTTCCGCGGCTGGGGCTCGCTCGCCGAGATCGTCTCGGTCGCGACCGTCATCTCGTACATCACCGGGCCGGTCGCGGTGATGGGCCTGCGGCGGCTGGCGCCGCAGATGAAGCGGCCGGTGCAGCTGCGCGCCATGCCGGTCATCGCGCCGATCGCGATGATCTTCGGTTCGCTGGTCCTGTACTGGGGCAAGTGGCCGCTCACCGGCAAGGTCATCTTCATCATGGCCATCGGGCTGCCGGTCTGGGCCTGGTACGAGATCGTCCGGCCGTGGAAGCAGGGCCGCAGCCCGCTGCGCGAGCTGATGCCGCACCTCAAGGCGGGCGCCTGGATGGTGATCTACCTCGTGGCGATGGCGGCCGTCTCCTATCTGGGCGGCAAGGAGTTCGGCGGCCAGGGCTACCTCCCGCCGGGCATCGACCTCGCGGTGGTCGCGGCGATCGCGCTGGCCTTCTACTACTGGGGCGTGCGCAGCGCCTGGCGCAACCCGTCGCTGGTCCAGGTCGAGGCGGAGCTCGCCGCGGCCGAGGCGGCCGGCGAGGCCGACGGTGCGAAGGGCGGCGAGACGGGCGGCGACAAGGCCGCGACGACCGCCTGAGGCACCGTTCCCCGTGGGCTTCCCCGGCCCACCGTGCACTACCGCCCGAGCTCCTCGGGCACCCCGGCCGCTCGCGGGCCGCACCTGGTGATCCAGGGCCCGCGGGTGGCCGGTTCGGTCTCTCTTTGTGTAATTCCATAACCGGTGCGTGAAGGTCGGGCGTAGGCTCGGGCATATGCGGATTGCGATTTCGGCATCAGCAGAGGAGGGGCGCGCCGCCGCGGCGCGCTGCGCGGCGGACGGAGGGGCGCAATGACCGAGGACGAGACCGTGCTGCCCTGGCTCGTCATCCGCCAGGACGAAGGCGGCAACCGCTATCGCGTCGGCCGCTATGCCACCCGAGCGGAGGCGGAGCGGGTCGCCGACCGCCTCGACACCCGTGGCAATCAACGGCTTTACGTGGTCGAGCGGGTCGGGCAGGGAGCCGCCTGAGGAGCGGCGCGAGGGGAGACGGGCGGGGAGCGGAAGACCGGCGGGGGACGTAGGCTGCCGCGCATGACGACGGTGCGCGTAGTGGTGGGCGGTGCGGTGTGCGAGCGGGGGCGGCTGCTGGCCGCCCGGCGGAGCGCGCCACCCGCGTTGGCCGGCCGGTGGGAGCTGCCCGGCGGCAAGGTGGAGGACGGAGAGACGCCGGAGCAGGCGCTCGTCCGCGAGCTGCACGAGGAGCTGGGCGTGGACGCCGCCCCCGTGGAGCGGATTCCGGGCGAGTGGGTGCTGCGGCCCGGCTATGTGCTCCAGGTGTGGACCGCCCGGCTGGTCTCCGGCCGTCCGGAGCCGCTCCAGGACCATGACGAGCTGCGCTGGCTGCGGCCCGGTGAGGAGCGCGAGGTCGACTGGCTGGACCAGGACCGTCCGGCGGTCGCCGAGGTGATGCGCCGGCTGGGGTCCCGGCCCGCGGTGGGGATCCCGGGCGCGCGGTTGTAGGGGGCGCCGCCGCGGCGTGCTCAGGGCGCGTCTGACGGGCGCCGACGGCACGCCCGGTGCCCGGTCCGCTGCGCCCTCGTCACGCCCCCTCGTGCCCCTTCTCGCTTGCCTCCTCGCATTCCTCCCCGCTTTCCTCGCGCCCGCGCTTTACCAGGAGATTTGCGCTATTTGTGCCACTGTGTGCATTTGGGGGCGGTACTCGCCGTTCAATACCGGGTATGTCCTGGTTAGCCCCTTCGTTGGCCCCCTCGTTGGCCCCTTCGGCGTGGGCCGGGTACGGCGGGGGACCCTCGGCCTGGGAAGTGATCGGCGTGAGCGACAGCGCAGCGGCAGAGGTCCCGGATCCCGGCACCACCGATGTCCGCAGGCGCGGCAGGGCCTCCGGCGCGCCGAGCGCCGAGTGGAGCTTCCCCGCCGACCCCGGAGCGGTGCGCACCGCCCGCACCATGGTCCGTCAGGTGCTCGACGACTGGGGGCTGAACGGCGCCGCCGATGTCGCGGTCCTGCTGGTCAGCGAGCTGGTCACCAACTCCCTGCGGTACGCCAGCGGGCCGATCGGCGTGCGCATGGTGCTGCTCGGCGCCGGGGCGCTGCTCGTCGAGGTCTCCGATCCGCTGCCCGACCCGCCGCGGACCCGCACCGCCGCCCCGGACGACGAGGGCGGACGCGGACTCCAGCTGGTCGCGCACAGTTCGCGGCGCTGGGGCACCCGGCAGGGAAAGAGCGGCAAGACAGTGTGGTTCGAGTTGTCGGTGGCTGGTTAGGAGTCATGGGGAGTCCTGATCGTTGCCATTTCATCGACATTCCGTAGATGGCCTGCGATCGAGACTGTGCTGTGATCGTGAAGACCGTGTTCCGGATAGCCGAGGTGCTGGAATACTCGGCAGGTCCGGTCCGGGCACGATGAGCTGGAGGGGACGGGGCTCGTGAGCGAGATGTCATCCGGCGGGGTGGTACCCGCGCAGAACGGCGGCCGGGGCGGTGCGGACGGTCGTGTGGACCCTGGCGAACGCCGCCGTGCCGGCGAGCCGCAGGGTGCGCCGGTATGGCAGAGCAGCCGCCCCGGATCGATCTACGACTACATCAAGGTCGCCTCGTTCTCCCTCGGTCCCGACGGGCGCGTCGACCAGTGGAGCGAGCGGGCCGCGCAGATGCTCGGCATCCCCGCCCGCCACGCCCTCGGCAAGGACCCCGTCGAGGCGTTCGTGCCCGGCGAGTTCCGCGAGACCGGGCGCCGCAAGGTGTCCGAGATCCTCGACGGCCGGGAGTGGACCGGCCTGGTGCCCTACCGCAGGGAGGAGGGCAGGGCGGCCGAGGGGCTCGCCGAGATCTACGTGATGCCGGCCGAGAACGAGGACGGCGAACGCGGCGCGGTCTGCCTGGTCGTCGACGTCCGGGCGCTCCGCGGCATCGAGACCGACCTCGCCGCCGCGCAGGCCGTTTTCGGTCAATCCCCCATGGGCTTCACCCTGTTCGGCACCGACCTCAAGCTGCTGCGGGTCAACGAGCGGTTCGCCACCGTCTTCGGTGGCCCGGCGAGCAGGTACCGCGGCGGCACCCCGCACGACTTCCTGCCGCGCCCCGAGGCCGAGCGGATGACCGTCGCGCTGCGCCGGGTCCTGGAGACCGGCGAACCGGTCAGCGAGATGCAGCTGGTGGGCCAGGTGCCCGGCGAGGACGACCGCCGCCGCTGGTCGGTCTCGCTCTACCGGCTGCACGGCGCCAGCGGCCGCCCCATCGGCGTCGCCGCGCTCGCCTCCGACGTCACCGGCCGCCGCCGCGCCGAACGCGAGGCCGCCAACGCCCGCCGCAACCTCGCGCTGCTCAACGAGGCCGGCGCCCGGATAGGCAACTCCCTCGACCTGGAGACCACCGCCCGCACCCTGCTCGACGTCGCCGTACCGCAGTTCTGCGACCTGGCGTCGGTCGACCTCTACCAGGGGCTGCTGGCCGGCGACGAGGAGCAGCCCGGGATGAGCGACGGCAGCGCGGAGCTGCGCCGGGTGGCCTTCGCCAGCGCGGTCTCCGACGTCCCGCTGCCCGGCAGGGCGCCCGAGGAGACACCGGTCGAGCCCGGTGCCGTCCACCGCTATCCGTTCAACTCCCCGTGCGCGGCCGCCCTGCGCACCGCCCAGGCGCAGATCATCCCCGGCCGGGAGAGCGACGACGGGCCGGAGCTGGGCGCGGTGGTGCACTCCACCCTCGCGGTGCCGATGGTCGCCCGGGACACCGTCGTCGGCCTGGTGCAGTTCTCCCGCACCAAGGGCAGCGAACCCTTCGGCGAACGCGACACCGCCCTCGCCGTCGAACTGGCGGCCCGGGCCGCGGTCTGCATCGACAACGCCCGCCTCTATCGCCGCGAGCACGAGCGCGCCCTGATACTGCAGCGCAGCCTGCTGCCGCCCGGCGACCCGGAGGCGGCCGGGCTGGACATCGCCTGCCGCTATCTGCCCGGCACCACCGCCACCGAGGTCGGCGGCGACTGGTTCGACGTCATCGAACTCCCCGGCCACCGCACCGCGTTGGTGGTCGGCGACGTGATGGGCCGGGGCCTGCGCGCCGCGGTCGCCATGGGCGAACTCCGCACCGCGGTCCGTACGTTGGCGCTGCTGGACCTGGAGCCGGCGGAGGTGCTGGGGGCGCTGGACGAGATCGCGCGGGGGCTGGGCGGCAGCGGCGACCGGGGCGCCATGGCGCGGACCGCGCGCAGCCGCTCCGGGGCCGCGCCCGGCGGGCCGGCCCGGGACCGCTCGGCCGCCCGCACCGCCGACCTCTCCGAGGTCTACCTCGCCACCTGCGTCTACGCCGTCTACGACCCGATCACCCGCCGCTGTACCTTCGCCAACGCCGGGCATCTGCCGCCGGTGCTGGTCGAGGAGGGCGAGGAGGCGCTGCTGCTGGACGTGCCGCCGGGGATGCCGCTGGGCGTCGGCGGGGAACCGTTCGAGGAGATCGAGGTCGAGGTGCCGGACGGCGCGCTGCTGGCCCTCTACACCGACGGCCTGGTCGAGTCCCGCCACCACCCGCTGGACGAAGGACTACAGGCGTTCCGGCGCGCGCTCTCGGACTCCGACCGACCCCTGGAGGACGTCTGCGACCACGTCCTGTCCGCCCTGGACACCTCGCACGGCGAGGACGACATCGCGCTGCTGATGGCCCGGGTGCACGGGCTGCCCAAGGACGCGGTGGGCGACTGGAGCCTGGCGCCGGAGCCGCGGTCGGTGGCCCGGGCCCGGGAGCTGGCCCGCGACCAGCTCACCGACTGGGGGCTGCAGGCCCTGGTCGACACCACCGAGCTGCTGGTCAGCGAGCTGGTGACGAACGCCCTGCGGCACGGGCAGGGCGAGATCCGGCTGCGGCTGCTGCTGGACCGGACGCTGGTCTGCGAGGTCTGGGACGCCGATCTGGCCCAGCCGCGGCGACGGCGGGCCCGGGACACCGACGAGGGCGGCCGCGGCCTCCAGCTCGTCGGCCTGCTGAGCGAACGCTGGGGCAGCCGCCGCACCCCGCGCGGCAAGACCGTCTGGTTCGAACTCACCCTGCCGGACGGCAACGCGACACCGGTGGACCCGGCGGAGGCCCTGCTCAGCCTGTTCTGAGTCGAGCCTGTCCGCCTGCCTGAGGGGCGTGCACGGGGACGGCGGGGTGGGCGGCGCGTCGTGTCAAGCCTCCCGGACATGGCGGGCCGCCAACTCCGCTTCGTGTACGACGCGTTTGGTGTCGACGTGCACAAGCTCGCCGTGTGCCTTGCGCAGATGGCCGTCGACGAAGACCTCGGTGACGTTCGGCGGTTGGCCGTTGAGGACGATCTGGCTGGTCCAGTCGAAGCGCGGGGCGAAGTTGAGGGTGCCGGGGTCGAGGACGACGACGTCGGCGCGTTTGCCCGGCGTGAGGGAGCCGACCCGGTCGGCCATGCCGATGGCCTCCGCGCCGCCCAGGGTCGCCATCCGCAGCACCGCCGGGATGGTCGGGTGGATCCCGGCGTCCTCGTGACGGGCCCGCTGGAGGCCGACCGCGGCCTTCATGACGTTGAACATGTCCGAGGTGTCGTTGGTGCCGCCGTCGTGGCCGAGCCCGGCCCGGACGCCGTGCCGGTGGAACGCCGGCAGCGGGCAGATGCCGGACGCCAGCCGCATGTTGCTCAGCGGGCAGTGCGCGATCCGCACGTCGTGCTCGCCGGTCAGCGCGACCTCCTCGTCGGTGAGGTGGACCGCGTGGTTCATCAGCAGGTCCGGGCCGAACGCGCCGATCTCGCGCAGCGAGCGGATCGGGTCGTCCGCGCGGTCGCGGCGGCTCTCCAGGACGTGGGAGTTGAGCATCACGCCCAGGTCCCGGGCGAGTTCGTGGAGTGTGCGCAGACTGGCGAGCTGTGACATACCGGCGGGCGCCGCGACCTGGACGGAGGCCAGCGGCAGCGGGTCCAGGAAGTCCTTCTTGATGCGGGGGACGAGGTGGGCGTCGGCGGCGCGCTGCGTGGCGGCGTAGACGAAGCGCAGGCCGGCGGCGTCCAGCGCCGCGATGTAGCGCTCGCTGGTGTCGTAGGGGATGGGGTGGACCCAGTCGACGACGGTGGTGACGCCCGCCTGGAGGGCGTCGAGCGCGGCCAGGTGGACGAAGCGGTACATGTCCTGGGGGTCGATTCTGGGGAGCGTGACGCGGTTGCAGTCGTGCATCCAGCCGTAGAGGTCCTCGTCCGCGCAGCCGCCGCGGATGCTGGACTGCCACAGGTGGTTGTGCAGGTCGACGAAGCCCGGCAGGACGATCCTGCCGCGGGCGTCCAGGACGCGGGCGCCGTCCGGGGCGGCCAGGCCGCGGCCGACGGCGGCGACCGTGCCGTCCCGCAGCAGCACGTCCACGCCGTCCGCCAGCTGCCCGAGCGGGCCCTGGCCCACCCGGGGGTCCATGGTGAGGACCAGGTCGGCGCCGCGCAGCAGCGTGGTGCGGCGCTCGCCCGGGGTCTCGGCGGGGCGGTCCCGGCCGCGTTCGGGGAAGCCGGCCGCGGCGGCCAGCGGAACGGTGCCCAGGCCGGCCAGCACGCGCCGCCGGCTCAGTTTCGGAAGATTCATTCCGCTCTTATACCGCGGCTGTTCGAATGCGTCGGAAGAAGGTTTTCGGTCAGGTGAGCGGCAAGCGATGCACCATCAAAGCGTAGGCAGTTACCGGTACTTGAGCGCTCGGCGGGTCATTCGTTCCGTCGTCGGATCTTGTTGCCGAGCCACACCAGTGGGTCGTACTTGCGGTCCGCGGCGCGCTCCTTGAGCGGGATCAGGGCGTTGTCGGTGATCTTGATGTTTTCGGGGCAGACCTCCGTGCAGCACTTGGTGATGTTGCAGTAGCCGAGCCCGTGGTCGTCCTGCGCGGTGCGCTTGCGGTCCAGCCCGGCGGCCGGCGCGGCGTCCAGCGGGTGCATGTCCAGCTCGGCGATCCGCATCAGGAACCGCGGGCCGGCGAAGACCCGCTTGTTCTCCTCGTGGTCCCGGACCACATGGCAGGTGTTCTGGCACAGGAAGCACTCGATGCACTTGCGGAACTCCTGCGAGCGGTTCACGTCCTCCTGCTGCATCCGGTACTCGCCGGGACCCAGGTCCGCGGGCGGGACGAACGACGGAATCTCCCGCGCCTTGGTGTAGTTGAAGGAGACGTCGGTGACCAGGTCGCGCTGGACCGGGAAGGTCCGCATCGGGGTGAGGGTGACGGTCTCGGAGCGGTCGAAGACCGACATCCGGGTCATGCACATCAGCCGCGGCCGCCCGTTGATCTCCGCGCTGCACGAACCGCACTTGCCGGCCTTGCAGTTCCAGCGGACGGCCAGGTCCGGGGCCTGGGTGGCCTGGAGGCGGTGGATGATGTCGAGCACCACCTCGCCCTCGTTCACCTCCACCCGGAAGTCCTCCAGCGCGCCGCCGTCCGCGTCGCCCCGCCACACCCGGAAGTGCGCCTGGTAGGCGCCGGACCGCTGCTCCGTCTGCTCGCTCGAAGTCTGCTCGCTCACCGGCTCAGCTCCTCGTCCGTCAGATACTTCACCAGCTCGTCCTTGTCGAAGAGTTCGAGGAGATCGCGGCGGATCGGCGGGGTCTCGCGGCGGGAGAGCCGGATCTGGCCCAGCACCGGGTCCGCCTCGCCCTGCTCCGCCCGGTAGTCGGCCAGTTCGCAGACCAGGTTGACGTTGCGCCAGTGCCGGTCCATCTCCGGATGGTCGTCCCGGGTGTGCCCGCCCCGGCTCTCGGTGCGCTCCAGGGCCGCCCGCGCCACACACTCGCTGACCAGCAGCATGTTCCGCAGGTCGAGGGAGAGGTGCCAGCCCGGGTTGTACTGCCGGTGGCCCTCCACACCGGCCCGCCGCGCCCGCGCCCGCAGCTTCACCAACCGCTCCAGCGCCTCGGCCATCTCGTCCGCCCGGCGGATGATGCCCACCAGGTCGTTCATGGACTGCTGGAGCTCCTGGTGCAGGGTGTACGGGTTCTCCGCCCGGCCGCCGCCGTCCTCGGCGCTGAACGGGCGCAGCGCCTCCGCCTCGGCGGCGTCGATCTCGCGCGGTTCCGGGGCCGGCCGGGCGCGCAGCCCGCCGACGTACTCGGCCGCGTACAGCCCCGCGCGGCGGCCGAAGACCAGCAGGTCGGAGAGGGAGTTGCCGCCCAGCCGGTTGGAGCCGTGCATGCCGCCGGCCACCTCGCCGGCGGCGAACAGGCCCGGCACCCCGGTGGCTGCCGCGGTGTCCGGGTCGACCTCCACGCCGCCCATCACGTAGTGGCAGGTCGGGCCGACCTCCATCGGCTCGGCGGTGATGTCCACGTCCGCCAGCTCCTTGAACTGGTGGTGCATGGACGGCAGTCGGCGCTTGATCACCTCGGGGGGCATGCGCGTGGAGACGTCCAGGAAGACACCGCCGTGCGGCGAGCCGCGGCCCGCCTTGACCTCGGCGTTGATGGCCCTCGCCACCTCGTCGCGGGGCAGCAGTTCGGGCGGCCGGCGGTTGTGCTCGGGGTCGTCGTACCAGCGGTCGCCCTCGGCCTCGCTCTCGGCGTACTTCTCCTTGAAGACGTCCGGGATGTAGTCGAACATGAAGCGCTTGCCGTCGCTGTTGCGCAGCACCCCGCCGTCGCCGCGGACGGACTCGGTGACGAGGATGCCCTTGACGGACGGCGGCCAGACCATGCCGGTGGGATGGAACTGCACGAACTCCATGTTGATCAGCGGCGCGCCGGCCAGCAGCGCCAGCGCGTGCCCGTCGCCGGTGTACTCCCAGGAGTTCGAGGTGACCTTGAAGGACTTGCCGATGCCGCCGGTGGCCAGCACCACGGCCGGCGCCTCCAGCACGAAGAAGCGGCCCGACTCCCGGTCGTAGCAGAAGACGCCGGCGACCTTGCCGTCCGCCTTCAACACGCGGGTGACGGTGCACTCCTGGAAGACCTTCAGCCCCTCCTCGTAGGAGCCGGAGACCCGCTGGTCCTCCTGCTGGAGGGAGACGATCTTCTGCTGGAGGGTGCGGATCAGCTCCAGGCCGGTGCGGTCGCCGACGTGCGCCAGCCGCGGATACTCGTGGCCGCCGAAGTTGCGCTGGGAGATCCGGCCGTCCGGCGTACGGTCGAAAAGGGCGCCCCAGGTCTCCAGCTCCCAGACCCGGTCCGGGGCCTCGCGGGCGTGCAGTTCGGCCATCCGCCAGTGGTTGAGGAACTTCCCGCCGCGCATGGTGTCGCGGAAGTGGACCTGCCAGTTGTCGTGCTCGTTGGCGTTGCCCATGCTGGCCGCGATGCCGCCCTCGGCCATCACCGTATGGGCCTTGCCGAACAGGGACTTGCAGATCACCGCCGTCCGCATGCCCGCCTCGCGGGCCTCGATGGCGGCGCGCAGCCCGGCGCCGCCCGCGCCCACCACGACCACGTCCCAGGTCTGCCGGTCCACATGCGCCATCAGGGGCACACCTTCCCTCGGTTCTCGTCGGGTTCCGCGGATTCCCCCGGATGTCCCGGATGTCGTTCGTCAGAAGAAGCGCGGATCCTCGAACGCGCCGCTGGCCAGCAGGAACACATAGAAGTCCGCCAGCGCCACGCTGATCAGCGAGGCCCAGGCGAGCAGCATGTGGCGCTCGTTGAGCCTGCCGACCCAGCCCCACAGCCGGTACCGCACCGGGTGCTTGGAGAAGTGCCGCAGCCGGCCGCCGACGATGTGCCGGCAGGAGTGGCAGGAGAGGGTGTACGCCCAGATCAGCACGATGTTGGCGAGGAAGACCAGGGAGCCCAGGCCCATGTGGCCCCAGCGGTAGTGGTCGTCGCGGAAGGTCAGCGCGGTGTCGTAGGTGAGGACGCCGGCGACCAGCACCGCGAAGTAGAAGAAGTAGCGGTGGATGTTCTGGAGGATCAGCGGGAAGCGGGTCTCGCCGGTGTACTTGGCGTGCGGCTCGGCGACCGCACAGGCCGGCGGCGAGGCCCAGAAGCCGCGGTAGTACGCCTTGCGGTAGTAGTAGCAGGTCAGCCGGAAGCCCAGCGGGAAGATCAGGATCAGCAGGGCGGGGGACAGGCCCCACCAGCTCCCGAAGAGCGCCCAGTTGGGCCCGCCGCGCATGGTGTGGCAGTTCTCCGCCAGACAGGGCGAGTAGAACGGCGAGACATAGGGGGCGTGGTAGTAGTCGGCGTTCGCGAACGCCCGCCAGGTCGAGTACACGACGAACGCGAGCAGCCCGGCGGCGGTGCCGGCCGGTGCCAGCCACCAGCGGTCGGTGCGCAGATGGCGGGCCTGGATGGCGGCGCGTGAGGCGTCGTGCACGCCGGTCGCGCCCTTGTGCGGGGCTGGTTCGATGCCAGTGGCCAACGTCGGTCTCCGTCCTCAGGGCGCGTGCCGGTCCTTGGCGCCCAGGCCCTCGTCCTCGGCGTCCGTCCACAGCGCGGCGTTGTAGGGGGTGTCCGGGATCGGCACCATCTCGTCCTCGGCCCGGCCCGGCCGGCCCGGTGGCGCGCCGCCCGCCAGGCCCTGCTTGAGCAGCGCCAGGCTCTCCCGCAGATGGTCCGTGTCGCTGCGGACCCGGCGGACGTCCAGCCCGCCGCCGATCCGCGTCTCCAGCTTCCCGACGGCCTGAACCAGGGCATCCAGGCTGCGTTCAACCGCCGTCAAGTCGTCCTGTACGGACATCACATGCCCTCACTTCGCGAGTGTGCCGAGTGTGCCGGGCGATCTCATGCGCCCGAGAGTGTCGCGCGTCACAGTAGGGCTTGGGAAGGGGGCAGGCGCGAGTACGACTCGAACCGGTGCGTGGTGAGCCCGCCATATCTGGGCTCGGCCGTCAACCTCACGCCGCGCACGCACCCGACGCCGCGCGGCACGCCTCCGGGGAGAACGACGGGAGGGCGACGGGAGTGTGGTGGCAGGACCTCGCGCGGCGCCGAACTCCGTTGCGGAACGGGCCTGTCCGGGGACCGCCGGCGCGGCGCGGCCGTACGCCACCGCTTCCGCCACCGCCTCCGTCAGCCGGACGAGCCGGGATTGGGCCGGGCGGGTGGCCTTGACGGGGCCGCCGACGTGTCGGGCGGGCCCCGCCCGGGCGGTCACTTTCAGTGGGAGCCCATAGATGTGATGAGCCGCAAAGTCGGCCGAACGTGTCGCTGCGGCTCGGCGCGGCGCGGGCGAGCCCGGAGGGAACAGTCATGACCGACCACGTCAGCCCAGACGGCCCGGTGGCCCGCAGGCGCCGCGGTGTCGCGCTCGTCGCGGTGGGGGCGCTGCTCCCGCTTCCCGTGCTGGCCGGCTGCGGCCAGGGCGACAGCGCCGCGCCCTCCGTCGCGCAGACCCAGGACATCGCGCCGGCCCCGCGCGGATCGGTCAGGGACGGCGGCACGGTGCGCTGGGCGATCGACGCGCTGCCGAGCACCTTCAACGCCTTCCAGAGCGACGCCGACGCGGCCACCACCCGGGTCGCCGGCGCCGTCCTGCCCAGCCTGTTCACCGTCGACGCCGCCGGCCGGCCGCAGCGCGACGCCGACTACCTCGCCGCCGCGGACATCAGCGCCCGCGAGCCACGGCAGGTCGTCACCTACCGGCTCAACCCCAAGGCGCGTTGGAGCGACGGGCGGCCGATCACCGCCGCGGACTTCGTCGCCCAGTGGCAGGCGCTGCGCGGCAAGGACAACGCCTACTGGACGGCCCGCAACGCCGGCTACGACCGGATCGGCAAGGTCGAGGCCGGCGCCACTCCGCAGGAGGTCAAGGTCACCTTCGCCCGCCCGTACGCCGACTGGCAGGCGCTCTTCACCCCGCTCTACCCGAAGAGCGTGATGGGCGACGCCAACGCCTTCAACGACGCGGTGCGGCGCAAACTCCCGGTCGGCGCGGGCCCGTTCCTCGTCGGGAAGCGGGACGCCGACCGCGGCACCGTCACTCTCGTCCGCAATCCCCGGTGGTGGGGCGAGCGGGCCAAGGCCGACAAGCTGGTACTGACCGCGCTGCCCCGGGACAAGCGGGCCAAGGCGCTGGCCGCCGGGACGGTCGACGTCGCCGCGGTCGACCAGGCCACCGCCCGGCAGCTGACCCGGGCCGCCGCGCCGGCCACCGCCGGCGGCGCGGACGCCAAGGGCGCCGCCGCCCGGGCGTCCGCGCTGCGCGGCTTCGTCCTCCGCAAGGCCCTCGAATCCGCCTACACCCAGCTCGCCCTCAACGGCAGCGCCGGCCCGCTCGCCGACCAGCGGGTGCGCCGCGCGGTGGCCCGCGCCATCGACCGCCAGGCACTCGCCGACAGCGTCCTCAAACCGCTGGACCTGCCGGCCCGGCCGCTCGGCAACCACCTGCTGATGGCCGGCCAGCACGGCTACGAGGACCACAGCGACGCGCTCGGCGACACGGACGCGGGGGCGGCCAAGCGGCTGCTCTCGGACGCCGGCTGGAAGCCGGCTCCCGGGGCGGCCGACCGGCCGGCGGGCGACCGTCCCGCGGGTGAGGAGCAGGCCGGCGCGGGGCGCGCGGTCACACCGGACCGGGCCGACGACAGGGCCGCGGACGACCCGAAGGCGGCCGAGCCCGACGGCCGCGACCCGCAGCGGCCCGGCGACCGCGACGGCGCCCGTCCGGCCGCCGCCGAGGCCCCGCTCTCCTCCGCCGGGGCGGTCGGTTCCGAAGTCCAGCAGGCCGCCCTGCTGCGGCAGAGCGCGGCGTTCTACAAGGCCGCGGCCGCCACCGCGAAGGCGGCCGCCGCCGGGAACACCGGGTCCACGGCGTACGGGAAGTACCGGCGGTACAAGAAGCGGGCCGCGCAGGCGCTGGGCGCCGCCGAGATGATCGAGACCGGGCAGGCCCCGCACCTGCCGGGCGCCGCCGCCGGCCACGCCGCCGCCCTGCGGAACGGCCTCGGCGCCTTCCAGGCCCGGCAGGCCGACACCGGGCAGTCCCCGGCCGCCGCGGCCGGCCGCGCCCCCCACCGGGCACCCGACGGCGCCACGGTGCTGCGGAAGGACGGCCGGCCGCTGGCGCTGCGCTTCGTCCTGCCCGACGGGCCCGGTTCCGAGCAGCTGCGCGCCGTCGGCCGGCGGATCACCGGCATGCTCAACAAGATCGGGGTGCGGACCACCGTCCAGCGGGTGCCGGACGCGAGCTACTTCCGGGACCACATCGCCGCCGGCGACTTCGACCTGGCGCTGTACTCGTGGCCCGGCACCGCCTACCCGGCGACCGACGCCCGGCCGATCTTCGCCAAGCCGCAGCCGGCCCCGGACGGCTCGCTGACCGTCGAGCAGAACTACGCCCGGGTCGGCACCGACCACATCGACCAGCTCTTCGACCAGGCCGCCTCCGAACTGGACCCGGACGCCGCGCGGACCCTCGTCGAGCAGGCCGACGCCCGGATCTGGGCCGCCGCCGGATCGATTCCGCTGTACCAGCGGCCGGAGCTGGTGGCCACCCGGAAGTCGCTCGCCAACATCGGCGCGTTCGGCTTCGCCACTCCCCGCTTCCAGGACATCGGTTACGCGAAGTAGGGGTCCCACCAAAGCCCAAGTTCGAGAAGAAACCGCAGGTCAGAGTGGGTGCGTACGGGCTGGGGCGGCCGTTGCCGCCACGGCCCCGTACCATGGGGTGAGGCCGTGGCGTCGTGATGCCCGGCAGGGCGCGCGTACCGGACCGTACGCGATGCCATCCACGATTCCGGGAGAAGCGCCGCACTATGGCCACGCGCCACGACATCCGCAACGTCGCCATCGTCGCCCACGTCGACCACGGCAAGACGACCATCGTCGACGCCATGCTCAAGCAGGCGGGCGCCTTCGCGGCCCACGCCGCAGAGTCCCTCGACGACCGCATGATGGACTCGAACGATCTGGAGCGTGAGAAGGGCATCACGATCCTCGCCAAGAACACGGCGGTGAAGTATCACCCCAAGGACGGCGGGGAGCCCATCACGATCAACATCATCGACACCCCCGGCCACGCCGACTTCGGTGGCGAGGTCGAGCGCGGTCTGTCGATGGTGGACGCCGTCGTGCTGCTGGTCGACGCCTCCGAGGGCCCGCTCCCGCAGACCCGCTTCGTGCTCCGCAAGGCCCTCCAGGCCCGGATGCCGGTCATCCTGTGCATCAACAAGACCGACCGCCCGGACTCCCGGATCGACGAGGTCGTCAACGAGACCTACGACCTCTTCCTCGACCTGGACGCCGACGAGGACCAGATCGAGTTCCCGATCGTCTACGCCTGCGGCCGTGACGGCGTCGCCTCGCTGACCAAGCCGGAGGACGGCACCGTCCCGGCGGACAGCACCAACCTGGAGCCGTTCTTCTCCACCATCCTGGAGCACGTCCCGGCCCCGACGTACGACGAGGAGGCGCCGCTCCAGGCGCACGTCACCAACCTCGACGCCGACAACTTCCTCGGCCGGATCGCGCTGCTCCGCGTCGAGCAGGGCGAGCTGCGCAAGGGCCAGACCGTCGCGTGGATCAAGCGTGACGGCAGCATCTCCAACGTCCGCATCACCGAGCTGATGATGACCGAGGCGCTCACCCGCAAGCCCGCCGAGAAGGCCGGCCCGGGCGACATCTGCGCGGTCGCCGGTATCCCCGACATCATGATCGGCGAGACCCTGGCCGACCCGGAGAACCCGGTCGCGCTGCCGCTGATCACGGTCGACGAGCCGGCGATCTCCATGACCATCGGTACGAACACCTCGCCGCTGGTCGGCAAGGGCGGTACGGGCAAGGGCGCGGCCGCCAAGGCCGCGGTCAAGGACCGCAAGGTCACCGCCCGCCAGGTCAAGGACCGCCTGGACCGCGAGCTGATCGGTAACGTCTCGCTGCGCGTCCTGGAGACCGAGCGCCCCGACGCCTGGGAGGTGCAGGGCCGCGGTGAGCTGGCGCTGGCCATCCTGGTCGAGCAGATGCGCCGCGAGGGCTTCGAGATGACGATCGGCAAGCCGCAGGTCGTCACCAAGGAGGTCGACGGCAAGACCTACGAGCCCGTCGAGCGCATGACCATCGACGTGCCCGAGGAGCACATGGGCGCCGTCACCCAGCTCATGGGCGTCCGCAAGGGCCGGATGGACAACATGTCCAACCACGGCTCGGGCTGGGTCCGCATGGAGTTCGTCGTCCCCTCCCGTGGTCTGATCGGCTTCCGCACGGAGTTCCTGACCAACACCCGCGGCACCGGTATCGCGCACTCCATCCACGAGGGCCACGAGCCGTGGTTCGGCACCCTGACGACCCGTAACAACGGCTCGCTGGTCGCCGACCGCGCGGGCGCGGTCACCGCCTTCGCGATGACCAACCTCCAGGAGCGCGGTGTGCTGTTCACCGACCCCGGCACCGAGGTGTACGAGGGCATGATCGTCGGCGAGAACTCGCGCTCCGACGACATGGACGTGAACATCACCAAGGAGAAGAAGCTCACCAACATGCGCTCCTCCTCGGCCGACTCCTTCGAGGCGATCGTGCCGCCGCGCAAGCTCTCGCTGGAGCAGTCGCTGGAGTTCTGCCGCGACGACGAGTGCGTCGAGGTCACCCCGGAGGCCGTGCGCATCCGCAAGGTCGTCCTGGACCAGAAGGAGCGCGGCCGCACCGCGTCCCGCGCCAAGCACGGCTGACGCCGCGCCGGCTTCACCGGGAGCCCTGGCCGCCTGCCCCGCGAGGGGCGGTGGCCGGGGCTTTCGCGTGGCCGCGGCGGGTGCGGCCCGGCGGCGCCCGTTCCTCCACTCCGCCACCCGGCCGTCCCCCGGGCCGGTTCCCCGCTCCCGCATCCGAGGGGCGCTGTGATCTTTCGGAGCAGTGGGGCCGTCGCCGGCGTGCGGCGCGCCCGGGTCCGGGCTCTGATATGGGCACATGTGGCCCTCGGCGACGTGGCCACGTGTGACCGCCGGTCCGGACCTGAGGAGGCACCATGCGCGGAGCCGTACGCGCGACGTGGGCCGTCGGGGAACGGGTGGCCGGGGGACGGGCGAGGGGGAGGCGGGCGGCCGGGAGACGGGCCGGGTGGACGTGTGCCGTCTGTGCCGGGGCCGTGCTCGTCGCGGCCACCGGCTGTGGCGGGGGCGGAGCCGGGCGGGGCGGCCCCGGGGTGGTCAGCGCCTCCTGGGGGGACCCGCAGAACCCGCTGGAGCCGGCCAACACCAACGAGGTGCAGGGCGGCAAGGTCCTCGACATGCTGCTGCGCGGGCTCAAGCGGTACGACCCGAGGACCGGGGCCGCGGAGAACGTCCTCGCGGAGCGGATCACGAGCACGGACGCCCAGCACTACACCGTGCGGCTGAAAAGCGGGTGGACCTTCAGCAACGGGGAGCCGGTCACCGCCAAGTCCTTTGTGGACGCGTGGAATTACGGGGCGCTGATCGACAACGGGCAGAAGAACGCCGCCTTCTTCCAGTACATCGACGGGTTCGCGCGGGTACATCCCAGCAGTGGCGCGCCGACCGCGAAGACGCTTTCCGGGCTGAAGGTCACCGACGACCGGACATTCACCGTCGCCCTGAACCAGAAGTTCTCCAGCTGGCCGGAGACGCTCGGCTACGCGGCGTTCATGCCGCTGCCCCAGGCGTTCTTCCGGGACCATGACGGCTGGCTGAAAAGGCCGATCGGCAACGGGCCGTATGTGGTGGAGTCGTACACCAAGGGCGCGGTGCTGAAGATGCGGAAATGGAAGCAGTACCCGGGACCGGATCCGGCCCGGAACAGCGGAATCGACCTCCAGGTCTACACGGACGCCGACACCGCGTACACCGATCTGCTGTCCGGGAATCTGGACCTGGTGGACGATGTGCCGGCCGCGCAGCTCAAGAACGTCAAGGCCGACCTCGGGGACCGCTACCTCAACCAGCCGGCCGGAATCATCCAGACCCTCGCCTTTCCCATGTACGACCCGAAATGGGGTCGGAAAGGAATGGAGAAGGTGCGGCGCGGGATCTCGATGGCGATCGACCGGAAACAGATCACCAAGGAGATCTTTCTCAACACCCGTACCCCGGCCACCGATTGGACGTCACCGGTGCTGGGGGACAAGGGCGGCTACCGGGCCGGGCTGTGCGGCGACGTCTGCGTATACGACCCCGTGAAGGCGCGGCGGCTCATCAAGGAGGGCGGCGGAATCCCCGGCGGGCGGATGACGATCACCTACAACGCGGACACCGGGTCGCACAAGGACTGGGTCGACGCCGTCTGCAACAGCATCAACAGCACGCTGGGAAACGACCGGGCGTGCGTCGGCGACCCGGTCGGGACGTTCGCGGATTTCCGGAACAGACTCAGTGCGCGGAAGATGACCGGGCCGTTCCGGGCCGGCTGGCAGATGGACTATCCGCTGATCCAGAACTTCCTCCAGCCGCTGTACTACACCAACGCCTCGTCGAATGACGGGAAGTTCAGCGACCGGGACTTCGACCGGCTGGTGAACGAGGCGAACGCGGCGCCCGACACCGGCCGCGCGGTGGCGAAATTCCAGGACGCGGAGAAGGTCCTCGCGCAGCAGATGCCGGCCGTTCCGCTGTGGTACCAGAACGGCAGCGGAGGATATGCGGAACGGCTCACCAACGTGTCGCTCAATTCGTTCGGCGTGCCGGTCTACAACGAGATCAAGGTCGTCTGACCGTGGCGCGCGCCGCTCGTCGTCCGGGAGAGTGAGGACCGCTCATGGGGCGTTATGTGATCCGGCGGCTGCTCCAGATGGTCCCGGTCTTCGTCGGCAGCACCTTTCTCATCTTCCTCATGGTCTATGCGCTCGGCGATCCGGTCGCCGCGTTGTTCGGCGACCGGGCACCGGACCCCGTCACCGCGGCCCGGATTCGCCACGACCTCTATCTCGACCAGCCGCTGTGGAAGCAGTATCCGCACTACATGGGCCAGATCTTCCAGGGGAATTTCGGCACCGCGTTCAACGGCCGGCCGGTCACCGAGCTGATGGCGTCGGCCTTCTCGGCCACGCTGCGGCTGACCCTCGTCGCCATCGTCATGGAGATGATCGCGGGGATCGCCCTCGGCGTCTTCAGCGGGCTGCGGCGCGGCCGCGGTATCGACACCACCGTGCTGGTCCTCACCCTCGTCGTGGTGTCCGTCCCGACCTTCGTCAGCGGCTATCTGCTCCAGTACGTCTTCGGCGTGAAATGGGAATGGGCCGCCCCGACCGTCGCCGCCGGCGCGCCACTGGGCCACTTCCTGCTGCCCGGACTGGTGTTGGCGCTGGTCTCGCTCGCCTACGTCACCCGGCTGACCCGCACCTCGATCGCGGAGAACGCCCGCGCCGACTACGTCCGTACCGCCGTCGCCAAGGGCCTGCCCCGGCACCGGGTCATCACCCGCCACCTGCTGCGCAACTCCCTGATCCCGGTCGTCACTTTCATCGGCACCGACATCGGCGCGCTGATGGGCGGCGCCATCGTCACCGAGCGCATCTTCAACATCCACGGCGTCGGCTACCAGCTCTACCAGGGCATCCTCCGGCAGAACTCGCCCACTGTGGTCGGCTTTGTGACGATCCTGGTGCTGGTCTTCCTGATCGCCAACCTGCTCGTCGACCTGCTCTACGCCGTCCTCGACCCGAGGATCCGCTATGACTGAGCCCCACGCCCCCAAAGAGGCCATCGGCCACGGCGACGGCGGCACCGCCGCGCTCGCCATCGGCGAGGCCGAGTCCCTCGAACGCGCCCCCGCCGCCGCGCCCCCGCCACCGGGCGGCGCACCCGTCGGCCGGCCCCGCAGCCTGTGGAGCGACGCCTGGCACGACCTGCGCCGCAACCCGGTCTTCGTGGTCTGCGCGCTGGTCATCGTCTTCCTGCTGGTCATCGCCGTCTGGCCGCAGCTGATCGCCCCCGGCAACCCCTACCGCGCCGACCTCGGCAAGGCCCAGCACGGCCCCGCACCCGGCCACCCCTTCGGCTACGACACCCAGGGCCGGGACGTCTACACCCGGGTCGTTCACGGCGCCCGCGCCTCCATCACCGTCGGCACCTGCGCCACCGCCGGCGCCGCCGTCCTGGGCAGCCTGCTCGGCGGCCTGGCCGGGTTCTTCGGCCGCTGGTGGGACACCCTGCTCTCCCGGCTCGCCGACATCTTCTTCGGCATCCCGGTACTGCTCGGCGGGCTGGTCTTCCTGTCCGTGGTCACCAGCACCACCGTCTGGCCGGTGGTCGGCTTCATCGTGCTGCTCGGCTGGCCGCAGATCGCCCGGATCGCCCGCGGCTCGGTCGTCACCGCCAAGCAGAACGACTACGTCCAGGCTGCCCGGGCACTGGGCGCCGGCAACGGGCGGATGCTGCTGCGGCACATCGCGCCCAACGCCGTCGCCCCCGTCATCGTCGTCGCCACCATCGCCCTGGGCACCTACATCGCCCTGGAGGCCACCCTGTCCTACCTCGGCGCGGGCCTGAAGCCGCCCACCGTCTCCTGGGGCATCGACATCTCCGCCGCCTCCACCCACATCCGCAACGCCCCCCACATGCTGCTGTGGCCCGCGGGCGCGCTGAGCGTCACGGTGCTGGCGTTCATCATGCTCGGCGACGCGGTGCGCGACGCCCTCGACCCCAAACTGCGCTGAGGAGGCGGCAGATGACCAACGGCGGCGCGCCCACGGCGGAGCCCCTGCTCGACGTCCAGGACCTGAAGGTGGAGTTCCGCACCCGGGACGGGGTGGCCAGGGCCGTCAACGGCGTCAGCTACACCGTGACGGCCGGCGAGACCCTGGCGGTGCTCGGCGAGTCCGGCTCCGGCAAGTCCGTCACCGCACAGGCCGTGATGGGCATCCTCGACTCCCCGCCGGGCTTCGTCACCGGCGGCCGGATCCTCTTCCAGGGGCGCGATCTGCTCACCCTGGGCAAGGAGGAGCGCCGCAGGATCCGCGGCGCAAAGATGGCGATGATCTTCCAGGACGCGCTCTCCGCACTGAACCCGGTGCTCAGCGTCGGCGCCCAGCTCGGCGAGATGTTCCAGGTGCACACCGGCGCGTCCCGCAAGGAGGCCCGGGGCAGGGCCGTCGAGCTGATGGAACGGGTCGGCATCCCGGCGGCCCGGGTGCGGGTGGGGGACTACCCGCACCAGTTCTCCGGCGGTATGCGCCAGCGCATCATGATCGCCATGGCGCTCGCCCTGGAGCCCGACCTGATCATCGCGGACGAGCCCACCACCGCCCTCGACGTCACCGTCCAGGCCCAGGTCATGGACCTGCTCGCGGAGTTGCGCCGGGAGTACCGGATGGGCCTGATCCTGATCACCCACGACCTCGGCGTGGTCGCCGACGTCGCCGACACCATCGCCGTGATGTACGCGGGCCGGGTCGTCGAGACCGCCCCCGTCCACCAGCTCTACAAGGCGCCCGCCCACCCGTACACCCGCGGCCTGCTGGAGTCCGTCCCCCGCCTCGGGCACAAGGGCCGCGAGCTGCACGCGATCAAGGGCCTGCCGCCGAGCCTCACCGCCATCCCGCCCGGCTGCGCCTTCCACCCCCGCTGCCCGCTGGCCCGCGACATCTGCCGCACCGACCGCCCGCCCCTCTACGACGCCGGACCGGACCGGGCCAGCGCCTGCCACTTCTGGAGAGAGGCGATCGAGGGCGGGAAGGAGGCGTCCGATGGAGCTCGTTGAGCCCCGTGACTCCCGTGATTCCCATGACTCTCGTGAACCGCTCCTCGAAGTCCGCGACCTCGTCAAGCACTTCCCGCTCACCCGGGGCGTGCTGATCAAGAAGCAGGTGGGCGCGGTCAAGGCCGTCGACGGGGTCTCCTTCGCCCTCGGACAGGGCGAGACCCTCGGCATCGTGGGGGAGTCCGGCTGCGGCAAGTCCACCGTCGCCCGGATGCTGGTCGGGCTGGAGCGGCCGACGTCCGGTCAGATCCGTTACCGCGGCGAGGACATCACCCGCCTGTCCGGGCGCGCGATGAAGGCCGTCCGCCGCAACATCCAGATGGTGTTCCAGGACCCGTACACCTCGCTCAACCCCCGGATGACGGTCGGCGACATCATCGGCGAGCCCTTCGAGATCCACCCCGAGGTGGCACCCAAGGGCGACCGGCGGCGCCGGGTCAGGGAGTTGCTGGACGTCGTCGGTCTCAACCCCGAGTTCATCAACCGCTATCCGCACCAGTTCTCCGGCGGCCAGCGGCAGCGCATCGGCATCGCCCGCGGCCTGGCCCTCCGCCCGGAGATCATCGTCGCCGACGAACCGGTCTCCGCCCTCGACGTCTCCGTCCAGGCCCAGGTCGTCAACCTCCTGGCCCGTCTCCAGGACGACTTCGGGCTCTCCTACGTCTTCATCGCCCACGACCTGTCCGTCGTCCGCCACCTCTCCGACCGGGTCGCGGTGATGTACCTCGGCAAGATCGCCGAGACCGGCACCGGCGAGGAGATCTACGACCACCCCACCCACCCGTACACCCAGGCACTGCTCTCCGCCGTCCCGGTGCCCGACCCCGAGGCCCGCGCCCATCGGGAGCGCATCCTGCTGAGCGGCGACGTCCCCTCCCCGGCGAACCCGCCGTCCGGCTGCCACTTCCGCACCCGCTGCTGGAAGGCCCAGGAGCTGTGCGCCCGCGTCGAACCACCCCTGGCGGTCCCGGCCGCCTTCGAGCACGCCCAGGGCCCCGAACGCCACGCCTCCGCCTGCCACTTCGCGGAGGAACGGCACGTGGTGCCGAGCGAGTAGCGGACTGACCGGGACGCGCCGGAGCCCGCCTCCCCGAGGGGAAGCGGGCTCCGGCGTCGTCCTACGGGAGCGGCGGTCAGCTCTCCGCCGCGCCGTCCTCGTTGCCGGCGGCCTCCTCGATCGCCGCCAGCGCGGGGTCGAGCACGATGTCCTCGCCGCGGGCCGCGGTCGTCGGCTCCTCGGGGAAGTGGCAGGCGGTCAGGTGCCCCCCCGCGTTCCCGGAGATCTGGACCAGCGGCGGCTCCTCCGTCGCGCACTTGTCCTGCGCCTTCCAGCAGCGGGTGCGGAACCGGCAGCCGGACGGCGGGTTGACGGGGGAGGGGACGTCGCCGGCGAGCCGGATCCGCTCGCGCTCCTCCTCGCCCTCCTCGGCCAGCTTCGGCTCGGGCACGGCCGACAGCAGGGCGTGGGTGTACGGGTGGCGGGGCCGGTGGTAGATCTCGTCGCGGGTGCCCACCTCGACGATCTTGCCGAGGTACATCACCGCGACCCGCTCGCTGAAGTGCCGGACGACCGCCAGGTCGTGGGCGATGAAGACGAACGCGATGCCCAGTTCGCGCTGGAGGTCCTGGAGGAGGTTGACCACCTGCGCCTGGATGGAGACGTCCAGTGCGGAGACCGGCTCGTCCGCGACGATCAGCTTCGGGTTCAGGGCGAGCGCGCGGGCCACGCCGATGCGCTGCCGCTGGCCGCCGGAGAACTCGTGCGGGAAGCGGTTGTAGTGCTCGGGGTTGAGGCCGACGGTCTCCAGCAGCTCCCGGATCTTCTTCTCCCGGCCGCCGGGCGGGTTGATCCCGTTGATCTCCATCGGCCCGCCGATGATGGTGCCGACCGTCTGCCGCGGGTTCAGCGAGGCGTACGGGTCCTGGAAGATCATCTGGATCTCGGAGCGGATCGGCGCCAGCTGCTTGCGGTTGGCGTGCGTGATGTCCTGGCCCGCGTAGGTGACCTTGCCGGCGGTGGGCTCCATCAGCCGGGTCAGCAGCCGCCCGGTGGTCGACTTGCCGCAGCCGGACTCGCCGACCAGACCGAAGCTCTCGCCGGCGTGGACGGTCAGGTCCACCCCGTCGACCGCCTGGACGGCCCCGACCTTCCGCTTGATCGGGAAGCCGCCGTAGATCGGGAAGTGCTTGGTGAGCCCCTCGGCGGTGAGCAGGGCCTCGCCCCGGGACGACGCGGCGGCGTCGGGCGCGGGGAGGGTGTCGTTCTTGGCCATGGTGGTAGCTCCCTAGCCCAGCCGGGGCTTGATCTGCTCGGTGAAGAAGGTCTGCTTCTGCTCGGCGCTCAGGTGGCAGGCGGCCGCCCGGCCCGGCGCCAGCGGCGGGCGCTCGCCGGTGCAGCGGCCGTCGTCGACCTCCGCGGTGAACGCGCACCGTGGGTTGAAGGGGCAGCCCGACGGCGGGTTGAGCAGGCTCGGCGGGGAGCCCGGGATCGGGTGCAGCTCCTCGTTGACGTCCGAGGAGAGCCGCGGCATGGAGCTGAGCAGACCCCAGGTGTACGGGTGCCGGGGCTCGGTGAGGATCTCCCGCACCGAACCGCGCTCCACCGCCCGGCCGGCGTACATCACCAGCAGGTCGTCGGCGGTGTTGGCGACCACGCCCAGGTCGTGGGTGATCAGGATGATCGCGGAGCCGAACTCCTGCTGGAGGTCCTTGAGGAGGTCCAGGATCTGCGCCTGGACGGTGACGTCCAGGGCGGTGGTCGGCTCGTCGGCGATCAGCAGCTGCGGGTTGCAGACCAGCGCCATGGCGATCATGGCGCGCTGCCGCATACCGCCGGAGAACTGGTGCGGGTAGTCGTCCACCCGCAGGTTGGGCTGCGGGATGCCGACCTTGGTCAGCATCTCGATCGCCCGCTGCCGGCCCTCGCGCTTGTTGGCCCCGGTGTGCTTCATGAACGGCTCGGCGATCTGCCGGCCGACGGTGTAGTACGGCGACAGGGCGGTCAGCGCGTCCTGGAAGATCATCGCCATCTTGTTGCCCCGGAGCTTCTCCAGGGTCTTCTCCCTGGCGCCGGTCAGCTCCTGGCCGTCCAGGTGGATCTCACCGGTGATCTCCGTGGACTTGGGGTTGTGCAGCCCCAGCACGGCGAGGTTGGTGACGGACTTGCCGGAGCCCGACTCGCCGACGATGCCCAGCGTCTTGCCGCGCTCCAGGTCGAAGGAGAGGCCGTCGACCGCCTTGACGATGCCGTCCTCGGTGGAGAAGCGGACATGCAGGTCGCGGACGGAGAGGAAGGAATCGGCACCGGATCCGTTCGGGACCGGCGTCTCCTCGGTCTTGGTGGGTGTGGTCACGTCTAGCTCTCCTAGGACAGGCGCACGCGCGGGTCGATGAACGCGTACGCCGCATCCACGATGATGTTGAACACCAGGATCAGGGCGGCGCTGAAGAGGAGCACGCCCATGACCATGGGCAGGTCGAGGGTCTTGACGGAGTCGATCGCCAGCCGCCCGATACCCGCCAGCGAGAACGCGTACTCGGTGATCATCGCGCCACCGAACAGCGAACTCAGATCGATGCCGAGGATGGTGACGATCGGGATCAGCGAACCGCGCCAGGCGTACCGCATGAAGACGTAACGCGCCGGCATCCCCTTCGCCTTGGCCGTGCGGACGTGCTCTTCCTGGAGCTGCTCGATCATCGTCGAGCGCGCCATACGGGTGTACTGCGCGGTGAAGATCGTCGACATGACCAGCCACGGGATCAGCAGGCCCATGAACCAGCCGGCCGGATCGCTGGTCAGGTTCACGTACTTGGGCGCGGCCATGATCCCGCTGTAGACGAAGATGCCCAGCACGATCGGCCCGAGGATGTAGATCTGCACCGAGCTGAGGATCATCGACGCGCCGGTGACGGTCTTGTCCAGCAGCGAGCCGCGCTTCCAGGCGGCCAGCAGGCCGGTGCCGAGGCCGATCACCAGGAAGGCGACGGCGCCGCCGACGGCCAGCGACGCCGTGGTGGGCAGCCGGTCGATCATCGTCGACCAGACGTCCTGCTTGGTGGCGAAGGAGTAGCCGAAGCAGGGGGCGCTGCAGTGGCCGAGACTGAAGTCGCGGCCGGCGAAGATGCCGACGAGGAAGTGCCAGTACTGGACCGGCACGGGCTGGTCGAGACCCAGGTTCTGGTGGATCAGCGCGATGTTGTCGGCGGTGCAGTTCTTGCCGCAGGCCAGCGTCGCGGGGTCACCCACGGAGAAGAAGACGAAGAACGTGAAGGCGCTCAGCAGGACGAGGGTGACAATCGCGCCGAACGTCCGGCGAAGGAGAAAGGGAAGCATGACAGTTCGCTGCTCTCAGGACGGCGGCTGCAGTGGGGTGAAGGGTGGCGGGAGGCCCCGGAGACGCGCGCCCCGCCGTGCGCGCGCTCCGGTGTGCCTCCGTGCGGTGGTCGCTTCGCTTACTTCTTGACGAACAGGGTGTTCACGTCGAGGTAGCCGGCCTCGATGTTGTAGCGGATGCCACCGATCTTCGAGCCGTACAGCTGCAGCACCTTGGTGAAGTAGATCGGGCTGGCCGGGTCGACCTTCTCCACGATGTAGTGGTGCAGCTTCTGCCACTCCTCGGTCTGCTTCTTCGCGTCCGTCATCTGCTGGATCTTGTCGATCTCGTCGCTGATGTGCTTGTCACGGACGTGCGAGTAGTTGGACGCGCCGTCCGAGATGGTGCGTCCGTCGTACGACGGCGGGATCACCGTGGAGGCGTCCGCCCAGTCCTGGCCCCAGCCGGTCATGTAGATGTCGTAGCCGTTGTCGACCTTGCTCATCTGCTGGTACCAGGAGGCCGCGTCGACCTCCTTCTTCTGCACGTTGAAGCCGGCCTTGCCCAGCGCGTCGGCGATCGCGACGGCTTCCTGCTGCCGGATCTCGGTGTTGGCGTAGGCGTAGACGAGCTTCATGCCCTCCTTGCCGGCTTCCTTCAGGAGCTGCTTGGCCTTCTCCGGGTCGCCGTTGGGCTTCTTCAGCTTGCCGTAGGGGTCGTAGCCCTTCTCGTAGCCGGCGACGGTCGGGGAGAACAGACCGCCGGCGTTCTCACCGCCGTAGCTGCCGCCGTTGATCCGCACGATCTGGGCGTTCGGCATGGCGTAGGTGATGGCGTCACGGATCCGCTTGTCCTTGATGCGGTCCATGTTCATGTTCATCTGCCAGACGTAGACCGCGTAGCCCTGCACCGTGCGCTTGCTGGCGCTGCCGTCGGTCAGTACCTGCCTGGTCAGCGAGGGCTCGACGAGGTTGGAGAAGCCGATCGCGGTCTTGTCCACACCCTGGTCGGCCATCAGCCGCTTGGTGTAGTCGGAGTACTGGTGGTTGAAGCTGATGCTGTAGCCGTCCGGGTACTGCTGGCGCACCGGGTCGGTCTTCGGGTTCCACTTGGGGTTGCGCACCAGTTCCATGGACTTGCCGGCCTTGAACGACGCGATCTTGTACGGGCCGGCGCAGACCGGCTTGACGTCGTAGCTGTCCTTGGTGTCCTTGGCGCTGTCCGGAACGGCGCTGTAGCCCGCCTGGGCCAGCGCGTAGGGCAGCTGGGTCTGCGGCTTGTCGAAGTGGAAGACGATGGTCTTGTCGTCCGGGGTGTCCAGGACGGACTTGGGCAGGTGGTCGCCCTTGTACGGACCGTCCGGCAGCGCCTTGCGGTAGGCCGAGCCCGCACCCGACAGCCACTGCTGGACGTAGGTCGGGCCCTCGGTGATGAACGGGGCGTAGGTGCGCTCGATGGTGTGCCGGATGTCCTTCGAGGTGATCGGCTGACCGTCCTCGAACGTGATGCCGTCCTTGAGGGTGTACGTCCAGGTCTTGCCGCCGTCGGACATCTTTCCGGCGTCGGTGGCGAGGTCGCCGACGAGCGTCTGGTGGCCCTTGTCGTCCTGCTTGTACGTGGTCAGACCGCGGAAGATCAGCTTGGCCAGCTGGCGCATGTCGCTGACGTACATCTGGGCGGGATCCAGGTGGTTGAAGCTGTCCCGCTGGTAGACGGTGATGGTGCCGCCGGGCGTCGCGCCCGCGACGGGGGCGGCGGGGCCCTGGGACTGGGCGGCGGTGCCCAGCGGCACCACCTTCGACTGGGCCGCCGCGTCCTGGTCGGTCTGCGACTTGTCCTTGCCCGTGCCGCCGCCGCTGCTGCATCCGGTGAGCGCGAGTGAACCGGCCGCCAGGGCCACGATCACCGCGCGTGCTCTACGCGTGGAGAGTGTCTTCATGAGGATCCAAGCACCTGCCTGTCAGTCGTTGTCCAGATGTGCTGTCGGACGCATCCGGTACGGTTCCGGAGCCGTGGGGGTGACAGCAGGCCCCCTCAAATGGACGATCAACGCCCGGACTTGGGGTCGAAGGCGTCCCGGACCGAGTCCCCGAGCAGGTTGAAGCACAGCACGAAGATCACCATCGCGGCGCCGGGGAAGAGCAAGAAGGTCGGGTCGTTCTCGTACACCATGCCGGCCGTGTGGAACAGCCGTCCCCAGTCCGGGGTCGGCTCCATGATGCCGACGCCCAGGTAGGACAGGCCGGCTTCCGCCGTCACGAACAGCGGGAGCATGTAGGTGCTCTGCACGAGGATCGGGGTCACCACGTTCGGCAGCAGTTCCTTGGTGATGATCCGCCAGGGGGAGGCGCCGGTGATCTTCGCGGCCTCGACGAACTCCCGCTCGCGCAGCGACAGCACCTGTCCGCGCAGCAGCCGGGCCAGCCCCATCCAGCCGAGTGCCCACTGCACGAGGATCAGTGCGATGGCGCGGATGTAGGTGGGGGTCTCGTCGCCCGGCGGCACGAAGACCGCCACCACCACGGGCATGAACGCCACGAACGTCAGCTGGCTGGGGAAGGCGAGCAGGAAGTCGATCACCCGGCCGAGCCAGTAGTCGGTGCGGCCGCCCAGATAGCCGGCGGTGACGCCGAGGACGGTGCCGGTGAGGACCACGAGGACCGTGACCGCCAGCGAGATTCCGAGCGAGGTCCGCATGCCGTACAGCAGCTGGGTGAACAGATCGCGGCCGAGAGACGGTTCGATACCGAACCAGAAATCGCCGGAGATACCGCCGTTGGCCCCCATCGGATAACCGAACTCGTCCAGAAGACTGGGGTTGTCGCTGCCGTAAAGCGTGTACGGATCCTTGCCGTAGATCGAGGCGATCACCGGGGCCAGGGCCGCGATCACGAAGAAGGCGAGCACGACGATCCCGCAGATCACGCCGGTGCGGTCGCGCTTGAAGCGCGCCCACATCAACTGTCCGGGGGAACGGCCGACCAGCTCACCGTTCTTGCCCTTCTTTTCCTTCTTCAGACCCTTGGCCGCAAGTCCCGGGGTTTCGGACTTGCCTGTGGCGGTCTGGGATGGACTGGTCATCGCGAAGTGCCCCCGCGCCGAGTTCTCTTGGAACGTGAAGCGGCACCGGTCGCACCGCTGGATGAGCGCGACTTTCGCAAGTGATTTATGGCCGAGTCAAGGGTATGCGGGGCGGTTGTGCACAGGTCGTCCGCTTCTTGAGCGAAGATTGCGCAGATCGTCTCCCTGGCGTGCTTGACACGCGATTGTCATGTACGGCAAGTGGGGCAAATCGGCACCAAACGCCTTAACGTGAAGGCAACTTGCCTGTCGCATCACCGATATACGGACGCTTCATGCTGAACAACGTACGGCCGTGCGGGTGCCGTAAGCCGGCCGGGGGCGCCAGCGGTCCCCCCGGCCGGCCACTGATTTGTGGCGATTTCGCGCCCCGTTCCTCCCCCATGTCTGTTGTCCGATCGACGAGATTGGAGTAGACCTGCGGTAGCGCCTTCACGAATACGGGGGTGCTGTGGACGTCGTGGTTCACCGACACGGACGGGGGCGGGCCGTGTCCGCAGTGCGGTCGAGTCGTCTCACCCGCGGTGCGCGCCGCACCGCCGCGTCCGCCTGCCTGCTGCTCGCCGCCTCCGGCGCGGCCTGGCTGGTCCGGGACGCGGTCGTCCTCCCGCGGCCGATCGACGTGCTGGCGGGGCCGCCCGGGACGGCGGCCCGCCGCGCGGCCTCCGTCTGCGATCCGCTGCTGTCGGCGGTCGGGTTCGGCGCCGCCCTGGCCGTCCGCCGCCGCGCCGCCACCGCACCGGGCGCCCTGCTGTCCCTGGCGGCGGCCACCGCGCTGCTGCGGCTCCCGCTCCTGTGGACGCCGGGGACGGACGGGGCGGACGGGGTCGACGGTGCGCTCGCGGTCTGGGTACGAGCCACCGCGGTGGCCCACCTGCTGCTCGCCGCAGCGCTGTTGGCGGTCGTCGCGGTCGGCCGGCGGCCGGTGCCCGGCCCGCTGGCCGGGGTCGCCGCGGCGTACGGCGTGGTCCAGGAGGCACCGCGGCACGGCGCTCGCCCCGGCGCCCCCGGCGGCCCGTACCGCAGAGCCGCGGCCGCCCTCGCCGTCCTCCTGGGCGCCGCCGCCCTGACCCTCGCCGCTGGGGAGCTGCACGCGCTGCGGCGCCTCGGCGCGGACGGCTACCGCGCGGCCCTGCTCGGCGCCGCGGCGGCCCCCGGCCCGGCCCTGCGTCCCCCGGCGCACTGGGCGGCCGCCGCGCTGGCCCTGCTGGCCGCGGCCGGCGCGGTCGCCGCGCTCCGCCGGACACCCTGGGCCCGGCCCGCCGCTCTGACGGCCGGGCTCCTGCTGCTCGGCCACGGCGGTGCCCGGCTCGACGACGCCCTCCGCACCGGCACCCTCGGACGCCTCGCCGCGCTGCCCGAGACCGCTCAACTCGGCCTCACCGCCGCGGCGTTGACGGCCCTCGCCGGCCTCGGCGCACTGCTCGTCGCGGCCCTGCCCGGCCTGCCGGACGCCACCGCCGGCGCCCGGCCGCCCGAGGCGTACGGCGACGCGCAGGACGCGGCGCGCCCCCGCCACGCCCCGCCCCCGCCCTCGGCACGCCCACCGGCCTGGTGAGCCACCGGCCGGCCGGTGCTCAGCCGATCCCCAACGACCTCTTGAGGAAGTCCACCTGGAGCAGCAGCAGATTCTCCGCGACCTGCTCCTGGGACGCCATGTGCGTCACCCCCGTCAGCGGCAGCACCTCGTGCGGCCGGCCCGCGGCCAGCAGCGCCGAGGAGAGCCGCAGGGCGTGCGCCACGACCACGTTGTCGTCGGCCAGGCCGTGCACGATCAGCATCGGGCGGTGCGGCTCCACCGCCCCTGACAACCCCTCGTCCGTCACCAGGGAGTTCAGGGCGTAGGCCGCCGGCTCCTCCTCGGGCCGGCCGAGATACCGCTCCTGGTAGTGCGTGTCGTACAGCCGCAGATCGGTGACCGGCGCGCCGACCACCGCGGCGTGGAAGACGTCCGGCCGGCGCAGCGCGGCCAGCCCCGCCAGATAGCCGCCGAACGACCAGCCACGGATCGCCACCCGCCCCAGATCCAGCGGGAAGGAGCCGGCCAGCGCCTCCAGGGCGTGCACCTGGTCCTCCAGGGCCACCGGCCCGACCCGCCGGGAGACCGCCTTCTCCCACGCGGGGGAGCGGCCCGGGGTGCCCCGGCCGTCGGCCACGATCACCGCGAAGCCCTGGTCGGCGAACCACTGGGACGTCAGATGGGCGTTGTGCGCGGCGACCACCCGCTGGCCGTGCGGGCCGCCGTAGGGGTCGAGCAGCACCGGCAGTGGGCCGTCGCCCTCCTGATAGCCGGTCGGCAGCAGCACCGCGCACGGGATGCGGCGCTCCCCGGCGAGCACCAGCCGCGGCCGGGCGGTGAGACCCGGCGTCTCGGCATGCGAGCCGATGACGGCCAGCACCTTCTCGCCGCCGTCCGGATCCAGCCGCACCACCTCCGAGCGGGTGCCCGGCCGCTCCAGCGACGCCTGGGTCAGCACCGTCAGCTCCCCGCCGCGCACCGCCGAGGACACCGTCGGATACGGCCGCTCGCCGACCCTCTCCCATCCGCCCTGGTCACCGCTGCCGCGGAACCACGCCCGATAGACCCCGATGTCGTGCATGTCCGCGCCGCTCGCCGAGAACAGGACGTCGTCCGTGCCGATGTCCAGGACCGCCCGGACGTGCAGCGGCTCGCCCGTCAGCGGCCGGTCGCCGACGAAGAGCTTGCGGGCGCCGCCCTCGTCGGCGATCCGCACCAGCCGCCCGTCCGGAGTCCAGGCCGGCGCCCCCGGGAACGGCTCGACCCACACCTCGTCCTCGTCCTCGTGCACCGCGGTGGTCGTGCCGGTGTCGGTGTCGACCGTCAGATAGCGCTGGGCGCGCTGGTCGCGGGTCTGGACGAGGAGGAGCGGCGGCCCGGCGGCCGACCAGTGGACGCGGGCCAGATACGGATAGCGCGCGGTGTCCCACCGGACGTCCGTACGGGAGCCGTCCAGGCCGAACAGCGCCAGGGTGACGTCGGCGTTGGCGGTGCCGGCCGCCGGATACCGCACCGCGGCCGGCTCGCGGTCCGGATGCGCCGGGTCGGCGATCCACCAGCGGGCCACCGGCGCCTCGTCGACCCGCGCGGCCAGCACCCGGTCGCTCTCCGGGGACCACCAGAAGCCCCGGTGGCGGCCCATCTCCTCGGCCGCGACGAACTCGGCCAGCCCCCAGGTGACCTCGGGCCCGTCCGGCTCCGCCAGCGCCCGGTCCCCGTCGGCACCGACGGCACCGGCACCGGAGCCGTCCGCCGCGACGACCCGCAGCGCGCCGTTCGCCACGTATGCCACATGGCGGCCGTCGGGGGAGGGGCGGGGATCCACCACCGGGCCGGCCGCGTGGAGTTCACGGGTGGTCCCGGCCCGCAGCTCGGAGACGAAGAGCCGGCCCGAGAGCGCGAAGGCGGCCAACTCCACGGCGGCGTCGACCGCATAGCCGACGATGCCGGCCGAGCCCTCGCGGCTGCGCTCGCGGCGCGCCCGCTCCTCGGCGGGGAGCTCCTCGTCCGCGCCGGCCAGCAGGGCGCGCGGGTCCGCCGCGGTGAACTCCCGGCCGTCGGACGGATCGAGGACCCACAGCCGCTGGCTGCGGTCGGTGCCGCCGGCGGAGCGGAGGAAGACGATACGGGTGCCGTCGGGGGAGAGGGAGAAGTCGCGCGGGGCGCCGAGCGTGAAGCGCTGGGTGCGCGCGGAGTGCCGGGGGAAGGGCAGCTGTCCGGTCATGCGCCGAGCCTACGGCGGACCGGCCCGGTCGGCGCGGGTCTGTGGAAAACCTCGTGCGCCCCCGCCGTGCTCCGGTGCACCGACTTATGCGCACGGACGGAAAGTTATGATCCCTTGCGCGCAGTAGGTACGGGGTAAAGAGCCCTTGGCATACCCGGGTACGTGATGCCGGGTCATCGGCTCCCGTACCGTCAACTCTGTCCGGACCGTGTGTACTTGGAGGTGAGCCGCCGTGGCACTCTCGATTTCGGCGGTGGTGCTGCTGGCGATCATCGTCTTCTTGTTGATCAAGAAGTCCGGGCTGAAGGCGGTGCATGCACTCGTCTGCATGCTGCTCGGCTTCTATCTGGCCAGCTCGTCCATCGCTCCGACGATCAAGAGTCTGACCACCAACGTCGCGGGCATGCTCGGCGGCATCAAGTTCTGAGCGCGCCCCGGCGCCCCGCCGGACCGCTTCCGGCCGCCCCGGTCCCGCCTTCCCGCGAGGCTCCGCGGGCGGCCGCCCCGATCGGCCGCGGAGGCCGCGACGCGCGGCTCGTAGGCTGTCCGCATGACCTCCCAGCCGTCGCCCGCCGCCGCCCCGAGCGGAGCTGCCGCGCAGCGCAGTGACACCGCCGCTCCCGCCCGCCGCCTCCTCCTGGTGCACGCACACCCGGACGACGAGTCGATCAACAACGGCGCCACGATGGCCAAGTACGCGGCCGAAGGCGCGCTGGTCACGCTGGTGACCTGCACCCGCGGCGAGGAAGGCGAGGTCATCCCGCCCGAGCTGGCCCACCTGGCGCCGGACCGCGACGACACCCTGGGCCCCCACCGGGTCCACGAGCTGGCCGCGGCGATGGCCGCCCTCGGGGTCACCGACCACCGCTTCCTCGGCGGCCCGGGCCGCTACCGCGACTCCGGGATGATGGGCGCGCCCCAGAACGACCGGCCGGGCTGCTTCTGGCAGGCCCCCGTGGACGAGGCCGCGGCCCACCTGGTGGCCGTCGTCCGCGAGGTGCGCCCCCAGGTTCTGGTCACCTATGACCCGAACGGCGGATACGGCCACCCCGACCACATCCAGGCCCATCGCGTGGCGATGCGGGCCGCGGAGCTGGCCGCGCGGGCCGACTTCCGGCCGGACCTCGGCAGCGCGTATGCGATCGAAAAGATTTACTGGAACTGCACCCCCCGCTCGGCGGCCGAGGCGGGTCTGGCCGCGGTGCGCGCGGCCCGGCACGGCTTCGCCGGGGCCGCGGCGGTGGACGACGTCCCGGGCGTGGTCCCGGACGACGCGGTCACCGCGTCGATCGCGGGTGCGGGCGCGTACGCGGATGCGAAGGCCGCGGCGATGCGCGCCCATGTGACGCAGATCGTGGTGGACGGGGCGTTCTTCGCGCTCTCCAATGACCTGGGGCAGCCGCTGTTCGGCACCGAGCACTACCGGCTGGTCCACGGGACGTCCGGCGCGGCCGCCGGGGAACGCGAGGACGATCTCTTCGCGGGGATCGGCGAGTCGGCCGGTTTGGTGGGTATGGAGGAGAGTGCCCGAATTGAGGAGGCGGCGGAATGACGACGTCCAAGGGTGGCGGGGCCGCGGACAGGAGCGGCCGTAACAGCGCCGCGGACGGGAAGCGGCGGACGCGGGCGTCCGGCGGCGGCCCGCCCGCGGCCCGCGGCGGCACCCCCGCGGCGCCACCGGGCCGGCCCGCGCCGGGCGCGCCACTGACGCCCGGCCGGGTGGGCCTCTATGCCCTGCTGCTGGTCGCGGGCGTCCTGGTCGCGTTCGCCGGAACGCTTCTCCAAGCGGCCTGGTTCCCGGGCGGGTTGCTGCTCGCCCTGGCCGGCCTCGCCGGCCTCTTCTACGGCGGCGCCCGCGCCACCGGTACCGGCGGCGGGGTGCTGGTGCCCGGTGCCGCCTGGCTGGTGACGGTGTTCCTGCTGCTCAGCGACGTCCGGCCGGAGGGCGACTTCCTGTTCGGCCCCGGGCTCGGCTCGTACGCCTTCCTGTTGGGCGGCATCGTGATCGCTGTGATCTGCGCCACCGGGAGCCAGCTGCGCACTACCGGCCTGTCCCACGGCCGAGTTGGCGGATGACGTGGTTCATACCAGGACGGATGCGGCACGGTTCCGGGCAACCGGCCGCGGTGCGGGGACGCCGGCCGGTGCGGCGGTGTTCCCGCGCACCTCGGGTGTCGCCCGGCAGCGGCCAGTATGGTGGTGCGCGCCGCCGCGCCGCCCTGGGGGCGGTCCCCCGGCCAGCGCTGGGGTCTCCCCCACCCGGCCCGAGGCCGGAGATCATCTCTGACGAGCGGCGGAGCCAACCGGGAGAACCTGCTTTGAGTCGTGAATCTGACAGTTCGTCCTCCGGCCCCCGGGGCCGTGGCGGAGCCGTGTACCCGTCGGGGACACCGCCCTACGGCTCGCCCAGGGGAGAGGCCGGCGAGACGCCGGTGCCCGGAGCCGCGGACCGGCCGGAGGAGCCCAAAACCGAGACCACGCTGACGACGCGGATCAAGATCAACATTCCGGGGTCCCGCCCCATCCCGCCGGTCGTCGTGCGCAAGCCCGTCGGTGAGGAGTCCGGCATGAACGCATCGGCTGCATCCGGCGGTTCCGCCGGTTCGCCCGGTTCCCGGGGAACGTCCGGTCCGGCCTTCGGTGGCGAGCGGGCCGCCGAGCGGACGGCGGAGACACCGCGGCCGGAGGCGGCGGCGGACGAGGCGCCCGCCGCCCCGAAGGAGAAGACGACCAGCGACTGGTTCTCGCCGCGCAAGGGGCAGGGCCAGCCCGCCGGCGGTCCGGCGCCGGCCGCCGGCGCTCCCTCGACGCCGGCGGCGCCCGGGGCGGCGGACGGCAAGCCCGCGCAGCGCCCGGACCTCCCGTACTTCTCGGACGCCCCGGCGGCCTCCGGGCCGGCCCCGCGGAGCGGCGGCGAGCCCTTCGACGGCCCCCGCGGGCACGGCGGTTCGCCCTACGAGAGCGATCCGCTCGGCGGCGACCCCCTGGGCGCGGGCCCGCTCGGCGGCGATCCGCTGGGTGCCCCATTGACCGGCGATCCGCTGTCCGGCGACCGGCTGTCCGGCGACCGGTCCGGGAGCGACGCCCTCGTAGGCGACCCGCTCGGCGCGGACCCCCTCGGGAGCGACCCGCTCAGGAGGGACCGGCTCGGGAGCGACCCGCTGGGGAGTGACCCGCTCTCCGGAGCCTCCCCGTTCGACAGCGCCCCCCGGGGTGAGGCGTCCCCGTTCGACGGCGCCCCGCGCGGCGGTTCGCCGTTCGACGGCCCGGAGCGGCCCGCCCGCGACCGCAACCCGTTCGAGTCCCCCGCCGGCGGTTCCCCCAGCGGTCCGACGACGGGCCCGGCGCGCGGCGACTCGGCGCTCGACCTCCCGCCCGGATTCAGCGACCCCAGCGCGGGCAAGAGCGCCGCGGGCCGGCTGAGCGACGACACCGCCGAACTCACCCCGCAGCCCCCGGCGCCGCCCGCCGGGCCCGGCGCGGGCTCCGGCGTCACCGGCGGCATCACGGGCGGCCTGGCCGGTGGCCGGAAGGACAAGGGCACCGGGCCCGGCCCCAAGGGCGGCCCGAAGAGCGGCGGTCCCGGGGGCCGGGTCTCCGGCGACACCCTCGTCAGCGGGATCCCCAAGGTTCCGGGGAAGGACGGCCCGGCGGCCGCCGGCCCGTTCGCCGGGGCATCCGGCGCCGACGAGGACAGCGCCGCCCCCAAGCCGCGCCCCAAGATCCCCGAGCCGATCAACCCGCCCAAGAAGGGCCGCAACAAGCTGGTGCTCGTCGGCGTCGCCGTCGTCGTCCTGGCCGGTGTCGCCTACGGCGCCGGACTGCTGCTCGACCACTCCGACGTCCCCAACAACACCACCGCGCTCGGCGTGGAGATCGGCGGCAGCTCCAAGGACGACGCGGTCAAGAAGCTGGAGACCGCCCTCAAGGACCGCCGCACCGCGCCGCTCAAGATCACCGTCGACGGCAAGTCGGAGACCCTGCTGCCGTCCCGGGCGGGCCTGGACATCGACCTCCAGGCGACGGTCCGCAACGCCGCCGGCCGGGACTACAACCCGGTCTCCGTCATCGGCTCGCTCTTCGGTGTCAAGCGCACCGCCCAGCCCGCCGTGATCACCGACAAGGAGAAGCTGGCGGTCGCGCTGCAGAACCTCGCCGGCCCCGCGGCCGCCGAGGCGGACGGCGGGATCACGTTCGAGAACGGCAAGGCCGTGCCGCACTACGGCGTGCCCCACAAGGCGATCGACGCCGCGGCCTCCGAGAGCAAGATCAGCGACGCCTACCTCAACCGCGTCACCACCGGCAGCGACGCCCCCGTGGTGCTCGCCGCCACCACCCAGCAGCCCAGGGTCGGCAAGGCCGCGGTCGACAAGGCACTCAAGCAGTACGCCGAGCCGGCGATGTCCGGGCTGATCACGGTCCGCACCGGCCCGCAGCACACGGTCTCGTTCAGCCCGCAGAAGTCCATTCCGAAGTTCCTGTCCTTCAAGATCGTCGGCGGCGAGCTGGTGCCGTACTACGACCGGGCCGCCCTCAAGGAGCTCTACGGCAACACCTTCGACGGCGTCATGGTGACCAAGGGCGACGGCAGCAAGCACCCGGTCAGCGTCGAGGAGGTGGCCGGCGCGGTGGGCAAGGCGCTGCAGGGCAAGACCCCCGCCGAACGCGTCCAGACCATCGCGACCAACGGCAGCTGACGCCCGCCCCACCCGCCCCGACCGCCACAGACGCGGAAAGCGCAGGTCAGAGGCCCTCTGGAGAGAATCCTCCGGGATTCCCCCCAGGGGGCCTCACCCATGACACCTGTCATGCGGAACTGCAGCCCGGCGACACTGCCGGACGGTGCGGCGATCCGCGAAGCTGAATGCCATGACGACGACAGCTACCACCCCAGCCACCACCGCGCAGGACGCGGGACGGGCCCCGGTGGTCAGCTTCCAGGGGGTCGGAAAGAGTTACGGCGCGGTGCGCGCGGTGGCCGATCTGCACCTGGAGCTGCACCCCGGCGAGACCGTCGCCCTCCTCGGCCCCAACGGTGCCGGCAAGTCCTCCACCCTCGACCTCCTCCTCGGCCTGCGCACCCCCGACACCGGCACGGTGTCCCTCTTCGGCACCACCCCGCAGCGCGCCATAGAGCAGGGCAGGGTCGGCGCGATGCTCCAGAGCGGCGGCCTGATGGAGGGGGTCAAGGTCCGGGAGCTGGTCCAGCTCGCCCGCGATCTGCATCCGCACGGCTATCCGGTCGACCAGATCCTCGCCGGCGCCGGGATCACCGACATCGCCGACCGCATGGTCGGCAAGCTCTCCGGAGGCCAGGAGCAGCGGGTCCGGTTCGCCCTCGCCACCGCCGGCGCCAACGACCTCATCGTGCTGGACGAGCCCACCACCGGCATGGACGTCTCCTCCCGGCAGACCTTCTGGGGCGCCATGCGCCGCCAGGCCGACGAGGGCCGCACGGTCCTCTTCGCCACGCACTACCTCGAAGAGGCCGACGAGATAGCCGACCGCGTCATCGTGCTGCACCGCGGCCGGGTGCTGGCCGACGGCACCTCCGCCGAGATCAAGGCCCGCGCCGGCGCCCGCCGGATCAGCTTCGACCTGGCCGGGCCCGCCGACCGTGCCGCCCTGGAGACGCTGCCGCACCTCACCGCCCTCACGGTGTCGAACGCCGGCTCCGGGAGCACCGTCCGCATCCAGTCCCAGGACGCCGACGCGACCGTGCACGCCCTCTACGGCCTCGGTCTCTACCCGCGCAACCTCGAAGTCTCCGGCCTCGGCCTGGAGCAGGCGTTCATCGCCATCACCACCGCCGAGGAGGCGGCCCGATGACCACTCTGATCAAGCTTGAGATCCTCCGCGCGCTGCGCAACAAGAAGTTCATGTTCTTCTCGGTGATCTACCCGCCGGCGCTCTACCTGATCATCGCCGGCGGCGCGGACCGCAAGCCGCTCCCCGGCACCGGTCTCGACATGGGCCTGTACTACATGGTCTCGATGGCGGCGTTCGGCGCCATGACCGCCGTCCTGCTGGGCAACAGCGAGCGCATCGCCAAGGAGCGCGAGCAGGGCTGGGTGCGTCAGCTGCGGCTCACCGCCCTGCCCGGCCGCGGCTATGTCGCCGCCAAGATAGCCGCCGCGGCGACGGTCAGCCTGCCCTCGATCCTGCTGGTCATGATCGTCGCCGCGGCCGTCAAGGGCGTCCGCCTCGAAGCCTGGCAGTGGCTCGCCATCGCCGTCGGCACCTGGCTCGGCAGCTTCGTCTTCGCCGCCCTGGGCGTCGCCATCGGCTATCTGGCCAGCGGCGACGCGGTCCGCCCGGTCTCCATGCTCTGCTTCTTCGCGCTGGCCTTCCTCGGCGGCCTGTGGATGCCCATGACGCTGCTGCCGCAGTGGGTGCAGAACATCTCCGAGTGGCTCCCGACGCACGCGTACGCGGCGCTGGGCACCGCGGTCGAGGCCGGCGGCGCGCCCCACGTCAAGGACATGGCGATCCTCCTCGGCTACCTCCTCCTCTTCGTGGGTGGTGCAGCCTGGCTCTATCGCAAGGACACTCGAAAGGCATGAGACCGGTGGAGACGAAGAGCGCACCCGACGACCGGAACCCGGTGCTGATCGGCCAGCGGCCGCGCAGCCGCCGCCAGGCCCTCGGCAAGTCGATGTGGATCGCCGTCTGGCTGCTCTACCTCGCCGGCCCGGTGGCGGAGCTCAGCAGCCACGGCGTCGGCACCGCCCAGCGGGTCTGGGGCTTCACCGGCCTCGCGCTCTTCGTTCTCTCCTATGTCTTCCTGATCTTCCGCCATGTGTGGCGCAAGCCGCCCGGCTCACTGCAGCGGTACGCCCCGCTGGCGGCGATGGTGGCGCTGTCCGTCGCCCTGACGTGGACCCTGGGCTTCTCCTGGCTGGTGCTGTTCATCTTCACCAGCGTGGCCTCCGCGGTGGTGCTGCCCTGGCGGCGCTCCCGCTGGGCCATCCCGCTGATCACCGCGCTGGTGATAGCCGTCGGCGCCCGCTATCCGGAGATACGCAACTACTACCTCTTCGCCTACGCCCTGCCCGCCCTCGGCAGCGGCTTCGTCATGATCGGCGTGCAGAACCTCATCCGCACCACCCAGGAACTGCGCGCCGCCCGGGAGGAGGTCGCCCGCCTCGCCGCCAACGAGGAGCGACTGCGCCTCGCCCGCGATCTGCACGACCTCCTGGGCCACTCGCTCTCCCTGATAACCCTCAAGAGCGAGCTGGCCGGCCGGATGCTGCCCGGCAGGCCCGAGGACGCCGCCCGGCAGGTCGCCGACATCGAGCAGGTCAGCCGCCAGGCCCTGGTCGACGTCCGGGAGGCGGTCACCGGCTACCGCCGTCCCCGCCTGGCCGTGGAGCTGGCCGGCGCCCGCGCCGCGCTGCGCACCGCCGGCATCGCGCTCGCCGTCGACCCGGCCCTGGAGGGCGAGCCACGCGGACTGACCGCCGACACCGAGGGCGCGCTGGCCTGGGCGCTGCGCGAGGCGGTCACCAACGTCGTCCGGCACAGCGGCGCCCGCCGCTGCGAACTGCTGCTCACCGAGGAATGGGAGGCCGACGACCGCCACTACCTCTGCCTCACGGTGAACGACGACGGCAACGGCCCGCTCCGCACCCAGCACGACGGCAACGGCCTCAACGGCCTCCGCGAGCGGCTGGCCCTCACCGACGGCCGCCTGGAGACCGGCCCGGCGCCCGGTTCCCACGGCTTCGCCCTGCGCGCCTACGTCCCCCGGCACACCCCGGCGCCCACCCACGAGGACCCGATACCCGTGCCGAACACCTCCCCGGAACCAGTGAACGGCCCGGTCTAGACGTATCTGGGCGCCGATCGCCCGCCCACCGTCAGGCCGTAAGCTGGCCCGCATGATCCGACTGCTGCTGGCAGAGGACCAGTCGATGGTCCGGGAGGCGCTGGCGGCGCTGTTGTCCCTGGAAGACGATCTGGAGGTCGTCGCCCAGGCGGCGCGCGGCGACGAGGTCGTCGCGCAGGCGCGGGCCCACCAGGTCGACGTCGCGCTGCTGGACATCGAGATGCCGGGCCTGAGCGGCCTGGACGCCGCGGCCCGGCTGCGCGACGAACTGCCCGGCGTGAAGATCGTCATCCTCACGACCTTCGGCCGCCCCGGCTATCTGCGCCGGGCCATGGAGGCGGGCGCGGACGCGTTCCTGGTCAAGGACGCCCCGGCGGCCCGGCTCGCGGACGCGGTGCGCCGGGTGCTGCGCGGCGAGCGGGTCATCGACCCGGTGCTGGCGGCCGCCGCGCTGGCCGACGGCGCCAATCCGCTGACCGAGCGTGAGCACGAGGTCCTGCTGGCCGCCGCCGACGGCTCCACGAACGCCGAGATCGGCACCGCCCTCGGCCTGTCCGCGGGCACGGTCCGTAACTACCTCTCGCTCGCCATCCAGAAGACCGGCGCCCGCAACCGAGCCGAGGCGGTCCGCACCGCCCGCGACAAGGGCTGGCTCTAGAGCCGGCCAGCCGGCCCGAGGGGGCATGGCCGGTCCTGCCCGACGGGCGATGGCCGGCTCCGCGGCATCTGACGCGGCCCCTTGCCGCGCTGTGCCGATCCCCTCAGCCACAGGCCCGCCCCCCACCACCGGCCCTCGCCCCCGACCAACGCCCCCACCCCCAGCCACCCCGGGACCTCAGCTCGCCCCCTCGGCGGACCTTCGCCCCTGTGCGGGCTCGCGGAACGTCCCGCAGGCTTGAAGTGTCATGCCAGCCCCTCGTCCCGCCGAGGGCGGCCTGCTCGCCCCGGTGCTGCTGATCCTCGCCATCCTGGTCGTCGCGACGTGGGACGCCACGACCGGCCCCGAGCTGCACGTCTCCGGCTTCATGGGGATCGCCCCGCTGGTGGCCGCGCTGCGTTGCTCCTACCGCCGCACGCTGCTGGTCGCCGTGGTCTACGTCGCCTGCCTCACCTACGTCGATCTGCTGACGGTGCCCGACTGGGCCCCGGCGAGCCGGGTCGTCGGCGTCTTCGGGGCGTTCCTGGTGGGCGTCTTCGCCCTGGTGCTGTGCCGCACCCGGCTCCAACGCGAGGCGCTGCACGCCCGCACCAGCCTGGTCGCCGACACCGTGCAGCGGGCGATGCTGCGCGAACTGCCGCTGCGCGCCGGGACGCTGGAGGCGTACGGCTTCTATGTGTCCGCCCAGGAGGGTGCCCGGGTCGGCGGCGACATCTACGAGGCCGTGGACACCCCGCACGGGCTGCGGCTGCTGATCGGCGACGTCCAGGGCAAGGGCATGCCGGCGATCGGCGCGGGCCTGGAGGTACTGGCGTCCTTCCGCGAGGCGGCGCAGTACCAGGATTCGCTGGAGGGCGTGGCCGGCCGCATGGAGCAGGCGCTGACCCGCTACAACGCCCGTTCCGCCGAGGAGGGCACCGACGAGCGCTTCGCCACCGCGCTGCTGCTGGAGGTCCGCGCCCCCGGCCGGGCCCGCATCCTGTCCTGCGGCCACATCCCGTACTACCTGGTGCGCAACGGCCTCGTCCATGAGCGCTCGGACGGCGAGGGCGGGCTCCCGCTGGGGCTGGGCGGGCTCGGCCGCGAGCCGCGCCGCAGCGTCCTCGTCCACCCGGAACCCGGCGACTGGGCGGTGCTGTGCACCGACGGCGTCACCGAGGCCCGCGGCCGCGACGGCCGCTTCTACCCCCTGGCCGAGCGGATCGCCGCCCGGATCGAGCTGGCGCCCGCCGACCTGGCCCGCACCCTCCGCGCCGACCTGGAGCACTTCACCGGCGGCGAGCTGAAGGACGACGCCACGCTGCTGGTCGTCCGCCGCACCCCGGCGGAGGCGGTGGCCACGGCACCGGCGCGTTCCGCGGCGGCCTGAACCACCACGCACCGCGCCAACACCACGCACCGCGCCAACCACCACGCGCCGTGCCGCCGCCCTCAGTTCAGCCGGGCCCGGGCGGCCCCGGCCTCCCGGCGCAGCGCGGTCGCCGCCGCCGGCTGGACCGGCTCCAGCACCCGCGCGTACTCCTCCAGCTCCGCCGCCCCGGTCAGGAACTCGCCCCGCTGGACGAGGAGTTGGGCCCGCTCATGACGCAGCCGCGCCGGATGGCTCGGCAGCAGCAACGACAGGTCCAGCGCCCACAGATGGACCGCGCTGTGCTCCGGGCGGGCCTGGGCCCAGGCCCGGATGTTGTTGAGGATCCGCTGGACGATCTCCAGCGGGCCGGCCGGGACCAGCATCCCCGGGGCCAGCGCCTCACCCGTCGCGCCCGCGACGAGCATCGCCGCATCGTGGTGGGTGAGCAGCCGCCCGCCCGCGAACGGATCGACCAGCACATGCCCGCCCGGCGCCCCGGCGCCGGCCCTGGACAACGTTCTGTGGCCCGCCGCGACATCCGGCCCGGCCGGGTCCCCGAAGCCGACGACGAAGTGGCCCGGCAGCGCCACCCCGTACACCGGCGCCCCGGCCCGCCGGGCGACCTCCATCCAGACCACCGACAGCAGGATCGGCAGCCCGTGCCGCCGCCGCAGTACCTCGTGCAGCAGTGACGACTCCAGCCTGCGGTAGTCGGCGGGCGACCCGCCGAAGCCCTCCCGGGTGCCCAGCAGCTCCGCGAGGTTGCGCGCCCAGGCGCCGGGGCCACTGTCGGAGGGGCAGCGCGCAGCGCTTCCGGCCGGGGCGGTGGTCGGGCGACGGGCGGGCGAGTACGGGAGCAGCCCGGCCAGCCGGTCCAGCTCGATCTGTGCCGCGTCGATCCCGGCCTCGCCCAGCGCCGGATCGGCCTCCGCGCAGATCAGCAGGCACAGCAGCGCGAGATCGGGCCGCTCCTCGCGGGCCGCGGCCGCGAACTCCCGTCGCCGCTCCTCCCGCGCCGCGTCCCGCTCGGGCCCCGGTTCCCCGCGCTCCGCTCGCTCGCCCATACCGGACCGATACCCCTTACCCCTCAGGCCCCCGCCGGGCCGCGTCGGTAGTGATAGCCGTGGTGCTCGACGAACCCCAGCCTCTCGTACAGCGCGAGGGCGCCGGCGTTGTCCGCCTCGACCTGGAGATACGCCGACGAGGCGCCCTCCTCCAGGGCCCGCTCGGCGAGAGCCGCCATCACCAGTGTCGCCAGCCCCTCGCGCCGCCGCCCGGCGGCGGTCTCCACCGCGGCGAAGCCCGCCCAGCGCCCGTCGACGACCAGCCGCCCGATCGCCGCGGTGCCGCCGTCCGGCGCCGGCACCCGCGCGAACCACACCGAGGGCCCGCCGGTCAGCACCGCCGACACCTCCGCCGTGGGCGTGCCGGTCCGGTTGTACAGGCCCAGCCAGCCGGCGTCCGGCAGCCGGGAGAGGCGCACGGCCGACGTGTCCGCTTCGGTGTCCGCGAGCGGCGCCAGGGCCGCGATCCGCACGGAGGTGTGCGCCTCGTCGGACCAGCCGCGGGCGGCCAGCTCCGCGGCCAGCCCCTCCTCGGCGTCCGGCCGCCCGGTGGTGACGGTGAGCAGCGCGGGCAGCCCCCGCTCCGCGTACCACCGGGTGACCCGGGCCAGCGCCTCGTCCAACGGCAGCCCGGGATCGCCGACCGCCAGCACCGAGTTGGCGCGCCGGGTGAAGCCCACCCGTCGCCCAGCCACCGCCCCTCCCGGACGCGCTTCGCGCGGCACCTCCTGGACGGATGCCCGCAACGTCCACTCCCCGAGGGGCTCCGTCTCGATGGCCGGCCATCCGCGGGCCGCGACCTGCTGGAGCTCGCGGACGGTGGCCGCCGGGACCTTCCGGCGGGCCGGCGCCGCCGGTACCGGCTTGGCCGCCACCAGCGCGGACTCCTCGATCCGCACCGCTTCGCCGTCCCGCCGTGTGATGCTCAGCACACCGTTGTCCCATGATGTGAGAACACCGACCGTGTCCGTGAACGCGGGAGCCCCGGCCGGGGCCCCGGTGAGACGCCGGACGGATACCCTTTTGCCCACATCAGCATGGGTGATCCGGACTTCCGCGCGCCCTCCGGAGAGGAATTCCATCGCCCTCTGACCGCCCCTCTTGTTCGTCTCGTGCCCGGGAACGGAGATACTAGGTGGCGGGCATCGACGACGCCGCGCTCCCGCGCGCCCAGCGGCGGTACCGCAGATCGGGCCGCCGGCCCTACTGAGGAGGAACGACAGCGTGACCTACGTCATCGCGCAGCCTTGTGTCGACGTCAAGGACAAGGCATGCATCGAGGAGTGCCCCGTCGACTGCATCTACGAGGGCTCCCGGTCCTTGTACATCCACCCGGACGAATGCGTCGACTGTGGTGCCTGCGAGCCGGTCTGCCCGGTTGAGGCGATCTTCTACGAGGACGACACCCCGGAGGAGTGGAAGGACTACTACAAGGCGAACGTGGAGTTCTTCGACGAGCTCGGTTCCCCGGGTGGTGCCAGCAAGCTCGGCCTGATCGAGCGCGACCACCCGTTCATCGCCGCGCTGCCGCCGCAGAACCAGGACCACTGACACCGCCCGGAGGACGGACGGGAGCCGGCCCGCTCCCCCCTGCCTCCGAGGACGCCGGGGATCGCCCCGGCATGAGCTGGGGAAGGTCGCACGGCGCCGCCCGGTCCCGTACGGCCCACCCGCCGTACGGGACCGCGGCGTTTTTGCGCGCCGACGTCCTCCGCGCCATTCCGTACGAGAAAGAGAGCACCGTGGGCGCAGTCTCCTCCCGCCACCCGTCCGGCGCGTCCCTGCGCGAGCGCCTGCCTGCGTTCCCCTGGGACCGCCTGGAGCCGTACAAGGCGACCGCCTCCGCCCACACGGACGGCATCGTCGACCTCTCCGTCGGCACCCCGGTCGACCCGGTCCCCGCGCTGGTCCAGCGGGCCCTGATCGACGCGGCGGACAGCCCGGGCTATCCGACGGTGTGGGGTACCGCGGCCCTGCGGGACGCGCTCACCGGCTGGGCCGCCGACCGCCTCGGTGCCCCCGGCCTGGAGCACACCAACGTGCTGCCGGTCGTCGGCTCCAAGGAGCTGGTCGCCTGGCTGCCCACCCAGCTGGGTCTCGGCACCGGCGACAAGGTGGCCTACCCGCGCCTGGCCTACCCCACCTACGAGGTGGGCGCCCGTCTGGCCGGCGCCGAGCCGGTCGTCTACGACGAACCGTGGGAGACGGACCCGGCCGGCCTGAAGCTGCTCTGGCTCAACTCCCCGTCCAACCCCACCGGCCGCGTGCTCACCGTCGACGAGCTGCGCCGCACCGTCGCCTGGGCCCGCGAGCACGGCGTCCTGGTCTTCAGCGACGAGTGCTACCTCGAACTGGGCTGGGAGGCCGACCCGGTCTCCGTCCTGCACCCGGACGTCTGCGGCGGCTCCTACGAGGGCATCGTCGCCGTCCACTCGCTGTCCAAGCGCTCCAACCTCGCCGGCTACCGCTCCGCTTTCCTGCTGGGCGACGCCGCGGTCCTCGGTGACCTGCTCCAGATCCGCAAGCACGGCGGCATGATGATCGCCGCGCCCGTCCAGGCCGCCACCGTCGCGGCGCTGGGCGACACCGCGCACGTCGCCGAGCAGCGCGAGCGCTACGCCCGCCGGCGCACCGCGCTGCGCACCGCCTTCGAGGCCGCGGGCTTCCGCATCGAGCACAGCGAGGCGTCGCTCTACCTCTGGGCCACCCGCGACGAGCCCTGCTGGGACACCGTCGGCGACCTCGCCAAGCGCGGCATCCTGGTCGCCCCCGGCGACTTCTACGGCGCCGCGGGGGAGCGGTTCGTCCGGATCGCCTTCACCGCCACCGACGAGCGGGTGGCGGCCGCGGTGCGCCGCCTGGCCGACTGAGCCGCCGAGCCGCGGACACGCGCGGGGGCCCGGGGAGAGCAGCTCCCCGGGCCCCCGCGGCGTGCGATGGGTCAGTGGCCGATCGGCATCCCGCCGATCAGGCCGTGCAGCGGGGTGTGCGGCGCCTCCTGGGGCGCGCCGACCAGCCGCCTGACGGCATCGGTGGCCAACGAGTTGGTGGAGATGCCCTTCCGCGTCATCGGGCGGGCCACGTCCTCCGCCTTGCGGGCGGTCGCCCGGGTGAGGGGCGCGGCCTCCTCGACGACCGGACCGAGCGTCCGCACCAGTGCCGGCGCCAGGCCCTCCGCGGCCTCGGCACCGGTCCTGTTGACCAGCCCGACGCCGTTCCGCGCGGTGGTGTCCACGGTCTTGCTGGTGTTCGCGGAGTCCAGGGTGGTCACGCCGCCCAGCTCGTTGCCCGTGGGCGGCAGGGACACGGCGCTGGCGGTTCCGGCCGCCGCGACCACGGGAGCGGTGCCCGCCGCGACCAGCAGGGCGGCTCGGGCGATCCGACGCGTAACGGGGAGGGACATGGTGCTCCTTTTACGGAGAAGAACTCGTACTTCTGACAGATGTGCCATGTCCGCCGGGCGGACGGACGCCCTGAATACCGCGTCAGGTGCCCGAAGGTTTCGGTGGAATGCGGTAAAGAATTGGCAACGCGTCACATAATCTGCCCGGGATAAATACGAGCAATATGCATGCGCGCCGAAGCCGTGCGGAAAGGTCACAGCCCGTTAAACGCACGGGAATTGGCCGAGGATACGGCCGCAACCAGGTGAAAAGCCTGAACGGAAAAGGGGATTGCCGTGCGCGGTCCCCAAGTGCACCGCGCCGACGCGCTACTTGGCGGTGACGATCGTCACCGAGGGCGCGGTGTCCCCGGACGCCGCCGGGCCCTGCCAGCCCTTGTCCGAGTCGGCCGCCGTCCACGTCCGCCCCGCGTAGGAGATCCGGTCGATGTGCAGATCGGCGGCGTGCGCCAGCGCCCAGTTCGCCAGCTGCCAGCCGCGCTCCGCCGCCTCTCCCGGAACCGCCGCGCCGTAGCCGTCACCCGGAACCGGCACCGTCAGACTGCGCCCGGGCCGGGCCCCGCGGCCTCCGGCCGCCTCCGTCCGCGGCAGCACCGACGTCCCGAACTCCCGCACCAGCTTCTCCCGCACCTTCCCCGCGCCGTCCGGCCCGGCACCGTCCACGGGATGGCTCACCGTGCAGCTCAGCACGTCCCCGCTCCGCCCGGTCAGCGCCCCGGTGAGCAGCGCCGCATTCGCCTCGTGCTTGGCGTACGCCTGCGGATAGCCGCTGCGCTGCACCTTCTGCGCGGCGACCGTCAACGGCAGCCGGGAATAGCCGGGGACTTTCACCAGGTGACGGTAGAACTCCCCGGACGAATAAACCGGGTCCATGATCTGCTGCACGGTGCCCCAGTCCTGCGACGGCCGCTGCTGGAACAGTCCTACCGAATCCCGGTCGCCGAAATTGATGTTGCGCAGCCCGGATTCCTGCATGGCGGTCGCCAGCGCGATCGTCACCGCCCGCTCCGGCAGCCCGCGCGAGGCCGCCACCGCCGAGATCGTCGCGGCGTTCGCGGCCTGCTCGGGCGTGAGTTCGTACGGATCCCCGCCGCCCTGGACGCGCACCGAGCAGCGCGGCGCACCGGGTCCGCTGGTGACGTACTGCACCAGGAGATACGCGGCCACCCCGAGAAGGACGGCGAGCGCCGCGGCGATGCGCCACATACGGGCGCGGCGGGCGGGGGAAACGGGCTGGACGGACACGCAGCACAACGTACCCGAGGGCCGGCGGATAGGGTCGGCCTCATGGAGCGCTCCACTCACCCTGGCCTTGACCTGTCGCTGGACGCCGCCGCGCTGACCGCCCAGCTCGTCGACTTCCCGTCCGAGAGCGGCAACGAGAAGGACCTCGCCGACGCCGTCGAGGACGCCCTGCGCGCCCTGCCGCACCTGACCGTCGACCGCCACGGCAACAACGTCGTCGCCCGCACGCGGCTGGGCCGCGCCGAGCGGGTGGTGCTCGCCGGCCACCTCGACACCGTGCCGATCGCCGGCAACGTCCCCTCGCGGCTCGACGCGGACGGCGTCCTGTGGGGCTGCGGCACCTGCGACATGAAGTCCGGGGTCGCCGTCCAGCTCCGGATGGCCGCCACCGTCCCCGCGCCCAACCGGGACCTGACCTTCGTCTTCTACGACAACGAAGAGGTCGCCGCGCACCTCAACGGCCTCGGGCATCTCGCCGACGCCCACCCCGACTGGCTCGCGGGCGACTTCGCCGTCCTCCTGGAGCCCTCCGACGGCGAGGTGGAGGGCGGCTGCCAGGGCACCCTCCGGGTCCTGCTGCGCACCCGTGGCGAGCGCGCCCACTCCGCGCGCGGCTGGATGGGCGCCAACGCCGTCCACGCCGCCGCCCCCCTCCTGGCGAAGCTCGCCGCCTACGAGCCGCGCCGCCCGGTCATCGACGGCCTGGAATACCGCGAGGGCCTCAACGCCGTCCGTATCGAGGGCGGGGTCGCGGGCAACGTCATCCCTGATGCGTGCACCGTCACCGTCAACTTCCGCTACGCGCCCGACCGCACCCCCGAGGAGGCGCTGGCGCACGTCCGGGAGGTCTTCGCGGACTGCCCCGTGGACGAGTTCGTCGTCGACGACCACTCCCCGGGGGCGCTGCCCGGACTGTCCCACCCGGCGGCGCGGGCGTTCATGGCGGCGGTCGGCGGCAGCGCGAAGCCCAAGTTCGGCTGGACCGACGTCTCCCGTTTCAGCGCCCTCGGCGTCCCGGCCGTCAACTACGGACCCGGTGACGCGCTGCTCGCGCACAAGAAGGACGAGCGGGTCGCGGTCGAGCGCATCCTGCACTGCGAGGAGCGGCTGCGCGCCTGGCTGACCGCCGGCACGGCCGCCTGACCGTCCCGTCCCGGCCCCCTGGCCCACCCGGGGAATTCCCTTCCGCTTCACAGCGGCCGATCTAGGCTGAAGTGGCAAAAGATCTGTCAGCGGAGGGAGCACGTCATGGCCAATCCCGAGGGAGCGTACAGCCCGGAGGAACAGCGGCTGGGCCCCGTGCTGCGCCGGCACGACCAGGTGCAGACCGGTACGACGACGGACCAGCGGCTGCTGGACTCCGAAGGCCCCTCCGAGTGGGTGCACACCGATCCCTGGCGCGTGATGCGGATCCAGTCGGAGTTCGTCGAGGGCTTCGGCGCGCTGGCCGAGCTGGGCCCGGCCGTCAGCGTCTTCGGTTCGGCCCGTACACCGCGCGGCACGGCGGAGTACGACGCCGGTGTGCGGATCGGCGCGGCGCTGGTCAAGGCCGGCTTCTCGGTGATCACCGGGGGCGGCCCCGGGGCCATGGAGGCCGCCAACAAGGGGGCCTTCGAGGCCGGTGGCACCTCCGTGGGGCTCGGCATCGAGCTGCCCTTCGAGCAGGGCATGAACGCGTACGTGAACCTCGGGGTGGACTTCCGCTACTTCTTCGTCCGGAAGACCTGTTTTGTGAAGTATGCCCGCGGGTTCGTCGTCCTCCCCGGTGGACTCGGCACCCTCGACGAACTCTTCGAGGCGCTGACCCTCGTCCAGACCCGCAAGGTCACCCGCTTCCCGATCGTGCTGTTCGGCTCCGACTACTGGAGCGGACTGGTCTCCTGGCTCCGCGAGACGCTGGTCACCCAGGGCAAGGCGTCCCCGCACGACCTGGAGCTGTTCCACCTCAGCGACGACGTGGACGAGGCCATCGCACTGGTGACGAAGGAGGTCGGGATCTAGGGCCGGTCGGACCCCGACTCATCGGGCGCGCCCCAGGGCCGGGCCGCTGCCGAAAAACGTCCCCGCCCGGCCGGAATATCCGCCCCCGCCCGGCCCGTTGTGGCCCCGCAGGGGGCGCGCGCGACCCCTACGGGATCCGTTCGCCCGCCCCCTGGGGGCTCCGCCCCGGCCCTGCTCCCCGAGGGAAGGCCCTACGCCAGCCCCCGCCGGGCCACCGCCGGCGGACGGTGGCCGGCGATCGAGGCCACCATGTCCACCACCTGCCGGGTCTCGGCGACCTCGTGGACGCGGTAGACCTGGGCGCCGAGCCAGGCGGAGACCGCGGTCGTCGCCAGGGTGCCCAGCACCCGCTCCTTGACCGGCTTGTCCAGCGTCTCGCCGACGAAGTCCTTGTTGGACAGCGAGACCAGCACCGGCCACCCGGTCTCCGCCATCTCGCCCAGCCGCCGGGTCGCCTCCAGGCTGTGCCGGGTGTTCTTCCCGAAGTCGTGCCCCGGGTCGATCAGGATCCCGTCCCGCCGGACGCCCAACGCGACGGCCCGCTCGGCCAGTCCGAGGGTGACCCGCAGGATGTCGGCCATCACGTCGTCGTACACCACCCGGTGCGGCCGGGTACGCGGCTCGGCGCCGCCCGCGTGGGTGCACACCAGGCCCACGCCGTACCGCGCGGCGACCTCGGCGAGCCGCGGATCGACCCCGCCCCAGGCGTCGTTGAGCAGATCCGCGCCGGCCTCGCACACCGCCTCGGCGACCTCGTGCCGCCAGGTGTCGACGCTGATCACCACGTCGGGATGGCGGCGGCGCACCTCGGCGACGAAACCGACCGTGCGGCGGGCCTCCTCCTCGGCGCCCACCTCCTCGCCCGGGCCGGCCTTGACGCCGCCGATGTCGATGATCGCGGCGCCCTCGGCGATCGCCTGTTCCACCCGGTGCAGCGCGGGCTCGTCGCGGAAGGTCGCGCCCTGGTCGTAGAACGAGTCCGGCGTCCTGTTGACGATCGCCATGATCACCGGCTCATGGGCCCCGAACTCGCGTTTTCCCAGCCGCAGCATTCCCTTGACTCCCTCTCCGTGGTTCGGGAGCGACCCTAACTGTCGGACCCGCATGGCACGATCGGAGCAGGCACCACAAGTCCGGGGAGTTGGTCGTGTTCTGGTTCATGCTGATCGCGCTGGTCGTGGTGGTGGCCGCGGTCACGCTGGTCGTCGTCGGCGGGGGAGACGCCGGCGGGGAGGGCGGCGGGCTGCGTGACGCCGAGCCCGCGGGGCTCCACGACCCGCTGCCCCAGGACCGCCCGCTGGCCCGGGCCGATGTCGAGTCCGTCCGGCTGCCGGTGGCCGTCCGCGGCTACCGCATGGACGACGTCGACGACGTCCTGGACCGCCTCGGCGCCGAGCTCGCCGAGCGGGACGCCCGGATCGCCGAGCTGGAGGCCGCGCTGGCCGGTGCTCACGCCTCGGCGATCGGCGGGCCGGGCCTCATCGAGGACGCCCCGCCGGCCCCGCCCGCCTCCGGACCGGCCGGGCAGCCGGACGCACCGGGCGGCACCGCGGGGACCGGCGGGCCGGAAGCCCCCGAGCGGGGAGACGCCCGCGCGCAGCGCGGAGAAGGCGAGGAGCAGGCATGAGCGGGCACGGCGAGGGAAGCGGGCTCCCGGCATGAGCGATCGGAGTGAGCGAATCATCAGAAGGTGCGCGCCTCGCGCATGCGAGGGCGAGCGAAGCGAGCTCTCGGCATGAGCGGAGCGGTGACGGCGCCCGACGGCGTCCCGCGCTGCCCGTGGGGCATGGCGTCGGAGCAGATGGCGGACTACCGCTCGTACCACGACACCGAGTGGGGCCGGCCGGTCCACGGCGACGACGCGCTCTTCGAGCGGATGAGCCTGGAGGCGTTCCAGTCGGGGCTGTCCTGGATCACCATCCTGCGGCGCCGCGAGGGCTTCCGCGCCGCGTTCGCCGGCTTCCGTATCGCCGAGGTGGCGCGGTTCACCGAGGAGGACGCCGAGCGGCTGCTCGCCGACCGCACCATCATCCGCAACCGCGCCAAGATCAGCGCGACGCTCGCCAATGCCCGGATCGCCGCCGAGCTGTCCCCCGGCGAGCTCGACGCGCTGATCTGGTCCTACGCCCCGGCGCGGGCCGGCCGCCCGGCGCCACGCACCACCGGCGACCTCCAGCCGGTGACGCCGGAGTCCACCGCCCTCGCCAAGGACCTCAAGAAGCGCGGCTTCCGGTTCGTCGGCCCCACCACCGCCTACGCCATGATGCAGGCGTGCGGCCTGGTCAACGACCATCTCGCGGGCTGCCATGTGCGGGCGGAGGTGGAGGCGGCCGCCGGCTGACCGCCGGCCGGGCCCGCCGGCGGCCGTCGCGCGCCCGGATCACCGCCCCACGAAGACCGGCTTCTCCTTCTTGACGAACGCCTCCACGGCGCGGTGGTGGTCCTCCGAGGCCCCGGCCCGGACCTGCAGCTCGTCCTCCTTCTCCAGGGTCTCGGCGAGCGAGTGCCCGGCGCCGTGGGCCAGCGACTCCTTGATCGCGGCGTAGGCGGCGGTCGGCCCCTCGGCCAGCCGGCGGGCCACCGCCGCCGCCTGAGCGGCCAGCTCGTCGGCCGGTACGACCCGGTTGGCGATGCCCAGCTCCAGGGCCTCCTGGGCGCCGACCGAGCGCGGGAAGAGCAGCAGGTCGGCGGCCCGGCCGTGGCCGATCAGCCGCGGCAGCGTCCAGGACATCCCGGAGTCCGCGGTCAGCGCCACCCCCGCGAACGAGGTGTTGAACGAGGCGGTGTCGGCGACGACGCGGTAGTCGGCGGCCAGCGCGAAGCCCGCGCCGGCGCCCGCGGCGACCCCGTTGACCCCGGCCACCACCGGCTTGGGCATCCCGGCCAGCGCCGTGACGATGGGGTTGTAGTGCTCCCGGACGGTGTTCATGGTGCGGCCCGCGCCGGTCTCGCGGTCCTCGGCCAGCAGCCCGATGTGCTCCTTGAGGTCCTGCCCGACGCAGAAGGCGCGCCCGGTGGCGGTCAGCAGCACCGCCCGCACGGCCGGGTCGGCGGCCGCCTCCCGCAGGACGTCCCGGAGGGCGACCTTCGCCTCCGTGTTCAGCGCGTTCATCGCGTCGGGGCGGTTGAGGGTGACCGTCGCCAGTCCGTCGGTCACGTCGTAGAGCACGGTGTCGGCCATAGTGGAGTCCCCTCCGTCGCGGCTCTGGACTGCCCGGCAGCGGCAGCCCGCGCCCAGGATGCCGGAGATCATCCGCCGTGGGCATGTGACGTACATCAAAGAAAGCGGCCGCGCCGGGTGGTGGAGAGTGGCGCAGTATCGCAGCACGCTCCCCGAATTGGGTGGGTTTGCGGGAGCGCGTTGCCAAAGGGATGCCCCCTGATGTTGGTCATCGGGTCGTTCGATGCGGGATAATGGCCTGGAAGCAATGTGTTCGACGCCGGTGACACGCGCCTATCCAGGCCGTCGGCTGAGATGAGCTGGTTTCAGGAAGGGGAACGAGCATGGCGGCCATGAAGCCGCGGACGGGCGACGGCCCGCTCGAGGTGACCAAGGAGGGGCGGGGCATCGTCATGCGCGTTCCGCTCGAAGGCGGCGGTCGGCTCGTCGTCGAGCTGACCCCCGACGAGGCCAAGGCCCTGGGTGAGGCCCTGGAGAAGGTCACCGTCTGACGAGGGCGGAGAAACCGCTGCGGTCTTCCGGGGTCCCCGCCCCGGTACCTCCAGCCGGATACCCCGGCCCCGGCACGCGGCACGCCGATCATCGGCGCGCCGCGTGCCGGGGCCGTTTCGCGTACGCGCGGGCAGGGGGCGGACCATGCATCCGCCGGGCCGGGCGGGCTCAGGCGCGCTTGACCGCGCAGAGCAGCCCGTCGCCGACCGGCAGCAGGGCCGGCACCAGCGCGCTGCTCTCCCGTATGGCCCGCAGCAGCTCGCGGACCCGCAGCACCTCCGCCGGCTGCTCCGCGGAGTCCACCGTCCGGCCGTCGGTGAAGACGCCCTGGAAGCAGACGAGGCCGCCGGGGCGCAGCAGACGCAACGATTCAGCGAGGTACTCCAGGCACTCCAGGAGGTCGCCGTCGCAGAAGACGAGGTCGTAGCCGCCGTCCGCCAGGCGCGGCAGGACGTCCAGGGCCCGGCCGGGGATGAAGCGGGCGCGGTTGCCGGCGAAGCCCGCGGCGCGGAACGCCTGCTTGGCGAAGACCTGCCGCTCCGGTTCGAGGTCCACGGTGGTCAGCACGCCGTCCGGGCGCATGCCGTGCAGGAGGTAGATGCCCGACACCCCCGTGCCGGTGCCGATCTCGGCGACGGCCTTGGCGTCGGCGGTGGCGGCCAGCATCCGCAGGGCCGCGCCGGTGCCGGCGCTCACCGTGCGGACGCCGAGCTCCCGGGCGCGCTCGCGGCACCAGAGCAGGGCGGAGTGGGCGGCGTCGTCGATGGTCCCGGCGCCGTACGCCTCGGCGAATGCCAAGCTCGTCTGCCGGTTGCCGGTAATGGCCCTCTCCTGTCCCCGTAGTTGACGCAACCGTGACTGTATCCGCTGCGCGCGGGAACCCGCAGATGGGACCGGGCGTTAGGAGAGGGCAGGGGGAGAGACGGGGGGACGCACCGGTGGATACGGCGCAAGAGGCCGCGAGAGCACCGCGGCAGGACGAGAAGTCGGACCAAATGCTGGTCAAAACTGCTTATCCGGAGCTAACGGGCGAGGTGGATATGGTAGGGGCTCTACTGGACACCACCAGAGCCACCAGGGGAGGTGCGGCTGCGGCGGGTGACCGAAGGGTGCGCAGGCGCTTGCGACGGTCGTTCGCCGGGCCGAAATCCGTGACCAACACCGCTGACCGATTCCGCCCTCACGGCCCCAAGGCCAGGGGAGGGGCCCCCATCGCCGACGCGCCCACCGCGACCTTCGCCGCCGACGCGGACGCGCAGGCGTGGTCTCCTCCCACCTGGGAGGAGATCGTCAGCCTGCACAGCGCGCGGGTCTATCGCCTCGCGTACCGCCTCACCGGCAATCAGCACGACGCCGAGGACCTCACACAGGAGGTCTTCGTCCGCGTCTTTCGCTCGTTGTCGACGTACACCCCCGGCACCTTCGAGGGCTGGCTGCACCGCATCACCACCAATCTCTTCCTGGACATGGTCCGCCGCCGTCAGCGCATCCGCTTCGACGCGCTCGGTGACGACGCCGCCGAGAAGCTCCCCAGCCGGGAGCCCGCGCCGCAGCAGCAGTTCGACGACACCCACTTCGACGCCGACGTGCAGCACGCGCTGGACACCCTCGCGCCCGAGTTCCGCGCTGCCGTGGTCCTCTGCGACATCGAGGGGCTGTCGTACGAGGAGATCGCCGCGACCCTCGGAGTCAAGCTCGGTACGGTCCGCAGCCGGATCCACCGCGGCCGGTCCCACCTGCGCAAGGCGCTCAAGCACCGCTCGCCGGAGGCGCGGGCCGAGGAGCGCCAGGAGCAGCGGCGGCAGGAGCGGCGGACGCTGGCCGTGGTGCCCGGTAGGGAGGTCGGAATCGCGTGAGCGGCAGTGGCGGTCCGTCCCCCGCCGAGCAGCATCTCGGCGACCGCCTGGCGGCCCTGGTCGACGGTGAACTGGGGCACGACGCACGCGAGCGGGTGCTGGCGCACCTCGCCACGTGCGGGAAGTGCAAGGCGGAGGCCGACGCACAGCGTCGGTTGAAGAACGTGTTCGCGCAGGCGCTGCCCCCCGGGCCCTCCGAGGGGCTGCTGGCGCGTCTGCAGCAACTGCCCGGCGGGGAGTCCGGCGGCTCCGGCAGCCGGCTGGGCAACGGCACCTTCGGCCGCGGCGAGTTCGCCCGCGGCGACGGCGCGTTCGGCTATGTCCCCGCGGAGCGGCATCTCGGCGGCGCCCTGGCGGTCTCCGCGTCGCCCCGGGCGCGCGGCTTCCGGGTGCAGGAGCCGGAGCGCGGCGCACCGCAGCGGCGCCGGCTGGCGTTCGCGGCGGCCGGCGCGGTCTCGCTGGCGGCGTTCGCGCTCGGCGGCGCCCTCCCGCTGGAGGCGGCCGTCGACATCCCCGGCCCCCGCGCCGAGGGCAGCGGCACCGCCGTCACCCCGCTCGGCGCCGGTCCCGCGGCCGGCCCCCGCGCGCTCTCCGGCGACGACGGTTTCCTGACGACGCGTGAGCCCCGCCCCGAGTCCTGGCCCGCCGTCAGCCACCCGACCGGTGCGCCCGCGCCCAGCCCGATGTCCCTGCTCGCGCCGGGCGAGAGCCGTCCGTCGGACGCGGTACCGGCCTTCAGCCCGGCGCCCGGCCGCTTCGGCCTCTCGCCGCTGATCGCCGCCACCGGTCCGGAGGCCGCGTTCCGCTTCGCCCCGCTGTCCGCCACGAGCGGCAACGCCCCGGTCCGCCGCACCCCGCCACCGCTGCCGCCGCTGGAGCCGATGCGTCCGCTGCTCGGCTCGCCGGCCCCCACCGGCCAGGCCGCCTCCGGTCCGCACTGACCGGCCCTGCGCACCCCCGCCCCGGAACTGGTTGAATCCTTTCTCGGGCGGCGCGCCCCTGCCCAGGGGCGCGTGCCGCACGGGCCTGTCGCCGGACAGGCCCCAGGTGGCGGTGGTCCGCGCAGGGCCGCGGGCGAATTGTTGGGGAGAACATGGACGACGCGAAGGCCGCCGGGCCCAAGCTGAAGTGGTGGAGCCGTCCGGAGCAGGCTCCGGCGCCCGGGCAGCCCGCGCAGGCGGCGGCCGCGGCCCCGGAGCCCGCCGTGTCCGGGACGGAGACGTCGGGCGACTGGGTCGTCGGTCCGCCACGGCCGGCGCCCGACGCGGCGGCGAAGCCCGCGCCCGGCGCGGTCCCGGAGGCCGAGGCCGGAGAAACCAGGGATCCCCGTGTTGCCCCGGAGGCCGGGCGAGCCGACGATGCCCGGGACGCCCGAGATGTTCGGGAAGCCGTAAGCGCCGAGGGTGTCGAAGACGACCGGCATGACGGGCACGGCGAGCGCGCCGTCGACGGCGGACGCGACGAAGACGCCCGAGCGGACGGCGCCGCCCCAGCGGGTGACGCTGCCCCGGCAGTCGACACTTCCCGAGCGGACGGCGCTGGCCAAGTAGGCGGAACCTCCCGGGAGTTGACCGACACCTCGACCGAGATATCCGATGCGTATGCGGCCCCCGCCGCAAGTGACACCCCGTCAGCCCCCCACTCCGCCGCCCCCGCCAAGCGCTCCGCCGCGACCATGACGCTGGGGAAGGTGCCGGCCGACGCCCCCGCGGCAGCCGACCCCGCGCCCTCCGCCCCGTCCGGCGGCGGGGTGCCCCGGCAGCAGCCGCTGCACCCCGAGGACCCGTACGGCACGCCCCCGTACGGCGGTCCCGGACCATGGGCCCCGGCTCCCCCCGTACAGGCACCGTTCTCCCAGGTCGCGAATCTGCTCGACCAGGGGAGCGCGCAGGCACCGGAGCGGCTGACGGGCGGCGGCTTCGTCCCGCACCCCGGCGACGGCGGTCCCCGCCCCGCGCCCCCGGCGGCTCCCGGCGCGGGCGCCGTCCCCCCGGCTCTCGAAGCGGCGCGTGCCGCGGAAGCCCCCGTCACCCGCGCCGCCTTCGCCCCGCCGCCCCCCACCACGCCCGGCGCATGGCAGCAGTACGACCCCTGGAGCGCGCCCCGGCCCACCGGCCCGGCCGCCGCGCGCCCGCCCCGGCGGCGCGGCCGGCGCCTGGCCCTGGTGGCCGGCGCCGTCGCGCTCGCGCTGCTCGCGGGCGGTGCCGGCGGGGTGGTCGGCGCGTACATCGAGCGGTACGGCGGCATCGACGACATCAAGCTGCCGCAGGCCGCCGGCGACGGGGGCAGCCGCAGCCCGGAAAGCGTCGCCGGGATCGCCCGGGCGGTGCTGCCCGGCGTGGTGACCCTGCACGTCCGCGGCAACGCCGAGCAGGGCACCGGCACCGGCTTCGTGCTCGACCGGCAGGGGCACATCCTCACCAACAACCACGTCGTCGAACCGGCCGGGACCGGCGGCCAGATATCGGTGACGTTCAGCGGCGGGCAGAGCGCGCGGGCCAAGGTCGTCGGGCGGGACGGCGGCTACGACCTCGCGGTGGTGCAGGTCGAGGGCGTCAGCGGGCTGCACCCGCTCGCCCTCGGCGATTCGGACGCGGCGCAGGTCGGCGACCCGGTGGTGGCGGTCGGCGCGCCCTACGACCTCGCCAACACCGTCACGTCCGGCATCATCAGCGCCAAGCAGCGGCCGATCACCGCGGGCGGCAAGAAGGGCGACGGCACCGACGTCTCGTATGTCGACGCGCTGCAGACCGACGCACCCATCAACCCGGGCAACTCCGGCGGCCCGCTGGTGGACGGCAAGGCCCGGGTGATCGGGATCAACAGCGCGATCCGGGCGGCCGACAGCGGCACCGGCGGACTCGACGGCGGCGGCCAGGGCGGCTCCATCGGGCTGGGCTTCGCCATACCGATCAACCAGGCGAAGCGGGTGGCCGAGGAGCTGATCAACACCGGCCGGGCCACCCACCCGGTCATCGGCGTCACGCTGGAGATGGAGTACGACGGCGACGGCGCCAAGGTCGGCGGGGACGCCAAGGCCGGTGCGCCGCCGGTCACGCCCGGCGGCCCGGGGGCCAAGGCGGGCATCCGGCCGGGCGATGTGATCACCCAGGTGGACGGAGCGCCGGTGCACAGCGGCGAGGAGCTGATCATCAAGGTCCGCAGCCACCGGCCGGGTGACACACTCACGCTGACGGTCCAGCGGGGCGGCGCGGAGCGGTCCGTCCGGTTGACACTGGGTTCCTCGGCCGGGAGCTGATCGTTTGTACGGTGTTGGTACGGGCGACTCCCGCCCGGCGCCCGGGGCCAGGTACCGTGAGAGGCGGCCTTGGCCCAAAGGCCCCCGAAGGCCGCGGATACCCCAAGGAGCTGCACGGTGTTCTTCGACATAGGACCCCTGGAACTGGTTGCTCTCGTGGTCCTCGCGGTCCTCATCTTCGGGCCGGACAAGCTGCCCAAGGTCATCCAGGACGTGACGGGGTTCATCCGTAAGGTCCGGGCGTTCTCCGACAGCGCCAAGGAGGACATCCGCAACGAGCTCGGTCCGGAGTTCAAGGACTTCGAGTTCGAGGACCTCAAGCCGCGGAACTTCGTCCGCAAGCACGTCCTGGAGAAGGACGAGTACGGCCTGCGGGAGCTCGCCGAGATCCGCGAGGGCTTCGATCTGAAGAAGGAGATGGCCGAGGTCACCGAGGCGGTCCGGGAGACCACTGCATCCCGCCCCGCGTCCGCCGGCGGCCCCCTGAGCCTCTCCAAGGAAACCCCCGCCGCGTCGGCCGGCCGGCCGGACATGCTCACCAAGAGCACCGACCCGTCCCGGCGCGAGCCGCCGCCGTTCGACGCCGACGCGACCTGAGTATTTCGTATGCCCGGCTGTGTTGACCTCACTGGCTATGCTCCCGGTGTCCGGGGTGAGGTCGCCTGAGGGGGGCGGGCCGCCCACGACGCAGGGCAACGAGGAGGCTCCGCGCAGATGGAGACGACGAGTCGGACAGTCACCCGTGAGGTGTCCGCCGATACCGGCCGGAAGGTCGACGGCTATCTGCTGGCCGCATTCCCGTGGTACGGCCTCGACGAGGCGTTCACCGGACCACGCTGGCTGATGCAGGTCGGCTCGGCCGCGGACGGCACCGTCGAGCACGGCGCGACCGGCCACGGCGTGGAGCCCACGATAAAGGTGGAGAGCCTGGCGGACGAGCGTTTCGCGGTGGTGGTGACGGTCGCCAGCCGGCCCGTGCGGCGCAGCGCGGACGGCACCGGCGTCCTGGACGCCACCTCGGTCTCGACGGCGGCCTGGCTCGCCGGCTCCGGTCTCCTCTCCCACACCTGGCCGACCCAGATGGACCGGACGCTGCGCCAGGACTGGCTGGACCAGCAGACCACGATCGCCTGGGAGCTGGCCGACGACCTGGGCGAGGCGACGTGGAGCGAGCTGATGCTCCCGGTGGACGGGGTGCCGACGCCGTTCTGCTACCGGGAGTCCGAGTACGGCTGGGTGCTCGCGGGATCGCCGGGCCAGGACGGGCCGGAGGCGGTGCACCTGGGTGCCTACGGGCGGGGGATGAGCGCGTACGGCCTGGGCTTCTCGGTGATCAAGGACCTGAGCGTCTACGGGGGCTGAGCGCACGGCGCAAGAAGGGGGGGCGCGTGCGCGATTTCGTGCGCCGCACAATGCGGCGCGCACGACGCGCGCGAAAGGGCGGACCCCGGCGGATCCGCCCTTCCCGATGCCGTACGGGGCCGGCGGCCGGCCCGCGGGCGACTCAGAACTTGTTGCGCGGGGTGATCCCCAGCGACATGCCCGCGAGGCCGCGCTGACGGCCGCCCAGCTTGCCCGCGATGGCGCGGATCGCGGCACCGGCGGGGGACTCCGGGTCGGTCAGCACCACCGGCTTGCCCTCGTCGCCGCCCTCGCGCAGCCGGACGTCGATCGGGATGGCGCCGAGCACCGGGACCTGGGTGCCGGTGGTCCTCGTCAGGCCCTCGGCGACCCGCTCGCCGCCGCCGGTGCCGAAGACGTCGACCATCTCGTCGCAGTGCGGACAGGGCAGCCCGGACATGTTCTCGACCACGCCGACGATCTTCTGGTGGGTCTGCACGGCGATCGAACCGGCCCGCTCGGCGACCTCGGCGGCGGCCTGCTGCGGGGTGGTGACCACCAGGATCTCGGCGTTCGGCACCAGCTGGGCCACCGAGATGGCGATGTCGCCGGTGCCCGGGGGCAGGTCCAGCAGCAGGACGTCGAGGTCGCCCCAGTAGACGTCGGCGAGGAACTGCTGCAGGGCGCGGTGCAGCATCGGGCCGCGCCAGACCACCGGGGCGTTGCCGGGCGTGAACATGCCGATCGAGATGACCTTCACGCCGTTCGCCGACGGGGGCATGATCATGTTCTCGACCTGGGTGGGCCGGCCGTCCGCACCGAGCATCCGCGGCACCGAGTGGCCGTAGATGTCGGCGTCCACCACGCCGACCTTGAGGCCGTCGGCGGCCATCGCGGCGGCGAGGTTGACCGTCACCGAGGACTTGCCGACGCCGCCCTTGCCGGAGGCCACGGCGTAGACCCGGGTCAGCGAGCCGGGCTTGGCGAACGGGACCTCGCGCTCGGCGGTGCCGCCGCGCAGCGACGCCGCCAGCTCCCGGCGCTGCTCGTCGCTCATCACCTCCAGCTCGACGCCGGCACGGGTCACACCGGGCACCCGCTCGACGGCCTCGCGGACGCTGCTGATGATCGTCTCGCGCATCGGGCAGCCGGAGACCGTGAGGTAGACCACGACCGCCACCGAGCCGTCCGCGGCGATCTCCACCGATTTGACCATCCCCAGTTCGGTGATGGGGCGGTGGATCTCGGGGTCGTTGACCGTCGCGAGCGCTTCGCGGATCGCGTCCTCGCTCGGCGCGGAGCCGTTGGGCTGGGGGCTGTCTGTTGCCATGTCCCGATGGTACGGCGCGTGAGGCGGCCTCCGGAAAGGTCCTCAGCGGTCGCGTTCGTCACGCTCCGGGCGCTCGCCGTCGGGCGTCCGCAACTCCAGTTCCCGCAGCAGGTCTTCGAGTTCGGAGCGGATCCAGTCGCGGGTGGCGACCTCGCCCAGGCCCATCCGCAGCGCCGCGATCTCCCGGGTCAGGTACTCGGTGTCGGCGATGGAGCGTTCGTTCTGCTTGCGGTCCTGCTCGTGGGTGATCCGGTCGCGGTCGTCCTGGCGGTTCTGCGCCAGCAGGATCAGCGGCGCCGCGTACGACGCCTGCAGCGAGAGCGCCAGGGTCAGGAAGATGAAGGGGTAGTTGTCGAACCGCAGATAGCCGGGGACGGCGACGTTCCAGCTGATCCACAGGATGATGGTGACCGTCATCCAGACGATGAAGCGGCCGGTCCCCAGGAAGCGGGCGATCTTCTCCGAGAGCCGCCCGAACGCCTCCGGGTCGTACTCCGGGAAGAACGTCCGGCGCGGCACCCGCGGCAGGTCCAGCCGCACCCGCGGCCGCCCCTCGGCCCCCCGGTGCCGCTCCGCCGCGCCGCCCCGGCGTACCGCCGAGGCGCCGTGCATCCGCCGCTCCCTGGCGTTCTCCCGGTCCTCAGGGCTCATCGGCGGCCGTCCCGTGCGGCTCGACGGTGCCGGTGGCGTCGGCCGTGCGGCCGTGCAGCCCGGCCTCCCGCCAGTCGTCCGGCAGCAGGTGGTCGAGCACGTCGTCCACGGTGACCGCGCCCAGCAGCGCCCCGCTCTCGTCCACCACCGGCGCCGCGACCATGTTGTACGCGGCCAGGTAGCTGGTCACCTCGGGCAGCGGGGTGTCCGGCCGCAGGGCCGGCAGATCGGTGTCCACGACGAAGCTGACGAGGGTGAACGGCGGGTCCCGCAGCAGCCGTTGGAAGTGCACCAGGCCCAGGTACTTGCCGGTCGGCGTCTCGTCCGGCGGCCGGCAGACGTACACCTGGGCGGCGAGCGAGGGGGAGAGGTCGGGGTCGCGCACCCGGGCCAGCGCGTCCGCGACGGTGGCGTCCGGGCGCAGCACGATCGGCTCGGTGGTCATCAGGCCGCCCGCGGTGCGCTCCTCGTAGGACATCAGCCGGCGGACGTCCGCCGCCTCCTCCGGGCGCATCAGGGTCAGCAGCCGCTCCTTCTCCTCCTCCGGCAGCTCGGAGAGCAGGTCGGCGGCGTCGTCCGGGTCCATCGCCTCCAGGACGTCGGCGGCTCGCTCGTCCTTCAGCTTGCCGATGATCTCGACCTGGTCGTCCTCCGGCAGCTCCTCCATGACGTCGGCCAGCCGGTCGTCGTCGAGCGCGGCGGCGACCTCGGCGCGGCGCTTGGGGGAGAGGTGGTGCAGCACACCGGCGAGGTCCGCCGGGCGCAGCTGCTCGAAGGTGGCGAGCAGGTTCTCCGCGCCCTGCCCGTGCTCCTCCAGGGAGAAGCCGGTCACCGCCGACCATTCCACCGTCAGCGTCTCTCCTTTGCGGCGCAGCGGCCCGCCCTTGCCGCGCCGGACGAAGACCTTGTCGATCTCCCAGTCGCGGCGGGCCGGCAGCTGGGTGATGCCGACGTCGAGCACGGTGACCTCCTCGCCGGTCTCGACCAGCCGCACCCGCCGGTCCAGCAGCTCGCCGAAGACCAGCGTCTCCGACGCCCGCTGCTCGAAGCGGCGCATGTTGACCACGCCGGTGGTGACGATCTGGCCGGACTCCACGCCGGTCACCCGGGTCATCGGGACGAAGATCCGGCGCCGGCTGATCACCTCGACGACCAGCCCCAGCAGGCGCGGCGGGCGGGCGCCGACCCGGAGCAGCGCGACCAGGTCCCGCAGCCGCCCGACCTGGTCGCCGTTGGGGTCGAACACGGCGATGCCGGAGAGGTGGGAGACGAAGATCCGGGGAGTGACCACCGCCATGGAAAGCGCCGCCCTTCTCCCTTTCTTTACTGTTCCGTCCTGTTCTTTACTGTTCCGTCCTGATTGCTCAACTATCGACCGGAAAGCACCGTATTGATTCGGGTTCAGGCTAACCCGTCGGGGTGGGCCGCGGCCCGGCGGAAGCGGCCGTATGGTGGCCGCCCGGCATCCGGTCAACGGCCCTCGGCACCCCGGGTACGCTGCCGTGAGCTGTCGAGATCACCCGCATCAGGAGGCAGAGCCGACGTGAGCGCCATCCCCCCGGGCACCGCCCGCCGCCCCCCGGCCGGAACCCGCCGTACGCGGCGGGCGGGGCTGGTGGCGGCGGTGTGCGCGGCCCTGGCCGCGACCGTGGCGGGCTGCGCGGAGGACCCGGACGCCGGCACCAACGGCGTCGGTAAACTGCCCGCCCAGCAGATTGCGGCCAAGGCCCGGGCCGCCGCCTCCGGGGCCGACACCGTCCGGCTCGCCGGGAAGCTCGTCAGCCAGGGCGGCACCTACGCGCTCGACATGCGGCTGGCCAAGGACGGCGCCCGGGGCCAGCTGACCACCAAGGCCGCCTCGTTCCAGCTGCTGCGGATCGGCAGCGCGCTCTATCTGAAGGCGGACGCGGCCTTCTGGGCCGGTGAGAAGGGCGTCGCCGGCTCCGGCAGCGCAGCCAAACTCGGCGGCAAGTACGTCAAGGTGCCCGCTGCCGACCCCGTCTACCAGCGCTTCAGCGGCTTCACCGACAAGGACACCCTGCTCGCCGGACTGCTCGGCCTGCACGGCGAGCTGACGACCGGCGAACACGGGACGGTCGGCGGGGTCCGCACCGTCCAGGTCACCGCCGCCTCCGGCTCCGGCGGCACCCTCGACGTCTCCCTGGAGGGGACCCCGTATCCGCTGCGGCTCCAGCGCGGGGGCGGCACGGGGGAGCTGACGCTCGCCGACTGGGGCAAGAGCGTGGACCTCAAGGCCCCCGACCAGAGCCAGGTCGTCGACTACGGCAAGAAGATCTCCGGCAGTGGCAGTGGCAGTGGCAGTGGCAGTGGCGGCGGCTGAGCGGGGCTGACCGGCGCGGGCCGGGCCGCGCGGGGCGGGTCAGCCCTTGCGGCCCCGGCGCAGCAGCTTCGGCAGCGCGGCCGGTACCGGCCGGCGGGTGAGCGCAGGCGAGGGCAGCGGCGGCGCGGCGTGCGAACCGTCCGGCATCCGGCCGGGGCGCTGCTCCGCCCCGCCGGCCGGCGTCAGCCGCAGCACCCGGCACTCCCGGGCCCAGCGCTCGGTGAGGGTGTCCGCGTCCGGGGCGTTGAGCCGCTTGCCCTTCAGCTCCTCGACGGCGGCCTGCCACTCCTCGCCGCCGGGCGGGAGTTCGCGGACCTCGGCCGGCCAGGCGACGAGCCGGCCGCCCTTGTCCTTGCTGCGCACGGTGACCGTCGCGGTGCCGCCGTCGACGAGGCCCAGCGCGTCCAGCGGCTGCTCGCCGGCGCCCCCACCGACCAGGCAGGCCGCTCCGTCGTGCCAGACGTGCCACAGCGCCCGGGCCGGGCCGGTCGTGCCCCGCACCCAGATCAGGCCGGACTTCTTCGTGGCCTCTTCGATGAGCGCCCGATCCAGCAGGCCCTGCGACACGGTCTCCTCCGTCATGGACCTCAGCCTAATCGGCCCGGTCAGCGGCGCCCGGCACGCCCGCACGGTGAGATACCGCCACCGGGGCGCGCCCCTACGGACGTCTGTAGGGACATCCCTACAGCCAACCGTTCCTCTTGAAACCACGGTGGATGCCGAGACAGATGGTGACCGTGACCAGCATCATCGCCGGGTAGCCGTACTTCCAGTGCAGCTCGGGCATGTACGTGAAGTTCATGCCGTAGATGCCGGCGATCATCGTCGGGACGGCGAAGATCGCCGCCCAGGCGGTGATCTTGCGCATGTCCTCGTTCTGCGCGACGGCGGCCTGCGCGAGGTTGGCCTGGAGGATGGAGTTCAGCAGGTCGTCGAAGGACAGTACCTGCTCGTTGACCCGCGCCAGGTGGTCGGCGACGTCCCGGAAGTACTTCTGGATGTCGCTGTCCACCAGCCGCATCGGGCGCTCGCTCAGCAACTGCATCGGCCGCAGCAGCGGGGACACCGCGCGCTTGAACTCCAGTACTTCCCGCTTGAGTTGGTAGATCCGCCCGGCGTCGCCGCCCTTCGCGGCCCCCTTGGCGCCGGCGCCCCTGCCGTTGGTGCCGGAGCTGAAGACGTCGATCTCCACCTCGTCGATGTCGTCCTGGACCGCGCCGGCCACCGCGATGTAGCCGTCGACGACCTGGTCGGCGATGGCGTGCAGCACCGCGGACGGGCCCTTGGCCAGCCGCTCCTGGTCCTCCTGGAGGCGGTGCCGCAGGGCGCGCAGCGAACCCTGGCCGCCGTGCCGCACGGTGACGATGAAGTTCGGCCCAGTGAAGCACATCACCTCACCGGTCTCCACGACCTCGCTCGTCGCGGTCAGCTCGGTGTGCTCCACGTAGTGCACGGTCTTGAAGACGGTGAACAGGGTGTCGTCGTACCGCTCCAGCTTGGGGCGCTGATGGGCGTGGACGGCGTCCTCCACGGCCAGCGGATGCAGCCCGAACTCCTGGGCGATACCGGCGAATTCGGCCTCATTCGGCTCGTGCAGGCCGATCCAGACGAATCCGCCCTCGTCCCGCACGCCGGCGATCGCCTCGGCCGGGGAGAGGTGCCCGTGCACCCGCCGGCCGTCGCGGTAGACGCCGCAGTCCACGACGGCGCTGTTGGCGCAGGCCGGACCGGCGGATTCGGCGCGGTAGGGAGAGTCGTCGCGGCGCCGGGCGGGACGGACGGCGGCACGCAGGTCGCGGATCATCGACATGGCAGGCTCCTTCGGGCCGGCCGTCAGCGGCGGTGCGCGGGCGCAACGCGGCCCGGAACGAGGACGTACGAGACGCGAGAAGACGGTACGTCCGCAAAGCGGGCGGCGCTCGGTGCGGGGGCTGCTGACGGCAGTTCGCTGACATCACGGAAAGAAGAGTCGAAGGCGCTCTTCCGTCATCTGCGTCCGGAGCAGGGGAACTTCACGGGTTTCGCCGCTGCGCGGCTGGGTACGGAAGCTCTCGGATCAGAAGGTTCGCCGCGCGAACGGGATGACGGGAGAACTATCGGTACTGCACGGTCGACTCGGATCCACCGCAGCCCCACCTCCTCCGGCCGGTCCCCGTTGGGGGACGTTCGTCATTCCCTGACCAGACGGCAAGGCTATCAGCCACCTGAAGCGCCAGGGCTCCCCTTTGCACGTTCGATACGAAGCGCACACCGAGGCGCCGCCCGTGCTCCGGGGCGCGGCGGCCGGGCCCGGGGGCGACACCTATGCTCGGCCCATGTCTGACGTTCTTGAGCTGGTCGAGGCCCGGTTGCGCACGGCGCTGGGCGAGCCGGACGCACGAGCCGCCGTCACCTTCCTCGGTACGGACCGCATCGAGGTGCTGCGCTTCGTCGACGGCGAGGTGCTCCGCTACGCCACCCTCGGGATGTCCGCCCAGCCCATGGCCGACCCCACCGCGGTGGTCGCCGACCCGCTCCGCGGCCCGCGGGCCGAGCTGCTGCTCTCCGTGCGGGCCGGCCGCGCGGACACCGACAAGGTACTCCGCCCGCTCGCCGTCCTCGCCGCGTCCCCGCAGGTCGAGGGCGTGATCGTGGCGCCGGGGGCGTCGCTGGACGTGGGCGCGCCGCTGTGGCCGGGGGCGCCGTTCACCTCGGTCCTGGTGGGGGCGCCCGGCGGCCTCGTCGAGGACTTGGAACTGGACGCGCCGGCGGACCCGGTGAGGTTCCTGCCGCTGCTGCCGATGACGCCGAACGAGGCCGCCTGGAAGCGGGTGCACGGTGCCGAGGCGCTGCAGGCGCGCTGGCTGGAGCGGGGCACCGATCTGCGCGATCCGGTGCGCGCGGGCGTGGCACTGGACTGATCGAGGCGGGCGGCGCGGCCCGCTCGTCCCGCCTGCCGCAGAGGCGGACGGGACGTCAGGCTCCTTGAGGAGTCCTTGCAGATTCTTTGCAAATCTCTTGCATTATTCGGGAGTTGGCGAAGGCCGGGATTCCGTCCTCGGCGGCGACCGGCCGGGGCCCCGGCTCCCCGTCGCACAGGGGCGGGAGTGGACCGCAGGCCGTGCCGAGCCTCAGTCCGGACTGGTGAAGCAGACGAAGAAGCCGAGATCGTTGGCGTTTGCACGTAATGAGCCGAGGGGTGCCGATAAGTGCACGGCGCAACTGGTTTTTCGGAGGGCGCTCGGCGGGTGTCGAGAATCGGCCAAGTGTGCGGCCTGGTACGCGATTAGGGGCACACCGGTCGGGTGATCGTCCTTGACGGGACGGCGGCCACGGAGGACCGTTGGTCGTTATGAGGGGCGAACCCAGTTGCCCGAAGTGCGGAGGCCGGGTGCGGGCGCCCGGTCTCTTTTCCGATACCTGGCAGTGCGCCGCTCACGGCACCGTGCACCCGCTCCAGCCGGTCGTTCCGCCGAGCGTCGAGGCACTCGGCGTCGTCGTGCACCGCGCGCAGGTACCGGTCTGGATGCCCTGGCCGCTGCCGGTCGGCTGGCTCTTCACCGGCGTGGCCTGTGCCGGTGACGACCGCAGCGGCGGCCGGGCGACCGCCGTCGCCTGCTCCGGCCCCGGCCCCCTCGGCGGCCCCGGTGAGCTGCTGCTGATCGCTGAGGAACTGGGCGTCGGGCTCGGTGCGCGCTACGCCGGTATCGACGGCCCCGACCCCGGCCCGTACCTCCGCGTCGACAGGCCGCCCAACGCCAAGGTGTTGGCCGCCGGCCGTCCGACCCCCATGTGGCAGGTACATGGCGCCCCCGCCGACCGTGCGGTCTTCGCCGGTGAGGCCCGCGGGCTGTGGCTGTGGGCGATCGCCTGGCCCGAGCAGTCCGGGCTGCTGATGTACGACGAGCTGGTGCTGACCGATCTGCGGGAGGCCGGCGCCGAGGTGGATCTGCTGCCCTGCGGGGCGCTGTCGCCGAGGATCCTGAGCTGAGGCTGAGGCAGGCGGCGCTGCCGCGGTTCCCGGGGCCGGCGGCCGACGGGCGGGCGCATGTTCGGGCGCCCGGTATCCTTCCTGTAGTCCGTGGAAGTGCCCTGTAGTCCTTACGGCGCCCCGCGGTGCGGTGCCGCCCCGCCGGGGCCGCCGCCGTGTCCGTCCCGCAGCAGTCTGGAGCCCGTGCCGTGCGTATCGATCTGCACACCCACTCCACGGCCTCCGACGGCACGGACACCCCCGCCGAGCTGGTGCGCAACGCCGCGGCCGCCGGGCTGGACGTCGTCGCGCTGACCGACCACGACACCGTCGCCGGCCACGCCGAGGCGCGGGCCGCGCTGCCCGAGGGGCTGACGCTGGTCACCGGCGCCGAGCTGTCCTGCCGGCTCGACGGCGTCAGCCTGCACCTGCTCGCCTACCTCTTCGACCCCGACGAGCCGGAGCTCGCCCGCGAGCGGGAGCTGGTCCGGGACGACCGGGTGCCGCGCGCCCGGGCCATGGTCGGCAAGCTGCGCGAGCTGGGCGTCCCGATCACCTGGGAGCAGGTGGCGCGGATCGCCGGCGACGGCGCCGTGGGGCGGCCGCACCTCGCCACCGCCATGGTCGAGCTGGGCGTGATCGGCTCGGTCTCCGACGCCTTCACCGCCGAGTGGCTGGCCAACGACGGCCGGGCCTACGTGGAGAAGCACGAGCTCGATCCGTTCGACGCGATCCGACTGGTCAAGGCGGCCGGCGGGGTCGCGGTCTTCGCCCACCCGCTCGCCGTCAAGCGCGGCACCTGCGTCCCGGAGAGCGCGATAGCCGAGCTGGCCGCGGCCGGCCTCGACGGCATCGAGGTCGACCACATGGACCACGACGCCGCGACCCGCGCCCGGCTGCGCGGGCTCGCCGCCGACCTCGGGCTGCTGACCACCGGCTCCAGCGACTACCACGGCAGCCGCAAGACCTGTCTCCTCGGCGACTGCACCACCGACCCCGAGATCTACGGGGAGATCACCCGCCGGGCCACCGGCGCCTTCCCCGTCCCCGGCGCGGGCGGCTGAGCCCGCGGCACCGGCCGTCCGGCCGCCCGCCGTACCGCGCGCTCCCGTGAGCGGGGCGCGCCCCGGCACGCCTTCTTCGCTCTCCCCTCCCACGGGCCGGCCGTCGGCTGTGCCGTGTCCGGTCCCGTGCGCGTTTCCCCTCCCTTCGTCCGTACCACCGCAAGGCCAGCACCGTGTTCGACGTCGCCGTCTTCAGTACTCTCTTTGTCACGCTTTTCGTGATCATGGACCCCCCGGGTATCACCCCGATCTTCCTCGCCCTGACCTCCGGCCGGACGGCCAAGGTGCAGCGCCGCATGGCGTGGCAGGCGGCCACCGTCGCGTTCTGCGTGATCGCCGTCTTCGGCCTCTTCGGCAAGCAGATCCTCGGGCGGCTGCACATCTCCACGCCCGCGCTGATGATCGCCGGCGGGCTGCTGCTCCTGCTGGTGGCGCTGGACCTGCTGACCGGCAAGTCCGAGGAGCCCACCCAGACCAAGGACGTCAACGTGGCGCTGGTGCCGCTCGGCATGCCGCTGCTGGCCGGGCCCGGCGCGATCGTCTCGGTGATCCTCGCGGTGGAGCACGCGCGCGACGCCGCGTCCCAGATCGCGGTCTGGGCGGCGATTGCGGCGATCCACGTGGTGCTCTATCTGGTGATGCGGTTCTCGCTGGTGATCATCCGCGTGATCAAGGACGGCGGGGTGGTGCTGGTGACCCGGCTCGCCGGGATGATGCTCTCCGCGCTCGCCGTGCAGCAGATCATCAACGGTGTGACGCAGGTGATCCAGGGGAGCTGAGCTGATCCAGGGGAGCTGTGCGGCTCCCGGCACCGCAACGCCCCCGTACGGCCTGTCCGTACGGGGGCGTTCGTTCGCGCGTCGTGCTACGTCGTCTTCGTCACGTCGTCGTCCGGGCGCGGTCGGTGGTGTCGTTATCAGCTGACGGCAGCGGCGTCGGCCGGGCGGATGTAGATGCGCTGCCCTATGGCGGCGGCCTGCTGCACGATCTGGTTGACGGAGGCGGCGTCCACGACGGTGCTGTCCACGGCGGTGCCGTCGACATCGTCCAGGCGCATGATCTCGAAGCGCATAAAGGCTTCTCCCTTCGTCTGATCCTCCTGTGGAGAACTTCTCTGACTGGGGCCCGCCGGCTTCGTTGCCGGACGTTCCACAGGGAACAACGAGCCTACAGCTGAAATGATTCCCTACGCTAAGGAAAATTTTGCATGGTCTAAGCAATGCACGGTCTGAGCGATGCGGTGCGGCAAGCACCGCTGTCGGTGCGGCAAGCACCGCTGCTTGTGCCGGCCGTGCGCCCGCCGGGACAATGGACCCCGCAATGAACGACCTCCCGCCCCCGGGCACCACCGACCTCGCGACGCTCGCCGCCGGCATCGAGCGCACCAACGAGCTGCTCACCCGGGTCCTGGCGGAGGTGGCCACCACCCCCTCCACCCATGCCGTCTTCGCCGACGCCGGGTACGTCTACGCCGCCACCGGGCGGCTGGTCGCCGGCACGGAGGACCGCAGGGCGTTCGAGCTGGACGCCGAGGCCCTCATCGAGGCGTTCATCGACAAGGCCCGGACGATCTTCCCGGACAGCCGGCTGCTGCGGGTCTACTGGTACGACGGCGCCCGCCGCCGCATCCACACCCAGGAGCAGCAGCGGATCGCCGAACTCCCCGACGTCAAGGTCCGGCTCGGCAACCTCAACGCCCACAACCAGCAGAAGGGCGTCGACTCGCTGATCCGCACCGACCTGGAGTCGCTGGCCCGGCACCGGGCGATCACCGACGCCGTCCTGATCGGCGGCGACGAGGACCTGGTCTCCGCGGTGGAGGCGGCCCAGGGCTACGGCGCCCGGGTCCACCTGTGGGGTATCGAGGCCCCCGCCGGCCGCAACCAGGCCGAACCGCTGATGTGGGAGGTGGACAGCGCGCGCACCTTCGACCTGGACTTCTGCAAGCCGTACGTCACCCGGCGGACGGCCGCCGAGGGGGCCGAGCCCGGCGCCGGCGAGGGGCCGGTGCCGACCCGCGAGGAGGTCCGCTTCGTGGGGGCGCGGGTCGCCGCCCAGTGGCTGTCGGAGCGCGGCCCGGCCTGGGTGGCCGAACTGCTGCCCGGACACCCGTATCTGCCCGGCAGCGTCGACCAGGAACTGCTCACCGCCGCGGAGGCGCTGCTGCGGCACTCGCTGCGCGGCCACGCCGATCTGCGGCGGGTGCTGCGCGACGGGTTCTGGGACCACGTCCAGGGGCGCTTCTAGCCGACGGCGTCACTGGATCCGGCCAGAAGTGGGCCCGCCGGGCCTAGCCGACCTCGCTCCAGAAACCGGCCAGGGCCTCGGCGGTCTTGTGCGGGCGCTCGGCGTTGGGGGAGTGCTCGGCGCCCTCGATGACCGTGCGCCGGGCCGACAGCCGGTGGGCCATCGCGTCCATCAGCGGCAGCGGCCAGGCGTAGTCGACCGATCCGGAGACGACGTGGACCGGCAGGCCGGTACGGGCCAGCTCGGCGACCCGGTCCGGCTCCGCCAGCATCTGCCCCCCGGTGGCGATCAGCTGCTCGGGGACGGTGTTCAGCCAGCGCCGCCGCAGGAACCCGGCGATCTCCGGGGGCACCGTGTCGTCCGCCGCCTCCGGGGGATCCAGTGCCCGCATCGCCTCCCACACCCGCGTCATGCTCATCGTGCCGAGCGCGTCGATCAGCATCCGCACCCGGGTCTGCTGCGACGGGTCGACGGTGGCCGGCCCGGAACTGAGCGCGGTCAGCGAACGGAACGGCGCCGGGTCACGCAGCACCGCGGCCCGGGTGATCAGCCCGCCGAGGGAGTGCCCCAGCAGATGCAGCGGGCTGCCGTCGGAGCCCGCCAGGGCCCGCGCCTGGGCCAGTACGTCCCGGGCCAACTCCGGCTGTGCATAAGCCTGTTGGTCGCGCGGCCCGGGGGTCTCGTGCTGTCCGCGGCCGTCCACCGCGATCGCCCGGAACCCGGCCGCGGCGAGCGGGGCCAGCAGGGCGATGAAGTCCTCCTTGCTGCCGGTGAAGCCGGGGACGAGGAGGGCGGTGCCGATCGGGGCGCCGTCGGGCCGGGCGTCGTGCACGGCGAACGCGCCGCGTTCGGTGTCGAGCCGGTACGCACGGGCGCACGGCGGCAGTGTGAGGGTGGGCGGCCTGCTCATGGGGCGAGGCTATCGGGGCGGCCGGGGAGTGCGCGTCCGGGACGCCGGCGCCGCCCGGGACGCCGGGGAGCGGGGCCCGGAACGCCGGCGACCCGGCACCCGCACGAGGCGGGGCCGGGTCGTCAACTGCCGTCGGGCCGGAAGACCGGAGGACCGGTTCAGCTCGCGGTCGTCGGTGCCGCTGCGGGCTCCGGCTTCTTGACGGTGCGCTTGCGGGTGCGCTTGGGCTTCTCCGCGGCGGCCTCCGCGCCGTCCGCCGCCTCCGCGGGGGCGGCTTCGGCGGCCTTGGCGGCGGCCGTCTTCCGCGTCCGCTTCGGCTTGGCGGGGGCCTTGGCCTCCCCGCCGGTGGTGTCGGCCTTGACGGTCTTGGCGGCAGCGGACTTGGCGGCGGTGGTCTTGGCCGCCGCCGTCTTACGGGTCCGCTTGGGCTTTGCCGGGGCGGCGTCCGTGCCCTCGGCACTCGCCACGGCGGCCTCCGCCGCGGGCTCGGCCTGGGCGTCGACCGCGGGCTTGGCGGCGACCGCCTTACGGGTCCGGGTGCGCTTCGGCTTGGCCGGCGCCTCGGCGTCCGCGACGGTGGTGCTCGCCGCCGCGTCCACGGCGGCCTCGGCGACCTCGGCGGCGGGCGCCGACGTCTTGGCAGCGGTCCGCTTGCGGGTGCGCTTGGGCTTGGCCGGGGCCTCGGTGCCCTCGGCCGTCGCCACGGCGGCCTCGGCCGCGGGCGCCGCCTCGGTCACCTCCGCCGCCGCGCCCTCCACGGCGTCCGCCGCGGCCTTGGCGGCGCCACGAGTGCGGCGCCGGCGGGGCTTGGCGGCCGGGGCCTCGGCGGCCTCGGCGTCCGGGCCGGCCGCGGGGGCCGGCACCGTGGCGGCCTCGGCGACCGCCTCGGCCGCGGCCTCGCGGGCCTCGGCCACCACGCCCTCGGTGGCGGCCGCCGCCACCGCGCTCCGGGTGCGGCGCCGGCGCCGGGGCGTCCGCGGCGCGGTGGCGTCCGCGTTGCCCTCGGCCGCGTCCACCGCCGCCTCCGGCGCGCCGGCCTGCTGGTCCACCGGGGTCCCGCCCCGCGTCCGGCGCCGCTGGCGCGGCGTCCGGGTCCGCCGGGACTCCTCCCGGGACTCCTGCTCGGGCCGGCCCGACCGCCGGCCGCGCCCGCGGCCACCGGTCTCGCCCAGGTCCTCGACCTCCTCGGCGGCCAGCCCCGCGCGGGTCCGCTCGGCGCGCGGCAGCACGCCCTTGGTGCCCGCGGGGATGTGGAGCTGCTCGTAGAGGTGCGGCGAGGTGGAGTAGGTCTCCTCCGGCTCGTCGAACGGCAGGTCCAGCGCCTTGTTGATCAGCTTCCAGCGCGGGATGTCGTCCCAGTCGACGAGGGTGACCGCGGTGCCCTTGGCGCCCGCCCGGCCGGTGCGGCCGATGCGGTGCAGATAGGTCTTCTCGTCCTCGGGCGACTGGTAGTTGACGACGTGCGTGACGCCCTCGACGTCGATACCGCGGGCGGCGACGTCGGTGCAGACCAGGACGTCGACCTTGCCGTTGCGGAAGGCGCGCAGCGCCTGCTCGCGGGCGCCCTGGCCGAGGTCGCCGTGGACCGCGCCGGCCGCGAAGCCGCGCCGGGTGAGCTGGTCGGAGATGTCGGCGGCGGTCCGCTTGGTCCGGCAGAACACCATCGCCAGCGCGCGGCCCTCCGCCTGGAGGATGCGGGACACCATCTCCGGCTTGTCCAGGGAGTGCGCGCGGTAGACGTGCTGGGTGATGTTGGCGACCGTCGCGCCCTCGTCGTCCGGCGCGGTGGCGCGGATGTGCGTCGGCTGCGACATGTAGCGGCGGGCCAGCGAGATGACCTGGCCGGGCATGGTCGCCGAGAACAGCATGGTCTGGCGCTTGGCCGGCAGCAGCTGGATGATCTTCTCGACGTCGGGCAGGAAGCCCAGGTCGAGCATCTCGTCGGCCTCGTCCAGGACGAGGGTGCGCACCCGGGCCAGGCTGAGCTTCTTCTGGCCCGCGAGGTCGAGCAGCCGGCCGGGCGTGCCGACGACCACGTCGACGCCCTTCTTCAGCGCCTCGACCTGCGGCTCGTAGGCCCGGCCGCCGTAGATCGCCAGGACGCGGACGTTGCGCACCTTGCCGGCGGTCAGGAGGTCGTTGGTGACCTGCTGGCACAGTTCGCGGGTGGGCACGACCACGAGGGCCTGCGGCGCCTCGGTCAGCTGCTCGGGCGTGGCCCGGCCGGCTTCGACGTCGGCGGGGACGGTGACCCGCTCCAGCAGCGGCAGGCCGAAGCCGAGCGTCTTGCCGGTGCCGGTCTTGGCCTGGCCGATGACGTCGTTGCCGGAGAGGGCGACGGGGAGCGTCAGCTCCTGGATGGGAAAGGGGTGGACGATACCGACGGCTTCCAGGGCCTCGGCGGTCTCGGGGAAGATCCCGAGTTCGCGGAACGTCGTAGACAGAGTCTTGCCTCTTCTGTGAGACGCGGCGGGAGGCGGCGGAGGGGGTCGTACCGCACCGTCGTACGGGTTCGTACGGCGCCGGCCCGTCGGGGCCGGTCGGCGCGGGACCACTGCCGTCGCTCAGGCACTCCTGCCGCGAGCGGTGTCCCTCCTGCTGTGCGCACGTCGCGTACGCGCCGCGGGGAGGGCGGTCGGTTGGAGCCGATCGGGCCACCGACCGGGCATCCGCTTTCGTGGAACGACCCACCGATACTCGGCGGGTCCTTTAGCACTGTACCCCGGATGTCGCCCGCGAATCCGAAGGCGTGTATGAGTGAGGAATTCATCACGGCGCGCCGCACCGCTCCCGGCGATCACACCGACGGGTGACCGGGCCATGGCTGACCAGGGCCTTCCGTGGCCCCTCGGGCGGGCTATTGTGCCGGTCATGGAGACGCCTGAGAACGCCGCTGCCGACGCCCAGGAACACACCGGAATCGCCGCCCAGGACTGGGATCGGGCATCCGCCGACCCGCAGTACCGGGCCGCCGTGATCGATCTGCTCGGCGCCCTCGCGTACGGCGAGCTGTCCGCCTTCGAGCGGCTGGCGGAGGACGCCAAGCTCGCCCCCACGATGGACGACAAGGCAGAACTCGCCAAGATGGCCTCGGCCGAATTCCACCACTTCGAGCGGCTGCGGGACCGGCTCGCCGAGATCGAGGCGGAGCCCAACGAGGCGATGGAGCCGTTCGCCGCGGCGCTGGACGAGTTCCACCGCCAGACCGCGCCGTCGGACTGGCTGGAGGGCCTGGTCAAGGCGTACGTCGGCGACTCGATCGCCAGTGACTTCTACCGCGAGGTCGCGGCCCGGCTGGACTCCGACACCCGCGACCTGGTGCTCGCGGTGCTGGACGACACCGGCCACGCCACCTTCGCGGTGGAGAAGGTCCGGGCGGCCATCGAGGCCGAGCCGCGGGTCGGCGGACGGCTGGCGCTGTGGGCCCGCCGGCTGATGGGCGAGGCGCTCTCGCAGGCCCAGCGGGTGGTCGCGGACCGCGACGCGCTCTCCACGATGCTGGTCGGCGGGGTGGCCGACGGCTTCGACCTGGCGGAGGTCGGCCGGATGTTCTCCCGGATCACCGAGGCGCACACCAAGCGGATGGCGGCGCTGGGCCTGGCGGCCTGAAGCCGGCGGTCAGGCCGTCCGGTGGCCCTTCAGCGGGGCGGCCGGGCGGCGGACGCGGCGGCGGGGCGGGCGGACCAGCACCGACAGCAGCGCGGAGCCCACGGCGCAGGCGGCGACCATCACCTGGACCGGATGGCCGGGGCCGAGGATCGAGCGGGTCAGCAGCGCGCCGAGCAGCGCCGCGACCGGGCCCGTGGCCAGCGTCAGGGTGCGGGAGGGGAATCGCTCGGGCAGCCAGCGCCGCGCGGACACGGCGATGGCGAATCCGACGATCACGGCGCCGAGCGCTTCCCAGATCATGCTGTTCCCTCCCGCTGACGAGGCCGATCAAAGAAACAAATCGGTCGTAGGCGGTCGTACCCAAGGGCCGCCGGCAGCAACCCTCCGGCGGGGCCCGCTTGTCCGGTCAGCGTGCGCCCCCGTCCGGCCGCGGGGCAAGGGAATCCGGGCGACGGAACGGCAACAGGGCGGCGGCCCGGAGGTGAAGTCCCCGGGCCGCCGCCCTGTGTCGATCTCAGTGCCGGCGCCGGTGCGCCGGCGGGCCGCCGCTCAGGGCGCGCCGAAGCCGACCCGGCGGATGCTCGGCTCGCCGATCTCCACGTAGGCCAGCCGGTCCGCCGCGACGAGGACCTTGCGGCCGTGCTCGTCCGTGAGGCTCAGCAGCTCCGCCTTGCCGGTCAGCGCCTCGCTCACCGCGCGCTCGACCTCCTCGGCGGACTGCCCGCTCTCCAGAACGATCTCGCGGGGCGTGTGCTGCACGCCGATCTTGACCTCCACGGCTTCTGTCCCTCCGATGATCCGGGTCCCCCAGCGTCGGCTGGGGGAGGGTGCGCGGCCAGGCGCGCGGTACGCAGCACACATTAGCCCGGTGCGGGGACGGACAGGACGTCACGGACCACGCCAGCAGCGAACACGCTCAGTGTGTGTCGCTGCCGTGGAGCGGGAATCCCGCGATGCCCTTCCAGGCGAGCGACGTCAGCAGCTGCACCGCGGTCTCCCGCGGCACCTGGCTCTCCGAGGACAGCCAGTAGCGCGCCACCACCTGGGAGACCCCGCCCAGGCCCACGGCCAGCAGCATCGACTCGTCCCGCGAGAGCCCGGTGTCCTCGGCGATCACCGCGCTTATCGCCTCGGCACACTCCAGCGACACCTTGTCCACCCGCTCGCGGACGGCCGGCTCGTTGGTCAGGTCCGACTCGAAGACCAGCCGGAAGGCGCCGCCCGGGTCCTCCACGTAGGCGAAGTAGGCGTCCATGGTGGCCGCGACCCGCTGCTTGTTGTCGGTGGTCGACTCCAGCGCCGTGCGCACCGACTGCAGCAGCGCCTCGCAGTGCTGGTCGAGCAGGGCGAGGTAGAGCTCCAGCTTGCCGGGGAAGTGCTGGTAGAGCACCGGCTTGCTGACGCCCGCCCGCTCGGCGATGTCGTCCATCGCGGCCGCGTGGTAGCCCTGGGCGACGAAGACCTCCTGGGCCGCGCCCAGAAGCTGGTTGCGCCGGGCTCGGCGTGGCAGGCGTGTGCCCCGCGGGCGCGCCGCCTCGGTCTGCTCGATGGCGCTCACGCTGCCTCCCAGTGATCGTTCCGTTCGCGGGCCGTACAAGATGGCCCACCGCAGCCGTCATCGTACTTTTGGGTAACGGGACTGTGTGCGGTCCGCGGCGAGATTTTCCGCCCCGCGCCTCTCGCCGAAGCCGACATAACGCCCCAGGTCATCGGTATTCGTCTTCGTTGAGCTCGACGACCCGGGCCTGTTCGGCGCGGTCCGCCTCGTTCGCCGAGTCGTCGCCGCCGGTCACGGTCTCGTCGCGCCGCGGCGCGAGGTCGGCGTGCTGCTCCGCGGCATCGGCCTCCGGTGCCTCCACGTCGAACGGGCCGGCGTCCGAGGTCTCGGCGGCCTCCTCGAAGGTGTCAGGGTCTGTCGGGTCGACGCGCATGATGGCTCCCTTTCCGATGCTTTCCGGGGCCGTGGCCCGCCGTGGGCGGCCGCTCTAGCTACGAGCCTAGGAGAGCGGTTGCGCCAGCGCGATGCGGTGTGTGACCGCGAACACACAATCGGGGGCGTGATCGTCTCGTAACATCGACAGCATGTCTTCGACCGAGCCGCCGGACACCGCGACCGCCGCCGCCCTCCCGGTGCCGCCGGCCGGACCCGGTGCCCCGGGCCCCGCGGACGAGATGGTCGACTGGGTGTCGCTGGGCTCGCCGCCTCGGCTGACGATGGCGGTCCGCAGCCCGGCCGCGCAGCCGGACGGCGCCCCCGGGAAGGACCGCGAACCGGCGCTCTACGTCCACGGCCTGGGCGGCTCGTCCCGCAACTGGTCGGCGCTGATGCCGCTGCTCGCCGACCGGCTGGCCGGCGAGGCGATCGACCTCCCCGGCTTCGGCGAGTCGCCGCCGCCCGACGACGGCAACTACTCGATCTCCGCACAGGCCCGCGCGGTCATCCGCCACCTCGACGCGGCCGGCCGCGGCCCCGTCCACCTCCTCGGCAACTCCATGGGCGGCGCCACCGCCACCCGGGTCGCGGCGCTCCGCCCCGACCTGGTCCGCACCCTCACCCTGATCTCGCCCGCGCTGCCCGAACTCCGCCCGCAGCGGACGGCGGTGCCCACCGCGCTGCTCGCGGTCCCCGGCGTGGCCCGGCTGTTCGGCAGGCTCACCCGCGACTGGACGCCCGAGCAGCGCACCCGCGAGGTGCTGGCGCTCTGCTACGGCGACCCGGCCCGGATCACCCCCGAAGGCTTCGAGTCCGCCGTCGAGGAGTACGCCCGACGGCTCGAACTCCCGTATTTCTGGGAGGTGATGGAGCGTTCAGCGCGCGGCGTGGTCAACGCCTACACCCTCGGCGGGCAGCACGGTCTGTGGCGTCAGGCCGAACGGGTCCTGGCGCCCACGCTTCTCGTCTACGGTGGACGCGACCGCCTGGTCTCCGTCCGGATGGCACGGCGGGCGGCCGCGGCGTTCCGCGGCTCACGGCTGCTGACACTTCCGGAGGCGGGGCACGTGGCGATGATGGAGTATCCCGACGCTGTGGCCCGGGCCGTCCGCGACCTGGTCGACTCCGTCGCGACCCGGCCGGCCGGGACCGGGAGCTGACGGCCCCGTGGGACGACACAGCCGCCGGGGCGAGCGGTCGCGCCCGGCCCCCGAGACAGCTGAGACCACCGGCAGCACACCGCACACCCCGGGGACGGGGCGCCGCCGCCGGGTGACCGGGCCGCCGGAGGGCGGCGCAGCGGTCCGCGGCGGCCATCCCGAGCAGCGCGAGCCGGGCGGTGCCTGGGGCGCGGTCCCGCCGCCGGGCGGGCCCGCGGCGCCCGCGCCGAGAGTCCCCCGGCCGCGAGCCGCCGAGCCCGGCGGACCGGCATCCGGCACGCCGCCTTTCGGCACCCCGATCGACACTCCGGCCGCCGGTACGCCCGCGTTCGGTACGCCCGCGTTCGGCGTGCCGGTGGTCTCCCCGGCGGACGACCCGGGGCCGCGCCCGGAGTACCTGGAGGCGTTCGACGGGGGCGGGAGCGGGAGCGGTGGCGGGAAGGGCAACGAGCCCGGCGCCGGGGCGGACCGGTCGGCCGCGCGGGGCACGGAGGATGCCGCTTCCCCGGCCGGAGCGCCGGACGGCGGCGCCGCGGGTTTCCCCGACGGTGTCTCCGGTGGGGCCTTCGCAGCTCAGGCCGTCCGGCCCGCGGGCGGTGCCGACGGGTCCGCGGGCGGCGCCGGGGAGCCGGCCGGCGGCCGGGGCGCGGCCGGTCCCGGGCCGCGGGGCGCCCGCAAGGGGCACCGGGCGCGGACCCTCACCGGTGCGGCGGCCGCGGCGGTGACCACCGCGCTCGCCGCCGTCATCGCGGGCCAGGTCGCCGACCAGCGCCGGGACGACGGTGGTCCGCAGGCCCGCAGCGGCGACGACCGGTCCGACGGCGGCACCGACCAGGCGTCGCGCTCGCAGACGCGGGGCGGCCGGGACGCCAAGCCCGCCGACTACGCCACGCGGATGGCCGAAGTCTTCCCGCTGGACCCGCAGTTGACCGCCGGCGGCAGCTTCCGGCCGGTCGGCGGCGACGCCGCGGCGCCCGGCCACGGCACGGTGGTGCGCTATCGGGTGGACGTCGAGGAGGGACTGCCGCTGGACGGCGCGCTGTTCGCCGAGGCGGTGCACAAGACCCTCAACGACGACCGGAGTTGGGCGCACGGCGGGCGGCGGACCTTCCAGCGGGTGGGCTCCGGCGCAGCGGACTTCGTGATCTCGCTGGCCAGCCCCGGGACCACCGCCAAGTGGTGCGCCAAGTCCGGCCTGGACACCACCGAGGACAACGTCTCCTGCGACTCGGCGCTCACCAAGCGCGTGATGATCAACGCCTACAGGTGGGCGCAGGGCGCCGCCACCTACGGCCCCGACAGGATGCTGGCCTACCGCCAGATGCTGATCAACCACGAAGTCGGGCACCGGCTCGGCCACAACCACGAGGGCTGCTCGCGGCAGGGCGCACTCGCGCCGGTGATGATGCAGCAGACCAAGTTCCTCACCACGGACGGGGTCACCTGCCGGCCCAACTCCTGGCCGTATCCGACCGGGCACTGAGCCCGGGAGCGGCGGGGCGCCCGGCGTCGGACGGATAGTGCCGGGCGGGCAGCCGGACCAGCCCGGCCCAACGGCCCCATAGCGCGTCGAAACGCCCCGAGGGGTGGAAAGTCACGCGTGTTCACCCCTTCCGGTGGTGCGATGGACAACCGTCCATCGCGCGAGCTGCCCCTTTGCGTAGCTTCTTCCTGCAGGTGGCGGGGGTCGTGCCGCGCCAGGACGCCGATATGGGAGGACGGGGGTGCCGTCGTGCGCATTGGACTGCTCACCGAGGGTGGCTATCCCTATGCGTCCGGTGAGGCGCACGGCTGGTGCGAACGCCTCGTACGCGGGCTCGCCGGCCATGACTTCGCGCTCCACGCGCTGACCACGGACCCCCGCCAGGACGCCCGCGGCCCCGTGGCGCTGCCGGTCAACGCCCGGCTCGCGGGCCGGGCGCCGCTGTGGGGCGAGGCCCCGGCGGCACACCGGCGGGCCGGCGGCCGCCGGGCCCGGCGCCGCTTCGCCGAGCACTTCGGCGAGCTGGTCGCGGCCTGCGCGGTGCTGCCGGCGGGGGAGCGGACGACCGCCGCCGGGGCTGCCGCGGACGGACAGGCGGACCGTTTCGCCAGTGGTCTCTACGGGCTCGCCGACCTCGCCCGCGACGGCGCCCCGCTGCCCGCCCTGCTCCGTTCCGAGGCCGCGGTCCGGGCCCTGGAGGCGGTCTGCCACCGTCCCGGCGCGCCGTCCGCGGTCCGCGGCGCGCAGGTCGCGGACCTGCTGGCGGCCGCCGCGGAGCTGGAACCGGCGCTGCGTCCGCTCTCCCTGGACTGGTACGGCGACGCCGGGCTCGCCGGGGTCGACCTCTGCCACGCCGCCGCGGCCGGCCCCGCCGCCCTCCCGGGACTGCTGGCCAAACGCTTCTTCGGTACCCCGCTGCTGGTCACCGAGCACGAGGTGCGGCTGCGCGAGCACTACCTCGCCCACCCCGCCGTGCCGCGCCCCGCGCCCGTCCGCGCCCTGCTCGCCGCCTTCCACCGCGCCCTCGCCGCCGAGACCTACGCCCGGGCCGCGCTGATCACCGCCGGCGGCGCCCGGGCCCGCCGCTGGCAGGAGCGCTGCGGCGCGGACCCGGCCCGGCTGCGCACGGTCCATCCGGGCATGGACGCGCGCCCCTTCGCGGCGGTCCCGGACGCCGCGCCGGACGACTCCGCGACCCTGGTGTGGACCGGCGCCATCGCCCCCGACAAGGACCTCGTCGGGCTGCTGCACGCCTTCGCCGCCCTGCGCAAGCACGTCCCCGCCGCCACCCTCCGGATCGTCGGCGGCCTCGGCGCCGACCCGGAGGCCGCCGCCTACCGCGCCCAGTGCCGGGCGCTGGCCGCCCAGCTCTTCCCCGACGAGGCCGCCGACGCCCGCACCGCCGGGGAGAACCCGGTCAGCTTCGAGGAGATCGGCGGCCCCGCCGCGCCCACCGCGGCGGACGTCCTCGCCTCCGCGGCGGTGGTGGTGCTCTCCAGCGCCGTCGAGGGATTCCCGCGCTCCCTGGTGGAGGCGATGTTCTGCGGCCGCGCCACGGTCTCCACCGACACCGGTGCGGTCTGCGAGGTGATCGGCGGCACCGGCCTGGTGGTGCCGCCGCGCAACCCCCGCGCGCTGGCCGACGCCTGCCGGGCGCTGCTCACCGACCCGCAGCGGCGTGCCCGGCTGGGCGCCGCGGCCCGCGCCCGGGCCCTCGAACTCTTCACCGTCGAGCAGAACATCGCGGCATTTCGTGGCATCTACCTGGAGCTGATCGCGCAGACGCCGGACGCCCCGGCGGGGCGCGGCGGCGCGGGGGCCGGGGGCGGGGTGCCGCGGCCCTTCGCCCGGCCCGCCGAGCGCCGGGTCCCCGGCGGGCCGGTCCCGGCCGGCACTGCCCGCACCCCCAGCTGGGCCCGCGGCGAACGCGCCGAACGTGCCGAACGCGGCGAACGCGCCGACCGGGCGGACGGGCCGGCCGGAGGGGGTCGGCGCACGCGACACGGGGCGGCCGGCGAACCGGCCGCCGGGCAGATGCGGTGAGGGTGAGGGAGGCGACAGTGGTGACTGCCGTGCTGGATGTGCTCTGCGCGACGGGCGTCGTGGGTGCGGCCCTGGTGACGGGGATGACGGATGTGGCACACGAGGGGAGTTGGTCCGGGGCCTGGACGGGCGGCCGTCCGCGCCTCCGGCGGGCACCCCGCACCGGCCGTCCGCTGCCCTTCCGCCGCCGTCGCGCCGACGGCGGCTGTCCCCGGGCCCGGGGGAGAGGAGACCGCGCATGACCGCCCCCGAGAGCGGCACCGCGGCCCCGCCCGCCCGGCCGTTCCGCCGGCACGGCCCGGCCGACCCCGTCAAGATCCTGATGCACCGTCACCGCTCCCTGTGCGAACGGGCGGTGGACCCGCTGGAGATCGCCGCCGGCCTGGAGGCGCACGGCGTCACCGACCGCGCCGCCGCCCGCTTCCGGCACCGCGACGTCTTCTCCCTGGCGGAGGAGCTCTACGCCCGCGTCCCGCGCGCCGACGGGCCGGAGTGCCGGACGCCGGAGGAGCCGGCGGACGCCGCGGAGCCGGACCCGGAGCCACCGGACCCCGCGCCCGCTCCCCGCTCCCGGGCCGCTCGCGGCGCGGTGCAGCTGCTCCCCGGCGCCCTCGCCCTGGCCACGGTCGCCGCCCACGTCTCGGTCCTGGCGCCAACACCGCGTCTTCTCGCGGAAGTTGACGCGGCCGGGCTGCTGCTGACCGTCCTCGCGCTGCGGCTGGCCCTGCGGCACGGGCCGCTGCGGCTGTGGCGCGGCCCCGGTTCCCGTGCGGCGGTGACGGCGGCCTTCTGGACGGTGGCGTACGCGGTCCTCGGCGACTGGCTGCTGGCGCAACTCCTCTCCGGCGGGCCCGATGTGCCCGGCCCGCCCCCACGGGCGGCGGTCGCCACCGCCGTGGCGCTGGCCTGCGCGCTCGCCCCGGCCGCCGGCTGCGCCCACTGGTTCGCGCGGCGCGCCCGGCACCGGGTCGCCGCCAGCCGCGGCCTGGCCGAACTCGCCTCCCGGGTACGGCCGTTGCTCGTGGCCGCGACGCTGCTCTTCCTGGTCGCCGCGACGGCGCTGGCCGCCGGCGCCCACTTCCTGCTCGGCGGTACGGTCGGCGGCACGGGGAGCCCCGGCGGCCGGTGGGCGGTCCCGGCGGCGGCCGCCCTGGCGGTGCTGCTCTTCCTCGCCCGGCTGCTCGCGGTCCACGGTTTCCCGGCGGCCGCCGCGGCCGGCCTGGGGAGCGCCGCGGCCCTGGAGGCGGTGGCCCTGGCCCTCGTCCTGACCGCCCGGCTCCCCGGATGGGCGCCGCTCGGCGCCCCGGTGGAGGCCCTGGTCGGCTCCGCCGGACCGGCCGCGGTCCCCGTCGCCGCGTGTACGGCCGCCGCACTGGGCCTCCTCGTCCACGGGCTGCGGGCGCTCACCGGTGCGTGCGCGCACCTGCCCGCCGCCCGTACAGACCTCCGTACCCCCCGCTCCCCGTGGGGCGGTGCCCCGATGCCGCCGCCCCGTATCCCCCGGCCCCCGTGCCGCGGACCCCACTCCCCACCTGGCTCCCGCCCTCAGAGGCGGACGCCGGACCCGCGCCCGGAGCCGGAGGAATCGGCCCGCTTCCCTCGATCCCGATCAGGAGTCGACACATGAACGTCCACCCGACCACACGGCACGCGCGCAGGGGGGCCGCACGATGAGGGTGCTGCTCATCGGCGCCAACGGGTACCTCGGCCGCTATGTCGCCGACCGCCTGCTCGCCGACCCCGCCGTCCAGCTCACCGCCCTCGGCCGGGGAGACGACGCCGACGTCCGCTTCGACCTGGCCACCGGCAGCCCCGGGGCGCTCACCCGCTTCCTGGACGCGGTGCACCCCGGTGTGGTCGTCAACTGCGCGGGCACCACCCGCGGCGGCGCACGGGAGCTGACCCGGCACAACACCGTCGCGGTCGCCACCATCTGCGAGTCGCTGCGCCGCAGCGGCTGCGGCGCCCGCCTGGTGCACCTCGGCTGCGCCTCCGAGTACGGGCCCTCGCAGCCCGGCTCGTCCACCGCCGAGGACGCGGTGCCGCGCCCCGGGGGCCCGTACGGCGTCAGCAAGCTGGCCGCCACCGAGCTGGTGCTCGGCTCCGGGCTGGACGCCGTGGTGCTGCGGGTCTTCTCGCCGGTCGGGCCGGGCACCCCGGCCGGGTCGCCGCTGGGGCGGCTCGCCGAGGCGATGCGGCGCGCGATGCAGTCCGGGGACAACGAGCTCAAGCTGGGCGGTCTGGGCGTGCAGCGGGACTTCGTCGACGTCCGGGACGTGGCCCGAGCGGTGCATGCCGCCTCGCTGTCCGCCGCCCAGGGCGTGGTCAACATCGGAACCGGACGCGCGGTGCGGCTGCGGGAGGCCGCCGCGGTGCTCGCCAGGGTCGCCGGGTTCGGCGGCTCGCTGCACGAACTCGACTCCCCGCCCGCCCGGTTGGTGATCCCGGCCCCCGCCTCCGAGGGGCACCCGGGGAGCGCGCCGCCCACCGCCTACCCGTACCCGGACGGCTGCGGCACCTGGCAGCAGGCCGACGTCCGCACCGCCCGCGACCGGCTCGGCTGGCGGCCGCGGATCGTCCTGGAGGAGTCCCTCGCCGACATCTGGATGGAGGCGGCGTGCCGTATCTGAGCACCCGGCTCCCGACGCCGGACCCGCCCCTGCCGACGACTCCGGGCACGCCCCCGCCGACCGTCGCGCGCTTCCGTGAGACGGGTGCCCGTGAGACGGCTGTCCGCTTACTGGGACACTCGTTGTCGGGACACCCGGAACCGGCGTCGCGGCCCGCCGGCGGGCGGCCCGCCGGTGCCCGGGAGGCGCTGCCCGGCTGCTGGGACGATTTCGTCTCGCGCATCGGACCGGGTGTCTCGGAATGAAGAAGGGCGTGGCAGTGTTACGGAGAGAACCCTCTCCGCCGCTCCCGGTTCCGGCCGGGGCGGGGGAAGCCCATCGAGACCGATCAACGGAGTCCCCGTGTCGCTGCCACCCCTGGTCGAGCCCGCTCCGGAGCTCACCGTCGACGAGGTCCGCAGGTACTCCCGCCACCTGATCATCCCCGACGTCGGGATGGACGGGCAGAAGCGGCTGAAGAACGCCAAGGTGCTGTGTGTCGGCGCCGGCGGCCTGGGTTCGCCCGCGCTGATGTACCTGGCCGCGGCCGGCGTCGGCACCCTGGGCATCGTGGAGTTCGACGAGGTCGACGAGTCGAACCTGCAGCGCCAGATCATCCACAGCCAGGCGGACATCGGCCGCTCCAAGGCCGCCTCCGCCAAGGACACGGTGCTGGGCATCAACCCGTACGTCACGGTCAACCTCCACGAAGAGCGCCTGGACTCCACCAACGTCATGGAGCTCTTCGCCCAGTACGACCTGATCGTCGACGGCACCGACAACTTCGCCACCCGCTACCTCGTCAACGACGCCTGCGTGCTGCTGAACAAGCCGTACGTCTGGGGTTCCATCTACCGCTTCGACGGCCAGGCGTCGGTGTTCTGGAGCGAGCACGGCCCCTGCTACCGCTGCCTGTACCCGGAGCCCCCGCCGCCGGGCATGGTGCCGTCCTGCGCCGAGGGCGGCGTCCTCGGCGTGCTGTGCGCCTCCATCGGCTCCATCCAGGTCAACGAGGCCATCAAGCTGCTCGCCGGCATCGGTGACCCGCTGGTCGGCCGGCTGATGATCTACGACGCACTGGAGATGACGTACCGTCAGGTCAAGGTCCGCAAGGACCCCGACTGCGCGGTCTGCGGCGAGAATCCCACCGTCACCGAGCTCATCGACTACGAGGCGTTCTGCGGCGTCGTCTCCGAGGAGGCCCAGCAGGCGGCGGCCGGTTCGACGATCACTCCTCAGCAGCTCAAGGAGTGGATCGACGGCGACGAGAAGATCGACATCATCGACGTCCGGGAGCCCAACGAGTTCGAGATCGTCTCGATCCCCGGCGCCCGCCTGATCCCCAAGAACGAGTTCCTGATGGGCACCGCCCTCCAGGACCTCCCGCAGGACAAGAAGATCGTCCTGCACTGCAAGACCGGCGTCCGCTCCGCCGAGGTCCTCGCGGTCCTGAAGTCCGCGGGCTTCTCCGACGCGGTGCACGTCGGCGGCGGCGTGATCGGCTGGGTCAACACCGTCGAGCCGGAGAAGCCGGTCTACTAGCCCGTCTTGGCCTGCCTGTTGAGCGGCGCGGCCGCCTCCTGACGCCGGAAGGCGCCGGTCCGTACGACGACGGACCGGCGCCTTCCGCATGCCGGCCGCGGCGGCGCGGGGCCGCCTTTCAGATCTCGCCCTTGCGGGTCAGGAAGGTGAACGCCATCCAGCCCGGCAGCACCGGCAGCCAGAAGACCATCAGCCGGAAGAGCAGCACCGCCGGGACCGCCGTGTCGGCCGGCAGCCCGCCGAAGGTCAGCGCACCGATCAGCGCGGTCTCCACGGCGCCCACCCCGCCCGGTGTCGGGGCCGCCGAGCCCAGCGCGTTACCCGCCAGGAAGGCCACCGCGATACCGGCATAGCTGATCTTGTCGCCGCCGCCGAACGCCCGGATCGAGGCGTCCAGGCACAGCACGTTCGCCACCGTCAGCAACAGCATCCCGCCGATGCCGGTGACCAGCTTCCGCGGGCGCTGGAGGATGTCCAGCATCCGCGGCACCACACCGGCGAACAGCGACCGCACCCGGGTCACCACGAACTTCCGCAGCGCCGGGACCGCCGTGACGACCAGGATCAGCACCGCCACCGTCAGCAGACCGGCGATCACCGTCCGGGACGGCGAGATCTGCGGGGCGTGCTCGGTGCCCGTCAGATAGCCGAACGCCAGCAGCAGCACGATGTGGCTGCCCAGCCCGAACAGCTGGGACGCGCCGACGCTCGCCACCGCCAGCCCGGGACGCACCCCGGCCCGCTGGAGGAAGCGGGTGTTCAGCGCCACCCCGCCGATCGCCGTGGGCGCCACCAGCTTCACGAAGTCGCCCGCGACCTGCGCCAGCAGCGTCCGAAGGAACGAGACCTTCTCGGTGACGAACCCCAGCAGGCTCATCGCCGCCGCGACGTACGTCAGCCCCGAGAAGAACGCCGCGACCAGCACCCACACCCACCGGGCCTGGTTGATCACGTCGCCGAGGTTGAAGTTGGCGAGCTGGGACAGCAGCACGTACGCGGCGACCGCACCGGCGATCCAGCTGATCAGGATCCGCGGGCTCAGCCGCTCCAGCTTCGCCGGCTCGATCACCGCGGTCGGCCGGATCAGCAGGACCTGCCGGCGGATCTGGGCGAGCAGATCCTCCTCCAGCGCCTCCTCCGACGCCTCCTCCAGGGCCCGCTTCTCGGCGGACTTCTCGGCGTTCCGCACCGCCCGCAGCGCCTTGCGGTCCTGGGGGCGGTGGGCCTCCCGGGCCTCCCTGGCCTCCCGCGCCTCCTTCGCGGCCTGCGAGGCGGCCAGCACCGCCTCCCGCTCCCGTTTGGCCCGCTCCCTGGCCAGGTGGCGCAGGGTGGCGCGGGTGGTGCGGCTGAGCGCGATCGGCTGGAGCAGCGGCAGGCTGTCGGCCACCGCGTCCGGGCCGAGCACCTCGACGGCCGCGGCCACCGCCCGCTCGGCACCGACCCGCAGGCCGCAGGTGGCGAGCAGCTGGGCGATGTCCATCCGCAGCACCACATCGCCGGCCGCGATCTCGCCGCCGCGCAGATCGGTCAGCACGATGTTGCCGGAACGATCCACCAGCAGGGCGTCCCCGACCAGCCGCCGGTGCGCGATCCGCCGCGACTGGAGCGCGGCCACCTGGCGCCAGGCACTGTGCATCAGCTCGTCGGTGATCTCCTCGTCGGCCAGCGCGTCGAAGCTGCGGCCGCCGATGTGCTCGTAGACCAGCATCACCGCGTCGGGGCCCAGCTCGGAGGTGGCGATCAGCTTGGGGGCGTTGGCCCCGGCCGCGATCGCCGCGTAGGCCAGCAGCGCCTCCTGCTCCAGGGCCTGGCGCAGCGACTGCAGACTGCGGCGCTGGTTGATCCCGCGCAGCGACAGCCGCCGCCACACCCGGTAGAAGAAGCCCTGCGCCTGCTGCTCGCGGTCGACGACCGTGACGTCGATGGGCGGGCCGTCCTCCAGGGCGACGAGGTAGCGGCGGCCCCGGTCGGCGTGCTCGGGGTTGCCGGTGTCCTCCGCGCGCATCGCGCTGACCGGCCGGAAGCCGACCCGGCGCAGGCCCGCGAGGAGGTTCTGGCCGGTGGGGCGGACGTTGGGGGAGCCCACGGCGTAGAGCGTGCCGAAGGCGACGGTCCAGCCGATGAGGACGGTCACCACGATGGCGAACGGGGTGGTGTACCGCCCGATCAGCACCGCGAACGCGTCCAGCAGCAGGACGCACCACATCGCCACCCGCCAACGGGGGCGCCGGGACATCCCCACCGCCGTCATATAGGCGATCACCGGCGCCAGATAGCTGTGCACCGGCGGGGAGAGCGCCCCGTTGGCCAGCGGCTGGGTGAGCGCGCTGCGGATCGAGGCGGGGGCGGCCTCGGCCACCCACAGGTCGGTGGCGAGCGACACCCCGTGCGCCAGAACGGCGGCCAGCACGCCGTCCGCGATCCGCAGCCCGTCCCGTTTGATCAGGCGCTCCACGGCGTAGGCCACCGGCACGATCAGCACCAGGACGCTGGACGCCAGCCCCGCCAGGTTGATCAGCAGCGGCGGCGCCGCCCCGGCACTCTGCCCGATGTCGTTCTTCAGGCCCTGGGTGGTGCCGTGCGCGAACGTCGCCAGCGCCAGCACCAGCGCGATCCCGGCGATGCCGAGCAGCAGCCGCAGCAGGTCGGCGGGGCGGTGCACCCGCGCGGGCAGCAGCGGCTCGTCCACCGCGAGCCGGTCGACGTGGAACTCGCCGGTGTCCTGGGGGACGCCCTCGGGGCGGCGCGCACCGGTGCGGGGCGCGCCGTCGGCGGTCTTGTGGTGCTCCAGCGGGGGCTCGTCCGGCGGCTGGGCGCCCTGGCCGCCCTGCTCGCTCTCCGTGGTCCGCCGCACGGGCTTCTGCCGCTCCGGCTTCTGCCGCTCGGGTGGCTCGGGCGCCGTGGGCCGGCCCGGCCTCGCGGACGCCTCGGGTCGTTCGGCCTTCTCGATCGTGCTCGCCTTTTCGGTAGCGGAAGCCGTCGCCGGCGTCCGTTGCTGCTTCCCCTGGTCCGCCGCCCGCGGCCCTTGCGGCTGCGCGGTCCCTGCGGCCGGTCCCGGGGCGGTGCCGGCTGCCAGCACATCAGGGGCGCTCGCCTCCCGTGGAGGCGCCGCACCCTGCTGTTCTGCCGTCTCTTCTTGATCTCGTATCACCAGTCACCGTCCGGAAGATGGTGGCACGGCCGTCCGGTCCGAGGAGGCATCAGGGTGCATTTGGCGGCCACGGGAAGCGGAACCGCGGCCACCGCACACGGTCTCCGCACCCTCCGGGGCTGCCCCGGCCGGCGCGGGACCAGGCGTCCAAGCCCATTGTCGGTGCTGTGCGGCAGGATGGGCCGAATGAAGGGGACCGGAGACACGGAGAGGGCCGGCGCCGCCGGCGACCGGGCCGCGCCGGACGGCCCGGCGGAGGCCGCCGTGGAGCTGCCCGACTACGCCGAGCGGGTCCTCGGCGTCGCCGAGCTGATCCCGCCCGGCAAGGTCATGACGTACGGGGACGTCGCCGAGTGGCTCAAGGACGAGGAGCACCCCCAGGGGCCGGCGCCCGGCGGCCCGCGGCAGGTGGGGCGGGTGATGGCCCTCTACGGCGGGGCCGTGCCCTGGTGGCGGGTGGTGCGCGCGGACGGCGTCCTGCTCCCCGGCAGCGAGCTGCGCGCCCTCGTCCACTACCGCGACGAGGGGACGCCGCTGAAGGGCGCGTCCGCCGCGTCCGAGGGCCACATACCGAGGATCGACATGCGGCGGGCGCGCTGGGACGGCGGCGACGGCGACGACGGGGGCGGGGCGCGCCTTAGGGGCCGTCCTTAGGGCCGTCCTTAGGGGCCGTGCCTCAGGGGCCGTGCCTCAGGGGGCGGACGCACGCCCTCGCGACCGGGGCGTACCCCGGGCGTCCGTGGCCGGCCTCCCGACCCGGTACGGCCTCCCGACCCGGTACGGCCTCCCGACCCGGTACGGCCTCCCGACCCGGTACGGCCTCCCGACCCGGTACGGTCGGAGACCGCCTTCCCGGATGCGGCCCGCGGCCGACGCCGGGACGGTCGGGGCCCCGATGGCCCGTCGGCCCGGCGGTCCCGCGGGCTCCGGCCGGCACCCCCGTACCACCACCCGCACCTCCCTCCCAGGACCGGCGATCCACGTGAGTTCCTCCCTTCCGGCCGTTCCGCCGACGCAGCCCCGCGAGGCCGCGCGGCGGGACGCCCCCGGCGCGTACCGCCTGGTGCGCACCCCGCCGGAGCGGACCGCGCCGCCCGTCCTGGATGCCGGCCAGCGCGCCGTGGTGGCACACCGGGACGGCCCGCTGCTGGTCCTCGCCGGCCCCGGCACGGGCAAGACCACGACCCTGGTGGAGTCCGTGGTGCGCCGCATCCGGGACGGGGCCGACCCCGAGCGGATCCTCGTCCTCACCTTCAGCCGGAAGGCCGCGGTCGCCCTCCGCGACCGGCTGGCGGCCCGCCTGGCCGACCAGGAGGGCGCCCCCGGGCCGTCCGCCGGGTGCTGGCCCGGCGTCCCCCAGGCCACCACCTTCCACTCCTTCTGCTACGCCCTGGTCCGCGCCCACCAGCACGCCGACCTCTTCGCCGACCCGCTGCGGCTGCTCTCCGGCCCCGAGCAGGACCTGGTCGTCCGCGAGCTCCTGGAGGGCCAGGCGGAACTGGCCGGCGCCGGCCGCGCCCGGGTGGGCTGGCCGGACGAGCTGCGGGCCTGCCTGACCACCCGTGGCTTCGCCGACGAGGTCCGCGCGGTGCTGGCCCGCAGCCGGGAACTGGGCCTGGGCCCGGACGCGCTGGGCGCCTTCGCCCGCCGCACCGGCCGCCCCGACTGGCAGGCCGCGGCCGCCTTCCTCGCCGAGTACCTCGACGTCCTGGACGCCCAAGGGGTGCTGGACTACGCCGAGTTGGTGCACCGCGCGGTGCTCCTGGCCGAGCGCCCGGAGGCCGCGGCCCGGCTGGCCGGCGCCTACGACGCGGTCTACGTCGACGAGTACCAGGACACCGACGCCGCCCAGGTACGGCTGCTGCGGGCGCTCGCCGGCCACCGGGGCGCACCGGCCGCCCCCGGTTCCCCGGGCCGTACGCTGCTCGCCTTCGGCGATCCGGACCAGTCGATCTACGCCTTCCGCGGCGCCGACGTCAACGGCATCCTGGACTTCCCGGAGACCTTCCGGCGCGCCGACGGCACCCCCGCCCCGGTGGCCGTGCTGCGCACCTCCCGCCGCGCCGGCGCCGACCTGCTCGCCGCCACCCGGCAGATCACCCGCCGGATGCCGCTCACCCGTCTTCCGGCCGACGCCGTCCGCGCCCACCGGGAGCCGGCGCCCGTACGGGACGGCGGCAGGGCCGAGGCGTACACGTACCCGACCCCGGGCGCGGAGCTGGACAACATCGCGGACCTGCTGCGCCGCGCCCACCTGGAGGAGGGGGTGCCCTGGCGCGAGATGGCCGTCCTGGTGCGCGCCGGCGGGCGCTCGATCCCCGTTGTGCGCCGGGCGCTGACCGCCGCCGGGGTCCCGCTCGACATCGACGGCGACGACCTGCCGCTCCGCCACGAACCGGCGGTCGCCCCGCTGCTGACCGCGCTGCGGGTGGCCGCGGGGGCACCCGTCGCGCCCTCTGGCGTCCGTCCCACCCCCACCGAGGCGCCCGGCACGCCGGGCCCGCACGTCGGGGACCCCTCCGCCCCGGAGGACGTCCAGGGCGATGCCCCGGAGGACGCCCCGGGCGATGACCTGGCGGACGCGGCGGACGAGGCCCCGGACGGCGCCGCCACCCTCCGGATCGACCCCGAGACCGCCATCGATCTGCTGACCTCCCCCCTGGGCGGCATGGACGCCGCCGATCTGCGGCGGCTGGGCCGGGCGCTCCGCGAGGAGGAGCGGGCAGCCGGCCGGGCCCTGCCGCCGCCCTCCGACGAGCTGATCGCCCGCGCGCTGGCCCAGCCCGAGCGCCTGGTGGCCCACGACCCCCGCTACGCCCGCGGCGCCCAGCGACTCGGCCTGCTGCTGTGCAAGGCCCGGGAGCTGCTCGCCGGCGGGGGGACGGCCGAGGAAGCGCTGTGGGAGCTGTGGGACGGCACCCCCTGGCCGGGCCGGCTGGAGCGGGCCGCCCGGCGCGGCGGGGCCGCCGGCCGCAACGCCGACCGGGATCTGGACGCGGTGGTCGCCCTGTTCGAGACGGCGGCCCGCGCCGAGGAGCGCACCGGCGGCCGTGGCGCCCTGAATTTCCTGGAGGAGCTGGACGCCCAGGACATCGCCGCCGACACCCTCACCCGCCGTACGGTCCGCCCCGACGCGGTGCGCCTGATGACCGCGCACCGTGCCAAGGGCCTGGAATGGCGGCTGGTGGTGGTCGCCGGAGTCCAGGAGGGCCTCTGGCCCGATCTGCGCCGGCGCGGCTCGCTCCTGGAGGCGGACCGGATCGGCCGGGACGGCCTGGCCGAACCGCTCACCCCGGGCGCCCTGCTCGCCGAGGAGCGCCGGCTGTTCTACGTGGCGGCGACCCGGGCCCGGGAGCGCCTGGTGGTCACGGCGGTGAAGGCCGCGGCCGAGGACGGTGACCAGCCGTCCCGGTTCCTGACCGAGCTGGGCGTCGCCCCCCAGGACGTCACCGGGCGCCCCCGCCGGCCCCTGACGGTCGCCGCGCTCGTCGCCGAGCTGCGGGCCACCACCGTCGACCCGGAGGCGTCGCCGGCGCTGCGCGACGCGGCCGCCCGGCGGCTGGCCGAACTGGCCGCCCTGCGTGACGACGACGGGCAGCCCCTGGTGCCGGCCGCCCACCCCGACAGCTGGTGGGGCCTGCACGAGCCCACCCACAACGCCGTCCCGCTGCGCGACCGCGACCGCCCCGTACTGCTCTCCGGCAGCGCGCTCGGTCAACTGGCCGACGCCTGCGCCCTCCAGTGGTTCCTGGGTCGCGAGGTGAAGGCCGACGCCCCGGCCACCGCCGCCCAGGGCTTCGGCAACGTCGTCCACGTCCTCGCCGACGAGGTCGCCTCCGGCCGCACCCCGGCCGACCTGTCCGTCCTGATGGCGCGGCTGGACTCGGTGTGGGACGCGCTCGCCTTCGACGCGCCCTGGAAGTCCCGCCAGGAGAAGGACAGCGCCCGCGCCGCCCTGGAGCGCTTTCTGCGCTGGCACGTCATGGAGCGCGAGACGCTCGGCCGGGACACCGTCGCCACCGAGCACGCCTTCGACGTCACCCTGGAGGCCGGCGCCTACGAGGTCCGCATCCGCGGCAGCATGGACCACGTCTCGCGGGACGCCCAGGGCCGCGCCTACGTCGTCGACTTCAAGACCGGCAAGCAGAAGCCGACCGGCCCCGAGGTCGCCCGCCATCCGCAGCTCGCCGTCTATCAACTCGCGGTCCGCGAAGGCGCCCTCGACGACGCCTTCGGCGGCGACCGGCCGGAGCCGGGCGGCGCCGAACTGGTCCACCTGCGGCTGGGCGCGCCCCGCAAGGAGGGCGGCGACGCGCTGCCGGCCGTCCAGGCGCAGCCCCCGCTCGACGGCGACTGGGTCGGCGAGCTGCTCGCCACCGCCGCCGGCCGCGTCCTGGAGGAGCGCTTCACGCCCACCACCGGCGCGCACTGCACCCACTGCGCCTTCCGCGCCTCGTGCAGCGCCCAGCCGGAGGGCCGCCAGGTCGTGGAGTGACCGCTGTCGGCCCGTGCCCGCTGACCTGCACGGACACCGCTCGCGCGGGCATTGTCGGTGGCGGCCGTTACGGTGGCGGTTGTGTCAGCTCGTATCACCGACCCCGAGCAGCTCAAGGAGCTCCTCGGCATCCCGTTCACCCCGGAGCAGACGGCGTGCATCACGGCCCCGCCCGCCCCGCAGGTCATCGTGGCCGGAGCCGGCTCGGGCAAGACCACGGTGATGGCCGCGCGGGTGGTGTGGCTGGTCGGCACCGGCCGGGTCGCCCCGGAGCAGGTCCTCGGGCTGACGTTCACCAACAAGGCGGCCGGCGAGCTGGCCGAGCGCGTCCGCGCTGCCCTGCTGGCGGCCGGCGTCACCGATCCCGACCCCGTTCCCGAGACCGCCGCGAGGGCCGCGGGCGCCGAGCCGCCCCTGGGCGAGCCGCGGATCTCCACGTACCACGCCTTCGCCGGGCAGCTCCTCAAGGACCACGGTCTGCGCATCGGCCTGGAGCCCAGCGCCCGGCTGCTCGCCGACGCCACCCGCTTCCAGCTCGCCGCCCGCACCCTGCGCGCCGCCCCCGGCCCCTACCCGTCGCTGACCACCTCGCTGCCCACCCTGGTGGAGGACCTCCTCGCCCTCGACGGCGAGCTGGCCGAGCACCTGGCCGAACCGGCCGCCCTGCACGCCCACGACACCGCCCTGCTCGCCTCCCTGGAGGGCGCCAAGCTCAGCAACGCCGACCTGCGCAAGGTCCCCGAGGCCGCCCGCGGCCGGCTGGAGCTGCTCGACCTGGTCGGCGCCTACCGCCGCGAGAAGCGCCACCGCGACCTGCTGGACTTCGGCGACCAGATCGCCCTCGCCGCCACCCTGGCCACCACCCGCCCCGAGGTCGGCGCCCTGCTCCGCGACGAGTTCCGGGTCGTCCTCCTCGACGAGTATCAAGACACCTCCGTCGCCCAGCGGCTGCTGCTCTCCGGCCTCTTCGGCGCCGCCGGCACCGGGACCCCCACCGGGCACGCGGTCACCGCCGTCGGCGACCCCTGCCAGGCCATCTACGGCTGGCGCGGCGCCTCCGTCGCCAACCTCGACGACTTCCCCGCCCACTTCCCGTTCGCCGACGGCACCCCCGCCCGCCGCTTCGCCCTCAGCGAGAACCGCCGCAGCGGCGGCCGCCTGCTGGAGCTCGCCAACCGCCTCGCCGCCCCGCTGCGCGCCCTGCACGCCGGCGTCGAGGCACTGCGCCCGGCCCCCGGCGCCGAGCGGGACGGCGCGGTCCGCTGCGCCCTGCTGCCCACCCAGGCCGAAGAGCTCGGCTGGCTCGCCGACTCCCTCGCCCACCTCGTCCGCACCGGCACCCCGCCCGGCGGGATCGCGGTCCTGTGCCGCACCGCCGCCGACTTCGCCCGTATCCAGGGCGAGTTGGTCGCCCGGGATGTTCCCGTGGAGGTCGTCGGCCTCTCCGGGCTGCTCCACCTCCCCGAGATCGCCGACCTGGTCGCGGTCTGCGAGGTTCTCCAGGACCCGACGGCCAACGCCTCCCTGGTCCGCCTGCTGATCGGCCCCCGCTGGCGGATCGGCCCCCGCGACCTCGCCCTGCTGGGCCGCCGGGCCCGCGCCCTGGCCCACACCTCCCGCGGCGGTTCCGCCGAGGACGACCCCGAGCGGCGGCTCGCCGAGGCCGTCGAGGGCGTCGACCCGGCCGAGACGGTCTCGCTCGCCGACGCGCTCGACACCTTCCTGGAGTCCGGCGGCACCGACGACGGCCTGCCGTTCTCCCCGGAGGCCCGGGTCCGCTTCGCCCGCCTGGCCACCGAACTCCGCGACCTGCGGCGCTCGCTCGCCGACCCGCTGATGGACGTGCTCCACCGGATCCTCGCCGTCACCGGCCTGGAGGTCGAGCTGTCCGCCTCGCCGCACGCCCTGGCCGCCCGCCGCCGGGAGACGCTGGGCACCTTCCTCGACCTCGCCGCCGGGTTCGCCGCCAAGGAGGGCGGCGCCGCCCTCGACGGCGAGGCGACCCTGCTCGCCTTCCTCGGCTTCCTGCGCACCGCCGTCCAGTTCGAGAAGGGCCTGGACAGCTCGCTCCCGGGAGGCGAGAACACCGTCAAGGTGCTCACCGCCCACAAGTCCAAGGGCCTGGAGTGGGACGTGGTCGCGGTGCCCGGCCTGGTGACCCGGCAGTTCCCCAGCGAGCAGGCCCGCGAGTCCTGGATCGGCCGCGCCAGGGTCCTGCCGCACGCCCTGCGCGGCGACGCCGCCACCCTGCCCGAGGTGGCGGAGTGGACGGCTCGCGGCGTCAAGGACTTCAAGGAGGCGATGAAGCAGCACCAGGAGACCGAGGAACTCCGCCTCGGCTATGTCACCTTCACTCGCCCCCGCTCCCTCCTCCTCGGCTCCGGCCACTGGTGGGGCCCCACCCAGAAGCGCCCCCGCGGCCCGTCCGCCTTCCTGACGGCGCTGCGCGAGCACTGCGAGGCCGGCCACGGAGAGATCGAGGTCTGGGCCGACCCGCCCGAGGAGGGCGCCGAGAATCCGGCCCTGGCCGAGTCCGCCGCCGAGCAGCCCTGGCCGCTGCCGCTGGACCCGGCCGCGACGGCCCGCCGCCGCCGGGCCGCCGCCACCGTCCGCGCCCACCTCGCCGCCCCCGACACCTCCCTCTCCCTCCCCGCCCCGTCCCCCGCGTACGACCCGGAGTGGCCGCCCCCACCGGACGACGAGGACTGGCCCGCCGCCCACGAGGACGCGCCCCACGACCCGTACGGCGACCCGCTCCACGACGAGCCCCCGTACCCGGACGCCCCGTACGGCGAGTCGGCACACGGCGGGCCTCCGTATGACGAGCCCCCGTACGGCGAGCCCCCGCAGGATGGAGCGCCCCACGACGAGGCACTCCACAACGAGACGCCCCACGAGGACGTCCCGTCCGCCGCTCCCGCCGCTCCCGCCGCCCCGGCCCCCCGCCTCATCGCCCAGCGCTCCGCCGAGCCCGATCCGGCAGCCCTCGCCGCCGGCCCCGGCCCTGCTCACGCCCCCACCCCCGCCGGCCCGCCGGAGCAGGAGCCCCCGGTGCTGCTCCCCGAGGAGCGCCGCACGGCGGCGTCCTGGGACCGCGATCTGGCGGCGCTCGCCGCCGAGTTGCGGAGCTCCCGCGCCCGGGTCCGCGACGTCCCGCTGCCCGCCTCGCTCACCGCCACCCAGCTGCTCCACGTCGCCGCCGACCCGGACGGCTTCGCCCGCGAGCTGGCCCGCCCGATGCCGCGCCCGCCGCAGCCCGCGGCCCGTCGCGGCACCCGCTTCCACGCCTGGGTCCAGTCCCGTTTCGAGGAGCTCCCGCTGCCGCTGCTCGGCCCCGACGAGCTCCCCGGCGCCGAGCCCGGCGAGGACGCGGAGATCGCCGACGAGCAGGACCTGGCGGCCCTGAAGGAGGCGTTCGCCCGGACCCCGTACGCGCGCCGTACCCCGTTCCGGGTGGAGGTCCCGTTCCGGATGACGCTCGCCGGGCGGGTGATCCGCGGCCGGATCGACGCGGTCTACCGCGAGCCCGGCCCGGACGGTGACCGCTTCGAGATCGTCGACTGGAAGACCGGCCGCAACGTCTCCTCGGGCGCCGGCGGCGCGGACCCGCTCCAGCTGGCCGTCTACCGCCTGGCCTGGGCCGAGCGGTACGGCTTGGCCCCGTCCGAGGTCGGCGCCGCGTTCCTCTTCGTCCGCACCGGCGAGGTGGTCAGACCCGCCCGCCTGCCGGGCCGGGACGGGCTCGAACGGATCCTGCTGGGCGAGACCCCCGGCCGGTATCCCCCGGAAGGCCGATAGGCTCGGGCGTATGAGCACCACCTCGGACAACGCCGTCCGCGCGTACATCACCACCCACCGCGACGCCTTCCTCGCCGACCTCGCGGAGTGGCTGCGCATCCCCTCCGTCTCCGCCGACCCCGGCCGCGCCCCCGAGGTGCGCCGCAGCGCCGAGTGGCTCGCCGGCAAGCTCGCGGAGACCGGCTTCCCGGTCACCGAGGTGTGGGAGACCGAGGGCGACGGCCTGCCCGCGGTCTTCGCCGAGTGGCCCTCCGGGGACCCGTCCGCCCCCACGGTGCTCGTCTACGGCCACCACGACGTCCAGCCCGCCGCCCGCGAGGACGGCTGGCACACCGACCCGTTCGAGCCGGTGACCGTCGACGGCCGCCTCTACGCCCGCGGCGCCGCCGACGACAAGGGCCAGGTCTTCTTCCACACCCTGGGCGTCCGCGCCCACCTGGCGGCGACCGGCCGCACCGCCCCGGCCGTCAACCTCAAGCTGCTCATCGAGGGCGAGGAGGAGTCCGGCTCGCCGAACTTCCCGGCCCTGGTCGCCCGCCACGCCGACCGCCTGGCCTGCGACGCGGTGATCGTCTCCGACACCGGGATGTGGTCCGAGGACACCCCCACCGTCTGCACCGGCATGCGCGGCCTGACGGACTGCCAGATCGACCTGTACGGCCCCGACCAGGACATCCACTCCGGCTCGTTCGGCGGCGCGGTGCCCAATCCGGCCACCGAGGCGGCCCGCCTCGCCGCCGCGCTCCACGACGACGACCGCCGGGTCGCCGTCCCCGGCTTCTACGACGGCGTGATCGAACTCACCGACCGCGAGCGCGAACTCCTCGCCGAGCTGCCCTTCGACGAGGAGCGCTGGCTGCGCACCGCCCACTCGCACGCCACCCTCGGCGAGGCCGGCGCCACGACCCTGGAGCGCATCTGGGCCCGCCCCACCGCCGAGGTCAACGGCATCGGAGGCGGCTATCAGGGCCCCGGCGGCAAGACCATCGTCCCGGCCTCCGCCCAGCTGAAGCTCTCCTTCCGCCTGGTCGCCGGCCAGGACGCCGAGGCCGTCCAGCAGGCCGTCCGCACCTGGGTCGCGGACCGCCTCCCGGCCGGCATCCGCCACGAGATCACCTTCTGGGGCGCCACCCGCCCCTGCCTGACCCCGCTCGACCACCCGGCGCTCCGGTCCGTCGTCCGCGCCATGGGCCGGGCCTTCGGCACCGAGATCCGCTTCACCCGCGAGGGCGGTTCGGGCCCGGCGGCCGACCTCCAGGACGTCCTCGGCGTCCCGGTCCTCTTCCTGGGCATCTCGGTGCCCTCCGACGGCTGGCACGCGCCGAACGAGAAGGTCGAACTCGACCTGCTGATGAAGGGCGTCGAGACCGCCGCGCACCTCTGGGGCGACCTGGCGGACACCTGGCGCCCGTCCTGACCCGCGCGCACCGCCGCACCGCTCCGCGCTCGCCCGCAGCAACGCAGCAACCACCCACGCCACAGGGGGAGTTGGAAACAGCAGTGACCACCTGGACCGACCACGCGGCCGACCGGCCGATCACCTTCAGCGCGCCGAGCGGAATCGACCGCTCCGCCCATCACCGCCTCGACGAGGCATGGCTGGCGGCGGCCTGGAGCCACCCGACGACGCGCGTCTTCGTCGTGTCCGGGGGCCAGGCGCTGATCGACGACACCCCCGACGGCCGCACCGAGCTGATCATGACGCCGTCCTTCGAGGCGCCGCTGACCGAGGCCCACCGTTACTACCTCGGCACCGACGAGGACGGCGTCAGCTACTTCGCCCTCCAGAAGGACGCGCTGCCCGGCCGCATGGACCAGTCGGCCCGCGCCGCCGGCCTCCGCGAGGCCGGCCTGCTGCTCTCCCCCCGGGACGCCGGCCTGCTCGTCCACGCCGTGGCGCTGGAGAACTGGCAGCGGATGCACCGCTTCTGCTCCCGCTGCGGCGAGCGGACGGTCATCGCCGCGGCCGGCCACATCCGCCGCTGCCCGGCCTGCGGCGCCGAGCACTACCCGCGCACCGACCCGGCCGTGATCATGCTCGTCACCGACGACCAGGACCGCGCCCTCCTCGGCCGCCAGGTCCACTGGCCCGAGGGGCGCTTCTCGACGCTCGCCGGCTTCGTCGAGCCGGGCGAGTCCATCGAGCAGTCGGTCGCCCGCGAGGTCTACGAGGAGGCCGGGGTCGTCGTCGGGGACGTCGAGTACGTCGCCAGCCAGCCCTGGCCCTTCCCGTCCAGCCTGATGCTGGGCTTCATGGCCCGCGCCACCTCCGCCGAGATCCGGGTGGACGGCGAGGAGATCGAGGAGGCCCGGTGGTTCTCCCGGGACGACCTCGATGCCGCCTTCGCCTCCGGAGAGGTCCTCCCGCCCTACGGCATCTCCATCGCCGCCCGCCTCATCGAGAGGTGGTACGGCAAGCCGCTGCCCAGGCCGTGACCCCCGCGGCCCCGGGCAGCACAGGGCCGCCGGCCGGCTCCCTCACGGACCGGCCGACGGCCCGGCTCTGCGCGGTGCGCCCGGCCCTCAGGCCGCGGCCACCTTCTCCTTAACCTGAGCCAGGGACGGGTTGGTCAGCGTCGTGCCGTCGGCGAAGAGCACGGTCGGCACGGTCTGGTTGCCGCCGTTGGCCTTCTCCACGAACGCCGCGGACTCCGGGTCCTGCTCGATGTTGATCTCGGTGTAGGCGATGCCCTCGCGGTCCATCTGGCTCTTCAGCCGACGGCAGTATCCGCACCAGGTCGTGCTGTACATCGTCACAGTGCCCGCCATGCGTCCCAGGCTCCTCAGCTCGGTCTCGATCGTGATCATGTGCCACGCGCGTCGCTCCGACACCGTGGCACCAACCACCACAACGCCCACCCGGCCCGGACCATTCCCGGCCGCCCGCCGCCGCCCCGCACCGCCGCCCCGGCCGGCCCCGGCCGGCCCCGGCCGCCCCCCCCGCCGTCCCCAGCCGGGCACACCGGTACGACCGGTCCCCGGACGGTGTGGACGGCTTTCCCGGCCGCCCCGGCGGACCTGGCAGCATGGCGGGGTGACAGCAGCAACGGACGCCACCCTCTTCCCACAGGTCCCGGAGACGGCCGACGCGGTGCTCGACGGGCTCGACCCCGAGCAGCGCGAGGTCGCCACGGCCCTGCACGGACCGGTGTGCGTCCTGGCCGGCGCCGGCACCGGCAAGACCCGCGCCATCACCCACCGCATCGCCTACGGCGTCCGGGCCGGCATCCTCCAGCCCGCCAGTGTGCTCGCGGTCACCTTCACCGCCCGCGCGGCCGGCGAGATGCGCGGCCGGCTCCGGCAGCTCGGCGCGGCCGGCGTGCAGGCCCGCACCTTCCACTCCGCCGCCCTGCGCCAGCTGCAGTTCTTCTGGCCCCGGGCGGTCGGCGGCGAGCTGCCGCGGCTGCTGGACCGCAAGGGCCCGCTGGTCGCCGAGGCCGCCGCCCGCTGCCGCCTCCGCCTCGACCGCAACGAGCTGCGCGACGTCACCGGCGAGATCGAGTGGTCCAAGGTCACCCAGACGGTGCCGGCCGACTATCCGGCCGCGCTCGTCAAGGCCGGCCGCGAGGCCCCCCGCGACCCCGCCGAGACCGGCCAGATATACGCCACCTACGAGCAGCTCAAGCGGGACCGCGGCACCATCGACTTCGAGGACGTGCTGCTGCTCACGGTCGGCGTGCTCCAGGACCGCCACGACATCGCCGAGCAGGTCCGCTCCCAGTACCAGCACTTCGTCGTCGACGAGTACCAGGACGTCAGCCCGCTCCAGCAGCGGCTGCTGGAGCTGTGGCTGGGCGACCGCGACAGCCTGTGCGTGGTCGGCGACGCCAGCCAGACGATCTACAGCTTCACCGGCGCCACCCCCGACCACCTCCTCGACTTCCGCATCCGCCACCCGCACGCCACGGTCGTCAAGCTCGTCCGCGACTACCGCTCCACCCCCCAGGTCGTCCACCTCGCCAACGGCCTGCTCGCCGGCGCCCGGGGCCGCGCCGCCGAGCACCGCCTGGAGCTGGTCTCGCAGCGCGAGCCCGGCGCCGAGCCGGTGTTCACCGAGTACGCCGACGAGCCCGCCGAGGCCGAGGGCACCGCCCGCCGGATCCGCGACCTGATCGCCGCCGGCGTCCCGGCCGGCGAGATCGCGGTCCTCTTCCGCATCAACGCCCAGTCCGAGGTCTACGAACAGGCCCTCGCCGACGCCGACGTGCCCTACCAACTGCGCGGCGCCGAGCGGTTCTTCGAGCGGCCCGAGGTGCGCGAGGCCGGCGTCAAACTGCGCGGCGCGGCCCGTTTCGGCGGCAACGACACCCTGCTCGCCGGCGCGGCCGGCCTGCCCTCCGAGGTCCGCGCGGTGCTCAGCGACATGGGCTGGACCGACCGGCCGCCGGCCGGCTCCGGCGCGGCGCGCGACCGCTGGGAGTCGCTGGCCGCCCTGGTGCGGCTCGCCGAGGACTTCGCCCGGGCCCGGCCGGCGGCCACCCTCGCCGACCTCGTCGCCGAGCTCGACGAGCGGGCCGCCGCCCAGCACGCCCCGGCCGTCGAGGGCGTCACCCTCGCCTCGCTGCACGCCGCCAAGGGCCTGGAGTGGGACGCGGTGTTCCTGGTCGGCCTCACCGAGGGCATGCTGCCGATCCACCACGCCCGCACCGACGAGCAGATCGAGGAGGAGCGCCGGCTGCTCTACGTCGGCATCACCCGCGCCCGGCGCCATCTGGCGCTGTCCTGGTCGCTGGCCCGCTCGCCCGGCGGCCGGCCCTCGCGCGGCGCCAGCCGCTTCCTCGGCGGCCTGCGGCCCGGCTCCCGCGCGGCCGGGCACCGCCGCGGCACGGGCGCGACCGGCGGCGTCGAGCGCGGCAGCGGCTCGGCGGCCCCCGGCCGGCCCCGCCGGACGCACCGCAGCCCGGCCCGCTGCCGGGTCTGCCGGCGCACGCTGACCGACCCCGGCGAGATGAAGCTGATGCGCTGCGAGAACTGCCCCTCGGAGCTCGACGAGGCGCTCTACGAGCGGCTGCGGGACTGGCGCGCGGGCCAGGCCGCCCGCACCCGCCAGCCCGCCTACTGCGTCTTCACCGACAAGACCCTGATGGCCATCGCCGAGGCGGTCCCGACGGCCGCCGAGGACCTCGCCGTCATCCCCGGCGTCGGCCGCCGCAAGCTCGACCGCTTCGGTGCCGACGTACTGGCCATCTGCGCCGGTGAGGAGCCGGACGGGGAGCCCGGAGAGGGCGCCGCGGGGGGCGCGGAGGGCGCCGCGGAAAACTCGTCGGAAAAATAGTTTGCGCCCGCGGAGCGCATCCCCATAGCCTTCGGAAGCAGCGGAAACAACGGAACTTCCGAGATCCGATGGATCCGTGCTGTACTTGAACACCCCCGGACCGGGTATTCCCGGTCCCCGAGACGCCGAGAGGAGGCGAGCCCAGTGATCAGCTTCATCGAGACCAACAAAATGACCGATCTCTCGGTCGTCGCCACCTGCGCTCTCGGCACCTCGCTCCTTGGCACCGGTCTGTCCGGCTCCGGCCGTCTGTCCGGTACCGAGGTCGCGCGTCCCGACGCCCTCGCCGTCCCGACGGCGGGCGAGCGCATCGCGCGACCGACCGAGGCACCCGCGGCAGCGGTAGCGACGGCGGCGAACGCCCTTGCCTTCGCGACGGCGGCCAATGGTGCCGAATCCCGGAAGCAGTACCAGCACGCCATGTGGGCCTACCGCGGCCTCGAACCCTGGAGAGATCCAGCCTGATCGGCGATCAGGTCGGCACCTTCCAGGGCCGCGGAACCCACACCGGGATCCGCGGTCCTTTTGTTTTGCCCAATGCGCCCGCCACCAGCCGGGCCGGAACAGACGAGGAACACACCACCGTGCAACTCCAGACGCACACCCCGTCCGCCACCGACCTGATCCCTCCGCCCGACCTCCAGGAGAACCCCTTGTTGCCCCTCACCGAGCTCGACGACGAGATCGACCGCCTCGGCACCGCCGTACCCTGCCGCACCTACGACCCCGAGGTCTTCTTCGCCGAGTCCCCGGCCGACGTCGAGTACGCCAAGACGCTGTGCCAGACCTGCCCGGTGCGCGAGGCCTGCCTGGCCGGCGCCAAGGAGCGCCGCGAGCCCTGGGGCGTCTGGGGCGGCGAGCTCTTCGTCCAGGGTGTCGTCGTGCCCCGGAAGCGTCCGCGGGGCCGTCCGCGCAAGAACCCGGTCGTGGCATGAACACCGCGCGCACAGGAACGATCGACCGTCCCGTCACCCGGGACCCCCGGAAGCAGGACCCCACGATGAACCCGACTTTCACCGAGACCACCACCCCCGCGAACCCCGGCGCCCTCGCGTCGCGCCAGAACAGGAACCTCGCCATGCAACTCATGCCAGAAGCCCTGGCCCGGGCCCATGTGGAACAACGCCTGCGGGAGGCCGAGTCCGAACGCAGGGGGCATCGGCTCGCCGCCGCGCGGCGGATGCAGCGGCGCGCCGAGCGCGCGTCGCTGCGTGCCCGCCGGGCGCTGGCCATGGCCGTGATGCAGTGACCGGGCATACCCGCACCGCACACTGAGGCGCCGTCAGTACGGGGCTCGTCCGACCGGACGGGCCCCGTACTGCGTTGCGTCCCGATTCGCGGCGGCTGCGGGGATATCGTCGGATGGTGGACCAGAAGACGCATCAACAGGCGGAGTTGGCCTCCGACGCCACGGTCTGCGCGCGCTGCGGCGCAGTGGCCGAGGACACCCCACCGACCTGGACCTGCTCGGTCGAGAACGGCGAGCGCCGGTACTTCTGCGACCGCTGCGCCCGGGACAACATCCGCGCCATCGAGGGCCGGCTGGACTCCAGCTGGTGGTGAGGGTCAGGCCGGACTCCCCGCCGGGCTCCCGGCGGAGCTCTCCGCGCCCGGTTCCTCCCCGCCCGGCTCTTCCCTGCCCGCATCCTCCGGGGCCGGGTCCTCCTCGGCCGCGTCGGGCAGGAACCCCGGCAGCCACGCCTCCAGCTCGTCGCGCAGCCGCACCGTGGCCCCCAGCTGGCACAGCACCCCGATGGTGCTCAAGGTCACACGGTGGATCAGGAGGTAGGCGGGCGGCAGATTGAGCTGCTTGCCCAACTGGTGCGCGGGGGAGCGCGGATCGCCGATCCGGGCCGCCTGCCGGCGCATCCAGCCCCGGGAGAAGGCGAACGCGTCCACCTGCGCGGGCTCGATGATCGGCAGCAGATACTCCAGCACCGCCTCCGGATCCAGCTCGATGGAGTCCTTGACGAAGCCCTCCTCGCACAGCATGCGGTAGACCGCCTCCGCCTCGCCGTCCAGCGCCATCCGCAGCGAGGTGCCGATCGTCGGCGGCAGGCCGTCCGGCAGCCGGTCGACCGTGCCGAAGTCCAGCACGCCCAGCCGCCACCCGGACACCGGGCCGTCCGGCTCCGCCCCGGGCAGCAGCCGGAAGTTGCCCGGATGCGGATCGGCGTGCAGCAGGCCGGTGCGCGCCGGACCGGAGAAGAGGAAGTGCGCCAGCAGCTGCCCGGCTCGGTCGCGCTGCTCCTCGGTGCCGTCGGCGATCACCTCGGACAGCGGCACCCCGTCGAGCCACTCCGTCACCAGCACCTGGTCGCTCTGGTGCACCACGGCCGGCACCACCACGTCCGGGTCGCCGGCGAACTCCGCGGCGTGCGCCTGCTGGGCCTCGGCCTCCAGGTCGTAGTCCAGCTCCTCCGAGACCCGGTCGCGCAGCTCGGTGATGAGCGGTTTGACGTCCATGCCCGGGATCAGCGGGCCGAGCAGCCGCGCGAACCGGCTGAGCTGCGCCAGATCCGACAGCAGCGCCGGGCCCGCGCCCGGATACTGCACCTTGACGGCCACCTCCCGGCCGTCGTGCCACACCGCCCGGTGCACCTGCCCGATCGACGCCGCCGCGGCCGGCTTGTCCTCGAACTCCTCGAACAGCTCCCGCCAGTCCGCCCCGAGCCGCTCGGCCAGCACGGTGTGCACCGTGCTCGCCGGCAGCGGCGGCGCCGCCTCCTGAAGCTTCGTCAGCGCCGCCCGATACGGGCCGGCGATCTCCTCCGGCAGCGCCGACTCGAAGACGGACAGAGCCTGACCGAACTTCATCGCACCGCCCTTCAGCTCGCCGAGGACCTTGAAGAGCTGCTCCGCGGTGCGCTGTTGGAGCTCCCGGCCGACGATCTCGGCGGATCTGCCGCCGAGCCGTTTGCCCAGGCCCCAGGTGGCACGACCGGCGAACCCCAGTGGCAGCGCGGCCAGCTTGGCGGTCCGGGTGACCGCCCTGCGGGGAAGATCAGACATGCGCCCCTCCAACTCACACCGTCCCCTACCGGGGATACCCCGTCATTGTTGCGTGTCGCGGCCGCGGAACCGAGGCGTCCGCCGTGCCCCGTACGGAGACGGCACCGCAGCCGCAGTCCGGATGCGGGGCGATCCGCACCGTCCGGACGCTCGCGCACGGCAGCGGGAGCTCCATCCGCGCCCCCATGCAGGGCGGCGGCTCGCCGTCGAGGAACGCCAGTGCCTGGACGGCGGCGAGCCCGGCGACCGCCGTCGCCAGCGCGGCGTCACAGGCCGGCACCGCCGGCGTACCGCGCCCCGAGCGCCACTGCGCGAGCAGCCGCGGCCAGGCCGGCTCCGCGTCCGTACGCCGGAGTTCGTCGCAGCCGGCGCAGGCCGAGACACCGGGCACCACCAGCGGGCCCACCACTCCCGTGCCCTCCAGTACACCCGCGTAGAGATGCGGGATGCCGGCGGTGAGGAGCGGTTCGGCGAGCACCGGATCGGGGGCGTAGGCACCGAGGCCGTCGCGCGGGGCCAGCACCAGGAGGGAGATACCGGGTTCGCCGGACTCGGTGACGGGGCCGCCGGGGCGGCACCGGCGGCTCCACGGGGAGGACTCCCGGACCAGCCGCCGCGCGGCCTCGTCCCGCCGCTCGCCGACCTGACCGGCCGTCGGGCCGCCCGGGACCACGTCCCACGGCGCGACCGTGCCGCCGTCCACCACGTCCACCCGGCCGACCCCCGAGGCCGCCAGCAGCGCCGCGATCTGGCTGCCCACCCGTCCCGCGCCCTTCACCTTGACCCGGACCGACCGGCGCACCCCTATCTGCGCGAGCGGCCCGGCGGCCGCCCCGGGCTGGCGCACCGACAGCGCGGCCAGATCCGCCCGCAGCCGCTCGACGGCACGGTCGTCCGGCGGCGCGGCGCCGCCCGCCGCCGGAGCCTCCAACAACCCCGCCGCGCCGAGCCGCTCCACCACCCCGCGCGCCCGCTCCGGTGCGACATCCAGCGCCGCGGCCTCGTCGAGCAGTTGCGGCAGTGAGCGGGTGCCGTCGAGCAGCTCGATGAAGCAGCCGGTCGCCACATCGACCGGACCGACCACCCGGGCATGGGCCGGCGCCACGCCGAACCGCACCGTCTCCCGGTCCCGCCAGCCGCGCCGCAGCGCGGGCTTGAGCATCGGATGCATGTCATCCGCCCCCGTTCGTTTCGTCCGGTCGTTTCGTCCGGCCCCCAGCATGCGCCGGAACCGCACCGGACACGGAAGTTATCCACAGGCTCCGGGCATTCGTCGTACAAATCCGTGCACGCCGGGGGCGTTCAGGTGGCGAACCGTCCGCGGGTCGGGACTTCGCACAGCGCCAGCGGGTAACGTCGGGCGCGTGCCCGCCGACCCTTCCCCGCGCGGATCCGGGGAGACGCCCCTGCGCCGCGCCGCCGACCGCCCGCGCCGGGCCGACCCGAGTCCGTCGGCCCGCCCGGTCGAGGTGCGTCGCAGCACCCGGCGGCGCCGGACGGTCTCCGCGTACCGCGAGGGCGACCGCACCATCGTCCTGATCCCGGCCCGGATGTCGCAGGCCGAGGAGCAGCGCTGGGTCTCGGTCATGCTGGACAAGCTCGCCGCCCAGGAGAGCAAGCGGATGCTGGGCGACGGCGAGCTTGCCGAGCGCGCCGAGCGGCTCTCCGCGCAGTACCTCGACGGGCGGGCCCGTCCGGAGACGGTCCGCTGGGTCACCAACCAGAACACCCGCTGGGGCTCGTGCACCCCGGCCGAGGGCAGCATCCGCCTCTCGCACCGCCTGCAGGGCATGCCCGAGTACGTCATCGACTACGTCCTGCTCCACGAGCTGGCGCACCTCCTCGTACCCGGCCACGGGCCGGAGTTCTGGCGGCTGCTGGAGCCCTATCCGCGCACCGAACGGGCGCGCGGCTATCTCGAAGGGGTGGTGGCCGCCGACCGGCTGCCGCATCTGCCGGCCGCCCGCCGGCGCTGACCGGATCCGGCCGTTCCCGGGCGCGCCCCGGGGCCGCGCGCCGTCGGTGTCAGCGGTTAGCCTGGCGTGGGTACGGACGCGACGCGAGCGGGGGAGGGGCGCAGCCCATGGCCAGGGAATTCCAGCGCGGCCACAAGGCCAGGCTTGCCGATCTGACGACGGAACGGGACCTGTACGTCGGGGTGCGGATCGCCGGCCCCGGTTTGAGCTTCGACATCAGCTGCTTCGGACTGGACGGCGACGAGCGGCTCTCCGACGACCGCTACTTCGTCTTCTTCAACCAGCCCGTGACGCCCGAGGAGGCGGTCCGGCAGCTCGGCCCGCAGGACGGCGACACCGACTCCTTCCGCGTCGCCCTCGACCGGGTCCCGCCGCACATCCGGAAGCTGACCTTCACCGCCGCCCTCGACGGCGCGGGCCAGATGGCGCAGATCGGTCCCGGTTGCCTGCGCCTCGTGGCCGGCGGCCAGGAGGTGGCTCGATATCCCTTCAGCGGCGGGGAGTTCAGCACCGAGCGCGCCGTGATGCTCGGCGACCTGTACCTCAAGGACGTCTGGCGGTTCGCCGCGGTCGGCCAGGGCTTCGACGGCGGACTGGAGGCGCTGCTGACGAACTTCGGCGGCGAGGTCCTGGAGGAGGGCGACGAGGCCGCCGGGCCGCCGGTGCCGCCCGCCACCGCGCACGGCGCGCCCGACTTCCCGCTGCCGCCGCCGGCCCCGGTCCCGGCACCTGCCCCGTCCGCCGCGCCGCCCGTCTCCGCCGCGCCCGCCGCCCCGGCTCCGCCCGTGCCCACCGCCCCGGATCCGCGCGCCCTCGCGCCGGCACACCCGCAGCAGACCCCGCCCCCGCTGCCGCAGCCTGCCGCCGCGCAGATCCACAGCGCGCCCACGCTCGTGGCGCCGCTGGTCCCGCCCGGTGGCCCGGTGCCGCCGCCGGGCGTACCAGGTCCGCCGCCCCCGCCGCCCCCGGCCCCGGGCATACAGGGTCCGCCGCCTCCGCCACCGCCCCCGTACGGCCACCAGCCGCCGACTCCCTACGGTCACCAGCCGCCCCCGCCGCCGCAGTACGGCCAGCAGCCTCCGCCGCCGCCCCCGTACGGCCACCAGCCACCTCCGCCCCCGTATGGCCAACAACCCCCGCCGCTTCCCGGTGGATACGCCGCGCCCCAGGGGCAGCCCGTGCCGCTCCCGCCGCCGCCCGCTCCGTACGGGCAGCCGGGGCAGCAGCAGCCGGGAGCCCCGTACGCCCCGTATCCGGGGCAGGGCGTGCCCCTCCCCGAGGACGGCGGTACGGGACCGTGGCACCGCCCCGAGGAGCCGGGCGCCCACGGCGCACCACCGCAGGACGACTCCCGCCGGGGCCGCTGACCGACAGGCCCGCATCCCCCGGCACGGGAAACGGCGCCCGCCCCAACACGAGGGGCGGGCGCCGTTTGTGGCGCAGCATCATTTATGACGAAGTGTCAGATGTGGGCGGCCAGCAGCGCCCGGGTGTCCGCCACCAGGCGCACCACCGAGTCGTCGGCGACCGCGGGCACCTCGTCGTAGCGGAACCACCGCAGGTCCAGCGACTCGTCGCTGATCGCCGCCACCGCGTCCGCGGGCGCCAACGCGGCGTACTGGACGTCGAGATGCTCCGCGCAGGGCGTCCGGTGGCGGTCCAGCCGCACCGGCACGTCGCCCAGCAGCGTCAGCCCGTGCGCGATCCCGGACTCCTCACGCGCCTCGCGCAGCGCCGCGCCGGCCAGCGAGGTGTCCTCGGGCTCGCAGTGGCCGCCCATCTGGAGCCACATCTCCAACTTGCGGTGCAGGGTGAGCAGCACCCGCCCGCCGGCCGGGTCGACCACCAGCGCACTGGCCGTGAGATGCCCGTCCTTGCACGGCTTCCACATGCCGTCCTGATGGGCCGCGAGGTGGTCCAGATAGGCCAGCCGCAGCCGCTCCTGGCCGGCCGAGGGCGCGGGCCACTCCTTGAGCACCCGCGCCGCGTCCGCGTGCAGGCTCACCGGGCGCCGTCGCCCTTGCCCTCGTCGTTCCCGCCCTCGCCCTCGGGGCCGCGCGGGCCGCCGTCGGCCGGGCCGGAGCCCTCGGCGTCCCCACCGCGCTTGGTCAGGTCCGGGCCGCCGCCGCTCGCCGCCTCGCCCAGCATCCTGTCGAGCTCGGAGAAGTCCGCGTGCTCGCGGTGGACGAAGCCGTCCGGGTCGTCCAGATCCCCCGCCGTCGGCAGCATGTCCGGGTGCTCCCACAGGCCGTCGCGGCCGTCCAGGCCCCGCGCGTCCGTCAGGGAGGCCCACAGCCGCGAGGCGTCCCGCAGGCGGCGCGGGCGCAGCTGGAGCCCGATCAGCGTGGAGAACGTCTGCTCGGCCGGGCCGCCGGTGGCCCGGCGCCGCCGCAGCGTCTCGCGGAGCTTGTCCGCGGACGGCAGATGCGGCTTGGCGGCGGCGTGCACCACCGCGTCCACCCAGCCCTCGACGAGCGCCAGCGCGGTCTCCAGACGGGCCAGCGCGGCCTTCTGCTCCGGCGTGTCCTCGGGCTGGAACATGCCGCCCTGGAGGGCGTTCTGCAGCTCCTCGGGGTGCTGCGGGTCGATCTGGCCGACCATGTCCTCCAGCTTGGTCGTGTCGACCTTGATGCCGCGCGCATAGCCCTCGACAGCACCGAACAGATGCGAGCGCAGCCACGGCACATGGGCGAAGAGCCGCTGGTGGGCGGCCTCGCGCAGGGCCAGATAGAGCCGCACCTCCTCCTCCGGGACGCCCAGTCCGGCGCCGAACGCCGTGACGTTCGCCGGCAGCAGCGCCGCCTTGCCGGCCGGGCCCAGCGGCAGCCCCACGTCGGTGGAACCGACGACCTCGGAGGCCAGCACGCCCAGCGCCTGGCCGATCTGGGCGCCGAACATCGCGCCGCCCATGGAGCGCATCATCCCGAGCAGCGGGCCGGCCATGGCCTGCATCTCCTCGGGCAGCACCTCGCCCATCGCCGCCCCGACCCGCTCGGCGAGCGGATCGACCAGGTCCTTCCACACCGGCAGGGTCTCCTCGACCCACTCGGCGCGGCTCCAGGCCACCACCGAGCCGGCGCCCGACGGGAGCGACGTCACCCCGTCCAGCCACAGGTCCGCCAGGCGCACGGCCTCCTGGACCGCCGTCCGCTCACCGGAGGAGACGCTGGCGTCCTTGCTGCCGTCCTCGGCGCCCTGCGCGACGGTCTGCCGCGCGATGTCCTTGGCCATCTCCCAGTTCACCGGGCCGCCCTCGTAGGAGAGCATCTGGCCGAGCCGCTGGAAGGCGGCGCCGAGGTCGCCGGGGTTCATCTGGCCGCCAGGTCCCCCCATGCCGCCGAAGAGCGCGGCGAACGGATTGTCCGCGGCGCCGCTCCCGCCGCCGAACCCGAAGGGGTTCGCGGGGCCCTGGCTACCTCCCTGGCCGCCCTTCTTCTTGCCGTTGTCGCCGTCCTCCGGCTCCTCCGGCGGAAGGCCGAATCCGAATGGGGTGTCACTCACGGGTTTCCTCGGCTCGTAGGGCCGCCGGCCCTACGCCGACGGCGGCTGCCCGACATCACCTCCAGCGTAGACACTCGCCCCGCCTCGGGGCTCGGTGCTTCGCTGTCCCGGTGGCTGCGGCAGGATGGATGCCACCTGGTGCGGACGCGTCGGACGCGCCCGTACTGAAGACAACCGCTGGAGACGCCCGGTGAGTTCCCCAGATCCGACCGTTCGCGCAGCGCGAAACGCTGCCGCCACAGCCGAACAGGCAGACCGCGGCCCGGCCGGCGACGACCGGCCGCTGCGCCGCCCCGTCGTCGCCGTCACCGGAGCCGCCTCCGGGATCGGCGCGCTGCTCACCCGCGCCCTGGTCGCGTCCGACGAGGTCAAGGAGGTGGTGGCCATCGACGAACGCCCCGGTGACGTCGCCGAGGCCCAGTGGCACGTCCTGGACGTCCGCGACCCCGCCATCGCCGACAAACTCCGCGGAACGGACGTCGTCGTCCATCTCGCCCTCGACCTCGACCTGGAGACCGACGCCGCGGCCCGCACCGCCTACAACGTGCGCGGCACCCAGACCGTGCTGACCGCCGCCGCGGCCGCCGGCGTCCACCGGGTGGTGCTGTGCACCTCCGCCATGGTCTACGGGGCGCTGCCCGACAACGACGTCCCGCTCGCCGAGGACGCCGAGCTGCGCGCCACCGCGGACGCCACCGGGGTCGGCGACCTCCTGGAGATCGAGCACCTGGCGCGCCGCGCCCCGCGCGCCCACCCCGGCCTGAACGTCACCGTGCTGCGCCCCGCCGTCCTGGTCGGCGGCACCGACACCGCGCTCACCCGCTACTTCGAGTCGCCGCGCCTCCTGGTCGTCGCCGGCTCCCGCCCGGCCTGGCAGTTCTGCCACGTGGAGGACCTGGTCGGCGCCCTGGAGTACGCCGCGCTGGAAAAGGTCGAGGGCGAGCTGGCGGTGGGCTGCGACGGCTGGCTGGAGCAGGAGGAGGTCGAGGAGCTCTCCGGTATCCGGCGCATGGAGCTGCCGTCCTCGGTGGCGCTGGGGGCCGCCGCCCGTCTGCACCGGATCGGCCTGACGCCGTCGCCCGCCGGGGACCTCGCCTACACCATGCACCCCTGGGTGGTCAGCGGCAGCCGGCTGCACGACGCGGGCTGGCGCCCCCGGTGGACGAACGAGGAGGTCCTCGCCGAACTGCTGGCGGAGGCCGCCGGCCGGCACACGGTCGCCGGCCGCCGGCTGGGCCGCAAGGACGCCACCGCCGCGGGCGCCGCCGGCGCCACCGTCGCGCTCCTCGGTACCGCGGCCCTGGTCCGCCGCGCCCGCAAGGCCCGCCGCCGCATCTGACACCACCGGGCCACCGACCGCCGACGCGCCCCGGACCGGCTCCTGGGCCCGACGCCTGTACGAGCCTCCATACGGGACCTCGGAGGCCCGGTGGAATCGCCATTTCCCGGTGCCCGTCCGGTGCGGCACGATGGGGCCATGTCTGGCACGCACTCCCGGCCCTCCACCGACCGCGACCACCCCGGTGAGCAGGGCGCCGCGGACCCGATCCGGCTCCTGGAGATCCGCGACACCCCCCTCTCCGTGGACGAGGTCTTCGCGGCCGTCGGGGATCGGGCCGCGGGCGGCACGGCCCTCTTTGTCGGGACCGTCCGCTCGCACGACGGCGGCGCGGACGTCGACGGCCTCGGGTACTCCGCGCACCCGTCCGCCGCGGCGGAGCTGCGCCGGGTCGCCGAGAAGGTCGTCGCCGACCATCCGGTCCGCGCGCTGGCCGCCGTCCACCGTGTGGGTGATCTGGCCATCGGTGATCTGGCCGTGGTCGTCGCGGTCTCCTGCCCCCACCGCGCCGAGGCGTTCGCGGCCTGCCGCAAACTCATCGACGACCTCAAACACGAGGTCCCCATCTGGAAGCACCAGACCTTCTCGGACGGCACAGAAGAGTGGGTGGGGGCGTAAGCCCCCTCTTCCGGGGGGCGGTGGTCGGGCGACGGGAGGGCGGGTCGGGGCCTGACGGCCCGCGCCCCGCGGCCGAACCGGTACCTCCGGTTCCGGTTGCGTAACCGGCTCCCCGGCACCAGCGTTGACGTGGCGGATGGTTAATCTGCTTATTCGTCGATCGTGGGTGCGCAAGGTGTAGGGAGGTCCCCATGGGAGCGCTCCTCTGGCTGCTGATTCCGGTGCTGGCCGGACTGGTCGCCGCGCTGTGGAGCAGCTGGGCCATGCGCAACCGCCGCAGCGGGGACGTCGCCGAGCTGGCCGGCTACGCCCGGTTCCGCGCCGCGATGGAGAAGCAGCACATCGCTCCCGCCCCCGCCGCGGCCGCCCCCGAGCACGCCTCGGATCCGGTCTGACTTCCCCCGTTCGGTGAGGTCCGGCGGCCGGTCCCCGTACGGACGGCCCCGCGGGCCGGTTGTCATACCCGTCCCGTACTGTCGTTCCATGCCACGCCGCACCGCGACGCTGCTCGCCTCGACCCTGATGCTGATCGCGCTGCTCTGCGCCGGGGTACTGATCCCCGTCCCGTATGCCGAGATGTCGCCGGGGCCGACGGTCAACACTCTCGGGGACCACAACGGCGAGCCGGTCCTCCAGATCGGCGGCGGCCGGAAGACGTACCAGACCTCCGGCCATCTGAACATGACCACGGTCCGCGTCACCGGCCCGGACTACCGCATGAATCTCCTGGAGGCGGTCTACGGCTGGCTGGACCCGAGCAGCGCGGTGGTGCCGCACCGCACGCTCTACCCCGAGGGGCAGACGGCCGAGCAGGCCGACCAGCAGAACGCCGAGGAGTTCACCCAGTCCCAGGAGAGCGCCAAGGTCGCCGCGCTCCGGCAGCTGCACATCCCGGTCGCCAGTCAGACCGTCGTGGGCGCGGTCGTCAAGGACAAGCCGGCCGACGGGCTGCTGCACGCCGGCGACGTGATCAAGGCGGTGGACGGCAGGAAGGTCCAGCAGGCCGGCGACGTGGCCGCGTTCGTCACCCGGCACAAGCCGGGACAGAAGGTGGTGTTCACCGTCATCCCCGCCAAGGAGGCGGCCGCCGCGAAGAAGCAGGGCAAGCAGCCCGAGGGCCCCGGCAAGGAGGTCGCGATCACCACGGTGGCGGCCGGCAGCCGGGCGGTCGTGGGCATCCAGGCCCAGGTGGACCACGTCTTCCCGTTCCCGATCGACGTGAAGCTCGCCGACGTCGGCGGCCCCAGCGCCGGGCTGATGTTCGCGCTCGGCATCGTGGACAAGCTCACCCCCGGCGGCAATCTGACCGGCGGCCGGTTCGTGGCGGGTACGGGCACAATCGACGACCAGGGCAAGGTCGGCCCGATCGGCGGCATTTCGATGAAGACGATCGGCGCGCGGGACAAGGGCGCGGAGTTCTTCCTGACGCCCAAGGACAACTGCGCGGCCGCCGCGAAGGACACCCCCTCCGGGCTCCGGCTGGTCAAGGTCGACACCATAGGGGACGCGGTGCGGGCGCTGGAGAAGATCCGCACGAACGACCTGGCCGGCCTGCCGAGTTGCAGTCCGGCAGGCCGGTAGCAGGCCGGTAGCGGGAGCGGCGGGCCCGTCCGCCCGCCGCGCGGCTACTCCTCCTCGAAGGTCGCCGCCAGCGCGTCCGCGAGGCCGGGGACCAGCGACCTGCCGGTCAGCACCTCGGAGGTGGAGTCCTTCTCGCGCAGCCGCAGCGCCGACTCGCGGGAGCCGTCCCGGAGGACGGCCACCGTCATCCGCACCTCCTGGCGCTCGGGGTGCTCGGCGACCCACTTGGCGAGCTGCTTCTCGGTCATGCCCGCCGGCTCGGCCTCCTCGGCGGACGGCGGCAGCATCAGGCGCTCCACGGTCAGCGCGCAGCCGACCACGGCGTCGGGCCAGGCGATGGTGGCGAGGAACTCGTCCAGCGGGGCGCCGGCCGGGATCTCGTCCTGCTCGATGGGGGTCAGGGAGGTGCCGGCGGACTCCTCGATGCCCAGCTGGGCGGCGAGCGAGGGCTCCTGTTCCCGGAGCTTGCCGGTGTCGACGAGGGCGAACAGACGGGCGGGCTGGTCCCAGCCGAGGCCGGCGGCGTACTCGTCGATCTCGAGCACCGCGCGGGTCAGTGGGTCGGCGGCGAGGGGGGTGCCGTCAACGGGGAGGTTGGTCATGCCCAACATCGTGCCTTGTCCACCCCGGAAATCGGGAACCGAGTAAAGCCGTCGTAAGTTGCATCACTGGGTCCTAGTATCGCCGGGCCTGCTCCACACGACAGCGAACTTCGAGGTGCGCACCTTGGCTTTCCAGATGCCGGACCGCGGCGGAGGCCCCTCCGGGCCACGGATCAGAGTCGGCCGACCGTCGCGGCGGTTCAGGACCCTGCTCATGACGTTGGGCGTACTGGCCGTGCTGGCCATGCTCTTCGTGATGTTCTCGGGATTCTGGACCGACTGGCTCTGGTACCGCTCGGTCCACTTCTCGTCGGTCTTCACCACCACCCTGTGGACCAAGATCGGACTGTTCTTCTCCTTCGGCGTCGTGATGGCGGTCGCCGTCGGCGTCAACATCTGGCTGGCGCACCGGCTGCGGCCGCCGCTCAGCGCGATGTCCATGGAGCAGCAGAGCCTGGACCGCTACCGCATGGGCATCGCCCCGTTCAAGAAGTGGGCGCTGATCGCGATCACGGCGGTGATCGGGCTGATCGCCGGGGCCTCCGCCTCCGGTGAGTGGCGCACGTGGCTCCAGTGGGTCAACGGCGTCCCGTTCGGCACAACGGACCCGCAGTTCCACAAGGACGTCTCGTTCTACGCCTTCGATCTGCCGTGGTACCGCTTCCTGTTGAGCTTCGGCTTCGCCTGCGCGGTGCTGTCCCTGGTGGCCGCCGTGCTCACCCACTACCTCTACGGCGGGCTGCGGCTGACCAGCCCCGGATCGCGGGCGACCGCCGCCGCCACCGGTCACCTCTCGGTGCTGCTGGGCATCTTCGTCTCCCTGAAGGCGATCGCGTACTGGCTCGACCGGTACGGCCTCGCAGTCAAGTCCAGCGGCCTGAAGTCGGCCGACAACTGGACCGGTCTGCGCTATGTCGACGCCAACGCCTACCTGCCGGCGAAGACCATCCTGTTCTTCATCGCGGCGATCTGCGCGGTGCTGTTCTTCGCCACCCTGTGGCGGCGCACCTGGCAGCTGCCGGTGATCGGCTTCGGCCTGATGGTGCTCTCCGCCGTCCTGATCGGCGGGCTGTACCCGGCGATCGTCCAGAAGTTCCAGGTCCAGCCGAACGAGCAGGCCAAGGAAGCGCCGTACATCAACAAGAACATCAAGGCGACCCGGGACGCGTACGGCATCCAGGACTCCGAGGTGACGCCCTACAAGGGCAACTACAAGCCGGGCTCCAAGGAGGACGCCCAGCGGCTGCGCGACGAGGCCGACAGCACCGCCAGCATGCGGCTGCTCGACCCGAACGTCGTCTCGCCGGCCTTCCAGCAACAGCAGCAGGTGCGGTCCTACTACCAGTTCCCGTCCACCCTGGACGTCGACCGGTACAAGGACAAGGACGGCAAGGAGCAGGACACCGTCATCGGCCTGCGCGAGCTGAACATCGCCGGCATCCCCGAGCGCAACTGGATTAACGACCACTTCAAGTACACCCACGGCTACGGCGCGGTCACCGCCAAGGGCACCGAGACCGCCGACGGCGGCGGCCCGCGGTACACCGAGTCCGACCTGCCGACCAAGGGCCAGCTCCCGACGTACGAACAGCGCGTCTACTACGGCGAGAAGACCACCCAGTACTCCATCGTGGGCGGGCCGCAGCAGGAGCTGGACTACTCCGACGACAGCGGTGAGAAGGGCTACCGCTATCAGGGCAAGAGCGGGGTGAGCCTGTCCAACCCGATCAACCGCGCCGCGTACGCGGTGGCGTTCGGTGAGCCGCAGATCCTCTACTCCGGCGCCATCGGGGACAAGTCGCGGATCCTGTACAACCGCACGCCCAAGGAGCGCGTCGAGTCCGTCGCCCCCTGGCTGACCATCGACGGCGACGCCTACCCGGCGGTGATCAACGGCCGGATCCAGTGGATCGTGGACGCGTACACCACCAGCAACGGCTACCCGTACGCCTCGCGCACCACCCTCGGGGACAGCACCGCCGACTCGCTCACCAACGGCCAGCGCGCGGTGGTGGCCCAGCAGAACCAGGTCAACTACATCCGCAACTCCGTCAAGGCCACGGTCGACGCGTACGACGGCACGGTCAAGCTCTACCAGTGGGACACCAAGGACCCGGTCCTGAAGACCTGGATGAAGGCGTTCCCCGGCACGGTGGAGAAGAAGAGCGCCATCAGCCCCGAGCTGAAGGCCCACCTGCGCTACCCGCAGGACCTCTTCAAGGTGCAGCGCCAGCTGCTGACCACGTACCACGTCACCGACCCGGGCACCTTCTACACCGGCTCGGAGCGCTGGCAGATCCCCAGCGACCCGACCAACAAGTCGGGCAACGCGGTGCCGCCGTACTACCTCAGCATGAAGATGCCGGACCAGAAGGACCAGGCGTTCTCGCTGACGACGACCTTCACGCCCAACAAGAAGGACAACCTGGGCGCCTTCATGGCGGTCGACGCGGACGCGACGAGTGGCGACTACGGCAGGATCAGACTGCTGAAGCTGCCCGCGCAGACACCGGTGCCGGGCCCGCAGCTGGCCCAGTCGAAGTTCAACTCCGACCCCACGATCGCCAACGAGCTCAACATCCTCAAGAAGTTCGGCGACTCGGAGATCGAGTACGGCAACCTGCTGACGGTGCCCCTCAGCGGCGGTCTGCTCTACGTCGAACCGGTCTATCTGCGCGGCGCCAACACCAACTACCCGCTCCTGAAGAAGGTGTTGGTGAGCTACGGCGACAACAAGCCGGTCCTGGAGAACAGCCTCAAGGACGCGCTCGACGTGGTCTTCGGCAAGAAGGCGCCGAGCACCGGCGCGGAGAACCCGCCGCCCGGCGGCGGGCAGACCGGTGAGCAGCCGCCGCCGTCCGACCAGACCGTGCAGCAGGCCCTGGCGGACGCCGAGAAGGCGTACGACGAGGGCGAGAAGGCGCGGGTGGCCGGCGACTGGGCCGCGTACGGCGAGGCGCAGAAGAAGCTGAAGGCCGCGCTGGACCAGGCGGCCAAGGCGTCCGGGAAAGGCGGCAAGTCGGGCGGCTGAGCCGCCGGAGCGGGCCCCGTGGCCCGGTGGCCGCCGGCGTGAACCGGCGGCCACCGGGGCCGGGTGTCAACAGCGGTCCCCGCGACGTGATACGTTGGAGTCACAACGACGCGGGGTGGAGCAGCTCGGTAGCTCGCTGGGCTCATAACCCAGAGGTCGCAGGTTCAAATCCTGTCCCCGCTACTGAAGACCAAGGCCCGGATTCCTTGAATCCGGGCCTTCGTCATGCGTTCGGGTCAAAGCTGATCAGGGGCGGGTCGGACAACCCATGTGGGAAAGCTGTGTGCTTGAGTTTGGCATGTCGCCGTGTCGGGAAGTCGACAAACCGCTGAAGTGACCTCACTGGCTGCGGTATACCAGGTGTACGCGGGTTACAGGTGATGCGACGATGGTTCTTATGGGGGACAAGGCAAGGTTGTTGGAGACGGACCGGTTTGTGCAGGCGCCCGACGACGGGCGCGATTCCGACATGTCGATGGACGCGATGGAGGCCGACGGCACGGCCGAGGCGTCCGACGCGGTGACCGAGTCCGGCTACCGCCGCGCCGCCGAGGCGGGGGACCCGGCCGCGATGAGCGGGCTGGGGGCGATGCTGCTGCGCCGCGCCGACCTCGACGGCGCCGAGCCGCACCTCCGCTCCGCGGCCGCCGCCGGCGACCGGGCCGCGGCCAACAACCTCGGCGTCCTCCTCCACCAGCGGGGCTACGCCGAGGAGGCCGCCGGCTGGTGGCGGATCGCCGCCGTCGCCGGCTCCGCCGCCGCCGCGCACGCCCTGGGCCGCCACTACCGCGAGCGCGGCGACGAGCCGGCCGCCGAGTACTGGCTGCGCCAGTCCGCCGAGTCCGGCCACTGCCTGGGTGCGTACGCCCTCGCCGACCTCCTGGAGCACCGTGGCGACATCGGCGCCGAGCGCTGGTTCCGGGCCGCCGCCGAGCGCGGCCACCGCGAGGCCGCCTACCGCCTCGCCCGGCTCGTCGAGGACGGCCGCGACACCGACCGCCGCACCACACCCGCCTACGGGGAGCTGAAGCAGCAGGCCGAGGCCGAGCAGTGGTACCGCCAGGCCGCGGCCCGCGGCCACCGGCGGGCCGCGCTCCAGCTCGGCGCGCTGCTGGAGGAGCGCGGCGACATCCAGGAGGCCGGCCGCTGGTACCTCTCCGCGGCCAAGGACGGCGAGGCCCGCGCCGCCTGCGCGCTGGGCTTCCTGCTCCGCGACGCCGGGGACGAGGAGAGCGCCGCGGAGTGGTGGCGGCGGGCCGCCCAGGACGGCGACGGCAACGCCGCCAACGCCCTCGGCGCGCTGCACGCCGACCGCGGCGAGCTCCAGACCGCCGAGCGCTGGTACCGCGCCGCACTGGACGCCGGTGATGTCAACGGCGCCTACAACCTCGGCCTGCTCTGCGCCGAGCAGGGCCGCCCCGGCCGGGGCGAGCAGTGGTACCGCCGCGCCGCCTACGCCGGTCACCGCGAGGCCGCCAACGCGCTGGCCATCATGCTGCTCCAGCGCGGCGACGCCTCCGGGGCCGAGCCGTGGTTCTCCAAGGCGGCCGAGGCCGGCAGCGTGGACGCCGCGTTCAACCTCGGCATCCTGTTCACCGGTCGCGGCGAGGAGCGGCTGGCGCGCTCCTGGTACGAGCGGGCGGCCGCCGCCGGGCACACCGACGCGGCGCTCCAGGTCGCCATAGCGCAGCTGCGCGACGGCGACCTCCAGGAAGCGGAGGGCAACCTCCGCTGCGCGGCCGACGGCGGCAGCGCCGAGGCGGCGTTCCGGCTCGCCGACCTTCTCGACCGGCGGTCCGCGGAGGCGGACGCCGAGCGGTCCGAGGACGACGAGAGCCGGCAGTGGTACGAGCGCGCGGCCCGCAAGGGGCACCGCCGCGCCCAGGTCCGGGTTGGCATGTTCGCGGCGGCGCGCGGCGACGCGGTCGAGGCGGCGACGTGGTACCGCGCCGCCGCCGAGGCCGGCAGCCGCAACGGCGCCTTCAACCTCGGCCTGCTGCTGGCCCGCGAGGGCAGCCTGCCCGAGGCCGCCCTGTGGTGGCAGCGCGCCGCCGAGAGCGGCCACGGCCGGGCGGCGCTGCGGCTGGCGCTGATCGCGGCCCGCCGTGGGGCGCTCGCCGAGGCCCAGGGCTGGTGTGCGCGGGCGGTGGAGCTGGGCCCGCCCGAGGTGGCGGAGCGGGCGGCCCGGCTGCGGACCGCGCTCCTGGAGGAGCTGAGCGCATGACGGTCGGCCGCCGGGGGCGCTGCTCCCGGCGGCCGGGGCTCGGTCCCATTGGGCCGGGCCCTGGGCCGTCCGGAAGGAATTTGCGCTGGTCGTCGGCGTGGGGTTAAAGTAAAGACACAACGACGCGGGGTGGAGCAGCTCGGTAGCTCGCTGGGCTCATAACCCAGAGGTCGCAGGTTCAAATCCTGTCCCCGCTACTGAAACCGAAGGCCCGGATCCTCAGGATCCGGGCCTTCGGCATGTCCGGACCGGCGGATGCGCGGCGACGGCAGCGGCCCCCGGGCCGGAGTGCGGCCGCGGGGGCGGGTTACGACTGCGGCCCCGACGGGGTCCGGGGCCTGGATCAGGACTGGCCGCTGCAGTTGGGGCAGATACCCCGGTACGTCACGGTGACCTCGGAGACCTGGAAGCCGTAGCGCTCCGGTTCGGGCAGCGCGGACAGCGGGTCGCCGTGGAGGTGCACATCGCGGATCGTCCCGCAGCGCGAGCAGACCAGGTGCTGGTGGTCGTGGTGGGCGTTGGGGTCGTAGCGCTTGGCGCGGCCGTCGGTGCTCACCTCGATCACCTCACCGAGCGAGACCAGCTCGCCGAGGGTGTTGTAGACCGTGGCGCGGGAGATCTCGGGGAGCCGTTCGGACGCCTTGGCGTGCACCTCGTCGGCGGTGTAGTGGACGTGGTCGCCGTCCAGCACCTCGGCGACGACGCGGCGCTGCGCGGTCAGCCGCCAGCCGCGTCCCCGGAGTCGTTCCAGCAGGTCACTCATGCCAATCACCTATCAGTCAGATAGTCACCAGGGTAGCAGCGGCCGTCCATCGCCGGATCGGGTACGGGTTTCGGATTCTTCTTGACTTAGACATTGTCCAATGTAGGATCGGGTGCAGCGCACGCCAAGGGCAGGTGCACGGATGAATCAGGAGGCGCACGTGTCGGTAGAGACCACCACCGGACCGCTGACCACGGAGACCGGGGCCCCGGTCGCGGACAACCAGAACAGCGAGACGGCCGGCGTCGGCGGCCCCGGACTGATCCAGGACCAGCTCCTGATCGAGAAGCTCGCGCACTTCAACCGCGAACGCATACCGGAGCGCATCGTCCACGCCCGTGGCGCCGGTGCCTACGGCACCTTCACGGTCACCGCGGACGTGACGAAGTACACCCGCGCGAAGTTCCTCTCCGAGGTCGGCAAGCAGACCGAGGTGTTCCTGCGGTTCTCGACCGTCGCCGGCAGCCTCGGCTCGGCCGACGCGGTGCGCGACCCGCGCGGCTTCGCGCTGAAGTTCTACACCGAGGAGGGCAACTACGACCTCGTCGGCAACAACACCCCGGTGTTCTTCATCAAGGACGCCATCAAGTTCCCCGACTTCATCCACACCCAGAAGCGCGACCCGTACACCGGCTCGCAGGAGGCGGACAACGTCTGGGACTTCTGGGGCCTGTCGCCCGAGGCCACCCACCAGGTGACCTGGCTGTTCGGCGACCGCGGCATCCCCGCCTCGTACCGTCACATGGACGGCTTCGGCTCGCACACCTTCCAGTGGAACAACGACGCGGGTGAGGTCTTCTGGGTCAAGTACCACTTCAAGACCGACCAGGGCATCCGGAACCTCACCCAGGACGAGGCCGACCGGCTCGCCGGCGAGGACCCGGACAGCCACCAGCGCGACCTGCGCGAGTCCATCGAGCGCGGCGACTTCCCGACCTGGACCGTCGGCGTGCAGATCATGCCCGCCGCCGAGGCCGCGAACTACCGCTTCAACCCGTTCGACCTGACCAAGGTGTGGCCACACGCGGACTACCCGGTCGTCGAGATCGGCAAGCTGGAGCTCAACCGCAACCCGGAGAACATCTTCGCCGAGGTCGAGCAGTCGACCTTCTCCCCGCACCACTTCGTGCCGGGCATCGGCCCGTCCCCCGACAAGATGCTCCAGGGCCGCCTCTTCGCGTACGGCGACGCCCACCGCTACCGCGTCGGCATCAACGCCGACCACCTGCCGGTCAACCGCCCGCACGCCACCGAGGCGCGCAGCCACGGCCGGGACGGCGCGCTCTACGACGGCCGCCACGGCCGTCAGAAGAACTACGAGCCCAACAGCTTCGGCGGTCCGGCCCAGACCGGCCGACCGCTGTGGCAGCCGCTGCCGGTGACCGGTGACACCGGCGAGACCGCGGCGCCCTCGCACGCCGAGGACGACGACTTCGTCCAGGCGGGCAACCTCTACCGACTGATGTCGGAGGCGGAGCGGGAGCGCCTGATCAACAACCTGGCGGGCTTCCTCGCCAAGGTCTCCCGCGACGAGATCGCCCAGCGCGCGATCGAGAACTTCCGCAAGGCGGACGCGGACTACGGCAAGCGGCTGGAGGCGGCGGTCCAGGCTGCCCGTTGCGCCTAAGCCGGCGCCGCGCCCTTTGCGCCTAAACCGGCGCCGCTTTCGCGGAGGTGGTTGAGCGCCGTGGGGGTTGCTCAATTGTCGCTGCCGTAAAAGCCGGAGAGGCCGGATGCCGAAGGGCTCCGGCCTCTCTGTGCGCCCGGGGGGACGGTCACGCCGCCGCCGGGGTCCGTTCGGAGGTGTCGGACCAGCAGCGCATGATGTCGCGGACCGAGACGATGCCGACCGGTTCGAGGTCGTCGAGGACGACGAGGTGGCGGAAGCCGCCGCGCACCATGGCGCCCGCCGCCTCGTCCAGGGTCCAGTTCGGGGTCGCGAAGACGACGTCGGTGGTGGTGTGGCTCTGGGCGGTCTCCCGGTCGGGGTTCTCGCCCGCGCCGAGGGAGTTGAGGATGTCGCGCTCGGTGAGGATGCCGATGCCGTAGGTGTCGCTGTCGAGGACCACGGCCGCGCCGATGCGGCGGGCCGCCATCAGTCGAGCCGCCTGGCGGAGGGTGTGAGCCGGCCCGATGGTGAGGACCATCGTGCTCATGACGTCTTTGACGAGCATGGGCATGAAGGGGAGCCACCTCCTTGAACGTGCAGGCGTGAAAATGCGAAACGATTCACAAGTTCACAAACCGGGGGGTTCTCATGTTCACATGCCCCCGGTCGCGCAACAAGGGGCAGATGGTGGACGCCAGTCCGAACATCTGCCCCTGCGCAGGTCAGTGGGGTGGTGCGGTGGGCCGGGCCGCCGCTTTTCGCCCGATGGTGGTCAGTTCCGGTCGTCGCCGAGGTAGGCCAGCAGGTCCTCGTGGAGCAGGCCGTTGGAGGCCGCGGCGTTGCCGCTGTGCGGACCGGGCCGGCCGTCGAGACCGGTGAAGCGCCCGCCGGACTCCTGGACGATCACCGCGCAGGCCGCCATGTCCCACAGCGACAGCTCCGGCTCCGCGCAGATGTCGACCGTCCCCTCGGCGACCATCATGTAGGGCCAGAAGTCGCCGTAGGCCCGGGTCCGCCAGCAGTCGCGGGACAGGTCGAGGAAGCGGGAGAGCCGGCCGCGCTCCTCCCAGCCGGTCAGCGAGGAGTAGGCGAACGACGCGTCCTGGATGCGGCCGACCTCGGAGGCGTGCAGCCGGGTCGCCGAGGTCAGGCTGCGGCCGGTGAAGGCGCCCAGGCCCTCGGCGGCCCACCAGCGGCGGTTCAGCGCCGGGGCGGAGACGAGCCCGACCACCGGGCGGTCGCCGCCCTCGCCGCGCTCCATCAGGGCGATCAGGGTCGCCCACACCGGCACCCCGCGGACGTAGTTCTTGGTGCCGTCGATCGGGTCGATGATCCAGCGGCGCGGCCCCGAGCCCTCGTTGCCGAACTCCTCGCCGAGCACCGCGTCCCGCGGCCGGGCGCGCTGCAGCTGGGCGCGGATCAGCTCCTCGGCGGACTTGTCCGCCTCGCTGACCGGGGTCATGTCCGGTTTGGTCTCCACCTTGAGGTCGAGGGCCTTGAACCGTTCCATGGTGGCGGCGTCGGCGGCGTCCGCCAGGACGTGCGCCAGGCGGAGATCATCGTGATAGTCGGGCATGTGCGAACAGTATCCACTGGTATGCACGGGAGCCACCGGGCCATGCCGTGGCCTCCGGGTGGTCTGTGGCGGAGTGCCGGCCGGGGCTGCTGCCGAGCCGCCCTGGGGGCGACCGGGGTGGGTCTTGACAGCAACTGACGAGGCGTCAATTCTGTGATCTGGACCACTGTTTCGAGTGGAGCCAGGAGGTGGCCGATGCCCTCGGTGCGCGAGGCCCTGCTGGACGCGGCCTACGCGGCGCTGCTCACCCGGCCCTGGACGGCCGTCCGGATGGTGGAGGTGGCGGCCGCCGCCGGGGTGTCCCGGCAGACGCTCTACAACGAGTTCGGCGGCAAGGAGGGGCTGGCCCACGCCCTCGTCCGCCGGGAGACCGAGACGTATCTGGCGGGGGTGGAGCGGGCGCTGGCCGGCGACGCTGCCGGGGCGGCGGCCGACGAGGGCGCCCGGGTCGCCGCCGCGGCCGCCTGGACGCTGCGGAGCGCACGGACGAACCCGCTGGTCAGGGCCGCGTTGACGGGATGCCGGGGCGACCGGCTGCCGGCCGGTCAGGACGGGCCCGCCGAACTGCTCGGCCGGTTCCGCGACCGGGCGGTGGCGGCGCTGGCGCCCGGCCGGCCCCGGGAGGAGCTGCCCGCCCTGGACGCCGCCTGCGAGACCGCGGCCCGGCTGACGCTGTCGTGTGTGGTCGCCCCGGTGGGGCCCGGCTCGGCAGGGCCGCCGACCGGTGTGCGCGTGGCGGTGCCCCGGCAGCGGGGCCGGCGGCGGGGGACGGAGGCCGAGAGCGAGGCGGTCGCCCGGCTGGTGCGGGGCGCCTTCGCCGGGCTCACGGGCTATGCGGGCGCCCCGGGGGCGTCAGTGCGCCGAGCCGGACAGCTGGAGCCCGATCACCCCGACGATCACCAGCGTGATGGAGATGATCTTCAGCGTGGAGACCAGGTCGCCGAGGAAGACCATGCCGTAGATCGCGGTGCCGGCGGCGCCGATGCCGGTCCAGACCGCGTACGCCGGGCCGACGTCGAGCTTGCGCAGCGCCATCGTCAGCAGGCCGAAGCTGCCCAGGGCGAAGGCCGCGAAGGCGATGGTCGGGTAGAGGCGGGTGAAGCCGTGCGAGAGCTTGAGGCAGACCGCGAAGCCGGTCTCCAGCAGGCCCGCCACCACGACCAGCAGCCACGCCATATCCCATTGCCTCCGTCAGCTCGGTGACTGCTTCAGCCAGGCGACCTGTCACGACCGGATCGGATCGGAGGGGACCGGTCCTGGTGTGAGGGTGATTATGCCCGCGGCCCGGACGGGCGGCAGGGGGATTGGCCCGATCAGTCGCCCTCGCGCCGTTCGCGGGTCGCCAGCAGCCGCCGCAGCGAGTACAGCCGGGCCTGGTCGGCGTGCCCCTCGGCCACCCACGCGTCCAGCGCGCAGTCCGGCTCGTCGTGACTGCACGCCCGGGGGCACTCGCCGGTGCCGGGCTCCAGGTCCGGGAAGGCGTGGATGACCCGGGACGGATCGATGTGGGCCAGCCCGAAGGACCGCACGCCAGGGGTGTCGATGACCCAGCCGGTGTCGCCGGGCAGCGGCAGGGCCAGCGCCGAGGTGGTGGTGTGCCGGCCGCGGCCGGTGACCGCGTTGACGTGGCCGGTGGCCCGGCGGCGCTCCGGCACCAGGGCGTTGACCAGGGTCGTCTTGCCCACCCCGGAGTGCCCCACGAACGCCGTCATCCGGCCGGTCAGCTGCTCCCGGACCCGCTCGGCGGCGCTGCCGTCGGCCAGCTCCTCGCGGTTGGTGACGACGTACGGCACGCCGAGCGCGCCGTAGGACTCCAGCAGCGCGTCCGGTGCGGCCAGGTCGGACTTGGTCAGCACCAGCAGCGGGTCCAGCCCGGCGTCGTAGGCGGCGACCAGGCAGCGGTCGATCAGCCGCGGCCGCGGCTCGGGGTCGGCGAGCGCGGTGACGATGGCGAGCTGGTCGGCGTTGGCGACCACCACCCGCTCGTACGGGTCGGTGTCGTCGGCGGTCCGGCGCAGCGTGGAGCTGCGCGGCTCGACCCGGACTATCCGGGCCAGGGTGTCCTTGGCGCCGCTGAGGTCGCCGACCACCGCGACCCGGTCGCCGACCACCGCGCTCTTGCGGCCCAGCTCGCGGGCCTTCATCGCGGTGACCTTGCGGTCGTCGATCAGGCACGTCAGACGGCCCCGGTCGACGGTCAGGACCAGGCCCTCGCGGGCGTCCTCGTGCTTGGGGCGGATGCTCGTCCGCGGCCGGTTGCCCTTGCGGTTGGGCCGGACGCGGACGTCGTCCTCATCGGGGTTCTTGCCGTAGCGGCGCATGGTGCGGCGGTCCTCAGACTCTCCGGGCGGGGGCGGACGCCGGATCGAGCATCTCCGTCCACAGCGCGGGGAAGTCGGGCAGGGTCTTGGCGGTGGTGGCGACGTTCTCCACCTCGACGCCCTCGACGGCCAGGCCGATGACGGCGGCGGCGGTGGCCAGCCGGTGGTCCTCGTAGGTGTGGAAGATCCCGCCGTGCAGCGGACGCGGCCGGATGTGCAGGCCGTCGGCGGTCTCGGTGACGTCGCCGCCGAGTTCGTTGAGCTCCTTGGTGAGCGCGGCCAGCCGGTCGGTCTCGTGCAGCCGCAGGTGCGCCACCCCGCGCAGCGTGGACGGCGAGTCGGCGAGCGCGGCGAGGGCGGCGATGCCCGGGGTCAGCTCGCCGACCTCGCCGAGATCGACGTCGATGCCGTGGATCCGGCCGCTGCCGGTGAGGGTCAGGCCGTCCTCGGTCAGTTCGCAGGTGCCGCCCATGGTGGTGAAGATCTCGCGCAGCGCGTCGCCGGGCTGGGTGGTGTGCTCGGGCCAGTCCGGGATGGTGACCCGGCCGCCGGTGACCAGCGCGGCGGCCAGGAACGGCTGCGCGTTGGAGAGGTCCGGCTCGACGACCAGGTCGCGGCCGAGCAGGGCGCCGGGGGTGACCCGCCAGACGTTCGGCTCGCCGCCCGCCTCGGGAGTGTCCACCTGGGCGCCGACGCTGCGCAGCATGTCGACGGTCATCCGGATGTGCGGCATCGAGGGCAGCGCCGCGCCGACGTGCCGGACCTCGACACCTTGGTTGAAGCGCGGCGCGGACAGCAGCAGGGCGCTGACGAACTGGGAGGACGAGGAGGCGTCGATCTCCACCGCGCCGCCCTCCAGGGCGCCGCCGCCGAACACCGTCATCGGCAGCGCGCCGCGGTTGTCGTCGTCGATCCGGGCGCCCAGGGCGCGCAGCGCGTCGATGACGCCGCCCAGCGGGCGCTCGTAGGAGCGCGGGTCGCCGTCGAAGCGGATCGGGCCGTCGGCGAGCGCGGCGACCGGCGGGAGGAAGCGCATGACCGTGCCGGCGTTGCCCACGTCGACGGTGGCCGGGCCGTGCAGGCCGGCGGGGATGATCCGCCACGCCTCGCCGCCGGAGGTGCCGGCGGAGCTGGAGGAGGCGGTCTCCTCGATGCCGACGCCCAGGGCGCGCAGCGCCTCGGCCATCAGCAGGGTGTCCCGGGAGCGCAGCGGGCGGCGCAGCCAGCCCGGCTCGGAGGACAGGGCGGCCAGGACCAGGCCGCGGTTCGTGACCGATTTGGAGCCGGGCACGGTGACGGTCGCATCGACCGCCCCGGGGGCGACGGGGGCAGGCCACAGGGCAGGGAGGGCGGGGCTCTCGGTCATGCCCTTACTTTAATGGCTGGACAAGGGTACCGATCTTGATCAAAAGCGTCGCAACCTGTGCGAAACACGGCTCTCGTGGTGCAACCGCAGGCAGTGGGCCTCTCCGGGGCAACAGCGACCACACCGACATACGGAATGTGGGTTACCGGGTGCCACCGCTGAGGACCTCCGCTCCTCATATACCGAGCAGCCAGCGACCGCCGCCCATCAGGGAGCACACCGTCACCACATGGAAGAAACCGAGCCAGACACCGGCCGGGACATGGGTGAGCCGTGCGAGCTGGTCGGGGTCGGAGTCGCCGGCCCCGCCGCGCCGCCGCTTCCCCTGGAGTTCGAACGGCGGCCGTACCCCGCCCAGCAGCAGGAACCACACCACCGCGTACGCGAACCCCGCCTGCACCTCGGGCGCCGTCAGCCACGACACCAGCAGGAAGGTGCCGCCCGCCAGCACGACGGTGAGCACGCCGTAGGCGTTGCGGATCATCACCAGCATCGCCAGCAGCAGCCCGGTGGCCCCCCACAGCAGCGCCGTGGTGTGCCCGGCGGCCAGCAGCGCGGCGCCCGCCAGACCCAGCAGCGAGGGGGCGAGATAGCCGGCCGCGGCGGTCAGGACCATGCCCAGGCCGTGCGGTTTGCCGCGCGAGACGGTCAGCCCCGAGGTGTCCGAGTGCAGCCGGATGCCGTCCAGGCGGCGGCCGGTCAGCAGGGCGATCAGCCCGTGGCCGCCCTCGTGCGCGATGGTGACGGCGTTCCGCGACAGCCGCCAGGCGGTGTGCGGGACGACCGCACCCAGGGCCAGCACGCCGGTGACGATCACCAGCCAGAGCGACGGGCCGGGCTGGGCCGAGAAGACCCGGTCCCAGACGTCGGTGTAGTGGGTGTCCATGCTCTCCGCGTCTCCCTTCGGGGTGCATGGCAGTGTGGCATGCATGTGCGGGAGGTATGCGGCGAGCCGACAGGCCGAGGAACTGGTGGAGGATTTCGGGGTCCAGCACTGGGAGCCGGCCGAGACGCCGGCGCCCAGCTGGAACATCGCCCCGACCGACAACGTCCAGGTGGTACTGGAACGTCCCCTCAAGGGCGCGGGCGCCGCCGCCTTCCCGCCCGGGCCGGTGCGCCAGCTGCGGACGCTCAGGTGGGGCCTGGTCCCGTCGTGGGCGAAGTCACCCGAGGGCGCCGCGCGGATGATCAACGCCCGGTCCGAGACGGTGCACGAGAAGCCGTCCTTCCGGCAGGCGTTCGGGGCCCGCCGCTGCCTGATCCCCGGGGACGGCTACTTCGAGTGGGTCACCGGCGCCGACGAGCGGCAGCTGGAGGAGGAGGGCCGCCGGAAGCGCCCCCGCAAGCAGCCGTACTTCGTCACGCCCGCGGACGGCTCGGTGATGGCGATGGCCGGGCTCTACGAGTTCTGGCGGGACCGCACGCTGCCCGCCGGCCACCCGCTGGCCTGGTGGGTGACCTGCACGGTCGTCACCATCGAGGCCGAGACCACCCCGCTGGCCGGGGCCGACGGCGGCGAGGGCCCGCAGGCGCTCGCCGACATCCACCCGCGGATGCCGCTGGTGCTGCCGCCGGACCGCTGGGACGCCTGGCTCGACCCGTCCCGCAGCGACCCCGACGAGCTCCGCGCGCTGCTGGCCCCGCCGCCGCCCGGGCTGATGCGGGCCTTCCCGGTCCCCACCGGCGTCAGCAACGTCCGCAACAACGGGCCGGAGCTGGTCACCGAACTCGACGGCCCCGAGGTCGGCACGCTGTTCTGACCGGCCGGGCGGGCCGCGCCGCCGTCCCCGGCCCGCCCCGGGCAGGATGGGCGTATGAGTACGAGGGCGAACGAGAGCGAGACGGTCGCGACGCCGGCGGGCGAGGCCCGGATCTTCTGGTACCGCCACGCCGAGCCGGCCCGGGCCGTGGTCGCCGTGAGCCACGGCGCGGGCGGCGGCATCGAGGCCCGCGACCTGCGGGCCCTGGCGGCCGCGCTGCCGGCCCGCGGCTACACCGTGGCGCTGGTCGAGCAGCCGTGGCGGGTCGCCGGCAAGAAGCTGGCGCCCGCGCCGAAGACGCTGGACGCCGGGTGGACCGCGCTGTGGCCGGCGCTGGAGAAGCCCGGCCTGCCGGTGATCGCGGGCGGCCGGAGCGCCGGTGCCCGGGTGGCCTGCCGGACGGCGCGCGAGCTGGGCGCGCACGCGGTGCTCGCGCTGAGCTTCCCGCTGCACCCGCCGGGCAAGCCGGAGAAGTCCCGGGCCGAGGAGCTGACGGACGCGGGGGTGCCGACGCTGGTCGTCCAGGGTGGCCGGGACCCGTTCGGGCGCCCCGAGGAGTTCCCCGCGGGCACCGTGCTCACCGAGGTGGCCCACGGCGACCACGGCTTCGCGGTGCCGAAGTCGGCGGGGGTGACCGAGGCGGAGTCGATGGCGGTGCTCACCGACGCGGTGGTGGCGTGGCTGGACGGGATGTTCGGCTGACGGCGTCCAGACTCCCCGCGCGGGGCCCGGCCGCGGGCTGCTCGGACGGGCGCGGAAATGGCCTGCCCGGCCGGGAATGATCCGGACCGGCGCCGCTGTTGTGCCAGGCGAAGGCAGTGGAGTACAGCCAGCGTGCACGAGGAATGGGAGTCCGCCGCATGGGAATCGCTTGCCCGGCCCGCCCGGCCGCCGACCTGCAGTGGCCGCAGACGCAGGGGGCGCAGTCAGCCCTGGCTGGAGCGGCGGCGGCACCGGATCGTCGTCTATTCTCCGAATCGAGAGGGACCGCGGCGGCAGCCGCGGGATCCGCCGTGGTGTTGGAGGAGGTGGGTCCGGTCACCGGAACCGACGCAGGGACCGACGGCTCGGCTGCGGAGCAGACCGGAGGCCGGACGGAGAGCGACGTCGAGCGCAGCGCGCGCTTCGAGCGGGACGCCCTCGTCTTCCTCGACCAGATGTACTCCGCCGCCCTGCGCATGACGCGCAATCCGGCCGACGCGGAGGACCTGGTGCAGGAGACGTATGCCAAGGCGTACGCGTCCTTCCACCAGTTCCGGGAGGGCACCAACCTCAAGGCATGGCTCTACCGCATCCTCACCAACACCTTCATCAACTCCTACCGCAAGAAGCAGCGTGAGCCGCAGCGCAGCGCCGCCGACGAGATCGAGGACTGGCAGCTCGCCCGCGCCGAGTCCCATATGTCGACGGGTCTGCGCTCCGCCGAGTCGCAGGCGCTGGACCACCTCCCCGACTCGGACGTGAAGGCCGCGCTCCAGGCGATCCCCGAGGAGTTCCGGATCGCCGTCTATCTCGCGGACGTCGAGGGCTTTGCGTACAAGGAGATCGCGGACATCATGGGGACACCCATCGGCACGGTGATGTCCCGTCTCCACCGCGGCCGGCGCCAACTGCGCGGCATGCTGGAGGACTACGCCCGCGAGCGCGGGCTGGTCCCGGCGGGAGCGTCCGCCCAGACGGAGTCCGCGCGGACGCCGGAGTCGCACGACCGGAAAGGCTCGGGATCATGAGCTGCGGAGAGCCGCACGAGAAGGACTGCTCAGAGGTCCTTGACCACCTTTACGAGTACCTCGACCGGGAGATGCCGGCCGGGGAGTGCGCCGAGTTCCAGGTCCATCTCGACGAGTGCTCGCCGTGCCTGGAGAAGTACGGCCTGGAGCAGGCCGTCAAGAAGCTCGTCAAGCGCTGCTGCGGACACGACGACGTCCCCTCGGACCTCCGGTCCAAGGTCATGGGCCGGATCGAGCTGATCCGGGCCGGCGAGACCGTGCCCGAGGTGAGCGTCCTGGACCAGGCCCGGCACGAACAGGCCCAGCGCGAGCGGGCGGCGGACGCCCGGGACGCCGCCGCAGCGCCCTCGAAGGCCGACGCGCCCGGCAACACCGCGCACGCCGAATAGGAGCCCGCACGGCTCCGTCTCCGTGCGGCGGCTCGTCCATGCGTCGAACGGACGTGCAGCTCCCTCACTCCTCGGGGTGAGGGGCGGGGCGATCCGTCCCACTCGATCCGCTGATGCGCCTTCTCCGGCGCCGCGGCCCCTCTATTCTCGCCGGACCCCCGCGGTGCGCGGCCTCCCGCCGTGACGGCGGGTGCGTCGGGCCGGGGGCGCTCCCCCGGCAACGCTGGGGGCACCCCCACCACCCAGCGACGGCTCGGGGAGGGTGAGGAGGGCGCGATGCGGGAACTTCCGGCGGCCGCACGGCTGTACATCGGCTGTGCCGCCCTGGCCGCGGCGCTCTGCGCGGCCCCCGCGGCCCGGCTCGGCGCCGCCGCTCCCTGGACCTGCGCACTGGCCCTCGGCGCCCTCCACGCCCTGTGCGAGCGGATGCGCCGCTGTCCGCTGACCGACGGCCCCGCGCGGCGCGACACCGGCCCCGACCCCGCGCCCGGCACGTTTCCCCCGGGCTGGGCCACCCCCGTCGTTCTTGCCGGATCCTTCCTGCTGCCGCCGCCGCTGGCCGCCCTGGCCGCCGTACCGGGCGCCCTGCTCGCCCCGGCCGCCCGGCCCTGGCCCGCCGCCCGCCGGGTCTGGCACACCGCCGAACTCGCCCTCGCCGCCTGGACGGCAGCCCAGGTCTTCCGGGCCGCCGGCCCCACCGCACCGGCCGCGGCCCCCTTCCCGCGGCTGCTGGTGCCGGCGCTGGCCGCGTCCTGCGCCTTCTGCGCCGTGCTGATCGGGCTCCGTGGCGGGGTGCTGGTCCTCGCCGAGCGGCATCCGCCGCGCACCGCCTGGCGCGGCCCGGCGGCCCGGCTGCCGGTCCCGCACCTCGTCCACGGGCTGACCGGGCTGATGATGGCGGTGCTCTGGCACAGCGCGTACGGGCCGCCGGCGGCGCTGCCGGTGCTGCTGCCGGTGCACCTGTCCTGCTGGGCGTCCGCGCAGTACCAACGCGAACGCGCCGCGCACCAGGCCACCGTCCGCGCCCTCGTACAGGCCGTCGACATCAAGGACCGCTACACCCGCGGGCACAGTGAACGGGTCGGCCGGGCGTCGGTGCTGATCGCCCGGGAACTGGGCATGGCGGAGGACCGGCTGGAGGTGCTGCGGTTCGCCGGGATCCTGCACGACGTCGGCAAACTCGGCGTCCCCACCCGGGTGTTGCGCAAGGACGGGCCGCTGACCCCGGAGGAGCGCCGGATCATCGAGCTGCACCCCGAGTACGGCCACGAGATCGTCCGCGGGATCGGCTTCCTGGGGGAGGCGCGGGCGGCGATCCTCCACCACCACGAGCGGATGGACGGCAGCGGCTACCCCTACGGACTGATGGGGCGTCAAATCCCGGAGTGCGCACGGGTGGTGGCGGTCGCCGACGCCTTCGACGCGATGACCTCCACGCGCTCCTACCGGCGCGCCCGCCCGGTCCCCGCCGCGGTCGCCGAGCTTCGCCGGTGTGCCGGGACGCAGTTCGACCCGCGGATGGTCCGGGCGCTGGCCGCCGCCGTCGACCGGCACGGCTGGCGGCCGGAGCAGGTGACCGCGGGCGAGGAGCGGACGCCGGACGTGGTCCCGGCGGGGCGCGGAAACGTCGCGCCGGCCCGGGGCCACCGGCCGGGCGCGGGCCGCGGCGCCGCCCGATGAGCCGCCGCGCGACCGCCTGGGTGTACGGGCCGGCCGCCGTACTCGCCTGCTGGAGCCTGGGCCACACCCTGTGGCACGGGATCACCGCGCCGCACACCGCGCTGGCCTTCGGGGTGCTGATCGCGGCCGGCGAGGCGGTGCGCCGGGTCCCCGCCCGCCCGGCCGCGGCGGCGCCGGGCCCCGGCCCGCGGGCGGGCGCCCCGCTCGGCGCCGCCGGGGCGCTCGGCTACGCGCTGCTCGACGCGGCCGGCGGCCGCCCGGCCGCGCACGGCGTCGCGCAGACCGTGGCGGTGGTGATGGCCGCCGGGCTCGTCGGACTGGTCCCCTATCTGGCGCGCGGCGGCGGGCCGGCCTGGGACCCGCCGGCCCGCCGGGTGCTGACCGTCGGCTTCGCCGCCACCTGCTGCCAACCCCTGTGCCACACCGGCGCCTTGCCCGCCTGGGGAGCCGCCGGCCCGCTCCGTCTGCTCTGCCTGGCCGTCGTGCCGGCGCTCACCGCGCTGTGCGACGCGGTGCTGGCGGCCGCGCTGGCCCGGGCCCGGACAGGCCGGCCGTACGGGCCGCTGCTGCGCGACGAGTTGCGGGCGCTGACCGGCATCGGCACCGCCATCTGCGCCACCGGCGTGGTGATCGCGCTGGCCGTCGCCGCCGCCGGGCTGTGGGCGCTGCCGGTGTGCTGCCTGCCGCTGCTGCTCACCCAGATCGCCTTCCGCCGGTACGCGGCGGTGCGCGCCACTTACCGCCAGACCATCGCCTCGCTGGCCCGCGCCACCGAGATCGCCGGCTGCACCCCGCCCGGCCACGCCCGCCGGGTCGCCGCGCTCAGCCGCGAGGTCGGCCGCGAACTCGGGCTCGGCGGACCGGACTTGGACGTCCTGGAGCACGCCGCCCTGATGCACGACATCGGCCAGCTCTCGCTCGTCGACCCGGTGCCGGACGGCGCCACCGCCCCGCTGCCGCCCGCCGAACAGCGCCGGATCGCGCTGCTGGGCGGCGCCGTGGCCCGGCAGACCGGGGCCCCGCCGCAGGTCGCGGTGATCGTCGAGCGGCAGGCCGATCCGTACCGCGAACAGCCGGTCACCGCCCGTATCGTCCGCACCGTCAACGCCTATGACGACCTCGTGGCCGGCGCCGCCGGGCCCGCCGGGCGGCTGCGCGCCCTGGAACGGCTGCGGCTGGCCACCGCCCGGGACCACGAGCCCGCGGTCGTCGCGGCGCTCGCCCGGGTGCTGGGGCGCTTCTGACGGATCTCCGCGGCGGCCGGGCGGGCCGATCGCGAGCGGTGTGCGCGCCGGGGCGCGGAACGGCTTCGCACGCCCCGGTACGGGCCCCGTACACCCTTGCCGCGCGGTGTTCCCGGCCCATCCACCGCCCGGGAACCCATGGGTAATGAGCGGCCCACGAGATGGGCATGGTTGGATGCGAAGAGAGCCCCCCGCACGGGGGTTCAGGGGGTCGGCGCAGGGCATGAGCCGCACGGGGGCGCAGCACACCAGGCTGAGCCCGACGGCAATCTGTGGCAGGTTGTCGAGTGGGCCCCCAGAAGGCCCCGGGCGCCGCCCGGGACGCCTCCGGAGCGGCACAAGAGCAACCAGCAGGCGGGAATCGTGAAGATCTTCGGCAAGGTACGGCACCGGCCTTCCGCCTCGTGGCGGCAGGCGACCGACCGCGCTTTCACGCTGATCGGCGACGGCCGTTACGAGGACGCGGGGGCGCTGCTGACCCGCGCGGCGGACATGGAGCCGTGGCTGTCGGAGTCCTGGTTCAACCTCGCGCTGCTGCACAAGTTCCGGCACGACTGGGAGCAGGCCAGGGCCGCCGGACTGCGCGCGGTGGCGCTGCTGGACCGCGAGACCGGGGCCCCCGACTGGTGGAACGTCGGCATCGCCGCCACCGCCCTCCAGGACTGGCCGCTGGCCCGCCGTGCCTGGCAGGCGTACGGCCTGAAGGTCCCCGGCGAGGGCACGCCCACCGGGGAGCCACGGGGCATGGCGCTGGGCAGCGCCGCGGTCCGGCTCTCGCCCGAGGGCGAGGCCGAGGTGGTCTGGGGCCGCCGGCTGGACCCGGCCCGCATCGAGGTGCTGTCCATCCCGCTGCCGTCCTCCGGGCGGCGCTGGGGCGAGGTGGTGCTGCACGACGGCGTCCCGCACGGCGAGCGGACCACCACCGGTGTCGGCGGCGAGACCCGGACGTTCCCGGTCTTCGACGAGATCGAGCTGTGGGCGCCGTCGCCGGTGCCCACCTGGGTGGTGCTGCTGGAGGCCGCCGCCGAGGCCGACCGGGACGCGCTGGAGCAGCTGGCGGCCGACGCCGGCTTCGCCGCGGAGGACTGGTCGTCGTCGGTGCGGCTGCTGTGCCGGACGTGCTCGGAGAGCCGGATGCCCAGCGACGAGGGCGACGGCGAGCACCTGGACCCGCACGACCACAGCGAGCCGGGCCACCCCGGCCCGCTGGGCCACCGCACCGCCGGCTCCGGCTCGCTCTGGGTCCCCGAGCGCGAGTGCGGCATCGCGGCGCCCGCGGCCCTGGTGCGCGGCCTGCTGGACGGCTGGGTCGCGGACAGCCCGGACACCCGCGAATGGCGCGATCTCGAAGAGGTCTGCTGACGCCCGGCCGCCGGGCCGCGGGCCGGCGGCGGCCGCGAGTACGGCGGCCGGGCCCTGGCGGCGGCCGGGTCCCCGTAGGCTTGGGGCGTTACCCGAGGGTTTTGCAGGAAGGCATACGGCGGAGATGGCCCAGCAGGACAGTGATCAGCAGGAGAGCGTCGCGTTCGTCGACGACGTCACGGACGCCGCGGAGCGCGAGGCGGCCCACCGGGAGCGCGGCACCTCCCGTCCGATCACCGTGGTCGGCAACCCGGTCCTCCACAAGGAGTGCCAGGACGTCACGGAGTTCGGTGACGAGCTGGCGCAGCTGATCGACGACATGTTCGCCAGCCAGCGCACCGCCGAGGGCGTCGGCCTGGCCGCCAACCAGATCGGCGTGGACCTCAAGGTCTTCGTCTACGACTGCCCGGACGACGAGGGTGTCCGGCACGTCGGCGCGGTCTGCAACCCCGTCCTGGACGAGCTGCCCGCCGGCCGCCGGGTGCTGGACGACTCCAACGAGGGCTGCCTGTCCGTCCCCGGTGCGTACGCCGAGCTGCCCCGCCCCGACTACGCGGTGGTCCGCGGGCAGAACGCCAAGGGCGAGCCGATCGTGGTCGAGGGCACCGGCTACTTCGCGCGCTGCCTCCAGCACGAGACGGACCACCTCTACGGCTACCTCTACATCGACCGGCTCTCCAAGCGGGACCGCAAGGACGCGCTGAAGCAGATGGCCGAGCGGGAGCCCCGCTACCCCGTCGTCCCCAACGACTGACGCGTCCGGGACGGACGGGGGAGCGGGGCGCCCGTCAGGCGGCGCCCTGGTAGGCGGCCCAGACCTGCGGCGGGAGCGAGGTGCCCAGCCCGGTGTCGGGGCCGCCGATGCCGTTCAGGGGCAGCAGCTGCGGGGCGCCCGGCTTGTTGCGGAAGAGGGTGATCGCGGTGGTGGGTTCGGCGCCGTCCCCGCCGTCGGGAGTCCGCGCGGCGCGCACGCCGGAGCCGGCCCCGGTGCCCGGCCCGGGACGCCAGTCGAAGGCGCCGGGCCGCGGCGGGGTGCCGACGAACCACGCCGACTTCATCCGGTCCCCGGCCTCGGTGACCGCGGCCGCGACCGGCTGCCGCACCGGCTTGCCGTCCGGCCCGCCCAGGGCCCGCCAGCCCAGCCCCGACAGGGTGTTGGTCATCTCCTGCGCCACCGACGGCGCCACCACCCGCCGGGGCTCGGGACGCTCGAATCCCGGCACGCTCGCGCCCTGGTAGGTCATCCTGGCGACCGCGTACGGCTCGGCGTGCAGCCCGCCGTCGGCGAAGGTGGCGTACGCGCTGGCCAGCCGGACGGCGCTGGGCGCAGAGGTACCCAGCGGGAAGGTCTGCTCCAGCTGCGCCAGGCTCTCCTTGCGCAGTCCGAGGCCGAGCGCCAGGTCCCGTATCCGCGCCAGCCCGAACTGCTTCCCGGCCCGGACGAACGGCACGTTCGTGCCCTGCAGCAGGGCGCCGCGCAGCTCCTCGGCCCGGCCGGGGGCGTCCACCGGGCGCGGCTGGTCGCCGTACTGCTCGGCCTCCTGCTGGAGGGCGGCGGCCAGCACGAACGGCTTGAAGGCGGAGCCGGCCGGGACCGCCGTGGTGTCCGCGTTGTTGCTGAAGTGCCGGGTGGCGTCCGCGCCGCCGTAGAGCGCCACGATCGCGCCGTCGCCGGGGCGCACCGAGGCCGCGCCGAATTCCGCGTAGGTGTCCGCGGCGCGGTTCTTCGGGTCGAGGTTCTTCTCGCGGACGTCGTCGACCGCCTTTTCCAGGCGGCGGGTGCGCTGTTTGTCGAAGGTGGTGTGGATACGGTAGCCGCCGCGGGCCAGGTCCTTGTCGGTCAGCCCGGTGGCGCTTTTCACGAACTTGTTGGCGATGTCGACGAGATAGCCGATCTGGCCGGCCTGGCTGGTGGGCTTGGCCACCGGGCGCGGCTCGGGGAATTCCCGGTACTGCGCCCGTTCCTCCTTGCTCATCGCGCCGGTGGCGACCAGCCGGTCGAGTATCCACTTCCAGCGGGCCTCCGCCCGCTCGTGGTTGGCCTTGCCCAGCCCCGGGTCGTACTGCTCGGCGCCCTTCAACAGCGCGGCCAGCAGCGCCCCCTGACTGGGATTCAGGTCCTTGGCGTCGATGCCGTAATAGGCGTGCGCGGCCGCCTGGATACCGTTCGAACCACGCCCGAACCAGCTGGTGTTGAGATAGCCGCGCAGGATCTCCGCCTTCGACTTCAGGTTGTTGACCTTCAGCGCGATGATGAATTCCTTCACCTTGCGGGTGGCGGTCTGGTCCGGCGAGAGATACGTGTTCTTCACGTATTGCTGGGTGATGGTCGAACCGCCCTGGGTGTCCCCGCCGGAGATCATGTTCACCGCGGCCCGGGCGATTCCCGTGAGCGAGACCCCGTGGTCCTCGTAGAAGGTGGCGTTCTCCGCCGCTATCACCGCGTTCTGGACGGGTTTCGGCACCTTGTCGAGGGAGATGTTCTGCCGGTTGACGGCGCCGACGCTCACCATCTGGCTGCCGTCCGCCCAGTAGTAGACGGTGGCCTCGCGGGCGGCCTGGGCGTTCTCGTTGGGGATGTCGACCTTCGCGTAGACGAACGCGAACAGCCCCGCCAGACAGGCGAGGCCGAACGCGAACGTGCCCAGCCACAGGCGCCACGACGGCAGCCAGCGGCGCACCCCCTTGCGGCCCAGGCGGGGATAGTCGATGTACCGGCGGCTCTTCTTCGTGCCCGTTTTCCTGCCCTCCATGTCTGCGTAGATGTGGTGGGCAGGCTTCCGGTTGCCGCTCCGGCCGCCCGCTAATCGAACGCTCACATTCGGCGGGCGGCCGGAACGACAGGCCCGGCGGCCGGGATCAGAAAGGGATCAGAACGGATCAGAAGTCGTCGTCGAACGAGACCGAGCCCTCGACGGCGACCTGGTAGGCCGAGGCGCGCCGCTCGAAGAAGTTGGTCAGCTCCTGGACGTTCTGCAGCTCCATGAAGGAGAACGGGTTCTCCGAGCCGTAGACGGGCGGGAAGCCCAGGCGGCGCAGCCGCTGGTCGGCGACGCACTGGAGGTACTCGCGCATCGACGCGGTGTTCATGCCGGGCAGGCCGTCACCGCACAGGTCGCGGGCGAACTGCAGCTCCGCCTCCACGGCCTCCTTGAGCATGTCGGTGACCTGCTGCTGGAGCGCGTCGTCGAAGAGGTCGGGCTCCTCCTCACGGACGGTGTCCACCACGGAGAAGGCGAACTCCATGTGCATCGACTCGTCGCGGAACACCCAGTTGGTGCCGGTGGCCAGGCCGTGCAGCAGGCCGCGCGACCGGAACCAGTAGACGTAGGCGAAGGCGCCGTAGAAGAAGAGGCCCTCGATGCACGCCGCGAAGCAGATGAGGTTGAGCAGGAAGCGGCGGCGGTCGGCCTTGGACTCCAGGCGGTCCAGACTGTCCACCGAGTCCATCCACTTGAAGCAGAACTCGGCCTTCTCCCGGATGGACGGGATGTTCTCCACGGCCGCGAAGGCGGCGGCCCGGTCGTCCGGGTCGGGAAGGTAGGTGTCCAGCAGCGTCAGATAGAACTGGACGTGCACCGCCTCCTCGAAGAGCTGCCGGCTCAGGTAGAGCCGCGCCTCGGGGGAGTTGATGTGCTTGTACAGCGTCAGCACCAGGTTGTTGGCGACGATCGAGTCGCCGGTGGCGAAGAACGCCACCAGGCGGCCGATGAGGTGCTGCTCACCGGGGGAGAGCTTGGCGAGGTCGGCCACGTCGGAGTGGAGGTCGACCTCCTCCACGGTCCAGGTGTTCTTGATCGCGTCGCGGTAGCGGTCGTAGAAGTCCGGGTACCGCATGGGACGCAGGGTCAGCTCGAAGCCCGGGTCGAGGAGGTTCTTCTTGCCGTCGGTGGTGGCGGTGTGCGCGGCCGCGGCGTTCGTTTCAGGCGACGGGTGGGACATTACTGGCATGCCTCGCAGGACTCGGGGTTTTCCAGGGAGCAGGCGACCGCCTCGGGATCGGTCACCGGAAGCTGCGCGGGGACGGACGCGGCGCGCGCCGACTGTGCGATCCGGGTCGCCGGCCGCGAGCGCAGGTAGTAGGTGGTCTTGATGCCGCGCTTCCAGGCGTAGGCGTACATCGAGCTGAGCTTGCCGATGGTCGGCGACGCCATGAAGAGATTGAGCGACTGGCTCTGGTCCAGGAACGGCGTGCGGTCCGCGGCCATGTCGATCAGGGCGCGCTGCGGGATCTCCCAGGCGGTGCGGTAGCGGTGCCGTACGTCCTCGGGGATCCAGGTCAGCTCCTGGACGGAGCCGTTGGCCTCGCGGAGCGCGTCCCGGGTCCGCGCGTCCCACAGGCCCAGCTCCTTCAGCTCCTCGATCAGGTACGTGTTGACCTGGAGGAACTCGCCGGACAGCGTCTCGCGCTTGAAGAGGTTGGAGACCTGCGGCTCGATGCACTCGTAGACGCCGGCGATGGAGGCGATAGTGGCGGTCGGCGCGATGGCCAGCAGAAGGGAGTTGCGCATACCGGTCGTGGCGATCCGGGTGCGCAGCGCCGCCCAGCGGTCCGCCCACCGCGGTTCGGCGTTCGGGTAGTGGTCCGGGTGCAGCACACCGCGCGCCGTGCGGGTCGCGGACCAGTTCTCGTGCGGGCCGTGCCGCTCGGCGAGGTCGGCGGACGCCTCGTAGGCGGCGAGCATGATCCGCTCGGAGATGCGGGTCGACAGCTCCCGGGCCTCGGCCGAGTCGAACGGCAGCCGCAGCCGGAAGAACACGTCCTGCAGGCCCATCAGGCCCAGACCGACCGGCCGCCAACGGGAGTTGGAGGCGGCGGCCTGCTCGGTCGGGTAGAAGTTGATGTCCACGACCCGGTCGAGGAAGGTCACGGCGGTGCGGACGGTGGCGTCCAGCTTCTCCCAGTCCATCTCGCCGTCGGCACCGAGGTGCGCGGCGAGGTTGACCGACCCCAGGTTGCAGACCGCGGTCTCCCCGTCGTCGGTGACCTCCAGGATCTCCGTGCACAGGTTGGAGGAGTGCACGACCCGGCCGGGCTCGGCGGTCTGGTTGGCGGTGCGGTTGGCGGCGTCCTTGAACGTCATCCAGCCGTTGCCGGTCTGCGCGAGGGTGCGCATCATCCGGGAGTACAGCACCCGGGCCGGCACCTGCTTGAGAGCCTTGCCCGCGGCCTCCGCGGCCCGGTAGGCGGCGTCGAACTCCGCGCCCCACAGGTCGACCAGCTCGGGCACGTCCGCGGGGGAGAACAGCGACCAGTCCGCGTCCGCCTCCACCCGGCGCATGAACTCGTCCGGGATCCAGTGCGCGATGTTGAGGTTGTGGGTCCGGCGGGCCTCCTCGCCGGTGTTGTCCCGCAGCTCCAGGAACTCCTCGATGTCGGCGTGCCAGGTCTCCAGGTAGACACAGGCCGCGCCCTTGCGGCGGCCGCCCTGGTTGACCGCCGCCACCGACGCGTCCAGGGTGCGCAGGAACGGCACGATGCCGTTGGAGTGCCCGTTGGTGCCGCGGATCAGCGAACCGCGGGCGCGGATCCGGGAGTACGACAGCCCGATGCCGCCGGCGTGCTTGGAGAGCCGCGCCACCTGGTGGTAGCGGTCGTAGATCGAGTCCAGCTCGTCCAGCGGCGAGTCCAGCAGATAGCAGGAGGACATCTGCGGGTGGCGGGTGCCGGAGTTGAAGAGCGTGGGGGAGGACGGCAGGTAGGAGAGCGTGCTGGTCAGCCGGTACAGCTCGGCGACGTCCGCGAGCGCCCGCGCGGAGTCGTCCTCGGCCAGGCCGCAGGCCACCCGCAGCAGGAAGTGCTGGGGCGTCTCGATCACCTTGCGGGTGGTGGGGTGGCGCAGCAGATAGCGCGAGTGCAGGGTGCGCAGCCCGAAGTACCCGAACCGGTCGTCGGCGCCGGCTGCCAGGGCCTGCTCCACCAGCGCGTCCAGCCCCGCGGCGTGCGTGCCGGCGAACTCGGCGGTGCGGTCCGCGATCAGACCCTCCTGGTGGCCGACCGCGATCGAGGCGGAGAAGGAGGTGGCGCCCTGCCCGGCGGCCTCCTCGGCGATGGCGAGGGTGAGCAGGCGGGCCGCGAGCCGGGAGTACTGCGGCTCGTCGCCGATCAGCCCGGCCGCGGCCTCGATGGCCAGCGACCGCAGTTCGGCCTCGTCGGACCCGGGGTGCCGGCCGCGCAGCGCGGCGGCGGCCACCTTGCCGGGGTCGGTCGCGGTCAGGTCCGCGGTCAGCTCGGTCAGCGTGCGCAGCAGGGCGACGCCCGGGCCGTCCTCGTTCGCGGGAGGCGTGGCCACCACGGGCTGCACGACCTCGGCGTCTGACGCGGGCTCCGTTGGCGCGATGGTCACCTGATGCTCTCCCTCACTCGGCGGGGGCCGGGAGGGGCGGTGGCGCGACGGGAGCCGTGCGGGCAAGGGGGCACCCCGCGGCGAGCCGGGGGTGCGCGGGCCGGCCGCGCGGCGTCCAGTCGGCCCACCCCTCGGGGCCCGGACGTATCGACGCCGCACCGATGGCGGTGCGGACGTACCGTCGGCAGGTCCTCGGACTCGGGAGCGGGCCGCCGGGCTCGTGGGGACGGCCCGTGGATCACGCTCACACACCGTTGCGGGACAGTTCCGGATTCGCACCGGATTCCCCTGCGGCGACAGCGAGGACGAGCATACATCTTGTGCTGCTCCCCGCGCGCACCCCCACATCTTGTGTCGCCGCCTCATATCATTCCCGCAGGTATGCGCAGCGCGAAGGGCCGCCGCGCCCCGCTGGGGGAGTGCGGCGGCCCTAGGGCGCTTCTGACGGATCTCCGCGGCGTCGCGGCGCCTGGCACGCACTCTCGCGGCGTTGCCGAAATGTCTCCATAGCTCCGCTATGAAGCCATCCCGGCGCCTTGCGAGAGCACGCACCAGGCGCCGCTCCTTCCTCCACCGAGATCCGTCAGAAGCGCCCTAGTCCGCGGGTGATGGAGCGTCAGTGCCCCGCCGGTGCCCCCGTCGTGGCCGGTGACAGGTCGGCGGTGACGCCCTGGTCGCCGAGGTCGGCGGTGTAGTCGTCGGGGGAGGTCTCGTCGGTGCCCTCGGGGGCCTTGAGGGCCTTCAGGACGAGCGTCAGGACGACCGTCACCACGACGTTCAGGACGAACGCGGTGAGGCCGATATAGCCGATCTGCCCGATGCCGGGGATCTCCGCGCTGGAGCCGCCGAAGTGCTGCTGGGTCGGGCCGGCCACCCCGTATGCCGCGAGGGTGCCGTAGACCATGCCGACGGCCCAGCCGGCCAGCAGCGCCCAGCGGTGGAACCAGCGGGTGAACAGGCCGCCGACCAGCGCCGGCATGGTCTGCAGGATCCAGATCCCGCCCAGCAGCTGGAAGTTGATGGCGACGGTCTTGTCCATGGTGAGGACGAAGACCAGCGCACCGACCTTGACCAGGAGGGAGACCAGCTTGGCGACCTTGTGCTCCTGCTCGGGCGTGGCGCCCGGCTTGAGGAGGTCCTTGTAGACGTTCCGGGTGAAGAGGTTGGCGGCGGCGATCGACATGATCGCGGCCGGCACCAGCGCGCCGATGCCGATCGCGGCGAACGCCACCCCCGCGAACCAGCTGGGGAACATGTCCGCGAAGAGCTGCGGGATCGCCAGCTGGGCGTTGCCCCGGGTGTCCGTCCCGGCCTTGAGCGCCATGAAGCCGAGCAGCGCGAGGAGGCCCAGCATCAGGGAATAGAGCGGGAGGATGGTGGTGTTGCGGCGGATGACGTTGCGGCTGCGCGAGGAGAGCGTCGCGGTGATCGAGTGCGGGTACATGAACAGCGCCAGCGCCGAGCCGAGCGCCAGTGTGGCGTACGCCCACTGGGCGTTGGGGCCGCTGGTCAGTTCGCCGCGCGGTTTGCCGGCGATCGGCCCGGGCTGGGCGAGCGCCTTGCCGGCCGCGTGGAAGATCTCGCCGAAGCCGCCCAGCTTGATCGGGATGTAGATGATCGCCACCGCGATGACGAGGTAGATCAGCCCGTCCTTGACGAACGCGATCAGCGCGGGCGCCCGCAGCCCCGAGGAGTAGGTGTACGCGGCCAGCACCGCGAACGCGATCAGCAGCGGCAGGTCCTTGACGAACCAGTTGGCGTGCTCGCCGCCGCCGACGCCCATCACGTCCAGGACGGCCTGGATGCCGACGAGTTGGAGCGCGATGTACGGCATCGTGGCGAGCAGCCCGGTGAGCGCCACCGCCAGCGACAGGCCCTTCGAGCCGAAGCGGCCGCGGACGAAGTCGGAGGTGGTGACGTACCCGTGCCGGTGCGAGACCGACCACAGCCGGGGCAGGAAGGTGAAGATCAGCGGGTAGACCAGGATGGTGTACGGGACGGCGAAGAAGCCGGACGCGCCCGCGGTGTAGATCGCCGCCGGCACCGCCACGAACGTGTACGCGGTGTAGAGGTCGCCGCCGAGCAGGAACCACGTGATCCAGGTGCCGAAGCTGCGCCCGCCCAGGCCCCATTCGTCGAGGTTGGCGGAGTGCTCGGCGCGGCGCCAGCGCGCGGCCAGGAAGCCCATGACCGTGACGGCGAGGAAGAAGAAGACGAAGACGGCGAGGGCCACGCCGTTCACGCCCCGGGAGGCGGCGGCGAGGGTCGTGACGGGGGTCGTCATCGGGCCGCACCGCCCTTGCGGGCGCGCTGCTCACGCTGGACGAGCTTGTAGGCCAGGGTCGTCAGCGCCGTCGAGATCAGCACCCACGCCATCTGGTACCAGTAGAAGAACGGGATCCCGATCAGCGTCGGCTCGATCCGGGCGTAGGAACTCACCCACAGCATCGCGACGAACGGGGCGAGCAGGCACAATCCGGCCACCAACCGTGTCGGGGTGACGACCGGTCTGCGGTCCGGTGATGCGGCGTTCTCAGCCATGACCGTGGCTCCCGTCCCTGGTGAACTCGGTGAATTCCGGTGGGTGATCGGCTGGAAATCTAAGCCAGGGTCGTGGCGCGCGTCACTAGCTGTCCGCATATCGGTACGACACCGTTGCCGTGGGGGAGTTGGGCCGGCCCGGTGCCCGGACGGGACGGGTGCGAGGGTGCGGGCGGCTCAGTCCGCCGGCCGCTGCAGGCGGGCGACGAACTTGTAGCGGTCGCCGCGGTAGACCGAGCGCACCCACTCCACCGGCCGGCCCTGGGCGTCCAGGGAGTGCCGGGAGAGCATCAGCATCGGCAGTCCGACATCGGTGCCCAGCAGCCCGGCCTCGCGCGGGGTGGCCAGCGAGGTCTCGATGGTCTCCTCGGCCTCCGCCGGCCGCACGTCGTAGACCTCGGCCAACGCGGTGTACAGGGAGGTGTACTTGACGAGGTTGCGGCGGAGCGCGGGGAACCGCCGGGCCGACAGATGGGTGGTCTCGATCGCCATCGGCTCGCCGCTGGCCAGCCGCAGCCGCTCGATGCGCAGCACCCGGCCGCCGGCGGCGATGTCCAGCAGCCCGGCCAGCCGGTCGTCGGCGGTGACATAGCCGATGTCCAGCAGCTGGGAGGTCGGCTCCAGGCCCTGGGCCCGCATGTCCTCGGTGTAGGAGGTCAGTTGCAGCGCCTGGGAGACCTTGGGCTTGGCGACGAAGGTGCCCTTGCCCTGGATGCGCTCCAGGCGGCCCTCGACGACCAGTTCCTGAAGAGCCTGGCGGACCGTGGTGCGGGAGGTGTCGAACTCCGCGGCGAGGGTGCGCTCGGGCGGCACCGGGGTGCCCGGCGGCAGGGTCTCGGTGATCTCCAGCAAATGGCGCTTGAGCCGGTAGTACTTGGGCACCCGGGCGGTCCGCGCGCCGCCGCCGCCGTTCTCGGCGCTGTCCGCCTCGGTGTCCATGACCCGCCTCTCCGATGCCTGTCGTGCTGCCGTCACCGGCTCCTCCGTACGTAGCGGCTCACATCGTGGCACGGACGGGATGCCCATGCGCCGGCGCGGGTCCCGGCCCGTCAGATGTCGGTCCGGTAACGGACCTGACAGCGACTCTTATACACCCTTGACACCCCTAAAGGTCTAGGCCAAGCTGCGAGAACTGGTCTAAACCATTAAAGCCAAACCCGTCCTCGAGGGGGAGAGCGCGATGAAGCGTGGGCTCATAGCGGCGACCGCGGTCGCGGGAATGCTGGTGAGTGTCGCTGCCTGTGGGTCGAGCAGCGGAAATGCGGGTGCCGACGGTTTCAAGGGAAAGAAGCTGACCGTCTGGGTGATGTCCGGATCCAATCCGGAACAATGGACCAAGCAGGTCTCCGAGCAATTCGAGAAGAAGACCGGCGCCACCGTTGAATTCAAGGTCCAGCAGTGGAACGGCATTCAGCAGAAACTGAGCACCGCGCTCTCCGAGGACACCCCGCCGGACGTCGTCGAGATCGGCAACACCCAGACCGCCGCCTACGCCAAGGCCGGCGCCCTGGTGGACCTCGGCGACCTGAAGAAGGAGATCGGCGCCGACTGGAACGACGCCTTCAACAAGGCCGCGACGGTGGACGGAAAGCAGTACGCGCTGCCGTGGTTCGCCGGCAACCGCGTGGTGATGTACAACAAGAAGATCTGGGCGAAGGCCGGCCTCACCAAGCCCCCCGCCACCCGCGCCGAACTCTTCCACGACTTCGAGACCATCAAACAGAAGACCGACGCCGAGCCGCTCTACCTGCCCGGGCAGAACTGGTACTTCCTCGACGGCCTGACCATCGGCACCGGCGCCCAACTGGTGAAGAAGGACGGCGACAAGTGGGTCTCCAATTTCGGTGACCCCAAGGTCGCCAAGGCCATGGACATCTACAAGCAGTACCAGGCGTTCAGCAGCGCCCCGAAGAACAAGGACGAGGCCACCCCGCAGCAGGCCGAGATCTTCGCCAAGGGAAAGACCGGCGCCCTGATCGCCATGGGATACGAGGCCGCCACCGCCATCAAGACCAACCCGGCCATCAAGGACGACATCGGCTTCTTCACCATTCCGGGGGAGACCGCCGGAAAGCCCGAGGGTGTCTTCCTCGGCGGCTCCAACTTCGCGGTCGCCGGAATGAGCAAGAACCAGGAACTCGCCAGGGAATTCCTCAAGGTCGCGCTCGCCAAGGACAACGACGCCCAGATGGTCCGGGAAGCCGGCTGGACGCCCAAGTCCCCGGCCCTGGCCGGCGCCGCCAAGGACAGCCCGGCCGCCGCGGCCGCCGCCCCGGCCGCCGAGAAGGCCGGCGGCACCACCCCGCTGATCCCGCAGTGGGCCGCGGTGGAGAACGTGCCCAACCCGATCAAGAACTACATGACCGCGGTCCTGAACGGTAAGGCCCCGGCCGACGCCGCCAAGGACATCGAGTCCGAGATCAACGCCCGGCTCGCCAAGCAGTAGCCGGCCACCGGACGCGTACGGGCCCGGCCGGGCCGCCCCGGCCCCCGCCCGTACGCCCGGCCGCCTCCACCGGCACCACAGGCGCAACCACGGGAACGAGGGGACCACACGCTCATGGCAGTGCAGCTCGACGAAGCGGCGGGGAGGACCGCGCCACGGACCGGCAAGGGCGGCGCGCCGCCCGCCCGGCGCGGCCCCGGCGGCCGGCGGGCCGCCCGCGGCGCGCCCTACCTGCTGCTGCTCCCGGCCCTGCTCGCCACCGCGGTCTTCCTCGGCTGGCCCCTCGTCCGCAACCTGGTGCTCTCCTTCCAGAACCTCAACATGAAGGAGCTGATCCAGCACCTCACCGACTGGCGGGGGCTGGGCAACTACCAGGAGATCCTGGGCAGCGAGCAGTTCTGGCGGGTCACCGTCCGCACCCTCGCCTTCACCGCCGTCAACGTCGTTCTGATCATGGTGCTCGGCACCCTGCTCGGACTGCTGCTGGCCCGGCTCGGCACGAAGATGCGCCTGGTGCTGTCGATGGCGCTGGTGCTGGCCTGGGCGATGCCGTCGATCGCCGCCACCACCGTCTTCCAGTGGCTCTTCGACTCCCGCTACGGCGTCGTCAACTGGCTGCTGGACCACCTCGGTTGGCACTCCATGGCCCGCTACGACTGGGTCGGCACGCAGCTGTCCACCTTCTTCGTCATCACCGTCCTGATCGTCTGGCAGTCGCTCCCCTTCGTGGCCCTCAACCTCTACGCGGCCACCACGACGATCTCCAAGGAGCTCTACGAGGCGGCCCGGATGGACGGCGCCGGCACCTGGAAGATCTTCACCGCCGTCACCTTCCCCTTCCTGCGGCCCTTCTTCATGGCCACGACGTTCCTCGAAGTCATCTGGGTCTTCAAGGCGTTCCCGCAGATCTTCGCCGTCAACCAGGGCGGCCCCGACCGCCTCACCGAGACGCTGCCGATCTACGCCTTCACCGAGGGCGTCGGCAACCTCCACTTCGGGATGGGCGCCGCGATCTCCGTCCTGACCCTCGTCGTGCTGCTCGCCCTCACCGCGTACTACCTGCGCCTGACGCTCAAGCAAGAGGAGGACGCGCTGTGAAGCGCTCACTCGCCGGCCGGATCTGGCCCAACGCGACCGCCGCCGTCCTCGCGCTGCTCTTCGTCTTCCCCGTGTACTGGATGTTCGCCACGGCCTTCAAACCGGCCCGGGACATCCTCAGCGAGGACCCGGTGTGGCTCCCTTTCCACGGCACCCTCGAACACTTCGCGACCGCGGTGAACGCCCCCAACTTCTGGCGACTGGTGGGGAATTCCGTCCTGGTGACCGTGCTCGCCGTCGGACTGTCGCTGGTGATCGCGCTGTGCGGCGCGTTCGCCCTCGCCCGCATGCGGTTCAAGGGCCGCAAGGGCATCCTGCTGACCTTCATGGTCGCCCAGATGGCACCCTGGGAGGTCATGGTCATCTCGATCTATCTGATCGTCCGCGACGCCGACCTGCTCAACAGCCTGCTGCCGCTCACCTTCTTCTACCTGCTGATGGTGCTCCCCTTCACCCTCCTGACGCTGCGCGGCTATGTCGCCGCGGTCCCCAAGGAGCTGGAGGAGTCCGCGATGGTGGACGGCTGCTCGCGCCGCCAGGCGTTCGTCAGGGTCGTCCTGCCGCTGCTGGCCCCCGGCCTGATGGCCACCTCCCTCTTCGGCTTCATCACCGCCTGGAACGAGTTCCCGCTCGTGCTGGTGCTCAACAAGGAACCCGGCACCGGCACCCTGCCGCTGTGGCTCTCGCAGTTCCAGACGCAGTTCGGCGACGACTGGGGCGCCACCATGGCCGCCGCCTCCCTCTTCGCCCTCCCGATCCTCGTCCTCTTCCTGATCCTGCAGCGCAAGGCCGTCGGCGGTCTCACCTCCGGCGCAGTGAAGGGATAGCCCATGGCCACCGTCGTCCGCTCCGCCGACACCCTCACCCGGGACGCGCTCGCCGTCCTCCAGCCCGGCTTCACCGGCACCACCGCACCGGACTGGCTGCTGCGCCGCCTCGACGAGGGCCTGGCGACCGTCGCCCTCTTCGGCCGCAATGTGCACAATCCCGGCCAACTCGCCGCGCTCACCGGGCAGTTGCGCGAGGCCCGCGAGGACCTGCTGATCGCCATCGACGAGGAGGGCGGCGACGTCACCCGCCTCGAAGTGCGCGGCGGCTCCTCCTTCCCCGGCAACCTCGCGCTCGGCGCCGTCGACGACACCGGGCTGACCCGCGACGTCGCCCGCGAACTCGGCCGCCGGCTGGCCGACTGCGGCATCAACGTCAACTGGGCGCCCTCCGCCGACGTCAACTCCAACCCCGCCAACCCCGTCATCGGCGTCCGCTCCTTCGGCGCCGACCCCGGACTCGTCGCCCGGCACACCGCCGCCTACGTCGAGGGGCTGCAGTCCGCCGGCGTCGCCGCCTGCACCAAGCACTTCCCCGGCCACGGCGACACCGCCACCGACTCCCACCACGACCTCCCCCGTATCAACGCCGACCTGACGACTCTTCAGGAACGTGAACTGGTGCCGTTCCGCGCCGCGGTGGCCGCCGGCACCCGCGCCGTGATGAGCGCCCACATCCTGCTGCCCGCCCTGGACGCCGAACGCCCCGCCACGCTCAGCCCGGCCGCCCTGCACGGCCTGCTGCGCGCCCCCGTCACCGAGGGCGGCCTCGGCTTCGACGGCCTGATCGTCACCGACGGCATGGAGATGCGGGCGATCTCCGCCACCTACGGCCTCGCCCGCGGCAGCGTCCTGGCCCTCGCGGCCGGGGCCGACGCGATCTGCGTCGGCGGCGGCCTGGCCGACGAGGACACCGTGCTGAGGCTCCGCGACGCCCTGGTGCACGCCGTCCGGGAGGGCGAACTGCCCGAGGAACGGCTCGCCGACGCCGCGGCCCGCGTCCGCGCCCTGGCGCGGTGGACCCGGAACGCGGCCACGGGGGAGCGGACCGCGCCGGCCCCCGGGATCGGCCTGACCGCCGCCCGCCGCGCCCTCCGCCTGACCTCCACCACCCCGCACGAACCGCTCACCGAACCCGCCTACGTCGCCGCCTTCACCCCCCTCGCCAACATCGCCGTCGGGGACGAGACCCCCTGGGGCGTCGCCGCCGAACTGACCCGGCTCCTCCCCGGCACCCGGACCGCCGCCTACACGGCCGAGGACGCCGAGGCCGGCCCCCGCGCCCTCGTCGACACCCTGCTCACCGCCGCCGGCGACCGCCCCGTCGTGGCCGTCGTCCGCGACCTGCACCGCCACCCGTGGATGGCCGACGCCCTGCACACCCTGCTGGCCGCCCGCCCGCGCACCGCCGTCGTCGAGATGGGCGTCCCCCAGGCCCCGCCCCAGGGCACCCCGCACCTCGCCACCCACGGCGCCGCCCGCGTCTGCGCCCAGGCCGCAGCAGAAGCCCTCACGGGCCAGGCGCCATAGAAGACAACCCCCCTCTGGCACCCCCGGGCGCTTCCCCCGACACCAGACCCCGCCCGGACGGGGCAGCTTTCCGGCCTCGGCTTCCGCCCAGACGGGGCAGTCTTCCGGCCTCGGCTCCTGGCCGTGGCAGAGCGGCCCGCCGACTTCGGCGCTTGGCCCTGGCAGAGCAGCCCTTCGACCTCGGCTCCCCGCCCGGATGGGGCAGCCTTCCGGCCTCGGCTTCCGTCTCGACGGCCCAGCCCTCAACACCAACTCCCTGCCCCGATGGGCCAGTCCTCGACACCAGCTCCCCGCCTGGACGGAGCAGCCCACGACACCAACTCCCCGCCCGAACGGACGGGGCCGGCCCGCAGACGCCGGCTCCTGGCCGTGGCAGAGCAGTCCGCCGACTTCGGCGCCTGGCCCTGGCAGAGCAGACCTCCGACCGCGGCTCCGCGCCCGCGATGGGGCAGCCCTCGAAAGGGAAGGGCAGCCCCCGAGGCGGGCAACCACCCCCTGACGGGCAGCCGTTACGACGGGCCGTGCGTCCGCACCGGCTGCCCCCGACGGGCGGCCGCGCCACGGCTGCGGGGCGCCGCCCGGCGGGGCGGGGCGACCGCGTGGGGCGCGTCGCCCCGCGCCGCGATGCGCCGAGGGCCCGCACCCGCGCCGCTCCCGCCAGGGCCCGGCACCGGTACGGGCCCTCGGGCCGCGGCGTCTCCCGTCAGAGCCCCTGCCACTCCGGCTTGGCGGCGTAGGTCGCGCGGAAGTACTCGGCCAGCTTCAGCTTGGATGCCGCGGCCTCGTCGACGACCACCGTCGCATGCGGGTGGAGCTGCAGCGCCGAGGCCGGGACCAGCGCGGCGACCGGGCCCTCCACGGCCTGGGCCACGGCGTCGGCCTTGCCCTCGCCCGTGGCGAGCAGCACCAGATGGCGGGCCTCCAGGATGGTGCCGATGCCCTGGGTGATGACGTGGTGCGGTACCTCCTCCAGGCTGTCGAAGAAGCGGGCGTTGTCCTCCCGGGTCTGCCGGGTGAGGGTCTTGATGCGCGTCCGCGAAGCCAGCGACGAACAGGGCTCGTTGAAGCCGATGTGCCCGTCGGTGCCGATGCCGAGCAGCTGGAGGTCCACCCCGCCGGCGTCGCGCAGCGCACTGTCGTACGCCTCGCAGGCGGCCTGGACGTCCTCCGCCGTGCCGTCCGGACCCATGAACGCGCTCTCGTCGAGCCCCAGCGGCTCCACCACCTCGCGCAGCACCACCGAGCGATACGACTCGGGGTGCCCGGCGGGCAGGCCCACATACTCGTCGAGCTGGCAGATCCGGGCCCGCGAGGCGTCCACCGCACCGGCCCGGACCTTCGCCGCCAGGGCCTCGTAGACGGGCAGCGGGGTCGAGCCGGTGGCCACGCCGAGCAGCGCCTCGGGCTTACGGCGCACCAGGGTGGCGATGGCCTCCGCGATGAGCTCGCCGCCTGCGGCGGCGTCCGGGACGATGACAACTTCCACGCTTGGCCTGCCGTTCTGAAGAATGGGCTATGTGGTATAGACCAATCTAGCAGAGGCGGGCAAACGCGACCCCGTGGCACCGTTGAACAAAAGCGCACGTTTTCCCCACCGCACCCCGTCGCTCCGATGGCCGGACCGGTGGCCGAGCGCGCCCGGCCCGGACGGCATCCGGCCCGACGGCGCCCGGCCCGGTGCGCGTGCCCACACCGGAACCCGTCGGCGGATGCCGCCCCGTCAGAGCAGCGCGCCGCCGCTGCCGTCTATCCACTGGCCCGTCACCCAGCGGCTGTCGTCCGAGGCGAGGAACGCCACGATGTCGCCGATGTCGGTCGGGTCCGCCACCCGCCCCAGCGGAGAGCGCGCGCCGGTCGCCGTGCGCGCCGCGGCGTTCTCCTCGCCGCGAAGCCAGGCGGCGTTCATGTCGGTGTCGACCGCGCCGGGGGCCACGGTGTTGACCGTGATGCCGCGGGGGCCGAGCTCCAGTGCCAGCGAACGGGTCAGCACGTCGACCCCGCCCTTGGACATCGCATAGGCGAGCAGATCGGACTTGGCGGCGGTCTGCGTCAGCCCGGTGGAGACATTGACGATCCGTCCGCCGTCCCGCAGCCGGGACAGCCCCTTCTGGATCACGAAGAACGGCGCGGTGGCGTTGACCGCGAAGAGGTGCTCGAGGTCGTCGCGCGTGATCTCGTCGAAGGGGCGCAACGTGCCGTCCAGCGCCTTGTTGATCCCGGCGTTGTTCACCACGATGTCCACTCCGTCGGCCCGTTCGTCGAACGCGGCCCACAGCGTCTCGGCGTCCCCGGGCACCCCCAGCTCCGCACGCAGTGCGAACGCCTCGCCGCCCGCCGCCTCGATCGCCGCGACCGTCTCCTTCGCGGCCGTCGCATCGCTCCCGTAGTGCACGCCGACCCGTGCGCCGTCCCGCCCCAGCCGCTCCGAGATCGCCCGGCCGATTCCCCGGCCGCCGCCCGTCACCAGTGCCGTCCTGCCGCTCAGTGCACCCATCGCGCACCCTCCCCTTCGTCTCCGCGCCCGTGCGTCCGATCCGCACGCGCGCCCGGTCGTCCGGCGAGCCATTTCTGTAGTGCTCGCTAAATAAAACCGTAGCACGCGTTTCTTATCGACCGCTATAGAATTCACTCCATGGTGGCCAAGGAGACCAAGCAGCGCGGCCGGCCCCGGTCGTTCGACCGGGAGACGGCCCTGGAGAAGGCGATCCGCTCTTTCTGGGAGCACGGCTACGAATCCACGTCCATCGCCGACCTCACCCGCGAGATGGGGATCAGCGCCCCCAGCCTCTACGCCGCCTTCGGCGACAAGCGGGCGCTGTTCGACGAGGCGATCGCCGTGTACGGACGGCTCTACGGCGGCTTCGTCTCCCGCGCGCTGGCCGAGGAACCGACCGCCCGCCGCGGCGTCGAGCGGGCCCTGCGCGAGGCCGCGGCCGAGTACACCGTCCCCGACCGCCCGCGCGGCTGCATGGTCATCAGCGCCGCACTCAACACCGCGCCGGCCTCCGCCGAGGTCGCCGCGTCCCTGCGGGAGAAGCGGCAGGCCAACGTCCGGGAGATCGCGCGGGCGGTCCGCGCCGACATCGCCGCCGGCCGGCTTCCCGCCGACACGGACGCCACGGCGCTCGCCGAGTACGTCAGCACGATCCTCGCGGGGATGTCGCAGTCCGCCCGGGACGGCACGGACCGCGCGACGCTGGAGGCGGTCGCCGAACTGGCGATGCACGCCTGGCCGTCCGAGAAGGAGCGGGGCCGGCCCCTGTCGTCAAACTCCTGACGACGGCACCTGGATGAAGGAGTCCTCCGCGAGATCCAGGGCATCGGCCCCGCAGGGAAAGCCCCCGAAAACACCCGCCCCGGAAACACCCGCGGGCCGCGGCGCCGGGACAGGACCCTCAACCTGTCCGGCACCGCAGCCCGGAGCTGACATCGGCCGACCCCGTACTACGGGCGGGAGGTGCCCCCTGTGCGGTCGGGGGCACGGCCCCGTCCCGGGACCGGTCGATCGGAGGCCCGGGCGCAGTCAGGGCAGAGAGCGCCGTGGGCCTCGATCCGCCCTCCTGTGCGGGGAGAGCGGAGGCTTCCGTTCTCCGGTTTTCCCGGAGTGTGCCGCACCGCACATTCTGGACTGGACCATTCTTCTCTGTCCATGGCCGTGCAGGCACAAGACATACCGTACGCCGGTAGGCTCCGAGGTGTGCCCTCGATGAACGATCTCGTACGCCAGCACACCGCCCTGAGCGACTCCGACCTGGAGTGGCTCCACCTGCTGGTCTCGGAATGGCAGCTGCTCTCCGACCTCTCCTTCGCCGACCTCGTCCTGTGGGTCCCCACCCTCGACGGCACCCGTTACGTGTCGGTCGCCCAGATGCGGCCCAACACCGGACCGACCTCCTACCAGGACGACATGGTCGGCCACCTCGTCCCCCGGGGCCGCCGCCCGATGCTGGACTCCGCCCTGGACGAGGGCCGTATCGTGCGCGAGGGCGACCCGGAGTGGCGCGAGGAGGTGCCGGTGCGGGTCGAGTCCATCCCGGTGCGCCGCGAGGGCCGGGTGCTCGGGGTGATCGCCCGCAACACCAATCTGCTGACCGTGCGGACCCCCAGCCGGCTGGAGCTCACCTACCTCCAGAGCGCCTCCGATCTGGCCCAGATGATCGCCGCCGGAACGTTTCCCTTCCCCGGCCAGCAAGTCGACATGGACGCCTCGCCGCGCGCCGGCGACGGTCTGATCCGGCTCGACGCCGACGGCGTGGTCCAGTACGCCAGCCCCAACGCGCTCTCCGCCTACCACCGCCTCGGCCTTGCCGCCGACCTCGTCGGCCACCACCTCGGCCAGGCCACCGCCGAACTTGCCCCGGCCCGTGGCCCGGTGGACGAGGCACTGGTCAAACTGGCCAGCGGCTGGGCCCCGCGGGAATTCGAGGTCGAGGGAAACGACGGGGTGATCCAATTGCGGGCCATCCCCCTCAAACCCAAGGGCACGCATATCGGTTCGCTGGTTCTGCTGCGCGATGTGACCGAACTACGGCGCCGCGAACGGGAACTGATCACCAAGGACGCCACCATCCGGGAAATCCACCACCGGGTGAAGAACAATCTCCAGACCGTCGCCGCCCTGTTGCGGCTGCAGTCCCGCCGGATGGAATCCGCGCGGGGCCGCGAGGCACTCGACGAGGCCGTGCGCCGGGTCGGCTCGATCGCGATCGTGCACGAGACGCTCTCCCAGACGCTCGACGAACGCGTGGAGTTCGACGAGATCGCCGACCGGGTGCTGGCCATGGTCGCGGAGATCGCTCCGGGCAAGGTGACCCCCCGCCGCACCGGACGCTTCGGCATCCTGGACGCCGAGGTGGCCACCCCGCTGTCGATGGTGCTCACGGAGGTGCTGCAGAACGCCCTGGAGCACGCCTTCGACCAGGAGCAGCACGGCACGGTCGAGGTCGCCGCGGTCCGCGGCGGCAGCCGCAGCGAGCCCCGGCTGCTGGTCACCGTCCAGGACAACGGCCGCGGCCTGCCCGAGGGTTTCGACCCGCACCGCGCCGGAAACCTGGGCCTGCAGATCGTACGGACCCTGGTGGAAGGGGAGTTGGGCGGCACGTTCGACATGGTCCGCCGCCCCGAGAACGGCACCCAGGTGCTCCTCGACATCCCCGTACGCGCCGAGAAGCAGCAGAAGCAGCACTAGGTGAAGCAGCGCTAGGTCCTGTCGTCAGGACACCGGGCCGCTCCGCCGGACGGGACCCGGGCGGGCCGGCTCCCCGCCGGGCGGGAATCGGCCCCGGACAGCAACAAGCCCCGGATCTGTTTCGGTCCGGGGCTCAAAGCTATTGCGATGCGATGACGACCGGGTCTCAGCTCCGGGCAGGCATCGAAGGTACTGCGCGCTGCGGCTCTCGGGGGCCACGGGGTGGCTGGCTCAGGCGCTGGCGTTGCGCGCCCGGTTGCGAGCTGCACGGCGCTTCATGGCGCGGCGCTCGTCCTCGCTCAGACCACCCCAGACGCCCGAGTCCTGGCCGGACTCGAGCGCCCACTGCAGGCACTGCTCCATGACGGGGCAGCGGCGGCAGACGGCCTTGGCTTCCTCGATCTGCAGCAGCGCGGGACCGGTGTTGCCGATGGGGAAGAAGAGCTCGGGGTCTTCTTCGCGGCAAACGGCGCGGTGACGCCAGTCCATGGCTGCTCCATCTCCTCGTGTGACGGGAACGTGCTTGTGAATGTGAACGCTTTCACGAATCCCTCCACAAGGGAAGGGCCGAAAGCCAGTCAAGGACTGGTGCGGTCCTGTGGGATGAGGAGGAGGATTCGGGCTCTCAAGGGGGCCGGTAGAGCGGCCGTCCCGATCGCCATGAAGAGACTCGCAAACCTCGGCGGCGGATACAACCCCTTCCGGAAACTTTTTTTTGATTCCTTGGTGTCGCCTAGCTCACAGCCGTCATTCCAGGGGGTGGAAGCCAGCCTAAACGTTCGAGTGAAAGGACTTTAGGCCCTACTGCTCACACAATCACACGCAGTGCACGGCGTACGCCTGTGAACGTCACACTCGTCCGCAGCCCCAGATGGTCACCGTCCATCTGAAACGGCAGCGGAACCTGCGAATGCAAGGTGAAGTCGGTGAGGTCGTGGAGGGAGACGACGTGCTTGCCCCGTGGGCCGCGCTCCGGCGTGGACGCGAGGAGCTGGGAGGCGTAACGGGTCACCGCCGGCACCGAGAACTTGTCCAGCGCGAAGAGGTCCAGCGCGGTGTCGAAGGACGCCTCGGGGGAGGGGTAGATCGGGCGGTTGCCCAGGTAGGACCAGGGAGCGGTGTTGCAGATTATGGACATCGTGAGGTTCTCGACGACCTCTGTGGTGCCCGGCTCCGCGCCCGGTCGTTCGAGCGTGATGGTGCCCCGGCGGCGGTTGGCCTCGCCGAGGAACTGCCGGACGACCTGGCGCACGTACAGGGAGTGCGTGGACCGCTTGCCGCGTTCGCGCTGCTGCTCGACCCGGCCGACCACGCCCGCGTCGAAGCCGAAGCCGGCGCAGAAGGTGAACCACCGGGACGGCACCCCCTCGTCGGGGCTGCCCGGGGTGCCCGAGGCCAGGCCCAGGCCGACGGTGCGCTCGCTGCGGTCGCGCAGCGCGTCCAGCAGGGCGCCGGTGGCCTCCACGACGTCGTTGGGCAGACCGAGGGCGCGGGCGAAGACGTTGGTGGAGCCGCCGGGGACCACGGCGAGCCGGGGGTGCGACTCGGGGTCGGGGCCGGTCGACAGCAGGCCGTTGACGACCTCGTTGACCGTGCCGTCGCCGCCGAGCGCCACCACCAGGTCGGTCTGCCCGCCCTCGGCGGCCTCCCGGGCCAGGTCGCGGGCGTGCCCGCGGTACCGCGTCTCGGCGACCTCCAGCTTGAGGTCGCTGGCCAGTGCGTGGGCGAGTACTTCACGGGTACGGGCACTCGTGGTGGTGGCAGCGGGATTGACCACGAGAAGTGCGCGCATGTGCAGCAGCGTACCTACCTGCCGGTACCGCCCTCACTTCTGTCCAGGGTCCGGGCGCGACCGGCGCGCGGGGCCCGGCGCTACCCTGCTGGGGTGACCAGTCAGCAGAAGCAGTCCCCGAAGCGAGCCGCCGGCGCCCTGGCGGTGTCCGAGCCGGCCGGCCCGCGGCCCGCCCGGCTGAGCGCCGCCGCGGCGCTCACCGCCGTCGAGGGGCTGGCGCTGGCCGCCCTCGGCGCGTACATGCTGATCAACGGCCTGGTCGGGGCGCCGGACAGTCCGCAGCAGGCGGAGATGGGCGGGGTGACGATCCTGGCGCTGGCGGTGCTGCCGCTGGTCGCCGCGCGGGGGCTGTGGCTGCGCCGGCGGTGGAGCCGGGGGCCGTCGCTGATCACCCAGATCGTGGCGCTGCCGGTCGCCTGGACGCTCGTCAAGGGCGGCGGCGCGCTGATCGCCGCCGGGGCCGCGCTGGCGGTGGCGGCGGTGGTCGTGCTCGTCCTGCTGGTCAACCCGACGGCGACGACGGCGCTCGGCATCGGGCCGCGCGAGACGCCGTAGGACCGGGACGCCGTAGGACGCGGGGCGGCGGGCGGGGAGGCCCGTAGGGGAGGGGCGAACGGATCCCGTAGGGGATGCGAGCGCCCCCTCGCGGGGCCTCAACGGGGGCGGGCGGCGGGATATTCCGAGGAGCGGGGCAGGCGATGCCCACGGGGTGACGCGGAGAGAGCTCCCGCGAGGTGGGGCGGAGAGGGCTTTCGAAGGGTGGCGCGGAGAGAGCTTCCGCGGGGTGGGGCGGAGAGGGGTCCCGCGTCCCGAAGGGGAGGGGGAAGCTGCGCCCCACCGGGGTGGGTTACTCCTCCACGAGGAGTTTGTCGCGGAGTTGGGCCAGGGTGCGGGCCAGCAGGCGGGAGACGTGCATCTGGGAGATGCCGACCTCCTGGGCGATCTGCGACTGGGTCATGTTGCCGAAGAACCGCAGCAGCAGGATCTTCTTCTCGCGCGGCGGGAGGTCCTCCAGCAGCGGCTTGAGGGACTCGCGGTACTCCACGCCCTCCAGCGCCTCGTCCTCCGCGCCGAGGGTGTCGGCGACCGCCGGGGACTCGTCGTCGGTGTCCGGGACGTCGAGCGAGAGGGTGCTGTAGGCGTTCGCCGACTCCAGGCCCTCCAGCACCTCCTCCTCGGAGATGCCCAGGTGCTCGGCCAGCTCGTGGACCGTGGGCGCCCGGCCGTGCCGCTGGGACAGCTCGGCGGTCGCGGTGGTCAGCGACAGCCGCAGCTCCTGGAGGCGGCGCGGGACCCGGACCGCCCAGCCCTTGTCGCGGAAGTGCCGCTTGATCTCGCCGACGACGGTGGGCGTGGCGTAGGTGGAGAACTCCACGCCGCGCTCCGGGTCGAAGCGGTCGACCGACTTGATCAGGCCGATCGTGGCGACCTGGGTCAGGTCGTCGAGCGGTTCGCCGCGGTTGCGGAAGCGGCGGGCCAGGTGCTCGACCAGCGGCAGGTGCATGCGGACGAGGGTGTTGCGCAGCTCGGCGCGCTCCGGGGAACCGTCGGGGAGCTTGCGCAGCTCGTAGAACATCGCCCGGGCGCCGCCGCGGTCGTGCGGATCCTCCGGCGCCGGGGAGTGCCGCTCCTCGGGCCGGTCGCCGGCAGCCGGCGGAACCTGCCGGTCCGCCTGCCGGCCCTGCTGCTCGCTCTGCTCCATGTGGTCCGCCCGCTCTGCCTGCTCCGCCGCGTCCAACCGGCCGCCGTGGTCGTCCGCGCCCGTCGGGTGCGGCTGGGCATGCTGCCCGGGGATGACCGCGCCCGCCGCCATCCTCGCGCCGCGTTCGAGATCTTTCACGGGGCCCCCTGTTCGGTCATGACGGTCCGGGACCGGCGCCGCGCTCCTTGTACAGACTGATGGTGACCGTGCGGTCCTCGGCGACGCTGGAGTCGACCTTGCCGGCCAGTGCCGAGAGCACCGTCCAGGCGAAGGTGTCGCGCTCCGGAGCGCGGCCGTCGGTCGTCGGGGCCGACACCGTCACCTGCAGCGCGTCGTCGATGAGCCGGAAGACGCAGCTGAGGACGCTGCCGGGGACGGCCTGTTGCAGCAGGATCGCGCAGGCTTCGTCGACCGCGATGCGCAGATCCTCGATTTCGTCGAGGGTGAAGTCCAAGCGGGCTGCGAGACCGGCGGTGGCCGTACGCAGCACGGACAGGTAGGCACCCGCAGCGGGCAGACGGACTTCGACGAAGTCCTGAGTCCCGGGCTCGCCTGCGATCTGGGACACCCTCACCTCCAAGGTGGCACAAGCTGGTAGAGCTGGAATGCGTGTCGAAGCTCTTGGGCTTCGGATACTTCACGTACTTCGGGTGTCCGTGCCGGGCGGTTCTCCCGCGGGGTGCGAGGCGAACGATCCGGCGCGGCTCGTGGTTCGGCAGTGACGCTATCGCGATCCGCGGGCCGGTGTCGCCCGGAAGGAGCAGGGCAGCCGTCCGGACGACGGCCACCGGTTCGCCGACAGCACGTCTGTTACAGAGTGTAAAACCTCGGGCACGGACAGTGGTAGGGGTCGGTGCCCCCAAATCGCGGCCGATTACGCTCCGTTGGCGGGCGCGGTGTCCGCGAGCGCGTGCAGCGCATCTCCAGTGAGCCGGAAGACCGTCCATTCGTCCATGGGGCGGGCACCGATCGACCGGTAAAAACCGATGGACGGTTCGTTCCAGTCCAGGACCGACCACTGATCTTTGTGTGCCGTGCAAAGTCACGTTGCGTTGCGTGTCACGGCCCCCAGGGAACGGAGGCGAAACCTGGCACGAACGAAGCGGGAACCATGCCTCACACCGACAGTCATCCGGTCGTCGTCCTCTACCTACGGCTCTCTCATGATTCACATGTGTCCGACTCCCTGGAGGGCCAGGAAGCGGACTGCGTGCAGCGGGCCCGGGACCTGGCCGGGCCGGACGCGGAGATCAAGGTCTTCAGGGAAGTCGTCTCCGCATCCAAGGCCAAGGTACGTCGCAAGCAGTTCGACGCCATGACGGCCTACGTCCAAGAGCAGCGCCCGGCGTTCCTCATCGCCTGGAAGATCGACCGGGTGACCCGCCAGGGCATCCGCCAGCTTGCGGACATCGTGGAGCTGGTGGAGGACACCGGAGTCCGCTTCATTTCCCTGAAGGACAACCTGGACTCCGCCAACCCCGGGTGGGTCACCCTGGCGTCGTTCCTGGCGGAACAGGCCAAGGAGGAAGCCAAGAACATCCAGCTCCGTGTCTCCTCCCGCCAGCTCCGTGACCGGGAGAAGGGGCGGTGGACCAAGGAGCGGCCATTCGGATACGTGGTCAACCGTGACCGTCGGCTGGAGCCGCACCCGACAGAGGCAGCTGTCGTGCGCGGCATGGTGGAGGAGTACCTGGCCGGGGGAACGCTGCGGGGCATCGCGGCACGACTCACGGCGGAGGGTGTTCCATCCCTTCGGCACGCGAAGCGGACAGAACTGCTGGCGAAGCTCCGCGCGGCAGGGCGGGACGACGAGGCCGCCAAGATCGAGGAGACCCCCATACCGTTCCGCAACACGTGGGGCTTGACGACAGTCCGGCACATCCTGGCGTCACCGGTGCTGGCCGGTTACCTCGTTCACCGGGGGAACCTCGTCGAGGACTCCGAAGGCGAACCCATACGCGTGGCGGATGGCTTGATCACGGCAGCGGAGCACCGCCGCATCCTGGCCCGTCTCGACTCGCGCAAGACCACGATCCGGAAGCCGGGTAAGCGCACAGGCAAGGGCGCGTCGCCGGGACGGTCGGTGACATTCCTCCTTGCCGGATTCATTCGCTGCGGCGACTGCGGTGGCGCCATGGTCGGCAATCGGCGGAAGCCTCCGCGTCGCAGCTACTACCGGTGTATCTCTCAGCTGCACGGACACCCGTGCTCCGGCCGGAGCGTCGTGGCACCGGCCTTGGAGGCACTGGTGGCGGACTGCGTGCTGTCCAAGCTGGCAGCCATGGAGCCGGATGACCCGATGCTTCACGCGGTGGCACAACGATGGCTGAAGACTTACGCGCCGGAGTACGACGCGGAGCGGTCCGAGTTCGACGCCAAAGCCCACTCCCTCCGCACTCGTTTGGAGGCCCTGGAGATCGCCCGATGGGAGCGTGGAGAGTTCGACGACGCGGAAGGGGCAGCCCGCTACGACCGCTTGCGTTCACGTATCTCTGAGCAACTGGCCGCCGTGGAAGGTGCGCTGTCCAAACTTCCGGAACCGACCATCGACCTGTCCATGTTGTTGGACCCTGAGGAGGCCCAGCAGGCGTTGGCGGGCGGGGACGGCAAGGTCCTGGAAGCTCGCCGGGATGTGTTGGGGCTGATTCTTCAGCGGGTCTATGTAGTACGGGAGGAGGTAGGCGTCCGACCCGCGTGGGCTGGCGAGGAAGACACTTACGTTCCGGTGTGCTTCCGTGAAGAGCCGAATGAGGCGCGCGAAGCGGCGTAGCGCCGACACGATGCCCAAGGGCCCGCCCCATTCGGGGGTGGGCCCTTTTCGCTGTCCCGGTGTCCCGTCCCGCCGGGCGCGGCGTGCGGCGGGCTGTCACGGGTCCCTGTGTACGGGGATAGAAGCGGGAACAACTCGCCGTCCGCACATTCAGCCGCCGGCCAACGTTCGGCGCCGGGTGTCACGCGCCCCAGTGAACGACATCGGTACGCGCTGTACGGGCGGCGAACACGAAGACAGGAACGACGAATGACTGGGAAACCACCGAGCCGAGTGGAACAAGCACACGCACGCATCACGGCAATGATTGCGTGGCTTGAAGACGCACTAGGGGATTTGACCACCGAAGACGGTTGCCTTATTTACGAGCAGATATTTTTCAAGGACCCGTACCCGGAATCCAGTAGCGGCGACAACGGCCGCCACCGGGAAAGGGAACGTACAGAACAACGTCGCAATATTGCCGAATCTTACAAAGGCGACCAGGGGGAGCAGTGGTGACCACCGATTCAAAATGGCAGGACCGTCTGTCGAACAAGGACGGAATCCGTCACGTTGATTACGCCCATTTCTGCGCGGAGCGGTTCGATGGACGCGTGTGCTTCTCCCCGCAACTTGGCTGGATGCAGTGGAACGGGACCGCATGGGAGATAGGGCACAAGCAGGCGCCCGCCATGGATGGAATGACAAAGGTCAGCAACGGTCTACTCGCCGAAGCAGGCCAAGGCGGTGCCGACTGGCTGGCGGAAGCAGCGATGAACCTGCGTCGAGCACACCACCGCAAGGCGATCGCCACAGAACTGGAATCCCTCCCAGAATTGCATGTTGACGCTTCCTCCGTGGACGCGCATCCGCATTTGCTGACGTTCTCCAATGGGATCGTAAACCTGGATACTGGCGAGCTGCGCCCCGCGTACCCGGAATGCCTACTCACGCAGACCGCGCCGACGAACTACAACCCAGACGCTGAGTGTCCGCGCTGGCTGCAATTCCTGAACGGTGTGTTTCCCGGTCAGTCGGAAGTCATCGACTACATGCAAACCCTGATCGGGTACGGCATCACCGGGCACAACCGGGAGCACGCATTCGCCGTGTGGTTCGGGGACAAGGGTCGCAATGGCAAGGGAACCATTATTCGGGCTCTGAAAAATGTCTTCGGCCCCAGCATCGTCAAGGACGTGGATTTCAGCGTTTTCGAAAGGGGCGGGAATTCTCACACTGAGGACATAGCGCGGATGCGCACCGCCCGCATTGTCACGGCGTCCGAGGGTAGCGAAGGCGCGCCCATGAACGATGAAGTCCTCAAGCGCCACGCGGGCGGGGACTCTATTCAGGCTCGGCACCTATACCGGGAGACGTTTGAATACGTGCCCCGGTACCTGATCGTGTTGCTGTCCAACTACCTGCCCCAGTTCCAAAGCCAGGGCGCGGCCATCTGGTCTCGCGTGCGAGCCGTGGAGTTCACCGAGTCGTTCGCCGGACGGGAGGACCGCCACCTGGACGAAGCACTGGCCGCAGAGGCTGAAGGGATCGCGGCATGGTGCGTTCGGGGAGCCGTCCGCTACCACAGGGACGGGCTCAAGTCGCCAGAGGCAGTAAGCGCTACCACGCGCAAGCACAAGGAAGCTGTAAACCCGCTGGCGCCCTTGATTGACGACCTGTTCGTGTTCGACGCGGACGCCAAGGTCCGGCGGTCCGAGTTCAACCAAGCACTGAAGGAGTGGAAGGACGCCAACGGCATTGCCCGCAACCGCTTCACGCCGCAGTTCACCAAGTTCCGGCTAGCTGAGTCCGGCGTCCGGGAAGTCAAGACAGACGGCACCTGGCATCTCACGGGCATACGTCTGACTCCCGAGTACGGGGGCACCGCCGGGGTCAGAATCGCCCCCGTTGCGATTCTGAACTCGCCCGGTACGCCAAGGGTGTTCCCCGCTGCCTGAACCCCAGGGCAAAAAAGTAACCCTCTCTCAAACCCTCTTACGTGTATATGAGGGATTTGAAGAAAGGACACTTTTTTGCCCTGCTCGGCCGGAGCGCCGGAGACACCCTCTGGCGAACACCCGACAAGGGAACTAGGGACTTCCGGCCGGCTGGCCTATTCAGGAGTCACAGGACAGTGCCCTGCTTGCCCACTGCAGCGGGCCCTCAGCTAGTGGGCCAGCAGGGGGTGTCACGACCCCCAGTAAATGGTTTCAGAAGCAGGGCCCCGCTACGTAGGGGGTTCTCCATCCGGCGGCGTCCGGGTGCGCGCTCTGCGCTACCAACCGGCCACCCCACCTCGCGCTCCGGTACCCCCGGAGCGGGGGGTTTTCACATGCCTAGAACTCCCCCTGGAGGAACCGTGATTTTTGACCGCATCAATCTGACCCGGCGGGTCCTCGCTGCCCTTTGCGCCGCCCTGGATCTCGCACGCGAAGATGCCGACCATGCCGGTATTTCGGAAGTTTCCGCCGTACGGGAGAAGGTCGCGAAGGACCTTGGCGAAGTAGTCCGCAACGCCTTCAACAACGGCGGCATTACGGAGGCAGAGGCCAAGTTCGCCATGCGCCCGATCTACTCCACGGCGAACGAGGTGCACCACGGCGGTGTCTGAGCAGACCGAGACGACTGCAGGCGCCTCCCTGGCGGCTTCGGAAGCAGTTGCGACCCTGGCGGCATCCGAGACTGCACAGGACCCCGCAGACGGCGGCACAGCACCTGAGACGGAAGCGCTCCAGGGGCGTGTCCGGGAGCTGGAGGAGGAGCGGGACCGCCTGGCGGCCGAGAGGGCCGAGCGGGACCGCGCGGACGCCATGGTGGCCGTTGTACGCCGATACCACTACGTGACGCAGGAGATCGTCCAGGCTCTCCCCGAAGACTTCCCTGCGGACCGCCTGGAAGCCGTGGCGTGCGCCATCAACCAGGCCATGCATACGGCCCACAACCCGCCTGGCATCGGGCGCGGGGGCCTCACCCCGTCCGAGGAGCGCCGGGCCACCTGGGACGGCCTGTTCCGCTCCGCACTCTGATCACCTCAACTACCAAGCAAGGACAACTACTTGTCTCTTCTGACTACCACTCCCGGCGTAGCAGGCATCACCCCCGACGACTACGGCCCGCTGATCGTCCAGCCCGTGGAACGGGAAAGCGTCGCCCTCCAGGTCGCCAGCACGCTGAAGACGAGCAGCACCAAGGTTCATATCCCGATCGTCCACACCGACGCGGGCGCCTCGTTCGTGGCGGAGGGGGAAGAGATAGCCCCCACTGACGCCATGCTGGGAGAGCTGGAGGTCGTCCCCGCCAAGTGCGCGGGTCTGTCCATCGTGTCGTCCGAACTGGCGGAGGACAGCGACCCGGACGCGCAGAAGCTCGTGGGAGATGGGCTGGCCCGCTCGATCGCCGGGGCCCTGGACCGCTCGTTCTTCGGTGCCCTCTCCGCCCCGAACCCGGCGGGCCTGGAGGCCGTGGACGGCGTGGGCATCGTGGACGCTGGGGCCAAGTTCACCAACCTGGACGCGTTCCAGGAGGCCATCAACCGTGCTGAGGACGTGGGCGCCACCATCACGGCGTTCGCGGCGAATCCGGCAGACGCCCTGACTTTGGGCAAGCTCAAGCAGACCAAGGACAGCAACGTTCCGCTGCTGGGTTCCGATCCGACCGCGCCGACGCGACGCACGGTGTTGGGCGTTCCGATGTACGTCTCCAACGCGGTGACCGCCGGAACCGTCTGGGCGGTTCCCCGGGACCGGGTGATGGTTGTCATGCGCCGCGACGTGACCCTGGACGTTTCCAAGCACGCCAGGTTTACGCGGGACCAGGTAGCCATCAAGGCCACCATGCGAGCGGCACACGCCTTCCCGCATCCGGCGGCTATCCAGAGAATCAGCCTCAACAAGGCGTAAAGGAAAGGGAGCCGAATCCGCCATGGGCTCGGCTCCCTCCCTTTCATCCCGGGCGACGATCACGACCCGGCGAACCTTCAGGCTCTGTGCCGGTGGCATCACGCGCGGAAGTCCAGCGCGGAGGGCGCGGCGGCCAGGTGGAGGCGGGTGTCCAGGCGGAGGCCGGTGGAGCGGCATCCGGGAGAGCTGGCGTGAATACCAGCGAGTTGCGGTTCCGCGCAGTTTGACGACACGAAGGTTGTTCAAAGTTCGAACTATCTAAATGTCCGATTTGGCCTGGGGGTGACCCAGGCCACTTTCTGAGAAAAGGCCGAAGCGTGATAGCGGCTCGGAATCTGTACGGGTTCCAAGGTCGTCAGAGGGGGCCGAGTGCACCACACTCGGCGGTTGACCTACAGAGATGCCTAATAAACGGCAGGGCTCAAGCGCTACTAACGCACGTTTCAGCCCAAGCCCGGAAGAATTTGCGGAGCCTGCCCAATGTGCCTTCTTGCGATTAGGCAGCTTCTACTTCCGCCATGAGGAGCCGCAACGTAAGTGAGTGCTTTTCGGGTGGCAAGGCGTTCAGGGCACCCCTCGCGTACGCTGCGCCTCCAGCCTTGTCTCCCGAGCGGGCGAGCATGAGCCCCCGGTGCATCTCAAGGTGTGTTGCGAACCGGGGCAATGTGGCGGGCAGTTCCCTTCGCGCCGCGTCCTGCGCCGCTACCGCTGTGCCCTCGTCTCCGAGCCGCGCGGCCAGCAGCGAGACGAAGACGTTCATGCGCCACCACGGAACGGCGTAGTCCGAGGTCTGTTCGTACGACGCGGCCTTGTCGAAGGCGTGGCGTCCCTGGTCCATCAACTTCCGCGCCGTTGCGTGGTCGCCACGGATCGCCGCCGCATGGGCCTTGCCCATGATGGCGTTGAGGAGCCCCAGCGACGGCTTGTCGCTGATGGCCATTGCCTGATCGGCGAGTACGTCCGCGACTCCGAGGGAGGCGCCCTCGTACCCGAGTGCGATGGCCGCACGCCCCCGGACCCACACCCGAGCCTGATCGTCCCCGGATTGGTCGGCGGCCCTGGCGGCCATGCGGTACCAGTTCACGGCCTTGGAGCCGTCGGAGCCGGGGAACGTCTTGGCGTAGAGGGTCATGAGGCGGGAGGCCACGGACCAGAGGTGCGGGTTGTCCAGTTGTTGTTGGACGACGACGAGTTCACCGGAGACCCGTCGCTGAATGTCGGCGGCGCCGAGACTCATGTACTCGGTTCCGTAGGTGGCCAGCTTGTCTTCCCAGTCGTCTCCTGAAGGCCCGCCAGCGAGTCGGGCACTGAACCCTGCGGTCAGGAGGTCAGAGGCCACGAGAGGCGCTATGGCGGTCGCCGCCGCATCGGACAAGAACTTACGTCGCTTCACTTCACCCTCCAGCACGGCTAGGGGCACGTCGAGGACGGCCGAGAGGCACCGGAGGTAGAACGGCCCCGGTGTCACCTTGGAACGCTCCCAGCGGCTGATGTACTCCCGGTCCAGATTCGTGCCGAAGGCATCGTTGATCGCTGACGCCAGCCGTCCCTGCGACCAGCTGCGCGCTTTCCGGAGGTCCGTGATTAGTTCCCCGATGGCCATGCCCCCATGGTGCCCCTACAAGTGCCACTAGGTGGATCACCAATCCCCACTGGCAGCCCACTTGCCCCTAGGAATGCCCCTACGGCGTGTCACTGGGCGGCGGGATGCTCCGTGCACCGACACGCGAGGGGACGGCGAGAAGCCATGAGCAACCCGATTCGGTACAGCCAACCACCTGTGGAACTCCACCTGGACGCCTGGCTGTTGGACGGCGTCCCGGCGCCGAGCTGCAAGGTGTGCGCCGCTCTGGACTTCCAGCGGAGCCAGGCCCGGAAGCGGAACGATTGGGCATCTGCCTGCGCCGCTGCTCGGGAGATCAGGAATCACCGCCGGGGGCACGGCGAACCGTTGTGAACGTCGCCGGACCGCTTCCCCTGGCCGAATACGCCGGCCCAACTGCCCTGCGGCGGGCGGCCGGAAGTCCCCCGATCGGCAAGCCTTCGAGCACGGGCAGACGTGCCCGGCCTGAGTGGACGCGCTCAGGCTCCGGCTCCGGTCCGCCCCTTTACCGGGGTGCCGCCCTGGGCGGTGAGGGCACCCGCTTCGGCACCCAGGACAGCCGAAGCACCCAGACGCCCGCCCGGCTGCCGGAAGCCCTGGCAGGTCAGCAGCCGGGACGGGCCATCGGTGAACCACAACAAGGAGGCACGCACATGCGAGACGTACGCGCGTTACTCACCCCTGCCGCGTTCGGGGGTGTCGTCGCAACGGTTCGCGACAACAACCCCGGCATGGACGAGGCTACGGCGGTCCGGATCAGCACGGAAGCGCTGAAGTTCGTTCACACGGCGGCCAAGTTCCCCACTATGAGGATCACGCCGTCCAACGTGGTGGACGAGGGCTGGCACGCACTGATCCTGCACACCGGGCCGTACGCCAAGCTGTGCGAAGGGCTGGGGCGGTTCGTGCACCACTACCCGGAGCGACCCGACGCCCAACGCCACGACCCGCAGGCGCTCACGCGCACGGTGGCCCTGATCGAGGAAGCCGGACACCAGGTGGACCGCGACCTGTGGACGGGGCCGACCGAAGCCCTGGTCCCCGTGGCGGCCAACTGCTCCCACACCCCCAAGCCGGGAGGCTGCGGCCCGATCAACCCTGGAAACTGTGCCACGCATGGTGGCGACGGTGACTAGGCTCCCCGGACGCACGATGGAAGGGTGAGTTCATGAACGCGGAAGAGGCCCGCCTGGTGGATGTCACGCTCCGGCGGCTCGGCATCCCGGGAGTCGTCGCGCCGGAAGACCCGGAGCACGCGGCTGGCGACTGGCGTGTGTACGACAGCGCTGACTCGACCCGACGCAGGGACACCACCGCTGACGCCCTGGCGGCCGTCGTGGCGAAGTTCCGGGAGGCCAATCCCGAGCCCCCTGGGAAGCCGCAGGCCGGTCCCACGCGAGGCTTCATCATTCCGCCCAACGAGGACTGACCCGCTTCAACCGGCCCCGTCCGCCCGCTGCTCTGCGGCCCTGCGGGCGGGGCTTCTGAACCGTGCTGATAAATGGAGAGCTATGCCTCGCTGGCCAGCCTGCCCAGGGCGTCACCCGTGAGGCGGTACGTCGTCCACTCCTCTTGGGGGAGGGCGCCGAGCGACTTGTAGAATCCGATGGCAGACAAATTCCAGTCCAGGACCGACCACTCGAAACGCTGGTAGCCGCGCGCCACGCAGATCCGGGCGAGGGCCGCCAGCAGTGCCTTGCCGTGGCCGCCGCCGCGCGCCTCGGGGCGGACGTACAGGTCCTCCAGGTAGACACCGTGCGTGCCCGTCCACGTCGAGAAGTTCCGGAACCACAGGGCGAAGCCGACCGGCCCGCCGGCGTCCTCGGCGATCAGCGCGAAGGCGGCCGGCTGCGGGCCGAACAGTGCCTCCTTCAGCTGCGGTTCGGTGGCCTGCGCGGCCTCGGGGGCCCGCTCGTAGGCGGCGAGTTCGCCGATCATGGCGAGGATGACGGGGACGTCGTCGGGCGTGGCTTCGCGGATCATGCCGCAAGGCTAAGCCCGCGCCCCGAAGCGCTCCGTGGGGGTCCGCCGGAAGCCGTGGGGCCCGGTTCAGACCAGGGACTCGTCGACGAAGCACCAGCGCCAGGAGGCGCCTGGTTCGAAGGACCGCATCACCGGGTGGCCGGTCTGCTCGTAGTGTGCGGTGGCGTGCCGGTACGGGGAGGAGTCGCAGCAGCCGACGTGTCCGCACACCAGGCAGAGCCGCAGCTGCACCGGGTGGCTGCCGGCGGCCAGGCACTCCAGGCACGTCTCGCTCAGCGGGGCCGGCTCGCCGTGCGGGAGCTCCGGTACGTGCGTGCACTCCTTCATGCCGGCACCCCGATCCGCCCGGCCGCGCACGGGCAAGGCAGGCACCCTTCCATGACTCGCTCGCTGCACTCGCTCATGATGGCCAGGTTAGATCGCCGGGACGGCCGGCGGGGGACGCTGGGGACGGTGCGGGTGTGAACGTGATGCCGCTGTTGCTGCTGGTCGCGGGCAGTGCGGGGGTGGCCGGGCTGGCGCGGCGCACTCCGGTGCCGGCGCCGCTGCTGCTGGTCGCCGCGGGGCTCGGCGCCTCGTACCTCCCCGGTATCCCGGACTACACCCTCAACCCGCAGATCGTGCTGCCGCTGTTGCTGCCCCCGCTGCTGCACACCGCTGCCCTGGAAGCCTCCTACCTGGACCTGCGGGCCAACCTGCGTCCTGTGGGGCTGCTCTCCGTGGGCTATGTGCTGTTCGCGACGCTCGTCGTGGGATACGCGGCCTACCTGGTCGTGCCGGGCCTGCCGCTGACCGCCGCGCTGGTCCTGGGGGCCGTCGTCGCGCCGCCGGACGCCGTCGCGGCCACCGCGATCGCCCGCAGGCTGGGCCTGCCGCACCGGATCACGACGATCCTCCAGGGCGAGTCGCTGGTCAACGACGCCACCGCGATCACCGCGTACAAGGTGGCGCTGGCCGCCGCGGTGGGCACCGGCGCCACCTGGGGCGAGGGGCTGAAGGAGTTCGCCGTGGCGTCCCTCGGCGGCGTCGGGGTCGGCCTGGTGCTGATGGTGCCGCTGCACTGGCTGCGCCGCCGGCTGCGGGAGTCGGCGCTCCTGGAGAACACCCTCTCGCTGCTCATCCCGTTCACCGCGTACGCCGCCGCCGAGCAGGTCGGGGCCTCCGGGGTGCTCGCCGTCGTGGTCGTCGGCCTCTACCTGGGGCACCGCTCCTGGCAGGTCGACTTCGAGACCCGGCTCCAGGAGGAGGCGGTGTGGAAGATGGTCTCCTTCGTGTTGGAGTCCGCGGTCTTCGCGCTGATCGGGCTCCAACTGCCGGTCGTGCTGCGCGGCCTGGGGGAGTTCGGCGCGGCCCGGGCCCTCGGGTACGCGGTGGTGGTGTTCGGCGTCGTGGTGCTGGCGCGCTATGTGTGGGTCTTTCCCGCGACGTACCTGCCGCGGCTGCTGTCGGCCCGGATCCGGGACCGCGAACCGGACACCACCTGGAAGGCACCGGTCGTCGTCGGCTGGGCCGGGATGCGCGGGGTGGTCTCGCTGGCCATCGCCTTCTCCGTCCCGGCGACGGTGCACGGCGGCGGCCCCTTCCCGGCCCGCACCCTGGTGCTCTTCCTGACCTTCACCACCGTCATCGGCACCCTGGTCGTCCAGGGGCTGACGCTGCCGCCGCTGATCCGGGCGCTGCGCCTGCCCGCCCCGGACGCCCAGGCCGGGACGCTGGCCGAGGCGCAGGCCCAGAACGAGGCGTCGCGGGCCGCCGAGGCCCGGCTCGACGCCCTGCTCCAGGACGAGCGCAACGCGCTGCCGGGGCCCCTCGCCGACCGGCTGCGCGGCGTCCTGGAGCGGCGCCGCAACGCGGTCTGGGAGCGGCTGGGCGCGGTCAACGAGGTGACCGGGGAGTCCGCCGACGACACCTACCGGCGGCTGGCCCGGGAGATGATCGACGCCGAGCGGCGGGTCTTCGTCGAACTGCGGGACGCCCGGCGGATCGACGACGAGATGATGCGGACGCTGCTGCGGCGGCTGGACCTGGAGGAGGCGGCCGCCTACCGGGAGGGCACGCCGTGACCCGCGCGCCACGTCCGGGGCCTGGATGAGTGAGTCCGAAGTCGCGAGGCAGGCGGGACTTCGGACTCACTCATCTACGGGGTGCCGGTGACGACGGCGGCGACGGTGCTGCCGGGCGGGAAGGCGCCCCGCTCGGCCAGGGTGGTCAGGGCGAGCAGCAGCTTGGCGACGTAGACCCGCTCGACGGGCAGGCCGTGCCGCTGCTCGAAGGCGTCGGCGAACGCGTCCAGTTCGGGGGTGCGGCGGGCATAGCCGCCGCAGTGGAAGTCCTCCGCCAGCGACCAGTCGCCGCAGGCGCCGCCGAAGGCCGCCCGCTGGAGGTCGGCGACCGTCTCGTGGAGGAAGTGCGGGCTGCCGCCCTTGAGGACGGGGACGCCCAGCGCCCGCTGACCGGGGCCGAGGCCGGCGGCGAGCCCGGCCAGGGTGCCGCCGGTGCCGCAGGCCACCGCGACGGTGTCCGCGTGCCCGCGCAGCTCGCGGCCCAGCTCCGTGCAGCCCCGCGCGGCCAGGGCGTTGCTGCCGCCCTCCGGTATGAGCCGGAAGGCGCCGAAGCGGTCGCGGAGGGCGGCCAGGACGTCAGGGTCGGTCTTGCGGCGGTAGGTGGCGCGGTCGACGAAGTGCAGCCGCATCCCGTCGGCGGCGCAGCGGGCCAGCGACCAGTTGAGCGGGGCGCCGGCCAGCTCGTCGCCGCGGACCACCCCGACGGTGGCGAGGCCGAGCAGCCGGCCGGCGGCGGCCGTGGCGCGCAGGTGGTTGGAGTACGCGCCGCCGAAGGTGAGCAGCGCGCGGTCGCCCGCCTCGGCCGCGGCCCGCAGATTGGGCGCCAGCTTGCGCCACTTGTTGCCCGGGAGGGCGGGGTGGATGAGGTCGTCCCGCTTGAGCAGCAGGCGGACGCCGCGGCGGGCGAAGGACGCGTCGTCGACCTCCTGGAGGGGGGAGGGGAGACGGGGGCGGAGTGCCTGGGGTTCGGGGTGGGGCACGGGGGAGTGGGGAGGGAGCGGAGGAAGGGGAGGGACGGGGGTGCGGTGGGCCGGGCGGGCCGTCAGCCGTGCAGGAAGCCGTCGCCGTGGGTGGCGATGTGGGCTTCGAGGGCGCTGAGGGCGTTCTGCGTGGCCTCGGGGGTGCCGCTGCCGCGGCGCTCGGCGTAGTAGGCCGCGCCGAGCTTCCTCAGCAGGTCGTTGCCCGCGCGGTGCTGCTGCAACTCGTCGACCTTCTGCTTGCCTTGGGCCAGGCCCTGCTTCGCCTGCTCCTTGGCGCGGTCGAGAAACCCTGACATTGCTGCCTCCCTGGCGTGCGGGCCGGCGGGCCCGGTCGGTGTCGGTTGCGTATGGGATCAACGGCGGGGACGGCCGTGGGGTTCCCGTGCCAGGCTGGGGGATGTGGGCGAGGAGCGCGACATGGGTGAGCCGGTTGGCGCATCCGGGGCGGACGGCGGCCGGGCCGCTCGGGGACCGTACCGCGAGCGGGCCTCGCGGCTGACGGGGGCGGTGCTGTGGCGCACCGTCACGGTGCCCGGTGCGGGGCCGGTGCTGCCCGACGGCTGCACGGACCTGATCTGGGGCGCGGGGCGGCTGCTGGTGGCCGGGCCGGACACCGGTCCGCAGGCGCCCGGCAGCCCGGTGCCGGCCGGGACGCGCTGGGTGGGGCTGCGCTTCGCGCCCGGCCAGGGACCGGCCGTCTTCGGGGCGCCGGCGCACGAACTGCGGGACCGGCGGGTGCCGTTGGAGGACCTGTGGGGCGCCCGGCGGGCCCGGGAACTGGCGGAGCGGGCGGCGGCCGGCAACCCCGGCGCGGTGCTGGAGGAGGCCGCGCGGGACGCGCTGCGGGCGGCCGGGCGGTGGGCCCCCGGGGCCGGGGCCCGGGGCGAGTTGCCCGGCCGGGACGGGCGGACCGCGGCGATCGTGGCCGGGCTCGGGCGCGGCCGGCCGGTGGCGGAGGTGGCCCGGCTGGCCGGGATGGGCGAACGGCGGCTGCACCGGCACAGCCTGGCGGTCTTCGGGTACGGGCCGAAGACGCTGGGCCGGGTGCTGCGGCTGGTGCGGGCGCTGGAACTGGCCCGCGCCGGCGTCCCCTACGCCGAGGTCGCGGCGCGCGCCGGCTACGCGGACCAGGCCCATCTGGCACGCGAGGTGAAGTCGCTGGCGGGGGCTCCTATGGGGGCACTCCTCGGGCCGGGTTAGCGTGTCCGGTATGGACTACCAGGCCGTTCTTGAGGAGGTAGCGGCCTATGCGAGGCCGTTCGTGGGGCGCGGGCACGTCGCCGACTACATTCCCGCGCTGGCGGAAGTGCCTCCCGACCGCTTCGGGATCGCGGTGGCGGACATCAACGGCGAGGTGTACGGGACCGGCGACTGGGAGGTCCCGTTCTCGGTCCAGTCGATCTCCAAGGCGTTCTCGCTGGCGCTGGTGATGGCCGGGTCCCACGGGGACGACGACATCTGGCAGCGGGTCGGGCGCGAGCCCTCGGGGACGGCGTTCAACTCCCTGGTGCAGCTGGAGTGGGAGAACGGCATTCCGCGGAATCCTTTCATCAACGCCGGCGCGCTGGTGGTGACGGACCGGCTGCTGACCATGACCGGCGACGCCAGCACCTCGATGCTGGAGTTCCTCCAGGCCGAGAGCGGCAACGCGGAGCTGGCGTTCGACCAGGCGGTGGCCGGTTCGGAGGCCGACCACGGGGACCGCAACGCGGCGCTGGCGCACTTCATGGCGTCGTTCGGCAATCTGGAGAACCCGGTGCCGAGCGTCATCGAGCACTACTTCTGGCAGTGCTCGATCGAGATGTCCTGCCGGGATCTGGCGGTGGCCGGCGGCTTCCTGGCCCGGCACGGGCTGCGGGCCGACGGGAGCCGGCTGCTGGAGGCGCGCGAGGCCAAGCGGATCAACGCCGTGATGCTGACCTGCGGCACGTACGACGCGGCCGGCGAGTTCGCCTACCGGGTGGGCCTGCCGGCGAAGAGCGGGGTCGGCGGCGGCATCGTGGCCGTGGTGCCGGGCCGCTGCACGCTGTGCGTGTGGAGCCCGGGGCTGGATGCCCGGGGGAACTCCGTGGCCGGGATGGCGGCGCTGGACCACTTCACGACGCTCACGGGCTGGTCGGTCTTCTAGGGCCTGTCCAATGGGGCGTGGCCGGGTCGTACCGGCTCTCGGGCGGGTGGGCTTGCGTTGTGGGCCGGGGAGCGGCGGCGCATGGTGGGCGGTAGGAGGTGCACCTGCCATGGAGCATGAGATGCGCGCTGAGTATGCGGAGGGCGTACTGCCGCACGAGGACACCCCGGTCAGGAAGTGGCACATGACCCGGGTGGGCGCGACCGTCGCGATGTGCGGCCAGCCGCTGGCCCCGGCGGCCGCCACCCAGTCGGCCGGCGCCTGGGGGACGGCCGCGGGCCAGCCGTTCTGCCGCACCTGCGGCGTGATGTACCTGGAGGAGCACCCGCAGGACACCGAGTGACCGGCGGCCGGGCCGGTCAGGTCAGTGGGGCGAAGAGGTCGACGCCGCGCCCGTCGGGGTCCCGTACGACGGCGTAGCGCTGCCCCCAGTCGGCGTCCCAGGGCGCCCGCCGGCCCGTATGGCCGGCGGCGGTGAGGTCCGCGTACAGGGCGTCGACGTGGGCGGCGTCCGTACAGGCGAAGGCCAGTCCCGTGTGCGTACCGGGCGGAGGCGGCGTCCAGGCGGGGTCGAGGGAGCGGGCGGTCTCGTGGGTGTCCCACATCAGGCGGAGGCCGCCGGGGAGCGGCGCCTCGGCGTGCGGGGCGGTGCCGGCGGCGCCGGGGACGGCGACGCCCAGCCGGCGGTAGAACGCCAGGGAGGCGGCCAGGTCGGCCACGACCAGGCCGATCGCGTCGAGGCGGGGTACGGGTGCGGTGTTCATGGCGGCGAGCGTAGGAGCGGCCGGCGGCGGCCGTCTTGAACGAATCGGACGCCGCCGGGCCGGGCCGCCGCCGGGCCCGTCACGGGCAGCTGACGACCTGGCCGGCGTAGGAGAGGTTGCCGCCGAAGGCGAAGAGCAGCACCGGCGCGCCGGCCGGCACCTCGCGGCGGTCGACCAGCTTGGCGAGGGCGAGCGGGACCGAGGCGGCCGAGGTGTTGCCGGAGTCGACGACATCGCGGGCGATCACGGCGTTGACCGCGCCGAGGCGCTCCGCGACGGGCTCGATGATCCGCAGGTTGGCCTGGTGCAGGACGACGCCGGCCAGCTCCTCGGGACGCAGGCCGGCCCGCTCGCAGACCTGGCGGGCGATGGCCGGGAGCTGCGTGGTGGCCCAGCGGTAGACGGTCTGGCCCTCCTGGGAGAAGCGGGCCGGGGCGCCCTCGATGCGGACCGCGTTGCCCATCCGGGGGACCGAGCCCCACAGGACCGGGCTGATCCCGGGCTCGGGCGCTGCGGTGACCACCGCGGCGGCGGCGCCGTCGCCGACCAGGACGCACGTGGAGCGGTCGGTCCAGTCGACCACGTCGGTGAACTTCTCCGCGCCGATGACCAGGGCGTTCGTCGCCGAGCCGGCCCGGATGGCGTGGTCGGCGGTGGCCAGCGCGTGGGTGAAGCCGGCGCAGACGACGTTGAGGTCCATGGTGGCCGGGGCGGCCATGTCCAGACGGGCGGCGACCCGGGCCGCGGTGTTGGGGCTGCGGTCGGTGGCGGTGCAGGTGGCGACCAGCACCAGGTCGATGTCCGCGGCGGCCAGGCCGGCGGTGGCCAGCGCCTTCTCCGCGGCCGCGGCCGCCATCGCGTCCACCGTCTCGTCCGGGGCCGCGACATGGCGGGTGCGGATGCCGACGCGGCTGCGGATCCAGGCGTCGTCGGTGTCGACGATCCGGGCGAGGTCGTCGTTGGTGAGCACGCGGGAGGGCTGGTAATGGCCGAGGGCCAGGATGCGCGACCCGGTCATGAGGTCCTCTGGGTACGTGGAGCGGGCGGTACCCGGACAGTCTCGCCGCTCGGCGGCGGCGGACGGGTGTGCGAACCGCCAACGTTCGGCGCCGAGAACTGGAGGCTTCCGACGCGCGCCGGCCCCGGCGGGCCCCACAGCGTGGTGCGGCGGCGCGGCCGGGGCCGGTGCGGGACGGCGGGCGCTCAGGACAGGGCGCGGAAGCGGCGCAGGCGGAGGCTGTTGCCCACCACGAAGACCGAGGAGAAGGCCATCGCGGCGCCCGCGATCATCGGGTTGAGGAGGCCCGCGGCGGCCAGCGGCAGCGCGGCGACGTTGTAGCCGAACGCCCAGAAGAGGTTGGTGCGGATGGTGCCGAGGGTGGCCCGGGCGAGCCGGATGGCGTCCGCCGCCGCGCGCAGGTCGCCGCGGACGAGTGTGAGGTCGCCGGCCTCGATGGCCGCGTCGGTGCCGGTGCCCATCGCCAGGCCCAGGTCGGCGCGGGCCAGCGCGGCCGCGTCGTTGACGCCGTCGCCGACCATGGCGACCGAGCGGCCCTCGGCCTGGAGGCGCGCGATGACGGCCACCTTGTCCTCCGGCAGCACCTCGGCGATCATCTCGTCGATGCCGACCTCCGCGGCGACCGACGCGGCGACGGCGTTGTTGTCGCCGGTCAGCAGGACCGGGGTCAGGCCCAGCGCGCGCAGCCGGCGGACCGCCTCGGCACTGGTCGGCTTGACCGCGTCGGAGACCACCAGCACCGCGCGGGCCGCGCCGTCCCAGCCGACCGCGACCGCGGTGTGCCCGGCCCGCTCGGCCTCGTCCCTGGCGGCGGCCAGGGCCGGCGGCAGCGGCAGGCCGCGGTCGGCGAGCAGCCGCTCCCGGCCGACCAGGACGGCGTGCCCCTCGACGGAGCCGCTGACGCCCAGGCCGGGCACGTTGGCGAAGTCCTCGGGGGCCGGCAGGGCGCCGGCGGGCTCGGCCTCCTGGGCGGCGGTGGCGACGGCGCGGGCGACGGGGTGCTCGGAGGAGTGCTCCAGCGCACCGGCCAGGCGCAGCGCCCGCGCCCGGTCCACCCCGTCGGCGAGGTGGACGCCGGTGAGCGTGATCGCGCCGGTGGTGACGGTGCCGGTCTTGTCCAGGACGACGGTGTCGACGGTGCGGGTGGTCTCCAGCACCTCGGGGCCCTTGAGCAGGATGCCGAGCTGGGCGCCGCGGCCGGTGCCGACCATCAGCGCGGTGGGCGTGGCCAGGCCCAGGGCGCACGGGCAGGCGATGATCAGCACCGCGACCGCGGCGGTGAACGCGGCGACCGCGCCGTGGCCGGTGCCGAGCCAGAGGCCGAGGGTGGCCAGTGCCAGCACGATGACGACGGGGACGAAGACCGCGGAGATCCGGTCGGCGAGCCGCTGCGCGGCCGCCTTGCCGTTCTGCGCGTCCTCCACCAGCCTTGCCATCCGGGCCAGTTGGGTGTCCGCGCCGATCCTGGTGGCCTCGACGACCAGCCGGCCGCCGGCGTTGACGGTGGCGCCGGTGACGGTGTCGCCGGGGGCGACCTCCACGGGTACGGACTCGCCGGTCAGCATCGAGGCGTCCACGGCGGAGGAGCCCTCCGTCACCCGGCCGTCGGTGGCGATCTTCTCCCCGGGCCGGACGACGAAGCGGTCGCCCACCCGCAGCCCGTCGACCGGGATCCGGACCTCCGTCCCGCCGCGGAGCACCGCCACGTCCTTGGCGCCCAGTTCCAGCAGGGCGCGCAGGGCGGCGCCGGCCTTCCGCTTGGCGCGGGCCTCGAAGTACCGGCCGGCCAGGATGAAGGTGGTGACGCCGGCGGCGGCCTCCAGGTAGATGTTGCCGGCGCCGTCGGTCCGGGCGATGGTCAGCTCGAACGGGTGGGTCATACCGGGCATCCCGGCCGTCCCGAAGAACAGCGCCCACAGCGACCAGCCGAAGGCGGCGAGGGTGCCCAGCGAGATCAGGGTGTCCATGGTGGCCGCGCCGTGCCGCAGATTGGTCCAGGCGGCCCGGTGGAACGGCCAGGCCCCGTAGGCCACCACCGGGGCGGCCAAAGTGAGGGAGAGCCACTGCCAGTTGGTGAACTGGAGCACCGGCACCATCGCCATCAGGACCACGGGGACGGAGAGCGCCAGGGAGACCAGCAGCCGCTGCCGCAGGGCGGCGAGCGGCGCGTCCGCGGCCTCCGGTACCGGCCCCGCCCCGGAGGCGCCGGCGGGCGGTTCCGGAGCGGGCGGTCGGGGCACCGCGGCGGTGTAGCCGGTCCGCTCCACCGTGGCGATCAGGTCGGCGGTGGCCACGCCGCTGCCCTCGGTGAGCGTCACCTGCGCCCGCTCGGTGGCGTAGTTGACGGTGGCGGTGACCCCCTCCATGCGGTTGAGCTTCTTCTCGACGCGGGCGGCGCACGAGGCGCAGGTCATCCCGCCGATCTCCAGCTCGACGACAGGCCCGTCGATCGCGGTGGTCATGTCGGCTGTTCCTCCTCTTCGCGGGGCCGTGGGCACCGGTGGCGGTCGGCGGCCCGTTCCCCTCCGCCGACCCCGTCAACACCTTACCCCCCTGGGGTATTCCCGGGGGTAGGGATCGCTGTGATGTCCGTCCCGGCGGGGCCCCCGGCGGGGCCGGCCGCCCGCAGCGTCCGTTCCGCCGTCGCCCGCAGAAACGCGGTCAGCTCGGCCGGCTCCTGCACCGTGAACTCCCGGCCCAGCAGCATCAGTCGCATCGCCAGCCACTCCAGCGAGTCGGGTGCGCTGCGCCAGCGGCAGCTGCCCTCGTCGAGCGGCTCCACCTCGCCCGCCGCCGGACCGCCGAGCCGGGCGGCCACCTCCGCGGCCGGCCCGTACACCGTCACCACCGCCCGATGGGTGGCCGCCATGGCCGCCCTGCCGCGCATCCGCTCCCGGACGTAGGCCCCGGCGTCGGCGGCCGGCAGGGTGCGCGGCGGGGTGCGCACCCCGGTGGCGAACGGCTCGCTCAGCCGGTCCACCCGGAAGATCCGCCAGTCGTCCCGGTCGTTGTCGAACGCCACCAGATACCAGCGGCGGCCCGCCGCGACCAGCCGGTGCGGCTCCACCAGGCGCCGACCGAGGTCGCCCGCGCCGCCGCGGTAACCGAACCGCACCCGCTCGTGGTTGGCGATCGCCGCGGCCAGCACCGTCAGATGCTCCGGGTCGACGGTCGGGCCGTCGCCGGCCGGCAGCGGGACGGTGGCGGTGCCCAGCGTGCCCACCCGCCGCCGCAGCCGAGCCGGCAGCACCTGCTCCAGCTTGGCCAGCGCCCGGACCGACGCCTCCTCGATGCCCGCGATGGTGTGCCCCGCGGTCGAGCGCAGGCCCACCGCGATGGCCACCGCCTCCTCGTCGTCCAGCAGCAGCGGCGGCATGGCGGTGCCCGCCGCCAGCCGGTAGCCGCCCTCCGCGCCCATCGTGGCGTGCACCGGATAGCCCAGCTCGCGCAGCCGCTCGATGTCCCGGCGAATGGTCCGGGTGGTCACCCGCAGCCGCTCGGCCAGCTCCCGGCCGGGCCACTCCCGGGGCGTCTGGAGCAGGGACAGCAGGTTCAGCAGTCGTGCCGATGTCTCACTCATGGGGACGATGATGGCCGAGGAAGTAGGACGGGAGCTGTCCTGGACGGGCTCTAGGGTCGAGGGCGTCGGGGACGGCGCGTCCTCAGCGCAGCGCGCGCCGTCCCCGACGTCCCTCCGCTCGACCACCGCACCGCCAGGAGTTCCGCATGCCCCCGTCCGCCCCGACGCCCGCCGCGCCGGCCGCCGGCGCCCCCGTGTCCGCCGACCGCAGACGCTGGGCGGCCCTCGCCATCCTGCTGACGGCCAGCTTCATGGACCTGGTCGACGCGACCATCGTCAACATCGCGCTGCCCAGCATCCGGCAGGACACCGGCGCCGGCTTCGGCACCCTGCAGTGGGTCACCGCCGGCTACGCGCTGGCGTTCGCCCTCGGCCTGATCACCGGCGGCCGGCTCGGCGACATCCACGGCCGCAGGAAGCTTTTCCTGCTCGGGATGGGCGGCTTCACCGTCGCCTCCGCGCTGTGCGGGCTGGCCGCCGACCCGGCGATGCTGGTCGCCGCGCGGGTGCTGCAGGGCGCGATGGCGTCGCTGATGGTGCCGCAGGTGCTGGCGATCATCCATGTGACCTTCCCGGCCCACGAGCGCGGCAAGGTCTTCGGGATGTTCGGCGCGGTGATCGGCCTCGGCGCGGTCTGCGGCCCGCTGATCGGCGCCCTGCTCACCCAGGGCGACCTCTTCGGCCTGGCGTGGCGCCCGATCTTCCTGATCAACCTCCCCGTCGGCCTCGCCGGGATCGTCCTCGGCCGCCGCTTCCTCACGGAGTCCCGGTCGGACACCGCGCTCCGCCTCGACCTCGTCGGCACCGCGCTGCTCACCGCCGGCCTGCTGCTGGTGCTCTACCCGCTGACCCACGGCCGCGAGGCCGGCTGGCCCGTCTGGGGTTTCGTCGCCATGGCGGCCGGGCCGCCGGTGCTCGCCGGGTTCGTCCGCTACGAGCGGTTCAAGGCCCGCAAGGACGGCTCGCCGCTGGTCGAACTCTCGCTGTTCCGGATCCGGAGCTTCGCGGCGGGCGTCGGCGTCCAGCTCACCTTCGGCGTGGCCAGCGGCCTGTTCTTCCTGATATGGACGCTGCACATGCAACTCGGCCTGGGGTGGGGCCCGTTGCACGCCGGCCTGACCGGGCTGCCGTTCTCTCTGGCCTGCTCCGCCGCGGCCGGGCTCTCCGTCCAGAAGCTGGTGCCGCGCTTCGGCCGCACGGTACTCCAGGGCGGCGCGCTGGTCATGCTCGCCGGCGCCCTGCTCTACCTCTGGCAGGCCGGCCACTACGGCACCACCCTGGAGTCCTGGCAGATGGCCCCGGCGATGGCCCTGATGGGCGCCGGCATGGGCCTGATCGTGGCGCCGCTCACCGACGCGGTGCTCTCCGAGGTCCCGGTCCGGCACTCCGGCTCGGCCTCCGGCATCTTCAACACCACCGGCCAGATGGGCATGGCGCTCGGTCTGGCGCTGTCGTCGGTGGCGTTCTTCGGCGCGGTGGACGGCCCCGGCGGCGCGGGCTTCGTCACCGCCACCACGCACTCCCTGTGGTGGATCGCGGGCGGGCTGCTGCTCGTTCTCGTCCTGCTGTTCCGGCTGCCCCGGCGGGCCCGGGCGGGCAGCCTGCCCCAGGGGGAGGCCGGAGCCCCCGCCGAGACGGCGCCCGAACCGGCCGCCGCCGACCGGCCCGCCCTCGTCCCCTGACGCATGACGAACGCGCGGGGCGCACGCCCAGGGGCGCGCCGGCAAACGAACGGCACGGCCCGTACCACGACGGGGTGCTGAGTGCGCAAAATGACGTACCGGCCGTACCCCTCGCGCGCCCCCACGGGCGATACTGACCGGGTGTCGATGATCAGCAACCTCCGCAAAGCCGTCCGGCTGCCGCAGCCGCGACCGGGCGGGGTGGACCTCAGCCACCCCGCCCGCTCGCCGCTCGGCACAGCCGTGGTGAACTGCGCGGTCTACGTCTCCGGGGTGCGCCAGGACGGCCACCAGCCGGCCGAGGAGGCGATCCGGCAGGTCCGGCGGACCGGCGACGGCTTCGTGTGGATCGGCCTGCACGAGCCCTCCGAGGTCGAGTTCGCCGGCATCGTCGAGCTGTTCGGGCTGCACCCGCTCGCCGTCGAGGATGCCGTCCACGCCCACCAGCGCCCCAAGCTGGAGCACTACGACGACTCGCTGTTCACCGTCTTCAAGACCGTCCGCTATGTCGAGCACGACCAGCTCACCGAGACCAGCGAGGTCGTCGACACCGGCGAGATCATGGTCTTCACCGGCGCCGACTTCGTGATCACGGTGCGGCACGGCGGCCACGGCTCCCTGGGCCCGCTGCGCGAGCAGCTGGAGCGCGACCCGGACCAGCTCGCGCTCGGCCCGTCCGCCGTACTGCACGCCATCGCCGACCTCGTCGTGGACGACTACCTCGACGTCGCCGCCCACGTCCAGGACGACATCGACGACGTCGAGAGCGAGGTCTTCTCGGTCCGCGGCAGCCGCGGCGCCGACCGGATCTACCAGCTCAAGCGCGAACTCCTGGAGTTCAAGCGGGCGGTGGTCCCGCTGGACCGCCCCCTCCAGGAGCTGACGACCCGCTCCCTGCAGTTCATCGACCCCCGGACCAAGACCTACTTCCGGGACGTCGCCGACCACCTCGACCAGGTCCGCGAGCGGATCACCGGCTTCGACGAACTCCTCAACTCCATACTCCAGGCCCACCTCGCCCAGGTCGCCAACGCCCAGAACGAGGCGATGCGCCGGATGTCCGCCTGGGCCGCGATCCTGGCCGTCCCCACCATGGTCACCGGCATCTACGGCATGAACTTCGAGTACATGCCGGAGAAGAGCTGGCCGTTCGGCTATCCGCTGGTGATGGCCGTGATGGTGGGGGTCTGCTGGCTGATGCACCGCGGCTTCAAGCGGAACGGCTGGCTGTAGGGGCGCCGTCCCGGCCGTTCACCGACCCGCGACGTGCCGGGGCCGGGCGGCGCCCAGTCCCGCCGCCACCTGCGGCACCAGCAGGACCAGCAGCACCACCAGCGGGCCGGCCCAGCTGCCCGAGGCGTCATGGACGGCGCCCAGCACCGCCGGGCCGGTGGCGGCCAGGATGTAGCCGAAACACTGGGCCATGCTGGAGAGTTGGCTGGCGTGGCGGGTGTCCGGGGCGCGCTGGACGATGAACAGCAGCGCCAGGCTGATCGCCGCCCCCTGGCCCAGACCCAGCAGCGTCATCCACAGGTACGCGCCGCCGACCGGCGCCGTCCACATGCCGGCGAAGCCCGCCGCGCACAGCACCGCGCCCAGCGCGGCCGGCGTGCCGGCCCGCAGCCGGCGGCCGACGATCACCGGCGCCAGGAACGAGCCCGCGATCCCCAGCAGCGAGGAGAACGACAGCATCCAGCCGGCGTCGCCCGCGCTCATCCCGGCGTCCTTCAGCATCGTCGGCAGCCAGGCGGCGGCCGCGTAGTAGCTCAGCGACTGCAGGCCCATGAAGCCGGTGACCTGCCAGGCCAGCGGCGAGCGCCACAGGCCGCGGACGGGGTGGGCGGCCTGCCGGGCGGCCGCCTCCGACACCCGCGTACGGGCCCGGACCTGCGGCAGCCACACGAGCAGCGCCAGCACCGCCAGCGAGCCCCAACAGGCCAACGTGGCCTGCCAGGAGAGCCCGGCGGCCTGCCGCACCGGGACGGTGACACCGGCCGCCAGCGCCGCGCCGCCGAACAGCGACATCGAGTAGAGCCCGGTCATCAGGCCGGCCTTCGCCGGGAAGTCCCGCTTGATCAGGCCCGGCAGCAGAACGTTGGCGACCGCGATCCCGGCGCCGATCACGACCGTGCCGGCGAACAGCGCCACCACCGAGTCCAGCAGCCGCAGCCCGGTGCCCAGGCAGATCAGCACCATGGTGCCGAGCAGCGAGCGCTCCATGCCCAGCCGCCGGCCCAGCCGCGGGGCGACCGGTGCCAGCAGCCCGAAGCAGAGCAGCGGCAGCGCGGTCAGCAGGCTGGTGGCGGCCGCCGACATCCCGCTGTCCGCGCGGATGGTGCCGGCCAGCGGGGAGACCGCGACCAGCGCGGGGCGCAGGTTCAGGGCGAGCAGCACGACGCCGATGCCGAGATACAGGGCGCGGCGGCCGGTGGTGCCGGCCGGGTCCGGCCCGGTCGCGTCCGCCGCCGCGGCCCGTCCGGCCGGCCGCGGCGGCGCCTCCGATATGCCCGATGCCGGTCCGTGCGTCATCGCTGGGTTTCCTCCTGTGTCCCGTCGTTTCCGTCCGCGCCGGCGTACGGCGCGATCCCGTCGTCACCGCCGCTGTCGCCCCTGTTGCCGCTGTCGTCGCCGCCGTCGGCCGGGTCGCGCAGCGCGGCGGCGGCCTCGGCGAGGTGCGCCAGCGCCGCCCGCTCGGCGGCTTCCGGATCCCGGGCCTCGATGGCGTCGACGATCGCGGTGTGCGCGTCGAACTGGTGGCGGACCGCGTCGGGCAGCAGCGGCGTGCCGACCACGGCCGCCACGGCGTCCCGCAGCGCGTCGCCGAACTGCTCGTACAGCTCGGCCAGCAGGGTGTTGTGCGCGGCGGCCGCGACCGCCCGGTGGAAGCGCAGGTCCGCCTCGACGAACCGGTCGGCGTCGCCGTCGGCCCAGGCCCGGTCGCGCACCGCCAGCGCCTCCCGCAGTGCGGCCAGGTCCTCGTCCGTGCGGCGCTCGGCGGCGTGCCGGGCGGCGTCCCGCTCCAGGCAGGAACGGACCTCGTACGTCTCCAGGTTGGCGGCCCGGCGCAGCCTGCGCTGGACCGCGGCGCCGAAGCCGCTGCGGGCGCGGACATACGTCCCGTCGCCCTGCCGGGGCTCCAGCATTCCGGTGTGCACCAGGGCGCGGACCGCCTCGCGGACGGTGTTCCGGCCGACGTCCAGCTGTGTGACGAGCACCGGCTCGGGCGGGATCTTCGCGCCGACCGGCCACTCGCCGTCGGCGATCAGCCGCTCCATCTGCTCGATGACCAGCTCGACGAGGCTGGTGCGGGCGGTACTGCGCAGTGGCATCGGCGCCGTCCTCTCGTCCGCGTTCCGCGGGTCTGCGTCCGCCGGGTCCCGGCCGGCCGGACCCCTCGAATTCTCCGGTTATTCCACCGGTGATGGGAACATCCCATGTTTAGCGGTGTCAAATGACGGGGCTTAGCCTGAGGGCGGTGACGCCCCTCGGCGGACCGGCCGGACACACAGACCCGGGCGCGCAGACCTACAGACAGGGAGAGCCGCGGACGATGCACGAGCGAGCCCGCCGGCCGTTGCCCTGGCAGGGCGAGTGGCCGGTGATCGGCGCGGTGGCCGCGGGCGGTGCCCTCGGCGCCACCGCCCGCTACGGCGCCGGCCTGCTCTGGCCGGCCGCCGACGCCGCCTTCCCCTGGACCACCCTCGTGATCAACGCCGTCGGCTGTGCGCTGATGGGCGTCCTGATGGTGCTGATCTCCGAGGTGTGGACCGCCCACCGGCTGCTCCGGCCGTTCCTGGGCACCGGCATCCTCGGCGGCTTCACCACCTTCTCCACCTATGCCGTGGACATCGAGCGCCTGGTGTCCGCCGGACGGCTGCCGCTCGCCCTCGCCTACCTCGCCGGCACCCTGCTCGCCGCGCTGGCGGCGGTGGCGCTGGCCGGGACCGCCACCCGGGCGCTCCTCGGACTGCGGCGGCCGGCATGACGGACCGTACGGCGCACCCGCCGACGCCTCCCGCCGGCAGCCCGGCCCTGCGCATGACCGTCCTCGTCGGCGAGCAGGACGTCTGGCACCACCGGCCGCTCTACGCGGAGATCGTGCACCGCGCCCGCGCCGCGGGCCTGGCCGGGGCGAGTGTCTTCCGCGGGGTCGAGGGCTTCGGGGCGACCTCGCTGATCCACACCCAGCGGCTGCTGTCGCTCAGCGAGGAACTGCCGGTGGCGGTGATCGTGGTGGACACCGAGGAGCGGGTGCGGGCGTTCCTGCCGCAGCTGTCCGAACTCCTCGCGGGCGGGGGCCTGGTGACCCTCGACCCGTGCGAGATGATCGCGTTCCGGGGCCGGGCGGACCGCACCGCCGGCGGGGAGGACACACAGGGGTGAACTGGCTGCTGGTGGTGGCCGGTGCCATGGTCGGGGCACCGCTGCGCTTCCTCACCGACCGCTTCGTCCAGGCCCGGCACGACTCCGTCCTCCCCTGGGGGACGTTCGCCGTCAACGTCGCCGGCAGCCTGGTCCTCGGCCTGCTGACGGGCGCGGCCGCCGCCGGAGTCGCCGGCCCGCACGCCCAACTGCTGCTCGGCACCGGCCTGTGCGGGGCCCTGACGACGTACTCGACGTTCTCCTACGAGACCCTCAGGCTGACCGCCGACGGGGCGCGCCGGTACGCCGTGCTCAACGTCGCCCTGACCCTGGTGGCCGGGCTGGCCGCCGCCTTCGCCGGGGTCGCCCTCGGCCGGGCCCTCTGGTCCTGACGCCCAGCGCGCTTCCGACGGGGCTCCGTACACACGCGAGCGGTGGGGCTCGGGGAGGAGCCCCACCGCAAGGGCGGACGTGCGGAATGTCAGGGCTGGTGGGGGTACGGAACCGGCCGCCAGGTACCGGTTCCGTCAGCCCCGGCCCGCCGCCTGCCCGGCCACCGTCAGCCCGGCCGGGGGACGGCGGGCCGACCGCCGTGCCGCGTCCAGGGACCGGCCCGGGTCAGCCGCCGAAGCGGGCCCCGGCCAGGCCGTTCGCCCAGAGCTGGTCCACCTGGGCCCGCTCGTTGGCGTCCGGCTGGGTGTTCTGGCAGGACGGGCCGGGCCCGCCGCCGGACATCAGCTCGCTGCAGGGACCCTCGTAGTGGTCCGGCAGGCCCAGTACATGGCCGGTTTCATGCGCCACGATGCGGGTGCGGTTGTACTGCTGGGCCTGGCTGTAGTCGATGAAGACGAAGCCCTTGCCGTGGCCGTCGGTGCTGGCGTACGAACCGCGCGGGTCGTTGCCCTCCTTGTACTGGAAGTCGCCGCCGCTGCCCTGCTGCAGCTTGACGTTCTTGACGGCGCCGTTCCATATGGAGGCGCTCTGGGATATCTCGTTCGCGAAGGTCGGGGCGGCGCTCGCGTCGTAGGTGACGGTCACCGACTTCAGGTGCGGGTTGGCCTTGAGCTTGGCCCTGGCCGACTTCATGACGGCGTCGAAGAACGCCTTGGTGTTCGCCTTCTCCGCCGGCGAACCGGTGTAGGCGGCGATCGAGGCGGGGGTGCTGTGAGGGGAGGCGGAGTGTGCGGAGGGGGTGGTCGCCGACACCGGCGCGGCCGCGGCGAGCGCGGCGGCGAGGCCCAGACCGAGCGCAGCCGACAGCGCCGTCTTGGGAGATCTCATGTGGGGGGCTCCTTAATTTCCGAGGGGCCGTACGGCCGCCGTGTGGGGCGGCGGCCGGGGCCCTGCGGATTTCTTGGTGCCGTTGAGTGTGGACGGAGTTCACCCGTGGGACGGAGATGCCAGGTGGCGATAGCCCGAACCAATACCCCCGGTGGCGGCGGGCCAACGTGCCGGTGAAGAGCCGGAGTTCGCAGGTGGCGGAAGAGTCTGGTGTGAGCCGCGCCCGCGCGTTTATGCTCCCGGCGTGGAGCTAGAGGTAAGGCACCTGCGCGCCCTGTGCGCCATCGCGGACACCGGCAGCGTGCGCAAGGCGGCCCGCCAGCTGGGAATGACGCAGCCCTCCTTGACGACCCAGCTCCACCGCATCGAGAAGGCCCTGGGCGGCCAGCTCTTCTTCCGCGAGCCGACCGGCAGCCGACCCACCCCCCTCGGGCACTCCGTGCTCTGTCGCGCCCGGCCGATAGTGGCCGAGATGCGGGCGCTTGTCGAGGACATCGCCTCGGTCTCGGTCAGGGAGGAGGGCACCCGGCTGCGGATCGGCAGCACCAACAGCCCGGCCGTCGCGGGCTGGTTGCGCCGGCTGCGCGCCCGGCTGCCCGAGACCGACACCACGATACGTACAGATGTGTCCGCCAACGCCCTGCTTCACATGGTGGCGATGGGGCAGCTGGACGCGGCCTTCGTGCACGAGGTCGAGGGCGCCCCGCTGCGCGTCCCCGACGGCGTGGTGGAGTACGAACTCCTCGCCCGCGAGCCGCAGTTCATCGCCCTGGCCGAAAACCACCCGGCGGCCGGGCGGGGCGTCGTCCGGGTCGCCGACCTGGCCGGCGACCAGTGGATGGTCGATCCGACGGTGGACGGCGAGTGGGCCGGGCTGCGCCGCATCTGGGCCGCCGCCGGCATCAACCCCCGGGTGGTGCACGGCGATTACCTCACCGCCGTGGACCTCGTCATGGCCGGCGAGGTGGTCACCCCCTGCCAGCCCACCGCCCGCTCCCGCCCCGGCATGGCGATCCGCCCGCTGCACGGCGACCCGCTGGCGGTCCGGCTCTTCATGGCCTGCCGCGCGGACGGCCCGCCGGCCGCCTCCGCCCGCGACCTGTTCGCCGACCTCACCGCCGCGTACACGGAGATCGCCTGGGCCAGCGAGGCATACCACGGCTGGCTGGTCCGGCACGGCGGCATGCTGACCCCCGGCGGCTGAGGCGTCAGGGCCCTATAGCGCGGCGCTATCGCCCGGCGCGGGGCCATCGCCGCCGGCCCGGCGCCCCCCCACAACGACCGCACCCGGCCCGCAGGGCCGCCGGGTTGCGGCGGTTCGCGGACCGGGTGCGGTCAGGAGACCAGGCGATCGGGAAGACCGCAGGTCGACGGCGCGGAGCCGGGCTCAGCCCTTCTTGGTCTCCCAGAAGATCTTGTCGATCTGGGCGATCAGGTCCAGGGCCTTCTGGCCGGTGGCCGGGTCGTTCGAACCCTTGGCGGCGCTCAGGGCCTTGAGGGTGTCGTTGACCAGCTGGTGCAGCTCCGGGTACTTCTCGAAGTGCGGGGGCTTGAAGTAGTCGCTCCACAGCACCGAGACGTGGTGCTTGGCCAGCTCGGCCCGCTGCTCCTTGATCAGGACGGCGCGGGTGCGGAAGTCCGGGTCCTCGTTGGCCTGGTACTTCTCCTGGACGGCCTTGACCGACTCGGCCTCGATGCGGGCCTGGGCCGGGTCGTACACGCCGCAGGGCAGGTCGCAGTGGGCGCTGACCTTCACCTTGGGGGCGAACAGGCGGGAAAGCATGTTCAGTCCTTCCTCGTGATCGTCTTCTCACGTGCGAGATTACTCGGTACGGGAAGGCTTTTCTCGGGTGCCCCGGGGGTCTTAGGGCAAAAGTCCGGTGCCGGGGCGGGACTGATGGAGGATGGTCCGGTGAACGTCGCACGGGGGCTGGACCGGGAGGTAGGGATGCCGGAGCGGGTGCGCGAGCCGGAGCGGGAGGGCGGTGGCGGCGCGGAGCCGGTGCGCGGCGGGCCGCTGCGGTCGTTCGGACTGGCGGAGGTCTACAACCCCTCGATGGTGCCGACGCTCCAGCCGGGGGACCACCTGCTGGTCCGGTACGGGGCGGTGGTGCGCCCCGGTGACGTGGTCGTACTGCGGCACCCGTTCCGCCAGGACCTGCTGATCGTCAAGCGCGCGGTGGAGCGGCGGGACGGCGGCTGGTGGGTGCGCGGTGACAACCCCTACGTGGAGAACGACAGCCGGGAGTTCGGGGCGGTCCCCGACGAGCTGGTGATCGCCCGGGCCTGGCTGCGGCTGCGGCCGCCGCGCGGCCTTCAGCGCTCCCCGCGGGCGGTGCTCGACTGGGGTGCCTGGGCGCTCTCGGCGGTGCGGCCGCTCTCCAGGCGCTTGCGGGCGCGGTAGGCGGCGACGTTGGCGCGGGTGGCGCAGCGGTCGGAGCAGTAGCGCCGGGAGCGGTTGGTCGAGGTGTCCAGGTAGGCGTTGCGGCAGGGCTTGGCCTCGCAGATGCCCAGCCGGTCCACGCCCAGCTCGGTGAGGTGGAAGGCCAGTCCCATGCAGGCGGTCGCGGTGAAGCCGGCGGTGGCGTTGGCGGCGTGGTCGGCGATGTGCATGTGCCACTTGGGGCGCCCGTCGTCATCGCGGAACTCGTGGCCGGAGATCTGCGGGCTGACCGGGAACTCCATCATCAGCGCGTTCAGCAGGTCGACGGCGAGCACCTCGTCACCGCGGTCGGCGGCCTCGAAGACGGCGCGGAGCCGGGAGCGGACCGTGCGCAGCCGCGTCACATCGCTCTCGGTGGCCCGCCGGGCGGCCTGCTTGGTCGGGCCGAAGAGCTCCCGGACCGCCTCGACGGAGGTCAGGCTGTCCCCGCCGCGCTCGGGCTGCTCGGTGTTGACCAGCCGCACGGCGTAGTCCGAGTAATAGGCCAGTTCCACTTGTAGTCCTTACGGCGCGGGGCTAGGGTGCAGGTACCCACCTGCGTAATGGGTGTTGTCGCTACGAGGGTATTACGGGCCGGAGGGGTTGTGATGACCGAGACCGTTGTCGACGGGGGCTGGCAGGCATGGCAGGAGAGTTGGGATCGGCAGCAGGAGTGGTACATGCCCGACCGCGAGGAGCGGTTCCGGGTGATGCTCGACATGGTCGAGGCGCTCGTGGGCCCCGAACCGCGGGTGCTCGATCTGGCATGCGGTACGGGCAGTATCTCCGACCGGCTGCTGAAGAGGTTCCCGAAAGCCGAAAGTGTGGGGGTGGACCTCGACCCCGCGCTGCTGGCCATCGCGGAGGGCTACTTCGCGGACGAGCCGCGGGTGCGCTTCGTCCGCGCCGACCTCAAGGACCCGGCGTGGCCGGAGAAGCTCCCCCACGACTCCTATGACGCGGTGCTCACCGCCACCGCGCTGCACTGGCTGCACACCCCGGAGCTGCGGACGCTGTACGGGCGGCTGGGCGGCCTTGTCCGGGACGGCGGGGTGTTCCTCAACGCCGACCACATGCCCGACGACGCCACCCCGCGGATCAACGCCGCCGAGCGGGAGTTCCGGCACGAGCGGATGGCGCGGGCCAAGGAGGCCGGTACGGCGGACTGGGCCGAGTGGTGGCGGCTGGCCGCCGCCGACCCGCGGCTGGCCGGGCCGACCGCCGAGCGCTTCGAGATCTACGGCGAGCACGCGGACGGGGACACGCCGGCCGTGCAGTGGCACGTCGGGGCGTTGCGCGAGGCCGGGTTCGCGGAGGCCCGCCCGGTGTGGGCCTCGCCGACGGACAGCCTCGTCCTGGCGCTGAAGTAGCGCCCGGCGCCGGCGCGGTGTGCGGCGCGGCGGGCGGGACCACGAGGGTGCCGCCCGCCGCGCCGATGCGTTCAGAGGACCCCGGAGCGTTCAGAGCACCTTCGACAGGAATGACTGGGTCCGCTCGTGGCGGGGGTTGGTGAGGACGTCGCGGGGATGGCCGGATTCGACCACCACGCCGTTGTCCATGAAGACCAGCGAGTCGCCGACCTCGCGGGCGAAGCCCATCTCGTGGGTCACCACGACCATCGTCATGCCGTCGGCCGCCAGGTCCTTCATGACGTCCAGGACGTCGCCGACCAGCTCCGGGTCGAGGGCCGAGGTCGGCTCGTCGAAGAGCATCAGCTTCGGTTCCATGGCCAGCGCCCGGGCGATCGCCACCCGCTGCTGCTGGCCGCCGGAGAGCTGGGAGGGGTAGTTGCCGGCCTTGTCGCCCAGCCCGACCCGCTCCAGCAGCGCCGCCGCCCGCTCCCGCGCGGCCGCCTTGGACTCGCCCTTGACCTGGACCGGCGCCTCCATGATGTTCTCCAGCGCGGTCATGTGCGGGAAGAGGTTGAAGCGCTGGAAGACCATGCCGATGTCCCGGCGGCGGGCGGCGACCTCGCGGTCGCGCAGCTCGTAGAGCTTGCCGTTGTGCTCGCGGTAGCCGACCAGTTCGCCGTCGACCGACAGCCGGCCGGCGTTGATCTTCTCCAGGTGGTTGATGCACCGCAGGAACGTCGACTTGCCGGAACCGGACGGGCCGATCAGGCAGAAGACCTCCCCGGGCGCGACCTCCAGGTCGATCCCCTTGAGGATGTGCGCGGTGCCGAAGGACTTGTGGACGCCCTCGGCCTTGACCATCGGCACGGACGCGGCCTTCTCAACGGTCTTCTCAGCCTCAACGGCCTTCTCGGCGGCCTTCTTCGTGGCCTTGCCGGAGTTCTTGCTCGTGCTCATGCCGCACCTCCGGCGCGGTTCGGGCCGGCCAGCTTCGCCTTGAGGCGCTGGAACGGGGTGGGCGGAAGCTGACGGCTGGAGCCGCGGGCGTAGTAGCGCTCCAGGTAGTACTGGCCGATGCTGAGCACCGTCGTGGCGATCAGGTACCAGGCGGCGGCCAGGATCAGCATCTCGACCACCACACCGGAGTCCCGGCCGACGTTCTGTGCGGCCTGCAGCAGGTCGTAGTACTGGACGGCGATGACGAGGGACGAGGTCTTGAGCATGTTGATGACCTCGTTGCCGGTCGGCGGCACGATCACCCGCATCGCCTGCGGCACGATGATCCGGCGCAGCGTCTTTCCATGGCTCATGCCCAGCGCGTGCGCCGCCTCGGTCTGGCCCTCGTCGACGGCGTTCAGGCCGGCCCGGCAGATCTCGGCCATGTACGCGGCCTCGTTGAGACCGAGGCCGAGCAGCGCGCACAGGAACGGGGTCATGAAGTCCGACCACTCGTCCTTGTAGATCGGCATGATGTCGATGTACTGGAAGACCAGGCCGAGGTTGAACCACAGGAAGAGCTGGACGTATACCGGGGTGCCGCGGAAGAACCAGATGTAGAACCACGACACCGACTTGGTCACCGGGTTCCTGGACTGCCGCATGACCGCCAGGATCACGCCCAGCACGATGCCGATCACCATCGACAGCACGGTGATCCACAGGGTGTTGCGCAGGCCCTTGAGGATGTCCGCGTTGAACATGTACTCCGGTATCGCGCCCCAGTTGACCTTCCCGGAGGCGAAGGCCCGGACGAGCAGGGCCAGCAGCCCGATGACGACGAGCGCGGCGACCCAGCGCCCGTAGTGGCGGACCGGTATGGCTTTGATGGGCTCGGGCTGGGTCGGCGGAGCGGCCGCCGGCGGCTCGGCCGGCTTGTCGACGTCAACTGACACGGAGAAAAGCCTTTCAGCGGGTGGCGGGAGAGGCGTGGGGGGTGGCCGCGCGGAGCGCGCCGGCGGGACGGAACCGGCGGGACGGAGCCGGACGCCGGCTCAGCTGCCGCCGTTGATCTGCACTTCCTTGACCGCGGCGCCCTTGACGTTCCACTTGGCCAGGACGCCGTCGTATGCGTGGTTCTTGATCACCAGCTCCACGGCCGCCTTGAGCGCGTCGCGCAGCTGCGCCTGCCCCTTGGGGACGGCGATGCCGTAGGGCGCCGCCTTGAGCGGGGCACCGCCGACCATCTGGAAGTCGTTGCCGCCGCCGGAGACGTTCACCGCGTAGGCCGCGACCGGGTAGTCGCTGGAGACCGCGTCCACCCCGCCGGTCCGCAGCCGGGTCTGGGCCTCGGAGTCGTTGTCGAACGCCTCGATGGAGATCGGCTGCTGGCCGCCGTCCTCACATGCCTTGGACTTGTCCTTGGCCAGGTCGTGGGAGACGGTGCCGCGCTGCACGGCGAGTTTCTTGCCGCACATGGCCTCCCAGCTGTCGATGCCCTTGGTCTTGCCCTTCTGGGTGTAGAGCGAGACACCGACGTTGAGGTAATCCACGAAATCGACGCCCTCGCCGATCTTCTTGCCGGTGCCGGAGTCGATGCCCTGCTGCCGGTCCTTGGTGTCCGTCATCGCCGACATCGCGATGTCGTAGCGCTTGGACTTCAGGCCGCCCATGAGGGTGTCGAAAGTGGCGTTGTTGAAATTGAGCTTGATGCCCAATTCCTTGCCGAGCGCCGCCGCGAGATCCGGATCGATGCCCTCCACCGCGCCGTTCGAGCGGAACTCCACCGGCTTGTAGGTGATGTCCGAGCCGACCTGCAGCATCGCCTTGTCCTGGACATCCTTGGGGAGCCGGTTGAAGAGGGGGGCGTGCGGATTCCGGTTCTTGGCCGCCTCCCGCCGGGCGATCGCCGCGTCCGTCTGGTCACCGCAGGCGCTGAGCAGCAGCAGCGATGCGGTGACCGTGGCTATCGCGGCGGCGGTCCGAACGGACCTGCCGGCCGCCGCGCGACGGATGGTGTCTGCGGTCATGCGGATCCTCCTGCGGGTGGGTGACCGACGTGCCAGTGTGGGCAGCCGACGTGCTGGTGAGAAGGGGGTGTGCACACACCTTTGGCCACCTTTGGACGTCGCGCCCTCGGTCGGTGACGGGAATCTTGCCATCCGGACTCCGGTATTCGGACTGCCGTTCAGGTCAAAATCGGATAACGGACGGAGAAGGGCGCTTCTCGGCCTTGCGGTGCAAGGGAAAGCGCGGCCCGGTGGTGCGGCGGGCCGCTCCGTGAGCGCGGCGGCGTCTCGGAATTCGGACAGTCCTGGGGGATCTCCGGCGTTTTCCGCCAATCCGTCGCTATTGTCGGAGCCTTGTACCGGCAGGTAACGAATCTGACTCGTCGCCGCGCGCGCCCGTCCGGTAGAAAGGTTCGTTACACCCCTCATCCGGGGCTCAGGGCGCGTGTGCGGCGCGCCCGGCGTCCGTACCTCCCCCCGCGCGGCGGCCATCCGCCGCACAGGGCACGGGCGCGGTGCCCGCCCACTCCTCAACCAGGGAGTGGTCAACCCTCAACAGATTTACGACAAAGGGGTCAGAGAACAGTGGCAGCGGAGATCGTCAATCCTCGCAGCGACAGCGAGACGGGCGCGGGAGGCGGCGCGGACGGCACGTCCGGCGAACTCTTCGACCCGGCCTTCGCGCTGCATCGCGGCGGCAAGATGGCCATCCAGTCAACGGTGCCGGTCAGGGACAAGGACGACCTGTCCCTCGCGTACACGCCGGGCGTCGCCAAGGTGTGCAGCGCCATCGCCGAGCGGCCCGAGCTCGTGCACGACTACACATGGAAGTCCCAGGTCGTGGCCGTGGTCACGGACGGCACCGCGGTGCTGGGCCTGGGCGACATCGGACCGGAGGCATCCCTTCCGGTGATGGAGGGCAAGGCCATCCTCTTCAAGCAGTTCGGCGGGGTGGACGCGGTCCCGATCGCGCTCGCGACCACCGACGCCGACGAGATCGTGGACACCGTCGTCCGCCTCGCGCCCTCCTTCGGCGGCGTCAACCTGGAGGACATCTCGGCGCCCCGGTGCTTCGAGATCGAGCGCAAGCTCAAGGAGCGCCTGGACATCCCGGTCTTCCACGACGACCAGCACGGCACCGCCGTGGTCACCCTCGCCGCGCTGCGCAACGCCGCCAAGCTCACGGACCGGTCGCTGGGCGAGCTGCGGGCGGTCATCTCGGGCGCCGGCGCGGCCGGGGTCGCCATCGCCAGGATCCTCGTCGAGGCGGGCATCGGGGACGTGGCGGTCTGCGACCGCAAGGGCGTCGTCTCCGCCGACCGCGGCGACCTCACGGACGTCAAGCGCGAGCTGGCCGGCTTCACCAACAAGGCGGGCCTGACCGGCTCCCTGGAGCAGGCGCTGGACGGCGCCGACGTCTTCATCGGCGTCTCCGGCGGCACGGTGCCCGAGGAGGCGGTGGCGAAGATGGCGAAGGACTCGATGATCTTCGCGATGGCCAACCCCAACCCGGAGATCCACCCGGACGTCGCCCACAAGTACGCCGCCGTGGTCGCCACCGGGCGCAGCGACTTCCCCAACCAGATCAACAACGTGCTGGCCTTCCCCGGCATCTTCGCCGGCGCCATGCAGGTGCGCGCCGCGCAGATCACCGAGGGCATGAAGCTCGCCGCCGCGGAGGCGCTGGCCGCCGTCGTCGCCGACGAGCTCAGCGCGGACAAGGTCATCCCCTCGCCGTTCGACGAGCGGGTTGCCCCGGCCGTCACCGCGGCCGTCGCGGCCGCCGCCCGTGCGGAGGGCGTCGCCCGGCGCTGACCTCACCTTGCCGGACACCGCCGACGGGCCGGACCGGCACCCCTCGCGGGGTGTTGGCCCGGCCCGTCGGGCATCTGCGCCGACGGCCGGAAAAGGCGGTGGGATTCCGGACGCCCGCGTCCCCGGCGAGGCGGCGCGTGTCACACCCGCGCCCGCTGTCGCGGCGCGCCCCCGCGGCCTAGTTTGGGATCATGTTTGCTGCCTACGCCGCCCGCATCGACCGCGACCAGCCGCTGAACGGCCTCGAACTGGGGGAGCGCCCGGCCCCCGCGGCCCGCCCCGGCTGGACCACCGTCGACGTCAAGGCCGCCTCCCTCAACCACCACGACCTGTGGACGCTGCGCGGCGTCGGGATCACCGAGGAGTCGCTCCCGATGATCCTCGGCTGCGACGCCGCCGGCATCGACGAGCACGGCAACGAGGTCGTCCTGCACTCCGTCATCGGCCAGACCGGCCACGGCGTCGGCCCCGACGAGAAGCCGTCCATCCTCACCGAGCGCTACCAGGGCACCTTCGCCGAGCGGGTCACCGTGCCCACCTGGAACGTCCTCCCCAAGCCCGCCGGCCTGTCCTTCGCCGAGGCCGCGTGCCTGCCCACCGCCTGGCTGACCGCGTACCGGATGCTGTTCACCAACGCCGGGGTCCGGCCCGGGGACAGCGTGCTGGTCCAGGGCGCCGGCGGCGGGGTGGCGACCGCCGCCATCGTCCTGGGCGCCGCCGCGGGCCTGCGGGTCTTCGCCACCAGCCGGGACGAGACCAAGCGCAAGCGCGCCGTGGAGCTGGGCGCCGAGGCGGCGTTCGCGACCGGCGAGCGGCTGCCCCGGCGGGTGGACGCGGTGATCGAGACGGTCGGCGCCGCCACCTGGTCGCACTCGGTCAAGTCGCTGCGGCCCGGCGGGACTCTGGTGATCTCGGGCGCCACCAGCGGCTTCACGCCCAAGAACGGGGAGCTCAACCGGATCTTCTTCCTGGAGCTGAAGATCGTCGGCTCGACGATGGGCAGCAAGGAGGAACTGGCCGGACTGCTGAGCTTCTGCGCCGCCAAGGGCGTCCGACCGGTGATCGACTCCACCCTGCCGCTGGACCGTGCCCGCGAGGGCTTCGCGAAGATGGCCGAGGGGGAGCTCTTCGGGAAGGTCGTGCTGACGGTGTGACGGTGTGACGGTGTGACGGGGGGACGGAGTGACGGTTTGACGGGGCGGTGGCCGGCGCCGTACAGCCGTCAACGGGCCTGTGGGGGCGGGACGTTGACGAGGCTCCGGTGCAGGACATAGCCGGGCACGGCCGGTACGCCGGGCGTGCCCGCACCCACGTCGTTAAACGACACGTCGTTAAACGACACAGCGTTCAACGGCGCAGCGTCCACCGGCACCGCCGGGGCGGGCGCGACACCGGACAGGGCCTCGATCGCCGCCCGGAGCCGGGCCGGAGCGTCGCTGTCCGTGAACGCCCGCCAGGCCGAAACGTCCGCCCACTCCCCGTAGTTGAGCACCCGTCCGCCGTCGTGCGAGAAGTGGAAGTGGGCGCCGAGCATCCCCGGTATCGGCTGCTCGGCCAGCATCCGGAGTACGGCGTCGGCGAGGGCCCGCTGGGCATCCGGGCCGGTGGTGGCGAACGCCGGGGTGAGCAGGAACCCCGGGGCCCGGGTGGCGCGTTCCTCGGACACGTAGCTGCGGTAGCGGCGATAACGGATCAGGCCCGGGCGGCGGATGCCCGGGATGGCCTCGTCGATGGGGCGGATGGCCGCGGGGCGCCGGGTGCGCACCCACTCCCGGTGGGCCTCGTCGTCGGTCCACTGCGCGTAGTTGAGGACATGGCTGCCGTCGGTGCTCAGAAAAGTGGCGAGCGCCAGCATTGCGTCGGGGCGCGGTTGGTGCTCCCAGGCGTCGAGCACCGCGTCCGCCGCCGGTTGCTGGAAACGGGCGGCGGGCACGAGCCACGGGCTGACGAGCACGGTGGCCGCGTCGGGGCGGCGGACGTCGGGGAAGTCGGCGGTGGGCGGCATACGGGCTCCCTGGTGTGTCGGGGACGGTGAACAGGAGCCTGACGCCTCAAGCGCGGTTGAGGTCAAGTGTGTTGGGGGCGCCTCCGAGCGGCTGCGCCCCCGGCCCGGAAGCTACGCCTCCGGGCCCGTCGCCGGCTCCTCCGAGCCGGACCGGCGCAGCAGTCCGCCGATGTGGGCGGCGGCGGACGCCAGTCGGTGGCGGGACTCCGCGAGCTGTTCCGCGGTGACGCCGTGGTCGCGGGCGGCGTCTCGCAGGTCGTCGCGGAAGCGGTCCAGCAGGCGGTCGAAGTCGCGGGCCGGATCGCCGCTGCCCGGCTCGGCTGCCCACGCGGGCGCGGGCGGCTCCTCGGGGGCGTGCGCGGCGGGGGGCGCCGGCGGTGCGGGGGACTCCGGGGCGGTCTCCTCCGGGGCCTCCTCGGTCAGGTCGATCCGCTCGACCGTGATCCGGTTGCCGTCCTGGGCGCCGGTGCGCTCCGTGCGTTCCGTGCCCCCCGTGCGCTCCGTGCTCTCCGGGGCGGCCGGGGCCGGCTCCTCGGCCGGGACGGTGCCGGACGCGCCGCCCGTGTAGCGGCCGACCTCGCGGGAGACCTCGCTCAGCGCGTCCCGCACCGCCGCCGACCAGTCGCCGGAGCGCACCGCTTCCTGGGTCTGCTCCTGGACGCGCCGGATGACGCGCTGGACCTCCTCGCGGGCGAACACCTGGGCGTCCCGGGCCTGTTTGCGGGCCCGCTGGGCCTCCTGCCGGGCCCGGCGGCTCTCCTCCTTGGCGCGGAGGGCCTGTTCCTTCCACTCCTCCTTGGCGCGCCGGAACTCCTCCTTCGCCTGCCGCCAGGCGTCCTTGTCGCCGAACGCGGTGTCGAAGTAGTCCGAAGCCTCCGGGAACGGCCGGCCGCCGGGCGCGGACCGGCGCCCGCCCTTCCCGGCGCCCGCCCGGGCCTGCTGGGCGGCCTCCCGGACCTCCCGGCGCAGATCGCGCGCCGAGCCGCTGACGTCCTCCCGGATGTCGGAGGCGAGGGCCGCCACCGACTCCCGGATCTCCAGCTCCAGTTCGGCGAGTTCACCGCCGCGGTCGGCCAGCTCGGCGCGGCCGGTGCCGGTGATCGAGTAGACCTTGCGGCCGCCCTCGGTGGTGTGCGTCACCAGACCCTCGGCCTCCAGCTTGGCCAGCCGCGGGTAGACCGTGCCGGCGGAGGGGGCGTAGAGGCCCTGGAAGCGCTCCTCCAGGAGACGGATGATCTCGTAGCCGTGCCGCGGGGCCTCGTCGAGCAGCTTGAGGAGGTAGAGGCGCAGACGGCCGTGGGCGAAGACGGGGGGCATGGTCAGAGCACCTTCTTCCCGGCGTGCGGGGTCGTGGCGGAGGGGGCGTCGCCAGGTCCGTCGACGGGGCCGTCGCCGGCGGGGTCGTCCGGCTCCTCGTAGGCGGGGCGGCGCAGCAGGGAGAGGGCGCCGGAGACGGTGGTGGCCTTGAGGCGGCCGGTACCGGCGCCCAGCGAGCCGGTGATCCGCTTGGTGCCCCACTGGCCGGTGACCCGCAGGTCGTCGAAGGCGTTGGTGACCACGCCGGTGCCGGTGTTGGCGTCCACCTCGGCGTCGGCCGGGTCGGGCAGCCGGATGGCGATCTCGCCGGAGACCGTGCTCAGTTCGATCTCCGCTCCAGCCGCCGGGTCCAGGTCCAGGACCATGTCGCCGCTGACGGTCTCGGCGCGCACCGCGCCGCCGGCGCCCTCGACGACCGTCAGATCGCCCGAGACGGAGTGGAACGTGAGGTCGCCGGTGAGGGCCTGGGCCTCGACGCTGCCGGAGACGGTCTCGGCGCGGACCGGGCCGGAGAGGCCGACGAGGGTGCTGTCCCCGCTGACCCCGCGCAGCTCCGTGCGGCCCGCGACACCCGAGACGACCGTGGTGGCGCCGACCACCCCGACCTCGACGCGGGTGCCGGCCGGCACCGTCACCGAGACCACCGCGCCACGCTGCCAGCCCTTGCGCTCCAGGAACTTCAGCAGGCCCTTCCAGGGCAGGTCGTCATAGCCGACGGTGAGGGTGCCGTCCTCGCAGGAGACGGACACCGGCGGGCCGTGCAGCTCGGACACCTCCACCCGGGCCGGCCCGGCCTCGGAGGTGCCGACGACATTGACGGTGCCGCCCACCAGGCGCACGGCGAGGGTGGCGACGGGCTCCTCGACCTCCAGCGTGCGGGATGCGGAGACCGTCCACTCGGTCCGGGCTGACATACCTGGCCTCCCCTGGCTAGGCGGACAACGCAACATATCGCGTCTTCGTTAGACACGATATATCGCAGCCCATCGGAGTCAAGTGGCTCCGACCCTGACCCAGCCCTGATACGGCCCCTGCCGTTCCCTAGGTGACGGCCGGCAGACAGCCCGGCGGCCGCCGCCCTACTCGTCGTCCTCGTCGTCCAGCCGGGCCAGCCAGGTGGCCAGCCGCTCCACCGGAACCTCGAAGTCCGGGTTGAGGTCGACGAACGTCCGCAGTTGCTCGGCCACCCACCCGAGGGTGACCTCCTCCTCGCCGCGCCGGTTCTCCAGCTCCTCGATACCGCGGTCGGTGAAATACACGTGCTCTCCAGCAGGTCAGCAGGTCAATGGGACAGTTCAGCAAGTCAATGGGACAGTGCGGCCAGGATAGGCAGCCGCGCGGACCGCCCGTGCCACGGGCCGCGGACGCCCCCGTGGACGCCCGCCGGCCCCCGAGGAACCCCGAAGGGCCCGCCCCACCCGAAGGTGGAACGGGCCCTTCGCGGACCGTGCTCAGCGGTTTCGGACGCTCACGCGTCGAAGACCTCCGCCAGCAGCTGGGCCTGCTCGGCCTGGTGCCGCTTGGCCGAGCCGACCGCCGGCGACGAGCCGTGCGGCCGCGAGATGCGGCGCAGGCGCTCACCGTGCGGGACGTCGGCGCCGACCGCCAGGTCGAGGTGGTCGATCAGGTTGAGACCGAGGAACGGCCAGGCACCCTGGTTCGCCGGCTCCTCCTGCGCCCACAGATACTTCCCGGCGTTCGGGAACTTCTTGATCTCCGCCTGGAGTTCGGCACCCGGCAGCGGGTACAGCCGCTCGATGCGGACCAGCGCGGTGTCGAAGGCGCCGCGCTTCTCCCGCTCGGCCTCCAGGTCGTAGTAGACCTTGCCGGAGCAGAAGACGACCTTGCGGACGTCCTCGGCCTTGACCTTGGCGTCGCCGATGACCGGGCGGAAGCCGCCGGTGGTGAACTCCTCCGTCTTCGACGCCGCCGCCTTCAGACGCAGCATCGACTTCGGGGTGAAGACGATCAGCGGCTTGTGGTGCGGGTTGTGCACCTGCCAGCGCAGCAGGTGGAAGTAGTTCGACGGGAGCGTCGGCATCGCGACGGTCATGTTGTTCTGCGCGCACAGCTGGAGGTAGCGCTCGATCCGGGCCGAGGAGTGGTCCGGGCCCTGGCCCTCGTAGCCGTGGGGGAGCAGCAGGGTGACGCCGGACGTCTGGCCCCACTTCTGCTCGGCGGAGGAGATGAACTCGTCGATGACGGTCTGCGCTCCGTTGGCGAAGTCGCCGAACTGCGCCTCCCACATCACCAGCGCCTCGGGCCGCTCCAGGGAGTAGCCGTACTCGAAGCCCATCGCCGCGTACTCGCTCAGCAGCGAGTCGTAGACGTTGTAGCGGGCCTGGTCGTCGGAGAGGTAGAGCAGCGGGGTGTAGTCCTCGCCGGTGGCGCGGTCCACCAGCACCGCGTGCCGCTGGCCGAAGGTGCCGCGGCGGGAGTCCTGGCCCGCCAGCCGGACGGGGGTGCCCTCCATCAGCAGGGAGCCGATGGCCAGCGTCTCGCCCATGCCCCAGTCGATCGTGCCGTCCTCGATCATCGCCGCGCGGCGCTGCAGCTGCGGCAGCAGACGCGGGTGGACGGTGACCCGGTCGGGGATGTTGACCTGGGACTCGGCGATCCGCTTCACGACCTCCTGGGAGACCGCGGTGTCCACGTGGACCGGGAACTCCGCCTGCGGCCGCGGGACCTCGGCCGGGGCCGGGGCGGCGGTGGCGTCCCGCACCTCGGTGAAGACCTTCTCCAGCTGGCCCTGGAAGTCCTGCAGCGCCTGCTCGGCCTCTTCCAGCGTGATGTCGCCGCGGCCGATCAGGGACTCGGTGTACAGCTTGCGCACCGAGCGCTTCTTGTCGATCACGTGGTACATCAGCGGCTGCGTGAACTCGGGGTTGTCGGTCTCGTTGTGACCGCGACGCCGGTAGCAGAGCAGGTCGATGACGACGTCCTTGTTGAACGCCTGGCGGAACTCGAAGGCCAGCCGGGCGACGCGGACGACGGCCTCGGGGTCGTCACCGTTGACGTGGAAGATCGGCGCCTCGATCATGCGGGCCACGTCGGTGGCGTACATGGACGAACGCGACGACTCCGGGGCGGCGGTGAAGCCGACCTGGTTGTTGATGACGATGTGCACGGTGCCGCCGGTGCGGTAGCCGCGCAGCTGCGACATGTTCAGCGTCTCGGCGACCACGCCCTGGCCGGCGAACGCCGCGTCGCCGTGCAGCTGGATCGGCAGGACGGTGAAGTCCGTGCCGCCCTTGTTGATGATGTCCTGCTTGGCGCGGGCGACGCCCTCGACGACCGGGTCCACGGCCTCCAGGTGGGAGGGGTTGGCGACCAGCGAGACCTTGATCTGCTCGCCGTCCAGGCCGGTGAAGGTGCCCTCGGCGCCCAGGTGGTACTTCACGTCGCCGGAGCCGTGCATCGACTTCGGGTCGAGGTTGCCCTCGAACTCGCGGAAGATCTGCGCGTACGACTTGCCGACGATGTTGGCGAGGACGTTGAGGCGGCCGCGGTGGGCCATGCCGATGACGACCTCGTCCAGGCGCGACTCGGCCGCGGAGTCGATGACCGCGTCCAGCAGCGGGATGACGGACTCGCCGCCCTCCAGCGAGAAGCGCTTCTGGCCGACGTACTTGGTCTGGAGGAACGTCTCGAACGCCTCGGCGGAGTTCAGCCGGCGCAGGATGCGCAGCTGCTCGTCGCGCTCCGGCGACTTGTGCGGGCGCTCGACGCGGTCCTGGATCCACTTGCGCTGCTTGGGGTCCTGGATGTGCATGAACTCGATGCCGGTGGTGCGGCAGTACGAGTCGCGCAGCACGCCGAGGATGTCGCGCAGCTTCATCATGGACTTGCCGGCGAAGCCGCCGACCGCGAACTCCCGCTCCAGGTCCCACAGGGTGAGGCCGTGCTCGGTGATGTCCAGGTCGGGGTGCTTGCGCTGGTGGTACTCCAGCGGGTCGGTGTCGGCCATGACGTGGCCGCGGACCCGGTAGGAGTGGATCAGCTCGAAGACCCGGGCGGCCTTGGTGACGTCGTCGTCGTGGGAGGCGTCGATGTCGCGCAGCCAGCGGACCGGCTCGTAGGGGATCCGCAGCGACTTGAAGATGTCGTCGAAGAAGTCGTTCTCGCCGAGCAGCAGCTGGCTCATGATCCGCAGGAACTCGCCGGAGGCGGCGCCCTGGATCACCCGGTGGTCGTAGGTGCTGGTCAGCGTCATGACCTTGGAGACGCCCAGCTTGTTCAGGGCGTCCTGCGAGGTGCCCTGGAACTCGGCCGGGTAGTCCATCGAGCCGACGCCCATGATCATGGACTGGCCCGGCATCAGACGCGGCACCGAGTGGACGGTGCCGATGCCGCCGGGGTTGGTCAGCGACGCGGTGACGCCGGTGAAGTCGTCCATCGTGAGCTTGTTGTCCCGGGCCCGGCGGACGATGTCCTCGTACGCCTGCCAGAACTCGAAGAAGCTCATGGTCTCGGCCTTCTTGATGGCCGCGACGACCAGCTGGCGCTCGCCCTTCGCCTTGACCAGGTCGATGGCCAGGCCGAGGTTGATGTGCGGGGGCTTGACCAGCGTCGGCTTGCCGTCCTTCTCCGCGAAGGAGTAGTTCATCGACGGCATGGCCTTGAGGGCCTGCACCATCGCGTACCCGATGATGTGCGTGAAGGAGACCTTCCCGCCGCGGGCGCGCTTGAGGTGGTTGTTGATGACGATGCGGTTGTCGAACAGCAGCTTCACCGGGACCGCGCGGACGGACGTGGCCGTCGGCAGCTCCAGGGACGCGCTCATGTTCTTCGCGACGGCCGCCGACGGGCCGCGCAGGGTGACCAGCTCCGGGCCCTCGGGGGCCGCGGCGGGCTGCTTGGCGGCCGGCGCCGGCTTCGCCGCGGGCTTGGCCGGGGCGCTCTTGGCGGGGGCGGCCGGTGCGGCATCAGTGCGCGCGGCGGCAGCCGCTCCGGTGGAGCCGGTGCTTGCACCGGGAGCCGCGGGCTTCGCCGGGGCGGCGGGCTGGGCCGGGGCGGCCGGCTTCGCGCCGTCCGAGGTGGGCTTCGGGGCGGCCGCGGCGGGGGCCGCCGGCGCGGGAGCCGACGGGGCGGCGTCCGCCGCCGGCCGGCTCGGCGCGGTGGCTCCGCCCGGCTTGTAGTCGGCGAAGAAGTCCCACCAGGCTCGGTCTACCGAGTTCGGGTCCTGGAGGTACTGCTGGTAGATCTCATCGACGAGCCACTCGTTGGGCCCGAACGCGGCAGCGGGATTCTTCCCCTGCTCGCCCTCGGTCGAGACACTCGCACTGTTGGGGGACTGTAGCGACACGGCGGCAACCGCCCTCTTCCGCTTCCTAAGGTGGTGGACAGCGGGAATAAAGGCTACGCCTCTTGTGACCTTTGGTGCAGTCCGGGAGGGTCACTCGTCGCGCACGTCACATTCACCGAAGGGTTTCAGGGCCTGACATGGCGGGAAACACACGGGGTTTGCCCGTGTGCGGGTAGCACTCATCGCCGAAACACCCCGGAATGAGTGCTCCTACCACCGACCCTACGTCAGCCCGCGTCAGCTCCGGGATGACTCCTGCCCCGGAAGAGTGACCCGGATCCGGCAACCCCGGGGTGATTCGGCCACCCCGATCCGCCCGCCGTGCAGGTCCACCGCCCAGCGCGCGATCGCCAGGCCCAGCCCCGTGCCGCCGTCGGTGCCCGGCCCCGAGGGGCCAGGACCGCCGCGGTTGAACCGCTCGAAGACGCGGTAGCGCTCCGACTCCGGGATGCCCGGGCCCTCGTCCTGCACCTCCAGCACCAGGCCCTCCGGCCCGTCGCCGCGCCGGGCCCGGACCGTGACCCGGCCGTGCCGCGGGCTGTGCTTGATCGCGTTGTCGATGAGGTTGGCCACGACCTGGTGCAGCCGCTCGGCGTCGGCGTACGCGGTCAGCTCCGGCGGGGAGACGTCGAGGTGGAGGTGGACGTCGGTACGGGTGTGGGTGCCGGAGCCGGCGAGTCCGGAGAGGGTGGCGGCGCCGCGGCTCATGTTGGCCTCCTTGAGCACCCCCGAGAGGTACGGCCAGACCTCGAAGCGCCGGGCGTGCAGCGGCACCACGCCGTTGTCCAGCCGGGAGAGGTCCAGCAGGTGCTCCACCAGCCGGCCCAGCCGCTCGGTCTGCTTCAGCGCCGTCCGCATGGTGTCGGAGTCGGGCTCGCAGACCCCGTCGACGACGTTCTCCAGCACCGCGCGCAGCGCCGCGATGGGGGTGCGCAGCTCGTGCGAGACGTTGGCGACCAGTTCCTTGCGGTGGGTGTCCACCGCCTCCAGGTCGGCGGCCATGCGGTTGAAGGCGTCGGCGAGATCGCCGAACTCGTCGCGGCGGCCGGCGCGCACCCGGCGGGTGTAGTCGCCGTGCGCCATCGACCGCGTCACGTCCGTCATCTCGCCGAGCGGGGCGGTCAGGCCGGTGGCCACGAACTGGGTGATCAGCAGCGAGGCGATGATCGAGAAGACCGTGATCACCCGCAGCTCGGTGGCCGAGTGCATCGCCACGAACACCAGCAGTGTGGTGATGATCACCGACACGATCACCAGCGCGCCGAGCGCCGCCTTGACCGAGCGGTACGGGTCCAGCGGCCGTAGCGCCTCCCAGACCCGGTCCCACAGGGCCCGGACCCCGTCGGAAGTCGGCCGCCGCCCGCCGGTCATGCGGGCGGGGTCTCCAGGGCGTAGCCGACGCCGTGGACGGTGCGGATGCGCTCGGCGCCGATCTTGCGGCGCAGCGCCTTGATGTGGCTGTCGACCGTCCGCGTGCCCGAGGCGTCCGCCCAGTCCCAGACCTCGGCCAGCAGCTGCTCGCGGGAGAGCACCGCGCGCGGGGTGTTCGCCAGACAGACCAGCAGGTCGAACTCGGTGGGGGTGAGGTGGACGTCGGTGCCGCGCACCCGCACCCGGCGCTGGGCGTGGTCGATCTCCAGCTCGCCCAGCCGCAGGATGCCGCTGCGCGGGGTGTGCGCGGCCAGCGCGGCCCGCTCGACCCGGCGCAGCAGGACGTGCACCCGGGCGGCCAGCTCCCGCATGGAGAACGGCTTGGTCATGTAGTCGTCGGCGCCGACGCCGAGGCCGACCAGCATGTCGGTCTCGTCGTCGCGGGCGGTGAGCATCATCACCGGCACCGGGCGCTGCGCCTGCACCCGGCGGCACACCTCCAGGCCGTCGAAGCCCGGCAGCATCACGTCGAGGACGAGCAGGTCCGGCTGCCACGCCTCGGCGGTGTCCACCGCAGCCGGGCCGTCGGTGGCCGTCTGCACCTGGAAGCCCTCGGCGCGCAGGCGGGCCGCGATGGCCTCGACGATCGTGGGATCGTCCTCCACGACCAGGACCCGGCGCTGGGCGCCCGGCGTGGCCGCGGTGGTGCCGCCCTGGGTTGTCTGAGTCTGGTCCATCGCCCGCCCCTGCATGTGCCCTGCGTGGTCGCGTCTTGCTGGGCAGCAGCGTAAGGGCATGATGTGACAGTCGGCTACGCGCCCTACGCGGACCGGAGCGCCAGGTGGACGACGTCCGGGACTCCTCGGGCAACGGGGATCTCTTCGGTCCGTACACCCTCGAAACCGGCATTTCCCAGCGCCTTTTCGAACTCCGGCGACGGCTGGGCCGACCACACGGCGAGCACTCCGCCGGGGGTCAGGCGGTCCCGGCAGGCGGCCAGCCCGGCGGGGGAGTAGAGGCTGTCGTTGTCCTCGGTGACGGTCCAGGCGGGGCCGTTGTCGATGTCCAGGCACAGGGCGTCGTAGGCGAGTTGGCTCCCGTCCGGGCGCAGGTGCGCGACCAGGTCGGCGTGCCGGATCTCGGTGCGCGGATCGGCCAGGGCGGCCCCGGAGACCGCCGCCAGCGGGCCGGTGCGGTGCCAGTCGATCACCGCCGACTCCCGCTCCACCACGGTGATCCGGCCCCAGCGGGGCTCGGCGGCGGCCCGGGCCAGCGAGAAGCCCACGCCCAGTCCGCCGATCAGCACCGACGGGTCCGCGCGGTCCGGCGGCAGGGCGGCCAGCGCGGCGTCCACCAGGAGTCGTTCGGAGCGGCCGTCGGAGGTGTCCATGAGGAAGCAGCCGTTGGCGATGATCTCGTACACCGGGCCGCTCTCCCCGTGTCCCGTAAGGGAGTTGGGGCCGTCGGCGGCCGGGCCCCGCTGCCGCAGCACCACCTCTCCGTAGGGGCCCTCGCGGCGGTCGAGGGTGCGTACGGCCGGCTCGTCGCCGGCGCTCGGAAGCCAGGAGTGAACGGGAGCCATGCGGCCATCTTGGCCAACGCCGGGCGGCCCGGTCCAACGGGCCGGCGGGCGGGGGTGCCGGGGCAGGCACGGCGACCGCCACGCCGGACGCGGTGCGTCGCACGGTGGTTGAGGGGTGTGAGGGATATCACTCACACAGCTGACTCATGGGTTGGCCGTGCAGAGTGGGCCGCGGACAGTGCGCGGGTGGCGGAAGGGACCGGCGATGGCGAGTGCGGTGGAGGCGGCCGGCGGCGCGCCGGCCACGGAGGGGGTGGGCGAGGGCGCTCCGGTGCTGCTGCCCGGGGTGCCCCGGCAGCGCGGGGGCGCGGCCGCGGACGCCGCCCCGGTCGCACCGGCCGCCCCGGCCGGCCCGCCCCCATCGGCCGCGCCGGCCGACCGCCGCCGGCCGGGCCCGCGCTTCTGGCGGCTGCTCCCCACCCCCACCGGCACCCCCTTCACCTTCTGTTACGCGCTGCTGCTCGTGGCCACCTCGCTCTACGCGGAGCACGGCGACCCCTCCGTGGTGTCCGCGCTGCTCCAGGGCTCCAGTACGGACGTGGTGCACCTCACCCAGGCACCGCTGCTGGTGCTGGTTGCCAGCGCCCTGTGGAGCGCCGGCGGAGTCGTCTCGGGCTATGCCGTCGCCTTCCTCTTCGTGCTGACCGCGCTGGAGCGGCGGATCGGCGGGGTGCGCACCGCCGTGGTGTTCTTCGGCGGGCACGCGCTGGCCACCCTCGCCACCGAGGTGCCGGTCGGCTTCTCGGTCGCTGCCGGGGAACTGCCGGAGAGCTCGCTGCACCGCCTCGACTACGGCATCAGCTTCGGTGTGATGGCCTGCCTCGGGGCGCTCGCCGGACTGCTGCCCGCCTGGGCGCGCTGGCCACTGCTGGCCGCGGGCGGCTACCAGGCGCTGAGCGGCCTGCTCGCCTACGTGGACCCGATGACCGACTGGGGCCATCTGCTGTCGCTCGCCCTGGGTGTCGCCGCCTGGCCGCTGCTCCACCACTGGCGGCGCCGGCGCACCGGGCCCGCGCCGCTGCCGGGCGACCTGGGCCACCCGGCGCTGCGGGCGGAGCGGGTGCCTCAGGGCGGGTCCGACGGGCGTCCCGCGCCGCGTCCGCGGGGCCTCCCGGACGACGTGCCGGGTGCCGGTCGCGGAGAATGGAGGTCTTCGCGGGTGCCGTGACGAAAGGGCCCCGCCGGCCGCAGGAGCAGAGAAGAACCGTGTCGCACGAGCGCCGCCGCCCCGCCGGGGACCGTCCGTCCGCCCCGCCGCAGAGCCCGGAGGGCCCGGACGCCGCCCGGCTCCCGCTGCTCTCCGACTGCGGGAACTGCTTCGGCCTGTGCTGTGTGGCGCTGCCGTTCGCGCGGTCGGCGGACTTCGCCCTGGACAAGGAGGCCGGGCGGCCCTGCCCGAACCTCCAGGACGACTTCCGCTGCGGCGTCCACCGGGACCTGCGGCAGCGCGGCTTCTCCGGCTGCACGGTCTTCGAGTGCTTCGGCGCCGGGCAGAAGATCTCCCAGGTCACCTTCGAGGGGAGGGACTGGCGGAGCGCGCCGGAGACCGCCCGGCCGATGTTCGACGCGTTCGCCGTGATGCGCCAGCTCCACGAACTGCTCTGGTACCTGACCGAGGCGGTCGCGCTGCCCCCGGCCCGCCCGGTACGCGACGAGTTGCGCGCCCTCCTGGAGAAGACCGAGCGGCTGACCCTGGGTACCGCCGGGGAACTGGCCGCGCTGGACGTGGCTGCCCACCGCGGCGCGGTCAACGTCCTGCTGCTGCGGGTCAGCGAGCTGGTCCGGGCGAAGGTCCCGGGCCGGAAGAAGGAGCGGCGCGGCGCGGACCTGATGGGGGCGCGGCTCAAGGACGCCGACCTCAGGGGTGCGAACCTGCGCGGGGCGTATCTCATCGCGGCCGACCTCCGGGGCGCCGACCTGCGGTCCGCGGACATGATCGGCGCCGACCTCCGGGACGCCGATCTGCGCGGCGCCGATCTCACCGGCAGCATCTTCCTGACGCAGGCCCAGGTGAACGCCGCCCGGGGCGACGCGACCACCAGGCTGCCGCGCGGCCTGCGCCGCCCCGGCCACTGGTAGCGCCGCCCTTCCCCTCCGGCCGGTGCCCACGCCCCCACGCGCCTTGCCCCGTAACCGAGTTGCTCGCTGCTGCCCGCGGCCCGATCGCTCAGAGCGAACACGCCCCGGGGAACAACCGCAGGGTGTTCAGCATTGAGTGGGTAAAGCTCAACTTGCTTGCCGAAGGGGAGATCATGACTGCTGAGTCGTCTGCTCGGTCGACGGAGTCCACACCGCTCACCCTGCCCGTGCTGCCTCTCGACGACGAGGTCGTCCTGCCCGGCATGGTGGTGCCCCTGGACCTGTCCGACGCCGAGGTGCGCGCCGCGGTGGAGGCCGCCCAGGCCGCCGCCCCGTCGGGCGGCAAACCCCGCGTGCTGCTGGTCCCGCGGATCGACGGGACGTACGCCGCGATCGGCACGCTCGGGCGGATCGAGCAGGTCGGACGGCTGTCCGACGGCGACCCGGGAGCCCTCATCCGGGGCCTGGGCCGGGTCCGGATCGGCGCCGGTACCACCGGCCCGGGCGCCGCGCTCTGGGTGGAGGGCACCACCGTCGAGGAGCAGGCCCCCGACCCCCTTCCCGGAGCCGTCGCCGAACTCGTCACGGAATACAAGGCGCTGGCCACCAGTTGGCTGCGCAAGCGCGGCGCCTGGCAGGTCGTGGACCGCGTCACCGGCATCGACGACGTCCCCGCGCTCGCCGACAACGCCGGGTACCTGCCGTTCCTGACGAGCGAGCAGAAGCTCCAGCTGCTGGAGACCACCGACCCGGTCGCCCGGCTGAAGTACGCCACCGAGGTGCTCCGCGCCCACCTCGCCGAGCAGGACGTCGCCGAGTCCATCGCCAAGGACGTCCAGGAGGGCGTCGAGAAGCAGCAGCGGGAGTTCCTGCTGCGCCGTCAGCTGGAGGCCGTCCGCAAGGAGCTGCGCGAGCTGAACGGCGAGAACTCCAAGGACGCGGCCGAGGAGTCCGACGACTACCGCGCCCGTGTGGAGGCCGCCGACCTGCCCGAGAAGGTCCGCGAGGCGGCCCTGAAGGAGGTCGACAAGCTGGAGCGGGCCAGCGAGCAGAGCCCCGAGGGCAGCTGGATCCGCACCTGGCTCGACACCGTCCTGGAACTCCCCTGGAACGAGCGGACCGAGGACGCCTACGACATCGCCGGCGCCAAGGAGGTCCTGGACGCCGACCACGCGGGCCTGGAGGACGTCAAGGAGCGGATCACCGAGTATCTGGCCGTGCGCAAGCGGCGGTCCGAGCGCGGGCTCGGGCTGGTCGGCGGGCGCCGCGGCGGCGCCGTGCTGGCGCTCGTCGGGCCGCCGGGCGTCGGCAAGACGTCGCTGGGGGAGTCCGTGGCGCGGGCCATGGGGCGGAAGTTCGTCCGGGTCGCCCTGGGCGGCGTCCGGGACGAGGCGGAGATCCGCGGCCACCGGCGCACCTACGTCGGCGCGCTCCCCGGCCGGATCGTGCGGGCCGTCAAGGAGGCCGGCTCGATGAACCCGGTCGTGCTCCTCGACGAGATCGACAAGGTGGGCTCCGACTACCGGGGCGACCCGGCCGCCGCCCTCCTGGAGGTGCTGGACCCGGCGCAGAACCACACCTTCCGGGACCACTACCTGGAGGTCGAACTGGACCTCTCCGACGTGGTGTTCCTGGCCACCGCCAACGTCCTGGAGGCCATCCCGGAGCCGCTGCTGGACCGGATGGAACTGGTCCGGCTGGACGGCTACACGGAGGACGAGAAGGTCGTCATCGCCCGGGACCACCTGGTGCCGCGCCAGCTGGAGCGGGCCGGCCTGACGCCCGGCGAGGTGACCGTGGCCGACGACGCGCTGCGCAGGCTGGCCGGCGAGTACACCCGCGAGGCGGGCGTGCGGAATCTGGAGCGCTCGATCGCCAGGCTGCTGCGCAAGGTGGCCGCCCGGCACGAACTGGGCGAGCAGGAGCTGCCGTTCACCGTCGGCGCGGACGCGCTGCGCCCGCTCATCGGGCGTCCGCACCACACCCCGGAGTCGGCTCAGGACCCGGCCGAGCGGCGGACCGCGGTGCCCGGCGTCGTCACCGGTCTCGCGGTCACCGGCGCCGGCGGCGACGTGCTCTACATCGAGGCGTCACTGGCCGACCCCGAGACCGGCGCCTCCGGGCTGCGGCTGACCGGCCAGCTGGGCGACGTGATGAAGGAGTCGGCGCACATCGCGCTGTCCTTCCTGCGCTCGCACGGCGCCGAACTGGAGCTCCCGGTGGGCGACCTGAAGGAGCGCGGCGTCCATCTGCACATCCCGGCCGGCGCCATCCCCAAGGACGGCCCCAGCGCCGGCATCACGATGACCACCGCGCTGGCCTCGCTGCTGTCGGGCCGCCCGGTCCGTCCGGACGTCGCGATGACCGGTGAGGTCTCGCTCACCGGCCGGGTGCTGCCGATCGGCGGCGTCAAGCAGAAGCTGCTGGCCGCACTCCGGGCCGGCATCACCACCGTGATCATCCCCAAGCGCAACGAACCGGACCTGGACGACGTCCCGGCCGAGGTCCTCGAAGCGCTGGAGGTGCACCCGGTGGCGGACGTCCGGCAGGTGCTGGAGCTGGCCCTGACGCCGGCGGCGAACGGGCAGCGGCCGGAGTTCCCGGTCGCGGCGTAGGCGCGGCGCGGACGGGGCGCCCGGCGCGGACGGGGCGCGGACCGCGGAGGCCGGCCCGGGGGGGAGACCCGGGCCGGCCTCCGGGCGCGTCAGCCGTTGGCCAGCGCCTGGAGCCGGTCGTAGGCGCCGTTGAACCTGTTGTGGTCGCCGACCGTCGCGCCGGTCGAGGTGTACTGCCAGATGGTGTGGAAGCCCCAGCCGCCCGGGAGTTCGCCGGCCGAGGAGCCGTAGCGCGGCACCCACAGCGGGTTGACCGCGCCGAACGCGCCGGAGTTGCCGGTGCACTGCTTCCACCAGCCGGTGGAGGTGTAGATGACGGCGTCCCGGCCGGTGCGCGCCTTGTAGGTGGCGAACCAGTCCTTCATCCAGTTCACCAGTCCGGTCGCGCTCAGCCCGTAGCACGTCGAGCCGTAGGGGTTGTACTCCATGTCCAGGGCGCCGGGCAGCGTCCTGCCGTCCTTGGACCAGCCGCCGCCGTGGTCCACGAAGTAGTTGGCCTGGGCCGCGCCGCTGGAGGTGTCGGGCGTGGCGAAGTGGTAGGCGCCGCGGATCATGCCGACGTGGTAGGAGCCGTTGTACTGCTGCGCGAAGGACGGGTTGGTGTAGCTGGTGGACTCGGTGGCCTTGACGTAGGCGAACTTCACGCCGCCGTTCCACAGCGTCGACCAGGCGACGCTGCCGTTGTGGCTGCTGACGTCCACGCCCTCGACGGACGCGGTCAGCGAGGGCGGCGGCAGCGGGCCGGCCTTGGTGCCCTCGTGCTTGGCGATCTGGGAGCCGGCCCAGTCGCGTTCGGGGTGGGTGGGCTCGGGCGCGCGGTGGGGGGACGCGGCACCGGCCGTACCGGGCAGGCCGACGAGGGAGACGGTCGCGAGAAGGGCACCGGCCAGGAGCGCGCGGGAGCGCGGGGAACGGTGCGGGGGGCCGGATCTGAGCACGGGCATGTACTGCCTCCGTGGATCTCGGTGGATCTCAGTGGATCTGGGTGGATCTCGGTGCGGTGACTTCGTGGGGAAGTGACCTTGAGGGGGAGGTACGGGCGTACTGGCGTGCTGGCGCCCACATGCTTGGTGTGGTCATGCCAGAAATGACGGTACGCGCGTAGACCCCCGTGGCAAAAGGGGGGCGCGGGCTGCCGTTGGTCTAATCCTGCGAAATACTGGCCCAACTGCGGTTCCGCACGGACGGGAAAGAAAATTTCAGCCGGACGGAAACGCGGGGCGAACACGGCGGGGGGAATTGCTGGACATGCGGACAACGCGGGAAGGGCGCTGACGTGCACGAGACCGGAGCCGGCGGTACCACCCCGGATGGCGAGCCGATGGGTGTGGACCCCGCATTCCTGTCCCTGGAACGCGAATTGGCGGTATTCCTGCGCCGCGCCCGCGCCTCCTCCGGCGAACTCGCCCGTGAGGTCCACCCCGACCTCGAACCGGCCGCCTACGGGCTGCTGGTGCGGCTCGCCGACGCCGGCGCCCAGCGCGCCACCGACCTCGCGGCGTACTTCGGTGTCGGCAAGGCGACGATAAGCCGCCAACTGCACGCCCTGGAGCGGCTCGGGCTGGTCGCCCGTGCGCCGGATCCGGCCGACGGGCGCGCGGTGCTGGTGCGGATCACCGACGAGGGGCGGGGGCGCTTCAACCGCGTCCGTACCGCGCGCCGCGCCCGTTATGCCCGTCGGCTCGCCTCCTGGGAGCGGGCGGAGGTCGCGGAGCTGGCGCGGTTGTTGCATCGGCTGAACGCGGAGCAGGAGGGGGAGGAGGGGTAGCCCCCTCCTGGACCTGCACCCCTGCCGGGGTGGGCTTGGGCGGCGGGCGCCGGGCGCCCGGGTGCGAGCCCCTGGCCCCGGCTGGCCTCCGGCCCCGGTCGTCTGTGGTGCCGGGTCCGGGGGCTCCGGGGCTTGTTGCCGGACTGCTGCGCTTGACGCTCCGCTGCGCTCCGCCTTCGCTCTCTTATTGCTCCTCCGGAAGCGAAGCCCGACACGCCGCCCCTCCGCCCCCGGCCCCTCCTGCCGTCGTTGGTGTGCCGGCCCAGGGCCCTGCGCCGGTGCTCCCGTTGGCGCGCACAGTGGTGTTACGGCTCCACATGGATCACCGCCGCATCGTCCCGGGGCTTTCCCCGGGGGTGGGTGGTGCAGTCCGGGTCCGCGGTCTCCAGGGCCCGTACGCGGTCGATCAGGGTCTGGGGGCCGGAGTTGCGGACCAGGGTGGCGCACTCGGTCCAGGAGCCGGCGTGGAAGACGTCCACCCAGCGGCCGGCGCCGTCGGTCAGTGCCGTCAGGGAGCGGATGGCGGCGCGCGGGGTGGTGCCGGTGAGCGCGCGGGACGCGACGGACGGGTCGGCGGCCGCGGTGAAGAAGCCGCCCTCGGCGTTCCGCAGGGCCTCCACCGCGCGGACGTACTCCCGGGCCGCGGCGGCACGTTCGGCCGAGCCGCGGGGCAGTGAGCGGACCGCCGCGCGCCGGTCGCGGACCGCGGGCGGGAGGTCGTCGAGCCGGGTGTCCCGTACCGGATGCACCGAGCCGTCCGTCTTCTCCAGGAGCAGCACGGAATCGGACAGCACCAGGTGTTCCACGGTCTCCCGGGACCAACGCGCGGCGACCACCGTTGCCTGCGGCGTACGAGGGTGAGAAAGGTCACAGGTGGTGCGGTGCGCTTCGGCCGTTCTCGCGACGGCGGCGGCGAGCGCCTCAGTCAGCGTCATATCGCGGTGTGAAACCGACAGTTCGAGCATTGCACCCCCGAGCCGCGCGGTGAACCACGGCACGGAATGGACACAGCCGCAGTCCCCCTCGGGCGGGGTCACCCCGTCCAGGAGGACCAGGGAGCCGCCCTCCCCGGATGCCGGCAGGGCTACCGACACGTAGTCCTCGTTGGGGCGTTGAGGGTCGCCCGGCTCGGTGGCGAGTTCGATGCGCATGCCGGAAAGTCTGCCGGAGGTGGCCGGAATTGAGCGGTGGCCGGGGGTGGCGGCGGGCGAGGGGCGGCGGCGGGCCCACGGGGTTCGGGGGCCGTGGGGCCGGATGCGGGCGCGCATCTTTTCAGGACCGCCACGCATCTCCAAACCCATCGGGGGGTTGCGCGAGGTTGCGGACGAAACCGCCGCCGCACGGAAGTTGATGGCCAAACTCCGATTGTTGTTCACTCGTTCAGGTGGCCGGACATGTGTTGCCGGGTCACTGCGCGGCGCCGATGGAAGGGTCGATTCCCGGAGCAATCGGGGTGGTCGGGACGTTCGTCGCGACGCGCAGAGCCGGGCTGTTCCCCTTTCGCGGAACGGTGCGCTGTCGCGGTCGTCGCGCAGACTCGCCCCGCGAACGGTGAGCGGACGGGGTCCGCGGCGCCGGTACGGCGTGGGCAGGCGAGAGTAGGAATGCGAGCAGCGGTGCGGAAGAAGCGGCTTCGGGGCGGCGCAGGGAAGCCGGGGTCACCGGCCGGACCGGTCTCGGTACCGGGCACGGGATCCGGTGCGGGATCGGGCGCGGGCGGCGGCACGGACGGCTCGGGACGGCGTCCCGCGCGGGTCCGCAACCGGCTCATGGGAGCCGTCGCCGTGGTCGCCGTCGCCGTCCTGGGAGCCGGCGCCCCCGCCCTGATGACCGCCGTCGGCAACGCCCACGACAGCCAGCACCTGGTCGACCTCGCCGGGCTGAACGCACACGCCGTCACCCTCGCGCACACCCTCGCCGACGAGCGCGACGCGATGACCGCGTACGTCGCCGCCGGCCGCACCGGCCGCAACGTCACCGAGGCCCCCACCGACGACCAGCGCGCCCGGGCCGACCGGCAGATCGACGAACTGCGCGGCCAGGCCCAGGGCGTGGCCGGCGACACCGGCGCCTTCGCCGCCGCCGACAAGCTCCTCAAACAGCTCCCCGACACCCGCCAGACGGCGCTCTCCGGGCCCGCCACCGCCGACCAGGTCTACGACGCCTACAGCGAGGCCGTCGCGGCGCTCGGCGCGATCAGCGACGACATCGCGCGCGGCCTGCCCGCGCGGGCCGACGGCGGGGCCGCCGACACCCGGGCGCTGCCCGCCCTCGGCCGGGCCGTCGACCAGGCCGCCGGCACCCGGGCGCTGTTGCTGGCCGGACTCAAGGCGGGCGGCCCCCAGCCCCGGCTGACCGCCGCCGCGCAGGTCGCCCACCTCCGCGAGCAGGGCGCCCTCGGCGACTTCCACCAGATCGCGAGCCAGAGCGCCCGGGACCGCTTCCAGCGCACCGTCAACGGCACCGACGTCGACACCGCCGAGCGCTACGTCACCAAGCTCACCGACCAGCCCTTCCTCGACGCCGGGGACATGGCCCTCAGCCGGCGCCGGGTGCAGGCCGCGCTGACCGCCCGGGTCGGCCTGATGCGGGGTGTCGAATCGGCCGTCGCCACCGCCGAGATCCAGCGCCTGGGCACGCTGCGCGACGACGATGTGACGGCCCTGGAGATCGCCGTCGGCCTGGAGGGCCTCTGCCTCCTGGTGGCCGTCGGCACCGCCGTCTGGGCCGCCCGCACCATGACCCAGCCGCTGGCAGCGCTGCGGCTCGGCGCCAAGCGGCTGGCGGCCGACCCCGGCCACGAGGAGCCCATCGACTACAAGGGCCGCAACGACGAGTTCGCCGCCGCCGTCCGGTCCGTCAACGCGCTGCACGCCCAGGCCGTCGACACCGCCCGGCGCGCCGCCGAGTGGGAGGGCGAGCGCAAGCGGCTGGTCGGCGGGCGGCAGCGGCTGGTCGCCGAGCGGGAGGCCCTCCAGGAGCAGACGGAGGTGCTCAAGGAGGAGGTCGCCGCGCTCGACGAGCGGCTGGCGGTGCTGCGCACCGGCGTCCACGGCCGGTTCGTCAACCTCTCGCTGCGCACCCTGGGCCTGGTGGAGCGCCAACTCGCCGTCCTGGAGTCCCTGGAGGAGAGCGAGCAGGACCCGGAGCGGCTGGACACCCTCTTCAAGCTGGACCACTTCGCCGCGCGGATGCGCCGCAACAGCGAGAACCTGCTGGTCCTGGCCGGCGCCGAACAGCACGGCAGCAGCCACACCGGGCCGGTGCCGCTGCTGGACATGCTGCGCGCCGCGGTCAGCGAGATCGAGCGGTACGAGCGGGTGCGGATCACCTCGCTGCCGCCGCACGCCCAGGTCGCCGGGTTCGCTGCCGACGACCTCAGCCACCTGGTCGCCGAACTCCTGGAGAACGCCACCGCGTTCTCCCCGCCGGACGCCCATGTCGAGCTGTCCGGCTGGCTGCTGGAGAGCGGCGAGCTGATGCTCTCGGTCGAGGACGAGGGCATCGGGATGACCGCGGACCGGCTGGCCGAGGTCAACGAGCGGCTCGCGGACGCCGAGGCCGCGTCCACCTCCGAGACCGTGGACGAGGCGCTGGGCCTGGGCCTGTACGTGGTGGTGCGGCTGGCCGCCCGGCACGGCGTGCGGGTGCAGCTGCGCGACCGCAAGCAGGGCGGAGTCGCCGCCGTCGTCGTACTGCCCGGCTCGATCCTGCCGAACCGTCCGGCGCCGGTGCCGGTGCCGCCCGCCCGCTCGGCGAGTACGGGCGCGCCGTCCGTACCGACCCTCCCGGGCTCGGTCGCGGAGGCCAACTCCAACACCCTCCCGACCCGGACGAACCGGCTCGACCCGGCGGAGCCGCCGGCGGCCCCCGCGGCCGAGGCCGCGCCCGCCCCGGCTCCCGAGCCCGCTCCGGAGCCCGTCCCCGAGCAGCGGACGGCCGGCCGGCGCGGGCTGGCCGACGACCCGTTCGTCGCCGCGGCCGAGCGCGCGATCGACGCGGCGGGGCTGGGCCACCCGGTCCCCGAGGAGGCAACCGAACCGGCGGAAGCAGCCGAACCGTCGGAACGGGCGGAGGCGGCGGAACGGGCGGAGGCGGCGGAACAGACGGACGCGACGGAACGGGCGGACGCGACGGAACGGGCCGAGGAAGCGGATCCGCTGGCGGCACCGGACCCGGCGGAGGCGGCGGAAGCGGCGGAGGACGCGGAACCCGCCGCACCCGTGGAAGCCACGGAGCCGGCCGCATCCACCGCACCCGCCACCCCGGTCGTCCCGTCCCAGGCCCGGCCCCCCTCCCAGGGCCCGGCCGCGCCGCCCGCCGCACCGGCGTCCGCGGCGCAGTCCGAACCGAGCCCGTACGGACCGCAGTCGCCCGGCCCGTACGCCTCCGCCGGGACCGCCGCCGGCACCACCGGCGAGCACACCCGTCCCGGGGAGACCCCGCCGCCGGCCGGGGGCGCGTCCCCGGCCGAGGGCGCCCCGGCCGTCCCGGCGCCCGGGAAGGGACGGCACGCCGCCCCGGCGCCCGCCGTCGCCGACCCGTACGCCATCGGGCCGGACGAGCACACCCGCCCGGCCCCGGAGCCCGCCGCGGCCCCGGAACCAACTCTCCCGGGCCAGGCGTCCCAGAGGGAGGAACACCAGGCGCCGGCACCCGGCACGCCCCGGCCACCGCGCCGGACCAGCACCGGGCTGCCCAAGCGCACCCCGAAGCACGTGGCGCAGAAGCAGGCGTCCGCGGCGCCCCGCAGGACCGGCGCGGCCAACGCCGAGGAGCTGCGCCGCCGGCTCGGCGGATTCCAGCAAGGGGCGCGAGAGGGCCGCCGCGAGGTGGCGGCCGAGATCGCGGAACGTACCGCGGAGCAGACCATCCCACTGAAGGACACCGACGGAGCGGGGGCCCCGGGAGACAGCCATACCGGCGAGGAGGCACGCGATTGAAGGCGCAAGCGCCCACGGCGCATGGACAGGGACTGAGTTCCCAGGCACGTAACCTGCACTGGCTGCTGAGCAATCTGGTCGACGAGGTGCCCGGCATCCACTCGGTCGCGGTGGTCTCCTCCGACGGTCTGCTGCTGCTCTCCTCCGACCCCGAGCAGGCGGCGGCGGGCACCATGGCGCACGCCGGCGACGCCGGCCCCCAGGGCTCCAGCGCCGACCTCGCCACCATCGTGTCCGGCCTCGGCAGCCTCACCAACGGGGCCGCGCAGCTGATGGACGGCGGAACGGTCAAGCAGACGATGGTCGCGATGGACGAGGGCAGCCTGTTCGTGATGTCGATCAGCGACGGCTCGCTGCTCGGCGTGCACGCCACCCCCGACTGCGACATGAGCACCATCGCCTACCACATGGCCCTCTTCGTCGGCCGGGCCGGCCACGTCCTCACCCCCGAACTCCGCACCGAACTGCGCAAGTCGATGGAGAACGCCCAGTGAGCGAGCGAACCGAAGAGCGGTGCGTGCCGCGCGCGGACGAGGCCGGGCGAGTCGAGCGAAGCGAGGTCCCGGCATGAGTTCCCGTCCGAAACGCCCCGTGAGTTCCCGTCCGAAACTCCCCGTACGCGGCGGGGACCGGAAACCCGCGCGGGTCCGGCCGTACTCTCTGACCGGCGGCCGGACCCGGTTCGGCCATGTGCTGCTCGTCGAGACGTTCGTGGCCGCGCTGGAGGCACCCGAGGAACGCCGCGAGCTCACCGCCTCGTCCGGCGCGGGCTGGCTCGACCGCGTGATGCCGGAGATGCGCGCGATCGTCGAACTGTGCCGCCGGATGCGGTCGGTCGCGGAGATCTCCGCACTGCTCAAGATGCCGCTGGGGGTCGTCCGCGTCCTCCTCAGCGATCTCGCCGACCAGGGAAAGATTCGCGTCTACGGCACCGGGCACGGCACCGGCCGGCCCGACCGCGCGCTGCTCGAAAGGGTGCTGAGTGGACTTCACAGGCTCTGACACGATAGCGGCCGGCCCGGAGCCGGCCGCCGGCCCCGCGGCACCGGAGGCCCCGGCCGCCGCCGACGAAGCGGGGCTGCAGAGCTGGCAGATGGACCGGACACAGGCACCCGTCGCCACCAAGATCGTGGTGGCGGGCGGCTTCGGCGTCGGCAAGACCACGTTCGTCGGATCGGTCTCGGAGATCACCCCGCTCAAGACCGAAGCGGTGATGACCCAGGCCAGCGAGGCGACCGACGATTTGTCCGCGACGCCCGAGAAGACCACGACCACGGTCGCCATGGACTTCGGCCGGATCACCCTCGACCAGGAACTGGTGCTGTACCTCTTCGGCACGCCCGGCCAGCAGCGCTTCTGGTTCATGTGGGACGACCTGGTGCGCGGCGCGATCGGCGCGGTCGTGATGGCCGACACCCGGCGGCTGGAGGACTGCTTCCCGGCGCTGGACTACTTCGAGAGCTGCGGACTGCCGTACATCGTCGCCGTCAACCACTTCGAGGGGACCGAACGCTACGAGGTGGACGACGTCCGGGACGCGCTGACCGTGCCGCCGGAGGTGCCGGTCGTGGTGATGGACGCCCGGCGCCGGCCCACCGTCATCGAGTCGCTGCTCGCGCTGGTCGGCCACGCGCTGGACGTCACGCCCGAATAGCCCCACCTGCCACCCCCTGCCGCCCCCCGCACCACCGAACCGCAGGAACAGAGAAGAGCCCCGCCATGCGGAAGATACTCATCGTCGGAGCCGGCCAGTCCGGTCTCCAGCTCGCGCTCGGCCTCCAGTCCCAGGGCTACGAGGTCACCCTGATGTCCAACCGCACCGCCGACGAGATCCGCTCCGGCCGGGTGATGTCGACGCAGTGCATGTTCCACACGGCCCTCCAGCACGAGCGTGACCTGGCGCTCAACTTCTGGGAGCAGCAGGCCCCGCGCATCGAGGGCCTGGGCGTCTCGGTCGCCGCCCCCGGCAGCCACGAGGCGCCCGGCGGCACCCAGCGGGCCGTCGACTGGGTCGGCCGGCTCGACGGCTACGCCCAGTCCGTCGACCAGCGGGTCAAGATGGCCGGCTGGCTGGAGACCTTCGCGCAGCGCGGCGGCCAGGTCGTCATCCACGGCGCGGCCGTCTCCGACCTGGACTTCTTCGCCCAGCGCTACGACCTGACGCTGGTCTCGGCCGGCAAGGGCGAGCTGGTGTCGATGTTCGGCCGGGACGCCGCCCGTTCGCCGTACGACGCCCCGCAGCGCGCGCTGGCCGTCGCCTACGTCCACGGCATGGGCCCGCGCCCGGAGCACCCGGAGTTCGACGCGGTGCGCTGCAACATCGTGCCCGGCGTCGGCGAGCTGTTCGTGATGCCCACCCTGACCGTCACCGGCCGCGCCGACATCCTCTTCTGGGAGGGCATCCCCGGCGGCCCGGTGGACGCCTTCCAGGGCGTACGGGACCCCGGCGAGCACCTGGCGCGCACGCTGGAGCTGATGAAGACGTTCCTGCCGTGGGAGTACGAGCGCAGCGCCGGGGTCGAACTGACCGACGCCAACGGCACACTGGCCGGCCGCTACGCCCCCACCGTCCGCAACCCGATCGGCCGGCTGCCCTCCGGCGGCCTGGTCCTCGGCGTCGCGGACGTGGTGGTCGCCAACGACCCGATCACCGGCCAGGGCTCCAACTCGGCGTCCAAGTGCGCCGCGGCGTACCTCGCGTCCATCGTGGAGCACGGCGAGAAGCCGTTCGACGCGGAGTGGATGCAGGCCACCTTCGACCGCTACTGGCAGACCGCCCGGCACGTCACCAAGTGGACCAACGCGATGCTGGCCCCGCCGCCGGAGCACGTGCTGAACCTCCTGGGCGCCGCCGGACAGCTCCCGCCGGCCGCCGACCGGTTCGCCAACGGCTTCGACGACCCGTCCGACTTCGAGAACTTCTTCTTCGAGCCGGAGAAGACGGCCGCCTATCTGGCGTCGCTGACCGGCTGACCGACCCCGACACGGGCCGAGAGGCCGGCGGACCGCACGACGGCCGCCGGCCTCTCGACGTTTCTCCCGTCTTCCGCCGTCAACGCCGCCTGCGCCAGGGCCACTTGGGGCCGGTACCGGCCGGGCCCTCCGGGGCGTAGGCGTACTGCCAGCCGCGCGGCAGCCCCAGCCGGCCCGGGGGACCGGGCACCCGGCGGTACAGGTGCACCTCCGGCGGCCGCCCGTCGTCGCGGGGCACCGGGATCTCGTAGGTCTTCGGGGGCAGGCCGGTGGGTCCCACCAGGACGGGAAGGATCCGGCCGTCCAGGGGACCGCCGACGAAGAGGGTGTTCTCGCTGCGCACCGGTCCAGTGTCACAGCAGGTGGGCGGCCTCGCTCACCACGGGTTGGATCCGGCGCGCCAGGTCGCCGGCCGGGCCGTCGGGGGACTCGCCCTTCAGCATCGCCCGCACCACCCGGGCGGTCTGCGGGTCCCGGGCCGCGGTGGCGGTCAGCAGCGCGACGAAGTGGTCGACCAGCCAGTCCCGCAGCTCGTCGAGGGTAGGCTGCTTGTCCTCGTCGAGCCAGATCAGCGAGGCGGCCTCGACCGCGGTGATCCACATCCGGACCGTGGTGCGCAGCCGCGGGCCCGGCTCCGGCTCGCCGAGGTGGCGCAGGATCTGCTCGGCCGCGGCGCGCCGGACCTCGTCCACGATCGCGGTCGTCCGGGACGTCTCCGCCACGCTGCCGCCCTGGAGCAGCGCGCTGAACCCGGCGTCGTGCTGGTCGACGAAGGCCAGATAGCGGTCCAGGGCGTGGCCCAGCCGCCGGGTGAGCGGGCCGGTCTCCGGCTCCGCGAAGCACCGCTCCAGCTCGTCGGCGGCACTGCGCAGCGCCGCCTCGTACAACTGCTGCTTGCCGCCGGGGAAGTAGCGGTAGACGAGCGGCCGCGAGACCTCGGCGGCGGTCGCGACGTCGTCCAACGAGACGTCCTCCGGCGCGCGCTGGGCGAACAGGCCCAGCGCGGCGGCCAGCAGCTGGCTGCGGCGCTGCTCCACGCTCAGCCTGCGGTAGGCGGGTCTCGGTACTGCTGGGGCGGTGCCGCTGCCGTTCATGAACAGCAGCGTAACCGCCGGGGTTTCGCGGTCGCACAGGCGCTCGGCCCTCGACGGGGCGCGGGCGCGGGCGCGAACGTCACGCCAGCAGTCCCGAGGACTTCCACAGTCGCCGCCCCATGCCCCGCAGCACCCCGATGTCGTCCAGGAAGTCCGTCAGGCGCCGGGCGCCGTTCTGCATGACCTCGCGGCGGTGGCCGCTGGCCTGGACCTGGGCCATGGCCGCGCGCTTGTCCAGGCCGACATTGGTGTAGACCTCGGGGTTTATGAAGGCGACGGCGAAGATCCGGGCGAACTCGCCGGAGGTGACCCGGGTGAACTCCCGCGACCACTTCGGCGCGGTCACCATCTGCCGCCGCAACTCCTCCCGTGCGTACCGCACATGGCGGGCCTCCTCCACCACGTGGATCCGCGTGACGCCCCGGACCAGCGGCTGCACCCGCTCGTCGGGGAAGGTCAGCCGCTGCATCCAGTCCAGGACCTCCTCGCCGAGCAGGGTCGCGGTGAAGGAGCCCGGGGTGGTGGAGATCGTCTTGAAGAGCCGGCCGAGGTTCCGGTGCACCCGGCCGACCGGGTACCAGGGCGTGTCCCCGCGCGCGATGAGCCGGGCGAACATCTTCGAGTGCCGGCACTCGTCCTCGATCTCGGTGAGCGCGTAGCGGACGTGTGCGCTGGTCACCGGCTTGTCGTAGATGTGCCGGACGAGCAGCTGCATCAGGATGATCTCGAACCAGATGCCGAGCGAGGCGAGTGCCGCGGCCTCGTGCTGGGAGAGCAGGATCCGCTGCTCCTCGCTCATCCGCCGCCACATCGGGGTGCCGTACAGCGAGACCAGTTCCGGTGGCCAGAACCACTTGCCCTCCTCGAAGGGCGCGTCCCAGTCGAGTTCGGTGTCCGGGTCGAAGGAGTGCCTGGCGGAGGAGGCGAGCAGCCGCTCGGCGACCCGCTCCCGGTCCTTGAGCGGCCCGAGAGCGTCGCGCAGGACGCCGATGTCCGCCTCGGTCATTGCGGTGGACGCGCTCGTCATGGCTCTGGCTACCTCACAGTCGGGGTTACCCGCGGTCACATGCGGCTGCCTCTTATGAGACTCTGTGTCAGTAAAGGACGTCAATCCCTCCCGCACGACTTATTGACCCGCAGGTAAGAAGCGTGTGAATCTGCCAACTGCCCGTCCGTTACGAGGCGTTCGGCGGGCAGAGGAGGCGAGGCGCCGTGTCGACCCGAGAGCTCTACGCGCAGGACCCGGGCGATGACCTGTGGACCGTGCCGGCCACCGGCGCGGCCCGCTTCACCTGGGAGTACGACGACGGACGCGACCGGCTGCTGGCCCTCTACCAGAAGGGCAAGGACAAGCAGTGGGACGCCGCCACCCGGATCGACTGGGACCTGGAGGTGGACCCCAAGGACCCGCTCGGCACCCCCGACGAGGCCATGGCCCTGTACGGGACGAAGCACTGGGACCGGATGACGGACAAGGACCGCGGCGACCTCCGACAGCACTTCGCCGCCTGGCAGTTCAGCCAGTTCCTGCACGGCGAGCAGGGCGCGATGGTGTGCGCCGCACGGATCGTGGAGTCCGTCCCCGACCTCGACGCCAAGTTCTACTCGGCCACCCAGACCATGGACGAGGCCCGGCACGCGGAGATCTACGGCCGCTTCCTCAAGGACAAGATCGGGATGCTCTACCCGGTCAACGACAGCCTCAAGGCACTGCTCGACGACACCCTCGCCGACTCCCGCTGGGACATGCCCTACCTCGGCATGCAGGTGCTCATCGAAGGACTGGCGCTGGCCGCCTTCGGCCTGATCCGCGACACCACCAGCAAGCCGCTGCCGAAGCAGCTCCTCGCCTACGTCATGCAGGACGAGGCCCGGCACGTCGCCTTCGGCCGGATGGCGCTGCGCGACTACTACCGGCAGCTCACCGACGCCGAGCTGCGCGAACGCGAGGAGTTCGTCATCGAGGGCTGCTACCTCATGCGCGACCGGCTGCGCGGCACCGAAATCCTGGAGAACTTCGGCATCCCGCCGGCCGAGGCCGCCGAGCTCACCGAGCGCTCGGAGTTCCTCCGGCTCTTCCGGAAGCTGCTGTTCAGCCGGATCGTCCCCTGCGTCAAGGACATCGGCCTGTGGGGCGAGCGCCTCCAGCGCGCCTACGTGGACCTCGGCGTCTTCGAACTGGGCGACGCCAACCTGGACCTGCTGATGGCCCAGGACGAGGAACTCGCCGAGCGACTGGACGCCGAACGCTTCGCCACCGAGGAGGCGGCCCGCACCGCCGAGGTCGCCGACGTCATGGCCCGGGGCGCCGCCGCGGACTGACCCGGGCCCTGGTGCAGCGCTTCTCCGGCCCGCTGATCGCGCCGGCGCTCACCGCCGTCCCGACCGCGCCAGCCACCGCCCCTCGTGCCTGAACACCTCGATCGGCCGCCCGAAACAGGCCGTCATCCGCTCGCCCGTCAGCACCTCCGCCACCGGGCCGAGCGCCTGCACCCGCCCCTCCCGTAGGAGCACGGCGCGCCCGATGGCCGGGGACAGCTCCTCCAGATGGTGGGTGACCGTCACCGTCGCCAGCTCCGGCCGCCCCGCGGCCAGCCGGTGCAGCGCGTCGATCAGATCCTCCCGGGAGGGCAGGTCCAGCGCGTTGAACGGCTCGTCGAGCAGCAGCAGCGACGGATCGGCCATCAGCGCCCGGGCGATCAGGATCCGGGCCCGCTGGCCGCCCGAGCAGACGCCGAACGGCCGGTCCGCCAGCTCCTTGCACTCCAGCTCGGTCAGCAGCTCATGGGCCCGTTCCCGGGTCGCCCGGTCGTACTTCCGCCACAGCGGCTGCACCGTGCCGGTCGCGCCGGTCAGCACCACCGTGTGCGCGGTCGCGTCCGGCGGCACCTTCTGCGCGCTCGACACCAGGCCGATGGCGGCGCGCAGCTCCCGCACGTCCACCCGGCCGAGCCGGTGGCCGAGCACCTCGACGGTGCCGACGGTCGGGAACATCAGCGCGCCGATCAGCCGCAGCACGGTGGTCTTGCCGGCGCCGTTCGCACCGAGGAGCGCCCAGTGCTCACCCGCGCGCACCGTCCAGTCGATGTCGTCGAGGATGACCTGGCCGGTGGTGTAGCGGCGGACGCCGACGCCCGACAGCGCGGCGATCACCCGCCCCGCTTCAGGGAGTTGGAGTGCGGTGGGCCGGGCGGCCGAGGACGGGGAGGGAGACGGGGACGCGGACGAGGACGGCGGTTCCGAGGGCTGCGTGCGAGTCATCGCGGCAGGTTAGCTGCGTACGACACCTTTCCGCGCACCCGTCCGATGTGTGAAACCACGTGAGCCGTTTTCAGCCACGCGCCACCGGCCACCGGGCGCGGACCCCCGATTTCCGGGCCACGGCCTCACCGCAACCCCGCCGCCATCACCGCCCGCGCGATCGGCCCCGCGCTGCCGCCCCCGCTGATGTCCGCGCGCTCGGCCTCCGCGTCCTCCACGACCACCGCCACCGCCGACAGCGGCTCGTGGCTCCGCCGGTCCCGCACCCAGGCGACGAACCAGGCGTACGGCGTGCCCTCGTTGCGGACGCCGTGCTGGGCGGTCCCCGTCTTGCCGCCCACGAGGTACCCGTCGATCGCCGCGGTCTGCCCGCTCCCGTGCTCGACGACCTCGGTCATCATCTCCTGGAGCTGCTCGGCGGTGGCCGGATCCATCACCTGCCGGGTGGGCCGCCGCGTTCCGGGCGCGACCAGTACCCCGCCGGCGTCGGTCACCCGCTGGACGAGGTAAGGGGGCGTCAGCTGGCCGTCGTTGGCCACCACGGCCGCCACCATCGCCATCTGCAGCGGGGTCGCGGCGGTGTCGTACTGCCCGATCGCGGAGAGCGCCAGCTGCGCCGGGTCCGTGCCGGTGTCGAAGGTGCTCGGCGTGACGGGGGAGGGGATCCGCAGCCCCCGCTCGTTGAAGCCGAACCGCTCCGCCGCCTCGGTCATCCCGCGCGGCCCGACCCCGACCCCCAGCCGCGCGAAGACGGTGTTGCAGGAGAGCCGGAACGCCTCCCGCAGTCCCGCGTGCGCGCAGCCCTCCGCCGGATTGCCCAGGGGGGTGCGGGTGTCCGGCAGGGTGTACGGGTCGGGCACGTCCAGCGGCGCGTCGATGTCCCTGACCAGCCCGGCGTCCAGCGCGGCCGCTGCGGTGACGATCTTGAAGACCGAACCGGGCGGATAGGTCTGCCACAGCGCCCGGTTGAGCATCGGCCGGTCCGCCGCCCCGTTCAGCCGCCGCCAGGCACCCGTCACCGACCGGCCGTTCCCGGACAGCACGCCGGGGTCGTACGACGGCGAGCTGACCAGTGCCAGCACCCGCCCGGAGCGCGGCTCGACGGCCACCACCGCGCCCTTCCGGCCGGCCAGCCCCCGGAACGCGGCGCGCTGCATCGCCGGGTTGACGGTGGTCTCGACCCGGCCGCCCGGCGGCCGCCGGCGGATCAGCCGGTCCCACCAGGGGAACGGGGTCAGCCGGCGGTCGGTCCCGGCGAGGACGCCGTCCTCGGTGTGCTCCAGCAGCGAGGTGCCGTACGTCTGCGAGGCGAAGCCGGTGACCGGTGCGTACAGCGGGCCGTCGGTGTAGGTGCGCTCGTAGCGCAGCCGCCCGCCGCTGTCCCGCGAGCCGGTGACCGGGCGCCCGCCGACCAGCACCGCGCCCCGCGGCTGGGCGTACCGGGCGATCTCGCCCCGCCGGTTCGCCGGGTTGCCGGCGTAGCGGTCCGCCTCGACGACCTGCACCCGCACGGCGTTGACCAGCAGCGCCGCCAGCAGCAGGAAGGAGAACGCGGCGGTGTGCCGGATGGCGCGGGTCACCGGAGCGCCCCGAGGGCGTCCGGGGCGGCGCGGGCCGGGCGGGCGGGGGCGTCGGGCCGCGGCCTCCGCGCCCGGTCGCTGATCCGCACCAGCAGCGCCACGATGATCCAGTTGGTCACCACGGACGACCCGCCCTGGGCCAGGAACGGCATCGCCATCCCGGTCAGCGGGATCAGCCCCATCACCCCGCCCGCGATCACGAACACCTGGAGCGCGGGCAGCACCGCCAGCCCGACGGCCAGCAGACTGCCGAACGCGTCGCGCAGCCCGAGCGCCGCCCGGAAGCCGCACACCGCCGGCAGCGCGTACAGCAGGAACAGCGCGCTCAGCCCGGCCAGTCCCAGCTCCTCGCCCAGCGTCGCCAGGATGAAGTCCGACTTCCGCGCGAACCCGATCAGCGACGAGTGCCCCTGCCCCAGGCCCGTCCCGAACGTGCCGCCCGCGGCGAACGCGAACAGCGACTGCGCCAGCTGCCCGGGTCCCCGCCCGGCCGCGATCCCGGCGAACGGATGCAGCCAGTCCTGCACCCGGCTGTGCACATGCGGCTCCAGCGTCCCCACCGCCGCCGCCCCGGCCGCCGCCAGCAGCACCCCCACCGCGATCCACCCGGTCCGCCCGGTGGCCACGTACAGCAGGACCACGAACACGCCGAAGAACAGCAGCGAGGTCCCCAGGTCCCGTTCGAGCACCAGCACCCCGACGCTCACCAGCCAGATGGCCACGACCGGCGCGAGCACCCTCCCCCAGGCTCTCAACTCCGTTCGAGCAGGGGGTGCCCCCTTCGCCCGCGGCCGCAGCCGCCACACCGCGCTCCCGGTGTGCGCCAGCGCCTCCCGGTTGGCCGCCAGATACGCCGCGAAGAACACCGTGATCAGCACCTTGGCGAACTCGCCCGGCTGCAGCGAGAATCCGGCCGCCCGGATCCAGATCCGCGCCCCGTTGACCGCCGGGCAGAGGATCGGCGCCACCATCAGGGCCAGCGCCAGCCCCGCGCACCCGTAGGCGCACCGCTGCAGCACCCGGTGGTCCCGCAGCACCGCCACCACCGCGATGAACAGCGCCACGCCCACGGTGGACCACACCAGCTGGGCGGGCGCGGCCCGGTCGGCCGGCGTCTCCAGATCGAGCCGGAAGATCAGCACCAGTCCGAGCCCATTGAGCAGCACCGCGGTCGGCAGCAGCAGCGGATCGGCGTACGGCGCGCCGAACCGCACCACGAGGTGCGCCAGCAGCGCCAGCCCGCCCAGGCCCGCCGCGTACCGCAGCGCCCCGGCCGGCACCGCGTGCGCCCGCGCCGCCCCCACCGCCAGATAGCCGCAGACGCTGATGAGCACGGCGCCTACGAGGAGGGCCAGTTCGACGCCCCGCCTCCTGGGCGGCGATGGCGCCGGGGAAGCATCCCCCGTCCACCGGCCGCCCGCCGGCTTCGCCCGTACCTCGGCCGCATCAGCCCCGTCCCACCCACCCGACCTGTCCGCCACATCCACAACCGCAACGTAGCAAGCAAAATGCAGCAATTTGCCCATATCACCCGACAGTGCCGCGGTCGTCGCGGTGACACCCGCCACTTCCCGGCCCCGGACACGCCCCCTAGGGGAAGAATCAGGGGCCTGACAGGAGTGGGTCCCGGCCGTTCCGTGAACGAGGCCAATGGCAGTTTGTAAACTCGGTCAGAACGAAAAGCAGAAGGCCGAGCTCGTCACGCTGATGCGGACGACCGATCGCACCGGTCGACGCCATGGACACGCGCCATGGCGCCGCACGCGAGGGGCTGTGGCGTACGACACCGAGCACGCCAGTGAAGGTCCCGCGCCGTTTCGGCCCACGGGGGCGGCCGAGCGCGGGTGACCGTCCCCCGCGACGAAAGGCAGTATGAGCGCCATGACGACCCTCCGTTCCCGGATCTTCGCCTGGGCCGGCCGCCTCTACCTGGCGAGAACGAGAAAGAAGGGCTTCGACCTCTCCCGGATGTCCTTCCTGCCGGACTCCGTCCTGATGCCCCTGCGCCGCGACGGCCTCGACCCGGTGCCCGACCTCGCCGCCGTCCGCGAACGGGAACCCATCAGCAAGCTCCCGGTCCCGATAGCCGCCAACGTCTGGCTGGTCACCGGCTACGACGAGGCCAAGGCGGTGCTCGGCAAGGCCGATGCCTTCAGCTCCGACTTCACCAACCTCGTCGGCAAGGCCGGCGCCGGCGCCGAACAGAACCCCGGCGGCCTCGGATTCGCCGACCCGCCGGTCCACACCCGCCTCCGCCGGCTCCTCACGCCCGAATTCACCATGCGCCGCCTGGGCCGGCTCACGCCCCGCATCCACGACATCGTCGAGGAGCGCCTCGACGCCATGGAGAAGGCCGGCCGCGACGGCGACCCGGTCGACCTCGTCGCCGCCTTCGCCCTCCCCATCCCCTCCCTCGTCATCTGCGAGCTGCTCGGCGTCCCCTACGAGGACCGCGACGACTTCGAACGCCTCAGCGCCGCCCGCTTCGACCTCTTCAGCGGCGCCAACGCCTCCTTCGGCGCCATATCCGAATCGCTCTCCTACTTCCGCGAGGTCGTCAAGAAGCAGCGTGCCAACCCCGGCGACGGCCTGCTCGGCATGATCGTCCGCGAACACGGCGACTCGGTCACCGACGAAGAGCTGGCCGGCCTCGCCGACGGCGTCCTGACCGGCGGCTTCGAGACCACCGCCAGCATGCTCGCGCTCGGCGCCCTGGTCCTCCTCCAGGACCCGGAGCACTTCGCCGCCCTCAAGGACGGCGACGAGGCCGTCGACGCCTACGTCGAGGAACTCCTGCGCTACCTCACCGTCGTCCAGGTCGCCTTCCCCCGCTTCGCCCGCGAGGACCTGGAGATCGCCGGCGTCCGGATCTCCGCCGGCGATGTCGTCCTGTGCTCCCTCAGCGGCGCCGACCGCGACGGCGAACTCGGCCCCGACATGGAACGGTTCGACCCCCACCGCCCCAAGGTCCCCTCCCACCTCGCCTTCGGCTACGGCATCCACCGCTGCGTGGGCGCCGAACTCGCCCGCATGGAACTCCGCGCCGCCTACCCCGCCCTGGTCCGCCGCTTCCCCGGTATGCGCCTCGCCGTCCCCCCGGAGGACCTCGCCTTCCGCAAGCTCTCCATCGTCTACGGCCTGGACTCCCTGCCGGTACGACTGGACGGCTGACCCCGGGGCGGGTGGCCGCTCCGCCCGCCGGACGCCGCGTTGTCAGTGCGTGACCGTACGGTTACGCACATGAGGGACGAAGAAACGCTGCGCGCCCACCAACTCCTGGGCGCCTCGGGCGGATTGCGGCCGGTACTCCCGGAGGAAGGGCCGCGGTTCGCACGCTGGGAGCTGGTCTCGCTCGCCGAGCTCGCCCTCGGCGAGACCGCCGAACCGGACGCGCTCACCACCACCGACGAGCACCGCCTGCGCGAGAGGCTGCGCAGCCCCGCCACGCCCGACCGGCTCGCCGAAAAGGACTGGCGCCGGAGGTACTGGCTGCTGGACGCCGGCGGCTCGCCCGCCGGCACCCTCGCACTCGACACCTGGCCGCGCGGCTGGGACTGCCTCGGCCTCTCCTCCCTGTACGTCCACCCCGCCGCCCGCCGCACGGGCCTCGCCCGCCGGGCCCTGGACGCGGTGCACCACGCGGCCCTGGCCGCCGGGCTGAACGGCTTTCAGCTGCACACCCACTGGGTGTGGCAGCCCACCATCCGCTGGTATCTCGCGCGCGGCCTGTGGGTGACGAGCTGGAAACACGACCTCGGCCTGTCGCGGCTCGCCCGCCTGCCGCGCTACGAGGTCGCCCGCACACCCCAGGGCCTCACCTTCTCCGTCGACGACGGCGGCACGATGGTGCCGCTGCTGCACGCCGGCCGGGACGGGGACACACTGCGCCTGCGCCGCACACCGGAGTACCGCCGCCGAGCCGCGGAGCGACAGCGCCACGACACCACCCTCTTCTACGCCGGCACCACACTCGCGCTCCACCTCGCCCTCGCCGGCCGGCCGCTCGTACGCGACGCACGGGCATGGGAGGCGGCCCCCGGTTCGAGCGACATCGGGCATCCGGAAGGGCTCGCCCGCAAGATCCGGATCTTCGAGGAGTCGGCACGCCGGGACGGCTGGCTGGTGCGCACACCACCCCTGGTGCTCCCCGCGGACCTGCCGACCCCCACCTGGGCCCTGAGCGACGGATGGCCCAGCGGTGATTAGCTCGCTGGCATACCGCGCCCCCGGCCCCGCGGTACCGCCCCCGTCGGCTCTCAGCCACCGCTCCCCGGCCGCCAGTTACCCGCGGAACCTGCCGCATCGCCTCCCGCTTCCCCGGGGGACGCCTGCCTCACCCGTCCCGTCCGACCAGTGGTCTACGCAGACGCGCCCCGGCCACCCACCCTCCCCCTATGGGGGTTTCAGAAGACCGGCCACGCCGCCCCGGCGGCACACCGTCCCGTCGCCCGCAGTCCCGCTGCCCGCGCTGCGGGCTGCCGTGCGACCGCGTCCCGACGCTCGAACACGAGGAGATCCTGCTGGAACCGGACATGACCCCGCTGGCCCACACGGTGCCGCCGGACCACCGCTGGATCGAGCTGTCCGACGGGCAGGTGGCTCTCTACGGCGTCTGCCCGCCCGTTCCCGACCAGCGCTGCCGCATCGACCACGAGCTGGCCTGCCCGGCGCTACCGCCACCGGACCCCTGGCGCCGGCTGACGGCGCTGCGCCACGAGAACGCCCACCGAGCCGCCCGCCGACCACCCCCGCAGCACTGTCCGGACACCGCCTGACGCCCCCGCGCACGCACACAAAAAGACCCCGACCTCAGCGTCTCCACTGATGGCGGGGTCTTCCGGCACTTCACTCGAAGTGCCCCCGGCAGGATTCGAACCTGCGCACACGGCTCCGGAGGCCGTTGCTCTATCCCCTGAGCTACGGGGGCTTTGTTGCCGCTCGTTGCGGCGACGGGTAGAACACTACCAGCTCCGATGGGGTGGTCATGAACGCTTTGTGGGGCGGCCGCGGGGGCGGGGGACGGAGGCGGTCCGGGCGGCCAGGGAAGGGTGCCCTTAGCGCATGCCGCGGGCGCCGCGGCGGCGGTCGCCGAAAGGTCCCTCGCACGGGGGCGGAAGTGGGCAAAACCGGGACGCAGCCACAGATGCGCGCCTAGTCTCATGGTGTGCCTGGCTTGTCCGGTCGGATCCTTGTGGTCGATGACAACAAGGTGATCCGGCAGTTGATCAGGGTCAACCTTGAGCTGGAGGGCTTCGAGGTCGTGACCGCGGCTGATGGTGCCGAATGTCTGGACGTCGTGCACCAGGTGAGACCCGACGTCGTCACCCTCGACGTGATGATGCCGCGGCTGGGCGGGCTGCACACCGCGGCGCGGCTGCGTTCCGATCCGCGGACGTGGGACATCCCGATCGCCATCGTCAGTGCCTGCGGCCAGGGCGAGGTGGACAACGGGGAGCCGGTGGCGATCGACGCCTATCTGGCCAAGCCGTTCGAGCCGACGGAGCTGGTGCGCACGGTGGGGATGCTGGTGCGCGAGGGACGGCAACAGGGGAAGGGAGCCGCGGGCAGGCGGGGCGCCGGCCCGCGCGACGACGGGCCGGGTCGCGTGCCGGGCCGAGCGTCGGGCCGCGCGCCCCGCGGCGAGCCGGGAAGTGAGGGGGAACGGGCCGCGGGATGACGGCCCCGCGCCCGGCACCGCGTGGTCCCGGCCCCCCAGCTGTCCACAACGCGAAACCCGTTCGCCCAGGTACCCCCCTTCTCCCATACGCTTGTCGTGTGACCCCGGCCGAGCTCTCCCGCACCGTTCTGCACTCCGTGCGCGGTGCCGTCGATGAGCGCGAGCTCTCCGTGCCCGTGCCGGCGCGGATCGTGGTGCAGCCGCCGCCGCGGCCCGGATGCGGGGACTACGCCTCCAACGTGGCGCTCCAGCTGGCGAAGCAGGCGGGGCGGCCGGCGCGTGAGGTGGCGGAGATCCTGCGCAGGCGGCTGGCCGGGAGCTCCGGGATCGCCCGCGTCGAGATCGCCGGGCCGGGATTTCTGAACTTCCATCTGGGGGACGGGGCGTCGGCCGGTCTCGTCCGCGAGGTGCTGTCCCGGGGTGAGCGCTACGGCGCGCCGGCGGAGTCCGGGGCCGCGGCGGGAGCCGGGCCGGGGCGGATCGCCGACGGTCCGGCGCGGTACGCGGGGGAGTGGGCCGCGGCCCGGGAGAGCGTCGTGCGGGAGGTGCTGGTGCGGCTCGGGCGGGACGACGTCCGTGCCCGGACGCCGGCGGCCGCCGGTCGCGCGGAGCCGGCCGGGCTCGTCGCGCGGCTGGGCGCCGACGAGGCGCGCTGGGTGCTGCTGAAGCCCGCGGCGGCGGACCCGGTGCGGGTGCCGGCGCGGCCGGTGCAGCACGAGGACAACCCGCGGTTCCGGGTGCAGTACGCCCACGCCCGCAGCCGCGCGATGGTGCGGAACGCCCGCGAGCTGGGGTTCGCGGGGGAGCCGGGGGACGTGACGGGCGACGCCGGCCACGGGGACGTACGGCTCGTCCGGACGCTGGAGAGCTGTCTCGCGACGTATCCGACGGCCGTCGCGGCGGCCGCACGGAGCTGCGCGCCGGACCGGCTGGTGCGTCATCTGGAGGCCACCGCGGACGCCGCTCTGCGCTGGCAGGAGGAGTTTCCGCCGCTGCCCGCCGGCGAGCAGAAACCCTCGGCCGTGCACCGCGCCCGGGTGGCCCTCGCCGAGGCCACGGGGACGGTGCTGTGCAACGGCCTGCACCTGCTCGGCATCTCTTCTCCCGAACATGTCTGATCCGCACACGCCTGAATCTGGAAATGTCTGATGTACGCGTCCGAACACCCGCGGAGCGCGCCGAGGACTGCCCCGGTCAGGACCTCTGAACGATCTTGAGGGGACCGTTTCCGTTATGAGCCGTTCCGCACACCCCGCAGGGCCCCGGCATGGCGACGTACTGCCCGAGGGGCACTACGCCGGGCCGCCCGCCGATCTCAACTCCCTTGACCCGCGGGTCTGGTCCCGCACCGTCCGGCGCGACGCCGACGGCGTGGTGACGGTCGGCGGGCTGCCGGTGACCGCGCTCGCCGAGGAGTTCGGCACCCCGGCGTACTTCCTCGACGAGGAGGACTTCCGGGCGCGCTGCCGGGCCTGGAAGGACGCCTTCGGGCCGGACGCCGACGTGTTCTACGCGGGCAAGGCGTTCCTGTCCCGGGCCGTCGTGCGCTGGCTGAACGAGGAGGGCCTCAACCTCGACGTGTGTTCGGGGGGCGAGCTGGCCACCGCGCTGGCCGCCGGGATGCCCGCCGAGCGCATCGCCCTGCACGGCAACAACAAGAGCACCGAGGAGATCACCCGGGCCGTCGAGGCCGGCGTCGGACGGATCGTGCTCGACTCGTTCCAGGAGATCGTGCGGGTCGCGCACATCGCCGAGCGGCTCGGCAAGCGGCAGCGGGTGCAGATCCGGGTGACCGTCGGCGTCGAGGCGCACACCCACGAGTTCATCGCGACCGCCCACGAGGACCAGAAGTTCGGCATCGCGCTGGCCGGCGGCCAGGCCGCCGAGGCGGTGCGCCGGGCGCTGCGGCTGGACGGGCTCGAACTCATCGGCATCCACAGCCACATCGGGTCGCAGATCTTCGACATGGCCGGCTTCGAGGTCTCCGCGCGGCGGGTGGTGCAGCTGCTCGCCGAGGTGCGCGACGAGCACGGCGTGGAGCTGCCGGAGATCGACCTCGGCGGCGGCCTCGGCATCGCCTACACCTCGGACGACGACCCCAGGGAGCCGCACGAGATCGCCAAGGCGCTGCGGGAGATCGTCGGCCGCGAGTGCGAGGCGGCCGGGCTGCGGGTGCCGCGGCTCTCGGTCGAGCCGGGCCGGGCGATCGTCGGCCCCACCGCCTTCACCCTCTACGAGGTCGGCACGGTCAAGGAGCTGGAGGGGCTGCGGACGTACGTCTCCGTGGACGGCGGGATGTCGGACAACATCCGCACCGCGCTCTACGACGCGGAGTACAGCGTGGTGCTGGCCTCCCGGACGTCGGACGCGGAGCCGATGCTCTCGCGCGTCGTCGGCAAGCACTGCGAGAGCGGCGACATCGTCGTCCGGGACGCCTTCCTGCCGTCCGACGTGGCGCCCGGCGACCTGCTCGCGGTGCCCGCCACCGGCGCGTACTGCCGGTCCATGGCGAGCAACTACAACCACGCGCTGCGGCCGCCGGTGGTGGCGGTCGCGGACGGCGCGGCCCGGGTCGTCGTCCGGCGGGAGACGGAGGAAGATCTCCTGCGGTTGGATGTCGGGTAGGCCGGATCGCCGGGTCCGGGCCCCGGATGAAATAAATGTCTCGGCATCCGGACGAACGGCGGAAACGGCCGTCCGGTGCGTGAGACTGGTGCATGACCAGGAAACTGGTGTGTGACCGGGCATGAAACTGCTGGATCGAAGAAAAGACGAGGTCGAATGATGCGTACGCGTCCGCTGAAGGTGGCGCTGCTGGGCTGTGGTGTGGTCGGCTCAGAGGTGGCGCGCCTCATGACGACGCACGCCGACGACCTCGCGGCCCGCATCGGCGCGCCGGTGGAGCTCGCCGGGATCGCCGTCCGCCGCCCGGAGCGGGTGCGGGCCGGGATCCCGGCCGAGCTGATCACCACCGACGCGACCGCGCTGGTCAAACGCGGCGACATCGACGTCGTCATCGAGGTCATCGGCGGCATCGAGCCCGCCCGGGGCCTGATCACCACCGCCTTCGAGCACGGCGCGAGCGTGGTGTCGGCCAACAAGGCCCTGGTGGCCGCCGACGGCGCGGCGCTGCACGCGGCGGCCGAGAAGCACAACGCCGACCTGTACTACGAGGCGGCGGTCGCCGGCGCGATCCCGCTGGTGCGGCCGCTGCGCGAGTCGCTCGCCGGCGACAAGGTCAACCGCGTCCTCGGCATCGTCAACGGCACCACCAACTTCATCCTCGACAAGATGGACGCCACCGGCGCCGGCTACAGCGAGGCACTGGACGAGGCCACCGCGCTCGGGTACGCCGAGGCCGACCCGACCGCCGACGTCGAGGGCTTCGACGCCGCCGCCAAGGCCGCGATCCTCGCCGGGATCGCCTTCCACACCCGCGTCACCATCGACGACGTGCACCGCGAGGGGCTGACCGAGGTCACCGCCGCCGACATCGCCTCCGCCCGGCGGATGGGCTGCACGGTCAAGCTGCTGGCCATCTGCGAGCGGGCCGCGGACGGCGCCTCGGTGACCGCGCGGGTGCACCCGGCGATGATCCCGCTGACCCATCCGCTGGCCTCCGTGCGCGAGGCGTACAACGCGGTCTTCGTGGAGTCCGACGCGGCCGGCCGGCTGATGTTCTACGGGCCCGGCGCGGGCGGCGCGCCGACCGCCTCCGCGGTCCTCGGCGACCTCGTCGCGGTCTGCCGCAACAAGCTCGCCGGTGCCACCGGGCCGGGGGAGTCCGCGTACACCGCGCTGCCCGTGAGCCCGATGGGCGAGGTCGTCACCCGCTACCACATCAGCCTCGACGTGGCCGACAAGCCGGGCGTCCTGGCGCAGGTCGCGACGGTCTTCGCCGAACACGGCGTGTCGATCGACACGGTCCGTCAGCAGGGAAGGGACGGCGAGGCCGACCTCGTCGTCGTCACCCACCGAGCGACCGACGCGGCCCTGTCGTCGACGGTCGGGGCACTGCGCGAGCTGGACACCGTCCGCGGTGTCGTCAGCATCATGCGGGTCGAAGGGGAGTAAAGGAACCCATGTCTGCCAATTCCACCGTGACCACCGCGAACGGTCAGTGGCGCGGAATCATCGAGGAGTACCGCGACCGGCTGCCGGTCAGTGACACGACCGAGGTCGTCACCCTCCGCGAGGGCGGTACGCCGCTGGTACCGGCCCAGGTACTGTCCGAGCGCACCGGCTGCGAGGTGCACCTCAAGGTCGAGGGCGCCAACCCCACGGGCTCGTTCAAGGACCGCGGGATGACGATGGCCATCACCCGGGCCAAGGAGGACGGCGCCAAGGCCGTCATCTGCGCCTCCACGGGCAACACCTCCGCCTCGGCCGCCGCCTACGCGGTCCGGGCCGGGATGGTCTGCGCGGTGCTGGTCCCGCAGGGCAAGATCGCGCTCGGCAAGATGGGCCAGGCGCTGGTCCACGGCGCCAAGATCCTCCAGGTCGACGGAAATTTCGACGACTGTCTGACGCTGGCCCGCGGCCTCTCCGAGAAGTACCCGGTCGCACTTGTGAACTCCGTCAACCCGGTGCGGATCGAGGGCCAGAAGACCGCCGCCTTCGAAATCGTCGACATGCTCGGCGACGCCCCGGACATCCATGTGCTGCCCGTCGGCAACGCCGGCAACATCACCGCCTACTGGAAGGGCTACCGCGAGTATGCCGCCGACGGCATCGCCGCGCGCACCCCGCGGATGTGGGGCTTCCAGGCGTCCGGCAGCGCCCCGATCGTGCGCGGCGAGGTCGTGAAGGACCCGCACACCATCGCCACCGCGATCCGGATCGGCAACCCCGCCTCGTGGGAGTTCGCCGAGCGCGCCCGGGACGAGTCCGGCGGCCTCATCGACGAGGTGACGGACCGTCAAATCCTGGCCGCCTACCGCCTGTTGGCCGCAAGGGAGGGCGTCTTCGTGGAGCCCGCCTCGGCCGCCTCGGTCGCCGGTCTGCTCAAGGCCGCCGAGGAGGGCAGGGTGGACCCCGGCCAGCGCATCGTCTGCACGGTCACCGGCAACGGCCTCAAGGACCCCGACTGGGCGGTGGCCGGCGCGCCGCAGCCGGTCACGGTCCCGATCGACGCCGATGCCGCCGCCGAGCGGCTCGGCCTCGCCTGACCGGCCCGGACACCCTCCGGACCTGCGAAGACGTACGGAAGACGTGCGGGGGCGACGGCCGGTCCGGCCGCCCGTCGCCCCCGCGCACCGCACCTCGCGCCACGCCCCGGCAAACGCTGCAAACACTGCAAAGAGAGCGTCGGGGCGGAGGATGGTGCGCGACACGCATCGTGCGCCTCCTGTGCGCCCTATGTCGCGACAGAACCTTCCTTCGATAGGCTGGCACCCAACTCCCCTCCCCACGGCATAACGCAGTGGTGTGCAGGGCAGGTCAGAACAGACCCCACGAGCCGTCCCGGCACCCCGGTGCCGCGGTGCTGCGCTCGGGGGCAGTACCGCAGCATCAACCAAGGAGAGTCATCGAGCGATGGCCGGTCCCGCGTTCCGCGCCGCCGCCGTCCGGGTGCGCACCCCCGCCACCAGCGCCAATCTCGGCCCCGGCTTCGATGCCCTGGGACTTTCCCTGGGTCTGTACGACGACGTCGTGGTACGGGTCGCCGACTCCGGTCTGCACGTCGACATCGCCGGCGAGGGCGCCGAGACGCTGCCGCGCGACGAGAGCCACCTGCTCGTACGGGCCATGCGCACCGCCTTCGACCTGCTCGGCGGGCAGCCGCGCGGCCTGGAGATCGTCTGCGCCAACCGCATCCCGCACGGCCGTGGCCTGGGCTCCTCCTCCGCCGCCATCTGCGCCGGTATCGTCGCCGCCCGCGCCGTGACCATAGGCGGCGAGCAGAAGCTCGACGACACCGCGCTGCTGGAACTCGCCAACGAGATCGAGGGCCACCCCGACAACGTCGCCGCCTGCCTGCTCGGCGGTTTCACGCTCGCCTGGACGGACACCGGCACCGCGCGGGCGATCCGGATGGATCCGGCCGATTCCATCGTTCCGGTGGTCTTCGTGCCCGGCAGACCCGTGCTGACCGAGACCGCCCGCGGACTGCTTCCGCGCACCGTCCCGCACGGGGACGCCGCGGCCAACGCCGGCCGCGCGGCACTGCTCGTCGAGGCGCTGACCAGGCGCCCCGAGCTGCTGCTCGCCGCGACCGAGGACCGACTTCACCAGGACTACCGCGCCCCGGCGATGCCGGAGAGCATGGCCCTGGTGAACCGACTGCGCGCGGACGGCGTCCCCGCAGTCATCTCCGGTGCGGGCCCCACGGTGCTCGCGCTGGTCGAAGATGCGGCGGCCGACAAGGTCGCGGCGCTGGCGGGCGAGGGGTGGGCGGCCAACCGGCTGACCCTCGACGCGGCCGGTACGTGTGTGCTGCCGCTCGCCGGGTGATCGCACCGAGCGATCACCGATCGCCGGTCTTGGAGAGGGGGAATGTTTGTTGGATCCGGTAGTGTTAACCTCAAGTCAGTACTCGACGCCAGTGTGGCGCGGTGCTTCGTGTCCCCCATCGGGACCACTTTCTTCCGGGAGCCTCCCCAACTGCTTGGAGCTTTTGTCCTGAGCAGAAGTGAGCACGCTCCGGAATCGGCGTGACGACAGAAGACACACCCCAGATCTTCACGCCGAAGCCATGAATTGATCTTTCCGCCGTATCCGGCGGGACCACCGCCCCGGCCCGGTCCGCAAGACCCAAGGACCCAGCCGGACAGCACAACCGGTCGCCGAGCCAGACAGGCCGACGCCCGCTCCAGGGAAGGACCCTTCGTGAGCGACACCACCGATCTGATGGGCGCGCGCACCGATGGCAGTGCCACCACGCCCGCCACGGACGCTCCCGCCGCGCCTGCCACCACGCGGCGCCGCCGTTCCGGCACCGGCCTTGAGGGCATGGTCCTGGCAGAGCTGCAGCAGATTGCCTCCGGCCTCGGTATCAAGGGCACCGCGCGGATGCGCAAGAGCCAGCTGATCGAGGTCATCAAGGAGAAGCAGGCCGCCGGCTCCGGGACCTCCGCCAAGGCCGACGCGCCCGCAGACACCGAGACCAAGCCCAAGCGCCGTACGACGTCCAAGGCCCGCACCGGCGAGGCCGGTGCCGAGCCCGCGGCGAAGACCGAGAAGGCCGCCAGGACGGCCAAGACCGCGGAGAAGGCCGGGACCCAGCAGCAGATCGACATCCCCGGCCAGCCCTCGCCCCAGGGCAGCGCCGCAGAAGAGGCGCCGGCCGGCGAGCGCCGCCGCCGCCGGGCCACCGCCCCCGCGGGCAGCCCGGAGGCCGAGGTCCGCACCGAGGCCAAGGCCGAGGCCGCCACCGCGGTCAAGACCGAGGCCCGGACCGAGACCACCCTCGCCCCGCAGGAGACCGGCGAGGGCCGGCCCGCCAAGGGCGTCGACCGCCAGGAGCGCGGGGACCGCCAGGACCGCGGCCAGAAGGGCGAGCGGGGCCGGCGCGACCGGGACCGCGACCGCGACCGCCGCAAGAGCGACGCGGGCGACGGCGGCCAGGGCGGCCAGGGGGGCAACCGCCAGCGGGACCGCCGGGACGACGAAGAGGACTTCGAGGGCGGCCGGCGCGGCCGGCGCGGCCGCTACCGCGACCGCCGCGGGCGCCGCGGCCGCGAGGACTTCGCCGGTGAGCCGCAGCTGGCCGAGGACGACGTGCTGATCCCCGTCGCGGGCATCCTCGACATCCTCGACAACTACGCGTTCATCCGGACCTCCGGCTACCTCCCCGGCCCGAACGACGTCTACGTCTCGCTCGCCCAGGTCCGCAAGAACGGCCTGCGCAAGGGCGACCACGTCACCGGCGCGGTCCGCCAGCCCAAGGACGGCGAGCGGCGCGAGAAGTTCAACGCCCTGGTGCGGCTGGACAGCGTCAACAGCATGGCGCCCGAACAGGGCCGCCAGCGGCCGGAGTTCGGGAAGCTGACGCCCCTTTACCCGCAGGAGCGGCTGCGCCTGGAGGGCGAGTCGGGCGGGCTGACGACCCGGATCATCGACCTGGTCACCCCGATCGGCAAGGGCCAGCGAGGGCTGATCGTGGCGCCGCCGAAGACCGGCAAGACCATGATCATGCAGGCGATCGCCAACTCGATCACCCGCAACAACCCCGAGTGCCACCTGATGGTCGTCCTCGTCGACGAGCGTCCGGAAGAGGTCACCGACATGCAGCGGTCGGTGAAGGGCGAGGTCATCTCCTCGACCTTCGACCGCCCGGCCGAGGACCACACCACCGTCGCCGAGCTGGCCATCGAGCGCGCCAAGCGGCTCGTCGAGCTCGGTCACGACGTGGTCGTGCTGCTGGACTCCATCACCCGCCTGGGCCGCGCGTACAACCTCGCGGCGCCCGCCTCCGGCCGCATCCTGTCCGGTGGTGTCGACTCGACCGCGCTCTACCCGCCGAAGCGCTTCTTCGGCGCCGCGCGCAACATCGAGGACGGCGGTTCGCTGACCATCCTGGCCACCGCGCTGGTCGAGACCGGCTCGCGGATGGACGAGGTGATCTTCGAGGAGTTCAAGGGCACCGGCAACCTGGAGCTCAAGCTCGACCGCAAGCTCTCCGACAAGCGCATCTTCCCCGCGGTGGACGTGGACGCGTCCAGCACCCGCAAGGAGGAGATCCTGATGGGCAGCGAGGAGCTGGCCATCGTCTGGAAGCTGCGCCGGGTGCTGCACGCGCTGGACCAGCAGCAGGCCATCGAGCTGCTGCTGGACAAGATGAAGCAGACGAAGTCCAACGCGGAGTTCCTGCTCCAGATCCAGAAGACGACGCCGACCACGGGCAACGGCAACGACTGACGCCCGCGGCCGCGCCGCACGTCGCCCGGGTCCCCTCACCACCGCGGTGAGGGGGCCCGGGCGCTTTCCGTACCGGGTGTGACCTGCGTCGCGCGCCGCCGTGCCCCGCTTGAGACCTTTCGCACAGACCCGTACCGCGCACACGGCTTCCGCCGGAGCGCGCGACGCGACGAAAGCCCTGGTGAGAGCCTCCCCGAGCGCCTGCGGCGGTCCCGTGCGCCCCGTTCTTCTAAGAAAACGCTCATAACGCGCTGTGCAACCCTTCCGGTCGGCCTCCCGTCTGACTGGGCAATCAACTGCCTGCGGCAGGGAGACGGCGAGGCGCAGTCGACCACGAAGGACTGAGAAACAGATGGCGCAGAGCGACGGGACCACGCGGCCGGCCGGAGACCGCAGCCGCTCCCTACGTGCCACCGGCCGGCGGCGCAAGGCACCCACCCGGCGCCGCCGGGTCCTCACCACCACGCTGTGCGCGCTGGTCGGCGTCGTCCTGCTCGGCGGCGCGGGGCTCGGCTACCTCTACTTCAAGTTCAACGGCAACCTGACAGGCGTCGACATCAACGCCGCGCTCGGCAAGGACCGCCCGAAGAACGTCGACAACGGCTCGATGGACATCCTCGTGATGGGTTCCGACTCCCGGGCCGGCAAGAACGGCGACTACGGCAAGGACGAGGGCGGCGCCCGCTCCGACACCGCGATGATCGTGCACGTCTTCAAGGGCCACCAGAAGGCCAGCGTCGTCAGCATTCCCCGGGACACCATGGTCACCCGGCCCGACTGCGCCAAGGACGGCCGGACCGTCCCCGGCCAGCGGCGGGCGATGTTCAACACCGCCTTCGAGGTCGGCGGCCCGGCCTGCGCCGTGAAGACCGTCGAGTCGATGAGCGGGATCCGCATGGACCACTTCGTCGAGGTCGACTTCACCGGCTTCAAGAAGCTCATCGACGCCCTCGGCGGGGTGCAGATCACCACCACCAAGGCGATCGACGACAAGTACAGCCACCTGCACCTCAAGCCCGGCACGCACACCCTCGGCGGCGAGGACGCCCTCGGCCTCGTCCGCACCCGGCACGGCGTCCCCGGCGGCGACGGCAGCGACCTGGGCCGCATCCAGCTCCAGCAGACCTTCGTCAAGGCACTGATGAACCAGGTCCGCAACGTCGGCGTGCTCACCAACCCGGCCAAGCTCTACAACATCGCCGACACCGCCACCAAAGCCGTCACCACCGACACCGACCTCAACTCCGTCACCGCGCTGACCGGCCTGGCCAAGGAACTCGGCGGGATATCCTCCGACGGCATCGACATGGTGACGCTCCCGGTGACCTACGACCCGGCCAACCCCGACCGGGTGCTGCCGCTCACCGCCCAGAGCCGCATGGTCTGGGACGCGCTCCGCCACGACCAGCCCATCCCCAAGTCCGCGATCAAGGGCTCGGCGGGTGACAAGGGCGGTACGTCCCACTACGTCAAGTAGCCGCCCCGAGCCCGTCACCCGCCCGGAAACGCCACGTGGCGGGCGGGGAATAGCTCCGGCCGTACCCCGGTTTTGGGAGATACGGCCAGTGCTGGCAGACTGGACCGTCGGCCCCGGTTCACGTGACGCAATCCGCGCCACGACCCGGTGCACTCCCGAACCTAGGAGAATCCCTTGAAGCGCGACATCCACCCGGAGTACGTCGAGACCCAGGTCAGCTGCACCTGTGGCGCGTCCTTCACCACCCGTAGCACCGTCGCCGGCGGTACCATCCGCGCCGACATCTGCTCCGAGTGCCACCCGTTCTACACGGGCAAGCAGAAGATTCTGGACACGGGCGGCCGTGTGGCCCGCTTCGAGGCCCGCTTCGGCAAGAACGCCAAGGCCGCCAAGAAGTAGCGACCCGCAAGGCGCCGGTCTCCGGTCGCCCCCGGATCAGGGGGGACCGGACCGGCGTCTTTGTCGTCCGTACCCTCTGCCCGCCCGGCCGGGGGACGGCCCGCCGCACCGCGGCAGTGGGGCACCGCAGCCACAGCGGCCCCGGGAAGTCACACCAGCAGTCAGCAGAGGAACACACGATGTTCGAGGCGGTCGAAGAACTGGTCGGCGAGCACGCCGGCCTCGAAAAGCGGCTGGCCGACCCAGCGGTCCACGCGGACCAGCGCGAGGCCATGCGGCTCAACAAGCGCTACGCCGAGCTGACCCCGATCATCGCCGCCTACCGCTCCTGGAAGCAGACCGGCGACGACATCGGCACCGCCCGGGAACTGGCCGCGGACGACCCGGACTTCGCCGACGAGGTCAAGGAGCTGGAGGCCCGCCGCGAGGAGCTCACCGAGAAGCTGCGGCTGCTGCTCGTCCCGCGCGACCCCAGCGACGACAAGGACGTGATCCTGGAGGTCAAGGCGGGTGAGGGCGGCGAGGAGTCCGCGCTGTTCGCCGGCGACCTGCTGCGGATGTACCTGCGGTACGCCGAGCGGGCCGGCTGGAAGACCGAGATCCTCGACGCCAACGAGTCCGACCTCGGCGGCTACAAGGACGTCCAGGTCGCGGTGAAGACCAAGGGCGGGGGCGGCGCCACCGAGCCCGGGCAGGGCGTCTGGGCGCGGCTGAAGTACGAGGGCGGGGTGCACCGCGTCCAGCGGGTGCCCGCCACCGAGTCGCAGGGCCGGATCCACACCTCCGCGGCCGGCGTGCTGGTCACCCCCGAGGCCGAGGAGGTCGAGGTCGAGATCAACGCCAACGACCTGCGGATCGACGTCTACCGCTCCTCCGGCCCCGGCGGCCAGTCCGTCAACACCACCGACTCCGCGGTCCGGATCACCCACCTGCCCACCGGCATCGTGGTCTCCTGCCAGAACGAGAAGAGCCAGCTCCAGAACAAGGAGCAGGCCCTGCGCATCCTCCGCTCGCGGCTGCTGGCCGCGGCCCAGGAGGAGGCCGAGCGGGAGGCGTCCGACGCCCGGCGCAGCCAGGTGCGCACCGTCGACCGCTCGGAGCGCATCCGCACGTACAACTTCCCGGAGAACCGCATCTCGGACCACCGGGTGGGCTTCAAGGCGTACAACTTGGACCAGGTGCTCGACGGCGAGCTGGACCCGGTCATCCAGGCGTGCGTCGACGCCGACGCGGCGGCCAAGCTCGCCGCCGCCCAGTAAGACCGCAAGACCCAGGACGTATCGGCTGGAGGACCAGTGCCGCACGATTCCGGGGGGCGCCCCCCGAGCTCCCGATCGTTGCTGCTCGCGGAGGTGGCCCAGGCCACCCAGCGGCTGGCCGACGCCGGCGTACCCTCGCCGCGTTTCGACGCGGAGGAGCTGGCCGCGCACGTGCACGGCGTCAAGCGCAGCCAGTTGCACACGGTCGCCGACGCGGACTTCGACGCCCGCTACTGGGAGGCCGTCGCCCGCCGCGAGGCGCGCGAGCCGCTCCAGCACATCACCGGCCGGGCGTTCTTCCGCTACCTCGAACTCGCCGTCGGACCAGGGGTGTTCGTGCCCCGTCCGGAGACCGAGTCGGTGGTCGGCTGGGCCATAGACGCGGTACGCGCCATGGACGTCGTCGAGCCCCTGATCGTCGACCTCTGCACCGGCTCGGGGGCGATCGCCCTCGCCCTGGCGCAGGAGGTCCCCCGATCGCGGGTGCACGCCGTGGAGCTCTCCGAGGACGCCCTGGGCTACGCCCGCAAGAACGTCGAGGGGTCCCGCGTCGTTCTCCACCAGGGCGACGCGCTCAGCGCGCTCCCCGAGCTGGACGGGCAGGTCGACCTGGTGATCTCCAACCCGCCGTACATCCCGCTCACCGAGTGGGAGTACGTCGCCCCCGAGGCCCGCGACCACGACCCGGAACTGGCGCTGTTCTCCGGCGAGGACGGCCTGGACACCATCCGGGGCATCGAGCGGACCGCCCACCGCCTGCTGCGGCCCGGCGGCGTGGTCGTCATCGAGCACGCCGACACCCAGGGCGGACAGGTGCCGTGGATCTTCAACGAGGAGCGGGGCTGGGCCGACGCGGCCGACCACCCCGACCTCAACAACCGGCCCCGATTCGCCACTGCGCGCCGGGCGACGCCATGAACCACACCGCCCCGGCGCCCGATGCAGCCGATGCATCCGCTTATTCGTTCCGCGTAACCGTTCCGCACGAGGAGGACCGCTAATGGCACGGCGATACGACTGCAGCGACGCGACCGACCGCGCGACCGGCCTGCGTGAGGCCGCCTCGGCCGTCCGCCGCGGCGAGCTGGTCGTGCTGCCGACCGACACCGTCTACGGCATCGGCGCGGACGCCTTCAGCCCGGAGGCCGTCGGCGACCTGCTGGAGGCCAAGGGCCGCGGCCGGGGAATGCCGTCCCCGGTCCTGGTCGGGTCCCCCAACACCCTGCACGGCCTGGTCACGGAGTTCTCCGAGCAGGCGTGGGAGCTGGTCGACGCGTTCTGGCCGGGGGCGCTCACCCTCGTCGCCAAGCACCAGCCGTCGCTGACCTGGGACCTCGGCGAGACCCGCGGCACGGTCGCCGTCCGCATGCCGCTGCACCCGGTCGCGATCGAGCTGCTCACCGAGTTCGGCCCGATGGCGGTCTCCAGCGCCAACCTCTCCGGCCATCCGTCGCCGCAGGACTGCGACGCCGCCCAGGAGATGCTCGGCGACTCCGTCTCCGTCTACCTCGACGCCGGCCCGACCCCGGCCGCCGTGCCGTCCTCGATCGTGGACGTCACCGGCACGGTGCCGGTGCTGCTGCGCGAGGGCGCGATCAGCGCGGAGGAGCTCCGCAAGGTCGTACCCGAGCTCGAGGTGTCGCATTGATGCCCCCGCCGCAGGGGCGTGGCATAGCGGGACGAGGCGACGAACCCCTCCTCGTCCCGGCGGACCCCGTGCCCTGCTTCCGGATCCTCCACGTCAGCACCGGCAACGTCTGCCGCTCGCCGATCACCGAGCGGCTGCACCGCCATGCGCTGCGGGAGCGGCTGGGCTCCTCGCAGGCGGTCCGCGGCTGCGGGCTGCTCGTGGAGAGCGCGGGCACCTGGGGCCATGAGGGCGCCCCCATGGAGGCCCACGCCGCCACCGTGCTCGCCGACTACGGCGCGGACCCGGCCGGCTTCATCGGCCGCGAACTGCTCGACGAGCACGTCATCCGCGCCGACCTGGTGCTCACCGCGACCCGCGACCACCGTGCGCAGGTGATCTCGATGGGGCACTCCGCCGGGCTGCGCACCTTCACCCTGAAGGAGTTCAACCGGCTGGTTCGCGCCATAGATCCGGCCACCCTGCCGGCGCCCGACCCCGGCCTGCCCGACGGCGGACTGGTCGAGCGGGCCCGTGCGCTGGTCGGCGCGGCCGCCGCGCTGCGCGGCTGGCTGCTCGCGCCCAACCCGGAGTCCGACGAGGTCCACGACCCCTACGGCGCGCCGATCACGTTCTTCCGCTCGATCGGCGACGAGATCAACCGCGCGCTCGACCCGGTCGTCACGGCCCTCACCGGGGTCCCGGCACCGGCCTGACCACCCCGGGGAACGGCCCTGGAGGGCCCTCTGTGACCCGTGGGCCGGCCCCGGGACCCCGACGCCCCGCCCGCCGCGCCCGAACCCCCTGCCGCGCCTACATTGGGATTGGGGCCCGCCCGGGAGAACGAGGTCCGGCCGGGCCCTGGGGGCACGTGCGACGTGCCCTGGTCCCCGTACGAGGCCCGGAGCCAGCGATGCCCGCCACCACCGCGTCATCCCGCCGTACCTCCGCCGCCGGCCGCGCCCCGGCCGCCGCGCCCCGGACCGCCGGGGCGGCCGAGACCGCCGAGCGGCAGGCGCGGACCGCCGCCCGCGACGCACTCACCCGCCCACCCGGCTCACCGGACTTCGCCACGCTGCTGGAGCAGGACCCGGAGATCGCCGGCGTCCTGTTGGCGGAGAGCGCCCGGCAGAGCGAGGGACTCCAGCTGATCGCCGCCGAGAACTTCGTCTCGCCCGCGGTGCTGGCCGCCCTCGGCTCCCCGCTGAGCAACAAGTACGCCGAGGGCTATCCGGGCGCCCGGCACCACGGCGGCTGCGAGATCGTGGACCTCGCCGAACGGATCGCGGTGGAGCGCGCCAAGGCCCTGTTCGGCGCCGAACACGCCAACGTCCAGTCCCACTCCGGGTCTTCGGCCGTGCTGGCCGCCTACGCCGCCCTGCTGCGCCCCGGTGACACCGTCCTGGCGATGTCCCTGCCGCACGGCGGGCACCTCACCCACGGCTCGCCGGCCAACTTCTCCGGCCGTTGGTTCGACTTCGCCGGCTACGGCGTCGACGGCGAGAGCGGGCTGCTCGACCACGACGCGATCCGCGCGCTGGCCCGCGAGCGCCGCCCCAAGGCCCTGGTCTGCGGCTCGATCTCCTATCCGCGGCACATCGACTACGCCGCGTTCCGCGACATCGCCGACGAGACCGGCGCCTACCTGATCGCCGACGTGGCCCACCCGATGGGGCTGATCGCCGGCCGCGCGGCGCCCAGCCCGGTCCCGTACGCCGACGTGGTGTGCGCCACCACCCACAAGGTGCTGCGCGGGCCGCGCGGCGGGATGATCCTGTGCCGGGCCCGGCTGGCCGACCGCATCGACCGCGCGGTGTTCCCGTTCACCCAGGGGGGTGCCCAGATGAACGCGGTCGCCGCCAAGGCCGTGGCCTTCGCGGAGGCCGCCACGCCCGCGTTCCGGGGCTATGCGCACCAGGTGATCGCCAACGCCCGGGCGCTGGCCGACGGGCTGGCCGCGGAGGGCCTGGCGGTCACCACGGGCGGCACCGACACCCACCTGATCACCGCGGACACCGCGGGGCTCGGCGTGGACGCGCGCACCGCCCGCGGCCGGCTGGCGGCCGCCGGGATCGTGCTGGACACCTGCGCGCTGCCGGGCGGCGGGCCGTCCGCGCGGTCCGGGCCGTGTCCGACCGGGATCCGGCTGGGCACCGCCGCGGTGACCACCCAGGGGATGGGGGAGGCCGAGATGCACCGGATCGCCGAGCTGATCGGGGCGGCGCTGCGGGAGGACGGCGCGGCGCGGGCGGCCGTCGCGGGACTGGTCGGCCGGTTCCCGCCCTATCCCGATCGGTCCTGATCCGCCCGTTCCGCGGAACCGCCGGCGGGGCCCCGGCGTCCTCTCTGGTACTCCCCTGTGTTCACGGCCCGGGGGCGGACGCGCATAAGGTGTGGGGCTGTGATGGCCAGCTATCTCGATGGGGCAGCCCGTGCGTGAATACCTGCTGACGCTGTGCGTCACTGCCGCGGTGACCTACCTGCTGACCGGCCCGGTGCGGAAGTTCGCGATCGCCGCCGGTGCCGTGCCGGAGATCCGCGCCCGTGACGTGCACCGCGAGCCGACCCCCCGGCTGGGCGGGATCGCGATGTTCGGCGGGCTGTGCGCGGGGCTGCTGGTGGCCGCGCACCTGACCAACCTCAAGAGCGTCTTCGAGACCAACGAGCCCCGGGCGCTCCTCTCCGGCGCCGCGCTGATCTGGATCCTCGGCGTGCTCGACGACAAGTGGGGCGTGGACGCGCTGGTCAAGCTGGGCGGCCAGATGATCGCCGCGGGCGTGATGGTCCTCCAGGGCCTGACGATCCTCTACCTCCCGGTCCCCGGCATCGGCACCGTCGCGCTGACCCCGATGCAGGGCACGCTGCTGACCGTCGCGCTGGTCGTCATCACGATCAACGCGGTGAACTTCGTCGACGGCCTGGACGGCCTGGCGTCCGGCATGGTCTGCATCGCCGCCGCCGCGTTCTTCATGTACACGTACCGGCTCTGGTTCGGGTACGGCATCGAGGCGGCGGCGCCGGCGACGCTGTTCTCGGTCGTCCTGATGGGCATGTGCCTGGGCTTCCTGCCGCACAACATGCACCCCGCGCGGATCTTCATGGGCGACTCCGGCTCGATGCTGATCGGCCTGGTGATGGCGGCCGGCGCGGTCTCGCTGACCGGCCAGGTCGACCCCGACCTGCTCAACCAGAAGGCGGGCGGTCTGCGCGAGGCCACCCACGCGATGGTGCCGGTCTACATCCCGCTGCTGCTGCCGCTGACGATCATCGCGGTGCCGGTCGCGGACCTGATTCTGGCCATTGTGCGGCGGACCTGGAAGGGCCAGTCGCCGTTCGCCGCGGACCGCGGGCACCTGCACCACCGCCTGCTGGAGATCGGCCACTCCCACAGCCGTGCGGTGCTGATCATGTACTTCTGGTCGGCGCTGATCGCGTTCGGCGCCGTGGCGTACTCGGCGAACGACGCCAGCATGTGGATCGTCCTCGGAATCGTGCTGCTCAGCGCCGTCGGCCTGGTGCTGCTCCTGCTGCCGCGCTTCACCCCGCGGGCCCCGCTGTGGGCCGAGCGGCTGGTGCCGCCGCGCTACCGCAGGGTCGTCCGGGCGGTGGCCGGCACGGCCGCGCCGGCGGCGGAGGCCGCGGACGGTGCGGCCGGCGAGGCGGCGGGGGAGGAGCGCCGGCTGGCCGTTCCGGCGGGGATCCACGGCGCCACGGCGATCGGCGACCGGTCACGTTTCGTGGACCGCCGGAAGGCGGGGAGTCATCACTGAGGGGGCTCGGGGTCGCCCGAATGTGCGTCGGGAATCGGGACGGTTGACCCCATACCAGACAAACGACGGTCCGTCAGTGCACCTATGGGCGCCATCACTCTCACGTGTGACAGGATCCACACGAACCAGGTAAAGACCTCATCAAATAGTTTGTGATACCGTTCACGAAACCCGGCGGCAACGCCGAAGGGCCGTAGTGCGACGGTCCCTCGGCCACAGGTTCTCCCTCAGGCCGGGTCTACGCTCGTCCCTGACGAACACCCCCACCCAATGCCGGAGCGCCACCATGCAGTCGAATGACGCCCGACTCCTTCTTCACGCCGCCGTGCCCACCCTTGCCGCCGGCGCCGTCGCCGTCGCCGTGAGCGGTCTGGTCGCCGGCGCCACAGGAGCGATCGGCGGCGCCGTCGGCACCGTGCTGGTGGTGCTGGTGATGGGGGCCGGCCTGTTCGTCCTGCAGCAGACCGCCAAGAAACTTCCGCAGCTGTTCCAGATGATGGGCCTGCTGCTGTACACGGTGCAGATCCTGTTCGTGTTGGTGTTCCTCATCGCCTTCAAGGACACAACTCTCTTCGACACCAAGGCATTTGCGTTCACTCTGCTCGCAGCCACCCTCGTATGGATCGCCGCCCAGACGCGCGGCCATATGAAGGCGAAGATCCTGTACGTGGATCCCGACTCCGCGAAGGCCGAGACGGCCAAGACGGCGGGGTCGCCGACGTGACACGTAGGGCCGAGATAAACGGCCTCATGCGGGCCTGCTATCGTCCGGTGCCAACTGCGGCGCTGATGGCGCAGGCGGCTGAGCTCCCGGAGTCCACGACCAGGAACGGGAAGTTCTCGCGGCCGATGCCTGTGATCCGGTCCGGCCCAGCGCCGACCAGCCGCCCCCTAATCCGTAACACCAGTCCAGTGCCGCTCCGTGGCTCAACGCCGCGCCGACACAACGAGGTTGCCGTACCCATGCGCCACGCTGAAGGAGCTCGCGGTGAGTGCTGAAACGATGCTCGCCTTCGAGACCGACTGCCACATCTTTTCCGGGTGCGGCTTCGATGCTCCCGGGCTCCATAACTTCGTCTTCGAGCCGCTCTTCAAGATCGGCAGCTTCGAGTTCAACAAGCCGATGCTGCTGGCCCTGCTCAGCACGGTCGTTGTGGTGTGGTTCTTCTGGGCTGCATTCGGCCGGGCGAAGGTCGTGCCCGGAAAGCTCCAGATGATCGGCGAGGCGGGCTACGACTTCGTCCGCCGCGGGCTCGTCTACGACGCGCTGGGGAAGAAAGAGGGCGACAAGTACGTCCCCTTCATGGTCTCGCTGTTCTTCTTCGTGTGGATCATGAACCTCTGGTCGATCATCCCGGTCGCCTCCTTCCCGGTGACCTCGATCATCGCCTTCCCCGCCGGACTGGCCGCGATCGTCTACATCCTGTGGGTCTTCCTCACCTTCAAGAAGCACGGCTTCGTCGGCGCCTTCAAGAACTTCACCGGCTATGACAAGTCGCTCGGCTGGGTCCTGCCGCTGCTGATGGCCATCGAGCTCCTCTCGAACCTGATCATCCGGCCGTTCACCCACGCGGTACGACTCTTCGCGAACATGTTCGCGGGCCACCTGCTGATCGTGATGTTCACCGTCGCGAGCTGGTACCTGATGAACGGCATCGGCTTCGCCTACGCCGGCGCCTCGTTCGTCATGACCCTCCTGATGACGGCCTTCGAGCTGTTCATCCAGGCCATCCAGGCGTACATCTTCGTCCTTCTGGCCTGCAACTACGTCCAGGGCGCGCTCGCCGAGCACCACTGAGCACCCCGCCTCCCACCCCAACAGCTGTCCGGTGGCCAACCCCCACCGGTACGTGAAACGAGAAGGAAGTAACGGCATGTCCGCTGCTCTCGAGATGGTCAACCACCTCGCCGCCGCCGGCGACTCCGCCAAGACCACGGTGGTCGGCAACGTCGCGTCGATCGGTTACGGCCTCGCCGCCATCGGCCCCGGCGTCGGCGTCGGCATCATCTTCGGTAACGGCACCCAGGCCCTGGCCCGCCAGCCCGAGGCCGCCGGCCTGATCCGCACCAACCAGATGATGGGTTTCGCCTTCTGTGAGGCGCTCGCCCTGATCGGCATCGTCATGGGCTTCGTCTACAAGTAAGCCGAAGCCGCATCGACTATCCATTCAGACGGAAGGCACTGATGTGAACGCCCTGAACTTGGCGGCGGAGGTTCCCGAGAACCCCCTCGTCCCGCCGATTCCGGAGCTGGTCATCGGCCTGATCGCTTTCTTCATCGTCTTCGGCTTCCTCGCCAAGAAGCTCCTCCCGAACATCAACAAGGTTCTGGACGAGCGCCGGGCGCAGATCGAAGGCCGTATCGAGGATGCCGAGGCGACGCAGGCCGAGGCGCAGCAGGTTCTCGCGGACTACCGGGCCCAGCTCGCCGACGCCCGCCACGAGGCCGCGCGTCTGCGCCAGGAGGCGCAGGAGCAGGGCGCGACGCTCATCGCCGAGATGCGCGCCGAGGGCCAGCGGCAGCGTGAGGAGATCATCGCCGCCGGCCACGCCCAGATCGAGGCGGACCGCAAGGCGGCCGCCCAGTCGCTGCGCCAGGACGTGGGCAAGCTCGCCACCGAACTGGCCGGCAAGCTCGTCGGCGAGTCCCTGGAGGACCACGCCCGGCAGAGCCGGACCATCGACCGCTTCCTCGACGACCTCGAGGCCAAGGCGGCGTCGGACGTGACGAAGGCTGAGGCCGGCCGATGAATGGAGCGAGCCGCGAGGCACTCGCCTCCGCACGCGAGCAGTTCAACGCGCTGACGGACAACACCTCCGTCGACGCCGCGAACCTCGCCGAGGAGCTGGCTGCCGTCACCGCTCTGCTCGACCGCGAGGTGTCGTTGCGTCGGGTCCTCACCGACCCGGCGCAGCCCGCCGAGGCGCGGGCCGAGCTGGCCCGGCGACTGCTCGGCGGCCAGGTCGGCGAGGCCACGCTCGACCTGGTGACCGGAATGGTCCGGGCCCGCTGGTCGCGCTCGCGTGACCTGCCGGACGCGATCGAGGAGCTGGCCTACAGCGCCGACCTCGTCGCGGCCCAGCGGGACGGACGGCTGGACGACGTCGAGGACGAGCTGTTCCGGTTCGGCCGGATCATCGCGTCCAGCGCCGAGCTCCGCCGCGCCCTCACCGACCGGAGCGCGACGGTCTCCGCCAAGACGGAACTGCTGCACACGCTGCTGGGCGGCCGGGCCAACCCGGTCACCGAGCGACTGGTGATCCGTCTTGTCGCACAGCCGCGGGGCCGTAGCCTGGAGGCAGGGCTCGACGCCCTCTCCAAGCTGGCGGCGGCCCGCCGGGACCGGATGGTCGCGGTGGTCACCTCCGCGGTGCCGCTCGGCGACGGACAGCGGCAGCGCCTCGGCGCGGCACTGGCGCAGCTGTACGGACGGCAGATCCACCTGAACCTCGACGTGGACCCCGCGGTCCTCGGCGGCGTCCAGATCCGGATCGGCGACGAGGTCATCAACGGGACCATCGCGGACCGCCTCGACGAGGCAGCCCGTCGGATGGCCGGCTGACCCAGCCACCAACTCAAGAGCTGCACACCCGGCGGCCGGACACCGGACCCGCCGGACCGACAGGTCCGGCCGTGGTCCGGACGACGCCCCGGAGAACAGCACAAGCACGACGGCGGCCCGAGTTGGGCCGTAAGCGGAAAGCCCGTGGGGGACGAGCCCCCGGACACCGCACGTAACTTCGGGCCCAACAAGGAGAGCAGGGAACCCAGATGGCGGAGCTCACGATCCGGCCGGAGGAGATCCGGGACGCACTGGAGAACTTCGTCCAGGCGTACAAGCCGGACGCGGCCTCGCGCGAAGAGGTCGGGACGGTCAGCGAGGCCGGCGACGGCATCGCGAAGGTCGAGGGTCTGCCCTCGACCATGGCGAACGAACTGCTGAAGTTCGAGGACGGCACCCTCGGCCTCGCGCTGAACCTCGAAGAGCGCGAGATCGGTGCGGTCATCCTCGGCGAGTTCAGCGGCATCGAGCAGGGCCAGCCGGTGCAGCGCACCGGCGAGGTGCTCTCGGTCGCCGTGGGCGACGGCTACCTGGGCCGCGTCGTCGACCCGCTGGGCAACCCGATCGACGGCCTCGGCGAGATCGAGACCGAAGGCCGCCGCGCCCTTGAACTGCAGGCCCCCGGCGTCATGGTCCGCAAGTCGGTCCACGAGCCCATGGAGACCGGCTACAAGGCCGTCGACTCCATGGTGCCGATCGGCCGCGGCCAGCGTCAGCTGATCATCGGCGACCGCCAGACCGGCAAGACCGCCCTGGCCGTCGACACGATCATCAACCAGCGCGACAACTGGCGCTCCGGCGACCCGAAGAAGCAGGTCCGCTGCATCTACGTCGCCGTCGGCCAGAAGGGCTCCACCATCGCGTCCGTGCGCGGCGCGCTGGAGGAGGCCGGCGCCCTGGAGTACACCACCATCGTCGCCGCCCCGGCGTCCGACCCGGCGGGCTTCAAGTACCTCGCGCCCTACACCGGCTCGGCCATCGGCCAGCACTGGATGTACCAGGGCAAGCACGTCCTGATCATCTTCGACGACCTCTCGAAGCAGGCCGACGCCTACCGCGCCGTCTCCCTGCTGCTGCGCCGCCCGCCGGGCCGCGAGGCGTACCCGGGCGACGTCTTCTACCTGCACTCGCGTCTGCTGGAGCGCTGCGCCAAGCTCTCCGACGACATGGGCGCCGGCTCGATGACCGGCCTGCCGATCGTCGAGACCAAGGCCAACGACGTCTCGGCGTTCATCCCGACCAACGTCATCTCCATCACCGACGGCCAGTGCTTCCTGGAGTCGGACCTGTTCAACGCCAACCAGCGTCCGGCACTGAACGTCGGTATCTCGGTCTCCCGCGTCGGTGGCTCGGCCCAGCACAAGGCCATGCGCCAGGTCTCCGGCCGCCTCCGTGTGGACCTCGCCCAGTACCGCGAGCTGGAGGCGTTCGCCGCCTTCGGTTCCGACCTGGACGCGGCCTCCAAGGCCCAGCTGGGCCGCGGTCAGCGCATGACCGAGCTGCTCAAGCAGGACCAGTACGCGCCGATGGCCACCGAGGACCAGGTCGTCTCCATCTGGGCCGGCACCAACGGCAAGATGGACGACGTGCCCGTCGCGGACATCCGCCGCTTCGAGCGCGAGCTCCTCGACCACCTCCGCCGGGAGAAGAAGGACCTGCTGACCAGCATCCGCGAGGGCGCCAAGATGTCCGATGACACCATCGGTGCCATCTCGGACGCCGTCGACGCCTTCAAGCGGCAGTTCGAGACCTCGGACGGCAAGCTGCTCGGCGAGGACACCCCCGCCACCGGCAAGTGACGACGGAAGGGACCTGATCCATGGGAGCCTCGCTCCGGGTCTACAAGCGTCGCATCCGCTCCGTCTCCGCGACCAAGAAGATCACCAGGGCGATGGAGATGATCGCCGCCTCGCGCGTCGTCAAGGCGCAGCGCCAGGTGGCGGCATCGACGCCGTACGCCAGTGAACTGACCCGCGCGGTGACCGCGGTTGCCACGGGCTCGAACACCCAGCACCCGCTGACCACCGAGACGGAGCAGCCGTCGCGGGCCGCGCTGCTGCTCATCACGAGCGACCGCGGTCTGGCCGGTGCCTACTCCTCCAACGTCATCAAGGCCGCGGAGGCGCTCACCGAGCGCCTCAAGGCCGAGGGCAAGGAGGTCGACACCTACATCGTCGGCCGCAAGGGTGTGTCGTACTACGGCTTCCGCGAGCGGAAGGTCGTGGAGTCGTGGACGGGCTTCACCGACAGCCCGAACTACGGCGACGCCAAGAGGGTCGCCGCCCCGCTGATCGAGGCGGTCCAGAAGGACACCGCCGAGGGCGGGGTGGACGAACTCCACATCGTCTACACCGAGTTCGTCTCGATGATGACGCAGAACGCGCTGGACGACCGTCTGCTGCCGCTGTCTCTCGACAAGGCCGCCGCGGAAGAGTCCGAAGAGAAGTCCAAGGGCGAGATCCTCCCGCTCTACGACTTCGAACCGTCGGCCGAGGACGTCCTGGACGCCCTGCTGCCGCGGTACGTGGAGTCGCGGATCTACAACGCGCTGCTGCAGGCCGCCGCCTCCAAGCACGCCGCCACCCGGCGTGCGATGAAGTCGGCGACCGACAACGCGGAAGACCTCATCAAGTCGCTCTCGCGGCTTGCCAACGCGGCCCGCCAGGCCGAAATCACCCAGGAAATCAGCGAGATCGTCGGCGGCAGTGCCGCACTGGCCGACGCGACCGCGGGGAGTGACTGACAACTATGACCACCACTGTTGAGACGGCCGCTGCCACGGGCCGCGTCGCCCGGGTCATCGGCCCGGTCGTCGACGTGGAGTTCCCCGTCGACGCGATGCCGGACATCTACAACGCGCTGACCGTCGAGGTCGCCGACCCGGCCGAGGCCGGCGCCACCAAGACCCTGACGCTGGAGGTCGCACAGCACCTCGGCGAGGGCCTGGTCCGGGCGATCTCCATGCAGCCCACCGACGGCCTGGTCCGCCAGGCCACGGTGACCAACACCGGCAACGGCATCACGGTGCCGGTCGGCGACATCACCAAGGGCAAGGTGTTCAACACCCTCGGTGAGATCCTCAACAAGCCGGAGGCGGCTTCCGAGGTCACCGAGCGCTGGGCGATCCACCGCAAGGCCCCGTCCTTCGACCAGCTCGAGTCGAAGACCGAGATGTTCGAGACCGGCATCAAGGTCATCGACCTGCTGACCCCGTACGTCAAGGGCGGCAAGATCGGCCTGTTCGGCGGTGCCGGTGTCGGCAAGACGGTGCTCATCCAGGAGATGATCTACCGTGTCGCCAACAACCACGACGGTGTCTCCGTGTTCGCCGGCGTCGGCGAGCGCACCCGTGAGGGCAACGACCTCATCGAGGAGATGACCGACTCCGGCGTCATCGACAAGACCGCGCTGGTCTTCGGCCAGATGGACGAGCCCCCGGGCACCCGTCTGCGGGTCGCGCTGGCCGGCCTCACCATGGCCGAGTACTTCCGCGACGTCCAGAAGCAGGACGTGCTGTTCTTCATCGACAACATCTTCCGCTTCACCCAGGCCGGTTCCGAGGTCTCGACCCTGCTCGGCCGTATGCCCTCCGCGGTGGGCTACCAGCCGAACCTGGCCGACGAGATGGGTCTCCTCCAGGAGCGCATCACCTCGACCCGCGGTCACTCGATCACCTCGATGCAGGCGATCTACGTCCCCGCGGACGACCTGACCGACCCGGCCCCGGCGACGACCTTCGCGCACCTCGACGCGACGACGGTCCTCTCCCGTCCGATCTCGGAGAAGGGCATCTACCCGGCGGTCGACCCGCTGGACTCGACGTCCCGGATCCTGGACCCCCGCTACATCTCGCAGGACCACTACAACTGCGCCTCGCGCGTGAAGTCGATCCTGCAGAAGTACAAGGACCTCCAGGACATCATCTCCATCCTGGGTATGGACGAGCTCAGCGAGGAGGACCGGCTCACGGTCTACCGCGCCCGCCGGATCGAGCGCTTCCTCTCCCAGAACACCCACGTGGCGAAGCAGTTCACCGGTGTCGACGGTTCGGACGTGCCGCTGGACGAGTCGATCGCGGCCTTCAACGCGATCGCCGACGGCGAGTTCGACCACTTCCCGGAGCAGGCGTTCTTCATGTGCGGTGGTCTTGAGGACCTCAAGAAGAACGCCAAGGAGCTTGGCGTCTCCTGACCCGTGCTCCCGGACCGGGGGCGGCCCTGGCCGTCCCCGGCCCGTACGACCACTAGTATTTGACCCAACATCTGCCACACCAGGCAGGTGGAGACCCGAGGAGCCATCGTGGCTGAGCTGCACGTCGAGTTGGTCGCCGCGGACCGGCAGGTCTGGTCCGGCGAGGCCAGCCTGGTCGTCGCGCGCACCTCGTCGGGCGACATCGGCGTCATGCCCGGACACCAGCCGCTGCTCGGCGTGCTGCAGTCGGGCCCGGTGACGATTCGTACGACCGGTGAGAGCGGTGACGGCACCGTCGTCGCCGCGGTGCACGGCGGCTTCATCTCGTTCGCCGACAACAAGCTGTCTCTGCTCGCGGAGATCGCCGAGCTGTCGGACGAGATCGATGTCCAGCGTGCGGAGCGGGCCCTGGAGCGGGCGAAGTCGGATGCTGACGCAGCCGCCGAGCGCCGCGCCGACGTCCGGCTGCGCGCGGTGGCGGGCGCTCACTGAGCTCCGTCACCGACGAGATCGATCCTCAGCCGCGGGCTGCCCGGAGTTCCGGAGCGGTCCGCGGCTGAGGCAATGCAGGTGCGTTTCCCCGCCCCGGATCCCGTCCGGGGCCACCCCCACCGAGGCGAGGAGGTCGGTCGAGATGGTCCTCGCTCTGCTTGTGAGCGGCGCGGTCGTGCTGCTGGTCCTGCTGGGGCTGTTCGTCTTCGGACTGAGGCGACGGCTCATCCAGCGGCCCGGCGGCACCTTCGACTGCAGCCTGCGCTGGAACGTGCCGGAGGACGAGCCCAGCGGCAAGGGCTGGATCTACGGCGTGGCGCGGTACAACGGTGACCGGATCGAGTGGTTCCGGGTGTTCTCGTACGCGCCCCGGCCCCGTCGCCTGCTGGAGCGCTCCGCCATCGAGGTGCTGGCGCGCCGCACCCCGCAGGGCGAGGAGGAGCTCGCGCTGCTCTCCGACTCCATCGTGCTGGCCTGCGCCCACGGGGGCACCCGCGTCGAACTGGCGATGAGCGAGGACGCCCTGACGGGCTTCCTGGCGTGGCTGGAGGCAGCGCCTCCGGGGCAGCGGGTGAATGTGGCGTGAGGCGGGGACAGCGCCCGGCCGCTGTCTGTCCGGAATAGCTCCCGGCCGCTGTTCGTTGTGGCCCCGCAGGGGGGCCTCGTGTCCCCTACGGGATCCGTTCGGGTGGCCCCTACGGCACCCCCGACCGCCCCCACCGCCCCCGCCGCCCCCCTAAGGTGCCTCCACCCCCAACTCCTGGGCCAGGACGGCCGCTTGGAGGCGGCTGCGGAGTGTCAGCTTGTTCAGCAGCCGGCTGACGTGGGTCTTCACGGTGGCTTCCGCCATCGCCAGACGCAGCGCGATATCGGCGTTCGACAGGCCCTCGCCCAGGCATCCCAGCACCTCCCGCTCGCGCGGGGTCAGTGGGTCCAGGACCGCCGGGTCCGGGGCCGTCCGGTCCCGCGACGACCGGGCCGCCGGCCGCGCCCGGGCGAACTCGGCGATCAGCCGCCGGGTCACCGCCGGCGCGATGAGCCCCTCGCCGCCCGCCACCGTGCGCACCGCGCCGAGCAGCGTCGCCGCGTCGCTGTCCTTGAGCAGAAAGCCCGCGGCACCCGCGCGCAGCGCGCCGAAGACGTACGCGTCCAGGTCGAAGGTGGTCAGCACCAGGACGTCGGCGAGTCCCTCCTCGGTGATCCGGCGGGTGGCCGAGACCCCGTCCAGCCGGGGCATCTGGATGTCCATGAGGACGAGGTCGGGGCGCAGCGCGCCGGCCAGGCGGACCGCCTCCTCGCCGTCCACGGCCTCCCCGGCCACCTCGATGTCGGGCGCGGACCCCAGGATGAGGACCAGCCCGGCCCGTACGGCGGACTGGTCCTCGGCGACCAGGACCCGGATGGGCCGCGCGGCGGCGCCGGTCATCGTTGCTCTCCCTCCCCGCCGGCGGGCAGTGCTGCCCGCACCAGCCAGACGCTTCCGTCCGGCCCGCCTTCCGGGCCGGCGTCGAACTCCCCGCCCAGCAGGGCGATCCGCTCCCGCATGCCGACCAGCCCGGCCCCGGAACCGGGCGCGCGGGGCCCCGGCCGGTCGGCGTACGGGCTGCGGACGGTGACGGCCAGCGCCCCGCCGGCGCCGTGGGCGATCCGCACCCGGACCTCGCCGGGCGCGGCGTGCTTGAGCGCGTTGGTCAGCGACTCCTGGACGATGCGGTACGCGGCCAACTCGACCGGCGCGGGCGGCTTTTCGGCATCCCTGCCGGCCGGCCGCCGGGCGTCGTCCAGGACGAACTCCAGGCCGCTGGCGGCGCCGTTGGCGCGGGCCTGGGCGACCAGGGCCGCCAGCCCGTCGAGGGTGGGGGTGGCTGCCGGTTCCTCCCCGGTAGTGGTGTTCGCGTCCCGCAACAGGCCGATGAGCCGGCGCATTTCGGCCAGGCCCTGGACGCTGTTCTCGCGGATCACGCCGAGCGCGGCACGGGTCGCGGCGGGCTCGTCAAGGGTCTGTGCGGCGGTGGCGTGGATGGCGATCGCGGACAGGTGGTTGGCGACCAGGTCGTGCAGTTCCCGTGCCATCCGGGCGCGTTCGCCGGCCACCGCCTGGGCGCGGTCCATCTCGGCCAGCAGCGCGGTCTGTTCGGCCCGCAGCCGGGCGGCCTGCGCGCTGTCCCGGTGATCCCGGACGACCAGGCCGGTCCAGGCCGGGGCCACGGTGACCAGCGCGATGACGATGCCGATCAGGACCACCTGCGGGCTGTGCCAGAACACCGCGGTCACGGCGGTGGCGAGCACCGTCAGCAGCACCGAGGCCACCGGGATCCGGCGGGCGGCGGCCGGCGGACCGTAGAGCACCGCGGCATAGACCACGTCGGTGAACATCAGGACGGTGGCGGCCAGTGTGCCGGCGCAGGAGTCCAGCGCCAGCGCGGGCAGCGCCAGGGCCAGTGCGGCCAACGGGGCGGCCCGGCGCAGCAGTTCGGCGGCGGCCATCACGGTGAGCGCGAGCAGGGTCAGCGCCGGGGGCAGGCCGAGGAGCGGCGGTCCGCCGTACAGGCCGAGCGCCCACAGCACCAGCCCGCCGGCCAGTCCGCCGCCCGCGGCGAGCACGTCATGCCGGTGCGGCCGGGCACCCGCGACGGGGGCAGGCGCGACGGGGGAGGGGGCGTTCACCCCTCCATCAAACACGGCGCCGGCGCCGGCCGTCGCCACGGCGGGGAGACGGACCGCACCGGGCGCCCCGAGACCCGGCCGGCTACATCGAAAGTCGCAGCCGGAATCGTCGCCGCAGACGACGGACCGGGCACCGGCGGCTGGGAGGCTGGAGGGGACCGGCCGCTCGGACGGCCCCGGACCTCCCGGAGCCGCCCGGTACGGGGGAGCTGCCGGAGAGGAGGGACCGCCGTGGTCGTCACGCTGATCATCGCCTGTGAGGTCGGCTTCTGGGTACTGCTCGCCCTCGGTCTGGCGCTGCGCTATCCGGCGCGGATGCCGAAGACGGGGGCGGCGGTGCTGCTACTGGAGCCGCTGCTGGAGCTGGCGCTGCTGGTCGTCACCGCGATCGACCTGAAGAACGGCGCCGCCGCGGACTGGAAGCACGGCCTGGCCGCGCTCTACATCGGCTACACCGTCGCCTACGGCCACTACACCCTCAAGTGGGTGGACGTCCGCGTCGCGCACCGCTTCGCCGGCGGCCCGCGCCCGGTCAGGCGCTACGGACGGGACCACCTCGGGCACGAGCTGAAACTGTGGCTGCGCACGGTGCTGATGGCCGCGGTCGCGGCGGCGCTGCTGCAGGGCGCGATCTGGTACGTCGGCGACGGCGACGTCTCCTCGCTGCGGAGCTGGCAGGCGGTGGGCCTGCGCGCCGTGGTGATCCACGGCCTGATCGTGCTGTCGTACCTGGTCTGGCCGAAGAAGGCGCCCGAGGACGCCGACGCCCTAGGGGACGCCGGGGGCCGGAGCGCGCCGGACAGGGCGCCGGCCCCGCCCCGGCAGAAGACCCTGCGCTGAGCGCTGCGGCGCCGCTCAGCGCTCGCCGCCCGGCACCCACAGCACGTCCCCGGTCTCCTTGTTGGCCGTCCGCGCCAGGATGAACAGGAGGTCGGAGAGGCGGTTGAGGTAGGTGGCGGTGAGCGGGTTCATGGTCTCTCCGTGCTTCTCCAGGGCCGCCCAGGTGGAGCGCTCGGCCCGGCGGACGACGGTGCACGCCTGGTGGAGCAGGGCGGCGCCGGGAGTGCCGCCGGGAAGGATGAAGCTGCGCAGCTTCTCCAGCCCTTCCAGGAAGCGGTCGCAGTCCGCCTCCAGCTTGTCGACGTAGGACTGCTCGACGCGCAGCGGCGGGTACTTGGGGTTCTCCGCGACGGGCGTCGAGAGGTCGGCGCCGACGTCGAAGAGGTCGTTCTGCACCCGCAGCAGCACCGCGGCGATCTCCTCCGGCAGCGCACCGAGGGCCAGCGCCACGCCGATCGCCGCGTTGGCCTCGTTGGCGTCCGCGTACGCCGCGATGCGGGCGTCGGTCTTGGCGGTCCGGCTCATGTCGCCGAGCGCGGTGGTGCCCTTGTCTCCGGTACGGGTGTAGATGCGGGTCAGATTCACCATACGAGGGAGACTACGCCGCGGCCCGGCGGATGGGCCGGCCGTGGGCTCTCCGGGGAGAGGCTCCGCCGCGGCGTTCGCCCGGTGGGACGGGGCGGTGCCGGCGCCCGGCGGAAGTCCCCTCAACTACGCGCCCCGGGCGGCCGGCTGACGGCCTTCCGGGCGCTCCCGCGACCCCTTGGGTGTGATGTCCGTCATCCGAGACGTGACGCGTATCTCTTCCCCGCCAATCGATCGCCGGTGACCGCTAACGTCACTCAGGACCGTCAAATGCACAGGGTGTGAGGGGACAAGCAGTGGCAAAGAAGCTTGCCGTCATCGGCGCCGGACTGATGGGTTCCGGGATCGCGCAGGTCTCGGCCCAGGCCGGCTGGGACGTCGTCCTCCGTGATGTGACGGACGAGGCGCTGGCCCGCGGCAAGGGCGGTATCGCGTCCTCCTTCGAGAAGTTCGTCGCCAAGGGCAAGCTGGAGGCGGCCGCCGCCGAGCAGGCGCTGGCCCGCATCACCACCACCACCGACCTGGACGCGGTCGCCGACGCGGACGTCGTCGTCGAGGCGGTCTTCGAGAAGATCGAGGTCAAGCGGGAGATCTTCCGGGCGCTGGACAAGCTCGCCAAGGACGACGCGGTGCTGGCCTCCAACACCTCCGCGATCCCGATCACCAAGATCGCCGCGGCCACCTCCCGGCCCGAGCGGGTGGTCGGCACGCACTTCTTCTCGCCGGTGCCGATGATGCAGCTCTGCGAGCTGGTGCGCGGCTACAAGACCAGCGACGAAACCCTCGCCGCCGCCCGGGAGTTCGCCGAGTCCGTCGGCAAGACCTGTGTGGTGGTCAACCGCGACGTGGCCGGCTTCGTCACCACCCGGCTGATCTCGGCGCTGGTCGTCGAGGCCGCCAAGCTCTACGAGTCCGGCGTGGCCAGCGCCGAGGACATCGACATCGCCTGCAAGCTGGGCTTCGGTCATGCGATGGGGCCGCTGGCCACCGCCGACCTGACGGGCGTCGACATCCTGCTGCACGCCACCGAGAACATCTACACCGAGTCCCAGGACGAGAAGTTCGCCCCGCCGGAGATCATGCGCCGCATGGTGGACGCCGGCGACATCGGCCGCAAGAGCGGGCAGGGCTTCTACGCCCACTGATACCGCGTCAGGGCTGTACTCCGACGGGGTCACCCGCCGGGGTGATTTCGGTATCGGTTCGCTTACAGACGGCAACTTCGCCGTATGAGAGGCAGTCAGTTCGGTAGACGACAATGCACCACAACCCATGACATCGGGGAGCGCATATGCACATCAGGGGCGACCACGCCGAGCTGGTCGTCGGGGGCCGCCTCGACGTCCGCAGCGCGGCGGACGCCCGCACGGCCCTGCACGCCGCCGTGGACTCCGGCCGGGGTGATCTGGTGCTGGACCTGACCGAACTGGATTCGTGGGACGCCACCGGCCTCGGCGTGATCATGGGCGTGCACCGCCGGGCCGGCCGCAACAACCGCCGGCTGGTGCTGCGCGGGGTGCCGCCGCAGATGCAGCGGCTGCTGGTCGCCACCCGGCTGCACCGCATCCTCGCCATCGAGGGCGGTATCGAGGCGGAGTCGGTTCCCCGGGTGTGACTCCCGGGGTGTGACTCCCCGGGTGTGAGGAGCGGGGCGGCGGGCACGGGCGGCGCCCCGCTCCCGCTCCGCGGGCGCCCCCGCCGCGGTCGAACCGGGCGACTCGGACCGGCTGGATCGGCTCGGGGGATCGACTCGGATGTATCGGGGGGCCGTCTCGGATGCATCCGGAGAAAAGCCGCAAGACGTACATTCCCGCCGATCTGCTGCCGTTCTCGTCAAGGTGCCACCCCGGCCGTGCCCCACGTCGCGGATCGGTCTATGGTTCGGTTGTCTGCCGTGTGTCATCATCCGCGGCGGGGCACCGGACCAGACGCGACGGCTGAGGAGATCCGCCGGAGCCGGGGGAGTGCGGACGGCCGGAAGCACCGACGGCACGCACATTCTGGAGAGCTTGCAGCATGGACCCGAACACCCACCCGGGCCCCGAGGAGCACGGCGAGCAGGCCGGCACGGCCGGTTCGCCGGCCCCCGAGTCCGCCGGCCGGCAGGCCGGATCCGGCGGCCTCGCCCGCGTCGTCCGGCTCGTCTCGGGCAACTACCTCGTCACCGTCAACCCCGTCGACGGCTGTGAGATACAGCCCTGCCCGCCCGGCGAGCGCCCCGCCCCGCCCGAGAAGCTGGACGCCGAGGAACGCGCCGCCGCGGCCCGCGCCGCCCAGCCGCCGGTGCCGTCCGGACCGGTCTCGTTCGCCGGCCACGAGATCCCCCTCGAAGAGCGGGACGAGGACATCGCCCGGCTGGAACGGCTGCTCACCCGCGGCCGCTCGGTACGCGTCACCGGCCCCGCCGGCTCCGGCCGCACCCGGCTGCTGGACGCGGTCGCGGGCCGGGTCGCCGACCTCGCCCCGGACGGTGTGGTGCGGCTCTCCGGCTACCACCGCAGCGTCACCGACGTCCTGTACGCCCTCTTCGCCGCGGTCCACCGGGCCCCGCAGCACCGCCCGGAGCGGGCCGAGCTGCTGCGCCTGCTGGGCGGCATCGGCGCGGTCGTCGTCCTGGACGACCTGGAGTTCGGCGGCGCCGCGCTCGACGAGCTGCTGGACGCCACCCCCGAGTGTGCCTTCCTCCTCGCCGCCACCCCCGACGTGCCCGCGCCCAGCGCCGGCGCGCACGTCGAGGAGGTCTTCGTCGGCGGGATCGGCAAGGACGCCGGCCGGCGGCTGCTGGAGCGCGCCCTGGACCGCCCGCTCACCAAGGAGGAGACAGCCTGGGCCGCCGACCTGTGGTTCGAGTCCGAGGGGCTGCCGCTGCGGTTCGTCCAGGGAGCCGCGCTGCTGCGGCAGCGCGACAAGGCCCGGATCGAACCGGGCGCCCTCGACGACGGCTACGGCCTCTTCCCCGAGGACGGCACGGCCGACCCGGAGCAGCGCCCCGAGATCCCGCTGCCGGCCGTCGGCGAGGCCGCCGCGCCCGCCCCGCTGCTCGCCGAACGACTCGGCGCCGCGGCCCAGGAGACCCTCCGCTTCGCGGTCGCCCTCAACGGTGAACTGCCGCACCAGGCCCATCTGCCGGCCCTCACCCAGGACACCCACGCCGACGCCGCCCTCGGCGAACTGCTCGGCTGCGGCCTGATCAGTCCGGCCGGCGGGCACTACCGCCTCGCCGCCACCGTCCAGGAACAGCTCACCGCCGTCGGCTACGCCGAGGACGCCGCCGCCCGGGCGCACACCGCGGCCCAGCACTACGCCTGGTGGGCCGGGCACCCCTCGGTCACCCCCGAGCGGGCCGCGGCCGAGTCCGACGCGGTGCTGGCCGCCATGGGCGTGCTGACCGGCAGCCGGGAGAGCGGCCACCCGGCCGCCGCGGTGCTGCTGGCCCGCACCGCCGCGCCCGCGTTCGCCGCGGCGCTGCACTGGAGCGCCTGGGAGCGCAGCCTGCGGCACGGCCAGGAGGCCGCCCGGCTGGCCGGCGAGGTCGCCGAGGAGGCGTACTTCCACCACGAGCTGGGCGTGCTCGCGCTGTGCAGCGGCAACGTCGACCGGGCGCGCGCCGAGCTGGAGGCGTCCATCGGGCTGCGCGGGGTGCTCTCCGACCGCGACGGCGCCATCGCCGGGCGGCGGGCCCTCGCCCTGGTCATCGACCGGTCCCGGGCCGCCGCGGCGAACGCGCCGACGACGCTGCTGGCGGCCGTCGCCCCCGCGTCCGGTGACGCCGGGGCCGCCCAGGCGGACGCAACGGACGCGCCGGAGCCCCGCGACCCGGCCGCCGGACCGGCCGGCGAGCCGTCGCCGGACGCCGTCTCGACCGCCAAGCTCCACGCCGTCGCCCGCCCCGAGAAGACGGCCGGCACGGCCACCGTCCGCACCCCGGCCGCGGCCGGCCAGGCCACCCCGTTCGACCGGAGCGGACCGGCGGCGCCGCGCGAGACCACCGCGGCGCTCCCGCTCGCCAAGGCCGGCGAGGCCGGGAAGGCCGCGCACGGCGCGCACGCCGCTCACGGTGCGAAGTCCGGTACGGCGGGCAAGGCCGCCGCGGCCGGCGCCGGCGGGGGACTCGGGCGCGTCATCCGCCGCACCGGCCGCCGTAACCTCATCGCGGTCGCCGCCGGAGTGGTGCTGGCCGGCGTGCTCGGCACCGTCGTCACCCTCGGCATGACCTCCGACAACCCCGGCCCGCACGACGACAAGATCACCACCGACCAGTCCCCGGCCGCCGGCGGCGACGGGCAGGAGCCGGCCCAGGAGCCCGGCACCGGCGCCGGCCTGCCGCCCACCGGGTCCGGCACCACCCGGCCCGGCACCCCCGGCACGCCCGGCCACCGGGCCACCACCTCGCCGTCCGCCCCCGGCACCACCGGCGCCCCCAGCGGCCCCGGCACCCCGACCGGCGGCCCGACCGCCACCTCCGGCGGCCCCACCGGCGGACCCACCTCGCCCACCGGCCGCCCGACCCACCCCACGCACCAGCCCACCGGCACCCCCACCCACCCCACGCCGACCGGGCCCACCGTCACCCCGACCGACCCCACCCCGACCGACAAGCCCACGGGCACCCCGACCAGCCAGCCGCCGACGACCTCCGGCGGCAGCTCGGGCGGCAGCCCGTCCGGCAGCAACTCCGCGGTGGCACCGTCCACCAGCAACGGCAGCGCCGGCGACACCGGCGCCCCGTCCGGGGGCCAGTCGGCATCGGACCCGTCGGCATCAGGCCAGGGCACCCCGGCCGGCTGACGCCACCGGCACCCCCTGCGCCCCACCCGGCACACGACGCAACGCGCGACGGCCCGGTACGGACCGCCCGCCGAAGAGGCGGACGACGTCCGTACCGGGCCGTCGCGGTGCGGCCGGCGCGGCGGTCAGAACAGCCGCAGCTTGTCGTCCTCGATACCGCGCAGCGCGTCGTAGTCCAGCACCACACAGCCGATGCCGCGGTCGGTGGCCAGCACGCGGGCCTGCGGCTTGATCTCCTGAGCTGCGAAGACGCCCTTCACCGGGGCCAGATGCGGGTCGCGGTTGAGGAGTTCGAGGTAACGGGTGAGCTGCTCCACGCCGTCGATCTCACCGCGCCGCTTGATCTCCACGGCGACGGTCTGGCCGTCGGCGTCCCGGCACAAGATATCCACCGGGCCAATGGCAGTGGGGTATTCACGCCGAATAAGCGAGTAGCCCTCGCCCAGTGTCTCGATCCGGTCGGCGAGCAGCTCCTGGAGGTGGGCCTCCACCCCGTCCTTGATGAGTCCGGGGTCCACACCCAGCTCGTGCGAGGAGTCGTGCATGACCTCCTCCAGGGTGATGATGAGCTTCTCGCCGCCCTTGTTCTCCACCGTCCAGACGTTGCCGTCGCCCTCCTTGAGGGAGCAGGGCGGGGACATCCAGTTGAGGGGTTTGTAGGCCCGGTCGTCCGCGTGGATGGACACGGAGCCGTCCGCCTTCACCAGGATGAGGCGGGGCGCGGAGGGCAGATGGGCGGTGAGCCGGCCCGCGTAGTCCACGGAGCAACGGGCGATGACGAGACGCATGGTGCGCCACGCTACTCGAATCGGGGCCGCCGACGCGATTCGCCCCCGCACCGGGGTCTCTTTACGGCGGAAACCCCCGCACCCCCGGCGCCCGGGCATGGCCGGTTGTATGTGCAATCTCCTGGTGCGGGCCCCTTGCGCGGCATACCGTTGACGCGGGGGGTCGTGAGGCGAACACGCTGTGTCGCGAATTCCCCTTGTCCCATCCATGAGGCCCCTCCTGTCCCGGCGGGGCCGCGAGAGGAGAACCTCATGTCGCTCGACGTCTCACCGGCCCTCCTCGAACAGGCCGAGCGAGGCGAGGTCGACGAAGCCGTGTTCGTCGACTGCGTCCGGACTTCCCTGCCCTACGCGTGGGGGATGATCAGCTCTCTGGTGGACCGGCTGAAGGCGGACGGCGGCGAGTTCGCCGACAACCAGACGCCGCCGCCGGACGAGCAGGCGCGCGGCCAGCTGCTCCGCGCACTCGCGAGCAACGCCATCCGCGGCTCGTTGGAGCGTCACTTCGGTGTGCGCCTCGCCTTCCAGAACTGCCACCGGGTCGCGGTCTTCCCGCTCGACCCGGCCGCCGACGACCGGCTGGCCCGCTTCACGTCCATCCGCGGCCAGTTGCTCAACCAGTCGCCCGAACTCCGCGACTGCTGATCGGAGTTGCTGCCGCTGAGCGGGCCGGCCGGAGCACCCTCCGGGGCCGTGCACCGGCGGCAGCACCACCGACGAGGCGTGCCCCACGCCCCGCTCCCGCCCCGGCGGGGTCACACCAGCTGCGGCAGCACCTCGGCGCCCAGCCGCCGGACGTTCTCCTCCGTGGCCGCCAGATCGCCCGAGCCCTCCACCAGCAGCGCGAACCGCCTGATGCCCGTACGCTCCGCCGTCGCCGCCAGCCGGTCCGCGCACAGCTCCGGCGAGCCGACCGGATGCAGCGCGCACAGCAACTCCGTGTACGCCAGCGGATCGCGCATCGCCCGATAGCGGCCGTCGACCGTCACATGCGCCCCCAGACCCTGCCGCAGCCAGCCCGGCATCGCCTTCGTCAGCGTCTCCACCGCGGCCGCCCGGCCGTCCGCGATCTGCACCACGCCCGCCGAGACATGCTCCGCCGCGGCCACCTCGGCCGGATCCCGGCCGGCCGCCAGCGCCGCCGACCGCCACAGCGCGACCATCTCCGCCTTCTCCTCGTCGCCGCAGTGCATCCCCAGCAGCATCGGCAGCCCGCGGGCCGCCGCCAGCCTGACCGAGGACGGGGAGGTGCACGCCACCACCACCGGCGGGCCGGCCAGCAGCCCGTCCGGGTCGTCCGGGTCGGTCAGCGCCTCGCTCGACCGCGGCACCACCGCCACCTCCCGGAACGCATAGCGCTCGCCGCGCGCCCCCACCCGCGGCTCGCGCAGCCACCGCAGCAGCAGATCGAGCGACTCCGGGAAACCGTGGTCGTACGCCGCCAGACCGGAGCCGAAGACCTCCAGATCCACCCAGGGGCCGCCCCGGCCCACCCCGAGCGTGAAGCGCCCCTCCGACGTCAGGTGCAGCAGCGCCGCCTGCTCACCGAGCGCCACCGGATGCTGGGTCGGCAGCACACTGACCGCCGTCCCGACCCCGATCCGGCTCGTCCGCCCCAGCAGCAGCGCGGCCAGCGTCGCCGCCTGCGGGCAGACCCCGTACGGGACGAAGTGGTGTTCCGCGAGCCAGACTTCGTGGAGTCCGGACTCCTCCGCGACCTGCGCGGAACGCACCGCGCGGTGCAGTGCTTCCCCCTGCCCCTGACCGGGGAACTGGGCGGCCAGGATGAAAGCCCCTACGCGCATCGCTCTCTGCCTCCTTGCAGCCGACGCGACCCCCCCTCACCCGGCAACAACGGGCGACACGTGCCCAGGGCACGGCCTGACGCGAAATTTCCAGATCATCGCAGAAACGTGACGGCGGGCGTTTACCCCTGACCGTGCCGCGTACGCTGGTGACAGCCCTCCCCCAGCTCTCAACCTGCCGAGGTGTGCCGTGTCCCCGCGCCGAAACCGCCAACGCGGTGCGAACCGCCCCGACCACGCAGCCCGCGCGGACCACCCGGGGCTCGGCCGCTACGGACTGGAGACCACCGAGGAGTGGCGCGGCGAGGACTGGGTGGTCCGGCAGGTCGGCGCCACCGGCGCGGCCAAGCACTACCGCTGCCCCGGCTGCGACCAGGAGATCCCGCCCGGCGTCCCGCACGTCGTCACCTGGCCCCGGCACGGCGACGTCGACGACCGCCGGCACTGGCACAAAGCCTGCTGGAACGCACGGAACCGCCGGAGCGCACGGCTCCAGCGGTCCCGTAATGCCCCCCGGTACTGAGGCCGTTACACGTCGCGCCGCTCCTGGACGACGAAGGCGGCGCCCAGCGCGACCGCGGCGACGCCCGTCAGGATCCCCAGCGGCCCCCAGCCCTGCGGGCCTTCACCGGTGCCGAGGAACGGCATGCCGTACAGCGTCGCCAGCGAGTTGGGCACCGAGTACGTGATCAGCCCCTTGGCGAGCCACTGCAGACTCGACGAGCCGAGCATGAACACCGCGAGCAGCATCGGCAGCAGGACCACCCCGAACATGGCGCTGATGGCGCCCGCGGAGTGCCGCAGCAGCGAGCCCACCGCCATCGCCAGCAGGCCGAGCATCGAGACGTAGAGCCCGGCGCCCACCGTGCACCGCAGCCACTCGTCGACCGTCGGCTCCCGGCCGTCCAGCATGCCGGACAGGGCGAGCGACACGAGCGTGGTGGCCAGCGTCGTGATCACGAAGGCGAGCGCGAAGAAGACGATCGCCTTGGCGGCGAGCACCCGGGCCCGGCTGGGGCAGGCGGTCATGGTGGTCCGGATCATCCCCGTCCCGTACTCGGACGAGATCACCAGCACGCCGAGCGGGACGATGCACAGGGTGCCCAGCATGACGCTGAAGAAGCCGTAGCCGGTGCCGAGTTCGACCTTGTGGCCCGACAGGGCGGTGGCGGTCAGCAAGCCGATGCCGACGATCAGAGCCACCATCACGCCCAGCGTCCACACCGTCGAGCGCACCGAACGGATCTTGGTCCACTCGGCGGCCAGCGCATGGCCCAGGTGGGTCGGGCGGACGGGTATGGGGGAGACGTAACCGGCGCCGCCCGTCTGCCAGTTGGCCGCGGCGGGCGGCTGCTGCGGGTGCGGCTGCTGCTGCGGGGCCGGTGCCTGCGGCGGCTGCTGGGGCTGCTGCGCCTGCTGGGGCTGGGACTGCGGCGGCGCGGGAACGGTCAGCATCATCGTGCCGGCCTCGTTGCCCGGCCTGCCGACTGCGTTGCCCGGCCTGCCGGCCTCGTTGCCCGACTTGCCCGGCCCGCCCGGCCCGTGTGCCGCCAGCGGCCGCGGCTCGGGGTGACCACCGGCCGGCGGCTGCGCCTGGAGCAGCATCGTGCCGGCCTCCCTGGCGGGCCCGGGCTGCGGCTGCGGCTGCGCCTGCAGCATCATCGTCCCCGCCTCCCCGGCGGGCGAAGGCTGTTCGGCGGCGGGCGGCTGCGGCGACGCGGGCGGCATCGGCCCGGCGGTGGGCGCGGGCTCCGTGACGGGGGCGGGCGCCGGAGCGGAGGGCGGCGCGGTGGGCGGCATCGGCTGCCCACCGGACTCCTGTACGGGCTGCACGGGCTCCGGCTGCGGCCGGGACTCCGGCTGGGGCTGCGGCTGCTGAGGGCTGGTCATCGGACGTCCTGGGTGTGCGGCGTGGGCTGGGCGGCGGGGGCGCTGGGGGCACTGGGGGAGGGCGGCGCCGGCGGCTGGGCGGGCGGCTGCTGCCCGTACGGGTGCGGTGCGCCGTACGGAGCGGGTGCCCCGTACGGGTGACCCTGCTGCGGCGGCACGGGGGCGCCCGGCACCGGGGCGGCCCCGGCGGGCTGCCCGTACGGGCCCGGCTGCGCGTACGGGTGCGGTGGCGGCGCGGACACCCCGGGCGGCACCTGCCCCGGCCCGCCCGGCTGCCCCGGCACATACCCCTGGGGCCCCTGGGGAGCGGCGCCCGGCGCCGGGTAACCGGCCGGCGGCGCCTGGAATCCGGTCCGCTGGTCGGCCGTCGAGCGGTAGTCGACGGCTCCCTGCGTCATCCGCATGTACGCCTCCTCCAGCGACGCCTGGTGCGGCGACAGCTCCCACAGCCGGACGTCGGCCGTGTGCGCCAGCTCGCTGATCCGCGGCAGCGGCAGCCCCGTCACCCGCAGCGCGCCGTCCGCCTCCGGCTCCGCCCGGCCGCCCGCCTCGGCGAGGGCCGCCAGCAGCTTCTCGCGCTGCTCCGGCGCACCCTCCGGCGTCCGCACCCGCGCGAAGTCCGCTGAGTTGGCCGAGATGAAGTCCTTCACCGGCATGTCCGCGAGCAGCTGCCCGCGGCCGATCACGATCAGGTGCTCGGCGGTCAGCGCCATCTCACTCATCAGGTGCGAGGAGACGAAGACCGTACGGCCCTCCGCCGCCAGCTGCTTCATGAGGTTCCGCACCCACAGGATGCCCTCCGGGTCCAGGCCGTTGACCGGCTCGTCGAAGAGCAGCACCTGCGGATCGCCGAGCAGCGCCGCGGCGATCCCCAGCCGCTGGCCCATGCCCAGCGAGAACCCCTTCGACCGGCGGTTGGCCACCTCCTGCAGACCGACCACCCCCAGCACCTCGTCGACCCGCCGGGCCGGGATCCCGGACAGCTGCGCCAGCGACAGCAGATGCGCCCGCGCACTGCGCCCGCCGTGCACCGCCTTGGCGTCCAGCAGCGCACCCACCTGGCGCGGCGCGTTGGGGGTCTGCCGGAACGGGCGGCCGCCGATCGTGGCCCGGCCCGACGTCGGGGCGTCGAGGCCCAGGATCATCCGCATCGTCGTCGACTTGCCGGAGCCGTTGGGCCCCAGAAAGCCGGTGACGGTGCCCGGACGCACCTGGAACGACAGGTTGTGCACGGCCGTCTTGGGCCCGTAGCGCTTGGTCAGGCCGACTGCCTCGATCATTCTCCGCCCCTCGCGAGATGGTCGGGGCAGAGGCGCCCTCGTGCCCCCGTGAGGGTTATGAGGCTATCGGGGCGTTGACGGTTCCCGCCAAAGACGCCGAAGCGGAGGGCGGCGGCCGGCGCCCCGCGCGGCCGTCAGGCGTCCCGCCGGTGCAGCAGCAGGTATCCGGCCAGCAGCGCGGCCACCGTCCACCCCGCCATGATCGCGAACCCGCCCCACGGCCCGTACGGCGTCTCGTCGCCGACCGGCGGGACCACCTGCATGATCCGCGAACCCGCCTGGTCCGGGAGGTAACGGCCGACCTTCCGGGTCGCCGAGACGTTCCCGAGGATGTTGGACACCAGGAAGAAGAACGGCATCAGGATGCCGAGCGACAGCATCGGACTGCGCAGCATCGTGGCCACCGCCATCGAGAACAGCCCCATCATCGTCATGTACAGCCCGCCGCCGATCACCGCCCGCAGCACCCCCGGATCGTCCAGGTAGGCCCGGTGCTCGCCCAGCGCCACCTGCCCCACGAAGAACGTCGCGAAGCTCGTCACCATCCCGACCGCCAGGACCAGCGCGGTGGCCACCGTCAGCTTGCAGAAGAGGAACACCCCGCGCTGCGGCACCGCCGCCAGCGACGCCCGGATCATCCCGGTGCTGTACTCGTTCGACACCACCAGCACCCCGAACACGATCAGCGCCAGCTGCCCCAGCCCCATCCCGGCGAAGCTGATGGCGGTCGGATCGAAGGCGAGCCTCCGCTCGTCCGGCATCGAGTCGAAGTCCTTCCGGGCCAGCGTGCAGATCAGCACGCCCACCACGAGGGTCACCACCACCGCCACACCCAGCGTCCACACCGTCGACCGCACCGACCGGATCTTTGTCCACTCCGACCGCAGGCCCTGCCCGACCACCGCCATCCTCAGCTCCTCCTCCGCTGCCAGCCCTGCCCCCGGCCGCCCGGCGGCGGCCCCACCGAGAACGCCCCCTGCGGCACCACCGGCCGCGGCGGCCACCCACCCCGTGGCCCCCCGGCCGGCCCGGCCCGGTGCCCGTGGTACTGCACCGCCCCCGCCGTCAACTGCATGAACGCCTCCTCCAACGAAGCGTGTTGAGGACTCAGCTCATGCAGCACCAGCCGGTGCGCGGCCGCCAGTTCACCCAGCCGCTCCGCCGGCACCCCGTCCACCTCCACCGCCCCCTGCGGCCCCGCCACCGCCCGGATGCCCTCCCCGTACAGCACCTCCAGCAACCGCTCCCGCTCCGGACACCGCAGCCGCACATACGACCGCGAGTTCTCCCGGATGAACTCCGCCATCGACGTGTCCGCCAGCAGCCGCCCCTGCCCGATCACCACCAGATGCTCCGCGGTCAGCGCCATCTCGCTCATCAGATGCGACGACACGAACACCGTCCGCCCCTGCGCGGCGAGCGTCTTCATCAGATTCCGGATCCACTGGATGCCCTCCGGATCCAGCCCGTTGACCGGCTCGTCGAACATCAGGATCCGCGGATCGCCGAGCAGCGCCGCCGCGATCCCCAACCGCTGCCCCATCCCCAGCGAAAAACCCTTCGACCGCCTCCGCGCCACCGACGTCAGCCCCACCAGATGCAGCACCTCCGCCACCCGCGACGGCGGAATACCGTTGCTCTGCGCCAGACACCGCAGATGGTTCACCGCGCTCCGGCCGCCGTGCATCGCCCGCGCGTCCAGCAGCGCCCCCACATACGTCAGCGGATTCCGCAACTCCCGGTAGCGCCGCCCGTCGATCCGCACCGAACCGGCCGTCGGATTGTCCAGACCGAGCACCATCCGCATGGTGGTGGACTTCCCCGCACCATTGGGACCGAGGAAGCCGGTGACGATCCCCGGCCGCACCGTGAACGTCAGCCCGTCCACCGCGACCGTGTCGCCGTAGTGCTTCGTCAGCCCCGTCAACTCGATCATGCACAGCACGCTAGGGGCGCCCCCGGACCCCCGCCACCGGGACGCGCCGCCCGGAGGACCGCCCCCGCCCCCCGGCACGACAGTGCCCCCGCACCGCCACAACGGCGATACGGGGGCACGAACGGACGGCCCGAAACCCTCCGCGCGTCAGCGGCTCTGCTGGGCCGGCACCCCGCGGGTCACCGACTCCTCGTCGCCCGGCGCACCGGCCGCGGCCACCGCCGCACCCGTCAGCGTCGCCAGCATCTCCCGGACGTTGGTCAGCTGCGCGTTGATCGAGTCGCGGCGGTTGGTGAGCGCCGCCAGCTCGCGCTCCGATTCGCTGCGGATCCGGTCGGCCTTGGCGTTGGCGTCCGCCACGATGTCCTCGGCCTGCCGCTGCGCGGTCTCCACCGTCTGCCGGGCCCGGCGCTCCGCGTCCGTCCGCAGCTTCTCCGCCTCCAGACGCAGCTGCTCCGCCCGGTGCTCGATCTCCGCCAGCCGCTTCTCCGCCTTCGCCTGACGCGACGCCAGATCCCGCTCGGACTGCTCGCGGCGCTTCGCCAGATTCGTCTCGAAGTCCGCGGCGGCCTGCGCGGCCTTCGCGCGGGTCTCCTCGAAGAGGGCGTCCGCCTCCTCACGCTTGGACTGGGCGTCCTTCTGCGCCTCGGCGCGCAGCGTGGCCGCCTCGCCCTTCGCCTTCTCGACGATCCGGGCGCCCTCGTCCTCCGCCTTCGCCTTCCGCTCCACGGCGAACTGCTCGGCGTCGTTACGGACCTGCTGGGCGGCCGACTCGGCCAGCTCACGGTGCTGCTCGGCGGCCCGCCGGGCCTCCTCGCGCAGCTCCTTGGCCTCCTCCTCCGCCAGGCGGAGGATCTTCTCCACGCGCGCCCCGAGGCCCGCGTAGGAGGGTTCGGCGTCGGTGACCTGAGCCTGGGCGTTCTGCGTCTCGAGGTGCAGCTCCTCGATGCGCTTCTCCAGCGAGGTGATACGGGCCAGCGCACTGTCGCGGTCCGCGACCAGTTTCGTAATGCGGTCATCCACCTGACCGCGGTCGTACCCACGCCGCACGAGCTCGAAGCCGAAGGGGGAGGAAGTGTCGCTCATGGGGTTCCTGTCGAAAGAGACCGGTGAGGTGATAAGGGGAATCCTAGGGGCCTTAACGGCGTGTCATCGAGTCATTGCGCGTTTGAAGTGGAGAATGACCCCTCATTTGAGTGGCTACCCTTCAGACGACTTGCCACTCGAACGAGTTGTCCCGGCGCCCGCGGCGGCCTTCACCGCCCCGCCCTTGCCCTCCCCGCCCTGCGCAGGCACCTCGAACGACTCCAACGCCTCCAGCACGTCCTGGACACGGGAGATCTCGGTGTTGATGTCCTGCTGACGGCGCGCCAACACCTCCAGCTCGCGCTTGCCCTCGGCCACGATCCGCGCGGCCTCCTCCTTCGCCTCGGCCCGCATCCGCTCCGCGTCGCGCACCGCCTCGGCCTTCTTGTTCTCGGCCTCCTTGATCAGACCCTCGGCCTTCTTCACCGCCGCGATCCGGACCTTGCTCGCCTCGCTGTTGGCATCCGCCATCAGCTTGTCGGCCTTCTCCTCGGCCTCCACCTGCTGCGCGGTCGCCTGCGCGATCAGCTTGTCCACCCGCTCGCCGGCGTTCTTCATCGTCTCCGACGACTCCCGGCGAGCCCGCTCGTGCAGCTCCTCGACCTCGGCCTCGACCCGGGCCCGCAGCTCCTCCCCGCGCTCCCTTATGGCCGTCGCGTCCCGCCGCGCCTCGCCCAGCAGCGTGTCCGCGTCCGTACGGGCCTTCTCCACCCGCGCGTTGCCCTCGGCCGTGGCCTCCACGACGATCCGGTCGGCCTCCTTGCGCGCCGCCCCGACCATCGCGTCGGCCTGCTCCTCCGCACCCGTCGCCGTCTTCAGCGCCTCCTCCCGCGCCTTGGCGATCAACTCGTCGGCCTGCTCCGCCGCGTCGCTCCGCCGCTGCGCGGCATCCTTGCGCGCCTCGTCCAGCAGCCGCTCCGACTCCTCCTGCGCCTCGGCACGGGCCAGCTCCGCGGCCTCCTCCGCGTCCGCACGGACCTTCGCCGACTCCGCACGCGTCCGCGCCGCGTGCTCCTGCGCCGACGTCACCGTCTCCGCCGCCTCGGCCCGCAGCCGGTCCGCCTCCGCCGTCGCCTCCGCGACCATCCGGTCCGCCTGCTCACGGGCATCGGCCCGGGCACGGTCCGCCGCCCGCTCCGCCTCCGCGGTCCGCTCCGCCGCCTCCGACCGCAGCCGCTCCGCCTCGCCGGCCGCCTCCGCCACCAACTCGTCGGCCTGCGCCGCCGCCTCGGCCCGCGTCCGGTTCGCCGCCGAACGCGCCTCGTCGGCCGTCCGCTCGGCCTCCGCACGGGCACTCTCCAGCGCCTCCGCCGCCTCGGCCCGCAGCCGTTCCGCCGCCTCGGTGGCCTCCGCCACCATCCGCTGCGCCCGCTGCTCACCCTCGGCCCGCAGCCGCTCCGCGGCCTCCTGGCCCTCCCGCACCGCGCGATCCGCGTCGTCCTGCGCCGAAGACGTCAGCTCCGCCGCCTCGGTGACGATCCGTTCGGCCTCCGCACGGGCCTCGCCCAGCAGCCGCTCCGACTGCTCCGCCGCCTCCGACCGCATCCGGTTCGCGTCGTCCCGCGCCTCGGCCCGCGCCCGCGCCGCGTCCTGCTCCGCCGACGCCAACGCGTCCGACGCGTCCGTCCGCAGCTGCTGCGCCTTCGCCGTGGCGTCCCCGACCAGCTTCCCGGCCTTCGCCGTCGCCTCCGCGACCAGCTTCTCCGCCTCGGCCGTCGCCTCCGACCGCGCCGCGTCGGCGTCCCGGCGCGCCCCGTCCAGGAGCCCGTCCGCCTCCGACCGCAGCTCCGCCGCCTCCGCGGTGGCCTCCGCGACCAACTCCTCGGCCTCGGCCGTCGCCTCCGACACCAGACGGTCGGCCTGCTCCGCCGCCTCCGACCGCGCCGCGTTGGCATCCCGGCGCGCCTCGTCGAGCACCCCGGCCGCCTCCGACCGCAGCCGCTCGCCCTCCTCGACCGCCTCCGAAACCGTCCGCTCGGCAAGCGACTTGGCGGCCTCCGTCGCCTCCTGCGCCTCCCGGCGCAGCCGCGCCGCGTCCTCCGACGCACGCTCCCGCTCGGCGTAGGCATCCCCGCGGACCCGGTCCGCCTCCTCCTGCGCCTCGGTCCGCGTCCGCTCCGCGGCATGCTCCGCCGCCGAACGCAGCCCCGCGATCTCCTCGTTGGCCTGCTCGTGCAGCCCCGCCACCGCGTCCCGCACCTGCTGCGCGGTCTGCTCGGCCGCCGCCACCAGCTCCGCCGCCCGCCGGTCCGCCTCCTCGACCAGCCGCTCGGCCTCCGCCTGCGCCTCGCCCACCCGCGTACGGGCCGACGCCAGCAACTCCTCGCTCTGCTCCCGCGCCGCCGTCCGCTCCTGGTGCGCCTCCTCGCGCGCCTCCGCCAGCAGCTGCTCGGCTTCCCGACGCCGGCGCGCCGCCTCCTCCTGCGCCTCGGCCAGCGCCTCCGCCGCCTCCGCGCCCGTACGCTCCGCGGCCGCGGCCGCCTCCGCACGCACCCGGTCCGCGGTCTCCTGCGCCTCCGCCCTCAGCCGCTCGGCCTCCGCCGCGGCCTCGCCCCGCAGCCGCGCCGCCGCCGCCTCGGCCTCCGCACGCGCCGCCGCCGCATCCCCGGCCGCCTCCTCGCGCAGCCGCTCGGCCTCCTCCTCGGCCTGCTGCTGCAACGACCGGCGCCGCTCCGCGGCCTCCGCCTTGAGCCGGGCCGCCTCCTCCTGCGTCTCCCGCCGCAGCCGCTCCGCCTCGGCCCGCGCCTCCCGCAGCGACTCCTCCGCCGCCGCCAGCTTCTCCTCGGCCTCCGCACGCAGCCGGTCCAGCTCCGCCTGCGCCTCCGCCCGCCGCTCCTCCGCGGCCTCCTCGGCCTCGGCCCGCAGCTTCGCCGCGCTCTTCTCCGCCTCGCCCGTCAGCTCCTCGGCGGCCTGCGTACCCTCCAGCAACAGCTGCTCGGCCTCGTCACGAGCCCGCTCCAGCGCCTCCTCGGCCTGCCGCCGCAGCGCCGCCGCCCGCTCGATGGCCTCCGTCCGCACCCGCTCGCTCTCCGCGACCGCGCCCGAACGGGTCTCCTCCGCATCCGACTTGGCCTTCGCCAGCAGCTCCTCGGCGGTCCCGGCCGCCTCCTCGATCTGCTGAACCGCCTCCCGGCGCGCCTCACCACGAATCCGCTCGCCCTCGGCGACCGCATCCGCCCGCAGCTGCTCCGCCTCACCGCGCAGCCGCCGCGCCTCCTCCTGCAGCTCGGCGGTCTTGGCGCGGTACTCCTTCGTGTCGTTCTTCGCCGCACCCTTCAACTGCTCGGCGGTGTCGTGCGCCTCCTCACGCAGCCGGTCCGCCTCCGCCTCGGCCTCCCGACGCAGCCGCTCCGCCTCCTCGGCGGCGGCCTTCGTCGTGGCCTTGGCGTCCTCCGACGCCTTCGACAGCATTTCCTCGGCCGACCGCGCGGCCTTCGCCAACTGCGCCGCGGAATCCTCCGCCGCCTTCGACCGCGCCGACTCCTGCGCCTCCGAAAGCAGCCGCTCCGACTCCGCCCGGGCATCCGCCCGCAGCTGCTCGGCCTCCGCCTTCAGCGCCTCGGCCTCCTTGGTCGCCTCGGCCACCAGCCGGGCCACCTCCGCCTTGGCGGTCCGCGCGCGCTGCTCGTTCTCCGACTCAGCGGCCGACAGCCGCTTGGCGGCCGACTGCTGCGCCTCCTCCAGCAGCTTCTCCGCCTCGGCCCGCGCCTCCCGCAGCGCGCCGTCGGCCTCCCGCACCCGCTCCTCGGCGGCCCGCGTCAACTCGGCCGCCTGCCGGCGCGCCTCCTCCGACTCCGAACCCGCCGCCGAGCGCAACTGCTCCGCCTGGTCCGTCGCCTCCTGCGCCTGGCTCGACGCCGCGTTCAGCAGCCGCTCGGCATCCGTACGCGCCCGGCGCAGGATCGACTCCGCCTCGGCACGGGCCTCCTCCGCGGCCGTCCCCAGCCGCTCCCGGGCCCGGTCCGCCAGCCGCTGCGCCTCGGCGCGCGCCGCCGCCAGCGCCTGCTCGGCCTCCGCCCGCGACTCCTCCATCAGCCGGCGCGCCTGGGACTCCGTACGGGCCCGCAGCTGCTCCGCCCACGCCACGTTCTCGTTGACGTGCGACTCGACCGTCTGCCGGCGCTCGTTCAGCTCCTCGTCCAGCCGCTGCCGGCGGGCGACCGCCTCGGCATGCAGATCGGCCTCCATACGGGCCTGCCGCTCGGCGGACTCCTGCAGCAGCCGCTGGGTCTGCGCCCGCGCCTCGCGCAGCTCCCGCTCGGCGTCCGAGCGCAGCTGGTCGGCCTGGATCTGCGCATTGCGCAGCAGCTGTTCGGCCTGGTGACTGAGATTGTCGTAGGCAGGCCGGGAGGCGAGGTTGCGACGCGCCTCGTGGAGCTTGGCGCGCAGCACCTCGACCTGGTACCCGAGGTCGTCGGCGTGCTGGACGGCCCTGTCCCGCTCGGTCTTCAGCCGCTCCATCTCGGCTTCGAACTGCGAGAGGTGGTCGGCCTCAGCCCACTGACGCTCCTGGCGCTCGTTGCCCCGCACTGCGCGGTCCCATCCGTCCCCTGGTCATGGCGGCGGCCGGCTCCGGCCCTGCGGCGCGGGTCCCGCACACCCCACGGTGTACCGAACTCGCCCCCTTCGGAGCTGACCCTTCCGAAGAAATGGTGTCAGATCATCGGCAGAGTATGGACCGAGCCCCATTCCCGTTCCCCGGCCGAAGCTGCACTCTACCGGCCGGGGAAGCGGAAGGTCAGTGGTCAGTCGCGTCCGGGGGCGCCGCGGTGACGAGTTCGGTCAGCACACCGTGGCAGTCCTTGGGGTGCAGGAAGGTGATCCGCGACCCCATCGAACCGCGCCGCGGCTCGTCGTAGAGCACCCGGACACCCTTGCCGCGGATGGCCTCGGAGTCCTCGTCGACGTCCGCCGTGCCGAACGCGATGTGGTGCACCCCCTCGCCGTTCTTGGCCAGCCACTTGCCCACCGCCGAGTCCTCCCGGGTCGGCTCCAGCAACTGCAGGTACGAGGCGCCGCCGTCCGAGGTCCCGTTGATTTTGAGCATCGCCTCGCGGACCCCCTGCTCCTCGTTGACCTCGGTGTGGAACACCTCGAAGCCATACGTGGCACGGTAGAACTCGACGGTCCGGTCGAGGTCGGAACAGGCGATCCCGATGTGGTCGATTCGCGTCAGCATGGCTCCAGTGCACCGCTCGCACGGCTGGTTACGCAACGTGCGCGCGATCACACCCGCTTGCCGGTGACCCGGCGACTACCCCTCAGTACATTGACGGGAACCCTCGTTAACTTCCCTGCAAAGGAAGGCCGCATCGTATGTCTGCAACGAACGGCACCACCTCCGTGATCGTGGCCGGGGCACGCACCCCCATGGGCCGCCTGCTCGGCTCGCTGCGCAGCTTCTCCGGGGCCGACCTCGGCGGAGTGGCCATCAAGGCGGCGCTGGACCGCGCGGGGATCGGCGGCGACCAGGTGCAGTACGTGATCATGGGGCAGGTGCTCCAGGCCGGGGCGGGGCAGATCCCGGCACGCCAGGCCGCGGTCAAGGCCGGCATCCCCATGAACGTCCCCGCGCTGACCGTCAACAAGGTCTGCCTCTCCGGCCTCGACGCCATCGCCCTGGCCGACCAGCTCATCCGCGCCGGCGAGTTCGACATCGTCGTGGCCGGCGGCCAGGAGTCCATGACCAACGCCCCGCACCTGCTGCCCAAGTCCCGTGAGGGCTTCAAGTACGGCGCGGTGGAGATGCTCGACGCCATGGCCCACGACGGCCTCACCGACGCCTTCGAGGGCATCGCGATGGGCGAGTCGACCGAGAAGCACAACACCCGCCTCGGCCTCGGCCGCGCCGAGCAGGACGAGATCGCCGCGCTCTCCCACCAGCGGGCCGCCGCCGCCCAGAAGAACGGCCTGTTCGAGGCGGAGATCACCCCCGTGGAGATCCCGCAGCGCAAGGGCGACCCGGTGCTCTTCAGCAAGGACGAGGGCATCCGCGCCGAGACCACCGCGGAGAGCCTCGGCAAGCTCCGCCCGGCCTTCGCCAAGGACGGCACCATCACCGCTGGCAGCTCCTCGCAGATCTCCGACGGCGCCGCCGCCGTGGTCGTCATGAGCAAGGCCAGGGCGCAGGAGCTGGGCCTGGAGTGGATCGCCGAGATCGGCGCGCACGGCAACGTCGCCGGCCCCGACAACTCCCTGCAGTCGCAGCCCTCCAACGCCATAAGGCACGCGCTCTCCAAGGACGGCCTGGACGTCGCCGACCTCGACCTGATCGAGATCAACGAGGCGTTCGCGGCGGTCGCCGTGCAGTCAATGAAGGATCTCGGGGTTTCCCCGGAAAAGGTGAATGTCAACGGTGGTGCCATCGCGCTGGGGCACCCGATCGGCATGTCCGGCGCCCGTATCGTGCTGCACCTCGCGCTGGAGCTGCGCCGGCGCGGCGGCGGTATCGGCGCCGCGGCCCTGTGCGGGGGCGGCGGCCAGGGCGATGCGCTGATCATCCGCGTACCGGGCAAGTGACCGGACCGCGCGCCGGCCGGGCGCCGGCGCGCGGCGCGGCAGCAGCGCGTACCAGCCAGTGAGTCGAGGTCGAAGGAGCCGAGCGCGATGGTGGACGTCCCCCAGCTGGTGGAACAGGCCCGGCAGGGCCGCCCGAGGGCGGTGGCCCGGCTGATCTCCCTCGTCGAGGGGGCGGCGCCGGAGCTGCGCGAGGTGATGGCGACACTGGCGCCGCTCACCGGCGGCGCGTACGTGGTCGGCCTCACCGGCTCGCCCGGCGTCGGCAAGTCCACCACGACGTCCGCGCTGGTCACCGCCTACCGCAAGGCCGGCAAGCGGGTCGGCGTGCTCGCCGTCGACCCGTCCTCGCCGTTCTCCGGCGGCGCCCTGCTCGGCGACCGGGTCCGGATGAGCGAACACGCCTCGGACCCCGGCGTCTACATCCGCTCGATGGCCACCCGCGGCCACCTCGGCGGGCTGGCCTGGGCCGCCCCGCAGGCCATCCGCGTGCTGGACGCCGCCGGCTGCGACGTGATCCTGGTGGAGACCGTGGGCGTCGGCCAGTCCGAGGTCGAGATCGCCTCCCAGGCCGACACCAGCGTGGTGCTGCTGGCCCCCGGCATGGGCGACGGCATCCAGGCCGCCAAGGCCGGAATCCTGGAGATCGGCGACGTCTACGTCGTCAACAAGGCCGACCGGGACGGCGCCGACGCCACCGCGCGCGAGCTGAACCACATGCTGGGCCTGGGCGAGGCCCGCGCCCCCGGCGACTGGCGGCCGCCGATCGTCAAGACCGTGGCGGCCCGCGGCGAGGGCGTCGACGAGGTCCTCGAAGCCCTCGACAAGCACCGCGCCTGGATGGAGGAGCACGGCGTCCTGGCGCGGCGCCGGCTGGCCCGCGCGGCCCACGAGGTCGAGACGATCGCCGTCACCACGCTGCGCTCCCGCATCGGCGACCTGTCCGGCGACCGCCACCTCGACGCACTCGCCGAACGCATCGTCGCCGGCGAGACGGACCCGTACCGGGCAGCGGACGAACTGGTGGCAGGGCTGACGAACGGGGGGTGACGGGACGGGGGGACGGGACCGGGGGCTGGCCGGGGGCCGGCCTCCCGCGTTGTGGCGGTGGGGAGTTGTGCGCGTTGGGGCGGACTCTCGCACCAGATGTGGCGGTGGCGAGTTGCGGGTTCCGCCGGGTCCTGGCCGGCTTCGGTTGCGGCCGCCCCACGTCGTCGGCTGGGTCTCACGTCGTCGGCTGGGCCGGCGCGGGGCTGGTCGTTCGCCCGCGGCCGGGGGCGTTCCCCCCGGTGGTTGCCGGGCTGCCTCGGGTGCCGTGTGCCTCCTTCCTTGTTTCGGCAACGAAGGAGGGGAGCCAGGAGTTCCCGGATGATTACTTTGTGTAATCGGCCAGGGTTGCAGGGCTGGGTGATCGGTCAGGGGTTGCCGCGGTGTTTGCGGAGGTGTTCGGCCACGGGGGTGAGGGAGGCGCGGAGGGCGTCGAGGTCTTCGGCGGTGAAGAGGTCGATGAAGTGGCGGCGGACCGAGGCGACATGGTGCGGGGCGACCCGGCGCATCGTCTCCCAGCCCTCCTCGGTGAGGACGGCGTAGAGGCCACGGCGGTCCGACTCGCAGCTCTCGCGGCGCACGAGGCCCGCGTTCTCCATGCGGGTGATCTGGTGCGAGAGGCGGCTCTTGGACTGCAGGGTGCTGGCGGCCAGGTCGCTCATCCGCAGCCGGTGGTCCGCGGCCTCGGAGAGGTTGACCAGGATCTCGTAGTCGTTGTTCGTCAGGCCGAACGGCTGGAGATCGCGCTCCAGTTGGTGCATCAGCAGTCTGCTGACGTCCAGATGGGTGCGCCAGGCACGCTGCTCCTGGTCGGTCAGCCAGGGAGTGTCGCTGTCGGTCGTCATGGATGAATTCTACCCGTGAAAGTTGAATAGTTAATTAGTCATGGCGTGTGACGTTTGACGTTGCGTAAGACGGCCGGTCGGGCCCCGCCGTTGGTCAGACGTTCGAGGTCACCGTCCGCAGACTACCGTTCACAGCCCGAAGCGGCGCTGGAGGCCCCCCAGGCCGCCGGGCAGCTGCGGCAGTTGTGAGCCACTTTCCGGCGCCTGGACGCCGCCGCCCGGGACGCCCTCCTCTACGGGCGGCGCGCCGGTCGGCCGCTCCGCCATCAGCTGCTCCGTGGACTGGAGCAGGACCGTGCCGGCGCCGGTGAACTCGAACTGGTGCTCCTCGCCGGAGGCGCCGCCGATTCCGGTGTGGGCGCGCAGGCCGCCCAGGAATCCCCGCAGGTACTGGTGGTCGTAGTGGTGGCAGGGGGAGGGGCAGTCGGCCCAGCCGACGAGGGCCTGCGGGTCCACCCGGATCGGGGGCTCGACGAAGACGACCGGGCCGTTGGAGGCCGCCACGAACTTGCCCGTGCCGATGAGGGTGAGGAAGCCCGGGATGATCGACTGCTTCAGGGCGAGAGATGGCTGAAACGCGAGCACATTGCCGGAGCGAATAGTGAGGTTGCCCTCATCCAGGTCGTAGGAGTTGATGTCGAAGGACCGGTCCGCGAGGAGCATCTTTCCGCGGCCCTCGGCGACGACCCAGTCCGCGGCGTGCAGTGGCGAATGGAAACTCGTGGCGATCAGGCGGTCCAGGCGGCCGTGTCCGATGCCGTGGAAGTCGATCTGCCCGTAGTAGGCGATCATCTTCCCCTTCTGGAGGAACCACTGGCCGTCGAGGTCGACGCTGAAGGCGTACGGGTTGACGTTGTCGTCCGCGGGGAGGGTGTGGACGTCGTGGATCACGGGACCGGTCAAAGCTTTTCCTCCGACGCCTGAACGAAGACGGTGCCCTGGCCGGACAGTTCCAGCTGGAACGCCTCGCCCGAGCCGCGGCCGATCATCTCGCGCCAGCCGATCGCGGTGGACAGGCGGTTGCGGACGTCGCCGCGGTGGGCGACGTACGCCTGCGGGTCGACGTGGACGGGGCGCTGCGGGGTGATCGGCAGCTCGATGACGCCGCCGTGCGCCATCACCGCGGCCGAGCCGTGGCCCTGGAGGGTGGTGGTGAACAGGCCCTGGCCGGTGACCTGTCCGCGCACCATGCCCATCACGCCGCCCTGCGCGCCCATGAACATCGTGCCCTGGGCGAGCGAGTCGTCGAAGGCCAGCAGGCGGTCGGCCTCCACGTAGAGGGTGTCGCCGGTGAGGTCGACGACGTGGACGTGGTGGCCGCCGTGGCCGAACATGACCGTGCCACTGCCCTCCACGGTCATCAGGGGCGTCGCCTCGCCGGCGACGCGGCGGCCGATCATGGAGCCGAGACCGCCCTGGCCGCCCTGGATGTTGGGGGTGAAGGTGACCTCGCCGCGGTAGGCGAGCATCGCGCCGCGCTGGCTGAACAGCCGCCGGCCGGGGGCGATCGTGGCCTGCACCATGCGGGAGTTGAGGGCCGTGAACGGCATCAGACCTCACCGCCCACGGTGTTGCGCTCGCTGGGCTGCACGTAGACCAGCCCGTCGCCCTCGAAGCGGATCTGGAACGCCTCGCCGGAGCCCTCGCCGAGGAATGTGCGGAAGTTCACTCCGGACTGGAAGTGCTGCGTCAGCCGCCCGGTGTGCGCGACATACGCGCCCGGGTCGACCTGGAGGGGGTACTGCGGGGTGACCCGCAGCACCACGGCCGGGCCGTCGGAGAGCAGCGCGGCCTGTCCGTGGCCCTCCACGGTGGTGGTGAACAGGCCGTTGCCCTGCGAGGCGCCGCGCAGGCCGGTGAACGTCGTGCCGGTGTGCAGCGTCGCCTCCGTGCACAGCAGGTTGCTCGCCTCCACGAACAGCTTCTCGCCCTGGAGGCCGACGAGGTTGATCTCGCTCGCGCGGTCGGCGAAATAGCAGGTGCCCTTGCCCTTCACCTCCATCACCGTCATCTGCTCACCCGTCAGCCGCCGGGTGACCATGCCGCGCAGCCCCTCGCCGCCGCCGGTCATCTTCTTGAACGTCATGCTGCCGTCGTACGCGACCATCGCGCCGTTCTTCGCTTTGACGGCGTCGCCGGTCAGGTCGACGGCGAGCACCTTGCTCCCCTGGAGCCGAAACTGAGCCACGGGTCAGACGGTAGTCGGAGGGGGTGGGGGCGGGACAGGGCTTTCGTCCCGGAGCCGACCCTGACCTTTCTCCCTGATCCTTCCCCGAGGCCGCATCCTTCCCCGAAGCCGCCCGGCCGCCGCGGCGGCCGGTAAGGGCGGCCCGGTGCCGGCGGCCCCCGGCGCAGTGATCGCCGGAGCGGCTGTAACAATGGGGCGGATGCTTGTGAACTCCTGCACAAGCATCCCCTTGCGTAAGCAGTGTCCGCTGCGCAGGCAATGTGACGCCTCCCCTCCGCCCGAACGAGGTTCCCGTGGACATCAAGACCGCCGCCGCCCTGCACCGACTGCGCCTGGCATCCATCCCGGAGGCGCTCTCCTTCCCCGCGCTGCTGATATTCGGCACGGGCTTCCGGATCTTCCTGGGCTACGACCAGCTCGTCATGCCCCTCGGTCTGCTGCACGGCATCCTGTTCACCATCTTCCTGGTGCTGCTCCTGGATGCCTGGAACCGCACCAAGTGGCCGTTCAAGCGGGTGGCGTTCCTCTTCGTCCTCGCGGTGCTGCCGTTCGGCGGCCTGTACGCGGACAAGGTGCTCAAGCGCGAGGAGGCGGCCCAGGTGATCGCTGCCCGGGCCCGCCGGGAAGGTACGGTGAACGCATGATCGTCGCCTTCTCCGTGAGCCCGCTGGGCGTCGGCGAGGACGTCGGCGAGTACGTCGCCGACGCCGTCCGGGTCGTCCGCGAGTCCGGCCTGCCCAACCGCACCGACGCCATGTTCACCTCCGTCGAGGGCGAATGGGACGAGGTCATGGACGTCGTCAAGCGCGCGGTGGCCGCCGTCGAGGCGCGCGCCGGGCGGGTCTCGCTGGTGCTGAAGGCCGACATCCGGCCGGGTGTCACCGACGGCCTCACCTCGAAGGTGGAGACCGTCGAGCGCCATCTGGCCCGGGACGCGCAGGGCTCCTGACGGGTCCGGCCGTCAGCCGCCGGCCAGGAGGGCGAGGCCCAGTGGTGTGCGCTCGTAGCGCACCTGGTGTCCGTGCCGGCGCGAGGTCAGCAGTCCGGCGTCGCGCAGTACGGACAGGTGTGCCGAGACCGACGAGGGGGCCAGGCCCAGCCGGTGGGCGAGCGCCGAGGTCGTCGCGGGCGCGTCCAGGGCGGTGAGCACCGCGGCCCGGTTGGCGCCCAGCAGGCGCGCCAGCGCCGGGCCGCCGGACGGCTCCTGCCACAGCCCGCCGATGCCGCGCGCCGGATAGATCACGGTCGGCTGCCACGGCGGGTCGAAGCCGCTGATCACGTCCGGCCACACGAAGACGCTCGGCAGCAGCAGCACGCCCCGGCCGTCGAGGTCCTGCAGCTGCGCGAAGTCCGTACGGGTGCGGACGGTCAGTGTGCCGTCGTCCGACCAGGACAGGCGGGGATGCAGATCGGTGAACAGGCGGCGCAGGCCGCCGCCGGCCAACTGGTGCGAGCGGTAGGCGATTTCGGCCTCCAGCAGGGCCCGCAGCCGGGGCCAGTCGGGCGCCACCAGGGCCTCCCAGGCCCGTTCGGTGAGGTCCGCCAGCTCCCGTACCGCGCGCGCCGGGTCCGCCAGCGCCGCCCGGCCGCGCGGCGACTGCGCCGCACCGGGCGTACAGGCCAGCGACTTGGCCATCTCGGCGCGGGCCAGGGCCGGATCGGTGGCCCGCAGGCGCGCCAGTTCCGCGGCGAAGTCCGCCAGCGGCACCTCGGGCGGCCGGCCCAGGAAATCGGGCGTGTAACCGGGGCGCGGGGACGGCATGAACAGCCACAGCGGCGACAGGTCCAGCCCCGCCGTCCGCTCCCGCATCCGCCGCAGCCACGGCAGGTGGTAGCCGTGCCGGTCGGTGCGCCGCAGCGTCCGCAGCGCCTCGTGGGTCTCGCACAGCGGTGAGATCGCGAACCGGATCCGCAGCAGGTCGTCCGCGCCGAAATGCAGCTCCAACGGCACCGCCGGGCCCTCCCCTCCCCAGGATTCGGCTGGAGCCGAAACACTACGGGGCCCGGGGCGGCCCCGGCAGCCTGGCGCCATGCCGACGCCTTCCGGGCCCGCACGACCGGGCCCCGCTGCCGCCTGCCCGCCCGCCCCCGGCCCGTCCGGCGCCGCCGGGCCCGCCGGCAAGGGTTACCGCGCCGTTTTCGCCGTCCCCGAGTTCCGCCGCGTCTTCGCCGCCCATCTGCTCTCCTCCCTGGGCGTGGTGGTCTGCGAACTCGCGCTCTCCGTCCTCGTCTACCGGCTCACCGACTCGCCGCTGCTCAGCGCGCTGACGTTCGCGCTCGGCCTGCTGCCGTACGTCGTCGGCGGCACCCTGCTGTCGGCCGTCGCCGACCGCTGTCCCGCCCGCCGGGTGCTGGTCTGCTGCGACGCGGTGTGCGCGGTGGCGGCCGCGGCGATGGTGCTGCCCGGGGTGCCGGTGGCGGTCCTGCTGGGGCTGCGGTGCGTGAGCGCGGCGGTCGCGCCGGTCTTCGCCGGCACCCGGGCGGGGACGCTCGGCGAGATCCTCGGTGAGGGCGACCTGTTCGTCCTGGGGCGCTCGCTGATCCGGATCGTCAACCAGGGCGCGCAGCTGGCCGGTTTCGCCGCCGGGGGGCTGCTGCTGGCCGCCGTGGCGCCCCGGGCGGTGCTCGGGGTCACCGCGGCGACGTTCACCGCTTCGGCGCTGCTGCTGTGGCTGGGTACCGCTGCCCGCCCGGCGCGGGGACACGGGGGCGGCGCGCTGCTGGGCGCCTCGATGGCCGGCATCCGGCGGCTGCTGGCCGACCGGCGGGTCCGGGCGCTGCTGCTGCTCACCTGGGTGCCGCCGGCGGTCGTGGTCGTCCCCGAGGCGCTGCTCGTCCCGTACGGGGACCTGCTGGGTGTGGGGCCGGCCGGGCAGGGGCTGCTGATGTGCGGGATGCCGGTCGGGGCGGTGGTGGCCGAGACCCTGGTGGGGGCGCTGCTGGGGCCGCGGGCCCGGGAGCGGCTGACCTTCCCCCTGGGGGTGTTCGCGGTGCTGCCGTCCCTGGGGTTCGCGGCCCGGCCGTCGCTGGGCTGGGCCCTGGTGCTGCTGGTGCTGACCGGCACCAGCATCTCGTACAACTTCGGCGTCGACCGGTGGTTCGTCGCCGCGGTCCCCGAGGAACTGCTGGGGCAGGCGATGACGGTGATGCAGGCGGGCCGGATGACGCTCATGGGACTGGCGATGGCGCTGGCCGGAGTGGCCGCGCAGTACGCGCCGCTCCCGGTGGTGATGCCCGCCGCGGGGGTACTGGGCGTCGGCGCGGTCCTGGCGGTGATCGCGGTGGTGCGGCGCTCCGGGGCGGACGGGGACCGCGGGCCGGAGCGGGGGCGGACCCCTTCGGGCGGACCACTCCATGAGACCGAAAGTTGAGACAGGGCTGACCAGCATGTGACCGCCGGGTAGGGTCGGAAGCGTGCCGAAGCCGCTCAGCCTTGCCTTTGACCCGATCGCTCGCGCCGACGAACTCTGGAAGCAGCGATGGGGCTCCGTGCCCTCCATGGCCGCGATCACCTCGATCATGCGGGCCCAGCAGATCCTGCTGTCCGAGGTGGACGCGGTGGTCAAGCCGTACGGACTGACCTTCGCGCGCTACGAGGCGCTGGTGCTGCTGACCTTCTCCAAGGCGGGCGAACTGCCGATGTCGAAGATCGGCGAGCGCCTCATGGTGCACCCGACCTCGGTGACCAACACCGTCGACCGGCTGGTGAGGTCGGGGCTGGTCGCCAAGCGGCCCAACCCCAAGGACGGCCGGGGCACCCTGGCGTCCATCACGGAGAAGGGGCGCGAGGTGTGCGACGCGGCCACCCGCGACCTGATGGCGATGGACTTCGGGCTGCGCGCGTACGACGCCGAGGAGTGCGCGGAGATCTTCGCGCTGCTCCGGCCGCTGCGCGTTGCGGCGGGGGACTTCGAGGACCGGGACGAGTCAGCGGAGCCGGCGGAATAGCGTTTCCGCGGGTCGGCGCGGTGGTGCCGCGCGCCCACGGGGTGACCTGTGGGGTGAGCCGTCCGGAGTGCTCGCTCGGTACCGGGTGATTGCGTCCTCCCCGCCGTCGCGGGGTTTCGGCGAGCGGTTACTCTCGACGTCATGAAAAAGAGCGTGCTGACCCGCTATCGGGCCATGGCCTATGTGACCGCCGTCATGTTGCTCGTCCTGTGCGCCTGCATGGTGTTCAAGTACGGCTTCGGGATCGGCAAGGACCTGACGCTCGTCGTCGCCCAGGTCCACGGCCTGCTCTACATCATCTACCTGATCTTCGCCTTCGATCTGGGCTCCAAGGCGCGCTGGCCGTTCGGCAAGCTGCTGTGGGTGCTGGTCTCCGGGACGATCCCGACGGCCGCGTTCTTCGTGGAGCGCAAGGTGGTCCGCGAGGTCCAGCCGCTGCTGACGGAGGCCGCACCGGAGCCGGTCAAGGCCTGACGGCGGCGGCCCGGCCCGGCCCCGCCCGTCGCCGGTGCCGTTTCGCGCCCCACGCGCCTCTCCCTTGCGGGAGGGGCGCGTTTGTGCTGGTGGGGGTGGGTGGTGGTGCCGGCTGGGGGTTCTGTCGGGGCGGGTGGCTCTGGCTGGGGGGCCGGAGCGGGCTGCCGGGTGGGTCCGCCGGGCAGGGTTCGTCTGCCGGGTTTTCGGTGTGCGGGTGCCGGGCATCCCCCCGGCCGGGGGTAGGTGCGACCCGTAGGGGACGCGCCCCGTGGAGCCTCCGGGGTCGTGTCCGGGGAGGGCTCAGGGGCCGTGCCCGGGAGGGCTCAGGGGTGTTTCAGGGTCGCTTCCCATCGACAGATAGTTGGACGTCCTAGTAAATTCGTGGGCATGGACGCTGACGCGATCGAAGAGGGGCGCCGCCGCTGGCAGGCCCGGTACGACTCCGCCCGGAAGCGGGAGGCGGACTTCAGCACGCTCTCCGGCGATCCGGTGGAGCCGGTGTACGGTCCGCGCCCCGGTGACTCGGTCGAGGGCTTCGAGCGGATCGGCTGGCCGGGGGAGTACCCGTTCACCCGCGGCCTGTACGCGACGGGCTACCGCGGCCGGACGTGGACGATCCGCCAGTTCGCCGGCTTCGGCAACGCCCGGCAGACCAACGAGCGCTACAAGATGATCCTCAAGGCCGGCGGCGGCGGCCTCTCGGTGGCGTTCGACATGCCGACGCTGATGGGGCGCGACTCCGACGACCCGCGCTCGCTCGGCGAGGTCGGGCACTGCGGCGTCGCCATCGACTCGGCGGCCGACATGGAGGTCCTGTTCCAGGACATCCCGCTCGGCGACGTCACGACGTCCATGACGATCAGCGGCCCGGCCGTCCCGGTCTTCTGCATGTACCTGGTCGCCGCCGAGCGGCAGGGCGTCGATCCGGCGGTGCTCAACGGCACGCTCCAGACCGACATCTTCAAGGAGTACATCGCGCAGAAGGAGTGGCTCTTCCAGCCGGAGCCGCATCTGCGGCTGATCGGCGACCTGATGGAGCACTGCGCGCACGGCATCCCCGCCTACAAGCCGCTGTCGGTCTCCGGCTACCACATCCGGGAGGCCGGCGCGACGGCCGCCCAGGAGCTGGCGTACACCCTCGCCGACGGCTTCGGCTACGTCGAGCTGGGCCTCTCCCGCGGGCTGGACGTCGACACCTTCGCGCCCGGCCTGTCCTTCTTCTTCGACGCGCACGTGGACTTCTTCGAGGAGATCGCCAAGTTCCGCGCCGCGCGCCGGATCTGGGCCCGCTGGATGCGCGACGTCTACGGCGCGCGCAGCGAGAAGGCGCAGTGGCTGCGGTTCCACACCCAGACCGCCGGCGTCTCGCTGACCGCCCAGCAGCCGTACAACAACGTGGTGCGTACGGCGGTGGAGGCGCTGGCCGCGGTGCTCGGCGGCACCAACTCGCTGCACACCAACGCCCTGGACGAGACGCTGGCGCTGCCCAGCGAGCAGGCCGCGGAGATCGCGCTGCGCACCCAGCAGGTGCTGATGGAGGAGACCGGCGTCGGCAACGTCGCCGATCCGCTGGGCGGTTCGTGGTACGTGGAGGCGCTGACCGACCGGATCGAGGCGGACGCGGAGAAGATCTTCGCGCAGATAACGGAGCGCGGGGCGCGGGCGGTGCCGGACGGGCAGCGTCCCCAAGCTCTCGGCTCCGCTCGAGCAGGGGAGACCCCATCCATCGGTCCGATCACCTCCGGCATCCTGCGCGGTATCGAGGACGGCTGGTTCACCGGCGAGATCGCCGAGTCCGCGTTCCGCTACCAACAGGCCCTGGAGAAGGGCGAGAAGAAGGTCGTCGGCGTCAACTGCCACGAGGGCTCGGTCACCGGCGACCTGGAGATCCTGCGGGTCAGCCACGAGGTCGAGCGGGAGCAGGTGCGGGCCCTCGCCGAGCGCAAGGCCGCCCGCGACGACGCCCGGGTGCAGGCCGCGCTGAAGGAACTGCTGGCCGCCGCCCGCGGCGACCGCAACATGATCGGGCCGATGCTGGACGCCGTCCGCGCGGAGGCCACCCTCGGCGAGATCTGCGGCGCGCTGCGCGACGAGTGGGGCACGTACACCGAGCCGGCGGGCTTCTGACGCCGTCCGCCGTCCGCCGTCCGTCCGCGCGGCGGGATCCGTCCGCGCGGCGGGGTGCCGGGCCTTCCCGTCCCCCCCGCGGCGGGAGGCTCACCCCGCCTCGGCGGGCGGCTCCGCGCCCTGCATCCGCAGGCGGAAGAGCGCGCCGCCGCCCGGCGCCTGCTCCGCGGTGAGCTCGGCGCCGTGTGCGCGGGCGATCTGCCGCGCCATGGCCAGACCGAGGCCCGAGCCGGGCAGCGCGCGGGCGGCCCGGGCGCGGTAGAAGCGGTCGAAGACGTACGGCAGGTCGTCGGCGTCGATGCCGGGGCCGTGGTCGCGGACGGTGAGGTGCACCTCGTCCGCCACGGAGGCGAGTTCGGTCTCCACGGGGCCGCCGGGCGGGGAGAACTTCGCGGCGTTGTCCAGGAGGTTGGACAGCAGCCGGGTCAGCCGGGCGGGGACGCCGGGGAGCGCGGTGGCCGCCGCCCCGGGGGCGACGCGGAGGGTGAAGGTGACGTCCGGCCAGTGCTCGCGGGCCGTGGCCACCGCGTGCTCCAGCAGGGCGGCCGGGCGGACCTGTTCGAGCAGCGGCCGGGGCTCCTCGTCGCGGGCCAGCTCGATCAGGTCGTTGACGAGGGTGGTGACCTCGCGCAGCTGGCGGGTCAGCGCCGCCGACGCGCGGTCGCGCTGACCCTCCGTCAATCGGTCTGCGCGGGCGAGGAGTTCGGCGTTGGTGCGGAGCGCGGTGAGCGGGGTGCGCAGTTCGTGGGAGGCGTCGGCGACCAGGCGGCGCTGGGCGGTGACGGACTGCTCCAGTTCGCCGAGCATGGTGTTGAAGCTGGCGGCGAGCCGGGTCACCTCGTCCTCGTGGCCGGGCGGCCCCGCCGGGAGGTCGATGCGGTGCCGGGGGTCGCGGGTGGTGGCGATCCGCTCCGCGGTGGCGGTCAGCCGGGCGACCGGGGCCAGGCCCGTACGGGAGACCCAGTAGCCGAGGCCGGCGGCCAGCAGGACGCCCGCGCCGCCGACCGCGGCCAGTGCCAAGGCGGCCTGCCGCACCCCGCGTTCGACGGTGTCGGAGCGGAGGGCGACCTGGATCGCCTCGTCCCGGTGGGGGATGCGGGTGGTGAACACCCTGACGGGGTACCCGGCGACGGTGAAGTCGGTGTAGTAGGCCCGGCGGCGGCCGGCGGCCACCTCGCGGGTGGCTCCGGCGACCGGCAGGAGGTACCCGCCGCGGGCGTCCTTCGCCGGGTCGGCGGGGACGATCTGGACGCAGGCGGCGGCCGGGTACTGGCAGGTGGCGTCGCTCGGGGTCGGGCCCCAGTCGCGCATCCGCTGGAGGAGCTGGGTGGCGGTCTGCGCCACGTTGAGGTTGAGTTGGTGGGTCATCTGGACGCGGATGACGACGAACGCGGCGGCGCAGACGCCGACCGCGACCAGGGCGACCGCGGCGGAGGCGGCCAGCGCCAGCCGGGTGCGCAGCGGGCGGCGGCGGACCCAGCGGCCGCCCAGGCGGCGCCGGCCCGTCATGTGCCCTCCGGCCGGTCCAGGCGGTAGCCGATGCCGTGCACGGTGTGCACCAGCCGGGGCTCGCCGCCGGCCTCCAGCTTGCGGCGCAGATAACCGATGTAGACGGCCAGGGAGTTGGAGTCCGGGCCGAAGTCCCGGCCCCAGACCCGCTCCAGGATCGTCTCCCGCGGCAGCACCTGGCCGGGGTGCTGGAGCAGCAGTTCCAGCAGGGTGTACTCGGTGCGGCTGAACTCCAGCGGCCGGGCGCCGCGGTGGCCGGTGCGGGTGGCGGGATCGACGACCAGGTCGGCGAAGGCCAGCCGGGAGTCGTCGGCCGCGGCGGCCGCGGCCCGCCGCAGCAGGGCGCGGACCCGGGCGATCAGCTCGTCCAGGGCGAACGGCTTGACCAGGTAGTCGTCGGCGCCGGCGTCCAGGCCGTCGACCCGGTCGCTGACCGCGTCCAGGGCGGTCAGGACCAGGATCGGGGTGCGGTCGTCGAGGGCGCGCAGCCGGCGGCAGACCGCCAGGCCGTCCAGCACCGGCATCATCACGTCGAGGACCAGCGCGTCGGGCTGCCAGGTGGCGACCTCGGAGAGCGCGGCCAGGCCGTCGGCGGCGCGGCGGACCTCGTAGCCCTCGACGGCGAGTCCGTCGGCCACGGCGGCGCGGACCTCCGGTTCGTCGTCGACGACCAGGATCCGGGGGGCGGCCGGCGGCGGGCTCTCGGGCGCGGGTGCGGGGCGTGCGGTCATGGGACCAGGCTCCCAAACGCCGTCTTAGAACGTTCTTAAGGCGGCGGACGAGCGTGGCGGCCATGCGCACACCACTCTCGGTCGTGATCGGTGCGGGCGGCACCGGCGGCCACATCTATCCCGGACTCGCCCTCGCCGACGCGCTGCGCCGGGCCGTGCCGGACGCGGTGATCTCCTTCGTGGGGACCGACCGCGGTCTGGAGACGCGGCTGATCCCGCAGGCCGGCTACCGGCTGCACACCGTCGACATGATCCCCTTCGACCCGTCGCTGGGCGCCAGACGCTATCTGCTGCCGGCCGCGCTGCTGCGGTCGGGCGCCCAGTGCCGGGCGATCCTGCGGGCGCAGGGCGCCCAGGTCGCCGTCGGGATGGGCGGCTACCCGAGCGCCCCGGTGATCGTCGGGGCCCGGATGGCGGGGCTGCCCAGCCTGATCCACGAATCCAACGCGGTGCCCGGCCGGGCCAACAAGTTCGCCGCCCGGCTCACCCCGCACATCGCCCTGGCCTTCGACCGCAGCCGCCCCCACCTGGCGGGCGGCGAGCGGGCCGAGACGGTGGGGATGCCGCTGTCCGGGCCGCTGGCCGGGCTGGACCGGGTGGCGCTGCGGCAGGCCGCCCGCCGGGCCCTGGGCATCCCGGAGGAGGCGCGGCTGCTGCTGGTCAACGGCGGCAGTCTGGGCGCCGCCCGGCTCACCGAGGCCGCCGTCGGGCTGGCCGGCCGCTATCTGGCGCGGAACCGGATGCGGCTGCTGATCAAGACCGGGCCGGCGGCGCTGGACGGCGCCCGCGCGGCCCTGGAGGCGAACGGCGGGGCGGCCGTCGCCGAGGCGGTGCCGTACCTGGACCGGATGGACCTGGCGTACGCGGCGGCCGACCTGGTGCTCTGCCGGGCCGGCTCGGCGACCGTCGCCGAACTGGCCACCATCGGCATGCCGGCCGTCCTCGTCCCGTATCCGCACGCGCCCGGCGACCACCAGACGCACAACGCCCGGGTGCTCTCCGACGCCGGGGCGGCGCTGCTGCTGCCCGACGCGGAGGCCACCGCCGACCGGCTGGACGCGCTGGTCACCCCGCTGCTGGCCGATCCGGCCCGGCTGGCCGCGATGGGCGCGGCCGCCGACCCCGGTACGCACGCCCGCGCCGCCGACCTGCTGGCCGCCCGGACCCTGGCGCTGGCCGGCCACCCCCAACCCCACCACCTCGTCACCACCCTGAAGGAGTCAGCATGAGCACGCAGAGCACGAGCAGCCCGAGCCCGTGGGCCGGACGGAAGGTCCTGGTCACCGGGGCCGAGGGGTTCATCGGTTCGACGCTGGTCGATCTGCTGGTGGCGGCGGGCGCCGAGGTGCGCGCCTTCGTCCACTACAAGCCGTACGCGGAGAAGGGGAACCTGGCGCGCTATCTGGTGCCGGGCGGCCCGGTCGAGATGGTCGCCGGCGATGTGCGGGACGCGGGCCGGGTGATGGACGCCGTCGCCGGCTGCGACACCGTCTTCCACCTGGCCGCGCTGATCGGCATCCCGTACAGCTACGACTCGCCCGGCGCCTATGTGCAGACGAACGTGGTGGGCACCGAGAACGTCGCGGAGGCGTGCCGCCGGCACGGCGTGCGGCGGATGGTGCACACCTCCACCAGCGAGGTGTACGGGACCGCGCGGACCGCGCCGATCGCTGAGGACCACCCGCTCCAGCCGCAGTCGCCGTACTCCGCCTCGAAGATCGGCGCCGACATGATGGCGCTGTCCCACTGGCACGCCTTCGAGCTGCCGGTGACGGTGGTGCGGCCGTTCAACACCTACGGGCCCCGGCAGTCCGCCCGGGCGGTGATCCCGACGATCCTGGCCCAACTGCACGCCGGCGCCCGGCAGATCAGGCTCGGCTCGCTCACCCCGACCCGGGACTTCACGTTCGTCACCGACACCGCGGCCGGGTTCCTGGCGCTGGCCGACTGCGACCGGGCGCTGGGGCAGGTCGTCAACCTCGGCAGCGGCCGGGAGATCGCCATCGGGACGCTGGCCGAGGCGCTGATCGCGGCCTCCGGGCGGGACGCGGAGGTGGTGGTAGACGCGGCGCGGCTGCGGCCGTCGGGCAGCGAGGTGGAGCGGCTGCTGTCGGACAACTCCCGGGCCCGGGAGTGGGCTTCGTGGGAGCCGGAGGTCTCGCTCAAGGAGGGGCTGGCGCGGACGTCGGAGTGGGTGGCGGAGCATCTGCATCTGTTCCGCGCGGACCGCTACCAGGTGTGAGACGCGGCGGCCGGCCGCGCCGGGTCAGGGCTCCAGCGCGGCCAGGCCGGCCAGCAGCAGCGTGGTGAACCGCCGGGCCCAGTCGGCGTCCACCGGCTCCGCGCTCACCAGGAGCCGGTGTACGACGGCCCCGGCGATCACGTCGAAGATCAGGCCCACGGTGCACTCGGCGGCCTGTGCGCCGCCGGGGCCGCCGGCGTCCGGCGGGAGTTCGCCGCGGGCCTGTGCCCGGGAGCGGCCCAGCAGCACCAGCCGCTTCTGCCGGTCGACGATCGCCGAGCGGATCCGCTCGCGCAGCGCGTCGTCGGTGGTGGACTCGGCGACCACCGCCATCAGCGCCGTCTTGGTCTCGGGCCGGGCCAGCAGCGCGCCGAACTGGAGCACCACGCCCTCGATGTCGGACTGCAGACAGCCCCGGTCGGGGAGTTCCAGCTCGTCGAAGAGGACCGCCACGGCGTCCACGACCAGTTCGTTCTTGTTGGCCCAGCGCCGGTAGAGGGTGGTCTTGGCGACGCCGGCGCGGGCCGCGACCTCGCCCATGGTGAGCCCGCCCCAGCCGACGTCGACGAGCGCGGCGCGGGTGGCGTCGAGGATCGCGTGGTCGGTCTCGACGCTGCGGGGGCGGCCCGGACGGCCTTTCGGGGGGCGGGCGGACTGGTGCATGCCGGCGACCATACCGGCCGGTAGGCGATCGGGCGCCCGTCCGGAAGCGCCCCTCCCGCGGCGCCCTCCGTGAGGGAGATCACTTGCGCGGCGGGCGGGATGCGGTTGCCGGGCGGGGGCGGCCCCGAGTTACGCTACGACCCGTAGCGAAAGAGCGATGACCACTGGCCGTGGGTGGGGACCCACGGCCGCGCACGCAGCGGCCCTTCGGGGCCGCCCGCCGGGCACCGGAGACCGGGAGCGCGCCGCATTCCAGCGGGGCGTACCGGACGACGCGGGCCCGCTTTCCGGATCGCTTTCCGGAACCGGCCGCTCAGGGGGGAGGATGGACCCATGCAGCCACGCAACATGTCCATGAGCGGAGTCGTCGACCTCGCCGCCGTGAAGGCGGCCGGTGAAGCGAAGCAGAAGGCCGAGCAGGCGCGCGCCGAGGCCGCCCGCACGGGCGCGGAGCCGGCCGGCGCCGGCGGCCCCCTGGTGTTCGACGTCGACGAGGCCGGGTTCCAGCAGGACGTCCTGCAGCGGTCCACCGAGGTCCCGGTCGTCATCGACTTCTGGGCCGAGTGGTGCCAGCCGTGCAAGCAGCTCGGGCCGCTGCTGGAGAGCCTCGCGGCGGAGTACGCCGGCAGGTTCGTCCTCGCCAAGATCGACGTCGACGCCAACCAGATGCTGTTCCAGCAGTTCGGGGTGCAGGGCATCCCGGCGGTGTTCGCGGTGGTCGCGGGCCAGCCGATCCCGCTCTTCCAGGGCGCGGTCCCCGAGGCGCAGCTGCGGCAGGTGCTGGACCAGCTGGTGCAGGTCGCCGAGCAGCAGTTCGGCATCGTGGGCGCGCCGGTCGACGCGGCGGCCGGGCAGCAGGACCGCGCCGAGGCCCCGCAGCCGGCCGGCCCGTACGACGCGGCGCTGACCGCGGCGGCCGACGCGCTGGACGCCGGCGACCTGAGCGGTGCCGTCCGCGCCTACCGCAACGTCCTCTCCGACGACCCGGCCAACCCCGAGGCCAAGCTCGGGCTCGCCCAGGCCGAACTCCTCGAACGCGTACAGGGTCTGGACCCGCAGGCGGTCCGCCAGGAGGCCGCGGACGATCCGGCCGACGTCCGGGCGCAGATCCGGGCCGCCGACCTGGACCTGGTGGGCGGTCATGTCGAGGACGCCTTCGGCCGGCTGGTCGAGACCGTCAAGCGGACGGCCGGGGAGGACCGGGAGGCCGCGCGGGTGCGGCTGCTGGAGCTGTTCGAGGTGATCGGCCCGGACGACCCGCGGGTGACGAAGGCACGCACCGCCCTGGCGCGCGTCCTGTTCTGAGCCGGTCCCGAACGGCGCCGCCACGGCGCCGAGTTCCTCTGTACCGACTTCCTCTGCGCTACGGCGCTTTCCGGCAGATTTCCGTCCCGTCCGGTTCTGTCCCGCGGCAACTCCCGCGGGAGGGCCCGGCAAACGGAGCAGCGGCCACGCTTTACCGAAACTTGGTAAACGTGGCCGCTGTTACTTGGAGTAAGTCCCGACGGTCAACTTGCCAAATTCTGCCCTGAATTGCCCCTTGTAGGGCCGTCGTCAAGTGCGACGCTGTGTGCCCAGTTGATCTCTGTGCGTCGTGCCGTGGTTATCGGTCCGTTACCCGCAAGTAACGAGGGCCTTGTGCGGCGGCCCCGAATGCACGACGATCGGCCACGCTCGGTCCATTCCCGCAGCCCGGCATCCGGTCGGCGCCGCGGGGTACTTGGGTCCCCACCGAGTCGGCCGGCGGCAGTGGCGCCGGCCGTGGACAGGGGGGTCCCTGCCGTCGGCGGGGCCTGTCCGGTGAGGTTGCGCGAGAGCGTGGCCAGTGGTTGTCGCTCGGGGGTGATCGCCGGTATTCGGAAACACACTGTGCCTCCGAGACGGGCGCTCTCCTTCCCGAGGACGTAGCACTTCTCCCATCCCAGGTACGGCCGTTCCCCACCGGGGCGGCGGATACCGGAGATGTACGTCCGAGAAGGAGGAAAGTCATGGAGTCCCTGGCTCGTGGCGGGACCAGATGGAAGCGGTTCGCCGTCGTCATGGTGCCGAGCGTGGCGGCCACCGCCGCGATCGGTGTCGCCCTCTCGCAGGGTGCCCTGGCGGCGTCGTTCAGCGTGTCCGGCCAGCAGTTCAAGGTGAGCACGGACCGGCTGGACGGCGAGGGTTTCGTCCAGTACGGCGCGGTCGACGCCCAGAAGAACGGCAAGAACGTGCCGGTCGCGGTCTCGGCGTTCTCCAGCGCGAAGATCCACAACCTGTGCCAGTCCGTCGTCGTGCCGGTCCCGGTCTTCGGCGATGTGTCGATGAAGCTCCAGGCGGGCACCGGCGATCCGGTCGAGGCCAAGAACCTCTACATCGACCTCGACCAGCTGAACGCGGACGCGACCTTCAGCAACATCAACATCGGTGTCGCGGCGGGTTCCTCGTCCAAGGGTCCCGGCATGAAGAAGGGCGACAAGGCCGACCCCGGTTCCTTCGCCCAGGAGGCCGACACGGCCACGCTGACCCACGTCCATCAGCGCGCCTGGGCCACCACGGCCGGCACTTTCAAGCTCAGCGGCCTGAAGATGAGCGTCACCAAGGGCAAGAGCGAGTGCTACTGACGCGCTGAGCGCGCGGGCGCGGGGCGCGAGCCGTTCCCCGTGCCCGCACGCCGGGTAGCGCTGAAGTGCCCACAGAACCACCGAAACGCCAGTCCCGAGGAGCCGGACGAGATGAGTGACTGGAGCAGGGGGGTCTCCCGGGCCGGAGGCCGGGGGAGAGTCGACGACAGGTACACGCGGCGCGGATGCGGGTCCGCCGACCGTAGGGAGGCCGGCGCATGAGCGCGGAGCAGCAACCACAGCCGACCGGGTCCTTCGGGCGGAAGCGGCAGGCGTTCCGGGACTGGCGCGGGCAGCGCCCGTTCTGGGGCGGACTGCTGACCCTCCTGGCCGGCGTCCCGATCATGTACATCCCCTACGCGAACCTCACCATCGGGTCGCTCACGGTCCGCATGGCGACCACGGCCGGCGCCGGCTCGCTGATCATCGGCGTGCTGCTGGTCGTGCTCGGCCTGACCATGTGGTTCCAGCCGGCGTCCCGGGTCTTCGCGGGTGTCGCGGCGATCCTGCTCGCCCTGGTCTCCCTGGTCGTCTCGAACTTCGGCGCCTTCCTGATCGGCTTCCTGCTGGGGCTGATCGGCGGTGCGCTGGGCGTCTCCTGGGCGCCGGGCCGGCCCGCGCAGAGCGCGGACGGGCCCGGTGAGCCGGACCGTGCCGTCGGGCCCGTGGTCGCCACGGGTCCCGCGCCGGCCGGCGGTCCCGGGTCGGGCAACGGACTGGACAGCCTGTCAGGAACGAGCCCGACCAACGGAACGAACGGGAGGCACCGTGCCGGGTGACGAGCTGCGGGCGGGGTCACCCCCGCCGGAGGCAGGGGGAGCGGGCGCGGCCTCCGGGGCGGCGGGGGATCCCCCGCGGCGTACGGGGAGCAGGCCCCGGCACGCGGCGCCCCGGAAGCCGCTGCTGACCCGCCTGCACGTGCCCGCGGGCAAGGCGATCGCCATCGCCGCGATGCCGTCCGCCGTCCTCATGGGCATGGGGCTGACGCCCCAGATGGCGATAGCCAAGCCGGCGCCGCCCGAGAGCCCCTTCCGGGGCGGGCCCTGCGTCACCGCCCCGGACACCTCCGGGCAGGACGCCAAGGCCAAGGACGGCGCCAAGGACGCGAAGGACGCCAAGGGCGGCCAGGACACGAAGAGCGGCAAGGACACGGCGAAGGGCTCCGGCAAGGACGCCGCGGGCGGCACGCCGTCCGCCCCGCCGTCACCGTCGCCCTCGGCCGCGAAGGACACCGCGGGCGGCGCGCCGTCCCCGTCCGCCTCCGCGACTCCCTCGCCCTCCGCCTCGCCGGAGAAGAAGGACGACGGCGGGCTGCTCGGCGGCATCGGCGACGCGCTCGGCGGCCTCTTCGGCATCCACAAGAAGACCGACGAGCCGTCGGCCGCGCCGAGCCCCGCGCCCTCCGCGTCCGCCACCGAGTCGCCGTCGCCGAGCCCGTCGGCATCGACGGCGCCGTCTTCCAAGAGTCCGTCGCAGGACTCCGGCCCCGGCCTGGACGAGGTCACCAAGCCGGTCGGCGACGCGCTCAAGAACCCCTCGAAGGCGGTCAACGACACGGTGCACGGCGCCGTCGGCACGGCGGACAACGCGCTGCCCGGCGGCGGGCTCGACGGCAAGGACGCCTCCGGCAAGCCCGGCTACCCCTGCGTCGTCGAGAACAAGCAGCAGGGCAAGAACGAGCAGACCCCCGCCACCCTGCCGGACCTGCCCTGGCACCTGGAGTCCAGCGGGCTGACCCTGCGCGGCCTGGACTACGTCGGCGTCGTCAACGTCACCACGCAGAACGGCCACACCAAGCAGGCCCTGAAGTTCACCGCGGACAGCATCGACATCGGCGACCTGCACCAGATCGTCGACGACCCGGCGTCCGGCAAGCACTACCACGTGCGGTCCACCCCGGGCTCCACGTCCACCATCCGCGGCGGCAAGGTGACGCTCTACACCGAGCGGCTGCAGGGCAACCTCTTCGGGCTGATACCGATCGTCTTCGACCCGGAGCACCCGCCGCCGCTCAACGTCCCGTACGCCTACTTCAGCAAGGTGAAGCTGGACCAGGCGGGCCAGTTCGGCGGCACCCTCCACGTCCCGGGCATGAACGTGTCCATCGAGGACTGACCGGCCCGGCGGTTCTTCCGGGAGCCGCGGAAACGGCGGTGGGCCGCCCCCTCAACCAGGGGGCGGCCCACCGCCGTTGGTGCGTCCGGGGCGGCGCGTCAGGCGCGGCCGCCGCCGAGGTGGTGCACCCGGACCATGTTGGTGGTGCCGGGGACGCCGGGGGGCGAGCCGGCGGTGATCAGCATGGTGTCGCCCTCGTTGTAGCGCTTGAGCTTGAGCAGCTCGGCGTCGACCAGGTCCACCATCGCGTCGGTGTTGTCCACGTGCGGGACGACGAAGGAGTCCACGCCCCAGCTCAGGGTGAGCTGGTTGCGGGTGGCGAGGTCGGTGGTGAAGGCCAGGATCGGCTGGGCGGCGCGATAGCGGGAGAGCCGGCGGGCGGTGTCACCGGACTTGGTGAACGCCACCAGCGCCTTGCCGTCGAGGAAGTCGGCCATCTCGCAGGCCGCGCGGGCCACCGCACCGCCCTGCGTGCGCGGCTTCTTGCCGGGCACCAGCGGCTGCAGGCCCTTGGAGAGCAGCTCCTCCTCGGCCGCCTCGACGATCTTCGACATCGTCTTGACGGTCTCGATCGGGTACTGGCCCACCGACGACTCCGCGGAGAGCATCACCGCGTCGGCGCCGTCGAGGATGGCGTTGGCGACGTCGGACGCCTCGGCGCGGGTCGGCCGGGAGTTGGTGATCATCGACTCCATCATCTGGGTCGCCACGATCACCGGCTTGGCGTTCCGCCGGCACATCTCCACCAGGCGCTTCTGCACCATCGGGACCTTCTCCAGCGGGTACTCCACCGCCAGGTCGCCACGGGCCACCATCACCGCGTCGAAGGCCATCACGACCTCCTGCATGTTGGCGACCGCCTGCGGCTTCTCCACCTTGGCGATGACCGGGACCCGGCGGCCCACCTCGTCCATGACGCGGTGCACGTCCTGGACGTCCTTGGCGTCCCGCACGAAGGACAGCGCGACCATGTCGCAGCCCATGTGCAGGGCGAACTTCAGGTCCTCGATGTCCTTCTCGGACAGCGCCGGGACGTTGACCGCCGCGCCGGGGAGGTTGATGCCCTTGTGGTCGGAGATGACCCCGCCCTCGATGACGATGGTGCGCACCCGCGGGCCGTCGACCTCGACGACCTGGAGGGCGACGTTGCCGTCGTTGATCAGGACCGGGTCGCCCTTGGAGACGTCGCCGGGCAGGCCCTTGTAGGTGGTACCGCAGATGTGCTTGTCACCGGGGATGTCCTCGGTGGTGATGACGAACTCGTCACCGCGCACCAGCTCCACCGGGCCCTCGGCGAAGGTCTCCAGGCGGATCTTGGGGCCCTGGAGGTCGGCCAGCACGCCGACGGCGCGGCCGGTCTCCTCCGCGGCCTTGCGGAGGCGGTGGTACCGCTCCTCGTGCTCCGAGTGGGTCCCGTGGCTCATGTTGAAACGGGCCACGTTCATACCGGCCTCGATCAGCGTCTTCAGCTGCTCGTAGGAGTCGACGGCGGGGCCCAGGGTGCAGACGATTTTGGAACGGCGCATGTCTCGATCCTATCGGTTTGTTTCGGAGCGGAATATTTCGCTCTGCTTCACAGGCCCTTCAGCCGGGGCAGGACCCACGGACTAGGCGGTGACCAGGGCGTATGTCTGCTGGGCGATCTCCAGTTCCTCGTCGGTGGGCACCACGGCGACCGCGACCCGGGCGTAGTCGGGCGAGATCAGCCGCGGCTCGTCGGACCGCACGGCGTTGAGCGAGGCGTCCACCGCCATGCCCAGCTCCTCCAGGCCGGCGACGGCGGCGGCCCGCACGGGGGCGGCGTTCTCGCCGACGCCCGCGGTGAAGGCCACCGCGTCGACCTTGCCGAGCACCGCGGTGTAGGCGCCGATGTACTTCTTCAGCCGGTGGATGTAGATGTCGAAGGCGAGCGCGGCCTGCTGGTCGCCCTCGTCGATGCGGCGGCGGATCTCCCGCATGTCGTTGTCGCCGCACAGCCCGATCAGGCCGCTCTTCTTGTTGAGCAGGGTGTCGACCTCGTCCTCGTCCATCCCCGCCACCCGCTTGAGGTGGAAGGTGACGGCCGGGTCGATGTCGCCGGAGCGGGTGCCCATCACCAGGCCCTCCAGCGGCGTCAGGCCCATGGAGGTGTCCACGCAGCGGCCGCCCCGGACGGCGGACGCGGAGGCGCCGTTGCCCAGGTGCAGCACGATGACGTTGACGTCCTCGGGCTTCTTGCCCAGCAGTTCGGCCGTCTTGCGCGAGACATAGGCGTGCGAGGTGCCGTGGAAGCCGTAGCGGCGGATGCGGTGGGCGTCGGCGGTGGCCACGTCGATGGCGTAGCGGGCCGCGGCCTCCGGCATCGTGGTGTGGAAGGCGGTGTCGAAGACCGCGACCTGCGGGAGGTCGGGGCGGAGCGCCCGGGCGGTGCGGATGCCGGTGATGTTGGCCGGGTTGTGCAGCGGGGCGACCGGCACCAGCCGCTCGATCTCCTTGAGCACCTCGTCGTCGATCACGGTCGGCGCGGTGAACTTCAGCCCGCCGTGCACCACCCGGTGCCCGATCGCGGCCAGCTCCGGGGAGTCCAGGCCGAGGCCGTCGGCGGCCAGCTCCTCGGCGACGGCCTTCAGCGCGGCCTCGTGGTCGGCTATCGGACCCTCGGTCTCGCGCTTGGCGCCGCCGGTGGCGAGCGGCGTGTGGACCAGGCGCGACGTCTCCTCACCGATCCGCTCGACCAGGCCGAGGGCGAGCCGGCTGCCGTCGGTCATGTCGAGCAGCTGGTACTTCACCGACGACGAGCCGGAGTTGAGGACGAGGACGCGGGTGGCGTTGGCAGTCATGAAGGGGGCTTTCCGGTGGGGGAGGGGTCAGGCGGTGTGCCCGGCGCCGGGCTGGGCGCCCTGGGTCTGGATCGCGGTGATCGCGACGGTGTTGACGATGTCCTGGACGAGGGCGCCGCGCGAGAGGTCGTTGACCGGCTTGCGCAGGCCCTGGAGGACCGGGCCGACAGCCACCGCGCCGGCGGAGCGCTGGACGGCCTTGTAGGTGTTGTTGCCGGTGTTGAGGTCCGGGAAGATCAGCACGGTGGCCCGGCCTGCCACCTCGGAGTCCGGGAGCTTGGTCCGGGCGACCGCCGCGTCCACCGCGGCGTCGTACTGGATCGGGCCCTCGACCAGCAGGTCCGGGCGCCGCTCGCGGACGATCTCGGTGGCCTTGCGGACCTTGTCGACGTCGGCGCCGGAGCCGGAGGTGCCGGTGGAGTACGACAGCATCGCGATCCGCGGCTCGACGCCGAACTGCGCGGCGGTGGTGGCGGACTGGATGGCGATGTCGGCCAGCTGCTCGGCGTTCGGGTCCGGGTTGACCGCGCAGTCGCCGTAGACCAGGACGCGGTCGGCCAGGCACATGAAGAACACCGACGACACGATCTGCGCGCCCGGCTTGGTCTTGATGATCTCGAAGGCGGGCCGGATGGTGGCGGCGGTCGAGTGCACGGCACCCGACACCATGCCGTCGGCCAGGCCCTCCTGCACCATCAGCGTGCCGAAGTAGGAGACGTCCGCGACCATGTCGTAGGCCAGCTCGTAGCCGACGCCCTTGTGGGCGCGGAGGGTGGCGTACTGCTCGGCGAACCGCTCGCGCAGCGGCGAGGACTGCGGGTCGATGATCTGGGCGCCGGCCAGGTCGATGGCCAGGTCGGCGGCGCGTTTGCGGATCGCCTCCTCCTCGCCCAGCAGCGTCAGGTCGCAGACGTCGCGGCGCAGCAGCACATCGGCGGCGCGCAGCACCCGCTCCTCGGTGCCCTCGGGGAGCACGACCCGGCGGCGGCCGGAGCGGGACCGCTCGATCAGCTCGTGCTCGAACATCATCGGCGTGACCCGGCCGGAGCGGGCCACCGAGATCTTGTCGGTCAGCTCGGCGGTGTCCACGTGCCGCTCGAAGAGGCCGAGCGCGGTCTCCGCCTTGCGCGGCGAGGCGGCGTTCAGCTTGCCCTCGATGGCGAACAGTTCGGCGGCGGTGGGGAAGGAGCCGCCGGGGACCGAGACCACCGGGGTGCCGGGCGCCAGGCGGGCGGCGAGCGCCATGATGTCGGGGCCGGGCCGCTCGTCGAGGGTGAGCACCACACCGGCGATCGGCGGGGCGCCGGCGCTGTGCGCGGCCAGCGCGCCGACGACGAGGTCGGCGCGGTCCCCGGGCGTGATCACCATGCAGCCGGGGGTGAGCGCCCGGAGGAAGGTCGGCAGCATCGCGCCGCCGAAGACGAAGTCCCGGGCGTCCCGGGCGAGTCCGGAGTCGTCGCCGAGCAGCACCTCGGCGCCGAGCGCCTGCACGATCTGGCCGACGGTCGGCGCGGAGAGCGAGCCGTCCTCGGGGAGCGCGTAGCAGGGCACCGGCAGACGGGCGGCGAGCCGCTCGACGACGGCGGTGCGCTGCTCGGGCGCGACGCGGTTGACGACCAGCGCGACGACGTCGCAGCCCAGCGAGTCGTAGGCGCGGTAGGCGTTGCGGGCCTCGGCGCGGACCGACTCGGCCTCCTGGCCCTGGCCGCCGACGACGGGTATCACCGCGGCGCCGAACTCGTTGGCCAGCCGGGCGTTGAGCGCCAGCTCGTCCGGCAGGCTGGTGTCGGCGTAGTCCGAGCCGAGGACCAGGACGTACTCGTAGTCGCGGGCGACCGCGTGGAAGCGGTCGACGAGCCGGGAGACCAGCTCGTCGGTGCCGCGCTCGGCCTGGAGGGCGGCGGCCTCCGCGTAGCTGATGCCGTAGACCGTCTCGGCGGGCTGGGCGAGGCGGTAGCGGGCCCGCAGCAGATCGAACAGCCGGTCCGGCCCGTCGTGGACCAGCGGGCGGAACACCCCCACCCGGTCGACGTGGCGGGTCAGGAGCTCCATCACTCCCAGCTCGACGACCTGGCGGCCGTCGCCGCGGTCGATACCGGTCACGTACACGCTGCGCGTCACGCGTGGTTCTCCGTCCCTCTCGATGCCGCGAGGTTCTTAGCTCGCGGTTTTCCCTGGTCACAAGGTCAAAATCGGCCGTTATTGTGGCCTTGCCCCTCTTGACAATACCTGCGCGGGTGGCTACGTCGCTCTTCCAGTTTCCCTGTGGGGGCCGGTGCGGGGACAGTGGGGGTGTCCTGGCGTGCGGCCGGGGCGGGCCGGGGTGGGACCGGGCAACACGTGAAACAATCGGACCGGCTCACACGAACCGACAGCGAGCAGGAGACACAGCACGATGCGTATCGGAGTCCTCACCGCGGGCGGCGACTGCCCGGGCCTGAATGCTGTGATCCGGTCCGTCGTCCACCGCGCCCTGACCGGACACGGAGACGAGGTCATCGGCTTCGAGGACGGCTTCAAGGGCCTGCTCGACGGCCGCTTCCGCAAGCTCGACCTGGACGCGGTCAGCGGCATCCTCGCCCGCGGCGGCACCATTCTCGGCTCCGCCCGCCTGGAGCGCGCCCGGCTGCGCGAGGCGTGCGAGAGCGCCAAGGACTTCTCCCGCGAGTACGGGATAGACGTCCTGATCCCGATCGGCGGCGAGGGCACCCTCACCGCCGCGCGGATGCTCGCCGACGCCGGCATGCCCGTCGTCGGCGTCCCCAAGACCATCGACAACGACATCTCCTCCACCGACCGCACCTTCGGCTTCGACACCGCCGTCGGCGTGGCCACCGAGGCCATCGACCGCCTCAAGACCACCGCCGAGTCGCACCAGCGGGTCATGGTCGTCGAGGTCATGGGCCGGCACGCCGGCTGGATCGCGCTGGAGTCCGGCATGGCCGGCGGCGCCCACGGCATCTGCCTGCCGGAGCGCGAGTTCGACGTCAACGACCTGGTGCGGATGGTCGAGGAGCGGTTCGCCCGGGGCAAGAAGTTCGCCGTGGTCTGCGTCGCCGAGGGCGCCCACCCGCTCGCCGGCACCATGGACTACAAGAAGGGCGCCATCGACCAGTTCGGCCACGAGCGGTTCTCCGGCATCGGCACCGCGCTCGCCCGCGAACTGGAGAAGCGCCTGGGCAAGGAGGCCCGCCCGGTCATCCTCGGCCACGTCCAGCGCGGCGGCACCCCCACCGCCTACGACCGGGTGCTGGCCACCCGCTTCGGCTGGCACGCCGTCGAGGCCGCGCACCGCGGCGACTTCGGCCAGATGACCGCGCTGCGCGGCACGGACATCGTCATGGCGCCGCTGGCCGACGCGATCACCGAGCTCAAGCGGGTCCCGGCGAGCCGGATGGACGAGGCCGAGTCGGTCTTCTGACCGGGCCGCCAGACGGGCCGACAGGCAAGCCGCCGGCGGCGCACCGAGAGGGTGCGCCGCCGGCGGCTTTTTCCGTGCCGGATCACGGCCTGCTGCCGGCCTACTGCGCGCTGATCGACTCCAGCATGTTGAGGCGGGCGGCGCGGCGGGCCGGCCAGGCGGCGGCCAGGACGCCGACCACCAGGGCGATCGCGAAGAAGAGCGTCAACCGGCCCCAGGGCAGCACCATTTCGTACGTCGGGAGGGAGGTGGCGGTCATGCTGCCGCCGGCCCAGGCGAGGAAGACGCCCACGCCGATCCCGAGCACCGCGCCGAACAGCGAGATGACCACCGACTCCAGACGGACCATCTGCTTGATGCCGGAGCGGGCCAGGCCGATGGCGCGGAGCATGCCGATCTCGCGGGTGCGCTCGAAGACCGACATCGCCAGGGTGTTGACCACGCCCAGCACCGCGATGACCACGGCCATGCCCAGCAGCCCGTACACCATGTTCAGCATGGTGTCGATGGCGCCGGCGTCCTGCTTGCGCAGCGCGTCGCGGTCCTGGACCTTCAGCAGCGGGCTGTTGCCGAGGGCGTCGCGGATCTCCTTCTCCAGACCGGTGGCCTTGCCGTCGGCGGCCTTGACCAGCACCGCGTCGTCCTTGAAGGGCTTCTTGTGCGGGTCGATGAGGGAGGCCGCGCCCAGTGCGTCGCCGACGACCTGGTTGTCCTCGTAGACACCGGTGACCGTCAGCTTCTGCTTCTTGGCCTTGCCGCTGAAGAACTCGCCCGCGAGGGTGCTGCCGGGCTTCAGGCCCAGCTCCTCGGCCTTGGTGCGGGACACCGCGATCCCGTTGCCGCGTACGGCGTCGTAGGAGCCGCTGTCGAAGCGGACGTCGGTCACCTTCGGGAGCTGGGAGAGGTCCGTACCGGTGAGGGAGAGGAACCCGGTGCCGCCCGTCTCCGACGTCGCGACACCGACCTTCCGCAGCGGGGCGACGGCCTCGACGCCCGGAACCTTCGCCGCCTTCCCGGACAGCTCGGGGTCGAGGCCGTCGAAGTGGGAGGTGGTGACCTTGTAGTCGGCCTTCAGGTCCTTGGCGACCATCTCGTCCATGGCCCGTTGGACGGAGTGCCCGCCCACCGTCATGCCGGTGATCAGTACCAGACCGATCATCAGGGCCGACGCGGTGGCGGCGGTCCGCCGCGGGTTGCGCAGCGCGTTCTCCTTCGCCAGCTTGCCGGTGACGCCGAAGAGGCGGGTGGTGACCTTGCCGGCCAGCGCCACCAGCGGACGCGACAGCAGCGGGGCCAGGATGATCATGCCGGTCAGGGTGAGGGTCCCGCCGAGCATGGCCATGGTCAGCGCATCGGCGTTCTTCTGCGTGGAGACGTAGAGCATGACCGCCACGCCGAGGGCGGTGACCACCGCGCCCAGGGAGTTGCGGAGGACCAGGCCGCGCTGGGCCGGCGGCGCCTCGACGGTGTTCAGCGCCTCGACGGGGGCGATCTTCGCCGCCTTGCGGGACGGCAGCCAGGCGGCCAGTACGGTCACCAGCACCCCGACGCCGAGGGCGGCGAGCGCCGCGGCCGGGCTGATGACCAGCGGGCCGTCGGGGAAGCCGGCGCCGGTGGCGTTCAGCAGCGGACGCAGGCCGACCGCGATCCCGAGGCCCAGCGCGAAGCCGACGGCCGAGGAGGCCAGGCCCAGCAGGCCCGCCTCGGCCAGCACCGAGCGCACCACCTGGCGGCGGGAGGCGCCGACCGCGCGCATCAGCGCGATCTCGCGGCTGCGCTGGGCGATGAGCATGGTGAAGGTGTTGGCGATGAGGAAGATCCCGACGAACAGCGAGATGCCCGCGAAGGTCAGCAGCATCTTCGTCATCGCGCCGGTGCTCTGGGTGATGAACTTCGCTTCCTGGGCGGCGAGTTCGGTGCCGCTGGTGGCCTCCGCGCGGTCCTTGGGCAGCAGCCGGCGGACCTGCTCGGTCAGCGCGTGGTTGTCGGTGCCGGGCTTGGCGGTGACCACCAGCTCGTCGTACTGACCGGGGTGCAGGAACAGCTTCTGCGCGGTGGCGGTGTCGAAGAGCGCGAGACTGGCGCCCGACTCCACCTGCGGGTCGTCGGTGCCGACGATGCCGACCAGCTTCTTGGTCAGCGCCGGGCCGTCGGTCGCGAAGCGCACGGTGTCGCCGAGCGAATAGCCGCCGCGCTGCGCGGACTTGGCGTCCAGCGCCAGCTCGCCGGCGGAGGCCGGTGCGCGGCCCTCCTTCAGCGGGTAGCGGCTGTCCTTGCCGTCCCCGGCCGCGACGTAGTTGACGCCGCGGTTTCCCCACTCACGGCCGAGCGGCTGGTTGTCCTTGCCGACCACGACGGTGTCGCCGGACAGGGACGGGCGTACGGACGCCACGCCCGGCAGCGCGCGGACCCGGTCGGCGAGCTTGTCGTCGAGTGCGGTGCTGCGCCGGCCGCCCTCCGGCTCGGGGCCGTCGGCGTCGCGGGGGGACTGGGCGTGTACGGAGACCGCCACGTCCTTGAGGTTCTTGGACAGGGCGTTGCGGTACGCCGCGCCGACGGAGTCGCTGAAGATCAGTGTGCCGGAGACGAACGCGGTACCGAGGACGACCGCGAGCGCGGTCATCATCAGGCGGGCCTTGTGCGCGACGAGGTTGCGCAGAGCTGTACGAAGCATGGTGGTGGTGTTCAGTCCTGGGGTGGGCTGGGGCCTGGGGCCGGCCGGGGGCGGGGGGAGGGCTCGGGCTCGGGTGTCGGCTCGTACGGCCGTCAGCTCGTACGGCCCTTGGCGTCGAACATGCGCATCCGGTCCAGGACCGTGTCCGCGGTCGGCGCGTGCAGCTCGTCCACGATCCGGCCGTCGGCCAGGAAGACCACCCGGTCCGCGTAGGCGGCGGCGACCGGGTCGTGGGTGACCATCACCACGGTCTGCTCCATCGCCTGCACCGACTCCCGCAGGAAGCCCAGCACTTCGGAGCCGGAGCGGGAGTCGAGGTTGCCGGTCGGCTCGTCCGCGAAGATGATCTCCGGCTGGGCGGCCAGCGCCCGCGCCACCGCGACCCGCTGCTGCTGGCCGCCGGACAGCTGCGACGGCCGGTGCCCGAGCCGCCCCGACAGGCCGACGGTCTCCACGACCCGGCTCACCCACTCCCGGTCCGGGCGGCGGCCGGCGATGTTCATCGGCAGCGTGATGTTCTCCAGCGCGGTGAGCGTGGGCAGCAGGTTGAACGCCTGGAAGATGAAGCCGATCTTGTCGCGGCGGAGCCGGGTCAGCTGCTTGTCGTTCAGCGCGGCCAGCTCCACGTCACCGATCCGGGCGGAGCCGGACGATATGGAGTCCAGCCCGGCCATGCAGTGCATCAGCGTGGACTTGCCGGAGCCGGACGGCCCCATGATCGCGGTGAACCGGGCCCGGCCGAACTCCACGTTGACGGAGTCCAGCGCGACCACCCGGGTCTCGCCCTGGCCGTAGACCTTGCTCAGGTCGGCGGCCCGGGCGGCGACGGCCGTGGTGGTGCGGGTGGGGGAGCCCGGGGCGGCGTGGGCGGGGAATGCGGAACGGGGGACGGCGGTGTGCGGCACCACAACTCCTGGCATGGGACGGTCCCGGAACGGGACGGAAAAGGACGATGTCTCCATCCTCGTCGCGGCAGGCCGCCCGGTCGTCGGCCCCTGGATCCGGAATCCGTACCGCCCGGAAGTTCGAGGCCGGGTGCGGGTGTCATCCTCTGGATGGACGCGCGTCCGCCCGCAGACCGACGGGACATGTCAGGGTCCGGGCCCGCACGGCGTCAGGGCGCCGGCTCGCCGGCCCGCCGCCAGAACTCCGCCAGGATGCCGTCGAGGAAGTCCCGGCCCGACCGGCCGGCCTCGTCCGGGGCGGCCCCGCCGGTCCAGCTGAGCGACGCGGTCATCGTCGCGTGGTACTCCTCGTGCAGCGCCCGGAGGATCTCCTGGAGCCGCTCCTTCGGCAGCGGCGCGAGCTTGCCGACCGGGCGGACGTACCCCTGCCAGCGGGTGGTGGCGGCGCCGGTCAGCAGCTCGGCCAGCCGGGCCTCCTGGCCGGTGAAGCGGATCAGCGCGGGCAGCGGCAGGCTGAGCTCCTCGGCCAGCGCCGCCGCCTGCCGGTCGGTGCCGGTCCACCGCCCGCCGGCCTCCAGCCGCTCGTACGCCGCCTGGTCCATGCCGATCCGCAGCGCCACATCGGCGGGCGCCGGACCGAGCGCCATACGGAATGCGCGGAGGGTTCCGGGGGCGCCGAGGAGTTCCGCCGGAGCGCACCACAGGGCGCCGGCCAGCGCGGCCAGCTCGGCGTCGGTGGGGACGGTCTCCCCCAATTCCCAGGACGCCACCGCGGCCGGTTCCCTGCGCATTCCGTAGGCCGCCCAGATTCCGTAGGCGACATGCGCGTGGGTCATGCCGAGGGCCTCGCGCAGCCGGCGGGCGGCGGCGGCATCGAAAGGGGGCCTGCGGGCATTCCCGTCGTGCGTGTTCACCGGCACACGGTAGGTGACGAGGCGGTCCGGCACCTATCGTGCGGATATCCAAGTTTGCGGGTTGGAGGAAACCACGGCGCGTCCCCGGAATGCGATCGCGCCGTAATTACCGGACGCCGTAATTCTCGACGGCTGTAATTCCCGACGGCTGTCATTCCCGAAAACGTGAAAACGCCGACCGGCGCCGGGAGTTGCTCGCGCGGACCGGGTCAGGGAGCCGACCACCGATAGCGCAGCTCCGGGCGGCCGACGTGGCCGTACTGCGGGGCGCGGGCGGCCCGGCCGCTCTCCACGAGGTGCTCCAGGTAGCGGCGCGCGGTGATCCGGGAGATGCCCACGTCCGCCGCGGCCTGGGTCGCGGTCAGCCCGTCGGCGGCGGCCCGCAGCGCATCGGTCACCGCCCGCAGGGTGGCCGCGGTCAGCCCCTTGGGCAGCGCGGCCGGCCGCGGGGCGCGCAGCGCCGCCAGCGCCCGGTCGACCTCGTCCTGCCCGCTGGCCTCTCCGCTGGTGGCGCGGAACTCGGCGTAGCGCAGCAGCCGGTCCCGCAGGGTGGCGAAGGTGAACGGCTTGAGCACGTACTGGACGACGCCCAGCGAGACGCCCTCGCGGACCATCGCCAGATCGCGGGCGGAGGTCACCGCGATGATGTCCGCGGCGTGCCCGGCCGCCCGCAGCGTCCGTACCAGCTGCAGCCCGTGGCCGTCCGGCAGGAACAGGTCGAGCAGCAGCAGGTCGACCGGGTGGTGGTCGAGGTGGCGGCGGGCGCCGGCGCCGGAGTGCACGGTGCCGGACACCGCGAAGCCCGGCACCCGCCCCACGTACAGCGCGTGCGCGGCGGCGGCGACCGGGTCGTCCTCGACGACCAGCACCCGGATCGGCTCGCCGTTCACCGCGGGACGCCTTCCGCGGCCCGCAGCGGCAGCCGCACGGTGAACCGCGCGCCGCCCTCCGGCCCCCGGTCCAGCCGGATGGTGCCGCCGTGCCGCCGCACCGCCTGCCCGACCAGGGCCAGGCCCAGCCCCCGGGCGCCGGCCGCAGGTTTCTCGATGTCGCAGCCTTTGGTGCTCCAGCCGCGCCGGAAGACCTCCTCGGTGGTGTCCGCGGCGATGCCCGGCCCGTTGTCCACGACGCACAGCAGCAGTTCGCCGCCGTCCGCCCGGGCGGTGACCCGCACCTGCGGCGGGTCGCCGTGCCCCTGGGGCGGGGCAGCGGCGTCCAGGGCGTTGTCGACGAGGTTGCCCAGCACCGTGACCAGGTCGCGGGCCGGCAGGTCCGGCGGGATCACCCCGTCGTCGATCCGGCTGTCCTCGGTCAGCACCAGCTCCACGCCGTGCTCGTTGGCCTGTGCCGCCTTGCCCAGCAGCAGCGCGGCCAGCACCGGTTCGGCGACCGCGCCCACCACCCGGTCGGTCAGCGCCTGCGCCAGCTCCAGCTCGGCGGTGGCGAACGTGACGGCCTCCTCGGCCCGGCCCAGTTCGATCAGCGAGACCACGGTGTGCAGCCGGTTGGCCGCCTCGTGCGCCTGCGAGCGCAGCGCCTCCGCGAAGCCGCGCACGGAGTCCAACTCGCCGGAGAGCGCCTGGAGTTCGGTGTGGTCGCGGAGGGTGACGACGCGGCCGCGGCGCTGACCGCCGGAGACCGGCGCGGAGTTGACGACCAGCACCCGTTCACCGGTCAGATGCAGTGCGTCGACCGTCGGGCCGGGCGCCAGCAGCGCCCCGGTCAGCGGCTCCGGCAGCCCCAGCGCGGCGACCGGCCGGCCGACCGCGTCCCCGGTCAGCCCCAGCAGCTCCCGGCCGCCGTCGTTGATCAGCGCCACCCGGCCCGCCCCGTCGAGCATCAGCAGCCCCTCGCGCACGGCGTGCAGCGCGGCCTCGTGGTAGTCGTACATCCGGGCCAGCTCGGCGGCGTTCATCCCGTGGGTGTGCCGGCGCAGCCGGGCGTTGACCACGTACGTGCCCAGCCCGCCGAGCGCCAGCGCCGCCGCGGCCACCCCGGCCGGCGCCAGGACCTGGTCGCGCAGCTGCTGGCCGATCGTGGCGACGGTGATCCCGGAGCTGACCAGCGCGGTGATCCGGCCGCCCCGCCCGGGGTCGCGGACCGGCGCGACGACCCGCACCGACGGGCCGAGCACGCCCATATGGGTTTCCGCGAAGGTCTCGCCGCGCAGCGCGGGACCGATGTGGCCGAGGTACTTCCCGCCGATCGCGGACGGCTCCGGGTGCGTCCAGCGCGTCCCGTCCGGCGCCATCACCACGACGAAGTCGACGCCGGCGTCCCGCCGCAGCCGCTCGCTGTACGGCTGGAGCGCGGCGGTCGGGTCCTTGGTGCGGGCCGCGGCCACCACGGCCGGGGAGTCGGCGACGGCGGTGGCCGCCGCGGTCGCCTGCCGCCGCGCGGTCTCCTCCGCCTGCCGCCCGGCGCTGACGTACGCGAAGACGGCGCAGCCCAGGACCACCGCCGCCACCAGGACCACCTGCATGGCGAAGAGCTGCCCGGCCAGGCTGCGGGGGCCGGGCAGCCGCCGCGACGGGCGGAGACGGGGGAGGCGCATACGGAACAGTCTGCCCGGTCACTTTTACGTGAACGAAATGTACGCAAGGGTGACGGGCGCCACAGCGCCCCTGCATAGTCGCCGGGACCTGTTGTGCGCCGCGAGCCGCGAAAGCGGCGCAGAACCGTGGCGCCAGTCAGAAAGGTAGGGCAGCCGTGGCTGCACAGACCCCGCCGTCAGGGGGCACCACCGAGGGCACCCGGCCGGCCAGGCGGGACCGGACGCACTTCCTCTACCTCGCCGTGATCGGCGCCGTGCTGCTCGGCATCGTCGTGGGCCTGGCCGCCCCCGGCTTCGCCGTGGCGCTCAAACCGCTGGGCACCGGGTTCGTGAACCTCATCAAGATGATGATCTCGCCCGTCATCTTCTGCACCATCGTGCTCGGCGTCGGCTCGGTCCGTAAGGCGGCCAAGGTCGGCGCCGTCGGCGGGCTGGCCCTGGGCTACTTCATGGTGATGTCCACCGTCGCGCTGGCCATCGGGCTGCTCGTCGGCAACCTCCTCGACCCCGGCTCCGGCCTGCACCTGACCGACGCGCTCCGGCACGCCGGCCGGGCCCAGACCGCCGGCGCCCACGAGACCACCACCGACTTCCTCCTCGGCATCATCCCGACCTCCCTGGTCTCCGCCCTCACCCAGGGCGAGGTGCTGCAGACCCTGCTGGTGGCGCTGCTGGTGGGTTTCGGGCTGCAGGCGCTCGGCCCGGCGGGCGAGCCGGTGCTGCGCGGCATCGGCCACGTCCAGAAGCTGGTCTTCCGGGTGCTGTCGATGATCATGTGGGCGGCGCCGGTGGGGGCGTTCGGCGCGATGGCCGCGGTGGTCGGCGCCACCGGCCTGGCCGCCCTGAAGTCGCTCGCCGTCATCATGGCCGGCTTCTACGCGACCTGCCTGCTCTTCGTCGTCGTGGTGCTCGGCACGCTGCTCCGGCTGGTCGCCGGGGTGAACGTCTTCGCGCTGCTGAAGTACCTCGGCCGGGAGTTCCTGCTGATCCTGTCGACCTCCTCCTCGGAGTCGGCGCTGCCCCGGCTGATCGCGAAGATGGAGCACCTGGGCGTCAGCCGGCCGGTCGTCGGCATCACCGTCCCGACCGGCTACAGCTTCAACCTCGACGGCACCGCCATCTACCTCACCATGGCCTCGCTGTTCGTCGCCGAGGCGATGGACAAGCCGCTCTCGCTCGGCCAGCAGATCTCGCTCCTGGTCTTCATGATCATCGCTTCCAAGGGCGCGGCCGGGGTCACCGGCGCGGGTCTGGCGACGCTGGCCGGCGGCCTCCAGTCGCACCGGCCCGAACTCGTCGACGGCGTCGGCCTGATCGTCGGCATCGACCGCTTCATGAGCGAGGCCCGCGCCCTGACCAACTTCGCCGGCAACGCCGTGGCCACCGTGCTGATCGGCACCTGGACCAAGGAGATCGACCGGGACCGGGCCGCGCGGGTGCTCTCGGGCCACATGCCGTTCGACGAGCGCACGCTGACCGCCGACGGCCACGGTGCGCCGCACGACGCCGGGGCCGCCGCGCCGGCCGGCGGCGGGAAGACGTCCGTCGGGGCCTGACCGGACGCGCAGGAGGGGAGAAGGGGCGGGTGCCACGGGTACCCGCCCCTTCGGCGTACCACCGGCGGCGGCCGGCCCGCCCTCAGGCGGGCAGCAGCCAGACCGTGGCCAGCGGGGGCAGCACCGCCGCGACCGAGGTGCCGCGGCCGTTCCAGGGCACCGGCTCGGTCATCAGCGGGCCGGAGTTGGCGATACCGCCGCCGCCGAAGCGCGGGTCGTCGGTGTTGAGGACCTCCCGCCAGGCCGGCACCTCGCCGGGGACGCCCAGCCGGTAGCCGTGCCGGACGACGGGGGAGAAGTTGGTGACCGAGACCAGCGGAGAGCCGTCGGCACCGTAGCGGAGGAAGGAGAAGACGTTGTCGTCCGCCGCCCCGGAGTCGATCCAGGAGAAGCCGCCGGGGTCGGTGTCGCGCTCCCACAGTGCGGGCGTGGCCGCGTAGCGGCGGTTCAGCTCGCGGACGAGGTCGCGCACGCCCCGGTGGTCCGCCGCCGCCTCGTAGGACGGGTCCAGCAGCCACCAGTCCGGGCCGTGGCTCTCCGCCCACTCCGCGCCCTGCGCGAACTCCTGCCCCATGAAGAGCAGTTGCTTGCCCGGGTGGGCCCACATGAAGCCCAGGTACGCCCGGTGGTTGGCGCGCCGCTGCCACCAGTCGCCGGGCATCTTCGACACCAGCGCCCGCTTGCCGTGCACCACCTCGTCGTGCGAGATCGGCAGCACGTAGTTCTCGGAGTAGGCGTAGATCATCGAGAACGTCATCTCGCCGTGGTGGTACTTGCGGTGCACCGGCTCCTTCTCGACGTAGCCGAGGGAGTCGTGCATCCAGCCCATGTTCCACTTCAGGCCGAAGCCCAGCCCGCCGAAGCCGTCCGGCCCGACGTGGTGGGTGGCGCGGGTGACGCCGTTCCAGGCGGTGGACTCCTCGGCGATGGTGACGACGCCGGGGCAGCGGCGGTAGACCGTCGCGTTCATCTCCTGGAGGAAGGTCACCGCGTCGAGGTTCTCCCGGCCGCCGTGGACGTTCGGCGTCCAGCCGCCGTCCTCCCGCGAGTAGTCGAGGTAGAGCATCGAGGCGACCGCGTCCACCCGCAGCCCGTCGATGTGGAACTCCTCGCACCAGTACACCGCGTTGGCCACAAGGAAGTTGCGCACCTCGGTGCGGCCGTAGTCGAACTCCAGGGTGCCCCAGTCCGGGTGCGCGGCCCGCGCCGGGTCCCCCGGCTCGTACAGCGGTCGCCCGTCGAACTCCGCCAGCGCCCAGTCGTCCCGCGGGAAGTGCGCCGGCACCCAGTCCATCAGCACCCCGATCCCGGCCCGGTGCAGCGCGTCGACCAGGAACCGGAAGTCGTCGGGGGTGCCCATCCGGGCGGTGGGCGCGTAGAAGCCGGTGACCTGGTAGCCCCAGGAGCCGCCGAAGGGGTGCTCGGCCACCGGCATGAACTCGACGTGGGTGAAGCCCAGGTCCTTGACGTAGGCGGGCAGCTGGTCGGCCAGCTGACGGTAAGTCAAGCCTGGCCGCCAGGACGGTAGATGAACCTCGTAGACCGAGAACGGCGAGGCGTGCACCGGGCGTTCGCCGCGCCGGGCCATCCAGTCGGCGTCCCGCCAGGTGTGGTGCGAGGCGTCCACCACCGAGGCGGTGGCCGGCGGGCACTCGGTGCGCCGGGCCATCGGATCGGCCCGGACCGTCGTCGAGCCGTCCGGCCGGGTGATCTCGAACTTGTACAGCTCGCCCTCCCCGAGGCCCGGCAGGAACAGCTCCCACACCCCGGACGCGCCCAGCGACCGCATCGGGGTGCCGGTGCCGTCCCAGTAGTTGAAGTTCCCCACCACGCGGACACCCCGGGCGTTGGGCGCCCACACGGTGAAGCGGGTGCCGCCCACCCCCTGGTGCGTCATCACCCGGGCCCCGAGCGCCCGCCACAGCTGCTCGTGCCGGCCCTCGCGGAACAGGTGCAGGTCCAGCTCCCCGACCGCGGGCAGGAAGCGGTACGGGTCCCGCACGGTCCGCGCGGTGTCGCCGTAGTCGACCAGCAGCTCGTAGTCGGGGATCCCGGCGAGCGGCAGCACCCCCGCGAACAGGCCGTCCCCCTCGGAGCGCAGCGCCGCCCGCAGCCCCGGGGCCACGACCGTGACGCCCCGCGCGAACGGCCGCAGGGCCCGGAACAGCAGCCCGCCGGGCACCGGATGCGCGCCGAGCAGGGCGTGCGGATCGTGGTGCGCGCCGGCGAGCAGCCGCCCGCGGTCCTCGGGGGAGAGCGGCGCGGCGGGCTGTACGCCGCCGTCCGCCGGGCGGGAAGGGCGGGCCGGGCGGGCGGCGGCCGGCGGCGGCGCGGCGGCGGGGTCGGGGACGAGGGCGGTGCGCCGGGGCGGCGGCGCGGCGGCGGGGGTGCCGTCCCGGCGGGTGCCGGGAGAGGGGCGGGCGGTCACGGGAAGGGCCTCCTCGGGCGGGTCGGACGGTCGGTTCCGGGCGGACGGCGGGCGGCAGATGGCGTGCGGCGGGCGGTGGGCACTGGAGAGCCGACGGGGACGGGCGGGCCCGGGGCCGCCCCCCGCGGCCCCGGGCTCAGCCGGCCCCCGGCTCCCCGCAGGACGCCAGCCGCCGGATCGCCGCCATCGGCACCGCCAGCCAGTCGGGCCGGTGCCGCGCCTCGTACAGCACCTCGTAGACGGCCTTGTCGGTCTCGTAGGCCCGCATGAGTTCCGGGGCGGAGCGCGGATCCAGACCGCCGGCCTCGGCGTAGCCCAGGCAGTAGGCGGCACGGGTGCGACGGGCCCAGTCCAGCGCCCAGGGGTCGCCGCCGGCCGGGCCGCTGCGGGCGGCGTAGTCGAACGAGCGGAGCATCGCGGCGACATCGCGCACGGCCGGCTGCGGGCGGCGTCGCTCGGCCAGCGGGCGGGCCGGCTCGCCCTCGAAGTCGATCAGCGCCCAGCGGCCCCCGTCGGCGGAGCGCAGCGTCTGCCCCAGGTGCAGATCGCCGTGGATGCGCTGGGCGGCCCAGCCGCGGCCGTCGTGCCCTATCGCGGCCAGCTCGTCGAACGCGGCCCGCAGCCGGCCCCGGTAGGGCTGGAGCACCGGCACCGCACGGGCGGTGGCCTCCAGGCGCTCGTTCATCCCGGCCGCGATCGCGTCCAGCTGCGGGCGGCGCAGCTCGGTGGTGGGGAGGGCCTGGGCGAGCGCGGTGTGCACCTCGGCGGTGGCATGGCCGAGCGCCCGCGCCGAGCGGGTGAAGTCGGCGCGCACCGCCAGCGCGTTGAGGGCCAGCTGCCAGCCGTCGGTGGAGCCGGCGAGGAACGGCTGCAGGACGCCCAGCGTCGTCGCCTCGCCGCCCTCCTCGGGGGTCGCCGACTCGAACCACGCGGCGGGCGCCGGGACCCGTGCGCACCGGGTGCCGGCCAGCGCCCGCGGCAGCTCCAGATCGGGGTTGACCCCCGGCTCGATCCGCCGGAAGACCTTCAGAATGAACGTATCGCCAAAGACGACGGAGGAGTTGGACTGCTCCACCGCGATCGGCCGGGCGGGCAGCCCCGAGGGGATGTCGGCGTCCGTCTCGCGGCGGAAACGCAGCGCCCCGATCCGGCCCGGGACCCGCAGCCGCTCCAGCAGCAGCCCGCACAGCCGGTTGTCCAGCAGCGCGTCGTAGACGGTGCGGCCGCGCAGCGGGCCGCCGGCCGGACGCCCGATCACCGCGGGCGCCAGGTGCGGCGGCGGCGCGGGATGGGTGCCCAGCAGCAGCTGGTAGCAGTCGCCGCCGGCCGGGGTGCGGCTCGGCGGGGTGCCCTGCTGGGCGCGGACCAGCATCTGGAGCAGGCCGGGCGTGCCGCCCCGCTCGGTGCCCGGCAGCAGTTCGGTCGCCGCGACCAGCGTGAAGCCGGTGAGCAGCCGTCCCTTGCCGGCGAACCAGCGCTGCCGCGGCACCCAGGCGGCCAGCAGCGGTGCCAGCGAGGAGAGCAGGTCGGGTGCGGCGACCGGCGAGCGGTCGGGGGCGTGGCGGGTGGCACGGGTCGAGGCGGTGTCCGACATGGCGTCGCGTCCTTTCCCCGGGCACACGACAGACAGGCAAAGTGTCCCGGAATGCGGCCTTTACGATGCTGCGGTGTGGGACGTGTCGGGCGAGATCGTCCGTACGGCGTGGCGTTTCGGCGGTTCTCGGCGTGCGCGTGCGCTGCGCTGCGCGGCGGTGCCTCGCCGGCTCCGGCGAGCAGCGGCCCGGCCCGGACCGGGAGCCGGCCGTGGTCCCGTGACCACCGGCCACCCGGCCCGTGCGGTAGTAGGGAGGCTGCCCTGGCGAAAGGTCGAAAAACGCCCGCACGCGCCGGACGGCCGCGTACGGGCGGAGGTTCCGGGCCCGCGCCCGGTGGGGGCATCGTCCGCTAGTCGGCGGCGTGCTGCGGATTCCTGCGCAGCCGGAACCAGTAGAAGCCGTGGCCCGCGAGCGTCAGCAGGTACGGCAGGGTGCCGATCGGCGGGAAGCGGACGCCGCCGATGAGTTCCACCGGGTGGCGGCCGTTGAACGCCTGGAGGTCCAGTTCGGTGGGCTGCGCGAAGCGGGAGAAGTTGTTCACGCACAGCACCAGGTCGTCGTCGGCGCCGTTCCGGCCCGGGGATTCCCGGAGGTAGGCCAGCACCGCGGGGTTGGACGACGGCAGCTCGGTGTAGCTGCCGAGTCCGAAGGCGGGGTTCTGCTTGCGGATCTCGATCATCCGCCGGGTCCAGTGCAGCAGCGAGGACGGCGAGCTCATCGCGGCCTCGACGTTGGTGACCTGGTAGCCGTAGACCGGGTCCATGATGGTCGGCAGGAAGAGCCGGCCGGGGTCGCAGGAGGAGAAGCCGGCGTTGCGGTCCGGGGTCCACTGCATCGGGGTGCGCACGGCGTCCCGGTCGCCGAGCCAGATGTTGTCGCCCATGCCGATCTCGTCGCCGTAGTAGAGGATCGGCGAGCCGGGCAGCGAGAGCAGCAGGGCGGTGAACAGCTCGATCTGGTTGCGGTCGTTGTCCAGCAGCGGGGCCAGGCGGCGGCGGATGCCGATGTTGGCGCGCATCCGCGGGTCCTTGGCGTACTCCGCGTACATGTAGTCGCGTTCCTCGTCCGTGACCATTTCGAGGGTCAGCTCGTCGTGGTTGCGGAGGAAGATGCCCCACTGGCAGCCGGACGGGATCGCCGGGGTCTTGGCGAGGATCTCCGAGACCGGGTAGCGGGATTCCCGGCGCACCGCCATGAAGATCCGCGGCATCACCGGGAAGTGGAAGGCCATATGGCACTCGTCGCCGCCGACCGCGTAGTCGCCGAAGTAGTCGACCACGTCCTCCGGCCACTGGTTGGCCTCGGCCAGCAGCACGGTGTCGGGGTAGTGCGCGTCGATCTCGGCGCGGACCCGCTTGAGGAAGGCGTGCGAGGCCGGAAGGTTCTCGCAGTTGGTGCCCTCCTCGGCGTAGAGGTAGGGCACCGCGTCCAGCCGGAAGCCGTCGATGCCGAGGTCGAGCCAGAAGCGCAGGGCGGAGATCATCTCCTCCTGGACCGCCGGGTTCTCGTAGTTGAGGTCCGGCTGGTGGGAGAAGAAGCGGTGCCAGTAGTACTGCTTGCGGACCGGGTCGAAGGTCCAGTTGGAGCCCTCGGTGTCGACGAAGATGATCCGGGCGTCGGCGTACTGCTTGTCGTCGTCCGCCCAGACGTAGTAGTCGCCGTACGGTCCCTCGGGGTCGGTGCGGGACTCCTGGAACCACGGGTGCTGGTCGCTGGTGTGGTTCATCACCATGTCGATGATGACCCGCATCCCGCGCTGGTGCGCGGCGTCCACGAACTCCACGAAGTCGGCCAGGTCGCCGAACTCGGGGAGGACCGCGGTGTAGTCCGCGACGTCGTAGCCGCCGTCCCGCAGCGGGGACTTGAAGAACGGCGGCAGCCAGAGGCAGTCCACCCCCAGCCACTGCAGGTAGTCGAGCTTGGCCGTGATGCCCTTGAGGTCCCCGATCCCGTCGCCGTTGCTGTCCTGGAACGAGCGGACCAGGACCTCGTAGAAGACCGCCCGTTTGAACCACTCGGGATCGCGGTCCTTCGCCGGGGTGTCTTCGAACGTGTCGGGAACTGGCTCATTGACGATCAATTGGGTGACCCTCCGATCGGTGAGGACGGTCGCAGCGACAGCACATGAGCCGGCGCGAGCGGGCTGCCCGGCTCCAGGCGCACATAGTTGTCCCTGCCCCAGTGGTAGGTGTCGCCGGTGAGCTCGTCGCGCACCGGGAAGGACTCGAGCCGGCCGAGGCCGAGTTCCGGCATGTCCAACGACACCGTCGCCTCGTGGGTGTGGTGCGGGTCGAGGTTGACCACCGTGAGCACCGTGTCGGTCCCGTCGCCGTTTCCCGCGCGCTTGGAGTACGCGAGCACGGCGTCGTTGTCGACCTGGTGGAAGTGCAGGTTGCGCAGCTGTTGCAGGGCGGGATGGCGGCGGCGGATGCGGTTGAGCGTGGTGATCAGCGGGGCGATGGTCCGTCCCTCGCGGGCCGCGGCGTCCCAGTCGCGGGGCCGGAGCTGGTACTTCTCGGAGTCCAGGTACTCCTCGCTGCCGGGCCGCAGCGCGGTCCCCTCGCACAGTTCGTAGCCCGCGTAGACGCCCCAGGTCGGGGAGAGGGTGGCGGCCAGCACCGCACGGGTCTCGAAGGCCGGGCGGCCGCCCTCCTGGAGGTGGGCGTGCAGGATGTCGGGGGTGTTCACGAAGAAGTTGGGCCGCAGGTAGGCGGCGCTCTCACCGGACAGTTCGGTGAGGTACTCGGTCAGCTCCTGCTTGGTGTTGCGCCAGGTGAAGTAGGTGTACGACTGCTGGAATCCGATCTGGGCGAGGGTGTGCAGCATCGCCGGGCGGGTGAACGCCTCGGCCAGGAAGATCACGTCCGGGTCGGTGCGGTTGATGTCGCTGAGCACCTTCTCCCAGAACGCCACCGGCTTGGTGTGCGGGTTGTCCACCCGGAAGATCCGTACGCCCTTGGCCATCCAGAAGCGCAGCAGCCGCTCGGTCTCCCGGACCAGCCCGCGGAAGTCGGCGTCGAACGCGAGCGGGTAGATGTCCTGGTACTTCTTCGGCGGGTTCTCCGCGTAGGCGACGGAGCCGTCGGCGCGGTGGTGGAACCACTGCGGGTGCAGGGTGACCCAGGGGTGGTCCGGGGAGCACTGGAGGGCGAAGTCCAGCGCCACCTCCATCCGCAGGTCGCGGGCGGTCCGCACGAAGTGGTCGAAGTCCTCGAAGGTGCCCAGGTCCGGGTGGAGCGCGTCGTGGCCGCCGGCCGGCGACCCGATGGCCCAGGGGGAGCCGACGTCGCCCGGGCCCGCGGAGAGCGCGTTGTTGGGGCCCTTGCGGTGGGTGGTGCCGATCGGGTGGACGGGCGGGAGGTAGACCACGTCGAAGCCCATCGCGGCGACCGCGGGGAGCCGTTCGGCGGCGGTGCGCAGGGTGCCGGGGACGAGCGTGCCGTCCGGGCCGGCGACGGCGCCCTCGGAGCGCGGGAAGAGCTCGTACCAGGAGCCGTACAGGGCCCGGCGGCGCTCGACGACCAGCGGCATCGGGCGGGAGACGGTGATGAGTTCGCGCAGCGGGTGGCGGTCCAGGGTCTCGGTGACCTCCGGGCCGAGCGCGGTGGCCAGGCGGGTGGCGGCCGGCAGGGTGGTGTCGCGCAGCGCGTCGACGGCGGCCAGCACCGCCTCCCGGCCGTCGCTCTTGGGGACCTCGCCGGCGGCCCGTTCGTGCAGCGCGGCGCCCTCGGCCAGGACCAGCTCGGTGTCGATCCCGGCCGGGATCTTCACCCCGGCGTGCCGGCGCCAGGTGGCGACCGGGTCGGACCACGCCTCCACGGTGAACGTCCAGCGCCCCTCGACGTCCGGGGTGACCTCGCAGCTCCAGCGGTCGGTGCCCGGTGCCCGCTCCCGCATCGGGGTCCACGGGCCGCAGCGGCCCGCCGGGTTGCGCAGCACCACGTTGGCGGCGACCGCGTCGTGGCCTTCGCGGAAGACCGTGGCGGAGACCTCGAAGGTCTCGCCCACCACGGCCTTCGCGGGGCGGCGGCCGCAATCGATCTGCGGGCGGATGTCCAGAACAGGGATGCGACCGATCATGGGCTCACCTGGGCTTGTGGTGCTTTGCGGGGTTTTGTCCTTTGTATCCGCTCCATGGCAGGGGTACGGGTCGCGGGCATGGGCGCTCCGGTCCGCTTTCACTCTGCTGGCGGAGGGCACGGGGACCCGGATCGGGCGCCGCCGGCCGGGTGCGCGGAACGGCGTACCGGGTGAGGCTTCCCGTGCGCGGCGGCCGGGAAAGCCACGGGAATGTGAACTACCGATACGTAACCGCTCACGCCGCGCGCCGGGCTGGGCAGGGGCCGCCGCCCTGGCGGGCGGCCGCGGCTCGGTGCTGACACGGTCGGCGTTCGCCTCCTCAACTCGGTGTGAGCACAGCGGAGTTGCGGTGTGCGGAAGTCCGTTGCCGCGCCGGGGCCCGTCGGCGCACCACCGCAGCCTCTCGCCGCGCGGGGGGCGTGGACAAGAGCGCCTGAGGGGGCGGAATCGGCCATATCGGCGGACCGGCCGGTACGGGGCGGGCGGACGCCGTGCCGTGGCCGGAAACAGACCGGCGTGGCCGGGGAGGTGTTCCCCCGGCCACGCCGGTCGCCGCTGCGGCCAACCGGCCGCGACAGTACGTTACTTGACGGTGTGTTACTTGACGTTCACGCCGGTCCAGGCCGACTCGACGCCCTTGACCTCGGCGCTGTCCTTGCCGTAGAGGTCGGTGGCCGCCTTGACGGTCGCCTCGCGGGCCGCCTTGTAGTCGGTGGTCGAGGTCATGTACGCGGTCAGCGCCTTGAACCAGATCTTCTCGGCCTTGTCGCGGCCGATGCCGGTGACCTTGGAGCCGTCCGCGGTCGGGCTGTCGTAGTGGTCGCCGTTGGCGTCCTTCGGGCCGCTGCCCTCGGACAGCAGGTAGAAGAAGTGGTTGGCGATGCCGGAGGAGTAGTGGACGTCCACGTTGCCGGCGTCCGGGCTCCAGTTGTCCAGGGACTGGCCGTCCTTGGAGGGCTTGTCCATGTAGCGCAGCGGCTTGCCGTCACCGTTGATGTCGATCTTCTTGCCGATGAAGTAGCTGCCCGGCTCGGCGGGGTTCTTGGCGTAGAACGCCACGGACGCGCCGAAGATGTCCGAGGTGGCCTCGTTGAGGCCGCCGGACTCGCCGCTGTACTCGAGGCCCGCGGTGGCGGAGGTGACGCCGTGCGACATCTCGTGGCCCGCGACGTCGAGGGCGGTCAGCGGCTTGTTGTTGCCCTGGCCGTCGCCGTACGTCATGCAGAAGCAGCTGTCGTCCCAGAACGCGTTGACGTAGTCCTTGCCGTAGTGCACGCGGGACGTGGCGCCCTTGCCGTCGCCCTTGATGCCGCTGCGGCCGTGCACGTTCTTGTAGTAGTCCCAGGTCTGCTGGGCGCCGTAGGCGGCGTCCACCGCGGCGGTCTGCGGGTTGCTCGGCTTGCCGTCGCCCCACGTGTCGGTGGAGTTGGTGAAGAGCTTGCCGTCGCCGCTCTCGCTGCCGCTCAGGTCGAACGTCTGGTGGCCGCCGCGGGAGTCGTCGGTCAGCTCGTAGCCGCTGCCGCCCTTCTTGGACGCGAGGTCGACCTTGCCGGCGTACATGCTGTTGCCGACGCCGGTCTCGATGCCCTCGTACTGGAAGAGCTTCTTGCCGGTGTTGGCGTCGGTGATGACGTGCAGCTTGCTGGGCGTGCCGTCCTTCTGGACGCCGCCGACCACGGTCTCGTACGCCAGCACCGGGGTGCCCTTGGCGGCCCAGACCACCTTGCGGGGCGCGGCCGCGTCGGCCTGCTTGACGCCGAGGCTCTTCACCGCCGTCGACCGGGCGGCCGACGCGGCGGCCTTCGGGGCGATCTTCGCGGTGGTGGAGGCGACCTTGACGTCCGCCTTGGCGGCCTTGGTGACGCCCTTGACGGCGCCGCCCTTGGCGGAGTGCACGACCAGGTCGCCGCCGAGCACCGGGAGGCTGGCGTAGGTGCGGTCGTAGCGGGTGTGCGTGGTGCCGTCCGCGTCCTTGATGACGTCCTTGACGACCAGCTTCTCCTGGGAGCCGAGGCCCAGCTCCCGGGCGGTCTGCGCGGTGGCCGCCGCGGCGGCGCTCAGCAGTTCCGCGTGGTGCGAGGTGCTGAGGGCGAGCGGCGCGCCGCCGTGGGGGGCTGCGGTGGGGGCGGGCGAGGCGCCGGCCGTGCCGGCCGCGGTGATGCCGGCGACGAGCAGGGCCGCGGCGGCGGCCGTGGCACCGGCCACACGGGTCTTGCGGGATATGTGGGGGGTCACGCGTGCTCCTTCAACTTTGCCAAGTGGTGGGGGTGCAAAGCGATGCGGGTGTGACATGCGTCGGGAAGACTGCCAGTTGATCGCGTGCATGTCAGCGGCATGATCGGAAGTTGGCCGGAAATGGTCCGTAGAGGGGTGCACGATGTCCGGATAACGGAGCGGGGCGCCGCCCCCGGGGGATCCGGGGACGACGCCCAACTCTGCGGTGCGGTAGAGAGGTTGCGGTGATCTGCCGGAAACATCCGGCGGCGGTCCCGCTGTCTCACATCACGGTGAAGCGCTGATGAACCGCTCCTGTCAGAACGTCAGCTTCCAGCCGTTGAGGGTGCCGGAGTCGTTCGCGTAGACGTCCCGGACCCGCAGCTTCCAGGTGCCGCCGGCCGCCTTCGCCGAGGCGTTGACCGTGTACGTCGCCTTGACGTCGGCCGCCGAGTCGTTGGAGTCGGAGTTCTTCAGCCGGTACGCCGTGCCGTCCGGGGCCAGCAGGTCGATGACCAGGTCGCCGCGGTAGGTGTGGGTGATGTCGACGGTCACCTTCAGGCCGCTGGGGGCGTTGCCGCTGCGGCTGACGGTGATCGGCGAGGTGACCGCGGCACCGGCGTCCGGGATCGCGACCTTGGTGTTGTTCTCGTAGACGCTGTCGCCGCCGTCGCCCACCCGGGAGCCGACGTTCACCGCCGCCCAGGTGTTGGCGACCGTGTTGTACGTGGCGCTGCCCTGGCCGAAGAGGTCCGCGGCGGCCTGGAGGGTGGCGGTGCGGGCGCCGGCGTAGTCGGTGTTGGCGTTCATGTACTGGCTGAGCGCCTTGAACCACACCTTCTCGGCGTTGGCCCGGCCGATGCCCGGCACCGGCAGGTTGTCGTAGGTGGGGCTGTCGTAGTGGACGCCGTTGATGTCCTTCGCGCCGCTGCCCTCGGACAGCAGGTAGAAGAAGTGGTTGGCGACGCCGGAGGAGTAGTGCACGTCCAGATTGCCGACGTCACTGGACCAGTAGTCGGCCGAGGCGCCGTCCTTGGAGGGCTTGTCCATGTAGCGCAGCGGGGTGCCGTCGCCGTTGATGTCGATCTTCTCGCCGATGAGGTAGTCACCGGGGTCGTTGGGGTTGTTGGCGTAGAACTCCACGGCGGTGCCGAAGATGTCCGAGGTGGCCTCGTTGAGGCCGCCGGACTCGCCGCTGTACTCCAGGCCCGCGGTGGCCGCGGTGACACCGTGGGACATCTCGTGGCCCGCGACGTCGAGGGCGGTCAGCGGCCGGCTGTTGCTCTGGCCGTCGCCGTACGTCATGCAGAAGCAGCCGTCGTCCCAGAAGGCGTTGACGTAGCTGTTGCCGTAGTGCACGCGGGAGTAGGCGCCGACGCCGTCGCCGCGGATGCCGCTGCGGCCGTGCACGTTCTTGTAGTAGTCCCAGGTCTCCTGCGCGCCGTAGGCGGCGTCCACACCGGCGGTCTGCGGGTTCTTCGTGGTGCCGTCGCCCCAGGTGTCGTCGGCGTCGGTGAACAGCGAACCGGTGCCGGACGAGCCGTGGTTGAGGTTGTAGGTCTTGTGGTTGCCGCGGGTGGTGTCGGTCATCGTGAAGTTCGGTGCCGAGCCGGACGTCCCGATGGTGACCTTGCCGCTGTACTGGCTGTTGCCGATGCCGGTCTCGATGCCCTGGTACTGGAAGATCCGGGCGCCGGTGGTGGCGTCGGTGATGACGTGCAGCTGGTTGGGCGTGCCGTCGTCCTGGAGACCGCCGACGACCGTCTCCCAGGCCAGCCGCGGGGTGCCGTCGGCGGCCCAGACCACCTTGCGCGGGGCCTGGTCGGCCGCGGTCCTCGTCGAGCCGAGGGACTTGGCGGCGGAGACCGCCTTGGCCGCGGCGGCGGCCGGGGCCACCTTGGCGGTGGTGGACGCGAGCGCGAGGGCGGCCCTGGTGGCCTTGGTGGTGCCCTTGACGGCGCCGCCCTTGGCGGTGTGCACGACGAGGTCGCCGCCGAGCACCGGCAGCCCCTCGTAGGTGCGCTCGTAGCGGGTGTGCGTGGTGCCGTCGGCGTCCCGCTCGACGTCCTTGACGACCAGCTTCTCCTTGGCGCCGAGGTGCAGTTGGCGGGCGGTGGCGGCGGTGGTGGCGTTCGCCTTCCGTATCAGCTCGGCCCGCTGGGACGGGCTGAGCTTGGCCGGCAGCGCACCGGCGAGCGGGGCCGGGCGGGCGGCGGGGGTGCCCTTCGGGCCGGCGGCCACGCCGGTACCGGCCTGTACGCCGACGGCCAGCAGCGCGGTGACCGCGACCAGCGCGCCGGTCGCCACGGCGCGCCGCTGCGGAGTGGGTCTGGTGGTTCTGGTGGGGTCATGGGGGGTGCGTCTCACACTGACTCCTTCTGCGGGGCCGCGCACGGGCGGAGCGGCCAAGGGGGGAACCGGGCGGCTGAGCGCCGTCCGGGCAGAGCGAGGCAGAACTCGTGGAGCGTGTGGGGGGATTGACCAGCTGGTGGTGCGGTGAACACGGCCGCCCGGAGCGGTGCTGTGGTGCAGCTGTGGGGGTGGTCCGGGTGGCGGTTGCGGGGAAGAGTGCCACCACTGAGGAGTGGTTGTCAGGTGCCGTTCAACTAATTGGCCGGAAAACGTCCGTTGGGCGAAATCCACGTCCGGAAACCGGACGACCGGCTGGGTTGTGGGGTGGAGCGGCGGCGGGGTCGGGGCCGGGGCCGCGGGGGCTCAGGCCAGGCTCTCCCGCCAGGCGCGGTGCAGTGCCGCGTAGGGGCCGTCGCCGGCGGTCAGCGCGGCAGGGGAGCCGTCCTCGACGATCCGCCCGCCCGCCATCACCAGCACCCGGTCGGCGGACTCCACCGTCGACAGCCGGTGCGCGATCACCAGCGCCGTACGGCCGCGCAGCACCGCGCCCATGGCCCGCTGCACCGCCCGCTCGCCCGGTATGTCCAGCGAGCTGGTGGCCTCGTCGAGGATCAGCACCGCCGGGTCGGCCAGCAACGCCCTGGCGAAGCCGACCAGTTGGCGCTGGCCCGCGGAGAGCCGGCCGCCGCGCCTGCGGACGTCGGTGTCGTAGCCGTCCGGGAGCGCGCTGATGAAGTCGTGGGCGCCGATCGCCCGCGCGGCCCGCTCGACCTCCGCGCGGCCGGCCTCCGGACGGCCCAGCGCGATGTTGTCGGCGACCGTCCCGGAGAACAGGAACGCCTCCTGGGTGACCATCACCACCGCGCGCCGCAGCTCGGCGCCGGACAGCTCGCGCAGATCGACGCCGTCCAGCAGCACCCGGCCCGCCGTGGGGTCGTGGAACCGGGCGAGCAGCCGGGCCAGGGTGGACTTGCCCGCCCCGGTGGCGCCGACCACCGCGACGGTGCTGCCGGCCGCCAGCGTCAGGTCGAAGCGCGGCAGCACCTCGCCGCCCGTGCGGTACCCGAAGCGGACGCCGCGGAAGGCCACCGCGCGGCCGGGCCGGCCGGGGGCGGCGGGCGGCAGCGCGCGCGGCACGGCCGGCTCGGCGACCGACGGGCGCCGGGCCAGCAGCCCGGCGATCTTCTCCAGCGAGGCGGCGGCGGACTCGTAGGCGTTCAGGAACATGCCCAGCCGGTCGATGGGGTCGTACAGCCGCCGCAGATACAGGGCCGCGGCGGCCAGCACACCGAGGGCGAGGGTGCCGGTGGCGACGCGGTAGGCGCCCCACAGGACGAGCGCGGCCGTCGCGGCGTTGGCCGTCGCCCGGGAGCCGACGACATAGCGGGCCATCTCCAGGATCGCGTCGCCGTTGAACCGCCGGTGCCGGGAGTTCAGCCCGGCGAACGCCGCGTCGTTGGCCGCCTCGCGGCGGAACGCCTGCACCGGGCGGATGCCGTTCAGGGTCTCGGCGAACCGTACGATCACCGCCGCGGTGGCGGTGGACTTGGCGCGGTACGCCCGCTGCGAGCGGCGCCGGAACGACCGGACGAGGAGCGCCAGCGGCACCGCGGACAGCAGCGCCGCGGCGCCCAGGCCCACGTCCAGCCAGAACAGCAGCACGGTGATGTAGAGCGTCGACAGGACGACCGTGACCAGCTCCTGGAGGCCCTCCTCCAGGAGTTCGCGCAGCGCCTCCACATCCGTGGTGGCGCGGGATATCAGCCGGCCGGAGGTGTAGCGCTCGTGGAAATCCAGGCCGAGCGCCTGGGAGTGACGGAAGATCCGGGCGCGCAGATCCAGCAGCACGTCCTGGCCGGCGCGGGCGGAGAGCCGGACGAAGGCCCACTGGAGGCCGCCGGCGGCCGCCGCGCACAGCACGGCCGCCACCGCCAGGACGAGCAGCGGGCCGCGCTGGCCCGCGCGCAGCGCCGGCACCGCGCCGTCCAGGGCGTAGGCCACCAGCAGCGGGCCCGTCTGGGCGGCGGCCTGCTGGAGCAGCAGCGCGGCGGAGGCGGCCGCCACCCGGGCGCGGTGCGGGGCCAGCAGCGAACGCAGCAGGGTGCGCGAGGCGCCCTTCGGGGTGGGCAGCAGATCGGCCTCGAACGCGTCCGGCGGACCGTCGGGGAGAGCGGTGCGGGTGCCGTCGGGGGTGCCCTCATGGGTGTCCTCGGGGATGCCCTCGGGGACGCCCTCGGGGACGCCGTGCCGCGGGTGGCGCGGCGTGTCGGCGGCGGTCCGTCCGGTGCGGTGGCCGGGCCCTCCGGGGGCGTCGCCGCCCGGACCGTCGGCCGGCCGGCCGGTCTCCGTCGTCGTCATCGCCCGCCCTCCTCCTCGGGCCGCCCGGTGCCGCCGCGCTCCGGGCCGCCGGTCATCAGCGCCGCGTACTCGGCGTTCTCCCGCAGCAGTTGGTGGTGGGTGCCGACGGCGGCGATCCGGCCGCCGGACAGCAGCGCCACCCGGTCGGCCAGCAGCACCGTGGACGGGCGATGGGCGACGACCAGCGCGGTGGTGGTCGCCAGCACCTCCCGCAGCGCCTGCTCCACCCGGGCCTCGGTGTGCACGTCGAGCGCGGAGAGCGGGTCGTCGAGGATCAGGAAGCGCGGCCGGCCGGCCACCGCGCGGGCCAGCGCCAGCCGCTGCCGCTGCCCGCCCGACAGGCTCATCCCCTGCTCGCCGACCCCCGTGGCGGCGCCCCGCGGCAGGGCCGCCACGAACTCCTCGGCCTGCGCCACCCGCAGCGCCCGCCGCAGATCCGCCGCCCGCTCCGCCTCCCGGCCGTCCGCCGCGCCCATCAGGACGTTCTCCGCCACCGACGCCGAGAACAGGGTCGGCTCCTCGAAGGCCACCGCCACCAGCGCCCGGGCCTCCGCGCGGCCGAGCCCGGCCAGATCCCGGCCGTCCAGGAGGATCCGGCCGGCCGTCGGGTCGTACAGCCGCGGCACCAGTGCCGTCAGGGTGGTCTTGCCGCTGCCGGTCGCCCCGACCAGCGCCATCGTCTCCCCGGGCCGGACGTGCAGATCGACGCCCCGGAGGGCCGGCGGGGCGTCCGGCGCGGCGTCGGGATACCGGAACTCCACCCCCTCGAAGACCAGCCCGCCGCGGGCCCGCCGGCCGTCCGCGGGCGCCGCGGGCGGGCGCGCCCCGGCCTCCTCGACGGCCGGCTCGTCCAGCACCTCGAAACACCGGTCGGCGGCGGTCGCCGCCGCGCTGCTCATCGCCACCATGAAGCCGATCGACTCCACCGGCCAGCGCAGCGCCAGCGCCGTCGACAGGAACGCGACGAGGGTGCCCGCGGACAGCCGCCCGTCGGCCACCCGGACCGTGCCGAGCACCAGCGCGGCGCCCCACGCCGCCTCCGGGAGAAGGGAGTTGACGCCCCAGATGACGGCCAGCAGCCGGGCCTTGCGCAGCTCGGTGCCGCGCACCGCACGGGCCAGCTCCCGGAACGCGCGGGCCTGGCTGCGGTGCCGCCCGAACCCCTTGATGATCCGGATACCGAGCACCGACTCCTCGACGACCGTGGTCAGATCGCCGACCTGGTCCTGGGCCCGGCGCGCGGCCTGTCCGTAGCGGGTCTGGAAGAGCGAGCACACCGCCGCGAGCGGCAGCACCGGCGCCATCAGCACCAGCCCCAGCGACCACTCCTGGGCCAGCAGCAGCACCCCGCCCACCGCGATCGTCGCGCCGTTGACCAGCAGGAACGTCAGCGGGAAGACCAGGAACTGACGCAGCAGCTGGAGGTCGGTGGTGGCCCGGGAGAGCAGCTGGCCCGAGGACCAGCGGTCGTGGAAGGAGACCGGGAGCCGCTGCACATGGCGGTACAGCGCCTCCCGCAGCGCGGCCTCCACCGCGGCCGTCGGCCGCGCCACCAGCCAGCGGCGCAGCCCGAACAGCAGCGCCTCGGCCAGCCCGAGCAGCAGCAGATACCCGCCGCCCCGCCACACCCCGGCGGTGTCCCCGTGCGCCACCGGCCCGTCCACCAGCCACTTGAGCACCAGCGGCAGGACCACCGACAGACAGGACGCCACCACGGCCACGCCCGCGGCCGTGAACAGCCGCGCCCGCACCGGGCGGACGAACGGCCACAGGCGGAGCAGCGAGCGGACCGCGGAGCGCCGTACCGCTCCGGTCCGCTCGCCCGAGGACGTCGAACGCGCGGTCGTGACCATCACCCGCGAGCGTACGGCGCGCCACTGACAACGCTCCCGCGGTTTTCGCCGAGCCGTCCGGAACGGGGCAGGGGCGGGCCGGTATCCGTCCCTGTCGTGAAGTGGGCTACTGCGTCCGTCAGTTGGCGTGCCACCGCCCGGCGGCCGTCACCGCGACGTCACCCCGGAACGCCACCCCGGCGTCGCCCCCGGAACATCACCCCGGCACCGCCCGGAACAGCAGCACCGTCCGCCCCGGCACGGTGAGTTCGGTTCCGGCCGCCAACGGGCCGCGCTCCGGCGGCCGTTCGGCCGCCCCGTCCGGCGGCGGCTCCACCGAGGTGTCCACCAGGAGCTCGTACGCGCCGGCCCAGGGCAGGCCGGGCAGTACCACCGCCCGGGGGTCCGCGCCGGCGTGCAGGACGGCGAGGAAGCTGTCGTCGGTGACCCGGACCCCGCGGGCGTCGCGCTGCGGGATGTCGTTGCCGGAGAGGTACATGGCCAGCGTGGCGCCGGGGGCGTACCAGTCCTGTTCGGTCATCTCCGTGCCGTCCGACCGGAACCACGCCAGGTCCCGCAGGCCGCCGCGGTGCTGCGGGCGCCCGGAGAAGAACGCCCGGCGGCGCAGCACCGGATGGGCCCGGCGCAGCGCGATCAGCCGGGCGGTGAGGCCGGCCAGCGCGCGCCAGTGCGGATCGGCCAGCAGCGACCAGTCGACCCAGCCGATGGGGTTGTCCTGGCAGTAGGCGTTGTTGTTGCCGCCCTGGGTGCGGCCCATCTCGTCGCCGGCCACCAGCATCGGCACACCGGTGGACAGCAGCAGGGTGGTCAGCAGGTTGCGGAGCTGGCGGCGGCGCAGCGCGGTGACGTCCGGGTCGTCGGTCGGGCCCTCGGCGCCGCAGTTCCAGGACCGGTTGTCGTGGGTGCCGTCGCGGTTGTCCTCGCCGTTGGCCTCGTTGTGCTTGTGCTCGTAGCTGACCAGGTCGCGCAGGGTGAAGCCGTCGTGCGCGGTGACGAAGTTGACCGAGGCGTACGGGCGGCGGCCGCCCCAGGCGTAGAGGTCGCTGGACCCGGAGAGCCGGTAGCCCAGGTCGCGGACGTCGTGGATGGCGCCGCGCCAGAAGTCCCGGACGGTGTCGCGGTAGCGGTCGTTCCACTCCGTCCACAGGGGTGGGAAGGCGCCGACCTGGTAGCCGCCCGAGCCGACGTCCCACGGCTCGGCGATCAGTTTGACCCGGCGCAGCACCGGGTCCTGGGCGATCACCGCCAGGAACGGGGAGAGCATGTCCACGTCGTGCAGGGAGCGGGCCAGCGCGGCCGCCAGGTCGAAGCGGAAGCCGTCCACGCCCATCTCGGTGACCCAGTAGCGCAGCGAGTCGGTGATCAGCCGCAGGACGTGCGGCTGGACGACGTGGAGGGTGTTGCCGCAGCCCGTGTAGTCGGCGTAGCGGCGGGCGTCCCCCTGGAGGCGGTAGTAGCCGCGGTTGTCGATGCCGCGCAGCGAGAGGGTCGGTCCCCGTTCACCGGCTTCCGCGGTGTGGTTGTAGACGACGTCGAGGATCACCTCGATGCCCGCGTCGTGCAGCGCCCGGACCATCCGCCGGAACTCGCCGACCTGCTGGCCGCGGGTCCCGGTGGCGGCGTAGCCGGCGTGCGGCGCGAAATAGCCGATGGAGTTGTAGCCCCAGTAGTTGCGCAGGCCCCGGCGCACCAGGTGGTCCTCGTGCGCGAACTGGTGCACCGGCAGCAGCTCGACCGCGGTCACCCCCAGCCGGGTCAGATGCGCCAGCGCCGCCGGGTGGGCCAGCCCCGCGTAGGTGCCGCGCAGGCGCTCCGGGATGCCCGGGTGGCGCATGGTGAACCCCCGGACGTGCAGCTCGTAGAGGACGGAATCCGGCCATGGTGTCTTGGGCCGCCGGTCGTCCTGCCACTCGTCCGCCCCGTCCGCCCCCTCTTCCCCGTCGCCGACCACCACCCCCTTGGGGACGTACGGCGCCGAGTCGCGGTCGTCCCGTACGGTGTCGGCGATGTGCTGCTCGGGCCAGTCCCGGACGTGGCCGTAGAGCTGGGCGGGCAGCGCGGGACCGGTGGGTCCGGTCTCCGTGCGGGTGCCGAAGTCGCCGTCCACGGCCCGGGCGTACGGGTCGAGCAGCAGCTTCGCTGGGTTCCAGCGGGCGCCGGTCCAGGGGTCCCAGCGGCCGTGCACCCGGTAGCCGTAGCGCTGCCCGGGGCGGATGCCGGGCAGGAAGCCGTGCCAGATCTCGTGGGTCAGCTCGGTGAGGGAGCAGCGGGTCTCCTGCCCCTCGTCGTCGAACAGGCACACCTCGACGGCCTCGGCGCCGCCCGCCCACAGGGCGAAGTTGGTGCCCGCGACACCGCCCGCCCCGGTGCGGTAGCGGGCCCCCAGGGGCGTCGGGCTGCCGGGGCGGACGTCCGCGGGCGGGGCGAGCGGTTCGTCCGCCACCGCCTCCTGCTCGGGTGCGCTGGACACGTGCCGGCCTCCTGCGGCTCGGGGCTGGGGCCTGCTCCACCGGGCAGGCCCTGGGCCGGGCGGCGGCGCCCGGGCACGGCGTCCCGGCCGGGCGCTGGGCCGCCGCCCGCGGTGCACGATGGTTCACCGTTCTTCTGCCCGCAACCGGGCGTTGCCGCACGCTTCCCGTCGCGGGCCCGGTCGGCGCGGCATGACATTCCTCTTCGCGGCATACCGTCCAACTTGCGAATTATCCGTCACAATCCGGGATATGACCGGCCATCAGCATCTTCGACCAGGGGGCGACACCGGCGGCCGCACCGCGGACCGCGCACCGGGGGACGGCCCGGCGGCCCGCCGCGCGCCCCGGCCGCGCCGCCCGCGCCGCGCCGTCCGGGCGCTGCTGGGCGTGCTCACCGGCGCGGCGGCGCTGGCCGGCTGCGCCGAACGGGGCCTCCTCGGCGGGCCGCCCACCCCCGAGGAGGCGATCCGGATCGTCCCCGGCGACGGCGCCCGCGGCGTACGGGCCAACGGCCGGCTGGAGGTCCGGGTCCCGGCGGGCCGGCTGGAACGGGTGGAGGTCAACCGCACCGGCGGCAGCGGCCGGCAGCCGGTCGCCGGCCGGATCTCCCGCGACGGCACGATCTGGCGGCCGCTCTCCGCCTCCCTCGAACTCGCCTCCCGGTACACCGTCGACGCGGTCGCAGTGGACGACACCGGCCGCCGCACCACCCGCCACACCGCCTTCAACACCTTCGCGCCCCCGCACCGCGTCATCGGCCTCTACTCGCCGGAGAGCGGCACCACCGTCGGCACCGGCCTGATCTTCTCGCTGGTCTTCAACCGCCCGATCACCGACCGCGCCGCCGTCGAACGCGCGGTCACCGTCGGCGCCCGGCCCGCCGTCGAGATCGCCGCCCACTGGTTCGGCCACCGGAGGCTGGACTTCCGGCCCCGGAACCGCTGGCGACCGGGCACCCGCCTCACCGTCCACCTGCGGCTGCGCGAGGTCCGCACCGGCCCCGGCGCCTACGGGATCCAGCTCAAGACCCTCCAGTACCAGGTGGGCCGCGACCAGGTCAGCACCGTCGACGCCGCCCGGCACACGCTGACCGTCCGCCGGGACGGCAAGGTGGTGGCCACCCTGCCGGTCACCGCGGGCAACACCGCGAACCCCACCTACAACGGGACGATGGTGATCCTGGAGCGGCACGCGGTGACCCGGATGGACGGCGACACCGTCGGCTTCGGCGCCGAGTACGACATCCCGGACGTGCCGCACGCCATGCGGCTGACCCGCTCCGGGACCTTCCTGCACGGCAACTACTGGGCACCGCGGGCGGTCTTCGGCGGCCTGAACACCAGTCACGGCTGCGTCGGGCTGCCGGACGTCCGGGGCGGCGGCCCGGACACCCCGGCCGGCTGGCTCTACCGGAACTCGATCGTCGGCGACACCGTGGAGGTCCGCAACTCCCCGGACCGCACCGTCGCCCCCGACAACGGCCTCGGCGGCTGGAACATGCCCTGGGCGGCCTGGCGCGCGGGCAGCGCGCTGCACTGAACCGGCCCGCCGCCCGCGCGCCCCCGGGGCCACCGCCCGGCGCTCGTACGCATGGCCGCGCACCCACCCGCCGCGGGTGACTAAACCCCGTCCTCCGGGGGGAGTTGACTGTCAGTGCGGTGTGGTTGCCTGGAGGTACGGACCCGGTCGAGGCGCCGGGGTGCCGGATCGCCGGCCGTGCGAGGGGGAAGGGGCCAGTCGTGTACGTCCAGCCGATGGCGGGGGAGCCGGGGCGCCGGCGGCGGGTGCGCCGCGCGGGCGCGCCGCTCGGCCTGCTGCTCGCTCCGCTGCTGCTCCTCGTCTCCGCCTGCGGCGGCGCGGGCGGCACCGCGCCCGGCCGGGGGCCGGACCCCGCCGCCTCGCAGGCCGCCGTGGTGATAGCGCCCCGGGACGGCGCCCGGGAGGTGGCCACCAGCGGCGCCCTGGAGGTGACCGCCCGGCGCGGGCGGCTGCGCTCCGTCAAGGTCACCGACCCCAGGGGCAACGAGGTCGACGGGAAGATATCCGGCGGCGGTGCCCTCTGGAAGCCCGACGGCCACCTCGGCGCCTCGACGCGGTACACCGTCGACGCGGTGGCGGTGGACGCCCGCGGCCGGCAGGCCGCCGAGCACACCACGTTCACCACCCTCGTCCCGAAGAACACCTTCATCGGCCAGTACACCCCCGAGACCGGCCAGCTGGTCGGCGTCGGGATGCCGGTCTCGATCCGCTTCACCCGCGGCATCACCCGCCCCAGGGCCGTCGAGCGGGCCATCACCGTCACCGCGCGCCCCGCCGTCCCGATCGCCGGCCACTGGTTCGGCAACGACCGCCTCGACTTCCGCCCCGAGAAGTACTGGGCACCCGGCACCAGGGTCACCCTCCGGCTCGACCTCGACGGCGTCGAGGGCCGCCCGGGCGTCTACGGCACCCAGGCCAAGCAGGTCTCCTTCACCGTCGGCCGCAGCCAGATCAGCACCGTCGACGCCCGGACGAAGCAGATGACGGTGGTCCGCGACGGCCGGACCCTGCGGACGGTCCCGATCACCGCGGGCGCCCCGGGCACCGAGACCTACAACGGCCGGATGGTGATCAGCGAGAAGCACCCGGTGACGCGGATGAACGGCGACACCGTCGGCTTCGGCGGCGAGTACGACATCAAGGACGTCCCGCACGCGATGCGGCTGAGCACGTCCGGCACCTTCATCCACGGCAACTACTGGTCCGGCCGCGCCGCGTTCGGCACCCGCAACGCCAGCCACGGCTGCGTCGGCCTCTACGACGTGCGCGGCGGCGGCGATCCGGACACCCCGGCGGCCTGGTTCTACCGCAACTCCCTCATCGGCGACGTGGTCGTCGTCCGGAACTCCCACGACCGCACCATCCGGCCCGACAACGGCTTCGGCGACTGGAACCTCTCCTGGGACCAGTGGCGGTCGCGGGGCGGCCCGTCGGCGTAGCGCCGCGGCCGGGCGGAAGGACGGCCGGGGGCGGGGCGGCGCGGCGCGTTAACGCGTACTAACCTGCCCGGCATGACTGTGCATCTCGAGGTCGCCGACGGTGTCGGCACCATCCGCCTGGACCGCCCGCCGATGAACGCCCTGGACATCGCCACCCAGGACCGGCTCCGTGAACTGGCCGAGGAGGCCGGCCGCCGCGACGACGTCCGCGCCGTCGTGCTCTGGGGCGGCGAGAAGGTGTTCGCGGCCGGCGCGGACATCAAGGAAATGCAGGCCATGGACCACGCCGCCATGGTCGTCCGGTCCAAGTCGCTGCAGGACTCCTTCACCGCGGTGGCCCGGATCCCCAAGCCGGTGGTCGCCGCGGTCACCGGCTACGCCCTCGGCGGCGGCTGCGAACTGGCGCTCTGTGCCGACTACCGGATCGCCGCCGACAACGCCAAGTTGGGCCAGCCGGAGATCCTGCTCGGCCTGATCCCGGGCGCCGGCGGCACCCAGCGGCTGGCCCGGCTGGTCGGCCCGTCCAAGGCCAAGGACCTGATCTTCACCGGCCGCCATGTGAAGGCCGACGAGGCGCTGGCCATCGGGCTGGTGGACCGCGTGGTGCCGGCCGACGAGGTCCATGCGCAGGCGCACGCCTGGGCGGCGCGGCTGGCGGCGGGGCCGGCGCTGGCGCTGCGGGCCGCCAAGGAGTCCGTCGACGCGGGGCTGGAGACCGACCTCGACACCGGGCTGACGATCGAACGCACCTGGTTCGCCGGGCTGTTCGCGACCGAGGACCGGGAGATCGGGATGCGCAGCTTCGTCGAGGAGGGGCCGGGCAAGGCCAAGTTCCGCTGAGGCGCGTGGTGTTGACGGGGTGCATGGGGTTTGGCCGGTACCGCATGCCTCGTGTGGGCGAATTGCGGAAAACTTCGTCCCACCGTAACGGGGACGCGCTGCCGACTCCCACCGCCCCGTCGTACACGGGGAGTTGTCGCAGGTCAGCGCGGTAGGGCCGAGCTCGTGCTGCCGTTGGCATATGTCGTGGGGGAGGCGCGGAGGCCATGATTCCGGACAAGGGATTCCCCGGGTTCCGTCCCCCGGCGCGACCGCGAACGGTCATCATGGGGGGCATGGCGGGCCTCGATGGAACGGAGCAGCCGCGGCCGCGGAGCGGCGCGGCCCCGCACTGGGAAGCTCCCGGTGCGGAGGGGGAGACGACCCCGGCTCCCGTGGACCCGTCGCCGGCCGCCCGCCCGCCCGCCGGGCCCGGCCTGGTCGGGGACCCGACCCTGGGCGAGGTCCGGCTCCCCTCGCGCCCGCAGTCGGCGCGGACCGCGCGCCGGCTCACCGCCGCCGTCCTGCTCCGCCAGTGGTCCCTCTCGCCGCAGCTCGCCGAGCACTCGGTGCTGCTGGTCTCGGAGCTGGTCGGCAACGCCGTACGGCACACCGGCGCCCGGACGTTCGGGCTGCGGATACTGCGCCGCCGCGGCTGGATCCGGGTGGAGGTGCGCGACCCCTCGCGCGGTCTGCCGTGCCTGATGCCGGTGCAGCCGATGGACGTCAGCGGCCGCGGGCTCTTCCTCGTCGACAAGCTCTCGGACCGCTGGGGCGTGGATCTGCTGCCGCGCGGCAAGACGACCTGGTTCGAGATCCGGGTCGGCGACCGCTGAGCGCGCCCGCGCGGCCCGGTCCGGGGGCCTGCCCGGAGACGGGACTGGGGCCCTCCCGCGGGTGACGCGGGGTGAGCCCCAGTACCCGGCCGTGCACGGGCGGAAGGGGGGTGCCCGCGCGGCCGGCGGCGACCGGCCCCGCCATCGGCAGGGGGCGCCGCGGACGACTATGGCAGGCCGGGCCACCCTCCACCAAAGCCCGAAAAACGGAAATCGCCGGACATTCCGTCATTAAAGGAAGGGTGCGCCCGGAGTGACCTATGCCACCGCGGTGGCCGTCGCGCCGGCGATCCGTAGGATGGGACGTTCCGAACGAACGGCCCGACGGCGAAGGGGGGACCATGCACCGGCTGCGCCGCTCGGCGACGCTGACCCTGCTGCTCCTCCTCGCGGTCGCCTTCGGGCCGCTGCTCTGCCGGATCGGCGGCGACCAGGCATGGCTCGCCGGTCGCGCGGCGGCCGCCGCCGAGATCTGGCGGAGCGGCCCCGCGGGCCCGGCCGCGGCGTCCGCCGCGCACCCCGCCGCCACCGCCCCCGTCGCGGTGGCCGACGGCGTCAAGAACTGCTCCGGCCGCCATGCGCCGAGCCCCGGCGAGGGCGCCCCGCTGCCCGCACCGCACCGCGCCGAGCCGCTCGCCGCGGACGTCACCGCCCCCGGGCCGCTCGCCGCCGACCTGCCCCACCGGTTCGCGCTGGCCCGCCCGCCCACCGGCGGCGCCCCCGTCCCGGACCACACCGCGCTCCTGCCCGTACTGCGGATATAGGCCGCCCGGCCCCCACTCCCGGCTGCCCTCTTTCCCCTTACCTCCGCACCTCAGGAGCTTCCGCATGCCCGCTTCCGCCTCCCCTGCCCGCAAACTCGCCGCCGTCGGCGCGGTCCTCGCGCTCGTGGTGGCCGTCCTCGCCATCGCCATCGCGGTCGGCAAGGCCGTCGAGAACGGCCGCGACACCACCGCCTCCGCCGCCCCGGACGGCGGCGCCTCCGCCGCACAGCAGGACGACCCCGCCCAGCAGAAGCTGTACGACGAGCTCGCGACCCGCACCAGCCGCCGCACCCCCGGCGACCCGCTGGCCGTCGGCAAGCCCGACGCCCCGGTCGTCCTCGTCGAGTACGCCGACTACCAGTGCTCGTTCTGCGGCCGCTTCACCAGGGAGACCCAGCCCGCGCTGGTGAAGAAGTTCGTCGACGCCGGCACCCTGCGCATCGAGTTCCGCAACTTCCCCGTCTTCGGCGCCGACTCCGAGCGCGCCGCCCGAGCGTCCTGGGCGGCCGGCCGGCAGGGGAAGTTCTGGCAGCTGCACGACGAGCTCTACGCCAAGACCCGCAAGGGCGACGCGCTCGCCGAGGACAAGCTCGTCGACCTGGCCCGCACCGCCGGCGTGCCGGACCTGGAGAAGTTCCGCGCCGACATCAACGGCCCGGCCGCCGCACAGGCCCTGAAGAAGGACCAGGACGAGGGCTACCAGCTCGGGGTCCAGTCCACCCCGTCCTTCCTGGTCAACGGCCGGCCGATCGCCGGAGCGCAGGACACCGCGGTCTTCGAGCGGGCCGTCGAGCAGGCCGCCGCGGCCGCGAAGAAGCACGGCGCCGCGGGAGCCGGCAAGTGACCGCCGACATCGGATACCTCGCCGCGTTCCTGGGCGGTGCGCTGGCGCTGGTCAGCCCGTGCAGCGCCCTGCTGCTCCCGGCGTTCTTCGCCTACTCGCTGGCCGGCACCGGCCGGCTGCTGGCCCGCACCGGCGTCTTCTACCTGGGGCTGGCCACGACCCTGGTGCCGCTGGGCGCCGCCAGCACCGCCGCCAGCCGGCTCTTCAACGGCCACCGCGACCTGCTGATCGCCGTCGGCGGCTGGCTGGTGATAGCGCTCGGCCTGGCCCAGATCCTCGGCCTCGGCTTCGCCTCCCGGCGCGCCCAGGCCGCGGCCGCCCGGATCACCCCGCGCACCGCGCTCTCCACCTTCCTGCTCGGCTGCGTCTACGGCCTGGCCGGCTTCTGCGCCGGGCCGATCCTCGGCGCGGTGCTCACCGTGACCGCGGTCAGCGGCTCACCGCTCTACGGCGCCTCGATGCTCGCGGTCTACGCGCTGGGCATGGCGCTGCCGCTGTTCCTGCTGGCGCTGCTGTGGGACCGCTTCCGGCTCGGCACCCGGGGCTGGCTGCGCGGCCGCGAGCTGACCCTCGGCCGGCTGCGGCTGCACACCACGTCCCTGGTCTCCGGCCTCTTCTTCATCGGCATCGGCGTGCTGTTCCTGCGCTTCAACGGGACCAGCGCGCTGCCCGGAATCCTGAGCGCGGAGACCGAGGGCCGCCTGGAGGAGTGGGCGGCCCGCCTGGGGAACGGCGTACCGGACGCGCTGCTGCTGGCCCTGGCCGCGCTGGCCGTCGCCGCGGTGCTCGGCCGCCTCGCCCTGCGCCCGGACCGGAAGCGGGACACCGCGCCGGACCGCGACGAGACCGGCCCCGGCGCCCGGGACCGCACCTCCGGTTAGCCGTCGCTACGCGCTCAGTCGGCGGTGCCAGCCCGGGTGCGGCCGGGGCCGGGTGCACGGGCGGACGTGCGGCTGCTGCGCGTCCGCCCGGCGACGGCGGTCGTTGCACAGCAGGCACTTGCCGTACCCCGGCGGCAGCGGGTCGTCCGGGTCGCCGTGGAGGGGGTCCACCGCGCCGTGCGGATGCAGGGCGCAGCCCGTCGGGCCGGCGGTCCCGCCCAGTGAGCCGGCCACCGTCAGCGCCTGGCGGAGGACGTCGACGAGCTGGTCGGCGTCCCGCCGGGTCGGCGCGGCGCGGAGGGCGGAGGCGAGGTCGGAGGCAGTGGTCAGCGCGGTCTGGAGTTCGGTCAGGCGTGCGTCACCCATGCCGTGGAGAGTAGGCGGCCCCACTGACAGTTGATCTTCCGATCGCACTTCGTGGCTTCCCATGGCCGGATGCATGCCCGTTCCGGCCCATGGTTTAGCACCGGGCCGGTGACCGCTCCCTGGCCGGCGCATGACCGCTCGGTGCCGGGGCGCGCCCGGTCATGGCCGCGGCCCCGCCTCGCCCCGCTCAGGGCGCGATCGGCAGCTCCCGCTTGTGGGCGGTGAGGCGGTGGCGCCGGACGATCGCCGCGAAGGCGGTCTCCTCGACCGGCCGGCCCTCCAGGAAGTCGTCGATCTGGTCGTAGGTGACGCCGAGGGCGTCCTCGTCGGGCTTGCCCGGGTCCAGGGTCTCCAGGTCGGCCGTGGGGACCTTCTCGACCAGCTCGGCCGGGGCGCCCAGCGCCCGGGCGAGGGCGCGCACCCGGCGCTTGGTCAGGCCGGTCAGCGGGACCACGTCGGCCGCCCCGTCGCCGAACTTGGTGAAGAAGCCGGAGACCGCCTCGGCGGCGTGGTCGGTTCCCACGACCAGGCCGTTCTCGGCGCCGGCAACCGCGTACTGGGCGATCATGCGCTGCCGGGCCTTGATGTTGCCGTGCACGAAGTCCTGGTGGTGGGCGTCGCGGAAGACGACGCCGGCGTCGACGGCGGCGGCCAGGGCGGCGTCGCTGGCCGGGCGGACGTCGACGGTCAGCAGGCGGTCGGCGCGCAGGAACTCCACCGCGCGCTGCGCGTCCTTCTCGTCCGCCTGCTCGCCGTAGGGCAGCCGCATCGCGAAGAAGGTCGCGTCATGACCCTCGGCGCGGGCCCGCTCCACGGCGAGCTGGCAGAGCCGGCCCGCGGTGGTGGAGTCGACGCCGCCGCTGATGCCGAGCACCAGGGCGCGCAGCCCCGTCGACGTCAGCTGCGCTGTGAGGAAGGACACCCGGCGCTCGATCTCCCGCTCGGCGTCGAACTCCGCGGGCACCTGGAGTTCGCGGGCTATCTCCTGCTGCACGGCCTGGGCCGACGGGTCCGTCACGGGTGCTCCTTACGCGATTGCGTCACGCACTGTGCGCCCGCCGCGGGATCGTGTCACGCGGAGTGTCGGCCAGGCGTGTCCGGTTACTGCCGGAGAAGTTTATGCCGGGTGCGCCCACTTCTTGAGCTCGGCCTTGCTGCCGAAGGCCATGACGTCCTTGTCCAGCGGCGAGTCGGTGTACTGGTGGATGCGCCACTTCGCCTTGATCCGCGGCTCGCCGGCGGTGACGTAGTCGGCGATCCACAGCCCGTCCGCGGCGTACGAGGTGGTGTCGCGGTGCAGCCAGAAGTCGCGGTTGCAGTAGAGCAGCACCCGGTGGGTGGGGCGCAGCTTCTTGACCTCCCGGAGGAACTCGTCCTTCTGCGCGTTGCTGGCCTGGGTGCCGGAGCCGGTGGTCTCCCAGTCGGCGGCCAGCAGGTCGCCCTGGAGCGACGCGCACTGCTCGACGAAGTAGCGGGCCTGGGCGGCGATGTTGCCCGGCCACAGGAAGTGGTAGAAGCCGACCACGGCGCCCGCTTCCCGGGCCCGTGCCGCCTGGGCCGACTGGTGCGGGTTGGTGTAGGTGTGGCCCTCGGTGGCCTTGATGAAGACGAAGTCCAGCCCCTTGGCGGAATACCCGGTGTTGTACGCACTGACATCGACACCGTGCAGCATGAGCGGCCTCCTGCCCGTCGGACCTGCGGAATACGAAGCGCCATCTGCTCGAAGCGGCTGCCGCCCCCTCTAGCAGTTCAGCATGTTCACGACCGGAGACGCCAGATCGCCGCGCCGAAGTTCCCAGCAGCACAGGGGAGTTGGTGACGCATGGCGCGGGTGGGGCGGGTGGTGCGGATGGGGCGGGGGTTTGCGGCGGACGGTCGCGGCGCCCGGATGCGCCCGGCCGTCCCGGGCCCGCGTGCGCCCACGCCACTTCAGGCCCGCGTGCGCCCCGGCCGCTTCAGGCCCGCGTGCGCCATGGGCGTTGGAGGACGCGGGCTGGGTGGCGTTGCCGTGATGGCGGCGTGGCCGGCGGGCCGGCGGCCGGGGGCAGGCGACGCGGGCGTCCGGGGCGGTGCTCCCGTGGCCGGGCCGGGCGCGACGCGACGCGGCCGGGTGGGCCCGGTGGCCCAACTACCCTGTCCCTAGCGGCCCTTGGGCTCCCCCTGGGCCGATTCCACCGTGCGGTGGAGGTCGGCCGCGGCGTCCACCGCGCCGGCCGCGGAGACCGTGACGCAGGCCAGCAGGGCGGCGGCTATCAGCCGGTGGCCGACCGGCGCGGCGCGGCCGCGGGGGCGGTCCGCCGGGCGGTCGGGGGTCAGCAGGGCGGCGACCCGGCGGGGCACCGGGCCGGCCGTCGCGGCGAGCGCCGTGCCCGGGCGGGGCGCGGCCGCGGGGTGCGTGCGCGCGGCCAGCGCGGCGCGGCCGATGGCCCGGGCGGTGACCTGGCGGTCGCCCACCCGGGAGGCGGCGGACTCGTCGGCCCAGCGCTCCAGCGCGTACGCCAGCGGGGAGCGCAGGCCGCGGAGCAGCGGATGGCAGCCCGCGGCCAGCGCGGCGGTCAGCAGGAAGAGGTGGTGGCGGCCCGCGAGGTGGGCGCGCTCGTGGGCGAACAGCGCCTCGCGTTCGGCCGGCGGCAGCGCCCGCAGCATCCCGGCGGTGACCACCACCCGGCCCGGCCGGCCCGGGAGGGCGTAGGCGTCCGGCGCTGCGTCCGGCAGTACGCACAGGTCGCCGGCCCGGCCGTGGGCGTCGGCGGTGCGCCGGGCGGTGCGCAGCTCGGCGCGGTGGCGCAGGGCGCGGCGGGCGACCGCGCACGCGCAGAGGGCCAGCAGTGCGCCGGCGACCGGGGCGGCGGGGACCGTCACCGCCGCGCCGGCGCCCGGCAGCGCCCGCACCAGATGGCCGAAGGCCGCGACCGGCGGCAGCCGCAGCGCCCCGGCGACCGTGAGCAGGCACAGCGCCGCGGCCGTGCAGGCGGCCAGTACGGCGGCGCAGCCGGCCAGCAGCCAGGCCGCGGCGCGCGGCGGCAGCGACTCGGCCAGTCGCCGCGCGGTGGGCACGGCCAGCAGCGGCACCAGCAGCGGGATCCAGACCGCGAAGATCATGGCGTCGTCCCGGACCCGGGGCCGGGCTCGGAGCCGGGGCGCCGGCCGGGCGCGTCCGTCTCGTCCAGCAGCGAGCGGAGCAGCCGCTCGTCCTCGGTGGTCAGCTCGGAGACGAAGCGGGCGAGCGCGGTGGTGCGGTCGTCCTGCTTGTCCAGCTCGCTGCGCATCCGCCGGGCGGTCAGGCCGGCGGAGTCGTGTATCGGTGAGTACGCGAAGCCGCGGCCGGCCCGGGTGCGGGAGACCGCGCCCTTGTCGTACAGCCGGCTGAGGATGGTGGTGACGGTCGTGCGGGCGAGCTCGCCGCCCAGCTCGCCCTGGACCTCGGCGGGCGTCAGCGGTCCGTCGGCCGCCCACAGCGCCGCCAGCACGCTCGCCTCCAGCTCGCCGGCGGGGCGGCGGGCCGCGGGGGATGTCTCCGACATGGAACGCCCTCCACCCTTTCGTCGTCTACAGTTCCGTAGACCGTCTACGTGGCTGTAGACGGTCGGGCCGGCCGCCCGGCAGGCCCGAAACCCATTATGGGAGGGGCCACTGACATGGCCGTAGCGGCCACCGCACTGTCCGCCACCGCCGTCACACAGGCGGTCAACGTCCTCGACGCCGGCTCACTGCTCGCCGCCTTCGGCGCGCTCGGCGTCGCCGTCGTCCTCTTCGCCGAGACCGGCCTCCTCGTCGGCTTCTTCCTGCCCGGCGACTCCCTGCTGTTCACCGCCGGACTGCTGTGCGCGCCCGGCGTCGGCGGCGCCGTCCACCTCGCGCTGCCGCAGGTCCTCACCGCCGCGGCCGCCGGCACCCTCGCCGGCTCGCAGACCGGCTACTGGATCGGCCGCCGCGGCGGTCGCGCCCTGCTCGCCGGCGGCCGCTCCCGCAAGCTCCGTGAGGGCGCCGCCCGCGCCGAGGAGTACCTGGCCCGCTACGGCCACGCCAAGGCGATCGTGCTGGCCCGCTTCGTGCCGATCGTCCGTACCGTGCTCAACCCGCTCGCCGGCGCCCTCAACGTGCCGGCCCGCACCTTCACCGTGTGGCAGGCCGCCGGCGGCCTGGGCTGGACGCTCGGCCTCACCCTCGCCGGATACGCCCTGGGCTCCTCGGTGCCCAACGTCGACCGGTATCTGCTGCCGGCCGTCGCCCTGGTCGTCCTGGTCTCGCTGGTCCCGATCGCGCTGGAGGTGCTCCGCTCGCGCGCCGGGCGCCCGGCCGGCGGGCCGGACGCGGCGCCCGGCGATGCGCCGGATCATGCCTCCGCGCCACCGGCACCCTGACCGACCCGGCACACTTAGGGAGCACGACGGGCGGCCGGCGCACCACACGGGCCGCCCGGCACCCGGCCCACGCACCATGCACCGCCAAGGAGTAAGCCCAGTGACCGACCTCGCCTTCGGCGGAGCCTCGATCGACGGCGGCCTGTACACCTCAGTGACCGGCTTCGCCCAGGACATGCCGCACTTCCTCAACGTCCTGGTCTCCTACTGGACCGACCTCGGGCTGGGGGTCTTCGCGCTGCTGATGCTGGTCGCCTGGTGGCGCGCCCGGCAGCGGCTCGGCGGCAGCTCCCGCCGCCGGCTGGCGCGCGGCGAGGGCCGGCACGCGCCGCCGGTGGCGATGGCGATGGCGCTCGCCGTCCCGGTCGTCGTCGTGCTGGCCTACGTGGCCAACGACGTGGTCAAGGCGTTCTTCCACGAGCAGCGGCCCTGCCAGACCCTGCCCGTGGTCACCGTCGAGCCGTGCCCCGGGCTCGGCGACTGGTCCTTCCCCAGCAACCACTCGGCCATCGCCGCCTCCGCCGCGATCGCGCTGCTCCTCCTGGACCGTCGGCTCGGCGCCCTCGCCGTCCCGGCCGCGCTCCTGATGGGCGCCTCCCGGGTCTGGGTCGGCGCCCACTACCCGCACGACGTCGCCGTCGGCCTGATCGTCGGCACCCTGGTCGCCGCGGTCCTCATGCCGCTCGCCCGGCGTGCCGCGCCGCTCGTCGAACGCGTCCGGGAGACCCCGCTGCGCCCCCTGGTCGCCACCCGGTGACGCCGCCGGAGCGGGCCCCCGGCCCACCGTGCGACGGCGCGCGCCCGGCCCCCGGCCGCGGCCCGCGCCTCGGCGCGCCCCCCGGCCGTCTCCTCATCCTCGCGGCCCTCTCCGCCGCCCTGTTCACCGCCGCGGCCGTCACCACGGCCCTGCGGCACGGCGCCCCGCTCGCCCCCGAACGGGCCGCCCTTGACTGGTCCACCGCCCACCACGGCGAACCGCTGCGCACCCTGGCCGGCGCCCTGACCGCCACCGGCACCGGCGCCGTCCCCTACCTGATGGCGCTCCTCGCCGGCCTGCTGGCCGGCCGCGGCACCCGTGGCCGGCTCCGCGCGGCGGTCTGCGCGCTGCTCGTCCTCGCCGCCGGCCAGGCCGTCCGCCGCGGCCTGATGGAACTGCTCGCCCGGCCCCGCCCGCCGCTCGCCGACTGGGCCGCGCACGCCTCCGGCCACTCCTTCCCCTCCGGCCACGCCACCACCGCCGCACTGGCCGCCGGCATCCTGGCCTGGGGCGTGCTGCGCCGCGCCCGCCCCGGCACCGGCCGGCTCCGGTGCGCCCTGCTCGCCCTCTGGGCCCTCGGCGTCGGCCTGACCCGCGTCTACCTGAGCGTCCACTGGGCCGGCGACGTCCTGGCCGGCTGGCTGCTGGCCGCCACCCTGCTGCCGCTCGCGCTGCTCCTCGACCCCCTGGCCGTCCCGCGCCAGCCGGCCCCCACGGGACCTCCCCCCAGGGCTTGACCACGATTGGCTGACGAACGCCCCAGGTCTTCACCAAGGCCCGCATGGACCCCCACCGGGCCGAGCACCACTGTCCTGTGCACCGGTGAGCGCGCCCGAACGCCGCCGGCGCCGCGCCCGTATCCGCACCAGCGCAGCACCAGGGGGACCGCAATGACCCAGCAGACGAGCGCCCCGCCCACCCGCCGCCCGGCCGGCGCCCGCGGCCGCTGCCCCGCCGCCGCGTCCGCCGATCCCACCCCGTGCGACGGCCCGCCCGATGCCGCCACGCTCATCGACCGCCACGGCCGCGAGGTGGCCGGCTGCGTCCACCACTGCGCCCGCCGCCTCCCTGGCCTCGACGGCGCCCGCGTCCACCCCTTCGTCCCCGCCCCCCAGGCCCTGGACATCTACTTCCGCGCCTGCGAACTCCCCCCGTTCGCCTGGGAGATCGGCCGCTGACGGCTCCGTCCCACACAAACGCCCCGACCGCCGACGAGCCACAACTCGCCGACGCCCGGGGCGGGGAGCGGAGGAGTCCGGGGGGACTCAGCACTCGATGATGTTCACCGCGAGGCCGCCCCGTGCCGTCTCCTTGTACTTGACGCTCATGTCGGCGCCGGTCTCCTTCATGGTCTTGATGACCTTGTCGAGGGAGACGTGGTGGCGGCCGTCGCCGCGCAGGGACATCCGGGCGGCGGTGACGGCCTTCACCGCGGCCATGCCGTTGCGCTCGATGCACGGGATCTGGACCAGGCCGCCGACCGGGTCGCAGGTCAGGCCGAGGTTGTGCTCCATGCCGATCTCGGCGGCGTTCTCGACCTGCTCGGGGGTGCCGCCGAGGACCTCGGCGAGACCGCCGGCGGCCATCGAGCAGGCGGAGCCGACCTCGCCCTGGCAGCCGACCTCGGCGCCCGAGATGGAGGCGTTCTCCTTGAAGAGCATGCCGATGGCGCCGGCCGCGAGGAGGAAGCGCACCACACCGTCCTCGTCGGCACCGGGGACGAAGTTGACGTAGTAGTGCAGCACCGCGGGGATGATGCCGGCCGCGCCGTTGGTGGGGGCGGTCACCACCCGGCCGCCGTCGGCGTTCTCCTCGTTGACGGCCATGGCGTAGAGGGTGACCCACTCCATGGCGCGGGCCGCCGCGTCGCCCTCGGAGCGCAGCGCGCGGGCGGCGTTGGCCGCGCGGCGGCGGACCTTCAGGCCGCCGGGGAGGATGCCCTCGCGGGACATGCCGCGGGTGACGCAGCCCTGCATGACCTGCCAGATCTCCAGCAGGCCGGCCCGGATCTCCTCCTCGGTGCGCCAGGCCTTCTCGTTCTCCAGCATGAGGGAGGAGATCGACAGGCCGGTCTGCTGGGAGAGCCGCAGGAGTTCGTCGCCGGTGCGGAAGGGGTGCTTCAGGACGGTGTCGTCGAGCTTGATGCGGTCCTGGCCGACCGCGTCCTCGTCGACGACGAAGCCGCCGCCCACCGAGTAGTAGGTCTTCTCCAGCAGGGGCGCGCCCGCCGCGTCGTAGGCGAAGAGGGTCATGCCGTTGGCGTGGTACGGCAGCGACCGGCGGCGGTGCAGGATCAGCTGGGTCGACTCGTCGAAGTCGATCTCGTGGGCGGCGCCTATCTCGGCGCCGAGGAGGCGGAGGCGGCCGCTGGTGCGGATGCGCGCCACCTCGTCGTCGGCGGTCTCGACGTCGACGGTGCGCGGGGAGTGGCCCTCCAGGCCCAGCAGCACCGCCTTGGGGGTGCCGTGGCCGTGGCCGGTGGCGCCCAGCGAGCCGAAGAGTTCGGCGCGGACCGAGACCGTCTGGGCGAGCAGACCGTCCTTCTTGAGCCGGCCGGCGAACATCCGGGCGGCCCGCATGGGGCCGACGGTGTGGGAGCTGGACGGCCCGATGCCGATGGAGAAGAGGTCGAAGACGGAGATGGCCACGGGGGCTGACTCCCTTGTCTGCTCGTGGTGGACGGTGGAGCACATCGGGGCAGGAATGGGGTGTTTTCCGGCCCGGCTGTCGAGCGTAACCCGCTCGCGGGGGAATGCCGCCGGACGGGAGGCGGCGGGCAGGGGAAGCCACCGGGGACGGCGGGAGAACGATGGCGGGAGAACAGGGGGACGGGGCGAGGCCGGACGGTGGCGGCGGCGGTGGGCGGGGAAGGGCGTCCGGGCAGGCGGAAGCGGCCCCGGGGCGGTGGTCCGGCCCGGGGCCCGGTGGGGCGGCGGGCCGGAGAGCCGGTCCGCCGCCCGCGGCTACCGGGGGCCGTGGCGCCCCGGCGGCCGGCCCGTCACAGCGACGGGTACAGCGGGTACTTCTCCGCCAGCGCCGTGACCCGGGCCTTGAGCGCCTCGCGCTCGTAGGTGGGCTTGAGCGCCTCGGCGATGATGTCGGCGACCTCGCGGAAGTCCTCGGCCTGGAAGCCGCGGGTGGCCAGCGCGGGCGTGCCGATCCGCAGGCCGGAGGTGACCATCGGGGGCCGCGGGTCGTTCGGGATCGCGTTGCGGTTGACGGTGATGCCGACCTCGTGGAGGCGGTCCTCGGCCTGCTGGCCGTCGAGAGCCGAGTCGCGCAGGTCGACGAGGACGAGGTGGACGTCGGTGCCGCCGGAGAGCACCGAGACGCCGTGCTCCCGGACGTCGTCCTGGACCAGGCGCTCGGCCAGGATCCTGGCGCCCTCCAGGGTGCGCCGCTGGCGCTCCTTGAACTCCTCCGACGCGGCGACCTTGAAGGACACCGCCTTGGCGGCGATCACATGCTCCAGCGGGCCGCCCTGCTGGCCGGGGAAGACCGCGGAGTTGATCTTCTTGGCCAGCTCGGCGGTGGACAGGATCACACCGCCGCGGGGGCCGCCCAGCGTCTTGTGCGTGGTCGTCGTCACGACGTGGGCGTACGGCACGGGGGAGGGGTGCAGACCCGCGGCCACCAGGCCGGCGAAGTGCGCCATGTCGACCATCAGGTACGCGCCGACCTCGTCCGCGATCCGGCGGAAGGCGGCGAAGTCGAGCTGGCGCGGGTAGGCGGACCAGCCGGCGACGATCAGCTTGGGGCGGTGCTCCTTGGCGAGGCGCTCGACCTCGTCCATGTCGACCAGGTTGGTCTTCTCGTCGACGTGGTAGGGCACCACGTTGTAGAGCTTGCCGCTGAAGTTGATCTTCATGCCGTGGGTCAGGTGCCCGCCGTGGGCGAGGTTCAGGCCCAGGATGGTGTCGCCCGGCTTGATCAGCGCGAACATCGCGGCGGCGTTGGCCTGCGCGCCGGAGTGCGGCTGGACGTTGGCGGCCTCGGCGCCGAAGAGCGCCTTGATCCGGTCGATGGCGATCTGCTCGACGACGTCGACGTGCTCGCAGCCGCCGTAGTAGCGGCGGCCCGGGTAGCCCTCGGCGTACTTGTTGGTGAGGACCGAGCCCTGGGCCTCCATGACGGCGACCGGGGCGAAGTTCTCCGACGCGATCATTTCGAGGGTGGACTGCTGGCGGTGCAGCTCGGCGTCGACGGCGGCGGCGACGTCGGGGTCGAGCTCGTGGAGGGAGCTGTTGAGAAGCGACATGAGACTTCCGAGACTTCCTGGAGAGGGGGAGCGGGCGGGGCGCCGCGGCCCCGCCCGTGCGGTGGCGGGAGCCGGCGCGGGGGCGTCAGCCGGCGGCGAAGGCGGTGTACTCGTCGGCCGTGAGCAGGTCCTCCGGCTCACCGCTGACCTTCACCTTGAACAGCCAACCGCCCTCGAACGGGGCGGAGTTCACCAGCGAGGGGTCGTTGACGACTTCCTCGTTGACCGCGGTGATCTCGCCGTCCACGGGCGAGTAGAGGTCGCTGACGGACTTGGTCGACTCCAGCTCACCGCAGGACGCGCCCGCGGTGACGGTGGCCCCGACCTCGGGGAGCTGCACGAAGACGACGTCGCCGAGCGCGTTCGCCGCGTGCTCGGTGATGCCGACCGTCGAGACGCCGCCCTCGGCGTCCGACAGCCACTCGTGCTCCTTGCTGTAGCGCAGCTGCTGGGGGTTGTCCATGGCTCGATTCTCCTGTACGCGGGGGTGTGATCGTGAATGGGGGGCGCCTCCCGGACGGCGTCCGCGAGGGTTGTCTCGCCCTGTGAGACACGCGGCGCCGGACGCGACGGCGCGGGCCCGTGGCGGGCGCCGCGGACGGCCCGGCGCCGGCCGCTACTTCTGCCGCTTGTAGAAGGGCAGTGCGACGACCTCGTACGGCTCGTGGGTGCCGCGGATGTCCACCCGGACGCCCTCGGTGCCCGGTGCGGCGTGCGCCGCGTCGACGTAGGCCATGGCGATCGGCCGGCCGAGGGTGGGGGAGGGCGCCCCCGAGGTGACCTCGCCGATCGCCGTGCCGTCGGCGTCGACGACCGGGTAGCCGGCGCGCGGGACCCGGCGGCCCTCGGCGAGCAGGCCCACCAGCTTGCGCGGCGGGTTCTGCTCGGCGCGCCGGGCGGCCGCCTCCAGCGCCGCGCGGCCGACGAAGTCGCCCTCCTTCTCGAACTTCACGACCCGGCCCAGGCCCGCGTCGAAGGGCGTGAGCGCGGTGGTCAGTTCGTGCCCGTACAGCGGCATCCCCGCCTCCAGGCGCAAGGTGTCGCGGCAGGACAGTCCGCACGGGACCAGTCCGACGTCCTTGCCCGCCTCGGTCAGCGCCTCCCACACGGCGGCCGCGTCGGCCGGCCGGACGAACAGCTCGAAGCCGTCCTCTCCGGTGTAGCCGGTCCGGGCGATCAGCGCCTCGACGCCGGCGACCGTGCCGGGCAGTCCGGCGTAGTACTTCAGCCCGTCCAGATCGGCGTCGGTGATCTTCTTGAGGATGCCGGGGGACTCCGGGCCCTGGACCGCGATCAGCGCGTAGGCGTCCCGGTCGTCGCGGACCGCGGCGTCGAAGCCCGCCTGCCGGCCGGCCAGCGCGTCCAGCACCACCTGGGCGTTGGCGGCGTTGGCGACGACCATGAACTCCCGCTCTGCCAGCCGGTAGACGATCAGGTCGTCGAGGATGCCGCCGTCGGCGGCGCAGATCATGGTGTAGCGGGCCCGGCCGACCTTCAGGGCCCCGATGTTGCCGACCAGCGCGTGGTCGAGCAGCGCGCCGGCCTGCGGGCCGGTGACGGTGATCTCGCCCATGTGGGAGAGGTCGAACAGGCCGGCGCGGGTGCGCACCGCGACATGCTCCTCGCGTTCGCTGCTGTAGCGCAGCGGCATGTCCCAGCCGGCGAAGTCGGTCATGGTCGCGCCGAGTGCGCGGTGGGTGGCGTCCAGCGCGGTGAGGCGGGGGGCTTGTGTCATCGTTCCGGGCTCCCAGGCATGGGTGACAAGACGGTCTCCCCATCTGTCATCGGAACCTGAGAGGTTCACCGGGAGCCCACGAACGAGCCCGGTTTGCACCTTGGGTGGAGCCGTCCCCCTTCACCGGGCGGGGGCTCGCTTTTCAGATCTGCCTCGCCCGCGCGGTATAGGGGCCTGAGAGATTCAAGGGAGGACTTGCTCCTTCGGCGCCCCGCCGTGGCGGCCGGGGACTCTCCCGCGCGGGTTCAAGCGGCCGGTATGGAGTTGGCTGGCTGCGCACGAGTGACCAGTGGTGTGCCCGTGGCGGCCACATCATTACACGGGATCGCCGGATACAGGAGCCCCGGCCGCCGCTCCGCGACCGGCCGCCCCGCCGCGACCCGCGGCCGCTTCCCCGGATCCGGTGGCGGTCCCGGCCGTCACCTGCTGCTCATCACTTGCTGCTCATTACCCTTTCTTGACACTCTGCGGGAAGGCGGGGTCCCGAACCCGGCCGATCCGAGGGGGAGGGGCGATCACGTGCACGGCGAAGCGGCGTACGCGACGACGGCGGGGGTGGCGGGGGTGGCACCGCCGGGGCCCGTATCGGAGGGGGCACCGGCCGCGCCCCCGCGGCCCGCGGTCCGGCCCGCCCGGCTCCGGATCACCGACCTCCGGTTCCGGGACGGCACCCGCACCTCCCGCACCGATCCCCGCACCGTCCTCCGTTTCCCCTCCGGCGACCTCGTCGTGGTCTCCGGGCTGCCGGGCAGCGGCAAGAGCACCCTGATGCGGCGGGTGCTGCCGGAGCGCGACGGCCACGGCGCCCCGGTGCACCGCCTCGACTCCCAGGACACCCGCGAGCGTTGGGAGCGCGGCCGGCTGCGCCGCCTCCCGTACGCGCTCTACCGCCCGCTGGTCCGGGCCGCGCACTACGGTGCGCTGCGCCGGGCGCTCCGCTCCGGCGGGAGCGTGGTGGTGCACGACTGCGGGACGCTGGCGTGGGTGCGCCGCTGGCTCTCCCGGGCGGCCCGGCGCGACGGCCGGGCGGTGCACCTGGTCCTCCTCGACGTGCCGCCGCAGACGGCGCTGACCGGCCAACGGGCCCGCGGCCGCGGGGTGTCGGGATACGCCTTCGCCCGGCACCGCCGGGCGGTGCGCCGGCTTCTCGCCCGGGCCGAGCGGTCCCGCCTCCCCGCGGGCTTCGCCTCCGCGGTGCTGCTGGACCGGCCCGCCGCCGGGGCGCTGCAGCGCGTCACCTTCGGGTGAGACTGCCGGCTTCGGCGCCCGGCGGTCCGCCCGTTAGGGTCTGATCCACCGGCGGTCCATGGGCCCGCCGCCAGGTTCAGGGGCCGGGCAGCGCGGCCAGTAATGGGTGGGTGAGATGAACTATCCGGACAATTACCCGCAGCACGGCGGAGCGGTGCCGGGGCAGGTGCCGGACGCGGGGATACCGCAGCCGGCCTGGCCGGCCAACGAGCTGGAGCAGGTGCTGGCCGCGTCGGTCGGGCACCCCGGGGCCGGCGGCCGGATCGTCGAGGTACTGGGCCGCAGCCTGGTGTGGGTGCCGCTGCCCGAGGGCGGCGGCCCGGACAGCGCCGGCCCCGGGGCGGGTGGCCTGGACCTGCCCACCGTCGAGATCGGCGGCGCCGCCTACGTCCCCGTCTTCAGCTCCGAGCAGGAGTTCCTGAAGGTCGTCGGCACCCACCTGTCGTACACCGTCGCGCCCGCCGTGGAGTTCGCCCGCGGGCTGCCGCCGATGCTGGGCATCGCGGTCAATCCGGACGGCACCGTCGGCGTCCCGCTGCCGCCGCCCGCGGTGGCCGAACTGTGCCGCGCGGGACGGACCGAACTGGACGGCCCGCAGGCCGCCGGCGCCCGGGTGCGGCTCTTCGAACCGGACTGGCAGGACGAGCCGGTGGACTTCCTGGCCGCCGCCGGCCTGGAGTTCTCCGGCGCCGGCTCGGTGCTCGCCGCCCGGCGCGCGCTGGCCAGCGTCGAGGGCGACACGCCGGCGCTCTTCGTGGGCGTGCAGTTGGACACCGTTCCGGAGCGGCTGTACGACGGCAGCGCCCGCGACGAGGTGCTCGCGGCGCTGGGCCGGGCCCTGGGCCGGGTGCCGGTGCCCTGGCCCGTCCAGCTCGTGCTGCTCGACGTCGCCCAGGGCGACCCGGTCGCCGACTGGATGCTGGAGCGCGTGCGGCCCTTTTACACCCGGCCCTGACCCATCGGACACGCCCTAAGCTGGGAGCGACGGGCGGGCGCAGGCCCTGCCGGGAGAAGGGACGGACCACGTGAGCGCGGGTGCGCATCAGGGAGCGGCGGCGGCCGAGCACGTCGAGCAGATGCTGCGGCAGGTCACGCCCGGGCGCTATGACGCCTACGAGGCGCTGCTCGGGGCCCTCGCACACGGGCAGGTCTGGATGCTCCTGTGGCACGGCCGGGCCGGCCAGCCCGACGCCCAGTACGGCAACATGGAGGTCGACGGGCTGGGCTACGCCCCCTGCGTGACCTCCGCCGCCGAACTCGCCGCCTCCGGCTGGACCCGCGACCACGAACTCGTCAGCGGCCCCGAGATCGCCGCCTCCCTCTTCCCCGACCGCTGGGGCCTGTGGCTGAATCCGCACGCTCCCGGCGGCGGCGTCGGCATCCCCTGGCTCGACCTGCGCCGGATCGCCGCCGGCCTGGACCGGCTGCCCGCCGGGCCGCTGCGGATCTCCGAACCGGTCATCGACATCCCGCAGTTCTACGCCCTGCTCGCCCAGAACGCCCACCGCACGCCCCCGGTGCGGTCGTTGCGCCGGGCCTGGGTCCAACCCGCCCTCGGCGCCCCGTATCTGGCGATCGGGCTGGACCTCTACGACACCGGGCAGCCCTCGGTGGACGCCGCGCGGCTGATGATCCAGCAGTCGATGGGCGCCGTACCGGACGGCCTGCCGGTCTCCACCGTCGCCATGAACGACGAGTACGACCCGGTCGGGATGTGGATGCGGGCCTGCGCCCGCCCGTTCTTCGACCGCGACGGCTACGCCCAGCCGCCCGTTCCGGGCCCCACCTACGGTTACGGCCAGCCGCGCCCCTACTGATCCGTAGTACGGATCGGATCGCCACGTCTCCCCGCGTATCCCCGCTTGTCGTCACGTAGCCCCACGTAGCGGCACGACTTCCTCGATCCCCGCAGCCGGCCGCGGAGCCTCGGCGCGCCGTCCGTCTCGCGGTGAATTCCCCTTGTACGCCCGGGAGTTGAGGGCCTACCCGCCCGCCCCGCGCACCGCTCAGTCCGCACCGCTGTTCGTATAACGGAAGGCTGCGGGCCACATCACAGTTACGCATCCATTCCACGCCAGGGCTGGTGAGTGATCGCGGCTCGGATGAAGACTCCCGGCATCGAGGACCTCGGTCCTTTGTACGAGCATCATCCGCCACCGGAATCCTGCGCATCCTTGAGCCGTCCGCAGGGCCGGACTCCCGCGAGAAGCGGAGGAGAGGGCGGCAGCGGAACACCAGTGAGGTAGCGACAGGCCGCCGCCGCGGCCGGGCACAGGGCCGGGCTCCATCGGCCGGGAGGGGTTCTGAGGCACCGTGACCGCACCGATCGAGACCACCGGGGCGGCTGCCGAGGCGCAGCCGGAGGCGGTCCTGAAGGGCGTGGAGAGCAAGCGGATCGAGGGGCGCTCGCTCGGCCAGATCGCCTGGCTGCGCTTCCGTCGCGACAAGGTCGCGATGGCGGGTGCCGTCATCGTCGTCCTGCTCATCCTCGTCGCCGCGCTCTCCCGTCCGCTGCAGCACCTGTTCGGCCTGGACCCGAACCAGCCGCACCAGGACCTGATCGACCCCAACACCACGCTCCCCAAGGGGGACTTCGGCGGGATGAGCGCCGACCACCTGCTGGGCGTGGACCCCAAGTTCGGCCGCGACCTGCTCTCCCGCATCCTGGAGGGCTCGTGGGTGTCGCTGCTGGTGGCGTTCGGCGCGACGCTGCTGTCGGTGGCCATCGGCACCGTCCTCGGCGTGGTCGCCGGCTTCTACCGCGGCCGGGTGGACGCCTTCATCAGCCGCATGATGGACGTCTTCCTGGCGTTCCCGCTGCTGCTGTTCGCCATCGCGATCTCCGCGTCGCTGCAGGGTGGGGCGTTCGGCCTGGAGGGCCTGCCGCTGCACATCTCGGTGCTGATCTTCGTGATCGGCTTCTTCAACTGGCCCTACATGGGCCGGATCGTGCGGGCCCAGACCCTGTCGCTGCGGGAGCGGGAGTTCGTCGCCGCCGCCCGCGGCCTGGGCGCCCGCGGGCCGTTCATCCTCTTCCGGGAACTCCTGCCCAACCTCGTGGGACCGGTCATCGTCTACTCGACGCTGCTGATCCCCTCCAACATCCTCTTCGAGGCGGCGCTGAGCTTCCTGGGCGTCGGCATCCAGCCGCCCCAGTCGTCCTGGGGCGGCACGCTGACCCAGGCGGTCAAGTACTACGAGGTCGACCCCCAGTACATGATCGTCCCCGGCCTCGCGATCTTCGTCACCGTGCTGGCGTTCAACCTGCTCGGTGACGGCCTGAGGGACGCGCTGGACCCGCGCAGCCGCTGACCGGCCGCCGGCCCCGACACCTCACCACCTGCCGTTTCGAACTGACGTTTCTCGATGAACGAAGGGGACACCGAGCATCATGCGCAGGTCACTTCCGGTCGCGACTGTCGCGGCCATCACCAGTGCGGGCCTCCTGCTGGCCGGCTGCAGCGGAAAGGGGTCCTCCGACAGTTCGGCCGGGGCCAACGCCGCCACCAAGGGCGTCGTCAACGCCTCGGACGAGAAGGGGGGCACCGTCACCTACGCGATGAGCGACGCCCCCGAGTCGTTCGACCCGGGCAACACCTACTACGCCTTCGTCTACAACTTCAGCCGCCTGTACGCCCGTCCGCTCACCACCTTCAAGCCCGGCCCCGGCGCCAAGGGCAACGAGCTGGTCCCGGACCTCGCCGAGTCGCTCGGCAAGGCCGGCGACGGCGGGAAGACCTGGACGTACAAGCTGCGCAAGGGCGTGAAGTTCGAGGACGGCACCCCGGTGACCTCCCAGGACGTCAAGTACGCGGTGGAGCGCAGCAACTTCGCCCGCGACATCCTCTCCCTGGGCCCCAACTACTTCCAGCAGTTCCTGGTGGACAACGACGGCGGCTACAAGGGCCCCTACAAGGACAAGAGCAAGGAAGGGCTCAAGTCCATCGAGACGCCCGACGCCCAGACGATCGTCTTCCACCTGAAGAGGCCGTTCGCCGAGTTCGACGACCTCGTCAGCGCCCCGCAGACCGCGCCGGTCCCGCAGGCCAAGGACAAGGGCGCGGACTACACCAAGTCGGTGGTCTCCACGGGCTCGTACAAGTTCGAGAGCTACCAGGAGGGCAAGCGGCTCACCCTGGTCCGCAACCCGAACTGGTCCGCCGCTAACGACCCGCTGCGCAAGCAGCTGCCGGACAAGATCGTCCTCAATCTGAAGGTCGCCCAGTCGACCATCGACAAGGACCTCCAGTCCGGCAACACCCTGGTCGACATGGCCGGCCGCGGCGTGGACGGCCAGACCCAGGCCCAGCTGCTGACCGACCCCAGGCAGAAGTCCAACACCGACAACGCGCCCGGTGAGCGCCTGGTCTACACGGCGATCAACACCAAGGTCGCGCCGTTCGACAACGTCGAGTGCCGCAAGGCCGTCGAGTACGCCATCGACAAGAAGGCCGTACAGACCGCGCTCGGCGGCCCGATCCGCGGTGAGCTCGCCTCCACGGTCCTGCCGACGGACCTCGCCGGCTACCAGAAGTTCGACCTGTACCCGCAGAAGTACAACGGCGACAGCCTGGACCTGACGGAGGCCCGGGCGCACTGGAAGAAGTGCGGCGCCGGCAACGTCACCACCACGATCCTGGCCCGCAACGACCGCCAGGACGAGGTCGACGCGGCCACCTCGGTGATCGGCTCGCTGAAGAAGATCGGCATCAACGCCAGGATCCAGTCGTACCCGACCAGCAAGTACTTCTCGGACTACGCCGGTGTGCCGGCCTTCGACAAGTCCAACAACGTCGGCCTGATGATGATGCAGTGGGGCGCCGACTTCCCGACCGGCTACGGCTACCTCCAGCAGATCCTCCACGGCAAGGCGATCAGCCAGTCCGGCAACAGCAACCTGTCGCAGCTGGACGACCCGGAGATCAACAACCTGCTCGACACCGCCATCGCCAACACCGACCAGGCCGCCCGCGAGAAGGCGTACGCGGACATCGACCGCAAGGCGATGGAACAGGCGGCGATCGTCCCGCTGACCTACTTCAAGGTCCTGCTGTACCGCTCGCCCAAGGCCACCAACATGGTCTCCAGCTCGGCCTGGAGCGGTGAGTACGACTACCTCAACATCGGCGTCAAGAAGTAGCAGCCCTGGAAGGCAGGTGAAGGCATGGGTGCCCGCGGGCCGGTCGCTTCCGGCCCGCGGCACCGGCGCCGCGTCCCCGTGTTCTCGTACATCATCCGCAGGTTGATCAGCGCGGTGATCCTGCTGCTGATCGTCAGCGCGGTCACCTTCGGCATCTTCTTCCTGCTGCCGAAACTGGCCGGGCAGTCCACCGACCAGCTTGCCCAGCAGTACATCGGAAAGGCCCCCACGCCCGCGGACATCGCCGCGGTGAAGCAGAACCTCGGCCTGGACAAGCCCGTGTACGAGCAGTACTGGGACTTCCTCAAGGGCATCTTCGTCGGCGTCGACTACAAGTTCGGACCGGATGCGGCCACGTGCCATGTGCCGTGCTTCGGTTACTCCTTCAAGACCCACATCGAGGTCTGGCCGGAGATCCAGTCCCGGCTCCCGGTGACGCTGTCGCTGGCCGCCGGCGCCGCGGTGCTGTGGCTGCTCTCCGGTGTCGCCACCGGCGTGCTCTCCGCGCTCCGCCCCGGGTCGGTTTTCGACCGGCTGGCGATGGGCGTGGCGCTGGCCGGCGTCTCGCTCCCGATGTTCTTCACCGGCGCGCTGGCACTGGCGCTCTTCACCTACCAGTGGCCGCTCTTCGAACGCAGCGACTACGTCCCCCTGCTGGACGACCCGGTGGGCTGGGCGCGCACCCTGGTCCTGCCCTGGGTGACCCTGGCCTTCCTCTACTCCGCGCTCTACGCCCGGCTCACCCGGGCGGGCATGCTGGAGACGCTGAGCGAGGACTACATCCGCACCGCCCGCGCCAAGGGCCTGCGGGAGCGCCGGGTGGTGATCCGGCACGGTCTGCGGGCCGCGCTCACCCCGATCATCACCGTCTTCGGCATGGACCTGGGCCTGCTGCTCGGCGGTGCGCTCATCACCGAACAGGTCTTCTCGCTCAAGGGAGTCGGGGCCTTCGCGGTCGACTCCATCAACGCCAACGACCTGCCGAACATTCTCGGCGTCACCCTGCTCGCCGCGTTCTTCATCGTCCTGTGCAACCTGGTGGTGGACATCCTGTACGCCGCCGTCGACCCGCGGGTGAGGCTCACGTGACCGACTCTTCCGACTCTTCCGTGGACACGGCCACGGCGGCGAAGGCCCCCGCCGCCTTCCTTGAGGTGCGGGACCTGAAGGTGCACTTCCCCACCGACGACGGCCTGGTGAAGTCCGTCGACGGCCTGACCTTCAGCCTGGAGAAGGGCCGGACGCTGGGCATCGTCGGCGAGTCCGGCTCCGGCAAGTCGGTGACCTCGCTGGCGATCATGGGCCTGCACCGGGCCTCCCGCCGGCAGCGCGACACGGTGCGGATGTCCGGCGAGATCCGGCTGGACGGCCAGGACCTGGTCGCCGCCGACCCGGACGAGGTGCGCCGGCTGCGCGGCCGCCGGATGGCGATGATCTTCCAGGACCCGCTCTCCGCGCTGCACCCCTACTACACCGTCGGCAACCAGATCGTGGAGGCGTACCGCGTCCACCACGACGTCGACAGGAAGACCGCGCGCCGGCGGGCCGTCGAGATGCTCGACCGGGTCGGCATCCCGCAGCCCGACAAGCGGGTGGACGACCATCCGCACCAGTTCTCCGGCGGGATGCGCCAGCGCGCCATGATCGCGATGGCGCTGGTCAACAACCCCGAGCTGCTGATCGCCGACGAGCCGACCACCGCGCTGGACGTCACCGTCCAGGCACAGATCCTGGACCTGATCCGCGATCTGCAGAAGGAGTTCGGCTCGGCGGTCATCATCATCACCCACGACCTGGGCGTGGTCGCCGAACTCGCCGACGACCTGCTGGTGATGTACGGCGGCAGGTGCGTCGAGCGGGGCCCCTCGGACCAGGTGTTCGCCACCCCGCAGCACCCCTACACCTGGGGCCTGCTCGGCTCGATGCCGCGGATCGACCGCGACCAGACCGACCGGCTGATCCCGGTGAAGGGCTCGCCGCCCAGCCTGATCAACGTGCCGTCCGGCTGTGCCTTCAACCCCCGTTGCCCGTACGCGGACGTCCCCAAGGACAACGTCACCCGCACGGTGCGCCCCGAACTGCGGCAGGTCGACGGCCGGCACTTCTCCGCCTGCCACCTGCCGCAGGAGCAACGCGAGCGCATCTGGACCGAAGAGATTGCGCCGAAGCTGTGACCGAGACGACCGAGAACGAGACGACCGAGAACACCACGCAGGACGAGAAGTCCGGGGCCGCCGGCGAACCGCTGCTGCGGGTCCGCGGCCTGGTCCGGCACTTCCCGATCACCAAGGGGCTGCTCAAGCGCAGGGTCGGCGCCGTCCAGGCGGTCGACGGGATCGACTTCGACGTCTTCCCCGGCGAGACGCTGGGCGTCGTCGGCGAGTCCGGCTGCGGCAAGTCCACCATGGGCCGGCTGATCACCCGGCTCGACGAACCGACCGGCGGCACCGTCGAGTTCGAGGGCCGGGACATCACCCACCTCTCCCCGGGACGGCTGCGCCCGCTGCGCCGCGACGTCCAGATGATCTTCCAGGACCCGTACGGTTCGCTGAACCCGCGGCACACCATCGGCGGGATCGTCTCCACCCCCTTCCGGCTCCAGGGCGTCGAGCCCGAGGGCGGGGTCAAGAAGGAGGTGCAGCGGCTGCTGGAGCTGGTGGGCCTGAGCCCGGAGCACTACAACCGCTATCCGCACGAGTTCTCCGGCGGCCAGCGCCAGCGCATCGGCATCGCCCGGGCGCTGGCCCTCAAGCCCAAGCTCGTGGTCGCCGACGAGCCGGTCTCCGCCCTGGACGTCTCCATCCAGGCCCAGGTCGTCAACCTCATGGACGACCTCCAGGAGGAGCTGGGCCTGACCTACGTCATCATCGCCCACGACCTCTCCGTCATCCGGCACGTCTCGGACCGGATCGCGGTGATGTACCTCGGCAAGATCGTCGAACTGGCCGACCGCGACGCGCTGTACGCCGCGCCGCTGCACCCGTACACCAAGGCGCTGCTCTCGGCCGTCCCGGTGCCCGACCCCAGGCGGCGCACCCAGCGCGACCGGATCCTGCTCAAGGGCGACGTCCCCTCGCCGATCGACCCGCCGTCCGGCTGCCGGTTCCGCACCCGCTGCTGGAAGGCGACCGGGGAGTGCGCCACCACCGAACCGCCGCTCGTCCAGCTGCGGACCGGCCACCAGGTGGCCTGCCACCACCCCGAGGAGGCTCCGGACAACGCCCCTGCGGCGAGTGGAAGTTCGGAAGATCAGGCATCAACTGATCCTTCAACTCCCCAGTGACTCCTGACGACTTGGTAAATTCGCTGGTGGAATGGGCCGGGAGAGTGCAGAGTCAGCGCGGTTGTTGTCCTCGCATCCGCTGTTGTCCTCGCATCCGCGTAACCGAAGGGACGGCTCATGGCACTCTCCCGTTCTGTCCGTCGCTCCTCCCGCTGGCTCGCCCTGGCCACCGCGGTGGCCTCGGCCGCCACCATCGCCGCGGCCCCCGCGGCCACGCCGGGCGCCCCCGGCATCGGTGACCCCTACTTCCCCGGACTGGGCAACGGCGGCTACCGGCCCCTCCACTACGACCTCGGCGTCAGCTACCACCCCGACTCGGGCCGGCTCGACGGCCGGACGACGCTGACCGCCCGGGCCACCCAGAACCTCTCCGCCTTCGACCTGGACCTGCAGAAGCTGACCGTGGACCGGGTCCTGGTCGACGGCCACCGCGCCGGCTTCTCCAGAACCGGCGACGAACTCGTCGTCCGGCCCGGCCGCCCGCTCGCCCGCGGCGCGCGCTTCAAGGTCACCGTCGTCTACCACGGCGTCCCCCAGCCGCTCGGCGGCCCGATCGTCTTCGGTTCGAAGTACGGCTGGATGAAGACCAAGGACGGGGTGTTCGTCGCCTGCGAGCCCAACGCCGCCTCGACGTGGTTCCCCTCCAGCGACCACCCGGACGAGAAGGCCACCTACGACATCCGCATCGACGCCCCCAAGGGCCTGACCGGCGTCTCCAACGGGCGGCTCATCAGCTCCGGCGAGTCGCACGGCCGCTCCTGGTCCCACTGGCGCGAGAGCCGCCCGATGGCGCCGTACCTGGCCACCGCCACCATCGGGAAGTTCGACGTCCGCACCGGCACCACCCCCGGCGGCACCCCGATCTACGTCGCCACCGACCCGACCCTGCCCACCGGCAAGGTCGACGTCTACGGCGTCACCGCGGCGGCCACCGACTACTGGTCGAAGGTCTTCGGGCCGTACCCCTTCGAGGAGACCGGCGCGATCGTCGACGACATGCCCGAGGCCGGCTTCTCCCTGGAGGTGCAGTCCAAGCCGGTCTACTCCGCCGTCCGCAACGAGACCACCATCGTCCACGAGCTGGCCCACCAGTGGTTCGGCGACTCGGTCTCGGTCAAGCGGTGGAAGGACATCTGGCTCAACGAGGGCTTCGCCACGTATGCCCAGTGGCTGTGGGCCGAGCACAAGGGCACCGCCACCGCCCACGACTCCTTCCGCAAGGCGTACCAGCACATACCCGCGGACGACCCGTTCTGGAAGATCAAGGTCTCCGACCCGCAGCGGGACACCATGTTCTCCGACGCGGTCTACGAGCGCGGCGCGATGACCCTGCAGGCGCTGCGCGAACGCATCGGCGACAAGGCGTTCTTCAAGCTGCTGCCCACCTGGACCGCGCAGCACCGCTACGGCAACGCGGACACCGCCGAGTTCATCGCGCTCGCCGAGAAGGTCTCCGGCCAGCGGCTGGGCGACCTCTTCCGCACCTGGCTGGACACCCGCAGCCGGCCCGCCCTGCCGGCGAAGTAACCGGCCGGACGCCGGGCCGCCGCTAGGCCCTAACCGACATCGGCGTCGACATCGGCGTCCTTCCTCCGCCGGTCGCGCAACTGCTGCGGCCGCGGCAGATGCAGCCCCAGGTACACCGCGCCCATCCGCAGCGCGAACACCACCCCCGCCGAGACCGCCGCGGCGGGGGTGGCCCCGCTTCCGAGGCGGTCCATCAGCAGATAGCAGCAGGCGCCGGCCAGCGCCGCGATGGCGTAGACGTCCTCGCGCAGCAGCAGCGGCGGGAACTCCCCGCACAGCACGTCGCGGAGGACCTCGCCGGCCACGCCGGTCAGCACCGCCAGGATGATCACCGCCAGCGGGGTGGCACCGGCCGAGATCGCCGCCCGGGCCCCGATCACCGTGACCACGGACAGCCCGATGGCGTCCACCACCAGCAGCGACTTCCGCGGCAGCGACCAGAAGCGCAGATAGACCATGGTGCCCACGCCGACGCAGATGATCACCGTCAGCAGCACCCAGTCGTGCGTCCAGTACAGCGGCCGCCGGTCCAGGATCAGGTCGCGCAGCGTGCCGCCGGAGATGGACGCGGCGAACGCGAGCACCAGACCGCCGAACGGGTCCATGTTGGCGCGGTAAGCCGCCAGCACACCGCTCGCCGCGAACGCCGCGACCCCGACCAGGTAGAGCACATGAAGCATGCGGTCATGATGACAGCCGCGGAATCGGTCCTACGAGCGGGCGCTTCCGCGGCATGTACGGAAGTGTGCCGGTCCGTCGGTGGCCCGACTAGGGCGTGCGCCCCGGTAAGTGCGCCCCAGCCCCGGGGTGCGCGCCCCGGGGTGGCTCGTAGAATCAGCGCACCATGGTTTACCTCGACCACGCCGCCACCACCCCGATGCTTCCGGAGGCGGTGCAGGCGATGACCGCCCAGCTGACCGTCACCGGCAACGCGTCCTCCCTGCATGCCGCCGGCCGGCGGGCCCGGCGCACCGTCGAGGAGGCGCGGGAGTCGCTCGCCGCCTCCCTGGGGGCGCGGCCCAGCGAAGTCGTCTTCACGGCGGGCGGCACGGAGGCCGACAACCTCGCGGTGAAGGGGCTGTACTGGTCCCGCCGGGCGGCCGATCCGGCCCGCACCCGGATCCTCGTCAGCGCCGTGGAGCACCACGCCGTCCTGGACGCCGTCGAGTGGCTCGCCGAGCAGGAGGGCGCCACCGTCGACTGGCTGCCGGTCGACTCCTACGGCCGGGTGCACGCCGACGCGTTGCGCGAGGCGATCGCACGCAACCCCGCCGATGTCGCGCTGGCCACCGTCATGTGGGCCAACAACGAGATCGGCACCGTCCAGCCGATCCGCGAACTGGCCGAGGTGGCAAGGGAGTTCGAGATCCCGCTGCACTCCGACGCGGTGCAGGCGGTAGGCCAGCTGGACGTGGACTTCGCCGCGTCCGGGCTGGCCGCGATGACCGTATCCGGCCACAAGATCGGCGGCCCGTACGGCATCGGCGCGCTGCTGCTGGGCCGCGAGCACGCCCCCGTGCCGGTGCTGCACGGCGGCGGCCAGGAGCGCCACGTCCGCTCCGGCACCCTCGACACCCCCGCCATCGCCGCGTTCGCCGCGGCCGGCCGGCACGCCGTGGCGCACCGCGAGGAGTTCGCCCGCGAGATCGGCGCGCTCCGCGACGACCTGATAAAGGCGGTCCGGGCGGCCGCACCCGACGCCCTCCTCGGCGGCGACCCCGACCCGGCCGGCCGGCTCCCGGCCAACGCCCACTTCACCTTCCCCGGCTGCGAGGGCGACTCCCTGCTGCTCCTCCTGGACGCCCAGGGCATCGCCTGCTCCACCGGATCGGCCTGCACCGCGGGCGTCGCCCAGCCCAGCCATGTGCTCCTCGCCACCGGGATGTCCCAGGACCTGGCCCGCGGCACCCTGCGCTTCTCGCTCGGCCACACCTCGACCGCCCAGGACGTGGCGGCGCTGGCCGAGGTCATCGGCCCGGTGGTGGAGCGGGCCCGGGGGGCGGGGCTGAGCTAGGTCCTGCTGGTCCGACGGGTCAGCCCCAGGGGCCGTGCCCGCCCGCGGGTCACGTCCGGGCCGCCGGGCTACGTCCGGGGCGCCGGGCGGCGCAGTTCCGTGCGGATCAGAGCCAGATAGCGGTCCCAGTCCCAGTGCGGCCCGGGGTCGGTGTGGTCGGTGCCGGGCACCTCGACATGGCCGACGATGTGCTCCCGGTCGGCCGGGAAGTCGTACCGGCGGCAGATCCCGGCGGTCAGCCGGGCTGACGCGGCGTACAGATCCGGGGTGAAGGACTCCGGCCGGTCCACGAACCCCGCGTGCTCGATGCCCACGCTGCGCTCGTTGTAGCCGCGGTTCCCGGCGTGGAAGGCCACGTCCAGCTCGCGGACGGCCTGCGCGACATGTCCGTCCTCGCGGACGACGTAGTGCGCCGACGCCTCGTGGAACGGGTCCCGGAAGACCTTCAGCGCGGTGGCGAAGCTGCCCTGGACGACGTGGACCACCACCCGGTCGACGGTGTAGTCGTCGGGGCGGTTCGCCTGCCGGTAGTTCGCCGGGGACGCGGCGGCCCACTGGGCGCCGGCGAAGTCGACCTCGCCCTCCTTGCGCGGCCGGCTGTTCCCGGGCAGCCGCCACCACCAGTACGCCAGCTCCTCGCGGGCCGCCACCGCCGCCGCGCCGGCGGCCACCGCGGCACCGCCGCCGAGCAGCAGCGCCCGGCGCCGGGTGAGCCGCCTGCCGGTGCGCGTCCCGGCCGCAACGTCCTCCGCGCCGGCCGCAGGGTCATCCGCGCGGGCCGCCGTCGTCTCCGCCACACCCTCCGCCATGCCCTCCGCCTCCTCCACGCTTTCCACAACGCTTTCCGGGCGTTCTCCGGTTCCGTCTACTCTGGAGGGGTTATGACTGATGCCGCCGCCCCCCGCCGCCTCCGCGTCCTCGCCGCCATGTCCGGCGGGGTGGACTCCGCCGTCGCCGCGGCCCGCGCCGCCGAGGCGGGCCACGACGTCACCGGCGTCCACCTCGCGCTGTCCGAGAACCCCAAGTCCTTCCGCACCGGGGCCCGCGGCTGCTGCACCATCGAGGACTCCCACGACGCCCGCCGCGCCGCCGACGTGATCGGCATCCCCTTCTACGTCTGGGACCTCGCCGAGCGCTTCCGTGAGGACGTCGTCGAGGACTTCATCGCCGAGTACGAGGCCGGGCGCACCCCGAACCCGTGCCTGCGCTGCAACGAGAAGATCAAGTTCGCCGCCCTCCTGGACAAGGCGCTCGCCCTGGGCTTCGACGCGGTCTGCACCGGCCACTACGCCAAGGTGATCGTGCGCGACGACGGCACCCGCGAGCTGCACCGCGCCACCGACATGGCCAAGGACCAGTCCTACGTCCTCGGCGTGCTCGACGACCGCCAGCTGGCGCACGCGATGTTCCCGCTCGGCGACACCGCCACCACCAAGGCCGAGATCCGCGCGGAGGCCGCCCGCCGCGGCCTGTTCGTCGCCAAGAAGCCCGACAGCCACGACATCTGCTTCATCGCCGACGGCGACACCCAGGGCTTCCTCGCCAAGCGCCTGGGCACCGCCGAGGGCGCCATCGTCGACGAGTCCGGCACGAAGCTCGGCACCCACGACGGCGCCTACGGCTTCACCATCGGCCAGCGCAAGGGCCTGCGCATCGGCACCCCCGCCCCGGACGGCAGGCCCCGCTACGTCCTCGACATCTCCCCGGTGAACAACACCGTCACCGTCGGCCCGGTCACCTCCCTCGACGTGACGGCGCTCACCGCGATCCGCCCCCGCTGGTGCGGCCGCCCGCCGGAGTCCGGCCCGGCCACCTACACCGCCCAGCTGCGGGCGCACGGTGGCGAGACGGAGGTGACCGCCGAGCTGGCCGACGGCGGCACGGAGCTGCGGGTCGCCTTCACCGAGCCGGTGCGCGGCGTCGCCCCCGGCCAGGCGATCGTGCTCTACGACGGCACCCGGGTCGTCGGCTCGGCGACGATCGCCGGCACGACGCGCCGCGCGACCGCCGCCGAGGCCCCGCGACAGCAGGCCGGCTGACGCGCCGTCACCCCGCCAACCGGCAGCCCCGTCCCCCTGGCATCCCGATCCACCCCGGCGCCACCCCGGCGCCGCCCGGGACAAATGTCACGGCCAAGTAGGGACAGTTGAAGCTGCCGGCCGGGCGCCCCCGTGCCCGAGGCTTGGGTCGTCCGCCGCGGCGCAGCAGGCGCCGGGCACGGCCCGACTCGGGGGAGACCATGGAGAGCCAGCAGCAGTCCGCCGGAAGCCAGCCCGCCGGAAGCCGGCTCGGCACGGCCCTGATGCCGCTGGTCGTCGACGCCGGCATTCCGCTGGCGTCGTACTACGTCCTCAGCAGCGGCTTCGGCATGAGCGACGTGGCCGCGCTGGCCTGGAGCAGCGTCGTGCCGGCGCTGCGCACGGTCTGGGGCCTGGTCCGGGAGCGCAGCGTCAACGGCCTGGCGCTGCTGATGCTCGTCGTCAACGTGGTGGGGCTGGCGACCAGCAGCCTCACCGGCGACCCCCGGCTGATGATGGCCAAGGACAGCGCCACCAGCAGCGTCATCGGCCTCGCGATGCTGCTGTCGGTGGGCGTGGGGCGGCCGCTGATGACCGCCGGCCTCAAGCCCTGGGTGACGAAGGGCAGCCCGGAGGGGGACGCGGCCTGGGACCGGCTGCGGGTGCACAGCGCGCGGTTCCGGCGGCTGGAGCGGCGGTTCACGGTGATCTGGGGAGCCTCGCTGCTGACCGAGTGCGTGGTCAGGGTCGTCTGCGTCTACCTCCTGCCGGTGCACGTGATGGTGTGGCTGGGCACGGTGCTGACGCTGGTGTCGATCCTGGTGGCCTCGGTTGCGGGGGGCGCCTGTAGTGCCGAGTACATGGGGCGGCTGGTCGAGGCCGACATCCGGGACGCGTCCGACGGGGCCGCCGACGGCGACCGGGCCGCCGCGGCCGCCGTTCCCGCCGGCGTCTGAGACGCAGCCGCACGGGAGTTGGGGAAGTGCGGGACTCGGGAAAATGCGGGACTTGGGAAAATCGCGTACAGGATCGGGCGCGTCGGGCGCTCGCCCTCGATCGGCGGGGCCGGTTGCGCATAAGGTCGGCGATGCGACGGGACAACAGAGCCCCGCGCCGACGGTTCGACGGCGAGCCGGACGGCACGCGGCTTTCGTCGGCCACGAAGGGAACGGAAGTCATGTCGACTGTTCACACTGGTGCCACGCACGGCGGTCCCCCCGCCGGCCTGGCCGCCCTGCACGCCGAGCTGGTCCGTCGCAACCCCGGTGAGGCGGAGTTCCACCAGGCGGCCCTGGAGGTCCTGGAGACGCTCGCCCCGGTGCTCACCGCCCGGCCGGAGTTCGCCGAGGCCAGGGTCCTGGAGCGGATCGTCGAGCCGGAGCGGCAGATCATGTTCCGCGTGCCCTGGCAGGACGACTCCGGCGAGATCCGGGTCAACCGCGGCTTCCGGGTGGAGTTCAACAGCGCCCTCGGCCCGTACAAGGGCGGCCTGCGGTTCCACGCGTCCGTCAACCTCGGCATCGTGAAGTTCCTCGGCTTCGAGCAGATCTTCAAGAACGCCCTGACCGGCCTGAACATCGGCGGCGGCAAGGGCGGCAGCGACTTCGACCCGCACGGCAGGTCGGACGCCGAGGTCATGCGCTTCTGCCAGTCCTTCATGACCGAGCTGCACCGCCACCTCGGCGAGCACACCGACGTACCGGCCGGCGACATCGGCGTCGGCGGCCGGGAGATCGGCTACCTCTTCGGCCAGTACCGCCGGATCACCAACCGCTGGGAGGCCGGCGTCCTCACCGGCAAGGGCCTGTCCTGGGGCGGCTCCAAGGCCCGTACGGAGGCGACCGGTTACGGCAACGTGCTCTTCACCCAGGAGATGCTCAAGCAGCGCGGCGAGGAGCTCGACGGCCAGCAGGTGGTGGTCTCCGGCTCCGGCAACGTCGCCCGCTACACCATCGAGAAGGCCCAGGCGCTCGGCGCCAACGTCGTCACCGTCTCGGACTCCGGCGGCTATGTCGTCGACGAGAAGGGCATCGACCTGGCGCTGCTCAAGCAGGTCAAGGAGGTCGAGCGCGGCCGGGTCGGCGACTACGCCGAGCGGCGCGGCGGCTCGGCGAAGTACGTCCCCGGCGGGCGCGTGTGGGACGTCGCCTGCGACGTGGCGCTGCCGTCGGCCACGCAGAACGAGCTGGACGCGGACGCCGCCCGGGTCCTGATCCGCAACGGCGTCAAGGCGGTCTCCGAGGGCGCCAACATGCCCACCACCCCGGAGGCGGTGGCGCTCCTGAAGGAGGCCGGCGTCGCCTTCGGCCCGGGCAAGGCGGCCAACGCCGGCGGGGTGGCGACCAGCGCGCTGGAGATGCGGCAGAACTCCGCCCGCGAGGCGTGGTCGTTCGCGCGCGCGGAGGGTGAACTCGCCGCCATCATGCGGGGCATCCACGACACCTGCTTCCAGACCGCCGAGCGCTTCGGGCTGCCCGGTGACTACGTCGCGGGCGCCAACATCGCCGGCTTCGAGCGGGTCGCCGACGCGATGCTGGACCAGGGCCTGATCTGACGCTCCCGTTCACCCTGCGGGGCGCCGCGCGTGCCCCGTAGGGTGACGGCATGAACATCTGCGTCTTCTGCTCCGCCGCCGACCTCGACGACCGCTATGTCGTGCCCGCCCGCAAGTTCGCCGAAATGATCGGCAAGGGCGGACATGCCCTGGTATGGGGCGGTTCGGACACCGGCCTGATGAAGGTCATGGCGGACGGCGTCCAGGAGGCCGGCGGCAAACTGCTCGGGGTCTCCGTGGAGTTCCTGGCACACAAGGCGCGCGCCGGCGCGGACGAGATGATCGTCACCAGGGACCTCGCCGAGCGCAAGGCGCAGATGCTGGCGCGGGCCGACGCCGTCGTCATCATGGTCGGCGGCACCGGCACCCTGGACGAGGCGACCGAGATCCTGGAGCTGCGCAAGCACGGGATGCACGACAAGCCGGTGGTGCTGCTCAACACCGCTGGTTTCTACGACGGGCTGCAGACCCAGTTCCAGCGGATGGCGGCCGAGGGCTTCCTGCCCGTCCCCCTCTCCGAGCTGGTGTTCTTCGCCGAGGACGGCGCGGCTGCGCTGGCCTACCTGGAGCAGCGGGCGGCCGCCCGGGGCTGACGCGCCGCCAGGAGGCACGCCGTAGGATCGGGCCCCATGGGTACGCATTTGATCACAGGCGCGGGGTCGGGCATCGGAGCGGCGGTCGCGCGCAGGCTCGCCGAGCGCGGGGAGGAGCTGTGGCTGCTCGCGCGGGACGTCGGCCGGGCCAAGGAGCTGGCCGAGCGGTTCCCCGGGGCGCACACCCTGGTCGGCGACCTCTCCGCCCCGGAGAAGCTCGACTGGGCGCTGGGCCACCAGCGGCTGCCGGAGCGGCTGGACTCGCTCCAGCACATCGCGGGCGTCATCGAGCTGGGCGCGGTCGGCGACCTGCCGGCCAAGGCGTGGCAGCGGCAGCTGACCGTCAACCTCGTCGCTCCCGCCGAGATCACCCGCCTGCTGCTGCCGCTGGTCCGGATCGCCAAGGGCGACGTGGTCTTCGTCAACTCCGGTGCCGGGCTGACCGCGAACGCCAACTGGGGCGGCTACGCCGCGAGCAAGCACGGACTGAAGGCGCTGGCCGACGCGCTGCGCGCGGAGGAGCACGACAACGGCGTGCGGGTCACCTCCGTCTACCCGGGGCGCACCGCCACGCCCATGCAGGAGAGCACCCACCGCCAGGAGGGCAAGGAGTACGACGCGTCGAAGTGGATCGACCCGGAGTCGGTGGCCACGGCCATCCTCACCGCGATCGACCTGCCGCGCGACGCGGAACTCAAGGACGTGGTGGTCCGCCCGGGCCGGTGACCCGCTCGTCCGCCCCCGCCCCCGTGCCGAGCGCGCGGGGCGGCGTGCGTTCCGGGGCACGCGGAGGGAGGGACGGCCCCGCACCCTCCCGCCACACATCTCGACCGCCGCCGCATACCCTTCCCGGGTGAGCGAGAACACCAGGCACAAGTGGGCAGCGGGCGCGGCGACCGGCATCGGGTCGATGCCGGGCGGGGACGCCCGCGAAGCGGCGAAGACCGTCACCGGGTCGCTGGAGGACCTCCCCTACCTGCCCGAACTCCCGGCCCGGGGGCCCGGCGCCGACATGCTCGGGCGGACCCTCGGCATGCTCGTCGAGCTGTACGCCCATGTGGAGCCCAGCGGCTGGCGGATCAGCGACCGGCCCGGCCGCGACACCCGCCGCGCCCGCTCCTGGCTCGGCGAGGACCTGGACGCCCTGGAGGAGTTCACCCAGGGGTACGAGGGAGCGCTGAAGGTCTCCGCGGTGGGTCCGTGGACCCTGGCCGCCTCTCTGGAGCTGCGCAACGGCGAGGCGGCGCTCGGCGACCCCGGGGCCTGCCGGGACCTCACCGAGTCCCTCGCGGAGGGGCTGCGCGCCCATCTCGCGGACGTCCGGCGGCGGGTGCCGGGCGCCGAGGTCGTCCTCCAGCTCGACGAGCCCTCGTTGACCGCGGTGCTCCAGGGCCGGGTGCGGACCGCGAGCGGCTACCGCACCCACCGGGCCGTGGACCGCGCGGTCGTCGAGGGCGCGCTGCGCGATCTCGTCGGCGCCGCGGACGGCGCACCGGTCGTGGTCCACTCATGCGCGCCCGAGGTGCCTTTCGGACTGCTGCGGCGGGCCGGCGCCGCCGGCGTCTCGTTCGACTTCGGACTGCTCACCGAGCGTGAGGACGAGGCGCTCGGCGAGGCCGTCGAGGGCGGCACCGCGCTGTTCGCGGGCGTGGTGCCGGGCGTGGACGGTCCATTGTCAGACCCTGCCGGTAGCGTCATGGGTGTCCGGACGCTGTGGCGCAGGCTGGGGCTGGCACCGGGGCTTCTCGCGGAGTCCGTGGTGGTCACCCCGTCGTGCGGTCTGGCGGGCGCCTCGCCCGCCTACGCCCGCGCGGCGCTCGCCCACTGCGTCCGGGCGGCCAGGTCGCTCGCGGACAACCCTGAGTGACCGCCCTCAAGGACACGGGAGGACAAGACGGTGGCTGGCGAACAGCACGCGGCGGCATCCGAGGTGCCCGCCGCGGCACGGGAGAAGCACGCGCAGCTCGCTGAGCAGATCGAGGAGCACCGCTTCCGCTACTACGTGAAGGACGCCCCGGTCATCAGCGACGCGGAGTTCGACAGGCTGCTGCGCTCCCTGGAGGCCCTGGAGGACGAGCACCCCGAGCTGCGCACGCCCGATTCCCCGACCCAGAAGGTCGCCGGGTCGTACGCCACGGAGTTCACCGAGGTCGCCCACCGCGAGCGGATGCTCTCGCTGGACAACGCCTTCGACGACGAGGAGCTGTCGGCCTGGGCCGAGCGGCTCGCCACCGAGCTCGGCGGCGACCCGAAGAGCGCCGGCTACCACTTCCTGTGCGAGCTCAAGGTCGACGGCCTCGCGGTCAACCTCACCTACGAGCACGGCCGCCTCACCCGCGCCGCCACCCGCGGCGACGGCCGCACCGGCGAGGACATCACGCCCAACGTCCGCACCATCGCCGAGATCCCGCACCGCCTCCGCGGCGACCGGATCCCCGACCTGGTCGAGATCCGCGGCGAGGTCTACTTCCCGATGGAGCGGTTCCTGGAGCTCAACGAGCGCCTGGTGGCCGACGGCAAGCCGCCGTTCGCCAACCCCCGCAACGCCGCGGCCGGTTCGCTGCGTCAGAAGGACCCCAAGGTCACCGCCACCCGCCCGCTGCACATGGTGGTGCACGGCCTCGGCGCCCGCGACGGCCTGGAGATCGACCGCCTCTCCGAGGCGTACGGCCTCCTCAAGGAGTGGGGCTTGCCCACCGCGACGCACAACCGCGTCGTCGGCTCCCTCGCCGCCGTACGGGAGTTCATCGCCCACTACGGCGACCCGGAGACCCGCCGCACGGCGGTGGCGCACGAGATCGACGGCGTCGTGGTCAAGCTCGACGAGATCCGGCTCCAGGGCCGGCTGGGCGCCACCTCGCGGGCGCCGCGCTGGGCGATCGCCTGGAAGTACCCGCCGGAGGAGGTCAACACCAAGCTGGTGGACATCCGCGTCGGCGTCGGCCGCACCGGCCGGGTCACGCCGTACGCGGTCGTCGAGCCGGTCACCGTCGCCGGCTCCGAGGTGGAGTTCGCCACCCTGCACAACCAGGACGTGGTCAAGGCCAAGGGCGTCCTCATCGGCGACACCGTCGTCATCCGCAAGGCGGGCGACGTCATCCCGGAGATCCTCGGCCCGGTCGCCGACCTGCGGGACGGCACCGAGCGGGAGTTCGTGATGCCGGCCGAGTGCCCCGAGTGCGGCGCGGCCCTCCAGCCCGCCAAGGAGGGCGATATCGACCTGAGGTGCCCCAACGCCCGCTCCTGCCCCGCCCAGATCCGCGAGCGGCTCTTCTATCTGGCCGGCCGCAAGTGCCTGGACATCGAGAACTTCGGCTATGTCGCGGCCACCGCGCTCAGCCAGCCGCTGGAGCCCGCCGAGCCGCCGCTGAAGGACGAGGGCGGCCTCTTCGACCTCTCCGTCGAGCAGCTGCTGCCCATCAAGTCCCATGTCCTGGACCCGGATTCGGGCCTGCCCAAGCGCGACCCGAAGACCGGCGAGGAGAAGGTCGTCACCTTCTTCGCCAACCAGAAGGGCGAGCCGAAGAAGAACACCCTCGCCATGCTGGAGAACATCCGTGCCGCCAAGGAGCGCCCGCTGGCCCGGATCCTCACCGGCCTGTCGATCCGCCATGTGGGCCCGGTGGCGGCGCAGGCACTGGCCCGCGAGTTCCGTTCCATCGACCGGATCCGGGACGCGAGCGAGGAGGAGCTGGCGGCCGTGGACGGCGTCGGTGCCACCATCGCCGCCTCGCTCAAGCAGTGGTTCGCCGTGGACTGGCACCAGGAGATCCTGGAGCGCTGGCGGGCCGCCGGCGTCCGGATGGAGGAGGAGCAGACGGGCGAGGAGGGCCCGCGCCCGCTGGAAGGCGTCACCGTCGTGGTAACGGGCACACTTCAGTCACACACCAGAGATGGCGCGAAAGAAGCGCTGCAGGCTCTCGGTGCGAAGGTGACCGGATCCGTTTCCAAGAAGACCGGATTCGTAGTGGTGGGCGACAACCCCGGTTCGAAGTACGACAAAGCCATGCAGTTGAAGGTCCCCGTGTTGGACGATGACGGCTTCGCTGTGCTGCTGGAGCAGGGTCCCGAGGCGGCACGAGCGGTAGCGGTCACTCCGCCTGAGGAGGAGTGAGGTGTCACCCCATCGGCGCATACCAGATGGATCTGGGAGGCCGGGTCGCATTCGGGCAACCGCTGCGGATCGCTGCCCGTGGCGGCCTTCCGCGGCCTACTGTTGACGTGTGCGCCTGTCGTGGCGCGGGCACAGCCGGCTGTGAGAGGGATCGGAATGAAACCGACCGACAGTGCCGCTCCGGCGTCGCGGCTCCGCCGGCTTGTGGTGCCCGCGTTGCCCGCGGCCGTGGTCATGGCGGCGGGCGTGGCGTTCACCGCGGGTGTGCTGCACGCCCTCGGCAGCGATGAGCCGCTCTTCCCCGGCGGAGCCGTCGGCTGGTCGCTGGCGGTCCTGACCGGCGTCATCGTCGGCCATCTGGTCGCCCTCGGGCGCGACCGCTGGTGGGGCGGCACCGGCTCCGGGGCGGCCCTCGCCCTCGCCGTGCTCCTCCTGTACGGCTGGGTGGCGGCCTGCCTGGTCAGCCTCTCCGTCGTGCTCCTGGTCGGCGCCGCCCGGCGCCAGCGCTGGCGACAGGCCGTGGTCCACGGGGCCGTCGACCTCCTCGGCATCGCCGCCGCCGCGCTCGGCCTGGCCGCCTGCGGGGTGCAGCCCGACGTCCGCCGTCCCTGGAGCCCCGAGGCATGGGACCTCTCCGTGCTGCCCGAGGTCGTCGTGATGGCGGGCGGCTATCTGCTCGTCAGCCGGGGGCTGTTGTGGTGCAGCCGGCTGCCGCTCGGCGGCGGCCTGCCCGCCATCGCCCGCCCTGCGGTGGTGCGGCAGGCCCTGGTCGGCATCGCCCTGCTCGGCATCTCCCCGCTGATCGCGGTGTGCGCGGTGGGCGCCCCGCTGCTGCTGCCGCTCTTCGCGGTCCCACTGATCGCGCTGGACTCCACCCTCTGGATAGCCCGGGCACGTGCCGAGGAGCAGCTGCGCGACCCGCTCACCGGCCTGCCCAACCGCCAGCGCCTGCTGGAGCGCACCTGGACGGCCCTGGACGAGGCCGGGCGGTCCGGCACCCGGGCCGCCCTCGTCCTGATCGACCTCGACCGCTTCCGTTCGGTCAACGACACCCTCGGCCACCTCGCCGGCGACCGGCTGCTGCTCCAGATCGCCGACCGGCTGCGGCACGCCCTGCCGCGCGGCGCCGAGGCCGCCCGGCTCGGCGGCGACGAGTTCGCGGTGCTGCTCCCCGCCACCGACTCCCTCACCAGCTCCCAGCGGGTGGCCCGCAGCCTCGTCGCGGCCCTCGGCTCCCCACTGGACCTCGACGGACTGACCCTCGTGCTCGAAGCCAGCGCGGGGGTCGCGGTCTTCCCCGAGCACGCGCTGGACGCCGAGGGCCTGCTGCGCCGCGCCGACGTCGCGATGTACCAGGCCAAGCGGGACCGCAGCGGCGTCGAGCTCTACGAGGCCAAGCGGGACGGCAACACCCCCGACCGGCTCGGCCTGCTGGGCGATCTGCGCCGCGCCCTGGACGCCGGCGACGTGGAACTCCACTACCAGCCCAAGGTCCGCTTCGACGGCCATGTCTCCGGCCTGGAGGCGCTGGTCCGCTGGGTCCACCCGGACCGCGGCCGGGTCCCCCCGGACGAGTTCATCGCCATCGCCGAGTCCTCCGGCCTGATGCCCCGGCTGACCGAGTACGTCCTGGAGACCGCGCTCGCCCAGGTGGCGCGCTGGCGCGCGATGGGTCTGGAAGTGCCGGTCGCGGTGAACGTCTCGCCCCGCGACGTGCACTCCCCGGGCTTCGCCGGCGCGGTCGCCGCCCGGCTCGCCCGACATCGCGTCCCACCGGGCGCCCTCCAGCTGGAGATCACCGAACACGTCCTGCTGGAGGACCCGCAGCGGGCCGCCGACACCCTCGCCGGGCTCACCGCCCACGGCGTGAAGATGTCCCTGGACGACTTCGGCACCGGCTACAGCTCCCTGGTCCACCTGCGGCGCCTCCCGGTCAGCGAGCTCAAGATCGACCGCTCCTTCGTGGCCCGGCTGGCGGTCGACACCGAGGACGCCGAGATCGTCCGCTGCACCCTCGACCTCGCCCACTCGCTGGGCCTGCTGGTCGTCGCCGAGGGTGTGGAGGACGACGAGACCTGGGAGCGGCTGCGCGACCTGGGCTGCGACGCCGTCCAGGGCTGGCTGGTGGCGGCCGCGATGCCACCGGACGAGACCACGGCCTGGTTGCGGGCCCGCGGTGAGCACGGCTGGCGCCGTGCGTCGGAGACGACCGCCCTCGCGGCGGAGAAGGCAGCCGAGCGCCCTTCGGGACAGGTCCTGAAGTGACCCGGCCACCGGCCGTCCCAACTCCCCGCTCCGACACCACCGCACAGTCCCAGGACCGGCCCCGCCCGGACCGGCAGACACCGGACGACCCCGCTCCGGACGACCCCGCACCGGAACCATCCGCTCCGGACGACCCCTCGCAGGGCGTCCCCCCGCCCACCGTCCCCCCGCCCACCGTCCCGGCACCCCGGGGCCCGGCGCCCCGCGGCCCCAGGGCAAACGATCCGCCCCCCGCCGCCCCGAAAGCCCCGGCTCCGCCGGACGGCACCGAGGCCGCCCCCGACGGCACCGAGGCCGCCCCCGGCGAGCCGGAGCCGCCGGACGCCCCCGGGCCTCCCGCCGCGGACGGCGACTGACCGGGCCGCCGCCCCGCCCGGCGGCCCGTGCGGAAGCCCGTCGCGCCGGTCCGGCGAAAGCGTTTCGCGGCAGCGTTCCCCTACGCCATAGGATTGGGCCGGAATACCCCGCCGGAGAATTCGCCCAGAAATCTCCTTCCGGAACACTCCGCCCAGAACACCGCCGAAAACACCAGAGGATCTCTGCATGCCTGGCATCACGCGCGAGGAGGTCGCCCACCTCGCCCGGCTGGCACGTCTGGAGCTGAAGGACGAAGAGCTCGACCACTTCGCCGGACAGCTCGACGACATCATCGGCGCGGTCGCCCGCGTCTCCGAGGTCGCCGGTCAAGACGTCCCGCCGACCTCCCACCCGCTGCCGCTGACGAATGTGATGCGTCCGGACGAGGTCCGTCCGTCGCTCACCCCGGAGCAGGCGCTCTCCGGCGCTCCCGCCGCGGAGCAGCAGCGCTTCAAGGTGCCGCAGATCCTGGGGGAGGAGTGACCACCATGGCAGATCTGATCAAGCTCACCGCCGCCGAGATCGCGGCGCGGATCGCCGCCGGCGAGCTCACCGCCGTCGAGGTCACCGAGGCCCACCTGGCCCGCATCGAGGCCGTCGACGAGAAGGTGCACGCCTTCCTGCACGTGGACCGCGAGGGCGCGCTGGCCCAGGCCCGCGCCGTCGACGAGAAGCGCGCCCGCGGCGAGAAGCTCGGCCCGCTGGCCGGCGTCCCGCTCGCGCTGAAGGACATCTTCACCACCGAGGGCATGCCGACCACCGTCGGCTCGAAGATCCTCGAAGGCTGGATGGCGCCCTACGACGCGACGCTGACCAAGAAGCTCAAGGCCGCCGACGTCGTCATCCTCGGCAAGACCAACATGGACGAGTTCGCCATGGGGTCGTCGACCGAGAACAGCGCCTACGGGCCGACCGGCAACCCCTGGGACCTCACCAAGATCCCCGGCGGCTCCGGCGGTGGCTCCTCCGCCGCCCTGGCCTCCTTCCAGGCCCCGCTCGCCATCGGCACGGACACCGGCGGCTCGATCCGCCAGCCCGCCGCCGTCACCGGCACCGTCGGCGTCAAGCCCACCTACGGCGGGGTCTCCCGCTACGGAATGGTGGCCTTCTCGTCCTCCCTGGACCAGGGCGGCCCGTGCGCCCGTACGGTGCTGGACGCGGCGCTGCTGCACGAGGCCATCGCCGGCCACGACCCGCTGGACTCCACCTCCATCGACGCCCCGGTCCCGCCGGTCGTCGAGGCGGCCCGCAACGGCAGCGTGCAGGGGATGCGGGTCGGCGTCGTCAAGCAGTTCCGCGGCGAGGGCTACCAGCCCGGCGTGCTCCAGCGCTTCGACGAGTCGGTGGCGCTGCTCACCGAGCTGGGCGCCGAGATCGTCGAGCTGGACTGCCCGTCCTTCGACCTGGCGCTGGCCGCGTACTACCTGATCGCGCCCTCCGAGTGCTCCTCCAACCTCGCCCGCTTCGACGCCATGCGCTACGGCCTGCGGGTCGGCGACGACGGCACGAAGTCCGCCGAGGAGGTCACCGCGCTCACCCGCGAGGCCGGCTTCGGCCCCGAGGTCAAGCGCCGCATCATGCTCGGCACCTACGCGCTCAGCTCCGGCTACTACGACGCGTACTACGGCAGCGCCCAGAAGGTCCGCACGCTGATCACCCGCGACTTCGAGCGGGCCTTCGAGCAGGTCGACGTGATCATCTCGCCGACCACGCCGACCACCGCGTTCCCGATCGGCGAGCGCACCGACGACCCGATGGCGATGTACCTCGCCGACGTGTGCACCATCCCCGCCAACCTCGCGGGCAACGCCGCCATGTCGCTGCCCTGCGGGCTGGCCCCCGAGGACGGGCTGCCGGTGGGGCTCCAGATCATCGCCCCCGCCATGGCCGACGACCGGCTCTACAAGGTCGGCGCCGCGGTCGAGTCCGCGCTCGGCGAGAAGTGGGGCCACCCGCTTCTGGAGGAGGCACCGGCGCTGTGAGCGGAATTGCGGGCACCGCCCAGGCCGTCCGGGCACTGGGGGAGAACGACGACCTCGGAGGAGAGCTGTGAGCGGAAAGCTGGCCAAGGCGAAGAACTTCAAGAAGTCCAAGCCCGGCACCTACCTGTCCATCGGCACCACGCTGTTCGGCGCGGTGAGCGTCGTCAAGCAGGCGAAGAAGGCCAGGGGCGAGCACGACACGCTCCAGCTGGTCGACGCCGTTGTCTCCGCCGCCGCCATCGTCACCGGCGTCGCCCTGCTCGTCCGCGAACTGCGCCGTCTCAACGACGACGACGTCCTCGCGGGCTGACCGGCGCCGGACCTGAGAGGTTAGTTTCACCGTGACTGTCACCGACCTGGTGCCGTACGAGGACGCGCTGGCCGCCTACGACCCCGTGATGGGTCTGGAGGTGCACGTCGAGCTCGGTACCAAGACCAAGATGTTCTGCGGGTGTGCGACCACCCTGGGCGCCGAGCCCAACTCGCAGACCTGCCCCACCTGTCTGGGCCTGCCCGGCTCCCTCCCGGTCGTCAACGCGACCGGCGTGGAGTCCGCGATCAAGATCGGCCTGGCCCTGAACTGCACCATCGCCGACTGGTGCCGCTTCGCCCGGAAGAACTACTTCTATCCGGACATGCCGAAGAACTTCCAGACCTCCCAGTACGACGAGCCGATCGCCTTCGACGGCTACCTCGACGTGCAGCTGGAGGACGGCGAGGTCTTCCGCGTCCACATCGAGCGCGCCCACATGGAGGAGGACACCGGCAAGTCCACCCACATCGGCGGCGCGACGGGCCGCATCCACGGCGCACAGCACTCGCTGCTCGACTACAACCGCGCCGGCATCCCCCTCATCGAGATCGTCACCAAGCCGATCGAGGGCGCCGGCGCGCGCGCCCCCGAGGTCGCCAAGGCGTACGTCGCCGAGCTGCGCGAGCTCATCAAGGCGCTGGGCGTCTCCGAGGCCCGCATGGAGATGGGCCAGATGCGCTGCGACGTGAACCTCTCGCTGCGCCCCAACGGCACCGAGAAGTTCGGCACCCGCTCGGAGACCAAGAACGTCAACTCCCTGCGCTCCGTGGAGCGGGCCTGCCGCTACGAGATCCAGCGGCACGCCGCGGTGCTCTCCTCCGGCGGCACGATCGTCCAGGAGACCCGGCACTTCCACGAGGACGACGGCTCGACCACCTCGGGCCGGGTCAAGGAGGAGGCGGAGGACTACCGCTACTTCCCCGAGCCCGACCTGGTGCCGGTGGCCCCGTCCCGCGAGTGGGTCGAGGAGCTGCGGGCCGCCCTGCCCGAGCTGCCGCGGGTCCGCCGCAACCGGCTCCGCGAGGAGTGGGGGATCACCGAGCACGACATGCAGTCGATCCTCAACGCGGGCGCCGTGGACCTGATCGTCGCCACCACCGACGCCGGCGCGGACGCCGCCGCGTCCCGCAAGTGGTGGATGGGCGAACTGGCCCGCCGCGCCAACGAGGACGGGGTGGAGCTGGCCGCGCTGCCGATCACCCCGGAGCAGGTGGCCCGGGTCTCCGCGCTGGTCGCCGAGGGCTCGCTCAACGACAAGCTGGCCCGTCAGGTCATCGAGGGCGTGCTGGCCGGCGAGGGCGACCCGGACACGGTCGTCGAGAAGCGCGGCCTGAAGGTCGTCTCCGACGAGGGCGCGCTCGGCACCGCGGTGGACGAGGCGATCGCCGCCAACGCCGCCATCGCCGACAAGATCCGCGGCGGCAAGGTGGCCGCGGCCGGCGCCCTGGTCGGCGCGGTCATGAAGGCCACGCGGGGCCAGGCCGACGCGGCCCGCGTCCGCGAGCTGATCCTGGAGAAGCTGGGCGTCGAGGGCTGATCGCCCGCCTGTATGTGAAGCGGCCGTTCCTCCTCCGGAGGGCGGCCGCTTCGCGTACGTCAGGCGTGCCGGACGTGGCCCGCTCAGCCCACCACGTCCGCGACGAACGCCGCCCAGGCGGAGGCGCCGAGCGTGAGCATCGGCCCGCCGGGGTTCTTGGAGTCGCGGATGTGGATGGTGGCGTGGGGGTTGGGGGAGGGGCAGGTGGCGACTTCGAGGCAGTTGCCGCCCTCGCTGCCGCTGTAGCTCGACTTGCGCCAGTCGTAGGCGACTTCGAGGCAGTTGCCGCCTTCGTCGCCGCTGTAGCTGGACTTGAACCAGGCCAGATCGCTCATGCCTCTCCCGCCAGTTGATCGAGCAGGCTGATGCTGTCTTCTGGTGTCAGTGCCTGCGACCGCAGCATCCCATATTTCTGTTGGAGGACACTGACCTCGTCCGGTTCATCTACGAGGTAGCTGACTCGTTGGCCTTCGATATAGGCAAGTTGACCGTGATCGGTTGTCTCCAGCAAAACGATCGGACCGTCCAAGCCTGCATGCTTCGTGCGGGATGTTGCCATGACCTGAAGCCCGACGAACGGCAACTCCGCACACTGCCGCAGATGCCTGATCTGCTGCCGCAGCACCTCCGCGTCGCCGACCGGCCGGTGCAGGATCACCTCCTCCAGGATGAAGTGCAGGACTGGCGACGGATCTCGTTGCAGCAGCTGCTGACGATCGAGTCGAGCCGAGAGCCGTTCGGCGGCCTCCGCTTCGCTGATGGGCGGGAACAGGCACGAGAAGACGGCCTGCGCGTAGTCCGCCGTTTGCAACATGCCGGGCACGACGTGGTTCTCGTACGAGAACAGGGACAGGGCTTCCGCTTCGTACTCGACGAAGTCCTGCACGAAGGCCGGAAAGCGTTCCTTCTGCGGCACCTTCGCCACCGCGACCGCCAACACCCCCTTCGTGCCGAGGATTTCGTCGAACGTCTCGGCCAGGTCGATCTTCAGTGGTCTGCGGCCCTGCTCGATGGAGCCGATGGTGTCCTCGTGGACGCCCGCCGCCTCGGCGAGCGCCGGCTGCGTCAGCCGGGCCGTCCGCCGGAAGTGGCTCAACTGGGCTCCGATCACATGCCAGGACGTGATCCTCTTCGGTTTCTTCGCCGCGTGCATGCGCACTGCCTTCCCCTCCCCATAACCGTCCGACACGGCTGGAAGTCGTACATCGAATCTGTACGAAATCACGCTGTGGCCCAGCGTAATCACCCCCTGTGACAGTGGGGGTATGCAAGAGGAGATCCAGGCCGTGCGGGTGCGTGCGGCCTTCTACCGGCGCGAGCGCCGATCCGTGCGGCTGGCCAGGGAGTTCGCGCGGAGCGCGCTGGCGGGCTGGGGTGTGCGGCGCCGTGCGGACGACGTCGTGCTCTGTGTGAGCGAACTGGCCACCAATGCGCTGCTGCACGGCGTCCCGCCGGGGCGCGGCTACCGGCTGTGGCTGGCGCTGGGGGCCGAGGACGGGCTGCTGCGGGTCGAGGTGCACGACAGTGGTGACGGGGAACCGCGGTTGCCGGAGCCGGGCGGCGCGGCGGACGAGGAGTCCGGGCGGGGGCTGCTGCTGGTGTCCGCACTGGCGGACAAATGGGGCGTCGGGGAGCGCGTGCCCGGCAAGATCGTGTGGTGTGAGTGGTGGGGGATCGGCGTGGAGTCGCCCGGTCCGCCTTTGCCGGGCGGCCCGCACTCGCAGCCACCTTCGTCCGCAATGGGCAAGTAAGGGGCATTTGTTAGGCGATAACTGCCCCATAAGCGGGCCGGGTTGTCTATTCCCCGTTCTTTGTGGGGAAGCCCACAAAGGGGTCAAAGGATCTTTTCGGGCTGACACCCTGCACTCGGAAGCGGGTCCGCCGCGTCGGCGCACGGCCGCGGCGGACCCGCGCCGTCCCCGTTCCGCAACCCCTGTCCGTCCGCGTTCGGCACCACCCGCTCCCGGGAGTTTTCGGCGCACAACCGGGAAGCAGCCCGTGACCGCTCTGGCTCGCTGGTGCCTCAGGCGCCGCCTCGTGGTGATCCTCCTGTGGCTCGCCGCCTTCACGGGAACCGCGGTCGCCGCAGGGGTGGCCGGATCGGCGTACTCCAGCGACTACGCGGTCCCGGGGACCGAGTCCGGGCGGGCCGGCGCGCTGCTGGCCAAGGCGTTCCCGGACCGCGCCGGGGATACCGACACCATCGTCTGGCACACGGGGGCCGGGGCCGGGAGCGGCGGCGTTCGGGCCGCCGACGTCCGCGCCTCTATGGAGCGCACGCTGGCCGAGGTCTCCCGGCTGCCGGGCGTCGCCGCCGTCCGGAGCCCCTACGAGCCCGGCGGCGGCCGGCAGATCAGCCGCGACGGGCACACCGCCTACGCCGCGGTGGCGTTCCGCGCCTCGCCCGACGACCTGTCCCCGGCGCAGGCCGGCGCGGTGGTCAGGACCGCCCGGGCGGCGGCCGGCGGCGGCCTCCAGGTCGAGGTCGGCGGGCCCGGCGCCGCCCTCACCCAGGCACCGCAGGAACGGCTGCCGGAGCTCATCGGGCTGGCCGCGGCGGCCGTGGTGCTCTTCCTCGCCTTCGGGTCGCTGGCCGCGACCCTGCTGCCGATCGTCACCGCGCTGGCCGCCGTCGGCACCGCCGCCGCCGGGACCAGCCTGCTCGGCCACGTCATGACGATCGCCGACTTCGCCCCGATGCTGGGCACGCTGATCGGCCTCGGGGTGGGCATCGACTACGCGCTCTTCATCGTCACCCGGTACCGGAAAGGGCTGCGGGCCGGGCTCACCGTCCAGGAGTCCGCGGTGCGCGCGGTGGCGGTATCCGGGCGCGCGGTGGTCTTCGCCGGCGTCACCGTCTGCATCGCCCTGCTCGGCATGCTCACCCTGCGGCTGGGGTTCCTCAACGGGGTCGCGCTGGCCGCCTCGCTCACCGTCGTCCTCACCGTCGCCGCCTCCGTCACCCTGCTGCCCGCGCTGCTCGGCCTGATCGGGACCCGGGCGCTGGGCCGCCGCGAGCGCCGCCGGCTGGCCGCCGAAGGGCCGCGGCCCGACCGGCGCACCGGCGCCGCCGCCCGCTGGGCCGGCTTCGTCGCCCGCCGCCCCAAGCTCCTCGGCGCCGTCGCCGCCGCCGTGATGGTCGCCCTGGCGCTGCCGACCCTCGGCCTCCGCCTCGGCACCTCCGACCAGGGCAACGACCCCGCGACCAGCACCACCCGCAAGGCGTACGACCTGCTGGCGGACGGTTTCGGGCCCGGCGTCAACGGGCCGCTGACCCTGGTCGGTTCACTGGACGGCGCCACCGACCGGCTCGCCTTCGACAAGCTCCCGCGCACCCTCCGGCACACCCCCGGCGTCGCCCAGGTCAGCGGCCCGGAGTTCGACGGCGGCCACGCCACCGGCGTGATCACCGTCGTACCGGACAGCGCGCCGCAGTCCCGGCGCACCTCCGACCTCGTCGACCGGCTGCGCGGCACGGTGCTGCCGGCCGCCACCGAGGGCACCACCCTCCGGGTGCGGGTCGGCGGGGTCACCGCCGGCTACGACGACTTCGCCGCCGTCATCGTCGGCAAACTGCCGCTCTTCATGGGCGTGGTCATCGGCCTCGGCTCCGTCCTGCTGCTGCTCGCCTTCCGCAGCGTCGGCATCCCCGTCAAGGCCGCTCTGATGAACCTCGCGGCGGTCGCCGCCTCGTTCGGGATCGTCGTCGCGGTCTTCCAGTGGGGGTGGGGGAGCGAGGCGCTGGGCCTGGGCAGCGCCGGCCCGATCGAGCCGTTCCTCCCGGTGATCATGGTCTCGGTGCTCTTCGGGCTCTCCATGGACTACCAGGTCTTCCTGGTCAGCCGGATGTACGAGGAGTGGCGGCGGACGGGCGACAACCGGAGGGCCGTACGGGTCGGGCTCGCCGAGACGAGCCGGGTGATCAACTCGGCCGCGGTGATCATGATTGCGGTCTTCGCGGCCTTCGTCCTCAGTGGCGACCGGATCATCGCCATGTTCGGCATCGGCCTCGCCACGGCGGTCGCCCTGGACGCCTTCGTCCTGCGCACCCTGCTGGTCCCCGCTCTGATGCACCTGCTGGGCGGCGCCAACTGGTGGCTGCCGGCCTGGCTGGACCGCCGCCTGCCGCACCTGAGCATCGAACCGCCGCCGGAGCCCGCCGTCGCCCCCGCCCCGCCGGCGGACGACCGGCCCCCGGTGGCGGTCTGACGCCCGGAGCAGGACGCGGGCCGGTTCTCATCGGACTCTCAGACGCGGCACCTACGGTCGCGCCCATGGGAACGACGACCGACAAGCGAACCGACGACGAGCCGATCAAGAAGGAAGCGACGCACAAGAACGGGGAGACCAAGGACAAGGCGGCCGGCACGCCCGCTGAAGGCGCCGGGGCCGACGAGGCCAAGGTCGGCACCGGCACCGGCACCGCCACCGCCGACGACACCGACACCGACGCCGGGAACGGAAACGAGAACGACAAGGCCGCCGCCGAGAACGAGCACGAGAACGACGAGGCCGACGCCCCGGCGGAACCCGCGCCCGCTCCGTCCGGTGCCGCCGCCGGCGCCGGCGCGGTGGTCGCCGCCGGGCTCGGCCTGGCGTCCCTCACCGGCACCTGGCTCAGCACCCTGCTCGCCCAACGCCAGACCCTGCTGGGCCAGATCAACCTCCAGACCGGCAAGGCCACCGACCAGATAGCCGCCGTCTACGGCGCCCCCTGGCACACCACCGCCCTGGTCAACGGGGTGTTCGCGGTGCTCGCCATGCTCGTCGCCGCGGTGGTGCTGGCCGGCCGGCGCAGCACCTGGGTGCGGGCCGTGGCCTGGGGCGGGCTGGTGCTCGGCCTCCTCGGACTGCTGGTCTCGGCGGGCATGTACCTCGACCTGATCGCGAGCGTGCCCAGCCTTCCTAAGGCACCGGGCGGCGGCGCCTGAGCCGCTCCTAAGGCCGGCGGCGGGCGCGCCTAAGGCGCCCGGCGTGCGGCCGGGGTTTTCTGAAGCCTTTTACGCCCCCGGGCGTGGGTTTCTGAGCCCCCGGCCGCCCGCCGCCCCCGGATGCGCGGCCTCGCTACGGCCCCGCTACGGCCCGAAGATCGGGAACTCTCCCGATGTGGCGGACCCCCTTGGGCGACGACAGTGGTGGTCGAAGGCGCCGGGCGACCGGCCCGGCGCCACCACCGCGTCCCAAGGGGAGCCACCATGTACGTCTCCGAACACGAACTCCGGGTCCGCTACGAGGAACTGCGCCGCGAGGCCGACCGCCGCCGCCTGGTCCGCGAGGCCACCGGGGCGGAGCGGACCGCCGCCCGCTCCGGGGAGGACGAACCCGAAGGGCGGGTGAGTACGGGCCGGGGCCGGCGGTGGCTGCGCGTCCGGCGCGCCGCCGCCTGACCGTCCCGGGGCGTGAGAACCAGGGACAGCCGTGGGTGTGCCGCAGGCCACTGCCGGAGTGTCAGACCCCTGTGCGATGCTCGGCAGCGTGGAGAGCAGACCCATCAGTCCCGTTTTCGTCGGCCGCGCCGCCGAAGTCGCCGAGCTGGGCGACGCGCTGGCGCGGGCCGCGGCGTCCCGCGAGCCCCAGGCCCTGCTGATCGGGGGCGAGGCCGGCGTCGGCAAGACCCGTCTCATCGAGGAGTTCTGCGAGACGGCCCGCGCCCGCGGCGCGCACGTCGCGCTCGGCGGCTGCATCGAGATCGGTTCCGAGGGCCTGCCGTTCGCCCCCTTCTCCTCGATCCTGCACAGCCTCAACGCCCAGCTCCGGGACGAGCTGGCCGCCGCCGTCTCCGGCCAGGAGGGCGAACTGGCCCGCATCCTCCCGGAGTTGGGCGAGACCGCGGGCGAGTCGGGCAACGAGGAGCTGGGCCGGGCCCGGCTCTTCGAGCTGACCGCCCGCCTCCTGGAGCGGCTCGCCGCCCGCCGCACCCTCGTCATCCTCGTCGAGGACCTCCACTGGGCCGACCGCTCCACCCGCGAGCTGCTCGCCTACCTCCTGCGCGCCCTCCACGACGCCCACATCCTCCTCGTCGCCACCTACCGCTCCGACGACATCCACCGCCGCCACCCGCTGCGCCCGTTCCTCGCCGAGATCGACCGGATGCGCACCGTCCGCCGCATCGAGCTGGCCCGCTTCAACCGCGACGAGGTCCGCTCCCAGATCGCCGGCATCCAGGGCAGCGAGCCCGGGGAGGACACCGTCGACCGGGTCTTCAAGCGCTCCGAGGGCAACGCCTTCTTCGTCGAGGAGCTGGCCCGCAGCCTCGCCGACGGCTGCGTCTACGGCCTCAGCGACCCGCTGCGGGACCTGCTGCTGGTGCGCGTCGAGGCGCTCCCCGAGGACGCCCAGCGGGTGGTGCGGATCGCCGCCGAGGGCGGCTCCACCGTCGAGCACGAACTCCTCGCCGCCGTCTGTCAGATGCCCGAGGACGACCTCATCGAGGCACTCCGGGCCGCCGTCGGCACCAACACCCTGCTCCCCACCCAGGACGGCACCGGCTACCGCTTCCGGCACGCCCTGGTCCGCGAGGCCGTCGTCGACGACCTCCTGCCCGGCGAGCGCACCCGCCTCAACCGCCGCTACGCACAGGCCCTGGAGACCGACCCGTCCCTGGTCCGCTCGGAGGTCTGCGCCACCCGCCTCGCCAGCTACTGGTACAAGGCCCACGACGCCGCCAAGGCGCTGCCCGCCGTCCTCGCCGCCGCCGTCCAGGCCCGCCGCCGGCACGCCTACGCCGAGCAACTCCGGCTGCTGGACCGCGCCCTGGAGCTGTGGGACGACGCGCCCCCCGAGGTCCGCCAGGGCGTGCGCCCGGTCGACTACGCCGAGGCGTACCCGGCCTGCGGCTGCGACGACGACGCCCTGCGCTTCCTGGACCTGCTCGCCGAGATCGCGGTGGCCGCCCGGCTCTCCGGCGACGGCGAGCGGGCCTTCACGATCACCAAGCGCGCCCTGCGCGCCCTGCGCTCCGAGAACGACCCGCTGCGCACCGCCTGGTTCCTGGTGCAGCGCTCCCGGCTCTGCCAGGGCACCGGCCGCGGCGACGGCTGGGAGGACCTGGGCAAGGCCCAGGAGCTGATGCGCGGCCTGCCGCCGTCCTCCGTGCACGCCACGGTCATGGCCGCCGTCGCCAGCTGGCAGATGCTCCACGAACCGGGCCCCGGCACCTTCACCACCGCCGAACGGGCCGTGGAGCTGGCCCGGTTGGTGGGCGACGAGGAGGCCGAGCTGAACTCCCGGGTGACGCTGGCAGGGCTGCGGGTGGACGCCGGGGACGTCGAGGGCGGCCTCGGCGAGTTCCGCACCGTCCTCGACCGCGCCGTGCAGCGTGGCTACTTCGCCGTCATCGGCCGCGGCCACGTCAACCTCCCGGGCACCCTCGAAGGCGTCGGCCGGTCCCGCGAGGCCGTCGAGGTCACCGAGCAGGGCGTCGAACTCGCCACCCGCTACGGCCTGAAGAACACCGCCAGCTGGGTGCTGAGCAACCGCTCCGAGTCGCTCCAGTCCCTCGGCCGCTGGGCCGAGGCCGGCCGGGCCGCCGCCGACGCCCGCCGCCTCGCCCAGGACCACCGCAGCATCGCCCTGGCCGCCAGTCGGCTCGCCGACCTGGCCCTGGCCGAGGGCGACCTCGCCGCCGCCGAGCGCGAACTGGCCGTCGCCCAGGAGCACTACGGCACCCACGACCCCCAGCCGCAGCACGCCCTGCCGATGGCCCGGCACGCCCTGCGGCTCGCCGCCCGCCAGGGCCGGATCCTCGACGCCCGCGCCATCCTCGTCCAGTCCGCCCTGGAAGCCGGCTCCGCCCCCGGACTGCACCGCTATGCCTGGCCGCTCCTGTGGGCGGCGGCCGCCGCCGAGTCCGACGCCCGCGGCCTGCCCGCCGCCGCCCCCGACCGGCCCGCGATCCTCGCCCGCCTGCGCGCCGCCGCCAAGCGGCCGGCCCGGCTCTCCCCGGTGTGGGACGCCTACGGCACGGCCGTCGAGGCCGAACTCCGCCGCGCCGAGGGCCGGGAGTCGCCCGACGCCTGGGCCGCGGCGGTCGCCGCCTTCGAGCCGCTGGAGCGGCCGCACGAACTCGCCTGGTGCTGCTGCCGCTGGGCCGAGTCGCTGCTGCACGGCACCGAGCGCGCCACCGCCGGCCTCGACGGCCGCACCCCGCGCGAGGCCGCCGTACTGCTGCTCGGCCAGGCCCACACCGCCGCCGTCGGGATGGGCGCCCGCCCGCTGATCGGCGAACTCGAACTCCTCGCCCAGCGCGCCCGGATACCCCTCCCCGGCCGGACGGCACCGGCCGCGGCGAACGGCCCCGCGGCCGCCTCACCACCGCCCGCCGCCGAGACCCTCGGTCTGACCCCCCGCGAGCGGGACGTGCTCCGCCTCGTCGCCGACGGCCGCAGCAACCGCCAGATCGCCGACACCCTCTTCATCTCGCCGAAGACCGCCAGCGTCCACGTCTCCAACATCCTCGCCAAACTGGGCGTCTCCGGCCGCGGCGAAGCAGGCGCCGTCGCCCACCGCCTCCGCCTCTTCGCCGACCGCGCACCCACCTGACGCCCCCGGGCGGCTCGCCCCACGTACCCGGCTTCCCCGCCGTAGGGGTTCGCCTTTTTTGCGCCTGGCGGCGCATTGCTGGTCCGCTGCGCGGGGCCCTTCCGCTGCGCTTGGCCGGCTTCCCACGTTGCCGGGTGCGGCGCCGTGTCGCCTGGCGGCGGGAGTTGTCCGCTGCGCGGGGCTTTCGGGTGCGGTGACGGGCCTCCGGGGGTGGTGTGCCGGACTGCTTCGCTTTACGTCCGGCACACCACCCCCTCCGACCCGTCCCCTCCCGTTGGGGGTCATGAAAACGGTGGGTGGGGGCTGAGCCGCCTGGTCCCCCGACGGTCACTCATCGGTGGACGGCCACCCATCAGTCCGGAACCGGCACTTGCCCACCGGGCAGGCGCCCCAACGCACCTGGAATCAACCCAACCCACGGGAGGGGACGGGTCGGAGGGGCAGGGGGTGTCCGGACGTAAAGCGAAGCAGTCCGGACACCCCCTGCCCCGGAGGCCCGGCACCGCACCCAACAGCCCCGCGCAGCGGAATCGCACCGCGGCCGAACAGCCCCGCGCAGCGGACAAGCAACGCGCCGCAGGCGCAACAGGCAAGCGGCAAACCCCGGCGGAACGCCGGCTACGTGGGAAGCCAGCCAAGCGCCGGCTAATACCACGACTCCCGAGCCCTCGGCAGCTCCGCGATCTCCCGCAGATCCCCCGGGCTCAACAGCAGCTCCGCTGCCTTCGCATTCTGCACGGCCCACCCCTCCTTCTTCGTCCCCGGCACGGGAACCACATGGCGCCCCTGGGCCAGCACCCAGGCCAGCGCCACCTGCCCGGGGGTGGCCCCGTGGCGGGCGCCGACCCGTCGCAGCCCGGCCACCACCGGCTGGTTGGCGGCCATCATCTCGGCGGTGAAACGCGGGTGCCGGGCCCGTATGTCCTCCGGTTCGAAGCCCTGGCCGGGGGTGAGCGTGCCGGTCAGGAAGCCGTTGCCCAGCGGCATCGCGGCCAGTAACCCCACCCCGCGCGACTCGCACCACGGCAGCAGCTCCGCCAGCGCCTCCGGCGACCACACCGACAGCTCCGCCTGCACGCTGCTCACCGGGAACACCTGCTGGATGCGCTCCAGTTGACGCAGCGTCCCGGCGTGCAGCCCCGCGCCCCGCGGCCCCCGGCCACCGGGCGCCACCCGCCCCGTCCGCACGGCACGCGGCGGCCGCGCCGCACGCGCCCCCACCGCGCACAGCCCCAGCGACCGCACCTTCCCGGCGGCCACCAGCTCCGCCATCGCCCCCCAGGTCTCCTCGATGGGCACCTCGGGGTCGGCGCGGTGGAGTTGGTACAGGTCGATGCGGTCGGTCCGGAGCCGGCGCAGCGAGGCGTCGCAGGCGCGCTTGATGTAGCCGGGCCGGCCGTTGGCGACGATGTGCTGGTCCCCGGCCAGCAGCCCGCACTTGGTCGAGACGAAGGCGTCCGCCCGCCGCTCCTTGAGCACCCGTCCCACCAGCAGCTCGTTGGTGAACGGGCCGTACATGTCGGCGGTGTCCAGCAGGCTGCACCCCCGGTCGAGCGCGGCGTGCAGTGCCCGCAGCGACCCCTCCTTGCTGCGCTGCGACGCGCTGTACCCCCAGCTCATCGGCATGCAGCCGAGGCCGATCGCGCCGACCTCCAGGGCCGCCGCACCGATTGTCCTGCGCTCCACCTGGTCGTGCCTCCGTCCCTCGCCCCCGATCAAGGGCCAGACCAAACTAACGTCTGAACCAAACGTCTCTTCGCATAGCCTCGGGCCATGGCAACAGCACAACCGCACGCGGCCCCCGGCGACGTCTGGCTCCCGATCCCGCCCGAGGAGATCGACGGCCTCCCCGAGGGCCTCGACTACGTCCACTGGGACGCCGGTCCCGAGTACCCCGCCGACCCCGCCCGCTGCGTCTTCTACGCGGTCCCCTACATGAAGCCCGCCGACGTCTGTCTGCGTCCGCTGGCGCGGATGAGCCGGGTGCGCGTGGTGCAGGCCCTCACGGCCGGGATCGAGAACCTGCTCCCGGGGCTCGACCGGATGCCGCCCGGCGCCCGGTTGTGCAACGCCCGCGGGCTGCACGACGCCAGCACCGCCGAGCTGGCGCTCACCCTGACGCTGGCATCGCTGCGCGGTGTCCCGGAATTCGTCCGCGCCCAGGACGCCGGGGAGTGGCGGCCCGAGTTCCGGCCGGCGCTCGCCGACAAGTCGGTCCTCATTGTGGGCTATGGTTCGATCGGCAGTGCCATCGAGGACCGGCTCACGCCTTTCGAGTGCGCGCGGGTGATGCGCATCGCGCGCACCGCCCGTGACACTGTGCGCGGTCCGGTGCATCCACTCTCCGAGCTGTCCGCCCTCCTGCCCGCCGCGGACGTCGTCATCCTCGCCGTTCCACTCACCGAGCACACCCGTGGCCTGGTAGGACGCGATTTCCTGGCCCGGATGAAGGACGGCGCACTTCTGGTGAACGTCGCCCGGGGAGCGGTCGTCGACACCGCCGCGCTGCTCGCCCAGACCGCGTCGGGACGGCTGCGCGCCGCCCTCGACGTCACCGATCCGGAACCCCTGCCGGCCGGTCACCCGCTGTGGCACGCTCCCGGCGTGCTCGTCACTCCACACGTCGGGGGCCCCAGCTCTGCCTTCCTGCCCCGTGCGAAGCGGCTGCTGCGCGGTCAGTTGGCGCTTTTCGCGGCCGGTGAGCCGGTCCGGAACGTCGTCGCCACCGCACCGGAATCGGGAGTTGATCGCTCTACGAGGCCGTAGCACTGCTCTCCGTGTCTACAAATCCCTAGATGGTCACGCTCCGTAGAGGTGCTATGTCCCTGAGTGACGGATCTGGTGTATCGTCCCGAGCGGGGATGCGCCGGGATCGTCACGGCGCGATACGAAAGATCCGGAACCGAGGGGGGCGACGGGCGATGTACTGCCGAGGGATGATCCGCGAGACACGCGATCCACGACCGCCCGCAGCGATGCCGCCGGGACTCCGCACGCACCGCTCCCGACGCGGTCCTGCCCGGGTGAACGGGAGAGCACGGTGAGCGCCCCGGGGGCGATGCTCTCCCGGTCGCCCGCACAGGCCGGCGGCGCGCCGAACCCGGTGCCCCAGGTCGCGCTGGCCGTCGTCTGCGGCGCCTACGCCGTCGGCTCCGTGATGGGCTGGGGATCACCCCGACTCGCCCAGATCATGGGGGACTTCGGGCTCAGCGTGGCCGCCCTCGTCGCCGCCGTCTCCTGCGGCCTGTACGCCCGCCGGCACGCCACGCCCTTCCGCCCCGCCTGGGTGCTGTTCGCCGTCTCCTCCGGGATGGCCGGCCTCGGCAACGGCGTCTGGGGCTGGTACGAGGTCGTCCGCGGGGCCGCCGTGCCCAATCCCTCGCTGGCCGACTTCTGCTTCCTGCTGTTCGCGCCGCCGGCCATCGTCGGCCTGCTGGTGCTCGCCAAGCGGCCGGTGACCAGGGCCGGTTGGATCTGCCTCGGGCTCGACGCCTGGCTGATCGCCGGCTCGCTGCTGACGCTGTCCTGGAGCCTCGCGCTCGCGCACACCGCGCACTTCCAGGGCCGCACGGTCGCCCAGAGCGCCCTCTCGCTGGCCTACCCGCTGCTGGACATCGTGCTGGTGAGCATGGTCCTGGCGCTGCACTTCCGGCGCTCCTCGGTGCACCGCTCGGCGATCAACACCGCCATCGCCGCACTGGCGCTGACGGTGCTGTGCGACGCGCTGTTCAGCTCCCCGCTGCTGCACGACCACTACCGCTCCGGCCAGATCCTGGACGCCGGCTGGTTCGCCGGCTCGATGCTCTTCGCGTACGCCCCGTGGGTGGGCCGCCGGTCCGCCGCGGAGACCGCCGGCGAGAGCCCCGGTCCCGAGGCGCGCCGCCCGCAGCCGTCCGGCAGCCGCCCCATCGCCGGCTCGCTGGCCGCCTTGACGCCGTATCTGGCCGCCGCCGTCTGCACGTTGGGGATCCTCACCAACGTCCTGGACGGGCGCCGCATCGACCGCGTGGTGCTCTTCACCGGCTGCACGGTCGTACTGGCCCTGGTCGTCCGGCAGGGCATCATGCTGCTCGACAACATCACCCTCACCCAGGAACTCGCGCAGCAGGAGAACCACTTCCGCTCCCTGGTGCAGGGCTCCAGCGACGTCATCATGATCGCCGCGCCGACGGGTGTGCTGCGCTACGTCAGCCCCGCCGCCGCCGGGGTCTACGGCCGCGACGCGGAGGAGCTGGTCGGCTCCGAGCTGGCCTCGCTGATCCACCCCGAGGACCTGGGCCGGGTGGTCCACGAGGTCCGCCGCTTCCTCGCCGCCTCGCCCGAGGCCGAGCCGACCACCCGGATCGAGTGCCGCTTCCGGGCCGGCGGGCGGCGCGCCGGCGGCGGGGGCACCTCCCGCCCGGGCGAAGCCGACAGCGGGGGAGGGTGGCTCAACGTCGAGTCCACGGTCAACCGCCACCACGGCGGCCTGATCTTCAACTCCCGCGACGTCACCGAGCGCGTCCGGCTCCAGGCCCAGCTCCAGCACAACGCCTCGCACGACGCCCTCACCGACCTCCCCAACCGCGCGCTGTTCACCGAGCGGGTCACCAAGGCCGTCACCGGCCGCCGGGCCAGCGACCACGACACCGCCGTGCTCTACATCGACCTCGACGGCTTCAAGCAGGTCAACGACACCATCGGCCACCAGGCGGGCGACGAGCTGCTGATCCAGGCGGCCCGCAGGCTCGCCGAGTCGGTGCGGGCCGGCGACATAGCGGCCCGGCTCGGCGGCGACGAGTTCGCCGCCCTCATCACCGGCGACGGCACCCGCGACCGCGCCGCCCGGGAGTTCCGCATCCTGGAGATCGCCGACCGGCTGCGCGTCCGGCTCTCCGACCCCTACCGCATCGACGGCCGGGACGTCCGCGTCGCGGCCAGCATCGGCGTCGCCTTCGCCGAGCCGGGCGTCAGCCCCGCGGGCCTGCTGCGCAACGCCGACCTCGCGATGTACCGCGCCAAGCAGGCCGGCAAGGGCCGCGTCGAGCTGTACGCCCCGCAGATGCAGGACGAGGTCGCGCACCGCGCCGAGCTCGTCAGCAAGCTCCGCACCGCCCTCCAGGACGGCGAGTTCGCGCTGCTCCACCAGCCGGTCGTCGAGCTGGCCGGCGGCCGGATCACCGCGGTCGCCGCGCACGCCCGCTGGCGGTCCGCCGAGGGCATCCTCTTCACCCCCGCCGAGTTCCTGCGGGTCGGCGACCGCGGGCGGCTGACCGACGAGGGCGGCGAGCGCGCCGCCGAACTCGGCCGCTGGCAGCTGGAGGAGGCCGTGGAGCAGGCCGCCGCCCGGCACCGCGCCGGCCACCAGATCCCGGTCGCGGTCCGGCTCTCCGCCCGGCGCCTGCTGGACCGCGCGCTCACCCCGAAGGCCATCGAGGCGCTGCTCGCCCGGCACGGCCTCCCCTCGGGTGCGCTCGTCCTGGAGTTGTCCGAAAGCGACCCCCGCATTCCGCTCGACGACCTGGAGCGCCGGCTGGGCGCGCTGCGCCGGCTCGGCGTGCGGATCGCGCTGGACGGCAGTGGGTACGCCGCGATGACCGCGCTGCGCCGGCTGCCCATCGACGTCCTGCGGCTGGACCGCGGGCTGATCGACGGCGTGGTGGAGTCCACCCGGCTGCACAAGATCACCGCCGGGATGCTGCGGATCGCCGCCGACCTCGGCATGCATTCCGTCGCGGAGGGCGTGGACCTGCCCGAGCAGGTGCTGGCGCTGCGCTCCATGGGGTGCACGCACGGCATGGGCCTGGCCTTCTCCGCGCCGCTGGAGGAGCCGCGGCTGCGCCGGGCGCTGACCCGCGGCAGCTATCCGGTGCCGGATCTGACCGGCCAGGGCAGGGCGGTGGTGCTCAGCGGCAGCCGTCCGGTCCGGCACACCGCCGCGGCCGGTGACGCGGAGGCATCCCCCGTTGCGCCCAAATAGTGAGACCTCCGTCCCACCCACTTGACACTCGGTGCACAGGAGGGGGAGGGTCAGTGCCATGCGCACCCGAATTCTCGTACTTGGAAAGCGCGTCGGCTGAAGCTGGGACCCTGACGAACCCAGCTGACCACACCGGCGCGCTCCCCTCGCTTGCCTCACGGCACGAGGGGTTTTTTGTTGCACAGCAACCTCACAAACCCCGACAAAACCCTCAGCTTCGAGAAGAGACGCAGATGACCGAGCAGGCCAACGGGGCCCACCATCCGCAGCCGCGGGCCCGTCACACCGGCGGATCGCAGCAGCCCGCGACCGTCGAGCACGTCACGGGTGCGCAGTCCCTCATCCGCTCGCTGGAGGAGGTCGGGGCCGACACCGTGTTCGGCATCCCCGGCGGTGCGATCCTCCCCGCGTACGACCCGATGATGGACTCCTCGAAGGTCCGGCACGTGCTGGTGCGGCACGAGCAGGGCGCGGGACACGCCGCCACCGGATACGCCCAGGCCACCGGCAAGGTCGGGGTCTGCATGGCGACGTCCGGGCCGGGCGCCACCAACCTCGTCACCCCGATCGCCGACGCGCACATGGACTCCGTCCCGCTGGTCGCGATCACCGGCCAGGTCTCCTCCAAGTCGATCGGCACGGACGCCTTCCAGGAGGCGGACATCTGCGGCATCACCATGCCGATCACCAAGCACAACTGGCTGGTCACCGACCCCGCCGAGATCCCCCGGACGATCGCCGAGGCGTTCCACGTCGCTTCCACCGGCCGCCCCGGCCCGGTCCTGGTCGACATCGCCAAGGACGCCCTCCAGGCCCAGACCACCTTCGTCTGGCCGCCGCAGACCGACCTGCCCGGCTACCGCCCCGTCACCAAGCCGCACGCCAAGCAGATCCGCGAGGCCGCCCGGCTGATCACCGAGTCCAGGCGCCCGGTGCTCTACGTCGGCGGCGGCGTCCTCAAGGCCGGCGCCACCGCCGAGCTGAAGGTGCTCGCCGAGCTGACCGGCGCCCCGGTCACCACCACCCTGATGGCACTGGGCGCCTTCCCCGACAGCCACCCCCAGCACCTGGGCATGCCCGGCATGCACGGCTCGGTCACCGCCGTCGCCGCGCTGCAGAAGGCGGATCTGCTGATCACCCTCGGCGCCCGCTTCGACGACCGGGTCACCGGCAAGCTGGACTCCTTCGCCCCGTACGCCAAGGTCGTGCACGCCGACATCGACCCGGCGGAGATCGGCAAGAACCGCGCCGCGCACGTGCCGATCGTCGGGGACGCCCGCGAGGTCATCGCCGACCTGATCGTCGCCGTCCAGGCCGAGCACGAGGCGGGCCACAAGGGCGACTATGACGCCTGGTGGAAGGACCTCAACCGCTGGCGGGAGACCTACCCGCTGGGCTACGACCTCCCCGACGACGGCAGCCTCTCCCCGCAGCAGGTCATCGAGCGGATCGGGAAACTCGCCCCGGCCGACACGATCTTCGCCGCGGGCGTCGGTCAGCACCAGATGTGGGCCGCCCACTTCATCGACTACGAACAGCCCGCCACCTGGCTGAACTCCGGCGGCGCCGGCACCATGGGCTACGCCGTGCCCGCCGCGATGGGCGCCAAGGCCGGCATGCCGGACCGCACCGTCTGGGCGATCGACGGCGACGGCTGCTTCCAGATGACCAATCAGGAGCTGGTCACCTGCGCGCTGAACAACATCCCGATCAAGGTCGCGATCATCAACAACGGCGCGCTGGGCATGGTCCGCCAGTGGCAGGCCCTCTTCTACAACCAGCGCTACTCCAACACCGTGCTGCACAGCGGCCCCGAGGACGTCAACCCCGAGGCCAAGGGCACCCGCGTCCCCGACTTCGTCAAACTGGCCGAGGCGATGGGCTGCGCCGCACTGCGCTGCGAGGACCCCGCGGAGCTGGACAAGGTCATCGAAGAGGCCAACGCCATCAACGACCGCCCGGTGGTGGTCGACTTCATCGTCCACGAGGATGCCCAGGTGTGGCCGATGGTCGCGGCCGGCACCTCCAACGACGAGGTCATGGCCGCCCGGGGCGTGCGTCCCGACTTCGGCGACAGCGAAGACGACTGAAGCCCGGTATCGCTGACGTCACGGACGCACGGAAGAAGAGAGAAGACGACATGTCCAAGCACACCCTCTCCGTCCTGGTGGAGAACACCCCCGGCATCCTCGCCCGGATCGCCGCGCTGTTCTCCCGCCGCGGCTTCAACATCGACTCGCTGGCGGTCGGGGTCACCGAGCACCCCGACATCTCCCGCATCACCATCGTGGTCAGCGTCGAGTCGCTGCCCCTGGAGCAGGTCACCAAGCAGCTCAACAAGCTCGTCAACGTCCTGAAGATCGTCGAACTGGAGCCGGGCGCGGCCATCCAGCGTGAACTGGTCCTGGTCAAGGTCCGCGCCGACAACGAGACCCGCTCGCAGATCGTCGAGATCGTGCAGCTCTTCCGCGCCAAGACCGTGGACGTCTCGCCGGAGGCCGTGACGATCGAGGCCACCGGCTCCAGCGACAAGCTGGAGGCGATGCTCCGGATGCTGGAGCCCTTCGGCATCAAGGAACTGGTGCAGTCCGGCACCATCGCCATAGGCCGTGGCGCCCGGTCCATCACCGACCGCTCGCTGCGCGCGCTGGACCGTACGGCCTGATTCCGGCGGTCCGTTCGGACCGTATCGCGAGACCCCCAGACCTTCCCTTCCCCGCCCGACATACTGTGTGGGCACCCCGCTAGATCCAAGGAGATACCCGAAGTGGCCGAGCTGTTCTACGACGACGACGCCGACCTGTCCATCATCCAGAACCGCAAGGTGGCGGTCATCGGCTACGGAAGCCAGGGGCACGCCCACGCGCTGTCGCTGCGCGACTCGGGCGTCGACGTGCGCGTCGGTCTGCACGAGGGCTCCAAGTCCCGGGCCAAGGCCGAGGAGCAGGGCCTGCGCGTGGTGACGCCGGCCGAGGCGGCCGCCGAGGCCGACGTCATCATGATCCTGGTGCCGGACCCGATCCAGGCCAAGGTCTACGAGGAGTCCATCCAGCCGCACCTCAAGGACGGCGACGCGCTGTTCTTCGGCCACGGCCTGAACATCCGCTACGGCTTCATCAAGGCCCCGGCGGGCGTCGACGTCTGCATGGTCGCCCCCAAGGGCCCGGGCCACCTGGTGCGCCGTCAGTACGAAGAGGGCCGCGGCGTGCCGTGCATCGCCGCCGTCGAGCAGGACGCCACCGGCAAGGCGTTCGAGCTGGCGCTCTCCTACGCCAAGGGCATCGGCGGCACCCGCGCCGGCGTCATCAAGACCACCTTCACCGAGGAGACCGAGACCGACCTGTTCGGCGAGCAGGCCGTGCTCTGCGGCGGCACCGCCGCCCTGGTCAAGGCCGGTTTCGAGACCCTGGTCGAGGCGGGCTACCAGCCCGAGATCGCCTACTTCGAGTGCCTCCACGAGCTGAAGCTGATCGTGGACCTGATGTACGAGGGCGGCCTGGAGAAGATGCGCTGGTCGGTCTCCGAGACCGCCGAGTGGGGCGACTACGTCACCGGCCCGCGGATCATCACCGACACCACCAAGGCCGAGATGAAGAAGGTGCTCGCCGAGATCCAGGACGGCACCTTCGCCAACAACTGGATGGCGGAGTACAACGCCGGCCTGCCGAAGTACAACGAGTACAAGAAGGCCGACGAGGATCACCTGCTGGAGACCACCGGCAAGAAGCTGCGCAAGCTGATGAGCTGGGTGGACGACGAGGCGTGAGCCGTGGGACAGGGGGGTCGCGACACTGTTCGCGGCCCCCTTGTCCGTATGGTGTCCGTATGCCGCCGCACCCCTGGCCGCCCGGCCCGTCCGCCGGCTTGTCCACCGCGTAGAACCACGCATGGGTGATCCTTACGCTCCGGCACAGAGCGTGCCGTGCCCCGCCACTACACTGCTCGACACAAGCGCGTCAGGCTCACAGCGTCGTGCGTCTTCCACGCGGCATTCCCCCCTTACCGCCTTCGGCCGTCGGGACGGCCGTCCGCGAAGGTACTAGTGAGGACTGAAGACCACGTGAGCACTGCCAACCCGGGTAAACCCGTTGTACTGATCGCCGAGGAGCTCTCGCCGGCCACCGTCGACGCCCTCGGCCCGGACTTCGAGATCCGGCACTGCAACGGCGCCGACCGCGCCGAGCTGCTGCCCGCCATCGCCGACGTCGACGCCGTCCTCGTGCGCAGCGCGACCAAGGTCGACGCCGAGGCGATCGCCGCCGCCGGGAAGCTGAAGGTCATCGCCCGGGCCGGCGTCGGCCTGGACAACGTCGACGTCTCCGCCGCCACCAAGGCCGGCGTGATGGTCGTCAACGCCCCGACCTCCAACATCGTCACCGCCGCCGAGCTGGCCTGCGGTCTGCTGGTCGCCACCGCCCGCAACATCCCGCAGGCCAACACCGCGCTGAAGAACGGCGAGTGGAAGCGCAGCAAGTACACCGGCGTCGAGCTCAGCGAGAAGACCCTAGGCGTGGTCGGCCTCGGCCGGATCGGCGTCCTGGTCGCCCAGCGGATGTCCGCCTTCGGCATGAAGGTCGTGGCCTACGACCCCTACGTCCAGCCGGCCCGCGCCGCCCAGATGGGCGTCAAGCTGCTGACCCTGGACGAGCTGCTGGCGGTCTCGGACTTCATCACCGTCCACCTCCCCAAGACGCCCGAGACCCTCGGCCTGATCGGCGACGAGGCGCTGCACAAGGTCAAGCCGACGGTCCGGATCGTCAACGCCGCCCGCGGCGGGATCGTCGACGAGGAGGCGCTGGCCAGCGCGCTCAAGGAGGGCCGGGTGGCCGGCGCGGGCCTCGACGTGTACGCCGTCGAGCCCTGCACCGACTCGCCGCTCTTCGCCTTCGACCAGGTCGTGTGCACCCCGCACCTGGGCGCCTCCACCGGCGAGGCGCAGGAGAAGGCCGGTATCGCGGTCGCCAAGTCCGTCCGCCTGGCGCTCGCCGGCGAGCTGGTCCCGGACGCGGTCAACGTCCAGGGCGGCGTGATCGCCGAGGACGTCAAGCCGGGGCTGCCGCTGGCCGAGCGGCTGGGCCGGATCTTCACCGCGCTGGCCGGCGAGGTCGCCCTGCGCCTCGACGTCGAGGTGTACGGCGAGATCACCCAGCACGACGTCAAGGTGCTCGAACTCTCCGCGCTCAAGGGCGTCTTCGAGGACGTCGTGGACGAGACGGTGTCCTACGTCAACGCCCCGCTGTTCGCGCAGGAGCGCGGTGTCGAGGTGCGGCTGACCACCAGCAGTGAGTCGCCCGAGCACCGCAACGTCGTCACCGTCCGCGGCACCCTCGCGAGCGGCGAGGAGGTGTCGATCTCCGGCACACTGGCCGGCCACAAGAACGTCCAGAAGGTCGTGGCGGTCGGCGACCACTCGATCGACCTCGCGCTCGCCGACCACATGGCGTTCCTGCGCTACACCGACCGCCCCGGCGTGGTCGGCACCGTCGGCCGGATCCTGGGCGAGGCGGGCATCAACATCGGCGGCATGCAGGTCGCCCGGGCCGATGTCGGCGGCGAGGCGCTGGTCGTGCTGACGGTCGACGACACCATTCCGGCGAGCGTGCTGGCCGAGATCTCCGACGAGATCGGCGCGACCTCGGTGCGCGCGGTGAACCTCACCCCCTGAGCCACCCGGTTCGCGCAGGTCAACGGGCCCGGTCCCGCTTCGGCGGGGCCGGGCCCGCGGCCGTCTAGGGCCCCGCGGTCGTTCACTCGAACGGGTTAACGGGTGCCGGGGGTGGATGGCAGCGGGCGGCACCCGCCAGGGCCGTCGAGCGGGGGCCGCGGCCCGGCGGCGCCGCGCCTCCCGAGTCGCCGCCGCGGCGGGCCCGGCGCCCAATGGGAACCGCGGGCGCGAGGGACACGGCGCGTGCCCTGGTGGAGCCGGTGCGCGGAAGGAGGCGGGACGCCATGAACGCACCCCTGGGCGGCACGTCGCAGGGCCTGACCGGACTGCGGGTGGTGGACGCGGAGGGCGCCAAGGTCGGCGTCGTCCAGCAGGTCTACCGGGACGACGCCACCGACGAGCCCGAGTGGATCACCGTACGGACCGGGCTGTTCGGGCTGAAGGAGAGCTTCGTGCCGCTGGCCGGGGCCCGGCGGGCCGGCGACGAACTGCATGTCCCGCACACCAAGGGGGCGATGAAGACGGCACCGAGGATCGACGCCGAGGGCCACCTCGACCCGTCCGAGGAGGAGCGGCTCTACCGGCACTACGGGCTGCTCCGGCCGGGACCGGCGGGGCCGGCCGGCACGGAGGGCTGACGGGCGGCGACGGGCCGGCTCACTTCCCGGGGCGGGAGAGCAGCAGCTCGGTGTTGTGGTCGGCGGCGGTGCCGATCCTGGCGTCCGGTGTGGCGTAGGGGTCGTTGTAGGACAACTCGCGGTAGAGCGCGGCGAGTCCGGCGTCGGAGGTGTCGGTGACGGACGTGACGTACGGGGCGGCGGACTCGATGAGCGTGGTGAACAGCGACAGCGTGCCGTCGCCGTTGTCGGCCAGCTCGATGATCCGGGCGTGCTGCGGGAAGTCCACGTGCGAGGCGGTGTTGATCTCCCAGAAGGCACGCTCGGGCACGGCGTGGGCGTGCGGGGTGATGCGGTTCTCGTGGGTGTGGCCGTTCACCCAGGCGACCACGTTGGGGTAGCGCTGGAGCAGGGCGACCAGGGCCTTGCCGTCGTGCCGGGCCTCGAAGGGCCGGTAGGGGTCGGGCAGCAGATTGCCCATGCTGGCGCTGGTGTGGTGGCTGAACAGCACGATCAGGGAGTCGCCCCCGCTGCCGCGCACCGTGCGGCCGTCGGCGTCGTACCAGCGGCTGCTGTGCTTCTGGAGCACCGACTCCAGCCAGCGCAGCTGCGCCGTGCCCAGCGAACCGTCCGCCCAGCCCGCGCGGTTGGTGGTGTCCAGGCTGACGCCCAGGACGCCCTCGGCCAGCGGGAAGGTGTAGTAGAGGCGGCCGCTTTCCGCCGCGTCGGAGGTGAAGCCGTGTCCCACCGGGCCCGCGCCGGTGTACGCCGGGTCCAGATGGGCCCTGGCGAACTCGGCCGGGGTGAAGGGGTGGCGCCGCTCGTCCGGGGTTATCTTGCGGATCGCGCCGCCGCCGGTCAGCAGGGAGCCGAGCAGCGCCGCGGCGTGTGCCGGGTCGTGCTCGAGGGCGTCCGCGAGCCGGGCCGCGGTGGTGTCGTCGCACCCCTCCAGCTTCCGGTCGCCGGTGTAGAGCTCGCCCAGCAGCCCGAGGTCGGGCAGGGAGCCCTCGATGCTGTCGTCGTGGTTGCCGACCGTGGTGTACCAGGGGACGGCCAGGCCAGGCGCGGTGAACGGGCGGGCCGCGCCCGACAGGAAGCCCGGTATCTGCGGCAGCCCCTTGGCCTTGTAGGCGTCCCGCAGCGCCGACTCCGGGTTCCAGTACGCCGCGTTGCCGGAGTTCTGCACGCCCTCGTAGCGCCGGGGGTCGCCGCTGCTGGGGGTGATCCGGCCGCCGCTCATCACCGTCAGATACCAGTCGAGCTCGATCCGCTCGTGGTTGTCGGTGTTGTCGCCGGTGGCCATCACCGAGCCGAACGGCAGCCCGGTGTACGGGCCGCGGCGCACCGCGTTGACCCGCTCGACGAGCGAGGAGGCGCCGCGCACGGTCAGGGCCTCGTGCGGGCGGTGCGCACTGTCGTTGAACCGGGCCAGATACTCGAACCGGACCGGCGACTCGACGTCCGCCAGATGCAGGTCGGTGAACTGCACGAAGGAGGCGAGGCCGGTCCGGCGGTCGTCCCGCCCGGCGCTCCCGGCGGCCAGCTCGCCGCGCACCACCAGCGGCCAGCCCGGCCCGGCCACCAGCCGCTTGTACGCCCCGCTGCCGACGGGGCGGGCGGCCTGCTCCAGGGTGGTGCCCTTGGTGCGCACGGCCCGCGCCGCGGTGAGAGCCAGCGCCTGGTCGGAGGAGGCCGCCGACCACAGCGTGGCCCCCGCCACCGCGGCGGACAGTCTGGACACGAACTGGCGGCGGTTCATCCCGTGCATCAAATCCCCCTGGGGCTGCGGTATATGACGGCAGGCAGAGGTGTCCCGCAAGCCGGTCAGGCGGTGGGGGCACCCTCGGTCGGCGCACACGCTACTTGCCGGTAGTGGCCGGCAACAGGCCCTGTGGACAACGGGTTCATGGACATCAGGTGGCGTCCCGGGGCACTCCAGGACAACCGGCAGCCGGCCGGCGCCCCGCCCCGAACGGCCCGCCCCTGCCGCCGAGTTCGGAGGACCGCCCCACAGCCCCACCCCAGTCTCAGAGTCGCGCCGCCTTGAGGGCCATGTGGAGCAGCAGCCGGTCGGCGCCCTCGTCCAGGTCGAGGCCGGTCAGTTTCTCGACGCGGCCGAGGCGGTAGTAGAGGGTCTGGCGGTGGATGCCCAGCCACTGGGCGGTGCGGCCGGCCTGGCCGGCGCAGTCCAGGAACGCCTCGGCGGTACGGGCGAGTTCGGCGTGCGCGGGGGCCAGCAGCGGGCCGACCGCCGGGTCGGGCGCCGCATCCGGGAGGCCGGTCAGCAGGCGGTAGGCGCCTATGGCGTCCCATTCGGCGACGGGGCCCAGAGGGGGCTCGGCGCGGGCGGCGCGGGCCGCGGCCAGCGCCTGCCGCCAGGACGCCGGGAGCTCGGCCGGCTCACGGGTGGCGAGGCCGATCCCGGCGGCGCTGCGCGGGCCGCGCGCCCCGGCCGCCGCCGGGCCGCCGCCCGCCCGCGGGGAGCGCAGCAGATGCTCGGCGGCCGCGTGGGCCGGCGCCGGCGAGCCGGTCTGGCGCAGCCGGACCAGGCCGGCCAGCGCGGCGGTGCCGGGGCCCGGCCGGTCCCGGTCCCCGGCCGGGCCGGTGGGCAGCGGGCAGGCCGCGAGCAGCCCGGGCAGGCTCGGCAGGGGAGCGGTGTCGGTCCCGGCGGTGTCCCAGGGGAGGACCGCGACGAGGGTGAGCGGGGTGCCGGGGGTGAAGCGCAGGGTGTCCCGGAGGGCGTCGCGCAGCGCGGCCGCCGCCGCGGCCCGGCCGGAGACCGGGGACGTCAGCAACTCCCGCAGCACCTCGGCGAGTTCGTGGCCGGCCCGGGTCTCGTCGGCCAGCAGGGCGCCGATCCGTGCGGCGGTCTCCATCGCCTGGGCCATCCGCGGGTCGGGCGGGGTGCCGGCGCCGCCCAGCTCCAGATCGGTCAGATGGCCGTCGTCGAGCAGCCAGACATAGCCGTGCACCACGCCCCCGTGCCGCACGGGCAGACAGATCCGGCCGCGGAACACCCCGGCCGCCGGGTCCGGCGGAATCCGCAGCGGCGCGGTGGCACGAGCGATCCCGAACGCCTCGAACCATGCGCGCACCGCCGCGGAGGACCGCCGCTGGAGGATCGAACGGGTCCGCACCGGGTCCATGACCTCGTCGTCCTCGCCCTCGTGCGCGCCGAACGCGATCAGCCCGAAGTCCCGGTCCTCCAGCGTCGCCGGCGCACCGAGCGCCGCCGAGATCTCGTCCACCAACTGCTGGTAGTCGCCGCGCACAGTCGCCCCACCCCTCTCCTGTCACTGCCGTCACCTGCCCCCCCCATTCTCATACATCTGTCTGAGATGCCGGCCACGAAGGCGTGACAGCTGTCGATGGCCGGAAAGTGGCGAGATCCTTAAATTTCAGGTGGCTCATCTTGCCGCCGCGAGCGCCCGATCGGCGTTGGCTCAGGCATTTTTGTCATCCTGAATCGTGGAGGTGCCCCATGCTGGGTCCCGTGCTCCTCGCCGCCGCGCGCAGCGACAGCATCCGCCGCGTCGTAGCGGCCGCTCCGGTCACCCGCCCCGTGGTGGACCGCTTCGTCGCGGGCGAGCGCCTGGACGAGTCGATGGCGGCCGTACGGAACCTCGCCGCGCGCGGCATGGAGGTCACCCTCGATTACCTCGGCGAGGACATCACCGACCCGGCCGAGGCGTTGCGCAACCGCGACGCCTACCTCCAGCTCGCCGCCGCCCTCAAGGAACTGGGCCTGGGCACCAGGGCCGAGATGTCGGTGAAGCTCTCCGCGTTCGGGCAGGCGCTGCCCGGCGGGCACGACCTCGCGCTGCGCAACGTCACTCCGGTGGTCGAGGCCGCCGCCGAAGCCGGCACGACCGTGACGCTGGACATGGAGGACCACACCACCGTCGACTCCACCCTCGCCGTCCTCGGGGCGCTGCGCGAGCGGTTCCCCCAGACGGGCGCGGTGCTCCAGTCCTATCTCTTCCGCACCGAGGACGACTGCCGGGCGCTGGCCGGGGAAGGCTCTCGGGTACGGCTGGTCAAGGGCGCGTACAAGGAGCCCGCGGCGGTCGCGTTCCAGGACAAGCAGGAGGTCGACCGGGCCTATGTGCGCTGCCTGAAGATCCTGATGGCCGGGCAGGGCTACCCGATGATCGGGTCCCACGACCCGCGGATGGTCGCCGTCGCCCAGGAGCTGGCCCACCGCAACGGCCGCAAGCCCGCCGACTACGAGTTCCAGATGCTGTTCGGCATCCGCGAGGCGGAGCAGCGGCGGCTGGTGGAGGAGGGCCACCGGATGCGGGTCTACATCCCCTACGGAACGGACTGGTACGGCTACTTCATGCGGCGCCTCGCCGAGCGCCCCGCCAACCTGACGTTCTTCCTGAGGTCCCTGGCGACCCGCGGCTGACGGAATCGGGGTGCCCCCGCGGGCACCCTGCTGACCGGCTCATTTGAGACGGGATTGACTGTCTCTTTTGGTGCCATATGGGTAGAACCTCGACAGAGGGACATCCCGACGGCGCCACTCGCAGCCGGCCACCCGCCGTGGCAGCGGCCTCGGCATGACCGACGTACACCGACGTACGACAACGAAACGATCGAGAACGACGATCGCAAGCGTAAGGAGACACGGCCACCATGGACGCTGTGACCCAGGTCCCCGTGCCGGTGAACGAGCCGGTGCACAGCTACGCCCCGGGCAGCCCGGAGCGATTCCGCCTGGAGGCCAAGCTCAAGGAGCTGGCCGGCAACCCCATCGAGCTGCCCATGACCATCGGCGGCGAGCGGCGGATGGGCGGCGGCGAGCGCTTCGACGTCGTACAGCCGCACCACCACTCCGCCCGCCTGGGCACCTACGCCAACGCCACGGTCCAGGACGCCCAGGACGCGGTGGACGCCGCGCTGGCCGCCGCCCCCGCCTGGCGCGCGATGTCCTTCGACGACCGCGCCGCGATCATCCTCAAGGCCGCCGACCTGCTGGCCGGCCCCTGGCGCGAGACGATGGCCGCCGCCACCATGCTCGGCCAGTCCAAGACCGCCCAGCAGGCCGAGATCGACACCCCCTGCGAGCTGGTCGACTTCTGGCGCTTCAACGTCCACTTCGCGCGCCAGATCCTGGCCGAGCAGCCCCCGGTGAACGCCCCCGGCGTGTGGAACCGCTCGGACCACCGCCCCCTGGAGGGCTTCGTCTACGCGATCACCCCCTTCAACTTCACCGCGATCGCCGGCAACCTCCCCACCGCCCCCGCCCTCATGGGCAACGTCGTGGTCTGGAAGCCGTCCCCGACCCAGACCCTCGCCGCGGTGCTGCTGATGCGCCTGCTGGAGGAGGCCGGCCTGCCGCCGGGCGTCATCAACCTCGTCACCGGCGACGGCAAGGACGTCTCCGAGGTGGCCCTGGCCCACCCCGACCTGGCGGGCATCCACTTCACCGGCTCGACGAAGACCTTCCAGTACCTGTGGAAGACGGTCGGCACCAACATCGAGAAGTACAAGACCTACCCGCGGCTGGTCGGCGAGACCGGCGGCAAGGACTTCGTCGTCGCCCACCCGTCGGCCGACCGCGCCGTCCTGAAGACCGCGCTGACCCGCGGCGCCTTCGAGTTCCAGGGCCAGAAGTGCTCCGCGGCCTCCCGCGCCTACGTCCCGGCCTCCCTGTGGAACGCCGGGTTCAAGGAGGAGTTCGCCGCCGAGGTCGACGCCCTGAGCATGGGCGACGTCACCGACCTGGCGAACTTCATGGGTGCCGTCATCGACGAGCGGGCCTTCGCCAAGAACAAGGCGGCGATCGACCGTGCCAAGGCCGACCCGACCGTCGAGGTCGTGGCCGGCGGCACCTACGACGACAGCGTGGGCTACTTCGTCCGTCCGACGGTCCTGGTCTCCACCGACCCGGAGAACGAGATCTTCAAGGACGAGTACTTCGGCCCGATCCTCGGCATCCACGTCTACGACGACTCGGTCGAGGGCGGCTACGAGGCCATGCTCGACCAGATGGAGTCCGCCTCGGCCTACGGCCTGACCGGCGCCGTCATCGCCCAGGACCGCGCCGCCGCCGCCCGCACCTGCGAGAAGCTGCGCTTCGCGGCCGGCAACTTCTACATCAACGACAAGCCCACCGGTGCCGTGGTCGGCCAGCAGCCGTTCGGCGGCGGGCGCGCCTCCGGCACCAACGACAAGGCCGGCGCCAAGCAGAACCTGATGCGCTGGACCTCCACCCGCTCCATCAAGGAGACCCTGGTCCCGCCGACCGACTACCGCTACCCGCACATGGGCTGACGCCCACCCGCACGGCCGCGGCCCGGCACTCCTTCGGGGGTGCCGGGCCGCGGCCGTCGGCGCACCCCAGGACCGCCTCCTGAGCTGCGGCGGAACGGCTCCGGGTATGATCGCCGTCTCAAATAGTAGGAAGCCCAAGTAATTGTGCAGACAACACGGCCGGGCTGTCCTAGCTTTGTAGGAGCCGAACGATCGCTGCATCCAGCGAAGGCGGATGCGGCCCGGCGCGCCCGCGCAGGTGACCCCTGCGGCGCCGTGGCCCCCGCCCCTCCGGCCGTTGGCACCACCACCCCTCTTCACCTCACCCTGCACTGCTCGGGGCTTTGGCATTGGAGACGCGCATCATGGCCGAGACCATCGTCCGCAGGACCCGTCACTCCTCCCGTCAGACCAGCGACGCCGACCGCCGCAACGCCGCGGCCGCCCTCCAGCGCGCACTCGACCGCCGCGACAACGGCGGCGCGACCGGACACTGAGCACGCCGACCCCGCACCGGGGCGCACTGTCCGCATGCCGGACGTTACGTGTCAATCCATGGGACGGAGAGTAGGGTCCAGGCATGTCTCGCAGCATTCGCCTCGCAGTGATCCCCGGTGACGGAATCGGCCAGGAAGTCGTGGCGCAGGGCCTGAAGGTCCTCACCGCGGTCCTCCCGGAGGACGTCAAGCTCGAAACCAAGGAGTACGACCTCGGGGCCAAGCGCTGGCACCGCACGGGCGAGACCCTGCCGGACGCGGAACTGGCCGCGCTCAAGGAGCACGACGCGATCCTGCTCGGCGCGATCGGCGACCCGTCGGTACCCTCCGGCGTCCTGGAGCGCGGGCTGCTGCTCAAACTCCGCTTCGCCTTCGACCACTTCGTCAACCTGCGCCCCTCGAAGCTCTTCCCGAACACCGCCACCCCGCTGGCCGGGCGCCCCGAGATCGACTTCGTCGTCGTCCGCGAGGGCACCGAGGGCCCGTACACCGGCAACGGCGGCAGCCTGCGCACCGGCACCCCGGCCGAGGTCGCCACCGAGGTCAGCGTGAACACCGCCTACGGCGTGGAGCGCGTGGTCCGGGACGCCTACGAGCGGGCCAAGGCCCGCCCGCGCCGGAAGCTGACCCTGGTCCACAAGAACAACGTCCTGGTCCACGCCGGCCACATGTGGAAGAAGATCTTCGACCGGGTCGGCGAGGAGTACCCCGAGGTCACCACCGACTATCTGCACGTCGACGCGGCGACGATCTTCTTCGTCACCCAGCCCGAGCGGTTCGACGTGATCGTCACCGACAACCTCTTCGGCGACATCCTCACCGACCTCGCCGCGGCCGTCACCGGCGGCATCGGCCTGGCCGCGTCCGGCAACATCAACCCCACCGGCGCGTTCCCGTCGATGTTCGAGCCGGTGCACGGCTCCGCGCCGGACATCGCCGGCACCGGCAAGGCCGACCCGACCGCCACGATCCTCTCCGTCGCCCTGCTGCTGCGCCACCTCGGCCATGAGGAGCAGGCCGCCCGCATCGAGACGGAGGTCGCCGCCGACCTGGAGGCCAGGGACGGGACGGTGCGCAGCACCGACGAGATCGGTGACGCGATCGCGGCACGCGTGGCGGGCTGACGCCCGACGCACCCGCGGGACCCCAGCGCCGGGCCGGTCACGGTCCGGCGCTGCCGCGTCGAGGCGGGCGTGCACACCGGCGTGCACACCGGTTCCGGCCGCGGAGGCCCGCGCGCGATAATCGGACGAGGGTCCGCCGTCCGGCGGGATACTCAGGCGCAGCCGGCGCAGGTATCGGACCACGCAGTGAAGGACACGGATACATGACGACGCCCACGATCGAGCTCAAGCCCTCCTCGCACCCGCTGCCCGCGGCGGAGCGGGAGCGGATCCTGGCCGCCCCCGGCTTCGGCCGCCACTTCACCGACCACATGGTGACGATCAAGTGGACCGAGGGCCGCGGCTGGCACGACGGGCAGCTCGTGCCGTACGGTCCGCTCTCGCTCGACCCGGCGACCAACGTCCTGCACTACGCGCAGGAGATCTTCGAGGGCCTGAAGGCGTACCGCCAGCCCGACGGCCGCGTCGCCACCTTCCGCCCGGACGCCAACGCCCGGCGCTTCCAGGCGTCCGCCCGCCGGCTGGCCATGCCCGAGCTGCCGGTCGAGACCTTCGTCGAGGCGTGCGACGTGCTGGTGCGGCAGGACCAGGACTGGGTGCCGCCGCACGGCGGCGAGGAGTCGCTGTACCTGCGCCCGTTCATGATCGCCACCGAGGCCGGGCTGGGCGTCAGGCCCGCCGCCGAGTACCTCTTCGTCGTCATCGCCTCGCCGGCCGGCGCGTACTTCCCCGGCGGCGTCAAGCCGGTCTCCATCTGGCTGTCCGAGGACCGGGTGCGGGCCGTCCCCGGCGGCATGGGCGACGCCAAGACCGGCGGCAACTACGCCGCGTCGCTGCTGGCCCAGGCCGAGGCCGCGGCCCGCGGCTGCGACCAGGTCGCCTACCTCGACGCGGTGGAGCACACCTGGGTCGAGGAACTCGGCGGGATGAACCTCTACTTCGTCTACGGTGACCGGATCGTCACCCCGAAGCTGACCGGCTCGCTGCTCGCCGGCGTCACCCGCGACTCGCTGCTCTCCGTCGCCCGCGACCTGGGCTACGAGGCGGAGGAGGGGCGGATCTCCATCGACCAGTGGCAGCGGGACTCCGCCGAGGGCACGCTCACCGAGGTCTTCGCCTGCGGCACCGCCGCGGTGATCACCCCGGTCGGCACGGTCAAGCGCGACGGCGCCGAGTGGACCCAGTCCGGCGGCGAGCCGGGCGAGGTCACGCTGAAGCTGCGTGAGGCGCTGCTGGACATCCAGCGCGGGGTCACCGAGGACGCCCACGGCTGGCGGCACCTCATCGGCTGAGGCCGAAACGGAGAACGAGGCCGCCCCGGCGCGATGCCGGGGCGGCCTCGGTGTGCGTACGGACGGGCCGACGGTTCATCCGATCTCCGCGGGCGCCTCCCGCGCGGCCGTGGCGCCGGCCGCACCGGCGGCGCGCAGCGGCGGGACCGGGCGCGGCTGCCCGGCGACCAGCGCGAGGTAGGCGAGGGCGGCGGTGGCGAGCAGGAAGCTCATGTCGATCCCGCCGGTGTACTTCAGCAGCGGCCCCTCGTAGGGGGAGCCCGCGCCCAGCAGGCCGACCGTGGAGCCCAGCGCCCAGGCGACGGTGGCCCGGACGTTCCAGCCGGCCCGGAACCAGTACACGCCGCCGATCGTGCCGCGGTTGTAGACCTGGAGCGAGTCCGCGTCGTAGACGCCGCGGCAGCGGACGAAGCCGAGCACGGTGATGACCGCCCACGGGGTGCCGATGGCGGTCATCAGGAGGACGAAGGACGGCATCGCGTTCTGCGCGTCCCACAGGAAGTGGCCGGCGTAGACCAGCGCGGTGGAGAGGCCGGCGACGACGTAGGTGGCCTGGGTGCGGGTGGCGCGCGGCAGGATCGCGTCCAGGTCCAGGCCCATGCTGTAGAGCATCAGACCGGAGTTGCCGGCCGAGCCGGCCGAGGCGTTGAGCAGCAGGAAGACCAGGTACCACAGGGGCGCGCCGGCGACCAGCGGGCCGGCGAAGTCGGAGCCGGCGCCGACCGCGAGCGCGCTGAACGTCCCGAACAGCTGCGGCACCAGCAGGCCCAGCACCAGGCCCAGGTAGGTGGCGCCGTAGACCGCCCCTGGGCGGTGGCGGCGGGGCGAGATGTAGCGGCTGTAGTCGCCGAGCAGGGTGATGAAGGCGATCGGGCCGCTCAGTCCGGCGGAGACCGCGGAGAGCAGCCAGGTCTGCCAGTAGCCGCCCAACGCGTAGGGCACGCCGTGCACCGGGGCGGTGGAGAAGTGGTGCGCGTAGGCGAAGACGCCCACGATCAGCAGCAGCGTCAGGCCGACCGAGAGCACCTTGCTCAGCCGCAGCAGCACCTTGTAGCCGTAGACCGCGCCGACGGCGGTGGCCGCCGCCAGCACCGCGTAGACGACCGTGTACGCCGCCCCGTCCGCCGGCAGGCCGAGCAGGCGGTGCAGAGCGCCGACCATCGCGTCCCCGCCGACCCAGAGGGTCAGCGCGGTGTAGCCGAGCGAGAGCAGCAGGCCGATCACCGAGCCGATGAGCCGGCCGCGGACGCCGAAGAAGGCGCCGCTGCTGGTGGAGAGGTTGGTCGCGCTGCGCAGCGAGACCAGCGCGAGCGGCGCGGTCAGCAGCGCGCCGACCAGGGTGCCGGCCGTGAGGGAGGTGACCGAGCCCCAGAAGCCGAGGCCGAAGGAGACCGGCAGCCAGCCGAAGATCACCACGCCGAGGGCGAGGTTCGAGCCGAGCAGGATCGAGACCAGGTCGCGCGGACCACTGGTGCTCCCCCAAGCTCTCAACTTCGTTCGAGCAGGGAGGTGCCCCCCTGTCATCCGGGATGGTGTCGACTCCGCGTTGTTCTATCGGCATGAGGGCTCCCCTGAGAGGCCGGAACAGAGATGAGAAGCGGTGCTGGGCGCGGTGCTCCGTCGTGGACAAGGGCTTCGTTCGGCGGTGCCTACGAAGCGCGTGCTCGCTGCCGCGAGATCATTTGAGTGATGCTCTAAAAAGGATCAGTTCAAGCCACGTTCCAGAGCGACGCTCAATATGAGGCACCGTTGCTGCCCAGGTCAATGGTTTCGGAATGACGAATTCCGAGTTAGAGTGACGCTCAATTCGCGACGCTCGATGCGCACGGGAGGAAGTGATCGGATGCGGCTCACCCCCACGGAACGCGACCGGCTGCTGCTGTTCGGCGCCGCCGAACTGGCGCGGGCGCGCCGGGCCCGCGGACTGAGACTCAACGTCCCCGAGGCGACCGCGCTGATCGCGGACACGGTCTGCGAGGCGGCGCGGGACGGGCGCCGCCTCGCGCAGGCCATCGAGGCGGCCCGCGCCGTGCTCGGCCCGGAGGACGTCCTGCCGGGCGTGGCCGACATCGTCACCGAGGTGCACGTCGAGGCCGTCTTCGACGACGGCTCCCGGCTCGCGGTGGTCACCGACCCGATCGGCGCCGGGCCCGCCGCCGGGACCGGCGAGGAGCCGGCGCCCGCGCCCGGCGCCGTGCTGCCCGGCCCCGCCGGCCCGGAGCCCGAGCCCGCCGTCGTCGTCGCGGTGCGCAACACCGCGACCGTGCCGATCAGCGTCACCTCGCACTTCCACTTCTTCGAGGCCAACCCCCGGCTGGCGTTCGACCGCGCCGCCGCCTACGGCATGCGGCTGTGCGTCCCGGCCGGCTCGTCCGTGCGGTTCGACCCCGGCGGGTCCTCGGAGGTCGGCCTGGTGCCGATCGGCGGCGCCCGGATCGCGATCGGCTTCGCCGGCCTGGTCGACGGCCCGCTCGACGCGCCGGGCGCCAAGGCCGAAGCGCTGCGGCGGGCCGCCGCCTGCGGCTACCTGGGAGCGGAGGAGCAGGCATGACCATCGACCCGCACGAGTACGCCTCGGTGCACGGCCCGCGGGCCGGCGACCGGGTGGTCCTCGGCGACTCCGGACTCGTCGTCCGGGTCGAGTCCGACTCCCAGAAGCCCGGCGACGAGTTCCTGGCCGGCTTCGGCAAGACCGCCCGCGACGGACTGCACCTCAAGGCCGCCTCGCTCCGCGAGACCTGCGACATCGTGATCAGCAACGTGCTGGTCATCGACGCCGTCCAGGGCATCCGCAAGACGTCCGTCGGCATCCGCGAGGGGCGCATTCACGCCATCGGACGGGCCGGCAACCCCGACACCCTCGACGGGGTCGAGGTCGTGGTCGGCACCGGCACGTCCATCGTCTCCGGCGAGGGCCTGATCGCCACCGCGGGCGCCGTGGACACCCATGTCCACCTGCTGTCCCCCCGCGTCATGGAAGCCTCGCTCGCCTCCGGAGTGACGACCGTCATCGGCCAGGAGTTCGGCCCCGTCTGGGGCGTCGGCGTCAACTCCCCCTGGGCGCTGGGCCACGCCTTCGGCGCCTTCGACGCCTGGCCGGTCAACATCGGCTTCCTGGGCCGCGGTTCGTCCTCCGGCGAGGCCCCGCTCGTCGAGGCGCTGGCCGAGGGCGGCGCCCTGGGCTTCAAGGTCCACGAGGACATGGGCGCGCACGCCCGCGCCCTGGACACCGCGCTGCGGGTCGCCGAGGAGCACGACGTCCAGGTCGCCCTGCACAGCGACGGCCTCAACGAGTGCCTCACCGTCGAGGACACCCTGCGCGTCCTGGACGGCCGCACCATCCACGCCTTCCACATCGAGGGCTGCGGCGGCGGACACGTCCCCAACGTCCTGAAGATGGCCGGCGTGCCGAACGTCATCGGCTCGTCCACCAATCCGACCCTCCCCTTCGGGCGGGACGCGGTCGCCGAGCACTACGGCATGATCGTCTCGGTCCACGACCTGAAGACCGACCTGCCCGGCGACGCCGCCATGGCCCGCGACCGGATCCGCGCCGGCACCATGGGCGCCGAGGACGTCCTCCACGACCTCGGGGCGATCGGCATCACCTCCTCCGACGCCCAGGGCATGGGCCGGGCCGGCGAGACCGTCCGCCGCACCTTCGCCATGGCCGGCAAGATGAAGGCCGAACTCGGCCCCACCGACGGCGACGGCGCCCACGACGACAATGCCCGGGTGCTCCGCTACCTCGCCAAACTCACCATCAACCCCGCCATCGCCCATGGCCTCTCGCACGAGATCGGCTCGATCGAGGTCGGCAAGATGGCCGACCTCGTGCTGTGGAAGCCGCAGTTCTTCGGCGCCAAACCGCAGCTGGTCCTGAAGTCCGGCTTCCCCGCCTACGGCGTCACCGGCGACCCCAACGCCGCCACCGACACCTGTGAACCCCTCGTGCTCGGCCCGCAGTTCGGCGCGCACGGCGCGACCCCCGCGGAGATCTCGGTGGCCTTCGTCGCCGGCGCCGCGGCCGCACAGGGCGGCGACACCCTGCCCAGCCGCCGGCGCCGGGTCGCCGTCCGCGGCACCCGCGGCATCGGCCCCCGCGACCTGCTCCGCAACTCCCGGGTCGGCGACGTCCAGGTCGACGCACGCACCGGACTGGTCACCCTCGACGGCGACCCGGTGCGCTCCGAACCCGCCGACACCGTCTCGCTGTCCCGGCTGTACTTCCTCTGACGCCACCGCCGTACCGCCGTGCCGGCCCGCCACCCCACCCCGTCCGCCCCGCGACCCCGCGCGCACCTCACCACGACCGAGGACCCGTATGAACACCCCCGCCGCCGACGGCTTCCGCATGCCCCCCGAGTGGGCCCCGCACGAGCGCACCTGGATGGCCTGGCCCGGCCCCAACTTCACCTTCGGCGCCGAGGGCGGCGAGACACTCGCCGGGGCCCGCCGCGCCTGGGCCGCCGTCGCCCGCGCCGTCCGGCGGTACGAACCGGTCACCGTCGTCGCCGGCTCCGGCCGGCTGGACGGCGCCCGCGCCCTCCTCGGCCCCGGCATCGACCTCGTCGAACGCCCCCTCGACGACGCCTGGATGCGCGACATCGGCCCCACCTTCCTCACCAACGGCCGGGGCGAACTCGCCGCCGTGGACTGGGTGTTCAACGGCTGGGGCGCCCAGGAATGGGCCGCCTGGGACCGCGACGCGAAGATCGCCGAACAGGTCGCCGGGCTCGCCGGTGCCCGCCGCTACGCCACCTCCCTCGTCAACGAGGGCGGCGGCATCCACGTCGACGGCGAGGGCACCGTCCTGCTCACCGAGACCGTGCAGCTCGACCCGGGCCGCAACCCCGGCCGCACCAAGGAGGAGGTCGAGGCCGAGATCCACGCCCACCTCGGCACCACCAAGGCCATCTGGCTGCCGCGCGGCCTGTACGCCGACTACGGCCGGTTCGGCACCCGCGGGCATGTGGACATCGTCGCCGCCTTCGCCCGCCCCGGCGTGGTCATGGTCCACACCCAGCCCGACCCCGACCACCCCGACCACGCCATCTGCAACGAGATCGCCAAGATGCTGCGCGCCGCCACCGACGCCCGCGGCCGGCAACTGGAGGTCGTCGAGATCCCCGCCCCCACCGTCCTGGAGCAGGACGGTGAACCGGTCGACTACTCCTACATCAATCACCTGCAGTGCAACGGCGGCATCGTGCTGTGCGCCTTCGACGACCCGCGCGACGAGGAGGCGGCCGCGCTCTTCCGCCGGCTGTTCCCCGACCGCACCGTCACCCTCGTCGACGCCCGTACGATCTTCGCAGCGGGTGGCGGCATCCACTGCATCACCCAGCAGCAGCCCAAGGTCTGACCACCAGGCCCGTCCCGACCCCGGAGGTCCCCGTGCCCGGTCCCGTACGCCGTCCCCGGCGGCGGCTCAGCCAGCCGCGCGAACAGGTGCTGGCCGCCGCGATGGCCACCATCGCCGCCGAGGGCCTGGACCGGCTGACCATGGCGGGACTGGGCCGCGAGGTCGGCATGAGCAGCGGCCACATCCTCTACTACTTCGGTACCAAGGACGAGCTGCTGCTCCAGACCCTCCAGTGGAGCGAGGAGCAGCTCGGCACCGAGCGCCGGGCCGCCCTCGCCCGCCGGGTCTCCGCCCGCGAACGGCTCGACGCCCTGATCGACCTCTACCTCCCCGAAGGCCACCGCGACCCCCGCTGGACCCTGTGGCTGGAGGTCTGGGTCCGCTCCCAGAACGCCGACGACGAGACCCGCGAGCGCCAGCTCGACCTGGAGCTGGCCTGGCACCGCGACCTGGTCGCCCTGCTGGTCGAGGGTGCCTCCAAGGGCGAGTTCCGGCCCGTCGACGCGGAACGCCTCGCCACCCGCACCCGGGCCCTGCTCGACGGCTTCGGCACCCACCTCGTCGTCGGCCTCCCCGGCACCGACCGCGCGCAGGTCCGCGAGGAGGTCCGGCACTTCCTCGACGAGGCCCTCACCCCGCCCCCGGCCTGACGCCCGCGCCCCGCCGCCGTGACCGCAACGCACGCAAGTACGCGGGATCGTTGCCGACCCGGCCCTTGCCGACCGGCCCGCTCTCCGCGACCGTGATCGGCTATGGGACGAGAGCAATGGAAGAAGATCTGGGTCGGCTCGGCCGGCAACATGGTCGAGTGGTTCGACTGGTTCGTCTACGCCAGTTTCGCGGTGTACTTCGCCGACGCGTTCTTCCCCAAGGGGAACGACACCGCCAACCTCATGAACACCATGGGGATCTTCGCCGTCGGCTTCTTCATGCGCCCGGTCGGCGGCTGGCTGCTCGGCCGGGTCGGTGACCGCCGGGGCCGCAAGGCCGCGCTCACCCTCACCGTGACCCTGATGTCCGCCTCCGCCGTCCTGATCGCCGTCGCCCCCACCTACGCCGTCGCCGGCTACGGCGGGATCGCCGTGCTGCTCGTGGCCCGGATGCTCCAGGGACTCTCCGTCGGCGGCGAGTACGCGGCCAGCGCCACCTACCTCACCGAGGCGTCCGCGCCGGACCGCCGCGGCTTCGCCTCCAGCTTCCAGTACGTGTCGATGACCGCCGGCCAGCTGCTGGGCCTGGGCCTGCAGATCATCCTCCAGCGCGGCATGTCCGAGCAGGCGCTGCACAGTTGGGCCTGGCGGATCCCGTTCATCGTGGGCGCGCTCGGCGCCGGCATCGTCTTCTACCTCCGCCGCAGCATGCTGGAGGCCGACGTCTACGCCGACGACGACCACGCCCGGAACGACCCCGACCGCGGCACCATGAAGGCCCTGTGGGCCCACAAGCGTGAGGCGTTCCTCGTCGTCGCCCTCACGATGGGCGGCACGGTGGCGTACTACACGTACACCACCTACCTCACCAAGTACCTCTCGGGCACCGCCGGACTGTCCAAGCCCACCGCCTCCCTGGTGAGCTTCTGCGCGCTGTTCCTCTTCATGTGCCTCCAGCCGCTGGCCGGCCGGCTCTCCGACCGGATCGGCCGCCGCCCGCTGCTGATCACCTTCGCCCTCGGCTCCACCTTCCTGACCGTGCCGATCATGACGCTGCTCAAGCACGCCGGCAGCTTCTGGCCGGCCCTCGGCCTCTCCCTGCTGGCCCTGCTCGTCGTCACCGGCTACACCTCGATCAACGCCTGTGTGAAGGCCGAGCTGTTCCCCACCGGCATCCGCGCGCTGGGCGTCGCCCTGCCCTACGCCATCGCCAACGCCCTCTTCGGCGGCACCGCGGAATATGTCGCCCTGTGGTTCAAGAACGGCGGCATCGAGTCCGGCTACTACTGGTACGTCTCCGGCTGCGCGGCCGTCTCCCTGATCGTCTACCTGACGATGCGGGAGACCCGGACCATCGACCTGCACCGGGTCGGCAGGGGCAGCGGCGACGGCAGCGCCGAGCGCGTGCTCGCATCCTGAGACGAACGAGAGCACGGGGCGGTCGTGTGCCAGACTGCCCCCGTGCTCTCGTTCGCCATGATTATTGGCAGCAGGCGCGCCGGTCCGCAGTGACCGTCCCGTACGAACCGAGTACGGCGCGGCCATCGTCGTCCCCGACCCGCGCGCAGACCTCTCGCACCCGCGAGAGGTCTTTTCGTTTCCGGGCCCACCCGTGCACCGGAGGCGGAGCGCGAGGGATCATGGAGGGACGGTGGAACCGGTCATTCCGGTAGACCGAGACCCGACAGGAGCCAGACCAGCATGACGGATGTTCCCGAAGCCGCCGTCCCCGACGACTTCCACGTGTTCGACACCACGCTGCGCGACGGCGCACAGCGCGAGGGCATCAACCTGACCGTCGCCGACAAGCTCACCATCGCCCGGCACCTGGACGAGTACGGCGTCGGCTTCATCGAGGGCGGCTGGCCGGGCGCCAACCCGCGGGACACCGAGTTCTTCCAGCGCGCCCGCAAGGAGATCGACTTCCGGCACGCCCAGCTCGTCGCCTTCGGCGCCACCCGCAAGGCCGGCGTCCGCGTCGAGGACGACCCCCAGGTCGCCGCACTCCTGGAATCCGGCGCCCCGGTCGTCACCCTGGTCGCCAAGTCCCACGTCCGCCACGTCGAACTGGCCCTGCGCACCACGCCCGACGAGAACCTCGCGATGGTCCGCGACACCATCGCCCATCTGCGCGCCCACGGCCGCCGGGTCTTCCTCGACTGCGAGCACTTCTTCGACGGCTACGCCCTGGACCCCGACTACGCCAAGCAGGTCGTACGCACCGCGCACGAGGCCGGCGCCGACGTCGTGGTGCTCTGCGACACCAACGGCGGGATGCTCCCGGCCCAGGTGACCGCCGTGGTCCGCACCGTCCTCGCGGACACCGGCGCCCGGCTGGGCATCCACGCCCAGGACGACACCGGCTGCGCGGTCGCCAACACCCTGGCCGCCGTGGACGCCGGCGCCACCCACGTCCAGTGCACCGCCAACGGCTACGGCGAACGGGTCGGCAACTCCAACCTCTTCCCGGTCGTCGCCGCCCTGGAGCTGAAGTACGGCCGCCGGGTCCTCCCGCCCGGCAAGCTCGCCGAGACCACCCGGATCTCGCACGCCATCGCGGAGGTCGTCAACCTCACCCCCGCCACCCACCAGCCCTACGTCGGGGTCTCCGCGTTCGCCCACAAGGCCGGGCTGCACGCCTCCGCGATCAAGGTGGACCCGGACCTCTACCAGCACATGGACCCGGCCCTGGTCGGCAACACCATGCGGATGCTGGTCTCCGACATGGCCGGCCGGGCCTCCATCGAACTCAAGGGCAAGGAACTCGGCATCGACCTCGGTGGCGACCGCGAGCTGGTCGGCCGGGTCGTCGAACGCGTCAAGGAACGGGAACTGGCCGGCTACACCTACGAGGCGGCCGACGCCTCGTTCGAGCTGCTGCTGCGCGAGGAGGTCCGCGGCGAGCCGCTGCGCTACTTCACCGTCGAGTCCTGGCGCGCCATCGTCGAGGACCGCCCCGACGGCACCCACGCCAACGAGGCGACCGTGAAGCTCTGGGCCAAGGGCGAGCGGATCGTGGCCACCGCGGAAGGAAACGGCCCGGTCAACGCGCTGGACCGGGCGCTCCGGGTGGCCCTGGAGCGGATCTATCCCCAGCTCGCGCGGCTGGAGCTGGTCGATTACAAGGTCCGCATCCTTGAGGGCGCGCTCGGCACCGGGTCGACCACCCGGGTCCTGGTCTCCACCACGGACGGGCGCGGGGAGTGGTCCACGGTTGGCGTGGCGGAGAACGTGATTGCGGCGTCGTGGCAGGCGCTTGATGACGCGTATGCCTATGGCCTGTTGCGCGCGGGTGTGCCTCCGCAGGGGTGAGCGGAGCCATCTTACGATGAGTGTGCCGGCACCGTGCGAAGAAGTCCGGTGCCGGCAAACCCGTGCAGCTCAACTGAACGCGAGCCGGGTCTCGACTCTATTCACCAAGTCCCGGCATTTGGTCGTGTTCTTGAAGAGCGGGGCAAGATAGTTATTCGGGTAGGATTCCTCGATTTCAGTGATGAGCGCGGCGAGCGTGCGCCCCGTGAGTTCGCTGATTTTCGCGAGCTCGGAATTCCAGTCGTAATGCGGTTCGTTGACTTTGGCTAGGTTCAGCTGGTTGAAGATCAGCTGAAGGATGATCCGATTGCCGTGGGTGGAGACTGCGAATTCGCGATCCATCAACTTGGTACGCCTTACGGCGAGATCTCCCTCGACGGCGCGCATCACCTGAACGCAGCGCCATACCCGGTGAGCCGTCGTGCCACTATTGAACAAGTTGATGTACGGTGCGCGCTCCGTGTTCTCTGAAAGTCGACCGACTGAACTTTTCGCGAGCACGGAGTAATAGGGGCTATTGTGCGCGCAGGCAAGCGCGACCACGGCATCTTCGACCGTGCATCCATCGGCCTCTGCGGGCGCGTTCTCGCCTCGCTTGACCGAATACTGTTTTCGGAGAGACAGGAGCATGTCGCGGCGCAATCTTTCCTGCTGTCGATCCAGGGCTACGAAGTCCCGACTCTCTACGCTGTTTTGCGTGTTGGTCGCTCTAGTGACGTCGACAGCGAAGTCTGGTGGGCAGCCTTCGAGGGAAATAAATCGCACCCAGACCCGTGCGTTCTCCAGTGCCGTCTCGTCCTTCCGTGACGCCCTGTGGATGCTTGCCACGGTCTGTGCCCCGTTGACGACGCTCACGCCTTCGATGGAGAAATCTCCGTACGCATGGGTGGATCCGCCGCGCGGTGTTTTTTTGATCGACTCGCATAGGGCGGTGATGCCGTTGTTGAAGTACCAGAAATGGTGGCCCTGGTTGAGTAGCGTGTTAGTGACGCCTTCGTTGACGTCAGTGCTGCCCAGCGACTTTCGCAGATTCTGGGCGAAAAGTCGATCGCCGTGTGTCTCGAACCAGGAGGCGATTTCCGATGCCTGCACCAGGCCGTAATACGCTTGGTACGGGAGGTCAACGGTTCCCCACTGCTCGATGGGGACGGTGATCTCAATTTTTGGCCCTGCGGTTCCTTCGACGACCATTGAGTGAAATTCTCGGAGCCCAAGGATTTCAAGCGAAACCACCGGGTCGTTCTCGTTGACCTCGGCAAGGAAATCGTCGAATACCGTTTGCGCCTCGGCTGGCAACGTGCTGCGGCCGGTCGTGGCAACCACCAAAGTGAACGCCATGTGGGGATCGCTCAACGCCGACGAGATTTCTTCCTGCCGAGCTTGGAGCGCAGCGGAGAAACGGTCAAAGCGCATGTTGAACAGGTCGCTGCAGCCATTTCGGATCTTAAGCGCGTCCGCCTGGGATAGGCCAGCATCGCCAGAGACGTCCCATTTGGACTGCACCAGGACGACACGTTGGTTCACGTCGTCGACAGCCAGAGCGTCAATTCCGTTGTCGTGGAATCCGTCAACGACGGTCTTTGCCGCATCTTCCGCTGAGATGCCTGTGAAGCGTTGAACCGCCCGCGCAGCGAGGGCCCTGCTCAAAAAGGCCGGTACTGACTGTTCCTCGGACTTCCCCTTGTAGTCACTCAGATCGATGAGGTTGGAGTAGTCCGCCTTCAGTGAGTCCCTGATGTGTCCAACGCGTAGCGCGCGCATGTGAGCCCCGCCCCTCAATGATTCCACTAACGCGCCCAGATTAGCCGGTTCGTAACCGGCATGTGGTGTGGATTATAGAAGCGGTGTACCCCGACTTCCGTTCCTCTTCACCCTAAGCGGCTGTGCGATCCCAAGACTCAGATCTGCGCTGCGCAGGTGAGTGACAAGGGTCGTGATGCTGGTGTCGGTACCTGGCGTCTCGGACGTGCAGCCGACGCTGCTGTGTGCGGGAGGTCCGCCGGACGGGTGGGGACCGGCGTCGCGTCGCGGCCGTTGCTGCCGTGCGTCGGGTCATGCTAGACCATCGGAAACTCCAAGTGTGCAGCGCAACAACCAAGTTGATGCCATGGAGAGGATCGGTCGTGCCGCCCGAGCCCGCTACATCCACCTGGTCACGCCGAGGGTTTCTCGCCCTCTCCGCTGCGGGCACGCTCGGCCTCACCGTCACCGGTGTCGCCCGCGCTGCCGGACGAACGACCCTGGAGGACCCCTACGCCGCCCTCCGGGCCCGCTGGTGCGACCTCACCCTCGGCCTCGGCTTCGACCCGGATTCCCCGCCGTACGCCGCCGTCCTGCGCGAGACGGGGGAGCTCGCCGGCCGGTACGTGTCCGGCATGCGGCCGGAGGCTCACTCGCTGTGGGCCGACTGTCCGTACGATCCGCCCGCCGGGATCACCCGTAGCTACGGCCGCCTGGCCACCATGGCGCTGGCCTTCGGCCAGCCCCGCACCGGCCGCACCGGTGACCCGGACCTCGCCGGCGCCGTCGTCGCCGGCATCGACCACCTCGACCGCACCGTCTACCACCCCGCCACCGCCCCCTACGGCAACTGGTGGGAATGGCAGATCGGCAGCCCCCGGCTTCTTCTCGACACCGTCGCCGTCCTTGACGAGCATCTCCCGGGCGGCATCGGCGACGATCTCCGCGCGCGCTGCCTGGCCGCCGTCGATCACTTCGTCCCGGAGAGCGCCCTCGGTGCGTACACCGGCACCAGTACCGGCGCCAACCGCGTCGACCTCTGCCGGGTCGTCGCCGTCCGCGGCGTCCTCGGCCGCGCCCCCGCCAAGCTCGCGCTCGCCCGCGACGCCCTCTCCCCGGTCTTCCCCTACGTCACCCACGGCGACGGCCTCTACGCCGACGGCTCGTTCGTCCAGCACTCCTGGGTCGCCTACTCCGGCACCTACGGCGCGGTCCTTCTCGACGGGCTGGGCCGCCTGTTCACCCTGCTGCGCGGCTCCGCCTGGGAAGTCACCGACCCCGGCCGGCAGAACGTCCTCGACAGCGTCGAGCACGCCTACGCCCCGCTGCTGCACGACGGGTTGATGATGGACAGCGTCAACGGGCGTGCCGTCAGCCGTGGTTACCTGCGCGGCGACGAACGGCAGCTGTTGCACAGCGACCACCGCCACGGGCACGCCGTGATCGCCGCCATCGCCCTGCTCGCCGAGGGGGTGAGCACTGCGGAACGCGAGCGCTGGCACGCCATGATCAAGGGCTGGATCGCCCGCGACCGCACCCTGCCGGTGCTCACCGACCGCCAGTACACCGTCGCCGACCTCGCCCGCCTCGCCGCCATCGACGCCGGCCCCGCGCCCGCCGCCCCCGAACCCGTCGGCCACCGGCTCTTCCCCGCCATGGACCGCGCCGTGCACCGCCGCCCCGGCTGGACCGCCGGCCTTGCCATGGCCTCGAACCGCATCACCCACTACGAGAACGGCAACGGCGAGAACAAGCGCGGCTGGCACACCGGCTCCGGAATGCTCTACTGGTGGCCCGCGGGCCGGGGCGGCGACCAGTACACCGACGCCTTCTGGCCGACCGTCGATCCGTACCGGCTGCCCGGTACGACCGTCTCCACCAAGCGGCTCGCGGACAACGAGGGCGGCGGGTGGGGCGAGCCCAAACCCGACGTCCGGTGGGTCGGCGGCACCACCGACGGCACCTACGCCGCCCTCGGCCAGCACCTGCGCGGCCTGGCCTCCACCCTCACCGCCCGGAAGTCCTGGTTCCCCCTCGACGACTGCGTGGTCTGCCTCGGCGCCGGCATCACCTCCCGCGACGGCGTCCCGGCCGAGACCGTCGTCGACAACCGCAACCTGGGGGAGCGGGGCACCGCCGTCCTCACCGTCGACGGCGTCCGCCGGCCCGCAGCCCCCGGCCGCACCACCGTCTTCCGCCGCGCCCGCTGGGCCCACCTCGACGGCCACGGCGGCTGGGTCTTTCCCGGATCGCCCGGCGGCGCCCCTGCCCTGCACGTCCTGCGCGAGGACCGCACCGGCCGCTGGTCGGACATCAACACCACGTCCACCTGTGACCCGTACACCCGCCGCTACCTCACGCTCTGGCACGATCACGGCACCGACCCCACCGACGCCCGCTACGCCTACCTCCTGATGCCGGGTGCCACGCGCGGCGCCGTCGCGGCCCGCGCCGCCGACCGGCACTGGCTCACCGTCCTCGCCAACGACGCCGACCGCCAGGCGATCGCCGTGGACCCGCTCGGCGTAACCGCCGCGAACTTCTGGCGGGCCGGCTCGGCGGGCCCGCTCGCCGCCGACGGCCCGGCTAGCGTCCTGATCCGCGAACGGCCCGCCCGGGGCGGCCGCACCGCGACGGTGTGCGCCGCGGCCCCCACCCGCACCGGCGACCCCCTGGAGATCACCTGGTCCCGGCCGGTCCGCGCGGTGCTCCGCCACGACCCGGCGGTCGAGGTGCTGGCGGCCGGCACCGCCCTCCGCCTCCGCCTGACCCCCGGTACGGCCTGTGTCACCCACCGCTGTACGGTGCTGCTGCGCTGATCACCGGTACCCTGGCCGGCCCCGACCGGCACAACATCACCCGGCCGGCGTTTGTCGGCACCGTACAGACGCTGGACACCCCGTCCACCCCGTCACCGCCCGGCTGTCGCGCCTCGGGCAGCGTGGTTCTGTACCGCCTGCCCACGAAATCGCGCCCGACGTTGTACGAAACCGACATCGGTGTGTGGGCCCTCGCCCACGTACCGTCGATACATGACCACTGTCGAAGATGTGCCCGCCGGTGCCACCGACGCCCGCGGGCGCGTCGCCGAACTGCACGCGATCCGTGAGCAGGTGCGGCGAGGCCCCAGCGAGCGAGCCACCGAAGCGCAGCGTGCCAAGGGCAAGCTGACGGCGCGCGAGCGGATCGACCTGCTGCTGGACGAGGGTTCCTTCAACGAGGTCGAGCCGCTGCGTCGGCACCGGGCCACCGGTTTCGGGCTGGAGTCCAAGAAGCCGTACACGGACGGCGTGATCACGGGGTGGGGCACGGTCCACGGCCGGACCGTCTTCGTCTACGCACACGACTTCCGGATCTTCGGCGGCGCGCTGGGCGAAGCCCACGCCACCAAGATCCACAAGATCATGGACATGGCCATCCAGGCCGGTGCCCCGCTGATCTCCCTCAACGACGGCGCCGGCGCCCGCATCCAGGAGGGCGTCTCCGCGCTCGCCGGCTACGGCGGCATCTTCCAGCGCAACACCAAGGCGTCCGGCGTCATCCCGCAGATAAGCGTCATGCTCGGCCCGTGCGCGGGCGGCGCGGCCTACTCGCCGGCGCTGACGGACTTCGTCTTCATGGTCCGCGACACCTCCCAGATGTTCATCACCGGCCCGGACGTGGTGCGTGCGGTGACCGGCGAGGAGATCACCCAGAACGGCCTGGGCGGCGCCGACGTGCACGCCGAGACCTCCGGTGTGTGCCACTTCGCCTACGACGACGAGGTCACCTGCCTCGAAGAGGTCCGCTACCTGCTCTCGCTGCTGCCGGCCAACAACCGCGAGAACCCGCCGGTGGTGGCCTGCGAGGACCCCGCCGACCGCTCCGGCGACGCGCTGCTGGACCTCGTCCCGGCCGACGGCAACCGCCCCTACGACATGCGCAAGGTCATCGAGGAGATCGTCGACGACGGCGAGTACCTCGAAGTCCACGAGCGCTGGGCGACCAACATCATCTGCGCGCTGTCCCGCTTCGACGGCCGGGTGGTGGGCATCATCGCCAACCAGCCGCAGTCGCTGGCCGGCGTCCTGGACATCGAGGCGTCCGAGAAGGCCGCCCGCTTCGTCCAGATGTGTGACGCCTTCAACATCCCCCTCGTCACGCTCCTCGACGTCCCCGGCTTCCTGCCCGGCGTCGACCAGGAGCACGGCGGCATCATCCGCCACGGCGCCAAGCTGCTGTACGCGTACTGCAACGCCACCGTCCCGCGCATCTCGATCGTGCTGCGCAAGGCGTACGGCGGCGCCTACATCGTCATGGACTCGCAGTCCATCGGCGCGGACCTGACGTACGCCTGGCCCACCAACGAGATCGCGGTGATGGGCGCGGAGGGCGCGGCCAACGTCATCTTCCGCAAGCAGATCGCCGAGGCCGACGACTCCGAGGCCATGCGCACCCGCATGGTCAAGGAGTACAAGTCCGAGCTGATGCACCCGTACTACGCGGCTGAGCGCGGCCTGGTCGACGACGTCATCGACCCCGCCGAGACCCGCCACACCCTCATCCGCGCCCTGGAGATGCTGCGCACCAAGCACGCGGACCTGCCGGCCCGCAAGCACGGCAACCCGCCGCAGTAGCCCGCGCGCCCATCGCCACCCCTATTCGGACTTATCCGTACCTATTCGGAGAATCGAGACCGCAGTGAATGCAGTGAATGCTGCTCCCGGCAGTGCCGTCACCGACGCTCCCATCCGCGTCGAGAAGGGTCAGGCCAGCGAGGAGGAGCTCGCCGCCCTGACCGCCGTCCTCCTGGCCCGCGCCGCGCACCGCCCCTCGGCCACCGTCCCCGGCCCCCGCTCCTCGGCCGCCCGCTGGCGCCGCCTGGAGCGCCAGCAGGGCTTCCACGGCGCCACCAGCTGGCAGCGCTGACCCGGCAGCGTCGGCCGGTACGACATGGCGGCGGCCCCCACACCCGCGTGTGGGGGCCGCCGCCATTTTCCGGGCCCGTCCCGCGGCGTCAGGCGGAGCGCTTCCCCGCCCCCGGCCAGATGAGCCACGCCTGCGCGTCCTGCGGCCGCCCGAACCACCGCACCGCGCTCTCCGCCGAGCCGAGGCTGAACCGGGTGCGCCCGCTGGAGCTGACCACCTCGGCATGCCCGTCCTTGTACGCCAGCCCCCAAGCGGCGATACGCCCGTCGAACTCCCCGTCCCCGACGGGGTACTGCTGAGCGACGGCAAACAGCCGCGGCGCCAATTCGTTGGCCATGGCGAGAAGTTCGGGGTGGAGGGTGCCCACGGGGTGGGAGTTGCTGGTGCGCTCGGGGCCGTTGGCCTGTGACGCTACGGTGTTCATCGAGTCCTCCTGCTCAGGGAGTTGGGGGGAGCCGGTGGAGTGGCCCGAGTCACACTGTAGCGAAGTGAATATAAAGTTTGTCATCGATCTCGCGACAAGTTTTAGAACCCCTCGTGTGGGTGACGGCGAGACGGTTGGCGGGGAAGAGAGGGCCAGATGTCGTCGCGCAAGGTATCCGTCATGCGCCAGCAGCGACTTGGCGTTGAGCTGCGTAAACTCAGGGAGCGGGCCGGTCTTTCCTCGACCGAGGCGGCGAAGCGTCTCGGCGGTACCCCGGCCCAGATCAGCAACATCGAAGCGGGCCGATACGCGGTGAGCGCTGAGCGGGTGCGCACACTGGCGGCCAACTACAGCTGCGGCGACCAGGCTTACGTCGACGCCCTCGCTGGCATGACCGGGCCACGGGCGCGAGGCTGGTGGGAGGAGTACCGCGAGATCCTGCCCGCTGGGCTGGTCGATGTGGCAGAACTTGAGCACGCGGCGACAGCGTTGCGAGTGGCGGTCATGCTCCAGATGCCTGGCCTGTTGCAGACGCCTGAGTACGCTCGCGCGCTCTTCCGGGAGATCGTTCCGCGGTTGCCGGCCTATGAGGTGGAGCACCGCGTTTCGTTCCGCATCAAAAGGCAGGCAGTTCTTTACGGCGATCACCCGACCCCACTCACGGTGATCATTCACGAGGCTGCGCTGCGGATGGGCATTGGTGGCCCCGAAACGACTCGCGAGCAACTCAACTACGTGGTTGAGATGAGCGATCACGACCACATCTCAGTTGTAGTGATTCCCTTCGGCGAGGCATCGCCTCCAGTATCTGGCCATCCCATCGTCTACGCCTCCGGCCCGGTGCCTCAGCTCGACACCGTGGAACTCGACACCGAATACGGGTGTGATTTCCTGGACGCCGAAGCTCAGTTGGAGAAGTACCGGACAGTGCTGGACAGGATGGAGTCCTGCACGCTCGGACCAGTTAAGTCGCGTGATCTGATCCGCCGGATCGCGAAGAACGCCTGAGAGGAACGCCATGCCCCCGCATGAGTGGCAGAAGTCTTCATACAGTGGCGAGGGGGCTAACTGCATCTATGTCGCCGCCCCCGACAAGGACACCATCAAGCTCCGTGAGAGCGACGATCCGGACGTCGTCGTCACCACCACCCCGGCGAACCTGAAGGCGTTCATCCTGGGTATCAAGGCAGGGGAGTTCGACCACCTCATCGACGATTGAGAGGAACGCCGTGCCCATGCATGAGTGGCAGAAGTCTTCGTTCAGCGGTGAGGGCGCCCAGTGCCTCTACGTCGCAGCGCCCGACGCGCACACCATCAAGCTTCGTGAGGGCGACGAGCCGGAGGCCATCGTCACCACCACCCCCGCCAACCTGAAGGCGTTCATCCTGGGTGTCAAGGCGGGGGAGTTCGACCACTTCGTGGACGGCTGAGACGCCCGGCCGCCAGGCCGTACGCAGAAGGCCCCGCACCTGGCAGGTGTGCGGGGCCTTCGGCGTACGGCCGGCACGTCGGGGAACGCGCCGTCAGGCGCTACCGCAGGCGGGCCATCAGCGCGTGCTCGACGAGCGTGATGAGCGCGCTCTTGGCCTCGCTGCGGTGGCGGGCGTCCGTGGTGATGATGGGCGCGTCGGGGCCGATCTGGAGGGCCTCGCGGACCTCGTCGGGCGTGTACGGCTGGTGGCCGTCGAAGCCGTTGAGGGCGATGACGAAGGGCAGGCCGCTGTTCTCGAAGTAGTCGACGGCGGGGAAGCAGTCGGCGAGGCGGCGGGTGTCGACCAGGACGACGGCCCCGATCGCGCCGCGGACCAGGTCGTCCCACATGAACCAGAAGCGGTCCTGGCCGGGCGTACCGAAGAGGTAGAGGATCAGGTCCTGGTCCAGGGTGATCCGGCCGAAGTCCATGGCCACGGTGGTCGTGGTCTTGTCCGGCGCGTGGGTGAGGTCGTCGATGCCCGCCGACGCGGAGGTCATCACGGCTTCGGTACGCAGCGGATTGATCTCTGAGACGGCCCCGACGAACGTGGTCTTGCCCACGCCGAAGCCGCCCGCCACCACGATCTTCGCCGAGGTGGTGGAGCGGGCTGCACCGCTAGAGCTTGCGAAGTCCACTGAGCACCCTTTCGAGCAGTGTCACATCTGGCTGTCCACCGGCGGTCTCGTCCCCGCCGGGCTGATGGATGGCGACGAGTCCGGCCTCCGCCAGGTCGGCGACGAGGATCCGGGCGACGCCGAGGGGGATGGAGAGGAGGGCCGAGATCTCGGCCACTGATTTGATCTCGCGGCAGAGGTGGCAGATGCGCTGGTGCTCCGGCAGCTGGCCCTGCAGCTTCGCGGGATCGGCGGTCGTGCTGACCAGCGCCTCGATGGCGAGCTGGTAGCGCGGCCGGGTCCGGCCTCCGGTCATCGCGTACGGCCGCACGAGCGGGTTGTGCGCGCCCCCGGTGGGGGCGGTGGGCTCGGGCCGCGGCCGCGGCGGCTGCACCGGCTGGATGCGCGGCGCCTGCGGCCGGTCGTACGGCGACGGCTCGGACGGCCCGGGCCCGTAGGGCGGACCGTACGGGCCCTGCTGCTGAGCGGGACGCTGCGGCTGCTGCGGCGGCTGGGGCCGCTGCGGCCTGCGGCTGGGCGCAGACGGGAAGTTGAAGCGGTTGTGATGGGTCTCGCCCTGGGGCCCGGACTGCTGTCCGGATCCATACGGGTAGCCGCTCGGGGGCGTTGCCACGTCTCCTCCTCCAACTTGCCTGTCTGACGCCGGTCGCGCCTCCGAACCCTATGGCGCGGTGGCGGGAAACGCACTGCCTGTCTGCTAGTTGAGAAGACTGCCCTGGAGTTCCGCACGCAGATCGGGCGTCAGGACGGTGCCCGCGCGGTCGACCAGCAGGGCCATCTCGTAGCCGACGAGGCCGATGTCGCACTCCGGGTGCGCCAGCACGGCCAGCGACGACCCGTCGGAGACGGACATGATGAAGAGGAAGCCGCGCTCCATCTCCACCACGGTCTGGTTGACGTTGCCGCCCTCGAAGATGCGGGACGCGCCGGAGGTCAGCGACGTCAGGCCGGAGGCCACCGCCGCCAGCTGATCGGCTCTGTCACGAGGGAAGCCCTCGGACATCGCGAGGAGGAGACCGTCCGCGGAGACCACGACCGTGTGGGACACCCCGGGGGTGTTCTCCACGAAGTTGGTGATCAACCAGTTCAGATTCTGCGCCGCCTGGCTCATCGGGCTCACACTAACGCTCCTGATCGTAGGTGCTGCCGGGGCCGAAGCCCTGTTGGTCATTCTGGGGGACCCCCGGGGAGGGATCCGTGCCGGTGCCGGCGCTGCGCCCCTGCTGGACACCGCGGCGCAGATTGCTCAGCCTGCCGCGGACGTCCTCCGGGGCGCGGGAGACCTGGGGGCCGCCCTGCGCGCTCTGCTCCGCGGTGCCCTCGACCAAATTGGCCTTGGGCACCCGCCGGGGGAGGCCGGAAGCGGTGACGCCGCCGGCCGACGGCTGGCGCAGTCGGCCCGCCCGCTGCCAGCGATCGTCGTTCTCGCTGCGCCAGGCGGAGCCGTCGTCCTGGCCGGGCTCCGCTGCGGGCTCCTGCTGACCGTGCGGCGAGCCGGCTCCGCGGCGCGGAAGGCCAGCGTCGGTCAGCGAGTGGATCACGCTCGCGGTCGGGCCGGGACGCTCGAATGTTACGCGCTCGGACGCATCAGCGGGAGCGGGAGGTGGATTCCGGTCAGATTCCGCTTCTGTTCCGAAGTGCCCCTCGTACGCGGGCGGTTCGGCCCAGCCGCCGGGCGCGCCGGCGTCCTGCGGGGCGTGGAACCGGCCGGTGGTCTCCGCGAACTGGCCGGTGGTCTCCGCGGGCGCGGGTGCGCCGAACGCGTCGACACCGGAGGAGCGGTCGTCGTAGAGCGGCGCGCCGGGCTCCGCATACGGTGCGCCGGGCTCCGCGTAGGGCGCGTGGTGGTCCTCGTACGGCGCGTGGTGGTCCTGGTGGCCGCCGGCGGGCTGCTCGTCGCGGAACAGCGGGCGGTCGTCCACCGGCTGCTCCGGCGCGGGCCGGCCGACGGCCGTCTGGGCCTCCAGGGCCGCCCGGCGCTCCTCACGGAGCAGGGAGCGGCCCACCGGGTCCAGCCCGGCGCCGGGACCGGCCTGCGCGGCGAAGCCGTCGTCGAAGCCCAGCTCGGCCGCGGTGCGGTGGCCCGCCTCGTACGCCCCCTGCTGTTCGTGCTCGGGGACGATCCGGGAGACGGTGAAGGTGTCGTCGAACTGCTCGTCGCCGCCGCCACCGCCGTGGGTGATCGCCTCCGGCAGCATGACCAGTGACGTGGTGCCGGCCTGCTCGCCCGAGGGGCGCAGCTGGACCCGGATGCCGTGCCGGTCGGCCAGCCGGCCGACCACGAACAGGCCCATCCGCTGGGAGATCGCGGCGTCCACGCTCGGCGGATTGGCCAGTTTGTGGTTGATGTCCGAGAAGTCCTCGGGGGTCAGCCCGATGCCCTTGTCGTGGATCTCGATCATGATCCGGCCGTCCGGCAGCCGGGTCGCGGCCACCTTCACCTTGGTCTGCGGCGAGGAGAACGTGGTGGCGTTCTCCAGCAGCTCCGACAGCAGGTGGATGAGGTCGGTGACCGCGGTGCCGTGGATGTCGCTCTCCGGGACACCGCTGAGCTCTATTCGCTCGTACGACTCGACCTCGGAGGTGGCCGCCCGCAGCACGTCGATCAGCGGCACCGGCTGGTTCCACCGGCGGCCCGGCTCCTCGCCGGCGAGGATCAGGAGGTTCTCGCCGTTGCGGCGCATACGCGTGGCGAGGTGGTCGAGCCGGAAGAGGTTCTCCAGCTGGTCCGGGTCGGCCTCGTTGTTCTCCAGGTGGGTGATCAGCTCCAACTGGCGCTCGATCAGGCCCTGGTTGCGGCTGGAGAGGTTGGTGAAGATCGCGTTGACGTTGCCGCGCAGCAGCGCCTGCTCGGCGGCCAGCCGGACCGCCTCGCGGTGCACCTGGTCGAAGGCGCGGGCGACCTCGCCGATCTCGTCGGTGGTGGCGATCGGGATCGGCGCCACGCGGGTGTCGACCCGGCCCGGGTCGGTGCGGGAGAGCTGGTCGACCAGCATCGGCAGCCGCTGCTCGGCGACGCCGAAGGCCGCGTTGCGCAGCGCCCGCATGTTGCGGCTCATCCGGCGCGCCATCAGCCCGGCCACGACGAACGCGACGATCAGTGCGGCCAGCACGATGCCGGAGTCCTGGAAGGTGGACCACTTGGCGTCCGAGGAGATCTGCCCGGCCTCGTTCACGGCCTTGTCGGCCAGGTCCTTCTCGATGCCCCGGTACATGTCGAACTTGCCGGTGGACGCCTGGAAGAACACGTCCGGGGTGACGCCCTTGGCGGCCAGCTGGTCCGGCGCCGCGCCGGAGGCGATCAGAGTGGTCATCTGGTCCAGCGACGGCGGGGCGCGGAAAGTCCGGCCGGCCGCCTCCGCCTGCGACTTCGCGCGGGCGGTCTGCTCCTGCGCCGCCTGCTGGAGCTTGGCCGCGTCCGCCTTCAGCCGCGCCACGTCGTCGGGCGTCCCGCCGGAGGTGTACTCGCCGATGGCGATGCCCTCCAGATAGCGGTACGACGCGAACGCGGTCAGCTGCTGCTTGTGCTCCTTGCCGCCCTGCGGGGACGCCGGGGCGACGAGGAGGTGGGTGCCGATGGAGCGGGTCAGCGACTCGGCGGCCTTCGCCAGTGCGACGGCGTAGACGGTGCGCCCGTAGGAGGTGATGTTGCCGGTGCCGAGGCCGAGTTCGTTGGCGAACTCCATCAGCGGGTGCTGGATCTCGACGTAGCCCTCTTCGGTCTGCACGCCGTGCAGCTTGGCGGTGAAGGCGGCCTGGCGCAGCTGCGCCAGCTTGGGCTCGGACTTCTCGAACAGCGCGAGCCGGCGCTCCAGGCCCGGCTTGTCCGGCATGCTCTTGGCCGCCTCGTGGAACGCCTGGGCGGCCTGGTCGGTGGTGTCCCGGGCCTCCTGGACGACCGGGTCGTCCGTGCGGCCCTTCAGCAGCGGGACGGCGGTGCGGTCCCGCTCGTCGATGAGGGCGTTGCTGTAGGAAAGCGCGGCGCGAACGAGCTTCGCGGTGTTCTCCGCGTCCTTCGCGTCCTGCCAGGTGCCGAAGGAGTTGTTGACGCGCAGCCCGCCGAAGACCAGGCCCACCAGGACGGGGATCAGCAGAATGGCGTTCAGGCGGGTGGCCACCCGCCAGTTGCGCGGCGCGTACCTGCCGCCGCTGACCGGAGGCTTCGCGACCGGGTTCTCGGGCGCGTCGGAAGCCGGTGCGCCGCCCTCGCGGGGTGGCGGCGTGAAGTTGCCCCGCCGCGGTTCCTGCGGCTCGGGGCTCGTCGTGCCTCGCCTCACTCGACCAACAACCTCTCGGCGACGGCACGGGCTTGCAGTGCCGTTTCTTCTGGGCGTTACTACTCCGGAGTTCAGCGAATTTCAGCACGTCAGGGCGGTGCGTTCCAAACACTGGGAACGGCCGGAGAGGCCCGTGAAAGGCGCAAGATAAAAGGGGCGTTAAGGGCGAGGCGCGGCAAAAGGCGGGAGAAATGTGAGCGCAGCGAAGCCGGGCATGCGCGCGCGGTGTCGAAAGCGAGCCGATTCACTGTCGAAACGTTATGAAGCCCGGAACCGGCGTGTCGAAGGACACAGATCACCGGACCCGGCGGCCGGAACCGCGTCCGGGCAGGGGTGACGGACCCCCGGGAACAACTGCCGTACGGCCCACGCCCGATGACGGGGCGGGCCGTCCGGCCGGCACTACTGGAGGCGGGCCATCAGCGCGTGCTCGACGAGCGTGATGAGCGTGCTCTTGGCCTCCGCGCGGTGTCGCGCGTCGGTGGTGACGATGGGCGTCCCCGGCCCGATCTGGAGGGCCTCGCGGACCTCGTCCGGGGTGTGGGGCTGGTGCCCTTCGAAGCCGTTGAGGGCGATGACGAAGGGCAGGCCGCTGTTCTCGAAGTAGTCGACGGCCGGGAAGCAGTCGGCCAGGCGGCGGGTGTCCACGAGCACCACCGCGCCGATGGCGCCGCGGACCAGGTCGTCCCACATGAACCAGAAGCGGTCCTGGCCGGGCGTACCGAAGAGGTAGAGGATCAGGTCCTCGTCCAGGGTGATCCGGCCGAAGTCCATCGCCACGGTCGTGGTCGTCTTGTCCTGGACGTGGCTGAGATCGTCGATGCCCGCCGACGCGGAGGTCATCACGGCCTCCGTGCGCAGCGGGTTGATCTCCGAGACGGCCCCGACGAACGTGGTCTTGCCCACGCCGAAGCCGCCCGCCACCACGATCTTCGCCGAGGTCGTGGCGCGGGCCGGGCTCTGGCCGGGGTCAGAGCTTGCGAAGTCCACTGAGCACCCTCTCCAGCAGCGTCACGTCCGGCGTGCCGCCCGCCTCGCTGCTGCCGCCCGGCTGGTGGATCGCCACCATCCCGGCCTCCGCAAGGTCCGCCACCAGGATCCGTGCCACGCCGAGCGGGATGTGCAGCAGCGCGGAGACCTCCGCCACCGACTTCACCTCGCGGCACAGGTGGCAGATCCGCTGGTGCTCGGGCAGCAGCCCGGGCAGCTGGGAGGGGTCGGCCGTGGTGCTGACCAGTGCCTCTATGGCGAGCTGGTAGCGCGGCCGGGTCCGGCCTCCGGTCATGGCGTAGGGGCGCACCAGCGGCTGGTCACCTTCGCTCCCGTACGACGCCGGGCTGTAGGCGCCGTACGGGCCGGAATTGGCGGGTGGCGGGGTCATGGGTCCTCCGGACGGGACAACTGACGTGTCGTCGGGTTGGGCCGGTGGGGGGTACGGCGTGGATGGATGAGGGGTTACCGGCGCGGCGGCGCTGCGACGCCGCCGGCACTCAGTTCAGCAGACTGCCCTGGAGTTCCGCACGCAGATCGGGCGTAAGGACGGTTCCCGCACGGTCGACCAGCAGGGCCATCTCGTAGCCGACGAGGCCGATGTCGCACTCCGGGTGCGCCAGTACGGCCAGCGACGACCCGTCCGAGATCGACATGATGAAGAGGAAACCGCGCTCCATCTCCACCACCGTCTGGTTGACGGTCCCGCCCTCGAAGATGCGGGACGCGCCGGAGGTCAGCGACGTCAGACCGGAGGCCACGGCCGCCAGCTGGTCGGCGCGGTCCCGGGGGAAGCCCTCGGACATGGCGAGGAGGAGACCGTCCGCGGAGACCACGACCGTGTGGGACACCCCGGGGGTGTTGTCCACGAAGTTGGTGATCAACCAGTTCAGGTTCTGCGCCGCCTGGCTCATCGGACTCAACTAACGCTCCTGCTGGTGAGTGGGATCGACAATGCCGTGGGTGCCGGTGGACGACGTCCCGGCCTGCCGGCCCTGCTGGATGCCCCGGCGGAGGTTGGTCAGCCGGCCGCGCACGTCGCTGGGCGCGCGGGAGACCTGCGGACCGCTCTGCGGGGCCTGCTGCTGCGCCGTGCCCGCGACGAGGTTGGCGCGCGGCACCCGGCGGGGCAGCCCGGACGTGGTGACCCCGCCCGAGGCCGGCTGGCGGATCTGCTCCGCCTGCCGCCACGCCTCGTCGTTCGGCGAGGTGCGCCACTGCGCGGAGGCGTCGGCCGGGGCGTTGCCGCGGGCCCCGGCGGCGGGTATGCCGCCGGCGGGCGTCTCGCTCCGGCCGGCACCGGCCTGGGGCGCGCGGTTCTGGGGCGCGCGCTCCTGAGCCGTGCGGTCCTGAGCCGTACGCTCCCGGTCCGCGCGCTCCTGGGTGTCCTGGCCCTCCTGGCCGGCGCCGCGGCGCGGCAGCGGCGGCACACCGGCGGCCGCCGAGGCCGGGGTGTTGAACCAGTTGGACTCGATGGTGTCGAAGATCGGCGTGCGGTCGTCGACGGGACCGGCGTCCGAGGCGCCCAGCGGGTCGCCGAGCGGGTCCTGGCCCGCCGGGGCCCGTCCGGCGCCCGGCTGCCGGACCGGCTCGGCCCGCTCGTCCTCGGGACGCGGGAACTGCCCGGTGGTCTCGAACTGCCCGGTCTCGAAGCGGCCGTTGGTCTCGAACTGCCCGGTGGTCTCCGACGGCGCGGCGTCGAACTGGCCGGCGCCGGGCCGCGGGAACTGTCCGGTGTCGCTCTCCGGTCGCGGGAACTGCCCGGTGTCGAACTGCCCGGTGTCGAACCGCCTGCCGTCGGCGTCCGGCCGCTGGAACGGTCCGGCGTCGGCGTCGGGCCGCGGGAACTGCCCGCTGTCCGCGTCCGGCCGCCGGAACTGCCCGGTCTCGCCGGGGCCCCCGGCCGCCCGGGCCGGCTCGCGGCCGGCCGCCGGGGCGTCGTCCGCGCCGGGCCGCGGCCCGCCGAAGAAGTCGGTCCGCGGGAACGCCGAGGTGTCGCCGGGGCCGGCGGCCGGCGCGGGCCGCTCGAAGGCGCCGGTGGTCTCCGGCTCCTCGTGGCCGCGCGGCAGGTCCTGTGCCTCGCGGGGGGCCACCGGCCAGTCGTCGTCGGCGCCGCGGTCCCGGCGCACGCCCAGCGGCGCACCGCCCGGCTGCCCGGCGTCCGCGGAGTCCCGGCCGGTCCCGCCGCCCGGCAGCTCGGCCGGCCCGGTGGCACGCGTCGGCAGCTGCGGCCGCTCCTCGCGGCCGGGCAGACCGGCGGGCGGCGCCACGGTCGGGGTGCGGCCGTCCTCGGCACCGCGGTCCGCGTCCGCGCCGCGCACCGGCAGCGCGGGCCGTCCGTCGGCGCCGCGGCCCGGCGCGGACGGCGCGGTACGGCCGCCGGGGGCCGGCGCGCCGAAGGCGTTCGTGGCGCCGCCGGGGGCACCGCCGCGGCCGGGCAGCGCGGGCCGCCCGCCGGGGCCGGAGCCGACCTGGCCGCGCGGCTGGAGCCCGGCCAGCCGGCTGGTGGGCGCGCCGCCCTCGGGCTTGCCGCCGCTCTTGGCGGTGCTCGGCGCCGGCTTCTTGCCGCCCTGGGCGACGTCGACCGGGAGCATGACGAGCGCGGTGGTGCCGCCGGAGTCGGACGGCCGCAGCTGGATGCGGATGCCGTGCCGCAGGGACAGCCGGCCGACCACGAACAGACCCATCCGCCGGGACACCGAGACGTCCACGGTCGGCGGGCTGGCCAGCCGCTCGTTGATCGCCGACAGGTCCTCGGGGGAGAGGCCGATGCCGGTGTCGTGGATCTCGACCAGCACGCGGCCGTCGGGCAGCGCGTGACCGGTCACCTTGACCTTGGTCTGCGGCGAGGAGAACGACGTGGCGTTCTCCAGCAGCTCGGCCAGCAGGTGCACCAGGTCGTTGACGACCCGGCCGGCGACCTCGGTCTGCGGAACGGCGTTCAGCTCGATCCGCTCGTACTGCTCCACCTCGGACGCGGCGGCGCGGAGCACGTCGACCAGCGGGACCGGGCGGGTCCAGCGGCGGCCGGGCTCCTCACCGGCGAGAACGAGGAGGTTCTCGCCGTTACGGCGCATACGGGTCGCGAGGTGGTCCAGCTTGAAGAGCGAGGAGAGCTGGTCCGGGTCGGCCTCACGGGACTCCAGTTCGGAGATCAGCGAGAGCTGACGCTGGATCAGACCCTGCGAGCGGCGCGAGAGGTTGGTGAACATCGCGTTGACGTTGCCCCGCAGCAGCGCCTGCTCGGAGGCGAGGCGGACCGCCTCGCGGTGCACCTCGTCGAACGCCGCGGCCACCCGGCCGATCTCGTCCCGGCTGTGCACACCGACCGACTCGACGGAGGTGTCCACGTCCTGCGGGTCGGACTCGGACAGCTGCTTGACCAGCTCGGGCAGCCGGTCCTGGGAGACCCGCTGCGCGGTGTCCTGGAGCCGGCGCAGCGAGCGGACCATGGAGCGGGAGACGACGAACGCGCCGACCAGCGAGATACCGAGGACCAGCAGGATCACCGCACCGTTGATGATCGCGTCCTGGGTCGCGGCGTTGCGCAGCTCGCGGGACTTCTGCTCCATCTCGGAGAGCAGCGAGGTCTCGATCCGCGACATCTCGTCGATCTTGACGGTGTCGGAGTCGTACCAGTCCAGGTACTTGTACTCCTGGCTGCGGATGCCGCCCTGGCTGGCGAAGGCGCGGTGCGCGAACGCGTAGGCGGCCTTGATCTCGTCGTTGTTGCCGTCCAGGCCGCGGGTGAGGGTGCCGGAGTTGCCGTTGTAGATCTGCGAGAAGCGGTCCCGGGCCGCCTTCTCGTCGTCCTCGGCGGTGCGGCCGGCCTGCCGGTCGTTGGCCGAGAGCTCCGGGCCGCCCGGGTGCGCCAGGCCGGCGCTGACCAGGGCGCGCTGCATCGACGCGTACTCCTTGGCCGACGAGAACGCGGCCAGCGCACGGGTGCTGCGGATCATCTCGGGGTTGCTGGTGGCCTGCGCCATGTCCTGCGAGAGGCCCAGCAGAGAGGTGATCAGCTGGTTGTAGGCGGTGACGGTCCGCGTGACGTTGCCGTCGTCCTTGTAGGCGTTGGCGCGGATCTCGTTGAGGGTGTTGAGCTGGCGGCCGATCTCCAGGACGGTGGCGCGCACGCCGGCCATGGTGGCGTCGTCCGGCTTGATGTCGCCGGTGGCCTGGTTGAAGGAGACCTTGGCGCGGTCGGTGGCCTCGCGTGGGGCCACCACGCCCTGGTCGTCCTTGACGTTGCCGCTGCCGGCCAGCGGCCCGGCCGACTTGTCCCGCTCCACCTGGAGGGCGTCGGCCAGCTCGGTGGCCTGCCGGGTCATCTCGGTGAGCAGCTGCATCTTGTCGAGCTGGTCGATGTTCTCCAGCTCGGTGTTGACGCGCAGCGCGCCCAGGGTCGTCGCGGCGACTACGGGCAGCGCGAGCAGGGAGACCAGGCGGGTGCTGATGCGCCAGTTGCGCAGCGCTATTCGACTGCCGGGCCCGCTGGGGCTGTTCTTGGGCTTGCCCCCGTCCGCGGCGTCCTCACCCGGAGTCCGGTCGCGGTCGGTGCCGCCGCGCGGCTCCGGGTCCGCCGCAGCGTTGCCATCCCTCTTGAAACGTCCCTGCACTAGCGTCGCAACCTCTGGACCAGGCGTCCCACCGCGCCAACGGCGGGACGGTGTCGAGTCGAAGGGGACTGCGAAGTCCCCCATGGCGGTCGTGAGTGACCGGCGGGCTACCCCCTCTGGCCGAGAGAGCGGCACCACCGCGCGGCGCTCCTTCGCGCCCCCTGCGCGCCGGCGAAATCGTGCGGCGGTCCGTGGAATTCCAGCACAGTGCCGGATCTCCAACAAGAGCGGAGCCGGCCGCCGTGACGGGGATGACGCAATGTGCGGAATGCGTTACGACCGGTAGAAGACCGGCCCCCTGATTTCGGACTTTTATCCGCGAGTCGTCCGCCCTCGCCCTCTGTCCCAGGTGCGGTGATCAGGAGCGGAACATGCGGTTCAATCCGCCAATGTCCGTTTCGACCATGGATGTTGATCATGGGAAATGCGGCATATGTCACACCCCTCGTGAGGAAACTCACAAGAAGATCGCCGACTTTCCCACTGATCCACAGGGAATAGCGCGCTTAGCCTGACGCTTTACACAGTTGCGTAAAACGACAACCGCCGAAAACGCAACGCCCGGAAACCCTTCCCGACCAGACGCGAGGCATACCGCAGTGAAGACGACGATGATGTTCCGCAACATAGCCAACCCGCGGCGCACCACCCTGGCCCACCTGAAGGACGCCGACGAGCTCGGCACCCAGGAGGCCCCGGAGCACACCGTCGAACTGCCCCGTCAGACCGCCAACCCCCGCCGCACCGTCCTCATGGACCTCCCGCAGCAGGACGTCACCGCCTAAATGGGCGGCGATGCCCCGATGCCCCCGCGATAGCCTGGAGTGTCAACTCCCGGCCAGTGATCATGAGGGGCAGCGGCAACCCGTGCGCATCGCCAGATTCTCCATCGACGGCACCGTCGGCTTCGGCGTCCTCGAAGGAGACGAACTCGACGTCATCAAGGGGCATCCGTTCGCGGAATTCGAGCGCTCGGGCCAGAAGGTCCCCCTCGACAAGGTGCGGCTGCTGCCGCCCGTGCTCCCCAACAAGGTCGTCGGCATCGGCCGCAACTACGCCGAACACGCCGCCGAGCTGGGCAACGACGTCCCCGAGACGCCGGTCACCTTCTTCAAGCCCTCCACCTCGGTGATCGGCCACGGCGACCCCCTCGCCTACCCCGCCTTCTCCGAGGAAGTGCACCACGAGGCGGAACTGGCCGTGGTCATCGGCCGGATGTGCCGCGAGGTGCCCCGCGAGCGGGTCAAGGACGTCATCCTCGGCTACACCTGCGCCAACGACGTCACCGCGCGCGACATCCAGCGCCGCGAGAAGCAGTGGGCCCGGGCCAAGGGCTTCGACGGCTCCTGCCCCCTGGGCCCCTGGATCGAGACGGACCTGGACCCGAGCGACCTCACCATCCAGTGCACGGTCAACGGCGAACAGCGCCAGCTCGGCCGCACCAGCGAGATGATCCGCCCCATCGAGGACCTGATCGTCCACATCACCGAGGCGATGACGCTGCTCCCCGGCGACGTCGTCCTCACGGGCACCCCGGCCGGGGTCGGCCCGCTCCACGACGGCGACACGGTCTCCGTCACCATCGAAGGCATCGGCACTCTCACCAACAAGGTGATCAAGCGTGGCTAACGCGACCCCCGGAACCCCCGTCCGCGTACGTTTCTGTCCCTCCCCGACCGGCAACCCGCACGTCGGCCTGGTCCGTACCGCCCTGTTCAACTGGGCCTACGCCCGGCACACCGGCGGCAGCCTGGTCTTCCGCATCGAGGACACCGACGCGGCCCGCGACTCCGAGGAGTCCTACCAGCAGCTGCTGGACGCGTTCCACTGGCTCGGCTTCGACTGGGACGAGGGCCCCGAGGTCGGCGGCCCGCACGCCCCCTACCGCCAGTCCCAGCGGATGGACCTCTACAAGGACGTCGCCGAGAAGCTGCTCGCCGCCGGCCACGCCTACCCCTGCTACTGCACCACCGAGGAGCTGGACGAGCGCCGCGAGGCCGCCCGCAAGGCCGGCAAGCCCTCCGGCTACGACGGCACCTGCCGCGAGCTGACCGCCGAGCAGAAGGCCGCCTACGAGGCCGAGGGCCGCGCCTCGATCATCCGCTTCCGGATGCCCGACGAGCCGATCACCTTCACCGACCTGGTCCGCGGCGAACTCACCTTCACCCCGGAGAACGTCCCGGACTACGGCATCGTCCGCGCCAACGGCGCGCCGCTCTACACCCTGGTCAACCCGGTCGACGACGCCCTGATGGGCATCACCCACGTCCTGCGCGGCGAGGACCTGCTCTCCTCCACCCCCCGCCAGATCGCCCTCTACCGCGCCCTGATCGAACTGGACGTGGCCACCGCTGTCCCGCAGTTCGGCCACCTCCCCTACGTCATGGGCGAGGGCAACAAGAAGCTCTCCAAGCGCGACCCCCAGGCGAGCCTCAACCTCTACCGCGACCGCGGCTTCCTCCCCGAGGGCCTGCTGAACTACCTCTCCCTGCTGGGCTGGTCGTTCTCCGCCGACCAGGACATCTTCACCATCCCCGAGATGATCGAGAAGTTCGACATCGCGGACGTCAACGCCAACCCGGCCCGCTTCGACCTCAAGAAGGCCGAGGCGATCAACGCCGAGCACATCCGCCGCCTGGACCCCAAGGACTTCGCCGCGGCCTGCGAGCCCTGGCTGAAGGCCCCCTTCGCCAATTGGGAGGACGCGGACTTCGACCAGGCAGCCTGGGAGGCCATCGCCCCACACGCCCAGACCCGCCTCACGGTCCTCTCCGAGATCACCGCCAACGTCGACTTCCTCTTCCGCCGGCAGCCGGTCGACGACGAGCCGTCCTGGGCGAAGGCCATGGGCAAGGGCGACCCGGTGGCCCTCCTCACCACCGCCCGCGCCAACCTCGACGCCGCCGACTGGACCGCCGGCCCCGAGCCCCTCAAGCAGGCCGTCCTCGCCGCCGGCGAGCAGCACGGCCTCAAGCTCGGCAAGGCCCAGGCCCCGGTCCGGGTCGCGGTCACCGGCCGCACCGTCGGCCTCCCCCTCTTCGAGTCCCTGGAGATCCTCGGCAAGGACCGCACCCTCCAGCGCATCGACGCGGCCCTGGCCCGCCTCACCGCCTGACCGCCGCTGCTCGTAGGAGTGACCGGGCCCGGAAGCCGACACGGCTTCCGGGCCCGCGGTGTATCCAGGGGCAGACTGGACGTACGGGCGGAAGAAGGGGTGAGCGATGGCCGCTGTCGACGACCGACTGCGCTGGCAGATCGAGGCGGAGGTCTTCGAAGATCTCGCACGGCAGATGTCGAGCAGGGAGGACGCCCCGCGCCTGGAGTTCATCAACGGTCGGGTGGGGTACAAGGACGCACCCGACGGGAACCACGGAATGATCATCCAGTGGCTGACCCGCATCTGCCTCCAGGCACGGCCCGAGCTGTGGCTTCACCGGCAGGGGCTGGAGATCGCGACCTACCGCGACCAGCGTGTGTATCCCGACGGCGTCCTCGCTCCCGGCGACGCCTTCGTCGGCGCGAGGGAATGGACCGACCCCAGCCGGGTCCTCATGGCCGTCGAGGTCACCTTGTACGACGCCGACAGCGATCGCCGCAACCGCGAGCTGAAGCCCCCTGCGTACGCGGCGACCGGCATCCCGGTCTACCTCCTGATCGACCGCGACCGCCGCGAGGCGACCGTCCACTCCGAGCCCGCAGGCGACCGGTACCGCGTGACCGCGACCGTCCGGGTCGGCGAGCGGGTCACCCTCCCCGCCCCGGTCGGCATCGACCTCGACACCGAGCCCCTCAAGGACTGGGTGCGCTGATCCCCATGCCCCTCCGCGCCGTCCTCTGGGACATCGACGACACCCTCTTCGACTACACCGGGTCCGACCGCACCGGCGTGCTGCGGCACCTGCGTACCGAGGGGCTGCTGACCGCCTACGGCGGCGAGGAGGCGGCACTGGCCCGCTGGCGGAAGGCCATGGAGACCGAGTTCGCCCGCTTCCTCGCCGGCGAGCTGGGATTCCTGGAACACCGCAGGGCCCGCGCCCGCACGTTCCGGGGCACCCCGCTGACCGACGCCGAGGCCGACGCCTGGTTCGCCCGCTACCTCGCCCACTACGAGGCGTCCTGGGAGCTCTTCCCCGATTCCCTCCCGGCCCTGGAGGCGCTGGCCCCCCTGGTGCGCCAGGCGGTGCTCTCGAACTCCTCCACCGCCAACCAGGAGCGCAAGCTCACCGCTCTCGGCATCCGGGAGCGTTTCGAGGCGGTGCTCTGCGCCGACGGCCTGGGCCACGCCAAGCCCGCCCCCGAGGCGTTCCGGGAAGCCTGCGCCACGCTCGGCCTGCCGCCGGCCGACGTCCTCTACGTCGGCGACCAGCTCGACACCGACGGCCTGGGCGCCCGGGACGCCGGGCTGGCGGCCGTGTGGCTGGACCGCACGGGCACCGGCGAGCAGCCCCCTGCGGGGGTGCACCGGATCGGCGGACTGGCCGAGCTTCCCGAGCTGGTGCGCCGCGTTATCGGTTTTGGAGCACCCTCCACGATCAGGTAATGTTCTTCCTGCGCCGCCCGAGAGGGCCGAAAGGCCCGGACCGGAAAGCGCAGATCAAGGAGGAGCTCCCCACCGGGGGTTGCACTTTGATGGCCTATGGTGTAATTGGCAGCACGACTGATTCTGGTTCAGTTAGTCTTGGTTCGAGTCCAGGTAGGCCAGCTCGCAGAGCTCATCTGCAAGGCCCCCGTTGTGTAGCGGCCTAGCACGCCGCCCTCTCAAGGCGGTAGCGCCGGTTCGAATCCGGTCGGGGGTACAGATCCTTCCCGGGGAGGCAGTCTGGGTCGCACCCACTGTCACTCACGCAGGATCGCTAGGGCCCCCGTTGTGTAGCGGCCTAGCACGCCGCCCTCTCAAGGCGGTAGCGCCGGTTCGAATCCGGTCGGGGGTACTGGTCTACACCACCATGGCCTATGGTGTAATTGGCAGCACGACTGATTCTGGTTCAGTTAGTCTTGGTTCGAGTCCAGGTAGGCCAGCTCGCAGACGCTTTGAAACACAGCATCTGCAAGGCCCCCGTTGTGTAGCGGCCTAGCACGCCGCCCTCTCAAGGCGGTAGCGCCGGTTCGAATCCGGTCGGGGGTACGTCCAGGAAAGGCCCTCCGCGTCATGCGGGGGGCCTTTCCGTTGTTCCCGAAGTTCCGGGCCCCGGCCGCCCGGTAACCCCGCACGGCACCCAACGGCCCTGTGCAGTAGGGGAGTTGGGGTTGCGGTCAGGGCGGCGGCCCGCGCGGGACGGCCAGTTGGGCGTGCGCCGGTCGGAGCGCCGGAAGAAAAGCGCGACGGCCGGCCCCGCCGCCTGAGAGCGGAGACCGGCCGTCGGGGCCCATACCCTAGCCGCCGTTGCGGCGCAGGCCCTCGGAGAGGCGGGCGGCGGCATCGATGACCGCCTGGGCGTGCATCCGGCCCGGGTGGCGGGTCAGGCGCTCGATCGGGCCGGAGACCGAGACGGCGGCCACCACGCGGTTCGAGGGGCCGCGGACGGGCGCGGAGACGGAGGCCACGCCGGGCTCCCGCTCGCCGATCGACTGGGCCCAGCCGCGGCGCCGTACGCCGGAGAGCGCGGTGGCGGTGAAGCGGGCGCCCTGGAGGCCGCGGTGCAGCCGCTCCGGCTCCTCCCAGGCCATCAGGATCTGGGCGGACGAGCCGGCCTTCATCGTCAGCGTGGAGCCCACCGGGACGGTGTCCCGTAGTCCGGACAGCCGTTCCGCCGCCGCCACGCAGATCCGCATGTCGCCCTGCCGGCGATAGAGCTGGGCGCTCTCGCCGGTCACGTCGCGCAGATGCGTCAGCACCGGCCCGGCCGTCGCCAGGAGGCGGTCCTCGCCGGCCGCCGCGGCCAGCTCGGAGAGCCGCGGGCCCAGGATGAACCGGCCCTGCATGTCCCTCGCCACCATCCGGTGGTGTTCCAGTGCCACGGCCAGCCGGTGGGCCGTGGGTCGTGCGAGCCCGGTCGCCGCGACCAGCCCGGCGAGGGTGGCCGGACCGGACTCCAGAGCGCTCAGAACCAGAGCTGCCTTGTCGAGAACGCCGACGCCGCTAGAGTTGTCCATGCAACGATACTCACGTCTCACAGTGTGAAACGCAAGTTCAATTTTCCAGGGAAGTCGTCACTCTGTAGATGCGGCCCTCGACCAGGGCCCGGCGTCAGGCCCGCCAGGGGACACGGGCGGGTCATCGCGCACGGACGAGCAAGGCCGGCACTGCGGCCGGCCGGAGGGAAAGCGATGGGACGGACACTTGCGGAGAAGGTCTGGGACGACCATGTCGTCCGGCGCGCGGAAGGCGAGCCCGACCTCCTCTTCATCGATCTGCACCTGCTGCACGAGGTCACCAGCCCGCAGGCGTTCGACGGCCTCCGCAAGGCCGGCCGCCGGGTGCGGCGGACGGACCTGACCCTCGCCACCGAGGACCACAACACCCCGACCCTCGACATCGACAAGCCCATCGCCGACCCGGTCTCGCGTACCCAGCTGGAGACCCTGCGCAAGAACTGCGCGGAGTTCGGCGTCCGGTTGCACCCGCTGGGCGACGTCGAGCAGGGCGTCGTCCACGTCGTGGGACCGCAGTTGGGACTGACCCAGCCCGGCACCACCGTGGTCTGCGGCGACAGCCACACCTCCACCCACGGCGCGTTCGGCGCGCTGGCGTTCGGCATCGGCACCAGCCAGGTCGAGCACGTCCTGGCGACCCAGACGCTGCCGATGGCGCCGTTCAGGACCATGGCGATCACGGTGGACGGCGAGCTGCCCGACGGCGTCACCGCCAAGGACCTGATCCTGGCGATCATCGCCAGGATCGGCACCGGTGGCGGCCAGGGCTATGTCATCGAGTACCGCGGCCCGGCCATCGAGAAGCTGTCGATGGAAGCCCGGATGACCATCTGCAACATGTCGATCGAGGCGGGCGCCCGGGCCGGCATGATCGCCCCCGACCAGACCACCTTCGACTACCTCCAGGGCCGCGACCACGCCCCCCAGGGCGCCGACTGGGACGCCGCCGTGGCGTACTGGAAGACGCTGCGCACCGACGACGACGCGGTCTTCGACGCCGAGGTCGTCATCGACGCCGCCGAGCTGGCGCCGTTCGTCACCTGGGGCACCAACCCCGGCCAGGGCGCGCCGCTTTCGGCGAACGTCCCCGACCCGGCTTCGTACGAGGATCCCTCGGAGCGGCACGCCGCCGAAAAGGCCCTGGAATACATGGGGTTGACGGCGGGTCAGCCGCTGCGCGAGATCTCCGTGGACACCGTCTTCGTAGGTTCGTGCACCAACGGCCGCATCGAGGACCTGCGCTCGGCGGCCTCGATCCTCCAGGGCCGCAAAGTCGCCGACGGGGTGCGGATGCTCGTCGTCCCCGGCTCGGTCCGGGTCGCGCTGCAGGCCGTCGAGGAGGGGCTGGACAAGGTCTTCACCGGCGCCGGCGCCGAATGGCGGCACGCGGGCTGCTCGATGTGCCTGGGCATGAACCCCGACCAGCTGGCGCCCGGTGAGCGCTCCGCGTCCACCTCCAACCGCAACTTCGAGGGCCGGCAGGGCAAGGGCGGCCGCACCCACCTGGTCTCGCCCCAGGTCGCCGCCGCAACGGCGGTTCTCGGCCATCTGGCCTCACCGGCCGACCTGGCCGGCCAGTCCGACGTCGCCACGCCCGCGGGAGTCTGAACCATGGAAGCTTTCACCACCCACACCGGCCGGGCCGTTCCGCTGCGCCGCAGCAACGTCGACACCGACCAGATCATCCCCGCCCACTGGCTGAAGAAGGTCACCCGCGACGGCTTCGAGGACGGGCTCTTCGAGGCGTGGCGCAAGGACCCGGAGTTCGTCCTCAACCAGGAGACGTACAAGGGCGCCACGGTGCTCGTCGCCGGCCCCGACTTCGGCACCGGCTCCTCGCGCGAGCACGCCGTCTGGGCGCTGCAGAACTACGGTTTCAAGGCCGTCGTCTCCTCGCGGTTCGCGGACATCTTCCGCGGCAACTCCCTCAAGAACGGCCTGCTGACGGTGGTCCTGCCGCAGGAGACCGTGGACCGGCTGCAGAAGCTGGTGGAGGCCGACCCCACCGCCGAGGTGACGGTCGACCTGGTCGCGCGCGAGGTCCGTGCCGAAGGTGTCACCGCTTCCTTCGAGCTGGACGAGAACGCCCGTTGGCGGCTGCTGGAGGGTCTGGACGACATCAGCCTCACCCTTCGGGAGGAGTCCGCCATCGCCGCGTACGAGGCGAACAGGCCGTCGTTCAAACCGCGTACCATCGAGGTCTGACCTCGGGTTTTATGGCTCAAAGCCTTATTGCGTACGATGCGCCCCCTGTGCAGTTGGCAGGGGGCGCATCGGCGTGTGGAGGCCGGTGTTGAGGCCCCGTGAAGCGACAACTCGCCGCAGATGGCACAATTAGCGCATGGAACGCGACGACCAACTCGAGCTCTACGGTTCCGTCGCCGACCGACTCAAGGACGCACACGCAAGAGTGCGGACACTGCAAGTCCCGGAGGGCGTACGGATGGCGCTGACCCGGAAGCTGCTCGTCATCACGGCCGCGGCTAAACACGATCTTGCGGACGCGGCAAGGCGTCTGGAGTGGTTCATGCACGACCTTGACGAAGGTCGTTATCCCGAAGATGTGCATGCCGACGGAAGTCCGTGAAGGTCGAGTCCGTTGCGGCACAAGGGTGATTAGCCCGTTTCGTGTTTGATTTGCGGTATATATCTGCCTAACGTGCGAAAAAGCTTGGAAACTTTCGTTCCAGCAATGTCTCCGAAGGGGAAGACGTGAACAAGGCGCAGCTCGTAGAAGCCATTGCCGACAAGCTCGGCGGCCGCCAGAACGCCGCGGACGCGGTGGACGCCGTACTGGACGCAGTCGTCCGTGCAGTTGTCGCCGGCGACCGCGTTTCGGTCACCGGATTCGGCTCGTTCGAGAAGGTGGACCGCCCGGCCCGTTACGCGCGCAACCCGCAGACGGGCGAGCGCGTGCGGGTCAAGAAGACCTCGGTGCCCCGTTTCCGCGCCGGCCAGGGCTTCAAGGACCTGGTGAGCGGCTCGAAGAAGCTCCCCAAGGGCGGTGAGGTCGCCGTCAAGAAGGCGCCCAAGGGCAGCCTGACCGGCGCCAAGCCCACCGTGAAGAAGGCGGCGGCGAAGAAGGCCGCCGCGAAGAAGGCCGTTGCCAAGAAGGCGGCGCCGGCGAAGAAGGCGGCGGCCAAGAAGGCCGCGGCGAAGAAGGTCACCGCGAAGAAGACCACGGCGAAGAAGGCGGCGCCCGCCAAGAAGGCGGCGGCGAAGAAGGCCACCACCGCCAAGAAGGCCACCACCGCGAAGAAGGCCACGGCGAAGAAGACCGCGCCCGCGAAGAAGGCCACGGCGAAGAAGGCGCCCGCCAAGAAGACCACGGCGCGCAAGACCACCGCCAAGAAGACCACCGCCCGCAAGCGGTAGTTCCACGGCGGCGACGCAACGCCAGGCGCCGGGCCGGTCTCCCTCCGGGGAGCCCGGCCCGCGGTGCGTGGCCCACCGGGCGCGCCGTCTACGCTGGCCCCATGCAGGCCACCGCGTACACCTACGACGAGACGACCCGCTCCGGCAGCGTGCTGCTGGACGACGGGACCCCGCTGCCCTTCGACGCGGCGGCCTTCGACGCCGGCCACCTGCTCCTGCTGCGGCCCGGCCAGCGGGTCCGTATCGAGGTCGCCGGCGAGGGTGACGCCCGGCGGATCGTCCTCGTCACGCTCCAGACGCTCTGACCTGGGGCGCCGCGCCGCTTCGAGGCCCCGGCAGTCCTGCGGTCCCGTACACCCCGGCGCGGCCGGACACGGGCACGGCATCCGCCCACATCGCCCAACCCGGCACGCGCGGGGCCTGCCGCGCGGTGTGCGGGCCCACCCCCAGCGCCAGCGCCGCCCGCAGATCCTCCCCGGTGTCCACGTCCCGGCGCACCGACGGCACGTCCGGCGCGGTGATCTCCTGTGCCCCGGACGCCAGGTGGCGGGCCCGCGAGGGGCCCCCGAAAGCCGGGTCCAATTCCGTGCCGGAAGTCGCGGACAGAAGTGTTGTCCCGATATCCGCCGCATCCGCGAGAAATGCCCGTGGAAATAGCGCCGCGGAATGGAGCACCGCCGCCAGCTCGGCCGGGCGGAGCGCCGGCAGATCGGCGTTCAGCGCGGCCACCGGCGCGCAGGGCCGCCGGGCCCGTACCACGGCCGCGCCATGGGCCAGTGCGGCGTTCAGCCCGTTGGCCGGAGCGTCCGGCACGATGCGCGCCCCCAGTGCCGCCAAGTGCTCCCCGGCCACCGGATCGTCCGTGACAACCGCCACATCGCGCACGTCCGCGCAGGCCAGCGCGGCCGCCACGGTGTCCAGTGCGAATGCCAGCGCCAACTTCGGCCGGAACTCCTCGCCGGCGGCCCCGGACAGCCTGCTCTTGGCCCGCACCAGCGGTTTCAGCGGGACTACGAGGCTCCAGGCCACATCCGCTCCGTCTCTTCGCATCTGGTTCATTCTCACCTGCCGCCGGAACCTTTCCGGAGTGGCGGGGTTACGGTGTTCTCGACATAGCGGGTACCCGGGGCGACACTTGTGCGGCTGCCGGCTCGCAGCAGCTTCGCAGGTCCCACAAGGAGGGTGTCCCAGTGTCCCGCCGCAGAATCGGCTTCTGGTACCGCTTGGCCGCGGTCATCTGCAAACCGCCGCTCTTGGTTCTGTTCAAGCGGGACTGGCGGGGAATGGAGCACATTCCGGTCGACGGCGGTTTTATTACCGCGGTCAACCACAACTCGTATCTTGATCCGCTCTCCTATGCGCACTATCAGTACAACACCGGGCGGGTCCCCCGATTCCTCGCCAAGGCCGGACTCTTCAAGAGCGGCTTTGTCGGCATGGCGATGCGCGGAACGGGACAGATCCCGGTCTACCGGGAAACCACCGACGCCGCCACCGCGTTCCGGGCCGCCGTCAACGCCATCGAGAAGGGCGAATGCGTCGCCTTCTACCCCGAGGGCACCCTCACCCGTGACCCCGCGATGTGGCCCATGCAGGGCAAGACCGGCGCCGCCCGGGTCGCGCTGCTCACCAAGGCCCCCGTCATCCCCGTCGCCCAGTGGGGCGCCAACGAGGCGATGCCGCCCTACGCCAAGGAGAAGAAGTTCCGGCTTCTCCCGCGCAAGACCCTGCGGGTCAAGGCCGGTCCGCCGGTCGACCTCAGCGAGTTCCACGGCAAGGAGCCCACCGCCGAGGTGCTGCGCGCCGTCACCGAGAAGATCATGGCCGCCATCACGGCCGAACTGGCCGTGCTGCGCGGCGAGACCGCGCCGGCCGAACCGTTCGACTACCGCAAGGAGATCGCCCGGGAGCGGCGGGCCGCCCGCGAGGCAGCCCGGGCCGCCAGGGCCGCGGAGACGGCCGGCACCGACGACACCGCACGGGAACGGGCCGAGTCCGCCGCTCCGGCCGCCCCCGTCCAGCAGGCCCGAAGCAACCGGCAGGCACAGGAGGATGAAGGCAAGTGACGCGCTGCGCCGTCTTCGGCACGGGGTCCTGGGGCACCGCATTCGCGATGGTGCTCGCCGACGCGGGATGCGAGGTGACCCTGTGGGGGCGCAGAGCGGCCCTCGTCGACGCCATCAACACCGGCCGCACCAACCCGGACTACCTCCCGGGCGTCGAGCTGCCCGAGGGCGTACGGGCCACCACCGACCCGGCCGAGGCCGCCCGCGGGGCCGACTTCACCGTGCTCGCCGTGCCGTCCCAGACGCTGCGCGCCAACCTCGCCGAGTGGGCGCCCCTGCTGCCCTCCGACACGGTCCTGGTCTCCCTGATGAAGGGCGTCGAACTGGGCACCGCCAAGCGCATGAGCGAGGTCATCGAGGAGGTCGCCAAGGTTCCCGCGGACCGCGTCGCGGTGCTGACCGGACCCAACCTCGCCAAGGAGGTCGCCGCCCGGCAGCCCGCCGCCGCCGTGGTGGCCTGCGCCGACGAGTCCGTCGCCCGGCGCCTCCAGACCGCCTGCCACACCGCGTACTTCCGCCCGTACACCAACACCGACGTGGTGGGCTGCGAACTGGGCGGCGCGGTCAAGAACGTCATCGCGCTCGCGGTCGGCATCGCCACCGGCATGGGCCTGGGCGACAACGCCAAGGCGTCCCTGATCACCCGCGGACTGGCCGAGACCACCCGGCTCGGTCTGGCCATGGGCGCCGACGCGCACACCTTCGCGGGCCTGGCCGGCATGGGCGACCTCGTCGCCACCTGCTCCTCGCCGCTCTCCCGCAACAACACCTTCGGCACCAACCTCGGCCGGGGCATGTCGCTGGCGGAGACCATCGCGGTCACCAAGCAGACCGCCGAGGGCGTCAAGTCCTGCGAGTCCGTGCTCGATCTGGCCCGCCGGCACGGCGTCGACATGCCGCTCACCGAGACCGTGGTGGAGATCGTCCACGAGGGCAAGCCGCCGCTGGTGGCCCTCAAGGAGCTGATGTCCCGCACCGCCAAGCCGGAACGGCACTGACCGCGACGGAACGGCACCGACCGCGACGGGGCGCACGGCACCGCGCCGCCATGCCCCCGACCGGCCGCCGCCGCGCTGCCCCAACCCCTACCAGCAGGTACCCTCAAGCCGATATGAGCAGCGAGACCTCCACCCACAAGCCCCGCGTCGCCGTCGTGTTCGGCGGCCGCAGCTCCGAGCACGCCATCTCGGTCGTCACCGCCGGAGCCGTGCTGGCCGCCATCGACCGTGACAAGTACGACGTGCTGCCCATCGGCATCACGACCGACGGCCGCTGGGCGCTGACCGCCGACGACCCCGGGCGGATGGCGATCACGGACCGGAAGCTGCCCAGCGTGGCCGAGCTGACCGAGGGCGACGAGGGCGCCGTGGTGCTCTCCGCCGACCCCACCAGCCGCGAGGTCGTCTACACCGAGCCCGGAGCGGTCCCCAAGGCGCTCGGCGAGGTCGACGTCGTCTTCCCCGTGCTGCACGGCCCGTACGGCGAGGACGGCACGCTGCAGGGCCTGCTGGAGCTGTCTGGGGTGCCGTACGTCGGCTCGGGCGTGCTCGCCTCGGCCGTCGGCCAGGACAAGGACTACATGAAGCGGGTGTTCGCCTCCTTCGGGCTGCCGGTCGGCCCCTACGAGGTCATCCGCCCGCGCGAGTGGGAGACCGACCCCGCGGCCGCGCGTAAGAAGATCGTGGACTTCGCCGGCGAGCACGGCTGGCCGCTGTTCGTGAAGCCCGCCCGGGCCGGCTCGTCCATGGGCATCAGCAAGGTCGACGACCTGTCCGGGCTGGACGAGGCCGTCGAGGAGGCCCGGCGCCACGACCCGAAGATCATCGTGGAGTCGCTGCTGCGCGGCCGCGAGATCGAGTGCGGGGTGCTGGAGTTCGAGGACGGCCCGCGGGCCAGCGTGCCGGCCGAGATCCCGCCGGTCACCGCGCACGACTTCTACGACTTCGAGGCCAAGTACATCGACTCCGCCGCCGGCATCGTGCCGGCGCCGCTGACCGCCGAGCAGACCGCGAAGGTCCGGGAACTGGCCGTCGCGGCCTTCGAGGCGGCGTCCTGCGAGGGCCTGGTCCGCGCGGACTTCTTCCTGCAGGACGACGGCGAGTTCGTGATCAACGAGATCAACACGCTGCCCGGTTTCACGCCCATCTCGATGTACCCGCGGATGTGGCAGGAGAGCGGCGTGAGCTACCCCGAACTCATCGACCGGCTCCTCCAGGCGGCCCTGACCCGCTCGACGGGCCTGCGCTGAGGACGGGCCGGGGCTGAGCGCGGGCCGCGCCTGAGAGCGGGCCGCGCTGCCGACGGGCCGCGCCGGGCGGGCCCTTGGGGGTGGGGCGAACGGATCCCGTAGGGGACGTGAGCGCCCCTTGCGGGGCCCAACGCGGCCGGGTGGGGCGGTATTCCGCCGGGCGGCCGGGCGGGCCCCGGCCGGGTGCCCGCCCAGGGCAAGCGCCCTAGGGCGCTTCTGGCGGATCTCCGCGGCGTCGCGGCGCCTGGCACGCACTCTCGCGGCGTTGCCGAAATGTCTCCATAGCTCCGCTATGAAGCCATCCCGGCGCCTTGCGAGAGCACGCACCAGGCGCCGCTCCTTGCTCCACGGAGATCCGCCAGAAGCGCCCTAGACCCCCGCCGGGATGTTCTTCTTCACCGCGGCCGCGAGGTCCGGCAGGACGTTGACCTCCGGGGCGTACCTGCCCGGCACGGTCACCTCGACGTTCACCTTCCGCAGCACCGTCGTGAAGCGGTAGCCGTCGTCCTGCTTCTCGAAGAGCCACTGGACGCCGTCGACTTCCGCCGAGTCGGTGTTGGGGTTGTAATGTTCACTCCCGTGCCTGAGCACCTCCGGCTTGGACACCCCGCAGCGCAGCTCCACGGCAGGATCGCCCCATATGGCAGTGAAGTCCGAGACCGGCTCGGCGGTACCCCGTCGCAGTCCGTCCACGGTCCGCGGCAGGTCCTCCTGGAGTGCCCGGCAGTTCCGCGCGGCCTCACCGGTGGGGGAGGGCGGTGCCACCTCCGGCGCGGACGAGCAGCCCGCGGCCGCGGCCACCACGACGAACAGGGGCAGTGCGGCCAGGTACCGGTGTCTCGCGCGTCTCACCCGGCCGAGCATACGGGGGCGCTAGAGATGCACCACCGGGCAGGTGAGCGTCCGCGTGATGCCTTCCACTTGCTGGACCTTCGCGACCACCATGCGACCCAACTCGTCGACGGTGTCCGCCTGCGCGCGCACGATGACGTCGTAGGGTCCGGTCACGTCCTCGGCCGTCAGCACGCCGGGGATCTTCGCGATCACCTCGGCCACCGCCGAGGCCCTGCCGACCTCGGTCTGGATCAGGATGTAAGCCTGTACCACGGAACCTCCAGGGCGGCTACGAGGATCATGTGGGAAGAAGGGACGCCACGGTACCGCGTCACCGAGCGGAGCGGGGAGACCCGCGCGGTGAACCGGTCCGGTGCGGCGCAGTCGTCAGCCACGTACGGACCGTCCGTACACATCGGAAGGGCAACAGCATGAAGGGCACCGTGGGCGAGCTGGGGGAGTTCGGGCTTATCAGAGAGCTCACCTCCCGGCTCACCTCCACTCCCGCCGTACGGATCGGGCCGGGGGACGACGCCGCGGTGGTCACCGCGCCGGACCGCAGGGTCGTCGCCAGTACCGACATTCTCCTCGAAGGACGGCACTTCCGCCGCGACTGGTCCACCGCCTACGACGTCGGCCGCAAGGCCGCCGCGCAGAACCTCGCCGACATCGCGGCGATGGGCGCGGTGCCCACCGCGATCCTGCTCGGCCTGGTCGTCCCCGCCGAACTCCCCGCCACCTGGGCCACCGAGCTGATGGACGGGCTGCGCGACGAGTGCCAGGTGGCCGGCGCCGCGGTGGTCGGCGGGGACGTCGTCCGCGGCGACACCATCACCATCGCCATCACCGCCCTCGGCGACCTGCGCAACCAGGAACCGGTGACCCGGGCCGGCGCCCAGCCCGGCGACGTCGTCGCGGTGACCGGCTGGCTCGGCTGGTCCGCGGCCGGCCACGCGGTGCTCTCCCGCGGCTTCCGGTCCCCGCGCGCCTTCGTGGAGGCGCACCGCCGCCCCGAACCGCCCTACCACGCGGGCCCGGCCGCCGCGGGCCTGGGCGCCACGGCCATGACCGACGTCAGCGACGGCCTCGTCGCCGACCTCGGGCACATCGCCGAGGCCAGCAAGGTCCGTATCGACCTGCGGTCCGCCAACATCGACATCCCCTCACAGATGTCCGATATCGGTACGGCGGTCGGCGTGGACCCGATGCAGTGGGTGCTCAACGGCGGCGAGGACCACGCGATCGTGGCCACCTTCCCGCCCGACGTGAAGCTGCCCGCCCGCTGGAAGGTGATCGGCGAGGTCCTCAACCCCTCGGCGCTGCCCCAGGTGACCGTGGACGGCGCCCCCTGGGCCAAGGCCGGCTGGGACCACTTCGGGGACGACGGGGACGCCGAGTAGCCCCGGAGGGCGGCCGGGTAGATTCGCCGGCATGCGCACACCTCCCCGCGTCCTGACCGTCGCCGGCTCCGACTCCGGCGGCGGTGCGGGCATCCAGGCCGATCTGAAGACGATGCTGGCGCTGGGCACCCACGGCATGAGCGTGCTCACCGCCGTCACCGCGCAGAACTCCCTCGGCGTCCAGGGCGCGTGGGAGCTGCCCGCCGAGGCGGTGCGCGCCCAGTTCCGCAGCGTCGTCGACGACATCGGCGTCCAGGCCGTGAAGACCGGGATGCTGTCGTCGGCCGAGCTGGTCGGCACCGTCGCGGAGCTGCTCGCCGGGCTCTCCGTCCCGGTCGTCGTCGACCCCGTCGGCGTCTCCAAACACGGTGATGCGCTGCTGGCCGCCTCGGCGCTGGACGCGGTCCGCACCAAGCTGCTGCCGGCCGCGACGGTCGCCACCCCCAACCTCGACGAGGTGGCGCAGCTCACCGGTATACGGGTGCGGACCGCGGACGGGATGCGCCGGGCCGCCGCGGCGATCCTGGCGTTCGGGCCGCGCTGGGCGCTGATCAAGGGCGGCCATCTGCCGGCCGGTGCCCCGGATGCGGCCGGCGAGGCCGTCGACCTGCTCACGGACGGCAGTGCGGAGCACTGGCTGCGTGCCCCGCGCCATGACAACCGGCACACCCACGGCACCGGCTGCACCCTCGCCAGCGCCCTGGCCGCCCGGCTCGCGCACGGTGACACCGTCCCGCAGGCCGCCACGGCCGCCAAGGAGTACGTCAGCGGCGCGATCGCGGCCGGCTTCCGGCTGGGCGCGGGCATCGGGCCCGTCGACCACGGGTGGCGGCTGCGCGGCGCGCACTGACCGCGACACTCCCCGGGCCCCCGGTGCTATGGCCCGCAGTGCAATGGCAGAAGCCGGCCCACCATCGAGGTGGACCGGCTTCGACAAGCAACCGGCGGGGCTGCGCTACGGCTAAGGCGTCAGCGCGAGACCTTGCCGGCCTTGATGCACGAGGTGCAGGCGTTCAGCTTCTTCGGCGTGCGCCCGATCACTGCACGCACCGTCTGGATGTTGGGGTTCCAACGACGGTTGGTGCGGCGATGCGAGTGCGAGACACTCTTGCCGAAGCCCGGCCCCTTGCCGCAGACGTCGCAGTTGGCAGCCACGGGTCACTCCAAAGACTTCAGATGCACTTACGGTGAGAACCCATCGGGCCGAGTGCATGGCCGTGCCGGCGCCGAAGGGAGAGGAATGGCCCGATTTTCATCGGGCAACCGGAGCAGCATACAACGGCCGCTCCCGCAGGACGAAACTACCACGCACCCTCCGGCCCCCGCCCCGGCCGTCCCGGCGGACGCGACTACTGTGCGGGTGCATCCCGCGACCCTCAGGAGGACGACGTGCCCTACCCGCTCGACGCCGCCGCCGTCCGTACCTGGTGCGGGCTGGCCCTGGAGGCGCTCGGGCGGGAGCGCGAGCGGATCGACGCGATCAACGTCTACCCGGTCGCCGACGGCGACACCGGCACCAACCTCTACCTGACGCTGGAGTCGGCCGCCCGCGCGGTCGAGGCCGCCTTCGACGGCCACGGCTCGGCCGGCACCGCGCCCGGCCTCGGCGACGCCGTGGGCGCGATGGCGCACGGCGCCCTCATCGGGGCGCGCGGCAACTCCGGCACCATCCTGGCGCAGCTGCTGCGCGGCATGGCCCAGGTGCTGGCGGCCGCCCCGGCCGGCGGCGAGGCGGGCGCGGACGCCCTGCGGCGGGCGCTGCGGCGGGCCGCGACGGCCGCCTACGAGGCGGTGGCGCACCCCGTGGAGGGCACCGTGCTGACCGTGGCGACGGCCGCCGCAGGCGCCGCCGAGCGGGCCGCCGGCGAGGCCGCCGAGGTCGCCCGGGCCGCCCACCGGGGCGCCGCGGAGGCGCTGCGGGCCACCCCGGGGCAGCTCGCGGTGCTGGGGAAGGCGGGCGTGGTGGACGCGGGCGGCTGCGGGCTGGTGGCCCTGCTGGGCGCGCTCGCCGACGCGCTGTCCGGGGAGGTCGGCGCCGCTCCCGTCGCCCTACGGGCCGACGGGCCGCTGCCGGAGCCGGCCGGCTGCGCGGCGGCGGGCCCCGAGGCGGGCGGCGGCGATCCGCACGCAGGCGGCCCCGCCTTCGAGGTGATCTACCTGCTGGAGGCCGGGGACGCCGAGGTGGCCCGGCTGCGGGCCCGGCTGGACCGGCTCGGCGACTCGCTGGTGGTGGTCGGCGGGGACGGCCTGTGGCACGTCCATGTCCACGTCGACGACGCCGGGGCCGCGGTGGAGGCCGGAATCGAGGCCGGCCGGCCGTACCGGATCCGGATCACCCACTTCGGCGCGGGCGGCCGGGCCAAGGAGCCCGCGCTGGCGGCCCGGGCCGTGGTCGCGGTGGTGCCGGGTGCGGGCCTCGCCGGGCTGTGCGTACAGGCCGGCGCGACCCCGGTGACCGTACGCCCCGGGGAGCCGCCGGCCAGCGGCGAACTGGTCCAGGCGATCCGGCAGGCCCGCGCCCGCGAGGTGATGCTGCTGCCCAACGACCCGGAGCTGCGGCACACCGCGGCGGCCGCCGCCGAGCAGGCCCGCACCGAAGGCGTCCGGGTCGCCGTCATCCCCACCCGCTCCGCCGTCCAGGGCCTGGCGGCGCTGGCGGTCCACGAGCCGGGGCGCAGCTTCGACGAGGACATGGTCGCGATGACCGCGGCGGCCGGCGCCACCCGCTACGCCGAACTGGCCGTCGCCGAGCACCGCTCCTGGACGATGGCCGGGGTCTGCCAGGCCGGCGACGTGCTCGGCCTGATAGACGGGGACGTCGCGGTGATCGGGCCCGACCTCGTCCGCACCGCGACGGCGGTGCTGGACCGGATGCTCTCCGCGGGCGGCGAGCTGGTCACCCTCGTCCTCGGCGCGGACGTCCCCGATTCCCTCGCCGAACGGCTTCAGCGGCACGTCCGGGAACGCCATCTCGCGGTGGACACCGTCGTCTACGAGGGCGGCGAATACGCGGCGCCGCTGCTGATCGGCGTGGAATAGCGCGCCGCGCCGCGGTTTTCGCGACGTCCGCCGGAATACCGCCGATACCGGCCGCATACCGTCCGGATACCGGATCCGCCGGGAATTCCCGGCCGCGGAAAGCGGCGGTGGTGGCTGGTTGTCAGTGGCGTGGTGTGCAATGGAACGCGTGGCAGCGCTCGACGAACCCCTGAAGAAAATCCTCGGCGGCACCACCGCGAAGGTCCTGGCCGAGCACCTCGGCCTGGAAACGGTCGGCGATCTGCTGCACCACTATCCGCGGCGCTATGCCGAGCGCGGTGAGCTGACCCGGCTGTCCGACCTGCCGCTGGACGAACACGTCACGGTCGTCGCCCGGGTCGCCGACGCCCGCGTCCTGAAGTTCAACCAGGGCCGCGGCCAGCGGCTGGAGGTGACGCTCACCGACGGCAGCGGCCGCCTCCAGCTGGTCTTCTTCGGCAAGGGCATCCACAAACCGCACAAGGACCTGCTGCCCGGGCGGCGCGCGATGTTCGCGGGCAAGGTCTCGGTCTTCAACCGCAAGCTCCAACTCGCCCACCCCGAATACCAACTCCTCGACGGCGACGCCGACGGCGGGGCCGTCGACGCCTTCGCCAACCAGCTCCTGCCGATCTATCCGGCGTGCCAGCAGATGGCCTCCTGGAAGATCGCCAAGGCCGTCGACGCGGTCCTGCCCAGCGCCCCGGACGCCGTGGACCCGCTGCCCCCGGGGCTGCGCGAGGGCCGCGGCCTGGTCCCGCTGACCGAGGCACTGCTGAAGATCCACCGTCCCGCCACCAAGGCCGACATCGCCGACGCCCGGGCCCGCCTGAAGTGGGACGAGGCGTTCGTCCTCCAGGTCGCGCTCGCCCGCCGCCGCTTCGCCGATGCCCAACTCCCCGCCGTGGCAAGGAGGCTGACACCGGGCGGCATCCTCGACGCGTTCGACGCGCGGCTGCCCTTCACGCTCACCGAGGGCCAGACCAAGGTCAGCCGGGAGATCTTCGACGACCTCGCGACGGAGCACCCGATGCACCGCCTCCTCCAGGGCGAGGTCGGCTCCGGCAAGGCCCAGCCGCTGGACGCCCTGGTGCTCACCCCGCGCGGCTTCCGTCCCATGGGCGAGATGGCGGTGGGCACCGAGGTGGTGGTGCCCAGCGGGGCGACCGCCCTGGTGGACGGGGTGTTCCCGCAGGGCGAGCGGGAGGTGTGGCGGCTGGTGCTCTCCGACGGCAGCACCGTCGAGTGCGACGACGAACACCTGTGGATCGCCGCCGCCCACGGCACGGGGGAGCGGGTGCTGACGACGCGCGAGCTGCGCGGCGATCTGCTGGACGACGACGGCCGCCCCCGCTGGTCGATCCCCCCGGCCACCCCGGTGGACCTCGACGACGGCGGACCGCGCCCCCTCGACGCGTACGCACTGGGGCGGACGCTGGGCGCGGGCGGCACCGGCCCGGCCGGCCGCACCGTCCCCGACGCCTACCGCAACGCCCCCGCCAAGGACCGCCGGGCGCTGCTGGCGGGCCTGCTCGCGACCGGCGGCGCACCCGAGGGCGGCGGCACGCTCTTCCGCGCGGCACCGGAGCCACTGGCCGCCGACCTCGCCTGGCTGGCGCGCTCCCTGGCCGGTACGGCCCGCACCGTCCCCGCAGCGGACGGCGGCCTCGACGTCCACGTGGCGCTCCCCGAGGACGACGGACCCGCCCTCCGGCGCACCGTCCAGGCCATCGAGCCCGCCGGCCGCAGGCCCGTCCAGTGCATCAGCGTCGCGCACCCCGACCACGCCTATGTGACCGACCACTTCACGGTCACCCACAACACCATGGTCGCGCTGCGCGCCATGCTCGGCGTCGTGGACAGCGGCGGCCAGGCGGCGCTGCTCGCGCCCACCGAGGTGCTGGCCCAGCAGCACCACCGCTCCGTCACGGAGATGATGGGCGACCTCGCCGAGGGAGGGATGCTGGGCGGCGCGGAGCGGGGCACCAAGGTGGTGCTGCTGACCGGCTCGATGGGGGCCGCGGCCCGCCGCCAGGCGCTGCTCGACCTGGTCACCGGCGAGGCCGGCATCGTCATCGGGACGCACGCCCTCATCGAGGACGTGGTGCGGTTCCACGACCTCGGCCTGGTCGTCGTCGACGAACAGCACCGCTTCGGCGTCGAGCAGCGCGACGCCCTCCGCTCCAAGGGCAAGCAGCCCCCGCACCTGCTGGTGATGACCGCCACCCCGATCCCGCGCACGGTCGCCATGACCGTCTTCGGCGATCTGGAGACCTCCGTCCTGGACCAGCTGCCCGCCGGCCGCTCGCCGATCGCCAGTCATGTGGTGCCCGCCAAGGACAAGCCGCACTTCCTCGCCCGCGCCTGGGAGCGGGTCCGCGAGGAGGTGGCCGCCGGCCACCAGGCGTATGTGGTCTGCCCCCGGATCGGCGACGACGAGGACGCCCCCGCGCCCAAGGGCAGGAAGACAAAAGACGCCAAGGACGCCAACGACGCCGCGGCGCAGCCGAGTTCACCGGAGGACCTGGCCGAAAAGCGCCCCCCGCTGGCGGTCCTCGACGTCGCCGAGCAGCTGCGCGAGGGCCCGCTCGTCGGCCTGCGGGTGGCGGTGCTGCACGGCCGGATGGCCCCGGACGACAAGGACGACGTGATGCGCCGGTTCGCCGCCGGCGAGCTGGACGTGCTGGTGGCCACCACCGTCATCGAGGTCGGGGTCAACGTCCCCAACGCCACCGTCATGGTGATCATGGACGCGGACCGCTTCGGCGTCTCCCAGCTCCACCAGCTCCGCGGCCGGGTCGGCCGCGGCTCGGCGCCCGGCCTGTGCCTGCTGGTCAGCGAGATGCCCGAGGCCAGCCCGGCCCGCGCCCGGCTCGCCGCGGTCGCCGCCACCCTCGACGGCTTCGAACTCTCCCGCATCGACCTCGAACAGCGCCGCGAGGGCGACGTCCTCGGCCAGGCCCAGTCCGGCGCCCGCTCCTCGCTGCGGATGCTCGCCGTCATCGAGGACGAGGAGGTGATCGCGGCGGCCCGTGAGGAGGCCACCGCCCTGGTCGCCGCCGACCCCGAGCTGACCGGCTGCCCCGAGCTGCGCACGGCACTGTCCGCCCTGCTGGACGACGAACGGGAGCAGTATCTGGACAAGGGCTGAGCCACCAAGGGCTGAACCACCCGCATCCGGCCAAGGGCCGAGCCACCCGCGAGGCAGCGCGCGCCGCCCCCCCCGTGAGAACGATCACGGTCGGCCGGTGCCGGGGCCGGGCCCGCCCCGTGAGGGACGGACATATCGTGGGGAGAGCGGAGCCCGCCAGGGCGTCCGCCCCTCTTCCGGGACGCGCTCAAACGTAAGGACGGGCCCATGACCCGCGTGATCGCCGGTGCGGCCGGCGGCCGCCGCCTCGCCGTGCCGCCGGGCAACGGCACCCGCCCCACCTCCGACCGGGCGCGCGAGGGCATGTTCTCCACCTGGGAGTCGCTCGACGGCCCGCTGACCGGCGCCCGGGTCCTCGACCTCTACGGCGGCTCGGGCGCGGTCGGTCTGGAAGCGCTCTCCCGCGGCGCCGCGCACGTCCTGCTGGTCGAGGCCGACGCCCGCGCCCTGCGCACCATCCGGGAGAACGTCAAGGCGGTCGGTCTGCCCGGCGCCGAGGTCCGGGCCGGCAAGGCCGAACAGACCGCCGCCGCCCCGGCCCCCGGCGAGCCGTACGACATCGTCTTCCTGGACCCGCCCTACGCCGTCGGCGACGCCGAACTCCGCGAGATCCTGCTCACACTCCGTGGTCAGGGGTGGCTTGCCGAGGAGGCACTCGTCACCGTGGAGCGGAGTACCCGGGGCGGTGCGTTCGCCTGGCCGGACGGATTCGAAGCGATCAGGGCCCGTCGCTACGGCGAGGGGACGCTTTGGTACGGTCGCGCCGCTTCGGCGTCCGCCGAACCGACGTCAGCGACCGTGTCATGAACGGACCGGAGAGCAAGGAGACGAAGTTGCGCCGCGCCGTCTGTCCTGGATCCTTCGACCCCATCACCAACGGGCACCTGGACATCATCGCCCGGGCCTCCAAGCTGTACGACGTCGTCCACGTCGCCGTCATGATCAACCAGTCCAAGAAGGGCCTGTTCACGGTCGAGGAGCGGATCGACCTGATCCGGCGGGCCACCGCCGAGTACGGCAACGTCGAGGTCGAGTCCTTCCACGGCCTGCTCGTCGACTTCTGCAAGCAGCGCGACATCCCCGCCATCGTCAAGGGCCTGCGCGCGGTCAGCGACTTCGACTACGAACTCCAGATGGCCCAGATGAACAACGGCCTCTCCGGGGTGGAGACGCTCTTCGTGCCCACCAACCCCACCTACAGCTTCCTCTCCTCCAGCCTGGTCAAGGAGGTCGCGGCCTGGGGCGGCGACGTCTCCCACCTGGTCCCGCCGTTCGTCCTCGACGCGCTCACCGAACGGCTCCGCAACAAGCCGTGACCCGGCATCCGGTGCGGTGGGACCGGCACTGAACTGACGGCTCGTCAGTAGGTGTCGGGACGGGGCTCCTGGCCGTACAGTCGTCCCGTTCCGTCTTCCGATCCTGCAGAGAGTGGCGAGTCCAAGGTGGACGTCCAGAAGAAGCTCGACGACATCGTCGCAGCCGTCGGCAGCGCCCGGTCCGTGCCCATGTCGGCCTCGTGCGTGGTCAACCGCGCAGAGCTGCTCGCCATGCTGGAGGACGTGCGCACCGCGCTGCCCGGTTCCCTCGCCGAGGCGCAGGAACTCCTCGGCGGGCGCGAGCAGATGGTGGAGCAGGCCCGCGCCGAGGCCGAGCGGATCATCGAGTCCGCGCACTCCCAGCGCGGTTCGCTGGTCTCGGACACCGAGGTGGCCCGCCGCGCCCAGGACGAGGCGGACCGGATCCTGGCCGAGGCACGCCGGGAGGCCGAGGAGATCCGCGCCCAGGCCGACGACTATGTCGACAGCAAGCTCGCCAACTTCGAGGTCGTGCTCACCAAGACCATCGGCGCCGTCGACCGCGGCCGCGAGAAGCTGCTCGGCCGCGGCCCCGGCCTCGACGAGCAGGGCTACGAGGACGCCGAGGCCCCCGAGCGCAGCGCCGACCCGGAGACCCTCCGGCAGCGCGCCGACGCCTACGTGGACACCAAGTTCGGCGCCTTCCAGGCCGTCCTGACCAAGACCCTGGAGGCGGTCGGCCGCGGCCGCGACAAGCTCCAGGGCGCCCGCCCGATCGACGAGCTCGGCGCCCACCTCGCCGCCCAGGACGACCCGCAGAGCGCCGCCCCGCCGCAGGCCGACGCGGAGTACCTCGCCGGCCTGGCGGACGTCGCCCCGGTCCAGGAGGCGCCGCTCCAGGAGGCCCCGCCGGCCGTGCCCCACGACCCGACCCAGGGCCCGCAGCCCGGCTACTACGACGGCCAGGCCGCCGCCTACCAGCAACCGGACGGCTACCCCTACCAGCACCCCGAGCAGGTCCCCTACACCCAGCACCAGGACCTCTACGGCTACGACTGGCAGCAGCAGGCCGCCCAGCTCCCCCAGCAGGGCTACGACACCGGCGTCGGCTACGACCCGCAGCAGCTGCCCCCGCAGCCCCAGCACACCCCCCAGCCCCAGGCCACCCAGCCCGCCGCCCTGGACGAGACCAGCCTCTTCGACACCAGCCTGATCAACCTCGACCAGCTGCGCCAGTACGAGCAAGGGCGCCACTAGCGCCCGCGGGCGCCGGCTGTACCGGCGGGCGCCGGCCCGGTGGCCGACGGACGACCGGGCCGATTGGGCCTAACGGGGGCCGTCCAGTATCCTGGCTCTTCGGTCGCGTGTATGTCCGCGATCACTGCTGCCCGCACGCCGGATTCCGGCCGTGGACGGCTGATACCGCAGTACAGAAAGCAGGAAAGTCTTGGGCGCCCGCCTCGACCACCGTTCCCCGCTCGTGTTCGACACACGCGAGCTGGGTCGTCGTCCCGGCACGCTCAAGCGGCTCTCCCGCTCCGCCGAGGCCCCCGCGGACCTCGGCAACGAGGTCATCGGAGTGCCCGAGGGCGCGCCCGTTGAGCTCGACCTCCGCCTGGAAGCGGTCATGGACGGGGTGCTTGTCACAGGCACCGCCCGTGCGACCGTGACGGGGGAGTGCGTAAGGTGTCTGGAGCCGCTGGAGCGAGTGCTCGAAGCGGACTTCCAGGAGCTGTTCGCGTACCCCGACGCCGACGCCCGGACCACCGTGTCCGGCGACGACGCCGAGGACGAGGAGGACACGCTCTACATCGAGGACGACCTGGTCGACCTTGAACCCGTGCTGCGGGACGCGGTGGTGCTGGCACTGCCGCTGCAGCCGGTGTGCCGGGAGGACTGCCCGGGTCTGTGCTCCGAGTGCGGAGCGCGGCTGGCGGACGACCCGGACCACCACCACGACGCCGTCGACATGCGCTGGGCGGCACTGAAGGAACTCGTCGGGTCCGACCAGGACGACGAGATGGACAATGAACCCCGCCGCGACGGCGGGGATGAACCTCAGGAGAAGTAGCCGTGGCTGTTCCGAAGCGGAAGATGTCGCGCAGCAACACGCGCCACCGCCGGTCGCAGTGGAAGGCTGCGGTCCCCACCCTGGTTGCGTGCGAGCGCTGCCAGGAGCCGAAGCAGCAGCACATCGCGTGCCCGAGCTGCGGCACCTACAACAAGCGCCAGGTCATCGCGGTCTGAGCGGCTGGTGACAGGCACTGTGTCTAGCCCGAAGAAGGCAGCGGACAGCCCTTCGTCACTGCGCGAAACGGCACCGGCGGACACGGTCTCGTCCCTCTCGCTTCTGGAAGGGCGGCTCGGGTACACACTTGAGTCCGCCCTTCTGGTGCGTGCGCTGACGCATCGCTCGTACGCCTACGAGAACGGCGGTCTGCCCACCAACGAGCGGCTCGAATTCCTCGGGGATTCGGTCCTCGGCCTGGTGGTCACGGACACGCTGTACCGCATCCACCCCGACCTGCCGGAAGGCCAGCTGGCCAAACTGCGGGCCGCGGTGGTCAACTCGCGGGCGCTCGCCGAGGTGGGCCGCGGCCTCGACCTCGGCGCCTTCATCCGCCTCGGCCGGGGCGAAGAGGGCACGGGCGGCCGGGACAAGGCCAGCATCCTCGCCGACACCCTCGAAGCGGTGATCGGCGCGGTCTATCTCGACCGGGGTCTCGACGCGGCCGGCGAGCTGGTGCACCGGCTCTTCGACCCGCTCATCGAGAAGTCCTCCAGCCTGGGCGCCGGCCTCGACTGGAAGACGAGCCTCCAGGAGCTCACCGCGACCGAGGGGCTCGGCGTTCCCGAGTACCTGGTCACGGAGACCGGCCCCGACCACGAGAAGACTTTCACTGCTGCCGCCCGCGTCGGTGGTGTCTCGTACGGCACCGGCACCGGCCGCAGCAAGAAGGAAGCCGAGCAGCAGGCGGCCGAGTCGGCGTGGCGCGCGATCCGTGCCGCGGCGGACGAGGCGGCCGGGAAGACGCCGCACGGCGACGACCCGGCGCAGGCTTCCGGCGACACCGCGTCGCCGACACACTGAATCCCCGTTTCTGACCCCTTCCGGGCGGCCCCGTCGCCGTCCCGGGCGGGGTCAGAAGCCTTTCCGGGCCCCGGCCACCGCCCCGGTCCTCCCGGTATCTCCCGGCTCTTCTTTCCCGTTCGTTTCCGTCGCCCCCCTTCATCTCCCTTCGTCCCCATTCGTTTCCGTCAGGAGCGCCCGTGCCCGAGCTGCCCGAGGTCGAGGTCGTCCGCCGCGGACTGGAACGCTGGGTCAGCGGCCGCACCATCGAGGCGGTCGAGGTCCGCCACCCGCGCGCCACCCGCCGGCACACCGCCGGCGCCGCGGACTTCGCCGCCCGGCTCACCGGGCTGCGCGTCGGCCCGGCCCGCCGCCGGGGCAAGTACCTCTGGCTCCCGGTGACCGGCGGCGGCCCGGCCTCCCAGAGCGCCGCCGAGGGCATCGCCCCCGTCGTCACCCCGTCCGTCACCCACGGCCTGGCGATCCTGGCCCACCTCGGCATGAGCGGACAGCTGCTGGTCCAGCCGCAGGACGCCCCCGACGAGAAGCACCTGAGGATCCGGATCCGCTTCACCGACACCGGCGCCCCGCCCGAGGCAGCCGGTACCGAACTGCGCTTCGTCGACCAGCGCACCTTCGGCGGCCTCTCGCTGCACGACACCGTGCCCGGCGACCCCGACCTGCTCCCCGACGTGATCGCGCACATCGCCCGTGACCCGCTCGACCCGGCCTTCGACGACGCCGCGTTCCACGACGCGCTGCGCCGCCGCCGGACGACGATCAAGCGCGCGCTCCTCGACCAGACCCTGATCAGCGGCGTCGGCAACATCTACGCCGACGAGGCGCTGTGGCGCTCCCGGCTCCACTACGACCGGCCCACCGCCACCTTCACCCGGCCCCGCACCGCCGAGCTGCTCGGCCACGTCCGGGACGTGATGACCGCCGCGCTGGCCGTCGGCGGCACCAGCTTCGACAGCCTCTATGTCAACGTCAACGGTGAGTCCGGCTACTTCGAGCGCTCCCTGGACGCCTACGGCCGCGAGGACGAGCCCTGCCGCCGCTGCGGTACGCCGATCCGCCGCCGCCCCTGGATGAACCGGTCCAGCTACTTCTGCCCGCGCTGCCAGCGCCCGCCGCGGCCGCGCTGAACGGACCGGGGCGGGGCGGGCCCGTGGCCACCTGCCTCAGAAGCCGAACTCCTGGGCCCACCACGGTCCGCCCGGGCCGAAGTGGGCGCCGACCCCCAGGGACGTGTACTCGCAGTTGAGGATGTTGGCGCGGTGCTCCGCGTTGTTCATCCACGAGTCCATCGCGGAGTGCGCGTCGGCCTGTCCCCGGGCGATGTTCTCCCCGCCCAGGTTCGCTATGCCCTGGGCGCGGGCCCGGTCCCAGGGCGTGTGGCCGTCCGGATCAGTGTGGCCGAAGAACCCGCGCCGGGCCATGTCGTCGCTGAACCGCTCGGCCAGACCGGTCAGTTCGTCGTCGGCGGTGACCGGCGCGCACCCCGCCCCGGCCCGCGCCCGGTTGACCAGCGAGACCACCTCGGCCTCGGCCGCCGCCTCGGTGCCACCGCCGGTTATCGGGGCGGCGGTCGGGGACACCGAGGGCCGGGGCATGGCGGTCGTGGTGCCGCCGGTCGGCGACGCGGACGGCCGCCCGCCGGGCACCCGGGTCGGGGTCGCGACGGGCCGGGACGCCGACGGGGAGGCGCCGGGCGAGGCGGGGGAGGTCGCGGAGCCGGTCCGTCCCGCACCCCGCGAGGCGGTGTTTCCGCCGTCCCCGCCGTCCCCGCCGCTTCCGCCTCTTCGCGCGCCCCCGCCGTCGCGCCCGGCCACGTCCGAGGGCCCGGTCACCGGTGCGGAGACGCTCTCCTGCGGCAGGGCGTCCGGCAGCGCGCCGGCCCGCACCCGGCCGGCGCCGTCGCCGCCACCCACCACGAACCGCCCGCCGCCCGGGACGAGTCCGGACGCCACCGCCACCGCGCCCATCGCCACCGCGGCCGAGGCGCCGAGCAGTCCGGTGCGCACCGGCGCGGTCCGGCGGGCCGCGCGGTGACCCCGGTGCCCCGCGGGCGCGACCGCACCCGTCGGACCGTCAACCTGCCCCGTACGAGGGCGTTCCGGAACGTGGGGAGCAGAGCGTCGGTGGCGGCCCATCCGCAGAACTTCCTTCCCTCAGCGTGCAGATGCCTCACCCGAAAGGGTGAGTCCTCGCTGTCGGGGGACTGTACGCCATGACGCACGGGGCGGATGTGCTTGCTGAGCAATTGGCCGGTTAACGTGCACACATGGATCAGGAAGTGCGGATGACCGCGTGGGTTCGCGGGCGGGTCCAGGGAGTTGGGTTCCGCTGGTTCACCCGAGCGAACGCCTTGCGCATCGGCGGGCTCGCCGGCTTCGCGGTCAACCTCGGCGACGGGCGCGTGCAGGTCGTCGCCGAGGGGCCGAAGGACCGCTGCGAGGAACTGCTGGAGTGGCTCCGCACCGGGGACACGCCCGGGCAGGTCGACGGCGTCACTGAGATCTGGGCCACGCCGCGGGGCGGCTACGACGGCTTCGAGATCCGCTGAAGGGCCCGGGACAGGCCGCCCGGACGGCCTCACCGGGCCCTTTCGCCGGTGCGCCTTCGTGAGCTGCTTACGGGAGATAAGCCCTGGTGGTTGCCAACTCGGCCGACCCGTGCAAGGCTGCCGCTGTACGGATGATCTCCACGCCCCGCGGGACCTTTCTGGAGAGTGGGCGCCATGCCCTGGCGGCCGCGCACTCTCAGGTGCCCAAGGATACGGGGCGTGATCGTGTTGACCCTCCATCCGTTTGGTGAGACGCTGGAATCCCCGCGCACCTTAGCTGTTTGGCATTGAGTACACCTGGAGAATGACAAGCACCGCGGGTGCGAATCCCTCACGACCCACACCGCTTCGGTCGGTCACTCATTGTGGAGGACCATCCATCATGGCAAAGGCGCTTCTCGGTTACGTCGGCGGTTCCGACCCCCGAGTCCTCGCCGAGATGCGACGGCTTCAGCAGCGCGTCCAGGATCTCGAATCCGAGCTCCTTCGGATGCAGGCCGAGAACGACATGCTCTCCGCTGCCGCGCGTCGCGACGATTCGGTGCTCGACCTCGACGTACCCCAGGCGGAGCCCGCGCTCACCTGACCCCGCCCAGGGTCGGACGGCACGCCAGCCGCTTGAGGCACCGCAGATGCTTTGAGAGCAGTACGCAAGATCTGCACCGCAAGATCTGCAAGGGACGCTTCGGCGTCCCTTCGTCGTTCTCGGCTTTTTCGCCTTTTCGTCGCCGGTTTTCCGTACGGCGGTTCCCGCTGCCCGCCGTGTGCCGTCGCCGCGCCGGACACCATGGCGGTCTCCGGTCACTTCCGTCTCGCGGTGCTCCCCAGCCCCTCGGTGTCGTCCTTACCGCATGATGTGCCCCTCCCCCTGCCCGGTGAAACCGACGGCATGCACGGCTCGGTGAACGGGAGGGGAACGGCGGCCGGTGCCCCGGGGACGTACCGGCCGCGCGGACGCCCGGAATGTTGCGGAAGGGGCGCCGGGAGCGGCCGGTAGAGTTCAAAGGCGTGCACCTGAAGAGTCTGACCCTGCGAGGCTTCAAGTCCTTCGCCTCCGCCACGACGCTCCGGTTCGAACCGGGCATCACCTGCGTCGTGGGCCCCAATGGTTCCGGCAAGTCCAATGTCGTGGACGCGCTGTCGTGGGTCATGGGGGAGCAGGGCGCCAAGTCGCTGCGCGGCGGCAAGATGGAGGACGTCATCTTCGCCGGGACGACCGGGCGGCCGCCGCTCGGCCGCGCCGAGGTCTCGCTGACGATCGACAACTCCGACGGGGCGCTGCCCATCGAGTACGCCGAAGTCACCCTGACCCGGATCATGTTCCGCAACGGCGGCAGCGAGTACCAGATTAACGGCGACACCTGCCGGCTGCTGGACATCCAGGAGCTGCTCTCCGACTCCGGCATCGGCCGCGAGATGCATGTGATCGTCGGCCAGGGGCAGCTCGACTCCGTGCTGCACGCCGATCCGATGGGCCGGCGGGCGTTCATCGAGGAGGCGGCGGGCGTCCTCAAGCACCGCAAGCGCAAGGAGAAGGCGCTGCGGAAGCTGGACGCGATGAAGGCCAACCTCGCCCGGGTCCAGGACCTGACCGACGAGCTGCGGCGGCAGCTGAAGCCGCTGGGCCGGCAGGCCGCGGTCGCCCGGCGCGCCGCCGTCATCCAAGCCGATCTGCGCGACGCCCGGCTGCGGCTGCTCGCCGACGACCTCGTCACGCTGCGCCGGGCGCTGGCCGCGGAGATCGCCGACGAGGCGGCGCTGAAGGCGCGCAAGGAGGCCGTGGAGGAGCGGCTGCGCACCGCCCGGCGGCGCGAGGCGGCGCTGGAGGCGGAGGTGCAGGCCCTCGCCCCGCGGCTGCAGCGGGCCCAGCAGACCTGGTACGCGCTGTCCCAGCTCGCCGAGCGGGTGCGCGGCACGGTGTCGCTGGCCGAGGCGCGGGTGCGCAGCGCCGCGGCGGCCCCGCCGGAGGAGCGGCGCGGCCGGGACCCCGAGGACCTGGAGCGGGAGGCCGCCCGGATCCGCGAGCAGGAGGCGGAGTTGAGCGCCGCGCTGGAGGCGGCCGCCCGGGCCCTGGACGACACCGTCGAGCACCGGGCCGCGCTGGAGCGGCAGTTGGCGGACGAGGAGCGGCGGCTGCGGGACGCCGCCCGGGCGCTGGCCGACCGGCGCGAGGGGCTGGCCCGGCTGAGCGGGCAGGTCACCGCCGCCCGCGGCCGGGCCGCGTCGGCGCAGGCGGAGATCGGCCGGCTGGCCGAGGCCCGGGACGGCGCCCGGAGCCGGGCGGTCGCGGCCCAGGAGGAGTATGAGCAGCTCAAGGCCGAGGTCGACGGGCTGGACGCGGACGACGAGGAGATCACCGGGCGGTACGAGGCGGCGCGGCGGGAGCTGGCGGAGGCCGAGTCCGCGCTGACCGCGGCGCGGGAGGCGCTGGCCGCGGCGGAGCGGGAGCGGGCCGCGACCGCCGCCCGGCACGACGCGCTGGCCCTCGGGCTGCGCCGCAAGGACGGCACCGGTGCGCTGCTGGCCGCCGCGGACCGGATCGGCGGGGTGCTCGGGCCGGCGGCCGAACTGCTGACCGTCACGCCGGGCTTCGAGGTGCCGGTGGCGGCCGCGCTGGGCGCCGCCGCCGACGCGGTCGCGGTCACCGACCCGGCCGCCGCGGCGGAGGCGCTGCGGCTGCTGCGCAAGGAGGACGCGGGGCGGGCGGCGATGGTGCTGGGCGGCAGCCGGCCGGCCCGGGTGCCGGCGCCGGCCCGGGCCCTGGAGGCCGAGGAGGCCGTGGCGGTGGCGGCCGCGGCGGAGGGCGCCGAGCGGACCGGCGGCGAGGCGGCCGCGGGGAACGGTGGGGCCGGGGGGCCGGGGACCGCCAGCGGTCCCGTGCCCGCTCATGAACTCGTCCATGGGCCACGGGAGTTGACCGCCTCGGTGGCCCGGCTGCTGCGCGAGGTGGTGGTCGTCGGGACGCTGGCGGAAGCCGAGGAGCTGGTGGCGGCGCGGCCGGAGCTGACCGCCGTCACCGCGGACGGCGATCTGCTGGGGGCGCACTTCGCCCAGGGCGGCTCGGCGGGGGCGCCGAGTCTGCTGGAGGTCCAGGCGTCCGTCGACGAGGCGGCGGCCGAGCTCACGGAGCTGGCGGCTCGCTGCGACGCGCTGGCCGCGGCCCGGCGGGCGGCGGAGGAGCGGCGTACGGAGTGTGCGGCGCTGGTCGAGGAGCTGGACGCCCGGCGGCGCGCGGCGGACCGGGAGAAGTCCAGGGTCGCCGGGGATCTGGGGCGGCTCGCCGGGCAGGCACGGGCCGCCGCGGGGGAGGCGGAACGATCCGCCGCGGCGGCCGCCCGGGCCGAGGAGGCGCTGGCGCGGGCCACCGAGGAGGCGGAGGAACTGGCCGCCCGGCTCGCCGCGGCCGAGGAGGACCCGGGCGCGGACGACGAGGAGCCCGACACCTCCGTCCGCGACCGGCTGGCCGCCGACGGCGCCAACGCCCGGCAGACCGAGATGGAGGCCCGGCTCCAGGCGCGGACGCACGAGGAGCGGGTCAAGGCGCTCGCCGGGCGGGCGGATGCGCTGGACCGCGCGGCCCGGACGGAGCGCGAGGCCCGCGCCCGGGCCGAGCGGCGGCGGGCCCGGCTGCGCCACGAGGCGGCGGTGGCCGGGGCGGTGGCCTCGGGCGCGCGGCAGCTGCTGGCGCACATCGAGGTGTCGGTGCTGCGGGCCGAGGAGGAGCGGGCCGCCGCGGAGCGTGCCAAGGACGAGCGGGAGCGGGCGCTGGCGGCCGGGCGCGAGCAGGGCCGGGAGCTGGTGGCCGAGCTGGACAAGCTGACCGACTCGGTGCACCGCGGCGAGGTGCTGGGCGCCGAGAAGCGGCTGCGCATCGAGCAGTTGGAGGGCCGGGCGCTGGAGGAGCTGGGCGTCGAACCGGCCGCGCTGGTCGCGGAGTACGGCCCCGACCAGCCCGTCCCCCCGTCGCCGCCGGCCGAGGGCGAGGAACTCCCCGACGCCCCTGACCACCCGCGGAACCGGCCGGTGCCCTACGACCGGGCCGCCCAGGAAAAGCGCCTCAAGGCCGCCGAGCGGGCGTACCAGCAGCTCGGGAAGGTGAACCCGCTCGCGCTGGAGGAGTTCGCGGCCCTGGAGGAGCGGCACCAGTTCCTCAGCGAGCAGCTTGAAGACTTGAAGAAGACCCGGGCCGACCTGCTGCGGGTGGTCAAGGAGGTCGACGAGCGGGTCGAGCAGGTCTTCACCGAGGCGTACCACGACACCGCGCGGGAGTTCGAGGGCGTCTTCGCGCGGCTCTTCCCGGGTGGCGAGGGCCGGCTGGTGCTGACCGACCCGGACGACATGCTGGCCACCGGGGTGGACGTGGAGGCGCGCCCGCCGGGCAAGAAGGTCAAGCGGCTCTCGCTGCTGTCCGGCGGCGAGCGGTCGCTGACCGCGGTGGCGCTGCTGGTGTCGATCTTCAAGGCGCGGCCCAGCCCGTTCTATGTGATGGACGAGGTCGAGGCGGCGCTGGACGACACCAATCTGCAGCGGCTGATCCGGATCATGGAGGAGCTGCAGGAGAGTTCGCAGCTGATCGTGATCACGCACCAGAAGCGGACGATGGAGGTCGCCGACGCGCTTTACGGCGTGTCGATGCAGGGCGACGGGGTCTCGAAGGTGATCAGCCAGCGGCTGCGCTGAGCCGGCCGGGCGGGCCCGCCGCGTGGTGCCCGCGTACCGCTCTTCTTCGCTCTCCGAAGATCAATTCAGAACTTGAATGGAAGGTGCTGCAGTCGGGTGAGGAATACGTCGGCTTCGAAGTATTGACTTCGAAACTTAAAGGCATAGTCTCTGCAACGTCGCTTTTACCTTCAAGTGGTGGGTGCCCCCGGCGTGTGCACCACTTGGAGGGCCAGCCCCCTACGCCCGGCAGCGCAGCCGGGCCACTGGAGTTCACGTTGACCAGCACCGCGCAGCCGACGGTCCCGGAAGGCCGCAAGGCCCAGCCGGACCACCTCGGCCATGTCATCTTCATCACCGCGGCTGCCGCGATGGGCGGCTTTCTCTTCGGATACGACAGCTCCGTCATCAACGGCGCCGTCGAGGCGATCCGCGGCCGCTACGAGGTCGGGTCCGCCGTCCTCGCGCAGGTCATCGCCATCGCCCTGATCGGCTGCGCGGTCGGTGCCGCCACCGCCGGCCGGATCGCCGACCGGATCGGCCGGATCCGGGTCATGCAGATCGCCGCGGTGCTCTTCACCATCAGCGCCATCGGCTCCGCGCTGCCGTTCGCCCTGTGGGACCTGGCGATGTGGCGCGTGCTGGGCGGTATCGCGATCGGCATGGCCTCGGTCATCGGCCCGGCCTACATCGCCGAGGTCTCGCCGCCCGCCTACCGCGGCCGGCTCGGCTCCTTCCAGCAGGCTGCGATCGTCATCGGCATCGCCGTCTCCCAGCTCGTCAACTGGGGCATCCTCAACCTCGCCGACGGCCAGCAGCGCGGCAAGATCGGCGGCATCGAAGCCTGGCAGTGGATGCTCGGCGTGATGGTCATCCCCGCCGTCCTCTACGGTCTGCTCTCCTTCGCGATCCCCGAGTCGCCGCGCTTCCTGATCTCCGTCGGCCGGATCGACCGTGCCAAGGAGGTGCTCGGCGAGGTCGAGGGCCGGGCCGTGGACCTCGACGCCCGGGTCGCCGAGATCCAGGACGCCATGCGCCGTGAGCACAAGTCGACCTTCCGGGACCTGCTCGGCGGCAAGGGCGGCTTCCTGCCGATCGTCTGGGTCGGCATCGGCCTCTCCGTCTTCCAGCAGCTGGTCGGCATCAACGTCGCCTTCTACTACTCCTCGACGCTGTGGCAGTCGGTCGGCATCAACCCGGAGAGCTCGTTCTTCTACAGCTTCACCACCTCGATCATCAACATCATCGGCACCGTGATCGCGATGATCTTCGTCGACCGGATCGGGCGCCGTCCGCTGGCACTGATCGGCTCGGCCGGTATGGCCGTCGCGCTCGCGCTGGAGGCGTGGGCCTTCTCCGCCAAGACCGCGGCCGGCACCCTGCCGTCGATGGAGGGCACCGTGGCCCTGATCGCCGCGCACGGTTTCGTCCTCTTCTTCGCGCTCTCCTGGGGCGTCGTCGTCTGGGTCTTCCTCGGCGAGATGTTCCCCAACAAGATCCGTGCCGCCGCGCTGGGCGTCGCCGCCTCCGCGCAGTGGATCGCCAACTGGGCGATCACGGCCAGCTTCCCCAGCCTCTCGGACTGGAACCTGTCCGGCACCTACGTGATCTACATGGTCTTCGCTCTGCTCTCGATCCCCTTCGTGCTGAAGTACGTCAAGGAGACCAAGGGCAAGGCGTTGGAGGAGATGGGCTAACCTCCCCGCCAGTCCACTCCTCAGTTCTCGCTGCTGCCCCGGCTCACCCGAGCCGGGGCAGCGGTGGTTTCCGCGCCCGGCACACCCCACGTGCCCCGGCCCGGGAGCGGGCTGCCGTCGGGTATCTCCATCCAGCGCCGGGGCGGCCAGATCTCCAGGGCCTCGCCGGCCGCCGCCCGCAGCGGCCCGGCGTCGAAGACCGTGACCGTCTCGGGCACCTGCTCCTCCGGCCACTCGACCACCAACCGGGTGGCGCCGGCGGGCGGCAACTGCGAGAGATGCAGCTCCAGTTCGTGGTGGAACGCGCCGCCGGTGCCGCCGCGCAGCCGGAACGCCGGGCCGGACGGTCCGGCCGCCGGCCAGGGCGGGCCGTCGAGCGTGGTGACCTTCCGCCCGTCGGCCAGCAGCAGACCGCAGCGCAGCGACCCGCCGCCCGGCCGCCCGTACGGCGAGGAGCGGCCGCCGGGCCGGATCCGCCGCAGGAACACCGACAGCCGCATCGTCACCGACCGCGGCCACACCTCCCAGCCGGTGAGCAGGATCCGCACGTCCGGACCGGCGCCGGCCTCGGCGACCTGCGCGAGGCGCGCAGGGACGAACCACTGGGACGGTGCGAACTCCTCGTCCCCGGCGGGCGCGTAGGGACTCAACTCCAGGGTCTCGTCAGGGGGTTCGGGCGGGGGAGGGGAAGCGGGCAGACCGTCGAAGAAGCTCATGCCCCGATCGTGACACCCGCCACTGACAACCGGCCGCGCCGCGGCCGCCGCCCCGCCGGCTCAGCCCGCCAGCCGCGGCAGCACCTGCTCCGCGAACAGCTTCAGCGACCGCCAGCCCTCCTCGACCGGCATCCCGCCGCACAGCGGATGCAGTATCAACGCGCCCCGGGCGCCGTCCTCCTGGGCCAGCGCGACGCAGTCGTCCGGCGTGAGGATCCGGTACACGCCCTCCTCGCGCAGCTCCTCGGCGTCCCGCGCGGCGGAGCGCACCGCGGAGTGCGTCCCGGCGGCCTGCCAGGCCGCGTACCGCTGCGCCTCGTACAGCAGATGACGGCCGTGCTCGGCCCAACCGCGGTCCGGGTCCTCGGAGAGGTGCAGCAGACAGGTGCGCGGCGGCGGCTGCAGCACCCAGCCCTCGGTCCCGGCGGCGGCGCACCGCTCGTGGTAGTAGCGCTCCAGTTCCGGCAGGTGGGCGCTGGGGAAGAGCGGCAGCCCCAGCCGGGCGGCGCGCCGGGCCGCGGGCCGCGAGGAGCCCCCGACGAGCAGCGCCGGATGCGGCCGGGTGTACGGGCGCGGGGTGACCCGGACGGTGCGTCCCCGGTAGCGGAACGGTTCGCCGGTCCAGGCGTCCAGGAGCGCCTGGAGGACCTCGTCCTGGAGGGCGCCGCGGTCCCGCCACTCCTTGCCGTGTGCCGCGTACTCCTCGGGCCGGTAACCGAGGCCGGCGACGGTGATCAGCCGGCCGGCGCCGAGCAGGTCGAGCACGGCGATGTCCTCGGCCAGCCGCAGCGGGTCGTGCAGCGGGGTGATCATGGCGGAGACGGTGACGCCGATCCGGCGGGTGCTGCCGAGGACCGCGCCCGCGAAGGCGAGCGGGGAGGGCATCCAGCCGTTGTCGGTGGCGTGGTGCTCCTCGGTCTGGATCATGCCCAGGCCGTGGTCGTCGGCGTAGCGGGCCATCTCGACGGCGGCCCGGTAGCGGGCGGAGAGTTCCGTGGGCCCGCCCGGTGGGCCCGCGAGGTTGAAGCGCAGGACCGTGGTGGGTGCGGTGTGACCGGCGGACATGACAGGGTCCCCTTCGCCTGAGCAGGTGGCGAAGGGGACCGTAGCTGACGATACGTCAGCCCACCAGGGTCATGGTCGGGAACCGGCCGCGGATCAGCCGGCCTCGACGGCCTGCCGGGCGTCGTCGGCCGCCGGCGCCGGGGTCACGTTCTCCCGGGCCGCGGGCAGCGCCGCGAAGACCACCGCGGCGATCAGGATGGTGGCCGCCCAGCCCAGGCCGTTCTCGCCGATCCAGGTGCCGGCCAGCGGGCCCGCGAACCACTGCACCTTGGTGAAGCACAGCCCCGCGGCCAGCGCGACCGCCCAGGCCGTCAGGGCCTGCCAGCAGAAACCGCCCTGGTACCAGTAGCGGCTGGTCCGGCCGATCGTCATCAGGCTCTCCGCGTCGTAGCGGACGGCCTTCTTGCGGCGGCGCACCATGTCGATGCCGTAGACGCCGATCCAGGCGGAGAACGAGACGCCCAGCAGCGTCAGGAAGGCGATGAACTGGCCGACGAAGTCCTTGGCCACCAGCATCATGAACAGCCCGCCGATCAGGCTGATCGCGGCGTTGATGCTGACCGCCAGGGCGCGCGGCAGCTTGACGCCCATGGTCTGCGCGGTGAAGCCCGCGGAGTACATCGACAGGCTGTTGATCAGCATCATGCCGATCAGCGCGGTGATCAGGTACGGGATCGCGATGGCCGACGGCAGCACCTCGCCGAGGAAGGACATCGGGTCGGTGTTCTGATTGGCCAGCTCCGGGTTGGAGACGGCCATCACGCCGCCCATGACCACCATCGGGACGAGCACCAGGGCGGCACCCGAGACGGTCGTACCGACGATCTTCCGGCCGGAGGCGGAGTGCGGCAGGTAGCGCGCGAAGTCCGGGCCGGTGGGCACCCAGCTGAGGCCGCCGGCCGCGATGGTGCCGACGCCCGCGATCATCATCGCGCCGCTGCCCGGCGACTTGGCGAAGATCGCGCCCCACGGCATCTCGACGATCAGGTAGATCAGGACGACGACGCTGATGAGGCTGAAGAGGTACGTGGAGTACTTGTTGCAGACGTTGAGCGCCTTGCGGCCCATCCCGCTGACCAGGAAGGTGCACGCGACGAAGCCCAGCAGGGTCACCACGACCAGGAAGTTGTTGGTCTTGATGCCGAAGACCAGGCGGAGCACGGTCAGGATCGCGTAGGCGCCGCTGACCGCGTTGATCGTCTCCCAGCCGAAGCGGGCGACCCACAGGACCGCGCCCGGGAAGTAGTTGCCGCGCACGCCGAAGGCGGCCCGGGAGAGCATCGCGCCCGGCGCGCCGCCCCACTTCCCGGAGACCGACAGCAGGCCGACGATCCCGAACGAGATGGTCGAGGCGATCGCGGCGACGACCAGGACCTGCCAGAAGTTCAGGCCGTTGTTGATCACCAGGGAGGCGCCCATGGTGAGCAGCAGCACGCTGATGTTGGCCGCCACCCAGGTCGGGAAGAGTTCGCGGACCCGCCCTCGGCGCTCATGGTCGGGAACCGGCTCGATTCCGCGGGTTTCGACGGCGCCGTCGACTTCCGGGGTGGACGTGGGTGCGGAAGTGGTGCTGGTGCCCATGGGTGCAGCTGTCTCCGTGCGGGGGTCTGGGGAGCACCCCCGGGGGAGGAGGTGCAGGCAGCGGCTGTGGTGCCTGGCCAGAAAGTGGTTGCCAGGACTCTACGCGCGTTGCGCGGCCGCTCACCATCGTACTTTGATCCAACTTCGGTCGGTCCGCCCCCTTGGACTCCCTGACGATGACACGAAACCCCCGGTCCTGTCGATGAATCCAGTCACATCCCCCTGATCAGGACATACGAGACGCTTTCGATGACTCTGAAGGGAACCGGAGGCGCCTCTTCCGCACCGTCGCCGCCCTCCGGAGCCCCGTAGCGGACCCTTCGGAGAGACGCATGTCTCGTTTGAGCGCCCCTCCGCGGGCCGCCACGAAGAGGGACGGGGCCGGATGCGGGGCGGGATATCGACGCCCCGGGCATGACGCACCGGAATTGGTGCAAGGTGATTCCGATGAACGACAGCGACCACCCGCAGGAGGCCGATGTGCCCGGCAAGACGTGCCAGTGGTGCCAGGGCACCGGCTATGTGTCCCAGGCCCTGGCCTACGCCCCCGGCGTCGACCCGTTCCGGGGCCCCCACGAGACCGTCCAGAGGGCCGGCGACTGCCGGCACTGCCGGGGATCGGGGACGTACGACTCCCACCGCGACCCCACACTGGAGCGCTGGCGGACGGAGCAGCACAGGGAGTCCTGAGGCGGAGCACCGGGAGGCCCCGGGGACCCGGCGCGCCTCACGGGGCCCGGCGCGGGCCCCCGGGCGCGTGCGGCCGTCCCCCGCCGGCCGTGGCTGATACTGGAGGGGTTATGGAAACCGTCATCCTTGCTGTAGTCATCGCCGTGGTCGTGCTCGGCGCGATCAGCGGGCTCGTCGTCAGCGGCCGCAGAAAGAAGCAGCTGCCGCCGCCCCCGCCGGCCGCGCCCCAGCCCTCCGTCACCGCGCCCCCCGCCGAACCGCAGGTCGGCGAGGAGGCCGAGACCCCCAGCGACGAAGAACGTCGCACCATCGAAGAAGTAGAGCTGCCCGCCGCCGAGGCCGAGGCACCCGTCGCCGAGCCGGCGGCGCCCGCGGCGCCCGCCGTCGAGGTCCCCGAGCCGACCGCCGGCCGCCTGGTCCGGCTGCGCGCCCGGCTCGCCCGCTCCCAGAACACCCTCGGCAAGGGTCTGCTGACCCTGCTCTCCCGCGAGCACCTCGACGAGGAGACCTGGGAGGAGATCGAGGACACCCTCCTCACCGCCGACGTCGGCGTCGCCCCCACCCAGGAACTGGTCGAGCGGCTCCGCGAGCGGGTCAAGGTCCTGGGCACCCGTACCCCCGAGGACCTGCGCCGGCTGCTCCGCGAGGAGCTGCTCACCCTCATCGGCACCGACGCCGACCGCACCGTGCACACCGCCAACGGCGTCGGCAACGGCGGCGACGAGATCCCCGGCGTCGTGATGGTCGTCGGCGTCAACGGGACCGGCAAGACCACCACCACCGGCAAGCTCGCCCGCGTCCTGGTGGCCGACGGCAAGTCCGTGGTGCTCGGCGCCGCCGACACCTTCCGCGCCGCCGCCGCCGACCAGCTCCAGACCTGGGGCGAGCGGGTCGGCGCCCGTACCGTCCGCGGCCCCGAGGGCGGCGACCCGGCGTCCATCGCCTTCGACGCGGTCAAGGAGGGCATCGCCGAGTCCGCCGACGTCGTCCTGATCGACACCGCGGGCCGGCTGCACACCAAGACCGGCCTGATGGACGAGCTCGGCAAGGTCAAGCGGGTCGTCGAGAAGCACGGCCCGGTCGGCGAGGTGCTGCTCGTCCTCGACGCCACCACCGGCCAGAACGGCCTGGTGCAGGCGCGGGTCTTCGCCGAGGTCGTGGACATCACCGGTGTGGTGCTCACCAAGCTCGACGGCACCGCCAAGGGCGGCATCATCATCGCCGTCCAGCGCGAACTGGGCGTGCCGGTCAAGCTGGTCGGCCTGGGCGAGGGCCCGGACGACCTGGCGCCGTTCGAGCCCGAGGCGTTCGTGGACGCGCTGATCGACTGAGCCGGCCGGCCGATCCGGCGGCACGGCGTGACGGCGGCGGCCCCCGGTATCCGTATTGCGCGGATACCGGGGGCCGCCGCCGTTCCCGTAGGGCGACGGAGCCCGGGCGGGCCGGAGCCCCGGCGGGCGAGGCGGTGCGGCGTCCCGGCGCTCAGCACACCGCGGGCCGGGCCGCGGCGGAGCCCGCCCGGCCGCCCGCCGCCCGGCTGCACACATACGCCAGCGCCCCCAGCAGCAGCCGGGCCTGCGGCGGCCGGCCCGCGGTGTCCAGGGTCGGCGGGCGCAGCCAGCGCATCGGCCCGTGCCCGCCCACGTCGGACGGCGGCGCGGTGATGTGGTCACCGGGGCCCAGCGGACGCAGATCCAGATCCGCGTCGTCCCACCCCATGCGGTAGAGGAGGTCGGGGAGCGCGGCGGCCGCCCCCGGCGCGACGAAGAACAGCGCGCGCCCCGTCGGCGCGGCGGCCACCGGCCCCAGCGGCAGCCCCATCCGCTCCAGCCGCACCAGCGCGGTCCGGCCCGCGCCCTCCGGTACGTCGAGGACGTCGAAGCTCCGGCCCACCGGGAGCAGCACCGCCGCGCCCGGCGTCTCCGCCCAGGCCGCCACCGCCCTCTCCAGCGTCGCCCCGGCCGCCAACTCCCGGCCGAAGGAGAGCGGATGGGCCCCCGGCGCCGGGCAGTCCGCGGCCCCGCACGAGCACTCCGTCCGGCCGCCGGCCCGCACCGCACGGGCCCCCGGGACGACGTCCCACCCCCACAGGCCCGTGTACTCCGCCACCGCGGTGCCCCCGGCCGAGTGGGTGCGGCGGCGCGTCCCGGGACGGAGGTCCCGGAGGGCGCCGATCGTGAAGCCCATGCCCCCTCCAACGGGTGGTGCGTACGAGTGGTGACGGGTCGGGGAGTTGACGAGGAGACGGTTCTTCACTCTGGTGTTCACGCTCCGTCGGCGGTTCGCATGACCGGTGGTGTGCCGTCGTGCGCCGGGTGGTGCGGTGCGGCGCGCACGCCCTGGTGTGCTCCGCTCCGCCCGGCCCCGCACGACCTGTGTCAAGTCAATCGCGAGAGGCTGCCGGGGAGTTCCGTCGAAGGGGTGGCGAATGGTGGCGTTTCCGCAATCGACCTCCCGGCGGGCGTGATCGTAGGATTACTTTCGGTGCACGATCCCGGAGGGGCAACCTTCGTACGGGTATGCCCGTGGCAAGACGTGTGAAGGCCGCGGCCGAGGTGTGGCCGGAATCCGCGGTCGGGTAGATGTACCGCGGAACGGGCGCCGCAACAGGCGGCATCCTGTGGGGGGTTCGCGGCGAAGCGCTATCGGAAGGGGGGCATCCCTGTGGGCGGCACGGACGACACCGCCGGCTCCACCAGCATGGGCGGCACCGATGCCGTCAAGCGTCCCAACGCGCAGTTGGGCTCGTGGTTCATGCGCAGCGGCTGGTCCAAGGGCGAGCTGGCGCGGCAGGTCAACCGCCGGGCGCGCCAGATGGGCGCCCACCACGTCAGCACCGACACCTCCCGGGTGCGCCGCTGGCTGGACGGCGAGCAGCCCCGCGAGCCCATCCCGCGGATCCTCTCCGAACTCTTCTCCGAACGCTTCGGCTGTGTCGTCGGCGTCGAGGAGCTGGGACTGCGCCCGGCGCACCGGTCCCCGTCCGTCTCCGGCGTGGACCTCCCGTGGGCCGGGCCCCAAACCGTCGACCTCATCAGCGAGTTCACCCGCAGCGACCTGATGCTGGCCCGCCGCGGCTTCCTCGGGACCTCCCTCGCGCTGGCCGCCGGCCCCACCCTCATCGAGCCGATGCAGCGCTGGCTGGTGCCGGTGCCCGCCGGCCCGGGCGAGGCCGCCGCCCAGCCCGACCGGGCCCGCCGCCCGGCCCGCCTCTCCCGCCCCGAGATGGAGCTGCTGGAGGCCACCACCGCGATGTTCCGGCAGTGGGACGCCCAGTGCGGCGGCGGCCTGCGCCGCAAGGCGGTGGTCGGCCAGCTCCACGAGGTCACCGACCTCCTCCAGGAACCCCAGCAGCCGGACGTCGCCAGGCGGCTGTTCAAGGTCGCCGCCGAACTCGCCGAACTCGCCGGCTGGATGAGCTACGACATCGGCCTCCAGCCGACCGCCCAGAAGTACTTCGTGCTCGCCCTGCACGCCGCCAAAGAGGCCGGCGACCGCCCCCTGGGCTCGTACGTCCTCTCCAGCATGAGCCGGCAGATGATCCACCTCGGCCGGCCCGACGACGCGCTGGAACTGATCCACCTCGCCCAGTACGGCAGCCGGGAGACCGCCACCCCCCGCACCCAGGCGATGCTGTATGCGATGGAGGCCCGCGCCTACGCCGGCATGGGCCAGCCCAGCAAGGTCAAGCGGGCGGTCCGGATGGCCGAGGACACCTTCTCCGACATCGCCCCCGGCGAGGCCGACCCGGACTGGATCCGCTTCTTCTCCGAGGCCGAGCTCAACGCCGAGAACGCCCACTCCTACCGCGACCTCGCCTATGTGGCCGGCCGCAGCCCCACCTATGCCTCGCTTGCGGAACCGGTCATGCAGCGCGCCGTTGAACTCTTCGCCAAGGACCCCGAGCACCAGCGCTCCTACGCGCTCAACCTCATCGGGATGGCCACCGTCCACCTCCTCCAGAAGGAGCCCGAGGCATGCGCCGCGATGGCCCAGCAGGCGATACCGTTCGCCCGCCAGGTCCGCTCCGAACGGGTCAACACCCGGCTGCGCAAAACGGTGGACACCGCGGTCCGGGAGTTCGGCACCGTCGCCGAGGTGATCCACCTCGGCGACGAGCTCTCCCGCCAGCTCCCGGAGACCGCCGCCGCGGGCTGACGGACCGCCCACCGACGACGTCGGAGTTCACCGGGGCGTAACACGCGGGCCCACTTCGTCACCCCGGTGAAACACCCGCAAGGTTTGGCCGAAACGGCGCCGCGACACCCTCATCGCGAAGCCGGCCCACCCCACACCCGCACGGGCCGCATCGACGACGAGGAGACGCCGATGCCCCCAGGCATCCTTACGCTCGCAGACGGCCTCGCGGAGAAAGCCACGCTCAGCCCCGCCAACACCGGGTTCATGCTCATCTGCTCCGCACTGGTGATGCTGATGACCCCCGGCCTGGCCTTCTTCTACGGCGGCATGGTCCGGGTCAAGAGCGTCCTGAACATGCTGATGATGAGCTTCATCAGCCTGGGCATCGTCACCGTCCTGTGGGTGCTCTACGGCTTCGGGCTCGCCTTCGGCACCGACACCGGCGGCGTCATCGGCTGGAACGCCGACTTCGCCGGCTTCGGCCACATCGGCCTCACCCAGCTCTGGGGCACCACCACCATCCCCGTCTACGTCTTCGCCGTCTTCCAGCTGATGTTCGCGGTGATCACCCCCGCGCTGATCAGCGGCGCCCTCGCCGACCGCGTGAAGTTCACCGCCTGGGCGCTGTTTGCCGCGCTGTGGGTGACCGTCGTCTACTTCCCCGTCGCCCACTGGGTGTGGGCCGACGGCGGCTGGCTCTTCAAGCTCGGCGTGATCGACTTCGCCGGCGGCACCGCCGTCCACATCAACGCCGGCGCCGCGGCGCTCGCCGTGATCCTCGTCGTCGGCCGGCGCATCGGCTTCAAGAAGGACCCGATGCGGCCGCACAGCCTGCCGCTGGTGATGCTCGGCGCCGGCCTGCTGTGGTTCGGCTGGTTCGGCTTCAACGCCGGCTCCTGGCTCAACAACGACGACGGCGTCGCCGCGGTCGCCTTCGTCAACACCCAGGTCGCCACCGCCGCCGCGATGCTCGGCTGGCTCGCCTACGAAAAGCTCCGGCACGGCTCGTTCACCACCCTCGGCGCCGCCTCCGGCGCGGTCGCCGGACTCGTCGCCATCACCCCCGCCTGCGGCGCGGTCAGCCCGCTCGGCGCGATCGCGGTCGGCGTGATCGCCGGAGTGCTGTGCGCCATGGCCGTCGGCCTCAAGTACAAGTTCGGCTACGACGACTCCCTGGACGTCGTCGGCGTCCACCTCGTCGGCGGCGTCGTCGGCTCGCTGCTGATCGGGCTGTTCGCCACCGGCGGCGTACAGAGCGACGCCAAGGGCCTCCTCTACGGGGGCGGCTTCGGCCAGCTCGGCAAACAGGCCGTCGGCGTGGCCGCCGTCCTGCTGTACTCGCTCATCGTCTCCTACGTCCTTGCCAAGGCCATCGACCTGGTGATGGGCTTCCGGGTCGGCGAGGACGAGGAGATCAGCGGCGTCGACCAGGCCGCACACGCCGAGACCGCGTACGACTTCGCCGGCGCGGGCGGCGGCACGGCGGCCCGCAGGACCACGGCACTCGGCGAGACCCTGACCAGGAAGGTGGACGCGTGAAGCTCATCACGGCGGTAATCAAGCCGCACCGGCTCGACGAGGTGAAGGAAGCCCTGCACGACTTCGGGGTGCACGGCCTCACCGTCACCGAGGCCAGCGGATACGGACGGCAGCGCGGGCACACCGAGGTGTACCGGGGCGCCGAGTACACCGTCGACCTCGTCCCCAAGATCCGGATCGAGGTGCTCGTCGAGGACACCGACGCCGAGGAGCTGGTGGAGGTGGTCGTCAAGGCCGCCCGCACCGGCAAGATCGGTGACGGCAAGGTGTGGAGCGTCCCCGTCGAGACGGCCGTACGGGTGCGCACCGGGGAGCGCGGACCCGACGCGCTGTGAGCCGCCGGCCGGGGGCGGCGGGCGGCGGCGGCCGCACCGCGGGGACCGTGGGGGCAACACGACCAAGGAGAACCGGAGTTGACCGACAGCGCCGACCACACCGTGTCCCCCGCGGCTCCCGCCCCGGGGGACGGGCCCGGCGGCTATCCCGCCGCCCGGCTGCGGCTCCTCCAGCAGGACACCGCCACCGGCCCCGACCGCCGCGCCGCCCTGGCCCGCCTCACCGACGACTGGCTCGCCGCCCTGCTGGCCCGGGCCGCCGGCCCCGGCACCCCCGGCACCGCACTGGTCGCCGTCGGCGGCTACGGACGCGGCGAACTCTCCCCGCGCAGCGACCTCGACCTGCTCCTGCTGCACGACGGCCGCGCCAACACCGGCGACCTCGCCGCCCTCGCCGACCGCCTCTGGTACCCCGTCTGGGACCTCGGCCTGGACCTCGACCACTCCGTCCGTACCCCGGCCGAGGCCCGCCGCGCCGCCCGCGACGACCTCAGGGTGCAGCTGGGCCTGCTCGACGCCCGCCACCTCGCCGGCGACCCCGAACTGACCGCGGCGGTCCGCACCGCCGCCTACGCCGACTGGCGCGCGAGCGCCCCCCGGCGGCTGCCGGAACTCCGCGAACTCTGCCAGGAGCGCGCCGCCCGCCAGGGCGAACTCCAGTACCTCCTCGAACCCGACCTCAAGGAGGCCCGTGGCGGCCTGCGGGACGCCACCGCGCTGCGCGCCATCGCCGCCTCCTGGCTCGCCGACGCCCCCCGCGGTGGACTGGAGGCCGCCCGCACCCGGCTCCTGGACACCCGGGACGCCCTCCACCTCACCACCGGGCGCGCCACCGACCGGCTCTCCCTCCAGGAGCAGGACCAGGTCGCCGGCGCCCTCGGCCTGCTCGACGCGGACACCCTGCTCCGCCGGACCTACGAATCCGCCCGCACCATCGCCTACGCCGCCGACGTCACCTGGCGCGAGGTCGGCCGGGTGCTGCGCGCCCGGTCCGTCAAACCGGTGCTGCGCGGGCTGCTGCCCGGCCGCGCCGCCGACCGCGGCGAACGCTCCCCGCTCGCCGACGGCGTCGTCGAACTCGACGGCGAGGCGGTGCTGGCCCGCACCGCCCGCCCCGAACGGGACCCCGTCCTGCTGCTGCGCGCCGCGGCCGCCGCCGCCCAGGCCGGACTGCCACTGGCCACCCACGCCATCCGCCGCTGCGCCGCCGCCGCGCCGCTCCCGGTGCCCTGGCCGGCCGAGGCCCGCGAGCAGCTGGTCACCCTCCTCGGCGCCGGCGCGCCCACCGTGCCCGTATGGGAGGCCCTGGAGGCCGAGGGCGTCCTCGCCCGCCTGCTGCCCGACTGGGAACGCGTCCGCTGCCGCCCCCAGCGCAACCCCGTCCACACCTGGACCGTGGACCGCCACCTGGTCGAGACCGCGGTCCGCGCCGCCGCGCTGACCCGCCGCGTGCACCGGCCCGACCTGCTGCTGGTCGCCGCCCTGCTGCACGACATCGGCAAGGGCTGGCCCGGCGACCACGCGGTGGCCGGGGAGACCATCGCCCGCGACGTCGCCGCCCGGCTCGGCTTCGGCCCCGGCGACACCGCGGTGATCGCCACCCTCGTCCGGCACCACCTCCTCCTCGTCGAGACCGCCACCCGCCGCGACCTGGACGACCCGGAGACCGTCGGCGCGGTCGCCGAGGCCGTCGGCGGCACCGGCACCCTGGAACTCCTGCACGCCCTCACCGAGGCCGACGCGCTCGCCACCGGGCCGGCCGCGTGGAGCTCCTGGCGCGCCGGCCTCGTCGCCGCCCTCGTCCAGCGCGTCGCCGACCGGCTGGCCGGGGAGCCGGCGCCGGAGGCGCGCGGCACCGACGCCCCCACGGCCGAACAGGAGCGCCTGGCCGTCGAGGCCGCGCGCACCGGCGGCCCCGTCCTCACCCTGCGTCCCCGCCCCGAGACCGGCCCGCCGGCCACCGCCGACCCCGCCGAACCGGCCGGCGCCGCGACGGACACCGCCCCCGAACCGGTCGGCGTGGAACTCCTCATCGCCGTCCCGGACCAGCCCGGCGTGCTGCCCGCCGCGGCCGGCGTGCTGGCGCTGCACCGCCTCACCGTCCGCGCCGCCGACCTGCGCACCCTCGACCCGCTCGGTCTCGGCCCCGTGCTGCTGCTGAGCTGGCGGGTGGCCGCCGAGTACGGTTCGCTGCCCGAGGCCGGCCGGCTCCGTGCCGACCTCGTCCGCGCCCTGGACGGCTCCCTGGACGTCCCCGGCCGGCTCGCCGAACGCGAGCGCGCCTACGCCCGCCGCTCCCGCGCCGCCCCGGCCCCGCCGCCGCGCGTCACCGTCGCCGCCGGCAGCTCCCGCACCGCCACCGTCATCGAGGTCCGCGCCCAGGACGCGCACGGACTGCTGCACCGGATCGGCCGCGCCCTGGAGACGGCCGGCGTCGCCGTGCGCAGCGCCCACATCAGCACCCTGGGCGCCAACGCCGTGGACGCCTTCTACGTCACCGACCCCCACGGCCGCCCGCTCCCCGAAGCGGAGTCCCACAAGGTCGCCCGCACAGTGGAGGACGCCCTCCAGGGCCCGGCCACTCCGAACACGTCGACCGCCCCGAACACTCCGACTACCGCGACCGCCCCGAACACCGCGAACGCTCCGACTACCGCGACCGCCCCGACTTCCGCGAACGCTCCGAACACCGCGACCACCTGACGGCAGCCACCGGAATACCCTCCGTCACCCCCGCGTTGTGGCCCGCAAGGGGCGCCCCCGCCCCCTACGGGATCCGTTCGCCCACCCCCTACGGCACCCCCCCCCGGCCCGTGCACCCCACCCCCGCGCCCCCTCCACAGATCCCGCTCCCCCCGGCCAGGGACCGGTTCGCTTGCGGGGCCGGATACCCTAGAACCCGACCGGACCCACGCCCCCGACCCCGAGGATCGACGACCGCCGTGTTCGATACGCTTTCCGACCGCTTGGCGAGTACTTTCAAAAACCTCCGGGGCAAGGGCCGCCTGAGCGAGGCGGACATCGACGCCACCGCGCGGGAGATCCGGATCGCCCTGCTGGAAGCGGACGTCGCCCTGCCGGTCGTCCGCTCCTTCATCAAGCAGGTCAAGGAGCGCGGCCTCGGCGCCGAGGTCTCCCAGGCGCTGAACCCCGCCCAGCAGGTCATCAAGATCGTCAACGAGGAGCTCATCGGCATCCTCGGCGGCGAGACCCGCCGCCTCCGCTTCGCCAAGCAGCCCCCGACGGTGATCATGCTCGCCGGCCTCCAGGGTGCCGGTAAGACCACCCTCGCCGGAAAGCTCGGCCGCTGGCTCAAGGCCCAGGGCCACTCGCCGCTGCTGGTCGCCTGCGACCTCCAGCGCCCCAACGCCGTCAACCAGCTCCAGGTCGTCTCCGAGCGCGCCGGCGTCGCCTTCTACGGTCCCGAGCCCGGCAACGGCGTCGGCGACCCGGTCCAGGTCGCCAAGGACTCCATCGAGTACGCCCGCTCCAAGCAGTACGACATCGTCGTCGTCGACACCGCCGGCCGCCTCGGCATCGACGCCGAGATGATGCAGCAGGCCGCCGACATCCGCGACGCGGTCTCCCCGGACGAGGTCCTCTTCGTCGTCGACGCGATGATCGGCCAGGACGCGGTCAACACCGCCGAGGCGTTCCGCGACGGCGTCGGCTTCGACGGCGTGGTGCTCTCCAAGCTGGACGGCGACGCCCGCGGTGGTGCCGCGCTCTCCATCGCGCACGTCACCGGCAAGCAGATCATGTTCGCCTCCAACGGCGAGAAGCTGGACGACTTCGACGCGTTCCACCCGGACCGCATGGCGTCCCGCATCCTCGGCATGGGCGACATGCTCTCGCTCATCGAGAAGGCTGAGCAGACCTTCAGCCAGCAAGAGGCCGAGAAGATGGCGGCCAAGCTGGCGAAGGGCCCCAAGGAGTTCACGCTCGACGACTTCCTGGCCCAGATGGAGCAGGTCCGGAAGATGGGCTCGATCTCCAAGCTCCTCGGCATGCTGCCGGGCATGGCGCAGATGAAGGAGCAGATCAACAACCTCGACGAGCGCGAGGTCGACCGCACGGCCGCGATCATCAAGTCGATGACCCCGGCCGAGCGCCAGGACCCGACGATCATCAACGGCTCGCGCCGGGCCCGTATCGCCCGGGGTTCCGGTGTCGACGTCAGCACCGTCAAGGGCCTCGTCGAGCGGTTCTTCGACGCGCGCAAGATGATGTCCCGGATGGCGCAGGGCGGCGGACTGCCCGGCATGCCCGGGATGCCCGGGATGGGGGGCGGCGGCGCCCGGAAGAAGAAGCAGATCAAGCAGGCCAAGGGCAAGCGCAAGAGCGGCAACCCGATGAAGCGCAAGGCCGAGGAGGAGGCCGCGGCGGCGCGCCGCGAGGCCGCGGCCGGCAGCGCCTTCGGTCTGCCGCAGGACAGCCAGGACCCGCAGAACTTCGAACTCCCCGAGGAATTCAAGAAGTTCATGAACTGAACCGGCGCCCGCCCGGCACCGTACGTATGGCGAGCCCCCGGCCACCTCTTCCGTGGCCGGGGGCTCGCCCGTTTCCGGTGCCCGCCGGTACGCGCGTTCCGGGGGCTCGTCCGTACGCGCGCGGGACGGCGCGCCGGCTAACGGGTGCGCGCGATCAGGTACCGGAAGACGTTCGCCATCCAGACCGTCCCGTCCGCCCGCTGGAACGGATGGAGCGCCTCGGCCAGCTCCTTCTCCACCTGCCGCGGCCCGGCCACCTCCAGCGCCTCCTCGAACAGTCCGGTCGACAGCATCCCGCGCACCGCGCTCGCCAGGTCCGCGTAGCCGAACGGGCAGGCCACCCGCCCTGACCCGTCGGGCCGCAGCCCCGCCCGGGCCGCCAGTTCCTCCAGGTCGTCCCGTCCGGCCGGCCGCCAGCCCGCGCCCAGGCGCTTCGCCGGGGCGACCAGTCGCTGCGCGATCCGCAGCACGCCGGCCGCCGCACACCGTTCCACCGGGCCCCAGCCGCCCAGCACCACCGCACTGCCCCGCTCGGCCAGCGCGGTCGCGGCTGTCAGCGCACCGGTCAGCTCCTCGGTACCGCCGCACCCCACCGGGTGGAACGCCGTGATCACGGTGAATCCCGCGTCCTCGGGTGCCGCGTCCGCCAGCCCGCCGCTCACCAGCCGGGTGACCTCCGGCATCCCGTCCGGAGTGAGCCGCTCGCGGGCCAGCTCCAGCCGGCTCTCGTCCGCGTCCACCCCGCTGACCTGCGCCCCGCGTGCGGCCGCGAGCAGCAGCGCCAGCCCGGAGCCGCAGCCCAGCCCGAGCAGCCGGGTGCCGGGCCCGATGCCCAGCCGGTCGTACGCGGCCTCGTACAGGGGGACCAGCATCCGCTCCTGGATCTCCGCCCAGTCGCGGGCGCGGGTGCCGGCCGTCGGGGCCGGGTCGTCAGGGTGCGCGGACGCGGTGTTCGGAATCTGGTGCCGCACGAGCGTGGGTGACATCGATAGCGCCCCTATTCGCCGAGAACCCGAAGCTGATCAGTACCGTCCGCCCCCGTGTTTCCGAGCGTTGTGCGCCCCCACGATCCAGACAACTGCGCATCCGACGGGGCGTCCAGAGGGTGCGCCGGGGTTTGGCTCCCGCGCGCCCCTGTGTGCGCCGGCCGCCGCGCTCCCGCAGCGCCGTTCCAGGGTGCCCCGGACAGTGCGGTCCCGCCACGGCAGCGGCGCCGCGCGCCGCCGGCCACCGCCGGAGCCCCCCGAAGGCGTCCCGCTCCGGCTGCCCTACGGTGGAAGGGCGGGGCCGGAGTCCACGGTGGTTCGTACCGTCGGTAACGTCGCCGGCGGCCGGCGCGCCGCCGTGCGGAGGTGTTACGCCATGTGGCGTACGCGGGGGTACGCGCCCTACGTACCGGCTTGCGGTCCACGGGCGCCTTCTCCGCAGATCGGCGCACCGCGTACGTGCCGCGCCCCCTGCCCGGAAACTGACCGGTACGTGCAAATTATTTGAGATGCCCCGGAATCGGAACACCGGGCGACTCCGGCTCGTTGTCACGACGTGAGCACGACACCGCCTGTTCTCGCCGCCGAGCTGGCGCTCGCGTGGGCCGACATTCAACGGCACCACCCCGAGCTGCCGGACCTGGCCGCGCCCGAGTCCCTGATCGGAGAGTCCTCGTCCGCCTGTGGCGCCGAGCTCTCCTTCGAACGGCTGCTCCACGAGGCAGTCCACGGCATCGCCGCCGCCCGCGGCATCCGCGACACCTCACGGGCAGGCCGCTACCACAACCGCCGGTTCCTGGCGATCGCCGAGGAGCTGGGCCTGGACCACACCGACGAGCCGCACCCCAGCAGCGGCTTCTCGCTGGTCACACTCAACCCCGAGGCCAGACGGCGCTACCGGCCCACCATCGAGCGGCTCACCAGAGCCCTCAGGGCCCACAGTGCCGCCACCGCCACCGACACCGCCCGCAGCTTCCGCGGGCCGGCCGCCCGGCACGGCTCCTCCGGGGGCGGCGTCCGCGTCAAGGCCGTCTGCGACTGCGGGCGCAACGTCCGCGTCGTCCCGTCCGTCCTGGCCCAGGCGCCGATCGTCTGCGGCGGCTGCGGAAAGCCCTTCCGGATCCCCGAGGTGGCCGCGGTCGGCTGACCTTCGGGCGTGTGGCACAATTGCCAGCTGTACTCGACAGTCGCACAGGACCCCTCTCTCCTCCGACTGACGCGTCCATCGGGGCCCCGAGTACCGCAACCCCACGTGGCATCTCGTTGTGCCCCACCACGTCAAGACCAGGAGACACCACTCCAGTGGCAGTCAAGATCAAGCTGAAGCGTCTGGGCAAGATCCGCTCGCCTCACTACCGCATCGTCGTCGCCGACTCCCGCACCCGCCGGGACGGCCGCGCCATCGAGGAGATCGGCCTGTACCACCCGGTGCAGAACCCCTCCCGCATCGAGGTCGACTCGGAGCGCGCGCAGTACTGGCTGAGCGTCGGCGCCCAGCCGACCGAGCCCGTGCTGGCCATCCTCAAGGTCACCGGTGACTGGCAGAAGTTCAAGGGTCTGCCCGCCCCGGCGCCGATGAAGGTCGCCGAGCCGAAGGCCGACAAGAGCGCCCTCTTCGAGGCCGCCGCCAAGGCTTCCGGTGACGAGCCGAAGGGTGAGGCCATCACCCCGAAGGCGAAGAAGGCCGACAAGAAGGCGGACGAGGCCGCGGCCGAGTCCACCTCCGAGTCCACCGAGGACTGAGCGTGCTTGAGGAGGCCCTTGAGCACCTCGTCAAGGGCATCGTCGACAACCCCGACGACGTGCAGGTAGCCTCGCGCACCCTGCGCCGCGGGCGCGTGCTGGAGGTCCGGGTCCACCCCGACGACCTCGGCAAGGTGATCGGCCGCAACGGCCGTACCGCCCGCGCCCTGCGGACCGTCGTGGGCGCCATCGGCGGCCGGGGCATCCGCGTCGACCTCGTCGACGTCGACCAAGTTCGCTGATCCAAGTTGAACACCGGCTCGGGCCGGGGAGGGCCTTCGGGTCGTCCCCGGCCCGAGCCGTATGTGACCGTGGAACCTGAGGGCACTCCTGGTCGGTGCCACGGTCACCCTCATATCGGATCCACCACCGCCACCATCAATTGAGGAACCCCGACGTTCCGCAACCACGTCCGCGAAAGCGGCGGCGGTTTAGCCGCAAAGGGAGCGCACAAGTGCAGCTGGTAGTCGCCCGGATCGGCCGCGCCCACGGCATCAAGGGCGAGGTCACCGTCGAGGTGCGCACCGACGAACCGGAACTCCGGCTCGCCCCGGGCGCCGTTCTCGCCACCGACCCGTCCGCCGCCGGGCCGCTGACCATCGCCACCGGCCGGGTCCACAGCGGCCGGCTGCTGCTGCGCTTCGAGGGCGTCACGGACCGCACCGCCGCCGAGGCGCTGCGCAACACCCTGCTGATCGCCGAGGTCGACCCCGAGGAACTCCCCGAGGACCCCGAGGAGTTCTACGACCACCAGCTGATCGACCTCGACGTCGTCACCCGCGACGGCACCGCCGTCGGCCGGATCACCGAGGTCTCCCACCTGCCCTACCAGGACCTGCTGATCGTCGCCCGCCCCGAGGGCGGCGAGGTCATGATCCCGTTCGTCGCCGAGATCGTGCCCGAGATCGACCTCCAGGAGCAGCGCGCGGTCATCGACCCGCCGCCGGGACTCCTCGACGAGAACGAAGCAGAGATCGCCTCCGGCCGCGAGGACAGCTGATGCGGCTCGACGTCGTCACGATCTTCCCGGAGTACCTGGAGCCGCTGAACGTCTCGCTGGTCGGCAAAGCCCGCGCCCGTGGACAGCTCGACGTGCGCATCCACGACCTGCGGCAGTGGACCCACGACAAGCACCACACCGTCGACGACACCCCCTACGGCGGCGGCCCCGGCATGGTCATGAAGCCCGAGCCGTGGGGCGCGGCGCTCGACGACGTCCTGGCGTCCGGCGAGGGCGCACCCGTCCTCGTCGTCCCCACCCCCAGCGGCGTCCCGTTCACCCAGCAGCTCGCCGTGGAGCTCTCCGCCAAGCCCTGGCTGGTGTTCACCCCGGCCCGCTACGAGGGCATCGACCGCCGTGTGATCGAGGAGTACGGCGACCGCCTGGACGTCCGCGAGGTCTCCATCGGCGACTACGTCCTGGCCGGCGGCGAGGCCCCGGTCCTCGTCATGGTCGAGGCCATCGCCCGGCTGCTGCCCGGCGTCCTCGGTAACGCCGCCTCCCACCAGGACGACTCCTTCGCCCCCGGGGCGATGGCCGACCTCCTGGAAGGCCCCGTCTACACCAAGCCCCCGGAGTGGCGCGGCCGCACCATCCCCGAGGTGCTGCTCAGCGGCCACCACGGCAGGATCGCCCGCTGGCGCCGCGACCAGGCGTTCCTGCGCACCGACCGCAACCGCCCCGACCTGATCGAGCGCGCCGACCCCGCCGCCTTCGACAAGAAGGACCGGGAAACCCTGTCCATCCTGGGATGGGCCCCCGGTGAGGACGGCCGATTTGGGCGGACGAGTCAGTCCATGGAAGAATGAGCCGCTGCTGTCCGCGCCCGGCGTGCGCCCCTGCCACAGGGGGAACGACGCCCGCCCGGCGGCCTGGCAGCGCCTCAGTCCTTCCGACATGATTCCGCTGATGACCTGTGGCATCAGCGAAGAAAGCAGCAGGTCATGAACCTCCTCGACTCCGTCGACTCCGCCGCACTGCGCAGCGACGTCCCGGCCTTCCGCCCGGGCGACACCGTCAACGTCCACGTCCGCGTCATCGAGGGCAACCGCTCCCGCGTGCAGCAGTTCAAGGGCGTTGTCATCCGCCGCCAGGGCTCCGGCGTGCGCGAGACCTTCACGGTCCGCAAGGTCAGCTTCTCGGTCGGCGTCGAGCGCACCTTCCCCGTGCACACCCCGATCGTCGAGAAGATCGAGGTCGTCACCCGCGGTGACGTCCGCCGCGCCAAGCTGTACTACCTCCGCGAGCTGCGCGGCAAGGCCGCCAAGATCAAGGAGAAGCGCGAGCGCTGAGCCGCGCCGCACCGGGCGGCGGCAAGCCGCCCCGGTGCACCGCGAGGCCACGCTCGCGACCGGCGTCCGGGCCCGGCCGGATAGGCTCTGGGCCCCATGGACACCGACGCACAGCTCACGGAGCGCGACCCCGCTCCGGACCCCGACCAGGGGCCGGAGTCGCGGTCGCGCTCCGCGCGTTTCCGGACCCGGGTGGCGCGCCTGCGGTACCGGCCGGTCACCCTCCTCGCGCTCTGCCTGACCTTCCTGTTCCTGCTCAGCACCTTCGTGGCGCAGCCGTTCCTGATCCCCAGCACCTCCATGGAGAACACCCTGCGGGTCGGTGACCGGGTCCTGGTGAACAAGCTCGCCTACCGCTTCGGCTCCACCCCGCAGCGCGGCGACGTCGTCGTCTTCGACGGCACCGGATCGTTCGTTCACAGGGAGCAGGAGGAGAATCCCGTCACGGGACTGCTGCGCAAGGCCGGCGCGGCACTGGGCCTGGCCCGGTCCGACGACACCGACTACGTCAAGCGCGTCATCGGCGTCGGCGGGGACCATGTGACCTGCTGCGACAAACGGGGGCGGATCAACGTGAACGGTGAGCCGGTGACCGAGGGGTATCTCCATCCCGGGGACGCGCCCTCCGAGGTCCCCTTCGACATCGTGGTGCCGCCGGGCCGGCTCTGGGTCATGGGCGACCACCGCTCCCGGTCCAGCGACTCCCGCGACCACCTCGGCGAGCCCGGCGGCGGCACCGTCCCCGTCGACAAGGTGATCGGCCGCGCCGGCCTGATCACCTGGCCGGTCGGCCGCTGGGGCTCCCTCGACACCCCGGGGGCCCCGGCCCGTATACCGGCACCGGCAGGCACCCATGGGTAACCGCGGGCGCCCCCGCCACGGGCGCGAGACCCCCGGGAGCGGCAGGCGCGGGGGCACCGGCGGGACCGGCGAGGCCGACGGAGCGGCCGGCGGGCGGGCGACCGGCGGGCGGGCCGAGCGCCGCCGCCAGGCCAAGCGCATCAAGCGCCGCAGACGCCGCTCCTACCTCAAGGAAATCCCGATCCTGATCGGTGTGGCGCTGGCCATCGCGCTGGTCCTGAAGACCTTCCTGGTGCAGGCGTTCGTCATCCCGTCCGGCTCCATGGAGCAGACCATCAAGATCGGCGACCGGGTGCTGGTCGACAAGCTCACCCCGTGGTTCGGCGCCACACCGCACCGCGGTGACGTCGTCGTCTTCAAGGACCCCGGCGGCTGGCTCAAGGGTGAGCAGAAGCAGTCCACCGGCAGCCCCGGACCGGTCAACGACTTCCTGACCTTCATCGGGCTGCTGCCGTCCGCCGACGAACAGGACCTGATCAAGCGCGTGGTCGCGGTCGGCGGCGACACCGTCCGCTGCTGCGACGTCAAGGGCCGGGTCACCGTGAACGGCACGCCGCTCACCGAGCCCTACGTGCACCCCGGCAACCCGCCGTCCCAGCTGAAGTTCACGGTGAACGTCCCCACCGGGCGGATCTTCGTGATGGGCGACCACCGCTCCGACTCGGCGGACTCGCGCTACCACCTGGACGAGCCCTACGACGGCACGGTGTCGGTGGACAACGTCGTGGGCCGGGCCGTCGTCATCGCCTGGCCGTTCAGCCACTGGCGCTTCCTGGAGGAGCCCGACACCTTCACCGGCGTGCACGACGCGCCGGGTGCCAAGGCATCGGCCGCGATGGGAACGCATAGGGTGTCACCCGAGAGTTTGACCGTACTCCCGACCCCTGCGGAACTCCCGCTCGTTATGGGAGTGGTGGGCCTGCACCGGTTGACGGGCAGGCGAGAGCGCGGAGTGAGGAGCAGATGTGGGGGACTTGGCGGTCGGCGCGCGGTCCGGAACCGAAGAGCCCGAAGAGCCGGCGGGACGCGGTGAGTCCGCGCCGCAGGCGGCGAGTTCCGTACATCGGCCACAGGCGCAGTCAGGCGGGTCCGCAGCGGGCCTGCCGCACACCGATCCATCGAAGCAGTCGGACGACACAGCGGCCGACGAGGAGGCGACCGGCAGCGTGACCAAAGGCAAGAAGCCGCGTGCCTTCTGGAAGGAGCTGCCGATCCTCATCGGCATCGCCCTGCTCCTCGCCCTGCTGATCAAAACGTTTCTGGTGCAGGCGTTCTCGATCCCGTCCGACTCCATGCAGGACACCCTCCAGCGCGGGGACCGGGTGCTGGTCGACAAGCTGACGCCGTGGTTCGGCTCCAAACCGCAGCGCGGCGAGGTCGTCGTCTTCCACGACCCGGGCGGCTGGCTCAACGAGACCCCCACTCCGCAGCCCAACCCCGTCCAGAAGGTGCTCAGCTTCATCGGCCTGATGCCCTCGGCCGAGGAGAAGGACCTGATCAAGCGGGTCATCGCGGTCGGTGGCGACACCGTCGAGTGCCAGGGCAGCGGCCCGGTCAAGGTCAACGGCAAGGCGCTCAAGGAAGACTCCTACATCTACCCCGGCGCCACCCCGTGCGGCGACCGCCCGTTCGGCCCGATCCACGTCCCCAAGGGCCGGATCTGGGTGATGGGCGACCACCGCGACGACTCCCTGGACTCCCGCTACCACCAGAACCTCCCCGGTAACGGCACGGTCTCCGAGGACGAGGTCGTCGGCCGCGCGTTCACCATCGCCTGGCCCGTCAACCGCTGGGCGACCCTCCCCGTGCCGGACACCTTCGACCAGCCCGGGATCAACAAGGCGATGGCCGCGGCGCCGCCCGCGCTGGGCCTGGCCGGCGCGGTCCCGCTCGTGATCTGGCGTCGCCGGAGGCTGACCGCGGCGCGTAACCACGGGTAAGGTGCCGTCCCGGATCTTCGACGCGGGCCCGGCCCGCGGGGCGGGAGCACTGGGATGAGCGGTACGGAACGTACGACGGACGGCCACGGCCGGACCACGGGCAGAGTGCTGTCCGGTCTGGCCGTGGCCGTCGGCTGTGTGCTCTTCCTGGGCGGCTTCGTCTGGGGGGCGCTGCTCTACCGCCCGTACACCGTGCCCACCGACTCCATGTCGCCCACCATCGCCGCGGGCGCCCGCGTCCTCGCCGAGAAGGTGAACGGCTCCGAGATACGCCGCGGCGACATCGTCGTCTTCAAGGACACCACCTGGGGCGACCTGCCGATGGTCAAGCGGGTCGTCGGCGTCGGCGGCGACCGGGTCGCCTGCTGCACCAAGAAGGGCCTGCTGACCGTCAACGGAACCCCCGTCGAGGAGCCGTACCTCCGCGCCGCCGGCCCCGCCTCGCCCGTCGGCTTCAAGGCCGTCGTCCCCAACGGCCAGCTCTTCCTCCTCGGCGACCACCGCAGCGACTCCCTCGACTCCCGCGTCCACCTCACCGACGGCGACAACGGCTCGGTGCCGCGCAGCGCCGTCGCCGCCCGGGTCGACGCCCGCGCCTGGCCGCTCGGCAGCGTCGGCATGCTCCAGCGCCCCGAAAGCTTCACCGCGCTCCCCGGAGGCACCTCCCAGCCGGGCCCGCTCCGGCCCATCGTCCTCGCCGTCGCCGCCGGCGCTGTGCTCATCCTTGGTGGTGCGGCATACGGGCCGATCGCACGGAGGAAGGGACGGAGTCGTGGGCGTGGGTGAGCCGGCGGGGGAGCGGGAGAGGGGGCAGCGACCGGAGGTGTGCGGCGAGGCGCTTGCTGAGCGTGAGGCCGGAGCGACGGCTGAGGCCGTTGAGGCTGACATCACTGATGGCGCTGATGGGGTTGATGGAGCTGACGAGGCCCGGGGCGGGGCTGTGCGCCAGGTTTCCCGGGTCGTGCTGCTCGACCCCGAGGACCGCATTCTGCTGCTCCACGGCTTCGAACCGGACCGTCCGGCGGAGACCTGGTGGTTCACCCCCGGCGGCGGCCTGGAGGGCGGCGAGACCCGCGCGGAGGCGGCTCGCCGGGAACTCGCCGAGGAGACCGGCATCACCGGCGTCACCCTCGGCCCGCTCCTGTGGAAACGCCGCTGCGCCTTTCCGTTCGACGGGAGACGCTGGGAGCAGGACGAGTGGTACTACCTGGCACGCACCCACCGGACCGCCACCGATACCGCCGGCCACACGGACCTGGAACGCCGTAGCGTCTCCGGACTGAAGTGGTGGACCTCGGAGGAACTGTCGGCGTCGCATGAGACGGTGTATCCGACCAGACTCGCCGAGCTGCTGCGCACGCTGCTCGACGAAGGGCCCCCGAGTGCGCCGGTGCTCCTGGAGACCGAGAGGGTCTGACGCACAATAGGGGGACGCACGGCTGAAGGGGATCTGCCATGAGCGCCGAGGACCTCGAAAAGTACGAGACCGAGATGGAGCTGAAGCTCTACCGGGAGTACCGCGACGTCGTCGGGCTGTTCAAATACGTGATCGAGACCGAGCGTCGCTTCTACCTCACCAACGACTACGAGATGCAGGTGCACTCGGTCCAGGGTGAAGTGTTCTTCGAGGTCTCGATGGCCGACGCCTGGGTCTGGGACATGTACCGCCCGGCCAGGTTCGTCAAGCAGGTGCGGGTGCTCACATTCAAGGATGTGAACATCGAGGAGCTGAACAAGAGCGATCTGGATCTTCCGGGGAGCTGAGGCTTCCGGGCGGAGCCGAGGCTTCGGGGCGAGCTGAGGCTTCGGGCTGAGATTTTGCGCCGGCCCGGCTGGAGGGCTGTCGGCTGCTGGGCGGTGGCCGGTCGGCGATATGCCTGTTCGTCGCTCTGTCGGGTGACGAAGTTATCCACAGCCGGGCGGTTATCCACCAAGATCCAATAGATCCGTGCGGAGGCGTCACAGTCGGTGCCGGAGGTGGTACCGCATGAACGCCACACAGGCCGGCCGACAGGCCGCCACCGCGGAAGCAGCAGCACGTACGGGACAGCACACCACGTCGAGGAACGGCACTCCGGCAGACCCGAGGCGCCCCGGCGGACCAGCGGCGGGGAGCCACGGTCCGGGGCCGAGGGAGCGGCCCCCGGCGTCGCGAACAGCGCGGACGGCGCGGACGGTGAAGCCGGCCCGAACGGCGAAAACGACGGCACCCACCCCACCGACGACCTCCCGCGGCGCCCTCGGCCGATACGGCGAGGACCTGGCCGTCCGGCGGCTCACCGAAGCCGGGATGCGGATCCTCGACCGCAACTGGCGCTGCCGCTACGGAGAGATCGACATCATCGCCGTCGATGGTGACGCCCTGGTCGTCTGCGAGGTCAAGACCCGCCGCGCGGGCTGGTACGAACACCCCATGGCCGCCGTGCGGCCCGAGAAGACCGCCCGGCTGCGCCTGCTCGCCGAACGCTGGCTGGAACGGCACGGCGGCCCACCGCCCGGCGGCGTACGCATCGATGTCATCGGTGTCCTGCTGCCCGCCCGCGGCGCCCCCGTGGTCGAGCACGTACGAGGGGTGGCGTGATGGGATTCGCCCGTACCTGCTCCGTCGCCCTCGTAGGCGTCGAAGGAGTCGTCGTCGAGGTCCAGGCCGACCTGGAGCCCGGCGTGGCCGCCTTCACCCTCGTCGGGCTGCCCGACAAGAGCCTGGTCGAGTCCAGGGACCGGGTCAGGGCCGCTGTCGTGAACTCCGGCGCCGAGTGGCCGCAGAAGAAGCTCACCGTCGGCCTCAGCCCGGCATCCGTCCCCAAGAGCGGCAGCGGCTTCGACCTCGCCGTCGCCTGCGCCGTCCTCGGCGCCGCCGAACGGCTCGATCCCCGCGAGCTCACCGACCTGATGATGATCGGCGAACTCGGCCTCGACGGCCGCGTCCGCCCCGTCCGCGGCGTGCTGCCCGCGGTCATCGCCGCCGCCGACGCCGGCTACCGCCAGGTCGTCGTACCGGAGCAGACCGTGGCCGAAGCCTCACTCGTCCCCGGCGTCTCCGTCCTCGGCATCCGCAGCCTGCGGCAACTCATCGCCGTGCTCGCGGACGAACCGGTCCCCGACGAGGAGAACCCCCTCGACGAAGGCCGCCCCGACCCCCTGCTGGCCGGCCTCGTGATGCCCGGCACCGGAGTCACCCCCGGCCTGCCGCAGGGCGACCACGTCCCCGACCTCGCCGACGTCGCCGGCCAGCACAACGCCCGACGCGCCCTGGAGGTCGCCGCCGCCGGACGCCACCACATCTTCTTCAAAGGCCCGCCGGGAGCAGGCAAAACCATGCTCGCCGAACGCCTCCCCGGACTGCTCCCACCGCTCACTCCCAAGGAGTCCCTGGAAGTCACGGCCGTCCACTCGGTCGCCGGCACTCTCCCACCGGGACAGCCACTGGTGCACCGCCCGCCCTACTGCGCCCCGCACCACTCGGCGACCATGGCCTCCCTCGTCGGCGGCGGAACCGGCCTGCCCCGCCCGGGGGCCGTCTCGCTCGCCCACCACGGCGTACTGTTCCTGGACGAGGCCGCCGAATGCAGTCCGCGCGTCCTGGACGCGCTCCGCCAACCACTCGAATCCGGCCATATCGTCGTGGCCCGCGCCGGCGGGATGCTGCGGATGCCCGCACGCTTCCTGCTCGCCCTGGCGGCCAACCCATGCCCGTGCGGACGGCACGGCACCACCGCCGGCGGCTGCGAATGCCGGCCCTCCTCGATCCGTCGCTACCGCGCCCGGCTCTCCGGACCGCTGATGGATCGCGTCGACCTCCGGATCGCCGTGGAACCGGTCGCCCGCTCCGAACTGATCGCGTTCGGCCGCGGCGCCGAATCCACCGCCACCGTCGCCGAACGCGTCCGCGCCGCCCGTGAACGCGCCGCAGCCCGTTTCGACGGCACGCCCTGGCTGACCAACAGCGAGGTACCGGGCCATGAACTGCGCACGCGCTGGCCAGTACACCCCGGAGCACTCGCCCAGGCCGAACGCGACCTCGAATGCGGCCTCCTGACCGCCCGTGGCCTCGACCGCGTCCTCCGTGTCGCCTGGACCGCAGCCGACCTCGCCGGCCGCGACCGCCCGACGAAAGAGGACGTCAACTGGGCGCTGGAACTCCGGACGGGGGTACGACGCGGCGCAACAACGACAGCAACAACGACGGCGACTACGACGGCGACGGGAACGGCGACCGGCACGGCACAGAGAGCGCGAAGGGACGCGGGCACGGGGCCCGGGGCCGGACTGCGTCTGGCTGCCACCGCCACGTCGACTCCACAACCGAGGGGCGACGCACGGCCGAAGGCGAGCGCGGAAGGGCGGCAGAACGCCGAACGGGAAGAGCCTCCGGGCGCGGATACAGCGGATACAGCGGATACAGAGGTGGAGGCAGAGACGGAGACGGGGCTGGAGGCGGAGGTGAAAGGCGCGGCGGCGCCAACGGCCACCGCAGGTACCCCGGCGAAGACAGCCCCGGGGAAGCGGCCCCAAGAGACGCCGGATTCCCGCCTGCAGTCGCCGGATTCGCTTCTGCTGAGCGCCCTCGCCCGCTCAGCGGAGAACGGAAGTGAACGATGAACACCCTCGACGAATGGGGCTTCGTCACAAGCGGGGAGGAGCCGGGGCCGAGGCGGGAAACGGGTTCCGGACCGAGCCGGGACACAGGCCGTGCGTCGAGGCGCGGCACAGGGCACCGGGCGAAGCCGAAGGCGGAGACCAGGCAGCCGAGCACGGCTTCCGCCGCCCGAAAGCACCCCGCACCCCACCCCGTATCCACCACGCTCGAAACCTACGAACCACAGCGAGCGGCCCGCGCCGCCCTCACCCGCATCCTCGAACCCGGTGACGAAACCGCCGGCCGCTGGCTGCGCGAGATGGGCCCGGTCGCCCTCTGGCACGCGCTCTCCCAGGACAACGCGCCCCCGCCCCTCGGCGCCGGCCCGACCAAGATCGCGGGTCTCCGGTTACGCGCCGCCCGAGCCCGCCCCACGGCAGATCTCGCCGCCGTCGCCGCGCTCGGCGGCCGCTTCCTCTGCCCAGGCGACGAGGAATGGCCCGGCCAGTTGGACGATCTCGGTGACACCCGGCCCATCGGCCTCTGGGTGCGGGGCAGAGCCAACCTGCGGATCTGGGCGCTGCGCTCGGTCGCCGTCGTCGGGGCGCGCGCCTGTACCGAATACGGCGCCCACCTCGCCACCACCCTCGGCGCCGGGCTCGTCGACCGCGGCTGGACAGTCGTCTCCGGTGCCGCGTACGGCATCGACGGCGCCGCCCACCGAGGTGCCCTCGCCGCCGACGGCCCGACCGTCGCCGTGCTCGCCTCCGGCGTGGACCACCCCTATCCGCGCGGACACACCGAGTTGATCGACCGGATCGCCGAACAGGGGCTGGTGGTCGCCGAGTTGCCGCCCGGCGACCACCCCACCCGGAGCCGCTTCGTCCAGCGCAACCGCGTCATCGCCGCCCTCACCCGCGGCACGGTCGTGGTGGAGGCCGAACTCCGCAGCGGCTCACTCGTCACCGCCCGGCGCGCCCTGGCCCTCGGACGCTTCACGATGGGTACGCCCGGCCCGGTCACCAGCGGACTGTCCGCCGGAGTGCATCAACTCCTGCGCGGCGAGGCGACGGTGGTCACCGACGCAGACGAGGTCGTCGAACTCGTCGGCAGCATCGGGGACCTCGCGCCCGAGCGTCGCGGCCCGACCCTTGCCCGCGATCTGCTCGACCCGGCCGCGCTCCGCGTCCTCGAAGCCCTGCCCGCTCGCGGTGGCGCGGATACCGGTCACCTGGCCCGGGAGTCGGGCACGCCCCGTGACCTCACCCAGGGCAAGCTCTTCGAGCTTCAGTCCCTCGGATTCGTTCAAAGGTGCGGTGAGCGCTGGGAGTTGGTGCGACGCGTCAACTCGACCGAAGGTTCCCGGCGAGGCGGTACTTGACCTGGCGCGAACGGGTGAAAGGGTGAGGGGAATGACCGCAGAATCCAGATTTGCCGCGCTTCGGCAGGTGTGGCCGACTCCTTGGGTACCGACGGCAAGGCGCAGCGTACGCGCGGGTTCCCGCCCGCCGCGGCGCCGCGTTCGCCCGTACCGCCCGCCAGGTGTGCCGCTCCGGCCAACGCGTTTCCGGCACTCCTTCCGGGTGCCGCCGTGTCGCGCGAAGTAACCCTGGGGTGCGGGCAGCGGAACGTATCTGCGCACACCCAACCCGACTTCCTCGCGCACCGCGACGCCTCGGTCACGCTACGCTCACGACAGTTCAAGCCTCATACACCCACCCACCCCCGTCTCGGCAGAACGGCTCAAGGCGACGAATGCCCCAGCACACCTCCGGGTCTGACCGCGCGGCAGTACCACCCGCCGCGTGCGGCAGCGTGCGCCCCGCCCCGCCCACCTCGCTCGACGAGTTGTGGCGCTCCTACAAGGCGTCAGGCGACGGACGCCTGCGGGAACAGCTGATCCTGCACTACTCACCGCTGGTCAAGTACGTCGCGGGCCGTGTCAGCGTCGGACTGCCGCCCAACGTCGAGCAAGCCGACTTCGTCTCCTCCGGAGTCTTCGGACTGATCGACGCCATCGAGAAATTCGAGCCCGAACGCTCCATCAAGTTCGAGACGTACGCCATCACCCGCATCCGCGGCGCGATGATCGACGAACTGCGCGCCCTGGACTGGATCCCACGATCCGTACGCCAGAAGGCCCGGGCCGTGGAACGCGCCTACGCCACCCTCGAAGCACAGCTGCGCCGCACGCCGACCGAGGCCGAGGTCGCCGACGAGATGGGCATCCCGCTGGAGGAGCTGCACGGCGTCTTCAGCCAGCTGTCCCTGGCGAACGTGGTCGCGCTGGAAGAACTCCTCCACGTCAACGGCGAGGGCGGCGAACGCCTCAGCCTCATGGACACCCTGGAGGACACCGCCGCGGACAACCCCGTCGAGATCGCCGAGGACCGCGAACTGCGACGGCTGCTGGCGCGCGCCATCAACACCCTGCCCGACCGCGAGAAGACCGTGGTCACCCTCTACTACTACGAGGGCCTCACTCTCGCCGAGATCGGCAACGTACTCGGCGTCACCGAGAGCCGGGTCAGCCAGATCCACACCAAGTCCGTACTCCAGCTCCGGGCGAAGCTGGCAGACGTGGGGCGCTGAGGGCCGGCGGTCCTCCCAGGCGAGGACCCGAACCGGCGGTGGCCGGGACGGAGGCTGGGCTTCGCCGAGACGTCGTCGGGCAACCTGGGCAGCCGGCTGTTGCGGACCGCTCCTGGACTGACGGGTCAGGACTGCGCCTCTGGACCAAGTGATGAGGGACGACAGGCCGGCAGGTCCAACCGGGGAGCACCGGCCGACAGCGTGCCGCGGGCGAATCGGCCCTGGCCCGAGGCAAGGCCGGGCGCGGCTGACCGCACCGACGCCGATCCGTGTCGCGATGCGGAGTGCCACGGCCAGGACCCCATCCGTACAGTGGTGACGTGCCCAGGATTCGAGCGGCCTCGGTGGCCGAGCACCGGACGATGCAGCGCGGCGCCCTCTTGGACGCCGCTCGCACCTTGTTGTCCGAGGGCGGCACGGAGGCGCTGACCTTCCCTGCCCTCGCCGAGCGCACGGGACTCGCGCGCTCCTCCGTATACGAGTACTTCCGCTCCCGTGCGGCGGTCGTCGAAGAACTGTGTGCCGTCGACTTCCCCGTATGGGCCGCGGAGGTCGAGGCGGCGATGGAGAGTGCCGAGACACCCGAGGCAAAGGTGGAGGCGTATGTGCGCCGGCAGCTGGCGCTGGTCGGCGACCGCCGCCACCGCGCCGTCGTCGCCATCTCCGCAGGGGAGCTGGACGCCGGGGCACGGGAGAAGATCCGCGCGGCGCACGGCGGACTGATCGCCATGATCGTCGAGGCGCTCGCCGCGCTCGGACACGCGCAGCCGCGCCTCGCCGCGATGCTGCTCCAGGGCGTCGTCGACGCCGCGGTCCGCCGCATCGAACTCGGCGCCGCCGAAGACCCGGAGGAGATCACCGAGGCGGCGGTAGCCATGGCGCTCAAGGGAGTACGTGGCTGAAGGCCGACGCGGGCCTGGGGTGAACCGTGGGTGCGTCGGGCGAGGCTCGTGCGTGCCGCCCGTCTCATGCGGGGCATACCCCGAGACACTGCTTGGCCTCCCTCCCCCGGGGGCCCGCCCCGCCCCCCACCCCCACCCCCCGCCCCGGGCCCACCCACCCCCGCCTCCTCCACCGCCCACTCGATAGCCCGCAGCCCGCAGCCCGCAGCCCGCATTCGGGCGTGCCATGATCTTGCGGTTCCGCACCGTGGGAGTCCTCCGATACCCCCACGGCACATCGGGTGGCTTACTCGTTCACACCCTTCGTGTGGTCATCTCCTTCCCTCCCTCGCACCTGCTCCTTTTCCCTTTTCGCCGCGGCCGTTGGTACGTCGCACTCACCCCAGCTGCCGTTTCCTGCTCGCAGGCCGTGGGCCGGAGGCGCGCCGCCCGGCGTGCAGGCTCTGTTCCCGCCCGCGGTGAAGCCGACCGAGGGCCCACACCGCAACCCCCGCCAGCGTGACCGCGCCGAGCAGGCCCGCGCCCGTGGTGCCCGCTGACGAGTCCGTCGTTTCCTGAGCCGTTGGCGCCGGCTGTTCATGATGCGGACGGGCCGGTCCGGGTTCCGGGACGGCTTCGGGTTCGGGGATGCCGAAGACCGGGAGCAGTCGCGAGGGGCCGTTGTGGAGTGCCTCCGGTGGAAGCAGTGAGAGCGGGTTCAGGTAGGTCGTACCGCGGAGCAGGCCCCAGTGAAGGCACGGGGCGCGGCAGTGGTACGGCCCGTCCTCCAGGACGCCGACGGGCTGACCTGCGGTGACGTGCTGTCCCTCGCGGACGGTGGCGCGGATTGGCTCGTAGGTGGTGCGTAAGGGGGGATGACCCGAGTCCGAGACTTCGATGGTGAGGACGCCGCGGCCGGCGACAGTGCCGGCGAACGCGATCCGGCCGTGCGTGGCGGCCTTCACGACCGCGCCACGGGATGCTGCGAGGTCTACGCCTCGGTGCCCCGCCGCCCATGGGGTCGGAGGTGGGTCCCACCCGCGCAACACCACCGGGTGTGTGCCGGCGGGGCCGTCGACCGGCCAGGAGCGGTCCTCCGCTGGACGGGCCGGTCCGGGTGCCGGTGCGGCCACGGCGTAGGGGGTCGCGGCGTCGGCTACACCGGCGGAACCGATCACCGCCGCCGGCGGCACGGCCCACAGCACGCACGTGGCGAGCGCAGCGAGTGAACGTCTTCCGCTCTGTCGGCTCAAGGCGGGGGACGGCATGTGCTTACAAACCGTCCTGGCCGGTGTCGGCGCCGGCACCGATTCCGGGCCCGATCCCGGTGCTGATTCCTGCCCCGTCCTCAGCCCCGGCCTCACCTCCGCCGGCCCCGCATCCGATGCGTGACCGTCCGGTGGCTCCGATGGCCCTGGTGGCCCCGGCGCCTGCGAGCGAGGGGGCTCAGGGACATGAGGCGTTTCAGAGACATGAGGAACATGGGGGATGCGCTTGCCGAGAGGTCGTTCTCCCGGCCGGTACCCGGTGCGCTCTCCGCGCCATCGCGGGGCGGAGCGTCGTGAGTGGGTCACGGTCGGTCGTAGGGAAGGCGGGCGGGTGGTTCGGGGGCGGCGCCTGGCGGGGCCGGTGAGTCGTCGCATGGGTCGACCTTGGCGGATGCGGGGCCGGCGCGGGGATCTTGGTCAAAAGCTGTGGACGACGCAGCGATTGTGGATAACGGCGTCACCCTGCCGGGGCACGAAATGGTGCGTGTCGCCCGGTGCATCGCCCGTCCCGTACACTTCTGATGGCGATCCGGGTCACCGGGTCGACTTCGCACGCCCCGCCACCAGTGCACCAGTCCCATTCGGGCAGCACGTCGGCCGCGCTCCTCGGTCCTCGGAAGGTTCCACCCGGTTCCTCCCCTGGCAGGCGCGTCGGGGCGTCAGGCACCGCGGCCGGCCGGTCGTGGTGGAACCGAGAACAACAAGGAGTACGGCCATGGCCGTCGTCACGATGCGGGAGCTGCTGGAGAGCGGCGTCCACTTCGGGCACCAGACCCGCCGCTGGAACCCGAAGATGAAGCGCTTCATCTTCACCGAGCGCAACGGCATCTACATCATCGACCTGCTCCAGTCGCTGTCGTACATCGACCGCGCCTACGAGTTCGTCAAGGAGACCGTTGCCCACGGCGGCTCGGTCATGTTCGTCGGTACGAAGAAGCAGGCCCAGGAGGCCATCGCGGAGCAGGCGACCCGCGTGGGCATGCCCTACGTGAACCAGCGCTGGCTCGGCGGCATGCTGACCAACTTCTCGACCGTCTACAAGCGTCTGCAGCGCCTGAAGGAGCTCGAGCAGATCGACTTCGAGGATGTGGCCGCCTCCGGTCTCACCAAGAAGGAGCTCCTGGTCCTCTCCCGTGAGAAGGCCAAGCTGGAGAAGACCCTCGGTGGTATCCGCGAGATGCAGAAGGTGCCCAGCGCCGTCTGGATCGTGGACACCAAGAAGGAGCACATCGCCGTCGGCGAGGCGCGCAAGCTCAACATCCCGGTTGTCGCGATCCTCGACACCAACTGCGACCCGGACGAGGTCGACTACAAGATCCCGGGCAACGACGACGCGATCCGCTCCGTCACCCTGCTCACCCGCGTGATCGCCGACGCCGTCGCCGAGGGCCTGATCGCCCGCTCCGGCGCCGCCACCGGCGACCAGAAGCCGGGTGAGAAGGCCGGCGAGCCGCTCGCCGAGTGGGAGCGCGACCTGCTCGAGGGCGACAAGAAGTCCGACGACGAGGCCGCCAAGGCCGAGGCCCCCGCCGCCGAAGCCGAGAAGCCGGCCGAGCAGGGCTGACCTCAAGACCGGTTGATGACGGCGGGGGAGGGTGCCACAAGCGCCGCCCCCGCCGTCCACCCGTAGATCTTTCGACTTTCGCGATTCCGAGAAGAGATTCACAGACCATGGCGAACTACACCGCCGCTGACGTCAAGAAGCTCCGCGAGCTCACCGGCGCCGGCATGATGGACTGCAAGAAGGCCCTGGAAGAGGCCGAGGGCAACGTCGACAAGGCCGTTGAGGTCCTGCGCGTCAAGGGTCAGAAGGGCGTCGCCAAGCGCGAGGGCCGCTCCGCCGAGAACGGCGCTGTGGTCTCCCTGATCGCCGACGACAACACCTCCGGCCTGATCCTCGAGCTGAAGTGCGAGACCGACTTCGTCGCCAAGGGTGAGAAGTTCCAGTCCGTCGCCAACGCCCTGGCCGCGCATGTCGCCAAGACCAACCCGGCCGACATCGAGGCCCTGCTCGCCTCCGAGATCGAGCCCGGCAAGACCGTCCAGGCGTTCGTCGACGAGGCCAACGCGAACCTCGGCGAGAAGATCGTCCTGGACCGCTTCGCGCAGTACTCCGACGGTTACGTGACGGCGTACATGCACCGCACCATGCCCGACCTGCCGCCGCAGATCGGTGTCCTCGTCGAGCTCGACAAGGACAACGCCGAGGTCGCCAAGGGCATCGCGCAGCACATCGCCGCCTTCGCCCCGAAGTACCTCGCCAAGGACGACGTCCCGGCCGAGGTCGTCGAGGCCGAGCGCCGCGTCGCCGAGGAGACCACCCGCGCCGAGGGCAAGCCCGAGGCCGCGCTGCCGAAGATCGTCGAGGGTCGCCTCAACGGCTTCTTCAAGGACGCGACGCTGCTCGGCCAGCCGTACGCGCTCGACAACAAGAAGTCGGTCGAGAAGGTCCTCCAGGAGGCCGGTGTCACCCTGAAGCGCTTCGCGCGCATCAAGGTCGGCATCTGAGCCTGCCACGAAGGCAGCGAATGACCTGCGGCCCCGCTAGGGTCGTACGCAGTCGGCCGCTCATCGGCCGGCCGCAGATGTGACGAGGAGGCCATTGCCGGACAGGGATCTGACCCAGACCCACGGCAGTGGCCTTCTTCGTATGTGCACGAGGAGAGCTCAATGAATCACGGTGCCGACGGCGCGGACACACACAAAGCCGACAAGGGCGACAGGAGGCGTTTCCTTCTGAAGCTCTCGGGTGAGGCGTTCGCCGGCGGCGGCGGACTGGGCGTCGACCCCGACGTCGTGCACGCCATTGCCCGTGAGATCGCCGCAGTGGTCCGCGACGGCTATGAGATCGCCGTCGTGATCGGCGGCGGCAACTTCTTCCGCGGTGCCGAACTCCAGCAGCGCGGCATGGACCGGGCCCGCTCCGACTACATGGGCATGCTCGGTACGGTCATGAACTGCCTGGCCCTCCAGGACTTCCTGGAGAAGGAGGGCATCGACTGCCGCGTCCAGACGGCCATCACCATGGGCCAGGTCGCGGAGCCGTACATCCCGCTGCGCGCGGTCCGCCACCTGGAGAAGGGCCGGGTCGTCATCTTCGGCGCCGGTATGGGCATGCCGTACTTCTCCACCGACACCACTGCCGCCCAGCGCGCCCTGGAGATCGACGCCGAGGCCATGCTCATGGGCAAGAACGGGGTGGACGGGGTCTACGACTCCGACCCCAAGAAGAACCCGGACGCGGTCAAGTTCGACGCCCTCGAATACGGCGAGGTCATCACCCGCGACCTCAAGGTCGCCGACGCCACCGCCATCACGCTGTGCCGTGACAACAAGCTCCCGATCCTCGTGTTCGAGCTGCTCGCCGAGGGGAACATCGCGCGTGCGGTGAAGGGTGAGAAGATCGGCACGCTCGTCAGCGATCAGAACACCCGGGCCTGACGGCCCCAACTGCCGTGATTCCGTGCGGGTGCAGGCCCGTACGGGCGGCAACCCCCGACCGCGGGAAGACCTCGGTACGGGGATGGACAACCGCCTGCCGGTCGGACACCGTGCAGGAGAAGACGCGCGGCAGGGGCGAGGCTCTGCTTCCTACCGAAAAGACCAGGAGCAAGTGGTGATCGAAGAGATCCTCCTCGAAGCCGAGGAGAAGATGGAGAAGGCCGTCGTGGTCGCCAAGGAGGACTTCGCCGCGATCCGCACCGGGCGTGCGCACCCGGCGATGTTCAACAAGATCGTGGCGGACTACTACGGCGCCATGACGCCTATCAACCAGCTGGCGTCGTTCTCGGTCCCGGAACCGCGGATGGCCGTGGTGACCCCGTTCGACAAGAGCGCGCTGCGCAACATCGAGCAGGCCATCCGCGACTCGGACCTCGGTGTCAACCCGAGCAACGACGGCAACATCATCCGTGTGACGTTCCCGGAGCTCACCGAGGAGCGCCGCAAGGAGTTCATCAAGGTCGCCAGGAACAAGGCCGAGGACTCGAAGGTCTCGATCCGCAGCGTGCGCCGCAAGGCCAAGGACGCCCTCGACAAGCTGGTCAAGGACAAGGAGACCGGCGAGGACGAGGTGCGTCGTGCCGAGAAGGAGCTCGACGACATCACCGCGAAGTACGTCGCGCAGGTGGACGAGCTCCTCAAGCACAAGGAATCCGAGCTCCTAGAGGTCTGATGAACGAGTCATCCTGGGGGACCCCGCCCGGCGCCGGCCACTGGGGACCGCCCGACCACGGACCGGCCGCCTCGCTGCGCGGGGCGGCGCCTCCCGCCCCGGCGGGTCCCGTGCACGACGGGGGCGGTGCGGCGCAGACTCGGCCCATGCCCATCGTGCCCCAACCGGGCGGCCACCAGGACGACGATCGGGACATCCGGGATGACCGGGACAACCCGGACGACCGGGGGGCTGCTCGCCTGAGTGGCCCCCTGTTCCGCGACGACAGGCCGCAGGAGCCCATGCCCACCTCGCTCCCCGGGTCCGACCAAGACCCAGTGAAACCGCAGAAGAAGAACGCGGGGCGCAATCTGCGTGCCGCCATAGGGGTCGGCGTCGGACTCGGCGCGGTGATCCTCGCGTCGCTCTTCGTCTACAAGCCGGTGTTCATCGGCGTCATCGCGCTCGCCGTCGTCGTCGGTCTGTGGGAGCTGACCTCGCGGCTGGCGGAACGCAAGGACATCCGGGTGCCGCTCGTTCCGCTCGCGGTCGGCGGCACCGCCATGGTGATCGCCGGATATGTGCGCGGTGCCGAGGGGGCGTGGGTGGCGATGGCGCTCACCGCGCTCGCCGTCCTCGTCTGGCGGATGACCGAGGCGCCCCAGAACTACCTCCGGGACGTCACCGCCGGGGTGTTCGCGGCCTTCTACGTCCCGTTCCTGGCGACGTTCGTGGCCCTGATGCTGGCGGCCGAGCACGACGGGCCTCAGCGGGTGCTGACGTTCCTGTTGCTGACGGTCGTCAGCGACACCGGGGCGTACGCGGTCGGCTGGCGCTTCGGGAAGAAGAAGCTGGCGCCGCGGATCAGCCCCGGAAAGACCCGCGAGGGGCTCGTGGGCGCGGTGCTCTTCGCGATGGTGGCCGGCGCGCTGTGTATGGAGTTCCTGATCAAGGGCGGTGCCTGGTGGGAGGGCCTGCTGCTGGGGCTGGCGGTCGCGGTCAGCGCCACCCTCGGTGACCTCGGCGAATCCATGATCAAGAGGGATCTGGGCATCAAGGACATGGGCACCCTGCTGCCCGGTCACGGCGGCATCATGGACCGGCTGGACTCGCTGCTGCCGACCGCCCCGGTGGTGTGGCTGCTGTTCGTGATCTTCGTGGGATCGGGCTGAGCGCCGCCGGTTACCCTTGAAGGGCGCGCTGCTCGTTCGCGGCGCGCCCTTTCCGTCCCCGCGGCCGCGGGGACGATCCGTGAGGTCTCCTGCTTCCCTCCCCGTCCGGCCCTCGGTCGCGCGCCGGCGGAAGCCGCCGGGCCTCGTCGTACAGAGGAGTTTCCGCCCATGGCACGCCCGGCCCCGGGAGAACTGACGTTCGTCGCCCCCCGCGGCGCCAAGAAGCCTCCGCGGCATCTCGCCGACCTCAGCCCGGCCGAGCGCCGCGAGGCGGTCGCCGCGATCGGCGAGAAGCCGTTCCGCGCCAAGCAGTTGTCTCAGCACTACTTCGCCCGCTACGCGCACGATCCGGCGCAGTGGACCGACATCCCCGCGGCGGCGCGCGAGAAGCTGGCGGCGGAGCTGCTTCCGGACCTGATGTCGGTGGTGCGGCACATCTCGTGCGACGACGACACCACCCGCAAGACCCTGTGGAAGCTGCACGACGGCACCCTCGTCGAGTCCGTCCTGATGCGCTACCCGGACCGGGTCACCATGTGCATCTCCTCGCAGGCCGGCTGCGGCATGAACTGCCCGTTCTGCGCCACCGGCCAGGCCGGCCTGGACCGGAACCTCTCCACCGCCGAGATCGTGCACCAGATCGTCGACGGCATGCGGGCGCTGCGTGACGGTGAGGTGCCCGGCGGCCCGGCACGGCTGTCCAACATCGTCTTCATGGGCATGGGCGAGCCGCTCGCCAACTACAAGCGGGTGGTCGGCGCGATCCGGCGGCTCACCGACCCCGAGCCCGACGGGCTGGGGCTGTCCCAGCGCGGCATCACCGTCTCCACCGTCGGGCTGGTGCCGGCGATGCTGCGGTTCGCCGACGAGGGCTTCAAGTGCCGGCTCGCGGTGTCGCTGCACGCGCCCGACGACGAGCTCCGGGACACCCTCGTGCCGGTCAACACCCGCTGGAAGGTCCGCGAGGTGCTCGACGCGGCCTGGGAGTACGCCGAGAAATCCGGCCGCCGGGTCTCGATCGAGTACGCCCTGATCCGCGACATCAACGACCAGGCGTGGCGCGGTGATCTGCTGGGACGGCTGCTCAAGGGCAAGCGGGTCCATGTCAACCTCATTCCGCTCAATCCGACGCCGGGCTCGAAGTGGACCGCCTCGCGGCCCGAGGACGAGCTGGCGTTCGTCCGGGCCATCGAGGCACACGGCGTGCCCGTGACCGTCCGGGACACCCGGGGCCAGGAGATCGACGGCGCCTGCGGACAGCTCGCGGCCTCGGAGCGCTGACCGCCCGCTGGTACGGTGGCGTCGAACAAACGCACATTCCGACAGGGGAGCGCCACAGCGCTGAGAGTGCGGAGACGTCGTAGCAGCCCTGCGGCGCCCGCAGACCCTTGAACCTCGCCCGGGTCATTCCGGGTAGGAAGTTCGGTCGTCACTCATGCTGTTGCGCCCCGCCCACCGTCCGTTGCCGAACGTCACCGACGCAGAACGCAGCGGACACCGGGCGGGGCCGCGTCTCTTCCTGGCCAGCCAGGAGGAAATCAGTGAGCACCACCAGCAGGATCACCGCGGCAGCGCTGGCCGCCGTGGCCGGCGTGACCGCACTCGCCGGGTGCGGCAGCTCGGACAGCGGCGACCGCGTGGACGCCAAGACCGTCACGCTCGTCAGCCATGACTCGTTCAACGCCTCCAAGTCCGTCCTGGCCGCCTTCGAGAAGGAGAGCGGCTACAAGGTCAGGGTGATCAGGGGCGGAGACGCCGGCGAAGCCGTCAACAAGGCGATCCTGTCGAAGGACAACCCGCAGGGCGATGTCTTCTTCGGCATCGACAACACCTTGCTCTCCCGCGGCCTGAACGCCGGCCTCTTCACCCCCTACGAGGCCAAGGGCCTCGGCAGCGTCCCCGCCGGCCTCCAGCTCGACAAGGACGGCCACCGGGTCACGCCCCTCGACTACGGCGACATCTGCGTCAACTACGACCGCGCCTACTTCACCCAGCACCGGCTCGCGCCACCGCAGACCTTCGATGACCTCCTCAAGCCGCAGTACAAGGGACTGCTCGTCACGGAGAACTCCGCCACCTCCTCTCCGGGGCTCGCCTTCCAGCTCGGCACCATCGCCACCCACGGCGAGGCCGGCTGGCCGGACTACTGGAAGAAGCTCAAGGCCAACGGCGTCGAGGTCGTCAACAGCTGGGAGCAGGCGTACAACGAACGCTTCTCGGGCTCCGCGGCCGGCAAGGGCAAGGGCGACAAGCCGCTCGTGGTCTCCTACGCCTCCAGCCCGCCCGCCGAGGTGATGGGCAAGAAGCCCGCACCCAAGGAGGCCCCGACCGGCGTCGCGACCGGCACCTGCTTCCGGCAGATCGAATTCGGTGGACTGCTCAAGGGAGCCAAGAACGAGAAGGGCGGCAAGGCGCTGCTCGACTTCCTCCTGTCGAAGACGTTCCAGGAGGACATGCCGCTGCAGATGTTCGTCAACCCGGCCCGTAAGGACGCCACGGTGCCGGAGCTGTTCACCCGCTACGGCACGGCGATCGAGAAGCCGACGACGCTCGCACCGGAGACGATCACCAAGAACCGCGACCAGTGGATCAAGCAGTGGTCCTCGCTCGTTCTGAAGTAGTCCGCACCCGTCGCAGGGGGCCCGCGCGCGCAACGGCGGTGCGGCTCGGTCTGATGGCCGTGCCGCTCGCCTTCTTCGCGCTCTTCTTCGCCTACCCGGTCGCCGCGATCGTCGGACGGGGGCTGAAGGACGGCGGGCAGTGGCAGCTCGGACGGTTCGGCGCCGTACTCGGCGACCCGGACGTGCTCCATGTGCTGTGGTTCACCCTCTGGCAGGCCGCCGCCTCGACCGCCTTGACGCTGCTGGTCGCCCTGCCCGGCGCCTATGTCTTCGCGCGCTTCGACTTCCCCGGCAAGCAACTGCTGCGGGCGGCGGTGGCGGTGCCGTTCGTGCTGCCCACCGTCGTCGTCGGCGCGGCCTTCCTGGCACTCGTCGGCCGGGGCGGACTGCTGGACCACCTGTGGGGCGTGCGGCTGGACACCTCGGTGTGGGCGATCCTGCTGGCGCACGTCTTCTTCAACTATGCCGTCGTCGTCCGCACCGTCGGCGGACTCTGGGCTCAGCTCGACCCGCGTCAGGAAGAGGCCGCCCGGGTGCTCGGCGCCGGACGGTTCGCGGCCTGGCGGAAGGTGACGCTGCCCGCGCTGGGGCCGGCGGTGGCGGCCGCGGCACTGATGGTGTTCCTCTTCACCTTCACCTCCTTCGGCGTCGTGCAGATCCTGGGCGGGCCCACCTTCTCGACGCTGGAGGTGGAGATCTACCGGCAGACCGCCGACTTCCTGGATCTGCCCACCGCCGCCGTACTGACTCTCATCCAGTTCGCCGCCGTACTGGGGCTGTTGGCGCTGCACGCCTGGACCGTGCGGCGCCGCGAAACCGCCCTGCGGCTCGTCGACGCCTCGCGGACCGCGCGCCGGCCGCGCGGCCGCGGCCAGTGGGCGCTGCTGTGGGGCACGCTCGTCGTCATCGCCGTGCTGCTCGTCCTGCCGCTGGTCGTACTCGTCGAGCGGTCCTTCGCCGGGCCCGACGGCTACGGGCTCGTCTTCTACCGGACACTGCGCTCCGCAGCCTCCGCCGACAGCACCTTCGCCGTGGCACCGCTCGACGCCCTGTGGAACTCCCTCGCCTACGGCGTGGCGGCCACCGCGATCGCCCTGCTCATCGGCGGCCTGGCGGCGGCCGCGCTCACCCGCTCCCGGCCGCGGAGCGGGCCGGCCGGGCGGACACCGATGCTCACCCGGCTCCTGCGCGGCTTCGACGGGCTGCTGATGCTGCCGCTCGGCGTCTCCGCCGTGACCGTCGGCTTCGGCTTTCTGATCACCCTCGACAAGCCCCCGCTCGACCTGCGGTCCTCGTGGTGGCTGGTGCCGCTCGCCCAGGCGCTGGTGGGCGTGCCGTTCGTGATCCGCACCATGCTGCCCGTGCTGCGCGCGGTCGACAGCCGGCTGCGGGAGGCGGCGGCCGTCCTCGGTGCCTCGCCCTGGCAGGTCTGGCGCGAGGTGGACCTGCCGATGGTGCGGCGGGCCCTGCTCATTGCGGCGGGCTTCGCCTTCGCCGTGTCGCTCGGTGAGTTCGGCGCGACCGTCTTCATCGCACGGCCCGACCAGCCCACCCTGCCGGTGGCCGTGACCCGGCTGCTGGGCCGCGCCGGGGAGTTCAACTACGGCCAGGCGATGGCCCTGTCGACCATCTTGATGGTGGTGTGCGCAGGCGCCCTCCTGGCCTTGGAACGCATCCGCCTCCAGCCCCGGACGGGCTCGGCCGGCGGTGCCCCCATCGACCACTCCGGGGAGTTCTAGATGACGGCACGGACCGGGACCACGGCACCGGAGATGCTGCGGCTGGACGGCGTCAGCGTCCGCTTCGGCGCGCCCGGCGCCCGCCCTGCCCTCGACGCGGTGGACCTGGACGTGTCCGCGCGGGAAATCGTCTGCGTCCTGGGCCCCAGCGGCAGTGGCAAGTCCACCCTGCTGCGGGTGGTGGCCGGACTGCAGCACGCCGACCGGGGCGCGGTGCTGCTGGAGGGCCGCGACCAGACGGGGGTCCCCGCCCACCGGCGCGGCGTTGGGCTGATGTTCCAGGACCACCAGCTCTTTCCGCAGCGCGATGTCGCGGGCAATGTCGCCTTCGGACTGCGCATGCGGCGCACCCACCGCGCCGACCAGGAGCGGACCGTCGCCCAACTGCTGGACCTCGTCGGGCTGCCGGGCGCCCACCGCAGGGCCGTGGCATCGCTGTCCGGCGGCGAACAGCAGCGGGTCGCGCTGGCCAGGGCGCTCGCCCCGCGCCCGCGGCTGCTGATGCTGGACGAGCCGCTCGGGCAACTGGACCGCGGGCTGCGCGAGCGCCTCGTCGTGGAACTGCGGCGCCTCTTCCGCGAGTTGGGGACGACGGTGCTCGCCGTCACCCACGACCAAGGGGAGGCGTTCGCGCTGGCCGACCGGGTCGTGGTGATGCGGGACGGCAAGATCGCACAGAGCGGCACCCCGCTGGAGGTCTGGCAACGGCCCGCCAGCGCGTTCGTCGCGCGCTTCCTCGGCTTCGACAACGTCGTCGAGGCGACCGTGCAGGGTGGGGCCGCCGCCACCCCGTGGGGCAAGGTGCCAGTACCGGACGGCACCCCGGACGGGCCCTGCCGCCTGCTCGTACGCCCGGCCGGCGTCCGGCTGACCTCCGCGGCGGGCGGGCTGCCCTGCACCGTCGCGGCCCGGACGTTCCGTGGCACCCATGTCGCGCTGCTGCTCCAGCCTGCGGGCGGACCGCAGATCGAGGCGGCGTGCCCACTCCACGAGGCGCCGGAGACAGGAGACCGGGTGGGGATCTCCTTCGCCGCCGAGGGCGTGGTGGTGCTGGACGACGACACGGCGGAGTAACCGCGCCGCAAACCGTTGCCATGCCATGGATCGCTCCTTGGGGGATGGGCGCCACTAGGCGCGCGGGGGAGGGTCGGGGCGTCGGCCCTGCGGCACGACCAGCCCCAGCTCATAGGCGAGGATCACCGCCTGAGCGCGGTCACGGAGGCCCATCTTCGCGAAGAGCCGGTTGATGTGGGTCTTGACGGTGTGATCGGTGATCGTCAACCGATCGGCGATCTCCGCGTTGGACAGCCCCTGGGCGATCCGGATGAGCACCTCCACCTCACGGCCGGTCAGCTCCCGCACCGTGCGCACGGGAACCGGCGCCGACCGCTGCTTGACGAACTCCGCGATCAGCCGCTTGGTCAGCTCGGGCGCCAACAGCGCATCGCCCTCCGCCACGACCCTCACGGCATGCAGGAGTTCGGGAAACGTGGTGTCTTTCAGCAGGAAGCCGCTGGCCCCGGCCGCGAGCGCGTCATACACATACTCGTCGAGGCCGAACGTCGTCAGCATCAGTGCCTTGGTGGCGCCACCGGACGCCCGGGTGATCTCGCGGGCCGCCTCAATACCGTTCTTGTGCGGCATCCGGATGTCCAGCAGCGCGAGATCCGGGCGCCGCTCCGCGGCGATCCGGACCGCCTGGACGCCGTCCTCCGCCTCGCCCACCACCTCGATGTCGTCCTGGGTGCCGAGGAGGTTGACGAACCCGGTGCGTACGATGGCCTGGTCGTCGGCCACGATTGCCCTGATCACCACGGGATTTCCGCCTCCACGAGAAAGCCGCCGTCCCGGCCCCGGCCGGCGGAGAGCTTCCCGCCGAGCAGCGCCGCCCGCTCCTGCATCCCGGCCAGGCCATGGCCGGAGTGGACCACGCCCGGCGGGCCCGGCCCGTCGTCCGCGATCCGCACCGCCAGCCGATCGGGCTGGTAGTCGATCTCCACCACCGCATGGGCCCCCGGGGCGTGCCGACGCACATTGGTCAGCCCCTCCTGCACGATGCGGTACGCGGACAGCTCGCAGGACGTGGGCAACTCGACACGGTCCCCGCTGATCCGCAGCTCCACCTCGCCGCCCACCGACCGGTGTTGCGCCATCAGGTCGCCCAGCCCGTCCAGAGTCGGCTGCGGCGCCGTGCCGGTGCGGTCCTCGCCGTCCGTGCGCAGCACCCCCAACAGCCTCCGCAGCTCGGCCATCGACGCGCGCGCGGACGCGGCGATCTGCTGAAAGCCGTCGCGGGCCTGCGGCGACAGCCCCGGCGTGGTGTAGGTGGCGCTCTCCGCCTGCACTGCGATCACCGAGACGGAGTGCGCGACGACATCGTGCAACTCGCGGGCGATGGCTGCCCGTTCGGCCTCGGCTGCCTGCCGTCGCTCCATCGCGAGGACCCGGGCCTGCGCGGCCGCCCGCTCGCGCTGTGTCTCCTCGCGCGCGCGTACCGCGTCGCCCATCGACACCGCGGCCAGGATCGCCACGGTCAGTACGAACCACTCGGCGAGCAGGTCGGCGGAGTACGACCTCGGGTGCCAGGCTGCGATGTGCCAGACGTTCACCGCGAGGGAGAGCACCGAACCGCCGCCGACGAGCAGCGCCGGATGCGCCACGCGACGGCGGCCGAGGGTGTAGCACGCCATGAGTCCGCTGACGGCCGCCGCGATATAGAGATCCGAGCCGGCCGCGAAACTCACCAGCACCGCCGAGGCCGCAAGGGCCGCGGTGGCCGGGCGCGCACGACGCCACGGCAGGACCGCCGCGGAGAGCAGCACGGAGACCGCGATCACCGGCGAGTGCCGCGGTACGACCACCAGTTCCACGGCCGCGAACGCCGTGAGTGCCCCGCCGGTGGCCCAGGGATATGACGGCGACGCGAGCCATGCGCGAAGCCGCTGCCGGAGAGAAGTGCTCATGGCCGATATTTTTTCGGCTCGCGGCAGCCGCTGGCGTCGCCGCACGGGTTGATCCACGACAGGCATGTCATGCCACGGGTTGACGCCGAAGTTCGGTTGCTCGTTTGACGTTCCGCGGCCCGGCCGTCCATAGCCTCGTGATCAAGGCGAGGACGGGAGCGTCATGAAGACTCAACTAGCTTGTAAGAAAAGGCACTTGGTGTCGATCGGGAAGGCTCTGCGGCATCCGCGCGCGCCGCGACGCCCGGGCGTCGCGGCGCGCGGACGCGGGAACGGCGAGGTCTGGGGATGGGGCGCGTGCGCACTCACCGCACTGGGCTTCGGGCTCTTCACCACGCTCCCCACACACCGCACCTGGGGCCTTCTCGCGGCGGCCGGATACGGCTGCGCGGCGCTGGCCGCGGCACTCCGCGCGAGCGGACGCGATACCGCACGCGCACCTACCGCCACCTCTCAACTCCCGCTGATACTGGCCTTGATGGGTGCGGTGGCCCTACCACTGCTGCTGCTCGTACCGGCCGGCAGCGCACAGCTCGAAGTGACGGTCGTCGAGCGCTCGGGCGATCTGCTGCTGCACGCCGGCAGCCCCTACATACCCGCCCCCACCACCGTCGGCGACTACAACCCCTACCTGCCGGGCATGGCGGTCTTCGGCCTGCCGCACGCGCTGTTCGGGGACGGGCCCCTGACAGACGCACGAGGATGGATGGCCGGGGCCTTCTTTGTGTCGATGAGCGGTGCGGCGGCCACCATGCTTGCCCGCCCTCGGAGGACTGGGCCTCATGGCAGGCCCAGACTGCAGGCTCTGCTCCACCGCGACAGTACACCCGTAGTGCTCTGGCTCGCGGTCTGCCCACTGGTGGCTCTGCCGCTGGCGGTTGGCGGGATCGACCTCCCCGTCATCGGCCTGATGTGCTGGGGTCTGGCCACGGCCGGCAGCGGCAGGCCGGGGCGGGCGGGACTCCTGCTGGGCCTCGCCGCAGCGCTGAAGTGGACGGCCTGGCCCGCCGTGCCCGTGGCCCTTGCTCTGATGGCCGCCCGGCACGGTCGGCGCCAGGTCATCACCTGCGGCGCCATCGCCACGCTGACGACGGCAGCAGTGGTGCTCCCGTTCGCACTGACCACACCGGGTGCCTTCGCCGAGAACGTCCTGGCGTTCCCGATGGGTCTGGGCATGACGGCGTCCCCTGCCGAAAGCCCGCTGCCCGGTCGGCTCCTGGCCGCCTACGTTCCCGACGGGACGCTGATCGCTATGGTCCTGCTGGCGGTCGCAGCCTTCGGTATTGCCGCCTCCCTGTTGATACGGCCACCGCGGACGGTGCGGGCGGCGGCCGATCGCCTGGCGCTGGGCCTGGTCCTCGCCATGGCACTCATGCCGGCCACCCGCTTCGGATACCTCGTCTATCCCCTGGTGCTCTGGGCGTGGCCACGCCTGACGTCTGCAGCGCCGGGACGACGCACGGCGAACCGCCGCCGCGCACCGACCGCGTTCCCGGCGAACACCGCGATACGAACAGGCCCAGGCGAAAGCCGCCTGTGCGGTTCGCTACACACCACGGACGGGCCCGGCCGGAAGCGGGCGAAGCCCGAAATCAGAGAGGAGGCCGCCCCATGAACGGCCACGGCGGAATGATGGCGCCCCCTTGTCGTCGGCAGTTGCCTCACACCGCAGCGCGACGAGAGCTTTCCGTCGGCTGGCCCGTGCGGCCGACGGTCACACTCTCGGCCGGTCGAGCACAGCCGCCGGCCGGCCCGACCCGCTTTCCTCCTCCGCCCCGGACGCCGGATCGGCACCCGCGTCAGGGCCCGGCCCTGCCTGCTGGCCCTCCTGGCCCGTCCCCGCTGTTTCAGGGGCCGCCTCCGGTTCGCCGAACCAGGCGACCGCGACCGCCCCGGCCACGGCGACCATGAAGCCGAGGATCGCCATCCAGGCGAAACCCGGACGAGAGGAGTCACCCAGCCACAGCACGCCGAGGATGCCGGGCACCACGGTCTCACCCACCACCAGGGCCGCCGTGGCGCCGTTCACCGAACCGATCTGCAGGGCGACGGTGTGGAGATACATGCCGCCGATGCCCGCGACCAGGATCGCGTACAGCGCCGGGTCACCGAGAAGGGACGGCAGATGGAACGGATCCAGACCGTTCAGCACGCGTACGCCGACGCCGAGGGCGCCGAAGCCGAGGCCGGACAGCAGACCCGCGAGGATCGCGGCCCGCCCGCCGAGCAGACGCACGATCAGGGTGCCTCCGCCGATGATCACGACCGAGGCGACCAGCAGCCACCAGTGGGTGTCGATCGGTGTGTGACCGCTGCCTTCCGGCCCGGCGGCGGTGGCCAGCAGCACCAGCGCCGAGCAGACCACGCCGATGGAGACCCATTCGGGACGGGTGAGCCGGATGTTGAGGAGCTTGACGCTCAGCACCGCCGTGATCACGAGGTTCGCACTGATCACAGTCTGCGAAAGGAAGAGCGGCAGCATCCGTGCCGCGAGCGCGCCAAGCCCGAAGCCTATGAAGTCCAGCACGGTGCCGACCATGAATTCCCAGGTCACAGCCGCCTTGGCGGTCGACGACAGGCTGGGGCCGCCATGCTGGGTAACGGCGCTGCCGGCTGCCTTCGCCGCCTCCTGGCGAGCGGACTTCCGCGAGCCCACCGCCTGCAGGACCGAACCCGTGCCGTAGCAGACAGACGCTGCTATGGCCGTCAGAAGGCCGATGATCACCGAGAGCTCCGTTCGCGCACTGCATTACCTGTTCATTACCTGGACTGGCAGACGCGCATTTCGGGACGGGAGTTGCCTCGGCGGGCAAAAAGATCTTTCGGGTGTTGTCGCGCCGTGAGTATCACCGCTGTTCCTGGCAGCGGCTTCAGCGCCGCCGGCAGCGACAGGCGACCACGAACAGCCGCAGGGCACGTCGTCCACGGAATCGACGAGGGCGATCCGGCTCTCCATTGCGTGGCCCGCCGCGATTGCCCGGAGCAGGAGCCAGGCCGGCAGCGTTTCCGTCCAGTGCGTGCGGTTCACCAGCACCATGGGGGTCGGCTCGCCGCGCGACCGGTACTAGTTGAACGTCGCGGCGTCGAAGACCTCCTGCACGGTCCCCGCCGTACCGGGAAGGAACACCACGCCGGCGTTGGACCGGGCCAGCAGATCTTCTTCGCGCAGCGCGTTGACGAAGCACTTCGCGATATGCGTCGCGAAGGCGTGAGGCGGCTCGTGACCGTAGAGCCGCGTGGGCCTGGCGACGGACTGTCCGCTGCCAGGCCGGGTCCGGAGCGCTTCGAAGGCGGCACCGGCCCAGGCAGTGACCGAGGGCCCGAAGTGTGGCGCCTGGGCGAGGAGTTCCAGTGACTTTGTCGAGCGCGGCGTCCTCGTATCGGTGCGGCCCCGAGATTCGCCCCCTCCATCGCGCCGGGGCCGCCGCAGGTCGTGACGGTCAGGCCGACGCGGCTGAGCCGGCGCCCGAGTCTGGCCGCGCCCGCGTAGGCGGCGGAGCCGCGTTCCATGGCGTGCCCGTCCAGGGTGCCCACCACGCGGGCACCGGCGAGATGGTCGTCGAGCGCGCCCGATACGGCGTCGTCGTGGATGCTGCGCAGTATGCCGGCGACCATATCGCCGACTGCCTTGGTCTCCTGGTACCAGCGGTAGGCGCGGGCGTCCGGGGTGGCGTCGTAACCGGCGTCGAGCAGCCCCGTGAAGAGTTCGTCCGGTGTGTAAAGGGTGCCGCGATACGGGGAGAACGGCAGGCCCGGCACCGGCGGGAAGACCAGGGCGCCCCCGGCGCGCACCTTCGCGGTGGTGTCCGGTTCCATCCCGCAGCCGAGGAAGACGTCGTCAGCGGTGTCCGTGGCGAGCGGGGCGAAGATACGGTCCGTCAGGTCGAGGGACTGGACGTGGTAACCGGCGAGACTGCCGGTCGCGGCGATCCGGTCGAACTCCTAGAGCGAGTCGATCTTGGCCGGGATCGACGAGCGGGGGCGGACCGTCTCGGACGACTTCCTGACCCAGGGCCGGCAGGCGTTCGCCAATGTCGAGCGAGTGCTGGCCGAGGCCGGCGCGTCGCTCGCCGATGTGGTCAAGGTGGGCATCTTCGTCACGGACGTGGCCGCTGACCTCGCCCATGTCATCACCCTGCGCGAGGAGTTCCTGTCCGAGCCCTATCCCGCGGACACCTTGCTGGAGGTCTCGTCGCTGGCCCAGCCGGAGTGGCGAATAGAGGTCGAGGTCACCGCTCTCGCCCGCTGACACCCGGGCCCGGGCCGGGGCACGGTCCGGCGCCGGCCGTTCCCGACCCCAAGGGCACGGCGGTTGACGGCGTCCAAGCCAGTGAAACGTCGCCGGGTCGGCACCTCTGCGACCGCCCCGGCGGCATCCACCGCATCGACTACACCCACTGCACCCACTGCACCCACTGCACCCACTGCACCCACTGCACGTGTCGCCCTATGCCGCGGCTGACCGGACCCAGACCCTGCCCACCAGCCACGCCATCACAGCCCGCCATGCCGCCAGCCGACGCCTCAACCCCGGCGGCACCACATCTCAACGCCTCAAGGAGCACTACCGCAAGCAACATCCCTGCATGGAGCACCACTTCTGGCACATCAACCCACCACCTCTACTCCCCACCCCACCACCCCACAGCAGCCACACGCGCCCCAGCCGAAGGCCCAGGCCGCACGGGCCCGAGCTCTCGCCTCAGTTCAATGCACCAGAGGAAGGGTGGCCATCTCGGCGACGGTCCAGGTCAGGGGGCCGAGGACGAGGGCGAGGGCCAGGGCGCGGAGGGCCGTGGCGCGGTGGAGGGCGAGAGCGGAGGCACCGAGGCGGCGCAGTGCGGCGGTGGTGCCGGCGCGGGCCGCCCGGGATTCCAGGGTGGCGCTGAGCGCGCTGACGGTGACGCAGCCAAGGACGATCGCCGCGCCGGTCGCGGTGAACGGGCCGACGGGACGGGAAGGAGTGGCTTGATACAGCACGCCGGCGGCATAGGTGCCGGAGGCGACCGCGCACAGGACGCCGAGCGGGTGGCCCAGGCGGTGCGACTCCTGCTGGAGGACGCGCCCGGACAGCAGGCGCAGGGCACCGGGGCGGCCCGTGCACAGCAGTTGGCCGGACAGGTGGACCAGGCCGGGGCCGGCGAGTACGAGGCCGAGGGCGGCGAGGGCCCAGCCGGCCAGGACGCCCGGAGGGCTGCCGATCAGTCGGCCGGGGAGGGGGAGCAGCTCGCCGTGGGCGCCGGCGGCGGGGCTGGTGTACGCCTCGATGGCCAGGCCCGCGGCGGCCAGGGCGACACCCCACGGCAGGCCGGAGGGGGCTTCGGTGGCCGGGGCGGGGTCGGTGTCGACGTCGCCGGCCTCGGCGCGGGGCCGGAGTGAGAAGGCGGTGGCCGCGGCGGCGGTCAGCGGGATGACGGACAGCAGCATGAGGGCGCCGACCAGCGGCAGCGGGTGGCCGGCGCCGAGCAGGCCGGTGTCGATGGCGCGGGAGCCGGTGCCGGAGCCGCCGCCGAGGTCGCCGCGGAGGGACAGGAAGGCGAAGAGGGAGAGGAGGACGCCGAGGACGCAGGAGACAGCGGTGGAGACCGCGGCGAGCAGGGTGAGCCGGAACGGGCCCAGGCCGGCGGCGGTCATGCCGCGCTGGAGGCGGGCGGCCGGGTCCGTACGGGCTACGGCGACCGCGAGCTGGGCGGTGGCGGCGAGCGGCGCGGCGCACCACAGGAGCCGGTCCAGGGAGGGGCCGTCCGCGGAGGGATGGGCGGCGGCGTGTCCGAGGGCGGCCAGCACCAGGAATCCGGTGCCGGCAGCGGCGGCGGTGACGAGGAGACGGCGCAGCAGGACGAGGGGGTGAGTGCCACGGGCTAGACGGAGAGCGAGCACGCTGCCCTGCTTTCCTCATCGGAGGCGCCGGCGGTCTCGGGTACGGCGCCCGAGCGGCGGCCGTCGAGCAGCGTGAGGGTCCGGTCGGCGAGTGCGGCGACCTGGGGATCGTAGGTCGCCAGGACCACGGTGATGTGGTGCGAGCGGGCCGCGGTGGTCAGGGTGCGCAGCAGCTGGGTGCCGTCGGCGCTGTGCAGCGGGGCGGTGGGCTCGTCGGCGAAGAGCAGCTGCGGGGTGCCGGCCAGGGCGCGGGCGATGGCGACGCGCTGGCGCTGGGACTGGTCGAGCCGGGCGGGGCGGTGGCGGGCGCACATGCCGACGTCGAGGCGCTCCAGCCACTCGACGGCGGTGTGCTTGGCCGCCCGGTGGCCCGTTCCGCGCAGCAGGAGCGGGAGGGCGGCGTTCTCCCAGGCGGTGAGTTCGGGGACGAGGTGGGGTTCGGTGTCGATCCAGCCGAACCGGTCGAGACGCAGCCGTTCGCGGCTGGGGGAGGAGAGGGCGTGCAGCGGGGTGTTGTCGAACCAGATCTCGCCCTCGGTCGGGACGAGTTGTCCGGACAGGCACTGGAGGAGTGTGGTCTTGCCGCTGCCGCGGGGGCCGGTGACGGCGAGGATCTCGCCCTTGCGGACATCGAGCGAGACATCGGTCAGGGCGACGGTGGTTCCGTGTGTGTGGTGCAGGCCGCTAGCCCGGAGAACGTCGTTGTCAGGCGGGGCCACCATCTGCACACCTCTCGCTTCTTCGCTGCTCGTTTCCCCCGGCCGGGGGAACGACCACGGAGGGTATCGGTCACCAGCACGGTAAGGAATCGCCTCCCCGGTCATTTGTGGCTCGGCAGCCAGAACGGCCCAGATTCACTCGTATGGATGAGAACGAGCGAATCCAGGCCGCCAGGTGTTCGGTTATGCACTGTTGTTCAGTTGTTTCGTTGTGCGCTGGCGCATCAGGAGGTGACGCGATGATCAGAGCTTGGTCCACGCCTCGGTCAGGACGGAGCGGAGGATCTGCTCGATCTCGTCGAAGACCGGCTGGTCGGCGATGAGCGGCGGGGCCAGCTGGATGACCGGGTCGCCACGGTCGTCGGCGCGGCAGTAGAGGCCGTTGTCGAAGAGCGCCTTGGAGAGGAAGCCGTAGAGGACGCGCTCGGTCTCCTCCTCGTTGAACGACTCCTTGGTGGCCTTGTCCTTCACCAGCTCGATGCCGTAGAAGAAGCCGTTGCCGCGGACGTCGCCGACGATCGGCAGGTCGTGCAGCTTCTGCAGGGTGCTGAGGAAGTTGCCCTCGTTGTCGAGCACGTGCTGGTTGAGGCCCTCGCGCTCGAAGATGTCGAAGTTCGCGAGCGCCACGGCCGAGGAGACCGGGTGGCCGCCGAAGGTGTAGCCGTGCAGGAAGGTGTTGTCGCCGTTGTAGAACGGCTCGGCGAGGCGGTCGGAGACGATGCAGGCGCCGATCGGGGAGTAGCCCGAGGTCATGCCCTTGGCGCAGGTGATCATGTCCGGCACGTAGCCGAACTTGTCGCAGGCGAACATCGTGCCGACGCGGCCGAAGGCGCAGATGACCTCGTCGGAGACGAGCAGCACGTCGTACTGGTCGCAGATCTCGCGGACCCGCTGGAAGTAGCCGGGGGGCGGCGGGAAGCAGCCACCGGCGTTCTGCACCGGTTCCAGGAAGACCGCGGCGACGGTGTCCGGGCCCTCGAAGAGGATCTGCTGCTCGATCTGGTCGGCGGCCCAGCGGCCGAACGCCTCGGGGTCGTCGCCGTGGATCGGGGCGCGGTAGATGTTGGTGTTCGGGACCTTGTGCGCGCCGGGGACCAGCGGCTCGAAGGGGGCCTTCAGGCCCGGCAGACCGGTGATCGACAGGGCGCCCTGCGGGGTGCCGTGGTAGGCGACCGCGCGGGATATGACCTTGTACTTGGTGGGCTTGCCGACGAGCTTGAAGTACTGCTTGGCGAGCTTCCAGGCGGTCTCGACCGCCTCGCCGCCGCCGGTGGTGAAGAAGACCTTGTTCAGGTCACCGGGGGCGTAGTGCGCCAGGCGCTCGGCCAGTTCCACGGCCTTGGGGTGGGCGTAGGACCAGATGGGGAAGAAGGCCAGCTCCTGGGCCTGCTTGTAGGCGGTCTCGGCGAGCTCGACCCGGCCGTGGCCGGCGTTGACCACGAAGAGGCCGGCGAGGCCGTCGACGTAGCGCTTGCCCTTGTCGTCGTAGATGTTGGTGCCTTCGCCGCGCACGATCGTGGGCACGGGGGCGTTCTCGTACGAGGACATGCGGGTGAAGTGCATCCACAGGTGGTCGTACGCCGTCTTGGAGAGGTCCGCGGTCATCGCTATCTCGTTCCCCAGGTGTAGGTCTGCTTCCGGAGCTTGAGGTACACGAAGCTCTCGGTGGATCGGACGCCGGGAAGCGTGCGGATCCGCTTGTTGATCATTTCCAGAAGATGGTCGTCGTCCTCGCAGACGATCTCGATGATGAGATCGAAGGAACCCGCCGTCATGACGACGTACTCGACCTCCTCCATGGCCGTCAGGGCGTCGGCCACGGGGTCGAGGTCGCCCTCGACGTTGATGCCGACCATGGCCTGCCGGCGGAGACCGACCGTGAGGGGGTCGGTGACGGCGACGATCTGCATCACGCCTTGGTCGAGCAGCTTCTGTACGCGCTGCCGCACCGCCGCCTCGGACAGGCCGACGGCCTTGCCGATCGCGGCGTACGGCCGGCGCCCGTCCTCCTGGAGCTGCTCGATGATCGCCAGGGAGACGGAGTCGATCGACGGAGTGCTGCTTCTGTCAGGACTGTTTCGAGGAGGCGCCACGTCGTTCACTGTGCACGAGGTTCGACGGTATGGCAACCCCGAATCAATGAAATCAGTTGTTGATCGATCGAGATTTCACGGATTCCGTTGTTCGAGTGGTGTGGGTGTGTTGAAAGCGTGGTTCGCGCGGCTACTGTGGGATCGATCCCAATCACCGGTACATCCGACACTGAAGGGGGCGCACAGTGACCACCGCACTGCGTCGTCTGCGCAACTACATCGACGGGGAGTTCCGGGACGCCGCCGACGGCCGGACCACGGAGGTGGTCAACCCGGCCACGGGCGAGCCGTACGCCACCGCCCCGCTCTCCGGCGCCGCGGACGTGGACGCGGCCATGGCGGCCGCCGAGGCCGCGTTCCCCGCCTGGCGCGACCTGATCCCGGCCGAGCGCCAGAAGGTCCTGCTCAAGATCGCCGACCGCTTCGAGGAGCGGGCCGAGGAACTGATCGCCGCCGAGTCGGAGAACTGCGGCAAGCCGATCGCCCTCGTGCGCTCCGAGGAGATCCCGCCGATGGTGGACCAGATCCGCTTCTTCGCGGGTGCCGCCCGGATGCTCGAAGGCCGCTCCGCCGGCGAGTACATGGAAGGCTTCACCTCCATCATCCGCCGCGAGCCGGTGGGCGTCTGCGCCCAGGTCGCGCCGTGGAACTACCCGATGATGATGGCCGTATGGAAGTTCGCCCCGGCGCTCGCCGCGGGCAACACCGTCGTCCTCAAGCCCTCCGACACCACCCCCGCCTCGACGGTGCTGATCGCCGAGATCATCGGCGGCGTCCTGGACGAACTCGGCCACCCCCGCGGCGTGTTCAACGTCGTCTGCGGCGACCGGGAGACCGGCCGTCTGATGGTCGAGCACCGGATCCCGGCGATGGCGTCGATCACCGGCTCGGTCCGGGCCGGTATGCAGGTCGCCGAGTCCGCGTCCAAGGACCTCAAGCGGGTCCACCTGGAGCTGGGCGGCAAGGCGCCGGTCGTGGTCTTCGAGGACACCGACATCGCCAAGGCCGTCGAGGACATCGCCACCGCCGGCTACTTCAACGCCGGCCAGGACTGTACGGCCGCCACCCGGGTGCTCGTCCAGGAGTCCATCCACGACGAGTTCGTCGCCGCGCTGGCCAAGACCGCCTCGGAGACCAAGACGGGCGCGGTCGACGACGAGGACGTGCTCTACGGCCCGCTGAACAACGCCAACCAGCTGGCCCAGGTCAAGGGCTTCATCGAGCGGCTGCCCGCGCACGCCAAGATCGAGGCCGGCGGCGAACAGGTCGGTGAGAAGGGCTACTTCTTCGCCCCGACCGTCGTCTCGGGCCTGAAGCAGGACGACGAGATCATCCAGCACGAGGTCTTCGGCCCGGTGATCACCGTGCAGTCCTTCGCCGACGAGAAGCAGGCGGTGGAGTGGGCCAACGGCGTCGAGTACGCCCTGGCCTCCTCGGTGTGGACCAAGGACCACGCCCGCGCGATGCGGATGTCCAGGGCCCTCGACTTCGGCTGCGTGTGGATCAACACCCACATCCCGCTGGTCGCCGAGATGCCGCACGGCGGCTTCAAGAAGTCCGGCTACGGCAAGGACCTGTCGGCCTACGGCTTCGACGACTACACCCGGATCAAGCACGTGATGACCTCGCTGGACGGCTGAACCGGCCGTCCCCGAAGGGGAATCCCCACCGTCGGGCGACACGGAACGCTCGACACACCGTCGCGGGCGGAGGCCCGGCAATGGACGCTCTGTCGCTTGCCGCCTCCGCCCGCGGCACGTGAGAGTGCTCACCATGGCTGATCTTTCGCGGCGTTCGCTGCTTCGGGGCATGGGCGGAATCGGTGCGACCGGGGCGCTGGCCGCTCTGACGGGATGCGGAGTGCCGCCGGCGTACGTCGAGGCCGCCGACCGCGAGGCCCCCGACCGCTCCGACCGCGACCACCGGCTGGTCTTCGCCAACTGGCCGCTCTACATCGACGCCGACGACCACGACAAGCAGCGCCGCCCCACGCTCGACGCGTTCCAGAAGCGCACCGGGATCTCCGTGACGTACACCGAGGAGATCAACGACAACGACGAGTTCTTCGGCAAGATCAGTCCCGCGCTGATGAACCACCAGCCCACCGGCCGCGACCTGGTCGTCATCAGCGACTGGATGTGCGCCCGCTACGTCCGGCTCGGCTGGGTCGAGACGATGGACCGCGCGGCCCAGCCGCAGGTCGCCCGCCACCTCGACCCGCTGCTGGCCTCCCCGCACTTCGACCCGGGCCGCAGACACTCCGTGCCCTGGCAGTCCGGGATCACCGGCATCGCCTACAACCGCAGGAAGCTGGGCCGGGAGATCAAGCACACCTCCGACCTGTGGAAGCCCGATCTGCACGGCCGGGTCACGCTGCTCTCCGGGCTCGACGAGGCGTTCGCCATGCTGCTCCAGGGCAACGGCGTGGACATCACCCGCTGGACCGCCGATGACTTCCACCGGATGACCGACCGGATACGCGGGCTGGTCCACAAGGGCCAGATCCGCCGGTTCACCGGCAACGACTACATCAAGGACCTGGACTCCGGCGATGTGCTCGCCGCCCAGGCGTACTCCGGCGATGTCATCCAACTCCGGGCGGACAACCCGGACATCGAGTTCGTGGTCCCCGAGGAGGGCGCGGAGCTGTGGGCGGAGAGCATGATGATCCCCAACCTCGCGGCCCACAAGCGGAACGCGGAGCGGCTGATCGACTACTACTACCAGCCGGAGGTCGCGGCCGAACTGGCCGCATGGGTCAACTACGTCTGCCCGGTGCCGGCCGCGCGTGAGGTGCTCGCCTCGTCCAAGGACAAGGAGCGGGCGCGGCTCGCGGAGGATCCGCTGATCTTCCCCGACGCGGCGATGCGGAAGCGGCTGGCGATCGCGCGGGACATCACGGCCGGGGAGCGGGCCGGGTTCGCCAAGGAGTGGAATGCGATCGTGGGGTTGTAGGCGCGTAGGCGCGGGAGCCGTGCCGGCGGGTCCGGCCCCGGCGGGGCCGCCTTCCGTGGGGGCGGTTGGGGCGTGGGGCGGTGGACCGGTGGACCGGTGGGGTGGCGTAGGGAGGCGTCAACGACCGTGTCAGACTGCAGAGTTATGTCGTCCTGTGGAGTCATGTCGCCCGAGAGAACGTGGTCGCCGGTTCCGGCGCTGCCGTCGAAGCCGTCTGCGTATGCGCCGTCGCCGGCCGTCACCCTGGGGCTGTTCGCCGCCTGGGCGCTGCACGATGCCGAGGAGGTGGCGTTCGGGCCGCGCTGGGTGCGGGAGAACGTGCCGGCGCTGCGGAAACGGTTTCCCCGGGTGCCCGAGAGGGTGTGGCGGGCCATGGAGGGCGTCACCGAGCGGGAGTTCGCGGCGGCGGTGGGGGTGATGGCGGTCATCGTGGGCGCCGCGGCGGCCGACGGGTACCGCACCGGCGGCCGATCGGCGTTCTTCCAGGCGACGCTGGACGGCTTCGGGCTGCATGGCCTGATGCACCTCGCGCAGGCCGCCGCCGTCCGCGGCTACGTGCCGGGATCGGCCACCTCGCCCGTGCTCGTCGTTCCGTTCACGCTCTGGGCCCGCGGCCGGCTGCGGCGGGCCGGGCGGCTGCGACCGACGACCGTGGGCGGCGCGGTGCGCGGCATCGCTCTGGCGGCCGCCGCCACCGTTGTCTCGCACGGGGCGGCCCGGCGGCTGATCAAGCGGTAGAGGGGCGGGCGGGAGCTACTGCCTCCGCCGCCCCGTTCCCCCCGATGCCGGCTAGCCGCGCCAGCCCGCCGCGTACGTGTCGATCTCGGCCGCGAGGCGGGCCTTGGCCGCGTCGTCCATGAAGGAGGCGGTGACCGCGTTCTTGGCGAGGGCGGCGACGCCGGTGGCGTCCAGGCCCAACAGGCGGGCGGCGACGGCGTATTCGGTGTTGAGGTCGGTGCCGAACATCGGGGGGTCGTCGCTGTTGATGGTGACGAGGACGCCGGCGTCGACCATCTCCTTCAGCGGGTGCTCCTCCAGGGTGCGCACCGCGCGGGTGGCGATGTTGGACGTCGGGCAGACCTCCAACGGGATGCGGTGCTCGGCGAGATGGGCCAGCAGCCTCGGGTCCTGGGGGGCGCTGGTGCCGTGGCCGATCCGCTCGGCGCGCAGGTCGGTCAGGGCGTCCCAGATGGTGCCGGGGCCGGTGGTCTCGCCGGCGTGCGGGACGGAGTGCAGCCCGGCGGCGATCGCCCGGTCGAAGTACGGCTTGAACTGCGGCCGCGGCACGCCGATCTCGGGGCCGCCCAGGCCGAACGAGACCAGGCCCTCGGGCTGCAGCTCGCAGGCGATCCGGGCGGTCTCCTCGGCGGACTCCAGGCCCGCCTCGCCGGGGATGTCGAAGCACCAGCGCAGCACCACGCCCAGCTCGGCCTCGGCGGCCTTGCGGGCGTCCTCGATGGCCTCGACGAAGGCGGCGTCCGGGATGCCGCGGCGGGTCGAGCTGTAGGGCGTGATCGTCAGCTCGGCGTAGCGGATCTGCTGACGGGCCATGTCGCGGGCGACCTCGTACGTCAGCAGGCGGACGTCCTCGGCGTCGCGGATCAGGTCCACGACGGAGAGGTAGACCTCGATGAAGTGGGCGAAGTCGCGGAAGGTGAAGTAGTCGGCGAGCGCCTCGGGGGCGCTGGGCACGGCGGAGTCCGGGTGCCGGGCGGCCAGCGCGGAGACGATCCGCGGCGAGGCCGAGCCGACGTGGTGGACGTGCAGCTCCGCCTTGGGCAGGCCCGCGATGAAGGCGTCGAGGTCGGACAACGGTTCCTCCTGGGTGAGGGGGCGCGGGATGGGGTGCGCGGGGGCGGACGGTGCGGTCCCGTCATCGTATGGGGGAGCGGTCACGTCCCGTCGGGCGCGCCCTCCCCGCCCTCCGCCAGCCGCTGCCGGGCGGCCATCAGGGCGAAGCCGAGGAGGTTCAGCCCGCGCCAGCGGGCCGGGGCCGCGGCGCGGTCGTCGTCGGCGGCGAGGCCGATGCCCCATATGCGGTCCAGCGGGCTGGCCTCCACCAGGACGCGGGAGCCGGTGCCCAGCAGGAACTCCCGCAGCTCCGGGTGCCGGCCGAACTTGTGCGTGCTGCCCTCGACCACGAGGGCGAACCGGTGCCGGCGCCAGACCTCCTCGTCGTAGCCGCGGACCGTCCGCCCGGCGTCCTTGGCCTCCTTGGGATGGGTGGCGGATATGGCTCGGCGCTCCGCGTCCGCGTCCCCGAACAGGCGGGCCTTGCCGGCCATCATCCAGTGCTCGGCGGTGGCGTAGCGGACGCCGTCGACGGTGAACGGGGCGGGCCACCACTGGCTGAAACAGCTCGCCCCGACACCGCCGCCGCGGGGCGGGCGGTGGCCCCAGAAATAGACGTACTTGAGCCGCTCGCCGCGGGCGGTCCGGGCGATCAGCTCCTCTACGGAGCGCGGTCCGTCGGCGGGGCGGGCGGTGGCCGTGGGCGGGCTGTTGTGCATCATGCCGGGATTCTGTCAGCGGGCACCGACAACGTGTCGGGCACCCCGGCCACTGAATTCGCAGAATTCGTCGCGTAACCAAAAGGCAACAACGGAATCACTTGTTGGTCGCCTTCTGCTCTGTCAGGATCGGCCATCGATTCCGGAAATAGCTACGCCTGGCAGTGCCACTGAGCGGCCCCGGCGCCCGGCGGAGGAGAGCACCATGGACCAGCGATCCGCAGTGACCCAACGATTCGCCGAGGGCGCGCAGTTCATCGCCGGAAGCCTGCGGAGCGGCACCTCCGGCCGTACCCAGGACGTCGTCGACCCGGCCACCGGCGAGACCGTGCTGCGCTACGAACTCGCGGGCCCCGACGAGGTGGACGCCGCGGTGGCGGCGGCCGCGGCGGCCCTCCCGGGCTGGGCCGGGGCCACCCCCGTGGAACGCTCGGACACCCTGCACCGCTTCGCCGCGGCGCTCGCCGAGGACGCCGCGGACCTCGCCGCCGCGGAATCCCTCAACTGCGGAAAGCCGCTCAAGCTCAGCACGGAGTTCGACGTTCCCGGCACGATCGACAACGCCGCGTTCTTCGCCGGCGCCGCCCGCCATCTGGAGGGCCGGGCGGCCGCGGAATACAGCGGCGACCACACCTCCATGATCCGCCGGGAACCGGTCGGCGTGGTCGGCTCCATCGCGCCCTGGAACTACCCGCTCCAGATGGCCGCCTGGAAGGTGCTGCCGGCCATCGCCGCGGGCAACACCATCATCCTCAAGCCCGCCGAGATCACCCCGCTGACCTCGCTGCTCTTCGCGCAGGCCGCACAGCGCGCGGGACTCCCGGACGGCGTCCTCAACATCGTCTCCGGCGCCGGCCGGGACGCCGGCGAGCGCCTCGTCGGCCACCCCGGCGTCGCCATGACCTCCTTCACCGGCTCCACCGCCGTCGGCAAACGGGTCGCCGAGCTCGCCACCGGCACCGTCAAGCGGCTCCACCTGGAGCTCGGCGGCAAGGCCCCGTTCGTGGTCTTCGACGACGCGGACCTGACGGCCGCCGTCCACGGGGCGGTCGCCGGCGCGCTGATCAACACGGGGCAGGACTGCACCGCCGCCACCCGCGCCTACGTACAACGGCCGCTGTACGACGCGTTCGTCACCGGTGTGGCCGACCTGATGGCGACCGTGCGGCTGGGCGACCCGTTCGACCCGTCCACCGACCTCGGGCCGCTGATCTCGCACACCCAGCGGGACCGGGTGGCCGGCTTCGTCGAGCGGGCCCGCGGCTACGCCACCGTGGTCACCGGCGGCGCGGCGCCCCAGGGCGAGCTGGCCAGGGGCGCGTACTACCGGCCGACGCTGATCACCGGGGCCGCGCAGGACAGCGAGATCGTCCAGGCCGAGATCTTCGGCCCGGTGCTGGCCGTGCTGCCCTTCGACAGCGACGACGAGGGCATCGCGCTGGCCAACGACACCCCTTACGGGCTGGCCGCGTCCGCCTGGAGCCGGGACGTCTACCGCACCGGCCGGGCCACCCGCGAGATCAACGCCGGCTGCGTCTGGGTCAACGACCACATCCCGATCATCAGCGAGATGCCGCACGGCGGCGCCAAGGCGTCCGGTTTCGGCAAGGACATGTCGGCATACTCGTTCGAGGAGTACACGCAGGTCAAGCACGTGATGTACGACATCACCGGGGTGGCCGCGAAGGACTGGCACCGGACGGTCTTCGGGGACCGCGGCTGACCTGGGTCCGGCGGGGCGCCCGGCGTGCCCCACCGCCCGCGGCCGGGCCGCGCACACCGCCACCACCGGCCGCACGCCGGGCACACCCCCTGAAAGGCCACGCGCATGGAGCACCACGAGCAGCAGCCCCCACCCCCGGCCCCCTTCTCCCCGGCCGAGCTCACCGCCCTGCGCCGCAGCCTGACCACCGGCCGGCTCGCCATGACCCGCCGCTCGCTGCTGCGGGCCGGCGGGGCCCTGGCGGCCGCGGCCGGCGGCGGCGCGGCCCTGTCGGCCTGCGGGATCGCGCCCGCCGGCCGCACCGACGCCGCACTGACCGTGGACCGCTCCGCCGCGGAGAAACGCCTGAACTTCTCCAGCTGGACCGAGTACATGGACGTCGGCGACGACGGCAAGGGCCACCCCACGCTGGACGCCTTCCGGCGCCGCACCGGCATCGCCGTCACGTACACCGAGGACATCAACGACAACGACGAGTTCTTCGGCAAGGTCCAGGCACAGCTGGCCAACGGGCAGGACACCGGCCGCGACCTGATCGTGCTCACCGACTGGATGTGCGCCCGGATGATCTCCCTCGGCTGGATCCAGCCGCTGGACGCGGACCGCCTCCCGCACGCCCGCGCCAACCTCGCGGCGCAGTTCCGCAACCCCACCTGGGACCCGGGCCGCAAGCACTCCTACGTCTGGCAGAGCATCCCCGCGATCATCGCCTACAACTCCCAGGCCACCGGCGGCCGTTCCGTCGACTCGATCGGCCAGCTGCTGGAGGACCCGCGGCTCAAGGGGAGGGTCGGCTTCCTCTCCGAGATGCGCGACACCGTCGGACTGACCCTGCTCGACATGGGCAAACGGCCCGAGGACGTCACCGCCGACGACTACGACGCCGCGCTCGCCCGGCTCCAGAAGGGCGTCGACACCCGGCAGATCCGCCGCTTCACCGGCAACGACTACACGGGCGACCTGAGCAAGGGCGACCTCGCCGCATGCGTCGCCTGGGCCGGCGACGTCGTCCAGCTGCAGAGCGACAACCCGCACATCCGCTACACCGTCCCCAAGGCCGGCTACATGACCTCCACGGACAACCTGATGGTGCCCAGCAGGGCCCGCCACAAGGGGAACGCCGAACGGCTCATCGACTACTACTACGAGCCGAAGGTGGCGGCCCGGCTCGCCGCGTACATCAACTACGCCTGCCCCGTCGACGGCGTGCGCGGCGAACTCGCGAAAATCGATCCGGAACTCGCGAAGAACCCGCTGATCCTGCCGGACGAGGAGATGACCGCCCGGTCCCACTCCTTCCGCGCCCTGACCCCTTCGGAGAACCGGGTGTTCAACCAGAAGTTCTCCGACCTCACCGGCACCTGAGCCGGCCCGCACGGCGCCCGGTCCGCACCACCGGTCCCGCCCGAGCCGCTCAAGCCCCTCCGACCCACGGGACGACCCACATGACCACTACCGAGACCCCGCAGAGCAGCGGCGGCGACGTCCGCCTGGACCGGATCAGCAAGACCTACGGCTCCTTCACCGCCGTTCACCCGCTCGATCTGACCATCCCCGCCGGGTCCTTCTTCGCGCTGCTGGGCGCCTCCGGCTGCGGCAAGACCACCACCCTGCGCATGATCGCCGGCCTGGAGGAACCCACCACCGGCACGGTCGCCCTCTCCGGCCGGGACGTCACCGCCCTCCCGCCCTACAAGCGCCCGGTCAACACCGTCTTCCAGAACTACGCGCTCTTCCCCCACCTGGACATCTTCGAGAACGTCGCCTTCGGACTGCGCCGCCGCGGCATCAAGTCCGTCAGGAAGCAGGTCGAGGAGATGCTCGACCTCGTCCAGCTCGGCCCGCTGGCGCGCCGTAAGCCGCAGCAGCTCTCCGGCGGTCAGCAGCAGCGCGTCGCGGTCGCCCGCGCGCTGATCAACCACCCGCAGGTGCTGTTGCTGGACGAGCCGCTGGGCGCCCTCGACCTCAAGCTGCGCCGCCAGATGCAGCTGGAGCTCAAGCGCATCCAGACCGAGGTCGGCATCACCTTCGTGCACGTCACCCACGACCAGGAGGAGGCCATGACGATGGCCGACACCGTGGCCGTGATGAACGGCGGCCGGGTCGAGCAGCTCGGCGCCCCCGCCGAGCTGTACGAGAACCCCGCCACCACCTTCGTCGCCAACTTCCTGGGCACCTCCAACCTCATCGCGGCCGAGGTCACCGAGGCCGGCGGCACGGAACTCGTGCTCGCCGCAGCCGGTGCCACACTGCGGCTGCCCACCCGGCGATGCAGCACCCCGGCCCGCAAGGGCGACAAGGTGCTGGCGGGCTTCCGTCCCGAGAAGGTCGCCCTGGCGCACGCGGACGACGCCGCGGCGGTCCCCGAGGGCCACAACCGGATGACCGGCCGGGTCACGGTCGCCAGCTTCCTCGGCGTCTCCACCCAGTACGTCGTCGACGTCCCCGGCGTCGGCGAACTCTCCGTCTACGAGCAGAACACCGGGCGGGACGGCCGCCTCGTCCCCGGCGCGGACATCGTCCTGCACTGGGAGCCGGAGCACACCTTCGGGCTCGACGCGGCGCAGGACATCCAGGCCGGCGCGGACCTCGACGAGGAGGCCGCATGACCGCCACCGCCACCCCCGCACCACCGGACGAGCGGGCCGAGGACGAGGCGCCGCCCATCCGCAAGACCCCCACCCGCAAGCGGCTGGTCCCCTACTGGCTGCTGCTCCCCGGCATCCTCTGGCTGATCGTCTTCTTCGCCGCCCCGCTCGTCTACCAGGCGTCGACCTCGATCCAGACCGGCTCCCTCGAAGAGGGCTTCAAGGTCACCTGGCACTTCGCCACCTACTGGGACGCGCTGGCCGAGTACTGGCCGCAGTTCGTCCGCTCGGTCGGCTACGCGGCCGTCGCCACCGTGCTCTGCCTGCTGCTCGGCTACCCGCTGGCGTATCTGATCGCCTTCAAGGCCGGCCGCTGGCGGAACCTCGTGATGATCCTCGTCATCGCCCCGTTCTTCACCAGCTTCCTGATCCGCACCCTGGCCTGGAAGACGATCCTGGCCGACGGCGGCCCGGTGGTCGGCGCGCTCAACGCGCTGCATCTCCTCGACATCACCAGTGCCCTCGGCCTCACCGAAGGGCACCGGGTGCTGGCCACCCCCCTGGCGGTGGTCTGCGGACTGACCTACAACTTCCTGCCGTTCATGGTCCTGCCCCTGTACACCTCGCTGGAACGGATCGACCCGCGGCTGCACGAGGCCGCCGGCGACCTCTACGCCCGCCCGGCCACCACCTTCCGCCGGGTCACCTTCCCGCTGTCCATGCCCGGCGTCGTCGCCGGCACCCTGCTCACCTTCATCCCGGCCGCCGGCGACTACATCAACGCCGAACTGCTGGGCTCCACGGACCAGAAGATGATCGGCAACGTCATCCAGTCGCAGTTCCTGCGGGTGCTGGACTACCCGACCGCCGCCGCGCTCTCCTTCATCCTCATGGCGGCCATCCTCGCCATGGTCACGCTCTACATCCGCAAGTCCGGGACGGAGGACCTGGTCTGATGGCGGCCACCGACACCACCATGAAGGACCCGGCCGCGACCCCGGCCCCCGCGCCCCGGCGCACCCCCGGCAAGGGCCTGCGCCGGCTGCGCCGCAACCTCGTCACCCTGGCGGGACTGGCCACGCTGGCCTATCTGGTCCTGCCCAACGTCGTGGTGATGGTCTTCTCCTTCAACAAGCCCAACGGGCGCTTCAACTACCAGTGGACGCGGTTCTCCACCGACGCCTGGACCGACCCGTGCGGCGTCGCCGACATGTGCGGCTCGCTCGGGCTGAGCCTGCGGATAGCCGTCTGGGCGACCGTCGGCGCGACCGTCCTCGGCACCATGATCGCGTTCGCGCTGGCCCGCTACCGCTTCCGCGCCCGGGCCGGCGTCAACACCCTGATCTTCCTGCCGATGGCGATGCCCGAGGTCGTCATGGCCGCCTCGCTGGCCACCCTCTTCCTCAACATGGGCATCCAGTTCGGCTTCTGGACGATCCTCATCGCACACATCATGTTCTGCCTGAGCTTCGTCGTCACCGCCGTCAAGGCCCGCGTGATGAGCATGGACCCGCGGCTGGAACAGGCCGCCCAGGACCTCTACGCCACACCGCTGCAGACCTTCCTGCGGGTGACGCTGCCGATCGCCGCGCCCGGCATCGCCGCCGGCGCGCTGCTCTCCTTCGCGCTCTCCTTCGACGACTTCATCATCACGAACTTCAACGCCGGCTCCACCGTGACCTTCCCCATGTTCGTCTGGGGATCGGCGCAGCGGGGCACACCCGTTCAAATCAATGTCATCGGAACGGCGATGTTCCTGGTCGCCGTCCTGTGCGTGTTCGCCGGCCGACTGGCCGGAACCCGACGCAAGCGCAGCAGGCGCACTAAACGCAGCCAGAGGAGCTGAGAACCATGGCACGAGCTGCCATGCCGAACCCCTCGGGGGCCGCCCCGGCCCCCTCCCCCGTCCATGCGCTGGCCGACGCCGCCCTCACACCGTTCTGGCTGGAGGACCCGGCCCGGCCGGACCCCGAGCCCGCCCTCGTCGGCGACGAGCACTGCGACCTGCTGGTCGTCGGCGGCGGCTACTCCGGCCTGTGGACCGCGCTGCTCGCCAAGGAGCGCGATCCGCAGCGGGACGTCGTCCTCATCGAGGGCCAGGAGGCCGGCTGGGCCGCCTCCGGCCGCAACGGCGGCTTCTGCGCCGCCTCCCTCACCCACGGCCTGGGCAACGGACTGGCCCGCTGGCCCGGCGAACTGGCCACCCTGGAGGAGCTGGGCGCCCGCAACCTCGACGCCATCGAGGACGCGGTCGCTCGCCACGGCATCGACTGCGACTTCGAGCGCACCGGCGAGATCGACGTCGCCACCGCCCCGCACCAGGTCGGCGAACTCCGCGAGATGGCCGAGGAGGCCGGGCAACTGGGCCTGGGCGGCTACGAGTTCCTCGACCGCGAGGCGGTCCGCGCCGAGGTCGACTCGCCCACCTTCCTGGCCGGCCTGTGGGACCGCACCGGCGTCGCCATGGTCCACCCGGCCAGGCTCGCCTGGGGCCTGAAGCGGGCCTGCCGCTCCCTGGGCGTCCGGATCTACGAGCACACCCCCGGCACCCAACTGTCCTCGCGCGGCGCGGGCATCGCGGTCCGCACCCCCTACGGCCGGGTCTTCGCGCGGCACGCGGCGCTGGCCACCAACGCCTTCCCGTCGCTGGTCAAGCGGCTCCGCCCGTTCGTCGCGCCGGTCTACGACTACGCGCTGATGACCGAGCCGCTCACCGCGGAGCAACTCGCCGCCGTCGGCTGGAAGAACCGGCCGGGCCTGAGCGACAGCGCCAACCACTTCCACTACTTCCGCATCACCGCCGACCACCGCATCCTGTGGGGCGGCTACGACATCATCTACCACTACGGCGGCGGCGTCCGGGCCGAGTACGACCACCACCCGGACACCTACCGCAAGCTCGCCGAGCACTTCTTCACCTGCTTCCCGCAGCTGGAGGGCATCCGCTTCACCCACACCTGGGGCGGCGCGATCGACACCTGCTCCCGCTTCTCCGCCTTCTTCGGCACCGCCCACGGCGGCCGGACGGCGTACGCGCTCGGCTACACCGGGCTCGGCGTCGGCGCCACCCGCTTCGGCGCGGAGGTGATGCTGGACCTGCTGGCGGGGGAGCGCACCGAGCGGACCGAGCTGGAGATGGTACGGACCAAGCCGCTGCCGTTCCCGCCCGAGCCGGTGCGCTCGCTGGGCATCGGCCTCACCCAGTGGTCCATGACCCGCGCCGACGAGAACGGCGGCCGGCGCAACCTGTGGCTCAAGGCCATGGACAAGGTCGGCCTGGGCTTCGACAGCTGACCGGCCACCCGTTAGGCGCCCGCCCGGGGCGGACGGCTGGTGCGGCCGGCCGCCTTGGGGTGGGGGGCGGGGGAGGGGCGGGGCCGGGGTGCGGCGGTGCGGCCGGGGCGTTCGTCAATCGTCAATCCGGTGATTGCGTCCTAACGACTCGCGTGTGGGCGGGAGTTGACGGGCTGCCAGTGCCCGTCAGTGTCGTCCGTCAGTGCCCGTCGGGATCCGGGACGAGGTCAGGAGCCGGTCCAGTCCGCTGCGCGTCCTGCCGGCCGTCCCGCTGCCCGTCCCGCCGTCCGCCCCACCGGTCGCACACCACGCACCACAGCGGCAACAGCACTCCCGCCAGACACCAGCCGCCGAGTACGTCCAGCGGCCAGTGGTATCCCTGCCGCACAAGTCCCAGCCCGACGCCCGCGTTGAGCAGTGCGGCCCCCGCCGCGACCACCCGCGCGACGCGGACCTCGGCGAGGCTCCGACGCCCCGCGGTCCGGCCGCCCTGCCGCCCCGCGTACGCCCGGAGCAGCAGCAGTGCCACCAGCCCGTACGCCACGGCCGCCGTCGCCCCGTGCCCCGACGGATAGAACCCCTCGTGCACGCCGGCCATCCGGGGCGGCCCCGGCCGGTCCAGCCACTCCTTGAACGGGACGACGAGTGCCGGCACGGCGGCCAGCGCCCCCACCGCGGCGACCGGCGCCGGCCACGCCTTCTCCGGTTCCGGTCCGCGGCGGGTCCGCCACGCCGCCCAACCGGCCGCCGCCAGCAGCACCGGCAGCGCCACCGCCGCATTGCCCAGATCGGCGAGGAACTGGGCGAGCGGCCCGGGAACGGCACTGGCCGCCAGCCCGCGGCCCAGCCGCTCGTCGAGCCCGCGCACCGCGCCGTGGGCCGCCACCTGCCAGGTGACCAGCCCGAAGAACAGCGCACTGCACAGCGCGAGAAGGACATACCGCCGAGTTCCCCGAGCCCCCCGAGCCACAGAACCCCTCATCACACAGAACACCTCATCAAGCGCCCATCCTCATGAATCCCTCAATGCCCCCATAAGGCGCCCCCCGACGCAAAAAGATGCGGCCGCTCCGGAACAGGGGGGGTGGCTCCGGAGCGGCCGCGAGGACCGGTGTGCCGCGCGCCCCGGGGGGTCTGGGGCGGGCGGACATCCGATCGGTGAGGATTCCCGGAGCCCCCGTGCAAGGGGTCCCGGTGGTGTGCGCGAGGGCACAGCCAGGTCGAAGCCGGGAAGCACCGACCGGGCGCCGCCCGCAGTCCCCTGCGGGCGGGGTGTTTCTCTCAATCTGCAGAAACCGTACGGCACCGGCAGCGCGACCGGTAAGCCGCATCACGTGCCCGCCATTGCCCCCGCACATCTTCTTCACGCCCTCTCCGGGCGCCCGGAAGGCCGGTCCCGTTCAGAGCGTGCCGCATCCCGTTCAGAGCGCGCCGAACGCCGACTCCAGGATGTCCAGACCCTCGTTCAGCAGGTCCTCGCCGATGACCAGCGGCGGCAGGAAGCGCAGCACGTTGCCGAACGTGCCGGTCGTCAGCACCAGCAGGCCCTCCTGGTGGCACGCCTTGGCGAGCGCCGCGGTGACCTCCGGGTTCGGGTCCTTGGAACCGGACTTGACCAGCTCGATCGCGATCATCGCGCCGCGGCCGCGGACCTCGCCGATGATGTCGTACTTCTCCTGCAGCGCGGACAGGCGGCCCTTCATGACCTCCTCGATGCGCTTGGCCCTGGCGTTCAGGTCCAGCTCGCGCATGGTCTCGATCGAGCCGAGCGCGGCGGCGCAGGCCACCGGGTTGCCGCCGTAGGTGCCGCCCAGGCCGCCCGCGTGCGCGGCGTCCATGATCTCGGCGCGGCCGGTGACGGCGGCCAGCGGCAGACCGCCCGCGATGCCCTTCGCCGTCGTGATCAGGTCCGGCACCACGCCCTCGTCCTCGCACGCGAACCACTGGCCGGTACGGCAGAAGCCGGACTGGATCTCGTCCGCGACGAAGACGATGCCGTTCTCCTTCGCGAAGTCCGCGATCGCCGGGAGGAAGCCCTTGGCCGGCTCGATGAAGCCGCCCTCGCCGAGCACCGGCTCGATGATGATCGCCGCGACGTTCTCCGCGCCGATCTGCTTGGTGATCTGCGTGATCACCTGGTCGGCGGCCTCCTGCGCGCAGTTCTCCGGGCCGGTCAGCCAGCGGAAGGGGTAGGCCAGCGGCACGCGGTAGACCTCGGGCGCGAACGGGCCGAAGCCGTGCTTGTACGGCATGTTCTTCGCGGTCAGCGCCATCGTGAGGTTCGTCCGGCCGTGGTAGCCGTGGTCGAACACGACGACCGCCTGGCGCTTGGTGTACGCACGGGCGATCTTGACGGCGTTCTCGACGGCCTCCGCACCGGAGTTGAACAGCGCCGACTTCTTCGCATGGTCACCCGGCGTCAGCTCGGCCAGCTGCTCGCAGACCTCGATATACGGCTCGTAGGGCGTCACCATCGCACAGGTGTGGGTGAAGTCCGCGAGCTGCGCGGTGGCCCGGCGGACCACGGCCTCCGCGCTGTTGCCGACCGAGGTCACCGCGATACCGGAGCCGAAGTCGATCAGGGAGTTGCCGTCCACGTCCTCCAGCACACCGCCGCCCGCACGCTTGACGAAGACGGGCAGCACCGCGCCGACACCGGCGGCCACGGTCTCCTGCTTGCGGGCCCACAGCTCCTGGGACTTGGGGCCGGGGATCGCGGTGACGACGCGACGCTCCTGGGGGAGGGCGGGCCCTCCGGACAGTTCGGTCATGGCAGTCTCCTGGGGTGGAACACGGACGTACAGAGGTCTTGTTCTCGCAGGTTAGGGGCGGTGGGCCGGGTGTGGCATGTTCCGTTCGGGAGAAGTGCGCGTGTTGCGTTGTCCGCACCGGACATAGCGGCGGGGCGCGGCCAGTAAATTGAGGGCGGCACGCCCGGCGACGGCGCGCCAGCGCGGGCATGACAACGACAGGCCGGCGAACCGACGCGGCCGGCCACGTCTCAAGGGGGACAAGGGACACCGGATGGACACCGAGGGCACGCAGGACGCACGCAACATCCGCTCCGGCCAGTTCCCCAGGCCGGCTCACCCCCCGGGACCGCCGCCCCGTCCGGCCGTACCCCCGGGCTACGCCGTGCCGCCGGCGAGCGGCGGCGGGGCCGGTCCCCGCGGTGGCGGGCGTGCAGGTGAGGCGCCGCAATCCCCCCTGATGGCCTGGCTGAGTGCCCCGCGCAGGTCCGGCGGGCCGGGCGTCTGGGCCTTGGGGCACCGGCCCAGGCCGAAGGACGCACCCCAGGAGATCGCGGTGCCGCAACTGATCACGGGCGCGGTGGTCTCGGCGCTGTGCGCCTGGTTGCTCTGGTCGCTCCTGATGAACGACTACCTGGGCCCCTACTGGAAGTGGCCGCGCGAGGTGATGCTGCCCGACTCCTGGAAGACGGGGAACGCCAACGTCGTCTCGTCCTTCGTGTACATGGCCCTCGTCCTCGGCGCGATCGTCGTCGTCTTCGGCCGGCTCGGACGGTGGCCGGAGCTCTTCCGGCGACTGGTCACCCCCACCGTCGACCGTCTGTGGAACAGGCTTCCCGTATGGCTGGCTCCCAAGGACCCCGCCACGCTTCCCGGCGGCCCGTTGCTGATCCGCACGGGTGCCACGCTCGTCGTCGTGTGGCTCCTGTGGCAGTGGTGCACCGACAAGACCACGGACTCCTCCCTCCTGATGCTCCAGCTGGAGAACCTGACACCGGTATCGGGGCAGCAGGCGTCGTTCTTCTACTACGCCACGAGTTTCGAACTCCTCGATCTCGGCGTACTGCTGCTGGTCTTCAACAGGTTCGCCTGCCTGGGAGAACTGCGCCGCCGCTACCTCACGTCGGGCAAGCGAGGCCCGCAGAACGTCGGGAAGTCCGCCCCGGCCACCGGCCGCGTCCTGGAGGTCGACCAGGCCGAATGGGCGGAGCTGCGCGCCGCCGGAGCTGCGGCGGCGGCCGATCGGCTGGCACAGGAAGCGCGGTCCGGACTCATGAACGACGTCGACCACACCCGGATCAGCCGTGCCTGGCAGTCCGTCAGGACGCAGCCGAGCCGACTGCCCGCCTTCGTCGACGGGGTGCGGAAACACGGTTCGGCCGCCTTCCCGCACTCCTCCGGAGCCCGTGACCTGCCCACCCGGACCGCACAGCACGATCTCGTCACGTCGCAGGTACGCATCGGCACCGCGTCCGAGGACGTTCGCAACCCCTACGACCGGCGGGGCTCGGGGATCGCACTCGAACCGAAGGTACTCGGTACGTCGCTGCTCGCGGTCGGCCCGGCCGGCTCGGGCAAGACCACCCGGCTGGTACGGCCGCTGGTCGAGGCGATGTGCCTGCAGGCGATCTCCGGGCGCGCCACCGTCGTCTCCGTCGGGCCGGCCGGCACGGCGCCCGTGGCCGACGGCGCCTTCGACACCGTGGTCCGGGCCGGTCACCGCGACGCGGAGTGCGGCCTGGACCTCTACGGCGGCACCGCCGACCCCGACGAGGCGGCCGGGATTCTGGCCGAGGGGCTTGTCGGGGACCTCGCCGGGCAGCTTCCCGGTGGTGACAGCCGGCGGGCCGCGACCGCGCTGGCCCAGTTGCTCGGTCCGTTCCGCGCCGCCCACGGCCGCTTCCCGAGCGTGCCCGAGCTGCGTGAGCTGCTGGACGGCGCGCCGCAGGCGGTGGCCGCGCTGCGCACCGCCCTGGAAGCGGCCGGCGACCACACCCTGCTGCGTGAACTCGACGCCCGCGCCCGCCAGTCCGAGCGTCCCGGCGATGTCGCCCTCCTCCTCGCGGACCGGATCGCGCTGCTCGACCGCCCCGCCTTCGCCGCCTTCTTCGATCCCACGGGAACCACCCGCCAGGTCTCGCTGCGCGCCCTGGACCACCCCCTCCGGATCCGTATCGAGCTGCCCGAACGCGGCCACGCCGAGGCGTCCCGGATCCTGGCCCGGCTGGTTCTGGCGCAGTTCACCGAGTGCGCGGTGGCCCGCGCGGACCGCTCGCTGTTCGCCTGCCTGGTCCTCGACGAGGCCGCGCACACCGTCACGGCGGAGGCGCTGCGCGGTCTCCAGCGCCTCCGCTCGGCCAACGCCGGGGCGGTGCTGACGCTGCGCTCGCTGGACGACGTCCCCGAGGCGCTGCGCAGCGCGCTGCTCGGCTCGGTCGGCTGCCGGATGGCGTTCGCGGGCGTCACGCCCTGGGACGGGGCGCCGTTCGCCGAGGTGTGGGGCAAGGAGTGGGTGGAGACCCGTGATGTGACGGATCGTCAAATCATCGCGCACGGTGCCGGGATGAAGGCGTTCCACATCTTCCGCCAACTGGTCACCGGCAAGGCCGCCACCTCCAAGGCCATCACCGTCCGCACGGTCGAACGCGAACGCTGGTCCGCCTCCGACCTCGCGAACGCGCTCCCGGCCGGCCATGCGGTGCTGTCGGTGACCACGGTCGAGGGCGAGCACGCCCCGCCCGTCCTCGTCGATCTCCGTTCCTGACCGCCCGGGGCCCCGTACGCGTTCGCGCCCGTCCGGCCCCGGGTCCCTTGATGACCGGCCCCGGGTCCCTGATGACCGGGGCCGGGGAGTGTCCCCGAAACCCTCCGTTGAGGCAGAATCGACAGCAGCCGTTCATACAGGGCGGCGTACACGTCAGCCGTTCATGCGGGCGGCGCGGACGATCGGCGGGAGTCGGCAGGAGGCCGGCGGGGTACTCGGCAGCCGGTCGCGGTCGGACCGTCCGCCGGAGCCATCGAAGGTCTCATGCCGCACACCCTCGCCTCCCTGGTCAACCACACCGCGCTCAAGCTGACCGTGCTCGCGGGCGAGGACCGGCTGGACGTCCCGGTGCGCTGGGCGCACGCCAGCGAGCTGATCGACCCGGTGCCCTACATGGAGGGCGGGGAGCTGCTGCTGATCACCGCGCTCAAGCTGGACGCGGAGGACCCGGACACCGCGGATCGCTACGTGCGGCGGGTCGCCGAGGCCGGCGTGGTCGGGCTGGGGTTCGCGGTCGGGGTGAACTACGACGGCGTACCGGAGGCGCTGGTCGAGGCGGCGCGCCGGCACCACCTGCCGCTGCTGGGGGTGCCCCGCCGCACGCCGTTCATCGCGATCAGCAAGGCGGTGTCGGCGGCCGTGGCGGCCGACCAGTACCGCGCGGTCACCGCCGGCTTCGAGGCGCAGCGGGAGCTGACCCGCGCGGCGCTCGGTGCCGAGGGCCCGGCCGAACTGCTGGCCCGGCTCGCGGCACACCTGGGCGGCTGGGCGGCGCTCTACGACGTGTCGGGAGCGGTGGTGGCGGCCGCCCCCGACTGGGCGGCGCGGCGCGCCTCCCGGCTCGCCGGGGACGTGGCGCGGCTGCGGGAACGGCCCGCGCCCGCCAGCTCCGTCGTCAGCGACACCGACGGCGACGACCGGGTGGAGCTCCAGTCGCTGGGCACCGGCCGCCGGGCCCGCGGGGTGCTCGCCGTCGGGACCGACGCGCCGCTGGGCACCGCCGCGCGCTACGCGGTGCACTCGGCGGTCGCCCTGCTGACCCTGACCACCGAGCGGTCCCGGGCGCTCCAGGACGCCGAGCAGCGGCTGGGCGCCGCGGTCCTGAAGATGCTGCTGGCCGGCGAGCCGGATCACGCCCGGGCGGTGGCCGGACGGCTCTACGGGGGGCTGCTGGACGCCCCGTTCCGGATGGTGGTGGCCGAGCCGGTGCCTGCCGACGAGCAGCCGACCGCCCCCAAGCTTCCGGCCAAGTTCCCGGCCAAGCTTCCGGTCAAGTTCCCCGCCGAGCTCCCGACTTCGTTCGGCCAGGGGGGACCGCCGTCGTCCCCGGGCGCCGGCACCGCGTCCGCGCTGGACGCGCTGGCCGACGCCATGGAGTCCGCCGCCGCCCGCACCGGCGAGGCAGTGCTCGCCGTACCGGACGGCGGCCGGCTGATCGTGCTGGTCGCGGACGGCGGCGCGGCCGCGGACGCCTGCACCGCGTTCGCCGCCTCGGCCGACGCCCGCTGCGGCGAGCACCCGCGCCCGCGCGGCCGGAACTCCCGCAACGGCACCGGCCGGGAGGGCGAGGGCCTGGCCGTCGGCCTCTCCGCGCCCACCGGCCCGATGGCCGCGGCCAACGCCTACCGCCAGGCCGAGCAGGCGCTCTCGGTCGCCCGCCGGCGCGGCCGCACCCTGGTGGAACACGAGGACGTGGCGGCCGGCTCGGTCCTGCCGCTGCTCGCCGACGACGCGGTCCGGGCCTTCGCCGACGGGCTGCTGCGGGCGCTGCGCGAACACGACGCGACCGGGCGCGGCGACCTCGTGGCATCGCTGCGCGCCTGGCTCGCCCGGCACGGCCAGTGGGACGCGGCCGCCGCCGACCTGGGCGTCCACCGCCACACCCTGCGCTACCGCATGCGCCGCGTCGAGGAGATCCTGGGCCGCTCGCTGGACGACCCGGACGTCCGGATGGAGCTGTGGCTGGCGTTGAAGGCGACGTCGGGGGCGGTGGGGGAGTAACCGGGAGGGGGCGGAGCAGGGAGCGGGCGGAAGGCAGAGACGGAAGGCGGCAGACGGCAGGGAGTCGGCCGGTCCCGTCCGTGCCGCGTGCCGCCCGACGCGCGCCGTCCGCGGCCGGCGACGGCACCCGCCCGCGCGCCATCCGCCGCGTACCGTCACCGACCCCCTACCACCTGCTTCCCACCTGCGGCGCCATGCCCCGCCACCGCCCCGGACTCCACCACGGAGAGACGGCCCCGCGGATTACGCCGCTTCGGACAAGCGCCACGGGGCCGCCGCACCCCTACGGTGGGCTGCAGAGTCCTACGCCAAGCCGCTCCCAGAGCCGCGCGCGCACCACCCACCATCACTGAAGGGCCGGGATCCACTGTGCCGAACACTGCTGCAGCCCCCACCGCCTTCTGGCTCGCCGGCCGCGAGGCCACCGGCGAGGCCACCTTCGATGTCACCTCCCCCTGGGACGGACGTCTCGTCGGCACGGTGAGCGTGCCCACCGAGGCCCAGGTCGAGGAGGCCGTGGCCGCCTCCGTCGCCGTCCAGGACGAGCTGGCCGCGACCCCCGCCCATGTGCGGGCCGCCGCCCTGGACCACGTGGTGCGCGGGCTGGTGGAGCGCACCGAGGAGCTCGCCCAGCTGATCTCCGCGGAGAACGGCAAGCCCATCAGGTGGGCGCGCGGCGAGGTCGGCCGCGCCATCTCCGTGTTCCGCTTCGCGGCCGAGGAGGCCCGCCGCTTCAACGGCGGCGAGGCGCAGCGCCTGGACACCGACGCGGGCGGCGCCGGCCGGCTCGCGCTGACCCGCCGCTTCCCGCGTGGCACGGTCCTGGGCATCGCGCCGTTCAACTTCCCGCTGAACCTCTGCGCCCACAAGATCGCCCCGGCCATCGCCGCCGGCGTCCCGATCATCCTCAAGCCGGCCCCGGCCACCCCGCTCTCCGGCCTGGTCATCGGCGAGCTGCTGGCCGGCACCGACCTGCCCGCCGGCTCCTGGTCGATCCTCCCGGTCCCCAACGACCGGATGCCGGCGCTGGTCCAGGACGAGCGGCTGCCGGTCATCTCCTTCACCGGCTCCGACACCGTCGGCTACGCCATCCTCGACTCGGTGCCGCGCAAGCACTGCACCCTGGAGCTGGGCGGCAACGGCGCGGCCGTCGTGCTGGCCGACTGGTCCTCCGAGCAGGACCTGGACTGGGCCGCGCAGCGCATCGCCACCTTCGCCACCGCCCGCCAGGCCCCGGCCGGCGCACCCCCCGGCGCCGGCCCCTCGCGCGGCGCGCTCCGGCACCCTGTTTCCGGAGCGCGCCGCGCCGCGTTCTCCGGCACCGTCTCCGGGCCTGCCCGGCCCACCCGTGGCGGGGACCCGCCCCCGCCCTCCGCTCCGCTGGTGGAACCCGCTCGGATCGGGTACTTGTCAGTAGTAGCACTGACCGGCGGGCCGACCGGTCCGCCGGCAGCACCCCCGATTCGCGGCGAGGTGAGTTCCTGATGACCGCTCCGTCCATCCGCAACGTTTCCGAGCGCGAAGCCCGCCAGGTCGCCGAGGCGGCCCGCGAGCAGGACTGGCACAAGCCCAGCTTCGCCAAGGAGCTGTTCCTGGGGCGCTTCCGGCTCGACCTCATCCATCCGCACCCCACCCCCGCGGTGGACGACGTCCGGCGCGGCGAGAAGTTCCTGGCCACGCTGCGGGAGTTCTGCGAGACGGAGATCGACGGCGCCCGGATCGACCGCGAGGGCCGGATCCCCGACGAGACCGTGCGCGGCCTGAAGGAACTGGGCGCCCTGGGCATGAAGATCGACCCCAAGTACGGCGGTCTCGGCCTCACGCAGGTCTACTACAACCGCGCCCTCGCCCTGGTCGGCTCCGCCAGCCCGGCGATCGGCGCGCTGCTCTCCGCGCATCAGTCGATCGGCGTACCGCAGCCGCTGAAACTCTTCGGCACCCAGGAGCAGAAGGAGACGTTCCTGCCGCGGCTGGCCCGCACGGACATCTCCGCGTTCCTGCTCACCGAGCCCGACGTGGGCTCCGACCCGGCCCGCCTGGCCACCACCGCGGTCCCGGAAGGCGACGACTACCTCCTCGACGGCGTGAAGCTGTGGACCACCAACGGCGTGGTCGCCGACCTGCTCGTGGTGATGGCCCGGGTCCCCGCCTCCGAAGGCCACAAGGGCGGCATCACCGCCTTCGTCGTCGAGGCCGACTCGCCCGGCATCACCGTCGAGAACCGCAACGCCTTCATGGGCCTGCGCGGCCTGGAGAACGGCGTCACCCGCTTCCACCGGGTACGGGTCCCGGCCGCCAACCGCATCGGCCCCGAGGGCGCCGGCCTGAAGATCGCCCTCACCACCCTCAACACCGGCCGGCTCTCGCTGCCCGCGATGTGCGCGGGCACCGGCAAGTGGTGCCTGAAGATCGCCCGCGAGTGGTCCGGCGCCCGCGAGCAGTGGGGCCGCCCGATCGCCGAACACGAGGCGGTCGGCGGCAAGATCGCCTTCATCGCGGCGACCACCTTCGCCCTGGAGGCCGTCGTCGACCTCGCCTCCCAGATGGCTGACGAGAACCGCAACGACATCCGTATCGAGGCCGCCCTCGCCAAGCTCTACGGCTCCGAGATGGGCTGGCGGATGGCCGACGAACTCGTCCAGATCCGCGGCGGCCGCGGCTTCGAGACCGCCGACTCGCTCGCCGCCCGCGGCGAACGCGCCGTCCCCACCGAGCAGGTGCTGCGCGACATGCGCATCAACCGGATCTTCGAGGGCTCCACCGAGATCATGCACCTGCTGATCGCCCGCGAGGCGGTCGACGCCCACCTCTCCGTCGCCGGCGACCTCATCGACCCCGACAAGTCCCTGGGCGACAAGGGCAGGGCGGCTGCCAAGGCCGGCGGCTTCTACGCCCGCTGGCTCCCCAAGCTCGTCGCCGGACCCGGCCAACTCCCGCGGACCTACGCGGAGTTCGGCGAACTGGCGGGCCATCTGCGGTACGTCGAACGGACCTCCCGCAAGCTCGCCCGGTCCACCTTCTACGCGATGTCGCGCTGGCAGGGGAAGATGGAGACCAAACAGGGCTTCCTCGGCCGGATCGTCGACATCGGCGCCGAGCTGTTCGCGATGAGCGCGGCCTGCGTCCGGGCCGAGCACCTGCGGCTCACCGGCGACCACGGCCAGGAGGCCCACCAGCTCGCCGACGCCTTCTGCCGGCAGGCCCGGATCCGCGTCGAGGAGCTGTTCCACCGGCTGTGGACCAACACCGACGCACTGGACCGCAAGGTCGTCTCCGGCGTCCTCGGCGGCCGCTACACCTGGCTGGAGGAGGGCGTCGTCGACCCCAGCGGCGACGGCGCCTGGATCGCCGACGCCGCCCCCGGCCCCAGCACCAAGGACAACGCCCGCCGTCCCTTCCACTGAGCCCCGCACGTCCCGTACGGGCGGCCCGCGCGTCGCCCGTACGGGGCGCGGGCGCCCTCGGTGGCCGGGGTGCCCCGCCGACCGGCCACAATGGACCACATGACGGACACCCTCGCCCACCCGCACCTGCGCTTCGAGCCGGCCGCCGGCGACCACACCGGCCCCCGGGAGATCGTGATCCTCGGCTCGACGGGTTCGATCGGCACCCAGGCCATCGACATCGTGCTGCGCAACCCCGACCGGTTCCGGGTCACCGCGCTCGCCGCGTCCGGCGGCCGGGTCGAGCTGCTGGCCGAGCAGGCGCACCGGCTGCGGGTCACCGCCGTCGCGGTGGCACGCGAGGAGACGGTGCCCGCGCTGCGCGAGGCGCTGGCCGCGCACTACGGCGCGGGCGAGCCGCTGCCGGAGATCCTCGCCGGCCCCGACGCGGCCACCGACCTCGCCGCCTCGCCCTGCCACACCGTCCTCAACGGCATCACCGGCTCCATCGGCCTCGCCCCCACCCTCGCCGCCCTGAAGGCCGGCCGGGTGCTGGCGCTCGCCAACAAGGAGTCGCTGATCGTCGGCGGCCCCCTGGTCAGGGCCGTCGCCCGGCCCGGCCAGATCATCCCCGTCGACTCCGAGCACTCCGCGCTCTTCCAGGCCCTGTCCGGCGGCACCCGCGCCGAGGTCCGCAAGCTGGTGGTCACCGCCTCCGGCGGCCCGTTCCGCGGCCGCACGAAGGCCGAACTGGCCGGCGTCACGCCCGAGCAGGCGCTGGCCCACCCCACCTGGTCGATGGGCCCGGTCGTCACCATCAACTCCGCGACCCTGGTCAACAAGGGCCTGGAGGTCATCGAGGCGCACCTGCTCTTCGGCGTCCCCTTCGACCGCATCGAGGTCGTCGTCCATCCGCAGTCCTACGTCCACTCGATGGTGGAGTTCACCGACGGCTCCACCCTCGCCCAGGCCAGCCCGCCCGACATGCGGATGGCGCTCGCGCTGGGCCTCGGCTGGCCCGAGCGGGTCCCCGACGCGGCCCCCGGCATCGACTGGACGAGGGCGCAGAACTGGGAGTTCTTCCCGCTCGACGAGGAAGCCTTCCCGTCCGTGCCGCTGGCCTGCCGGGTCGGCGAACTGGGCGGCACCGCCCCCGCCGTCTTCAACGCCGCGAACGAGGAGTGCGTCGAGGCGTTCCTCACCGGCGGGCTGCCGTTCACAGGGATTGTGGATACGGTCGCGGCAGTGGTCGACGAAGGGCTGGCAACCGGAGTGGTGATGAAGCAGAGCCAGGACGGCGCCCGCCCGGGCGGCACGGCCGCCGACGGAACCTCCCTCACCGTCGCGGACGTCCTGCAGGCCGAGACCTGGGCGCGCGCCCGCGCCCGCGAACTGGCCGCCGCGGCGGCACGCACCCCCTCGGAGGCCCGCGCATGACGACCTGGATGACCATCCTCGGCATAGTCGTCTTCGTCGTCGGCCTGCTGTTCTCCATCGCCTGGCACGAACTCGGCCACCTCACCACGGCCAAGATGTTCGGCATCCGGGTGCCGCAGTACATGGTGGGCTTCGGACCGACGCTCTTCTCCCGGAAGAAGGGCGACACCGAGTACGGCATCAAGGCCGTCCCGCTGGGCGGCTACATCCGCATGATCGGCATGTTCCCGCCCGGCGACGACGGGAAGCTCCAGGCCCGCTCCACCTCCCCGTTCCGCGGCATGATCGAGGACGCCCGCTCGGCGGCCTTCGAGGAGCTCCAGCCCGGCGACGAACACCGGCTGTTCTACACGCGCCGGCCCTGGAAGCGCGTCATCGTGATGTTCGCCGGGCCGTTCATGAACCTCGTCCTTGCCGTGGTGATCTTCATGAGCGTGCTGATGGGCTTCGGCATCAACACCCAGACCACCCAGGTCAGCTCGGTCTCCGACTGCGTCATCTCGGCCTCCGCCAAGACCGACAAGTGCCCGGCCGGCGCCAAGGACTCCCCGGCCAAGGCCGCCGGGCTGCGGGCCGGCGACAAGATCGTCGCCTTCAACGGCCGCCCCGTCCCCGACTGGGGCACCCTCCAGGACCAGATCCGCAGGACCACCGGCCCGGCGACCATAGTCGTCGAGCGGCACGGCACCCGGCAGACGCTGCACGCCGACCTCATCGAGAACAAGGTCGCCAAGACCGACGGCCACGGCGGCTACGTCCCCGGCCAGTACGTCACCGCCGGCTTCCTCGGCTTCACCCCGGCCAGCGGCATCGTCCAGCAGACCTTCGGCCAGTCCGTGGACCGGATGGGCAACATGGTCTCGCAGGGCGTGGACTCGCTGGTGCAGGTCCCCGGCAAGATCCCCGACCTGTGGAACGCCGCCTTCAACGGCGCCGAGCGCAAGCAGGACTCCCCGATGGGCGTGGTCGGCGCGGCCCGGGTCGGCGGCGAGGTCTTCTCCCTGCACATCCCGCCGGAGCAGCGGGTGGCGACCATGCTCTTCCTGGTCGCCGGCTTCAACCTCTCGCTGTTCCTGTTCAACATGCTGCCGCTGCTGCCGCTCGACGGCGGTCACATCGCCGGCGCCCTGTGGGAGTCCCTGCGGCGCGCCTTCGCCAAGATCGTCCGGCGCCCCGACCCCGGCCCCTTCGACGTCGCCAAGCTGATGCCGGTCGCCTACGTCGTCGCCGGGATCTTCATCTGCTTCACCCTGCTGGTGCTGGTCGCCGACGTGGTGAACCCGGTGAAGCTCACCTAGAGCCGTCCGAACGACCCCTGGCCGGGCACGCGGCGACCGTATGGGCGTGCCCGGCCGCCCCCGTTCGAGGGGCATAAGGGTTCGATGTGCCTCCCGCGAGCCGGGTGCCGTAGGCTCGATGACCGGAAGCCCGCCGAATCAGGGCCCTGATCCATACCTTGGGGTTGCTCGCCAGATGACTGCCATTTCACTGGGAATGCCGGACGTACCGACCAAGCTCGCCGACCGCCGGGTCAGCCGCAAGATCCAGGTCGGTACGGTCGCCGTGGGCGGAGACGCACCGGTCTCGGTGCAGTCGATGACGACCACCCGCACCTCCGACATCGGCGCCACGCTCCAGCAGATCGCCGAGCTGACGGCCTCCGGCTGCCAGATCGTCCGGGTCGCCTGCCCCACCCAGGACGACGCCGACGCGCTGCCGGTGATCGCGAAGAAGTCGCAGATCCCGGTCATCGCGGACATCCACTTCCAGCCCAAGTACGTCTTCGCCGCCATCGACGCCGGCTGCGCCGCGGTCCGCGTCAACCCCGGCAACATCAAGCAGTTCGACGACAAGGTCAAGGAGATCGCCAAGGCGGCCTCCGACGCCGGCACCCCGATCCGGATCGGCGTCAACGCCGGCTCCCTGGACCGGCGCCTGCTCCAGAAGTACGGCAAGGCCACCCCCGAGGCCCTGGTCGAGTCCGCCCTGTGGGAGGCGTCCCTCTTCGAGGAGCACGGCTTCCGCGACATCAAGATCTCGGTCAAGCACAACGACCCGGTCGTGATGGTCAACGCCTACCGCCAGCTCGCCGCCCAGTGCGACTACCCCCTCCACCTCGGCGTCACCGAGGCCGGCCCGGCGTTCCAGGGCACCATCAAGTCCGCGGTCGCCTTCGGCGCCCTGCTCAGCGAGGGCATCGGCGACACCATCCGGGTCTCGCTCTCCGCGCCGCCCGTCGAAGAGGTCAAGGTCGGCATCCAGATCCTGGAGTCGATGAACCTCCGCCCCCGCCGCCTGGAGATCGTCTCCTGCCCCTCCTGCGGCCGCGCCCAGGTGGACGTCTACAAGCTCGCCGACGAGGTCACCGCCGGTCTTGAGGGCATGGAGGTCCCGCTCCGCGTCGCCGTCATGGGCTGCGTCGTCAACGGCCCCGGCGAGGCCCGCGAGGCCGACCTCGGCGTCGCCTCCGGCAACGGCAAGGGCCAGATCTTCGTCAAGGGCGAGGTCATCAAGACCGTCCCCGAGTCCAAGATCGTCGAGACCCTCATCGAAGAGGCCATGAAGATCGCCGCACAGATGGAGGCCGACGGCATCACCTCCGGGACGCCGACGGTCAGCGCCGCCGGCTGAGCGGCCCCTGGGGCACGGCCGAACAGATCCCCTAGGGGGCGCGCGAGCCCCCTGCGGGGCCTCAACGTGGCGGGGCCGGAGCGGTATTCCCGTTCCGGCCCCGCCGTCGCGCCGGCCGCCGCACCGTGCCGTATCCCGGCCCGCGGTGCGCTTCCCGTTTCCGGCCGCAGGGCCCCTCCTTCCGGCCGCACGGGCCCTCCCACCGCTGCCCAGGTGGCCCTCGGCCCGGTGGAGGTACAGTGCCAGGACCTGCTCCTGCCTGGCCTCCCAGGCCCCACAACGGTGAGGCTTTCCGACTCGTGCTGACGACCACCGCCCTCAAGGTCCTCGAACCGGGAGAGCTCGACGCGGCCCTCGCGGTCCTGGACCGCGAACCGGTCGCCAACGCCTTCGTCGCCGCCCGCGTCCAGGTCGCCGGCCTCGACCCCTGGCGGCTCGGCGGCGAGATGTGGGGCTGGTACGTCGGCGGCCGGCTGGAGTCCCTCTGCTACGCCGGAGCCAACCTCGTCCCCGTCTGCGCCACCCCCGAGGCCATCCGCGGCTTCGCCGAACGCGCCCGTCGCCAGGGCCGCCGCTGCTCCTCCGTCGTCGGCCCGGCCGGCCCCACCGCCGCCCTCTGGGAACTGCTCGAACCCCACTGGGGCCCGGCCCGCGAGATCCGCGCGCACCAGCCGCTGATGGTCACCCGCACCCCCTCCGCCGAGATCGCCCCCGACCCGCGCGTCCGGCGCATCCGCAAGGACGAACTCGACCTGATCATGCCCGCCTGCGTGGCCATGTTCACCGAAGAGGTCGGCATCTCCCCGCTCGCCGGCGACGGCGGCCTGCTCTACCAGGCCCGGGTCGCCGAACTCGTCGGCGCCGGCCGCTCGTTCGCCCGCATCGACGACGGCAAGGTGGTCTTCAAGGCCGAGATCGGTGCCGCCACCCCCCTCGCCTGCCAGATCCAGGGCGTCTGGGTCGACCCCGCGCACCGCGGCCGCGGCCTGTCCGAGACGGGCATGGCCGCCGTGCTCCGCTACGCCCTCGCCGACGTCGCCCCCGTCGTCAGCCTCTACGTCAACGACTACAACACCGCCGCCCGCGCCGCCTACCGCCGGGTGGGCTTCGAGGAAGTCGGCGCCTTCATGAGCGTGCTGTTCTGAGCCTCCGCCTTGTACGCTCCGAGCATGGATGACGTCGCGGTGGGCCCCCTCGATCTCACGGCCCGCGTGGACGACGCGCTCGCCGTACAGGCCCTCGCCTTCGGACTCGGCGACGAGGAGATCGCCGTCCGCCGCCACATCGTGCTCCGCCACCTCGGCTGCCGCGGCGCCCGCGCCCTGGGCGCCACCACCCCCGCCGGCCGCCTCGTCGGCTTCGTCTACGGCATGCCCAACGAACGCACCCACTGGTGGTCCACCGTCGTCGAGCCCTACCTGCGCAGCCAGGGACTGGACCACTGGCTCGACGACTCCTTCGTCATCACCGAGCTGCACGTCCACCCCGCCTACCAGAACCGCGGCATCGGCCGCGCCCTGATCACCCGCCTCACCGACGAGGCCACCGAACCCCGCAGCATCCTCTCCGCCATCGACACCGACAGCCCCGCCCGCGGCCTGTACCGCTCCCTCGGCTACCACGACATCGCCCGCCGCGTCCTCTTCCCCAGCGCCCCCACCCCCTACGCCGTCATGGGCGCCCCCCTCCCCCTCAAACGCTGACGGCCACACCTCCCGGACCACGACCTCCACCGGCCCACTCACACCAGCCCCCACCCACCGTCTCTATGACCACCCACGGGAGGGGACGGGTCGGAGGGGCAGGGGGTGTCCGGACGTAAAGCGAAGCAGTCCGGACACCCCCTGCCCCGGAGGCCCGGCACCGCACCCAACAGCCCCGCGCAGCGGACTCGCGCCGCAGGCGCAAAAGGCGAACCCCCGCGGCGGGGAACCCAACAACGTGGGAAGCAGGCCAAGCGCAGCGGAATCGCATTTCGTCGCCCGACCCCCCTACGGCTAACCTCCAGGAAGTCACCTTTCTTACGCAGGAGAAACTCCCATGGCCCACGCCGCACAGGTCCAGCGCATGTCCCGCTTGATGTTCAAGACGTTGCGCGACGACCCGGCCGACGCCGAGGTGCTCAGCCACAAGCTCCTGGTGCGGGCCGGTTTCGTGCGCCGCACCGCCGCCGGTGTCTGGTCCTGGCTGCCGCTCGGCAAGAAGGTCCTCGCCAACGTCGAGCGGATCGTGCGCGAGGAGATGGACGCCATCGGCGGCCAGGAGGTCCTGCTGCCCGCCCTGCTGCCGAAGGAGCCCTACGAGGCCACCGGCCGCTGGGAGGAGTACGGTGCCGAGCTCTTCCGCCTCAAGGACCGCAGGGGCGGCGACTACCTCCTCGGCCCCACCCACGAGGAGATCTTCACCCAGCTGGTGAAGGACCAGTGCACGTCCTACAAGGACCTGCCGGTGATCCTCTACCAGATCCAGACCAAGTACCGCGACGAGGCCCGCCCGCGCGCCGGCATCCTGCGCGGCCGCGAGTTCCAGATGAAGGACTCGTACTCCTTCGACACCGCCGACGAGGGCCTCGCCGAGTCCTACGCGCTGCACCGCGCCGCCTACCAGCGGATCTTCGAGCGGCTCGGCCTCGACTACCGCATCTGCGCCGCCATCGCCGGCGCCATGGGCGGCTCCAAGTCCGAGGAGTTCCTGGCCCCGGCCGCGGCCGGCGAGGACGTCTTCGCCGACTGCCCGCACTGCGACTTCGCCGCCAACACCGAGGCGATCACCTACGAGCTCAAGCCGGCCGACGCCGCCGGCGTGCCCGCGCTCGAGGAGATCCCGACCCCGGACACCCCCACCATCGAGACGCTCGCCGCGCACCTCGACGTCCCGGCGTCGGCCACCCTCAAGAACCTGCTGGTGAAGGCCGACGGCGAGATCTTCGCGATCGGCGTCCCCGGCGACCGCGAGGTCGACATGGGCAAGGTCGAGACGCACTTCGCCCCGGCCGCCGTCGAGCTGGTGACCGCCGAGGACTTCGTCGGCCGCGACGACCTCGTCCGCGGCTACGTCGGCCCGCAGGGCCTGGAGAAGGTGACATACCTCGCCGACCCGCGCGTCGCCCCCGGCACCGCGTGGATCACCGGCGCCAACAAGGAGGGCGTGCACGCCAGGAACGTCGTCGCCGGCCGCGACTTCGAGGTCGACACCTACGTCGACGTCGTGGTCGTCCAGGAAGGCGACCCGTGCCCGAAGTGCGGCACCGGCCTCAAGCTCGACCGCGCCATCGAGATCGGCCACATCTTCCAGCTGGGCCGCAAGTACGCCGACGCCTTCCAGCTCGACGTGCTCGGCCAGAACGGCAAGCCGGTCCGCGTGACGATGGGCTCGTACGGCATCGGCGTCTCGCGCGCCGTGGCCGCGCTGGCCGAGCAGCACGCCGACGACAAGGGTCTGTGCTGGCCGCGCGAGGTGGCCCCGGCCGATGTGCACGTGGTCGCCGCCGGCAAGGCCAAGCAGACCGAACTCGCCCTGGAGATCGGCGAGCAGCTCGGCGCCGCCGGCCTGCGGGTCCTGATCGACGACCGGCCCGGCGTCTCGCCCGGCGTGAAGTTCACCGACGCCGAGCTGATCGGCGTGCCGACCATCGTCGTCGCCGGCCGCCGCGCCGGTGAGGGCGTCGTGGAGGTCAAGGACCGCCGCACCGGCGAGCGCGAGGAGCTGACGGTCGCCGAGGCCGTCGCCCGGCTCGGCGCCTGACCGACGGCGACGGGCCGGCCGGGGCACCCGCCCCGGCCGGCCCGTTCCGTCACGCCACCACCCGGTCCCCGGCCCCGGCCGCCCGCGGCCCGCTACACGTACGCCGCGAACTCCAGCAGCGCCTCGCCGCGCCGCCGGTCGCCCGACGCCGCCTCGCGCACCCCGGCGCGCACCGCCCGGTACAGCGTCCAGCCGCGCAGCCGCTCCCGGTCCACGTCCAGCGAGTCGGCCAGCTTCGCCACCCGCCGCCGGGCCGCCGGGGCCGCCCCCGAACCGGCCAGCAGATCCTCGAACCGGTCCAGCACCAGCCGCGCCAGGTCGTACGCCCGCTCACCGACCAGCGGCGACGGCCCCACCGCCAGCCACGGCGCCCGCTCCCCGGCCAGCACCTTCCCCTGCCGGAACGCCCCGTGCAGCAGGTACTCCTCGGCCGCCCCGGCCGGCAGCGTCCGCCCCAGCTCCAGCGCCTCGTCCAGCAGCGGCCCGGCGCCCGCCGGCTCCCCGGCCGCCCGGAGCCGCTCCGCGTCCGCCGCGGTCCGCTCCGCCACCGTCGCGAACGGGTGCCCCGCGGGCGGCGCCACCCACAGCCGGCGCACCGTGCCGGCCGCCTCCAGCAGCGCCCGGGCCTCCGGCAGCGACCGCAGCGACACCGACCCCTGCAGCCGCTCCAGCAGCAGTGCGCCGCTCGCCTCGTCGGCCCGCAGCAGCCGCACCGCGCCCCAGCCGTCCCAGGTCCGCAGCGCCGCCGCCTCCTGCGCCGCGGCCCGCCCCGGCACCGGGAACTTCAGCACCGCCGGCGATCCGTCCGACTGCCGCACGAACGTCACCAGACTGCTGCGGCCGCCCGGGGCGTGCACCCGCTCCAGCGTCAACTCCCAGTCCGTGAGCCGCTGTTGGACCAGTTCGGGCAGTGCCGCCAGCCAGGCCCGGACGGGACCCTCCGCAGCGCCGCCGAGCGCGGTCAGCAGTCGTTGCGGCGGTTCGATGGGTGCCGTTGCCATGCCTGAGCTGTCCTTATCGTGGGGAAGACGCAGTGTGGGGAAGACGCAGTGCGGGGGAGATGCCGGGTGGGCGAGTTGCCGTGTGGGCAGGGGCCGTCGGGCGGCCGGGTCGGTCAGAGCGCGTCGGCGTCGGTGCCCGCGGTGGCCGACGCGGTGGGCGCCGCGGCCCGCTCCACGAGCCCAGGGAAGGCTACGCCGCCGCCCCGCCAGCGCACCGCCCGCACCGCGGCCTCGCGCAGCGCGGCCGCCGCCTCCGTGCGGTGCGCCCCGCCGGCGGCCCGTACGAGGTCCGCGTAGACGGCCGCCACCCGGTCCTCCAGCTCCGCGGCCAGCCGCACCGCGGCGGCCGCGTCCGGCACCGGGAACGGCAGCTCGTAGGCGGCGGCCGCGGCCTGCGGGGTGCCGCCGAGGTCCCGCACGGCGCGGCGCAGTGCGTCCCGCCGCGCCCGGTGCGCGTCGTACGCGCCCTGTGCCTCCGTCCGGCGTCCGGCCCCGATCCGCCCGCCGACCACGCCGTACCCGTACACCGCGGCGTGCTCGGCCGCCAGCGCGGCCTGCGTCGCGGTCAACTCGTCCCCGCCGCGCGCCCCGTCGCGCCGTGCGTGTGCCGTCGTCATCGCCCGCTCCTGTTCTCTCGCACGGCGCCCGTCATCCCGCCTGGGCCAGCAGGTACGCGTGGGCCGCCCCCGCCGCCGCGACGGAGGCCAGCAGCCGGGCCAGTTCGGGCGGCGCGGACACCAGCGCCGCCGCGCGGGCGTCCGCCAGCGACCGTTCCGCCTTGGCGAGCGCCGAACGGGCGCCCGGCTCGTCGTCCGGTACGCGGGGCGCGTCCGCCCCGTGCGCGCTCCCGGCGGCGGGCGCGGACGCGGAGGCGGCGGCGGACGGCGCGTCAGAGCTGAACGCCTCGGCGTGGCGGGCGACTTCGGCCCGCAGCGGCCGCAGTCGCGCGGCCAGTCGCGGATGGGCGGCGAGCGTCGCGTCGTACCGCGCGAGCAGCGCCGTGCTGTCCCGGGCCGCCTGCTTGCGCACCCGCTCGGCGGCCGCCGAACGCTCGGCCGACATCGGGTCGGGCCGGGCGCCGTCGGCGCAGCCGGCGAGCAGTGCCGCGCCTCCCAGGGCGGTGCCGGCCAGCAGGGTCGTTCTGCGTGTGAGCGCCACTTTCGGCACGTTGCACTTCCCGGGGTCTTCCGTCGTGATCACCGCAGGCGAGCGTATCCGTGACCACCCGCCGAATCGTCAGTACCCCGCCGGAACCGATAGGCTTTGACCTGACACGCGACCTAACCACAACAGCACACGCGGCCGAGGAGTCACCCGGATGAGCACCACCCAGAGCGAGAGGCTGCGCGGACTGCTTGAACCGCTCGTCGCCGCGCGAGACCTGGATCTGGAAGAGATCGAGGTGACACCGGCCGGCAGGAGTCGTGTGCTGAGGATCGTGGTCGACTCCGACGCGGGCGTCCAGCTCGACGAGTGCGCCGCGCTGAGCCGCGAGGCGTCCGGGGTCCTGGACGACACCGACGCGATGGGCGGCGCCCCCTACACCCTTGAGGTCACCTCGCCGGGCGCCGACCGGGCGCTGACCGAGCCGCGGCACTACCGCCGCGCCGTCGGCCGCCTGATCAAGGTCCGCCTCCACGAGGGCGGCGACCTGGTCGCCCGGATCATCGCCACCGACGACACCGGCCTCGACCTGGAGGTGCCGGGCGTCAAGGGCCGCAAGCCGACCGCCCGCCGGGTCGCGTTCGACGAGATCGCCAAGGCCCGCGTCGAGCTGGAGTTCAACCCCAGGCCGGCCCGGACCGCCGGCGCAGGCGACAACGACAACAACAACGACAACGACAACAACAACGAGAACAAGGAGGAGGCGTAGCCGTGGACATCGACATGAGTGCCCTGCGGGGTCTGGTGCGGGAGAAGGAGATCTCGTTCGACCTGCTGGTCGAGGCGATCGAGTCGGCCCTCCTCATCGCATACCACCGCACCGAGGGCAGCCGCCGCCGGGCGCGGGTGGAGCTGAACCGCAACACCGGCCATGTGACGGTGTGGGCGAAGGAGGACCCGGAGGACCTGGAGGAGGGTGCCGAGCCGCGCGAGTTCGACGACACCCCGTCCGGCTTCGGGCGCATCGCGGCGACCACCGCCAAGCAGGTCATCCTGCAGCGGCTGCGGGACGCCGAGGAGGAGATCACCTTCGGCGAGTACGCCGGACGGGAGGGCGATGTCGTCACCGGCGTCGTCCAGCAGGGCAAGGACCCCAAGAACGTCCTGGTCGACATCGGCAAGCTGGAGGCCATCCTGCCGGTGCAGGAGCAGGTCCCCGGCGAGGAGTACACCCACGGCACCCGGCTGCGCTCGTACGTCGTCCGCGTCGTCAAGGGTGTCCGCGGCCCCTCGGTCACCCTCTCGCGCACCCACCCCAACCTGGTGAAGAAGCTGTTCGCCATGGAGGTGCCGGAGATCGCCGACGGTTCGGTGGAGATCGCCGCCATCGCCCGCGAGGCCGGCCACCGCACGAAGATCGCGGTGCGGTCCGTGCGCTCGGGGCTGAACGCCAAGGGCGCCTGCATCGGCCCGATGGGCGGCCGGGTGCGGGCCGTGATGGCCGAGCTCAACGGCGAGAAGATCGACATCGTGGACTGGTCCGACGACCCGGCCGAGCTGGTCGCCAACGCGCTGTCCCCGGCCCGGGTCAGCAAGGTCGAGGTGGTGGACCTGTCGGCGCGCTCGGCGCGGGTGACGGTCCCCGACTACCAGCTGTCGCTGGCCATCGGCAAGGAAGGGCAGAACGCCCGGCTCGCGGCGCGGCTGACCGGCTGGCGGATCGACATCCGCCCGGACACCGAGCACGCGCCGGCGCAGGGCTGAGCCGCCGGCGGACGGGGCCGCGGCGCACGAAAAGAAGTGGTGCCGCGGCGCCCCGCGGGGAATTCTTGAGGAGCGGATCGGGCTTTACCCCATCGGGGTGGAGTGGCCGTGGGGAGGTAGACTTAAGCAGTGTCTGGCCGGACGCATGCCCGCGCATGCCCTGAGCGCACATGTCTGGGTTGCCGGGAGCGAGCGGCCAAGGGCGATTTGCTGCGCATCGTGGTGATCGAGGGTGAGTGCCTTCCCGATCCTCGCGGTACGCTGCCCGGCCGGGGTGCTTATGTGCACCGGACACTGGTCTGCCTCGACCTGGCGGTTCGCCGCCGGGCGTTCCCCCGGGCCTACCGGGGCCGCGGTCCGTTCGACACGGCGGAGTTGCGCCGGTTCATCGAAGGGGGCGCGCGTTGAGCAGCCGCCATGGCAAGAACGCACAGCAAGAAACGCACAGCGCACGGAAAACCGTGCGGTCAGGTACCTCGCGAGTCGGAAGTAGGTCGAGATTGCGATGAGCACTCGATGAGTACGCGATGAGTACGCCCATGAAGTAGCGACGGTCCGGTGGACACCCGGACCTAGAAGGAGCGAAGTGGCTAAGGTCCGGGTTTACGAACTCGCCAAGGAGTTCGGTGTGGAGAGCAAGGTCGTCATGGCCAAGCTCCAAGAACTTGGTGAATTCGTCCGTTCGGCGTCCTCGACGATCGAGGCGCCGGTTGTTCGCAAGCTGACCGACGCATTCCAGGCGGGCAGCGGCGGCGGTCGTTCCGCCGGCAAGCCCGCGGCGCCGCGCAAGTCGGCTCCCGCGAAGCCGTCCGCGCCCTCTCCGGCGCAGGCGGCACGTCCGGCTGCCCCGAAGCCGGGCGCCCCCAAGCCGGGTCCCGCGGCCCCGGCCGCCCCGGAGGCACCTGTTGCCCCGGCGGCCCCCGCGGCCCCCAAGCCTGCCGCCGGCCCCACCCCGGGTCCGCGGCCGACCCCGGCGCGCCCCGCGGCGCCCAAGCCTGCCCCGGCCGCGCCCGCGCAGCCGGAGTTCCAGGCCCCGCCGTCCGCGCCGGCGCCCGCCGCGCAGCCGGGCCCCCGCCCGGGTGCCACGCCCGGCCCGCGCCCCGCCCGTCCGGCATCCGGCCAGGGCCAGCGCGGCCAGGGCCAGCGTGCCGGCGGCCAGGCGCCGCGTCCCGGCGGTCCCCGTCCGGCCGGTCCCCGTCCGGGCAACAACCCCTTCACCTCCGGTGGCTCCACGGGCATGGCCCGTCCGCAGGCCCCGCGGCCCGGTGGCGCCCCGCGTCCCGGCCAGCCCGGTCCGCGCCCGCAGGGCGGCGGCCAGGGCGGTCCCCGGCCGCAGGGCCAGGGCGGCCCGCGTCCGACCCCCGGTTCCATGCCCCGTCCGCAGGGTGCGGCGCCCGGCGGTGCCGGTCCGCGTCCCGGCGGCGGTAACCGCCCGAACCCGGGCATGATGCCGCAGCGTCCGGCTGCCGGCCCGCGTCCGGGCCCCGGCGGCGGCGGTCGTCCGGGCGGCGCGGGTCGTCCCGGTGGCGGCGGTCGTCCCGGCGGTGGCGGCGGTTTCGCCGGCCGTCCCGGTGGCGGCGGCGGTCGTCCGGGTGGCGGCGGCGGTTTCGCCGGCCGTCCCGGTGGCGGCGGTCCCGGTGGCGGTGGCGGCGGCTTCGGCGGTCGTCCCGGCTTCGGCGGTCGTCCCGGTGGTCCCGGTGGCCGTGGCGGCACGCAGGGTGCCTTCGGCCGTCCCGGCGGTCCGGCGCGCCGCGGTCGCAAGTCGAAGCGGCAGCGTCGTCAGGAGTACGAGGCGATGCAGGCCCCGTCCGTGGGCGGCATCATGCTGCCGCGCGGCAACGGCCAGACCGTTCGCCTCTCGCGCGGTGCCTCGCTGACCGACTTCGCGGAGAAGATCAACGCCAACCCGGCGTCGCTGGTCCAGGTCATGCTGAACCTCGGCGAGATGGTCACCGCGACCCAGTCGGTCTCCGACGAGACGCTGCAGCTGCTCGCCGACGAGATGAACTACATCGTCGAGATCGTCAGCCCGGAGGAGGAGGACCGCGAGCTGCTCGAGTCCTTCGACATCGAGTTCGGCGAGAACGAGGGCGGCGAGGAGATGCTGGTCTCCCGTCCGCCGGTGGTGACCGTCATGGGTCACGTCGACCACGGTAAGACCCGCCTGCTGGACGCGATCCGCAAGACCAACGTGGTCGCGGGCGAGGCCGGCGGCATCACCCAGCACATCGGTGCCTACCAGGTCACGACCACGGTCAACGACGAGGAACGGCCGATCACCTTCATCGACACCCCGGGTCACGAGGCGTTCACCGCCATGCGTGCCCGCGGTGCGAAGTCGACCGACATCGCGATCCTCGTGGTGGCGGCCAACGACGGTGTCATGCCGCAGACGATCGAGGCCCTGAACCACGCCAAGGCGGCCGACGTGCCGATCGTGGTCGCGGTCAACAAGATCGACGTCGAGGGCGCCGACCCGACCAAGGTGCGCGGTCAGCTGACCGAGTACGGCCTGGTGGCCGAGGAGTACGGCGGCGACACCATGTTCGTCGACATCTCCGCCCGCCAGGGCACCAACATCGAGCAGCTGCTGGAGGCCGTCGTCCTCACCGCGGACGCCGCCCTCGACCTGCGCGCCAACGCGGAGCAGGACGCCCAGGGCATCGCGATCGAGGCCCACCTCGACCGCGGCCGCGGCGCCGTGGCGACCGTCCTGGTCCAGCGCGGTACCCTCCGCGTCGGCGAGACGATGGTCGTGGGCGACGCCTACGGCCGGGTCCGCGCCATGCTCGACGACAAGGGCAACCACGTCGAGGAAGCGGGTCCGTCGACCCCCGTCCTGGTCCTGGGTCTGACCAACGTCCCGGGCGCCGGCGACAACTTCCTCGTCGTCGACGAGGACCGTACGGCCCGCCAGATCGCCGAGAAGCGCGCGGCGCGCGAGCGCAACGCCGCGTTCGCCAAGCGCACCCGCCGGGTGTCCCTGGAGGACCTCGACAAGGTGCTCAAGGCGGGCGAGGTCCAGCAGCTCAACCTCATCATCAAGGGCGACGCGTCCGGTTCGGTCGAGGCCCTGGAGTCCTCGCTGCTCCAGCTCGACGTCGGCGAGGAGGTCGACATCCGGGTGCTGCACCGCGGCGTCGGTGCGGTCACGGAGTCCGACATCAACCTGGCGTCCGGCTCCGACGCGATCGTCATCGGCTTCAACGTGCGGGCCGAGGGCCGCGCCACGCAGATGGCCGAGCGCGAGGGCGTCGACGTCCGGTACTACTCGGTCATCTACCAGGCGATCGAGGAGATCGAGGCGGCCCTCAAGGGCATGCTCAAGCCGGAGTACGAGGAGGTCGAGCTCGGTACGGCGGAGATCCGCGAGGTCTTCAAGTCGTCCAAGCTGGGCAACATCGCGGGTGTCATCATCCGCTCCGGCGAGGTCCGGCGGAACACCAAGGCCCGCCTCATCCGCGACGGCAAGGTGGTCGCGGAGAACCTCAACATCGAGGGCCTGCGCCGCTTCAAGGACGACGTCACCGAGATCCGCGAAGGCTTCGAGGGCGGTATCAACCTCGGAAACTTCAACGACATCAAGGTCGACGACGTCATCGCGACGTACGAGATGCGGGAGAAGCCGCGCGGCTGACGCGCAGCTTCGTTCCGGGGCCGGTCGGCGGGAGAATTTCCGTCGATCGGCCCCGGCCGTTCCGTGTACGGTTCGAATTGACGACCATGCCCCCGGCCGACGCCGGGCGGCGCCCCCAAGGCCCCACAGGTGGCTATACCTGTCGTGCATGTACGTAGGGACACTGTCCTTCGACCTGCTTCTCGGCGACGTACGGTCGCTGAAGGAGAAGCGCTCCGTCGTCCGCCCGATCGTCGCCGAGCTGCACCGCAAGTACGCGGTGAGCGTCGCGGAGGTGGGGGACCAGGACCTGTACCGCAGGGCCCGGATCGGGCTGGCGGTGGTGTCCGGGAACGCCGGGCACCTGACGGACGTCATGGACCGCTGCGAGCGCCTGGTCGCCGCACGGCCCGAAGTGGAGCTGCTGTCCGTACGCCGGCGGCTGCACGGCGATGAGGACTGACCGGGCGACCGGGCGGGTCATCGCCGGTGAAAGCACAATTGTGGAAAAGAAGAAGGAGACGGACCAGTGGCCGACAATGCGCGGGCGAAGAAGCTGGCGGACCTCATCCGGGAGGTGGTCGCCCAGAAGCTGCAGCGCGGAATCAAGGACCCGCGGCTCGGTACGCACGTGACCATCACCGACACCCGGGTCACCGGCGACCTGCGGGAGGCGACGGTCTTCTACACGGTCTACGGAGACGACGAGGACCGTGCCAGCGCCGCCGCGGGGCTGGAGAGCGCCAAGGGCGTGCTCCGTTCCGCGGTCGGTGCGGCGGCCGGCACCAAGTTCACGCCGACGCTGACCTTCGTCGCGGACGCCCTGCCGGAGAACGCCAAGACGATCGAGGACCTGCTCGACCGGGCCCGCGCCTCGGACGCCGAGGTGCGCGCGGCCTCCTCGGGTGCCACGTATGCCGGTGAAGCGGACCCGTACCGCAAGCCGGGCAGCGACGAGGACGACGAGGGCGCAGCGGCAGAATGAAGCGGCACCAGAGCAACAAGCCGGGCGGTTTGGTCATCGTCGACAAGCCGTCCGGCTTCACTTCGCACGACGTCGTGGCGAAGATGCGGGGGATGGCCCGGACCCGCCGGGTCGGGCACGCCGGGACCCTCGACCCGATGGCGACCGGGGTCCTGGTCCTCGGCCTGGAGCGGGCCACCAAGCTGCTGGGGCACCTCGCGCTGACGGAGAAGGAGTACGTCGGCACGATCCGGCTCGGCCAGACCACGGTCACCGACGACGCCGAGGGCGAGATCACCGCGTCCAAGGCGGCGCACGGCCTGGCCCGCGAGGACATCGACGCCGGGGTGGCCGAGCTGTCCGGCGCGATCATGCAGGTGCCGTCGAAGGTCAGCGCCATCAAGATCGACGGCAAGCGCTCCTACAAGCGGATCCGGGACGGCGAGGACGTGGAGATCCCGGCCCGGCCGGTGACCGTCTCCTCGTTCGTGGTGCACTCCGTGCACGAGGCCGAGGCCGCGGACGGCACTCCGGTGACCGATGTGCTGGTCTCCGTCGTCTGCTCCTCCGGCACCTACATCCGCGCCCTCGCCCGTGACCTGGGCGCCGGGCTCGGCGTCGGCGGCCATCTGACGGCGCTGCGCCGCACCCGCGTCGGCCCGTACAAGCTCGACCGGGCGCGGACCCTGGAGCAGCTCCAGGCGGCGGTGGACGAGCCCGAGGGCGCCGGCCTGCCGGTCATGCCGATCGGGGAGGCGGCGGACGCCGCGTTCACCCGCTGGGACGTCTCCGAGGCGCAGTCCCGGCTGCTGCTCAACGGCGCGCGGATCCCGATGCCGCTCTTCGAGGGCGACGGCCCGGTGGCGGCCTTCGGGCCGGACGGGACCTTCCTGGCGCTGGTGGAGAACGAGGGCGGGCGGGCCAAGAGCCTGGCGGTCTTCGCCTGACCCGGGCCCCTTGCGGGCGGGGGAGGTGGTGGAACGCGTGCCGTGCGGACGGGCGCGGAGCGTTCGGCGCGCGCTCCACCATCCCCCTCGCTGAGACTCTGTCCAGCGCGTTCTCATGATTCACCCCGGCGAGCAGGCGCTCGGAGTGAATCAGGGGCGCGGAAGGGGGCGCTTTCGTCGGGCACCCTGTCGCGAAGATCACCGTCTGTCTACCGTCGTCGCCGATGAGCACGCACGGTAACGGCGGGGAGGTTCGCGGATGGTGGTGCTGGACGTCGACGCGGAGGCGTACGGGAAGGTGCGCGGCACGGTGTGCGGGGAGGCGCACCGGGTGCTCGGCGGGGGTGGGGTGGATGATCAACAACCGCCTGCGGAGTGGCGGGAGTTGGTGGCGCAGGCGACCGACGGGACGGCCGCCTGTGGTGGGGCGGCCGGGCGGCTGGGTGGGGTTCTGCTGGGTGTGCCGGACGCCACGCCCTATCTGGCCGTGCTGCGGCTGCTGGCCGACCGGATCACCGCGCGGTCGGCCGCGGCGGGCGGCTTCGCCCTGACCGGGCTGGAGACGTTCGGACCGGTGTTCTGGCGGTGCCTGGCGCTGACCGCGGCGGACCGCCTGGAGCTGCTGCGCCGGCTGCTGCCGGCCGACGGGCCGCGCCCGGCCGCGCGGGGCACCCGGCGGCCGCCGCGGACCTTCGCCCCGCCGCCCCGGGTCCGGGTGCACACCGCCGACACCGGGGCGGCCGGCGACGCCGGCGACGGCGCGGACGACGGATGGGTGGACGCCCTGCGGTGGGCCGACGGCCCCGCGGGGTCGCAGGACGGGGACGCAGAAGCGTTCCGCCCCGGCGGTGCGGGCCTTGGTCCCGGGCGCTTCCTCGACCTCGTGGCGGAGCTGCTCAAGGCCGACCCCGAGCGGATCCAGCCGCTGCTGTGCGGCTGGTTCGACGACACCCGGCCGCTCCGCACGGCACCCGCCGCGCCCCATGTGCTCACCGTCGCGGACGCCGCCCAGGCCCTGCTGCACACCCACCGGGCCCGGGCGCTGGACGCCCTCGTCGAGACGCTCTCCGGGCTCGCCCACCCCCGGGCCGCGGAGCTGCTGGACGCGCTCGCCGAGGACGAGCCGGCGGCCCTGCGGCGGGCCGCCGCGCGCCGGGGGAGCGGCCCCCGGGCGGACGGGCGGCAGCCGGCGCCGGAGCCCACGGGCGCCGCGGCGGAAACCGGCCGGTGGCCGTCCGGATCCGCGGGGTGGCCGATGCAACAGTGGTCAGGCCCCCCTTCGCGCGTAGCCGCGTTCCCGGCATGGCAGTCTTAGACCTGTGCCATGCGACATGGCGCAGTGGACGGACAAGAGTTCGGGCGAGGAGCGGGCAGAGTGCAGCGCTGGCGTGGCTTGGAGGACATCCCCGAGGGCTGGGGACGCAGCGTCGTCACCATCGGCTCGTACGACGGAGTGCACCGCGGCCACCAACTGATCATCGGGCGGGCCGTGGCCCGCGCCCGCGAGCTGGGGGTGCCGGCCGTGGTCGTCACCTTCGACCCGCACCCGAGCGAGGTGGTCCGCCCCGGCACCCACCCGCCGCTGCTGGCCCCGCACCACCGGCGGGCCGAGCTGATGGCCGGGCTGGGCGTGGACGCGGTGCTGGTGCTCCCGTTCACCAAGGAGTTCTCGCAGCTGGCGCCCGCCGACTTCGTGGTGAAGGTGCTGGTCGACAAGTTGCACGCACAGGTCGTCGTCGAGGGCCCGAACTTCCGCTTCGGCCACCGGGCCAAGGGCACCGTCGAGACCCTCGCCGAGCTGGGCCGGACCTACGACTACACCGTCGAGGTCATCGACCTCTTCGAGCGCGGCACCGCGGGCGGCGGCGAGCCGTTCTCGTCCACGCTGGTCCGCCGACTGGTCGCCGAGGGCGACGTGACCGGCGCCCGGGAGGTCCTGGGCCGGCCGCACCGGGTCGAGGGCGTGGTCGTCCGCGGCGCGCAGCGCGGCCGCGAACTGGGCTTCCCCACCGCCAACGTGGAGACCCTGCCGCACACCGCCATCCCCGCCGACGGGGTCTACGCCGGACTGCTGCACGTCGAGGGCGAGGCGATGCCGGCGGCCATCTCGGTCGGCACCAACCCGCAGTTCGACGGCAAGGCGCGGACGGTCGAGGCGTACGCCATCGACCGGGTCGGGCTCGATCTGTACGGGCTGCACGTCGCCGTGGAGTTCCTCGCCTACATCCGCGGCCAGGAGAAGTTCGCCACGCTCGACGCGCTGCTGGAGCGGATGGCCGTCGACGTGAAGCAGGCCCGGGTGCTGATCGCCGAGGCGGGGCAGGCGTAGGGTCTGTCCGAACCCGGCGTAACGAAGGGGCGGGGCCCGGCAGTTGACTGCCGGGCCCCGCCCCTTCGCTCATCTCCGCTCAGGTCGAGCGCGCGCCGCGCCCGCTCACTGCGGTGGCGGCTGCTGCTGCGTCCAGCCGCCCTGCTCCGGCAACGGCGCGTCCGGAGCGGGCTGTTGCTGCCAGCCGGCCGGCGGCTGCCCGGTGGGCTGCTGGCCCCAGCCGCCCTGCTGCGGCGGGTAGCCGGCCGGCGGCTGGCCCTGCTGCGGCGCCTGCGGGGCGTACTGCTGCTGCGCGTAGGGGTCCTGCTGGGCGTACGGATCCTGCTGCGCGTACGGGTCGCCGGGCATCTGCTGCTGGCCCATCTGCGCCTGTGCGTACATCCCCTGGGCCTGCTGCTGGCGCGCGAAGTCCTCGGCGACCAGCGCGGAGAGGTTGAAGTACGCCTCGCGGGTCTTCGGCCGCATCATGTCGAGGTCGACCTCGGCGCCGGCGGCGAGGTGCTCGTCGAAGGGGACGACCACGACACCGCGGCAGCGGGTCTCGAAGTGCGACACGATGTCGTCGATCTTGATCATCTTGCCGGTCTCGCGGACTCCGGAGATCACCGTGATGCCACGCTGGACCAGGTCGGCGTAGCCGTGCGCGGAGAGCCAGTCCAGGGTGGTGCTGGCGCTGCTGGCACCGTCCACGGACGGGGTGGAGATGATGATCAACTGGTCGGCGAGGTCGAGGACTCCGCGCATCGCGCTGTAGAGCAGACCCGTGCCCGAGTCGGTGAGGATGACCGGGTACTGCTTGCCGAGGATGTCGATCGCGCGCCGGTAGTCCTCGTCGTTGAAGGTCGTCGAGACGGCCGGGTCGACGTCGTTGGCGAGGATCTCCAGGCCCGAGGGGGCCTGCGAGGTGAACCGGCGGATGTCCATGTAGCTGTGCAGGTGCGGAATGGCCTGCACCAGGTCGCGGATGGTCGCCCCGGTCTCGCGGCGCACCCGGCGGCCGAGTGTGCCGGCGTCCGGGTTGGCGTCGATCGCCAGGATCTTGTCCTGCCGCTCGGAGGCCAGGGTGGCGCCCAGCGCGGTGGTCGTCGTGGTCTTGCCGACGCCGCCCTTGAGGCTGATCACCGCGATCCGGTAGCAGGACAGCACCGGCGTACGGATCAGCTCCAGCTTGCGCTGGCGCTCCTCCAGCTCCTTCTTCGCGCCCAGCTTGAACTTCGACGGCTGGGCGTTGGCGCCCGGCTTGCGCTTCTTGGGCTGGTTGCGCAGCAGACGGTCGGAGGTCAGCTCGACCGCGGCGCTGTAGCCGAGCGGCGCACCGGGGGTGGCCCGCTGCGGCTGCTGCTGGCCGGGCTGGGAGTACTGGGCGTAGTTGGCCGCCGCGTTGGGGTCGCCGAACTGCTGCGCCTGGGGCGGCTGTTGCTGACCCTGCTGGGGCTGCTGCGCCTGCTGACCCTGTTGCGGATACGCCTGGGGCTGGGCCTGCGGCTGCGCCTGCTGGGGCTGTTGCGGTGCCTGTTGGGGTGCCTGCTGGGGGTAGCCCTGCTGCGGATAGCCGTAAGCGGGCTGCTGCGGCTGGGCGTTGGGCTGCGGCTGGGCCTGCTGCGGCGGCTGCTGACCCGCCTGCGGCTGCGGTGCCTGCTGGGGGTAGCCGTACGCGGGCTGCGGATAGCCGTAGCCGCCCTGCTGGGGCGCCGGGGCGCCCTGCTGCGGGTACCCGGCCTGCTGGGGCTGCTGACCCGGCTGCGGCTGCTGGGGATACGCCTGCGGCTGGGGCTGCGCCTGCTGCGGCTGCGCCTGCTGGGGCGCGGCCGGCGGCTGCTGGCCGGGCTGCGGCTGCGGCTGTGCCATCCGCGGGTCCGCGGGCTGGAACTCCGGCGGCAGCGGCGGCAGTCCGCCCTGCGCGGGCGCGCCCTGGCCGGGCACCCCCTGCTGCCGGCCGTCCGCGCCGGCCCACGGCGCACCCTGCGCGGGAACGCCCTGCGGCGCCTGCTGCTGAGGTGCCTGCGCGTGCGGCGGCATGCCCTGCGGGGCGACGCCCTGCGGCGGAACACCCGGCACGGGCGCCTGCTGCTGCGGCGGCTGCTGGGCCGGCGGCTGCCCCTGGGCGGGCGGTGCGACGGGCTGCGCAACGGGCTGGGCGCCGGCTGCGGCTGCTGCGGCGGCTGCCGCGGCGGAGGCATCAGCCCCGGGAACCGTCCCGGAAGCCGGCGCGGGCTGCCCCTCGGACGCCGGCGCGCCCTCCACGGGCGCGGCCTCGGGCTGCGCCGCCGCGGCGGACTGCGGCTCGGGTGCCGCCGGTGCGTCGTCCTCGTCGTCGTCCCAGAGGGAGGCCGAGGGGTCAGGGCCGGTGCCGGAACGGACGTTGGAGCCGCCGTCCGCGTCCGCCTCCGGGCCGGCGGCGGCGTCGGCATGGGGAGCCGGCGGGCCGTCGGACGCAACGGCCGGGGCATCGGTGCCCGGGGCGTCGGTGCCCGCGTCCTGCGGACGCAGCGTCGGGAAACCGGGAGGCGCGGTCGGACCGGGCGCGGACTGCGGCGGAACGCCGGGCACGGACGTGCCCTGGGCAGGGGACCCCTGGGCGGGCCCGCTCAGCGGCTGGCCGGTCGGCGGCGGGCTCGGGGCCTGGGCCCCGGCGGGCGGCGTCGCGGGAGCGGGAGCGGCCGCGGTGCCCGCACCGCCACTGGTGTCGTTGCTTCCGTACCAGGCGGGAGCCGCGAAATCGATCTTGAACTCGCCGGTCAGGTCGAACTCGGCCTGGTCGTCGTCAGGTTCGTTCCCGTCCGGGCGGAAAGCCTCCTGGTCTCTCACTGTGCCTCCTGGTCTACTGCAACGCACCTGAACGGCAGGACCGGATACAGGCGGATCGATCGGATGTAACGGGAGCACGCCACCCGGGGTTGCGCCACCACTGCTTAAGTCTCCATCCCCGTATCGACTGCCGTCGTGCACTGTCGATGTGATGTGCTCTCGCGGCTCTCCCCACAGCCTAATCAACAGTCGGCCCGGAACGGCAGTCGATGCCATGTCGTCTTCAAGCCCGGTCGCACGCCTACGGGCGCATCCGTGGATGCGCCCGTAGTGCGTGTCCGGTGGCCGGTCGCGCGGCGGGCGTACGCCGCGCCCGCGGTCAACCGGCGGTCGGGAGCGGTCAGTCCATGCGGCGCGGGCCGCCCAGCAGGTTGGTCTCCGCCTCGGTCGGCTGGGTCATGACGAACTGGTGGCCGCCGTCACGACGGCACCACAGCATGGCGTTGTCGCTGAGCGTCGGCAGCACCGCCCCGACGTTCTCCGGCAGCCGCATGATCCGCGTCACAACCTCCGCCTCCTCGGGCGAGAGCCGCTGCAGACCGACCAGGTCGGCCCGGCCGAGCATCTGCGGCGAGCGCGGCCCGAGGAACGGCAGCACCGTCAGCACGGTCTGCCAGGGGCTCGGCGCGAGCTGGTTGCGCGGCGGGCGCGCGCCCATGTCGCGGACGACCAGCACGGGGCTGGAAACCGACGGTCCCTGCGGCGCGATCTGGCGCACGTCGAAGACCGAGACACACTGCTGACCGCCGCCGGCCGCCTGCGCCATCTGGCCCCAGGCCGGCGGCCGGGCGGTCTCCACGGCGACCCGGGCGCCGGTGGCGACCGTGCGCAGCGCCAGCACCTGCGCCATCCACATGCTGCCGACCAGCGCGATCTCCAGCGGCGCGGGGCGCAGCAGGCTCAGCACGGCGGGCTGGTTCTGCGGGTCGATGCCGATGATGACGCCGTCGTCGCCGACCGGCAGGGTGAGCTGGGCCAGCGACTCGGCCGTTAGGACGTGCGGGTTGCGCCGCGGGCCGCGCAGCCCGAAACCGGGGCGCGGCTTCGGCCCCGTCGGCCCGGACTGGTCCTCGTCCGGGCGCGGCTGGTGCGAGACCCGGCCGCCGGCGATGCCGTGGTTCACCGGGGTGCGCCAGCCGTCGCTGCTGACGTTGACGCGGGACTGGTATGCGGGAGTGCCCATCAGCGGGTACCTCCGAGGGGAAGCGTGGCCAGCAGGCCGGGCAGCTGCTCGCGGTCGAGCCGGACGAGTCCGACCTTCACGGAGCCGGAGCGCCGCTCCAACTCGGCCTGCGCGGCGGAGAGTTCGTTGTCGCTACGGGTCGACAGCCGGATGTAGCCGGAGATGGCCGGCAGCCGGCCGCTGCCGTGCGTCGCGGTCAGCGCGAAGGTGCTGGCCATCGCCCGGGTGCTGGTCAGCAGCTGGGTGACGGCGGCCAACGGGGCACCGCCGCGGCCGAGTTGGGGCCACCGGCCGATCCAGTAGGTGGTGTGCCAGCGGTCGTCGCAGCGCATCGCGCGGGTGGTCTCCTGGGTGCGGCGGGCGGCCCGGCCGTCCCGGCCCATCGCGCCGTTCGCGGCCCGCGGGCTGACGCACACCGCGGTGCCGACCGCGGCCACCACTCCGGGCTCGTCGAGCACCTTGGCGCGCACGCCGAGCGCGGTGAGGCGGCTGACGAGCTGGTCGGCGGCGCGCAGCAGGGAGCGCTGGGCGCCGCCCATGCCGCCGCCGCGGGCCTCGATCGCCTCCGCGCACAGCTCCGGGTCCAGCTTCAGCGCGATCCAGGTCAGCTGCACCGCGGGGGTCTGCGACTGGGCCTGGAGCGGCGCGTAGGAGCGGGCCGCGACGGCCTGCTCGGGCAGGTGCGGCGCCGGTGCGGGCTGGGTGTACTGGACGAACTGCACCGATTCGAGGTGGATGTCCTCGACGTCCAGCGCGGTGTGCAGCATCTCCAGCGGGACCATGTGGCTGCCGCGCTGCGGCCGCAGCGGTTCGTCGCGGGCGTCCACCTGGACGATCGCGGTCAGGAACGTGCCGTCGCCGACGAAGCCGACGGTGCGCTGCTCGTTGTCGGTGTACTCGTGGGTGCGCAGCGCCGGGTCGCACTCGACCACGGGGGCGAACGCCGGGTCCACGCCCTGGGTGGCGGAGAGGTTCTCGCCCGCCATCTTGTTGCGGCGGTTCATCGCGCGCACGGTGATGATCCACTCGGGCAGCGGGATCCGGCGGCGCCGGCCGAGGGCGAAGACGACGAGGACGACCGCCACCACCGCGGCCACGCCCAGCGCCACCGGGTTCTGGGCCGCCAGGCCCACCAGCACCAGCGCCGCGGCGATTTCGATGAGGGCCAGTTGCTGGACGCGGACGCCGCCGATGGTGCCGGCCTGCTGGCGGAGCCGGGGCGACACCGGTCCGGCCGCGGCCCGACCGTCATTTCCCCCATTGCCGGGAGCTGTACCGATTTGGCCCTCATTTCCCGCGTTCTGCGGTGCAGCGGAAGGCTGTTGCTGCTGTTGCCGCCCATTGCGGCGTCGAGCCCTGGTGGCGCTGGACATCCCCCGGCCTGCTCCTCTACTGGTGGTGTGCCTTAGGCGTATCGGCTGCCGCTTCGCGGACTGGTGCGTTGGAAGGTGGCACCCGTACCGTACGGCTCGATCGATACACGGCATAGTAGAGGGCGCTACGGCGTGAGTGCCGGGGGCGGTCGATGTGGATCCGACAGGCGGGGAGAGAAAGCAACAATGGCATCACGTCGGGACGAGCTGAATGCGTATTCGTTCGCGCGAAAGCGTACGAATGCGGCATTTCTGAAGCCGATGCCGAACGGCTCGATCGAAAGCGCCCCCAGGCCGCTGAAAGCGGTGGTGCCCAGTGTGGTGTTGGGAATCCTGGTGACCGTGGGGTTCGGTGCCGTGGGCGTTTTCAAGCCGGTCGCGCCGGAGGGCTGGGACAAGGTGGGGGGAAATGTCCTCGTCGGGGACGAATCCACCACACGCTATGTCGTTCTGCCGAGCAAGGACGCAAACGGCAAAACGCAGAACCTGCTGCATCCCGTTCTGAATCTGGCCTCGGCCAAACTCCTCCTCGACCCGAAGAAGTTCAAGGTCGTCAAGGTCAAGGAATCGGAGCTGGACGGAAAGCTGGCGCACGGCCCGGCCGTCGGCATTCCGTACGCCCCGGACCGGCTGCCCGACGCCAAGAAGGTCGACCAGCCCAAGACCTGGGCGGTGTGCGACCGCCCCGGCAGCGGTGAGAACAGCAAGAGCCAGCAGGCCGTCTTCGTCCTCGACGGCAAGGACAAGCTGGACATCGACAACACCAAGAAGGGCAAGCTCGACCTCCACCAGGCCCTGTACGTCGAGGACCCCGACGGGGTGCCGTGGCTGGTGGACAGCAACGGCTTCGCCTTCCAGATGATCGCCGACACGGCGCAGGCGCTGAGGGAGGCGAAGGCCGGTCTGAAGCACACCGATGTCGAGGCCGACCGGGCCCTGCGGCGGATCATCTTCGGACAGGCGGAACCGCAGAAGGTCTCCGCCGATTTCATGAACACTCTGGTCAAGAGCCCGTTCCCGATCACCATGCCGACCGTGAACAGCGCGGGGGCCACCTACCCCCACGACGACGTCCCCCCCGAGGCGCGTAAGGTCGGCTCGATCCTCCAGTCCGGCGACGGCCAGAAGTACGTGGTCCTCTTCGACGGCGTCGCGAAGGTCAGCAACTTCGTGGCCAACCTGCTGGAGCAGGGCGACAACGCCGAGCAGGTGAACGGCAAGAACAGCGGCAAGGCGCTCCGGCCGGTGAACATCGCCGCCGGCAGCATCCGTTACCCCAAGCTGGACACCGACAACCGCCCGTTCACCTTCGCTGGCAAGATCCCGGGCACGGAGCTGGAAAACCCGTGGCCCAAGGAGACCGTCACCGCGGCCAACGACTTCGCGCACGGCTCCCAGACCGGCGGCCTGGGCTCGGCCACGTCGAGCGGCGTCTCCTGCAGCGTCTACAAGGGCACCACCACCAAGTTCCCGGGCGTGGAGAAGCTCGGGTACCCCAACGGGCTGCCGAACATGGGCACCTGGGTCGGCAAGGACTACCCGGCCAAGATCGCCCCGGGTGCCTCGACCTACGTCACCCCCGGCAGCGGCCTGCTGTACCAGCAGGTCGCCAACCCCAAGGCGAACTCCGGCAGCCTCTTCCTGGTCACCGACACCGGCCTGCGCTACTCGATCCCGCGGAACAACGACTCCGCCAGCAAGGCCGGCAACGACAAGCAGGAGCAGGACCAGGCACAGGTCCACCTCGGCTACGGGGACGCGCACCCGCCGCTCATGCTGGAGGTGTGGTCCAAGCTGCTGTCCGCGGGGCCGCAGCTGGACGTCACGAGCGCCAGCAAGCCGCAGGCATCCTGACGGGCTGGGGGCCGCTCTCAGCGGCTCTCAGGCCGCGTGAGGCCGCGCCGGGCACCCTTTGTGGGCCCGGCGCGGCCTCTTCCGCTTTTCGTTTTCGGCTTTCGCTGTCGGTGCTCGCGTGCCCCTGGGGTGGTCGCTCTGCTGTCGGCAGCCGCATGCCCCACAGCACGCCCCGCCGACCGCCACATCTCCCCGGAACCTTCACTACCGACCGACCGAAACACCCCATCTGCCCGTTTCCAGTGAACGGCGGTTTCCCGTCGCCCAGTTGACATTGTTGTGATCCCGTCACAACAGCCGTCCCCCTGTTGGGAACAGGCGTGTGGAGTAGGTAATGTGACAGGAGGCGTCAGCAGGAGATGCCAACCGTGCACCGCCTCTCCGGCACCGCGCGGCCGACGTACAAGTCTCATGGGGGACGTTGACCATGGCTGGTCAGTTCACACTCACGCACGAGGAGATGGTCGCGTTCAGCGGCAAGATCGACTCGGTCAACCAGGCGATCCAGGGGGAGCTCCAGCGTCTGCAGACGGTCGTCGACAACATCACCTCGGGCTGGAAGGGCCAGGCGGCCTCTTCCTACCACCAGCTTCAGCAGCAGGTGAACGAGGACGGCAACCGCATCAACCAGCTGCTGGCCGAGATCAAGGAAGCGGTCGACCAGACCACGGGCAACTACCAGAGCTCCGAAGAGGAGCAGGCCCAGTCGATCTCGCACGTCACCGCCCAGGCCTCCCCGTTCGGATGATGGGGCCGCGTCGCTGACCCGGCGCCCGTGCCCACCTCGCCGTGGCCCGGCGGATCGGTTCCGATTCCGGTCGGTTCCGATTTCGGTCCGCCGCCACGGCACGTGAATCGACTAGGCAGCATCAACTCCTGAGGAGACCCCATGTCCGGCCAGATCCTGGTCAATTTCCACACGATCAGCCAGGCGAGCTCCGACGTGCGTCAGACCGCCAACAACATCCGCCAGCAGCTCGACGACCTCGAGGCCGGCGTCAAGAAGGTCGCCGCGAGCTGGGAAGGTGCCGCGCAGGAGGGCTACCAGGCCCGCCAGCGCGAGTGGGACCAGCGTGCCGCGCACCTGCAGCAGACGCTTGAGGCCATCGCCAAGGCGCTCGACACGGCCGCTCAGAACTACCAGAGCACCGAGTCCAAGAACGCCAGCATCTGGCAGTAGCCGATCTCGCATCACGCGGGTACGGCAGGCAATCGGCTGAGCAGCCCCCGACGGCTCGCACAGTGGTCAATGAGGGCGAGCGCGCTGGAGGACCAGTGCGCTCGCCCTTCTGCCGTCCGACCGGCTCTGGGCGAGTCCCTGCGACTGTGGATGAAGTCCGCGCAGAACCTTCTCTTCTCCGTCGCCAATTCCTCACCGGCCACTCCCTGAAACCACCGCCACCTCACCCCCACTCCTTCCTTCTTTCCTTTCTTCCTGCACCTGCCGCCCCGTACTACCCAACCGCTATGGAGAGCAGAAAACCCGTGGGATCTCGCGCCATTGGTCTACGAACCGGGCACCGCCGCCGCGCGACGGGCGCACTGGTCACGGCGGCGTGCATCGTCGGCCTGTCGAGTGCCGCCGCCGCGCCGGCGGTAGCGGACGGGAACACCCCGCTGCAGAGCGGTGAGTGCAAGTTCGGCACCAACGACATCAAAGAGACCCCCTGGTCCCTCCAGCGTCTGCTCACCAACCAGATGTGGGCGAGCGGCCAGGGCGAGGGCATCAAGGTCGCCGTCATCGACACCGGCGTGGACGCGGGCAACAAGCAGCTCCAGGACGCCATCGAGGGCCCCGGCAAGTCGTACGTAAAGGACGGCAAGCCCACCCAGGACAAGGTCGGCCACGGCACCAAGGTCGCCGGCATCATCGCGGCCCGACCCGCCCCGACATCAGGCTTCTTCGGCCTCGCCCCCAAAGCCAAGGTCATCCCGTTCCAGCAGACCAGCGACGAGCAGGCCGGCACCGCCGAGACCCTCGCCAAGGCCATCAACGATGCGATCGCCGCCAAGGTCGACGTCATCAACATCTCGCAGGGCACCAACGCCAGCAGGGGCGAACTGGGGCCGCTGGAGCAGGCGGTGAAGAACGCCCAGCAGGCTGGCATCCTGATCGTCGCCGCGGCCGGCAACAGCGGCGGCAACGGCCAGGAGCAGAACATCTACCCGGCCGCGTACAGCAAGAACTACGACAACGTGCTGGCCGTCGCCGCCTCGGACCGCAACAACGAGCGCGCCGCGTTCTCCCAGCCCGGCAAGTTCGTCAACATCGCCGCACCCGGCGTCGACATGGTCTCCACCGTCCCGCTCGGCGGCAACTGCGTCGACCAGGGCACCAGCTTCGCCGCGCCGTACGCTGCCGGAGCCGCCACCCTTCTCGTCGCCAAGCACAAGAACGACAAGGTCAAGTGGGGCCCGCGCGAGATCATTTGGCACCTGGAGCAGACCGCCGAGCGCGTCCGCCGTGGTCGCGACGACAACATCGGTTGGGGCGTCATCGACCCGGTCGCCGCCCTCAAGGACGACACCCGACCGACCGCCGAACCCACGCCGGACAAACCGTCCAGCGTGGCCGACGGCTCCCAGATCCTGCCGGCCGTCGCCACCCTCGGCGAATCCACCGAGGAACGACGCGCCCGCATCTCCATCTACATCGTCGGCGGCGGCATTCTGGCCGTCGGTGCGGTCGTGGGCTCCTCGATCGCCCTGCGCGACTGGCGCCGCAAGACCGGATTGACATCACACGGGGAGGCCAAGCATGGCTAGTAACGAATACGGCGTTGATCTCGACGCTCTGGACCAGGTCGTCAAGGAGCTGAACCAGGTCCTCAAGGACATGGGCGACCAGAACAGCACGGCGAAGAACAACACCTACCTGCCGCACGGCGCTCTGGGCAGCGACAAGTTCAGGGAGAGCGGGCAGCTCTACAAGGCTCACGCGACGATGAAGGGCGACATCGAGAAGCTGATGGACTTGGTGGAAGGGCTTGTCGACACATTCGGGAAGAAGTCGTCGAAGGTCAGGGGCCACTACCAGGACGCCGAGGCGGAGAACAGTGTTGGCATGGCCTGAGCCGGGTCGGCAGCCCGCGATGACGAACAGAGATGTTCGATGGACGATGTGCGATGGACGGAGTGGGGGACAGTAGATGGCTTCACATGACAGTGACTTCAAACCGGCGAAGGTGAACGCCCCGAAAACATCAACCGAACCACCCAGCGGGTCCGGTGCGGCTCAAGAGGCGTCCCACGAGATCATCGAGAGCCGTCCTCAGTTCACCAACCTCAGCCTCGAACAAGTCAAAGCGCTGGTGGCCAATTCCAACCCGGAGGAAGTCGGCCGTGTCGCGGAGAGTTGGAAGAAGGTCCGCATCGCACTCGTCGGTGAGGACTGGAACAGCGGGATCAAGAAGCACTTCGACGATGCGGTGACCAAGGTCCTTCAGTCATGGCACGGTTCCTCTGCGGATCAGTTCGCGAAGCAGGCTCAGAAGATCAGCGACAACTTCGCGAATCTGGCACCGTATCCGCACAACACGGGCCATGTCCTGCAGCAGATCTCCGAACGGCTGGCGTGGGTCAAGGCGTCTGTCGACGGCGTGCAGGAGCCGACCGGGCTGGAGCGCGCGGCTGACCGGCTCCATGACTTCTCGTCATCCGGCACCGGCAAGATCGCGACTTTTGTCCCTGGCGGAGCTGGGGTCGCCGCGGTCAGCGACATGCTCGGAATCACGGGGGACGGCCGCGACGATTCGGGGCTGAACAAGGACCTGGCGAATCCCAACATGAGCATCTGGGACGCCATGAACAAGAATCGCGACAATCTGTCGATTGACAGGGAGCGACAGCTTCAGGCTGCTCATTACATGGAGCAGTTGGGCACTACGTACAGGGCCGGTGCCAAGCTCCTCGGTAATGGCAGAGGCCAGATTGATGACGGCGATCGGATCCGTCCTCCGGGCGACGGCAGCGACGGCGGCGGTGGCACCATGCCCCCATTTGTGCCGTTTGGTCCGACACCATCTGGCCCGAACGGAGGTGCTCCGGCAGCCAAGATCCCCGGCATGAAGGGTTCTGGGTACCAGACTCCGCCCGCCATGGATGCGCCGAGGCCGAAAGGTATCGACGGTGGCATCGGGAGCCTCCCCAAGACACCCGCCACTCCCATTAAGACCGGGCTTGAGGGTCTCCAAGGAACCACCGGTCTTGGGGCCGGCGGCGCTCATGGGATCGGTGGCGGGCCCGGTGGTGGCCTGGGCACCAGCGGTTTGGGCACCGGCGTTGGCGGGGGCTCGGGGCCGGGCATTGGCGGCAGTGGGGTGCCGGGCATGCCTGGTGGCGTCGGCGTAGGTGGTGGCGCTGGCGGTCGTGCCGGCGGCGTAGGCGGCCGTGCCGGCGGAACGGGTGCCGGAGCGGGCGCGGGCGCTCGTGCTGGCGGCCGTGCTGGGATGCCGGGAATGGCTGGCGCTGCTGGCGCTAAGGGCGGTGGCGCCAAGGGCGCCGGCGCAGCCGGCAAGGGCGGCCCCCTTGCCCGTCAAAAGGGCGGCGTCGTTGGCGGCAAGGGGGGGAAGGCCGGAGCTGGCGCACAGGGAGGCTCAGGCCTGCACCGCAGCCGTGGAGGCAAACTACAGGGTGGTGCGGCAGGTGGTCGCCGTCCTGCGGGCATGGCTGGTGCGCCTGGCGCTCATGGAGCCAAGGGCAAGGACAAGGGCAACGCGAACGGACAGCGTCCGGACTACCTGGTGGAAGAGGAGGAGACCTGGACCCCGGAGCGTAATGTGGCGCCTAAGGTCATCGAGTAGAAACCTGCCTGTCAAGGTCAGGTGCTGGGCGGAATGACACGGGGCCCGCAGCCAAGGACTGCGGGCCCCGTCTTGCGAGTGGAAGGTGTAACGGCATGAGCTTCACGCGAACGCTGCGTGCGGTGGGCGGCGTTGTGGTGGCGGGAGCACTGCTCTTCGGCGCCGCTCCGACCGCTTCGGCAGACCAAATCAGAGACCTTCAGTGGCCGCTTAAGAATTTTGAAGCGGAGAACGTTTGGAAAGAATCGACAGGTAAGGGCGTCACGGTTGCGGTGATCGATGCCCCCGTTAACGGCAGTCATCCTGACCTGACGGGTAACGTACTGCCAGGGAAGAGCTTTATCGACGGTCAGCAATCCGATAAGTCGGATGGCACGAACGATCACGGAACCGCGATGGCGGCAATCATTGCCGCGCATGGACATGGTCCGGGAAATGCTGACGGCGTCAAGGGACTAGCGCCAGACGCTAAGATCCTCCCCATTGCCTATCCAGAGTCCGGTGGAGGCGTCGGCTTGGAGGGGCCGATCAGGTATGCCGTCGATCACCATGCGGCTGTCATTAACCTTTCAATCTCCGCTGCTTCTCTTTCAGAGGCCGAGAAGGAAGCACTGGCATACGCGGTCAAGAAGGATGTCTTGGTCGTGGCGGGCTCAGGAAACGACGGTGCAAATGAACTGAACGCCATTGCTTCTGTCCCGGGAGTTGTGGCGGTGGGAGCCGTGGACAAGGCTGGTCAGGTCTGGGAGAAGTCAAACTCGGGCAGCCAATTGATGCTTACGGCACCGGGGGTAAAGATCGCCTCAGCGACGGCGTCGAACTCTGAGCCCTATCGACAGGGAACCGGAACGTCCGACTCCACAGCCTACGTCTCTGCCGCAGCGGCCCTCCTGCGTTCGAAGTTCCCCGACCTCACCGCCGGCCAAATCGCCAACCGCCTCGTCAAGACGGCTGGCCTTCCCCCGTCCAAGGCAGGCCTGACGCTCCCGGATCCGCACTACGGGTACGGCTTCATCCGGCCGCTGCGCGCGCTGACCCAGGACATTCCGGCCGGTTCCAAGAACGGCCCACTGAAGACGCCCCAGGCGGACCCGTCGACGGCCACCAATGGTGCGAACAGCGCGGGCGCTTCCAGCGGCACTGGTGACCAGGCGAGCAATCAGAAGAGCAGCGGGCTCGGGACTATCGCCATCGCGGGCATTGCGGTTGGTGTCCTTGTAGTCGTCGGAATTGTCGTCCTCGTCGTAGTTCGACAGAAGAAGAACGGCCGCAACGGCCCGCCCCCTGGCGGCGGATTCGGAGGACCTGGCGGTCCTCCCGGGCCTGGGTTCCCGCAGCAGCCGGCCAATCCGTATCAGCAGCAGCCCAATGCTCCAGGCGCGTTCCCTCCGCCCCCCAACCAGCACCCGGGGCAGTGAACTACGGGCAGGGATCGGCTGAAGCCGTGATGTGACCGATCAAAGGGACGAATTGGGGTCCGCAGCCGTCGGGCTGCGGACCCCAATGTGTTTAATGTGCCCCACCCCGCGCCTCAGAGGAGCGGAGCACCCGAGTTCGTCAGGGTGCGTGAGTTATGGCGAAGCCGACGAATGCGGCCCACGCAGCGGAGGACATTGTCAGCGCGCACCGTGTCGTGTCTTTCGAGTCGCGGACGTGCACGGCGGTGGCGCCAGGGGCGACCTCGACGCATTCACCGCCCGAACCGGTGCTGTGGCTGCTCTTGAACCAGGCCGACTCGGGTATGGCCCGCGTAGTCTCTTCGATGTTCATGCTTCTCCCAGCAACTTCTCGACAAAGGCCTGCGATTCGCGGGGCGTGAGTGCCTGTGCCCTGAGGATCCCGTACTGATCCTCAAGCTCCCGGACCATCTTCCGGTCCGTGTGTAGGCGACTGTCCTTGTACCCCTCCACGTAGGCGATCCTCCGTCCTTCGCGTGTTTCGATCAAGGTGAAGGGCCCTTCCAGCCCAGCGTGCTCCTCCCGCTCAATCGGCATCACCTGGATCTCGACATTGCGGCGCTGGCTGTGCAGCAGGATCTGTTCCAATTGACCGCGCATGACTTCCTTGCCGCCGAGGGGGCGACGGAGCACCGCCTCCTCGATGACGAAGCTGATCGTGGGCAGCGGTGGCGTACGGGCGAAGATGTTCTGGCGGTCGAGTCGTGCCGCGATTCGCTGTTCGACGGTCTCTTCGTCCAAGAGCGGTCGCCACATGGTGAATACCGCCCTCGCGTACTCCTTCGTCTGCAACAGTCCCGGCACTGCCTTCGTCGCGTACACATGAAGTCCGACCGCCTTCGCCTCCAACCGGGCCGCGTCCCGGAAGAACGCCGGGTACTGGGCCCGCGCCACCTCCTCCTTCAGCTCGATCAGGACGCCGTGCGCCCCCAGGACCCCGTCCGCCTTGTCGATGAACTCGGGTGGTGGGATGCGCCGACCCTGCTCGTACGAGGCGATGGTGGACGGGGAGTAGCCCGTCCTCGCGCCGAATTCGGTGCGTTCCATGCCGGCCCATTCCCGTAGGCGCTTGAGCTGGCGTCCGAACACCTTCAGGATGCCCGACTCGGGCTCGTATTCAGTCGGCTCATCGTCGTCAGTCCTCTGGCCGCCGTCGTCCATGTCTGTTGCCTTCCCGGATCTGCAACCCGTCGCTTACCCGCGCGTCCCGGATACGTACAACGCACCGTGGTTAGCGCATCACTCCTGGTCAAGGTACTTCGGCGACGGGAGGGTTGGGGCCATGAACAGCACAGTCCGCTCTTCCGGGGTACTTTCCCGGATCGACCAAACCCAGTCCGGAATCGGTGAGTTCGCGATGCGTTTCACCTCCACGCGGCGCGGCGCCCGGCTGGCCCGCCGGCTGGCGTCGCACCGTCTCGACGAGTGGGGGTATCCCTACGACGGCGAGATCAACGAGTCCGTCACCGCCATCGTCGGGGAACTCGCCGCCAACGCCGTGCGGCACGGCCATGTCCCCGGGCGGGATTTCGCGCTCCGCCTGCTGGCACCCACGAGGGCGTCCAAAGCCACAGCCCTCCGCTTTCGTGTCGAGGTGTCCGATACGCGGAGTGAGCAGGTGCCCGCGGTCACTTCGGGTGGTGGGGCCGGTGCGGGGGCGGATGGATGCGGCGGGCTCGCGGAGGGCGGTCGCGGGCTGCTGATCGTGGGGTGTCTCGCGGCCGGATGGGGCGTCGTTCCACGGCCGGGTGGGCCGGGGAAGACGGTCTGGGCGGAGTACGCCGCGGCGATGCCTGCGGCAGGGCACTGAGGAAGCCGCAGGGAACGGAGGGATGCGTGTCAGGGTCGTTTCGGGATCGACGTAGTGGGGGTGCAGCGGCCCTGAGGGAGTCTGGCCGAGACCGAGTTGGTCGCCACGTCAGCTGGTGGGAGCGGCGGTGCAGCTACTGGTATCGCTCAGCTGAAGACGTGGACGACACCGCCCGTGGCGCGTGTCTTGACGCCCTCCATCGTGCCTTGCTTGCGGCCAGCAGCGGCGACGGTGTGCTCGTCGACGTGTTTCGGCGCTTCCGTCGAGCCACGGTTGGTGAGGTCGTTCCTGGCGTGGCGAGTGGCCGCTCCCACGGGAGGGAGGCGAAACCTCCTCAGGACCGACTCGAACCTGGGCTGTCCGCCTGCCGCCGCCCCGGCGTGATGGCAGGCGGACAGCGGATGACGTCTCCCCGCTGAACCCCCGGAGTTCGGCGGTCGGTTCACCGCGGGAGCGGCCGAGGTCGCGTCTGCATCAGCTGGCCGACCGCAGGTTGTCGGAGCGCACCAGGCGGATGCCGCAGAAGTCCTTGGGGGCGTCCGGCATTGCGGGAACCAAGTGGTCGGGGCGGAGGAACCTGCGGACCCAGTCTGTGATGTACGAGTACGCAATGAAGAAATATCCGGCCAGCCAGCGGCGGAACAGCCGGGGCAGGCGCGGGCAGCCGCCGTCCGTTGAAAGGACCACGCGTGTCCGGGTGATGAGCTTGCCGAGGCTCGCGCCGACCACGCGGGTCAGGAGGACGTGGTTGACGAAGGAGAACCCGACGGCCACGCAGAGCCCGATGTTTGCTCCCTGCCGAGGATTCCCGCTGAGTCCGAAGCCGAGAAGGACGATAGTCGCGGCCAGTATGCCGTCGATCATGGCCGTCCAGAATCGACGGTACGTGCTGACGGCTTCGGGAACGTTCGGAGCCGGAGCCGGAGGCGGGACTTGGGGGGCGGTCGACTGGTACTGGTACTGGTACGGAGTGGGCGGCTGCGGATCCGTCGGCTGATACCCGTACTGTCCCTGGGGCGGCGGAACCTGCTGATACGGATACGGCTGCTGCTGATAGGACTGCGGTGGCTGCTGGTTGTACTGCGGGTATGGCTGTGGCTGGTTGTGCTGAGGGTATGGCTGTGGCGGGAAGTCTTGGCCTGACATGCCAACGATCCTTGCACGGCGCCGGCCCGGGCGTCAGGATGCCCATCGTTTCGTGATACGCAGTGGCATAGAAGCCGCGCAAGTCCCTCTTTCTGAAGGCGATGCGGGTTTCGCCTCCCGATCCGGATGCCAACTGGCTGCTCGGGTACGCTTATCGGCGACCTACGTGACGTGAAGCTAGCAGGCAGGGGGCGCTCCGTGGCAGGTTCCGGGTACCAGATCGACCCGAACGTACTGAAGCAGCAGGGAAAGAACTTCTCGGACATCGCGCACAATTTCGGTGGTGCCGCCGAAAAGTTCAAGAGCACCGTCACGGAGTGCGAGGAGAGCTGGGGCGAGGATGACAACGCGAAGATCCTCGCTCCGGTCGTCAAAGGGTACGGGTATGTGAGCAAGGCCATCATGATGGCGCTGCCCCATCTTCAGGACGCCCTCGGCGAGCTCGGCACCAAGCTCGACACCACCGCCAAGGAATATGAGGCCGCGGAGTCGGAGCAAGTCGCCGTGCTTTCCCGCGTTGCGTCCGAGGGCCAAGGCCGCGCCTAGGCCTTTCTCGTCGCTGTGGCTGGATGCAGCCAACCATCAACACCGGCTCTTCAGGGGGAGTAGTACATCGTGTCCATCACGCTGCCGGCAGAGGTCGACTGGGTCCTGGACCTGCTGGGATTTCAGTGGCCCAATTACGACGAAGACAAGATGTTCGAGGCGGCGCAAGCCTGGCGCAACTTCGCACAAGCCGTCCAGCAGACCCAGAACGAGGGAGACGCCGCGGCCAATACGGTGCGTGGCTCCAACTCCGGTGACGCGATCGACGGCTTCGGCAAGTCATGGGACCGCTTCACCAAGGACGGGCTCGGCGCGTTCGGCTACCTGGATGCGCTGGTGGGCGCGGCCGAGATCCTGGCGGTCCTGCTTGACGCGTGCGCAATCGCCGTGGTGGCGCTGAAGATCTTCGTCGTCATCCAACTAATCGACCTGGCCATCGAATTCGCCGTCGCACAGGCATCGGCTCCGGTCACCCTCGGCGCCTCCGAGGCGGCTCTGGCCGGCCGCATCGTGATGATCCGGGCGCTTGTCAAGCGGGCCCTTACGGAGGCCGCGGAGAAGATCTCCGCAAAGGTCGCCGAGTCCCTGGCAAAGCGGGAAGTCCTCTCCGTCAAGGAAATCCTCAAGAAGATCGGCGTGGATACGGCGAAGTCGGTCGGCAAGGAAGCCTACAAGCAGTACAAGCAGGGCGACCTCAACTTGACCGACCTGGGAGTGGCAGCGGTCAACCCGGCGCTGAAGCCGATCGCGGGCACCATCACCAAGGACGACAAGGGCGAGTACGGCTTCCAGGCCGATGGCGCCGGCAAGGTCGCGGTGGGTATGTACCACCAGGCCCAGGGCGTCGGGAAAATCGCGGAAGGCGATTTCTCCGGTGGCGCCAAGCAGGTATTCGACGGGGGGCTTGAGCAAATCGGCGGGGTCAAGACCGTCTACGAAACCGGTACGAAGGAGAAGAAGGAGGAAGCGGCACCGGAGTCGGCTGGGTCAGGCTCAGGCTCAGGATCGGGCTCGGGTAGCCACAGTCCGGCATCGGGCAGCTCGGGTGATGAGCGCCCGGCGCATCCCCGTCCGACCCCACCCCCGGCTGCCACTACCGACTCCGGCCGGGCCGAGGAGGAGCGGGCCCGTGCCACCTTCGGCTGACAGGAATCCCACCATGCGCAACAACAACTCGAATCTCGATGCTCTCGGTGAGCGGGACTACCCCATTGAGGAGAAGGACCTCACCGAGGAGCAGAACGAACACCGCACCAGAACTCTGCGTGCGGTGCGCGATAACCCCAACGCCCCAGAAGCGCTTCGGGACTTGGCGAAGAAGATGCTCAGCGGGCGCCTTCAGCTCAAGGACGTCTTGGACGACCCGGCGGGGCACCGTGCACTGACTGAGGGGCTGGCTCCTCTCAGGGAGCAGTGGCGGACGATGTCGCCACAACAGCGCCAGGCGGTCCGGCAGTACGATCCGGATGAAGAGCCGGGGCGTGGAGGCGGTGCCTCCAGCCGGTCGCCGCGGTACTGATCCGCGTCAGCTGAAAAGGGGCGGCGCTCGGGGTGATCCCGGGCGCCGCCCCTTTGCATTTCCACTCAATGGACGCGGTCGGCAACGATCAGTCGGGCCAGTCCCTTCCTGCCGACGGGACCGAGCAGCGAGCAGGTATGACGTTCCGTCAGTTACGCGGTGGGTGCGGTTTGCCGCACCTCGTTCCGGACCTTTTGCGCGGCGTGGGCCAGATCATTCGTGTCCCTCACGCTGGAATCGACCCGCACCCCCTGCTGCTGCACGACCCCCACAGCGCTGCTGTCGCCCCACACCCAGCGGGTCACTGTCACGTTGTTGTCGAGGCCGACTTTCGGTTGCAGCATTAATGACTCGCACTTCATGAGGGTTCCGTCGACTGCGGTGACGGGCTGGGCGACCTGTCCCTGGATGCCGATCACAGTGATCGTCGGTCCGTGCTTGGAGTTGTCAGTCGGTGGCTCCGCCTCAGCGGGCTCTTGCTCTTCCGCTGTGGGGGTGGCCCGCCCGGTCTGCTACCGGGCGGCGGGCCACCAGGGGCTGGGTCAGCTCAGGTCCATGCCCGGAACTTCGGTGCTGACGTACTTCTGCCAGCCTTCCATGAAGGTTTGCCTGTCGACGCCGAGGTGTTTCTGGAAGGATTCCTCGCTCTTCGTCGGGGCGACGTATTCTGCGATCACGAACTCAAAGGCGTTCTTCTCGCCGTACTTCTTGGCCATGTACTCGATCGCGAGCCGACCCAACGTGTAATTGGCGGAACGCTCCCGCGCGTTCTTCGCGTAGAACGTCTCGGCATCGTCCACCGGGTACACACTGGGGTTGAACTTGTAGCCCTTCAGCGTCCGTGCCGCTTCGGCCTTTGCAGCCGCAGGGTTGTCGCGCGACTCCATGTAGCCGGCGAATCCCTCGCTGACCCAACTGTCTACGTCGACGAACGCTCGGGCTTCGTCGTAGACAGCCACCATGGCGTGGGCGATCTCGTGACGGCTGATCTCCTTGACGCCTTCCTTCCAGGCCGGGGAGGTGAAACGCCTCAGTGAGGAGTCCATGACGATACGGGAGCCGCCGGCCTCGTTCGACTTGCTGCCGACACCGAACGTGAACTTCTCGATGGGCATATTGGCGCCGGCCTCCAGCGAATCGTTCTTGGCACCGGCCCGGTAGAACTGCGTGTACACCTTGCGGTTCGGCTCCAGCACGATGAGTGCGCCCTTGGCCGTCTTGGACGAGTCCGCGCCGCTGCGGTTCCAAGCCGCCACGTCATCGTCGGCCGCCTGGGAAATGTACGGCGCGAAGCGCCCGGTGTCCGCGGCGTGCTGCTTGTCGGAGATCAGCACGACGCGCCCCTTCTGCACGACGGTCATGTCGTTATAGACGTCCCACGGCGCCGGGTAGAACGTGCCATGCGTGCCGGGGTAAGGCTCGGCGGAGCCCTTGACGTCGGTGACCACCTGGTGATGGCTCGGATCCATCTTGAACGTGAAGACGTACTGCTCGGCCACCGGGGCGGTGTCAACCCCCTTGATCTGGTGGACGAGCGCGACCGGCACCTCGCCACCGTCCTGGCTGCCGTGCGGATATCCCTCGAAACGCACGACCTGGAACGGAACTTTGATGAGGTTTCGGAACAGCTTCTGCTGCTGCGTCTTGAGCTGATCGCCCTCGAAGGAGGCCAGATAGGCCTTTTCGTCCTTCGACTGGATGGCCTTGGTCATCAAGTCGCATACCCGTTTCGTCGACATGGCGTAGTCCTCTTCAGGCGTCACGTCGTGCCGATTCAGGGTGTTCTTCACAAAGATGGATCCGATGCCTATGACTATGAGGAGAAATACCCCCAGGACACTGAATCCGATGATCTTTCCCGTTTTGCGCCGAGGCGCCGGCGGCGGTCCTGGCGGCGGAACGAAGCCGCCCGCCGGCTGCTGCGGATACCCTCCCTGATAGGGCTGATACGGAACATTCTGCCGGTCGGCAGGCTGGTACGACATATGGTCCCCCTTGGTGACAAGCTCAGATCCTAGCTCCCGTCAGACGGCTCAGCTGGACCGGTAGTGCGTCAGAGCCGGCGACTCGGCCTATCCGGAAAGTGAGTCGTGTGGGCGACCAACTACCCCGTAGTCGTGGCGACTTCAACTGACGTAGCCAGATGAAGATGCGCAATTCCCCTCAAGAGGGCATCTCGTGTCGCGAGTCTGCGATAGCGGATGAGGGCGCGGGCGATGCGGTGAGATCAGGTCAACTTGTTACGGGAGCGGAGCTCGTGGGGGACGACGGGTGGAAAATGCCGCGCGCCCTCGCCTTGAGACGTCTTCCAAGGCGAGGGCGGAGCTGAGGGGCGGGCTGGAAATCAGCCGAAGACGTCCTGGATGGTGCCGCGGACGCCGTCCTTGGCGGCGTCGGTGACACCCTGGTGGCGGGTGGCGGCGCCGCCGGTGCGCTGGTCCACGTGCTTCTGGGCGTGGTCCAGGCCGCGGTTGGTGAGGTCGTCCCTGGCGTGGTCGATGTACGTCTTTGGATCGGTGAGGTCGTTGGCGCCTTCCTTGACGCCGTCGACGTATTCCTCGGCCTTCTTCTTGCCGATGTCGGCGGTTTCGCCGAGGTTGATGCCGTCGCGTTCGCCGAAGTGGGCTTCGATGCCCTGCTGCGCGACGTTCTGCGCCATTTCCGTACCGGCCTCTTTGGCCTTTTCCTTGGCCGCGTCGACGACCTTTTCCTTGACGGTGTCCTTGACCGTCTCCTTGATCTGCTGCTTGGCGTAGTCGGTGACGACCTTGCGGGCTTCCTTGGAAACCGCCTTCTTCGCCAGCTTCTTGATGGCGTCCACGGTGGCGTGTTCCATGGCCTTGGTTGCCGCCTGCATTACCTCGCGCTTGATCTTCTCCAGGATCTCCCGGACGATCAGGCGGGTCGCCTGGGTGGCGCCGGCCGCGGCGAGTTCGGACGTGCCGAAAGTGAAGGGTGCGGCGGCCTGGGCCGCGATGATCTCTGCGGCCAGCATGACGAGTTGGGCGATGACCGCGACCTTGCCGGCGAGTACGGCGACGGCCGCCGCGTCGAAGGCCAGCGCGATGGCCTCGGCGGCGACGACCGCGTCACGGAAGTAGTTGTCCCCGCTGCCGCCGCTGCCGTCGTAGGAGCCCCATTCCTTCCGGAAGCTGTCGACGGCGTCACCGGAGTTGGCGGAGACGACCGCATTGGCCGCCGAAGAGCCTTGGCCATGCGCCTCGTTCACCGATTCTGCGAAATTGCGCCAGACCTGGGCGCACTCGTGGAGTTTGTCCTCGTCGGCGTTGGGCCAGCTGTAGCCGAGCAGGTCCAGGACCCAGGCGACCTCGCTCGGCAGCGTCAGTGACACAGTGCTCGTCCCCCGTGCGGTGGTAGGCGAATGGTGGCGGAAGGGAGGTGCCGGCAGGGATGCGGCCGGCGGGGTGGGCGTCAGATGGCCGGACGGCCGACCGCGCTGATGGTGTGGACGCCCTGCATGTCGGACTCGCTGTAGGAACGCGCCATTTCCTGGAGCTTGTCGCCCATGCCTTCCAGGCGTTCGCCCAGGGAGTCCATCGACGTGAACATTCCGTCACGGATGGGCGTGTAGATCGTGTCGAAGATGTCGCCGAAATCGCATTCCTTCCAAGGGTCGCCGATACCCTTGAGGTCGTCCTGCAGCTTCTTCGACGCCTTGGTGAAGTCGCTGCCGATGTGGACGAATGCGTTTCCCTGCGTCCGCAGTACATCCGGGTCTACGTCGAATGCGTTGCCCGCCACCATATTCCCCTGTTATTGCGGTGCACGCCAGCACCATGATCAGTTACGTCTCGTCACGTCTGCCGATCCCACAGTAGACGATCTGCGCGCAAGCATGTCAAGGAGAGTGGCGCGATCGCCACCCTGCCGATGGACCGGGGGCAACAATGCTGAAATCCTGGAGAATTGGCGTACGGGGGATGGGGTGAAAGCGGTGAAATTGGGGTTAAGAGGGTGCAAGGGGGCAGTGTGTATCGGGTGCGTTCGGGGAGTGAAGTAGGACCGTAGGGCATCCCGTAGCATTTCCGCTCATGGATGCAGCTGAAAACGATCAGGGGAGCGATCACTCTGATCAGCCTGGTCGCCCCCATGAACTCCTCGCCGATCGGCCCGCTGAGCCCCCCGAGGGCGCCGACCTCCAGGGCGACGGGGAGAGGCGCATGGGGCTGACGCCGCGTCAGGCCCGGCGGGTGCGGGTCGTGCTGGCCTCGGTGATGATGGCCGTGACGGCGGTGCTGCTCGTGGTGCGGCTGGCGTCCCGTGGGTCGGTGCTGGTGGTCGGCGTGTACGGGGCCGCGCTGATACTCTGCGGAGTCGTCATCGAGCTCGCCCGTAACGGGCGTACGCGACTGGGTACTTGGCTGTTGTCCGTGGGACTTGCGGCTGCGGTCGCTGCGGACTGGCTGTTGCTGCCCTAGGGGGAGCCCGCCGTGCCGAGGTCCGCTTCTCAGTGGGGAGGGATCCACCGGCTTGTCACCGGCAGTCGGCGCTAACGCCTGGTCGCGGGTTTCTGATGCTACTTGAATCCGGCCATGCAATTACGGGACCTATAATTTCCGGGCGGTTGAGCGACCGCACAACGGGGGAGGTCCGGTGGGTTACGGACGTAACAATTGGCGTCAGGTCGCCGGATTTGCGGCGGATTTCATTCCGGGCGGCGGGGCGGTACTCGGAGCGGTCGACCTGGTGCGCAGTGTCAGCGATGGCGTCTCGCTGAGCAGGCTGAACTACACCAAGGGCGGCCACCCGTTGGTCGAGCTCCCCTGGCAGCCGCCCGGCCCGCCGCCGAACCCGCAGCGGGCCGAGGTCGTCGGAGCGCAGGCGTGGAACGTGCTGTTCGCCGACGAGACCCGCTACGGCGCGCGGTCGCTGCTGGACCAGGTGGCCAACCTCCTGGTGCCGCTGCCGCCGACCGAGCTGGACATGGTCGTCCGCCGCTGGGGCCGGCAGGGCTTGGAGCGCTGGGACGCCCTCACCCACGTCGAGGACGAGCACGGCGAACCGGCCTACGGCCGGCGCCGGCAGGCCGAGTTGTTCGGCTGGCTGCTGCGCACGGTGAGCCCGTACGCGGCGATGCTGATCGGTACCTGGATGGCGTGCAGCCAACCTGACTACGACGCCGAGTGCGCCTGCCCGGACCACGGCTGGGTACTGCCCGAGGGGCCGTTCGCGCAGGTCGACGGCGCCTACTTCACCCATGACTGGAAGCGGGTCTCCGGCTCGACGGAGGCGATGTCCTGGCAGGACATGGACCAGGGCCGGTTCGGTACGTGCTGGCTGCTCACCAGCATGCAGGCGGTGATCCAGGCCAACCCCCAGCACGCTCCCCGTCATGTCCGGCTCGAGGCCAACGGCACAGTCACCTGCACGCTCTACGACGGCGGGCAACCGGTCGACATCACCGTGGTGCCTGATCTGCCCTACGGACACGGCATGTTGTGGGGCGCCAAGGGGCACACCGAGGACGCCCGCTACGCCGAGACCTGGCCCGGCTACTACGAGAAGGCCGTCGCGAAGCTGCGTGGGGGCTACTGCGAGATCGCCCACGGCGGCTGGGAGAAGGACGGGCTCTGGCTCCTCACCGGCCGGCAGCCGCAGCCGCTCGACTACAACTCGCCCTGGCTCTGCCACGAGATCGCCGGCCGGCGGGCCCGCGGCCAGGCCGTCACGGCCGGCACCCGGGGCAACGGCAATGACCGCGAGAAGCTGGCCGGCGGAAGACTGGCGGCCAGCCACGCCTACTTCGTGAAGGACGTGGACGTGGCCGGCGGCCGACTCTGCCTGGGCAACCCCTGGGGCGACGGTGCCCAACGCCAGATGTGGGAGTGCTGGCTGACGCTTGACGAGGTGCGGACCTACATCGAGTCGTGTGACGCGGTCGATACCTGGTGATGCCGCGCTGACGGCCTGGCAGATATCCACTGCGTTTGGTCAGTGTGCCGAACAATCGGCGGCTTCCTACCGGGAGTGTCCCGATATGGCAATTCCTGCCCGGGTGTTTGACGGGGGCTGGGTCGCGAGTGCCGGTGGCCTCGGCTCTATGCGCCGTACAGCACGGCCTGCGCGTAGATGAGGTTCACGTCCGGCACGCCGGCGTCCGTGCGGTATCGGCCGCTCTGGAAGTCGAGGGCGACCTTTCCCGGACCGCCGCCGACTCGCCTGCGCCAGCGGGCGCGGTGGGGTTTGCTCCACAGTGAACGGCTCGGGTGCAGGTCGCCGCCGACGAGGAAGACCAGCGCCAATATGGCCCAGAACGGCGAGCATGCCCAATATGCCACCCAACCGCGGAGATTCCCTTTATAGGCGACCGCGCTGTACTGCCTGCCCGCGTCCTCGATGCGCCATGCCTGGCGAATTCCCAGAGGGGAGCGCCCGTGAGTGATCCGACCGATGAACCGGCCGGATCCGTCATGTACCGCATAGACGGTCCGGGAGGGAGCGGAATCGGCCTGGGGGGCGACGGTGCACAGGGTATGGGCGGGTTCTGCCGCCGCCGTGAGGGCGAAGGCCGGCTCGGGGTCGTCGCTTCCGCTGTAGCGGTGAACTCGGGCCAGGGGGGACGCGGCAGCGAGCTTCCCCGTTCCCGGTTGAAGAGTTCCCCATGCCGCACAGCCCGGCAGTGCCACGAATTGCTGTGCGGACTCGTCCTGCGAAAAGCAGAACTTTATCTCGGTCATGCGGGATTCTCCCCCTGCTTCGGCTTGCTTCGTTCTGCGAAACCCGCACCCTCGCGTGCCCGGATAACCGTCTGATGGTTTCTGGCGAGGTGCGGCACATGGTGGCGGCCGACCAGTGTGTCAGACGGTGGTAATGGTGGCGGGCTCGGTGGCCGGTGTCGGGGCGGGCGCCGGGGTGGGTGCCGGGGCCAGGAGCCGGCGTGCCGTTACACCGCGCTCGGTGGCGACGAGGAGGACGCCTTCGGGGGAGAGGTCGGTGGCGTGGAGCGGGGAGTCGGAGACCACGGTGGTCATCACGTCCCCGCTCTCCCGCGCGTACACCCGCAGGGAGTCGGCGTCGAGGTCGAACCCGTAGGGGGAGGCGGCCCGTTCGTCCTCCGAGAGGCGTCGTACGTGCGCGGGGTCGGCGTCGACGTACCCGGGGCGGAGCAGGTCGTGGAGGAGGGCGGGGCCGGCGGGGACGGCCAGTACGGCCACCGGGCGGGCGCCGTCGGGCGCCGTCGGTGCCGTTCCGTCGGCCGTTGCGGGCTCATCCGTCCCGGCAGCCGGTGCCGGGAGCGTGCCGGCCGTCACCGAGACCACGCCCGTCAGTGGCACGCTCCACAGGGTGCGCCACGGCAGCTCCAGGCCCAGCCCGTGCAGTGCTTCCGCGTACGGGAGCAGGCCGTCCTCGACGAACGCGGTCTCCAGGAGCGCGGCCCGCAGTGCGGCCGGGGTCCCGGGGCGGGCGAGCAGGGGAGCGGTGCGCAGGTACGTACGGGCCGGGGCGCCCAGCTGGTCGAGCGGCACGGCCGCCACGGCGGTGTGCAGCGCGACCGGGTCGGCGTGGGTGAACAGGCCCGGGTCGGTGAGGAGTTGGGGGAGCAGGCCGGCTTCGAGGGTGTGCGCGGCGATGCGGTCGCGGACGTAGGGGTCGGCCCGGGACCAGTCCTGGCCGGGCACCGCCTCCAACAGCGCCATGGCGATCCGGGTCTGGGCGCCCCGGGGGTCGGGTATGCCGGAGCGGATCTCGGCGGCGAGGGCTGCGTGCGGCAGGCGGATCAGGGTGCGGGGCGCGTCACCGGAGGCGTCCGCGGCGGCCTCGCCCACGGTGGCCCCGTCCGCGGGCAGTTCCACCGTCTCCACGAACGGCGCGGCCAGCGGCATTCCCTCGGCGAGGAGCCGGCCCATGCCGCCTTCCATGTCGCGCCCCGTGACGGCGTCCGCCAGCGGCCGCCACAGCCCGACCGGCAGCCCGTCGCCCTCGGCGAACGCCAGCGGTGCCAGCAGCTGGCGGAGCGTCTGCGGATCGGCGCCCAGGCGGCGGGCGTGCAGATCGAGGGCGTCGCCGGGGTCGGCGGGCAACTGCGCCTCGTCGGTGGGGTCGAACCCGTCGGGGTGCGCGCACAGCGACCGTACGGCCAGGTGGACGGTGAGCCGGCTGCCGTCCGCGCGCCGGGCCAGCGCCTCGGCGAGCGCCCGGCGCGCGTCCGGGTCGGTGGTGAACGGGAGGCGTGGGGCGCCGGCCTCCGGTGTGAGCGCGGTCTCGGCGTGCAGGACCAGGCCCTCGGGATCGGCCCACTCGGGCGCGTCGAGGTCGATCACCTGGGCCTGGCCGCGCGGCAGCGCATCGGCCAGTTCGGCGGCGAACTCGCGCGGGACGTCGGTGAGGAGGTGGACCGCCGGCGCCGCGGCGAGCGGGGCGAGGACCTCGCGCACCAGGCGCGCCGGCTCGCCGGCGGCGCGCACCGGACCGGCGAGGTCCACGTCCGGTACGACGACCGTCAGCGGCTCCTCGAGGGCCGCGAGTTCGGAGAAGACGTCCGCCGGGCGCCCGGCGGCCGGGCCGAGGTGATCGGCGAGGAGCCGCAGCACCTGCGCGGCCGCCCGGCCCCGGGGGTTCGGCACGGCCGGGGCCGGGAGGTCCGGGGGGACCGTCGCCGGGTCCAGGTCGTCGAGCGGGAGCCGCTTGCGGTGGTCGGGGTCGCACAGCATCAGGAAGCCCGCGACCAGGCGCGAACGCCCGCTGCCGGGGCTGCCGGTGACGACGATGACGCGCGGGGCGCCGGGCCACCGCATGCGCCAGGCGGCCAGCGCGCGGAGGGCGGCGGTGCGGCCGCCGACGTACGGGTGCGGTGCGTAGCGGGCCGCCGCGGCGGCCGCGTCGCCCGAGGCGCTCATGACTTCCTCGTCCCCCATCGATCCCGCCCTCCACTCGCGTGGATCCGTGCTTGTACCGGCTAGATCCTAGGGCGTGTCCGATGGGTCAGGGCCGGGGCTGCGACGCCTGGCACGGCACCTCGCCGCGTTGCCGAATCGTCCCGATAGCTCCGCTATCGGGCCGCTCCGGCGCCTTGCGATGCTCCCCCATGCCCTGAACGGGCACGGGAGGTACCCCCTTCCCCAGACGCCCCGGCCTATCCGACCCTGACCCATCGGACACGCCCTAGAACCGGCCCGGAAAGGCGGACGGCCGGGGGCGGTGGCCGGCACGGGCTCGCTCGCCTGTTGCGGAATCGGTGGAAGAGGTGTGCGGGTGCGGTGAGGCGGGTGCGGGATTTCGTGAATTCCGGGCGGGATCACGGCCTTCGCGATCATTTTGCGATCTTTGGCTTAAGGGTCCGGCGCCATCTCGTGCACTCTCGCCGCATTTCGGACGCCGAAAACATCGCAAACGTCGGAAACGCAGAAGATCCGCTTTCGCGGGCCGGCGGGAAGGACGGCCGACGAAAGCGGATCATTCGGACGGAAATCGAGTACCGTCGGGCAGTTCAGCGGTGGCCGCGGGCGCCGCCGCGGCGGGGGCCGGTGACGAGGTTGAGGCTGGGGCCGTCGCGTTCGGCGCGCTCGCGGTCCTCCTCCTCTTCCTGCTTCTTCTGCCACTCGGCGAACTTGGCGCGGGACTCCTCGCGTTCGGCCGCCGTCTGGTTCTCGGCGTCGTGCCGGATCTTGTCCAGCCGGTCGCCCAGTGCGTCCATGTAGCCGGGCGTCTCGATGGCCTCCTTCATGCCCAGCCGGCCGGCCAGCACTTCCTGGGCCATCTCCTGGAGCTTGCCGCCCACATTGGGGTTCTCCGCGAGCACCTTCAGCGCCTTGCGCAGGCGGTGTGCCTGCTCCTGGTCGTGGGCGACGTCCATCAGGTCCTCGTCCTGGATCTGCCGCTCATTGCTCATGACTGCCCCCTTGTACGTGGTGGTACGGCAACCGCGCGTGCTGCACCGGCGTCCCGAGTGTAATGACGGGTGTGAACGGGTCGTCAAGGCGGGGTTGTCGGTATTGCCGCAAATTGCTCCGGCGTCCGTTACCCGCCTCACGGAGAGGCCGCTCTGTGCGGGGCTTCGGCCCTATTGCGGGTGTGCTAGACCTGAGGTGATGGTCAGCAAGTCGCTGTCATTCAATTCGGGGAGAAATGATGTCCGATGAAGTCCGGCTCAGTACCGAGGCGCTGCACAAGCTCGGTACGACCTTCGAGATTCGCGCGGAAGAACTGAGCCGGCAGCTGGGCGCATTCAGACGGCGCGCGGACGCCGACGCGCTCAGGGACGGTTTCGGCAGCGACGAGGCGGCCCGGTCCCACCGCGAGCTGTTCGAGGAGGCCGAGCGCGCCCTGGCGCAGCTGCAGCAGCGGCTGGCCGAGGTCGGCGGCGGCATCAAGGAGACCGTCGCCAACGCCCAGGCTGCGGAGGACGAACTCGTCGAGACGATGCGGAGCGCCAGGTGACCGACGTACGACGCAATCCCCATGCGCTGCACGAGGCGGCGGCCGGCTGGCGGGACATGGGCAAGCACCTGGACGGTCTCGTCCGCGACCTCGACCGGCATGTCGGCAACGCCGCGTCGGCCGACTGGCACGGGCCGGCGGGCGAGGCGTTCGCCGCCGAGTGGCACCGGCTGAAGCGGTCCGTCGACGAGACCCTGCCGGTCTTCGAACTCGCCGCGGCCGATCTGGAGAACGCCGCCGACACCCACCACACCGCAGGCGCCGCCGACGACCACAACAGTGGCTCCGGGGACGGCGCGCAGAACTCCTCGCAGTCGTCCGGCCCGCAGATGGCCTACGGCTTCATGGCGCTGGGCCAGCTCGCCAACGGCCTCGGCGGCGCCTTCGGCAAGCGCGGCAAGGGCGGTGGCGGCGGCCAGAGTCAGGTCCCGCAGCTGCGGCACCAATGGGAGTCGTCCACGGCCGCGCACGGGCCCGACCCGTTCGGCACGCCCCGGGACGGCTCGGCCGCGACGCCCGGCGGCGAGGGCCTCGCCAAGGGCGTGCGGACGAACCCGGCCGAGGCGCAGCGCGCGGCGGAGGAACAGGAGGCCAGGGAGGCCGCGCGGCGGAAGGCGGCGGAGCAGAAGGCGACACCGGACAAGGCACCGGACAGGGCACCGGCGAAGGGCTCCGGCCAGGCATCTGACCAGGCACCTGCCCAGGCGTCCGACAAGACGTCCCGCAAGGAGCCCGGCCCGGACGTCTCCCAGCACGGCGCCTTCGGCTGACCGGCGCGCAGTGACCGGCCCGTAAGGGATCGCAAACGAACGGTGGGGCGCCCCTCCCGAAGAGGGGCGCCCCACCGCCGTTGTACCGCTTGCCGGTTACTGGCCGCCGCCCGTAGGCAGGTAGCCGGTCTGGACCAGCTGCGCACCGCGCTTGCGCGTGATGAACATGGCACGTCCCGGCGTCAGCGACTGACCCTTGATGTTGCCCATCAGCGGGCCCTCGCCCGGGTCGGCGGACAGGATCAGACCCTGCGCGCCGAGCTCCTTGGTGCGCTGCATCACCGGCTCGAACGACGACCGGCCGGCCCCCGAGGAGCTGCGCGCGATGATCAGGCGCAGACCCACGTCACGGGCGAACGGCAGGTATTCGACCAGCGGCATCAGCGGGTTGCCGCTGCTGGTCGCCACCAGGTCGTAGTCGTCGACGATCACGAACGCGTCCGGCAGGTCGTACCAACTGCGGTTGCGCAGCTGCTCCGGGGTGACGTCCGGTCCGGGCATCCGGCGGCCCAGCGAGCCGGCCAGTCCGCTGATGACCTCCTGGAGCTGCGGGCCCGACGCGCAGTACTTGTACACATGGCTGTCGGGCAGCTCGCCGAGCATGGCACGGCGGTAGTCGCCGACCACCAGGAGCGCCTTGTCCGTCGCGTACCGCTCGGAGATCTGCTTCGCGATGAAGCGCAGCAGCGAGGACTTGCCGGACTCGCTCTCTCCGTAGATGACCACCAGCGGGTCGTTCTCGAAGTCGATGAACGCCGGCGACAGCGTCGTCTCGTCGACACCGATCGCGATGCCGTGCTCCGGGTAGTCGCCGCCCCGGGGCAGATCGCGGGCGTGCAGCATCGTCGGCAGCATCCGCACCTTGGGGGCGGGCTCGCCCTGCCAGTGCTCGTTGACGGTCTGCACCAGGTTGGCGACGCCGTCGCTGATGGTCTCCGGGTCGCTCATGCCGTCCAGGCGCGGCAGTGCCGCCAGGAAGTCGAGCTTCTCCGGGGAGAGACCGCGGCCCGGCTTGCCCATCGGGACGTTCTCCGCGCGCTTGCGGTCGAACTCCGACTCCATCGGGTCGCCCAGCCGCAGCTCCACGCGGTTGAGGAGCTGGTCGCGCAGCGCGGGCCGCACCTCGGTGTAGCGGGAGGCCGCGACGATCAGGTGGACACCGAAACCGAGACCCCGGCCGGCGATGTCGAGGATCACCGGGTCGAGCTGTTCGTAGTCGGTCTTGAAGGTGCCCCAGCCGTCGATGATCAGGAAGACGTCGCCCCACTTCTGGTCGGGGAAGGCGCCCGAGGCCCGCCGCTGGCGGTAGGTCCCGATCGAGTCGATGTTGTTGGCGCGGAAGAACTCCTCACGCTCGTTGAGGATGCCGACGACCTCGGCGACCGTACGGCGGACCTTCTCCGCGTCCAGACGCGAGGCGACTCCGCCGACGTGCGCCAGGCCCTCCATGGACAGCATGCCGCCGCCACCGAAGTCCAGGCAGTAGAACTGCACCTCGGATGGGGTGTGGGTGAGCGAGAACGCCGCGATCGTGGAACGGATCAGCGTCGACTTGCCGGACTGCGGACCACCGACGACCAGGCCGTGACCGGCACCGGCGGAGAAGTCCAGGTACATGACGTCGCGCCGCTGCTCGAACGGCTTGTCCACCAGCGCGACCGGCACCACGAGCTTGCCCAGCGCGGTGTACTCCGGCGCGTGCACGCCCCGTTCGGGGGTGACCGCCAGGGCCGGCAGCAGCTGGTTGACCGTGGGCGGCTCCTCCAGCGGCGGCAGCCACACCTGGTGGGCCGGCGGGCCCTGGCCCTGCATCCGCTGGACCATGACGTCCAGGACGGTGTCGGCCAGCGCGTCGTCGATCTCGTTGGGGTCCGGCTCGACCGGGGTCGGGTCCTCGATGATCTGCTCGATGACCGGGGCGGCCGTGAAGGGCACCGGGAGCCGGTTGCCCCGGCCGCCGCCGCTGCCGCCGGGACCGCCGCCGTTCGGCCCGCGGTAGACGCCGGAGACGTACGCGGCCTTGAACTGGACCATCGTCTCGGTGTCGTACTTCAGGATGCCGGAACCCGGCACGTTCGGCAGGTGGTAGGCGTCCGGCACACCGATCGCGGTCCGCGACTCGGCGGCGGAGAACGTCCGCAGACCGAGCCGGTAGGAGAGGAAGGTGTCCAGACCGCGCAGCTTGCCCTCTTCCAGACGCTGCGAGGCGAGCAGCATGTGCACACCCATCGACCGGCCGATACGGCCGATCTGGATGAACATCTCGATGAAGTCGGGCTTGGCGGCGAGCAGCTCGGAGAACTCGTCGATGATCATCACCAGCGACGGCAGCGGGTCCAGCGGGGCGCCGGCCGCACGTGCCTTCTCGTAGTCGGTGATGTTGGCGTAGTTGCCCGCCGAGCGCAGCAGCTCCTGACGGCGCTGGAGCTCACCGGTGATCGAGTCGCGCATGCGGTCGATCAGCGTGACGTCCTCACCGAGGTTGGTGATGACCGCCGCGACGTGCGGCATGTCCGCCATGCCCGTGAAGGTGGCGCCACCCTTGAAGTCGGCGAGGATGAAGTTCAGCGTCTCCGAGGAGTGCGTGACCGCGAGCGCGAGCACCAGGGTGCGCAGCACCTCGGACTTACCGGAACCGGTCGCACCGACACACAGGCCGTGCGGGCCCATGCCCTGCTGCGAGGCTTCCTTGATGTCCAGCATGACCGGCTGCCCGTCGCGGTCGACACCGATCGGCACCCGCAGACGCTCGGAGAGCGTCCGGGGACGCCAGGTGCGCGACACGTCCAGCGTGCCGGCGTCGCCGATGTTGAGCAGGTCGGTGAAGTCCAGCGCGGACAGCAGCGGTTCCTCGCCGTCCGCGCCCGAACCGGCCCGCAGCGGGGCCAGCTGGCGGGCCAGCGCCTCCGCCTCGGGGATCGACAGGGTGTCGCAGACGCCGTTGTAGACCGCGCCGTTCGCCGACTCCAGCACCAGCTTGCCCGGCCACACCTGGACGGCCAGACCGCCGCGGATCTCGTCCAGGTCGCCCGGCACGATCTCCAGGATGGTGACGCCCTGCAGGCCCTCGGCCCCGGCGATCACCGAGTCCATCGGGACCTCGCCGCCGTCCAGCACGATGACGACGTGCGGGGTGTCGGTCACCGGCGTGCCCTGCGGATTGAACCGCCCGCGCCCGTCCAGCTCGTCCGCCAGCAGCTCCTCGATCTCACCGAGGTCGCCGACGACCAGCCGGCGGGTGCCGGCGCCGTCGGTGCTCTTGTCCTGGACCTGCGGCAGCCACTTCGTCCACTCCCACTCGGCCTGCGCACCCGGCGCGGCGACCACCGCCACCACCAGGTCCTCGGGCGAGTGCAGGGTGCACAGCTGGGCGACGATGGCGCGCGAGGCGCCGTAGACGGTGTCCGGGTCGCCGGAGACCGTCAGGTGGTAGAAGGCGCGCAGCGACACCGCCAGCGGGAGGTTCTCCAGATGACCGTGCTTGTCGAGGAACTCCTTCATCGCGTGCGCGGTCAGCGGCTCCAGCTCGTCGACCGGAGCGGTCTCCGGCGCCCGCAGCGGCGTGGCCAGCTGCTGGGGCCCCAGCCCCAGGCGCACCTGGGCGAAGTCCGGGTCGCTCGCCCGGCGCTCCCAGACCCGTTTGCCCTCGGCCACGACGGACCACAACTGGCTGGGGTCGGGATGAGTGAACAGCTGCGCGTCCCGTTGCCTGCGCGCGGTACGCCGCACCTCTTTCCGCTTCTGCGCAAGGTACTTGAGGTAATCCTGGCGTTCCTGGACCATCTGTCCGGAAGGTCCCTGCCGGGCCTTGACGATCTGCATGATCGCCATCGCCAGCGTGGAGGCGACCATGAATCCGCCCATGATCTTCATGAACGGCTGGTTCCCCATGAACAGGAAGCCCGCCGAGGACGCCATGCCCATCATGGGCATGAAGGTCATCAGCAGGTTCTCCGGTTCTCCCTCGCGGGGAAGCTCCGGAGGTGCCTCAAGTACCACCTCCTCCGAGGGGACTTCAGGTGGCAGCGACCGGGGCGGGCGCTTGACGATGACAACGCTCACCGAGGCATCAGTCCTTCATGCATCTCGCAGTCTCGGACCGCCCCCGTTGGATTCGACGGTCCCCCGAGCCAAGTCCTTGGCCCGACGCAGGCGTTGATCCTACTGTTAGGCGTCAAGTCAAGGGGTGGGTGGGGCAGGCACCCGAACGGACGGTACGCTGACGCCCCGCGAGCGCGCCACAGCCCCGTACGGACGGCCTTATATATACGGCGCGCGACGCGACAAAACGCCCAACGGATAGGGGGAACCGCCAGGTGAGCACGAGCACTGGCACCGGCTTCTGCCGGGTCACAGTCGCCGCGCCGGACGCACGGATCGACGTGGCACTGCCGGAGGACGTGGCACTCGTCGACATTTATCCGGAGATCCTGCGGCTCTCCGGACAGTCCCAGGCCGAGGGCGCCCCGACCGGATACCACCTCGTACGCCGCGACGGCACGGTCCTCGACGCGGGGCAGTCGCTGGCCCAGCAGCAGATCCTCGACGGCGACCTGCTGCTGCTGAAGCCGTTCGCCGAGTCGCTGCCGCTGCCGGTCTTCGACGACGTCTCGGATGCCATCGCCTCCGCGGTCAAGCAGAACCGCAGCCGCTGGAGCGACGACCTGATGCGCGTCGTCGGCCTCAGCGCCGGCGTGCTGCTGCTGGTGATGATGGCGTTCGCCCTGTGGTTCTCCAACCCCGAAAACCGCGACATGCACCGGCTCCCCGGCATCATCGCCGGCGTGGTGGGCGTCGTCCTGGTGGCCCTGTCCGGCGTCCGCGCCCGGGTCTACGACGACCACGCCTCCTCGATCGCGCTGGGTCTGGCCTCGCTGCCGCACCTGCTCATCGCCGGCTCCGGCATCTTCCCCGTCGACCCCGGCTCCGGCCCCGGCCGGCTGCACCTGCTCGTCGGCTGTGTGACGGTGCTGATCGCGTCGGTGCTCCTGGTGGTGCTGCTGCCGCGCGGTGACGCCCCGTTCGTCGCGGCCGCCTTCCTCTCCGCCATCGGCACCCTCGCGGTGTTCGCCGCGATCCTCACCGACGCCGCCCCCATCGAGGTCGGCGCGGTCACCGCCGTGGTCTCCATCGCCCTGGTCGCCTGGCTGCCCGGCCTCTCCGCCCGGTTCGCCCGCCTGCCGATCGGCTACCGCTCGCCCGACCAGATCGCCAAGGGCGCCCTGGAGTCCGGCTCCTCCTCCGAGACCGAGTCCGTCGACTTCGTCAAGATCGGCAACCAGGCCAAGCGCGGCCACGAGCTCCTGCTCGGCCTGGTCGCCGGCTGCTCCGCCCTGGTCGTCGGCTCCGCCGGTATCGTCCTGGGCTTCTCCGACAACGTCTGGGCCCAGGTGCTGGCCATGGCCGCCGGCATCACGATCATGCTGCGCGCCCGGCTCTTCGACTACACCGCCCAGGTCGCCTGCCTGACCATCGCCGGCATCCTCACCATCGTGCTGCTCATCCTGGGCATCGCGCTGCACCCGCCGCTGGACATCTTCATGACCCTGGAGCGCTTCCAGGACTCCGGCCCGCTGAACGTCCGCACCATCTGGTTCTCCAGCAGCATCGCGGTGGGCGCCGCCGTCCTCGTCGGCGTCGGCCTGGTCGTCCCGAAGAAGGGCGTCACCCCCTTCTGGGGCCGGATCTTCGACATCTTCGACGGCGTGGTCCTGCTCTCCCTGGTGCCGCTGTGCCTGGCGGTGCTCGACGTGTACAGCACGGTGCGCGGCCTCACCAGCAGCTAGACCGGCGAGCCCGCACCGCGGCGCCCGCGCGACGGCCCCCCGACCACCCGGTCGGGGGGCCGTTTTCAACTGGTACGCTGGGCGACGGTCCATCCGAGTCATCCAAGATTCCCTGTGACGTAGACCAGGGGCGCTCACGGACCGCAATCCCAAGGAGTACGCGTGTCGCTCGACGCCGCCACGAAGAAGCAGATCATGGCCGAGTTCGCCACCAAGGAGGGTGACACCGGCTCCCCCGAGGTCCAGGTCGCGCTGCTCTCCCGCCGCATCTCGGACCTGACCGAGCACCTCAAGACCCACAAGCACGACCACCACTCCCGCCGTGGTCTGCTGCTGCTCGTCGGCCAGCGCCGCCGCCTGCTGCAGTACCTGGCGAAGAAGGACATCACGCGCTTCCGCCAGCTGGTGGAGCGCCTGGGCATCCGCCGCGGTGCGGCGGGCGCCAAGTAAGACGCCGTGAAGGGAGCGGTTCCCACCGGGGGGCCGCTCCCTTTGCCGTACGCACCTGACAGCCGTACCGCCGCGCGGTGGACGGAAGCTTTGTAGTCTGGTGCCATATCGCAAAAGCGAACGCGGTAGGAGCGCCTCCTGGCCGCCGGTCCTCGGTAGTGGCCCCCGGACGGCGCATGGTCACCCCATGCGGCACCACCCCGGGTGCTTCGATCGAAGACCGGCCCGCAACCGGCGCTCCACCGAAGACGGTCCCCTGCCACACGGGCAGCGGACGCAGACGAGGAGATATTCCTGGTGGAGAACGAGACCCACTACGCCGAAGCCGTGATCGACAACGGCTCCTTCGGCACCCGCACCATCCGCTTCGAGACGGGCCGCCTGGCCAAGCAGGCCGCCGGCTCCGCCGTGGCGTACCTGGACGACGACACCATGGTGCTGTCGGCCACCACCGCTTCCAAGCAGCCGAAGGACCAGCTGGACTTCTTCCCGCTGACCGTCGACGTCGAGGAGCGGATGTACGCGGCCGGGAAGATCCCCGGCTCCTTCTTCCGCCGTGAGGGCCGCCCGAGCGAGGACGCGATCCTCACCTGCCGCCTCATCGACCGGCCGCTGCGCCCGTCCTTCAAGAAGGGCCTGCGCAACGAGATCCAGATCGTCGAGACGGTCATGGCGCTCAACCCCGACCACCTCTACGACGTGGTCGCCATCAACGCCGCCTCCTGCTCCACGCAGCTGGCCGGCCTGCCCTTCTCCGGCCCGATCGGCGGCACCCGCGTCGCCCTGATCAACGGCCAGTGGGTGGCCTTCCCCACCCACACCGAGCTGGAGGACGCGGTCTTCGACATGGTCGTGGCCGGCCGGGTGCTGCCCGACGGCGACGTCGCGATCATGATGGTCGAGGCCGAGGCCACCGAGAAGACCATCCAGATGGTCAAGGACGGCGCCGAGGCCCCCACCGAGGAGGTCGTCGCCGCCGGCCTGGAGGCCGCCAAGCCCTTCATCAAGGTCCTGTGCAAGGCGCAGGCCGACCTCGCCGCCAAGGCCGCCAAGCCCGAGGGCGAGTTCCCGATCTTCCTCGACTACCAGGACGACGTCCTGGAGGCGCTGACCAAGGCCGTCAAGGGCGAGCTGGCGCGGGCGCTGACCATCGCCGGCAAGCAGGAGCGCGAGACCGAGCTCGACCGCGTCAAGGCGCTCGCCGCCGAGAAGCTCCTGCCGGAGTTCGAGGGCCGCGAGAAGGAGATCTCCGCCGCGTACCGCTCCCTGACCAAGACCCTGGTCCGCGAGCGCGTCATCAAGGAGAAGAAGCGCATCGACGGCCGCGGCGTCACGGACATCCGTACGCTCGCCGCCGAGGTCGAGGCGATCCCGCGGGTGCACGGTTCCGCGCTGTTCGAGCGTGGCGAGACCCAGATCCTGGGCGTCACCACCCTCAACATGCTCCGCATGGAGCAGCAGCTGGACACCCTCTCCCCGGTGACCCGCAAGCGCTACATGCACAACTACAACTTCCCGCCGTTCTCCACCGGCGAGACCGGCCGCGTCGGCTCCCCGAAGCGCCGCGAGATCGGCCACGGCGCCCTCGCCGAGCGCGCCCTCGTTCCGGTGCTGCCCACCCGCGAGGAGTTCCCCTACGCGATCCGCCAGGTCTCCGAGGCGCTGGGCTCCAACGGCTCGACGTCCATGGGCTCGGTCTGCGCCTCCACGATGTCGCTGATGAACGCCGGTGTGCCGCTCAAGGCCCCGGTCGCCGGCATCGCGATGGGCCTGATCTCCCAGGAGATCGACGGCGAGACGCACTACGTCACCCTCACCGACATCCTCGGTGCGGAGGACGCCTTCGGCGACATGGACTTCAAGGTCGCCGGCACCAAGCAGTTCGTCACCGCGCTCCAGCTCGACACCAAGCTCGACGGCATCCCCGCCTCGGTCCTGGCCGCCGCGCTGAAGCAGGCCCGCGACGCCCGCCTGCACATCCTCGACGTGATGAACGAGGCCATCGACGTCCCGGACGAGATGTCCCCGAACGCGCCGCGGATCATCACCGTCAAGATCCCGGTGGACAAGATCGGCGAGGTCATCGGCCCCAAGGGCAAGATGATCAACCAGATCCAGGAGGACACCGGCGCCGACATCACGATCGAGGACGACGGCACCATCTACATCGGTGCCGCCGACGGCCCGGCCGCCGAGGCCGCCCGCGCCACGATCAACGGCATCGCCAACCCGACCATGCCGGAGGTCGGCGAGCGCTACCTGGGCACGGTCGTCAAGACCACCACCTTCGGCGCGTTCGTCTCCCTGCTCCCGGGCAAGGACGGCCTGCTGCACATCTCGCAGATCCGCAAGCTGGCCGGCGGCAAGCGCGTGGAGAACGTCGAGGACGTGCTCGGCGTGGGCGCCAAGGTCCAGGTCGAGATCGCCGAGATCGACCAGCGCGGCAAGCTCTCCCTGATCCCCGTGATCGAGGACGAGGACGGCGACGCCGACGACAAGAAGGACGACGCCGCCAAGTGACGTCCCGTACGCACCGGACGACGGCCCGCACCTCCACGGAGGGGCGGGCCGTCGCCCGTACCCAAACGCTCCTGAAGGGCGCCGCCGGCGCCGGCACGGTCCGCCGCACCACCCTCCCCGGCGGGCTGCGCGTGGTCACCGAGACGCTGCCCACCGTCCGCTCCGTCACCTTCGGCATCTGGGCGCACGTCGGCTCCCGCGACGAGACCCCGGCCCTGAACGGCGCCACCCACTACCTCGAGCACCTGCTCTTCAAGGGCACCCGGCAGCGCTCCGCCCTGGACATCTCCGCCGCGATCGACGCGGTCGGCGGCGAGATGAACGCCTTCACGGCGAAGGAGTACACCTGCTACTACGCGCGGGTGCTCGACACCGACCTGCCGCTCGCCATCGACGTGGTCTGCGACATGCTCACCGGCTCGCTGATCGACACCGAGGACGTGGACGCCGAACGCGGCGTCATCCTCGAAGAGATCGCCATGACCGAGGACGACCCTGGCGACTGCGTGCACGACCTGTTCGCGCACACCATGCTCGGCGACACCCCGCTGGGCCGCCCCGTCCTGGGCACCGTCGACACCGTCAACGCGCTCTCCGCCGACCGCATCCGCCGCTTCTACAAGAAGCACTACGACCCCACCCACCTGGTCGTCACCGCCGCCGGCAACGTCGACCACGCCAAGGTCGTCCGCCTGGTCCGCCGCGCCTTCGAGCGGGCCGGCGCGCTCCGCCGCCAGGACGCCACCCCGGTCGCCCCGCGCTCCGGCAACCGCACCCTGCGCACCGCCGGCCGGGTCGACCTGCTCAACCGCAAGACGGAGCAGGCCCACGTCGTCCTCGGCATGCCCGGTATGTCCCGTACCGACGACCGGCGTTGGGCGATGGGCGTGCTGAACACCGCCCTGGGCGGCGGGATGAGCTCCCGCCTCTTCCAGGAGGTCCGCGAGAAGCGCGGGCTGGCGTACAGCGTGTACTCCTTCACCTCGGGCTTCGCCGACTGCGGCCTGTTCGGCGTCTACGCCGGCTGCCGTCCCAACCAGGTGCACGACGTCCTGAAGATCTGCCGCGACGAACTCGACACGGTGGCGTCCGAGGGCCTCACCGACGACGAGATCCGCCGCGCGATCGGCCAGCTGCGCGGCTCCACGGTCCTCGGCCTGGAGGACAGCGGCGCCCTGATGCACCGGCTCGGCAAGAGCGAACTGTGCTGGGGCGAGCACATGTCGGTGGACGAGATGCTGGCCCGGATATCGGCGGTGACCCCGGACGAGGTCCGCGAGGTGGCCCGTGATGTCCTGGGCGCACGCCCCTCGCTGTCCGTCATCGGCCCCCTGAAGGACCGGCAGGCGGCCCGCCTGGACGACGCCGTCGCCTAGGCGGCGGTACCGGCGGGCCGTCCCACCACGAAGAGAGAGCGGAAAACGATGAGCAAGCTGCGCGTGGCCGTCCTGGGAGCCAAGGGGCGCATCGGCTCCGAGGCCGTCCGGGCCGTCGAGGCCGCCGACGACATGGAGCTGGTCGCGGCCCTCGGCCGCGGCGACAAGCTGGAGACGCTGGTCGAGACCGGCGCCCAGGTCGCCGTCGAACTCACCACCCCCGACGCGGTGATGGACAACCTCGGCTTCTGTCTGCGGCACGGCATCCACGGTGTGGTCGGCACGACCGGCTGGACCGACGAACGCCTCGCGCAGCTGCGCACCTGGCTCGACGCCGCCCCCGGCGCGGGTGTGCTGATCGCCCCGAACTTCTCCATCGGGGCGGTGCTCACCATGCGGTTCGCGCAGGCGGCGGCCCGCTTCTTCGAGTCCACGGAGATCGTCGAGCTGCACCACCCCAACAAGGCGGATGCCCCCTCCGGCACCGCCGCCCGCACCGCCCGGCTGATCGCCGAGGCCCGCGCACAGGCCGGCTGCCCGCCGCAGCCGGACGCCACCACGACCGCGCTGGACGGCGCCCGCGGCGCGGACGTCGACGGCGTCCCGGTCCACTCGGTCCGGCTGCGCGGTCTCCTGGCCCACCAGGAGGTGCTGCTCGGCGGGGAGGGCGAGACCCTCACCATCCGCCACGACTCCCTCCACCACAGCAGCTTCATGCCGGGCATCCTGCTCGGCGTGCGGCGCGTGGTGGACACTCCGGGCCTGACGGTGGGCCTGGAGAACTTCCTCGATCTGGGCTGATCGGGGATCACGACCATGGGTGGAAAGATCACCTACGTCTTCCTGTCCACCGTGCTGGTGCTGGTCTTCGGCGTGGTGGCGATGGAGGGCGTACTGCTCCTGATGACCGGCGAGCCGGCCGCGATGGGCATGGGCGCCGTGGCCTTCGTCCTGCCGTGCCTGGGCGGCTGGTTCCTGTGGGCCAACACCCGCTTCGCGCGCGACGCGAACCGGCTGGCCCGCGAGCTGGCGGCGGAGGGGGGCCTGCCGCGCGACGACCTCGCGCGTACCCCCGGCGGCCGGATCGACCGGGACGCGGCCGACGAGGTCTTCGCCCGGCGCCAGGCCGAGACGGAGGAGGCGCCCGGCGACTGGCGCACCTGGTTCCGGCTCGCCGTCGCCTACCGGGACGCCCGCGACACCCCCCGGGCCCGCAAGGCCATGCAACGCGCCATCACCCTGCACGCCGGCACCCCGGCGCCAACGAGCCCCGGTGCCGCCGACATCGCGGCTCCAACGACACCCGGTGCCGACATCCTGGCCCTCGCCCCGCACAGCCCGGGCACTCGCGCGGATGACCGAGGGCCCCGCGCGGAATAGCGCCCCACCCCACCCCGTTGTGGCCCGTAGGGGGCGCCCCCGTCCCCTACGGGAAGCCCCCTACGGCATCCGTTCCCCCGCCCCCTGGGGCCGGTGCTCCGCCGCCCATGCCTCCAGCACATCGGCGGCTCGCTCGAACGTCTCCGGGCGCCCCAGGAAGTCCGCGTTGCGGTCCGTCAGCAGGATCCGCAGCGGCTCACCCTGCGCCCGCTCGACGCGCAGTGCCTGGCCCTGCACCGTCCGCGGCAGCCCCAGCCAGCGCACCGGCTGCTGCACCGTGCGGACCGCGCCGACCGCGGACCACGGCAGGGTCGTGGTGCGCAGCAGGTTCACCTGCCGCAGCCCCCGGGCGCTCACCCGGATCCCCACCCGCACCAGCCGCAGCGCCAGCGCGATCACCAGCACCCCCACCGCCGCGCAGACCGCGGCCCCGGCCGGCGATCCGGCCAGCGCGATGATCAGCGCGGAGAGCAGGACGAACGAGGCGAGCAGCAGAAACACCGCCGCCGCCCCCACCCGCCACGGTCCGGGGCGGTAGGGACGGCGCCATTGGTCGGAGCTGTCGTACGACGGGAAGTCGGGGTCCGTGCGGCCGTCGGCGTCGAGGGCACGGTCGGCCGTCAGGAAGGGCAGGGGCACGGCTGGGTCCTCACTCGCGGCTGGCCGGCACGGCGCGGAACGCCATGCCGGCGGAAGCTGTGAGCGGTGAGGCTATCGGGACCGGCGGGGCGGAACCACCCGGGTGGGACACCCGTGGCCCGCTCCGCCGCCGGCTCAGCGGTGCGCGGCCTCGGACTGGTGCACCCCGGTCGACGCGGAGGTGTCCTGCTGGAGGGCCGGCAGGCCGAAGAGCAGGGCGCCCGTCAGGCCGCCCACCACGGTGAGCGTGATCAGGGACTGGCCGAAGAGCTGCGCACGCGAGGCACGCTGGCGCGGCGGGGGAGTGACATTGCTGCGGAACCGGTCTGCCTCGGCAACGAAGGCGAACGGGACGGGCTCTCGCCGGCGGAACATGAGGGGGCTCTCCTAGGAACCTCGAAGTGGGCACTGTCACAGACAAAGACGTCAGAGGCGTCCGTTTGGTGCCCGTTTTCCGTTACTTCTGTGAAAAATATCAACCGCGGTTCGCCGACCCGTGAGCGGGGCCGTCTTTCGTCCACTTTGTCGCGATTCTGCCGCTAACGCCGCATCAGTCGCCCTTTCCGGCGCTGTCAGTGGTGGGCCGTAGGCTGGACGCGCACGAGGATCGAACGGAAGGAACCGCCGGTGTCCCACACCCCCGACAGCGCCGAGAGCGCACCCGTCAGCTTCCGCAGCGAGGTGACGGTCGAGCTGGTCAAGCACAGCGCAGCGGACAGCGACGTGCTGTGGGCGGCCCGGGTCTCGACGGCCGGCGAGCAGTCCCTGGAGGAGCTGCAGAAGGATCCGGAGCGCTCCAAGGGCCTGATCAACTACCTGATGCGGGACCGCCACGGCAGCCCCTTCGAGCACAACTCCATGACGTTCTTCATCAGCGCCCCGATCTTCGTCTTCCGCGAGTTCATGCGGCACCGCGTCGGCTGGTCGTACAACGAGGAGTCCGGCCGCTACCGCCGGCTGGAGCCGGTCTTCTACGTCCCCGGCGAGTCCCGCAAGCTCGTCCAGCAGGGCCGCCCCGGCAAGTACGAGTTCGTCGAGGGCACCCCCGCGCAGCACGAGCTCACCGGCCGCGTCATGGAGGACACCTACCGCCAGGCGTACGCCGCCTATGAGGAGATGCTCGCCGCCGGCGTGGCCCGCGAGGTCGCCCGCGCCGTGCTCCCCGTCGGTCTCTACTCCTCGATGTACGCCACCTGCAACGCCCGCTCCCTGATGCACTTCCTCGGCCTGCGCACGCAGCACGAGCAGGCGAAGGTCCCCTCCTTCCCGCAGCGCGAGATCGAGATGGTCGGCGAGCAGATGGAGGCGCACTGGGCCAAGCTCATGCCCCTCACCTATGCCGCGTTCAATGCGAACGGCCGTATCGCTCCGTAGCGCCCCGGCTGCGCACGGCCCGGCGTGCCCCACAGGGCGCTGCGGCCCTCGACCGCCGCAATACCCGTCCGAAGTGTCCGAATTGCGGCACTTTGAGTAGTTCAACTACGCTGAACAAACGGACCCGGCACTGCTTGAACCCCCGAGCAGGCAGTGCCGGAGTCCACCTCCCTGCTCCCCAGAGGCACACCCTGTTGCGCCCTACGAGTAGCGTGGGACCCATGGCTCCGACTTCCACACCGCAGACCCCCTTCGGGCGGGTGCTGACCGCCATGGTCACGCCGTTCACGGCGGATGGCGCTCTCGACCTCGACGGCGCGCAGCGGCTCGCCGCACACCTGGTGGACGCCGGCAACGACGGCCTCGTCGTCAACGGCACCACCGGAGAGTCCCCGACCACCAGTGATGCCGAGAAAGCCCAGCTGGTCCGCGCCGTGGTCGAAGCCGTCGGCGACCGAGCCTTCGTCGTCGCCGGAGCCGGCACCAACGACACCCGGCACAGCCTCGAGCTGGCCCGCGCCGCGCAGAACGCCGGCGCCCACGGCCTGCTCGCGGTGACGCCCTACTACAGCAAGCCCCCGCAGGAGGGCCTGCTGCGGCACTTCACCGCCATCGCGGACGCCACCGACCTGCCCGTGATGCTCTACGACATCCCCGGCCGCAGCGGCGTCCCGATCAACACCGAGACCATGGTCCGGCTCGCCGAACACCCGCGGATCGTCGCCAACAAGGACGCCAAGGGCGACCTCGGCCGCGCCAGCTGGGCCATCGCCCGCTCCGGCCTCGCCTGGTACAGCGGCGACGACATGCTGAACCTCCCGCTGCTCTCGGTCGGCGCGGTCGGCTTCGTCTCGGTCGTGGGCCACGTCGTCACCCCGGAGCTGCGCGCTCTCCTCGACGCCCACCTCACCGGCGACGTCACCAAGGCCGCGGAGATCCACCAGAAGCTGCTCCCCGTCTTCACCGGCATGTTCCGCACCCAGGGCGTGATCACCACCAAGGCCGCCCTCGGCCTCCAGGGCCTGCCGGCCGGCCCGCTGCGGCTGCCCCTGGTGGAGCTCTCGCCCGACGAGACCGAGCAGCTCAAGCGCGATCTCGCCGCCGGCGGGGTACAGCTTTAGAACACAGACTTCATAACTGCATACGGAACAACAACCGCCCCACAGCAAGTGCACGAATGTCATGCGCGCCACGTGCCCCGAAGGCAGCGTGGCGCGCATGGTGAGGAGAGTCTTTTGAGTCATCCGCACCCTGAGCTCGGCGCCCCGCCGAAGCTTCCCGAGGGTGGCCTGCGCGTCACCCCGCTCGGCGGCCTGGGCGAGATCGGCCGCAACATGACGGTCTTCGAATACGGCGGCCGGCTGCTGATCGTCGATTGCGGAGTGCTTTTCCCCGAGGAGGAGCAGCCCGGAATCGACCTGATCCTGCCGGACTTCACGTCCATCAGGGACCGCCTCGACGACATCGACGGCATCGTGCTCACGCACGGTCACGAGGACCACATCGGTGGCGTCCCCTACCTCCTCCGGGAGAAGCCGGACATCCCGCTGATCGGCTCCAAGCTGACCCTGGCCCTCATCGAGGCCAAGCTCCAGGAGCACCGGATCCGCCCCTACACGCTGGAGGTCGCCGAGGGCGACCGCGAGCGCCTGGGCCCCTTCGAGTGCCAGTTCATCGCCGTCAACCACTCCATCCCCGACGCCCTCGCGGTCGCCATCCGCACCCCCGCGGGCATGGCCGTCCACACCGGCGACTTCAAGATGGACCAGCTCCCGCTGGACCGCCGGCTGACCGACCTCCCGGCCTTCGCCAAGCTCGGCGAGGAGGGCATCGACCTCCTCCTCACCGACTCCACGAACGCCGAGGTCCCGGGCTTCGTCCCGCCGGAGCGCGACATCTCCAACGTGCTGCGCCAGGTGTTCGCGAACGCCGGCAAGCGGATCATCGTCGCCAGCTTCGCCAGCCACGTCCACCGCATCCAGCAGATCCTCGACGCGGCCCACGAGTACGGCCGCCGGGTCGCCTTCGTCGGCCGCTCGATGGTCCGCAACATGGGCATCGCCCGTGAACTGGGCTATCTGAACGTCCCCGCCGGCCTGGTCGTCGACGTCAAGACCCTCGACGACCTCCCGGACGACGAGGTCGTGCTGGTCTGCACGGGCTCCCAGGGCGAGCCGATGGCCGCCCTCTCACGGATGGCCAACCGCGACCACCAGATCCGCATCGTCCAGGGCGACACCGTGATCCTGGCCTCGTCGCTCATCCCCGGCAACGAGAACGCGGTCTACCGCGTGATCAACGGCCTCAGCCGCTGGGGGGCCAACGTGGTCCACAAGGGCAACGCCAAGGTCCACGTCTCGGGCCACGCCTCGGCCGGCGAGCTGCTGTACTTCTACAACATCTGCAAGCCGAGAAACCTCATGCCGGTCCACGGCGAATGGCGCCACCTCCGTGCCAACGCCGAGCTCGGCGCGCTGACGGGCGTCCCCAAGGACCGCATCGTCATCGCCGAGGACGGAGTGGTCGTCGACCTCGTCGACGGCATCGCCAAGATCAGCGGCAAGGTCCAGGCCGGCTACGTCTACGTCGACGGCCTCTCGGTCGGCGACGTCACCGAGACCCACCTCAAGGACCGCCGCATCCTCGGTGAGGAGGGCATCATCTCGATCTTCGTGGTCGTGGACAGCAGCACCGGCAAGACCGTCGGCGGCCCCAACGTCCACGGCCGCGGTTCTGGCATCGACGACAAGGACTTCGACGCCGTCGTCCCCAAGATCGACGAAGCCCTGGCCAGGGCGGCCCAGGACGGCATCGCCGAGCCCCACCAGCTCCAGCAGCTGATTCGCCGCGCGGTCGGCAAGTGGGTCTCCGACAACTACCGCCGCCGCCCGATGATCCTGCCCGTGGTCGTCGAGGTCTGACGGACCGTCCTTACGAAGGTCCTCAAGTAGGAGCGGGGCGCCCGGATTTGCATCGGGGCGCCCCGCTCCAGTACGTTTACGGCTCCGCCAGAACGGGAAGCACCGCGCGCTGCGCGCACGGACCGCTCCCCGCAGACCGCGGAATTCCGACCCAGAGCAATCTGATAAAGTCGGAACAGCCGAAAGGCAAACCCCTCCGACAGAAAATCGGAACCGAATTTCGAAGCTGGCAGCTGCTCATCGAGAAGCGGCCGGAAACGAAAAAGGATCTGATAGAGTCGGAACCGCGAGAAAGCCGAAAGGCCGGATCGCACCGGCGAAAATCAGAGCCGAAAGGATCTGATAGAGTCGGAGACGCAAGACCGAAGGGAAGCGCCCGGAGGAAGCCCGCGAGGGCAGGCCGAAGGAAGCGTCCGTTCCTTGAGAACTCAACAGCGTGCCAAAAGTCAACGCCAGATATGTTGATACCCCGTCTCCAACATCACGTTGGGACGAGGTTCCTTTGAAAGACCTTCCGACCTGTTCGGGAGGCACACACAGCGAGGACGCTGTGAACCGTGGGGATTATTCCTCCCCATGGTTCCGCTCAACGCGAGTGTTTTTGCCGGATTACCGGTAAGCATTCACGGAGAGTTTGATCCTGGCTCAGGACGAACGCTGGCGGCGTGCTTAACACATGCAAGTCGAACGATGAACCGGCTTCGGTCGGGGATTAGTGGCGAACGGGTGAGTAACACGTGGGCAATCTGCCCTTCACTCTGGGACAAGCCCTGGAAACGGGGTCTAATACCGGATATGACGCGCGACCGCATGGTCTGTGCGTGGAAAGCTCCGGCGGTGAAGGATGAGCCCGCGGCCTATCAGCTTGTTGGTGAGGTAATGGCTCACCAAGGCGACGACGGGTAGCCGGCCTGAGAGGGCGACCGGCCACACTGGGACTGAGACACGGCCCAGACTCCTACGGGAGGCAGCAGTGGGGAATATTGCACAATGGGCGAAAGCCTGATGCAGCGACGCCGCGTGAGGGATGACGGCCTTCGGGTTGTAAACCTCTTTCAGCAGGGAAGAAGCGCAAGTGACGGTACCTGCAGAAGAAGCGCCGGCTAACTACGTGCCAGCAGCCGCGGTAATACGTAGGGCGCGAGCGTTGTCCGGAATTATTGGGCGTAAAGAGCTCGTAGGCGGCTTGTCGCGTCGGATGTGAAAGCCCGGGGCTTAACCCCGGGTCTGCATTCGATACGGGCAGGCTAGAGTTCGGTAGGGGAGATCGGAATTCCTGGTGTAGCGGTGAAATGCGCAGATATCAGGAGGAACACCGGTGGCGAAGGCGGATCTCTGGGCCGATACTGACGCTGAGGAGCGAAAGCGTGGGGAGCGAACAGGATTAGATACCCTGGTAGTCCACGCCGTAAACGTTGGGAACTAGGTGTGGGCGACATTCCACGTCGTCCGTGCCGCAGCTAACGCATTAAGTTCCCCGCCTGGGGAGTACGGCCGCAAGGCTAAAACTCAAAGGAATTGACGGGGGCCCGCACAAGCAGCGGAGCATGTGGCTTAATTCGACGCAACGCGAAGAACCTTACCAAGGCTTGACATACACCGGAAACGTCTGGAGACAGGCGCCCCCTTGTGGTCGGTGTACAGGTGGTGCATGGCTGTCGTCAGCTCGTGTCGTGAGATGTTGGGTTAAGTCCCGCAACGAGCGCAACCCTTGTTCTGTGTTGCCAGCATGCCTTTCGGGGTGATGGGGACTCACAGGAGACTGCCGGGGTCAACTCGGAGGAAGGTGGGGACGACGTCAAGTCATCATGCCCCTTATGTCTTGGGCTGCACACGTGCTACAATGGCCGGTACAATGAGCTGCGATACCGCGAGGTGGAGCGAATCTCAAAAAGCCGGTCTCAGTTCGGATTGGGGTCTGCAACTCGACCCCATGAAGTCGGAGTTGCTAGTAATCGCAGATCAGCATTGCTGCGGTGAATACGTTCCCGGGCCTTGTACACACCGCCCGTCACGTCACGAAAGTCGGTAACACCCGAAGCCGGTGGCCCAACCCCTTGTGGGAGGGAATCGTCGAAGGTGGGACTGGCGATTGGGACGAAGTCGTAACAAGGTAGCCGTACCGGAAGGTGCGGCTGGATCACCTCCTTTCTAAGGAGCACTTCTTACTCGGACTTGGTTCGGGTCAGAGGCCAGTACATCAGCGAGTGTCTGATGCTGGTTGCTCATGGGTGGAACGTTGACTACTCGGCACGATTGGTGAGGGTTCATTAGTACTGCTTCGGCGTGGAACGTGAGCTGTGAACTGGTCGGGTCGGGCACGCTGTTGGGTGTCTGAGGGTACGGACTACGGTCTGAACCTTCGCGATGCCGGCCCCGGTGAAGGACCCTTGAAGGGTGTGTGACGGGTGGCTGGTCGTTGCTTGAGAACTGCACAGTGGACGCGAGCATCTGTGGCCAAGTTTTTAAGGGCGCACGGTGGATGCCTTGGCACCAGGAACCGATGAAGGACGTGGGAGGCCGCGATAGGCCCCGGGGAGCTGTCAACCGAGCTTTGATCCGGGGGTGTCCGAATGGGGAAACCCGGCAGTCGTCATGGGCTGTCACCCGCTGCTGAACACATAGGCAGTGTGGAGGGAACGCGGGGAAGTGAAACATCTCAGTACCCGCAGGAAGAGAAAACAACCGTGATTCCGGGAGTAGTGGCGAGCGAAACTGGATGAGGCCAAACCGTATTGGTGTGATACCCGGCAGGGGTTGCCAGTGCGGGGTTGTGGGATCTCTTTTCTGCAGTCTGCCGGCTGTGGGACGAGTCAGAAACCGTTGATGTAGGCGAAGGACATGCGAAAGGTCCGGCGTAGAGGGTAAGACCCCCGTAGCTGAAACGTCAGCGGCTCGTTTGAGAGACACCCAAGTAGCACGGGGCCCGAGAAATCCCGTGTGAATCTGGCGGGACCACCCGTTAAGCCTAAATATTCCCTGGTGACCGATAGCGGATAGTACCGTGAGGGAATGGTGAAAAGTACCGCGGGAGCGGAGTGAAATAGTACCTGAAACCGTGTGCCTACAAGCCGTGGGAGCGTCGCTGTCATCTTTGATGGCAGTCGTGACTGCGTGCCTTTTGAAGAATGAGCCTGCGAGTTAGCGGTGTGTAGCGAGGTTAACCCGTGTGGGGAAGCCGTAGCGAAAGCGAGTCCGAAGAGGGCGGTTTGAGTTGCACGCTCTAGACCCGAAGCGGAGTGATCTAGCCATGGGCAGGTTGAAGCGGAGGTAAGACTTCGTGGAGGACCGAACCCACCAGGGTTGAAAACCTGGGGGATGACCTGTGGTTAGGGGTGAAAGGCCAATCAAACTCCGTGATAGCTGGTTCTCCCCGAAATGCATTTAGGTGCAGCGTCGTGTGTTTCTTGCCGGAGGTAGAGCACTGGATAGGCGATGGGCCCTACCGGGTTACTGACCTTAGCCAAACTCCGAATGCCGGTAAGTGAGAGCGCGGCAGTGAGACTGTGGGGGATAAGCTCCATGGTCGAGAGGGAAACAGCCCAGAGCATCGACTAAGGCCCCTAAGCGTGTGCTAAGTGGGAAAGGATGTGGAGTCGCAGAGACAACCAGGAGGTTGGCTTAGAAGCAGCCATCCTTGAAAGAGTGCGTAATAGCTCACTGGGCAAGTGATTCCGCGCCGACAATGTAGCGGGGCTCAAGTACACCGCCGAAGTCGTGTCATTGCAGCATTACTCCTAACGGAGGCTGTGATGGGTAGGGGAGCGTCGTGTGCCGGGTGAAGCAGCCGTGGAAGCGAGTTGTGGACGGTTCACGAGTGAGAATGCAGGCATGAGTAGCGATACAAGAGTGGGAAACTCTTGCGCCGATTGACTAAGGGTTCCTGGGTCAAGCTGATCTGCCCAGGGTAAGTCGGGACCTAAGGCGAGGCCGACAGGCGTAGTCGATGGACAACCGGTTGATATTCCGGTACCCGCTTTGAAGCGCCCAGTACTGAATCAGGCGATGCTAAGTCCGTGAAGCCGCCCTGGAGCCTTCGGGCAAAGGGGAGTGGTGGAGCCGACGGACCAGACTTGTAGTAGGTAAGCGATGGGGTGACGCAGGAAGGTAGTCCAGCCCGGGCGGTGGTTGTCCCGGGGTAAGGGTGTAGGCCGTGTGGTAGGTAAATCCGTCACACGTTGAGGCTGAGACCTGATGCCGAGCCGATTGTGGTGAAGTGGATGATCCTATGCTGTCGAGAAAAGCCTCTAGTGAGTTTCAAGGCGGCCCGTACCCTAAACCGACTCAGGTGGTCAGGTAGAGAATACCGAGGCGTTCGGGTGAACTATGGTTAAGGAACTCGGCAAAATGCCCCCGTAACTTCGGGAGAAGGGGGGCCATTTCCGGTGATCACTCTTGCAGTGTGAGCTGGGGGTGGCCGCAGAGACCAGCGAGAAGCGACTGTTTACTAAAAACACAGGTCCGTGCGAAGCCGTAAGGCGATGTATACGGACTGACGCCTGCCCGGTGCTGGAACGTTAAGGGGACCGGTTAGCTCCATTTCGGTGGGGCGAAGCTGAGAACTTAAGCGCCAGTAAACGGCGGTGGTAACTATAACCATCCTAAGGTAGCGAAATTCCTTGTCGGGTAAGTTCCGACCTGCACGAATGGCGTAACGACTTCTCGACTGTCTCTCAACCATAGGCCCGGTGAAATTGCATTACGAGTAAAGATGCTCGTTTCGCGCAGCAGGACGGAAAGACCCCGGGACCTTTACTATAGCTTGATATTGGTGTTCGGTTCGGCTTGTGTAGGATAGGTGGGAGACTGTGAAGCGCCAACGCCAGTTGGTGTGGAGTCGTTGTTGAAATACCACTCTGGTCGTGCTGGATGTCTAACCTGGGTCCGTGATCCGGATCAGGGACAGTGTCTGGTGGGTAGTTTAACTGGGGCGGTTGCCTCCTAAAGGGTAACGGAGGCGCCCAAAGGTTCCCTCAGCCTGGTTGGTAATCAGGTGTTGAGTGTAAGTGCACAAGGGAGCTTGACTGTGAGACTGACGGGTCGAGCAGGTACGAAAGTAGGGACTAGTGATCCGGCGGTGGCTTGTGGAAGCGCCGTCGCTCAACGGATAAAAGGTACCCCGGGGATAACAGGCTGATCTTCCCCAAGAGTCCATATCGACGGGATGGTTTGGCACCTCGATGTCGGCTCGTCGCATCCTGGGGCTGGAGTCGGTCCCAAGGGTTGGGCTGTTCGCCCATTAAAGCGGTACGCGAGCTGGGTTTAGAACGTCGTGAGACAGTTCGGTCCCTATCCGCTGTGCGCGTAGGAGTCTTGAGAAGGGCTGTCCCTAGTACGAGAGGACCGGGACGGACGGACCTCTGGTGTGCCAGTTGTTCTGCCAAGGGCATGGCTGGTTGGCTACGTTCGGAAAGGATAACCGCTGAAAGCATCTAAGCGGGAAGCCTGCTTCGAGATGAGGGCTCCCTCCCACTTGATGGGGTAAGGCTCCCAGTAGATGACTGGGTTGATAGGCCAGATATGGAAGACCGGTAACGGTTGGAGTTGACTGGTACTAATAGGCCGAGGGCTTGTCCTCAGTTGCTCGCGTCCACTGTGTTGGTTCTGAAGCCACGAACAGACCAACGGTTGTTCTAAGTTTCATAGTGTTTCGGTGGTTTTAGCGTTAGGGAAACGCCCGGTTACATTCCGAACCCGGAAGCTAAGCCTTTCAGCGCCGATGGTACTGCAGGGGGGACCCTGTGGGAGAGTAGGACGCCGCCGAACTATCATTCAGCTCCGGTCCTTGAACCTTCTGGTTCAGGGGCCGGAGCTTTTTTGTTCGGGGGATGAGGTGTTAGGCGTAACGTGACGTTCAACTGACCTGGACATGCTCCGCGGCATGGGGACAGTGGGAACGCTCAGGTCGGCCGGTGTTCGTGCTGGTGACGAGGTGGTGGTGCCGGCCTACGGCAACGCCGAAGTCGCCTGTGCCGTGGTGGAGTTGGGAGCGGTGCCGGTGTTCGCGGATGTGGATGCCGACAGTTACTGCCTGGACCCGGCGGCGGTGGCGGACGCGGTCAACGGCCGGACCGCCGCCGTGGTGGCGGTGCACCGGTTCGGGCGGCCGGCGGAGGTGGCGTGGATCCGTGAAGTGGGCCAGCGGTACGGGCTGTTGGTGCTGGTCGAGGACGAGCCGGGCGCGCGGCCGGAGGGGGCGGAGCTGCGGGGGGAGCATGCCCGGTACCTGGACGGGCGGTTGCGGGGCGTGCGGACGCCGGTGCCCGCGGCCGGGCACACCTATGAGCGCTATGTGGTGCGGGTGCCGGGGAACGGGCGGCCGGACCGGGATGCCTTCGCACGGGCGTTGCGGGGCAAGGGAGTTGGGTGCCGGGTGCCGGTGCGGACGCCGGTGTACCGGATGCCGGGGCTGCGACGGGACGTCTTTCTGCCGGAGACCGAGCGGGCGGTTGACGAGACGCTGGCGCTGCCGATCGAGGCCGGGATGACGCGGCGCGAGGTGCAGCGGATGGCGGGGGCCTGCAATGCGCTGGGGGGATTGCTCCAGCCGGCTTTCTGAGCGGGTGTGGTCCGGTTCGGAAATGGCGTGGGAGTGGGGTAGTATTTATCTCGTTGCCGGCCCCAATAGCTCAGTCGGCAGAGCGTCTCCATGGTAAGGAGAAGGTCTACGGTTCGATTCCGTATTGGGGCTCAGATAAGGGAAAGTCCCCCACCGGTTGGTGGGGGACTTTTTCGTTTGCGGATTACGGGAGAAGGCGGGTGGCCCCGCCGCCCGGCCCAAAGGGCGCTAGGCGGCGGGGATTTCGGGGACGCGGAGGGCGAGGATGGCCATGTCGTCGGAGGCCGGTTCGGCGGCGAAGCGTTCCACGGCGCGCAGGACGCGGGCGGCGACGGCACCGGCGGTCAGGCCCGTACACGTCGTCAGGACGTCGGTGAGGCCGTCGTCGCCGAGCATGCGGGTGCCCTCGCGGCGTTCGGTGACGCCGTCGGTGACGCACAGCAGGACGTCGCCCGGGTCGAGGGTGACGGTCTGTTCGTAGAGTTCGAGGTCGTCCATGACGCCGAGGAGGGGCTGGGGTTCGGCGGCCGGCTCGACGGAGCCGTCCTGGCGGAGGCGGAGCGGGAGCGGGTGCCCGGCGCAGACGACCTTCAGCAGGGCGCTGCCGTCGTCCTGGGGCCACAACTCGCCGTAGAGGAGCGTCAGGAAGCGGCTGCGGGCGCCCTCGTCGAGGATGGCGGCGTTGAGCCGCTCCAGGACGGCGGGGCCGCCGAAGCCCTCGCGGGCGAGGAGGCGGAGGGCGTGGCGGGCCAGGCCCGTGACGGCGGCGGCCTCGGGGCCGGTGCCGCAGACGTCGCCGATGGCGAAGCCGTAGGCACCGTCGCGGATCGGGAAGAGGTCGTAGAAGTCGCCGCCGACCTCGTTGCCCTCGCCGGCCGCGCGGTAGATGACCTCGGCCTCCACACCGGGGATGTCGGGGAGTTCCGGGGGCAGCAGGCTGCGCTGGAGGGACTGGCTGATGGCGGTGCGCTCGCTGTAGAGGCGGGCGTTGTCCAGGGCCAGGGCGGCGCGTCGGGAGAGGTCCTCGGCGAGTTCGAGGATCTCCTGGCGGAAGTGCTCCTCGGTGGGCTTGCCGAGGGTGAGCATGCCGATGACGCGGTTGCGGGCGACCAGGGGGAGGACGACGGTCTCGCCGCCGACCGCGGCGGCGGTGGCGAGGGTGGCGCCGGGTCCCTTGGACGGGCGGGCGGACTCCTCCAGGCCGAGGCTGCGCAGGGAGGTGCGCAGCGCCGCGTCGTGGGCGGCGTCGGCGGGGGCGGTCCAGACGCGGGCGCCGGGGGTGGGGACCGGTTCGGGCGGGTCGACCCTCCGCAGGAGGGTCTTGAGGCCGTCGATGCGGTCCTCGTCCTCGTGGAGGACGTAGGAGAGTTCGGGGTCGGACGCCTGGTCGGCGACGGTGTAGACGGCGCACCAGGTGGCGAGGGTGGGGACCGTCATCTGGGCCATCAGGGCCAGGGTCTGGTCGCGGTCGAGGGTGCCGGCCAGGAGGTCGGACGCCTCGACGAGGAAGGAGAGGGAGCCGCGGCGGAGCTTCTCCAGCTCGGTGAGCCGGGCCCGTTCGACGGCGAGGGCGATGCGGTCGGCGGCGAACTGGAGGCGCAGGGCCTCTTCGTTGGTGTAGCGGGCGGGGCTCTCGGCGGCGACGCCCAGCGAGCCGGTGAGCCGGCCCTCGACCTTGAGCGGGACGGTGACGACCGAGCGCATGCCCGTGCCGGCCAGCAGCGGGACGGCGCCGGGGACGGCGGTGAGGTCTTCGTGGACGGCGGGCATCCGGGCGGAGCCGTAGCGTCCGGAGCCGGCTTCGACGGGGACGCGGGCGAACCGCTGGCGGGCGGAGGGCAGGCCCGTCGAGGCGCGGACCTCCAGCTCGGTCTCGTCGTCGGTGGCCAGGAGGAGGTAGGCCGCGTCGCCGTCGAGCATGTCGCGGGCGCGTTCGACGGTGCGCTGGAGGAGGCCGTCGAGGTCGTCGGGGGCGGGGGAGCCGATGAAGACCTCGAAGGGGTCGGCGGGGCGGCCCTCGGGCGTGGGGGTGGTGTCGGTGGCGGGCGGGCGCTGGGGGCTCTGGAGGATGGCGCGCTCGTGGTCGCGGACGAGCAGGCAGACGGTGGACGCCTCGCCGTCGGCGTCGCGGACCCGCAGGTGGGAGGCGTAGACGGGGACGACGCGGCCGTCGGCGTCCCTTATGCCGTAGGAGCCCTCCCAGCGGGAGAGCTGGAGCGCCTCGGCGATGCCGGTGCCGGTGCCGGGGGTGTGCGGCCAGGCGGCGAAGTCGGTGAGGGGTTTGCCGATGACCTGTTCGGGGTCGTAGCCGAAGACGTCCTGGGCGTCGTCGTTCCAGAACGTGACGCCGCCGCCGCGGTCGACCTGGATCACCGCGACCCGGACCCGGGTGTCGGTGACGGGGAGGGCGTCCACGGGGAGGGCGGGGCCGGCGGAGCGGGTGCCGGCCGGGCGCTCGGGGAGTTCGAGGTGGAACCAGACGTGTTTCTGGGCGGCGGTGTACTCCACGCCCCAGCGGGCGGCCAGCGCGCCGCACAGCAGCAGGCCGCGGCCGCCCTCGCGGTCGGGGTGGACCATGGCCTGGCCGGTGCTCTGGAGGGGGATCTCGCGCTCGGGGTAGCGGTCGGCGACGGAGATCCGGACGCCGCCGTCGGTGCGCAGGCACAGGACGTCGGCGGCGGTGCCGGCGTGCACCACGGCGTTGGTGACCAGTTCGCTGGTGAGGACCACGGCATCGTCGACGATGTCGGCGCAGCCCCAGCCCTGGAGGGTGTCGCGGACGAAGGCGCGGGCTGTGGCGACGGAGCGCCCGACCGGCTCGAAGGTGGCGGCGGCCCGCGCGGTGATCACTGGTCTCCTCGTGCGTGTGTCGGTGATCTGCTCCCCCATGGTCGCGGTGCCCCTCCGAATACCTGTCGTGCTCGCACCACCGCCCGTAGGGAAACGCCGGGTCGGGTGGACAGCCGTATGCCAGGTTACTTACCTTCGCCGGGCCCGGGGATGCCGGTCACGTGTCTTTCGCCCCAATCGTGCGTCGGGACGGTGTGCGATGCTGCCGAACTGTTATGGCCTGGTTGAGCCGTGGTGAAACACTGGGCAAGCATGAAGAGAGAGCCCGGAGAGAACAGTCGACCCTGCGGGAGGGACACGGTGGAGTCTGGCGCAGTCGCGCGGGGCGCAAGCACGCGCGCAAAAGGCGGACGATCCCGGAGCAATGGGACGACTGAGGTCGATACAGCTGCGCTGAATCGGCTGCTCGCCGCGCTCGTCGCCATGCGGGACGGGAACTTCCGCAAGCGGTTGACGGTTTCCGGCGAAGGCGTCATGTCGGAGATCGCGGCGGTCTTCAACGAGGTCGCCGACCGCAATCTGCATCTGACGGGTGAGCTGGCGCGGGTGCGCCGGGTCGTCGGACGTGAGGGAAAGCTCACGGAGCGGCTGGAGGTCGGCGCGGCCGAGGGTTCCTGGGCCGCGGCCATCGAGGCGTCCAACGCCCTGGTCGACGATCTGGTGCGGCCGGTCTCCGAGGTGGGGCGGGTGCTGTCCGCGGTCTCCGAGGGCGACCTGGAGCAGCGGATGGACCTGCGGTCGCGGAGTTCGGACAGCTCTTCGGAGCATCCTCTGAGGGGTGAATTCCTGAAGGTAGGCCGGACCGTCAACGGTCTGGTGGACCAGCTCTCCGCCTTCACCGACGAAGTCACCAGGGTGGCCAGCGAGGTCGGCACGGAGGGCAAGCTCGGCGGTCAGGCGCGGGTGCGCGGAATGTCGGGTTCGTGGAAAGACCTCACGGATTCGGTCAATACGATGGCGTCCCGGCTGACCGCGCAGGTACGTGACATCGCTCTCGTCACCACGGCCGTGGCCAAGGGTGATCTGTCGCGCAAGGTGACCGTCCATGTCGCCGGCGAGATGCTGGAGCTGAAGAACACCGTCAACACGATGGTGGACCAGCTGTCGTCGTTCGCCTCCGAGGTGACCCGGGTCGCGCGCGAGGTCGGCACCGAGGGCGAGCTGGGCGGCCAGGCCCAGGTCCCCGGGGTGGCCGGGGTGTGGAAGGACCTGACGGACTCCGTCAACCTCATGGCGGGCAATCTCACCGCGCAGGTGCGCGGGATCGCCCAGGTCACCACCGCGGTCGCCAACGGCGACCTGTCGCAGAAGGTCACGGTCAGCGCCCGCGGCGAGGTGGCGCAGCTGGCCGAGACCATCAACACCATGACCGAGACCCTGCGCACCTTCGCCGACGAGGTGACGCGGGTGGCCAACGAGGTCGGGGCCGAGGGCCAGCTCGGCGGCCAGGCGCAGGTGCCGGGCGCCGCCGGTACGTGGAAGGACCTCACCGACTCGGTGAACAACGCCTTCCGCAACCTCACCGGACAGGTCCGGGACATTGCCCAGGTGACGACGGCGGTGGCCAACGGTGACCTCTCGCAGAAGGTCACCGTCGATGTGGCCGGTGAGATGCTGGAGTTGAAGAACACCGTCAACACGATGGTGGACCAGCTCTCGTCGTTCGGTGCCGAAGTGACGCGGGTGGCGCGGGAGATCGGCGTCGAGGGCGAACTGGGCGGCCAGGCCGCCGTACCGGGCGCGGCCGGCACGTGGAAGGACCTCACCGACTCCGTCAACACCGCCTTCCGCAACCTCACCGGGCAGGTGCGCAACATCGCCCAGGTGACGACGGCGGTGGCCAACGGCGACCTCTCGCAGAAGGTCACCGTGGACGTCTCCGGCGAGATGCTCCAGCTGAAGAACACCGTGAACACCATGGTGGACCAGCTGTCGTCGTTCGCCGACCAGGTCACGCGGATGGCCAGGGACGTGGGCACGGAGGGCCGGCTGGGCGGCCAGGCGCGGGTGGACGGCGTCAGCGGCACCTGGAAGGAACTGACCGACTCCGTCAACTTCATGGCGGGGAACCTGACTTCGCAGGTGCGGCAGATCGCGCAGGTGACGACGGCGGTGGCGCGGGGCGACCTGTCGCAGAAGATCGACGTCGACGCGCGCGGCGAGATCCTGGAGCTGAAGAACACCATCAACACGATGGTCGACCAGCTCTCCGCCTTCGCCGAGCAGGTGACCCGGGTGGCCCGGGAGGTCGGTACGGAGGGCCGGCTGGGCGGTCAGGCGCAGGTGCCGGGCGTCGCCGGTGTCTGGCGCGATCTGACCGACTCGGTGAACGGCATGGCCGGCAATCTCACCGCGCAGGTCCGCAACATCGCGCAGGTCGCGACGGCGGTGGCGCGCGGTGACCTGTCGCAGAAGATCGACGTGGATGCGCGCGGCGAGATCCTGGAGCTGAAGAACACCCTCAACACCATGGTGGACCAGCTCTCCTCGTTCGCCGAGGAGGTCACCCGGGTCGCCAGGGAGGTCGGCACGGAGGGCATCCTGGGCGGCCAGGCCGAGGTCCAGGGCGTCAGCGGCACCTGGAAGGACCTCACCCAGTCCGTCAACTTCATGGCGAACAACCTGACTTCGCAGGTGCGCAACATCGGCGAGGTGACGACCGCGGTGGCCCGCGGCGACCTCTCCAAGAAGATCACCGTCGACGCCAAGGGCGAGATCCTCGAACTCGTCACGACCGTGAACACCATGGTCGACCAGCTGTCGCTGTTCGCTGAGCAGGTGACGCGGGTGGCCCGCGAGGTCGGTACGGAGGGTCAACTCGGCGGCCAGGCAAGGGTTCCGGGCGTCACCGGGATCTGGAAGGACCTCAGCGACAACGTCAACCTGATGGCCAACAACCTGACCATCCAGGTGCGGAACATCTCGCAGGTCTCGGCGGCGGTCGCCAACGGCGACCTGACGAAGAAGGTGACGGTCGAGGCGCGCGGCGAGGTCGCGCAGCTCGCCGACACCGTCAACACCATGGTGACCACGCTCTCGTCGTTCGCCGACGAGGTGACCCGGGTGGCCCGTGAGGTGGGCACCGACGGCATCCTGGGCGGCCAGGCCCGCGTCCCCGGTGTCGCCGGCACGTGGAAGGACCTCACGGAGTCGGTGAACTCCATGGCCAACAACCTGACCGGCCAGGTCCGCAACATCGCCATGGTGACCACCGCCATCGCCAAGGGCGATCTGACCAAGAAGATCGACATCGACGCGCGGGGCGAGATCCTGGCGCTGAAGACCACCATCAACACGATGGTCGACCAGCTGTCGTCGTTCGCCGAGCAGGTCACCAGGGTGGCCCGCGAGGTGGGCACGGAGGGCCAGCTGGGCGGTCAGGCGCAGGTGCGCGGCGTGGCCGGCACCTGGAAGGACCTGACGGAGTCGGTGAACGAGATGGCCGGGAACCTCACCCGGCAGGTGCGGGCCATCGCCGCGGTCGCCGCGGCGGTGACCCTCGGCGACCACAACGTCCGCATCGACGTGGACGCGGCCGGCGAGATCCTGGAACTCCAGGACAACATCAACACCATGATCTCCACGCTCCGGGAGACCACCCTCGCCAACGAGGAGCAGGACTGGCTGAAGGGCAACCTCGCCCGGATCTCCGGTCTGATGCAGGGCCGCCGCGACCTCAAGGACGTCGCCACGCTCATCATGAGCGAGCTCTCGCCCGCGGTCTCCGCGCAGCACGGCGCCTTCTTCCTCGCCGCGCGGCCGGACGTACAGGAGATCGGCACCGACGGCGACGGCGGGTACGAGCTGCGGCTGATGGGCTCGTACGGCTACTCCATGGGGGAGATGCCGACGACGTTCCGGCCCGGGGAGACGCTGATCGGGACGGCGGCCGAGGAGGGCCGCACGATCCTGGTGGAGAACGTGCCCTCCGGCTACCTCAAGATCGCCTCCGGGCTGGGGGAGGCGCCGCCGGCCAACGTCATCGTGCTGCCGGTGCTCTTCGAGGACAAGGTCCTCGGCGTCATCGAGCTGGCGTCCTTCCAGCCGTTCACCCAGATCCAGAAGGACTTCCTCAGCCAGATCGCCGAGATGATCGCGACGAGCGTCAACACCATCTCGGTCAACACCAAGACCGAGCTGCTGCTGGCGCAGTCGCAGGAGCTGACCGAGCAACTCAAGGAGCGCTCCGCGGAGTTGGAGAGCCGGCAGCGGGCGCTGGAGCTGTCCAACTCCGAACTGGAGGAGAAGGCCGAGCAGCTGCGGCAGCAGAACCGCGACATCGAGGTGAAGAACACCGAGATCGAGGAGGCCCGGCAGGTCCTGGAGGAGCGCGCCGAGCAGCTCGCGGTCTCCATGCGCTACAAGTCGGAGTTCCTGGCGAACATGTCGCACGAGCTGCGCACGCCGCTGAACTCGCTGCTGATCCTCGCCAAGCTGCTGGCCGACAACGCCGAGGGGAACCTCTCCCCGAAGCAGGTGGAGTTCTCCGAGACCATCCACGGCGCCGGTTCCGATCTGCTCCAGCTGATCAACGACATCCTCGACCTGTCGAAGGTGGAGGCCGGCAAGATGGACGTCAGCCCGACCCGGATCGCGCTGGTCCAGCTCGTCGACTACGTCGAGGCGACGTTCCGGCCGCTGACGGCCGAGAAGGGGCTCGACTTCTCCGTACGGGTCTCCCCGGAGCTGCCCGCGACGCTGCACACCGACGAGCAGCGGCTCCTGCAGGTGCTGCGCAACCTCCTCTCCAACGCGGTGAAGTTCACCGACAGCGGCGCCGTGGAGCTGGTGATCCGGCCGGCCGGGGAGGACGTCCCGGTGGCCATCCGCGAGCAGCTGCTGGAGCACGGCTCGCTGCGCGACCCGGACGCCGACATGATCGCCTTCTCGGTGACCGACACCGGTATCGGCATCGCGCCGAGCAAGATGCGGGTCATCTTCGAGGCGTTCAAGCAGGCCGACGGGACCACCAGCCGCAAGTACGGCGGTACGGGCCTGGGCCTGTCCATCAGCCGGGAGATCGCACGGCTGCTGGGCGGCGAGATCCACGTCCAGAGCGAGCCCAACCGCGGCTCGACGTTCACGCTGTACCTCCCGCACAACCCGGGCGGGCTGCCGCCGCAGGGCTATCCGCAGCTGGTCGCCGGCGGGCTGGCGATGGACGCGGAGGCGCGCGAGGTCGAGACCGGACGCGTCGAGGGCGAGGAGCCGGCGCGTGAGACGGGGGTCGGCGGCAGCCTCAACCGCCGCCGGCGGCGGGCGGTTTCGGGCGCAGCGCGGCGGCTCGCGCTGCCCGGCCAGTCGCCCTCCGTGGCGGCCGGTGCGCCGCAGCCGTCGGCCGTGGCGGGCCAGCAGCCGGAGGAGTCCTGGCTCGGCAACGGGCAGGACCTCGTCGACCCGGGCTTCGAGGGCGGCTTCCACGGCGAGAAGGTGCTGATCGTCGACGACGACATCCGCAACGTCTTCGCGCTCACCAGCGTCCTGGAGCAGCACGGCCTTTCGGTGCTGTACGCGGAGAACGGCCGGGAGGGCATCGAGGTGCTGGAGCAGCACGACGATATCGTGCTGGTCCTGATGGACATCATGATGCCGGAGATGGACGGTTACGCGACGACGGCCGCGATCCGGCGGATGCCGCAGTTCGCCGGGCTGCCCATCATCGCGCTGACGGCGAAGGCGATGAAGGGCGACCGGGAGAAGAGCATCGACTCCGGGGCGTCGGACTACGTGACCAAGCCGGTGGACACCGATCATCTGCTGTCGGTCATGGAGCACTGGATGCGACAGAGGTGACGGGGCGTCCGGTGGGCGTCCAGTATGGGGATCCGGAAGAGGATCACCGCGTGCTGACTGAGTGTGGCCGTGGGCGTGTGGAAGCGCGGGATTCGGGGAACCTTCTCGTCTCTCGCTGCGTTTCCGCTACGTGCACAGTGACATCGCGGTGACAGGGTGTGGCGACAGGCGGGGTGCAGCTACCATGACCGGCACAAGGACGGGCGGCGTGACGGAGCCGTCCCCTGGGGCGGCGTCCGGTTCGATGCCGGGGCGAGGAGGACGGGCCATGGTGCAGAAGGCCAAGATCCTCCTGGTCGATGACCGGCCGGAGAATCTGCTGGCGCTGGAGGCGATCCTCTCCGCGCTCGATCAGACACTGGTGCGGGCATCGTCCGGGGAGGAAGCGCTCAAGGCACTGCTCACCGACGACTTCGCGGTGATTCTGCTCGATGTGCAGATGCCGGGGATGGACGGCTTCGAGACCGCCGCGCACATCAAGCGGCGGGAGCGCACCCGCGACATCCCGATCATCTTCCTCACCGCGATCAACCACGGCCCGCACCACACCTTCCGCGGCTACGCGGCCGGCGCGGTCGACTACATCTCCAAGCCGTTCGACCCGTGGGTGCTGCGCGCCAAGGTCTCGGTCTTCGTCGACCTGTACATGAAGAACTGCCAACTGCGCGAGCAGGCGGCGCTGCTGCGGCTGCAGCTGGACGGCGGCCGGCAGAGCGTCGGCGAGACCAAGGAGTCGGCCGGGCTGCTCGCCGAGCTCTCCGCGCGGCTGGCCGCCGTGGAGGAGCAGGCCGAGGCGCTCTCCAAGCAGCTCGACGAGTCCGCGGACGCCGCGGCGGTGGCCACCGCCGCGCATCTGGAGCGCAAACTCACCGGCCTGCGGCGGGCGCTGGACGCCCTGGAGCCGGGGGCCGGGGCACCCACCGGCTGACGGGGCGTCCGGGGCCGTCTGACGGCCTCTCATGAGCCCGGCGCGCGACACGAATGGGTGAAGCGCCGCGCGCTCGTGCCGTGCGCGCCGGCGCCTGTAATCTCGTCGGCATGGCCTCACGTACGTCCGGCAAGGGAACCCAGCGCACGGCGGGCCCCTCGAAGCCGCGCGCCGGACAGTCCGGGGGCGCCGCGAAGAAGACCGCCGCCAAGAAGGCGCCCGCGAAGCGGCCGCCGGCCAAGCAGGCCGCGGCCGCCAGGAAGGGCCCGGCGCGGAAGGCGCCTTCCAGGAAGGCCCCGGCCAGGCCGGCGCCGTCGCCGACCGGCGGCGTGTACCGCGTGGCGCGGGCCTGCTGGCTCGGTGCCGCGCACGGCATCGGGGCGGTGTTCCGCGGCTTCGGCCGCGGCGCCAGGAACCTCGATCCGGCGCACCGCAAGGACGGTCTGGCGCTGCTGCTGCTCGGCCTGGCCCTGGTCGTCGCGGCCGGCACCTGGTCCAACCTCTCCGGCCCGGTCGGCAACCTCGTCGAGCTGCTGGTCACCGGCGCGTTCGGCCGGCTCGACCTGGTCGTCCCGATCCTCCTCGGCGGCATCGCGATCCGGCTCATCCGCCATCCGGAGCGGCCGGAGGCCAACGGCCGGATCGTCATCGGGCTCTCGGCGCTGGTGGTCGGCGTGCTCGGGCAGGTGGCGATGGCCTGCGGGTCACCGGGGCGGGACGACGGGCTCGCCGCCATACAGGACGCCGGCGGCTATGTCGGCTGGGCCGCGTCCAAACCGCTGATCTTCACCGTCGGGCAGACCCTGGCCGTGGCGCTGCTGGTGCTGCTGACGGTCTTCGGGCTGCTGGTGGTGACCGCGACGCCGGTGAACGCCATCCCGCGGCGGCTGCGGGCCCTCGGCGTGCGGCTGGGCCTGCTGGAGGGCGCGGATGAGACCGCCGGCGGGTACGACGAGGCGGAGTACGCCGCGGAGTGGCGCGAGCAGCCGGCCCGCGGGGCGCGGCCCGCCGCGGCGGTGGACGGCGAACCGGACGCGCTGGAGGAGGCCGCACTCGCCAGGCGGCGGCCGCGGCGGGGCCCGGAGCGGCCCGTCGACCGGCCGATGGACGCCGTGGACGTGGCCGCCGCGGCCGCCGCGGCGCTGGACGGCGCGGTGCTGCACGGCGTCCAGCCCTCGCCGCTGGTCGCCGAGCTCAGCGGCGGCATCGGGGAGCGCCGGGAGCGCGGCGCGGACACGGGTGAGCAGAGCGGCGCGGCGCCGGCCGCGGCGGGCAGCGGCGACGGGCGCCCCTCGAAGGTGCCGGACCTCACCAAGTCGTCGGTGCCGGACCTCACCAAGGCCGCGCCGGAACCGTCCGGCGAGCTGCCGCCGCGCGCCGAGCAGCTCCAGCTCGCCGGCGACATCACCTACGGGCTGCCCTCGCTCGACCTGCTCACCCGGGGCGGGCCGGGCAAGGCGCGGAGCGCCGCCAACGACGCCATAGTGGAGTCGCTGACGACCGTCTTCACCGAGTTCAAGGTCGACGCCGCGGTGACCGGCTTCACCCGCGGCCCGACGGTCACCCGCTACGAGGTCGAGCTCGGCCCCGCGGTGAAGGTCGAGAAGATCACGGCGCTGGCGAAGAACATCGCGTACGCGGTGGCCTCCCCGGACGTGCGGATCATCTCGCCGATCCCCGGCAAGTCCGCGGTCGGCATCGAGATCCCGAACACCGACCGCGAGATGGTCAACGTCGGGGACGTGCTGCGCCTCGCGGACGCCGCCGAGGACGACCATCCGATGCTGGTCGCGCTCGGCAAGGACGTCGAGGGCGGCTATGTGATGGCGAACATCGCGAAGATGCCGCACATCCTGGTCGCCGGTGCGACCGGCTCGGGCAAGTCGTCGTGCATCAACTGCCTGATCACCTCGATCATGATGCGCGCCACCCCGGAGGACGTCCGGATGGTGCTGGTCGACCCCAAGCGCGTCGAGCTGACGGCCTACGAGGGCATTCCGCACCTGATCACGCCGATCATCACCAACCCCAAGCGGGCCGCCGAGGCACTGCAGTGGGTGGTGCGCGAGATGGACCTGCGCTACGACGACCTCGCGGCGTTCGGCTACCGCCACATCGACGACTTCAACGAGGCGGTCCGTACCGGCAAGCTCAAGACCCCCGAGGGCAGCGAGCGGGAGCTGGCCCCGTACCCGTATCTGCTGGTGATCGTCGACGAGCTGGCGGACCTGATGATGGTGGCGCCGCGGGACGTCGAGGACGCCATCGTCCGTATCACGCAGCTGGCCCGCGCGGCCGGCATCCATCTGGTGCTGGCGACCCAGCGGCCCTCGGTCGACGTCGTCACCGGCCTGATCAAGGCCAATGTGCCGTCACGGCTGGCGTTCGCGACCTCCTCGCTGGCCGACAGCCGGGTCATCCTCGACCAGCCGGGCGCCGAGAAGCTGATCGGCAAGGGCGACGGGCTGTTCCTGCCGATGGGGGCGAACAAGCCGGTCCGGATGCAGGGCGCGTTCGTCACCGAGGAGGAGGTGGCCGCCGTCGTCCAGCACTGCAAGGACCAGATGGCGCCCGTCTTCCGGGACGACGTCACCGTCGGCTCCAAGCAGAAGAAGGAGATCGACGAGGACATCGGCGACGACCTCGACCTGCTGTGCCAGGCGGCGGAGCTGGTGGTCTCCACCCAGTTCGGTTCGACGTCGATGCTGCAGCGCAAGCTGCGGGTGGGGTTCGCCAAGGCGGGCCGGCTGATGGACCTGATGGAGTCGCGGAACGTCGTCGGGCCGAGCGAGGGCTCCAAGGCGCGGGACGTGTTGGTCAAGCCCGATGAATTGGACGGAGTGCTGGCGCTGATCCGGGGGGAGGCTAACCAGTAGCACGCACGTACGGGCCAGTCCGTGCGTGCGCGGAGGCAACCGTTTCCCTTGGCGGTTCGTCAAGTTGAGGGAGGCGGGGGAGGCCGCTGCGGCCTCCGGCCCCGAGGCAGCGCCGAGGGGCGTTCTGATGGCGTACAAACCCGGCTCTTCCGCTTGCCCGACCCTTTCGCAACACCCCTAGACTGAACTTCCAGCAGGTGGCTACACGCTCGAAAGGCGCCCCCGTGTCCATCGGCAACTCCCCCAACTCCCCCGAAGAGGACCGGCCTTCCGTCGAAGAGGACCGGCCCTCCCCCGGTCCGGACCGGCCGTCGGTCGGTCGGGCCCTCCAGCAGGCCCGCATCGGCGCGGGACTGACCGTCGAAGAGGTCAGTACGGCGACGCGGGTGCGGATCCCGATCGTGCAGTCCATCGAGCAGGACGACTTCTCGCGGTGCGGCGGCGACGTCTATGCCCGCGGCCACATCAGAACGCTCGCCCGCGCCGTCTCCCTCGACCCCCAGCCCCTGATCGAACGCTACGACGCCGACCACGGCGGCCGGCCCTCGCCGACCGTCGCCGCCCCGCTCTTCGAGGCCGAGCGGATCCGGTCCGAACCCCGCCGCCCCAACTGGACCGCCGCGATGGTCGCCGCCATCGTCGCGGTGATCGGCTTCGCCGGCTTCACGTTCTTCAGCAGCGGCAGCAAGCACGAGGGCGGCCCGATCGCCTCCGACACCGCCAAGGCCGACAAGCCGGGGCCTGCCCGCACCATCCACCCCAAGGCCCCGCAGCCACCCCAGCCGGCACCCTCCGACAGCGCCATCGCCGGGCTGCCCAAGGACAAGGTCACGATCAAGGTGACCGCCAAGGACGGGCAGAGCTGGATCTCCGCCAAGGACGCCAACGGCACGCTCCTGCAGGACGGGCTGCTCAAGCAGGGGGAGTCGAAGACGTTCACCGACAAGAAGCGGATCGATCTCGTCGTCGGCAACGCCGGCGCCGTACAGCTGTACGTCAACGGCAAGGAGGTCAAGAAGGTCGGTGACGAGGGCTCCGTGGAGCGGCTGAGCTACACGCCGGGAGACCCGCAGGCCGGCTGAGGACCGGTGCCCGGAAGGTCTCCGCCGCCCGCCCCCGGGACCCTGGGGACGGGCGGCGGAGACCTGCGCGCCATGGGGGTGTCCGGGACGAAGTAGGCTGAGCCCCATGCCCGAACGCCGTACCGTCGCCCTTGTCACCCTTGGCTGCGCCCGTAACGAGGTGGACTCGGAGGAGCTCGCAGGCCGCTTGGCAGCGGACGGCTGGGAGCTCGTCGAGGACGCCACCGACGCGGATGTGGCCGTCGTCAACACCTGCGGTTTCGTCGAAGCCGCCAAGAAGGACTCCGTCGACGCCCTGCTGGAGGCCAACGACCTGAAGGCCGCGGCCCGCGACGGGGGTGGCCGCACCCAGGCCGTCGTCGCCGTCGGCTGCATGGCCGAGCGCTACGGCAAGGAGCTGGCCGAGGCGCTGCCCGAGGCGGACGGGGTGCTCGGCTTCGACGACTACGCGGACATCTCCGACCGGCTCCAGACGATCCTGAGCGGCGGCATCCACGCCTCGCACACTCCGCGCGACCGCCGCAAGCTGCTGCCGATCAGCCCGGCCGAGCGTCAGGGCGCCGCCGGCGTCGCGCTGCCCGGCCACGCCCAGGACGCTGCCGAGGAGCCGGCGGCCCCGCCCCAGGACCTGCCCGCGGGCGTCGCGCCGGCCTCCGGGCCGCGGTCGCCGCTCCGCCGCCGGCTGGGCAACGAGCCGGTGGCCTCGGTGAAGCTGGCCTCGGGCTGCGACCGGCGCTGCTCGTTCTGCGCGATCCCGTCCTTCCGCGGCTCGTTCATCTCCCGCCGGCCCTCCGACGTGCTCGGCGAGACCCACTGGCTGGCCGAGCAGGGCGTCAAGGAGATCATGCTGGTCTCCGAGAACAACACCTCCTACGGCAAGGACCTCGGCGACATCCGGCTGCTGGAGACGCTGCTGCCGGAGCTGGCCGCGGTCGACGGCATCGAGCGGATCCGGGTCAGCTACCTCCAGCCCGCCGAGCTGCGGCCCGGCCTGATCGACGTGCTGACCGGCACCGACAAGGTCGCGCCGTACTTCGATCTGTCCTTCCAGCACTCGGCGCCGGGTGTGCTGCGCGCGATGCGGCGGTTCGGCGACACCGACCGCTTCCTGGAGCTGCTGGAGACCATCCGCACCAAGGCGCCCCAGGCCGGGGCGCGCTCCAACTTCATCGTCGGCTTCCCCGGCGAGTCGGAGAGCGACCTGGCGGAGCTGGAGCGCTTCCTCGGCGCGGCCCGGCTGGACGCGATCGGCGTCTTCGGCTACTCCGACGAGGACGGCACCGAGGCCGCCGGCTACGACGACAAGGTCGATCCCGAGGTGGTCGCCGAGCGGCTGGAGAGGGTGTCCCGGCTGGCCGAGGAGCTGACCGCGCAGCGGGCGGCCGAGCGGGTCGGGGAGACGGTCCGGGTGCTGGTGGACCGGATCGACGACGAGGACGACGGGATCGTCGGGCGGGCCGCGCACCAGGCGCCGGAGACCGACGGGGTCACGCTGCTCACGACCGGCCGGGACCTGCGGCCCGGTCGTATGGTCGAAGCAAAGGTGGTCGCGAGCGAGGGCGTGGACCTCGTGGCGGAGGTGCTGTCGGTGGACGGTACGGGGTGTACCGAGGAGGCGGGCAGATGAGCGGGGCCTCGGCTTCCGCCGCCGGGAGGCCGCGCACCGCGCCGGCCGTCCGGCAGGCCGGGCTGTGGAACATCGCCAACGTCCTGACGATGCTGCGGCTGCTGCTGGTCCCGGCGTTCGTACTGCTGCTGATGCACGACGGCGGGACGAACCCGGCCTGGCGGTCGTTCGCCTGGGCGGCCTTCGCCGTCGCCATGATCACCGATGTCTTCGACGGTCATCTGGCGCGCACGTACAACCTGGTCACCGACTTCGGCAAGATCGCCGATCCGATCGCCGACAAGGCGATCATGGGGGCCGCGCTGATCTGTCTGTCGGTGCTGGGGGATCTGCCCTGGTGGGTCACGGGCGTGATCCTCTTCCGGGAGCTGGGCATCACCCTGATGCGGTTCTGGGTGATCAAGCACGGTGTGATTCCGGCCAGTCGGGGCGGCAAGATCAAGACATTGGCGCAGGGCACCGCGGTGGGCATGTACGTCTTGGTGCTGCACGGTCCGCTGGCCACCTTCCGCTGGTGGGTGATGGCGGTGGCGGTGGTGCTGACGGTGGCGACCGGGCTCGACTACGTCCGGCAGGCCGTGGTGCTGCGCCGGGCCGGACTGGCCCGGGAGCGGGCCGCGGCCGCCGAACGGGACGAGGCCCGGTGAACGCGCCGGGTTCTGCGGCGGCCGGGGCACTGGAGGTGCTCGCCGGGCGGCGGCAGAGCCTGGCGGTGGCCGAGTCGCTCACCGGCGGGCTGGTCGCGGGCGAGCTGACCGCGGTCCCCGGGGCCTCGCGGGTGGTGCGGGGGGCGGTCACCGCGTACGCCACCGACGTCAAGCGGGAGCTGCTGGGGGTGGACGGCGCGCTGCTGGCCGACCGCGGGGCCGTGGACGGCGAGGTGGCGCGGCAGATGGCCGGCGGGGTGCGGCGGGTGCTCGGCGCCGACTGGGGCATCGCCACCACGGGCGTGGCCGGGCCCGAGCCGCAGGACGGGCAGCCGGTGGGCACCGTCTACGTCGCCGTCCAGGGCCCGGACGGCGCGGGGCAGGTGCGGCGGCTGGCGCTGGCGGGGGACCGCGACCGGATCCGCCGGGACAGCGTGCACGCCGTACTCGCGCTGCTGTTGAGCGAACTCACGGAAAATGTGCGGGCACAGGATACGGAACAACACGGGGGGAATTGATGTTTGCAGCCCTGAGTGAACACGTACTCGCTCCCGGCACGGCTGCGGCCCGAGGCGGTACGGTGGGGCGAGAAGGATCCGCATCCGAGGTCCGAGGAGGGAGCCAGCGATGATTCTGCTTCGTCGCCTGCTGGGTGACGTGCTGCGCCGACAGCGTCAGCGCCAAGGCCGCACCCTGCGCGAGGTCTCGTCCTCCGCCCGGGTGTCGCTCGGCTACTTGTCCGAGGTCGAGAGGGGCCAGAAGGAGGCGTCCTCCGAGCTGCTCTCGGCGATCTGCGACGCGCTGGATGTGCGCATGTCCGAGCTGATGCGGGAGGTCAGCGACGAGCTGGCGCTCGCCGAGCTGGCCGCGTCCGCGGCCGCGACCGACACGGTGCCGGCACCGGTCCGGCCGAAGCTCAATTCGGTGTCCGTCACGTCCCTGGCCGGTGTGCCGGAGGAGCGTGTGACCATCAAGTCCCCGGCCGACGTCGTGGATGTCGTCGCGGCCTGACACCGCAGACCACGTATACGTGAAGCCCCGGCGGGCAGCAGCCCCGCCGGGGCTTCACGCATGCCGGTCGGTTGCCGGGTGGGTGCCCGGCCGGCCGTCTTCGGGCTGCTCGGTGGGAAGCCCCCGCCCGTACCATGGGGCTAAATCGGAATATTCGCCCGAATATCCTCAATGCGCCTGAAAGGGAGTATCTGGATGTCTGTGGTCACAAGCACGCTGTCCGATGAAGCCCGTGCCGTCGTCGGGAACGCCCTCCAGGGCGCCCTGGTCGACCTGGTGGATCTCTCCCTCGTCGCCAAGCAGGTGCACTGGAACGTCGTCGGTCCCCGCTTCCGCTCCGTCCACCTCCAGCTCGACGAGGTCGTCGCCTCCGCACGGCAGCACGCCGACACCGTGGCCGAGCGGGCCTCGGCGATCGGGGTCACGCCGGACGGCCGGTGCGCGACGGTCGCCAAGACCAGCGGCATCAGCGAGGCGCCCGACGGCTGGGTCAAGGACGGCGACGTCGTCCGCACGATGGTGGACGCGCTCGGCGCGATCATCGGGCGGATGCGGGAGCGGATCGCCGCCACCGACGAGCCCGACCCGGTCTCCCAGGACATCCTCATCGGCCTCACCGCCGATCTGGAGAAGCACCACTGGATGTTCCAGGCCGAGGCCCACTGACCGTGACCGCGACGCGGTGACCGGTCGCCGACCGGGCCCGCCGCCCGGGATACGGAGCGCACCGCACGCGCCGGGCGTGCGCCGGTGCGCCCCTGCCGCCGGGCGGCGGGCCCGGTCTAGCGTCGGCCCGAGGAGGCAGGCATGGCGAGGCGTGCGAGATCGGTGCCGGGACGGTGGATATCCGCGGCGCTCGTCGGGGGCCTGTGGTGGTGGGCGGTGGGCCGGCTGGTCCTGTGGCCGGGGTCGGCCGGGCCGGTGGAGGGCGCGGTGGCCGCGGCCGGCTGGGGGCTCAGTCTGCTGCCGGTGCACTGCGTGCCGTGGAACGGGCGGCGCGAGGGCGCGGGGGGCCGCCGGGCGGGGCGTGGTGGTGTGCCGGCGGCCGTGGAGGCGCGGCTCGTCGAGGCGTGGCGGGGGAGTGCGCCGGGGCGGCGCGTCGAGGGGTGGCGGCGTCGCCGGTCGGGGGAGGAGGAGGGGGCGGAGCGCGGCGGGTGCGAGTGACGGGGGTTTCTGGTGGGTGTGTGGATGTGCCTGGTGTGGGTGCGCTTGTGTGGGTGTGCCTGGTGTATGGGGGTGCCTGTGGGAGTCACAGTGAGGGGGAGGACGGTGCCGGCGGTTGGCAGGTGGGGCACCAGTAGGTGACGCGTTCCTCGGCGGTGGGGTCCTGGTCGGCGGTGCGGACGGGGGTGCCGCAGCGCAGACAGGGGCGGCCGGCGCGGCCGTAGACCCATAGCGATGGGGTCTCCCCTGCTCGAACGGAGCTGAGAGCTGGGGGAAGGTCGGGGCGGGCGCTTGGAGTGGTGATCCGGGTGGCGCGGTTCTTGTTGGCCTCCAGGAGCTTCTTGGCGAGCGCCGGGGCGCGCTCCGGAGCGGCGAGGCGGCCGACCGGGAGCCAGGGGGAGGCGCCGAGCAGGAAGCACAGCTCGGATTTGTAGACATTGCCGATGCCGGCGAGGTTGCGCTGGTCGAGCAGGGCCTCGCCGAGGGGCCGTTCGGGCACCGCGAGCAGTCGGCGCAGGGCCTGCGCGGGATCCCAGTCCGGGCCCAGCGGATCGGGGCCGAGATGACCGGTGACCTGGGACTCGTCGGCGGTGCGCAGGAGTTCCAGGACCGGGAGGCGGTAGCCGACGGCGGTGTGTGCGGCGGTGCCGAGGACCGCCCGGATCTGGTGCGCGGGGCCGCCGCGCCAGCGCTCGGCCGGGGCGTAGATCTTCCAGGCGCCGTCCATCCGCAGATGGGAGTGGAGGGTGAGGCCGCCCTCGAAGCGGGTGAGCAGATGCTTGCCGCGGGGCACCACCGCGAGCACCGTGCGGCCGGTGAGGTCGACCGTGGCCAGACGGGGGACGCGCAGGTCGCAGCGGGTCAGCGGGCTGCCGGCCAGCGCCTGGTGGAGACGGTGCGCCAGCCGCCAGACGGTGTCGCCTTCGGGCATGGGGCCATCATGCACCGCCGGGGGGTGGACGGGGCGGGCGGCGGGCGACGGGCAGGGCGCCGGTCCCGGACCCGTGCCTGTCCCGGGCCGGACCCGTGCCCGTCGATGCCCGCCGCTGCCGCGGTCAGCCGCGCAGCCGCAGGCCCCTGGGTGTCGGGTGGAAGCCCGCGGCCTCCAGGACCGGCGCGAAGGGGGAGGTGAGGGCGGCGGTGCCGTTGATGCGCTCGGTGGTGAGGGTGCCGACGGCGCCGGCCCGGGCCGCGTCGGTGAGGGCTTCCACGGCGGACCGCAGACGGGGGTCGGCGGCGGCCTCGGCAGGGTCGGGGCTCAACGGCCATATCAGCAGGGTCTTGCCGCCGCGCTCCAGATAGAGCGTCAGCTCGCCGTCGACCAGGACGACCAGGGAGCCCGCCTTGCGGCCCGGCTTGTGGGTGGCCCCCTCGGGCGGCTCGGGCCAGGACAGGGCGGCGCCGTAGGCGTTGGCCGGATCGGCGGCGGCGAGGACCAGGGCACGCGGTGCCCCGCCGCGGCGGAGCTGCCCCGGGCCGCCGTCCGGGAACGGGGCGTCGGCGCCGCGCTCGCGCTGGGTGCTGATCGCGCGCAGCCGGTCCACCGCGCCGTCCATCGCGAACTGGGCGGCGCCCAGCCCCTCGACGACATAGCCGCGGCGGGCCTGCCCGGACTCCTCGAAGGCGGACAGCACGCGATACGCGGCCGAGAAGCCGCCCGCCACCCCTTCGGCGGCGACCGCGCCGCGGGTGACGATGCCGTGCCGGTCCAGGAGCGTACGGGCCAGGGCGTGGGCGCGGTGGGTCGGATCGGGCTCGGGGGCCGGCAGCAGCGACCAGCGCCCGCCGACCGTCGGCGGGCCGGAGCGGGAGGCCGTGGGGCGAGCGGCCGCGGTCAGCGTGCCGTACCGGCCGCGGGGGACGGCGCGGCGGGCGCGGTGGGCCGTGGAGCCCGCGGTGCGGCCCGAGCCCAGCAGGGCGCGCAGCGGGGCCAGGGTGTCGTTGGTGAGCCGGCCCGACCAGGCCAGCTCCCACAGGGCGTCGGCGAGCTGCGGATCGGTGGCGTCCGGGTGGGTGGTGGCGCGGACCTGGTCGGCGATCTGCCGGAAGAACAGGCCGTAACCGGGGGCGAGGGCCGCGAGCAGCGACTCGTGCAGCGCGGAGAGCTCCAGGGGCAGCGGGGGCGGGAGCAGCAGGGGCGCGGCGTCGGCGAGATGGAGGGAGAGCCAGCCGTCCTTGCCGGGCAGGGCGCCGGCGCCGGCCCAGAGCACCTCGCCGGTGGCGGTCAGCTCGTCCAGCAGGGCCGGGGTGTAGCCGCCGACCCGGGACGGCAGGATCAGCTTCTCCAGGGCGGAGGCCGGCACCGGGGCGCCCTGGAGCTGCTCGACGGCGCGGACCAGGCCGTCGATGCCGCGCAGCCCGGAGGCGGAGGCGGTGACCGGCGGCGCGGGTGCCCCGTAGGCGGGGGCCGGGCGCGGCGCGCCGACGTGCTGCCACTGGGGGAGGAAGGCGGCCAGCGCGGCGGGCGGCACCGGCTCCAGCTCCTCGCGCAGCGCGGCCAGCGAGCGGCGGCGCAGCCGGCGCAGCACCTGGGCGTCGCACCATTCCTGGCCGATGCCGTGGAAGGGGGCAGCGCTCTGCGCTTCCGGGGAAGGGTGGTGGTGGGTGACGGGTGGGCGGAATTCCCCTTGGACGAGGCGGCCTGTGGCGGCCAGGCGGTGCAGGGCGCCGTCGGTGACGGCGGTGCCGAGGCCGAAGCGGGCGGCGGCCTGCTCGGAGGTGAACGGGCCGTGGGTGCGGGCATATCGGGACAGCAGATCGCCCAGCGGGTCCTTGACCGGTTCGGTGAACGACTCGGGGACGCCGACCGGGAGTGCGGTGCCCAGGGCGTCCCGGAGCCGGCCGGCGTCCTCGACGGCGGCCCAGTGCTCGGCGCCGGCGATCCGCACCCGGATGGCGCGCCGGGCGGCGGCCAGCTCCGCGGCCCAGGCCGGCTCCGCGCCGCGCTCGGCCAGCTCGGTGTCGGTCAGCGGCCCGAGCAGCCGCAGGACGTCGGCGACGCCCTCGACGTCCTTGACGCGGCGGTCCTCGGCGCGCCACTGCAGCTCGGCCTCCAGCTCCGCCAGCACCCCGGCGTCCAGCAGCTCGCGCAGCTCGGCCCGGCCCAGCAGCTCGGCCAGCAGCCGGGAGTCCAGGGACAGCGCGGCGGCGCGGCGCTCGGCGAGCGGGGAGTCGCCCTCGTAGAGGAACTGGGCGACATAGCCGAAGAGCAGGGAGCGGGCGAACGGGGACGGCTCCGGGGTCGTGACCTCCACCAGGCGGACCCGGCGGGCCTCGATGTCGGCCATCAGCTCCGTCAGTCCGGGGACGTCGAAGACGTCCTGGAGGCATTCGCGGACCGCCTCCAGGACGATCGGGAACGATCCGAACTCGCTGGCCACCTGGAGGAGTTGGGCGGCGCGCTGGCGCTGCTGCCACAGCGGGGTGCGCTTGCCGGGGCTGCGGCGCGGCAGCAGCAGGGCGCGCGCCGCACACTCCCGGAAACGGGCCGCGAACAGCGCGGAACCGCCGACCTGGTCCGTGACGAGCTGGTCGACCTCGCCGTGCTCGAAGACCACGTCGGCGGCGCCCACCGGGGACTGCTCGGGGTCGTACTCCGCGCGGTCCGCGGCGCCGAAGCCGCCGTCGCCGTCGAGGAGGTCCAGGCCCATCAGGTCGGCGTCCGGGAGCCGCAGCACGATGCCGTCGTCGGCGTGCATCACCTGGGCGTCCAGGCCGTAACGCTCGGCGAGGCGGGCGCCCAGGGCCAGCGCCCAGGGGGCGTGCACCTGCGCGCCGAAGGGGGAGTGGACGACGATGCGCCAGTCACCCAGCTCGTCCCGGAAGCGCTCGACGACGATGGTGCGGTCGTCCGGGACATGGCCGCAGGACTGGCGCTGCTCGGCGAGATAGGCCAGGACGTTGGAGGCCGCCCAGTCGTCGAGCCCGGCGGCGGCGAGCCGGGCGCCGGCGTCCTCGGGGGAGAGCGAACCGATCTCCCGGAGGAACGCGCCCAGCGCGCGGCCCAGTTCGAGCGGGCGGCCGAGCTGGTCGCCCTTCCAGAACGGCAACCGGCCGGGCACGCCGGGGGCCGGGGTGACCAGGACACGGTCGCGGGTGATGTCCTCGATGCGCCAGGACGTCGTGCCGAGGGTGAAGACGTCGCCCACGCGGGACTCGTAGACCATCTCCTCGTCCAGCTCGCCCACCCGTCTGCCGCCACCCTTGGCGGAGCTCTCGCCGGCGAGGAAGACGCCGAACAGCCCGCGGTCCGGGATCGTGCCACCGGAGGTGACGGCCAGCCGCTGGGCACCGGGGCGGCCGGTGACGGTCTGCGCGACGCGGTCCCAGACCAGGCGCGGGCGCAACTCGGCGAAGGCGTCGGACGGATAGCGCCCGGCGAGCATGTCCAGCACGGCGGTGAAGGCGGACTCCGGGAGCGCGGCGAACGGGGCCGCCCGGCGGACCACCGCGAGCATCTCCTCGACGTCCCAGGCATCCATCGCGGCCATCGCGACCAGCTGTTGGGCCAGCACGTCCAGGGGATTGGCGGGCACCCGCAGCGCCTCGATGGCGCCCGAGCGCATCCGTTCGGTGACCACCGCGGCCTGCACCAGATCGCCGCGGTACTTGGGGAAGACGATGCCCTTGGACACCGCGCCGACCTGGTGGCCGGCCCGGCCCACCCGCTGGAGACCGGAGGCCACCGACGGCGGCGACTCCACCTGAACTACCAGGTCGACGGCGCCCATGTCGATGCCCAGCTCCAGACTGGACGTGGCGACCACCGCCGGCAGCCGGCCGGCCTTGAGGTCCTCCTCCACCAGGGCGCGCTGCTCCTTGGACACCGAGCCGTGGTGGGCACGGGCCAGCAGAGGCGGGGCGCCCCTGGCGGCGCCGGCCTCGGCCATCAGCTCGGCGGGCGAGTGGTGCTCCGGAAGCGGCTCGCCCATGGCGCGCTCGTAGGCGATCTCGTTGAGGCGGTTGCACAAACGCTCGGCGAGGCGGCGGGAGTTGGCGAAGACGATCGTGGAGCGGTGAGCCTGGACGAGATCGGCGATCCGCTCCTCGACCTGCGGCCAGATGGACGGCTTCTCGCCCGTCTCGCCCTCCTGGACGGGGGCGCTGCCGAGCTCTCCCATGTCCTCCACCGGGACAACCACCGAGAGGTCGAACCGCTTGCCGGACGGCGGCTGGACGATCTCCACCCGGCGCCGCGGCGACAGATAGCGGGCCACCTCCTCCACGGGGCGGACCGTCGCGGAGAGCCCGATGCGGCGCGCCGGGCGGTCGAGCAGCTCGTCCAGCCGCTCCAGGGACAGCGCCAGATGGGCGCCGCGCTTGGTGCCGGCGACCGCGTGCACCTCGTCCAGGATGACCGTCTCGACACCGGCCAACGCCTCCCGGGCGGCGGACGTCAGCATCAGGAACAGCGACTCGGGCGTGGTGATGAGGATGTCCGGCGGGCGGGTGGCCAGCGCCCGGCGCTCGGCGGCCGGGGTGTCGCCGGAACGGATGGCGACGCGGATATCCGGCTCCGGCAGCCCGCGGCGGACCGACTCCTGGCGGATCCCCGTCAGCGGGCTGCGCAGATTCCGCTCCACGTCGACCGCGAGGGCCTTCAGGGGCGAGACGTACAGCACCCGGCAGCGCTTCCTCGGCTCGGCCGGCGGCGGGGTGCTCGCCAGCGCGTCCAGCGACGCCAGGAATGCGGCCAGCGTCTTGCCGGAGCCCGTCGGCGCCACCACCAGGACGTCGGACCCCGCGGCGATCGCCCGCCAGGCGCCCTCCTGCGCGGCGGTGGGCGCGCTGAACGCCCCGGCGAACCAGCCGCGGGTCGCGGGCGAGAACGAATCGAGCGCTGCCTCGGTCATGTTCCCCATCGTGCACCGGACCACTGACAATCGGTCCGGAGCCGGCCGCGGGGCCGCGCCGCGGACCGGCCCCGCGGCCGTCCAGGGGGCGGACGCCCCGCCGCCCGGCCGCCCGGCACCCGCACAATGAGGGCATGGCCATGATCGACGCGGACGGTGCGCAAACCGCGCCGCGGGCCCGCGACGAGTGGGCGCGCCACTGGCACCACCCCGGGCTGCCCGGCCTCGACCTGCTGCGCGCCCGCTACGTCCGGCACTCCTTCCCCCGCCACGCCCACGACGGCTATGTGCTGTGCGCGGTCACCTCCGGAATCGAGGCGATCGGCCTGCGGGACGGCGTCGTCCGGGCGGGCCCCGGCGCCATCGTGATGATCAATCCCGAGGTGCCGCACACCGCGCAGGCCGGCGCCCCCGAGGGCTGGGCCTACGCCACGCTCTACCCCTCGGCGGAACTCGTCGCCGGGATCGCCCGGGAGACCACCGGGCTGCGCGGCACCGCGGGCTTCGTCCGGACCGTCGCCGACGAGCCCGGCGTCGCCCGGCTGATCGCCGGTGTCCACCGGGCCGCCGAGGCCGGCAACGCACTGGCCGCCGACAGCCTGCTGCGCGGCGTCGTGGCCCGTCTGCTGCGCGGCCACGGGGGCGCGCTGCCCTCCCGCGCCGCCCCTTCGGCGGGCGCCCGTACCGCCGCCCGGGCCCGCGCCGTCCTGGAGGAGCGGATGGCCGATCCGCCCACCCTGGAGGAACTCGCCTCGGAGCTGGGCACCGGGCCGTTCGCGCTGCTGCGGGCCTTCCGGGCCGCGTACGGGATGCCGCCGCACACCTGGCTCACCGACGCCCGGGTGCGACGGGCGCGGCTGCTCCTGGAGGCCGGCACCCCGCCCGCCGAGGCGGCCGTGGCGGTCGGGTTCACCGACCAGCCGCACCTGAACCGGCACTTCACCCGGATCGTCGGGGTGCCGCCGGGCGCGTACCGCCGGGAGCGTGCGGCGGGCGCAAGAACGTACAAGACCGTGGGGGAGGCCGCTTCCTAGTCTCCGGGGCGTGGCAGAACAGGCAGAGACCGCAGACGCCGTAGATACCGCAGCGACCGCAGCGATCGCAGACACCGCAGCGACCGTAGAGACCGCAGGGACAGAGCAACCGGTGCCCATGGCGGCGGGGGCCGATCCCGTACAGCGCGCGGAGATACGCACCGCCCAGGTACGTGCCCTTGAACGACCAGGCACCGGGGCCCACGGCGAACCGCCGCCCGTAACGGAGCGGCCCGACGCCGCCGTCATCCGGGACGCGCTGGGCGTCGGCGTCGCCGTGGGGCTGTCCGGCTTCGCCTTCGGCGTGACCTCCGCCGGCGCCGGGCTCTCCCCGTGGCAGAGCTGCGCCCTGAGCCTCCTGGTCTTCACCGGAGCCTCGCAGTTCGCCCTGGTGGGCGCCCTGGCCGCGGGCGGCAACCCGTTCACCGCCGCGGCCGGCGCCCTCTTCCTGGGCGTCCGCAACGCCTTCTACGGGCTGCGGCTCTCCGCCGTCCTCGGCTACCGGGGCGCGGCCCGCCCGCTCGCCGCCCACTGGGTCATCGACGAGACCGCCGCCGTCACCCTGGCCCAGCCCGGCCGGCGCGGCGCGCGGCTGGGCTTCACCGTCACCGGGCTGTCGCTGTACGTCCTGTGGAACCTCACCACCCTCGCCGGTGCCCTGGGAGCCCGGGCGCTCGGCGACACCGCCGCCTGGGGCCTGGACGCGGCCGGACCCGCGGTCTTCGTGGCGCTGCTCGCACCGATGCTGCGGACCGCCGTGGAACGGTGCACGGCGGGCCTCGCCGTACTGCTGCTCATGGTGACGCTGCCGGTCCTGCCGGCGGGCGTGCCGGTGCTGCTCTCGGCGCTCGCCGCGCCCGCGGTCCTCGCCGTCCAGGGGCCGAGGCGGCGGACGTCCGCCCCACGGGAGACAGCCCCCGCCGGACCGTCGTCACGGGAGCGGGCCGACGCGGACCGCGGCACACCGGGGGAGGACCGGGCATGAACATCTGGATCGCGATCGGCGTCACCGCCGTCGGCTGCTACCTGGTCAAGTTCCTCGGTCTGTCGGCGCCCGCCGGCGTCCTGGAACGCCCCCTGGTCAAGCGGCTGGCCGCACTGCTCCCGGTGGCCCTGCTGGCCGCGCTGACCGCTCAGCAGACCTTCAGCGACGGCCGGCACCTGATGCTGGACGCCAAGGCCGCCGGGGTCGCCGCCGCCGTCGTGGCGCTGCTGCTGCGCGCCCCGTTCCTGCTGGTCGTCGCCGTCGCGGTGGCCGTCACCGCGGGGGTGCGCGCCCTGGGCGGGTGACCCGGCCGACGGGCCGACGGGCCGCCGCGGGGCCGGTGGCGCGGTCACCCGCCCGTCAGCCCAGTGGCCGCCCGTATGCCCGGAGCGTCAGCAGCGCCTCCAGGGTGACCATCGGGCGGCTCTCCAGCTCCGTACCGGGCGCCCAGAGGCGCCAGTTGACGGGCCATCCGCCGTCCTGCCCCTGGAGCGCGACGAGGTGGTCCAGGGCCCGGTCCATCTCCTGGTCGGTGAACCAGCCACGGGCCAGCGAATCGGGCGCGGCCGCGAAGTCGTAGGCGAAGTGGTGCTCCCCGGGGGCGTATCCCTGCGGTACTGGGGCCTCGTCCGCCCGCGCCGGGTCCAGCACGACCAGCCCCTGCTCCCGTACCAGCCGGCCCAGCCGCCGCGCCGCCGCGGCCGCGCGCGGCCGGTCCGGGGCACCATCCAGGAACGCCATCGCCGCCGCGGCCTCGTAGGGATGGGTCCGCTCCAGGGACTCCACGGCCGCCCAGCAGTAGTCCGTGGCCCGGAACAGCCAGGCGTGCCATACCTGGTTGCGGTGCAGCAGCCCCACCACCGGGCCGGTCGCCAGCAGCGCGCTCGGCGGGGCGTCCACCACGGGGATCCAGGGCGCGGCCGGGTAGCCGCGCAGGGCGGGGTGCACCGCCGGCAGTGCCCCGTCGGAGGTCGAGATCCGCGTCAGGTAGCGGCAGATCCGCTCCACCCGGCGGCCGTCGCACCGACCGATGCGGTCCAGGACCTTCAGCGCGTGCGCGGTGTGCAGCGGCTGGCTGACCGGGCCGCGCAGGTCGGGTTCCAGGGCGTGGCCGTAGCCGTCGTCGTCGTTGCGGTACGCGGTGAGCGCGGTCTCGACCGGGTCCGCGCCGCCGCCGAGGAAGTGGTACGCGAAGAGGCGCTGCTCCAGTACCCGGGCGGTCAGCCAGACGAAGTGCTCGGCGCGCGCCAGAGGGGTCGCTGGGGGGCTTACGTTTTCGGCCATGGCCCGACCGTAGGGGCCAGATCCCGCCGTGGCACGGGCACTGGGGCCGGTGCCCTCCCAGGGCGGGATCCTGGAGGCATGCGGTTGACGATCTCCGCGGCGGCCGCGCGGGCGTCTCCAGGGGCGGCCGGGGATTGCGGGTTCGCGGCGCGCGTCTTGCAATGCCGCGCGTGATGCGCCAACTCCCGCTGCACAGGCGTCTGTTCCTGGACCTCGCACGGTTCGCCTCCGCAGCGTGTCGTCCGGCGGGCTGCTGACCCTGCCCTGTTCGTCCCTTTCGCTCGCCTTCGTCCCAGGCGTCAGCCGTCCGGGCATCAGTTGTCTCGGACGGCGGCCGTTTCGGGCGTCAGCCGATCCGGACGGCGGCCGGACCACCGCGCCCGGCTGCCGTCCGCGGTCCCGGAGCCGGTCCAGCCACCCCGGTCACTTCAGCCATCTCAGTCACCTCAGTCGCCCCAGTCATCCGAGTCGCCCCGGATACCGAGGGTTTCCGACTTGGCCATCACCGACAATGCCGCCCTCAGGACCACCTCATCGTGGTGGCCGCCGAGGACGACCGCACGGTGTGCCGCATCCCGGTCCTCGACTCCAACGGGAGCGGCACCGAGAACTCGCCCATCGGGGCCGGCAACAGCGTGTACGTGGCGAGCACCTACGGCTATCCGTATCCGGCAGCGCCGGACGGCGCGGGCCCCGCCCAGCCCGCGGACGCGCCGTTCGGCGGCGGGCTCACCCGGGTGGACATCGACCCCGGCGGCAGCGGCTGCGCGATCCGCTGGAACGCCGGGATCCGCTCGGCGGCCGTGCCCAAGCTGTCAGTCGCGGACGGCATGCTCTACACCGTGGAGCGCGCCGGAATCCTCGACCCGGCGCGCACGGCATCCTGGATTGCTACGACTTCCTGGCCGTGGACGCGGAGACGGGCCGGGGTGGCGGGCCGTCTCCGCCTGGGGACCGGTTTCGTCTTCGACACCCTGCAGATGGCGGGCAACGCCACGGCCGGCGGGGTGTGGTGGCAGGGCACCGTCACCGGGGTGGTGCGGATCGCGCCGCGGTAGCCCGCGCGCGTCGGCGCCCGGCCGGCCGCCACGGGGCGCGGCCGGCCGGGCGCCGTGGCGGTCATGCCGTGCGACGGACCGTCAGTAGTCGCCGACGGCGGTCAGGCCGTGCGGCCGGCCTACCGTCAGTAGTCGTCGCCCTCGTAGTAGTTGTTGACGACCACCTCGGGCTCGTCGTCGTCGAACGCCTCGTTCAGCAGTGCGCCGCCCACCAGGCCGGCGGCACCGGCGCCGATCAGCGCACCGGTGCCGAAGCGCCGGCCGCCGCCCTGCTGGGGCTGCTGCGGGTAGCCCTGCTGGGGGTAGCCCGGCTGCGTCTGCTGGGCGTACCCCTGCTGGGCCGGCTGCGGATAGCCGGCCTGGGCCGGGGTGTAGAACGGCGGCGTGGTGGTCTGCACCCGCTGCGCGCAGCCGCCGCAGGTCTGGATCTGCCGCGGCACACCCCACTGCGGGGACCACATCACGGGCGTCATCCCGGGGCCGTGGTTGGGGTCGAAGAAGCAGGTCATGTCGGAACTTCCTGTCGGTTGCGGTGATGTGGCCGAGGTGGGGCCCGATCCGGACGGGGCCGCTCCGGCGGCGGTCGGCACGGCCACGGACGTCGCCGTGGGCGTGGGCGGTGCCGGCGGGGCGGCGTGGCCGGTGGGTGCTGTGGGGGGCGCGGGAGCCGGGTCGGAGCGCAGTACGTCGACGCCGTAGTCCTGCGCGATGCCGGCGAGCCCGGAGGCGTAGCCCTGGCCGATGGCGCGGAACTTCCAGTCCGTGCCGTGGCGGTACAGCTCGCCGAAGACCATGGCGGTCTCGGTGGCGGCCTGGCCGGAGAGGTCGAAACGGGCCAGCTCGGCGCCGCCGGCCTGGTCGACCACGCGGATGTAGGCGCTGCCGAGCTGGCCGAAATTCTGCCGGCGCTGCTCGGCCTCGTAGATCGAGACCGGGAAGACGATCTTGGCGACCTCCTGGGGGACCGCGGCGAGGTCCACTTCGATCTGCTCCCGGTCCTCGCCGGTGGGGCGGTTGCCGGAGTGCCGCACCGAGCCGTCGGGGCTGGTGAGGTTGTTGAAGAAGACGAAGTGCTGGTCGGAGAGGACCGCGCCGGACGCGCCGCACAGCAGCGCGCTGGCGTCCAGGTCGTGGCCGGTCCCCGCGGTGGCCGACACCTGCCAGCCCAGCCCCACCCGGACGGCGGTCAGACCTGGGGCCTGTTTGCTGAGCGACACATTGCCGCCCTTGGTCAGGGCCACGCCCATGATCTCCTCCATAACGTTCCCGGCATCAGGCGTCCGTGGGCTACAACGCCGAGGAAACCGGCAAGGTTCCCTGTCTTGCGCAATGCCTGAAGTATGCGGCTGAGATGGCGTCAAGAGGGCGTCGGCACCGCGTTCTGACGCCTTCTTGATGCCGTTCTGTCACCCTTCGACGGTTCTGTCACCGTTCCATGGTTCTGTCACCGGGTGACGGCCCGTCCGGCCCGGTCCCAGTTGTCGTGCAGCCGGTCCAGGTAGGAGCCGGCCTGCGCGCCCGGCGCGGTGCCGCGGGCGAAGGCGAGCATGTTGCCGGCGCCGGCGTTGTAGCCCAGGGCCAGCAGGTCGTCGCGGGTGAGCCGGGCGGGCCGCTGCGCCGGCAGCCTGCGGTCCAGGTCGTGGAGGTACCACGCGGCCGCCTCCACGGCGAGGTTCCGGTCGTCGGGCAGTTCTTGCCACGACCGGCCGGCGAAGTCCCGGCCGCGCTTGACCTCGTCGAAGGCGGCCCGGTGCATGTTGGCGATCCCGAACGCGGCGTCGGGCTTGTAACGCTGCCAGGCCCGCTCCAGCGCCGGGTCGTGCGGTTTGTACGCCTCGTTGTAGAGGATCGCCATCAGCAACCGGGGGTGGATGCCGGCCGCCGCCGCGTACTTGCGCACCGCGGCGGCGCAGTCGGCCGGGTCGTAGGTCCCGTCTGCCCGGGGCGCCGGGTCACCGCCATCGGGCGACGCGGACGGGGAGGCGCCCGGTGTGGCGGAGGCGGTGGCGGACGGCGTGGTGGACGGGCCCGGCGCGGCGCCCGGGTCGGTGTGCCGGCCCGTATGCGTCATGGCCCAGAGCGCCAGAGCGGCGCCGGGCAGCACCAACCACCGCCACCGCACCCGGGATTCCGCCATCTCTCGCTCCTTCCGGCGTCCGCCGCTCCGGCCCGCGGCCGCCGCTCAGCCGCTCAGGCGGCGGAGCCCGGCCGGCGCGGTGTGCGCCTCGCGGGCGGTGAGCTGGTCGACGAGGGTACGCATCATCGCCACGGTGTCCGGGTCGTCGACGACGTAGACGACCCGGCGGCCCTCGCGGCGGGAGCGGACCAGGCCGGCCAGTTTGAGTTTGGACAGGTGCTGGCTGATGGCGGGCAGGGCGCCGCCGACACGTTCGGCCAGTCCGCTGACGTCGCTCTCGCCCTGGGCCAGCGCCCAGACGATGTGCAGCCGCGGGGGAGAGGCCAGCAGCCCGAACAGCGCGGCCGCCTCGGCCAGCACCTCGGAGGACGGGTCGGCCACCGCGCCCCTTCCCTGCCCCGCGCCCTCGATGCTCTCCACCACTACGGCTCTCCCCGTTCGTCGCCCCCGGTCGGGCCAGTCTAGGCGCCGAGCCCCAGGCACGTACGGCCGCCGTGGCCGCCGGTGGCCCGGTGACGGCCGGGGGGTTCGGCGGCCACCGGTGCCATCGGCGGCTCTGCGGGCGTCAGTTGACGCAGGGGATGCCGCCCTCCTTGACGGAGTCGCCGGCGAAGGCGTCCGACGGGACGGGTGCGGGGGAGGCGTCCTTCTTGGAGGTGTCCGCGGAGGTCTCCGGTGCCGTCGGCGGGGCCGTCGTCCCGGTGGCGGGCGGTCCCGTGAAGTCGCCGCCCAGGATGACCTGGACGTGTCCGGCGGGTACCGAGGCCGAGGAGACCGGCGCCCCGGTGCCCATGCGGTCGGCGATCTGCCGGGCGGCCTCCTGGGCGCCGGCGCCGTAGCGGACGGCGGTCTGCTGCCGGGCGGCGGCGTTGTCGGCGCGGCCCGCGGTGTAGCCGAGGGCGGCCAGTGCCTTGAGCGTGTCGGCCGCGGCCCCCGGCTTGGCCCGCCCGGCGCCGTTGAGGACGTCGACGGTCGCCGGGGCGGCCTTGGCGGACGGCGACGGCGCCGGTGTGCCCGGTCCGCCCGCCTGCCCCGGTTTCCCGCCGATCAGCGACTGCACGATGGACCGGATCTTCGCCTCGTCCACAAGATTGACGGACTCGCGGTTGCGGGTGGCGAAGCCGGCGATCGGCAGGGTGTGGAACACCACGTTCCCGCCGGTCAGGTTGGTGGCCTGCTGGGCGAAGTCCAGCACATCGAACTTGCTGTCGATGACCAGGTCCTTCTTCACCACGTCGAACAGCCCCTGGAGCTTGCCCAGGTCAGTGAAGACCCCCTGGCTCTTCAGCTTGTGGGTCACCGAGGAGATGAACGCCTGCTGGCGGTGGGTCCGGTCCAGGTCGCCGCCGTCCAGGCCGTGCCGCTGCCGGACGAACGCCAGCGCCTGCTTGGGGTCGAGCTGCTGGCGCCCGGCCGGGAAGTCGGCGCCCGAATAGCGGTCCTTGACCGGGTGCTTCAGGCACACCTCGATCGGCTGGAGCACCTTGGCGATGTCGTAGAAGCCCAGCAGATTGACCTCGGCGAAGTGGTCGATCGGCACCTGGAGGAAGTTCTGGACGGTCGCCAGGGTGGCCTCCCGGCCGGCCTCCCGGCTCCGGCTCTCCAGGTCGGCACCCTTGACCCCTTGGGCGGAGAGCTTGTCGTGGGCGACCGTGTAGGCGTTGGCGTACGCCTCCTTGATCTTGAAGTGCCCCTGGGAGCTGCCGTCCCCGTTGAAGGTCTGCACGTAGTCGTCGCGCGGAACGGAGAACGCGGTGACCTTTCCGCCGTCCGCCGGAATGTGCATCAGGATCAGGGTGTTGGTGTTGTAGTAGCCGATGTCGCTGGAACCGGCGTGCAGTTGGTCCTTGACGAACTCCCGCGGCAGGTCGTTGCCGTTCATGTCCTTGCGCGAATCCAGGCCGATCAGCAGCAGGTTGACGGAGTTGTCCAGGTGCTTGGGCGCGTCCTTGCCGCCGATGGCGTTGAGCGCGTCGGAGGTGGTCAGCCCGCTGCTGACCCAGTTGTACGCCGCCCAGGACACACCGCTGGCCAGGAGGACCAGTGCCGAGGAGAGGGCGAGCGCGGTCCGCCCGGCGACGACCAGGGGAGAGCGCCGCCGTCCGGCGCGCCCGTCGCCCGCCCGGCGGCGCGCGGCCCGTCCACCGGTCCCGCCGGCCGCCCGTCCACCCGCCCCATGGGCGCTCCGCCCGTCGGGGCCGTGCTCGTCATGCACCGCTGTTCCTCCCGCTCCGCTTACGGCCGCCGCGCCGGCCGGCCCCTATGCCCCGGATCGCCAGCACCACGATCAGTGCCGCCTCGGCCGCCGCCATGGCCGGGAACCCGTCCACGGCCCAGCGCACCGCCGCCGTCGTCAGGCCCTTGCCCTGGACGGTGGTGGTGCCCGCCACCTGCTCGCACACCACGGTGAGCGCCGCCACCACCAGGGGCGGCGCGGATATCAGCCACCAGGCGCCCGCCCGGGTGCACGCCCTGCCGGCCAGTGCCGCGCCGAGCGCCGCCGCCACCGCGCACACCCAGCCCGGCCGCCCGCCGAGCGCCGTACCGGCCGCGGCACCCGCGGCCGCCAGCACCAGCGCCACCAGGGCGGCCCGGACCGCACGTCGCCCGCGGCCGGCGTGCCCGGGGGCCGGCCCGATGCCGTCCGCTCCCGGGTGCCGGTCCTCGTGGCGACGGGGGCCCGGCAGTACCGGGTCCCGCGCCAGGTCGTCGTGCCCGTACGGGGCTTCGGTGCGCTGACCTGTCATTCGCATCCTTTGGACGGGCCGGACCGGTGGGGCGGTCGCGGGGCATGCCGCGCGGCGGCAGAAGAGGGCGGTTCCGGCCGGGAAGACGACGAATGTGCCGAACCGGTTGCACATTCGAATGCATCATTGCGCAATTTGGCAAGTGTTTCGGCGTCGATCGGATCCGGCCACCGGGGGGCGTGGGGTGCGGCGGCGCCCGGTCCTCGCTGGCCTTTCGTCCGGCCGTGGCGGTATGAAGGGAGCCGGGCCGGGCTGCCCCTCCGGGCACAGGGCCGGGAAACGTGCGGGCCGGAGTGGGTGCGAGGCGGGAATCATGCGGTTGACGGTGTTCTGGGAGCGGATGGCGGACCACTTCGGCGCGGGCTACGCCGACTCGTTCGCCCGCGATCACGTTATGTCGGAGCTCGGCGGCCGCACCGTCCACGAGGCGCTGGCGGCGGGCTGGAGCGCCAAAGAGGTGTGGCGGGTGGTCTGCGCGGTGATGGACGTGCCGCAGCACAAGCGCTGAGCCGGCCGGGGCCGGGTGTCGGTGCGGTGCGCGACACTTGGCAGCGTGTCCGTGACAGATGAGATCAGCAGCCACGACGGCCCCCGCCCCGACGAGCCGCGGCGGGGCCGGCCCGGCGACCCGCGCGCGGAGCGGATGCCGCGCTGGCTGCCGCGCGCCATGGTGCTCGCGCTCGCCCTGGTGGCCTGCTTCCAGCTCGCCATCTGGGGTTTCCACCAGCTGGTCGGCCTGCTGCTGAACGTGCTCATCGCGTTCTTCCTGGCGCTGGCCGTCGAGCCGGCCGTGGACTGGATGGCCGCCCGCGGCATGCGGCGCGGGCTCGCCACCGGCCTGGTCTTCCTCGCCATCCTCGTCGGCGCGGTCGGCTTCTTCGCGCTGCTGGGCTCCATGGTGGCCGGCCAGATCGCCACCATGGTCGAGGAGTTCCCGCAGTACCTGGACTCCGTCATCAGCTGGACCAACAGCACCTTCCACACCCACCTCTCCCGGGTCCAGGTGCAGAACAACCTGCTGAACTCCGACTGGCTCCAGAAGTACGTCCAGGACAGCGCCAACAACGTCCTGGCGGTCTCCGCGCAGGTGCTGGGCGGGCTGTTCAACCTCCTCACGGTCGCGCTGTTCTCGTTCTACTTCGCCGCCGACGGCCCCCGGCTGCGGCGGGCGCTGTGCTCGGTGCTGCCGCCCCGCCGCCAGGCCGAGGTGCTGCGCGCCTGGGAGATCGCCGTCGCCAAGACCGGCGGGTACCTCTACTCCCGTGGCCTGATGGCGCTGATCTCCGGGGTGGCGCACTACGTCCTGCTGGAGATCCTGGGCGTGCCCTACGCCCCGGCGCTCGGCATATGGGTCGGCCTGATCTCGCAGTTCGTCCCCACGATCGGCACGTATCTGGCGGGCGCGCTGCCCATCCTGATCGCGTTCACCGTCGACCCCTGGTACGCGCTGTGGGTCTTCGGCTTCGTCGTGGTCTACCAGCAGTTCGAGAACTACCTCCTCCAGCCGCGGATCACCGCCAGGACCGTGGACATCCACCCCGCCGTCGCCTTCGGCTCGGTGATCGCCGGTACGGCCCTGATGGGCGCGGTCGGCGCGCTGATCGCGATCCCGGCCACCGCGACGCTGCAGGCGTTCCTGGGCGCGTACGTCAAGCGGTACGAGGTCACCGCGGAGCCGCGGGGCCGCTTCCGGGTGCGGCGCCGGCGCGGGGAGCCGGAGGAGGCCGAGGCGTGCGAGCCGGGCCCGGTGGCGGGCGACGGCCGGGAGGCGGCCCGGGGCGGCGAACGGGAATCGGCCCGGGAGCCGGGTGTCGGCGTGACGCGCGGTGCGGCGGACGGTGCGCCCGACGGCGGGCCGGCCGAGGGGCGGAGCGGCGGAACGGGCGGTGTGCGGACGGACGGCGCATAACGTCCGGAGCGGCGCGACGGTGAGGTACGCGGTGCGCTTGACACCAAAATCGAACATCCATTCTTATGGGGAAACCGGCCGCCTGACGCGGCTGCGGCCCGCGGAGATCCCGGGCCGTCCGCGGAGTTATCCACAGGCCGGAGCCGGGTCCGGGCGCATTGTCAGTGGCAGGGGTTAGCGTCATGGACGTGAAGCGATCGACTCAAGCAAACCGGGTGGAACCCATGGCAGGCACCGACCGCGAGAAGGCGCTGGACGCCGCGCTCGCACAGATTGAACGGCAATTCGGCAAGGGCGCGGTCATGCGCATGGGCGAGCGGTCCAAGGAGCCCATCGAGGTCATCCCGACCGGCTCGACCGCACTGGACGTCGCGCTCGGCGTCGGCGGCCTGCCGCGCGGCCGGGTCGTGGAGATCTACGGGCCGGAGTCCTCCGGTAAGACCACCCTGACCCTGCATGCGGTGGCGAACGCACAGAAGGCCGGTGGCCAGGTCGCGTTCGTGGACGCCGAGCACGCCCTCGACCCCGAGTACGCCAAGAAGCTCGGCGTGGACATCGACAACCTCATCCTGTCCCAGCCGGACAACGGCGAACAGGCCCTGGAGATCGTCGACATGCTGGTCCGCTCCGGCGCCCTGGACCTCATCGTGATCGACTCCGTCGCCGCCCTGGTGCCGCGGGCCGAGATCGAGGGCGAGATGGGCGACTCCCACGTCGGCCTCCAGGCCCGTCTGATGAGCCAGGCCCTGCGCAAGATCACCAGCGCGCTGAACCAGTCCAAGACCACCGCGATCTTCATCAACCAGCTCCGCGAGAAGATCGGCGTGATGTTCGGCTCGCCGGAGACCACGACCGGTGGCCGCGCGCTGAAGTTCTACGCCTCCGTCCGGATCGACATCCGCCGGATCGAGACCCTCAAGGACGGCACCGAGGCGGTCGGCAACCGCACCCGCTGCAAGGTCGTCAAGAACAAGGTCGCGCCCCCCTTCAAGCAGGCCGAGTTCGACATCCTCTACGGCCAGGGCATCAGCCGCGAGGGCGGCCTGATCGACATGGGCGTCGAGCACGGCTTCATCCGCAAGTCCGGCGCCTGGTACACCTACGAGGGCGACCAGCTCGGCCAGGGCAAGGAGAACGCCCGCAACTTCCTCAAGGACAACCCCGACCTCGCCAACGAGATCGAGAAGAAGATCAAGGAGAAGCTGGGCATCGGCGTGAAGCCGGCGGACGTCACGGCGGAGCCCGGCGCGGACGCCGCGGGCCCGGCGGAGGCGCCGGCCAAGGCCGCACCGGCGGCCGCCACCAAGAGCGCCAAGGGCGCCAAGGCCACGGCGGCCAAGAGCTGATCCGCCATGACACGGCGAACGGAATGGCCGGACGGCGCGGGCTTCCACGCCGCCGGCGACACCGAGAACCGTAGCGGCCGCATGGGCGGCGCCACCTCCGCGGAGGGCGCCGCAGCCAGGGACGGCGGTGGTTCCCTCCCGTCGAGGGCCGGGTCGGGACCACCGCGCACACCCGGTGAGCAGGCGCGGGCGATCTGTCTGCGCCTGCTCACCGGGAGCCCGCGCACCCGACGGCAGCTCGCGGACGCCCTGCGGGAGCGGGGCATCCCCGAGGAGGCGGCGGACGAGGTGCTCGCCCGCTTCGAGGACGTCGGGCTGATCGACGACGCGGCGTTCGCCGACGCCTGGGTGGAGTCCCGGCACCACGGCCGGGGCCTGGCCCGCCGCGCCCTGGCCCGGGAGCTCCGCACCAAGGGGGTGGACTCCGCCCTGATCGCCCAGGCCGTCGGCCGCCTCGATCCGGAGCAGGAGGAGAGCACCGCCCGCGAGCTGGTCGACCGCAAGTTGCGCACGACCCGCGGCCTGGACCGCGACAAGCGGCTGCGCCGGCTGGCCGGCATGCTGGCCCGCAAGGGCTACCCGGAGGGTCTCGCCCTCCGCGTCGTCCGCCAGGCCCTGGAAGAGGAGGGCGAGGACCCGGAGATCCTGGACTCCCACCTGCCGGACGCCTGACGGCCCCGGCCGGCGGCAGCCCGGTCTCCCCGCCCCCTCCCTCACGACCTCACGACCCGAGCCCCCACCGCACGATCCCGAGCACTGCGGCGCGGGGGACCCCCAAGGGGTGCCTCCCGCGCCCTTCAGGCGTGGGGGAGGTGGGGGAGAGCGGAGCGCAACGGACGCCGCGAGGCCCGCCCTCCCCGGGCGAACGACAGGAGTTCGACGACGGGAGTTCGACGACAGGTCCTGGCGCTCCACAGGTCCCAGCGCTCCACTGGCCCTAGCGCTCCACCGGAAGCCCCGCCGTGCGCCATGCCTGGAAGCCGCCGATCAGGTCGGTCGCGCGGTGCAGGCCCAGCTGGTGCAGGGAGACCGCCGCCAGGCTGGAGGCATAGCCCTCGTTGCAGATCACCACGACCGGCAGCGCGTGGTGGGTCGCCTCGGGGGCGCGGTGCTCACCCGTCGGATCGAGCCGCCACTCCAGCTCGTTGCGCTCGACGACCAGCGCCCCGGGGATGGTGCCGTCGCGCTCGCGCAGCAGCGCATAGCGGATGTCCACCAGCAGGCCGCCGGCCTTCTGGAGCGCCGCGGCCTCCGCCGGACCCACCCGGCTCAGCCCGCGCCGGGCCCGCGCCAGCAGGTCGTCGATCGCACTCATGTCGCGAACTCCCCTCGCCCGAACGCGCGTTCACGCGGCGCCCCGCTTCCTGTCCCGCGCCCGCTCCGCCCGCTCCGTACGGCCCCTCTCACCACTCCTCCGGCCGCTCGACCTCTTCCAGTCGCAGCACCGCCCCGCTGCGGCTGTACCGCCGCATCAGCGGCAGCGGCGGATAGTAGGCGTGCACCGACACCGCATGGGTTTCGGGGGAGAGGTTGAGCACCTGATGGACGTGGTGCGGGCCGAACGCCCGGCCCCGTCCGCCGCTCAGCCGGCGCTCCCGGTCGACACCGTCGGCGAGCTCCAGCGTCCGCCACCCCTCGGTGGGGATCGCGGCGGCCAGCGACTGCTCGGTCAGCTCCCCGGTGGCCGCCGCGAAGGCACCGCGCGAACCGCCGTGGTCGTGCCAGCCGGTGCCGGTGCCGGGCGGCCAGCCGATCAGCCACGCCTCGCTGCCGCCCGGCCCGTCGAGCCGGATCCAGGTGCGGCCCTGCGGATCGAGCGGCAGGGCGGCGACCATTGTGCGGTCGGCGGCGGTACGGCGGACGAAGTCGAGGAGTTCGGCGGCGCCGGGGCCGCCGTCGTGGGCGCGGGCACGCGGCCGCGCAGGGGTGTGTACATCGGGCACGGGAACCGTCCTGAGTGATCGTGCGGAGCGCGGCCGCCGGATACCGGGCAACTGCCGCGCGGGGAGGGCCACCGCGGCGCTGCGGCCGCGGCGGTGGGGATCAACAGGACGGACGACACATGCAGCCCGCATAGCGGAGCAGGTCCAGATGGACCCTCCGCCAGAACCGCGAGCTGTGCTCAGTCACCCTCGGAGTCAAGCACGGGGCTTCCCGGAGGGTCAACCGGCCCCGGTGCCGGCGCCGGCTCGGCCACCGGGTCGGCCGCGGCCCCATCGGGGGACGTCCGGCGGCCGCTTCCCGCGGGCGCCCCGCCGCGTACCGCGTCCGCGCAGGCGGCCAGTTCCTCCGGCCGCACCCCGGACAGCGCGGCGACCAGATGGCCGTCCGGCCGCACCACCAGCACGGTGTGCGCCGCGGCGCCCGGATACGCCTCGGTCACCAGGACCTCCGCCCGCATCGGCAGTGCGGCCACCGCCTCCGTCAGACGGGGCATCAGCCCCGCCGACTGCCAGTGCCGCTGGTCCCACACCCCCGTGCCGGGCGCCACCAGCACCACCAGCAGCCCCCGGCCGAGCCGGTCGCGCAGCCCCGCCGAAGCGCCGTCGGAGGCGGTCACCGGTACGTCCACCACCGGTGCCCCAGGGAAGGTGCCGACCGCCGTCCCGCCGGGCAGGCCCGCGGGCGCCGCCAACGGCGTCCGCGGATAGGACGGGGCCGCGCCGAGCGGGCCGCGGCCCAGGTGGCCGTCGGTCAGCAGGGTGCTGCGCCCGCGCCCCGCCCCCGGCAGCACCGTCCGCCAGCGCACCGCGCCGCCGTCCCGGAGCAGCGGAAGCGCCGAGTCGGCGGCCCGCAGCCGGGCGGCGACCGCGGCCCGGCGCTCGGCCTGATAGCTGTCCAGCAGGGTGTCGGTGGCGCCGTGGTGCCAGGCCAGGCCCAGCTTCCAGGCGAGGTTCTCGGCGTCCCGCAGGCCCTCGTCCACCCCCTGGGTGCCCAGCGCGCCCAGCAGATGGGCGGCGTCGCCGGCGAGGAAGGCGCGGCCCCGCCGCCAGGTCCGGGCCAACCGGTGGTGGACGGTATGGACGCCGGTGTCGAGGAGCTCGTAGGGCGGGACGAGACCGGTGTGGCAGGGCCCGGCCGGCGCGCCGCCCTCGTCGGCGGATCCGTCCGCCGCCTCCGCCGCCCAGCCGGCCAGCGAGTCGCGGATCCGGGCCACCAGCGCGTCCGGGGTGACCAGATCGCGCCCCGGGGGCAGCAGCCAGTCCAGCCGCCAGACCCCGCCGGGCAGTGGACGGGCGGAGACCTCGCTGACCCGTCCGCCGCCGTGCCGGGCCGGCGAGCGGTGCAGCAGTGCCTCGCCGGGCCAGGGGAGTTCGGTGCGCAGCGTGGCCACCGCGTGCCGCTCGACGGCGGTGCGGCCGGGGAAGCGGACGTCCAGCAGCTTGCGCACGGTGGACCGCGGGCCGTCGCAGCCGACGAGGTAACTCCCGCGCCACCAGGTGCCGTTGGCGCCGCGGGTCTGGGCGCTGACCCCCTTCTCGTCCTGCTCGACGGCGGCCAGCCGGCTGCCGGAGACGACCTGGGCGAGCGGTTCGCCGGCCAGCGCGGCGCGCAGCGCGCGGGCCAGCGCGTGCTGGGGGAGGTGCACCGGGGACGCGTCGGTCGCCTCACCGTGCGCACCGTCGGCGAAGGCGACCCGTTCCAGCAGCCGGCGGCGGCGCATGGTGCGCCACGCCGACCAGCGGGCACCGGCGCCGGCCAGGGCGTCCGCGCAGCCGAGCCGGGCGGCGAACGCCGCGGTGTCCGGGCGGAGTACGACGGTGCGGGCGGGCCGGGCCTCCTCCTCGCCGTCGGTCTCGTCGAGGACGACGACGGGCACGCCGTACCGGGTCAGGGCGAGGGCGAGCGCGAGACCGACCGGGCCGGCCCCGGCGACGATCACCGGCTCCACGGGGCGGCTCCCAGGATCCGGCGGTACGTACGGGACGTGCGGGAACGGGCAGGGGGAGGCCGGTGCGTGATCACACAGCGTATGCAACCCATTGCGGCCGTCGCCGTCAAGTGACGGAGACGGTGGCGCCGTTGCCACCGCCTCCGGACGGTCGGTACCGGCCGCGCGCGACCGGACCGCCCGTCAGTCCTTGGTGCCGGCCGGGGCCCCGGCGCTCTCCGCGGCGTCCGCGGCGGCCACCGGCTCGGCGGCCGGGGCCACCGCGATGCCGGTCCGGGCCCGGCGCCCGCGCCGCTCGATCCAGTTGGCCAGGGCGGACAGCGCCAGGCACATCGCCACGTAGATGCTGCCGATGACGATGATCACCGGGATGTAGGTGTCGTTCCCGTTGACGATGATGTTGGTGCTCATCAGGCGGGCGGTGTAGAGGAGTTCCTCGAAGGTGATGATGTAGCCGAGCGAGGTGTCCTTCAGGGTCACCACCAGCTGGCTGATGATGGTGGGCAGCATCGCCCGGATCGCCTGCGGGAGCAGCACGGTCGTCATGACCTGCGTCTTGCTCATGCCGAGCGCGTACGCGGCCTCCCGCTGGCCCCGGGGCACGGCGTTGACGCCGGCCCGCAACACCTCCGCCTGCACCGCGCCGTTGTAGACCGTCAGCCCCGCGACCAGCGCCCAGAACTGCGGCTGGCTGCCGGTCAGGCCCAGGGCGTCGCGGTTGCTGAGCAGGACGACCCACAGTGCGTAGATCGTGATCAGCAGCGGCACCGCGCGGAACAGCTCGATGAAGCCGGTGGCCAGCCAGCGGACCGGTTTGTGGTCGGAGAGCCGGGCGACCGTCAGCAGCAGGCCCAGCGCCAGCGACAGCACCGCCGCCACCGCGAAGACCTGAAGGGTCGTCAGGACGCCGTCGCGGATGCTGGTGCGCACCCCGGCGTAGTTGAAGATCTCCCAGACCTTCGGGTCCAGTTGGCCCTTGGCGTCCAGCCGCAGCACCGCGAAGGCGATCAGCCCCAGCAGCGCCAGCGCGCCGAGGACGCTGTAGACGCGGTTGCGGGCCCTCGCCTTCGGCCCCGGCACGTCGTAGAGAACGCTCGCGCCACTCATGCCCCTACCTCGCTTCGTCCCGTCCCGCCGGTGCGCGGCCACGGCGCCCGTCCGGATGTGTCGTTCCTGGTGTCCCGGCTGCCGGATCCGTTCATCGGGCGACCTCCAGCCGGCGCTCCAGCAGCCGGAACAGGCCGCTGACCGCGAAGGTGATGACGAGGTAGGCCAGCGCCGTCCACAGGAAGATCCAGGCGATCGGGTAGCCCCGGTCGTTGAGCAGCTTGGAGACGTTGAACAGCTCGCCGTAGCCGAACGCGCCGGCGATCGCGGAGTTCTTGGTGAGCGCGATGATGATGCTGCTCAGCGGCGGGATCACGGTACGGGCCGCCTGCGGCAGCACGATCAGCCGCAGCGTCTGGGAGAAGGTCATGCCCAGGCTGCGGGCCGCCTCCGCCTGGCCCAGCGGCACGGTGGTGATGCCGGACCGCACCGCCTCGCACACGAACGAGGAGGTGTAGAAGCCGAGCGCCAGCGTGCCCAGGACGTACGGGCTGGCGCCCTGGAAGAGGATCTGCGGCACGACGAAGAAGGCGACCAGGAACAGCAGCGTCAGCGGCGTGTTGCGCAGCACCGTCACCCAGGCCGTGCCGAAGGCGCGCAGCGGCGGGACCGGAGAGACCCGGAAACCGGCTATGAGCACGCCGAGCACCAGCGCGAGCAGCGCGGCGGACGCGGTGATCGCCAGGGTTCCGAGGAACCCGTCCCGGAACTCGGGCAGATAATCGAGGAGTACGTTCATGGGGTCTCCGCGGTAGCGGTCGGGTCGGCGGCGGGAAACGGCGGGGGACGGCAGGCAACGGCGCGGTACCACGGGCAACCGCGCGACGCGGCCCCCGAGTCGGCGGGCGCGGGTGTACGGGGCGGCGTGGAAGACAGCGCGCCCCGTACACCCGTCGCGGCGGGCGTACGGGGCGGCGCGGTCCGGTGTGTGCGCGGGCCGTCAGTAGCGCGGCAGCGGCGTCTCCGGGGCGACGTAGGCGGAGCCGGACTTACCGAGCGTGCCCTCGTACGCCTTCTTGTAGTCGCCGTTCTTGATGTGGTTCTCCAGCGCGGTGGTGATCGCGTCGCGCAGGGCCTTGTCGTCCTTGGCGAGGCCGACGCCGTAGGGCTCCTTGGTGAACGGCTTCCCGACGACCCGGAGCTTGCCCGGCCGCTGGGCGGCGTAGCCCTTGAGGATCGCGTCGTCGGTGGTGACCGCGTCGACCGACCCGTCCAGCAGGGACTTCACGCAGTCCGAGTACTTCGACAGCTCGGTGGTGTGCGCGCCGTACTTGGCCTTCTTGATCTCCTGGAGCGGGGTGGAGCCCACGATCGAGCAGACCTTCCGGCCCTTGAGGGCATCCGGCCCGGTGATGGCCTTGTCGTCCTGGCGCACCAACAGGTCGGCGCCGGCGGTGTAATACGGGCCCGCGAAGCTCACCTGCTTCTTGCGCTCGTCGTTGATCGTGTACGTACCGACGTAGTAGTCGACCTGGCCTCTGGAGATGGCGGTCTCACGGACGTTGGAGTCGATGGTCTGGAACTTGATCTGCTTCTCGGAGAAGCCCAGGTCGGCGGCGACCATTTTGGCGATCTCGACGTCGAAGCCGGAGTACTTGTTGGTCGCCGGGTCCTTGAAGCCCAGGAACGGCTGGTCGGCCTTGACGCCGATGGTGATCTGGCCGGCCTTCTGGGCCTTCTTCAGGGTCGGCGAGTCGGCCTTCACGTCCTTGGCGACGGTGTACGTGCCGCTGTAGACATCGCTGCCGGGCTGCTTGTCGCCCGCCGAACCGGCCTGGCCCCCGCACGCGGTCGCCGTCGCCGCCAGCGCGAGCACCATCGCGCCCACCGCGGCCGTCTTACGCATCGTCATGGTGAACTTCCTTCGGTTCAACGGGTGTTGGCAAACATGGTGACCCGACTGCGGCCTCAGTGATGGAGGATCTTCGACAGGAAGTCCTTCGCCCGGTCGCTGCGCGGATTGCTGAAGAACTGGTTCGGCTCGGCCTCTTCGATGATCCTGCCGTCCGCCATGAAGACCACCCGGTTCGCCGCGGAGCGCGCGAACCCCATCTCGTGGGTGACCACCACCATCGTCATCCCGTCCCGGGCGAGCTGCTGCATGACCTCCAGCACCTCGTTGATCATCTCCGGGTCCAGGGCCGAGGTCGGCTCGTCGAAGAGCATCACCTTCGGGTCCATCGCCAGGGCGCGGGCGATCGCCACCCGCTGCTGCTGGCCGCCGGAAAGCTGTGCGGGGTACTTCTCCGCCTGGGCGCCGACGCCGACCCGGTCGAGCAGCGTACGGGCCTTCCTCTCCGCGGTCGCCCGGTCCGTCCTGCGGACCTTGGTCTGGCCCAGCACGACGTTCTCCAGCACCGTCTTGTGCGCGAAGAGGTTGAAGGACTGGAACACCATGCCCACGTCGGCGCGCAGCCGGGCCAGTTCACGGCCCTCCTGCGGCAGTGGCCGGCCGTCGATGCCGATGCTGCCGGTGTCGATCGTCTCCAGGCGGTTGATGGTGCGGCAGAGGGTGGACTTGCCGGACCCGGAGGGCCCGATCACCACGACCACCTCGCCGTGCCGGATCGTCAGGTTGATGTCCTGGAGCACGTGCAGCGCGCCGAAGTGCTTGTTCACGTTGTCCAGGACGACCAGCGGGTCTCCCGTGGGCGCGGCGGCCCCGGCGCTCTTGGTCACCGGTACTTCGCTCATCGGCGTACAGCTCCGTCCTCCTCGGTTGGGAGGACCCTAATGACGGCCTGCGACCAGCGTCATTACATCTGAGCGAGAATTGAGCATAACGATCCGGCCGCGAACGGACACCCAGGGTGAAGGCGGTACCGCCCGGCGAGGAGTGTGGTTGCCGACGGTATGGCATCGGGGCGTACCGGGTGGGTAACGGATGGCGGCCCGGAGGCGGCCGCCTCTTGACGGGCGGGCCGCCCATCGCCGTATATGCCCTGTGGCCCACGCACGCGCACCGGAAGGGGGGCCGGATGAGGCTGCTGCTCGTCGAGGACGACGATCATGTCGCCGCGGCCCTGTCCGCGGTGCTGTCCCGGCACGGCCTGACGGTCGTGCACGCCCGCAGCGGCGCGGAGGCGCTGCAGGCCCTGCTGCCGGACGACGCCGAGCCGTTCGCCGTGGTGCTGCTCGACCTCGGACTGCCCGACCAGGACGGCTTCGAGGTGTGCGGCCGGATCCGCAAGGTCTCCTCGACCCCGGTCATCATGGTCACCGCGCGCGCCGACGTCCGCTCCCGGATACACGGCCTCAACCTCGGCGCCGACGACTACGTCGTCAAGCCCTACGACACCGGTGAGCTGCTGGCCCGTATTCACGCGGTGAGCCGGCGCCACGGCACCGCCGGGGCCGGCGGCGACCAGCCGGCCGAGGAGAGCGAGCCCCGGGAGCCGCTGCGGCTCGGGCCGCTCACCGTCGAACTCCCCACCCGCCAGGTGTCCGTGGACGGCACGGTGGTCTCGCTCACCCGCAAGGAGTTCGACCTGCTGGCCCTGCTCGCGCAGCGCCCCGGGGTGGTCTTCCGCCGGGAGCAGATCATCAGCGAGGTCTGGCGGACGAGTTGGGAGGGCACCGGCCGCACCCTGGAGGTCCATATCGCCTCGCTCCGCGCCAAACTGCGGATGCCGGCGCTGATCGAGACGATCCGCGGCGTCGGCTACCGCCTGGTCGCCCCGGCCGGCGGCCCCGCCCCGGGCGCCCGCCCGGCGGCCCCCTGACGGGCTGCCCGGCCCGTGCGCACCCGACTCCTGCCGCTCCTCATCGTCCTGATGGCCGGCGTGCTGCTGGCGCTCGGCATCCCGCTCGGTGTGATCACCGCCGGGGTGGAGCAGCAGCGGGTGGTGGTCGACCGGATCGACGACGCCGCCCGGTTCGCCTCCCTCGCCCAGTTCGTCACCGCCCGCCCCGGTGCCGGCGACGGCGGCAAGACCCCCGAGGAGGACGAGCGGCTGGCCACCCTCCGGGCCGAACTCGCCCGCTACCAGCAGCTCTACGGCATCCGGGCCGGCGTCTTCTACCGCGACCGCGCCCCGATGGCCGCCGCCCCGCGGGACCTGGCGGTGCCCACCGGCGGCGAGGGCGCCCAGGCGTTCAGCGAGGCGCTCGCCGGCCGCCGCAGCCACGACCCGCACCAGATCTGGCCGTGGGACGACACCGGCCGGATCCCGGTCGCCTCGCCCGTCATCCGGGACGGCGACGTGGTCGCCGTGGTCGTCACCGACTCGCCCACCGGGCGGATGCGTTCGCGCATCCTGCACGGCTGGGTGCTGATCGCGGCCGGCGAGTGCGCGGCCATGCTGGTCGCCGTCGCGGCGGCGTTCCGGCTCACCGGCTGGGTGCTGCGGCCGGTCCGGGTGCTCGACGCGGCCAGCCACGACATCGCCACCGGCCGGCTGAACGCGCGGGTCGCCGCCACCGCCGGGCCGCCCGAACTCCGGCGGCTGGCCCGCTCGTTCAACGAGATGGCCGACCACGTCGAGGACGTCCTGGAACAGCAGCGCGCCTTCGTCGCCGACGCCTCCCACCAGCTGCGCAACCCGCTCTCCGCGCTGCTGCTGCGGATCGAGCTGCTGGCCCTCGAACTCCCCGACGGCAACGAGGAGATCGCCTCGGTCCGCACCGAGGGAAGACGGCTCGCCCGGGTCCTGGACGACCTCCTCGGCCTCGCGCTCGCCGAGCACACCGAGGCCGACCTCCAGCTCACCGACGTGGCCGCGCTGGCCGCCGAACGCGTCGACGCCTGGCGCCCGCTGGCCGAGGACAAGGGCGTCCGTCTCGGCTACGAGGGCCTGCCCGCGGTCACCGGCTGGGCCGACCCGGTCGCCCTGTCCAGCGCGCTGGACGCGGTGGTCGACAACGCGCTGAAGTTCACCCCGGACGGGCAGCCGGTCACGGTCGCGGTGGCCCCCGACGGCGAACGCGTCACGATCACCGTCGCCGACCGCGGCCCCGGGCTCGCCGAGGACGAACTGGCCCGGATCGGCGACCGGTTCTGGCGCAGCGGCCGTCACCAGAACGTCTCCGGCTCCGGCCTCGGCCTGTCGATCACCCGCACCCTGCTCGCCGCCGGCGGCGCGACCATCGCCTACGCGCCGCACCCGCCGCACGGCCTGAAGGTCACCGTCTCCGTACCGCGCAGCGCACCGTGACCCGCGCACGGCGGGGAGCCCGGCATTGCGCGCGGCATTGCCCTCGGCACCGTCCGGCACACTCCGGCACATTGCACCGAGGCAATCACGCCATCGCGCCGCCCATTGCACCGAGTTGCCGGTCGCACACCGCCAACCGACCGCACCCGCCCGCCCCTTGCAGTGTCTTACTGCGTATTACTGCGTATTACTGCCTCTTACTGCTTCACCGAGAGGTAGTACGCGCGGGCCCCGGTGTGCAGCGGCAGCGGATCGGTGAACACCGCCGTCCGCAGGTCCACGTTCTGCGCGGCGTGCACCACATGCCCGATCGCGTCCCGGCTGTTGATGACGGTCCGGGTGATCCCGAACGTCAGGGCCGCGTCCTCCCGCTCCGTGGTCACCAGCAGGTTCGCCACCGCGATCGTCTTCACCGCCTGCCCGTCCTGGACCTGCGGATAGGCGTCGGCGGGCATCACCGCCGCCCGGTAGTAGCGCGTGCGCCGGCCCTGCCGGTGCAGTGCCGGGATCAGGTCCCCGAGCTGCACCAGCCGCACGGGGTACTCCCGCGCCAGCCGCTGCACCGCCAGCGTCGGCAGCCCGCCCGACCAGAAGAAGGCGTCCAGCTCGCCGCGCTCCAGCATCCCCGGCATCCGGTCGATGCCCACCCGCACCGGCACGAGGTCGGTGTCGAAGTCCAGCCCCGCCGCGTCCATCAGCCGCCGGGTGATCAGCTGGACCCCCGACCCGTCCGCGCCGACCCCCACCCGCAGCCCCCGCAGGTCGCGGGCCGACCGCACCGCGGACCCCTTGGGCACCACCAGCTGCATGTAGTCGTCGTAGAGCCGGGCGCAGGCCCGCAGCCGGTCCGCGCCGGCCTCGTGCCGCGCCTGGCAGGCGGCCACCGCGTCCGCCGTGGCGATGGTGAAATCAGCCCGCCCGGTGGCCAGTTGGCGCAGATTGTCGATCGAGCCCTCGCTGCGCTGGAGCCGCAGGTCGACCCCCGGCAGATCCCGCGCGAGATCCTCCTTCAGCAGCTCCCCGTAGCGCGCGTACACCCCGGTCGGCACGCCGGTCGCCAGCGTCACCCGCCCCTGGGGCGTCGAGACCCCGCCCGGCCGCACACACCACAGCGCCAGCCCGACGAGGGCCAGCGCCGCGGCCGCGGCGGTCAGCGCCCGGCCGCGGCCGGAACGGGGGAGTATCGCCATGGGCGGGATCCTGCCAGCCCGGCCGGGCCCGCGGGAGGGGCCCGGAGGTCACGTCTCGGCAGCCGTCCGGACCTCGTCCCGGGCCGCCGTCCCCAGGGCCCTCCTCAGGCGCCCCAGCAGCGCCCGGGCCGCCGGGCCGGCCGGTCCGTCCGCCCGCCAGGCCAGCGCGATCCGGCCACGCGGCCGCGCCCCGCTGAACTCCAGCGTCCGCAGCCCGCCGGTCGTCGCCGCGGAGGCCGCAGGGATCACCGCCACACCCAGGCCGCGGGCCGCCAGCCCGGCGAGCAGCTTCGGCGCGGCCGCCTCGAAGGCGATCCGCGGCCGGAACCCGGCGTCGGCGCAGACGCGTTCCAGCACCCCGCGGATCCCGGTGCCGCGCGGCAGGCTGATCAGCGGCAGGTCGCGCAGCGCCGTCAACGGGACCTGCCCGCCGGCCGCGGCCGCCAGCAGCGGACTGCCCGGCGCGACCGCCGCGACCAGCGGTTCGTCGACCACGATCTGGAACGACAGCCCCGCCGGCGGCTCCTCCTCGGCGGTCCCCAGCAGCGCCATGTCCAGCTCGCCGCACTGCAACGCGGCCAGCATCCGCTCCGAACTGTCCTCGGTGAGCGCGATGTCCACCTGCGGATGGGCGTCGTGGAAGTCCGCCAGCAGCGACACCGCCTCCTCCTCCCGCACCGGGTCGGCGCCCGACACCAGCCCGAGGGTGACCTGCCCGCGCAGCAGCCCGGTGAACTCCGCCACCGTCTCCCGCACGCCCTCGACGGCTGCCAGCGCCGCCCGCGCGTACGGCAGCACGGCCGCCCCCACCTCCGTCAGCGTCACCGACCGGCCGGAGCGGTCCAGCAGCGGCTGCCCCAGCTCCCGTTCGAGCTGCCGCACCTGGGCGCTGATGCCCGGCTGGGCCAGATGGAGACGGGCCGCGGCCCGGGTGAAGTTGGCCTCCTCGGCCACCGCGACGAAGTACTGGAGCTGCCGAAGTTCCATAACGAGCAATTCTAGATGCGAGAAGTCCAAACTCTTGGACTTATGGCCGCGCCGCCAAGATCCTGGAACCGGGCCGTCCACCGGGACGGACCGGAAAGGGGGAGCAACGATGGACATCCGCGCCGCGATCGCCGCCGAACGCCGAGAGCTGGCCGACATGTTGGACGCCCTGACGCCCGAGCAGTGGGACGCGCCCTCGCTGTGCGCCGGCTGGCGGGTCCGCGAGGTGGCTGCCCACATGTCACTGGGCTTCCGCTACTCCCTGCCCAAGGTCGCCGCCGAGCTGATCAAGGCCCGCGGCAGCCTGCACCGGATGACCGACCGGTGCGCCCGCAGGGACGCCGCCGCCCTGCCGCCGGCCGCCCTCGCCGCGGCCCTGCGGGACAACGCCCACCACCCCTGGACCCCGCCGGTCGGCGGCCTCGCATCGGCCCTGGGCCACGACGTCGTCCACGGTCTCGACATCGCCGTACCGCTCGGCCTGGACCGCCGCGTCCCCGAGGACCGGCTGCGGATCCTGCTCGCCGGCATCACCCCGCGCGGCGCGAAGTTCTTCGGCGCGGACCTGGACGGCGTCGCCCTGCACGCCGACGACCTCGACTGGTCCTACGGCACCGGCGCCCCGCTGCGCGGCGCCGCCCAGGACCTCCTGCTGGTCGCCTTCGGCCGGAAGCTCCCGCCGGGCCGGCTGCACGGCGAGCCCCGTGCCCGCTTCGCCGCGGCCTGAGCCCGCGCCCGCCGCCGCGCCCCCGCCCGCGAGGACGGCCGCCGGACGCCCGCGCCGGAGCCCTTACCCTGGACGGGTGAGCGGTAACGACGTGGCCGGCGGAGCAGTGGCCGAAGTGAAAACGTACGAGGTGCGCACCTACGGGTGCCAGATGAACGTCCATGACTCCGAACGGCTCTCGGGCCTGTTGGAGGACGCGGGCTACGTACGGGCCCCGGAGGGCACCGGCGAGGGCGAGGCCGACGTCGTCGTCTTCAACACCTGCGCGGTGCGCGAGAACGCCGACAACCGGCTGTACGGCAACCTCGGCCGGCTCGCGCCGGTCAAGGCCCGGCGCCCCGGGATGCAGATCGCGGTCGGCGGCTGCCTGGCCCAGAAGGACCGCGACACCATCGTCAAGAAGGCGCCCTGGGTGGACGTCGTCTTCGGCACGCACAACATCGGCAAGCTGCCGGTCCTCCTGGAGCGCGCCCGCGTCCAGGAGGAGGCGCAGGTCGAGATCGCCGAGTCCCTGGAAGCGTTCCCCTCGACCCTGCCGACGCGGCGGGAGAGCGCCTACGCGGCGTGGGTCTCCATCTCCGTCGGCTGCAACAACACCTGCACCTTCTGCATCGTCCCGGCGCTGCGCGGCAAGGAGAAGGACCGCCGGCCCGGCGACATCCTCGCCGAGATCGAGGCGCTGGTCGCCGAGGGCGTCTCCGAAATCACCCTGCTCGGCCAGAACGTCAACGCCTACGGCTCCGACATCGGCGACCGCGAGGCGTTCAGCAAGCTGCTGCGCGCCTGCGGGAAGATCGACGGGCTGGAGCGGGTCCGCTTCACCTCCCCGCACCCGCGCGACTTCACCGACGACGTGATCGCGGCGATGGCCGAGACGCCCAACGTCATGCCGCAGCTCCACATGCCGCTGCAGTCCGGCTCCGACACCGTCCTGAAGGCGATGCGCCGCTCGTACCGCCAGGAGCGCTACCTCGGCATCATCGAGAAGGTGCGCGCCGCCATCCCGCACGCGGCGATCACCACCGACATCATCGTCGGCTTCCCCGGCGAGACCGAGGCGGACTTCGAGGAGACCCTGCACGTCGTCCGCGAGTCCCGGTTCGCCCAGGCGTTCACGTTCCAGTACTCCAAGCGGCCCGGTACCCCGGCCGCAGAGATGGAAGGGCAGATCCCCAAGGAGGTCGTGCAGGCCCGCTACGAGCGCCTGGTCGCCCTCCAGGAGGAGATCTCCTGGGCGGAGAACAAGAAGCAGGTCGGCCGCACCCTGGAGCTGATGGTCGCGGAGGGCGAGGGCCGCAAGGACGACGCCACCCACCGGCTCTCCGGCCGCGCCGCCGACAACCGCCTGGTGCACTTCACCAAGCCCGACGAGCCGGTGCGCCCCGGCGACGTGGTCTCCGTCGAGGTCACCTACGCCGCCCCGCACCACCTCCTCGCCGAAGGCCCCGTCCTCGGCGTGCGCCGCACCCGCGCCGGCGACGCCTGGGAGAAGCGCACCGCCGCCGAGGCCGCCAAGCCGGCCGGTGTCATGCTGGGCCTGCCGAAGGTCGGCGTCCCCGAACCGCTGCCGGCCGCCGCCGCGCCCGGCTGCGGCTGCGACTGACCCGTCGGCCCGGCCGGCCCGTCGGCGCGTCCGGCCCTTCCGGCCTGGGGCACAGTGCCGCGGACCTGGGGTTACGCTGCGTGCATGCTCGTTGCCGCCGCCATCTGCCCCTGTCCGCCGCTGCTGGTCCCCGAGGTCGCCGCGGGCGCTGCACCGGAGCTGGACCCGGTGCGCGCCGCCTGCCTGGACGCGATCGGGGTGCTCGCCGCGGCCCGCCCGGACCGGCTGTTGGTCCTCGGCCCGGCAGACGAGACCGGCGAGGGACGGTATCCGCAGGGCGCCCCCGGCTCGTTCCGCGGCTTCGGGGTGGACCTCGACGTGACGCTGGGGGCCGCCGGGCCGCAGCCCGCGGCCGGGCCGCAGCTGCCGCCGTCGCTGGCCGTCGGCGCCTGGCTGCTGTCCCGTACGGCGTGGTCCGACGCGCCCGTGGAAGGGCTGGCGGTGGCCGAGCGGCGGCCCGCCGACCACTGCCGGGCACGCGGCCGGGAACTGGCCGGATCCGCGCCCCGGGTGGCGCTGCTGGTGCTGGGCGACGGCAGCGCCCGCCGCTCGGTCAAGGCGCCCGGCTACTTCGACGAGCGCGCCGAGCCGTTCGATGCCGCCGCGGCCCGCGCCCTGGGAGCCGCCGACACCGCCGCCCTGGCCGCCCTGGACGAGCGGCTCGCCGCCGATCTGCTGGTGTCCGGCCGGGCCTGCTGGCAGACCTTGGCGGGCGCCGCCGAGGGCGCCGGGCTGCGCGGCCAACTGCTGCGCGCGGAGGCCCCGTACGGCGTCGGCTACGCCGTGGCGGCCTGGACGTAGTCCCGCGTGCGGCCCCGTGCCACGGAGCGCCGCCCACAGCCGGACATGCCGCGGCGCGGCGGGCACGGGGAGCCGTGGCACCCCGTGCCCGCCGCGCCGCCGCCGACGCCGGTGGGCCGGCTACTTCCGCGCGCCGTCCCCGGCGTCGCTGTCCACCGCCCGCTCCGCGCCCTGCTGCCGCGGGATCCCGGCGGCGCCGTCCGCGGCCGATGCCCCGGCGGGTGCCGGGCCGGGATCGCCGTCCGCGGCCGCCTCCGCTGCCGCGTCGTCCGCCTGCGCGGCGCCCGGCTCCGTTTCCCCGGTGTCCTCGGCGTCCTCCCCGGCGCTCCCCGCCGCGTCCTGTGCCGCCCCTTCCCCTTCCCCGGACGAGGCCGCCGCCCCGTCCGCCGGCGCCTGCTCCGTTTCCGCCGCTTCTTCGGCCCCCGTGGACCCCGGGTCGGACTCCGTCGCCCGCGACGCCGCCTCCGCCGGCGCCCCGGCCGCGGACTCCGCCGCCTCCGGGGCCGCGCCCTCGTCCGTCTCCGATTCCTCCTCTGCCGCAGCCTCCGCCACCGCCGCGGCGGCACTCTCCTCCGCCACGTCGGACTTGCGCCGACGGAACCGCGAAAACACGCCCATAACTGCTCCTACGCTCCTCTTGTGGGCGAAATCCCTCGTCGCCCGGAGCGTCCGCTTGCGCCGCCCGACGGGCCCCGGCAGCGCACCGGCGTTCGGGATCTCGCAACAGGCAACGAGGCCATCGGTGCCCCGTCACGTCGCTCGTTCGAGATGGCACCGTGAGGTTTGCGAGACTGACGGGGTGAACACCGTCGCCCCCGCACCGCGGGTCATCGCCGTCGTCGGCCCCACCGCGGCCGGAAAGTCCGATCTGGGCGTCGCGCTCGCCCGGCACTTGGACGGCGAGGTGATCAACGCCGACTCCATGCAGCTCTACCGCGGCATGGATATCGGCACCGCCAAGCTCACCCCCGAGGAGCGGCAGGGCATTCCGCACCACCTCCTCGACATCTGGGACGTCACCCGCGCGGCCAACGTCGCCGAGTACCAGCGGCTCGCCCGCGCCGAGATCGACCGGCTGCTCGCCGAGGGCCGCACCCCGGTCCTGGTCGGCGGCTCCGGCCTCTACGTCCGCGGCGCCCTCGACGCCCTGGAGTTCCCCGGCACCGACCCCGCCGTCCGCGCCCGCCTGGAGGCCGAACTCGCCGAACTGGGCAGCGGCGCGCTGCACGCCCGGCTCGCCGCCGCCGACCCGGACGCCGCCCGCGCCATCCTGGCCGGCAACGGCCGCCGGATCGTGCGCGCCCTGGAGGTCATCGAACTCACCGGCCGCCCGTTCACCGCCAGCCTCCCCGGCCACGAATCGGTCTACGACACCCTCCAGATCGGCGTGGAGGTCGAGCGCCCCGAACTCGACGAGCGGATCGCCGTACGGGTCGACCGGATGTGGCAGGCCGGCCTGGTCGACGAGGTGCGCCGGCTGGAGGCCGAAGGGCTGCGTGAGGGCCGCACCGCCTCCCGGGCACTCGGCTACCAGCAGGTGCTGGCTTACCTGGCGGGGGAGTGCACCGAGCAGGCGGCGCGCGACGAGACGGTGCGCGCCACCAAGCGCTTCGCGCGCCGTCAGGACTCGTGGTTCCGCCGGGACCCGCGGGTCCACTGGCTCAGCGGTGCCGCCGACCGCCGGGCCGATCTCCCGGCCCTGGCACTGGCGTTGCTCGAACGACCGGTCACAGCCTGATCACGTCATGGCATCGGGACGCTCCGGCCGTCATCCCGGCCGCTGAGGGCATGTCATCATCGACCTTCGATCGAGGCGTGCAATCTGGCAGTGGGGAGGGCGCGTGGCAATGGAGGCCGGCCCTCGCAACCGAGCCCAGCAACCGGACGCGGACGCCGCCGCGGCGGCACCGCCGGCCACGGACGGCCCGGCCGTCGACGGCGTCCACGGCGCACCGCACGACCGCGTGCACGCGTCCGACGACGGCATCCCCGACGGCCACCCCGCCACCCTCGACACCTCGGACGGCCCCGACGCCGAGCCGGGCGCGGCCCCCGAGGGCGGCGAGTCCTTCCGCGACCTGCGCCCGCCCCGGCGGCTGCGGCTGTGGCAGCTCGCCCCGATCGTGGCGCTGGCCGCCCTCGGCTCGCTGATGTTCGCCTTCCCGCTGGCCTTCGAGTTCGGCGCCGACGGCGGCGCGGTGATCGCCATGCTCGGCCTGCTGCTGTGCTGCTGCGCGGCCGGCGCCGGCATGATGGCGGCCCGCCGGGTCGGCCACACCTGGCCCGGCCTCCCGGCCCGCGGCTCCGGGCGCCGCCCCAGCTGGCGGGTGGTGCTCCTGTACGCCGGCGTGGTCGTCGTCCCCGCCGCACTCGCCATCTGGCGGGTGGCCCGCCTCCGCTGAGGCACCTCCGAGGCACCGCACCCGCCCGGTGCCGGGCGCGGCCCCGACCGGGCCGGCACGCCGCTTCCCCCGTAGGATTCAGGAGTGACCACGCAGCGCATCGCCTTCCTCAAGGGCCACGGCACCGAGAACGACTTCGTGATCGTCCCGGATCCGGACGGTCGGCTCGATCTGCCCGCGACCGCCGTCGCCCGGATCTGCGACCGGCGCGCCGGAGTGGGCGGCGACGGGCTGCTGCACGTCGTCCGGTCCGCCGCGCACCCGGAGGCGCGGACGATGGCCGGCGAGGCCGAGTGGTTCATGGACTACCGCAACGGCGACGGCTCGATCGCCGAGATGTGCGGCAACGGCCTGCGGGTCTTCGCCCGGTATCTGCTGCACGCCGGGCTCGTCGAGGCCGGCGACCTGGCCGTCGCCACCCGCGCCGGGGTGCTCCGGGTGCACCTCGCCAAGTCCGGCGACGTCACCGTCGCCATGGGGCGCGCCGCGCTCCCCGAGGACGGCGTGGTGGTCGAGGTCGGCGGGCGCAGCTGGCCGGCCCGCAACGTCAACATGGGCAACCCGCACGCCGTCGCCTTCGTCGAGGACCTGGCGCACGCCGGTGAGCTGCGCGAACAGCCGCGGTTCGCCCCGGCCGCGGTGTATCCGGACGGCGTCAACATCGAGTTCGTCGTGGACCGCGGCCCGCGCCATGTGGCGATGCGGGTGCACGAGCGCGGTGCCGGCGAGACCCGCTCCTGCGGCACCGGCGCCTGCGCGGTGGCCGTCGCCGCCGCCCGCCGGGACGGCCTGGACCCGGCCGCGACCGGCACCCCGGTGACGTACACCGTCGAGGTGCTGGGCGGCAGCCTGACCATCACCGAGCTGCCGGACGGCATGATCGAGATGACCGGCCCGGCCGAGATCGTCGCCGAGGGCAGCTTCGAGCCGGAGTGGCTGGCCGGCGCACTCGCCGGCTGACGGGGCGCCGGGGCACGCCCGCCGGCCAGGGGAAACGGTTTCGGCGAGCAGAAACGGTTCCGGCCAGAAAGTTCCCTCGAATGGGTGATCCGTTTCACGCTGAGCGAGAGGCGGGCAGCGCTGCGTGATGGGCTCGGTAGCATCAAGCACCGGCCCGGGCGACCGAACTGACGGCGTCCCACCGCCGGTCGACGCCGCCGGAGGTGCCCATGAGCGCAGAGGCCACGAATTCTGGTAACCCCGAAGCAGGCCGCCGGCGCGGCCGCCCCCGGCCGGCGCTCCGGGGACTCCGCCGCATCGGCCGCGCCGCACTCCTCGGCCCCGCCCCCCGTGACGGCCTCCCGGACGCCCTGGAACACGTCGCCAAGGTGCACCGCCACCACCACCCCGACGCCGACCTCGACATCCTCAGCAAGGCATACCACCGCGCCGAGTCCTCGCACCGCGGCCAGCTGCGCAAGAGCGGCGAGCCGTACATCACCCACCCGCTCGCGGTCACCCTGATCCTCGCCGAACTCGGCGCCGAGACAACGACGTTGACCGCCTCCCTGCTCCACGACACCGTCGAGGACACGGAAGTGACGCTGGATCAGGTCCGGGGGGAGTTCGGCGCCGAGGTCTGCTATCTCGTCGACGGCGTCACCAAACTGGAGAAGGTCGACTACGGCACGGCTGCCGAGCCGGAGACCTTCCGCAAGATGCTGGTCGCCACCGGCAACGACGTCCGGGTGATGTCCATCAAGCTCGCCGACCGGCTGCACAACATGCGCACCCTCGGCGTGATGCGCCCCGAGAAGCAGGCCCGGATCGCCGGCGTCACCCGCGACGTGCTGATCCCGCTCGCCGAACGCCTCGGCATCCAGGCGCTCAAGACCGAGCTGGAGGACCTGGTCTTCGCGGTCCTGCACCCCGAGGAGTACGCCGAGACCCGCCATCTCGTGGAGCAGTACGCCGGCCGCCCCGACCCGCTCGCCGCGATCGCCGCCCGGGCCCGGGCGATCCTCGCCGAGGCCGGCATCGACGCCCAAGTCCTCGTCCGCCCACGGCACTTCGTCTCCGTGCACCGGGTCCTGCTGGCGCGCGGCCGGATCACCGGCGCGGACCTGGGGCGGCTGCTGGTCCTGGTGGCCGAGGACGCCGACTGCTACGCCGTCCTGGGGGAGCTGCACACCTGCTTCACCCCGGTGGTCTCGGAGTTCAAGGACTTCATCGCCGCGCCCAAGTTCAACCTCTACCAGTCGCTGCACACCGCCGTCATCGGCGAGCACGGCGAGATCGCCGAGACCCTGATCCGCACCCACCGGATGCACCGGGTCGCCGAGGCCGGGGTGATCGCCCTGGGCAACCCCCACACCCCCACCGACGGCGCCGACGCACCCGACGGCGAACGCGCCGACCCGACCCGCCCCGGCTGGCTCGACCGGCTCCTGGAATGGCAGCGCACCACCCCCGACCCCGACACCTTCTGGACCTCGCTCCGCGACGACCTCGCCCAGGACCGGGAGATCACCGTCTTCTGCGCCGACGCAGCCCCCGACGGCCCTGACGGCCCCGGCGGCACCATCGGCCTGCCCGCCGGGGCCAGCTGTGTGGACGCCGCGTACGCCCGGTACGGCGAGGGTGCGCACGGCTGCATCGGCGCCCGCGTCAACGGCCGCCTCGCCACCCTCGGCACCGTCCTGCACGACGGCGACAGCCTCCACCTGCTGATGGCCCAGGACTCCGCCGGCCCGTCGCCGGAGTGGCTCGACCACGCCCGCACCCCCGCGGCCCGGCTCGCCATCTCCCGCTGGCTGGACCGGCCCCAGGGCCCCGGCGACGCCCCCGCCGCGCCCGCCGGCCGCCGCGGCGAGCTCCGCCGGGCACCGTCCCACCGGCCCGCCGGCCCGGACCGCCCGGCGGCCGCCTCCGTCCTGGTGGTGGCCGACCTGCCCGGCGCCACCGTCCGGCTGGCCGGCTGCTGCACCCCGGTGCCGCCGGACACCGTCACCGGCTTCGCGGTCCGCGGCGGCACGGTCACCGTGCACCGCGCCCTGTGCCCGGCCGTGGCCCGGATGGCGGCGACCGGCCGCCAGCCGGTCGGGGTGCGCTGGCGCGGCGCGGCCAAGGGCGGCCACGGCTGCCGGGTGACGCTGCTGGCCGAGGCGTTCAGCCGCCCGCACCTGCTGCCCGACCTCACCGAGGCGATCGCCGCCCAGGGCGCCGCCGTGGTCTCCGCCGCCGTCGAGCCCCCGCACGAGCAACTGGTCCGCCACACCTACACCCTCCACCTGCCCGACGCCGCCGCGCTGCCCTCCCTGATGCGCGCGATGCGCCAGGTCCCCGGCGTCTTCGACGTGGTCCGCGCCGCCACACCGGTGCGCTCCGGGAACGGCTGAAGCACCCCGAAGATCCCGCGCCCCGCGATCCGGCCGATCAAGGGCAGATCAGGCATGCGGGCGCAAGTGGGACGGCCGAGGTGCCGCCCGTTCGGGTGCCGTCGTGCCGTGCCGTCCACGGGCGGGCGGGCCGCGCTGATAGCGGTAGCGCATGTCCCTTCCCTTGCGCCGTTCGTCCTGTGAGCCCCAGGGGCCCGCCGCCGACCGCACCGCCGCCGCCGACCGCTCCGCCGCTCCCGACCGGGACCGCCCCCGGGCCCGCCGCGGCCGGATCCCCCGCCGGGTCACCGCCCTCGGGCTCGCGGTCGCCGCCACGATCGCCGCGGCCACGCCGCGGCCCCCCGAGCCGGAGGGCATCGGCGACCGCCTCTTCCCGTCGCTCGGCAACCCCGGTTACGACGTCACCTCGTACGACATCTCCCTGGACTACGCGGGCCGCAACGACCGTCCGCTGGAGATGGTCACCGTGATCAGGGCCCGGGCCACCGCCAACCTCGACCGGCTCAACCTCGACTTCGCCGACGGCACCGTGCGCTCCGTCACGGTCGACGGAAAGCCCGCCCGGCACGAGCAGGCCGGCGAGGACCTGGTGCTCACCCCCGTCGCGCACATCTCGCCCGGCCAGGACCTGCGGATCGTCGTGCGCCACACCAGCGACCCGCGCGGACGCGGCAACGGCGGCTGGATCCGCACCAACGACGGCCTGGCGATGGCCAATCAGGCCGACGCCGCGCACCGCGTCTTCCCGTGCAACGACCACCCCTCCGACAAGGCCCAGTTCACCTTCCGCATCACCACCCCCGAGGGGCTGGTCGCCGTCGCCAACGGCCTGCCCGTCGGCGCCGGCGGCCGCGGCGCGCGCCGCACCTGGACGTACCGCACCGCCCACCCCATGGCCACCGAGCTGGCCCAGATCTCCATCGGGCACTCCAGCGTGGTGTCGCAGCGCGGCCCGCACGGTCTGCCGCTCCGCGACGTCGTCCCGGCGTCGGCCAAGCCCGCGCTCGCCCGCTGGCTCGCCAAGACACCGGAGCAGGTGGCCTGGATGGAGCGGAAGGTCGGACGGTTCCCGTTCGAGGCGTACGGGGTGCTGGTCGCCGACGCCAGCACCGGCTTCGAGCTGGAGACCCAGACCCTCTCGCTCTTCGAGAAGCGCCTGTTCACCACCGCCCAACTGCCCGACTGGTACGTGGAGTCGGTGATGGTGCACGAGCTGTCCCACCAGTGGTTCGGCGACAGCGTCAGCCCCCGCCGGTGGTCCGACGTCTGGCTCAACGAGGCCCACGCCACCTGGTACGAGGCCCTCTACGCCCAGGAGAAGGGCGGCCAGCGGGTCTCCTTCGAGGCGCGGATGAAGAAGGCGTACGAGATGTCCGACAGCTGGCGCGCGGACGGCGGCCCGCCGGCTCTGCCGAAGATCCCCGAGCACGGCAAGAAGATCAGCATCTTCCGCCCGGTGATCTACGACGGCAGCGCCCTGGTCCTGTACGCGCTGCGGCAGAAGATGGGCCAGGCCGGCTTCGACCGCCTGGAGCGGGAGTGGGTGGCCAGGCACCACGACGGCGTGGCCGGCACCGCGGACTTCATCGACCTCGCCTCCGAGATCTACGGCCACAACCTCTCCGGCTTCCTCTGGGAGTGGCTCTACGGCACCAAGACCCCGGCGATGCCCGGCCACCCCGACTGGAAGCAGCAGGCGGCCGAGCAGAGCAAGGCCAAGGGCGCCACACCGCAGTCGGCGGCGCGGCGCGTGGCGGCCACGCAGGGTGCGCCGCACCTCCACAAGCGGTGACCGGCGCCCGGGCGCCCCGTACGGGCGGCAGGACTCCCGCCCGTACGGGGCGGCACGGGAAAACCCGCGTGACGCCCGTCTCCCGGCCGTGCGACCATCAACGGGCCGACACCGCGGGCCGGCCCGGGAATCTCCCGGCGGGCCCGGACGTTGAGCAGACCGAACGGCACAGTCACCAGTCCCGACGGGACCCACCGGTCCCCGGGGGGCTCCCTACGACGCAAAGGATCAAATGACCTCCTCTTCTTCCCTTCCGCAGGACCGGCAGCGCCTCCCCGAGAGCCTTCGGGCCGACGCCCTGATGGAAGAGGACGTCGCCTGGAGCCACGAGATCGACGGGGAGCGCGACGGCGACCAGTACGACCGCTCCGAGCGCGCGGCACTGCGCCGCGTCGCCGGGCTCTCCACCGAGCTCGAGGACGTCACCGAGGTCGAGTACCGCCAGCTGCGCCTGGAGCGCGTGGTGCTCGTAGGCGTCTGGACCTCCGGCACGGTGCAGGACGCGGAGAACTCCCTCGCCGAGCTGGCCGCGCTGGCCGAGACCGCCGGCGCCCTGGTGCTCGACGGCGTCATCCAGCGCCGCGACAAGCCCGACCCGGCCACCTACATCGGCTCCGGCAAGGCGCTGGAGCTGCGCGACATCGTGCTGGAGTCCGGGGCCGACACCGTCGTCTGCGACGGTGAGCTCTCCCCGGGCCAGCTGATCCACCTGGAGGACGTCGTCAAGGTCAAGGTGGTCGACCGGACCGCCCTGATCCTCGACATCTTCGCCCAGCACGCCAAGTCCCGGGAGGGCAAGGCGCAGGTCTCGCTGGCGCAGATGCAGTACATGCTGCCCAGGCTCCGCGGCTGGGGCCAGTCGCTGTCCCGGCAGATGGGTGGCGGTGGCTCCGGTTCGGCGGGCGGCGGCATGGCCACCCGTGGCCCCGGTGAGACCAAGATCGAGACGGACCGGCGGCGGATCCGCGAGAAGATGGCGAAGATGCGCCGGGAGATCGCGGAGATGAAGACCGGCCGGGACGTCAAGCGCCAGGAGCGCCGGCGCAACAAGATCCCCTCGGTCGCCATCGCCGGCTACACCAACGCCGGCAAGTCCTCCCTGCTCAACCGCCTCACCGGCGCCGGCGTCCTGGTGGAGAACGCCCTGTTCGCCACCCTGGACCCGACCGTCCGGCGGGCCGAGACCCCCACCGGGCGGCTCTACACCCTCGCCGACACCGTCGGCTTCGTCCGCCACCTGCCGCACCACCTCGTCGAGGCGTTCCGCTCCACGATGGAGGAGGTCGCCGACGCCGACCTCATCCTGCACGTGGTCGACGGCTCGCACCCGGTGCCGGAGGAGCAGCTGGCCGCGGTCCGCGAGGTGATCCGCGACGTCGGCGCCACCCAGGTGCCCGAGATCGTGGTCGTCAACAAGGCCGACGCGGCCGACCCGCTGACGCTCCAGCGCCTGCTGCGCCAGGAGAAGCGCGCCCTGGTGGTCTCCGCCCGTACGGGCGAGGGCATCGCGGAGCTGCGGTCCCTGCTCGACGCGGAACTCCCGCGTCCGCAGGTCGAGATCGAGGTGCTGGTGCCCTACACCCAGGGCGCCCTGGTCTCGCGGGCGCACGCCGAGGGCGAGGTGCTCTCCGAGGAGCACACCGCCGAGGGCACGGTCCTCAAGGCCCGCGTCCATGAGGAACTCGCCGCCGAGTTCCGGCCGTTCGTCCCGGCCGCCTGACGGTCGGTCCGCGCCCGGCGCACGTACGGCGAAGGCCCGTCCCCGGATTCCCCGGGGGCGGGCCTTCGCCGTGTGCCGCGGGTGCGGCGCGTGAGCGGTACGGGCGGGCGGCGCCGTCGCCCGGCACCGCCCGCCCGTCATGTCGCTACTGCTGCTTCGCCCACTTCTTGCTCATCGCGTCGAAGATCGACTTGGCCTCGGCGCCCAGGTGCGGGCCGGCCAGCCACTTGGCCGGACGCGGACCCATCGACGTGTTGGAGACCAGCGTCGGCTTGCCGTCCGCGCCCTTGACGAACCAGGGGCCACCGGACGAACCACCGGTCATGGTGCAGCCGATCCGGTACATGGTCGGCTTCTTGGCGTCCGTCGTCAGCCGGGTCGGCTTGTCGGTGCAGGACTCCTGCAGCGCGCCGTCGAACGGCGCCTCGGCCGGGTAGCCCTGCGCCGTCAGGCTCGGCATCTTCGACATCGCCGGGGCGTTGAAGTCCACCGTGTAGGCGGCGCCGGCCACCTCCTCCAGCGACTTGCCGCCGGTGTTCTCCTCCGGCTTCACGTGGATCAGCGCGAAGTCGTACGGAGCCATCGGGACCCCCGGCACGTCGCCGCCGCCCTTGATCCACTCCTGGGACGTCGACACGTCGTCCGCCCACCACTTGCCTTCCGGAACCCGGTCCTGGAACGGCGTGTTCTTCATCTGGGTCTCCGGCACGCCGGTCCGGTTGAAGCTCGGGACGAACATCATGTTCCGGTACCAGCCGCCGTTCTTGCCGGCGTGCACACAGTGCGCCGCGGTCCACACGAGGTTGGACTTGCCCGGGTGCGCCGGGTCCTTGACGACGGTGGCGGAGCAGCGCGCCTGGCCCTCGGGCGTGCTGAACGCCAGCACGCCGACGCCCGGAGCGGTGGAGGTGTAGGGCGTCTTCACGGGCCGGGCGGCGACCGCGGCCGGCTCCGGGTCGGTCTTGCCCTGGTCCTGGGGGATGTCCGAGGGCTTGCTCGGCTCCTGCGGCGGCTTGGCCTTACCGATCTTGTCCGGGTCCCAGAAGTTCTTGATGACCGGGTTGATGAACTCCCCGGCCTCGCGGAGCCACTTGTCCTTGTCCCAGTTCTTCCACTCCCCGTTCTTCCACTTGTCCAGGTCGACGCCGTGCTCCTTGAGCTTGTCCTGGAGGTCCTTGGGGATCTTGATCGCACCCCCGCCCGAGGTGTCCTGGGCCGACTGCGACGGCTTGGCGTCCGCGTTGTCGCCGGACGGCCCGCAGCCGGTCGCGGTCAGCGCCACTACGGCGGTGAGGGCGGCGGCCGCAAGGACGGGCCGACGTATGGATCGCATGGGTGTTTCTCCCCCTGTGTCAAACGGGCTGAGCCGGTGCGGCTCATGAGTGGTGCCCCCGTCCGGCTCTTGTCATGAACCGCAAGATCCGGGTGCAGCCCCCCACTATGCCGGTGTCCGGAGGGACGGCGGTACCCGGGGCCCCGGTTCCCGGCGTCAAGGATCTTGCCGTCGGCCGTGTTCCCACGCGGGTGGCGTCGTTGGTACGTACGGGGGACGGCCGCCGCCCGCCGGGCCGGCGCGGCATCCAACAGTTCACCAGCAGGAGGACACAACTGCCGTGGCGTTGACCGAAACCGTGCCGGCGGCCGCACCGCCGGCCCACGAGGGGATCCTGCGCCGCCAGGCCCTGCGTGAGTCCGCCGCCCGCACCTATGCGCGCTCGCTGCCGATCGTCCCGGTGCGCGCCCGCGGGCTGACCATCGAGGGCGCCGACGGCCGGCGCTATCTCGACTGCCTCTCCGGTGCCGGCACCCTGGCGCTGGGCCACAACCACCCCGTGGTCCTGGAGGCCATCCGCACCGTCCTCGACTCCGGCGCGCCGCTGCACATCCTCGACCTCGCCACCCCGGTCAAGGACGCCTTCGTCACCGAGCTGTTCGGCACCCTGCCCGGGGAGTTGGCCGAAAAGGGCCGGATCCAGTTCTGCGGACCGGCCGGCACGGACGCCGTCGAGGCCGCCTTCACCCTCGTCCGCACCGCCACCGGCCGGGAGGGCCTGCTGGCCTTCTCCGGCGCCTACCACGGCATGACCGCGGACGCCCTGACCGCCTCCGGCGGCGCCCGGCACCCCGGCGCGACCCGGCTGCCCTACCCCTACCCCTACCGCTGCCCCTTCGGCGTCGGCGGCGAACGCGGCGCCGAACTCTCCGCGCGCTGGACGGAGAACGTCCTCGACGACCCCAAGGGCGGGGTGCCCCGCCCCGCCGGGATGATCCTCGAACCGGTTCAGGGCGAGGGCGGCGTGATCCCCGCCCCGGACGGCTGGCTGCGCCGGATGCGCGAGATCACCGCCGCCCGCTCCGTCCCGCTCATCGTCGACGAGGTGCAGACCGGCGTCGGCCGCACCGGCACCTTCTGGGCCGTCGAGCAGAGCGGCATCGTGCCCGACGTCCTGGTCCTGTCCAAGGCCATCGGCGGCAGCCTCCCGCTCGCCGTCATCGTCTACCGCGAGGAACTGGACGCCTGGCGCCCCGGCTCCCACGCCGGCACCTTCCGCGGCAACCAACTCGCCATGGCCGCCGGCACCGCCACCCTCGCCTACGTCCGCCGCAACGGCCTCGCCGCCCGCGCCGCCGAGCTCGGCGCCACCATGCTCGCCCGGCTGCGCCAACTGGCCGCCGCCCACGACTGCATCGGCGACGTCCGCGGCCGCGGCCTGATGCTCGGCCTGGAGCTCGTCGACCGCGACGCCGGCGCCGACGCGCTGGGCGCCCGCCCCGCCGACCCGGCTCTGGCCGCCGCAGTCCAACGGGCCTGCCTCGACCGCGGCCTGATCGTCGAACTCGGCGGCCGGCACTCCGCCGTCGTCCGGCTGCTGCCGCCCCTGACCCTCACCGACGAACAGGCGGACGCGGTCCTGGACCGCCTCGCCGACGCCATCGCGGCGGCCGTCCGTACCACCCCCGGGCCCCCCGGCTCGTCCCCCACCACCCTGCGAGGCACCCCCGCATGAACGAACGCCCCGGCCCCGACGGCACCCACGCCGAACGGCTCCCCGCTCCCCACCCGGGCGCCGGCCTCATCGAGCCGACCGTCCCCCGCCAGCAGCGCCGCCCCGGCGACGACACCTGCCACCAGCAGACCCCGGCCGCCGGCCACCGCGCCCCCGGCCGGTCCGACGGCCGGCCCGACCCCGTGCGCCACCCCGACGCCGACCCCCTCGACCACCCGGACCCGGCCGTCGCCGCCGACGCCGCCGGCATCGAGAACCTCCTGCGCTGCTGGCTCCGCGAACACGGCACCGCCCGCCCCGCCGGCGGCCGGCTGCGCCTCCCGCTGCACGCCAGCGCCACCGCCCTGCACATCCCCGTCCGCTACTGGTCACCCACCGGATGGCACCGCCTGGGCGCCCCCACCCTTGAGGGCACCCCGCCCGGCTCCGCCCCGCTGGACGCCGTCACCCTCGCCGCCCTGCTGCGCCGCGAGGCCGCGCACGGCGGCGACCGGCGCGCCTCGGACGGCGGCGAACACCGGGTCGCCGACGGCGACGAGCCGCCCGCCGCGGCCGACGACCCCCAGGCCCCGGACGGCGACGGCGCCGAGCTGGTCGGCCGGGTCGCCAACTCCGTACGCAACACCGCCCTGTTCATCGCCGACCGGCGCGCCCGCCCCGCCGAGGAGCCGGGCTCCCGTTTCCTCGACGCCGAGCAGTCCCTCCTCCTGGGCCACCCCCTGCACCCCACGCCCAAGAGCCGCGAGGGCCTCACCGACGCCGAGCTCGGCGCCTACTCTCCCGAACTCCGCGGCGCCTTCCCGCTCCACTGGGTCGCCGTCGACCCCTCCGCCGTCGCCACCGACTCCGCCTGGACCGAGCGCGGCCGCACCGTACCCGCCGGCCAGCTCGCCGCCGAGCTGGCCGGCGACGGACTGCGGCTCCCCGACGGCACCGTGCCGCTGCCGCTCCACCCCTGGCAGGCCCGGGACCTCGCCACCCGCCCTGAGACCGCCGCACTGCGCGACGCCGGACTGCTGCACGACCTCGGCCCGCACGGACCCCACTGGTACCCCACCTCCTCCGTCCGCACCGTCTGCCGCCCCGGCGCACCCGCGATGCTCAAGCTCTCCCTGGGCGTCCGCATCACCAACTCCCGCCGGGAGAACCTCCGCAAGGAGCTGCTGCGCGGCGTCGAGGTCCACCGGCTGCTGCGCACCGGCCTGGCCGCGGAGTGGCAGGCGGCCTTCCCCGCCGCCCCCGGCTTCGACATCGTCCGCGACCCCGCCTACCTCGCCGTCGACGGACCGGACGGCACCCCCGTCCAGGGCTTCGACGTCGTCATCCGCCACCAGCCCTTCGGCCCCGACGACGACGCCGTCTGCATCGCCGGGCTCACCGCACCGCGCCCCTGGCCCGACCACGGCGCGATGCGCTCCCGCCTGGAGAGCGTGGTCGGCGCGCTCAGCGCCCGCACCGGGCGGCCGGCCGGAGCGGTGGCCACGGAGTGGTTCCTGCGCTACCTCGAAGCGGTCGTCCGGCCCGTCCTCTGGCTGGACGGGACGGCCGGCGTCGCCCTGGAGGCCCACCAGCAGAACACCCTCGTCCTGCTGGACGCCGACGGCTGGCCGGCCGGCGGCCGCTACCGCGACAACCAGGGCTACTACTTCCGGGCCTCCCGCCGCGCCGAACTGGAGCGCCGGCTGCCCGGTATCGGCACCGCCAGCGACACCTTCGTCTCCGACGACGTCACCGACGAGCGGTTCGCCTACTACCTCGGCATCAACAACGTCCTCGGCCTCATCGGGGCGTTCGGCGCGGCCCGCCTCGTCCGCGAGGAGGTGCTGCTCGCGGCCTTCCGCCGCTTCCTCGCCGACGCCGCCACCGCGCCCCGCGCCCACCGCTCCACCCTGCCGGAACGGCTGCTCTCCGCCCGCACCCTGCGCTGCAAGGCCAACCTCGCCACCCGGCTGCACGGCCTGGACGAGCTCGTCGGCCCCGTCGACACCCAGTCCGTCTACGTCACCCTGTCCAACCCGCTCGCGCTCTAGGGCGCTTCTGGCGGATCTCCGTGGAGGAAGGAGCGGTGCCTGGTGCGTGCGATCGCAAGGCGCCGGAAGGTCTTCATAGCGGAGCTATGGAGACGTTTCGGCAACGCCGCGAGCGTGCGTGCCAGGCACCGCGACGCCGCGGAGATCCGCCAGAAGCGCCCTAGCCCCTGTCGTCCCCCAGCCCCACAGGAGAGCGTCCCGTGCCCTCGACCGCATCCGGCCCCACCTCCGCGCCGGACGACACCCGCGGCGACCCGCCCGCGCCCCACCCCGGCGCGACGCCGCCCGCAGCCCCCACCCCGGCCGCGGGCCCGCTGCTGGACGACCTCGCCGGCTGGCCGCCGGCCGACACCCCCGCCGGACCGTTCGCTCTCGTCCCCGTGGAGATGGACCGCGACCTGGACCGGATCACCGCCTGGATGAACGATCCGGCCGTCGCCGCCTTCTGGGAGCTGGCCGGTCCCCCGGAGACCACCGCCGCCCATCTGCGCGCCCAACTGGACGGCGACGGCCGCAGCGTGCCCTGCCTGGGCGTCCTGGACGGCGTCCCGATGAGCTACTGGGAGATCTACCGCGCCGACCTGGACCGCGTCGCCGACTACTACCGCGCCCGGCCCCACGACACCGGCATCCACCTGCTCATCGGCGGCAGCGTCGACCGCGGCCGCGGCCTCGGCACCGCGCTGCTGCGCGCCACCGCCGACCTCGTCCTCGACCACCGCCCGCGCTGCGAGCGCATCCTCGCCGAGCCCGACCTGCGCAACACCGGCTCCGTCGCGGCGTTCCTCGGCGCCGGCTTCCGCTACGCCGAGGAGATCGAACTCCCCGAGAAGCGCGCGGCGTTGATGATCCGCGACCGCGCGCACCGCCACCGGCTCTGACCCCGGGGCCGTCCGTCGACGGCCCTGGTCCGGTCCGCCATCCATCCCGCCGGTCCGGTTGTCCCCCGTACGTGCCGGGCCGGTCCCGTCCCGAGGAGTCCCACCTTGTCTCCTGTGTCCCGTCCCACCGCCCCCGCCGCTCCCGCCGCGCCCGGCCGGATCCCGTCGCACGACGCCTGGCAGCGCGCCGCCCGCCGGCTCTTCGCCAAGACCCTCGCGGAGTTCTCCTACGAGGAGATCCTCACCCCCGAACCCGACGGCACCGCCCCGGACGGCACCACCCGCTACCGTCTGCCCGTCACCGACGACCTCACCTACCGCTTCACCGCCCGCAGAAGCGCCTACGGGCACTGGCGCATCGACCCGCACTCGATCACCCCGCACGCCGACCCGCTGCGCTTCCTCACCCACGCCCACGACACCGTCCTCGGCCTGTCCGGCGACACCACCGGCCACCTCATCCGCGAACTGACCGCCACCCTCGCCGCCGACACCCACCTGGACGCCACCGCGCTCAGCGCCGCCGAACTCGCCGACCTCGACTACGCCGCCCTCGAAGGCCACCAGACCGGCCACCCCTGGCTCGTCGCCAACAAGGGCCGGCTCGGCTTCTCCGCCACCGACGCCGAGACCTGGGCGCCCGAGGCCCGCACCCCGCAGCCGCTGCCCTGGCTCGCCGCACACCGCCGCATCGCCCACTACCGCGGCGTCCCCGCCCTGGCCACCCCCGATCTCCTCTACGGCGAGGAGCTCGCCCCCGCCACCCTCCGCGCCTTCGCCGGCACGCTCACCGACGCCGGCCGCGACCCGGCCGACTACCTCTACCTCCCCGTGCATCCCTGGCAGTGGGACGAGACCATCGCCCCGCTCTTCGCCCCGCAACTCGCCGACGGATCCATCATCCCGCTGCCCACTGACAACGACCTCCGGCTCCCGCAGCAGTCGATCCGCACCTTCCTCAACCTCACCCGCCCCCGGGCGCGCACCGTCAAACTGCCGCTGTCCATCCTCAACACCCTGGTCTGGCGCGGCCTGCCCACCGAGCGCACCCTCGCCGCCCCCGCCGTCACCGCCTGGGTGCACGGCCTGCGCGACGGCGATACGTATCTGCGCGACGAGACCCGGGTGATCCTCCTCGGCGAGACCGCCTCGGTCACCGTCGAGCACCCCCTCTACGACCGGCTGCCCGGCGTCCCCTACCAGTACAAGGAACTGCTCGGCTGTATCTGGCGCGAGCCGCTCGCCGCCCACCTGGAGCCGGGAGAGCGCGCCCGCACCCTGGCGTCCCTGCTGCAGACCGACCCCGCCGGCCGCGCCCTGACCGCGGAGCTGGTGCACCGCTCCGGCCGCTCCCCGCGGGTCTGGCTGGCCCGGCTGTTCGCCGCGCTGCTGCCGCCCCTGCTGCACTTCCTCTACCAGTACGGCACGGTCTTCTCCCCGCACGGCGAGAACGCCATCGTCGTCTTCGACGAGCACGACGTCCCCACCCGCCTGGCCATGAAGGACTTCGTCGACGACGTCAACACCAGCGACCAGCCGCTGCCCGAGCACGACGCCATGCCGCGCGACGTCCGGGCGGTGCTGCTCACCGAACCGCCGTCCTTCCTCACCCAGTTCATCCACTCCGGCCTCTTCGTCGGCGTCTTCCGCTACCTGGCGCCGCTCTGCGAGGACCAACTCGGCGTCCCCGAGGACGAGTTCTGGTCACTCGTCCGGGCGGAGATCCTGCGCCACCACGAGCGCTTCCCGCACCTCAAGGAGCGGCAGGAGACCTTCGACCTGCTCACCCCGGAGATCGAGCGGCTGTGCCTGAACCGCAACAGACTGCATGTGGACGGCTACCGCGACCGCCGCGACCGCCCGCACGCCGCCGTCCACGGCGCCGTCCCCAACCCCCTGTACGCACCGTGACCGGGATACCCCGCGTGACCGGCCCGGCTGTCAGTGGTCCCGCGTAGGCTTGCACGCGCTATGACGAAGCCCTCTCTCCCCGATCTGCTCCATGCCGCCGTCTCCGCCGTCGGCGGCACCGAGCGGCCCGGCCAGGTGGCCATGGCCGAGGCCGTCGCCGAGGCCGTGGACGACGCGTCCCATCTGCTGGTGCAGGCCGGCACCGGCACCGGAAAGTCCCTCGGCTATCTGGTGCCGGCGCTGGCCCACGGCGAGCGGGTGGTGGTGGCCACGGCCACCCTCGCCCTCCAGCGCCAGCTCGTCGAGCGCGATCTGCCGCGGACGGTCGAGGCGCTGCATCCGCAGCTCCGCCGCCGCCCGGATTTCGCGATGCTCAAGGGCCGCTCCAACTACCTCTGCCTGCACCGCCTCCACGAGGGCGCCCCGCAGGACGAGGAGGAGGGCCTCTTCGACGTCTTCGAGCAGGCGGCGCCTACCAGCAAGCTCGGCAAGGACCTGCTGCGCCTGCGGGACTGGGCGGACGAGACCGAGACCGGCGACCGCGACGACCTGACCCCCGGCGTCTCGGACCGCGCCTGGGGCCAGGTCTCGGTCTCCTCCCGGGAGTGCCTGGGCGCGTCGAAGTGCGCGTACGGCGCGGAGTGCTTCGCCGAGGCGGCCCGGGAGCGGTCCAAGCTCGCCGATGTGGTGATCACCAACCACGCGCTGCTGGCCATCGACGCCATCGAGGGCGCCCCGGTCCTGCCGCAGCACGAGGTCCTGATCATCGACGAGGCCCATGAGCTGGTCTCCCGGGTGACGGGCGCGGCCACCGGCGAGCTCACCCCCGGCCAGGTCAACCGCGCCGTGCGCCGCGCCGCCAAGCTCGTCGACGAGAAGGCCGCCGACCAGCTCCAGACCGCCGCCGAGACCTTCGAGCGCCTGATGGAGCTGGCGCTTCCGGGCCGCCTGGAGGAGATCCCCGAGGACCTCGGCTACTGCCTGATGGCGCTGCGGGACGCGGCCCGTACGGTGATCGTCGCGCTCGGCTCGACCCGCGACAAGTCCGTCCAGGACGAGGACGCCGTCCGCAAGCAGGCCCTGGCCTCGGTGGAGACCGTCCACGACGTCGCCGAGCGGATCGCGAACGGCTCCGAGTACGACGTGGTCTGGTACGAGCGCCATGAGCCCCGCGGTGGAGCCGCACCCCGGTTCAGCGGGGCGTCGCTGCGGGTGGCGCCGCTGTCGGTCTCCGGCCTGCTGCGCGAGAAGCTCTTCACCGACCGCTCCGTGGTGCTGACCTCCGCCACCCTCAAGCTGGGCGGCGACTTCAACGGCGTGGCCGCCTCGCTGGGCCTGGGCCCGGAGGGCACCGCGGCCGAGGACGAGCCGGTGTGGAAGGGCCTGGACGTCGGCTCGCCCTTCGACTACGGCAAGCAGGGCATCCTCTACGTCGCCAAGCACCTCGCCCAGCCGGGCCGGGAGGGCAGCCGCGACGACATGCTCGACGAGCTGGCGGAGCTGATCGAGGCGGCCGGCGGGCGGACGCTGGGGCTGTTCTCGTCGATGCGGGGCGCGCAGGCGGCGGCGGAGGCGATGCGCGGCCGGCTGGACATGCCGATCCTGCTCCAGGGCGAGGAGACCCTCGGCGAGCTGATCCGGACGTTCGCCGCGGACGCCCGGACGTGCCTGTTCGGCACGCTCTCGCTGTGGCAGGGCGTGGACGTCCCGGGCCCCAACTGCCAGCTGGTGGTGATGGACCGGGTGCCGTTCCCGCGGCCGGACGACCCGCTGATGAGCGCCCGGCAGAAGGCCGTGGAGGAGGCCGGCGGCAACGGCTTCATGGCCGTCGCGGCGACCCATGCCGCGCTGCTGATGGCCCAGGGCGCGGGCCGTCTGGTCCGGGCCACCGGCGACCGCGGTGTGGTCGCGGTGCTGGATCCGCGCGTGGAGCGGGCCCGCTACGGCTCCTTCCTCCGCAGGTCCATGCCGGACTTCTGGTACACGACGGACCGCAACCAGGTCCGCAGGTCGCTGGCGGCGATCGACGCCGCGGCGAAGGCCCAGGAGTAGCCTCCGCGAGAGTGGCGCCGGTTCACGCGCAAAAACGGTTTCAGGCGCAAAACAGAGCCCCGGGACGGAACCGGCGCAGTGGTTCCGTCCCGGGGCTCGGTCGTGAGGGCGGGGTCAGACCCGGCGGAGCACCGCCACCACCTTGCCCAGGATCGTCGCCTCGTCGCCCGGGATCGGCTGGTACGCGGAGTTGTGCGGCAGCAGCCAGACGTGGCCGTCCTCGCGCTTGAAGCGCTTGACGGTCGCCTCGCCGTCGAGCATGGCGGCGACGATGTCGCCGTTTTCCGCGACCGGCTGGCGGCGGACGGTGACCCAGTCGCCGTCGCAGATCGCCGCCTCGATCATGGAGTCGCCGACGACCTTCAGCACGAACAGCTCGCCGTCGCCGACCAGCTGCCGGGGGAGCGGGAAGACGTCCTCGACGGACTCCTCGGCCAGGATCGGGCCGCCGGCCGCGATCCGGCCGACCAGCGGGACGTAGGACGCGGCGGGCTTGCCCGCGGTCTCGGTCGCCGTGCTCGTCGGCTGGTCCGAGGCGCGGACCTCGTACGCCCGCGGGCGGTGCGGGTCGCGCCGGAGGAAGCCCTTGCGCTCCAGCGCCATCAGCTGATGGGCGACGGAGGAGGTGCTGGAGAGGCCGACCGCCTGGCCGATCTCCCGCATGGACGGTGGATATCCGCGCCGCTGCACGGAATCCCGGATCACTTCGATCACCCGGCGCTGGCGGTCGGTGAGCCCGGAACTGTCGGCACGAATACCCGGGGGGCGTCCCGGCAGCGAACGAGTCGGCTTGTGCTCTTCGGAGTCCGACGTGGTCTCGTCCATCGGCCGCGATGCCCTTTGCGGTTGCTCGAATCGGCTCGGGGAGTGGCTTTGTGCGGTGATGGTCGCGCTGTCTGCGGTGGTGGTCACGTCGGCCCCTCTCGAAATGTTCTCCCTAGTTAGCCAACGGTAGTTGCTTTCGAAAGGTTGCGCCAAACACACGTTCGAGTGAAAAATTCCGCGATTGGCTGACCTGATCAAGCAGTGCGGTGTATGGCCGAATGGCAATTCGGGCCTCCGGGACGTCCTGCCCGGGATTCCCGTCCGGATTCCTGTCCGAAATGCCGGTCGGCAGCCGTCCCGAAAGGCGGCGAACGGTGCCGCGGCGGGGAGCCCCCGCGGCGCCGCCGATTGTGTCATCCCCGCCCCTGAGGTCCCTGCGCCGGGTGGCTTCCCGTACCCTTTCGGTCGGTCCGCCGGCCCGGCCGGCGCCCGCCCTCCACCCCCGGAAGACGGCGCAGCGCACCGGGCCCCCGTGGCGACACGCGGTAGGCAGATATAAGCACCCCGACACCACATCTAGTGCTTAGATGCGGTCGGTCGCCTACAAGTTGTGGTGCCGGGTCCTTCGGGCCCCACGGATCGCCTATGCTTGTGGCTGCTCCGAAGGGCCCGTACGGACCGGCCGGAGGTTCCGTCACCGTACGCCGGTTCCCTCGGCGTACGTCCGTTTTCGAGGGTGAGGAGGGTGGAGCCATGCACTGCCCCTTCTGCAGGCACCCGGACAGCCGGGTCGTCGACAGCCGCACCACGGACGACGGGACGGCGATCCGCCGGCGCCGCCAGTGCCCCGACTGCTCCCGCCGTTTCACCACCGTCGAAACGGCGTCGCTCATGGTGATCAAGCGGAGCGGGGTCACCGAGCCCTTCAGCCGCACCAAGGTCATCGCGGGGGTGCGCAAGGCGTGCCAGGGGCGCCCGGTCACCGAGGATGCCCTCGCCAAGCTCGGCCAGCGGGTCGAGGAGGCGGTGCGCGCCACCGGCAGCGCGGAGCTGACCACCCATGACGTCGGGCTCGCCATACTGGGCCCGCTGCAGGAACTCGACCTCGTCGCGTACCTGCGCTTCGCGTCCGTCTACCGGGCGTTCGACTCACTTGAGGACTTCGAGGCGGCCATCGCCGAGCTGCGGGAGCAGCGCGATGGGCCGCCCGTGCACGGCGGGAGCCGCGAGAAGGCCGGCGAGCCGGCCGTTCCCGTGCCCGTCACCGCCGCCGACTGAGCTCGGCGCGCAATCCAGGCCAGGGCCGGGGCGAGAGCAGGGCGTCCCGGTCTCGGAAAGACATACACCGTGCCACGGAATTTGTGGGCACATATGGGCGTTTGCCCGTATACAGGGAGGCGGAATGACAGAGACGACGAGCGGCCCGGCACGAGGCTCCCGCGCCAAGGGAAGCAAGGCGGCCAAGGGTCTGCGTATCGAGCGCATCCACACCACCCCCGGCGTGCACCCGTACGACGAGGTCGAGTGGGCGCGCCGTGACGTCGTCATGACCAACTGGCGCGACGGCTCGGTCAACTTCGAGCAGCGTGGCGTCGAGTTCCCCGACTTCTGGTCGGTGAACGCGGTCAACATCGTCACGAGCAAGTACTTCCGCGGCGCGGTGGGCTCCCCGGCCCGCGAGTCGAGCCTCCGGCAGCTCATCGACCGCGTGGTCAAGACGTACCGCAAGAGCGGCGAGGAGAACGGTTACTTCGCCTCCCCGGCCGACGCCGAGATCTTCGAGCACGAGCTGGCCTACGCGCTGCTCCACCAGGTCTTCAGCTTCAACTCCCCGGTGTGGTTCAACGTCGGCACCCAGCAGCCGCAGCAGGTCAGCGCCTGCTTCATCCTCTCCGTGGACGACTCCATGGAGTCGATCCTGGACTGGTACAAGGAAGAGGGGATGATCTTCAAGGGCGGCTCCGGCGCCGGCCTGAACCTCTCCCGTATCCGCTCCTCCAAGGAGCTGCTCTCCTCCGGTGGCAACGCCTCCGGCCCGGTCTCCTTCATGCGCGGCGCCGACGCCTCCGCCGGCACCATCAAGTCGGGCGGCGCCACCCGCCGCGCGGCCAAGATGGTCGTCCTGGACGTCGACCACCCCGACGTCGAGGCGTTCATCGACACCAAGGTCAAGGAAGAGGAGAAGATCCGCGCGCTGCGCGACGCGGGCTTCGACATGGACCTGGGCGGCGACGACATCACGTCCGTCCAGTACCAGAACGCCAACAACTCCGTCCGCGTGAACGACGAGTTCATGAAGGCCGTCGAGTCCGGCTCGAAGTTCGGCCTGCGCGGCCGGCTGACCGGTGAGGTCATCGAGGAGGTTGACGCCAAGGGCCTGTTCCGCAAGATGGCCGAGGCCGCCTGGGCCTGCGCCGACCCCGGCATCCAGTACGACGACACCATCAACCACTGGCACACCTCGCCGGAGTCCGGCCGCATCACCGCGTCCAACCCGTGCAGCGAGTACATGCACCTGGACAACTCCTCGTGCAACCTCGCCTCGCTCAACCTCCTGAAGTTCCTCCGCGACGACGACCAGGGCAACCAGTCCTTCGACGCCGCGCGGTTCGCCAAGGTCGTCGAGCTGGTCATCACGGCGATGGACATCTCCATCTGCTTCGCGGACTTCCCGACCCAGAAGATCGGCGAGACCACCCGCGCCTTCCGCCAGCTGGGCATCGGCTACGCCAACCTCGGCGCGCTGCTGATGGCCACCGGCCACGCCTACGACTCCGACGGCGGCCGCGCGCTGGCCGGTGCCATCACCTCGCTGATGACCGGCACCTCCTACAAGCGCTCCGCCGAGCTGGCCGCGATCGTCGGCCCGTACGACGGCTACGCCCGCAACGCTGACGCCCACAAGCGCGTCATGAAGCAGCACGCCGACGCCAACGGCACGGCCAAGCGGATGGACGACCTGGACACCCCGGTCTGGGCCGCGGCCACCGAGGCGTGGCAGGACGTGCTCCACCTCGGCGAGAAGAACGGCTTCCGCAACGCCCAGGCGTCCGTGCTGGCCCCGACCGGCACCATCGGCCTGATGATGGACTGCGACACCACCGGCGTCGAGCCGGACCTGGCGCTGGTCAAGTTCAAGAAGCTGGTCGGCGGCGGCTCCATGCAGATCGTGAACAACACGGTCCCCAAGGCGCTCAAGCGGCTCGGCTACCAGCCCGAGCAGGTCGAGGCGATCGTCGCCCACATCGCCGACCACGGCAACGTGATCGACGCCCCCGGCCTCAAGCCCGAGCACTACGAGGTCTTCGACTGCGCCATGGGCGAGCGCTCCATCTCCCCGATGGGCCACGTCCGGATGATGGCGGCCGCCCAGCCGTTCCTCTCCGGCGCCATCTCCAAGACGGTCAACGTCCCGGAGTCGGCCACCGTCGAGGACATCGAGGACGTCTACTTCCAGGGCTGGAAGCTCGGCCTGAAGGCGCTCGCGATCTACCGCGACAACTGCAAGGTCGGCCAGCCCCTCTCCGCCAAGAAGAAGGAAGAGGAGAAGAAGGCCGAGGCCGAGCCGGCCGCGGAGAAGAAGGTGGTCGAGTACCGCCCGGTCCGCAAGCGCCTGCCCAAGGGCCGCCCGGGGATCACCACCTCCTTCACCGTCGGCGGCGCCGAGGGCTACATGACCGCCAACTCCTACCCGGACGACGGTCTCGGCGAGGTCTTCCTGAAGATGTCCAAGCAGGGCTCGACCCTCGCGGGCATGATGGACGCCTTCTCCATCGCGGTGTCGGTCGGCCTCCAATACGGCGTGCCGCTGGAGACCTACGTCTCGAAGTTCGTCAACATGCGCTTCGAGCCGGCGGGTATGACCGACGACCCGGACGTGCGGATGGCGCAGTCGATCGTCGACTACATCTTCCGCCGCCTGGCGCTGGACTTCCTGCCGTTCGAGACCCGCTCGGCACTGGGCATCCACTCCGTCGAGGAGCGCCAGCGCCACCTGGAGACCGGCTCGTACGAGCTGCCCGACGACGAGGTCGACGTGGAGGGCCTGGCCCAGTCCGCGCCGCGGCAGTCGGACACGGTCAAGGACCCGGCCCCGGCGGTCAAGGTCATCGAGGAGACCGCCGCTCCGGCCCCCAAGCAGGCGCACACCAACGCCGAGCTGGTCGAGATGCAGCTGGGCATCAACGCCGACGCGCCGCTCTGCTTCTCCTGCGGCACCAAGATGCAGCGGGCCGGCAGCTGCTACCTCTGCGAGGGCTGCGGCTCGACCAGCGGGTGCAGCTGAGCCTGTTGCCCCTGGGGGCGCGTCGGCCGGTGATCGGCCGGCGGGCGTGAGCTGACCGAGTTGGCCTGGTCGGCCGAGTTGGCTGAGTCGGCCGACCAGGACGGACATGGCCATCAGAGCGGTGGAGACGGGGGGACCCGGCTCCACCGCTCTGGTGTGTGTGCGGGTGTGCGTGGTCCGTCCGGTCCGGTCCGTCCAGTCCATCCGGTTCATCCGGTCCGTTCGGTGTGTCTGGGGGCGGTGTTTCCCGCTGTTCAGCCGGGCTGCGGGAGGAAGTCCATGACGGTCCGGGTGAAGCGCTCCGGGTCGTCGAGCCAGGGGTAGTGGCCGGCGCCCGGCTGGACGGTCAGCGTGGCGCCGGGCAGCAGTGCGGCGATCTCCGCGGCCACCCGGGGCAGCGGCCCGCTGTCCCACCCGCCCGTGAGGAGCAGTACCGGCGCGTCCAGCGAGGCCAGCGCGGCCCGCGCCGCCGCCGGGTCGAAGGCGTCGGCGGACGCGTACCGCTCCGCGGCTTCCTCGTTGGTCTGGGGAACCTCGGACGCGGCGTGCTCCTGGGCTGCCGCGTCCCAACGGCCGTAGAAAAACGGGGCGATGGCGTCCCAGTCGGCATCGGTGGCGGTGCCGGCCCACACCGCCTCGTAGGAGCGGTACGCGTCCGGGAACCATGGTTCGGCGGACCGCAGCGCCGCCGCTTCCCGGCGATGCGCTTCGGTGAAATCGATGCCCAGGGCCCGGGCCCGGGCGGTGACCAGGGTGAGACTGCGGATCCGCCCCGGAAAACGGGCCGCGTAGAGCAGGGCGAGATCGCCGGCGGCGGAGTGCGCGAGAAGATCGACGCGTTCGAGCCCGAGGTGCGCGCGCAGCGCCTCGACGTCGTCCACTTGACGGTCACAGCGGTAGCTCGCCGGGTCGGCGGGAATGCCGGATTCACCGGTGCCGCGCAGATCGAGCCGGATCAATTGACGGTGGTCCGCCATTCCGCCGAGATCGCCGAGGTAGGCGGAGGCGCGCATGGGGCCGCCGGGCAGGCAGAGCAGTGGCGCGCCTTTTCCGGCGAGGTGATAGGCGAGCACGGTCCCGTCGGACGCGGTGAGAACAGGCATGGGCGTAATCCTTGGCGCGGGCGAACCGCGGAGCAAGTGGTTAGTGGTTATGCCGGAGGCATACCGGAGGCGTAGGGGAAGCCGGGGAAATAGCGAATCTTGGTGTGGGGGTGGGGAGTTGGGGGCGTTGGGAGAAAAATGGGGTCGGTGGTGATCGGTGGGTCGGGGGATTGTGGTGAGGGGCTGCTGCTGTTGTCATCGTCCTGCCTGTCTCCTTCTCTCCTTTCCGTCGTTCTTCGGTCTCTCCTAGCGCGGCGTCCTCGGGCGTTGAGTCGAGGTTGCGGCCCCAGTGATGGTGGGGGCGGTCGGGGTGGGCCGTCTGCCCGGAGTCAGTAGCAGGGCGTGGAGCAGCGCGGCGGTGAGCTGGAGGGTGGCGATCCCCAGCAGCAGCGCGGAGGGCGGGAGTGTCGCGGCGAGTCCGGCGAGCCCGGCTCCGCAAGCCGCTGCCGTGATCTTCAACCCGGCGCCCAGGGTGAAGACCTGAGCCCGAACGTCCGTCGGAGCGTGGTCGGCCCGGATCCGTAGCGTCGCGGTCAGCAGCGGGCCGTCGCAGAGTCCGGCGAGGACGAACAGCGCCATGACGGCCGCCGGCCAGGGGACCAGCGCGGCGCCGGCGAGGGCCACCCCGGTGCCCAACAGGGCAGTGGTGGCCATCAGTTGCGTCGACAAACCGGGCTTCCAACGGGCCACGGCCAGCGACCCGGCGAGTGCCCCGGCGGCGAACGCGGTCATCAGGACGCCGCCGCTGCCCGGGTGTCCCCGGTGGGCGGCGAGCAGCACCGTGGTGGTGGTCAGCCCGCCGATCCCGACGAACGCCAGACAGGTGGCCGCAGTGATCGCTCGTAGTTCCCGGACGCGGAGTACGGCGGTCAGTCCCGCTGCCGGATCCGACAGTCCCGCTGCTGGACCCGAGCGCGACGCGTCCGGGGCGGGCCCGCGGCGGGGTGGACGGGCGTCGGATCGCCGGTGTCCGGGGAACAGCCCCGGGGCCAGTCCGGCGGCGACCATCGCCACGCTGGCGAGCAGGGCCATCGCCGGCCCTGGCCCCCACAGTCCGGCGACCACGCTGACGACGGCCGGCCCGGTCACGGATGCGGCGTTGTAGACCGCGGCGTCCAGCGCGTAGGCGCGGTCGCGGGGCGGCCCCGCGGGGATCAGGGCGACTATCAGCCCCGACAGTCCTCCGGAGACCACCGGTCCACAGCTGCCGCCGATGACGGCCACGGTCAGCGTCACCGGGGCAGGGGCCCGTCCGGTGAGCAGTGCCAGCGCCGCGATGGCCGCGGCGAAGCCGCCCAGTGCCGCCATGTGGAAGAGCCGGGGGCGCCGTGTCCGCCCGGCGAGGGTGCCCACCAGGGGAGCGGCGAGGACATGCGGCGCCATCCATGCGGTGAGGACGAACGCCCCCTGGGCGGCGCCGCCCGTACGGTCGAGCGCCAGCAGCACCACCGCTACGGCCATACCCTCCTCGGCCAACCGGGCAAGCAGGGCGACGGCCAGATAGCGCAGTAATCCGGCGCGATGGTGATCGGGGTGCACGACCGGTCCCTTCCCGTCCCACGTCTTCTACAGTAACGGCTCATTGCAGTAAGCCGTTACTGTAGACGGAAGCGGGCCCGGGCTGCAGTGGAGCGAACTTGGCTGGGAACGGGTACCAGGAGCGAGAAGGCGGATGGGAATGGGAATCGGGACGGGCGGGGGAAGCGGCCATGCGGACAGCGAGGGCCCCGCGGCCCACGGGTTTCGGCCCGCGGAGCGGATGATCGATCTCGCCAATGCCGTCCGGGCGGCCCCCGAGCTGCCGCGCGAGGCTCTCGTGGCGCTTCTCGTCCGGCACGGGGAGAGTGCCGACGACCTGACCGAGGGGGCGTTCTCGGAGCGCGACGCCGACGAACTGCGTGGTGCCGCGGCCCGGATCGCCGGTCTGCTCGCCGAAACCGACACCGATCGGGCCGCCCATGCGCTCAATGAGGTGATGGCCGCCTGCGGGGCCCGGCCGCGGCTGTCCCGGCACGGTGGTCACCCCTGGCATCTGCACGTCGACCGTGGTGACGACGCGGGCTGGGGCGACTGGTTCCTGGCCTCCAGCGCCGTGGCACTGGCCCAGATCCTGACCGAGTACGGTCGCGTTCCCTGGGGCGAGTGCGCGGCCTCCGGCTGCACCACGCTCTATCTGGGCACCGGTCCGGGGAGTGCCCGTCGCTACTGTTCGACGGCCTGTGCCACCCGGGAGCGGGTCGCGGCCCACCGGCGTCGTAAGAAAGCGGGCGGGTGACGGTGCGACGGGCCGGGCGAACGCCGAAGGGGAGGCGGTTCGTTGCCGCCTCCCCTCCTCATGTGCCGTGGGCTGCATGTGCCGTCGGCTGCCTCGGGTGTCAGGCGCCCATCAGCCTGGCGAATCCTTCCGGGTCGGTGTCGAAGCCGCGCAGTACGGGCTGGAACCGCCATTCGCCCGACGCGTCGCGCGTGAACTCGGCGACCGCCGCCGCCGTCGCGTCCGGCACCCCGGCGAAGTCGTTCCGCGCCAGCTTGGTGTAACCCTCGCGCACCTCGATGAGGGTGTTCGCCACCTCGCCGAAGACCTTGCGGCCGTGTGCCTGCTGGATCACCACACCCACCACGACGCGGGAGTAGTGCTCCGACAGGCGCTCCAGCTCCAGCGTCATGACCTCGTCGTCACCGAATCCCTGGCCGGTGCGGCTGTCGCGGTTGAGGGTGATGGTCCCGTCCGGCGATCGGCTGTCGAAGTGCACCAGATAGGCCGGCTCACCGTGCGGCGCGTCCGCCGGGTATGTCGCCGCGATGAGGTCCAGGTCGATGTCCGGCTCACCGATGGGGCTGGGGTCCCATCCGAGCGCCACCACGACCTTCTCGATCCCCTTGTTGAACGTGTTCACCGGGTCCCCTTCCGTCAGCTCCCGTGGCCCAGCCCGTCCGCGTCTCCGCAGGCAACTCCCCGGGATTTCCCCGTGTTCGACCATCGTGCCACGTGGCCGTGGGCGTCGACCCGGTAAGTCCGCGGCGCTCCACGCGCGTTGACGCGCTCGCTGCAAAGCCGTCATTGCCATCGGCGCAATGTGTTTTACCGTCTCGGTGCAATGAGGTGCATTGCATCGGCCGGGCGTGATGCGGTCGATGTGCTTCCGGTCCCGGGGGCTTCACGTTGTGGATTCGCCCCACAGGTGCGTGAGGTGGTCGTCGAGGACGTCCAGTGCCTCGGTGGGGGAGAGGTGTCCGATCAGGACGTGGGTGGTCAGGCCATCGGTGAGGGCGAGAAGGGCGCGGGCGGCGCGTTGCGGGGTGGCGGTCTCGGTGGCCTCGGCGATCAACCGGGCGAAGAGGTCCTGGAGTTCGGTGTAACTGGCGCGCAGGATGGCGGCCAGGCGCGGGGTGACCGCGGCCTGGGCGGCGAAGGCCAGCCAGACGCGCGCCTCGGCTCGCCGCTGTTCCTGGAGAAGCGCGACCTCGGTCGCCGCATGCCCGAGCGTCGTGCGGGCCGACTGGGCGGGGGAGGAGGCCAGCCGGGTCGTCACACGGGCGGTGATCTGCTCACCGATGTGCGTGAGCGCGAAGACCAGCATCTCCTCCTTGGTGCGGAAGCAGCGCTGAACGGCTCCCATGGACACCTCCGCGCGTGCTGCGACGTCCCTGAGGGTCACTCCTTCCAGGCCGCTCTCGTCGGCGAGTCGGCATACGGCGTCGGCGATCCGCCGCCGCCGGCTCTCGTGGTCGACCTGTCTGGGCATCCGGGCTCCCCACTTTATCCGATGCGTTCGTATCGGTTGCAAGGTTACGATGAGGGCGTAGCGATGCGGATGCATCGGAACGTCGGGGTCGGCGGTGGGCTGTTCGCGGGCGCTCGACGACGGTGCGGCGACGATGCGACGAAATGTGACGACGACGGAACGGTGAGGTCTGACGGAGATGCGTGATGCGCTGTGGAAGATGCCGGCCCGCGCCCAGGCGGCGGCGGTGCGCACCGGGGAGGTGACCGCGGCGGAGCTGGTGGAGGCTCATCTGGCGCGGATCGACGAGGTCAATCCGACGGTCAATGCCGTCACCCAGCTGCTCGCAGACCGGGCGCAGGCCGCTGCCGCGGAGACCGACCGCAGGCGTGCCGCGGGCGTTGCGCTGGGCCCGCTGGCGGGTGTGCCGTTCACGGTCAAGGAGACCACCGCCATCGAGGGTGTGCCGACGACCTTCGGTGTCGAGCGGTTCCGCGACCTCGTGGCCCGGGCCGACGCGCCCCCGGTGGCCCGGTTGCGCGCCGCCGGTGCCATCCCCATCGGGCACAGCAACATGCCGACGATGATCCTTGCCGGAGTGCACACCCGCAGCGCGCTGTACGGGGACACCGTCAACCCCTGGAACCGCGAAGTCACCCCGGGCGGCAGCAGTGGCGGTGACGGCGCGGCGGTGGCCACCGGGATGGCGCCGTTGGGCCTGGGCAACGACTCCGGGGGATCGGTGCGCATCCCGGCGTCCTTCTGTGGTGTCGCGGGGTTGAAGCCGACCTACGGGAGGTTCGCCGCCGATCACCGCATCGGGCCGGACGATCCGTCCTTCGCCGCCCAGGTCCTCGTCACCGACGGACCGCTGGCCCGTACGGTCGGCGATCTGCGACTGGCCTACGAGGTGCTCGCCGGGGCCGACCCGCGCGACCCGAGGGCGGTGCCGGTGCCCCTGTACGGCGAGCCGTTGCCGCGTCCCCTCAAGGTGGCGGTGGTGGCCGACCCGGGCGGGCACGGCGTCCACCCGGTCGTCCGCGCGGCGGTCGAGAGCGCTGCGGGCGCCCTCCGGGACGCCGGCTACGAGGTGTGCGAGGGGATGGACGTCCCGCGGCTGGACGATGCGGTGGAGGTGTACGGGCGGCTCACCCGGAGCGAGTTCGCCACCACCTGGCCGAGGGTCAAGCCGCTGCTCGGCGAGGGCGGGCACCGCTACATCGAGCTGGGGATGGGCGACGAAGGCCCCGCGGAGCTGCCGGAGTACCTGCGGCTGACCGGCGCGCGGCTCGGTGTCCAGCGGGACTGGGCGGCGTTCCTGGACGCCTGGCCGCTGGTGCTGGCGCCGGTGTTCACCGAGCCGCCGTTCCCGCCGGGGGAGGAGTCGCGGGACGCGGAGAGCCACCGGCGGGTGCAGAACGCCATGCGGCTGTGCACCGCGACCAGCTTCGTGGGGGTGCCCGCGGTGGCGGTGCCGACGGGGGTGGTGAACGGGCTCCCCCACGGCGTGCAGTTGATCGGCCGCGCCTACCGGGAGGACCTGTGTCTGGCGGCCGCCGAGGAGGTGGAGCGCCGCCTGGGCGTACCGACGCCCATCGATCCGCTCCCGTAAGGGAGTTCGGGGCGTCGGGAAGCCGGCGCCCAGCGGTACCCGTGGCCACCGGGCCTTACCATGGCGCGGTGCTGGTCAAGTGGATTCGCCTTACCGTCGTGGACCGCCGAGGGTTCGAACGGGGGCAGCGCAAATGGGCCGGGCTCCTGGGGGAGCCCGGTTTCCGGGGACAGGCCGGGGGCTGGAGCCGGTCCCGGCCCGGCGTGGCGCACTTGATCGGCTTCTGGGAGAGCCGGGCCTTCTACGACTCCTTCATGGCGCGCTCGCACGACCGGCTGGCGGCCGCCCAGACCGGCACCTACAAGGACCCGCAAGTCCGGCTGTTCGAGCACGAATTCGACGTGAAGGTCGGCTTCCGGCCGGCCTTCGGGGACGCGGACGTGCTGCGGCTGGCGCACTGCCGGGTGCGCCCGGACCGGGTGGAGCACTTCGTGCTCATGCAGGAGAAGGTCTGGAATCCGGCGATGGCCGGTTCGCCCGGGATGCTGCGGGGGATGGTGGGCCGGGCGCCGGGCGAGGAGTTCCTCGTCCTGTCGATGTGGCAGTCGGCGGCCGAGCGCGGCAAGTACCGCCCGGAGCGGGTGGAGCGGCTGGCGCTGCGGGCCCAGATAGCCGCAGACGTCCAGGCCATCGCGGGCGACGTGGTGCAGCTCGAACCCTCCTGGACGGTGTGACGGTGTGAGCGCCGGGCTCAGTCCGCCTGCTCCGGGCGGCCCGCCGCGGTGCCGGCCGGCCGGCCGCGGGTGAAGACGCCCGCGCGGGCCGCGGCCAGCGCCGCCGCCGCGGCCTGGTCGGCGACCGCGTCGTCGATCGGCTCGCGGGTGACGAAGAGCCGGCAGAGCAGCGGGGCGGGCACGGCCCGGACCAGCGCCCCGGCATCGATGCCGGCGTCCCGGCCGGCCGCCAGTTCGCCGCGCCGCACGGCGCGTTCGACGATGGCCTCGCAGCGCGCGAACCGCTCGGTGTAGTAGGCGCGCAGCGCCGCGGCCGCCCGCTCCGACCGGAAGCCGGCCGCGATCATCGCGGAGACGGAGGCGGCCGCCGCGGTTCCCGTGAACGAGCTGACGACCTCCCGGGCGAGGGCGCGCAGATCGCCCTCCAGCGACCCGGTGTCGGGCGGCAGCCAGCTGTCCTCGCCCGCCAGGTCCAGGGCGTCGGCCACCAGTCCCTCCACGTCCCCCCAGCGGCGGTAGAGCGTCGTCTTGTGCACCCTGGAGCGCTCGGCGACGTACTCGACGGTCAGCCCGGGGTAGCCGAGTTCGGTGAGGCCGGTCAGCACGGCGTCGCGGACGGCGGCCCGGGTGCGGGCCGTGCGTCCACCGGGGCGCCGGGTGCCGGGTGTGGGAGGCGACGCGGGGGCGTCGCTCCCGGCCGGCTGCTTCTTCTCGGCCTCGCCAGTCAATTGCTGCTCCGGCTGCGTCGGGGGAGGGTGCGGCAGATTCATTGTAATGCGACTAGAGTTGCGTTTGGTTGTCCGTAGTTGCGTTTGATGGTCCGTGGTGCTGCTCCTCGATGGGGCGCCCGGCCCGCCTCGCCTGGACAAGCGGCGGTTCGGCCCTCCCGTCCACCCAGCGCTCCCGCCGTGCACGGCATGTACAGGGCAGGCGTTTTACGCTGGCCGCATGGCGCGGCCCCGACGCATCGTCCTGCTCCGCCACGGCGAGTCCGTGGGGAACGTCGACGACACCGTCTACGAGCGCGAGCCGGACCACGCGCTCGCCCTGACGCGGACCGGGCAGCGCCAGGCCGAGGAGGCCGGGCGCGCGCTGCGCGAGATGTTCGGCCACGAACGGATCTCCGCCTATGTCTCGCCGTACCGCCGCACCCACCAGACCTTCCGGAGCCTCGGCCTGGACGCGGGCCGGGTCCGGGTCCGCGAGGAGCCCCGGCTGCGCGAGCAGGACTGGGGGAACTGGCAGGACCGCGACGACGTACGGCGCCAGAAGGCGTACCGCGACGCCTACGGCCACTTCTTCTACCGCTTCGCGCAGGGCGAGTCCGGTGCCGACGTCTACGACCGGGTGGGGGCCTTCCTGGAGAGCCTCTGGCGCAGCTTCGAGGACCCCCGCCACCCGCCCAACGTCCTGATCGTGACGCACGGGCTCACCATGCGGCTGTTCTGCATGCGGTGGTTCCACTGGACGGTCGCCGACTTCGAGTCGCTGTCCAATCCGGGCAACGCCGAGTGGCGCAGCCTGCTCCTCGGCCCGGACGGCCGCTACACCCTCGACCGGCCTTTCGACCGCTGGTGTGAACCCCGGTCTTACGGCGTCACCGGTTAAAGTGCACAGCGATGACGACCCCTGACCCCCGTGACGCGGACCGCCGTACGCGGGCTCTGGCGAGCCTGCGCGGCCTCTCCGTGGGTGACGCCCTCGGATCGCAGTTCTTCGTCCCCGCCCACCACCCCCACCTCAGGCGGCGCGAGCTGCCGCCCGGGCCCTGGCGCTGGACCGACGACACCGAGATGGCCTGCTCCGTCCTCGCCGTCCTCAGTACCCACCACCGCGTCGACCAGGACGCCCTGGCCCGCTCCTTCGCCGACCGCCACGACGACGCCCGCGACTACGGCCCGGCCGTCGACCGCCTCCTGCGGCAGATCCGCGCCGGCGGCGACTGGCGCGAGCTGTCCGCCGCGCTCTTCAACGGCCATGGCTCCTGGGGCAACGGCGCCGCCATGCGCATCGCCCCCCTCGGCGCTTGGTATGCCGACGACCCCGAGCAGGCCACCCATCAGGCGGAGATCTCCGCCTACCCCACCCACCAGCACCGTGAGGCCGTCGTCGGCGCCATGGCCGTGGCCGCCGCGGCCGCCCTGGCCGCCGACCCGGCCCGCACCCCCGGCCCCCAGGAGCTGATCGACGGCGTGCTGGCCCTGATCCCGCGCAGCGCCGTACAGGCCGGCCTGCGCCGGGCCCGCGACATGCTCGACTACGCCGACCCCGGCACCGTCGCCGCCGTCCTCGGCTGCGGCCGCCGCACCACTGCCCACGACACCGTGCCGTTCACCCTCTGGGCGGCGGCCCGCAACCTCGGCGACTTCGAGGGGGCGTTCTGGACCACCGTCCGGGCCGGCGGCGACGTCGACACCACCTGCGGCATCGTCGGCGGCATCGTCGCCGCGGCCCCCGGCGGCACCCCGCCCCGCGAATGGCTCGCCCGCACCGAGCCGCTCCCCGACTGGGCGCCCACCCGCTGACCGGCCACCCCGGGATCGCCCCTCCGCGCACCGCCCGCGCCACCGCCTGCGATCACAACGGGCCGTGTCTGTCTGCCACTTCGCGTCCCGGCGGCGCTCTCCCCGGGCCCGTCCGCACCCCTCCGGCCGGCCTTCGGCGGCCGCCGCGGACCGCCGTGTCCGGCCCTCCGTCGGTGCCCGCGCACACAAGATCCGGATCCGGTGGGGACGCCGGCGCCGAATAGGCGTAATCTGGCTGGCGCCATGCCGTACGAGCCTCCCACCCATACCGTCGAGCGATCACTGCGCGCCACCACGGGCGCCCGGATCGTCGCAGGGATCGACGAGGTCGGGCGCGGAGCCTGGGCCGGCCCCGTCAGCGTCTGCGCCGCCATCACCGGTCTGCGCCGACCGCCGGACGGACTCACCGATTCCAAGCTGCTGACCCCCAAGCGCCGCGCCGAACTCTGCGAGGCGCTGTCCACCTGGGTCACCTCGTACGCCCTGGGGCACTCCTCCCCGGAGGAGATCGACACCCTGGGCATGACCGCGGCACTGCGGCTCGCCGCCGTACGCGCCCTGGAGGCGCTGCCGGTCCGGCCGGACGCGGTCATCCTCGACGGCAAGCACGACTACCTGGGCGCGCCATGGCGGGTCCGTACGGTCATCAAGGGCGACCAGTCCTGTGTCGCGGTCGCCGCGGCGTCCGTGATCGCCAAGGTGCAACGGGACGCCATGATGGCCGAACTCGGCCTGGAGTACGCCGACTTCGACTTCGCGACCAACGCCGGCTACCCCTCGCCGACCCACCGCACCGCCCTGGAGGAGCACGGTCCCACGCCGTACCACCGGGTGTCGTGGTCCTACATGGACGCCCTGCCCCGGTGGCGGCACCTCAAGAAGGTGCGCGTCACCCCTGAAGCAGCCGCTCTGGAGGCCGGTGGCCAACTCGGCTTCGACTTCTGAGCGGAGCGGGCAGGAATTCGGTACCCACTGACACGTCCCGCACCTACGTTTGATAGACATCCTTTTATGCCTCTCATCCCCGAGGAGCCTCAGATTCACGAGAGTGTCCCGGGTCCCCGCGCAACTCCGGCCGCCGGCCGCACCGCGTCGACCCCCCGTCCCGTCCCTGGTCCCGGTCCCCGCCCCGCGCCGCCGCGAGGTGCCCCCGCGTCCAGTGCCCGTCCGGGCAAGCCCGGACCCGCCGCTCCGTCGCGAGGTCAGGTCCCCGCCCCGCCGGCGCAGCGCACCGGCTCCCCGCAGCCTCCGGTCGCCCCGACCGGTGGTGCCGCGGGCGCCCAGCTCCAGCTGATCCCGGCACCCGCTGACGGAGCCATCGACGCCGCCGACGAGGCCGTCGACCTGCTCCTGGACACCGGCCGCGCGCCGGGCGAGATCCTGGTGCTGACCACCGGCGAGAACCACCCGTGGGCGGCCCACGAACTGTCCTTCGGCGAGGCGTCCTACTGGGCGCAGCACGACGCCGGCGACGATGTGTTCTACGCCGACGCCGGCGCCGAACGCCTCGGCGGACGGCCCGTCGTGGTCGTCGCCATGAACGGCGGCGACGACGAGGTCACCACTCGGGCGCTGCCCGCGGCCATGGCCCGTGCCGGGGCGCTGCTGATCGTCTGCGGCGACCCCCAGCGGATCAACGCCCTGCTCGGCGCGAACGCCTGACCGACGCCGGTCCGGCGCGGCCCGCCGGCCGTCATGGCCGAGCGGGCTCGTTCGCGCGCCCGCGTATGGCGCGATGGCCCGGGCCCGGGCCCGGCACGGTCGGCGTGCCGCCCGGTGGCGCCGCGCCTTGACCTGGCGACCGGTCCGGACGGTCCGGCGTGAGGTCGTCGGGGGCGGGCATTCCGCCTGCGGTGTCCGTGACTTGGGCCCTCGCGGGCCCGGTGGGGCCGGCGGTGCCGCCTGTCCCGGTGGCGCCGGTGGTACCGCCCGTCCCGGTGGTGCCGGTGGTCTTCGCGGGCGTGTCATGGCGGGGGCCCGGTCGCGCCGCGTCCGGCCCGCGCTCCGGCCGTCCGGGCGGGGCCGCCGTGGGGCGCCGTCCGCCCCGTCCTTCGCCCAGTACCTGCCAGCGGTCCCGGGTCAGCGCGATGAACGCGCCGCACCGGAGGCCGTGCAGCGTGCAGGCGTCACGCAGCCCCCACATCCACGCCCCGTCCGCCTCCGTCCAACGGGGGTCGCCCTCCCGGCAGTGCAACAGGACCGCCGTCCGGACCGGGACGCGCAGCCGCAGATCGTGCGGGATGATCCGGCGCAGCTGCGTCAGCAGCGCATTGCGGTACTCCCAGCCGTCGGGAGCCGCCGCCGGAGCGGTGAACGACGCGCTGGCGACGATCCGCTCCCGAGGGTCCAGCACTGCCACGACCACCGCGGACGGCCCCGGAAGATGACGGTCGTACAGATCGGCGACGACCACACGGGGATCGCGCAGCAGCGGGATTCCGGCCGACGCCCACTCCGCGAGCTCCAGTAACCGCCCCGGACGGGCCGCGGAGCCGTCCGCATCGGGGGGCGCGTCCTGCGGGGGCCGGGCGAATCCGAAGGTCATCGTCCTCCCTTCGTCTGCGCGTCCGTGCCGCGGGCCACGGCCGGGCGCGCCGGCGCACCACGGCATGACCCCGCCGGGCCGCGAACGGCCGGATACCGGGAAGCACTTGCCATTCTCGCGGGTCGTACAGGCATGCGGCAACGAGCGATTCCCGCCCGCGGCCGGAAACGCCTGGTGCCCTGCCGTTATCTCTGCCCGCCGCGACCGCCTCCGATACCCGGGTGCGCCCCCTCCCTCGCTCGCTCCCGTTCCCGCCGTCGGCGACGGGTCGCCCCCCGGGGCGGAGACCGGCAGGGGCATTCCGTGGGCGGCCCAATGCCCGTCCAGTGCCCGCCCGGTGGCCGCCGGTCCGGCCGGCGAGCGATCCGCGAACCGTTCGCGAGCGCGGGGTCACGCTGAGTGAGTTGGCTGATTGTCAGTGGCATCCGGTTGCATGGAGGCATGGACGAACGGGAGCTGCGCGCCGAAGCCGATGCCATCCTCGCCGAGCTGGTCGGTGACCCGGGGGGCTCGGCGCGGTTGCGGGAGGACCAGTGGCAGGCGGTGTCGGCCCTGGTGAAGGAGGGCCGGCGCGCTCTGGTGGTGCAGCGCACCGGCTGGGGCAAGTCGGCGGTGTACTTCGTCGCCACCGCGCTGCTGCGCCGCCGCGGCGCCGGCCCCACGGTGATCGTCTCGCCACTGCTGGCCCTGATGCGCAACCAGGTCGAGGCGGCCGAGCGGGCAGGTATCCGGGCGCGCACCATCAACTCCGCCAACCCCGAGGAGTGGGCCGCCATCCACGAGGAGGTCGAGCGCGGCGGGACCGACGTCCTCCTCGTCAGCCCGGAGCGCCTCAATTCCGTGGACTTCCGCGATCAGCTGCTGCCCCGGCTCGCGGCGACCACCGGCCTGCTCGTGGTCGACGAGGCACACTGCATCTCCGACTGGGGCCATGACTTCCGCCCGGACTACCGCCGGCTGCGGGCCATGCTCGCCGACCTCCGGCCCGGCGTGCCGGTGCTGGCCACCACCGCGACCGCCAACGCACGGGTCACCGCGGACGTCGCCGAGCAGCTCGGCACCGGCGCCGGCGAGGCCCTGGTGCTGCGCGGACCGCTGGAGCGGGAGAGTCTGCGGCTGGGTGTGGTCCGGCTGCCGGACGCCGCGCACCGCCTGGCCTGGCTCGCCGAGCACCTGGACGAGCTGCCCGGCTCCGGGATCATCTACGCCCTCACCGTGTCCGCGGCCGAGGAGGCCACCGCCTATCTGCGGCAGCGCGGCTTCCCGGTGGCCTCGTACACCGGGCGCACGGAGAACGCCGACCGGCTGCAGGCCGAGGAGGACCTGCTGGCCAACCGCGTCAAGGCACTGGTGGCGACGTCCGCGCTGGGCATGGGGTTCGACAAGCCGGACCTGGGCTTCGTGCTGCATCTCGGCGCGCCGTCCTCGCCGATCGCCTATTACCAGCAGGTCGGCCGGGCGGGCCGCGGGGTGGCCCACGCCGAGGTGCTGCTGCTGCCGGGCGCGGAAGACGAGGCCATCTGGCGCTATTTCGCCGACACCGCCTTCCCGCCCGAGGCGCAGGTCCGGCAGACCCTCGCCGCCCTCGCCGACGCGGGCCGCCCGCTGTCCGTGCCGGCTCTGGAGGCGGTGGTGGACCTCCGGCGCAGCCGCCTGGAGACGATGCTCAAGGTGCTCGACGTCGACGGCGCGGTCCAGCGCGTGAAGGGCGGCTGGACGGCCACCGGCGCCGAGTGGGTCTACGACGCCGAACGCTACGCGTGGGTGGCCCGGCAGCGCGCGGCCGAGCAGCAGGCCATGCGCGACTATGTGGGCACGTCCCGGTGCCGGATGGAGTTCCTGCGCCGGCAGCTGGACGACGAGGGGGCCGAGCCGTGCGGCCGCTGCGACAACTGCGCGGGCCCGTGGGCCGATTCCGCGGTCTCGGCGGAGACGCTGACGGCGGCGGAGAAGGAGCTGGACCGGCCCGGGACGGAGATCGAACCGCGCCGGATGTGGCCGACGGGAATGCCGGCACTGGGCATCGAGCTCAAGGGCCGCATCCCGGCCGACGAGCAGTGCGCCACCGGCCGTGCCCTGGGCCGGCTCTCGGACATCGGCTGGGGCAACCGGCTGCGCCCGCTGCTGGCGGAGAGCGCCCCCGACGCCCCCGTCCCCGACGACGTCCTGCGGGCCGCCGTCGCCGTCCTCGCCGACTGGGCACGCTCCCCGGGAGGCTGGGCGCCGAACGTCCCGGACGCCACCGCCCGCCCGGCCGGAGTCGTCGCCGTACCGTCGCTGGCCCGCCCGCAACTGGTCGGCTCGCTCGCCCAGGGCATCGCCACCGTCGGCCGCCTCCCGTTCCTCGGCACCCTGACGTACAGCGGGCCGGGCGGCGCGCACGCGGCACGCCGCAGCAACTCCGCCCAGCGGCTCCGGGCGCTCTCCGGCGCCTTCACCGTCTCCGAGGAGCTCGCGGACGCCCTGCAGCGCACTCCGGGCCCCGTACTCCTCGTGGACGACTACACCGACTCCGGCTGGACCCTCGCCGTCGCCGCCCGCCTGCTCCGCCGGGCCGGCAGCGAGCGGGTCCTCCCCCTCGTCCTCGCCGCGGCGGGCTGACGGTGCTCCCGGTCACCCGTCGTCGCCTGCCGGAGCCGCCGCGCGGGTCTGCCGGGCCAGCTCGCTGACCCTGGCCAGGGTCGGTTCCCGGACGATCCGGCCCAGGCCGGACATGAAGTCGTCCTCCGCCGCGCTGCCGACCACCTCGCGGGAGACCGCGGCCAGCATGGCCAGCAACAGCACCGAGTTGCCGCCCAGTTGGTAGAAGTCGGCGGTGTCGTCGATCTCGTCCGGCGGCACGCCCAGGGTTTCCGACCAGATGCCGGCTATCGCGGCGGCGTAGGCGTCCCTGGCGGAGCCGGTGACGGTCCGCCGGTCCCGCCGGAACGGGTCCGGCAGCGCGCGCACGTCCACCTTGCCGTTGAGGGTGTACGGGAGGCTCGCCACCACCTCCGTCGCGGCGGGCACCATGTAGGGCGGCAGCAACCGCGCCACATGGGCGTTCAGGTCCGCGACGGACACCCCGGCGGCGCTGATCACATACGCGCAGAGGGCTTTGTGCGCGGCGTCGCCGGGCTGCGCACGAGGCACCACCACGGCGGCGTCCACCGCCGGATGGGACTCCAGGGCCTGGGCGATCTCGGCCGGCTCGACCCGATGGCCGAGCACCTTGACCTGGTCGTCGCTGCGCCCGATGAACTCCAGTTCACCGGTGGGCAGGACCCGGGCGATGTCACCGGTGCGGTAGACGCGGGTGCCGTCGGCCAGCCGCACGAACCGCTCCCGGTTGAGGTCGGCACGGCCGTGGTACCCGCGCGCCAGCTGCACCCCGCCCAGATACATCTCGCCCGGCTCGCCCACCGGCACGAAACGCTGCTGTGCGTCGAGCAGGAACACCGTGCTGTTGTCCGTCGGCGCCCCTATGGGCACGGCGGGGCCGGTGTCGGCCTCGGGGGAGTAGACGTGCCGGGTCAGCACGATGGTGGCCTCGGTCGGGCCGTAGCTGTTGATGATCCGGCACTCCGGGCCGAAGACCTCCTGCGCGCGCTCGGCCACCGAACGGCGCAGCTGCTCGCCGATGACCACCACCGAACGGAACCCCTCCACCGTCAGGTCGAGCCGGCTGATCAGCTCCAGGTGCGACGGCGTCAGGAAGAGCGCGTCGGCCCGGCACCGGACGAGCAGTTCGCGCAGCAGGGTGTGGCTGACCGCGCCCGGACGCAGCACGGCCGTGCCGCCGAACACCAGCGGCAGCAGCACGGTGTTGCCGGACACGTCGAAGGAGAGCGACGACAGCAGCGGCACCCGGCTCTCCGCGCCGATGCCGAACTCCCGGGCCGCCCAGTGCACATAGTTGGTCAGGCCGCGGTGCTCTATCTGCACGCCCTTGGGACGGCCGGTCGAGCCGGAGGTGTAGATCACGTACGCCAGGTCCTCCGGGTGGATGTCGGCCTCCAGGGCCGGCGGTTCGGCGGCGTGGTCCAGCGCCTCGATCACCAGGGGGGCGCACTCCTCCGGCAGGCACTCCCGCGTCTCCTGCGTGCGCTCCATCAGACACACCGGAGCGTCGACGTCGGTGAGCACCTCGCGGATCCGGGCATCCGGGAGGTCGAGGTCCAGCGGCAGATAGGCCGCCCCCGCGCGCAGGACGCCCCAGATCGCGACCAGCGCGGAGACCGAGCGGTCGGCGAGCACCCCGACCACCGACTCCCGGCCGGCACCGAGGGCCCGCAGCTCCGCCGCCACCACCGCGGTCCGCCGGGCGAACTCCTCGTACGTGACCTCGCCTTCAGGGCCGTCCAGTGCGACCCGGCCGGGTGTGGCGGCAGCCTGGCGGAGGAACATCGCCACGATGTCGTCCTCGGACGGCAGCGGACGTGCGGTGCTGTTGCCGGGCCAGTTCCGGTGCGCGGACGGTGAGAGCTCCTCCGCGAGCCGGTCCAGCAGTGCCGCCGTCTGCCCGCCGGTTTCCGGGGCGTCCCACCAGGACAGCGTGATCTCGGTACGGCCGTTCACCTCCAGCACGGCCACGTCGGGCGCGCCGGCGGGGACCGGCCGGGACACGGAGTAGGCGGTGTGCGCGGTGAACTCCGGTGTGTGCAGGTCGGCGAGGGAGACCCGGCCCACATGGGACAGCACGGCGTTGGTCGGGAAGGCGTTCTCGCGGCAGATCTTGTCGTCCAGCGCCGTGATGGCCTCGTTGAGCTCGGCCACGGTGCGGGTGAGCAGGTCGGCGGGGGGTGCCTTGCGCGTGGCCTCCCCTTCGGAGAGCGCGCGCAGCAGCCGTTCGTGCACCGCTTCCCAGCTCTCGCCGGCCTTCACGTCCAGGTGCACGCCGTGCGACATGTTCCCGGTGGTGCGCGCCTCCGGCCGGTGGTGGCGCAGATCGACCGGGACGAAGAACCGGGCGTCGGCCAGTCCGGCAGCCGCCACCAGGGCCGTCGCCAGCTTGGCGACCATGCCCGGGTGGTTGCCCTGGACGCTGCGCCGTCCGGACACCGAGCGCGAGCGGTCGGCCGCGCCGCGCGGCCCCAGGACCGGGGGCCGGTCGTAGGCGGGCAGGGACAGCTCCTCGACGTCGGCCACTTCGGCCAGGACGTCGACGGCGTTGATCGGATCCGGTGCGCCGACGGGCGCTTCGCCACGCAGCGCACGGAACACGTCGAGGGCCCAGAGCAGCAGGCCGTTGGCGTCCATCACCGCATGGTCGGCCCGGAAGGCGAGCGTGGTGACCGGGCCGTGGACCAGCACCACTTCACAGGTCGGGGTGTCCGGGCCGGCGAGCGGGGCCTGGAGTTCGGGCAGCCGCAGCACATCCCCGGCGTCCGCACCGCTCCCGTCCACGACGTGCACGGCCGGAGCCAGGCCGGAGTCCACCCAGGTCAGCCCCTCGCGCACCAGCCGTGCGCCCGGGCAGGCCGCGGAGGCGGTCTCCACCGCCCGGGCCAGCTGCCGCGGTTCGAGACGGCCCACGCCCTCGACGAGGAACTGGATGGTGGCCGACTGGGAGTCCGGGTGGCCGACAAACCACCATTCGATCGGGGAAATCGGCCGGCGGTAGCCGCTCGGTTCGCTTCTCGACGCCGTGTGGTGCTGGGTGCCCTCCGGCATTGTTCTCCGCCTTTCCGGACGTGATGTGCGCAGTGGGGGGATACTCCTCACGGCGGTAGAACTCTGTCAACGCTCGCCAACGCCCGGACAATTCCCGGAAGTTGCCCGGCAGTTGAAAGAAATGCGTTTCCGTCTGTGCCACCGGCCGGGTGCGTGGGAGTGTCTGTGCGGACTGTGGCGGGCGCGGTCACCGGACCGCGCCACACAGCCGCCGTGCGAACTTCCGTTCCAAACTCATCATTCTTCGATGACAAATGTCATGGATGAAGTGATGGGCGATCTCACTGTTGCTCCGCCTACCGGCAAACCATCATGGTCGGCAGGTAAATGCCATCTCCCGACCGAGGCGCCGGAGGCTGGTTTGCTCAAGCTCAGCAGTGCGGTCCGCGCGGTCCGCCGACCGGAACGCGCGGGTTTCCTCAGGGGATATGGCCCCCCGACGGGATGTAGGTGCGCTCAGGTCAATCCCTGTGCGAATTCAAGCCACATTTCGGCGTACTCCTTCGCCAGGACGGCCACGGCTTCCGTACAGTGCGCCGGCACTGCGGCGGCGAGCTTCTGCATGCCCTGCTTGGCATCGGCGTTCCGCGAGAGCAGACGCAGGAGTTGCCGGCCGTCCTCTTTGAGCCGCAGGGACGGATCCCGCAGGAGTTTCTCCAGCGACGGACGCAGATCCGGACGATCCAGCCGGGTTTTTCGGCCATCCTGCGTCTCCGTATCCGGCACGGCGGCGGGGCTTTCCCGGCTCTTTTCCGCCTCCTGGGTGTCCGATTTCCGCTTGGGCACCGGCATTTCCCCCGAGGCCAGCCGCTTCCGTACGTCGCTCACCGTCGCGGCCGATATCCCCGCGAGCCGCGCCACCTCGCGCAGGGATGCCTGGGGATTCTCCAGGATCAGTGCGGCGGCCCGTTCCCGGCCCTCTACATTGCTGAGGGGGTGAACCTTTCCGTCCCTGCCGATGCGTGCCTTCGGCTGCGGTGCCGAGCCGGCCAGCCGCCGCCGGATGACCGCCACGGACTTCGCGTTCAGCCCGGAGGCATGGGCGATGGCCCGGTCGGACATCTGCGGATGGGACTTGATGATGCGCTCGACCGCGGCCCGGCGATCTGCCTGCGACAGGGGAAGGCCATGCTTCACATTGGCTTCGACGGAACGCAGAAACGCTTCCTCGGAGGTACCGTCGAAGAATTCGACATCGATCGCCTCCTGGCCTCTCAGCGAGGCGGCCATCAGGCGGTGCATACCGTCGATCACCCGCATGGTGCGCACATCGACGAGAAGGGGCGGCAGCGGCCCGTCGAATTCCGCGAGCCGCGCGACGTGCTCGGCGTCCTCACCGTTCAGACGAGGAGAATCGCCGGGCAGCAGCGACGTCAGCGGAACGGACATGATCTGTCTTTGCTGACTTCTGCCGGACGCGGCCCGTCTGGCGAAGCTGACGACCTCCCCCTCCCGTTCGGAATCGCCCAGGCGTGCGCTGTGCTGTAATGGCAAATTCATGACCGAAGTCAACTCCCCCGTCACTGGGTCATAAGGCGTGAATTTTTACGCAGACAGTCAGCAACCCTCTTGCGTGTGGGTTACAAGGATATTACCGGTGCGAAGATACTGTGGTTGATCTGGTCAGGATCGGGACGTCAGGGATTTCGCGGTCCTGGTATGCGTGGGCCCGGGCTCACGCCGTCATCACCATGGGACGTACGGCAGCAACCATGCGCGGTGGTCTGGTGTTACTCCGGGTTCGCCCCGGGGGTTTCCCGAGAGCCGTGTCGCCGGATTTGCGGGCCGCGGCCGACATCGATGTCGAGCCGGCGGCACGCGTCGTCGCCCTGGGTCTGCCCGCCGGTCCGGGGTAAGGTCCTCGCGTTCTGCGAAAGCCAGTCCGCTTGGTCACGCCGATCCCCCATTCATTCACCGGCCGCAGCCGTGTCGAGCGCGGTTTCCTCCGGAAGCTCATGACTCACTCACGACACCTGCGTCACATGGTTGCTGATCCTTCCCGGTGATGTCGAGACGTCATATCAGTGGGTTCGGTAAAGAGGAGCGGCAGGTCGGCGGACATCTCTCCGCAATCGCCGAACTCCCCGTGAAATGACTGCCGTTGAACACTGACGGTCCCGCATCGGTCACCATGCGGTTCGCCGGTTCGGTCGCAATGCGGTTCGTCGGCCCTCTCCTCCTGGAGCTAGCCGCTTCTCCTAGAGCCAGCCGCGTTCGTCGGCGACGCGTAACGCTTCCATCCGATTGCGGGTCTGGGTTTTGGTGGTCGCCGCGGACAGGTAGTTGCGCACGGTCCCTTCGGAGAGGTAGAGATTGGCGGCGATCTCGGCCACCGTGGCACCGGAGCGGGCGGCGATGAGCACATCGCGCTCCCGTGCGGTGAGCGGGGATTCCCCCGCCGCCAGCGTCGCCACGGCCAGGGCCGGGTCGACCACCCGCTCTCCCTTCATCACGCGGCGGATGGCGTCGGCGAGCACCTCGACCGGGGCGTCCTTCACCACGAAGCCGACGGCGCCGGCGTCCATGGCCCGACGGAGATAGCCCGCGCGACCGAACGTCGTCAGAATGACCACCTTGCAGGACGGCACCTGTTTGGCGAGCACCGCCGCGGCGGCCAGGCCGTCCAGGCCGGGCATCTCGATGTCCAGCAGCGCCACGTCCGGCTGGGACGTGCGGGCGGCGTCGACGATCTCGTCGCCCCGCCCCACGGAGGCGACGACGTCGAAGTCGTCCTCCAGACCCAGCAGGGCACACAGCGCCTGACGGATCAGTTCCTGGTCGTCGGCGAGCAAAAGACGGATCGTCATGGTGTGGCCACCCTCTCTTCGAGCGATACCCGCAGGCGCCAGCCCCGTGGGCTCATGGGGCCGGCCTCCACCCGGCCGCCGGCGGCCGCGACCCGCTCCCGCAGACCGGAGAGGCCGTTGCCGTCGGAGGCCGGAGCGCCCACGCCGTCATCGCGGACCTCCACCGCGGAAGCGGAGAGCATGACGGTGCACCGGCTGGCGCGGGCGTGCCGGGCGACATTGGTGAGGCCCTCCCGGACCACCCAGCCGAACAGCTCCTGGTGGGCGCCGTCGACCACGTCGGCGGCCGTGGGGAGGTCCGCGGTGACCCCCGACGCCCGGAGCAGCTCCCTGCCGCGCGCCAGCTCCGAGACCAGCGTCACGTCCCGGTACCCCGAGACCGCGGCGCGCACATCGGCGAGCGCCTGGCGGGTGAGGGTCTCCACCTCGGTGATCTCGGGCAGCGCGCGGGAGGACTCGCTCGCGGCGAGGCGCCGGGCGAGACCGCTCTTGACCGTGATGGCGGTGAGGGAGTGGCCGAGCAGATCGTGCAAGTCGCGGGCGATACGGGCCCGTTCGGCCTCCGAGGCCAGGCGGGCGACCTCGGCCCGCGCCTCGACCAGCGAGCGGTTGGCGCGGGCGATCTCGGAGAAGGCGTAGACGGTCAGGGAGGTGAAGACGATGGCGAGCGCCTGGCCCCAGCCGGGCCCCGTCCCCCACGAGCGGACCAGGCACGGGACGACGAGACTGGCCAGTGCGAAGGACGCCACCGTCAGTGCCACATGGCGGCGTACGAAGACCGCGGCCAGCGAGACGATGACCGCGCAGAGGAAGAAGGCGTCGGTCCGGGCGTACGGCAGCGCGGCGACGAACAGCGCGGTCATGATGCCGAGCATCAGCCAGAACGTCGTCCAGGCGAGTCGCGCGGCCGCGGCGCCGGCACAGGCGCAGGCGCAGCAGAAGCCGGCGACGATCGCATATCCGATGGCGGTGTCCGCGCCGCGTGTGTACGTGGGGACCTGAGCCGCCGTCACCAGAGGGAAGGCGAGCATTCCGGCCGCCAGGACCAGCCGTCGCCACCCCCTGGACCATCGCTCCGGGGTGACGGCCGACCAGTCGCCTGGCGGCCTCATGCCTTCGTACATAGCACGCTACCGTCCTCGCATTCGGATGCGCGGCCTACTACCGAGCAGTATGTCCACGGTATCCATCGCCTTTCGGCCCGGTGCCGCGGGCCCATGGGAACGATGAGGGGTCCCGCCCCGGTGCATGAATATCGGCCATGCGTAACTCCGGTGGACCGGAGGTGAGAAACGGGACGGAAAGGCATCACCTTGGTCACATCGCGCACGGGAATCCGGACGCGGGAATCCAGGGTGCGTAAAGCGAGGACGCGGAGGCGCTGACGCACCCGGCCGGCAGGTCCCACAGAGGCTGCGGGGGCAGGACCGGACGATGTCCGTCCGGCGCCGTGGGCAGCCCGAACCGCGCTGCGGCGGCGGGCCGTTCGGGGTCGGCAGCCGCCTGTCGGACCAGGGCGTTCTCCGTTCACGAAGGCCATGGTGGCGGAGCGGGCGAGGGCGGGACAGTGAGGTCCTTCATCGTTCGATCATGACTTTTGTCATGAGTGTGCGCACCGCATTTCGCTGCCGGCGAGTGGCGTGAACCGATCGGTGTACGGTGCACGGCACTTGTGCACGCCGGGCACCCTGCGCTGCTGTCGTGCACGGCGGACCGCGCCGGCAACGGGCCGGTGCGGCAGGCGTGTTCGGGTGCGGACCGCTGCCGCCCGCACAGGTGTTCAACTGCGGCGATCGCGTCAGCTGAACGCCGGCACGGCCGCTACGCACCGCCGCACGAGTCGAGCGCCGGCCCCACGTCAGAAGGACTGCCCACTCCCGCAGTTGAGCAATCCGGATCCGGTTCCTCCCGGGCCGCGGTGGCTTGAACAGCGGGGCCGGCGGTACAAACGTGCTGGATGTCGGCGCACCCGACCCTGGTACCGCCCCGGCGGACGAACACCGCAGCCCGGACAACCGGCCGCGGCGCGTATTCAGGAACGGCGCGTCGGCCCGAGACGGAATCCCCACTCAGAATTTCTGCGGAATGTGAGAGATGGTGCCGGGGGATCGGGCATTCACCTTCCCCCCCGACCATCGCCATTGACACCGTCCGGTGTGGCTCCGTAATGCTTACGGCGATTGCATATGCCCCGCGGAGCCGCCGAGTCCTGCTCTGCGGCGATGACTCGGCATACCACGACGACCCGAATACCAGCGACGTAAATATCCAGACTGGCAAGCGTTGGCGAATCACGGACTGGTGGACAAATGGCGAACGAAGACAGGCTTCGCGATTACCTCAAGCTGGTTACCGCTAATCTGCGGCAGACTCGCCGACGTTTGCGTGTGGTCGAGGAGCGCAGCCAGGAGCCCCTCGCGATCGTGGGTATGGGCTGCCGTTTCCCGGGTGGGGTGGGCACCCCGGACCAGTTGTGGGAGCTGCTGACCGCGGGCACCGACGCCATCTCGGGATTTCCCCAGGACCGGGGCTGGGACGCCGCCGGGCTGTACGACCCGGACCCCGCGGAGAGCCCCTATGCCCGCCAGGGCGGATTCCTGCACGACGTCGCGGAGTTCGACGCCGGCTTCTTCGGGATCAGCCCGCGGGAGGCGCTGGCGATGGACCCGCAGCAGCGGATGATGCTGGAGGTGTCGTGGGAGGCGCTGGAGCGGGCCGGCATCGACCCGGCGGCCCTCCGCGGCACCCAGGCCGGCGTGTTCACCGGCGCCTATTCCTCCGGGTACGGCCCGGGCACGCAGGAGGACTCCGAGAAGGTCGACGGGCATGTCCTGACGGGCACCTTGACCAGCGTCCTCTCCGGGCGGGTGGCCTATGCGCTGGGCGTGGAGGGACCGGCGGTGACGGTGGACACCGCCTGCTCGTCGTCGCTGGTGGCGCTCCATCTGGCCTGCCAGGCGCTGCGCGCCGGGGAGTGCACGATGGCCCTGGCCGGCGGGGTCACGGTGATGGCCACCCCGCAGATGTTCGCCGAGTTCTCCCGGCAGCGGGGGCTCGCCGCCGACGGGCGCTGCAAGCCGTTCTCCGCGGACGCCGACGGCACCGGCTGGGCCGAGGGCGTGGGCGTGCTGGTGGTGGAGCGGCTCTCGGACGCCCGCCGCAACGGGCACGACGTCCTGGCGGTGGTCCGCGGCAGTGCGATCAACCAGGACGGTGCCAGCAACGGCCTCACCGCGCCGAACGGCCCGTCGCAGCGGCGGGTGATCCGCGCCGCGCTGGCCAACGCCCGGGTGCCGGCGGACCAGATCGACGCGGTGGAGGCGCACGGCACCGGCACCACGCTGGGCGACCCCATCGAGGCACAGGCACTGCTCGCGACCTACGGCCAGGACCGGCCCGAGGACCGTCCGCTGTGGCTGGGATCGCTGAAGTCGAACATCGGCCACACCCAGGCGGCGGCGGGCGTCGCCGGCGTGATGAAGATGGTGCTGGCGCTCCGGCACGGTGAACTGCCGCGCACTCTGCACGCCGAGGAGCCGACCCCGCACGTGGACTGGTCGGCGGGCCGGGTGCGGCTGCTGAACGAGACGGTGCCGTGGCTGTCGGGCGACCGGCCGCGCCGGGCCGGTGTGTCGGCGTTCGGGATCAGCGGCACCAACGCCCATGTCATCGTCGAGGAGGCGCCGTCCGCCGAGGTCGCGGTGACCGACGCCGACGCCGAGGACGATCGCGAGGACGCCCGGGACGGCGGCGTCGAGCCGTCCGCCGGGGAGGCGACGGAGCCGGCCGCGGCGCCGGTGCTCTCGGGAGCCGGAGTGTCGGCGTGGCTGGTCTCCGGGCGCACCGCCGAGGCCCTGGCCGAACAGGCGGGCCGGCTCCGCGAGTTCACGCGGACACGGCCCGAGCAGGCCCCCGCGGACGTCGCCTGGTCGCTGGCCACCGGCCGGTCGACCTTCGAGCACCGGTCCGTGCTCACGGGCGCGGACCGCGACGAACTCCTCGCGGGCCTGGCCGCCTTGGCGACCGGTGAGCCTGCCCCCGGTGTGATCACCGGCGCACTGCCGTCAGGTGACGTGGGCCGGACGGTGTTCGTCTTCCCGGGGCAGGGCAGCCAGTGGCTGGGGATGGGACGTGAACTGTGCGCCGTGTCGCCGGTGTTCGCGGCGCGGCTGGCCGAGTGCGCGCAGGCGCTGGCTCCGTATGTGGACTGGTCGCTGGATGACGTACTGGCGGGCGCGGAGGGCGCGCCGGAGCTGGTGGCGGCGGATGTGGTGCAGCCGGCGCTGTGGGCGGTGATGGTGTCGCTGGCGGCGGTGTGGCAGGCGGCCGGTGTCACGCCGGACGCGGTGGTCGGGCACAGCCAGGGGGAGATCGCGGCCTCCTGTGTCGCCGGGGCGCTGTCCCTGGACGACGGTGCGCGGGTGGTGGCGCTGCGCTCGCGCGCCCTGACCGCTCTCGCGGGTCGCGGCGGCATGCTGTCGGTGGCCGAACCCGCCGACCGTGTACGGGAGCGCCTCGCCCCCTGGGGCGACCGCGTGTCGGTGGCCGTGGTCAACGGGCCGGCGGCCACGGTGGTTTCCGGTGCTCCGGAGGCGCTGGAGGAGCTGGCCGCGGTGTGCGAGCAGGAGGGTGTACGGACCCGGCTGATCCCGGTGGACTACGCCTCGCACAGCGCCCAGGTCGATGCCCTGGAGCAGGAGATCCTGGCCGCGCTGGAGGGCGTCACGCCGTCCGAGGCCCGTATCCCGATGATCTCGGCGATGAGCGGCGAGATGCTGGCCGGCCCCGAGATGGGGCCGGAGTACTGGTACGCCAGCCTGCGGGAGCCGGTGGAGTTCGACCGGGCCATCCGGACCCTGGTGGAGAACGGGCACCGGTCGTTCGTCGAGGTGTCGCCGCACCCGGTGCTGACCGCGGCGATCACCGACACCACCGAGGACACCGGTGTGCCCGCGACCGTGATCACCGGGACGCTGCGGCGCGACGACGGCGGTGCGGCCCGGCTGCTGGCGTCGCTCGCCGAGGCCCACGTCCGCGGTGTCGCGGTGGACTGGACGGCCGTGCTGGAGCAGGGACGGCGGGTCGCGCTGCCCACCTATGCCTTCCAGCGGCGGCGGTTCTGGCTCCAGCCGGCGGCGCTCAGCGCGTCCGCCGCAGGCGCCGACGGTGGCCTGGAGAGCGCCGCGGAGGCGGAGTTCTGGGCGGCGGTCGAGGCCGGCGACCCGCGCGAACTGGCGGACGCCCTGGGGCTCGACGACGAGCAACTGGGCGCGCTGCTCCCGGCGTTGGCGTCCTGGCGCCGCCGCCGGCAGGACGACGCGGCGGTGGCCGACTGGCGCTACCGCGTCTCGTGGGTGCCGATGGCCGAGCCGGCGCCGGCGGTGCTGTCGGGGACCTGGCTGGTGGTGGCCCCGGCGGGGCACGCGGAGGCCGAGCCGGTCCGGGAGACGGTGCGGGCGCTGGCCGCACGGGGTGCGCGGACCGCCCTCGTCGAGGCGGGCCCGGCCGAGGTGGACCGCGCGGCCCTGGCCGAGCGGATCACCGCGGCCCTGGCCGACGCCGGGGACACCGCGGTGGCCGGGGTGGTCTCCCTGCTGGCACTGGACGAGACGCCGCTGGCCGGCCGCCCGGTGGTGAACCAGGGCCTGGCCGCGACGCTGGGCCTCGTCCAGGCGCTGGGCGACACCGGCCTGACCGTCCCGCTGTGGGTGCTGACCCGGGGCGCGGTGGCGACCGGCCCCGCCGACGAGCCGGCCGGGCCCGTACAGGCGCAGATCTGGGGCCTGGGCCGGGTCGCCGGTCTGGAACACCCGGACCGCTGGGGCGGGTTGATCGACCTGCCGGCGACGCTCGACGAGCGCTCCGCCGCCCGCCTGTGCGCGGTGCTCGCCGACGGCGCGGAGGACCAGGTCGCGCTGCGTGGCCCGGGCGCGCTGGCGCGGCGCCTGGTGCGGGCCCAGCCCCGTACCGCCCGGCCCACCGCCTGGGAACCGCGCGGCACGGTGCTGGTCACCGGCGGAACCGGCGGGATCGGCCGCCACATCGGCCCCTGGCTGGCCGCACACGGCGCCCCGCGGGTGGTCCTCACCAGCCGCTCCGGCCCGGCCGCGGCGGGCGTCGCGGCGCTGGCCGCGGAACTGGCCGGCAAGGGCACCCGCGTCGAGGTGGTCTCCTGCGACCTCGCCCGGCGCGACGAGGTGGCGGGCCTGCTGGACCGGATCGCCACGGACGGCCCGCCGCTCGGCTCGGTCCTGCACACGGCCACCGCGTTCCATCTGACGCGGCTGGCCGACACCGACGTGGCCGGGCTGGAGCTGTCGCTGGCCGCCAAGGTGGCCGGCGCGGTGTGGCTGGACGAACTCACCACCGAACTCGGCCTGGACCTGGACGCGTTCGTCCTCTTCTCGTCGATCGCCGCGGCCTGGGGCAGCAACGAGCACGGCGCTTACGCCGCCGGCAACGCCTTCCTCGACGCGCTGGCGGAGCGCCGCCGGGCCCGCGGACAGGTCGCCACCTCGGTCGGCTGGGGCGTCTGGGACACCCGCGACTGGGACGCGGTGAACGCCTCGGTGGAGCACACACCGGGCAGCGTCACCCCGGCGCGGCTGCTGCGGCAGGGGACGCGCTTCCTGGAGCCGGGGCGGGCGCTGGCCGCACTGGAGCAGGCCCTGGCGGACGACGAGACGTACCTGGCCGTCGCGGACATGGACTGGGCGCGGTTCGCGCCGGTGTTCAGTGCAGCACGGCCGCGGCCGCTGCTGGAGCGCATCCCCGAGGCCCGGCAGGACCAGGCCGCCGAGGCCGCGGAGACGGCGGCCGCCGGCGGCACGGGAGAGCTCGCACAGCGCCTGTCGGGCCTGCCGCCGGCCGAGCGCGAGCGGGTCGTCACCGACCTCGTCCGCACCCATGCGGCCACGGTCCTCGGCCACACCTCCGCCACCGCGGTCGAGCCCGGACGGGCCTTCAAGGAGCTGGGGTTCGACTCGCTGACCGCGGTGGAGCTGCGGGAGCGGCTCAACACCGCCACCGGACTGCGGCTCCCCGCCACGGTGATCTTCGACTACCCGACGCCGGCCGTACTGGCCGGGCAGATCACCGGCCGGCTGCTCGGCGCCACGGACAGCGACGCGGCGCCCCCGGCACCGGTCCCCGCCGGCGACCCGGACGAGCCGATCGCCATCGTCGGGATGGGCTGCCGCTTCCCCGGCGGCCTGGACACCCCGGAGCGGCTCTGGGAGCTGCTGGCCGCGGGCGAGGAGACCCTCTCCGGCTTCCCCACGGACCGCGGCTGGAACATCGGCGAGCTCTTCGACCCGGACCCCGACAACCCCGGCACCTCCTACACCCGGGCCGGCGGATTCCTGCACGACGGCGCGGCGTTCGACGCGGGCTTCTTCGGCATCAACCCGCGTGAGGCCGCCGCCATGGACCCGCAGCAGCGCCTGCTGCTGGAGGTGTCCTGGGAGGCGATCGAGCGCGCGGGGATCGACCCGGAGGCCCTCCGCGGCTCCCGGACCGGCGTCTTCACCGGCGCCACCCAGACCGGCTACGGGACCGGCCACGCCGACGGCGACGGCGGCGCCGAGGGCTACCTCGTCACCGGCAACGCCGGGAGCGTGATCTCCGGGCGGGTCGCCTACGCCTTCGGCCTGGAAGGCCCCGCGGTCACCGTCGACACCGCCTGCTCCTCGGCACTGGTGGCGCTGCACCAGGCGTGCCAGGCGCTGCGCGGGGGCGACTGCACGATGGCGCTGGCCGGCGGTGTGATGGTGATGGGCACCCCCGGGCAGTTCGTGGGCTTCTCCCGGCAGCGCGGGCTGTCCGTGGACGGACGGTGCCGGGCGTTCTCGGCCGACGCCGACGGCATGGGGCTCTCCGAGGGCGCCGGCGTCCTGGTGGTCGAGCGGCTGTCGGACGCCCGCCGCAACGGGCACCGGGTGCTGGCGGTGATCCGCGGCAGCGCCATGAACCAGGACGGTGCCAGCAACGGCCTCACGGCGCCCAACGGCCCGGCACAGCAGCGGGTGATCCGCGCCGCGCTGGCCAACGCCCGGGTGACCGCCGACGAGGTGGACGCCGTCGAGGCGCACGGCACCGGCACCACGCTGGGCGACCCGATCGAGGCCCAGGCACTGCTCGCCACCTACGGCCAGGACCGGCGCGAGGACCGGCCGGTGTGGCTGGGCTCGCTCAAGTCCAACATCGGCCACACCCAGACCGCCGCCGGTGTGGCGGGCCTGATGAAGATGGTGCTGGCCCTGCGGAACAACCTGCTGCCGCGCACCCTGCACGCCGAGCAGCCGACCCCGCACGTGGACTGGTCGGCGGGCGGGGTGCGGCTGCTGAACGAGGCGGTGCCGTGGCTGCCGGGCGACCGGCCGCGCCGGGCCGGTGTGTCGGCGTTCGGGATGAGCGGCACCAACGTGCACTTCATCCTTGAGGAGGCCCCCAGCCCGGCGGAGCCGGCGGAGCCCGCCGACGTCCACAACGATGGCATTCACGACGGTGACATTCACGACGGCGACATAACGGGCAGTAGTAATAAGTCACTTGACGTCGCGTCACTTCCCATCCTCGCGCCCGGCGTCGACTCCGTGGCCTGGCTGGTGTCCGGGCGGAGCGCGGACGGCCTGGCGGCGCAGGCTGGGCGGCTGCGGGAGTTCGCGCTGGCGCGGCCGGAGCTGGACCCGGCCGACGTGGCCTGGTCGCTGGCGTTCACCCGCGCGACGTTCGAGCACCGCGCCGTGGTGACCGGCACGGGCCGGGAGGAGCTGGCCGCCGGGCTCGCCGCGGCGGCGACCGGCCGGCGCGCCCCCGGCGTGGTGACCGGCACGGCCGCCGCGGGCGGCACCGGCCGGACGGTGTTCGTCTTCCCCGGCCAGGGCACCCAGTGGCTCGGCATGGGCCGTGAACTGCGCGACACCTCACCGGTGTTCGCCGCCCGGCTGGCCGAGTGCGGCCGGGCCCTCGCCCCGTATGTGGACTGGTCCCTGGACGATGTGCTGACCGGCGCGGACGGCGCACCGGGCCTGGACACCGCCGACGTCGTGCAGCCGGTGCTGTGGGCGGTGATGGTGTCGCTGGCCGCGGTCTGGCAGGCCGCCGGCGTCACCCCGGACGCCGTCGTCGGCCACTCGCAGGGCGAGATCGCCGCTGCCTGCGTGGCCGGGATCCTGTCCCTGGACGACGCGGCCCGCGTGGTGGCCCTGCGCTCCCGCGCGCTCACCGGCCTCAACGCCCAGGGCGGCATGCTCTCCGTCGTGATGCCGGAGCCGGCCGTCCGGGAGCTCCTCGCCACCTGGGGCGACCGGCTGTCGGTCGCCGCCGTCAACGGGCCCGCGACCACCGTGGTCTCCGGAGAGCCCGAGGCCCTGACCGCGTTCGAGGCGGAGCTGTCGCGCCGGCGGGTGCTGCGCTGGCGCATCCCCGCCACCGACTTCGTGGCGCACTCGGCCATGGTGGAGGGGCTCGCGCCGGTCCTGGCCGAGTCCCTGGCCGGCATCGCGCCGGCGGCCGGGCAGGTGCCGCTGTACTCCACCGTCGAGGGCCGCTGGATGGACGGGCCCGAACTGGACGCCGGTTACTGGTACGCCAACGTCCGGCGGACCGTCCGCTTCGCCGACGCCGTCCTCGACCTGGCCCGGACCGGCCACCACACCTTCATCGAGGTCTCCGCGCACCCGGTGCTGACCTCCGCGATCGCGGAGACCGCCGAGGACGCGGGCCTGACCGTCCCGGTGACCGTCGGCACGCTGGAGCGGGACAACGGCGGGCCGCGGCGCCTGCTGACCGCCCTGGCCGAGGCCCATGTACGCGGCCTGCGGGTGGACTGGACCGCGGTGCTGGGCGAGGGCCGGCCGGTCGACCTGCCCACCTACGCCTTCCAGCGACAGCGCTACTGGCTGCGCACCACGCGGCCGCTCGCCCCGGCCGACGCCGAGGCGGCCGACGCGGCCCGGGCGGGCACCGAGGCCGAGGCCCGCTTCTGGGCCGCCGTCCAGGACGGCGACCTCCGGGAACTCTCCGACACCCTTGCCCTCGACGACCCCCGGCGCCTGGGCGAGGTGGTGCCGGCGCTGGCGTCCTGGTGGCGCCGGGAACGCGCCGACTCGGCGGTGGCGGACTGGCGTTACCAGGTGACCTGGGCGCCGGTCACCGAACCCGCGCCCACGGCGCTGAGCGGAACCTGGCTGGTCGTCCCGGCGCCCGGCCGGGCCGACGCCCCCCTCACCCAGCGGCATGTGCAGGCGCTGACCGATCGCGGCGCCCAGGTCGCCGTGGCCGCGCTCGACGCCGACGACCTCGACCGGGCGGCGCTCACCGCCCGTATCCGGCAGGCACTGACCGGCACCGACGCCACCCGCCCCGACGGCGACGCGCCGGATGAACTCCCCCCGCTCGCCGGAGTACTGTCCCTGCTGGCACTCGACGAGACACCGCTGGCCGACCACTCGGTGGTGAGCACCGGCCTCGCCGGGACCCTGGCACTCGTCCAGGCACTCGGCGACGCGGACCTCACCGCCCCGCTGTGGGTGCTCACCCAGGGCGCGGTGGCCACCGGCCCCGGCGAGGCGCCGGACGGACCGGTGCAGGCACAGGTGTGGGGCCTGGGCCGGGTCGCCGCCCTGGAACACCCCGACCGCTGGGGCGGACTGCTCGACCTGCCCCCGGTGTGGGACGACCGCACCGCCGCCCGTCTGTGCGCGGTACTGGCCGGCGGCTGCGACGAGGATCAGCTCGCGCTCCGCGCCACCGGCGTCCTGGCCCGGCGCCTCGCCCACGCCCCCCGGCTCCGCCGGACCCGGGCCTGGGCGCCCCGCGGCACCGCGCTGATCACCGGCGGCACCGGCGGCATCGGCCAGCACCTGGCCCACTGGCTGGCCGACGGCGGCGCCCCCCGCGTCGTGCTGACCAGCCGCTCCGGCCCCTCGGTGGCCGGTGCCGCCGGGCTGGCCGCCCGACTGGCCGCGGCCGGCACCCACGTGGAGCTGCTCACCTGCGACTCCGCCCGGCGCGACGACCTCGCCGGGGTACTGCACCGGATCGGCGCCGACGGCCCGCCGCTCACCGACGTGCTGCACGCCGCGGGCGTCGTCGACGACGGCGTGCTGGACCGGCTGAACACCTCCCGGCTGGCCACCACCCTCGGCCCCAAGGCCGCCGGCGCGGTCTGGCTCGACGAACTCACCACCGAACTCGGCCTGGACCTGGACTCGTTCGTCCTGTTCTCCTCGACGTCCGCCACCTTCGGCAGCGGCGGACAGGGCAACTACGCGGCGGCCAACGCCTTCCTGGACGCCCTGGCCGAGGACCGCCGCGCCCGCGGGCTCCCGGCGGTGTCACTGGCCTGGGGCCCCTGGGACGGCGCCGGCCTGGGCCAGGCCAGCGAGGGCGCCCGGCAGCGGCTGCGCCGCAACCGCTGGGAGGTCCTGATGGACCCGCAGCTCGCGGTCCGCGTGGTGGGCCAGGCGCTGCGCGACCCCGACTGCGTCACGCTCACCGTGATGGAGGTCGACTGGCACCAGATGGCCAGCGCCCCCGGCGCCGAAGACCTTCGCAGGAGCCCGTTCATGCGGGACATCCCGGAGGTCCGCAGCCTCGCTGCGGCCGCCGCCACCCCGGCCGGCGGCGAGCGCACCGACGGCGAACTCGCCCGGCAACTGACGGCCCTGCCGCCGGCCGAGCAGTCCCGCCGGCTGACCGAACTCATCCGGACCGAGGCCGCCATGGTGATGGGCTACCCCTCCCTCGACGCCGTCGAGCCGGACCGGGCCTTCAGCGAACTCGGCCTGGACTCCCTCACCTCCGTGGAACTCCGCAACCGGCTGATGACCGGAACCGGCCTGCCGCTGCCCACCACCCTGCTCTTCGACTACCCCGACCCGGTGGTCCTCGCCGCCTACCTGCGCACCCAGCTGCTGGGCGCCCCGGCCGACGAGGCCGCCACCCGCGCCCCGGCCCCCGCCGCTCCGGCGGCCGCGGACGGCGAGCCGATCGCCATCGTCGCCATGGGCTGCCGTTTCCCCGGCGGCGTGCGCAGCCCCGAGGAACTGTGGGAACTGCTCACCGCCGGAACGGACGCGATCTCCGCTTTCCCCGCGGACCGCGGCTGGGACCTGGACACCCTCTACGACCCCGACCCCGACAGCACGGGCACCTCCTACGTCCGGCACGGCGGATTCCTGCACGACGCGGCCGAGTTCGACGCGGCGTTCTTCGGGATCAGCCCCCGCGAGGCGGTGGCGATGGACCCGCAGCAGCGGATGCTGCTGGAGGTCTCCTGGGAGGCCCTGGAGCGGGCCGGCCTCGATCCGGCGGCCCTGCGCGGCTCCTCGACCGGTGTGTTCGTCGGCGGCTACATGTCGGCGTACGAATCCCTCGGCCGGCACGCCGGCGAGGGCCTCGAAGGGCATCTGATGACCGGGACCGCGACCAGCGTCCTCTCCGGCCGGGTGGCGTACACGCTGGGCCTGGAGGGCCCGGCGATGACGGTGGACACCGCGTGCTCCTCCTCGCTGGTGGCGCTGCACCAGGCGTGCCAGGCGCTGCGCGCCGGCGAGTGCGCCATGGCGCTGGCCGGCGGCGTGACGGTCATGTCCACGCCGCGGGACCTGGTGTGGTTCTCCCGCCAGCGCGGACTGGCTCTCGACGGACGCTGCAAGCCCTTCTCGGCCGGCGCCGACGGCATGGGCATGGCCGAGGGCGTGGGCATGGTGGTCGTCGAGCGGCTGTCCGACGCGCAGCGCAACGGCCACCGCATCCTGGCGGTGATCCGCGGCAGCGCCGTCAACCAGGACGGTGCCAGCAACGGCCTGACCGCGCCCAACGGCCCGTCCCAGCAGCGGGTGATCCGCGCCGCGCTGGCCGGCGCGCAGCTGACGGCCACCGAGGTGGACGTGGTCGAGGCGCACGGCACCGGCACCGAACTGGGTGACCCGATCGAGGCTCAGGCACTGCTGGCGACCTACGGCCGGGACCGGGATGCGGACCGGCCGGTGTGGCTGGGCTCGCTCAAGTCCAACATCGGCCACACCCAGGCGGCGGCGGGCGTCGCCGGCGTGATGAAGATGGTGCTGGCGATGCAGCACGGTGAACTCCCGCGCACCCTGCACGCCGACGAACCGACACCCCACGTGGACTGGTCGGCCGGGGCCGTGCGGCTGCTGACCGAGGCACGGCCATGGCTCGCGGACGGGCGTCCGCGGCGGGCCGGGGTCTCCGGATTCGGCATGAGCGGCACCAACGCCCATGTGATCGTGGAGGAGGCGCCGACCGCTGCGCCGGCCACTGCCGGGGCACCCGCCGAGGAGCCGCCGACCCGGCTGCCGGTGCTGTCCGGGGCCGCGGCGCCGGGCGGAGTGGCGGCCTGGGTCGTGTCGGGCCGGTCGGCCGCCGGACTGATGGCCCAGGCGGGCCGGCTGCGGGAGTTCACCCTCGCCCGTCCGCAGCTCGAACCGGCCGATGTGGCCTGGTCGTTGGCGGCCGCACGGTCCGCCTTCGAGCACCGGGCCGTGGTGACCGGAGCCGACCGGGACGCCCTGGCGGCCGGTCTGGCCACGGTGGCCACCGACCAGTCGGCCACCGGTGTCGTGACGGGCACGGCCGCGGCCGGCGGCGCCGCCCGCACGGTGTTCGTCTTCCCGGGACAGGGCAGCCAGTGGCTGGGCATGGGCCGCGAACTGCGCGAGAAGTCCCCGGTGTTCGCGGCCCGACTGGCCGAGTGCGCCGAGGCGCTCGCCCCCTACGTGGACTGGTCGCTGGACGACGTCCTGACGGCGGCCGAGGATACGCCCGCCCTGGAGGCCGCGGACGTCGTGCAACCGGCGCTCTGGGCCGTGATGGTGTCCCTGGCCGCCGTCTGGCAGGCCGCCGGCGTCACCCCCGACGCGGTGCTCGGCCACTCGCAGGGCGAGATCGCCGCCGCCTGTGTCGCCGGGATCCTCTCCCTGGAGGACGCGGCCCGCGCCGTGGCCCTGCGCGCCCGCGCGCTGACCGCGCTCGCCGACCGCGGCGGAATGCTGTCGGTCGCCGAGCCGGTGGACCGGGTGCGGGAGCGGATCGCGGCCTGGGGCGAGCGGCTGTCGGTGGGCGCGGTCAACGGGCCGTCCGCGACGGTCGTCTCCGGCGAACCGGCGGCCCTGGAAGAACTGGCCGCGGCGTGCGAGCAGGACGGCGTACGGGCCCGGACCGTCCGCGTGAACTACGCCGCGCACAGCGCCCAGGTCAGCGCCCTGGAGCAGGAGATCCTGGCTGCGCTGGAGGGCATCGCGCCGTCCGCGGCCCGGATCCCGATGATCTCGTCGATGACCGGCGAAATGCTGGCCGGCCCCGAGATGGGCCCGGACTACTGGTACGCCAGCCTGCGCGCGACCGTCGAGTTCGACCGGGCCGTCCGCGCGCTGATCGCGACCGGCCACCGGGCCTTCGTCGAAGTGTCGCCGCACCCCGTGCTCACCGCCGCACTCACCGACACCGCCGAGGACACCGGGACGTCCGGCACGGTGGTCACGGGCACCCTGCGCCGCGACGACGGCGGCCCGGACCGGCTGCTGGCCTCCCTCGCCGAGGCGTGGGTGCGCGGTGTCGCGGTGGACTGGACGGCCGTTCTGGAACGCGGACGGCGGATCGACCTCCCGACGTACGCCTTCCAACGGCAGCGGTACTGGCCTGAGGCGGCCGAGCCGAAGGCCGTTGCCGAGGGGACGGGTGCCGACGCCGAGTTCTGGGCCGCGGTGGAGAACGGCGAACTGCGGGAACTGGCGCAGACGCTGGAGGTTGACGACGAGCAGCTGGGCGAGGTGCTGCCGGCCCTGGCGTCGTGGCGCCGCCGTCGGCAGGACGACTCGGCCGTCGCGGACTGGCGCTACCGCATCTCGTGGGTGCCGTTGACGGACCCGGGCGCCGCGGTGCTGCAGGGGACGTGGCTGGTGGTGGCCCCGTCCGGCCGGACGGACACCGAACCGGTGCAGGGGTGCGTACGGGCGCTCGGCGAGCGCGGCGCCCGGGTCGTCGTCACCGAGGCCCTCGCGGACAAGGCGGACCGGGTGGCACTGGCCGAGCGGATCACCGCGGCGCTGCCCGACGAGGCACAGGTGACCGGCGTGCTCTCGCTGCTGGCACTGGACGAGACACCGCTGCCGGAGTTCCCGGACATCAACCGGGGCCTCGCCGGGACGCTGGGCCTGGTCCAGGCACTCGGCGACGCGGACCTCGCCGCCCCGCTGTGGGTGCTGACCCAGGGCGCGGTGACCACCGGCCCCGGCGAGGCGCCCACCAGCCCCGCACAGGCGGCGGTCTGGGGCCTGGGCCGGGTCGCCGGCCTGGAACACCCGGACCGCTGGGGCGGGTTGATCGACCTGCCCTCCGGATGGGACGAGCGCACCGCCTCCCGCCTGTGCGCGGTGCTGGCGGATGGGACGGAGGACCAGGTCGCGCTGCGCGGCGCCGGCGCCATGGCGCGGCGGCTGGGCCACGCCCCGCGCCCGTCGGGCGACCGTACGCGGTGGACGCCGCGCGGCACCGCGCTGATCACCGGAGGGACCGGCCCGATCGGCGGGCACGTCGGCCGGTGGCTGGCCGGGCGCGGCGCCGAGCGCGTCGTCCTCGCCGGCCGGAACGGCCCGGCCGCACCCGGCGCCGCGGCGCTGGCCGCGGCGCTGGCGGCGGCCGGCAGCCGAGTTGAGGTCATGGCGTGCCGGACCGCCGAACGCGCCGAGATCGCCGGGCTGTTGGGCCGGATCGCGGCGGACGGACCGGCGCTGACCGCGGTGGTGCACGCGGCGGGCGTCGGGCAGGCCACCGCCGTCGCCGAGACCACGGTGGCCGAGCAGGCCGCGGTGACCGCGGCCAAGGCCGCGGGCGCCCGCTGGCTGGACGAGCTGACCGCCGACCTGGACCTGGACGCGTTCGTACTGTTCTCGTCCATCGCCGCGACCTGGGGCAGCGGTCTGCAGCCCGGCTACGCGGCGGGCAACGCCTTCCTCGACGCGCTGGCCGAGAGCCGCCGCGCCCGCGGACTGGCCGCGACCTCCGTGGCATGGGGTGTCTGGGCAGGCGCCGAAGCGGGACCCGGCCAGGCCGGAGCGCAGTCGCGGCGCCACGGCCTGCGGGCCATGGAACCGGCACGGGCGCTCCAGGCACTGGCCCAGATCCTCGACGGCGGGGAGTCGGCGGTGACCGTCGCGGACGTGGACTGGGAGCGGTTCGCACCGACCTTCACCATGCGCCGGCCGAGCCCGCTCATCGAGTCCCTGCCGGAAGTGCGCCGGGCGCTGGCGGCCGAGGCGACGCCCGAAGACGGCCACGCGTCGGAGAACGGCCTGGTGCAGCGACTGACCGGCCGCACCCCGGCCGAGCAGCACCGCCTGCTGACCGACCTCGTCCGAACCGAGGCCGCCGTGGTCCTGGGGCACGCCTCCGCCAAGGACATCGAACCCGAGCAGTCCTTCGGCAACCTGGGCTTCGACTCCCTGACGTCGGTGGAACTGCGCAACCGGCTCAACCAGGCCACCGGGGCGAAACTCCCCGCGACCCTGGTATTCGACTACCCCACCCCCGTCGCCCTTGCCGGACACCTCCTGACGGTCCTGACCCACAGCGGCACCGAGCAGGATCTGCCGCTACTCGCGGAACTCGACAAGGTGGAATCCCTGCTCTCCGGAGCGGCTGTTCAGGGTGCCGAATCGGCCCGTATCACGGCTAGACTGGAGGCAGTTGTGGCGAAGTGGAAAGAGATCCGGGAAAGTACGGACGAGTTCGCCGTTACCGAGAAGCTCGAATCGTCGAGCGACGATGAGGTCTTCGACTTCATCGGCAAAGAGTTCGGTATCTACTGATTCAACAATTCGACGATTCGTGCTGCGCCCTTCGTGGTTCGCGGTTCGACCAGACCGCCGGCGACTCCTTCCGATGAGGTGACGTAAGTGAGCGAGGAAAAGCTCCGTTACTTTCTCAAGCAGGTAACGGCAAATCTGCACGAGACGCGCCAACGCCTGCAGGAAATCGAGTCGTCGGCGGTCGAGCCGATCGCGGTCGTCGGGATGGCCTGCCGGTACCCGGGCGGGGTGCGCAGCCCCGAGGAACTGTGGGAGCTGCTGGCCGCCGGCACGGACGCGATCGCCGGCTTCCCGCAGGACCGCGGCTGGGAGGCCACGGCCGACGGCGGCACCTCCTATGCGCGGGTGGGCGGATTCGTCTACGACGCCGCGGAGTTCGACGCGGGCTTCTTCGGGATCAGCCCGCGCGAGGCACTGGCAATGGACCCCCAGCAACGCCTCCTCCTGGAGGTCTCCTGGGAGGCCCTGGAGCGCGCGGACATCGACCCGGAGTCGCTGCGCGGGACCCGCACCGGCGTCTTCGCCGGCGCGACCCATTCGGGGTACGACGCTTTCTCGCGTCAGCAGAAGAGCGCGGAAGGACACCTGGTCGCCGGCAGTGCGATCAGTGTGCTGTCCGGCCGGGTGGCGTACACGCTGGGCCTGGAAGGCCCGGCGGTGACCGTGGACACCGCCTGCTCGTCCTCGCTGGTGGCGCTGCACCAGGCATGCCAGTCGCTGCGGGCCGGGGAGAGCACCATGGCCCTGGTCGGCGGGGTGATGGTGATGGCCACCCCCGACATGTTCCCGGAGTTCGCCAGGCAGCAGGGGATGGCCTCGGACGGCCGCTGCAAGGCGTTCTCGGCGCATGCCGACGGCACGGGGTGGGCCGAGGGTGTCGGTGTGCTGGTGGTCGAGCGGCTGTCCGACGCGCGGCGCAACGGGCACCAGGTCCTGGCGGTGGTGCGGGGTAGTGCCGTCAACCAGGACGGTGCGAGCAACGGCCTCACGGCGCCGAACGGTCCGTCCCAGCAGCGGGTGATCCGCGCCGCACTGGCCAACGCCCGACTGGCGGCCGCCGACGTGGACGCGGTGGAGGCGCACGGCACGGGCACCACACTGGGCGACCCGATCGAGGCCCAGGCACTGCTGGCCACCTACGGCCAGGAGCGTCCGGAGGGACGGCCGCTGTGGCTGGGCTCGGTGAAGTCCAACATCGGCCACACCCAGACGGCCGCGGGCGTGGCCGGGGTGATGAAGATGGTGTTGGCCCTCCAGCACGGTGAGTTGCCGCGGACGTTGCATGTGGAGGAGCCGTCGCCGCATGTGGACTGGTCGGCGGGTGCGGTTCAGCTGTTGAACGAGCCGGTGGCCTGGACGGCGGGTGAGCGTCCGCGGCGGGCGGGGGTGTCGGCGTTCGGCGCGAGCGGCACCAATGTCCATCTCATTGTTGAGGAAGCACCTGCGGAGAGGGAGGCGGGGGCGGAGACGGAGGCGCCCGTCGATGCCGACCAGTCGTCGGAGCCGGTGTTGTCGGGTGCCGGGGTGGTGCCGTGGCTGGTGTCCGGGCGTGACGCACAGGGGCTGGCGGCGCAGGCGGGTCGGCTGAGGGAATTCGCCCTCGCCCGTCCGGAGCTTGAACCAGCCGATGTTGCGTGGTCGTTGGCGGCGTCGCGGTCGGTGTTTGAGCATCGGGCTGTGGTGTTGGGTGCGGGGTGTGAGGAGTTTGGTGTGGGGTTGGGTGCGGTGGCGGTGGGGCGTTCGGCGGCTGGGGTTGTCAGTGGTGGGGTGGGTGTGGGTGGTTCGGTGCGGGTGGGGTTTGTGTTTGCGGGTCAGGGTGTGCAGCGGGTGGGGATGGGGCGTGAGTTGTATGAGGTGAGTGGGGTGTTTGCTCGGGTGTTTGATGAGGTGTGTGGGGTGTTGGAGGGGGAGTTGGGGTTGCCGGTGGGGGATGTGGTGTTGGGGCGTGTTGAGGGTGCGGAGGAGTTGGTGGTGCGGACGGTGTTTGCGCAGGCGGGGTTGTTTGCGGTGGAGGTGGGGTTGGTGGCGTTGTTGGGTGCGTGTGGGGTGGTGCCGGATGGGGTGGTGGGGCATTCGGTGGGGGAGTTTGCGGCGGCGTATGTGGCGGGGGTGTTGTCGTTGGAGGATGCGTGTCGGTTGGTGGCGGTGCGGGCGCGGTTGATGGAGGGGTTGGCGGAGGGTGGTGCGATGGCGGCGGTTGCGGTTGGTGAGGTGGAGATGCGTGAGTTTTTGGTGGGGGTTGTTGGGGTGGAGGTTGCGGCGGTGAATGGTCCGGAGTCGGTGGTGGTGTCGGGTGAGGTGGGTGCGGTGGAGCGGGTGGTGCGGGAGTGGGCTGAGCGGGGTCGGCGTGTGCGGCGGTTGAGTGTGAGTCATGCGTTTCATTCGGCGTTGGTGGAGCCGGTGTTGGGGGAGTTGGATCGTGCTGCGTCGGGGGTGGTTCATGGTGTGCCTGAGGTGTTGTGGGCGTGTGGGGTGACGGGTGAGCTGGTGGAGGAGCCGGGGTCGGGGTATTGGGCGGTGCAGGCGCGTGAGGCGGTGCGGTTCGCGGACGCGGTGGGGACGTTGGTGGAGCAGGGGGTATCGCTGTTCCTTGAGATCGGTCCGGATGGGACGTTGTCGGGGATGGGTTCGGCTGCCTTGGCTGACGAGGCGGACTCTGCGGTGTTTGTGCCGATGTTGCGCAAGGGTGTGCCGGCTGGGGAGTCGGTGCTGACGGCGTTGGCTCAGGCGCATGTGCGGGGGGCTGTGGTGGACTGGCCGGCGGTGTTGGGGCGGGGGCAGCGGGTGGAGCTGCCGACGTATGCGTTCCAACGCCAGCGGTACTGGCCCGAGGCTGCGGCGCAGGGTGTTTCGTCGGGTGCGTCTGGCGCTTCCGATGCGGCTGATACGGAGTTCTGGGCCGCTGTGGAGGGTGGTGACCTGGAAGAGCTGGCGGGCACGTTGGCGATTGATGGTGAGCGTCCGTTCAGTGAGGTGTTGCCGGCGTTGGCGTCGTGGCGGCGTCGTCAGCAGGATGATGCGGCGGTGGCGGACTGGCGTTATGGGATTACGTGGGCGCCGGTTTCGGAGCCCGTGACGTCGGTGTTGTCGGGGACGTGGCTGGTGGTGGCGCCGGCCGGGCAGGTGGATGCCGTCCTGGTGCAGGGTTGTGTGCAGGCCCTGACCGACCGGGGCGCCCAGGTGGTCATGGCTGAGGTTGCCGCGGACGAGGTGGACCGGGCCGCACTGGCAAAGCGGATCAGCGGCGTCCTGACCGGCGAGCACCCACAACTGGCCGGGGTCGTCTCGCTGTTGGCGTTGGATGACGAGGACGCGCTCGCGGAGTTCCCTGCGGTGAACCGCGGTGTGGCTGCGACGTTGGCCCTGGCCCAGGCGCTGGGTGATGTGGAGGTTGCCGCACCGCTATGGGTGCTGACCCAGGGCGCGGTGGCCACCGGCCCGGGCGAGGAGCTCGCCAGCCTGACCCAGGCGCAGATCTGGGGTCTGGGTCGGGTTGTGGGTCTTGAGCATCCCGAGCGGTGGGGCGGGCTGATCGACGTGCCCGCGACCTGGGACGACCGCACCGCAGCCCGGCTCTGCGCACTGCTTGCCGGTAGTACGGATGAGGACCAGGTCGCCCTGCGCGGTGCCGGAATCATGGGGCGTCGTCTGGTGCGCGCCCCGCGTCCGACGGGTGGCGGCGAGCAGTGGCAGCCGCGCGGCACGGTGCTGATCACCGGTGGCACGGGCGCACTCGGCGGGCACGTCGGCCGATGGCTGGCCGGACGTGGCGTCGAGCGTGTGGTCCTGACCAGCCGTTCCGGCCCGGCGGCCGCGGAGGTGGCGGCACTGGCCGCCGAACTGGCGGCGGCCGGCAGCCACATCGAGGTCGTGGCAGGCGACATCGCCCAGCGTGCCGAGACCGCGGGCCTGCTGAAACGTATCGCTGCGACCGGCCCGGCGCTGACCGGAGTGGTGCATGCGGCGGGGGTGGGACAGGCAACCCCGTTGATGGACACCACGGTGGCGGAGCAGGCGGCCGTGACGGCGGCCAAGTCGGCGGGCGCGGTATGGCTGGACGAGCTGACCGCAGACCTGGACCTGGACGCGTTCGTCCTCTTCTCCTCCATCGCCGCAACCTGGGGCAGCAGCCAGCAGCCCGGCTACGCGGCCGGCAACGCGTCCCTGGACGCACTGGCAGAACGGCGCCGGGCCCGTGGCCAGGCCGCAACCTCGGTGGCCTGGGGACTCTGGGGAGGCGAGGGCCTGGGTTCAGGCGGCGCCGGCTCACCCGCGATGCGGCATGGGCTGCGGGAGATGGCCCCGGCCCTGGCGGTTCAGGCACTTGCCCAGATCCTCGACGGCGGGGAAGCGGCCGTCACGGTCGCGGATGTGGACTGGGAGCGGTTCGCCCCCACCTTCACCCTCCGCCGCCCGAGCCCGCTGCTCGAGAACCTGCCGGAAGTGCGGCAGGCCCTGGCGGCCGGTACCGGCACAGACACCGTCACCGAAGCCGGTGACGGCGCGACGACCGCCAGCGGTGACACCGCGCTGGGACAGCGGCTCACGGGCTTGTCCCGACCCGAGCAGGACCGCATGCTGACCGACCTGGTCCGCACCGAGGCCGCCGTGGTGCTGGGCTTCCCCTCGTTCGCCCAGGTCGAACCGGGCCGCGCCTTCCGGGACCTGGGCTTCGACTCGCTCACCGCGATGGAGCTGCGCAACCGACTCAATGCGGCTACCGGGCAGCAACTGCCCGCCACCCTGGTCTTCGACTACCCCACTCCCAGCCTGCTCGCCGGATACCTGAGGACCCAGCTGCTGGGCGACGAGACGGGAAGCTCAACAGGCACCGGCACCGGCACAGGCACAGGCACCGGATCGAGTGCTCCGGGCACGGTCGACGATGAGCCGCTGGCGATCGTGGGCATGGGCTGCCGCTTCCCCGGCGGGGTGGACACCCCGGACCGGATGTGGGAGCTGCTGGCCACCGGTACGGACGCGATATCCGGCTTCCCGCAGGACCGCGGCTGGGAGACGGCGGACGACACCGGGGCGTCCTACGCCCGCGTCGGTGGGTTCGTCTACGACGCGGTGGAGTTCGACGCGGGCTTCTTCGGGATCAGTCCGCGGGAGGCGCTTGCGATGGATCCGCAGCAGCGGATGCTGCTGGAGGTGTCCTGGGAGGCTCTGGAGCGCGCCGGAGTCGATCCGTCGTCGCTGCGCGGTACGCAGACCGGAGTGTTCGTCGGCGCGTCGCCCTCCGGGTACGACGTGGGGCCGGGGCAGAAGGAGCAGCTGGCAGGGCATCTGCTGACCGGCAGCGCCATCAGCGTGTTGGCGGGGCGGGTGTCGTACACGCTCGGGCTGGAAGGCCCCTCGATGACGGTGGACACGGCGTGCTCGTCCTCGCTGGTCTCGCTGCATCTGGCCTGTCAGGCGCTGCGCGCCGGGGAGTGCTCGATGGCGCTGGCCGGCGGGGTGATGGTGATGGGCTCACCGGCGGCCTTCCTGGAGTTCGCCAGGCAGCAGGGGCTTGCCGCGGACGGGCGCTGCAAGGCGTTCTCGGCTGATGCGGACGGCACGGGGTGGGCCGAGGGTGTCGGTGTGCTGGTGGTCGAGCGGCTGTCCGACGCGCGGCGCAACGGTCACCAGGTCCTGGCGGTGGTGCGGGGCAGTGCGGTCAACCAGGACGGTGCGAGCAACGGCCTCACGGCGCCGAACGGTCCGTCCCAGCAGCGGGTGATCCGCGCCGCACTGGCCAACGCCCGGCTGGCGGCCGCGGACGTGGACGCGGTGGAGGCGCATGGAACGGGCACCAAGCTGGGTGACCCGATCGAGGCCCAGGCACTGCTGGCGACCTACGGCCAGGACCGGGACGCGGACCGGCCGCTGTGGCTCGGCTCGGTGAAGTCCAACATCGGCCACACCCAGCAGGCGGCCGGCGTGGCCGGAGTCATGAAGATGGTGCTGGCGCTCCAGCACGGCGAGCTGCCAAGGACGCTGCACGCTGACGAGCGGTCGCCGCATGTGGACTGGTCGGCGGGTGAGGTGCGGCTGCTGACCGAGGCCCGGCCGTGGCCCGCGAACGGGCGTCCGCGGCGGGCGGGTGTGTCGGCGTTCGGCGTGAGCGGCACCAATGTGCATGTGATCGTCGAGGAGGCGCCTGCGGTTGAGGAGGCGGCGGTCCCTGAGAGGCAGCTGCCTGTTCTTTCGGGTGCCGGTGCCTCGGCGTGGTTGGTGTCGGGTCGGTCGGCGGAGGGCCTGGCGGCGCAGGCTGGCCGGCTGCGGGAGTTCGCGTTGTCCCTTCCTGAGCTTGAACCGGCTGATGTGGCGTGGTCGTTGGCGACGACGCGGGCGATGTTCGAGCAGCGTGCCGTGGTGACGGGTGCGGACCGTGAGGGTCTGGCTGCCGGGCTGGCGGCGGTGGCCACCGGTCAGCCGGCTGCGGGTGTGGTGACGGGCGTCGCCGCGCCTGGCGGTGTGGGCCGAGTGGCGTTCGTCTTCCCTGGTCAGGGCAGTCAGTGGCTGGGGATGGGGCGTGAGCTGCGCGCTGTCTCGCCGGTGTTCGCGGCGCGACTGGAGGAGTGCGGGCAGGCTCTGGCTCCGTATGTGGACTGGTCGTTGGATGAGGTGTTGGACGGGGCGGAGGGTGCGCCGGAGCTGGTGGCGGCGGATGCGGTGCAGCCTGCGTTGTGGGCGGTGATGGTGTCGCTGGCCGCGGTCTGGCAGGCCACCGGAGTCACGCCGGATGCGGTGGTTGGTCACTCGCAGGGGGAGATCGCGGCGGCGTGTGTCGCCGGGATCCTGTCCTTGGAGGACGCGGCTCGGGTCGTAGCCCTGCGTTCCAAGGCGTTGAAGGCGCTTGCCGGCCGGGGCGGGATGCTCTCGGTCGCCGAGCCCGCCGACCGGGTACGGGAACGGCTTGCTCACTGGGATGAGCGGATCTCCATCGCGGCGGTCAACGGCCCGTCGGCGACCGTCGTTTCCGGCGAGCCGCAGGCCCTGGAGGAGCTGGCGGCTGCCTGTGAGGTCGACGGCGTCCGCGCCCGCCTCATCCCGGTGGACTACGCCTCCCACAGCGCCCAGGTCGATGCCCTGGAGCAGGAGATCCTGGCTGCGCTGGAGGGCATCACGCCGTCCGAGGCCCGTATCCCGATGATCTCGTCGATGAGTGGCGAGATACTGGCGGGCCCGGAGATGGATGCGGCGTACTGGTACGCCAGTCTGCGCGCCACGGTCGAGTTCGACCGGGCGATCCGCACGCTGGCCTCGTCCGGTCACCGTACCTTCATCGAGACCTCCCCCCATCCCGTCCTCACGGCCGCGATCACCGACACGCTTGAGGACGCTGGTGTGTCTGTATCCGCCTCGCTGATCACGGGCACTCTCCGGCGCGATGACGGTGGTGCGGAGCGTCTGCTGGCTTCCCTGGCCGAGGCGCACGTTCATGGCGCCCCCGTGGACTGGACGACCATCCTGGAGCCGCAGCCCGGCCGGAACCACCACCGGATCGACCTGCCCACCTACGCCTTCCAACGCCAGCGCTACTGGCCGGAGTCGGAGGAACGGGCCTGGTCCGCAACCGCCGGGGACGGGGAGACGGGCGCCGAGGCGGAGTTCTGGACCGCGGTCGAGGACGGCAATCTGCGGGAGATCGCCGAGACGCTGGTCGTCGACGAGCGGCAGCCGCTGAGCGAGCTGCTGCCTGCCCTGGCCTCATGGCGGCGTCGTCAGCAGGACGATGCGGCAGTCGCCGACTGGCGGTACCGCATCTCGTGGGTTCCGATCACCGACCCCCGCACGGCGGTGCTGTCCGGCACCTGGCTGCTCGTGGCGCCGTCCGGGCACGCGGACGCCGAGGCGGTGCAGGGCTGCGTACGAGCCCTGACCGATCGGGGAGCGACGGCCGTGCTCGTCGAGACCGCGCCGGGCGAGGTGGACCGCGCGGCGCTCGCCGAGCGGATCGCCGTTCGCCTGGCCGATGACGTCCAACTCAGCGGTGTGGTTTCCCTCTTGGCGCTGGACGAGGCACCGTTGCCGGAGGCCCCGTCGGTGAGCCAGGGGCTGGCGGGAACGTTGGGGCTCGTCCAGGCGCTGGGCGACGCGGGTGTCACCGCACCGCTGTGGACGGTGACGCAGGGCGCCGTGACGACCGGTGCCGCCGAGCCGCTGGGCAGCCCGGTCCAGGCACAGATCTGGGGTCTCGGCCGGGTCGCGGGCATCGAACACCCGGACCGCTGGGGCGGGTTGATCGATCTTCCGGCGACATGGGACGACCGCACCGCCACCCGGCTCTGCGCGCTGCTGGCCGATGCCGGTGCGGAGGACCAGCTCGCACTGCGGCCGGCCGGAGTCCTGGCCCGCCGGCTGGTGCGGGTGCCGGTCGCACCCCGCCGCACCGGCGACGGGCGCTGGGCGCCGTCCGGCACGGTGCTGGTCACCGGTGGTACCGGCGCGATCGGCGGGCGCATCGGCCGGTGGCTGGCCGGGCGCGGCGCCGAGCGCGTGGTGCTGACCAGCCGTTCCGGACCGGTGGCCGCGGGTGTTGCGGCGCTGGCCGCGGACCTGGCCGCGGCCGGCACCGACGTACGCATCGTCTCCTGCGACATCGCCCAACGTGCCGATGTGGAAGGGCTGTTGGACCACATCGCTGCCGAGGGCGGGACCCTGACCGGGGTGGTCCATGCGGCCGGCGTGGGGCAGGGCGGCCCGCTGGCGGACACCACCGTTGCGGAGCTGGCCACGGCAGTCGAGGCCAAGACCGCCGGCGCGCGCTGGCTGGACGAACTGACCACGGCCAAGGGCCTGCGGCTGGACGCGTTCGTGCTGTTCTCCTCGATCTCCGCGACCTGGGGCAGCCGGATGCAGCCGGGCTATGCGGCAGGCAACGCCTTCCTCGACGCGCTGGCCGAGAGCCGCCGCGCCCGCGGACTGGCCGCGACCTCGGTCGCCTGGGGCCTGTGGGGCGGCGGCGGAATGGGCGCCGGGGACACCGGTGAGCAACTGCAGCGCTACGGACTGCGGGTGATGGACCCCCGCCTGGCAATCCAGGCACTGGCACAGGCCGTCGACGGCGGCGAGACGACGGTGACCGTCGCCGCCGTCGACTGGGAGCGGTTCGTACCGACCTTCACCCTGCGTCGGCCCAGCCCGCTGATCACCTCCCTGCCCGAAGTGCGAACCGCACTCGCCGGTGCCGAGGCCCCGGCAGGCGAGACGGCCGCGCCGGAGTCGCGGAACGCCCTGGAGCAGCGGCTGACGGGCAGGTCCCGCGCGGATCAGGAACGTCTGCTGACCGACCTCGTACGTGCCGAGGCCGCCGCGGTCCTCGGCCATTCCTCCGCCAACGCGGTGGAACCCCAACGCGCCTTCCGCGAACTGGGCTTCGACTCCCTCACCGCGGTCGAACTCCGCAACCGGCTCAACACCGCCACCGGACTCCGACTGCCCGCCACCCTCGTCTTCGACTATCCGACCTCGATCGCCCTCGCCGAACACCTTCGCTCCGGGCTTCTGCAGGACGGAACGACCGGGACGGCATCGGCCCTTGCCGAGCTCGACCGGCTCGAATCCGCGCTCTCGGGCGTCCCGGACGACAGCGGTACGCGTACGGACATCACCCTGCGTCTGCAAGCCGTCCTGTCGAAATGGATGGCCAGTCAGGGAACTCAGGGCACTCAGGGAAACCAGGCCGACACCCACGGGCAGGCCGTTTCCGGTCGCCTCGAAACGGCGACCGCCGATGAAGTACTCAGCTTTATCGATAAAGAGCTGGGGCTGTCATGAGGCACATGAGGCATCGCTCACTTCTCCCACTTCTCCATCCGCTTGGTCCGCCCTGTTCGCGGTCCGCCAACTCGTCATCACATCGCCCCGTGTTCGGCATGAGGAGGGTCTCCCATGGCAGATGATCAGCAGCTTCTGAGCTACCTGAAGAAGGTGGCGGCTGATCTGTACGAGACCCGTGAGCGGCTGCGGCAGGTGGAGTCGGGCGAGCCGGAGCCGGTGGCGATCGTCGGCATGGGCTGTCGCTTCCCGGGCGGCGCGGACACCCCCGAGCGGCTGTGGGAATTGCTGGCGGCCGGCACGGACGCCATCGCCGGATTCCCGGAGGACCGCGGCTGGAACGTCTTCGAGGAGTCCTACGACGCACGCCTGGGCGGCACGGGAATTCCCTACGCACGACTGGGCGGATTTGTCTACGACGCGGCCGAGTTCGATGCCGGATTCTTCGGGATCAGCCCGCGTGAGGCATTGGCGATGGATCCGCAGCAGCGCGTACTGCTGGAGGTTTCCTGGGAGGCCCTGGAGCGCGCCGGTATCGACCCGGCGGGACTGCGCGGCTCCGCGACCGGGGTGTTCGTCGGCGCGTCGGCTTCCGGATACGGCGTCGGCACGCACCTGAAGGAGCAGCTGGACGCGCACCTGACCACAGGCACCGCGGTCAGCGTGCTGTCCGGCCGGGTGTCCTACACACTCGGCCTGGAGGGCCCGGCGGTGACGGTGGACACCGCCTGCTCGTCCTCGCTGGTCGCACTGCACCAGGCATGCCAGGCACTGCGCGCCGGAGAATGCACCATGGCGCTGGCCGGCGGAGTGGCCGTGCTGGGCGTCCCGGACGCGTTCATCGAATTCTCCCGGCAGGGCGGACTGGCCGCGGACGGCCGCTGCAAGGCGTTCTCGGCGGATGCGGACGGCATCGGCTGGGGCGAGGGCGCCGGCGTCGTCGTCCTGGAGCGTCTGTCGGACGCCCGTCGCAACGGACACCAGGTGCTCGCCGTCATCCCTGGCAGCGCCGTCAACCAGGACGGCGCCTCCAACGGCCTGTCCGCCCCGAACGGCCCGTCCCAGCAGCGGGTGATCCGCGCCGCACTGGCCAACGCCCGACTGACCGCGGACGATGTGGACGCGGTCGAGGCACACGGAACCGGCACCAAGCTGGGCGACCCCATCGAGGCTCAGGCACTGCTGGCGACGTACGGCCAGGACCGGGACGCGGAGCGCCCGCTGTGGCTCGGCTCGCTCAAGTCCAACATCGGCCACCCCCAGACGGCCGCGGGCGTCGCCGGCGTGATGAAGATGGTGTTGGCCCTGCAGAACGGTGAACTGCCGCGCACCCTGCACGCCGACGAACCGTCCCCGCATGTGGACTGGTCGGCGGGCGAGGTGCGGCTGCTGACCCAGGCACGGCCGTGGCCGGCGGGCGAGCGCCCGCGGCGGGCGGGCGTGTCGGCGTTCGGGATCAGCGGCACCAATGTGCACCTCATCGTCGAGGAGGCGCCTGCCGCCGCGGAAGCGGAGACTGCCGGCGAGAACGGCGCGGCGCCGGAGCCGGCGTCCCTGTCGGAGGCCGCGTCCGAGTCGGCGCCGGTGCCGGTGCTGTCGGGTGCGGCGGCGTCGGCCTGGCTGGTGTCGGGGCGGAGCGCTGAGGGCCTGGCGGCGCAGGCGGGCCGGCTGCGGGAGTTCGCACTGTCCCGGCCTGAGCTTGAACCGGCCGACGTGGCCTGGTCGTTGGCAACGGCACGGACCGCCTTCGAGCACCGGGCCGTGGTGCTGGGCGAGGACCGCGAGGCACTGGCGACGGGACTGGTCGCGGTGGCGACCGGTCAGCCGGCCGCCGGTGTGGTGTCCGGCCTGGCTTCGGCCGGCGGGGCCGGTCGCGCGGTGTTCGTGTTCCCTGGTCAGGGCAGTCAGTGGCTGGGGATGGGGCGTGAACTGCGCGCTTTCTCGCCGGTGTTCGCGGCGCGACTGGAGGAGTGTGGGCGTGCCCTGGCTCCGTATGTGGACTGGTCGTTGGATGACGTTCTGGCGGGGGTGGAGGGTGCGCCGGAGCTGGTGGCGGCGGATGTGGTGCAGCCTGCGTTGTGGGCGGTGATGGTGTCGCTGGCCGCTGTCTGGCAGGCGGCTGGTGTCGTGCCGGATGCGGTGGTCGGTCACTCGCAGGGTGAGATCGCCGCCGCCTGCGTCGCCGGGATCCTGTCCCTGGAGGACGCCGCTCGTGTGGTGGCGCTGCGTTCCAAGGCGTTGAAGGCGCTGGCGGGTCGTGGCGGGATGCTGTCGGTGGCCGAGCCCGCCGACCGGGTGCGGGTCCGGCTTGCTCCCTGGGGTGAGCGGATCTCGATCGCGGCGGTCAACGGCCCGGCGGCGACCGTCGTTTCCGGCGAACCGCAGGCCCTGGAGGAGCTGGCGGCTGCCTGTGAGGTCGACGGCGTCCGTGCCCGCCTCATCCCGGTGGATTACGCCTCGCACAGTGCCCAGGTCGATGCCCTGGAGCAGGAGATCCTGGCCGCGCTGAACGGCATCGCGCCGTCCGAGGCCCGGATCCCGATGATCTCGTCGATGAGCGGCGAGATGTTGTCCGGCCCCGAGATGGGCCCGGGCTACTGGTACGCCAGTCTGCGCGCCACAGTCGAGTTCGACCGTGCCGTCCGGCTCCTGGTCGAGGACGGCCGGCGTTCCTTCATCGAGGTGTCGCCGCACCCGGTGCTGACCGCCGCGATCACCGACACCGTTGAGGACGCCACGCGGAACGCCGGCCAGGACGAGGCCGCAGCGGCGCCCTCCACCGTGATCGGCACCCTGCGGCGCGACGACGGCGGTGCGGACCGGCTGCTGTCCTCGTTGGCCGAAGCCCATGTGCACGGCATCGACGTGGACTGGGCGGCCGTGCTGACACGCGGTCAGCGGATCGACCTGCCGACGTATGCCTTCCAGCGCCAGCGCTTCTGGGCGGAGGCGGCGGAGCGGGAGGCCGCTGCTGGGGAGTCGGGTGCCGAGGCCGAGTTCTGGGATGCGGTCGAGTCCGGCGATCTGCGGGAGCTGGCGCAGACGCTGGCGGTGGACGACGAGCGACTGGGCGAGGTGCTGCCGGCGCTGGCGTCGTGGCGCCGCCGTCGGCAGGACGACTCGACGGTGGCGGACTGGCGCTACCGCATCTCCTGGGCCCCGGTCACCACTCCGGGATCGGTGGCACTCTCGGGGACGTGGCTGCTCGTCGCCCCGGCCGGGCAGGGGGACGCCGAGCTGGTGCAGGGGTGTGTGCGGGCGCTGGCCGACCGTGGTGCCGAGGTGGTCGTTGCCGAGGTTGGTGCGGATGAGGTGGAGCGTGCGGCGCTGGCAGCCCGTATCACCACGTTGCTGACCGAGGGTGCGCAGGTGGCGGGTGTGGTGTCGCTGCTGGCGCTGGATGAGGCGCCGCTGGCGGAGTCCTCGCTGGTGAGTCGGGGTCTGGTGGGGACGTTGGCGCTGGTGCAGGCGTTGGGTGAGGTGGCTGTTGCGGCTCCGTTGTGGGTGGTGACGCGGGGTGCGGTGGTGACTGGCCCGGGTGAGGTGTTGGCCAGTTCGGTTCAGGCGCAGGTGTGGGGTCTGGGTCGGGTGGTTGGTCTTGAGCACCCGGATCGTTGGGGTGGGTTGGTCGATCTGCCGTCGGTGTGGGATGAGCGGGTGGCCGGCCGTTTGTGTGCTGTGGTGGCTGATGGTGCGGAGGACCAGGTGGCGCTGCGTCCGGCCGGCGTGATGGCCCGCCGACTGGTCCGCGCCCTTCCTCGCCGGGGGCGGCGCGATGACTGGGCGCCGCGTGGCACGGTGCTGGTCACCGGTGGTACGGGCTCGGTCGGTCGGTGCGTCGCCTCGTGGGTGGCTGAGCAGGGTGCCGAGCGGGTGGTGCTGACCAGCCGTTCAGGCCCGGCCGCGGCGGGTGTCGGGTCCCTGGCCGCGCGACTGGCGGCCGCCGGTGCCACCGTGGAGGTGGTGGCATGTGACATCGCCCAACGCGCCGAAGTGGCCGCTTTGTTGGACCACATCGCCGCTGACGGTGCGCCACTGCGCGCCGTACTGCACACGGCGAACGCCACCGACCTGGCTCGCTTGGAAAACACCGACGTGGCGGGATTGGAACTGGCCCTGGGTGCGAAGGGTGCCGGTGCGGTCTGGCTGGACGAGTTGACGACTGGCCTGGATCTGGATGCGTTTGTGTTGTTCTCGTCGATTGCGGCGACGTGGGGCAGTAATGAGCATGGTGCGTATGCGGCGGGTAATGCCTTCCTGGATGCCTTGGCGGAGGTTCGTCGTGGGCGTGGGTTGGTGGCGTCGTCGGTTGCGTGGGGTGTGTGGGATACGCGTGACTGGGATGCGGTGAATGCGGTGGTGGAGCACGGGCCGGGGAGTGTGACGCCGGCGCGGTTGTTGCGTCAGGGGATGAATTTCCTTGATCCGGCGCGGGCGTTGGCTGTGTTGGGTCAGGTTGTTGCGGATGGTGAGTCGTTCCTGGCGGTGGCGGATGTGGATTGGGGGCGGTTTGCTCCGGTGTTCGGTGCGGCTCGTCCGCGGCCGTTGCTGGAGCGGATTGCTGAGGCTCACCCGGAGCGGGCGGCGGTGTCCGTTACGGGGGCGGCGGAGGAGGCTGGAGCCGCTGGTGAGCTGGCACAGCGACTCTCGTCGCTTACGTCGGCCGAGCGTGAGCGGCTGGTGACCGAGCTGGTGCGGACCCATGCGGCGGCGGTGTTGGGGCATGGTTCGGTGGCGGAGGTGCCGGCCGGTCGGGCGTTTCGCGACATGGGTTTCGATTCCTTGACCGCGGTGGAGTTGCGCGGGCGTCTGAATGCGGCGACGGGTTTGCAGCTGCCGTCCACGGTGGTGTTCGACTACCCGTCTCCGGCCGCGTTGGCCCGGCAGATCGTCGGGGAAGTGCTGGGTGACGTGGCAGCCGGGGCGGAGACAGTGCCTGCGGTGCCGGTGCCGGCGCAGGTGGTCGACCCGGCCGAGCCCATTGCGATCGTCGGTATGGGCTGCCGCTTCCCGGGCGGGGTGGACAGCCCGGACCGGCTGTGGGAACTGCTCGTGAGTGGCGGTGACGCGATTTCCGGCTTCCCGACGGACAGGGGCTGGGACGTGGACGGCCTGTTCGACCCGGACCCGGACAACCCCGGCACGTCCTACGTCCAGGAGGGCGGCTTCCTGCGTGGTGCAGCCGAGTTCGATCCGCGGTTCTTCGGGATCAGCCCGCGTGAGGCACTCGCCATGGATCCCCAGCAGCGGCTGCTGCTGGAGGTCTCCTGGGAGGCGGTGGAGCGCGCCGGCATCGACCCGGAAACCCTGCGCGGCTCGCTGACCGGCGTCTTTGCCGGCGCCGCGACCTCCGGTTACGGACAGAACGGCGCCGGCCTGGAGGACTCGGAAACGCATATGGCCACCGCGAATGTGGCCAGTGTGATCTCCGGCCGGGTGTCGTACACCCTGGGGCTGGAGGGCCCGGCGGTGACGGTGGACACGGCGTGTTCGTCGTCGCTGGTGGCGCTGCATCTGGCGTGCCAGTCGCTGCGGGCCGGGGAGTGCTCGATGGCGCTGGCCGGTGGCGTGACGGTCATCGCCGAACCGACCGAGTTCGTGGGCTTCTCCCGCCAGCGGGCGCTGGCGGCGGACGGCCGCTGCAAGGCGTTCGCCGCCACGGCCGACGGCATGGGCCTGGCCGAGGGTGCCGGTGTGGTGCTGGTGGAGCGCCTGTCGGACGCGCGGCGCAACGGGCACCAGGTGCTGGCCGTCGTGCGGGGCAGCGCGATGAACCAGGACGGTGCGAGCAACGGCCTCACGGCGCCGAACGGTCCGTCCCAGCAGCGGGTGATCCGCGCCGCACTGGCCAACGCCCGGCTGGCGGCCGCCGACGTGGACGCGGTGGAAGCGCATGGAACGGGCACCAAGCTGGGTGACCCGATCGAGGCCCAGGCACTGCTGGCGACGTATGGCCAGGACCGGGATGCGAATCGTCCGGTACTGCTCGGCTCGGTGAAGTCGAACATCGGTCACACCCAGACGGCGGCTGGTATCGCCGGGGTGATGAAGATGGTGTTGGCGCTTCGGCATGGTGTGTTGCCGCGGACGTTGCATGTGGAGGAGCCGTCGCCGCATGTGGACTGGTCGGCGGGTGCGGTGCGGTTGTTGGACGAGCCGGTGGCTTGGGCGGCGGGTGAGCGTCCGCGGCGGGCGGGTGTGTCGGCGTTCGGGATCAGCGGCACCAACGCACATGTGATCGTCGAGGAGGCCCCCGCTACGGCGGTCGCCGCCGCCGAGGGAGAGCTGGCGCCCGTCGATGCCGACCAGTCGTCGGAGCCGGTGTTGTCGGGTGCGGGGGTGGTGCCGTGGCTGGTGTCGGGTCGCTCGGCCGAGGGGTTGGCGGCGCAGGCGGGTCGGCTGAGGGAATTCGCCCTCGCCCGTCCGGAGCTTGAACCGGTGGATGTTGCTTGGTCGTTGGCGGCGTCGCGGTCGGTGTTTGAGCATCGGGCTGTGGTGTTGGGTGCGGGGTGTGAGGAGTTTGGTGTGGGGTTGGGTGCGGTGGCGGTGGGGCGTTCGGCGGCTGGGGTTGTCAGTGGTGGGGTGGGTGTGGGTGGTTCGGTGCGGGTGGGGTTTGTGTTTGCGGGTCAGGGTGTGCAGCGGGTGGGGATGGGGCGTGAGTTGTATGAGGTGAGTGGGGTGTTTGCTCGGGTGTTTGATGAGGTGTGTGGGGTGTTGGAGGGGGAGTTGGGGTTGCCGGTGGGGGATGTGGTGTTGGGGCGTGTTGAGGGTGCGGAGGAGTTGGTGGTGCGGACGGTGTTTGCGCAGGCGGGGTTGTTTGCGGTGGAGGTGGGGTTGGTGGCGTTGTTGGGTGCGTGTGGGGTGGTGCCGGATGGGGTGGTGGGGCATTCGGTGGGGGAGTTTGCGGCGGCGTATGTGGCGGGGGTGTTGTCGTTGGAGGATGCGTGTCGGTTGGTGGCGGTGCGGGCGCGGTTGATGGAGGGGTTGGCGGAGGGTGGTGCGATGGCGGCGGTTGCGGTTGGTGAGGTGGAGATGCGTGAGTTTTTGGTGGGGGTTGTTGGGGTGGAGGTTGCGGCGGTGAATGGTCCGGAGTCGGTGGTGGTGTCGGGTGAGGTGGGTGCGGTGGAGCGGGTGGTGCGGGAGTGGGCTGAGCGGGGTCGGCGTGTGCGGCGGTTGAGGGTGAGTCATGCGTTTCATTCGGCGTTGGTGGAGCCGGTGTTGGGGGAGTTGGATCGTGCTGCGTCGGGGGTGGTTCATGGTGTGCCTGAGGTGTTGTGGGCGTGTGGGGTGACGGGTGAGCTGGTGGAGGAGCCGGGGTCGGGGTATTGGGCGGTGCAGGCGCGTGAGGCGGTGCGGTTCGCGGACGCGGTGGGGACGTTGGTGGAGCAGGGGGTATCGCTGTTCCTTGAGATCGGTCCGGATGGGACGTTGTCCGGGATGGGTTCGGCTGCCTTGGCTGACGAGGCGGACTCTGCGGTGTTTGTGCCGATGTTGCGCAAGGGTGTGCCGGCTGGGGAGTCGGTGCTGACGGCGTTGGCTCAGGCGCATGTGCGGGGGGCTGTGGTCGACTGGCCGGCGGTGTTGGGGCGGGGGCAGCGGGTGGAGCTGCCGACGTATGCGTTCCAACGCCAGCGGTACTGGCCTGAGTTGGCGGCGCAGTCGGTCGTCCCGGCGGCGAAGGACGTGGTCGGCAGTGAGGCCGATGCGGAGTTCTGGGCCGCTGTGGAGGGCGGTGACCTGCAAGAGCTGGCGGGCACGTTGGCGATTGATGGTGAGCGTCCGTTCAGTGAGGTGTTGCCGGCGTTGGCGTCGTGGCGGCGTCGTCAGCAGGATGATGCGGTGGTGGCGGACTGGCGCTACGGCATTACGTGGGCACCGGTTGCCGAGCCTGTTTCGGGGGTGTTGTCGGGGACGTGGCTGGTGGTGGCGCCGGCCGGGCAGGTGGATGCGGTCCTGGTGCAGGGTTGTGTGCAGGCCCTGACCGACCGGGGCGCCCAGGTGGTCATGGCTGAGGTTGCCGCGGACGAGGTGGACCGGGCCGCACTGGCAAAGCGGATCAGCGGCGTCCTGACCGGCGAGCACCCACAACTGGCCGGGGTCGTCTCGCTGTTGGCGTTGGATGACGAGGACGCGCTCGCGGAGTTCCCTGCGGTGAACCGCGGTGTGGCTGCGACGTTGGGCCTGGCCCAGGCGCTGGGTGATGTGGAGGTTGCCGCACCGCTATGGGTGCTGACCCAGGGCGCGGTGGCCACCGGCCCCGGTGAGGAGCCTGCCAGCCTGACCCAGGCACAGATCTGGGGTCTGGGCCGGGTCGTTGGCCTTGAGCATCCCGAGCGCTGGGGCGGGCTGATCGACGTGCCCGAGAACTGGGACGACCGCACCGCAGCCCGGCTCTGCGCACTGCTTGCCGGTGGTACGGACGAGGACCAGGTCGCCCTGCGTGGCTCTGGGATCGTGGCGCGTCGTCTGGTACGCGCCCCGCGTCCGACGGGTGGCGGCGAGCAGTGGCAGCCGCGCGGCACGGTGCTGATCACCGGTGGCACGGGCGCGATCGGTGGGAACACGGCGCGCTGGCTGGCCGGTCGTGGGGCTCCGCGGCTGGTGTTGACCAGTCGTTCCGGGTCGGCTGTGGCGGGCGTGGCGGAGTTGGTCGCCGAACTGGCAGCCACCGGCAGCCACGTAGAGGTCATCGCCTGCGACAGCGCCCAACGTGCCGAAGTATCCGGCCTGTTGGACCACATTGCCGCGACCGGTCCGGCGCTGACGGGAGTGGTCCACGCGGCAGGCGTGGGGCAGACCACTCCGCTGATGGACACCACGGTGGAAGAGCAGGCCGCAGTGGTGGAGGCCAAGACGGCCGGCGCGAAGTGGCTGGACGAGCTGACCACGGCCAAGGGCGTGGACCTGGAGGCGTTCGTGCTGTTCTCGTCGATCGCGGCGACCTGGGGCAGCGGTCTGCAGCCGGGCTATGCGGCGGCCAACGCGTTCCTCGACGCGCTGGCGGAGCGCCGCCGGGCCCGCGGACTGGCCGCGACCTCGGTTGCCTGGGGAGTGTGGGGCGGCGCCGGTATGGGCGCCGGCGAGGCCGGAACGCATCTGCAACGGCACGGCTTGCGCTCCATGGACCCCGGCCTGGGCATTCAGGCACTGGCACAGGCGGTTGACGGTGGCGATGTGATGGTCGCGGTCGCGGATGTGGACTGGGAGCGGTTCGCCCCCACCTTCACCCTCCGCCGCCCGAGCCCGCTGATCGAGAACCTGCCGGAAGTGCGGCAGGCCCTGGCGGCCGGTACGGACAGCGGCAGCGCGGCCGCGCCGGCGCAAGGCGCGTTGGAGCAGCGGCTGGCCGGCCTGTCCCGGCCGGAGCAGGACCGGCTGTTGACCGATCTGGTCCGGACGGAGGCGGCCGCGGTGCTGGGCTATTCCGGCATTGACGCGGTCGAGCCGGAGCGGGCGTTCAAGGAGTTGGGCTTCGACTCGCTGACCGCGGTCGAACTCCGCAACCGGCTCAATGCCGCAACCGGACGCCAACTCCCCGCCACGCTCATATTCGACTACCCCAACCCAACGGTGTTGGCGGATCTCCTGCGCACAGAAATGAACCAGGACGAGGCAGTGGCGTCGGTTTCCATCTTCGCCGAACTCGACCAGCTCGAACATAATCTGTCGAGCATGGCCTCGGACTCTGATATACGTGAAGATGTCACCAAGCGCCTGCGCGGCATCCTGTCACATTGGACCGAAATCCAGGACGCTGCGGAACCGGAAGGTTCCGACATCGAGTTCCACTCGGCTACGCCCAATGAAGTGTTCAACTTCCTTGACAAAGAGCTTGGGCTGTCTTGATTAACCCGCGGACCGCGGACCTGCTGAACGCCTAATTGATTAAGGGGCCTTTGATGGAGAGCCAAGAAAAACTCTTTGACTACCTCAAGCGGGCATCGGCCGAGCTCCAGGAGACGCGTAAGCGCCTGCGGAAGATGGAGGCGGCTGAGCAGGAGCCGTTGGCGGTGGTGGGGATGGGTTGTCGGTTGCCGGGTGGGGTGGGGAGTCCGGAGGGTTTGTGGGATGTGGTGGTGGGTGGGGTGGATGCGGTGTCGGGGTTTCCGGAGGATCGGGGTTGGGGTGTGGGTGTGGGTGTGGGTGGTGGGGGTTATGCGCGTCGGGGTGGGTTTGTGGTGGGGCGGCGGAGTTTGATGCGGGGTTTTTTGGGATTAGTCCGCGTGAGGCGTTGGCGATGGATCCTCAGCAGCGGTTGTTGTTGGAGGTTTCGTGGGAGGCGTTGGAGCGGGCTGGGGTGGATCCGGGTGGGTTGCGGGGTTCGCGGGCGGGTGTGTTTGTGGGGGCGTCGTCGTCGGGGTATGGGGTGGGGTTGGTTGGTGGGGTGGGGGGTTCTGAGGGTTATGTGTTGACGGGTAATGCGGGGAGTGTGATTTCGGGGCGGGTGGCGTATGCGTTGGGTTTGGAGGGTCCGGCGGTGACGGTGGATACGGCGTGTTCGTCGTCGTTGGTGGCGTTGCATTTGGCGTGTGGGGCGTTGCGGGCGGGGGAGTGTTCGTTGGCGTTGGTGGGTGGGGTGACGGTGATGGCGACGCCGGGGACGTTTGCGGAGTTTTCTCGGCAGGATGGGTTGGCGGCGGATGGGCGGTGTAAGGCGTTTTCGGCGGATGCGGATGGTACGGGGTGGGCTGAGGGTGTGGGTGTGTTGGTGGTGGAGCGGTTGTCGGAGGCGCGGCGTCGTGGTCATCGGGTGTTGGCGGTGGTGCGGGGTAGTGCGGTGAATCAGGACGGTGCGAGTAACGGCCTGACGGCGCCGAATGGTCCGTCGCAGCAGCGGGTGATTCGGGCGGCACTGGCCAACGCGCGGTTGTCGGCGGCGGATGTGGATGTGGTGGAGGCCCACGGTACGGGTACCAGGCTGGGTGATCCGATTGAGGCGCAGGCGCTGCTGGCCACCTATGGGCAGGATCGTGAGCCGGGTCGTCCGTTGTGGTTGGGGTCGGTGAAGTCGAATATCGGGCATACGCAGCAGGCGGCTGGTGTGACCGGTGTGATGAAGATGGTTTTGGCGTTGCGGCATGGGGTGATTCCGCGGACGTTGCATGCGGGGGTGCCGTCGCCGCATGTGGATTGGTCTGCGGGGGATGTGCGGTTGTTGGATGAGGCGGTGGCGTGGCCGGCGGGTGAGCGTCCGCGTCGGGCGGGTGTCTCTGCGTTCGGCATGAGCGGCACCAACGTGCACGTGATTGTGGAAGAAGCGCCTGCGGAGGTGGAGGAGGAGGCTCCCGTCGAGGAGCGTCCGGTGCCGGTGCTGTCGGGTGCGGCGGCGTCGGCCTGGCTGGTGTCGGGGCGGAGTGCTGAGGGTCTGGCGGCGCAGGCGGGCCGGCTGCGGGAGTTCGCACTGTCCCGTTCGGAGCTTGAACCGGCTGATGTGGCGTGGTCGTTGGTGACGACGCGGGCGACGTTCGAGCACCGTGCCGTGGTGACCGGCGCCGACCGTGAGGGTCTGGCCGCCGGGCTGGCGGCGGTGGCCACCGGCCAGCCGTCCGCCGGTGTGGTCTCCGGCGCGGTCCGCCCCGGCGGCCTGGGCCGTACGGCGTTCGTGTTTCCTGGCCAGGGCAGTCAGTGGCTGGGGATGGGGCGTGAACTGCGCGCCTCCTCACCGGTGTTCGCGGCGCGACTGGAGGAGTGTGCCCAGGCACTGGCCCCGTACGTGGACTGGTCGCTCGATGATGTCCTTGCGGGGGCGGAGGGTGCGCCTGCGTTGGAGGCCGCGGATGTGGTGCAGCCTGCGTTGTGGGCGGTGATGGTGTCGCTGGCCGCGGTCTGGCAGGCCGCCGGTGTCACCCCTGACGCCGTGATCGGCCATTCGCAGGGCGAGATCGCCGCCGCCTGCGTCGCCGGGATTCTGTCCCTGGAGGACGCGGCCCGGGTCGTGGCCCTGCGCTCCAAGGCGTTGAAGCCGCTGGCCGGCCACGGTGGCATGCTGTCCGTAGCCGAACCCGCCAGCCGGGTACGGGAACGGCTCGCCACCTGGAGCGACCGCGTATCGATAGCGGCGGTCAACGGCCCGTCGGCGACCGTCGTTTCCGGCGAACCGCAGGCACTGGAGGAATTGGCGGCTGCCTGCGAGGCCGACGGCGTCCGCGCCCGCCTCATCCCGGTGGACTACGCCTCGCACAGTGCCCAGGTCGACGCCCTGAAGCAGGAGATCCTGGCCGCGCTGGAGGGCATCACGCCGTCCGAGGCTCGTATCCCGATGATCTCGTCGATGAGCGGCGAGATGCTGGCCGGCCCTGAGGTGGACCCGGAGTACTGGTACGCCAGTCTGCGCGCCACAGTCGAGTTCGACCATGCGGTCCGCACCCTGGCCGACACCGGTCACCGTGCATTCATCGAGGTCTCCCCGCACCCGGTCCTGACGGCCGCGATCACCGACACCATCGAGGACGCCGGCATCACCTCCGCCCCGTTGATCACGGGGACGCTCCGTCGCGACGACGGCGGTGCCGACCGTCTGCTGGCCTCCCTGGCCGAGGCGCACGTCCATGGCGCCCCCGTGGACTGGACGACCGTCCTGGAGCCGCAGCCTGGCCAGAACCAGCACCGGATCGATCTGCCCACCTACGCCTTCCAGCACGAGCGCTACTGGCTCCAGCCCGCAGCGCCGGGCGCATCCACGGCGGGTGGCGAGGGCGCCGGGAGCGAGGCGGAGGCCAAGTTCTGGGCCGCGGTGGAGGCCGGGCGGCTGCGGGAGTTGGCGGACACGCTTGCCGTTGACGACGAGCGACTGGCCGAGCTGCTGCCGGCCCTGGCGTCGTGGCGTCGCCGGGAGCGGGACGACTCCGCGGTGGCGGACTGGCGCTACGGCATTTCGTGGGTACCGGTGAGCGAGCCCGCGACGGCGGTGCTGTCCGGCACCTGGCTGCTCGCCGTCCCCGCCGGACAGGCCGACTCCGAGCCGGTGCAGGGATGCGTACGGGCGCTGACCGCCCGCGGGGCCGAGGCGGCCGTCATCGAGGTTGCCGCGGACGAACTGGATCGCGCGGCCCTGGCCGAGCGGCTGACCTGCGCAGTGACCGAGGACGTCCGACTCTCCGGTGTGCTGTCCCTGCTGGCGCTGGACGAGGCGCCGACGGCGGAGGCCCCGGCGGTGAGCCGCGGTCTGGCGGGGACGCTGGGCCTGGTCCAGGCGCTGGGCGATGCGGACCTCGCCGCCCCGCTGTGGGTGCTCACCCAGGGTGCGGTGGCGACGGCCGAGGCCGAGGTGCTCACCAGCCCTGTTCAGGCGCAGGCATGGGGTCTGGGCCGGGTCGTCGGTCTGGAACACCCGGAGCGCTGGGGCGGGTTGATCGATCTTCCGCAGGACTGGGACGAGCGCATCGCCGCCCGCCTCTGCGCGGTGCTGGCCGACGGCGCCGAAGACCAGGTAGCGGTGCGCGGCACAGGCGTCCTGGCGCGTCGGCTCGTCCACGCCGCCCGGCCGTCGGACCAGCGCGAGCAGTGGACGCCGGCCGGCACCGTGCTGATCACCGGTGGCACGGGCGCGATCGGCGGGCACGTGGGCCGCTGGCTGGCCGGGCGCGGCGCCGAGCGCGTCGTGCTCACCAGCCGCTCCGGCCCGGCCGCGCCGGATGTTGCGACACTGGCCGCAGAGCTGGCAGCGGCCGGTACCCAGGTGGACGTGGTGGCCTGCGATATAGCCCAACGCGCTGACGTGGCCGGGCTGTTGGAGCGTATTGCCGAGGGCGGGCCGTCGCTGACCGGTGTGGTGCACGCGGCAGGTGTCGGCCATGGTGGCGCGGTGGCGGACACGACGGTGGCCGGACTGGCCACGGCAGTGGAGGCCAAGACCGCGGGTGCGGTGTGGCTGGACGAGCTGACCACAGCCATGGGCCTGGAGCTGGAGGCGTTCGTCCTGTTCTCCTCCGGTGCCGCGATCTGGGGCAGCGGTCTGCTGTCCGGGTACGCGGCTGGCAATGCGTTCCTGGACGCGCTGGCGGAGAACCGACGGGCTCGTGGGCTGGCTGCGACGTCGGTTGCCTGGGGTCTGTGGGGCGGCGGCGGAATGGTCGGCGGCGAGGCCGGCGAGCAGCTGCGGCGTTACGGGATGCGGGTGATCGAACCGGAGCTCGGCATCCGGGCGCTGGCCCAGGCAGTGGACGGCGGTGATACGACGGTCACGGTTGCGGACGTTGACTGGGAGCGGTTCGCTCCCACCTTCACTCTCCGCCGCCCGAGCCGCCTCATCGCCTCCGTCCCCGAGGCCCAGCAGGCACTGACGTCCGGCACCGAAGCGGGTGACGGCCCGTCGGCTGCGGGCGCGGACACCGCACTGGGACAGCAGCTCGCCGGCCTGTCCCGGTCCGAGCAGGACCGACTGCTGACCGAACTGGTGCGTGGCGAGGCCGCCGCCGTACTGGGCCACGCCTCCATCGAGGCAGTCGAACCGGCCCGCGCCTTCCAGGAGTTGGGCTTCGACTCGCTGACCGCGGTCGAGCTGCGCAACCGGCTCAACGCCGCCACCGGACTGCAACTCCCCTCCACCCTGGTCTTCGACTACCCCAGCGCCCTCACGATGGCCGAATTCCTGCGGGACGGGCTGCTGGGCGTCCAGGGCGGTACCGCCGCGCCGGTGGTGACGGCGGCCGCGTACGGCGAGCCCATCGCGGTCGTGGGCATGGGCTGCCGCTTCCCCGGCGGAGTGGAGAGCCCCGAACAGCTCTGGGACCTGCTGGCCGCGGGCACGGACGCGGTGTCCGAATTCCCGCGGGACCGCGGCTGGGAGACGGCGGACGGCACCGGGACCACCGGCACCTCGTACGCCCGCGTCGGCGGGTTCATCTATGACGCGCCGGAGTTCGACGCGGGCTTCTTCGGGATCAGCCCGCGTGAGGCGCTGGCGATGGATCCGCAGCAGCGGATGCTGCTGGAGGTGTCCTGGGAGGCCCTGGAGCGTGCCGGCATCGATCCCTCGTCGGTGCGCGGCTCGCAGACCGGAGTCTTCGCCGGTGCGACGTACTCGGGCTACGGCATGAGCCTCGTCGGCGGTGCCAGTGGCTCCGAGGGCTATCTGCTGACCGGCAGTCTCACCGCGGTGATCTCCGGCCGGGTCGCGTACTCGCTCGGCCTGGAAGGCCCGGCCGTGACGGTGGACACCGCCTGCTCGTCCTCGCTGGTCGCCCTCCACCAGGCATGCCAGTCGCTGCGCGCCGGAGAGTGCACCATGGCCCTGGCCGGCGGCGTCGCAGTGATGGCGACTGCCGGAGCCTTCTCCGAGTTCTCCGAACAGCAGGGCATGGCAGCGGACGGTCGCTGCAAGGCGTTCTCGGCGGATGCGGACGGCATCGGCTGGGGCGAGGGCGCCGGTGTCGTCGTCCTGGAGCGTCTGTCGGACGCGCGGCGCAACGGCCACCAGGTGCTCGCCGTCGTCCCCGGCAGCGCCATGAACCAGGATGGCGCCTCCAACGGTCTGACGGCGCCCAACGGCCCGTCCCAGCAGCGGGTGATCCGCGCCGCACTGGCCAACGCACAGCTGTCCACCGGCGATGTCGATGTCGTCGAGGCCCACGGCACCGGTACCAAACTGGGTGACCCGATCGAGGCTCAGGCACTGCTGGCGACGTACGGCCAGGACCGGGACGCGGAGCGGCCGCTGTGGCTCGGCTCGGTGAAGTCCAACATCGGTCATCCGCAGACGGCCGCCGGGGTCGCCGGCGTCATCAAGATGGTGCTCGCGCTCCAACACGGCCTTCTGCCGAAGACCCTCTACGCGGATGAGCCGTCGCCGCATGTGGACTGGTCGGCGGGTGAGGTGCGGCTGCTGACCGAGGCCCAGCCGTGGCAGGCAGGCGAGCGCCCGCGGCGGGCGGGCGTGTCGGCGTTCGGCGTGAGCGGCACCAATGTGCACCTCATCGTCGAGGAGGCGCCTGAGGCTCTGGAGGTGGAGGCTTCCGCCGAGGAGCGTCCGGTGCCGGTGCCTGTGCGGGTGCTTTCGGGTGCCGGTGCCTCGGCGTGGTTGGTGTCGGGTCGGTCGGCGGAGAGTCTGGCGGCGCAGGCGGGCCGGCTGCGGGAGTTCGCGTTGTCCCGTCCTGAGCTTGAACCGGCTGATGTGGCGTGGTCGTTGGTGACGACGCGGGCGATGTTCGAGCAGCGGGCTGTGGTGACGGGTGCGGACCGTGAGGGTCTGGCTGCCGGGCTGGCGGCGGTGGCCACCGGTCAGCCGGCTGCGGGTGTGGTGACGGGCGTCGCCGCGCCTGGCGGTGTGGGCCGTACGGTGTTCGTCTTCCCTGGTCAGGGCAGTCAGTGGCTGGGGATGGGGCGTGAACTGCGCGCTGTCTCGCCGGTGTTCGCGGCCAGGTTGGAGGAGTGCGGGCAGGCTCTGGCTCCGTATGTGGACTGGTCGTTGGATGACGTTCTGGCGGGGGCGGAGGGTGCGCCGGAGCTGGTGGCGGCGGATGTGGTGCAGCCTGCGTTGTGGGCGGTGATGGTTTCCCTGGCCGCCGTCTGGCAGGCGGCTGGTGTCGTGCCGGATGCGGTGGTCGGTCACTCGCAGGGTGAGATCGCCGCCGCCTGCGTCGCCGGGATCCTGTCCCTGGAGGACGCGGCCCGGGTCGTGGCCCTGCGTTCCAAGGCGTTGAAGGCGCTTGCCGGCCGGGGCGGGATGCTCTCGGTCGCCGAGCCCGCCGACCGGGTGCGGGGCCGACTCGCTCCCTGGGGCGAACGGATCTCGATCGCGGCGGTCAACGGCCCCTCGGCGACCGTCGTTTCCGGCGAGCCGCAGGCTCTGGAGGAGCTGGCGGCTGCCTGTGAGGTCGACGGCGTCCGTGCCCGCCTCATCCCGGTGGATTACGCCTCGCACAGTGCCCAGGTTGATGCCCTGGAGCAGGAGATCCTGGCCGCGCTGGAAGGCATCACGCCGTCCGAGGCCCGGATCCCGATGATCTCGTCGATGAGCGGCGAGATGCTGGCCGGCCCGGAGATGGATGCGGCGTACTGGTATGCCAGTCTGCGTGCCACGGTCGAGTTCGACCGGGCGATCCGCGCGCTGGCCGACACCGGTCACCGTTGCTTCATCGAGGCTTCCCCCCACCCTGTCCTGACGGCCGCGATCACCGACACGCTTGAGGACGCTGGTGTGTCTGTGTCCGCCTCGCTGATCACGGGGACTCTCCGGCGCGATGACGGTGGTGCGGAGCGTCTGCTGGCCTCTCTGGCCGAGGCGCACGTTCATGGCGCCCCCGTGGACTGGACGACCATCCTGGAGTCGCAGCCCGGCCGGAACCACCACCGGATCGACCTGCCCACCTACGCCTTCCAACGCCAGCGCTACTGGCCCGAGGCGGTCGAGCCGAAGGCCGCTGCTGGTGGGACGGGTGCCGAGGCCGAGTTCTGGGACGCGGTCGAGGCCGGCAACCTGGGCGAACTTGCGCAGACGCTGGAGGTTGACGACGAGCGACTGGCCGAGCTGCTGCCGGCGCTGGCGTCGTGGCGTCGCCGCCAGCGGGATGACTCGGCCGTCGCGGACTGGCGCTACGGCATCTCGTGGATCCCGGTGACCGACTCCGGTTCGACGATCCTCTCGGGTACCTGGCTGGTGGTGGTCCCCGTGGGGCACGCTGACGCGCCGCTGACGCGCGGATGCCTGCAGGCGCTGGCCGACCGTGGTGCCGAGGTTGTCATTGCCGAGATCGGTGGGGACGAGGTGGAGCGTGCGGTGCTTGCCGCCCGCATCACCACGTTGCTCCCCGAGGGCGCGCAGCTGGCGGGTGTGGTGTCGCTGCTGGCGCTGGATGAGACGCCACTGGCGGAGTCCTCGCTGGTGAGTCGAGGTCTGGTGGGGACGTTGGCGCTGGTGCAGGCGTTGGGTGAGGTGGCTGTTGCGGCTCCGTTGTGGGTGGTGACGCAGGGTGCGGTGGTGACGGCCGAGGCCGAGGTGCTCACCAGCCCTGTTCAGGCGCAGGTGTGGGGTCTGGGTCGGGTGGTTGGTCTTGAGCACCCGGATCGTTGGGGTGGGTTGGTCGATCTGCCGTCGGTATGGGATGAGCGGGTGGCCGGCCGTTTCTGTGCGGTGCTGGCTGACGGCGCGGAGGACCAGGTGGCGCTGCGTCCGGCCGGCGTCCTGGCCCGCCGACTGGTCCGCAACACCCGTCCGTCGGGCCGCCACGGGCAGTGGACACCGCGCGACACGGTCCTGATCACCGGTGGTACGGGCTCGGTCGGTCGGTGCGTCGCCTCGTGGGTGGCCGAGCAGGGTGCCGAGCGGGTGGTGCTGACCAGCCGCTCCGGCCCGGCCGCCGCAGAGGTGGCGGTGCTGGCCGCGGAGCTGGCCGGTGCGGGCAGCCAGGTGGACATCGTCGCCTGTGACCTGGTGCAACGCGCCGAGGTCGCCGGGCTGCTGGACCGCATCGCCGCGGACGGTGCGCCACTGCGCGCGGTGCTGCACGCTGCCAACGCCGGCCGTCAAGTCACCCTCGATGGCACGGACGTGGAGGATCTGGCGGTGGCGCTGGGTGCGAAGGGTGCCGGTGCGGTGTGGCTGGACGAGTTGACGGCTGGCCTGGATCTGGATGCGTTTGTGTTGTTCTCGTCGATTGCGGCGACGTGGGGCAGTAATGAGCATGGTGCGTATGCGGCGGGTAATGCCTTCCTGGATGCCTTGGCGGAGGTTCGTCGTGGGCGTGGGTTGGTGGCGTCGTCGGTTGCGTGGGGTGTGTGGGATACGCGTGACTGGGACGCGGTGAATGCGGTGGTGGAGCACGGGCCGGGGAGTGTGACGCCGGCGCGGTTGTTGCGTCAGGGGATGAATTTCCTTGATCCGGCGCGGGCGTTGGCTGTGTTGGGTCAGGTCGTTGCGGATGGTGAGTCGTTCCTGGCGGTGGCGGATGTGGATTGGGGGCGGTTTGCTCCGGTGTTCGGTGCGGCTCGTCCGCGGCCGTTGCTGGAGCGGATTGCTGAGGCTCACCCGGAGCGGGCGGCGGCACAGTCTGCTGGTTCGACACCCACTGACGGAGCGGCCGGAGAACTCGTTCAGCGACTCTCGGGCAAGGCCCCGGCCGAGCGTGAGCGGCTGGTGACCGAGTTGGTGCGGACGCATGCGGCGGCGGTGTTGGGTCATGGTTCGGTGGCGGAGGTGCCGGCCGGTCGGGCGTTCCGGGACATGGGTTTCGATTCGTTGACCGCGGTGGAGTTGCGTCGGCGTCTGAATGCGGCGACGGGTTTGCAGTTGCCGTCCACGGTGGTGTTCGACTACCCGTCTCCGGCGGCGCTGGCCCGGCAGATCGTCGGGGAAGTGCTGGGCGTCACGGAGGCGGAGACGGAGACGGAGGCGGCAGGGCACGCGGCGTCCGCATCGGTGCCGACGGGCGATCTGGCCGAACCGATCGCCATTGTTGGCATGGGGTGCCGCTTCCCAGGCGGGGTGGACAGCCCCGAGCGACTGTGGGAGCTGCTGGCCGGCGGCGGCGATGCGATTTCCGGCTTTCCGACGGACCGGGGCTGGGACGTGGATGGCCTGTTCGACCCGGACCCGGACAACCCCGGCACGTCTTATGTCCAGCAGGGTGGCTTCCTGCACGCGGCGGCCGAGTTCGATCCGCGGTTCTTCGGCATCAGCCCGCGGGAGGCACTCGCCATGGATCCGCAGCAGCGGCTGCTGCTGGAGGTGTCCTGGGAGGCGGTGGAGCGTGCCGGTATCGACCCGGAAACCCTGCGCGGCTCCCTGACCGGAGTGTTCGCGGGCGCAGCGCCGTCGGGTTACGGGGCCGGCCTGGCCAACCGCGACAGTGAGTCCGAGGGCTACCTGATCACCGGAAACACCGGCAGTGTGATCTCCGGACGTGTCGCGTACGCCTTCGGCCTGGAGGGCCCGGCCGTGACGATCGACACCGCGTGTTCATCGTCGCTGGTGGCGCTGCACCAGGCATGCCAGGCACTGCGGGCGGGGGAGTGCACCATGGCCCTGGCCGGCGGTGTCATGGTGGTCGCGGACCCCACGGAGTTTGTGAGCTTCTCGCGCCAGCGGGTACTGGCCTCGGACGGGCGCTGCAAGGCGTTCTCGGCCGACGCCGACGGCATGGGCATCGCCGAGGGCGCCGGTGTGGTGCTGGTGGAACGGCTCTCGGACGCACGACGCCACGGCCACCAGGTGCTGGCCGTCATTCGGGGTAGCGCGATCAACCAGGACGGTGCCTCCAACGGGCTGACCGCGCCCAACGGCCCGTCTCAGCAGCGCGTCATCCAGGCAGCACTGGCCAACGCCCGGCTGTCGACCGCCGATGTGGATGTCATCGAGGCCCACGGCACCGGTACGGAACTGGGCGACCCGATCGAGGCCCAGGCACTACTGGCGACCTATGGCCAGGGCCGGGACGCCGACCGACCGGTGTGGCTGGGCTCGCTCAAGTCCAACATCGGCCACACCCAGCAGGCGGCCGGTATCGCCGGGGTGATGAAGATGGTGTTGGCGCTTCGGCATGGTGTGTTGCCGCGGACGTTGCATGTGGAGGAGCCGTCGCCGCATGTGGACTGGTCGGCGGGTGCGGTGCGGTTGTTGGACGAGCCGGTGGCTTGGGCGGCGGGTGAGCGTCCGCGGCGGGCGGGTGTGTCGGCGTTCGGGATCAGCGGCACCAACGCACATGTGATCGTCGAGGAGGCCCCCGCTACGGCGGTCGCCGCCGCCGAGGGAGAGCTGGCGCCCGTCGATGCCGACCAGTCGTCGGAGCCGGTGTTGTCGGGTGCGGGGGTGGTGCCGTGGCTGGTGTCGGGTCGCTCGGCCGAGGGGTTGGCGGCGCAGGCGGGTCGGCTGAGGGAATTCGCCCTCGCCCGTCCGGAGCTTGAACCGGTGGATGTTGCTTGGTCGTTGGCGGCGTCGCGGTCGGTGTTTGAGCATCGGGCTGTGGTGTTGGGTGCGGGGTGTGAGGGAGTTTGGTGTGGGGTGGGGTGCGGTGGCGGTGGGGCGTTCGGCGGCTGGGGTTGTCAGTGGTGGGGTGGGTGTGGGTGGTTCGGTGCGGGTGGGGTTTGTGTTTGCGGGTCAGGGTGTGCAGCGGGTGGGGATGGGGCGTGAGTTGTATGAGGTGAGTGGGGTGTTTGCTCGGGTGTTTGATGAGGTGTGTGGGGTGTTGGAGGGGGAGTTGGGGTTGCCGGTGGGGGATGTGGTGTTGGGGCGTGTTGAGGGTGCGGAGGAGTTGGTGGTGCGGACGGTGTTTGCGCAGGCGGGGTTGTTTGCGGTGGAGGTGGGGTTGGTGGCGTTGTTGGGTGCGTGTGGGGTGGTGCCGGATGGGGTGGTGGGGCATTCGGTGGGGGAGTTTGCGGCGGCGTATGTGGCGGGGGGTGTTGTCGTTGGAGGATGCGTGTCGGTTGGTGGCGGTGCGGGCGCGGTTGATGGAGGGGTTGGCGGAGGGTGGTGCGATGGCGGCGGTTGCGGTTGGTGAGGTGGAGATGCGTGAGTTTTTGGTGGGGGTTGTTGGGGTGGAGGTTGCGGCGGTGAATGGTCCGGAGTCGGTGGTGGTGTCGGGTGAGGTGGGTGCGGTGGAGCGGGTGGTGCGGGAGTGGGCTGAGCGGGGTCGGCGTGTGCGGCGGTTGAGGGTGAGTCATGCGTTTCATTCGGCGTTGGTGGAGCCGGTGTTGGGGGAGTTGGATCGTGTTGCGTCGGGGGTGGTTCATGGTGTGCCTGAGGTGTTGTGGGCGTGTGGGGTGACGGGTGAGTTGGTGGAGGAGTCGGGTTCGGGGTATTGGGCGGTGCAGGCGCGTGAGGCGGTGCGGTTTGCGGATGCGGTGGGGACGTTGGTGGAGCAGGGTGTGTCGGTGTTTATTGAGATTGGTCCGGATGGGACGTTGTCGGGGATGGGTTCGGCCGCGTTGGCTGACAGCGCGGCTGGTGCGGGCGCGGTGTTTGTGCCGATGTTGCGCAAGGGTGTGCCGGCTGGGGAGTCGGTGCTGACGGCGTTGGCTCAGGCGCATGTGCGGGGGGCTGTGGTGGACTGGCCGGCGGTGCTGGGGCGGGGGCAGCGGGTGGAACTGCCGACGTATGCGTTCCAACGCCAGCGGTACTGGCCTGAATTGGAGGCGCAGTCGGTCGTCCCGGCGGCGAAGGACGTGGTCGGCAGTGAGGCCGATGCGGAGTTCTGGGCCGCTGTGGAGGGCGGTGACCTGCAAGAGCTGGCGGGCACGTTGGCGATTGATGGTGAGCGTCCGTTCAGTGAGGTGTTGCCGGCGTTGGCGTCGTGGCGGCGTCGTCAGCAGGATGATGCGGTGGTGGCGGACTGGCGCTACGGCATTTCCTGGGTGCCGGTTGCCGAGCCTGTTTCGGCGGTGTTGTCGGGGACGTGGCTGGTGGTGGCGCCGGCCGGGCAGGTGGATGCGGTCCTGGTGCAGGGTTGTGTGCAGGCCCTGACCGACCGGGGCGCCCAGGTGGTCATGGCTGAGGTTGCCGCGGACGAGGTGGACCGGGCCGCACTGGCAAAGCGGATCAGCGGCGTCCTGACCGGCGAGCACCCACAACTGGCCGGGGTCGTCTCGCTGTTGGCGTTGGATGACGAGGACGCGCTCGCGGAGTTCCCTGCGGTGAACCGCGGTGTGGCTGCGACGTTGGGCCTGGTCCAGGCGCTGGGTGATGTGGAGGTTGCCGCACCGCTATGGGTGCTGACCCAGGGGGCGGTGGCCACCGGCCCGGGCGAGGAGCTCGCCAGCCTGGCTCAGGCGCAGATCTGGGGTCTGGGTCGGGTTGTGGGTCTTGAGCATCCCGAGCGGTGGGGCGGGCTGATCGACGTGCCCGCGACCTGGGACGACCGCACCGCAGCCCGGCTCTGCGCACTGCTTGCCGGTAGTACGGACGAGGACCAGGTCGCCCTGCGCGGTGCCGGAATCATGGGGCGTCGTCTGGTGCGCGCCCCGCGTCCGACGGGTGGCGGTGAGCAGTGGCAGCCGCGGGGCACGGTGCTGATCACCGGTGGTACGGGTGCGATCGGTGGGAACACGGCGCGCTGGTTGGCTGGTCGTGGGGCTCCGCGGCTGGTGTTGACCAGTCGTTCCGGGTCGGCTGCGGCGGGCGTGGCGGAGTTGGTCGCCGAACTGGCAGCCACCGGCAGCCATGTAGAGGTCATCGCCTGCGACATGGCGCTGCGCGATGAGGTCGCCGGGTTGCTGGACCGGATCGCCTCAGGCGGGCCCGCGTTGACCGGAGTTGTGCACAGCGCGGGTCTGGGCGAAGCCATCCCGCTGGCGGACTTCTCGCTCGCGGACCTGGAGCGGGTGTCGGCAGTCAAGACCGCCGGTGCACGCTGGCTGGACGAGCTGACCACGGCCAAGGGTGTGGACCTGGAGGCGTTCGTGCTGTTCTCGTCGATCGCGGCGACCTGGGGCAGCGGTCTGCAGCCGGGCTATGCGGCGGCCAACGCGTTCCTCGACGCGCTGGCGGAGCGCCGCCGGGCCCGCGGACTGGCCGCGACCTCGGTTGCCTGGGGTCTGTGGGGCGGCGCAGGCATGGGCGCCGGCGAGGCAAGTGTGCAGTTGCAGCGGCACGGCCTGCGGGTCATGGACCCCCGACTGGGGATCCAGGCGCTGGCGCAGGCGGTGGACAGCCGCGAGACGGTGGTCGCGGTCGCGGATGTGGACTGGGAGCGGTTCGCCCCCACCTTCACCCTCCGCCGCCCGAGCCCGCTGCTCGACGCCCTGCCCGAGGTCCAGCAGGCCCTCGCCCCGGTTGTCGCAGCAGCTGACGGCCCGTCGGCGTCGGTCGAGGACACCGCCCTGGGGCAGCGGCTGGCCGGCCTGTCCCGGACCGAGCAGGACCAGTTGCTGACCGATCTGGTCCGGACGGAGGCGGCCGCGGTGCTGGGCTATTCCGGTATCGACGCGGTCGAGCCGGAGCGGGCGTTCAAGGAGTTGGGCTTTGACTCGCTGACCGCGGTCGAACTCCGCAACCGACTCAATGCCGCGACCGGACGCCAACTCCCCGCCACGCTCATATTCGACTACCCCAACCCCACTGCGGTCGCTGACTACTTGTGGGCCGAGGAGTTCCAGAACGAGGAAACCCATATTCCTCTCATCGATGAGCTTGATAAGCTCGAAGCCGCGCTCGCGGAGGACACTCCGGATGACGAAACGCGCGAACTGGTCGCCACTCGCCTGACGGCATTCCTCGCCAAGTGGCGTGGTAGTGACGCGCAGTCAACGAGTGAAAATGTCGCGCAGAAGATCGAGTCCGCGACGGATGACGAGATGTTCGAGTTCATTCACAAGGAGCTCGGCAGGTCTTGAGCAGAGCAGGGTGACTGCGGAAATTTCCTGAGATCCCTCTGAGATCCCAAGTAAGTGAGGTTCCGGTGGCGACCGAAGATACGCTGCGCGACTATCTGAAGTGGACGACAACCAATCTGGCCGAGGCTCGGCAACGCGTGCGTGAGCTGGAAGAACGCAGCCATGAGCCGTTGGCGGTGGTGGGGATGGGTTGTCGGTTGCCGGGTGGGGTGGGGAGTCCGGAGGGTTTGTGGGATGTGGTGGTGGGTGGGGTGGATGCGGTGTCGGGGTTTCCGGAGGATCGGGGTTGGGGTGTGGGTGTGGGTGGTGGGGGTTATGCGCGTCGGGGTGGGTTTGTGGTGGGGGCGGCGGAGTTTGATGCGGGGTTTTTTGGGATTAGTCCGCGTGAGGCGTTGGCGATGGATCCTCAGCAGCGGTTGTTGTTGGAGGTTTCGTGGGAGGCGTTGGAGCGGGCTGGGGTGGATCCGGGTGGGTTGCGGGGTTCGCGGGCGGGTGTGTTTGTGGGGGCGTCGTCGTCGGGGTATGGGGTGGGGTTGGTTGGTGGGGGGGGGGGGGTTCTGAGGGTTATGTGTTGACGGGTAATGCGGGGAGTGTGATTTCGGGGCGGGTGGCGTATGCGTTGGGTTTGGAGGGTCCGGCGGTGACGGTGGATACGGCGTGTTCGTCGTCGTTGGTGGCGTTGCATTTGGCGTGTGGGGCGTTGCGGGCGGGGGAGTGTTCGTTGGCGTTGGTGGGTGGGGGGGTGACGGTGATGGCGACGCCGGGGACGTTTGCGGAGTTTTCTCGGCAGGATGGGTTGGCGGCGGATGGGCGGTGTAAGGCGTTTTCGGCGGATGCGGATGGTACGGGGTGGGCTGAGGGTGTGGGTGTGTTGGTGGTGGAGCGGTTGTCGGAGGCGCGGCGTCGTGGTCATCGGGTGTTGGCGGTGGTGCGGGGTAGTGCGGTGAATCAGGATGGTGCGAGTAACGGCCTGACGGCGCCGAATGGTCCGTCGCAGCAGCGGGTGATTCGGGCGGCACTGGCCAACGCGCGGTTGTCGGCGGCGGATGTGGATGTGGTGGAGGCCCACGGTACGGGTACCAGGCTGGGTGATCCGATTGAGGCGCAGGCGCTGCTGGCCACCTATGGGCAGGATCGTGAGCCGGGTCGTCCGTTGTGGTTGGGGTCGGTGAAGTCGAATATCGGGCATACGCAGCAGGCGGCTGGTGTGACCGGTGTGATGAAGATGGTTTTGGCGTTGCGGCATGGGGTGATTCCGCGGACGTTGCATGCGGGGGTGCCGTCGCCGCATGTGGATTGGTCTGCGGGTGAGGTGCGGTTGTTGGATGAGGCGGTGGCGTGGCCGGCGGGTGAGCGTCCGCGTCGGGCGGGTGTCTCCGCGTTCGGCATGAGCGGCACCAATGCGCATGTCATCGTCGAGGAAGCACCATCTGCCGACGAGGACGCAGCCGCCACGGATACGGATGGAGGAGCCGAGGGCACCGCCGCCCAGGCCGCCGGGACTGCCGGGACTGCCGAGGAGCGGATCAGTCCGGTACTGCCGGTACTGTCCGACGCCGGTGTGTCGGCCTGGCTGGTGTCGGGGCGGAGCGCTGAGGGCCTGGCGGCGCAGGCGGGCCGGCTGCGGGAGTTCGCACTGTCCCGTCCGGAGCTTGAACCGGCTGATGTGGCGTGGTCGTTGGCGACGACGCGGGCGACGTTCGAGCACCGTGCCGTGGTGACCGGCGCCGACCGTGAGGGTCTGGCCGCCGGGCTGGCGGCGGTGGCCACCGGCCAGCCGTCCGCCGGTGTGGTCTCCGGCGCGGTCCGCCCCGGCGGCCTGGGCCGCAGCGTCTTCGTCTTCCCGGGCCAGGGCAGCCAATGGGCGGGAATGGGACGGGAGTTGGCGCACCGCTCGCCCGTCTTCGCGGCCCGCCTCGCCGAATGCGGGCAGGCTCTGGCCCCCTATGTGGACTGGAACCTGGACGATGTCCTGGCCGGTGCCGACGGTGCGCCCGCGCTGGAGACGGCGGATGTGGTGCAGCCTGCGCTGTGGGCGGTGATGGTTTCCCTGGCCGCCGTCTGGCAGGCCGCCGGTGTCACCCCTGACGCCGTGATCGGCCATTCGCAGGGTGAGATTGCCGCTGCCTGTGTGGCCGGGATTCTGTCCCTGGAGGATGCGGCCCGGGTCGTGGCCCTGCGTTCCAAGGCGTTGAAGCCGCTGGCCGGCCACGGTGGCATGCTGTCCGTGGCCGAACCCGCCGGCCGGGTACGGGAACGGCTCGCCGCCTGGAGTGACCGCGTATCGATAGCGGCGGTCAATGGCCCGTCGGCGACCGTCGTTTCCGGTGAACCGCAGGCTCTGGAGGAGCTGGCGGCTGCCTGTGAGGCCGACGGCGTCCGCGCCCGCCTCATTCCGGTGGACTACGCCTCGCACAGTGCCCAGGTCGACGCCCTGAAGCAGGAGATCCTGGCCGCGCTGGAGGGCATCGCGCCGTCCGAGGCCCGTATCCCGATGATCTCGTCGATGAGCGGCGAGACGCTGGCCGGCCCGGAGATGGGCCCGGAGTACTGGTACGCCAGTCTGCGCGCCACAGTCGAGTTCGATCGGGCCGTACGCACCTTGGCCGAGGCCGGACACCGTGCGTTCATCGAGGTCTCCCCGCACCCGGTCCTGACGGCCGCGATCACCGACACCATCGAGGACGCCGATGCGACGGCCTCGCTCATCACCGGCACCCTCCGCCGGGACGACGGCGGCTCCGCCCGCCTCCTTTCCTCCCTCTCAGAGGCCCATGTCCATGGCATCGCCGTGGACTGGACGGCGGTGCTGCCACGCGCGCAGTGGGTCGACCTGCCCACCTACGCCTTCCAGCACGAGCGCTACTGGCCGCAGCCCGTGCCGCCGGGCACGAGCACCGCGGAGGGGACGGGCGCGCCGGACGCGGCCGAGGCCGAGTTCTGGGCGGCGGTCGAGGACGGCAAGCTGCGGGAGTTGGCGGACACGCTTGCCGTTGACGACGAGCGACTGGCCGAGCTGCTGCCGGCCCTGGCGTCATGGCGCCGCCGCCGGCACGACGAGTCCGCGGTGGCGGACTGGCGCTACGGGATTACGTGGGTGCCGGTGAGCGAGCCCGCGGCGGCGGTGCTGTCCGGCACCTGGCTGCTCGCCGTCCCCGCCGGACAGACCGACTCCGAGCCGGCGCGGGGTTGCATAGCGGCCATGAGCGACCGGGGCGCCGAGGTCGTCCTCATCGAGGTGGCCGCCGGAGAGGCGTCCCACGCCGGTTTCGGAACGGCGCTGGCCGACCGGATCACCGCGGCTCTCCCCGCTGGCGTCCGGCTCACCGGAGTGGTGTCCCTGCTGGCGCTGGACGAGACGCCGCTCGCGGACGCCCCGGCGGTGAACCAGGGCCTGGCCGCGACGCTCGCACTCGTCCAGGCACTGGACGGCCTCGACGTAGTCGCCCCGCTCTGGGCACTCACTCAGGGAGCGGTGGCGACCAGCGAGGCCGAGGTGCTCACCAGCCCCGTGCAGGCGCAGACATGGGGACTGGGGCGGGTCGTCGGACTCGAACTTCCGGACCGTTGGGGCGGGTTGATCGACCTGCCGCCGACGTGGGACGACCGTACCGCCACCCGCCTGTGCGCGCTGCTGGCCGGCGGTGCTGACGAAGACCAGCTCGCCCTGCGCCCGAGCGGGGTCCAGGCGCGTCGGCTGGTCCATGCCTCGCTGCCCGCCGAGAGCCCTGCACCGTGGAACCCGCGCGGCACCGTGCTGATCACCGGCGGTACGGGTGCGATCGGCGGGCAGGTCGGCCGGTGGCTGGCCGGGCGTGGCGCCGAACGCGTCGTACTGACCAGCCGCTCCGGCCCGGCCGCGGCGGGCGTCGCGACGCTGGCCGCCGAGCTCGCGGCGGCCGGGACCCAGGTGGACGTGACGGCCTGCGATATCGCCCAACTCGCCCACGTGGACGCTCTGTTGCAGCGCATCACAGGGGGTGGCGCGCCGCTGACCGGTGTGGTGCACGCGGCCGGCATCGGACACGGCGGTCCCGTCACCGCCACCACGGTCGCCGAGCTGTCCGCGGCGATGGAGGCCAAGACGGCCGGCGCGCGCTGGCTGGACGAACTGACCACGGCCAGGGGCCTGGAGCTGGAGGCGTTCGTCCTGTTCTCCTCCGGCGCCGCGACCTGGGGCAGCGGTCTGCTGTCGGGCTATGCGGCCGGCAACGCCTACCTCGACGCACTGGCGGAGAACCGGCGCGCCCGTGGACTGGCCGCGACCTCGGTTGCCTGGGGTCTGTGGGGCGGCGGCGGAATGGTCGGCGGCCAGGCCGGGGAAGGGCTGCGCCGACTGGGCATGCGGGAGATCGAACCGGAGCTCGGCATCCGGGCGCTGGCCCAGGCAGTGGACGGCGGCGATGCCACGATCACGGTGGCGGATGTGGACTGGGAGCGCTTCGCCCCCACCTTCACCCTCCGCCGCCCGAGCCCCCTGATCGCCTCCCTTCCCGAGGTACAACAGCTCCGCGCCACCGACACCGCGCCGGCGGACGACTCGGAGCCGCTGAGCGAGCTGGGACGGCGCCTCGCCGGCCTGTCCCGTCCGGAGCAGGACCGAGTGCTCACCGGCCTGGTCCGCGCCGAGGCCGCCGCCGTACTGGGCCACGCCTCCGCAGACCTCGTTGAACCCGAACGCGCCTTCCGGGAGCTGGGCTTCGACTCGTTGACCGCAGTCGAGCTGCGCAACCGGCTCAACGCAGCCACCGGACTGCAACTCCCCTCCACCCTGGTCTTCGACTACCCCAGCGCCGCAGTGCTCGCCGACTATCTGCGTTCCCAACTGCTCGGCGCCGAGGCCGAAACCGCCACACCGGTGGTGACGGCGGCCGCGTACGGCGAGCCCATCGCGGTCGTGGGCATGGGCTGCCGGTTCCCCGGCGGCGTGGAAAGCCCCGAACAGCTCTGGGACCTGCTGGCCGCGGGCACGGACGCGGTGTCCGAATTCCCCCGCGACCGCGGCTGGGACTCCATGGCCGACGAGGGCACCTCGTACGCTCAGGTGGGCGGATTCATCTACGACGCGGGCGAGTTCGACGCGGACTTCTTCGGGATCAGCCCGCGGGAAGCGCTGGCGATGGATCCGCAGCAGCGGATGCTGCTGGAGGTGTCCTGGGAGGCCCTGGAGCGTGCCGGCATCGATCCCTCGTCGGTGCGCGGCTCGCAGACCGGAGTCTTCGCCGGTGCGACGTACTCGGGGTATGCGATGGGCCTGACCGGCGGTTCGACCGGGGCGGAGGGTTATCTGCTGACCGGCAGTCTCACCGCGGTGATCTCCGGCCGGGTCGCGTACTCGCTCGGCCTGGAAGGCCCGGCCGTGACGGTGGACACCGCCTGCTCGTCCTCGCTGGTCGCCCTCCACCAGGCATGCCAGTCGCTGCGCGCCGGAGAGTGCACCATGGCCCTGGCCGGCGGCGTCGCTGTGATGGCGACGCCGGGCGGCTACGTGGAGTTCTCGCGGCAGCAGGGGATGGCCGCCAACGGTCGCTGCAAGCCGTTCTCGGCCGACGCGGACGGCATCGGCTGGGGTGAGGGTGCCGGCATGGTCGTCCTGGAGCGCATGTCGGACGCGCGGCGCAACGGCCACCAGGTACTCGCGGTCATCCCTGGCAGCGCCATGAACCAGGACGGTGCCTCCAACGGTCTGACGGCGCCCAACGGCCCGTCCCAACAGCGCGTCATCCAGGCCGCACTGGCCAACGCACAGCTCTCGACGAGCGACGTGGACGTGGTCGAGGCGCACGGGACCGGCACGACGCTGGGTGACCCGATCGAGGCTCAGGCACTGCTGGCGACGTACGGCCAGGACCGGCCGGAGGAGCGGCCGCTGTGGTTGGGCTCGGTGAAGTCCAACATCGGCCATCCGCAGACGGCCGCGGGCGTCGCCGGCGTCATCAAGATGGTGCTCGCGCTCCAACACGGCCTTCTGCCGAAGACTCTCTACGCGGATGAGCCGTCGCCGCATGTGGACTGGTCGGCGGGTGAGGTGCGGTTGCTGACCGAGGCCCGGCCGTGGCAGGCAGGCGAGCGCCCGCGGCGGGCGGGTGTGTCGGCGTTCGGCGTGAGCGGCACCAATGTGCATCTGATCGTCGAGGAGGCGCCTGCGGTTGAGGAGGCGGCGGTCCCTGAGAGGCAGCTGCCTGTTCTTTCGGGTGCCGGTGCCTCGGCGTGGCTGGTGTCGGGTCGGAGCGCTGAGGGCCTGGCGGCGCAGGCGGGCCGGCTGCGGGAGTTCGCATTGTCCCGTCCGGAGCTTGAACCGGCCGATGTGGCGTGGTCGTTGGCGACGACGCGGGCGACGTTCGAGCAGCGTGCCGTGGTGACGGGTGCGGACCGTGAGGGTCTGGCTGCCGGGCTGGCGGCGGTGGCCACCGGTCAGCCGGCTGCGGGTGTGGTGACGGGCGTCGCCGCGCCTGGCGGTGTGGGCCGAGTGGCGTTCGTCTTCCCTGGTCAGGGCAGTCAGTGGCTGGGGATGGGGCGTGAACTGCGCGCTTCCTCACCGGTGTTCGCGGCCAGGTTGGAGGAGTGCGGGCGTGCCCTGGCTCCGTATGTGGACTGGTCGTTGGATGAGGTGTTGGACGGGGCGGAGGGTGCGCCTGCGTTGGAGACGGCGGATGTGGTGCAGCCTGCGCTGTGGGCGGTGATGGTGTCGCTGGCCGCTGTCTGGCAGGCCGCCGGTGTCACCCCCGACGCCGTGGTCGGTCACTCGCAGGGTGAGATTGCCGCTGCCTGTGTGGCCGGGGTGCTGTCGCTGGACGACGCCGCTCGTGTGGTGGCGCTGCGTTCCAAGGCGTTGAAGGCGCTGGCGGGTCGTGGCGGGATGCTGTCGGTGGCCGAGCCCGCCGACCGGGTGCGGGGCCGACTCGCTCCCTGGGGTGAGCGGATCTCGATCGCGGCGGTCAACGGCCCGGCGGCGACCGTCGTTTCCGGCGAGCCGCAGGCTCTGGAGGAGATGGCGGCTGCCTGTGAGGTCGACGGCGTCCGTGCCCGCCTCATCCCGGTGGATTACGCCTCGCACAGTGCCCAGGTCGATGCCCTGGAGCAGGAGATCCTGGCTGCGCTGGAGGGCGTCACGCCGTCCGAGGCCCGTATCCCGATGATCTCGTCGATGAGCGGCGAGATGCTGGCCGGCCCGGAGATGGATGCGGCGTACTGGTACGCCAGTCTGCGCGCCACGGTCGAGTTCGACCGGGCGATCCGCGCGCTGGCCGACACCGGTCACCGTTGCTTCATCGAGGCTTCCCCCCACCCTGTCCTGACGGCCGCGATCACCGACACGCTTGAGGACGCTGGTGTGTCTGTGTCCGCCTCGCTGATCACAGGCACTCTCCGGCGCGATGACGGTGGCGCGGAGCGTCTGCTGGCTTCCCTGGCCGAGGCGCACGTTCATGGCGCCCCCGTGGACTGGACGACCATCCTGGAGTCGCAGCCCGGCCGGAACCACCACCGGATCGACCTGCCCACCTACGCCTTCCAACGCCAGCGCTACTGGCCCGAGGCGTCGAAGGCGTTCGGTGCGTCTGGTGCGCCCGATGCGTCCGCCGTTTCCCACGGTGCGGCGGACAGCGCGGGCGAGGCGGAGTTCTGGAACGCGGTCGAGGACGGCAATCTGCGGGAGATCACCGAGACGCTGGCCGTCGACGAGCGGCAGCCGCTGAGCGAGCTGCTGCCGGCCCTGGCGTCGTGGCGCCGCCGTCGGCAGGACGATGCGGCCGTCGCCGACTGGCGCTATCGGGTCTCCTGGACGCCGGTGACGAAGCTGGGAGCGGCGGCGCTGTCCGGCACCTGGCTGCTCGTTGTCCCGGCCGGGCACAGGGACGGGGAGTTGGCGAAGGGCTGTGCGCAGGCGCTGGCCGACGGCGGTGCCCAGGTCGTCACGGTGGACGTTGAGGCCCAGGGCGCGGACGCGTGGGACCGGCGAACGCTGGCCGACCGGATCACCCGGGCCATGGACACGGCGCCCGCCGGCGACCGTGCGGCCGGTGTGGTGTCGCTGCTGGCTCTGGACGAGGCTCCGGTGGCGGGCGCCTCGACGGTGACCAACGGTGTGGCCGGCACGCTGGTGCTCGTCCAGGCACTGGGCGACGCGGACGTCTCCGCTCCGCTGTGGGTGGTTACGCGGGGTGCGGTGGCGACCGGTGCGGCCGAGGGGCTGAGCAGCCCGGTCCAGGCAGAGGTCTGGGGTCTGGGCCGGGTTGTGGGGCTGGAACACCCGGAGCGCTGGGGCGGGTTGATCGATCTGCCACCGGTGTGGGACGAGCGCACCGCAACCCGTTTCGGCGCGCTGCTGACCGACGGCCGCGAGGACCAGGTCGCGCTGCGTGGCGCCGGCGTCATGGCGCGACGGCTGGTACGGGCGGTTCCTCGCCGCGGCCAGGACGAACGGTGGGTGCCGCGCGGCACGGTGCTGGTCACCGGCGGCACCGGCCAGGTCGGCCCGTACCTCGCGCGGTGGCTGGCCGAGCGGGGCGCCGAACGCGTGGTGCTGACCAGCCGCTCCGGTCCGGGCGCGGCGTCAGCGGCGACACTGGCCGCGTTGGCCGAGGCCGGAACCGCGGTCAGCATGGTGGCCTGCGACCTGGCGCAACGTGCCGAGGTCGCCGGGATGCTGGACCGGATCGCCGCGGACGGCCCGCCGCTGCGCGCCGTGCTGCACGCCGCCAACGCCGGCCGCCAGGTCTCCCTCGACGGCACGGACCTCGACGACCTGACCGTGGCGCTCGGGGCCAAGGCAGCCGGCGCGGTGTGGCTGGACGAGCTGACCGCCGATCTGGAGCTGGACGCGTTCGTCCTGTTCTCGTCGATCGCGGCGACGTGGGGCAGTGGCGAGCACGCTGCCTATGCGGCGGGGAACGCGTTCCTGGATGCGCTGGCTGTGCACCGCCGCGGCCGCGGACTGCCTGCCACGTCGGTTGCCTGGGGTGTCTGGGACACCCGTGACTGGGACGCGGTGAACGCCCTGGTGGAGCACCGGCCGGGGAGCGTGACTCCGGCGCGGCTGCTGCGGCAGGGGATGCACTTCCTGGAGCCGGGACGGGCATTGACCGCGCTGGAGCAGGTGCTGCTCGACGACGAGACGTTCCTGGCCGTCGCCGACGTGGACTGGGCCAAGTTCGCCCCGGTGTTCAACGCCATGCGGTCCTGGCCCCTGCTGGACCAGATTCCGGAGGGCCGACCGCAGCAGACCGCCGTGCCGGCGGGCACGCCGGCCCCCGAGCCGTCGGAAGGGTTGGCCGCACGGCTGGCCGGTATGACGCCCGGCGAACGGGCCCGGGCCGTCACCGATCTCGTCTGCACGCATGCCGCCGCCGTGCTCGGACACACCCTGCATGGGGCGGTTCCGGCAGGCCGGGCGTTCCGGGAGATGGGCTTCGACTCGCTGACCGCGGTGGAACTCCGCAACCGGCTCAATTCCGCGACCGGACTCCAACTGCCCGCCACCGTCGTCTTCGACTATCCGACCCCCGCCGCAATGGCCGAATTCCTCATGGCGGGAATCTCCGACCAGCAAACAGACCATCCCCAAGACCATTTCCGAGACCACTCCCGAGACCGTCTTCCGGTCATGGAAGAAATCGAAAGGCTGGGCACCATCCTGTCGTCGGAACGCCACGACGACGCAATGCGACGCAGGATCGCTGCCCGGCTGGAAGTGCTCACGCAGGAGTTCCGTAACACCCCTGCGCAGGATGAGTCCTTCGACCGCGAGCTAGCCGCGGCAGAGGACGACGACGAGATGTTCAACCTCATCGAAGACGAGTTGAACACTCCCGATTTTGACTGACAACAGACGTGCACGGCATGGCCAGAGGGTGTGACGGTAGATGGAGAACGAGGAAAAGCTTCGCGATTACCTCAAGCAGATAACCGCCAAGCTGCGCCGGACCCGGCAGGTTCTGCGGGACGAGAAGGAGCGGAACCGGGAACCGATCGCGATTGTCGGCATGGGGTGCCGGTATCCGGGCGGAGTGGACAGCCCGGAGCGTCTGTGGGAGCTGCTGGCCGGCGGTGGGGACGCCATTTCGGGCTTTCCGCAGGACCGCGGCTGGGACATGACGGAGCTGTTCGACCCGGATCCCGACAATCCCGGCACGTCGTACGTCCAAGAGGGTGGCTTTCTGCACGGTGCGGCGGAGTTCGATCCGCGGTTCTTCGGGATCAGCCCGCGTGAGGCGCTGGCGATGGACCCCCAGCAGCGGCTGCTGCTGGAGGTCTCCTGGGAGGCGGTGGAGCGCGCCGGCATCGACCCGGAAACCCTGCGCGGCTCCCTGACCGGCGTGTTCGCGGGGGCCGCCTCGTCGGGGTATCTGCAGAGCAGCGCCGGGCTGCTGGGCTCGGAACCGCATCTGATCACCGGCAATGTGTCCAGTGTGATCTCCGGCCGGGTCTCGTACACGCTCGGCCTGGAGGGCCCGGCCGTCACGCTGGACACCGCGTGTTCGTCGTCGCTGGTGGCGCTGCACCTGGCCTGCCAGGCACTGCGGGCGGGGGAGTGCACCATGGCCCTGGCCGGTGGTGTCATGGTGATGGCGGACCCCGGCGAGTTCATCGGCTTCTCACGGCAGCGGGTGCTGGCCGCGGACGGGCGCTGCAAGGCGTTCTCGGCCGACGCCGACGGTATGGGCATTGCCGAGGGCGCCGGTGTGCTCGTGGTGGAGCGGCTCTCGGACGCGCGGCGCAACGGCCACCAGGTGCTCGCCGTGATCCGTGGCAGCGCCGTCAACCAGGACGGCGCCAGCAATGGCCTGACCGCCCCGAACGGCCCGTCCCAACAGCGGGTGATCCGTGCCGCGTTGGCCAACGCCCGGCTGTCCGCGAGTGATGTGGACGCGGTGGAGGCGCACGGCACCGGTACGGAACTGGGTGACCCCATCGAGGCGCAGGCACTGCTGGCGACCTACGGCCAGGGGCGGCCGGAGGAGCGGCCGCTGTGGTTGGGCTCGGTGAAGTCCAACATCGGTCATCCGCAACAGGCCGCCGGTATCGCCGGCGTCATGAAGATGGTGCTGGCGCTCCGGCATGGCGAGCTGCCGCGGACCTTGCATGTCGGTGAGCCGTCGCCGCATGTGGACTGGTCGGCGGGTGAGGTGCGGTTGCTCAACGAGGCGCGGCCGTGGGCGGCGGGTGAGCACCCGCGGCGGGCGGGTGTGTCGGCGTTCGGTATCAGCGGCACCAACGCCCATGTGATTCTTGAAGAGGCGCCGGCGCCTGGTGTTCAGGCAGATGACGGTGCCGGGACGGACGGCTCCGCGGAGTCGGCGGAGCCGGCGCAGGCTGCGGTGCCGGCGCCGTTGCCCGTGTTGTCCGACACCGGGCTGTCGGCATGGCTGGTCTCCGGACGCACCGCGGACGGCCTGGCGGCACAGGCGGGCCGGCTGCGCGAGTTCGCCCTCGCCCGTCCCGAGCTCGAACCGGCCGATGTGGCCTGGTCCTTGGCCACAACCCGCTCGACGTTCGAACACCGCGCGGTGCTGCAGGGCACCAACCGCGAGGAACTCGCCACAGCACTCGCCGCGTTGGCGACCGGCCGACCCGCTCCCGGCGTGGTCACCGGCGCCCTTCCGGCCGACGGCGCCGGACGCGGCCGGGTGGTGTTCGTCTTCCCTGGTCAGGGCAGTCAGTGGCTGGGGATGGGTCGTGAACTGTGTGCTGTGTCACCGGTGTTCGCGTCCCGGTTGGCTGAGTGTGGGCGGGCTTTGGCCCCGTATGTGGACTGGTCGTTGGATGATGTTCTGGCGGGTGCGGAGGGTGCGCCGGAGCTGGTGACGGCGGATGTGGTGCAGCCTGCGTTGTGGGCGGTGATGGTGTCGTTGGCCGCTGTCTGGCAGGCCGCCGGCGTCACTGCGGATGCGGTGGTCGGCCATTCTCAGGGTGAGATAGCCGCGGCCTGTGTGGCCGGGGCGCTCTCCTTGGACGACGGTGCTCGTGTGGTGGCGTTGCGTTCCCGGGCGCTGACCGCTTTGGCGGGTCGTGGTGGGATGTTGTCGGTGGCCGAGCCGGCTGTTCGCGTGCGGGACCGGATTGCTGCCTGGGGTGAGCGGGTCTCCGTCGCGGCGGTCAACGGGCCGGCGGCCACCGTGGTTTCCGGTGAGCCGGAGGCGCTGGAGGAACTGGCCGCCGCCTGTGAGCAGGACGGTGTCCGCGCCCGCCTGATCCCGGTCGACTACGCCTCCCACAGCGCCCAGGTCGAAACCCTCCACGAGGAGATCCTGACCCTGCTCCAGGGCATCACACCGGGTCCGGTACAGCTCCCGATGATCTCGGCGATGACCGGGGAGATGCTGGCCGGCCCCGAGATGGACCCGGCGTACTGGTACGCCAGTCTCCGGGAGTCGGTGGAGTTCGACCGAGCCATCCGCACTCTTGTGGAGACCGGGCACCGCACCTTCATCGAGGTGTCGCCGCACCCGGTGCTGACCGGGGCGATCACCGACACGACCGAGGACGTCTTCCGGGCGGCGGAGGGCGGCGAGACCGCCGCGTCCACCGTGCCCGCGTCCACCGTGTTCGGCACGCTGCGTCGTGACGACGGCGGCGCGGGCCGCCTGTTGACGTCGCTGGCCGAGGCGCACGTCCAGGGCGCCACCGTGGACTGGACGACGGTCCTGGAACACGGCCGCCAGGTCGAGCTGCCCACCTACGCCTTCCAGCACCAGCGCTACTGGCCGCAGGCCACCGAGGCCGCCGACCCGGCCGTCGCGCGGGACGCCGGTGGTGCCGAGACCGGCGCCGAGGCCCGGTTCTGGGCCGCGGTCGAGGACGGCAATCTGCGGGAGATCACGGATGCGCTGGCCGTTGACGAGCACCAGCCCCTGAACGAGCTGCTCCCGGCGTTGGCGTCGTGGCGGCGTCGGCAGCAGGATGATGCGGCGGTGGCGGACTGGCGTTATGGGATTACGTGGGTGCCGGTTGCCGAGCCTGCTTCGGCGGTGTTGTCGGGGACGTGGCTGGTGGTGGCTCCGTCCGGCCGTGCGGATGACGCGGTGGTGCGGGGTTGTGTGCGGGCGCTGGGTGAGCGTGGTGCCGAGGTGGTGCTGGTCGAGACGGGCCCGGGTGAGGTGGACCGTGTGGCGTTGGCCGGCCGGCTTGCCGAAGCCGCGTCCGGCGAGGGCGGGGTTCGGGCGAGTGGTGTGGTGTCGCTGTTGGCGTTGGACGAGGGGCCGTTGGCGGAGTTCCCGGTGGTGGACCATGGTCTGGCGGGGACGCTGGGCCTGGTTCAGGCACTGGGCGACCGCGGTATCGACGCCCCGCTGTGGGTGCTGACCCAGGGCGCGGTGGCGACGGGTCCGGAAGAGGCACCGGCCAGTCTTCGCCAGGCGCAGGTCTGGGGCCTGGGCCGTACCGTAGGTCTGGAACACCCGGACCGTTGGGGTGGGTTGGTCGACCTGCCGCTGACGTGGGACGACCGTACCGCCACCCGCCTGTGCGCGCTGCTGACCGGCGCCGGCGGCGAGGACCAGGTGGCGCTGCGCCCGGCTGGTGTGCTGGCCCGTCGCCTGATGCGTGCCCCGCTGCCGTCGGAGAGCCGTACGCCGTGGCGCCCGCAGGGCTCGGTGTTGATCACTGGTGGTACGGGTGGGATCGGTGGTCATACGGCGCGGTGGCTGGCAGGCCGGGGTGCGCCTCGTTTGGTGCTGACCAGTCGTTCGGGTCCGGCGGGCTCGGGTGTGGCCGGGCTGGCCGCGGAGTTGGCGGCGTTGGGTTCCCGGGTGGACGTGGTGGCCTGTGACATGGCGGAGCGGTCGCAGGTCGCCGGGGTGGTGGAACGGATCGCCTCCCGGGGACCGGCGTTGTGTGGCGTGGTCCACAGTGCCGGTGTGGGTGAGGCTCTGGCGTTGGCGGACGCATCCGTGGTCGATGTGGCGCGGGTGTGCGCGGTCAAGACGGCCGGCGCGCGGTGGCTGGACGAGCTGACGGCCGGCCTGGAGTTGGACGCGTTCGTGTTGTTCTCCTCCATCGCGGCGACGTGGGGCAGCAGTGCACAGCCGGGCTATGCGGCGGCCAACGCTTACCTGGATGCGTTGGCGGAGAGCCGTCGGGCCCGGGGTTTGGCGGCGACGTCGGTGGCCTGGGGGTTGTGGGGTGGCGGCGGTATGGGTGGTGGTTCGACGGGTGAGGCGTTGCGTCGTCTGGGCCTGCGGGTGATGGAACCCGCCCTCGGCACCCGTGCGTTGGCGCAGGCAGTCGATGGTGGCGACACCGCGATCACCGTGGTGGACGTGGACTGGGAACGTTTCGTCCCTACCTTTACTCTGCGTCGGGACAGCAGGCTGATCGGTTCGCTGCCGGAGGTGCGGCGTGTCCTGGCGGCCGATGCGGCACCGGAAGGCGGGAGTGGCCAGGCGCGGGGTGAGTTGGGGCAGCGGCTCGCAGGTATGCCGCGGGCCGAGCAGGACCGGGTGCTGACGGACCTGGTCCGGGCCGAAGCCGCCGCCGTCCTCGGATACCCCACCACCGACGCCGTCGAACCGGGCCGGGCCTTCAAGGAACTCGGCTTCGACTCGGTGACCGCGGTCGAATTCCGCAACCGCCTCAATACCGCGACGCAGCTGCAACTGCCTGCCACGGTCGTGTTCGACTACCCGGCGTCGGCGGTGCTCGCCGACTACCTCCGGGGCGAACTGCTCGGCGCCCGTGCCGAGTCCGGCGCCGCCACACCCGTCATGACGGCGGCGGCACCCGGCGAACCCATCGCGATCGTGGGCATGGGCTGCCGCCTCCCCGGCGGAGTGGCCACCCCGGAACAGCTCTGGGACCTGGTCGCGGCCGGCACCGACGCGCTCTCCGAATTCCCGCAGGACCGTGGTTGGGAAGCGGCCGGCGACACCGGCAACTACGCCCGGGTGGGCGGTTTCGTCCACGACGCGGGCGAGTTCGACGCCGGGTTCTTCGGCATCAGCCCGCGCGAGGCGCTGGCGATGGACCCGCAACAGCGGATACTGCTGGAGGTCGCCTGGGAGGCCGTGGAACGGGCCGGGATCAACCCGACGGCGCTGCGCGGCTCCCAGACGGGTGTGTTCGTCGGCGCGAACTTCTCCGGCTACGGATCGGGCCTGACCGGAGGGGACACCGGGTCGGAGGGATATCTGCTGACCGGTGGCGTGACCGCTGTGATCTCCGGCCGGGTCTCCTACACGATGGGCCTGGAGGGCCCGGCGGTGACCATGGACACCGCCTGCTCGTCCTCGATGGTGGCACTGCACCAGGCATGCCAGTCACTGCGGTCCGGGGAGAGCACGATGGCCCTGGCCGGCGGCGTCGCCGTCATGGTGACCCCAGGCGCGTATGCCGAGTTCTCCCAGCAGCAGGGGATGGCCGCCAACGGCCGCTGCAAGCCGTTCTCGGCCGACGCGGACGGTATCGGCTGGGCCGAGGGCGCGGGCGTCCTGGTACTGGAGCGGCTGTCGGAGGCGCGCCGCAACGGGCACCAGGTACTCGCCGTGATCCCCGGCAGCGCCATGAACCAGGACGGCGCCAGCAACGGCCTGACCGCGCCGAACGGCCCCTCGCAGCAGCGGGTGATCCGCGCCGCGCTGGCCAATGCCCAGCTGTCGACGCACGATGTCGACGCGGTGGAGGCACACGGCACCGGTACGACCCTCGGTGACCCGATCGAGGCACAGGCACTGCTGGCGACGTACGGGCAGGGGCGTGCCGAGGACCGGCCGCTGTGGCTGGGGTCGCTCAAGTCGAACATCGGTCACGCCCAGGCGGCCTCCGGCATCGTCGGTGTGATCAAGATGGTGCTGGCCCTGCAGCACGGCGAGCTGCCCAGGACGCTGTACGCGGAGGAGCCGTCGCCGCATGTGGACTGGTCGGTGGGCCAGGTGCGGCTGCTGACCGAGGCGCGGCCGTGGCCCGAGGGTGAGCAGCCGCGGCGCGCCGGGGTGTCGGCGTTCGGCGTCAGCGGAACCAATGTGCATGTGATCGTCGAAGAGCCTCCCGCCGACGTGAAGGAAGAGGCTCCCACCGGCGTGGACGAGGGGGCGCCCGCCGCGGAGCGTCAGCGTCCGGAACCGGTGCTGGCGGGCGCCGACGTGTCGGCGTGGCTGGTGTCGGGCCGGTCGGCGGAAAGCCTGGCGGCGCAGGCGGGCCGTCTGCGGGAGTACACGCTCGCCCGCCCGTCCCTCCAACCTGCCGATGTGGCCTGGTCGTTGGCGACGATGCGGGCGACGTTCGAGCAGCGGGCCGTGGTGACCGGCGAGGGTCGGGAGGCGCTCGCGGCCGGACTGGCGGCAGTCGCCACCGGCCAGCCCGCCGCCGGCGTGGTGACGGGCACCGCCGCGGCCGGCGGCGCGGGCCGGGTGGCGTTCGTCTTCCCGGGGCAGGGCAGTCAGTGGCTGGGCATGGGCCGTGAACTGCGCGAGAGCAGCCCGGTGTTCGCGTCCCGGCTGGCCGAGTGCGAGCGCGCACTGGCCCCGTATGTGGACTGGGCGCTCGACGACGTCCTGGCCGGTGCCGACGGTGCGCCCGCGCTGGAGACGGCGGATGTGGTGCAGCCTGCGCTGTGGGCGGTGATGGTTTCCCTGGCCGCCGTCTGGCAGGCCGCCGGTGTCACGCCGGATGCCGTGATCGGTCACTCGCAGGGCGAGATCGCCGCCGCCTGCGTCGCCGGGATCCTGTCCCTGGACGACGCGGCCCGGGTGGTGGCCCTGCGCTCCAAGGCGTTGAAGCCGCTGGCGGGCCGTGGCGGCATGCTCTCGGTGGCCGAACCCGCCGACCGGGTACGGGAACGGCTTGCCCCATGGGGTGAGCGGGTCTCCGTCGCGGCGGTCAACGGCCCGGCGGCCACCGTGGTCTCCGGTGAGCCGGAGGCCCTGGAGGAACTGGCCGCCGTCTGCGAACAGGACGGCGTCCGCGCCCGGCTGATCCCGGTCGACTACGCCTCCCACAGCGCGCAGGTCGACGCCCTGGAGCAGGAGATCCTCAAGGCCCTCCAGGGCATCACCCCCACCGAAGCCCACCTCCCGATGGTCTCCGCCATGACCGGCGAGACGCTGGCCGGCCCCGAGATGGACGCGACGTACTGGTACGCCAGCCTGCGCGCCCCCGTGGAGTTCGACCGGGCCGTGCGCACGCTCGCGCAGGCCGGGCACCGTACCTTCGTCGAGGTGTCGCCGCACCCGGTGCTGACCGCGGCGATCACCGACACCACTGAGGACGCCGGCCTGTCCGCCCCGCTGATCACGGGCACGCTGCGGCGCGACGACGGCGGCGCGGCCCGTCTGCTGCTCTCGTTCGCCGAGGCGCATGTCCAGGGCGCCACGGTGGACTGGACGGCGGTCCTGGAGCACGGCCGACAGGTCGAACTCCCCACCTACGCCTTCCAGCGCCGGCACTTCTGGGCGTTGCCGGCCCCCGACGGGGCGGACGACGCCGCCCCGGCCGACAAGGGCGCCGCGACCGCGGCCGAGGAGCAGTTCTGGGCCGCCGTCGAAGCGGGCGACCTCCGGGAGCTCGCGGACACCCTGGACGTCGACGACCAGCGGCTCGGTGAGGTGCTGCCCGCACTGGCGTCCTGGCGGCGCCGGGAGCGCGACGACTCGACGGTCGCGGACTGGCGGTACCGCGTCTCCTGGACGCCGATGCCCGAACCCGCCTCGGCCGTGCTCTCCGGCACCTGGCTGCTGGCCGTCCCGGCCGGACAGGCCGACACCGAACCGGCCCGGAACTGCGCGCAGGCGCTGGCCGACCGCGGCGCCCGGGTCGTCGTCGCCGAGATCGAGCCGACCGGCGTCGAGCGGCTGGACCGTGCGGCGCTGGCCGACCGGCTCGCCGAGGCCATGGCCGGCGAGGCCCGGGCGACCGGCGTGGTGTCCCTGCTGGCGCTGGACGAGGCACCGCTCACCGACGTGCCGGTGGTGAACCGCAGCGTCGCCGGCACCCTGACCCTCGTCCACGCGCTGGGCGACGCGGGCCTGTCCGCTCCGCTCTGGGTCCTCACGCGGGGCGCGGTGGCGACCGGCGCCGCCGAGGGCCTGAGCAGTCCGGTTCAGGCGCAGGTCTGGGGCCTGGGGCGGGTGGTCGGCCTCGAACTCCCGGAGCGCTGGGGCGGACTGATCGACCTGCCGCCGGTGTGGGACGAGCGCACCGCCACCCGCCTGTGCGCGGTGCTGGCCGACGGCGCCGAGGACCAGGTCGCGGTACGCCCGGCCGGGATCGTCGCCCGGCGCCTGGTCCGTGCCTCCCAGCCCCCGGCCGACCGCCGGCCCTGGCAGCCGCGCGGCACGGCGCTGGTCACCGGCGGCACCGGGCAGGTCGGCCCGTACCTGCTGCGGTGGCTGGCCGAACGCGGCACCGAGCACCTGGTGATGACCAGCCGCTCCGGACCCACCGCGGCCTCCGCGGCGCTGGCCGCCGCACTGGCCGAGGCGGGCGCCCGGGTCACCATGGTGGCCTGCGATGTCGCGGAACGTGCCGAGGTCGCCGGGCTGCTGGACCGGATCGCCGCGGACGGCCCGCCGCTGCGCGCCGTGCTGCACGCCGCCAACGCGGTGGAGCTGACACCCGTGGACGGCACCGGCATGAAGGACCTGACGCTGGCGCTGGGCGCGAAGGTGGCCGGCGCGGTGTGGCTGGACGAGCTGACCGCCGATCTGGAGCTGGATGCGTTCGTCCTGTTCTCGTCGATCGCGGCGACCTGGGGCAGCGGCGAGCACGCCGCATACGCCGCGGGAAACGCGTTCCTGGACGCACTGGCCGTGCACCGCCGCGGCCGCGGACTGCCCGCCACGTCGGTTGCCTGGGGTGTCTGGGACACCCGTGACTGGGATGCGGTGAACGCCGTGGTGCCCGATCTGCCGGGCACCATCACCCCGGCCAGGCTGCTGCGGCAGGGCATGAGCTTCCTCAACCCGGAGCGTGCGCTGACCGCGCTGGACCAGGCCCTGTCCGACGACGAGACCTTCCTGGCCGTCGCCGACGTGGACTGGGCCAAGTTCGCCCCGGTCTTCAACGCCATGCGGGCCTGGCCGCTGCTCGACGGCCTCCCCGAGGTGCGGCAGGAACAGGCGGCCCCCGCGCAGCCCGCCGTCTCCGACGAGGCCGGAGAACTGGCCCGGCGCATGGCCGGTCTGACCGCCGCGGAGCGGGAACGGGCGGTCGTCGACGTGGTCCGCAGCCACGCGGCCGCCGTCCTGGGACACGCCTCCCCGCAGGACCTGCCGGCCGGCCGGGCCTTCCGCGAAGTGGGCTTCGACTCCCTCACCGCGGTCGAACTGCGCAACCGGCTCAACGCCGCCACCGGGCTGCAACTGCCGCCCACCATGATTTTCGACTACCCCACCCCCGCAGCAATGGCCGCGTTCCTGCGGACGGAGATGTCCGCCAGGCAAACCGGCCGACTGCCGGTCATGGAAGAACTGGAGAAGCTCGGCAGCACGCTGTCGTCGGAAACCCTCGATGACGAGATGAGGCACACCATCGCAGCCCGCCTGGAATCCCTCACCAGGGAACTCCGCGCCAAGATCGCCGACGAGCCGTCGGGCGCTCGCGAGCTGGACGCGAAAACGGCCGCGGAGATGTTCGACCTCGTGGACGAAGAACTCAACGACCCCGATTTTGACTGACAACACACGTAACACACGTACCAGGCAGGCCAGAGGGTGTGACGGTAGATGGAGAACGAGGAAAAGCTTCTCGATTACCTCAAGCAGGTAACCGCCAAGCTGCGCCGGACCCGCCAGCTACTCCGCGAGGAGAAGGAACGGGACCGCGAGCCGATCGCGATCGTCGGCATGGGGTGCCGGTATCCGGGCGGGGTGGACGGCCCGGAGCGGCTGTGGGAACTGCTGGCCGCGGGCGGCGATGCGGTTTCCGGCTTCCCGCAGGACCGCGGCTGGGACATGACGGGCCTGTTCGACCCGGATCCCGACAACCCCGGCACGTCGTACGTCCAGGAGGGCGGCTTCCTCCAGGGCGCGGCGGAGTTCGATCCGCGGTTCTTCGGGATCAGCCCGCGTGAGGCGCTGGCGATGGACCCCCAGCAGCGCCTGTTGCTGGAGATCTCCTGGGAGGCGGTCGAGCGCGCCGGCATCGACCCGGAGACCCTGCGCGGCTCCCTCACCGGAGTCTTCGCCGGGGCGACGTACTCGGGCTACGGGGAGGGGCTGATCCAGGCGGACAGCGGGGCAGAGGGGTATCTGCTGACCGGCAACGCGGGCAGTGTGATCTCCGGCCGGGTCTCGTACACGCTGGGACTGGAGGGCCCGGCGGTGACGATCGACACCGCGTGTTCGTCGTCGCTGGTCGCACTGCACCAGGCATGCCTGGCACTGCGGGCGGGGGAGTGCACCATGGCCCTGGCCGGCGGGGTGATGGTGATGTCCTCCCCGGCCGAGTTCGTGGGCTTCTCGCGCCAGCGGGTGCTGGCCGCGGACGGGCGCTGCAAGGCGTTCTCGGCCGACGCCGACGGTATGGGTATTGCCGAGGGTGCCGGCGTGGTGCTGCTGGAGCGGCTCTCGGACGCGCGGCGCAACGGCCACCAGGTGCTCGCCGTGATCCGCGGCAGCGCCGTCAACCAGGACGGCGCCAGCAATGGCCTGACCGCCCCGAACGGCCCGTCCCAACAGCGGGTGATCCGTGCCGCGTTGGCCAACGCCGGACTGTCCGCGAGTGATGTGGACGCGGTGGAGGCGCACGGCACCGGTACGGAACTGGGTGACCCCATCGAGGCGCAGGCACTGCTGGCGACCTACGGCCAGGGGCGGCCGGAGGAGCAGCCGCTGTGGTTGGGCTCGGTGAAGTCCAACATCGGTCATCCGCAACAGGCCGCCGGTATCGCCGGCGTCATCAAGATGGTGCTCGCCCTGCGCAACGGGCTGCTGCCGGCCACCTTGCATGCCGGTGAGCCGTCGCCGCATGTGGACTGGTCGGCGGGTGAGGTGCGGTTGCTCAACGAGGCGCGGCCGTGGGCGGCGGGTGAGCAGCCGCGGCGGGCGGGTGTGTCGGCGTTCGGCATCAGCGGCACCAACGCCCATGTGATTCTTGAAGAGGCGCCGGCGCCTGGTGCCCAGGCAGATGACGACGCCGGGACGGACGGCTCCGCGGAGTCGGCGGAGCCGGCGCAGGCTGCGGTGCCGGCGCTGTCGGGTTCGGCGGCGTCTGCATGGCTGGTGTCGGGCCGGTCGGCGGAGGGCCTGGCGGCGCAAGCGGGCCGGCTGCGCGAGTTCGCCCTCGCCCGTCCCGAGCTCGAACCGTCCGACGTGGCCTGGTCTTTGGCCACAACCCGCTCGGCATTCGAGCACCGTGCCGTGGTCACCGGCACCGACCGGGCGGAACTCGCTGCCGCGCTCGCCGCCGTCGCCACCGGCCGGCCTGCCGCCGGTGTGACAACGGGCGTCAGCGCACCGGACGGCACGGACCGCACGGTGTTCGTCTTCCCGGGGCAGGGCAGTCAGTGGCTGGGCATGGGCCGTGAACTGTGTGCTGTGTCACCGGTGTTCGCGTCCCGGTTGGCTGAGTGTGGGCGGGCTTTGGCCCCGTATGTGGACTGGTCGTTGGATGATGTTCTGGCGGGTGCGGAGGGTGCGCCGGAGCTGGTGACGGCGGATGTGGTGCAGCCTGCGTTGTGGGCGGTGATGGTGTCGTTGGCCGCTGTCTGGCAGGCCGCCGGCGTCACTGCGGATGCGGTGGTCGGCCATTCTCAGGGTGAGATAGCCGCGGCCTGTGTGGCCGGGGCGCTCTCCTTGGACGACGGTGCGCGTGTGGTGGCGTTGCGTTCCCGGGCGCTGACCGCTCTGGCGGGCCGGGGCGGCATGCTCTCCGTCGCCGAACCCGCCGACCGGGTACGGGAACGGCTCGCCCCATGGGGTGAGCGGGTCTCCGTCGCAGCGGTCAACGGCCCGGCGGCCACCGTGGTCTCCGGTGAGCCGGAGGCCCTGGAGGAACTGGCCGCCGCCTGTGAGCAGGACGGTGTCCGCGCCCGCCTGATCCCGGTCGACTACGCCTCCCACAGCGCCCAGGTCGAAACCCTCGAACGGGAGATCCTGGAAGCCCTGGACGGCATCACGCCGGACCAGGCCCGGATCCCGATCATCTCGGCGATGAGCGGTGCCACGCTGACCGGCCCCGAGATGGACCCGAGGTACTGGTACGCCAGCCTGCGCGCACCGGTGGAGTTCGACCGAGCCATCCGCACCCTCGCACAGACCGGGCACCACGCCTTCATCGAAGTGTCGCCGCACCCGGTGCTGACCGGGGCGATCGCCGACACCATCGAGGACACCGGTACGCCCGCGCCGCTGATCACGGGCACCCTCCGACGCGACGACGGCGGCGCGGGCCGCCTGTTGACGTCACTGGCCGAGGCACACGTCCACGGTGTCGCGGTGGACTGGACGGCAGTGCTGCGGCCCGGGCGGCAGATCGGCCTGCCGACGTACGCCTTCCAGCGTCAGCGCTACTGGCCGCAGGCCACGGCGGAGCTCACGCAGCCCGAGGCACCCGCGGGCGCGGGCAGTGCGGCCGAGGCGGAGTTCTGGGCCGCTGTCGAGGACGGCAGGCTCCAGGAGCTCGCTGACACCCTGGCGGTCGACGAGGCGCGGCCGTTCAACGAGGTCGTGCCGGCGTTGGCGTCGTGGCGGCGTCGGCAGCAGGATGATGCGGCGGTGGCGGACTGGCGTTATGGGATTACGTGGGTGCCGGTTGCCGAGCCTGCTTCGGCGGTGTTGTCGGGGACGTGGCTGGTGGTGGCTCCGTCCGACCGTGTGGATGACGCGGTGGTGCGGGGTTGTGTGCGGGCGCTGGGTGAGCGTGGTGCCGAGGTGGTGCTGGTCGAGACGGGCCCGGGTGAGGTGGACCGTGCGGCGTTGGCCGGCCGGCTTGCCGAAGCCGCGTCCGGCGAGGCCCAGGCGACCGGCGTGGTGTCGCTGTTGGCGTTGGACGAGGGGCCGTTGGCGGAGTTCCCGGTGGTGGACCACGGTCTGGCGGGGACGCTGGGCCTGGTTCAGGCACTGGGCGACCGCGGCATCGACGCCCCGCTGTGGGTACTGACCCAGGGCGCGGTGACCACCGGCCCGGGGGACGAGCTGACCAGCTTGCCGCAGGCACAGGTCTGGGCCCTCGGCCGGGTCGCCGGCCTCGAACACCCGGACCGTTGGGGTGGGTTGGTCGACCTGCCGTCGACGTGGGACGACCGTGCCGCCACCCGCTTGTGCGCGCTGCTGACCGGCGCCGGCGGCGAGGACCAGGTGGCGCTGCGCCCGGCAGGAGCGGTAGCCCGTCGCCTGGTGCGTGCTGAGCCCAGGCATACCCCGGAGGGTGAGTGGCGCCCGCAGGGCTCGGTGTTGATCACTGGTGGTACTGGTGGGATCGGTGGTCATACGGCGCGGTGGCTGGCGGGCCGGGGTGCGCCGCGTTTGGTGTTGACCAGTCGCTCGGGCCCGGCGGGCTCGGGTGTGGCCGAACTGGCCGCGGAGCTGGCAGCGCGTGGCTCCCGGGTGGACGTGGTGGCCTGTGACATGGCGGAGCGGTCGCAGGTCGCCGGGGTGGTGGAACGGATCGCGTCCCGGGGACCGGCGTTGTGTGGCGTGGTCCACAGTGCCGGTGTGGGTGAGGCTCTGGCGTTGGTGGACGCATCCGTGGCCGATGTGGCGCGGGTGTGCGCGGTCAAGACTGCCGGCGCGCGGTGGCTGGACGAGCTGACCGCCGACCTGGAGTTGGACGCGTTCGTGTTGTTCTCCTCCATCGCGGCGACGTGGGGCAGCAGCGTGCAGCCGGGCTATGCGGCGGCCAACGCTTACCTGGATGCGTTGGCGGAGAGCCGTCGGGCCCGGGGTTTGGCGGCGACGTCGGTGGCCTGGGGGTTGTGGGGTGGCGGGGGTATGGGTGGTGGTTCGACGGGTGAGGCGTTGCGTCGTCTGGGCCTGCGGGTGATGGAACCCGCCCTCGGCACCCGTGCGTTGGCGCAGGCAGTCGATGGTGGCGACACCGCGATCACCGTGGTGGACGTGGACTGGGAACGTTTCGTCCCTACCTTTACTCTGCGTCGGGACAGCAGGCTGATTGGTTCGCTGCCGGAGGTGCGGCGTGTCCTGGCGGCCGATGCGGCACCGGAAGGCGGAAGTGGCCAGGCGCGGGGTGAGTTGGGGCAGCGGCTCGCAGGTATGCCGCGGGCTGAGCAGGACCGGGTGCTGACGGACCTGGTCCGGGCCGAAGCCGCCGCCGTCCTCGGATACCCCACCACCGACGCCGTGACGCCCGATGTCAGCTTCCTGGAGCTGGGTCTGGACTCGCTGACGGCGGTCGAGTTGCGGAAGCGGCTCAACACCGCCACCGGGCTGCGACTGGCGGGCACCGTGGCGTTCGACTACCCCACACCGGCGATCCTGGCGTCACAGCTGGGCTCGGAGCTGTCCGCGACGGGACTGCTCAACGCCGCCGACGGCCCGCACCACGTGGCCGACGGCGGCTACGACCGGCGTCGCTACCTCACGGCCGCGGACGCGGCGTCGGACGCCGGCGCGCTGCCGGACTCCCTCAGCGGGCTGTTCGTACGGGCCGCCGCCCGGTCCGGCGCGGCGGACGCGGTCATGGGGCAGGTGAAGGACCTGGCTGCGCTCCGTTCGACGTTTACCACCACGGCCGAACTCGCGAAGATACCTCAGCCGGTTCCGGTCTCCCGGGGTGCCGCATCACCTGGTCTGCTCTGTTTCCCGTCGTTCGCCGGGAGTTCGGACGCCCAGGAATTCGCGCGCTTTGCCGCGGGCTTCCGCGGAAGCCGGGAGGTGTCGGTCATTCCCACCCCTGGCTTTGTCGCCGGGGAGCCGCTGGCCGCCACCGCCGAGGCGCTGATCGAACTGCACACCGACAACGTCCGGAAGTCCGGATGCGCCGAACCCTTCGTACTGGTGGGACGTTCCTCGGGCGGAATGGTCGCGCACGAGGTGGCGGCTCGCCTGGCGGAGATCGGCATGCCACCGGCGGGCGTGGTGCTCATCGACACCTACTCGCCCACGGCAGAGGAAATGCCCGACGACATCATGTCCAGGCTTCCCGCAGTGGCCCTCGGCGACAGCGAACAGCAGGGAAACGCGGGCGGCGACGCCTGGTTCACCGCCATGGCGCACTACTACTCACTGGACTGGCGGGCACTGACCGCAACGGACCTGCCGACACTGCTGATCCGGGCCGCGGACGCGGTGACGGATACGCCGGAATCCGGCGAACTCCAGCGCGCCTCCTGGGAATTCTCCAGCCGCGTCACCGCCGTGGACGTGCCGGGGGACCACTTCAGCATGATGGGCGACCACGCGGACAGCACGGCCCGGGCCGTCAACGACTGGCTCACCACGCTGGATCAGCTCAGCTGACCGCACAGGGGCCACCGGGAGCCACCGGTCCGTGCGGGCCGAACACAACGATCCGAATACAACGATCCGACCGAAGCGAAACGAAATGTGATGGCGATGAGCGCTGACTACACGAACCACCGGCTCGCCATTCTGGGCGCCGGTGTCATGGGAACGAATATCGCGGCACTGGCCCTCGGGCACGGCGTCCCGGTCGTGCTGATCGACGTCAGCGCGGATGTGCTGGCCGGGGCCCGCAGGACCATCGCGCAGAAGCTCCGGCACGCCCAGCTGATGGGCTCGCTGCCGGCGGACCGGCCGCAGGGCGAGCTGACGACCGGCCTGTCCCCGCGCGATGCCGCCGATGCGACGACGGTCATCGAGGCGGTGACCGAACTGCCCGGGACCAAGGCCGAAGTGCTCGCCGAGGTATCTGCGGTCGTCCGCCCCGGCACCCTGCTGATTTCCAACACCTCGTGCATTCCGATCGACGAGATGGCCGCCTCGGTGGCTCGCCCCGAAGAGCTCGTCGGTGTTCACTTCATGAATCCCGCCTACCTCATTACGATGGTGGAAATCATCCGCGGTTCCGGCACGAGCGACCGGACGATGGAGGCGGTCACCGAACTCCTGACGGCACTCGGCCGCAAGGGCCTCGTCGTACGCGACGCTCCGGGTTTCGTCATCAACCGGCTGCTGCATCCGCTCATCAACAGCGCCGCCGCACTCGTGGCGGAGGGCGTCGCCTCCGTCGAGGTGGTGGACGGTCTCCTGGAGGGCTGTCTGGGCCACTCGACCGGCCCGCTGCGCACCGCGGACCTGATCGGAATCGACAATCTCGTCGACTCGCTCAACGTCCTTTACGAGCGCACCGGTGACGAACTCTGCAAGCCCAGCGAACTGATGCTGGAAAAAGTAAGGGAAGGAAGTCTGGGCCGTAAGACCGGCCGCGGCTTCTACGACTACGCCAGGGGGGTCTGATGACCACTGACCAGAACACCACGACGGCGCCGCCCACCGCGGAGGAAATCGAGCGCGGACTGCTCGCGTTCCTCTCCGAGCGCCTCAAGACCACGGTGACGGCGGACCAGGACATTTTCAGCGACGGCCTGGTGACGTCGATGTTCGCCATGCAGCTGGTCGTCCACCTGGAAGAGCAGTACGACATAGCCATCGTCGGCCCGGCGCTGAAACTCGACAACTTCCGTACCGTCGAGGCGATGACCGGCCTGGTCGTACAGCTCCGCGAGACCTCGGCAACCACCGATGACGCCTGACCAACTGGCCGACGAGCGCGCCCTCCTCGGCGAACTCGTCGGCGACCGGCCCGCGGCCTGGGACGTGGCCGGTGAACTCCCCCTCGACCTGCTGCGCACCCTCGGCGCCAAGGGCATCCTCTGCGCGGAGGTCCCGGCGTCCCACGGTGGCCTGGGCGCCGGCAGCCGGGCCAACGGCGAACTCACCGCCTACGCGGGCAGCCTGTGCAGTTCCCTGCGCAGCATCATGACGTCACAGGGGATCGCCGCCTCGACGATCCAGCGGTTCGGCGACCGCGAGCAGCGCAAGCGGTACCTCGCGGAGCTGACCACCGGCCGGCTGGCCGCCGTCGGGTTCAGCGAGCCGGGGGCGGGCAGCGACCTGGCGGCCATGCGGACCCGCCTCCTGCCCAGCGGCGACGACTTCGTCCTCGACGGGCAGAAGATGTGGGTGACCGGCGCACGGTACGCCGATCTGCTGCTGGTCCTCGCCCGGTACGGCGACGACGCGGCCGCCGTCGTGGTGCCGGCCGACGCTCCCGGAGTGCGCATCGAGCCGATCGCCGACCCGATGGGCTGCCGTGCCGCCGGCCACTCACAGGTCCGGCTCGACCAGGTGCGGATCCCCGCGTCCGCCGTGCTCGGCGGTGGCGGCCAGTCGCTGGCGCTGTTGTTCACCACGGCGCTGTCGTACGGCCGGATCTCGGTGGCCTGGGGGTGCGTCGGCATTCTGCGCGCCTGTCTGAGCACCGCGGCCGGGCACGCCAGAAGCCGTGAGCAGTCCGGCCGGCCACTCGCCGACCACCAGCTCGTCGCCGGGCACCTCGCCGACCTCCTCGTCGCCGAGCGGGTGTCCGCCCAGACCTGTGCCGAGGCCAGCCGGAGCTGGGAGTCGGCGTCCCCTGACATGGTGGTCGCGGCCGTGCTGGCCAAGCACGTCAGCGCCGGTCACGCGGCCCGCGGCGCCTCCACGGCGGTGCAGATCCTCGCGTCGGCGGGGGCACAGGACGGCCATGTGGTCGCCCGGGCGTACCGGGACGCGAAGCTGATGGAGATCATCGAAGGCAGCAACGAGATCTGCCGGCTGATCCTGTCGCAGCACGCCGTCGACTCCTTCTGACGTATCCCATGCCGGAGCCGTGAGCCGCCGCGGAACGGCGGTTCACGGCCAAAGGAGGCTCTTTTCCCGTGTCCGACCAGCCCACCCTTGTGAAATGCCTCGTCTGGGACCTCGACAACACGCTGTGGCGGGGCACCTTTCTGGAGAACCCGGACGTCGAACTGCCCGACGAGATCCGCGAACTGATCCACACCCTCGATTCCCGCGGCATCCTCCAGTCGATCGCCAGCAAGAACGACCACGACGTGGTGTGGCCGCATCTCGAAAAGCTCGGTATCGCCGAGTACTTCGTCCTCCCACAGATCGGCTGGGGCCCCAAATCCGCCTCGATCCTGGAGATAGCGCGGCAACTGAAATTCGCACCGGGCACCGTCGCCTTCATCGACGACCTGCCCAGCGAACGGGCCGAGGTGGCCTTCCACGCCCCCGACGTCCGCTGCTACACCGCCGAACAGGCACCGACGCTCGCCGGACTCCCCGAGTTCAGCCCCCAGAACGTCACGGTCGACGCCCGGCGCCGCCGCCAGATGTACCAGGCCGGCTTCCACCGCGACGCCGAACGGGAAGCCTTCCCGGGACCCGACGAGGAGTTCCTGCGCTCGCTGGCCCTGGAGATGACCATCAAGCGGGCCGACGAGCAGGAACTCACCCGCGTCGAGGAACTCACCCTGCGCACCAGCCAGATGAACGCCACCGGCGTGCACTACTCCGACGCCGCCCTGCGCGGACTGCTGGCCGACCCGGACCACGACGTCCTCACCGTGACCATGGCCGACCGCTTCGGACCGCACGGCGCGGTCGGCGTCCTCCTCCTCGCCTACCACCCCGGCGTATGGCACCTCAAACTGCTGGCGACCTCCTGCCGGGTGGTGTCGTTCGGGGCCGGTGCCACGATCCTCAACTGGCTGATCGACCAGGCGGCGCAGGCCGGTGTGCATCTGGCCGCCGACTTCCGCCCCACCGACCGCAACCGCATGATGGACGTCGCCTACCGCTTCGCCGGCTTCACCGATGACGCCTGCGCCTGCCTGGCCCAGGCCGGCACCGCCGGCGACCGCGGCGACATCCAGTTCCGTCACCTGGTGCCGACGCCGCGCCCCGCGCCCGTCACCATGACCCTGGAAGCGCCCGAGCCGGCCACCGACCGCGCGGCCGCCGGCCGGTGACGCCCCGCGGTGTTCAGGTGACGCAGCGCCGCAGTTGAACATCCGGCGCCGGCCCGGGCGCTCCCCGAACACCTTTACGCTCTGCGCCGGGCTCTGGAATACTCCGGCGGAATGTGAGGAACGATGCTGTTGATGTGCGGTTGAATTCCTGAATACGGGCGCAGCAGACGGGGAGAGAGAAATGCGCGGCGCCAAGCTGCGTCCGCGACCGACACCAGGCGGCCGCCCTTTCCGGGACCGGCCGCGTTCATCCCGAGCGGCAGATCACCAACGTCCGTTCCTCCGCCGCTGAGCGTTACCCCGATGTGCGGTAAACCGGTCCCCTTTCGCATACCGGCCAGGGCACATCGGGTACGCGTATCAGCCCCACGAGGCGTGGCAAACGCCCCCGCTCTCGTTGCGCGGAGCATTCGCTTACGGATTTGGAGCGAAGGATGAGCGAGTCCGAGAAGACCGGCCCGACCGAGCCGAGCGGAGCCGCCGCGGAGCCCCTGGCGGTCGTCGCCATGAGCTGCCGCTACCCCGGCGGGATCTGCTCACCGGAGGACCTGTGGCAGGTCGTCACCGACGAACGGGACGTCATCTCCGGCTTCCCCGACGACCGGGGCTGGGACCTGGACTCCCTCTACGACCCCGACCCGGCCGTCCCGGGGAAGAGCTACGTCGACCGGGGCGGCTTCCTGGAGCACGCCACCGACTTCGACGCCGAGTTCTTCGGCATCTCGCCCCGCGAGGCACTGGCGATGAACCCCCAGCAGCGCCTGCTGCTCGAAGCGTCCTGGGAGGTTCTGGAGCGGGCCGCCCTCGACCCGACCACCCTCCGGGGCAGCCGCACCGGCGTCTTCGTCGGCGCCGAACCACGCGAGTACGGCCCACGGCTCCAGGACGCCCCCGAGGGCCTGGCGGGACACCTCCTGACGGGCAACACCGCCAGCGTCATGTCGGGACGCATCTCCTACGCGCTCGGGCTGCACGGCCCGGCCGTCACGGTGGACACCTCCGCCTCCAGCTCGCTGGTGGCCATCCACCTCGCCGCCCAGGCCCTGCACGCGGGCGAGTGCGCACTGGCGCTCGCCGGCGGCGTCTCGGTGATGGCCACGCCGGGCAACTTCATCGCCTTCAGCGGGCTGCGGGCCCTGGCACCGGACGGCCGCTGCAAGGCTTTCTCCGCGGCGGCCGACGGAACGGTGTGGTCCGAGGGCGTCGGCATGATCGCCCTGGAGCGGCTGTCCGACGCACGCCGCAACGGACACCCCGTCCTGGCCCTGATCCGCGGATCGGCGGTCAACTCGGACGGAACCAGCGACGGCCTGACCGCCCCCAACGGCCAGGCGCAGGAAGCGGTCATCCGCCAGGCCCTGGCCGCCGCACACCTCACCCCGGACGCCGTCGACGCGGTCGAGGCGCACGGCACGGGCACCCGCCTCGGCGACCTGACCGAGGCCCGCTCCCTGATGGCCACCTATGGCCGGAACCGTCCGCCGGGCCGCCCCCTGCTGGTCGGATCGGTGAAGACGAACATCGGCCACACCCTGGCCGCGGCGGGTGTCGCCGGCGTCATCAAGACGGTCATGGCACTGCGCCGCGGCGTACTGCCCCGGTCGCTGCACAACGACGAACCGAACCCGGCCGTGGACTGGTCGGCGGGCGCGCTGCGGCTGCTGACCGCCCCCGTGCCCTGGCCGGCGGGCGAACGGCCCCGGCGGGCCGGTGTGTCGGGCTTCGGCCTCAGTGGCACCAACGCCCACCTCCTCGTCGAGGAGGCTCCCGCGGCCGAACCCGCCCCCGCCACCGACACCGCCCCGGCACCGGCCTGGGACACGGAACCGGAACCGCTGCCGGTGCTCTCGAACCCGGGGATGTCGGCCTGGCCGGTGTCGGGCCGCAGCGCGGCGGGCCTGGCCGCACAGGCGGGCCGGCTGCGGGAGTTCGCCCTGGCCCGCCCCGAACTCGACGCCACGGACGTGGGATGGTCGCTGGCAACCACCCGGACGCCCTTCGCGCACCGGGCCGTCGTCACCGGCGCGGACCGGGAGGAACTCGCCGCGGGCCTGGCCGCGGTGGCGACCGGCCAGCCCGCCGCCGGCGTGGTGACGGGCACGGCCGCGGCCGGCGGCGCGGGCCGGGTGGCGTTCGTCTTCCCGGGGCAGGGCAGCCAGTGGCTGGGCATGGGCCGTGAACTGCGCGCTGTGTCACCGGTGTTCGCGTCCCGGCTGGCCGAATGCGAGCGCGCGCTGGCCCCGTACGTCGACTGGTCCCTCGACGACGTCCTCGCCGGCGCGGACGGCGCACCCGCCCTGGAGACGGCGGACGTCATACAGCCCGCGCTGTGGGCGGTGATGGTGTCCCTCGCAGCCGTCTGGCAGGCCGCCGGCGTCACCCCCGACGCCGTGATCGGCCACTCGCAGGGCGAGATCGCCGCCGCCTGTGTCGCCGGCATCCTGTCCCTGGACCACGGCGCCCGGGTCGTCGCCCTCCGCGCCCGGGCGTTGAAGGCGCTGGCGGGCCGGGGCGGCATGCTCTCGGTGGCCGAGCCCGCCGACCGGGTACGGGGACGGCTCGCCGTCTGGGACGACCGGCTGTCGGTGGCTGCCGTCAACGGCCCGGTGGCCACGGTGGTCTCCGGTGACCCGGATGCCCTGGAGGAGCTGGCCGCGGCCTGTGAGGCGGACGGTGTCCGCGCCCGCCTGATTCCGGTGGACTACGCCTCGCACAGCCCTCAGGTCGCCGACCTGCGGGACGAGATCCTCCGGGTCCTGGAGGGCATCAGGCCCAACGAGGCCCGGATCCCGATCGTCTCCGCGATGACCGGCCAGATGCTGGCCGGCCCGGAGATGGACCCGGCGTACTGGTACGCCAGCCTGCGCGCCCCGGTGGAGTTCGACCGCGCCGTCCGCACTCTGGTCGCGGACGGACACCGGTCCTTCATCGAGGCATCCCCCCACCCGGTGCTGGTCTCCGCGCTCACCGACACCGTCCGGGACAGCGCGGCCACCCACCCCCGCGGCGCGCCCGCCCCGCTCATCACCGGCACCCTGCGGCGCGACGACGGCGGCCCGGCCCGCCTGCTGGCCACGTTCTCGGAGGCCCACGTCCATGGCGTCGCCGTGGACTGGGCGGCGGTGCTCGGCCACGGCCGGCGGATCGACCTGCCCACCTACGCCTTCCAGCGCCGGCGGTACTGGCTCACCAGCAGCGACCGGCCGGTGAACGGATCCGCTCCGCACCAACCGCTCGACGCCCTGGCCGAGATGCCCCTCGCCCCGGTCGAGACGGGGACGCAGCCCCTGCGGCACCGGATGACGGGCCTCTCGGAGGCCGACCGCGGACGCCTGCTGCTGGACCTGGTCCGCACGCACGCGGCCGCGATCCTCGGACACGCCTCGCCCGAGGCGGTCCAGGAGGACCGGACCTTCAAGGAACTCGGCTTCGACTCGGTGACCGCGGTGGAGCTGCGCAGCCGCCTCAACACCGCCACCGGACTTGAGCTCTCGCCCACCCTCACCTACGACCACCCCACCCCCGACGCGCTTGCCGCACAGCTGCTGGAGCACCTGGCCGAGGGGGAGACCGGCGACCTGTCCGTCCTGGACGAACTGGACCGGCTGGAGCCCGTGCTCCTCGCGGCGGGGCGGAACTCCGACAAACGGTTCAGGATCATGGCGCGCCTGGAAAGCATTGTCGAAGACCTCCGCACCGGAGCCGCGGACGGTTCGGGAATGCACCGCGAGCTCGACGAGGCCAGCGACGACGACATTTTCGCCCTCATCGACAAAGAACTGGGAACCGAACCTGCCTGAGGAATCGCCCCAGACCGGTGTTCAGCTGCCGAAATCCCGCACCTGAACAGAAGGATGAACAGAAGAAGGAACAGAAGAAGCGGACGCGGTTGCGCCGCTCAATGAATGCGGTTAGCGTGCTACGCGATCGAGCACGGTCAGATATCGAGCGCATCAGGTATCTGGCACGTCAGGTATCTGACACAGTCAAGTTCCGGATATTTGCGAGAGATTGGGGTGGCGGGCGGTGGGATACAAGTTTTCGCTGGTTCTCAACCGAGAGATAACTGACGACGAATTGGCAACCCTGAGGGAAGCGGGCTGTGCCGAAGCCGAGTTCGGGAGCGACACCCTTCCGACCAACGCCGACGTGCCCGTGACGAAGATGGACTTCGACGACACGAAGTCCGCCTCGCTGACCGAGGCGATCGAAGCGGCACTCGCGGCGGTGACCACCGTGCCGGAACTCAAGGCCCCCGGCCTCAGCGTCCCGCCCCAGCCGGCCGGCCCCGTGGCCGAGGAAGCCGCCACGGCGGACGCCTAGTTCACCGAATAGTTCACCGGAGACGACGGCCCCTGACCGTCCGTCATTCCGCACCACCCATCGCCCGCAAGGAACCGTCCGATTGGTTCCTTGCGGGCGATGGCGTGTGGCGACGCCCGACGTCACCGGCGGCGGAACCACACACCGGAACACGCCTACGCCGAAACGTCCTCACGCCCTCACGCCCCAACGCCCTCACGCGCCCATACGCACGCACGCCAAAAACGTGCTGGACCGGACGGCCTTTCGATGGCCGAACCGGTCCAGCACGCCGGGGGATACACAGTGGCTATAAGGTCCGCGGAGATCGCGGAGGTTTCCGTCGGGCCGCTACTTGGCGAACACCGACCGGAGTGTCTTGCCGTTGACGCGTGTGACGACACCGAGCAGCAGAATTCCGCACACGGCCTGCTCGATCCGGAGCCACACCGGGAAGGCACCCGGCAGCGCGACGATGACGGCAATCGCCACGACCATAATTCCGGAGGCCAGCCGCAGTCGGAGGAAGGACTTGCTGTGGCCCCGGGACGCCCGGGCGGCGAACGAGGTCATGAGCAGAGAGGTGGCGACGACGATGATCACCCGGACCCAGGCGGCATCGGTGGCGATGTCGGGGTGGTCGCGCAGCAGGATGATGGCGATGAGCGTGAGCACGCTGAGGCCGACGTAGCAGCCGACGAGCCGCTTGGTGCGGCGGAATGCCTGCCGGACGCTCTCGTCGTTCAGGCGATCCTCCGCGATGACCCGGGTTGTCATGGTGGTCCTTTCACTTCTCTGCCGGTTCTGGGGCGAAACCCATGCGGGGCGTGCGGGCCGAGGTGACCGTGAGGTCGCTGCCGCGCACCGCCCGGAATCGCTCCGTGCGATGCCGGGGATTTCCCAGCACTCTGGTCGGCCGTGCACCGTCGTTCACGAGTTCATATGGTGCTCGCCGGCGCCGTGCGCTCGACAGTGAGATCTCCCATTGTTCGCTCATGACATTTGTCATGAATTCCGGAGTGGGATCTGTAGGCGAATACCCGTGCGAGCGGAAGGTGTCCTTCTGCTGACCCTACGTCAACTTCCGTTCGTCGGGCCCCCGGTAGGCCGTAGGCCGGACCCGAACATGTCCCGATGAGGGCCCCGGCCAGGACACACAACGCCCCCCCATGGCCCCCATGGCCCCCGTGATCGGCAGCCGCGCCACCCGTCCCCGTCCCGGCCCCAGTCGGGCCGCCGGCCTCCGCCCCTCCCAGCACCCCACCCCACACCCCAGACCTCCCCCCCACACGCCGCCCCCCCACACACACACCGCTCCCGCGCATCCATCAGGGGAGGGGGCTCGTACGAAGCCGCGAACCTAGGTAAGTTGTGTCCGGGGTGCCAAAGGGGCGCCCGTTGTATGCGGTAGCAGTATTTGCGAGAAGGCGTGGCTGTTGTGTTGATGACCGGGAAGATCCTGCGGTTCGACGAGATTCGCGGTTATGGCTTCATTGCCCCCGACACGGGTGACGAAGACGTTTTCATGCATGCGAACGACCTGGTCGACGAGAAGAATTTCTACCAGGCCGGTTACGAGGTCGAGTTCTTCTTGGAGGCGGGGGAAAAGGGCCCGAAGGCGTCCCAGATCAGGCTCGTCAACAAGCCGGCGAGCCGCCAGCTCGCCCGCGGCTCACTGGCCCCGGGTGCGGTCCGCACCACGCTCGCCCAGGAGCGCCGGGTGGACGACGAACTGTGCGACGTGCTGACCGCCGCCGATCTCCGGAGCGAACTGATCGAGACCCTGGTCGCGACCGACGAGACCCTGACGGCCGCACAGATCCAGCGGATCCGTGCCGGCATCGTCGACCTCGCGCGCCACCACGGATGGGTCGAAGGCTGACCCGCGCCACCGCGCCGGAACCGTACGACCCACGGAACACGCGGACGGTGCCGGAACACCGACGACCGGCGAACTCCGCCATGACCGGCGGACTTTAACGTCTCAGGGGTGCCGCAAGTGCGCCGATGCACTTGCGGCACCCTTGTTCACTGTGTACGCCCCGACTGTTCACTGTGCACGCCCCGACGACAGCCACGGGCGGGGCCGACGAAGGGATCGACGCTCGTGACACAGAGCTCCACCGCAACCGACCCGTGGGTCCGGCGCTACCACCCCGGGCCCGCACCCACCTCCCGGCTGATGTGCTTCCCGCACGCGGGCGGCTCCGCCAGCTTCTACTTCCCGGTGTCCGCCGCACTCTCCGGCACCGTCGAGGTCCTCGCGATGCAGTACCCGGGCCGTCAGGACCGCCACAGCGAGCAGCCGATCGGGACCATATCCGCGATGGCCGACCAACTGGCCGACGCCGTGCGCCCGTGGACCGACGTGCCCTTCGCCTTCTTCGGGCACAGCATGGGCGCGGTGCTTGCCTTCGAGACCGCACTGCGCCTGGAGAAGGACGGCATCAGCCCCACCATGCTGTTCCTCTCCGGCCGCCGGGCTCCCTCGCTCTTCTACGACGAGACCGTCCACCAGCGCGACGACGACGGCCTGATAGCCGAGCTGAAGAAGCTCAGTGGCACGGACGCGCGCGTCCTGGGCGACGAGGAGATCCTGCGCATGGTGCTCCCGGCCATCCGCAGCGACTACCAGGCCATCGAGACCTACCGCTGCGAGCCGGGCGCCAAGGTCGCCTGCCCCGTGACCGTCCTCACCGGCGACAACGACCCCCGCACCACCATCGAGGACGCCCGCGCCTGGCAGGACCACACCGAGGGCCCGTTCGACCTCGCCGTCTACCCCGGAGGCCACTTCTACCTGGCCGACCACCAGGAGGACATCAACAAGCGCCTCGTCGCCCACGCCCGCTCGACCACCTGACGCCGGCCACACCCACCACGACCGCCGAGGCCCGCCTGAGCACCCCCGGGCCTCGGCGAAGCCGTTTCCAGGGGCGACCGGCACGATCGGACGTGCAGCGCAACCCACCGCTCCCGCCTGTGGAAAACCGCTCGCGCGAGTTGTCCACAGGGGTCGCGGAACGCCGCGCCGCCGCGGGATCTTCGAGCCATGAATCCGCACAACGAACCCCACGACCCCACCCCCGACGACCCGCAAACCCACGACACCGAAACCCCCGCGACCCACCCCGACGACACCGCCACGACCCCGGCCCCCGCACCGCCCCACAGCCACCCACCGACCCCCTACGACCCTCCAAGCCCCGCCCTCTTCTGCAACAGCAACACCTCATTCCCCAACGCCAACACCCAACGCCCCAACACCCAACCCCCCGACACCGCGCCCCCCTCCGACCCCGCCGCCGCAGCCGACTCCGCCCCGGCCAACCCTTCCCCGCCTCCGCCCCCACCCACCGATCCCCAAGTCATCCTCCGCGGCCCCGCCGAACTCGCCGACGCGCTGCCCTACCTCCTCGGTTTCTATCCGGACGACAGCATCGTCATGGTCGCCCTGCACGGCGAACGCACCCGCTTCGGCGGCCGGCTCCGACTCGGCATCCCCACCGACCCGTCCCACTGGCCCGACGTCAGCGACCAACTCGCCGACTGCCTGATCTCCGGCGCCCGCAAGCGCTCCGACCGCCTCGTCGGCATCCTCGTCTTCCTCTGCCAGGAGCCGTCACCGGGCGAGAGCGGCCAGGACGTCAAGGAACGCCTCCGCCCCCTGGCACAGCGGCTCCGCACCGCCTGCGGCTCCCTGGATGTGCCGGTCCTGGAAGCCCTGTGCCTCTCCAACGGCCGCTTCTGGTCCTACTGTTGCCCCGACTATCGCTGCTGTCCCGCCGACGGCACCCCGCTGTTCCTGCCCGGTACGTCCGTGATGGCCGCGGCCGCCGCCTACGCGGGCATGCAGGTGCGCGGCTCGCTCAAGGAGATGGAAGCCCGGCTGGCGCCCCGCACCGGCCCACGCGGTGCCGACCAGGAGAAGGCACTGGACGAGGCGGCCTCCGAACTCCTCCCGCGGATGCTCCGCCCGGACGGCGCCGGCACCGTCCGACGGGACACCCTCGAACAGGCCGCCGCGCTGATCCACCGCTTCCGCCGGGACACCCCCTCCGGCAGCACCCGGGCCCGGGACGCCTGCGACGACGCGCTGATCACCGACGCCGAGGCCGCCACCCTCATCCTCGGCCTCCAGGACCGCGCCACCCGGGACCGGGCCGCGGAATGGATGGACGGCCCCGACGCCGCCGCGGCCCTCCGGCTCTGGCGCGCCCTCGCCCGCCGCTGCACCGGCGGCTACGGCGAACACGCCGCGGCGCCCCTGACCCTCGCCGGCTGGGTCTGCTGGTCCACGGCCGACGGCCCCTCCGCACGCGTCGCCCTCAGCCGCGCCCTGACCGCCGACCCCGACTGCGTCTTCGCCCAACTGCTGCACCGCGCCATCAACGAGGGCCTGGACCCCGAGCCACTGCGCCGCTGCCTGCGGCAGCAACGCGAGGAGGCCGAGGCCGCCTCCGCCGGCAGCGAGGCGACCCCAACGGGCCGTCGCCGCACCGCGCAACGGTCAACCGCCCCACCGCGCCCGGGAAACTCCGCCAGGCCCCGCGGACCAAGGGGCGGCACCGGCCCCGGTTCCCGGACGACCGGGGCGCCGGGCACCCGCCGGACCGGACGGGACGGTGACCGAAGCCGGCGGTGACCGCGAGGGGCGAGGTACGGCCGGCGTGACCTGGTCGCCGGCCGCACCGTTCACCTGTATGGCGCAGTCCGTACGGAGCCCCGACCTCACCAGGGAGCACACAGCGTGCCAGGGATTGTCCCCACCACCCAGTCGCCCCACCGCCCCACCGGAGACCGACGCACCACGCCGGTCAGGCCGCCCCAGCCCCAACCCGTCCATGCAGCGCTGGTCTGCATGGCCCTGCCCTCGCTCACCGTGTCGTCCACCACGGGACAGCTCACCGGCCAGGGCCTGGACGGCAGCTACCGCGACGGCCGCCGCATCCTCTCCCGCTGCGAGCTGCGTGCCGCGGGCAGCGAACCGCTCGCCGTCCAGGGGCGGTTGACCGCCGCGGACCGCGCCCGCTTCACCGGAGTGCTGCGCAGAGCGGGTGAGCGCGGTCCCGACCCGGAGATCCGCGTCGAGCGACTGCGGTTCGCCGACGGCACCGAGTGGATCACCTTCCACAGCAGCGCCACCCGGCCCGTCCGCCTGCCCGTCGAAGTCCACCTGGGCACCGATCTCGCGGACCTCGGCGCCGTCGCCGTCGGCCTTCCCGGCCCCGAACTCCGCGCCGCCGTACACGGATCCGGCCTCCGCTGGTCAGGGCGTGGGGCCCATGCTGTGGTGACCGCCGACCCCGCACCCCAGGACGCCCTGGCCTCCGCCGGCCTGCTCCGCTGGGAACTGGAACTGCCGCCCGGGGGCAGGCGCACCATCACCCTCCACCCCCGCCTGGAACACGGCACGGGTGGCTCGCCGACCGCGCCTGGACGCGCCGCCGCGCTGGTCCCCGGCCCGCGCAACGGCCCCGCCGGCCCCCGCCCCCGCAGCGAACGGCCCCCGCGCTCCTGGTCCGACGCCCGCCTGGAGTGCGACGACCCCCGCGCCGACGCCCTCCTGGCCGGCAGCCTCGACGACCTGTACGGCCTTCTGATGCGCGACCCGGCCCTGCCCACGGACGTCTTCGTCGCCGCCGGCTTCCCCTGGCGCTGCGGCCTCGCGCCCGCCGAGGCCCTGTGGGCCGCCCGGATGCTGCTCCCTCTCGGTACCCGCCTCGCCGCCGCCACTCTGCGCACCCTGGCCCGCACCCAACAGGCCACCCCGGGGGCGGATTTCGGCCGAATCCCCGGTCCCCTCCGGGACTCCGGACCGCACGCCCCGCCCGCCTGCACCGGCATCGAAGCCACCCTCCTCTTCCCGGCGGTCCTCGCCGAGGCCCGCCGCTGGGGCTTGCCGGACCAGGAGACCGAGCGCCTGCTGCCCGCCGCCGAACGCTGCCTCCAGTGGCTCCGCACCGCCACCGACCCCCGCGGCGCGGACCGCGGCGGCTACCTCCCCGACCCTGCTCCCCACGGCCCGTACCGCTGCGAGACCCAGGCCCACGCCCACCGCGCCGCCGTCCTCGGCGCCGACCTCCTGGACGCCTGCGGAGCCCCCGGCGCCGCCGCGCTCCGCGACTGGGCAGCGGAACTGCGGGTCCGCTTCCGCACCGACTTCTGGGCCGAGGACCGCACCGGCGGCCGCCCGGCCGCCCTCCTCACCGTCGACGGCCGCCAGGTGCCCCACCTCGGCGCCACCGCCGCCCATCTCCTCGACACCGGCCTGCTCGGCGGCGGAACCTTCGCCCCCGGCCTCCTGGACGCCGCCCAGACCGACCAACTGGCCCGACTTCTCCGAGGCCCTGCCATGGACTCCGGTTGGGGCCTGCGCGGACTCGGCGCCAGGGAGAGCGGCTACAACCCGTTCGGCCACCGCGGCGGAGCGGTCCGCGTCCACGAAACCGCCGTCGCCGCCGCCGGCCTCGCCGCGGCCGGACACGAAGCCGCCGCCGGCACCCTGACCAAGGGCATCCTCGACGCCGCCGAGAGTTTCGGCCATCGCCTGCCCGAGATGTTCGCGGGTGAGCAGCGCACCGCCGGCGGCGTGCCCGTCCCGCACCCGGCGGCCTGCCGCCCCGCGGCCGTCGCGGCGGCCGGCGCGGTGCAGATGCTCATCGCTCTCGCGGGACTGCGCCCCGACGTCCCGGCCGGGACGGTCGCCGTCCGCCCCCTGGGCACCACCCCGCTCGGTGCGATGCAGTTGACCGGACTGACCATTGCCGAGCAGCCCTTCGCCGTACGGATCGGCCGGCTCGGCATGGGCATGGTCGAGGAGGCCGCGGACGGTCTGCAACTGGGGTCGTGAAGCCCGCATGACCTGTTTATCGTCAGGCGGACGACTATGATCGCGACATGCCTCCCTACGACCCGTCGGCCTTCCCGCCCTTCGCCGTCACCGTCGACCTGGTCGTGCTCACCGTGCGCCGCCACGCCCTGTGCGCGCTGGCCGTACGCCGCGGTGAGCCGCCGTTCCAGGGCCGCTGGGCCCTGCCCGGCGGATTCGTCCGCGCCGACGAGGACCTGGCGGAGGCGGCCGGCCGCGAGCTCGCCGAGGAGACCGGCCTGCACGCCTACCCGCCGGAGGGCAGCCCGCCGCCCGCGTACGGAGCGCACCTCGAACAGCTCGCCACCTACGGCGACCCCAAGCGCGACCCCCGCATGCGCGTGGTCAGCGTCGCGCACCTCGTCCTCGCCCCCGACCTGCCGGCCCCCCGGGCCGGCGGCGACGCCCACAGCGCCCGCTGGGCCCCCGTCGAAACCCTCCTGGACCAGGACGCCAACGCCCACACCCGCGAAGGCGACCTGACCGCCCCGCTCGCCTTCGACCATGCGCGCATCCTCGCCGACGGTGTGGAACGCGCCCGCTCGAAGATCGAATACTCCTCGCTCGCCACGGCCTTCTGCCCGCCGGAGTTCACCGTCGGCGAGCTGCGCCGCGTCTACGAGGCGGTCTGGGGCGTCGCCCTCGACCCCCGCAACTTCCACCGCAAGGTCACCGGCACCCCCGGCTTCCTTGTCCCCACCGGCGGCACCACCACCCGCCAGGGCGGTCGCCCCGCCCAGCTCTTCCGCGCCGGCGGCGCCACCCTCCTCAACCCGCCCATGCTGCGCCCAGAGGTCTGACGACCACCCGCGCCCGGGTAACGCCGCACAACGCCACCCGCGCCAGCACCGGCACCGGATCCCGCCCCACCCGTGACCCGCCGCAGCGGCGCGTGGCCACCCAGGGCCCCACACCGGCCACCGCTGCACGACGACCACCCCGTTTACCCCTGCCCACAGCCGCCCGCACCGTCAACATTCCGCCCCGGAACTCACCGTCCCAGGTGACTTCGCGCGCCAGGCGCCGGCAGCGCCCGCCACCCGGCTCCCCCACCAAGGCGGCCTCGCGGACCCAGACGTCCCGAGCGCACTCACCCCCAGCCGACCACCGGACCAACCGCACCCTCACACCGCCATCACACCCCCGCCGAGATCGCGACACGGTGCCCGCCAACTCCTTTGCCCCTCAGAGCAACTGGCGCCCGATCCGGCCACCACCGCGACCGGCGGCCCCACTCCCCACTGCCGCGCCCACTCACCGCACCGGGCCGGCCCTCCACCCGAGGCGCCTCGGCTGCCTTCCGGAAACGACCGAGGTGTTCCGGTCATGGCACCGCCGAGGGCTCAACCAGAAGTCACCGCAGGGGCGTTGCCCCGACGGCCCTGGGCTGCGCTTATGTGTTCAGCGTGCTAACGGGCCGGAGGCCCTGATCGGCCAAAACGTCCGCTTCCGGGCCCCGTTGTTGCGCCCCCTGTCCACAACTCACCGCCGAAAGCGCATTTCTTTCCGATAAAGCGTCAATTGCGAGATAACGGGCGATCACCCTTTCGTGTGCTTTTCACCAAAGACCTCAAGGCCGTTCGGAGTGCCGCCGACAAAGGATGCGTGAGTACCCTTGCGCACACCATGATGACCGCGGCTCGCCCCGGCGACACCGGCCTCGCAGGCCCCGGCGAGCTTGACCGCTACCCCTACGCCAACGCGGCCAACGCGACCGGCCAGGACCGCGCAGAGCGCGTCGCCCCGGTCTGGGAAGGCTCCGAGGCAGACATCGGCCGGGTCGGCCGGCGCGCGGCGGGCAGCCGCGGCCGTGGCCTCCACGGCCAACTCGTCCAGCAGCTCGGCCAGATGATCGTCTCCGGCGATCTCGGCGCCGACCGCCCGCTCGTCCCCGAGGAGATCGGCCAGCGCTTCGAGGTCTCGCGCACCGTCGTCCGCGAGTCACTGCGCGTCCTCGAAGCCAAGGGCCTGGTGAGCGCGCGCCCGAACGTGGGCACCCGAGTGCGCCCGGTCAGCGACTGGAACCTCCTCGACCCCGACATCATCGAATGGCGCGCCTACGGGCCGCAGCGCGACGACCAGCGCCGTGAGCTGTGCGAGCTGCGCTGGACGATCGAGCCGCTCGCCGCCCGGCTCGCCGCCGGCCACGGCCGCGAGGACATCCAGCAACGGCTCGCGGACATGGTCGAGATCATGGGCCACTCCGCGGCCCAGGGCGACACCATGACCTTCAACCGCGCCGACGCCGAGTTCCACACCCTGCTCCTCCAGCTCGCCGGCAACCGCATGCTCGAGCACCTCGCGGGCATCGTCACGTCCGCCCTGCAGGTCTCCGGCGGCTCCGGCGGCGGCTGCGAGCGGCCTGTCGAGACATCCGTGGGCCAGCACATGAGGGTCGTCGACGCCATCGGTTCCGGCGACGCCACCGCCGCCGAGTCCGCGATGCGTCAGCTCCTCGCCGCCCATGGCGAGACCGGCGGCCAGGGGGCCGGGACGCCGGTGGACCATGTCGTCCCCGCGCCGCGCGAGCACTGAAGGCTCGTACCCGACCGCGTGCGGACCGTAAGCACCGCGTGGCCTCGTGCCCCGTACGCCCCTGCCGAGGTCGCGCTACACGTACCGAAGGAGCGCAAGATCGCCGGATCCGGGGCATCGTCCGGATCCGGCGGAAGACTTTGAGAGGATTGCAGGGCATATGACGGGGAAGGGGTCGTTATGGGGTGTGACTCGGGCCACGCAGATTGGGCGTAACGCTCTCCCAGGAAGCGCGATGACGTAAGAGGTGATAGCCGAGGAGGGAATACGAGCGGCGTTCGTGGCGCTGTTCAACTCCCCGGTTGCCCCTGCGCCGTCGGTCCATCCCCACCGGCGGTCGTCGGCTCCGATCCACAGTGGACGGGGTCGGAAGCCGTTTCCATCGTTCCGAGAGGTTGTTCGTGTCGGCCAGCACATCCCGTACGCTCCCGCCGGAGATCGCCGAGTCCGAGTCTGTGATGGCGCTCATCGAGCGGGGAAAGGCAGATGGGCAGATCGCCGGCGATGACGTGCGTCGGGCCTTCGAGGCTGACCAGATTCCGCCAACCCAGTGGAAGAACGTTCTGCGCAGCCTCAACCAGATCCTCGACGAGGAGGGTGTGACGCTGATGGTCAGTGCCGCAGAGGCGCCCAAGCGCACCCGCAAGAGCGTCGCAGCGAAGAGTCCGGCGAAGCGCACCGCCACCAAGACCGTCGCGGCCAAGACCGCCACGGTGAAGAAGACCACCACCGCTTCCGCCACCACCACCGTGGCGGACCCGGTCGTCGGTGAGTCCGAATCCGAGTCCGCGCCTGTCAAGAAGGCCGCGGTGAAGAAGACGGCCGCCAAGAAGACGGTCGCGAAGAAGACCACGGCCAAGAAGGCCACCGCGAAGAAGGCCGCGGCCAAGAAGGACGTCGACGACCTGCTCGACGACGACCTGACCGAGGAGACCCCGGCGCCCGGCAAGGGCGAGCCCACCGACGCCGAGGCCGCAGAGAACGCCGGCTTCGTCCTGTCCGACGAGGACGAGGACGACGCGCCCGCCCAGCAGGTCGCCGCCGCCGGCGCCACCGCCGACCCGGTCAAGGACTACCTCAAGCAGATCGGCAAGGTCCCGCTGCTCAACGCCGAGCAGGAGGTCGAGCTCGCCAAGCGCATCGAGGCGGGTCTGTTCGCCGAGGACAAGCTCGCCAACAGCGACAAGCTCGCACCGAAGCTCAAGCGTGAGCTGGAGATCATCGCCGAGGACGGCCGCCGGGCGAAGAACCACCTCCTGGAGGCCAACCTCCGCTTGGTCGTCTCCCTGGCCAAGCGGTACACCGGCCGCGGCATGCTCTTCCTGGACCTGATCCAGGAGGGCAACCTCGGTCTGATCCGTGCGGTCGAGAAGTTCGACTACACCAAGGGCTACAAGTTCTCGACCTACGCGACGTGGTGGATCCGCCAGGCCATCACCCGCGCCATGGCCGACCAGGCCCGCACGATCCGCATCCCCGTCCACATGGTCGAGGTCATCAACAAGCTGGCCCGCGTCCAGCGCCAGATGCTCCAGGACCTGGGCCGCGAGCCCACCCCGGAGGAGCTGGCCAAGGAACTGGACATGACCCCCGAGAAGGTCATCGAGGTCCAGAAGTACGGCCGCGAGCCGATCTCCCTGCACACCCCGCTGGGTGAGGACGGCGACAGCGAGTTCGGTGACCTCATCGAGGACTCCGAGGCCGTCGTTCCGGCCGACGCGGTCAGCTTCACGCTCCTGCAGGAGCAGCTGCACTCGGTGCTGGACACCCTCTCCGAGCGCGAGGCCGGCGTGGTGTCCATGCGCTTCGGCCTCACGGACGGCCAGCCCAAGACCCTCGACGAGATCGGCAAGGTCTACGGCGTCACCCGTGAGCGGATCCGCCAGATCGAGTCCAAGACCATGTCGAAGCTGCGCCACCCGTCGCGCTCCCAGGTGCTGCGCGACTACCTCGACTAGCCGAAGAGCTCCGACCGCGCCGCGAGCCCGGCCCTCCACCTCTGGTAGGGCCGGGCTCGCGGCCGTCCGGGTGCGGCGCGCCCCCGTTTGGGTCACGCTGGGTGGGCGACCGCTCTCCCAGAGTCAGGAGTCCGTATGCGCCCCACCGTACGCGCCGCCCTCGGGGCCCTGGCGCTGATCCTCGCCGCGCCGGCCCCTGCGGCCGCAGACGACTCGGTGGTCGGGGGAAAGCCCGTCCGCCGCTCCCAGAGCCCCTGGACGGTCGCCCTGGCCTCGCACCAGCGGTTCGGGAACCGGCGCTCCGGACAGTTCTGCGGCGGAGTGCTCGTCGGGCACGCGACGGTGGTGACGGCCGCGCACTGCCTGGGCCGGGAAGTCCTGGGCTTGCCCTGGCAGGAGGTCAAGGACCTGCGGGTCGTCGTGGGACGCAACAACCTCACCGGCAAGGATGGCGAGGAGATAAAAATCGCCAAGGTGTGGATCAATCCGAGCTACAACAGCTGGACCAACGAGGACGACATGGCCGTCATAACCCTCCAGAAGAAGGTCCCGAACGAACCCATCCCGATAGCCGGCCCCGAGGACAGCGTCTACGAAGCCGGCAACGCCGCCACCGTCTACGGGTGGGGCGACATGACGGGGGACGGAAGTTACGCGTCGCGGCTGCGGGCAGCCAAGGTCAACGTCCTGCGTGACTCGGTGTGTGCCCGTGCCTACCCGGGCAGCGCGGATGGGACGTACAACGCGGCGTCGATGCTGTGCGCGGGGGAACCGAAGGGCGGGCGGGACGCCTGCCAGGGGGACAGTGGTGGGCCGCTGGTGGTGCAAGGGCGGCTGGTGGGGCTGGTGTCGTGGGGGACCGGCTGTGGGCGGCCAGGGAGCCCCGGTGTCTATACGAGGGCGTCCGCGCTGCTTCCGGCAGTACTGGCGCACGGCGCCGACTGAATGCGAGCGGGGACGCGGGCGCACCGGAGGGTACGAGTGCGGGCGGCCTCCCCGGTCGTACCGGAAAGACCGCCCGCCGCACGGCGCTGGGCCGCTACTCGCTCGTCGTGGATGCGATGTGTCAGCGTTCCTCGTCGGACGCAGACCTCGGAGTGGCGGTGAGCCGCTCCGTCTCGTCCTGTATTTCCGCGGCGATCTTCTTGAGTTCTGGCTCGAACTTGCGGCCGTGGTGGGCGCAGAAGAGCAGTTCTCCGCCGGACATCAGGACGACGCGCAGGTATGCCTGGGCGCCGCAGCGGTCGCACCGGTCAGCGGCCGTCAGCGGGCTCGCGGGTGTCAGAACAGTAGTCACGTCGCCTCTTCTCTAGCTCGACGAGCTGTCGTACCAGGGTCAACATCCAACCAGGCCGAAAACGTTCCCGCTCGTGCCTTTTCCCCGAAAAAACTTTCCGAGGGGGCCGGGTGTTGCCGGTGGCGGCGAATGAGCCGTATTGCGTGGTGGTCCGATTCACGTTGGTTGCTGGAGTCTGCCCTCCCCGGCTGGCTTGCCGGTTGTTGTTGAGGACGTGCCCGGAGCCTAAATGGTTCATGCCTCGAAGGGAACGTGATGTGCACGTCACTCGGACGTCACCCTATCGAGCTATCGAACGTACGAGCGAAATTCTACTACCATGGTCATGCTCACGGGTGGCGTCACATCGGCTCTACTGGGCCTCGGTACCCTCTCACCGGCGACACCGCCACAACCGAGTCCGCGGAATGCGGACTGCCAGAAATTCAGCGAGGAGCGAACCGCGTGACCGCCGAGATGTCCGTGCCGTCCACCGCAGTGCTGACCGGGGCAGACCGGGACGGTTCCAACTACACCGCGCGGCACCTGCTCGTCCTTGAGGGCCTGGAAGCCGTCCGCAAGCGCCCCGGCATGTACATCGGCTCGACGGACAGTCGCGGCCTGATGCACTGTCTGTGGGAGATCATCGACAATTCCGTCGACGAGGCGCTCGGTGGCTACTGCGACCACATCGAGGTGATCCTGCACGGCGACGGGTCCGTGGAGGTCCAGGACAACGGCCGAGGAATCCCCGTGGACGTCGAGCCCAAGACCGGGCTCAGCGGCGTCGAGGTCGTGATGACCAAGCTGCACGCCGGCGGAAAGTTCGGCGGCGGCTCGTACGCGGCCTCCGGCGGTCTGCACGGCGTCGGCGCCTCGGTGGTCAACGCGCTCTCCGCGCGGCTGGACGTCGAGGTCGACCGCAACAGCAAGACGCATGCGATCAGCTTCCGCCGCGGCGTCCCCGGCGCCTTCACCAAGCCCGGCCCGGAGGCCCCGTTCGAGCCCGCCAACGGGCTGCACAAGGGCAAGCGCATCCCCAAGACCAGGACCGGCACCAGGGTGCGCTACTGGGCCGACCGGCAGATCTTCCTCAAGGACGCCAAGCTCTCCCTGGAGACGCTGCACGCCCGCGCCCGCCAGACCGCCTTCCTGGTGCCCGGCCTGACCATCGTCGTCCGGGACGAGCGCGGCATCGACGGCGCCGGGAAGACGGAGGAGACCTTCCGCTACGACGGCGGGATCAGCGAGTTCTGCGAGTACCTCGCGCAGGACAAGGCCGTCTGCGACGTGCTGCGGCTGACCGGCCACGGCACCTTCAAGGAGACCGTGCCCGTCCTCGACGAGCGTGGCCACATGACACCCACCGAAGTCACCCGTGAACTGGGCGTCGACATCGCCCTCCGGTGGGGCACCGGCTACGACTCGACGATCAAGTCGTTCGTGAACATCATCGCCACCCCCAAGGGCGGCACCCACGTCGCCGGCTTCGAGCGCTCGGTGACCAAGACCGTCAACGAGGCGCTGCGGTCCAGCAAGCTGCTGCGCGTCGCCGAGGACGACGTCGTCAAGGACGACGCCATGGAGGGCCTCACCGCCGTCGTCACGGTGCGGCTCGCGGAGCCGCAGTTCGAGGGTCAGACCAAGGAGGTGCTCGGTACCTCCGCCGCCTCCCGGATCGTCGCCCAGGTGGTCAGCAAGGAACTCAAGGCGTTCCTGACCTCCACCAAGAGGGACGCCAAGCAGCAGGCGCGCTCCGTAATGGAGAAGATCGTCGCCGCGGCCCGTACGCGCATCGCCGCCCGCCAGCACAAGGAGGCCCAGCGTCGGAAGACGGCACTGGAGTCCTCCTCCCTGCCGGCCAAGCTCGCGGACTGCCGCAGCGACGACGTCGACCGCAGCGAGCTGTTCATCGTCGAGGGCGACTCGGCGCTGGGCACCGCCAAGCTGGCGCGGAACTCGGAGTTCCAGGCGCTGCTGCCGATCCGCGGCAAGATCCTCAACGTCCAGAAGTCGTCGGTCTCCGACATGCTCAAGAACGCCGAATGCGGCGCCATCATCCAGGTCATAGGGGCCGGTTCGGGCCGTACGTTCGACATCGACGCGGCCCGCTACGGCAAGGTCATCTTCCTGGCCGACGCCGATGTCGACGGCGCGCACATCCGGATTCTGCTGCTGACCCTCTTCCAGCGGTACATGCGGCCGATGGTCGAGCAGGGCCGGGTCTTCGCCGCCGTGCCGCCGCTGCACCGCATCGAGCTGATCAACCCCAAGAAGGGGCAGGACAAGTACATCTACACCTACTCGGACAACGAGTTGCGTCAGACGCTGCTGGAGCTTCAGCGCAAGAACGTCCGCTACAAGGACAGCATCCAGCGCTACAAGGGCCTGGGTGAGATGGACGCCGACCAGCTCGCCGAGACGACGATGGACCCGCGCCACCGCACCCTGCGCCGGATCAACATCAGCGACCTGGAGACGGCGGAGAAGACCTTCGACCTCCTGATGGGCAACGAAGTCGCCCCCCGCAAGGAGTTCATCACCAACTCCGCGGCCACTCTGGACCGTTCGCGCATCGACACCTGAGCCGGCCCCAGGCCGTTACGGGCGTCTCTCCACCTAGGGGTGGAGAGACGCCCGTCGCCATTTCCACCTGTGGCCCACCCTGGCTCCGATCCGGGCGACCGGGCTCTCTCCGTAGCGTCGGGGGCATCGACATTCCCCTTCCACGGAGGCTCGGGCCATGACCGGCTTGCTCAACATCGCTGTGCTCGTCGCGGTAGTCGCGTTCGTCTTCGGGCGGCAGTTCACCGCGCAGCGCGTCTCGTCGGAGGGCCGGAAGGGGTGGCTGATACCGGTCGTCCTGATCTTCATGGCGCTGCGGCAGCCCGACCTCCTGGATCCCGCCCATCACGCTGCCTCCACGGGCCTGCTGGTCGCGACGATCCTGATCGGCCTGGCCAGCGGCGCGGCATGGGCATGGACCACTCGCCTCTGGACGGACGAGCAGGGCACGGTCTGGACGAAGGGAACCTGGGCGGCGGCCGGCGTGTGGCTGTGCGCCATGGCCCTGCGCCTGGGCCTCATGGGCGTCGCCGCCGCGCTCGGTGTCCACCAGAGCAGTCAGCCGACCCTGCTGTCCGTAGCGGCGATGCTGCTCACCCGTGCCGGTGTGACCGCCTGGCGGGTCCGGGGACTGCAGCCGACGTACCGTGTCCCTGTCGCGGGCTGAGGTCCTGCGCCACGCACCGAAAGGACCCTACGTGCCGCCGAACGCCTTGACGAGTTGGCCGCTGCGGGAGTCGCTCTCCAAGGCGGGCCTCAGCGAGACTCGTCTGCTGATCGGCCGCGGCGTCCGCGTCGTGGTGGTCGGCGGCCTGCTCTGGGCCACCTTCGGGAGCGGGGCCTTCACCGGTTGGGGACTGGCTGCGGCGGGCGCCGTGCTGGTCGTCACCGTGCTGGCGTTCCGGGGCTTCTTCCGCATGACACTGGAACGGCGGCTCTGGCCCTCCATCGGCTTGTTCGCCGTACTGGAGGCCGCTGCCTTCGGCTTCTTCCTGATGGGCGCCCGTATACCGGCGATCGTCCTCTGGTGCGCCTGCGCCCTGACAGCGATGGAGCGACTGCCCCTGGGGGCCGCGGTGCCGTGCTCCGCCCTCGCACTCGGCGGCTTCGTCACGGTGGACAACGGCAATTGGCTGACCACTGCCGTGACTGCCGGAGGTCTTGCCCTCGCCGGCTACGTCGTGCGCCTCGACGCCGAGGCGCGCGGCAACGCACAGCGGCTGCTGGCCCAGGAGCGGGCGGCCCGCAGCGCCGAGGCGGAAACCGCGGCGCTCGCCGAACGGGGCCGGATCGCTCGCGAAGTCCACGATGTTCTCGCCCACAGCCTCAGCGCCCAACTGGTGCATCTGGAGGCGGTTCGCCAGCTGATCCAGCGCAGCAGCGATCTGGAAGCGGATCGCGAACAATTGCTGGAGCGGGTGGTGGCATGCCGTGGAATGGCGCGAGAAGGGCTTGACGGTACGCGTGAGGCTCTTTCCGCCCTGCGTGGGGAGATGGTCCCAGTCGACGACTTCCTGCACCGTCTGACGGCCGCTGAGGGCGCCCAGCTGGAGATCGTGGGAGAACAGCGCGCACTGTCCGCCGAGGCGGGACTCGCGGTCCGGAGGGTTGCCCAGGAGGCACTGACCAACGTACGCAAGCACGCCCCCGGCGCCCAGGTGCGTGTGCGGCTCGAGTACGCCGAGGACAACGTGGGTCTGGAGGTACGCGACTCCGGCGGTCTTGCCACGCCGGGTGAGCTCGCGCAGGGCGGTTCCGGGTACGGTCTCCTCGGGATGCGGGAGCGCGCCGAACTCCTCGGCGGAACGCTGGAGTCCGGCCCCGACGAGGAGGGATTTGTGGTGCGGTTGCGGGTGCCCGTATGACGGCGCGCACCACGACACGTGTGGTCGTGGCCGATGATCAGACGGTGGTGCGCGAGGGGATCGTGATGCTGCTGGGCCTGCTGCCGGGCATCGAGGTGGTCGGTTCGGCAGCCGACGGCGACGAGGCCGTCAGCCTGGTTGCCGAACTCGCTCCCGATGTCGTCCTGATGGACCTGCGGATGCCGCGCTGCGACGGTGTCGAGGCCACACGCCGGATCCGCGCGGATCACCCCGGCACACAGGTCGTGGTGCTCACCACGTATGCCGATGACGACTCGCTCTTTCCTGCCCTGCAGGCAGGCGCTCGCGGGTACCTCACCAAGGATGCCGACGGCGACGAGATCGTCCGCGCCATCGACGACGTGCTCTCGGGCGAGGCCGGGCTGTCACCGAAGATCCAGCGCCGTCTGCTGGAGCGCATCGCCGAGCCCGCAGCGTGCAGCCCTCAACCCCCCGACGGGCCTCCGGACGGGCTCACGGCAAGGGAGGTTGAGGTTCTACGTCTTGTCGCGGAAGGACAGAGCAATCCGGAGATCGCCCGGACGCTGCACGTCTCCACGGCGACGGTGAAGACCCACATCAACAATCTCTTCGCGAAGGCCGGACTACGGGATCGGGCCCAGGCAATCCGCTACGCCTACCGCCACGGGCTCGCGGAGCCTCCTGGCGCATCGGCGCGGTAATCCGGCGAGGTTGAACGGCGCTGGCGTGGAGGTTATCCACAGCCCGCGCGGTGGCGGGTTGTGTCTGCGTAGCCTCGCAGTGTCAGGTCCAAGGCCGGTAGTACGTCCATGTCGGTTGGCGGTTGACGTAGAACGTCGCGCTCGGGCGCGCGAAAAACCGGCCGTTGTGCGCGCAAGGGCAGCGTGCGAAGGGGGAGCGGGCATGTGTGTTGTGGGAGCGGTTGCCGGGGCGTCGTTCGCGGGCGTGCGGAGCAACCGGAGTCGGGCCACCGCGCTGCGAGCTGCGGGACCGGTGTTGAGTCTTGGGTTCGCGGCGACGCTGGGACTGCTGTTGGGGGTTGTGTTGGCTCGCGCCGTGGAGCCAGGCGCGGCACCGGTCGGAGGGGCACGGAACCCCGATCGAAGTGGCAAAGCGGCGGAGCCGGATCCGCCGCCGGTGTCAGAACGGCGGACCAGCGGCCGAGAAAGGCCGTCCAGCCGCAGCGCCGTCCGTGAGCGCGGTGATGGAGGCGACCGCCATTCGCGACGGTGGACCGAGCGGCGCACCACAGCTGGCGGGCGACGGAGCACCGTCGGCCCGCTGATCGACCACCACGCGCCACGCCCGCCCGTCGGCGTGTGCAACGGTGACGGTCCAACTGCGAGCGGCGTCAGCCGTCGGTCCGCCGGCAGGCGACCGTCCGTCCCGGTTCCCCGGTTCGGGCCGCATCGGGTCGGTCCCTACGACGTCGAGTGCGTCCGCGCGCCACTCCCGGATCAGCTCCCGGATCGCCAGGTCGGCGGCTTGGGCCGGGCGGTCCCACGTCGAGCGGCCCCGGCACTGGTCGAGCGTGACGAGTCCATGGCGCGCCGCTTCCACGACATCCTCGACGAGCTGAGCCGAGGCACGTCCGTAGGCGTAGCCGTAGGGGAGGACGAAGAGAGTGGGGGAGAAGCGGTGACCACCGATGTGCGTCACCTCCCAGGCCGTGGTGCTCCCGTCGGCCAGCTGGGCGGCCAGCGGTCGGCCGAGGAGGGCGCAGCAGCGATCCCGTTTGCCGTTGGTGCACACAAGCACCACAGGGTCGCCGGTGTACGGCTCCCAAAGACCGAGGTGGTCTCCGGCTCCCGCGGCGGCGAAATCCAGGTCGAGCACGGCTCCCGGGTCGGTGACGGTGGTGGTGCGGATCCAGGAGTGGCCAGGAGTGGTGTGCGCGAGGAACAGGCGGCGCCGGGGGGTGCCGTGAAGATCGGCATGACGTCCGGGGCGGCGGATGAGAGCGATGCGCACGCCAGTGCCTTCTGCCGCGGCCTCCAGGGCCCGGCCGATGTGCGGGTCGAGGTGACTGTCTGCCAGTGCCTTGGCTCCCCACGGCCCGGCTTGCTCGATCAACAGCCAGGTCCGGGCGGTGGCTGCCGTTCCGGCCAGAGGTTCGGCCGCTTCGAGGGAAGCGCTGGCGCATCTCTTCACGAAGGCGAGCCTAACCCGGAGTGTCATGTCCGGAATGCCGGGAGGGTGGCAAGGCACGCAACGACGAGTGGGGGTGGTCGGTCGTGCCTCCGGTACAGCGGAGTCGGGCCCGGAGGTCGATGGCTGCGGCGCCGTTCAGCTGTGAGGCAGAGGAGCAGGAGGCCGAGGCCGACCGCGCCCGACGTGGGCAGACAGAAGCGATAACACCGGCGCATGGGTATCGCGTGCCCCGGGAGTCGGGCGCGGGGTTTCTCGGCCTCCCGTAGGGCCAGAGCTCCGCGGTCAGCCTTGGTGTGATCTTGGTGTGGTGGGGTCGCTCGATGCGGCGCGGCTGCCAGCGGAGACCGTGGAGTGTTCGGGCTGGGCCACCGGGCCGGGTGGGAAGCGGGTCGGGGCAGGGTACGGGCGGTCCGTTACGATCGACAGCTCGTCCGCCGCTGGGCCGCGCGGCCCGCCACCCGCACCATGGAGGCGTTCTCTCTTGGCCACGCAACAGATCCCGGTCGTCGTGCTCGCGGGCTTCCTGGGGTCGGGCAAGACCACCCTCCTCAACCACCTGCTGCGCGCCGGCGACGGCACTCGCATCGGCGCGATCGTCAATGACTTCGGCAGCATCGAAATCGATGCCATGACTGTCGCCGGGCAGGTCGACTCGATGGTCTCGCTCGGGAACGGGTGTCTGTGCTGCGCCGTCGACACCAGCGAACTGGACACCTATCTGGAGCGGCTGGCCCGCCCCGCGGCCCGTATCGATGTGATCGTCATCGAGGCCAGTGGGCTGGCCGAGCCGCAGGAACTCATCCGGATGATCCTCGCGAGCGAGAACGACCGGATCGTCTACGGCGGGCTGATCGAGGTTGTCGACGCGGCAGAGTTCGAGGACACCCGTGCCCGGCACCCGGAACTGGACCGGCACGTGGGGATCGCCGACCTCGTGGTGCTCAACAAGGCCGACCGCATTGGGGACGAGGCGCGCCAGGTCCTCATCGGAACGCTTGCGGACCTGGCCCCCGGTAGGCCGGTGATCTGCACGGCGTACGGGCAGATCGATCCGGGGATATTCTTCGACCGTGGGCCGGGGGAGGACTGTGAAGCGCCGGTCCGCCAGCTGTCGTTCGAAGACCTGTTGCGGGAGGCTTCCGCCAACGGAGCACCGGGGCGGGGATTCGGCGACGGTGATGGCGACCACGACCACGAGGGCTGTCACGACTGCGATCACGGACACGCCGGTCACCTCCACGCCGGCTACGAGAGCATCGAGTTCACATCCGTCGAGCCGATGCATCCGCGCCGCCTGATGGAGTTCCTGGACAGCCGACCCGGCGGGCTCTATCGCATCAAGGGATTCGTCCACTTCGACGTGCCGGAGAGCCGCCAGAAGTTCACGCTGCACGCGGTCGGCAACTTCCTGCGTTTTTACCCCGAGCCCTGGCAGAAGGGGGAGGAACGCTGCACACAGCTGGTGATGATCGGTAGCGGCATCGATGCTCCGGCGCTGCGCAAGGAGCTGGAGAACTGCCGGCAGACCGCCCCGGCGGAAGCGGATGAGAACAGCATGTGGGGCGTGCTGAGATACGTGCCGTCGCGGGAAGACTGAGGGCGGCCGGGGCGGCAGCAGCGTGCTGAGCGCCTACCGCAAGGTGGACACGTACCCGGACGGCGGCGCCGGGCCCGGGAGTTGATGCCGTGGGCGCCGTCAGCCGCAGGCCGCCCCCCCCGAGCCGTTTCCCGGCGCACACAACAGACGCCGCCGGGGCGGTTGTTCACCACCCCGGCGGCATCGTGCGCGGTCTGTCCTGCCGCCGTCGTTACACGGGGCCGGCCAGTGCTGTCACCGGCTTGGCCAGTGCCACTCCGGAGCCGTCCCGGCGCGGGTCCGGATCCGGCAGCGGGACCGGTGCGCCCTTGGCGTCAGCGGCCCGCACCGGCGCCGGACCGACCCAGGCCATCGTCAGGCAGTCCTCGCCCTTCAGGAACCGCTGACAGCGCACACCACCGGTGGCCCGGCCCTTGCGCGGGTACTGGTCGAACGGGGTGAGCTTGGCCGTCGCCACCGAGTCGTCCAGCGTGCCGTGCGAACCGGCGACCGTGAACACCGCGGCGTCCGTGGCCGGATCGACCGCCGCGAAGGCGATCACCTTCGCGCCCTGGCCCAGCTTGATGCCCGCCATACCGCCCGCCGGCCGTCCCTGCGGCCGTACCTGCGACGCCGGATACCGCAGCAGCTGTGCCTCGTCGGTGATGAAGACCAGGTCCTCCTCGCCCGTACGCAGCTCCGCCGCGCCCACGATGCGATCGCCCTCCTTGAGAGTGATGACCTCCAACTCGTCCTTGTTGGACGGATAGTCGGGCACCACCCGCTTCACGACGCCCTGCTCCGTGCCGAGCGCGAGCCCCGGCGAGGACTCGTCCAGTGTCGTCAGGCACACCAGTTGCTCGCCGTCCTCGAGACTCAGGAACTCCGAGACCGGCGCACCACCGGCGACACTGGGCGTCGCGGAGTCCGGAAGCTGCGGCAGGTCGATCACCGTCAGCCGCAGCAGCCGCCCGAGGGACGTCACCGCGCCCACCTCGCCGCGCGCCGTCGCCGGTACCGCCGAGACGATCACGTCGTGCTTGGCGCGCTTGGCGTCGGCGTCGAACGACGTCTCCGCCGTGGTCGTACGCGCCAGCAGGCCCGTGGAGGACAGCAGCACCCGGCACGGGTCGTCGGAGACCTCCAGCGGCACCGCGGCGACCGAGGTGCCCGCAGACTCCAGCAGGACCGTGCGGCGCGGTGTGCCGTACTTCTTCGCGACCGAGGCCAGCTCACCGGAGACCAGCTTGCGCAGTTCGGCGTCCGACTCCAGGATCCGGGTCAGCTCCGCGATCTCGGCCTCCAGCCGGTCGCGCTCCGCCTCCAGCTCGATCCGGTCGAACTTGGTCAGCCGGCGCAGCGGGGTGTCCAGGATGTACTGCGTCTGCACGTCGCTCAGCGAGAACCGGGCCATCAGGCGCTCCTTGGCCTGGGCGCTGTTCTCGCTGGACCGGATCAGGCGGATGACCTCGTCGATGTCCACCAGGGCCGTCAGCAGGCCCTCGACGAGGTGGAGCCGGTCGCGCCGCTTGGTGCGGCGGAACTCGCTGCGTCGGCGCACCACGTCGAAGCGGTGGTCGACGTAGACCTCCAGCAGCTCCTTGAGGCCGAGCGTCAGCGGCTGGCCGTCCACGAGGGCGACGTTGTTGATGCCGAAGGACTCTTCCATCGGGGTGAGCTTGTAGAGCTGCTCCAGCACGGCCTCCGGATTGAAGCCGTTCTTCACCTCGATCACCAGGCGCAGGCCGTGCTCGCGGTCGGTGAGGTCCTTCACGTCCGCGATGCCCTGGAGTTTCTTGGCCCCCACCAGGTCCTTGATCTTGGAGATGACCTTCTCCGGGCCGACCGTGAAGGGGAGTTCGGTGACGACCAGGCCCTTGCGGCGGGCGGTGACGTTCTCCACCGAGACCGTGGCGCGGATCTTGAACGTGCCGCGGCCCTTCTCGTACGCGTCCCGTACACCGTTCAGGCCCACGATCCGGCCGCCCGTCGGCAGGTCCGGCCCCGGTACGAACCGCATCAGGGAGTCGAGATCGGCGTTCGGGTGCTTGATCAGGTGGCGGGCCGCGGCGATCACCTCGCCGAGGTTGTGCGGCGGCATGTTCGTCGCCATACCGACGGCGATGCCGGACGATCCGTTGACGAGGAGGTTCGGATACGCGGCGGGGAGGGCGACCGGTTCCTGCTCCTGGCCGTCGTAGTTCGGCGTGAAGTCGACGGTGTCCTCGTCGATGGACTCCGTCATCAGGGACGTCGCCGACGCCATCCGGCACTCGGTGTACCGCATCGCGGCGGGCGGGTCGTCGTTGCCCAGGGAGCCGAAGTTGCCGTGGCCGTCCACCAGGGGCAGCCGCATCGAGAACGGCTGCGCCATGCGCACCAGGGCGTCGTAGATCGACGCGTCGCCGTGCGGGTGGAGCTTGCCCATCACCTCGCCGACGACCCGGGCGCACTTCACATAGCTGCGGTCGGGCCGCAGGCTCATCTCGTTCATCTGGTAGAGGATGCGGCGGTGCACGGGCTTGAGACCGTCGCGGGCGTCCGGCAGGGCGCGGGAGTAGATGACCGAATACGCGTACTCGAGGAAGGAACCCTGCATCTCGTCGACGACGTCGATGTCGAGGATCCTCTCCTCGAAGTCGTCCGGCGGCGGGGTCTTCGTGCTGCGGCGGGCCATCGCGGCTGCGGCTCCTTCTGCTGCGTCTACTGCCGATGTGTGATCAACGCTGTTGGGTCAACGCTTCGGGCCAACGCCGGGGACCAACGTTGACCGCCCGGCCGGCGGACCGACCGGCGAGTCCGATGAGTCTGACGCGGACCATTGTGGACCGCCCCACTGACAACGCTCACCACGACTCCCCCCTTCGCGCCCCGCCGCGGACCGCGGCGCACGTTCGGGGCCCTTCCTCACGGGAACTTCGCCAGATGCCGACGCGGTTGCATACAGTGACAGAACTTCCTCGCAAGCGGATCGAAGGGACGTACATGCCCATGGGTCACACGGCCACAGAACAAGCCGGCTCCGGCGGCCTGACAGCGACCGAGCACCGGCTGGCCAACGGCCTGCGCGTGGTGCTCTCCGAAGACCATCTGACGCCGGTGGCGGCCGTCTGCCTGTGGTACGACGTCGGCTCGCGCCACGAGGTCAAGGGCCGTACGGGTCTGGCTCACCTCTTCGAGCACCTGATGTTCCAGGGGTCCGCGCAGGTGAAGGGCAACGGCCACTTCGAGCTCGTCCAGGGCGCCGGTGGCTCGCTCAACGGGACCACCAGTTTCGAGCGCACCAACTACTTCGAGACCATGCCCGCCCACGAGCTGGAGCTCGCCCTCTGGCTGGAGGCGGACCGGATGGGCTCGCTGCTGGTCGCGCTCGACGAGGAGTCCTTGGAGAACCAGCGCGACGTCGTCAAGAACGAGCGCCGCCAGCGCTACGACAACGTCCCCTACGGCACGGCCTTCGAGAAGCTGACGGCCATGGCCTACCCCGAGGGGCACCCGTACCACCACACGCCCATCGGGTCGATGGCCGACCTCGACGCCGCCTCCCTGGAGGACGCGCGGGCCTTCTTCCGCACGTACTACGCGCCCAACAACGCGGTCCTGTCCGTCGTGGGCGACATCGACCCCGAGCAGACGCTGGCCTGGGTGGAGAAGTACTTCGGCTCGATCCCGTCGCACGACGGCAAGCAGCCGCCGCGCGACGGCAGCCTGCCGGAGATCATCGGTGACCAGCTCCGCACCGTCGTCAAGGAGGACGTCCCCTCCCGGGCCCTGATGGCCGCCTACCGCCTCCCGCAGGACGGCTCCCGCGAGGCCGACGCCGCCGACATCGCGCTCACCATCCTGGGCGGCGGTGAGTCCTCGCGCCTGTACAACCGCCTGGTGCGCCGTGACCGGAGCGCGGTCGCCGCCGGCTTCGGCCTGCTGCGGCTGGCCGGTGCGCCCTCGCTGGGCTGGCTGGACGTGAAGACGTCCGGCGGCACGGAGGTGCCCGCCATTGAGGCCGCTGTCGACGAGGAACTGGCCCGTTTCGCCGATGAGGGCCCGACTCCTGAGGAGATGGAGCGGGCCCAGGCCCAGCTGGAGCGCGAATGGCTGGACCGGCTCGCCACGGTCAGCGGCCGCGCCGACGAACTGTGCCGCTTCGCCGTCCTGTTCGGCGACCCGCAGCTCGCGCTGACCGCCGTCCAGCGCGTCCTGGAGATCAGCCCGCTGGAGGTGCAGGCGGTCGCCAAGGCCCGGCTGCGCCCCGACAACCGCGCCGTGCTCGTCTACGAGCCCACCGCGCAGACCGACGCCGCCGGCACCGAGGAAGAGGAGGCGGCCAAGTGACCGACGCCACCACCCCCGCAGACGCCCCCGTGAGCACCATGGAATTCCACCCGCAGCCCCGGGGCGGCGCCCCCAAGCCGTGGGCCTTTCCCGCCCCCGAGCGCAGCCGGCTGGCCAACGGCCTGACCCTCCTGACCAGCCACCGCCCCGGCCAGCAGGTCGTCGCCGTGGAGGTCAACCTCGTCGCGCCCCTGGAGGCCGAGCCCGAGGGCCTCGACGGCGTCGCCACGATCATGGCCCGCGCCCTGTCCGAGGGCACCGACAAGTACACCGCCGAGGAGTTCGCCGCCGAGCTGGAGCGCTGCGGCGCCACCCTGGACGCGCACGCCGACCACCCCGGTGTACGGGTCTCCCTGGAGGTCCCGGCCTCCCGGCTGCCGCGCGCCCTCGGCCTGCTCGCCGACGCGCTGCGCGCCCCCGCCTTCCCGGACAGCGAGATCGAGCGGCTGGTCCGCAACCGCCTCGACGAGATCCCGCACGAGCTGGCCAACCCGGCCCGGCGTGCCGCGATGGCGCTCTCCAAGGAGCTGTTCCCGGCCACCTCCCGGATGTCGCGGCCCCGTCAGGGCACCGAGGAGACCGTGGCGCGGATCGACGCGGCCGCCGTCCGGGCCTTCTACGACGCCCACGTCCGCCCGGCCACCGGCACCGCCGTCATCGTCGGCGACTTCACCGGCGTCGACCTGGACGCGGCGCTGGCCGACACCCTGGGCGCCTGGACGGGCTCCACCGCCGAACCGTGGAAGCCCTCGCCGGTAGTCGCCGACGACACCGGCCGCGTGGTGATCGTCGACCGTCCCGGTGCCGTCCAGACGCAGCTGCTCATCGGGCGGATCGGTGCCGACCGGCACGACCAGGTATGGCCCGCCCAGGTGCTCGGCACGTACTGCCTGGGCGGCACCCTCACGTCCCGTCTGGACCGCGTGCTGCGCGAGGAGAAGGGCTACACCTACGGGGTGCGCTCCTTCGGACAGGTACTGCGCTCCACCGCCCCGTCGTCCCCGGAGGGGGCCACCGGCGCCGCCCTGCTCGCCATCAGCGGGTCGGTGGACACCGCGTCCACCGGGCCGGCCCTCCAGGACCTGTGGACGGTGCTGCGCACCCTCGCGGCAGAGGGGCTGACGGACGCCGAGCGCGATGTCGCGGTGCAGAACCTCGTCGGTGTCGCGCCGCTGAAGTACGAGACCGCCGCGGCGGTCGCCGGCACGCTGGCCGACCAGGTGGAGCAGCAGCTCCCCGACGACTACCAGGCGCAGTTGTACGTCCGGCTCGCGGAGACCGGCACCGTCGAGGCGACCGCCGCGGTCGTCAACGCCTTCCCGGTGGACCGGCTGGTGACGGTCCTGGTGGGTGACGCGGCCCAGATCGCCGAACCGGTCAAGGCGTTGGGCATCGGCGAGGCGACGGTCGTCAGCGGCTGACCCTCGGTGTGACGGGCCCTCACCCGACGGCTCGTCATCTGTCGACAAAGCGGCTCCCGTGGCAGGCACTTGCCACGGGAGCCGCTTCGCGTGTGCGTCATGTCCCGCCGGGTCAGCGGTGAGAATGACCGTGGGAACCGCGCTGCGCGGACGGTCGAGGGTGCCCGGCCGGTTGTGCCGGTTGCCCGATTCGCGTGTGGCGTGGCGCACAAAAATCCGGTTCTGTTTGCCGATCGAAAGTTGTCCCGATTAGCGTCGGTCCGGCTGTTCGTCACAAGTCCGCCACACCAGTGGCACCGGACAGTCATCGCCGAGTCCCCGTATGGCGCGAGCCAGGGGAGCCGGGGACCCACATGTCCCTTGGGGTGAATCGGGCGCCTCCCCGGAGGGGCCCGTAGGAGACCTTCCTGCTCCGAACCCGTCAGCTAACCCGGTAGGCGAGAAGGAAGGAAAGGACCAGCCCCTACATGGCGTTCACCCGTGCCACCGGGAAGCACCGCCGCGCGAGTCGCACCGCTCGCACCACCCGCAACCTCGCCGGCATAGCCACCCTCGCCGCCTCCGGTGTCGTGGCCTCCGTGGCGTCGCCCGCGCTGGCCGCCACGGACGAGCCCGCTCCCCACGACACCGGCCTCCAGCAGGCCGTCGTGATGGGTGACGAACTCGCCGTCCGGATCGAGGCCCAGGCGGACGCGCAGCAGGCCGCCGCCGAGGCCGCGGTGGCCAGGGCGAAGGCCGAGGCGGAGGCCGTTCGGCGCGCCGAGGTGGCGAAGAAGAAGGCCGACGAGGAGCGCGCGGCCAAGGAGCGCGCCGCCCGCGAGGCCGAGCGCAAGCGCCTCAACACCTTCGTCGCCCCTGTGACCGGTTCCTATGTCTCCACGGCGTACAAGGCGTCCAGCGGCCTGTGGTCCTCGGGCAGCCACACCGGCATCGACTTCCACGCCGCCTACGGCACTCCCGTTCACGCGGTCGGTTCGGGCACCGTCGTCGAGGCTGGCTGGGGCGGCGCGTACGGCAACAACGTCGTGATCAAGATGAACGACGGTACGTACACCCAATACGGTCACCTTTCGTCGATCGGGGTGACGGTCGGCCAGGCGGTCACCCCCGGGCAGCAGATCGCCCTCTCCGGCAACACCGGCAACACCACGGGCCCGCACCTCCACTTCGAGGCGCGGACCGGCCCGGACTACGGTTCGGACATCGACCCGGTCGCCTACCTCCGCGCGCACGGCGTCACCGTCTGACCCATCTGGACCTCCGCCGCAACACCGTCCCCCGGAGCCCCGGCCCGCCACCCCGGCAGGCCGGGGCTCCGCCGTATCCCGGGAAAGGCCGGCACAGGGTCCGCGGGAGTGGCCGCGCATCGGCCGAAAAGCTCCGGTGGATTCACGAGATCCCGAGGGAGAATTCCCCATGGTCGAATAGGGTCAGGGAATGTTGTCAGAGGGGCGGCGTTCCCGGGGATTACGGCGGAGGCACGGACGATGCGAGGCCATATTTCCGCGCATGCGGTGTGCACGGCGATTCGCGACGATATTGTCTCCGGCGCGCTGGCGCCGGGCAGTCGGCTGATCGAGGACATTCTCGCCGCGCGGTACGGCGTATCCAGGGTCCCCGTACGGGAAGCGCTGCGCACTCTCCAGTCCGAAGGCTTCGTCACCACCCGCCATCACGCCGGCGCCTGTGTCGCCGAACTGACCGAGCAGGAGGCCGCCGACCTCCTCGATCTGCGCGCCCTCGTGGAGCCGTTGGGCGCCGCCCGCGCTGCCGCCCGCCGCACCTCCGCCCATCTGAAGGTGCTGCGCGGCCTGGTACGGCTCGGCCGCGAGCGGGCCCGGCACGGCCACCCCGCCGACCTGCGCCAACTGGACGGCTGGTTCCACGAAACGCTCGCCCAGGCGGCCGGCAGCCCCAGCCTCACCGCGCTTCTCACCCAGCTGCGACGCAAGATCGAGTGGATGTACGTCATGGAGCCACCGTCCCGAGTCACCGCATCGTGGGACGAGCACGGTGCCGTACTTGACGCGGTGGCCCGGGGTGATGCGGAACGGGCGCGTGCCCTCATGGCGGCGCACATCGAACGGTCGCTTCCCGTGTACCGGCTGCGGCGCGCCGCTCCCGCTGTGAGGGACCCGAAACGCCCCGTCAACACGGCACGCGCCCGGGCTTAACAATGGCCCCGTATACAAAGAGGCGGAAAAGGAATTGCTTGTGTGGGTGAGGATGTCGAGAAGGCGAGGAGATGAAGGTGGAGTGCTCGTACCCGGCCCTTCACGCTCCATAATCTGCACCCGTTCCCCGTTCCTGTTTCCGTAGTCCCCGTGAGAAATGTGCGGGGCGCGGATTCTGGCTGCCGATGCCGGGTTTTCCAGCGCTTCGCCACGCCGGAAACCAGCGATTCGCTACGAGAAAACAGCCGTGCCGGCCTTTCCGGGCTCGTGTCTAATGTCCCGGTGGCCTCTTCTCCTTCTCCCCGCGAGCTTCCGGACGTCAGTGAGACGCCGGCCGTCGAGTCCGCTGCCGGGCGCGACACCGAGGGCGCTCCGGAGGGGCAGGGTCCCCGTGGAGCCGCCCCAGCGAAACGACCCCGCCGCGGCACCCGGTTGTCCCGGTCACCGCGGCGGGGCCGCGTCAGCAGAGGTGGGGGAAGGGGCACCCGGCCCCGGCGCTCCTCAGACGGTCTCGGGGAGCTCCTCAAGTCCCTCCGCGACCAGCTTCGCCAGACGGTCGAGCGCGGCCTCGGCGCCCTCGGCGTCGGAGGCCAGCACGATCTCCTCGCCACCCTGGGCGCCCAGGCCCAGGACCGCGAGCATGGAGGCGGCGTTGACGGGGTTGCCGTCCGCCTTGGAGATCGTCATCGGGACACCGGAGGCGGTGGCCGCTCGGACGAAGATCGACGCGGGGCGGGCGTGCAGGCCCTCGGCCCAACCGACATTGACGCGGCGCTCTGCCATGGTGTTGCCCTTCAAAGTCGTGACTGTTGTCTAGACCATTCTGGCATGCGGTCCGGAGTGGTCCCGAGGCTCTCCGTCCCGGGTTCCCGGCCGGGCCGCCCGGACCTCCTTCCAGGCCCCTGGTCCCGAGGCGAGGCCCGGGAAATCGAGCGTACGCACGTCGAGCCCGTTGTCGGTGCCCCGCCGTACTCTGTCCGCATGCAGACGCCGCCGGATCACGCGTACCCGACCCACTGGGAAGCCGACGTGGTTCTGCGCGACGGCGGCACGGCACGCATCCGGCCCATCACGCCCGACGACGCCGAGCGGCTGGTCTCCTTCTACGAGCAGGTCTCGGACGAATCGAAGTACTACCGCTTCTTCGCCCCGTATCCCCGCCTGTCCGACCGCGACGTCCACCGGTTCACCCACCACGACTACGTCGACCGGGTCGGCCTGGCCGCCACGGTGGGCGGCGAGTTCATCGCCACCGTCCGCTACGACCGCATCGACGACCGCGGACGGCCCGCCAGGAGCCGCGAGCACGACCAGGCCGAAGTCGCCTTCCTCGTCCAGGACGCCCATCAGGGCCGCGGTGTCGCCTCCGCCCTCCTGGAGCACATCGCCGCCGTCGCCCGTGAACGGGGCATCCGCCGGTTCGCCGCCGAGGTGCTGCCCGCCAACACCAAGATGATCAAGGTGTTCACGGACGCCGGCTACACCCAGAAGCGCACCTTCGAGGACGGCGTCGTCCGCCTGGAGTTCGACCTCGAACCAACCGAGCAGTCCATGGCCGTGATGCGCGGCCGTGAGCAGCGCGCCGAGGCCCGCTCCGTCCAGCGGCTGCTCGCCCCCGCCGCGATCGCCGTCATCGGCACCGGCCGCGCCCCCGGCGGCCTCGGCCGCACCGCGTTGCGCAACGTCCTCGACGCCGGCTTCACCGGCCGCGTCCACGCCGTCAACCACGCCTTCCCCGAGGACCTGCGCCGCCTGGAGCCCGAGGGCGTCCCCGCCGTCCGTTCGCTGCGCGAGATCCCCGAGCCCGTCGACCTGGCGGTCATCGCCGTCCCCGCGGCCGGCGTCCCCGACGTCGTCCGCGACTGCGGCGAACACGGCGTCCCGGGAGTGCTGGTCCTCTCCTCCGGATACGCCGAGTCCGGCCCCGAGGGCCGCCAGCGGCAGCGCGCCCTGCTCCGCCAGGTCCGCTCCTACGGCATGCGCCTCATCGGCCCCAACGCCTTCGGTCTGCTCAACACCGCCCCCGAGGTCCGGCTGAACGCCTCGCTCGCCCCCCGGATGCCCGGCGCCGGCCGGATCGGCCTGTTCACCCAGTCCGGCGCGATCGGCATCGCCCTGCTCAGCGGACTGCACGAGCGCGGCCCCGGCGACGGCGGTATCGCCGGCATCTCCACCTTCGTCTCGGCCGGCAACCGCGCCGACGTCTCCGGGAACGACCTCCTCCAGTTCTGGTACGACGACCCGCACACCGACGTCGCCATCCTCTACCTGGAATCCATCGGCAACCCCCGGAAGTTCGCCCGGCTCGCCCGCCGCACCGCCGCCGTCAAGCCCGTGGTCGTCGCCAAGGGGGCCCGGCACCACGGCGCCGCCCCCATGGGCCACGCCGTGCCCACCGTCCGCGTCCCCGACAGCACCGTCGCCGCCCTGATGCGCCAGGCCGGTGTGATCCGCGTCGACACCGTCACCGAACTGATCGACGCCGGACTCCTGCTGGCCTCCCAGCCACTGCCGGCCGGCCCGCGCGTCGCCATCCTGGGCAACTCCGAATCGCTGGCCCTGCTGGCCTACGACACCTGCCTCACCGAGGGGCTGCGCCCGCAGCGCCCGTACGTCCTGCCCTCCGACGCGACCCCGGAGGACTTTCGCGCCGCCCTGGCCGAGGCGCTCGCCGGCGACGGCTGGGACGCCGTCATCGTCACCGCCATCCCGTGGGTGGGGGAGGAGGGCACCGCCACCCCGGGCGGGAGCGAGGGCAACGCGCTGGCCGCCGCCCTGCGCGCCGCGGTCGCCGCCGACCCGGGCAAACCGGTCACCGTCGTCCACCTCGCCATGGACGACCTGGCCGAGACGCTCGCCGCCCCGCCCGAGCCCTACGCGCCGCACGCACCCCAGGAGCCGGCCACCGCGGCCCAGAGCCCCGCCCCCGACACCTCGGGACGCACCCCCGCCGAGCCGCCCCATGGGCCTGCCCCGGGCCGGGCTTCCACCCCGGAGGCCCGCCAGGCCGCCGCCCCCGAGGCCCCGCCCGACCCCCGCCCCGTCCTCATCCCCGCCTACCCCGCCGCCGAGCGCGCCGTCCGCGCCCTCGCCGAGGCCGTCCGGTACGCCGCCTGGCGCCGCACGGCCGCCGAACCAGGCCGGGTGCCCGAATACGACGACATCCAGGAGGCGGCCGCCGGTACCGACATCGAGCGGCTGCTCGACCGGCTCACCCGGGACGTCGCCCCCGGCCGCTCCGTCGCACTGCCGCCCGCCGACGCCGAGGCGCTGCTCGCCCGCTACGGCATCCCCATCCGCCCCGCCCTCCCGGCCCCCGACCCGGACGCCGCCGTCCGCGCCGCCGCCCGGCTCGGCTACCCGGTCGCACTCAAGGCCACCGCCCCCCACCTGCGACACCGCGCCGACCTCGGCGGCGTCCGGCTCGACATCGCCGGCGAGGCCGAACTCCGCCGCACCTACACCGAATTGACCGACTTCCTCGGCTCCCCCGAGGAGCTGTGGCCGGTCGTCCAGGCGATGGTGCCGCGCGGCGTCGACACCGTCGTCCGCGCCGCCATCGACCCCTCGGCCGGCGCGGTCCTCTCCTTCGGGCTGGCCGGTGCGCCCTCCCAGTTGCTCGGCGACATGGCCCACCGTCTGATTCCGGCCACCGACCGCGAGGTCACCGAGCAGATCCGGTCGATCCGCAGCGCCCCGCTCCTCTTCGGCTGGCGCGGCTCCCAGCCCGTGGACACCGCCGCCCTGGAGGAGCTCCTGCTGCGGGTTTCCCGGCTGGTCGACGACCACCCCGAGGTGGTCGCCGTGGACCTCGAACCGGTCGTCGTCGCCCCGCGCGGCCTGGCCGTCCTCGGCGCCTCCGTCCGGCTTGCCAGACCGCCCGCCACCACCGACCTCGGCCCTCGCCGGCTGCCCGTCTACTGAGGCTCTCGCGGCCCGGTACGCCCCGTAAGATGGACCTCATGGCTAAGACCGGTACGACGACCCAGGGGCTGCGCGCGGCGATCGAGCGCAGTGGCTATTACCCGACGCTCGTGGCCGAGGCGGTGCAGGCCGCGGTCGGCGGCGAGCCGGTGGTGTCGTACCTCGTCCACCAGGAGACGACCTTCGACGCCAACGAGGTCCGCCGCCACGTCACGGTCCTGGTACTCACCGACACCCGCTTCATCGTCAGCCACACCGACGAGCAGGCCGCCGACGCCACCTCCCCGTCCCCGTACGCCACCACCTCCACGGAGTCCGTCAAGCTCGGCCGGATCTCGTCCGTGGTGCTCAGTCGCGTCGTCGCCAACCCCGAGTCCTACACCCCCGGCCAGCTGCCCCGCGAGGTCGTCCTCACCATCGGCTGGGGCGCCGTCGCGCGCCTCGACCTGGAGCCCGCCAGCTGTGGCGACCCCAACTGCGACGCCGACCACGGCTACACCGGTTCGTCCACCGCCGACGACCTCTCCCTCCGGGTCAGCGAGGCCGGCGACGGCCCGGACTCGGTGCGCGAGACCCTCGCCTTCGCCCAGGCGCTCTCCGAGGCCACCGCGGCCACCACCAGCACCCGCTGATGGCCCACACCGCACCCGTCTGGCCGGAACCGGAACCGCTCGACCCGCTCACCGCCCCGGTGCCCCGCTACGGCACCGGCTCGCTCGCCGACCTGCTGCCCGCCATCACCACGGGCCAGGGCCTGCCCGGTGTCACGACCGGCATGGAGCTGGCTCCCGCCGACCGTGCCTGCGTCTTCCTGATCGACGGCCTCGGCTGGGAGCTGCTGCGCGCCCACCCGGGGGAGGCACCGTTCCTCACCTCCCTCCTGGACACCTCGTTCAACGGCAGTGGCCTGCCGCTCACCGCCGGCTTCCCCGCCACCACGGCCACCTCCCTCGCCTCGGTCGGCACCGGCCTGCCGCCGGGCGCCCACGGCCTGCCCGGCTACACCTGCCAGGACCCGGCCACCGGCGCGCTGATGAACCAACTGCGCTGGCGCCCCTGGACCGATCCGCACGCCTGGCAGCCCTACCCGACGGTCTTCCGGCTCGCCGAGGCCGCCGGCATCCACACCTGCCAGGTCTCCGCGCCGGACTTCGCCCAGACCCCGCTCACCCGGATCGCGCTCAGCGGCGGCACCTTCCACGGCCGGCTCTCCGGCGAGGAGCGGATGGACCTCGCCGCCGGACAACTCGCCGCTGGCGACCGCTCGCTCGTCTACACCTACTACTCCGAGGTCGACGCCAAGGGCCACCGCTACGGCGTCGACTCCGACGCCTGGCGCGGCCAACTGCTCTACGTGGACCGGCTCGCCCAGCGGCTCGCCGAACAACTCCCGCCGCGCAGCGCCCTGTACATCACCGCCGACCACGGGATGATCGACATCCCCTTCGACCCCGACTCCCGGATCGACTTCGACGAGGACTGGGAACTGCGCGCCGGCGTACGCCTGTTGGGCGGCGAGGGCCGGGCCCGGCACGTGTACGCGCACCCGGGCGCGGCCGCCGACGTGCTTGCCGTGTGGCGCGAGGTGGTCGGCGACCAGATGTGGGTCGCCGGCCGCGAGGAGGCCATCGCCGCGGGCTGGTTCGGGCCGCACGTCGACGACCGCGTCCGCGCCCGGATCGGCGATGTGGTCGCCGCCGCCCATGCCGACATGGCGATCATCGCGAGCGAGCGGGAGCCCGGGGAGTCGCAGATGGTCGGTCTCCACGGTTCCATGACCCCGGTGGAGCAGCTGGTGCCGCTCCTCGAGGTCCGCACCTGACCCGTACCACACCTGTACCGCGCCCCTCCGCACGCCCCGTACTGCCCGACCCGCACGGTCCCTCCCGTACGAGCCCGAAAGGCCCGCCACCCCCCATGCCCGAGCTGGTGTTCTTCTCCGGAACGATGGACTGCGGAAAGTCGACACTGGCACTGCAGATCGAGCACAACCGCTCGGCCCGCGGCCTGCAGGGCCTGATCTACAGTCGCAACGACCGGGCCGGCCGCGGCAAGCTCTCCTCCCGCCTGGGCCTGGTCACCGAGGCCGTCGAGGCGGCGGACGACCTGGACTTCTACGTCCATGTCGTCGACCGCCTCAGTTCCGGCGGCCGGGTCGACTACATCATCGTCGACGAGGCGCAGTTCCTCGGCCCCGGCCAGATAGACCAGCTCGCCCGGGTCGTCGACGACCTCGGGCTGGACGTCTTCGCGTTCGGCATCACCACCGACTTCCGCACCAAGCTCTTCCCCGGCTCCCAGCGGCTGATCGAACTCGCCGACCGCATCGAGGTGCTGAAGGTGGAGGCGCTGTGCTGGTGCGGTGCCCGCGCCACCCACAACGCCCGTACGGTCGACGGCCGGATGGTCGTCGAGGGCGCACAGGTCGTCGTCGGCGATGTGCGCGGCGACGCCTCCGGCGAGGCGCCGGACCGGCCGGCGGAGGTCGGCTACGAGGTGCTGTGCCGGCGCCACCACCGCCGTCGGCAGACCGCGGCGACCGCCCACGCGGCCGCGCTCTCCCCGGACGTCCTGCCGGTCGACGCGCCGCGCTAGCCGCGCCCGCCCGCCACGGCGCGTGGCACGCCTCAGTGCCGCTGGACGAGGGTGAAGACCGCGCCGTCGTTGTCGGCGACCGTCGCCAGCCGGCCGTGCGCCGAGTCCCGCGCCGGCCGCAGTACGTGGCCGCCCAGTTCGACGACCCGGCGGGCGGCGGCGTCGGTGTCGGAGACCGCGAAGTACGTCATCCAGTGCGGCCCGCGGTCGCGCGGCAGCGCGTTGCCGACGCCGTGGATGCCGGCGACCGGCTTGCCCTTGAGGTGCAGCGTCAGGTAGTCGAGGTCGGCGGAGATCACGGCCTCGGACTCGAAGCCGAAGACGTGCTCGTAGAACGGGGCGACGGAGCCCGTCTCCTGGGTGACCAGTTCGTTCCACACCGGGGTGCCGGGCCCGCCGCTGACCGCTGTGCCCAGCATCGTTCTGCCCTGCCAGACGCCGAAGATGGCACCCTGCGGGTCGGAGGCGATCGCCATCCGGCCGGCGTCGTCGGCGTCCAGTGGGCCCACGCCCACGGTGCCGCCGCAGGAGCGGATCTGCTCGGCGGTCACATCCGCGTCGTCGCTGGCCAGATAGGTGGTCCAGGCGACCGGGAGGTGCCGGTCGGCCGCCAGTTCACCGACCCCGGCCACCTCCAGGCCGTCGAGGAAGGCACGGGCGTACGGACCGAAGTGCTGCGGGCCCGGGCGGAACTCCCAGCCGAAGAGCGCGCCGTAGAACTCCTGCGTGGCGGGCAGGTTGTGTGCCAGGAGGCTCACCCAGCAGGGCGCACCGGGCATCCGCCGGGCTGCTGCCTCGGTCGTCATCGTCACACTCTCCTCGGAGCATCGGGGTGCTGGCCATGTGCGGTACGGGCGCGGGTCACGAGCAGATGCTCGCACCCTGTCACCGGGTGCGCGTCCCGGCCGCGCCGTCCATGGCGCGTTCGCGAGGGAGAATGCCCGTTTTGACGTTTCTCTTCTGTTTCGGCGGTGTGACGACGCCGTGCAACTCCGTCATACGGAGGGTGGGCGCCCGCCTTCCGTACGTAGTCATCGCTACGCAAGGATGAGTCCCATGAATGCCATCATCACCGCTACCGAACTCGCGAGCGACTTGGCCGGCCCCGACGCTCCGCTGCTGCTGGACGTGCGCTACCAGCTCGGCGGCCCGCCCGGTCGCCCCCAGTACGAGGCCGGCCACCTGCCCGGCGCGGTCTATGTCGACCTCGACGCCGAACTGGCCGGCCCGCCCGGCGCGGCGGGCCGGCACCCGCTCCCCGACCTCGCCGTCTTCACCGCCGCGATGCGGGCGGCCGGCGTCAGTGCCGGCCGCCCGGTGGTCACCTACGACGGTGGCCAGGGCTGGGCCGCCGCCCGCGCGTGGTGGCTGCTGCGCTGGGCGGGTCACCCGAACGTGCGGGTTCTCGACGGCGGACTTGCCGCCTGGCAGGCTTTCGGCGGCGCCATGAGTGTCGACAAAGCGACTCCGCGGGTCGGTGACTTCACCCCCGTGCCCGGTGCGATGCCGCTGCTCACCGCCGACGACGCGGCCGCCCTGGCCCGCCGCGGCGTCCTCCTGGACGCGCGGGCGGGCGAGCGCTACCGGGGCGAGACCGAACCCATCGACCCGGTGGCAGGTCACATCCCCGGCGCGGTGTCCGCCCCCACGACCGAGAACGTCGCCGCCGGCAGCACGGTCTTCCGTCCCGCCGCCGAACTGGCCAAGCGGTTCACGGCCCTGGGCGCCACCGCCGACACCGAGGTCGGCGTCTACTGCGGCTCCGGCGTCTCCGCCGCCCAGCAGGTCCTCGCCCTCGCCGTCGCCGGGATCCCCGCGGCGCTGTACGTCGGTTCCTGGAGCGAATGGTGCGCCGACCCCTCCCGGCCCATCGCCACCGGCCCACAGCCCGGCTGAGCGGCCGCTGAGGCCCGCGACGGGCCCGCGCAACGGCTCCGCCCGCCCCCTGCGCACAGGGAGCGGGCGGAGCCGTCACGAACAAGCAGGGCCGGAAGACCGGCCGTTCCGGGCTATTCCGGTTTCTTCCTCCGGGTACCGAAGACGATCTCGTCCCAACTGGGCACCGCGGCCCGGCGTCCGGGACGCACCCCGTCAGCCTCGGCCTGCCGGTCCGTCGTCCCGGTCAGCCGGTCGCGGTGGCCGGCGACCGCCCGCGGCATCAGCACATCGGCGTACGCCGAACCCGCGCCCGCGCTCGCCGCCGGGGCCGGCGGCTCCTCGACCTCGGTCTGCTCCGCCTCGTCCTGCTGCGGCGCCTTGGCGCTGTCCGGTACGACCATGTCGCCCCGGAAGCTGGGGACGGCCTCCAGCAGGCTCGTCAGCGAGTCGCGCTCCCGTTCACCGGCGGCCTCCTCGCTGCGCCCCTCCCGCTCCCGGTCGTCGCCGGACCGCTCGGGGGGCTGGCGGTCCAGGGTGCGGTCCAGCGGCCGGTCGCGCGGCAGCCGGGCGATCCGGGGCACGAACGGGAAGCTCGGCTCGGGGGTGTCGTCGGCTTCGCCGATCAGTGCCCGGGCCTCGTCGTCCACCGCCTGCACCAGCCGGCGCGGCGGGTCGTACGTCCAGGTCGCCGACCGGGGCTCACCCGCGACGCGGTAGACAAGCAGCACCTCCCAGGTGCCGTCGTCCCGGCGCCAGGAGTCCCACTGGGCGCTGTCCTTGTCGGCGCCGCGCAACAGCAGCCGCTCGGAGACCGCTTCGCCCAGCTGAGGACCGGTGTTCTCGCCGGGGCGGCGTACGGGGGTCTTGCGGGCCCGCTCGGCCATGAACGCCCGCTCGGCCAGCACCGGTCCTTCGAAGCGGCGCACCCGGTCCACCGGGATGCCGGCGAGTTGGGCGACCTCCTCGGCGGAGGCACCGGCTCGTATCCGCGCCTGGATGTCCCGGGGGCGCAGATGGCTCTCGACCTCGATCTCGATCTGGCCCAGCCGCGCTCTGTCGTTGCGGATGGCGGCGCGCAGCCGCTCGTCGATCGGAAGCGTGTACTCGGTGCTGTCCGCAGCCTTGAGCACCAGCCGTGTGCCGTCGTTGGAGACGGCCACGACACGCAGTTCGGGCATGGGGACCTCCCGGGTGGTGCCTGCCGACGTCACGTGCGTCGCTGCTTCCGCTAGTCGAGTGTGGCCTGCCCGGGTGCAGCCTGCCACAACATTGCCGAGTTGCCCGGCGTGTCGGGACTTGGCCCAACGGCGCCGTTATGACACGGTTACCAGTTCGCAACGCTCAGTGACCATGCCGCTTGCCCTGTCACCGATCACCCGTGCCGAGCGACGGCGCCCCAGGGAGGGTGTCACCTTCAGTGCCCCTCCCGCGGGTCCGGGCAGCCGGACGGGAACCGGGGCCAGGGCTCGCCACAGTACTCCATTCGGGCCACCGAAGTGGACCGCCGCGCCGCGGAAGTTCTTGCCGAACGGTCCGGGCAAGTCACCTTGTCGACCTCTCTACCTGCGACAAGGGTGGCGAGGTTCACAGATTCCACAGATTCGGAACTATTGAACCCACCATTTGGTCACTTCTCCATGCAAGATGGATCGAAGGGGCGATCAAAGGTAGGAGATGGACGAAAAAACCGAAGCCGACACGAAGCAAAAGGAGAAGCGGATCGACCTGAGCGTCGCCCAGGTCGCCGGCAGCGCGCTCGCCGCGGCCGTCGCCGCGTACCTCGCCGGTCAGCTCAGCCTGTACGGAACGATCATCGGCGCCGGTGTCGTCAGTGTCGTCGCCACGACCGGCGGCTCCATATTCCAGCACCTGTTCCGGCGCACCGGTGAGCAGATCAAGGAAGCAGCGGTCACCACCAGACCCAAGCCGCGCCGCGTCTCCACCCGCCGATCCCCATCCACCCCCCGATCCCAGCCCACCCCCCGATCCGAGGCCACCACCGGCACCCAGGGGCCCGCCGGCCCCACGACGGTGCTGCCCACCTTCGACAAGAAGGGCACCGAGGACCCGGTCACCTCCGTAGCGGCCCGTGACCGCGGACCCGCCACCGCCCGCACCCAGCTGATCCCGCGCGCCCAGCAGCAGCCATCCGGCCCCGACCCGGAGGCGACGCAGCTGATGGCGCGGCCCGCCGAGCGGACCATGGCGCCGGGCCGGGTCTCCCGGAGAGGCGACGACGCGACAGCGGTCCTCCCGCAGGCCGGCGCGCCCGGTGCGACGCTCCCCGGGACCGAGGAGGCCAGCGCGACCTACGGCACCCGGCTGCGCGGCTGGAAGCGGCCCGCGCTCGGCGCACTCGCCGTCTTCGTGCTCGCCATGGGCGCGGTCACCGCCACCGAGCTGATCACCGATCAGACGCCGAGCGGCGCCAAGGGCACCACCGTCAGCAACCTCATCAGCGGCAACGTCTCCCCGCACCGGCCCAGCACCCCGCAGACCCCGGACCCCGGCCACTCCACCGGCCACGGCACCGGTCGAGACGGCGGTACGCCGTCGCCCGGCCCCAGCCACTCCGGCGGCAGCGGCACCGACGGCTCCGAGAGCGGTACCGGCCGCGGCGGGCAGAGTCCGACGCCGTCCCCGAGCGACGGCGGCACCAACTCCCCGAGCCCCGGCCCGTCCTCGTCCCCCGACGCGTCGCCGCACCCCTCCGACGGGACCGACGGCGGCAAGGGCGACGGCTCCGGCGCGACCGGCGGCGGCGCCACCCCGGGCCACCAGCAGAGCGACCAGAAGTCCGGCGGCGGCCGGACCCCCGACCCCAACTCCCCCTGAAACCCCTGACGAAGGATCGCCCCCAACGGGCGGACCGCCCACCGGCGGACCACCCACCACCGCGGCCCGGTGCCCCCCACGGGACACCGGGCCGCGGCACATCAGCGGCCGGCCGGCCGCCGCTCACTCACCCAGCACCTGCCGCAGATACCCGTTGGCGAACCGGCGCTCGGGATCCAGCCGGTCGCGCAGCGCCGTGAACTCACCGAACCGCGGATAGACCTCCGCGAGGTACGCCGCGTCGCGCGTGTGCAGCTTGCCCCAGTGGGGCCGCCCCTCGTGCGCCGTCATGATGCGCTCGACGGCGCCGAAATACCCCTGGTACGGAGTTCCCCGGTACATGTGCACCGCGACGTAGACAGTGTCCCGGCCCGACGCCGTGGACAGTGCGATGTCGTCGCCCGGTGCCGTGCGCACCTCCACCGGGAAACTGATCCTGAAGTTCGACCGCTCCACCAGTGCCTTCAGCTCACGCAGCGCCTCGATGGCCGCCGCCCTCGGAAGCGCGTACTCCATCTCCACGAACCGCACTCGCCGCGGCGAGGTGAACACCTTGTAGGGGATGTCGGTGTACGTGCGTGCCGACAGTGCCCGGCTGGAGACCTTCGCGATGCCCGGTATCGCCGCTGGCACCGCCCGGCCGACCGCACACGCCACCTGGAACACCCCGTTGGACAGCAGCTCGTCCTCGATCCAGCCACTCACCCGCCCGGGCGGCGCCGCCGGGCCCTGACTGCGGTTGTTGCGCTTGGTGTTGCAGTTGCCGGTGTGCGGGAACCAGTAGAACTCGAAGTGCTCGTTCTCGGCGGCCAGTTCACCGAAGCGGTCGGTCACCTCGTCGAACGGCATCGGCTCCTCGCGGGCGGTCAGCAGGAACTCCGGCTCCACCGCGAACGTCAGCTCGCTGACCACGCCCAGCGCGCCCAGACCCAGGCGCGCCCCCGCGAACACCTCCGCGTTCTCCCCGACGGAACAGCGCAGTACCGAGCCGTCGGCGGTGACCAGTTCAAGAGCGGTGATCTGCGCGGCGATCGACGCCGAGTCCCGGCCGGTGCCATGAGTGCCCGTACTGGCGGCGCCCGAGACGGTCTGCTCCATGATGTCGCCCATGTTCGTCAGCGACAGCCCGTGCGCGGACAGCGCCCGGTTGAGGTCCTTGAGGGGAGTGCCGGCGGCCACGGTGACGGTCCCTGCCGCGCGGTCGATCCGGCGGATTCCGGTGAGCCGCTCGGGGCGGATCAGCAGCCCGTCGGTGGCGGCGGCCGCGGTGAACGAGTGACCGGTGCCGGCCGCCTTGACCGTCAGTCCGTCCGCGGCGGCGGCCCGCACGGCGGCCGCCAGCTCCTCGGTGCTCGCCGGCGCCACGGTCCGGGCCGGACGGGCGGTCACATTGCCCGCCCAGTTCCGCCAGGGCGCAGCCGAACCGCGCCCTCTCGAGCCGCCTATGACGTCGGTGACTGTCATGGTGACGATCCCTCCCTCCGCGCGGGCCGGCCGCGTGCGACCGCCGTTGGTCAGCGCATGATGCCAGCCGCCGACGCCGCTTCCAGGTGGGGTGACGGGAATCACACGCCCCCGAAAACGGGCGCAATCGCACGGCTCCCGGACATGTCGTACCGCCGGTAACACGGAAATTCGGAGGGTGCCCACAGCTGGCTCCGCCGCCCCGTTCACCGGGCGGGGAAAGCGGAGGCGGTCGACTCGCGGAGTCAACGGCACGCCTGTGAACTCACCTGCGGGGGTGGGGTGGTGGGTGCTGCCCCGTATGCCGACGCAACGGGCCCGCTGTGTGTCACCGGTGTACGGACGCCGACTTGTGCTGGCGGACTCCTGCCGTCGGGCCCCTCCCGGCAGACTCCTGCCGTCGGACTCGTACCGGCGGATTCGTGTCGACGGCGCGGACGGTGCGCAAGACGGAAGCCGACGACGTGGGTGGCGGAGCGGCGACGTGATGGTGATGGCGCAGAGGGGAGGGGTGGCCGTACCGGCGGTGTATACGGGGAGCGTCATCTCGCGGGAGGGTCACGCCGGCCCGCGGCCTCGATGTGGCAACAGCGCGCACGCGGCGCCCAGTTGGTCCCCGTCCCGTGAGGCCGCTCCCGTATGCCCCGGGTCAGCCCGCCCGGGTCTCGTCGTGGCGTTCGGCGGCCGGGGGCTCCGCGGGAGCAGGGAAGCCGGCGGCCGTGGGGGAGAGCGGGGGACGGACGGCGCGGGGGCGCAGCCAGCGGTAGCCGGCGAGCGCCACCAGGGCGGCAAGTACACCCGCGGCGAGCGGCACCAGGTAGCCACGCGCGGCACCCGCCGCGTCCACCGCCCAGCCGGCCGCCGACGAACCCAGCGCCACACCCACCGCGAGACCGGTGCTCGTCCACGTCATGCCCTCGGTCAGCTGCGCCCGCGGCACATGCTCCTCGACCAGCGCCATCGTGGTGACCATCGTCGGCGCGATCGACAGCCCGGCGAGGAACAGCGTGCCGGCCAGCAGCACCAGCGATCCGCTCAGCGACGCCGCCAGCTGCAGCGGCACCATGCTCACCGCCATCGCGGCCACCCCCACCAGCCACCGGCGCGACGGCGGCCCCGCCAGGTGCAGCAGCCCGAACACCGCACCGGCCACGCACGACCCCAGCGCGTACACCGCCAGCACCAGGCTCGCCGCGGCCTTGTGGCCCGCCTCCTGGGCGAACGCCACGGTCACCACGTCGATCGCCCCGAAGATGGCGCCGGTCGCCACGAACGTCCCCACCAGCACCCGCAGCCCCGGCGACCGCAGCGCCGACCCCTTCGTGTGCTGCTCGCGCGGATGCGGCACCGGCTCCGTCGCGCGTTGCGCGGTCAGCCAGAACACCCCCGCCGCCAGGAATACCCCGGCCAGCAGCGGCCCGGCCTCCGGGAACCAAGCCGTCGACAGCCCGATCGACAGGATCGGGCCGAGGATGAAGCACATCTCGTCGACGATCGACTCCCAGGAGTACGCGGTGTGCAGCTCCCGCGGCGCCCCCCGGTACAGCTCCGCCCAGCGCGCCCGCACCATCGAGCCCACGCTCGGCACGCAGCCCGCGCAGGCCGCGAAGGCGAACAGCGTCCAGTCCGGCCAGCGCTGCTGCGCGCTCAGCAGCAGCCCGGCGACCGCCGTCAGCGCCACCAGCGTGGCCGGCCGCAGCACCCGGCGCTGGCCGTGCCGGTCCACCAGACGGGAGATCTGCGGCCCGAGGACCGCCGCGGACAGCGCCAGCGTCGCGGACAGCGCCCCGGCCAGGCCGTACCGCCCGGTCAGCTGGGACACCATCGTGACGATGCCGATGCCCGTCATCGACAGCGGCATCCGCCCCAGCAGCCCTGCGGCGGAGAACGACTTGGTGCCGGGGCGGCCGAAAATGGCGCGGTAGGGACTGGGCAACGGGGGTGCTCCGCCGGGTGAGGAAAACGGTAAGGAATGTCTGTGGCCGATACAGCTTACGGGCGGTGAGGCGCCCGGCGCCTCCCGTTTTCCGCCCGTCTTCCCGCCGCCTCCACCGGGGCCTGCCCCCTGGCCCCGGCCCGGGAGTGGCAGGATCGGAGGCATGCCCGAACAGTGCGACCCCCACCCGTACGACGCCCTTCTCCTGCTGTCCTTCGGCGGTCCCGAAGGCCCCGACGAAGTCGTGCCCTTCCTGGAGAACGTCACCCGCGGCCGCGGCATCCCCCGTGAGCGCCTCAAAGAGGTGGGCCGGCACTACTTCATGTTCGGCGGCGTCAGCCCCATCAACGCCCAGAGCCGGGAACTCCTCGACGCCCTCCGCAAGGACTTCGCCGGACACGGCCTCGATCTGCCCGTCTACTGGGGCAACCGCAACTGGGCGCCCTACCTGACCGACACCCTGCGCACCATGGTCGCCGACGGCCACCGCCGCATCGCCGTCCTGGCCACCAGCGCCTACGCCTCGTACTCCGGCTGCCGCCAGTACCGCGAGAACCTCGCCGATGCGCTCACCGTCCTCCAGGCCGAGGGGCTGCCCGTCCCGCAGGTCGACAAGCTGCGCCACTACTTCAACCACCCCGGCTTCGTCCGCCCCATGGTCGACGGCGTCCTCGCCGCCCTCGCCGAGCTCCCCGAGGAGACCCGCGCCGGCGCCCACATCGCCTTCACCACGCACTCCATCCCCACGGCGGCCGCCGACACCTCCGGCACCCCCGACGACCACACCGACGACGGCACCGGCGGTGCCTACGTCGCCCAGCACCTGGACGTCGCCCGGGTCGTCGCCGACGCGGTACGGGACGTGACCGGCATCGACCACCCCTGGCAGCTCGTCTACCAGTCCCGCAGCGGCGCCCCGCACATCCCCTGGCTGGAGCCCGACATCTGCGACCACCTGGAGGAGCTGCACGGCGCCGGCGTCCCCGCCGTCGTCATGGCCCCCATCGGCTTCGTCTCGGACCACATGGAGGTCAAGTACGACCTCGACACCGAGGCCACCGCCAAGGCCGCGGAACTGGGCCTGCCGGTTGCCCGCTCCGCCACCGTCGGCGCGGACCCCCGGTTCGCCGCCGCCGTCCGCGACCTCCTCCTGGAGCGCGCCGCCACCGAACGCGGCACCACCCCCGAGCGCTGCGCCCTGGGCGCCCTCGGCCCCTCCCACGACCTCTGCCCCGTCGGCTGCTGCCCGGCCCGTACACCCCGCCCGGCCGCGGCCGGCGCCGACTGGACCGGCCCCACCGCCGACACCCCCGCGTAACCGCCCGCCCGAGCCCCGACCACCGCTCGTCCGAGCAAGGAGCACCGTGCCCGATCCCCGGCCCACCGACCCCGTTCACGACGAACTCCTCGCACTGGCCCTGGAGGCGGCCGACCGCGCCGCGGCCCTGCTGCGCGACGGCCGCCCCGCCGACCTGGGCGTGGCCGCCACCAAGACCAGCCCCATCGACGTCGTCACCGAGATGGACCTCGCCTCCGAGAAGCTGATCACCGACTTCATCGGCGAGCACCGCCCCGCCGACGGCTTCCTGGGCGAGGAGGGCGCCGGCAGCACCGGCACCAGCGGCGTCCGCTGGGTCATCGACCCCGTCGACGGCACCGTGAACTACCTCTACGGACTGCCCTCCTGGGCGGTGTCCATCGCGGCCGAGAAGGACGGCGAAACGGTCGTCGGCGTGGTCTCCGCCCCGATGCGCGGCGAGACCTACCAGGCCGTCCGCGGCCGCGGCGCCCACCTCAACGGCGAACCGCTCCGCCACCGGCCCGCCCCGCCGCTCTCCCAGGCCCTGATCGGCACCGGCTTCGGCTACCTCACCGAGCGGCGCGCCGCCCAGGCCGAGGTGGTGCGCACCCTCCTCCCGCAGGTCCGCGACATCCGCCGCGGCGGCTCGGCCGCCATCGACCTGTGCGACGTGGCCTGCGGCCGGCTCGACGGCTACTACGAGCGCGGCCTCAACCCCTGGGACCTGGCCGCCGGCGTGCTGATCGCCTCGGAGGCCGGCGCCCTCACCGGCGGCCGCCCCGGCCGCCCCGCCTCCCACGAACTGACCGTCGCCGCCTCCCCGGGCGTCTTCACCGTCCTCCAGCCCCTCCTGGACGACCTCGGGGCCTGGCACGACTGAGGCGCCCACCGGGCCCGCGGACGGCGTGCGGACACGGCTGCGCCCCGGCACCCTCCCTCGGTACCGGGGCGCAGCCGCTGTCCTGCGGGGCCGGGATCAGGCGTTGACGCCGTAGCGCACGCCGTGCTCGGTCGCCAGGCGCTGCAGGTCCTCGAGCTCCGCCAGCTCGACCTCGGCGAGGAACTCGTCACCCGACTCGCGGGCCCGGACCAGATCGGCTTCGGTGTTCCGTATGCGCTGCAAAATACCTGCGGTGAACGCGTCCATGGTGCGCCCCCTCGTCGTGGGTCGGTGGCACGGGGGTGTGCCGACGGGTGGGTCGATCACGGCGTGGCCCCTGCGGCGGAAAACCAGACGTGGCAAGACGCCGGTACAGGGCGTGATCGCGGGTGTGCAGACGTCCTCCCCACCGTCTCCCTCAGGGAAACCTCAAACACCCCGGAAATCCGGTCCCCGCCGCCCCGGCGCCCGCCCTCCGCCCGTCCACACCCCCCTTACCGCCGGTTTATGACTCTTCGGGGCAGGATGGAAGGGCTCCGATTGTTGTTGTGCCCTGCTCATCGCGGGCCGTAAGGAAGGACTGCGACGTGCGTGTACTCGTCGTCGAGGACGAGCAGCTGCTCGCCGATGCTGTGGCCACCGGACTACGCCGGGAGGCCATGGCCGTCGACGTGGTGTACGACGGCGCCGCCGCGCTGGAGCGGATCGCGGTCAACGACTACGACGTCGTCGTCCTCGACCGCGACCTCCCGCTCGTCCACGGTGACGACGTCTGCCGCAAGCTCGTCGAGCTGGGCATGCCCACCCGCGTCCTGATGCTCACCGCCTCCGGCGACGTCAGCGACCGCGTCGAGGGCCTGGAGATCGGCGCCGACGACTACCTCCCCAAGCCGTTCGCGTTCACCGAGCTGACCGCCCGGGTCCGCGCGCTCGGGCGGCGCACCACGGTGGCCCTGCCGCCCGTCCTGGAGCGCGCCGGCATCAAGCTCGACCCCAACCGCCGCGAGGTCTTCCGCGACGGCCGGGAGGTGCAGCTCGCCCCCAAGGAGTTCGCGGTCCTGGAGGTCCTCATGCGCAGCGAGGGCACCGTCGTCTCCGCCGAGCAGCTCCTGGAGAAGGCGTGGGACGAGAACACCGACCCGTTCACCAACGTCGTCCGGGTCACGGTGATGACGCTGCGCCGCAAGCTCGGCGAGCCCGCGGTGATCGTCACCGTCCCCGGCTCGGGATACCGGATCTGACCGGCGATGCCCTCCCTGCCCTCGTTCTCCAGCTCCAAGGCGGCACCGCCGCCGCCCCCGGTGCCGCCCAAGCCGGCCTGGGACCCGAAACCGGCCAATGTCCGGCCCTTCCCATGGCTGCGGCCCACCATCCGGATACGGCTCACGCTGCTCTACGGCGGCATGTTCCTGATGGCCGGCATCGTGCTGCTCACGATCATTTACATGCTCGCCGCGGCCGCCCTGCACGACGGCAGCGCGCTGCCGCTGAAGATCCTCGGCGGGAAGTTCCAGTCCACCAGCGACATCTGCGACCTGCCCACCGAGACCTCCGGGGCGCTGCTCCAGGAGGCCGTGAACAACTGCCTGATGCACCAGCGGGCGGTCGCCCTCAACAACCTCCTCAACCGTTCGTTGCTGGCGTTGCTGGGTTTGACGATCGTGGCGTTCGCGTTCGGTTATGCGATGGCGGGGCGGGTGTTGTCGCCGTTGGGGCGGATCACGCGGACCGCGCAGCGGGTGGCGGGTTCGGATCTGCATCGGCGGATCGAGTTGGGGGGTCCGGATGATGAGCTGAAGGAGTTGGCGGACACCTTCGACGAGATGTTGGACCGGTTGGACCGGGCGTTTGAGTCGCAGCGGCGGTTCGTCTCGAACGCTTCGCATGAGTTGCGGACGCCGTTGGCGATCAATCGGACGTTGTTGGAGGTGCAGCTGGCCGATCCGCAGGCGTCGCCGGAGGTGCAGCAGCTGGGGCGGACGTTGTTGGCGACCAATGAGCGCAGTGAGCAGTTGGTGGAGGGGTTGTTGCTGCTGGCGCGCAGTGAGAACAAGATCGTGGATCGGCGTCCGGTGGATCTGTCGGAGGTGGCGTCGCAGGCGGTGGATCAGACGCGGGAGGAGGCGCAGGCGAAGGGGGTTGCGTTGCGGGGGGTGCGGCAGCAGGTGTTCGTGCAGGGCAATGGGGTGTTGCTGGAGCGGATCGCGTTGAATCTGGTGCAGAACGCGGTGCGTTACAACGTCCCGGAGGGGGGTTGGGTGGAGGTGAGCACCGAGCCGCAGCCGGGGTGTGCGGTGTTGGTGGTGTCCAATACGGGGCCGGTGGTGCCGGCGTATGAGGTGGAGAACCTCTTCGAGCCGTTCCGTCGGTTGCGTACGGAGCGGACCGGCAGCGACAAGGGGGTGGGCCTGGGGCTGTCCATCGTCCGCTCGGTGGTCCGCGCCCACGACGGCACCATCACCGCCGAACCCCGCGAAGGCGGCGGCCTCGACATGCGCGTCGTCCTGCCCCTTTGACACCGACGACTCTGACACCGGCGACGACGGCCCTGTGCGGCCGCTGGAGGCGTCGTACGCGGCCGCCGGCAGTTCCGGCTACCCGGCGGTACGAGTGCTCGCCCGGCGGCTGTACAGCCGGATTCCGTCGACCCCTGCCCGGCTTTTCGGTTTGACGCGGCGGGGGGTCTCCGGGGATCCTTCGCCGAGTTCGCTTTGCGCGGAATTCGGCGGGTCCGCCCCACCGTCCTGACCGTGTGTGATCCCTCACAGAGGCCCTTTTCCGGCCATCTACCCTCCGTGATCGAATTGTCTGGCGGAAAGCCGGGAAAATCCGGGTTTCCGCAGGCCCAGATCACGGGAAGTACACGTGATGGGCTGCGCGAGGTGCGACTTTCGGACCGTGTACGGTCCTGATCGCCATCCAAACCGATCACCTCTTCAGGGGTGCGGTTGGGTGTCGATTGAGTAACAGACCTTGATGTGAGGCAAAATCTCCGCCTCAGGTCGGGCACAAGTCCGGCCTCTCACGCGTTACGAGCGCTGAGACACCGCAGACACCCAGAGGGGGAGAGCGACAATGGCTACGGATTACGACACTCCACGCAAGACCGATGACGACCTCAACGAGGACAGCATCGAGGAACTGAAGTCGCGGCGGAACGACAAGTCCGCCTCGGCCGTCGACGTCGACGAGTTCGAGCAGGCCGAGGGCCTGGAGCTCCCCGGCGCCGACCTGTCCAACGAGGAACTCGCCGTCCGAGTGCTGCCCAAGCAGCAGGACGAGTTCACGTGCATGAGCTGCTTCCTGGTGCACCACCGCAGCCAGCTGGCAGCCGAGGACAAGAACGGCAACCCGATCTGCCGCGACTGCGCGGCCTGACCGGCCTACGCCGTGCCAGGCGTGCACCCGTTCCGTAAGGGCCGCAAGGGCGGCGACGGTCCGGCGGCCGGCGCACGATCACGCGAGGAAACCGCGCCCGTGCCCGCCGACCCGACCGCCCACCCCGGGGAACGGACCACCGGCGGACTCCAGCGGCGGGGCCGCCCGGCCTCGCTCACGGACGCCGCCGTCCGCGGCGCCAGGAAGGGCCGGGACGGCGTACGGTCCGCGCTCGGCGTGATCGCCGACCGGATCATCGCCACCGCCCCCAGGATCCCGGTACGCGACCTCGCCACCCTGCGTGCGCACTTCCCCGGACTGACCCCCGAGGAACTCGCCGACAAGCTGGTGGCGGGCGCCTGCGCGGGCTCCGCCACCGTGGGCGCGGGCGTCGGCGCGGCCGCCATGCTGCCCGTCCCACCCGCCCTGCCCGCCGAACTCGCCGCGGAGGTCGCGGGCGTCGCCGCCGTCGAGATCAAGCTGATCGCCGAACTCCACGAGGTCTACGGTCTGCGGCCCCCGGGCAACCGCACCCAGCGCGCCACCGCCTACCTCACCTCCTGGACCGAGGAACGCGGCATCGACATCGCCAGACCCGCGTCCCTGAACGTCGCACTCGGCGGGCAGATGAAGCGCGAACTCCGCCAGCGGATCATGAAGCGGACCCTGCGCAACCTTCCCCATCTCACGCCGTTCCTGGTCGGCGCCGCGGTCGGCGCGTTCCTCAACCGCCGTGACACCAGGAAACTCGCCCTCAAGATCCGCGCGGACCTGCGCGGCCGCCAGATCCCCTGGGACGCCCTCCCCGCCGCTCAGCCGCGCGCCGACGCCAGCGCCGCCACCAGGCGCTCCGGCTCCCGCGTCGACACATAGGCGTACGGCGTCGGATCCTCGGGATCGGTGATCTCCACCCGTACCGCCGTCGGCACATAGCCGCGCAGCACCATGAAGGCGCGCGCATCGGCCTTGTACGTCCGCCACGCCAGCGCCTCGGCGCGGTCCAGCGCCTCCGCCTCGCCCAGCGCCGTCACCGGGATCCGCGCATCCCCGACGATCAGTGCCCCGCCGACCACCCGGATCCGCACCGAGCCGTACGCGCTCACCGCCACGGAGGACAGCGCCGCGCCGCCGATCAGCCCGCCGAGCATCGGCAGCGTCCCCAGGGGCAGCAGCATCAGGGCACAGGCCACACCGACGAGCGCGGCGATCAGCCACCAGGAGCGGGGCGCGGTGAGACGTTCTTCGTACGACTGCATGCCACCAGCTTGGCACGGCGGCACCCACCCCCTGGCCGCGCGGGTAGGGTCTGCACTCGTGAGTGGAACTGACCAACCCAGGACGCGCCTGACGCCACCCGAGGGCGCCACGCCCCCGGTACGGCACCCGGACGCGCCGGCCCCCGGAGAACTGCTCGGCGCGCACTACGACCGGTGCTTCGGCTGCGGCACGGGCCAGCCCCACGGGCTGCACCTGGAGGCCCGGGCCGGCGACGGCGTGTGCGTCACCGCCGAATTCACCGTCAAGGAGGCACACCAGGGCGCGCCGGGCCTGGCCCACGGCGGTGTACTGGCCACCGCGCTCGACGAGACGCTCGGCTCGCTGAACTGGCTGCTGCGGGTGATCGCGGTGACCGGCCGGCTGGAGACCGACTTCGTCGCGCCGGTGCCGCTGGGCACCGTGCTGCACCTCGAGGCGCAGGTCACCGCCGTACACGGCCGGAAGATCTACTCCACGGCGGTCGGCCGGATAGGCGCCCCGGACGGCCCGGTGGCGGTCCGCGCCCAGGCCGTCTTCATCGAGGTCAAGGTCGACCACTTCATCGACAACGGAAGGACCGAGGAGATCCGGGCGGCGATGGCCGACCCGGACCAGGTCAAGCGTGCACGTGCCTTCGAGGTGAACCCGTGAGTCAGCAACGGAATCCGGTGGACGTCCTCCTGCGGCGCCTGGACCCGGACGTTCCCCTTCCGTCCTACGCCCACCCCGGGGACGCCGGAGTCGATCTCGTCACCACCGAGGCCGCCGAACTCGCGCCGGGGGAGCGCACCGTGCTGCCCACCGGGGTGTCGATCGCGCTGCCCGACGGCTACGCGGCCTTCGTGCACCCGCGCTCCGGGCTGGCGGCCCGCTGTGGATTGGCGCTGGTGAATGCCCCCGGGACGGTCGATGCCGGGTACCGTGGAGAGATCAAGGTGATCGTGGTCAATCTGGACCCGCGCGAGAGTGTGCGGTTCGAGAAGTACGACCGGATCGCCCAATTGGTCGTCCAGCAGGTCGAGAAGGTGCGTTTCCACGAGGTGGCGGAACTTCCCGGCTCGGCGCGGGCCGAGGGGGGATTCGGGTCCACCGGCGGTCACGCGGCGGTGGACGGCTCCACGGGCGGGAATGAATACGCATCGGTCGGTGGCGACCGGGAAGGACAGTGACGTGTTCGGACGTCGCAAGAAGAACGAGGCTCCGGTGGAGCCGGCCGAGGACACGGCGCTCGCCGACGAGGTGGAGGCGGGCGAGGACGACGCGACGCAAGCGCGGCTCAACCTCCCGCCCGCGCCGCGGCCCGACGGCCCCTGGGACGTGTCGGAGGTCAAGCAGCCCGGCGAGGGCCGGGTCGACCTCGGCGGCCTCTACGTACCCGGCGTCGAGGGCATGGAACTGCGCGTCGAGGTCGCCGGGGACGCGATCGTGGCCGCCACGGTCGTCCTCCAGGACAGCGCCGTGCAGCTCCAGGCGTTCGCCGCCCCCAAGAACGAGGGCATCTGGGGCGAGGTCCGCGAGGAGATCGCCGGCGGCATCACCCAGCAGGGCGGCGTCGTCGACGAGGTCGAGGGCCCCCTGGGCTGGGAACTGCGCGCCCAGGTCCCCGTGCAGCTGCCGGACGGCACCAACGGCGTCCAGGTCGTGCGCTTCGTCGGCGTCGACGGCCCCCGCTGGTTCCTGCGCGGCGTGATCTCCGGCCAGGGCGCGGTGCAGCCGCAGGCCGCGGGCGTCCTGGAGCACATCTTCCGGGACACCGTCATCGTCCGCGGCGAGGGCCCGATGGCCCCCCGCGACCCGATCGTCCTCAAGCTGCCCGACGACGCCCAGATGGTGCCGGACGGTGTGCAGCAGGAGCAGGCCGAGGGGTCGCGCTTCGGCGGCGGCGTGGAGCGCCTGGAGCGCGGGCCGGAGATCACCGAGATCCGCTGATCCGCCGCCGCCGGGCACGGCGCGACAACGCCGCCGCAACGGCTCAATAACGACGGTCACAAGGGGTCGTACTCCCATACGAGGGGTACGGCCCCTTCGCGTTTGCGCAGGTCAGATCGAGAGGCGTAAGAAAACCGTCAACGGAACGCTAATGGCCGTAAGGGAGGCGTCAACGGCGTTCAAGCGGCGGAAGAACGACGGTTTGCTCTAGGGGTCCCATTCCGTCTGCCCATCTAGGAGCACACGATGGCCGACGTGGCCTTCGTCGTCGCCACCCTCGCGGTCTTCGCAGTGGTGGCTCTCGTCGCCAAGGGGGTGACGAAGCTGTGACCATCGAGAACATCGTCGGTCTCATCGTGGCCGTCGCCCTCCTCGGCTACCTGGTCCTCGCCCTCGTTTTCCCGGAGAGGTTCTGAGGTGTCGACAGCTGCCAACGCGGCGGGCCACATGAGCCCCGTACTCGCGGGCGTGCTCCAGCTCACGGCGCTCATCGCGGCGCTCGCCCTGGCGTACCGCCCCCTCGGCGACTACATGGCCGCCGTCTACAACTCCCCTCGCCATCTGCGCGTGGAAAAGGTCATCTACCGCTGCATAGGCGCCAACGCGGACACCCAGATGCGCTGGCCCGCCTATCTCCGCGGCGTCCTGGCCTTCTCCCTGGCCGGGGTGCTCTTCCTCTACCTGATCCAGCGACTCCAGGGACACCTGCCGCTCTCCCTCGGGTTCGCGTCCATCAGCCCCGACCAGGCCTTCAACACCGCCGCGTCCTTCGTCGCCAACACCAACTGGCAGTCGTACAGCGGTGAACAGGCCATGGGCCACGTCGTCCAGACCCTCGGCCTGGCGGTACAGAACTTCGTCTCCGCCGCCACCGGCATGGCCGTCGCCATCGCCCTCGTCCGCGGCTTCGCCCGCTCCCGCACCGGCGAACTCGGCAACTTCTGGGCCGACCTCGTCCGCGGCACCGTCCGCGTCCTGGTCCCCCTCGCGGTCATCGGCGCCGTGATCCTCGTCGCCTGCGGCGCCATCCAGAACTTCTCCGGCATCCACGGCGTCGGCCAGTTCATGGGCGGCACCCAGCAGACCAACGGCGGGGCCGTCGCGTCCCAGGAAGTCATCAAGGAACTCGGCACCAACGGTGGCGGCTACTTCAACGCCAACTCCGCCCACCCGTTCGAGAACCCCAACGCCTTCACCAACCTCTTCGAGATCTTCCTGATCCTCGTCATCCCCTTCGCGCTCACCCGCACCTTCGGCAAGCTCGTCGGGAACGTGAAGCAGGGCTACGCCATCCTCGCCACCATGGGCGTCATCTGGCTCGGCTTCACCGCGCTCATGATGTGGACCGAGTTCGCCCACGGGGGCGCGGCCCTCCAGGCCGCGGGTGCCGCCATGGAAGGCAAGGAGACCCGCTTCGGCGTGGGCAGTTCCGCGATCTTCTCGGTCTCGACCACGCTCACGTCAACCGGAGCCGTCGACTCCTTCCACTCCTCCTTCACCGCATTCGGTGGCGGAATCCAGCTCCTGGGCATGATGCTCGGCGAGATCGCACCCGGCGGCGTCGGCTCCGGCCTCTACGGCATGCTCGTCATGGCCGTCATCGCGGTCTTCATCGCCGGACTCATGGTCGGCCGCACCCCCGAATACCTCGGGAAGAAGATCGGCACCCGCGAAATCAAACTCGCGGCCTGCTACATCCTCATCACGCCGACCCTCGTCCTCGGCTTCTCCGCCGCCTCGATGGTGCTGCCCGACGCGCTCGGCTCGATGCTCAACACCAAGGCGGTCGGCGCCGGACCGCACGGCTTCTCCGAAGTCCTCTACGCGTTCACCTCCGGTGCCAACAACAACGGCTCCGCCTTCGCCGGACTCAACGCCAACACCCCCTGGTACAACACCACGATCGGCCTGGCCATGCTCCTCGGCCGCTTCCTCCCCATGGTGTTCGTGCTCGCCCTCGCCGGCTCGCTCGCCGAACAGCAGCCCGTCCCCGAGACCGCGGGCACCCTCCGTACCGAGAAGCCGCTCTTCGCCGGGCTGCTCGTCGGCACGATCCTGATCATCACCGGTCTGACCTACTTCCCGGCGCTCGCCCTCGGGCCGCTGGCGGAGGGCCTGTCATGACCGCCCCCGTGAAACCGGAGGAGTCCGGCCCCATGTCCACCGCCACTCCGACCCGCGCCCCCCAACAGGACGCCGCCGACGGGCAGCAGCCCGGCGACGGCCGCGTGGGCGGCGGTCTCTTCGACCCCAAGCAGCTGCTCGTCTCACTGCCGGACGCCCTGCGCAAGCTCGACCCGCGCGTGATGGTCAAGTCGCCCGTCATGTTCGTCGTCGAGGTCGGCTCCGTCCTCACCACGATATTCGCCTGCGCCGCACCCACCGACTGGTTCGGCTGGGCCATCGCGGCCTGGCTGTGGCTCACCGTCATCTTCGCCAACCTCGCCGAAGCCGTCGCCGAAGGCCGCGGCAAGGCACAGGCGGACACCCTCCGCAAGGCCAAGACCGACACCGTCGCCCGCCGCCTCAACGGCACCGACGAGGAACGCGTACCCGGCACCGAACTCCGCGTCGGCGACCTCGTCGTCTGCGAAGCCGGCGACATCATCCCCGGAGACGGCGATGTCGTCGAAGGCGTCGCGTCCGTCGACGAATCCGCCATCACCGGCGAATCCGCACCCGTCATCCGCGAATCCGGCGGCGACCGCTGCGCCGTCACCGGCGGCACCAAGGTCCTCTCCGACCGCATCGTCATCAAGATCACGACGAAGCCCGGTGAGACCTTCATCGACCGGATGATCAACCTCGTCGAGGGTGCCGCCCGTCAGAAGACGCCCAACGAGATCGCGCTGAACATCCTCCTCGCGTCCCTCACCATCGTCTTCCTGCTGGCCGTCGTCACCCTCCAGCCCTTCGCGATCTACGCCGGCGCCGAACAGCCCATGATCGTGCTGCTCGCCCTGCTGGTCTGCCTGATCCCGACGACGATCGGCGCCCTGCTCTCGGCGATCGGCATCGCCGGCATGGACCGCCTCGTCCAGCGCAACGTCCTCGCCATGTCCGGACGCGCCGTCGAAGCGGCAGGCGATGTATCGACATTGCTGCTCGACAAGACCGGCACCATCACCTACGGCAACCGCCGCGCCGCCGAGTTCGTCCCCGTCCGCGGCGCCACCGAGGAGGAACTCGCCGGTGCCGCGCGGCTCTCCTCGCTCTCCGACGAGACGCCCGAAGGACGCTCCGTCGTCGAGCTCGCCAAGGAGAAGTACGGCCTGGACGAGGGTGAGTTCAGCGGCGACGCGTTGACGGGCGCCGAATGGATCCCGTTCACCGCACAGACCCGCATGTCCGGCGTCGACGTCGAGGGCCGCAAGGTCCGCAAGGGCGCGACCGGCTCCGTCCTCGCCTGGGTCCGGGAGCGCGGCGGCACGCCCACCGAGGACGCCCAGCAACTCGCCGACACCATCTCCCAGGCCGGCGGCACCCCGCTGCTCGTCGCCCTGGAGGACGAGAGCGGCCCCCGTGTCCTCGGCGTCATCCACCTCAAGGACGTCGTCAAGGACGGCATGCGCGAACGCTTCGAAGAGCTGCGCAAGATGGGCATCAAGACGGTCATGATCACGGGCGACAACCCGCTGACCGCCAAGGCCATCGCCGAGGAGGCCGGCGTCGACGACTTCCTCGCCGAGGCCACGCCCGAGGACAAGATGGCGCTGATCAAGCGCGAGCAGGCCGGCGGCAAGCTCGTCGCCATGACCGGCGACGGCACCAACGACGCCCCCGCACTGGCCCAGGCCGACGTGGGCGTGGCGATGAACACCGGCACGTCGGCCGCCAAGGAGGCCGGCAACATGGTCGACCTCGACTCCAACCCGACCAAGCTCATCGAGATCGTCGAGATCGGCAAGCAACTCCTCATCACCCGAGGCGCCCTGACGACCTTCTCCATCGCCAACGACGTCGCCAAGTACTTCGCGATCATCCCCGCGATGTTCGCCGTGGCCTACCCCGGCCTGGACACCCTCAACATCATGCGGCTGTCCAGCCCCAACTCGGCCATCCTGTCCGCGATCATCTTCAACGCGCTGATCATCGTCGCCCTCGTACCGCTCGCCCTCAAGGGCGTCCGCTACCGGCCCGTCAGCGCCGACAGGATGCTCCGCCGCAACCTCGCGGTGTACGGACTCGGAGGTCTCGTCGCACCGTTCATCGGCATCAAACTCATCGACCTGCTGATCTCCCTGATCCCCGGGCTGCACTGATCGAAAGGCGTGGTGACAGCCATGAACAACTCCGTACTCAACACCGCCCGGTTGCTGACCGCGGGCCTGCGCGCGCTGCTCGTCCTCACCGTGGTCTGCGGCGTGATCTACCCCCTGGTGGTCACCGGAGTCGCCCAGGCCGCCTTCCCCGGCAAGGCCAACGGCTCCGAGGTCAGCTCCCACGGCAAGGTCGTCGGCTCCGCCCTCCTCGGCCAGCGCTACGACAAGGGCACCGACAAGAAGGGCAACCCGGTCCCCGACCTCCGCTACTTCCAGCCCCGCCCCTCGGCCGGGCTGGGCAGCAACCGGACGGCGACGCCGCCCGTCAACCCCCAGTACGACCTCCAGGTCTCCGGCGCCTCCAACCTGGGCGCCACCAACACCGACCTGATCAAGGCCGTCAAGGAACGCAAGCAGTGGGTCGCCACCACCTACGGCGTGCCTGAGTCGCAGGTGCCGGCCGACGCCGTGACCTCCTCCGGCTCCGGCCTCGACCCGGACATCTCGCCCGCGTACGCGCTCCTCCAGGCCAACCGCATCGCCAAGGAGAACCACCGGTCCGCCGGCGAGATCGAGAAGCTCGTCCAGGACCACGTCCAGGGACGTCCGCTGGGGTTCATGGGGGAGCCCCGGGTCAACGTCCTGGAGCTGAACGTGGCGCTCCGGGACCTGGTACAGGGACAGCGGTGACGTTCGGTGCCTTACTGAGACACCGCATGCGACACACCACCGCCGCACACAGGGGCGGCCTCAGGGGCGAACGTCCCCGGGGCCGCCCCTTTCGCGAACGCGACGGCGCGACAGGTGAGTTGAGCGGGTGCGGCCGAGGGTGACTTCCGGTACTGGAGGTTGACGGCCACGGGCCGAGTCCTACGGTCGCGACCCGTCAACGAGAGCGGGGGAAGCCGTCGTCGAGGACCTGCACCGCAGTTACGGACCCCCGGGCCCCGCGGGGCAGCGCCCCTACCAGACGTCCCCCTCCCGCCAATCGCACGTCAGGTCGCCTTCGAGGTCCAGCGGTGCGGATCCGGTATGGACGAAGAGGGTGCCGTCCTCGTCGGGTGTGCGTCGGATGCCGGTCGGGGTGAGGGCGGAGGAGGGGCCGCGCCAGAGCTGCCAGCCGCGGGCGGCGTAGAAGGCGGCGGCGTCGGACGCGCTGAGCGCCCCGAGGTCGTAGGCGTTGCGGATCACTCGTTCCAGGGCGTCCATCATGGCCGCGCCGTGGCCGCGTCCGCGGCGGTCCGCGCGGACGCCGACGCCCTCGACGTAGCCGCAGCGCAGGGCCCGGCCGCTGTGCAGCAGCCGGCGCTGGACGACCGCGGCGTGCCCGATCAGTACGCCGTCCTCATGGACGAGGGCGTGCAGGCCGCCCAGCGAGTGCTCCCAGTCCTCGGCGGTCATGTCGTCGAAGACGTCGTAGAGGAGGATGCGGGCGGCCTTGAGGGTGGCGTCGTCCAGGTCGGCGGTGTGGGCGAGGCGCACCTCGACCGAGCCGGTGGGGCGTTCGGCGGGGCTGGTGGTCATGGGGGGCATCGTCGCAGGGGCCGCTGGCGCGAGCGATGGTTTTGTTTCGGCCAATGGAGTGCGGGGATCGGCCACCTCTCAGAGCCGCCCGCACCCCGTGTGCCCGCCCTCCCCGCACGGGCCGCCCGCCCACGCAGGCCACTTCCCGGGCACCCGTCCACTCCTCCCGTCCACTCCCGTCCACGTCATCCCGCTCACCCCTCCCGGACTGCCCCCTCGCCCTCCACCCAGCCCCCGCACCCCTCGCCCCCACCCCCGATCGGCCCCCACCCGCACCCCGTATCAGAGTCGCGTCAAGACCCTGCGGGAAGCCGCTACCTGGGCGTTTTTTCGGTGGGACGGTCGGTAGGGTCGCTTCAGGTCCAGCCCGGTGGCTGGGCGACCTTCACGTAAGACAATGGGGCCATGGCACGCGGCAAGCTACGGATATATCTCGGCGCGGCACCGGGCGTCGGCAAGACGTACGCGATGCTTTCCGAGGCACACCGGCGTGTGGAGCGCGGGACGGACGTCGTGGTGGCGTTCGTCGAGCACCACGGCCGGCCCCGTACGGAGGTCATGCTGCACGGGCTGGAGCAGATCCAGCGCCGTGAGCTGGAGTACCGCGGTTCGACGTTCACCGAGATGGACGTCGACGCCGTGCTGGAGCGCAGGCCCGCCGTGGCGCTCGTGGACGAGCTGGCGCACACCAACGTTCCCGGGTCCCGCAACGGCAAGCGCTGGCAGGACGTCGAGGAGCTCCTGGAAGCCGGCATCACGGTCATCTCGACGGTGAACATCCAGCACCTGGAGTCGCTCGGGGACGTCGTCGAGTCGATAACGGGTGTGCGGCAGCGGGAGACGGTGCCGGACGAGATCGTCCGGCGGGCCGACCAGATCGAGCTGGTCGACATGTCGCCACAGGCGATCCGGCGGCGGATGGCGCACGGCAACATCTACCAGCCGGACAAGGTCGACGCGGCGCTGTCGAACTACTTCCGGCCGGGCAACCTCACCGCGCTGCGCGAGCTGGCGCTGCTGTGGGTGGCAGACCGGGTGGACGAGTACCTCCAGCAGTACCGGGCGGAGCATTCGATCCGTTCGACCTGGCAGGCGCGCGAGCGGATCGTGGTCGGGCTGACCGGTGGTCCGGAGGGGCGGACGCTGATCCGCCGGGCCGCCCGGATGGCGGCGAAGGGCTCGGGCAGCGAGGTGCTCGCCGTCTACATAGCCCGCAGTGACGGGCTGACCTCGGCCTCCCCGAAGGAGCTCGCCGTTCAGCGGACCCTCGTGGAGGACCTCGGCGGAACGTTCCATCACGTCATCGGTGACGACATACCGGGTGCGCTGCTGGAGTTCGCGCGGGGGGTGAACGCCACCCAGATCGTGCTGGGGTCGAGCCGCCGCAAGGCGTGGCAGTACGTCTTCGGGCCCGGTGTGGGGGCGACGGTGGCCCGGGAGTCCGGTCCTGACCTCGATGTGCACATCGTGACGCACGACGAGGTCGCCAAGGGGCGGGGGCTGCCGGTGGCGCGCGGCGCGCGCCTGGGCCGGTCGCGGATCATCGCCGGCTGGCTGGTCGGCGTCGGCGGCCCGGTGCTGCTGTCGCTGTTGCTGACAAGGTTGTCGAACGGTCCGGGGCTGGCCAATGACGTCCTGCTGTTCCTGTTCCTGACGGTGGTGGCGGCGCTGCTCGGCGGTCGGCTGCCGGCGCTGGCGTCGGCGGCGGCCGGGTCGCTGCTGCTGAACTTCTACTTCACTCCGCCCACGCACACGCTCACGGTCAACGACCCGAAGAACATCGTGGCGATCGCGATCTTCTTCGCGGTGGCGGTGTCGGTGGCGTCGGTGGTGGATCTGGCCGCCCGGCGGACGCATCAGGCGGCCCGGTTGCGGGCCGAGTCGGAGATCCTGTCGTTCCTGGCGGGCAGCGTCCTGCGCGGGGAGACCACGCTGGACGCGCTGCTGGAGCGGGTGCGGGAGACGTTCGCCATGGACACCGTGGCGCTGCTGGAGCGGCGCAGCGATGTCGATCCGTGGACGTGTGCGGGCCGCGCGGGCGGTGACGGCAGTGCGCCGCCGCTGACGCGCCCGGAGGACGCGGACGTGGACATGCCGGTGGGCGACCACATGGCGCTGGCGCTGACCGGCCGGGTGCTGCCGGCGGAGGACCGCCGGGTGCTGGCCGCGTTCGCCGCGCAGGCCGCGGTGGTGCTGGACCGGCAGCGGCTGGTGGGCGAGGCGGAGCGGGCCCAAGAGCTGGCGGAGGGCAACCGCATCCGTACGGCGCTGCTGGCCGCGGTCAGCCATGACCTGCGGACGCCGCTGGCGGGCATCAAGGCGTCGGTGACGTCGTTGCGGTCGGACGACGTGGCGTGGTCGGAGGAGGACGAGGCGGAGCTGCTGGCCGGTATCGAGGCGGGCGCGGACCGGCTCGACCACCTGGTGGGCAATCTGCTGGACATGTCCCGTCTGCAGACCGGCACGGTGACGCCGCTGATCCGGGAGCTCGACCTCGACGAGGTGGTGCCGATGGCGCTGGGCGGGGTCCCGGAGGGCAGCGTCACGCTGGACATCCCGGAGGAGCTGCCGATGGTGGCGGTGGACCCGGGGCTGCTGGAGCGGTCGGTGGCCAATCTGGTGGAGAACGCCGTGAAGTACAGCCCGGACGGGGAGACGGTGCTGGTCGCGGCCAGTGCGCTCGGCGACCGGGTGGAGCTGCGGATCGCGGACCGGGGCCCGGGGGTGCCGGACAGCGCGAAGGACCGGATCTTCGAGCCGTTCCAGCGGTACGGGGACGCGCCGCGGGGTGCCGGGGTGGGGCTGGGGCTGGCCGTGGCGCGGGGTTTCGCGGAGGCGATCGGTGGGACGTTGTCCGCGGAGGACACTCCGGGGGGCGGGATGACGATGGTGCTGACGCTGCCGGTCGCCGAGGGTCTCCCCCCGGTTCGACCTGATCTTCCGGCGCAGGCGACGACATGAGTCGTGGCCACGGCGGAGGTACCTGCGGCGGGACACGGCCGCGTTCCGGTGACGGTACGTGTCCGCCGCGTGGCCCGGGAGGGGGCCAGGACGCCGGCCGGGCGGTACCGGCCGCACTCACGACTTTGCCGGCGGGTGGGGCCCGCCGGCGACCGACACCGCGAGGAGAACGCCAGTGAACCGGGTGCTTGTGGTTGATGACGAGCCGCAGATCGTGCGCGCCCTTGTGATCAACCTGAAGGCGCGCAAGTACGAGGTGGACGCGGCCCCGGACGGGGCCACCGCCTTGAAGCTCGCCGCGGCCCGCCATCCCGATGTCGTGGTCCTGGACCTGGGGCTGCCCGATATGGACGGGGTGGAGGTCATCAAGGGGCTGCGGGGCTGGTCCCGGGTGCCGATCCTGGTGCTGTCCGCGCGGCAGACGTCGGACGAGAAGGTGGAGGCGCTGGACGCGGGGGCGGACGACTATGTGACCAAGCCGTTCGGGATGGACGAGCTGCTGGCGCGGTTGCGGGCGGCGGTGCGCCGGGCGGAGCCGACGGGGCCGGCGGACGACGAGGTGATCGTGGAGACCGAGGGGTTCACGGTCGATCTGGCGGCGAAGAAGGTCAACCGCGGCGGCCGGGACATCCGGCTGACGCCGACGGAGTGGCATCTGCTGGAGGTGCTGGTGCGCAACCAGGGCCGGCTGGTGAGCCAGAAGCAGTTGCTGCAGGAGGTGTGGGGGCCGTCGTACGGGACGGAGACCAACTATCTGCGGGTCTACATGGCGCAGCTGCGGCGGAAGCTGGAGGGCGATCCGTCGCATCCGCGGCACTTCATCACGGAGCCCGGGATGGGGTACCGCTTCGAGGGGTGAACGCGGTGGTGGGGGCGCTGGTGCGGGGTGCGGGGGCGGCCGTGCGGGCCCCGGTACGCTGGGGTTATGACTGCTGGGACCCGACCCGAAAAGCCGGCCGGCCGGTTCCGCCGGATGCTCGACAGGCTGTCGTCCTCCGAGGAGGAGCTGCAGTCCGCCGAGCTGCAGGAGGATGCGCAGGCCACGGGGTGTACCCGCATATGCGACTGCGACGACCGTCAGATAGTGAAGGTCTCCGGCACCCTGCGGCATGTCACGCTGCGACCGCGTGCCGGTGTGCCCGCGCTGGAGGCGGAGCTGTTCGACGGCTCCGCGGCGCTCGACGTGGTGTGGCTGGGTCGCCGTTCCATCGTCGGCATCGAGCCGGGCCGTAAGCTCATCGCCTCGGGCCGGATCTCGTTGAGTCACGGGCGCCGGGTGCTTTTCAATCCCAAGTACGAACTGCGACCGCTCGGACAGGAGTAGCCGGTGACGTCGTACGACCGACCGACCACTGACCCTGAGGCTTCCGCCCTCGCCGATCACCCGGGGGGCGTTTCGGCCGCCACTGGCGCGCGGGTGCCGGACGCGGGCCCGGACACCGCGGGCAGGCAGGTGACGGAGGCGGCGCTGTTCGAGGCGTTCGGTGGCGTGCGCGGCCTGGTGGAGACGGTGCTGCCGGGGCTGCTGTTCGTCGCGATCTTCACGGTCGACAAGGATCTGCACGTCTCGGCGATCGCGGCGCTGGCGGTGTCGCTGGTGCTGTGCGCGGTGCGCCTGGTGCGCAGGGACACCGTCAAGCACGCCTTCAGCGGTGTCTTCGGGGTGGCCTTCGGGGTGGTCTTCGCGATGATGACCGGCAACGCCAAGGACTTCTACCTGCCGGGGATGCTGTACACGCTGGGCCTGGCGCTGGCCTACATCGTCACCACGCTCGCGGGGGTTCCGCTGATCGGGCTGATTCTGGGCCCGGTGTTCAAGGAGAACCTCTCGTGGCGGACCCGCAATCCGGGGCGGAAGACGGCGTACGCGAAGGCCAGCTGGGCGTGGGGGCTGATCCTGCTCGGCAAGTGCCTGATCCTGTTCCCGCTGTACTGGTGGGCGGACACCACGCAGCTGGGATGGGTGCTGGTGGCGCTGAAGATCCCGCCGTTCCTGCTGGCCGTCTATCTGACGTGGGTGTTCCTGGTGAAGGCGCCGGCGCCGATCGACGTGTTCGCGGAGATGGAGGCGCAGGAGAAGGCGGAGGAAGCCCTGCGGGAGGGGCTGGCGACGCCGGGACCGGCCGTCGCGGACCGGCCGCAGGAGGGGCCGCGGCACCGCCGCTGATCCGTATCGCGTGAGACGTGGCGAGGGCCCGGGAGCCGTATGGCTCCCGGGCCCTTTGCCGTGCTTGCCGTGCCGGGGCGGTCAGCTGTCGTCGCGGCGGACCGACAGCAGGTCCTCCAGCTGTTCCTCGCGGGACTGGGCGGCGACGAAGAGGAGTTCGTCGCCGGCTTCGAGGGCGTCGTCCTTGTTGGGGGTCAGGACGCGGGTGCCGCGGATGATGGTCACCAGGGAGGTGTCCTCGGGCCAGGCGACGTCGCCGACGCGGGTGCCGGCGAGGGCGGCCTCCGGGGGGAGGGTGAGTTCGACGAGGTTGGCGTCGCCGTGGCTGAAGCGCAGCAGCCGGACGAGGTCGCCGACGCTGACGGCCTCCTCGACGAGGGCGGACATCAGCCGGGGGGTGGAGACGGCGACGTCAACGCCCCAGGCTTCGTTGAACAGCCACTCGTTCTTGGGGTTGTTGACGCGGGCGACGACGCGCGGGACGCCGTACTCGGTCTTGGCGAGCAGGGAGACGACGAGGTTGACCTTGTCGTCGCCGGTGGCGGCGATCACGACGTTGCAGCGCTGCAGGGCCGCCTCGTCGAGCGAGGTGATCTCACAGGCGTCGGCCAGCAGCCATTCGGCGAGCGGTACCCGTTCGACCGAGATGGCGGTGGGGGCCTTGTCGATGAGCAGGATCTCGTGTCCGTTTTCCAGGAGTTCGCCGGCGATGGAGCGACCCACCGCGCCGGCGCCTGCGATGGCGACCCTCATGCGTGCGCCTCCTCGGGACCCTGGGCGAATGCCGCCTCGACCTTCTCGACTTCGTCGGTGCGCATCATGACGTGCACCAGGTCGCCTTCCTGGAGGACGGTCTGGGAGGTGGGCAGCATGGCCTCGCCCAGGCGGGTGAGGAAGGCGACGCGGACGCCGGTCTCCTCCTGCAGTTTGCTGATCTTGTGGCCGACCCACGAGGGGGCGGTGTGCACCTCGGCGAGCTGGACGCCGCCGCTGGGGTCGCGCCAGAGGGGTTCGGCGCCGGAGGGGAGGAGCCGGCGCAGCATCTGGTCGGCGGTCCAGCGGACGGTGGCGACGGTGGGGATGCCGAGGCGCTGGTAGACCTCTGCGCGGCGCGGGTCGTAGATGCGGGCCGCGACGTTCTCGACACCGAACATCTCGCGGGCCACCCGGGCGGCGATGATGTTGGAGTTGTCGCCGCTGGAGACGGCGGCGAAGGCGCCCGCCTCCTCGATGCCGGCCTCGCGGAGGGTGTCCTGGTCGAAGCCGACGCCGGTGACCCGGCGGCCGCCGAAGGCGGAGCCGAGGCGGCGGAACGCGGTCGGGTCCTGGTCGATCACCGCGATGGTGTGGCCCTGGCCCTCAAGGGTCTGCGCGAGCGCGGAGCCCACGCGACCGCACCCCATGATGACGATGTGCATGCTGATTACCCCGTGCCCTGTACTAGCGCGCTGACCTGCCCAAACACCCTGCTCACTACTTTCTCTTCCGATGTGCCGGCGGCACGGAGCCGCTGTCCGCGACGGCGGCCCGGTGCGTCGGACGGGAGCGCCGGCCGCACCGTGGTCCGGTACAACCGTAGCCGTAACGGCGGCTCCGGTAGGGGGCGCGGTCGGTGCGGGGTTGTGGCGGGCGGCGTGGCGGTGCGGTGCGGATCGTGCGGTGGGCTGCGCGGGGACGGCCCGGTAGGGCACGCTACGGCGTGTGCCACAACTGCCACATCAGCCCCAACAGGGTTCTCTCGCGCCGCACATGGTGGTGTGCGGCGATGACGCGTTGGCCCACCGGCTCGCCGCCGAGCTCCGGGACGTCTACCGCGAACGGGTGACACTGCTCGTGCCGTCCACCCGGGAGCCGCACCGGCCCCGCGTCCCGCCGGCCTCCCGTGGCCTGGGCCGGGCCTCCGCTCTGCTGGGCCGGGTGTCGGCGGCGGTGGCGCGGTCCGGTCCGGGGGCGCTGCCCGGTGTGCCGCCGCCCGCGGTGGCGCGGGAGGACGGCGAGGCGCCGCCGGAGCCGATACGGGTGCAGGTGGCGGCCCAGATCGACGACGCGGCGCTGGTCGAGGCCGGTGTCGCGGAGGCGGGCGCGCTGGCGCTGGTCCATGACGACGACGAGCTGAACATCCATGCCGCGCTGCGGGCCCGCCGCCTCAACCCGCGGCTGCGGCTGGTCATCCGGCTCTACAACCGCAAACTCGGCCAGCATCTTGAGGAGTTGCTGGACCAGTCCGCGGCGGTCGCGGCGAGCGGTGATGCCGACGGTGCCGGGGAGCCGCGGGACGATGCGTCGACCACGGTGCTGTCCGATGCGGACACCGTCGCTCCGGCGCTGGTGGCCACCGCGGTGGCCGGCACCAGCAAGGTCATCGAGGCGGACGGGCTGATGCTGCGCGCCGTGGAGCGCGCGCCGGGGCAGTCCGGTCCGCCGGGGGCGCGGCGGCTGTGCACCCTGGCGCTGCTGTCGCCGTCGCCCGGCGATCCGCCCGGGGGCGCGGCCGGTGCGCCGGGTGCCGCTTCCGGTGACGAGGGCCCGGTGCTGCTGCCGGACGACGCCACCGCCGCGGCGGCCGGCGGCCGCGGCCGGGTCGTCCTGGAGACCGTCGCCTATACGGGCCGGACGCTGCGGCCGAGCCGGCTGCGCGGCCGGGGTGCGCCGCTGGCGTCGCTGTTCTCCCGGCGGCTGCGCTGGTCGCTGGCGGGCATCGTCGGGGCGGTGCTGGCGCTGGCGGTGGCCGCGTCGCTGTCGACGGGGGAGCAGCCGCTGCACGCCGCGTACCTGACGCTGCTGGACCTGTTCGCCATCAACGAGCCGGCGCTCGACGCCCCGTTGGCGCGCAAGCTGCTGCAGCTGCTGTCCGGGCTGGTCGGGCTGTTGCTGCTGCCGGTGCTGGTGGCGGCGGCGTTCGAGGGGCTGGGCACGTTCCGCAGCGCGTCGGCGCTGCGCCGCCCGCCGCGCGGTCTGTCGGGTCATGTGGTGCTGCTGGGCCTGGGGAAGATCGGCACGCGGGTGCTGGCGCGGCTGCACGAGATGCGGGTCCCGGTGGTGTGCATCGAGGCCGATCCGGAGGCGCGCGGGATCGCCCTGGCGCGGCGGTTGCGGGTGCCGACGGTGGTGGGGGACGTGACACAGGAGGGCGTACTGGAGGCGGCGCTGGCCGACCGGGCCCGCACGCTGCTGGCGCTGACGAGCGAGGACACCACCAATCTGGAGGCCGCGCTGTACGCCCGGTCGGTCAATCCGCGGCTGCGGGTGACCCTGCGGCTGTTCGACGACGGGTTCGCCGCCGCCGTGTACCGGACGCTGCGGACGGCGCACCCTGGTGCGCGGACCCGGAGCCGCAGCGTGTCCTTCCTGGCGGCGCCGGCCTTCGCCGGGGCGATGATGGGCCGCGAGATCCTGGGGGCGATCCCGGTGGAGCGGCGGGTGCTGCTGGTCGCCCGGGTCGAGGTGCGGGGCCATGCGGCCCTGGAGGGGCGGTCGGTGGGCGAGGTGCTGCGGCCGGGGCGGCTGCGGGTGCTGGCCGTCGACAACTCCGCGCCCGACGAGCCGCCGGTGGAGCCCGCGGCGGGCGCGCCGCCGACCGGTGACGGGCCGGCGCCGGCGCATCTGGCGGACGAGTTGGACGGCTATGTCCTGCGGCCGCAGGACGTGGTGCTGGTGGCGGCGACCCGGGAGGGGCTGGGCGATCTGCTGTCCCGCCGGCCGCGCCCGGCGGCGCGCGAGGAGTGAGCCCGCGCCCCACGGCACACCGGTGCGCGAGCCGAGTGCCGGGGTGCCCGCGCGCGACACGCCCGGACTCCGTGACATCCGCCACGAAGTCCGGGCCCGCGGGGTTCCCTGCAACGACGGCGCCACCGTGTGCGTACGGTGCAGATGCTGTGGAGGTGCCGCGTAGTTGATGGGTGGCCGGGTCGCTCTGTGCATGGTGGCGCATCCGGGTGGCGATACCCATCCGGGTGGTGGGTGGGCGGGAGCCTTGACGAACCCTTAGCATTCCCGGGTGTCCAAACTGACCGACGTGCCCAAACGGATCTTGATCGGGCGCGCACTGCGCAGCGACAGGCTGGCCGAGACCCTCCTCCCCAAGCGCATCGCACTCCCCGTCTTCGCCTCCGACCCGCTCTCCTCCGTGGCCTACGCGCCCGGCGAGGTGCTGCTGGTCCTGTCCGTGGCGGGAGTCTCCGCGTACAGCTTCAGCCCGTGGATCGCCGTCGCGGTCGTGGTGCTGATGTTCACCGTCGTCGCGTCGTACCGGCAGAACGTCCACGCCTACCCGAGCGGCGGCGGCGACTACGAGGTCGCCACCACCAACCTCGGCCCCAGGGCGGGCCTCACCGTCGCCAGCGCCCTGCTGGTCGACTACGTCCTGACCGTCGCGGTCTCCATCTCCTCCGGCGTGGAGAACCTCGGCTCCGCGATCCCCTTCGTCGTCGAGCACAAGACGTTCTGCGCGATCGCCATCATCGTGCTGCTGACCTTGATGAACCTCCGCGGCGTCAAGGAGTCCGGCAAGCTCTTCGCGATCCCCACCTACGTGTTCGTGGCCGGGGTCTTCATCATGATCCTCTGGGGCGCGATCCGCGGCCTGGTCCTCGGCGACACCATGAAGGCCCCCACCGCCGACTACAGCATCCACGCCGAACAGGGCGGCCTCGCCGGCTTCGCCCTCATCTTCCTTCTCCTGCGCGCCTTCTCCTCCGGATGCGCCGCGCTCACCGGCGTCGAGGCGATCTCCAACGGCGTGCCCGCCTTCCGCAAGCCGAAGTCGAAGAACGCCGCGACCACCCTCGCCCTCATGGGCGGGCTGGCCGTCACCATGTTCTGCGGCATCATCGCGCTGGCCATGACCACCCACGTCCGGATGGCCGAGAACCCGGCCACCGACCTCCTGGACCACGGCCGTCCGCTCGGCTCCGGCTACACCCAGAACCCGGTCATCTCACAGGTCGCCGAGGCGGTCTTCGGCAAGGGCAGCTTCCTGTTCGTCGTGCTGGCCGCGGCCACCGCGCTGGTCCTCTTCCTCGCCGCCAACACCGCCTACAACGGCTTCCCGCTGCTCGGCTCGATCCTCGCCCAGGACCGCTACCTGCCGCGCCAGCTGCACACCCGCGGCGACCGGCTGGCCTTCTCCAACGGCATCGTCCTGCTGGCCGGCGCCGCCACCGTCCTGGTCCACCTCTACGGCGCGGACTCCACCCGCCTGATCCAGCTCTACATCGTCGGCGTCTTCGTCTCCTTCACCCTCAGCCAGATCGGCATGGTCCGGCACTGGAACCGCCATCTGCTCACCGAGAAGGACCCGGCCAAGCGCCGCCGGATGCACCGCTCGCGCGCCATCAACGCCTTCGGCGGCTTCTTCACCGGCCTGGTTCTCGTCGTCGTCCTCCTGACGAAGTTCACCCACGGCGCCTGGGTGGCCCTCCTCGGCATGGTCATCTTCTTCGTGACCATGACCGCGATCCGCCGCCACTACGACCGGGTCGCCGACGAGATCGCCGCCCCGGAGGCCCCCGACGACGACGTGGTCCGGCCCTCCCGCGTCCACGCCATCGTCCTGGTGTCCAAGCTGCACAAGCCCACCCTGCGCGCCCTGAACTACGCCAAGCTGATGCGCTCGGGCACCCTCGAAGCGGTCAGCGTCGACGTCGACCAGGCCGACACCCGGGCCCTGCGCGAGGAGTGGGAACGGCGCGGCATCGACGTCCCGCTGAAGGTCCTCGCCTCCCCGTACCGCGAGATCACCCGGCCGATCATCGACTACGTCAAGTCGCTGCGCCGGGAGAGCCCCCGCGACGCGGTCTCCGTCTACATCCCCGAGTACGTCGTCGGCCACTGGTACGAGCACCTGCTCCACAACCAGTCCGCGCTGCGCCTCAAGGGACGCCTCCTGTTCACCCCCGGCGTCATGGTCACCTCGGTGCCCTGGCAGCTGGACTCCTCCGAGGCCGCCAAGCAGCGCGCCCGCAAGCGCGCCGAGTGGAACGCCCCGGGCTCCGTCCGGCGCGGCCCGGTCACCGCGGCGAAGAAGGAGTCCGCGGCCACCAGGAAGTGACCGCGGCCGGCGCGCGGACCGGCGCATCGCACCGCACCCCGTAAAATGGACGGTCGGCCTTCTCCCGAAGGCCGGCCGTCACGGTCTTGATCCCCCTCTCCCCAGGAGCTCCCCGCCATGCAGCCGGACACGCCGCCGGAATCCAGGAAATCGCTGGTCGGCGAGGAGTACGAGGTCGAGGTCGGCCCGGTCGCGCACGGCGGCCACTGCATCGCCCGCACCGAGGCCGGTCAGGTCCTCTTCGTCCGGCACGCGCTGCCCGGCGAACGGGTCCGCGCCCGCGTCACCGACGGCGAGGAGGGCGCCCGTTTCCTGCGTGTCGACGCCGTCGAGATCCTGGTGGCCTCGAAGGACCGGGTCGAGGCGCCCTGCCCGTTCTCCGGCCCAGGCCGGTGCGGTGGCTGCGACTGGCAGCACGCCGCGCCCGGCGCCCAGCGCCGTCTCAAGGCCGCCGTCGTCACCGAGCAGCTCGCCCGGCTGGCCGGCTTGACCCCCGACGAGGCCGGCTGGGACGGCACCGTCGAACCGGCCCCCGGCGACAAGGTCGCCAAGGGCGAGGTCCCGGCCTGGCGCACCCGCGTCCAGTACGCCGTGGACGCCGAGGGCCGCGCCGGCCTGCGCAAGCACCGCTCGCACGAGGTCGAGCCGGTCACCCACTGCATGATCGCCGCCCCCGGCGTCTCCGAACTCGGCATCGAGCGGCGCACCTGGCCGCAGATCGCCACCGTCGAGGCGATCGCCGCCACCGGCTCCCACGACCGCCAGGTTGTCCTCACCCCCCGCCCCGGCGGCCGCCTCCCGATCGTCGAACTCGACAAGCCGGTCTCGGTCCTCCGCATCGGCGAGAAGGACAAGGCCGTCCACCGCGTCCACGGCCGCCCCTTCGTCCGCGAACGCGCCGCCGGCCGCACCTGGCGGGTCGGCAACGGCGGCTTCTGGCAGGTCCACCCCAAGGCCGCCGACCTCCTCGTCGAGGCCGTCATGCAGGGCCTGATGCCCAAGAAGGGCGACATGGCCCTCGACCTCTACTGCGGCGTCGGCCTCTTCGCCGGCGCCCTCGCCGAGCGCGTCGGCGACCAGGGCGCCGTCCTCGGCATCGAATCCGGCAAGCGCGCCGTCGAGGACGCCCGCCACAACCTCGACGACCTCGACCGCGTCCGCATTGAACACGGCAAGGTCGAGACCGTCCTCCCCCGCACCGGCATCACCGACGTCGACCTCGTCGTCCTCGACCCGCCCCGCGCCGGCGCCGGCAAGGCCACCGTCCACCACCTCGCCACCCTCACCCCCCGCCGCATCGCCTACGTCGCCTGCGACCCGGCCGCCCTCGCCCGCGACCTCGCCTACTTCCGCGAGACGGGCTACACCCCCCGCCGCATGCGCGCGTTCGACCTCTTTCCTATGACCCATCATGTGGAGTGCGTGGTGATTCTGGAACGGGCCGCAAAGGGCATCTGACCTGCGGGTTTATACATGCGCATTATGTGCGGTGTGGGCGTTACGGGCGGTATCTTGACGCTGAAATGACGCTCGTGACGCTCATTTGACGCTCGTCCTGATGGGCTGTCAGGCGCCTTGGGCGCTGCTGGTCGGGTGCCCAGCGTCCAGGTCGCGGAAGCGGACGGTGGGCGCTGGCGCGAAGCGCTGGCCGGCCTCGTCGACCGGCGGGTGTGCGGCTGCAGACCCTGGCTGAGGTCATCGACCATCTCGGCGCGAGCGGGAAGACCGAGATCGTCGACGGCACTGAGGTTCTTTCCGCTGGCTGTCAGTCGGCTGCAAGGACCGGCACACGTTCCTCTCCGGCAAGAGCAAGTAGAACGCCGCCACGTCCTTGGTGATCAGGTGGAGATCCTCGCTGATGCCCGCAACGAGGGCCTGGGCGCGCAGACCGGAGCGCCACGGCCGTTCGAGTGGCGCCCGGGGCAGAGCAGCCAAGATCAGCCTTCGGCGCCAATGCAGTTCTGTAGGGCCGGTGGAGGGCTGTCGGGAATACGAGTCTGCTACGAGATTGACCGGATGAGCGTGGGCTGCAGCCGTCGGCGGTGGCCAACGAGTGGCTGCAGCCGTGGTCGGCCGAGGGGGTTCGCAGCCAGCCGCAGATGCCGAGCCTGTCCGGCACAAGCTCGCCCTCGCCGGCCCGTCCGGCCGGGGTGACCGATGCGCGGTTACGGTCTACCAGGCCAACTGGGTGCAGGATCATTTCGGGGGAGGGCGTGCAGGGCGACGAACTGATCGCGGACATACGGCAGGTATGGCCGCACACTGTGGGCTGGAAAGTGCCACGATGTCTTCCAGCGGTGCCGGGGCCGGGTCAACGGCCATAGGCGCAGATGAGTTTGTTGTCGAAGACGGCCAGGGCGGCGCCGGTGGCCGAGTAGAAGGGGCCGAAGACCTTCCGGTCAGAGGTCCAGGTATTGCCGTCCCAGGTGGTGACCCAGAGGCTGGTGTCGGTACCGCCACCGCGGTGGGCGCAGTACAACCTGTCCTGATAGACGGCGACTCCCTGCGCACCCATGGTTTCGACGTTGGGGATGAGGACAGGTTTGCTCCAGTGCGAACCGTCCCACGTGCGGTACTTCAAAGAGAAATCTGAGCTGTTGTGGAAGCAGAACAGCTTTTGTTGGAAGACGACCAGCGCGGGGGCATGCTCAGAGGCATGGTCGTCCATCAGCGTGTCCTTACTCCAGCCGTTGCCTTCACGAGTCGTGTACCACAGGTGTGAGTCATTACCGCCCCGGTGGACGCAGAACAGCTTGCCGTCGTAGGAGGCGAGGGCAGGACTGAGTCCGTTGTCGACTCCTGGGACGTGTTGGTCTTGCGTCCATTCGTCGCCATTCCAAACCGTGGACCACAGCTCCTTCTTTTCGTGGAAGCCCCGGTGGAGGCAGAAGAGTTTGTTCTCGTGCGCTGCCAGAGCCGGACCGGCTGCCGAGTCAGCACCTGGACGGATCCTTGCGGGGGCACCCCAGCCGTTACCGGACCACGTGACGTACCAGAGCCGCTCGTCATTGCCGGTACCACGGAAAACGCAGTACAGCATGTCGTTGTAGACGGCCAGAGCCGGGCGGTCGCCCGAGGGAACCGGAGCGCAGACGAATTCGGTTCCGAGAATTCCCGCCTCCAGCCGTCCGAAGCGCTTCCCTTGGGCGTCCCGCACTCGGACGGCCGCCTGCTCGTCGAAGAACGTGCCGCCCTCGCCCGGTGTGCGGAGCTCTGCCGTTTGCAGATATCCCTTCTGCACCGTGGATACGGAGGTGACCTGAAGCCTGGGGGCACGCACCTGAACCGTGGTGGTCAGATAGTGGGTGACCGTATGCCCCGAGGTGGTGAACGTGGCCCGGAGATAGAACGTGGTGTCCTTCTCCAGTAGCTGCTTCTCCTTGAGGTCCTTGCTCCTGACCAGCGTGACGTCCTCGCCGCCCGTCGGGCCGCCGTCCCAGAAGAGCTCGTACTTCGCCCCCTCGGAGGCGGTCCAGTGAAGGGTGACGGGGTTTCCGAGTTCGATCACCGGGCTCGGCACCAGCGTGCCGTTTTCGTCCCGCGCCGCGTAGAAGTCCGAGAACCTGAAACCGCTGGGGTATTTGACGATCGGTACCTGCGTAGTGGCGGACGGTGCCTCCGTCGTCTTGGTCTCGCCCGTCCACTCCTCGATCCGCAACGGCGTGACACCCCGCTCGGTGTTGACCACCACTCCATCGAACTCGACCGAGATCGAGGCGTCCTTGACCTTCACCGGCAGGCCGTCCTTGGGACTGACCATGAACGCCTTGTTCACATACTCGACCTGCCACACCCCAGGAGGGTGAGGAACGCTGGGCAGAATCGACCCCAGGTCTTTGGACAACTCGGCCTCACTACGCCCCTCTTTGAAGGTGAAACGCAGTCCCGAGCAGGACAGTTCCTTCCCCGCGTTGGGCGTCACCAGCACGGTGAGATAGGAGGAGACCCCATTCCGGCTGCCCTTGGGGGTGACGCCCAGCGGCGTGGGCACGGTGGTCACGGTGTAGGTGAACTGCGCGTCGCTCATGGTTGCCTGCCGTTCAGCGGTCGAGGGGGCCGCCACGGATCAGGCGGCCGTTCTGGGCGATGGGAGAGGTGGTGGCGGCGTGTCCCTGGGGGGCGAGCGGCAGCGGATCCCCGGCCCCCGCTGGATGCCAGGTCCAACTGCCGTGCCGGGTGCTGGGCCGAGGCACGGCGAGCGCAGGGATATGCGGCCCGGAAGGGTGATCGGGGTCGGTGGCCGGCACCGTACCGGCCAGCAGCGGCCCCGCCCGGAAGGAAACCCGCAACCGCCGCAGGCCGGGCTCGACGAAGACCGCCGGAATGCTGAGGGCGGTGGCCGGCAGCAGATCGGTGACGGCGTGCACCGCCGCCCGGGGGTCGACCAGCAGGGTCACCGTCTGCCGACAGCCCTTGCCCGAGGCGTCCTGGAAGGCCAGCCGGAAGCCCCGATCGATCCGGATCACCCGTTGCGAGGTGGAATCCAGCGGTTGATGCACGGTGTACAGGCGCGAGTAGTCATCGCCTAGGAAGCAGCCGATCAGCCCGTCGTCCTGATCGGCCAGCGAGCCCAGGCGGATATACCAGGGATGAGTGAGGAACTCCGCAGACTCCGGCTCGCCCGCCGGATCATGCCGCCAGGTCTCCTGGCCAGGATTGATCAGCGGCGGTCCTTCCAGTTCGAACCACAGCCTCGCGTGCACCAGGGCCAGCGGACGGCCGGCCAGCACCGCCATCGAGAGGTCGTCCCAGCCGCCCAGTGGGTTGACGGTGAACAAGGTCTCGTCAATGGTGGCGCGCAATGCGGCGAAGTCGGTCTCCGCCGCATACTCATCGAGCATCTCCTGGAGCATCGCGCCCAGTTGCCCGGGGAACTCCTCGTCCGCCGGATCCCGGTACGGTGCGTCAGGCGCCGCGTCCCAGGCCAGCCCACCGCCCGAACCCTTGCCCAGCATCGCCGGGCGCAGCTCGCCCAGCGCCCGCCCGTCCGGGGCGAACACCTGGAGCGCCGAGTCGAGGTGGTTGGGCAGCAGCCAGCCGCAAACCGGGTCGGCGCCCGGTCCGATCGCCGAGCCGTCCGGAGTGAGTGGCTCGAAGCGCAGCCTGGCTCCCTGCACCAGACGGGGACGCAGCTCCGCGAACGTGTGCCGGGTGGTGTGGGGCAGCACCGGCTGCTCGGGGCGCACGCTGTTGGCGAGAATCAGCTCTTTGGCGAGGCTGTCGCTGGGACCGCCGGTGCCCACCGGGTTGATCACATCGCAGACCTGGCCGAAGCGGTCCACGATGGCCAGCCGGTTGAAGCGGAACTGGCCCGCCCGGAGGGGGGAGAAGGAAGCGTCGGGCAGCGGCACGGTCTGGTGCTCATGGCCGATCAGGGCCGCCAGTTCGTTGCCATGCGGCTGGGGGTGGATGCCGATGCCGCGGGCGGCTACCCACTGGGTGAGACCGTCCAGGGACTGGCTGAGCACATCCCAGGTGGCCACCTCTTCGGCGAGCGTGGTCAGTGCCTTGCCCAGCTCGGTGCCGGATGCGGCGGCCGGGTGGACGCGCTGGTACTCGCGGAGCCGGCCGCTGAGGTTGAAGGTGGCGTGCGGGGTGAGGTGGATCCGCCCCCGGCAGGTGCCGAAGTCCAGGGGACCGGGCCCGGACTTGCCGTTCCACTGGTAGCGGGAACCGTTGAACTCCCAGGGGTCACCGTGCTTCTGGTGGTAGGGAATCGCGAAGTAGCGCACCTCATAGAGGAGATATAGAGGCTGCCAGGGCTGCGCCCAGGGCGTCAGCCCGTAGTGCGGTGGGATTCCGTTCGCACCCTGGGAGACCGGTGTGTGACGGAGAGCGTCGAGGTCGTTCGCTGCTGTCGAGCTCACCAGGCTGAACTCGTCAACCAGTTCCCGTAGCGCCTGCGGCTCGGGCAGATGCTCGGTGGGCACCGCGAGGGGCGGCCTGTGGACGGGGCCGGTGGCCTTCAGGGTGTCCGCGGGGAAGCGGCAGGGCAGCGGCGCGCCCGGGGCGGTGGTCTTGGGCGCGCCCGCTCCGCTGAGCAGCACCACCGGGTCCGCCGGGGTGTGGAACTCGGCGAGGGGCACCCGCTTCAGTTGACGGCCCTGCCAGGGCGTGTCGGCGAACCGGCAGAGGTAGTCGGCCGCCCTGGCGGTCAGCTCCGCCGTGGTGGCGCCCCAGGGGATCGCTTCCTGGTGGAGGTGCTCGCCGGCCAGGTCGCGCCGCCTTCCGAGATCCTTCTCCACCGAGCTGATCCGGCCGGCCAAGGAGCCCCGAGCGCGCTCGAAGGCGAGCCGGTCCTGCTGCGAGAGGCCGGCGTCGCGGTTGAGCCACCAGAGGGCATAGAGCCTCCAGCGCAGTTGCGCCAGTTCGCGCATGGCGGCGTCATGGGCTGCCTGGCGGCTGTTGAGTTCCGCCAGCAGCTCGCGCTCGGCCCGGCGTTGCTCCTCGCCGACCACTACCGCCTTCTTGCCCGGGGCGTCCACCGCCTCCCAGGCGTAGCCGCCGGGGCTGGTGCCGAACCAGGAGCGGTGGATGGCGTGGTCCACCGACTCATGCGCGGTGTCGTCCAGGCCGTTGAGCAGCCCATGCTGCAGGGCTTCGAGAAGGGCCGCGTTGCCGTGGTCCATGCCGCCGGCGATCAGCAGGCCGGAGAGCGCGTCCACCGAGCTGTTGCCCACGGCCACCTTCACCTGGGTGCCCCGCGGCCGTTGGGAAGCCGGTGCCGTGCCTTTGGGCTGCCAGGGGAGCCGGAGGACATAGCCGGTGTAGAGCGACCGGGTGGGCCGGTCCGTGGCCTTGCCGTCCGGCGGCACCCAGTTGAGGGCGTGCGGATCGCCCTGGGCGATGGCCAGTGGGTCCACAGCCTTGTCGGAGTGCCAGCCGATCACCTGGTAGGCGAGGACAGCGTCGAGCGTGCCCAGGTCGGCCGCGGTGTCATGCAGCGACAGCACATTCTCGTTGTACGGCTGATAGGCGGAGAAGGTGAGCAGTCCCGGGCCCAGGGCGTCCAGCGCCACCGACTCGCCGGATCCCTCCTCCCGCCAATCGGTGAGCTTGACCCGGCGGCCGATCCGGACCGCCTTCGGGATTCCGCCGTCGTCCCGGAGAAAGGCGCTGCCGCCCGGCTCATCGGCGCCATTGACATGGTCGCTCTCCACCACCCAGGCCACAGGTTCCTCGGCGGTGTCACAGCGGCGGCGGATGACCAGCCAGCGGTTGGGGATCTGAGGGAAGGCGGTCTCCCCGGTGGCGGCGTCATGCTTGCCGTGGCGCAGCGTCTGGGGAAGCTGCCAGTGCAGATAGACGCCATTGGCGTCGGGCTGGCTGTCCCAACGGGCGGCGTCGTTGTTGGTGAACGGCTGCGGTTCGGGTGAGGAGCCGAGGGACAGCCGGTGGTAAACGGCTGTCCACCGTTCGAAGGGGACGCTGTAGCGCACCTCGTCGTTGACGACGAGGGCGTCCACCTCGATCGGCACGATCAGGGGCTCGTCGCTCACGAGGTCCCCTCCTGCTTCTTGAAGGTGATCTGCTGGGCGGACTTGATCATCTGGATCGCCATCCCGGCCGCGCCCAGGGCGGCCTTTCCGGAGTGCTTGCCGAGCTTGCTGCTCAACTCCGCGCGGAGCCCCATGACATCGAGTACGCGCCGGGCGTCGAGGAACCCGGCGAACGGAATGGTGGCCCCGGAGACCGGTTCGCCGATCTCCGTCTCCCTGAGGGAACGCAGCTGGATATAGGGATCCTCGTTCCTGTCCAGCTCATAGCCGAAGTGCAGCCCCTGCGGTGGCTCGGCGATCACCAGCTTGTCGATCACTCCGTCCACCAGCATCAGCAGCAGATCAGGGCCGAGGGCGGCACAGCGCAGCACCTTCAGCTGCCGGTTGCCCTGGTAGCACCGCACTCGTAGCGCGGGCCAGCCGGGGACCAGCGCCGAGCGCACCAGAAAGCCGGAGGCGCTCCCGGTCAGCTGGGGTAGTTTCCGGATGCGCCGGCGGAGGCCCTGGGTGAGCTCGCGGTCCAGGGAGCAGGCCAGGCCGATGCTGAGCGCCCCGTCGAGCAGGGCCAGTTGCCAGTCATGGTCGAGGTGGAAGAAGCGCAGGCTTTCCGGTGGCAGCATCTCCGGGCGCGGCACCAGGTGGTCAAGGGGAACCCGGCGGAGCAGGGCCAGGCCGGAGAGCCACTGCTCCAGCGCGGTGGCTTGGTGGTCGGCTGCGGTATGGATGGCGGCCGTCTGGGCAGCGTCGGCCAGGCGGGCGCGTACGGCCTGGGCCGGCGGCGCATGGCCGGGCGTCGTGGGGGTGCGGTCCGGGTGGGGTTCCTGTTGGAGGGCGGTGGCGAAACCGCCTTGTTTCACCGCCTCTTCGAAGTGGCGGTTGCCCACGGCGGCGCCCAGCACACCGGCCCCGGCGAGGCTGCCGTGTCCGGCCACCGCGCTCTTGCCGTCGTGGGTGCCGCCGCTGAGCCGTCCCGCCGCGCGGCGTACCACCTGCCGCCAGCGCATCAGCGCGGGTCCGAACTCGGGGTCGGCCAGGGCCAGGGCCCTCCCCATGGTCCAGGCGGCCGCATAGCTGATGTCGAAGATCCCGTGCTCCTCAAGGAAGATCATCCGGGCGTCTGCCGCGTACCACACCGGTGCGTCCGTCCCCAGCGGCACCGACTGGTTGGGTACCGCGGTGAGCGGGCCGCGATACCAGGCGAAACTGCTCTCCCCGGTGGGCAGGGCATGGACGACCGGTACGTATCCGGCGTGCAGCCGCTGCCGTGCCGGGTCGGCGGGCTGGTCGCCGTAGTCCTGACCCCAGCGCAAGGTCAGCCGGTCCGGGTGGCCTGCGCCGTGCTGGGCCAGGCCCTCCACCAAGGTGGCGAAGTGCGGGCCCAGATCGGGCAGTGAGCGGAACGACCAGCTGTGCAGGGAGACCATCCGCAGCCTCGTGCCGGACTCGCCGCTGTCCAGGTCTTTCCGGTCTTTGGGCAAGTGGTGCAAGAAGCCTTCCAGGGAGACCAAATGGGCCACATACTGCCCGCCGTGTGGTGAGGGGAAGCGGTTGCCGACCACCACCGCGTGCCGGTCGTCCGGTACGGCGGAGCCGGCCGCCTGGTGAGTACGGGCCGAGTCGGCGGCATCCGCACCGCGCCGTACGTGGGCGAGATAGGAGAGTTCGGTGCGCAGTGGAGCCACCCGGGCGAAGAGATCAGCGGGGATGTCCACCGTTTGGCAGGTCAGCCGCTTCTGGTCGGATGGCAGCCCGTCCAGTTCGGGGTGGATGACGTTCTTCGGTGCGGGCCCGGCCAGCTCGGAGACCGGGCGGGAGGCCGTCTTGCCCACCGCCTCGGGGTCGTCCGGCAGCTCTCCGGCGGTGAACAGCAGCAGCGCCAGCCAGGGGTCGGGAACGGGAGGATGGCTGCTGCCCACTTTGATGTCCCAGGGCAGTGACATCCGGTCCAGGGCGATATGTGGCACCACCTGGTCAAAGGTGCCCGTAGCGCCAGGCACCGGGTAGGCGGCGTGCACGGTGCCCGGCGGCAGGACGAACCGGGGCCCGCGTACCTCCAGCAGCTGGGTCTTGCGCGGGGTGAAGTACTCCTGGTCGGCATAGGCATCGATGGAGTGGGCGACGCTGATCTGATAGGTCCCCTCGGTGAGGGAGGGCTCCTTCGCATCCAGGAATTCCAGGGCCCTTGACATACGACATCAGCCTCCCGCCGGGACGTACAGCGGCTCCGCGGTCAGATAGCGATCGATCTCCATGTCATAGGTGTCGGGGCTGTCGTTGGTGTCCGGTGCGCAGCCCAGTTCGCACAGCGTCTGGTAGAGCTGGACGCGCCTGGCGTCGGTCCGGGGATTCATCGCCTTCTGCTTGATCCGGCAGACCGCCTCATCGGTGCGCAGGGGTACCGGGCCCCACGCGCCGACGGCTGGGTCCAGCGGCCGGGGCCCGTCCTTGATGGAGATGGTGTCCAAGGCGCCGGGAACGGTGGCGAGTTGCTCCCCCTTGCTGCTGGGACCCGGGACCCGCACCTCCATGCCCACATACTGGTCTTTCACCAGTCCGTCGCCCTCGGCGCTGCCTGTCGCGCCACGACCCCAGAGTGCCTGGGGACCGCTTTCCCGTACCGGCTCGATCTCCCACTTGCCGTAGTCGACTTCGGCCCCGACGGTGACCACTCCGGACTTCCGAGTGGCCTGCTTGACCAGGACCGTATGGCAGGCGACATGCCCCTTGGGACCGTTCGGCGCACGGTTGCTCGGATCGGTGATCGGCCGGATGTACAGCTTCTCGGGCGCGTTCTCCGGCGGTGGTTTGTTGGCGCCCTGCTCGCCGAGCGTCAGGACGGTGGCCGGGACCGCGGAACGGCTGGCGAAGGTGAAGCCATGGGTGCCGACGTACCACACGGTGTCATCATCACCGGGCGGCGTTGGCTGCCGACCGCTGACCGCGTTGAGCGTCAGCGACTTCTGCGGCGGCGGCAGTTGCTTCTCGAAGTCCTTCCAGGCCACCGCGCGCTGCGGGGGACCGTCGGAGCCGAAGTGCAGGCTGAAGGAGATGAACCACAGGTGCACTCGGGCCGTGCCGCCCAGCGGCGGGCCGTACATATGGACATCGACGCCCACCTCGACACTGACCGTGATGTGTGCGAACAGCACCTTTACCGAGGCCGATACACCCATGCTGATGCCCAGAGAGACATCGTAGGTTCCCGAGCACCAGTCGATCAGCGTGTCCAGATGCGCGGTCAGCCAGGCTCGCAGCGCTCCGCTGGAGTAGGTGACCGACAGGGAACCGCCGAGCATAAAGGCATGGGGCGTGACGGTCGCATAAGCCTGCGCCCGGAGCATCACCTCATTGCTGATCGCCCAGTCGATCCCGATTCTGGGTACGGCCGGATAGCGGGCTGGTTTGGTGAATCCGGGATGGTAACCGCCCACGCTGAAGACGAAGTCGCCCGCATAGGGGCTGGGAGCCAGCCAGACACAGGCAGCGAGACCGCCGACCGGTTTGCATTCCTTGGTCACCACATAGGAGTTGGAGGTCAGCTGGGCGGTCAGCGACATCAATCCCTGCCGGTGGGAGTACTGGGCCTCGGCCGCGATCTCCACCAGGGTCACCGGGTCCTGGCCTGGACTGCGGACCTTGGGGAAGGTGAAATCCCCTACCCCGAGCAGGGAGACCAGCAGGTCGTCACCGAACTCCACCAGCGCGACCGCCTTGAAGTCGGCGTACTCGAAGGTCGTCCAGTGCAGCCCGGCCGCGAACCAGTTCTCCCCTCGGCGGGGAACGATAAAGGCGTCGAGTGCCTGAAGCGCCTTGGCCGGGTCCGGCGGTGTCCCAGCGCCCAGATCCGACAGCCGTTGTGCCCCCGTCACCAGGGGGAAGCTGGTCACCTGGTCCAATCGGGGAAGTTTCACCTGGGTGTTGTAACCCCCGCCCAGGCTGATTCCCTTCACCCGGAAAGGCGGTGGACCGAATCCGCCCGTGGGCCCTTCCGCGGAGGCGCTGCCGAAAATGAACATCGAGGTGAGCGAGGTGTTGTTCGTGGTCGTCCTGGCGTATCGCCCCATCAGTGACACACTCACCGCCGGGGTGGTCAGCAGGGCCAGACCTTCGTACTTCTCCTTGTCCCCGCCGAACGCACCGGTGTGCAGGAGTGCGCCGTCGAGCGCGATGCCCTTGGCGGGGAGTGCCAACCCCAGACCGATTCCCCGGATATCGATGCCAACATCCGTCGGATCGGCCGGGTTGATCTTCAAACCCAGCCCCATCGCGGTCAGGGTCAGCCCGGAGACGGTCAGACTCACATCCGCTGCCGCCTCGATCCTCCCGCCCTGCAGTGCCAGTCGGATTCCGCCCAGCCTCAGGGGACCGCTGGCCCGCGGGGTGGCCGGCTGCTCGGAGCCGGGGCGTGGCGTGGGGGCGACGGACTCGGGTGGTGCGCCCTTGTTGGCAGGAAGGTTCTGGTTGAATTGCTGCGAGCTCTTCCCCAGCAATATCAGCGCAGACTCCGGTGGCAACGTGCCGAGCTGATACCGCAGCCGCCCATTGACCCCACGTTCCAACCCCTTGCCGGCCAGCGCTTCGCCAAGTCCACCCAGCGGCAGCTTCACCTCCGCGAGCAGGCCGCTCGCGGTGTTCAACTGGGTCGGAGTCATCTTGGCGGTGCAGTACAGCAGCTGTGCCTCGGTGATGGTGAAGTCGAAGCCAGGCGGGACCAGCTCACCGACCAGCGGGATCTCGGTGAGGCTGATTTTGGGATCAACCTGGACCACGAGAATCCGGGCCATGGGCCCTCCTCAAGCACGTCGTTCTTGAGATCGTTTTCCGGGTAATCAAGGAATCCGAGGAGGCAGCCTACCCGGGACGGTCGATAAAGCACTCCTGCGGAATCGATTCAGCAGCAACATTGTCCAAAAATGCCGGGGATCAGGCGCAGGCAGGGACCCGGACAAGATGAATCCGAGCGTGCCCCTCCGGGCGCCGGTGGAATCCGCATGGTTCTTGAGATCCGGCCATCTCTGCTTTGGCCTGAGATGGTCACAACCTGCTGCGTTTCGGCGGAACCCGTAACTCCGCGGCGCGTTACGGACACATCCGGCTGAGGCTTCAATCTTGTACGGTTGACGGGTGGCCCAGAGTGCCTTGAAAGTGCATTCCATGAAGTCCTCGGTCATGGGAATTTCTGCGGCCCTTGTGATGAGTGCGTCCTTGTTGACGGGTGGGGCACCCGAGGCGAATCAGCCGCCCCAGCAAGCCCCGGTCGGTATCGAGGCGAAGAACTGGGCGGGCAGTTACTGGGCGACTGCTAGCCAACAGGATCGGGCCAAGCTGAGTCCAAGGATCCGTATCGCTGAAACGCGGATGTATCGATTCTGGCAGCGCAGGAGCACTATCCAAGACGCCTATGTCTTCCCCCAGGGAGGCCCTCAGGGTATCCGCATACGTCGGCAGTGGTACCAAGCCTGGAACTTCCTCAAAGAACCAGGCAACATCCCGTGGCCGTTCGCGCCGCCAGGGCAGAAGAGCGTTTACCTGTCAATCGGGATGCGCAGTCCCGCAACCAACCACCTGCGACCGGCGGACCCGCAGAAGAGCGGATGGGCTTCGGTTGGTGGTGCGGAGTTCGGGGGAAAGACGGATAGGAACTGCAACACAAGGACAGGGAGCTACGGCAGCACGACCCACAATCCCGGCAACTCCAGCCAGATCTTCACACGCACAACCAACGATTTCCGTGAATATGATGCAGACGCGGAAGCGTATGGGTTGGATCAAAATGTCAATCCGCCTGTATGGAGAGCGCCCCTTCGCGGCTCCCTTCGGATCATCGCAGAACTCCGTCACGGTACCCACCAGTTGGTCCAGGCGTGGTTGACCCGAGACCACTACTGCACCTTCCAGAAGATACCCTAGAAATCATGAAACGCGTGGACGGAGACGACCATGGCTGATCCTCCGGACAAGTTCCGGGTAGCCGACAAGGATGTTCCGCTCGCGGTGGATAAGCTGCCGGACGGGCGGTGGCAGGGCACGGCGAGTTGCCCACCCGCCGTCTACACGGCATTCCCTGCCTGGCTGTCATCGACATATGGGGTGACCATCCCGGACGAGATCTCAAAGCTCACCCTGCAGACCCTGGAAGTCCAGGTCACCGGCTCCCCAAAATCGGATTCCTGGGATGTCGCCTTCGAACTGGGCGTGGAATTTCCCTTGGGCGGCGTGGAAGCCGCGCTCTTCATCGATATCGCCTGCTCGCACCAGAAGGGGTCCCCAGTCAAGAAGGCCGCCACATCCTTCGAAGCGTACGGTCAGCTCACGGTGGAAAGCCCCGATGGCCCAAGCCTCACGCTCCAGCTGACTGCCGCCTACTCCCCCGAGGAGAAGCTGAGCCTCTCCGCCGGCTTGTCGGACAATGAGTCCACGTTCGCCGATATCACCCGTCTCTTCGGGCTCGGCAACGCCCTGAGAGATCTGGGCGACTTCGCCGGGACCGGCGGTTCCGAGAACGTGTCGCTTGGCTTGATCCTGGTCTACCACTCGAAGGACAACGCCTGGGCGGTATCCGCTACCGTCGGCCCCGCGACAGCGGGCATCGCATCGGTTCCCGTGTCCGCTACCGGGGCACGGCCAAGGCACATGTCCAGCACGAGCTGACCGTGATTGTCGTCAACATCGAACGCCTCAGCACGCAGGAACCTGCCCACTCCACCTACCGGCCTTGCCCGTCCATGGCATTCCAGCCGTACCTCGACACCCACGAACTGCCCCGCCCCCGATAGCGGCGCCAAGGCACATGACCTTGAACATCCAAGATCCCCGACAGAGTCATGGCGTCGGCCTTTCCGAGAGGCTCGTCGAGGGTAGGCGCTTAGAAGGCGCCTGCTCTGTTCTGTCGGTTTCGGGCATCCAGGGCAAGTCGTTAGTGGGTGTCGGGCGACTGGAAATGCGTGATGCCCTCGCGGCTCTGGCGGCGTCGTGCTGATTCGCTGACGGCAGACACTTTCAGCCCGGCGCGGGCTGGAATGCAGCGGCGAAGCAAGTCAACCTAGACCGGTCCTGGGAAACGGTGGCAGTTTGGCTCTCTCGGTGTATCGGTGTGGATGCTGTCAGTGAAGGAGGCGGCGAAATATAGCCGACGATCCCCGGTTACCGAAACCGGGGATTCTATGGAGTATTGATCTCGCCAGGGGACGCCACGCGTCTCGATGCCTTGCGTTAGGAGCCGAGTAACTTGTCGCAGTCGGCAATAGATGAATCGTCCTTGCTCTCTGTCGAGCACATCCGTGCCCTACTGGGGTGGGTCCAGGAACACACTGAGGTGCCGGGGGCGGTGTTTCCTTTCCTCGCCTCCATGGTGGGGGCAGCCCTGCTTCCCGGTGAGGCGGCCGCGGTCCGAGTTGACGACGCGGAGCTTCCGGAAGGTGAGTTCGGCGCGCTGCTGGTCCGTGCCGGCGAGGTCCGGAAGGTTCCTGTGACTCCGGAACTTGCCGGTGTGCTACGGGAGTGGATCGGTAAGGCAGGCTTGGAGCCGGGCGACCTGCTATTCCCTGGCGAGCGAGGCGGGTCGTTGTCGTCTTCGGTGTACCGGCGGGTGTGGAAGCAGGCGCGTCAGGCCGTGCTGAGTCCGGGCGATGTGGAGGCGCGTTTGGGGGAGCATGTGACCGGCCTGCGCGATTCCTGCCTGGACCTGTGGCTCAAGAAGGGCGTTCCGGTGTGGGTCGTTGCTGAGTGGGCTGGTGTGAGCGCGAGTTCGCTTGCGCTGCGCTATCCGCATCGCTTTCGCCTCGAAGATGTCGAGCTCGACTGGGGGCACCTGGCCGAGGTCATGGCCCTTCCGGGCTCGTCCAAGCGGGTAGATCCGGGCCCGCGCTCTGCCGCGGCTCAGAGCAGGGGCTAATCCGCCACGCCTCTTGAACTTTGGCGGTCCGCACCTTGACGACGTCATCACATGATCAACCCTTCCGTGATGTGGTCCCACTGCCCTGACGGGGCTGGTTGACCTTCGTCCTAGCCCGCCTGACGGCCCGGCTGAACCGAATCGCCGGCTGCCTCCCCCTCACCTTTCTCAAGGACTCACCCATGCCTGCGCGTTTGCTGTCCATCCCCGTTGTCGCCGCCGCGTTGGACGTCGACCGGCGCACCGTCTACCGCTTCATTGCCGCTGGGGAATTGCCCGTCGTTGACCTGCGCACGGGAACGGGTCGCTCCCGGGTCCGTGTCCCAGCTGCCGGTCTGGAGGAGTTCATCACCAGCAGGTCGGTCGCTTCCCCGCAGATTCGCCGCTGACCTGTTGTCTTCAGTTCGGCCCTCCCGTACCCGCAAAAAGGAGTAGTACCGCGTACCTGCGAAAGTTGAAGTCCGGCAAGTGGCAGGCGACCGTACGCAACCGGACAGGCGACCGGTTCAGCGAGTCGTTTCCCCTCAAGGCCCAGGCGCGTGCCTGGGGCATCGATATGGAGACCCAGTTCGCCCGCGGGGGCATGCGCGACCCGCGGGCCGGCGAAGCGTCCTTCCGTGAATGGCACGACCGATGGTGGAACGCCCGTGTGGTCGAGCCCCACACCCTGCGGGGAGACGCCTCAAGTATCAAGAACCACGTCATGCCCTACTGGGCCGACTGGGAGATGCGGGCCATCACCCGCATGGACGTCCAGAGCTGGATCCGTGCCCTGGTCGAGAAGGGTGCGGGCGCCGCCGCCGTCAAGCGGGCCTACAACCTGACGTCCTCCATCATGCGCGCGGCCGTCGACGACGACGTGATCACGGTGAGCCCTTGCCGCAGCATCGACCTGCCTCAGATCGCGGTCAAACCGCCGCAGTGGTTCACGCTCGATCAGGCGCAGAGCGTGCTGGACGAACTCCCCATTGTGTGGCAGACGATGTGCCTGCTCGGCTTCTACACTGGGCTGCGGTGGGGCGAACTCTCCGGCCTTCACCGTCATCGCATCGACCAGCGTCGCTCACGCCTGTTCGTGGTGGAGGTCAACACCAAGAGCGGCATCAAGGAGTACCCGAAGAGCTCCAAGAGCCGCCGGGAGGTCCCGCTTCCGCCCCATGTCCTGGAGGCACTCGAACGCCACATTCACCGGCTCGACCGCGATGCCGTGGTGTTTACCACCATTACCAAGGGGCGTGCAGGACGCCTCCTGGACGACGGCAACTGGCGTCGGCAGACCTGGTGGCCGGCTGTCGACGGGGCTTACTACTTCGACAGCGACGGTGAGCAGCAGCTCGTCCCGCACTACCCGCCGCACTCCATGCGTCACACCTGTGCGTCGTGGCTGGTCCAGAAGGGAGTCTCGCTCTACGAGGTCCAGCACCTCCTCGGCCACGAGAGCTTCCAGACCACCCAACGTTACGCGCACCTCCAACCGGACGCTCACAAGGCCGTGCTCGGCGCCTGGCAGCGTTTGGATGCTCCGCTGACCATCGCTGCATAAACGTTCCTTCGCCCTGTCTTCCGTGGACAGGGCGAAGGCGTTGTGTGGGCGATGCCAGGGTCACGGGTGCGAGTCTGCCGGAATGCCTTCGGAGTGCGTCCAGCGGCCCTCGGCGTCAAACGGCCACGGGTGGGCGTAGACGTCGACCTTTAACACGTCGCGCAGAGCGTCACGACTGGTCGGAGGGTCCGGCGGCATCCGCAGGGGGCTGCGGAGGGGGTCGAGCTGTGCTGCATACGCCTCGGCCCATCGGAGCCATTCCAGCTCGTCCACCGGAATCGATGCGTCATCGGCTCGTTCACGGGCAGCGTGGCAGAAGGAGCGGATCTCCACAGCCCGATGCCACGCCCGTACCTGCTCGATCAGGACCTTAGCCCGGTGCTGCTCGACCTGTTGCTTGCGTGCCTGCGCAATGGCCACGTACCACCGGCGCCGCTCCTCGGCCTCGCGGAGCTCCTTCTCCCGTTTCCGGCTTTCGGCTTCGGCCGCGAGGTCTTCGAGATCGCGCAGAAGGCGCCCCAGCCGGGACTCGAGCGTCCATCGGGCACCATCACTGTACGAGTAGGAATACTGGCACCAGCTTCCGGCGGGCGCGCCGATCGTGAGCCGTCCGTTGAACTCCTCGTCGTACTTGGGCAGACGTGTCCAGGGGGTGCGCTGCTGCCGGCGGATCTCCTGTGGGGTCGGTTCGTGTGGGACCTTGGCCGTTCGCTCAGTGAGGGCGAGCGGGAAGGTCCGACCCCGGATGACGATGGCCAGAGTGTGCACGGCTTCACCACGATGGAGGTCGGTCCGGGTCTCCACCGTGTAGCCGCGGTTCTCGGCCTCGGTCAGGAGTGCGTGCATGATCCGCAGGGCGCGGTCGACGAGCGGACGTGACAGGTACAGGGGAATGACCCCGGGTCTGCCACGGGTGTCGACCACGCTCTGGGACGTCCCGAGGGCCTTGCGTGTCACGCGGACCAGGCGGTGAGGGCGGTCCACACTCCCAGGTACGTCGATGGCCGGCGCCGGGGGAGGCTGGGCCGCCTTCTCGGCCGCCTCGTCGACCAGCGTGAAGACGCAGTCTCCTCGCTGCCTACCGGACCACCGCAGCTTGTGGCCTTCCGGAACATGGCCGTGGTGGAGTGCGTTGTAGTAGGCAGCCCGCCACCGCCCCCGGGTCTGAGGGGCGGGATCAGAGACGATGATCTTCCCCGAAGCGGATCGCAACCGAGAGATCAGCTCGGTTCCGTCGGCAGGGGCACGCGCGGCTTGCTCGACGTCTCCTTCCAGACGCTCCTTCTCCGCCTGCACCTTCCGAGGGTGTTTGCCGTGCTTGAGGTAGTAGCGGCCGGCCGCGGTGACGACCGCGACGTGCCTGCCCCCGCGCCAGGTCCTCTTGATCAGCCCGCGCTTCTCCAACGCCGAAGCTGTATGAATACCGCGAGGTGGGACGGCCACGGCATCGGACGCAGCCGCGATCTCTCGAAGCATGGCGGCCTGCTTCTCCGTCAACGCGTACTTCACGGCTCCGGCCTCCACTCGACGAGCTGCGGGCGGACGGCCAAGATAGGGCGAGCGAGCATCACCGGCACGGTGCACGTCCGCCGTATGGGTTTCTCCGCCCGACCTGGAGATGCCGAGGACCGCCGTTCTTTGTGGGTGGCGAGCCGTCATGTTCCGGCCGACCGAGGCAGCGCGTGCGTGGACCGTGACGCTCATTTGACGCTCTGGGCCACTGGCAGCCCGCCCGCTGAGCCGAAAAACCCCGCCTGACCTGCAACTTCTCCCGGCCTCGGCCGCCGTGACGTGTTTGCTATGACGCATCATGTGGGGCGCGTGGTGATCCTGGAACGGGCGAGGCAGGGGCGCCCGCGCCCTCGCCCCGCCCAGAGACGCACACCCCGTCGTCAGGCCCCGCCCCCACCGCCGACGCCCGGACGACGCACCTCCGGCCGACGGCACCGCCATGCCCTCGGTGCCGCTCGGCGGGGGCGGACGAGGCATGGGTGGGGTGTGCGTTTCCGGTTCCCGACCTGGTTCGGCGACGGCGTACCGCTCGTCGTTGGCAGGAAGCCCGTTCTCTGAGATCGTTGTCACTGATCGCGGCCCGACGGGCTTCCTGACGAGGACATGCCCCCACCCGCACGAGTCACTCGTGTCCTGGGGGAACCATCTCGTGTCCATGCTCCTGCTGAAGTTGTCGGCGGAGGATCTGCTCACTCTCCATTTCCGTCGTCGCATGGTGCCGCATCTCGCCGCTCGGTGGCGGCATTTCCGGGGAGCGGATGCTTCGGTGACGGAGCGTGCCGCGTGGGCGGAGAGCCTGGTGAGTCTGGCGAACGACCTGGTCGCCGCGGGCCGCGGGAGAGTGGAGATGATCGTCGAGTGCGCCGCCACTCTTGACGAGCACGAGCGCCCCGGTGACCCCCGACTCATAGACGTCGTCCTGGTCGGCCGCCATCCGCAGGGGGGTTGCCCGTCCGTACAGCTCGTCGAGTTGAAGCGCTGGTCGACAGTGACCCGGATCGAACAGGCCACCGCGGAGTTGGTGAGCGTACCTGGTATGGGCAGCAAGAAGCATCCGGCCCTTCAACTACGCGAGTACTACGAGGCGTTCACCGGCGACCGGGGCCCGTTCCAAGGGCTCGACTTCGAATGCGGCGGCTTCGCGTACCTGCACAACGCCACGGACGAATCCGTGCGCCCACTGCTCGAGCTGGATGCGCCGACGGGTGCTTACGCCCGGGTGTACACGAGTGATGGGCGTGCGCAGTTGCTGTCCGACCTCAGGGCGAACTTCGCGGAGGAAGGCGGCGCCTCGGCAGCTGAAACGATGCTGCGCGGCATGGGTCTGCGCAACACGCCTTTGCTCGATGCCATGATCTGGTCCTGCGGGGACGACACCGTCTTCACTCTGCGAGGGCGCCAGAAAGTGGTGGCCGACCAGATCCTGGAGGCGGCCTCCAAGGTTCTTCCGGACCCCCGGTGTCCCGCCCTCATCCCGGACGAGCGGCGTGTCGTCTTCCTGGTCACGGGCGGTGCCGGCACGGGGAAGAGCGCCATCGGCCTGCAGCTCAAGGCGGAACTGGAGGCCCAGGGCCGGACGGTCAAGTACGCCAGCGGCAGCAGGGCCTTCAACGCAGCGATGCAGGAGCATGTCGGCTACGGAGACCGGCAGTTCAGGGAGACCTTCACCTACTTCAGCAACTTCGTCACGCCACCGGTCCCCCCTCTGGACGTGCTCATCTGCGACGAGGCACACCGCCTCCGTGACCGCTCGACGAGCCGGTTCTGGAAGCCCGAGGAGCAGGGCACTCGCCCACAGGTGGACGAGCTCCTCGACGCGTCCCGTCTGACGGTGTTCTTTCTGGACGAGGGGCAGTCCGTGCGGCCGAACGAAGTCGGTACCGTCGACCTCATCGAGGATGCTGCCGCACGCTTCGACGCCCGGCTCGTTCGGTACCGTCTCCGGGAGCAGTTCCGCTGCGGCGGCAGCGACGCGTACATCCGCTGGGTGCGTGCCGTGCTCGGGGTGTCGGACGAAGTGCCCGAGCGGTGGTGCCCCGATGGACTCATGCACATCGAAGTGGCGGACACCCCGAAAGAGCTCGAGCAGATCATCCGTGGCGAAGCCACGGCCGGGGCCTCCGCGCGCATGGTCGCGGGCTACTGCTGGCCTTGGACGGAGCCTCTCGGCAAGGAGAAACGACTCGAGGCCGACGTCCGCATCGGCGACTGGCACCGGCCGTGGAACGCGAAGAGCGACAGCTTCTGCGAGGGCGGTGCACCTCCCTCGGGCATCTGGTCGGTCCACGAGAACGGGGTCGGCCAGATCGGCTGTGTGTACACGGCGCAGGGCCTCGAGTGGGACTGGTGCGGCGTGATCATGGGCGAGGACATGGTGCGTCGCGACGATCGGTGGGTGTTCCGCCGGGGCAAGGAACGCAAGGATGCGGAGTCGAACGTCAAGCGCGTGGCCGAACCCGGGTCGTTCGATCCGAAGGTGAGCGCCGGCAGCGTTGACGACGACGAGTTCGCACGGCTGATCCGGCACGCCTACCACGTGCTGATGACCCGGGCCAGCCGCGCGACGGTGCTCTACTCCACCGATGAGGAGACCCGCTCCTACCTCAGGGAACTCGTCGGCGAGGTCGAGATCCATGGGCTTCGCCCTACGTGGGGAAATCTGCCGAAAGAGGCGCGGATACCTCACCTGCCCCGGCCGGGCAGGGGACGGCGCAGGAACGGGCGACGAAAGACTTCTGGGGCGCAGGGGTCTGACCTGAAGCTGTTCTGACGGGCGCCGTCGCGGTTGTGGTGTGGCGGGCTCTCCGGACCCGCCACACACCTGCGTCAGAAGAGCAGGCTTGCCATCGCGTCCAAGGCCGTTACCACGAGGTGGGAGACGACTCCGGTAGCGATGCCGATCAGGATCTCGCGAATCCAGTCACGACGCGCGGGCTTGTACTCGACAGAGGTCATGTGGCCACTCCTTAGGCAGTGAGATCGGAATGGCAGGGGGCCGCCCTACCGGGCAGCCACGCTCACGTCATGTGTCACCACACGACGGGCACAACCACTCTTCACCCACGACCTGTTGGGCTGCACACATGGACCGCAGCTCGTACCCTCCGGGAAGGTGCGCGGCGGAATGATGGTAACTCCTGCGCCGCTTCCGTGAGTCCGCATGGGGGCGTTCGCTGCGAGGGTGTCCATTTTCCCCGAAGGACACGCCAGGCACGTCGGCGTCTCAAGTTGCCGACGGGACAAGTGAACGGAGTTTTTCGCGGGTTTCGGCATCCGTCGAGTAGACGACCGTTCCGACCATTCCCCGGGTGAGCAGCACTTTGTAGGTGTTGCGGATCAGCAGGTCGACGTCGTCGTCCGGTGTGGTCTTGGTGAAGGAAGGATCCTTCGACGCCGAGCGGTCCACCACCCACCGGTCGGTCCGCCAGACCAGGTCTGGCCCCATGATCACGCCCGACCAGTCGTACTCGAAGCCCTGAGCGGTGTACACGCACCCGACCTGACCGAAGCCCGCGGGGTCGGTCGCCCAGAGCGGGGCCGGCGGCGCGCCGAGAAGCGCGCGGTCCCCATACAGATTCCACGGCTTGGACCAGTCGCCGATCACCACATCGGCGGGGAGAGCGGTCAGCCCCGGAGCGATCTTCTTGGTCCACTTCCAGCAGTAGCCGGCCGTCATACGGGCGCTGTACCTCTGGGCACGCTTGTCACTCAGGAAGTCTTCCAGCTCCCGCGGGTTGTTCACGGTCAGCAACTCCACCTTCCCGTCCGGCTCCCACTCGGTGGGCCCGTTGCCCTCCAACCCCAACAGGCTGGTGACCCAGTGCAGATAGGCGTCACTGCCGCCACAGCGGAATTGGCTGTCCAGTTCCACCAGCGTGCAATCCACGCCCTGTTCGGCCGCAGCGTGACGGATCTGCTCCACCGTCCCCATCTCTCCCGGACGAACCACCTGGTGCTGGTCGAGCAGGAACACCGGTACGCGGGCGGCGTCGATCAGTTCGCTCACCTGCGGGCGACCGGTGCGCAGGGCTGCCCTGGTGTAGCGGTTGGCGGAAGTCCTGCGGAGCCGGTGAGCCTCGTCGCAGACGAGCACGTCGAGGTCGTTGGGCTCCGCCTCCATGAAGCTGTTGAAGTATCGGAAGAGACGTTGGACCTCGGGCTTCCGTGCGCCGGCCACCTTGCGCATCGTCTTGGTGAACGACTGTGAACCTGTGGCGTGGATGGCCGACACGCCGCGTCGGTACAAGTCGCCGAGCAGGGAGAGGGCGATCACGCTCTTGCCGGATCCCGGGCCGCCGGCCACGACGATCACCTGCTTGTGAGGAGACCTTCGTGCCTTTCGGACCGCCGCCATGACCGTCTCGTAGGCGAGCCGCTGCTCGTCCAGGAGCACGAACTGCTCCCGCTCCCTGACCTCTTCCGCGGCGACGGCCATCAACTGCTTCGAGGGGCGCACCTTGGCTTGCAGCAGGTCGTCGGCGGCGCCGGCTCCCGGCTTCGGAGCCAGCCTCGCACGCAGGTAGTCGAGGAACGCGCCGCGCTGGTCTCCGGTGAACATCCGTCCCCGGTCGTCCTCAGTGACTTCACGCAGTCCCGCGACCCCGAACTCAGTCGCGTTGTGGAGGTACGCCACGCCGGTGACGGACCGGGGGTCCCGTTCCAATGCCCCGTTGAACGAGACCAGATAGTCGCAGTAGCCCCGCACCTGCTCGATCGGATTGAGAACGGGCTCCGGATAGGAGGGAACCCGACAGCGCAGTGGATCTCCTTCCTCCGGGTATGCCTCGCTCCACTGCTTGAGTTCCACGACGACGTACGAGGGCGTGCCGGAGGAGGGATGCACGCCGGCCAGTATCACGTCAGCCCGTTTGCTGGTCAGTGGCAGACCGTACTCCAACAGCATCTCCACCCCGCCGAGCCCGGCTTCGACCACCGCGTTCGCGAGCGCCGGAATGCTGCGCTCCCAGGCACGGACTTCCGAGGGGTGCGGCCCATGTCCATGCCTGTGGAAGAAGTTCTCGGTCAGGAGCTCCGCCAGCCGGCCCTCGAGGTGGGTGCGGTTGGCCACGGATGCCGCGGACTCACGGAACAGCAAGAAAACGCCCCCAGGCAGCACGGAGTAGCTCGTGCGGGTGGGGGCATGTCCTTCGATTCCACAGAAGTGGAGCGGAAGCCCGTCGGGCCGCTGAGATGGTCTCCGACATTTTAGGCCAGGACATGGATCATGCCGCAGGGCGTCGCCATCGACGGTGATCCCCAGGGCCCTCGTTCCCGGGCTCGACCGGTGGATGTCAGCGGTACCCTCCACGATGGGGAGTCCGGACTCGCCGAGATGTTGCGGAGAAGCCGGTAGGCGTGCGCAGGGTCCCACCGGAGATGTTCCGGTTCTCCGTGGTGGAGAGGTCCGACCCGTACAGGGCGGTGCTGGACGCGTTCGAGGTGAACGGCAAGCACCTGGAGACAGTGCGCTGGGTTCGCACGACATCGGCTGCGGAACCTCAACCCCCTGTGCGCGCACGCCTGACGGGCCGTCCCGAGACGGCCCGTCAGGTCCAGCTGTCCCCGCTCCTCCTCCCTCAGTTGACCGACGACCACGTCCCCAGTGCCATTTCGGCGGTGATGCCGGGGCCGAAGCCGGCCAGCAGGCCGCGCTGTCCCTCCTCGGCCGATGCCTCGTCGAACATGCGGGCCAGGGCGTCGAGCACCACCGCGCTGGCGATGTTGCCGTACTCGGTCAGCGTCGCCCGGCTGAACCGGAACGCCTCGTGAGGTACGCCCAGGAAGCGACTGAGGTCGTCGAGGATGCGCGGACCGCCCGCGTGGACGATGTAGAAGTCCAGGTTCCCGGCGTCCCATTGGTGCTCCTCCGCGAGGGAGCGGAGCGCCGGTGCGAGCGGTTCCATCGTGCCCGGGACCCGCTTGTCGAGCTGGAAGTGGAATCCCGTGGAACGCACCGCGTAGGAGATCCAGTCCTCCGTGTGCGGTATCAGGTACGAGGCGTTCCGCTCCAGATGGACGCCCCTGCCGCCCTTGCCGCGCATCACGGCCGCCGCCACCGCGTCCCCGAACAGGCCGTTGGACAGCAGCGATCCGACTCCCACGTCCTCGGGCTGGTAGCACAGCGAGCAGAACTCGCAGGCGACGATGAGGACGTTGGCGTCCGGGTACGCCTGGCAGAAGTCGTGCGCGCGATTGATCGCGGCACCGCCCGCGGCGCACCCGAGCTGGGCTATCGGAACCTGCCGGGTGTCCGACCGGAACCCCATGTGGTTGATGAGCCACGCCGTCAGCGACGGCATCATGAAGCCGGTGCACGACACGTAGATGATCAGGTCGATCTCGCGTGGCTCCAACTCCGCCTCGTCGAGGGCCTTGCGCACCACGTCGGGGACGCGTGCCTTGGACTCCTCTTCGTAGATGGCGCTGCGGGCGTCGAATCCGGGGTGTTCCAGCACCTTGTCGATCGGCTGGATCAAATGCCGTCGTACGACGCCCGTATGCTCGATCAGTCGCAGCACGAGATTCAGCTGTGCGTGGTCGGCGTGCAGCTGTCGTGCCAATTCGAGGGTGTCGTCCCTGGTGATGATGTATTCAGGGACCGCGATTGCCGGCTTGCACAAAACGGCCATCGGTGCACTCCTTGCAGACTGTGGTCCGCTCAGTGCCGAATTCGCTCTGCATTTCGCGTCGTTGTCTCTTCCGTTGTCGGCCGGTGGAATCTCCGGCGATTCCGTCGGCCTGATGATACAGACCCTGGAAGGACGCGAGCGGGCCATCCGTCGAAGAATGAACTCTCCCCGTGCAGATGGGTCGTTCTTAGACCGTACGCCAGGGGAGTGAGTTCCGCATGCCGCCGGTCGGGGCCGCGGATTTACCGCGGCCCCGATGACTCACCACACCACCGGCAAAGCCAGCGGATAACGCCAGATCGCCGTCGTGTTCCAGCGAACTTCCTCGGCCGGCTTCGCCAGCCTCAGTTCGGGGAACCGCTTGAGCAGGGTGCTGAGTGCCACCTGCATCTCCGTGAGGGCCAGCGGGGCGCCCAGGCAGTGGTGCCCGCCCCAGCCGAACGTCATGTGGCCCGTGGGCTCACGCGAGAGGTCCAGCTCGTCGGGCCGCTCGAACTTCCCGGCGTCCCGGTTGGCCGTCAGATACGAGACGTGCACGATGTCGCCGGCCCGGATCGTCACCCCGCTCAGCTCGACGTCCTCCAGCGCGACGCGTGGGATGCCAACTCCCTTGCGGAACGGGATGAACCGCAGCATCTCCTCCATCGCCTGTGGCAGCGCCTCGGGGTTCTCGCGCAGCATCGCCAGGTCCTTGGGCCGGGTCAGCAGCGTGTACGAGAGGTTGCCGATCTCGTAGGTGGTGGTGTCCTGGCCGGTGATGAGGAGCACCATCGCCATGACGGTCAGCTCCTTCGGGTCGAGGACCTCGTCCCCGACGCGGGCCGTCGCCAGCGCGCTGATCAGGTCGTCGCCCGGGTCCCGCCGGCGCCGTGCGGTCAGTTCCGCGAAGTACTCCCGCATCTCGGCCTTGGCGCGGATGGCGTTTTCCTTGTTCTCCAGGCTGACGTTCATCATCGTCCGGGCGTGGCCGCGCAGCTGCGCGCGCTCGTCCTCCGGGATGTCCAGCACCTCGCAGATGGTCGTCAGCGGCAGCGGTGACGCGAGGTTCTCCATGAGGTCGCCCGGCGCCCCGTCCTCGAGCATCCGGTCCAGCAACTCGTCCACGACGTGCTGCGTACGCGCCCGCATGCGCTCCACCTGCTTCGGGGCGAACGCCTTGGACACCAGGCTCCGCAGCCGGCTGCTCGCGGGCGGGTCCATGACGTTGATCGCCTCGTCCTGCACGATCGGTTCCGGCGTCATCCGCGGAAAGTCCCGCCCGACGATCGCGTGGCGGCTGAACCGCCGGTCGGTCGTCACCGTTCGCACGTCGTCGTACCGTGTGACCAGCCACGCCCAGCCCTCTCCATAGGGGAGCCGAATACGTGCGACCGGTTCTTCGGTCATGATCCGCCTGAGCGTCGGATCGAACTCCAGCGCCTCGGCGTAATCGAATGGGCAGTTCCAGACGGTGCTGTCGGTTTCCTGTGCCATTCCGAACTCCCGGAGTGAGAAGGACGGGGTGGGTTGGGTGGATGAGGTGGGTGGGGTGGATTTCATCGGAGATTTGAATTGCTGCGAGCGCTGAGCGAATTTCCGCTCGCGGACGCGGGCGGCCGGAAGATGCGCACGCCCTCGCTAACAGGTCAGAAAGGCGCTATTCATCCCGGTTATCGTACGCACCCGACTGCCGCCGCGCGCTCACCATCCGCGTCCGGAACCGGCGGCTGCCAGGCACCACGGACCCGCTTTGCCGGTTACTTTCCGGGCGGTGTACGGCCGGCTGACGGGGAGGGGTTGCTACGCCGAATGGGTGAGTGGGTGGGGGTGGTCCGTCCTGGTCGGCTGGGACGGGGGACGAGAGGCGGGGGCGGGGTCGGAGGTCGGCTGAGGGGGAGGGGCGCCTTGGAGGGGCGGGCTTTGCGCTCCATTCGCTGGGGAAAGGGACGCTGAATCGGCCTTTCCTCAGTCTCTGGAGGGCTCAATCTCTTGAGTCCTAGCTGTTACTCGCCTGGTCGTAGTGGGAATAAGGCGGGCCCCGCCTGGGCTGGGCGCCGTCCGGAGACGGAGTGGAGCGCAATGAACCGGTTGCGGAGCGTCCCCGGTGGCTTGGGGCCTGCAGGGCGGCGGTGGCCTGGTGCTTGGTGGCGTTCCTTGACGGCTGAGTCCGGCACTGCCGCTCTGCGGTTCCCGGTGCTTGGCTGCAGACCGTCTCGGACCCTCCCACAGTCATCCGGCGATCGGGGCGATCGGGGCGATCGGGGCGATCGCGGTGATCGCGGTGATCGCGGAGACGGTGGTGATGTCGTGATTGATTGCGACGGAGGACGGGGTGTTGCGGGTCGCGGACGACTAGAGCAGATCAGTGCCAGGCCGGCTGCCCTAGTCGTGGGGGCCGAACTGCGATGCCGGGTGGCCTTCTATGACCGGCCCCGAAATATCAGCGGTGTCTGGCACGACGTCTGCAGCTGCGGCAACGCCGCCACCAACCTGCGCGTGTACCGAGCACGCCAGCGAGTACAACGCGCCTGGTCTCGGGCAAGGACGGCATACGGCCAAGTCCTCTGGCCCGCCCGTATAGCGCTCACTCCGTCTGGTGTGCGTCCCGGGCTGCGTCCACGAACTGCTCCAGCGTCTTCCAGAAGGTGCTGTATGCGGCGTTGAACTGTTCCTGGCAGTCTGTGCCGTCGGCCAGGCCCGCCCTGAGCGCCTCGTAGAAGGGCCGGGTCGCCTTCTGGAGGGCGAGCGCCGCGGCTGCGGCCGAGGGTGGGCCCTCCAACTCCACGACCCGCGCACAGCGGCGGATCTTTGCGTACTCCGCCACCTCTCGGTCGAGCAGCGCATCGAGCCTGGCGGTCCGTGTTTCCGACGCCGGCTCCCTTAGCTCTGCGGAGACCTCCCAGTACAACTCGCCGATGCGGTGGGTCTGTTCGATGAGATCGAGATAGGCGGCACGCCTGCTCACCCGCAGCCTTTCCGCGCGTTGCGATCGAGCTGCCGTCTCTGCCTGGATCTTGGCGGCCTGCGTACTGCCGCGACTGGTCACCCAGCTGGCCAGTACCGCCGTACCACCGGTCAGCGCCGCGATTGCCAGAGTCCACACCGTGCTGTCGCCCACGCGGCGCCACGATACCCATCTCGTGCCCCACGATCGGCCGCACCGGCGACCTCGACACCGCCTCGCGCACCATCACGTCCCCCGTCATCTTTCGTCCTCCCCGTTTCCTCGGTTCCTTGTGTCTGTATGTGTTGTGCTTCGTTTCCTCGGGCCCTTGGGTTCTCGGATTGCCGTTCCCGGCTCCCTGGACTTCCTTCTCTTCCTTTCCTTCTTTCTCTTCCTGCTTTCTTCGCCTGGCCGCAGCCTCCCGCTTCCTGACTGAACTGTCCCCGCGTCCGCCCTCGCTCACCCCCTCACCAACCCTGATCCGTCCCCGAGACGTCCTTGACCTCAACCCGAACGTCGTCCCCGACTCCCTAACCAGGGTGTGTGGCGCCCAAGCCGCCCGTCGAGTTCCGCCATGGCGGCTCAGAGCGATCTCCTTCCGGCGGCGGCCGTGCGACTGGATGCACCGGTTCGGGTCGCCTGGCTGATGACCCCCGGTTGACTGTCGCCTTCCTGCTGGCCCGGTTCACGCTTCTCCGCTATGCCTTCTTGACGGAGCGTCATGTTCTCTTGTGTGGCGACCGTGCCGGCGATTGTGCTGAGTGCCGTCGGACAGCCGTCCTCAGTAGTGGTTGCCGTAAGCGCCGTCCTGTTGGGCGGCATGTGCGGCGCGCTGCCCACCTTTGCCGCCCCTGAACTAAGCGCATCACCGGCAACTACACCGTCTCCATCGGTGACTTCGCACCGCGGGTTAGCGGAAGACGCTCAGCGCCTGGTCCACAGCCTCGGTCAGGTAATTCCGGTCCGCCGCCTTCTCCATCACCCGCAAACCTTGGGTGAAGGTGACCAGGAACCGCGTCACACGCTGCACATCCGTGCCGGGTGCGAGCTCCCCGTTGGCGCGGGCCCGCAGGAGCAGGGCGGAGTAGGCGTCCTCCATTCCCCGGAGCGCGGCGCGGAGCTGCGCGGTGGCCTCGGGGTCGGCGGGAACGCGTTCCATCACCCCATGGGTGACCAGGCAGTCGTTGCGCTCCGGATCCGTCAGAGCGGCGTCCACGTAGGACAGCAGGAAGGCCCGCAGCGCGGGCAGCGCCGGACCGCCACCGGCCAGGTCGGCCTCCGCCTTGGCCTTCTCGTTCGCGCTGTAGCGCTCCAGGGCCTTCAGGTAGAGGTCGTGTTTGGAACCGAAAGCGGCGTACATACTGGAGCGATTGATTCCGAGCGCGTCCACGAGATCCTGTACGGACGTTCCCTCGTACCCCCGGCGACGGAACGTCTCCATCGCCACTCGGAGCGCCGTGTCCGGATCGAACTCCTTGGGCCACCGGTCCAGCCGCGGGCCAGTACCCCTGGCCGGCCCGCTTCCTCACCCTGCTTTTGCGTTTCACCGCCCTGCCAAGCCTCTCAGTCAGAGCTAAAGTCGACATATGGCCACTGGGGACTTCCCCGACGAGCTGACCGACGTTCTGGCCGGTATCCAGCGGCTGATTCGCCGGCGGCTCCTCCCTGGCCTGCCGGCCCCCCGGCTGCGCGGTGCAGAGGTCGAGCTGCTGCGGCTGGTCGCCGCCCGGCCCGGCATCCGCGTCTCCGTCGCCGCGAGAGAGCTCTACCTGGCGGGCAACTCGGTCTCCACTCTCGTCAACCGGCTCAGCCGGGCCGGCTATCTGGCCCGGGAGACCGACCCGGCCGACCGACGCTCTGCCCAGCTCTTCCCCACCCAGGAGGCCCAGACCCGGCTGCACCACTGGGAGACGCGCCGCAGCGCCCTCGTACGCGAACAGGTCGCGTGCCTCCCCGAGGCCGACCGGACGGCTTTGGAGGCCGCCCTTCCGGCGCTGCGTCGACTGGCCCACAACCTGCACCAGCAGACGGAGGGACCATGACCAGCGAAGACCCAGGCCGACCGGTCCCGGTGACCGCCTCCGACGAGCCCCCGCCTACCGCTGTCCCACCGTCCAATGGCACGGCGGCCCCGGCTCCGGAACGAGCCCCGGCACCGGGTGGAGCCCCGGTTTCCGGCGCGATTCCAGGGCCCGACGCCCTCACCTGCCATGCTCTCCGCTACGCCTTCGGCGAGACCCGGGCGGTGGACGGAGTGGATCTGGCCGTCCGCCCCGGCGAGGTCTTCGGTCTGCTCGGCCCCAACGGCGCGGGCAAGACCACCGCCATCCGCTGCATCACCACCCTCCTGCCCGTCCCCAAGGGCATGGTGCGAGTCTTCGGTCATGACGCGGCGCGGGAACAGATGGCCGTCCGGCGACTCCTCGGCTATGTGCCGCAGCAACTGTCCGCCGACGCCGGCCTGACCGGGCGGGAGAACGTCGCGCTCTTCGCCAGGGTCTTCGACGTCCCCCGCCGCGAGCGCGCCGCCCGCGTCACCCAGGCACTGGAGGCCGTGGGCCTCACCGAGGCCGCCAACCGGCTCGCCAACACGTATTCCGGCGGCATGATCCGCCGCCTGGAACTCGCCCAGGCACTGGTCAGTGCCCCCCGTCTGCTGATGCTCGACGAACCGACCATCGGCCTCGACCCGATCGCCCGCACCACGGTCTGGGAGCACATCAACACCGTCCGCGCCGCCACCGGCATGACCGTCCTCGTCACCACCCACTACATGGACGAGGCGGAGCAGTACTGCGACCGCGTCGCCCTTATGCACCGCGGCCGGATACGCGCGCTCGGTACGCCCGGCGAACTCCGCTCGGCCCTACGCGCCCGTCGCTCACACGCCGCCCGCACCACGACGACCGCGTCCGCGACCCTCGCTTCTCCCTCGCCCGACACGGAGCCGACGCTGGAGGACGTCTTCCGGGACGTCGCCGGCACCGGCCTCGACGAGCAGTCAGGAGGCTTCCGCGATGTCCGAAGCACCCGCCGCACCGCAGCCCGGGTCGGTTGAGAACGCCGCTGCCGCCCGCCACTTGGACCTGCTGCTCAGCCCACCGCGCGCCCGCACCGGCTGGCGGGTGCTGCCCGCCAGAGTCGTCGCGATGTGCGTGGTCGAGTTGCAGAAACTCCGCCACGACCGCACGGAGCTCTACACTCGCGCCGTCCAACCCGCCCTCTGGCTCGTGGTCTTCGGCGAGACCTTTACTCGTATCAAGGCCATTCCCACTGGTGGTACCCCCTATATCGACTATCTGGCGCCCGGAATCATCGCCCAGTCCGCCATGTTCATCGCGATCTTCTACGGCATCATGATCATCTGGGAGCGGGACGCCGGGATCCTCACCAAACTGCTGGTCACCCCCACCCCGCGGTCCGCCCTGATCGCGGGCAAGGCGTTCGCCGCCGGATTGAAGGCGTTGCTCCAAGCCGTCGTGGTGATCGTCATCGCCGCCCTGCTGGGTGTGTCCATGACCTGGAATCCGCTACGCCTGCTGGGTGTGGCCGTCGCCGTGATCCTCGGCTCCGCCTTCTTCTCCTGTCTGTCGATTTCGATCGCCGGCATCGTGCTGACCCGTGACCGCCTCATGGGCATCGGCCAAGCCATCACCATGCCGCTCTTCTTCGCCTCCAACGCCCTCTACCCGGTGGCCGTGATGCCGGGCTGGCTACAGACCGTCAGCAAGATCAACCCCCTCAGCTATCAAGTCGATGCCCTCCGCGGACTGCTCCTCGGCACCCCCTCTCACCTGGCCCTCGACTACCTCGTCCTCACCGCCGCCGCGGTCGCCGGTATCACTGTCGCCTCCTCGCTCCTCGGCCGACTGGCCCGCTGACCGCCCTCGACGGGCACTCTTCGTACTCATGCACCTACCGTACGAGGTGGCACTGACAATGCCTCCGACCAGCGCAAATTCCGGAACTGCCACCTCGGTTGCGGTACTCACGCCGATCGAGGGGCTGTTGGGTCGGCCCCCGTGCGATGGTGGGTTGGATGGGGGCGCCCCGTGACCTACACCTGCGCTGCCGCACCAGACTTGACCCGCACCGGACTTGACCCGTGCCGGGCCGCGGGGCGTGGGTCCCTCGGCTTCGCTGTCCGTCTCGGTCTCGCCCGCAGTCGTGACAAACGCCACGTCACCCGTCTTGGCGTCGCCTGCCGCCCGCCCGTGTGGTCGCGCGCCGCGCGCCCTGTCCGTGGGTAAGAGCGGCTCGCGCGTGCTCAGCGGCGCCGGTCCGCCCGAAGGTGAAGTCCCGTCAGTTAGTTGGCCATCGAGGCCCGGGAGCCCAGCCGGGCCTTCGTCGCAAGAGAGGATGAACAGGCATACAGAAACTCGACCCGGCGGATCTGCCCAGGTGTCTGCACTGGTCAGGGCTATGAGGCAGGATGGGAGCGGCTGCAACGCCGCGTGTGTCGCAGTCGGCGACGTTTGTAGGTTTATCTCTAGAATCGTGCGATGCATATACCGCAGAAAGCCAGCGCTCCTCTGGGTGAGGTGATTCGGTGAACGGCCCCGATGCCACCGACGAGCAGTGGGAAGGGCTCGCCGAAGTCGTACCGCTACGTGGCGGCAGCGAATGGCCCTCGTGGCCCGACCATCGCGCGCTCCCCGACGACGAACCGACGGAGGAGACGCGACGGTTCATCGTCATCCGCGTTCAGACCTTCGCGGACGCCCGGGAGGTGGCCGAGTACCTCATGGCGCAGCTGCCGGTCCTGCTGGACCTCAGTAGCGCGGACGCCGATGTCGCCAAGCGCATCCTGGACTTCGCCAGTGGGGTCGTCTTCGGCCTCGGCAGCGGCATGCATCGCGTGGACACCAATGTGTTCCTGTTGGCGCCGGTCGGCACCGAGGTTGCGGAGCCGGCGGCGGGCGCCGTCCCCCATTCGTAGGAAGAGCAGTCGGGCGTAACGGTTCTCCGTGCGCGCGACTGCATAGCGTCCCCGCATGGATACCGGCAGTGTGCGTCCGGCCGTCATCGAATTACGGCTGTCCGCCTTCAAGACCCATCGCGGCGTCATCTTGCCGCTCGGCCCGTTGACGCTGCTCAGTGGGGACAGCGGAAGCGGCAAGTCCAGTGTGTTGCAGGCGTACGAGATCCTCGCCCGGCTTGGCAGCGGGGACTCTCTCAAGCGGGCGGTGGGGGTGGTGGCGGGCGGGGCCTCCGCTTGCGTGCCGGTTGGCGCGCGCCCCGATGAGCAGGGGCGGCGCGGCTTTCGCATCGGCTGTACGGTCGATGGCCCGGTCGGTCCCGTCGACCTCGATCTCGCGGTCCAGGCCGAGCCCGAACTCCGCATCGTCGGCGAGCGGTTGACGGGGTGCGGGGAGACGCTGCTCACCACCGCCCTAACCGACCCCACCCGATCCGCTGTTCAGGCCGCATGGCACACCGCGGGAGCCGCCCCGGTGACCCGTGCGCCGCTGCCCGACGACCGGCTGGCCACCTCCCTCCTCCCGTTGCGGGTCGCGGGCAAGACGGAGGGGCAGCGCCTTGTCCTGGCCGCCGCGGAACAAGTCGTGGTCGCGCTGCGTTCAGCCTTTGTGTGTGATCCGCGGCCGGAGGTCATGCGAGGCCAGGCGGCGGAGGGCGTCGAGGGTGACGGCGGTACGGAAGGCGGCGCGTCCGGCGGGGGAGGCGCGAGGCGTGCGCGCGGGGGCGGCCGAGGCGGAGGTTCGGGCCGCTCGGGGAAAGGCGAGGGAGCCGGGAGCTCCAGTCGGACGACGGGGGCGCGGGGACGTAAGGACGTCCGGAACGGGGGTGAGGCCAGCGGTTGGGCCCACGACGACGAACGCGACGAGGGGCGACTCCGGTCGTCCTGCGACAACCTCGCTGCTGTGCTGGAGCGCACCAGCCGCGAATGCTCCCGACGGCACGCCGTCCTGGTGGCAGCCGTCCGGGAGGCATGCTCCGGGCCGGTCGAGGGGCTGCGTGCGGTTCCCCGGCAGCCGGATGCGGCGACGGCAGGGGATGCTGGAGGAGGCGTCGGTGGCGCGGTGCCGGGTGGTCAGGCGGCATCGGGCCCGCAGGCCCTGCGAACGGTTCTCGACCGCGGCTCCATGGGGGAGATGCCCGTCGAGCTGCTCGGTGACGGCGAGCTGCGGTTCCTCGCGCTGGCACTGGTGCTCCTGACCGGGCCCGGTGTGCTCGCCATGGACCCGGCCGGGGAGATCCCGTCGGCGCTGCAGCAGATGACGGTGATGGCGGACGGCATGGATCGCTGTATGGACGGGCGGCAGGCCCGGGAGCTGGTCTCGCTGGCCGTACGGATGGCCGAACGTGGACATGTCCGGCTGCTGGGCACGGTACGGGATCCGTCGGTCGCCGAGGGGCTGCCCGACGTACAGGTGCTACACCTAGGGGTATGAGTGAGGATCTTCATGCCCTGCAGCGACGCCTGTCCGACTTCGCGGCCGCCCGGGACTGGCAGCAGTACCACACCCCCAAGAACCTGGCCGCGGCGCTGAGTGTCGAGGCCGCGGAACTGGTCGAGATCTTCCAGTGGTTGACCCCGGAGGAGTCGGCCAAGGTCATGACCGATCCGAAGTCGGCCGGCCGGGTGGAGGACGAGGTCGCGGACGTTCTGGCCTACCTGCTCCAGTTCTGCCAGGCACTAGGGATCGACCCGCTCGGTGCGCTCGCCGCGAAGATCGAGCGCAACGAGACGAGGTTCCCGGCGGTCCGGCAGGCGCCGCCGGACCGGCCGCGGGACGGCGAGTGACGGTCGGACGGGGAAGCGCCGGGCGTCGTGCGGGGGAGTGATGCCGGCGGGGCGGGGCGGGAGCCCTTGCCCCGCCGGCTTTTTGGTGCCGGTCGAGGGGCGCGATTCGGTGGTCGCTGCGCACCGGTTCCGGCGCTGACTTGTCGGCTGTGACTGTGACTGTGGCGGTCGTTGTCGCTCTCGGTGTCGCTGCCGCTCTCGGTGTCACCGTCCCCGCCGTTGGGTGGCGAGCGGCGTGATACATGCGGCTTGAGTGGTGAGCCGAACGGCGCGGATCGCAGTGACTGGTGTGTTGAAAGAGCTTTGAGCGGCGTCTGTGGTGCCATTCATGCTAGGTGGCGGTCGGGGGCGCAGTGACGCACGAGGGAGTCAGTAGGGCCGGGAGCGCTGCCGCAACCGTTCCGAATCCGCCTCTTGTCACTCTATGGAGTCATGGATCTTTCCACAGCGCCTTGGTTGTCCACAGATTTGCGAATTCCTCTGGCGTTTTTGGCTGTTGACCCTCACTCTGGGTAGTGGAAGGAGAGCGGGGTGAATGCGCATGACGAAGGAAGGAGGGACACAGATGGACGCGGTGCGGATCATCGCGGACGGCCGGCGCGGTCTGGCGCAGGCGAACACGGTTCACGGCGTGCTCGTCGAGGCGTGGCAGGCGCAGGCCCTGGCGGAGGCGATAGGCAGCCATCTCGCGATATTCGGTCCGTACGAAGTGCGGTCCAGAGCCCGAGGGTTGGGCGACGCGAGCGGGCGGTTCAGCGGGGGACTGCTGTGCTCGACAGCGACCACCGGCGGGCTGCGGGCGGCTCAGCTGACCGAGATACGTGACGTGAAGGCGGCTTTAATCGGCCTGTGTCAACTGCTCCGAGAGGTGTGTGAGGCGCTCGTGGGAGTGGTGATCTCGGCCGAGGAGGAGGGGATGTACTGGACGTGCGTGGAGGCGATGGACACCGCGGACGAGTCCAGGGACCACGCCGTCGGCATATTGGAGAAACTGGAGGTACGCGACCGGCACCTTGCCTGACGGAGGGCGGGCCGCCACCCGACCTGCCCTCTGCCACCAACGTCGGCCCGGCTGTCACCCCATGCCGGCCGACCGTCTCGACCGGCTTGCTCGGGCAGAGGCACACCACCCCCTGTGCCCCTCGCCCGCGGTCCTCAGGGCTGGTACCCGTCTGTGCCGCTTCCGCCCGTGGTTCCTCTCCTTCCTTCCTCGCTTCGTTCGCCTTCGGCTCTGTTGTGTCGGCTCGCTGGTGAGCGTCTGACGTGTGCCCCGCAGCCGCCCAGACGTGAGACGCCCGGCCGCTGGGCTCCGGCCGGCGTCGTGGGCTCGGCCACCTGTCTGCTTTGGCCGAGCACACAGGCTCACTCACCCCCCCGATGCCGCCTTCGCCGCTCCGACTACGCGCATCCCGCACGAGAGGAACGCCGAGCACGACGCACTTCAGTGCGACGCGCCTCAAGTACTACGCAGCCCGAGCACTACGCACCCAAGCACTATGCGCCCCACGCGCGACCTGGATCGGGTGCAATGCGCGATGCATATGCCGGAACGGGATCGCCCCGTACGGCGGTAGGCACCGGCGGTTGATTCGCCGGAGGCCGTGCAGGATGGAGGTATGGATCTACGCATCTTCACCGAGCCCCAGCAGGGGGCTTCCTACGACACCCTTCTGAAGGTCGCCAAGGCCACCGAGGACCTCGGGTTCGACGCCTTCTTCCGTTCCGATCACTACCTGCGGATGGGGAACGTCGACGGGCTGCCCGGACCGACGGATGCCTGGATCACGCTGGCCGGCCTGGCCCGCGAGACCAAGCGCATCCGGCTCGGCACTCTCATGACGGCCGGTACTTTCCGCTTGCCGGGCGTGCTGGCCATCCAGGTCGCACAGGTCGACCAGATGTCCGGCGGGCGGGTCGAACTCGGCCTCGGCGCAGGGTGGTTCGAGGAGGAACACAAGGCGTACGGCATTCCGTTCCCCAAGGAGAAGTTCGCGCGGCTGGAGGAGCAGCTGGCGATTGTCACCGGCCTGTGGGCCACGGAGGTAGGAAAGGAGTTCTCTTACGACGGGAGGTACTACCAGCTGGAGAAGTCGCCCGCGTTGCCCAAGCCCGCCCAGGGCAAGGTACCGGTGCTGATCGGGGGACACGGTGCGACGCGCACTCCGCGGCTGGCGGCGCAGTACGCCGATGAGTTCAACATTCCCTTCGCCTCGCTCGAAGACAGTGAGCGCCAGTTCGGACGGGTGCGGGCGGCTGCCGAAGCCGCTGGGCGCAAGGGTGGCGACCTGGTGTACTCCAACGCGTTGGTCGCCTGTGTGGGTAAGACCGATGCCGAGGTGGCGCGACGGGCTGCGGCTATCGGTCGTCAGGTGGACGAACTCAAGGCCAACGGCTTGGCGGGCTCGCCGGCGGAGGTCGTGGACAAGCTCGGTCGGTACTCCGCCATCGGCTCGTCCCGGGCCTACCTGCAGATCCTGGATCTTGATGATCTGGATCATCTGGAGTTGATCTCGGCACAGGTGCAGTCGCAGTTGAGTTGATTGTTCGTAGCTGGGCTGCGCTTGGGTGAGCTGAGTTGAGCTGCGCTTGGCTGGGCTGCGCTGGGCTGGGCTGGGCAGGTTGAGCTGGGCTGGGTCAGGTTCTCGGGTGGCCGGGTGGTAGGGGCGTGCTCGGCGTTGGGGTTGCTGCGGCGTCGGGTGGCTGTGGTGGCCCGCCCGGCCGGGGTCCGTTGTCGGGCTGTCGGGCTGTTGAGCTGTCGGGGACCTGGGGCACCGGACCCGAGGTGCGCCGGGTTCCCGGGCCGGGTGCGTCAGGTTCCAGAGTCGGGGTGCGTCAGGTTCACGGGGACCGGGGGCGGCAGGTTTCTGGGATGGGTGTGCCGGGTTTCCGGGCTGGAGTCGGGTGGGGGAGGTGTGGGGGTGGTGGGAGGGCGGGGGCGGGGGAGGGGGGAAACGAGGCGGGGCCTGGGAAAATCGTTAGGAAAAGCGCACCCCGCCCACCGATACTCAAGTCGTGTTTCTCACCATTTCCACCACCGGTACTGCCGACCGTCCCGCGACCGACCTCGGGTTTCTGCTGCACAAGCATCCCGAGAAGGCGCAGCGGTTCTCGACGTCGCACGGCACCGCGCACGTCGTCTACCCGGAGGCCGACGCGGAACGGTGCACGGCGGCGCTGCTGTTGGAGGTCGATCCCGTTGCCCTGGTGCGCCGTGGGAAGGGGAAGGGCCGTGGCGGGGCGCCGGACGCGGCGCTCGGACGGTATGTGAACGACCGGCCGTATGCGGCGTCGTCGCTGCTGGCGGTGGCGTTGCGGAGCGTCTTCGCGAGCGCGATGAGGGGGCAGTGTGCGGCTCGTCCGGAGCTGGCGAAGCAGCCGCTTCCGCTGCGCATCGAGGTGCCTGTGTTGCCCGCGCGGGGTGGTGCGGGGCTGGTGGAGCGGCTGTTCGGGCCGTTGGGCTGGTCGGTGCGGGCGGAGCCGCTTCCGTTGGATGAGACCTTTCCGGAGTGGGGCGACTCGCGTTATGTGCGGCTCGTCCTGGAGGGGGAGTGCGAACTCTCCCGCGCGCTACGGCACTTGTATGTACTTCTGCCGGTACTGGACGACGCCAAGCACTACTGGGTGACACCTGACGAGGTCGACAAGCTGCTGCGAGCCGGCGAGGGCTGGCTGGAGCATCACCCGGAGCAGCGGCTCATCGTCGGTCGCTATCTGGCCCGCCGCTGGTCGCTGGCCCGTGAGGCGATGGCACGGCTGGAACTGGAGCGGCTCGCCGACGTGGACGACGTGGCCGTCGAAGAGATCGACAACGCGGTGGACGAGGAGACCGACACCGAGCAGAAGCCGGTCCCGCTCGCCGTGCGGCGGCGTGCGGCGATCCTCGATGTGCTGCGCTTGTCCGGAGCCACCAGGGTCCTCGATCTGGGCTGTGGACAGGGGCAGTTGGTCGGCGCGCTCCTCAAGGAAGGGCAGTTCACCGAGATCGTCGGCATGGACGTGTCGATGCGGGCGCTCCATGAGGCCGGGCGGCGGCTCCGTCTCGACCGGTTGCCCGAGCGTCAGTCGCGGCGCGTGCGGCTCGTCCAGGGGTCGCTGGCGTACACGGACGACCGGCTCAAGGGTTTCGACGCGGCGGTGCTCAGCGAGGTCGTCGAGCATGTCGATCCGGAGCGGTTGCCGGCGCTGGAGTACGCGGTGTTCGGGGCGGCCAGGCCCCGGACGGTTGTGGTGACCACCCCGAACGTCGAGTACAACGTGCGCTGGGAATCGTTGCCCGCCGGGCGGGTGCGGCATGCGGACCACCGCTTCGAGTGGACGCGGGAGGAGTTCCGGCGCTGGGCGGAGGAGGTCGCGGCGCGGCACGGCTATGCGGTGACGTTCGGCCCGGTGGGGCCGGAGGACCCGGAGGTCGGGCCGCCCACCCAGCTCGCGTGCTTCGCCCAGGAGGGGAATGGCAGTGGTAGTGGCAGCGGCGATGGGCGTCGTGACGCCGACGGTGACGCCGACGGTGGTGCTGGTGCTGGTGCTGGTGCCGGCGGTGGCGGGCGTGGGGAGGGGAAGAAGGGTGTAAACCGTAATAGAGGTGTGAGCGGTGGTAGTGGTGCGCAGATGAGTGTGGATGTGGGTGTGAGTGTGAGTGGCACTGAAGGGTCCGGGAAGGGCCGGGCGCGTGGAAGGAATGGGGCGGCGGCATGAGTGACGTAAGGCCGTCCTCTGTGGCCCCTCGGGCGGCGTGTTCGCTGGCTGTGCCCGATCTGTCGCTGGTGGTGCTGGTCGGAGCGACCGGCTCCGGTAAGTCGACGTTCGCCGCCCGGCATTTCAAGCCGACCGAGGTGGTCTCGTCGGACTTCTGCCGGGGGCTGGTCAGCGACGACGAGAACGATCAGTCCGCCAGTGGGGACGCGTTCGAGGTGCTGCACTTCATCGTGGGCAAGCGGCTCGCGGCCGGGCGGCTGACGGTGGTCGACGCCACCAACGTGCAGGCGGAATCGCGTGCGCAGCTGGTGCGGCTGGCGCGCGAGCACGATGTCCTGCCGGTGGCGATCGTGCTGGACGTGCCCGAGCAGGTTTGCGCCGAGCGCAACGAGGCGCGCTCCGACCGGGCCGGGCTGCCGCGCCGCGTCATCCAGCGGCACCAGCGCGAACTGCGTCGTTCGTTGGGCAGGTTGGAGCGCGAGGGCTTCCGCAAGGTGCACGTCCTGCGCGGCGAGCGGGAGATCGAGGCCGCGGAGATCGTCCGGGAACGGCGGTTCAACGACCTGCGGCACCTCACCGGGCCGTTCGACATCATCGGTGACATCCACGGGTGCCGCTCCGAGCTGGAGACGCTGCTCGGCCGGCTCGGCTACGAACTGACGCGCGACGAGCGGGGGCGGGCCGTGGACGCGGTGCACCCCGCGGGCCGTACGGCGGTCTTCGTCGGCGACCTCGTCGACCGGGGGCCGGACAGCCCCGGTGTACTGCGGTTGGTGACGGGAATGGTGGCCTCTGGTCACGGATTGTGTGTGTCCGGGAATCACGAGAACAAGCTCGGACGTTATCTGAATGGTCGGGCTGTTCAGCACACGCACGGACTCGCCGAGACCGTCGAGCAGTTGGAGAAGGAGGAGGAGGAGACGTTCCGCGCGGGGGTCGCGGAGTTCATTCGGGGACTGGTCAGTCACTACGTCCTGGACGGGGGTGGATTGGTGGTGTGCCATGCCGGGCTGCCGGAGAAGTACCACGGCCGTACGTCGGGCCGGGTGCGGTCGTTCGCGCTGTACGGCGATACGACGGGCGAGACCGATGAGTTCGGCCTGCCGGTGCGGTACCCGTGGGCGGAGGAGTACCGCGGCCGCGCCGCCGTCGTCTACGGCCACACGCCCACCCCGCGTGCCGGCTGGCTCAACAACACCATCTGCCTGGACACCGGCTGTGTCTTCGGCGGAAAGCTGACCGCGCTGCGCTGGCCGGAGCGCGAACTGGTGGACGTCGCGGCGGAGCGCGTCTGGTACGAGCCCACCAGGCCGCTGGCCACGGAGGCGCCGGGCGGGGCGGACGGCCGGCCACTGGATCTGGGCGACGTGGCCGGCCGGCGGGCCGTGGAGACGCGCCACATGGGCCGCCTCGCCGTGCGGGAGGAGAACGCCGCCGCTGCTCTGGAGGTGATGAGCCGCTTCGCGACGGACCCGCGGTTGCTGCCGTATCTCCCGCCGACCATGGCGCCCTGCGCCACCGCCCAGGAGGGCGAGACCGACGCGCGCGGCGAGGGCTTTCTGGAGCATCCGCGGGAGGCGTTCGCCGAGTACCGGGCGGCCGGCGTCCGGGAAGTGGTGTGCGAGGAGAAGCACATGGGTTCCCGGGCGGTGGTGCTGGTCTGCCGGGACGAGGCGGTGGCCCGTGAGCGGTTCGGGGTGACGGAGGGAGGGGTGTCGGGTGCCCTGTACACCCGCACCGGACGGCCGTTCTTCGACGACCGGGAGACGACCGAGCGGATATTGCAGCGGGTCCGCGACTGCGTGGGCGTGGCCGGACTGTGGGCGGAGCTGGACACTGACTGGCTGTTGCTGGACGCCGAGTTGATGCCGTGGTCGCTCAAGGCGACGGGGTTGCTGCGTACGCAGTACGCGGCGGTCGGGGCGGCGTCCCGGGCGGTGTTTCCAGGAGTGCTGGGCGCGCTGGAGGCGGCGGCCGCCCGTGGGGTGGAGGTGGCCGAGCTGCTCGACCGGCAGCGGAGCCGGGCCGCCGACGCCGCGGTGTTCACCGACGCGTACCGGCGCTACTGCTGGCGGGTGGGGGAGCCGGCGCCGTCCGAGGAGCCGGTGTCGGCTGGGGATGCCGCGCAGGGTGGCCGGCCGGGGGACTGGCCGGGTGGGGCGTCCTTGCCGGGGTTCGCCGGGTTGGCCGGGATGCGGCTCGCGCCGTTCCAGATACTCGCCGTCGAGGGCCGCAGCCTGGCCGATCTGCCGCACACCGGGCAACTGGCCCTGATCGACCGGCTGATAGCGGCTGAGCAGGCGCTTCCGGTGGCGGAGGACGGGGCGGCAGCTTGCCGTTCTGCTGCTGAAGGGCCGGAGGTGTCTGAGGCGTCCGAAGTGTCTGGGGTGACTGGGGCATCTGGGGCGCTCGAAGCGTCCGAAATACGGTTGCTGGCGCCGACCCGGCGGCTGGTCGTCGACACCGAGGACGAGGCTTCGGTCGAGGCCGGTGTGGCGTGGTGGCTGGATCTCACCGCCGACGGCGGTGAGGGCATGGTCGTCAAGCCGGTCCAGGCGCTGGTCCGGCAGCCGGACGGCCGGCTCGTCCAGCCGGGCATCAAGTGCCGTGGCCGGGAGTACCTGCGGATCATCTACGGTCCGGAGTACACCCGCCCGGAGAACCTTCGGCGGCTGCGCGTGCGCCACCTCGGTCACAAGCGTTCGCTGGCCCTGCGCGAGTACGCGCTGGGGCTGGAGGCGCTCGACCGGCTGGCGGCCGGGGAACCGCTCTGGCGGGTGCACGAGGCCGTCTTCGCGGTGCTCGCGCTGGAGTCGGAGCCGGTGGATCCGCGGCTGTAGGGGCGGGGCGTGGCGGACGAGAGCGTGGCCCGCGCCGTCGGTTCCGGCGGCGCGGGTGGTGCCGGTCGCGTCAATGGTCCCGAAGGGTCCGACGACTCCGAGGGGGCCGACGGCTCCGATGGTGCTGTTGGTGTCGTCGGCGGCTTCATGCCACCCGTGCCGCCCGGTATGTGCGTCGGTAGTCGACCGGAGGTACGCCCATCGCGCGGGTGAAGTGGCGGCGGAGGTTGGCGGCCGTCCCCAGGCCCGCGATCTCCGCCACCCGGTCCACGGGCAGGTCGGTGCTCTCCAGCAACTCCCGGGCCCGTGCGATCCGTTGGGACTGCAGCCACTGCATCGGCGTGGTTCCGGTCGCGGCGTGGAAGCGCCGTACGAGGGTGCGTGGGCTGGTGTGCGCGTGGCGGGCGAGATCGGCGACGGTCAGCGGCTCGCGGAGCCGTTCGGTGGCCCAGTGCAGGACCGGCGCGAGGGAGTCGTCGCGGCGCTCCGGCAGCGGCGTCTCGATGTACTGTGCCTGGCCGCCGGGGCGGTGCGCGGGTGCGACCAGCTGCCGGGCGAGGGAGTTGGCGACCTCCGTACCGAAGTCCTCCCGGATGAGGTGCAGGCAGACGTCGGTGGAGGCGGTGGCGCCGGCGCCGGTGAGCACGTCGCCGTGGTCGACGTAGAGCACCGCCGGGTCCACGCTCACCGCCGGATAGCGTTCGGCGAGCAGCGCCGCGTACATCCAGTGCGTGGCGGCGGTCCGGCCGTCGAGCAGCCCGGCCGCGGCGAGGGTGAAGGCGCCCGAGCAGAACGAGACCACGCGTGCGCCACGTCGGTGGGCCTCGCGCAGGGCGTCGACGAGTTCGTCCGGCGGGTCGCCGTGGACGTCCGCGGAGGCCGGGACGATGACCGTGTCGGCGGAGACCAACTCCGGGACGCCGTACGGGGTCCGGGCGCTGAACCACGCGCCGGCGAGGTTCGCTTCGCCTTCCCGGCCGCCGACCACGCACACCCGGAGGTCGTACCAGTCCGGGGGCGGCCGGAGGCGGTCGAAGCCGAAGATGTGGCAGGGCACGGCGAGTTCGAAGAACGGCATTCCGGCAGTGACGGCGATCGCGAGCGAAGGCATGGCGTGAGTGTTGCAGAGTGCGTGGCAGAAATGTAGCGGGTGGTGGCAGTGCTGCCACTCGTGGTGGGGGAGCGTCCGGTCGATGCTTGATCGACATGACCACTCCTCATTCGGGCGGCCGGGGGACGAGTACGCCCGCGGGCGCGGGCCCCGCTCCCCACCCCACCGCCACCACGAGCACCACCGCCACCGACGATGCCCCCCACCCCCGTCGCTGGCTGATCCTGGCGATCGCCTCCGCGGCGCAGTTCCTGGCCGTACTCGACCTGATCGCGGTCACCATCGCCTTCCCGGCGATCGGCCAGGACTTCGCGCCGGCGCCGGCCTCCGCGCTCTCCTGGGTGCTCAACGGCTACACCGTCGTGCTCGCCGCGCTCCTGGTGCCCGCCGGCCGGCTGGCCGACGAGGCCGGGCGGCGGCGCTGCTTCCTGATCGGCATGGTGCTCTTCGGCCTCGCCTCGGCTGCCTGCGGCGCGGCCCCCACGCTCGCGCTGCTGGTCGTGGCCCGGGTGGTGCAGGGCGCGGCCGCCGCGGTCCTGATCCCCACTTCGCTCTCCCTCGCGCTGCCCGCCTTCCCGGCCCGCGAGCGGGCCACCGCGGTCGGCGTGTGGACGGCGGTCAGCGCGGTGGCGGCGAGTTCCGGGCCGGTGCTCGGCGGGCTGCTCGCCGCCGTCGACTGGCGGCTGATCTTCCTGATCAACGTTCCCGTGGTGCTGCTCGCGGTCGGCGCGGGAGGCCGGCTGCTGCCCCGGGCGGCGCGCGGACCGCGGCAGGCGCTCGACCTGCCGGGGACGGCGCTGGTGCTGGTGTGCGTCGGCGCGCTGGTCACCGCGTTCGTCGAGGCCCCGGAGTGGGGGTACACGGCTCCCGCCACGCTCGCCGTCCTGGCCGCGGGTGTACTGGCGGGCGTACTGGGCGTCCGCCACGTCCGGCGGGTCGAACAGCCCGTCGTGCACCCGGTGCTCTTCCGTACACCCGGCTTCACCCCGGCCACCCTGGGGCTGCTGAGCTACTTCGTCGCCTACGGGGCGATGATGCTCGCCGCGAGCCTGCTGTTCACCGACGTCTGGCACTACTCGGTGCGGACGGCGGGGCTGGCGATGGCCCCCTGGCCGCTGACCGTACTGGTGGTCTCGGCGGTCTCGGGCCGGATCGTCGGGGCGATCGGCGGCCGGGGGACGGCGGTGATCGGAGCGCTGTGCTTCGTGGCGGCGGCGCTGTGGTGGATCGTGCTGGCCGGCGACGGGAGCGGGGGGACGCACTACGCGGTGCGGTTCCTGCCCGGTTTGATCTTCGCCGGGTTCGGCACCGGGCTCTACCAGCCGGTGATGTTCGCCGCCGCGGGGTCGCTGCCGAGCAGCCAACTCTCCCTCGGCTCGGGTGTGTTGATGGTGTCCCGGCAGGCCGGTACCGCGCTCGGTGTCGCCGTCCTGGTCGCCACCATGGGCGGCCGGCCGCACCCGGATCTGGGGGCGCTGCGCGGCGGCTGGATCATCGCCGTGGTGACCTCGGCGGGCGCGGTGGCGGCGGCGCTGGCCCTGCGGCGGGGCGGGGCGGGGCGCGGGCAGACCGGGGCGGCGGGTGAGAGCTGACGGGTGGAGGTCCCGACATCCCCCCCGAGTCCCGACGTCCGGCCGTCGGAGCCGACAAGATGCCGTCGGAGCCGACAAGATGGGGAGATGGGATTCCATGTCGACTCAGAGGCCGGGCGGCTGCGCCGGGTGATCCTGCACCGCCCCGATCTGGAGCTGAAGCGGCTCACCCCGTCCAACAAGGACACCTTGCTCTTCGACGACGTGCTGTGGGTGCGGCGGGCGCGGGCCGAGCACGACGGGTTCGCGGACGTGCTCCGGGACCGGGGCGTCGAAGTGCACCTCTTCGGGGATCTGCTGGCCGAGAGCCTGCAGGTCCCCGAGGCCCGCACGCTGGTCCTGGACCGGGTCTTCGACGAGAAGGAGTACGGTCCGCTGGCGACCGACCACCTGCGGGCGGCGTTCGACGAGCTGCCGGTGCCCGAACTCGTCGAGGCGCTGGTCGGCGGGATGACCAAGCGCGAGTTCCTGGAACGCCACCCCGAACCCACCTCGGTCCGCTTCCATGTGATGGACCTGGACGACTTCCTGCTGGGCCCGCTGCCCAATCACCTCTTCACCCGCGACACCTCCGCCTGGATCTACGACGGGGTGTCGATCAACTCGATGCGCTGGCCCGCCCGGCAGCGCGAGACCGTGCACTACGAGGCCATCTACCACCACCATCCGCTCTTCCGTGACGAGTCCTTCCATGTCTGGTCGGACGGCCAGGCGGACTTCCCCTCGACGATCGAGGGCGGCGACGTCCTCGTCCTGGGCAACGGCGCGGTGCTGATCGGCATGAGCGAACGCACCACGCCCCAGGCGGTGGAGCTGCTGGCCCGGGGGCTGTTCGCGGCGGGCTCCGCGCAGACGATCGTGGCGCTGGACATGCCCAAGCGACGGGCGTTCATGCACCTGGACACCGTGATGACCATGATCGACGGGGACACCTTCACCCAGTACGAGGGCCTGGGCATGCTCCGCTCGTACACCATCGAACCGGGCGCCGGCGCGCAGGACCTCAAGGTCACCGACCATCCGCCGGAGCACATGCACCGCGCCATAGCGTCCTCCCTCGGCCTCGCCGACATCCGGGTGCTCACGGCGACGCAGGACGTGCACTCGGCCGAGCGCGAGCAGTGGGACGACGGCTGCAACGTGCTGGCCGTGGAGCCGGGCGTCGTGGTCGCCTACGAGCGCAACGTCACCACCAACACCTTTCTGCGCAAGCGCGGCATCGAGGTGATCACGATCCCCGGGAGCGAGCTGGGCCGGGGCCGCGGCGGACCGCGTTGCATGAGCTGCCCGGTGACGAGGGACGCGGTGCCGGGCGTGGGGTGAAACCGGGACGGTCCGGGGCGCGCGGAGCAGAGCCGGCGGGCTCACCCAGGATGTCCGTATAGAGTGGCGGGTTCGTATAGAGATGCGGATGTTCGTATATAATTCCAAGCAGGCGCTGGATGTGCGCCGACTCACCGACCACCGCCACGCAGCCGACCTCCACCACCTCACCGATCCACCCGCCCCCGCACGACCCCCACCCGCCGCGAACGAGGAGCTCACCCCATGGCGATAGACCTCACGGGCCGCCACTTCCTCAAGGAGCTGGACTTCAGCGCCGAGGAGTTCCGTCGACTTGTCGATCTGGCCGCCGAGCTGAAAGCGGCCAAGCGCGCCGGTACCGAGGTCCGCCGCCTGAACGGCCGCAACATCGCCCTGATCTTCGAGAAGACCTCGACCCGGACCCGCTGCTCCTTCGAGGTCGCCGCCGCGGACCAGGGTGCCTCGACCACCTACCTCGACCCGTCCGGCTCGCAGATCGGGCACAAGGAGTCGGTCAAGGACACCGCCCGCGTCCTGGGCCGGATGTTCGACGCCATCGAGTTCCGCGGCAGCCGCCAGGCCGACGTCGAGGAACTCGCAGCGCACGCCGGGGTGCCCGTCTACAACGGGCTCACCGACGACTGGCACCCGACCCAGATGCTCGCCGACGTCCTGACCATGATCGAGCACGGCGGCGGCCGCCCCCTGACGGACACCGCCTTCGCCTACCTCGGCGACGCCCGCAACAACATGGGCAACTCCTACCTCGTCACCGGCGCCCTGCTCGGCATGGACGTACGGATCGTGGCGCCCCGGCAGCTGTGGCCCGAGGACTCCGTCGTCGCCCGGGCGCGGGCGCTCGCGGAGACCAGCGGGGCCCGCATCACCCTCACCGAGGAGGTCGCCGAGGGCGTCCGGGGCGCCGACTTCGTCGCCACCGACGTCTGGGTCTCCATGGGGGAGCCCAAGGAGGTCTGGGACGAGCGGATCGCGCTGCTCGCCCCGTACGCGGTCACGATGGACGTGCTGCGCGCGACCGGTAAGCCCGGCGTGAAGTTCCTGCACTGCCTGCCCGCCTACCACGACCTCGGCACCGCGGTCGGCCGGGAGATCCACGCCCGGCACGGCCTGACGTCGCTGGAGGTCACCGACGAGGTCTTCGAGTCCGCGCACTCCGTGGTCTTCGACGAGGCGGAGAACCGGATGCACACCATCAAGGCGGTGATGGTGGCGACGCTGGGCCGGCGATAGCGTCGGCCGGCCGACGTGGCCCCCGCGCCGCCCGGCCGTCCGCCCCGCACAGCCATACGGGCCGCCGAGCGGCCGGGATCGTGCGAACCGCCGGTTACCATCGAGCCGCACACGGGGCCCGGACCCACCGTCCGGGCCCCGCTCCGCGCCCGGCCCACCCGCGCCGCGCGCCTCGCACCACCAGAGAGAGAACCGCCCCATGCCCCGCCCTGGCGCGTCCGGACTGCGCATCAAGTCCCCCGACCTGCTCATCGCCGAATCCGGAGCGGATCTCCACGGCCACGGCCTGCGGCGCAGTATGGGCCTCTTCCAGCTCATCTGCTTCGGCGTCGGCGCCATCGTCGGCACCGGCATCTTCGTCGGCCTCTCCGACACCGTCGCCCAGTCCGGCCCCGCGGTCGTCGTCTCCTTCGTGCTGGCGGCCGTCACCTGCGTCTTCACCGCCTTCTCCTTCGCGGAGTTGGGCGGCGCGATCCCGGTCTCCGGCAGCTCGTACTCCTACGCCTACGCGACCCTGGGCGAGCGCACCGCCTTCCTCGTCGGCTGGTGCCTGCTGCTCGAATACGGCGTCTCGGTCTCGGCGGTCGCGGTCGGCTGGGGCCAGTACCTCAACCAGCTGCTCGGCAGCCTGACCGGCTGGCAGCTGCCCGCGGCGCTCGCCAACCCGCCCGGCGAGGGCGGCGTCGTCAACCTCCCGGCCGTGGTCGTGGTGGTGCTGGCCGCGGTGCTGCTGGTCCGCGGGGTCCGGGAGAGCGCCCGCGCCACCGCCGCCATGGCGGTGCTCAAGCTGGCGGTGCTGGTGCTGTTCTGTGTGATCGGCTTCGGCGCGTTCCGCAGCGGAAACCTTTCCCCGTTCGCCCCGGAGGGCCTGGCCGGGATCACCTCCGGCGCCTCCGTCGCGTTCTTCTCGTACATCGGCTTCGACTCGATCACCACCGCCGGTGAGGAGGCGCGGAACCCACGCCGGGACGTCCCCGTCGCGATCCTGGTCTGCATCGGGGTGGTCACCGTCCTGTACTGCCTGGTCGCGCTGGCCGCCATCGGCGCGCTCTCCGCCGACCAGGTCGCGGGCCGCCCCGCCGCGCTGTCGCTGATCGTCGACCGGGTCACCCACTCCGCTATCGGCGGCACCGTGATCGCCTTCGGCGCGGTCGTCGCCATCGCCTCCGTCGTCCTGGCCGTGCTGTACGGCCAGACCCGCATCCTGATGTCGATGGCGCGGGACGGGCTGGTCCCCGGGGTCTTCGCACGGGTCTCGCCCCGGACGGCCACGCCCGTCGCCAACACCTGGATCGTCGCCGCCGTCTTCGCCGTTCCGGCCGCGGTCGTCCCGCTGGACATGGTGATGAACCTCAGCAGTGTCGGCACCCTGGCCGTCATGGCGGTGGTCAATGTCAGCGTGCTGGTGCTGCGCCGCACCCGGCCCGCCCTGCCGCGCCGCTTCCGCGTCCCGCTCTTCCCGCTCAGCCCCCTGCTCGGCGTCGCTTTCTGCGGCTACCTCGTCTACGGCACCGGCCCGGCCACCTGGCTCCAGTTCGCCGGCTTCCTCGCCGTCGGGCTGGTGCTCTACGCGGTCTACGGACGCCGGCACTCGCGCCTCGGGGCGGGAGCCGGGGCGGGAGTTGAGGCCGGGGCCACCGGCACGGAAGCACGTTCCACCGAGGCACCCGCCACCGAGGCACCCGCCGTCACGGCAACCGGCGCTCCCTGACCGTCCGCGCCCCGGGCCCCTGACCGTCCGTGCCCCGGGCCCCGGACGGTCACGCCCACCGCGCCCCGCCACCGGTGCCAAATATCGCGCCCTCATGACGACAGTCACAAACGAGTGATAGCTTCGAAGGGCATTTCGCGCGTCCCGCACCGCCACCGCATCCGCGGCCACCGCACGCACCAGCCGTCCGGCTGAAGGGGGCAGGCAGACCGATGAGCCCGTTCGCAGGATCCGCCCGCAGTACCGGCGCATGGCAGCACATCCGGGTCACCAGAGAGGACGGCGTCGCCACCGTCACCCTCGCCCGCCCCGAGAAGCTCAATGCGCTGACCTTCGAGTCCTACGCCGACCTCCGCGACCTGCTCGCCGAACTCTCCCGGGAACGCTCCGTGCGCGCCCTGGTCCTGGCCGGCGAGGGCCGCGGCTTCTGCTCCGGCGGCGACGTCGAGGAGATCATCGGCGTCACCCTCGGCATGGACACCGCCCAGCTCCTGGACTTCAACCGGATGACGGGGCAGGTCGTCCGGGCCATCCGGGAGTGCCCCTTCCCGGTCGTCGCGGCCGTCCACGGCGTGGCCGCCGGCGCCGGCGCGGTGCTCGCCCTGGCCGCCGACTTCCGGGTCGCCGACCCCTCCGCCCGCTTCGCCTTCCTCTTCACCCGGGTCGGCCTCTCCGGCGGCGACATGGGCGCGGCCTACCTCCTGCCCCGCGTCATCGGCCTCGGCCACGCCACCCGGGTGCTGATGCTCGGTGACCCGGTCCGCGCCCCCGAAGCCGAACGCCTCGGCCTGATCAGCGAGTTGGCCGAGGAGGGCCGCGCCGACGAGCGGGCCGCCGCGCTCGCCCGCCGGCTCGCCGACGGCCCGGCCCTCGCCCACGCCCAGACCAAGGCACTGCTCACCGCCGAACTCGACATGCCGCTGGCCGCCGCCGTCGAACTCGACGCCAACACCCAGGCACTGCTGATGAACAGCGCCGACTACGCCGAGTTCCACGCCGCGTTCACGGCGAAGCGGCCGCCCGAGTGGCAGGGGAAGTGACCGCGCCCACGGGCCCCGGCCGGCGTCCGCTGAAGGTCGCCGTCCTCGGCGGCGGCCCCGGCGGGCTCTACGCCGCGGCCCTCCTCAAGCGCCTCGACCCGGACCGCGAGATCACCGTCTGGGAACGCAACGCCCCCGACGACACCTTCGGCTTCGGCGTCGTCCTCTCCGACGAGACCCTCGGCGGCATCGAACACGCCGATCCGGTCGTCTACGGCGCGCTGCAGGCGGAGTTCGTGCGCTGGGACGCGATCGACATCGTGCACCGCGGCCGCACCCTCACCTCCGGCGGCCACGGCTTCGCAGCCCTCGGCCGCCGCCGGCTGCTGGCCGTCCTCCACGACCGCTGCCGCGCGCTGGGCGTCCGGCTGGTCTTCCGCACCGAGGCCCCGCCGGCCGCCGAACTCGCCCGCGACCACGACCTGGTGATCGCCGCCGACGGCGTGCACAGCACCACCCGCACCGCCCACGCCGACATCTTCCGCCCCCGGCTCACCACCCACCGCTGCCGCTACATCTGGCTCTCCGCCGACTTCGCCCTGGACTCCTTCCGCTTCGAAATCGTTGACACGGGTCATGGCATCGCGCAGCTCCACGCCTATCCGTACGCCCGCCCGTCACCCGGCCACCCCGGCGCACCCCGCGGCGGCGCCAGCACCGTCATCGTCGAGATGCGCGAGGAGGTCTGGCGCGCCAACGGCCTGGACGCCCTGGACGAGACCGCCTCGGCCGCCTGGTGCGCCGAACTCTTCGCCGGCACCCTGCGCGGCCGCCCGCTGCGTACCAACAACTCCAGCTGGATCGCCTTCCGCACGGTCGTCAACGAGCGCTGGTCGCACGGCCGGATCGTGCTGCTCGGCGACGCCGCGCACACCGCCCACTTCTCCATCGGCTCCGGCACCAAGCTCGCCGTCGAGGACGCCCTCGCCCTCGCCGCCTGCCTCCGCGAACAGCCCACCGTCCCGGATGCCCTGGCCGCCTACGAGGCCGAGCGCCGCCCCGTCGTCGCCTCCACCCAGCGCGCCGCCCGCGCCAGCCTCGCGTGGTTCGAGGACCTCGCCACCTACACCGGCCAGCCGCCCCACCAGTTCGCCTTCAACCTGCTCACCCGCAGCCGCCGCGTCACCCACGGCAACCTGCGGCTGCGCGACGCGGAGTTCACCGACGCGGTGGCCGCCGAGGCCGGTGTCCCCGACGGGACGCCGCCGATGTTCACACCCTTCCGGCTGCGCGGACTGACCCTGCGCAACCGGGTCGTGGTCTCCCCGATGGACATGTACTCCGCCGCCGACGGCACCCCCGGCGACTTCCACCTCGTCCACCTCGGCTCCCGCGCGCTCGGCGGCGCCGGCTTGGTGATGACGGAGATGGTCTGCGTCAGCCCCGAGGGGCGGATCACCCCGGCCTGCAGCGGCCTGTACACACCCGAGCACGAACGGGCCTGGCGCCGCGTCGCCGACTTCGTCCACACCCAGGCGCCCGGCACCGCCCTCGGCGTCCAGCTCGGCCACTCCGGCCGCAAGGGCTCCACCCGGCGCATGTGGGAGGGCATCGACCAGCCGCTCCCGGACGGCAACTGGCCGCTGGTCGCCCCCTCCGCCCTGCCCTACCGTCCGGGCGTCAACCAGACCCCGCACGCCCTGACCGCCGCCGAACTCCGCGCCGTACGCGAGCAGTTCGCCGCCTCCGCCGCCTCCGCCGCCCGCGCCGGCTTCGACCTCCTCGAACTCCACTGCGCGCACGGCTACCTGCTCTCCGGCTTCCTCTCCCCGCTCACCAACCACCGCACCGACGCCTACGGCGGCGCCCTCGCCGGCCGGCTCCGCTTCCCCCTCGAAGTCTTCGACGCGGTCCGCGAACAATGGCCGGCGGACCGCCCGATGACCGTCCGGATCTCCGCCACCGACTGGGCGGAGGGCGGCACCACCCCGGACGACGCGGTGGCCATCGCGGCCGCCTTCGCCGAGCACGGCGCCGACGCCATCGACGTCTCCACCGGCCAGGTCGTGCCGCACGAACGCCCCGACTTCGGCCGCTCCTACCAGACGCCGTTCGCCGACCGGATCCGCAACACCCTCGGCATACCGGTCATCGCCGTCGGCGCCATCTCCTCCTGGGACGACGTCAACTCCCTGATCCTGGCCGGCCGCGCGGACCTGTGCGCACTGGCCCGCCCCCACCTCTACGACCCGCACTGGACGCTGCACGCCGCCGCCGAACAGGGCTACACGGGCCCGGGCGCCCCCTGGCCCCTCCCTTACCGCGCCGGCAGCCGCACCCCGCCCACCGGCCGCACCGACGCCCCGAAACCCCGCCTCACGCTGAACTGACGGACGCCGCAGTGTTCGGGCGGGGTGCGGGCCGCCCCGTGTCGTGGGGTGGTCAGCCGGCCGGGACCTGGGCCGGTGCCGGGATCCCGGCGGCCGCGACGCTCTCCGAGGCGGCCGGCAGCAGTCCCCACAGTCCGGTGACCGCCTCCGTGTCCCACCAGGTCCGGTCGCTGCCGCCCAGGTGCAGCAGGCCCACCACGATCGACGTCATCAGCTGGGCGGTGCGGCGGGGTTCGGCGTCCGAGGAGTGCGAACCGGGGAGGCCGCCGGCCGGCCCGCCCGTGCCGCAGGTCACCGCCTTGTCGAGGAAGAGCGCGTACCAGCGGTGCTCCAGGGCGCGGATGTCCAGTCCGGGCGCGGTCTCCGGGCGCAGCCGCAGCCCGGCGCGCAGCACCGCGTCCGACTGCACCCGGCCGAAGAGTTCGAGGGCGAAGTCGCGGACGGCGGCGGTCAGCGGCTCGGGGGAGCGCAGGAAGCTCTCCTCGATCTCGTTGAGGGAGGCCGTGGCGGCGTCCCGCACCGCGAGGGTCAGGTCGTCCTTGGACGTGAAGTGGAAGTAGAGGGCGCCCTTGCTGAGTCGGGCCCGCCGGCTGATCTCGACCATGCCCGCGGCGGGCACTCCCTTTTCCAGGAAGGTCTCTGCGGCCGAGCGGATGAGCGCCTGACGGCTCTGGATGGCGCGATGCTGCGTGGGCACGGTGTCCGTCCCGTCTCTCGTACGACTGCAACGTCTTTGCAGTCTACAGAGAAAACCAACCATGCGGTTCGCTTTTGTGCGCGGGAATGGCTGGATCTGCCCTGCCCTGTCGGGAAGTGATCGCTCGTTCCGAGGGCCGTATCCGACCGCCGTCGGGCGCCTCGGCCAGAGCCTGCCTGGTTCCTCGGGGGTCGACGCCGAGTGTCAGGGAGGGGCTAAGGCGCATTGACAAACAGCGCAGGCGGTTTTTAAATCTCCGAAGGCGGTAAACGGGACGATCCCTTCCGAGCCGCCGCCCCGACGGTCGCGCACCGCCCTTGGACAGCGGTGCGCCACGGCGAGACCGCCTCTGCCGCCACAGTCGTCGACCACAGGCCCGCCCGACCAGCTGAGCCCGTCCAGTCACCCGAGCCCCCGCACCCATCGGAACCCGGAAAGGTCCCCAGCCATGCGCGTATCAACGGAAGTCGGCGAACGTCCTGTGAGAGGTGCGCGGAGCGCCGGCGGCGAGGCGCTCAGGGCCGCTGTCTTCGATCTGGACGGCACCCTCGCCAACACCCTGCCCGCGATCAGCAAACTGCTGATCAAGGTGGCCAAGGAGCAGGGCTGCTCGGTGACCTCGCGGCAGGCGGCCGCGGCCATCGGCAAGCCCCCGGCCGCCGCGTTCGGACGCCTGCTGGGCCGGCCCGAGGACGACGGCCGGGTCCAGGCCGCCATCTCCCGCTACCGTGAGCTGTTCTCCTACGAGGTCCTGTGCCAGGGGCCGCAGTTGCTCTATCCCGGTGTGACGGCCGGGCTGTCCGCGCTGCGCGCGCACGGCGTCGAACTCGCCGTCGCCACCTCCAAGACCACCCGCAGCGCCGAGTCCCTGCTCGAGGTGATGGGCATCCGCGACCTGGTCGGCCCGGTCGTCGGCCAGGACATGGTCCGGCGCGGCAAGCCGCACCCGGAGCTGGTGCTGCGCGCGGCCGGCCGGCTGGGGGTCCCGGCCTGGCAGAGCGCCTATGTCGGGGACACCGTGGGGGACATGCGGATGGCGGTGACCGCGCGCATGGAGCCGGTCGCGGTCACCTACGGCAGCGGAACCTTCGGTGAACTCGCCGCGGTGGCCGGGACGCGGATGTGCAGCTCCTTCAAGGACGTGGTGTCGGTGATCGCCGCCGCCCGGCCGCGGCCGTCGACCGCCGCCGGTCCGGTCGTCCGGCAGCGCCGGGCCGCCGCCGTCCCGGTGGGCGCACAGCAGCGGCGGCGACGCCTGCCCTAGGGCGTGTCCGATGGGTCAGGGTCGGATAGGCCGGGGCGTCTGGTGCGGTGCATCGCAAGGCGCCGGAGCGTCTTGATAGCGGAGCTATCGGGACGATTCGGCAACGCGGCGAGGTGCTGTGCCAGGCGTCGCGGCCCCGGCCCTGCCCCATCGGACACGCCCTAGGGCACGGGAGAGTGCCCGCGGCCCAGGGGGAACACCGGGGCCGCGGGCCGGAGGCGATGGCGCGGGACGTACGAGGACATGGCGGGCCGCCCGCCCGGTGGACCAGGCCGGGAGCGGGGAGGGTCAGCCGGCGTCCTGGGTGCGGTGCGGCCCGGCCATCGCCTCGTGTACGTAGCGGGCACCGGCGTCCCGCAGCCGGGCGTGCAGCCGGGCGAACACCTCCGCCGCGCGGCCGCCGGGCCAGTTCGCCGGCAGCAGGTGCGGGGGCAGGCCGGGATCCGCGTAGGGCAGGCGCCGCCAGGCGTCCAGGGCCAGCAGATAGTCGCGGTAGGCGGCCTCGGGGGGCAGTGTGCGGCGCCGGGTCCAGCGGGACAGGACCGGTTCGTGCACGGTCAGGAAGGCGCGGTGCCGCGCGGCCAGGGCGTCCAGGTCCCACCAGCGCGCCACGGCCTGCGCGGTGGGTGTGAAACCGGCGTGCTCGCCCGTGAACAGGTCCGCGTAGTCGGCCAGTTGCAGACGTTCCAGGGTGTGCCGGGTCTCCTCGTAGAGGTGCGCGGGGGCGATCCACACTCCGGGGGCCGCGGTGCCGAAGCCCAGCCGGGCCAGCCGGGAGCGCAGCAGATGACGCTTGTGCCGCTCCGCCTCGGGGACGGAGAAGACGGCCAGAACCCAGCCCTCCGGCCGGCCCGCGGGCCGGCCGAATATCCGGCGGTCGCCGTCGGCCAGCAGCTGGTGTCCCGCGTCGGAGAGCCCGTACGCGGCGGCGCCGGCGAGGGTGCGCTCCGGGACCAGCAGTCCGCGGCGCTTGAGCCGGGAGACCGCCGAGCGCACCGACGGCGGGTCCACGCCGAGCACGCCGAGCAGCCGGATCAGCGCGGCCACCGGCACCGGGCCGGGCGCACCGCCGGAGGTCTCCGCCCCGCCGCGTCCGTAGGCCCCGTACAGGGTGACGATCAGGGACCGCGGAGTGGCCTGGGCTTGCTCGTCGTTCACCGGTTCAATCTACTTCCCCCTCGCGCAGCCGGAAGCGCTGGAGCTTGCCGGTCGGGGTGCGCGGCAGCGCGGTGTGGAAGACCACCTCGCGCGGGCACTTGTAGGGCGCGATCCGGGACTTGACGAAGGAGCGCAGCGCGGCGACGGTTTCCTCGCCGGCGGGCACGCCGTCCCGCAGCACCACATGGGCGACGACGACCTCGCCGCGGTCCGCGTCGGGCCGGCCGACCACCGCCGCCTCGGTGACGTCCGGGTGCCGCAGCAGGGCGTCCTCCACCTCGGGGCCGGCGATGTTGTACCCGGCCGAGATGATCATGTCGTCCGCGCGGGCCACATAGCGGAAGTAGCCGTCCCGGTCCCGGACGTAGGTGTCGCCGGTGAGGTTCCAGCCGTCGCGGACGTAGGCGGTCTGCCGGTCGTCGGCGAGGTAGCGGCAGCCGGTCGGGCCGCGGACCGCGAGCAGCCCCGGTGCGCCGTCCGGCACCGGCCGGCCGTCCGGGTCCACCACCCGCGCCTCGTAGCCGGGCACCGGCAGCCCCGTCGTCCCCGGCCGTATGGCGTCGTCGGCGGCGGACAGGAAGATGTGCAGCAGTTCGGTGGCGCCGATCCCGTTGATGATCCGCAGGCCGGTCGCCTCGTACCAGGAACGCCAGGTGGCGGCGGGCAGGTTCTCGCCGGCCGAGACGCAGCGGCGCAGCGAGGACAGGTCGTGGCCGTCGAGTTCGGCCAGCATCGCCCGGTAGGCGGTCGGCGCGGTGAACAGCACCGAGATCCGGTGGGCCGCGACGTCGCGGAGCAGCCGCCGGGGCCCGCCCCAGTCGGCCAGGTACGCCGAGGCCCCGGCCCGCAGCGGGAACACCACCAGCCCGCCCAGCCCGAAGGTGAAGCCGAGCGGCGGGCTGCCGGCGAACACGTCGTCCGGGCGCGGCCGCAGCACCTGCGCCGAGAAGGTGTCCGCGACGGCCAGCACGTCGCGGTGGAAGTGCAGGCACCCCTTGGGGCGGCCGGTGGTGCCCGAGGTGAAGGCGATCAGCGCGACATCGTCGGAGGCGGTCGGCACCGCCGGGTACGGTGCGCCGCCGGGCCGCGCGCGGCGCGCCAGGTCGTCCGGGCCGTCGCCCCCGTACGTGGTGATCCGCAGCGCCGGGACCTCGGCCCGGACCAGATCGCCGACCGCCGCTGCGTCGCACAGCGCGTGCCGGACCCGGGCGATCCGGCAGATCGTGGCGAGTTCGTCCGGCCGGTGCGCCGCCAGGACCGTCACCGCCACCGCGCCGGCCTTCATGACGGCGAGCCAGCAGGCGGCCAGCCAGGGCGTGGTGGGGCCGCGGAGCAGTACGCGGTTGCCCGGGACGAGGCCCAGCGGACCGGTGAGGACATGCGCGATGGCGTCTGCCCGCGCCCGCAGCTCCTCGTAGGACCACACCTGGCCGTGGGCGTCGCGGACCGCGGGCCGGTTCCCGCCCAGCCGGGCGATGGTCGCGTCGAGGAGTTCCGCGCCGCAGTTCAGCCGGTCGGGATAGCCCAGGTCTGTGAGGTGCGGCCACTGCTCGGGCGGGGGCAGCCGGTCGCGGGTGAAGGTGTCGGTGTGGGCCGAGGACCGTAGCTCCATGCGGGTGCGCCCCCTTGCGCCGGGTGGCCGCCGGGCGGCCGGGGAGGGGTGGAGGTGTGGGGGAGAGGACCGGGAGGACTGCCGTACGGATGCCCGTCAGCGTAACGTCTTCGTGACGGCAGTCAACAGACCGCGATATCCGGTCGCCGGACCGTCGCCGCGTCCGGTACCGCTACCAGGGAGCCGCCTCGTGACCGCATTCGCACTGGGACCGGAGCAACAGGAGTGGTGCGCCCGGCTGCGCGCCCGCACGGCCGAACGCCTGCGCCCCCTGGCGGAGAAGGGGGAACCGGGCCGGATCAACCGCCCGCTGGTCGCCGCCCTCGGCGAACTCGGCCTGCTGGAGCGGCTGTTCCCCGACGGCGGCAGCCCGCGGGCGCTCGACCTGTGCCTGCTGCGGGAGTCGCTGGCCCAGGAGTGCACGGAGGCGGAGACCGCCCTGGCGCTCCAGGGGCTGGGGGCCGGCCCGATCGTCCAGTCCGGGACGGCGGCCCAACGGGCCCGCTGGCTGCCGGAGGTGACGGCCGGCCGGGCGGTCGCGGCCTTCGCGCTGAGCGAGCCGGGCGCCGGCTCGGACGCCGCGGCGCTCGCCCTGGCCGCCGCGCCCGACGGCCCCGGCCGCTGGCGGCTGTCCGGTGAGAAGTGCTGGATCTCCAACGCACCCGAGGCCGACTTCGCCACCGTCTTCGCCCGCACCGGCGGCGCCGACGGGGCCCGCGGCATCACCGCCTTCCTCGTCCCCGCCGACCGCCCGGGGCTGACCGGCGCACCGCTGGACATGCTCAGCCCGCACCCCATCGGCACCCTGGTCTTCGACGGCACACCGGTGACCGCCGACGACGTGCTCGGAGAGGTGGGCGGCGGCTTCGGCGTGGCGATGCGCACCCTGAACCTCTTCCGGCCCAGCGTCGGCGCGTTCGCGGTCGGCATGGCGCAGGCCGCGCTGGACGCCGCGCTGGCGCACGCCGGCACCCGCACCGCGTTCGGCGGACCGCTGAAGGACCTCCAGTCCGTCGGCCACCGGCTCGCCGAGATGGCCACCCGTATCGAGGCCGCCCGGCTCCTGGTGTACGCGGCCGCGGCCGCCTACGACCGCGGCGCCCCGGACATCGCCCGCCGCTCGGCGATGGCCAAGCTCCTGGCCACCGAGACCGCGCAGGACGTCGTCGACGCCGCCGTCCAGATCCACGGCGCCCGCGCCCTGTGCCGCGGCCACCTCCTGGAGCACCTCTATCGCGAGGTCCGCGCCCCGCGCATCTACGAGGGCGCCACGGAGGTCCAACGGTCCCTGATCGCCAAGGAGTTGTACCGCGAGGCGGGGCGCCGGCCGGCCGGGTCCGGCGGCTGACCGGCGCCGCGCGGGGCGCCCGCGCGGCGGGCCGCGGCGTCACCGCTCGCGGGCGGTGCCGTCCTCCGGGGGCCGGGCCGCCGCCTCGTCGCCGCGCAGTTCGACGCAGCACGAGCCGGGCCGCGGTGCCTGCACGGCGCGGGTCCGGTCGCTGCCCAGGCCGCGCAGATAGCCGGCCAGGAACGCCTGGTTGACGCCGCAGACGAGCTCCGGGGCCGTGGCGGCCAGCGGATGGAACGGGCAGTTCCGCAGCCGCAGCACGGTGGGGGCGGTGCGCTCCGGCTCGAACCCGAACGCGTCCAGCGTCTCCGCGGCCAGACTCAGTCCGCGCTCGGCGCCCAGCCGCCCGGGCCGCACTCGCGCGCGGTCGGCGGCGCCCAGCGCCTCGCCGTGCTCGCGGGCGACCCGGAGCGCGGCCGCGCGGGCCGACTCACCGTCCGCGGCGGTCGTGACCGCCTCGGTGAGGAAACCGGCCAGGAGCTCGTGGCGGCGCTCGGGGATGCTCACCGCGATGGCCTCGGCCACCAGCTCGTACACCTTGGGCCGGCGGCCGACCTTGCGGACGCCGGCGGCGGCCTCGTAGCGGGTGTGCAGCAGCCCCGCCGCCACCAGCTTGTCGAGGTGGAAAGCGGCCAGCTTGCGGGAGATCCCCAGGCTGTCGGCCACCTCTTCGCGGGTGACCGGCCGCCGGGCCCGCCGCGCGAACTGGAACATGCGACGGCGGAGGTCGTCACCGAGGACGGCCAGCGAGGTCAGCGAGGCGGCATCCAGTCCCACAGCGCCACTCTAGTGCCCCTAACACCCATCTTTCTGCGTCAAATACGTACTTCCACGTATTTCTCCCAGTTCGCTTGACCTCGCGGAGGAATAAATCCAACAATGATGGGAGAAATAGTCGAGAACAGCCGAACACAGCCGACGGTGAGTCCGGTCGGCGCCCCGCCGCCACCCGTCCTCGCCACCTCGTAACCGTCCTCCGTTCCCCTCCGGAGCACGAGATGAAGACCGTCAACGGGCCGTCCCCGCCCGCGGAGCGCATGGCGCGGTACCCCGCCGGACCCTGGTCCGCCGCGGGCGACTGGGGACTTCTGCTTCTCCGACTCACCTTCGGCCTGCTCATGGCCGCGCACGGCGCCCAGAAGCTCTTCGGGGTCTTCGGCGGCCAGGGCCTGACGGCCACCGGCCAGGGCTTCGAGGCCCTCGGCTACCGCCCGGGCAGGGTCTTCGCCGTGATCGGCGGCCTCTCCGAGGGTCTCGGCGGCCTGGGCCTGGCGCTGGGGTTCCTGACCCCGCTCGCTGCGGCGGCCCTCATCGGCGTGATGATCAATGCCATGGCCACCGTCACCGGTGCCAACGGGCTGTGGGAGGCCCAGGGCGGCGTGGAGTACAGCGTCGGCATCACCGTCGTGGCGCTCGCCGTCGCCGCCCTCGGCCCCGGCCGCCTCGCCGTCGACCGCTTCTTCCCGTGGGGCCGGGGCGGCTGGCTCTCCGCCGCCGTCGCCCTGGGCCTCGGTGGCATCGGAGCCGCGATCACCCTGAGCCTCTGACCCCGCCCCGTGGCCCCCACCGCACCCCACTCCGGCCGCACCCCGCGGCGGGCCTTGCGACGCAGGACGGGGCCGGACCCCGTGGATCAGGAAGTCTTCGTCCGCCGCTTGTTGCGCGTGAGGAAGAGGCACACCGCCGACGCGATGGCCACCGAGCCCGTGCTGACGCTGATGGCGACCTGCTTGGCGCCCTCGAAGGCGAAGCTGGTGGAGACGTTGGCGGCGACGGCTGCCACGAGGAGGATCCAGAGCAGGGCCTTCAGGGCCTTCATGGCCGTTTCCCTTCGTTGAGCGGTGGGGACGGTTCCCCGGGCGTTCTCTCCGGGGCGTTGCCCCGGGGGCGTTTCCACCGGGGCGTTTTCCCCGGTGGACACCACAATGCCGCTTCCCGGGCCGGAGATCGAGGGAGCGCTCTACCGGACTCGTGGTGTAGCCCGCTACACCACGGGGCGGGTGGTGCGCACTCCTTTGCCGTGCTCGGTGGTCGCCTAGTCTCATAGCCATGAGAGAGAGGCTGTGGCTCGCGTGGCGGGCGACGAGGCAGCTGCTGAGATCGGCCGGGCTGGCTCTGGCGTCGCTTCTGTTCCTGCCCGTCCTGGTGTTCACCGCGGTCGTCACGGTGCTGGTGATCGGCGCGGGTGTGCTGCCGGAGACCGTGCTGCTGCTGCGCAAGCTCGCCGGGGTCAAGCGGCGTGAGGTGGCCCACTGGACGGGGGAGGAGGTCCCCGAGGCGTACGTGCCGCTCGCCGGCACGCTTTCCGAGCGCGTGCGCACGGCGGTCAAGGACCAGGGCACCTACCGCGACCTGCGATGGCTGGCGGCTCACTTCCTCTACGGCTGGCTGCTGGCGTACGCCGCGCTCCTCGTCTGGATCTTCGCCCTCCTCGTCGACGGCGTGTGGTGCGGGCTGCTGGGCCACCGCGCCCTGGTGCTGCCGCTCGTCACCCGGCTCGCCGACCTGGACGCGGCCTGGTCCCGGTCCCTGCTGGAGCCCTCGGCGGACGCCCGGCGCAACGCCGAACTCGCCGAGCGCGTAGAGGAGTTGACCGCGACCCGGGCGGGCGCGGTGGCGGCGCACGGCGCCGAGCTGCGGCGCATCGAGCGCGACCTGCACGACGGTACGCAGGCCCGCCTGGTGGCGCTGTCGATGCGGGTGGGGCTGGCCAGGAGGGCGTACGACAGCAACCCCGACGCCGCCCGCAAGCTCCTCAGCGACGCGCAGGACCAGGTCGAGGAGGCGCTGACCGAGCTCCGGCACGTGGTGCGCGGCATGCACCCGCCGATCCTGACCGACCGCGGGCTGGTCGGCGCGGTCCGGGCGCTCGCCGCCGGCAGCGGCCTGGAGGTCGCGGTGGCAGAGAAGGACATGCAGGACGAGGTGCGCGCGCCTGCCGCGGTGGAGGCGGCGGCGTACTTCGCCGTCGCCGAAGCGCTCACCAACGCGGCCAAGCACAGCGGGTCCCGCCGCGCCTGGGTGGAACTCGCCCGGACACCTCGGGCGTTGAGGATCACGGTGCGTGACGAGGGTTGCGGGGGCGCCGACGAGACGGGTGGCAGCGGGCTGCTCGGCATGCGGCGGCGGATCGCGGCGCTCGACGGCACCGTCCGGGTGTCGAGCCCCATCGGGGGGCCGACCACGATCGAAGTGGAGCTGCCGTGCGTGTGGTGATCGCCGAGGACAACGCCCTGCTGCGGGAGGGGCTCGTCCTGCTCCTCACCTCCGCGGGGCACGAGGTGGTGGCGGTGGCGGCCGGCGGCCCCGAGGTGCTGCCCGCCCTCCTGGAACACCGACCGGACGTCGCGGTACTGGACGTGCGGATGCCGCCCGGCTTCCGGGACGAAGGGCTGCGCGCGGCGCTCGCGGCGCGGGCGCAGATCCCCGGGATGCCCGTGCTCGTGCTGTCGCAGTACGTCGAGGAGACCTACGCGGCCGAGCTGCTGGGCGGCGGCGCGAGCGGCGTGGGCTACCTGCTCAAGGACCGCGTCGGGCGGGTCGACGAGTTCCTCGACGCCCTGGACCGGGTCGCCTCCGGCGGCACCGCGCTGGACCCGGAGGTGGTGGCCGAGCTGCTGGCCACCCGCAAGGACGACCCGATCGACTCGCTGACGCCGCGCGAGCGCGAGGTGCTCCAGCTGATGGCGGAGGGCCGGGACAACGCCACGATCGCCGCCCAACTGGTGGTCACCGAGCGCGCGGTGAGCAAGCACATCGGCAATGTCTTCCTCAAACTCGGGCTGCCGGCGAGCGACAGCGGCCACCGCCGCGTGCTCGCCGTCCTCGCCTATCTCAACAAGAGGGACGGGGCGTGACGCATCCGTGTCGCAGGTGGAGGCGGAGGGCCTGTGCCCCGCGTTGTACACGTGAAAGATTCATGCCGAAGTCATGAGTCTCGCGGTACCGCCGCCCCCGGCCCGGCCGCCATACTCGTCCGTGGTGCTCGTACGGGAACGTCACAGCAGCCATTCGGAATCGCGTGCGATCTTGATGGCGTCCACCCGGTTCCGGGCGTTGAGCTTGGTCACCACGGTGGTGAGGTAGTTCCGGACGGTGCCGAGCGAGAGTTGGAGGTGTCTGGCTATGTCGACGGGTTCCAGGCCGTCGGCCGCCAGTCGCAGGACCTCCGACTCGCGTGCGGTCAGCGGGCTCTCCGTGCTGTTCCACGCGGAGAGGGCCAGCTGCGAGTCGATCACCCGGTTCCCGGCCGCCACGCTGCGTACGGCCGCGGCCAGTTCCTGGGGAGGGGCGTCCTTGAGCAGGAAGCCGGACACCTGCGCGGCCAGCGCCCTGCGCAGCGCGCCGGGACGGCCGAGGCTGGTGAGGATCAGGGTGCGGCACCCCGGGAGCTGCCTGTGCAGCCGCTCGGCCGCGGTGAGTCCGTCGATTCCGGGCAGGTCGATGTCGATGATGGCGACGTCCGGCGTGTGCCGGGCGGCGGCGTCGAGGATCTCGTCGCCGCGCTCGACCTCGCAGACGACTTCCAGGTCGTCCTCCAGGTTGAGCAGGGCGACCAGGGCGCCGCGCACCATGTTCATGTCTTCTGCCAGCAGGATGCGGATCGTCATGATGAAGGGTCCTCCCAGGTCAGGCGGCGGGGTCCTGGGCGCCGAGGCCGGCGTCGTCAGGGTCTGCGAGTCTGCGCGGCGGCCGTGCCGGGGTCTGTGCGACCAGTTCGAAGGTGCCGCCCGGGCCGCGGGTGACGGTGAGCGTGCCCTGGGTGGACCGCAGGCGCTCCCGCAGATTGCCCAGCCCGCGGCCACTGTGGGGCGACGCGTCGCGGTACGACGGGTCCACGCCGTCGTTGGAGACCGAAAGCCGCACCCGGCCTTCCTCCTGGACGGCCGTCAGCACGCAGGTGCCGGCGCGCGAGTGCCGCAGCACGTTGGTCACGGCCTCGCGGAGCACGGCGGCCAGCACGGAGTCGACGTCCTGGCCGAGGGTGCCCAGCCGGATCTCCAACCGCACCTCGACATCGGCCGCCTCCAGCACCGACTGGGCCGACCGCATCTCCTGCTCCAGGGACATGCTGCGCAGGCCGCTGGAGACCGCGCGCACGTCGGCCAGCGACTGCCGGGAGATGCTGAGCACCTCGCTGACCTCCTCCATGGCCCTGCGGGGCTGGACGGGAATCAGGCGGTGGATCAGCTCGCTCTTGAGCGTGATCGCCGAGAGGCTGTAGCCGAGGAGGTCATGGAGGTCCCGGGCGAAGCGCAGCCGTTCCCTGGCCACCGCCAGGCCCGCGAGCTGGCTGCGGGTGTCGTGCAGGGCCTGGACGAGCTCGGCCATCCGCGTCAGTCCGTACACCACCAGGCCGGTCAGCAGGGTGGACTGTGCCAGGTAGACGGTCTCCACGAGGGAGAGGCCGTCCAGGGTCGGCGGGATCAGCATGGTCAGCCCGACGCACCCGTACGCGGGCCAGGCCCAGCGGCCGGGCAGCAGCAGGAGCAGTGAGCCGGCGAGGAAGCCGGCCATGGCGCCCCATTGCGAGTGGAAGACCGCGATCGGCAGGTAGGTCAGCAGCGCCTGGGCGCCCAGGGTCAGGGTCCTGTGCCGGCCGGGGGCCCGGCGCACGGCGGCGCCGGAGTGCCGCAGCTGGAGGGCGAAGATGAGGACCAGGCAGACGAGCGAGGTGAGGAGCGACGGTGTGGGCAGGTCGGTGCCCACCAGGTTGAGGACCGTGACGCTCAGGTAGCTGATCAGTGCGGCCGTGAGGATCACGCGGGCCAGCCGGGGTGCCGGCAGGTCCGGGACGTCGGGCGTGTGGTGTGCGGCCCCGCCCGGCACGGTCGCCGGAGGTGCGGTGTCGGTCTTGTCGTGCCGTGGCATGGTCGTGTGCGTGGGCTGCCTTGTCTGCTTTGTGGCCGAACCTTAGCGTTTGGCTTGATCATAGGGTTGGTCGAACAGCTAAACGAACAGCGGGACTGGATTCAGATGTTCGTACGGAGTCGGCCGCGCGAGGTGCCCCAGGGCCACCGGGGCGTCGAAGAGCCGGCCGGGCGCGAACCGGGGCCAGAAGTGCCGCAGCCCGGGCACCATCACCTTGACCACGGGAAGTTCCAGGTCGGGCCGTGTCTGGTCGAGGACGAGCAGCTCCATCCCGCGGGCGCGGACGGTGTCGGTGATCAGCTCGACGTCCTCCCGCAGGTCGGCGGTCGCCACGTACGTCCAGTCGGCGGGGCCGTGCGGCCGTGAGCCGTCGGGGCGCAGATACGGGCGGCCGGAGACCGTGGCGCGCAGCCACCAGTCCAGCGGCTCGGGGTCGGTGACGCGGTAGCCGGTGCCCTCCGGTGTGGCCGCGGCCACGAGCGGCAGCAGCTGGCCCATCTCGGTCAGCGCGCGGCGCAGCGCGAGGCGCGGGTCGAAGTGCGCGCCGAAGCCGAAGACGATGTCCTCGGCCGGCTTGTCGGTGCGCCGGGACAGGGCCGCCACCACCGGGATGCCGAAGTCGGAGGTGAGGTCCAGGGCCCAGATTTCGCGGTCCACGGAGCGGTAGCCCGCGCGGAGCCGGCCGATGTACGGCTCGTCGAACGCGTCGAGGTCGATCCCGGGACGCCGGGTCCGGTTGTACCACCACAAGGCCACCGCGTCCCGCTCGATGAGCTCCAGGAACCCCTGGACCAGGGCGTCCTCGGGGCTGGAGCCGGCGGCGTTGCCGTTGGAGTCGGCGAACAGCCCGTCGGGCGAGGGCTCTTCGCTGAAGTACAGCAGGGAGGTGGGCACCAGGCGTCGGACGCCGTGGGTGAGTGACCAGACCGGGGTCCAGTCGGTGGGCAGGTCCTCGTCGAAGCGCGGCGGTACGTACTGCAGCCGGTCGCCGCGCGCGTTGACGGCGTCGCGCCGGGCGAACTGCTCGTCGGAGTAGAGCTGGTAGGCGTTGGGGTGCAGCGCGGCCGCGGGTCCCAGCGCGCGGTAGGTGTCGCGGACGACGGGCTCGTCGCCCTGCCGGGTGGCGCTGTACCGTTCGACCGCCTCACCCAGGGCGCTGGTCCGGGCCTCCTCCTCGCTCAGGCCCTTGCCGCCGCTGAGGGAGCGCAGGCCGGCGCGCAGCCCCGCGAGGGTGGGGCTGCGCATGGCCAGGTTCTCGCCGGCCACGAAGGCGTCGACGAAGGCGGGGCTGCCCGGGGCCCGCCGGATCTCGCGGACGATCCCGGTGACCGGGTCGACCAGCGGCGCGTACCGGCGCAGCATCTCGGCGGGGGACAGGGCCCGGTGGCCGTTGAGGCCGAGCGCGGTCTTGGGGCGCGACCGCGCCACGAACGGGCGGCCGGCCCGCCGCGCCACCAGGCCGGGGTCGCCGCAGGCCGGGCACTGGGGCAGCCGGGCGACCGGGTGGGAGGTGGCGCCGAACCGCAGGGTGTCGAAGATGTGGACGGCGCTCTGGGTGTCGTTGCGCACGCCTGCCAGCCACTTGGCGGCTTCCAGGACGGCCAGCTGGACCGTCAGTGAGCGCCCTGCCGGCAGGGTGGCCGCCGGGCGCGGCGGTGGCCCGGCCAGAGCGAGGGCTCGCCGCAGCGGTTCCTCGGAGCGGCGGTGGCCGCGCAGCCGGGTCGCCAGGCAGTGCCAGCAGGGGCCGTCGTGCGGCCGGAGCACCGGTCCGACCCAGGAGGCGGTGGAGCCGAGGCCGGCCAGCAGCCAGGGGCGTCCGGCCGCGCGGTGTTCGGCGTCGATCTCCCGCAGCCATGGCGAGAGGTAGTCCTCACACAGGACGAGGGTGAGGGTCGCGTCCTCTGCGGAGGCGGCGAGGACGAGGCCGGAGGCGGCGCAGGCGGCTTCGGCCTCGGCGGTGTCCATGCCCGCGGGCGCGACCACCCGCAGGGTGCGGTGCGACAGCTCGTGCGGGACCTGGCCGCCGTCGAGGCCGGCCAGGTCCCAGTAAGCCTCCGCCGCCGGGTCACCGTGCGTGCCGCCGGGCGCGGCGTCCGGGGCGGCGGGCCGCAGCCGGAGCAGCCCGGCGGCGTCCAGAGCGCGCAGCGAGGCGTGGGCCTCCTCCGGTGTCAGCGACGGAGCGGCCTCGCGCACGACGGCCGCGGGGGCGCGGCTGCCGTCCAGCAGGGGGACGAGGACCTCGGCGGGCGGGCCGTGCAGGGCCGTGACGCCGCGGTGCGAGACGAGATACGCGGCTTCTCCGGGGACCAGGGTCGCCCGCAGATGGCTCTTGAAACCGAGCCGCGCGCCGTCCTCCTCCCCCGACGGCGCGGCATGGTCCACGTCCGGCACGGACATGCGTCGATCCCCTGTCCCCGTCTGCTACTCGGCGTGTACGGGGGTCACGAGGGACGTGCCGGCCGGTGCGGAAACGACGCAGACGGACAGCAGGGCGGCGCCCGCGGACGAGGGCGCGTCGAGGTCCTCGATGACCAGCTCGCGCAGGGCCGAGCGCATGGTGTCCGCCGCGGTCTGCTCACCGAACCGGCTGTACGCGGAGATGGAATTGGACATGGATGTTCCCCCAACTTTTCGGTTTCGATTGATTCTGAATCAGTCCCGCGCGGCACCAGCACCTTACAGGCAGGTCCCGCAAAGGCGGCGAAGGGTGTCAACAAGTCATGAACCTGGCGGAGCCTTCGAATCCGGTTCGGGGACTCCGAGTGGCACAGGTGTCATGGTCAGTTCGATCCGGGCCGCGGCGAGGACCTCGGCGACGGTGGCGCCGATCTCCTCGGCGTGCGCCGCGTCCTCGCCGGGCGCACCGAGGACCACGAGGAGGGCCTCGTGGGTGTCCGCGGTGAGCTGGTGGGCGGCCGCGTCGCAGTCGCGCTTGCCCAGCCAGGCGAGCGGCTCCACGGTCCGGCCGTCCCGGGTGAGGCCGTAGACGAGGTCGCCCGGCGGGATCGGACGGGACTTGGTGGAGAAGGCCGGGACGATCCGCTCGCCGCCCTCCGCGCGGGTGACGAGCAGGTCCTGCCCGTCACCGGCCGACGGTGCCCGGTGCAGCCCGATGCCCGCACCGTGGCGCAGTGTCGCCACGGTGACGGCGTCGACGACGGCGCCGTGCGACTGCCAGCCGCGGGTGGCCACGAGCTCGCGCAGGCGTTCACCGGCGGGTACGACGGACGGGTGGCCCAGTGCGGAGAGCAGTTCGCGGTATCCCGCGGGGACCGGCCGGTGCGGCTGGTGGAGAGAGGCCGCCTCGTCGGCCGAAAGGCCCGCCGCCGACAGCAGCGGACGCTCAGACGCCAGGCGCCAGACCCGCGGGTGGAGCAGGCCAAGTTCCCTCGCCCGCACGGACGTTGCGACAATCATGCGCGCACTTCCTCCGCTCGCCCGGAAACCTCTGTTTCCTCAAGGCGCCCGAAAAAGCGCAGGAGTTCGGCGTTCACACGGTCCGGGCGTTCCATGTAGCCGTAATGGCCCGCGTTCTCGATCTCGACGTACCGCGCACCCGGGATGGCGTCCGCGACCTCCCGGCTCAGACGCGGGGGGAGAACCAGGTCGTCGGCGAACCCGATGACCAGACAGCGTGCCGTGATCTGCCGGTAGGCACGCAGCCGGTCCGGGGCCATCTCGATGCCCAGCTGGGCCCGGTAGCCGGGCGCCGCACCGGCCGGAGCCACCTCGAAGAGGTCGAGCCAGTCCTGGATCTCGCCGTCCTTGTCGAGCGTCGCGGGGGAGAGGTACTCCATGGCGCGTACGGTCGCGGCGTAGCTCGGCGGCAGGACGGCCCCGCTGTCGTGCAACTCCCGTACGGCGCGGTCGCGGTAGCGGCGCATCGCGTCCTTGCGGCCCCGGGTCGCCAGCAGCGCGGCGTCGGTGACCAGGTCCGGACGGGACAGGCACAGCTCCTGGACGACGTGGGCGCCGAGCGAGGTGCCCACGAACCGGCTGGGCCCCAGGCCCAGATGCTCGACCAGGGCGGCCGTGTCGGCCACCAGGTCCTCGACGGTGATCCCGTCCGCGCAGGCGTCGGTGGGCGGGATGCCGCGGTTGTTGAAGGTGACCACCTGATAGCCCGCGGCCACCAGCGCCGGCACCTGGTGCAGGTGCCAGGCACGGCCGCCGGCCCCGGTGCCCATGACCATCACCACGGGCTCGCCGTGGCCGGTGACCTCGTAGCCGAGGCTGATTCCGTTGATTGTGCTGACCGGCACGGTCACGCCCTCCTCTGCGCCGCAGAACCGGGTGGTTCCGGCTCGGAACGTAGTGGGCCGCGCGTGGCCGGACCATGAGCTTCGGCCCTGCCTTAAATCGTTGCGCCGTGCCGATCACACGGGCCACCATCGGCACGACCGAAGGGGAGACACAGACTCATGGACAATCCGTTCGACGACGACAACGGCACCTTCTACGTCCTGGTGAACGACGAGAACCAGCACTCGCTGTGGCCCGTCTTCGCCGAGGTCCCGGCCGGCTGGACCATCGTGTTCGGGGAGGACAGCCGCCAGGCGTGCCTCGACCACGTGGAGAAGAACTGGACCGACATGCGGCCCGCCAGCCTCATACGGGCGATGGAGCAGGCGGAGCAGACCGCTGCCTGACCCTCTGCCTGAGCCTCGCATCAGGTGCCTTGACGGCCTGTCGCCGCAGCCGTCGCCCCCCCACGGACAGGGCGGGTGCCCCGGAGAGATCCGGAGCACCCGCCCTGTTGTCGTACGGTACGCGGCCGAGTCGAGTCGATCACCTGCTCCGGCCGGTCATCGCGGCCCTAGTCACCCGTGTACACCGCGTCGATCGGCCGGCCGCGCAGGGCCGAGCGCGTGGACAGGGCGATGGAGGCCCAGCCGAGCAGGGCGACGAACGCGGCGACGCCCGCCCAGACCGCCGGGTCCACGTGCGGCAGGGGACGGCCCGTCATGGCCAGGCTGCTGCCGACCGTCGGCGGGACGGCGATGAAGACGCCCGCCACGATCGCCGTGATCACCACGACCCAGGACTCCACGCACATCATCCGGCGGGTCTGGCGCCGGCTGGTGCCGATCAGGCGGAGCATGGCGAACTCGCGGCTGCGGGCCGTGGTCGCCATCACCAGGGTGTTCACCACCGCGATCAGCACGTAGAGCAGCAACAGGGAGTTGGCTATCAGGTTGGTCCAGGACTGCTGGGCGAACTGGCCCTGCTGGACCGCCGCGAACTCGTCGGGCCGCTGCACCCGCAGGGTCGGGGTGTGCTGCGCCAGGCCGGTCAGGGCGGTGCCCACCCGCTCGCGGTCGCCTGCGCCCGCCGCCGTCACCAGCAGGGCCGCGTCGAGCCGGTCGGTGGTGTGCGCGGTCAGCAGGTCGTGGGGGAGCGTGACGTCGCCGAAGCCCAGGCCGTTGCCGTAGACGGCGACCACCTTCAGCTTCTTCTCGACGCCGTCGCCGAGATTGACGTCGGCGAGGTCGCCCACGCCGAGGCCCGCGGTGTCCGCGGCCATCCAGCTGAGCGCCACGGTGTCGCCGGTCAGCCCGTCCAGGCTGCCCTTGCGCACGTCCAGGTCGAGGGTCCGGCCGATGCCGCGCGGGTCGACGCCCTGCGCGCTGAAGGGACGGGTGGCCATCTTGTCGATCTCGCGGTAGGTGAGCATCACCTGGGAGCGGGCGACCGGGCCGGCCGTGCCGACACCCGGCAACGCCCGTACGGTACCGGCCAGTTCGGGTGAGAGCCCGGTGGCGTCGCTGGTCAGCACGTAGTCCGCGACGACGCCGGTGGCGGCCTGGTGCTTGGCGGCCGCCTCGACCGTGGAGAGGGTGGAGAGCTGCATCAGGGCCATGGCCGCGCCGAGCGCCAGCGGGACCACGGCGGCGCTGAGGCGGCGCGAGTTGGCGCTGGTGTTGGCGGCGGCCAGGTAGCCGCTGACCCGGAAGCGGCGCAGCAGCGGCGCCAGCAGGCCCGTGACGAGCTTCACCAGCTGAGGCCCGATCAGGGCGCAGCCGAACATCAGGATCAGCAGCGAGCCCGCGGCGCCCGCCATCGCGAGCTGGCCGGGTATCGCCATCGGCAGCCCGACGGCCGCCGCCAGGCCCAGCACGATGAGGATCCGCCCGGCGTTGAGCCGGACCCGGCCCAGCTTCGGCGGCTCGGTCTGCGACTCGCGCAGCGCCACCACGGGCTGGATCCGCGCGGTGCGGAAGGCGGCGATGAAACCGGCCAGCCGGGCACCCACCACGCTCAGCACCACGGCCGCGACCGCCGGAGCCGGGTTGTACGAGAGCGCGAAGTCGCCCGGCAGCACGCCCACCGCGGCGAACGCGTCGCGCAGGGTGCCCGCGATCAGGAAGCCCGGGCCCGCGCCGAGTACCGCGGCGACCGTCGCGACCAGCAGGATCTCGCTGCCGATCAGCGAGTGGATCTGGCGGGGCGAGGCGGCGATCGCGCGCAGCATGGCGAGCTCGCGGCGGCGCTGATGGACGGCCAGACCCAGAGTGGAGGACACCACGAAGACCACCACGACCAGCGCGGTGCCGCCGAACGACGCGGAGAGCGCGACCAGGAAGCCGCGCGACTGGCCCATGTCCAGGAACTCCAGGTCGCCGATGTCCGTACCGGTGTACACGGAGACCGGTTCCGGCGAGCCGGCCAGGGCCTTCTGGAGACGGTCGGCCAGCTTCCCGGCGTCGGTGCCCGGCTCGGCGAGCACGCCGATCGCGGTCACCCGGTCCGGGCGCTGCGACAGCTGCGCCGCCCGGGCGTCCGTGAGGAACACCGCCGACTGGCGGTCGAGACCGGACTTCGCCGCCGTCAGGCCGGTGACCCGGTACGAGGCCCCGGTGGTGCCGACGGCCAGCCGGACCGTGTCGCCGACCTTCACCCCGGCCTTCCGCGCCAGCGCGGCGTCCAGCACCGCGTCCTGGTCGCCGCGCGGCCCGCTGCCCTCGGTGAGGGAGAACGGGCCGAGCGCGGCCGACTCCCAGCCGTGCCCGTACAGCGGGTGGCCGAGGTCCAGGGTGTGGCCCCGCGGGCCGGCGATGCTCATCGCGACCGTGCGGTCGCCGACGGCCGCCCGCACGCCGGGCACCTTGGCGGCCTCGGCGGCCAGCGACGCCGGGAGGGTGACCCGCTCCGCGTAGTGCTGGTCGAAGTTCTGGGTGACGTCCTTGCTCTGCTTGCCGCCGATCATCACCGCGGCGCCCGCGTAGCGTTCGGGCGAGACCCCGGACAGCAGGCCGGACATGAGCAGGACGCCACAGGCGGCCACGACGGCGGACCCGCAGAAGACGGCGATGAACGCCGCGATGAACCCGCCCTTGCGGTTCTTGATGGTGCTCCACGCGATGTCGAACATGCCTCGCCGCCCTACCAGTTGCCCAGGTGCGTCAGACGCTCGGCCACCTGGTCCGGGGTCGGCCGCACCAGCTCGCCGGCCAGCCGGCCGTCGGCCAGGAAGACCACCGAGTCGGCGTACGACGCCGCCACCGGGTCGTGCGTCACCATCAGCAGGGTCTGCTCGGTCTCGTCGACGATCTGCCGGAACAGCCGCAGGACCTCCTGGCTGCTGCGGGTGTCCAGGGCACCCGTCGGCTCGTCGGCGAGCACCGCGTCGGGGCGGGTCAGCAGCGCGCGGGCGACGGCCACCCGCTGCTGCTGGCCGCCCGAGAGCTGGCCGGGGCGGCGGTCGGCGTACTCGCTCAGCCCGACCCGGCGCAGGATCTCCGCCAACCAGGCTTCGTCCACAGCGGTGTTGGACAGCCGGGGCACCAGGGTCACGTTCTGCTTCACCGTCAGGGCGGACATGAGGTTGTACGCCTGGAACACGTAGCCGATCCGCTCCCGGCGGACGGCCGTCAGCGCCGACTCCTTCAGGCCGCTCAGCTCGGTGTCACCGAGGTGGACGCGGCCGGACGTCGGCCGGTCGAGTCCGGCCAGACAGTGCAGGAAGGTGCTCTTGCCCGAGCCGGACGGACCCATGACGGCCGTGAACGACCCACGGGGAACCTCGAACGAGACGTCGTTCAGCGCGGTGACCGCGGCCGCTCCCGTGCCGTAGGTCTTGCTCACCGACTCCATCCGCATCGCGGCGGCCGGTATGTGGCCGTCGGGGTGCCCGGTCGTGGCGGACCGTCGCCAAACCGATGTCATATCTGTGCCCTTCAGTTCGTCAGCGGGATCAGAGTATGGGAAGAGATGATGCGCGGCGAACCGCCTTAACCCCGTATTGAAGGTGTAGCCGACTACACCCTCCCGGTTCCTCCGGCTCCACCGTCCGGGGCTCCCCACCCACCGGCCTGTTTAACTCCTGACTTTAGCTTTTTGGAGCGCACGTGGGGCGTCGTTAGCCTGGCGCTTATTCATCGACCTGGGTGGACTTGGTGACGGAATCCGCTGAAATTTCCATGGGGCTGCCCGCGCACGGCGAAGTGGCCGGCCTGCTCGAAACCCTCGCCCGTGAATACCTCGTACCCGGCGTGCAATTCGCCGTCTACGAGCGCGGCGAGATCACGTCCTTCGTCCACGGGGAGGTGAGCCACGGGTCGGGCCGGCCGGTCACACCCGACACCTTCTTCCCGTGGGGCTCGGTGACGAAGTCGGCGACCGCGCTGCTGCTGGCACAGCTGGTCAGCGACGGCGACCTGGAACTCGACGAGCCGATCGGCCCGTTGCTGCCGGAGCTGGCGGCGACCCCGGACAGCCCGCTGTACACCGCGACACCGCGCGGCCTGCTGAGCCACACCGCCGGGCTGCCGGACATGCCGCCCGTCGAGGACGACCTCTCGCTGCGCGACTGCGTGGCCGCCTCGGCCGGCGTCACCGCCCTGTGCGAGCCCGGCCGCCACTTCTCCTACGCCAACCTCGGCTACGTCCTCGCCGGCCGGATCCTCGAGTCCGTGACCGGGGTGACCTGGTGGGAGGCGGTGCGCGACTTCGTGCTCACCCCGCTCGGCGTCACGCCCGGCTTCCTCGGCGACTCCACGCCCGCCCAGGTGGCCGGGCAGCACGCCGTGCACCTGCCGACCGGCACGGTGCAGCCCGTCGACGAACCCGGGCTGCCCCGGGCGCTGGTGCCCGCGGGCGCGCTGCTGTCGAGCGCCGCCGGCCTGCTGCGCTACGCCGCCGTCCACCTCACCCCCGACGCCGACGGCGTGCTGGAACCCGAACTCCTCGCGGAGATGCGCACCCCGGTCCCGGGCTCGGCCGCCTTCGGCCTGGCAGAGGGCTGGGGACTGGGCCTCGCCGTCCACACCGACGGCGCGGGCCGCACCTGGCTGGGGCACGACGGCAACACCGGAGGGGCGAGCTGCTCCCTGCGCCTCGACCCCGAGCGGGGGATCGCGGTGGCCCTGATGACCAATGCCACCTCCGGCCGCCAGATGGGCAACGCCTTCTTCGAGGCGCTCGCCGCGAAGGGCTTCGACATCGGCCGCTTCCGCGAGCCGAATCTCGGGTCGCCGCTGTCCGGTGCCGACCTGGACGCGGCCGCCGCCGAGGTGTGCGGGGAGTACCGCTCGGGCGCCGACCTCCTCACCGTCCGCCGCTCCGACGGCGCAGGCGGCGGGGAATTGGTGCTGGACCGGCCGGGCCTGCGGCCGGCCGTACTGGAAATCCACCAGGGCCTCGAATTCCGGCTGCGAAGCGAGACGGCCGGCGGTGGGTACGGCAGCGATGAATCCAAGGATCTGTACTGCTTCGTACGGGATTCCCGCACCGGTCAGGTCGGCGGAATGTATATGAGCGGCGGACGACTGCAGGTGCGGGAGGGAATCGGCCGGCTCGGCTGATTTCCTTTTCGGTGCGCGTGGTTCGTTCTTCGTCCGTCTGAATTTTTTGTTTCTATGCGTGGGGGAGTGGTTCGGGTGCTGGAGTCGTGGGCTTCGCAGGGTGGCGGCTTCGGAGGTGTGGTCCTTCCCGAGGCGTTCGGCGCATGGGTGGTGAACACCCCGGACGCGCTCGCCGTGGTGTGTGACGGCGAGCGGGTGACGTACGCGGAGTTGGACGCCCGGGCCAACCGGCTCGCGCACGCCCTGCTGGACATGGGCGTCGGCTCCGGCGACCGGGTCGGCATCTGCCTCGACCGCGGTGTCCGGCCCGTCGAGGCCCTGCTCGGTGTGCTCAAGGCCGGCGCCGCCGCCCTGCCGCTCGACCCCGCATACCCGAGTGAGCGGCTGGAGTTCATGGTCGCCGACTCCGGCGCGGCCGTGGTGCTCGCCGAGGCCGCCACCGCCGACGTCGCGGCCGCCACCGGCGGCCGTGTGGTGCGCTGGGAGGAGCTCGGCCTCGGAGGCCGCCCCGCCACCGCCCCGGCGGCCGCCGTGTTCCCGCAGAGCCCCGCCTATGTCTTCTACACGTCCGGTTCCACCGGCCGCCCCAAGGGAGTTGTCCTTCCGCACGAGGGATTCGTTCGCGTCGCGCGCGACCCCCACTTCGACATCCGCGCCGCCGATGTCGTCTCGCAGCTGAGCACGCTGTCGTTCGACGCGGGTGCGCTGGAGATCTGGAACGCGCTGCTGAACGGCGCGGCTCTGGCGGTGTCCGTGGAGCGGATGCTGTCGGTGGACGAACTGGGCGCTTTCGTGCGTGCTCATGGTGTGAGCGTGCTGTGGCTGACGGCGGGCTTGTTCCACGAGGTGGTGGACGCGGACGTCCATGTCTTCGACGGTGTGCGGGTGGTGATGTCGGGTGGTGACGCGCTGTCGCCGCGGCATTGCCGGAAGGTGCTGGCGGAGGTTCCGGGCGTCCGGCTGGTCAACGCCTATGGTCCGACCGAGGTGTCGATCACTGCTTCCTCGCAGGTGATCGACGGTCCGGTGCTGCTCGGTGGCCCGGCTCCCGACACCCGGCTGTGGGTGCTCGACGGCCGCCTGAAGCCGGTCGGCCAGGGCGTCGAGGGTGAGTTGTATGTCTCGGGTGTCGGTCTGGCGCATGGGTATGGCGGTCGTGCGGGGTTGACGGCGGGGCGTTTTGTGGCGGCGCCGGATGGTTCCGGTGAGCGGATGTACCGCACGGGTGATGTGGTGCGGTGGGCGTCGGAGGGTGTGCTGGAGTTCGTCGGGCGTGCCGACGACCAGGTGAAGGTCCGTGGCTTCCGGGTGGAGTTGGGTGAGGTCGAGGAGGCGCTGGCCGCGCACCCGGACGTCTCGCGGGCCGTCGCCGTGGTCCGCACGGACGCGCGCGGCACCAAGCGGCTCGTCGCCTACGCGGTCGGCGGCGGCCTGCGACCGCGGCAGCTGGCCGACTTCCTCGCCAACTCCCTGCCCGCGTACATGGTTCCCACGGCCTTCGTCGTCATGGACGCGCTGCCGTTGACGGCGAACGGGAAGGTGGACCGGCGGGCGCTGCCGGAGCCGGATCTGTCGCGGCTGAGCGACGCGGAGTACGTCGCGCCGCGCACCCCGGCGGAGCAGGCCGTTGTCGCGGTTTTCGCCGAAGTGCTGGGTGTGGAGCGGGTCGGTGTTCACGATGACTTCTTCCGGATGGGCGGTGATTCCATCCGTGCGGTGCAGGCGGTGTCGCGTCTGCGGCGTGCGGGGCTGGAGATCCCGGTCCGGGAGCTGTTCGACCATCCCACCGCCGAAACCCTCGCCGCCCGCGCGGCCGACGCGGCTCCCTCCGGCGCGCCCGCTCCGGCACCGCGCCGCACCGAGCTGCCCGTGTCCCTCCCGCTGTCGTTCGCCCAGGCCCGCGTCTGGTTCGCCGCCGAGATCGACCCCGAGGGCACCGAGTACAACACCGGTGGCGCCGCCCGTATCCAGGGCTCGCTGGACGTACCCGCCCTCGAAGCCGCGCTCAACGCCCTCGTCGCCCGGCACGAGTCGCTGCGCACCACCTTCGACACCGTCGACGGCCAGGGCGTCCAGATCATCCACCCGCCCGCCCCCGTCACACTGACCGTGGCCGACTGCGCGCCCGAGGACGTCGAGCGCACCGTCCGTGCCCACCACGGCGCCCCCTTCGACCTGCGCACCGGGCCGCTGCTGCGCCCGCTGCTGCTGCGGACCGCCCCCGACGAGCACCTGCTCGTCCTGTCGATGCACCACATCGTCACCGACGGCTGGTCCATGGGCGTCCTGCTGCGCGAGCTCGGCGAGTTCTGCGCGGGCCGCACCCCGGAGGAACTGCCGCTCCAGTACGCCGACTACGCGGTCTGGCAGCGCGAGAACCTCACCCCGCAGGCCCTGGACGAGAACCTGGCGTACTGGCGGGGCCAGCTGGCCGGCGCGCCGGTCCTCGACCTGCCCACCGACCGCCCCCGCCCCGCCGTCCGCACCTCCAACGGTGCCACGCACCGGTTCGCCGTCCCGGCCGACGTGCTGGACCGTTTCCTCCGCATGTGCGAGGAGCAGGGCGTCACCCTCTTCATGGGTCTCGTCGCCGCCGTTCAGCTGGTGCTGGCCCGGCACAGCGGTCAGCAGGACGTCGTCGTCGGCACCGCCGACTCCGGCCGCGCCCACTGGGAGCTGGAGAACCAGGTCGGCTTCTTCGTCAACACCCTGGCCCTGCGTACGCGCATCGACGAGTCCGCGACGGGCGCCGAGCTCCTCGCCGCCGTCCGTGGCACGGTCCTGGACGCCTTCGCCCACGCCGAGGTGCCCTTCGAGCGCGTCGTGGACGCCGTCGTCACCGAGCGCGACCCCAGCCGCACGCCGCTCGTCCAGGCCATGACGGTGCTCCAGAGCATGCCCGGCGGCCTCGGCGACGCCGGTGGCCTGCGCTGGACCGAGCACCCCCTGGACATCGACTCCGCCCAGTTCGACGTGCTGATCGCCTTCGAGGAGCACGACGGCGGGCTCGGCGGCCTGGTCAACTACAACTCCGACCTCTTCGACGCCGCCACCGCCGACCGGATCGCCGCCCACGTGCTGATGGTCCTGACCGAGTGGGCCGCGCCCGGGGCCGTGACCCGTCCCGTCGCGGGGGCCGTACCCACGCTGACCGAGGCCGAACGGACCCGGATCCTCGACGAGTGGAACGCGCCCGGCGCGGAGCCGGCCGGTGTCCTCACCCTGGCGGAGATCTTCTCCGCCCAGCTCGCCCGCGACCAGCGGCAGACCGCCGTCGTCGAAGGCGAACTCACCCTCACCTACGCCGAGCTGGGCGCCGAGGCCGACCGGCTCGCCGGGGCCCTGCGCGCCCACGGCATCGGTACCGACGTCGTGGTCGGCGTCTGCCTGCCGCGCGGCGTGCGCTGGCTCACCGCCCTGCTCGCGGTCGCCAAGGCCGGTGGCGTGTACGTACCGCTGGATCCCCAGTACCCCGCCGACCGGCTCGCCTTCATGGCCGCCGACGCGGACATGGCGCTGATCCTCACCGACACCGACACCCTGGACCGGGTACCGGACAGTGGTGTGTCCGTGCTGCGCGTGGACGGTGAACTCCCCTGTGCAGAAGGGGAGATGGGGCAGGCCGCCGCGCCCACGCCGGACGCCGGCGCCTACATGATCTACACCTCGGGCTCGACCGGCCGCCCCAAGGGCGTCCTCGTCCCGCACCGTGGCCTGGCCGCCATGGCCGCCGCGCACCAGGAGGCGCTCGGCCTGACCGCCGGTTCCCGTCTCCTCCAGGCCGTCTCGCCCAACTTCGACGTGGCCATGGCCGACGTGCTCTCCGCCTGGTACGCCGGTGCCACCCTCGTGCTTCCGTCGTCCGGGCCGCTCGCCGGTGAGGCTCTGGGCCAGGTGCTGCGCGAGCAGCGCATCACCCACCTGGAGATGCCCCCCGCCGCCCTGCAGAGCGTCCCCGACATGGAACTCCCCGATCTGCGCGGCCTGTTGGTCGGCGGCGAGGCCATGTCGGCGGAGTTCCTCTCCCGCTGGGCGCCGGGCCGGACCCTGCGCAACGTCTACGGCCCCACCGAGACCACGGTGACGGTCACCGCAGGCGATCCGGTGCGTGACTTCGGCGCCGACGGTGTCCCCATCGGCCGCCCGGTCGCGGGCGCGCGGCTGTACGTCCTCGACGCGCGCCTGCGCCCGGTCCCGGCCGGAGTCGCGGGCGAGCTGTACATCGCCGGTCCCGGCGTGGCGCGCGGCTACGCGGGGCGCTTCGGCCTGACGGCGGAGCGCTTCGTGGCGTCACCGTTCGGTGGTCCGGGCGAGCGGATGTACCGCTCGGGCGATGTGGTGCGGTGGCTGCCGGACGGGCAGTTGGAGTTCGTGGGCCGTGCCGACCTTCAGGTGAAGGTGCGGGGTTTCCGCATCGAGATCGGTGAGATCGAGGCGGCGCTGGCGGCGCATCCGGACGTGGTGCAGGCCGTGGTGACGGTGCGTGAGGTGCGGCCGGGTGTGAAGCGGCTGGTGGGCTATGTGGTCGGGGAGCGTGTCGACCATGGTGGTCTGCGGGAGTTCGTGGCGAAGTCGCTGCCGGACTACATGGTTCCCGCGGCGTTCGTGGTGGTGGGCACGTTCCCGCTGACCGCGAACGGCAAGGTGGACCGCCGTGCCCTGCCCGAGCCCGACCTGAGCGCCGCCGCGGCGCAGCACGCGTACCTTGCCCCGCGCACCGAGGCGGAACGCGTGGTCGCCGACGTCTGGGCCCAGGTGCTGGGCGTCGAGCGGGTGGGTATCCGTGACAACTTCTTCGAGCTGGGCGGCGATTCGATCCTGAGCATCCAGGTCGTCTCGCGGCTCCGGCGCGCGGGATGGGTGGTCTCGCCGCAGGACGTGCTCGTCCGCCAGACGGTCGCCGGGGTCGCGGCGGTCGCCCGCGAGGCCGAGACGGACTTCGGCGATGCCCCTGCCGAGACGGTCGCGGGCCCGGTCGTGTTGTCCCCCGTCCAGGAATGGTTCCTGCGCACGCATCCGGTGGCGCCGGATCACTTCGGTATGTCGATGCGGGTGGAGATCGCCGAGGGTGTGGATCGGGAGGTGTTGTCCCGGGCCGTGTCGACGGTGCTGTCGCACCATGAGGGCCTGTGGGTGCGGTACGAGAAGGCCGCCGGCGGCTGGCGGCAGCGCGCCGGCGAGCCGGGCACGGTCGTGGTCGAGCGTGCGGCGGATGTCGGCGGTGTGGTGCAGGAGGGTTTCCGGCTGGAGGGCGGCCCGCTGGTGCGGGTGGTGCTCTCCGACGACGAACTGCTGATCGCTGTGCATCACATGGTGGTGGACGGTGTCTCGTGGCGAATCCTGCTGGAGGACATCGCCGTCGCCTACCGCCGGCTGGCCGCTGGTGAAGAGGTCGCCCTGGACGGGACGACGCTGTCCTTCCCGGCCTGGACGGCGAAGCTGGCCGCGCATGACTTCTCCGACCAAGTGCCCTACTGGAGCGAGGTCGTTGCCGGTGTGGAGCCGTTGTCGGAGGTTCCGGCGGGGGTGAACACGGTCGGCTCGGCCGAGATCGTGTCCGCGTCGCTCTCCGTTGAGGAGACCGAGGCCCTGCTGCAGCAGGTGCCGGCCGTCTTCCGTACCCAGGTCAACGACATCCTTCTCGCCGCGCTCGGCCGCGTGCTGGGCGAGTGGTCCGGCCGTGACCGCGTCGTGGTCGACATGGAGGGCCACGGCCGTGAGGAGGCCGTGATCGGTGCGGATGTGTCGCGTACGGTCGGCTGGTTCACGTCCATCTACCCCGTCGCGCTGGGTGCGAGTGCGGACTGGCGTGACCAGATCCGTGCGACGAAGGAGATGCTGCGGGCCGTCCCGGACCGGGGCATCGGCTTCGGTGCGCTGCGGTTCCTGCACGGTGCCGAGCTCGCCGATCCGGCGCAGGTCAGCTTCAACTACCTCGGGCGCTACGGCGCCGAGGGCGACCCGGACGTGTTCGCCGGGATGCTGCCCGTCACCGGCGACCACGCCCCCGCCGAGGAGCGCCCGTACCTCCTGGACGTGGTCTCCCGTGTCCAGGACGGCGCCCTCCACGTGGATCTCCACTACTCCGGCGCCGTCTACGACACCGCGCGGATGCGCGCGCTGGCCGGGCGCTACCGTGACGCGCTGCGCGAGGCGGTGGCGTACTGCCTGGCCGAGGGCACGGGCGGGCGGACCCCGTCCGACTTCCCGCTCGTCTCCTGGGACCAGGCCACCGTCGACCGCGTGCTCGGCACCGGTGAGCACATCGCCGACGTGTACCCGCTGTCGCCCATGCAGCAGGGCATGCTGTTCCACTCCGTCGAGGCCGGTGGCGGTGACGCCGCCTACGTCGAGCAGATGTCGTTCGTCCTGGAGGGCGTGGCCGACGTCGACCGCCTCGCCGCTGCCTGGCAGGAGACGGTCAACGCCTCCGACGCCCTGCGCGTCTCCGTGGTGTGGGAGACCGTCGACGAGCCTGCCGCCCTCGTCCACGAGCGGGTCGACGTGCCCGTTCACATGGCGGACTGGAGCGGTCTCGACGAGCAGCAGTGCGCGGCCGCGCTCGAAGAGCGGCGGGTGGCCGACCGGGCCGGCATCTCGCTGGACACCGCCCCGCTGATGCGCATTTCCCTCGCTCGCCTCGGCGGTGACCGGGCGCAGGTGGTCCTCACGTTCCACCACGTCCTGCTCGACGGCTGGAGCACCCCGCTGCTGCTGGAGGACCTGTTCACCCGTTACCCCGGCGGCACCCCGGAGGTCCGCCGCCCGTACCGGGACTACCTGGAGTGGCTGGCCGCCCGTGACACGGAAGCCGGCCTGGAGCACTGGCGCACCGTCCTGACCGGCTTCGACACCCCCGTGCCGCTGCCCGCCGACCGGACGGCCACGCCCGGCCACCAGACCTGGGCCACCCGGCACCTCCAGGTCGAGCTGCCCGGCTCGCTGGCGACCGACGTGGCGGACTTCGCGCGGCGTCACCGGCTGACCGTCAACGCGGTCGTCCAGGGTGCCTGGGCGCTGCTGCTGTCCGCGCACTCCGGCCGGAACGACATCGTCTTCGGCGCCACCACCTCCGGACGCCCGGCCGACCTGGCCGAGGCGGAGGGCATGCTGGGCCTGTTCATCAACACCGTTCCGGTGCGTACGGTCCTCGACCCGGCCGCGTCGGTGGTGGAGTGGCTCCAGCGGCTCCAGGCCGAGCAGTGGGAGTCCCGCGCCCACGAGTACCTGTCGCTCAGCCAGGTCAACACGGTCACCGAAGTGCCGTCCGGCACGGCCCTGTTCGACTCGCTGCTCGTCTTCGAGAACTACCCCGTCGACGAGGACATGGGCGGCCGCCACGGGCTCCGCGTCCGCGACACCTACGGCGAGGGCGGCAGCAGCTACCCGCTGTCCCTGACCGCGTACACCGGCGGCCGTCTCGTCGGGGACGCCGACCCCGGTGTGGCGCTGCGCATGTCGTACGACCCGCACCTCTTCTCGGACATCGCGGCCCGGGGCATCGCGGGCCGCCTCGCCGCCCTGCTCCGCTCCCTCCTCGACGAGCCGCGGCTCGCCCGGATCCCGCTGCTGACCGCCGACGAGTCCGTGACCCTCACCGGGGAGTGGAACGCCACGGACACGCACTGCCCGCCGCGCCTGCTGCCCGAACTCCTCGGCGCCCAGGCCGCGTCGACGCCCGATGCGCCCGCCGTCATCACCGAGGACACCACCCTCACCTACCGGGAGCTCGACGAGCGGGCCAACCGCCTCGCCCACCTCCTCCGGCGGCGCGGCGTGGGCGCCGACACCGTCGTCGCGGTCAGCCTGCCCCGCGGCGTCGACCTCGTCGTCAGCCTGCTCGCGGTCGTGAAGGCCGGCGGCGCGTACGTCCCCGTGGACCCCGAGTACCCGGACGACCGGATCGCGTACATGCTGAGCGACTCCGGGGCCCGGCTGCTGATCGCGGACCCGGCCGGTGCGGCGGCGCACGAGGGCGTCGAGGTCCTCGCCCCCGGCACCCCGGAGGCCGGCGCGCAGCCCGCCACGGCCCCGCGCCTGGACACGCTCGTGCAGCACGCGGCATACCTGATCTACACCTCGGGTTCCACCGGCCGCCCCAAGGGCGTCCTGGTCTCGCACGCGGCGATCTCCAACCGCCTGCTGTGGATGCAGTCCGTGTATCCCCTGACCGGTGCGGACCGGGTGCTCCAGAAGACCTCGTCGAGCTTCGACGTCGCCGTGTGGGAGTTCTTCGGCCCCCTCATCGCGGGCGCGGCCCTGGTGCTGCCCCGCCCCGACGGGCACCGCGACCCGCACTACATGGCCGGGATGATCCGCGACCACGGCGTGACGACCGTCCACTTCGTGCCGTCCATGCTCCGCGCCCTCGTCGCCGAGCCCGCCACCCGCGTCTGCACGAGCCTGCGCACCGTGTTCAGCGGCGGCGAGATGCTCCAGGGCACCCTGCGCGACCAGATCCGCGAGGTGCTGCCGCAGGCGAAGCTCTACAACCTGTACGGCCCCGCGGAGGCGGCCGTCGACGTCACCTCCCACCCGGCCGAGCCGGACACCGCGACCGTGCCGATCGGCCGCCCCGTCTGGAACACCCGCCTGTACGTCCTGGACCCGTGGCTGCGCCCGGTGCCGGAGGGCGTCCCCGGCGAGCTGTACGTCACCGGCGTGCAGCTGGCGCGCGGTTACGCGGGCAAGTCCGCGCTGACGGCGGGCCGGTTCGTGGCCTCGCCGTTCGGCGGCCCGGGCGAGCGCATGTACCGCACGGGCGACGTGGTGCGCTGGCTGCCCGGCGGCGTCATCGAGTTCGCCGGCCGCGCCGACGACCAGGTCAAGGTCCGCGGCTTCCGTATCGAACTCGGCGAGGTCGAGCGGGCGCTGGCGAGCCACCCCGAGGTCGGCCAGGCCGTCGTCGTCGCGCGGGAGGACCAGCCGGGCGTGAAGCGTCTGGTCGGCTACGTCGTGGCCAAGGACGTGACGTCGGCCGACCTGCGGGAGCACGTGGGCCGCTCGCTGCCCGAGTACATGGTCCCGGCGATCTGCGTCGTCCTCGACGCCCTGCCGGTCACCGCGAACGGCAAGGTCGACCGGCGTGCCCTGCCCGAGCCCGACCTGGGCGCGCTCCTCCGGGACTACGTCGCTCCGCGCACCGAGACGGAGCGTGTGGTCGCCGACGTGTGGGCGCAGGTCCTGGGTGTCGAGCGGGTGGGAGTGCGGGACAACTTCTTTGAGCTGGGCGGTGATTCGATTCTGAGTATTCAGGTCGTGTCGCGGTTGCGGCGTGCGGGTCTTGTGGTGTCGCCGCAGGATGTGCTGGTGCGGCAGACGGTGGCGGGTGTGGCTGCTGCCGCGCGTGCGGCCGGTGCGGTGGACGCGGGGCCGGTGGTGACGGGTCCTGTGGTGTTGTCTCCGGTTCAGGAGTGGTTTGTTCGGACGCATCCGGTGGCGCCGGATCACTTCGGTATGTCGATGCGGGTGGAGATCGCTGAGGGTGTGGACCGGGACGTGCTGTCTCGGGCTGTGTCGGTGGTGTTGTCGCATCACGAGGGTTTGTGGGTGCGGTTCGAGGAGACGGCTGAGGGCTGGCGGCAGTGTGCCGGCGAGCCGGGCACGGTTGTGGTGGAGCGTGCGGCGGATGTCGGCGGTGTGGTGCAGGAGGGTTTCCGGCTGGAGGGTGGCCCGTTGGTGCGGGTGGTGCTTTCCGAGGACGAGCTGCTGATCGCTGTGCATCACATGGTGGTGGACGGTGTCTCGTGGCGGATTCTGCTGGAGGACATCGCTGTTGCCTATCGCCAGATGGCCGCGGGTGAAGAAGTGGTCCTGGACGGGACGACGCTGTCCTTCCCGGCGTGGACGGCGAAGTTGGCCGCGCACGACTTCTCCGACCAAGTGCCGTACTGGAGCGAGGTCGTTGCCGGTGCGGAGCCGTTGCTGGAGGTTCCGGCGGGCGTGAACACCGTCGGTTCCGCCGGGATCGTGTCCGCGTCGCTGTCGGTGGCGGAGACCGAGGCGCTGCTCCAGCAGGTGCCGGCCGTCTTCCGTACCCAGGTCAACGACATCCTTCTCGCCGCGCTCGGCCGCGTGCTGGGGGAGTGGTCCGGCCGCGATCGCGTGGTCGTGGACCTGGAGGGCCACGGCCGTGAGGAGGCCGTGATCGGTGCGGATGTGTCGCGTACGGTCGGCTGGTTCACGTCGATCTACCCGGTGGCGCTCGGTGCGAGTGCGGACTGGCGTGAGCAGATCCGTGCGACGAAGGAGATGCTGCGGGCCGTGCCGGACCGGGGTATTGGTTTCGGTGCCCTGCGGTATCTGCACGGTGCCGAGCTCGCCGATCCGGCGCAGGTCAGCTTCAACTACCTCGGCCGTTTCGACGCGGGTGGCCAGCCGGACGTGTTCGCCGGGCTGCTGCCCGCCGACGACGACCGCAGCTCCCGCGAGGAGCGCCCGCACGCCCTCGACATCGTCGGCCGCGTCGTGGACGGCGAACTGGAGATCATGCTCCAGTACTCGACCGCGCTGCACACCGCCGAGGCCATGACGGCGCTGGCCGGGCGCTACCGTGACGCGCTCCGCGAGGCCGTGGCGTACTGCCTGAGCGAGGGCACGGGCGGGCGGACCCCGTCCGACTTCCCCCTGGTCTCGTGGGACCAGGCCACCGTCGACCGCGTGATCGGCACCGGCGAGCACATCACCGACGTCCACCCGCTGTCGCCCATGCAGCAGGGCATGCTCTTCCACACCCTCGAAGCCGGTGACGGGGACGCGGCGTACGTCGAGCAGATGTCCTTCGTCCTCGAAGGCGCCTCCGACGTCGACCGCCTCGCCACCGCCTGGCAGGAGGCCGTCAACGCCTCCGACGCGCTGCGCGTGTCCGTCTCCTGGGAGACGGTCGACGAGCCCGCGGCCCTGGTGCACGAGCGGGTCGACGTGCCCGTGCACACGGCGGACTGGAGTGATCTCGACGAGGAGCAGCGTGCCGCCGCGCTCGACGAGCGGCGTGCGGCGGACCGGGCCGGCATCTCGCTGGACGCCGCCCCGCTGACCCGCGTCTCCCTCGCCGGCCTCGGCGGCGACCGGATCCAGGTCGTGTGGACCTTCCACCACCTCCTCCTGGACGGCTGGAGCACGCCGCGCCTGCTGGAGGACGTCTTCACCCGCTACTCGGGCGGTGCCCCGGAGGTCCGCCGCCCGTACCGGGACTACCTGGAGTGGCTGGCCGCCCGCGACACGGAGGCCGGTCTGGAGCACTGGCGTACCGTCCTGGCGGGCTTCGACACCCCCGTGTCGCTGCCCACCGACCGGTCCGTCACCGCGGAGACCTGGGCGGCACGCGGCCACGACGTCGTCGTCGACCCCGAAGTGGCCACCCGCGTCGGCGAGTTCGCACGGCGCCACCGGCTCACCGTCAACGCGGTGATCCAGGGCGCCTGGGCCCTGCTGCTGTCCGCCCACTCCGGCCAGAACGACATCGTCTTCGGCGCCACCACCTCCGGACGCCCGGCGGACCTCGCCGACGCCGACTCCGTCATCGGCCTGTTCATCAACACCATCCCCGTGCGCACGGTCCTCGACCCGGCGACGCCGGTGGTGGAGTGGCTCCAGCGGCTCCAGGCCGAGCAGTGGGACTCCCGTGCCCACGAGTACCTGTCGCTCAGCCAGATCAACGCGGTCACCGAAGTGCCCTCCGGCACATCCCTGTTCGACTCGCTGGTCGTCTTCGAGAACTACCCCGTCGACGACGAGCTCGCGGCACGCCACGGCCTGACCGTCACCGGCACCGAGGGCGGCCTCGCCACCAACTACCCGCTCACCCTGAGCGCGTACGCCGGACGGCACCTGGTCGCGATGGGTGGCACGGCCGCCGAGATCGCGCTGCGCATCACCTACCGCCCCGAGCTCTTCGACGACTCCACCGTCGAGGTCCTGGCGGGCCACCTGGCCGCCATCCTGGACGCGCTCACCGAGGCCCCCGACCGGCCGCTGTCCGCGCTGCCCCGGCTCAGCCCGGCGGAACACGACGAGCCGGCCGCCTGGACCGAGGCCCGCCCGGCGGACCCGGGCACCAGCTTCCTGGACCTCTTCCAGGCGCGGGTCGCGGAGCGGCCCGAGGCGCCCGCCGTCCAGCACGGCGGCAAGGTCCTCGGCTACGCCGAGCTGGACGCCCGCGCGGACCGGCTCGCCGCCGTGCTCGCCGCCCGCGGCGCCGGGCCCGAGACGCGGATCGGCATCTCCATGTCGCGCACCACCGACCTGGTCGTGGCCGTCCTGGCCGTCCTCAAGGCCGGCGGCGCGTACGTGCCGCTGGACCCGCACTATCCCGCGGACCGGCTGCGCTACATGGCCGCCGACTCCGGCATCTCACTGGTGCTCACCGAGCGCGCCCTCGCCGGCCGGCTCCCGTTCACGGGCGAGGCCGAACTCCTCGCCGTGGACGAACTCCCGCAGGGCGACGGCCGGTTCGGCAGCGACACGTCCCCGGCGTCCCGTCCGCAGGCGCCGCGGGCCGCCGCCGCGTACGTGATCTACACCTCCGGCTCCACCGGCCGTCCCAAGGGCGTGGTGGTGTCCCACGAGGCCATGTCCTCCCTGGTGCAGTGGGCCGTCTCGCTCGGCGAGGACGTGTTCGCCCGGACCTGCTTCGCCACCTCGCTCAACTTCGACGTGTCCGTCTTCGAACTCTTCGGCACTCTTGCCGCGGGCGGTGTCGTCGAGGTGATGCGGGACGTCCTGGAGCTGGCGGAGCGGCCGGGCGGCTGGTCCGGCAGCCTGATCTCGGCAGTGCCGTCCGCGCTCGGCGCGGTCCTCACCGACGACGGCCTCGACGTCACGGCCGGGCACGTGGTGCTCGCCGGCGAGGCGTTCCCGGCGGCTCTGTACGACCGGATCGGCGCGGTCGCGCCCGACGCGGTGATCGCGAACATCTACGGCCCCACCGAGGCCACGGTCTACGCCACCGGCTGGTTCTCCGACGCCGAACAGGCCCCCGACGGCGGCTCCGTGCCCATCGGGCGCCCGGTCGCCGGTAAGTCCCTGCGCGTCCTCGACCCGTGGCTGCGGCCTGTCCCGGCGGGCGTCTGGGGCGAGCTGTACATCGGCGGGCAGGGCGTGGCCCGCGGCTACCACGACCGGGCCGCGCTGACCGCCGAGCGGTTCGTCGCCGACCCCGCCGTCCCCGGCGCGCGCCTCTACCGCACCGGCGACGTGGTGCGCCGGCGGGCCGACGGCGTACTCGACTACGCCGGGCGCAGCGACGACCAGGTCAAGATCCGCGGCTTCCGCATCGAACTCGCCGAGATCGAGGCCGCCTTGACCCGGCAGCCCGGCGTGGCACAGGCCGCCGTGATCGCCCGCGAGGACCAGCCCGGCGTGAAGCGGCTCGCCGCCTACGCCGTCCCGGCCACCGGCGCCGCCCTCGACCCGGACGCCCTCCGGGCCGGGCTCGCCGGGGCACTGCCCGAGTACATGGTCCCCGCGACGCTGACCGTGCTGGACGCCCTGCCGCTGAACGCCAACGGCAAGCTGGACCGGCGGGCCCTGCCCGCACCGGACCTGTCGGCCCTGGGCCAGGCGTACACCGCGCCCCGCACGCCGGGGGAGGCGCTGGTCGCCGAGGTCTTCGGCGCGGTGCTCGGCCTGGACCGGGTCGGTGCCCTGGACGACTTCTTCGAGCTGGGCGGCGACTCCATCCTGAGCATCCAGGTGGTGTCGCGCCTGCGCCGGGCCGGTGCGGAGATCTCCGTCCGGCAGCTGTTCGACCACCCCACGGCCGCGGCACTGGCCCCGCTCACCGGCACGTCCGGCACGGCGGACGCCCTCACCCGCGTTCCCCGGGACGGCGGCGCCCTGCCGCTGTCCTCGCCGCAGGCGCGCATGTGGTTCGCTGCCGAGCACGACACGGCCAGCGTCGAGTACAACTCCGGCCGGGCCCTCCGGCTGCGCGGGCCGCTCGACACCGAGGCGCTGCGCGGGGCGCTGGACGCCCTGGTGGCCCGGCACGAGTCGCTGCGCACGACCTTCGACACCGTCGACGGGCAGGGCGTCCAGATCGTCCACCCGCCCGCCCCGCTCGGCCTGCCGGTGCTGGACTGCCCGGCCGGCGGCGATGCGCTCGACGCGCTCGTCCACCAACTGCTCGGCGAGCCCTTCGACCTGCGCACCGGTCCGCTGTTGCGCCCCACGCTGATCCGCGTGGGCGAGGAGGAGCACGTACTCGTCCTGTCGATGCACCACATCGTCATGGACGGCTGGTCCCTCGGGGTCATCCGGCGCGAGCTGGGTGAGCTGTACGCGGGCCGTACGCCGGCGGAACTCCCCGTCCAGTACGCGGATTACGCGGTGTGGCAGCGGGAGAGGCTGACGGCGCAGGCGCTGGAGGACGGTCTGGGGTACTGGCGGGAGCAGCTCGCCGACGCTCCGGTGCTGGAGCTGCCGACCGACCGGCCGCGTCCGGCCGAGCGCACCACGCGGGGTGCGAGTCATCAGACGGTGGTTCCCGCCGACCTCGTGGCGCGTTTCACGGAGGTCTGCCAGGCGCAGGGCGCCACGCTGTTCATGGGGCTGACGGCGGCCGCGCAGCTGCTGCTGTCCCGTTACAGCGGTCAGCAGGACGTGGTGCTCGGCACCGTCACGGCCGGGCGCGACCGCGCCGAACTCCAGGACGTCGTCGGGTTCTTCATCAACACCCTGGCCCTGCGCACCCGCATCGACGAGCGCGCGACCACCGACGACCTGCTGACCGCCGTACGCGGCACGGTCCTGGACGCCTTCGCCCACGCCGAGGTGCCCTTCGACCGCGTCGTCGACGCCGTCGTCACCGAACGCGACCCCGGCCGCAACCCGCTCGTCCAGGCGGCGATCAGCTACGAGAAGCTCTCCGGCGCGCCCGCCGGGCCGGCGGCCGGCGGCCTGGACTGGCAGGACCACGCCCTGAAGTCCACCACGGCGCAGTTCGACCTCACCCTCGACTTCGGCGAGGTCGGCGGGGAACTGCTCAGCAACATCGTCTACAACACGGACCTGTTCGACGAGTCCACCGTCCGCCGCCTCTCCGCGCACCTGCTGCAGATCCTCGGCGCGATGGCCGCCGCCCCGCGGACCCCGCTGCGCGCCATGCCCCGGCTCACCGGCGCCGAGCGCGCCGAGATCCTGGGCGGCTGGAGCGACGGCGCCGAGGGCCCCGCCGGCCGGGTGCTCACCGAGGTCTTCGCGGAGCAGGTGGCCCGTACCCCCGACGCGGTCGCCGTGGTGTGCGAGGACGAGCGGCTCACGTACGCGGAGCTGGACGTCCGGGCGAACCGGCTCGCCCACGCCCTGCGCGCCCACGGGGTCGGCGCGGAGGTCCGGGTCGGTGTGTGCCTGCCCCGCGGCACCGCCCCGCTCGTCGCGCTGCTGGCCGTGCTCAAGGCGGGCGGCATCGTCGTGCCGCTCGACCCCGAATACCCGGCGGACCGGCTGGCGTTCATGATGAGCGACTCCGGGCTCCAGGTGCTGCTGGCCACCGGCGACAGCCGGCAGGCCGTGGCGGAGGCACCCGTGCCCGTCCTCCTCCTGGAGGAGCTGGCCGAGGCCGCGGACCCGGCCCACGACGCCCCGCCGCGGGTGGCGCTGGTCCCGCAGAACGGCGCGTACGTCTTCTACACCTCCGGCTCCACCGGCCGCCCCAAGGGCATCGTGGTGCCGCACGCCGGCGTCCTGCGCGTGGCGCGCGACCCGCGCCTCGCCTTCACCGCCGACGACGTGATCAGCCAGACCGCGACGCTGTCCTTCGACGCGAGCGCGCTGGAGATCTGGAGCGCCTTCACCAACGGGGCCACCCTCGTGGTCTCCACGGCCCGGGTGCTCTCCGTCGAGGAGCTGGGCAGCCTGGTACGCGCCCACGGCGTGACCGTGCTGTGGGTCACCACCGGCCTCTTCCACGAGGTCGTCGACGCCGACGTGCGGATGCTGCGCGGCCTGCGCATGGTGATGACCGGCGGCGACGTGCTCTCGCCCCGGCACTTCCAGCGGGTCCTCGACGAGGCCCCGGAGGTCCGGCTGGTGGCCGCCTACGGGCCCACCGAGACGACCATCTTCGCCACCGTCCACCTGGTCGACTGGGCGGAGCAGAAGCCGGCCGTGCCCATCGGCACGCCGCTCGGCCGGACCCGCGCGTACGTCCTGGACGCCTGGCTGCGGCCGGTGCCGGCCGGGGTCGCGGGCGAGCTGTACCTGGCCGGCGAGTGCGTGACCCGCGGCTACGCCGGGCACCCCGCGCTCACCGCGGGCCGCTACGTGGCCAGCCCGTACGTTCCGGGCGGCCGCATGTACCGCACCGGCGACGTGGTCCGCTGGCTGCCCGACGGGCAGCTGGACTTCGTGGGCCGCGCCGACAACCAGGTCAAGGTCCGCGGCTTCCGCATCGAGCCCGGCGAGATCGAGATCGCGCTGTCGTCCCACCCGGACGTCGCCCAGGCCGTCGTCGTGGTCCGCGAGATCACCCCCGGCACCAAGCGCCTGGTCGCCTACGCCGCGGGCACCGGCCTGGACCAGGCGGCGCTGCGCGCCCACGCGGCCGCGACGCTGCCGGACTACATGATGCCGACGGCCTTCGTCGTCCTCGACGCCCTGCCGCTCAACGCGAACGGCAAGGTGGACCGCAAGGCGCTGCCCGCACCCGACCCGCAGACCCCGGCCGGCAGCGCGTACACGGCGCCGCGCAACCCGCGCGAACGGCTCCTCGCCGAGGTGTGGGCGGCCGTCCTGGGCGTCCCCCAGGTCGGCGTGCACGACAACTTCTTCGAGCTCGGCGGCGATTCCATCCTCACCATCCAGGTGGTCTCGCGGGCCCGCGAGGCGGGCCTGACGATCTCGCCGAAGCAGCTGTTCAAGGCGCCGACGGTGGCCGGGCTCGCGGAGCTGGTCACCGAGGCCGACGGGCCGGACGCCAGGGAAGCGGCGGGGGCGGCACGCACGGAGCCGGTCACCGGCGACGTACCGCTCAGCCCCATCCAGCACTGGTTCTTCGACACCTTCACGGCGCCGGAGCACCTGACGATGGCCACCTTCGTCGAGCTGGGGTCCGGCACGGTGGACCTGCCCGCCCTGGAGACGGCGTTCGCCGCGCTGCTCCACCACCACGACGCCCTGCGCATGCGGTACGTCCGGGTACCCGGTGGGACCGGCGCCGGCGGCTGGCGCCAGCACAACCCGCCCGCCGAGACCGGCCCGGTGCTCGCCCGCCACGATCTGTCGCAAGCGGCCGACCCCGAGGCGGAGACCGGCCGGCTGATCGCCGAGGCCCAGGGCGGCCTCAGCCCGGAGCACGGGCCGATGATCAGGGCCCTGCTCCTGGAGTACGGCGACGGGCGCCGCCCGCGGCTCTTCGTCACCGTCCACCACCTGGTCGTCGACGGCGTCTCCTGGCGCGTCCTGCTCTCCGACCTGGCCACCGCCTACGGCCAGGCCGCGGCCGGCCGCCCGGTCGACCTCGGGGACCGGACGACGTCGTTCCGCGACTGGACCCGGGCGCTCGCCGCGCACACCGCGTCGGGCGCGCTCGACGCCGAGATCCCGTACTGGAACGCGCTCGCCGAAGGAGACGACGGGCGGCTGCCCGTCGACCTCGACGGCGCCAACCTGGACCGGCACCGCGCGACCGCCCATGCGGCGCTCGACGCGGAGACCACCCGCAGGCTCCTCCAGGAGGTCCCCGGCCGCTACCGCACCCAGATCAACGACGTGCTGCTGTCGGCCCTCGGCCGGACGCTCACCGCGTGGTCCGGCGAGCAGAGCGTGCTGGTCAACCTGGAGGGCCACGGACGCGAGGAGATCGTCGAGGGCGTGGACCTCTCCCGCACCGTCGGCTGGTTCACCACCCAGTTCCCCGTCCGCCTGACGGCCCCCGGCGACACCGCATGGCGGCCGCAGATCAACCAGGTCAAGCGCGCCCTGCGGGCCGTGCCGCAGCGCGGCATCGGCTACGGGCTGCTCCGGCACCTCCGGGGCGCTCTCACGGAGGGGCCCGATCCGCAGGTCAGCTTCAACTACCTCGGCCAGTACGACACCTCCGAGGCCGGCGACGGCTTCTACGGCGCGCCCGTCCCGTACGACGTGCCCACGGCTCCGGCCACGGACCGCCGCCACCACCTGCTGGACATCGTGGCGGTCGTCTCCGGGGGCCGCCTGGAGGTCCAGGTGATGTACGCGACGGACACCTATCGCCCCGCCACGGTGACGGCGCTCGCCGAGCGGTTCACCGCGGCCCTGACGGAGATCGTCACCGCGGGCTGAGACCGCCGGGACCGCTGTGACCTCGGTCGGACCGGTCGGTGATCCCGACCGGTCCGACCGGCAATTTGGCCGTGCCTTTAGCGCGTTGTGCCGATCGCCGCGCCGGTGGTCTTCTCGATGCTCGATTACTGCTGGGTTCAGTTTCTATGCGTGGGGGAGTGGTCCGGGTGCCCGGTTTCGGTGGCGCGGTGATTACCGAGATCTTCGCGGAGTGGGTGGCGCGGGCGCCTGAGGCGCTTGCCATGGTGTGCGGCGGCGAGCGGGTGACGTACGCGGAGTTGGACGCCCGGGCCAACCGGCTCGCGCATGCCCTGCTGGACCGGGGCATCGGTGCCGGCGACCGGGTGGGCGTGTGCCTGCCGCGCGGCACGGAACCGGTGGTCGCCCTGCTCGGCGTGCTCAAGGCGGGCGCCGCCGCCGTGCCGCTCGACCCCGACTACCCGCGTGAGCGCCTGGAGTTCATGCTCCAGGACGCGGGCGTCTCCGCCGTGCTGACCGACCCCACGACCGAGCCGCTGATGCGCCGGGCGGGCGCACCCGCCCTCGTCGCGACGGCCGATGCCCTCGACCGCCCGGCCACCGCTCCGGCGGTCCCCGTGTTTCCGCAGAGCCCCGCCTATGTCTTCTACACCTCCGGTTCCACCGGCCGCCCCAAGGGAGTTGTCCTTCCGCACGAAGGCTTCCTGCGTGTGGTGCGGGACCCGAATTTCTCCGTCACGTCCGCCGATGTCGTCTCGCAGCTGAGCACGCTGTCGTTCGACGCGGGCGCGCTGGAGATCTGGAACGCGCTGCTGAACGGCGCGGCTCTGGCGGTGTCCGTGGAGCGGATGCTGTCGGTGGACGAGCTGGGTGCTTTCGTGCGTGCTCATGGTGTGAGCGTGCTGTGGCTGACCGCGGGCTTGTTCCACGAGGTCGTGGACGCGGACGTCCATGTCTTCGACGGTGTGCGGGTGGTGATGTCGGGTGGTGACGCGCTGTCGCCGCGGCACTGCCGGAAGGTGCTGGACGAGGTCCCGGAGGTCCGGCTCGTCAACGTCTACGGGCCGACCGAGGTCTCCATCAGCGCGTCCTCGCAGGTGATCGACGGTCCGGTGTTGTTGGGCGGTCCGGCTCCGGACACGCGCCTGTGGGTGCTGGACGGTCGGTTGAAGCCGGTGGGGGCCGGTGTCGAGGGTGAGTTGTATGTGTCGGGTGTCGGTCTGGCGCATGGGTATGGCGGTCGTGCGGGGTTGACGGCGGGGCGTTTTGTGGCGGCGCCGGATGGTTCCGGTGAGCGGATGTACCGCACGGGTGATGTGGTGCGGTGGGCGTCGGAGGGTGTGCTGGAGTTCGTCGGGCGTGCCGACGACCAGGTGAAGGTCCGTGGTTTTCGTGTCGAGTTGGGTGAGGTCGAGGAGGCGCTGGCCGCGCACCCGGACGTCTCGCGGGCCGTCGCCGTGGTCCGCACGGACGCGCGCGGCACCAAGCGGCTCGTCGCGTACGCCGTGGCGGGCCCGACGGCCGACGACGCGGCCCTGCGTGAATTCCTCGCCAACTCCCTGCCCGCGTACATGGTCCCGTCCGTGTGCGTGATCGTGGACGTGCTGCCGTTGACGGCGAACGGGAAGGTGGACCGGCGGGCGCTGCCGGAGCCGGATCTGTCGCGGCTGAGCGACGCGGAGTACGTCGCGCCGCGCACCCCGGCGGAGCAGGCCGTTGTCGCGGTTTTCGCCGAAGTGCTGGGTGTGGAGCAGGTCGGTGTTCACGATGACTTCTTCCGGATGGGTGGTGATTCCATCCGTGCGGTGCAGGCGGTGTCGCGTCTGCGGCGTGCGGGGCTGGAGATCCCGGTCCGGGAGCTGTTCGACCATCCCACCGCCGAAACCCTCGCCGCCCTCTGCCAGGACTCCGCACCGGCGGGACCGGCGCCCGTCCCCGCCGCCACCCGTGGCGGAGCGCTCCCGCTCTCGTTCGCGCAGGCCCGTATGTGGTTCGCCGCCGAGGTCGACCCGGACGGCACGGAGCACAACACCGGTGGCGCTGTCCGTATCCAGGGCCCGCTGGACGTGCCCGCTCTGGAGGCCGCGCTGGGGGCCCTCGTCGTCCGGCACGAGTCGCTGCGTACGACCTTCGACACCGTCGACGGCCAGGGCGTCCAGATCATCCGCCCGGCCGCCCCCGTCACCCTGCCGTTCCGCGAAGCCACCGCCGAGGAGGCGGCGGCCGTCCTGCGGACCGAGCTGGAGACGCCCTTCGACCTGCGGACCGGGCCGCTGCTGCGTCCCACCCTGCTGCGCACCGCCCCGGACGAGCACCTGCTCGTCCTGTCGATGCACCACATCGTCACCGACGGCTGGTCCGTGAACGTGCTGGCCCGCGAGCTCGCCGCGCTCTACGCCGGTGAGCCCCTGCCCGAACTCCCCGTCCAGTACGCCGACTACGCGGTCTGGCAGCGCGAGACTCTCACCTCCGAGGCGCTGGACGAGAACCTGGCGTACTGGCGCACCCAGCTGGCCGGCGCGCCGGTGCTCGACCTGCCCGCCGACCGCCCGCGCCCCGCCGTCCGCACCCGCGCGGGCAGCACCCACGACGTGGACCTGCCCGCGGAGCTCTTCGACCGCCTGGCCGAGGTCTGCCGCGCCCGGGGCGCCACCCTCTTCATGGGGCTGACCGCGGCCGTCCAGCTGACGCTGGCCCGCGCCACCGGCCAGCGGGACGTCGTCCTCGGCACCGCCACCATCGGCCGCGACCGCCCCGAACTCGAGGACGTGCTCGGCTTCTTCGTCAACACCCTGGCCCTGCGGACCCGCGTCGACGAGTCCGCGACCGGCACCGAACTCCTCGCGGCCGTGCGGGAGACGGTTCTGGACGCCTTCGCCCACGCCGAGGTGCCCTTCGACCGCGTCGTGGACGCCGTCGTCACCGAACGCGACCCGAGCCGTACCCCGCTCGTCCAGGCCATGATGGTGCTCCAGACACGCCCCTGGCAGGCGGACGACGTGCGCGGCCTGCGCGTCGAGGCCGCCGATCTGCCGCGCCAGGACGCGCAGTTCGAGCTGACGCTGGAGTTCTGGGAGCGGGCCGACGGCATGCGGCTCTCCCTGAACTACAACACCGACCTGTTCGACGCCGCCACCATCCACCGCATGGCCGGTCACCTGGAAGAGGTCATCGCCGCCCTCGCCGGTGCTCCGGAGCTGCCGCTGTCCCGCATCCCCCGGCTCGCCGGGCCCGAACGGGCCCTGGTGCTGGAGGACTGGGCACGGGGCGCCGACACCCCGGCCGCGGCCGTGCTCACCGACGTGTTCGCCGCGCAGGCCGCCCGCGCGCCCGAAGCCGTCGCACTGATCCGCGGCGACGAGCACACCACCTACGGTGAACTGGACGCCCGCACGGACCGGCTCGCGCACGCCCTGCGCGCGCAGGGCGTCCGACCCGAGACCCGGGTGGGCGTGTGCCTGCCGCGCGGCACCGAGCCGATCGTGGCACTGCTGGCCGTGCTCAAGGCGGGCGGTGTCTTCGTACCGCTCGACACGAACTACCCGGCCGAGCGCCTCGCGTACATGGTGCGCGACGCCGGCGTCGAACTGCTGCTGGCGGACGCCGCGACCGCCGACGCCATCCCCGGCACCGACGTCCCCGTGACGCTCCTGGCAGACCTCGACGCGTTCGCCGCCGCTCGCTTCGCGCACGTGCAGGGCGCGCCACAGGTGGCACTGACCCCGCAGAACGGCGCGTACGTCTTCTACACCTCCGGCTCCACCGGCCGCCCCAAGGGCATCGTGCTGCCGCACGCCGGCGTCCTGCGGGTGGTCCGCGACCCGCGCCTGGGCACCACGGCGGCCGACGTGGTCGGCCAGCTCGCGACGCTGTCCTTCGACGCGAGCGCGCTGGAGATCTGGAGCGCCCTCGCCAACGGCGCCGCCCTCGCGGTCTCCACCGCCCGGGTACTGAGCGTCGAAGAACTCGGCGCGCTGCTGCACGGCCAGGGCGTGACCGTCGCCTGGCTGACCGCCGGCCTCTTCCACGAGGTCGTCGACACCGACGTGACCGTGCTCGCCGGACTCCGGCTGCTGATGGCGGGCGGTGACGCGCTCGCACCGCACCACTGCCGCACCGTGCTCGAACGGCTGCCGCAGGTCCGGCTGCTCAACGGCTACGGCCCCACCGAGACCACCGTCTTCGCCGCCGTCCACCCCGTCGAGGCCACGACCGTGGGCGCATCCGTGCCGATCGGCGCGCCACTCGGCCGCACCGGCGCGTACGTCCTGGACGACTGGCTGCGCCCGGTCCCGGCCGGGGTGCCCGGCGAGCTCTACGTCACGGGCGACGGCGTGGCACGCGGCTATGCCGGCCGGCCCGGCCTGACGGCGGAGCGCTTCGTCGCCTCGCCGTTCGGAGGTCCGGGTGAACGCATGTATCGCACGGGCGATGTGGTGCGGTGGCTGCCGGACGGGCAGTTGGAGTTCGTGGGCCGTGCCGACCATCAGGTGAAGGTGCGGGGTTTCCGTATCGAGATCGGTGAGATCGAGGCGGCGCTGGCGGCGCATCCGGACGTGGTGCAGGCCGTGGTGACGGTGCGTGAGGTGCGGCCGGGTGTGAAGCGGCTGGTCGGCTATGTGGTCGGCGACCAGGTCGAGCACGTCGGTCTGCGGGAGTTCGTGGCGAAGTCGCTGCCGGACTACATGGTTCCCGCGGCGTTCGTGGTGGTGGGCACGTTCCCGCTGACCGCGAACGGCAAGGTCGACCGGCGAGCGCTGCCCGAGCCGGACCTGAACACGGCCACGGCCAAGGACCACGTCGTCCCCCGGACCCGGGCCGAGCGGATCGTCGCCGAGGTCTGGGGCGATGTCCTGGGTGTCGAGCGGGTGGGAGTGCGGGACAACTTCTTTGAGCTGGGCGGTGATTCGATTCTGAGTATTCAGGTCGTGTCGCGGTTGCGGCGTGCGGGTCTTGTGGTGTCGCCGCAGGATGTGCTGGTGCGGCAGACGGTGGCGGGTGTGGCTGCTGCGGCGCGTGCGGCTGGTGCGGTGGAGGCGGGGCCGGTGGTGACGGGTCCGGTGGTGTTGTCTCCGGTTCAGGAGTGGTTTGTTCGGACGCATCCGGTGGCGCCGGATCACTTCGGTATGTCGATGCGGGTGGAGATCGCCGGGGGTGTGGACCGGGACGTGCTGTCTCGGGCTGTGTCGGTGGTGTTGTCGCATCACGAGGGCCTGTGGGTGCGGTTCGAGGAGACGGCTGAGGGCTGGCGGCAGTGCGCCGGTGAGTCGGGCACGGTCGTGGTGGAGCGTGCGGCGGATGTCGGCGGTGTGGTGCAGGAGGGTTTCCGGCTGGAGGGTGGCCCGTTGGTGCGGGTGGTGCTTTCCGAGGACGAGCTGCTGATCGCTGTGCATCACATGGTGGTGGACGGTGTCTCGTGGCGGATTCTGCTGGAGGACATCGCTGTTGCCTATCGCCAGATGGCCGCGGGTGAAGAAGTGGTCCTGGACGGGACGACGCTGTCCTTCCCGGCGTGGACCGCGAAGTTGGCCGCGCACGACTTCTCCGACCAAGTGCCGTACTGGAGCGAGGTTGTGGAGGGCACAGGCCCGCTCTTCGACGATGGCACCTCCACCGTCGCCGACACGGCGATCGAGACCGTCTCCCTGACCGCGGAGGAGACCGAGGCGCTGCTCCAGCAGGTGCCGGCCGTCTTCCGTACCCAGGTCAACGACGTCCTTCTCGCCGCGCTCGGCAGGGCGTTGGGGGAGTGGTCCGGCCGTGACCGCGTGGTCGTGGACCTGGAGGGTCACGGCCGTGAGGAGGCCGTGATCGGTGCGGATGTGTCGCGTACGGTCGGCTGGTTCACGTCGATCTACCCGGTGGCGCTCGGTGCGAGTGCGGACTGGCGTGAGCAGATCCGTGCGACGAAGGAGATGCTGCGGGCCGTGCCGGACCGGGGTATCGGTTTCGGTGCGCTGCGGTATCTGCACGGTGCCGAACTCGCCGACCCCGCGCAGGTCAGCTTCAACTACCTCGGCCGTTACGGTGCCGAGGGCGACCCGGACGTGTTCGCCGGGATGCTGCCCGTCAGCGGCGACCACGCCCCCGCCGAACGCCGCCCGCACGTGTGGGACGTCGTCAGCCGGGTCGAGGACGGGCGGCTGCGCATTGACCTCTACCACCCGGCGGCCGGGTCCGGCCAGGCCCGGGAGTTCGCCGGGCGCTACCGTGACGCGCTGCGCGCGGCGGTGGCGTACTGCCTGGCCGAGGGCACGGGCGGCCGGACCCCGTCCGACTTCCCGCTCGTCTCCTGGGACCAGGCCACCGTCGACCGTGTCGTCGGCACCGGCGAGCACATCGCCGACGTCCACCCGCTGTCGCCCATGCAGCACGGACTGCTCTTCCATTCCCTGGAGGACTCCTCCGGCACGGCCTACGTCGAGCAGATGTCCTTCGTGCTCGAAGGCGTGGCCGACGTCGACCGCCTCGCCGCCGCCTGGCAGGAGGCCGTCAACGCCTCCGACGCGCTGCGGGTGTCCGTCGTGTGGGACCAGGCCGACGAACCGGCCGCCCTGGTCCACGAGCGCGTCGTGATCCCCGTCCACACCGAGGACTGGACCTCCCTCGACGCCGACGCCCGCGCCGCCCGCCTCGCCGAGCGCAAGCACAGCGACTTCCACGGCATCCGGCTCGACAGTGCCCCGCTGACGCGGCTGTCCCTCGCCACGCTCGGCGACGCCCGCGTCCAGCTCGTGTGGACCTTCCACCACCTCCTCCTGGACGGCTGGAGCACGCCGCAGCTGCTGGACGACGTCTTCGCCCGCTACGCCGGCGGCACCCCGCAGGTCCGTGCCCCCTACCGGGACTACCTGGCCTGGCTGGCCGCCCGCGACACCGAGGCCGACCGCGCCCACTGGCGCGCCGTCCTGGCCGGCTACGACACCGCCCTCACCCTGCCCGCCGCGCCCGACGCCGACGCGTCCGCCGAGGGCACGCGGCACCTCGACGTCGCGCTGCCGGGGACGCTGTCCACGGAGGTCGGCGCGTTCGCGCGGCGTCACCGGCTGACCGTCAACGCTGTCGTCCAGGGCGCCTGGGCGCTGCTGCTGTCCGCGCACTCCGGCCGGAACGACATCGTCTTCGGCGCCACCACCTCCGGTCGCCCGGCGGACCTCGCCGACGCCGACTCCGTCATCGGCCTGTTCATCAACACCGTTCCCGTGCGCACGGTCCTCGACCCGGCCGCGTCGGTGGTGGAGTGGCTCCAGCGGCTCCAGGCCGAGCAGTGGGAGTCCCGCGCCCACGAGTACCTGTCGCTGCCCGAACTCACGGCGCTCGCCGGCCTCCCCGCCGGGACCCGCCTCTTCGAGAGCGTCCTGGTCTTCGAGAACTACCCGGTGGCCGACGACCTCGCCGCGCGCCACGGCCTGACCGTCACCGAGGCGGACGCGGTCGTCCAGGGCGGCGACTACCCGCTCTCGCTGACGGCCTTCACCGGCCGCCAGCTCGTCGGCGGCACCGACCCGGGCGTCTCCCTGCGGCTCTCCTACGACCCCCGGGTGTTCGGGGACACCGCCGCCGGGCGCCTCGCCGACCGGCTCGCCGCCCTGCTCCGCGGCCTGCTCGACGAGCCCGTCCTGGCCCGGATCCCGCTGCTCACCCCGGCGGAACGGGACAGGTTCGCCGCCCCGGAGACCACCGCGGAGACGGGCCCGGACGGGGAGGCGGTGACCCTGCCGTCCCTCTTCGAGGCTCAGGCCGCCCGCCGCCCCGGCGCGCCCGCCGTCGTCTGCGACGGCACCGAGCTGTCGTACGGCGAACTGGACGCGCGCGCCAATGGACTGGCCCACCGCCTCGCCGCCACCGGCGCCGGCCCCGAGACCGTGGTCGGCATCAGCCTGCCGCGCGGCGTGGACTGGCTGGTGGCGCTGCTCGCGGTCGCCAAGACCGGTGCCGCCTGCCTGCCGCTCGACCCGGCCCACCCCGCCGACCGGCTCGCCTTCATGGCCGCCGACGCCGGCGCCCGGCTGGTCCTCGGCGACTCCGGCACCGCCCCCGAGCTGAACCCGGTGGACGTCACGGCACTCGGCGCCGGAACCGCCCCCCACCCCCCGGCCCGCCCCGACCACGCCGACGCGGCCGCCTACCTGATCTACACCTCCGGCTCCACCGGACGCCCCAAGGGCGTCACCGTCCCCCACCGCGGCCTGCGGAACCTGGGCACCGCCCACACCCGCGCCCTGCAGCTCGACGGCGACGCGCGCGTCCTGCAGAGCGTCTCGCCGGGCTTCGACGTCGCCATGGGCGACCTGGTCAACGCGTGGACCGCGGGTGCGGCCCTCGTCCTCGCCGGGCCCGGCCAGAGTGTCGGCGAGCCCCTCGCCCAGCTCCTGGACGAGCAGCGCATCACCCACGCGATGCTCCCGCTCGCCGCTCTCTCCACCCTGCCCGACGTGCCGCTGCCGCACCTGCGGTCCCTGGTCTCCGGCGGCGAGGCGATGCCTGCCGAGATCCCCGCCCGTTGGGCCCCCGGCCGGATCCTCGTCAACGCCTACGGGCCGACCGAGACCACCGTCGCGGCCACCCTCAGCGACCCGCTCGCCCCGGGCACCGCCACGCCGCCGATCGGCCGGCCCGTCGACGGCGCCCGCGCGTTCGTCCTGGACGGCTGGCTGCGCCCGGTGCCCGACGGCACCGCGGGCGAGCTCTACCTCGCCGGGTCCGGCGTCGCCCGCGGCTACGCGGGCCGCCCCGGCCTGACCGCGGGCGCCTTCGTGGCCTGCCCGTTCACCGGCGGCCGCATGTACCGCACCGGCGACCTCGTACGCCGCCGCGGCGACGGCCAGCTGGAGTTCCTCGGCCGCACCGACCACCAGGTCAAGGTGCGCGGCCACCGCATCGAGCCCGGTGAGGTGGAGGCCGCGCTGACCCGGCACCCCGCCGTGTCCCAGGCCGTCGCCGTGGTCCGCGAGGACCAGCCCGGCACCCGGCGCCTCGTCGGCTACGCCATGGCCGAGGGCGTGACCCCGGCCGAACTGCGCGAGTACGCCGGCCGCTCGCTGCCCGAGTACATGGTCCCGGCGGTCTGCGTGGTCCTCGACGCCTTCCCGCTCAACGCCAACGGCAAGGTCGACCGCAAGGCCCTGCCCGCCCCCGACCTGTCCACCCTCGTCCGGGAGTACATCGCCCCCGAGACCGACGCCGAGCGGGCCGTGGCGGCCGCCTTCGCGGAGGTCCTCGGCGCCGGACGGATCGGCACGGCCGACGACTTCTTCGCGCTCGGCGGCGACTCGCTGCTCAGCATCCAGGTCGTCTCACGGCTGCGCCGGGCCGGCTACCCGGCCGCCGTCCGCACCCTGTTCGACCACCCCACCGTCGCCGGCCTGGCCGCGCGGCTCCAGGCGGACCGGCCCGTCCACGGCGCGGTCGGCGCGCCGGAGGCCGCCGCCCCGCTCGTCCCGGCCCGCCGCGACGGCGGCCCGCTGCCCCTGTCGTACGCCCAGCGCCGGCTGTGGTTCGCGGCCGAACTCGACCCGGAGAGCACCGAGTACAACTCCGGCGGCGCCCTGCGGCTCACCGGCCCGCTGGACCTCCCGGCACTGCGCCGGGCCCTGGACGCCCTCGTCGCCCGGCACGAGCCGCTCCGCACGACCTTCGCCGAGACCGACGGCGAGGCTGTCCAGCTCGTCCGCCCGGCCACTCCCGTCCACCTGCCGGTCGAGGACTGCGCGCCCGCCGACGTCTCCGCGCGGATCCGTGCCGCGCTCGGCGGCGTCTTCGACCTGCGCACCGGGCCGCTGCTGCGCGCCACCCTCCTCCGGGTCGGCGCGGAGGAGCACGTCCTGGTCCTCGCGATGCACCACCTGATCACCGACGGCTGGTCGATGGGCGTCGTCGTCCGCGAGCTCGGCCGGCTCTACCAGGGCGCCGAACTGCCCCCGCTCGCCCTCCAGTACGCCGACTACGCCGTCTGGCAGCGCGACCGGCTCACCCCCGAGGCGCTCGCCGCGGGCCTGGAGCACTGGCGTGCGCGGCTGGCCGGCGCACCGGTGCTGGAACTGCCCACCGACCGGCCCCGGCCGGCCCGCCGCACCTGGGACGGCGCCCTCGCCGAGGTCGACATCCCGGCCGACGTCGTGGACCGCTTCACCGAGATGTGCCGGGCCCGCGGAGTGACCCTGTTCATGGGGCTCGTCGCCGCCGTGCAGCTGGTCCTGTCCCGCTACAGCGGCCAGCAGGACGTGGTCGTCGGCACCGTCACCTCCGGCCGCGACCGGGCCGAACTGGAGGGCCTGATCGGCTTCTTCGTCAACACCGTCGCCCTGCGCACGCGTGTCGACGAGCAGGACAGCGTCTCCGGCCTGCTGGCCGGCGTGCGTGAGACCGTGCTGGACGCCTTCGCCCACGACGAGATCCCCTTCGACCGGGTCGTCGATGCCGTGGTCACCGAGCGCGACCCCAGCCGCAGCCCCCTCGTCCAGGCCCTGGTCAGCATGGAGACCACGCCCGCGCCCGTCTCCGGGGCCGGACTGACCTGGCGGGACCAGCCCTTCGACGTCGACACCGCGCAGTTCGAGCTCGCCGTGGACTTCGCCGCCCGCGAGGACGGGCTGGCCGCCGCGATCAACTACAACACCTCGCTGTTCGACGAGGCCACCGTCCGGCGCCTGGGCGCCCACCTGACGACCGTGCTCGCCGGGATGGCGGGCCCGGACAAGCGGCTCGCGGACGTCCGCATGCTCACCGCCGAGGAGGAGCACACCCTCGTCCACGGCTGGAACGACACCGCCCAGGACGTCCCGGAGCCGCTGCTGCCGGAGCTCTTCGCGGTCCAGGCCGCCCGGACCCCCGACGCGGTCGCCCTGGTCCACGGCGCGGAGCGGACGACCTTCGCCGAACTCGACCGGGCCGCGGGCCGGCTCGCCCACCGTCTGCGCGAGCGGGGCGCGGGCCCCGACACCGTCGTCGGCATCTGCGCCGAACGCGGCACGGACGTCGTCGTCGCCCTGCTCGGCATCCTCCGGGCCGGCGCGGCCTGCCTGCCCATCGACCCCGCCTACCCGGCGGACCGCGTGCGGCACATGCTCGGCGACTCCGGCGCGGCGACCGTCCTGGTCCAGGAGCACCTGGCCGACCGGTTCGCCGACTACGACGGCACGTTGCTCACCCTGGAGCGCGGCGCCGACGGCGACCCGGAGGCCCCGGCCGTACCGCAGGTCACCGCCGACCACCTGGCCTACGTCATCTACACCTCCGGCTCCACCGGCCTGCCCAAGGGCACGCTCATCCGGCACGGCGCGTTCCGCAACCTCTTCGCCCACCACCGCCGCCGCATGTTCGAACCCGCCTCCCGGGGCCGCCAGATGCGGATGGCCCAGACCGCGTCGATCTCCTTCGACGCCTCCTGCGTCGCCCTCCTCTGGCTGGTCGGCGGGCACCAGCTGCACGCCGTCGACCACGACACCCACATCGACCTGCGCGCCTTCCGCAGCTACCTGCGCGACGCGCGGGTCGACGTCATCGACGAGGCACCCACGTACCTGCGGGAGCTCATCGCCGACGGCATGCTGACCGACGAGGTCCACGTGCCGAGCGTGATCGTGTTCGGCGGCGAGGCCGTCGACGGCCGCATCTGGGACATCCTGCGGGCCCACCCCGAGGTCACCGCGTACAACTTCTACGGGCCCACCGAATGCACCTGCGACTCCCTGACCTGGACCGTCCAGGGCAGCGAACGCCCCCTGATCGGGCGCCCGGTCGGCAACGCGCGCGCCTTCGTCCTGGACGCGCGGCTGCGCCCCGTCCCCGCCGGGGTCGTCGGCGAGCTGTACATCGAGGGCGCGGGCCTGGCCCGCGGCTACCTCGGCAAGCCGGGCCTGACCGCGGGCCGCTTCGTGGCCTGCCCGTTCACCGGCGGCCGCATGTACCGCTCGGGTGACCTGGTCCGCTGGACCCGCGAGGGCACCGTCGAGTTCCTCGGCCGCCGCGACGACCAGGTCAAGGTACGCGGCTTCCGCATCGAGCTCGGCGAGATCGAGACCGTGCTGTCCCGCCACCCCGCCGTCGCCCAGGCCGTCGTGGTGGCCCGCGAGGACCGGCCCGGCGTCAAGCGCCTGGTGGCCTACATCGTGCGCGACGGAGCCGCGGCCGACCCGGCCGAACTGCGCGCCTACGCCGCCGACGCGCTCCCGGACTACATGGTCCCGGCGGCCTGGCTGCTGCTGGACGCCTTCCCGCTCAACCAGAGCGGCAAGGTCGACCGCAAGTCCCTGCCCGCCCCGGACCCGGCGGCCCTCGCGACCGCCTACACCGCGCCGCGCACACCGGCCGAGGAGGCCGTCGCCGCCGCGTGGGCCGACGTGCTCGGACTGGAACGCGTCGGCGCCCACGACGACTTCTTCGACCTCGGCGGCGATTCGATCCTCAGCACCCGGGCCGTCTCCCGGCTGCGGGCGGCGGGGTACGACGTCAGCGTCCGCGACCTGTTCAACGCGCCGACCGTCGCCGGGCTCGCCGCCCTGGTGGCCGCCTCCGCCGAACCGGGCGACCGGATCACCCCGGCCGCCCGCGACGCGGCGCTGCCCCTGTCGTACGCCCAGGCCCGTATGTGGTTCGCGGCCGAACTCGACCCGGAGAGCACCGAGTACAACTCCGGGATGGCGCTGCGCCTGTCCGGACCGCTGGACCTCGGGGCGCTGCGCGGGGCGCTGGACGCCCTGGTGGCCCGCCACGAGTCGCTGCGCACGACCTTCGACACCGTCGACGGACAGGGCGTCCAGATCGTCCGTCCGGCCGTCGCCGTGCCGCTGCCGGTGCGCGAAGCCGGGCCGGTCTCGTCGGACTCCCCGGACTCCCCGGCGGAGGACGCGGAGACCCTGATCCGGTCCCTGTTCGCCGAGCCCTTCGACCTGCGCACCGGGCCCCTGCTGCGTCCCACCCTGATCCGCGTCGGCGAGGACGAGCACGTGCTCGTCCTGTCGATGCACCACATCGTCACCGACGGCTGGTCCCTCGGCGTGGTGCAGCGTGAGCTGGGTGAGCTGTACGCGGGCCGTGCGCCGGCGGAACTTCCCGTCCAGTACGCGGATTACGCGGTGTGGCAGCGGGAGACGCTGACGGCGCAGGCGCTGGAGGACGGTCTGGAGTACTGGCGGGCTCAGCTCGCGGACGCCCCGGTGCTGGAGCTGCCCACGGACCGGCCGCGTCCGGCCGAGCGCACCACGCGGGGTGCGAGCTACCGGACGGTGGTCCCGGCGGAGCTGGTGGCGCGGTTCACGGAGGTCTGTCAGGCGCAGGGCGCCACGCTGTTCATGGGGCTGACGGCGGCCGCGCAGCTGCTGCTGTCCCGTTACAGCGGCCAGCAGGACGTGGTCCTCGGCACCGTGACCTCGGGCCGGGACCGGGCCGAACTGGAGGACCTGGTCGGCTTCTTCGTCAACACCCTGGCGCTGCGCACGCGGATCGACGAGCGCGAGAACGTGCACGGGCTGCTGGCCGCGGTGCGCGGCACGGTCCTGGACGCCTTCGCCCACGCCGAGGTGCCCTTCGACCGCGTCGTCGACGCCGTCGTCACCGAACGCGACCCCAGCCGCAGCCCGCTCGTCCAGGCGGTCATCAGCTTCGACAGCCAGGCCGACGGCCCCGGCACCCCGGAGGCCGCCGACGCGACCGCGCTGCGCTGGTCGGAGCACCCGCTCACGACGCGGACCTCGCAGTTCGACCTCACCTTCGACTTCGGCGCCGGTGGCGCCGGCGGCGAGCTCCAGGCCCATCTCGTCTACAACACCGACCTGTTCGACGAGACCACCATCCGCCGCATGGCGGGCCACCTGCTCACCGTCCTGACGGCGTTCGCCGACGACCCGGCCCGGGTCCTGTCCGACCTGGAGCTGCTCTCCGCCGACGAGCGGCGCGCGCTGCTCCACGACGGCAACGCCACCGGCTCCGACGTGGCACCGCTGTCGCTGCCCGCCCTCTTCGAGCGGCGCCGGGCCGAACGGCCCGACGCGCCGGCCGTCGTCACCGACACCGCCACCTGGACCCACGCGGAGATCGACGACCGCGCCACGGCCCTGGCCCGGCGGCTGCGGGCCGAGGGTGCCGGCGCCGAGACCGTCGTCGGGGTGTGCCTGCCGCGCGGGGCCGACTGGCTCGCCGCCCTGCTCGCCGTGGTGAAGGCGGGCGGCGTCTACCTCCCGCTCGACCCCGACTACCCCGCCGACCGGCGGGCGTTCATGCTCGCCGACTCGGGCGCCCGGCTCGTGCTCACCGACGCGGAGCACGCGCGGCTGCTCGACGGCACCGGGGTGCGCGTGCTGACGACCGGTGAGGAGCCGACGCCCGACCACGCTTCCCGCCCTGCGTCCGACCCCGGCCACGGCACGGACCTGCGCGGACCCGTTTCCCCGGACTCCGGCGCGTACCTGATCTACACCTCCGGGTCGACCGGCGTCCCCAAGGGCGTCCTCGTCGCCCACCGCGGCCTGGCAGCCTTCGCCGCCACCCAGGCGGACCGCTTCGGGCTCACCCCTGACTCCCGGGTCCTCCAGGCGGCGTCGGCCAACTTCGACGCCTCCGTGATGGAGATCCTCATGGCCTGGTCCGTGGGCGCGGCCCTGGTGCTGCCCGCCCCGGGACGGGTCCTGGGCGAGGAACTGGCCGAGGTGCTCACCCGGCAGCGGGTCACCCACGCCATGATCCCGCCGGCCGCGCTGGCCGGCGTCGGCAGCGCGGAACTCCCGGACCTCACCACTCTGGTGGTGGGCGGCGAGGCATGTCCGCCCGAGCTGGTCGGCCGCTGGGCACCGGGCCGGGCCATGCACAACGCCTACGGACCCACCGAGATCACCATCTCCGCGACCATCAGCGAGCGCCTCGTGCCGGGCACCGTACCGCCCATCGGCCGCCCGAACCTGGACACCCGGGTCCATGTCCTGGACACCTGGCTGCGTCCGGTGCCGGAGGGCGTCCCCGGCGAGCTCTACGTTGCCGGCGCCGGTGTGGCCCGCGGCTACCTGGGCCGCCCCGGGCTGACCGCGAGCCGTTTCGTGCCCTCGCCGTTCACCGGGGAGCGGATGTACCGCACCGGCGACGTGGTCCGCCGACTGCCCGGCGGACAGCTGGAGTTCGTGGGCCGCGCCGACGACCAGGTCAAGATCCGCGGCTTCCGCATCGAGCCCGGCGAGATCGAGAGCGTCCTCGCCGCCCATCCGGGCGTGCGCCAGGCCGTCGTCCAGGTCCGCGAGGACCAGCCCGGCGTCAAGCGCCTGGTGGCCTACGTCGTCCCGGACGCTTCCGGCACCGCCCCCGCCGGCACGGCCCCCGGCTCCGAGGAACTGCGCGAGCACACCGCCCGTTCGCTCCCGGACTACATGGTCCCGGCGGCCTGGGTGACGTTGGAGGCGATCCCGCTCACCGCCAACGGCAAGCTCGACCGGCGGGCCCTGCCGGCCCCGGACCTGTCGACACCCGGCGAGACCCGGACGGCGCCGCGCACCGCGACCGAGCGCGCGCTCGCCGAGGTGTGGCAGGCGGTACTCGGCATTGAGGAAGTCGGCGTCGAGGACAACTTCTTCGAGCTCGGCGGCGACTCCATCCTCAGCATCCAGGTGGTGGCCCGCGCCCGCGCGGCCGGGCTGACGGTCTCCACGAGGGACCTGTTCACCGCGCCCACGGTGGCCGGACTGGCCGCGCTCGCCGTTCGGGCGGACGGCGCCGAGGACGACCCCGACGCCGGCCGGGTCACCGGAGAGGTGCCCCTGAGCCCGGTCCAGCGCTGGTTCCTGGACGGGGAACGGGACGCGTACGGACGGTTCACCATGTCCGTCTACGCCGAACTGGCCGAACGGCCCGACCGCGACGCCCTCCGGGCGGCCGTGGCGGCCCTGTACGAGCACCACGACGGACTGCGCAGCCGCTTCACCCGCGAAGGCGGCTGCTGGCGGCAGACCGTCGTCGCGCGGGAGGACGGCGACTGGTTCACCTGGCACGACCTGGCCGGGGAGGACACGGCGGCCCGAGAGGCGGCCATCGAGCGGATCCTCGCCGAGACGCACGCCGGCCTGGACATCGGCAGCGGCCCGCTGCTGCGCGCGCTCGTCCTCGACCAGGGCCCGGACCTGCCGGTCCGGCTCGCCCTCGTGGCTCACCACCTGGTGCTCGACGTCGTCTCCTGGGGCGTGCTGCTCTCCGACCTGGCCCGCGCGTACGAGCGGACCGCGGCGGGCGAGCGCCCCGGACTCGGCGCCCGCACCACCTCGTTCCAGGAGTGGTCCGGCACGCTCACCGCCCTGGCGGAGGCCGGCCGCTTCGACGAGGAGATCACGTACTGGCAGGAGGCCGAGCGGGTACCGCGGCTGCCGGGATCCGGCTCCGCGGCCAACACCGCGGACTCCGAGGAGACCGTCTCCGTACGGCTGGACGAACGGACCACGGCGGCACTCCTCCAGACGGTGCCGGGGCGCCATCGGGCCCGCGCCAACGAGGTGCTGCTCGCCGCCCTCGGCCGGGCGCTGGCCGAATGGACCGGCCAGGACCGGGTGGCGGTGGCCCTGGAGGGCCACGGCCGTGAGGAGGAGGTGGCCGACGGCGTCGACCTGTCCCGTACGGTCGGCTGGTTCACCACCGTCTTCCCCTTCGCCTGGGACGCGCCCGGGCAGGGGGACTGGCGGTCCGCGGTGACGGCGGTCAAGCGCCGCCTGCGCGCGGTCCCGCACAAGGGCCTGGGCTACGGCGTCCTGCGTCACCTGCGCGAGGACTCCCCGCTCACCGGTCCGCTGCCCGATGTGAGCTTCAACTACGTCGGCCGGTCAGACGGGTTCGAGCCGGGGCTCTACACGCGCCTGCTGGACGACCCGTCCGCCACCCAGGGCGGCGCGGGCACCCGTGCCCACCTGCTGGACATCGTGTGCGGGGTGCAGGGCGAGCGGCTTACGGTCGGGGTGTCGTACTCGGCGGCGGTGCACGACCGCGCCGACGTCGAGCGGCTCACGGACCGGCTGGCCGGACTGCTGCGCGACCTCGCGGGCACCGGCGAGCCGATACCGGAAGCCGACGCCGGGCCGCTGTCGCGGGGAACCCGCACCGGCACGCCGTCGCAGGAATGAGAAAAGCCCCGGCCCGCAGGCGCTCACGGGGGACAAGCGCAATGCGGGCCGGGGAGCCTTTTGTCCGCCGGGAAGAGGGCTACGCGGGGAAATGGTGGGGGCATTGGTTCCGGCCCCCCACTCCATGGTGGAGCTGGCTCCACTTTCGGAAGTGTATCCCGCGGGCTTACCCGAACCCTTTCCGGATCGATAGCTTTTCACCGTCGCCCAATGCACTGGAGGTCCCCCGGATATGAATATCGATGAGGCTCCGCAGGGCTGCCCGCAGCGCGAGTTCTCGCCCTACGCCCTGGAAATGGACGCGGTCTCTCTTGCGTACGGCTCCGTGACGGTGCTGAGCGAGGTGACCGTCGGGCTGGTGCGCGGCGGGGTGACCGCGGTCATCGGTCCGCCCGGGTCGGGCAGGAGCACCCTGCTGGACTGCGCCACCGGCCGCCGTACGCCCACCTCGGGCTGGGTCGGCCCGCACGACCGGATCGCGCGGCCCGCGCCCGGACAGTGGGACCGGCTGCCGCACGCCGACCCGGAGAACCCCGAACTGCTGGTCGCCGACGACCTGGAGGACGCGCGGCCGCTCCACGCGGTGATGGCGCTGGAGGACCAGGCCCGTACCGTGCTCGTGACGACGTCGTCGGCGGCCGTCGCGGCGGCCGCCGACGTGACCCTGTTCCTGGCGGACGGACGGCTCACCGACGTGATGTGCGGAGCGTCCGCCGAGGAGATCGCGGCCCGGCTGGCGGGACTCACCACGCGCCGCTGAGACGGGCCGGTGAGGTGTCGTATCCGGTGGGGCGCTACAGCCGGGCCTGCGCCAGGTCCCGGTGGTGGAAGCCGTCGAGCAGGGCGGCGCCCAGGGGGGTCAGCGAATGGCGGGCGGTGTTGAGCCGCCGCTGCGTGGTGATGAGGCCGGCGCTGCGCAGCACGGAGGTGTGCTGGCTCGCGGAGGCCGCGGAGATGCCGATGCGGCGGCCGAGCTCGGTGGTGGTGCAGCTGTCGGTCAGGCTCTTCATGATGGCCGCGCGGGTCCGTCCGACCAGTGGGCCGAGCGCGTCGGCGGCGTTCTGTTCGGCCGCGGGTGCGGCCAGCACGACCTCGATGGCGCCGGCGGAGGCCGGGTAGGCCAGCATCGGCGGCCGGTTGCGGCCGGCGGCCGGCACGAGCACCGGGCGGTCGGTCAGGAAAAGGGAGGGGGCCAGCAGCAGGCCGGCCCCGTTCGGCACGACGTCCTGTGAGCGGTGGCTGGGGATCTCCAGCACGCCGCCGTCCCAGCGCACCGAGGGGTGCAGCGTGGACAGCAGCCGCTCGATGCCGCCGGAGAGCACCGTGCGGCCGCGGGAGGCGCAGTCGTCGTTGAGGGCGGCCGAGACCCGGTCCCAGTAGGGCGCGAGGGCGACCTTGTGGAACTCCTCCAGCATCACGGTCAGATTCTGCCGCTCGGTCCCGGTCTCCGGATTCGCCGCGTCCTCGGCCATGCGCAGCAGGTCGGGGACGGTGCGCAGGGTGCGGGCCAGGGTCAGCAGGGAGCCGGAGCGCCGCCCCAGCCGGCTCGTGGTCCGCCGGCGCCAGGACGCGTAGGCGTCGCCACCGCCCTGACGGGCCAGCAGGTCGAGGGCGAACAGCGTCTCCACGAGAGGCCGTTCGGCGACCTTGACGACCGTGCGCGCCAGGTCCTGGGCGGAAAAATGGACGCGTTGCATGGCGGAAAGCACTCCGTGATCGAAGAAGTGGTGGGGGACCGGGACCGGGCGGCGGCTCGGTTCAGACGCCGGACACCGTGGTGTCCAGCGGATGGAAGGGGCAGCTCCACTGCTCGTCCGTCGGCGCCCCGGAATACTGGCGGGCGTCGGACGCCTCGCCGAACTCCGCGAGGTTGGGATTGATGGAGTTCTGCAGGCGCTCCTCGCGCTGGCGGATGCGGCGCTGGAGGCCGTAGTAGACGCCGGACTGCTTCAGCCGCCGGAACTGGTGGTTGGAGTTGAAGGCGAGAGCCGGCCGGGAATAGCGCCGGGAGATCCGGGACGCGTTCTCGTGCATGCCGACGACGAAGAACGGGTGCCCGGCCACGCTGAACGCGAAGTCCGGGGACGCGGGGTCGTGGGCGACGTCCTGCGCCCAGGTGAAGCCGCGGTCGGCGTCGAGCCGGTGCAGATCGGTGAGCTGTTGCCACATCAGCTCGTCGAATTCCGGCTCGGTGAGCCGGGCCGGTCCCTCGAAGACGGCGACGAAGGTCGCGAAGTTCTCGGTCGGGCGCAGCTGGTCGGCGACGAATCCGGAAATTGCCGAGTGGAGATCCGACGTGGCGTCGGTGCTGCCCATCGTGCCGAACTCGACGGGCTTCAGAATGCCTCGCCTAACGGCGGCTTTGGCAGCCAGGCACGAAAAGTCCTCGCTCATGATCCAGTCTGTGAAATGACGGTGAACCGGAATATCCATAGTTCCCCCTTGCCGGAATGTGCATCGTGTATAAACTTCATGCACTTCCTCCCCCATGCGGCGTCATCCACCTTATGTGCAGGTCTGTTTCTGCGCAATGTGAGTAATTCGTGGGTGAGGTATGAATTCCTCTCCCTTCTGCACGTGAATCCTTCATGGTTACTGGCGGGGAACTTGTTGTTCTGTCAGGTGTTCGCGCAGGTGGGAGCCTTGCGGTGGCTCTGACGGATGCTCGCCGGACGCCTTCGAGTTGCCTGCCGGAGGCTTCGGCGGAAAACGAAACTCATGGTGCTGAGCCGGTCGCAGGGTTACGGTCCGCCCCAGGCACTTCCCCCTGTGCGGCCCTGAAACACCGTCAAGACGCGGGGGCCGCGGCATGCCCGGACGAGGTGATTCGGCGTGGCCTTAACGACTTTGTGAGCCCGATCCGGCCGGTGCAAGCATCGGCCCGGCCAGACAACCGAAAGGGGACCTCCCATGTCGCTCGCGATCGAGGCCGAGGGACTGGTCAAACGGTACCGGGAGACGACGGCCTTGCGGGACGTCCACCTCGCCGTGCCGGCCGGCACCGTGCACGGGGTCCTCGGCCCCAACGGAGCCGGGAAGACGACCGCGGTACGCATCCTCGCGACCCTGCTGACCCCGGACGGTGGCCGGGCCGTCGTCGGCGGCCACGACGTCGTGCGCGACCCGGTCGCGGTGCGCGGTGTCATCGGCCTCACCGGCCAGTACGCGGCGCTCGACGAGGAGCTGAGCGCCGTCGAGAACCTCACGCTCATCGGCCGACTACTGCGCCTGCCGGCCACGGAGGCGCGCTCCCGGGCCCGCGAGCTGCTGGCCGACTTCAGCCTCACCGACGTCCAAACGCGCCCGGTGAAGACCTTCTCCGGCGGTATGCGGCGCCGCGTCGACCTCGCGGCGAGCCTCGTCGGCCGGCCCTCCGTGCTCTACCTGGACGAGCCGACGACCGGCCTCGACCCGCACAGCCGCAACGAGGTGTGGGACAGCGTGCGCAAGCTCGTCACCGACGGGGTCACCGTGCTGCTCACCACCCAGTACCTGGAGGAGGCCGACCAACTCGCCGACCGGATCACCGTGTTCAACCACGGCACGGTCGTCGCCGAGGGCAAGCCGGACGAGCTCAAGCGGATGACCGGCGGGCAGACCCTGGAGGTGCGGGCCGCCCGGCGCGAGCAGACGGACACGGTCGCCGAGATCATCCTCGGCATCACCGGGCAGCTGCCGGCCCGCGACGAGGACACCGGCCGGCTCACCGTGCCGGTCCAGGACCCGATGGTCCTCTCCGCGCTGGTCCACAAGCTCGACGCGGCCGACGTGGCCTTCGACGAACTCGGCCTGCGGCTGCCCACGATGGACGAGGCATTCCTCGCGATCACCAGCCCGGGCGGCGTGCGGGCCCCCCTCACGGAAGAGATGCGATGACGACCCCCACCCCTGCGAGCCGGCGCATCGGCCCGCTGGAAGCCCTCGGGAGCGCCCTGTTCCTGGCCTCCCGGAACGTCGGCAAGCTGTGGAAGAGCCCCGGGGCGATCCTGGACGTGACGCTCCAGCCGCTGCTGATGCTGTTCTTGTTCACGCTCCTGTTCAGCGGTGCCATCGGCGGCGGCGACCGGGACGGCTACCTTCAGCAACTGGTGCCCGGTCTGATGGTGTTCAGCCCGCTGTATGTGACGATCGGCACCGGCGTCGCCCTGTGCACGGACATCTCCAAGGGCTTCTTCGACCGGCTGCGCAGCCTCCCGATCGCCCGGTCCGCGCCGCTCGCGGGCATCGTGATCGGCGACGTCGCCCGCTACGTGGTGTCGGTCGCCGTGGTCCTGGGCGTCGGCATGCTGATGGGCTTCCGCGTCCACACCAACCCGCTCGCCGCACTGGCCTCGGTCGGCCTGATGATCGCCTTCGGCCTGTGCGTCTGCTGGATGGCGATCCTGGCCGGCATCATGCTCGACGCCCCGGCCTCCGTGCCCGGCGTGCTGATCGGCGCGGTCATGCCGCTGAGCTTCGGCAGCAATGTCTTCGCCGCCGCGGACTCCATGCCGGGCTGGGTGCAGGCATGGGTGAACATCAACCCCGTCACCCTGCTGACCGATGTCAACCGGGCTCTGCTGCTGGGCGAGGGCGAGGTGACGGGCCCGCTGCTGGGCGGCCTGGCCTGGATGGCCGGCTTCCTCCTCGTCTTCTTCCCGCTGTCGATGCGGGCCTACCGACGCCGGCTGGGCAAGTGACCCACGCGGCGTACGGGGCGGCATGGGGTCCCGGCCGGCCGACGGACCAGGGAGGCGCCCCTGTATCGAGAGGAGTACGAACGTGAGCGGCCCTGATCCGACCCCGTCCGACCGCGGCCGGCCGGCGGTCGGCATGCGCGCACCGCACGGGGCACCCGCGCTGGACCGCCCGTGCGTGCGACGCACCGGGAAACAGCAACGTGCACCACGAACGGCAGGAACGCTGCGGCGGGAGTTGAGCGGCCGTCAACTCGGCATGATCGCACTCGGTGGTGCCATCGGCACCGGACTGTTCCTCGGCTCCGGACAAGGGCTCTCCCTCGCCGGCCCGGCGGTCGTGGTGGCGTACGCGGCGGCGGCCGTCCTGGCCCTCGCCGTCACCTTCGCCGTTGCCGAGATGGCTTCCGTGCACCCGGAGGCCGGCGGATTCGGCGCCGTCGCCCATGCCTATCTCGGTCCGATGGCCGGGTTCGTGCAGCGCTGGACCTACTGGGGAGCCCAGGTCGTCAATATCGGCAGCGAGGCGGTGGCCGCCGGGCTGTACACGCGCTTCTGGTGGCCGGACCTCCCCTTGTGGGTACCGGTGGCGGTCTTCTCCGTCGCCATGGTTGGCGTGAACGCCTTGTCCGTACGCTTCTTCGGCGCGTTCGAGTACTGGTTCGCGATGGTCAAGGTCTGCGCGATCGTGGCATTCGTCCTCGTCGGCGTCGCGGCCATCGTGCTCGGCCTGCCCGGGCAGAAACCCATCGGCGCCTCCACCCTCACCGCCCACGGAGGTCTGGCCCCCAACGGACTGACCGGCCTGTGGATGGCGCTGTGCATCGCCACGTTCAGCTACATCGGTACCGAGACCCTCTCCCTCACGGCCGCGGAGGCCCGGAACCCGTCCCGCGACCTCCCCCGGGCCGCCCGCGCCACGGTCTTCCGGCTCACTCTCTTCTACGTACTGAGTATGTGTGTGGTGGTGGCCATCGTGCCCTGGACCGAAGCCTCGGACGGTGACGGTGTCGCCCAGAGCCCGTTCGTGCGCCTCTTCGGTGCCGCCGGCGTCCCGGCCGCCGCAGCCGTCATGAATCTCGTCGTCCTCACCGCCGCCCTCTCCGCGATGAACACCAATCTCTTCGCCACCGCCCGCACACTGCATTCCCTCGGCCAAGTCGGTCACGCCCCGGCCCACTTCACCCGGTTGAACCGACGCGGAATTCCCCTGCCCGCACTGCTGCTCTCCACCGTCGGCGCGCTCGCTGCCGTGCTGATCTCCGCCCTCGCACCGGCTCACGTCTTCCCCGCGATGATCGCGGTCGCGCTCTTCAACGCCCTGATCACCTGGCTGCTCATCTTCGCCACGCACCTGGCCTTCCACCGCGCCCGCAGGGCCGCAGGCCGCCCCGCGGCTCCTGTGAGGCTGGCGGGTGCGCCGGTAACCACCGTCCTGGCGATGGCCTCCATCGTGGCCGTACTCGTGACGATGGCCTGCACGGACCAATTCCGCCTCGCCATCCTCGCCGGCCTCCCCTGCCTTGCCGCGATCACCGCCCTCTACCCTCTGGTCCGACGAAACCTCCGGCCCCGCCCCGGAACCGGCTCCGCCCTCGCACATAACGGCGCCACGACCGCCGGCGCGATCGAGGAGGCCGAGGACTGACTCCTTCTCGGCGAGCCGTACGGCCATGCCGAGGCCCACCCCTCGGGTGCCGGACGTCAGCCCGCCCGGACCGCGGCCTGTAGGACCCCACCGGAGGCACAAAGTCCCAGACATGTCCCACGGATGCCGCAGACTTGTCAAATGTCCGTCTCATCTTGGGGGTTGTGTGTCCTGGTACGGCAGTATCGGCCGCCCCCGCCCCCGGCTGACTGGTCGGTCCGTCGTTTGTCCGTGTTGAAGCGTGATGGCTTCCAGTGCGTGGCCGTCCCCAGCGCTGAGGGCGCGGCGGCTCGACGGAAGAGGGTGCCCAGACGGCGGCCGGAGAAGCAACATCCGGGAGAGCCGGCCTGGCGCGTCACGGTCCCCGGTGTATGGGAGCGTGCACGAAGCACGGCGGCTGACCAGCAGACGGGCATACCGCTTGGCGGTTGTCCCTCGACTCCATGCACAGTGGCGAACCTGCCGCTACAAGGGATCACCTGTCACCCGCCACAGGCCGAGGCAACCTACGACTTACGAGCGAGTCTCAAGAGCAGCAGAGACTTTTTCCTGCCCGGAGCCCTCGTATGCAACTCGGTGCGGGTCGGTTTCAGGTGGGCTCGCAGGGGCTGGGGGGCGGGTCGGCTCCCAACTGGCTCCCAGCCCCTGCCTTGCTGGCTCCTCATGGCGGTTTGCCGGGGGACCGGCTTCAATGCCTGCGTCGTTGCCTTTCCGGGCCCCGGACGCGTAGCAGGTGGCCGAGGCCCGGAGCATCCTCAGCGGGTGAACCAGGTTGCCGTCACCAGCCCGCAGGTAACCACTGTGCTCACGACCGTAGGCCACCTGCGTGGCGCACGATCGATAGTCACCCGCACGCCGTCGCACCGGAGGCTCCTTTCCGGCCGCCGTACGGGCAATCGATGCTGATGGCGTGTAAGGGGGCAAGTCTGGTCAGGGGGCGCCGTCCGCTGGAGCGATGCGGGCAAGTACGCCGATCTCCAGCGCGGCCCACAGGGCGCCGTCGGGACCGACGGTGATGCCGTGCGGTTCGGAGTGGGGGGTGGGCAGGTCGTGGACGGTGAGGGAGCCGTCGGGGGTGATCGTGCCGACGCGGTTGCCTCCCCATTCGGTGAACCAAGCGGTGCCGTCACCGTCGACGGTGACGGCGTGGGGTCGGGTGGTGCGGTCGGGCAGCGGGAACTCGGTGATCTGCCCGTCGGGAGTGATCCGGCCGATCTGACCGGCGGCGATCTCGACGAACCACAGCGCGCCGTCGCGCCCTGCGGCGATCCCCACCGGCGCTGCCGCCTCCGTCGGCAGGGGGTGGATGGTGACCGCACCGTCCATGCTGATCCGGCCGATGGCGTTCGCCTGGTTGAGGGTGAACCACATCCCGTCGTCGTCACCGGCGGTGATCGCTGAGGGGAATGCGCCTGTGACGGGGAGCGGGAACTCGGTGATGTGGCCGTCGACGGTGATGCGGCCGATGCGGTCGGCGGCCGTCTCGGTGAACCACAGCGCACCGTCGGGTCCCGCCGCGATACCGAACGGTCCGCAGCCGGGGGTGGGTACGTCGAATTCGTCGAGGACGCCGTCGGTGGTGATCCGCCCGATCCGGTCGGCCCGGTACTCGGTGAACCACAGCGCACGGTCGGGGCCTGGTGCGATGACGGTAGGCCCGCAGGTGGGGTCGAGCTGGTGGTTCGTCGGCTCCTCGCCGGGGACGAGGCGGCCGATCCGGCCGCTGTGGACGAGGGTGAACCACAGCGCCCCGTCCGGGCCCGTGGTGAGGGCGTAGGGGCCGGCCGTGCTGTCAGACACCGCGTGCTCTTCGATGGATATCCGGGTCACGTGACTCAAAGGGGCTTCCCCGATCCGTGCTCGGTGGCGATGCGTTCGATGTCGGCCGGGGTTCCGGCCATGATGGTGCGGGCGTGTTCGGTGACCAGGTCGGCGGGCCAGTCCCACCACGCGGCGCGCAGCAGCCGCTCGATGTCGGCGTCGGTGAAGCGCTGTCGGATCGGTCGGGCCGGGTTGCCGCCGACGATCGTGTAGGGCGGAACGTCGGCGGTGACCATGGCGCCGGCTGCGATGATCGCGCCGTCGCCGATGCGTACGCCGGGCATGACGGTCGCCTGGTGACCGAACCAGACATCATTGCCGATCACCGTGTCCCCGCGGCTGGGCATGGACGTGACGATGTCCAGGGTCTCCTCGGTCCAGCGGCCGCCGAACATGGTGAACGGGAACGTGGACACCCCCATCGTCGGATGCTCCGCACCCGCCATCAGGAACCTGGTTCCCGTGGCGATCGCGCAGTACCTGCCGATGACCAGACGCTCGGGGCCGTACGCGTACAGGACGTTGAGGTGCTCGAACCCGGTCGCACCGGCCGGGTCGTCGTAGTAGGTGTACTCGCCCACGACGATCTTCGGCGAGGTGACCAGCGGTTTGAGGAACACCACCCGGTCATGCGTCGGCAGTGGGTGAACGGCGGTGGGATCAGGCGACAACGTACGGTCCTTCGGGTCTGTGGCCCATGGCCTTCGGGATGGGTTCGTCCGCGGCTTCGCGCGGGTGGTCAGGCAGGGTCGGAAGGGGTGGCCCGCTCAACGAACTGGAGGACCACTCCGTTCTGGTCCTTGATCTGGAACAGCCGCTCACCCCAAGGCTCTTCACGCAGCGGCATGGTGATGTCGACCCCCTCGGCGGCGGCCTGCTCGGCATAGCCGAGGTGGCTGGTGAAGAAATACTGGGACGCGGCGACGTCGTCGACGGTGAGCGAGACGGTGGACGCGCTGATCTGCAAGACGGTTCTCCTCATGGATTCCTCGCGGAGTCCGTCGCCGCCGGTAGGCAAGGCGGTCGGGCGTGATCGTCGGTGGGGTGCGGGCCATCAGAAGCGCCCTAACCGCCGCATCGCGGCGCCGGCGCCTTGTCTGCGCCGTCAGGCACAGGTGATCGGCTGTCGTTCTCAGGGAGTGCCGAACCAACCGCTGAGGGCTTCTCGCAGCGCGGGTCCGGCGCTGTCGGCTGGTTCGTCGATGGCCGCGGCCCAGGCGATGTGGGCGTCCGGACGGATCAGCAGGACATCAGCCGGTCGATCGTCGGTTTTGGCGGTGTGGACCTCCACGCGCTGTTGCCAGTCTCGGGCGGTCTCGCGGAGCTCCAGGCGGTCGGCGAGGTCCAGGAAGAGGGGCCGTGCGGTGTGCATGAGTTCGGCCACGCTGGTGGTGCCCTGGTCGGTGTGCAGAGTGAGGTCGGGCGCGAAGGTGCCCGCCAACGCGTGGTGGTGGGAGCCGGGCATCGGATAGCGGATGTCGGATCCGGCGACAAGAGCTCCCGTACGGCGCAACGGCTGCTCGTCCGTGAGCAGTTCCTGAAAGACCTCGCGAAGCGCTTCGGCCGCCGGGTCGTGTCCCCGCCGCAGGGCCACCTGGGCTTGGGTGTGCAGCATGGTGCGCTCGCCGGCGAGGCGGCGTTCGTCGTGGTAAGTGTCCAGCAGACCGGCCGGTGCCCAGCCGTGGACGTCGGCGGCCAGCTTCCAGGCCAGGTTGACCGCGTCGAGCATGCCGGCGTTGAGTGCCACACCGGTGGCGGGGAACAGGTGCGCCGCGTCGCCGGCCAGCAGGATCCGACCGTCGCGGTAGCGCTCGGCCTGCCGGGCCTTGAAGGTGAACCGCGACAGCCGAAGCGGTTCCCCCAAGGGCAGCTCCGCGTCGAGCACGCGGCGGATGCTGTCCTGGAGTTCGGCGACGGTCATGGGGGTGTCGTCGTCGTATTCGGTGCTCTCGTCTTCGATGGTGTAGAGGGAGACCACCTTGGAGTCCGGCGACGCGCCGAGTCCGAACAATCCCTGGTCGGTCCGGGTGAAGCCGGCGCGGATCGTGCCGAAGCCGGGAACGTCGAGATCGCCGTCGCCGACCACGGTCACAGTGTCGGGCAAGGTGATCTGGGCCAGCCGGTTGACCTCCGGGTAGGCGGTGCCCGGGAACGGAATGCCGGCCTGGTCACGGACCCGGCTGCGTGCACCGTCGCACCCCACCAGGTAGCGGCCGGTCACCCGATACGGCCCGTCCGGGCCACGGACGTCCACGATCACTGCGGCGTCGTCCTGGCTCGCCCTGGTCACCTCGTGCCCGCGGCGGACGTCGACACCGAGTTCGCCGGCGTGGTCCTCGAGCAGTCGCTCAAGCCGCGGTTGCGGCAGCGGCAGTGCGTGCATCGGCGGATCCGTCAGCTGGGTGAGGTCCACATGCACACCGCCGAACGGGAACCGGGGAGCCGGGACGGGGTCGGTGCAGGCCGCTTCGAAGCGTTCCAACAAGCCGCGGTAGCCCAGCAGTTGCAGGATCTGCCCACCGATTCCACCGGCCTTCGGGGTGTCCCGGCGCTGCGACTGTCGCTCCAGCACCAGCGGTCGCACACCAGCCAGACGCAGTTCAGCGGCCAACATCAGGCCGGTCGGGCCGGCACCCACAACGATCACATCGGCGTCCATCACTGGCCACTTCTCTCGCAGTTTCGATGGCTGACCTGGCAGGGGCAGATCGGCACGGCACGGTCCGTGCCGTAGAAGAGTGATCAATGGGCAGCCTTCTGTCAATACGGCACGTGCCGTGCCGGTAGGGTGGTGGCATGACCGATGGCCGCGCCAGTCGTCACGACAACCGAACCGAAGCGATCATGAGGGCCGCACTCGACCTGGCCCTGGAAGTCGGCTACGCCAAGCTCAGCATCGAGGCGGTCGCGACCAGGGCCGGCGTCGGCAAGCACACGGTCTACCGCCGCTGGTCCTCCCGTGGCCTGCTCTTCCTCGACGCGGTCCTCAGCCTGGACACCGGAGGTCTGAGCCACCCCAATACCGGCGACGTCGTCGCCGACCTGCGCGAGACGATGACCAAGGCTGTCAACCTGCTGGGCCAACCCCCTTGGGGTCCGCTGTATCAGGCCCTCATCGGCGAGGCGCAGCACGATCCCGAGGTCGCCGCCGCGCTCAACCGGCGTTTCATCGAGCCGCAGACCGCCGACACCCTGGCTCGCCTCAAGGCGGCCAAGGACCAGGGCGAAATCGCGCCCGACTTCGATCTCGACCTGGCCTTCGGCATCCTGTCCGGCCCGCTGTACTACAGACTCCTCATCACGCAGCAGCCGATCACGGACGATTACATCGGCCGTGTCCTACAAGCGGTTTTCGCCGGGATGAGCCCCAGGCCACAAACGCGATAGAGGGTGTCGCCCGTGCGGGGCCGAACTGTCCCTGACGGCGGGCTTTGACCGTCCACCTTCGTATGCATGCCGCCTTACCGCGCTGTCGAGTCAGTGCGACGCCACCATTGCCGGTAAGCGATGACTGGTGAACACGGACGCCTTCCGGTCCGCCGCCGATCACGGTCACATCCATCGCGAAATCCCCATTCATTGCGGACTGGCGACGCGGCTCGCCGTTCGACCCTGAAGCAACATCACGACCTTTTCCCCGCGCTTCCCCTGATCAGGAGTTGGGGATCATCTTGCTGGGCCGAAGCCGGAGCCGACAACGAGGAGTCCGTCAGCGAAGCGTCAGGGCGCTAGTAGGTGTAGATCTCCGCGAGGGTCTTGTAGTCGTGCAGCTCGTCCTTGTCGAACCACAGCTCGACCTCCTGCTGCGCCTCCTCCTTGTTGCCGGAGGCGTACATGCGGTTGGCGACGACCTTGTGCGAGGCGACGCCGACGGCGGAGCTGTAGTGCGAGAAGTTGCCTCGCACCGTCCCGGCCGGCGCCTCGTTCGGGTACGTGCTGCCGACGATCTTCCGCACGGTGGCGATGGCGTCGAACCCTTCCAGCACCAGGGCGATGACCGGCCCCTGCTGCATGAACGCCGACGTGACGCGGTAGACCTCCGATTCCAGCCGCTCCTCAAGAGCGAAGTAGCGGCGCCGGGTGAACTCCTCGTCCATCCACTTCATCTGGGTGCCGACGATCTTCAGCGTGGCTTCCTCGAAGCGGGTGATGACCCTTCCTGCCAGGCCGCGTACGAGCGCATCGGGCTTGAGAAGGGCGAGCGTGCGCTCGACGGGGCGTGCCTGATCCTCCGTTGTGGAGTCCCTTTCGGCTTATATGCAAGGGGCGTTGACGGCGAATCAGCAGGAAGATGCCGAGGCTACCGGCGCCCGCTTGGTCGACCGGACACTCGGGCCTTCCCTGGGAGGGGACATCGAAAACAACAGGGCAGGACTGAGACTGCGGGCCTGTTGCAGCCAAGTTCCTTGGCCGGACTAATGGTTGGTGGCGTTCACCCAGACTCTCCCTTTGGTCGACCGGCGCTCTTACGCTCAGGTGGTAGGCCGCCCGGAGCGATTCCTGACGGTCACCTCGTCCTGGTGACTCTCATTCTTCCGAGGCACCTACAGCGCGACCACGAACCGCCAGTGCAGCTGGACGCTGGATGAGACCGGCGTGCACTGCGCGGTCCGGCAGCATCTCGGAAACCGAGTCCACCCGGTGACCGGCGTCCTGTGCGAATACTTCCGGTGCGAGTACCTCGCAGGTCAGGTCACCAACTCCGACGCCGTCGAGAACGTCGACGTGATGTGGGTCCCCAGAAACGCGGTGACCCGATTCATCCCCGCCGATACGCTCTTCCCACCCGTGCCGGCCGTTCTGGGGGAGCACTCGTGACGCAGCAGACAGCCGATGAGCGACTCGGCATCGCAGCCGCGATCATCGTCCACGAGGGCCGTGTTCTGATGGTGCGACGCCGGATCAGCGAGGGAAGCTCTCCTGACAGTTCCCGGCCGGCGAGGTCGAGTCCGGCGAATCCCGCGAGGACGCCGCCGTGCATGTCGGCGGCGTAAGCGCCTGGTGGAGGGCGAGGGTCTGCCTCAGATCCAGGGGCGGGCGCGGGCGTTGAGCTGGTCGGTGGCGACGCGGGGCGCGTGTGCGATGTGGTCGCGGTCGCCGAAGGAGCGCGCCGCAAACGCGCAGTGGAGGAGATCCTGGCCGCCGTCGACCTGGAACTCATCGAGGAGCAGTGAGCCCGGCTGGACTCGGCTCACCGAGTCCCGACGCCGGGGAGGATTTGTCACCACTGGACCTCGGGAAGCGGGGTGCTGCGCACCACCTTGTCCTCACCCGCGCTGGCGAGGTACCGGCCGTCCGGATAGAACGCCAGGGCGTTCACCGAGCGGTGGTGTTTGAGCGTGAGCAGTGCCAGTCCTGTGTCCGCCCGCCACACGCATACGGTGCCGTCCTCGCTGCCAGTGGCGATCATGTTGCTGTCGGAACTGAACGCCACTGCTCTCAGACCGCTGTGGTGCTCGACATGGAAAAGCGGCGTCCATGTCTCCGTATCCCTAATTTCAGCGGTGTGGTCCTCGCTGCACGTGGCGATTTTCCGCCCGTCCGGGGAGAAGGCGACACCGAGGACGAAGTCCTTGTGCGGAATCTGTGCCTTCTGCCGGCCGGTGTCCGTGTCCCAGACGTACGCCTTCCTGTCCTCGGATGCCGTGAGCAGCAGGCGCCCGTCCGGGCTGAACTTCACGTCCTTCACCGCGCGGGCGTGGCGTAGCGACAGGACGCGGCTCCTGGTGCCCAGATCCCAGACGCAGGCCATCGCATCCGCGCTTCCGGTGGCCAGGTATCTCCCGCTGGGGTCGAAGTCGGCTGTGTTGACGAAGTGGTCGTGAGCCAGCTCGGCGGCCACGGCTCCGGTCGCCATGTCCCAAACACGGGCGAGGTTGTCCGTGCTGCCGGTCGCCAGTCTCTCCCCGTCGGGACTGAAGGCGATCGCGTTCACCATCGTGCTCCACCCGCCGAGTTGGTGTTCCCACCTCGGCTGGCCGGTGACCACGTCCCAGACCCGCACGAGTCTGCGGGCGCCGGTGGCGAGCAGCCGCCCCTGCGGATGGATGGCGAGACTGACCACCCAGTGCCCGGTGTCGATATCCGTGCGTGGCGTGATGCCGGGAGAGGGCGTGCTGGGGGGAGGTGGCGTCCGCCGGGGAGGCGAACGCGAGGGCCGTGGGGCGGCGGGCTGCTCGGTGCGCCTGGGGGGCTCCGCTCCCCACTGCAGTTGGTTGATCTCCTCGACCACGGTCCGCGCGGGAGCGGACTGCCGCGGAGCGGTGAGGTCGAAGAGCCGGGCGTCGCCACTGCGCTGGTAGAGGACGGGGGTGAAGCACTCAAGGCTGTCGTCCTTGTCGGCACGCAGCGCGATACGGCCCGTGCGTACCGCCTCGTCGACCGGCCGGTTGGCGGCGATGGCCTGGTAGAAGGCCCGGGCGAAGAGAACGGCCGCCTTGTCGGTCACCGCGAACTGCATGGCCACCACGGCCGGCACCACGTGCTCCAGCTCGGCCGCCGTGCTGGAGAACAGATCCTGCGCGTGGGAGGTTCCGGTCTCGCAGCTGTTGAGGACGACGAGGCGTGGTGAGGGCTCGGCAACGGTGATGAGCGAGCCGAGCGCCTCGGCGTGCAGCGGATCCTCCCGCCCCTGCTTGTCGGCGAAGACGATCATTCCCTGACGCCGGGCGTCGTCGAACTTTCCGTGACCGGTGAAGTGGAAGATGTGACAGCCCCGGAGCAGAGCCTCGAAGAGGTGCTGTTTGGTCTGGCCGCATACCCAGTCGAGCTGCACCATCCTCTCGTCGATGAGCGGCTTGAGCGCGGTGCTCAGGCTCTCCCGCTCGGCTTCCGCGTCCAGTACCCCCAGCGAGCCGGGTAGGGACACCATGCCCAGGATGCGCAGCGGCGGCACCACGCGCAGAGGCGAGACCGGCTGCAGGATCTCGACGTAGCGGATGATCGGGTGGTGCAGGCACAGATAGCCGCCGAGCTTCGGATCGTGCAGCAGCTCCCAGGGCAGTGCGGCGAGTTCCGGTGAGCGGACCCGCAGCACCATGCGCAGCCTCTGCCCGCGCTCCTGCGCTTTCTGCCTGCTGGAAAGATAGAGCGCCTTGATCGCGTTCTGGAACACGGCGTCGTACAGGGTGCCGCCGACCTGCCGAGCCGGTGCCTCGAGCTCGGTCCCCACGCCCCGCGCACGCACGGCGGACCCGAGAACCGCCGCCTGGAGGGACGGCAGCCGCTCCAACAGCGCGGGTGCGTCGATTTCGGCAATGGCGCGGTCCTCACCGCACGGCGACTGGACCTTGATGCTGTAGCCACCGGGTGCCTCGCTCATTTCGAGTACAAAGTCGAACTCCTCCGTCATGGCGCCCTTCCCTACTGGGGTCGGGTCAGCTCCCGCCGGGGGTCTGCGAGGGAGTCGGGGGAGCGGTGTCTGTCGGCCCTGGGGGCTGCGAGGTCTTGTCGACCCAGTTGATGAAATCGGAGAACTTCTGTGGGTCCGATTCGTCAGCCATGATGACCATGTTGAAACGCCGGTCCGTGTATGCAACCACAGCCGTATTTCCGTCCATGGAACAGGCGACGTCGCCGATAGTGATGGACTGGTCGCCGAGGGAGTACGTCCCCTTGCTCCCCTTCTCGAAGTCGTCGGTGGTATTGCACTGGGTTCCCGGAAGGTTCGATGGGTTGGCTTTCCCTATCCAGTATTTCTGCATCGAATTCACGTCGGGGAACATGGCGTAATAGACGTGGTCCGGGAAGCCGCCCTGCGTGCTGCAGTCCAGCGCCACCCCGTTCTTGGGGCTTTCGCTGGCTTCCGTGCAGTTCAGTGCGGACTTGACGTCGGCGGGAACGTGAGCCCGGAGATCGTCCAGGGTCGGGCTGTGCTTCGCCGTCCCGGTCCACAGCCCCCACATACCGCCGGCCAGCAGCAACACGCCGAGAACGGCCAGCACGATACGCGGCGCCCGATGCATTTTCGGGATGGTCATCAGACGCCGGGAGATGCCACTGCCGATCAGGGCGAGGATCAGGAGGAGAACGCCGATGACGATGAGGACAATTTTGGCGGCGAGTGGCATCGCTTTCGCTCCTTCGTCAGGACGCCTCAACCAGTGCGGCCGAAGCCCACCGACTCTGCCCTCGCCTTCGGCACGCGTACTCAGGAATTGGAAGAACCATCAACTAGATGACGGTATCCAACATTTCATGCTAATCCATAGTTTATGACCATTATGCAGTTCTCGCTACAGGACGGCAGCGCCGTGCTCGTCAGGGTCTCCGACGAGCAGGCGACGAGCCCCGTGCTCACGCGGGGCGCGTCGACGACGGTGATCGAGAAGGCCGAGGGCACGTTCGAGTCCGTCATGCAGGCCGTGCGGGCGGTGGCCCGGGGTCTGAGCGCACAGGTGGAGGACTTCGTGCAGCGGCCCGACGTCCTCGTCCTGGAGTTCGGCGTCGAGCTGAACGCCCAGGCAGGAGCGGTCATCACGGCGGCCGGAGCCTCGGCTCAGCTGAGAGTCAGCCTGACGTGGAACAAGTCGTGACCGGTGACCACCACGATGGCCACCGGTGACCCGCGAATTCGTCCAGCTACCCAGTCACTTCGCACACGAGTCGTTCGAGATACATGACGGGCCCGACCGGGGAACCAGCCGGGCCCGCGGGCAATGCGCGGTCGGCGTCTTCAGTGCCGTTGGCCGGCTACGGTTCCGCGCCCGGATCAGCGTCGCGGTGCGCGTGGTGCTGGAGGCGTGGCGGCCACGGGAAGAGACCAGGGAGCCGCGTGACCTGCCACGCTGAGTGCCTGCGCTGCGCTGACCTACGCAGACTGGAGCGGCTCGCGGCTGGCGAGGAACCTGGAGCCTGGGCGCCGGGGGAGAGGCGCTCGGCCTATGCCCTGCGCTACCGGGGCCTGCTGACGGTCAGCAAGAGCGGTGGGGGGTGTCCACGTGGAGGTCACCGAGGCCGGCCGGTTCTACCTTCGGCATGGTTGTCATCAGACGCTCCGGCGTGCGCGGACGACGGCGTTCAGGTGGTGTCCGTCAGGCCGTCGGCGCCGGTGAAAGGCGCAGCGCGGAGGGAAGCGACGGGCCGAAAGGACAGTGCGGCGTCGCACAGCGAACGGCCTGTCGCGCGTGCTCGGCGGGCGAAGGCTCAGCAGTTGGTCGATCGTCTGGCCGCCGAGGGGCGGGTCCGTTTTGCCGAGGGCTCGCATCCCAACGCGCGGAGCCAGCGTCCGAAGGCCGGCGCGCCAGCGGTTCGGCTCCTCACGCAACTGAGCTCCCTCCAACTGGCGGTGGCTGCGCACCGGATAAATGAGAAGGTTAGTGCCTGTTTTCAGTCATGTGGGCAGGGTTTTGTTCAGCTGAGTCCGGGTGCGGTTCACCCCATGGGCATCGACATTGAGTTGTGTGAGCGTCGCTTGCGGCGGTGCCATTCTGCGCCTGCCCCGGACGAGAGCGCTGCCGTACCCGGCCGAGCAAAGACGGCGCGCATCACCAATGTCGTTAATGTGGTTTCGGAATCCTGCGGAGCTTTGTGGCTCTCTGCTCGTCCTCTGGTCCTTCGTCGCTGCGCAGGCAGGACGACTGAGTCAGGTCTCCACCGCCTGTCTGGCGCTCAACCTGGCTGGTTCCTCGACACTGGCGATTGTTGCGCTGGACCAGTACTCCTCGGGTTCCTCGGGTTCCTCCTCCTCGGGGGAGTCTGGGCTGCCGTGTCCGCGGTCTCCTTGGTATCCGCATCCAAGTGTGTGTGAGTCTCACCCGCGTTCTCTCTCGCCTGTCGCTTTTCACGTAAGGAGTAGGAAGTTGGCTGGAGAAACCCAACTGTCGGCGTTGCTCAGCGGTATGCGCCCGGAGCTTCACCCCGGTGAGTACGTATTCGTATCGACCCCCGCCGGCGCGATTCCCGACGGAGTGGCCCCGGTCGTGACGGTCGCGGAGGAAGAGGGGCTCACCCTCGTTCTGCGCAGGCAGGACGCTGACAGGCTGGGGCTTGGATACGACTACGTGGCCGGCTGGATCACACTGCGGGTGCATTCATCCCTGGAAGCCGTCGGGTTGACGGCGGCCGTATCCGCGGTACTGACCCGTGCGGGGATCAGCTGCAATGTCGTGGCCGGCTTCTACCACGACCACTTGTTCGTCCCGTACGACAGCGCCGCCGTGGCGGTCCAGCTGCTTGAGGGCCTCGCGCGGGAGTCGTGTGCTGGGCACGGCGAGACTGCCGGATGAGTCACGCGGGCTGGCGCCCGTTTCGCTGACGGGCCACGCGGGCCCGGACCGCTACCAGCTCCTCGTCGTGATCGGCGCGAGCCTGGGGCTCCGACAGCGCGAGGCACTCGGGCTCGCCTTGGAGGACATCGACTTCGCCAAGGAGGTCTTCCACGTCCGGCGGCAGGTCCGGGCGAAGCTGCGTTTCGCGCTTCCCAAGGGCCGCAAGGTCCGGGACGTGCCGCTGCCGTCCAGTGTGGCCCAGGCCATCCGCCAGCACATGGAGCAGTTCGCGCCGGTGCCGGTCACGCTGCCGTGGGACGCCCCGACTCCTGCCGAGACGACGGTGGAAGCCAAAAACCGGCGGTGGAAGCCAAACACCGGCGGCCGAGGACCTAGAGCCTCCTGGCGACGGGACGCGAGCGGAAGGCGATCAACCGGAACTACTTCAACTCCTACGTGTGGAAGCCCGCTCTTGCCGCGGCGGGCGTGAACGCTCCGCTGGAAGAGGGCAGCGCCGGCGGCACTCGTACGCGATCACACCCAAAGTCCCATAGGTGCCGCCGCCCCCTTTCCTGACCCGCTTCACCACAGGTCACACAGGACGCGGCGGCATCCGCGTATCAAATGTCCCGGAAGATCTCGATCTGGGCGCCGATCGAGTTGAGGCGTTCGGCGAGGTCCTCGTAGCCGCGGTTGATGACGTAGACGTTGCGCAGGACCGAGGTGCCCTCGGCGGCCATCATGGCCAGCAGGACGACGACGGCGGGGCGGAGTGCCGGGGGGCACATCATTTCCGCGGAGCGCCAGCGGGTGGGGCCGTCGACCAGGACGCGGTGCGGGTCCAGGAGTTTGACCTGGGCGCCGAGGCGGGTGAGGTCGGTGAGGTAGATGGCGCGGTTGTCGTAGACCCAGTCGTGGATGAGGGTCTGGCCCTGGGCGGTGGCCGCGATGGCCGCGAAGAACGGGACATTGTCGATGTTGAGGCCCGGGAAGGGCATCGGGTGGATCTTGTCGAGCGGGGCCTGGAGCTTGGAGGGGCGGACCGTCAGGTCGATGAGCCGGGTACGGCCGTTGTCGGCGCGGTACTCCGTGCTGCGCTCGTGGTCGAGGCCCATCTCCTCCAGGACGGCCAGCTCGATCTCCAGGAACTCCACCGGGACCCGACGGATCGTCAGTTCCGACTCGGTGACGACGGCCGCCGCCAGCAGGCTCATCGCCTCGACCGGGTCCTCGGACGGCGCGTAGTCCACATCACGGTCGATCTTGGCGACGCCGTGGACGGTGAGGGTGGTGGTGCCGATGCCGTCGACCCGGACGCCCAGCTCCTCCAGGAAGAAGCAGAGGTCCTGGACCATGTAGTTGGAGGAGGCGTTGCGGATGACCGTGACGCCGTCGTGCCGGGCGGCGGCCAGCAGCGCGTTCTCGGTGACGGTGTCGCCGCGTTCGGTCAGGACGATGGCGCGCTTGGGGGCGACGGTGCGGTCGACCTCGGCGAGGTAGGTGCCGTCGGTCGCGGTGACCTCCAGCCCGAAGTGCCGCAAAGCCGTCATATGGGGCGTGACGGTCCGGGTGCCGAGGTCGCAGCCGCCCGCGTACGGCAGCTTGAAGTGGTCCATCCGGTGCAGCAGCGGACCGAGGAACATGATGACGCTGCGGGTGCGGCGGGCCGCCTCCATGTCCATGGCGTCCAGGTCGAGTTGGGCCGGCGGCACGATCTCCAGGTCGTTGCCGTCGTTGATCCAGCGGGTGCGGACGCCGATGCTGCCCAGCACCTCCAGGATGCGGTAGACCTCCTCAATACGGGCCACCCGCCGCAGAGTTGTGCGGCCCGCGTTGAGCAGCGTCGCGCACAGCAGCGCGACGCAGGCGTTCTTGCTCGTCTTGACGTCGATGCTGCCGGACAGCCGGCGTCCGCCGACGACCCGCAGATGCATCGGTCCGGCGTATCCGAGCGAGACGATTTCGCTGTCCAGGGCTTCGCCGATGCGGGCGATCATCTCAAGGCTGATGTTCTGGTTGCCGCGTTCGATGCGATTGACCGCACTCTGGCTGGTGCCGAGCGCCTCGGCGAGCTGCGTCTGTGTCCAGCCACGGTGTTGCCTGGCGTCACGGATGAGCCTGCCGATGCGTACGAGGTAGTCGTCTGCCATGGGGTGACCGTATCTCAGATATGAGATTGATGCGTGATTGCGAGGTCCTCTCGGGGTTGTTCTAGTACTGTGCGAACAACTGGAGGTCGCCATGGTCGTCATGAAGCAATCCGGGGCATCCGCCCCATCCGCCGGCACCCGTCGGCGGAGCTGGCTCGCCGCCGCGCCGTTCATCGTCGTCACCCTCGCCCTCGGCGTGCTCTACACGTGCGTCGCCGGCCGGCTGCCCGACCGGCTCGCCACCCACTTCGGCCTCGACGGCCGGCCCGACGGCGACGGCTACTCCTCGCCGCAGGGGTTCCTCGCGGAGTGCCTGGTGGTCCTGTTGGTGCTCGGCGCCGGCACCGGCCTGCTCGTCCGGGGCCGGATGCCCGCGTGGGGCGGGCGGGTACTGGTCGGGACGGGCTGGTTCACCGCCGTCGTCCTGGGCGCTCCGGTGGCCGCGATCCTGCTCGGGAACGCCGGTGACGCCGGGCCGGGTGCGGTACGGCTCCCCGCCTGGGGGATCGCCGTCACGCTGGGAGCGGGCGCCGTGGCCGGCGTTCTGGGCTGGCTGCTGGCCGGCCCCGACGCCCCGGCGCCCCGCACCGGAACGGGCACCGCGGGCCGCCTCGACCTGCCCGCCGGCGTCCGGGCCGGCTGGTCACGCACCGTCAGCTCGCTGCCGATGGCCCTCGTGGGCGGTCTGCTGATGGCCGTCGGAATCCTGGAGGTCGTACTCGGCGCCCTGCTCGGCGGTGTGGCGATGGGCGTGGGCGGCGCGACGGTTGTGGGCTGCTGCTCCGCACGGGTGACCGTCGACCGGCGCGGGCTGACCATCCAGCCGGCCCTGCTGCCGTTCCCGCTGCGCCGGATACCGCTCGACAAGGTGGCGGAGGCGACCAGCCGCTCGATCGCGGCGCTCTCCGAGTACGGTGGCTGGGGATACCGCATCCGGCCCGGCGGCAGCGGCCTGTTGCTCCGTTCTGGAGAGGGTGTGGTGCTCCGCCTCACCAACGGCCGGGAGTTCGTGGTGACGGTCGACGACGCCGCCACCGCCGCCGCCCTGCTCAACACCTACCTCGACCGCCGGCGCTCCGGAGAAGGAGGCTGACGTGCTGTTCCGCGTCGACCCCGGTTCGTCCGTCCCGCTCGGCGACCAGATCGCCGCCTCGGTCCGCGGCGCCATCGCCGACGGCTCGGTCCGCGCCGGGGAGCGCCTCCCCGCCGCCCGTGCGCTGGCCGCCTCCCTCGGCGTCAACGTCCACACCGTGCTGCGCGGCTACCAGCGGCTGAAGGAGGAGGGGCTGATCGAACTCCGCCGTGGCCGCGGCGCGGTGGTCACCGGAGCCGCCTCCCCGGCCCGCGCCCGTCTCGGCGAGGCCGCCGAGCGGTTGATCGCCGAGGCCCGCCACCTGGGCCTGAGCGACGAGGAGATCGTGCGGGTGGTGCGGCTCGGCCTGGACGGCGGATGAGCCGGGCCCGGGAGGCGGTGGGAGTCGGCAGGCATCGGCCGGAGCCACCGTCGGCCACCGCCGCTCTGCTCCGCGCCGTTCTGACGGGACTTCAGGAAAGGATGCCGCTCCGGAGCTCCGGCGCCTTCCTCGGCCCGGTGATCGCCTCCCTCGGCCCGGTGATCGGCCGGACGCCGGCCGCGTACGGGAGCGGCTGATCCGCGGGGAGATGCGGGGAGACGCGGGGCGCCTCGGGGCCGTGCCGGGCGGCCGGGCGCAGCGCGGCGGGCCGTCGGGGCATGACCCGGCAGCAGCGATGTACTAGAGTTATCTCGACATCGAGATATCTGCCGGAAGGCGTACCGCTGCCGTGAATAGTTAGGCGCACCTAACTTAGGTTCACCTTAGCGGATCGGCGACGAACCTGTGACGGCAGGATTGCGGTGGTACGCGCGAAATCATTGAAGGAGACTGTCGTGTCGGCGAACAGCTTCGACGCCCGCAGCACGCTGCAGGTGGGCGACGAGTCGTACGAGATCTTCAGGCTGGACAAGGTGGAGGGCTCGGCCCGTCTGCCCTACAGCCTCAAGGTGCTGCTGGAGAACCTGCTCCGCACCGAGGACGGCGCGAACATCACCGCCGACCACATCCGTGCCCTCGGCAACTGGGACTCCCAGGCGCAGCCCTCGCAGGAGATCCAGTTCACGCCGGCCCGCGTGATCATGCAGGACTTCACCGGCGTCCCGTGCGTCGTGGACCTGGCGACCATGCGTGAGGCCGTGAAGGAGCTGGGCGGCGACCCGGCGAAGATCAACCCGCTGGCGCCGGCCGAGCTGGTCATCGACCACTCCGTCATCGCCGACAAGTTCGGCACCAACGACGCGTTCAAGGAGAACGTGGAGCTGGAGTACGGCCGCAACCGCGAGCGCTACCAGTTCCTGCGCTGGGGCCAGACCGCCTTCGACGAGTTCAAGGTCGTCCCGCCGGGCACCGGCATCGTCCACCAGGTCAACATCGAGAAGCTCGCCCGCACGGTCATGGTCCGCAACGGCCAGGCCTACCCCGACACCCTCGTCGGCACCGACTCGCACACCACCATGGTCAACGGCCTGGGCGTGCTGGGCTGGGGCGTCGGCGGCATCGAGGCCGAGGCCGCGATGCTCGGCCAGCCGGTCTCCATGCTCATCCCGCGCGTGGTCGGCTTCAAGCTGACCGGCGAGCTCAAGCCGGGCACCACCGCCACCGACCTCGTGCTGACCATCACCGAGATGCTGCGCAAGCACGGTGTCGTCGGCAAGTTCGTCGAGTTCTACGGCGAGGGCGTCGCCGCCACCTCGCTCGCCAACCGCGCCACCATCGGCAACATGTCGCCGGAGTTCGGCTCCACCGCCGCGATCTTCCCGATCGACGACGAGACGCTGAACTACCTGAAGCTGACCGGCCGTTCGGAGCAGCAGGTCGCGCTGGTCGAGGCGTACGCCAAGGAGCAGGGCCTCTGGCTGGACCCGGCCGCCGAGCCGGACTTCTCCGAGAAGCTGGAGCTGGACCTCTCCACCGTCGTCCCGTCCATCGCCGGCCCGAAGCGCCCGCAGGACCGCATCGTCCTCGCCAACGCCGCCGAGCAGTTCAAGCGCGACGTCCTGAACTACGTCTCCACCGTCGACGAGGCCGAGCTGGAGTCCTTCCCGGCCTCCGACGCCCCGGCCATCCACCCCAACGGTGGCGCGCCGTCCAACCCGGTCACCGTGACCGCCCCCGACGGCACGACCTACGAGCTGGACCACGGCGCCGTCACCGTCGCCGCGATCACCTCCTGCACCAACACCTCGAACCCGTACGTCATGGTCGCCGCCGCCCTGGTGGCCAAGAAGGCGGTCGAGAAGGGCCTGACCCGCAAGCCGTGGGTCAAGACCACCCTCGCCCCGGGCTCGAAGGTCGTCACCGACTACTTCGACAAGGCGGGCCTGACCCCCTACCTCGACAAGGTCGGCTTCAACCTCGTCGGCTACGGCTGCACCACCTGCATCGGCAACTCCGGCCCGCTGCCGGAGGAGGTCTCCCAGGCCGTCAACGACCACGACCTGGCCGTCACCTCGGTGCTCTCCGGCAACCGCAACTTCGAGGGCCGGATCAACCCCGACGTCAAGATGAACTACCTGGCGTCCCCGCCGCTGGTCGTCGCCTACGCCCTCGCGGGCTCCATGAAGGTGGACATCACCACCGAGGCCCTGGGCATCGACCAGGACGGCAACCCGGTCTACCTCAAGGACATCTGGCCGTCCGAGGCCGAGGTCAACGACGTGGTCGCGAACGCGATCGGCGAGGACATGTTCAACAAGTCCTACGCCGACGTCTTCGCGGGCGACGCCCAGTGGCAGGCGCTGCCGATCCCGACCGGCAACACCTTCGAGTGGGACGCCGAGTCCACCTACGTCCGCAAGCCCCCGTACTTCGAGGGCATGCAGATGGAGCCCGCGCCGGTCCAGGACATCTCCGGTGCCCGCGTGCTGGCCAAGCTGGGCGACTCGGTCACCACCGACCACATCTCCCCGGCCGGCGCCATCAAGGCCGACACCCCGGCCGGCAAGTACCTCACGGAGCACGGCGTCGAGCGCCGCGACTTCAACAGCTACGGCTCCCGCCGCGGCAACCACGAGGTCATGATCCGCGGTACGTTCGCCAACATCCGCCTGCGCAACCAGATCGCGCCGGGCACCGAGGGCGGCTACACCCGCGACTTCACGCAGGCCGACGCGCCCGTCTCCTTCATCTACGACGCCTCGCGCAACTACATCGAGCAGGGCATCCCGCTGGTCGTCCTGGCCGGCAAGGAGTACGGCTCCGGCTCGTCCCGCGACTGGGCGGCCAAGGGCACCGCGCTGCTCGGCGTCAAGGCCGTCATCGCCGAGTCCTACGAGCGCATCCACCGCTCCAACCTCATCGGCATGGGCGTGCTGCCGCTGCAGTTCCCCGAGGGCGCCTCGGCGCAGTCCCTCGGCCTGACCGGCGAGGAGACCTTCTCCTTCGCGGGTGTCGAGGAGCTCAACAACGGCACCACCCCGCGCACGGTGAAGGTCACCACCGACACCGGTGTCGAGTTCGACGCGGTCGTCCGCATCGACACCCCCGGTGAGGCGGACTACTACCGCAACGGCGGCATCATGCAGTACGTGCTGCGCAGCCTGATCCGCAAGTAACCAGCACACGGCACGGCACCACACGCCACGCCACGAGGGCCGCACTCCCCGCACGGGGGGGTGCGGCCCTCGCGCTGTGCCGCGAACGGCTGGGGGAGCGACTGGGAGAACAGCTTGGTTTGGCCGCCCCAGTGGGTGCCGATCTTCTGGCGGGGCGCGAACGGCTTCCCTTCCGCCCGACTCCGTCTCTCTTGTTCCGCCTTGTGATCCTTCCGACACCGGGCGCCGGGCGGCGTGAGCGTCTGGCCTCGAAGGCCCCGTCTCACGGGCGCTGCCCCAGCAGTTCGACCTCCGCCAGGGTCGTTGGCTCGGGGAAGGTGAGGCGGTAGTGGTGGTGGGTGGTGGGGGTGGGGAGGGCGAAGGGGCGGGTTTGGTGGGACCAGGGGAAGTGTTGGTTGGTGCGGTGGTCCAGGGGGGTCCAGTGCACGCCGTCGTCGGAGGCTTCCAGGAGCCATTCGTGTGGGGCGGTCGGGGTGGTGGCGGAGGTGAGGGTGTAGGAGGAGACGGTGGCGCCGGCGGGGAGGGTGAAGGCGGCGCGGGTGACCGTGGCGGAGGTGGCGGAGGTGTCGTCGGTGAGCGGGCTGCCGTCCGGGACGGTCAGGTCGGAGGGCGGGACGGGGACCGTGTCGTCCTTGGTGAGCGAGGTGGGGCCGGCGTCCGGGCCGGTGGCCCAGCGGGACGGGCGGGGGCCCATGGCGAAGTCCAGGGTGCCGCCGCGGGCGAGCAGGGCGTGTGGCACTGCGGTGGAGTTCCACGGCGTGCCGTTGACCCGGAGGCTCTGGACGTAGACGTTGCGGGCGCTGTTGCGGGGCGCGTTGACGACGAGGTCGCGGCCGTTCTCCAGGTGGACGGTGGCCTTGGTGAAGAGCGGTGAGCCCACCGCGTACTCGCCCTGGCCCATCACCAGCGGATAGAAGCCCAGGGCGCTGAAGACGTACCAGGCGGACATCTCGCCGTTGTCCTCGTCGCCCGGGTAGCCCTGGCCGATCTCGCTGCCCAGGTAGAGCCGGGAGAGCACCTCGCGGACCTTGGCCTGGGTCTGGTACGGCTGCCCGGCCGCGTCGTAGAGGTAGGCGATGTGGTGGGCGGGCTGGTTGCTGTGGCCGTACATGCCCATGCGGACGTCGCGGGCCTCGGTCATCTCGTGGATGACGTCGCCGTAGGAGCCGGCGAACCGCTTCGCTGCGGTCTCCGGCGTACTGAAGTAGGTGTCCAGCTTCTTCGCCAGGCCGGCCCGGCCGCCGTAGAGGGCGGCCAGTCCGCGGGTGTCCTGCGGGGCGGCGAAGGCGAAGGTCCAGGCATTGGTCTCGGTGTAGTCGTAGCCCCAGACGCGGGGGTCGAAGCGGTCCGGCGGCAGCCGCCAGCCGCCCCGGGCGTCCCGGCCCTGGAAGAAGCCGACGCGGTCGTCGAAGAGCCGCACGTAGTTCCGGGCCCGGCCCAGGAAGTACGCCGCCTCCTCCTTGTAGCGGGGGTTGTGGGTCCTGGCGTACAGGGCTTGTCCCATCCGCGCGATGCCGAAGTCGTTGAGGTAGCCCTCCAGCGCCCAGGACGCGCCCTCGCGGGTGTCGGTGCTGGTGTAGCCGAGGAACGGCGCGGTGGTCATGCCCTTGCGGCCGACGCCGGCGGAGGGCGGGGCGACCGTGGCGTTCTTCACGGCCGCGTCGTAGGCCGCGGCGGCGTCGAACGGCACGCCCTTGACGTAGGCGTCGGCGAACGCGACGTCGGAGCTGGTCCCGGTCATCAGGTCCGCGTAACCGGGCGAGGACCAGCGGGAGATCCAGCCGCCGTCCTTGTACTGCTGGACGAACCCGTCCGCCAGCCGGCCGGCCCGGCCGGGGGTGAGCAGTGCGTAGGCGGGCCAGGTGGTGCGATAGGTGTCCCAGAAGCCGTTGTTGACGTACACCGCACCGTCGACGATCTTCGCGCCGGTGCGGGTGGGGGTGTCCGGGCCGGCCGGCGGGGAGAACGGGCTGGCGTGGCGGATCCGCGAACCGACCTGCTCCGAGCCGGAGTTGGGGTAGAGGTAGAGCCGGTAGAGGCTGGAGTAGAGGGTGGTCAGCTGATCACGGGTGGCGCCCTGCACCTCGACGCGGCCGAGCAGGGCGTCCCACTGGGCGCGGGCGCGGTCCTGGACGGCGGCGAAGGAGGTGCCGTCGGGGATCTCCCGGGCGAGGTTGGCCTTCGCCTGCCCGACGCCGATCAGCGAGGTGGCCAGCCGCAGCGTCACGGTGCGGTCCGCACCCGGCCGCAGCTTCAGATAGCCGGTGACGTCCTTGCCCCCTCCTCCTTCCAGCCGCCCGCTCGCGGTGACCGGCGCGTCCACCACGCCGTAGACGAACAGTCGGGTGGCGCCGACGGAGAGGCCGCTGCGGACGTCGGAGTAACCGGAGACGACGCCGTGCGCGGCATCCAGGGTCAGGCCGCCCTTGTTGTTGACGTTGTCGAAGAGCAGATCGGCGTCGGCGCCGGGGAAGGTGAACCGCATCATCGCCGCGTGGTCGGTCGGCGCGATCTCGGTGCGCAGGCCGTTGTCGAAGGTCACCGCGTAGCGGTACGGCCGGGCGGACTCGTGCTCGTGGTGGAAGGGCAGCGCGCGGCCGGTGCGCGAGGCGTCCGGGGTGCCGGCCGCCGTGGACGGCATCACCTGGAAGGTCTGCCGGTCGCCCATCCAGGGGCTCGGCTCGTGACTGGCGCTGAACGCCTGGAGGGTGGGGAGGTTGTCGGCGTTGTTCCGCCGCGCGTACTCGTAGAGCCAGTCGGTGGAGCCGGCGTTCGTCACCGGGGTCCAGAAGGTGAAGCCGTTGGGCACCGCGGTCGCGGGGAAGGTGTTGCCGCGCGAGAAGCCACCGCTGGAGAGGGTGCCGCGGGTGGTGACCGCGTAGTCGGAGAGGTGGGTGGCCGGCTTCTCCGGCGTCTTGGGGCCGATGGCGAGGTCGTCGAGCCAGCCGCGGAAGGCGGGCGCGGTGCGCGGGGCCCGGGGCGCGTCGTAGGCGAGCAGGACGCGCGCGATGGTCTTCCCGGCGGCGACCGCGCCGATCCGGGACTCGCGGTGGTTCCACTGGTTGACGTAGAGCGTCCTGGCGGCGGCCTGGCCCTGCGGGGTCAGCGGCGCGCCGTACTGGTCGGTCGCGGCCAGCTCGCTCAGGTACGTGCCGTCGGTGAAGGCCAGGTCGACCGCGACATGGGTGGCGGGGTAGTCGAGGTCGGTCCTGGCCAGCTCCGGGAAGAGCGCGTAGGAGAGCGTGGTGGCGGGGGCGACGAGGAGGTGCACCGCGAACAGCTTGTTGTACGAGTAGGCGCGGCCGGCGGCGGTGTGGGTGCCGGCGTAGCGCAGCGCGTGGCCGCCGGTGAATCCGGCGTGCGGCTTGGCGGTGGGGGAGTCGGCGGGGCCGGTGCCGGGCGCGGTGTTCATCCCGGGTGCGCCGGGCGTCGTTTCAGGGGCGACGCCGGCGGTTTTCGGGCGGCCGTCGGGGCCGGTCTCGACGGTGTCGGTCCAGTCCGGCGCCGGCTGGCCCGGTTCGAAGGAGGAGCGGAACTCCGTGGTGCTGCGCGGTGGTCGGGGCGGCGCGGCCTGCGCGGCGCCGGTCGCGGTGGGGGCGGTGACGACGAGCAGGGCGGCCGCCAAGAGGGCGGCTGGGCGGGCGAGCGCCCGCAGGGGACTGTGCCGGTGTCTGTGCCGCACGCGAGCCCTCTCAACGAGATTGACATCGTTGTCAGTTGCGTAGTGCAGAGACAAGTAAGGTGCGCACGGGGGCGGGTGTCAAGGGTGTGTGGGGCGGGCGGTGACCGTGTCGCGACCGCCGGTGCCTCCGGGGCGTCCGGCGCCGCCCGGTGGGCCTGCCGCCCTTCGCCGAGGACCCGCAAAGGGATGCCCGGGGCACATACCGGGGAGGTCTCAACTAGGGAAAGACTCCCGGCCAACCCGGTATCCGATCTTGCCGGTTCGGCCGGAAGTGGACTATACCTATCGCCTATCGGCGTCCGAATCCGGCCGTACACCAGATCCAGGGCCGGAATCCGGGGGAAAGCGGGGGCGGACGCATTTCCCGCACATCCCCGGGGCCTGATCCGCCGGACAAGCCCCGGCTCGCCCGGTGCACATCCCGTACAACTCAGCTTCATCTGACCTGCGGTGCCGGGGTGGTTCCGGTACACCGCCTGAGTCCTGAAGAAGGCGAGGACTTGAGCATGGGATCCACCTCAGAAGTAGGCCGTCGCGATCTGGTCAAGCGGGCCGCGGCCCTGGGAATTCTCGCGGTACCGGCGATGGGTGCCCTCACCTCCTGCGCCACCGGGGGTGGCGGCGGCTCGGACGACGGCATCAAGAACAAGGGCGCGACCTCCGCGAAGAATCCGCTCGGCGTGAAGAACGGGGCGCCGCTGGAGACCTTCATCTTCAAGGGAGGTCTGGGCGACCAGTACGCGAAGGACGCCGAGGCGGACTACGACAAGACCTACGGCGTCACCGTCAAGCACACCGGCACCCAGCAGATCGGCCCCAAACTCCAGCCGCGTTTCGCCGGCGGCAATCCGCCCGACCTGATCGACAACTCCGGCGCCGACCACCTGGATATGAACAAGCTGTCCGCACAGGGGCAGTTGCAGGATCTCACCGCACTGCTCGACGCCCCGTCTCTGGACGACCCGAAGAAGAAGGTCCGGGACACGCTCTACCCGAGCACCATCGAAAAGGGAAAGCACAAGGACGCCTTCGACGTCTTCTACTACGCCTTCACGGTGTACGGAACGTGGTATTCCCACAAGCTCCTGAAGGACAGGGGCTGGGCCTATCCCGCCTCCTTCGACGAGATGACCGCCCTCTGCGCCGAGATCAAGAAGGCCGGGATCGCCCCCTGGACGTATCCGGGAAAGTACCCGTACTACGTCCACTTCAACGTGTTCGCGCAGATCGCCAAGATCGGCGGCCTGGACAAGTGGATCGCCATCGACAACCTCGAACCCCACGCCTGGACCTCCAACGACGCGGTCAAGCAGGTCATCGGGCACTACGAGGAACTGGCCGCCAAGGGCTACTTCCTGCAGGGCAGCCAGGGCCTGACGCACATTCAGGCGCAGACCGCCTGGACCCGCGGCAAGGCCGTCTTCATCCCCAACGGCTCCTGGGTGGAGAACGAGGCCGCGCCCACCACACCGGCCGACTTCGACATGGCCGTCGGGGCGCTCTTCGACGGCGGCAGCGGCGACCGGATGCCGCACGGCACCCTGCGCGCCGAGCCCAGTGAGCCGTTCATCGTCGCCAAGGGCGGAAAGAACCCCGTCGGTGGCATGGAACTGCTGCGGATCATGCTTTCCAGGAAGCACGCCCAGAATTTCGCCACCAAGGTCAAGTCGCTGACGAGCGTGCAGGGCGCGACCGACGGAATGCAGCTCTCGCCCGGCCTGGCGTCCGCGGCGAAGGCCGTCAAGGAGGGCGGAAAAAACCTCCTGATGATCCAGCTGCAGGAGTGGTATCCGAAGCTGACCGACGAAAAGCTCGGCGGCCTCACCAGCCAGCTGCTCACCGGCGAACTCAAGGCCGCCGACTGGATCAGGAAGGCCCAGCAGTACGCGGACGAGGTCGCCAGGGACAGCTCCGTCACCAAGTTCCACCGCGCTTCCTGACCGGTCCGCCGACCGGGGTTCCGTCCACGTACCACCGCTGACGAGGGAGGGCCGGGAAGCTCATGCGACACGGCAAGTACCGATTCATCGCGGGGTTCCTGGCCCTGCCTCTGCTGATCTACGGGATCTTCGTGCTCTCGCCGTTCGTCCAGGCGTTCCAGATCTCCACCACGGAATGGAGCGGACTGCGCGGCACCGCCAGGAGCGTCGGGCTGGCCAACTACGGAAAACTGCTGCACAGCGACGAATTCTGGAACGCGCTCAAACACAACGTCGTCATGCTGGTGCTGGTGCCGATCGCCACCCTGGCACTGGGGCTGTTCTTCGCGTTCATGCTGAACGTCGGCGGCCGGGCCCGCCGGGGCGCCGTCATCACCGGCGTCCGCGGCGCGAAATTCTACAAGTTCGTCTACTTCTTCCCGCAGGTCATCTCGATCACCATCATCTCGGTGATCTGGTTCAACATCTACAATCCCGATCCGCACGACGGCATGCTCAACTCGCTGCTGGGCGCGGTCGGTCTGGATTCCGCCCAGAGCGCTTGGCTGGGGGAGGGCCGCCTGGCACTGGCCTGCATCATGGTCGTGATGGTGTGGGCCAACGTCGGCTTCTACGTCGTGCTGTTCTCCGCCGCCATGGCCTCCATTCCGCGGGACATCTACGAGGCCGCGCTGCTGGACGGTGCCGGCCGCTCGCACACCTTCTTCCGGATCACCCTGCCGCTGCTGTGGGACACCGTGCAGACGGGCTGGGTCTACATGGGCATCATCGCGATGGACGCGTTCGCGCTGGTGCAGATCATGTCGGTCAACATGGGCGGCCCGGACGGCGCGACCGACGTCGTCCCGCTCCGCCTGTACCAAACCGCCTTCCGCGACAGTCAGTTCGGCTACGCGGCGGCGATGGGCGTCGCCATGCTCGTCGTCACGCTGCTGTTCGCCGTCCTCACGATGCGCTTCGCGCGCCGTGAGCGGATCGAGTACTAGGGGCAGGGCGCATGACGAGACGAACCACCACGGCACGGCTGCGCCGGACCTCCGAGGGCGGCACGCTCAACGTCTTCTCGCACGGCATCCTCTTCGTGTGGGGCCTGATGGTGGGCCTTCCGCTGCTGTGGGTGCTGTGGAGCTCCTTCAAGAGCAGCGGCGACATCCTCACCACGCCGTGGTCCCTCCCGGGCCGGCTGCACTTCGAGAACTGGTTCAACGCCTGGGAGAAGGCGGACATCGGCCGGATGTTCCTCAACACCCTGATCGTGGTGGGCGGTTCGCTCACCGGGACGATGGTGCTGGGCTCCATGGCGGGCTACGTCCTGGCCCGCTTCGAGTTCCCGGGCAACCGCCTCATCTACTACCTCTTCGTCGCCGGCATGTCCTTCCCGGTCTTCATGCTGGTGATCCCGCTCTTCTTCGTGCTGCGGGACTTCCCCGGCGTCCCGCTGCTGGCGACGTACCAGGGCCTGATCCTCGTCTACATCGCCTACTCGCTGCCGTTCACGGTCTTCTTCATGACGGCGTTCTTCCGCACCCTGCCGACCTCGGTGGCGGAGGCGGCGATGATCGACGGCGCCTCGCACGCCCGGACGTTCTTCCAGGTCATGCTGCCGATGGCCAAACCCGGCCTGATCAGCGTCGGCATCTTCAACTTCCTGGGGCAGTGGAACCAGTACCTGCTGCCGATGGTCCTCAACCAGGACGAGAGCAAGTACGTGCTCACCCAGGGCCTGGCCAACCTCGCGCTCCAGCAGGGCTACCAGGGCGACTGGGGCGGGCTGATGGCCGGCATGATGATCGCGATGCTGCCGGTCCTGGTGGTGTACGTGATCTTCCAGCGGCAGGTGCAGGCCGGGCTGACGGCCGGTGCGCTCAAGTAGCACCGGTCACCTCGGCGGGGCGGTTCCGTACGGCAGTACCGGAACCGCCCTTTCCGTATGCCCCGCCGCGCCGTTGCCGCCCGCCCGCGTCATGTGTCCACCCGGGCTCAACGCCTTGACGAGACTTCCCCGCTGGAGTTCTGCTTAGAGTTCACATGTTGAATTCGGTTGCCGTCCCCCGACGACGTGGGTGCGGCCGGCGGGCAGTCGTCGCACTGTCCGCCAGAGGCGGGAGTGGATGAGTCGATGGAGACTCCGGGGTCGCAGTCCTCGCTGCACCGGGCCAATCTGGAGCGGGTCGTCCGGGCGGTGCGCATGGCGGGCTCGCTCACCCAGGCGGAGATCGCCCGGAGCACGGGGCTGTCCGCGGCCACCGTCTCCAACATCGTTCGCGAGTTGAAGGACGGCGGGACCGTCCAGGTGACGCCCACCTCCGCGGGCGGCCGCCGGGCGCGCAGCGTCTCGCTCTCCGGCGACGCCGGCATCGTGGTGGGCGTCGACTTCGGCCACTCCCACCTGCGGGTGGCGGTCGGCAACCTCGCCCACGAGGTGCTCGCCGAGGAGGCCGAGCCGATCGACGTGGACGCCTCCGCGGCGGAGGGCCTCTCCCGGGCCGAGCGGCTGGTCGGCCGGCTGATCGAGCGGACCGGCGTCAGCCCGGGCAAGATCATCGGCGTCGGGCTGGGCGTCCCCGGGCCCATCGACGTCGAGTCCGGCACCCTCGGCTCGACCGCGATCCTGCCGGGCTGGGCCGGCACCAAGCCCGGCGAGGAGCTGTCCGGGCGGCTCGGCGTCCCGGTCTACGTCGACAACGACGCCAACCTCGGCGCGCTCGGCGAGCTGGTGTGGGGCGGCGGCCGCGGCGCGGCGGACCTGGCGTACATCAAGGTGGCCAGCGGTGTCGGCGCCGGACTGGTGATCAGCGGCCAGATCTACCGCGGCCCGGGCGGCACGGCCGGCGAGATCGGCCACATCACCCTGGACGAGTCCGGCCCGGTCTGCCGCTGCGGCAACCGCGGCTGCCTGGAGACCTTCACCGCCGCCCGCTACGTCCTCCCGCTGCTCCAGCCCAGCCACGGCCCCGACCTGACCATGGCCCGGGTCGTCCAGCTGGCCCGCGAGGGCGACCCCGGGTGCCGCCGGGTCGTCGCGGACGTGGGCCGCCATATCGGCAGTGGTGTGGCGAATCTGTGCAATCTGCTCAATCCCAGCCGGGTGGTGCTCGGCGGCGATCTCGCCGAGGCGGGCGAACTGGTCCTCGGCCCGATCCGGGAGTCGGTGTCGCGGTACGCGATCCCCAGCGCCGCACGGCAGTTGGGCATCGTGCCGGGCACCCTCGGCGGCCGCGCCGAGGTGCTGGGCGCGCTGGCCCTGGTCCTGAGCGAGATGGGCGATTCGACCCTGCTCGACGGCGCCCGCGAGGCCGACGCGCCCGCGCCCGCATGACCGCGTGAAAACGCTTCAGGGCGTGTGTCGGAAGTCCCGTCGCGGGGCAGGCGGGACTTCCGACACACGCCCTAAGTTCACTCCCCTAACGCATGGCACCGTTGTCATCTCGTTAAGGATTTACTCCTTGACGGTCGGCTGGCGGCCGAGTTGACTTCCAGCCACCTCGGCCGCAACGACGCGGCCATGTCAGGGAGGTACCCCATGAAGTGCACGCACGTGTGGACGCGCCGCGCCGTCATAGCCACCGCCGCCGTCTCGATGGCGCTCTCCGTGGCCGCCTGCGGCAAGGCCGGCGACGGCGGCAAGGGCGGCGGCGACGGCAAGACCATCGGTCTGCTGCTGCCGGAGAACAAGACGACCCGCTACGAGACCTTCGACCGCCCGCTGATCACCAAGAAGATCAAGGCGCTGTGCCCGGACTGCAAGGTCCAGTACAACAACGCCGACCAGGACACCCAGGAACAGAAGAAGCAGTTCGACGCGCTGATCACCCAGGGCGTGAAGGTGATCGTGCTGGACCCGGTGGACTACAAGGCCACCAGATCCTGGGTGAACCAGGCCGCCAAGCAGGGCGTCAAGGTCGTCGCCTACGACCGCCTGGCCGAAGGGCAGATCTCCGCCTACGTCTCCTACGACAACGAGAAGATCGGCCGCCTCCAGGGCGAGGCGCTGGTCAAGGCGATGGGGGCCGGGGCCAAGGACGACGACGTCGTCATGATCAACGGCTCGCCGACCGACCCCAACGCGCCGTTCTTCAAGAGGGGCGCCCACAGCGTCCTCGACAAGCAGGTCAAGAAGGTCGTCTACGAGCAGGACATCCCCGACTGGTCGTCGGACGAGGCCAACAAGAAGATGAACGCGGCCATCGACGCGCTCGGCAAGGACGGCATCCAGGGCGTCTACTCCGCCAACGACGGCATGGCCGGCGGCATCATCACCGCCCTCAAGCAGCGCGGCATGAACGTACCCGTCGGCGGCCAGGACTCCGAGCTCGCGGGCCTGCAGCGGGTCCTCAAGGGCGACCAGGCGTTCACGATCTACAAGCAGATCCAGCCGCAGGCCGACACCACCGCCGAGATCGCGGTCCGGCTGCTCAAGGGCGAGAAGATCGACTCCCTGGCGCCCACCAAGGTCGACAGCCTCAGCGGCGAGGTCAAGGGCATCCCCGCCAAGCTCTACGACGCCCAGGTCGTGACCAAGGACAACATCAAGGACACGATCATCAAGGACAAGGTCTACCAGGCGGGCCAGATCTGCACCGCCGACGTCAAGGCGGCCTGCGCGGCGGCGGGCGTCAAGTAGCGCGGGCGGGCGGCCCCTTCAGGCCCGCTTCCGCCCACCCCGGCTCGGCAGCCGGCCGGCGCCGATCCCCGCACCGCCCCCGCACTCGCACCACCACTCCCGCCGCAGCGACGGCGGTGAAGGAGATGATTCACGTGTCCGCTACGCCCGTGCTGGCGTTGCGCGGCGTCTCCAAGCGGTTCGGCGCCGTCCAGGCGCTCACCGACGTCACCCTGGAGATCCGCGCCGGTGAGGTGGTCGCCCTGGTCGGCGACAACGGCGCCGGAAAGTCCACCCTCGTCAAGACCATCTCGGGCGTCCACCCGGTCGACGACGGCGTCATCGAATGGGAGGGCGTGCCGGTCCGCATCGGCAGGCCGCACGACGCCCAGGAGCTCGGCGTCGCCACCGTCTACCAGGACCTCGCCCTCTGCGACAACCTCGACGTGGTCGCCAACCTGTACCTCGGCAGCGAGCTCGCCACCTCCGGCGTCCTCGACGAGATCGCCATGGAGAAGCGGGCCAAGGAACTCCTGGACACCCTGTCCATCCGGATTCCCAGCGTCCGGATCCCGGTCGCCGCGCTCTCCGGCGGCCAGCGGCAGGTCGTCGCCATCGCCCGCGCGCTGGTCGGCGAGCCCAGGGTCGTCATCCTGGACGAGCCGACGGCCGCGCTGGGCGTCGAACAGACCGCGCAGGTCCTCGACCTCGTCGAGCGGCTCCGCGAGCGCGACCTCGGCGTCATTCTGATCAGCCACAACATGGCCGACGTGCTGGCCGTCGCGGACCGGGTCGCGGTGCTGCGGCTGGGCCGCAACAACGGTGTCTTCGACGTCGCGGACACCTCCCACGAAGAGATCATCGCCGCCATCACCGGTGCCGACGACAACGCCGTCACCCGCCGCACGGCGCGCACCACCCAGCTGAAGAAGGAGGCGGGCGATGAGTGAGCAGCAGACCGCCGAGGCCACACCGGAGACACCGCAGCCGACCGCCGTCGACCCCAGGCTGCTGGTCAGAGAGAAAGGTTTCGCCGGCTACTTCGAGGAGTTCGCGCGCCGGATCCGCGGCGGTGAGCTGGGATCCCTGCCGGTGATCGTCGGCCTGATCGTCATCGCCGTCGTCTTCCAGTTCAAGAACAGCAGCTTCCTGTCCGCGGGCAGCCTCGCCAACATCGGCGTCTACACCTCCGGCCTGGGCATCATGGCCGTCGGTATCGTCTTCGTCCTGCTGCTCGGCGAGATCGACCTCTCCGTCGGGTCGGTCGCCGGTGTGGGCGCGGCCGTCTGGGCGGTGCTGAGCGTCACCCACGGCGTCGACGACCGGCTCGCGGTCCTGATCGCGATCGCCGCCGGCGCCGCCATCGGCGTCCTGCACGGCTTCTTCTTCGCCAAGGTCGGGGTGCCCGCGTTCGTCGTCACCCTGGCCGGGTTCCTCGGCTGGAGCGGCCTGCAGATCTGGCTGATGGGCAAGGAAGGCTCCATCAACACGCCCAGCGGCAGCCTGGTCGAGGACCTCACCGGCTACTACTTCGACGACAAGGCCGCCGCCTACGGCCTGGCGCTGGTCGCGGTCCTCGCGTACGCCGGCTCGCTGCTGCTGGACACCCGGCGCCGCCGGGCCGCTGGCCTGCCGTTCCGGCCGCTCAGCGAGGTGCTGCTGCGCACCGGCGTGGTGGCGGTGATCGCCTTCGCTGTCGCCTACGTCCTCAACGAGCCGTCCGGCGCCCGCGGCCTGCCGCTGGCCCTGGTGCTCTTCCTCGCCGTCCTGGTCGTCGCGGACTTCGTGGTGCGCCGCACCCGCTACGGCCGGCAGATCTTCGCGGTCGGCGGCAACGCCGAGGCGGCTCGCCGGGCCGGCATCAACGTCAACCGGGTCCGGATCACCGTCTTCGCGATCTCCGGGATGCTGGCCGCCTTCGGTGGTCTCTTCATCGCCAGCCTCTCCGGCGGCGCCACCAAGAACCTGGGCTCGGGCAACACGCTGATGAACGTCATCGCCGCCGCGGTCATCGGCGGCACCAGCCTCTTCGGCGGCCGCGGCAAGATCTGGTCCGCGCTGCTGGGCATGCTGGTCATCCAGTCGATCCAGCAGGGCCTGAACCTGCTCGGCATGGCCAGCGAGATCCAGTACATGATCACCGGCGCGGTGCTGCTGGCCGCCGTGGTGATCGACTCGGTGTCGCGGCGGACCCAGAAGACCGCCGGGCGCACGTAGCTGCGGGTCGTTGTGCGTCTGCGGCAGCGCCTCGGGCGCACATAGCTGCGGGTCGTGTTGCGACTGCGGTAGCGCCTCGGGCGCCCGTAACCCCCGAAATGTTGCAGGACTGCAACAGTCTTCGTATCACGGTCGAAACCGGCCCCCATCGGACGTATTCCGGCGGGGGCCGTACCGTGCCCGGGGCGCCGCAGCGACGGCCCGCAACGGCGTTCGAGGGGGCATTCACCCGAGTGACATGCATCGCGAGGCCCGGCCGCGCCGGCGGCGGGCGCGACATTAGACTCATCTGATCGGCAAGCTCGACCTACGGCAGCAAGGAGGCATGGGGTGGCATTGCTGACCCGTATCAAGGGGCCGCGCGACCTGGACCGGCTCAGCCCTGAGCAGCTCGCACAGCTGGCGGCGGAGATCCGTGGTTTCCTCGTCGACGCGGTCTCCAAGACCGGCGGACACCTCGGCCCGAACCTCGGCGTGGTCGAGCTGACCATCGCCCTGCACCGCGTCTTCCATTCCCCCAAGGACAAGGTCCTGTGGGACACCGGACACCAGTCCTACGTCCACAAGCTGCTGACCGGCCGCCAGGACTTCTCCCGGCTCAAGGCCAAGGGCGGCCTCTCGGGCTACCCCTCCCGCGCCGAGTCCGCGCACGACGTCATCGAGAACAGCCACGCCTCCACCGTCCTGGGCTGGGCCGAGGGCATCGCCAAGGCCAACGAGGTCCGCGGCCGGGACGACCGGGTGGTGGCCGTCATCGGCGACGGCGCCCTCACCGGCGGCATGGCCTGGGAGGCGCTCAACAACATCGCCGCCGCCAAGGACCGCCCGCTGGTCATCGTCGTCAACGACAACGAGCGCTCCTACGCGCCGACCATCGGCGGCCTGGCCAACCACCTCGCCACCCTGCGCACCACCGACGGCTACGAGCGCTTCCTGGCCCGCGGCAAGGACATCCTGGAGCGCACCCCGGTCGTCGGCAAGCCCCTCTACGAGACCCTGCACGGCGCCAAGAAGGGCCTGAAGGACTTCATCGCGCCGCAGGGCATGTTCGAGGACCTGGGTCTGAAGTACGTCGGCCCGATCGACGGCCACGACATCGAGGCGCTGGAGTCCGCGCTGGCCCGCGCCAAGCGCTTCGGCGGCCCGGTGATCGTCCACTGCCTCACCCAGAAGGGCCGCGGCTACCGGCCCGCCGAGCAGGACGAGGCCGACCGCTTCCACGGCATCGGCCCGATCCACCCGGACACCGGCCTGCCGATCTCCTCCGGCGGCAAGGACTGGACCGGCGTCTTCGGCGACGAGATGGTCGCGCTGGGCAGGGAGCGCGAGGACATCGTCGCCATCACGGCGGCGATGCTCCAGCCGGTCGGCCTGGAGAAGTTCGCCAAGGCGTTCCCGGACCGGGTCTACGACGTCGGCATCGCCGAGCAGCACGCCGCGGTCTCCGCCGCCGGCATGGCCACCGCCGGACTCCACCCGGTCTTCGCGGTCTACGCCACCTTCCTCAACCGCGCCTTCGACCAGGTCCTGATGGACGTCGCGCTGCACCGGTGCGGTGTCACCTTCGTCCTGGACCGGGCCGGCATCACCGGCACCGACGGCGCCTCGCACAACGGCATGTGGGACATGTCGATCCTCCAGGTCGTCCCCGGCCTGCGGCTGGCCGCGCCGCGCGACGCCGAGCAGGTGCGCCTCCAGCTGCGGGAGGCCGTCGAGGTCGACGACGCGCCGACCGTGGTGCGCTACTCCAAGGGCGCGGTCGGCCCGGCGGTCGAGGCGGTCCGCCGGGTCGGCGGCATGGACGTGCTGCGCGAGGCCGGCACCGACGGGCGCCCCGACGTCCTGCTGGTGTCGGTCGGCGCGCTCGCCCCGATGTGCCTGGAGGTCGCCGACCTCCTCGACAAGCAGGGCATCTCCACCACCGTCGTGGACCCCCGCTGGGTCAAGCCGGTCGACGAGGCGCTGCCGGGCCTGGCCGCCGAGCACCGGGTCGTGGTCACCGTCGAGGACAACATCCGCACCGGCGGCGTCGGTTCGGCCATCGCCCAGGCGCTCCGGGACGCCGGCGTGGACATCCCGCTGCGCGACTTCGGGATCCCCGCGCGGTTCCTGGACCACGCCTCCCGCAAGGAGGTCATGGCCGAGGTCGGGCTCACCGCGCCGGACATCGCCCGCCAGGTGACCGGCCTGGTCGCCAAGATGGACAACCGCGACGCCGCCGCCCCCGCGCCCGCCGAGGTGGCCGGCGACTGACCGCGGCCCGCACCGCCCGCTCGATGGGCCGGCCGGACGTCCCCACGGATGTTCCGGCCGGCCCATCGGCGTCCGGTGTGATGCCCCCACCCATCGGGTGAATCCCCGCACCCCGAGGGCCCGCCGACGACGACCCCTTCCCGACATTGCGGAGACTCGGTCAGTTCAGCGCAGTCGCGAGGTCGTCCAGGCGGAGGTTCACCCATGAGCACAGAGCACGGACCACAGGGACATGGACCGGGACACGGGCCACAGGGACACGGGCCGGGACACGGGCCCCGGGAGGGGACGCGCCGGGACCGGAGCGTCCTGCGGACGAAGAGCATCGAGCAGTCCATCCAGGACACCGAGGAGCCGGAGCACGCCCTCAAGAAGTCCCTCTCGGCGCTGGACCTGACCGTCTTCGGCGTCGGTGTGGTGATCGGCACCGGCATCTTCGTCCTCACCGGGAAGATCGCCAAGGAGCAGGCGGGACCCGCCGTCGCGCTCTCCTTCGTCGTCGCCGGTGTGGTCTGCGCGCTGGCGGCGCTGTGCTACGCGGAGTTCGCCTCCACCGTGCCGGTCGCCGGCTCCGCCTACACCTTCTCGTACGCCTCGCTGGGCGAACTGCCCGCCTGGATCATCGGCTGGGACCTCATCCTGGAGCTGGCCCTGGGGTGCGCGGTGGTCTCCGTCGGCTGGTCCGGCTACGTCCGCTCGCTGCTCGACACCGGGGGGCTGCACCTGCCGCCGGAGCTGTCCGGCAGCCACGAGGGGCGCTTCGGGTTCGACCTGCTCGCCTGTGTCCTGGTCCTGGCCCTCACCGCCATCCTGGTGCTCGGCATGAAGCTCTCCTCCCGGGTGACGGCCGTGGTCGTGGGCGTCAAGGTCACCGTCGTGCTGCTGGTCGTCGTCGCCGGCGCGTTCTTCGTCTCCGGCGCCAACTACGACCCGTTCATCCCGCCCTCCCGGCCCGCCACGGCCGGCGGCGGCCTGGCCGCGCCGCTCTCCCAGCTGATGTTCGGCTTCGCCCCGTCCCACTTCGGCGTGATGGGCATCTTCGCGGCCGCCGCGGTGGTCTTCTTCGCCTTCATCGGCTTCGACATCGTGGCCACCGCGGCCGAGGAGACCCGCGTCCCGCAGCGCGACCTGCCGCGCGGCATCCTCGGCTCCCTGGCCATCTGCACCCTGCTCTACGTCGCCGTGTCGGTCGTCGTCACCGGCATGGAGAAATACAGCACGCTCTCCGTCGACGCCCCGCTGGCCGACGCCTTCAAGCACGTCGGGCGCCCCTTCTACGCGGGCCTGATCAGCTTCGGCGCGGCGGTCGGCCTGACCTCGGTGTGCATGATCCTGCTGCTCGGCCAGAGCCGGGTGTTCTTCGCGATGAGCCGGGACGGACTGCTGCCGCAGGTTTTCTCCCGCGTGCACCCCAAATTCGGCACCCCGCACCGCTCGACCATCGTGCTGGGCGTCGTCGTCGCGGTGGTCTCCGGCTTCACCTCCATCGACGTGCTCGCCGAACTCGTCAACATCGGCACGCTCTTCGCCTTCGTCGTGGTCGCCGTCGGCGTCGTCCTGCTCCGCCGCTCCCGCCCCGACCTGCCGCGCGCCTTCCGCACCCCGTGGGTGCCGTACGTCCCGCTGCTGTCGGTGCTGGCGTCGCTCTGGCTGATGCTCAACCTGCCCGCCGAGACCTGGATCCGCTTCGCGATCTGGATGGCGCTCGGCTTCGTCCTCTACTTCGTCTACGGCCGTTCGCACAGCCGCCTGGCCCTCAGGCAACGGGAGCGTGCCGCGGCCGGCGCCCGGTCGTAGGCCGGACGGCCGCGCGGCCGCACACGCCGTTCTCGCGGGCTATGACGCCCCGCCGCGCCCTCTGCCACCCCACACCGTCCGGGGGCCCGTCACACGGGCGCCCAGCGCCTGTACGCGCTCCCGCAGCCCGCGGTCCGCGGTGACCACCAGACAGTCCCGCCCGGCGCCCTCATCGGCCACCAGCTCCACGATCGCGTCGTCGCCGCTGCCGTACGCCGACACCACCCGCACGCCCGGTACGGACGCCACCCCGCGCGCCGCGCCCTCCACCACCAGCACCAGCTCCAGCGGCGGATCGGCCAGCCCCGGCAGCCCGGAGTCCGCACAGCCGGGCAGCGCGTCCCGCAGCCGCTCGGCCGCCCCGCGCCGATCCCGCCACCAGCCGTCCGGCACCGAGCCGACGACGTTCGCGGCATCGACGATGACCAAGGAATCCATGCCGCCAGCCTGCCACGGGCGGCACCGCCGGCGGATGCGTCCGGGCACACGAAAGACGCGCGGACCGGCTCCACCGAGCCGGTCCGCGCGCCAACGTCCGTGCCGCGGAGGTCCGTTACGGCCCTACGCGGGAACGCTCGCGATCCCCTGCGCCAGGAACTTCTTGCCCGTCACCCGCTCGGAGACGCCCTCGCGGTCCAGGTACGGCGTGATGCCGCCCAGGTGGAAGGGCCAGCCGGCACCGGTGATCAGGCACAGGTCGATGTCCTGCGCCTCGGCGACCACGCCCTCGTCCAGCATCAGGCCGATCTCCTGCGCCACGGCGTCCAGCACGCGGTCGCGCACCTGCTCCTCGGTCAGCACGGAGTCACCCTGCTTCAGCAGCGCGGCGACCTCCGGGTCCAGCTCCGGCGCGCCGGAGTCGTAGACGTAGAAGCCGCGCTTGCCGGCCTCGACGACCGCCTTGAGGTTCGGGGAGACCGTGAAGCGCTCCGGGAAGGCGCCGTGCAGCGTCTCGGAGACGTGCAGGCCGATCGCCGGGCCGACCAGCTCCAGCAGGACCAGCGGCGACATCGGCAGGCCGAGCGGCTCGACCGCCTTCTCGGCGACGGCGACCGGGGTGCCCTCGTCGATGACGTTCTGGATCTCGCCCATGAAGCGGGTCAGGATGCGGTTGACGACGAACGCCGGGGCGTCCTTCACCAGCACGGCCGTCTTCTTCAGCGACTTGGCGACCGCGAAGGCGGTGGCCAGCGACGCGTCGTCGGTCTTCTCTGCCCGGACGATCTCCAGCAGCGGCAGGACCGCGACCGGGTTGAAGAAGTGGAAGCCCACGACCCGCTCGGGGTGCTTGAGCTTGGAGGCCATCTCGGTGACCGAGAGGGAGGAGGTGTTGGTGGCGAGCACGGCGTGCTCCGGCACCACTGCCTCGACCTCCGCGAACACCTGCTGCTTGACGCCCATCTCCTCGAAGACGGCCTCGATGACGAAGTCCGCGTCGCCGAACGCCGCGGCCTTGTCCAGGTGGCCGGAGACCAGGCCCTTGAGGCGGTTCGCCTTGTCCTGATTGACCCGGCCCTTGAGCAGCAGCTTGTCGATCTCGCCGTGGACGTACTGCACGCCCTTGTCGATGCGGGCCTGGTCGATGTCGGTGAGGACGACCGGGACCTCCAGGCGGCGGGCGAACAGCAGCGCCAGCTGAGAGGCCATCAGGCCGGCGCCGACCACGCCCACCTTGGTGACGGGGCGGGCCAGCGACTTGTCCGGCGCGCCCGCCGGGCGCTTGGCGCGCTTCTGCACCAGGTTGAACGCGTAGATGCCGGAGCGCAGTTCGCCGCCCATGATGAGGTCGGCGAGCGCCTGGTCCTCCGCGTCGAAGCCCTGCCGCAGGTCGCCGTTCTTGGCGGCCGCGATGATGTCCAGCGCGCGGTAGGCGGCCGGGGCCGCGCCGTGCACCTTGCCGTCCGCGATCGCCTTGCCGCGCTGCACGGCGGCGTCCCATGCCTCGCCGCGGTCGACCTCGGGCCGGCTGACCTCGGCCTCGCCCGTCAGCACCGACGCGGTCCAGTCCAGCGACCGCTCCAGGAAGTCCGCGCCCTCGAAGAGCGCGTCCGCGATGCCGAGCTCGAAGACCTGCTGACCCTTGAGCTGCTTGTTCTGGTTGAGCGAGTTCTCGATGATCACCGAGATCGCCTTGTCCGCGCCGATGAGGTTCGGCAGCAGGGTGCAGCCGCCCCAGCCGGGCACCAGGCCCAGGAAGACCTCGGGCAGCGAGAAGGCCGGCAGCGCCTTGGAGACGGTGCGGTAGGTGCAGTGCAGACCGACCTCGACACCGCCGCCCATCGCGGCGCCGTTGTAGTACGCGAAGGTCGGCACGGCCAGCGTCGCCAGCCGCTTGAAGACGTCGTGGCCGCCCTTGCCGATGGCCAGCGCGTCCTCGTGGCGCTTGAGCAGCTCGACGCCCTTGAGGTCGGCGCCCACGGCGAAGATGAACGGCTTGCCGGTGATGCCGGCGCCGACGATCGCGCCGTCCGCGGCCTCCTTCTCGACCTGGTCGATCGCGGCGTTGAGGTTCGCCAGCGACTGCGGTCCGAAGGTGGTCGGCTTGGTGTGGTCCAGGCCGTTGTCCAGCGTGATGAGCGCGAACCGGCCGGCGCCCTTGGGGAGGTCGAGGTGGCGCACGTGCGCCTGCGTCACGACCTCGTCGGGGAACAGCTCGGCCGCACCCTTCAACAGCTCGGCGGTGGTGGTCACTTGCCTGCCCCCTTGTGGTGCGGGTTCTCCCAGATAACGGTGCCGCCCATGCCGAAGCCGACGCACATGGTGGTGATGCCGTAGCGGACCTCGGGCTGCTCCTCGAACTGCCGCGCCAGCTGCGTCATCAGACGCACGCCGGACGACGCCAGCGGGTGGCCGAAGGCGATCGCGCCGCCGTACTGGTTGACGCGCGGGTCGTCGTCGGCGATGCCGTAGTGGTCGAGCAGCGAGAGCACCTGGACGGCGAACGCCTCGTTGATCTCGAACAGACCGATGTCGTCGATCGTCAGACCGGCCTTGGCCAGCGCCTTCTCGGTCGCCGGGACCGGGCCGATGCCCATCACCTCGGGCTCGACACCGGCGAAGGCGTAGTCCACCAGGCGCATCTTGACCGGCAGGCCCAGCTCGCGGGCGACGTCCTCGGCGGCGATCAGCGAGGCGGTGGCGCCGTCGTTGAGACCGGCGGCGTTGCCCGCGGTCACCCGGCCGTGCGGGCGGAACGGGGTCTTCAGACCGGCGAGGTTCTCCAGCGTGGTGCCCGGACGCATCGGCTCGTCGGCGGTGGCCAGGCCCCAACCGGTCTCGCCGGCTTCGGCGTTGGTGCGGCGCACCGAGATCGGCACCAGGTCCTGCTGGATCTTGCCGTTGGCGTACGCCTTCGCGGCCTTCTCCTGGCTGCGCACCGCGTACTCGTCGGCGCGCTGCTTGGTGAGGTGCGGCAGCCGGTCGTGGAGGTTCTCGGCGGTCATGCCCATGAACAGAGCGGACTGGTCGACCAGCTTCTCGCTCACGAAGCGCGGGTTGGGGTCCACGCCCTCGCCCATCGGGTGCCGGCCCATGTGCTCGACACCGCCGGCGACGGCGAGGTCGTACGCGCCGAAGGCCACCCCGCCGGCGACGCTGGTCACCGCCGTCATCGCACCGGCGCACATCCGGTCCACGGAGAACCCGGGCACGGACTGCGGCAGTCCCGCCAGGATGGCGGCGGTACGGCCCAGGGTCAGGCCCTGGTCGCCGATCTGGGTGGTGGCGGCGAGGGCGACCTCGTCGATACGGGCCGGGTCCAGATCCGGGTTGCGGCGCAGCAGCTCCCGGATGCACTTGACGACCAGGTCGTCGGCGCGGGTCTCGTGGTAAATGCCCTTCGGGCCCGCCTTGCCGAACGGGGTGCGGACGCCGTCGACGAAGACGACGTCCCTAGCGGTACGAGGCACGTTGGCTCTCCTCCAGGTGCGGGATGGCACTGCTGCGGGGCGCCCCGGGGGCGCGTCCCACCGACATGCTACTTACGGGTAACCAACCTGCCCACCCCCACCGCCCGGAGCGGTGAAGGTCACACCGCTCCGGGCGGGCGGGCCGGAAGGCGTCATGCGCCCCGCGGGCGGGCGCGAGCGCGGAACAGGCGACCGGAATCGCCCGGATCCCGACGGGTCCTGACGCAAACCCGACCCTCCCTCACTTAAAGTGATCACATGACTACACAGAGGAGTGCGGTGCTGTGCACCGTCGTCGCCCTGGGCGGTGCCCTGCTCGCGGGCTGCGGGAACGACCACGCCACCGGGACCGGCGCCGCCGGCCACGAGCGGGCCGCCCCCGCCGCGGCCCCCGCGGCCTCGCCCGGCACCGGGCTCACCGCGGACCAGGCCGAACGGAAGGCGCTGATCCCCGCCGCCAGGGTCGACTACGAGCGGGCGCTGCGCGCGGCCGTCGCCGAGGTGCGGGCCGCGAAGCCGGTCGCGGCCGAGCTCAAGGGCACGCCGAAGAGCCCGTATTGGCGGACGGAGATCGCCACCTCCGGCGGGACGGCCCGTGTGGTCCACGTCGACGCGGTCACCGGCAGGGCTGAGCCGCCGCGCACCGACGCGGACGACGCCGGCGACCGGAGAAAGCTGGCCGACCGGCTCGCCGCGGCCACCGTCACCCCGCAGCAGGCCGTGGCGACGGCCACCGCCAGGACCAGGGGCACGGTCAGCGCCGTGGAGCTGGGCGAGGCCGACCACGGCAGCAGGAAGCCGGCCTGGTCGGTGGACGTGGTCACCACCGGCGACTGGAAGAAGACCACCTACGACATCGACGCCACCAACCGCAAGGTGCTCCGGACGCACGTCGACCGGGACTGATCCCTGGGATCGGTCCCGGTCGACGGGGGCGGGGGAGTGCCGGGGGCGTCAGCCGTCCCCGGTGCCCGACAGCAGGGCCTCGGTGAGGAGCGGCGCGACCAGCTCGATCTGCCAGGGACGGGCGCCGTGTCCGGCCAGGACGTCGGCGACCGTCTCCGGGGTCGGGCCGGCCGGCGGCTCCCAGCACAGCCGGCGCACGGTGTCGGGGGTGATCAGATTCTCCTGGGGGAGGTTCAGCCGCTCGGCGAGCGCGGTCACCGCGCCGCGGGCGGCCGAGAGCCGGGCCGCCGCGGCCGGGTCCTTGTCGGCCCACGAGCGGGGCGGCGGCGGGCCGTTGAGCGGCTGGCCGGGCTGCGGTAGCTCGCTCTCCGGCAGCGACCGCGCCCGGTCGACCGCGCCCTGCCACTGCTCCAGCTGACGCCGGCCCATCCGGTGCCCGAAACCGGACAGTGCGGCCAGCGCGTGGGTGTTGGGCGGGAGTTGGAGCGCGGCCTCGATGATCGCGGCGTCGCCGAGCACCTTGCCGGGCGAGACGTCGCGCCGCTGGGCGATCTGGTCGCGCAGCGTCCACAGCTCCCGGACCACCGCCATCTGCCGGCGCCGGCGCACCTTGTGCATGCCGGACGTGCGGCGCCAGGGGTCCTTGCGGGGTGGCGGCGGGGGAGCGGCGGCGATTGCCGCGAACTCCTGCCGGGCCCACTCCAGCTTGCCCTGCCGGTCCAGCTCCTCCTCCAGCGCGTCGCGCAGGTCCACCAGCAGCTCGACGTCGAGCGCGGCGTAGCGCAGCCACGGCTCGGGCAGCGGGCGGGTGGACCAGTCGACGGCGGAGTGGCCCTTCTCCAGGGCGAAGCCGAGGACGTTCTCGACCATGGCGCCCAGGCCGACCCGGGCGAAGCCGGCCAGCCGCCCGGCCAGCTCGGTGTCGAACAGCCGGCTCGGGACCATCCCTATGTCGCGCAGGCAGGGCAGATCCTGGGTGGCGGCGTGCAGCACCCACTCGGCGTCGGAGAGCGCCTCCCCCAGTGCGGAGAGATCGGGGCAGCCGACCGGGTCGATCAGTACGCTGCCGGCGCCCTCGCGGCGCAGCTGGACCAGGTAGGCGCGCTGGCCGTAGCGGTAGCCGGAGGCGCGCTCGGCGTCCACCGCGACCGGGCCGCGGCCGGCCGCGAAGGCGGCGACGACCTCGGCGAGCGCCTCGGGCGTGGCGGTCACCGGGGGGATGCCCTCGCGGGGGTCCAGTAGGGGTACCGGCGCCGGTGGGGAGGCCGGAGGCGACTCTCCGGGTGCTCGCAGTGTCGTGTCTGCTGCGGTCTTTTGGGCGTCGGTCACCAGTCAAGGGTATCCGTGGATGCACGTCGCCCGTCGGGGGAATGTTCCCTCGACGGGCGAGAAGGGGCGGGGAGCGGGCTTCAGTGGATGATGCCGGTGCGCAGCGCGACCGCCACCATCCCGGCCCGGTCGCCGGTGCCGAGCTTGCGCGCGATCCGTGCGAGGTGGCTCTTCACGGTCAGTGCCGAGAGTCCCATCGAGACGCCGATGGCCTTGTTCGACTGGCCCTCCGCCACCAGCCGCAACACCTCCACCTCGCGTCCGGACAGCTCACGGTAGCCGCCGGGGTGGCCCGGGGCGCCCGGCGGGCGGCGCTGCATCCGGGCCGCGTTGGCCCCGATCGGCGAGGTGCCCGGCCGGCCCGGCAGGCCGAGGTTGGTGCGGGTGCCGGTGACGACGTAGCCCTTGACGCCGCCGGCGAGGGCGTTGCGCACGGCACCGATGTCGTCGGCCGCGGAGAGCGCGAGGCCGTTGGGCCAGCCGGCCGCCCGGGTCTCAGACAGCAGTGTGAGGCCGGAGCCGTCGGGAAGGTGGACGTCGGCCACGCAGATGTCGCGTGGGTTGCCGACGCGGGGGCGGGCCTCCGCGATGGACGACGCCTCGATCACGTCACGTACGCCGAGGGCCCACAGGTGACGGGTGACGGTGGAGCGGACGCGAGGGTCGGCCACGACGACCATGGCGGTCGGCTTGTTCGGGCGGTAGGCGACCAGGCTCGAAGGCTGCTCAAGGAGAACTGACACCGGGCCTCCTGGGGAGTGGCGGGGACGGAAGCCGGCTGGGGAAAGCCGGAATGATCCGTGTTTGAAGGGTCACTGACCTCTTCGGCAGCAATCCGGCGGGACTTTAGAGTTTGATCACGATTTAGTTAGGGGCAATTCGGGCAAATCGGATGCGTGAGCGATCAAGGTGAGCATGGAGTGCACATCGAGGTGATCACAGGCGTACGGAAACGGCGAAGTGCCGCGCATCCGGACAACCCGGACACACGGCACCTCGCCGTCGTATTGCTCCCTCAGCGGGCCTGCGGACCGCGGCGCTGTGGCAGCGCCACCACCCCGCCGTGCGGCGGCGGGTCGAGCGGGGTCGGCGGCAGGCCCGCCACCTGGCACAGCAGATCGCACCACGCCGACAGATGCGCCGCGAGATCCGGCACCCCGCCGGGCCCCTCCTCAGGCGTCCACGACGCCCTGATCTCGATCTGGGTCACCGGCTCCCGCGCCGCCAGCCCGCCGAAGTAGTGCGACCCGGCCCGGGTGACCGTCCCGCTCGGCGCGCCGTAGCGCACCCCGCGCGCCTCCAGCGCACCGGTCAGCCAGGACCACGACACCTCGGGCAGCAGCGGATCGGTGCCCATCTCCGGCTCCAGCTCCGCACGGGCCAGCGTCACCACCCGGAACGTCCCCTGCCAGGTCTCGTCGCCGGCCGGCTGGTGCAGCACCACCAGCCGGCCGTCCGCCAGATCCCGGTCCTCGCCGTCCGGCCCCGCCCCGCGTTCGACGACCGCGGCCTCCAGTGCGTAGGCGTACGGTGCGAGCCGTTTCGGCGCGGGGGTCGGGTCGGTCTCGATCTCCGGCCGCAGCCGGGCCGCGCGGAGCGCCTCGACCGCCTGACGGAAGGGGATCGGTGTCTCGTCCGCGCTGTCCGCGAGGTGTTCTTGAGCCGCAGCCATGCCCGGAAGGGTAGGCGGAAGACGGCGCGCATACGGGGAGGACACCCGATGCGCGCGTCGCCCGTTCGGAGGTGCCGAGGGGCGCATGCGAAGATTTGCCGCGTGAGCGCCAACGATGCCCCGACGGGCCAGCAGCAGACCGCGACATACGACTCGGCCTTCCTCAAGGCGTGCCGGCGCGAGCCGGTGCCGCACACACCGGTGTGGTTCATGCGGCAGGCCGGGCGCTCGCTCCCCGAGTACCGCAAGGTCCGCGAGGGCATCGCGATGCTGGACTCCTGCATGCGGCCCGAGCTGGTCACCGAGATCACGCTCCAGCCCGTCCGCCGGCACGGCGTGGACGCCGCCATCTACTACAGCGACATCGTGGTGCCCCTGAAGGCCATCGGCGTCGACCTCGACATCAAGCCCGGCATCGGCCCGGTCATCGACAACCCGATCCGCAGCCGCGCCGACCTGGAGCGGCTGCGCCCGCTGGAGCCCGGCGACGTCTCCTACGTCACCGAGGCCATCGGCCTGCTCACCCGTGAGCTGGGCGGCACCCCGCTGATCGGCTTCGCGGGCGCCCCGTTCACGCTCGCCAGCTACCTCGTCGAGGGCGGCCCGTCCCGCAACCACGAGCACACCAAGGCCCTGATGTACGGCGACCCGCAGCTGTGGGCCGACCTGATCGACCGGCTCGCGGACATCACCGCCGCCTTCCTGAAGGTCCAGATCGAGGCCGGCGCGAGCGCGGTGCAGCTCTTCGACTCCTGGGTCGGCGCGCTCTCCCCGGCCGACTACCGGCGCGCGGTGCTGCCGGCCTCCGCCAAGGTCTTCGACGCGGTCGCCTCCTACGGCGTCCCGCGGATCCACTTCGGCGTCGGCACCGGCGAACTCCTCGGCCTGCTGGGCGAGGCCGGCGCGGACGTGGTCGGCGCCGACTGGCGGGTCCCGCTGGACGAGGCGGCCCGCCGGGTCGGCCCCGGCAAGGCGCTCCAGGGCAACCTCGACCCGGCCGTGCTCTTCGCCCCCCGCGAGGCCGTCGAGACCAAGGCCCGCGAGGTCCTCGACGCCGCCGCCGGTCTCCCGGGCCACATCTTCAACCTCGGCCACGGCGTGCTGCCCGACACCGACCCGGACGCGCTGACCCGCCTCGCCGAGTACGTCCACACGCAGACCGCGCGCTGAACGGGGCGGGAGGCCGGGCCGCCCCCACCGGGTCAGGCCCCGGCCTCCCGTACCGCCGCGGTCGCCTTGCGGGCCGCCACCAGGACCGGGTCCCACACCGGCGAGAACGGCGGGGCGTAGCCCAGGTCCAGGGCGGTCATCTGCTCCACCGTCATCCCCGCGGTGAGCGCCACCGCGGCGATGTCCACCCGCTTCCCGGCGCCCTCCCGGCCGACGATCTGCACCCCCAGCAGCCGCCCGGTGCGCCGCTCGGCGAGCATCTTCACCTGCATCGGGCGGGCCTCGGGGTAGTAGCCGGCGCGGCTGGTCGACTCGATGGTGACGGTCACGAACCGCAGCCCCGCCGCCCGCGCCTGGCGCTCCAGCAGCCCGGTGCGGGCGATCTCCAGATCGCAGACCTTGCTGACGGCCGTACCCACGACCCCCGGGAAGGTCGCATAGCCGCCCGCCACATTGGACCCGATGACCTGGCCGTGCTTGTTGGCGTGGGTGCCCAGCGCGATGTGCCGGTACTCACCGGTGACCAGGTCGCGCACCTCGACGCAGTCCCCGCCCGCCCACACGTGCTCCTGGCCGGCCACCCGCATCGCCAGGTCGGTGCGCAGGCCGCCGGACGTGCCCAGCGGCAGCCCCGCCGCCTCGGCCAGCGCGGTCTCCGGGCGCACGCCCAGCCCCAGCACGACCACGTCCGCCGGGTACTCGGCGTCGTCCGTGACCACCGCGCGCGCCGGACCGTCCGCCCCCTGTGTCAGCACGGCGGTCACCCGCGCACCGGTCACCACCTTGATGCCCATCCCGGACATCGCGGTGTGCACCAGCGCCCCCATGTCCGGGTCCAGGGTGGACATCGGCTGCGCGCTCCGCTCCAGTACCGTCACCTCGTAGCCCCGGTGGACCAGCGCCTCGGCCATCTCGACGCCGATGTAGCCGGCGCCGATCACCACCGCCCGCCGGACCGGCGCGCCGCGCAGACCGGCCAGCAGCCGCCGCCCGTCCTCCAGCGTCTGCACCCCGTACACGCCCGGCGCGTCGATCCCCGGCAGCGGCGGTCGCAGCGGGCGCGCCCCGGTGGCCACCACCAGCTTGTCGAAGCCGGTCCACTCCTCCCGGCCGCCGGCCGCCAGATCCCGGCTGCGCACCCGGCCCCGGTCCAGGTCGAGCTCGGTGACCTCGGTGCGCAGCCGCAGGTCGATGCCGCGGGCCCGGTGCTCGTCCGCGGTGCGGGCGATCAGGGCGTCCGGGCCGTCCACCAGGCCGCCCACCCAGTACGGGATGCCGCAGGCGGAGTACGACGTGAAGCGGCCGCGCTCGAAGGCCGTGATGGCCAGCGCGTCCGGGCCCTTCAGCCGCCGGGCCTGTGAGGCGGCGGACATCCCCGCCGCGTCGCCGCCGATGACCACCAGCCGCTCCGGCGCCGCCATCGCCGTCTCCTCTCGTTCGGTGCCGCGTTCCATGATCGCGGTGCGGGGTGCCGCGGTGCGGGACCGGCGGCATCAGAAGGGGTAGGCCGCCGGGGTGGCGCGCACCGTCGTCCAGCGGGTCTCGGTGAACGCGTCGAGGTTGGCCTCGCCCCCGAAGCGGGAGCCGGTCCCGGAGTCGGCCAGCCCGCCGAAGGCCGCCACCGGCTCGTCGTTGACGGTCTGGTCGTTGATGTGCAGCAGCCCGGTCGGGATCCGGTCGGCCAGCTCCAGGGCGCGGGCCGCGTCGCGGGTGACGATGCCCAGCGCCAGCCCGTAGGACGACTCGTTGGCCAGCGCCACCGCCTCGTCGAGGGTCCGGAAGGCGCGGACCGGCGCGACCGGCCCGAAGACCTCCTCGCGGTACGCGGGGGAGGCGCCCACCGAGCCCGGCCCGGTCGCGTCCGGGCCCGCGTCGGCGAGGACCGTCGGCCGGTAGAACAGCTCCTCGTGGGTGCCGCCGGCGGCGATCCGCACGCCCGCCGCGGCGCTCTCCCGCACCAGCGCGTCGATCCTGCCGAGCTGGCCGCGGTCGATGACCGGGCCGAGGTGGACCTGTGCGCGGAACGGGTCCCCGACCGTCAGCGCGTCCGCCTTCGCCGCCAGCCGCGCCACGTACTCGTCGTAGAGCGAGGCGGGCACGAGGTGCCGGCCGGCCGTCATACACACCTGGCCCTGGTGGAAGAACGACGCCCACGCGGCGCTGGACATCGCCGCGTCCAGATCGGCGTCCGGCAGCACCAGGAAGGCGCTGTTGCCGCCCAGTTCGAGATGGGCCCGCTTGAGGTGCCGGGCGGCCAGCGCGCCGACACTGCGGCCGGCCGCGGTCGAGCCGGTGAAGGAGACCACCCGCACCCGCGGGTCCTCGACCAGCGCCCGCCCGGCGTCCGCGCCGCCGGGCAGGACGTGCAGCAGCCCCGCCGGCAGACCGGCCTCGGCGAACACCGCGGCGAGCACGTGCCCGCCGCACACCGCGGTCCGCGGATCGGGCTTGAGCAGCACCGCGTTGCCCAGCGCCAGGGCCGGCGCGACGGACCGGACGGCGAGGACCAGCGGGACGTTGAACGGCGTGATCACCGCGACCACGCCGGCCGGCACCCGGGTGGTGTACGACAGGCGCGGCGCGCCCGAGGGCAGCACCTGGCCGAGCGGGCGGTGAGCGAGCGCCGCGGCCTCGTAGCACTCCTCGGCCGCGGTGCGGATCTCGAACTCGGCCTTGCCGCGGACGCTGCCGGCCTCCCGGACGAGCCACTCGCCGATCTCCCCGGCGTGCCGGTGCACGAGGTCGCCGGCCCGGCGCAGCACCGCGGCGCGTTCCGCGTACGGCCGGCGCGCCCAGTCCCGCTGCGCCGCGGCGGCCGCGACCGCCGCGTCCGCGACATCGGCGGGCGCGGCCAGCGTCAGCTCCGCCAGCGCCTCGCCGGTCGCGGGCTCCAGCGCCGCGGCGGGGCCGCCGCGCAGGGCACACCAGTCCTTGGGATCGAGCAGGGCCATCGGGTCAACCTCCGGGATCACGGGGGCAGTTGATTAGTCAACGAGTGTGCCCCACGGCGCCGCCGCCCGCCCGGTGGACGCCCGCCCCTCGGTCCTTCCCGGGGCCTGCCCATCGGAGAAGGCCCTGGCTAGCGCTCCAGTACCATCGCCGACCCCTGGCCCACGCCGATGCACAGGGCCGCCAGGCCGGTGCCCGAGCCCCGGGCGGCGAGCTGGTGGGCCACCGCGCCGGCGAGCCGGGCCCCGGAGGCGCCCAGCGGGTGGCCGATGGCGATGGCGCCGCCGCGCGGATTGACCACCGTGGGGTCGAGTTCCGGCCACTGGGCGACGCAGCCCAGCGCCTGGGCCGCGAACGCCTCGTTCAGCTCGCAGACCGCCAGGTCGGCGAAGCCCCGTCCGGCCCGCGCCAGCGCCCGCCGGACCGCCTCGACCGGGCCCAGCCCGAACAGCTGCGGCTCGACGCCGGTCACCGCGCTCGACCGGACGCGGGCCAGCGGCTCCCGCCCGGTGGCCCGCAGCCCCTCCTCGCTGACCAGCAGCAGCGCGGCGGCGCCGTCGTTGAGCGGCGAGGAGTTGCCGGCGGTGACCGTGCCGCCCTCGGCGCGGAACACCGGCTTCAGTTTGGAGAGCGCCTCCAGCGAGGAGTTCTCCCGGATCGTCTCGTCGCGGGCCAGGTCCACCCCCGGCACCGGCACGACCTCCGCGGCGTAGTCGCCCGCCGCCCAGGCCCGGACCGCCTTCTGATGGCTGGCCAGCGCGAACACGTCCTGCTGCTCGCGGGTGATGCCGTGCTTCTCGGCGACCAGCTCGGCGCCCTCCCCCAGCGACACCGTCCACTCCGGCGCCATCCGCGGATTGACCATCCGCCAGCCCAGCGTCGAGGAGAACATCTCCTGATGGCCCGCAGGGAAGGCCCGCTCCGGCTTGCGCAGCACGTACGGTGCCCGGCTCATCGACTCCACGCCGCCGGCCACCGCGATCTCCGCGTCGCCGTGCGCGACCGCCCGCGCCGCCTGGACGACCGCCTCCAGCCCGGACCCGCACAGCCGGTTGACCGTCACGCCGGGCACGGTGACCGGCAGCCCGGCCAGCAGCACCGCCATCCGCGCCACGTTGCGGTTGTCCTCGCCCGCGCCGTTGGCGTCGCCGAAGTACACGTCGTCGATCCGCGCCGGGTCGAGCCGCGGGGTGCGGTCCACCAGGGCGCGCAGCACATGCGCGGCGAGGTCGTCGGGGCGCGTCCCGGCCAGTGCGCCGCCGTACTTGCCGACCGGGGTCCGCACCGCGTCGACGATGTAGACGTCCCGTACGGCGTCCCCTGCGTGTGGCTCGGTCATCAGGCTGTGTCCTCGCTGTCTGCCCAGACTGGGCGCTCTGCGCTGTCCTCGCGTACCGGCTCGGGCGGCCGGGCGGTACGAAGATCGCCACCCGCCGCCCCGAGTCTTTGCCCGGCGCCGCCCGGTGTCAACGGTGCGCCCGGTCCCCAACGGTCCCCAACGGTCCCCAACGGCCCGGACCGGCCCCGAACGGCCCGGAGCGGCTCTGAGAGAGTGGAGGGCATGAGCACAGCGCACAGCGGTACGGGCCGGGCGCCCGGTCATGTCGTGGTCGTCGGCGGCGGCATCGCGGGGCTGGCCGCCGCGCACCGGCTGCTGGCGGGCGGCGCCCGGGTGACCCTCCTGGAGGCGTCGGAGCGCCTCGGCGGCAAGCTGCTGGCCGGCGACATCGCGGGCGTGCCGGTCGATCTCGGCGCCGAGTCGATGCTGGCCAGACGGCCGGAGGCGGTGGAGCTGGCGCGGGCCGTGGGCCTGGCCGACCGGCTCCAGCCGCCCGGCACCGCCACCGCCTCCCTGTGGACCCGCGGTGCGCTCCGCCCGATGCCCAAGGGGCACGTCATGGGCGTCCCCGGCGACCTGGGGCCGCTGGCCGCCTCCGGGGTGCTCTCCCCGGAGGGCCTGGCGCGCATCGAGGAGGACCGGACGCTGCCGACGACCGAGGCCGGCACCGACGTCGGGGTCGGCGAGTACGTCGCGGCCCGGCTCGGCCGGGAGGTCGTCGACCGGCTCGTCGAGCCGCTGCTCGGCGGGGTCTACGCCGGCGACGCCTACCGCATCTCGATGCGCGCCGCCGTGCCGCAGCTCTTCGAGGCGGCCCGCCGCGGCGGTTCGCTGATCGAGGGGGTCCGGGCCATCCAGGAGCGCGCCGCAGCCGCCGTCCCCGAGGGGCCGGCTGCAACCGGCCCGGCCCCGGTCTTCATGGGTATCGCCGGCGGCATCGGCACCCTGCCCGGCGCGGTCGCGGACGCGGTCCGCCGCTCCGGCGGCGAGATCCTGCTGCGCACGCCGGTGCACGAGCTGCGCTGGACCGGCGCGGACGGCTGGCACGTCCGGGCGGGCGAGCGCACGCTCACCGCCGACGCGGTGGTCCTGGCCGCCCCCGCGGCCGCCGCCGCACGGCTGCTGCACGCCGGCTGCCCGGCCGCCGCCGGCGAACTGGCCGCCGTCGAGTACGCCTCGATGGCGCTGGTCACCATGGCCTTCCGGCGCGCCGACCTGACCACCGTGCCCGGCGGCAGCGGCTTCCTCGTCCCGCCGGTCGACGGCCACCGGATCAAGGCGTCCACCTTCGCCGGCCACAAGTGGAACTGGATCGCCGAGGCCGACCCGGACCTCTTCGTTCTGCGCACCTCCCTGGGCCGCTACGGCGACGAGGCCGACCTCGCCCGTGACGACGGTGAACTGGTGAAGCTCTCCCTGGCCGACCTCGGCGAGGCGGTCGGCCTGGCCGCCCGGCCGGTGGCCACCACCGTCACCCGCTGGGACGGCGGGCTGCCGCAGTACACCGTCGGCCACGTGGACCGGGTGGCGCGCATCCGGGCCGCCGTCGCCGGCCTGCCGGGCCCGCTGCGGGTCTGCGGCGCGCTCTACGACGGCGTCGGCATCCCGGCGTGCGTCGGTTCCGCGCGGCGGGCCGCCGACGAGGTCCTCGGGACCCTGGCGGCGGGCTTCGCCGGCGGCGAGTGAGAATGGACGACATGACAGACGCTTCCACCCCCGACTCCGCCAAGATCCCCAACGCCGGCAAGAAGGCCAGGGACCTCAACGAGGTCATCCGCTACACCCTCTGGTCGGTCTTCAGGCTGCGCGACGTCCTCCCCGAGGACCGGTCCGGCTACGCCGACGAGGTCGAGGAGCTGTTCGCCCAGCTCGCCGCCAAGGACGTGGTGGTCCGCGGCACCTACGACCTCTCCGGCCTGCGCGCCGACGCGGACGTGATGATCTGGTGGCACTCGGAGAACTCCGACGACCTCCAGGAGGCGTACAACCGCTTCCGCCGCACGCGTCTGGGCCGCGCGCTGGAACCGGTCTGGTCGAACATGGCGCTGCACCGCCCCGCCGAGTTCAACAAGTCGCACATCCCGGCCTTCCTGGCCGACGAGCACGCCCGCGACTACGTGAGCGTCTACCCGTTCGTGCGCTCCTACGACTGGTACCTCCTCCCCGACGAGGACCGCCGCCGGATGCTCGCCGACCACGGCAAGATGGCCCGCGGCTTCCCCGACGTCCGCGCCAACACCGTCGCCTCCTTCTCGCTCGGCGACTACGAGTGGATCCTCGCCTTCGAAGCCGATGAGCTGCACCGCATCGTCGACCTGATGCGCCACCTGCGCGGCTCCGAGGCGCGGCGGCACGTCCGCGAGGAGATCCCCTTCTACACCGGCCGCCGCAAGCCGGTCGCCGAGCTGGTCGCCGGCCTGGCCTGACCGGCCGCCGGCCCGGGCACTGCAGCCGTACGGGCCGGCAGACAGCCGTACGGGCCGCCCCCGGGAGGGACGGCCCGTACGCGTGCACCGGGGCGGCGGCGCTCCTACCGCCCCTTCACCTTCATCTGCTGCACCAGCGCCTGCTTGGCCCGCTGGATCGGCTGCCCCGGCACCGGCTCGGCGCGCGGGGCGCAGTACGCCCGGTGCCCGGGCACCTTCCCGCGCAGCAGATACGCCTCGACGTGGGTGTTGACACAGGCGTTGTCGCCCAGCGCGATGCCGTGGGTGCCCGCGTTCCGCTCGGTGACCAGCGACGAACCGGGCAGCCGCCGCTGCAGCTCCAGCGCCCCCGGGTACGGCGTGGCCGCGTCCCGCTCGGCGGCCAGCAGCAGCACCGGCGGCAGCGCGCCGGGCTCGGTGCGGACGTCCAGCGGGCCGCGCGGGCCCAGCGCGGAGTCCAGGGCGGTGGCGGCGGCGTGCCGGGAGGCGTCGGCCAGCGCGCCGGCGGCCGGTGCGCCCCTGGCGGCCCGGTGGGCGGTGCCGCGGATCGCCTCCTCGACGTCGGCCGCCGCCGACTGCCGGTGGTTCGGCCAGAACGCACACGGCAGGTTCATCCAGACGTTGTCCCAGGTCTCGAACGGCGCGGTGCGGGCGAGGGAGGTGTTGTCCCGGTCCCAGACGCGCCAGTCGCGCGGCCAGGCCGCGTCGTTGCACTCGACGGCGGTGTAGACGGCGTTGGCGTTCTCCTCGCCCGCGGCGTCGGGGGAGGGCAGTGCCTGGGCGAGCAGCAGCTGGGCGTCACCGCGCAGGTACTTCGACAGCGCCTCCGCGCGCATCGGCCAGAACGCGTCGTTGTAGCCGGTCTTGAGGAACGCCGCCTGCAGCTGGCCGGGGCCGATCCGGCCGTTGGCCGGCTCCCGCCGCAGCCGCCTGACGACGGTGTCGTACGAGCGCTGCACGGCCTCCTGGTCGGCCCCCAGGTGGTAGGTGGCGTCGTGCTTGGCGACCCAGTTCAGCCAGTCGTGCCAGCGGCGTTCGAAGGCGACGCTCTGGTCGAGGTTGTTGCGGTACCAGATCTGCTGGGGGGCGGGGTTGACCACGCTGTCGAAGACCATCCGGCGGACATGGCCCGGGAACAGCGTCGCGTAGACCGCGCCGAAGTACGTCCCGTAGGACGCGCCCATGAACGTCAGCTTCTTCTCGCCGAGCGCCGCCCGCAGCATGTCCAGATCCCGGGCGTTGTTGACCGAGTTGTAGAACGGCAGGTCGGCGCCGGCCCGCTGGGCGCAGCCGTGGGCGTACGCCTTGGCCTCCGCCACCTTCTTCCGCTTGAAGGACTCGCTGGGGTACCGCGGGCTGTCCGTGGGGGCCTTGGCGAAGTCCTTGGGGTCCTCGCAGGACAGCGGCGCGCTGTGCCCCACCCCGCGCGGCGCGTAGCCGACGAAGTCGTAGGCGCGGGCGGTCCGGCGCCAGGTGGGCAGCATGCCGTAGAGGGGGAACTGCAGGCTGGAGGCGCCGGGGCCGCCGGGGTTGAAGACCAGGGCGCCCTGGCGCTCGCCGGGCGCGGCGGCCCGGGCCCGGCTGACCGTCAGCTTGATCTTCTTGCCGTTGGGGCGCGCGTAGTCGAGCGGCACGGTGAGGGTGCCGCACTCGATCGACGACGGGAGGTGTTCCACGGCCGCGCACCGGCCGAAAGTGAGGGGGTGGACGGGGGCGGGCGGCGCCGACGGGTCCCGGACGGCGCCGCCGGCCGGTGCGGTGGCGAGGCCGGTCAGGACCAGCGACCCGAGGGCGCCGTACAACGCAAGTGCTCTCACGAGCCGTCCCTTCGTATGGTGCGTGGTGCGCGGTGCGGGGCTCCGTGAGGGGCTCGCTGCACTGGGTCGCACGGTGGGCATACAAAAGGGATAGTTGGGCCAACTGGTGGCAAAGTAAAGCACCGTACGGCGGTGTCGGACGCTATGCCCCGGAAGAGTGGAGCGCCTCGCGCAAACCGGGATCGGTGAGCACGGCGGGCCCGAACAGCGCCAGCCCCGTCAGCCCGGCCGGGGCCCGGCCCGGCCGCCGCTTCCGTGGGCCGTGGTGCTCCTGGCGCAGCCGTGCCGCGCCGGCGTCGGTGGCCCAGCCGGTGTACGGGTGAGCCTCGGCACGGGCGACGATCCAGGTGCCGAGGGTGAGGATCAGCGGCAGCGCGAACCACGCCAGCACCAGCCGGTCCACCTGGCCGGACGGCGCCGCCCAATACGTCGCGCCGGCGGCCAGCAGCACCACCAGGGCGGCGGCCCGCACCTGGCGGACGGCGGCGCCGACCCCCGTACGGACCGCGGCGGGTGCCGCGAGACCGGCGCGCACCAGGCGGTCGGCCAGCCCGTGGACCGCGTCCGCACCGGACAGGGCGCGCCGCACGGCCGGTATGCGCCGCTGTCCCTCCGGGCCTATGGCGGTGAGCGCGGCGCGCTCGACGGGGTCCTTGCCGACCGGGTCGACGACCGTGGCCCAGCCGGTGTGGGCCAGGTGCAGCCGCCGTTGCTGGGCCATCAGGACGAGCACCACGTCGGCGAGCCGGTGCGGGCCGCCGGAGAGGTACGCCGTCTCGTACAGGGTCAGCCCGGCGGGGGCGGCGTCGGGGGCCGGACCGGCGTCCGGCGGCGTGCCCTGGGCGCGGTGCAGGGCGTGCCCCGCGACGACCGCCGCGCGGCAGACCCGGACGCAGGAGGCGACCGCCGCGGCCCAGGCGAGCAGGAGGAAAAGGAGCCACATGGCGGAGGTTCTACGGGACGGCGGTCGCCGCCGCCATGAGCTTTCTCACGATGCGGACATCTTGCCCGAGGCGGCCGGTGCCGCCCAACGCGCGGCAGCGGGCCGCCGCTTCACGTCGGCGGACGTGAACAGACAGGGAACGGACGGCCCGTCAGCTGCTGCGTCAGGTGCGGTGCAGGGCGCGCCGCAGGGACTCGGCGCGCCGGGCGGCGGCCCGTGCGAGGCGCGCCGCGGGGCCCGAGGACGGCGGCCGCGGCCCGGCCCGGTCGCGCCACCAGCGGGCCAGCCGCTGCCGCGCCACCGGGTCCGCGGGTTCCTCCCGGGCCAGGAGGAACGCCGCGAAGTCCAGGGCGTCCTGGCGGTAGCCGCCGCCCATGGGGCGGTTGCGGGCGTAACCGAGGAAGGCCGGACGGTAGCCGTCGCCGAGGATCTCCGGAAGCTCGGGCGCGACCTTGGCGACCACCGAGGCCCGCTTGGCGGCCAGCGCCCGGCTCTGCACCCGCAGCCGGGCCCGGTCGAAGCCCTCCGGGGCGGGCGTCCCGGCCACCAGCGCCGACAGCAGCGCCGCCTGCGCCAGCGCCAGCCGTTCCCGGGCCGGACCGGTGTCCCGCGCCTCAGGCCGCCGCGCCATGGCGGGCCCCCTCCACCACCGCGCGGATCGCGTCGAGTTCACCGGCCAGCGCCGCGCCCTCGGGGAAGTCGTCGTCGCGCTCCAGCAGCACCCCGGGCGGATCGACCCGGGCGCACAGCTCCGCGAGGACGTCCAGGACCGGCCGGGTCACCGGGTGCGCGTGGCTGTCGTGCCACACCCCGTCCCGCTCGACGCCGCCGGCGACATGGACGTAGGCGATCGCCTCCACCGGCAGCTCGTCGAGCGCCGCGGCCGGGTCCTCGCCGCGGTTGACGTGGTTGGTGTGGAGGTTGGCGACGTCGATCAGCAGCCGGACCCCGGTGCGCTCGACCAGCTCCGACAGGAAGCGCCCCTCGGTCATCTCCTCGCCTGGCCAGGAGAACAGCGCGGCGATGTTCTCCAGGGCCAGCGGCACCGGGAGCGCGTCCTGGGCGATCCGGACGTTCTCGCACAGCACGTCGAGCGCGTCCCGGGTGCGCGGCACGGGCAGCAGGTGCCCGGCCTCCATCACCGGCGACGCGGTCAGCGGGCCGCCCGCGCGGACGAACGCGAGATGCTCGGTGACCAACGGGGCGTCCAGCGCGGTGGCCCGCTCGGCGAGCGCCGCCAGCCGCCCGGCGTCCGGCCGGTCCGCGCCGCCGAGCCCCAGCGAGACACCGTGCGGCACCACCGTCGTGCCACGCTCCCGCAACTCCCGCAGGGCGTCCGGGAGATGGCCCGGGCAGACGTTCTCGGCCACCACCTCCACCCAGTCCACCCCGGGCAGTGCGGCGATCTCCGCGGCGATCTCCGGCCGCCAGCCGATGCCCGTCCCCAAGTGCCGCATGGTCCCCCCTTGTCGTTCTCTTGTCGTTCTCCTCGGTCCGGGTACTCCTCACCCCGCGCGACCCGGTCAATCGCCCGGCGGCGCGGTTCAGAGGTTGCTCTGAGCTTTGATCGGCACCGCCCGGACCGGCCGCCGCCTCCGGCCGGGTCTCAGCGGGCCACCTCGAACCCGACCGCCGCGCCCAGCGCCACCAGCACCCCGCCGGTGGCCTGGTCCAGCCGCCGTCGCACCCGTGGACGCTGCAGGACCGCCCGCGCCCGGTGCACCGCCGGCGTCACTCCGCCCAGCCACAGCACGCCCAGCACCGCGAGGTCAGCATGGGCACACGGTAGGTCCCGCCGCGGACGGCGCCTCCGCCGGGGGACGGGCAACCGGCCCGCCCCGTCAGCGGGCGGACGGCAGAGAGGAGCCGCGCAGCGCCGGGTGGTCGGCGACCACCGTGCACGAACCGCTGGGGATCTCCGTGAAGCCGGCATCCCGCACCACGGGCAGTCCGCCGGCGGTCAGCGCCGCCCACGCCGCGGGCTCCGCCGTCCGCACCGCCAGCGGGAAGCCCGCCGCCCGCCAGGACTCCCGCTCCGCCGCGGACAGCCCCCACCACGCCAGCTGCGCGCCGTGCCCGGCCTGCGCCATCGCCTTGCCCGCCGACATCTCCAGCGCGGGATTGAGCCACAGCACCGGCACGCCGTCCGCCGGCCGCGCGGGGGCGCCGGGATCGTCCAGCTCGGTGCCGGAGACCTGGAGCCGCGCCAGCTCCTTCGGCCAGCCGTCCAGCGGCACCGGCGGGAAGACCCGCACCTCGGCCGCGCGGCCGGTGACCGTGATGCCGGGCAGCGCGGCGGCCCGCCGCCACTCCGCGCCGCGCGCCCGCCGCACCACCTTCCGTATCCGGGAGTCCTGCCAGGCGCGCACCACCGGGGCCCACTCGCCCGCGCCGACGGCCCGCTCGTCGGAGAGCAGCACCAGCACCGCCCGCGCCGCCGTCTCCAGCGCGTCGGTGCGCGCCGGCGGGGCGTCCCGCTCCAGGCGCACCACCAGCGGCAGCACGTACTCCGGTGCCGTCTCCGCCCGCTCCGCAGCCGGTTCTGCGGCCTGCTCCGCGGTCTCCTCGCGGGCGGCCGGCGGGCGGTCGTGGTCGTCGATCCGGGTGGGCCGGCTGTGCTCGCCGGCCGGGCCGGCGGTCTCGGTACTGGTCACCCGATCAGTCTGCCAGCCGCCACCGACATCGCCCCGCGCGCGCCCGCGGTCGCCGCACGCGCCCCCGGCCAACCCGGCGCGCCCCGTGCCGCGTTACCGTCGACCCCGCCGGGGAAGCGGAGCAGCGGGGGAGGTGCCGCCCATGCCGGGGCCGAGTGCGCAGCGGATGCGGCTGGACGGAGTCGGACGGCGCTACGGGCTGCGCGGCCCCTGGGTGCTGCGCGAGGTGCGGCTCGACGTGCCGGCGGGCGCGCTGCTGCGCGTCGAGGGGACCAACGGCACCGGGAAGTCCACGCTGCTGCGGCTGCTCGCCGGCATCGACCGGCCCACCACCGGCCGGATCACCGGCTGCCCGCGCACCGCCTACGTACCCGAACGGTTCCCGGCCGCCCTGCCGTTCACCGCCGCCGGCTACCTCACCCACCTCGGCCGCGTCCACGGCCTGCGGACACCGGAGGCCGCCGGCCGGGCCGCCGAGTGGCTGACCCGCTTCGGCGCCTCCGAACATGCCCGCACCCCGCTGGCCGAACTCTCCAAGGGGACCAGCCAGAAGGTCGCGGTCGCCCAGGCGCTGATCGCCGAGCCCGAACTCCTCGTCCTGGACGAGGCGTGGACCGGTCTGGACCCGGCCGCCCGCGAGGTCCTCGACCGCGCGGTCGGCGAGCGGGTCGCCGCCGGCGGCACCGTCGTCTTCGTCGACCACGACCCGCAGCGGCTCGCCGGGGCCGCGGACGCCCGCTACCGCGTCGCCGACGGCCGGCTGCTGCCCCAGGAGTCCGCGGCGGCCGCCGACCCGGTGGACGGGGCCGCGCCCGACCCGGAGCCGTGGACCGTCGTCGAGGCGGCGGGCCCGCCGGGCAGCCCGCCGCCGGCCGGCCTCCCTGGCGCACTGCACCTCGCCCCCGGCCCCGATGGCGCCCTCCGGCTGACCGTCCCGGCCACCCATTCCGACGCCCTGCTACGCGCCCTGCTCACCGCGCGCCCGCCCTGGCACATCCGCGCGGTCGCCGCCGCCGAGCCGCCCGGCCCCGGAACACCGGCCACCGGCACGCCCGCCCCCGGAGGAGCGCCCCGCCCATGACCGCCTCCCTGCCCGCCCTGGTCCGCTACCAGGCGGCGCTGCTCGCCGGTTCGTACCGCTGGCTGCCGCCGCTCCTCGTCCACGCGGCCTTCCTCGCCATCGGTGTACAGACCGGCGGCCCGATCCTCGACGCGTACGGCTACGCCGCCGGCGGGCTGCTGCCGGTCACCGTCTGGCTGGCCCGGATCTGCGTCGCCAACGAGCCGCCCGCCGCCCGGAGTTGCACCGCGGCCGCCGCGGGACCGGGCCGGGTGCACCTCGCCGCCCTGCTGACCGCGGCCGGCGCCGCACTGCTCCTGGCGCTCGCCGGGACCGCCTTCGTCGCGCTGCTCTCCGACCCGTACTCGAACGGCCACCGGGTCGCCGTCCCGGTGCTGCCCGCGACCGCCGCCGGGCTGCTGACCCAGCTGGTCTGCCTGCTGCTGGGCGTCGGGGTCGGCGCGCTGTGCTCCTGGCCGGTGCTGCGCCGCCCCGGCTGGGGCGTCCCGACGGGGCTGGTCGCCGCGCTGCTGGTCCTCGTCCTGGGGGCGTCGCCCGCCAACGCCGCGCTGACCGGGATGATCACCGGCTCCGAGCACGGCACCGTCACCGTGCCCTGGCTGCCGCTCGCCGCCGCGGCGCTGCTCGCCTCCGCGGCGACGGCCCTGGCCTGCGCGCTCACCGGGCGACGCGGCTGACCGGCCCATCAGGACGCGGCGTACCCTCGCCCCATGCCGTCCACCGACCCGCACTCCGTGTCCGAGACGCCCGCCGCCCCCGACCGGGGTCCGGCCGACCGGGACCCGTCCGCCGTCCCCGGCGCGGTCGCGCCCCGCGCCGACTGCGTCGAGTGCGGCCGCCCGACGGAGTACCCGGCCGCCCGCCCGGGGATCGTCCGCTGCCCGGTCTGCGAGTGGCAGGAGGCCCAGCGGACGGCCTGCTCGGGCTGACAATCGCGGCGGCCGCCGCGGGGTACGTCCGGTGCGGCCTACGCCGCCAGCGTCTTGGCGTCCCTGGCCAGCGCGGTCAGCCGGGATATCGCCCGGAAGTACTTCTTGCGGTAGCCGCCGCGCAGCATCTCGTCGCTGAACAGCTCGTCGAAGGGCTTGCCGGCGGCCAGCACAGGCACCTCGCGGTCGTAGAGCCGGTCGGCGAGCACCACCAGGCGCAGCGCGGTGGACTGGTCCGGCACCGCCTGGACGTCGGTGAGGCAGACCGCCGATATGCCGTCGCACATCGCGCCGTACCGGCTGGGGTGCACCGTCGACAGGTGCCCCAGCAGGGACGGGAAGTCGTCCAGCGAGGCACCGGGGGTGCGGTGTGCCGCGCGGGTCACCGTCTCCTCGTCGAACGGGGCGGGCGCCTCGGGCAGTCCCCGGTGGCGGTAGTCCTCGCCGTCGATCCGCAGGGGGCGGAAGTGGGCGCTCAGGCCCTGGATCTCGCGCAGGAAGTCGGCGGCCGCGAACCGGCCCTCGCCGAGCTTGCCGGGCAGCGTGTTGGAGGTGGCGGCCAGCGCGACGCCCGCCTCCACCAGCTTGCCCAGCAGGGTGGAGACCAGCACCGTGTCGCCGGGGTCGTCCAGCTCGAACTCGTCGATGCACAGCAGCCGGTGGCCGCTGAGCGTCCGCACGGTCTGCTGGAAGCCGAGCGCGCCGACCAGGTTGGTCAGCTCGACGAAGGTGCCGAACGCCTTGAGCTCCGGCGCGGCCGGGGTGGCGTGCCAGAGGGAGGCCAGCAGGTGGGTCTTGCCGACGCCGTAGCCGCCGTCCAGATAGACCCCGCGCGGCCCCTTGGGGGCCGCGGCCTTCTTCGGCCCCCGGGAGAACCAGCGGCGCTTCCCGCCGCCCGCGTCCGCCCCGCCGTCGATGCCGGCGGCGAACGTCCGCAGGACCCGCACCGCCTCGGCCTGGCTGGGCTGGTTCGGGTCCGGGAGGTAGGTGTCGAAGCGGGCCCCCTGGAAGCGCGGCGGCGGCACCATCTCGGCGACCAGGCGCTCGGCCGGGACGTGCGGTGCGCGGGAGGTGAGCGCGGTGGGCGCCGCGGTGCCGTCCCCGTCGGCCGGGGGCCCGGCTATCGGGGTGGGCGCGGAAGAGGACGAGGGCTGGGAAGGTGACACAGCCGTCCAGCCTAGTCGCTGTGCGGTACCACCCGACCCGGTGAGCGAGGCATGTCACACTGCGCCCATGCGACGCCTGTTCCCCCTCCCGACCGCGACCGTCCCGTCCCCGGAAACCGGCCTGGAAACCGGCCCGGACGCGGGTCCCGACGCCACCGCCGACCGCGAGTGGACGCTGGACGAGCTGGCCGCGGCCTACGCGTACCCGGCGGCGGACGATCCGGTGCGCTCCGGCCGCCCCGGCTGGCTGCGCGCCAACATGGTGTCCTCCCTGGACGGCGCGGCGCACCACGAGGGCCGTTCGCAGCCGCTTTCCGGGGACGCCGACATGCGGATCTTCGGGGTGTTGCGGGCGCTCGCGGACGCGGTCGTGGTGGGCGCGGAAACGGTCCGGCGGGAGGGCTACCGGCCGGCCCGCGCGCGGGCCGCGTTCACCGGGCGGCGGGCCGCCGCCGGGCAGGCCCCGGCGCCCGCCATCGCCGTGGTGAGCGCGAGCCTGGACCTGGACTTCGCCCTGCCGCTGTTCACCGAGCCGCTGGTGCCCACCCTGGTGGTGACCGGCACCGGCGCCCCCGAGGAGCGGGTGCGGGCGGCCCGCGCGGCCGGCGCCGAGGTGCTCTTCGCCGGCGAGGGGCTCGGCGTCGACCCGGCGCGTGTCCCGGGGGCGCTGGCCGAGCGGGGCCACACCCGGCTGCTGTCCGAGGGCGGGCCGCGCCTGCTGGGGCAGTTCGCGGCGGCCGGGGCACTGGACGAGATGTGTCTCTCGCTCTCCCCGGTGGTGGCGGTGGGCGGTGCGCAGCGGATCATGGACGGACCCGCGGTGGCCGTGCCGGAGCGGTTCGCGCTGGTGTCCGTACTGGAGGAGGCCGGGTTCCTGTTCACCCGTTACCGCCGGTTCTGAGCGTGCTGCCGGTGCTCAAAAGAGCGTGCGGAATTGCCTGTTCCGCTTAGCTTCCGTTGGGCACACTAAAAGCCGACAGGTCCCGTGTGGCGACGGGGCAGGATGGTTTCTGTGGGTGCCGTGACAGCGGTGCCGGAAGAGAAGAAGGGCGTCCGTCGTGTTCACGAGCGTATTGATGATCGAGAAGCCTCTGACGCCCGCCGACGTGGAGTTCGTCACCACTCTGCACGGGGACGATCCGGTCTCCTTCGTGGTCCTCATGCAACCGCGCGGTAAACAGGACGTCCTGCTGCGGGCCATCGACGACGTCGCGCTCGGGGAGTTCGAGGACGCGGTGCGGGAGGGCGAGGAGCCGGGCGGGACGAACGCCGTGCTCCCCGCCGAGCAGGGGCTCTCGCACACCCTGCAGGCTCTGCGCGCAGCCGGCGCCGAGGCGGTCGGGCAGGTGGTCGAGGACCATCCGCTGGACCTGCTGAAGTCGGTCGTCGACGAGACCGGCGCGGACGAGGTGATCGTGCTGACCGCCCCGCACTTCGTCGAGGAGTTCTTCCACCGCGACTGGGCCTCCCGGGCCCGCCACAAGGTCGGCGTCCCGGTCCTGAAGCTGTTCTCGCACGCCGCCGACGACCAGCCGCGGCAGTCCGGCGGCGCCTGACGCGGTCCCCTAGGGCGCTTCTGACGGATCTCCGCGGCGTCCACGGAGATCCGTCAGAAGCGCCCTGGCCACGTCACCCCCGCGTCGGCCCGCCACCCGAACGGGCCAGCTCCGGCCCGCCGCCGCCACCGATCGGTGCGTTCCTGGTCAGAAAGCGGCCCGTGGCGGGCCGTATCCGACAGCCGAGGACCGGCGCAGAGAGGAAAGGGGCCGTCATGGCGGAGCAGCGGGGACGGGAACCGGGCGACGAACGGGAACGCGGCCGCGACGAGGGCCGGACCCGTGACGAGGAGCGCGGCAAGGAGGCGACGGAGGAGGCCGCCCCGGAGGCCGGGAAGCCGGGAAAGCGGGCGAGCGGTCCCTCCAAGGCGAGCGGCCCCTCCAAGGGGAAGACGGGCGGTCCGTCCGGCCTGTTCCCCACCTTCTCGCACCGCGACGAGTAGGTGTGACGAGCAGGTGTGCTGTCCGGGGAGGGGCGGAGGTTGTGGACAGAACACCGGGAGCCCGGGCCCGGCAGGTGTACGGGACGGCCGGTGTCCCGCCCGTCCCGTACCGGCTCACACCCCGGCGCCCGCCACCGAGGTCAGCCGGCCGTCCAGGACCTCCGCCACCGCGTCCACCGCGTCCAGGTGGGACCGGTCGTGGGTGACCAGGACCGTCGCGGTGCCGCGCGCGTGGGTCAGCTCGGTCAGCAGGGCGAGGACCGCGGCGCCCCGCTCGTGGTCCAGCGCGCTGGTCGGCTCGTCGACCAGCAGCACCGCGGGCTCGTTCATCAGCGCCCGGGCGATGTTGACCCGCTGCCGCTGGCCGCCCGAGAGCTGGTGCGGCCGCCGGTCCGCCTGCTCCGCCAGGCCCACCGCCGCCAGCAGCTCCCGCGCCCGGGACCGCGCCGTACGGGGCGGGCGGCCGTCCAGATGGGCCATCACCTGGAGCTGCTCGGCCGCCGTCAGCGCCGGCAGCAGGTTCGGCTGCTGGAAGACCGTCCCGATGGTGGTGCGGCGCAGCGCCGTCAGCTCGGCGCGGCTCAGGCCCGCGGTGTCCCGGCCGTCGACCACCACCCGGCCGCGGTCCGGCCGGATCAGCGTCGCGGCGACCGCCAGCAGGCTGGACTTGCCGGACCCGGACGGCCCGACCACCGCCGTCAGGCTGCCCGCCGGCACCGTCAGCGAGACCGCGTCCAGTGCGGTCAGCCGGGTGTCGCCGTCGGGGTAGGTGAGGGTGACATCGGTCAGTTCGAGGCTCATCGGGCACTTCCCAGGGCGGTCAGCGGGTCGACGGAGGTGATGCGGCGGATGGACAGCGCGGCGCCCACGGCACCCAGCGCGATCATGACCAGCGCCGGGACCAGCACGGTGGACGGGTCGAGGACGAACGGCACGGTCCCGCCCACCGCGGCGCCCACCCCGGCCGCCACCGCCGTCCCCAGGGCGGTGCCGGCCACCAGCAGGACGACGGCCTGGCCCAGGGCGTCCCGCAACAGATAGCGGGTCGAGGCGCCGAGTGCCTTGAGGACCGCGACGTCGCCGCTGCGCTGGATCGTCCAGACCGTGAAGAATGCCCCGATGACCAGCGCGGAGATCGCGAACAGGAAGCCGCGCATCAGCTGCAGCGAGCCGTTCTCGGCGCTGTAGGAACCGATCGCCGCCAGGGCGTCCGCGGCGGCCACCGTACGGGTGCCCAGCCGCCGGTCCGCGGCGGCCAGACCGTCCGTCCCGGTGGTGGACAGGGCGAGCACCGTCGCGCCCCCGGAGTCCGCGCCGCCGGGGCCGCCGGACAGCCGGTGCCAGTCGTCCAGGGAGGTCCACACCACCGGGGTGTGGCTGTACATCGCGGCCCCCGACACCGCCGTCACGGCGAGCTTCCGGCCGCCCAGCGCGACCCGGTCGCCGGCCCGCACCCCGAGCTTGTCGGCGGCCTTCTCCGACAGCACCACCGTGCCGTCGGCGGCCGGGCCCGCGGACGGCGCCAGGCGCGAACCGGGCCGCACCCCGAACACCGACACCGCCGCCGACCTCCCGCCGGCCCCCTCGGCCTTGGTGGTCGCGATCCCCAGCGGGTCCGCGCCGCGCACACCCGGCACCCGGGCCCACTCCCGCACCGTCCGCTCCGGGAGCCGGGAGTCGGTGAACGACGGCTTGCCGTCCCCGGCGGGCGCGGCGAAGACCAGGTGGTCGGCGGGGAGCGCGGTGATCGCCGAGGTGTTCTCCCGGCCCAGCCCCGCCGTCAGGCCGGACAGCAGCCCCACCAGCACCGTGATCAGCGTGACGACGGTCCCCATCAGGGCGAACCGGCCCTTGGCGAATCTCAGGTCTCTCCAGGCGACGAACACCGGCGCGGCCATCCTCGGCTCGGTGCCGGGCCCACTGCCCGGCGGCTGACCCCACCGTCGCCCGCCGGAGGGGCGCCGGGCATCGCGCCCAGGAGTGGTTCACCGCCGCCGAAGGATGCGGTCCGGCCTCCACCTTTGGACGCCCGCGCTCCACCTTTCGATTGATGCCGGCCCCGGTACCGGCCCGTAGCCTGGAGAGGCCGTGACCGAAGAAGCCAGGACCGACCACACCCTCACCCCCGTCCTGCGCGCGCTGCGCCTGTGCCTCCATCTGATGGTGGCCGCGCTGCTCGCGCTCGCCGCCGTACGCGCACTGGCGGCCGGCGCGCCCGCCGCCCCCGCCGTCCTCGCCACCGCCGTGGTCCTGCTGGCCCTCTACGTCCTCGGGCCCTTCCTGCCCCGGGTGCGCGGCTCCGCCCGCGCCGCCGCGCTCTGGCTCGCCGCCGTGGCCGCCGTCTGGCTGGTGCTGCTGGCGCTCACCCCGGACGGCGTCTGGCTGGCCTTCCCGCTCTTCTTCGTCCAGCTGCACCTGCTGCCGCTGCGCGCGGCGCTGCCCGCCGTCGCGGCCAGCACGGCCGTCGCCATCGCCGGCTTCGCCTGGCACACCGGCGCCCTCAGTGTCGGCACGGTCATCGGCCCCGTCCTGGGCGCCGCGGTCGCCATCGCCGTCGTCCTCGGCTACCAGGCCCTCTACCGGGAGAGCGAGCAGCGCCGCCGTCTCATCGAGGAGCTCACCGCGGCCCGCAGTGAACTGGCCGCCGCGGAACGGGCCGCCGGCGTCCTCGCCGAGCGGGAGCGGCTGGCCCGCGAGATCCACGACACCCTCGCCCAGGGCCTCTCCAGCATCCAGCTGCTGCTCCGGGCCGCCGAGCGGGCCGTACCGAGGCGGCCGGAGACGGCCCTGGACCACATCCGGCAGGCCCGCACCGCCGCCGTCGACAACCTCGCCGAGGCGCGCCGCTTCGTCCGCGCGCTGAGCCCGCCCGACCTGGAGGCCGGCTCGCTGCCGGCCGCCCTGGAGCGGCTGTGCGCGGCCACCGCCCGCACCTCCGGGCTGGCCGTGCACTGCCAGGTCTCCGGCGCCCCCGCCCCGCTGCCCACCCCGCACGAGGTCGCCCTGCTGCGCATCGCCCAGTCCGCGCTCGCCAACACCGTCCAGCACGCCGCCGCCCGCCGCGTCGAGCTGACCCTCAGCTACATGGACACCGAGGTCGCCCTGGACGTCGTCGACGACGGCGCCGGGTTCGTGCCCGCCGACGTCCCGCCGCCCGGCTCCGCGCCGGCCGGCGACTCCGGCTTCGGGCTGGCCGCGATGAGGGCCCGTGCCCGCGCCCTCCAGGGCACCCTCGCCGTCGAGTCCGCCCCCGGGGAGGGCACCGCGCTCGCCGTCACCCTGCCCTGCCCCGACCCGTCCGCCGTTCCCGACGAGCCCGACGAAGGGGCCGCCCCGTGACCGCGTCTGCTGGGCCTGCTGCGTCTGCCGCGCCCGTCCGCCTGCTGCTCGCCGACGACCACCCCGTCGTACGGGCCGGGCTGCGCGCCGTCCTGGAGACCGAGCCGGACTTCGAGGTGGCCGCCGACGTGCCCACCGCCGAGGAGGCCGTGGAACTGGCCGCCCGCCTGGACGTCGACGTGGTCCTCATGGACCTCCAGTTCGGCGGCCGGATGCTGGGCTCGCAGGCCACCGCCGAGATCACCGCCCGCCCCGGTGCGCCCCGTGTGCTGATCCTGACCACCTACGACAGCGACGCCGACATCCTCGCCGCCATCGAGGCCGGCGCCACCGGCTACCTCCTCAAGGACGCCCCGCCGGAAGAGCTGGCCGCCGCGGTGCGGGCCGCCGCGGCCGGGAAGTCCGCGCTCGCCCCGACCGTCGCGCTGCGCCTGATGGACCGGATGCGGACGCCCGCCACCGCGCTCTCCCGCCGCGAGACCGAGGTCCTCCAGCTCGTCGCCGACGGCCTCTCCAACGCGGCGATCAGCAAGCGGCTCTTCCTCAGCCAGGCGACCGTCAAGTCCCACCTTGTCCACATTTACTCAAAGTTGGGGGTCGACTCCCGTACCGCAGCGGTCGCCGCCGCCACCGCGCAGGGCCTGATCCGCCGCTGAGCGGCCCGCCGGGCGCCGGGACGCGCACCCCCGCGGGGTCACGGACCCCCGCTGTCGGTGCCGGGTGCGAGAATCGTCGGCAGCAGGCCCCACGCGCGGCCGGCACCACCCGCACGACCAGCACGCCCGCTCGACGATCAGGGAGACCCACCCATGGCACCCGCCATCCCAGCCTCGATGGAACGGCCGCACTTCATCGGCATCGGCGGCGCCGGCATGTCGGGCATCGCGAAGATCCTCGCGCAGCGCGGCGCCGAGGTGGCGGGCAGCGACGCCAAGGACTCCGCGACGGCCGCGGCCCTGCGCGAGCTGGGCGCCACCGTCCACATCGGCCACGCCGCCGAGCACCTCGCCGCCGGCGCCACCAGCGTCGTGGTCTCCTCCGCCATCCGCCCGGACAACCCCGAGCTGGCCGCCGCCCAGCAGCGCGGCATCCCCGTCATCCACCGCTCCGACGCCCTCGCCGCGCTCATGGACGGCCTGCGCCCCATCGCCGTCGCCGGCACCCACGGCAAGACCACCACCACGTCCATGCTCGCCGTCTCCCTCGGCGCCCTCGGCCTCAAGCCGTCGTACGCCATCGGCGGCGATCTCGACGCCCCCGGCTCCAACGCCGAGCACGGCACCGGCCGGATCTTCGTCGCCGAGGCCGACGAGAGCGACCGCAGCTTCCACAAGTACGCCCCCGAGGTCGCCATCGTCCTCAACGTCGAGCTGGACCACCACGCCAACTACGCCTCGATGGACGAGATCTACGCCTCGTTCGAGACCTTCGCCGACCGCATCCGCCCCGGCGGCACCCTGGTCATCTCCGCCGACCATCCCGGCGCCCGTGAGCTGACCGCCCGCCTCGCCGGCCGCGACGACATCGAGATCGTCACCTACGGCGAGGCCAAGGACGCCGACGTCCGCATCCTCCAGATCACCCCGCACGGCCTGGCCAGCGACGTCACCGTCACCCTCACCAGCGGCAAGATCCTCACCTTCACCGTCTCGGTCCCCGGCCGGCACTACGCGAGCAACGCCGTCGCCGCCCTGGCCGCCGGCGTCGCCCTCGACCTCCCGCCGCACCAACTCGCCGACGCCCTCGGCAAGTACACCGGCGTCAAGCGCCGCCTCCAGCTCAAGGGCGAGGCCGCCGGCGTCCAGGTCATCGACTCCTACGCCCACCACCCCACCGAGATGACCGCCGACCTGGAGGCCATCCGCAGCGCCACCGCCGAGTCCGGCGGCCGCATCCTCGTCGTCTTCCAGCCCCACCTCTACTCCCGCACCCAGGAGCTGGGCACCGAGATGGGCCAGGCGCTCGCCCTCGCCGACGCCTCCGTCGTCCTGGACATCTACCCGGCCCGCGAGGACCCGATCCCCGGCGTCACCAGCGCCCTGATCACCGACGCCGCCCGCGCCGCCGGCGCCGAGGTCACCCCCGAGGCCGACAAGAGCGCGATCCCGGACCTGATCGCCGGAATGGCCCGGCCCGGTGACCTTGTTCTCACCATGGGCGCGGGCGATGTGACCGACCTCGGCCCCGCCATCCTGTCCCGCCTGGGCGCATGAGCTGAGGAGGCCCCTCGATGACCTACGAGATCGACAAGCCCGACGACCAGTGGCGCGCCGAGCTGACCCCGGCCGAGTACCACGTCCTGCGCCAGGGCGGCACCGAGCCCGCCTTCGTCGGCGAGTACACCGACACCAGGACCACCGGCGTCTACTCCTGCCGCGCCTGCGGCGCCGAGCTGTTCCGCTCCGACACCAAGTTCGAGAGCCACTGCGGCTGGCCGTCCTTCTACGACCCCAAGGACTCCGCCGCCGTCGAGCTCCTGGAGGACCGCAGTCACGGCATGGTCCGCACCGAGGTCCGCTGCGCCCGCTGCGGCTCCCACCTCGGCCACGTCTTCGAGGGCGAGGGCTACCCGACACCCACGGACCAGCGGTACTGCATCAACTCGATCTCGTTGCGGCTGACGCCCGGCGCGGGTTGAGCATGCGGATGCCCGCGTCCTGGTGGCAAGGCGCGGGCATCCGGGTTTCAGGGGGTGGAGACATCCACCGCGGGCCCCTTCGGGCCGGCGCGTTACAGGTGGGCGACGTTGTTGCACCCCATCGACGTGCCGATCCGGACGTGCTGGTCGCCCCGCCGGTCATGCCACCGGTGCAGCGGCAGCCAGCCGTTCGCGACCCCGACCTCGCCGAACACGTCGACGTTCTTGTCGTACGTCCCGCACGCCGAGCTCTGCCGGAGGACGAGGACGTGGCCGCCCTCGTGGCGCCCGCGGTTGCTCTGCTGCCGGGGGGCGGTGCTGGGGCTCGCCTGCTGCTGCGGCTGGGGGGCGGCCTGCTGCGGTTGGGCGGGGGCGGGAGCCGCCTGCTGGGGGGCGGTCTGCTGCTGCGGCTGGCCGTTGATGACGGTCGTCTGCTGCCGCATCACGGTGCTGCGGCTCGGCCGGTGCCGGACGATGATGGTGCGGCTCGGCTGCTGCCGCACGATGATGTAGCGGGGCGGCTCCTGCCGCACGATGATGCCGCTGCGGCTCGTCTGGTGGCGGATGGTGTGGGGGCTCGCCTGCTGCCGGTGGGTGGTCTGCCGGACCGGCTCGGGGTGGCCGGAGTGGCCGCCCGCGTCGGTGCCGGCGTAGGAGGTACCGGCGCCGAGGAGTCCGACGCTGCCGAAAACGGCTACGACGACGGCAGCCTTGCGAAGCTTGCGCATGTCTTCTCCGAAAGTTGACCGGATGCGATCGGATGCGATCAGTAATTGATCGACTTCATACGGTTAGTGGAGGTTAATGGAAAAGACGATGCCGCCGCTCAGGGACGCGCCGAGTCCCGTGGTGGTCCCTGACGGCGGCGGCCGGCACCGCCTGCGACGGCGGGCCGGCCGCTGGACCCCGCTCGGCGGGGCACCAGGGGCGCGCGGGGGTATCGGGGGGTGTCAGGGAGTCCAGGGAGTCCCGGTGGCTGCCCGAAAGGGGTACCCGCGCGGGAGAGGCGGTCGAAGCGGGCTGCCGGTCAGACCGTTCCCGGCACCGTCACCGCCGTCATCACCAGCCCCGCCCCGATCAGCCACCGGCCGCTGAACGTGTCGAGGCGGCGGCCGTCCACCACCGGGCCCGGCACCAGCAGGCGGGCGGTGAAGGTGGCGTCGGTCGGGTCGAGGGTGAGGTGGGCGTCCTCGAAGCCCAGCCAGCGGCCGGTGAGCGGATACCACGCCTTGTAGACGCTCTCCTTGGCGCTGAAGATCAGCCGCGTCCAGCAGATCTCCGGCTGGTGCACGGTGAGTTGGGAGATCTGGGCGCGCTCCTCGGGGAGCGTCACCAGGTCGACGACCCCGAGGTCCTCGATGGGGGCGTGGGGTTCGGCGTCCACACCCAGGGAGCGGACGTCCCGGGCCCGGGCCACCGCGGCGCCGCGGTAGCCGGTGCAGTGGGTCATCGCGCCGACGATGCCGTCCGGCCAGCGCGGGGCGCGGCCGGGGCCGGGCAGCACGGGCGCCGGGTCGATGCCGAACGCCCCCAGGGCCCGGCGGGCGCAGTTGCGCACCGTCCCGAACTCCCGCTGCCGGTTGGGCACCGCGTTGGCGACCAGCTCGAACTCCTCGGGATACATCTCCGAGACGGGGTCGTCGGCGAACGACTCGGCGGTGGATATCGGTGCGGGCAGCAGCTTCTCGATCACGCGGGCACTCCGGTGGTCGCAAGGGGCAGGATCTGGACCGGGCGGCCGGGGGAACCGGAGCGGCGCCGCCATTCGCGAGGGTAGCCGAGCGACACCTCCTGATGGGGCACTCCGTCGCACAGCAGCAACCGCGGGATGTGGAGATGGCCGTAGACCACCGTGGCGGCGCGGAACCGGCGGGGCCAGTCGGCGGTGGCCTCCGTCCCGCACCACAGGGCGAACTCCGGGTACCACAGCGGCCTGGTGGGCTCGCGGACCAGCGGCCAGTGGTTGATCAGGACGGTCGGCAGGTCCTCCGGGAGCGCCGCCAGCCGGGCCTCGGTCTCCGCCACCCGGGCGCGACACCACGCCTCGCGGGACGGATAGGGGTCGGGGTGCAGGAAGTACTCGTCGGTGCAGACGACTCCGGCCTGCTCGGCGATCTTCAGGGCCTCCTCCTTGGAGGCCGCGCCGGGCATCCGGAAGGAGTAGTCGTAGAGCAGGAAGAGCGGCGCGATGACGACCGGGCCGCCGGCGCCCTCCCAGACCGGATAGGGGTCCTCGGGCGTCACCACCCCCAACTCCCGGCAGATCTCCAGCAGATGCTCGTAGCGGGCCACCCCGCGCAGCTGGACCGGGTCGTTGGCGGGGGTCCACAGCTCGTGGTTGCCGGGCACCCACACCACCTTGGCGAACCGGCTGCTCAGCAGGGTCAGCGCCCAGCGGATGTCGTCGGTCTGCTCCCCGACGTCGCCGGCGACCAGCAGCCAGTCGTCGTCGGACTCCGGCCGTAACTGCTCGACGATGTCGCGGTTCTCGTCGTACCGGACGTGCAGGTCGCTGACGGCCACCAGCCGGCCCGCGCGCGAGGCGGGGGCCGGCCCGGCGGTGGCGTACTCGGCGCCGGGGGCGAAGGTGCGGATCTCGTAGGTCACCTCAGCAGTAAAGACGCTGACCGGGGGAAAGGTGAAGCGCCGTCCGTGATCCGGAGGGTGATCCGGAGGGTGTGCCGAGAGTCCGCCGGGCTCAGGGCGGTGGGGCGGCGGGCCGCCGGCGCGCACCCGGGCGCCCGGTCGTCAACGGCCGCCGGGGAAGCGGTCACCGCGTCGGATACGGGTCGCCAGCCACAGGTCGAAGCGGTCGTCGGGGTCGTCGAGGCGGCGCCCGGTGAGGCCCATCGCCTTGTCCAGGCGGTTGCGCACGGTGTGCCGGTGGACGCCGAGCCGGCGGCTGGTGGCGTCCCAGGCGCCGCCGGTCTCCAACCAGGCGGCGAGGGTGGCGATCAGTTCCGCACCGCCGTCGGCGAGGTCCAGCGGGCCGAGCACGGTGTCGGCGTAGCCGTGCAGCGTCCGGCGGTCGCCCAGCTCCAGCAGAAGTCGGGCGGCCTCGCTCTGCCGGGCCTCCGCGGGCGCCCCGCCGGTCCGGCTGACCGCCAGCAGCCCCGTCGCCTGCCGCAGCGACACCCTTACGGCCTCCGGCGCGGTGGCCGGTCCGATGCCCGCCGGGCAGCCCGGCGCGAACCGGGCGAGCACCGCGTGGATGTCCAGCTCCTCGCCGACCACTGCCTCGATCACCGGTGCCGGCCCGGAATCCGGCCCGCCGGTCGGGGTCACCCGCACCAGCCCGCCGGGCATCGCCAACGCCAGATCGGCCGCCATCTCCTGGGCCGCGCCCTCCGGCAGCCCGGACGGCGCGGCGGCGCCGCCCGCGCCCTGTGGTCCCGTGGCCGGCGCGGCCTCCACGACGACCGCCCGCACCCGCTCCGCGGACAGCCCCACCGAGGCCAGCATGTCCCGGGCCCGGTCCGCCGTCAGGTCCTCGTCCGCCAGCAGCTCCGACAGCAGCGCCGACCGCCGGCGGCGCTCCGGCTCGTCGCGCAGATGGCGTCGCTCCAGCTCCAGGGAGAGCAGCGAGATCAGTCCCGGGATCACCGAGCGGGCGGCGTCGTCCGGGCGGCCGGCGAGCAGCAGCAGACCGCGCAGCCGGCGGGCGCCGAGCGGCTGCACCTCCAGCTGACGGCCGCCGGCGGTACTGGTCGCACTGCCCCGCAGCCCCCGTGCGGTGACCCGTTCGACCAGGTCACGGGCGTGCTCCGGCGGTGTCCGCGGCTCCTGCTCGGCGGTCGCCAGCTGCCTCCCCAGCGGATCGAGGACCGTGGCGCCGACCCCGGTGGCCGCCGTCCACTCCACCAGCATCGGCTGCAGCCCGTCGCTGGTCGCCGCGGCCGCGGTCAGCCGGCGCTGGGTGGCGAAAGCCCGCTGCAGCACCTCGCGTTGCTCGGCGGCCCGGGCGTCGAAGACCGCCTTGGTGACCGCGATGAACGGCACCTCGTCCGGCACCGTCAGCAGCGGCAGCCCCGCCTCCTTCGCCGCCGTGACCAGCGGCTCCGGTGCCTCCTGATACGGCAGCCCCTGCCCCAGCCCGAGCGCCAGGCAGGCCGCACCGCCCCCGGCCACGTCCCGGACGTAGGCCCGGCAGGCCGCCGGCTCCATCGGCAGCAGCAGCCCGATCGTCATCAGCAGCTCGCCGCCCTGCAGCCACTTCCCCGGGACCAGCAGATCGGAGACGGTCGCCGCGTCGACGGTGCGGGAGAGCAGCTCAGGCGGCACGTCGTAGGCGAGCGCCAGATGCAGCCCGGGCCGGGCCAGCAGGTCCGAGATACGCAACGGCATGGACATAGTGTCCACCACATATCCGTGGGGTGGACGGTCGGGCGATCGAGTGCCTTGCGGGCGGGCGCCTAGGTTCACGTAGGTTCACACCACGCCATCCAGGTTCACACCACCGCGGAAACCGCCGCCCCACGGCGGCCGCCCGCGGACCGCCCCGTACACCCCCGTCGCCACGCCCGAGGAGTGACCATGGACCCCGCGGTACCCATGGAAGGAACGAGCGCGGGGCGCGGCTCCCGCATGATCGAAGTCCGCTCCATCGACTACGTCCCGGTCCGCGAACGGCACGGGAAGGTGTGGCACCAGGGCCCCTTCTGGTTCACCGGCAACTTCGTGCCGACCACGATGGTCACCGGCTTCCTCGGCCCGGCCCTCGGCCTGAGCCTGCCCGCCTCCGTGGCCGCCGTCGTCCTCGGCGCCTGCTTCGGCACCTTCTTCATGGCGTTCCACGCCAACCAGGGCCCCCGGATGGGCCTGCCGCAGATGATCCAGTCGCGGGCCCAGTTCGGCATCCGCGGCGCCATCGTCCCGTTCGCCGCCGTGGTCTTCGTCTACGTCGGCTTCAACGTCTTCAACGTCGTCCTGGCCGCCCAGGGCCTGCGGACCGTCTTCTCCGGCGGTACCACCCTCTGGTACGCGCTGATCATCGGCGTCGCCCTCCTGCTCGCCGTCGTCGGCCACGACCTGCTGCACCTCGTCCAGCGCTGGCTCACCTATGTGCTGATCGCGGTCTTCGGCGTGCTGACCGTCGGCGTGCTGACCCGGCTCGACCCGCACTCCGCGGCCGCCGCCGGGCACGCCGCGCACTCGCACGGCTCCTGGACGTCCTTCCTGGTCGTCTTCTCCGCCGCGGCCGGCTACCAGATCAGCTACGCCGTCTACGTCTCGGACTACTCCCGCTACCTGCCCCGCGACGTCTCCGCGCGCAGGGTCATCTGGTGGACCTACGCGGGCGCGGCCGGTTCTGCCGCCTGGCTGATGTCGCTGGGCGCCCTGCTCGCCTCGGCGCTGCCGCACCCGGACGCGATCAGTAGCATCCGCCAGGTCGGCAACGCGATCGTCCCCGGCTTCGGCACCTTCGCGGTGGTCGTCTCCTCCGTCGCCCTGGTCGGCATCATGGCCGTCAACGCCTACGGCGCGATGCTCACCACCACCAGCGCGATCGACGCCTTCCGCGCGGTCAGGCCGACCGTCCGGATCCGGATCGCCGGCATCGTGGCCGTCGGCCTGATCGTCTTCACTGTGGCGATGCTGCTGCCGGAGAACTACCTGGAGAGCTTCAACACCTTCGTGCTGATGATGCTTTACTTCCTGATCCCGTGGACGGCGGTCAACCTCGTCGACTTCTACTGGGTCCGGCGCGGCCACTACGCGGTCACCGCCCTCTTCGACCCGTCCGGCATCTACGGCCGCTGGTCCTGGCGCGGCATCGCCGCCTACGCCGCGGGCTTCGCCGCGATGATCCCGTTCTTCGCCACGTCCTTCTACACCGGCCCGGTCGCCGAGGCGCTGGGCGGCGCGGACCTGTCCTTCGTGCCCGGTCTGCTGGTCGGCGGCGGCCTCTACTACCTGCTCACCCGCAACCTCGACCTGGCGGCGGAGGCGGCGGCGGTCACCGCGAGCGAGCGCGAGCTGGAGGGAGCCGAAGCGGACGGGCCGGCGGCCGCGGCCTCGCGCGCCTGAGCCGCGGGGGCGAGCGGCGCGGCGCGGGCTGCCCGGGGGCGCTGCGCACCAGCGGATGAGCCGCCCCCTTCCTCCCGTTATGGTCGGTCGGTAGGGACATGTCCCGCTGACCGGCTGGTGTCTTCCGGTGTCTACCGGTGTCTTCCGGTGTTTCCGGCGCCTTCCGGCCCGTTCGGCCCTCCGGCCGGTGGGCTGACGGGAACCGCCCAGCTGAAGGGAAGTGAGCGCACCATGCAGGTGGCGTTTCTGGTGGCCCCCGAGGGCACCGAGCAGGTCGAGCTGACCAGGCCCTGGCAGGCGGTCATCACCGCGGGCGGCACCCCCACGCTGGTCTCCACCAGGTCGGGCCGGATCCAGACGTTCCACCACCTCGACCGGGCTGACAGCTTCCCCGTCGACCTGACCGTGGACGCCGCGTCGGCCGCCGACTTCGACGCCCTGGTCCTCCCCGGCGGCGTGGCCAACCCCGACGCCCTCCGTATGGACAAGGGCGCCGTCTCCTTCACCGCGTCCTTCTTCGAGGCCGGCAAACCGGTCGCCGCCATCTGCCACGCTCCCTGGACCCTGATCGAGGCCGGCGTGGTCCGCGGCCGCACCCTCACCTCCTGGCCCAGTCTGCGCACCGACATCCGCAACGCCGGCGGCACGTGGGTCGACAAGCAGGTCGTCGTCTGCACCCAGGCCGACAACACCCTCGTCACCAGCCGCAGACCCGGCGATCTGGATGCCTTCTGCAAAACCCTGCTCGCGGAGTTCGCCCGCTGACGGGGCGTCGTGACGGCTGGCCGCCCGCCATGTCCAGCTCGACATACCCCACCCCGGGCGTACACCGGCGTCAGGTCCAGAGCACCCCCGCGCGTAGCGCTGTGCCGCCCCTGATGGGCCTTCTCTTAGGGCCCTCTCTGGAGGGCCTTCTCTGATGGGGGCCTCCTCTGACGGGCCTCTCTGCGGAATACCCCATCCCCGTCCGGGCGTTGGGAACCCGCAGGGGGCCCAGGCGTCCCCTAGGGAACATCCCCCACATCCCCAGCCCCGCCTCACCCACCTCCCCACCCCGCCCCGATCACCACCGCCACCGATTCCCCGGGCAGGTGCAACACCCCGTCGTCGTCCGGGAGTAGAGGGTGCGGCCAGCCCGCCGGGGCGTGGAAGACGGAGAGGGTGGGTGGGGTGGACGGGGCGAGGGGGATGGTGGCCGTGGAGTCGGGGGCGAGGTTGACGGCCAGGTGGAGGGGGCCGCGGCGGAGCAGGAGCCAGCGGGCCGTCCCGTCGTAGGCGACCTGTGTGCGGGACGGGTCGGGGTCGGTCAGGGCGGGGTGGGTGCGGCGGAGGGCGAGGAGGGCGCGGTACCACGACAGCAGGGCGGCGTGCGGCTCGGCGGACCGCTCGGACCAGTCCAGGACGGAGCGGTCGCGGGTGGCCGGGTTCTGCGGGTCGGGCCAGTCGGCGCCGAGGCCGTCCCCGTGCGTCGCGCCGTCCGAAGGGGCTGCGCCGTCCTTGTGCGGCGCGCCGCTCTCCTGTGCGGCGAACTCTCGACGCCGGCCGGCCCGTACGGCCTCCGCCAGCTCCGGGTCCGGATGGTCGGTGAAGTACTGCCACGGCGTCCGCGCGCCCCACTCCTCGCCCATGAAGAGCATCGGGGTGAACGGGGAACAGAGCACCAGCGCCGCGGCGCAGGCGAGCAGGCCGGGGGAGAGCGTAGCGGTGAGCCGGTCGCCGTACGCGCGGTTGCCGATCTGGTCGTGGGTCTGGGCGTAGGCGAGCAGCCGGTGCGGCGGGGTGGTCCGCAGGTCGAGCGGTGCGCCGTGCCGGCGGCCGCGGAAGCTGGAGTGGTCGCCGTCGTGGAAGAAGCCGCCGGTCAGGGTCTTGGCGAGGGCGGCGAGCGGGGCGCGCGCGAAGTCGGCGTAGTAGCCGTGGGATTCACCGGTCAGCGCGGTGTGCAGGGCATGGTGGAAGTCGTCGTTCCACTGGGCGTGCAGGCCGAGGCCGCCGCTCGACCGCGGCGCCGTGGTACGGGGGTCGTTGCGGTCGGACTCGGCGATCAGGAACAGCGGGCGGCGCAGCTGGGCGGCGAGCGCGTCCACCGCGGCGGAGAGTTCGGCCAGGAAGTGCTGGGCGCGGCCGTCGTGCAGGGCGTGCACGGCGTCCAGCCGGAGCCCGTCGACGCGGTAGTCGCGCAGCCAGCCGAGCGCGCTCCCGATGAGATAGCGGCGGACCTCGTCGGAACCGGGGGCGTCGAGGTTGACCGCGGCCCCCCAGGGCGTCCGGTGGGCGTCGGTGAAGTACGGGCCGAATTCCGGGAGGTGGTTGCCGGACGGGCCGAGGTGGTTGTGGACGACGTCGAGGACGACACCGAGCCCGTGGCCGTGCGCGGCGTCCACGAACCGCTTGAGACCGTCGGGCCCGCCGTACGGTTCGTGCACCGCCCAGGGCGCGATCCCGTCGTAGCCCCAGCCGTGCCGCCCGGGGAAAGGGCAGACCGGCATCAGGGAGACATGGGTGATGCCGAGGTCGGCGAGGTGGCCGAGGCGGGCCGCGGCCGCATCGAAGGTGCCCTCGGGGGTGTACGTCCCGATGTGCAGTTCGTAGAGGACGGCGCCGGGCAGCGGCCGGCCGGGCCAGGGGTGCCGCCAGGCGAACCGCGCGTGCTCGACGACCGCGCCGGGCCCGCCCGGGCCGTCCGGCAGCCGGGCGGCGCGTGGGTCCGGCCGCGGCGGGCCGCCGTCGAGCCGGAAGGCGTAGCGGTCGCCGTCGCCGGCCGGGGTCTCCGCGTGCCACCAGCCGGGGCGGACGGGATCGCGCTCCAGGGGGACCGGCGGCTCGTCCGACCGTTCGCCGGCCCACTGGAGCGCGACCCCGTCGGCGTCCGGCGCCCATACCTCGAACAGCACGCCTGTCCTCCTTCGTCACTCCGGCCCCGGCCGGCCCCGTACACCCGAAGGCCCCCGCGGACCCGCTTCCCGACGACGAAAGCACGCCGCCGCCCCGGACGGAAGGACGCGGTGCGGCGGGGCACCGACATCGCCTGGACACCGGCTCACCGCAGGTCGGAGAATCACCCCATGACTTCGCTCCAGTTCCCCGCGCGGCCCTCGGACGCCGACCGGGAACGCGCCCTTGAGCTGCTGCGCGACGGCGCGGCGGACGGTCGGCTGTCCCAGGACACCTTCCTGCGCCGGCTGGAACTCGTCCTGGCCGCCCAGCAGCACTCCGAACTCGCGGCCGCCACCGCGGATCTGGAGAGCCGCGGCAAGGTGCAGGCACTGGTGCTGCGGATGGTCGGCCGGGTGTCGGCGTTCCACATCCGGGTGCGCAGGGCGTGGCGCACGGAGCGACTGCCGAAGCTGCTGCTGCCGGAGCCCGGTCCGTTCCCGCTGCTGATCGGGCGGGCCCCGGGCGTCGGCCTGCGGCTCAACCACGAGACGGTCTCCCGCAACCATGCCGAGCTGCGCAGCGAGGGCACCGGCTGGATGCTGCGCGACCTCGGCTCCACCAACGGCACCTGCGTCAACGGCCGCCGCCTGGTGGGCGAGATACCGGTGGGGCCCGGCGACCACATCAGATTCGGACAGGTGGACTACGTTCTGACGGAGCGCCAAGAGGGGCGTCGGGAGCGCCAGGACCGCCCCGAGCGCTGAGGAACGGCGCCCTGCCCGGCGGCATGGCGCGCGCCTCCGCGGTCCCGTCGCGGCGCACTGTCACTGCTGGTGCAGCCCCCGCACCGCCGGCGTCACTCGCTGGCTGTCCTCGTCCGCTGTTCCCGTTCCCGCTCGTCCTCCCGCCGTTCGGCCCGTGCCGACCGTCGCCGTTCCTCCCGTACGAGCAGGGCCACCGGCCACTCCGTCAGCAGGGTGTCCACCCCCACTGCGGCGCCGCCCGCCAGTGTGCGGCCGGTGAGCAGCTCCCGCCAGGCGCCGCCCGCGGGCAGCCGTAGCACGGTGTCCCACCAGCCGCCGGTCTCCCGCAGGCGCAGCGACAGCCGGGTCACCGCCGTCACCACCTGCCCGCCGCGGACGAAGGCCACACAGTGCTCGGCCGCCGGGCCCTCCGCGGCCAGCGGCTCGTACGTCGAGGCGGCGCCGAACCACTCCGGGTGCGCCCGCCGCAGCCGCAGCGCGGCCGTCGTCAGCCGCAGCTTCTCGGCGGACGGGCCGGCCGGCGCGGCACCGCCGTCCAGTTCCGCGAGCAGCTCCGGCACGAACCGCGGGGGCCGCCGGTTGTCCGGATCGACCAGCGCCGCGTACTCCCGCTCGGTGCCCTGATAGAGGTCGGGGACGCCCGGCATGGTGAGGTGCAGCAGCGCGGCGCCCAGGACGTTCGCCCGGATGTGCGGGGCGAGTTCGGCCTCCAGGGCGGCCAGCCGGCCGGCCGCCGGGCCGCACGGCCCACTGCGGACGAACTCCGCCACCGCCTCCTCGTACACCGCGTCGGGCTCCGTCCAGGTCGTGCGCAGCCCGGCCTCCCGCACCGCCTTGAGGACCGCGGGCGTCAGACGCTCCGCCGCCCGGCCCCCGGCGGCGGACGCGCCGAGCCCGAACGCGGTCTGCCAGGCCGTCCAGGCCACCATCGGATCCACCGGAACCACATCGTCCGCGACCTCCCTCCCGTCGGCCACCGCACCCAGCACATCCCGCCACCGGTCCGGGCACTCCGACAACACCGCGATCCGTGCCCGCACATCGGCACTGCGCTTGGTGTCGTGCGTGGAGAGCGCCGTGCCGCTCTCCGGCCAGTCCCGCTGCAGCCGCGCGCAGTACTCGTGGAACGTCCCGGGCCCCAGCGCGGGTTCCCCGGGATCGCCGCCGACCTCGCACGCCGACAGCAGCACCGGATAGCGGTAGAAGGCGGTGTCCTCCACGGACTTGGCGTGCAGCGCGGACGCGGTCTGCGCGAAACGCGCCGCGAAGTCCGCGACTTCGCGGTTGACGGCGTTCCGGTCCGCGTCATCCAGGGCCGTGTCGTTCCGGTCCGCGGCCGCGGAGCCCGCCGCACCGTCCCCGTCGCCCGGGCCGCCCCCGCCGTCCTCCCCACCGTCGGCGAACCGCCCCAGCGCCAGGTCGTGGACGAGATCCACCGCCGCGGCCTCCTCCGGCACCCGGAAGGTGGCCCGGGCCCGTGCCGCCGCGTCGCCCAGCATCGCCGCGTCCGCCGCGGACCGCGCGACGTCCGTGGTGTCAGCGGTGTAGGGCCGGTAGACGGGCAGTCGCACCAGTAGTTCCCGCACCGCCTGCCGCAGCGCCCAGGGTGCGTGGTCGCCCGGCCGGGGCACCCGCTCGGCGATCCGGGCCGCGGTCCGCACCAGCCGCTCCACCTCTGCCGCCAGCTCGTGCTCGACGACCTCGTAGGCGGACCGGCGCACCGTCTCCTCCCAGTCGCCGCCCTCGTCGGCCAACGGGGTGACGAAGTCCCGGTAGTGCGAGAAGAGCCGCCCCGAGCCCTGCGGGCAGACGAACAGCCCGTCGATGTGGCGCAGCGCGTCATAGCCCGTGGTGCCGGCGCACGCCCAGGTGCCCGGCAGCCGCTCCGCGCCGGTCAGGATCTTCTCGACCACCGTCCAGCAGCCCTTGGTCCCGGCCCGCAGCCACGCCAGATAGCCGCCCGGATCCGCCAGCCCGTCCGGATGGTCGACCCGCAGCCCGTCGACGACGCCCTCCCGGACCAGCCGCAGCACCGTCGCGTGCGTCGCGGCGAACACCTCCGGGTCCTCGGCGCGGACCCCGATCAGCTGCGAAATGGTGAAGAAACGCCGGTAGTTGAGCTCGGTACGCGCCAGCCGCCACCAGGCGAGGCGGTACCACTGCGCCTCCAGGAGACGCGGCAAGGGCAGCCGCTCCGTACCGGGGCGCAGCGGGAAGACCTGCTCCCCGTAGTGCAGCAGCGGCCCTTCGACCCGGAAGCGGGGAAGTTCGTCCCCGATCCGCCCCTCCAGGACGGGCAGCAGCAGCCGCCCCCCGTGGCCGCCGTCCCAGTCGATGTCGAACCAGCGCGCGTACCGCGATGCCGGGCCGTCGCGCAGCACCTCCCACAGCGGCCCGTTCAGTGACACCGGCGAGGGCACCGCCATGTGGTTGGGCACGATGTCGACGACCAGTCCGAGGCCGTGCGCCCGGGCCGTCGCCGCCAGTGCCCGCAGCCCCTCCTCGCCGCCCAGTTCGGCGCGCACCGTCGCGTGGCCGGTCACGTCGTATCCGTGGGTGGAGCCCGGCACCGCCTCCAGTACGGGGGAGAGGTGCAGGTGGGACACTCCGAGTGCGGCGAGATAGGGGACCGCTCGTTCGGCGGCGGCGAACGGGAAGTCCGGCTGGAGCTGCAGCCGGTAGGTGGCGGTCGGCGACGTACTCGAAGGCTGCATCATGGGAACACCCGTACCCCGCCGGCGGCCCGTTCTGTCATCGGGTCGCGTCATCCCGGGCCGTCCCGCCGGTCGTGTTGTCGTCCGAGCCGGAAGGCCGCTCCCGGGTAGCGCTTCGTGCGTACCGACGGTACGGATCGCGCCGGGCCGGCGGATGGCTTCTTGTGATGACCGCCGCTGTCACCTGTCGCCGGGTGCTCGCCCTGAGCGGGCCGCTGCTGCCCGTCGTGTCCTTTCCCGCCCGCCCCCCTGATCACCCTCTTCGGACTCACCGAACGGCTGGTGCCGGCCACCCGGCCGGCCGAGTCGATGGCGTTCCTCACCAGTGCGGTGGTCGGCGGCCAGGCCGTGGCGCCGGCCGGCTCGCCGACGCCGACGGCCCGTCCGCCGCCTTCGCGGTCGCCGTCGGCGCCGCGGCGCTCGTCCTCGCCGTCGCCCTCACCACCCGCGCCGGCGCCCGGCCCACCGCGCCCGTACGCGCCTCCCGGCCCCGCAGGGGGGCCGCTGCGGACCGCGCACCGGCTCCCTGCGCACCCCGGGCCTCGCGGCCGCCGCGAGGCCCGCAGCGGACCGCTCAGGCCGGCCGCTGGAGCACCAGCAGGCTCCGCCCGATCAGTGTCAGCCGGTCGCCGCCCTTGACCTTGGCGCCCCGGCCCTCCGCCGCCGCCTCCGGCCGGTCGGTGTCCACCACCACCTGCCACTGCCGGCCCAGGTGCTCCGGCACCGTGAACTCCTTCTCCTGGTCATGGGCGTTGAACATCAGCAGGAACGAGTCGTCGGTGACCGGCTCGCCGCGCGGCCCCGGTTCCGAGATCGAGCTGCCGTTGAGGAAGACGGTCAGCGACTTGGCGTGGACGGACTGCCAGTCGCGGGTGCCCATCTCCGTGCCGGCCGCGGTGAACCAAGCGATGTCGGACAGCTCGTCCCGGGTGCCCTCCATCGGGTGCCCCTGGAAGAACCGCCGCCGCCGGAAGACCGGGTGGTCCCGGCGCAGCCACACCATCTGCCGGACGAATGCCAGCAGTGCCCGCTCCTCCTCCCGCTCGGCGGCCACCGGCGTCTCCGGCCCTGCCCCGTCGAACTCCTCGGCCCCGTCGGCGTCCTCCGCCCCGCCGGCGCCCGCCGCCCCCGGCTCCGGCCACCGCACCCAGGTCAGTTCGTTGTCCTGGCAGTAGGCGTTGTTGTTGCCGCGCTGGCTGCGCCCGAACTCGTCGCCGTGGCTGAGCATCGGCACGCCCTGCGACAGCATCAGCGTGGCGAGGAAGTTCCGCATCTGCCTCAGCCGCAGCCGGCGCACCGAGGGGTCGTCGGTCGGCCCCTCGGCCCCGCAGTTCCACGACCGGTTGCAGCGCTCGCCGTCCCGGTTGTCCTCGCCGTTGGCCTCGTTGTGCTTGTCGTTGTACGAGACCAGGTCGCGCAGGGTGAAACCGTCGTGGCAGGTGACGAAGTTGACCGAGGCCAGCGGCCGCCGCCCGTCCTCCTGGTAGAGGTCGGACGAACCGGCCAGCCGGGACCCGAAGTCCGCCAGTGTGCGCGGCTCACCGCGCCACAGGTCCCGCACGGTGTCCCGGTACTTGCCGTTCCACTCCGTCCACAGCGGCGGGAAGTTCCCCACCTGGTAGCCGCCCTCCCCGACGTCCCACGGCTCGGCGATCAGCTTCACCTGGCTGACCACGGGGTCCTGGTGCACCAGGTCGAAGAACGACGACAGCCGGTCCACCTCGTGGAACTGCCGCGCGAGCGTCGCCGCCAGGTCGAACCGGAACCCGTCCACCCGCATCTCCTGCACCCAGTAGCGCAGCGAGTCCATCACCAGTTGGAGCACGTGCGGGCTGCGCATCAGCAGGGAGTTCCCGGTGCCCGTGGTGTCCGTGTAGTAGCGGCGGTCGTCCGACAGCCGGTAGTACGAGGCGTTGTCCAGCCCCCGGAAGGACAGCGTCGGCCCCAGGTGGCTGCCCTCGGCCGTGTGGTTGTAGACGACGTCGAGGATGACCTCGATGCCCGCCCGGTGCAGCGCCCGGACCGCGGTCTTGAACTCCAGCACCTGCTGCCCGCGGTCGCCCCAGGAGGCGTAGGCGTTGTGCGGGGCGAAGAAGCCGATGGTGTTGTAGCCCCAGTAGTTGCTCAGCCCGGCGTCCACCAGCCGGTGGTCCTGGACGAACTGGTGCACCGGCATCAGCTCAAGGGCGGTGACCCCCAGCTCCGTCAGGTGGTCGATGACCGCCGGGTGCGCCAGCGCCGCGTAGGTGCCGCGCAGTTCCTCCGGCAATTCGGGGTGGCGCATCGTCAGGCCCTTCACGTGGGCCTCGTAGAGCACCGTCTCGTGGTAGGCGGTCCGCGGCGGACGGTCGTCTCCCCAGTCGAAGTACGGGTTGACCACCACCGACGCCATGGTGTGCGGCGCGGAGTCGAGGTCGTTGCGCACCTCGGGGCGGCCGAAGTGGTAGCCGTAGACCGCCTCGTCCCAGTCGATCACGCCGCTCATCGCCCGCGCGTACGGGTCGAGGAGGAGTTTGGCGGAATTGCAGCGGTGCCCGCGCTCCGGCTCGTAGGGGCCGTGCGCCCGGAAGCCGTAGCGCTGCCCCGGCATCACCCCCGGCAGGTACGCGTGCCGTACGAAGGCGTCGGACTCGCGCAGCTCGACGGCGGTCTCCGAGCCGTCGTCGTGCAGCAGACACAGCTCGATGCGTGTGGCGGCTTCGGAGAACACCGCGAAGTTGGTGCCCGCACCGTCGTAGGTGGCACCCAACGGATACATCTGTCCCGGCCAGACCTGCATGCGTAGACTCTTCCACTTTCTCTACGGGGCGGCGGCGGCTCCACGACACACGTCCGCGGACCGAATCGGAAATCCTTCACCAACGTGTCCCAAAGTGCCGGATAACGGGATCTTTTTGCGTGAATTCCGCTGGACGGTGGTTCATCTTCGGCGATGTCGGATTGTCGGATCCCGGTGCGCCGATCGGGGGGGGCGGGCCGCCGGCACGGACGGCCGACGCGGGCGGGGGAGCGGTGCGGTCGCCTCGAAGGCGACGCTCTCCCGCGGACTACCGGAGAGACGCGCGGTTCGCCAGTGGTGCCCCGGCCAATCACGGCGTCCGCGCCCTGCCGGGCCCGTGGCGCGGTGTCAACGGGCCGCCGCCGGAACACTCCATCGCGTGGGCCGGAATGCGCCCCCGTCCCGTGCCGTGGCTATGAATCCGCTCACTCCGGCCGTGCTTTCCGGTCACAACCGGCAGTATGTGCAAGGGGAGTTGGCATCCGACTCGATGCATCCTGCTGCACCGCCCCCCGCGCCGCAGTAGTCTGCCTTGATCGTTGGCACGGGGGTTCGGAAGGCGGTGGCAGGTGAGCGGCGGGCTGGAGTTGCCGCCTGGTGACGAGAGTCATGAGGGGCACGAGGGCGGCTCCATGGACGCACCGCCCGGCACGGTGTCCCTCGCCCGACCGCTGGAGATCGGCGCGGAACTGGACTGGGGGGCCGACGCCTGGAGCGAGGTGCGCACCCGGGCCCGCCGGGCCGGACGCGCCTATATCTGGCTGAATCTCGTCGAGCAGCGTCTGCGGGCCGTCGTCGCGGCCGTGCTGCGTCCCGTCTACGAGCCGGTGCACGGCGACGAGTGGGTCATCGCGGCGGCCGGGCCCGCCGGCCAGGAGTGGGTCCAGCGCGCGGTCGCGGTCCGCGAGGTCAGCCGCCGCAAGGGCTATCTCCTCGATCCCGCCGACGACAACATCGTCAGCTTCCTGACGCTCCCGCAGCTGCGCGAGCTGATGGTCCAGCACTGGCCCTGCTTCGAGCCCTACGTGGACGACCGCCGGGAGGTCGAGCTGGTCCTGGACGAGCTGGAGGTCGCCCGCAACATCGTCTCCCGCAACCGCGCGCTGTCCGAGACCGTGCTGGCCCAGGCCGAGCGGGCCAGTGCCCGGCTGCTGGACATCCTCGGTTCCGGCGCCGGGACCCGTATTTCCGGGCGGCTGCCCATCGACGCCGTGGAGGACCTCGTCGGCGACCGCTACGCCGACGTCGTGGGTGTGCACCCCGACCGGGTGCGGCTCCAGCGCCAGCTGCCCGCCGAGGACCTCTTCGGGGGCGCCCGCCGCCTCGACGCGGTGGGTATAGGTCTCAACCTGCTGGTCCAGAACTACTCCGGCCGCCGGCTGGTCCGGCTCGCCGAGTCCGGCTGCCGGGTCCGGCTGCTCTTCCTCAACCCGGCCAGCAGCGCGGTCCGCCGCCGGGAGCGCGAAATCGGCCTGAAGAAGGGCGAGATGAGCCGCTCCATCGAGATGAACATCCTCCACATGCGGCGGGTCCGGGCCCGGCTCCGGGACCCGGGCGCCTTCGAGATCCAGGTCTTCGACGAGACCCCGCGCTTCACCGCCTACCTCGTCGACGGCGACGGGCCCGACGGCCTGGCCGTCGTCCAGCCCTACCTCCGCAAGAGCCGCGGGATGGAGTCCCCGGTGTTCGTGCTGCGCGGCGGCAGCCGCGAGGTGGTCCGCCAGGACGCCCGCGACGGGCGGGAGGCCGACCACGGGCTCTTCGAGATCTACCGCGAGGAGTTCGAGAGCGTCTGGGCGGACTCCCGGCCGGTCTCCTGAACCGGTCGTCGGTTGGCGGCCGGAGCGGGCGGCCCGGTCCGTTGTCAGTGGCGCGTGGGAGAGTGTTCGGACACGGGGGAGGTACCACCGAAGGAGGCCGCATGAGTCAGCGCAGCGTGGGGGGCTTCCCGGCGAAGCGCCGGGGGAGCGTCGGGGAAGGGCGCGTACGACGCGCGTGCGGGGCCGGGCGGAGCGGGGGCGCGGCATGAGCTGGCATCAGAAGCTGCTGGCCGGCTTCGACCTGGAGACCACCGGCACGGACATCGAGCACGACCGCGTGGTCACGGCCGCGCTGATCCGGCTGGAGGCGGACGGCCGGGTGGCCGGCACACAGTCCTGGTTGCTCGATCCGGGCGTGCCGATTCCCGAGGAAGCCGCCCGCATTCACGGCATTTCGACCGCTCATGTCCAGGAGCACGGCCGTGCGCCGGCGAGCGCCATAGCGGAGATCACCGAGGCACTGGCCGAAGTCCTCCGCGCGGACATACCCCTGGTGGTGATGAACGCCCGCTACGACCTCTCGCTGCTCGACCGCGAGTGCCGCCGCCACGGCGTGCCGACCCTGACCGACCGGCTCGGCCGCCCGCCGTCCCCGGTCATCGACCCGCTCGTCCTCGACAAGCACGTGGACCGCTACCGCAAGGGCAGGCGCGCGCTCCAAGCGCTCTGCGGGCACTACGGCGTACGGCTCGACGGCGCGCACGAGGCGGGCGCCGACGCGGTCGCCGCGGCCGGGGTGGCCCGCCGCATCGGCGAGAAGTACCCGGCTGTCGCCCTGCCGTCACCGCGCGCCCTGCACACACTCCAGGAGCGGGCCGCCGCCGAGCAGGCCGCGTCGTTCCAGGCGTATCTGCGCCGCTCCGGCGACCCGGAGGCGAGGGTCGAGCCGGCCTGGCCGCTGATCCCGCATCAGCGCTGACGGCGCGCGCCCGTGGGCCGCCGGGCCGCCCTCAGAACGGGTACCACCGGACCGCCGTGTCCTTTTCGCGCAGCGAGGCGATCCGGCGCCGGAACTCCTTGAGGGCGGCCGGGTTCCCGGGCGCGTGCTGGGAGACCCAGGCGCAGCTCGCGGTCTCCCGGGACCCGCGCAGGACGGCGCAGCCCTCCCAGTCCCGGACGTCCCACCCGTACACCGACACAAAGGCGTCATAGGCGTCCGCGCCCAGCCCGTAGCGGTCCCGGCTCAGCGCCATCACCACCAGGTCGTGCTCACGCAGGTCCGAGGAGAAGGTCTCCAGGTCGACGAGGACGGGCCCGTCGGGCCCGATGTGGACGTTGCGGGGCAGCGCATCGCCGTGGATCGGGCCGCGCTGCAGATGCGGCTCCAGCGCCGTCGCGGCCAGTGCGAAGGCGTCCCGCCGCCCGCGCAGATACTCCGCGTCGGCCGGTGACACCGCATCGCCGGCCAGCCGCAGCCACCGCTCCACACCGTCCAGCAACTCCCGCCGGGGGAGGGCGAACGGCGGCTCGGGGAGCGCGTGGACGCGCCGCAGCAGCTCGGCCAGGTCCCGCGGCCCGGCGGGCCGCACAGCCTCGGACAGCTGCCGCCAGTAGGTGACGGGATGCCCGTCGACGAGCCGGGCGGCCGGTTCCGCGGCCCGCACCGCCGGGACGTCCTCGGCCGCCAGCCACTGGGCCACGGCCAGTTCCCGCTCGGCGCGCGCGAGCAGTTCGGGGCTTCGGCCGACCCGTACGACCACGCCGCGCTCGTCCAGCGCGAAGACGGCGTTCTCGCCGAGCGCGAGCAGCCGCGCGTCCGCCGCCGCCTCCGGGTGCCCGGCCGCGGCCAGCACCTCCCGGGCGCGCGCCTCGGTGAAGGCGGTACGGGGTTCGGTCATCGGGCTGCCTCCTGAGGTGCGTTCTCGCGCCCAGTCTCCCAGGTGCCGGCTGGCGGCTCGGCGCCCGTCCGCCCGCAGTCTCAAGTCCCTGCGGTGCGGCAGGCGTTACCGGATGAGGTGGGCGCCTGCCGGCGCTCCGGCCCGGCGGCTTTTCGGACTCTGGCGCTTTTACGGTTGCACGAGTCGTATCGTCTCGCACGCTTTCCCGGGCATGCCCCAGCGCCACTCCCAGAGAACCCGAAGGCCGGCGAAGTCGAACTCCTCGACCACCTCGACCGTTCCTCGGCGACGCGATCCAGGCACTGCCGCAACTCGCCGCCGCCTACGAGGACGACACCCCGGACCTCGTCCTCCATGACAGCGCCGCGTTCCCGGCCCCGCTCCTGGCCCGCCGGTGGAAGCGTCGGGTGTCGCCCGGCAGTTGTCGAAGGGAGGGGTGACCGCGCGGGCGCTGGGGGACGCGGTGTGCGCGCTGACCGGTGATCCGGAGGTGGCCGCGAGGCTGCGGCGGATTTGTGGGGAGATGGCGGAGGGGCGTGGCGGAGAAGGGTGGCAGCCGACGGGCCGCGGATCCGATCGAGGCCCGGCTTCCGCCCAAGTAACCGCCGGTATACGGCTCTTGCGAGGCGCGAGCCTGTCATAGAGGGACGGTTGAACGAGCAAACGAATTGTCAGCCGTCGCTCTACATTGCGTAAATGTAAACGGAGTTGAGTCCTCGTTCGTCAACTCAACCGTTCGCTTTGGGGGGTTCCGCGGTCTTTTGTATTTATGGAGGGTTGTTGTGAATCTCACACGGCTCGACGGCCCTTGAATTGCACTCGTCAATCCGACAGGGTTTCGAACCAGCCCGGTCCGGATCTTCGGGTCCTTCGGGCTATGCGCAGCGCTTCCCCCCACACCACGAACGAGGAGAACCCTCGCCATGGCTCACAAGCGTTCCAGCAAGAAGCGGCTCGTGACGGCGATATCCGCCGCCGTTGCCGCCACTGGTATCGCCGCCGTCACTGCGGTCACCGCGGGCGCGTCGCCCGCCGCCGAGGGCAAGATCTACGGTGCCGAGGCCAAGGGCGCCGTCAAGGGCAGCTACATCGTGCTGCTGAAGAAGTCCGCTTCGGTGCGTGCCGCCGAGAGCGGCGACCTCGCCGCGAAGTACGGCGGCAAGGTCAAGCGGACCTTCACCTCCGCCATCGACGGTTTCTCGACCACGGGCATGTCCGCCGAGGATGCCAAGCACCTCGCCGCCGACCCGGCCGTCGACAAGGTCGTCCAGAACCACACCTTCCACGTCGACGGCACCCAGGAGAACCCGCCGTCGTGGGGCCTGGACCGGATCGACCAGACCGACACCAAGGGCGACGGCAAGTACAACTACCCGGACAGCGCGGGCGACGGCGTCACCGCCTACGTCATCGACACCGGGATCCACATCAGCCACAAGGACTTCGGCGGCCGCGCCTCCTACGGCTTCAACGCGATCGACAACAGCAACAAGGCCGAGGACGACAACGGCCACGGCACCCACGTCTCCGGCACCATCGGCGGCACCGCCCACGGCGTCGCCAAGAAGGTCAAGCTGGTCGCCGTCAAGGTGCTCGACGGGCAGGGCTCCGGCAGCACCGAGCAGGTCGTCGCCGGTATCGACTGGGTCACCAAGAACCACAAGGGCCCCTCGGTCGCCAACATGTCGCTCGGTGGCGGCGCGGACGAGGCGCTCGACGCGGCCGTGAAGAAGGCCATCGACTCCGGTGTCACCTTCGGCGTCGCGGCCGGCAACGAGTCCACCGACGCGGGCCAGGGCTCCCCGGCGCGGGTCAAGGAGGCCATCACGGTCGCCTCCAGCACCAAGGACGACCAGCAGTCCGACTTCTCCAACTACGGCAGCGTCGTGGACCTCTACGCTCCGGGCTCCGACATCACCTCGGACTGGAACGGCAGCGACGACGCCACCAAGACCATCTCCGGTACGTCGATGGCGACCCCGCACGTCGTGGGTGCCGCCGCGCTCTACCTGGCCGACCACAAGGACGCCAAGCCGGCCGACGTGGAGAAGGCGCTGACGGACGGGGCCACCCCGGACAAGATCAGCAACCCGGGCCAGGGCACGCCCAACAAGCTGCTGAAGATCGGGAAGTAGCGGCTCGGGCCGCTCGGCTCCGCACGCCGGCCGTCGCGCTCGCCCCCACGGGGCGCGGCGGCCGGCGTCGCCGTGCTCCGGGCCGCCCAACGCGCTTTCCCCCGCGGCGGGATATCCACAGGAGGCTTCCTCCGGAACCGTGGACGGCCGGGCGTGACTACCGTCGAAGACATGCACGGAGTCACGCCGATTCTCGGCATCAGCACCATCGTCTACGGAGTCATCGGACTGGTCTGCGTCGTCGCCGGCGCGGTCCGCACGACAGGGGGGAGCCCGCCATGCACACCGTCACCGTCATCGTCCCGGCCCACAACGAAGAGGAGGGCCTGCCGGCCACGCTGGCGTCCCTCGCCCGGCAAACCGTCCCGCCCGACCGGATCCTGGTCGTCGACGACGCCTCCACCGACCGCACCGGCGAAGTAGCCGCCGCACACGGCGTCACGGTGCTCCGCCCGCCGCGCAACCTCGGCAGCAAGGCCCGGGCACAGAACTACGCCCTGCCGCGGTGCACCACCGACCTCGTCCTGGCCGTCGACGCCGACACCGTCCTCGCCCCGGACTACCTCGAACGGGTCCTCCCGGCCTTCGACGACCCCGCGGTCGCCGTCGCCGCGGGCACGGTGCGCACCCGCCACACCCGCACCGTCTGGGAGCGGGGCCGCTCCACCGAGTACCTCTTCGGGTTTCACTTCCACCGCCCCATCCAGGCCCTTGCCGACAGCCCCATGGTCTGCTCCGGTTGCTGCTCGGTCTTCCGCCGCGCGGAGTTGGTGGCCTGCGGCGGGTTTCCCGAGCGCACCATCGTCGAGGACATGGACTACACCTGGTCCCGGCAGATCGCCGGCCGCCGCGCGGTCTACGTCTCCGACGCGGTCGCCCTCGCCGCCGACCCGGAGAATCTCACCTACTTCCGCAAACAGGTCAAGCGCTGGATGGCCGGCTTCTGCCAGAACGTCCGGCTCCACCTCGGCCCGCTCCTCGTCCGCAAGCCCCTGCTGGCGGTCTGGGTGCTGCTCGCGCTGTTCGAGATCCTCACCGCGCCGCTGTGGTGGGTCACCCCGTTCCTGCTCACCGCGACGACGGGGGCGTCACCGCCGGCCGCCCTCGTGTGGTGGGCCGGAGCCGACCTCCTGCTGACGCTGCCACCCCTGGTGTACGCCGCCCGGCGCCGCAGACTGCCCCTGTGGGGCGTGCTGGTGAACATCCCGTGCGCCTACGCCACCAAGGCGGTCAACGTCGTCTACGCCTGGAAGGCCCTGGTCGTGGAGCTGCTGCTGGTGCCCCTGCACCTGGCGCGGGGGCTCACGGTCTACGAGAAGGGGCGCGCCGACACACCCCCGGGGAAGGCGGTCGCCATGGTGACATGAGCCGGGTCCGGCCGGGCCGGGAGCGGGGCGCCGCCGGGTGGCCTTGCCTCAGGCGGTGAGCGCCGTCAGGCCGCCCCGGGCGCGGGCCCGGACGGCCTGGTCGTAGCGGCGCAGCAGCAGCCGGGCCAGCTCGGGAGCGGCGCCGAGCACGGGGGCGAGGATGTCGGCGCGGGCCTCGCGGGCACCGTCGGCGATCCGGTCCGGCAGAAAGCCCGGCGCGATGACGTACGGGGCGACGGCCACCCGTTGGACGCCCTCGTCCCGCAGGGCCCGCACGGCGTCGGCCGTACGGGGCAGAGAGGCGGAGGCGAACGCAGGCCGCACGGCACACCATTCGGCGGTGCGCCGCCACTCCCGCGCGATGTCAGCGATCACTGCGATCGCCTCCGGGTCGGAGGAGCCCGCCGAGGCCAGGACGACCCCGGTCGAGCGGCGGTCTTCGGGCCGCAGCCCGGCCTCCTCCAGCCGGCGCTCCAGGGCGTGGGTCAGGAGGCGGGAGGGGCCGAGCACGTCGGCCTGATGGACGGTCAGCAACGGCAGCCGTGCGGCGGCCTCTTGCAGCACCGCGGGGATGTCGGACTTCGCGTGGAAGGCGCGAGTGAGGAGGAGCGGAAGCGCCACCACGTCCCGTTCGCCCTCCCGTCGCCCGACGCGACCCTGGAACGGAGGCGTGTCGCGCCGCCCCTCCGCCTCGGCCGAGAGGCGCTCCAGCACCCGGGGCACCCGGGGCGCGTTGAAGTCGAGATAGCCGACTTCCACGCGCAGCCCGGGCCGCAGCTTCCGGACCCGCGCGCACAGCGCGGTGACGGTCGCGGCGTGCCGGGGGTCGCGGCTGCCGTGGGCGATGACGAGGAGAGAGGGACGGGTGCTCATGGTTTTCAGCTCTTGACGAGGAGGCCGCGGGTGCGCAGCACCCGGCGTTCTATCGGGGCGAAGATCAACAGCTCGATACCGATGCCGACGATCAGGATCAGCAGGATCGCGGACAACACCCAGGACATGTCCTGGAGTTCCCGGCCCTGCTCCAGGAGCTGGCCCAGGCCGGTGCCGAGATCGGGCGCGCTGACGATGAGTTCGGCGGCCATCAGGGAGCGCCAGGAGAAGGCCCAGCCCTGCTTGAGGCCGGCGAGGTAGCCGGGCAGTGCGGCGGGCAGCAGCACATGGCGGACGCCGGTCAGGCCGGTCGCGCCGATGCTGCGGCCGGCGCGCAGATAGAGAGGAGAGATCTGGTCGACACCGGACACCAGCCCGTTGGCGATCGAGGGGACGGCCCCGAGCAGCACCACCGCGTAGATGGTGGCGTCGCTCAGCCCGAACCAGATGATCGCCGCCGGGACCCAGGCCACCGAGGGGAGGGACTGCAGCCCGCTCAGGATCGGGCCGATCGCGGCGCGTACGGGCCTGATGCGGGCCACGATCAGGCCGAGCACCGTACCGAGGGCGACCGACGCCACGAAGCCGAGTGCGCCACGGGAGACGCTGGTCCACACGAAGTCCAGCAGGGTGCCCTCGAACCACTTCTGCTGCAGCGAGCGGAAGACGTCGAGCGGGCTCGGCAGCAGGTAGTGCGGCTTGAGTTGGAGGTGGTAGGCGAGCTGCCACAGCGCCAGCACGATCACGATCGCGATGAGGGGAGGGAACGCCTTTGACAGCGTGGTGCGCAGCCACGGCTGCCGGGCGACCACGGCGGAGTCGAGCGCGTCGAGTCCGGCCTCCAGACCGGCGAGGTCTCCGGGGCCGGCGGCCTCGGTGCCGGCCCTGGTGGCCGCTTCGGGCCCGGAGCCGTCGTCGGCGGCGTCCGGCGAACCGGTGGCCTGGGTGGTGGACGGTCCGGTGGGGGCGTCGCCGGGGCTTTTCGCGGCGGCGGCGGAGGAGGTGGTCTCAGTGCTGGCCATGGCGGCGGATCTCCCCACGGAGCTGTTCGGTGATCTCGACGGACAGGTCGGCGACCGCGGAGTCCTCGATGCGGCGCGGCTGGGGGATGTCCACCTGCCACTCCCGGGCGACGCGGCCGGGGCGGGAGGAGAGCAGCACGACCCGCTCGCCGAGCCGCACCGCCTCACGGACGTTGTGGGTGACGAAGAGGATGGAGAGGCTGCTTCCGCCGGAGCCGCCGGAGCCGCCGGAGTTCTGGGTCTGCCAGATCCGGGTCAGCTCGTCGTGCAGCACATCGCGGGTGATCGCGTCGAGGGCGGCGAACGGCTCGTCCATCAGCAGCAGTCGGCTGTTCTGGGCGAGCGCCCGGGCCATCGCCACCCGCTGGCGCATCCCGCCGGACAGCTCGTGCACCCGCTTGCCGTACGCGCCCTTGAGGCGGACGAGCTCCAGCAGCCGCTCGGCCTCCTCGCGGCGCTCCGCGCGTGGCACGCCGCGCAGCCGCAGCGCCAGTTCGATGTTGCGGCCCGCGGTCAGCCACGGGAACAGCGCGTGCTCCTGGAACATCAGCGCCGGCCGGCCGCCGGGCGTCTCGATGGTGCCGGAGGTCGGCGCGTCCAGGCCGGCCACCAGGCTGAGCAGGGTGGACTTTCCGCACCCCGAGGCCCCCAGGAGGCAGACGAACGCGCCGGGGGCGACGTCGAGTTCGATGTCGTCGAGCACCTGCTGTCGCGCGCCGGGGCGGCCGAACGACTTCGAGACATGGTGGATGCGAGCGGCGTACGGACCGGCGGTGCCGGCGTCCGCCGGGGCGGGCTTGGTGAGCGTGCTGGTCGTCATCGGTGTCACCTCCTGGGAGATCGGGGGGCCGGGGTCACTTGCCGCCGAGGCCGGCGTCGTCGGCCGGCGGCTTGCCCTCGGACTTGAGCACCTTGTTCAGCAGGGTGAGGTCGTAGATGCCCTTGAGGTCGGGCTGCTTCAGCAGCCCTGCCTTGACGGCGTGGTCCGCCTCCTCCTGGAGCGTGGCGGCCAGCGGGTCGTCGGTGATGTCGACGTTCTTGAACGCCGGGTCGATGACGTCGTCGGGGAGCGGCTTGCCGGCGATCGTCGGATCGGCGAGCTTCTCGTTGAGCGCCTTGACCGCCTCGGCGGGGTGCGAACGGATCCAGGCGTTGGTCCGCACCGAGGCGCGCAGCACCGCCTCGACCGCCTTCGGATGCTCCTTGAGGAAGCGCTGCGAGACGATCATGTTGGTGATGACGAACTTGCCGTCCTTCCACAGCTTCTTCTCGTCCAGCAGCGGCCGGCCGCCCGCGGCGACGAGCTTGGAGGCGGTGGGCTCGGGGACCCAGGCGCCGTCGATGCTGCCCTGCTTGAGGGCGGTGGGGACGACCTTGTTGTCGATGCGCTGGACGGTGACGTCGCCCTTGCCGCTGGTGGCGTCGACCTTGTAGCCCTTGCCGGCGAGGAAGTTCAGCAGGGCGACGTCCTGGGTGTTGCCCAGCTGCGGGGTCGCGAGCGTCTTGCCCTTGAGGTCGTCCAGGCTCTTGATCTTCTTGGGGTCGACGATCAGCGAGACACCGCCGGAGGCCGAACCGGCGATGATCTTCAGACTCTTGCCGTGCGACTTCACATAGCCGTTGATCGCGGGGGAGGGGCCGATCCAGCCGATGTCGACGGCGTTGGAGTTGAGCGCCTCGATCTCGGCGGGGCCGGCGTTGAAGACCGAGGACCGCACCGCCGTGCCGCCCAACTCCTTCTGGAACAGGCCGGTCTGCAGGCCGACCAGCGGCGTGGCGTGGGTGGTGTTGCCGAAGAAGCCGATCCTGACCTGGTCGAGCCCGTCGACCTTGGGGCCCTTCGGGGCGACGCCGGCCGCGGTGTCCTTCGGGGCCTGGGAGCCGTAGCCGCAGGCCCCCAGCGCGACGGTCAGCAACGGGACGGCGGTGGCGGCGGCAAGGAGGCGATGACGAACGGCGGTCACGGGAGGTGTTCCTCTCGGAAGGCCGGGGCAGTACGCGCCTCGTTACGGCGCGCCCGGCGAGATGGCGGATCTTCGGACCGAGGGCGTGGGGGGTACGGAGTCGGGCATCGTCAGCACGCACATCGGCCGACTCCGCCCTGTCCGCTCCCCAGGGCCCCGCTGCCCACGCGGCCGCCCTCCTTCGCGAAGGTCGAGAACACGTCCCCGCGCATGATCAGAAGTCCCATCCCTCGTCGTCCGCCGCCTCCGGCGCGGGGGCCCCGGCCGCCTCCGCGAAGGCGGTGCCCGCCATGCCCGCGGTCAGCGTGGTCCCGTCCGCCGGGTCGATCAGCAGGAAGGAGCCGGTGCGCCGGGAGTCCGCGTAGGCGTCCAGCGCCAGCGGCGCGGCGGTGCGGAGCACGACCCGGCCGATGTCGTTGGCGGCCAGTTCGCCGGGGGCCGGGTGCTGGGAGTCGGTCGGGGGTGTGGGGGTCGTCCCCCGCAATGACGCAGTGCCCAGGGCCAGCCGGGACGGGATCTCCTTCACGATCGCCTTGACGGTGCGGGTGGTGTGCTTGAGCAGCACCCGCTGCCCGACGGTCAGCGGCCGGTCGGCGACATGGCAGACGGTGGCCGCGACGTCCTGGGTGACCGGCGGCGCCACGTCGGCCGGGGCGATCAGGTCGCCGCGGGAGACGTCGAGGTCGTCGGCGAGCCGGACGGTCACCGACTGCGGCGCCCAGGCGACGTCCACGCTGTGCCCGAGCACGTCGATGCCCTCGATGGTGCTCGTCCGGCCCGACGGCAGGACGGTGACGGCGTCGCCGACGCGCAGCACGCCGGAGGCGACCTGGCCCGCGTAGCCGCGGTAGTCGGGGTGTTCGGCGGACTGCGGGCGGATGACGTACTGGACCGGGAAGCGGGCCGGTTCGTCCGACGGGTCGGCGACCACCGGCACGGTCTCCAGGTGCTCCAGCACGGTCGGCCCGCCGTACCAGTCCATGGTGGCCGACGGCGTCACGACGTTGTCGCCGGCCAGCGCGGAGATCGGGATCGCGGTCACCTCCGGAACGCCCAGCGAGCCCGCGTAGGCGGTGAACTCCTCGGCGATCGCCGCGAAGACGGATTCCTGGTAACCGACCAGGTCCATCTTGTTGACCGCCAGGACGACATGCGGGACGCGCAGCAGGGCGGCGACCGCGGCGTGCCGGCGGGTCTGCTCGACCACGCCGTTGCGGGCGTCGACGAGCACCACGGCCAGCTCGGCGGTGGAGGCCCCGGTCACCATGTTCCGGGTGTACTGCACGTGTCCGGGGGTGTCGGCGAGGATGAAGCGGCGGCGCGGGGTGGCGAAGTAGCGGTAGGCCACGTCGATGGTGATGCCCTGCTCGCGCTCGGCGCGCAGCCCGTCCGTCAGCAGCGCCAGGTCGGGCGCCTCCTGCCCGCGGTTCCGGGAGGCGTGCTCGACCGCCTCCAGCTGGTCGGCCAGCACCGACTTGGAGTCGTGCAGCAGCCGGCCGACCAGGGTCGACTTGCCGTCGTCCACGGAGCCGGCGGTGGCGAAGCGCAGCAGCGAGGTCGGGCCCGCGTCCACCACGCCCTCAACAACATGGGTGGAGTTCATGATCAGAAGTACCCCTCGCGCTTGCGGTCTTCCATGGCCGCCTCGGAGAGCTTGTCGTCGGCTCGCGTCGCGCCTCTCTCGGTGAGGCGCGAGGCGGCGATCTCCGCGATGACGGCCTCGATGGTGTCCGCGTCCGACTCGACGGCGCCGGTGCAGGACATGTCGCCGACGGTGCGGTAGCGCACCTGCCGGAGCTCCAGCCGTTCGCCGTCCTTCGGGCCGCCCCAGTCACCGGGCGCCAGCCACATCCCGCCGCGGGCGAAGACCTCCCGCTCGTGGGCGTAGTAGATGGCGGGCAGTTCGATCTTCTCGCGGGCGATGTACTGCCAGACGTCCAGCTCGGTCCAGTTGGAGAGCGGGAAGACCCGCACATGCTCGCCGGGCGAGTGCCGGCCGTTGTAGAGCTGCCACAGCTCGGGCCGCTGCCGGCGCGGGTCCCAGCCGCCGAACTCGTCGCGCAGCGAGAACACCCGCTCCTTGGCGCGCGCCTTCTCCTCGTCGCGGCGGCCGCCGCCGAAGACCGCGTCGAAGCGGTTCTTCTCGATGGCGTCCAGCAGCGGCACGGTCTGCAGCGGATTGCGGGTGCCGTCCGGGCGCTCGCGCAGCTCGCCGCGGTCGATGAAGTCCTGCACGGAGGCGACGTGCAGCCGCAGGCCGTGCCGCGCCACGGCGCGGTCGCGGTAGTCGAGGACCTCGGGGAAGTTGTGCCCGGTGTCCACGTGCAGCAGGGCGAACGGCACCGGCGCCGGCGCGAACGCCTTCAGCGCCAGGTGCAGCATGACGATGGAGTCCTTGCCGCCGGAGAAGAGGATCACCGGCCGCTCGAACTCGCCCGCCACCTCGCGGAAGATGTGCACCGCCTCGGACTCCAGGGCGTCCAGGTGCGACAGCGCGTACGGGTTGGCCGATTCCTCGGATTCCTCGGAAAAAATCGAAGCCGCGGTGCTCACGCCAGCCCCCTCTCGACGAGCAGCGCGTGCAGCGCCGCCGCGGACTCCCGCACGGTCTGGGTGTGCGACGCGATCCGCAGGTCCGGTGCCGCGGGCGCCTCGTAGGGGTCGTCCACACCGGTCAGGCCGGAGATCTCGCCGGCCGCCTGCTTGGCGTACAGGCCCTTCACATCGCGCTCGGAGCACACCTCGACCGGAGTGGCGACATGCACCTCCAGATACGGGGTGCCCTCGCTCTGGTGGCGCTTGCGCACCGCCTCGCGGCTGTCCGCGTACGGGGCGATCACCGGGACCAGGACCTTCACGCCGTTGCGGGCCAGCAGTTCGGCGACGAAGCCGATCCGCTGGACGTTGGTGTGCCGGTCCTCGCGGCTGAAGCCGAGGCCCGCGGAGAGGAACTCGCGGATCTCGTCGCCGTCGAGCACCTCGATGCGGTGGCCCTCGCCGCGCAGCCGGTCGGCCAGCGCACGCGCGAGGGTCGTCTTGCCCGCGCTCGGCAGACCGGTCAGCCAGATCGTGGCGCCCGTCATCCGTATCTCCTGAAACTCTGCCGTCGGTGCGGTCAGTTCCGTCGTTGCCGTCATCAGTGCAGTCCGCACTCGGTCTTGGTGGTGCCGGCCCAGCGGCCGGCCCGCGCGTCCTCGCCCGCCAGCACCCGGCGGGTGCACGGGGCGCAGCCGACGGAGGCGTAGCCGTCCATCAGCAGCGGGTTGGTGAGCACCCCGTGCTCGGCGACGTAGGCGTCCACGTCGTCCTGCGTCCAGCGGGCGATCGGCGAGACCTTCACCTTGCGCCGCCGGGCGTCCCAGCCGACGACCGGGGTGTTCGCCCGGGTCGGCGACTCGTCCCGGCGCAGCCCGGTCGCCCATGCGTCGTAGTGGGCTAGCCCCTCTTCGAGCGGCGCAACCTTGCGCAGCGCGCAGCACAGGTCGGGATCGCGGTCGTGCAGCCGCGGCCCGTATTCGGCGTCCTGCTCCGCCACCGCCTGACGGGGCATCAATGTCAGGACGTTGACATCCATCACTGCCGCAACCGCGTCCCGGGTGCCGATCGTCTCCGGGAAGTGGTAGCCGGTGTCCAGGAACACCACGTCCACGCCGGGGAACGCCCGCGAGGCCAGGTGCGCCACGACCGCGTCCTCCATCGAGGAGGTGACGCAGAAGCGCGGACCGAAGGTCTCGGCGGCCCACCGGAGGATCTCCAGGGCGGGCGCCTCCTCCAGCTCGCGGCCCGCCTGCTCGGCGAGCCGCTGAAGATCGGTGGTGGTCACGGCGTACCTCCGTCGGAAGCGGAAGGAACTGCGGACGGGAAGGAGGAAGAGGACGGGGAGGGGGACGGAGAAGACGGAGAAGGGGGCGGGGCGGAGCCGGCGGCCCCCGGGGACAGCAGCCCCAGGAACTTCAGCCGGAAGGCGCGGCTGCACGCCCGGCACTCCCAGGCCGCCCCCGCTCCGCGGGAGGTCTCCTCCTCGGAGGGCCGCAGGTCCTCGTCACCGCAGTACGGGCAGTGGAACGGCACGGCGCGCTCGGTCACTTCAGTGCCCCCTCGTCGGCGCGCGCCGCCCAGGTGGCGAACCGCTCGCCCTCCTCACGCTGCGCCTCGAAGTTACGCAGCACCCGCTCGACGTAGTCGGGCAGTTCGTCCGCGGTGACCTTCAGGCCGCGGACCTTGCGGCCGAAGCCCGGCTCCAGGCCCAGCGCACCGCCGAGGTGCACCTGGTAGCCCTCGACCTGGTTGCCGTCGTCGTCCAGCACCAGCTGGCCCTTGAGGCCGATGTCGGCGACCTGGATGCGGGCGCAGGCGTTCGGGCAGCCGTTGAGGTTGATGGTGATCGGCTCCTCGAAGTCCGGCATCCGGCGCTCCAGTTCGTCGATCAGCGTGGCGCCCCGGCCCTTGGTCTCGACGATGGCGAGCTTGCAGAACTCGATGCCGGTGCAGGCCATGGTGCCGCGCCGGAACGGCGAGGGGGTGACCTGGAAGTCCAGCGCCTCCAGCCCGGCGACCAGGGAGTCGATCCGGTCCTCGGTCACGTCGAGGATGATCAGCTTCTGCTCGACGGTGGTGCGCAGCCGGTCGGAGCCGTGCGCGGCGGCGAGTTCGGCGACCTTGGTCAGGGTGGCGCCGTCGACCCGGCCGACGCGCGGTGCGAAGCCCACGTAGAAGCGGCCGTCCTGCTGCGGGTGCACGCCGACGTGGTCGCGCCACCGGTGCGCGGGCTGCTCGGGTGCCGGGCCGTCGACCAGTTTCCGCTGGAGGTACTCGTCCTCCAGCACCTGGCGGAACTTCTCCGGGCCCCAGTCGGCCATCAGGAACTTCAGGCGGGCGCGGGTGCGCAGCCGGCGGTAGCCGTAGTCGCGGAAGATGCCGACCACGCCGGCCCAGACGTCGGCGACCTCGTCCAGCGGCACCCAGGTGCCCAGGCGCTGCGCGAACTTGGGGTTGGTGGACAGGCCGCCGCCGACCCACAGGTCGAAGCCCGGGCCGTGCTCGGGGTGGACGACACCGACGAAGGCCACGTCGTTGATCTCGTGCACCACGTCCTGGACGGGCGAGCCGGAGATCGCGGTCTTGAACTTGCGCGGCAGGTTGGAGAACTCCTTGCTGCCGATGTAGCGCTCGTGGATCTCGTCCACGGCCGGGGTGCCGTCGATGATCTCGTCCGCCGCTATGCCGGCCACGGGGGAGCCGATGATCACGCGCGGGCAGTCGCCGCACGCCTCGGTCGTGGACAGGCCCACGGCCTCCAGCTTCTCCCAGATGGCCGGGACGTCCTCGATGCGCACCCAGTGCAGCTGGATGTTCTGCCGGTCGGTGATGTCGGCGGTGCCGCGGGCGTACTGCTCGGAGACCTCGCCGATCGCGCGCAGCTGGGCGACGGTGAGCCGGCCGCCGTCGATGCGGACCCGCAGCATGAAGTACTTGTCGTCCAGCTCCTCCGGCTCCAGCACCGCGGTCTTGCCGCCGTCGATCCCGGGCCTGCGCTGGGTGTACAGGCCCCACCAACGCATCCGGCCGCGCAGGTCGTTGGGGTCGATCGAGTCGAAACCGGCCTTGGAGTAGATCGTCTCAATGCGTGTCCGCACATTGAGACCGTCGTCGTCCTTCTTGAACTGTTCGTTGCCGTTGAGCGGCGTGAAGTGACCAACGGCCCACTGGCCCTCGCCGCGGTGGCGGCCGGCCTTGCGGCGGGTCGTGGCGGTGGGGCTGTCCGGGGTGGCGGCCATGGGTTTACGTCCTTCTGGGCGGCTCAAAGGGGGGCGCGCAGGATGCGGTGCACCCCCGTCGACCTGCGCGGACGCACCACGGCACGGCGCGGGCGCGTGGCGCGGTGGGCTGCGGGGTCGAGGGCGCGACGCGTCCGCGACGGTGGGGACGGCGTGCGAAGCGGGGGGTGCCGAGTGCTGTCCGGGGTGACGCGGGGCGGGGCCCTCACGCGTACGGCGTCAGCCTGCCCGACAAATGGCGCTGGACATGCGGCCGAGGTCGACGTGGCGTCGACTCACCAAGGCAATTCCAGCGCGAGACATGACGGAAGCGTGGCACGCGGCTCTCCGGACAGTCCACCGTCATCCAGGATATGGACACGGATGTCCCGCATGGCGAGACGCTGTGGCGCTCGTCACGTGGTGGAACGGGTGCGTCCGGGGCGGTCGGCCGGGCCCCGTGCGGGCGCCTCAGTGCCCGGCGGTCGGCAGCGCGCCGGCGCCGGGCCACGGGCCGGGCTGCTCGGCCTCCGGCTCCTGGGTCACCGTGGTCTCGTACACCCGGAAGCCGCGCCGCTCGTAGTTGGCCCGCGCATGGGCCCCGTCGTCGCTGCAGGTGTGCACCCACACCCGCGCGGTCTCCGGCAGCCCCGGCCACCGCTCGGCCAGGTCCCAGGCCCGCGCCGTCCCGTACCCGAGCAGATGCCCGCCGATCCGCCGTCCCCGGAAGGCCGGCAGCAGCCCGAAGTAGACGACCTCCACCGCCCCCGCCGGCTCGGCCCGGAGCTCGATGAACCCCGCGGGCGTCCCGCGCTCGTACGCCACCCAGGTCTCGGTCCCCGGCTGCCCGAGGTGCTCGGTCCACCGCGCGTACGACCACCCCAGGCGGTCGGTCCACAGGATGTCCCCGCCGACCGCCGTATAGAGGAACCGGCTGAACTCGGGCGAGGGCACCTCGGACCGGACGATCCGTACACCCTGCTCGGCGGGCGGCTCCACGGCGGGCGTGAGGTCGGCGCGCGCGGTCTGTTCGAGATACCAGGTGGTGACGGTGCGGCTCATGGGGCCAGCACATCACACCGGGGGAGACGGCCCGGGGCCGGTCCGGGGAACGGACGGTGCCCCGGACCGGCGCCGCACGACCGGGTGCGGCCAGGAGGCCAAGCCCGGCCGGTCGTCGTCCACGGCGAAGACGGCGTCCGCGAGCCGGCCGACCTGGTCGGGTTCGGTGACCACCACCATGGCTCGGGGCCGAGGGCGACGTTCACCTGGGCCAGCAGCCGGGGGCGGCCGGGCCGGCCGGCGCGTTCCCAGGCCGCCTCCACATCACGGAACAGCCCGTCCATCTGCTGGGACGGCAGGGCCGCGCCGAGGAAGCCGTCGCCCCAGCGGGCCACCCGCTCCACCACGGCCGGCACAAAGCCGCCGAACAGTACCTCAGGACCGCCGGGCCGCGCTCAGCCCCGGCCGGGCCCGCTCGCCCCCGGCCCGGGACCGCTCAGCCCCGGCCGGGACCGGGCCCCGTCCGGCGGGCCGTCAGTACCGCCGGTGCCGTGGAGTGCGGCAGCAGCTCCGCGGGCCGGTCCGGCAGCCGGAGCTCCACCTCCACCCCGTCGGCGAAGCGGTACGGCCGGTGGGCCAGCACGCCGCCGAGATGGCGCCGCAGCCGGGACAGCTCGGCCCGGACCGTCACCGTCCGCCCGCCGTCGCCGAAGAGGTCCCGGGCCAGTTCGGCGGCGCTGCGCCCGCGCGGCCGGGCGGCCAGCAGGAACAGCAGCTCGGCATGGCGCGGGGTCAGCGCGTGCGACCAGCTGCCCGCGGGCCCCGCCACCGTCACCGCCGGGCCGCCCGGCCCGCCGAGATCCAGCACGACCCGGTGCGGCCCGGCCGCCGGCTCCGGCCGGCCGAGCCGGATCAGCCAGCCGCCCGGCAGCGGCTCCAGCGTGCACATCCCATAGCGCGGCAGCCACAGCGGCCCGGCTACCGGCTCCTTGGGCAGCGCCACCCGGTCCGGCGGGGGCATACCGGTCACCGCCGCCGTCCAGCCGTGCGGGTCGACGGCCAGCGCCCGGCCGCCGATCCGCGCCAGCACCGGCGCCGCGCTCGCCCGCAGCCGCTCCAGGGACGCGTGGTGCCGGGTCCGCAACTCGCCCTCGGCGAGCCGGGCCACCGCGGAGACCAGGGCCAGCGTCGTCGGATGGAACGAGTGGGCCGGGCCGCTGACGTCCACCGTGCCCAGCAGCCGCCCGTCGCGTGGGTCGTGCAGCGGCGCCGCGGCACACGTCCAGGTGTGGTGGCTGCGCAGGAAGTGTTCGGCGGAGTGCACCAGCACCGGGCTGCGGGCCACCAGCGCGGTGCCGATCGCGTTGGTGCCGACCGTCCCCTCCGTCCAGTCGGCTCCCTTCTCGAAGCCCAGCCGGTCGGCCATCCGCCGGATCGGGGCGCTGCCCTCCCGCCACAGCACCCGGCCGTCGGCGTCGGTGACCACCATGATCTGCTGCGCGGCGTCGGCGGTCGGCAGCAGTCCGCCGCCGAGCACCGGCAGTATCGACGCCAGCTGCGACCTCTGCCGCCGGTACTCCAACTCCGCGACGGACAGCGGGTGTTGGTCGCTGCCGCGCTCCGGGTCCACCCCGCGGTCCAGGACCCGCCGCCAGGACTCGCCGATCACCGTGCGGGGCGCGTCCCGGGGTGCCTCCCGGGGCACGTCCGCCGGCAGGTGGTCGCCGGCCAGCGCCGTCTCGTGCAGGCCGGCCAGCCGCCGCGCGGTCTCCCGGATGTCCTGGGCCGACCGGACGGCGCTCTCGACCGGGTGCCCGGCCGGCCGGTCGCCGGCCCGCCCGCCGGCCCTGTCGATCGGTCTGTCGCTCACACTGCTCTCCGTTGTGCCCGTCCATTGTGCCCGTCCGTCGGTCCGCCGCTGGTCGGCTGCCGGTCCGGTCCGTGCCCATCGTGCCGTCAGCCGCCGCCCGGGGAGGGCCCCTTGACCAGATCGGGTGCAACGCACTGCAACCGTTGTGGCCTATGACGCAGGCGAGGAACTGTGTTCCCAGCGGTCGATGGCGTCCTGTCCTCACGCCTCACGGCGCGGGGGGCCCGGAGGTTTCGCCGGACACCCGACGGAGAACCCGCCGGTGCCCGCCGAGGACGCGATCGGCCGCCCGCGTCGTCGGCACGGTGTGGGAGGGGGCTCGCCATGGTGGCCGCCGCCCCGCGTGTCGTGGTGATCGGCAGTGGCGAGGGCGGCCGGATCGCCCGGGCCGCCCGGCTGGCCGGACACTACGGCGTGCCCCGGCTGTCCGCGGTCGACGTCCTGATCAGGCGTCAGCCGCTGCCGGCCGCGGGATATGTGATCGACGGCGCGCCGCAACTCCTCGACCGGGTCGCGCGCTTCGGCGGTCCGCTGCCCGCACCGGCCTTCGCCGACCTCGTCGTGCATCTGCGCGAGGCGGAGCGGGACGGCACGGGCGACGCCTCCCGGGTGATCCGCTACTACGAGGCGCGGGGCGTCCTGGTCGGTTTCCGGCCGGACGTGCCGGACGCCGAGATCATCGTGGCCGTCGACGCGGCGCTGCGCGGGCGCACCGCGCCTCGGCCGCCGCGATGGCCCTGAAGACCGGGACCGGTGCCGAGTCGGCGCGGCACCGCTCCCCGCCCGGGTGCGGCGGCGGTTCATCCCCTGTCACGTCCCCTGCCCGGAGCCGTCTGGCCGCGGCTCCGCGGGGACGCGGAACCGCCGCCGCGCCACCCGAGGCCGGCCGGCCGCGCCCGGTGGCATCCGCTACCCGGCGACCACCGGCCGCGCCCGCTCCACCACCGCCGCCAGGTCCAGCGTGTGCGGCAGCGTGCCGAACGCCGCCCCCGCGTCGCCGCCGAGCCGGGTGGCGCAGAACGCGTCGGCCACCTCCGGCGGCGCGTACCGCACCAGCAGCGCCCCCTGGAGCACCAGCGCCATCCGTTCGGCCAGCCGCCGGGCCCGGGCCTCGATGCCCTCCAGGTCGGCGAGTTCGGTCAGCAGCCCCCGGATCGCCCGGTCCAGCCGGTGGTCGGCGCCCCGGGCGGTGCCGATCTCGGACAGATACGCGTCCAGGGCCGCGGGTTCGCGGCGCAGCGCCCGCAGCACATCGAGCGCCTGGACGTTGCCCGCGCCCTCCCAGATCGAGTTCAGCGGCGCCTCGCGCAGCAGCCGCGGCAGCCCCGACTCCTCCACGTAGCCGTTGCCGCCCAGGCACTCCAGTGCCTCCGCCACCAGCGGCGTGCACCGCTTGGTCACCCAGTACTTGGCCGCCGGCACCGCCAGCCGCAGAAAGGCCCGGTCCCGCGCGGTGCCGCCGTCGCAGGCCGCCGCCAGCCGCAGCGCCAGGGTGGTCGCCGCCTCCGACTCGACCGCCAGATCGGCCAGCACATTGCGCATCAGCGGCTGTTCGGCCAGCTTGCGCCCGAACGCCTCCCGGTGCGCGGTGTGGTGCAGCGCCTGCGCCACCGCCTGCCGCATCACCGCCGCCGACGCGGTGACGCAGTCCAGCCGGGTCGCCGCGACCATCTCCAGGATCGTCGCCACCCCGCGCCCCTCCTCACCGACCCGGCGCGCCCACGTGCGCCCGTCGAACTCCACCTCCGCGGACGCGTTCGAGCGGTTGCCGAGCTTGTCCTTCAGCCGTTGGATCCGGAACGCGTTACGGGTGCCGTCCGGCAGCACCCGCGGCAGCAGGAAGCAGGTCAGCCCGCCGGGCGCCTGGGCCAGCACCAGGAACGCGTCCGACATCGGCGCGGAGCAGAACCACTTGTGGCCGGTCAGGGCGTACTCGCCGGGCGCCGCCAGCGGTTCGGCGCGGGTGGTGTTGGCCCGGACGTCGCTGCCGCCCTGCTTCTCCGTCATCGCCATCCCCGCCAGCGCGCCCGCCTTCCTTGCGGCCGGCCGCAGTTCGGCCTCGTACACCCGCGAGGTCAGCAGCGGCTCCCACACCGCCGCAAGCTCCGGCTCGGCGCGCAGCGCGGGCACCGCCGCGTGGGTCATCGACAGCGGGCAGCCGTGCCCCGCCTCCACCTGCGTCCACACCAGGAAGCCCGCGGTGCGCCGGACATGCCCGTGCGGACGTCCCCAGGCATCGGTCAGCCCGGCCGTGACGGCGTGCCCGAGCAGCCGGTGCCAGGCCGGGTGGAACTCCACCTCGTCGATGCGGTGGCCGTAGCGGTCGTGGGTGCGCAGCACCGGCGGATACGCGTTGGCCTGCTCGCCCCAGCGCTGCGCCTGGGCCGAACCGGCCGCCTGCCCCAGCCGGCTCAGTTCCTCGCGCGCCTCGCCCAGGTGTTCCCCGGCGACGTACCGGGCCACCCCCTCGGTGAGCGCCGGATCGGCGGCGAAGACGTCGTACCCGGTGAGCGGCGGCGGCTGGTTCGTCACGGTATGCGTACTAGGTGTGGTAGGTGCCATGCCCGATACGGTAAGGAGGTGCCGCCGCCGAACGAACCGACCGAACCGCACGGGCCGCCCCGGGGCCGCCTCACCCGCGCCCGGGTCCTCTACCGCAACGTCTCCAAGCGGCGGCTGGTGTGGCTGCTCCTCAAGGACATCGTGGGCAGCTGCATGCGCTACCGCGTCACCGGCCTGGCCGCCGAGGCGGCGTTCTGGTGCCTGCTGTCCCTGCCCCCGCTGATCCTGGGCCTGCTCGGCGTCCTCGGCTACACCGAGGCGTGGATCGGCCACACCACCCTGGAGAACTTCCGCCTCCACCTGCTGCGCGCCGCCGGCACCGTGCTCTCCCACCGCGGCGTCGACGAGATCGCCCGCCCCCTGCTGACCGATGTCTTCACCGGCCGCCGCCCCGACGTCATCTCCCTGGGCTTCGCCATCGCCCTGTGGTCCGGCTCCCGCGCGCTGAACGTCTTCGTGGACACCATCACGATCATGTACGGGCTCGACGGCCGCCGCGGCATCGTCCGGACCCGGCTGCTGTCCTTCGCGCTCTACCTCGCCGCGCTCGCGGCCGGCGCCGTCGCCCTGCCGCTGATGGTCGCCGGCCCCGATGTCGTCGCCGGCTGGCTCCCCGCCGGCGAGGACATCATCCGCATCGTGTACTGGCCGGTGGTGCTGGTGTTGTCCATCGCCTTCCTCACCACCCTCTACCACGTGTCGGTGCCGGTCCGTTCGCCCTGGCGCGAGGACATCCCCGGCGCCGTGGTCGCGCTGGGGATGTGGGTCCTGGGCAGCTTCCTGCTCCGCCTCTACCTGACGGCGGCCGTCGAGGGCCCCACCGTCTACGGCTCGTTGGCGGCCCCGGTCGCGGTCCTGTTGTGGATCGGCGTCTCCGCGTTCGCCGTCCTGGTCGGCGCCGCCATGAACGCCGCGCTGGACCGGGTGTGGCCCTCGGTCGCCACCGCGGCCGCCCGCGCGGAGAGCGCTCGGCGCCGCGCGGCAGCGGACGGCGGCGACGACTGACGACAACTGACGTCAACTGACGACGACTGACGGCAACTGACGCTCGGTAGATCACGATTCACGGCAGCGCCCGGTTCAGGGCAGCGCCCCGTTCACGGCAGCGCCCGGCTCACGGCACCGGAACCGGCAGATAGCGCCCGGCCACCCGCAGCTCCGCCTCCACCGCGGCGGCGGTCTCGCGCAGCGCGGGCAGCACCGCGGCGCGGGCGGCCGCCGGCGCCCGGCCCGCCGCATGGGCGGACACCGCGACCGCGGCCACCGCCCGCCCGGCGCGGTCGCGCACCGGCACCGCCACGGAGCGCACACCCGCCTCCCGTTCGTCGTCCACCAGGGCGTGGCCGTCGGCGCGGACCCGGTCCAGCAGGTCCGGCGGCCCGGCCGGGCCGGCGGCGGGCGCCAGGGCCGCCAGCAGTACCCGGCCGGGCGCGGTGGCCCGCGCCGGGGCGCGCCCGCCCGGGCTGACGGTGACGCTCATGATGCGGGCGGCGGGCACCGCGGCGACGTACCGGATGTGCCGTACGGCCCGCCCGGCGCCGTCGTCCTCGTCGGCCGGCACCGCCAACGAGGCCGACTCCCCGACCCGTTCGGCCAGCGCGGCCAGGTGCGGCCGGGCCAGGTCGGGCAGGGTGAGCCCGGAGAGCCGCGCGAAGCCCAGCTCCAGTACCCGCGGGGTGAGCCGGTGGCGTCCCCCGGCGGCGGCGGTGTAGCCGAGGTGCTCCAGGGTGATCAGGGCGCGCCGGGCGGTGGCGCGGGGGAGCCCGGTGGCCTCGGCGACGGCGGACAGCGTCAGCGCGGACCGGCCGGTGCCGAACGCGGTGAGGACGGCCAGCCCGCGGGCGACGGACTCGACGAATCCGGGCCCCAGTTGCCGTTTGGCGGCGCGCCGTGCCGCGGCCCGGCGGCCGGCGTCCGGGTCCTCGGCGGCCGATGCGGCGGTCGGCGCGGAAGTGGGTCCGGCAGTGGGCGCGGCAGTGGGCACGGCCAGGGCGGCCTCCATGGCGGCGACGGTCTCGCGCAGCCGGGGGAGGACCGCCTCCGGCAGCCCAGCCGCGCTGTGCCGGCTGGTGTGGCTGACCACGCTCACCGCGCAGGCCGGGCCGCCGGCCGGGTCCCGCACCGGCACCGCCACCGCGATCAGCCCCGGTTCGATGAGCTGGTCGTCCGCGGACCAGCCGGCGGCCCGGGCCGCGGCCACCCGCGCCGCGAAGTCCGCCGCGATCCGGCGGGCCCCGGCCGGCGCTGCCTCGCCGGCGGGCCGGGCCGGTACGGCGGGGAAGCCCGCGTCGGCCGGATCGGCGGCCCGGCGCGCCCGCCAGCGGCGCCACTCCGCCGGACCCCAGTCCGCCGCGAACAGCGCGCCCGGCGCGCCCCGTTCGGCCGGCAGCAGATCGCCGATGCGGAACGCCAGCGACATGGCGCGGCGGCGGGTCGCCTGGTGGACGAAGCGCACCCCGTCGCCGTCCGGGACGGCCAGCGACACCGACTCGTCGAGGGCGTCGGCCAGGCGGTCGGCGAGCGGACCGAGCCGGTCCGGCAGGCCGGTGGCGGCGAGATAGGCGTTGCCCAGTTCCAGCAGGCCGGGGGCGAGCACCGCGTCGCGGCCCTCGGCGCGGACGTGGCCCAGGGCGGCGAGGGTGCTCAGGATCCGGTCCACGGTGGCGCGTGCCAGACGGGTGGCCCGCACCAGATCGCTCACCGCCGCCCGGCCGCCGGCGGCCGTCAGCGCGCGCAGCACGGCCAGCGCGCGCAGCAGCGGCGTCACCGCCTCCGGCGGCGGCGTCGGGTCGGGCGGAGCGGGGCGGGCGGACGGCGGCACGGGGCTCTCCTAGGTGGTCCGGGGCAGTCCGGAACCGTACCGGGCGCACCGTTGACACGGCCCGGGGCCGGGGCCAGACTCGGGGCAGCGCATGAGGTGAACTTCGGTTCACTGGGCGAACGCCGTTAGTCCAGAGGGTAATTGAGCTGCCAGGACGGTCGGCGCACCGCGGCCGGCCGGGTCCTGACGGGTGTTCGGCAGGACGCCGCGGCCGCCGCCCGGCGCGCCCCGGTGACCGCCGGGGAAATCGTCGGCACGCTGGACCGCGTCCCGGCAGCAGCGGTGTCCGCCGCCCGGTCCGTACCCGTCCACCCCAGGGAAAGGACACCATGACCGCACCGGCCTCCTCCGCCCCACCGTCCCCGGCCCCCGCGCCGTACCGCGGCGCGCCGGAGCGCCACCCCCGGCGCCCGCCCCTGCCCTTCGACCCCGGCACCGACCCGGAGACCGTGGAGCTGACCGGGCCGGTCTTCGGCCCCTCCGACGTCGGCGACCTCGACGCCGACCTCACCCGGCAGCACCCCGGCGTACCGCTCGGCGAGCGGATCATCGTCACCGGCCGGGTGCGGGACCGCGCCGGCCGCCCGGTCCGCGGCCAGCTCGTCGAGATCTGGCAGGCCAACGCCGCCGGCCGGTACGCCCACCGGCAGGACCGCAACCCGGCGCCGGCGGACCCGAACTTCACCGGCGCCGGCCGTTGCCGCACCGACGACCACGGCCGCTACGCCTTCACCACCATCAGGCCCGGCGCCTACCCGCTGCCCGGCGAGCGCACCTGGCGCCCGGCCCACATCCACTTCTCGTTCTTCGGCAGCGCCTTCACCCAGCGGCTGGTCACCCAGATGTACTTCCCCGGCGACCCGCTGCTGCCGTACGACGAGATCCTCGCGTCGGTCCCCGACCCCGCCGACCGCCACCGCCTGGTCGCCACCTACGACCACGCGCGCTCGCTCCCCGCGGGGCCGCTCGCCTACCGCTGGGACGTGGTCCTCGACGGCCCGTCCGCCACCTGGACCGAGGAGGGCCGCTGATGCCGGACACCGACGGCCGCGGGCCGCTCGCCCCGACGCCCGCCCAGACCATCGGCCCCTTCTTCGGCCACGCCCTGCCGCACCCCGGTGGCGGCCGGATCGCGCCCGACGGGCACCCCGGCACCGTCACCGTGCACGGCCGGGTGCGCGACGGGGCGGGCGCACCGGTGTCGGACGCGCTGCTGGAGTTCTGGCAGGCCGGACCGGACGGCAGCCTGACCGGCGCGCCCGGCTCGCTGCCCCGCGACCGGGCCACCGGCGAAGCCCTGGGCCGCGGCGCCGTGTTCACCGGTTTCGGCCGGGTCCCCACCGACGCCGACGGGCGGTACGCGGTGCACACCCTGCTGCCCTCGGCCCCCGCGGGAAGCCCGGACGCCGCGCCGTACCTCGCGGTCTGCGTGCACGCCCGCGGCCTGCTGCACCACCTCTTCACCCGGGTCTACTTCCCCGAGCACACCGCGGCGCACGCCACCGACCCGCTGCTGGCGGGGCTGCCAGCGGAACGCGCCCGCACCCTGCTGGCCCGCCCCGACGGCCCGGGCCGCTACCGCTTCGACGTGCGGCTCCAGCAGCCGGCGGACGGCTCCGCCGAGGAGACGGTGTTCCTTGCCTTCGGCTGAACCGCCGGCGCCGGCCCGCCCCGCGGCGCGGGCGCCGCACCGCGCCGGCCCGACCGCGGGCCTGCCGGGACCGGCGTCGCCGATGCGGTACAACCTCGGTACGGCCGGGGATCCGGTCGCCCCCCTGGGGGCCCCGGGCACAGTCCGGGGCAGCCCCGCCGCGGCCCTCACCGCCCTGACCGGCCGCGGCGGGGCCCACGGGGCACCGCCCGTCCGGCCGCCGGGCCGTCCCGCCGACGCCCGCCCCGCGCACGGGATCGCCCGGCCCGCACCCGCCGACGCCACCACGCGCACCTCACGTCAGCCCGTGTCCCTCACGCCCCTCACATCACTCCGACCACCACCCGCACCACCCGCACGGCCGGTACGACCCGCAGGAGCCCGTATGATGCCGCCCGCCGCCCCCGCACCGCACCACACCGCCGACGGCCCACCCGGCGCCCCGCCGCTCGTCCTCGGCCCGTCCCTGGGCACCGCGCTCAGCCTCTGGGACGCCCAACTCCCGGCCCTGGCCCGCCGGTTCCACGTCCTGCGCTGGGACCTCCCGGGCCACGGCGGCACCCCCGTCGACGTCCTGGCCGACCCCCGGTCCGCCACCGTCCCCGAGCTGGCCGGGCTGGTCCTCGCCCTCGCCGACGCCCACGGCCTCGACCGGTTCGCCTATGCCGGCGTCTCGCTGGGCGGCGCGGTGGGCGCCTGGATCGCCGCGCACCACCCGGGCCGGATCGCCTCGCTCGCCCTGATCTGCTCCTCCGCGTGGTTCGGCGAGCCGGCCGGCTGGCGCGAACGGGCCGCCCTGGTCCGCGCCAAGGGCACCGACGCGGTCGCCGACACGGCCGCCGCCCGCTGGTTCACCCCCGCCTTCGCCGGCTCCCCCGAGGCCACCGCCCTCGTCGAGGCGCTCCGTACGGACGTCTCCCCCGAGGGGTACGCGGCCTGCTGCGACGCCCTCGCCGCCTTCGACCTGCGCAGCGCCCTGCCCCGGATCGGCGCCCCCACCCTCGTCGTGGCCGGCCGTGCCGACCCGGCCACCCCGCCCGCGCACGCCCGCGAACTCGCCGACGGCATCCCGGGCGCCCACCTCGTCGAACTGTCCGGCGCCGCCCACCTCGCCGGCGTGGAACGCCCCGCCGAGGTCCTCGCCGCGCTCCTCGCCCACCTCGCCCCCCTCCACACCCACCCCGACCCGGAAACGGACCGCTGATGCCCCCCGAGGCGGACGAGACGACCGTCGGCATCATCGGCGGCGGGCCCGCCGGACTGCTGCTCGCCCGGCTGCTGCACCGCGCCGGCGTCGACTGCGTGGTCCTGGAGAGCCGCGACCGCGACTACGTCGAACACCGGCAGCGCGCCGGCGTCCTCGAACAGGGCACCACCGACGTGCTGCGTGCCTGCGGGGCGGGGGAGCGGCTGGACCGCGAGGGAATGGTCCACGACGGCATCGAGCTGCGCTACGACGGGCGCGCCCACCGCCTGGACTTCCCGGCGCTGACCGGCGGCCGCCGGGTGACCGTCTACGCCCAGACCGAGGTCGTCAAGGACCTGATAGCGCTCCAGCTGGCCGACGGCCCGCCGCTGCTGTTCGGCGCCCGGGCGCGCGCGGTGACCGGCGCGGACACCGACCGGCCCCGCATCCACTACGTCCAGGGCGGCCGCGAACACACCCTCACCTGCGCCTACGTCGCCGGCTGCGACGGCTTCCACGGCGTGGCCCGGCAGGCGGTCCCGGAGTCCGCCCGCCGCACCTACACCCGCGGCTACCCGTACTCCTGGCTCGGTGTCCTCGCCGACGCCCCGCCCGCCCACGACGAGCTGGTCTACGCCCACTCCGACCGCGGCTTCGCCCTGCTCAGCATGCGCACCCCCACCGTCAGCCGGCTCTACCTCCAGGTCCCCAACGGCACCGACCCGGCGGACTGGCCCGACGAGCGGATCCGGGACGAGCTGGAGGCCCGCGCCGCCGTCGACACCGAGCCCTGGAAACCGGTCCGCGGCCCGCTCACCGCCAAGACGGTCCTCCCGCTGCGCAGTTCGGTCACCGAGCCGATGCGCTGGGGCCGGATCCTGCTGGCCGGCGACGCCGCCCACATCGTCCCGCCCGCCGGCGCCAAGGGCCTCAACCTCGCCGTCGCCGACGTCACCGTCCTGGCCCGCGCCCTGGCGCACTGGCACCGCACCGGCTCGGCCGAACTGCTCGACGGCTACTCCGCCACCTGCCTGCGCCGGGTCTGGCGCGCCGAGCACTTCTCGCACTTCATGACCACGACCCTGCACACCGCCCCGGACCAGAGCCCGTTCGACACCCGGCTCCAGCTCGCCCAGCTCGACCGGATCGCCGGCTCCCGGCACGCCGCCGCCGAACTCGCCGAGAACTACACCGGGCTGCCGCTGCCCTGACCGGCCCCGGGGCCCGGCCGCTCCGGCGCCAGATGCCCCCTGCGGTAGCGCACCAGCAGCATCGCCGCGTCGTCGTGCAGCGGCCCCTCCGCGTGGTCGACCACGTCCTGGCGGACCGCCTGCAGCGCCGCCTCCGGATCGGGGTCCTTCAGCAGGTGGGCGCGCTCGTTCAGCGGGTAGAACCAGCCGGCCGAGTCCCGGGCCTCGGTGACCCCGTCGGTGTAGAAGAGCAACTGGTCGCCGGGGGCGAACGGCACCTCGTAGGGGACCGGCGCGTCCGGCCGGTGGTCCATCAGGCCCAGCGGCAGGGCGCGTTCGGGCGGCGCGGCGTAGCGGACCTCGCCGGAGGGACGGACGACGAGGGGGGAGGGGTGGCCGAAGTTCAGCAGCGTCGCGTTCGGCCCGTCGCCGATCTCGGCGAGCACCGCGGTCACGAACCGCTCACCGGACAGATGGCGGTTCAGCGCCCGCTCGACCCGGGCGCCCACCGCCGGCAGGTCCGGCTCGTCGTGCGCCGCCTCCCGGAACGCGCCGAGGACCACCGCCGCGCTCTCCACCGCCTCCAGTCCCTTGCCCTGCACGTCCCCGACGATGATCCGCACCCCCGCGGGCGAGGTCACCACCTCGTAGAGATCACCGCCGATCCGGGCCTCGGCCACCGCCGAGGTGTACGACACCGCGATCCGCAGCGGACCGGCGCCGCGCGGCACCGGCCGCAGCAGCACCCGCTGGGCGACCTCGGCGATCGACCGGACGCTGGCCAGCTCCGCCTCCCGGCGCTGCCGCATCACCGCGGCCACCACACCGGCCGCGGTCACCCCGGCCACCGACAGCAGCGCGGTCAGCCCGCGCCGGCTCTCGAACAGCCCGCTGTGCACGCCGAGCCCCACGCAGAGCACGGCCGCGGTCAGCCCGACCAGCGCGGTCCGCCGCCAGCCGCCGACCAGACCGGCGAACGCCGGGCCCAGCGACACCAGGGGCAGAAAGCCGACCCCCGGGCCCGCGGTGAGGTCCACCGCGCCGACCGCGGCCATGACCAGATACGGAAGCGCCGCCAGCGCACGGGAGCGGGTGCGCTGCTCCCCCTTCTCCACGGTCAAAGGTCCACTCCGGCGTTGTGACGGCCCGGGACCGGCCGGCCGGCGGTCCCTGGGAGGTGATCGGGCGCGCGGGGCCGGCCACCGGTCGTTCGAGTGTCCGAAACCGGCCTTCAGGCCCCCGACCTGAGCATATGCAACATTTGCCGGGCTGGCGGACGGGGGTCGTACCGCCGTTACCGAATCGCATCGGCACGGGGCGGCGCCGGGCGCCGGCGACCGGAGGGGTTACGGGAGGTACGTCCGGGTGGTGTTCACCCGGCCGGGGCGCAGGATGCGGATCGGGCCGCGGTCGCAGGCGGGACAGTCCGCGCGGGTCAGCGGCGAGGGCACCCGGCGGCCGTGCGTGAAGTACTCGGCGCGGTGCTGGCCCGCCAGATCGGTGATGTGCCGGATCTCGTACTCCTCCTCCCAGCCGTGACCGCAGTGCAGGCAGACGAACGCGTACGCCTCGTGAACCGTCTCGGTGTCCCTCTCCATCGTCACCACGCCCTCTCTCCGGGCCGTCGCGGCCGCGGCGGCGCCGGACGGATCCATGCCGCACCACCCATTATCGCGCCACAACGGCGCGATAAAAGGGCCGGAAACCGCCCCTCAGGTCCTGCCCCGGACCTCCGCCAGCGCCGTGTACACCGCCGCCACCAGCGCCCGGCTCCGCGGATCCTCGCCGCTGGTCCCGCCCCCGAAGCGGTTCATGGTGTACGCGTACGCCAGCCCGTTCTCCGGATCGGCGAAGGCGTACGAACCGCCGGCGCCGCCGTGCCCGAACGCCCGCTGGTTGGGGCCCGCCTGGCCCCGGTCGTTGAGCATGTAGCCCAGCCCCCAGCGGTACGCCGCGCCGCGGCCCTCCGGCGCGAACGCGCCGAGCGTCAGGTCCGGCTCGTCCGGCCGGCTCTGCGAGCTGCGCATCGCCTCCAGGGTGGCGGGGCCGACCAGCCGGCCGCCGGCCAGCGCCGCGTAGACGGCGGCCAGGCCGCGCGCCGTGGCGTGGCCGTTGCCGGCCGGGATCTCGGCCGAGCGGTAGGCGGCGCTGTTGACGTCGCCGATGGGGACGTAGCGCAGCGCCAGCGTGACCGGGGCCAGCGGATGGTCCGCGATCCCGTGCACCGGGGGGTTGGGCAGGTCCGGGTAGCGCTGGTCGAACAGCGCCTCGTCCAGCTGTCCCACCATGTCGGCGCACCGCGGATGCTCCGCGGCCGGGGTGCCGACGAAGAGGTCGGCGCCGAGCGGCCCGGTGATCTCACGGCGCAGGAACGTGCCCAGCGACTGCCCGGTGATCCGCCGGACCACCTCGCCCACCAGGTAGCCGAACGTCGTCGCGTGGTAGCCCTGCGCGGTGCCCGGCTCCCACCAGGGCTGGGTGTTCGCCAGGGCGTCGCAGACGTACTCCCAGTCGTAGGCGCGGCCCTCGGCCAGCGGTTCCCGGGGCGCCGGGAGCCCGGCGCGGTGGCAGAGCAGCCAGCGCACCGGTAAGGCCTCCTTCCCCGCCCGGGCGAATTCCGGCCAGTACCGCGCGACCGGCGCGTCCAGGTCCAACTCGCCGCGATCGACCAGGAGATGGGCGCACAGCGCGGTCATGCCCTTGGTCGTCGAGTAGACGTTGACCAGGGTGTCGCGCTCCCACGGGCGGCCGTCCGCGTCCGCCCGCCCGGCCCACAGGTCCACCACCGGCTCCCCGTCCAGCATCACGGCGACCGCCGCCCCGAGCTCGCGGCCCGCGCGGAAGTTCTCCTCGAACGCCGCCCGCACCCCCTCGAAACCCGGTGCGCAGCGGCCGTTGACGGTGGCAGCTTCCACGGTGGCCCTCCTCGACGTCGTCGCGGTGCGGTCGTGTGTGGTGCCCCACCGTCCGGACGTCCCGCGCACGGACGCGGCCTCTGTGCGGCCGTGGAGCACCTACGGATGATCCGCCGGGTCGATGCCTGTGGCAACTACGCGGGTGCGGCCGGAAGTCGTCCCGCCCGACCGGACCAGCGCCGCGGGGGCGCGATGATGGCCGGTATGACCGCAGCGCCGCCCGCTCCGCCGATCCGCCCCGTCCACGCGCTCTTCGTCGTCGACCTGCAAACCGCGTTCGTCACCGGAAAGGAGGCGGTCCCCGACGCGGAACGGGTCCTGGACCGCGCCCGCGACCTGCTCGCCCGGGCCCGCGCGGCCGGCGCCCTCGTCGTCCACCTCCAGAACGACGGCCCGCCCGGCAGCGTCGACGCCCCGCACACCCCCGGCTGGGAACTCCACCTGCCCGTCGGGTCCGGCCCGCGCGAGCACGTCGTCCGCAAGACCGAGGACGACGGCTTCGCCGGCACCCCGCTCGGCGCCCTGCTCACCGGCGCGGGCGCCACCGAACTGGCCGTGTGCGGGGTGCTCTCCGAGATGTGTGTGGCCGCCACCGCGCGGACCGCGCTGGCGCTGGGCCACCGCGTCGTCCTGCCGCACGACGCGCACGCCACCTACGACATCCCGGCCGCGCCCGGCATCAGCGGTGTCGTGCCGGCCGCGATGTCCTCCCGGGCCGCCGAGTGGGCCCTCGGCGACGAGGTCGAGATCGTCCCGCACGCCGCCGCCGTGCCCTTCACCGCCCCGCCCCTCCCGCCCGCCCCGCCCGCTCCCACCGCCTCCGGCCGTGGGCTCAGCCCCGCGGTGCCGCCGCCTTCTCCAGCGCGCTGACGTACGCGGTGATGAAGTGGTCCCGGATGCCGTCCGAGGCGGGGGCCAGCAGATCGGCGGTGAGGCCCCGGCCGCGGTCCAGCAGGCCGCCGAGCAGCGGCATGGTGTTGTGCACCGCGCCGCGGGAGTCGATGTAGCGCAGCGCGGAGACATGGCGGAAGACCGGCTCCGGGGGGAGCTGGGGGACGATGTCGTTGTTGTTGACGAAGCGGAACATCCGCTCGGCGAAGGCGGTGTTGAACTCCCGGGCCAGGGTCGGGTCGCAGGTGCGGGGCTGGCCGAAGGTGTAGACGCCGTCGGCGGTCAGCCGGGGGTCCTCGAAGTGGAGCCGGGCGCCGGCCAGCATCGCCAGCGCCCCGCCCAGGCTGTGGCCGGTGAAGTAGAGCGCCTGGCCGTCGTCCCGGAACTCCTTGAGCGCGGTGAGCAGCTGGGGCCAGACCGACTCCAGCGCCTCGGCGAAACCGTGGTGGACGGCGCCCCGGCCGCCCGGTCCTGGCCACGGCGGGGTGGTGGCGTCGGTCAGCCAGTCCCGCAGCTCGGCCGGTTCGGTGCCGCGGAACGCAGTGATGATCATGTGCTGCCCGCCGAGGGTGTACGCCTGGGTGTCCTGGAGCGGGAACGGCGGGCGGAACGCGGTGTGGTGGTGGCGCACCCGGTCGAACCCCCACCTTCGGGCCGCCTCCTCGATGGTCTGCTCGTCCTGGTACGCGAGCGCGGCGGCGCGCACCATGCACAGAGCCTGGCGGAGGCTGTAGCCGGTGGCCTGCTGGTCGACGGGGGAACTGGTCAACGGGTGCTCCTGGGAGATCGGGAGATGCGGACGGCGGGTACGGCTGGTGCGCGGTGCGACTACGGAGCGCACGCCTCGACTACACAAAGTAACGCCGCGGTGGTGCGACGAGCAGGTGCGCCCGTTTAAACCACTCGTTCGAGCCTCGGGTCGCACACACCGGGGCGCGGAGCGAGCCTGGAAGCGTCCGGAACCCCCGTCCGGCACCCACAGGAAGGGCCCACAGTGAACAGCGCGGAACACGCGTCACCCCCGGAACACGTATCGGCCGAAGTCGTGGTGGAGGTCGAGGGCTGCCGGACGGCGGACGCCCACGCCGTCTTCAGCGCCCTTCGCAGCGCCTTCCGCTCCGACCGCGCCGCGGACGACGTCCCCCAGGAGATGGCCGGGCCCGGCACGACGGTGTGGACCTCCACCGTCGACGTCAGCGAGCGCGGCGGCACGCCCGAGCCGCGGCGGCTGACCGCCCCCGTCACCGTCAGCCTCCAGGGCGGCTACTGGGCGGTGGACCAGCTGTGCGCCGGCCTGAAACCGGCCTTCGCCGTCACCGTCCTCGGCATGGCCGCCGGTGACCAGGAGAAGGAGGTCGAACTGCGGCTGGAGACGCTGCGGCAGACCGTCACGAAGGGCGCCCCCTGATGGCACCGGGGGAGGACCGCCCGGACGGCCCCGGACCCGGCACCGGCCCCCACCTGGTCAACGGCGGCCACTCCGCACTGACCCTCACCGTCAACGGCACCCCGCACACCCTCACCCTCGACCACCGCACCACCCTCCTGGACCTGCTCCGCGAACAACTCGGCCTCACGGGCGCCAAGAAGGGCTGCGACCACGGGCAGTGCGGCGCCTGCACCGTGCTGGTCGACGGGCGGCGCGCCAACAGCTGCCTGCTGCTGGCCGTGACGCTCGACGGCCGCCGGATCACCACCGTCGAGGGCCTCGCCGACGGCGACCGGCTGCACCCCCTCCAGGCCGCCTTCCTGGACCGCGACGCCCTCCAGTGCGGCTACTGCACCCCCGGCCAGATCTGCTCGGCCGCCGGCGTGCTGGCCGAAGCGGCCGCCGGCTTCCCCTCCCACGTCACACCGGAGTCCGCCCCGCCCGGGGAACCGGTGCCGCTCACCGCCGACGAGATCCGCGAGCGGATGAGCGGCAACCTCTGCCGCTGCGGCGCCTACCCCGGGATCGTCGCGGCGGTCGCCGACGCCGCGGCCGCCGGGGCCGAGGTGAGCGGCCGATGAGACCCTTCGGATACCTGCGGGCCGGCAGCGTCGACGAGGCGGTACGCGCGGCGGCCGGCCAGCCCGGCGCCCAGTTCCTCGCCGGCGGCACCAACCTCGTCGACCTGATGAAGCTCGGCGTGGAGTCCCCGCGCACCCTGATCGACGTGGGCCGGCTCCCGCTGGACCGCGTCGAGGAACTGCCCGGCGGCGGCCTGCGGATCGGCGCCATGGTCCGCGGCGCCGACCTCGCCGCGGCGCCCGCCGTCCGCGAGCGCTACCCCGCGCTGTCCCAGGCCCTGCTGGCCGGCGCCTCCGGGCAGCTCCGCAACGTCGCCACCACCGGCGGCAACCTCCTCCAGCGCACCCGCTGCAGCTACTTCCAGGACACCGCCAAGCCCTGCAACAAACGCGAGCCCGGCAGCGGCTGCCCGGCCCGCGAGGGCGCCCACCGCGACCTCGCCGTCCTCGGCCACTCCGCGCACTGCGTCGCCACCCAGCCCTCCGACATGGCGGTCGCCCTCGCCGCCCTGGACGCCACCGTGCGCCTGCACGGCCCCGAGGGCGAACGCACCGTCCCCGCCGCCGACTTCCACCGGCTGCCCGGCGACACCCCCGAACGGGACACCGAGATCCGGCTCGGCGAACTCCTCACCGCCGTCGACCTGCCGCCGCCCCGCCCCGGCGCCCGCTCCCGCTACCGCAAGGCCCGCGACCGCGCCTCGTTCGCCTTCGCCCTGGCCTCCGTCGCCGCCGTCCTCACCGTCCGCGACGGCTCCGTCGAACACGCCGCCCTCGCCTTCGGCGGACTCGCCCACCGCCCCTGGCGGGCCCGCGCCGCCGAGGCCGTGCTGCACGGCGCACCCGCCACCGAGGAGACCTTCGCCCGCGCCGCCGACGCCGAACTCGCCGCCGCCGCACCGCTGCGCGACAACGGCTTCAAGGTCCCGCTGGCGCACGCCCTCGCCGTCGGCGTGCTCACCGACCTCGCCGGACCCGCCGCCCACGGCTGACCCGCCCGCCCCCGACCGCAAGGACCCGCGCCATGAACCACCCCCCGGAACGGCCGGCGCCGAGCGACCCGCCGGCGAGCCCACCGCCGTACCCCCTGGGCGCCCCCCTGGTCCGCCGCGAGGGCCGTGAGAAGGTCACCGGCACCGCCCGCTACGCCGCCGAGCACACCCCGCCCGGCTGCGCCCACGCCTGGCCGGTGCCGGCCACCGTCGCCCGCGGCCGGATCACCGCCGTCGACACCGCCGCGGCGCTCGCCCTGCCCGGGGTGATCGCCGTCCTGACCCACGAGAACGCGCCCCGCCTGGCCTCCACCGACGACCCCACCCTCGCCGTGCTCCAGGAGGACCGCGTCCCGCACCGCGGCTGGTACGTCGCGCTCGCCGTCGCCGACACCCTGGAGGTCGCCCGGGACGCCGCCGAGGCCGTCCGCGTCACCTACGCCGAGGAGGACCACGACGTCCTCCTCACCGCGGACCACCCCCGGCTGTACGTGCCGGAGGAGGTCTTCGGCGGCCCCGGGGCCCGCGAACGCGGCGACTTCGACACGGCGTTCGCCGCCGCACCGGCGACCGTCGACGTCACCTACACCGTGCCGCCGCTGCACAACCACCCCATGGAGCCGCACGCCGCCACCGCCCGGTGGACGGACGGCCACCTCACCGTCCACGACTCCAGCCAGGGCTCCACCAGGGTCTGCGAGGAACTGGCCGCCCTCTTCAAACTCGGCACCGACGAGATCACCGTGCACTCCGAGCACGTCGGCGGCGGCTTCGGCTCCAAAGGGACGCCCCGCCCGCACGTCGTGCTCGCCGCGATGGCCGCCCGGCACACCGGCCGCCCCGTCAAACTCGCCCTGCCCCGCCGCCACATGGCAGGCATCGTCGGCCACCGCGCCCCCACGATCCAACGGGTGCGGATCGGCGCCGCCCGCGACGGCGTGATCACCGCCCTCGCCCACGAGAGCGTCACCCACACCTCCACCGTCACCGAGTTCGTCGAACAGGCCGCGGTCCCGGCCCGCGTCATGTACACCTCGCCGCACAGCCGCACCGTGCACCGCGTCGCCCCCCTCGACGTCCCCACCCCCTCCTGGATGCGCGCCCCCGGCGAGGCCCCCGGGATGTACGCCCTGGAGTCCGCCGTCGACGAACTCGCCGCCGTCCTGGACCTCGACCCCGTCGCACTGCGCCTGCGCAACGACCCCGCCACCGAACCGGACTCCGGCCGCCCCTTCAGCAGCCGCCACCTCGCCGACTGCCTCCGCGCCGGCGCCGACCGCTTCGGCTGGTCGTCCCGCGACCCGCGACCCGGCGTGCGCCGCGACGGCGACCTGCTGCTGGGCACCGGCGTCGCCGCGGCCACCTACCCCTTCCAGATCGCCGCCACCGACGCCGAGGCACACGCCGACCCCGACGGCGGCTACCGCATCCGGGTCAACGCCACCGACATCGGCACCGGCGCCCGCACCGTCCTCACCCAGATCGCCGCCGCCGCGCTCGGCGCCCCCGAGGACCGGGTCCGGGTCGACATCGGCAACAGCGACCTGCCGTCCGCCGTGCTCGCCGGCGGCTCCGCCGGCACCGGCTCCTGGGGCTGGGCCGTCCACAAGGCGTGCACCGCGCTGCGGGCCCGGCTCCGCGACCACGACGGGCCGCTCCCCGCCGAGGGGATCACGGTCGCCGAGGACACCCGCCGGGAGGCCGAGGAGCCGTCCCCGTACGCCCGGCACTCCTTCGGCGCGGTCTTCGCCGAGGTGCAGGTCGACACCCGCACCGGCGAGGTACGCGTCCGCCGCCTGCTCGGCCAGTACGCGGCCGGGCGGATCCTCAACCCCCGCACCGCACGCTCCCAGTTCGTCGGCGGCCTGACCATGGGCCTGGGCATGGCGCTCATGGAGGACAGCGCCCTGGACCCGGTCTTCGGCGACTTCACCGCCCGCGACCTGGCCGCGTACCACGTCCCGGCCTGCGCCGACGTGCGGGCCGTCGAGGCGCACTGGCTCGACGAGGAGGACCCGCACCTCAACCCCATGGGCAGCAAGGGCATCGGCGAGATCGGCATCGTCGGCACCCCGGCCGCGATCGGCAACGCGGTGTGGCACGCCACCGGCGCCCGGCTGCGCGAGCTGCCGCTGACACCGGACAAGGTCCTCGCCGCACTGGCCGCGCCGCTCACCTGAGAGCGGTCCGCCTCAAACGGACCTCCCGCGTTGCGGGCCCGGAACCCCCGGGTCAGCATGGCAGTCCACCCATACTGACGGTTGCTCACTCTTCGTGTTCGGGGTTCGTTGGTCCAACGAGGTGAAGGACGTGAGCCTCGCGGTGAGGAGCCACGACATGACACCACCCGGCGACCGGCACTACACGGTCGAACTGCACGTCTCGGCGGAGCGCGTCCCCCAGATCCGGCGCATCGTCGCCGCGCACCTGCGCCACTGGAACCTCGAACCGCAGATCCCGGCCGTGTGCGACGGGGTGGCGGAACTCCTGACCAACGTCCACCGCCATATCGGCCCCGACGCCCGCTGTGTGGTCGAACTCCGCCGGACCGGCCGCCACCTGACCGCCGCGGTCGCCGACCAGGGCCCCCGGCTGCCGCGGCTGGACAGCGCCGCCGGCGGCGGACTCGCCCGGATCGCCGCCCGCAACGACAGCTGGGGCACCTGCGGCACCCCCGACGGCAAGGTCGTCTGGTTCACCCGCCGCGTCGAAGCCGCCCGCACCGCCCCGTCCACCCCACCCGACCCCCTGCGCAGCGTCCCGGACGTGGTGCCGCCCCCGCCCGTCCCCCAGGAGCCCTTCCCCACGCCGCAGGAGCCCCTCCCCACGCCCTAGCCCCCGGCTCGGCACCGCCCACGGCCGGCGGGTCACGGTACAACCACCGTGACCCGCCGGCCGTTTGCCGTGCCCGGGCGCCTCCGGCCTGCGAGTTCGTCCTGCGTACCGCGAGGTGTCACCTCCGGGACATCCCCCCTTCCCGGACCCTCGTTCCTCTTGGAACACTCTGCTGACCGCTGTACCGCGGTATCCGAACGACCCCTTCCGCACCGCGCTCCCGATCCGACCGTCCGTCATCCCCCACCCACACGAGGTCCCCAGACACATGGCTGACATCAACCGCCGGCGCTTCCTCCAGATAGCCGGTGCCACCGCGGGCGCCACCGCCCTCTCCAGCAGCATCGCCCGCGCCGCCGCCATCCCCGCCCGGCGCAGCGCCGGCTCCATCAAGGACGTCGAGCACATCGTCGTCCTGATGCAGGAGAACCGCTCCTTCGACCACTACTTCGGCTCGCTGCGCGGCGTCCGCGGCTTCGGCGACCCGCGCCCGGTCACCCAGCCGAACGGCAAGTCCGTCTGGTACCAGGCCGACGGCGGCAAGGACGTACTGCCCTACCACCCCGACGCCGAGAACCTCGGGATGCAGTTCATCGAGGGCCTCAACCACGACTGGCACGGCGGCCACCAGGCATGGAACAACGGCCGGTACGACCAGTGGATCCCCGCCAAGGGCACCGGCACCATGGCGTACCTGACGCGCAAGGACATCCCCTTCCACTACGCGCTCGCCGACGCCTTCACCATCTGCGACGCCTACCACTGCTCGCTGATGAGCTCCACCGACCCCAACCGCTACTACATGTGGACCGGCTACGTCGGCAACGACGGCACCGGCGGCGGCCCGGTCGTCGGCAACGAGGAGGCCGGCTACGGCTGGACCACCTACCCCGAGCGCCTGGAGAAGGCCGGCGTCTCCTGGAAGATCTACCAGGACATCGGCGACGGCCTGGACGCGGCCGGCAAGTGGGGCTGGATCGACGACGCCTACCGCGGCACCTACGGCGACAACTCACTGCTCTTCTTCAACCAGTACCGCAACGCCAAGCCCGGCGACCCGCTCTACGACAAGGCCCGCACCGGCACCAACGCCAAGCAGGGCGATGGCTACTTCGACCAGCTCAAGGCCGACGTCAAGGCCGGCAAACTGCCCCAGATCTCCTGGATCGCGGCCCCCGAGGCGTTCTCCGAGCACCCCAACTGGCCCGCCAACTACGGCGCCTGGTACGTGTCCCAGGTCCTGGACGCGCTCACCTCCAACCCCGAGGTGTGGAGCAAAACCGCGCTGTTCATCACCTACGACGAGAACGACGGCTACTTCGACCACGTCGTCCCGCCGTTCCCGCCGGCCTCCGCCGACCAGGGCCGCTCCACCGTGGACACCGCCCTGGAGCACTTCCCCGGCAACGCCACCTACGCCGCCGGCCCCTACGGCCTGGGCCAGCGCGTCCCGATGCTGGTGGTCTCCCCCTGGAGCACCGGCGGCTACGTCTGTTCCGAGGTCTTCGACCACACCTCCGTGATCCGCTTCATGGAGCGCCGCTTCGGGGTCCACGAGCCCAACATCTCGCCCTGGCGCCGCGCGATCTGCGGCGACCTGACCTCCGCCTTCGACTTCTCCCTGGAGAACACCGAGCCGGCCTCGCTCCCGGACACCAAGGGCTACCAGCCGCCGGACCACGACCGGCACGACAGCTACCACCCCACGCCGCCCGCCACCCCCGTGCTGCCCAAGCAGGAGGCCGGTTCCCGCCCCAGCCGGCCGCTGCCCTACGTCCCGCTGACCGACGGCCGGGCCGATGTCGCCGGCGGCCGCTTCACCCTCACGTTCAGCGGCGGCGGCGCCGCCGGCGCCTGCTTCCTGGTCACCTCCGGCAACCGCACCGACGGCCCCTGGACGTACACCACCGAGGCCGGCAAGACCCTCTCCGACACCTGGAACACCGCCTACTCCAAGGGCAGTTACGACCTGACGGTGCACGGCCCCAACGGCTTCCTGCGCACCTTCCGGGGCCCCGGCAAGAAGCCGGTCCCCGAGGTGACCGCCCGCCACGACGCCGCCTCCGGCCGCCTGGAGCTGTCCTTCACCAACCCGGGCACCGCCCCCGCCCGCCTGACCGTCGCCAACACCTACGGCGGCGCCAAGCGGACCGTGCGGGTCGACCCCGGCGGCACCGTCACCCAGCGCGTGGACCTCACCGCGAGCAAGCGCTGGTACGACCTCACCATCACCGCCGACACCGACGCCGGCTTCCTGCGCCGCCTCGCCGGCCACGTCGAGACCGGCAAGCCCGGCGTCAGCGACCCGGCCCTGCACACCGCCTGACCGGCCGCACGCCACCCGGCCCGTACGCCGAACGCCGCCGCCCGGACGTCCCGGGTGGCGGCGCTTCGGTGGGGTGTGGCCGGTGTGGCTACTTCAGGGCGCTGCGCTGCTGCCACTGCTGCCAGGATTCCTGCCAGACCTCCAGGCCGTTGCCGACGTCGGTCTTCACGGTGCTGGAGGTGCCCTTCACCTCGACCGTGGAGCCGATGCTCAGGAAGTCGTACGCCTTCTTGGCGTCCGAGGTCGTCATGCCGAAGCAGCCGTGGCTGTTGTTGACCACGCCGATGGACTGGTTCCAGGGCGCGGAGTGCAGGAAGGTGCCGGAGGCGGTGAGGTGGGTGACCCACTTGGAGTCCAGCATCCACTGGTTGCCGTAGCCGATGGTGGCGGAGTCCATGGTCTCGGCGGCGTTCTTGCTGCGGACGGTATGGATGCCGCCGCGGGTGGGGGCCTCCGGGGAGCCCGCGGAGCCCTTGATCGTGTCGACCGGCTTGCCGTTCTCGTACAGGGTCATGCTGTGCGAGGGCACGTCGATGACGGCCTTGTGGTCGGCGCCGATCTTGAAGTCGAAGTCGTAGTCGCGCGTGAAGTAGCGGCCGCCGCCGGAATCTATCCCGCCCAGCGCGCCCCGCACGGAGACCTTGGTGCCGCTCGGCCAGTAGTCCTTGGGCCGCCAGTCGATCCGGTCCTTGCCGTCCCAGTCCCTGACCCAGCCCCAGGCGCCCTCCACCTTCGGCTGGCTGGTGACCTTCAGTGCCTTCTCGACCTCGGCGCGCTGGCTCTTGGCCACCTTGTGGTCGAACTTGATCGAGACCGGCATACCGGTGCCGACCGTCTGCCCGTTGCCCGGCGTGTTGGTGAGCTTGTTGACCTTCTCGGCCTGCTCGGTGGTGAACTTCGAGGTGGCCTCGGACTCCTTGCCGCCGGTGGACTTCGCCTTGGTGGTCACGGTGTAGGTGGTCTTCGGCCGGACCTTGCCCTCGGACGTCCATGACGCGCCGTCGGCGGTCAGGTGGCCCGGCACCTTCTCGCCCTTGTCGTCCTTGACGTCGACCGCGGTCAGCTTGCCCCCGTCCGCCTTGACGGATATCGGCGAGCCGAGCTTCGCGGCGTTGCCGCCGGCGGCCGGGGTGACGGTCACCTTGGCCGCCGGCTCCGCCGCCGTGGACGAGCCGGCGCCGGTCCCGCACGCGGTCAGCAGCAGCCCCGCCGCGAGGGCGGCGGGTATCAACCGGGCGGTGTGGCGACGTGTTCCGGCGTGCACGAGGGTCCCTCCAAAGCTGAACAACGGACAGCGGCGGTGCCACAGGCATCCGCCGCATATCCAGACGTTTTGTCCGCTTCAGAGGTTGTGCGGTGCATCGGTTTATTAGGACACGGTTCGATATCGAAGCCCGGAGGGCGCCGGGCGGGTCAGCCGGAGCCGGCCGGGGTGCCGGGAGACTCGCCCCCGCCGGGCGTACTGGGCTGCTCCGGTGAGGTGGGTCCGGGTGTGGGCTGCGAGGGGGGCGAGGGGCTGCCCGGCGTCGAGCCGGGACCCGACGGGGACTCCGGCGAGGTGCTGCCCGGCGACTGCGGGGACGACGGCGTCGTGCTTCCCGGCGAACCGGAGGAGGACCCGGGGGAGGGCGAGGTCGACGGGGGCGGGGAGAACGGCGAGGTGGACGGCGGCGGCGCCGGCTGGTCCGTACTGCCGTCGCTGCCGCACGGGCGGGTGAAGTACTGCCCGGTGTCCGGGTCCTTGAGGACGAACTTCTTCACCGGCTTCGGCGCCTGCTGCACGGTCACCACGTTGGCGGTCCGGAACCCCGGCCAGGGCTTTCCCTGGATTGTCAGGCCCTTGCCGCCGGTGGCCGCCGGCGGCGTCAGCGGGTTTCCGCAGATGCAGCGCACCCGCGGCACCCCGAGCGCGTCCACCAGCACCGCCGTGCCCGCCTGGAGCACTGCCTGGAAGTCGGTGGCCTTGCCGTCCTGGTAGCCGTGGTTGGTGACCCAGGTGTCGACCTGCAGCTGTACGGGGGTCAGGGACCGCAGATACGCCGGCAGCTCCTCGGTGCTCTTCCCCACCACCCCGGCGAACGCCCGCGCCTTGTCCGGGTTGTCCCGGAGGTAGCGGATCTGCTTCTCGACGTCGCAGCTGGCCTTGGACTGGCTGCCGCCGTACAGGCCGGGCGCCGCCCCCGACACGCTGGTGGCCTGGTGGTCGCCGCGCGGCGCGACGGACGGGGTGGCCGTCGGGGACGCGGTGCCGTCCTCGTTCACCGTGGTGCCGGTATACGGGGACGGGCCCGACGCGCCGGCCGGCTCCAGGACCAGCTGGCCCGCGCTTCCGCCGCCGCCCAAGCGGGGCAGCACCACCGCGAGGATCACGGCCACGACCACCGCGGCCGTGGCGAGCGCGATCCGCGGCGCCGACCGCCACCAGGGCCGGCGCGGCCCGGGGGGCTCGCCGCCCGGTTCACCCCGGCCACGGTCGCCGCCTCCCCCGTCCCCGCCGCCCCCTTCGCGGCCTCCGCCGCCGGTGTCGTCCGGCGAAGGGGTCGGCCGCCAGGGTTGGGTCCGTGGGTGGGAGGGCTCGGTGGGGCGGTCGGAGAGCGGACCGGACGGCGGGCCGGTCGGCTCGCTTCCCGGCTGGTCGTCCGGTGGCGGTGAAGATGTCACGGGGTCCCTCTTCCCGGCGTGCTCGGGCCGTCGGGCGCGGCGAACTACGCCCGGATTTGCGGCTTAACAGCCATATGTAGGCATATGCGGCTGGTTCATTGTGTGCTCAGGTCGGGCGCGCTCCGCAAGCGGGGCGGCACGGAACGTGCGTACCGTGGCCGGGACGGCGCCTCGGCCCCGCGCCCGGCACGAGACCCCGCAGGAGGCAGTCGTGAGCCAGACGCCCGGCCCGGCGGCGGCCGGCCCGGAGAACCCGTCCTCCCACGGTGTCCCGGTGGCCCTGCGCCACTGGGGCGAGGCGCTCGGCGCCGCCCTGGCGGGCCTGGTGACCATGGCCGTGACCGCCGCGCTCGGCCTGTGGGCGGCGGGCGCGGCCGGCCTGCCGGCGGGCGCCTTCCCTTCGGTCGTCGCGGCCGCCGTCATCGCCGCGGCCGGTGGCTCGCTGGACGCGACCGGGGACGCCGGGATCATCGCCGAGGCCCACGCCGCCGTGGACGCCGTCCCGCTGTCGGTGACCCTCGCCGGCGCCCTGGTCACCGCCGCGGTCTTCCTGCGTCCGCTGCGGCACCGCGCGGTCGCGCCGACCGGCGAACTCCTCGGCCGGATCGCCCGGACGGCGGGGTGCTGGCTGGTCCTGCTGTGGCTGATCGCGCTCGCCGCCCGCCACAGCTTCACCGTCACCGTCGGCAACGACCTCGCCGACCGGATCGGCGCCCTCCTGGGCAGCACCCCCACCGTCGGCTTCCGCGCCGACGTCCCGGCCACCCTCGGCTACGGCCTGCTGTGGGTGCTCGCCATACTGGTGCTGGCCTTCCTCGTCTCCCGCGGGGCGCCGCTCTCCTCCCGGCTGCTGCGCTTCCAGGACTCGGTCCGCCCGCCCGCCCACGCGATGCTGCTGACCCTGCTGGTCTACGCCGGGCTCGGGCTGCTGGTCGGGATCGCCGAGCTGATCACCCGCGGCGACCCGGCCCGGACCCTCGCGGTGATCCTGCTCGGCCTGCCCAACCTCGCCTGGCTCGCGCTGGGCATCGGCACCGGCGGCGCCTGGACCGGCCATGTCGACAAGGCCCTCGGACTGCCGATGCCGCACGCCCTGCAGGAGGTGCTGGGGCACCGCGGGGCGCACACCGTCGACCTGGGCTCGCTCGGCGCCGAGGACGGGCGGGTCCGGCTGCTGGTCGCGGTGGCCGCGGTGGTGCTGCTCGGCGCCGCGTTCGCCGCGGCGGTCCGCGCCCCGGCCCGAACGCCCCTGTGGCGGCACGCCGTGGAGATGGCGGTGGCGCTGGCGCTGACCCTCCTCGTCGTCGGGCTGCTCACCCGGATCGACGCCCACTACGGGCTCTCCCTGATCGGCGTCGGCGACCTCGGCGGCGACCTGGGCGGCGCGGTGACGCTGCGGCCGCAGCTGTGGCGGCTGGTGGGGGTGGGCGCCGCCTGGGGCCTGGTCACCGGCCTCGCCGGCGGCCTCGCGGCGCGCCGGGTCCGCCACCCGGGCCGGCTCCGCGGCGCCCGCCCGCCGGGCGGCTCCTGACGACAGGACTCCCGACTGACTGGGCTGGGCCCCTGACTGGGCCGGGCCCCTGACGACCGGACTCCCGGCCGCAGGACCGGGCCCGGCCGTCGGCCCACGCCCCCGGCCTACGCCCCGGCCGACCTACGCCCCCGCCCGCCGGACACCGGGAACACCGGCAGCGCCCAACTCGGGGGCGGCGGGGGAGCGTTACCCCGCGCGGTCCCGCGGTCCGCCCCGCCGACCGGGACGTCCGGCCGGGTCCGGGCCGGCTCCGCCGGCGACACCCCCGCCGCCCCGGTCCGCCCGGCCACCCGCAGTGCCGCCACGAACTCCCGGCAGGTCCCGTACCGCTCCTCCGGCGCCTTGGCCAGCGCGCGGGCGAACACCGCGTCCACCGCCGGCGGAAGGTCGGTCCGGGCACCGCTGGGCGCCGGCGGCGCCTGGTGCAGATGGGCGCCGAGCAGCGCCCGGTCGTCGTCGCGGACGAACGGCGGCGTCCCGGCCAGCATCTCGTAGGTCACGCAGGCCAGCCCGTAGACGTCGCAGCGGCCGTCCACCGGGCGCCCGGCGATCTGCTCGGGCGCCACGTAGTCCAGCGTCCCGATGAACTGGCCGACGCTGGTGAAGCCGGTCAGCGACAGCGACTTCTTCATCAGCCCGAAGTCGGTCAGATACACGTGCTCGGGCCGGTCGCTGTCGGTGCCCTCGGCGATCAGCACATTGCCGGGCTTGACGTCGCGGTGCACCAGGTCGCGGGCGTGCGCCGCGTCCAGCGCGGACGCCACCTGGCCGGCGATCCGGCAGGCGGTCGCCAGCGGCAGCCGGCCCTCGGAGTCCAGCAGCGCCCGCAGATCGCGGCCCGCGACGTAGCGCATCGCGATGTAGAGGAGCCCGTCGGCCTCCCCGGCCTCGAAGACGGGCACGATGTGCGGATGGTCGAGTGACGCGGCCACCCGCGACTCGTACACGAAGCGCTTACGGAAGGTGTCGTTCCGGGCGAGCTCGGGCGCCAGCAGCTTCACTGCCACGGTCCGGCCCAGCCGCAGGTCCTCGGCCTTGTAGACCACCGCCATCCCGCCCCGGCCGATCTCCTCCCCGAGCAGGTACCCGGCGATCCGCCGGCCGCGCAGCCCGCCCGAGTCCGGCACCGGCGACCGCTCCCCGGGCCGGGCGTCCGCCGGCTCACCGGCCCGCTCGCCGCCCGGCCACCCGGTCACGTCCGGTCACCCGGCCCGCCGGGCGGCGGGAACGGCGGCGGGAACTCCGCCTCCCCGGGCAGCCCGCCCCCGCCCCGCGCACTCCTCGCGTCCCCCGCGTCTGCCGCCCCGGCCTCCCCCGTGCCGGCCTCCTCCGCCCCGTCCGTCGAGGGCTCGTCCGTCACGGCGAACGTCACCAGCGACGCCCCGTCGCAGAAGCACCACCGCTCGTGCCGCGCGTCGTACAGCCACACCGCGTCGCCGTCCACCACCGCCCCGATCCGCGTCCCGCGCGTCCGCTCCGCGAACGCCTCCCGGTCCAGCCGCCCGGCCAGCAACTCCTCGACCCCCTGCCGGTAGCGGGCCAGCGCGTCCTCGGCGGCGGCCAGCAGCGGGCGGGGGTCCGCGGTCCGGGCGGTGGGCTGCCCGGCGGCCGGCGGGCCGTGCGGCACCGCCAGCAGCCGCCGCCCGTCCACCCACGCCGACCAGCCGTTGGAGCACCGCGCCAGCGCCCAGTCGCCGCGCCGCCGGACGACCTGGACGGGCAGCAGCGGATCGAGCGGCACCAGCGGACGGGTACCATCGGGCGCCGCCCACGTCGGCATCCCGTCCGGCGGGACGACATGGCTGGGGCGGAAGTCCGGCGCGGTCACAGGCGGCTCCTCGACGCTTCTCGCGCACGGCCCGGCGCCGTACGCACCGACGGTCCCGGCTAACGGCGCATGACCTCGGGCTCATGGCGCCGCAGCAGCCGCAGGACCAGGAAGCCGCACACCGCCGACAGCACCACCAGCATCCCCATGTCCAGCAGCCAGGGGCCCACCGCATGCCGGAGCAGCGGGTCCCCGGTCAGCGGTTGCGGCGGCAGGATCCGGTGCAGGTCGACGGTGCCCGCCATGGCCGCGAGCGCCCAGCGGGACGGCACCAGCCACGACACCTGCTCCAGCACCGGCGTGCCGCGCAGCGAGCGCAGCGCCCCGCAGAACACCACCTGCACGAGGGCGAGGAGCACCAGCAGCGGCATGGTGACCTCCTCCTTGCGCACCAGCGCCGACACCAGCAGCCCCAGCATCATCGCGGTGAACGCCAACAGCGCCACCGCCAGGGCGATTTCGAGCAGCGGCGGCATCAGCACCCCGGCGCCGCCCGGCGCCCCGAGCCCCACCCCGAACAGCGCGACCACCGTCAGCACCACCGCCTGGACCACCGTGACCGTCCCCAGCACCAGCACCTTCGACATCAGGTACGCCGACCGGGACAGCCCCACCGCCCGCTCCCGCTGGTAGATCACCCGCTCCTTGACCAGCTCGCGCACCGCGTTGGCGGCCCCCGTGAGCACCGCGCCCACGCACAGGATCAGCAGCACGTTCGTCGCCGTGCCCGCGGCCAGCTTCCCGCCGCTCAGGCCGTGCGCCATCGCCCCCATCACGAAGGGCAGCGCCACCATGATGACCAGGAACGTCCGGTCCGAGGACAGCGCCGCCGCGTACCGCCGCACCAGCGTCCACAGCTGCGCGCCCCAGCGCCGGGTCGGCGGCGGCGCGGCCACCCCGGCCCGCGGCACCGGCGGCGCGGGCGGCTGCCGGCTCTCCCCGGTGACATACCGCCCGTACAGCGGCGAGGCCCGGAACTCCCCGTCCCAGTCCCGCCCGCGGTCGTTCTCGAACGCCTCGAACGCCTCCGGCCACTGCCCGAACCCGAAGTACGGCAGCGCCTCCTCCGGCGGCCCGTAGTACGCGAGCGTGCCGCCCGGCGCCAGCACCAGCAGCCGGTCGCAGACGTCCAGGCTCAGCACGCTGTGGGTGACCACGATGACGGTGCGGCCGTCGTCGGCCAGCCCGCGCAGCATGTGCATCACCGACCGGTCCATCCCCGGATCGAGGCCCGAGGTCGGCTCGTCGAGGAAGAGCAGCGACGGTTTGGTCAGCAGCTCCAGCGCCACGCTGACACGCTTGCGCTGCCCGCCGGAGAGCTTGTGGATCGGCAGCCCGGCCCGCTCGCCCAGGCCGAGTTCGCCGATCACCTCCCCGACCCGGGCGGCCCGCTCGGCCGGCGCGGTGTCCTCGGGGAACCGCAGCTCCGCGGCGTAGCCCAGCGCCCGGCGGACCTTCAGCTGGGTGTGCAGGATGTCGTCCTGCGGCACCAGTCCGATGCGCCGGCGCAGCTCGGCGTAGTCCCGGTAGAGGTCCCGGCCGTCGTAGAGCACGGTGCCCTCGTCGGCGGGCCGCAGCCCGGTCAGCGCGTTCAGCAGCGTCGACTTGCCCACGCCGCTGGGGCCGATCACGGCCAGCAGCGACTTCTCACCCACCGGGAACGACACCCCGCCCAGCAGCGTCCGGCGCGCGGTGCCCCTGCCGACCCGGACGGACAGCCGCTGCACGTCCAGCGAGACCTCGCCGGTGTCGACGTACTCCTGGAGCCGGTCGTCGACGAGGACGAAGGAGGAGTGGCCGATGCCGATGATGTCGCCGGGCCGCACCGGGGCGACCTCGACCGGACGGCCGTTGAGATAGGTGCCGTTGTGGCTGCCGAGGTCCGCGATGAGGTAGCCGTCCGGGCCGGAGCGGAGTTCGGCGTGCCGGCGGGAGACCGCGAGGTCGGCCACGACCAGGTCGTTGTCGGCGGCCCGGCCGATGCGGGTGGTGCGGGCCGGCGGCAGCGGCCGGACCGTGCTGGGGCGCCGGAAGGTGTGGGTGGCCGCCGGACGCGACACCGACGACGGCCGGCCGGCGCTCGTCGGGCGGGGGACGCCGGTGAGCACCGCGCACGGCCCGTCGGCCGGATTCCCGAAGCGGATCACGCTCCCCGGTCCGACCCCGGACCGCGACACCCGATGCCCGTCCGTGTACGTACCGTTCGTGCTGCCCTCGTCCTCCACCAGCCAGTGGCCCCCGGAGGCCCGGAGCACCGCGTGGTGCCACGACACCCGGTCGTCGCGGAACACCAGCTCGCTGTGCGGGTCCCGGCCGACGTGGTAGTCATGGCCCGGACTCATCACCTGGCTGACACCGCCGGACTCCACGAGGAGCTCGGGCGCACGGGACGCATCCGGCCGCTCAGCCATATTCCAGATTTTACGGCGCATTCCTCGCCGTCGCCCCTGGCTGGTCGCGCGGAGCGGCAGAGGTCAACTAGTGTGAGCGCCCCGACGAGCCCGCACCTGCGCAATTCCACGGAATTACCGGACTTCGGTCCGCTGAGCAAAGGATGCCCCGGCGAACCGGGACGTACCGCACTTGCAGGGCAACGCACCACAGGGCCCGGGTTCCTTCTTATTCACCTACCTCATGAAGGCAAGGCAGAGATGGCACGACTCGCGCGACAATCGTCTCGGCAGTTTCCCCGGCAGCGGGCCCATCCCGTCGACGAGGTGCTGCCGTTCGGCAAACTCGCCCTCTACGGCTTCCAGCACGTCCTGGCCTTCTACGCGGCCGCCGTCATCGTCCCGATCATGCTCGGCAACGCCCTCGGACTGTCCCGCGAGGAACTCGTCTACCTCATCAACGCAGACCTGCTGACCTGCGGAATCGCCTCCATCATCCAGGCGTTCGGGATATGGAGAATAGGCGCCCGGATGCCCCTCGTCCAGGGCGTCACCTTCACCGCGGTCTCCCCGATGATCGCCATCGGACTGGGCGCCGGCGGCGGCACCGCCGGACTTCTGGTGGTCTACGGCGCGGTCATCACCGCAGGAATCGCCACTTTCCTTTTCGCCCCGTTCTTCAGCAAATTGGTGAAGTATTTCCCGCCGGTCGTCATCGGCACGATTCTCACCATCATCGGCCTGACCCTCATCCCGCAGGCACTCCAGGACGCGGCCGGCGGAGCGCAGTTGGCCGGCAAGCCGGAATTCGGCGACCTGAAGAACCTCGGATACGCGCTGGGCACCCTGCTGTTCATTCTCGCGATCGTGCGGATCGGCAAGCCGCTGCTGAGCAGCATCGCGGTACTGCTCGGACTCGTCGGCGGAACGTCCGTCGCCTGGCTGCTCGGTGACGTCGATTTCAGTGGCGTGGGTCAGACCGGTTGGTTCGGCGTCAGCACTCCGTTCCATTACGGAATGCCCAGGTTCGAGCCGTTCCCGATCCTCGCGATGATCGTCGTCATGCTGATCACGATGGTGGAGACCACCGGCGACGTCTACGCCATCGGCGAGATCACCGGCAAGCAGGTCGGCAACGACACCGTCGCCCGGGCGCTGCGCGCCGACGGCGTCGCCACCGTCCTCGGCGGCATCTTCAACTCCTTCCCGTATGTGGCCTTCGCCGAGAACATCGGCCTGGTGCGGATGTCACGGGTGATGAGCCGGTTCGTGGTGGTCGCGGCCGGCGGCTTCATGATCGTGCTGGGGCTGGTGCCCAAGGCCGGCTCGGTGGTCGCCGCGATCCCGCACCCGGTGCTCGGTGGTGCCGCGCTCTCCATGTTCGGCATGGTCGCCGCGGTCGGCGTCCAGATCCTCGGCAAGGTGGACCTGCGCGAGGAGCGCAACGCCCTGATCCTGGCGGTGAGTCTGGGCGCCTCGTTCCTGCCCACCGCGGTCGCGCCGTTCTTCGAGCGGATGCCGCAGGGCGTCCGGGCGGTCTCGACTCCGGCATCACCCTGGGCGGACTGACCGCCATCGCGCTGAACCTGATCTTCAACGTCTTCACCCGTCGCAGGTCGGTGGAGATCGACTGGGACGAGTTCGCGGAGGACGAGCCCGAGGAGGCGGCCGTGGCCACGGCGGCCGCGGACGGCCCGGCACCGGACGGCCCGCCGCCGCACTCCCCGAACGCCTACGGCCCGGGCGCCTACGGACCGAACGCCTACTGACCGCGCCGCACACCGCACACCGCGGCGCACCGACCCTCGGCCGTTCGGCGGGCCGGGCCCACCACCGGTCCCGCCCCGCCGAACGGCCGTGTCAGTGCACCGAGTTGAACGGCGGCGCCTCGCCCGCCTCCCCGATCAGCTCCCAGAAGTGGTCCACCAGCCGCCGCAGATACGCCGACCGCTCGGCCGCGATCTCCTTCAGCCGGGCATCGGCGTTCCGCGCCACCACATGCCCCATGTACCGCTCGGAGAAGTCCGCGAACTCCGCGTGCATGGTGCGCAGCGCGTCGCCCACCCGCGTCCGGTTCAGCGTGGTGATCTCGGTGACCGGCGCGACATGCGGCTTCCAGCGGCCCTCGATGGCCGCCCGCAGATGCCCGGCCAGCTCCTCGACCTGCCCCATCACCCCGATCAGCGTGCGCAGCGACAGTCCCAGCGCCTCCACCAGCGCCTTGGTCTGCCGGTAGTCGCCGGGCCACTCGTTGGCCGCCTCCGCCGCGTGGTACGCCTCCGGGGTCATCCCGACCAGCTGTGCCAGCCGCTCCCCGCTCAGCTGCCGGGCCAGCCGGTGCTCCAGCAGCGTCCGCGGCTCCACCCCCATCAGCACCGCCGCCGGACACCACAGCACATCCGCCAGGGCGAACAACTGCGGCTCGGTGGGCAGCAGGGAGCCGTACTCCCACGCCTCGATCACCTCGGGGCGCACCGGCGCGCCGCACGCCGTCATGGACTGGGCGACCTGACGCGTGGTCAGACCCACGCGGGCCCGCGCGGAGCGAGCCTGAGCGGGAGAGAACGGAACGCTGTTCACGTACGCGACACCTCGCTGCACCCGGTGAGCAGGGGGTGCTGGGGGAGGAGAAAGGGAGCGGACATGGAGGAACATCCAGGAGCGGGCAGATTAACAGATCGGCCAGACGTACGAACCTCCAGTGCGTATCTCCTCACCGGGTATGGCCGATGTGCCGGTATCTGCCAGGCGGTTGGCGGCAGTTGGGATCGTCGCGAGGGCGGGACGTAATGAAGGCGTTACGTGGATGACGGTGCCGCGTCACAGTGGTCGCGGAGGCTTGGCGGGTGCCGACGGCCTTGCCGAGCGGGGCCCGTCGGTGTACACCAGACATCCGGTCCTCCCCCCACGATCCGATCAGGATGGGACCCTTCCTATGCGATACGCGCTCGACCGCCCCCGCGCGGTCCGATGCCTGCCGTCCGCCGTGCCGCCCGCCGGGGCCGCGTGCCGCTGTGCCGCCGTCCCTTCCGTCGAGAGAAGACGCAGCCCGGCGCACCCTGTTCAGCTGTCATGCATCTGACAATCGGTTGCGCGTCGCCGGCCCTCGCCTCCGAGCGCCACCCGACGCCCGCCTGATCGTCACCCTCCCCGCATCGCGCGCGCCATGGAGCCGCCGGCGCCCCCACCGCCGGCCACCCGGCATGCCCAACTCGCCGCCGCACAGGGGCGGTTGCTCCGCCCTGTCCGCGCGGCCACCGGGCCAGGACCGCCCCGAGGAGCCCCGACCGGCTCCCGGCCCCGGGCCCCGCCGCCGGCCTCCGCGTGCCCCGCAGCCAGAAAGGACCACCTCAGGTGCTCACTTCGCACCACGCACACTCCCAGGGCGGCTCACCCACGGCCCTGCTCGGCGGCACGGACCACCCCACCCCCACCGCCCCCCAGCCCGCCGGTCACGTCCTCGTCGTCGGTACCCCAGGCCCCCGTCTGGAACGCCTCACCCACACCCTTCGCACCACCGGACACGACGTCACCCACGCACCGCCCGGCGAAGCCGGCCGCCGCCTCCACCAGGCGCCCCCGGACGCCGTCGTCGCCCTCGACGAACCGGCCGCCGGGCACGCCGGCGCCGACGTCATCCGCGAAGTCCGCACCGTCCCCGCCGGACGTGCCCTGCCGCTCCTCATGGTCACCGGCGCCCCCGGCCCCGCCGGCGTCGCCGACCTGCTCCGCCGGGGAGCCGACGACTGCATATCCGAGGCATCCGACCCCGACGAACTCTCCGCCCGCATCGAGGCCAAGCTCCGCCGCGTCCCGGTCCCCGTCGAGCACCTGCTCCGCGACCCGCGCACCGGCCTGTACTCCCGGCCCCACTTCCTCGACGAACTCGACCGCGAACTCAAGCGCCCGGACGCCGCCCGGCACCACGGCGTCCTCGCCGTCATAGCGGTCGCCGAGCTCGCCGCCCTGGAGGAACGGCTCGGCCCCCGGGTCCGCCGCGAGATCGCCGAACGGCTGGCCGGCGTCGCCGAAAGACTCGGCGGCGCCTGCGACCGGCTCGGCCGCGACGACGACGGCCACCTGCTGATGCTGCTCCCCGGCATCGACGAGGAGACCGCCGTACGCGGCCTGAGCGCCCTCGCCACCGCCGCCGCCGGCACCCGCTTCGTCGTCGCCGACGAGAACGTCCGCCTCACCCCCGCCGTCGGCTGGCTCCCGCTCGCCGAGGCCGCCGACGCCGCCGACGCCGTCGACCGGGCCCGCGACGCGGCCCGCGAGGCGCTCCGCCACCGCGACCTGCGCCCCGTCCGCCACGCCCCCTGGATGCGCGGCACCCCCGGCCGCCACCGCCGGCCCCCGCTGCGCGCCCTGCTCCGCCCCGCGCTCTCCGCGCTCTCTCCGGTCCTGGCGTTACTCCTGGGCATCGGCGTGCCGTTCGTCCTCTACCGGCAGGCGTACCTGGCCGGCTGGGACCTCGGCTCCGGCATGTACTGGGCGGTGGTCGCCGGACTGGTGCTCTCCGCGCTGCTGATCATCCTCGAATGCCTCTACGCGCTGGACGCGCCGGCCCGTCCGCAACGGCCCGGCGCCCCCTACCCGCCGGCCAGCGCGGTGATCGCCGCGTACCTCCCCAACGAGGCCGCCACCATCGTCGACACCGTCGAGTCGTTCCTGCGTCAGGAGTACCCCGGCGAGCTGGAGATCGTCCTCGCCTACAACACCCCGCACCCGCTCCCCGTCGAGGGCACCCTCCGCGAGATTGCCGCCCGCGACCCCCGTCTCGTCCTCCTGCCCGTCGCCGGCAGCACCTCCAAGGCCCAGAACGTCAACGCCGCCGTCACCCGCGTCCGCGGCGAGTTCGTCGGCATCTTCGACGCCGACCACCACCCCGCCCCGCACGCCTTCCGGCACGCCTGGCACTGGCTCTCCCACGGCTACGACGTCGTCCAGGGCCACTGCGTCGTCCGCAACGGCGACAGCTCCCGCATCGCCCGGCTCGTCGCCGTCGAGTTCGAGGCGATCTACGCCGTCAGCCACCCCGGCCGCACCCGGCTGTACGGCTTCGGCGTCTTCGGCGGCTCCAACGGCTTCTGGCGCACCGACCTGCTCGCCCGCACCCGGATGCACGGCTCCATGCTCACCGAGGACATCGACTCCACCCTGCGCACCCTCACCGCGGGCGCCCGGATCGCCGTCGACCGCACCCTGATCTCCCGCGAACTGGCCCCCACCACCCTTACCGCCCTGTGGAACCAGCGCTCCCGCTGGGCCCAGGGCTGGCTCCAGGTCTCCCTCAAGCACCTCCGGAACGGGCTGCGTTCGCCGCTCCTGACGTTACGTCAGAAGTTCGGGCTGCTGGTCCTGCTGGGCTGGCGCGAGATCCAGCCCTGGCTGACCCTCCAGATCCTGCCGATCCTGCTCTACGCCGGCTGGAAGGCCGGCGGCATCCAGCACCTCGACTGGGCCGTACCGGTCTGCGTGCTCGCCCTGCTCCTCACCCTCGCCGCCGGCCCCGTCCAGGCCCTCTTCGCCTGGCGCCTGGCCGTCCCCGAACTCCGCGCCCGCCGCCGCTGGTTCTGGTCCTATCTCCTGGTCTCGACCGTCTTCTACAGCCACTTCAAGAACATGATCGCCCGCCAGTCCCACCTCAAGGAGGCCCTCGGCGACCGCCAGTGGCGGGTCACCCCGCGCACCCGGACGGCCGGTCAGACGGCCGGGGAGAAGGCCGGGGCGGTGGCCCGCCGATGACAACCGCCACCACCCCGACCACCCGGCCCCGCACACCGGAAAGCCGGGAGAAGCCCCCGAGCCGCCGCGCCGGCGACATCGACAGCTTCCGCGGACTCGCCGCACTCAGCACCGTCGCCTTCCACGTCCGCCAGGAGTACACCGTCTACGACGCCCAGGGCACCCACCCGCCCATCGACACCCCCGGCGTCGACGCGCTCTTCTCCTTCGAGGCCCTCGACCTCTTCTTCGTCCTCTCCGCCTTCCTCCTCACCTCCTCCTACGCGCGGGCCGCGATCGACGGCGGCTCCACCCGTCCGGCCCGCGCCTTCCTCTTCCGCCGCGCCATCCGCATCCTCCCGCTCTACGTCCTCGCCATCCTCGTCATCTGGGCCACCCGCAACCCCACCCTCCCCGGCGACTGGCGGGACCTCGCCGAACACCTCACCTTCACCCACGTCTTCGACCAGGAGCGGATCTTCTACACCCTCGGCCCCACCTGGTCACTCTCCCTGGAGGTGCTCTTCTACCTCGTCCTCGCCGGCCTCGGCCCGCTCGCGGTACGCGCCTGCCGGCCGCTGCGCCGTCGCGGCAGCCGGGTCGCGGTCTGCGCGGCCGGCTGCCTGCTCCTCTACGCCGCCCCGCTCGCCTGGATCACGTACGCGCACTACGGCCTCGGCGTCCCGCACACCGACTGGGTGGCCTACTTCGGCCCGCAGGCCCGCTTCGGAGGCTTCGCGGCCGGCATGGGACTGGCGGTGGCCCGCGCCGCCCTCGGCGACCGGGCCCGCCTCACCCGGCGCACCGCCCTGCCCCTCACCGCCCTCACCCTGGCCGGCCTCTTCTGCCTCTCCCTCCTCTCCCGCCAGTCCGGCCCGGAGGGCTTCACCACCACCTACTACCACCCGCTCGCTTCCGCCCTGTGGATGCTGCTGCTCTTCAGCACCTTCCACATCCGCCAACTGACCTTCTGGAACCGCCTTCTGACGGCACGTTGGCTCACCCTCGTCGGCCTGGTCAGCTACAGCCTCTTCATCTGGCACGAGCCGGTCATGCTCCTGCTCCACAACGCCGGCCTGCTGCCCGAGGGCGCCGCCGGCTTCCCCCGGGCCCTGCTGATCGTCCTCCTCGCCGCCCTGCTCGCGGCGACGGCCAGCTACTGGCTCATCGAATACCCGGCGAGCCTGCTCGGCCGCCTCAAGGACAACCAGGGCCGCCCCCGGGACTTCTATCCGGAACCCGCCCTCCGCTGACGGCTCGCGCGAGAAACGCCTCGGCCGCCGGAAGTGATCCGGCGGCCGAGGCGGGCGGGGGAGCGGGCGGCGTCAGCCGACGTGGACCCGCGGGCGGCGCCGCAGGTCCGGCTCCGCGCGGCGCAGCACCTCGCGGGTCACCGGCGCGACCTCGCCGTCACCGAAGACCAGGAACCGCAGCAGGTGGCTGAGCGGATGGCCCTCGGTCCAGTTGAAGTAGATGTGCGGTACCTGGCCGGTCCGGTCCCGCAGCCGCATCAGCACCGCCGCGATGGTGTTCGGCACGCCCGCGCCCTGCACCCGCAGGATCCGGGTGCCGTACGCCTCCACGCCGTGCACGTGCGAGTCCGCGGTGAAGTCCGACGAGTCCTCGACGAGCACCTCCAGGAAGAGCACCGGCCCGCCGTCGGGGATGTGGGTCTCCTCGCGCTGGCTGTACTCCTTCTCCCGGTAGTCCGCCGCGTTGCGCTCGTCGGGCTCGTTGGCGATCACCCGCAGCGGGCCGGCTGTCATCGCCTCGTCGATCAGCCGCTCCGCGGTCTCGTCGAACACCACGTCCGCGGCGCGCAGTTCGAAGGCGCGGTGCACCCGCGAGGCGAACGACGTCAGCAGGATGCCGAGGATGAACAGCAGGGCGATCTTCAATCCGTCCGGCCGCTCGATGACGTTGGTGACCAGCGTGTAGCCGAAGACCAGGGTGATCGCGCCGAAGCCGATGGCCGCGCCCCGGTGGCCGCGATGCCGGGCGGCGACGGTCGAGGCGAACGACGCGGAGAGCATCAGCACCAGCACACCGGTCGCGTAGGCGCCGCTCTGGTCGTCGACGCTGGCGTCGAAGACGATCGTGATCCCGAACGCGATGGTCAGGAAGATCAGCACCAGCGGCCGCACCGCGCGGGTCCACTCCGGGGCCATGCCGTAGCGCGGCAGGTAGCGCGGGACGAGGTTGAGCAGCCCCGCCATCGCCGACGCGCCGGCGAACCACAGGATCGCGATGGTCGAGATGTCGTAGACCGTGCCGAACGCCTCGCCCAGGTGCTGGTGCGCCAGGTACGCCAGCGCCCGCCCGTTGGCCGCACCGCCGGGGGCGAACTCCTTCTGCGGGATCAGGATGGTGGTGGCCAGACTGGACAGCAGCAGGAAGCCGCTCATGATGAGCGCCGCGGTGGTCAGCAGCCGGCGGGTGTCCCGGATCCGGCCGGCCGGCTTGGCCGGGTCGTCCCCGGCGTCGCCGCGCACCTGCGGCATCACGGCCACACCGGTCTCGAAGCCGGACATGCCCAGCGCCAGTTTCGGGAAGACGAGCAGGGCGACCCCGACGATCGCCAGCGGTGACGAGTGCTGCGCGGTCATCGCGCCCCACCAGTCGCCGATGGCCACCGGGTGGGAGAGCACCTGCCAGGCCGAGGTGGCCAGCACGACCACGTTGAGCACCAGGTAGACGCCGACCAGCGCCACGGCTATCCCGATCGCCTCCTTGAACCCCTTGAGGAAGACCGCGCCCAGCGCGGCGAGGAGCAGCAGGGTGATCCAGAGGTTGGCGCCGTGCAGCGCGGCCGGGGCGAACGGGTTCTCCACGACGTGGGCCGAGGCGTCGGCCGCCGACAGCGTCATCGTGATGACGAAGTCCGTGGCGGCGAACCCGAGCAGCACCAGCACCAGCAGCTTCCCCGCCCACCAGGGCAGCAGCCGCTCCAGCATCGCGATCGACCCCTCGCCCTGCGGGCTCTCCCTGGCGACCCGCCGGTAGACGGGCAGCGCGCCCAGCAGCGTCAGCGCGATCAGCACCAGCGTGGCGAACGGCGACAGCAGCCCGGCCGCCAGCGCCGCGATGCCCGGCTGGTAGCCCAGCGTCGAGAAGTAGTCGACGCCGGTCAGGCACATCACCCGCCACCAGGAGTGGCCCTTGTGCTCGGCGGGCGGCGTGCCGTGCGGTCCGGGGTGGCGGGCGCTCCGCTCGCTCAGTCCGTCCAGCAGCCAGGACCGCCACCTCGGCGGGGTGGCGGCCGGCGGCGGAGTGGGGTCCACCTGGGTACTGGTCATGCGGCTACGTCCTGCCGATCGTGGTTCGGTTCGCCGGGCGGATCCCGGGCGACGAGGTGCGAGTATGCAACACGCCCCCGCACCTCCTGCGTGCCAGGGGCGCGACAGGAACCATCCGGTGTCCGGACGCCCGGTGTCAGGGCCGCGTCAGAATCTCCTCGCCGCCCGTACGCACCGCGTTAAGACCCTCGCGGAATCGCCCCCCGTCCCCGCGGCCCGCGCACCCTGGCACACAGGCCCCCGGCCCCAGGAGGTGCTCCCATGGCGACCCTTCACCATCCCGTCCCCGCCCATCCACGGCCCACGCCGCGCTTCCCCGCGCCACGGCCCGCCGACACGCCGGGCCGCGACTTGGTGCTGCCGGTCGGCGCCGCGGCGAGCGCGGTCGCGGTGACCGCCCTGCTGGTGACCGACGAGGCCGCGCACCTGACGCTGTCGCTCACCGCGTTCGCGCTGCTGACCGCCGCCGTCACCGCGGCGGCCCGGCTCCGCCTGGTCCCCGCCGTCGTCCTCGTCTCCTGGATGTTCTTCGACGGCTTCGTGGTGAACCAGCGCTCGGAGCTGGCCTGGCAGCCGGCGGACCGGACGAGCCTGTGGGTCCTGGCGGCGGCGGGGCTGGCGGGAGCGGGGTGCGCGGCGGCGGCGCGGGCCGTCCGCACGGTATGGGCGGCCCGAGCGGTACGGCTCAGTAAGTCTTCAACGCAAGGGAGTTGACGACTTCGTAGAACTTCGCCATGTCACTGTCGTTGACGACCGGCGGCGTCTCCGGCTCGCCCTGAGCGGTGGCGGCCATCGCCTCCTCCAGGCGTTCCACGTTGTCCAGCGCGAGCTGTTGCGTCCGTGCGACGTATTCCCGCAGCTCCCTCTCGTAGGCGGCGAACGCCGCGCGGTGGTCGCCGCGCGCGGCCCTGAGTTCGCCCGCCAGTACGTAGGCGCCGATCAGCGCCAGGCTCGTGCCCTGGCCGGTCATGGGGGAACCGCAGTAACCCGCGTCGCCGAGCAGCACCACGCGGCCCCGCGACCAGCTGTCCAGGTGGATCTGGCTCATCGAGTCGAAGTGGAAGTCGGGCGCGTCCCACATGTACTTCAGTGTGTGCGGAAGCTCCCAGCCCGCGTCGGCGAAACGCTCCGCCAGCAGGCGCTTCTGCGCGCCGACGTCGCGGTGGTCGTACTCCAGCGGCTCGGCCTGCCGCAGAGCCAGGAGCACCCGGGACTCCGTGTTGTTCCGGGCGCTCATGACCATGCCGCCCAGGTCGCCGCTCTGGTGATAGACCTGCCAGTAGTCGAGGTCGAGGAAGTTGGGAGCGGTGAACAGCCCGACGTAGCTGCCGAGATGGCGCAGGCAGTCGGCTTCCGGGCCGAAGGCGAGCCGGCGCACGGTGGAGTGCAGTCCGTCGGCCCCCACGACGAGATCGAACGTGCGGGGCGCGCCGCGCTCGAAGGTGACGTGGACCTTCCGGTCGTCCTGGGTGAGGGAGGTGAGGGAGTCGTCGAACAGGTACTCCACCGTGTCGCCGGTGGCCTGGTGGATGATGCGGCACAGGTCGTCGCGCATGACCTCGACGTCGGGGTTGTCGATCTGTCCGCCGGTGAAAGTGCGCTCGGTGCTGCGGTACAGCTCCTTGCCGGACGCGTCGACGACCGTGACGCCGCGCAGGTCGGTGGTGAGTTGGCGGATCTCGGACAGGATGCCCATGCGCTCCGCGACGTCCAGCGCCGGCCCGCGCACGTCGATCGCCTGGCCACCGGGGCGCGGTTCGGGAGCCCGCTCCACCACGGTGACGTGGAATCCGTAGCGGCTCAGCCAGTACGCCAGGGCCGGCCCGGCGACGCCGGCGCCGGAGATGAGGACATCCGGATTCTCCATCTGGAGGCTCCTCCACAGTCAGTGAAAGTCAGTTGGATGAGAGTCAGTTGGACCCACTGACTTGGCTGGACGCGAAGCGCCCCCACCGTGGTTGACCGAAGCGGTGATCGGCGCGCCACCATAAGCATTACTTTCGGAATGACAAAGCGGCCTTAAGAGGGCAAATTCGGTCGGTTGTGGAGGGGGGACGGGCGTCGACGTAGGGGGCCTTGGGTGCTGCGAGGCGGCCCGTGAAGGCCGATTCCACGCGGTGTAACGCCCGCGCGACACAAGGTAATCGCACGTAGGTCCGTCATGGTGGGTTTCGGGTTCCGAGCGTTTCCGGCCGCGGGCCCGCCGGTGAGCCATTGCGCACCGCATATTCCGGCCCCGACCATCCCGGTGTCCCGCATGCCGCCGGCCCCGCGCCGGGTGGCCGGCATGCCGTTGGTCCCGTATGGAGGTCCCAGTGAACGACCGGATGACGCTCGCCCCGGATGCGGCACGGCAACTCGCGACCACGACCAAGACCACACCCCAGATGCGCGGCATCACCCCGCGCTACCTGCTGCGCGCCCTGCCGTGGGTGGACGTCGAATCCGGCGTCTTCCGCGTCAACCGCCGCCGCACCTACGTCCTCGGTGACGACCGCATCGCCACCTACCAGGACGGCGACACCCACCGCGTCATCCCCGGCGACCTGCGTGAACTGCCGTATCTGCGTGAGGCGGACGACGCGCTGCTGACCGAACTCGCCGGTGACTTCGAGACGGTGCCCTTCGACGCCGGACAAGTCCTCGCCGAGAGCGGGGAGGTGACGGGCCGTCTGCTCGTGATCGTACAGGGCCGCGCCGAGAAGCGGGCGCGCGGCCGCTACGGCGAGGACGCGCTGCTCGACGTGATCGGCGACGGCCAGTTCTTCGACCTCGACGCCTGGACCCGCTCGGCCCCGATGCCCTACCGGGTCACCGCGCTCACCCCCGGCACCGCGCTCAGCCTCGACCGCGCCGTCCTGGCCCGCCTCGGTGACCGCGACCCGGCGCTGCGGGCCGCGACCGACGCCTACCTCGCCGCGGACGGCGTACTGCCGGGCAGCGAGGTGCCGGTCGACCTCAGCTCCGGACACACCGGCGAACCCGACCTGCCGGCGACCTTCGTCGACTACGAGGACACGCCCCGCGAGTACCACATGAACCTCGCCCAGACCGTGCTGCGCGTCCACACCCGGGTCTCCGACCTCTACAGCGGCACCATGGACCAGGTCCGCACCCAGGCCAATCTCACCGCGCACGCGCTCCGCGAGCGGCAGGAGGACGTCCTCCTCAACCACCCCGAGCACGGCCTCTTCAGCAACGTCGCCCCCGGCCAGCGCGTCCAGGCCCGCTACGGCGCCCCCACCCCCGACGACCTCGACGAGCTCCTCAGCCGGGTCTGGAAGCAGCCCGGCTACTTCCTCGCCCACCCCCGGACCATCGCCGCGTTCGGCCGCGAATGTACCCGGCGGGGCGTGCCCCCGGTCATCGACACCAGCTTCGGCAGCCCGCTGCTGACCTGGCGCGGGGTGCCGCTGCTCCCGTCCGACAAGGTGCGGTTCTCCGGCGGGGCGGACACCGGCACCACCGAGATCCTGCTGATGCGGGTCGGCGAGGCCGAGCAGGGCGTGGTCGGGCTGCGCCCGGCGAACGTCTCCGACGAGATCGAACCGGGCCTGTCCATGCGGAACATGGGCGTCGACAAGAAGGGCATCACCTCGTACCTGATGACCGCGTACTTCAACGCCGCGGTCCTCGTCGAGGACGCCCTCGCCGTCCTCCAGAACGTCGAGGTGTCCCGCTACCATGACTACGCCTGACCTGCTGGGACTCCCGTCGGCCGGGACCGGCGCTGCGGGCGTCCCCACGACCGGAGCGGCGGTGCCCGGCCTCGGCACCGCCGCGGCACCCGCCGCCCCCGCGGCCGCGTCCGGCGCCGGCACCGGTGCCCCCGCGCCGGCCCCCGAGTCCGCCGGCGCCCCCTGGAACGGCACCGAACCGACGGGCCGTCACCTGACCCAACAGCCGCCCTTCTCGCCCGAGTCGGCGCGCCGCGACGTGCCGATCCTGCACCGGACCGTCAACGGCAAACCGCTGGTCTGGCTCGACAACGGGGCCACCACCCAGAAGCCCCGCCAGGTCATCGAGGCGGTCTCCGGCTTCTACGCCGCGGGCAACTCCAACATCCACCGCGGCGCGCACACGATGGCCCGCGAGGCCACCGAGGCGTACGAGGCGGGCCGCACCGCCGTCGCCCGCTTCCTGGGCGCGGCGTCCCCGGACGAGATCGTCTTCACCCGCGGCACGACCGAGGCGATCAACCTCGTCGCCCAGAGCTGGGGGCGGGCCAACCTCGGCCCCGGCGACGACATCCTGGTGCCGGTGCTGGAGCACCACTCCAACATCGTCCCCTGGCAGATGGTGGCCAAGGAGACCCGCGCCCGGGTGGTGCCCGTACCGCTGCGGCCGGACGGGCAGATCGACCTCGACGCCTACGCCGACCGGCTCTCCATGCGGACCCGGCTGGTCGCCCTCGGCCAGGCGTCGAACGTCCTCGGCACCGTCCCGCCGGTCAAGGAGATGACCGCGCTCGCCCACCGCTACCGGGCCAAGGTCCTGGTGGACGGCGCCCAGGCGGTGGCCCACTTCCCGGTCGACGTCAAGGACCTCGACGCCGACTTCTACGTCTTCTCCGGCCACAAGCTGTTCGCCCCCACGGGCATCGGCGCCCTGTACGCCAAGCCGGAGATCCTGGAGGAGATGGCGCCGTGGCAGGGCGGCGGCAACATGATCGACTCGGTCTCCTTCGACCACACCACGTACGCGCCCGTGCCGCACCGCCTGGAGGCCGGCACCGGGCACATCGCCGGCGTGGTCGGCCTGCTCGCCGCGATCAACTGGCTGACCGGCTTCGACCGTTCCGCGGTCGCCGCGTACGAGACCGAGCTGCTGGGCCATGCCCAACAGGCACTGGCCGCGGTCCCCGGCCTGGACCTGATCGGCTCCGCCCCCGACCGGATCGCGGTGCTCACCTTCACCCTGGCGGGCCAGGACCCGGCCCGGATCGCGCAGTGGCTCGACGAGGACGGCATCGCCGTCCGGGCCGGCCACCACTGCGCCCAGCCGGCCCTGGCCCACTACGGGCTGGAGAGCGCGGCCCGGGCCTCGCTCGCCCTCTACAACACCCCGGAGGAGGTGGACCAACTGGCCGCGTCGCTCCTGCGGCTGCAGCAGTCCGGCTGATCCCGGCCGGCCTCCCCGGCGTCTCTGCCGAGGCCGGTCCGTGCCCGTGGTGTGTAGGGTGGGGGGCTGCGAAGGGGAGTAGCCCCGCAAACCGGTCGTCGACACACTGGAGCCGCAGGCGGCTCCCGGTGGCCGGGCCCGCGCCGTCACGGTGCGGGCGGGCGAGACCTTCGGCCCTTTGTCGACGATTCGAACGCGTCGGCGGGGTCGAAGCCGTCCGCCGCTCCCACGCCGGTCGCCCTCGAAGCCCGCCGGTGCGGAAAGGCTGACGATCAGCGTGTTGCATTTCGTCCTGCTCATCGCGTGCGCGGTGGCGATCTACCTCTCCTGCGAGTGGTTCGTCAACGCCGTGGAATGGCTCGGTGAGCGGCTCAACGTGGGCCGGATGGCGGTGGGCACCATCCTGGCCGCCTTCGGCACCGCCCTGCCGGAGTCCGTGGTGACCCTGGTCGCGGTGACCACCGGCGCCACCCCTGAGGCCAAGGACATCGGCGTCGGCGCCGCGATGGGCGGCCCGTTGGCACTGGCCACCGTGGCATACGGCGTGACCGGCGCGGTGCTGCTGCTCCAGCGGCGCAGGCGGCGCGCCGCGGTCCCCGCGGGCGCATCCGCCGGCGCGGTCGGCGCGGCGGCCACCGCGGAGCGGCCGGGGGAGGCCCTCGGCACGGAGCGGGACCTGCGGCGACTGGCCAAGGACCAGACGTGGTTCCTGCCGGTGTTCGTCGTCAAGGTCGCGCTCGGCCTGGTCGCCTTCGCCTTCAAGCCGGTGCTCGGCGTGGCGTTCTTCGCGGTGTACGCGGTCTACTTCTGGCGCGAGCTCCGCGGCGACCACGAGGACGACGAGGAGGGCGTCGAGCTGGAGCCGCTGAAGTTCCAGCCCCGGGCCGCGTCCCCGGCGACCTGGGCGGTCGTCGCCCAGACCCTGGTCACCCTGGTGGTGATCTTCTTCGCCTCGCAGCTCTTCGTCCACCAGCTGGACGCCATCGGCCCGATGCTCGGACTCTCCGCGTCGGTCACCGCGCTGCTGCTCTCCCCGGTCGCCACCGAACTGCCGGAGATCATGAACGCGGTGATCTGGGTCCGCCAGGGCAAGACCAAACTCGCCCTGGCCAACATCTCCGGCGCCATGATGATCCAGGCGACCGTCCCCAGCGGCCTCGGCCTGCTCTTCACCAGCTGGCACTTCGACACCGCCCTGCTGTGGTCCGGCCTGATCACCATGGCCGCGATCGGCTACCTCCTGCTGACCATGCGCGCCCACCGGCTGACCCCCCGGCGGCTGGCCCTGGCGGCCGGCTTCTACGTGGTGTTCGGACTGGGGCTGATCCCCCTCCTGAGCTGAGCCGGTGCGGGCCGGCCGCGGGCAGGCGCGGCGTGGTGGTCCAGCGCCGCGTGCGGATCCGCGGCACCGTCCTCTGGTGTGTGGTCGAGGTGGACGGTGGCCGCGGTCAGCCGCGGCACGCCGTGGATCAGCGCGTGCTCGGCGGCCACCGCGATCCGGTGGCCCCGGGCCACGGTCAGCCGCGGGTCGAGGACGATGTCCGCCTCGGCCCGCAGGGTGTGACCGATCCAGCGCATCCGCAGCTGCCCCACCCCGCGCACCCCGGGCACCGCCCGCAGCGCCGCCTCGGCGGCCGCCACCAGCGCCGGGTCCACCGAGTCCATCAGCCGCCGGAACACCTCCCGGGCGGTGCCCTTGAGGACCAGCAGGATCGCGGCGGTGATCAGCAGGCCGACGACCGGGTCGGCGGCCCGCCAGCCCAGTGCGGCACCGCCCGCGCCCAGCAGCACCGCCAGGGACGTGAAGCCGTCGGTGCGGGCGTGCAGCCCGTCGGCGACCAGGGCGGCCGAGCCGATCCGGCGGCCGGTGCGGATGCGGTAGCGGGCCACCCACTCGTTCCCCACGAAACCGGCCAGCGCGGCGGCCGCGACCGCCCCCAGGTGCTGCACGTCGCGCGGGTGCAGCAGCCGGTCGACGGCCGTGTAGAGGGCGGGCACCGCGGACGCCGCGATGGTGAGCACGATGACCACCCCGGCCAGGTCCTCGGCCCGGCCGTAGCCGTAGGTGTAGCGGCGGTTGGCGGCCCGCCGGCCGAGGACGAAGGCGATGCCGAGGGGGACCGCGGTCAGCGCGTCGGCGGCGTTGTGCAGGGTGTCGCCGAGCAGCGCCACCGAACCGGAGAGCGCGAAGACCGCCGCCTGGACCACGGTCGTCAAGGCGAGGACCGCGAGCGACAGCCAGAGAGTGCGCAGGCCCTCGCGGGAACTCTCCAGCGCGGGATCGACCTTGTCCATGGCCTCGTGGCTGTGCGGGGTGACGGCGTGCGCGAGCCGGTGCCGCAGCCGGGCCGCCCGCGAGCGCCCGCAGGGGGCGTGGGGCGGATGGTGGTGGCTGTGTCCGTGCCCATGGCTGTGTCCGTGCCCGTGGCCGTGGGAGGGGAGTTCGGGGGCCGACTCGTGCGCGTTCACAGGCATCGCACCTTCCCGTCGTCCGGGGCGCGGCTTGTGCCGTCCGCCCTCGTCCCTCCATTATGTGCGTATGAGCGCACGCATGCACCTATCAGCTGCGCACGATGCGCAGGAGCCGGACGACGGCACGCGGATCGCGGCCGCCGTGGAGATCCTGGGACTCCTCGCCGACCGCACCCGGCTCACCCTGCTGCGGCGCCTGAGCGCGGGCGAGGCCGACGTCACCACCCTCACCGAGGCGTGCGACGCCTCCCGCACCTCCGTCAGCCAGCACCTCGCCCGGCTCCGGCTGGCCGGGCTGGTCACCACCCGCAAGGACGGCCGCCGCGCCGTGTACGCCCTGCGCCACGGCCATCTGCGGCGCCTGGTCGACGAGGCCCTCAACGCCGCCGACCACCAGGTCCGCCAACTGCCGCCGCACGACTGAGCGGACGCCGGGCACCCGGGCCGCGACGGCGCGCCCGTATGCTGAGCCCGGCCGGGTCGGCGATACGGGAGGGGCGGCCGTGCGGATCGGAGAACTGTCGGAACGCACCGGCACACCCCGGCGGCTGCTGCGCTACTACGAGGAGCAGGGGCTGATCGCCGCCGCCCGCACCCCGAACGGCTACCGCGACTACGACGAGCGCTTCGTGGACCGCGTACTGCAGATCAGGGGACTGCTCGACGCCGGACTGCCGACCCGCATCATCAAGCAGATCCTGCCTTGCCTGGACCGGCCGCGGACCATCTACTTCCCCGACGCGACCCCGGAGATGATCGCCACCCTGGAGCGCGAACGGGACCGGATGACCGACCGCATCGCCTGCCTGATCCGCAACCGCGACGCCATCGGCGAGTACCTCGACGCGGTTCTCGCCTACGACGCCGGGAAGTCGGCCGGCGGGTAGGCCGTGGCGTCACCCCCAGGTCGAGGTCTCCGGGTCCACGCCGTGGGCCTCGGCGTTCGCAAAGATCACGTCGCGCAGCCAGCGGGTGAGGTCCGGCGCGAAGGTGTCGAAGTACTCCGCGTAACGAGGGTCGTCGACGAACTGCCGCCCGATGCAGACCTGCATCGCGTGGGTGCAGTCGAAGTAGCGCGAGAGCAGCGCGCGATGGCGCTCGGCGAGGGCGTTCGCCTCGTCCGAGCCGGGGGCGACACCGGCGCGCCGCGCGGCGGCCAGGTCGGTGTTGAGCGCGTCGGTCGTCGCCGCGACCTCCTTCCAGTCCTCCGGCGACATGGCGGCCGCCCGCTCCGCGTACTGGGCCCACTGCGCGGTGTCGCCCCAGCGCTCCTCGGCCTCGTCGACCCAGCCCGGCTGCCAGTCCGCGCCGAAGATCTCGACCTGCTGCTCCGGGGTGAGCCGCAGGCCCGTCCTCGACGCCTCCAGCATCCGGTCGACCGCGCCGACCATCTTCTCCAGGCGGGCGATCCGCTCCACGAGCTGTGACCGCTGCCGGCGCAGATGCGCGCGGGCGTCGGTGTCCGGATCGTCGAGCAGCCGGCCGATCTGTGCGAGCGGGAACCCGAGTTCCTTGTAGACGAGGACCCGGTGGATCCGGGCGACGTCGTCCGCCGAGTACACGCGGTACCCGGCCCAGGTGCGCCCGCTCGGCCGCACCAGCCCGACCGTGTCCCAGTGGTGCAGCGTCTTCACGCTGACCCCGACCAGCGCGGCCGTGCGGCCGACGGTGAGGCCGTCGGGGCCGACGGGTCCGGCACCCTCCCAGATGATGGTCGGTTCCTGCTCGGGGGGCTCACTCGTCATCGGGCCAGTGTCCCGCACCGGGCGGCGATCCGCCCTCCGCCGGCGATCCGGGCACCGCAGTCGATCCGGGCTCCGGGTAAATCGTTGGCGCGACGCGGCCGGCCCGTCTACCGTCTGACCCGTCGTCGACACCATCCGTCGGCGCCCGACGCACGCCGCGCCGGGGAACCGCACCGAAGAGGGAGGTGGCATCTGATGACCGTCGCTGCCACGGGCACCGCCCGCATCCGCATCCAGAAGACCATCGATGTCCTCCCCGCGGTCCTCGGCTGAGCCGACTCCTTCTCGTTCCTCCGCGTGCTCCTCCCGTGTGCCCGGCCTCACCGGGCGCACCGAGCACGCACGGCCGGGACCGCGCCTTTCCGACTTCCGAAAGGCCCTCCCGTTGTTCGATCACGCTCTCTCCGCTGCCCATCCGCTGACCGCCGACTACGGCTGGGACGACGGATTCGCGGAGCTCTTCACCCCCTTCGCCGGGCAGGGGTTCGTGCCCGGCCGCATCGTCCGCGTCGACCGCGGCCGCGTGGACGCCGTGGTGCCGGACGGCGACCGCGTCCGCACCGTCCTGGCGGACACCGCGCTGGTGGCCACCGGCGACCCGACGCGGGTCCCGTGCACCGGCGACTGGGCCGTGCTCGACCTGCACAACGGGCGCGCCGGCGACCATCTCGACGGCGTGGTACGGGCGTTGCTGCCGCGCCGCACCGCCATCCTGCGGTCCGCCTCGACCAAGCGCTCCGAGGGCCAGGTCCTCGCCGCGAACGTCGGGTACGCCGTCGTCGCGGTCTCCCTGGCCGAGGCCCTGGACCTGGACCGCGTCGAGCGGTTCGTCTCCCTGGTGTGGGAGAGCGGGGCGCAGCCGGTGGTGGCTCTCACCAAGGCCGACCTGGTGGCGGACCCGGTCACGCTCGGCCACCTTGTGGCGGACGCGGCGGACGCCGCCCCCGGTGTGCGGGTGGTTGCGGTCAGCGCGGCCACCGGGGAGGGCGTCGACACGCTCTCCACCGTGCTCACCGGCGCCACCTCCGTCCTCCTGGGGCGGTCCGGGGCCGGCAAGTCCACCCTGGCCAACGCCCTCCACGGCGCGGACGTCCAGGACGTACGGGCGGTGCGCGACCAGGACGGCAAGGGCCGGCACACCACCACGACCCGCGATCTGCTGGTGCTGCCCGGAGGCGGCGTACTGATCGACACGCCGGGACTCCGCGGCGTCGGCATGTGGGATGCGGCGGACGGACTGGCCCGGACGTTCGCCGACGTCGAGGAACTGGCCGAACGGTGCCGTTTCCACGACTGCGCACACGATGCCGAACCGGGCTGTGCGGTCCAAGAGGCAGTGGTTAGTGGTGAGTTGACGGCCCGTCGGCTGGAGAGCTACCGCAAGCTGCAGCGGGAGAACCAGCGCATCGTGGCCAAGACGGACGCCCGGCTGCGCGCCGAGATCCGGCGTGACTGGAAGCAGAAGCAGGCACTGGGCCGGCACCAGATGGAGCAGAAGCGGGGGCAGGCGGCGGCCGGGCGCCGACGGCCGGGCCGGTAAGGCGCCGGGCACACGGGGGCACGCGGGGCGGTGGCTCCGGACGGAAGCCTCCGGTGGGGGCAGAGGTCCGGGCCGGCCGCCCCTCAGCCCGCGAGCACCGCCCCCACCCAGGCACCCACCACCAGCAGACAGGCGAACAGTTCGACCAGCACGCTCAGGCCGATGGCGCGCAGGACCGTACGGGTCGAGGCCCAGGCATCGCCGTGGCTGCCCAGGCGGACGCGTTCGAGGAGGTAGAGGCCGCCGAGCGCGCCCAGCGGACAGCCGATGACGGGTACGAGGAAGAACCCCGCGACACCGGCCGCGCCTGCGAGGAGCAGCGTGCGGTAGGGCACGCCCGCGTCGCGCAGACTGCGGGTCGGCAGCAGCCACTTGAGCACCTGGTTGAGCAGCAGCACGCCGGTGCCGGCCATCAGTACCGTCCACGCCAGGGTCGACCGTTCGGCCGTCGCCCACCACAGCAGCCCCGCCCAGATGACCAGCGGGCCGGGGAGGCCGGGGACCAGCACCCCGAACACGCCGAACAGCATGACCAGCCCGACGCCGATCAGCTGCCAGGCGTTCATGCGCCGGCCCCGGAGCCGCCGGCGCGCGGGCGCGGCCCGAACGGCGCACGCCGGACGAGGGCCCGGACGCTGCGCTCTCTCACGGCCCGCATGGCCCAAGCCTGCCGGAAGCGGGCGACCGGCGCTTCCTGGAGTGCCCTGTTCGCGCCCTGTTCGCACCCTGTTTCGGCGGCATGCGCCACGGGACAATGCGGGCCATGAAGCAGCAGGGGGCGGGCCGCGGAAGAGGGGACGACTGGTGGTGGCGGGAGCTGTACGGCGACGATTCCGGGACGGGGGAGGGGACGAAGGAGGGGACGGGGCAGAGGACGAGGGAGGCGACGAGGGAGGGGAACGGCAAGTCCCCGTCCTCGGCAGCCGCCGCGGGAGAGCTCTCCCTGACGTCGTTCGAGCCCCGGCAGTGGGAGCCGAGCGCCTGGGAACCGCCGTCCTGGGACCCGCCCGCCCGGCGGACACCGTCCCCGCCCCGGCCCGCGGAGCCCTCTCCGCCCCCGCCCCCGCCGTCCTCCTCGTCGGTCCCGCCGTTGTCGGCCCCGCCCCCCGGCGATGCCGCCACGACGGACGCGCCGATCGATGACGCCGCCACGGCGGAAGCGCCGCTCGACGCCGTCATGGATCCCGAGCCCGCTGCCTGGGAGGCGACCGTCCCCGTCACGTTCCCGCTCCCCGAGGCGGGTCCGGCGGACGACCTCGGCGAGCCGGTGCCCGACACGGTCCTGGACGGCGCCCGGTTCGGCCGGGCCGACGTCCGTGCCGTCTCGCAACGCGGCGCCGACGCGTATCAGCGGGGCGAGGTGCGCGGGGAGACGTTCCTCGTCGCCCGGTTCGGGGCGGACCCGGACGCGGTCCTCCTGGTGGCCGTCGCCACCGGCCTGTCCCCCAGGGGAGCGGTCGCCCAGCGCGCGGCCCGCGCGGCCTGTGCCTGGGCCGGCGGTGCCGTCGGCCGCTGCGCCACCCGGTTGGCCCAGGACCTCCGCGCCGGGCGGCGCGAGTCGCTCAGGGCGGGGTTGCAGCGCCTCACCGCCCGCGGTTTCGGGCGGCTGCGCGGCCGGGCGGCGGAGCTGGGCGTGGCGGCCGACGCGGACCCGGCTGCGCTGTGCTGCCTGTTGGTGCCCGGCGACCCGGACTGCCGTACGTGGGTGTTCTTCGGCGCCGGCGCGGGCGGGCTGTTCCGGCTCCGTCACGACGGCTGGGAGGACCTGGATCCGGTCGGCGCGAGACCGGCGGGCCTGGCCCCCCACTCCGTCCCGGACCCCGCCCCCGGCCCTCCTCCGGCGATTCCGTCGGCGACGCCGTTCCGGTTCCGCGCCGTGCCGGGCCGGTCGGGCGACGTGCTGCTGCTGTGCGGCGCCGGAGTGGCGGCACCGCTGAGCGGCGATCCGGACTTCGCCGCCCGGCTCGCCGCCGCATGGTCCGTCCCGGGGCCGCCCGACCTCGTCGACTTCCTCGCCGCCGTCCAGCCGCGCGGCGCCGGCGACACCAGGGACCGCACGGCGGTGGGCATCTGGGATCTGTAGCAAACGGAAGCAGAAAGGCGAACGGAAGCAGAAGAACGGTCGGAGGCAGGAAGAGGAAGGAAAGCGAACGGAAGCAGGAACCGGTCGCCCAGAGGCGGAGTGCGTCCCTCCATGGGTTCATGGGAAGGAGCCGGAAAGGAGCCGGCCGGTTGCCCGTTCCGCCCGTTCGCCGTGTGAAGGAGGCTCTTCTCGTGGCCAAGCAGACCGTTGCCGAGCAGTTCATCGACATCCTGGTGCGGGCCGGTGTCCGGCGGCTCTACGGGGTCGTAGGGGACAGCCTGAACCCGGTGGTGGACGCCATCCGCCGCAACTCCGCCATCGACTGGATCCAGGTCCGGCACGAGGAGACCGCCGCCTTCGCCGCCGGGGCGGAGGCCCAGCTCACCGGGAAGCTGGCGGCCTGCGCGGGGTCCTGCGGGCCCGGCAACCTGCATCTGATCAACGGCCTGTTCGACGCGCACCGGTCCATGGCCCCGGTGCTCGCGCTGGCCTCGCACATCCCGTCCAGCGAGATCGGCACCACCTTCTTCCAGGAGACCCACCCGGACCGGCTGTTCTCCGAGTGCAGCCACTACAGCGAGCTGATCTCCAGCACCCGGCAGATGCCGCGGGTGCTCCAGACCGCCATCCAGCACGCCGTCGGGCAGAGCGGCGTCGCGGTCGTCTCGCTCCCCGGCGACCTCGCCGCCGAACCCGCGCCGGAACGCGCCTTCCAGCACGCCCTGGTCACCAGCCGCCCCTCGGTCCGCCCCGGTGACGAGGAGATCGACGCGCTGGCCCGGATGGTCGACGCGGCCGACAAGGTCACGCTTTTCTGCGGCAGCGGCACGGCGGGCGCGCACGCCGAGGTGATGGAGTTCGCGGAGCGGGTGAAGTCGCCGGTGGGCCATGCGCTGCGCGGCAAGGAATGGATCCAGTACGAGAACCCGTACGACGTCGGGATGAGCGGGCTGCTCGGGTACGGCGCGGCCTACGAGGCCACCCACGAGTGCGATCTGCTGATCCTGCTCGGCACGGACTTCCCCTACAACGCCTTCCTCCCCGACGACGTGCGGATCGTCCAGGTGGACGTGCGGCCCGAGCACCTGGGCCGGCGCACCAAACTGGACCTCGCCGTCTGGGGCGACGTCCGGGAGACGCTGCGCTGCCTGACCCCGAAGGTGCGGGTGAAGGAGAACCGCCGGTTCCTGGACCGGATGCTGAAGAAGCACGCCGACGCCCTGGAGGGCGTGGTCAAGGCGTACACCCGCAAGGTGGAGAAGCACGTCCCGATCCACCCCGAGTACGTCGCCTCGGTGCTCGACGAGGAGGCCGCCGAGGACGCGGTCTTCACCGTGGACACGGGCATGTGCAATGTCTGGGCGGCGCGTTATCTGACGCCCAACGGGCGCCGGCGGGTGATCGGTTCGTTCAGCCACGGGTCGATGGCCAACGCGCTGCCGCAGGCGATCGGCGCCCAGTTCATGGACCGCGGGCGGCAGATCGTGTCGATGTCGGGCGACGGCGGCTTCGCGATGCTGATGGGGGACTTCCTGACGCTGGTCCAGTACGACCTGCCGGTGAAGGTGGTGCTCTTCAACAACTCCTCGCTGGGGATGGTGGAGTTGGAGATGATGGTGTCGGGGCTGCCCGCGTACGGCACCACCAACCGCAACCCCGACTTCTCCGCGATCGCCCGTGCGGCCGGGGCGTTCGGCGTGCGGGTGGAGAAGCCCAAGGAGCTGCGCGGGGCGCTGCGCGACGCCTTCCGGCACAAGGGGCCGGCGCTGGTCGATGTGGTCACCGACCCCAACGCGCTCTCCATCCCGCCGAAGATCAGCGCGGAGATGGTGTCCGGCTTCGCGCTCTCCGCGGGGAAGATCGTGCTGGACGGCGGGGTGGGGCGGATGGTGCAGATGGCCCGTTCCAACCTGCGGAACATTCCGCGGGTGTGACGCCGCGTACGGGCGGGCCGCCGGGCGGTTCCGGCCGCGTGCCCGCGGGTGGCAAGCGGAAGCATCGCGGCGGGCCGCAAGCGGAAGCATGGCAGCGGGCCCGATGGGAATGCTGACCGTGAGGCTGTTCGAGGCAGAGCGCCGGTGGTTCGTCTGGGGGGCGGGGGAGAGATGCGTCAGCCTGTGCGGTGCGAGGAACGGAACAGACGGCAGGGGGCGGACAGGGGGGACGGAAACGGCGCGGTGGCGCTGCGCGCGCCCCGGGTGCTGGAGCGCAAGGTACGGCAGGCGGACCTCAAGGCGGTCGGCGAACTCCGCGGTGAGCTGCGGGAGTTACTCGGCCGCTGGGCGCCGCCGGACGGCGGGGCGCCGGCGGATCCCGAGGTGGCGGCGCTGCTGACCAGCGAGTTGGTGACCAACGCCCTGCTGCACACCGACGGCGGGGCGGTGGTGACGGCGCGGGTCACCGACCGCCTGCGGGTGGAGGTGCGGGACTTCGCCGAACGCCGTCCGGAACCGCGTGCCCCGTCGGTCGACGGCACCTCGGGGCGCGGGCTGATGCTGGTACGCGCCCTGGCGGACGCCTGGGGCATCCGCCCCGAAGGGGTCGGCAAGTGCGTCTGGTTCGAGTTGGGTGGCGGACCGGCCTGAGGGCCTGTCGTCAAGCCGGGGGTGAGGGTCGGCGCGGTCCGCCACCGTTCAGCCGAATTGCCTTTCGATCTCGGCGAGTTTCTCCTCCAGGGAGTCCAGCCGGGGAATCGTCTGGGTGTCGTCCTCGGCGGTGAGGTCGACGGGGGCGCGGCGCCCGGGTATGGCGGAGCCCTCGGGCTCGGTACCGTTCACGGCCTTCAGGGCCGGCCGGGGGCGGCCGGCCGGGTCGCCGGGAGGCAACGGCGCCGGGTCGACCGGCCCTACGGCCTCCGGGCCGGCCTCCACGGAGGGCAGCGGCGCGCCCGCCGGGAGGGCGTGGCGTCCACCGCCTCTGGCCCAGGAGCGGTGCTGCCGGTTGAGGGCCTTGATCCGGGCCCGGTCGAGCTTGCCCTGCTCCCGCCGGTGGAGCCGGTTCCGGGCCCGCTCCCGCTTGTCGTCGCGGACCTCCTCGACCGCCTCGTCCAGCGTCCCCACGCCTTCCAGCAGCATCAGCGACCAGGCCGCGAAGGTCTCGCGGGGCGCGCGCAGCCAGCGCACGATGCGGATCTGCGGCAGCGGCCGGGGCACCAGGCCCTGTTCGCGCAGCGCCGCCCGGCGGGTCTGCTTCAGCGCCCGGTCGAAGAGGATCGCCGCCGACAGCGACATCCCGGCGAAGAACTGCGGGGCGCCCGCGTGGTCCAACCCGCGCGGTGCGTGCACCCAGTTGAACCAGGCGGCGGCGCAGGCGAACATCCACACCAGAATCCGGGAGCCGAGTGCGGCGTCACCGTGACTGGCCTCGCGCACCGCCAGGACGGAGCAGAACATCGCGGCGCCGTCGAGCCCGAACGGCACCAGGTACTCCCAGCCGCCGGTGAGCCCGAGGTTCTGGACGCCGAAGCCGACCAGGCCGTGGAAGGACAGCGCCGCGGCGACGGCGGCGCAGCAGAACAGCAGCATGTAGGCGGCCGAGGCGAAGACCGCCTCTTTGCGCCGGCGGCGGTCCACGGTGCGTTCCCAGGACTCGTCGGTGCCGGCCCGCCGGCCCGCGTGCCTGCCGCGCAGGAAGCGGAAGGCGGTGACGGTGCCCCCGGCGAGCAGCAGAAACGTCGGAATCATCCAATTCAGCGATATCTCGTTCATTCTCACTCCGGGATTCCTCGCTCAGGTGGTGGCACTTCCGCGGGTTCGCGAGTGCGCGCGCCATCCTTACGGGATCGACCCCGGGTGCAGGGGGTTTCGGAGCAAGAGAACGCCAAGGTGTACCGGGGCCCGCGGCGGAATGACCCGGAGGTCTCGAACTTCCTTGCGTGGAGGGGAAGTTGTGTGCGAGAGGAGGGGCGGCCGTGGGGGCGGTCGGCGGGTCAGGAGGTTGCGGTGAGGCGGCTGATGCGCTCCGCGTCGCAGGTGCGCGGGCAGGTGACGCAGGTGTCCTCGGGACGCAGGGTGTAGTACATGCAGCAGCTGGCGCGGTCCCGGGTGGGCAGCGCGGTGCCGCCGGGGCCGGGCAGCTCGCGGAAGCCGGCGCCGGCCACGTACGGCGCGACGGCGCCCGGCAGCAGCCGCGCCAGCTCGGCCACCGCCCGTGCCTCCTCGCCCAGCAGGTGCCCGATGTACCAGAGCCCCTCGACGATCTCGTCGGAGGCCATGCCCCAGGCTGCCCGGGGGCCGCGCCGCATCCGGGCGCGGAAGCCCTCCAGGACGGGCCGCAGATGGTCGGCGACCGCGGTGCGGACCTCGGCGCGCAGCGCCTCCTCGTCCGGCACCACCCGCGCGCCGGGCAGGGCCGCCGCCGGGTCGTCCGGAAGGCACCCGAACGAGCCCGCCCGCACCGCCATCCGGCCCAGCTCACGGTGGAAGCCCACGTCTTCCGCGGAGAGGTACGGCACCCGGCGGTGCAGGAACCACGGGACGGTGATCAGCAGGCAGGCCGGCCAGGCGTAGCGGTGCAGCGCGAAGCTCGCGACCACGTCGGGGCGGGCGGGCTGACCGTAGTCCCGGGCGATCCGGTCCGCCTCGTCGGCGAGGAAGGCGTCCAGCGCCGGGCCGCCCGCGGCCAGGGCGGACGCCGTCAGCCAGCCGTCGTCCTCGGGCGGTGTGGCGTCCCGCACCGTCACCCGCAGGTCCGGGAAGACCTCGGCGAGCCGGGCGTAGGCGTCCCCGGCGGGGTGGGAGCAGTGGGCGGCGGGCGCGGCAGCAGTGGCAGGAGGCATGCGGGGGACCACCGAATCGCGATCGTTGGCAGGTAAGGCTTACCTTATCCGAAATCCCTACCCGCGCCCGCGAAGGTGTGAACCGGCACTTCGGGCGCTTATGGTGCTGACACCCCGGATCCGGACACCGGCGTCGCGCCGGCGGATCCACGCAAGCCGTCAGCAGCAGGAGGAGCGCCATGGAGCAGGGCACAGCGGAGCCGCGACCGGAGGCCCGGGTGCGGACGCCCGGGGCCGGCGGCTTGCTGCCCGGTCCGCGGCGGCCGCTCCGCCACTCGGTCCGCGGCCAGGTCCTGGACGCGCTGCGCCAGGCACTGGCCGCCGGGGAACTGCTCCCCGGCGAGGTCTACTCCGCCCCGGTCCTCGCCGAGCGGTACGGCGTCTCCGCGACCCCGGTCCGCGAGGCGATGCAGCAGCTCGCCGGGGAGGGCGCCGTCGAGGTCGTACCCAACCGCGGCTTCCGGGTCTGCGAGCGCAGCTCCCGCGACCTCGCCGAGCTCGCCGAGGTCCGCACCATGCTGGAGCTGCCCGCGATCGTGCGGCTGGCCCGGGCGGTGCGCCCCGAGCGCTGGGAGGAGCTGCGGCCGCTGGCCGACGAAGGGGTGGCCGCCGCCGCCCGGGGCGACCGGGCCGGGTACGCCGACGCCGACCACGCCTTCCACCAGGCGCTGATCGCGCTCACCGGGAACCGCCGGCTCACCCAGGTCACCGGCGATCTGCTGCGCCGCGCGCAGTGGTCGGGGGGCGGCGGCGCCCGGCTGCGCACCGCCGAGCTGCTGGCCGACGCCTCCGAGCACACGGCTCTGCTCGACGCGCTGGTCGCCGGGGAGCACGCGGTCGTCGAGCGGATCGCCCGCGAGCACCTGTCGGCGGCCCGGCACCCGCACTGAGGCGGCGGGGCGGCCGCGGAGGCGCAGGGCGGCCGGGCGCGGGGTGCCGCGGGGGCGAGCTCAGGAGACCTGCTCAGAAGGCCGGTCAGAGGGTCGGCCGGAACGCCGGTCAGAAGACCGGCAGGATTTCCGGCAGCGGCAGTGCCGCGACGTCGGCGGCGGGCCGGGAGACGTACAGCTCGGCGTGGTAGAAGCCGTCGGCTTCCTTGCCGCCGGTGGTCAGTCCGCGCGCCGCCAGCGCCTCGAAAGCCGCCCGCTGCTCGGCGTCGTCGGCGAACCGCCGCTGTCGGAACGTCCGCGTGGTCAGCCGCTCGGTCACCAGCCCGGCCCGCGCCAGCAGCGCGGAGACCGGCCGGTACGACACCGTGCGCAGCACGAACGCGGCGACCCAGGGCGGCGCGGTGAAGCAGTCGAAGAGCCGGGCGAAGGTGCGCGCGGTGATGTAGCCGACGCCGCCGGTGACGGTGATCAGGTCCGTGCCGTCCAGTGCCCGGCACAGCTGCGGGCTCGGGGCGTCCGCCTCCAGGTTCGCGGCGAAGCCGTGGTCGAGCAGGCCGGCCGCCACGGCGTAGCCGACCGCGTGCTCCGCGGCGTCGATGCCGGTCACCAGGGCCGCGTCGGGGCGGCGCAGCCCGGCGTAGAAGGCGCGGTCCGCGCGGGCCAGGGCGTCGCCCGCGGGGGCGCCGGGCCCGCCTCCCGTGTAGCGGTCGTAGAGGTCGTCGAGGGTCAGCCGGTGGTTCAGCAGCGCCGCGTTGACCCCGTACGAGCAGCAGAGGTCGACGACGCGCAGCGGTGGGCGGTCGCCGCGCCGGCGTTGCAGCGCGTCGGCCAGCGCGCGGAACACGGCCTGGCCGTGGTGCGGGATCTGGTACTCCAGGGGCTGCAGACCGCCGAAGTAGCGGCGCGGATCAGGGCAGTTGTAGATCGCCTCGAAATGCGCCTTGCCCCAGTCGGTTCCGGTGCTGGTGGTGTGGGTCACTCCTGCCACGGTGCGCCTCCTGAAGGCTGTGCCAATGGGAGCTGGTCGCGGACCAGCATTCAGGCCGCGCCCGCCAGGTCGCAGTGCGACTTGTGGCCATTCTCGGGGCACCTGAGGCGTGGCGCTACCGACCGCTGGGCGCCCGGCAGCCCCCTCGGCCCGGCCGATCCACCCCCGGGAGGGTCCGGATCCGGCCAATCGGCGCGGGTCGCGGCATGGCCGAGGCGGGGTGGTTGACGGCCGGAGAACGCGGACCCGGGGCCGTTTCCCGACGGCGAACGGGGGCGGCGGACGGCCGGCGGCGGGCTGCGAACGGCAGGCGGCCGACCGCGGACGGTAAGCGGTGCACGGTGAGTGACGGAGGGCGAGTGACGCACGGCGGGCGCCGGGGGAGCCCGGGGCCCGGTCCGATCCCGGGCCGTCCGGTGGACGCGCCTCAGCCCGCCGCTCAGCCCGCTGCGTCGGGTTCCTCCGGCGGGGCCGGGGGCAGCTGGCCGGCCAGCCAGGTGGGGAGGCCGCCCATGAGGCGGAACAGGCGGGCGGCCTCGGTGCGCAGGCGGACCGCCTCGTCGTCGGGGACGGCGTCGGCCAGGGCGGCCAGCGCCGGCGCGGTGCCGATCAGGAAGCCCAGCTCCTCGCGGATCCGCAGGGACTCGGTGAAGCCGTGCCGGGCCTCCGTCAACTCCCCCTCGCGCAGCGCCAGTCCGGCCAGGTGGCGCCAGGTGAAGGAGAGCAGTAAGGCGTCGCCCTGGTCGGCGGCGCCGGCGTGGGCGCGGCGGTAGGCGGCGCGGGCGGCGTCCGGGCTGTCGGCGAGGTGCTCGGCCAGCAGCCCGCGGCGGTAGTCCAGCAGCGGGCGGGCGGCCTCGCCGGGGGCCAGCAGCGCCGCCGCCCGGCCGAGCGCCGAGCGCGCCTCGTCGGCCCGGTCGCGGACGCCCAACACCGTTGAGGCGTAGGCTAGTTGGCCGCGCTCGCAGGCCGCGGCGCCGCGTTCGCCGTCGTCGCCGGCGAGCGCCTCCGCGGTGCGCAGCGCGTCCTCGGCCTCGGCGAAGCCGGCGGCGGTGAACATGCAGCGCTCCACCAGGAGCGCGGCGCGGCGCAGTGCGGCGGGTGCCTGCCGGGCGGCGTAGGGCTCCAGGAGGGCGGCCGCGTCGAGCCAGCAGCCCCGGGAGCGCAGCCGCCACACGGCGCGGTCCAGGGGATCGTCGCCCGCCGGGCCGCCCGCTCCCGGCGCGGCTCCCGGCCGCGGTGCCGGGACCGGTACCTGATCCTCGGACCTCATGGAATCCGCGGGATCCGCGGATCCGGACATGGCGGTGTCCGCCACAGTGCCCTCCCCGAGCGCGCCATTGAGCGGGAATGCAGGATGCAGTGGGCGCATCTCAGCATGAATCCCGTCGCCGGGCCAAGGGGATGGGTGAAAGATTTCACAATCGCGCGGGGCGCTCCCGGTGGCCGATACGCGGTGGTTTGGCCGCCGTGCGCGACGAGCCGTGCGCCGGGCGCGGCAACGGTGCCGACGCGACGCCGCCCGATCGGGGGACCCGGGGACGGGGCACGGGCGGCGATGGGCCGCCGCCCCGCGCGCCCGGTACGGAATCCGCACCGGGCGCGGCCCGCCGCCCGGCCCGACGGGCCGTCAGCTCATCCGCAGGGCCAGGAAGAAGTCCAGCTTGTCCTCCAGGCGCGAGAGGTCACGGCCGGTCAGCTGCTCGATCCGGCCGACGCGGTAGCGGAGGGTGTTGACGTGCAGGTGCAGGCGGGTGGCGCAGCGTGTCCAGGAGCCGTCGCAGTCCAGGAACGCCTCCAGGGTCGGGATCAGCTCGGCGCGGTGGCGGCGGTCGTAGTCCCGCAGGGGGTCCAGCAGCCGGGCGGTGAAGGCCCGGCGGACGTCGTCGGGGACGAACGGCAGCAGCAGGACGTGCGAGGCCAGTTCCTCGTGGCCGGCGGCGCAGACCCGGCCCGGGCGGGCGGCGGCGACCCGGCGGGCGTGCCGGGCCTCCTCCAGGGCGCCGCGCAGCCCCTCGGCCGAGTGGACGGCGGCGCTGACGCCGATGGTGAGCCGGCCGTCGCCGTCCAGGCCGCGGGCGAGCGGCTCCTGGACGGCGCGCAGCAGCCGGTCGGCGTGCAGGCCGTCCGTCGCGGTGGTGTCGGCGGAGTCCTCGGGGACGGCCGGCAGCGGCACCAGCGCCACCGCCTCGTCGCCGGTGTGCGCCACCGCGATCCGGTCCGACGGCTCCGGGCCGAACGTGCCGGGATCGATCAGCACCTCCTCCAGCAGGCTCTGCGCCACCGGGCCGCCGGGCACGTCGCCGCCCTCCCACTCGACCCGGGCCACCACGATCTGCCAGTGTGGCGCGGCGCCCAGACCGGGCAGCAGCACCGGGGCGGCCACCCGCAGCCGGGCGGCGATCTCGGCCGGCGGCGCACCGGTCTGCACCAGCTCCAGGACCTCCTGGGCGAGCCGCCGGCGGACCGTGCGGGCGGCCTCCCGGCGGTCCCGTTCGACGGCGATCAGCTGGGTGACGCCGTGCAGCAGGTCCAGGCGCTCCTCGGACCAGTCGCCGGCGTCCGCCTCGACCGCCAGCAGCCAGTCACTGAGCACCGTCTGCCGCAGGTCACGGCCTTCGTGGCGGATCGGGAAGAGCGAGTAGGCGGTGCCGGCGAGGTCGATCCGGTACGGGCCGCGGCGGCCGCCGCGGGCGGCGGCCAGGTGCTCGCCGGCCAGGCGGGCACCCAGCTCCGCGGGCAGCTCAGGACCGGCGTCGGCCAGTGTGGAGCCGGCGATCTGCCGGCCGGTGGGGGAGAGCACCCAGGCGCGCAGGTCGAGATCGGAGCCGAGCAGGTCCAGGACGACCTCGGGGCCGCCGCCGGCCGGACCGGAGGTCATCAGCCGCCGGTGCCGGTCCACCACGGCGGCCAGGTCGCCGGCCCGCTCGCTCGAGACCTGCCGGACGACGTGCTCGGTGATCGAGGCGAACGAGACCTTCTCGTCGACCGAGAACAGCGGCAGCCGGTGCCGGGCGCACGCCTGGACGAGGTCGTCGGGGATGGCGCCCAACTCGGCCTCGCCGGCGGCCAGCCCGGCGACGCCCGCGCCGGCCAGGATGCGGACGAACCGCTCGGAGTCCTCCGGTTCCCGGCGCCAGGCCAGGCCGGTGAGGACCAGCTCCCCGCCGGAGAGGTACCGGCTGGGGTCCCGCAGGTCGGTGGTCATCACGCCACGGACGGTACGGTCGAGCTCTTCCTCGCCCCCGAGGAGCTTCAGGCCCAGGGAGTGTGTGTCCAGGAGTGCGCGGAGCCGCATGACCTCGCCCGCCGTTCTGTGCTGTCTGGTGTTGCCGGTGGAATTCCGCGAGGTGTCGATCCCTCGTCTTTCGTTCGAATCTACAAGACGGGCGGCGTGGCCAGCCAACCGCTTCATGGTTTCGGTGACTGCACCGCGCGGGTGCCGGGCGCGTTCACTAAGGCCAACCGCGTGAACAAGACATGAACGGCGCCATGGCGACAAGGGCCCGAGGTCCCGACCATGAGCAGCGGACGACCCCATTTCGTAGAAGAGGCCAACCATGGACTTCCTTCGCCCCGCCAGCTGGGAGGAGGCGCTCGCCGCCAAGGCTGAGCACCCTACCGCTGTGCCCATCGCGGGCGGTACGGACGTGATGGTCGAGATCAACTTCGACCACCGCCGCCCGGAGTACCTGCTCGATCTGAACCGGATCGGCGACCTGGAGGAGTGGGAGGTCGGGGAGCGGGCCGTCCGGGTGGGCGCCTCCGTCCCGTACACCCGCATCATGGAGAACCTGCGCGCCGAGCTGCCGGGCCTCGCGCTCGCCTCGCACACGGTCGCCTCACCGCAGATCCGCAACCGCGGCGGCGTCGGCGGCAACCTCGGCACCGCCTCCCCGGCCGGTGACGCGCACCCCGCCCTCCTCGCCGCCGGCGCCGAGGTCGAGGTGGAGTCCGCGGCCCGCGGCACCCGGATGATCCCCATCGACGCGTTCTACACGGGCGTGAAGCGCAACGCGCTCCAGCCCGACGAGCTGATCCGCGCGGTGCACGTCGCCAGGGCCGACGGCCCGCAGCAGTACTCCAAGGTCGGCACCCGCAACGCCATGGTCATCGCGGTGTGCGCCTTCGGCCTTGCGCTGCACCCCGAGACCCGCACGGTGCGCACCGGCATCGGCTCGGCCGCCCCGACCCCGGTCCGGGCCAAGGCCGCCGAGGAGTTCCTGAACGCGGCCCTGGAGGAGGGCGGCTTCTGGGACAACGGACGGATCATCACCCCGTCGGTCGCCAAGCAGTTCGCCGCCCTGTGCTCGGCGGCCTGCAACCCGATCGACGACGTGCGCGGTACCGCCTCGTACCGCCGCCACGCGGTCGGCATCATGGCCCGCCGCACGCTGACCTGGGCCTGGGAGTCCTACCGCGGCCCGGGAGCGGGCACTTCTCAGAAGGGTGGCGTTGCCTGATGCGCGTCAATTTCACGGTCAACGGCCGCAAGCAGGAAGCCGACGACGTGTGGGAGGGCGAGTCGCTGCTGTACGTCCTGCGCGAGCGGCTCGGCCTGCCCGGTTCCAAGAACGCCTGTGAGCAGGGCGAGTGCGGTTCGTGCACGGTCCGCCTGGACGGCGTGCCGGTCTGCTCGTGCCTGGTGGCCGCCGGCCAGGTGGAGGGCCGCGAGGTCGTCACCGTCGAGGGCCTCGCCGACTTCGCGAAGAACCGCTCCTGCGGCGGCCACGAGGAGGGCGACACCTGCGGCACCTCCCTCCAGGAGGCACAGGGCTGGTCCGCCAAGGGAACCGACTCGCAGACCGGCGAGGGCGCCGAACTGGCCCCGATCCAGCAGGCGTTCATCGACGCCGGCGCCGTCCAGTGCGGTTTCTGCACACCGGGTCTGCTGGTCGCCTCCGACGAGCTCCTGGAGCGCAACCCGAACCCGTCCGACGCGGACATCCGCGAGGCGCTCTCCGGCAACCTGTGCCGCTGCACCGGCTACGAGAAGATCATGGACGCGGTACGTCTCGCCGCGGCCCGCCAGTCCGAGCCCGAGGGGGTCTGAGGCCATGGCAGACACACGCACCACCGGTATCCCGGCCAAGGTCACCCAGGGGTCCCAGACCAAGGGCGGCATCGGCGAGTCCACGCTCCGCCCCGACGGCACCCTCAAGGTCACCGGCGAGTTCGCCTACTCGTCCGACATGTGGCACGAGGACATGCTCTGGGGCCAGATCCTGCGCTCCCCGGTCGCGCACGCCGAGATCGTCTCGATCGACACCGGCGAGGCGCTGGCCACCCCCGGCGTCTACGCGGTCCTCACCTACGAGGACCTGCCGACCGAGGTGAAGAACTACGGCCTGGAGATCCAGGACACCCCGGTGCTCGCCCACGGCAAGGTCCGCCACCACGGCGAGCCCGTCGCGCTGGTCGCCGCCGACCACCCGGAGACCGCCCGCCGCGCCGCCGCCAAGATCAAGGTCGAGTACCGCGAACTGCCCGTCATCACCGACGAGGCGAGCGCCACCGCACCGGACGCGATCCTCGTCCACGAGCACCGCGACGACCACCACATCGGCCACGTCCCGCACCCGAACATCGTTCACCGCCAGCCGATCATCCGGGGGAACGCCGACGAGGCCGCCAAGAAGGCCGACGTCATCGTCAAGGGCGAGTACACCTTCGGCATGCAGGACCAGGCGTTCCTCGGCCCCGAGTCCGGGCTCGCCGTGCCGTCCGAGGACGGCGGCGTCGACCTCTACGTCGCCACCCAGTGGCTGCACTCGGACCTCAGGCAGATCGCCCCGGTGCTCGGCCTGCCCGAGGACAAGGTGCGGATGACGCTCGCCGGCGTCGGCGGCGCGTTCGGCGGCCGCGAGGACCTGTCGATGCAGATCCACGCCTGCCTCCTGGCACTGCGCACCGGAAAGCCGGTCAAGATCGTCTACAACCGGTTCGAGTCGTTCTTCGGGCACGTCCACCGCCACCCCGCCAAGCTCTACTACGAGCACGGCGCGACCAAGGACGGCAAGCTCACGCACATGAAGTGCCGGATCGTCCTGGACGGCGGCGCCTACGCCTCGGCCTCCCCGGCCGTCGTCGGCAACGCCTCGTCCCTGTCGGTCGGCCCGTACGTGATCGACGACGTCGACATCGAGGCGTACGCGCTCTACACCAACAACCCGCCCTGCGGCGCCATGCGCGGCTTCGGCGCGGTCCAGGCGTGCTTCGCCTACGAGGCGCAGATGGACAAGCTCGCCGACAAGCTGGGCATGGACCGCGTCGAGTTCCGTCAGCTCAACGCGATGGAACAGGGCACGATCATGCCCACCGGACAGCCGGTCGACTCCCCGGCCCCGGTCGCCGAACTCCTGCGCCGCGTCAAGGCGATGCCGCTGCCGCCCGAGCGCCAGTGGGAGTCCAGCGAGGGCGCCGACGTCCGGCAGCTGCCCGGCGGCCTGTCCAACACCACGCACGGCGAGGGCGTCGTCCGCGGCGTCGGCTACGCGGTCGGCATCAAGAACGTCGGCTTCTCCGAGGGCTTCGACGACTACTCCACCGCCAAGGTCCGCATGGAGGTCCTCGGCGGCGAGCCCGTCGCCACCGTGCACACCGCCATGGCGGAGGTCGGCCAGGGCGGCGTCACCGTCCACGCGCAGATCGCCCGCACCGAACTCGGCGTCACCCAGGTGACCATCCACCCCGCCGACACCCAGGTGGGCTCGGCCGGCTCCACCTCCGCGTCGCGTCAGACGTACGTCACCGGCGGCGCCGTCAAGAACGCCTGCGAGCTGGTGCGCGAGAAGGTCCTGGAGCTCGGCCGCCGCAAGCTGGGTACGTACCACCCGGCGTGGGCGACCGCCGAACTCCTCCTGGAGGGCGGCAAGGTCGTCACCGACGGCGGCGAGGTCCTCGCGGACCTGGCCGACGTGCTGGAGGACGAGGCGGTCGAGATCGAGGCGGAGTGGCGCCACCGGCCCACCGTGGCCTTCGACCTCAGGACCGGCCAGGGCGACGGCCACGTCCAGTACTCCTTCGCCGCGCACCGCGCGGTCGTCGAGGTGGACACCGAACTCGGCCTGGTCAAGGTGATCGAGCTGGCCTGCGCCCAGGACGTCGGCAAGGCGCTCAACCCGCTCTCCGTCCTCGGCCAGATCCAGGGCGGCACCACCCAGGGCCTGGGCGTGGCGGTGATGGAGGAGATCATCGTCGACCCCAAGACCGCGAAGGTGCGCAACCCCTCCTTCACCGACTACCTGATCCCCACCATCCTCGACACGCCGACCATCCCGGTCGACGTCCTCGAACTCGCCGACGAGCACGCCCCGTACGGGCTGCGCGGCATCGGCGAGGCCCCGACCCTGTCGTCCACCCCGGCCGTCCTCGCGGCGATCCGGAACGCGACCGGGCTGGAGCTCAACCGGACCCCGGTACGTCCCGAGCACCTGACGGGCACGTAGCGGAGCAACGCCTGGGGCCGCCTTCCCAGGCACCCGAACCCTCCGGGCGGTGCGCAGCAAGGGGTGTCCCTGTCCGTCCTTCTCAGCACACCGCCCGGAGCCCCCACCGCACCAACCCCAGGCTGACCCACCGCAACTCCGCGCAGTCAGTACCACGTTCGTCTCGGGCCGTCCCCCGGGTCGTGCAGCCGAAGTTCCATCCCAAATCTCGCCCCCTCGCGAGTGCCCCTATGAACCTTGGGAGTAAGGCACCATGACCCAGCAGTCCACCGAGCCGAGGACCACGGCGGAAGACGCGGGTGACGGCTCGCGCCCGCCCGCCGGCCGATCCTGGCTCGACCGGTACTTCCACATATCCGACAGAGGGTCGACCCTCGCGCGGGAGACGCGCGGCGGCATCACCACCTTCATGGCCATGTGCTACATCCTGCTGCTCAACCCGGTGATCCTGGGTACCGTGCAGGACGTCCACAAGAACACCCTGGACCACCCCGCCCTGGTGACCGCCACCGCACTGGGCGCGGCGGCCTGCACCCTGCTGATGGGCTTCGTCGGCAAGGTCCCGCTGGCCCTGGCCGCCGGCCTCAACGTCTCCGCCGCGCTGACCACCCAGGTGGTCCCGCACATGACCTGGCCGCAGGCGATGGGCATGTGCGTGATGTACGGCGTCGTCATCTGCCTCCTGGTCGTCACCGGGCTGCGCGAGATGGTCATGAACGCCATCCCGCTCGCGCTCAAGCACGCCATCACCATGGGCATCGGCATGTTCGTGGCCCTGCTGGGGCTGGTGAAGGCCGGCTTCGTGGGCAAGGGTGCCGGCGGCCCGGTCACGCTCGGCAGCGACCTGTCGGGCCACCTCGTCGGCTGGCCGGTCCTGTTCTTCTGTATCACCCTCCTGCTGATCTTCATGCTGCAGGCCCGCAAGGTGCCCGGCGCGATCCTGATCGGCATCGTCGTCGGCTCGGCGCTCGCCATCGGGGCCACCAGGCTGGGCGGGCTGACCGCCAAGGACTGGGGCGGCACGCCCCCGGAGCTGGGCGGCTCGGCGGTCTCCATGCCGGACTTCGGGCTCTTCGGGCATGTGGCGTTCGGCGGCTGGGGCTCCATCGGCGCACTCAGCGTCACCATGATCGTCTTCACCCTGGTGCTGGCCGGGTTCTTCGACGCCATGGCCACCATCATCGGCGTCGGCACCGAGGCCAAGCTCGCCGACGACAAGGGCCGGATGCCGGGCCTGTCCAAGGCGCTGTTCGTCGACGGCGCCGGCGGTGCGATCGGCGGCCTGACCGGCAGTTCCGGCCAGACCGTGTTCATCGAGTCGGCCAGCGGCGTCGGCGAGGGCGCCCGCACCGGCCTGTCGTCGGTGATCACCGGTCTGCTCTTCGCGGCCTGCCTCTTCTTCACCCCGGTCACCCAGCTCGTGCCCGCCCAGGTGGCCGCCGCCGCGCTGGTCGTCATCGGGTCCATGATGATGAGTGTCGCGGGACATGTGGACTGGAGCGACCGGGCGACCTCGGTTCCGGTGTTCCTGACCGTGGCCCTGATGCCGTTCACGTACCAGATCACCACCGGCGTCGGTGCCGGCGTCATCGCCTACACCGCCATCAAGGCGGCCCAGGGCAAGTGGCGCGAGATCGGTGCCTTCATGTGGGTGCTGACCGGCGTCTTCCTCGTCTACTTCTCGCTCCATCCGATCGAGCAGTGGCTGGGCGTCAAGTAGCGCCCGCCCGCTCCCCGTCCGTAAGGAGACCGACATGCTGGACATCGCCGACGAGCTGAACCGGTGGATGCAGCAGGGACGCACCTTCGCCGTGGCCACCGTCGTGGCCACCCACGGCAGCGCCCCCCGCCAGCCCGGCGCCGCACTCGCCGTCGACAGCGACGGCACGGCGATCGGGTCGGTCTCCGGCGGGTGCGTGGAGGGCGCGGTCTACGAGCTGTGCCAGGAGGCGCTGCAGACCGGCAGACCCGTCCTGGAGCGCTTCGGATACAGCGATGAGGATGCCTTCGCGGTGGGCCTGACCTGCGGCGGAATCATCGACATCGCCATCACTCCGATACGGGCGAGCACTCCCGCCGCCGACGGCGGCCCCGCAGGGGGCGGGGTGGACGCGGCGGACGCGGTGGACGGCAACGCCGCGACGCTCGCCGCCGCGCTGACCGCCGCCGCCTCGGGGGAGGCGGCGGCGCTCGCGCGGATCATCGAAGGGCCGGCCGAACTGCTCGGCCGCGCCCTCCTGGTCCGCCCCGACGGCAGCCACACCGGCAGTCTCGGCGGACACCCGGCCCTGGACCGCACCGCGGTCGAGGAGACCCGGGCCCTGCTGGACGCCGGACGGACCACGACCCTGGAGATCGGGGCGGGCTTCGCATCCGAGGAGGAATCAGAGAGCGAAGGCGGAGCGCAGCGGAGCGGGTCGCAGTGCGGGCAGCCCGTCGTTCTCCTCGTCGAGTCCTCCGTCCCGGCCCCCCGCATGATCGTCTTCGGCGCGATCGACTTCGCGTCAGCGCTGGTCAAGGTCGGCAAGTTCCTCAACTACCACGTCACGGTCTGCGACGCCCGCCCCGTCTTCGCGACCCGCACCCGCTTCCCGGACGCGGACGAGATCGTCGTCGACTGGCCGCACCGCTACCTCGACTCCCAGCAGCTGGACTCCCGCGCGGTGCTCTGCGTCCTCACCCACGACGCCAAGTTCGACGTCCCGCTGCTGGAACGGGCGCTCAAGCTCCCGGTCGCCTACGTCGGCGCGATGGGCTCCCGCCGCACCCACCTCGACCGCCAGCAGCGGCTGCGCGACGTCGGACTCACCGAGCTGGAGCTGAACCGGCTGCGCTCGCCCATAGGGCTGGACCTGGGCGCCCGCACCCCCGAGGAGACCGCGCTCTCCATCGCCGCCGAGATCGTCGCCAACCGCCGCGGCGGCACCGGCGCCCCACTGACCGGCGCGCACACCCCCATCCACCGGGAGACGTCCCGGCCGGTGGGGCGGATCGGCGAGGTTGCCTGACGCTACGTCAACGTGCCTGTTTCACGGTGCTGTTGACTGCGGCGGCGGACGCGGAACCGGTCGTCCGTCGCCTGTTGAAGCGCCGGCCGTCGCCCGGGTCCGCGCCGGTGTCTCCCGGGGCGTCCGGCGGTCCCGGGCGACGCCGCCGCACCAGCCCGGCCGCGCCGACCAGCAGGGCCGCCAGGGCCAGCCCGGCGGGCACGGTCAGCCCCGCGTGATAGCCGGCGAGCACCGCGCCCGGGGCGCCGCCGGTGCCGGTGGCCGCGACCGTCACCGCGGTCACCGCCGACAGCCCGAAGGCCGCGCCGAACTGGAACGAGGTGTACAACAGGCCGCCGGCCAGGCCCTGTTCGGCGGCCGCGACCCCGTCCGTCGCCACGATCGTCAGCGGACCGTAGACCAGCGCGAACGCGACGCCCACCAGCAGCATGCTCGGGAACATCGCCACATACGGCCAGTCAGCGCCCACCGGCAGGAACAGCGCATAGCCCAGCCCGGCGCACAGCAGGCCGGCGACGATCACCCGGGCGTGCCCGAACCGCCGCACCAGCCGCGGGGTGAGCACCGGCGCCAGCACCGCGTCGGCGCCCATCGCCAGCATCGCGTAACTGGTCCGCTCGGCCGACCAGCCGCGCAGCTCCTGGAAGTAGAGCACCGCGACGAACTGGAAGCCGAAGAACCCCGCGGTGAAGAGCAGCGCCGTCACGTTCGCCCGCACCAGCGGCCAGGAGCGCAGCAGACCCAGCCGGACCAGCGGCGCCGCGGACCGCCGCTCGATCAAAACGAACGCGGTCAGCAGCGCCGCCCCCGTGGCCAGCACCGCCACGGTGCGCACCACGGGTGCGTGCGCGGCCTGTTCGACGGCCAGGACGAGCAGCAGCGCGGCGCCGGTCACGGTCAGCGCACCGGCCAGGTCGACCGACGGCCGGGCACCGCCGCGCACCGCGTCCCGCGGCACCAGGCGGCATCCGGCGACCAGCACCAGCAGCGCCGGCACCATCGGGGCGAAGAACACCCAGCGCCAGTCGACCGCGGTCAGCAGTCCGCCCGCGATCAGCCCGGCGGAGAACCCGCCGCCGGAGGTACCGGAGTAGATCAGCAGCGCCCGGTCGCGGCGCGGCCCGGCCGGGAAGCTCGTGGTGATGATCGACAGCCCGGCGGGGGCCATGAACGCCGCGCACACCCCGGTCACGAAGCGCGCCCCGATCAGCGTCCACCCCTCGGTCGCCAGCCCGCCCAGCCCCGAGAACACCACGAACACCGCGAGCGGCGCCAGGAACATCCGGCGCCGCCCGAACAGGTCCGCGGCCCGCCCGCCCAGCAGCATGAACCCGCCGTAGCCCAGCACATACGCGCTCATCACCCACGTCAACGCGCCGGTGGAAAGCCCCAGTTCGGCGCGGATCGGCGGCAGTGCGACATTCAGCATCCCGATGTCGATGCCCTCCAGGAAGATCGCCCCGCACAGGACGAGCAGCAGCGGCCAGGACGCTGCCGGGGACCGGGACACAGCGGTGCTCCTCACAAGACCTCACAAGACTCACAAGACCACGACGGTTACCTCTTGTTACTGACCGCATCGTGCGGCACCGTGAAGGATCATGGAAGAAGGCACTGTGAAGTCACCCGGTCACTTCGGGGGAACCATGCACGAGGAACGGACCACCGCCCCTGCCGGCGACATCGGCGGCGCCGGCGGCACTGATGGCGGCGCGGCCGACGCCGACTGCGACTACGACGCCCGCCAGTGGGACGTCCGGGAGGGCTGCGAGGTCCGGCAGATCCTCGACCGGGTGGCCGACAAGTGGTCGCTGCTGGTCATCGCCCTGCTCGACCGGCGGGTGCTGCGCTTCACCGAACTCCGCCGGGAGGTCGACGGCATCAGCCAGCGGATGCTGACCGTCACCCTGCGCCAGTTGGAGCGCGACGGCCTGGTCCGCCGCACCGTCCATCCGGTCGTCCCGCCGCGGGTGGACTACGAACTCACGCCGCTGGGCGCGACGTTGCACGACACCATTCAGTCCCTGGTGACCTGGACCGAGGAACATCAAAACGAAATCGCGACGGCCCGCGCCGCCTATGACGCGCGCCTCGCCCGCGAGCAGCGCGACGCACCTCACACCCCGCAATGACGGAATAGGCCGAAAGAATGACGGGCGAGCGGTGAACGTATGGCAGGATGGGGCAGCGAGGGAGCCCTTCCAAGGGGGTTCCCGGCGATGTCCGCGCGAGCAAGGAGGTGATCGGGATGAGTCCCGAAGGAAGTCCTTGCCGCAGCGCTGCCGCCGGCTGATCGCGCCGTTCTCCGCGTGACCGCGGCTTTTTCCCGCACTGCTGTGTGCTCTCACCGGTGAATCCCGGGCGCTTCGCGCTGCCCGTCGGACCCGGACCCGGACCGTCCACGCCGCGTGCCGGTCGTCCCGCGTTCCGTGTTCCGCACGTTTTCCGACGGTCCCACCGAGGGGCCCGGTTCACCGAAGAATGCCCTTACCGGTAATTTTCCATCATTCTCAGCGCCCGCGCGCACCGGATTTTCGGCCTGCCCGAAAACATTTCACGCCAGCGGTCCCAGGCTCTTTTTCGCATTCCGCCGTGGGGATTTTCTCGCGTTTCCTCGCGTATTTCTGCGGATCTCTGTGGATCCCTGCGGCTCTTTTCGGTGGCGGTCGGTTCCGGCCTGCCCGCGTGCGCGTCAGGAGGTTTCGCCATGACCACGATGACCCCGACCAGCCCGCCCACGAAGGGCACGCTCGCTCCGCCGGGCCGCCGCCCCCGCCGCGAGCGCCGGGCCGCCGAGCTGGAAGCCCGTACCCGGCGCGTCGCCGGCCGGCTCGCCGAGTACAGCGCCCGCCCCGCCGAGCAGGTCCTGTGCGACCTCGCCGCCACCCCGGCCGGCCTCTCCCACCGCGAGGCGGCGCTGCGCCGGGAGCGGGACGGCGCCAACGCCATCGCCCAGGAGCGCCCGGCCCGTTGGTACGTACAGCTCGCCAAGGCGTTCTGGAATCCGTTCATCCTGGTGCTCGCGGTGCTGGTCGTCGTGATGTACGGGCAGTGGCTGCAGGTCGCCGACACCGAGCCGTTCGACCCGAAGATCGCCATCCTCGGCGCGATGGTGCTGATCAGCGCCGGGCTGCGGTTCTGGCAGGAGTACCGCTCCGGGGCCGCGGCCGCCGCGCTGCGCGCCCTGGTCACCACGACCACCGCGGTGCGGCGCCGGGCGGGCCGCGGCCGGCTGCCGGCCACCGTGGAGGTGCCCATGGCCGACGTGGTCACCGGCGACGTCGTCAAGCTGGCCGCCGGCGACCTCGTCCCGGCCGATCTGCGGCTGCTGGACGCCAAGGACCTGATGGTCAGTCAGGCCGCGCTGTCCGGCGAGTCGCTGCCGGTCGCCAAGGACGACACCCGGCTGGCCACCGACCGTGGCCAGGACACCACCGCCGACCCGGTCGAGGCCGGCAACCTCGTGCTGACCGGCACCTCCGTCACCTCCGGCAGCGCCACCGGCGTCGTCGTCGCCACCGGCTCGGACACCTACCTCGGCTCGATGGCCGGCGCGCTGGTCGGCGAGCGCCCGGAGACCGGCTTCGACATCGGCGTCAAGAAGGTCAGCTTCCTGCTGATCCGCTTCATGATGGTGATGGTCCCGGTGGTGTTCCTCATCAACGGCCTCACCAAGGGCGACTGGGCGGAGGCGTTCACCTTCGCGGTGGCCGTCGCCGTCGGCCTCACCCCCGAGATGCTGCCGATGGTCGTCACCACCAACCTGGCACGCGGCGCGGTCGCCCTCTCCCGCCGCAAGGTCGTCGTCAAGCAGCTCAACGCCATCCAGAACCTCGGCGCCATGGACGTGCTGTGCACCGACAAGACCGGCACCCTCACCGAGGACCGGATCGTCCTGGACCGCTACCTCGACGTGCACGGCCGGCCCGACACCGAGGTCCTCGAACTCGCCTACCTCAACAGCCACTTCCAGACCGGGCTGCGCAACCTGATGGACCAGGCCGTCATCGACCGGATGCACGAGGCCGAGGAGGTTGTCGTCGACGCCCGCTTCACGCTGGTCGACGAGATCCCCTTCGACTTCGCGCGCCGGCGGATGTCGGTGGTACTGCGCCGCAACGACCTCGACGGGCCCGCCGCCGAGCACCTCCTGATCACCAAGGGTGCGGTGGAGGAGGTCCTCGACCGCTGCGACCGGGCGGTGTACACCGGTAACCCCGTCGAACTCACCGGCGCGCTGCGGGACATGGTGCTGCGCACCGCCGAGGACCACGCCCGCCAGGGGCTGCGGGTGCTGGCCGTGGCGACCCGCACCCTGCCCGTCACCGTCCCGGACGCCCCGGACGCCCCGGACGCCCCGGACGCCCCGGACGGCCCCGCTGGCACGGAAGGCATCCCCGCCGCCCCGGACGGCACCCCCGCCGGCTACACCGTCGCGGACGAGGACGGCCTGACCCTCATCGGCTTCCTCGCCTTCCTCGACCCGCCGAAGCGGGACGCCGCCGAGGCGCTCCGGGCGCTCGCCGACAACGGCGTCGCCGTCAAGGTCGTCACCGGCGACGGCGAACTGGTCGCCGCCCGGGTCTGCGCGCAGGTCGGCATCGACCCCGGCACGCCCGTCACCGGCGCCGAGATCGACACCCTCGACGACCTGGAGCTCCTCGACCGGGCGCGCACCGCGACCCTGTTCGCCAAGGTCAACCCCGTCCAGAAGGCCCGGATCGTGCGTGCCCTCCAGGCCGACGGGCACACCGTCGGGTTCCTCGGCGACGGCATCAACGACGCCGCCGCGCTGCGCGACGCCGATGTCGGCATCTCCGTCGACACCGCCGTCGACATCGCCAAGGAGTCCGCCGACATCATCCTGCTGGAGAAGGACCTCACCGTCCTCGGCCAGGGCGTGCTGCGCGGCCGGCTGACCTTCGGCAACACCATCAAGTACCTGAAGCTGACCGCCTCGTCGAACTTCGGGAACGTCTTCTCGGTGCTCGCCGCGTCCGCGTTCATCCCGTTCCAGCCGATGCTGGCGCTCCAGCTGTTGGTGCAGAACCTCCTGTACGACATCTCCCAACTGGCCACGCCCTGGGACCGGATGGACGCCGACTACCTGCGCACCCCGCGCAAGTGGGACGCCCGGGGCATCCGCCGCTTCATGCTCGTCCTCGGTCCGACCAGCTCCGTCTTCGACCTCACCACCTTCGCGCTGATGTGGTACGTCTTCGGCGCGAACAGCGAGGCGCACCAGGCGCTGTTCCAGTCGGGCTGGTTCGTGGAGGGCCTGCTCACCCAGACCCTGGTCGTCCATATGCTGCGGACCCGCCGGATCCCGTTCGTCCAGTCCCGGGCCGCCTGGCCGGTACTGCTGATGACTGCACTGGTCATGGCCGTCGGCCTGTGGCTGCCGTTCTCGCCGCTGGCCGGGGCGCTGGGCATGCAGGCGCTGCCGGCGGCGTACTTCCCGTGGCTGGCCGCGACCCTGGCGGCGTACTGCCTGCTCACGCAGGGCGTCAAGCGCTGGTACATCCGCCGGTTCGGCGAGTGGCTGTGAGGTGACCCGGGGACGGCCGGGCGTGGCTGGGGGTGCCTGGGGACGACTACTGGGTCGTGCGGGCCGGTCCCGACGGCCGCAGTGCCGCCATCAGCAGGACGTCGTGCCAGGCACCGTCCCAGTACAGCGCCTCGCGCATCCGGCCCTCCAGGGCGAAGCCGCACGCCTCGTAGGCGCGCCGGGCCCGCTCGTTGTAGGAGTAGACCTCCAGCTGGACGCGGTGCAGGCCGATCCGGTCGAAGGCGTGGCCGAGCAGCAGCCGGATCGCCTCCGGGCCCAGGCCGCGGCCGGTGGCGGCGGGGACCAGCGCGATCCGGAAGGAGCCGTGGGCGTTGTGCCGGTCGATGCCGCTCAGCGCCAGGTCGCCCAGATAGGCGCCGGTCTCCCGGTCCTCGATGGCCAGATCCAGCCGGTCGGTGCGCTCCGCGCACCGCGCGACCCAGGCCCCGATCTCGGCCCGCGTCCAGTCGTGGTGGGTGCCGGTCAGGCGCCTGGTCCCGGGGTCCTGGAAGGTGGCGTGGAAGGCGTCCGCGTGCCGTTCGGACAGCGGCACCAGCCGGATCCGGTCGCCTTCGAGGACCGGCTTCTCGGCGAGCGCGGTGGCATCGATCACGGAGGGATGATGTCCGATCATGGAGGGATGATGTCCGCGCCGCCGCCGGCGCGGCAAGGGATTTGACCGCCCGCCGGCAATGACGGGCAATGACGGCTGACCGCATGACGATTGCGGCCGCAAGAGCTGCCGGCGGCCGCGCCAACTGCCACACTCACTTCCACCTGCACACCTGACGCACTGCCACCTGCACACGTGATTGTCCCGGGCACGACCAGCACAGGAGAGAACGCATGCGGACACCGATGACGATCGCCGACTTCCTCGACCGGGCCGAGTTGGGGTTCCGCGACAGCCCCGGCGTCGTCGACGAGCCGCGGCAACCCGCCCCGCCGGTGCCCGAGGCGACCTATGGACGGTTCGCCGAACGCGTCCGCGCCTGGCAGGCGGGCCTGGACGCCCTCGGAGTCGGCGAGGGCGAACGCGTGGCAGTGGCCGCCCACAACTCCGCACGTCTGCTGGAGCTACTGTTCGCGGTCCCGATGAGCGGCCGCATCTGCGTCCCGATCAACTTCCGTCTCAAGCCCGAAGAGGTCGCCTACCTGGTGGAGCAGAGCGGCTCGTCCGTCCTCCTCGTCGACCCCGAACTGGACGACGCCCTCTCCGACATCAAGGTGCGCCACCGCTTCGTCCTCGGCGACCAGACCGAGACGGACCTGATGCGGTTCGGTATCGCCCCCCGCCCGTGGTCCCGTCCCGACGAGGACGCCACCGCCACGATCAACTACACCTCCGGCACCACCGCCCGCCCCAAGGGCGTCCAGCTCACCCACCGCAACATCTGGGTCAACGGCATGACCTTCGGCCTGCACACCCGTGTCTGGGAGCGCGACGTCTACCTGCACACCCTCCCGATGTTCCACTGCAACGGCTGGGGCATGCCGTATGTGATGGCGGGCCTGGGGGTGAAGCAGGTGGTCCTGCGCAAGGTCGACGGAGCCGAGATCCTCCGGCGCGTCGACGAACACGGCGTCACCGTCATGTGCGGCGCCCCCGCCGTCTGGAACATGGTGCTCGACGCCGCGACGACCTGGCAGGGCGAGATCCCGGGCCGCGACCGCGTCCGCGTCATCTGCGCCGGCGCCCCGCCGCCCACCAGGACCATCCAGCGGATCGAGGAGGAGCTGGGCTGGGAGTTCACCCAGCTCTACGGCCTGACCGAGACCTCCCCCCTCCTCACCTTCAACCGCACCCGCCCCGCCGACGTGGACCTCCCCGCCGAGGAAAGGGCCCGCAGGCTCTCCCGCGCGGGCGTCCCCGCACTCGGCGTCAAACTCAGGATCTCAGCGGCCGGCGAGGTCCTGGCCCGCTCGAACACGGTCCTCGACGGCTACTGGGAAAAGCCGGAGGAGACGGCACAGGCTCTGGAAGACGGCTGGTTCCACACCGGCGACGGCGGCACCCTCGACGAGAACGACGGCCACCTGACGATCTCCGACCGCAAGAAGGACGTCATCATCACCGGCGGCGAGAACGTCTCCTCCATCGAGGTCGAGGACACCATCTTCAGCCACCCGGCCGTCGCCGAGGTCGCCGTCATCGGCGTCCCCCACGAGAAGTGGGGCGAGACCATCAAGGCCCTGGTCGTCCTCGCCGAGGGCGCGACGGCCGGGGAATCCGACATCATCGCCCACTGCAAGCGGCACATGGCCGGCTACAAGGCCCCCACCTCGGTCGAGTTCCGCGACTCCATCCCCCGCACCGCCACCGGCAAGATCCAGAAGTTCAAACTCCGCCGGCCGTACTGGTCCGGCCTGGACCGAGGCGTCAACTGAGCGGACTTCAGCTCCTGGTTGGCCGTCGCCGTCCCGAGTGCTCGGGTCAGGGGGCGGAGACCTTGTGGACGGTGGTGTCGTCGGGGTCGAGTCGTTGCCCGTCGGCGGACAGTACTTCCAGGGTGCGCAGGGGGTGTCCCCGGCGGCGGTCGACCAGTTCCGAGTGCGGTTCGCCGGGGGCGAAGAAGTGCTGTTCGCCCCACTGTCGTAGTGCCACGATGACGGGGAAGAGCGCCCTGCCCTTCGGGGTCAGTACGTACTCGCGGTAGGCGCTGCCGTCCGAGGCGGGGACGGATTCGAGGACACCGCCGGCAACGAGGGTGCGCAGGCGCGCGGTGAGGATGTTCTTCGCCACGCCGAGGCTGCGCTGGAACTCCCCGAAGCGCCGGCTTCCGTCGAAGGCGTCCCGGACGATCAGCAGGGACCACCAGTCGCCGATCGCGTCCACGGACCGGGCGACGGGACATTCGCTGTCGTCGAAGCGGGTTCTGGTCACCATGGCGTCACTCACTCTCACGATGCTCACGATCTCGCGATGGTTGCAACATGCTACCAGGAGAGCTTACTGTCACGCTGGTTTCAAATTGAAACCGAGTGTCGAGACCTCCGACGAGTAAGTCGGTGGGGGAGTGGGGAGTGCTGATGCCCGGCAATCGTGCGGCCGTGACGCGAAGGACTGAGGCCCGGGGCGGGGAGGGGCCCGGGTTCGTCCTGTCCCGTGGCGTCGTCATACTCTTCGCCGTCGCCTGCGGGGCGGCGGTGGCCAACGTCTACTTCTCGCAGCCGCTCCTGGTGACCATGGGCCACGACCTCGCCATGAGCCCGGCACTCGTCGGCAGCGTGGTCACCCTCACGCACGTCGGATACGGGCTCGGGCTGTTCTTCCTGGTGCCGCTGGGTGATGTGGCCAACCGCAGACGGCTCATCGTGGCCCAACTGCTGCTTCTGGTCGTGGCGTTGGCCGTGGTGGCCGCCGCCCGTACGGCGGCGGTCCTGCTCGCCGGCATGGCCGCGACGGGGCTACTCGCGGTCGTCACACAGACGTTGGTGGCCTTCGCGGCATCCCTGGCGCCGCCCGCCGGGCGCGGACGGGTCGTCGGTCTGGTCACCAGCGGCGTGGTCACCGGCATCCTGCTCGCCCGGACCGCGTCCGGCCTCATCGCCGATCTCGCGGGCTGGCGCTCCGTCTACCTCGCCTCGGCGTCGCTCACCGCGCTGCTCGCCCTGGTCCTGTACCGCGTGCTGCCGCGGCACAGCGAGGCTCCGCCGACGACCCTGCGCTACGGACAACTCCTGCGCTCCACGCTCAGCCTGTTCGCGCGGGAACGGCTGCTGCGGCTCCGGGCCCTGTTCTGCCTGCTGATCTTCGCCGCCTTCAGCACCCTGTGGAGCAGTATCGCGCTGCCGCTCAGCGAGGCCCCGTACTTCCTGTCGCACAGCGCGATCGGGGCGCTGGGGCTGATCGGTGTCGCCGGCGCCCTGGCCGCGACCGTGGCGGGCCGCCTGAACGACCGCGGCCTCTCCCGGCGGACCACCGGCATCGCCCTGGCGCTGCTCGCCGTCTCATGGCTGCCCCTGGCCTACACCCGCAGCTCGCTGTGGGCCCTCTTCGCCGGGGTGATCCTGCTCGACCTCGCCGTGCAGGCGGTGCACGTCACCAACCAGACCCTGATCTACGCGCTGCACCCGGACGCGGGCAGCCGGCTGATCGGCGGCTACATGGTCTTCTACTCGGTCGGCAGCGCCACCGGCGCCATCGCCGCGACCTCCCTCTACACGGTGGCCGGCTGGGGCGCCGTCTGCGCCCTGGGCGCGACGTTCAGCTGCCTCGGGCTGGTGCTGTGGGCGTTCACCCGGCACAGCACGCCGGGCCCCGCCGCCGGGGCGACCCCCGGCGGCGAGGACGCCGTACGGGGCTGAGCGGCACGTCGGCGGCGGGCCGGGTCACGAGAGTGCCCGGCCCGTTCAGCCGGTCTGCGCTCCGGCCGGCTCGGGGGACGCCAGCGCGGCCTGCATCGCCACCCCGTCCACGTAGGAGTGCTTCTCCTTCACCGCGCCGTCCTCGACCAGTACGAAGTCCGCGAGATCGACCTCGAACGGGGCGCCGGCCGCGGACGTGCCGGTCAGCTTGAACTGGACGGCCCAGAAGTCCTCGCCGGTGCGGAGTGAGACGAACGCGAAGGCCAGGTCCGGGACGAGCGCGAACATCCCGGCCGCCGCCTCGCGAACGGCCGCGCGTCCCCGTGCCGGAGCCTGGCCGGAGTGCAGGTGGAACACCGAATCGGCGGTGTGGAGTTCGGCGATCCGGTCGGGGTCGCGGGCCTCCCAACAGGCGTGGTAGCGCTCGAACAGCTCACGGGTCGCAGCGGTCACGGCGGTTCTCCGTCTCGGGGGAGGGGAAGGACGCGGGTACACCGCATGCAACGTCCTGTGCGGTCCCGCGTCAAGGTCATTCAGCCACAAGTTCCCCGACGGAGCTAGCTGTTCGCCGGCGTCGGCAGCCGCACGAGCAACGGGCCGACGGCACACGCCTGTTGGCGACCGGGGTCACCATTCCGGGTGAGATCCCGCGGGTGGTCCGGTGCGGCGCCGGCGTCGGTGCGTGTTTCCGCGCGGGCGGCCGTCGCTCCGGCCGTCGCTTCGGTCGTCGGGCCAGTGGTCGGGCCGGTCGTCGCGGCGGCTGTGGTGTCCCGCGGCCGACCGGCTTCTGCTGAACGGATGACGCCTGGGCGAAGGTGGGAGCCGCACAGTGGCCGGGCATCGCGTCGGACCCCGGCGGACGCCATGCTGGGCAGGGCACGAACGGGATGTTCGTGGGAAGCCGTCTCCGGCGAGATCCGCCGTACCGCCCCGCGCGAGCGCACCGCGCGGGGCGGTACGGCGGTGCCGAGTACTGGGAGGAGAACCACCGTTGACCAGTCAGTCGCACACCGAACTGTCGTATGCGAGCGGGGCGGCGGACCGGCCGCTGCTCGGCCACACCATCGGCGCCGACCTGGCCCGCACCATCGCCCGCTTCGGCGACCGGGAGGCGCTCGTCGAGGTGGCCGGCGGCCGCCGCTGGACCTACGCCGAACTGGGCCGCGCCGTCGAGGAGGTGGCGCTCGGGCTGCTCGCCAAGGGCGTCGGCAAGGGCGACCGGGTCGGCATCTGGGCGCCGAACTGCGCCGAGTGGGTCCTCGTCCAGTACGCCACCGCCCGGATCGGCGCGATCCTCGTCAACGTCAACCCCGCCTACCGGGTCCACGAGCTGGCGTACGTCCTGAAGCAGGCCGGGGTGACCGTGCTGGTCTCCGCCATCGCCCACAAGACCAGCGACTACCGGCGGATGATCGAGCAGGTGCGGGCCGACTGCCCGGCGCTGCGCGACGTGGTCTACATCGGCGACCCGACCTGGGGCGGGCTGCTGGCCGCCGGCGCCGCCGTGCCGCACACCCGGCTCGCCGAGTGCGAGAAGGCCCTGACCGCCGACGACCCGGTCAACATCCAGTACACCTCGGGCACCACCGGCTTCCCCAAGGGCGCCACCCTCTCCCACCACAACATCCTCAACAACGGCTACTGGGTGGCCGAGACGCTCGGCTACACCGAGCACGACCGGGTGTGCCTGCCGGTGCCCTTCTACCACTGCTTCGGCATGGTGATGGGCAACCTCGGCATCACCTCGCACGGCGCCTGCATCGTCGTCCCGGGGCCCGCCTTCGAGCCGGCCGCCACCCTCCGGGCCGTCCAGGACGAGCGCTGCACCTCGCTCTACGGCGTGCCCACCATGTTCATCGCCGAGCTGAACCTCCCGGACTTCGCCGGCTACGACCTCTCCTCGCTGCGCACCGGCATCATGGCCGGCTCGCCCTGCCCGGAGGAGGTGATGAAGCGGGTGATGTCCGAGATGCACATGGCCGAGGTCGCCATCTGCTACGGCATGACCGAGACTTCGCCGGTCTCCACCCAGACCCGGCGGGACGACGACCTGGAGCACCGCACCGCGACCGTCGGCCGGGTGCTGCCGCACATCGAGGTCAAGGTCGTGGACCCGTCGAGCGGGGTGACCGTGCCCCGTGGCACCCCCGGCGAGCTGTGCACCCGCGGCTACAGCGTGATGCTCGGCTACTGGGAGGACCCGGAGCGCACCGCCGAGGCCGTCGACCCGGCCCGCTGGATGCACACCGGCGACCTGGCGGTGATGAACGACGACGGTTACGTGCGGATCGTCGGCCGCATCAAGGACATGATCATCAGGGGTGGGGAGAACGTCTACCCGCGGGAGATCGAGGAGTTCCTCTACTCCCATCCCAAGATCGCCGATGTGCAGGTCGTCGGGGTCCCGGACGCCAAGTACGGCGAGGAGATCGCCGCCTGTGTGATCCTCCGCGATCCCGCCGACACCCTGACCCGCGACGAGCTGGCCCGCTTCTGCCGCTCGCGGCTCGCGCACTACAAGGTGCCGCGCTATCTGGAGATCACCGACGCCTTCCCCATGACCGTCAGCGGCAAGGTCCGCAAGATCGAGCTCCGCGAGCGGCTCGCGGCGCAGTGGGGGACGCCGGCGCCGGGGGCGGCGGAGAACCGGGCGGAGACCTCGGCGGAGCGGCCGGGAAAACCCGTCGGGGCGGCGACGGCCCGCGAGGACAGTCTGGGGGCGGTGTGACGGGCTGAATCCTTTCCGGTGGGCGCGGTGGGGAGCCGGGGGAGCGCCCCCGGCAGGCGGGCCACGGCGGCGACACCCGGCCCCCGCGACCGGGTCGCCGTCGGTTCCCGCCCGCCCGGCCGATAGGGTCCTGAACCGGCCCGTTCTCCGTCGTCGGGAACGGGTGAAAGGCCGTCAACCAGGCCGAGCAGTACGGCCGTTAACCAGGCCGGAAATCCCGCGGGATTCCCGCCAAGAGGGGACATTCATGACCCGTATCGCACGTTGGGCGACCACTGCCGCCGCCGTGGCCGCCGCCCTGGGGAGCTTCGCCGCCCCCGCCTACGCCGACGTCGTCCAGCCCGGCACTCCGGACGGTCCCACCCGCGAGGTGCTCACCGCCGGCTGCGCGAGCGGCGAGGACGCGGCGACCGTGGCGCCGACCGTGGTGGACGCCGACAGCGCCGCGCGCTTCTACCGCTGCGACCCGGTCACCCACCGCGTCGCGACCGAGGACGGGCACGCGACCTGCACCCCCGGTGGTCTCTTCGACTGGAACCGGGGCCTGTGCGAACCGGCCGCCACGGTGCCCGAGATGGCGACCCGGCTGACCGCCGGCAAGGCCACGCTGTCCACCAGGCCGCTGAAGGTCGTCGGGCTGCACGCCACCCTGGTGCGGGCCCGCGCCGCCGGTCCGCAGGACGCCATCTGGAACGCCACCATCACCTTCAAGGACACCACCGGCAAGGTGCTGTGCGTGGCCCGGACGGACATCGCAGGCCAGGCGTCCTGTGACGCCGTGCGGCCGCGCTCCGGCGCCGAGGTGCTGCGCGGCGGCTACACCGCCGAGTACGCCGGCAACGGCGCGGTGAACGGCGGTTACGACACCGTCGCGCCGGCCACCGCACAGGGCGGCATCCGCGCCGTCCTGCCGCCGCAGGGCTGACCGCCGGCCCGGCGGGGGTCAGTGGCGCCCGCCGGGCCAGTCCAGGAGGAGTCGCCGGGCGCGCGGAAGCGAGGCGACGACCAGGTCGTAGGAGTCCTCGATCATCTCCCGGACCAGGCGGTCGGGCAGGCCGCCGGTCAGTGAAACGGTGTTCCAGTGGCGCTTGTTGAGGTGGTAGCCGGGCACCACCTCGGGGTGCGCCGCGCGCAGCCGTTGAGCCAGCTCGGGGTCGCACTTGAGGCTGACCGTCAGCGGCGTGGCGTCCAGCGACGTCAGCGCGAAGATCTTGCCGCCCACCTTGAACGTCGAGACCTCCGGGTGCCGGGGAAAGGGGTTCTCCTCGGTCGCGCCGTTGAATCCCAGGCAGGCGGCACGGAGGGCGTTGGCATCGATCACCGGCACATTATGTGTCGTACCGAGCGGCTTCGCCCGTGTGCTCCCGCCTCGCGGCGCATGCAGACCCGGGGCCAGCGGTCCAGTCCCAGCTCCGCCTCGTGCGCGCGGATCGCCCGCAGGCCCGGCGTCAGCGTGTCCGCGGCCAGCCGGCGGAAGCCGAGCCGGGCGTAGTACGGGGCGTTCCACGGCACGTCGGCGAAGGTGGTCAGGGTCAGCGCCGGCAGCCCGCTCGCCCGCTCCGCGCGGTCGATCAGGGTCCGGCCGATGCCGCGGCGGGCCCGCTCCGGGTGGACCGAGACCTGCTCGATATGGGCGCAGCCGTCGACCCGGTCCCACAGGAGGTAGCCGCGGGGCGGCTCGCCGGGCCGGTCGGTGTCGTAGGCGGCGAGGGCCCGGCCCGCCTGCTGATACTCCGTCAGCAACGCTGGCGACGGCGGCTCGTCGTCCGCGACCGGTGCCATGCCGAGGGCTCGGAAACCCTCTCCGGCGGCGCGTTCGAGGGCGCGCAGGGCGGGCAGGTCGGCGGGGTCCGGGACGCGGATGAGCATGCGGTCAGTGTCGTCGCCCGGGTGCCTCGGGGCGAACGGTTTTCGGGCGCCGGGCCCGGTCCGTCGGGCGGCGGGCTCAGCCGGTCGGCCGGTCCCCCGGGCCGATCAGCTCGTCGGCCGCGTCGTTGACCGGCTGCGGGGTGCCGGTGAGGTCCATGACGAACAGCGGGACGTGCAGGTCGTCGGCGCGCGAACGGGCGTCGCGGGCGTAGCCGGCCAGCGAGAAGAAGACCGCGACCGCGGAATCGGCCAGGCCGTTGAGCCAGAGGCACTCGATGTCGCGGAGGGTGGTGGCCCGGGTCGTCGGGTCGACCTGAGCCACCACGCCGGTGCCGCGCAGGTCCACGCCGGCGGCGGTCCGCTCCTGGGACCGGGCCACGTCGGCGAAGCCCAGCCACTTCAGGTACTGCGCGGCCGCGCTGACGCAGTCCCGCGCGGTCCGGATCGTCACCGGGCGGAACACCGGCCGCTGCGGCGGCGGTTCGGCGTCCGGCCCGGACCCCGGACGCGCGGCGGGAGAGGGGCGCGGGCCGGTGGGCGGTGTGGGCGCGGCCGGCGCCACGGGCGGCGGGTCGACCGGCACCCGGACGACGGTGCCGCAGGCGCAGCCGCTCTCCGGCGCCGGCCAGGCGTCCTGCCGTCCGCACACCTCGCACCGGACCTCCACCCAGGACGCCTCCCAGGTGCGGTGCAGTATCTCGACCGGCACCCCGCCGCGCAGCACCGGCAGGGTCAGCGGGGCACCGCAGGCGCAGGGGAAGGTCGGCGGGGTGAAGGCGTTCTCGCGGCGGCACGTGGGGCACCGCACCGGCACGCTGTCGGCCATGGTCGGCTCCGGGCAGGTCGGGCAGGCGGTCGGTCGGCTCTGCTGGGCGTCCATGGTGCCTCCAAACGCGCCCGTGCGGGGCGGGAATGCGCCGAGAGCCGCCGGTCGCAAGGGGGCACGGGGGAGCGCGGGCACGGCACAGGGCCCGGCGCGCGTGACCGTACGCGTACCGGGCCCTGTGAGTGGTTCCGTCCGGCGGTGCGGGAGATGGGCGCGACGGGACATCACACCGCCGGACGGCGCAGGAGGGGAGGGGTTTGTGGTGGGTGGCAGCAGGCGGGCTCCGCGGTGGGGAGGCGGCCCGCCCTCCTTGACGGGCGGGCCTGCCACCGCACTGGAATCTCCCCGCGTCCCGCGGAGCTCCGCGCTGCCTCCCCGTACCGGCCGACCACCCCTCAACGGGCCGGCCGGTACGGGAGCGCGGGGATGCCGACCTCCCGTCAGTCCTCGCGCAGCTCACGGACGCGCGCCTCGACGCGCTTGCCGTAGTCCGGGTCGGCGGCGTGGAAGTGCGCGAGGTTCTTCTCGATCACGTCGTCCCGGCCGACCTGGGAGAGGCCGCCGGCGATGTTCTCCACCAGGCGCTTCTTCTCGTCCTCGGACATCAGGCGGTACAGCTCACCGGCCTGGAAGAAGTCGTCGTCCTTGGTGTGGGCCGCGGCCGCGTGGGTGCCGACGTAGCCGGAGACGGCCAGCGGCGCGGAGAGCGGCCGGTCGGTCTGGACCGGGCCGTCGTAGGAGTTCGGCTCGTAGTTCTTGGCGTGACGGCCGTAGGCGTTGCTCGCCATGAAGCCGTCCCGGCCGTAGTTGTTGGCCGCGGTCGCCCTGGGGGCGTTGACCGCGAGCTGGGTGTGGTTGACGCCCAGGCGGTAGCGGTGCGCGTCGGCGTAGGCGAACAGCCGGCCCTGCAGCATCTTGTCCGGGGACGGGCCGATGCCGGGTACGAAGTTGTTCGGCGAGAACGCGGCCTGCTCGACCTCGGCGAAGACGTTGTCGGGGTTGCGGTCCAGGACCATCCGGCCGACCCGCTGGAGCGGGTAGTCCGCGTGCGGCCACACCTTGGTCAGGTCGAACGGGTTGAAGCGGTAGCCGGCCGCCTCGGCCGCCGGCATGACCTGCACGTACAGCGTCCAGGAGGGGTACACGCCGCGCTCGATGGACTGCAGCAGGTCGGTCTGGTGGCTGTTGGCGTCCTTGCCCACCAGCTCCTGGGCCTGGTCGGCGGAGAGGCTGCGGACGCCCTGGTTCGTCTTGAAGTGGTACTTGACGAAGAAGGCTTCGCCCTCGGCGTTGGTCCACTGGTAGGTGTGGGAGCCGTAGCCGTTCATGTGGCGGTAGGAGGCGGGGATGCCGCGGTCGCCCATGAGCCAGGTGACCTGGTGGGTGGCCTCGGGGGCGTGCGCCCAGAAGTCCCAGACGTTGTCCGGCTCCTGCTTGCCGGTGAACGGGTCGCGCTTCTGCGAGTGGATGAAGTCGGGGAACTTCAGCGGGTCCTTGATGAAGAACACCGGGGTGTTGTTGCCGACGAGGTCGTAGTTGCCCTCCTCGGTGTAGAACTTCACCGCGAAACCGCGCGGGTCCCGCACGGCGTCCGCGCCGCCCAGGCTGTCGGCCACGGTCGAGAAGCGGATGAACAACTCGGTCCGCTTGCCCACGGTGTTGAGGAAGTCGGCCCGGGTGAAGGCGGTGACGTCGTCGGTCACCTCGAAGTAGCCGTAGGCGCCGGAGCCACGGGCGTGCACGACGCGCTCCGGGATGCGCTCGCGGTTGAAGCGCGCGAGCTTCTCCAGCAGGTGCTGGTCCTGGAGAAGGATCGGGCCGCCGACGCCGGCGGTCGAGGAGTTCTGGTTGTCGGCGACGGGGGCGCCAGCCTCCGTGGTGAGAACGCGCGCCGTCGGCGTGGGCTTCGACATGGTGACCTTCCGTACGAGAGCGCGGAAGTTGGCTTCCGCATGTCGGAGCGTAGAAAGCGCTCCGACCAAACGTCAACAGTTTGTTGAAACAAAACCCGGGTGAGTATTCCGGGCGGCGGCCGCGCCTGGGCGCGACAGGACAGGTGTCAGCGCGACCGCCGCCCGGAAGCTTGGTTTCACGGCCCGGTGCGGACCTCCAGCAGGACCGGCCGCCGGGTGGAGACGGCCTCCTTGCGGGCCCACTCGACCGCCGAACGCAGCTCCGCCGGATCGCGCACGTCGCGGCCCGTGCAGCCGTACGCCTCGGCGAGCTTCACCGGATCCGTGAACGGGTCGGCGTCCTCGGGGCCGCCGAGCAGCACCACCACGAACGGCACTTCGTACTGCGCCGCCGCGGCCAACTCCCCGGCCGTCAGCGGGAAACCGCGGCCGTCGACGACCACCACGACCTCCGCCGCCCGCTCGCCCCGGGAGTCCAGCGCCTTGCGGACCCCGATCGCGGTCGGCACCTCCCAGCCGGGCGGGCCGTGCCGGCGCAGCACCCGGTGACGGCGCCGGGGAGGGCCGGCGTCAGCGGTGCACACCTCCGGCAGTCCGCCGACGACATGGGTGTCCGCCGGCGATCGCGCACCGAAGACCTCGGCCAGCTCCGCCAGGGCCCGGCGGACCCCGGGGGCCACCCGCTCCGCGGGCACGGACAGGGGTACCCGGGGTACCGCCGCTCCCGGCGCCGGGGACCGGTCGCCGTCCACCAGTACCGGTCCGGCGCCGGGAGCGGAGGGGGCGGCCGGCCCCGGGCCGCACACGATCTCCGCCGCGGCCAGGTCGGCCGGAACGTCGATCAGTACGGGCCCGGGCCGGCCCTCCCGCGCGATCCGGAACGCCTCACGGAAAGCGCCCGGGATCCGCGCGGGGTCCTCGATCCGCTCGGCACGCTTGGTGACCGCACCGGCCAGCCGGACCAGATCCGGCGGACGGTGGCCCGCGTGCCGCAGCGGTACGGCGGGGGCGGGCGGCACGGACGCCTCCCGGCCGGTGACGCACACCAGCGGGACGGCGTCCTGCTGCGCCGCGTACAGGCCGCTCAGCAGCCGGACCGCCCCGGGCCCGCCCGCCACCGCGGCCACGCCGGTCCGCCCGGTCGTCCGGGCCCAGCCGTCGGCCATGAGTGCGGCGCCCTCGGCGTGGCCCGCGGACAGATGGGCCAGGCCGCCGGTCCGCTCCAGCGCCGCGTACAGCGGCAGCAGCGCGGCGCCGGGGCAGCCGAAGACGGTGTCGGCGCCCTCGTCCTTCATGATCTCAACGGCCGCCTGTACGGCGGGAATCCGACGTGCCCCCATGATCCGGGTCTCAGTCCTTGAGGTCGTATCCGGAGAGGCGTTCGACGCCGCGGAGGAGGGCGGAGTGGTCCAGGCCGCCGTCGCCCTGGGCGCGCAGGGAGGCGACGAGGTTGGCGACGACCGTGCCGACGGGCAGGGCGGCGCCGACGGTGCGGGCGGCGTCGGTGACGATGCCCATGTCCTTGTGGTGCAGGTCGATCCGGAAGCCGGGCTGGAAGTCGCGGTTCAGGAAGTTGCCGGTCTTGCGGGTCAGCACCGTGGAGCCGGCCAGGCCGCCGTTCAGGACGTCGAGGGCGGCGGGCAGGTCGACGCCGGACTTCTCCAGGAAGACCACGGCCTCGGCGCAGGCTTGGATGTTGACGGCGACGATGAGCTGGTTGGCGGCCTTGACGGTCTGGCCGGAGCCGTGCGGTCCGCACCGCACGATGGTCCTGCCCAGTGCCTGAAGGATCGGCTGGGCGGCGTCGAAGTCGTCGCTGTTGCCGCCGACCATGATCGACAGGACGGCTTCGATGGCGCCGGCCTCGCCGCCGGAGACCGGCGCGTCCAGGACACGGATGCCCTGCTCGGCGGCCGCCTTGGCCAGGTCGATGGAGGTCTGCGGGGTGATCGAGGACATGTCGATCAGCAGCGCCCCCCGCCTGGCGTGGGCCAGGATCCCGTCGGGGCCGTAGGCGATGGCCTCGACCTGCGGGGACGCCGGGACCATGGTGACGATCACGTCGGCCTCCCGCACCGCCTGCGCGATCGAGTCCGCCGCGGTCCCGCCGGCCGCGGCCAGCCGCCGCAGCTTGTCGGCCTCCAGGGTGTAACCGGTGACGTCGTAACCGGCCTTGATCAGGTTCTCGGACATGGGCGAACCCATGATGCCCAGCCCGATCCAGGCGATCTTGGGGAGATTACTCATCGCAAAGCCTCTTTCACACACTCAGGACAAGGGGAGGGACACGCCCGGCCAGCAGGCCGACGGGGGCGGACAGGCCGGGGCGGGCCGCAACGGCGGTCAGCGGGCGGCGCGCAGGGCCGGCGGCAGCCAGGTGAAGCACTCGGCGCCGGTCCGCTCACCGGGCTTGTACTCCAGGCCGACCCAGCCCTCGTAGCCGTTCTTCCGCAGCCGGCCCAGGAGTTGCTCCAGCGGGAGCGAGCCGGTGCCGGGGGCGCCGCGGCCGGGATTGTCGGCGATCTGCACATGGCCGGTCCACGCGGTGTAGCGGTCGATGACCTCTTCGAGGTCCTCGCCGTTCATCGACAGGTGGTACAGGTCCATCAGGAACCGGGCGTTGTCCAGGCCGGTGGCGGCGTTGACCGCGTCGACCACCTCGATCGCCCGGGGCGCCGAGACGATCGGGCAGGCCGGCGACTCCGGCGCGTTGAGCGCCTCGACCAGCAGCGTCCCGCCCACCGCACCCACCGCCCGCGCCGCGAAGACCAGGTTCTCCAGCGCGAGCGCGTCCTGCTCCTCGGGCGTGGCGTGCTCGACGCGGTTGCCGTAGAGGGCGTTGAAGCTGGTGCACCCCAGCGAGGCGGCGAAGTCGATCGCCACCGGCACGTTGGCGCGGAACCGCTCCGACTCCTCACCCGGAATCGACAGCGCACCGCGATCCGGGCCGGGCAGGCGGCCGGCGTAGAAGTTCAGGCCCGTCAGCTGCGTGCCGGCATCGTGCAGGGCGTCGCCCAGCGCCGTCAGCTCCGCCCGCTCCGGGGTCGGGGCGTCCACCCACGGCCACCACAGCTCCACCGCCGTGAAGCCCGCCGCCCGCGCGGCCGCCGGCCGCTCCAGCAACGGAAGCTCGGTGAACAGGATCGACAGATTGACGTTGAAGCGCGTGTCCGTGAAACCCATGAGGCCCGGCGCTCCTTCCGGATAGCGGAACTTAGTTTCTGCGTAATGGAACACTGCCGGGAGTGCGGCAAAGCTGTCAAGGGGGGTCCCGGGCAATTTCTGGTCGACGGGGCCAACCGCGCGTAGGTTGAACCGCGTGCGATTGAGAGTTGAGTTCACAACGGAGCCGTTCGATCTGGACGAGGCGCCGGCCCATGCCGTGGTGGCGCGGGAGATCGTCACGAGTGCCGAGCTGGACGCCGTCGACGTCGGCCCCTTCGGCAACACCGCGGAGGGCGACGCGGACCGGGTGCTGACCGCGGTCGGCGCCCTGCTGCGGCAGTCCCTGGAGGCCGGCGCCACCCGCGTCTCGCTCCAGGTCAATGTGATCGCCGACGGCCCTCAGGGCGACGCGGCGGCGCATCGGGGGGACGCGTCGTGAGCGAGCCCGCCGAGCACCCCTTCGTCCGGGCGGTCAAGCCCCTGGTGGACGCCATGGGCGGCCGGATGGTCGCGCCCGAGCAGGCCCGGGGTGACGACGTCGTGCTGACCTGGGAGGGGCAGGAGCGGGTGGCCGTCCGGCTCCCGCACCTGTCGGAGTCGCTCGACCACATCCTGGCCGAGCTGGAGCGCCGGCACGGCATGCCGCTCGCCGAGCTGGACCGCAAGACCAAGCAGTCGGTGGTACGGATACTGGAGAGCCGGGGAGCCTTCTCGGTCCGGCACGGGGTCGAGACCGTCGCGGGCGCCCTCGGTGTCAGCCGTTTCACCGTGTACAACTACTTGAATCGGGAAAGCGCCGCGAAGGATGCCGACTGAGGCGAAGCGGGCGCAATCCGCCCTCCCACGGCCGAAGCCGTCGCTCGGAGACCCCGGGCGGCGGCTTTTGTGTTGCCGACTTTTCAACAAAGTGTTGACGTGATGTTGCCGGAGGTCTTAGCTGTTTCCAGCCAAAGAGAGCTGTCCAGCACCAGGCCACGGAGGCTTCCCGTGTCTTCGAGTACGCCCCAAGGACTTACCCGGTTCAACACCGCCGATGCCGGCGAGGCCCAGGCCGCCCTGCACGAGGTGTGCGCCAGCCGGGCCTGGGGGAGCAGGATCCTCGCCCGGCGCCCCTACGCCACCGCCGACGCCCTGTTCGCCGCCAGCGACGCCGCCATGGCGGAGCTGACCGCGGACGACCTGGCCGAGGCGATGGCCGGGCACCCGCCCATCGGGCGGCCCAAGCCGGGCGACGCCACGTCCCACCGCGAGCAGAGCGGTATGGCCGGCGCCTCCGACGAACTCAGGACGGAGCTGCTCGAACTCAACCTGTCCTACCAGGAGAAGTTCGGCCACGTCTTCCTGATCTGTGCCTCCGGTCGCACCGGGGAGCAGATGCGTGACGCGATCCGTAACAGGATCGACAACACGCCGGAACAGGAGCGCGAGATCGTCCGTGTGGAGCTCGGCAAGATCAACCGCATCCGCCTGAACCGCATCGCAGAAGGAGACCCGGTATGAGCAGCGAGACGGCCGCACCGGCGTCGGTGTCCACGCACATCCTGGACACCAGCGTGGGCCGCCCCGCCGAGGGCGTCGCCCTCACGCTCTCGGTGCGCTCCGGCCGCGATGCCTGGACCGTCCACGGCACGGGCCGGACCGACGCCGACGGACGCTGCAAGAACCTGCCGGCACTGCCGGAGGGCACCACCCACGTACGCATCGAGTTCGAGACCGAGGCGTACTTCGTGTCGAGCCGACCCGGCTCTTCCCACCAGCACAGCGTCAACCAGCAAGCCGAGGAACAGCAGGACGCCCCCGCGCTACGGGACAGCGGAGCCTTCTTCCCGGAGGTGGCAATCACCTTTGCCGTCAAGCCGGGCGAGCACTACCACGTACCGCTGCTGCTCAACCCGTTCGGCTACTCCGTATACCGAGGGAGCTAGCACCGACATGCCCACGATTCTCGGCCAGAACCAGTACGGCAAGGCGGAAAACCGCGTCGTCAAGATCACCCGCGACGGCACGACCCACCACATCAAGGACCTCAACGTCTCGGTCGCGCTCTCCGGCGACCTGGAGGAGGTCCACCTCTCCGGCTCCAACACCAACTGCCTGCCCACCGACACCACCAAGAACACCGTGTACGCCTTCGCCAAGGAGTACGGGATCGAGTCGGCCGAGCAGTTCGGCATCCACCTGGCCCGGCACTTCGTCACCAGCCAGGAGCCGATCAAGCGGGCCCGGATCCGGATCGAGGAGTACGCCTGGGAGCGCATCGAGAGCTCGGACGCCAACTCCCGCTTCATCGGGGCCGACGAGGTCAAGCACTCCTTCGTCCGCAAGGGCCAGGAGGTCCGCCTGACCGAGATCACCTACGACGGTGAGAACTGGCAGGTCATCTCCGGTCTGAAGGACCTGATCGTGATGAACTCCACCAACTCGGAGTTCTGGGGATACATCAAGGACAAGTACACGACCCTGAAGGAAGCGTACGACCGCATACTGGCCACGCAGGTGGCCAGCCGCTGGCGCTTCAACTGGACCTCCGACGAGCAGCGGATGCCCAACTGGGAGCGTTCGTACGAGCAGGTCAAGAAGCACATGCTGCAGGCGTTCGCGGAGACCTACAGCCTGTCGCTCCAGCAGACCCTGTACCAGATGGGTTCGCGCATCATCAACAACAGGTCCGAGGTGGACGAGATCCGTTTCTCGCTCCCGAACAAGCACCACTTCCTCGTGGACCTGGAGCCCTTCGGGCTCAAGAACGACACCGCCGAGGGGGCCGACAAGGGCGCGATGTCCGACTTCGGCTCGCTCAAGAACCTCGCGCTGGCCGGCTTCACCCTCCTCGTGGTGCTGCTCGTCCAGCGCTTCGCCAAGGGCTTCGTCAAGCAGATCGCGCTGCTGATCGGCCTGGTCGCCGCACCCTCCCCGCCATCCCGCTCGCGATGACCAACTTCGACGAGCTGCGCTCGGCCCCGATCGCCGCGCTGCCCACGCCCTTCGCCTTCGGACCCCCGGAGTTCCAGCCCGCCGCGATCCTCTCCCTCTGCATCGTGATGCTGGTGCTGATGACGGAGTCGTCGGCCGGGATGCTCGCCCTCGGCGAGATCTGCGACCGGCCGACCACCAGCGCCACCCTCACCCGCGGGCTGCGCACCGACGGCCTCGCCACCCTCCTCGGCCCGGTCTTCGGGTCCTTCCCGACCAGCGCCTTCGCGCAGAACGTCGGCGTCGTCTCGCTGACCCGGGTCCGCAGCCGCTATGTCGTCGCGCTGGCCGGCGCGGTGCTGCTGGTCCTCGGCGCCTTCCCCATCCTGGGCGCGGTGGTCTCGCTGGTGCCGATGCCGGTCCTCGGCGGCGCGGGTATCGTCCTGTTCGGATCGATCGCGGTCAGTGGCATCCGCACGCTCTCCGAAGCCGGACTCGAAGACAGCTCCAACATCATCCTGGTGGCCGTGTCGCTCGGCGCGGGAATCATCCCGCTCGCCGCGCCGACCTTCTACGCCGGGTTCCCCGCCTGGGCACAGACCGTGCTCGGCTCCGGAATCAGCGCCGGAGCCCTGGTCGCGGTCGCGCTCAACCTGTTCTTCCACCATCTCGGCACCCGGGGCACTCCGCGGGCAGCGGTACTGTCAGCCGCCTCGCCCGGCTCCGGCACTCAAATCCCGTAGGGCCATGCCGTGCCCAAACCGCCACGAAAGAACGAGGAAAGCACCATGGCACCAGCACCGGCATCCCCTGACAGCGCGGTGAGGCAGCGCATCGTCATCGAGAACTGCGCCATCGCGACCGTCGACGCCGACGACACCGAGTACGCGAGCGGCCATGTCGTCGTCGCCGACAACGTCATCGAGTCCGTCGGCGCCGGCAAGGCCCCCGAGGGCCTGGCGAACGTCGTCCGGCGCGTCGACGGCACCGGCCACCTCGTCACCCCCGGCCTGATCAACACTTGCCCCCGGACTTCGCCGTCGAGACCACCGAGGGCGCCCTGCTCGGCACCGAGGAGGCCATCGACAGGCACCACGACTCCTCCTTCGGTTCGATGGTGCACATCGCCGCGGCCCCCTGCTCGCCGTTCTCCATCTCCACCGAACTCCTCCGCGAGGGCGCCGCGCTGGCCCGCCGCAAGGGCGTACGGATGCACACCCACGGCTCGGAGACCGTGGAGGAGGAGAAGTTCTGCCACGAGCTGTTCGGCATGGGCCCGACCGACTACTTCGAGTCCACCGGCTGGCTCGGCGAGGACGTGTGGATGGCGCACTGCGTCCACATGAACGACTCCGACATCGCCGCCTTCGCCCGCACGAAGACCGGCGTGGCGCACTGCCCGTCGTCCAACGCCCGCTTGGCCGCCGGCATCGCCCGCGTCCCGGACATGCTCGCCGCCGGCGTCCCGGTCGGCCTCGGCGTCGACGGCACCGCCTCCAACGAGTCCGGCGAACTCCACACCGAGCTGCGCAACGCGCTCCTCATCAACCGCCTGAACCCGGTGCACCGCGAGGCCGCGCTCAACGCCCGCCAGGCGCTGCGCCTGGGCACCTTCGGCGGCGCCCAGGTCCTCGGCCGGACCGCCGAGATCGGCTCCCTGGAGCCGGGCAAGCTCGCCGACCTGGTCCTGTGGAAGCTCGACGGGCTGGGCCACTCCTCGATCGCCGACCCGGTCACCGCCCTGGTCTTCGGGCCGGCCGCCCCGGTCACGCTGTCGCTGGTCGACGGCAGGCCGGTGGTCGAGGACAACCACCTCACCACCATCGACGAGGACGCCATCGCCCGCTCCACGCGGGCCGAGGCCCGGCGTCTGGCCCGTATCGCGGCCGAGGGCTGATCCCCCGGACGCGGCACACCCCCAACTCGGCCGGGAGGGACGGCTCCCGGCTGAGCTTGCGGACCCGAGCAGGGTCCGCAAGCGCCGGTCCCCGGGGGTGCGGAACACTCCGCACCCCCGGGCCGGTCACCCCCACAACCCCCGCCCAGGCGCCACAAGCGCGGCCATCCGTCATCCGTACGCTCACCAGCGCGACTTCGGCATCCCGCACCACATCGCACGCCCTCCGTGACAGGCTCGCCCCGCCAACTCCCCCCGGCGGAGCAGAAATCGACAGGAGGCCCGCAGTGGCCGCACCTACCGGGCAGAAGCCGGAGGCGGACCGGAAGCATCCGGTCGACCAGACCCTCCCGCCCTTCAAGATGTTCACCAGCGGCCTCCAGCACGTGGCCGCCATGTACGCGGGCGTGGTGGCCCCGCCGATGATCGTGGGGCCCGCCTGCGGGCTCAGCCCCACCGAGACCGCGTTCCTGATGGGCGCCGGCCTCTTCACCGCGGGCATCGCCACCCTGCTCCAGACCCTCGGCTTCTGGAAGGTCGGCGCCAAGCTCCCCTTCGTCAACGGCGTCTCCTTCGCCGGTGTCACCCCCATGGTCGCCATCGCCAAGGAACACCGTCCGCACGACGCGCTGCCGGTCATCTTCGGCGCGGTCATCGTCGCCGGCGTCCTCGGCTTCCTCCTCGCCCCCTACTTCTCCAGACTCGTCCGCTTCTTCCCCCCAGTGGTCACCGGCACCGTCATCACCCTGATCGGTGTCTCACTGCTCCCGGTCGCCTTCCGCTGGTCCCAGGGCGGCGACGAACAGGCTGCCGGCTACGGCTCGTTGAAGAACATCGCGATGGCCGCGGTCACCTTCCTGATCGTGCTGGTGCTGCGCCGGGTGCTGCGCGGCTTCCTCCAGCAGATCGCCATCCTGCTCGGCCTGGTCGCCGGCACGCTGCTCGCCATCCCGGCCGGCCTCACCGACTTCTCGGTGCTGACCAGGGCGCACCTGATCGGCTTCCCGACGCCGTTCCACTTCGGCACCCCGCGGTTCGACCTCGCCGCCATCGTCTCGATGTGCATCGTGATGCTGGTCTGTATGACCGAGTCCACCGCCGACATGCTCGCCCTCGGCAAGATCGTGGGCCGCCCGGCGGACGCACGCACCATCGAGGGCGGACTGCGCGCCGACACCCTCGGCACCGCGATCGGCCCGCTCTTCAACGGCTTCGCCAACAGCGCCTTCGCCCAGAACATCGGCCTGGTCGCGATGACCAGGGTGCGCAGCCGCTTCGTGGTGGCCACCAGCGGGGCGATCCTGCTCGTGCTCGGCCTGAGCCCGGTCGCCGCCTCGGTCATCTCCCTGGTGCCGCTGCCGGTCCTCGGCGGCGCCGGCATCGTCCTCTTCGGCTCGGTTGCCGCCAGCGGTATCCAGACGCTGGCCGGCGCCGCCATGGAGAAGGGGGAGAACGCGCTGATCGTGGCCGCGGCGCTGGGCATCGGCCTGATCCCCATCGCGGCGCCGGAGTTCTACCACAACTTCCCCAAGGACCTCCTGGTCATCCTGGACTCCGGCATCAGCACCGGCTGCCTGGCCGCCATCGTCCTCAACCTGGCCTTCAACCACTTCGGCGCGAGGACCGCATCCGACCCGGCGGCCGTCCCCGAGATCCCCCAGCAGCCCGACCGCGGCCGCATGGACGACGGCGAGGCCGCCACCTCGCCCACCAACCACTGAGGCTCCACCCACCGACAACGGCCCGTACGGACCCGGCAACCGCCGTTTCCTTACGGGCCGTTGGGATGCCCGGGCTAGGGACCACGGACCGCTGCGGGGGCTCAGCCGATGTGGTAGCTGTCCCCGTACACCTTCCAGTCCAGCGGTGTGTGCAGATCCAGGTTGCCGTCCCTGAGGAACACCCGCTGCTCGGTGTCCACCCTGCTGGTGTCGCTGTGTGCCGGCTCCTGCTGCATCGCCCACACCCGGGCGTCGAGGAAGGCGTTCAGATACGTCCGCTCGTCGCCTCCCTGGGCCGGCGGCTTCGCGTTGGCCAGCGCCCGCTCGCGGATCTTGGGGAAGCTCGTCCGGTCGTCGCCGGCGCCGTGCATCACGATCGCGTCGTAGTACGCGAACTGCCCCAGTACGCCGACCCCGTCGGCCTTCCCCTGTTTCACCGCCGGGTCGAAGTACACCCGGTCCCGCTCGTCGTCCTGCGCCTTCCGGAAGGCAGGGTCCTGCGCGGCCGTCCGCCAGTCCTTCGGGTAGTCCGGGTCCAGGCCGTCGTGCGAGTCGCTGCCGTCCACCTTGCGCAGCGCCGGGAGGTACTTGGCCAGGACGTTGTCCGGCTGCCGCTTCGTGTACAGCTCGACGAGCTCCAGCATGTCGTGCGTGCCGGAGGTGAAGCCGATGATGCCGCCGGTGTAGCCGCGGCCGTCGCCGATGTCCTCGATGTACGCGTACTGGGCCTTCCAGTCCAGCGAGGAGTTCTCCGCACTGGACACCAGCTGCATGGCGATCTCCTTCTTCGCCGGGTCGTCCAGCCCGATGGCGGCCCGCGCGGTGCGGGGTGCGGTGGGGGACGGGGCCGCCGCCCGGCCGTCCGGTGCGGCGGTGACGGCGACCGCGGTCGCGGGGACGGCGGTCGCGGGGACGGCGAGCAGTGCCACGCCGAGCGTGACGCGGGCGGCGGCTCTGGCTATCGATCGGGAGCGCATGGAGTCCTCCTGTGTCGGACTGGCCGTGGGGGTTCCCGTGGGGGTTCACCAATCGTTAGGAAGCTTTCCTACCAGACTCCGAGGGCGCCGCATAGCCGTCGAAAGCGCCAATGTGCGTTGCTTTCCGCCCAGTTGAGCCGTCAGGGCCGGTCGGGCGGTACGCGGATCGGAATGGAGTTTTGGAAGGGGGCTGGGCCGGATATCGGAAGCCGGATGCCGGACGCCGGAACCGAAGTCGCCAGCCCGGACGCCAGCAAGATGCCCTATATGCTGCGGTCTGCGGAAAATTGACTGTTATTCAACGTGTGCGTCCACGCAGCCGGGCGCCGCAGAGAGGGGGCCCTCGGTGCCCCACGAAGCCCACACCTCGGAACCCGAGGGGGAGAAGCGGCGCCGCTTCGCCTTCCCCAGTGCCCTCACCGTTCTCGTCCTGGTCACGGTCGTCATCTGGGCGCTGGCGTTCGTGCTGCCCTCCGGCACCTACGTCCGCAACGCCGCCGGCCGTCCCCTCCAGGGCTCCTACCACCGCACCCCGTCCGGCCGCACCTTCCCCGAGCGGCTCGGCGACCTCTTTCTCTCCCCGGTCAACGGCCTCTACGGAGTCAAGGACGCCCGCACCGGCCTGGTGGGCCCGGACCTGAGCGGCGAACTGTACGGGAGCGCCGGTGTCTTCCTCTTCGTCCTGGCCATCGGCGCCTTCATCACCGTCGTCTTCGCCACCGGAGCCCTGGACCGCGGCATCGGCCGCCTCGCCCACCGGCTCCGCGACCGCGGCGCCCTCCTCATTGCCGGAGTCATGGCCGTCTTCTCCCTCCTGGGCACCGTCGAGGGCTTCGCCGAGGAGACCCTGGGCTTCTACGGCCTGATCGTCCCCCTGATGCTCGCGCTCGGCTTCGACCGCCTGGTGGCCACCGGCGCGATCATCCTCGGCGCCGGCATCGGCGTGCTGTGCTCCACCGTCAACCCGTTCGCCACCGGCGTCGCCTCCTCGGCCGCCGAGATCTCGCTCGGCGACGGCATCCCGCTCCGGGTCGCGATGTGGCTGGTACTCACCGCCGTCACCATCGCCTACGTCATCCGCTACGCCCGCCGCGTCCGCGCCGACCCCGACCGCTCGCTCTGCGGTTTCCTCCCCGGCGACCGCGAGCACGCCCAGACCGCCCCCGACGTCTCCGAACCGCCGCCGCTCACCGCCCTCCACAAAACGGTCCTGGTCGCCGTCGCCCTCCTCTTCACCTTCATGATCTTTTCGGTGATCCCGTGGTCCGGCGCCGTCACCGGCCGCGCCGACGCGCCCCCGTACGCCTGGGAACTCGACTGGTCCTTCCCGCAGTTGGCGGCGATGTTCCTCGTCGGCGCGGTGCTGGTGGGGCTGCTGGCACGGATGGGGGAGCAGCGGCTCAGCGCGACCTTCGTGCAGGGCGCCGCCGACTTCATCGCGCCCGCACTGGTCATCGTCCTGGCCCGCGGCGTCACCGTCATCATGAACAACGCCAAGGTCACCGACACCGTGCTGCACTCCATCGAGGGCGTGGTCTCCGGCACCCCCGCCGCGCTCTTCGGCGTCATCGTCTTCATCGTGAACCTCCCCCTGGCCTTCCTCATCCCCTCCACCTCCGGCCACGCCACCCTCGCCATGCCGATTCTCGCCCCGCTCGCCGACTTCGCCGGCGTCACCCGCGCTGTGGTCGTCACCGCCTGGCAGGCCGCCAGCGGCTGGATGAACCTCTGGGTCCCCACCACCGCCGTCATCATGGGCGGCGTCGCCCTCGCCAAGGTCGGCTACGACACCTATCTCCGCTTCATCGCCCCCCTCCTCGCCCTCCTCTTCGTCCTGATCTGCGTCTTCGTGGCCCTGGGGGCGGCGGTGACGTGACGGGGCGCGGCAGGGCCGGGTGGGCCGACCCCGCCCTCCGGCCAGGTGGCCACCGGCCACTGCCCACTGTCAGTGCCCGCCCATAGAGTTGACCCATGGCCGAAGAGACGGGGATGACGCGGAACAGCGTGGCGGGGAAAGCCCGGGTGGGGAGCCTGGTGCAGGCCGAGCACATCGGATCGGTGCATCTGCACGGGCCGCCATCGGGTGCGCAAGGCCGGACGCCCTGTCAGTTACCGGTGGAGATCCAGCACTTCGAGAACCGCGAGGGCGAACAGGCGCGGGTCCACCGGGCCACCGAGGACTGGTGCGCGGGCGGCCCGGATCCGGCGCGTCCGCTGATCGTCAGCGTCAGCGGACTGGCGGGCGTGGGAAAGACGACCCTCGGCTTCCGGATAGCCCGACGGCTGTTGGAGAGCTGCCCCGACGGCGTGCTCTACGCGGACCTCGACGAGGGACGGCGCGACGGTACCGCGGACATCGCCGATGTGCTGCGCCAGATGCTGCGGTCGCTGGACGGTTCCGGGGACGAGGTCGGGCTCTCGCTCGCCGAGCGCCGCCGGCAGTATCTGGACGAGACCCGGCACCGACGGCTCGTCGTCGTCCTCGATAACGTTCGGCGCTTCGAGGGGGAGGCCGAGCTGCTGATGCCCGCGTCGGCCGGCAGCGCGGTCGTCCTCGTCGGCCGGCGCACGCCCGCCGACCTCGATCCCGGCGTGGCGGTCGAGCTGCCACTGCGTCCGCTCACCGAGGAGCACGCGGTGCGGCTCCTGCTCCGCATCGCCGGCGATCCGGCACCGGCCGCCGATCCGGAAGCCGTCGCCGAACTCGCCCGGCTGTGCGCCGGTCTGCCCGCCGCCCTGCGCGTCGCGGGCCGGTGGGTTCGCAGGCACCGGCGGCGCGGCTGGGCGCGGATGCTCGCCGGCCTCACCATCGAACTGCAGCAGAACGGCGTGCCGGAGACGGAGCCGGTGTGGAACGCGACCTACCACGACCTCGGCGCCCCGGCCCGTACGCTCTACCGCCTGCTCGCCGCCGAACCCGGGCCGGGCATCAGCCCGCAGGCCGCGGTCGCCCTCCTGGGCGCGGGGGAGGACACCGCCGAGGAGGCACTGGAGGAGCTGGAGGACGCCGGACTGCTGGACATCGTCCCGGATCTCGACGACGACCGGGCCGTCCGGCTGCGGATGCACTCCCTGGTCCGCGCCCATGCCCTCCGCCGCGCGGCGACCGACGCGGCGGACGGGGAGGCGGCCGGCGGGCGGCAGCGGAACATCCGCTGGCATCTGCGCCAGGCGCAGCGCGCCGACGAACTGTGGGCCGGTGAGCGGATGACCCTCGCCGCACGCGTCGCGGCACTGCCCGACGCCCCGGACGTCGACTTCCGCGGCAAGCCGGCGGCCCTGCACTGGCTGCACAGCGAGCGGCGGGTGCTGCACTCCTGCGTACGCGTCGCCTACGACGCCGGGCTCTACGCCGAGTCCTGGGCGCTGTGCGAACCCCTGTGGACGCATCAGCTCGACCACCCGGGCAGCGCCGACGACATCGACTCCTTCACCATCGGCCGGGACGCCGCCCTGCGTGCCGAGGACCTGCCGGCCGCGGTCCGGATGCGCTGCCAGCTCGCCCGGAAACTGTGGGAGAGCGAGCGGTTCACCGAGGCCGGGGAGGAGCTGGAAACCGCGGTGAGCGCGGCTGCCCTGCTCGTCGAAAGAGAGGACAAGCACCGCAAGCTGTACGCCTCCGCACTCGAATTCCGCGGCCGGCTCCAGGCCGAACGGGGCAAGTGGACCGAAGCGGTTCCGGACTACCGACGCTCTCTGAGCCTGCACCAGCAGATCGAGAACCCCTACGGCGAGATGCTGCTGACCTATCTGCTCGGGCAGGCGAGCGCGGGGATGGACGAACTCGACCGTTCGGTGGAGGAGTTGCGGCGCGCCCACGCGATGGCGCGGGAGCTGCAGCGCGAGCGCATGACCGCGCGCACCGGATTCGCCCTCGGCCGGGTGCTGCTGCGGCTGGGCCGGGCCGCGGAGGCCCGACCGCTGTACGAGGCCGCCCTCGACGCGGCACGGGAGCGCCGGTCCCCCTCCGAGCAGGTGCGGGTGCTGGAAGCGCTTGCCGGACTGCACCGAGAGGAGGGGGACGAGGAGGCCGCCGAGCAGTGCCTGGCCGCGGCCCGCGCCCTCCGCTCCCGGCCATGACCCCACGGACGACGGGACTTCGGACTCACTCATCCAGTTCCTGCCGCGGCTCTCAGAACGTGTGAGCCGCCTCGTCGTCCGTGGCCGGCGCGACGCGGACCGGATAACTCCGGTCCCCGATGCGGCAGTCGAGGGTCGCCGGCAGGGACGGCGCGCCGGTCGCGGCGAGCCAGCAGTGCACCGCCGACACCACCGCCGCCGGATCGGGCCGGAACACCCGGCCGCCCTCGGTGGCCGCCCCGATGCGGGCTGACAGCAAGGGCCCGCCGCGTCTGCGCAGCACACAGTGGGAGGCGGAGAGCACCACGGCGGCGGTCCGGCGGCCCGGGTACCGGTCGAGTGCCCAGGCGATCCAGCCGTCCACCGTCCAGCCGTCCACGGCCCCCGGGGCATCGGCCGGAGCACCGCGGGCGCGGCGGAAGAGGACCGCCGCGCTCCGCGCGTGCCGCACGCTCGCCGCGTTCTCCTCGGCGGCGAGGTGCGCGGCCGGCCCGTCGTAGTGCGGTGGACGGCGTTCGACGCATACGCGGTCGCCGTCGACGGTGGCGGACACCGCGTGGACGGCCGGCGCGCCCGCCGGGACGCGGGGGACCGGCAGCAGCCGGGGCTCGGCCGGTATGCCCGGTGGCGTCAGTCCGAGGCGCGCGTACAGCTCCGTGCGCAGCAGCGCCAGGGCGCGCCCCTGTTCGGCGAAGGCGGGCTCGGCCAGGGCACGTACGGCCCCCGGCCGGTGTTCCGCCACGACTCGGGCGATGTCCTCGGCGATACGGGCAGTGCCCGCCCATTCTTCCGGTCCCTGCGAGGGGAGGCTCAACGCCGGTACGGCATCGAGCAGTCGGGCCATCGGGCTGCCGGGTATCAGCTCGTCCCCGCCGTCGCAGACGGCCAGCAGCGGGCGGTCCAGGGCGGCCGCGTACAGCGCCGTCGAGCCGTGGTCGGTGAGCACCGCGTCCGCGGCCACCAGCACCGCCGCCCACTCCTCGTACGGCCGGGGCGTCAGGAGTCCGGCGTCGCGGGCCGGGGCGAGGCGCTCGGCGAGATCGTGGAGCCCGCTGCGGCTGTAGTCGTTCGGGTGCATGATGAGCGCCAACTGGTAGGAATCCGCCGGGAGTTCCGTGCGGAGGCGGGTCGGCAGGTGCGGGTGCCGGGCGAGCAGCGACTCCGGGCCCCAGGTCGAGGTGAGGACCACCAGCCGGCGGCCCCCGGTGCCCAGCGCGGCGCGGTATCTGTCGCGCAGTCCCGCTGAGGCGAGCAGCCGGTCGAGGGTCGGGTCGCCGACCACCGTGGCGCGTTCGGCCGCCGCGGGACACCCTGCGGCCAGCTCGGCGACCTGGCGGGGGTGGGCGAGGGCGTGCAGCGCGGCCAGCGGTGCGCCCCGGCGCAGCAGATAGGCGGCGTCCAGGCCGGAGGCGGAGTCCGCCGTGCCCTCCTCGGGGAGCGCCTTGCCGAAGCCCGCTCCGTGCGGCAGCAGGACGAGCGGCCCCCGGAGCCGGTCGAGTTGGCCCTTGGGGCTCGCCGCGAGCGTCAGGTCGTACGGAGTGCGCAGGGCCTCGTCCCAGGGGACGCAACGGGCCCCGATGGCGTCCAGGGCGGCCAGGGCTTCGATGCCGAACTCGGAGCCGGGGACGAGCGTGAAGCGGCGCTCGATGCGGTCGTCACCGGAGAAGACGGGCAGGACGTCCAGGAGCCGGTGCAGCGCGACCGCGGAACGCGCCGCGAAGAGCACCACCCTGCGGCCACCGGACCCGCTGCCCGCTGCCCGCTGCCCGCTGCCCGCTGCCCGCTGCCCGCTGCCCGCTGCCCGCTGCCCGCTGCCCGCTGGCGCAGGGTCCATCCTAGTGCCGCCGGTCGCCTCCTGTACGCCGTTTCCGCAGTTCGGAGCGGGTTCCGGCAGGGGTATCGGCGGCATGCCAGCGATGGTACCCGGGGCGTGCCGGAGGGCCGGTACGCACCCGGTGCCTACCGGCCCTCCGGCCTCCTCGAGGAATCGACGACCCGGCTCAGCCCAGCAGCTCGTACGCCGGCAGGGTCAGGAAGTCGGCGTAGTCGGCGTCCAGGGAGACCTTCAGGAGGAGGTCGTGGGCCTGCTGCCACTTGCCGGCGGCGAAGGCGTCCTCGCCCACCTCGGCGCGGATGGCGGCCAGTTCGTCGGCCGCGACCCGGCGGACGAGGTCGGCGGTGGCCTTGGTGCCGGCGTGCTCGCCGTCCTGGAAGACGACGCCGGCGTTGACCCACTGCCAGATCTGGGAGCGGGAGATCTCGGCGGTGGCGGCGTCCTCCATCAGGCCGAAGATGGCGACCGCGCCGAGGCCGCGCAGCCACGCCTCGATGTAGCGGGTGCCGACCCGCACGGCGTCGACCAGGCCCTGGTAGGTGGGCTTGGCGTCCAGCGAGTCGACGGCGATGAGGTCGGCGGCCTCGACGTGCACGTCCTCGCGGAGGCGGTCCTTCTGGTGGGGCTTGTCGCCGAGGACCGCGTCGAAGCAGGCGCGGGCGACCGGGACCAGGTCGGGGTGGGCGACCCAGGAGCCGTCGAAGCCGTCGCCGGCCTCCCGGTCCTTGTCGTTCTTGACCTTGGCCAGGGCCTTCTCGTTGGCCTCGGGGTCACGGCGGTTGGGGATGAAGGCCGCCATGCCGCCGATGGCGTGCGCGCCGCGCTTGTGGCAGGTGCGGACCAGGAGTTCGGTGTAGGCGCGCATGAACGGGGCGGTCATCGTCACCGCGTTGCGGTCCGGGAGGACGAACTTGGCGCCGCCGTCACGGAAGTTCTTGACGATGGAGAAGAGGTAGTCCCAGCGGCCGGCGTTCAGGCCCGAGGCGTGGTCGCGCAGCTCGTAGAGGATCTCCTCCATCTCGTACGCGGCGGTGATGGTCTCGATGAGGACCGTGGCGCGGATGGTGCCCTGCGGGATGCCGACGTAGTCCTGGGCGAAGACGAAGATCTCGTTCCACAGGCGGGCTTCGAGGTGCGACTCGGTCTTGGGCAGGTAGAAGTACGGGCCCTTGCCGAGGTCCAGCAGCCGCTGGGCGTTGTGGAAGAAGTAGAGGCCGAAGTCGACCAGGGCGCCGGGGACCGGGCGGCCCCCGAACTGGAGGTGGCGCTCCTCCAGGTGCCAGCCGCGCGGCCGCATCACGACGGTGGCGAGCTCCTCGGCCGGCCTGAGGGCGTAGGACTTGCCGGAGCCCGGGTCGGTGAAGTCGATCCGGCGCTCGTAGGCGTCGATCAGGTTGAGCTGGCCGCCCACGACGTTCTCCCAGGTGGGAGCCGAGGCGTCCTCGAAGTCGGCGAGCCAGACCCGGGCGCCGGAGTTGAGCGCGTTGATGGTCATCTTGCGGTCGGTGGGGCCGGTGATCTCCACCCGGCGGTCGTCGAGCGCGGCCGGCGCCGCGGCCACCCGCCAGCTGTCGTCCGCGCGGATGTGCGCGGTCTCGGGGAGGAAGTCCAGCGTGCTGGTGCGGGCGATCTCGGCACGGCGCTCGGCGCGGCGGGCGAGCAGCTCGTCGCGGCGGGGGGTGAACCGCCGGTGCAGCTCGGCGACGAAGGCGAGCGCGGCGTCGGTGAGGACCTCGCCCTGCCGTTCCGGGGTGTGGGCGGGGTCGACTTCGACGATGGCCAGCGGGGACGGCGCTGGTGCGGACATGAGCTGTCACTCCATTCAGCGGCGGTGCCTGGCGGCCGACGGGCACCTGGGCGGCACGGGGTGCCGCGGGTTCCTGGATACGGTCGCGGGCGCCGTTCGGGTACAGGGCGCTTCTGACCAGTGGAGACTAGTTTCCTTATCGCGGAACTTCAATGGTTTGTTGATGTCGAGATTCTCCGAGTCGACACAAGTGCTGATCGAATGGCTCTCGGTGCCACACCGCTCACTCTCCATTACCCCGACTCCGGGGTGGCGGACACCGGCGCGGCCCGGCTCGCACCGTCCCGACGTGGCCCGGCCGGCCGCCGGCCGCCCCTCACTCCAACCGTCGCAGATCGTCCGGTGTGTCGATGTCGTACGCCTCGGCCACATCCCCGCACTCGACGAGCGCGAGGTCCCCGGCGTGCTGCCGCAGATAGGCCCGCGCCCCGCGGTCACCCTCCGCGCCGGCCGCGATCTCCGCCCACCGCTCGGCGCCGAACAGCACCGGATGCCCCCGCTCGCCCCCGTACGCCGCGGCCGCCAGAGCGTCCCGTCCCGTGTACGCGGCCACCACGCGGGCCACCGCGGCGGCGCCGATGCCCGGCTGGTCGACCAGGGACACCACCACCGCGTCCGCCCCCGAACCGGCCAGCGCGGCCAGCCCCACCCGCAACGACGAGCCCATGCCCCGTTCCCAGTCCGGGTTGACCGAGACGCCGTAGGGCGCCAGATCGGCCCGCTCCCGGACGGTCTCCGCGGCTGCGCCGAGCACGATGTGCACCGGTGCGCAGCCGCCGTCCCGCAGGACCCGCGCGGCATGCTCGACCAGCGGGTGCCCCCGGTGGTCGAGCAGTGCCTTGGGCCGTCCCCCCAGCCGCCGTCCGCCGCCCGCGGCGAGCAGCAGCCCGGCCACCTTCCCCTCGGGCCGTACGGCCCCCGCCTTCCCCCCGGCGCCCGCGCTCTCCCCTGGATGTGCCATGGGATCTGCTTACCTCATGGCGTCACGCGGCGCCCTGTGCCGTCCGGAATCGCCGTCCTGTGCCGTCCGGAATCAGGCGGCGCCCCCCGATGTCCGCTGCCGTGGGATCCTCGGCCGTGGCCGGCCCCGTGGCTGCTCGGCCCGCCCGTCCGTGTGCGGATGCTCGGCGACGTAGCGGTGTATGTGCTCCTCGGTGATCTCGGAGGCGTCGGCCAGGCCGTACGCCCGGCAGATGAGCCGGATGACGCTGAGGCGCCGGGGGTCGGGGCCGGGACGGTCGGGGTCGGGGCCTGGGTTGGGCTCCATGGCGTTCTCCGATCCAGTGGTCCAGTGGTGTGCGATTCAGTGATATGCCGGACATTTCCCGGAAGGGAGGATGCTCCATCGCGTGGCGCCGTACGCCTTGTACGGGATACGCCCACGCCAACGGGTGCCAGAGGGAACGCACGTACTGACGCATGCTCAGAAGGCCGGCGGGTATTCGCGCGTGGCGTTCGCCGGTACCCCTGGGACGTGAGATGCCCAAGAGGCGGACGAGGTCGGCGTGGAACCGGCCGTGCGGTCGGGAAAACGAGGGCCGGGAGGCGAAAACCGGCCAGGGGGCACGGGTGGGGAGGGAGTCGGGTCATGACGCGGCCGAGGGTCCGGCCCGGGACCGTTCCCGGACCGGCGACCGGTATTTCGGCTCTCCGTATGGCGCTCGGCACACACCGTGGCGTTAACTGTCCCGCATTGCGGAACGGGCAACGGCCGGGGAGGCGCCGTCGTTGGGGAACAGGTGCGAAGGGACAGCCGCGTGACCGGGGGCGGAAGCGACCCGCAGGTCCGCGAACTGCGCGTGGCGGTGGCCCGGCTCCGCCGTCAACTGGCCCTGTTGCCGGGGGAGTTACCGGACCGGACGGCCGCCGACGAGGAACTGGCGGCACTGGACGCGATGGTCGGTCACGGCGCGCCCGAGGTGCCCCGGCTGCGCCGTTCGCTGCTGCTGATCGCCGGGGCGGTGGGGTCGGTGAGCGCGCTGTCGCCGGCGCTCTCGGAGGTCCGGAAGCGGATCGACGGCTTCGGCGAGCTGCCGCGGGGATGAGGCGGCGCCGGCCGCCCCATCCGGGACGTCACGCCGGCGTCTGGCTGGCCAGCGCCACCGACAGCTGGGCCGCGACCTCCTGGAGCACCGGGACGATCTTGTCCGTCGCGGCCTCCGTCACCCGGCCGGTCGGCCCGGAGATGGAGATCGCCGCGGAGGTGGGGGAGTTGGGGACCGGGACGGCCAGGCAGCGGACGCCGATCTCCTGCTCGTTGTCGTCGACCGCGTAGCCGAGGCGGCGGACGTCGGCGAGGGCGTCGAGGAAGCGGTCCGGGTCGGTGATGGTCTTCTCGGTCGCGGCGGGCATCCCCGTACGGCCGAGGAGGGCCCGGACCTCCTCCGGCGGGTGGTTGGCCAGCAGGGCCTTGCCGACGCCGGTGGAGTGCGGCAGCACGCGCCGGCCGACCTCGGTGAACATCCGCACCGCGTGCCGGGAGGGGACCTGGGCGACATAGACGATCTCGTCGCCGTCGAGGAGGGCCATGTTGGCGGTCTCGCCGGTCTCCTCCACCAGGCGGGCCAGATACGGGCGGGCCCAGGTGCCCAGCAGCCGGGAGGCGCTCTCGCCGAGCCGGATCAGGCGCGGGCCGAGGGCGTACCGGCGGTTGGGCTGCTGACGGACGTAACCGCAGGCGACGAGCGTGCGCATCAGGCGGTGGATGGTCGGCAGCGGGAGCCCGCTGCTCCCGGAGAGCTCGCTCAGACCGACCTCGCCGCCGGCGTCGGCCATCCGCTCCAGGAGGTCGAAGGCGCGCTCAAGGGACTGGACCCCACCGCTGGCGCCTGCGGGCTTGGCATCGGTGGCGGAGGTGCTGGCGCTGGACGACGGCACGTCGCGTTCCTTTCGGGCGGGTCGGATCGGTCTCGGCTCTACGCCTTGCGGGCGCCGGGCCCGACCGGAGCAGCCTACCGGTCACACCGCGCCGGCACAGCGCGTATCGCACAGTCGTTCCTGCCGGTCAGCGGCTGTATGCCCGCCGGGGCGGGCCGCATGCCCGAGATCTCCCGACGGTGCCAGTGGCCGTAGCTACGTTCTGCTGCGCGAAATCTACTGTCCATTCTATGGAATCCTCCAAATCGCCGGAGGGGCATGCGCGCCGGCCCGGCCGCCGCGCCGGGGTCTTGACTGGCCGTGGCCCGAAGTGAAGACTCATTCAACAGACTGTTGAATTCCGGTAGAGGTTCGCTGAATTCCGTAGGGGTCCGCGCCCGCCGCGCCCCGCATGCGCCGGTCCGCGACCATGAAGCAACGACTGGGAGGTACTGGGTGTCCGAAACAGAGCTGGTGCTGCGCTCCACGCGCGTCGTCACCCCGGAGGGTACGCGGGCCGCGTCCGTCGCCGTCCGGGACGGGAAGATCACCGCCGTCCTGCCCTACGACGCCACGGTCCCGGCCGGCGCCCGGCTGGAGGACTTCGGCGACGACGCCCTGCTGCCCGGCCTCGTGGACACCCACGTACACGTCAACGACCCCGGCCGCACCCACTGGGAGGGCTTCTGGACGGCCACCCGCGCGGCCGCCGCCGGCGGCATCACCACGCTCGTGGACATGCCGCTCAACAGCCTCCCGCCCACCACCGACACCGCCGGCCTCGACACCAAGCGCGCGGTCGCCCGCGGCAAGGCCCATGTCGACGTCGGTTTCTGGGGCGGCGCCGTCCCCGGCAACGTCAAGGACCTGCGCCCGCTCCACGAGGCCGGCGTGTTCGGCTTCAAGTGCTTCCTGTCGCCCTCCGGCGTCGACGAGTTCCCCCAGCTCGACCAGGAGCAACTGGCCGCCGCGCTCGGCGAGACAGCCGGCTTCGGCGGGCTGCTGATCGTGCACGCCGAGGACCCCGGCCACCTGGCGGCCGCCCCCGAGGCACACGGCCCCAGGTACGCCGACTTCCTCGCCTCCCGCCCCCGGGCCTCGGAGAACGACGCCATCGCCGGCCTGATCGACCTCGCCCGCGGGCTGGACGCGCGGGTGCACGTACTGCACCTGTCCTCCGCCGAGGCGCTGCCGATGATCGCCGCCGCCCGCGCCGACGGCGTACGGATCACCGTCGAGACCTGCCCGCACTTCCTCACCCTGACCGCTGAGGAGATCCCCGACGGCGCCACCGAGTTCAAGTGCTGCCCGCCGATCCGCGAGGCCGGCAACCAGGACGCCCTCTGGCAGGGCCTGGCCGACGGCACCATCGACTGCGTCGTCTCCGACCACTCGCCCTCCACCGCCGACCTCAAGACCCCCGACTTCGGCACGGCCTGGGGCGGCATCTCCTCCCTCCAGCTCGGCCTGCCGGCCATCTGGACCGCCGCCCGCGAGCGCGGTCACGGCCTGGAGGACGTGGTCCGCTGGATGTCCGCCGCCCCCGCCGAGCTGGTCGGCCTCGACGCCAAGGGCGCCATCGCGCCCGGCCGGGACGCCGACTTCGCGGTGCTGGCGCCCGACGAGACCTTCACCGTCGACCCCGCCGCACTCCAGCACCGCAACAAGATCACCGCGTACGCCGGCAAGACCCTGTACGGCGTCGTCCGCTCCACCTGGCTGCGCGGCCGAAGGATCAACGACGGCACCACCCTCGCCGAACCCACCGGCGAACTCCTCGAAAGGCCGCGCGCATGACCACCGGCGACCTCCCGCGCTACACCGGGGACGCCGGTCCCTACGGCGGCGGCGACCCCTACGCCGACTACCGCACCCCGGGCCCGGCCGGCTTCCCCTTCTCCCACCTGCCCGACCTCGCCGACCGGCGGCTCGGCGCCGGCGTACTCGCCGCCAACGACGAGTTCTTCGCCGAGCGCGAGAACCTCCTCAAGCCCGAGGCCGCCCACTTCGACCCGGAGGCGTTCGGCCACAAGGGCAAGATCATGGACGGCTGGGAGACCCGGCGCCGCCGCGGCACCGACGGCGACCACCCCTTCCCGGCCGCCGAGGACCACGACTGGGCGCTGGTCCGGCTCGGTGCCCCGGGCGTGATCCGCGGCATCGTCGTCGACACCGCCCACTTCCGCGGCAACCACCCGCAGTCGGTCAGCATCGAGGGCGCCTGCGCCGAGGGCTCCCCCTCGCCGGACGAGCTCCTCGGCGACGGTGTGAAGTGGACCCCGCTCGTCCCGCGCACCGCCGTCGCCGGGCACGCCGCCAACGGCTTCGCCGTCCACGCCGAGCGGCGCTTCACCCACCTGCGGCTCAACCAGCACCCCGACGGCGGCATCGCCCGCCTCCGGGTCCACGGCGAGGTCGTCCCGGAGCCCCGCTGGCTGGCCGCGCTGGGCACCTTCGACCTCGCCGCGCTGGAGAACGGCGGCCAGGTCGAGGACGCCTCGGACCGCTTCTACTCCTCGCCCACCCACACCATCCAGCCCGGCCGCTCCCGCAAGATGGACGACGGCTGGGAGACCCGGCGCCGCCGCGGCGGCGGCAACGACTGGGTGCGCTACCGCCTCACCGGGCAGTCGGTGATCCGCGCGGTGGAGATCGACACCGGCTGCCTCAAGGGCAACGCGGCCGGCTGGGCGGCGCTCTCCGGGTGCGACGGCGAACACGGCGACTGGACCGAACTGCTGCCCCGCACCCGGCTCCAGCCCGACACCGTCCACCGCTTCCTGCTGGACGACGCGCCCGCGCTGACCCATGTCCGGCTGGACATCTTCCCCGACGGCGGCATCGCCCGGCTCCGGCTGCACGGCTCGCTCACCGAGGAGGGGGCCGCCCGACTGGCCGCCCGCCACCGGGAACTCAGCGACTGACGGGGCGTCAGGACAGGAAACAGATGTGACGGCACCACCTCATTGCCCGCGCCGCCCGGCCAGTGCGTCCGCGACGAAGGTGTCCAGTACCCCGTCGCCGACCACCACCGGGATCCGCTTCCCCTTCATGTCCACATAGACGTACGACTTCGCCTTCGTCACCAACCCCGGGATACGCGCCCGCAGTTGCCGGGCGGTCGCCGCGTCGCCGGACCGGTCCGCCCCGATCAGCCGCAGCGCGTCGCGGGCCGCGACCGCCCAGGCCCGGGTGGCGTCCAGCCATGGCGCGGTCTCCCGGGCGAAGGCGCGCCCGGGGAGCCGGTCGCGCAGCACCCCCGGCGCGTCCCGCAGGCCGCGCAGTACGGCGTCCAGCCGCCGGGCGTCGCCGTCCCGGCGGAACCGTTCGAGCGCGGCGGAGAGTTCGGGCGCCTGACGCGGGTTGATGGCGGAGGTGTAGTTGACGTCCGCGAAGGCCCGCAGGGCCCGGGCGGCCCGGGCGTCGCCGCCGGCCAGCTCGTCGATGGCGATGTTCCAGGAGGCCCGGGCGTCGTACGCCCGGTCGTTCCAGCTGTAGTCGGCGACGGTGGCCAGCGCCAGCTTGGACGCGGCCGGCTGGATCATCGGGTTCGCGGTGATCCCGGCCAGCCGTTCCGGCACCCCGGGTTCCCGCGCGTTGTACGGGCCGAGCATCAGCCGCTTGCTGACATAGTCGTTGACCGGGTAGTTGTCCCAGAGCAGGATCGGGTGCCCGTAGAGCTCGCGGGCCCGCCGGGCCTGGTCGGCGGACATGGTCGGCGCGATCACGCCCACGCCCGTCCACTCCACCAGCACATTGGCGTCCAGCTTGGCGGCGAGCGCCGCCTTGTACGGCGTCGCCTTGAGGTCGGAGTACTCGGTCGGCACCATCTGGAGCGGCCGGGCGCCGGGGTGGCGGGCGATGAACTCACGGTTGACGCGGTCGAGCAGCTGCGCCTGCGCGGTCCCGGCCGCCCCGCCGCCGGTCCCGAACTTCTCCTTGTCCGCCGCGCAGTTCCACTTGGTGTAGCTGATGTCGTCCAGCGGCACCGCGAAGGTCCGCACCCCGATGTCCCACAGCGTCTGGAACTTGGCGGTCAGCGCCCGGACGTCGGAGGCCGAGCTGTAGCAGACGGACAGGCCGGGGGAGAGGGCGTAGGTGAACTCCACGTGCCGCGCCCGGGCCCGGTCCACCAGCTCCTTGATCTGGTCCAGCCGGTCCGCCGGGTACGGGTCGCGCCACTTCTCCCTCAGGTAGGCGTCGTCCTTGGGGGAGTAGACGTAGATGTTCATCTTGTGCCGGGCCGCGAAGTCCAGCTGGTCGAGGCGGGCGGCATGCGACCACGGGGTGCCGTAGAAGCCCTCGACGATGCCGCGCAAGGGGGTTGCCGGCCAGTCCCGTACGACGGTGCCGGGCACCCGGGCGCCCGGACGGTCGCGGTGCGGCAGCAGCCGGCTCAGCGTCTGGGCGGCGTAGTACGTGCCGGCGGCGTCCTTTCCGGCCAGCGCGATCCGGCCACGGGCCACGGCCAGTGTGTAGCCCTCCGCGGGGAGTCCGGCGGTGCCGCGCGCCCCCAGCGCCGCCAGGGCGTGGTCGGCGGCCGGCCCGTTCACGTAGACGGTCAGCCGTCCTCCACCGGGGGCGGCGCGCGCGGTCCGTTCGACGTGCTGTGCGCCGGCGTCCTTCAGGGCCCTGGTCACCAGTGCCAGCGCCGGGGCGTCGGTTCCCGGCCCGGCGACCAGGGTCACGGTCCGGGTGAGCGTGAGGTGGTCGGAGCGGTCGTGGACGGACTGCGGGGCGGGGGAGAGGGAGGCGACGGCGGGCCGGGTCCGGTCGCCGCCGGGCCCATGGGCCGGCGCGGCGCCGGACGGCCCCGCCGTGCCCGCCAACGGGATCACGGCGAGGGCCACGGCGAGGCCGCCGGCGGCCGTGGTGCGCGTACGGTGCATCCTTCGGTCCTCCTCGGTGCAGCGAGGTTCACGGACGAGTCTGGAGCGTGCGTCGCGCCGAGGGCCCGCTGCCGGGCGCGCGTCGGGCACGGTGCGGCAGCAGGGTTCACCCGATCGCCGGGCCGGGGCAAGAGGGCCGGAGCAGGCGGGCGGAGCGTCCGGTGGCTAGCGGGACTTGGCGAGGACCACCAGCAGGCTCATGAAGGCCAGCAGCACGTGGGTGGCCACGACGTAGACGAAGACCCGTACGTACATGCCGCGCGGTGGCTTGTTCTCGACGTAGCGGCGCGAGGTCGGGGCGTCGGGCACGCCACTGGCCTGGGGAGTGGACGGGGCGGAGGTGGTGTGGTCGGGCACGGCGAACGGTCCTTCCCTTCCGGGACGGTGGACGGGGCGGTGGCTGGCGGAACGGTGGACGGGGCGCAGTGGCGGGCGCAATGGTGGCGGACGGTGCGGCTCAGCCCGGGCGGCGGTGCGCGGCGCGGTCGCCCAGACACAGCTCGGCGGCGCCGCTCTGCAGCAGCGTGTGGACGAACAGCAGCTCCGTGCCGCCGCGCGAGACGGCGGCCAGCCGGTGCGGGACGAGCGAGTCGAAGTGCGCGGCGTCCCCCGGCTCCAGTACGTGCACCGCCTCGCCGAGGGTGAGCCGCAGCCGTCCGGTGAGGACGTAGAGCCACTCCTCGCCCGGGTGCACCCGCACCAGATCGCCCTGCGCCCGCTGCGGCACGTGCACCCGCAGCGCCTGGAGGGCGCGCCCGGCCCCGCCGACGGTCCAGTACGTCCAGCCGCCGGCCTCCGAGGGCTCGGCGCGGCCGGCCCGCACGATCGGATCGCGCTCCGGGGCGGTCTCACCGAGCAGGTCGGATACCGTGGTGCCGTACGTGCGGGCCAGGGCCAGCAGCATCGGGAGCGACGGCTGCCGCTGACCGGTCTCCAGCCGCGACAGGTGCGCGGGGGACAGCCCCACCCGCCGGGCCGCGGTCTCCAGCGTCAGCCCGCTGCGCCGCCGCAGCTCGCGCAGGCGCGGGGCCACGGTGGTCAGCTCTTCCGGGGCGGTGCCGGAGGGCGGATCCGGGAACTCGGTCATGTCACCGGTATAGCCAGCCTTCACCTCTCAGGCAAAGTTTTTGCCTGAGAGGCAAAAACGCACGGGCGCCCGGAGGGGTGGGCGGGGCGGCGGAACATTTCGGATGTTTGCGCCGACCGTGCGCGACCTGTGTGAACTCCCGGGAAACATCGGCCCGTTGGGATTGACAGGGGCATGTCTACGCGCGTCATGCTGATGCGCATGAGAATCCCCCCACGGATGACCAGGATCGGCGCCGCAGGCGCCCTCGTTTCGACCCTCCTCCTCGGTGGCACGGCGGTCGCCGCGACACCTGCCGCCACGGCGCACCCGGCCGCGGTGCGCACCGCGACCGTCCACCTCACCTCGGTCGGCAGCGTCTGCTACTCCAAGCTGCCGTCCCAGGCCCACGACACCCTCGACCTGATCGACAAGGGCGGCCCCTTCCCGTACCCGAAGGACGGCACCGTCTTCGACAACCGCGAAGGCGTCCTGCCGTCCCAGAGCACCGGCTACTACCACGAGTACACCGTGGTCACGCCGGGCTCGCCGGACCGCGGTGCCCGACGCATCGTCACCGGTGAGAAGCAGAAGGAGGACTACTACACCGCCGACCACTACAAGACCTTCGACCTCGTCGACTTCGGCTGCTGAGGCCGGCGCACGACACCACCGCACGAGCGGTTCACACGGCGGCCGGGGTGCCCACGCACCCCGGCCGCCGTTGTGCTCCCCCGGACACCCCGGCCCCACCGGCCACTTCCCCCTCTCCTCGGCCCATTCTCGGCAGAAGGGGCGCACAGGGGCGCACCCCGAGAGAGGATTGTCAGTGGTTGGCGGTAGCGTTTCGGCAGAAACGAGGAATGGGCGGGCATCGGCGGCAAAGGGGCCATGAGCGGTCGGCCGGCGCTGCACGCCCCCGGAGAAGTGCTGGGTCAGTCGTGAGCCGCGTCACCGCGGCGAGGCGTCGGAGAAGAAGGAAGGACGGCGAACTGCCGTGTATCGCTGGGAGATCACCCGGGCCGCACTGGCGCAGCGCGTTTTCGCCATCGTCCGCAGCAGGACCTACGACGAGGCGAGCGCCACCGCCGACACCCTGCTGTCGGCCGGCATCACGAGCCTGGAGATATCCCTGACCACGCCGTTCGCCCTGGAGGCGGTCACCACCCTCACCCGCGAGCTCGGCGACGACGCGGTCATCGGCGCCGGCACCGTCCTTGACGCCGCGTCGGCCCGGATGGCGGTGGACGCCGGCGCCCGCTATCTGGTCTCCCCGAGCCTGGACGCCGAGGTCATCCGCACCGGCCACCGCTACGGCGTCCCCGTCTTCGCCGGGGTCTCCACGCCCACCGAGATCGTGCGCGGCCTGGAGCTCGGCGCCGACGCCCTCAAGCTCTTCCCCGCTGCCGGCCGCCACCCGTCCTGGATCGCCGACGTCCGCGCCGCCCTGCCGCAGGCACCGCTGGTGCCCACCGGCGGTGTGACGCCCGAGACCGCCCCGGAGTGGATCGCGGCCGGTGCCGTCGCGGTCGGCATGGGCTCGGCCCTCTCGGAGGGCGACCGCGAGACGGTGGCCAAGCGCGCCGCGGATCTCCTGGCCCGGCTCGCCGACGCGGTGCCCGAGCCGGGCGAGGCCCACCCGACGGACCCGTACGGGGCCTGACCGGCCGGCCTCGGCCGACGCCGTCCACGGGCCGGGCGGGGGCTTCACCCGGCGGCCGGGCTCTGCCACCCTGAGCGCTTCGGTCACCTGATCAGGAGTCAGCCCACGATGAAGCGCGCCGCGATCCTCCCCGCCCTCGCCTGCCTGCTCGCCGTCACCGTCGCGGCCCCGGCGGCCTCCCACGCCCCCGCCAGGGCCGCCGGCGCCGCCACCGCGGCCGCCGCCCAGCGGGACCGACGGCCGGCCACGCTCCTGGACGCCGTCCCGCACCGCGGCGTGCTGCGGGTCTGCACCACCGGCGACTACCGCCCCTTCAGCTACCGCGACCCCGCCACCGGCAGCTACCGCGGCGTGGACATCGACATGGCCCGGGACCTCGCCAAGAGCCTGGACGCCACGCCCCGTTACGTCCCGACGACCTGGTCCGGACTGGTCGGCGATCTGACGGCCGGCCGCTGCGACATCGGCATGGGCGGCGTCTCGATCACCCTGGCCCGCGCCCGCTCGGTCTACTTCAGCGAGCCGACCCGCACCGACGGCAAGACCCCCCTCGTCCGCTGCGCCGATCAGGACAAGTACCAGAGCCTGGAGCAGATCGACCGCCCCGGCACCCGTGTCGTCGTCAACCCCGGCGGCACCAACGAGCAGTTCGCCCGCGCCCACATCAAGCGGGCCACCCTCATCGTCCACCCGGACAACACCACCATCTTCGACGAGATCGTCGCCGGCCGTGCGGACGTGATGATGACCGACGCGAGCGAGACCCGCTACCAGGCCAAGATCCACCCCGAACTGTGCGCGGTCCATCCCGACCGGCCGTTCACCTTCTCCGAGAAGGCGTACGCGCTGCCCCGCGGCGACGACCAGTTCAAGGCGTATGTGGATCAGTGGGTCCACCTCGCCACCCACGACGGCACCTACCGGAAGTACGAGGACGCGTGGATGAAGTAGCCCGGCCGCGCGGGCGGCGCGGCTCAGTCCTGGGACACCGCCGGCCGGCGATGGCCCAGGACGTTGACCACCCGTCCGTCCGGGTCCTCGACGAAGAAGCGGCGCACCCCCCACTCCTCGTCGCGCAGCGGGTGCACGATCCGCGCGCCGGCGGCCCGGACCGCCGCGTACGCCGCGTCCACGTCCGAGACCTCGACGCTCAGGTCCGGGTTGACCGGGGCGGTCGCGTCGTGCGTCATGAAGGTCAGCTGTGCGGTGGGGTTCTCGGGGGAGGCCAGCGTCATCACCCAGCCGTGGTTCATGACCTCCTCGAAGCCCAGCAGCCCGTAGAAGGCCCGGTGACCGGCCATCGCCTCCGGGGCGCCGTCGGGAGAGATATGGAGATCGGGGACGACGCGGCGTACGGACACGGAGGCTCCTTGGTGGGCAGGTGGGCAGGTGGGCAGGCGGGGAACGGCGGACCGGTGGCCGGGAGCGGTGGCGGACCGGCTGACGGGATGGTACGTGCCGGACCGGGTCGGGCGGGCCGGTTCGGCACCAACTGGCATGGACCGGGATCGTGTTGGGCGAGGGGCCCCGGCGTCGCCCGAGTGGCCCGGCGGCCGGACCGCCCGACTGTGTACGCGTCGCCTACGCAGCGTGGCGCGCGCCGCGGCCCGCTGCCAGGCGTCGTAGGTGATCGCCGCGTCATCGACCAGGACGCCCACGACATTGACCAGGACGTCCACGACCCCCCTTGTCCGGACAATGTGACCTCCGGACTTCCCGTCATCTGTGCGGGCGGATACGCTCGCGAGCGTGGGGAAACGCGAGAGAGATGCCGGGGGCGCCGAGAGCCCCGTCCAGTTCAGCGTGGACCGGAACAGTCCGGTCCCGTTGTATTTCCAGCTGTCGCAGCAGCTGGAGGCCGCGATCGAGAACGGCAGGCTCGCCCCCGGCAGCCTGCTGGGCAACGAGATCGAACTGGCCGGCCGGCTCGGCCTGTCCCGGCCCACGGTGCGCCAGGCGATCCAGTCGCTGGTCGACAAGGGCCTGCTGGTCCGTCGCCGCGGCATCGGCACCCAGGTCGTGCACAGCCAGGTCAAGCGCCCGCTGGAGCTCAGCAGCCTCTACGACGACCTGGAGGCGGCCGGGCAGAAGCCGGCCACCCGCGTCCTGCGGAACACCACCACCGAGGCGGACGCCGAGGTCGCCGCCGCGCTGGGGATCGCCGAGGGCGCGGAGGTCGTCCTGATCGAGCGGCTCCGGATGACCCACGGCGAGCCGGTCGCCCACCTGCGCAACCACCTCCCCGCCGGGCTGCTGCGGCTGGAGACCGCCGACCTGGAGCAGACCGGCCTCTACCGCCTGATGCGGGCGGCCGGGATCACGCTGCACAGCGCCCGCCAGGCGGTCGGTGCCCGCGCCGCGTCCCCGGAGGAGGCCGCCCGGCTCGACGAGCCCGAGGGCGCCCCGCTGCTCACGATGCAGCGCACCACCTTCGACGACACCGGCCGCGCGGTGGAGTTCGGCTCGCACGTCTACCGCGCGTCCCGCTACGCCTTCGAGTTCCAGCTGCTGGTCCGGCCCTGACGAGCTGCTGGTCCGGCCCCTGGTCAGCTGCTGGTCCGGCTCTGAGCCGCGAGGCCGTACGGTGGAGCGGGACCGGCGCGCGTCGGCCCCGCGTCGTCAGAATGTTCTGACAAACCATTGACGCGGCTCGGCGGGCGCCGCTAGAACTCCTCCAGCCGCAATCCGGCGGCGGGGGAGCGAAGGCGGTCCACCATGATCAGCGTCAGCACGGCCCGGCCCGGAAGCAGCCGGTCCGGAACTCTCCGAACCCCTACCGTCCCGCCCGTCCCGGTCGGGGCCGGGACCCCATGAAACGGCACAGAACGCCGGTAACGGATACTTGGAAGGTTGCCCGGTCCGGTAGCCGGCCGGCTCCGCGGCGACACCAGACAGACCCGGGACAGCGACAAGAGCGGGAAAGGCAAGTCCTCGTGGCAAGGGTTCGAAGAAGAGGACGCATCGCGGCCGCCGTGTTGGCGGCGCTGCTCGGCGCCTCCCTGGCGGGATGCAGCAGCACCGGAGGCAAGCGGGCCGAGGAGGAGCGCGCGGCGCAGACCGCCGGCGGCAAGGCCGCCGTGCACACCCCCCGGTGGACCTTCGCGATGGTCACCCACTCCGGAGACGGCGACACCTTCTGGGACATCGTGCAGAACGGCGCCCGGCAGGCCGCCGTCAAGGACAACATCAACTTCGTCTACGCGCACGACAAGGAAGCCCAGCGGCAGAGCCAGCTGGTGCAGTCCTACATCGACCAGAAGGTCGACGGGCTGATCGTCTCGCTGGCCAAGCCGGACGCGATGAAGGACGTGGTCCTCAAGGCCGAGAAGGCCGGCATACCGGTGATCACGGTGAACTCCGGCGCCGAGGTGTCCAAGGCGTTCGGCGCGCTCACCCACATCGGCCAGGACGAGACGGTGGCCGGCGAGGCGGTCGGCGAGGAGCTGACCAAGCGCGGCCGGAAGAAGGCGGTCTGTGTCCTGCACGAGCAGGGCAACGTCGGTCACGAGCAGCGCTGCGACGGCGCCGCGAAGACCTTCAAGGGCGACATGCAGAAGCTGTACGTGGACGGCACCAACATGCCCGACGTGGAGGCGTCCATCGAGTCCAAGCTCCAGGCCGACCCGTCCATCGACGCCGTGGTCACCCTCGGCGCGCCCTTCGCGCCCACCGCCGTCCAGGCCAGGCAGCAGGCCGGCAGCAAGGCCGAGGTCGACACCTTCGACCTCAACGCGCAGGTCGCCAAGGGTCTGAAGGACGGCTCCCTGGGCTTCGCGGTCGACCAGCAGCCGTACCTCCAGGGCTACCAGGCGGTCGACCTGCTGTGGCTCTACAAGTACAACGCGGACATGCTCGGCGGTGGCAAGCCGGTGCTCACCGGGCCTCAGGTGATCACCAAGAAGGACGCCGCGGCGCTCCAGGAGTACACGCAGCGGGGGACCCGATGAGCGCGGCCGACGCCCCGACCCGGAAGCCCGCGCCCGCCGGCGAGGCGGGCGACGAGCGGCTGCTGCACCGCTCCCTGGCGCGCCGGCTGATGGGCCGCCCCGAGCTGGGCTCGGTGGTCGGCGCCCTCGCGGTCTTCGTCTTCTTCTCGCTGGTCGCCGAACCGTTCCTGCGGCCCGCCAGCCTCTCCACGATCCTCTACGCGTCCTCGACGATCGGGATCATGGCCGTGCCGGTGGCGCTGCTGATGATCGGCGGGGAGTTCGACCTGTCGGCCGGCGTCATGGTCGTCAGCTCGGCGCTGGTCTCGTCGATGTTCAGCTACCAGATGACCGCCAACACCTGGGTCGGCGTCGGGGTCTCGCTGCTGGTCACGCTGTGTTTCGGCGTCCTCAACGGAGTGCTGCTGACCCGGACGAGGCTGCCCAGCTTCGTGATCACGCTGGGCACCTTCTTCATGCTGACCGGCCTCAACCTGGGCTTCACCAAGCTGATCGGCGGCACCGTCTCGACCAAGTCCATCTCGGACATGGAGGGCTTCGCGTCCGGCCGCGCGGTCTTCGCCTCGCACCTGACCGTCGGCGGCGTGGACATCCAGATCACCATCGTGTGGTGGCTGGCGCTGGTGGCCCTCGCCACCTGGATCCTGCTGAGGACCCGGGCCGGCAACTGGATCTTCGCGGTGGGCGGCAACGCGGACGCGGCCCGGGCGGTCGGCGTCCCCGTGACCCGCACGAGGATCGGCCTCTACATGGGCGTCGCGTTCTGCGCCTGGATCTCCGGCCAGCACCTGCTGTTCTCGTACGACGCGATCCAGTCCGGCGACGGCGTCGGCAACGAGTTCCTCTACATCATCGCGGCGGCGGTCGGCGGCTGCCTGATGACCGGCGGCTTCGGCTCGGCGATCGGCGCCGCGGTCGGCGCGTTCATCTTCGGCATGGCCAGCAAGGGCATCGTCTACGCGCAGTGGAACCCGGACTGGTACAAGTTCTTCCTCGGCGCGATGCTGCTGCTCGCCACGCTGCTGAACGCCTGGGTCCGCAAGCGGGCGGAGGCCGCCACATGACCGCACCACTCGTCGAACTCCGCGACATCAGCAAGTTCTACGGCAGCGTCAAGGCCCTGACGGGCGTGTCACTGGAGGTGCACGCGGGCGAGATCACCTGCGTCCTCGGCGACAACGGCGCCGGCAAGTCCACCCTCATCAAGATCATCGCGGGGCTGCACCGGCACGACGCCGGCACCTTCACCATCGAGGGCGAGGAGACCCGGCTCGGCTCCCCGCGCGAGGCCCTGGACCGCGGCATCGCCACCGTCTACCAGGACCTGGCCGTGGTGCCGCTGATGCCGGTGTGGCGGAACTTCTTCCTGGGCTCCGAGCCCACCACCGGCGTCGGCCCGTTCCGCCGGCTCGATGTGCGCACCATGCGCGAGACCACCCGCTCCGAGTTGCTGCGGATGGGCATCGACCTGCGCGACGTCGACCAGCCCATCGGCACCCTCTCCGGCGGCGAGCGGCAGTGCGTCGCCATCGCCCGCGCCGTCTACTTCGGCGCCAAGGTCCTCGTCCTGGACGAGCCGACCGCGGCGCTCGGCGTCAAGCAGTCCGGGGTGGTGCTCAAGTACGTCGCGGCCGCCCGGGACGCCGGCCTCGGCGTGGTGTTGATCACCCACAACCCGCACCACGCCTATCTGGTCGGCGAACGCTTCGTCCTGCTCAAGCGCGGCACGATGGCCGGCAGCCACCTCAAGTCGGAGATCGCGCTGGAGGAGCTGACCCGGCAGATGGCGGGCGGCAGCGAGCTGGAGCAGCTCAGCCACGAGCTGGCTCGCGGCGGCCCGGCGGAGTTCCCCGGCGGTCACCGGCCGGAGTGAACGCGCACGGCGCGCCCCGGCCCGGCTCCCGGCCGGTACGGGGTGCACCACCCGGCACCGCGGTGCGCCGGACGGCCCGGGTGATGCACAATCGCAGCGGACCATCCACCGAGGCCCCGGCCTCCCCGAGACCCGCAGGGACGAGACGACTCTTGCGCGCACGCAGCCGTCGAGACCGTAACGGCAGCCGCCACGGCTGTCCCGGCCGCCGCCCCGGCAGCCGTACCGGCGACGAGGTCCGAGGGGTGATCCGATGAGCGTCTACCGCGACCGGGCGCACCGCGGCACCGCCCGCGCCACCGTCCTCCGCACCGTCGGCGCCAGGGAGCGCCGCTCCCACCTGACCGCGCCCCGGGTGCCCACGGTCGGCATCGACATCGGCGGCACCAAGGTCATGGCGGGCGTCGTCGACGCCGACGGCACCCTCCTGGAGAAGGTCCGCACCGAGACGCCGGACAAGTCCAAGAGCCCCAAGGTCGTCGAGGACACCATCACCGAGCTGGTGCTGGACCTCTCCGACCGGCACGACGTGCACGCGGTGGGCATCGGCGCGGCCGGCTGGGTCGATGCCGACCGCTCCCGGGTGCTCTTCGCCCCGCACCTGAACTGGCGCAACGAGCCGCTGCGCGACCGCCTCGCCGAGCGCCTCGCGGTCCCGGTCATGGTCGACAACGACGCCAACACCGCTGCCTGGGCGGAGTGGCGGTTCGGCGCCGGCCGCGGCCAGGACCACCTCGTCATGATCACGCTCGGCACCGGCATCGGCGGCGCGATCCTGGAGGACGGCGCGATAAAGCGCGGCAAGTACGGGGTGGCCGGCGAGTTCGGCCATATGCAGGTGGTGCCCGGCGGCCACCGCTGCCCGTGCGGTAACCGCGGCTGCTGGGAGCAGTACAGCTCCGGCAACGCCCTGGTCCGCGAGGCCCGGGAGCTGGCCGCCGCCGACTCCCCGGTCGCGTACAACATCATCGAGCGGGTCGGCGGGCGGGTCGGCGACATCACCGGTCCGCTGATCACCGAGCTGGCCCGGGAGGGCGACGCGATGTGCGTCGAGCTCCTGGAGGACATCGGCCAGTGGCTCGGCGTCGGCATCGCCAACCTCGCGGCCGCCCTCGACCCGTCCTGCTTCGTCATCGGCGGTGGCGTCAGCGCCGCCGACGACCTGCTGATCGGCCCGGCCCGGGACGCCTTCCGGCGCCATCTCACCGGCCGCGGCTACCGCCCCGAGGCCACCATCGCCAAGGCCCAGCTGGGCCCCGAGGCCGGTATGGTCGGCGCCGCCGACCTCGCCCGGCTGGTCGCCCGCCGCTTCCGGCGCGCCAACCGCCGCCGCGTGGAGCGCTACGAACGCTACGAACGGGCGGGCCGCCGATGACCGAACCGGACCCCTCACCCATGCACGACGAACTCCAGCCGGTGAGCGCGCCGCGCACCCGGCCCCGCCGGCCGTTCCTCTTCGCCCTGATCGTCTTCCTGCTGATCACGATCCCGGCCGGCTACTTCGTCATCTCGGCCGAGCAGAGCCGCGACAGCGGCGAGGACAAGGAGGCCGAAGCCGCCGCCACCGGCCTGACCAACGCCTTCCCGTCCCGTCTGCAGCAGCGGATCTACGACGTCCCGGTGCCCATCGGCTCCACCCCCGTCTACTACTACGAGACCAACTCCTGGAAGACCAGCTCGCTGTTCGTGCAGTTCCGCACCAACGACTGGGGCCTGACGCAGTTCCTCGCCGCCATCGGCACCAGCACCGCCGCCCTGAAGCAGGGCGCCGCCACCATCCCGCCGGACCAGGCCGCCGAGGTCGGCTGGGACTTCAGCGCGGACTGGCCCTGGCGGGGCGTCGAGATCGACCGCCCGGCACCGCAGCCCTCCCAGCGGATCGTGGTCAGCTACGACGAACCCGGGCACCCGGTCGTTTACACCGTTTCGACCGTGCGGTTCTGAATGTGACCACGGGGGAGACGGCGGCTTCCTGACCCGGGTGTCAGGACCGCGTCACGGAGTCGGTTAGCGTGTCGGGGTGAGCGAGAAGACCCTGCAGCACCGGATCGACGGCCCCGATGGCGCCCCCGCGCTCGTTTTGGGCGCCGCTCTCGGGACGACCTGGCATATGTGGGACCGGCAGGTCCCCGAGCTGGCCCGCCAGTGGCGCGTCATTCGCTTCGACCTGCCCGGCCACGGCGGATCGCCCGCGCACGCGGCGAACTCCGTCGCGGAACTCGCCGACCGCCTGGTGGCCACCCTCGACGCGCTGGGCGTGGAGCGGTTCGGCTACGCCGGCTGCGACCTCGGCGCCGCGGTCGGCACCCAGCTTGCGCTCACCCGCCCGCACCGCGTCACCTCCCTCGCGCTGGTGTCCTCCTCCCCGCGCTACGGCACCGCCGACGCCTGGCGGCAGCGCGGGGTGGTGATCCGCACCAACGGACTCGACCCGATCGCCCGCACCTCGCCGGAGCACTGGTTCACCCCGGGCTTCGCCGGCGCCCAGACCGCCATCGTCGAATGGGCCGTCCAGATGGTGCGGACCACCGACCCCGGTTGCTACATCGCCGCCTGCGAGGCGCTCGCCGCCTACGACGTGCGCTCCTCCCTGGGCCGGGTGGGCGTGCCCACGCTCGTCGTCGTCGGTGCCGAGGACCAGGTCACGCCCACCACCGACGCCCGCACCCTGGTCGCCGGCATACCCGACGCCAGCCTGGCGCTGATACCCGGCACCTCGCACCTGGCCCCCGTCGAGCAGCCCGCCGCCGTCACCGAGCTGCTCATCCGCCACTTCAGCACCGCCTGGCACGACAAGCCCGGCCCGGCCGCCATCGGCGCCGCCGCGCCCAAGCCGCAGATCGCGCCGCCCATGCCGACCCACGCCCCGGCCGCCATCGAGTCCGGCCTGACCCAGCCCGACCAGGTCCGCGGCGGCACCTACGAGCAGGGCGTCAAGGTCCGCCGCGAGGTCCTCGGCGACGCCCATGTGGACCAGGTCGAGGCCGACACCGACGACTTCACCGCCGACTTCCACGACTTCGCCACCCGCTACGCCTGGGGCGAGACCTGGACCCGGCCGGGCCTGGACCGCCGCACCCGGAGCATCATCACCCTCACCGCGCTGGTCGCCCGCGGCCACCGCGAGGAGCTCGCGCTGCACACCCGCGCCGCCCTCCGCAACGGCCTGACGCCCGCGGAGATCAAGGAGATCCTGCTGCACACCGCCGTCTACTGCGGGGTCCCGGCCGCCAACTCCGCCTTCGCGGTGGCCCAGAAGGTCATCCAGGAGGAGACGACCCCGGAGGCGTGAGGGGCGCGGGGGCCAGTTGGGTCGGCCGTTGTCCACAGCCGTCGGCCCCGTACGCCGCCGCGCGGCAAGATGGCCGCATGGAACTCACCAAGAAGACCCACTCCTGCGTCCGGATCGAGAAGGACGGGCGGACGCTGGTCATCGATCCGGGCGTGTTCAGCGAGGCGGACGCGGCCGTCGGCGCGGACGCGATCCTGGTGACGCACGAGCACCTGGACCACTTCGACGAGGAGCGGCTGCGCCGGGGCATGGAGGCCAACCCCGCCGCCGAGATCTGGACGCCGGCCAGCGTCGCCGACCAGATCTCCGCGGCCTTCCCGGGCCGGGTGCACACCGTGGGCGAGGGCGACGCCTTCACTGCCGCCGGCTTCGAGATCGAGGTGCACGGGCAGCTGCACGCGGTGATCCACCCGGACATCCCGCGCATCACCAACGTCGGCTTCCTCCTGGACGGCGGCGCGGTCTTCCACCCCGGCGACGCGTTGACCGTCCCCGAGGGCCGCACCGTCGACACCCTGCTGCTCCCCGTCCACGCGCCGTGGAACAAGGTCGGCGAGATCATCGACTACGTCCGCGCGGTCGCCCCGCGCCGGGCCCTGGACATCCACGACAGCCTGCTCCAGGACCACGCCCGCCCGGTCTACGACGCCATGATCGACAAGCTCGGCGGGACCGACCACGGCCGCCTCGCGCCGGGCGCCCGCACCGAGCTCGGCTGACTGTCGGTGCCGCGCGGTAGGTTTGCAGACATGCGCATCGCGACCTGGAACGTCAATTCGATCACCGCCCGCCTCCCGCGGCTGCTGGCCTGGCTGGAGAAGTCCGGCACGGACGTGCTGTGCGTCCAGGAGACAAAGTGCTCCGCCGAGCAGTTCCCCTACGACCAGCTCCGCGAGCTGGGCTACGAGGCCGCGGTCAACGCCGACGGCAGGTGGAACGGCGTCGCGCTGCTGTCCCGGGTGGGCCTGACGGACGTGGTCATGGGCCTCCCCGGCGGCCCGGAGTACGACGGCGCCCAGGAGCCCCGCGCCGTCTCCGCGACCTGCGGCCCGGCCCGCGTCTGGTCGGTCTACGTACCCAACGGCCGCGAGGTGGACCACGCGCACTACGCCTACAAGCTCGGCTGGTTCGAGGCTCTGAAGACGGCCGTCGCCGAGGACGCGGCGGGCAGCCGCCCGTTCGCCGTCCTCGGTGACTTCAACGTCGCGCCGACCGACGAGGACGTCTGGGACCCGGCCGTCTTCGAGGGCCTGACCCATGTCACCCCGGCCGAGCGCGCCGCCCTGGCCGCCCTGCGCGAGGCCGGCCTGTCGGACGTGGTGCCCCGCCCGCTGAAGTACGACCGCCCCTACACCTACTGGGACTACCGCGCACTCTGCTTCCCCAAGAACCGCGGCATGCGCATCGACCTCGTCTACGCCAACGCGCCGTTCGCCAAGGCAGTCTCGGACGCCTATGTCGACCGCGAGGAGCGCAAGGGCAAGGGCGCCTCGGACCACGCGCCGGTGGTGGTGGACCTCGACGTCTGAGCCCGTCGCGCGCCGGCCGCCCCCTTGGTGCGGCGCACGCGGAGCCGAGGAGCCCCCGGCGCCGCGCCGCGCGCCTGTGGCCGTGGCGCACGGGCGGGTGGGACCCTCGCAGCATGAAGCTGTCTTTCCTGGACAAGTGGCGTAGGCGCATCGACGCGGCCGGCTCGGTGCCGCTCGCCGAGTCGGTGCGCGCGGATCCCGAGAGCGTCGTCGAGCTGCTCTCCGAGTGCGAGCTGCTGCGCGACCAGGCGGCCACCGCGGGCGTCGAACTCGACGACTCCGTACGGTCGTTGGAGGAGCTGGACCAGCTCCAGCCGGTGTGGCGCGACGACCCGGAGGTGCTGTCCTGGCTCGGCAACGACGCCGGGCTCTACCTCGGCACGGTCCTGGTGCGCACGGTCCGCGACGCGGTCTGGTACGTCTGGCCGGACGGGCAGCCGGTGGTGCGGCTGGCCTCCGGCCGGGAGGTCGACGTGGTGGCGGCCGGCCACGCCTGGGCCGACGACGGCGCCCCCGAGCTCTCCCAGGTCTACGCGGAGGTCGCGGAGGGCTGACCGGCCCGTCCGGACGGCCCGGCTCGCTGTCCTGCTGCTCGCCCTCCTCCAAGCGGAACCAGCAGGTCGGCTTCGCCGGCCCGTATGACATGGCGGGCCAGTCGCTCCTGGTGTGCCGGGGACGCTCCGGGCGGAGGGCCACCGGACGGACGGCCACCGGACGCACGGCTGAGCGGCCGGTGTCAGACCCGCCAGACGCCGTCCCGCATCAGCACTCGCCCGGCCAGCTCGTTCTCCTCGCGCCAGACCAGCAGCCGGTGCGGGGTGAAGCGAAGGAAGACCCAGGAAGCGTAGCCGCGCGGGTTCCAGCCGAGTTTGGCCGCGAGGGCGTCCGCGGCGTCCTGCGGCAGCGCGTCGTTGGCGAGGACCTCCACGGTGCAGTCGGCCAGCACCACGTCCCGGGTGGTCCCCAGCGCCACCCGGCTCTCCGGGCGGGCGGCGAGGTTGCGGGCCGTGGGGTTGGTGCCCTTGGTGGACATCACCAGGCGCTCGTCGTGCCAGACGAACGACAGCGGCACCAGGGTGGGCGCGCCGTCGGCGGAGGCGGAGGAGACCCAGGCGTCCTCCTCCGTCTCCAGCAGCCGGAGCATGTCCCTTTTGCGTTGCCCGGCGTCGCGGGGCGGGGGGAGAGTCCTCATGGTGGGGAGCGTAACGAGCCTCTCCCGCCTGGCGCTTCGGGCGCGGGCCGTAAGGCGATGGACCTAGGGCGTCTCAGTCGCGGACCGGCACCGACACATACGACGGGTCGTCCGCGGGCGAGGAGAACGACAGCCGGGCGCCAGCGGGGTTCTGGGCGATGTAGAGCGGGTCGACGGTGTCCACGACCACCGCGAGCCGGTGGCCGGCGGGCACGTCGTAGGCGGTGGCGAAGAGGTCCAGGTCCAGGGGGAACGGCTTGCCGGGCGTCCGGCCGTGGAAGGTGACCGGCGCGTGGGTGACCAGTCTGCCCAGGCCCAGCGGGCCGACGTCGTAGAGGTAGGCGACGGCGGTGCCGTCGGCGGCGGTGGGCGTCACGGTGGTGTGCAGCCGGGTGGTGCCGCGCACCCGCTGCCCGCTCTCGTACGGCGCGGACTGCCAGACCGCGGCGGCCGAGCGCGGCAGCAGCGGGATCGACGCCATCGGGGGCAGCCGGAAGAACTGGTCGAGGATGCTGGAGAGGAAGATCAGTCCGCCGTCGGCTCCGGAGTCGGTGCCGGTGCGGATGCGCCGGGTGCCGTTGAGCGCGATCCGGCGGTGTGCGGAGGGGACGTCCCGCCAGCTCTCGTAGCCCTCGTAGGTGCCGGTGGAGCGGGACTTGAGGAGGACCGGCGACTCGCGGTCGATGCCGTTGTCGGTGCCCTTGAGGTAGTGGTCGAGCCACCGTCTGGTGTCGTTCCAGGTGTCGTTGGGCAGGCCGAGCAGGCCCAGTCCCTCGGCGGTGGCGTGGTCGCCGGGGCGGAACTCCAGCCGCTTGGGGCCCTTGAGCTGCTCGAAGAACGCCGCGTACTGGTCGGGCGGGAAGAGGGAGTCGCCCCAGGCGTTGCCGAGCAGGATCGCGGCTCCGTTGGCGTTGATCCGGTCGAGGTAGGTGGCCGGGGAGCGCTTGCGGCCCCAGGCGATCATGTCCTTCTCCTTGGCCATGTTCGCGCTGAGGAAGTCCTTGAGCACCTGCCGGAGTTCGGGGCTGGGCCGGCCGGTCAGCGCGCCGGCGCCGCCGAGCATCGCGGCCGCCTGGAGGTGCGGGGTACGGCCGCTGTAGATCGAGCCGATGAGGTCGGCCCAGCCGCTGAGCGCCGCGACCGCCCTGATCCGTTTGTCGGCGCCGGCGGCCAGCAGGCTGATGCCGGCGCCGTAGGAGACCCCGGCCATGCCGATCTTCCGCGGGTCGGCGGGGGTGTGCGCCAGTGCCCAGTCGATGACCTTGGAGGCGTCGGCGACGTCCGGCGGCCCGGCGGTCTCTATCTGCCCGCCGGACTGCCAGAAGCCGCGCGAGTTGTAGCCGACGACGACATAGCCCGAGGCGGCCAGCTTCCGGGCCTGCGCGAGGTATTCGACCTGCGGCATCGCCCAGCTGGTGGGCAGCACGACGAGCGGGTACCGGCGGGTGCCGTCGGCTCCGGCCGGGGTGAAGACGTTCGCCTTGAGGGTGATTCCGCCGGCTCCGGTGATGTCGACGAACCGCAGGGCGGGGGAGTCCGCGGCGGCGGGCCGGGCGGCGGCCGCGGTGCGGGCCGGGGCCTGCGCGGCCTGGGCCGGGGCGCCGGTGAGGGCCGTGGTGGCGAGCACCGCCGCGGAGACGGTGCCGATGGCGGCGCGCACAGTGGTGCGGGAGGGCACAGTGGTGCGGGGAGGCGTCATCTTCTGCTCCAGATCTCGACGCGAGCCGCACGGGACGCTGTCCCGCGGACCTGGGACAGGAGGGGCGCCCGGCGGCTCGAAGGTGACTGGAGAGTAAGGTCCGTTGCTTACCGTTGGTAACCCATCGGTAGGTTACGGCTGGGTAACGCCGGGGTGTGAGGGGAGAGTTCGGTGCACCCCAGGGCGTTGACGTGGTGAACGTGGCGGAGCGAGGCGTGTGGGACGCATGGGGCGGGAGGGGTGGGCGTGACGAACACCGGAGAGGCGCCGGAAGAGTCATCGGCGCAGGTCGCGGCGGAGACGCCGTTCGACGCCAGTGAACGGCGGGCATGGGCCGGGCGGGCCGCGGCGTACGCGGTGGGCTTCGGGCGGCTGTGCGCGTATACGGTGCCGCGGCTGCTGGACGCCGCCGGCGTCACCGAGGGCAGCCGGGTGCTGGACGCCGGCACCGGGACCGGCACCGCCGCGGCGGCGGCCTGCGTCCGCGGGGCCCGGGTGGCCGCCGTGGACGCCGAACCCGACATGGTGCGCAGCGCCGCGGCCGCCGCCCCCGGGGCCGCCGTCCGGCTCGCCGCCCTCCCGCAACTGCCCTTCGGTGACGGCACGTTCGATGCCGTCGTCGGCAACTTCGTGCTCAACCACGTCGGACGGCCGCGGGCGGCCCTCGCGGAATTGCGCCGGGTGACCCGCCCCGGCGGCCGGATCGCGCTGACCGTCTGGGCGGCGCCGCCCGCGCCGGGTCAGGCGCTGCTCGGCCGCGCGGTGCGGGCGGCCGGCGTGCCCCGGCCGCCGGACCTCCCCACTCTCGCGCCCGAGGAGGACTTCCCGCGCACCGAGCAGGGCCTCGCGGAACTGCTGCGCACCGCGGGCCGCCTGACCGAGGTGACGTGCTCCGCGGTCTCCTGGGAGCACCGCACCACGCCGGAGGAGTGGTGGCACGGCCCGGCGTCCGGCGTGGCCACCATCGGCCGGGTCGTGATCTCGCAAGGTCCGGCGGCGACCGAGCGCATCCGGCGTCATTTCCTGGACCTGGCCGCCGAGTTCACCGCGACGGACGGGCAACTTGTGCTGCCGCACACGGCGTTGATGGCTTCGGGGCAGGTCGCTGGGTAGCCGGGTAGCCGGGTAGCCGGGTGGCCGGGCGCGGGCGGTGCTCGGGCGGTGCTCGGGCGGTGCCCGGACGGTGCTTTGCTCAGCCCTCCGCGGCGGCGGCCGGGGCCGGCAGCGCGGCCAGGAACTCCGTCAGCGCCGCGTTGAACTCCTCCGGGCACTCCAGGTTCGGCATATGGCCGGCGTCCCGGATGATCGTCAACTGCGCGCCGGGCACCGCCTCGTGGATCACCCGGGCGTCGGCGACCGGCGTGAACTCGTCCTCCGTGCCCACCACGACCAGGGTGGGCACGGAGATCCGCGGCAGCATCCCGGTGTAGTCCCGCCGCTCCGCCCGGCCGCGCAGGGCGGCCGCGGCGCCTTCGGGGGAGGTGTTCCGCATCATCCCCAGGACGTGCTCGGCGACCGCCGGCAGCGCCGTGACATGGGCCGGCGCGATCATCTTGGGCAGCACCTCCCGCGCGTACCCGTCCATCCCCTCCGTGAGCAGCCGCTCCGCGGTCCGCAGCCGCACCGACCGGCCCTCGGCGGTGTCCGCCGCCGCGACGGTGTCGGCGAGTAGCAGCGCCCGGATCCGTTCCGGGAACCGGCGGTAGCACTCCATGACGATCTGCCCGCCCATGGACAGCCCGCCCAGTACACACCGCTCGATCCCGAGGTGGTCGAACAGCGCGGCGACGTCCCCGGCGAAGGTCTCCAGCGGGGTCTTGCCGGGCACCACCGTGCTCTCGCCGTAGCCGCGCAGGTCCGGGGTGATCACCCGCATCCCGGCGCGGCTGAAGTGCTCCGCCTGCGGGCGCCACATCGAGCGGTCGAAGGGGTTCCCGTGGATCAGCACCAGCGGCTCGCCGCTGCCCTCGTCCTCGTACGCGAGCGAGACCTCGCCGCATTGCACCGATGCCATGGCACACCTCTCCTGGCCGCATCGCCTGCGGCCTTGCTGTGTGGGGGAGTTGACGGCTCGATGCTATGAGGGGCATTGTCTCGGCACAATAGGAATAATGTGCTCGGTGCAATGTCGGTAGTTGCGAGGTCAACAGGGCAATGCCGATGGCGCAATGCCGGCGGGGCAATGCCGACGGCGCCGGCGGCGCAATGTCAGGGAGGGGAGTGCACAGTGCCGGGGGACGACTACCGCGCCATCGCGGACGAACTGGCCGCGGCCATCGCGGAGGGCCGGCTCCGGCCGGGGGACCGGCTGCCGCCGCTGCGCCGGTTCGCGCGCCGACGGCGGATCGCGGACTCCACCGCGGCCCGGGTCTACCGCGAACTGGGCCGCCGCGGCTTGACGGTGGGCGAGGTCGGCCGCGGCACCTTCGTCCGCACGGCGCCGCCGGCGGCCGAGCCCGCGCTGGCCGAGCCGGGCGGCCACCGGATCGACCTGGAGCTCAACTTCCCCGTCCTGCCCGGGCAGCCCGCGCTGCTCGCCCGCAGCCTCGGCCGGCTGCTCCAGCAGGACGACGCGAGGGCGGCGGCGCTCCGCCCGGGCACCGCGGCCGGCACCCTGGCCGCCCGCCGGGTCGCCGCCGCGCATCTCGCCCGGGCCGGCTGGACGCCCGACGCCGGCCGGCTGCTCTTCGCCGGCAGCGGCCGCCAGGCCCTCGCCGCGGCCTTCGCCGCCCTGGTCCCGCCGGGCGAGCGCCTGGGCGTCGAAGCGCTCACCTTCCCCGTCGTCAAGGGCATCGCGGCCCGTCTCGGCATCACCCTCGTCCCGCTGGCCATGGACGAGCACGGCGTCACTCCCGACGCGCTGCGGGCCGCCGCGCCGCTGCGCGCGGTCTATCTGCAACCCGCGCTGCACAACCCGCTCGGCATCACCATGCCCGACGCCCGCCGGGTCGAACTCGCCGACGTGCTACGGGAGTTGGACCTCTTCGCGGTCGAGGACGCCGTCTACGGTTTCCTCCGCCCCGACCTGCCGCCGCTCGCCGCCCTGGCGCCGGAGCGCACGGTGCTCGTCGACAGCCTCTCCAAACGGCTCGCCCCCGGACTGACGCTCGGCTTCCTGGTGCCCCCGGTCCGCGACGCCGGCCCCGACTTCGCCGCGGCGCTCCGCTCCGGCGCCTGGACCGCGTCCGGCTTCGCGCTGGAGGCGGCGGTCCGCTGGCTGGGCGACGGCACCGCGGCCGCCGTCGAGGCGGAGAAGCGCGCCGACGCGGCGGCCCGCCAGCGGATCGCCGCGGACCGCCTCGCCGGCCAGCGGCTCCGCACCGACCCGCACTCCTACCACTGCTGGTGGGAGCTGCCCGAGCCCTGGCGGGCGGACACCTTCGTGGCCGCGGCGGCCCGCCACGGCATCGCGGTCACCCCGTCCGGCGCCTTCGCCGCTGGCAGCGGGCACGTCCCCAACGCGGTACGGCTGGCGCTGTCCGCCCCGCCCGTCGACGTCCTCGTGGACGCCCTCGACGTGCTGGCCGGACTGGCCCGCCGGGCTCCGGAGGACGCCGGGGCGGAGTAGCGCGCCGGAGCCCGATGTGGCGCAACTCGCCATAGGGCCAATTCGCCGTAGGGTCCATGACTTTGGGCGCCCGCCTCGACCGCGGGTGGTCAGGGGCGCCCGGCCGGCGGGACCTCCTCGGTCCGCGGGACCGAGCCGGGCGGGGTGCCGTCGCCGAACGGGCGGCCGCCCAGCTCCTCGCGGTGGTGCGGGGTCAGCCAGCCGGACAGGTCCGGGCCGAGCGGGACGATGCCGGTGGGGTTGATGCCGGTGTGCACGCGGTAGTAGTGCTGCTTGATGTGGTGGAAGTCCACCGTGTCGCCGAAACCGGGCGTCTGGAACAGGTCCTTGGCGTACGCCCACAGCACCGGGTCCTCGGCCAGTTTGAAGCGGTTGCACTTGAAGTGGCCGTGGTAGACGGCGTCGAAGCGGACCAGCGTGGTGAACAGCCGGATGTCCGCCTCGGTGAGCGTGTCGCCGACCAGGTAGCGGCGCCCCGTCAGCCGGTCGGCGAGCTGGTCCAGCCGCCGGAAGAGCGGGCCGAACGCCGCCTCGTACTCGTCCTGGCCGGTGGCGAAACCGGCCCGGTAGACACCGTTGTTGACGTCCCGGTAGACGTCCGCCATCACCTCGTCGATCTCCGCGCGGTGTGCCTCGGGGTAGAGATCGGGCGCCCCGGGCCGGTGCAGCGCGGTCCACTCGGTCGCGAAGTCCAGGGTGATCTGCTGGAAGTCGTTGGTGACGAGCTGCCCGCTGGGGACGTCGACGATCGCGGGGACGCTGACGCCGCCGGGGTAGCCGGCCTCGCGGGCGTCGTACGCCTCGCTGAGGAAACGGATGCCGAGGACCGGGTCCCGGCCGTCCGGGTCGAGGGTGAAGCGCCAGCTGCGGTCGTCCTGGAGGGGGTCGGCGATCGCCATCGGCAGCGCGTCCTCCAGGCCGAGCAGCCGCCGGGAGATCACCGCGCGGCTCGCCCAGGGGCAGGCGCGGCTGATCACCAGCCGGTAGCGGCCGGCCGCCACCGGCCAGCCGTCGCGGCCGTCGGCGGTGATGCGGTCGGCGAAGTGGCTGCGGGAGCGCCGGAAGGGCCGGTGGCCGTAGGCGCGGTTGGGGTCGTCGCCGGGAGGCGCGGCGGCGGGGTCGGAGTCGGGCATGGCCGTTCCTTCTGTGGGGTGCCGGGTGCGTCCCCGGGAGCCTTCCCGCGGCGGCCGGGAGACGCTGTCGGCGGCCGGGTGGATTCCGGCGGACGGCTCCTTCGGGAAGCCGGTTTCCGCGCGCCGCCCCCGCCCCGGTCAGCCCAGCCGGGTCAGATCGGGCCGCAGTCGGTGCCAGACCGGGTGCCGGAGCCGGCCCGCCGACGTCCAGCCGGTGAAGGCGATCTCGGCCACGAGCCGGGGCTCCGCCCAGTGCACCCCCGTCAGCTCGACGGCGTTGACGAACGGCGAGCGGTCCAGCGGGATCACGCTGAAGTACCGTGCCAGCTCCCGCCGTTCGTGGTCGGAGAGCCCCGAGCCCACCGCGCCCACGAACCGCAGCCCGCCCGGCTCCGCGATCCCCGCCAGCACCGATCCCGGCAGTCCGCCGAGTGCGCCGCGTCCCTCTGTCCAGCCGCCGAGGACGACGTCCAGCGTCTCCAGGTACTTGGTCTTCACCCAGTCGTCCGAGCGCACCCCGGGCAGGTACGGCGAGGACAGCCGCTTGGCCATCACGCCCTCCAGGCCGCCGTGCAGCGCCGCGTCCCAGGCCCGCCGGCCGTGGCCCGCCACATACCCGGGCACCGACCAGTTCGGGCCGGCCAGCCCCAGCCCCTCCAGGACCGCCCGCCGCTCCTGGTACGGCGCGTCCAGCAGCGGCCCGCCCAGATACATCACGTCGAAGAGCAGCAGCTGGACGGGGAGTTCCATCGCCAGCCGGGCGGTGCGGCGCGGGTTGAGCACGCCCATCCGGCGTTGCAGCAGCCCGAAGTCGGGGCGCCCGGCGGGGTCCAGGACCACCACCTCGCCGTCCAGCACCGCGGGCCGGCCGCGCAGCTGCTCGCCGAGCGGGCCCAGCTCGGGGTAGGTCGCGGTGGCGTCGTTGCCGGCCCGGGTGACCAGCCGGACGGTGCCGTCGCCCGGCGTGTTCACGACGCACCGGGCCCCGTCCCACTTGGCCTCGAACCCCCAGGCCGCCTGCTCGTGGTCGGGCGGCAGCGGCCCGAGCACGGCGAGCATCGGCCGGATCACGGGATACGGGTGCGGGGCCGCGGCGCCGCCCCCGGGGGTCGGGGCCATACTCCGATGATCGGCGGAGGCGCGGCTGCCCGCAGGACGGGCGGTGGGGTGGGCAGGGCGCCCGCCCCCGGTGACCGACCCCGGCTCGCGACCACTGGTCCGCCGGCCCCGGCAGCCGGCCGGACCGCGGTCGGTGGCTCGCGGTCAGTGGTCCGCCGCCTCCTGCTGACCCACCGGCTCCGCGGGCGGCAGCGGTTCCGCGGGCGGCACCGGTTCCGCCGGCCGCAGCGGCCGCGGCCACGCCCGCGCCGCCCCCCGGTACGCCGCGTCCAGCCACCAGGGTGCCCACCACGCCCGCCGGCCCAGCAGCGCCAGCATCGCGGGCATCAGCAGGGGCCGCACCACCGCCGCTTCGAGCAGCACGCTCACCGCCAGGCCGAGGCCGAGCATCTTCACCACCACGACGTCGCTGAGCAGGAAGGCGGCGAAGACGCCGGCCGTGATCAGCGCGGCGCAGGTGAGCACCCGGGCGGTGTCGGCCAGGGCGTGCGCCGCGCCCTCCGCCGGGTCGACGTACCGCGGCCGGTTCGCCCGGACCCGGGAGAGCAGGAAGGAGTCGCAGCCGGTGCCCAGCCCGAAGCCGATCGCGCACAGCACCGGCGGCACCCAGCCCTCCACCGGCACCGGGCCCGCGACGCCCAGCGCCGGGCCGCCCCACCCCCACTGGAAGACCGCCACCACCACCCCGTACGACGCCGCGACCGACAGCGTGGTGAGCACCGCGGACTGCACCGCGGCCAGCACGCCCCGGCACACGGCCAGCGCGGTCAGGAACGCGAGGCAGACGAGCAGGGCGATCAGCGACGGCAGACGGTCGGCGACCCGGTCCAGGAAGTCCACCTGGGTCGCGGTGGCGCCGGTGACATAGCCGCGGGCCTCGTAGCCCTCCAGGGCACGGGGGAGCACCGAGTCCGCCAGGCGGTGGACGAGCGCGGTGGTGGCCGCGTCCCGCGGGGCCCGCGCGGGGTAGGCGGTGGCGGTCAGCACCGCGCCGTCCGGGGCGGCCGTGAGCGGGGTGACCGCGGCGGTGCCGGGGATCCGCCCGAGCACCTGCCGGGCCTGCCGCGCCAGCGCCGGGCGGTCCGCCTCCGGTACCGCGCTCCGGTCGACGACCAGCGTCAGCGGCCCGGGCGCGCCGGGGCCGAAGGCCGCCGTCAGCAGGTCGAAGGCGCGCCGTGCGGTGGACGACGGCGGATCCGTGCCGGCGTCGAGGTGCGCCGGCCGCGCCGAGAGGGCCGGGACGGCGAGCACCGTCAGGACCAGCACCCCGCCCGCCAGGAACGGCCCGGGGCGGCGGGTCACCCGCCGGGCACAGCGGAGGCCGCGGCGCGGCCCGGCGGCCGGTTCCGGGCCCGCGTCGGCGGCCGCCGCCCCGCGTACCCGGAACCGGTCGAACCGCCGGCCCAGCAGCCCGAGGAGCGCCGGGACGAGGGTGAGCGCCCCGAGCACCGCGGTGGCCGTGGTGAGCGCGGCAGCGGCGGCCAGTCCGGTGAGGAGGCCGACGCGGGCGGCGGACAGCCCCAGCAGCGCGACGAGCACCGCGGCTCCGGAGACCAGGACGGCCCGGCCGCCGCCGGCCGTGGCCCGGCCCGCGGCGGTGGCCGGGTCCGCGCCGTCCCGCAGCAGCTGCCGGTGACGGACGATCAGGATCGGTGCGTAGGCGATGCCCAGGCCGAGGCCGAGGAGGGTGGCGAGGGTGGGGGAGACGGGGGCGAAGGGGAAGGCGGCGGTCAGCAGGCCCAGGCAGCCCGTCCCGCAGACCACGGCGATCAGCGCGGTCAGCAGCGGCAGGCCGGCCGCCAGTACGCCGCCGAACACGGCCAGCAGCACGGCCGCGGCCACCGCGAACCCGAGCAGCTCGCCGGGCCGGTCGTCGGTCCCCGGCCGCGCCAGGTGGCCCAGCGCGCCGCCGAACTCCACCTGGACGCCGGCCGCGCGCAGCGGCGCCACCGCCCGGTCCGCGCCCGGCAGGACGTCCGGCCCCAGGCGCCCCGGCGGATCCCGGAACCGCACGGTGAGATATCCGGTCCGGCCGTCGGCGGAGAGCGGCCGGGTGGGTGCGGCGCCGGACGGCGGGGACGCGGTCCGGGCTCCCGGCGGCGGCAGCGGCCCCTGCGCGGACAGCGCCGCGGGAAGCTTCGCCAGGGCGGCGGTGGCGCCGTCGATCGGGCCGGCGTAGGCGGTCAGCGGCCGGCCGGCGTGCAGCACGACCTGGCCGGCGTAGCCCCCGGCGGCGGGATGGTGGGCGGTGAGCACCTCCCGGCCCTGGACGGACGGGGCGCCGGGCAGCGAGAAGTCGTCGGCGTAGACCCCGCCGAACGTCCGCTGGAGCACCTGCACGCCGGCCAGTCCCACCAGCCACAGCACCAGGACGAGCACCGCGTGCCGGGCGCACCACTCCCCGAGGCGCCGCAGGGTCCCCTCGGGCCGCCGGCGGACCGGCGCAGATGGCAACGACATGTCTCGCATTCAAGGCGCGTTCGGGCGCGGCGGCATGCGGGAGGAGCGAGACGGGTGGTCCGGCCGCGGGCGTACAGCGCACATCGGGCCGTACCGGGCGGGGAGGGGGAAGCCCCGGCCGGACGGGGGAACCCAGCCGGGGCGGTTCGCGGGGCGCGGCCCATGGGGCACGCTGCCAATTGAACGGTAAACCACTGGCGGGCGCTCCGGCGCACAGGGTGACCACTCTCACGTGCCGGCCACGCTGGGTGAGCCGCCCGTTGCGGGACGGGCCCCGACCGGCCCGGATTCCCCCGCCGGGCGCCGGCCGCACCGTCAGGGACTGACCGCCAGCACCAGGTACGCCGCGAACAGCGTCAGATGGACGCCGCCCTGCAACAGCGTGGCCCGGCCCGGCACCACCGTCAGGGTGCCGACGACGACGGTCAGCGCCAGCAGCACCATGTGGCTGGCGCCCAGCCCCAGGACGAGCGGGCCCTTGAGCCAGATCGTGGCCAGCGCGACCGCCGGAATGGTCAGGCCGATGCTGGCCATCGCCGAGCCCAGGCCGAGGTTGATGCTGGTCTGCATCCGGTCCCGGCGGGCCGCCCGGACCGCCGCGATCGTCTCCGGCAGCAGCACCAGCAGCGCGATCACCACGCCCACCACGGACGACGGCAGGCCGGCCGAGGCCACCGCGGACTCGATGGTGGGCGAGACCGCCTTGGCCAGCCCCACCACCGCGACCAGTGCCACCACCAGCAGCGCCAGGCTGCTCAGCGCGACCCTCAGGGACGGCGGATCGGCGTGGTCCTCGGCGTCGATCACCTCGCCGGCCGTGGTGACCGGCAGGAAGTAGTCCCGGTGCCGGATGGTCTGGGTCGTCACGAACAGCCCGTACAGCGCCAGCGCGGCGATCGCCGCGAAGACCAGCTGCGGTCCTGAGAACCGCGGGCCGGGCGTGGTGGTGGTGAACGTCGGCAGCACCAGGCTGAGCCCGGCCACCGTGGCGACCGAGGCCAGCGCCGCCCCGGTGCCCTCGGCGTTGAAGACCGTCACCCTCCGTTTGAGCGCACCGATCAGGAGGCAGAGGCCGACGATGCCGTTGCAGGTGATCATCACGGCCGCGAAGACCGTGTCCCGGGCCAGCCCGGCGCTCTTCGCCCCGCCGTCCACCATCAGCGTGACGATCAGCGCCACCTCGATGATGGTCACCGCGACCGCCAGCACCAGTGATCCGAACGGCTCGCCCACCCGGTGCGCGATCACCTCCGCGTGGTGCACCGCGGCCAGCACCGCCCCGGCCAGGAACAGCGACACCACCCCCACCAGCGCCGTCGGCAGCGACCGCCCCCATACCAGCACCAGCAGCACCACCGCGAGGACCGGCAGCGCACCGGTCCAGTGCAGCAAGGGCGTACGCGGGCGGGAACTCATGCCCCGAGCCTGACAGAGAAGCCGGGCCCCCGCCCGTCGGTGAGGCCGCCTCAGGCACTCGCCCGGTGCTGCCCCTTGGTCTCCGCCGGCGCCAGCGCAGGCTTGCTGACATCGGCCACCAGCTCCACCACATCGGGGCCGTACGCCTGCGAGTTGACCACCTTCAGCAGCAGTGCGAACTGCCCGTCCGTGCCGTACCGGCGGGCCAGCCGGGCCCGGTTGCGGACCAGATGGCGGACTGCGGCCCGGTGGGTGACCGGCCGCTGACCGGCCGCCAGGAACACCGGCCGGCCGCCCTCCCCGGCCGTCACCCGGGCCAGCAGCACGTACTCCACCGCCCCCGGCTCCATCCGGTACGCCGTCCCGCCGATGGTGAACGTGCCCCGGCCGGCGCCGGTCGCGTCACCCGGGTGGACCGCGACACCCGGCAGCAGGCTCGCCAGATGGGCGGCGAGCCGGCGGTGCGCGGTCGGGTCGCCGACGCAGAACTCGGTGCGCGCCCCGAAGCCCTGGAGCCCGGTGTCGTGCGGGGCGACCTCCGGGTGGGCGCCGCAGTTCTCGATCACCGAGGCCAGCCCCAGCAGCGCCAACGCGTCGTGCCGCGGGATGCTCCACTGCGCCGAGGCGCTGTCCCGGTGGGTGACCAGGACGCACTCGGAACCGTCGGGCAGCCCGAAGAAGCCCTGTTCGCGGGTGAGCTTGCGGCGGCTGACCGCGGAGCGCCCGGCCCAGCCGGCGGCCAGCCCCACAAGAAGGGCCACCGCCGCGGTCAGGAGGAGCAGCAGGGTGTCATTCATGGCGGGCGAGCGTAGCCGCTGTCGGCCGGGTGTTCGGTGGCGGGCCGTCGGACCGTACCCCTTGCCCCGGTCCGTGCGGATAGGACGGCCACGGGCGGCTCGTCCCCGAACCGCCCGGACTCGCACACCGTCCTCGGAGGACGGCAGCCGGCCCCCGAAATACCCCCTGTCGGCGCGCTGTTGGCCCAGGTAGGCTCCGGCCCCTGCCGCCCCCTTTGCACCGCCCTAGGAGGAACTCCAGGTATGACCAACGCCCGACGTCTCACCGTCCTGGGAGTCACGGCCGCACTGGCCGGCTCCCTGATGGCGGTCCCGGCCGCCGCCCGCACCGCGGCGCCCCCGCCCGGCACCGCCGCCCCTGCCAAGACCCCGGTCGCCGTCGGCTACGGCGGGGCGGTCGCCAGCGTCGACGCGGACGCCTCCGCCGCCGGCATCGAGGTGCTCCGCAAGGGCGGCAACGCCGTCGACGCCGCGGTCGCCACCGCCGCCGCCCTCGGCGTCACCGAGCCCTACTCCGCCGGCGTCGGAGGCGGCGGCTACTTCGTCTACTACGACGCCAGATCGAAGACCATCCGCACCCTCGACGGCCGCGAGACCGCCCCCCGCACCGCCACCAAGGACCTCTTCCTGCAGAACGGCAAGCCGATACCGTTCGCCGACGCCGTCACCAGCGGCCTCAGCGTCGGCACCCCCGGCACCCCCGCCACCTGGGACAGCGCCCTGAAGAAGTGGGGCAGCCGCTCCCTGGCACAGGTCCTCAAACCCGCCGAGAAGCTCGCCGCCGACGGCTTCACCGTCGATCCGACCTTCCGCAAGCAGACCGCGGACAACGAGGCCCGCTTCCGCGACTTCCCGGCCAGCGCCGCCCTCTTCCTGCCGGGCGGCAAGCTCCCGGTCGTCGGCTCGACGCTGAAGAACCCCGATCTGGCCCGCACCTACCGCGAGTTGGGCCGGCAGGGCGTCGGCGCCCTCTACCACGGCGCGATCGGCCGGGACGTCGTCCGCGCCGTCCAGCGTCCGCCGGTCCGCCCCGGCAGCACCCGCAAGGTCCGCCCCGGCCGGCTGACCACCGCCGACCTCCGCGCCTACGGCACGATCGGTCACGCGCCGACCCACACCACCTACCGTGGCCTCGACGTCTACGGCATGGCCCCGTCCTCCTCCGGCGGCACCAGCGTCGCCGAGGCGCTCAACATCCTGGAGAAGACCGACCTTTCGCGGCTGACGGAGCAGCAGTACCTGCACCGCTATATCGAGGCCAGCCGGATCGCCTTCGCCGACCGCGGCCGCTGGGTCGGCGACCCGGCCCAGGTGAACGTCCCCGTCAAGGGCCTGACCTCCAAGCGGTTCGCCGCCTCCCGAGAGTGCCTGATCAACGACCACAAGGCCCTCACCAGCCCGCTCGCCCCCGGCGACCCGCGCCACCCGAAGCCCTGCGACACCACCGGCCGGGCCGCCCCCACCACCTACGAGGGCGAGAACACCACCCACCTCACCGTCGCCGACAAGTGGGGCAACATCGTCTCCTACACCCTTACCATCGAGCAGACCGGCGGCAGCGGCATCACCGTCCCCGGCCGCGGCTTCCTGCTCAACAACGAGCTGACCGACTTCTCCTTCGCGCCCGCCGACCCCGCCGTCCCGGACCCGAACCTCCCCGGTCCCGGCAAGCGGCCCCGCTCGTCCATCTCCCCGACCATCGTGCTGCGCCACGGACAGCCCGTGCTGGCGCTGGGCTCGCCCGGCGGCGCCACCATCATCACCACCGTGCTGCAGACCCTCCTCAACCACCTCGACCGCGGCATGCCGCTGGTGGACGCCATCGCCGCCCCACGCGCCAGCCAGCGCAACGCCGCCGCCACCGAGCTCGAACCGGCCCTGTGGAACAGCCCGCTCCGCAGGCAACTCGAAGCCCTCGGCCACACCTTCAAGCTCAACCCGGAGATCGGCGCCGCCACCGGCGTACAGCGGCTGTCGGACGGCCGCTGGCTCGCCGCGGCCGAGAAGGCCCGGCGCGGCGGCGGCTCCGCGATGGTCGTCCGCCCCGCGCGGTGACCATCCCGCGCCGTAACAGCCCCGCGCGGGCGCCCAGTCGGCAACACCGCCGACACCCGGACGGGCCGTGTGTGCCGTCCGTGTGTCGTCGATGTGTCGCGCCGCGCGGCGCCGTTGCCGCTCCCCGCGGTGCCGATTAGCCTCCTGGGACCGCTCGTTCGAATGAGCGGTCCCAGGGAGGGCACGCACCGTGAGCGTCGACGAGAACGAGGAACGCCGGACCGGGCCGTCCCCGGAACGCCCCCGCCGCCCGGGGCCCGCCGCCCCGTCCGGGCGCCTGGACGGACAGTGGGAGGGCCTCGCCGAACAGGCCCGGGCCCTGGCCGAAGGACAGGTCACCGCCGTCGCCCTGGCGCAGCGCTGCCTGGACCGCATCGCGGCCACCCAGGACACCGTCAACGCCTTCCGCCGGATCCGGACCGAGGCGGCGCTCGCCGAGGCCGCCGAGGCGGACCGCCGGCTCGCCGCCGGCGAGCGGCGGCCCCTGCTCGGCGTGCCGGTCGCGGTCAAGGACGACACCGACGTGGCGGGCGAACCCACCGCGTTCGGCTGCGCCGGGGAGTTCCCGCCCAAGCAGCACGACGCGGAGGTGGTCCGGCGGCTGCGCGCGGCCGGCGCGGTCATCGTCGGCAAGACCAACGCCTGCGAACTGGGCCAGTGGCCGTTCACCGAGGGCCCGGCCTTCGGCGCGACCCGCAACCCCTGGAACCTCGCGCACACCCCCGGCGGCTCCTCCGGCGGCTCGGCCGCCGCGGTCGCCGCCGGAATGGTCCCGGCCGCGCTCGGCACCGACGGCGCCGGCTCGGTCCGGATCCCCGCCGCCTGGTCCCACCTCGTCGGCATCAAACCCCAGCGCGGCCGGATCTCCACCTGGCCGGACCCGGAGGCGTTCCAGGGCATCACCGGCATCGGCCCGCTGGCCCGCACCGTCGAGGACGCCGCCCTCCTGCTGGACGCCGCCAGCGGCAACCACGCCGGGGACCTGCACCGGCCCCCGGCCGTCGCGGCCCGGGAGGCGGCCGGCCGCGACCCCGGACGGCTGCGCATTGCCCTCTCCTGGAAGCCCGCCGCCACCTTCACCCGCAAGCCGCTGCACCCCGACGTCCGGGACGCGGTGACCGCGGTGGCCCGCACCCTGGCCGGCCTCGGCCACTTCGTCGAGGAGGCCGAACCGGACTACGGGCTGGTCGGGCTGGCCTTCGTGCCGCGCGCCACGGCCGGCGTCGGCGAATGGGCCGCCCGGGTCCCCGACCCGCGGCTGCTGGACCGCCGCACCCAGGAGGCGGCACGGCTCGGCCGGCTCCTCGGCGGGTCGCCGCTACGCCGCGCCAGAGCCGTGGAGCGACGGCAACAGCGCCGCATCGGCATGCTCTTCGGCCGCTACGACGTCCTGCTGACGCCGACCACCGCGACCCCGCCGCCGCGCATCGGCACCTTCGCCCGGCTCAGCGGCTGGCAGACCGACAAGGCCATGATCGCGGCCTGCCCGTACGCCTGGCCGTGGAACGTGCTGGGCTGGCCGGGGATCAGCGTCCCGGCCGGCTTCAGCACGGACGGGCTGCCGCTGGGCGCCCAGCTGCTCGGCCCGGCGCACGCCGAACCGCGGCTGATCTCGCTGGCCGCCCAGCTCCAGGACGCCCTGCGGTGGCACGAGCGGCGCCCCGACGGGCACCCCGCACCGGCCACCGACGTCAGCCCAGAAGGCCGATGAGCGCCTCCGTGGTCTCGGTCTCGCCCAGCCGGGGGAAGATCCGCTGCACGCTGTTGCGGTGCGCGTCCGCGTCGACGTCGGTCACCGCGTCGATGGCGACGGTGACGTGGTAGCCGTGCTCGTGCGCGGCCCGGGCGCTGGACTCCACCCCGACGCTGGTGGCGATCCCGCCGAACACGAGCTGGGTGACCCCGCGCCGGCGCAGCTCCGCGTCCAGCCCGGTGCCGTGGAAGGCGCCCCACCGCTCCTTGGTGACGAGGATGTCGCCCGGCTGCCGGTCGAGTTCGGGCACCAGCTCGGCCCAGTCGGCCGGCGGGGTGCCGGTGCCGCCGGCCCGCCCGGCCTCGGTGCGGCCCGGCGCGGCGCCGGTGACGTTCACCAGCACCACCGGCAGCCCGCGGGCGCGGAACGCCGCCGCCAGCCGGGCCCCGCGGGCCACGATTTCGTCGGCGGGGTGGACGGTGGGCAGCGCGGTGATGCCCTTCTGAAGGTCGATCAGTACGAGTGCGGAGGTCGGGTCGAGGACAGTGGCGGTCACGATAACTCCTTCTTGTGGGGCGGTAGTTGAGCAAGCGGCGGCAGCTGTGCCACCGTCGGGGAACGGAACAGCCGTCGAGGGATGCTCAGCCGAGGATCCGGTCGCCGGTGGTGCGCAGGCTCCGGTCGGCGAGGGTGAGGACGAGCAGCAGCACGCCGAGTACGGCGCCGGTCAGTGCGATGGCGTGCAGCCCCGCGTCCGTGGCGCGCGGCTCGTATACCAGCCCGATCAGACTGGCCGAGGTGATCGCGCCGAGGTACTGGGCGGTGCGCTGGAGCCCGGCGGCCGCGCCCACGCCGTCGGCCGGCGCCTGGGCGTAGACGGCGGCCTGGTTGCCGGTGGCGGCCAGCCCCTGGGGGATGCCGAACAGCGCCGCGGCGACCAGCAGTACCGGCAGCGCACTGGTGCCGCGCAGCAGCAGGAAGACCGCGCTGCCCGCGATCAGACAGACCGCGGCGACCGCCAGCGGCGCGCGGACGCCCTTCGTCCGGGCCCCGGCCAGCGAGCAGACCGCGGCCGCGCCGGACATCGGCAGCATCACCAGCCCGGCCTGGAAGGACGAGAAGCCGTGCGCCTGCTCCAGCCACTGGCTGAAGCCGTACAGGACGCAGTAGATGAGCAGATAGGCCAGCCCGTGACGCAGATAGGTCAGCACCAGCGCGCGGTTGCGGGCAAGCATCCGCAGGTCGAGGAAGGGCTCCGGGTGGCGCAGCTGCCACCACACCAGGACGGCAGCCAGCACCGCGGTCGGCGCGAGCAGCGGCCAGCGCGGCGCGTCCAGCCGCAGCAGGAAGAACATGGCGCAGGTCAGCGCGGAGGCGAAGAGCGCGATGCCGAACGGGTCGAGGGAGCCCCGGGCCGGGCCGCCGGCCCCGTCGGACGCGGCCGCCGCCCGGGTGTCGCGGTCGGCCGGGAGCCACGCCAGGGCGCCGGCCAGCGCCAGCAGCGCGAGCGGGACGTTGACCGCGAAGACCGCGCGCCAGCCCGCCGTCACGGCGAGCAGCCCGCCGAGGGACGGGCCGACCGCCGCACTGGCCAGCGCGGCCAGCGAGATCCGGCCGAGCACCTTCCGGGGCGTGGGCCGGCCCACCCGCCGCGACTCGGCGCGCAGCATCGCCATCGCCGCCGGATAGGCGGCCGCGGTGCCGGCGCCGAGCACGACTCGGGAGACCACCAGCAGCGCGAAGGTCGGCGCCAGCGCCCCGAGGATGCCCGCCGCGCAGACCGCGAGGGCGCCGCCGACGAAGACCCGCCGCGGCCCGATCCGGTCGGCGACCCGGCCCAGCGACGGCTGCCCCACCGCACTGGCGAGATACATCGCCGAGACCAGCCAGGCGGTGTCGGCGGCGCCGACCCGGAAGTCCCGGCCGATGGCCACCAGCGCGGTGGCGATCATCGTCGAGTTGATGGGGTTGAGGAGCGACCCCAGAAGTAACGGGGTCATCAGACGGGCACCGAAACCTGGCTCGCCCGGCGGGTGTTGGGCGCGCTCGCCGGAGGCGGGTTCACCGGACCCGCCGGCCCGTCCGGCGATGTGGCCGGGGGTCCGGTCCGGGGCGCCGGGGGCGCTCATTCCTCGGTCAGCCGTCGTATCAGCGCGGTCGCCTCGGCCAGCGTCCGCTGTTCGTCGCCGGTCAGCCGGTCGGCGATGGCCACCGCGAGCCAGTCGTGCTTGGCGGCGCGGACGTCCCGGAGCACCCGGCGGCCCTCGTCGGTGAGCGAGAAGACCACCTGGCGGCCGTCGGTGGGGTGCGGGCTGCGGTCGATTATCCGCTGCTCCTCCAGCGCGCCGACGGTCACCCGCATCGACTGCGGGCGCACCAGTTCGGCGCGGGCCAGGGAGGCGATGGTGGACGGCCCGTCGGCGTCGATCCGGGCGAGCACCGCGCGCTGGGTGGGGGTCAGTTCGTCCTGCGGCGACGCGGCGCGCAGCCGGCGCATCAGCAGGGACACGGTCGCGCCGAGGTCGGTGGCGAGCCGTTCCTGGTTCTTGTCGGGCATGCTCAGACCCTAGAAGAACGACAGGGAAACTTGCAAGCAAAACTTGCAAGTTTCCCTGTCGGATGTCGCCCACGTCACCCGCTGCGCAGCCGGACCCCTGCCGGCCGGGGCACCCTCGGAGGAAGCCGGAGACTCGCAAGGCCGGGGCCGGCATGGGACACGCCACCCGTACGTGCGCGAGCAGCTGAGGCTTCGGAAAAGCTCCCGTAGCACGCACGTCACCCTTCCCGAAACATGCCGGGTGTCCAATGCGGGCAGGCAGGAGAAGTCGGTCCGTAGGGGAAGGCACGGTATGACGGACACGCAACTCCTCTCGCCCGCTGAGGAGTTCGCCCGGTATCTGACCGGTCTCGGGCGGTCGCTCGACCCGGCGGCCGGGTGGTACGGGGTCTTCGCGCGGCGGGACCCGGAGGACCTGCGAGCCTGCCTGGAGGGGCGGGAGGTGCCGCCCTGGGACGTGGTGGAGTCGCTGCTGCGCGATCTCGCGGCGCGCCATGGCGAGCGGGCGGTACGCACCGCGGAGCCGCGCGCCAGACTGCTGCACGCCCGTGCGGTCGCCGACCACGACGCCCGGCCCGGCAGCCGGCCTGCCCTCCGGGAGCGGCTGGAGCTGATGCTCCGCGAGCAACAGCGGGCCGCCGGGCGCGTCCGCGAACTGGAGGCCGTCGCCCGGACTGCCGCCGGCCCGCCCGAGGGGACGCAGCTCTCCCGGGAACTGGCCTGGGCCCGGGACGACCTGGCCCGCGCGCAGGCCCGGGTGCGGGAACTGCGGGCCCGCCTGGCGGCGCTGCCGGACCGGCCGGGCCCGGCGTCCGCCGCCGCGGCGGCAGTCCCGGGACCACCCGCGGGAACCCTTCCGGGAGCGCCCGCCGAAGCCTCCCCCGGACCACCCGTCGAAGCCCTACCAGGACCACCGGCCGAAGCCGTCCCGGACTTACCCGCCGAGGCCGCCCCCGAGCCACCCGCCGAAGCCGTCCCGGACTTACCCGTCGACGCCGGCCCCGAGCCGCCCGCCGCGGCCGTCCGCCCCCGGGCCGGGGCGCGGACGACCCGCCCACGGGGTGCGCGGTTCGCCGGGCTGGAGCTGTCGGACGGGCCGTCGTACGCCGACCCGGTGACCGTCGAGCCACCCACGGCGCAGCCCGCCGCCGCGTCCCGGCCGGCCCCGCGCGGCGCCCGCTTCGCCGGGGCGTACGCCACGCCGGACGCGGAGAGTGCCGCACCCGACGACGCCCCGCCCGCCGACCCCGGACCCGAGGCCCGTCGCGTCGCCACCGCCACCGCGCACCGCCTCGCCCGGCTCCGCGCGACCGGCGCGACCGGCCCCGCACACGCCGAACTCTGCGCCGCCGCGACCCGCCCGGCCCCCGAACTCCCCCTCCTTCTCGCCGCGTTGGAGGATGTCGGCCTCGCCTCCGACGTCCCGGTCCTGCTCTGGGAGGCGGCCGGTCTGCCGCCCGCCGGGCTCGCCGCCGCCGCCGACGCACTGGTCGCCGCCGGCCGCCCCGCCGACGGTACGACGCTGCTCCGGCAGAGCGTGGCCCGCCCCGTGGCCGAGGTCGCGGCGACCGCGCTGGCCCTGCTCGGCCTGGGTCGCCCGGGCCAGGCCGAGGAGCTGCTGGCCGGGGTGGCCCGGTCCCGCACCCCCGACGAGGCGGCCGCGCTGGCCGCGGCGGACCCCGGCGCCCTCGGGCCGCTGCTGCTGGCCGCCGCCCGCGCCGTCTCCCGGGACCGCCACCGCGACCTCGCGCACTCCCTGCGCGCCGCCGGCCTGCCCACCGCGCCCTGACCGGCTCCACCCCGCCGCGCCGCTCCGCGAGATGGTCTTGCCACGGTCCGTGACGCGGCTTACGGTCGCCTCGACACGCGTAGACATCCACGCGCGGCAGGCCGACGCAGCGACAAAGGAGCAGCCCATGGCCGATGTTGTGCGTGCCGCACTGGTCCAGGCGACCTGGACCGGCGACACCGAATCGATGATCGCGAAGCATGAGGAGCACGCCCGGGCGGCGGCCGCGCAGGGCGCGCGGGTGATCGGTTTCCAGGAGGTCTTCAACGCCCCGTACTTCTGCCAGGTCCAGGAGCCGGAGCACTACCGCTGGGCCGAGCCGGTGCCGGACGGCCCGACCGTGCGCCGGATGCAGGACCTCGCCCGGGAGACCGGGATGGTGATCGTCGTCCCGGTCTTCGAGGTCGAGCAGTCCGGCTTCTACTACAACACCGCGGCCGTCATCGACGCCGACGGCACCGTCCTCGGCAAGTACCGCAAGCACCACATCCCGCAGGTCAAGGGCTTCTGGGAGAAGTACTACTTCCGTCCGGGCAACGCCGGCTGGCCGGTCTTCGACACCGCCGTCGGCCGGATCGGCGTCTACATCTGCTACGACCGCCACTTCCCCGAGGGCTGGCGCCAACTGGGTCTCAACGGCGCCCAGCTCGTCTACAACCCCTCCGCCACCTCACGCGGCCTGTCCGGCTACCTGTGGAAGCTGGAGCAGCCCGCCGCGGCCGTCGCCAACGAGTACTTCGTCGCCGCCATCAACCGCGTCGGCGTGGAGGAGTACGGCGACAACGAGTTCTACGGCTCCAGCTACTTCGTCGACCCGCGCGGACAGTTCGTCGGCGAGCCCGCCAGTGACACCAAGGAGGAACTGCTCGTCCGCGACCTGGACTTCGGCCTGATCGACGAGGTTCGGCAGCAGTGGGCGTTCTACCGCGACCGCCGCCCCGACGCGTACGAGGGGCTGGTCCAGCCGTGACGGCCGGCCCCGGAAGCCTGCACGCCCGCCACCGGGCCGTGATGCCGTCCTGGCTGAGCCTCTACTACGAGCACCCGCTGGAGCTCACCCACGGCGAGGGCAGGCACGTCTGGGACGCCGAGGGCAACGGCTACCTCGACTTCTTCGGCGGCATCCTCACCACCATGACCGCGCACGCCCTGCCCGAGGTGACCAAGGCCGTCGCCGAGCAGGCCGGCCGGATCCTGCACACCTCCACGCTCTATCTCTCCCGCCCCATGGTCGAGTTGGCGGAGCGGATCGCCGCGCTCTCCGGCATCCCCGACGCCCGGGTCTTCTTCACCACCTCCGGCACCGAGGCCAACGACGCCGCGCTGCTGCTGGCCACCACCCATCGCCGCTCCAACCAGGTCCTGGCGATGCGCAACAGCTACCACGGCCGATCCTTCTCCACCATCGGCATCACCGGCAACCAGAGCTGGTCGCCCACCAGCCTCTCGCCGCTGCAGACCCTCTACGTCCACGGCGGGGTGCGCTCCCGCGGCCCGTACGCGCACCTCGGCGACGCGGAGTACATCGCGGCGTGCGTCGCGGACCTGGAGGACATGCTCCAGCAGACCGCGGGCGGCGTCGCCGCGCTGATCGCCGAACCGGTGCAGGGCGTCGGCGGGTTCACCGCCCCGCCGGACGGGCTGTACGCGGCGTTCCGCGAGGTGCTGGCCCGTGAGGGCATCCTGTGGATCAGCGACGAGGTGCAGACCGGCTGGGGACGCACCGGCGACCACTTCTGGGGCTGGCAGGCGCACGCCGGGAACGGCCCGCCCGACGTGCTCACCTTCGCCAAGGGCATCGGCAACGGCATGTCCCTCGGCGGGGTGGTGGCCCGCGCCGAGATCATGGACTGCCTGCCGGCCAACTCCATCTCGACCTTCGGCGGCAGCCCGATCACCATGGCCGCGGGCCTGGCCAACCTCGGCTACCTCCTCGAACACGACCTCCAGGGCAACGCCCGGCGGGTCGGCGGCCTGCTCATCGAGCGGCTGCGGGCCGTGGCGGCGGGCCTGGACGTGGTGCGGGAGGTCCGCGGGCGGGGCCTGATGATCGGGATCGAGCTGGTCCGGCCGGGCACCGACGAGCCCTCGCCGGAGGCCGCCACGCTGGTGCTGGAGGCGGCCCGGGAGCGCGGCCTGCTGATCGGCAAGGGCGGCCAGGGCGGCGCCGCGCTCCGCATCGCCCCGCCACTGACGCTCACCGTCGCCGAGGCCGAGCAGGGAGCGGAACTGCTCGCCGACGCCCTGCGGTGGACGCAGCATCAGCTCGCGGGAGTTTGACGGGAGGGCCTGGGGTCGCCGGGCGCGGGCCCCGACCGTCGCGTGGCGCGGCTCGGTGCCACCGGGCAGGTGGGGGCGGGCGGGTGCCCGCCGCCCGGCGCACCGCGGGCCTCCCGGCGCTATCTCCGGGCGGCGGCCGCGCGCACCGCGTCGGCCACCGCGGTGAAGAAGCGGGTGTGCGCGCGCCGGCTGACCGGGGCCTCCGGGTTCCACGGCAGCAGCCGCACGCGGGCCTCGATCGCCCGCCAGTTCTCGTCCGTCCGCAGCGCCTCGACCCGGGCGGCGTTGGCCCGTACGTCGATCAGGACGACGTCCGGGGCGAGCGCGGCGGCCTCCGCCCAGCCGACCGTCGACCAGTTGCTGCCGGCGCCGGCCACCGGCTCGGGCAGCTCGACGCCGTGCTCGGCCAGCGCCCGCAGGTCCGGCCAGGTGCCCGGCCGGGCCAGGTGCACCTTGTCCGGCCCGGAGGGCGAGAGTGCCACCACCCGCGGGCGCGCCGGGCCGGCGGCCGCCTGCCGCAGCGCGTCCTCGGCGGCGTCCAACTCCCGTGCCATGGTGAGCGGTTCGCCGTGTCCCAGGGAGCCGGCCAGCGCCGCGAAGCGCTCGCGGACCTCGGCCAGGCTGCGGCCCGGGCCCACCGCGACGGTGGCCACCGGGACCTGTTCCTCCACTTCCCGTGCGGTCCTCGCCTCCAGGCCGTAGACCTGTTCGCCGTCGTAGGTCACCGCCACCACGAGGTCCGGGCGGGCCTTCAGCAGGGTGTCCGGGTGCAGTGCGGTGCCCGAGCCGAGGTAGCCGATCTCGGCCGGCGGCAGGTCGCCGGCCTTGGCCGGGTCGGCCGCCACCCCGTCGTGCTGGGAGCCGAACACGCCCACCGGACGGATGCCGTGGTCCCACAGCGTGGCTCCCGCCTGTATGTACGCCACGATCCGTTCCGGCCGTGCTCCGGCCACCACCAGGCGCCCGCGGTCGTCGGAGAACTCCCACGGTGTGTTCTGCTCCATGACGCATCGCCTTTCTGACATCATCTGTGCGCTTTTCGACGTCCTTGGTGCTGATTGTGAAGGTGTGGTTCCTCAATGACTTTCGAAGTTGTGGGTTCCGGAGTCTGTTACCTGCCCATCCGGCCGCCCCCGCACCCCTCCCGGGACCGGCCCCCGACCCCTCGCGCGCCCCGTTCAACCACCCGGCTGACCGCCGTCCCGACATCCGGCCGGCGGCTGATCCTTCGTCACGGTATTGCCACCTTGGGTGACATGCTTCTACGGTGTCTCCTTCCCGTCCGGAATCTACGGGTGTAGACCAGCTTTGACGTGCCGTCAGGTAGGGAGCCGAGATGAGCCGTACGGTCGTCCGGGGCGGACTGGTGATCACCGCCGCCGAGGAAATGCACGCGGACGTCCTGATCGAGGACAGTCGTATCGTGGCCGTCGCCTCCTCCGGCACACAGGAATGGAGCGCCGACCGTGTCATCGACGCGTCCGGCAAGTACGTCATCCCGGGCGGCGTCGACGTCCACACGCACATCGAGATGCCGTTCGGCGGGACGATCTCGTCCGACACCTTCGAGTCCGCGACCCGGGCGGCGGCCTGGGGCGGCACCACCAGCATCATCGACTTCGCCATCCAGTCCGTCGGCCAGTCGCTGCGCGAGGGGCTGGACCTCTGGCATGCCAAGGCCGACGCCCAGTGCGCCATCGACTACGGCTTCCACATGATCCTCTCCGACGTCAACGCCTCGACGCTGCGGGAGATGGACGGGCTGGTGAGCGAGGGCGTGACCTCGTTCAAGCTCTTCACCGCCTACCCGGGCGTCTTCTACAGCGACGACGGGCAGATCCTGCGGGCGATGCAACGCGCCGCCGACAACGGCGGGTTGATCATGATGCACGCCGAGAACGGCATCGCCATCGACGTACTGGTCCGGCAGGCCCTGGAGCGGGGCGAGAGGGCACCCCGCTATCACGGCGAGGTACGCAGGGCGCTGCTGGAGGCCGAGGCGACACACCGCACGATCCAGCTCGCGCGGGTGGCCGGCGCCCCGCTGTACGTGGTCCACGTCGCGGCGCAGGAGGCCGTCGCGGAGCTGACGGCCGCCCGCGACATGGGACTTCCCATCTTCGGGGAGACCTGCCCGCAGTACCTCTACCTCTCCACGGACAACCTCGCCGAGCCCGGCTTCGAAGGCGCCAAGTACGTGTGCAGCACCCCGCTGCGGCCCCAGGAGCACCAGGCGGCACTGTGGCGCGCCCTGCGCACCGACGACCTCCAGGTGGTCTCCACCGACCACTGCCCGTTCTGCTTCGCCGGCCAGAAGGAGTTGGGCCGCGACGACTTCTCCAAGATCCCCAACGGACTGCCCGGCGTGGAGAACCGCATGGACCTGCTCCACCAGGCGGTCGTCGACGGGCACCTCACCCGCCGCCGCTGGATCGAGATCGCCTGCGCCACCCCGGCCCGCATGTTCGGCCTGTACGGCAAGAAGGGCACCATCGCCCCCGGCGCCGACGCGGACGTGGTGGTCTACGACCCGACCGCCGAGCAGGTCCTCTCGGCGGCCACCCACCACATGAACGTCGACTACTCCGCATACGAGGGCAAGCGCGTCACCGGCCGGGTGGAGACCGTCCTGTCGCGCGGCCAACTCGTCATCGACCAGCGCAAGTTCACCGGACGCGCCGGCCATGGCCAGTACATGCCGCGCGCCACCTGCCAGTACCTGCACTAGGAGGCCCCACCGTGGATTTCGGAATCGTCCTGCAGACGGACCCGCCCGCGTCGACGGTCGTCGAGCTGATGCGGCGCGCGGAGAGCAAGGGCTTTCGCTACGGCTGGACCTTCGACTCGTCGGTGCTCTGGCAGGAGCCCTTCGTCATCTACAGCCAGATCCTGGAACACACCACCGACCTGATCGTGGGCCCCATGGTGACGAACCCGGGCACCCGCACCTGGGAGGTGACCGCCTCGACCTTCGCGACGCTCAACGACATGTTCGGCAACCGCACGGTGTGCGGCATCGGCCGCGGCGACTCGGCGATGCGGGTGGCCGGCCGGAAGCCCAACACGCTGGCCACGCTGGGGGAGGCGAGCCGCGTCATCCGCGAGCTGGCGGAGGGCCGGGAGGCCGAGGTGGACGGGCGCACCCTGCGGATCCCCTGGGTGCGGGACGGCCGCCTGCCGGTGTGGATGGCGGCGTACGGCCCCAAGGCGCTCGCCCTGGCCGGCCGGCAGGCCGACGGCTTCATCCTCCAGCTCGCCGACCCGTATCTGACGGAGTGGATGGTCAAGGCGGTCCGGGACGCCGCGACCGCTGCCGGCCGCGACCCGTCGTCGCTGACGATCTGCGTGGCCGCACCCGCCTACCTCACCGACGACGCCTCGCCCGCCGCGCTGGCCCACGCCCGTGAGCAGTGCCGCTGGTTCGGCGGCATGGTCGGCAACCACGTCGCGGACCTCGTCGCCCGCTACGGCGAGCACTCCGCCGCCGTCCCCGAGGCCCTCACCGCCTACATCAAGGAACGCGACGGATACGACTACGCCCACCACGGCCGCGCCGGGAACCCGGACACCGCCTTCGTCCCCGACGAGATCGTCGACCGGTTCTGCGTCCTCGGCACCGCGGAGCAGCACATCGACAAGCTGCGCCGGCTGAAGGCCCTGGGCGTCGACCAGTTCGCGCTCTACGCCATGCACGACGCCCGCGAGCAGGTCATCGACGGCTACGGGGCGAGCGTCGTCCCCGCCCTGCGGGACTGAACCGGGCCGGGCGGCGCCCTGCGCGGGAGCGGGGCGCCCGTCCGGCGCCCGCCCGACGCGAGGTGCACCATGAAGACAGTGGTGCACCATGAAGACGGAGGTGGTGCACCATGAAGCCCACCGAGATCGTCTCCGAGCTGCTGTCCGACCACGGCCGGACCTTCGCCGAGGAAGCCGGCATCACGCTCCGCGACAAGCCCGCACCGCTGTACCAGCTGCTGGTCCTCACGGTGCTGTGCTCGATCCGGATCAAGGCCGAGATCGCCACCGACGCCGCCCGCGAGCTGTTCGCCGCGGGCTGGCGCACCCCACGGGCGATGGCCGACTCCACCTGGCAGGACCGGGTCGACGCCCTGGGCCGGGCCCACTACGTCCGCTACGACGAGAGCACCGCGACCGCCCTGGCCAAAGGGGCGGACCTGGTGCTCGACCGCTGGCACGGCGACCTCCGGCGGATGTGGGAGGAGGCCGGCGGCGACCGGGCGAAGCTCCAGCAACTGCTCAGGGAGGTCCCCCGGATCGGGCCGGTCGGCGCGGACATCTTCTGCCGCGAGGCCCAGGCGGTCTGGCCGCCGCTGCGCCCCTTCTTCGACGAGCGGACCTGCGGGACCGCGAAGGAACTGGGCCTGCCGCACACCCCGCGCGGCCTCGGCGACCTGGTGCGGCCCGAGGACCACGCCCGGCTGGCCGCGGCCCTGACCCGCGTCGGGCTGTCCAAGCAGGCCAAGCAGGCGGTCAGGGAGCTGCAGTCCGCGTAGCTCGTAGCGCGTAGCGAGCCCCGGGCTGAGACCCGGGGCGGTCCGCTGCGCCCCGCGCCCTGGCGCTACTGTGACCTGCCGACGACCCGGACGATCACCGGGCCGTGGCCGCGTCGGCACCCGCCGCCGGGCGGCCGGGCCTCAGGGGGAGGGTGCGCCATGAGCAAGGTCGAGGAATTCGAGGAGCTGCGGCCGCTGCTGTTCTCGATCGCCTACCGGATTCTGGGCAGTGTGGGCGAGGCCGAGGACGCGGTACAGGAGACCTGGCTGCGCTTCGACGCCTCGCCGACCCGGCCCGACTCGACCAGGGCCTTCCTGTCGACCGCGGTGACCCGGATCTCGATCGACGTGCTGCGCTCCGCCCGGGTGCGGCGCGAGGAGTACGTGGGCCCGTGGTTCCCCGAGCCGCTGCTGAGCGATCCCTACCAGGACCCGGTGCGCTCGGCGGAGCTGACCGACTCGGTGTCCATGGCGGCGCTGTTGCTGCTGGAACGGCTCAGTCCGCTGGAGCGGGCGGTGTTCGTGCTGCGGGACGTCTTCGGCTTCCGCTTCGACGAGGTCGCCGCGGCGGTGGGGCGTTCGGAGGCGGCGTGCCGCCAGCTGCTGGTGCGCGCCCGGCGCCATATGGCGGACGGACGGCCGCGGTTCGCGGCGGACCGGCAGCAACGCCAGGAGCTGGCGACCCGGTTCGTCGACGCGCTGCGCGAGGGCGACCTCGACGGCCTCCGGGAACTGCTCGCCGCCGAGGTGTCGATGGCCGGCGACGGCGGCGGCCGGGCCCCACAGTTGGCCCGGGCCGTCGTCGGCGCCGAGAACGTGGCCCGGCTGCTGGCCGCCGTCTTCCCCTGGCTGGCCCGGATCGAGGTGACCTCCGAGCCGCGGGAGATCAACGGCCAGCCGGGCGCCCTCTTCCGCGACCGGGACGGCAGGGTGCTCCAGGCCCTGACCCTCGATGTGCTCGACGGCCGCATCCAGGACATCCGCATCGTGCTCAACCCCGACAAGCTCGACCACCTCGGGCCGGTCGCCGACGCCTGGGCCCTCGACCGTGAGCTCAAGCAGGCGCGCCGGCAGCGGCCCCTATGATGGGCCCATGCAGCTGTCGTCGTGCCTGAGCTGGTGGCGCTCCTCGTAGGAGCGGCCGCCTCTCACGCATGACCAAGGGCCGTTCGGACGGACGGCCCTTTTCGTGTCCCTGGAAAAACAGGGGTGGTGCCGTCCCGACGGGCACCACCGACCACCAGGAGACCCACATGAACACGACTGCACCGATCGCGGACTTCGACGCCCCTGCCACTCCCGCATCCGCACCCGCCCCCACTTCCCTGGCATCCTCGGCCGACCGGCTGGGGACCTCGGCAGCGCAGGAACGCACCGCGGTGCTGGAAGAGCTGATCCGCACCGACCCCGGGCGGTTCCGGGTCCTGACCGGCGACCGCCCCACCGGACGGCTGCACCTGGGCCACTACTTCGGCACGCTCCACAACCGGGTACGGCTGCAGAACCTGGGCGTGGAGCTGTTCGTGATCATCGCGGACTACCAGGTGCTCACCGACCGCGAGGTGGCCGACAACCTGACCACGCACGTCGAGGAACTGGTCCTGGACCACCTCGCCATCGGCGTGGACCCGGCGCGCAGCACGATCTTCACGCACAGCGCCGTCCCCGCCCTCAACCAGCTGCTGCTGCCCTTCCTCAGCCTGGTCTCCGTCGCCGAACTCCACCGCAACCCCACCGTCAAGGACGAGATCAGCCACTCCCGCCAATCGGCCGTCAGCGGCCTGATGTTCACCTACCCCGTCCACCAGGCCGCCGACATCCTCTTCTGCAAGGCCAACCTCGTCCCGGTCGGCCAGGACCAGCTTCCGCACCTCGAACTCACCCGCACCGTCGCCCGCCGCTTCAACGACCGCTACGGCAACGGCTCCACGGTCTTCCCCCGGCCCGACGCCCTGCTGTCGGCCGCGCCGCTGCTGCTCGGCACCGACGGCACCAAGATGAGCAAGAGCCGCGGCAACGCCCTCGCCCTGGCCGCCGACGCCGATGAGACCGCCCGGCTGATCAAGGGGGCGAAGACCGACGCCGAGCGCCACATCACCTACGACCCGGCCACCCGCCCCGAGGTGTCCTCGCTGCTCCTGCTGGCGGCCCTCTGCCAGGGCCGGACACCCGAGCAGGTCGCCGCCGACATCGGCTCCGCGGGCGCCGCCGCGCTGAAGCGGACCGTGACCGAGGCGGTCAACGAGCACCTGGCGCCGATCCGGGCCCGCCGCAGCGTGTACGCACAGGACCGCGCCCAGCTCCGCCGGATCCTGCGCGAGGGCAACGAGCGGGCCAACGCCGTGGCCGACGCCACCCTCGCCGAGGTACGTGCCGCGATGAACAGCGACTACTGAGGGCACGCCCGGCGGCGACTCGGGGGCGCACCCCGCAGGTGTCAGGTCAGTCGGCGACCACGACGGCCTGCGGGGCCGCCTCCCTGATCCGGGTGGTGATCCACTTGATCTGGGTGCGGGTCTCCCCGTGCAGGGCGGCCGCCTCGGCGAGCAGCTCGCGCTCGCGCAGCGCCCGGGCGACCTGGCCGAGCATCACCCAGTGGATGTGGACGCGCTGCGCCTTCTCGTGGAGGTGGCAGAGGTCGTGGAGCAGGGCCACGCCGGCCTCCGGGCGGTCGCCGCGGAACGCCGCGGACGTGTGGCGGACCGCGTCCCGTACCGCGGCCAGCGGCTCGGGCGCGGCCGCCGGGGCGTGCAGGCGCACCTCGAAACGCTCGCCCCAGGCCCGGACGCGCGCGGCGTGCCGGTCGCACTGCGCGGCGACGGTGTGGGCCGGGTGGTACGTGCCGCGGTCGGCCGCCTGGCGTTCGGCGACGCCCCGGCAGGTCTTCGCCAAGTCCGTCACGGCGTCGTGGAGTTCCCGCAGGAGGGCACCGGTCCCGTTCATCGTCGCGGCCCCGGCTCCGTGGCATCGGCGACCTTGGTCAGCCGCACCGGAGTGGTCTTGTAGACGGGTTGTCTGGACACCGGGTCCCATGCGGTGTGGGTGAGTTCGTTGGCGGCCCGGTTGCGCCGGTCGGGGTCGGTCCGGTCGAAGTAGCCGTAGTGGAACGGGACGAACACCAGGCCGGGGCGGCTGCCGCGCAGCACGGCGGGGGCCTCGACCTCGCCCTGCGGGGAGGACACCCGCACCAGGTCGCCCTCGGCGATGTCCCGGCCGTGCGCGTCGTCGGGATGCAGCTCCACCCACACCTCCGGTGCCGCGTCGTCGAGTTCGGGGACGCGGGCGGTCTTGGTGCGGGTGTGCCAGTGGTAGACGCAGCGGCCGGTGGTCAGCTGCAACGGGTGGTCCTCGTCCGGGAGTTCGTGCGGCGGCAGGTAGTGCGCCGCCTTCAGGACGGCCCGTCCCGCGGGATCGTGGAGCCGGTACTCGTCGGGCTCGTGCTGGGCGCCGGTGGCGAGGTCGTGCCCGTAGTCCTCGCAGCGGTCGGCGGCGGTGGGGAAGACATGGTCGGTGTAGAGGCGCTCGGTGCCGTCGGGGGCGGACTCCGTACAGGGCCACTGCACACCGTCGCTGCTGCGCAGCCGCTCGTAGGTGAGGGCGGACTGGTCGCAGGGCCGCCCCCTGGTCAGAGCGATGAAGTCGTGCCAGGCGTCCTCCGGCTGGTGCCAGCGCAGCAGCGGGCCGCCGTCGCGGTCGGTCAGCCGCATCCGCCGGGCGTAGTCGAGCAGGACGGCGAAGTCGCTGCGGGCCTCTCCGGGCGGTTCGACGGCCTTGTGGGACAGGTGGACGGTGCGGTCGGCGTTGGTGACGCAGCCGGTCTTCTCGCCCCACATGGCGGCGGGCAGCACCACGTCCGCCAGGGCGGTGGTCTCGGTCGGGAAGGCGTCGGAGACGACCAGGAAGAGGCGTTCGGATCCGAGGACGGCGCGGATGCGGTGCAGGTCGGGGAGGGAGACGGCGGGGTTGGCCCCGGTGATCCAGAGGAACCTGATCGAACCGGTCTCGCAGTGCCGGAAGATGTCCATGGCGTGCGTGGGCGGCGACCAGTGGGGGATGCGCAGCGGGTCGACGTTCCAGTGCTCGGCCAGGTGCCGGACGTGGGCGTCGTTCTGCCAGTTGAGGAAGGCGGGCAGCGAGCCGTCGGCGCCGGCCTCCCGGGCGTTCTCGGCGCTGGGCTGGCCGTTCATCTGGAAGACCGTGGCCCCGGGCCGCCCGATCATGCCGCGTACGAGGTTGATGTTGTTGACCTGTACGGCGGCCGCGGCGGCCTGGTGCGACTGGTAGACGCCCTGCTGGACGGTCGACACCAGGTGGTGGGCGGTCCCGATGAGGCGCGCCGCCCGCCGGACGAGGTGTGCCGGGACGCCGCAGATCTCGGCGGCCCGCTCCGCGGGATAGTCGGCGACGGTCGCGGCCAGCTCGGCGAAGCCGGTGGTGCGGGCGTCGACGAAGGCCCGGTCGATCCAGTCGTTCCGGATCAGTTCGTGCAACAGCGCGTTGAGCAGGGCGACGTTGGTGCCCGGCCGGACGGGCAGGTGCACGTCGGCGGCGCGGGCGGTCGGGGTCAGCCGCGGATCGACGACGATCAGCCGCGGGCGGTCCGGACCGTGCAACCGGTCGAGCATCCGCGCCCACAGCACCGTCTGGCTCTCGGCGACGTTGTGGCCGACGAGGAACAGCGTGTCGCAGTGGTCGATGTCGGTGTACGAGCCGGGGTCCCCGTCGCTGCCGAAGCTCTCGATCAGCGCCCACTGCGCGGTCGCGGTGCACAGTCTGGTGCTGGCGTCCAGATGGGGTGTGCCGATCCCGCCGCGGGCGATCAGCGCCTGGGCGTAGTGCTCCTCCGCGAAGAGCTGGCCGCTGGTGTAGAACGCCATGGCCAGCGGGCCGTGCCGGGAGAGCACGGCCTGCGAACGCTCGACCACGGCCGTCATGGCCGTCTCCCAGCCGACCTGCCGCAGGGCACCGTCGATCCGCATCTGCGGGTGCAGCAGCCGGTCCCGCGAGTGGCCGGCCTGCCAGCCGAACAGTCCCTTCGGTCCGAGCCGACCGTGGTTGACGCGGTCCTGGGCGCGGCCCCGCACCCCCACGATGCGGCCGTCGGAGACGGCGATGTCCAGCCCGCAGCCGTTGGAACACAGGACGCAGACCGACGGCACCCACCGTTCGACGTGGTCGTGCGGAATCGCCAGGCACGCGTCGACGCGGAGCGGCCAGCTGCCGCCGGCGGGATAGGGGGTCCGTTTGCCCCACACATCGCCGATCCGGTCAGCCATCGCGTGCTCCCTTCCCTGACTGGTTCGCCGGAACCGGACGCCGCGCTCCGCCGCGACCGCCGGACGCCGCCGCACCAGCGGCATCCGTCGGACAGGGAACGCGCGGACCACGACCGGCCGGCCACTCCCGACCTTACGCTGCGTGATCGCTCAACTCCGGCTGCGAATCCCGGCGCACCCGCGCGTCCGGCCGCCGCGCGCCCGGCCGAGGGGCGCCCCGGGCCGCCGGGCCCGCGGCGCTGAGCTGAGGCTTCGCCAGGTGCGGCCGTGTGCACGGCAGATGACCGGCCGGAACGAAAACCGCCCGTCTGGAGGCGCCGGACGCACCGTCAGCCTTGCCGTGCGGGAGCCCATCCGGGCGAACGCCCTATCGCGGTCGGTCGGCGTCTGCCGCCCCCGGTGACCGGCGATCACGGACGCCTGGCGCCGCCGGCCGGGCGGGAACATTCCGTCCCCGTAGGTCGTTGAGCCAGGGTCACCGGCCCTTCCGCTCGTCGCTCTTTCCGCTCTCCGAATCGCCGAACCCTGGGGGACTTCCGTGCCCGAAAGCGCACCCGCCATCACCACCCACGACCTCACCCTCCCCTCCCTCAGCGCCCAGGCCGAGCGCCTGATCGCACTCGACGTGCACACGATCGCCGGGCTGTCCGCCGACGCACTGCGCGCCTTCGCCGAAGCCGCCGAGGCCGTCGCCGAAGCTGCCGGCGAGGGCGGCGACGCGGCCGGGCGCGCGGACGGCGCCCTGCTCGCGGTCCACCCCGACCGGGCCCCCGCCTCCGCCCTCGCCCCGCTGCTCCGCCGGGACGGCAAGCCCGGCTTCGTCGTCACCGACATGGCCGACGTCGACCGGTTCGCCCCGCTCGACGCCCTCGACGTCCCCGACGCGCCCCTCTACGTCCTGACCGGCCTCGACCGTGGCGACCACATGGCCAACTGGAGCCCGAACGAGGCGCTGCCGGCCCTCACCGCGGAGGCCCGCACCCCGCTGCTGCTCACCGAGGGCATCCACTGGCTGCTGCAGCAGCCCGCCGCCCTGGAGCCCAACCACTGCTTCATGACGATCGGCTCCCGCCTGCGCAAGCCGAACGGCACCCTTGACGCCCGCACCCCGGCGCTCTGGATCAGCGGCGGCACCGGCCGGGACGGCCGCGAGCGCCGCAACGCCCCCAAGGTCGGCTGGTGTTGGGCCGGCAACCGTCACACCTGGCTGGGCTTCGCCTCGGCGACGGGCCGGAGGTGTCGACCCGCGAGCTTCTGAGCGGCGCCGACGCACCGCCCGCGCAACCGCCCGAGCGGTTGCGCGGGAAGGGGAATTCAGGGAATCCGCGCGGTCCACTCGTCGTTCTGGAATTTGCTGAGGACGAGGTCCTGGGCGCGGGCGAGTTCCTCGGGGGTGACCTCGCCGCGGGTGAGGCCGTAGCGCGAGCGGAAGGAGTCGATCATCTTCTCGATGACCGCTTCGCGGGGGAGTCCGGTCTGGCGGCGCAGCGGATCGACGCGCTTCTTGGCGCTTCTGGTCCCCTTGTCGGAGAGCTTTTCCTTGCCGATGCGCAGCACGTCGAGCATTTTGTCGGCGTCGATGTCGTAGGACATGGTGACGTGGTGCAGCACCGCACCGGGACCGCCGCCCGGGCCGACCATCCTTTTCTGCGCGGCGCCGGCCACTTTCCCCAGTTCGGTGGCGATGTCGTTCAGCGGCTGGTACCAAGCCTTGATTCCCATGTCGCCGAGTGCGGCGAGCACCCAGTCGTCGAGATAGGCGTAGGAATCCGCGAAGGACAGTCCGGAAACCAGGGCCTCGGGCACCGCGAGGGAATAGGTGATGGTGCTCCGCGGCTCGGCGAACATCGCCCCGCCGCCGGAGATCCGCCGCACCACCGTGACGCCGTGGCGGGCCGCGCCCGCGGCGTCGACCTCGTTGCGCAGGGACTGGAAGCTGCCGATGATGACGGCCGGGGCGTCCCATTCCCAGACCCGGAGCGTGGGCGGCCGGCGGCCCGCCGCCACCTCCGTGGTGATGACTTCGTCGAGCGCCATGTGGAGCGCCGGCGGCTGGGGCGCGGCGTGAATGAGCTGCCAGTCGTAATCGCTCCAGTCGGTGGCCTGGGCGAGGGCGCGGCGCACCGCGACGGCGACGCTCTCACTGGTGAAACCGAAGAGCACCGCCGATTCGGGGAGCGCGACATCGATACGGTTCTTCAGGCCCGCGGTATCGGTGTCGGCCGGCGCGCCTTCCAATGCGGAATTGATGTCCAGGATCGCCTCGTCGGGTTCCAGGAAAAAGTCACCGGCCACCCGGACGTTTCTCAGCCGGCCGTCCTGGACATCCAGATCGACGACCACCAGCTTGCCACCCGGGACTTTGTATTCGCCGTGCACTCCACACTCTCCGCCTCGTAAAGCACCGTGCTCCGATGGATACGGTGCCGGACTTCTCCTGACACGGTAACCGCACGGCGGGTGCATACGGTCCACGGCGGGTGCATGGTGCATACGGTGCGCGCCGTCACGCCTGGGGGGCCGCCGGCGTCGCCGCCCAGCTCGCCAGCAGCTGCAACCGCTCCTCCGTCCGCGACCCCGGCTCGGGTGTGTAGACCACCAGCATCTGGTCCGGCTCGCCCGGCACCGTCAACGTCTCGTAGGGCAGGGTCAGTTCACCGGCCACAGGGTGCACCAGACGCTTGGTGCCGTGGGACTTCTCCCGGACCTGGTGGTCCGCCCACAGGCGGCGGAAGTCCTCACTCGCGAGCGACAACTCACCCACGAGCGTGGCGAGTTGTGGGTCCTGCGGATGGTTTCCGGCGTCCAGACGCAGATGCGCGACGGTCTCCGCGGCCACCGCCGGCCAGTCCGGGTACGTCTCGCGGGCCCGCGGGTCGAGGAACACCTGGCGCGGCATGTTGCGGTCCCGGGGCGCCATCCGCGAGAAGCCGACGACGGCGTCACCCAGGTCGTTCCAGGCGAGCACGTCCATCCGGCGGCCGAGGACGAACGCCGGGGCCCGGTCGAGGGTGTCCAGGAGCAGCCGCAGGCCGGGGCGGACCTTCTGGGGCGCGGGACGGGCGGCGGCCGCCCGGGGCCCCGCGGACGGACGGCGCGCGGCCGGCCGGGCCACCTTGCGCAGGTACTCCTGCTCGGTGTCGTCCAGGCGCAGCACCCGCCCGATCGCGTCGAGCACGGCGTCCGAGACCGACGGTCCGCGGCCCTGCTCCAGCCGGATGTAGTAGTCGACACTGACACCCGCGAGCTGGGCCACCTCCTCCCGGCGCAGCCCCGGCACCCGCCGCCTGCCGTGGCCGGGCAGCCCGACCTCCTCCGGCCGGATGCGGGCGCGCCGCGAGCGCAGAAAGTCGCCGATCTCCGGGCCTATGGGTGTGTCCATGGTGGCGATCCTAGGACGTGTCCCCTGCGCCTTTCCTGGTACTGCCGGACCCAGGAAAACGGTGGCCCTGGATCGCCGCGTCGGCCGCCCCCAAAGTGGTGGACGTCGCCGGGAGACACCCGGCGGCGACCATCGCGAAACCAGGAGCCATCATGTCGTACGACGCCCTCGCCGGCCGCACCGCCGTCGTCACCGGAGCCGCCAGCGGCATGGGCGAGGCCACCGCCCGGCTGCTCGCCTCGTACGGCGTGCGGGTGGCGCTGCTCGCCCGCCGGGCCGAGCGGCTGACCGACCTGGCCGCCAAGATCGAGGCGGACGGCGGCCAGGCCCTCGCCGTCCCCACCGACATCACCGACGCGGCCTCCGTGGACGCCGCGGTGCGGCAGGTGCACACCGCGTACGGCGCCGTCGACCTCGTCGTCAACGCCGCGGGCGTGATGCTGCCCAACCCCGTCACGGCGGGCCGCGCCGACGAGTGGCAGCGCATGCTCGACACCAACGTGGCCGGCGCGCTGCGCGTCATCCGCGCCTTCACCCCCGACCTGATCGCGGCCGCCGCGGCGGGCCGGACCGCGGACCTGGTCAACATCTCCTCGATCGGCGCCCACGTCCCCTTCCCCCACTACGCGGTCTACGGCGCGACCAAGGCCGCGCTGACCTACCTCTCGCAGTCCCTGCGCACCGAACTGGGCCCGCGCGACGTCCGCGTCACCAACATCGAACCGGGCCTGACCGACACCGAGCTGGCCGACCACGTCGACAACGCGGAACTCTCCGGCCAACTGGACGGCATGTTCGACGCGCTGATCGGACTCTCCGCCGACGACATCGCGGACCTGATCGCCTTCACGACCAGCCGCGCCCGCCACGTCAACCTGCGCCAGGCGATCGTGCTGCCGACCCGGCAGGCGTGACCGCGTCAGCCGAGCGCGGCCAGCAGCCGGGGGAGGGCCGTGCCGATCGGCTCGCGCACCACCTCGGCGGCCAGCTCGTCGTACGGGGTCGGCTCGGCGTTGACGATCACCAGGCGCGCACCGTGCTCCACGGCCATCCCGGCGAGCGAGGCCGCCGGCTGCACCTGGAGCGTGGTGCCCACCGCGAAGAACAGCTCGGCGGCCTTCGCCACCGCCACCGCCTCGCCGAGCACCCGCGGATCCAGCCGCTCGCCGAACATCACCGTCGCCGATTTGAGGATCCCGCCGCACGCCCGGCACGCCGGATCGGGCTCGCCGGCCGCCACCCGCTCCAGTGCCTGCGCCATCGACGTCCGGGCATGACAGCCGGTGCACGTCACCTCGCGGGCGGTGCCGTGGAGTTCCAGCACCTTGCGGGCCGGCATTCCGGCGAGCTGGTGCAGCCCGTCGACGTTCTGGGTGAGCACCCGCACCGGCGTCCCGGACCGCTCCAGCCGGGCCACCGCCTCGTGCGCGGCGTTCGGCCGGGCCCGGAACACCGGGCTCTCCCGCCGCATCCGCCACGACCGCCGCCGGATCTCCGGATCCGTCATGTAGGCGTCGTAGGTGACCAGCTTCTCGGCCGCCGGATCGCGCCGCCACAGCCCGTCCGGACCGCGGTAGTCGGGGATCCCGGAGTCGGTGGAGATCCCGGCGCCGCTCAGGATCGCGACCAGGGGGCGGTGCGCGGGCCGGCCGTCGGTGCTGCTCATGGGCCGAGCGTACGGAAGGTGGTGGGGGAGGGCGAATGGTTTGGGGGTTTGGGGCGGGGAACGGTTTGTCGGGCGGCTGGGCGGCTGGGCGGCTGGGCGGCTGGGCGGCTGGGCGGTCGCGGACGGGTACCGGCCCGTCCGGGGGAGTGGCGGAACCGGTCGGTCCGAGGGGCGGACGAGCCCGCCCGCGTGGGGAGGGGTGAGAAGTCGGGCCGGCCGGGGAGGTTACGGGTGACTCGTACGCCCCGCCGGCCCGCCATCGGCCGCCACGCCCCACAAGAGCCGCCACGCCCCACGACGACGAGGAGCCACCGTGTTCACCACCCGCCCCACCCTCCACGGCACCTTCGGTATGGCCGCCACCACCCACTGGCTGGCGTCCCAGTCCGCGATGGCCGTACTGGAGGACGGCGGCAACGCCTTCGACGCCGCCGTCGCCGCCGGATTCGTGCTGCACGTCGTCGAACCGCACCTGAACGGGCCGGCGGGCGAGGTGCCCGTCATCCTGGCCCCGGCGGACGGACCGGTGCGGGTGCTGTGCGGACAGGGTCCCGCCCCCGCCGGCGCGACCGTGGCCCACTACACCTCCCTCGGCCTCGACCTCGTCCCCGGCACCGGACCGCTCGCCGCCGCCGTCCCCGGCGCGTTCGACGCCTGGATGCTGCTGCTGCGCGACCACGGCACCAAGTCCCTGGCCGAGGTGCTCCGTTACGCCATCGGATACGCCGAGCACGGCCACCCCGCCGTCGAAGGGATCGGGCAGGCCGTGGACACCGTCCGCACGCTCTTCGAGGCCGAGTGGACCTCCTCGGCCGAGCTCTACCTCCGCGGCGGCCGCGCCGTCCGCCCCGGCGAACTCCTCACCAACCGCCCCCTGGCCGCCACCTGGCGCCGCCTCCTCACCGAGGCCGAGGCCGCCTCCGCCGACCGGGAGGCACAGATCGAGGCCGCCCGCCGCATCTGGCGCGAGGGCTTCGTCGGCGAGGCGCTCGCCGACTTCGCCGCCCGCCCCGCCATGGACACCTCCGGCGAACGCCACGCCGGCACCCTCACCGGCGACGACCTCGCCGCCTACACCGCCACCTACGAGGACCCGGTCACCCACGACTGGCACGGCTGGACCGTCGCCAAGGCCGGCGGCTGGAGCCAGGGCCCTGTCTTCCTCCAGCAACTCGCCCTGCTGCCCGAGGTGTTGCCCGCATACGGAAGCCCGGAATACGTCCACCTCCTCATCGAGGGCAGCAAACTCGCGATGGCCGACCGCGAGGCGTGGTACGGCGACGCCGCCGACGTCCCGCTCGCCACCCTGCTCGGCGACGACTACAACACCGCCCGCCGCGCCCTCATCGGCGACCGCGCCTCGTACGCGCTGCGGCCCGGCAGCCCCGACGGCCGCAGCCCGCGGCTGAGCAAGCACGCCCTGGCGGTGGCCACCGGCGCCGGCAGGTTCGACGCGGCGGGCGCCCTGGCCGGCGGCGCGGGGGAGCCGACCGTGGCCCAGGGCCCCGGCACCGCCGCACCCGGCCGCGGCGAACCACCCGCCGACGCCCCCGAGATCGACCACGACGGCACCACCCGCGGCGACACCTGCCACATCGACATCGCCGACCGCTGGGGCAACCTCGTCTCCGCCACCCCCTCCGGCGGCTGGCTCCAGTCCAATCCCGTCGTCCCCGGCCTCGGCTTCCCGCTCGGCACCCGCCTCCAGATGGCCTGGCTGGAGGAGGGCCTGCCCAACTCCCTCACCCCCGGGCGCCGCCCCCGCACCACCCTCACCCCGTCCCTCGCCCTGCGCGACGGCGTCCCCGTCATGGCGTTCGGCACCCCCGGCGGCGACCAACAGGACCAGTGGCAGCTGCACTTCTTCCTGGCGGTGGCGCTGCGCCCGCAGGTCCGCGGCGGCCTCGACCTCCAGGGCGCCATCGACGCCCCGAACTGGCACCACGACTCCTTCCCCGGCTCCTTCTTCCCGCGCGTCATGCGGCCCGGCGGCGTCACCGTCGAATCCCGGATCGGCGACGCGGTGATCGACGGGCTGCGGCGGCGCGGCCACGACGTCACGGTGGGCGGTGCCTGGTCGGAGGGACGGCTGTGCGCGGTGGCCCGCGACCCGCGGACCGGGGTGCTGTCGGCCGCGGCCAACCCGCGCGGCATGCAGGGGTACGCGGTCGGGCGGTGACCGGCGGTCGGCCGTCTCGGGACACCGCTCCCGGGGCGGCCTCAAGACGGCATCAAGGCGCTGACCTGGGATGATGCCGGTGGGGCGGGGGTGACCGGCGCCCGTGGAGGGTGGCCGGCGACACCCGCCCGTGGCCCCTACGGCACCCGGAGTTCACCCGGAGTCCGGCCGGAGTGTCAGTGGCCCATGGTTCGATGGATACATGATCGAAGCACTGGACAACCGCACTCCGGGAGACACCACGGACACGACAGACACCACGGACGTGAGGGATATGGGGGACATGGTGGACGCCACGGACCTCGCAGACGCCGTCCCCCGCACCCCGGCCGCCGCCCCCGCCGCCGCGCCCTTTCCCACCACCGCACCCACCGCCGAGCCCGCTCTCTCCGGGCTGGACTGGGACGCCGTGGAGGCTGCCATCCGGCAGGCCGCGGCCGACGAGATCATGCCCCGCTTCCGGCAGCTCGCCGCCGAGGAGATCGTCGAGAAGAACGGCCCGCACGACCTCGTCACCATCGCCGACCGGCGCGCCGAAGAGCACCTCACCGCCGCCCTCACCGCCCTGCTGCCCGGCTCCCGGGTGGTCGGCGAGGAGGCCGTGCACGCCGACCCCACCGTCCTCGGCGCCCTCCACGGCGACGCCCCCGTCTGGATCGTCGACCCGGTCGACGGCACCCGCCAGTTCGTCCACGGCGATCCCGGCTTCGCCACCCTGGTCGCCCTCGCCCACCACGGCGAGGTGCTCGCCTCCTGGACGTACGCCCCCGCCCTCGGCCAGCTGGCCGTCGCCCGCCGCGGCGCCGGCGCCTGGCTCAACGGCGAACGGCTCACCGCCGGCCACCCCGCACCCGGTGCCGACCTCGAAGTCGCCACCTCCCACCCCGACTTCACCACCGACGACCAGAAGCGCGTCCTGGCCGCCCTGAAGACCCCCGGCGTCGCCCCCCGCCCCTGCGGCTCCGCCGGCCTGGAGTACCTCCACATAGCCCTCGGCCGGCTCGACGCCACCGCCTTCAGCTGGGAGAACTCCTGGGACCACGCCGCCGGCCTGCTCCTCGTCCACGAAGCGGGCGGCGCCAGCGGCACCGTCGCCGGCCGGCCCTTCCGCATCGAAGGCGGCAACGCGCTGCCCTTCACCGCGGCACGGGACACCGAAACGGCGCGGCGTATCCTCGGACTGCTGGCTGCCGCCAACTGACCCTCACCGACGAGGGTCGGACACGAGGGGAGTGGCGCAGGTGCCGACGATGCTCGATGCCGTCGTGATCGGATCGGGGCCCAACGGCCTGACAGCGGCGGTCGAACTCGCCCGCCGCGGCATGTCCGTCGAGGTCTTCGAAGCCCGCGACACCATCGGCGGCGGCGCCCGCACCGAGGAGCTGACCCTCCCCGGCTTCCGCCACGACCCCTGCTCCGCGGTGCACCCGCTCGCCGCGGGATCCCCCGCCTTCCGCGCCATGCCCCTGGAGCGCCACGGCCTGGAATGGCTCCACCCCGACCTCCCCATGGCGCACCCCTTCCCCGACGGCACCGCAGCGGTCCTGGCGCACTCCGTCGGCGAGACCGCCATGTCGTTCGGACCGCGCGACGCCGGCACCTACCGCCGGCTCGTCGCCCCGTTCACCGGCAGGTGGGACACCCTGGCCCACGACTTCCTGCGCACCCAGTGGCTGGGTCTGCCCCAGGACCCGGTCACCTACGCCCGCTTCGGCCTGGTCGCCATGCAGCCGGTCACCTTCCTCAACCGCCGCTTCCAGGACGAGAAGGCCCGCGCCCTGCTGGCCGGCCTCGCCGCCCACGCCATCGCCCCGCTCCGCGGCTTCGGCACCAGCGGACTGGCCCTGATGTTCGCCCTCGCCGCCCACGCCAACGGCTGGCCGGTGCCCCGCGGCGGTTCCCAGGCCATCTCCGACGCCCTCGCCGGCCTCCTCCGCGCCCACGGCGGCGCTGTCCACACCGACTTCGAGGTCAAGCGCCTGGACGACCTCCCGCCCGCCCGCGCCTACGTCTTCGACACCTCCCCGACCGCCCTCGCCCGCATCGCCGGCCTCGGCAACGCCTACCGCGACGTCATCTACGGCCCCAGCGTCTTCAAGATCGATTATGCGCTGTCCGGCCCCGTCCCCTGGACCGCCCGGGAAGCCCACCACGCCGGCACCGTCCACATCGGCCCCACCAGCGGCGAGATCTCCGCCGCCCTCGACGCCGCCGTCCAGGGCCGCGACCCCTCCGTCCCCTTCCTCATCACCGCTCAGCCCAGCCTCATCGACCCCACCCGCGCCCCCGAGGGCCACCACACCTTCTGGGCCTACGGCCACGTCCCCAACGGCTGGACGGGCGACGCCACCGACGCCGTGGAGCGCCAGATCGAACGCTTCGCCCCCGGCTTCCGCGACCTCGTCCTCGCCCGCGCCGTCGCCGGCCCCCCGCAACTCGCCGCCCGCAACGCCAACTACGTCGGCGGCGACACCGCCACCGGCTCCGCCGCCGGCCTCCGCCTCCTCATCCGCCCCAAGCTCACCCGCGTCCCGTACGAAACCGCCCACCCCGCCGTCTACCTCTGCTCCCAGGCCACCCCACCCGGCCCCGGCGTCCACGGCATGTCCGGCCACCACGCCGCCCGAGCCGTCTGGCACCGCCTCCGGGGGAGCGGCCGCTAGGCCGTGTACCACGGGTCAGGGTCGGGCACGGCCTAGGCTCACCACATGACCACCACCCTCACCCTCGTCCAGGGCGACATCACCGAACAGGCCGTCGACGCCGTGGTCAACGCGGCCAACTCCTCCCTGCTCGGCGGCGGAGGCGTGGACGGCGCGATCCACCGCCGTGGCGGGCCCGACATCCTCGCCGAGTGCCGCGCCCTCCGCGCCGGCCGGTACGGCCGCGGCCTGCCCACCGGCCAGGCCGTCGCCACCACCGCCGGCCGACTGCCCGCCCGCTGGGCGATCCACACCGTCGGCCCGCGTTTCACTCACGAGGAGGACCGGTCGGAGCTGCTGGCCTCCTGCTATCGCGAGTCGCTGCGGGTTGCTGACGAGCTGGGCGCCCGTACGGTGGCGTTTCCAGCCGTCTCCGCCGGGATCTACGGGTGGCCGATGGAGGACGCCGCCCGGATCGCGGTGGAGACTGTGCGGGGCATGCAGACCGCGGTCGAGGAGGTCCGGTTCGTGCTCTTCGACGACCGGGCGTACGAGGCGTTCGCCGCACAACTCCGATAGCGAGCCACGATTCGGTTTGCTTGGGGTGCCTGAGTCCCCCACCTTGCAGCGCCCGGGGTACGGCTGTCCCTTCTGGGGCGCCCGTCCACCGGGCGTGGATGTCCGGATTGATGGGCGCGTTTCCGATGGCGCCTCCTGTGGAATGTGTCGCCATCGTCCAGCACGGTGGCCCGTTCGGAGAGGGCTGCCATCGGCCCGGCATCCGGACAGTCCGTGCCGCTGAGCCCGAGCGAGACCCCGCGCGGCACCACCGTCGTGTCGCGCTCCAGCAACTCCCTCAGGGCGTCCGGAGATGGCCCGAGCAGACGTTCTCGGCCACCACCTCCACCCAGTCCGCTCCCCGCAGGGGCGACGATCTCCGGCCGCCAGCCGATGCCGAGCCTCAGGTGCCGCACTGGGAGCAGGGGCCATCAGGCCGGGGGCTGTCCGGCGGATCGTGCCGGGGATGCGCTGGATGCGCTCTATCGGAGGTCGTACACGTAGAAGCGGTCGTTCTCGAAACTGCGCCAGGCAGGGAGCCCGCCGGAACCGCGCCCGCGGTTCCGGCGGATGTGCCCTATGCCTGGGCCAGGACGACCTCGAAGCGCATCCCGTCTTCGGCCGGTGTGAGGTCGAGCCCGCCGATGTTGCCCGCCGCCATGAGGTCCGTCGCGATGGCGGAGACCGCGTCCAGCTCGTCGGCGCTGCCGTGGACGCGGAGCTCGGCGACCGGGGAGCGCATGGGGCGCTTGGCGTCGCTCTTGGCCTTGCGGACCGCGCCGATCGCCTTCCCCGCCAGGGAGATCAGCGCCTCACCGTCGGCCGCCCCCTCGCCGGAGGGGCGCGGCCAGTCGCTGGTGTGCACGGAGTCCGTGTGCCACCACGACCACGCCTCCTCGGTGCAGTACGGCATGAAGGGGGCGAACAGCCTGAGCAGGGTCGACAGTGCCTGCCGCAGGGCGAGCCTGGCGGACTGCGTGGCGGCGCTGCCGTCCTCGTCGTAGGCGCGCCGTTTGACCAGTTCCAGGTAGTCGTCGCAGAAGAACCAGAAGAACCGCTCGACGCGCTCCAGTGCCGTGGTGTACTCGAAGTCGGCCAGCGCGTCGGTCGCGTGCCGGACCACGTTGTCCAGAGCCGCCAGCATCGCCCGGTCCAGCGGCTCCGTGACCGTGGCCCCGGCGTCCGGCTCGGGGAAGGACAGGACGAACTTGCCGGCGTTGAGCAGCTTGGTGGCGAGGCGGCGGCCGACCTTCATCTGGCCCTGGTCGAAGGCGGTGTCGGTACCGGGGCGACCGCTCGCCGCCCAGTAGCGGACCCCGTCCGGGCTGAACTGTTCCAGCAGCCCCATGGGCGTGACGACGTTGCCCTTGGACTTGCTCATCTTCTTGCGGTCGGGGTCGAGGATCCAGCCCGAGAGCGCGGCGTGCCGCCAGGGCAGGGTGTGTGCGTCCAGCTCGGCCCGCAGCACGGTCGAGAACAGCCAGGTGCGGATGATGTCGTGGCCCTGGGGGCGCAGGTCCATCGGGTACACCTGGGCGTACAGCTCGGTGTCCGTCTCCCAGCAGCAGGCGATCTGCGGGGTCAGTGACGAGGTGGCCCAGGTGTCCATGACGTCCGGGTCGCCGATGAAGCCGCCGGGTGCGCCGCGCCGGCTCTCGGTGTAGCCGGGAGGTGTGTCGGACGACGGGTCCACGGGCAGCGTGTCCTCGCCCGGCAGGATCGGCGCGTCGTACCGCGGCTGCCCCACGTCGTCCAGCGGGTACCACACCGGGAACGGCACGCCGAAGAACCGCTGGCGGCTGACCAGCCAGTCGCTGTTCAGACCGCGCACCCAGTCGTCGTAGCGCCCCTTCATGTAGGCGGGATGCCACTGCAGCTCCTTGCCGCGGCGGAGTAGCACGTCCTGGTGGGGCAGGGAGCGGATGAACCACTGCCGGCTGGAGACGATCTCCAGCGGCTTGTCGCCCTTCTCGTAGAACTTGACCGGGCGGACGGTCTTGCGCGGCTCGCCGTCGAGGTCGCCGGACTCCCGCAGCATGGTCACGACCCGCTCCCGTGCGGTGTGCACCGTCGCCCCCGCCAGTTCGGCATGAGCCTTGCGCCCCTTGGGATCGTCCAGGCCCGCGGGCGGGTCCGGCAGGACGCGGCCGTCACGGCCGATGACGGTGCGGGCCGGCAGCCGGAGTTCGCGCCACCACTGGACGTCCTTGAGGTCACCGAAGGTGCAGCACATGGCGATGCCGGTGCCGCGCTCGGGCTCCGCGGCCGGGTGCGCCAGCACCGGGACGTTCACGCCGAAGACCGGCGAGGCGACCGTGGTGCCGAACAACGGCTGGTAACGCTCGTCGTCCGGGTGCGCGATCAGCGCCACGCAAGCCGGCAGCAGCTCGGGGCGGGTGGTCTCGACGAGCACCCGCTGGTCGTCCGGGCCGTGGAAGGCGATGCGGTGCCAGGCCCCGGCGAGTTCACGGTCTTCCAGCTCGGCCTGGGCCACCGCGGTGCGGAAGCCCACGTCCCAGAGGGTGGGGGCCTCCGCCTGGTAGGCCCCGCCCGATGCCAGGAGCCGCAGGAAGGCCCGCTGGGAGACCCGCTGGGCGTGGCGGCCGATCGTCGTGTACGTCCTCGACCAGTCCACGGACAGCCCCAGCCGCCGCCACAGCTCTTCGAACGCCTTCTCGTCCTGGGCGGTCAGGTGCTCGCACAGCTCGACGAAGTTGCGCCGTGACACGTCCAGAACGGGCCGCTCGCCCTTCTTCATCACCGGCTCGGGCACCGCGAATTCGGGGTCGTACGGCAGTGACGGGTCGCAGCGGACGCCGAAGAAGTTCTGCACCCGCCGTTCCGTGGGCAGTCCGTTGTCGTCCCAGCCCATCGGATAGAAGACGTGCTTTCCCCGCATGCGCTGGAATCGGGCGACGATGTCGGTGTGCGTATAGGAGAACACGTGTCCTACGTGCAGTGACCCGCTTACGGTAGGGGGTGGGGTGTCGATGGAGAACACCTCGGCGCGTGTCCCGGGGGCCTGGAACCGGTAGATCCCGGATTCCTCCCACCGATCCGCCCACCGGGCGTCCAGCCCATCGAGCTGCGGACGTTCGGGCACGTTCGGCCTGCTTTCGGCCACGCGCTCACCACCTCATCTACACGACACGGATCACGGGACCGACAACAGCGGCCCAACAACGCCAAGTTACCTCTCGCTGGCGCGTAACAGCCCGCAGGTTAACCCAGTTGAGCTGCGTACCGATCGTTCTCCGTCACCTGCGGTGCCGGAAATCCGGCAGCTTCGCGCGGGTCCGCGCGCGGATCACCGGCGCAGTACGTTGAACTGGCCCGCGTGGTAAAGCAGCGGCGCCTTTCCCTCTTTCACGGAGGCATCGAGCACCCGTGCGAGGAAAAGGGTGTGATCGCCGGCCGGGACCTCGGTCACCACGTCGCACACCAGGAAGGCGAGGGCGGCGTCGAGTTCGGGCAGCCCGTACGGGCCCTCACGCCAGGCCGTGGGGGCGGCGAAGCGGTCAGCCGCCCTGCGGGCGAAGACGGCCGCCAGTTCCTCCTGGTCGTCGGCGAGCAGGTGGATCCCGACCCGGGGCGCCGCCCTGAAGGCCGGCCAGGACGAGGAGCGGACGCTCAGGCCGAAACTCACCAGCGGCGGCTCGGCGGACACCGACGTGAGCGAAGTGGCCGTGAAGCCGACGGGGCGGCGGTCCGTGGACGACGTCGTGGTGATGACGGCGACGCCCGCCGCGTGATGGCGGAACACCTCGCGGAACCGCTGTGCGCTGATGCCCGTACTGTCCGCGGTGCCGGTCACCATCTCCTCCTTGTCCGTCTTGTCTGCGTACGTGCCCTCGTTGCCCTCCGCCGGGGCGGCGGCAGGGCGCTGGGGGCGGGGCGGGGACTGGATCCCCGCCCCGCCTGCTTCCCGGCCGATCACCGAGCGGGCCAGGTCATCCCAGGACGCCCTTGAGCATCTCCGTCAGCGGCTGGTGCCCGTCCCAGTCCGGGTTGAACACGCGCTGGAACCGCTCCTCGTCCCACTCCGCGCCCGCCATGCCGACGAGGCGCTGGACCAGCGTGCGGCAGAAGATCTGATAGCTGCGCTCGTCCGCCGGCCCCTCCAACGTCCAGTCCCGCGGCTCGTACACCTTCGCCATCAGGGTCTCGTCCTGGTCGAACTCGGCGGAGTCCAAGTAGATGTCCGTGTTACGGGCGGAGAACATTCCGTCGCGGTCGAGCAGTTCGACGAACTCCTCGGTGAGTCGGTCGGCCGACTTCAGCAGGCGGGACAGCTTTCCGCCCATGACCGTGGCGTCGCAGGAGCAGTCCGTGCCGTGGGTGCGGGAGAACTTGAGCAGAATACGATGGTCCTCCAGCGCGTCCGGGACGATGCGGTTGTAGTAGACGCGGTTGCGCAGCGCCACCCAGGCCGACCAGGCGTCGAAAGAGCCCCGGAAGACATAGTGGCCCGTCGTGTTGAGCAGTTTCTCGTAACGGCTGCGCACGCGGATGTCGTAGTGGTGGACATAGGCCGGCAGGTCGGACTGCTTCCCGGTGCGGTCGGCCTTGATGAACTCGCCGATGAGTTTGTTGTTCTCCGTGAAGAGCCAGGAAGAGGTGGCGAACATGGGGTCGAGTACGGTGCCCGCGTTGCCGGTCAGGAACCACCGCTGCTCGGAGAACTGCTGGGTCGCCAGGCGGGCGAGCCGGTCCCGGGTGCCGAAGGAGCGCACCACCGGTTCCGGCCCGAGGAGGTCCCGCAGCGCCCGGTGCTCGCGCAGGAAGGCCAGCAGTTCCGCGCCCGTGCCGACGGACGGTTCGGTGTGGCGCCGGTCGAAGACCACGCCGATGCTGCACTGCGATTCCGACAGCGGCAGCAGCCATATCCAGTACCCGCGGTACATGAAGTACGTCGTCGAGGACGCGCGGCCCCAGTGTGGAACGCGCTGCCGCCAGGCCTCGTCCCCCAGTTCGTCCAGGGATCGGCAGCCCTCGAAGCGCCCCCAGCTCGCCGCGATCGGGTTGCGGTCCTCCTCGGGGACGAGGTCGAGCATGCGGGCGACGGGTGACGCCTCGCCGGCGGCGTCCACGAGCCAGGTGCAGCGGATGACTCCCGCGGAGGTCCGCACGGTGTGCCCGTGCTCGCCGTCCAGGGTGATCGCCTCGGCCGGTGACTCGTCCGGGCCGCAGTTCAGCACGGTGGTGCCGAGCAGGACCCGGATTCCGGCGGCGCGGTTCAGCTCACACAGGTCGCGTTCCACGACGGGCCGGTCGATCAGATAGGTGGGGATCGGGTGGGGGCGTCGTCCTCCGATCTCCGACATCCGCTCGATCGGCAGGTCCCGCTCGGGCGAGTCGAAGAAGAAGCGCGTGCCGGAACACACATGGTGGTGCTTGCGCAGGTACGGGCCCAACTTCAGGATGCGGTTGGCATAGTTGGTGAACTCCTCGCCCGATGACTCGTCCAGGCCCGGCGGGAACTCGGTGACCTTGTCGATCACGATGATGTCGAGATCCGGCTGCTCCAGGCGCAGTTGGCGCGCGAGCGTGCCGCCGGCCAGCCCGGCACCGATGATCAGGACATCGCAGACGAGGTCACTGCGCGTGTCCGCGTTGGCGTTCATCACTTGTCTCCGTTCGTGTGTGAGGGCCGCGCTGCCGTCGTGGCGCCGGCCGCGGTGGCCGCGCCGGTGGTGGTGGCCGCGTCGACCGGCTTGCGGGCGTGGAAGAGCGCCACCGATCCCACGCGCTCGATGCCGACCTCCTGGAAGCGGCTGCGCAGGGCGTCTTCGAGCCCTCGCAGCGTGTCCGACGCGTTGTGGAAGTGGCCGCGTTCGTTGTAGGCCCGCTGCAGCCACCGGGCGATGGCGTTGTGCCGGCCGTCCGCCACCACCGTCGCGCCGAACAGCACACCGTCCTCGTTCAGCAGCGGCGCGAGGTGGTCGAAGACGACGCTCTTCTCCGCGATCGTGCCGGGCAGGCAGTGCAGCAGGTAGGTCACACCGATGGAGTCGAACTTCTCCGGGACGCCGGTGATCGGCTCCAGCACGTTCCGCCGGTACGTTTCCGGACGGTGCGCGCGGGCCGCGGCCGCGGCGTAGGCCAGGCTGTTCTCGTTGAGGTCCATCAGTGCCAGCCGCGGACTGCCGCCCGGATAGCGGCAGTTCGCCACGTAGTAGCCGGTGCCCACCCCGACGTCCAGGTGGTTGGCCGACACATGCCGGTTGTACGACCGCAGCAGCCGGGGCGTCGAGCAGCGCCAGCCGAGGCGGTTGCTGAAGCCGAGGACGAAGAACCGGTAGTAGGTGAGCCCCCATCGCGTGTACGCCGACTGCCCTTCGTGGACTTCCTTGGTCAATTCCATAGCGCTCCTCTTTCTCGGCTCATCTCGGCATTGCTCGGCTCTTCTCGGCGGACGTGAAGAGTGGGTGGTGACGGGAGTTCGGGGGTCAGGGGAGCCGGCCCGCGACGATCCGGGCGAGCGGCGCCACATGCTCCGGCGCCAGCATCGTCACGTGATTCCCGGGGACGCGGTGCGTGGTCAGCCCGCCGCGCGCCAACGGCACCCAGGCCGAGTCGGGACGCTCCGGATCGATCACGTCCCGGCGCTCCTCGGCCAGGAAGTAGAGGATCGAACCGGGATAGGGCCGGGGCCGGTATGCATGGAGGGCTTCCTCGTTGGCCCGGTGGACGTCGCGGACCCGGCGGGCATAGGCGGCGGTCGGCTCCTCCGCGCCCTCCGGTACGAATGCCGAGAGGTCCGCCTCCGGTTGGTCCGTGGGGGGCATCTGTCCGGGGCCCGGCGTGTCGAACAGGGTCAGCAGGCGCACGTCCTCACCGGCGGCGGTCAGCCGCTGGGCCATCTCCAGTGCGACCAAGCCGCCGAAGGAGGCGCCGCCCAGGGCGTAGGGGCCGGCGGGCTGTGCCGCGCGCAGCTCCGCCAGGTAGCGGGCGGCCATCTCCTCGATGGTGCGCAGCGGTGCGGTGCCCGCGGCCAGCCCCGTGGACTGGAAGCCGTAGACGGGCCGCTCCGGGGGAAGGCGGTGGGCCAGTTCCCGGTAGAAGTAGACGTTCCCGCCGACGGGGTGGACGAGGAAGAGCGGTGTGCTGCTGCTGTCACCGCGGTTGAGGCAGACCAGGGAACGCGGGCCGTCCTCCGCCGGTGGCGCGGCCGGGGTGTCGGGGGCCGGTGCCGCGGCGGCGTCGATCAGTTCGGCGAGCCGTGCCGCGGTCGGCGCGTCCAGCACGGCGTGGCCGGCAAGCTCCACTCCGAAGTCCGCACCGGCCCGGGCGACGACCTGGAGGGCGAGCAGTGAGCTTCCTCCCAGCTCGAAGAAGTCGTCGTGGATGCCGACCGGGCGCACCCCCAGGGCCTCTTCGAGCGCCGCGACGACGCGCGTCTCGGTCGCCGAGCGGGGTGCCGCGTACGCGGTGCGCAGGTCCGGGCGCGGATGCGCCTTCCCGGTCCTCGGCTGCGCGGCTGGTGCCGTCGCGGACCGGGGCGCCGGCTGCGCGGCGGCCGGGGCGGCGGGGCGGCCGGGCGCCTCGATCCAGTAGCGCCGGGTGTCGAAGGCGTATGTGGGGAGCGGGACGCGGCGGGGAGCGCGGCCCTCGTGCAGCGCCGGCCAGTTCACCCGGGCGCCGCCGACCCACAGCCGGGCCAGCGCCTCCCGGGCCACCTGGGCGTCGCCGCGCATGTCCTTCCGGTGCCGCATCGAGGCGATCAGTACGCGCCCCCGGGCCTGCCGCTGCTCTCCCACGAGTGCGCCGGCGGCCGTGCCGGGGCCGACTTCCAGCAGCAGCGCCTCGGGTTCGTCCGCCAGCAGCCGGGCCGCGCCGTCGGAGAACCGCACGGCGGCCCGCACATGTCCCGCCCAGTACGCGGGACCGGTCGCCTGTTCCGCGGTGATCCAGTCACCCGTGACGTTCGACAGGAACGGGATCCGCGGCGCCCTCATCTCCACACCGGCAAGACGGCTTTCGAACTCGGCCAGCATCGGTTCCATCAACGGCGAGTGGAACGCGTGCGAGACCGCCAGCCGGCGGTGCCGCACGCTCCGCTCAGCCAGCGCACGCGCCACCCGCCCGATCGCGTCCTCCGGACCCGAAAGCACCGTCCGATGCGGCGAGTTGACCGCCGCGACCACGCACCCCTCGGCTTCGGCAAGTCCCGCGGCCTCCGTCTCGCCGAGGGACACGGTCAGCATCGCGCCGCGTTCCTGACGTTGCATCAGTTCGCCGCGTGCGCACACCAGCCGCATCGCGTCCGGCAGCGACCACACACCCGCCACCGTCGCCGCCACGTACTCGCCCAGGCTGTGCCCCAGCATCGCGCAGGGCTCCACGCCCCAGGCGCGCCACTGCTCGGCCATCGCCACCTGCACGGCGAACAGCGCCGGCTGCTGCGATCGCGTCTGCGCCAGTCGCCTCGCGGCCTCGTCCTCGGGCTCCCCGTACAGCAGCGCGCACAGGTCCTCGCCCAGCTCTTCCTTCACGACGTGCGCGCACTCGTCGACGACCTCGCGGAAGACCCGCTCGCGCTCGTACAACTCCCATCCCATGCCCGGGAACTGGGAGCCCTGTCCGGCGAAGAGGAACGCCGCTGGAGCATTGGTGCCCGCCACTCCGGTCAGCAGGCCGTCCTCGTCGGCGAAGGCCCCGGCGCCTTCGGCGGCGGTGCGCACCACGGCCGCGGCCCGGTGTGCGTACTGCCCTCGTCCTGTCTGGAGGGTGAACGCCACGTCGGACAGCGGGTGTTCGGGATCGCGCGCCAGATGAGTGGCGAGGCGTGTCCGCTGGCCGGACAGCGCCGCCGCCGACTTCCCGGAGGCGATCAGCACCTGCCAGGCGTCCGCTTCCGCTCCGGACGACCCGGACGACCCGGACGGCTCGGATGACTTGGACGACTCCGTCTCCGGCGCCGGTGGCTGTTCCACGATCACATGGGCGTTGGTGCCGCCCATCCCGAAGGAGCTGACCCCGGCCCGCCGCGGCGCCTCCCCCGGCGTCCCCGGCCACTCCCGCACCTCGGCGTTCACGAAGAACGGCCCGGACGCGAAGTCGATCTCCGGATTCGGGTTGCGGAAATGCAGGCTCGGTGGAATCACCCCCCGTTCGACACTCAGCACCGCCTTGATGAACCCCGCGATCCCCGCCGCGCTGTCCAGGTGGCCCACGTTGGACTTCACCGACCCCAGCGCGCAGAACCCGCGCCGCGATGTGGACGCGGCGAACGCCTCCGTCAGCGCCGCGACCTCGATCGGATCACCGAGCGGCGTCCCGGTGCCGTGCGCCTCCACATAGCCGATGGAGTCGGCCGGGACGCCCGCGAGCCGCTGCGCCTCGGCGATCACGTCCGCCTGGCCGCGGACGCTCGGCGCGGTGAAGCCCACCTTGTCCGCGCCGTCGTTGTTCACCGCCGACCCGCGGATCACCGCGCGGACCGTGTCCCCGTCCCGCAACGCGTCCGACAGACGCTTGAGCACCACCATGCCGGCGCCGCTGGAGAACACGGTCCCGCGCGCGTCCGCGTCGAAGGGGCGGCAGTGTCCGTCGGGCGAGAGGATGCCGCCCTCCTGGTGCCAGTAGCCGCTGCGTTCCGGGGCGCGCACCTTCGCGCCGCCGGCGAGGGCCATGTCGCACTCGCCCGTGGTCAGGGTGCGGCAGGCGTGTGCGATGGCGACCAGCGAGGTCGAGCACGCCGTGCTGACGCTGACGCTCGGGCCGCGCAGGTTGAGCCGGTAGGAGATCATCGAGCTGGCGAAGTCCTTGTCGTTGCCCAGCCCGACGAGCGTCGGGTCGATCCGCTCCCCGCTGCGGTGCGGGACGAGGTTGTTCAGCAGGTAGCTGCTCATCGAGACCCCGGCGTAGACGGCGACCTGGCCCGGTTGGTCGTGCGGCGCGTACCCGGCGTCCTCCAGCGCTTCGTACGCGCACATGAGCAGCAGCCGCTGCTGCGGGTCCATCAGCTCCGCCTCGCGCGGGGTGAACCCGAAGAAGGCGGGGTCGAAGAGGTCGACGCCGTCCGGGGTGCCGGCCACCGCCACGTAGCGGCTGCCGACGCCCGCCGCGGACTCGGGGGGTTCGTCGGTGGGGAGGAGCGACTCGCGCGCGTTGACGAGGTTCTCCCAGAACTCCTCGACGGTCCGCGCCCCGGGGAGCCGGGCGGCCATGCCGATGACGGCGACGGCGTCGTCCGCCGAGCCGCTGACCGCCGCCGGGGCCCCGGTGCGCTGCGGAGCGGCCGGTGCGGGGGCGAGATGCGCCGCGAGCCGGGCGATCGTCGGGTAGGTGAACAGGTCCGCGACGGAGAGTGAGGCGTGCAGCCGTTCCTTGATCTGCCGTCCGGCCTCGATGAGGAGGAGGGAGTCCCCGCCCATTTCGAAGAAGTTGGCGTGCGGGTCGATCTGCGCGCGCCCGAAGAGGTTCCGCCAGATGTCGGTGAGGGTGTCCTCGATCTCCGTGCGCGACCGGGCCTCGGGGGCGGTGGGGGCTTCCTGCGCCTGTTCCGGATGCCGGTTGCGGTGGCGCTTCGTACCGCGCTCCACACGGCCGGGCAGGCTCTCGGTGGAGACGACGACGCGCGGGTGGCCGCCGAAGAGCGCCGGCTCGACGGCGGCGAGCGCGTCCGCCGCGGTGAAGCCGGACGGCTCGTGGTGGGCGTGGGCCTCCAGCACCGCGGCGGGGAGCCGTTCGGCCGAGGCCATGCCCACGCCCCGCCAGGTGTCCCAGGCGATGGCCACCGCGTGCTCCGGGGCGTCGGCCGACTCCGCCCACGCATCGAGGAACGCATTCGCTGCGCAGTAGTCGACCTGGCCGAGGCTGCCCAGCAGCGCGCCGGTGGAGGAGAAGACGGCGAAGAACGCAAGGGAACGGTCGCGGAAGACAGACGCCAGGGCGAGCGTCCCGTCGACCTTGGGGACCAGCACCCGCCGCATCGCCTCGGCTTGCTGGAACTGAGCGAGCCCGCCGCCCGCCACGCCGGCCGCGTGCAGGACGCCCTCGATCGGCCCGAACCGGCGCTCCGCCCGTGCGACGGCCTCGGCGAGGGCCGCGGGGTCGGCCACGTCGAACGCCTCGACGTGCACCTCGGCACCGGCGGCTTCCAGCTCGCGGACGGCGGCCACCCGGCGCCGCAGCTCGGCGTCGGCGGCGGGGTCGTCCGCGAGAGCCGCCCACTGCTCGCGCGGCGGCAGCGGGGTCCGGGCGGTGAGCACCAGGCGCGCCGCGTAGGCGCGCGCCAGCCAGGCCGCCACCGCGCGGCCGATGCCGCCCAGGCCGCCGGTGATCAGATAGACCCCCTGCCGCCGCAGGCTCCTGCCGGGCTCGTGCGTGCCTTCCGGTATGCGCTCCGGTGTGCCGTCCGGCGCGCCGGACGACGCCGTGCGCTCGACGCGTTCGGCATGGCGGAGCCCGTCCCGGTACGCGACGAAGGCGTCCGGGAGGGCGGCGGCCAGCTCGTCGACGGCCGGGCGGACGTCGGCCTCGGCGTCCTCGATGTCGAGGGCGGCGGCGGTCAGCGACGGGTACTCCAGCGGCAGGGTCTTGACCGGGCCGAGGACCAGGGCGCGGGTGGGCGGCGCCGCCTGCCGGCCGTCCCGCTCGCGGCCGGCCACGCGGGCGAGGCCGTGGGTGATCACGGCGAGGCGGGTGGGGTGGTCCGGCCGGTGCAGGCCGAGGGCGCGGGCGAGGTGGACGGGCGCGTCGAGGGCGACCACCCGGGCCTCGTCGACGTCGGGCGCGGTGTCGACAGCCCAGAGGTACAGGATGTTCCAGGTGTCCGCCGCCTCAAACGTCCCCCGGGTGTCAGGAGGCGTCTGGAGGGCGCCGACCAGCGCGTCGAAGTCCTCGGGCGCCTCCGGCCGGATCCGGAACGCGTCCGGCGTGGTCCGGGCGTACGAGCTGCCGGCCGCCACCGAGACGACCTGCGCGCCGAGTTCCCGCAGGCGCGCGGTCCAGCGGTCGCCGATGCCGCTCCGGTCGGTGAAGACGAGCCAGCGCCCGCCGGTCCGGACCGCGTCCCGAGTGGGCAGCGGCGCGGGCCGGAAGACCGGTCGGAAGAGCCGGACGGTGCGGGGAGCGGCTCCTTCAGCCTTCCGCTCGATCCAGTGCCGCTGGGTGTCGAAGGCGTACGTGGGCAGGGGCACGCGGCGCGGAGTACGACCGTGGTGCAGGGCCGGCCAGTTCACCGGGGCACCGTGCACCCACAGCCGGGCCAGCGCCTCCCGGGCCGCCTCCATCTCGCTCCGGGGGTCCTTCGCATGCCGCATCGAGGCGACCACGACGCGCTCCCGGGCCAGCTTCTGGGCACCGACGAGTGCGCCGGCGGCCGTGCCGGGGCCGACTTCCAGCAGCAGCGTCTCGGGTTCGTCCGCCAGCAGCCGGGCCGCGCCGTCGGAGAACCGCACGGCGGCCCGCACATGTCCCGCCCAGTACGCGGGGCTGGTCGCCTGTTCCGCGGTGATCCAGTCACCCGTCACGTTCGACAGGAACGGGATCCGCGGCGCCCTCATCTCCACATCGGCAAGACGGCTTTCGAACTCGGCCAGCATCGGTTCCATCAACGGCGAGTGGAACGCGTGCGACGTGACCAGCCGGCGGTGCCGCACCCCGCGTTCCGCCAGCGCGCCCGCCGCCCGGTCGACGGCGTCCTGGGTGCCGGACAACACCACCTGACCGGGGGAGTTCACCGCCGCGACCACGCAGCCCTCGGCCGCGGCGAGCCGCTCCGCCTCCGCCTCGTCCAGCGACGCGGCCAGCATGGCCCCGCGTTCCTGGCGTTGCATCAGTTCGCCGCGTGCGCACACCAGCCGCATCGCGTCCGGCAGCGACCACACACCCGCCACCGTCGCCGCCACGTACTCGCCCAGGCTGTGCCCCAGCATCGCGCAGGGCTCCACGCCCCAGGCGCGCCACTGCTCGGCCATCGCCACCTGCACGGCGAACAACGCCGGCTGCTGCGCGCGCGTCTCCCGCAGCCGTTCCGCCGCCTCGGCGGAGTCCCCGTACACCAGCGAGCCGAGGTCCTCACCCAGTTCGTCCGCCGCGACCCGCGCGCACTCCTCGAAGACCTCCCTGAACACCTCTTCGCGGGCGTGGAGTTCCCGCCCCATGCCCGGGAACTGCGAACCCTGGCCGGCGAAGAGGAACGCCACCGGAACGTCCGCGTCCGCCACCCCGGTCAGCACGCCGTGTCCCGGGCCGAGGGCGGCTGCCCCGTCCTCGGCGGTACGGACCACGGCCGCGGCGCGGTGCGCGAACTGCCCCCGGCCCGTCTGCAAGGTGAACGCCACGTCCGACAACGGCTGTTCGGGTTCCCGCCGCAGATGTTCGGCCAGCCGTGCCCGCTGCCCCGACAGCGCCGCCGCCGACTTCCCCGAGGTGACCAGAACCTCCCAGCCGGGCTCCGCGGGCGGCTCCGTCTCCGCCACCGCGGGCGGCTGCTCCACGATCACATGCACATTGGTCCCGCCCATGCCGAACGAGCTGACCCCGGCCCGCCGCGGGCCGCCGTCCGGCGCCTCCGGCCACTCCTGCACCTCGGCGTTGACGAAGAACGGCCCGGACGCGAAGTCGATCTCCGGATTGGGCTTCCGGAAGTACGGGCTCGGCGGAATCAGCCCCCGCTCGACGCACAGCACCGCCTTGATGAACCCCGCGATCCCCGCCGCGCTGTCCAGGTGCCCGACACTGGACTTCACCGACCCCAGCGCACAGAACCCGCGCCGCGAGGTGGTCGCGGCGAACGCCTCGGTCAGCGCCGCGACCTCGATCGGATCCCCCAGCCGCGTACCGGTCCCGTGCGCCTCCACATAGCCGATCGAATCGGCGGAGACACCCGCCAACTGCTGGGCCTCGTACACCACGTTCGCCTGGCCCCGGACACTCGGCGCGGTGAAGCCCACCTTGTCCGCGCCGTCGTTGTTCACCGCCGACCCGCGGATCACCGCACGGATCGCGTCCCCGTCCCGCACCGCGTCCGACAGACGCTTGAGCACCACGAGCCCGACGCCGCTGCCGCCCACGGTCCCGCGCGCGTCGGCGTCGAAGGGCCGGCAGTGCCCGTCGGGGGAGAAGATGCCGCCTTCCTGGTACGTGTATCCGCCGCGCTGAAGGACGTTGATCGTCGCCCCGCCGGCGAGCGCCACATCGCACTCGAAGTCGGACAGGCTCCGGCACGCCTGGTGGACCGAGACCAACGAGGTCGAGCACGCCGTGCCGATGGTCATGCTCGGCCCGGTCAGTCCGAGGCGGTGGGAGATCTGGGTGGCGGCGAAGTCCTTGTCGTTGAACAGCGAGATCTGCCGGGCGAAGGAGGTCAGCAGGTCGGTGCGGGGCAGCAGGTGGTGGAGGAAGTATCCGCTGCGGCCGATGCCGAGGAACACGCCGATCGCGTCCTCGCAGCGGGCCGGATCGCAGCCCGCGTTCTCCAGGGCCTCGACGGCCACTTCGAGGAGGAACCGCTGTTGCGGGTCCATCAGCTCCGCCTCACGGGGCGTGAAGCCGAAGTAGGCCGCGTCGAACTCCTCGATGCCGTCCAGGATTCCGCCGGCGCGGACGAGGTCCGGATCGGCGAGCGCCGCGGCATCGCCGTGCGCGGCGAGGACGTCGTCGTCGCCGAGGGCGGAGACGGACTCGGTTCCGGCGAGGAGGTTTCGCCAGAACTCCTCGGTGCCGGTGGCGCCGGGAGCCCGAAGTCCCAGGCCGACGACGGCTATGGCGCGCTCGTCGCTCATCACTTTCCCCCGTCCCGCGCCGCGCGGCGCCGATCGAGCCGGCTCCGTACGGAGCCGAATGCCGGTGTGTTCTCTGCTTCGGTGAGGTGCCGGGCGAGGGCGGAAATGGTGGGGTGCTGGTAGAGGTCGGTCATCACGACCTTGCCCGGGAAGGCGGCCTTCACCCGGCCGAAGACCCGGGCGAGCAGGAGGGAGTCGCCGCCGAGGTCGAAGAAGCCCTCATCCGTTCCCGGTCGTTCGACGCCCAGGATCTCCGACCAGATCGCCGCGATCGTCTTCTCGGCCGCGGTCCTCGGCGCGCGGTGGGTGCGCCGTGCCCGCGCCGGTTCGGGGGAGGGCAGCGCCGCCCAGTCGACCTTGCCGTTGGGGGTGAGCGGAACGGTGGGCAGGGCGACGAAGGCCGCGGGGACCATGTAGTCGGGAAGCGTCGCCCGCAGCGCCCGCGCCGCCTCGCCGCCGTCGAGGGCCTCGGCGCCCTCGGTCACGACGTAGCCGACCAGGCGTCTGGTACCGGGCTGGTCCTCGCGGACGACCGCGACGGCCTCGCGCACGCCGGGAAGCCTGCGAAGCGCGGCCTCGATCTCGCCCAACTCGATGCGGAACCCGCGCAGCTTCACCTGGCGGTCGTTGCGGCCGAGGTAGTCCAGTTCACCGTGCGGGAGCCAGCGCGCCAGGTCTCCGGTACGGAACAGCCGCCCGCCGGGCCGCGACCCGTACGGATCGGGGACGAAGCGCTCGGCGGTCAGCGACGGCCGGGCGTGGTAGCCCTGGGCGACGCCCTCGCCCCCGAGGTACAGCTCGCCCACGATGCCGACGGGCACGGGGTTCATGTGGTCGTCCAGAACGTACGCCTGGGAGCCGGTGACGGCCCGTCCGATGAGCGGTTTGCCGCCGCTTTCGGGGACCAGGGCGAACGTCGAGTACACCGTGTCCTCGGAAGGGCCGTACAGGTCGTAGACCTTGCGGACGCCGTCGTGCGCGTAGAGCCGGTCCGCCAGGTCGCGCGGGAGCGGCTCACCGGCGAGGTTGACCACCCGCACCCGCGACGGCAGCTCGCCCAGGCGCAGCAGGGTGTCGATCGCGGAGGGGACGGTGTTCACCAGGGTCACGCTCTCCCTGGCCGGCAGCGACGGCAGCAGCAGGGCGTTGCCGGCGAGGACGACGGTGGCGCCTACCGACAGCGGCAGGAAGAGTTCGAACACCGAGAGGTCGAAGCAGATCGAGGTGGAGGCGAGCGTGCCCGCGAGCTCCTCGCGCGAGAAGACGCCCTGCGCCCAGCTCAGCAGGGCGACGACGTTCCCGTGGGTGATCCGTACGCCCTTGGGCCGGCCCGTCGACCCCGAGGTGTAGATCACCAGCGCGACGGACTGGTCGTGGAGCGGCGGGCCGGCCAGAGCGCTCGGGACGCCCGCCTCCTGGGGGACGCCGTCCGCATCGTCCGCGTCGACCAGCAGCAGCCGGGCCGAGGAGCGGGCCAGCACCTCGCGCGTCGTCTCCTGCGCGAGCACGACCACCGGCGCAGCGTCGCCGAGGATCTGCTCGATGCGCGAGAGTGGATACGCCGGGTCGAGCGGTACGTAGGCGGCGCCCGCCTTCAGCGTGGCCAGCAGCGCCGCGGGCAGGTCGGCCTCGCGGTCCAGGCAGACGCCCACGAACGCGCCGGGTGTCACGCCGGCCCGGCGCAGCTGTGCCGCGAGGTGCTCGGCACGGGCGTCCAGCTCCCGGTACGTCAGCCGGTCCTCGCCGGCGATCAGCGCCGTCGCGTCGGGTGTCCGTGCCGCCTGGGCCTCGAACAGCTGGTGCACGCCGCGTGGGTGGGATCGCGCGGCGGGTGTGCCACCCGTTCCGGCGGGCTCCTGCTTCCCGGCGGTGTTTCCGGCGGTGTTCCAGTCGACGAGCACGCGCCGGCGCTCGTCCTCCGTGAGGACCGGCAGATCGCGGATCCTGCCGGGTGCGTCGGCGAGACCGGTGAGGAGCACCTCGTAGTGGTCGAGCATCCGCGCGACGGTGTCCGCGTCGAACCGGTCCTCGTCGTAGGCGATCTGCACCGTCATCGGGTCACCGGGGGCGACGGTGAGGGTGAGGGGGAAGCTCGTCTGCTCCGCCATGCGAATGTTCTCGACCTCGAACACTCCGGTGACCGAGCCCAGTTCGGCGTCGAGTGGGAAGTTCTCGAACGCCACCAGCGACTCGAAGAGCGGAACGTCGCCGGGTAGCCGGGCCCAGCGCCGGATCCGGGAGAGCGGGGCGTAGCCGAACTCCTCGCGCTCGACCTGCGCGGACTGGAGCGCCCGCAGCCAGTCCGCGACCGGTGCCTCGTCGTCGACGTGGACCGGTGCGGGAAGGGTGTTCAGGAAGGGACCGACCATGGCCTCCACACCGGGGAGGGACGGCGGCCGCCCGGACGCGATCATCCCGAACAGAACGTGCGGCTCGCCTCCGTAACGGCGTAACAGGAGGGCCCAGGCGCCCTGGGCGTAGATGCTCAGGGTGAGGCGTTCGCGTCTGGCCGCGGCCTGGAGGGCGGCCGTGGTCCGGGCCGGCAGGGCAACTCGCCGCTTGGCGACGGTGCGCGGCGCCGGGTAGCCGGCCGCCGGCGGACGCCCGACCCCCAGCGGGGTGGGCCCTTGTACTCCGGCGAGTGCGCCGCGCCAGTACTCCTCGGCCTTGGCCTCGTCCTGGTCGCGCAGCCACGCGATGTACTCGCGGTACTGGGTGGCCGGGCCGGGCGGCACCGTCCCGCCCCCGGCGCGGCGCCGGTAGCCGGCCAGGACCTCGCCCATGACGACCGGCATGGACCAGCCGTCGGACACCGCGTGGTGGCGGGTCCACAGAAACCGGTGGCACCGGTCGGAGAGCCGGATCAGGACGCATCGCATCAGCGGTGCGCGCGCTGGGTCGAAGTCGGTGGCGCGGTCGTCCGCCAGCAGCGCCTCGAAGCGGTCCTGCTGCTCCGGGGCCGGGAGGGCCGACCAGTCCTCCTCACGCCATGGGAGCTGCACGCCGCGCCGCACGACCTGGAGGGGCTGGTCGTGGTCGACGTGCGCGAAGAGGGTGCGGTGGATCGCATGCCGCGCGATCACGTCGTCCCAGGCGGCGCGCAGCACCCCGGTGTCGAGGCGGCCGCGGATGTCGAAGGACAGTTGCAGGACGTAGACGCCGCTGCCCGGCGCGAGCTGGGAGTTGAGCAGCATCGCCTGCTGGAGCGGAGAGGCCGGGTAGATGGCCTCGATGTCACGGGTGGTGTTCATCGTGTCCCTTGGTTCCTAGCCCTCAAGTTCCTCGAAGAGGTCGGCCAGCTCCTGTTGCGTGAGGTCGACGTCGGGGAAGTCGGACGGGTCGAGCCGCATCTGTCCCGCCCGGCAGTCGTCGAGGATCTGCCGGACGGCGGCGGTGAACCGGGCCGCAAGGGCCTCGATCGTCCGCGCGTCGTGCACGGCTTCGCCGTAGGTGAACTCGGCGCGCAGGCGCCCGTCCGCGACGATCGCGTTGATGTTCAGCAGGTGCCTGCGGCGCTGTGCCGGGCCGTGCGAGGCGCCGACCGGGTCGTCCGAGAGCGTGAAGAGCGCCCCAGGCACGTGCGAGGCGTCGGCCTGCCCCAGGTAGTTGAAGACGATCTCGGCCTGCCGGCCGTCGCCCAGGCGGGCGCGCACCGCCCCGTCGGAGCTGAGGTAGCGCAGCAGTCCGTAGCCGATGCCGCGCCGGGGGACGTTCCTGACCTGTTCCTTCACGGCGGGCAGGGCCTCAGCCCCGCCGGTCGGCGGCACGTCGAGGCGCAGCGGGTACATCGCCGTGAACCAGCCGACGGTGCGCGAGATGTCCACGTCGTCGAAGAGCTCCTCGCGGCCGTGTCCCTCGATGTCGACGAGCAGGGCGCCGGGGCCGGTCCACGGGGCGCAGGCCGTGGCCAGGGCGCTCAGCAGCACCTCGTGCACGTCGGCCCGGTGGGTGGCGTGCACGTCCCGCACCAGCGTCGTGGTCTCCTCGCGGGTCAGCTCCGCGAGGACGGTGCGGGCGCCCGCCTCGGTGTTGTCGCCGTCGTGATCCCGGGGCAGCGGCACGACAGGGGGCGCCATCTGCCCTGCCCAGTAGTCCAGTTCGGCCCGGGTCGGTTCGGCGTCGGCGTGCTCGGTGAGCCGGTTGATCCATTCCTTGTACGAGGTGGTCTTCGGCGGAAGGTGGACGTCACGGCCGGCGCGCAAGGCCTCGTAGGTGCGCTGGAGGTCTTCCATGAGGATGCGCCAGGAGACGCCGTCCACGGCCGTGTGGTGGATGACGGTATAGAGCTGGTCCGCCCGCTGCCCGCCGTGGTCGAGGTAGACCATGCGCAGCAGAGGCCCGTCCGTGAGGTCGAGGGAGCGCTGGGCGCGGTCCTGCACGGTCGCGACGGCGCCGGCCCGGGCGGCCGGCTCCAGGCCGGCCAGGTCGAGGCGTTCGACGGGGACGCTGTCCTCGTCGGGCGGGCCCGTCCGCTGGCGGCGTCCGTCCGGGCCGTCGGTGAAGCGGTTGCGGAGGGCGTCGTGGTGGCGTACGACGGCGTCGCGGGCCCGGGCCAGCACGTCGAGGTCGAGCGCTCCGGCGGTGATGTCGACGAGCACGGCCTGGTTGTAGTGGTGCGCGTCGGCGAGCCGCTGCTCGAAGAACCAGTGCTGGATGGGGGCCAGGCCCGCTTCGCCGAGGACCAGCCCCTGCTCGGCGGTCGGCCCGGCGGCCTCCTTGGCGACCGCGGCGAGCCCGGCGAGCGTCTGGTGCCGGAAGAGGTCGCGGGCGGACAGGGAGATCCCGGCCTGCTTGGCGCGCGAGACCATCTGGATCGCGACGATCGAGTCGCCGCCGAGGGCGAAGAAGTTGTCGTCGGTGCCGACCCGGTCCAGCCGCAGCAGTTCGCCCCAGATCGCCGCGAGCCGCTGCTCGGTCGGGGTCCGCGGCGCCACGTAGGAGCCGGCGGGCGCGGTCTCGGTACCAGGGGCGGGGAGGGCCTTACGGTCCACCTTGCCGCTGGGCAGCAGCGGCATCGCGGTGAGCTCGACGAACAGCGCGGGGACCATGTAGCGGGGCAGCCGCGCCGTCAGGTGGTCGCGCACTCGGGCGACGTCGAACTCCCGTTCCGGGACGACATGGGCCACCAGGCGCCTGCCGCCGTGCCCGTCGTCGTCCGCGACGACCGCGCACGCCGCCACGCCCGGGGCGTCGGCGAGCACCGCTTCGACCTCGCCCAGCTCCACCCGGAAGCCGTGCACCTTCACCTGGTGGTCGCGGCGGCCGATGAACTCCAGTGTGCCGTCGGGCCGGTAGCGCACGATGTCGCCCGTCCGGTACATGCGCCCGGGCCCGTCCGGCCCGTCCGGTGCGTACGGGTCGGTGACGAACCGTTCGGCGGTCAGCTCGGGCCGGTGCAGGTAGCCGCTCGCCACGCCGTCCCCCGCGAGGCACAGCTCACCGGGGACGCCGATCGGCACGGGGCGCAGCCGCTCGTCCAGGACGTAGGCCCGGGTGTTCGACAGCGGACGGCCGATCGCGTGGCCGGGGCCGGTCACCGGGTGGCTGGTGGACCAGATCGTCGCCTCGGTCGGGCCGTAGACGTTCAGGACCCGGCCTCCGACGGCGGTGGACAGCGTGCCGGCCAGCGCGGGCGGCAGGGCCTCGCCGCCGACGAGCATCCACGCGAGGCCGCGGAGCGCGGCGCGGGCCTCGTCGTCGGTGGTCAGCAGCGCCGCGAGCGAGGGGGTGCACTGGAGGTGGGTGACGCCGTGCGCGGCGATGAGCCCGGCGAGGTCCTCCCGGCCCGTTCCCTCCGCCGTCGCATTGGCCAACTGCCGCAGCCTGTCGAGGTGTTCGAGGCTCGCCAGCACCTCGTCGGTTCCGACGCCGAAGTCGATCAGGCAGGCGATCTCGTCCACCCCGCTCTCCCGCAGCCGGTCGACGAGGACGGCGCACTGCTCGGGGGTGCCGAAGAGGCCGCTGGTGTCGTAGTAGCGGTCGAAGGCGTGGTCCAGGAGCGAGTCGAGGTCACGCTCGTCGAAGTCCTCCAGCTCCAGGCCGCGGGAGCGCGCGACGGGCCGGACCAGCTCGGTCGACTCGCGCAGGTAGTTCTTGAACGGTTCGCGCACCGTCCGCCGGACGTGGTCCTCGGCGTCTGCGACGAAGGTGTGCAGCATCAGCGTGACGTGGCCCTCGCCGGGGTGTCCGGCCTCCCGCCAGGCGGTGCGGTAGACCTCGACGGACGCGGCGAGTTCCTCGGCCGACTGCCCGAGGAGGTGGGTGAGCAGGTGGGCGCCGACGGCACCGGCCCGGCGGAAGGTGTCCGGGTTGCCCGCCGCGGTGATCCACACCGGCAGTTCGGGCTGTACCGGGCGCGGCAGGGTGCGCACCTCGATGTCCTGGCCGGTGCCCGAGGTCATACGGACCGCCTCGCCGCGCCACAGCCTGCGGACGACGTCGAGATCGCGGAACATGATGTCCCTGCGGTCTGCGAACTTCTCCGGCGCGAGCGCGAAGTCGTGTGGCTGCCAGCCCGAGGCGAGGGAGAGCCCGACCCGCCCGCCGGAGAGGTTGTCGATCATCGCCCAGTCCTCGGCGACCCGGACGGGGTGGTGCAGCGGCAGGACGAGGCTGCCGGTGCGGATGCCGATGCGGCGGGTGGTGGCGGCCAGCGCCGCGGCGGTCACGGTCGGGTTGGGGTACAGCCCGCCGAAGGTTCCGAAGTGCCGCTCGGGCGTCCACACGGCGGCGAACCCGTGCTCGTCGGCCCAGCGGGCGCCCTCCAGCAGCAGCCGGTATTTGTCGCCGCCGCGCTCTCCGGCGTCGCTGGCGAAGTAGAAGAGGCTGAAGTCGACGGGCCGGGTGGCGGCCGGCTTCCGGGCGCCGCTGAGCACCAGGTCCTCGCCAGCGAGCACGACCTTGAAGCCGCGGGTGAGGGTCCACAGCAGCTCCAGGACGGAGATGTCGAAGGTGTAGTGCGTCACCGCCAGCCAGGTGCCCGGCGTGCCGTCGCCGAACCGGTCGTCCATGGCGGCGAAGAAGGAGGCCAGATTGCGGTGGGCGACGACGACGCCCTTGGGGCGCCCGGTGGAACCCGAGGTGTAGATCACGTATGCGGGGTGCTCCGGGGCGGTGGTGCGCTCCGGCGCCGCCCCGGCCGAAGCCCCGGCCGGCGTCGCGACCGCCGCTGCGTCCGTCCCGGGATCGACGAGCTCGACTCCGTCGGGCAGTTCCGCCGCGCGGGCACCGGGCGCGATCACATGGCGCAACCGCGCGTCCTCGATCATGTACCCGACCCTGGCGGCGGGGGCGTGCGGGTCCAGCGGAACGTACGCGGCACCCGCCTTGAGGACGGCGAGCATGGCGACGACCATCCCGGCCGACCGCTCCAGCCACAGGCCGACGAGGGCGCCCTCGGCCACGCCCCGCGCACGCAGCCCGTGCGCCAACCGGTTGGCCGCGTCGTCCAGTTCGCGGTAGGTGAAGGCCCGGTCGCCGCAGACCAGCGCCGTGGCGTCGGGGCACTTCTCGACCCGCTCCTCGAAGGCGTCGGCCACGAGCGGGGCGCCGGGCCGGGGCACATGGCCCTCGTTCCAGCGCGTCAGCAGCAGCTCCCGCTCCTCCTCCGTCAGGTAGCCGAGCTCGCCGACCCTGGCCGCCGGGTCGCGGACGATCGCCCGCAGCAGCTCGGTGTAGTGGCCGGCCAGCCGCCGGATGGTCTCGGCGTCGAAGAGGTCGGTGCGGTATTCGATGCGCCCGGTGATGCCGTCGGGACCGTCGAGCAGGTCGAGGGTGAGGTCGTACTTGGCGACGGCGCCGGGCAGGGGCAGCGGCTCGATGCCCAGCCCGTCCATGTCCAGGCCCGCGCCGGGTTCGGTCTGGTAGACGAACAGGGTCTGGAACAGCGGGGTGTGCCCGGGGTCACGGGGCGGGTTGAGGGCCTCGACCAGGCGCTCGAAGGGCAGGTCCTGGTGGGCCTGCGCGGCCAGGGTCGTCTCCCGCACCCGGGCGAGGAGTTCGTCGAAGGAAGGGTCGCCGGACAGGTCGGTGCGGATGACCAGGGCGTTGAAGAAACAGCCGATGAGGTCCTGCACCTCGGCGCGGGTGCGGTTGGCGACGGGCGTGCCGACCGCGATGTCCTGCTGCCCGGTGTAGCGCGCCAGCAGCACGTCGAACGCGGCAAGTAGCGCCATGAACATCGTCGACTGCCGCTCGCCGGCGAGCGCGCGCAGCGCGTCAGCGGTCTCCCGGTCGAGGGTGAGCGGCTCGGTGGCGCCCGCCACCTGCTGGACGGCGGGACGCGGCCGGTCGGTCGGCAGTTCCAGCAGGGCCGGAAGGTCGCGCAGCTGGCCGGTCCAGTACTCCAGCTGCGGGCGGATCTCCTCCCCTTCGAGCCACGCGTTCTGCCAGGAGGCGAAGTCGGCGTACTGGAGGGGGAGTTCGGGGAGCTGGGACGGCCGGCCGGCGCGGAAGTCCGTGTACAGCGTCACGACCTCCCGCCAGAGCACGGCGGTCGACCATCCGTCGGAGACGATGTGGTGCAGACACAGCAGCAGGACGTGTTCCTCGTCGCCGACGCGCAGCACCTCGGCGCGGAACAGCGCGTCCCGCTCCAGGTCGAACGTGCGAGCCGCGAAAGCCAGGGCCCGGGGCAGCACGTCCGCCGCGGCCACGTCCGCCACCGGCACGTCCAGGTCGAAGGGCTCCCGGACGATCTGCATCGGTACGGCGTCCACGCTCACCACGTTGGTGCGCAGGGCCTCGTGGCGGCGGACGACCTCGCGCAGCGCACGGACCAGCACCGCGACGTCCAGCGCACCCGTCAGGCGCAGCGCGGCGGGGATGTTGTACGCGGCGTTGGCACCGTCCACTTGGGAGAGCACCCAGAGGCGGCGCTGCGCGTAGGACAGCGGCAGCGGCCCGGTGCGCGCGACGGGCGCGATGACGTCGGCGTTCGCCCCGGCGGGGGCGTCGGTGCGGGCGGCATCGATCAGCTGCGCCAGCCGCGCCACCGTGGGGGCCTCGAACAGCGTGCTGACCTGGAGCCCGACGTGGGTGGCGGCCCGTACGCGGGCGACGACGCGGGTGGCGCCCAGCGAGTTGCCGCCCAGCACCTGGAAGAAGTCGTCGTGCACGCCGACCTTCTCGCAGCCCAGGATGTCCCCCCACAGCTCGGCGAGGAGAGCCTCGGTCGCGGTACGCGGCGCGACGTAGCTCTCGGCGCGTGAGGCGTCGGGGTCGGGCACCGGTAACGCACGGCGGTCGACCTTGCCGTTCGGGGTGAGCGGCAGGGCGGGCAGGGTCACGACGGCGCCCGGGACCATGTACTCCGGCAGGTGGGCGCGCAGGTGGTCGGTGAGTTCGGCGATGCGCAGGTGGGCGCCGCGCCGGGGGACGACGTACGCCGCCAGGTACGGGTCGCCGCCGTCGGTGCGGACCGTGACCGCGGCATCGGCCACCCGCTCGGCGCGGCGCAGCAGCGTCTCGATCTCGCCGAGCTCCACCCGGTGGCCACGGATCTTCACCTGCCGGTCGGCACGGCCCAGGAACACCACCGAGCCGTCCGGCCGCTGCCGCACGACGTCGCCGGTGCGGTACATCACGGCGCCCGGCTCGTCGGCGAAGGGATCGGGCAGGAACCGCTCAGCCGTCGCTCCCGGCTGTCCGGCGTAGCCGCGGGCGAGGCTCCGGCCCGCGAGGTACAGCTCGCCGGGCGCGCCCTCCAGGACGGGGCGCAGTCGCGCGTCGAGCACGTAGACGCGGTAGTTGGCCAGCGGCAGCCCTACGGGGACCGGCCCGCCGGCGTCGCGGCCGTCGGCGACGGCGGCGGTCAGCGCACCGACGGCGGCCTCGGTGGGCCCGTAGTGGTTGACCACCCGCAGTCCCGGGCGGAGCGCGCGGACTCGCTCGACGAGCGGCGCGGTGAGCTCTTCGCCGCCGAGCACGAGGCAGGTGGTGGGCAGCAGTTCGGCCGCGTCCGGCGCGTCCAGCAGCGCGGCGAGATGCGAGGGGACGATCTTCAGCAGGTCGACGGGCTGTTCGCGGAAGCGGCGTACGAGGGCGTCCGGGGCCAGTACCTCGTCCGGTGCGGCGAGGAAAAGCGACCGGCCGGTGCCCAGGGCGCCGAAGACCGCGGTGTGGCCGAGGTCGGCGGCGGTGGTGGCCAGCGTGCCCAGAACGGCGGTCCCGGGCAGGTCGAGCCGGGCCAGGACGCTCTCGGTGTAGTTGTGGATCGCGCGGTGTGGTACGCCGACTCCCTTGGGGCGGCCGGTCGATCCGGAGGTGAAGACGAGGTACGCGAGGTTCTCCGGGTGCACGGGTACCTCGGGTGGGGTGTCCGGGAACCCGGCCGTTTCCGCGCTGTCGTCGGTGCCGTCCAGGTCGATGACGGGGATGCCGTCCGCCGCTCCGGGGGCGAGCAGGCCGCGGTGGGTGACGACGGCCGCCGGGCGGGCGTCCTCGATCATCCCGGCCAGCCGCCCGGCGGGCAGCGCCGGGTCCAGGGGGACGAACGCACCACCCGCCTTGAGGACGGCGAGCAGGGCGACGATGTAGTCGGTGGAGCGCTCGATCACGAGCCCCACCGGCACGTCCGGACCGACCCCGTGCGCCCGCAGCGCGTGGGCCAGCCGGTTCGCGGCCGTCTCGGCCTCCCGGTAGGTCAGCCGGTGTCCGCCGCAGACCACGGCCGGCGCGTCGGGCCGGGCGGCGGCGTGCCGTGCGAAGCGCGCGTGCACGAGTTCGGGAGCCGGGCGTGGCGCGCGCTCCCCGCCGCCGTGTGCGAGCACCCGCGCGGTCTCCTCGGCGCCGGCCAGTCCGAGGTCGCCGAGCGGTGCCTCGGGGGCGTCCGCGACGGCGCGCAGGAGCGCGGCGAGCTGCTCGGCCAGGCGCCGGGCGTGCCGAGGAGAGACCCGACGGGAGTCGTGGTGGAGGCTCATCCGCAGTGCGCCGTCGGTCCCGTGAACCAGATCGAGGTGGAGGGCCGACGCCACCGGTCCGACGCTGAGGTCCGTCAGGGTCAGCAGGGCGTCCCGGGCCCGTACGGGGGCGGGCAGTGCGGTGCCGGCGCAGGTGTACGGCAGCGGCCCGGCCGCCCGCGTACCGTCGAAGGAGAACTGGTCCACCTCGGCGTCGGCCAGCGCCGCGTCCAGCTCCCGGGCGGTTTCGGCGAAGGGCGCCCCGGCGTCCATCGAGGCGAGCCGCGGCACCGCGCTCTCGAAGTTCCCCACCACACCCTGGAGTTCGTCCAGGCCGCGGGAGGTGGGAACGAGCGCCATGGCGACCTGGTCGTCGCCGGTGAGCCGCCACAGCAGCACCTGCCAGGCACCGAGGACCACCGCCGTGGGCGAGCAGCCGAGCCGGGCGGCGGCCTCCCGCACCGCCGCGGCCCGGTCCGCGCCGAGGTGGACCGGCACCGCGCCGGGGCCGGTGTCCGTGCCGGGCTCGAAGGGCAGCGTGGCCTCGCGCGCGGCGGGCAGCTCCCGCCCGAGCCAGTCGTCCATCCGCCGGCGCGCCGCGTCGTCGGCGACCTGCTCGTGCAGCCATTCCGCCGCATCCAGGTACTGGAGCGGTTCCCCGTCTTCCCCGTGTTCCCCTTCTTCCAGGTCCTCCCGGTCCTTCTGGTCCTCCTGCGGCCGGCCGCCGAGCTCGGCGGCCAGTTCCGTGAAGAGCACGCACAGGGAGCGGCGGTCGGCGAACAGACCGGAGACCGTCAGGACGAGCACCGCCCGGTCCGCGCCCACCAGCAGACGGGCGCGCAGCGCGCGGCCGTCCGGGCGCCGGGTGTCCTCCTCGGCCGCCCGCCCGACCGCCGCGCCGGCCGCGTCGCCGTCCGGGAGGAGGTCCTCGATCCACTCCGGCTCGCCTGCGTCGTCCACCCGTTGCAGCGGGGCCGCGAGGCCGGGCACCGGCACCAGGCGGGAGCGCAGCGATTCGTGGCGCCCGACGACGGTACGGACGGCGCGCGCGACGTCGGAGGGCGGTATCGCGCCGTCTAGTTCTATGCGGCACTGCGCCCACCGTTCGGCGGAGTGGGTCCACGCGTGAAGCTGCGGCGGGGAAAGGCGGAATCCGGCCGTGGCCGTGCCCGCGAGATCGGCGTCGTTCATCGAAAGCGACTCTCCATTGCTCATCAGCTGATTCGGTCGGGCGCGTACCAGCTCTGCTCAGCTCTTGCTGTGCTCAGCTTTTTTTCCGGCGGCGAATTCCGTGGCGCTCATCATGTCGCCGAGCGCGACCACGATCTTTCGCTTCCCGGTGAACGGGCGGCGCGCATGCGCGACGAGCATGTTGTCGATGACGAGGACGTCGCCCTCCTGCCAGGTGAACGCGAGCGATGCGCGGTCCATGACCTCCCGCACCTCGTCCACCACTTCGTCCTCGATCACCGAGCCGTCGCCCCAGTAGACATTGCGCGGCATTCCCGCCTCGCCGTACAGCTCGACGAGCGACGCGCGGGTCTCGGGGTCCAGGCACGAAATGTGGTGCAGGGCGAGCTGGTTGAAGAAGACCGGCTCCCCGGTCCGGGGGTGGCGCAACACCGCATCGGCGACCCGCCAGGTTTTCAGGGTGCCGTCGGGACCCCATGCGCATCCCATACCGGCCTCGGCGCATTTGCGCTCGACCTCCGCCGGGTCGTCGGTGCCGTAGAAGCGCTGCCAGCTCACATCGACGGACTCGATGAAATTGCGGACGTAGCGGAGCTTCTTCCGCTCGAACTGCTCGACGAGTTCGGGGCGGAGCGCGCTGTACACCGTGCGGCAGTCGACGATCGGCGTCTCACCGCCCTCCTGCGGCGCCACGATGCAGGAGAAGAACTGACGCATGGGCCAGGTGGGCAGGTGGGAGCTCTCATTGTGGAAGAGGATCGACTGGTCGGCGGGATAGGGCGTCGACTTGTAGATCCGGGCTGACTCGCCCTCCCTGGGCAGATCGCCGTACTCCCTGAAGAGGGTGGGGCAGATGGCGCCCGCGGCCGCCTCGAATTTCTCCACCGACCCCTTGTGGAACCCCCTCAGGAGGATCGCTCCGTGACGGTGCAGAGACGACTCGACGAGTTCCTTGTTCGTGCTCAGCCAGCCGGGCAGATCGGCTCCGTCGCCGGCGGGCTCCACCACGAGCGGGGTCTGCGGGAACCCGGGCAGAAAGCCGGTCCGCACCGGATTGATATCGGTGATCTCCACCGAGCGCCGCTTCGCGCTGCGCAGGGAACGGAGCTTGGACGTCCTGGAGTTCGCTTCGGTCATGTTGCGCATCCTCGCCTCGTCGTCGGTCTCCATCCGCAGCGCGCCGATGCGCGCGTCCGGCGCCTCGACCGCACTCATCAGGAGCTGTACCAGATGCGCCGACATGCCCTCGACCGTGGACGCATCGAAGAGTTCCGCGTTGTAGATGAAGGTCCCGGTGATTCCCTCTTCGCCTTCTTCCATGAACAGGGTCAGGTCGAATTTCGTGTGCAGCGCGTCGACTTCGATCGTGTGCGCGGAAATTCCCGGGAGTTCGAAGGTGATGTTCAGCTTCTGCAGCAGGAACAGGACCTGGAACAGTGGCGTGTGGGAGGGGCTGCGTTCCTGGCGCAGTTCGTCCACCAGCGTGAGGAACGGCAGGTCCTGGTGGGCGTAGGCGTCGACCGCCGTGGTGCGTACCCGGGCCAGCAGTTCGCGGAAGGCCGGATTCCCGGCGAGGTCCGTGCGCAGCACCAGGTTGTTCACGAACATGCCGATCATCTGCTCGAACACCGCCCGGGTGCGGTTGGCGTTCGTCGTGCCGACGGCGATGTCGCTGGTGCCGGCGTACCGCGAGAGCAGCACCTTGAACGCCGTCAGCAGCACCATGAACAGGGTCGCCCCCTCGGCACGGCCGAGCGCGTCGAGACGCCGGGCCAGATCCGCGGGGACGACGAACCGGTGGACGGCGTTGCGGATCCGCTGCCGGTCCGGGCGCGGCCGGTCCGTCGGCAGCGGGAGCAGCGGCGGCAGTCCCGCGAGCTTGCGCCGCCAGTACGCCAGCTGCGTCTCGAAGACCTCGCCTTCGAGCCAGCGCCGCTGCCACTGGGCGAAGTCGGCGTACTGGTGGTCGAGCACCGGCAGGGGCGACGGCTCGTCGCGGACGAACGACGCGTACAGCGTGACGAGTTCATGGACCAGGACGCCCAGCGACCAGCCGTCGGAGACGATGTGGTGGATGTTGACGAGGAGCACGTGGTCCTCGTCGTCGATCCGCAGCAGCGCCACCCGGATCAGCGGCCCCTGTTCCAGGTCGAAGACGCTGCGCGCGTGTTCCTGCGCGAGGTCGTCGATCTGTTCCTGTGACACCTCGCGCACCGGCAGGTCGACGGCGATGTCCTCGTGGACCCGCTGGACGGGGACGCCGTCCACGTCGTGAACGGTCGTCCGCAGCACCTCGTGCCGCTGGATCACCTCGCGCAGGGCGCGGCGCAGCGCCTCGGTCTGCAGCCGGCCCACCAGGCGCACCGCGCCGGGGATGTTGTAGGTGGCGCTCGGCCCGTGGAACTGCTCGGCGAGCCACAGCGCCTGCTGGCCGAAGGACAGCGGCAGCGCGCCGTCGCGCGGCACATGCAGCAGGGGGACGTCGGCGGGCGCGCCGCCGGCCGGGCCCCCGCCGTGCGCCTCGCGGACCTTCGCGGCGAGCCCGGCGGCGGTCGGCGCGTCGAACAGCACGCTGACCGGCAGGTCGACGTCGAACCGCCGCCGGATGCGGGCGATCGCCTGGGAGGCCAGCAGCGAGTCGCCGCCCATGCGCTGGAAGTCGTCGTCGGGGCCGATGCCGTCGGTGCCGAAGAGCTGCCGGAAGATGACCAGCAGTTCGGCCTCGACGTCGTCGGCCGCGACCACCGGTGCGCCGCCGCCCGCCTGCGGCCCGCGCCGACGTTCGGTGCGGGCGGCCAGGGCCGCGGCCGGGTCCTCGGGGGAGACGACGACGATGCCGGTGCGGCCGAGGGCGCCCAGCGCCACGTCCGCGTCGCCGTCCTCATCCCAATGGACCGAGTGGACCGAGCAGCTGCGGCCGTCCGCCCGCCGGGTCGCGGCGAGGGCGTCGAAGAACGCGCCGAGGGCCGCGGACCGCGGCCCACCCGCCCCGTCGGTGACCGCCGCACGCCCCGAGAACAGGGCGAGACGGCGCACGCCGGCCTCGGCCGCGGCGGCATCGACGGCCAGGGCCGCACGGGCCCGTGCGGACACCTGGGAGCGCAGCTCCGCCGGACCCGCCTCCGACTCGGCTCCGTCGCCGGCCGGTCGGGCGGCGTGGAGGATGCCGTCCACCGTGCCGAAGCGGGCCCGGGCCGCCGCCAGGGCGGCGGCGAGCTGCTCGCGTGAAGCCGGGTCCGCGCGGACCACCAGCACCTCGGCGCCCTGCTCTTCGAGCGCGCGGACGGCGTCGATGTGCGCCCGGCGCGCGGCGAGGATCTCCGTGGCGCGGCGCTCCAGGTGGGCACGGTATTCCGGGGTGTCGAGGTGCACCGGCTGCTGAGCGAGGACGAGTCCGTAGTCCGTGGCCGCCCGGGCGGCCTCCTCCCGCGGGAAGGACACCACGTCCGCGAAGGGCTGCTCGCCCAGGACCCGGTCCCAGGTGTCCAGGGACACCAGCGGCGAGCGCGTCCTGACCTCCTCGTCCTCGAAGAGCCACCAGCCCTCGGCGAGCCCCCAGAGCATCTCCACCCAGCGCAGCGACACCACGGCCTCGACCAGGCACAGCAGGCCGCCCGGCGCGAGCAGTCCGCGCAGGTTGGCGGTGGTCTCGCCGATCCGCGGCGTGGCGTGCACGACATCGAAGCCGATCACCGCGTCGAACGCGTACGGGTCCAGGCCCTGGGCGGCCGGATCCCGGGAGATGTCGAAGACCTGGCAGCGCAGCTCGGCGAATCCGTGGTCGGCGGCCGCCTGGCGGGCCCGCCGCACGAACGAGCTGCCCAGGTCGGTGAAGGTGTACCGCACCTCGTGGCCGCGCAGGTGCGGGGCGATCAGCCGGGTCAACTGCCCGTTGCCGCCGCCGACTTCCAGGATCCGCAGCGGCCGGTCCGGGGTGCGTTCGGCGATCCGGGCGAGCGCCCGGCCCAGCAGCTCGGCGTGGACGCCGTAGTTGCTGGCCGCCAGCAGCCCCAGGAACGCCGTCTCCAGCGGCTTGGGGTCGCCGTCGGGGAAGAGCACGCCGACGGCGTCGGCGTCGCCGCTCAGGGCCGCCGGATAGTGGCGCACGCAGTGGTCGAGGAAGGTGATGGTGTCCTCGTGCTCGGGGAGCAGCGCCAGCGCGTCCGGCGTGTCGAGGAAGTCCGCGGCCTCGGGCCCGGCGACGACCTCGATCCGGTCCGGGTCCGCCGCGGCGCCGCCGCGCCGGATGATCCCGTCCTCCTGGAGCACGTCCAGGAAGAAGTCCAGGAACTTGTCGAACGCGGGCAGCAGCCGCATCCGCGCGGCGATCTCCGCACGCCGGTAGGTGCGCCCCGGGGTGAGGTCGACGCCCGCCGCGACCAGGGTGCGGTACACGTGGCCGCCGCAGAGCCGGTTGAGGGTGGGCTCCACGAGCTCCCGGTCGGGCCCCGGCCGGGCCGAGGCCGCGGCGGCCCGCTCGACCGCCCGCAGCGCCTCGACGTCGTCGCGCACGGGTGCCGGGGCGGCGCCCGCTTCCGCCACGGCCTCGGCACGGGCGTGCTCGGGCCCGGTGGTGGCGTCGGACCAGTGGGGCCAGTCCGCTCGCTCGGGCACCGGACCCGGCTCCACGAGGGTGAGCCGCGCCTGATGCGCCGTCGCCAGCCGGCGGGTCAGTGCCGCCGAGGCCCCGTCGAGGCCCCCGGTGACGGCATAGCTGCCCCGCTCGCGGACGGCGCCGTCCCCGGGCCCGTCCGGTGCGGCCTCGTACGCCTCGGTGTGCCGCACCCCGGCGCGGTAGGCGACGACGGGGTCCGTGAGGCCGGCGGCGGTCTCCGCGACGACCCCGGCCGCCGCCTCGGCGGCGGCGTCGGCACGGGCGTCGAGGTCCAGGCAGCCGATCGCCAGCTCCGGGTGGTCCTCTGCCGCGGCGCGGCAGTATCCGCCCAGCGTGGCCTTGGCGGGGACGGGGGCGTCGCCGGGCACCACCGCGTGCAGGCGGTCCGAGACGACGGCCAGCCGCACCGGCCGCCCGGCCGCGTGCGCGACCAGTGCCTGGGCCCAGGCCGCGGCCGTCTCCAGGCCGTCCCGCTGGGCCGCCGCGAAGTCCTCTCCCGTGCCGCGGGCGCAGGCCAGGACGACGGCGTCCGGGAAGCGGCCTTCCTCCTCCAGCGTCGTGAGCAGTCCGTCGATGTCCGCGGCGCGCGCCGGGTCGAGCACAAAGCCCGTGTCCCGTGGGTCCAATGACGTCCCCCGGCATGCCGGGACGGCCTCCTGCCCGGCCGCTGCCAGCCGTCGCAGCAGGGCCTCCGCGAACCCGTCGGCGTCCCCCACCACGAGCCACCTGCCGCGTTCCCGCAGCGCCTCGCGGACCACCGCGTCGTCCAGCGGCGCCGGCCGCCACACGGGCACGTACGGCGTCGCGTCGCCGGTGGCCGCCGCGGTGCCCTCTTGCTCCGCGGACGCGGCGGGGGCCGGGTCGATCCAGTGGCGGCTGCGCTCGAACGGGTAGCCCGGCAGCGGGACGCGGCGGCGCCGCCGACCTTCCCAGAAGCCGTCCCAGTCGACGGGGACCCCGGCGCAGTGGAGCGCGCCGAGCGCGGTCAGCAGCGCCTCCCCGTCGGTGCGCGGATCGTTGCCGCTCCGGCCCGAGGTCACGATCCGCTCGGCGTCGACTCCCGTACGCCGCACCATGGGTGTCAGGGTGCGGCCGGGGCCGGCTTCGAGGAACAGGTGCTGCGGGTCCTGGGCCGCGGTGCGCACGGAGTCGGCGAACCGCACCGTGCCGCGCATCTGGCGCGCCCAGTACCCCGGATCGCACACCTCGTCGGGGCCGAGAACCCGGCCGGTCAGGCAGGACACCATCGGGATGCGCGGCGTGCTGCGCGGCACCTGCGCGACGCGTGCCTCGAAGGCCCGGGCGACATCGTCGAGCATCCAGGAGTGGAAGGCGTGCGAGGTCCGCAGCCGCCGGTGCTCCACGCCCCGTCGCGTCAGGGCCCGCTCCAGTTCTCCGATCGCCTCTTCGGGGCCCGAGGCGACGCACTGCTGCGGGTCGTTGACGGCGGCCAGCGAGCAGTCGCCGAGCAGCGGGGTGAGCGTGTCCTCGTCGAGGGTCGCCGCGAGCATCGCGCCGGGGGGCATCTCGTGCATGGCCCGCGCCCGGTGGATGACCAGGTCGAGGGCGTCCTCGGTGCGGAAGACGCCGGCCACGGCCGCGGCGGCGTACTCGCCCAGGCTGTGCCCCAGCAGCGCCGAGGGCGCCACGCCCCATGCCTGCCAGAGCCGCGCCAGCGCCAACGACGCGGTGAAGAGGGCGGGTTGGGCGATCCAGGTCTCGTCCAGCAACGCCCGCTGGTGCTCCTCGTCCCCCGCGGGCGGGTAGATCACCGCACGCAGGTCGATGCCGAGCTGCGCCCGGGCGTGCTCGGCGCAGCGGTCCACCTCCCGGCGGAAGACCGGCTCGCCCTCGTACAGCGCCGCGAACATGCGCAGCCGTTGTGCGCCCTGCCCGGGGAAGAGGAAGGCGACCCGGGGCGGATCGGTGTCGTGCACCCCCGACACGACGGCGGCGGACCCCTTCCCTTCGAGGGCGGCGATCGCCTCCGTGCGGTCGCGGCAGACCACAGCGCGGCGGTGGGGGTAGGCGCGGCGTCCGCTGCTGAGGGTGAAGGCCAGATCCGGCAGCGCACTGTCCTCCACGGCGCGGAAGGCCGTTGCCAGGTCGGCGCCGAGGCGGTCGAGCGCCTGCGGCGAGCGGGCGGAGACGACGACCAGCTGCTCGGGGCGGACCGGCCCGGGATCCTGCACGGTGTCCTCGCGGGGCGGGGCCTCTTCGAGGACGACGTGCGCATTGGTGCCGCCGATGCCGAAGGAGCTGACGCCGGCCCGCCGTGGCCCCTCGTCGGCGGGCCAGGGGCGCAGCTCGGTGTTCACGTAGAAGGGGCTGCCCTCGAAGTCGATCGCGGGGTTGGGCCGCCGCCAGTTGAGGCTGGGAGGCAGTTCCGCGTGCCGCAGCGCCTGGACGGTCTTGATCAGCCCGCTCACCCCGGCGGCCACGTCGAGATGCCCGACGTTGGTCTTGACCGAGCCGAGCGCGCAGAACCCGCGCCGGTCCGTCTTCTCGCGGTAGGCCCGGATCAGGCCCGCGACCTCGATCGGATCCCCGATGACCGTGCCCGTGCCGTGCGCCTCGACGTAGCCGATGGTCTCGGGCGCGGCCCCGGCGAACGCCAGCGCCTCCGCGATGACGGCGGCCTGCCCGGTCACGCTCGGCGCGGTGAAGCCGGCCTTGGCGGACCCGTCGTTGTTGACGGCCGAGCCCCGGATCACCGCGTGGATGTGGTCGCCGTCGGCCAGCGCGTCCCGGAGCCGCTTGAGCAGGACGAGCCCGACCCCGCTGCCGAAGAGCGTCCCTCCGGCGTCGGCGTCGAAGGCGCGGCAGTGCCCGTCGGGCGAGGCGATGCCGCCCTCCTCGTAGAGGTAGCCGACTCCGCTGGGAAGCACCGCACTGGCGCCTCCCGCGACCGTCAGGTCGCAGTCGTACGCCAGTAGCGCCCGGCACGCCTGGTGGACGGCGACGAGCGAGGTCGAGCAGGCCGTGTCCACCCCGATGCCGGGGCCGGTGAGGTTGAACTTGTGCGCGATGCGGGTCGGCGCGAAGCCCTTGTCGGTGGCGAAGAACACCCGCTGCATCCCGGCCTGTTCGAGGACGTCGGGCCGCTTGAGGAGGTTGTGCACCAGGTACGAGGGGAAGCCGACGCCCACGTAGACCCCGGTGAGGTCCTTGAGGGTGTCGGGGTTGTAGCCGGCGTTGTCGAACAGGGCCTGGGTGCACTCCAGCAGCAGCCGGTGCTGCGGGTCGAGGATCGCCGCCTCCATCGGCGTGAGCCCGAAGAACCCGGCGTCGAAGCGGTCCAGGTCCGCGAGGACGCTGGCCGCCCGGACGTAGTGCGGATCGCGCAGCTGCGCCTCGTCCACCCCGGCCCGCCGCAGGTCGTCCTCCGAGAGCCGGGTGATGGACTCGACTCCCTGGGCGATGTTGCGCCAGAACTCCTCCGGGTCCCGTGCCCCGGGAAAGCGGCCGGCCATCCCGATGACGGCGATGCTCTCGGCGTCCTCGTGCGCCCCGCCGTCGCTGCCGTGCGCGTTGTCCGTGCCGTGGACGCCGTCCGTCATGTGCTGGTTGCTCACGAGCCCTGCCTCCTGCGCTGCCGCCGCCGGACGGCGGCCTTCTGCCGGTCAGCCCGGCTCTCGACGGTTGTGCTCAGCTGCCGGGCGCCGCCGTCCGCGTCGGCGCCGAGGTGCGTGGCGAGTTGGGCGATGGTCGGGTAGGTGAAGAGGTCCACGAGCTCGACGTGGCCGAGGTCCGCGGCGGCGATGCGGGCGTGTGCCTTCGCCGCGAGCAGTGAGTGGCCGCCGATCTCGAAGAAGTTCTCGTGGATGCCGACGCCCTCGCGGTCCAGGAGCTCCTGCCAGATCCGTTGCAGCGCGTCCTCGATCCGGTTGCGCGGCGCGACGTACGCGACCTGGCGGCCGCCTTCGACGTCGGAGGCCATGGCGGTGAGCCGGCCGCGGTCGACCTTCCCGTTCAGGGTCAGCGGCAGGCTGTCCACCGCGACGATTCGGGAGGGCATCATGTACTCCGGCAGCGTTTCCCGCGCCCGCTCGCGCACGCTCGCCTCGTCGTACGGAGCGCCTTCGTGCGGCCGGACGAACGCCACGAGGGAGGCGTCCCCGTCGTGACCGGGGCGGGCGACCACCGTGCACCCCGCGAGCGCCGGGTGGGCGCCGAGCACGGCCTCGATCTCGCCGAACTCGATCCGGAAGCCGCGGACCTTGACCTGGTGGTCGGCACGGCCGAGGAACTCGAAGCGGCCGCCGCCCAACGGCCGGACGATGTCACCGGTGGCGTACATCCGGGCCCCCGCCCGGTCGGTGAACGGGTCGGGCCGGAAGCGTTCGGCCGTCAGGGCCGGGCGGTTCCAGTAGCCGCGCCCCACGCCCGTCCCGCCGATGTGGAGCTCGCCCGGAACGCCGGCCGGCACGGGGCGGAGCGCCGCGTCGAGCACGTACAGCGCGGTGTTGGCGAGGGGACCACCGAAGGTGACCCGGCCGTGGCCGTCGGCCTCCAGGGGCTGGACCGCCGACCAGACGCAGGTCTCCGTCGGCCCGTACATGTTGAAGACGTCCGCCACCCCGGCCTCTCGCAGCCGGGCGGCGAGCTCCGGGGGAGTGGCGTCCCCGCCGACGAGGAGCCGGCGCAGCGGGCCGCCCGGCGCCGTGCCGCGCTCCCGCTCCAGCAGCAGGTAGCGCGCGAGAGCCGGCGTGCACTGCAGGTGTGTCACACCGTGCCGGACGAGGGATTCGGCGGGAGTGTGCGCGGGCGCGGTCGGCTCCTGGGCCAGGCCGCGCCTGAGGTGGGCGAGGTGCTCCAGCGCCTCGGTGGTCAGGGCCTCGTCGACGCCGAAGTCGATGAGGCAGGCGATCTCGTCCACGCCGGCTTCGGACAGCTCGCGGACGAGCCCGGCGCAGGATTCCGGCGTCCCGAACAGCGCGCTGGTGGTGAAGTAGCGCTCGAAGGCGTGGTCGACGATCACCTCGCGGTGCAGCTCCGGGTCGAGCCCCAGCGCCTGGGCCAGTCCCCGCATCAGGTCGATCGAGGTGCGGAGGTAGTTCTTGAACGGCTCGCGCACGGCCTCGCGCACCACGTCCATGTCGGGGTGGACGAAGGTGTGGAGCATCAGCGTCACCACCCCCTCGTCGTGCCCGGCAGCGGCGCGCGCCGCGCGGTAGACACCGATCTTGCGGGCCAGTTCGCGGACGTTCTGGCCCAGCAGGTGGGTCAGCAGGTGCGCGCCGTTCTCGCCCGCGCGGCGGAAGGTCTCCTCGCTCCCCGCAGCCGTCGCCCACACCTGCAGTTCCGCCTGCACGGGCCGGGGCAGCGGGCTGACCTTGACCTCGTCGCCGAGACCGTTCCGGCGGAGGATCTCCTCGCCCTCCCACAGCCGGCGGACGGTGTCGATGTCGCGCCACATCGACTCCTTGCGGTCGGCGAACCGTTCGGGCGCCAGCACGAAGTCGTCCGGCTGCCACCCCGAGGCGAAGGACAGCCCGACGCGGCCGTCCGAGAGGTTGTCCACCGCGGCCCACTCCTCGACGACCCGCAGCGGGTCCTGGAGCGGCAGGACGACACTCCCGGCGCGGATCTCGACGCGGTCGGTCACCGCGGCGACGGCGCCCGCGAGGACCGAGGGGTTGGGGTAGGCGCCACCGAACGCGTGGAAGTGCCGCTCCGGCACCCATACGGCACGGAAGCCGTTGCGGTCCGCGAAGCGCGCTCCGTCCATCAGCAGGCGGTACAGCGCGCTGCCCTGGCGTTCGCCCGTCTCGGCGGCGAAGTAGAAGAGGCTGAAGTCCACCGGCCGCACCGCCTTCCGGGCGGCCTGCGGGGCGGTGGCCTCCGGGCGGGAGGTCCAGCGCGCGTTCTCGACGACGACCTTGTAGCCGCGGCACAGGGTCCACAGGAGTTCGAGGACGGAGATGTCGAAGCACACGCTCGTCACGGCGAGCCAGACCGGTTGCCCGTCCCCGGCGGGCGGTTCGCCGCCCACCGCCTCGTCCAGGCCGGCGAAGAGGTTGGCGACGTTGCGCCGGCTGATCATCACGCCCTTCGGGCGTCCCGTCGACCCCGAGGTGTAGATGACGTAGGCCAGCGCCTCGGGCGAGGCCGCGGGCAGCGGCGCCGGTGCCGACTGCGCGGCCTCGGCGGCGAGGGCGTCCAGCGCGACGACGGTCCCGCCGTACGACCGCAGTGCGCGGCTCCCCGCCTCGTCGGCGACGCACAGCGCGACGCGGGCGTCGTCGACCATGTACGCGACGCGGTCCGGGGGGTAGGCCGGGTCCAGGGGCACGTAGGCGCCGCCGGCCCGGGCGATCGCGAGCATTGCCACGACCAGGTCGACCGAGCGCTCGGCGCACAGCCCCACCCGGGTCTCCTCCCGTACGCCCCGTGCGCGCAGCGCGGCGGCGAGCCTGCCGACGCGCTCGGCGAGCCGCTCGTAGGAGAGTGACTCCTCGCCGCACACCAACGCCGGCGCCCGGGGCGTGCGCCGCACCTGGGCGTCGAACTCGGTGAGCCACGACTCCTCGCCGAGCGGCACGACCGGGCCGCGCGCGTCCCGCAGCAGGGTCTCCCGCTCACCGTCGGAGAGCACCGGGAGCGCGGAGACCGGAGCGTCGGGGCGGTCGGCGAGGGCGCCGAGCAGGGTCTGCAGGCCCCGGGCGAGGCGCTCGACGGTGCTCCGTTCGAACAGCGCGGTGTTGTACGTCCAGGTGCACACATACCGCCCGTCCTCCTGGTGCACCGAGAGCACCAGGTCGTACGGGGCGCCCCGCTGCCCCGAGGCGTGCAGGACGTCGAGCGGCGCGTCCCGGCCCCACCGGCGGGTCTGCTGCCAGACGTACATCACCTGGAAGAACGGCGAACGGCTGGGGTCCCGTTCGGGGTTGAGGCGCTCGACGAGCAGCGGGAACGGGTAGGGGTGGTCGAGCGCGCGGAGCACCTCGGTGCGCGTCGCGTCCAGGACGTGCGTGAAGGCGGGGTCCCCGGCCAGGTCGGCGCGGACCACGACCGGGTCGGCGAAGAAGCCGACGGTGTCCTGGTGGTGCGGGGTGCGCGGCCCGGCGGCCGGGGTGCCCACGATCACCTCGTCGGATCCGCCGTACGTACGCAGCAGTACCTGGAGGGCGGACAGGAAGAGCATGTTGGGCGTGGCGTCCGCGTCCCGCGCGAGGCGTTCCAACCGCCTCGACAGCGCCGGGTCGAGCCCGGCCGAGAGGCGGTCGCCGCGGAAGGTCTGCGCCGCGGGGCGCGGCCGGTCCAGCGGCAGGTTGGTCACCGGCACGCCGCCGCCCAGCCGCTCGCGCCAGAAGGCGAGGTTCCGCTGCGCCCCGGCACCGTTCAGCCAGGCGGCCTCGGCGTGCACCTGGGATGCGAACTGCCCCTCTACGGGCTGTAGTTCGACTTCCTGGCCGGACAGGCGGGCCCGGTAGGCCGCCAGCCACTCCTCGACGATCACATCGATGGACCACAGGTCCGAGGCGATGTGGTGGACGACGAGCACCAGCACCGGCCGCCGGTCCTCCGGCGAGGTGCGCAGGAGCAACGCCCGTACCGGCAGGTCGCCTTCCAGGTCGAACGGACGGTCCATGAACGCCTCGACGGCTCCGTCGACCATGCCCACGCCGACGGTCTCCACGTCCAGGACGCGCTCGGGCACCCGGCCGGCGCGCTGGGTCGGCTCGCCGTCGCCCCAGGTGTACGTGGTGCGCAGCACCGCGTGCCGGGCGAGCACCGTGCACAGCGCGCCGTCGAGCGCCTCCTCGTCGACGGGCCCGTGGTGGTGGGCCGCGAAGGCGAGGTTGTAGGCGGGACTGTCCGGGGTGAGGCGCTGGTGCAGGAGGAGGCTGCGCTGGCCCGCGGTGAGCGGGTGCGGGCCGCCCTCGCCGTCCAGGTACGCGATGATCCCGTCCTTGTGTGCGCGCACCTCCTCCAGCAGCGCGGGTGTCAGGACGTCCCGGGATCCGCGGCACTGGAGCCGGCCGTGCTCGGCGAAGACCCGTACGCCGCGTGCGGTGAGCGTCCGCACAAGTGCGGGGACGCTTTCCGACATCGTTATCTCCTTGCCCCGTTCGGGCCGGTCAGCCGAGCGCAACGTGGACCTCGTCGCCGGCCTCGCCGCCCCGCGCGCGGCGGCGGACGACTTCGGCGAACTCCTCGACGGTGTGCGCGTCGGCTACGTCGGACAGGCTGAGTTCGTAGCCGCTGGTGGCGTGCAGATGGGCGAGCAGCGCGGTGGCCTTGAGGGAGTCCCCGCCGAGTTCGAAGAACCGGTCGCGGATGCCGACCCGTGCCACCCCGAGGGCTCGGCTCCAGGCGTCGGCCACGGCCCGCTCGATCTCGTCCCGCGGCGCGGTGTACGGAGCGCGGGACCGCTCCTCGGGCTCGTACTCGCCCGCGAGATAGGCGGCCCGGACCGCGGACCGCATGAGCTTGCCGCTGGACGTGCGGCGGATGCCGCCGCGCGGTGCGAAGGCGATGTCGTGCACGGCCAGTTCGTGGTGTTCGCCGATGCGGTTCCGGATCGCCTGGGCGATCGTCCGGCGGTCCGCGGCACTGGTCTTGGCGGACGTCTCGACGGCCAGGACGAGTTCCTCGGCTCCGTCGGCCTCCACGGAGAAGGCGGCGCACCGGCCGATCCGCTGGGCGGCGCACGCCTCCTCGGCGGTGCGCTCCAGGTCGTGCGGGTAGTGGTTGCGCCCGCGGAGGATGATGAGGTCCTTCAGCCGGCCCGTGACGAACAGTTCGCCGGTGCGGAGGAACCCGAGGTCGCCGGTGCGGAGGAACGATCCCTCGCCGGTGTCGGCGACCGTGGCCCGGAAGACGGCCTCGGACTCCTCGTCGCGGTTCCAGTACCCCCGTGCGGCACTCGCGCCACTGACCCATACCTCGCCGACGACGCCGTCCGGGCAGCGCAGCCGGGTTCCGGGGTCGACAATGGCGATGCGCTGGTCGGGATCGGCGCTGGGACCGCAGCCGACGACTGCCCGGGTGGTCTTCCCGGGCGTCGTCTCGCGCACCCGGCCGTGCTCCAGCTCCGCCGCGTCCAGATGCACGAGGGAGGCGCCCTTGGGGGCCGTGGTCACCACGAGGGTGTTCTCCGCGAGACCGAAGGATGGGTGGAAGGCGTCACGGTCGAAGCCGGCGGGTGCGAAGGCCCGGGCGAACCGGTCCATGGTCGTGGCGCGGACGGGCTCGGCGCCGGAGATCGCCACCCGCCAGTGGGACAGGTCCAGTTGGGCCACCTCGTCCGGCGCGGCGGCGGCCGCCCGGGCACACATGTCGTAGGCGAAATCGGGGGCGGCGCTCACATACGCGCCGTACCTCGCCAACGCGCGCACCCAGCGCATCGGGTCGCGCAGGAACGCCAGCGGTGCGAGCAGCTGCGCCTGCCCGCCGCAGAAGAGGGCCATGAAGATCCCGCCGATGAGGCCCATGTCGTGGTACGGGGGCAGCCAGAAGACGCCGTGCATCCGGCCGGCCAGGCCGTACACGTCCCGCTCGGTGCGCAGGTTCGCCAGCAGGTTCGCGTGCGAGAGCATGACGCCCTTGGGGCGCCCCGTCGAACCCGAGGTGTACTGGAGCACGGCGAGGTCGTCGGGCCGTGTGGGCAACGGCCGCCACTCCGGGGCGAGTTCCACCCCGACGCTCGGGGTGGTGATCCACTCGACCGTGGCGAGTGCGCCGTCGAGTGCGTCCCCGAGGGCGAGCGCCGTGTCGTCGTCGACGAGCGCGCAGCGCGGCCGGCAGTCCTCCACGATGGCGCGGATGCGTTCCAGCCCGCGGCCGATCCGCGTCTTCTCCGGCGGGTACGCGGGCACCGCGACCGTCCCGGCCAGCATGCTGGCGTACACGCCGACGAGGTAGTCCAGCCCCGGCTGATTGAGGATCAACGTCCGCTCACCGGGCCCGGAGACGGCCTGGATGCGGGCCGCCAGGGCCCGGGCCCGCAGGTGGAGCTCCTCGTTCGTCAGGGCGTGTTCGTGCCACGCGTCCCCGTCCTGGAACTGGTCGAGGAAGGTGTACGTGATGCCTGTTGGATCGTCTTCCGCACGCTTGCTCAGCACAGTGTTCAGATCGTTTTCTTCGGCCACGACGTCCTCGACGCCCCTTCCCGGCGAGTAGAGAGTCACGTTGTCGCGCTCAGAGCTGTCCGGTGCCCGGCTGCCCCGGCAGGGCCGGGCCGTCGTCCATGGCCCTGCGCAGGCCGAGCGGCCTCATGTCCGTCCAGACCTCGTCGATATGCGCGAGGCAGGCATCCTTCGGGCCCGTGAAGCCGGTCGTCTCCCAGCCGGCGGGCAGCTCCCGGTCCGCCGGCCAGACGGAGTACTGCTCCTCGTGGTTGCGTACCACCGCAAAGGATTCCCGCACGGTTTCTGCTGTCACTTGTCCAACTCTCCTAGGCACTTGGCGGCGATTTATCCGGCGGCGACTCCGGGGCCGGCTGCGGACGCACCGGGATATGGCCCGGCGCCGCCGGGCCATATCCAATAATTCGTGGATCGAGCTGCAAAACGGTGAGACGGAACATGTCGTGGGCACGGCTCACCATTCAGCAAGGACGATGCACGGGAAATAGACGACTATGCGTTGGTCGAATTCCGCGAAACCGGTCAACCGTCTCCCTCGACGGCGCCGACCGCGCGAACTACGAGAACCCGGACCCGGTCGCACACCGCATGAGAACGTTGTGCCCGGACCGACGAACAGAATGTTACTCGCGCCATGATCCAGAGTCCTGTCACCAGAAGAGGTGACATCCGGAACGGCGAACACCAGGTAGTCTCGCGCCGGTCACCCTTATCACCGCCGCCACCACCGAAGCCATCGCCCTCGATCTCGCTACTCGGGGCAGGGCGCGACACGGAGCGCTGCCCGCGTGAGATCCGCCTTATTCCCCAGATTGAGCTTGGCCCGTACCCGCTTGATGTATGTGTTCACCGTGTTCGTGCTGATGCTGAGCCGGCGCGCTATTTGGGCATGGGTGAGGCCGTCGGCGATGAGCCGCAGCACCACGCGTTCGCGGGACGACAGGGAAGTCCCCCCGCGCTCCGAACTGTCCTGGGTTTCCCGGGACTTGCCCGCCACTGCCCCGCGTACCGTCTCGACGAAGCACTCCAGGGCACCGTTCTTGGACACGTGTGCCACCGCCCCGGCCCCGAAGCACCGCTCCACGTCCGCGGCGTCGCAGTCGCCGGAATACACCACCACGCGCACCGACCGGGAGAGTGCCGCGATGCTCGAAAGGCAGGGCCCGTCCGATCCCGGACAAGCCTCCATTAACACCACGTCAACACGTTTCAGATCCAATGATTCAGGTATTGCGCCAACGGCCGTGACGGATATCTCGCCGGCTGACTCCAGGGCTCTCTCCAGCCCCAGCAGCACTACCGGATGCCTGTCGACGAGTCCAACGCGAATCATGCTACCCCCACGCCGATCACGATGCAGTTAGGTGATACATACATACGTCTCGCGCTTAATAAACATGTACATCGCGTTTGGTTTGAGTAAAGTCGCGCAACCCGCCCCGGCGATGTTGCCGCTTAAACAATTGACATCGGGCGGGCGAAATGCGCAACGACAACCACTACCGACAGGGAAGGTGAGGCATACGTGGACGAGGCGCGAACCCCGCCGGAAAGGCCGGAAGCCGGCGCGCAGACGCCGGACCGGGAGACGGTGGAGCGGGTGTCCCCGCAGCAGACGAACCCGGAAAAAGGCAAACGGCGCCGGCGGCTGAAAATCGTCGCCGCAGTGCTGGCCTTTGCGCTCGTCATCAGCGGCGGCGCGGCCACGTGGTACGCCTACCACACCGTTCACGCCGCGTTCCCGCAGGTTTCCGGAACGCTTCGGCTGGACGGCCTGAACTCCCGGGTCGAGGTGAACCGCGATGAGCGGGGCATCCCCCAGGTCTACGCCGGCACGTCCCATGACCTTTTCTACGCACAGGGCTACGTCCAGGCGCAGGACCGCTTCTGGCAGATGGACGTCTATCGGCACACGACCGCCGGCAGCCTGTCCGAGATGTTCGGGCCGGGCCAGATCGGCACGGACACCTTCATACGCACTCTGGGCTGGCGCCGCGCCGCCCAGCGCAATTACGACACGCTCTCCCCGGCCACCAAGCGCTATCTCGCCGCCTACACCGCCGGCGTCAACGCCTATCTGTCCGGACGTTCGGGCGCGGCACTGGGCGTGGAGTACGAACTGCTGTCCTTCCAGGTCTCGTACCGGCCCCGGCGCTGGACCCCGCTGGATTCGGTGGCCTGGCTGATGGCGCTCGCCTGGGACCTCCGCAACAACGTGCAGCAGGAGATCGACCGTTCGCTGGCCGCCGGAAAGCTGACCCCGCGCCAGGTCGAGGAGCTCCATCCGCCGGACCGGCTTGACGCCCATCCGCCCATCGTGTCCCGGGAGGCGGCCGCGAGCGCCGGCGCCGCGGAGCGGAAACCGGCCTCGGCGCCCGCTCTCCCGGCGGGCGTCCGCACCCAGCTCACGCACGTCACGCGGCTCATCCGCTCGATGCCGGCGGCGACGCTCCCGGTGAACGACGGCGCCGGATCCAACTCCTGGGTGGTGTCCGGGCGGTACACCACAACCGGCAAGCCACTCCTGGCCAACGACCCGCATCTGGGACCCGAACTCCCCTCCATCTGGTACCAGATGGGCCTGCACTGCACCAGGACCGGTCCCAACTGCCCCTTTGACGTGACCGGTTTCACCATTCCCGGCATGCCGGGTGTGCTCATCGGCCACAACGACCGCGTCGCCTGGGGATTCACCAACGGCGCGGAAGACGTGGCAGACCTCTACCTGGAGAAGGTGCGGGGCAACTCCTACCTGTACCAGGGCCGGTGGTACCCGCTCGAAGAACGCAAGGAGACCCTCACCGTCGCAGGGCGGAAACCGGTGACCGTCACTGTGCGTGCCACCCGGCACGGCCCCCTGGTCTCCGACGCCGACGGCGCCCTGAGGAAGGTGGGCGCCGGCGCGCCCGTGCCGGCCGCGGAACGCGCTGCCCCGCCTGGCGGGGGCAGCGGCTACGCCGTGGCCCTGCGCTGGACGGCACTGAACCCCAATCGCACCATGGACTCGCTGTTCGAGCTGGACACGGCACGGAACTGGACCGAATTCCGGTCGGCCGCCGCCGACTTCAGCGTCCCGTCGCAGAACATGGTGTACGCCGACGTCGACGGGAACATCGGCTATCAGGCACCGGGTCAGGTCCCGATCCGGAAGAAGGGCGACGGCGCCTGGCCGGTGCCGGGCTGGACCGGCGCGTACGAATGGACGGGCTACATCCCCTTCGGCGAACTCCCGCACGCCTACAACCCGCCCGCCGGATACATCGCCACGGCCAACAACACCATCACCGGCCCGCCGTACCCGTACCTCCTCTCCAAGGACCCCGACTACGGCTACCGCAGCACGGAGATCCTCCGGCAGCTCCAGCAGGCCACGAAGAACGGCAGGAAGATCTCGCCGGCCGGCATGAGCCGGATCCAGAACGACCAGTACAGCCCGCTCGCCGCGTCCCTGGTCCCCTACCTGACGAAACTGAAGGTCAACGACCGCACGGCCAAGGCCCAGGACCTGCTCAGGGGGTGGGACTTCACCCAGCCGGCCTCCTCGGCACCCGCGGCGTACTTCAACCAGGTCTGGGCCCTCGTGCTGCGCCACGCGTTCGCCGGCAAACTGCCGAAGGACGTCCGCGTCGACGGCGGGTCCCGCTGGTTCGCCGTGATCCAGAAACTCCTCCCGGACGCCGACAGCGCCTGGTGGGACGACCCCGACACCCCGCGGCGCGAGAACCGCGACCAGTTGCTGACCAGCGCCATGGAGGAAGCCGCCGCGCAGTTGGGCCGCGCATACGGCACCAACCCGAAGGCATGGCGCTGGGGCACCCTGCACACCCTCACCCCGACCAACCAGACCCTGGGCACCGCGGGCCCCGGCATCGTGAAGTGGCTCCTGAACGGCGATCCGCTGCCCGTCGGCGGCGGCACGGCCATCGTCGACGCGACCGGCTACAACGCCGAGAAGGGGTTCGCGGTGACGATGGTGCCGTCGATGCGGATGGTCGTGGACGTCTCCGCGTTCGACCGCTCGACCTGGATCAACCTCACCGGTGCCTCGGGGCACGCCTTCCACCCGAACTATCTCGACCAGGCGCCGCTGTGGCAACAGGGCCGCACCCTGCCCTGGCCGTACTCCCGCACCGCGGTCCGCGCCGCCACCAAGCACACCCTCGTCCTGCTGCCGCGCACGACGTAGTACGCAACGCCGTGCTCCGACGTGCGCCGGCCATGCCCGCAGCCGCCGGCAGCCGGCCGTTCCCCGGCCGTCTGCCCCACGAGAGCCAGAGGTGGGTGCCCTGTGCCCGACACCATCCCTTCCGCCCCCGCGTCCGCGCCGGAGACCCCCGACGGCCGACGCTGGACCGCGCTCGTCTTCATCGCTCTCACCCAGCTCATGACCGTGCTCGACTCGACCATCGTGAACATCGCACTGCCCGCCGCTCAGCACGACTTGGGCATCTCCGACGCCGACAAACAGTGGGCCATCACCGCCTACGCCCTCGCCTTCGGCGGTCTCCTCCTGCTGGGCGGCCGCATCGCCGACCTGTGGGGCCGCAAGCGGGCCCTGGTGACGGGCCTCGTCGGCTTCGCCCTGGCCTCCGCCCTGGGCGGTGCCGCGCCGGGCGAAGCGACGATGTTCGGTGCCCGCGCCCTCCAAGGCGTCTTCGCCGCGCTGCTCGCCCCAGCCACCCTGTCCCTGCTCGCCGTGATGTTCACCGACGCCAAGGAACGCACCAGGGCCTTCGGCATCTACGGCGCGATCACCGGAGTCGGTGGCGCGCTCGGCCTGATCCTCGGCGGCTTTCTCACCGAGTACCTGAGCTGGCGCTGGACCTTCTTCGTGAACATCCCGTTCGCCGTGGTCGCGGCGACGGGTGCGCTCTTCGTCATCCGTGAGCCCGCCGGCGGCCGCCACCGCGCACCACTCGACATACCGGGCGTCATGCTCGCCACCACCGGCCTGGTGGCGCTGGTGTACGGCTTCACGCGTGCCGGGTCCGCCGGCGGGCCGGACACCCTGACGGTGTACGTGTTCGTCGCCTCAGCCGTGCTGCTCCTCGCCTTCGTGCTCACCGAGGCGAAGGTACGCTTCCCACTGCTCCCCTTACGCGTCCTGACGGAGCGCAACCGCGCCGGTGCCTACCTCGTGCTCGGACTCGCCGCCGTCCCGATGTTCGGTCTCTTCCTGTTCCTGACGTACTACCTCCAGCTCGTGCAGGGCTACTCTCCCGTCCGCACGGGCTTCGCGTTCCTGCCGGTGATCGCCGGCATGATCATCGGCTCCACGCAGCTCAGCCCCCGCCTGACGACCCGCTTCCCGCCCCGCCTCGTCATGGCGCCGGCACTACTGCTCGCCGCGGTCAGCATGCTGCTCCTGACCCGGCTGGAGGTGGACTCGGCGTACGCGGATCTGCTCCTGCCCACGCAACTGACGTTCGGCGTCGGCATAGGCACGGCCCTCACGCCCGCCATGTCGCTCGCCACGCACGGCATCGAGCCGCACGACGCCGGGGTCGCCTCCGCCATGGTGAACGCCTCGCAGCGGGTCGGCGGCGCCGTCGGCACCGCCCTGCTGAACACCGTTGCGGCCTCCGCCACGACGGCCTACCTCTCTGCACACCCGGCAGACGTGACCACTCCGGCCGCACACCAACTGCTCCGGGCCCAGGCCCTGGTCAACGGCTGCACCCAGGCCAGCTGGTGGGCGACCGGCATCCTCGTCCTGGCCACCCTGACGTCCACCGTGCTCGTCAACACCGGTGTCCCACACGGCAGTCCGTCCCCCTCACCCGGCAACGCGACCAGCACTGCGGACACCGAAGGCGCGGCCCAAACGCCCCAGCGATGAGATTCCCGAACGGCGGGGACCGGGATCAGCGGGCCGACGGCAGCGAGCAGCGGCGCAGCGCCGGGTGGTCGGCGACGACCGCCGCCGAACCCGGGGCGATCTCGGTGAGCCAGGCGTCCCGCTGGGCGCGGCGCTTCGACAGCTGGGTAAAACGTCCACACCGTCGGCCCCGTTCACTCGGCCTCCGAGGACCGCACCGAACTCCTGGCCTCCTGCTACCGCGAGTCTCTGCGCACTGCCGAGGAACTGGGCGCCCGCGCCGTCGCCTTTCCCGCCATCTCCACCGGCGTCTACCGCTGGCCGATCGCCGACGCCGCCTACGAGACCGCCCTCGCCGAGTGACGGCCGCGCCGCACGCCCACCCCTGTGCCGCACGCCCACCCCTGTCCAGAGCAACGGGCAGACGAAGGCGGATCGGCGTCGGGACTGACGAACCGAGGCGGTGGGAGGCAGTATCCGGGCTGACGAGCCGAGGTTGATGTCGGATTTCCGCCAGCCTGTGCCTCGTCGGCTGAGGAATCCTGGAGGACATGCACACCGACACCGAGCGCTGTCTGCGCGCCGTGCAGTCCAAGGACGCCCGCTTCGACGGATGGTTCTACACCGCCGTCGTCACCACCGGCATCTACTGCCGGCCCAGCTGCCCGGTGGTGCCCCCCAAACCCGAGAACATGCGCTTCTACCCCAGCGCGGCCGCCGCCCAACAGGCCGGCTTCCGGGCCTGCAAACGCTGCCGCCCGGACGCCAGCCCCGGCTCCCCGCAATGGGACGAGCGCGCCGACCTGGTCGCCCGCGCCATGCGGCTGATCGCCGACGGCATCGTCGACCGCGAAGGCGTCCCCGGCCTCGCCGCCCGCCTCGGCTACAGCCCCCGCCAGATCGAACGCCAACTCCGCGCCGAACTCGGCGCCGGCCCGCTCGCCCTGGCCCGCGCCCAACGCGCCCAGACCGCCTGGCTCCTGATCGAGACCACCACCCTCCCGATGGCCGAGATCGCCTTCGCCGCCGGATTCGCCAGCATCCGCTCCTTCAACGAGACCGTCCGCGAGGTCTTCGCCCTCGCGCCCACCGAACTCCGCGGCCGCGCCCGCCCCGGCCCCCGCGCCACCACCCCCGGCACCCTCACCCTGCGACTCCCCTTCCGGCAGCCGCTCAACCCCGACAACCTCTTCGGACACCTCGCCGCCACCGCCGTCCCCGGCGTCGAGGAATGGCGCGACGGCGCCTACCGCCGCACCCTCGACCTCCCCTACGGACACGGCATCGTCGCCCTCACCCCCCACCCCGACCACATCGACTGCCGACTCTCCCTCACCGACCTCCGTGACCTCGCCGGCGCCATCGCCCGCTGCCGCCGGATGCTCGACCTCGACGCCGACCCGGAGGCCGTCGACAGCCTGCTCCGGAAGGACCCGCAGCTCGCGCCGCTGGTCGACAAGGCCCCCGGCCGCCGGGTGCCGCGCACCGCCGCCGCCGACGAGTTCGCGATCCGCGCCGTCCTCGGCCAGCAGGTCTCCACCGCCGCCGCCCGCACCCACGCCGGCCGCCTGGTCCTCGCCCACGGCGAACCGGTCGACGACCCCTGCGGCGGCCTCACCCACCTCTTTCCGACCCCCGCCGCCCTCGCCGCCCTCGACCCGGACACCCTCGCCATGCCCCGCACCCGACGCGCCACCCTCACCGGCGTCGTCGCGGCCCTCACCGACGGCACCCTCCAACTCGGCGTCGGCAGCGACCGGGACGAGGCCCGCGCCCGCCTCGCCGCGCTCCCCGGCATCGGCCCCTGGACCGTCGAATGCATCGCCATGCGCGCCCTCGGCGACCCCGACGCCTTCACCCCCACCGACCTCGGCCTGCGCCGCGCCGCCGCCGGCCTCGGCCTGCCCGCCACCCCCGCGGCCCTCATCCGTCACTCCGCTCGCTGGCGCCCCTGGCGCGCCTACGCCGTCCAGTACCTCTGGGCAACCGACGACCACCCCATCAACCGACTCCCCACGAATTGAGCCCCACCATGCCCACACCCACCACCGCCACCCCCGCGGCCACCACCGGTACCAAAGCCACCACAGGCCCCTCCGGGCCGGTGACCCACACCGTCCTCGCCGACACACCCGTCGGCCCGCTCACCCTCGTCGCCCACGGCGAAGCCCTCAGCGGCCTCTACATGACCGACCAGCGCCACCGCCCGCCCCAGGAGACCTTCGGCACCCCCGCCGACACCGACGAACCGCCCTTCGCCGTGGCCATCGCCCAGCTCCGCGCCTACTTCCGGGGCGAACTGACCACCTTCGACCTGCCGTTCGCGCTGCACGGCACCCCCTTCCAGCGCCGCGTCTGGGCCGCCCTGCGCACCATCCCCTACGGCGAGACGATCTCGTACGGGCAGCTCGCCGCCCGCCTCGGCGCCCCGAACGCGTCCCGCGCCGTCGGTCTGGCCAACGGCCGCAACCCGATCGGCATCATCGTCCCCTGCCACCGCGTCGTCGGCGCCAACGGCAGCCTCACCGGCTACGGCGGCGGCCTCGACCGCAAGCGCCGCCTGCTCACCTTCGAACGCGCCGCCGACGGGCTCTTCCCACCGGACGACTGCGCCTGAGCGGTGTCCGGGGCGCGTCGGAGTGATCGGGGGGGCGGCCCCGAGCAGGCATGGCCGACGACTGACGGACCGCCCACCCGGCGACAGGCGCGTCCGCCCGGGGACAGGGGCACGCGCCCGGACGGGGCCCGCCCGGCCCGCCCCTGGTTGACCCGCCCCCGACCTGGTTGACCCGCCTCCGACCCGTTACGCGTCGCCCGACGGCGCGAGCCCGCCCAGCAGCGCCCGTACCGTCTCCGCCGCGAACTCCTCCTCGCCCTCGGGCCGCAGCGCTCCCGCCGGCGCCTCCCCGTCGAAGAACAGGTCGAGAAAGGCCCGGTGGAAACAGGCGCCGATCAGCAGATTGGCCGCCGCATACGGATCGGCTGCGGCCGAGACCCGCCCCAGCTTCTGTTCCGCCGCCAGATACGCCGCCAGCTGTCCGCTCGCATTGTGCGGCCCCATGGCGCCCAGCTCGTCCAGCCTGCGCCGATGCGTCGCCAGCAACTCCGGACTGGCGAACAGCGACGCCGCGATCGGGAACGACCTCCGGTAGAACCGCAACGCGGCCAGCACCACCTCCTCGAGGTGCCCGGCCGGACCGCGTTTGTCGCCCACCCGCTCCGGCAGCTCGGCCAACGCGTCGGAGAACTGCGGCACCCGCTCGTGCAGCACCCGCACGAAGATCTCCTCCTTGTTGCGGAAGTGCTTGTAGAGCGTCGCCTCGGAGCACCCCGCCTCCTTGGCGATCTGCTTGGTCGTGGTGTGGGTCAGGCCCACGCTCGTCATCAGCGCGGCGGCGGCGTCCAGGATGCGGGAGCGCGTCAACGCCCCTCCGGACAGCGGGGCATGGGCTTCAGGACTCATGGGGACGACTCTACATTGACAGGTGAGTGAACACTCACCCACACTGGTGGGTAAGTGCTCACTCACCCATCCTCGCCCGCTTCCCTCTCTTCCCTCTCCCTTCTCCGCTCGGGCCGGGAAAGACCACCGGAGGACCCATGAAGATCACCGTCGTCGGAGCCTCGGGAGGCATCGGCCGACACCTCGTCCGGCAGGCACTGGCCGACGGGCACGACGTGACCGCCGCACTGCGCAGCCCCGGGAAACTGACCGACCGCCACCCGCGCCTCACGATCGTCCGCGCCGACCCCCTCGACGCCGCCTCCGTCGAACCCGCCGTCGAGGGCGCCGACGCGGTCCTCTCCGGCATCGGCCAGGCAGGCCGCCATGATCCACTGCGTCCCGCCTCGACCTCGGCCCGCGCGGTGACCGAGGCCATGGCGACAGCCGGCGTGCGCCGCCTTCTCGTTGTCAGCGCCGGCCCGCTCAACCACACCGGCGCCGGCCAGCCGTTCCTCACCCACCGGGTCTTCGGTCCGCTGCTCTGGGCCATCCTCAAGGAGCTCTACACCGACCTGGAACGCATGGAGGCCGTCCTTCGCGAGACCGACCTCGACTGGACCTCCGTCCGCCCGCCCCGTCTGCTCGACAAGCCGGGCACCGGCCGCTACCGCCACGCTGTCGAAGCCGGCCCGTCCGGCAGCTCCATCCCCCGCGCCGACGTCGCCCGCGCCATGCTCGACCTCATCCCCGACCCCACCACCTACCACCACACAGTCGGCGTCAGCAGCTGAACCCCATGGCCCGCCCACCAGCCAAGTAGGGCTGGCCGCCCTGCCCAGCAAGCGGCGCCAGCTCGCCCCACCCAGTAACCAGGGCTGGTCCGCCCCATCTGACAACCGGCCCCGGCCCGCCCCACCCGCGACCGGGGCCAGCCCGACTCACCCGGCACCGCGCGCCGCCGGGGGCTCCCCCCCGCCCCCCCCGCCCCCCACCACCCCCGCCCTGCCCCTACGTCACATCACAGCTCGCCCCCACCCCCCCACCCCCCCACCCCCTCACCCCTCACCCCTCACCCCTCACCCCTCCACGCCCCACTCTCCCGTCACTCCTCTGTCGTGACCGCCTCCCTCACCTCCGCAACCAGGTTTTCCGCCTGGGTGAGGGTGTGGTGCAACTCGGCCTGAGTGCGGCCCAGTTCGCCGAGGAGTGCGGTGGCGCGGGCGGTGAAGTCCGGTGGGGTGTGGGGGAGGGTGGCGACCGTCGCCAGGGCGCCCTTTTCGTTGAGGCACCAGATGCGGTGGTGGGCGTGCAGGGCCTGGACGAGGGCGCCGACCGCACGGGACAGGCACAGCGAGGCGTGCAGGACGTCCGCGGTCGCCGATGACTTGGCCGCCATCGCCACCGAGAAGCCCGCGTCCCAGACGGCGGCACCGGTCAGTGCCTTGCGCAGCGGCTCGGGATACGTCCCGGTCTCCTCCTTGAGGCGGCCCAACTCCCCTGAGCCGTCGGCCAGTATTCGGCCGAGGGCCACCTCGCCCGGATAGGCGGGGGACCAGAAGCCGAGGGGGTGGCCGGCCTGCATGCCGGTCTCGAAGCGGCCGGTGCGGCAGTCCTCCCACACTCGCCGCACCCGGTCCAGGTCCCGGAAGATCCAGTCCAGATGGCTGCCGTCGGGCAGGACCAGCCACGCCCCGCCGTTCACCCATGGCCCCCAGGCACCTGGCGGGTGTATCTCGACGGGGCCGCCGGTCACGTCCGCTGCCAGTGCCTGCAGCGCGGGCAGATCCAGTGAGCCCCGGTAGTAGACGCCCAGGTCCCAGTCGGAATCCGGGCGGTTGGTTCCTCGTGCGCGGCTGCCCCCGAGCATGACCCCGACGACTCCCGGCACCCGCGCGATGCGTGCCGCGATCTCTTTCATGAGAACGAGGCTAGGGGGCGGGCGGGGAGAAGAAATCAACCCACGGTTCTCAAACCCAGGTATGACAGGTAGAAGGCGCCCGGCGTTCAGCCCCGCCCGCCCCCTCGTCCCTCACGCCTCATCCCTCAGTCCGGCCGTAGTCCATCCTCCAGTTCCACCGGGCCGTGGCCGTTCTCCAGGGCGTCCAGGGCGCCGCGGATGCGCAGGCGCAGGTCCTTGGCCAGCAGGGTTTCGGCCTCGTCCCAGTGGACCAGGCGCCAGGAGAGGAGTTCCTCCTCCTGCAGGCGGACGGCGGCGAGCTGCGTCGCGTCCAGTACTCCGCCGTCGAAGAGGTACGAAACCAGTGGGGGATGGGCCTCCCCGCGAACCCAGTCGACGGCGAGCAGCCGGCCCGGTGCCACGTCCAGGCCGATCTCCTCCAGGGTCTCCCGGCGGGCGGCCTCGCGCGGGGATTCCCCGGCGTCGGACTCGATGGTGCCGCCGGGCAGCACCCAGGTGTCCCGGTAGTTGGGTTCCACGAGCAGCAGGCGGCCCTCCGCGTCGCGGAAGATGACCCCCGCGCCGGCGAGCACCCGGGGCAGTCCGGCGAGGTAGGTGGCGTAGTCGTCGTCCATGGTCGTCACGGGCGTGAGCCTAGGCGGTGGCCGGCGGCGCGGAGAAGCACGGGCCAGAGGCTGACGGGAGGCTGACGGGGAGATGACGGGAGTGAGGGCACGGCAGGGGAGGGCCCGGCAGCAGGGGAGGGCCCGCGAGGTCAGGTGAGGACGGGGCGGGTGATCTCCGTCCAGTCCGTCCGCTCCATCCGCCCCGTCCGCCCCATCCGGTCCACCCGCTCCGTCCGCTCCGTCCGCTCTGTTCGGCGGGGGCGTCGGGCGGATATGGTCTCAGCGGCGCGACTGCCAGTTCGAAAGCAAGGGGAAACACGGTGGCGGACGCAGCAAGGACGAACACAGCACATGTGCTGATCGCCGCGGACAAGTTCAAGGGCTCGCTCACGGCCGTCGAGGTCGCCGAGCACGTCACGGCCGGTCTGCGGCGCGTGGTCCCCGGTCTGGACGTGGCGGCGGTCCCGGTCGCGGACGGTGGTGACGGGACGACCGCGGCGGCCCTCGCGGCCGGTTTCACCCGGCACGAGGCACGGGTCACCGGGCCCACCGGCGATCCGGTGACGGCCACCTTCGCGCTGCGCGAGGACGGCACGGCGGTGGTGGAGATGGCCGAGGCGTCCGGCCTCCAGCACCTCCCGCGGGGCGTCTTCGCACCCCTGACGGCCACCACCTACGGCACCGGTGAGCTGCTGCTCGCGGCGCTGGACGCGGGGGCGACGTCGATCGTCTTCGGGGTCGGCGGCAGCGCCACCACCGACGGCGGCGCGGGCATGCTGGCGGCGCTGGGCGCCCGCTTCCTGGACGCCGACGGGGCGCCGGTCGGGCCGGGCGGCGGCGGGCTGCGGGAGCTGGCCACGGCCGACCTGTCGGGGCTCGACCCGCGGCTGGCCCGTACGGACATCGTGCTCGCCAGCGATGTCGACAATCCGCTGACCGGCCCCAAGGGCGCGCCGGCCGTCTACGGGCCCCAGAAGGGCGCGAGCGAGGAGGACGTGGCCGTCCTGGACGCCGCGCTGGCGCACTTCGCCGAGGTGCTGGAGCGCGCCGTCGGCCCGAAGGCGGCTGAGCACGCGCTGGCCCCGGGGGCCGGGGCGGCGGGCGGTATCGGCTACGGCGCGCTGGTCGGGCTGGACGCCGCGTTCCGGCCGGGGATCGACGTGATGCTGGATGTGCTGGGGTTCGCGCCGGCGCTGGCCCGGGCCACGTTCGTGATCACCGGTGAGGGGTCGCTCGACGCGCAGACCCTGCACGGCAAGGCGCCGGCCGGGGTCGCGGCGGCGGCGCGGGCGGCGGGCATCGAGGTGGCCGCGGTCTGTGGGCGGCTGCTGCTGCCCGAGGAGGCGCTCGCGGCGGCGGGCATCCGCCGTGCGTACGCCCTGACGGACCTGGAGCCCGACCCGGTCCGCTGCATGGCCGAGGCGGGTCCGCTGCTGGAGCGGGCGGCGGAGAGCCTGGCGCGGGACTTCCTGGTCTGAGGGTCCTCTGAGGGCCGGTCTCCGAGGACCGGGGGCCGAGGCGTCCTGGCGGAAATGCCCGAGGGGCGCGCCGGGCGCCCGCCCCACACACGAAAAGGTCCGGAGACACACGAAGAGGCCCCGAGCGGAGTGTTCCGCTCGGGGCCTCTCTGCGTTCTCCGGGGGCCGCCGCCCGGGCCCGTCAGGGCTGGTGCGCGGCGCGCGACTCGGCGCGCGACTCGCGGCGGTTGTCGCGGAAGGTGTTGACCCTCCGGGCCGTCGCGAAGACCGGGATCATGGCGCCCAGCACGATCTGCAGGGAGCAGCCGGTCTGGAGCAGCAGCTGACCGCCGGGGGCGTCCAGCGCCCAGGCGGCGAGCATGCCCATGCTGAGCACGATCCAGCTGAGCATCGCCACCGCGAGCCGGCCCCGCGGCTTGGGGTACTCGACCCGGCTCACCATCAGCCAGGCCACCCCGATGATCGCCAGCAGCGTCGGCAGGAACGGCAGCTCCAGCAGGACGATGGCGACGACGGTCAGGGCGCCGAAGGGGCTCGGCATGCCCTGGAAGATGCCGTCGCGCAGCGTGACGCAGGAGAAGCGGGCAAGCCGCAGCACCACCGCCAGCAGCACCACCACCGCCGCCACCACCGACACCCGCTGGTGCGCGTCCTGGGCGACCATGCCCCAGGTCACGACGAAGTACGCGGGTGCCAGGCCGAAGCTGATCAGGTCGGAGAGGTTGTCGAGCTCGGCCCCCATCGCCGAGGCCCGCAGCTTGCGCGCCACCAGCCCGTCGAAGAGGTCGAAGACCGACGCCAGCAGCATCAGGATCACGGCCATCGCGGCGCTGTGCCGCGCCATTCCGCCGTCCTCGGTCCCCGTCAGGTGGGGGATGAGGACGCCGGTGGTGGTGAAGTACACGGCCATGAAGCCGCAGATGGCGTTGCCGAGCGTGAGGGTGTCCGCTATTGACAGCCGCGTGGACAGCGGCATGTCATCGTCGTCCTCGTCGGTTTCGGGCGCCCAGCCCGCCTGGGTCTCGGGATCAATCACGGTCAAGGCGAGTCACCCCCGCGGTTGTGGCCTGGCCGACCTCGACGGCCGGCTCGACGCCCTCCGGGAGATAGACATCCACCCGCGAGCCGAAGCGGATCAGGCCGATGCGCTCACCCTGCTCGACCTTGGTCCCCTGGGGCACGTAGGGGACGATGCGGCGGGCGACCGCGCCGGCGATCTGCACCATCTCGATGTCGCCCAGCTCGGTGTCGAAGTGCCAGACGACCCGCTCGTTGTTCTCGCTCTCCTTGTTGAACGCCGGAACGAAGCCGCCGGGGATGTGCTCCACGGACGTCACGGTGCCGGCCAGCGGCGCGCGGTTGACGTGGACGTTCAACGGGCTCATGAAGATCGCGACGCGGGTGCGGCCGTCCTTCCACGGCATGATGCTCTGCACCACGCCGTCGGCCGGAGAGATGACGCGGCCCTGAGCGATCTCTCGCTCGGGGTCGCGGAAGAACCACAGCATGCCCGCCGCGAGTGCGGTGGTGGGCACGGCAACGGCGGCCCAGCGTCCCGACCGGCGGGCGCGGGCCACGCTGAGCGCCGCCGTTGCCACGGTCGGGAGGAGCCACGGCGACGCTCCGCGCGCGAGGCGGACGCGACCGCGTTGTGCAGAGGATTGGCTGTGGGGCATGGATGACCTTCGTAGCGGAGGATGCCGCGTATGGATACGGGGGACGGCGGCTTTCCTGGGATGCTATCGGTTGCGAGCGGCAACTGGCCAAGAGCCAGAGCCAATCCGTGGCCGAAGAACGATGACAGGGTGTGATCTTTATCTACCGGAAAACGCCCCAAAAGGGATGTTCAGCCCTGGATGCGGTACTCCTCAAGTAGCCGGCGACCGATGATCATTTTCTGGATCTCGGCCGTGCCCTCGCCGATCAGGAGCATCGGGGCCTCCCGGTAGAGGCGCTCGATCTCGTACTCCTTGGAGAAGCCGTAGCCGCCATGGATGCGGAAGGAGTCCTCGACCACCTCCTTGCAGTATTCGGAGGCCAGGTACTTTGCCATGCCCGCTTCAAGGTCGTTTCGTTGTCCGGAGTCCTTTTTGCGTGCGGCATTAACCATCATGGCATGCGCCGCCTCCACCTTTGTCGCCATTTCCGCGAGTTTGAACTGGATCGCCTGGTGCTGGGCGATCGGCTTGCCGAAGGTGTGCCGCTGCTGCGCGTAGGCCACGCCCAGCTCGAAGGCCCGCTGGGCCACCCCGCAGCCGCGCGCGGCCACATTGACCCGGCCCACCTCGACGCCGTCCATCATGTGATAGAAGCCACGCCCCGTCTCGCCGCCGAGGACCCGGTCCGCCGGAATGCGCAGACCGTCCATGATCAGCTCGGTGGTGTCGACGCCCTTGTAGCCCATCTTCTCGATCTTGCCCGGAATGGTCAGGCCCGGCCGGACCTCGCCGAAGCCCGCCTCCTTCTCCACCAGGAAGGTCGTCATCGACTTGTGCGGGGCGGTGCCCTCCGGGTGGCCCTCGTCCGTGCGACACAGCACCGCCACGAGGGTGGACGAGCCGCCGTTGGTCAGCCACATCTTCTGGCCGTTCAGGACGTACTCGTCGCCGTCCCGCACACCCTTGGAGGAAATGGCCGACACATCGGATCCCAGCGCCGGCTCCGACATCGAGAAGGCGCCCCGGATCTCACCGGCCGCCATCTTCGGAAGGAAGTAGTCCTTCTGTTCCTGGGTGCCGTGCTGCTTGAGCATGTACGCCACGATGAAGTGGGTGTTGATGATGCCGGAGACGCTCATCCAGCCGCGGGCGATCTCCTCGACCGTCAGCGCATAGGTGAGCAGCGACTCGCCCAGCCCGCCGTACTCCTCGGGAATCATCAGCCCGAACACGCCGAGTTCCTTCAGGCCCTCGACGATCTGCGTCGGGTATTCGTCGCGGTGCTCCAGCTCCGTGGCGACAGGGATGATCTCCTTGTCCACGAAATCCCGGACGGTGGAGAGGATTTCCCGCTGGATGTCGGTCAGGCCCTCGGTCCGTGCAAGACGCGCCATGGGGTCACTTCTCCTTCCGGGCCGCGGGGGCCTTGAGTTCGGGGCGGCCGGGCTGCTCGCCGCCGCGCTCCTTGATGTAGGTGGCCGTGGGGACCATCACCTTGCGCCGGAAGACGCAGACCAGGGTGCCGTCCTGCTTGTAGCCCTTGGTCTCGACGTACACGATGCCCCGGTCCGACTTGGACTTCGACGGCGTCTTGTCGAGCACCGTCGTCTCGCCGTAGATCGTGTCGCCGTGGAACGTCGGCGCCACGTGCTTCAGCGACTCGATCTCCAGATTGGCGATGGCCTTTCCGGAGACGTCCGGCACCGACATGCCCAGCAGCAGCGAGTAGATGTAATTGCCGACGACCACGTTCTTTCCGAAGTCGGTGGTCTGCTCCGCGTAGTTGCTGTCCATGTGCAGCGGATGGTGGTTCATGGTCAGCAGACAGAAGAGGTGGTCGTCGTATTCGGTCACTGTCTTTCCCGGCCAGTGCTTGTAGACGTCGCCGACGGTGAACTCTTCGTAGGTACGGCCGAACTGCATTGCGCTCATGCCTCCGGGGCTTCGGATGTGGACGTGCGGGCGAGGGCCTGGAGGGCGTGGGCGTGGGTACCGGCCGCCGCGCGGGCGGGGACCGCCGGGCACGGACGGCACGGACGCGCCCGCCGCACGGGCGACGTCATGCGAGGACCTCCAGGGGATCGAGCTTGTTCGCGGTACGGATCTCGTCGACGATACGGCCGATGATCTCCGTGATCCCGAAGTCCTTCGGGGTGAAGACGGCGGCGACCCCCGCCTCGCGCAGCTCCGCGGCGTCCGCGGACGGGATGATGCCGCCGACGATGACCGGCAGGTCGGGGGCCCCGGCGCGGCGCAGCCGCTCCAGTACGTCCGGCACCAGCGCGGCGTGTGACCCGGACAGGATCGACAGCCCCACGCAGTGCACGTCCTCGGCGACCGCCGCGGCCACGATCTGCTCCGGGGTGAGCCGGATGCCCTGGTAGACCACCTCGAAGCCGGCGTCCCTGGCCCGCACCGCGATCTGCTCGGCACCGTTGCTGTGCCCGTCCAGGCCGGGCTTGCCGACCAGCAGCCGCAGTCGGCCGCCGCCCAGGTCGGCCGCGGTCCGGGCGACCTTCTCGCGGACCGCCGCCAGCGGCGAGCCGGCCTCGGCGGTGACCGCCACCGGCGCTCCCGAGACGCCCGTGGGAGCCCGGAACTCGCCGAAGACGTCCCGCAGCGCCCAGGCCCACTCGCCGGTCGTCACCCCGGCGCGGGCGCACTCCAGGGTGGCCGGGAAGAGGTTGGTGTCGCCCGCCGCGGCCTTCTTCAGGGCCGACAGCGCCTCCTGGGCCCGCAGCTCGTCGCGGTTGTCCCGCCACGTGTGCAGGGAGCGCACCACCCGCTCCTCGTTGGCCGGGTCCACCGTCATGATGGCGGTGTCCAGGTCGGCGGTGAGCGGGTTGGGCTCGGTGCCCTCGAAGCAGTTGACGCCGACGATCTTCTCGTCGCCGGACTCGATCCGGGCCCGCCGCTCGGCGTGCGCGGAGACCAGCTGCGACTTCAGATAGCCGGACTCCACGGCCGCCATCACGCCGCCCATCTCCTCGATCCGGTCGATCTCGACCAGGCAGTCGGCCACCAGGGCCGCCACCTTGGCCTCGACGACATGCGACCCGGCGAAGATGTCCTCGTACTCCAGCAGGTCCGACTCGTGCGCGAGGACCTGCTGGATACGCAGCGACCACTGCTGGTCCCAGGGCCGCGGCAGCCCCAACGCCTCGTTCCAGGCGGGCAGTTGGACGGCGCGGGCGCGGGCGTCCTTGGAGAGCGTGACGGCCAGCATTTCCAGGACGATCCGCTGGACGTTGTTCTCCGGCTGCGCCTCGGTCAGCCCCAGGGAGTTGACCTGGACGCCGTAGCGGAAGCGGCGCTGCTTGGGGTCCTCGATGCCGTAGCGCTCGCGGGTGATCTTGTCCCAGATGCGGCCGAAGGCGCGCATCTTGCACATCTCCTCGACGAAGCGGACGCCCGCGTTCACGAAGAACGAGATACGGGCCACGACATCGCCCCGCCGCTCCTCGGGCACCTGGCCGGAGGCGAACACCGCGTCCAGCACGGCGATCGCGGTGGACATCGCGTACGAGATCTCCTGGACCGGCGTGGCGCCCGCCTCCTGCAGGTGGTAGCTGCAGATGTTGATCGGGTTCCACTTGGGGATGTGGTTGACCGTGTACGTGATCATGTCGGTGGTCAGCCGCAGCGACGGTCCCGGCGGGAAGACGTGCGTCCCGCGCGAGAGGTACTCCTTGACGATGTCGTTCTGCGTGGTGCCGGACAGCTTGGCGATGTCGGCACCCTGCTCCTCGGCGACCACCTGGTAGAGCGCCAGCAGCCACATGGCGGTGGCGTTGATGGTCATCGAGGTGTTCATCTGCTCCAGCGGGATGTCCTGGAACAGCCGCCGCATGTCACCGAGGTGGGACACCGGGACCCCGACCCGGCCGACCTCGCCGCGGGCCAGTACGTGGTCGGGGTCGTATCCGGTCTGCGTCGGGAGGTCGAACGCGACCGACAGGCCGGTCTGGCCCTTGGCGAGGTTGCGCCGGTACAGCTCGTTGGACGCCTCGGCGGTGGAGTGCCCGGCGTACGTCCGCATCAGCCACGGACGATCCTTCTGACGCTCAGTCATGTAGTCCCGATCCTCAGGCGTTCCGGTCGGGTGCGCCGGCCTGCGGCGCCGTGTCGCGGAACAGGTTGATCGCATCGATGTGCTTCGCGCGCAGCTGCTCGTCGCGCACGCCCATGCCCTCCTCGGGGGCCAGGCACAGCACGCCGACCTTGCCCTGGTGGAGGTTGCGGTGCACGTCGTGGGCGGCCTGGCCAGTGTCCTCCAGGCGGTACGTCTTGGACAGCGTCGGGTGGATCTTTCCCTTGGCGATCAGCCGGTTGGCCTCCCACGCCTCCCGGTAGTTGGCGAAGTGCGAGCCGACGATCCGCTTCAGCGACATCCACAGGTAGCGGTTGTCGTACTCGTGCTGGTAGCCGGAGGTTGAGGCGCAGGTGACGATGGTGCCGCCCTTGCGGGTGACGTACACCGAGGCGCCGAACGTCTCCCGGCCCGGGTGCTCGAAGACGATGTCCACGTCCTCGCCGCCGGTCAGCTCGCGGATGCGCTTGCCGAAGCGCTTCCACTCCCTGGGGTCCTGGTTGTGCTCGTCCTTCCAGAACCGGTAGCCCTCGGCGTTGCGGTCGATGATCGCCTCGGCGCCCATCTTCCGGCAGATCTCCGCCTTCTGGTCGGAGGAGACCACGCAGATCGGATTGGCGCCGCCGGCCAGCGCGAACTGGGTCGCGTACGAGCCGAGGCCGCCGCTGGCGCCCCAGATCAGGACGTTGTCGCCCTGCTTCATCGCCGCGCCGTTCTGCGAGACCAGCTGCCGGTAGGCGGTGGAGTTGACCAGGCCCGGCGCGGCCGCCTCCTCCCAGCTGAGGTGCTGCGGCTTGGGCATCAGCTGGTTGGACTTGACCAGCGCGATCTCCGCCAGGCCGCCGAAGTTGGTCTCGAAGCCCCAGATCCGCTGCTCGGGGTCGAGCATGGTGTCGTTGTGGCCGTCGGAGGACTCCAGCTCCACGGAGAGGCAGTGCGCGACGACCTCGTCACCGGGGTGCCAGGCGTTGACGCCCGGACCGGTGCGCAGCACCACGCCGGCGAGGTCCGAGCCGATGACGTGGTACGGCAGGTCGTGGCGCTTGGCGAGCGGCGAGAGCCGCCCGTAGCGCTCCAGGAAGCCGAACGTGGGCAGCGGCTCGAAGATCGAGGTCCACACCGAGTTGTAGTTCACCGAGGAGGCCATCACGGCCACCAGCGCCTCGCCCGGCCCGAGTTCGGGCACCGGCACGTCCTCGACGTGCAGCGACTTGCGGGGGTCCTTCTCGCGGGTGGACAGGCCGGCGAACATCTCGGCCTCGTCCTTGTGCACGGTGACCGCGCGGTAGGACTCGGGGAGGGGGAGGGCGGCGAAGTCCTCGCGCGTACTGTCCGGCGCGAGGATCGCATCGAGTATCTGGTTCACGGTATGCCTCCGGCGGGAGGGGGCTCCCCTGCTCGATCGCAGTTGAGAGCTTGGGGAAACGTTGCGGAACGGCTTGAGGGAACGTCGGGGGTGGTGCGGGGGCGGTGCCGTCGGTTCGGCCGGTGGTGCTCGGCATTGCGCCGGTGAGCGCGAGGGGTGCCTGTGACGCAGGCGTCCGGGCGCGCAAGGTGCTTGCGGGGACAGTCGGCACGCCACGGTTGGGTGGTGCGCCGGCCGCCCGGACACCCACAACGTATGACACCGCGTGCCAGCCGACAAGACACTGAGTGCCAAGAATTTCTCTCAGATGTCATGCGCTGGGCACGCATGAGCAAAGAACGGGCCGATGGAGGTGGTATTTGTTCCGATATGTATCGGCTCGCATGCGGACGGTAGGAGTGCGTCCCTTACGCCATTCGGGTGAGGCGTCAGTCGGAACGCGGGCGATACCGACGGAGCCGCCGGGTCCGCGACGCCGGCCAGTGTTGGGCGAGGGAGTGCAGGCACAGGAGGGCCGCGGGGACGGCGGCGGCGGTCCGCGGGGCCCCGGCCCAGGTGCCCACGAGAAGCAGGGCGACGGCCACCTCCGCGTGCCGCCGGTGCGCGACGGCCGCGACGAGATCGCCCGTCCGCCCGCCCGAGCCGCGCAGCCACACCCGCCGGGCGGCCCAGGCGGTGACCCCGGCCAGGCCGAGCTGCGCCAGCGACAGCGCGACCGGCGGCGGCCCTCCTCCGGGCGCCGCGAGACACCCGGCGGCCCACAGGGCGGCACAGAGCGGGAGCGCGAAGAGGCGGAGGAGTACGGGGCGGATGTGGGCCGCGGGCCGGACCGGGGGAGCGGGGACCGCGGGGGCCACCGGCGGCTCGGAGTCGCCGAGTTCGGACCGCAACTCTTCCGCGGCCGTCAGGTCCCCCGCCAGCTCCAGCCGGGACGCCTCCAGGGTCAGCAGCCGGACCCGGAGCAGCAGGAGGTTGTTCTCGTCGGCCAGGTCGCGGGCCTCCTTGAGCAACGGCTCGGCGTCCGCCGGCCGGCCGTTCTCCATCAGTGCCGTGCCCTGTGCGGCCAGCGCCTCGACCGTCGCGCGGACGTCACCGGCCTTCCGTGCCGCGTCCAGACCGGCCTGGATCAGGCGCAGCCGGCCGTGCGGATCGTCGGCCCGTCGGGCCAACTGCAGCCAGACGTACGCCTGGACCGTGTGGTCGCCGGCGCCGAGGGCGGTCCGTCCCGCCAGCCCGTAGGCCATGGCCGCCGCGTCCGCGTGACCCAGCCGCTCCAGGGCCTCGCCCAGGGCGCTCAGGGACGCCGCCGCCCGCCGCGCCTCGTGCTGCGGCCACAGCGCCCGAGCCCGTTCCAGATGGTGGACCGCGGCAGCGAAGTCCCCCAGGTCCGCTGCCTGTTCCCCCAGGTCGTCGTGGAACGCGGCCGGTCGCACACCCGCCCGCACCCAGGCCAGATGCCCCGCCTCCGCACACGCCCTGGCCTCCGTCGGCCGCCCCACGGCGCGGTACTGCTGCCGCATCGCGCGCAGCAGCTCCGCCTCCTGCTCGTGGTCGGCACGCCGCTGCGCGGCCCGCACCCCGGACTCCAGTACGGCCAGCGCGTCCAACACCAGCCCGCGGCGGGCGAGAGAGGCGCCCAGCGGGCGGGCGATCGGCCCCACGTGCCCGTCCAGCCCTCGCTCCACCGCCCTCGCCAGGGCTGCCGTCAGCGTCTCGTGCTCGCGGGCGAACCACGCGTCGTCCTGGGCGGCATCGGCGTCGGCGGCGGAGCGCTCGTAGTGGTCCAGCAGGCAGTCCAGCGCTGCGGCACGGACGGACTCCGGTTCACCGGCGGCCAGTTCACCCGCGTAGAGCCGGAGCAGGTCGTGGAAGCGGACCCGGCCGTCCGGACCCGCGGGGCGGAGCAGGTGCGCCCGGGTGAGGCGGCGCAGCGCACGGTCGGCTTCGGCCTCCGGGACGTCGGCCAGGGCGGCCGCGGCCCCGGCCTCGATCCCGGTGCCGGGGTGCAGGCCCAGCCGGCGCAGCATCCGTGCGTCGTCGTCGCTCAGGGCCTCGTAGGACGCGGTGAACGCCCGCCGTACGGGACCGAGTTCGGCCAGCCGCTCGCCCGGTGGGCGTAACGAGGCCAGCACCCGCTCGGCGCTTTCCGCGGCGTGCCCCAGCCGCGCCGCGACGACGTGCAGGGCGAGCGGCAGGTGCCCGCAGAGCCCGGCGATCTCGGCGAGCCGGGCGCGCGGCACCGGGGCGGCGGTCATGGACTCCAGCAGCGCGACGGAATCCTCGGGAGCGAGCGAGTCCAGCGGGAGGACGGTGACGGCCGGGTCGGTGGGCGCGGTGCGGACGGTGACCAGCAGCAGGTGGCGGCCGTCGGGCGGTACCACTGAGGCGATGTGGTCCTCGGCTGCCGCGTCGTCGAGCAGGATCAGCATCGGGTCGGGTGCCTCACCGAGCTTGGTGTGGAACTGGCTTTTTAAGCCGCTCCGGTGGGGCTCGAGCTGGTCCCCGGGGATGCCGATCGCCCGCAGATACGTCCCCAGCAGTTCCTCGGCGGTCAGTGCATCCCGCCGGCTGTGTGCGCCCGCGTCTGCGGCGAGCACACCGCCGGGAAACCGGGGCCGCGCCGCGTGAGCGGCGACGGCCAGCAGGGCGGTCTTGCCCACTCCTCCCTCTCCGGCGAGTGCGATCACCCGCGGTGGTTCGTCATGCTGGCCGGGCGCCAGGAGGGCGAGGAGTTCGGCGAGTGCTCCGGAGCGGCCGAGGAAGGCGGCGGGACGCGGGGGCAGAGCGTTCAGTGCGACGTGGCGGGCGGGACCGGGGAAGCCTATGGATGCCTGCCCGGCCTGGATGATGAGCCCTGCCGTTCCGCCGCCGATCGTGTTGTGCGTGCCCGGAGTTGGCCCCGCCCCGCTCGCGTCCTCCACGTCCCGTGGATAGCACGAGCGGGGCGGGCCCGTCAGCCGCTCCGCGGATCTTGCCCGGGCCCGCCGGCGCGGCAGGCGGTCAGGGCGTGTCCGAGTGCCGTTCCTTGAGGGCCTTGCGGATGGTGCGCATGACCTCGTCGAGCGGGGCGTCGGTGCGGGCGACCGCGACCAGTACCTCGCCCTCCCGGGAGACCGTCGCCGAAGGCGTCTCCGCGGAGGTCGCCCGGCCCGCGCCGATGCCCGCGCCGAAGGTCTCCCGGACGATCTCGAAGGCGTGGTCCAGCTGCGTCTCGACGTCGCCCTCCGCGCCGGCCCGCAGCCAGCGGCGCAGGACGTGGTTGTGCGCGGTGACCACGGCGGACGCGGCGACCTCGGCGAGCAGCGGGTCGTCGTCGCCCTCGCGGTGCGCGCCCTCGTCGAAGTGGCCCAGGAGATAGCGGGTGAACAGCCGCTCGTAGCGGGCCACCGAGGCGATCTCGGCCTCCCGGAGGGTGGGTACCTCGCGGGTGAGGCGGTAACGGGCCACGGACACCGCCGGGGCGGACGCGTACATCCGCATGACTTCCTTGATGCCGCGGCAGACCGTGTCGAGGGGGTTCTCGTGCGGCGGGGCGGCGTCCAGGACGGCCTCGGCACGCACCAGCGTGTCGTCGTGGTCGGGGAAGATGGCCTCTTCCTTGGAGCGGAAGTGCCGGAAGAAGGTGCGCCGGGCGACGCCCGCGGCGGCCGCGATCTCGTCGACCGTGGTGGCCTCGTAGCCCTTGGTCGCGAACAGTTCCATGGCGGCGGCCGACAGTTCGCGGCGCATCTTGAGCCGCTGGGCGGCCGCCCGGCGGGTGCCGGGAGTGGGCGGGTCGGAGGCGTCGGAGGACGGCGGGCGCGCGGGCTGGGACATGTGGGGAAGGTACTGCATATTCTCGCGGCCTGCGGCATGAGATACCGCTCGGGCCCCCGTGACCTGCGGCGGGACGCCGGGGCGGGCGCCCGGTGGCTCCAGCAGCCCGCCCCACCCGCCCCGGTCCCGGGGGCGCCGCCGCGCGTCAGCGCCGGGCGTACTCACGGAAGCCGCGACCGGTCTTCCGACCCAGGCAGCCCGCCGCGACGAGGTGCTCCAGCAGCGGCGCCGGGGCCAGCCCCGGGTCGCGGAACGCGGCGTGCAGCACCTTCTCGATGGCGAGCGAGACGTCCAGCCCCACCACGTCCAGCAGCTCGAACGGCCCCATCGGGTAGCCGCCGCCCAGCTTCATCGCGGCGTCGATGTCGTCCAGCGAGGCGTAGTGCTCCTGGACCATCTTGACCGCGTTGTTCAGGTACGGGAACAGCAGCGCGTTGACGATGAAGCCGGCCCGGTCGCCGCAGTCCACCGGGTGCTTGCGGACCTTGGCGCACACCGCGCGGACCGTGGCGTGCACCTCTTCGCCGGTCAGGACGGTGCGGACCACCTCAACCAGCTTCATGGCCGGCGCCGGGTTGAAGAAGTGCATCCCGATGACGTCCTGCGGGCGCGAGGTGGCGCGGGCGCAGGCGACGACCGGCAGGGACGAGGTGGTGGTGGCCAGCACGGCGCCCGGCTTGCAGACCTTGTCCAGCGTGCGGAACAGCTGCTGCTTGACGGCCAGGTCCTCGGCCACCGCCTCCACCGCCAGGTCGACGTCGGCGAAGGCGTCCAGCGAGCCGGCCGGGGTGATCGCGGCCAGCGCCGCGTCGCGCGCCTCGGCGGTCAGCCGGCCCTTGTCCACCGAGCGGGCCAGCGACTTCGCGATCCGCTCCTTGGCCCGGTCGGCCTTCTCCTGGCCGCGGGCGGCCAGCACCACGGTGAAGCCCGCCTTGGCGAACACCTCGGCGATGCCTCTGGCCATCGTCCCGGAGCCGGCGACGCCGACGCTGCGGACCGGGCGGCCGGCCGCCGCGCCGCCGCCGGCATCGTCCGTCGGGGTCTGGGCATCCGGCACGACCGTCGCGGAGCCGGGCGCCTCGTAGGTGTAGAAGCCGCGGCCCGCCTTGCGGCCGGTCAGGCCCGCGTCGGCGAGCTGGCCGAGGATCGGCGCGGGCGCGTGCAGCCGGTCGCGGGACTCGGCGTACATGGCCTCCAGGACCGTGCGGGCGGTGTCCACGCCGATCAGGTCGAGCAGCGCCAGCGGGCCCATCGGCAGGCCGCAGCCGAGCCGCATCGCCGCGTCGATGTCCTCGCGGGTGGCGTACTTCGACTCGTACATCGCGGCGGCCTGGTTGAGGTAGCCGAAGAGCAGTCCGTCGGCGACGAAGCCGGGGCGGTCGCCCACCGCGATCGGGTCCTTGCCCAGCTCGTGGGCGAGGGCGGTGACGGCCGCGACGGCGGTCGGCGCGGTCAGCACCGAGGAGACCACCTCGACCAGCTTCATGGCCGGCGCCGGGTTGAAGAAGTGGACGCCGAGCACCCGCTCGGGGCGCAGCGAGTCGGCGGCGAGCCGGGTCACCGACAGCGCGTTGGTGCCGGTGGCGAGGATGGTGTCGGGGCGGACGATGCCGTCCAGCGCGGTGAAGACCTCCCGCTTGAGCTCGTAGTCCTCCGGCACCACCTCGATGACGAGGTCGGCGTCCCGGGCGGCCTGCAGCTCGCCGAACGTGCGGAAGCGGGACAGCACGTCCTGCCGTTCCCGTTCGGTCATGCGCTCGCGCCGCACGGCGCGGGCGGTGCCGGCTTCGAGGGCGGCGCGGGCCCGGCGCGCCGCGGCCTCGTCGGTGTCGATGCCGACGACCTCGCGGCCGGCCCGGGTCAGCACCTCGGCGATGCCGGTGCCCATGGTGCCCAGGCCGACGACGGCGATGGTGGCGAGAGCCGGGGAGGCGGGCGCGGCGGACGGCGCCGTGGCGGATGCGGCGGAGGGGGCAGTGGCGGGATCAGGGGTGGACTGACGGCCCATCGCGAGACTCCTGAAGGTGTTCCCCTGCGGCAGGGGAGAACGTGACGACTGAGGGCTGAGGCGCACCGGCGCGTCCTTGCGGCGGCACGTGGCCGGCCGGCGGCGGAAAGGGCCGCGGAATGCCACGGCACTGCGGGCAGCGCCTGCGGTGGAGGAGCGCTGCGGGCCCTGTCCCGAGGCCGTGGCGCTTCCCCCCTGAGGGGCGTGCTGTGAGGATGTCGTCGCGCGGGCTGCCGTGCCCGCGCGGACGGTGGTGCTGGGTGGTGTGCCGAACCGACGACACACTCCGGCGGCTGCGTCACCAGGCCGCCCGAGCAGGGGTGCTGCTCCTTCCAGCAGGTTAACCGGTGGGTAACCGTAGCGCCAGGGGTAATGCGGGTCATTAGGTTGTGGTGCCGGCCACGCCCTGCGAACCAGGGCGGCCGGCAGGAGGGGAGCGGCAAATGGAAGACGAATTCCACGAGTTGACGGACCGGGTGCGGGCCGAACTCCGTTCCCCGCAGGATCTGGTCGCCTACGAGCGGCTGCTCGGGCTGGCCCGCAAGAACAGCCCCGCCGGACGCGAGGAACTCGCCCGGATGCTGACCGCGGTGGAGCGCCCCCTGTGGGCCCGGGAGATCGCCGCCTTCATCCTCGGCTGCGCCGGCGACAAGCGCGCCTTCGAGACCCTGGTCTTACTGCTCAACTACCGCGAACCGGTCCGCTGCGCCACCGCCGCGCACGCCCTCGGCAGGCTCAACGACCCCCGCACCGCCCGCGCCGCGGCCGCCCTCGCCACCAACCCGCTGCGCACCGCCTACGCCCTGCACCCCGTCCGGCTGCTCGTCGAGCTCCGCGCCCCGCAGTCCGTCCCCGCCCTGATCGCCACCCTGGAACGGCTGTTGACCCCGCACACCCCGTACTGGCGGGTGGCGCTGGCCTGTGTGGAGGGCCTGGGCGCCCTCGGCGACAAACGGGCGGTCCCGGCGCTGCGGGCGGCCACCGGCCACCCCCGGCTCGCCGCGGCCGCCGCCGCGTCCCTGGCCCGGCTGGGCGTCCACGAGGACCCGCCCGCGGTGGGCCCGGGCGGTCCGGCGGCCGAGGGCGCGGCGGGAAGGGCGGACGGCACCGGTCCGGCTGGTTGAAGGCGCGGGAGCGGACAACCGGCCGGGAGAGCGGACGCGGACAACCGGCTTACGGGAGCGGGCGCGGGTAGCGCACCTCCGGGACGCGCCACCCGCCCACGTCGTACGCCTCCTCGGACCCGTCCGGCACGAAACCGGCGCGCTCGGAGAAGCGCCGGGCGCGGGCGTTGCCCCGTACCACCCACAGAGCGAGCGCGCCGAACCCGCGGGCCGCGGCCCGGGCCGTCCCGGCCGCCGGCAGCGCCCACGCCCCGGGCCGACGGCGCGCGAACCGCTCCCGGCGCTTACGGGCGTCCTCCGCCACGCTCAACGCGTCCGGATACGCCTGCGGCATCAGCTCCTGCTACGCCGTCTGCCGGCCTCGGACCCGCACCGCCGAGACCCCGTTGACATCGGCCTCCGCCATATCCCGTATCCGCACTCCCCGCGGCGGCCGCCCGTCCGTCCCCTCACGAGCCCTGTCCGCACCCCACACTTCCGCCCCTGCCATGTCTGCCTCCCGCGGTCCGGTCCCTGCCACAGAGGGCCGAAGTCCCGGTGGACACCGGTCAGTCGGATACCCCACCGGACGGCCGCCCCGCCCTGGACGCGGTGCTTGACCTTGTCCCTGGGGGCAGGGTTCGAGACTTCCCGCATGGCACAGACACCTCTGAAGACCACCCACGCCCCGCGCACCCCGCACCGGGTCGTCGTCATCACCGGGGCCGGCACCGGCATCGGCCGGGCCACCGCCCGCGCGTTCGCCGCGGAAGGCGCGCGCGTGGTGGCCGTGGGCCGCCGCCCCGGACCGCTGGCGGAGACCGCCGCCCTCGCCGCCGGCACCGACGGCGAGATCAGCCCGTACCCCGCCGACATCACCGAGGACGGCGCTCCCGAGGCCGTCGTCCGGCACGCCGTGGAGACCTACGGCCGGCTGGACGTCCTGGTCAACAACGCCGCGGTGGTCGGCAGTGGCGCCCTCGGCAGCCACACCAAGGAGTCCATGGCGCCCCAGATGGCGACCAATCTGATCGCGCCCGTCCTGCTGACCCAGGAGGCGCTGCCCTCTCTGGAGCGCGCCGGCGGCGTCGTGGTGAACATCAGCACCTCGGTCGGCCAGCGCGGCTGGCCCGGCAACTCCGTCTACGCCGCCACCAAGACCGGCCTGGAACTCCTCACCCGCAGTTGGGCGGTGGAGCTGGCGCCGCGCGGCGTGCGGGTGGTGGGCGTGGCACCCGGGGCGGTCGACACCCCGATCGCGGACCACCAGGGCTGGACCCCGGAACGCCGGGCGGCGGTGCGCGCCTGGCAGATCGAGCACACCCCGATGGGCCGCGTCGGCCGCCCCGAGGAGGTGGCCTGGGCCGTCACCCGCCTCGCCGCCCCGGAAGCGGCCTTCGTGACCGGGGTGATCCTCCCGGTGGACGGGGGCGCGGTGGTCGGCTGAACGGGGCCGGTAGCGTACGTCCGGGCCGGGAGGAGCGGCCGGACGCGGCGCGGACCGGCCCGGAGGACAGGAGGCGATCCGTGCGGATCGGAGAGCTGGCGGACCGCACGGGGACGTCACCGCGGGCGCTGCGCAAGTACGAGAGCGAGGGCCTGATCGGCTCGCGGCGGGCGGCGAACGGCTACCGGGTCTACGACGACCGCGCCGCCGTCCGGGTCCGCAACATCAGGTATCTCCTCGACGCCGGCCTCACCCTCGCCGACGTCGCCTGCTTCCGGGGCTGCCTGGACGGCGACCTGTCCACCGCGCCGCCCTCCCCGGAGGGCCTGCGGATCGCCCGCGAGCGGCTCGCCGTCCTCGACCGCCGGATCGCCGCCCAGACGGCCGCCCGCGACCGCCTGGCCCGCGCCCTGGACACCGCCCCGGCTGCGGCCGCCACCGGCGCCTGAGGAGCCGGGAAGGCGCAGGAGCGGCGCTACAGCAGCGTCAACTGCGTGGCCTGCGACCCGTGTTGGACAGTCTCGTCGGGCCCGTCCGGTACCTCGGCCTTCGGCGGTATCCGCCGTGCCTGACCCGGCCGGAACGGCCCGAGGCCGTACTCGGCAGCCAGCTCGTGGACCTGCCGGGTGATCCGGCGCTGGTACCACGTGGGGGCGTAGGAGCCGCCGCCGTACAGCGCCTCGTAGCGGCGCACCAGATGCGGGTGGTGGCGGCCCAGCCAGGCCAGGAACCACTCGCGGGCGCCGGGCCGCAGATGGAGCACCAGCGGCGTGACCGAGCCGGCTCCGGCCTGCGCGACGGCCCGCACCGTGGCCCGTAGCTGCTCCGGCGCGTCGGACAGGAACGGGATCACCGGCGCCATCAGGACCCCGCAGGGGATGCCGTGGGCGGTGAGGGTCCGCACCACGTCGAGCCGCCGCCCGGGCGCGGGCGTGCCGGGCTCGACCGTCCGCCACAGTGCCTGGTCCAGGAAGCCGACGGAGACCGAGATGCCGACGTCGGTGACCTCGGCGGCCTGCCGCAGCAGCTCCAGATCGCGCAGGATCAGGGTGCCCTTGGTGAGGATCGAGAACGGGTTGGCGCGGTCCCGCAGGGCGGTGATGATGCCGGGCATCAACTGATAGCGGCCCTCCGCGCGTTGGTAACAGTCGACGCTGGTGCCCATCGCGATGTGGTCGCCGCGCCAGCGGGGCGCGGCCAGCTCCCGGCGCAGCAGCTCCGGGGCGTTGACCTTGACCACGATCTGCGAGTCGAAGCCGAGGCCGGTGTCGAGGTCCAGATAGCCGTGCGTCTTGCGCGCGAAGCAGTAGACGCAGGCGTGGCTGCACCCGCGATACGGGTTCACGGTCCATTCGAACGGCATACGGGAGGCGCCCGGCACGCGGTTGACGATCGAGCGGGCGCGCACCTCGTGGAAGGTGATGCCGCGGAACTCGGGGGTGTCCACCGTTCGAGTGACGACATCCGTGCCGAACAGCGCGGACGGGCCTTCTCCCAGATTGTCCCAGCGCATCGGGCCTCCTGTTGTGATCCTGGCGAGCCCCCACCTCGATAATAGAACATCTGTTCGCGTCGGGGATGTCAACCGGATTTGGGCCCGCTGCCCAGTGGTGGTTGGCTTGGCCGCGCGCACCGCAGGTTGGCGGCGCATCTCAGGTCCGGCAGCCGACTACTGGAGGAAGACACACATGGGGCAGGTAGAGGCCACCACGCAGCGCGAGATCGCGGCGGACCCGGAGGACGTGTTCGACGCGCTCGCCGACTACAGCGGCACGCGCCGGCAGCTGCTGCCCGAGCACTTCAGCGAGTACGAGGTTCGCGAGGGCGGCGACGGCAAGGGCACCCTCGTCCACTGGAAGCTCCAGGCCACCAGCAAGCGGGTCCGCGACTGCCTGCTGGAGGTGGACGAGCCCACCGACGGCCAGTTGGTGGAGAAGGACCGCAACTCCTCGATGGTGACCACCTGGATCGTCACCCCGGCCGGCGAGCAGCGCGCCAGGGTCGTCGTCACCACCACCTGGCAGGGCGCCGGCGGCATCGGCGGCTTCTTCGAGAAGACCTTCGCCCCCAAGGGGCTCGCCCGCATCTACGACGCGCTTCTCGCCAACCTCGCGGCCCACATGGAGAAGTGACAGCGGCCCACATCGAGAAGTGAGAAAGGGGCGTCCCGTAAACCGGGCGGGGTGCTTTCATGCTCACCGGATCGGGTGGTTTTCCTCGCGCGGAGCCGTCCGGCCTCCGGGCGGCCCGCCGGCCGGAAACCCCTGATGGGAGCCCAAGAGCCGCCCCGCGTAAGGCACTTGACGTCCGTTCCCGCCCACCCTGCGCCGATCCTCCTTGGTTGATCGCTGTTGTCGCCCAGTGCGAGAAATGGGCGCCCGCAGCAGCGTGACGAAGGGGAGCAGGACGTGGGCGGGACCACCCTGAGCGAACGCGACCGGCCCACCGAGGCGCCCGCCGTCGAAGCGGCCACGGCCCCGGATGCCGCTGTCGAGGCGACCGCGGTCCCGGATCACGAGCCGGAGCCGGCCGGACCGCCACCCCACGACGACCCGCCGGCTCCACCCGGCCCCCGCCCGGTACGGCCGGCCCGGCCCGTCCTGCTGGCGGCACTGCTGCCCGCGGCCCTCGGCCAGACCGCCGTCGTCCCCGCCCTCCCGGCGATCGCCGGAGAACTCTCCGGCGGCCCCGCGGCGACCTGGGTGGTTGCCGTCCACATCCTGGCGTCGGCCCTCGGACTGCCGCTCAACGGGAAGCTCGCCGACCACCTCGGCCGGAAGGCCGGTTTCCTCCTCGCGCTCCTGGTATTCACCGCCGGCTCCGCACTGGCCGGCACCGCGCACTCCATGTCCGCGCTGGTCGCCTACCGGGCCGTCCAGGGCTTCGGTGCCGGCGGACTGATGGCCTGCGTCCACGCGATCCTCGCCGAGACCGCCCCGCCCGGGGCGCGCGCCCGCCGCACGGCCGCGGCCGGCGTCACGTACGCGGCGGGCCTCCTGGCCGGCCCCCTGGTGGGCGGCTACTGCGCCGACCACGGTGCCTGGCGCTGGTGCCTCACCCTCAACGTCCCGATCGGGCTCCTGCTCCTCTTCGTGGCCGCGGTCGCAGTCCGGCTGCCCCGCCCCGCCGCCCGCCCCCGGCCGGACCTCGCCGCCGCACCACTGATCCCGCCGCACCTCCTCCGCGCCACGTTTGCCGGCCCCACCGGCCTCGTAGGCGCCGCCCTCGCCCTCGCTCTCTACGGGGCGGTGCGCCACCTCCCGTCCTTCCTCCAGGCGGCCGGCGGCACCACGGCCACCGCGTCCGGGCTGCTGATGCTGCCCCTGACGGGCGCGCTGGTGGCGGCCGCGCTCACCACCGGCCCGCTCGTCCGCTGCACCGGTCACGGCACAGTCCTGCCGATCCTGGGCTGCGCGGCGGCCGCGGCGGGCCTGTGGCGCCTGGGCGAGCTGCGCCCGGACGCCGCGCGCCCGGCCCTCGGCCTCTGGACCGGCGTCCTCGGGCTGGGCCTCGGACTGGTGCTGCCGGTGCTGGTGCTCGCCGTCCGCACCGCCGTACCCGACCCGGACCCGGCCGGCGCGGTCGCCTGCCTGCGGCGACTCGCCGGCACCGTCGGCGCCGGCCTCGCCGCCGCGCTGCTCGCCGGCCACCTCGTCGCCCGGCTGCCGGCCTCCGCGCCGCTCCTCCCGGTGGCAGCGGCCCTGCCCACCGCGCTGCGGGACGGCTACGCCGCCGCCGCGACGGCCGTGCCGCGGAGTTCCCTCTTCCTCGCGCCGGTCCTCGTCCTGGGCTTCCTGCTCGCCCTCTTCCGGCTCGCCCTTTTGTGGAAACGGGGCCCCCTGATGCCCCACGCTCGACAGGCCCCGCAGGCCCCGCCACCGCCGTACGACGCCCCCGCAGCCGCCGCGGTGCCACCGGCCCGCTCCGCCGCCGACACCACGGCCGGCAGCACCGACGGCGGCACCGTGGACGCCACCGCCGGCATCACCCTCGACTCTGCCGTTCCCGGCGGGAGTTGGGCCACCGGCCGGGCCGCCCACGCCACGTCGTCCGCGGCCGCCGCGCCCAACGGGCCCGCCGCGTCCGGCGTCCCGGTGTGCGGCACCGTCCGGCACCACGACGGCAGCGTCGTGCCGCGCGCCGCGCTCACCCTCATCGACGCCGCCGGACGGCAGGTCGGCCGCGGCGCCACCGGGGAGGACGGCCGGTACGCGCTGAGCACCCCCGGGGCCGGCGGCTACGTCCTGATCGCGGCGGCCGGCGGGCACCAGCCGCAGGCCGTCGCGGTGGCCGTCGGCGAACGCCCGGTGGAGCTGGACGTGGTCCTCGGCGGCGCCGGGCGGCTCGCCGGCACGGTCACCACCGCCGGCGGCGCGCCGGTCCGCGAGGCCGCAGTCACCCTCACCGACGTCCGCGGCGAGGTCGTCGCCAGCACCCGCAGCGGACGCGAAGGAACCTATGTCCTCGGGGAGTTGGTGGCCGGCGAGTACACCCTCGCCGCCAGCGCCCCCGCGTTCCGGCCGGCCGCGCTGTCGGTCACCGTCCAGGCGTCCCGCGAGACCCGCCAGGACGTCGAGCTCGCCGGCGGCGCGGTGCTGCGCGGCACCGTGCGGGCCGGCGGCGGGCGCCCCGTCGAGGATGCCCGGGTCACCCTCCTCGACGCCGGAGGCAGCGTCGTCGACACCGCGACCACCGGCACCGACGGGCTCTTCCGCTTCGTGGACCTCTCGGCCGGCGAGTACACGGTGATCGCGGCCGGATATCCGCCGGTCGCCACCGTCCTGCGGTTGGCGGGCGGCGGACGGACCGAACGGGATCTGCAACTGGGACAGGACGACGACTGACGGGCCGTCAGTCCTGAGGTGTAAAAGAGGCGTAGAAGAGGAGTGGGGGCTCCACAGTTCCCACCGCAGAGCCCCCCCGGACTACCTGGACGGTACGGCTACTGCTCCTTACGGGCGGCGAGGATCGCGGCCAGCTCCTTGGTGATGAACGCCTCGGCGGCTGCCTTGTCGATGCCCAGGCCGTTGAGCGGACCGGAGCCGTTCTCCTGCTCCAGCAGGGCCAGCAGGAGGTGTTCGGTGCCGATGTAGTTGTGGCCCAGTCGCAGGGCCTCCCGATAGGTGAGCTCCAGGGCCTTCCGGGACTGGGGGTCGAACGGGGTGAGGGCGGGCAGGGTGTCGGCCGCGGGCGGCAGCGCGGCGGTCATCGCCTCGCGGAGCGCCTCCCCGGTCACGCCCTGGGCGGCGATGGCCCGCATGGCGAGCGCCTCCGGCTCGCGGAGCAGGCCGAGCGCCAGGTGCTCGGGGCGGATCTCGTCGTTGTGCGCCGCGTGGGCCTCGTTCTGCGCCGCCACCACGACGTTCCGGGCCCGCTCGGTGAACCGGCTGAAGCCCTGGCCGGGACTGAGGTCCGACCCGCCGGCCGGGTCCTTCGGGACGAAGCGCTTCTGGGCGGCCTGTTTGGTGACGCCCATGCTCTTGCCGATGTCGGTCCAGGACGCGCCCGAGCGCCGGGCCTGGTCCACGAAGTGCCCGATGAGGTGGTCGGCCACCTCGCCGAGGTGGTCCGCGGCGATCACGGCGTCGGAGAGCTGCTCCAGTACGTCCGAGCGGTTGTTCTTGATGGCCTCGATCAGGTCGTCGAGGCGGAGTGGATGCGTCGTACGGACGGGTTCTGTCATGCGTCAACCATAGGTTGACGATCTCCTGGACGTCAACCGTTAGTTGACGATGAGGTGTCATGCTGTGCACCCGCCGGCCCCGGCGCCACACCGCGCCGGGGCCTGAACTGCCGTGGCCCTACGGCAGCAACGGCCGGACCGGGGCCATCCACCACGCGGCCGTGGCCCCGGGGAGCGTCCCGGCCGGGCAGTCCCCACTGGCCAGCAGCGGCACGCCGGGCACCGGGGCGGGCACCGGGGCGGTGTCGAAGTTCACCGCGCACACCAGGCCGTCGCCGCGTTCGAACGCCAACACCTGCGGCGCCGACTCCATCCAGCGCAGCGTGCCGTCGCCGAGCTGGGGAAGGCCCCGGCGCAGCTGGAGCGCCTCGCGGTAGAGATGCCAGAAGGACCCGGTGTCGGCCACCGCACGCTCCGCGGTGTGCGCGGCGAACGACGTGGGCTGCGGCAGCCACGTCCGCGCCGCCGTGCCCGCGCTGAAGCCGTACGGGGCGGTCTCGCCCGACCAGGGCAGCGGCACCCGGCAGCCGTCCCGGATGTGCTGCCGGCTGCCCGTGCGGTGGAAGATCGGGTCGGTGAGCACCTCGTCGGGCAGGTCGTCGACCTCGGGCAGGCCCAACTCCTCGCCCTGGTAGACGTACGCGGCCCCGGGGAGGGCCAGCATCAGCAGCGCCGCGGCACGGGCCCGGGCCGGTCCCGACGCGGCCTCTACGGTGCCCGGTTCGCCGGCGTAGCGGGTGACGGTCCGTACCTGGTCGTGGTTGTTGAGGACCCAGGTGACGGTGGAACCGGTGTCCGCGATGTCGGTCAGCGCCTCGGAGATCACCCTGCGGAAGAGGCCGGCGTCCCAGCGCGCGGTCAACAGGTGGAAGAAGAACGCCTGGTGCAGCTCGTCGGGCCGGACGTACGCGGCCTGCTCGCCCGGGGTGCGCACCGAGACCTCGCCCACCAGCAGCCGGTCGTGGCCGTCCCGGGCGGTGTACTCCTCGCACAGCGCCCGCCAGTCGCGCCACACCTGGTGCACCTCGGGCTGGTTCCAGGCCAGCGGATTGACCGAGTCGCGGGTGCGCTCGTCGGCCGCCGGGTCGGGGGAGTCGGGGAGCTCGGGGTGCTTGAAGAGCCCGGCGGCCACGTCGATGCGGAAGCCGTCCACCCCGCGGTCCAGCCAGAAGCGCAGCACCTTGTCGAAGTCGGCCGCGACATCGGGGTTGCGCCAGTTCAGGTCGGGCTGCTCGGGCGTGAACATGTGGAGGTACCACTGGCCGGGAGTGCCGTCCTCCTCGGTGACGCGGGACCAGGCGGGCCCGCCGAACATCGCCCGCCAGTTGTTGGGCGGCAGTTCACCGCTCTCCCCGAGGCCGTCCGCGAAGTGGAAGAGCGCACGGGACGGGCCGCCCGGTCCCTCCTCCAACGCCGCCTGGAACCACGGGTGTTCGCTGGAGCAGTGGTTGGGGACGATATCCAGCAGTACCTTCAGGCCGAGTCGGTGGGCGTCGGTCACCAGGTGGTCGAACTCGTCGAGATCGCCGTAGGCCGGGTCCACCTCGCGGTAGTCCGCCACGTCGTAGCCGTGGTCGTGCTGCGGGGACGGGAAGAACGGGCTCAGCCAAATCCCGTCCACGCCGAGCTTCTTGAGGTAGGGGAGGCCGCCGCGGACCCCGGCGAGGTCTCCGGTACCGTCTCCGGTGGTGTCGCGGAAGCTGCGCACGTAGACCTGGTAGATGACCGCATCGCGCCACCAGCGCTGAGCCGTGTCCTGGGCGGGGGTCGGTTGGCCGCGTTCTGCGGTGGCTGTGAACATCTGCCGGTTCCACTTCGTACGGCGCAAGTCGGCGTGGCGCCTTGCGAGTTGCTGTTATGCATGCATGTTAGGTAGCCGCATCTTTTCGGTGTCAACTGAATGACGAAAGTCGAACGATACGTGCCCGGATTTGTGGGGTATGACATCGGGATTCTGCACCGAACGGCCCCGGTTTCTTTCTCGCTTTCCCCTGCTCACGACCTCAACTCCCGTACGTGGCAAGCGAGTACGGGAGTGTGCCGGCTCCATGGACGCGACGATGTATAGCCGTTGGCCATGCAGGGGAGAGGGACAACGGGCATGGACAACAGGCGACGACGGCACAGGGAGAGGGAAGGCGTGCGGTTGCCACTCCTGGCGCTGCTGGTCAGCGGACCCGCGCACGGCTATGAACTCAAACAGGCCCTGGAGGCACTCCTGGGCACGGCCTACCCCCGGCCCAACGTAGGGCAGGTATACGTCACCCTGGGGCGGTTGGAGAAGGCGGGCCTCATCGAGGGCGAGGAGGTCGAGCAGCCGGACCGCCCGAACAAGCGGACCTACCGGATCACCGCGGCCGGCCGGGAGACGGTGGCCGTGTGGTTCAAGGAGGCCACCGTCGCACCACGGGTCCGCGACGAGTTCTTCATGAAGCTGGCGCTCGCCACCCGCGCCGGGGCCGCCGACCGGACCTCCCTCATCGACAGACAGCGCCGGCACTACCTCAAGAGCCTGCGGGAGCTCTCCCGGATGGCGGCGTCCGAGGACCGGGACAACCGGGTCGCGCACCTGCTCATAGAGGGCGCGATGCTGCACCTCCAGGCGGACCTGGAGTGGCTGGAGCGGTGCCAGGAGGAACTGGAGTGAGGAAAAAGGCACTTGTGGTGCGGTGGGGCGGGGCGCGCGGTACAGGGGCGCCCACGTGGTCGGGTGTGGCCTGAAGCGTACGGCCGTGTGCCGTGGATGATCTCCAGTGGTCTGGTCCGGTGGAGTTTTCCACAGCCCTGGCAGGGGGCGTCGGGCGCCGCGTAGCGTGATCGGTCGAGGGCCGCGCCAAGCCCTCTCACCTGCGAGGGGACTGATAGCTGTGAAGATCCTCATCTCCGCGGACATGGAAGGTGCCACGGGCGTGACATGGCCCGCCGACGTCCTGCCGGGCACCCCGCAGTGGGAGCGCTGCCGCCATATGTTCACCTCCGACGTGAACGCGGCCGTCGCCGGTTTCTTCGCCGGCGGAGCGGACGAGGTGCTGGTCAACGAAGCCCACTGGACGATGCGCAACCTCCTGCTGGAACAGCTCGACGAGCGCGCCGAGATGCTGACCGGGCGTCACAAGGCCCTGAGCATGGTCGAGGGCGTCCAGCACGGAGACGTCGACGGCATCGCCTTCGTCGGCTACCACACCGGAGCCGGCACGGAGGGCGTACTGGCACACACCTATCTGGCCAACACCCTCACCGGCGTCTGGGTGAACGGCACGCGCGCCGGCGAGGGCTATCTGAACTCCCTCGTCGTGGCCGAGTACGGCGTGCCCGTGGTGCTGGTCACGGGCGACGACCGGACCTGCGAGGACGCGCAGGGGTACGCCCCGCGGGCGCCCGCCGTGGCAGTCAAGGACCATGTCTCCCGCTATGCAGCGGTGTGCCGCCCACCGGCCCGTACGGCGGCCGAGATCCGGGACGCGGCCCGCGAGGGCGCCGCGCTCGCGGTGCGTCACGAGCCGGTCCGCGGTGGCCCGTTCCGGTTCGAGTTGGAGTTCGACGCCGAGCATCTGGTGGGCGCCGCGACATGCGTGCCCGGCGTGGAGCGCCGCGGCGAGCGCCGCGTCGCGTATACCAGTCAGGAGATGTACGACGCCATCCGGTGTTTCAAGGCGGTCACCACGGTCGTCTCGTCCGCCGTGGAGGAACAGTATGGCTGAGATCGCATGTGCAGAGCACCCGTCCGCCCCGGAGACCGGGACGGTCGATCAGCAGGCGCTCGACGAGGTGGTGCGGTTCACCTCGGAGCTGATTCGTATCGACACCGCAAACGCCGGCGACGGCACCTGCCGGGAGCGCCCGGCCGCCGAGTACGTCGCCGAGCGGCTGGCCGACGTGGGCGTCGAGCCGGTCCTGCTGGAGCGCACCCCGGGGCGCACCAACGTCGTCGCCCGCATCGAGGGCACCGACCCGTCCGCCGACGCCCTGCTGGTGCACGGGCATCTGGACGTGGTCCCCGCCGAGCCCGCCGACTGGCAGGTCCACCCCTTCTCGGGGGAGGTCCGCGACGGCGTGGTCTGGGGCCGCGGCGCCGTCGACATGAAGAACATGGACGCGATGATGCTCGCCACCGTCCGGCAGTGGGCCCGCAGCGGAGTGCGTCCCCGGCGCGACGTGGTGCTGGCGTTCACCGCCGACGAGGAGGCCAGCGCCGCCGACGGCTCGGGATTCCTGGCCGACCAGCACGCCGCCCTCTTCGAGGGCTGCACCGAGGGCATCAGCGAGTCGGGCGCCTTCACGTTCCATGCCGGCGGTGGAATGCGGATCTATCCGATCGCGGCCGGGGAGCGCGGCACCGCCTGGCTGAAGCTCACGGCCCGGGGCCGGGCCGGGCACGGCTCGAAGGTCAACCGCGACAACGCGGTCAGCCGGCTGGCCGACGCGGTGTCACGGATCGGCGCGCACGACTGGCCGGTGCGGCTCACCCCCACCGTCCGGGCCGCGCTGCGCGAGCTCGCCGCGCTGCACGGCATCGACATCGACCCCGAGCGGCCCGACGTCGACGTCGACACCCTGCTGGAGAAGCTGGGCCCGTCCGCCAAGCTGGTCGAGTCCACGGTGCGCAACAGCGCCAACCCCACCATGCTGACGGCCGGTTACAAGGTCAATGTGATCCCGGGATCCGCCGTGGCGCATGTGGACGGCAGGGTCGTCCCCGGCGGCGAGGCGGAGTTCCGTACGACCCTGGACGCGCTGACCGGGCCCCATGTCACCTGGGACTACGAGCACGGGGAGGTCGCGCTGCAGGCCCCCGTCGACTCATCGTCGTTCGCCGCGATGCGGGCCGCGATCGAGCGCTTCGACCCGGACGGCCGCACCGTCCCGTACTGCATGTCCGGGGGGACGGACGCCAAGCAGTTCTCCCGGCTGGGCATCGTCGGCTACGGCTTCTCCCCGCTGAAGCTGCCCGAGGGGTTCGACTACCAGGTGCTCTTCCACGGCGTGGACGAGCGGGTGCCGGTGGAGGGCCTGCACTTCGGCGTGCGGGTGCTCGACCACTTCCTGCGGACCGTGCCGGGGCGCGGCCGGCACTCCGCGGGCTGACGCCGGGCGCGTGGAAGGACGCCCGTCAGCGGCCGTTCGAACGGGTTCTTCGTCCACGTTTTCCCACGGACGACCGTGAACTGACGTCCTATCAGCGACGCGTGTCAAGAGCGTTGACATGTCCGTTACGCGTGTCATTAACATGAACGCGCCGTTACCGACTGGTTGGTACGACGTGTTCTGTGGAGGTCTTGCGTGCCCAGCGTGTCCCGACTCGCATCCCGCCCCGTACTCCGCATGTCACTCGCCCTGCTGACCGGCACCGCCCTGACCGCTCCCCTCGTCCTGAACGCCCCCGCCCCCGCCGCCGCCACGGAAGACGCCGATCCGTACACGGTCACCGCGCTGAAGGCGACCGTACGAGCCGGCTCGTACAAGTGCACCGTGGACGCGGACCTCTACCGCCCGCGGGGCGTCGACTCCGCGCACCCGGCGCCCGCCGTGCTGACCACCAACGGCTTCGGCGGCAGCAAGGCGGACGGCTCGACCGACGCCATCGCCCGGACGTTCGCCGCCCGCGGCTATGTCGCGCTCGCCTACTCGGGCCTGGGCTTCGGCAAGACCGGCTGCCCCATCTCGCTCGACGACCCCGGGATCGACGGACGGGCGGCGAGCCAGCTGGTCGACCTGCTCGCTGGGACACGGAGCGACGACGACGGCACCCGGGTCGACTTCGTGGCCAAGGACGGGCCCGGCGACCCCAGCGTCGGTATGATCGGCGGGTCCTACGGCGGGGCGGTCCAGATGGCCACTGCCGCGGTCGACCACCGCGTCGACGCACTGGTCCCGCTGATCACCTGGAACGACCTCTCGTACTCCCTCACCCCGAACAACGCCGACCGCCCGCACGGCGTCAGCGGCCCCGTCCCGGGGGCGTACAAGCACCAGTGGACGAACGGGTTCTTCCTCATCGGCGAGGCGCAGGGGCTGCTGCACCCGGGCCTCGACCCGTCGCGGCTCGGCGGCGCCGGCTGCCTGCACTTCGTCGCACCGGCCTGCCGCACCAAGCGGCTGCTGGACTCCCGCAGTTACCCGGCCGACGAGACCCGGGAGATGCTGCAGTACGCACGGAGCGTCTCGCCGGTGTCCTATCTGAAGTCCGTGAAGGCGCCCACCCTGCTCGTCCAGGGCCAGGCCGACACCCTCTTCAACCTCAACGAGGCCGCGGCCACCTACCGCACGCTCGCAGCCCAGGGCACGCCGGTCAGGATGATCTGGCAGTCCTGGGGCCACAGCGGCGGGATGAAGAACCCGGAGCCGGGCGAACTCGACCTGGCCAAGGGAAACTTGGAGAGCAGCTATGTGGGGCAGCGGATCCTCGCCTGGTTCGACCGCTATCTGCGGCACCGGACGACCACCGCCACCGGACCGGCCTTCGCCTACTACCGCGACTGGGTGACCAGCGGCCCCACCTACGCCACCTCGTCCGCCTTCCCCGCGGCCGACAGCCGCCGGCTCTATCTCTCCGGGGACGGCACGCTCGTCGACGACCGCGCCGGCGTCGCCCGCGGCAGCCGTACGTACCGCAATCTGCGGCTGCCCACCAGCCATTCGGAGAGCTCGCTGGCCGGCCTGGTCGGACTGCCCGACCCGCATGCGTACGACATCCGGGGCACCTGTCTCGACTGGACCTCGGCGCCGGTGGCGGGCGGACCGCTGGACGTGGTGGGCGCGCCCACGGTGACCCTGAGGGTGGTCTCGCCGCAGGCCGAGGAGGACCAGCACTCCTCGGACGCGGCCGACAAGCTGGTGCTTTTCGCCAAGCTCTACGACGTCGCGCCGGACGGGGGCGAGACGCTGGTGCACCGGCTGGTGGCCCCGGCCAGGGTGCCCGATGTGACCCGTCGGTTCACCGTGGAACTCCCGGGCATCGTGCACCGCTTCCAGCCGGGGCACCGGCTGCGGCTGGTGATCGCCGCGAGCGACTCCGCGTATGCGGGAAATCGCGGGGTGAAGCGGGTGACGGTCACCAGCGCGCCCGAGGACACCGGGGTCCTCGAACTCCCCGTCACTCAGGGGGTTGTGCCGTAGCGGGCGGGGTGGATGCCGTAGGTGGGGAAGTCAGGGGCGGTACGTACCGAGGCGCCGCGGTCGCCCGGTGCCGGTTGGCCGGCCGGGGGCGGGCGTCGTCCGTGACGTCCCGCGAGCGGAGCCGTTCCGGCGTCAGTCCTCGGTGACCGCGATGGCCTGTACGGGGCAGGCGCGGACCGCCTCGGGCACCATCGGGTCGCCGCCGCCGTCCTCGCGGCCCGGCAGCAGGGCGCTGAAGCCGTCGTCGTCCTGGGTGAAGACCGACGGGGCCGTCAGCGCGCACTGGCCGGAACCGATACAGAGCTTTGTGTCAATGGTGATCCGCATCTCGGGACCCCTTTCGTTGGCGGTGCCGCCTCCGGTGGTGCCGATCGGCGCTACCAGGCCAGCGGCAGTTCGATCATTCCCTGGAGAGTGTCTCCCGGCTTGAACGGAATCTCGGCAGCCGGCACGGCGAGTCGCAGATCAGGGATGCGCCCGAAGAGCGACCGTAGCGCGATCTCCATCTCGGCACGGGCCAGATTCTGGCCGAGGCACTGGTGGATCCCGAAGCCGAACGCGACGTGATGGCGGGCCGAGCGGCCGACGTCCAGCTGGTCCGGTGCCGGATAGGCCGCCTCGTCGCGGTTGATCAGCGAGGTCGGGAACACCACGCCGTCCCCGGCGCGGATGGTGCGGCCGCCGATCTCGATGTCATCGGTCGCCACCCGCAGCATGCCGTCGGCTATGGACAGGAACCGCAGCAGTTCCTCGACCGCGGCCGGCATCAGGCTCTCGTCGGTTCTCAACTGCGCCAGCTGATCGGGGTGTTGGAGCAGGGTGAAGGTGCCGAGCGAGATCATGTTGGCGGTGGTCTCGTGGCCGGCGACGAGCAGGATCATGGCCAGCCGGACCAGTTCCTCGCGCCGCAGCGCGCCGCTCCGGAGCCGCTCGGCGATCAGCTCGTCCAACAGGCCGTCGCCGGGCTCCGTCTCCTTACGGGAGATCAGTTCCCCGAGATATCCCTCCAGTTCGAGCCGGGAAGCCTCGCTCTCCTGCGCCGAACGCCCGCGGAGCATGCGGCGGGAGCAGTCCTCGAAGAACTCGTGGTCCGCGTACGGGACGCCGAGCAGCAGACAGATCACCATCGAGGGGACGGGCAGGGCGAAGGCGGAGACCAGTTCGGCGGGCGGGCCCTGGGCCAGCATCCGGTCCAGGAGTTCGTCGACGATCCGCTGGATCCGCGGCCGGAGGGCGGCGGTCCGCTTGAGGCTGAAGCTGGGGATCAGCATCCGCCGCTGGGCGTTGTGCTCGGGATCGTCCACGCCGAGCAGTGGGGTCCGCACCCGACGGACGGTCTCGAAACGCTTCAGCGTGATGGGGAATGCCGGATTCTGCCGGTCGGACGACAGGCGCTGGTCGACCAGCAGGGCCCGCGCCGCGGCGTGGCCGGTCACCGCCCATATCGTGCGGCCGTCGTAGAGGGAGACGTGGGAGAGCGGGCCGGACTCGCGCAGCGGCCGGTAGTTCGCCGGGGGGTGATAGGGGCAGCTGCGGTCCTGGGGGAAGGAGATGGTGTGGGTCACGGTTCCTCCCGTGCGGGTGGCGTGAGGTACTCGTCACCGGGACGTCACCGGGGTCCGCCGTGTGACATGCCTGGGCGAGCGGGGTGTGCCGCGCTGATCTCCGTGGGGGGCGGTGGGCCGGGCGCCGCTCCGGCGCCTGCGGTCAACGCGGTGCGACGGCGGTCCCGTTGGGTGCGCTCACCTCCCCTCGACGGCGGTTTCCGCCGCTCGGTGCGGCGGGTTCGCTTGTCGAACGTCCGGACCCGCGCCGGGTGTTCCCGCCGGGCGCAGGAGAGTTTCCAGCACTCCGTCCACGTGCCGTTCGCGGGCCGGGCCGGCCGGCAGGGAGCGCGGGACCGAGTGGCTGAGCTGGGTGTGGCCCAGATAGGCGGTGTACGCGAGCAGGCCGCGGTGGCGGGCCTCGTCCTCCGGGAAGCCCAACTCGACGAAGAGGTCGGCGATATGGCCGATCCGGCGGTCGGTGACCCGGGCGAGCGCGGCGGCCACCCGCGGATCCGTCGCGGAGGCCAGCAGCGAGACCTCCAGGGGATCCTCGGCGGCCCGGCGGGTGGCGCGCCGGAAGAGCAGGCGGAGCCGTTCGCCGGGGTCGGGCTCGTCCGCGAGCTCGTCGATCACGGCTTCGGTGCGGGACTCCGCCCAGCGGTCCAGGGCGGCCTCGATCAGTGCGTCGCGGTTGGCGAAGTGCCAGTAGAAGCTGCCCTTGGTGGTGCCCAGGCGGGCCGCCAGCGGTTCCACGGCGACCGCCGCGAGGCCGCCCTCGCCCATGGCGGCCAGGGCCGCCTCGGCCCAGTCCTGCACGGTCAGCCGCTGCCGCGCACCACCGCCGGTCTCCTTCGTCCGCTCTCGCGCCATGACCATACGCTACCGTACGGTAAAAACATACGCCACCGTATGGAGGTGTCCTGTGCACACGGTCCGCGACGTCCACACCCGCACCATCCAGGCCCCGGCGGAAGCAGTTGGGGCCCTGATCGACCGGCTCGGCGGCGAGCCCGACCCGCTCTTCCCGACGCCCGTCTGGCCGCCCCTGCGCCTCGACCGCCCCCTGGGCGTCGGCGCCGACGGCGGCCACGGATGCGTCCGCTACCACGTCGCCGCCTACGAGCCGGGCCGCCGCATCCGCTTCGCCTTCACTCCGGACCCCTCCGGGGACGGCCCCGGCTACCACGAGTTCACCGTCCACCCCCTGGGAGCGGACCGCTGCCGCGTCGAGCACGTCCTGGAGTCCCGGCTCCCGCTCGCCCGCCGGATCGTCTGGCACCTGGCCGTCCACGCCGTCCACGGGACTGTCGTCGAGGAGCTCTTCGACAACCTCGAACGGGCGGCCACCGGAAGCCTCCGCACCCCCGTCCGCCGGTCCCCCCGGGTGCGGCTGCTCAACCGCCTCCTGTGGGACCGGCCGACGGCCGTCGCCCTCCCGGAGGCCGCACTCCTGGCACGCGGTGCCTTTCCCGGTACGGATTTCCAGGACGCCTGGCAGCTGGCGCTGCGGCCCGGTATGCCGCGCGAACCGGAAGCCTGGGAACGGGCGTTGCGCGCCGCCCCGATTCCGGTGCTCGCCCGGCGTGGCGGGGAGATCCTGCTGGGCAAGGACGCCGGGCACCTGGATTTCCGCGCGTCGCTCCTGGTCGCCGACGACCGGGTGACGCTCGGCACGGTCGTCCGCACCCACCACCTGGGCGGGCGCCTCTACTTGGCCGCCGTCCGCCGCATACACCCCTTGATGGTCCGCGCCGTGCTGCGCAGGGTCCACCGCGCGATGGCCCTGGCGGCGCCCGGAGCGGCGGAGCGGTGGCAGCACGCCGCCCCGTAGGGAGGCCGGGAAACCCCGAACCGCTGGCTATGGATGGCACTCAGCGCCACACTCGGTGCATGGTGCAACGAGACGACACCGGCCAGCGGCAGACCCTCGGCACGGACCGGGCATGGGCAGCCCTCGGCGGCGATCCCGGGCTCACCCGGCGGATCTCCTACGGCGGCCCGCCCGGCCTGTTGGCCGCCCGCCTTCCGGTCATGGCCCTGGCCCGCGCCACAGTGGCCGTTTGCGGGCTCGCCGCGGCCGAGCTGACCGCCCAGCGAGACGGCGGCCCGCTGCCCGCCGTACGGGTCGACGACGGCGCGGTGGCCACCGCCTTCGGCAGTGAACGCCACCTGCGGATCGACGGCCGCGCCCCGTCGAACTTCGCGCCGCTGTCCCGCTTCTGGCGGACCGCCGACGGCTGGCTGCGCACCCACGCCAACTACCCGCACCACCGCGCCCGCCTGCTCGACGCGCTGGGCCTCCCGGACACCGCCGGCCCCGAGCAGGCCGAGACCGTGATCGCCGCACGGGGCGCCGAGGAACTCCAGGAAGCCGTCCACGCGGCGGGCGGACTGGCCGTCGCCGTCCGCACCCCCGAGGAATGGTCCGCGCACGCACAGGGCGCCACCGTCGCCCGGCACCCGCTGCTGACCCGGGAACTCCTGGCCGCCGGCGCCCCGCCGCGCCGGCTGCCGCCCCGCGCCGGCCACCCGGTGCTGCCCGCTGCCGGACTGCGCGTCCTGGACCTGACCCGGGTACTCGCCGGCCCCGTCGCCACCCGTACGCTCGCCCTCCTCGGCGCCGACGTCCTGCGCATCGACGCCCCTCAGCTCCCGGAGACCCAGGACACCCACAGCGACACCGGATTCGGCAAGCGCTCCACCGCGCTGGACCTCGGGTCGGCCGCCGGCCGCGCGTCCTTCGAGGCGCTGCTCGCGGAGGCGGATGTGGTGGTGACCGGCTACCGCCCCGGCGCCCTCGACCGCTTCGGACTCGCCCCCGAGGCCCTCGCGGAACGCCGCCCCGGGCTGATCGTGGCCCGGATCTCCGCCTGGGGCGACGACGGCCCCTGGGGCGGCCGGCGCGGCTTCGACAGCCTCGTCCAGGCCGCGACGGGTATCGCCGCCGTGGAGGCGCACGCCGACGGCACCCCGGGCGCACTGCCCGCCCAGGCACTGGACCACGGCAGCGGATACCTGCTCGCCGCCGCGGTGCTGCGGGCCCTCACCGAGCAGGCCCGGACGGGCGGTTCGCATCTGGCGACACTGGCGCTGGCTCGTACGGCCCGCTGGTTGGTGCACGACCTCGGGAACAAGCCCGAACCGCACGCGCCCGAGGACACATCGGACCCCGCGGCCCCAACGGGCTACAACCCCGCGCACCACCTCCGCGAAACCGACAGCCCCGCAGGACGGCTGCGCTACGCCCTGCCCCCGGTGTCCTTCGAGGGCGGCCCGGTGAACTGGGCGACGCCGCCGGGACTTTGGGGCACCGACGCACCCACATGGCGCTGAACGGGCCCGCGGGGCCACCCCCTCGTACGGGGTCGGCCCCGCGGGCCCCGGGCCGGTCAACCCCGCACCCGGCGCGTCCCAGGGCGACATACCACGCGCACACAGGGACGGTTGGCCCACCGCACCCGCCCCTCGTACGATCTGCTGATGACGAGCACCGAGCGTTATCTCGCGCGTGGCCCCCGGGTGGGCATCCGGCACTTCACCGCCGACGACCGGCAGGAATTCACCGCCCTCGCCCGAAAGAGCGCCGAACTGCACCGACCCTGGCTCTTCCCTCCGGATACCGACGACGCGTTCGACGGCTATCTGGCGCGACTTGGGGAACCGCTCCGTGAGGGCTTCCTGATCTGCGAGCACGACAGCGGCCGGATCGCGGGCTACCTCTCCATCAACAACATCGTGCACGGCGCCTTCCTCAGCGGCGCCATCGGCTACGGCGTCTTCGCACACGCCGCCGGACGGGGCCTGATGAGCGAGGGGCTGCGGCTGGTGCTCCGCCACGCCTTCGGCCCCCTGGGTCTGCACCGCCTGGAGGCCAACATCCAGCCCGCCAACAAGCAGTCGATCTCCCTGGTCGAGCGCGCGGGCTTCCGCCTGGAGGGCTTCTCCCCGGACTTCCTCTTCGTCGACGGAGCCTGGCGCGACCACGAACGGTGGGCCATCACCCGCGAGATGCTCCCGGAGGACGAGGACGACCCGGCGGACCAGGAGGACGACGGCGCGGCCCCGGACGCCCGGAGAGGTGGCGAGACGCGGTGAGCGCCACCGAGGAGCGGGGAGATGTCGTCGTCCGGCGCGCGGTACCGATCTTCCGGATCTTCGACGTGGCCACGGCACACGCCTTCTACGTCGACTACCTCGGCTGCACCGTCGACTGGGAACACCGCTTCGAGCCCGGTATGCCGCTCTACACCCAGGTCTCCCGCAGCGGCCTGGTCCTGCACCTCTCGGAGCACCACGGGGACGCCACCCCCGGCTCCACGGTGTACGTCGAGCTGACCGGGGTGCGCGCCCTGCACGCCGAACTGGCCGCCAAGGACTACCCGTACCTGCGCCCCGGCCTGGAGGAGGACGAGTTCGGCACCTGCCTCACCCTGACCGATCCCTTCGGCAACCGGATCCGCTTCAACGAGCCTCTCCCGGAGGGAAAGAGAAACTAGCGCACGCCAACTGGAGGGCCACTACCGGCCCTTCCGGTTGATCTTCATGGTGTCCATGTCGGTTGCGGTGGCCCGCAGCTCGCGGTAGCCCAGGCCCGCCGCCCGCAGCGCCTCCTCCGCCTTCTCCTCCCCGAGCGCGGCGGCCATCTCCTCGCCGTACTCCGCGTCCGAGACGATGACGTAGCGGTAGCTGAAGGCGTGCAGCGCGGTGTCGTAGGCCAGCGAGCCCTCGGCGGTGAACCGCATCCGGGCGAGCCCGTGCTCGTCGGCCTCCGCGAGCAGCGTCGCCCGGGCCTCCTCGGTGAGGTTGTCCCACTTGCCGCGGACGATCACTCGGTAGGTGTGCTGCGTGGCCATCTCCACCGCTCCCGTTCTGCCATGCCGTTGTGGTGTGCAGCAGTAGAGGCTATGCGCCCGTGCCCCCGGCCGCCCGGGCATTTTCGTGCAACCCCCTGCAACCACGGGCTGTTTGCGCACCGCCCGATAAGATCGTCGTATGCGCCGGAACGTGCTGATCGATGCCCCGTCCAACCTGGGACTGCGGCCGCCCGCCCCGGGTGCGGTGCCCGGTTGCTACAAACTCGCCGGAGCACTGCGGGAGCAGGGGCTGCTGCGGCGGCTCGGAGCACTGGAGGGCGGCGTGGTGGTGCCGCCCCGTTACGGCCTGGGGGACTGGCGCGAGGGAGACGGGGACTTCCACGCCACGGCGATCGCCGGATACACCGTGCGGCTCGCCCGCCGGGTGCAGGGCCACGTACGCAGCGGTGACTTCCCCGTCGTCCTCGGCGGCGACTGCAGCATCCTGCTCGGCGCGGTGCTCGCGCTGCGACGCCTGGGACGGTACGGGGTGGCCTGTCTGGACGGGCACACCGACTTCCGGCACCCGGGGAACACCGAGGTGTGCGGCCCCGTCGGCGCCGCGGCAGGAGAGGGCATCGCCCAGATCACCGGCCGCGGTCAGGCCGATCTGACGGACATCGAGGGGCTCCGCCCGTATATCCGCGACGAGGACGTAAGCCTCCTCGGGGCCCGCGAAGCGGAAGCGGGCCAGGAGGAGTTGGCCCGACTGGGCATCAGCTGCGCCAACGTGGCGGAGATCCGTCGGCGCGGCCCGGAGACGGTCGCCCGGGCGGCCCTCCGGCACCTCCAGAACTCCCCGCTGGACGGCTTCTGGATCCATCTGGACGCCGATGTGCTGGACCCGTCCGTGATGCCCGCGGTGGACAGCCCCGACCCCGGCGGCCTGTTCACCGACGAACTGCGGGCGCTGCTCGCCCCGTTGGCCGCCTCCCCGCGCTGTGTGGGCATCACCGTGGCGATCTACGACCCGGACCGTGACCTCGACGGATCCGGGGCGGTCCTGCTGGCCGATCTCCTCGAAGGCGTCTTTGCGCGACCCTGACCCCACCTGGCCGACAGGAGCCCTGTTCAGACGGGCGATCGCGTTGTTCCATGGTCAACAGGGGGCCGCCGCAGCCGAGGGGGTCCGGTCCGAACCTGCGAGGCAACCGTGGCCACGAGTGTGCGACGCACCACCCTGACCCTGCCCCTGGCCGCCCTCGGCCCCGACAACCCGCTGCCCGCACTTCAGGCCCCCGGGGACGTGCACCGCGTCGAGATCCCCGGGGACGCCGAGCTCCCCGCCGACATGGCGCGGCAGATCGGCCGGCAGCCGCTGTGCTCGCTCCTCCCGGTCCGGATGCGGGACGGTTACGGCCGGGACCGCCACAGCACCGACCTCGACGCACTGGTCATCGAGAACGACCGGCTGCGCGCCACCGTCCTGCCCGGCCTCGGCGGCCGGGTCCACTCCCTCCACCACAAGCCCACCGGTCGCGAACTGCTCTACCGCAACCCGGTGGTGCAACCCGCCGCCTTCGCCCTCAACGGGGCGTGGTTCTCCGGCGGCATCGAGTGGAACATCGGCGCCACCGGGCACACCACTCTCGCCTGCGCCCCTCTGCACGCCGCCCGGGTCCCGGCCCCCGACGGCGGCGAGATGCTCCGCCTGTGGGAGTGGGAGCGGCTGCGCGACCTGCCCTTCCAGGTGGACCTGTGGCTGCCCGACGGCGCCGACTTCCTCTACGTGGGCGTGCGGATCCGCAACCCGCACCACCACACCGTCCCGGTGTACTGGTGGTCCAACACCGCCGTCCCCGAGGACGAGCGCACCCGCGTACTGGCCCCGGCCGACGCCGCCTGGCACTTCGGATACGAGCGCACCTTGCGGCGGGTCCCGGTGCCGGAGTCCGACGGGGCAGACCGCACCTACCCGTTGGAGAGCGAGTTCCCCGCGGACTACTTCTACGAGCTGCCCGAGGGCGCCCGCCCCTGGATCGCCTCCCTCGACCGCGACGGCCGCGGCCTGGTGCAGACCTCCACCGCCACTCTCAGCGGCCGCAAGCTGTTCGTGTGGGGCGCCGGGCGGGCCGGACGGCGCTGGCAGCGCTGGCTCACCGAACCGGGCACCGACGGCTACGCCGAGATCCAGGCCGGGCTGTCCCGCACTCAGCTGGAGCACGTCCCGCTCGACGCCGGTGGGGAGTTCGCCTGGCTGGAGGCGTACGGGCCACTGGCCGCCGATCCCGCGACCGTGCACGGCGCGGACTGGGCGGCGGCCCGCGCCGCCGTGGAGACAGACCTGGCGGCGGCGCTGCCCCGGGACGATGTCGACGCCGCGTACGCGGCCTGGCTCCCGTATGCCGACGTGGAACCGAAGGAGAAACTGGCCACCGGCTCCGGCTGGGGCGCCCTCGAAGTGGCCCGCGCCGGCCTGGAACTCCCCGGGACGCCGTTCGACCCCGGCACCATGGGCGCCGAGCAGCAGCCCTGGCTGGCACTGCTCAGGACGGGGCAACTGCCGGCCGCCGGCCCCGTCCCCGGACCGGCGCCGGTCGCCCCGGCCTGGCGCGACCTCCTGGAATCCGCCCGTCCAGGGCCGGCCGTCGAGTACCACCTCGGGCTCGCCCAGTGGCACGTGGGAGACCGCGCGCAGGCCGTGCGCAGCTGGGAGCGGGCGCTCTCGCACGGCGCCGGGTGCCTGCCGCTGTACTGCCTGGCCGTCGCCGAGTCCGTCGCGGGCGAGACCGCGCACGCCGCCGACCGGTTCACCGAGGCGTTCGACTGCGCCACCCGGTCGGCCGGCTCCGACGACCCGGCCGCCGCCCGCGCCGGGCGGGACGTGCTGCCCGCCCTCGCCCGGGAGGCGGTGCCCGCGCTGCTCGCGGCGGGCCGGGCCGAGACCGCCGCCGGGATGCTGACGGCGCTGTCCCTCGCCGAACGCGCCGGCGGCCGCTTCCGTTTGCTGACGGCACAGGTCCTGCTGGCCCAGGGGCAGCCGCGGGCGGCGCGCGAGATCTTCGACGAGGGTTTCGAGATTGCCGATCTCCGGGAGGGCGACGAGACGTTGAGCGATACCTGGTACGCCATTGCCGCGCGGCTGCTGGCGGGGGACGGCCCGGTCACCGCGGAGACCGCAGCGCGGGCCCGCGCGGAGCATCCGCTGCCGGAGCGCTACGAGTTCCGGATGCGACCGACGGAGGGCGGCACCTAGCGGGTTCGGTGCCGACCGGGCGGCGCGGATGCACCGCCGGCGACACCCCGTGACACGCCCCGAGTGATCTGGCATATGCCACTTCGAAAAGATCGCCGGACCGCGGAATCACCGTCGACCGTCACGCGTTGTGACGGCCATGAAAGCAATTACCACGAACAGTTATGGCGGTCCCGAGGTTCTCACCTACTCCGACCAACCCGATCCCAAGGTGGGACCGGACTCGGTGCTGATCCGGGTGAAGGCCGCCGGAGTCAATCCGGTCGACTGGAAGATCGTCGCGGGCTATCTCGACGGCGTGATGCACGCCCACTTCCCGCTCATCCCAGGATGGGACGTGGCAGGAGTGGTCGAGGCAGTCGGCGCCGACGCCCCCGAATACGCGGTGGGCGACGAAGTCATCGGCTACGTCCGCAAGGACGAGGTGCAGCACGGCACCTACGCCGAACTGGTCGCCGCCCCGGTGCGCACCCTGGCACGCAAGCCCGAGGCGCTCAGCTGGCAGCAGGCCGCCGGACTTCCGCTCGCTGGGCTGACGGCCTATCAGTCACTCAAGAGGGTCCGGGCCAAGGCCGGTGACCTGGTACTGGTGCACGCCGCCGCCGGCGGAGTCGGCTCGCTGGCCGTCCAGATCGCGGTCGCCGAAGGAGCCCGCGTGATCGGCACGGCCAGCGAGCGCAACCACGATTTCCTGCGGTCCCTGGGCGCCGAACCGGTGACCTACGGCGACGGGCTCACGGACCGAGTGCGAGCCCTGGCGCCCGAAGGCGTCGATGCCGCCCTGGACTTCGTCGGCGGCGGCGCGGTGGAACTCTCGCAGGAGGTGCTCAAGGACCGCAGCCGGGTGGCGTCGATCGCCGACGGCGAAGCGCGCGCGAAGGGCGGTCACATGGTGTGGGTCAGACCGGACGCCGCCGACCTGACCGCACTGGCCATCCTCGCGGACGCGGGCAAGCTCAACGTCCCGGTCGACACGACCCTCCCCCTCCGGGAGGCCGCCGAGGCGTTCCGGCTCAGCATGGCCGGCCGGACCCGCGGCAAGATCGTCCTGGAGGTGTGACGGAGGAGAGGACAGGGAGGCGGGGCGGCCAGAGATGCGGGAAGGGAGACGGCAAGGCGGAATGGAAGGCAGGCGGGGAGGCGGAAAGGAGGGAAGAGGGGAAGGTGGAAGGAGGGAAGGCGGAATGGAGAGACGAGGAGGGCGTAAGGCGGGCGGCGAGGCGGTGAGTGGAACGCGGCGATGCCCTGGGATCCTGAAGACCTAAGAGCTTTGGGTGCGGTCGACGTACTCGAAGACCGAGCCGTCGGGGTGACGGGCGATCAGGTTGCGACCGATGGGGGTGGGCAGCGGCCCGGCGATGATGTCCGCGCCGACCGCGGTGAGATCGGCCACCGCCTCATCGACATCCTTCACGGCGAGCGTCGCGGTGATCTTCCGCAGCACCGACAGCTCCGCCTCGGGGCCGCTCATCAGGAAGAAGCACCCGACCGCAGCGACCGCCACCCCGCCCCGTTGGAAGCGAATCGCCTCGGCGCCGGTCAGCCGTTCATAGACCGTGACCGCGGCATCGAGGTCGCCGACACATACCCGAAGAGAGGTCCCCAGAATGTCCATATGAAACAGCCTAGTTGGGCTGCCTGTGGCTGCGCGAACCCTGAGCGCGATGTGATCGCGGTGTGCCGAGACGGTGGAAGCGGGGTGGCGGAAGCGTCGCGGGTGGAGCTGATGCTACGTCAGGCCCGACACAGGATTTCACCGTGCAGCATGGCGAACCAGCCGTCTTGCTGGGCGCCCCACTCCCGCCAGGCCGCGGCGATACGGGTCAGGTCCTCCTCGGTGGTGTGGCCGCCGTCGATCGCGATCCTGGCGTAGGAGGAGGCCACCGTGCGCTCCGCCCACAGATCGGACCACCAGGCCCGCTCCTCGGGAGTCTGGTAGCACCAGGTGCCCGCGGTCGCGGTGATGCTCTCCTGTGGGAAGCCTGCCTGGCGCGCCCAGGCGTGCAGTCGGCGCCCGGCGTCCGGCACGCCGCCGTTGGCGCGGGCCACCCGGCGGTACAGGTCCAGCCAGTCGTCCATGCCTGCCACCTCCGGATACCAGGTGAAGGTGGCGTAATCCGCATCGCGGGCGGCGACGATACCGCCCGGCTTGGTGACGCGGCGCATCTCGCGCAGCGCCTGCACCGGATCGCCTACGTGCTGCAGGACTTGATGGGCGTGCGTCACGCAGAAGGTGTCGTCCGGGAAGTCCAGGGCGTGGACATCGCCCGTCGTGAAGTGGACGTTCTCCACTCCGCGGTCGGCGGCCGTGGCGCGGGCCTGGTCCAGGATGCCGGGAGCGTGGTCCAGGCCGGTGACCTGACCGTCCGGCACCAGGGCCGCCAGGTCGGCGGTGATGGTGCCGGGGCCGCAGCCGATGTCCAGTATCCGCATGTCAGGCAGGAGTGAATCCAGCAGATATCCCGCCGAGTTGGCGGCAGTGCGCCAGGTGTGCGAGCGCAGTACGGACTCGTGGTGGCCGTGGGTGTAGACGGCGGATTCCTGCGGCATGGGTGGCTCCTTCGGCGACATCGGGGGCTCCCGTGCACAAGGCCATGGCGAACCGCGGCCGAGGTACGGGCGCCCTGCGGCGTACTGCTTCATACGGTACGCGGGTGTCTCGTATCGCGAGAGATGCGTCTTGTGATGTGGACGCCGAGGGGGTGGAGTGGGTGGTGGGAAGAGGTGGGTGGGGAGGTGGTGGGAGGGGCGGGGGAGGGGCAGGGGGGAAGGGGGGTGCGTCAGGCGGTGTTCGTCGAGTTGGGTGTTGGGCTGGTCAGTTGGGGAGGAGGCGGTAGATGGTGTTAGGGCTTCGTTTTTTTCCAGGGTCAACTCGCCTGGGGAGGTGGTTACTTCGCCGTCGTAGGCGAGTGGGGTGTCGTCCGGCAGGCCGCCGATGCGCGGGCGGGGGAGTCGGGCCTGACTGAGGACCGGGGAGCTGACGAACAGCAGCCAGACGGCGCGGCGTTCGCCGTTGATCTCTAGGCCCAGTGGTGTGGCCGAGCGCAGCGCCTCCCAGGCGGCCAGGATCCCGGCGGGCCAGGCACCGATCCGGTGGGCCCACCGCTCCCGGAGCCGTACCAGTTCGGGGTATGCGCCGATGGAGAAGGTGTTGTCGAAGTACTGGCCCTCCTGGTGCGGTCCGGAACGGAAGCGTGCCAGGTCCACGGTCACGGCCTCGCCGCTCTCCACGGCGCGCGCCGCGTCCGTGTGCGCCTCGATGCCCGGGTCGTAAGCGAAGTGGTTGAGGGCGCCGCCCGGGAGGACGGCGAGCGGGAGGCCGTGCCGCATCGCGACCGGGGCCGCCGCGTTGACGGTGCCGTCGCCGCCGAGCACGCCCAGCGCGCCGCCCGGACCGCCGGAGACCAATCTTGGCATGCGGCGCCACTCCGTGGACTTCCGCGACGTGATCCGGGCGTGGTCCCGAGCGCTGTCCGTAGCCCGCGTTTGCGGCCGCGAACAGTCCGCGTCCGCCGGGTAGCGCGGGCGCCTCGGCGCGCGGCCGGGCCGGCGGGGCCAGTTGGGTGCGGGTCGTGCGATGCCGCGGACCGCGAAGGCCGCGCCCACGCCGAGTGCGGCGCCCGCTCGCACATCGCCCGGACAGTGCACACCCGTATAGATCCGCGAGAACGCAACGGAGACGGCGAGCGGGGCGACGGCCAGGCCCCACCACTTGTCCTCGAAGGCGACGCCGGTGGCGAACGCCGCCGCCGAGGCCGCGTGCCCGGAGGGGAAGGAGGAGGTGAAGGGCTGGCGGCTGAGCCGGCGCATATCGGCACGGCGTCCAGTAGCGGCCGGGCGCGGCGTACGGAGCGCTTGCCGAGGGTGTTCACCGTGGCGGAGGCCAGGGCCAGCGGCGCCACACCGCGCAGGGCGGCCCGGCGGGCGGGCCGGCCGGCCAGAGCCGCCGCTCCGGCCGCGACGCCGAACCACAGCAGCCCGTGATTGGCGCTGCGGGTCAGCCGGGGCAGGTGGGGGAGAAGCTGATGGGCTTTCGGGGCGGTTTGCCGCCCTGGCGGCGTGGCGGCGGTGTTGTTCTGCTTCGGGCCGGAGCACGGGTCTGGGTGGGATGCTGCGTGCGCGGGCTGTGTGGAGTTACGGGAGGGTGGAGGAGCGGAGGGTGGAGGCGCGGATGTCGTGGGTGGTTCGGCGGCGGCACGATGATGATCTTGATGCCTGTGTGGCGGTGCTCGGCGAGGTCCACGCGCACAGCGGCTACCCCCATTACTGGCCCGGCGATCCGGTGCGATGGCTCACCCCCGAGGGGCTGACGGGCGCCTGGGTCGCCGAGTCGGGTGGGGCGGTGTTCGGCCATGCCGCGTTGTGCGGACGTGAGGTCAGCCGGCTTTACGTTGCGCCCGGTGCCCGGGGGCACGGCGTCGGGGCGCGGTTGATGGCCGTCGTCGAGGCGGAGGCGGCGGCTCGTGGACTGCGGCTCGTGCTGGAGGTGAAGACGTCCGACACGTCGGCTGTTGCGCTGTACGAGCGCCGGGGGTGGGTGCGGCGCGGTACCGAGCGGCAGGAGTGGGGCGTGGCGGGGTCGGCGGCGGAAGTGGTGGAGGCGGTCGAGGTGCATCGGTATGAGGCGCCGAGCGGTGGGCGGGGAGCGGAGGTCCAGCGGCCTGGCGGTCTGGTGGTCCAGCGGCGTGAGGGCCTGGCGGCGTGGTGATCTGGAGGTCTCGCGGTCTGGCGGGGGAGGGGCCAACGATGCTCCATTCGGTCATGGCCGGGGCGTTGGGTTGTGCTCGGTCGGGGTGGGCTCCGTTCGCCTCGGGGGCGGTGGTCACCCTCCGCTGACGTGTCGTCCCCCGTCGCCACCACCCTGATCTGCGAAGGTGGTCGGGGCCGTTCATCATGTGATGGGCCCACGATCGACCGGCCGCCGTCGAGTGGAGGTACGGATGCAGCGGACCGCACCGGATCCGCGGCGGGAGCCGGATCCGGCCCCGCCGGTGGGCTTGCCGGTCCTCCCGGAACTCGCCGCGCACCTCTCCGCGGCGGCCGACCGCACCGCCCCCGAGCCTCCCGGCGGCTCCCTCTCCCTGCGCACCGCCGCCTGCGGCTACTGGGAGCGCCGCGGACTGTTCACCCCCGCCGACCGGGTGCTCGCCGCCCCTGGGGCGGCCGCTCTGCTCCTCGCCCTGTATGCCGCGACGGAGGGCGCGGTGCTGCTGACGCGGCCGTGCGCCGAGTGGTACGCGCCGCCCGCCCGGTTGCTCGGGCGGGCGGTCCATGTGACGCCGGTGCCGGCGGAGTCGGGCGGGCTGCCTGATCCGTTCGCGCTGCTGGAGACCGTACGGCGGGCCCGGATGCACGGCGATACGCCGCGTCTCCTCGTACTGTCGGTCGCCGACGACCCGACCGGCACCTGCCCGCCGCCGGAGCAGCTGCACGAGGTGTGCGAGGCGGCCGCCGAGGAGGGGTTGTGGGTCGTCAGCGACGAATCGCGACGGGATCTGCTGCATGATCCGCATGACACGGTGGTGCTCAGCCCGGCCGAGATGCTGCCCGGCGAGGTTGTGGTGCTGACCGATCTGCGGGCCGCGCTGCTGCCCGCCTCCTGGCCCGCCGCGCTGGCCCGTTTTCCGGGCACCCGACGGGGTGCCCTTCTACGGGACGCGGTGTGCCAGACGTTGGCCCGTTTGCACACCCCACTCGCCGGGCCGGTGGCCCATGCGGTCACCCATGCGCTCGGCGAACCGGACGCCGTACGGGAGCGGACCGCGACCGCGGCCCGGGTGTACGGGGCGCTCACGAGAGCTCTGCACCACACGCTCACCGGGGCGGGGGCGCTCTGCCGCCCACCCCATGCGGGCAGCCATCTCTACGCCGACCTCGAACCGTTGCGACGTCCGCTCGGGGCCCGTGGCATCGCCGGATCGGCCGCGTTGGAGGGGGAGTTGGCGCGTTGGGCGGCCCGTGGAGGTCACCGTTTCGAGGACGATCCGGACGCACTGCGGGTGCGGCTGGGGGCGGACGCACTGCTGGGCGCCGACATGGGGCTGCGGCGGCGGGTGTTGGAAGCGGCGGATCCGCTCGAACTGCCGCATGTGCGGGATGGGTTGAGAGAACTGGGGCGGGCGTTGGCCGAACTGGGCGGCAGTGCTTCCGGCCCGGTGGACGGGCCGGGGGATGGTGAGGGCGGGGGATGCGCGGCGGGAGCGGGCGCGGCTTCGGGGGCGGGCACTGCGCCGGACGCGGCGCCGGGGGTGGGGGCGGATGGCGAGGACGGGGTCTGGCCGGATGGGGGGCCGCTCGTGGGTGGTGGGGGACCGGATGCGGAGGGGAGGGCGGGGAACTGATGTGCTGTCAGAGTGCGGGTGCGGGTGCGGGTGCGGGTGTGTGCGTGTGCTGTCGTTCGTTTTTCCGTGCCTCCGTTCCTGGCCTTTCGCCGCTGCTCGGGCTCGCGTTCGGCGGCTCGTGGCCTGGCTTCCGTCCCCCGCCTCCGCTTCCGCTTCCGCTTCTGCCTCCGCCTTCACCTTCACCTTCTCCTCCTCCTTCTCCTTCGCCGTTCCGGACTTCGGCGCGTTCCCGTCTACCCCTTCCTGCCACAGGCACGACGCACCCGATCGCCTCGTGACTCCGGTTCCGCCCGGCCATCGAATGGAGCTCCTGGATGACCGAACAGACCGAGCGCTCTCCAGCGGGGCGCTCCCTCGACGAAACCTCCCGTGGGGGCACCTCGCGTGCCGAACCCTCCAGCGCTGAACGGGGTCCGCATGCCGACGACCGTCACGAAGGGGACCGTCGGGATGGGCCCCGTCAGGATATTGATCGTCCCGATGGCGACTGCCGTGCCGTTGCCCGGGATGGCGCTGACCGGGACGGGGCTGCTCGGGAAGGGGTCGGCCGCCGGGACGGCACCGCTTGGGAGGGCGCTGCCCCGGACGGCGTCGGTGGCGTATCCGTGGGGGCGGCGGCTGCGCAGGCCGTCACCGCCGCGCTTCCCGGGACCGCGCCGCCCCCACTCGCCGAGCCGCGCCCCCTAGGGGAGCCCCGCACCTGGCCCCGGGACTTCACCGATCGGCTGACCGCGCCACTGCCCGGTGTCCGAGCGCTGGCCCGGATCGCGCGGGAGGGCAAGCTCCGCCCGGCACCCGAGACGCTCGAACAGATCCAGCAACTCCCTTTCGAGCCCGGCCCGATGCCGGACGCCGTTCCCTCGACCATCGCGCTGACCTGGGTCGGGCACGCCAGCTGGGTTATCCGGATCGGTGGGCTGACCGTCCTCACCGATCCGGTGTGGTCCCGCAAGATCCTCGGAACGCCGGCCCGGGTCACCCCCGTAGGGGTTCGCTGGGAGGACCTGCCGCCGGTCGACGCCGTCGTCATCAGCCACAACCACTACGACCACCTGGACGCGCCGACGCTGAAGCGGCTGCCGCGCGACGTTCCCTTGCTGCTCCCCGCGGGAGTGGGCACCTGGGCCAGACGGCGCGGGTTCATGCAGGTCACCGACCTGGACTGGTGGGAGGCGGTGGAACTGGCCGGGCCCGGCGGCCCGGTGCGGTTCGACTTCGTTCCGGCGCACCACTGGAGCAAGCGGACGCTCACCGACACCTGCCGCTCCCTTTGGGGCGGCTGGGTGCTCACCGCCCCCGACGGACGGCGGATCCACTTCGCGGGGGACACCGGTTACGGCCACTGGTTCGAGGAGATCGGGCGCCGCTACCGGGACATCGACCTGGTGCTGGTGCCCATCGGGGCGTACGACCCGCGCTGGATGCTGCGGCCGGTGCACACCGACCCGGAGGAGGCCGTACGGGCCTGTCAGGACCTGGGAGCGCGGATTCTGGTGCCGATGCACTGGTCGACGTTCCTGCTCTCCGCCGAACCACCGTTGGAGCCGCTGCACCGCATCCGGGCGGCCTGGGCGGCGACCGGCCGCCCGCGGTCGGACCTGTGGGACCTTCCGGTGGGGGCGTCCCGGGTGCTGGAGGAGAGCTGACGGCCATGTGTGGCTGGCCCAGTCGCTCGGTTACCGCCGACGAAGCGCCGCGGCGACATCGCGGGAAGCAGGCACGGGAAGCAGACAGGCGAGCATGATCGGGATGCGGTCGGCCGGTATCAGGCCGTACCGGCTGGTATCAGGCCGTAGGGGAGCCGTCGCCCATCGTGCGCCAGCCAGCCGTAGCGCGCGGCCGGTCAGCGAGGGTGCGACGGCCGCGGACGGACCGTCGTCCGACGGCGCAGACGCACACCCATACGCACACGCAGGCGCTCGGACCGGCGGCGGACGACCTGCGGTGCCAGGCCGGACCGTCCGAAGGTTTTTCCGGTCGCCACCCCCTGCACGGGACAAAACCCGGTGATTTTGCGGCGGCCCTCCCTTCGCCGACCATGGCTGGGCCCGGTAATCCCGGATGAACAGCGCACGACGAGAGGCCCACCACGCCATGCACGACCGGCACACCCGCCGTTTCGGTCTGGGGACCGCTACCGCCCTGGTGATGGGCAACATCATCGGTGGCGGCATCTTCCTGCTGCCGGCTTCGGTCGCCCCCTTCGGCACCGTCAGCCTGGTCGCCTTCGGTGTCCTCACGCTCGGGGCGATCGCCCTGGCCCTGGTCTTCGGACGGCTCGCGCAGCGCCATCCGGACACCGGCGGACCCTACGTCTACGCGCGCGAGGCGTTCGGCGACTTCGCCGGGTTCCTCTCCGCCTGGTCGTACTGGACGATGACCTGGGTCAGCAACGCCGCGCTGGCGGTCGCCGCCGTCGGCTACGTCCATGTGCTCGTTCCCGGCCACGCCTCCCGGGGCATGGACCTGATGGTGGCGCTGGGCGCGCTGTGGCTGCCGGCCCTGGCCAACTTCGCGGGCACCCGGTACGTCGGCGCGGTGCAGCTGGTCTCCACGGTCCTGAAGTTCGTGCCGCTGCTGTTCATCGCGATCGTGGGGATGTTCTTCTTCGACCCGCACAAGCTCGGGTCGTTCCACGAGGGCGGCGGCAGCACCCTCGGCGGGCTGTCCGCGGCGGCTGCGATCCTGCTCTACAGCTATGTGGGCGTGGAGTCGGCCGCGATGAGCGCCGGCGAGGTCCGCGACCCCGAGCGCAACGTCGGCCGGGCCACCGTCCTGGGCACCATCGGCGCCGCCGTGGTCTACCTCCTGGGCACCCTGTCGGTCTTCGGCACCGTCGCCCACGACAAGCTGGTCGCGTCCAAGGCGCCGTTCTCCGACGCGGTGGACGCGATGTTCGGCGGCCAGTGGGGCGGCACGGTCATCGCGGGCGCCGCGGTGATCTCCATCGTCGGCGCGCTCAACGGCTGGACGCTGATGAGCGCCCAGTCCCCGTATGCCGCCGCCAAGGACGGCCTCTTCCCGGCGGCGTTCCTCACCAAGCGGCGCGGGGTGCCGACGTTCGGCGTGCTGGCCGCCGCGGTGCTGGCCAGCGCCCTGACCGTGATCAACTACTTCATCGGCAGCGGCGGCGTCTTCGAGATCCTGGTCCTGATCACCACCTTCTCGGCGACCGTCCCCTACCTCCTCGCCGCCGGCGCGCAGATCTACTTCCTGCTCACCGGCCGCCGCGACAAGGTCCGCCCGGCCCGCTTCGCCCGCGACCTGACGCTCGCGGTGGTCGCCTTCGGCTTCACCTTCTGGCTGGTGGCCGGCGCCGGCTACGCGGCGATCTACCAGGGCGTGCTGTTCCTCTTCGCCGGCATCCTGGTGTACGCGGTGATGGCCGCCCGGCGCTCGGCGGGCCGCGAACGCCGGCAGGACACGGCCGAAGAGGCGGCCAAGGAGGCGGCGGAGCCCGCCCCGGTCGTGGGCTGACCACCCTGCTCCACCCCGCCGACCGGACCCGATGCCCCTGGGTCTGCCGGACCCGATGCCCCTGGCCGCACGCCTGCGACCAGGGGCATTACCTTGCGTGTAAACGAGGCTGCGGCGGGGCGAGTTCGTGGGCTGAGGACAAGTGGCGCCCTGCCCGTGGGAGTCCGCGGAAGTCCACTTCGGTTCGCTGCCGGTGGCTCCCTCTCTGGCTCCCAGGACGCCGCTTCGGTCTGCTGTGACAGCCTGCCCTGCCATCGGCGTTGGGGGCTCAAGCGTCTATAAGGGTTGTCCCATACGTCCATCGTCCCCGGCCGGTCCTGCCCATCCACGCGGGCGGTTGAGCCAAGCGACTGAATATGGCCCGCGAGCGTTGGCTTGCTGCGGGTTGTCGGCATTCTGCACGAGCGGCCGCAGAAAGATACCTCTCGATCGACAGGCCAATCAGTCAAGGAGCGTCGTGAAAAGACTAGTGCAGGCGGGACTGGTGCAGGCGGGAACCCTCGTCGGGGCATGCGGTCTGGTGCTGTTCGGCACCGGAATCACGCAGGCCCAGAACCCACCGGGCAACTCGGAAGGATCCCTCCTCAACGCCTCGGCGGGTGGCGATGTCGCCCCCATCACGGCAATGCTGACCGGTGTTCTGTGCGACAACCGCCTGCCCGACTTCGATTACAAGTCGCCCAAGATCAAGTCGCCTCATCATTGCAGCGGTGGGCCGATCAAGAGCGGCAACAGCATGCACAGCAACATTTTCATCGACCACGGAAACCCGGTGAACAGCGGCAACATCCAAAACGCGGCCGGCACCACCAACACCCTCAACTCTGCCGGCGGTTCCGAGTCGGGCAGCAAGAACAACATCTCCGTCTCCCCGCTGCTCAAGCCCCTCCTCTCCTGACCCTGATCCGACAGCGTACGGAAGACCACCCGATTCAGCGGGACGGCCTTTTCTTGGCTGTATGAGCAAGCGTTGGCACTCCGGTCCCCGACCCTCGTCGGGGCCGGCCGCGGGCGGTGAGACCGCGGTTGGGTCCGCGAGGCGCACCAGGTCGTGGGTGCTGTCCTGGCCTGCACAGGCTCCAGGACGCCGAGCCCGAAGTTCGCACGTATCGCCGCTGACTGCGCCGCGTACCTGCGGCCTCCGTGGTCCATAGGCGGTCTCCCCGCCTATGCCTCGGGGATCGCGGAGGCAGGAAGACCACACCGGAGAAGGTTGCGTACGCAACCAGTTTTACGGAGGTGATGCGTTCGGCATCTTTGAACACCGCCCTTGTCGGGCGTCTGGGCGCAGGGGAGGCGGTGTGGCGGGTTCCCCTGACCGGTGTGCCAGGCGTCGCCGGGCAGTCTGATCCGTCCCTGTGAGGAGTCCGAGCTGTGCGCGATGTCCCCGAGCCGGCGGATGCGGGGATGCCGAGGACCGCGTTGCAGAGACCGCCGTCGAAGCCGTTGCCGTCCAGCAGGGGTTGCTCCAGGGAAGGTCGAGCCGGAAGAAGTCGGCCTTGTGGACATCGATGGCGGCCAGGGCGGTTTCGATGTGGTCGACGTAGTTGCCACAGGCGTTGGCCGGCTGGGTGCATGCTCCGACGAGGTTGGCCATCAGCGGCTCGTCCGGATGCCCTTGCGCGGGCGGGGCGCTGGTTCCGATGCACGGCTTGAAGTGGTCCAGAAGCCCGGTGGGACACAGGCCCTGGCTGGGGCTCCTATTACCTTGCGCGTAATCGCCTCCTGCGCGTCGCTCCGGCAGAGTTCAGGCCACGGCACGAACACCACGACACGGCTGACACCAGGAGTTCGCGATGACGCAGAACGTGCAGCAGGGCGCCCCCGAGCAGGCCATCGACCACGCGGCCGCCGCCGAGCGGTACCTGGCGGCGTGGAACGCCACCGAGGCGGACGAGCGGGCCGAGGCGGTCGCCGCGGCGTTCACCGAGCACGCCACCTACACCGACCCGCTGGCCGAGGTCGCCGGGCACGACGGGCTCGCGGCGGCGATCGCCGGGGCGCACCGGCAGTTCCCGGGCTTCGTCTTCCGGCCGCTGGGCGCGGTGGACGGCCACCACGACATCGCGCGGTTCGGCTGGGAGCTGGTCGGGCCCGACGGCGCGGCGCCGGTCGCCGGGTTCGACGTGGTGCGGCTGGCCGCGGACGGCCGGATCCGGTCGGTGAGCGGCTTCCTGGACCGCGTACCGGCGATGTGAACCCGCGCCCTGGCGGTGTGAACCGCACTCTCCCCGCCACCGCGCTCACCCCGCCACATTGCGCAGATGCTCGGCCGTTTCGGGGTCGGCGGGCAGGAACGCCTCCAGCGCCAGCTCCGAAACGGTCACATCCATCGGCGTGTTGAAGGTGGCGATGGTGGAGAGGAACGACAGCGTCCTGCCGCGGTGCTCGATGACCAGCGGCAGGGCGAACGGCGGATGGTCGCCGCCGGCCGCGGTCTCCCGCCCGCCGTCCGGCAGCGGGTAGGAGCGCAGCTCGTCGTGGAGCGCCCGCAGCGGCGCGGACCGCAGCAGCGCCAACTGCCGGTCCAGCTGGGCGAAGAGGTGCTCCCGCCACTCCAGGAAGTTGCGGATGCGGGGGGCCATGCCGCGCGGGTGGAGGGTGATCCGCATGGCGTTCAACGGCGGTTCGAGCAGTTCCGGATCGACGCCTTCCAGCAGCACGCCGACGCCCTGGTTGGCCGCCTGTACGTGGTACATGCCGTCGACCACCAGGGCGGGATACGGGTCGTAGCCGGCCAGCAGCCGCTCCATCCCGGCCCGCAGCGCGGACATCGACGGGTCGTCCAGGGGTGTCTCCGGGAAGGCCGGGGCGTAACCGGCCGAGATCAGCAGGGCGTTGCGCTCCCGGACCGGGATGTCGAGGTGTTCGGCCAGCCGCAGCACCATCTCCTGGCTGGGGCGGGCGCGGCCGGTCTCGATGAAGCTGATGTGGCGGGCGGAGGAGTCGGCGCGCAGGGCCAGTTCCAGCTGGCTGATCCGGCGCCGGTCGCGCCATTCCCGCAACAGGGTGCCCACACCCGTCGTCTGCGGCGCGGACGCCGTGGCTGCCGTGGCTGTCGTCATGGGGGGAAGGTAGTCGAACGACTGAAGTTACCGATGGTAACTTCCGGGTGTGGGCGGGCCGGAGCGGACCGCCCACACCCGGAAGCCCGCCCGCCTGTCCGTCCCTGTTCGTTCGCCCGTCCCCGTCCGCCCGTCGTGGACGGGCGCGAAACCGCCCCCGACATGACAGGCTGGAACCGCCGCACCCCAGCGGCGGCGCACGGCACCCGGCGGAAGGCGAGCACGATGAGCGCACAGGTGACACCTCTCGACGAGGCGGAGATCCAGGACCGTCTCCGCGAACTCCCCGGCTGGACCGCCGACGGCGACCGCCTGCACCGCCGCTACCGCTTCGACCGGCACTTCCAGGCCGCCGCGATGGTCATGCACATCGCCCAGATCCAGGAGGAGTTGGGCCACCACGCCGAGCTGACCCTGGGCTACAACCACCTCGCCGTCGCGGTCAACACCCACAGCGCCGGCGGCCGGATCACCCACCTCGACTTCGGTCTGGCCCGCCGCATCGAGGAGATCGCCGCGGGGCACGGCGCCCACTGAGCGGCCGGCCGCCGGCGGCCCGGTCCGCTCCCGGCGGCGGTCCGGTCGCGCCCGCCGGCGGCCGCCGTCAGCTCGGACCGCGCTGCCGTACGACCCGCCCGGCCCGCGCCAGCTCCACGTTGAACTGCGCCCCCGACAGCAGCGACAGGTTGGAGAACCACAGCCAGATCAGGAACACCACCGGCCCGGCCAGCGACCCGTACAGCCGGTTGAAGGTGCCGACGTACGAGGCGTAGAACGCGAAGCCCGCCGACGACACCAGCCACAGCAGCACCGCCAGCACCCCGCCCGGAACGGCCCGCCGCACCCCGCGGGAACTCGGCGGCCCGGAGCGGAACAGCACCATCGCCAGCACGGTCGCCAGCACCAGCAGCAGCGGCCACTGGAGCACGTTCCACAGCGCCTCGCCCGCCTCGCCCAACCCCAGGGCCTGGCCCAGCGCCGTCGCCACCGGCCCGCTCACCAGTAGCGCCACCGCACTGCAGATCAGCAGCGCCATCAGCAGCAGCGCCGTCACCAGGATCCGCGGGGCCTTCCGCCACGGCGGGCGGTCGTCCTTCGTCCGGTGCATGGCGTGCAGCGCCCGCCGGAACACCGCCAGATAACTGCACGACGACCACAGCGCACTGGCCGCCGCGCCGCCTACCACCACCCAGGCCGCGGTGCGCTGATGCGCCATCACCACCAGCGCGTGCCGGACCGTCGCCCCCGACTCGGCCGGCGCGATCGAGCTGAGGTGGTTGATCAGCTGCTCGGTGCCGGCCGGATCGGCGAGGCCGATCAGCGAGATGGTGACGATCGCCGACGGCAGCAGCGCCAGCACCGAGTAGTACGTCAGGCTCGCCGCGTAGTCCGTCAGGTCGTCGTGCCAGACGGACAGCGGCGTGCGGCGCAGCGCCGTGCGGTACCGCCGCCAGGCCGGCCGGCGGGCCGGGCGCCTGGCGGCGGTCCGTGCCGGGGCCGTGGACGGCGCGGTCTCAGCCCCCATACCGGACCTCCGACGCCCCGGTCCGTCGCCGCGCGACGTCCCGCATTCCGCTCCCGCCCATGTCGTATCCGTCCTCTGTGCCGTGCCGGCCCGCATCGTCCGGGCCCCGGCCTGCATCATCCCCCGGCGCGGCGACCACCCGCGAGGGGCGGGTGCCCGGGCGCCCGGCGGCCGGTGCGCCGGCTCCGTCAGCCGAAGGGCAGCCCCCGCCACGGGGACGCCGGATCCTGCGTCAGCACTCGGTGGAGGTGCGCCGTCTCGGCGTACGCCGGCCCGAACCAGCCGTTGTCGAACGCCAGCACCCGCCCCAGCGCATGGCCCGCGGCGAACTCCTCCCACGACCCGTAGACCTCCGCGGCCCGGGCCGCCACCTGCTGCACCGCCTGCTCGGCCTGCGGCGGTGCGCACAGCCGGGCGCCCAGGCCCCAGCGGACCAGGCCCACCGCGTGTGCCAGGTCCAGCGCGGCCAGCGAGACCACCCGCCCGTCGGGCGGCAGCAGCCCGTCGGTCCGGAACCGCTCCTCGTAACGCTCCACCAGCTCCGGGACCGCGGCCGCCGCACCACCGTCGGGCTTCCCATCGGACGTCACATCAGACTCCGCGCCCGACTCCGCACCCGATCCCGCGGCACGGGCGCGCAGCGCCGCCTCCGTCTCCGCCGGTACGAACCGCCCGTCGAGCAGCTGGTCGAACCGCTGCTGCCAGCTCGCCGGATCCCCCACCGACCACTGCGCACGCAGCGTCTCCGCATCCGTCGAGTAGTCCAGGAACGCCGTGCCCAACTCGTTCCACGGCACGCTGTGGTGCACCGCGAGCGGCGCGCCGCACGCCAGCCCCTGCGCCACCGGACCGTGCAGCGGCCCTCCGAAGTGGGTGACCAGCAGCCCGCCCGGCCGCACCCCGACCTGTGCCCGGACCCGCAGCCAGCCGGTGCGGTGGGCGGGCGTGGCGAGCAGGTACGCGGCGAACGGGGTGCCCGGGTTGACGGCCAGCCGCCACTTGTCGTTGGGCCAGTCCTGGGCCAGCTCCTCGATCGAGACCCGGTCGAAAAACCGCTGCGGTTCCCACGCCGGCAGCATGCCGCGCGTCAGCACGGGAATGCACTTACCGCCCGCCACCGGATCGTCGTAGACGGGCAGCGGTTCCTGCCCCTGCTGCGGCACCGCCAGATACAGATCCTCACCGGCGATCGCCGCGACCTGTCCGTCCCCGTCCCCACGTGCCGTTGCCTCATACAGCCGCCGCTCGGTCTCCGTCGGCGGCATCCATCCCGGAGTACCCACAGGCCAAGACCCTACGGTGAGCTCGTCCGTGGCCGGAACCAGGGGCCGCGGAAGGACCGCAGGACCGGCCCGGCCGTTTGCCGGGGCCCATCCCGTATCGGAGGCTCGATGCCATGAGCAGTGACGACCGCCCCGCGCCCGGGCACCTGCCGCACGCCGGCACCGACCAGGACGGCGCCGCCGTCGACTGGGAGGTCCTCGGTCCGCTCCTCGAACGCGGCGCCGAGGTCCAGACCCCGCTCTACGAGCAGGCCGCCGCCTGGCTCCGCGCGCTGCTCGCCGCCGACGGCCCCGGCGCGGCGACCGCCGCGCCCGGCCCGCCGCTCCGGCCGGTGACCGTCCGCCGCGTCCTGGACGTCGGCAGCGGACCCGGCGTCGTCAGCTGCCTCCTCGCGCGGGCGTTCCCGGACGCCGAGGTGTGCGCGGTGGACGCCACCGAGGCGCTGCTGGACCGGGCGCGGGCCCGCGCCGCGCGGCTCGGCCTGGCCGACCGGATCCACACCCACTGCGCCGAGGTCCCGCACGGCCTGGACGCGCTCGGCGGCGCCGACCTCATCTGGTCCAGCAAGGCGCTGCACCACGTCGGGGACCAGCGCGGCGCGGTGGCCGCCCTCGCCGCCCACCTGCGCCCCGGCGGACTGCTCGCGATCGCCGAGGGCGGTCTCGCCCCGCGCTTCCTGCCGCGCGACCTCGGCATCGGCCGCCCGGGACTGCAGGCCCGGCTGGACGCGGCCGCCGAGGACTGGTTCACCGCGATGCGGGCCGCCCTGCCCGACGCCACCGACACCCTGGAGGACTGGCCCGCTTTCCTGGCCAACGCCGGCCTGCGCACCCCGCTCACCCGCAGCTTCCTGCTGGACCTGCCGGCCCCGCTGTCCGAGGACGCCCGCCGCTACCTCCAGGCCAACCTCACCCGGGCCGTGGAGCACTACCGCGACCAGCTGGATCCCGACGACGTCAGCACCCTCACCCGCCTCACCGACCCCCACGACCCCGCCGGCATCACCCGCCGCCCGGACGTCTTCCTGCTCTCCGCCCAGACCATCCACACCGCCCGCGCGCCGCAGCAGCCGTAGCCCGGGGCGACCGGCCCCCGCTCTCGTCCCTCAGCCCATCGGCTTCGGGTGGATCATCGCGAAGACCGCGCCCTGCGGGTCGGTCACCACGGCCATCCGGCCGGCGATCATGTCGAACGGTTCCAGGATCACGCCGCCGCCGGCCGCGTTGACCTTGGCGACCGCCGCATCGGTGTCCGCCACCGCGAAGTACGTCAGCCAGTGCGACGGCGTGTCGGCCGGCAGGTGCTCCGGCATCGGCTGCATACCGCCCACCGGACGGCCGTCCACCTGGAGCGCGTCGTAGTGTTCGACGCCCTCGATCGCCGCCGGCTCGATGCCGAAGGCCGCCCGGTAGAAGGCGGAGGCCGCGGACCGGTCGGTGGTGTTCAGCTCGTTCCAGACCAGCGCGCCGGTCTCGTTGACGACCCCGGCGCCCGGGAAGTCGACCGGCTGCCAGACACCGAAGACCGCCCCGGTCGGGTCGGCGGCGATGAACATCCGGCCCAGGGACATCACGTCCATCACGGGCATCAGCACGGTGCCGCCGGCGGACTCCACCGCCCGCTGACTGGCCTCCGCGTCGGCGCTGGTCAGATAGGTGGTCCAGACGGTCGGCGGGGCGGGCTGGTCGCCCATGGCGACCGCGGCCATGATGCCGGCGACGGGCTTCCCGTTCAGCCGGCAGACCGCATAACCGCCCGTCTCCGGAGGGCCGACCTCACCGGTCCAGCCGAGGAGGCCGGAGTAGAAGTCGATGGCGGCCTTCTGGTCGGGGGCCGCGAGATCGACCCAACAGGGCGTCCCGGGCGCGTAGGGAGTGGTGACGTCGGGCATCGGTGCCTCCTCGGAGCGGAGTGGTAGCCGCCCAGCGGCCACCGTCCGTGCGGCCGGCGCCGCTGCGGCCGTCCCTTCTCCACATTTGCCGCCGCCCGCCGACCCCGCCACTCGGAGCCGCCGCCGGTCGCTCCGCCCGGCGGAACGCTCCGCGCAGAAACCCGGTACACGGCCTGGCGCCGCCCGCCCCCACGGGACGAACGGCGCCAGGCCGTCCGGAGGGAGCACACAGGCCCGCCCCCTCCACCGAGCCCTCAGGCCATGTCGAACGTGGCCGGGTCCGGGCCTAGGCGGTTGCCGGCGTCCAGGCCGGCCAGGGCCGACAGGTCGTCGCCGTCCAGCTCGAAGCCGAAGACGTCGAAGTTCTCCCGGATCCGCGACGGGGTGGCGGACTTGGGGATGACGACGTTGCCGAGCTGGAGGTGCCAGCGCAGGACGACCTGGGCCGGGGTCCTGCCGTGCTTCTCGGCGATCCCGGCGACCGTGGCGTCCGCCAGCAGGCCCTTGCCCTGGCCCAGCGGCGACCAGGCTTCGGTCGCGATGCCGTGCCGGGCGTGGAAGGCCCGGGACTCGGCCTGCTGCAGCTGCGGGTGCAGCTCGATCTGGTTGACCGCCGGGACGACGGAGGTCTCGCCGAGCAGCCGCTCCAGGTGCTCGGGCAGGAAGTTGGAGACGCCGATGGCCTTGGCGCGGCCTTCCGCGTAGATCTTCTCGAACGCCTTGTACGTGTCCACGTAGGTGTCGCGGGCGGGCAGCGGCCAGTGGATGAGGTACAGGTCGACGTACTCCAGGCCCAGCTTGGCGAGCGAGGCGTCGAACGCGCGGAGGGCGGAGTCGTAGCCCTGCTCGGAGTTCCAGAGCTTGGTGGTGACGAAGAGTTCCTCACGGGGGAGGCCGGAGGCGGCGAGGGCCTTGCCGGTGCCCTCTTCGTTGCCGTAGATCGCCGCGGTGTCGATGCTGCGGTACCCGGCTTCGAGTGCGTGGCCGACGGCGGTGAAGGCCTCGTCATCGGGGATCTGCCAGACGCCGTAGCCGAGCTGCGGCATCGTGACGTTGTTGTTGAGCGTGATGGACGGAACCGTGCTCACGAGGGGTCGATCCTTACGTCGGCTTTCGTTGTACGGGGGCGTCAACGATCATCCGTCTCCGGACATTCCCGCGCACCCGGACACATTCCACCCGGGTCCCTCACCCCCGGTACAACGCGTCCACCTCCGCCGCGTACGCCGTCTCGATCGCCTTGCGCCTGAGCTTCAGCGACGGCGTCAGCAGGCCGTGCTCCTCGGTGAACTGGTTGGCCAGTATCCGGAAGGTGCGGATCGACTCGGCCTGTGAGACCAGTGTGTTGGCGGCGACCACGGCGCGCCGGATCTCGGTCTCCAGATCGGGGTCGTGCACCAGGTCGCGCGGCGGCATCTCCGGCTTGCCGCGCATCATCAGCCAGTGCGCGACCGCCTCCGGGTCCAGCGTGACCAGCGCCGCGATGAACGGGCGGTCGTTGCCGACGACGATGCACTGGCCGACGAGCGGATGCGCCCGTACCCGTTCCTCCAGCGGCACCGGCGAGACCGACTTGCCGCCGGAGGTGACCAGGATCTCCTTCTTCCGGCCGGTGATCGTCAGATAGCCGTCCTCGTCCAGGGCGCCCAGGTCCCCGGTGGCGAACCAGCCGTCGTGCAGCACCGCGTCGGTCGACTTGGGGTCCTTGTGGTAGCCCTGGAAGACCTGGCCCCCGTACAGCCAGACCTCGCCGTCCTCGGCGATGTGGACGGTGGTGCCGGGGACCGGCGTGCCGACGGTGCCGAACCGGGTCCGCTCCGGCGGGTTGGCGGTGGCCGCCGCGGTGCTCTCCGTCAGGCCGTAGCCCTCGAAGATCCGCACGCCCGCGCCGGCGAAGAACAGCCCCAGCCGGCGTTCCATGGCCGAGCCGCCGGACATCGCGTGCCGCACCCGGCCGCCCAGCGCCTCGCGGACCTTGCTGTAGACCAGCTTGTCGAAGACCTGGTGCTGCATCCGCAGCGAGGCGCCGGGGCCGGGGCCGGTGCCGAAAGCTTTGTGCTCCATCCCCTCCGCGTAGCGGACCGCGATGTCGACGGCCTTGTCGAACGGTCCCGCCTTGCCCTCGGATTCCGCCCGCCGCCGGGCGGCGGCGAACACCTTCTCGAAGATGTAGGGCACCGCCAGGATGAACGTGGGGCGGAACGTCTGGAGGTCCGGGAGCAGGGCGCGGGCCGAGAGCTCGGGCTGGTGGCCGAGCTTGACCCGGCCGCGGACCGCCGCGACCTGCACCATCCGGCCGAAGACGTGCGCCAGCGGCAGGAAGAGCAGGGTGGCTGCCTCGTCGCCGGGCTTGGAGCGGAAGACCTTGTCGTACCGCAGCACGATGTTGTCGGCCTCGGCCATGAAGTTGGCGTGGCTGATCACACAGCCCTTGGGGCGGCCGGTGGTGCCGGAGGTGTAGATGACCGTCGCGACGGCCTCCGGGGTGACGGCCATCCGGTGCCGGTGCACCACCTCGTCGTCGAGGTGCGCGCCGGCCGCGGTCAGTTCGGCCACCGGGTCGGCGTCCAGCTGCCACAGCTTCCGCAGCTGGGGGAGCCGGCCGACGACCGAGCCGATGGTCATCGCGTGGTCCTCGTGCTCCACCAGGCAGGCCGAGACGTCGGCGTTGTGCAGCATCCAGAAGACCTGCTCCGCCGACGAGGTGGGGTACAGCGGCACGGACTGGGCGCCGATCGACCACAGCGCATAGTCGAAGAGGGTCCACTCGTAGCGGGTGCGGGACATGATGCCGACCCGGTCGCCGAACCGGACGCCCTGGGCCAGCAGGCCCTTGGCGAGCCCGACGACCTCGTTGCGGAACTGCTCGGCGCTGATGTCCTGCCACTGCCCGGCGGCGTCCTTACGCGCCAGCGCGGTCCGTCCGGGATCGGATTCCGCGTTGTCGTACACCGAGTCGGCCAGCCCGCCGACCCGGGGCGCGGTCGCCAACGGAGGGACGGTGAACTCGCGCAATGACCCAGCTCCTCGTGGTGCTTCTCACAAGGCCGCGACCGTACCCCACGGGAACGGCCGGGGGGAGTGTGCTATCACGCTGCGCGGAAGAGTCAGCCGGAAACGGCCAGGCCGGGAAATCGGCTTACTTCGGGTAACGCTGGACATTCTCCAGTCGGTGCGTGGCCGGACGAACACCGGGCCGGGACCGGATCTGCACCAAATCTCTGCATCTGTCGCGGCGTCAGAGCACGTCGGAGCACGTCGGAGGCATATTCCGGGAAACCGCGGCGATCCGTCGGAGGTTCCCGGGCACGTAGGCGACCGCCGGACCGGGCCGCCCACGGGAGGTGCAGCCGCCCCGCTACGGGAGGTGCAGCCGGTCGCCGCCCGCCAGGATCGCCTCGGCCAGCGCCTCCGCCGGACCGCGCGCCGCCCCCGCCCGCTCCCCGGACAGCAGCGCGAAGTCCACCCCGCCCAGCTCCGGCAGCCCGGCCCGGGACGGTATCCGCACCAGGCCCGGCGGGATCATCCCGCGCGTGTGCGCCATCACGCCCAGACCCGCCCGGGTCGCCGCGATCAGGCCGTTCAGGCTCCCGCTGGTGCAGGCGATCCGCCACTCCCGGCCCTGCCCCTCCAGCGCCTCCAGGGCCCGCGCCCGGGTCACCGCCGGCGGCGGGAACACCACCAGCGGCACCGGCCGCCGCGGATCCAGCCGCAGCCGCTCACCGCCCACCCACACCAGCCGGTCCCGCCACACCAGCCGCCCCTGCGGGCCCGCCGGGCGCCGCTTGGCCAGGACGAGATCGAGCCGGCCCGCCGCCAGCAGTTCGTGCAGGGTGCCGGACAGCTCCACGGTCAGCTCCAGATCGACCTCCGGATGGTCCCGCCGGAACTCCTCCAGCACCTCCGGCATCCGGGTCAGCACGAAGTCCTCGGACGCCCCGAACCGCAGCCGCCCGCGCAGCCGGGTCCCGGTGAAGAAGCTCGCCGCCCGTTCGTTGGCCTCCAGGATGGTGCGCGCGAACCCCAGCATCGCCTCGCCGTCCTCGGTGAGGTCCACGGCATGGGTGTCCCGGACGAACAGCCGCCGCCCCGCGGCCTCCTCCAGCTTGCGCACATGCTGGCTCACCGTGGACTGGCGCAGCCCCAGCCGGTGCGCGGCCTGCGTGAAACTCAGCGTCTGCGCCACCGCGAGAAAGGTGCGCAGCTGCACGGGCTCGAACACGGACACCTCCTGCTCCCCGGATGTCATCGCCTCCATCATCGCCATTCGTGATGACAGTCACCATGGTAAGAGGGGTTCCCGATCGCAGGCCGACCCGGCAGGCTGGAGCGGGCACCGTCCGTGCCGCCGTCCGCGACCGTCGAACCGAAGAGAGACCATGCGCCGCCCTGTGTTCCGCCTGCCCTCCTGGTTCCCCGTGGACGGTTACCTCCTCGCCCTGCTCGGCACGGTCGGGCTGGCGGCCCTGCTGCCCGCCCGGGGCGCGGCCGCCGGCGTCGCGGACGGCGCCTCCACCGGGGCCGTCGCCCTGCTCTTCTTCCTCTACGGGGCCCGGCTCTCCACCCGGGAGGCGATGGACGGGGTGCGCCACTGGCGCCTCCATCTGACCACTCTGGCCTGCACGTTCCTGGTCTTCCCGGTGCTCGGCCTGGCCGCCCGCGCCCTGGTGCCCACTGTGCTGCCGCCCGCCCTGTACACCGGTCTGCTGTTCCTGTGCCTGGTGCCCTCGACGGTGCAGTCCTCCATCGCGTTCACCTCCATCGCCCGTGGCAACGTGGCGGCGGCGATCTGCGCCGGCTCGTTCTCCAGCATCGCGGGGATCGTCGTCACCCCGCTGCTGGCGGGCCTGGTGCTGGGCGGCGGCGGTGGCTTCTCCGCGCACTCCCTGGTCTCGATCGTCTGCCAGCTGCTGCTCCCGTTCCTCGCCGGACAACTGCTGCGGCGCTGGGTGGCCGGATTCCTCACGCGGCACAAGAAGGTCCTCGGTTACGTCGACCGTGGCTCGATCCTGCTGGTGGTGTACGCCGCGTTCAGCGCCGGCATGGTGCAGGGCATCTGGCACCAGGTCTCCCCGCTGCGGCTGCTGTGCCTGCTGGGCGTGGAGGCGGTGCTGCTGGCGACGATGCTGACGCTCACCACGTACGGCTCGCGGAAGCTCGGCTTCCGGCGCGCCGACCGGATCGCGATCACCTTCGCCGGTTCGAAGAAGAGCCTGGCGGCCGGGCTCCCGATGGCCAGCGTGCTCTTCGGCGCCCAGGCCGGGCTGGCGGTGCTGCCGCTGATGCTGTTCCACCAGATGCAGTTGATGGTGTGCGCGGTGCTCGCCAAGCGGTACGCGGCGCGGGCGGCCGCCGAGCAGCGGCCGGCGGCCGGGCCCGGCGGCGACGGACCAGGCCGGGAGCGGTCAGCGGCCGCCGTCCACCCGGTCCAGCGGGAGCCCGAGCACCAGCGGGCCGGCCACTGAAGCGTTGCGCTCGCGCACGCCGGAGAGTTCGGCGTCGGTGAGGACCCGGCGGTAGACCCGGACCTGGGCCAGGTCGCCGGTGAACTGCGCCCGGCCGTCCGGCTTCTGGCCCAGGTGGACGCCGAACACCGAGGTGCGGCTGACCGATCCGGGGACGCCGGCGGCGGAGGCGGTCGCGGTGCCGTCCACGGTCAGCAGCAGCCGCCCGTCGGCCCGGCGCAGCGCGAGGTGGTGCCAGTCGCCGTCGTCGAAGGCGCCGCGGGTCGCGACCTGGGCGCTGGCGGGCGGCCGGGCGCCGTCGACGGCGGTGAGGTGCGCGGTGATCCGGCCGTGTGCCGGGTCGCCCTCGATCGCGACCTGCGGGGAGGCGCCGCCCACCCCGCCCATCCACAGCAGCGGCTGCTCGCCGCGGGTGGCGCGGTAGCGGAACCACAGCGAGCAGGTGAAGTCCCGGCTGCCCAGCGGGAGCGAGTCGCGGTAGGGGAGGCGTACCGCGTCGTCGGTGCCGTCGAAGGACAGCGCGCGCCCGAACGGGCCGTCGGTGAGCCGGGCGCCACCGAGTACCAGGGCCGGCCGGGCGCCGCGGGCCCGGTCCGGAGTGGTCGGGTCCGGGCCGCGGCGCGGGCCGAGCCACTCCTCGGTGAAGCGGGCGAAGCGGATCTCGTCCCGGGCGTTCGCGGCCCCGCCCTCGTAGAGCAGGCCGGTGACGGTGGGGGAGACGGCGACCAGGTCGGAGTAGCCGGACCAGTCGGCGGTGACCCGCGCGCCGCGGTCCACGCCCTCCCAGGTGCGGCCCTCGTCGTACGAGGAGCGGATGGTCATGGTGCGGCGGCGGTCCGGATCGGCGGGGGCGGCGAGCAGGGTGCGGCTGCCGCCGGTGGACGAGCGCGGCAGCCGCAGCGCGGACGCCTGCACCATCGGGGCGGAGAGGTCGGGGATGCTGCGGAACGGGGCGGTGAAGGAGTCGCCGCCGTCCCGGCTGACCGCGGCGGTGCGGTTGCCGAGGTCGGTGCCGTCCTGTTCGCGGCCGTTGACGTAGATGGAGCCGTCGGAGCGCTCCAGCAGGGTCATCTCGGACGGCTTCTGGCGGAAGGTGCCGTCCGCCGCGATCGGCCAGGAGTCCAGCGCGCCCACCTTCCAGGTGGTGCCGCCGTCGTCGCTGTGGACGAGGGCGGCGTGGTTGGCGGTGATGCGGTGGCCCGCGTAGCTCTCGGCGTTGACGCCGAGGACCAGCCGCCCCGCGTGCCGTCCGCGGGTGAGCTGGATGCCGTGCACCGGCCCGGTGGCGTACCAGGAGTTCCACCGCCGGGGGCGGATGCTGCCGGTCAGGTCGCGGGGCGCGGACCAGGTGGCGCCGTCGTCGTCGCTGTACTGGAGGTGCGGGGTGCGGTCGCAGGGGACATCGCAACTGAGGCCGTCGGTACGGCCCTTGTTGTAGGTCTCGGCGAGCAGGATCCGGCCGGTGCGGCGGTCCACCAGGGGCGCCGGGTTGCCGTGGGTGTCCCCGTCGCCGTGGTTGACGACCTTCAGGGGGCCCCAGGTCCGGCCGCCGTCGGTGGACCGCCGCAGGACGAGGTCGATGTCGCCGGCGTCCCCGCAGTCGTGCACCCGGCCCTCGGCGAAGGCGAGCAGGGTGCCGCGGACGGTCCGCACGATGGCGGGTATACGGAAGCAGGAGTAGCCCTTCTCGTAGGCCGCCTTGAAGAGGACCTGCTGGTCGAAGCCGCCTGACGGAGCGTCAGTGGCGGCCCGCGCCGGGGCGGTCGCCAGTACGGCGAGCGCGAGGGCGGTCAGTGCGACGGTGGCGGCCGGGACACGGTGCTGCCGGGATCCGCGGCGGGGGCGGGGGCGAGGGTGCGCGCGGAGATCTGACGTCATGGTCCGGCCTGCCCTTCGAGGCTTCGGGTCGGGTCGTCAGGACATCCAACGTCCTATGTGCAGAGGTGACGGAAGCTACTGCCATGGGGGAGGGGCGACAAGGAGCCCGCGTCGGTTCTCCGCGCCCGGCCCGGATTTCACTCTCCAGGGCCGGGCGCACTGCGCCGAGTGCGCCACCAGGGACGGCCCTCGGGGCGCGCCTCACGGCCGCAGCACCACCTTGCCGAGATTGGCCCGCGCCTCGATGATCTCGTGCGCCTTCGCCGCGTCGGCCAGCGGCAGTTCGGCGTTGACCGCGGCCCGCAGCCGGCCGGTTCCGGCCAGCTCCCACAGCTGCGCCCGGTGCCGCGAGTACCGCTCCCGGTGGACGGTGGCAAAGCGCCGCATGGTCAGCCCGGTGATGGTCTTCGAGCCGGCCAGCAGCTCGTACGCCGGGACCGTGCCGCCGCCGGAGTTGAAGAAGACCAGCCGCCCGCCGGGCGCGACGGCGGCCAGGGCGCGCGGCAGCAGCTCCCCGCCGACCCCGTCGAGCACGATGTCCACCGGCTCGCCCCAGGACTCCTGGTCGTAGGTCACCACCTCGTCGGCGCCCAGCCCGTACAGGAACGCGGCCTTGGTCGGCGAACTGACCGCGGCCACCACCCGCGGTACGCCCTGGAGCTTGGCGAGTTGGACGGCGAGGTGCCCGGTGCCGCCGGCCGCACCGGTGATCAGCACCGACTCGCCGCCGGCCGGTGCCGCGGTGCTCAGCGCGGCCAGCGCGACATGCCCGCCGCGCACCAGCGCCACCGCCTCCACCGCGCTCGCCCCGTCGGGGATGCGGCCGGCCAGGGAGGCGGGGGCGAGGGCGAGTTCGCAGTAGGAGCCGGTGAAGGTGATCGAGGTGACCCGGTCGCCGACCGCGAAGTCGGTGACGTCCGGGCCCAGTGCGATCACCTCGCCCGCGATCTCGCCGCCGAGGACGCCCGGCAGGGGGTCGCCGCCGCCCTTGCCGTCACCGCGCACCCGGCGCACCGCCGGCAGGCTGACCCCGATCGCCTCGGTGCGGACGAGGAGTTCGCCCGGGCCGGGCGTCGGGTCCTCGGCCTCCTCCAGGCGCAGGACCTCGGGACCGCCGTAGGCATGGAATCGGACGCGGCGCATGGGCCGTCACCTCCGTGGGAACGAGCCGCGGGGCGCGGCCGGTTTCATTGGGCGACCCAACGATAACCAGAAACCATTGGGGCTGCCAATGGTTTTCGTTGGGGATGCCTACGTTGGGTGCCCCTACGGTTTTCCGGGTACCGTGCTCCCATGGCCGACACCCCCTACGCCCCCCGCCGCATCCGCGCCCTCCCCAGCTGGCTGCTGGGCCGCGCCGCCGCCCGCGGCCACCGCCTCGTCGCCGAGGCCCTCGCCACCGAGGGCATGCGGATGACGCATCACGCCGTGCTCAGCGCCGTCGCCGAACTCGGCCCGGTCTCCCAGGCGGAGCTCGGCCGGACCGTCGGCATCGACCCCAAGGACATCGTCGCGATCGTCAACGACCTCCAGAAGGACGGGCTGGTCAGTCGCACGCCCGACCCGAAGGACCGGCGGAAGAACGCCATCGGGATCTCGGCCGACGGCAAGCGCCGACTGCGCCGCACCGAGCGGCTCGGCGACGCCGCCAACGCCGAGCTGACCGCCGCGCTCAGCGACGAGGAGCGCGCGCAACTGATCGCGCTGCTGACCCGGATCGTGGCGCCGGCCGAGTGACCCGGACCGCGGCGCCGGCGACGTGAGAAGCGGGCCTCAGCCCGCGGAGCCCGCCGCGTCCAGGGCGAGCCGGTGCGCGCCGGCGTAGACGTTCATCGACCGCCCGCGCAGAAAGCCGACCAGCGTCAGCCCCGACTCGGCGGCGAGATCGACGGCCAGCGAGGACGGCGCGGAGACCGCGGCCAGCACCGGGATGCCGGCCATCACCGCCTTCTGCGCCAGCTCGAACGAGGCCCGTCCGGAGACCATCAGCACCGCGGACGACAGCGGCAGCCGGCCGCCCTGCAGCGCCCGCCCGACGACCTTGTCCACCGCGTTGTGCCGCCCCACGTCCTCGCGGACGTCGAGCAGTTCGCCGTCCGCCGAGAAGAGCGCCGCCGCGTGCAGACCGCCGGTCCGGTCGAAAACCCGCTGGGCGGACCGCAGCCGGTCGGGGAGGGCGGCCAGCGTCTCCGGGGATATCCGGAGCGCGGGACCGGGGGCGGTGTCCAGCGGCCAGCGGGTGGTGGTCCGCACCGCGTCCAGGCTCGCCTTGCCGCACAGCCCGCAGGACGAGGTGGTGTAGAAGTTGCGCTCCAGCGTCAGGTCCGGGACGGCGACCCCGTCCGCCAGCCGCACGTCCACGACGTTGTACGTGTTGCCGCCATCCGCCGTGGCGCCCGCGCAGTAGACGATGTTCGCCAGCTCCTCCGCGCTCGCCAGGACGCCCTCGCTGACCAGGAAGCCCGCCGCCAGCGCGAAGTCGTCACCGGGGGTGCGCATGGTGATCGCCAGCGGCTTGCCGTTCAGCCGGATCTCCAGCGGCTCCTCGGCGACCAGGGTGTCCGGCCGGCTGCTCACCGCGCCGTCGCGGATCCGGATGACGCGGCGTCGCTCGGTGACCCGTCCCATGTCTGATCAGCCCCGGTTCTGTCTGCGGTGATGGCCCGTCCATTGTCCGGTACGGGCGGTCGTCCGGCGCCGCCGGTGCCCGGCGGCCGCGGATCGTCGCGGCGGCCTGTGGGGGAGCGGATGTGCTCGGTAGACTGTAGACGATAGCCAATTGAGGAGGGGGACGCGATGCTGTCCAGAGGCTTGCCGCAGGGCACCGTGCCCAAGCTCGAACGCCCCGGCCCGCTGCGCGAGCGCGTCTACGAGGCGCTGCTCGAACTGATCACCACCCGCGCCCTCCGCCCCGGCCAGCACCTGGTCGAGAGCGAGCTGGCGGGCCACCTCGGGGTCTCCCGCCAGCCGGTCCGTGAAGCCCTCCAGCGGCTCGCCACCGACGGCTGGGTCGATCTCCGCCCCGCCCAGGGCGCCTTCGTCCACGAGCCCACCGAGGAGGAGGCCGACCAGCTGCTGACGGTGCGCACGCTGCTGGAGGCCGAGGCCGCCCGGCTCGCCGCCGCGCACACCGACAAGGCCGGCGTCGCCGAGCTGGAGCGTCTCTGCGACCAGGGCGAACGAGCCGTCCAGGACGACGACGTGGAGACCGCGGTGGCGCTCAACGCCGCCTTTCACACCAAGGTGACCGAACTGGCCGGCAACGCCGTCCTCGCCGAGCTGGCCGCGCAGGTCGGGCGGCGGGTGCGCTGGTACTACACCCCGGTCGCCCGCAGGCGCGGCAAGCGGTCCTGGGCCGAGCACCGCGAACTGATCGCGGCCATCGCCGACGGCGACGAGACCCGCGCCGCCACCGTCATGCGCACCCACACCGAGCACACCCGGCGCACGTACCACGAGCGCGCCGGCGAGGACGCCTGACGCCGGGGCGAGGACCGCCGATGGCCGGTCCTCGCCCCTGCCCGCCCGCACCCCGTCCGATCCGCGAGACCAGCGGCGATAACCGGCCCGCCGCCGGGTAGGGTGCAGGCGATCACGCACTACCTGATCAGCGACGAACCATCTCGAACCCGACCAGAACGGCGAGACGTACATGAGCGAAGGGACAGCACCGGCGGCCGGCGACGCGTCCTCCGTCGCCGACGAGGCGGCCCGCGAGCGGCTGCTCTACCTGCGCAGCAGCATCGACAACCTCGATGCGGCGCTGGTGCACCTGCTCGCCGAGCGGTTCAAGTGCACCCAGCAGGTCGGCGAACTCAAGGCCCGGCACAGCCTGCCGCCCGCCGACCCGGCCCGCGAGGCCGCCCAGATCGACCGCCTGCGCCGCCTGGCCGAAGACGCCCGGCTGGACCCGGCGTTCGCGGAGAAGTTCCTCAACTTCATCATCGGCGAAGTGGTCCGCCACCACCGCGCCATCGCCGACCGGGCCGTGACCAACGGCGAGGCCAAGCCCGAGTAGCCCCACCCGCCGGCCGGCGCGGACGCGCCCCCGTTCCCCGCGCCCGCCACAGAAAGACGCCCCGCCCCTGCCACAGCAGGGGCGGGGCGTCTTTCTGTGCCGTTCCCGGACCGCTGTGCGGCGGCCGTACGGCGGAGCCGTCGTCAGTGGTGCGAACGGGCGTGCTTGCCGAGCGTGGCCTTGCCGACCGCGGACTTGGTGGCGCCCTGCGGCGACTTCAGCCGGTCCGCGGTCCGGGCGACGGCGTTGACGACCGCACCGACGTTGACCGGGGGCTTCTTGACGACGTTCTTGGCGATCGGGCTGCTGTCGATCAGGTTCTTCGCGTCTGCCGCGACCCCCCGGTGGCCGTCGGCGAACGCGGGGGCGGCGACGCCCAGGGCCATTACCGCGCCGGCAACAACCGCAGCGGCCTTGGAATACGTCATGGTGGACAGTCCCTTTCTGCTTCGGAAAACAAGCGGCGTCTACCGCCGGCTCGACGGACGTCCCGCGAGCACTCTGCCGCCCGCGGCACGTCTCCGTCGGCACACACCCAAACGGCCCCGTCGCCCCCAGGACACGGCAGCCGGTCCCCGCCGGTGCGGAATGCACCCGAACGTGTCGTATCGCTCAGATCGTTTCCCGGCTGAGGGGGCGGGGGTCGGGCGTCGCCTCGCATAAGCGTCTCCGGCCCGGCTGGCGCAGCAGCAAGGTGAACGCCGCCGCCACCAGGGACACGCCGCCGGCCAGCAGATATGCGCCGTTGTAGCCCCAGGCGCCGACCACCGCCGAGCCCAGTCCGCCGCCGAACAGGCCGCTGACGAGCTTCCCGCTGTAGACCAGGCCGTAGTTGGTGGCGTTGTGGTTCTCGCCGAAGTAGTCGGGGGTGAGGGCCGCGAAGAGCGGATAGAAGGCCCCGCCGCCGAAACCGGACAGAAAGGCGAAGAACAGGAACAGCCACTGGCTGCGCAGGTCCCCGGCCCAGAGCACCCCGAACTGCGCCAGCCCCAGCGCCACGATCACGAGGACCAGGGTGTTCTTCCGGCCCCACAGGTCCGACAGCCAGCCGACCACGGCCCGTCCGACGCCGTTGACGACCGACATCACCCCCATCGACGAGGCCGCCACCAGCGGGCCGAACCCCACGTCCTTGGCGAAGTCCACCTGGAACGAGATCCCGAAGACCGAGACGCCGGCGGTCAGCACCACGCACACCCATATCAGCGGGAGCATGCCGCTGCGGATCGCCTCCCCGGGCGTGAACTGCCGCACCGCCGGCGGATTCCTCGCCAGCGACACCGCGCTTTTCCCGCTCCCTTCAGAGTGCGGCCGTTCGCCCGCTCCCGGCCGTTCGCCGGTGTTCGGCCGCCCATCGCTGTGCAGTGGATCGACCTCGGCGGGCCACCAGTTCTTCGGCGGATCCTTGAAGAACCAGGCACAGCCCGCCACCACGATCAGCACATACACCCCGATGCCGTCCAGGACCTCCTTGAAATCACCGCTGTCGAAGGCGTAGTTGAAGACGAAGATGAACGGCAGCGCGCCATAGGCGAAGCCGCCGTTGACGAATCCGGTCTTCGCGCCGCGCCGCTCCGGAAACCATTTGCCCACCATGTTGATGCAGGTGGCATAGACGAGTCCGGAGCCGATCCCGCCGATGACCCCGAAACCGCAGATCGCCCCCGGTACCTGGTCGACATGGCCCAGGGCGAGGAAACCCAGCAGGGTCAGCACCGCCCCGGCGAACATCGCCCGCCGCGCGGTCAACAAGCCGCGCTCCCGTAACCAGCCCGCCGGAAAGGCGATTCCGGCCTGGCAGAAGACCCAGACGCTCAGAATCCAGAAGGTGTCGCCCTGCGTCCAGCCGTGTGCGTGCGACAGCGTGCCCTCGGCCGATCCGTAGGCGTATTCGGAGACGCTGATGGCCATCATCGCGACCCACGGCAGATACACCATCAGTTTCCGCGAGCGGCCGCCGAGCAGGTCCCGGTCGCTTTCGCCGACCCGGTACACCCGCCCCTTTCCGTCGATGATTTCCTGAAATGTCGTTGCCGTTTTTTCCGTACCGTCCCGCCCGCTGCGGTCCATACTCCTCACCTTGAAACCCTCGAAACTCTTGAAATCCTCGGAATCGACAGAAACCGGTCGGTAGAACCCGGTCGGCGCGGCGCCGGCCGCTCCGTCGTCCCGCCCGGCGAACGCCCTCAGGAGCGCAGCAGCCCCGCGGCCCGCGCCCAGCGGTACTTCGCGCCGAGCACCGCCACCGGCTGCTCGGTCGTGTACGGGTACGCGACCACCCCGCGCTCGAAGAGCCGCGCGGCCGCCTCCTCGACCTCGGTGTCCCCGACCAGCGACGCCACCACCGGCTTCTCGACTCCCTGCGCCCGGAACTCCTCGACCACCCGCCCCGTCAGCTCCGCGAAGACCGCCGGCGGGGTGACGAGGGTGTGCCAGTAGCCCAGCACCAGCGCATGGATCCGCGGATCCGAAAGGCCCAGCCGGAGCGCCGCCTCGTAGGTGGCGGGTGGCTCGCCGCAGGTGATGTCGATCGGGTCGCCCGCGGAGCCGAACGGCGGGATCAGACGGCGGAACGCGGCATCGAGATCGGCCGGGATGCCCATCAGCCGCAGCCCGTTGTCGACCAGCGCGTCCGACAGCAGCACCCCGGAACCGCCGGCACCGGTGATGACCACCACGTTGTCGCCCCGCGGGACGGGCAGCACCGGCAGCGCCCGGGCGTACTCCAGCAGGTCGGCGAGGCCCGGCGCCCGGATCACCCCCACCTGCCGCAGGATGTCGTCGTAGACCGCGTCATCGCCCGCCAGCGCACCGGTGTGCGAGCCGGCGCCCCGCGCACCTCGGCCGCCGAGGCGAGACCGGTCCGCACCCCGCCCGCCTCGGTCTTGTGCGGGAGGTCCGGCGAGACGATCTTGAGCGCCACCGGAAAGCCGATCCGGCCGGCGAGCGCCACCGCGTCCTCGGCGCTCACCGCCACCCCCTCGGCCGGCACCGGAATCCCGTACGCCTCCGCGATCACCCTGCCCTCGGGCGCGGTGAGCACGTCCCGCCCCTGCCTACGAGTCTCGTCCAAAACGCCCTGTACGGCCGCCTTCTGACGCTCAGTCGCCTTGAAATGATCCGCCATCAGGTCGGCCATCAGATCACCCCCTCCGCCTGCAACACCCGCAGCTCCTCCTCGTCCAGTCCCAGCTCCGCGCCGTACACCTCGGCGTTGTGCTCGCCCAGCAGCGGTGAGCGACGGACCTCGACGGGGGAGTCGGAGAGCTTCAGCGGCGAGCCGACCGTGGTGAAGGTGCCGCGCTGCGGATGCTCGACCTCGACCACCATCCCGTCGGCGGCCAGCGACGGATCCTCGATGATCTCCTTGGTCGAGAGGATCGGCCCGCATGGAATGTCGTGCGCGGTCAGCCGGGCCAGCACCTCCCACTTGGGCAGCGTGCTGCTCCACTCCTCGATGAACCGGAACATCTTCGACAGCTTGGGCAGCCGGGCCTCCGGCGTCGCCCAGTCCGGGTCCACGGCCAGTTCCGGCCGCCCGATCAGCTCGGTGAGCGGCCGCCAGCCGGCCGGCTGCACGATCACATAGACGTAGTCGTTGGGCCCGCCGGGCGCGCACCGCACCGCCCACCCCGGCTGCCCGCCGCCACTGGCGTTGCCGCTGCGCGGCACCTCGTCGCCGAAGTCCTCGTTCGGATACTCCGCCAACGGCCCGTGCGCCAGCCGCTGTTGGTCCCGAAGCTTGACCCGGCACAGATTCAGCACCGCGTGCTGCATGGCCACGTTGACCCGCTGGCCGCGACCGGTCCGGGTGCGCTGGAACAGCGCGGCGAGAATACCCGCGACGCAGTGCACCCCGGTCCCCGAGTCCCCGATCTGCGCACCGGTCGCCAGCGGCGGCCCGTCCTCGAACCCGGTGGTGGCCATCGCCCCGCCCATCGCCTGCGCCACCACCTCGTACGCCTTGAACCCGGTGTACGGTCCCTCTCCGAAGCCCTTGATGCTGGCGTAGACGATCCGCGGATTGATCTTCTGGATCCGCTCCCACGTGAACCCCATCCGGTCGACCGCCCCCGGCCCGAAGTTCTCCACCAACACATCGCTCCGCGCGATGAGCTGCGCCAACAACTCCTTCCCACGCCCTGACTTGACGTTGAGGGTGACACTGCGCTTGTTGCAGTTGAGCATCGTGAAGTAGAGCGAGTCGGCGTCGGGGACGTCCCGCAACTGACGACGCGTGATGTCGCCGGTCACCGCCTCCACCTTGACCACATCGGCACCCAGCCAGGCAAGCAACTGCGTTGCGGAGGGCCCGGATTGAACATGCGTCATATCCAGCACCCGAATCCCGTCAAGCGCCTTCGACGCGTTCGGCACATTCGACACGTTCGACACGACGGACTCCTCCCGCTCCCTACTTGTACATGGTCTGGTTCATCGTTCCGGGGGCGTACACGTCCGGATCGATCCACACATTGATCAGCGAGGGCTTGCCGGACTCCCGCGCCCGCCGCAGCGCGGGCCCGATGTCCGCCGGATCCCGCACCTCCTCGCCGTAACCCCCGAGAATCTGCGCGAACTTGTCGTAGGGCACGTCACCGAGGGTGTTGCCGACCCGCTCCCGCGCCGCGCCGTACCTGGCCCGCTGGCCGTAACGGATCTGGTTCATCGAGGAGTTGTTGCCGACGACGCCGACGAACGGCAGGTCGTAGCGGACCAGCGTCTCGAAATCCCACCCCGTCAGACTGAACGCACCGTCCCCGAAGAGCGCGACCACCTCCTTCTCCGGCCGGGCCTGCTTGGCGGCGAGCACGAAGGGGATGCCGACGCCGAGCGTGCCGAGCGGCCCGGGATCCATCCAGTGCCCGGGCGACCGGGGCTGCACCACCTGACCGGAGAACGTGACAACGTCCCCACCATCCCCCACGAAAATGGAATCGTCAGTCAGAAAGTCATTGATCTCACTCACCAGCCGATAGGGATGGATGGGCGAGGCATCCGACCGCAACTGCGGCAACCGCTTGTCCAACGCCGCCTGCTCCACGGCGCGCAGCTCGTCCAGCCACTCCTTGCGCCGCGCGGCACCACCGTCGATCCGCCCGGACGCGGCCTCCGCGACTGCCCCGAGCACCAGTCCGGCATCCCCCACGATCCCGAGATCGACGTCCCGGTTCCGGCCCACCGTCCGGTAGTCCAGATCGATCTGGACCACCGTCGCCTCGGCCGACAACCGCTTGCCGTACCCCATCCGGAAGTCGAACGGCGTCCCCACGATCACGAGGACATCGGCGTTGGCGAACGCGTACCGCCGCGACAGCTGGAAGTGGTGCGGATCGCCGGGCGGCAGCGTCCCGCGCCCGGCCCCGTTCATATACGCCGGGATGTTCAGCGCGCGCACCAGCTCCACCGCGGCATCCGTCCCGCGCGTCGTCCAGACCTGACTGCCCAGCAGGATCGCCGGCTTCTCCGCCCGGACCAGCAGATCGGCCAGCCGCTGCACGTCCTCCGGATCACCGGCCGAACGGGTCGAGGCTCGGTAGTGCCCGGCCCGCGGCACCCGCGCCGTTTCGGCCGGCACCCTCGCGTCCAGCACATCACGCGGAATCTCCAGGAACGACGGCCCCGGCGCACCGTGGAAGCACTCCCGGAACGCCATCGAGACCATGTCCGCGACCCGCGCGGTGTCCGGCACGGTCGCCGCGAACTTGGTGATCGGCGTCATCATCTCGACGTGCGGCAGGTCCTGGAGCGCTCCCATCTTGTGCTGACTCCGCGCCCCCTGGCCCCCGATCAACAACATCGGCGACTCGGCCCGCAACGCATTGGCGACGCCGGTCACCGCGTCCGTCGTCCCGGGCCCAGCCGTGACCACCGCACACCCCGGCCGCCCAGTCAACCGCGCATACCCATCCGCCGCATGCGCAGCCACCTGCTCATGCCGCACATCCACCACCGCGATCCCCTCATCCACACACCCGTCGTAGACATCGACGATGTGCCCCCCACACAGCGTGTAGACCACCTCGACCCCTTCGCTCTTCAGCGCCCGAGCAACCAAATGCCCACCGGAGACGAGGCGCCGGGTATCCGCGCCCCCGTCCTCCGGCTCCTGAACCACCCGGCCGCCCAGAGCGGCCCGGACGCCCTGCGCGTCTCGGCTGTCTCGGGTGTCTTGGCAGCCTTGCCTGTCCTGGCTGCCTTGGGTCTCCCGTCTGTCTCGGGTGCCTTGCCTGCCTCGGCCGTCCTGAGTCGCGGGGGTGCTCTCGGCATCTCGCCTGTCTCGGGACATGTGCATCGCTTCCCTTCGGGGTGCTGTCGCTGTGCCTTCGGCCGGGGCCTGGGGTGGCGACTGGCTGTTCTCCGGGCCAGGGACCTGGACGCTGTGAACTGTATACAGTCGCCCGTCGACGAATACTGTATGAACCGTTATCTCTCACCGCTCGCCCGTTGTCCAGGGGAAGCGCGGGCAACCACGCTGATCCCGCCATCCGGGCGCCTGCGGCTGCCGCGAGGCGACGGCCTGCGGGACGGCGAGAAGCGGGTGTCATCCGCCCGCCCGCTGCTCCACGGCTTGCCCCCGACGCCCATAAGCAGCACCTATGCCCAGCGTGGATACGCAGGTGAAGGCCACTCCGAAACCTTGGTATTGTTGTCCATGTCGCCGCGGGGAACGCCCTGCGGAGATCACCTAAGTCCGGGTGGCGGAATGGCAGACGCGCTAGCTTGAGGTGCTAGTGCCCTTTATCGGGCGTGGGGGTTCAAGTCCCCCCTCGGACACACCTACCGCACACGGTGCCCGCTTCGCGGGCAGGCGTAACTGGCACCCGCCTCGGGCTTCCGCCCGGGAGCGGGCGCTTGTTGTTTCAGCTCCTCCTGTTCTCCTCCCTTCGGTTTCTCGTGCAGGTTGCGGGTTGCATTCAGCCGATGGTGATCCTTTCTGCTCGTGGAGTGTCGGCAGCCAGTGTTCTGGTTGCTGGGTCGAAGGTCAGCGTGAGTGCCTTCGCCCGGAGCCACTCGGCAGCATCGGCTTCGGTGGACGGGGCGCTGCTGCCCGGTTGCGGGAGTTTTCCGTCCGGGGCGGTGGCGGTGAGCCGGATGAGCAGGGCGGGCAGGTGCGGCAGGATGTGATCCTCGCGCACATACGCATTCCGAGGCCGGTCAAGGTCGGGTGGGGTGGCGCTGGTGTGTCCGTGGCGGCAGCGATAGGCGGGCCGGTGGTTCGACCAGCAGGAATCCATCCGTCGGCCGCACACCCCGCAGCGCAGCAGCCCTGCTAGCAGGTAGGTCCGGCCTGGTGCTGTCTCCCTGGCCGCTCGGGTGTGCTGTGCGGTGACGAATTCGGCTTCGCTGACCAGCGCCGGGTGTGCGGGCTTGGTGGAGATGACCCAAGCCTCGGGGGCGTTCCAGCGCATGACGTCGCGATGCCCGAGCCCGGTGTTGTCCGGGTCGAGCAGCTCGTGGTCGGTGTGCTGGCGGGTCCACACCTGTCGGCCGGTGTAGCGGGGGTTGCCGAGGATGGCCCGCACCGAGGTCAGGCTCCATCGTTGACCCGAGAGGTGCGGGTTGCGCTCGGGGTCGGCCGCGGACGGGCAGGGGATGCCTGCGTCATTCAGGGCCCGCGTGATGCGGGCGACGCTGTGCCGGGCAAGCCGTTGAGCGAAGATCCACCTGACGATCCGGCCGCACTCCGGATCGATGTCCAGGCGCCGGATCCGGACCCCACGGCGAGCGAAGGAGCGGTTGGGGTGCGGGCCGGCATCCACCAGTCGGTACCCGTAGGGTGGATGTCCGCCCAGATAGCGGCCTTGGTCGCGGGCTTGCACGGTCATTGCGCTGCGTACCCGGATCCTTGCGCGGGCGATCTCCCGCTTGGACAGGATTCCCAGGAGGATCATCAGTTCCTCGTGGCCGACCAGAGCCGGGTCGATGGCACCGCCCAGCTCTGGTACCCACAGCGCCACGCCGTAGTGCTCGAAGAGTGGCGCCATCGTTGCGAACTGGTTGCCGTAGAAGGCGCGCTCACAGGAACCGATGACGATCGCGTCGAAATCCCGGTCGGGGTCGGCCATCGCCGCGAGCAAGGCAGCGGCTTCCGGGCGGCGCGCCCACGGCAGCACCCGGCTGTGGCCAATGTCAAAGAACTCCGCCACCACCTGCCCGTACCCGGACGTCACCGACTGCGCCTGCAGCAGCTGCCAGGACCGCGAGGTAGCGGGATCCTGGTGGTCTTCGGTGGAGACCCGGCCGTAGAACGCGAACCGCAGCTGCCCCGCAGGGGCCTGCATCATCGTGGCAGATCGTGACCGTCCATGGTCGCGAGCCCAACCCGCCAGTGGGCTGTGCGCAACCGGGGTGTTGGGGGTGGGACCGGTGGCTGAAGCCTCCAACGCCATGCGCGCCACCTCTCTACAGGTGTGCCACTTCGTCCGCATCTGGGCGACAGTCCGTAACAGACCACATCCAGACGCCGTTTCCGCTTGCGCGGTCAGTTGCCCCTTCACGATGGAGCTGAGGAGCGCCAACACCAGCTGGAGCGCCCTTCCAGCTATGAGGCCGGATACCCAGTAAGCGACGGGGTATCACCAGCGCACAGGTGCACGAACGTGGTGAAATCTCGTCGGGGCGAGCTGGTGTGGGTCGAGGGCACCCGCTGCCCAGCCTGGGTGCATTTCGGGAACCTTGCCCCAGCGCGGAAGCCCGTGTACGTGTTCACGGTGGACCGATCCTGCAAGTGGAGCGTTAGTAGTCGCGAAACCCAACGGTGTGCGACGCCCCTGAGGCTCGTGCTCGCGTCATACGGGACGGACTGCGGCACGTTCGGGGACGCGGCCGCTGTCCAGGAACGCCCGTCCGGCCCATGGTGCACTCAACGGCCTCGTGGCAGGCCGGCGCAGAGAAGGCGGCGGGCGCATTCAGTACCCTCGTTCTCGATCAGCAGCGGCACCGCGTATCCGCCGACGAGGGCTCGCCGCCTGACCTGTCGATGGGGCTATCCGTGACATTTCATGGCTATCTCGTTGCCATCTCTTGGTGCAAGTCTGATGCCCTGTAGGCGGCACGTTCCACCAAGGGGGATGTAAGTGGCAGGGGGATTCCGAATGGCGATTGAGCTGCCGGATGAGGTGGTGTCGTTCCTTCAGTTCATCGGGGTGAACTGGCCGAACATCAACGAGGACAAGGTCCGCGAATTCGCCACCCATGTAAGGGACTTCGCGCAGAAGCTGGACGACACCCACAAGGACTCGACCTCGACCATCCACCAGTTGGCCGAGGTGTATCAGGGGGCGTCGTACGAGGCGTTGCTGGCCAAGTGGGGGCAGCTGTCCGACGGGCACATGACGGAGCTGGTCAATGCCTGCCACACGGTGGCCACCGCGCTGGACGTCGCGGCTGACACGATCGTGGCGATGAAGGTCGAGGCGATCGGTGAGCTGATCGTGCTGGCCATCACATTCGTGGCCGACCAGGCGGCGGCGGTGGCCACGCTGGGGATCGCGGAGGCGGCCGAGGCGCTGGTCATCGCCGCCGGCAGGAAGCTCATCAAGTTCCTTGAGGACCAGTTGGAGCAGTACATCATCGGCCAGGTCGTCGAGGCGGCGATCAATCCGTTGGTGGAGGTGGTCGGCAAGGCGGTGAGCGGCATGGTCTTCCAGGCCGCCGAATCCGCGCTTGGCGTCTCCGGCGGTGGGGGCGGGGGTGGTGTGGGGGCGAGTTTCTCCATCCATCCGGAGGAGCTGCACAAGCGCGCCGAGGTGTTGCGCGGGCATGCGCGGACGGTGGCGTCGCATGCCGCTGAGTTCGAGTCGAAGGCCGCGGGGGTGAGCTTCGAGTGAGCAACCGGATCGTCAAGGCGCTGGAGCACGGCGCGGAGAAGCTGGGCAAGGCCCTTGCCAAGGATGCGAGCAAGGCCGTCCAGGACCTGTACCACGATGCCGGGGGCCGGCTGAAGAAGGTCGCCACCAACCACGCCGAGAACGACGCCAAGCACGCCCGGGAACTTGAGAATCTCCTCAAGGGGCGCAAGGAAGACATGCCGCACGCGCCCCGCGGCGCGAGCGGCGGTGGTCGGCCGTCCAGCGGTGGCCGGGCCGGTGCCGGCTCCTCGACGGGCGGCACCAGCCGTCCCGGCCAGGCTTCGGAGGGCAACGGCAGCTGCCGGACCGGCGGCGACCCGGTGGACGTGGTGTCCGGCCAGATGATCACCTCGAAGACCGATGTGGACCTGCCGGGCCTGCTGCCCCTGGTGCTGCGCCGCTCGTACGCCTCCGGATACCAGGCGGGGAGGCTGTTCGGTCCCGGCTGGTCCTCGACGCTCGACGTACGGGTGGAGGTCGACGCCCGTGGCATCCAATACGTGGGGGACGACGCCGAGATCCTGCACTACCCGCGTCCGGTGGCCGCGGACGAGCCTGTGTTTCCCGAGCACGGTGCCCGATGGCCGCTGTTCTGGGACGAGGCGAGCGACACCCTCCGGGTCGAGGACCCGGAAACCGGCTGGACGCGGCATTTTGACGCCGTCCCGGACGGAAGCGCGGTGCGGCCGCTGACCGCGCTGACCGACCGCAACGGGCACCGCATCAGCTGCCTCCATGACGATGACGGCTTCCCGACCGGCATCGAGCACAGCGGCGGCTACCGCGTCGCCGTCGACATCGTGCACACCCCAGCAGGCATACGCGTCGAGGCCCTGAGGCTTCTTGACGGTACCCACGCCCTGCAGGGCACGACCCTCATGACGTATGCCTACGACGTCCACGGCCGGCTCACGGATGTCATCAACGCCTCAGGCCGACCGCTGGTCTACGCCTACGACTCCGCTGACCGGATCACGTCGTGGACTGACCGCAACGGCTACAGCTACACCTACGCATACGACCCGCAGACCGGGCGCGTATCAGCGGGCATCGGTCCCGACAACCGGCTCTCCGCGACATTCGGCTATGACACGGTGCAGCGGATCACCACCGTCACCGACAGCCTGGGGCAGCGCACCGCGTACCACTACGATCAGCACGATCACGTGGTGCGCACGGTGAACCCAGCGGGGAACAGTGTCCACACCACCTACGACCCGTATGGCCGCCTCACCTCGCACACCGACGAGTTGGGCAACACCACCCACTACACCCGCGATGCGCACGGTGAGCCGTTGCGCATCGACTGGCCGGACGGCACGGCTGTGTCGATCGACTACAACGAGCTGCGGCTGCCCGTACGGGTGGAGAACCGCGACGGAACGGTGTGGAGGTACGCCTACGACGCCCGGGGCAACCTCACCGACTCCACCGATCCAGCCGGCGCGGTGACCAGGTTTGCCTACGACGAGCAGGGCCGCCGCGTGTCCCGGACCGACGCTCTGGGCGCCACCACGCGCTACCAGCCGAACGCCGCCGGGCTGCCACTGCGGATCACAGCCGCCGGCGGCGGCACCGTCAGCCTGGAACGGGATGCCTGGGGACGGGTGGTCACCGCCACCGACGCGGTGGGCGGGACCGTGCGGCAGGGATGGACCACAGAGGGAGACCTGGCGTGGCGGGTCGCCGCCGACGGATCGCGTGAGGAGTGGGAGTACGACCCGGAGGGCAACCTCACCGCGCACCGCGACCCTGCGGGCGGAACGACCGCCTACGCCTATGGTGCGTTCGACATGCCCAGCCAGCGGATCGACCCCGACGGTTCCCGCTACCTCTTCGACCACGACAGCGAACTGCGCCTGGTCGCCGTGACCAACCCCGCCGGCCTCACCTGGTCGTACACCTACGACGAGACGGGCTGCCTGACCACCGAGACGGACTTCAACAACCGCACCCTGCGCTATGGCAGCGACGCCGCCGGACGCCTGACCGAGCGGGTCAACGGGGCCGGCCAGAGCGTGCGGTACCTCCGTGACGCGGTCGGCCGAGTGGTCAGCAGCACCACCGGTGACGGGGCGACCACCACCTACGCGTACGACCGCGCGGCCCGGCTGATCCGCGCCACCACACCCGACTGCGCGTTGGAGTACACCTACGACGTCCTGGGACGGCCGCTGACGGAAAGCATCGACGGCCGCGTCCTGACCAACAGCTACGACGCGGCAGGCCGCCGGACCCGCCGGGTGACGCCGACCGGCGTCCCATCGGAGTGGACGTACGATGCGGCCGGGCTGCCGGCCACGCTGGCCACCCTGGGCGGCAACCTGACCTTCCGCTACGACGCCGCCGGGCGCGAGACCACCCGCTTCTTCGGCACCGCCGCCGCCCTCACCCAGAGCTGGGACAGCGCACACCAGCTCGCCGGCCAGGCCATCTGGGCCGTGGATCCCACAACGGCGGGCAACGGGGCGGCCCCGGAGCATCGCAAGGTGCAGAGCCGCTCCTACACCTATCGCGCGGACGGCCTGCCCACCGAGATCGTCGACGACCTGGACGGCACCCGAAGCTTCTCGCTCGACGCGGCCGGCCGGGTCACCGCCCTACGCGCAGCGACCTGGACGGAGTCCTACGCCTACGACAGCCTGGGAAACCTGGCCCAGGCGGCATACCCCGCCGCGGACGACGCCGTGCAGGGCACACGCGAGCACACCGGGACCCTGGTGCGCGCCGCCGGGCGCACGACCTACCAGCACGACGCCCAGGGACGCCTCGTACGGGCAACGCGACGCACCCTCTCCGGACAGGAACGGGACTGGCAGTACACCTGGGACGCCGAGGACCGGCTCATCCGGGCAGTCACTCCGGACGGAGCGACCTGGTCCTACGGCTACGACGCGCTCGGCCGCCGGGTGAGCAAGACCCGCACGGACCGGGACGGCGGCGTCACGGAGCGGGTGTTCTTCAGCTGGGACGGCGTCAACCTGGCGGAACAGCTCACCGTGGTCCCGAACCAGGCATCGTCCCGGACCTGGGACTGGGACCCGGGCACGCACCGGGCCGCCACCCAACTCGACAGGGTGTGGGAGACCAAGGACGAGCTTCCGCAATCGGAAGTCAACCGCCGCTTCCACGCCATCGTCACCGACCTGATCGGGACCCCGCGTGAGCTGGTCACCCTCAGCGGCGAGATCGCATGGCGCGCGTCCGCCACCCTCTGGGGCCACTCCACGACCCACGGAACGAGCCGGCACGGCCTGGACTGTCCCCTGCGGTTCCCGGGCCAGTTCTTCGACGCCGAGACCGGGCTGCACTACAACCTCGCCCGCTACTACGACCCCGACTCCGCCCGCTACCTCTCGCCCGACCCACTCGGTCTGGAACCGGCCCCCAACCATCACGCGTACGTGGACAATCCACTGCGATGGATGGACCCGCTGGGCCTGGCCAAGAAGATCACGCGTATCTATGACGACTCGACCTACAAGAAGCACGGTTCATCAGCGAGCTCTTCGCGGGGGCGGGAGATAGGCCGGGCGCCCGCAGACGGTCAAGCTGCGCTTGACCGGTCCATTGACCTTGACCCGAACAACCCCAAGGTCACACGCCGACTAGGCGTCGACCACAAGAACAACGAGATCGTCGTCCTGGACCGGCACGAGATGATGGAACACAAAGACGGCAGCATCACCGAGACCTACCACGGCCATGTCCAGTCGAAATATCCCTCCGACAGTGTCTCGGAGGGCGATCTCACCAAGTTGAAGCGGGCTGGAATGATCAACAACCTCAAGAAGCAGCGAGTGCTGCCACCGCCCTGTGAATGACGGACATGAAGAGGAGAAGAGGAGTCGACGTGTCGGACGACCTGGACTGGGAGACCGGTGCCGGATTGATCGGGATCCGTGATCCGGCTGAGGTCGACGCGGCCTTCGACCGAGGCGAGAAGCGTGTGGGTACGGCCGTGGTCGGGCTGGTGCTGAACTCTGATGACGTCGACGTGGTAGCACCACGAGTACTACGCGCCTTGCGCTCATCGGATCCCGCAGTGCGCAGCCTGGGTTTCGTGGCCACAGGCGACATGGCCCGGCTATTCGGCACCCTTACCCTGGAAATCTACGCGGAACTACGCGCCGAAGGACTCGGTGGTGTAGCAGACACCGCTGTCAAGGACGCGATGACCTTCATTCCCTTCTGGGAGTTGCCGGGATGGCTGCGCTGGACGTGCCTACGGCTGCGCCTCCGCAACCGCGTTGAAGGGCGGCTGCTGGCGCTTCAAGATCTCGCTGAGCGGGCGGCGGACGCTGTAAAGGCGGTATTTGGGAAGATCCGCAAGAAGAAGAACTAGTGAACGGGCCCCAGCTCCCGTGAGCTGGGGCGTAACGCGGTGTGGGCGTCTTGCCGGTCGCCCTGCAGGCGTTCGAGGGTTTGCGGGCCTTCGCTCTGGCCTCGATTGCCCTACGGCAGCAGCAATTCACCCCGCATCACCGGCATGTGCGTATCGTTCCAGTCCCCTCGGACACGTTCTTAGATACACGGATGAAGCGGGTTGTGACTCAACGGTCACAACCCGCTTCTTCGCGTTGTAGGTCAGCTCAAGCCCGAACTCTTCGTAGATCGGGACCTTGCTGCCGGTGTCGGCGGCTAGGAGTCGGTCGGTGAGGTCGCCGAGGGCTTTGATCATGTGGGTGATCTGCTCGTCGGTCAGGACCGTTCGCCGTGCGGCTCGGGCTGTGGCCAGCTGGTGCTGCGCGGCGGCTTTGTCGGTCTCGGCCTGGCTGATCCAGCCGGCGACGATGGTGGGGGTGGCGTCGGCGTCGAGGGCGGCCCGGTACTGGGCGAGGCGCCGGTCACATTCCGCGATGGCCCGCCGGGCTACGCCGAGGTCGGGCTCGGCTGCGACGTGGGCTCGTTGGGACTGTTGCATGGCCTGCAACGTGGCCTTCAAGCGGCCCGGGGCGAAGAGCGTCGCGATCCACTTGTCGAGCTCGCCCAGGATGGGAGCCTCCCGGACGTACACGGCCAGCGGGTGGTCGAAGGCTTCGCTATTCGCGTACTCGGAGGGGTAGCGGCAGCGGTAGTGGGGGTGACCGTGATTGAAGGTGCCCTGCATCTTGCGCTGGCACAGGGAGCAGCGGATGCGGACGCGTAGGGCGTCGGGGCGGGTGGTGGTGCGGGGGCCGCTTTCGGCTGTGCGGTCTTGGCTGCGCTTGTGCCGCCGGGCTTGGGCGCGAGTGAAGGTCTCCATGGTGACGAGGGGTTCGTGGGCGGGGTGGGTGGACCAGATCCACTGGTCGGGGGTGTTCCAGGTGAGTTTGGAGCGGTGGCCGAGGGTGACGTCGTCGATGTCGAGGAGGACTTCGTCCTTGCGCTGTTTGTTCCAGACTTTGTGGCCGGTGTAGCGGGGGTTGATGAGGATGGCCCGGACGGCGCTCTTGGACCACGCGTGTCCGTCGCGGTGCGAGTTGCGGGCGCGGTCGTGGGCGGAGGGGCAGAGGATGCCGTGGCGGGTGAGTCCTTCGGCGATGGCGTAGTCGCCCTTGCCGCGGAGGTATTCGGTGAAGATGCGGACGACGACCGGGGCGGTCTCGGGATCAGGTTCAAGGCGGTGGAGGCGTTTGCCGTCGGCGGCCTTGGCCGGGTTGGGGTGTGGGCCGGCGTCGGCGATCCAGTAGCCGTAGGGGGGTCTGCCGCCGAGGTAGTGGCCTTCGATTTTGCCTGGGAGGCCATGGCCGTGTGCACGCGGATCTTGATGCGGTTGCGTTCGCCCTTGCTCATGCCGCCGAAGACCGACATGACCAGGTCGTGGGCCTCGTTTTTCGGATCGATCGGCCCGCCGACTTCCGGGACCCACAGGGGGACGTCGAAGTGGACGAAGAGGGGGCAGGTGTCGCTGAACTGGTTGCCGTAGAAGGTGCGCTGGGGTTCGCCGATGACGACGGCATCGAAGCCTCGGTGCGGGTCGCGGAGGGCCGACAGGAGGGCGGCTGCTTGGGGGCGGCGTTGCCAGGGCAGGGCACGGGAGTGGCCGGCGTCGAAGTACTCGGCGACGATGTCGCCGCCGGTGGGTTCGATGAGGGTGCGGGCGCGGGTGAGCTGCCAGTTGCGGGACGTCTTGGGGTCTTGGAGGTCCTCGGTGGAGCAGCGACCGGCGAAAGCGAATCGGGTCATGGACGGGTTCCGGGTGGGGTGCGGCGGGCACGGCAGATGACGGTGGTCCGTGGTACCTCCGGCTCTGCTCAGAGGGCCAGTCGTCCGCCGTGCCCGCTCGGATCAGGGGCGGTGAGTTTTTGTCGCGTCCGTCAGGCGGTTGTACTCGGTGATGAGGAAGCGCAGCAGGGCTGCCGCCGAGCCATCGGTGCAGCGCGCGGTTTGGTGGTGGTTACTGTGAGAGGGCCTCCCGGGTGCATCGCCCGGGAGCCAGCGGATCGTGACCGATTGAGTGACGTGGGGAGCGGGGCGTGGGCCGACTGCCTTCAAACAAGTACGCGGCGGTGTGCGCGGCCGGGCACTGTGAGGTGTACGTACAGGCAGGCGCCGGTGTTCGCGTCCGTCGGGGGGACCGGTGGCTGGTTTACTGCCCGGCCGATGCTCCGCAAGAAGGCGGGGCCGCCGCCGTGCAGCCGGCCGACGCCGCGACGGGGGGCTCCGCGGCCAATCGCTTTGCGGGCTTGTGCATGGAGTGTTCGGTTCAGGTGGAGGCCGGGGCTGGTGTCCTGGTTCCCGATGACGACGGCAAGCGGGGTGTCCAGTGCCCGGTGTGCCAGGTTGTCGCGTTTCGGTATGAACGCTGGGACGACAGCGACCAGTTCGGCACGGACCCCTGGATCCCGGATGTGGTGCCGCCCGGATGCGCCCCGGCTATTTCCTTGCGGATTCTGGCGCTCAGCCGGGAGTGCTGGAAGTGCAAGGAGAGCACCGTGTGTGTGGTGGGGCTGTATCCGTCGCGTCCTGCCCGGACTGACCGCTGGGCCCGTTGGGTGGACGAGGACGCCCGGGCCTGGGTCAAGCCGCTGCTGGCGGGCGCACGGTTCGAGAAGATCGCCGAGTCCATCAAGCCGCGGTGGAGTTCCACCGCGAATGGGCGCTACCTGAGCAACGGTTGCCAGCGCTGCGACGCTCTGCAGGGCGACTTCCCCGTGGAGGAGGAGGCGTCCGATCTGGTCCGTGAGGACGGTGTGGACGCGCTGGACACTCTTCTGGTGGTGACGGTGCCCGCGGCGGTGTGGCAGCGTGTGGTCCATGGCGAGCGGGGATCCGGCAGTGCTCTGCTGATGTAGAAGCGATTGCCCCCACGTGGTCTCGCCGGGACAGGTCCAGGGCCTCGGGGCCCGGATGAGTCCGGGCCGTCGGCGGAGGATGCGCGAGGCACCCGAGAGGTCTGGCCAACCTCGCCCTATGAGAAGTCGCTTGGGGTAAAGCGGTTCCCGGTGACAATGCCTGCGACAACGGCGCGATCAACGGAGGCGCCTGGCGGCCGGTGCGAGGTCACCCAGGCGAGCTCGTCCACGCGAAGGCTGCCGGCTTTGGTCTTCTCCGTCAGGTCGAGCACCAGCAGCTGTCCGAACGGGACGTTGGTGTTGCTGTACTCGGCTGCCTGCGCCAGGTATTTCCCTTCCAGGTCGTCCCGATCACTGGTCGTGTGGTTCTTCTTGACCTCTGTGAGGTATTGGAGGGGTCCGAAGCTGACGAGGACATCGGCTCGGCCGAGTGCTTGGTTGATGGGCTCGACCTGGGCCAAAGCGCCCAGCTGCCCGGTGAGCAGCCAGTGGAAGAAGTGCTGTTGGAGGTCGTTCTCCACGGGTACCGCATCGCCGTCGGCTTTGTTGTAGCGGCGCCGGTAATCCCGGATCCTGATCTTCTTGTTGTTGGTGTCGAAGCGGCCCTCGCCGAACGCGGTAGCGGTATCCAGATCGGCTGCCGCTTTGAGGAACAGCAAGGTCTGCTCGACCAGAAGAGAGAAGGTGCGCCGTGTCTCGCCGGTGAAGTCGGGGAAGACGCTCAACTGTGTCAGGAACCGGTTGAGCAAGGGCACCACGACGGGATCGGAGTTGCGCAGCCGGGCGAGGTCCTCGGTGTGGGTGAGGCCGTCGATCGTCACCAGGGCCTCATCGCTGATGTTGTGCGCGAGGGCGGAGGCGAAGTCGATTCCGAGCTTTCTGACGGTGGTGGGCGCAAACCGGTGCGCGCGGTCTACGTCGTTCTCGGAGGGGCTGCTCTCATCTGCGCCGTCCCCAGCAGATGTGTGGGCTTCGCGGCCGGCCTGCGCCTTCGCGGAGGCACTACGGCGATCGATGTTGGCCACCAGGACCGCGGCAGTGGGGTGGTCGAAGCCGGTACCGGGGTGCTGTTCCGGTGCTGACGCGGCTCGGCGCAGCTGAGCCAGCAGCGCCTGGCGCCGCAAGAAGGAATCCTCCACTGCCGGCTCAACCAGCAGGGCGAGTCCTGGCCCGTCTTGACTGCCCAGGGGACGCACCGTGCGGGTCGCGCTGTAGGCGCTCAGGACGTCGTCCAAGGCTGTCCACGGCTCCATCCAGACGTCGTCCTGCAGGAGTTCCGCGGCACGGTGCAGGCGCAGGACGAGCCGCCCCCAGGCCACTTCCGCTGCGAGTTGGGGCTGCAGCCATGCGGGTTGATGCATGCCCCAGTGCCCCGCGTCCCTGCGTTGCAGCGCTGTTTCCAGGCGCGCCGCCGCGGCGGCGACTGCCGTCGCGTTCCCGGCGGCGAAGGCGAGGACGGCGTCGCAGACGGCGGCGTAGGCCTGGGCGTCATGGCGGGCCTCCTCTGCGGCCTCAGCCGCGTTGAACCATTCCCGGGCGGTGCTGATGTGCTCACTGACCTCGTCCAACGACTGCGCGGACAGAGCGGATCGCAGGTGGTCACAGCCGAGTTCTACGAAGGCGTCAACGTCGCTGGCTTCGTCGGCGGCGAGTCGTGTGAGCAGAGAGCGCACGGTCTCCGTGATGAGCTGTTCGTCCTGGGACCAGCAGTCCAGGGCGAGACCGAGAATGCGCGGAAGACGCTCGAGGAAGTCCTCCGGGCTTTGTATGTCCAGCTCTTCGAGGGCGCCCCACACCTTTATGGGGCTCACCATCTTGGAAACGGCGAGCCGGACCGCTCCCTCTAGCCGCGCGGCCGCCAGGAGCGGCACGGACTGGACTGCCTCGTACAGGCCGGTCAGGAGAGCTCCGTTGAGGGGTTTGGCCAGGGCCTTCGCTGTGTTCGTACTGCCGAGCAGTGTCTCCAGAGCCGAGGTCAGATGCAGGACGCTGAGCTGCCTGGCAAAGCCTGCGGAGAACTGTGCCGCCGCCTGGTCCCATACGCGATCGCCATGGTCGAAGGCGTGGGTGATGGCCTCAGCGAGCAGTGGCGCGTAGGGGCCGGACGCCACCTCTGCGACTTCACCGTGCACCACGGTTTCGGGCAGACCCACAGCTTCGAAGGTGATCATCTGGCCGGAGCCCGCCAGATCGCTCAATCGCCCGGCGAGCTGCGTCATGTCCAACCTCCCTCCAGCGGCATGTTCACCGTCACCACAATGGTTTGCCGGCTGCGGCTTCCAAGATGTGATCGTCCCGGAGCACGTCGTGGGCCAACGCCGAGTCTGCCGTAGTGATCAGTACCTGGAGATCGGATTCCGCCGCCAGGATGAACAGCTCCCGCAGCAGGGTGTGGGCATCCAGGTCCTGGACCTCCTCGGCCTTCGGGCTGTCGATCAGGAGCAGACCAGGATGCGTGGAGATCCCGTGCCTGGCGCCTACCCGCAGCAGCGCAATCACGACAGCGATGCGCAGTCGCAGCCGCTCACCCGCGCTCTGCTTGCCGAACCAGTCCTTGACGCCGCCGTCCTTAACGACCCTCAGCCGGGCCGAACGGTCGATCTCCACAGCTTCCAGAGAGGTGATGTCGAACCTGCGTCCGAGCTGCAGAATCTCCTTGTTGACCTCTGCGAAGAGGATGGAAGCTGCGCTCTTGCTGTCACCTTCGAGTACCTGGGTGCCGGCCCCCAGGACCTTGATCGTCGTTGCCTCGACAGGGTCTTCGGCCACCGCCGGAAGCTGCGGGAACACCGACAGCGCACCCTCCAGCCGCAACACCGCTTCCTGCGCCATCAGCCGCTCCGGCAGTTGCGTGACGGCGCGGGCGCTTCGCAGCCGCTCCTCGACGGCCTCCAGGTCGTGGGTGAGGCGGGCAAGGGCTGCCTCCGCCTCCTCCAGTGCCTCGTGTGCTTCGTCCTCCGCGATGACGGACTCGGACAGCCGCTGGCTGGCCTCGGCGGTGACTTCCTCGGGTATCTCGTCGTCCCCCGCGACAGGGCGCAAACACACGGCACACGCGTGAGAGTCCCGCTCATCGGACTTGCGGTCTTCAGCGATCTCCTGATCGCACCGAGGACACGCCTTGGGGTCCAATCCGTGAAAGAGCAGGCGTGCCGTGGCGCTCTCGGTGACATCGTTGAGGGTCTTTGCATCGCGCTGCCGCTGCTTGCGGGCCCTGCGGTGCGCCTGCATCAACTCCTGCCACGATTCCTGGGAGTCGGCGACCTGGCGCGCCAGTGTGGCCGCCTGCGCGGCCAGTTCGGCGAGCGATGCGCCGTCGTCCGCCGGGCCAAGGGCCGCAAGGCGCGCGCGAGCCGCGCCCAGGTCTGCTTCGACTTGTTCCCGCTCGGCCTGGCGTGCGCTCACCGCCTCTTCCGCCGCAGTGCGACGGTTCTGGTACGCGGCGGTGCGCACGTCGTAGGCAGTCTTGACGCGGGTCAGGGTCGCCGCAGCCGGCAGATCCAGGAATACCTGCAAGAGCCGGCCCGGCAGACCGCTCATGGCCTGGTCCCCCAACAGCACCTTGTCCCCGCCTGTGGGCAGGTAGATCGATCCGTAGTACGACGGCCAGCCATGAGTCTGGGTGCCGGTCTCGTTGAAACTGTTGACCAGGGGCTGCAGATCGAGCCGGTCCATCATGAGGGCCTGGACCTGGCTGGCGAAGCTGTCCGAACTGTTGGCCCTGACCGCGGGTATGATGTCGCGCGCCGGGTCGGGTGTGCGCACGGCCTCCAGTGCTTGGACATCCGGGGACGTCAGAACGACAGCGGAAGTGATCTCCCCGTCCATGAGGTCGAGTCGGAAGCCCATCGGGTGCCTCGCGACAACCACGTCGAGATCCAACTCGGTCAGCCAGTGCCGCACTCCGGCCTGCAGGCCCCGGGGGACACCGCGCAGGCACCAGGTGATCAGCTCCAGGACACTGGTCTTGCCCTTCAGGTTCGCGGCCACCAGGGCAGTGAGCCCCGAGGAGAAGCGCAAGGTCGTGTCAAAGGGACCGGGATCGAGGCTTCCTGTGCGCACGCCGGACACCCGCAGCCGATGCAGTCGAAGCCCCCGCAGCCGGGCCGGAGTGTTCACCAGCGGAAGACCGTACGTGTTGAAGACGTCTCGGACATTCTCGACGGTCATACCCGAAGCAACGGCGATCCTGGATTCCAGCGACGCCTCGGTGCCCTTCACGATTCTCCCGCCTCCACGCTGTTCATCTCTGCCTGAGCTCGCAACCTGTCCAGTCGTTCCCGCGCCTGTGTGCTCACGGAACCGATCCGTGTGCCACGCGCCGTCTCGGCGTACTCTCGCTGCAGGTACTGCCGGGCTTTCAAGTCGCTGCCCCCCAGGCCATCGGCGAGTGCGATGACCAGGGCAACCCTGTCGACGTAGTACCTGAATTCGGGCGCCGCGCTGACGATGTCGTGTACTACCTGCCGGCCGGCGTCCAGCAGGTAGTAGTCGTGCTGGCGGACGCGGTTGACGGTGCCCCGGCGCCGACGGACCACGAGACCAGCACTGCGCAGGACGGCGAGGGCGTCGTCCAGTGGCTCGTACGCGCCGAAGTGGTGGCGCAGCATGGGGTAGCGGCGGACCTCCGGCTCCTCGGAGTCCAGAATCCTGCCGGCCCACCGCAAGAGACCTGGTTCCTGGCTGCTCTCGTAGTCGGTGAGCAGCTCATCGGCCAGGTAGTCCGGATTGCGGAGCCAAAAGTCGAGCTTCTGCAGCCTGACCTGCGTCCGGACGACGCCTACCGCGTCCGTGAGCCCCGGGTCGGCAAGGTCGGCTCCGGTCGGAGTCTCGCTCGCGCCGTTGATCAGGAGCAGGATCCGCACGGCGTCCTGCTCCCGGCTCGTGACGGGGACGTCGTCCTGCGATGCAGCTGCCACATGGTTCACCGGACCAAGGTATCTGCCGCCGGTCGATCAGGAAGCCCCTCGTGCCTTCGTGGACGGTTCCCCGACCCTGTGTCGCGTCTGCCGCCCTCCGATGCCCTGGTCTGAGGCGCGTTCTTCCTCGCCTGCGAGGCGGACTCCTCCTGCGGGTCCGGCGTCCGGGCCGGGCTTGCAGGGGCCCACGTGTCACTGCATGTGCGCCGAGAGGAAGGCGTACACGATGGTGGCCGTCGCGATCCCCAGCCCCAGGCCGGACTCCGATACTCGACCACTCCCGCCGCCGTCGCGAGGCCGTCCCGCATGGGCGCCGGTGCTGGACCCACCAAGCCTCGTGCCACCAACAGCGGCCCGCCCGCCGCAGCAACAGCGCCACCGGAGCCAGCTCACCGATCACCAAAGCGTGGTCCCGGCCGACGCAGGGGGTGAGCCGCGTTCCGCGTCCCAGACGGCGTCTTCGCCGCCGTCCTCCCCGCCGACATGGCGCGACCAATCCTCGCTTTGGTGTCTGGTGCTGGGGCGTGGTGGCAGGGGTGTTGTCCGTGGTGCGCAGACGGATCGGCCAGGAGGGGCCAGCGGTCGCGTTTCTGATCTCCCTGTTCAGCCATGGTTGGCTGACGGAGCCTCGGAGCGGCCCGCCCGAGGCACGAGCGTTCACTTGGACGGTTGATTTACGAGTCTCCTGCAGAGAAGTAACTTGCAGTAAAGAGAGGGGATTCCTGCACGGCGCGCCATAGGTGCGTGTCGGTCGTATGTGGCTACGGCAATTGCAATTCGCCCCGCATCACCGGCGTGTACGTATGGTTCAAGTCCCCTCGGACACGCAATTACGCACATGTCGGCGGGTTGTGACCGTACGGTCACAACCCGCCGATCTGCATCTGAGAGTCCACAGGCCGCCGATCGTCGGAAACGGGCGTGCAGGCTTGTGGCGGACGGGTCTGCTGAGCTGTGGTTTCTCCCGGGTTCCGGTGTGGGTTCAGGCCGGCGGGACACGAGTCGGATTCGCTCTTGCCCCACTCGGCTCCCTGCCGGCCCTGACCGCCCCGTAGCGACATCGGGAAACGCCGGCCGATGAGCCACCACCGGCTCGCACCGGCAGCCGCACTCTGTCTCGTCCCGAGCGCCGCCGGCAGCGATCCCGGGGCCCCGGCCAAGCTCGCCACGGCTGTTCTCCGCCCGCCCGCGGTGGGCATGGCGTGGTGAAGGTGCCGGTCGCGGCCCCGTTGATCTTGCCGGGAGAGGCCGCCGTTCCCGCCCATACGGAACCTTGATGGCGAACTCATGTGCGTCATGGAACCGTATGTCATACACCGACGATCTTGCTGTTGTGACATCAACTCTCCAACTGCGCATGCCCTTTGGGCAACGTTCTCAGCACATGGTGATCTGTGGGGACGACGGGCTCGCGCATCGGCTCGCGGTGACCTTGGACGCGGTCTGTGGTGAGGCGGTCACCGTCGTGCTGCCCTCCCGGCGCGAGGGGCACGCGCCGGAGATCGCCGCGCTGCACCGGGATCCGCAGTCACCCGTCGAGCTGCTGGTGGCCGCCCGTCCGGACGAGCAGACGCTGCGATCGGCGGGCGTGGAGCGGGCGGCCGCGCTCGCCCTCGCCTACCGCGACGACCAGGTCAACCTCGCCGCCGCATTGCTGGCCCGCAGCATCAACCCCACGATTCGCCTGGTCATCCGCATGTACAACCGACAGCGCGGTGAGCATCTCGAGCGGCTCCTGGACCGGGCCGTGTCGGCGCTCGGCCGGAGCGACGACATCGCGCTCGACATGTCCACCACCGTGCTGTCCGACACCGACACCGCGGTCCCCGAGCTGGTGGCCGCCGCCGCGGTCGGGCAGGGGGACACGTTGCAGGTGGACGGCCAGGTTTTCCGCGGGGTCGTGCGCCCCGCCAGTACTCCGTCGCAGTCCGCCGATCTGGCCACCCTCGCGGTGCTGTCCGGTGCGCACCAGGACGACCCGGCGAGCGAGGACAGTCCGGAGACGCCGGGGGCGGAGGGCACCCAGCTGCTGCCCGACACGTTCACGTCCTACCACCGGCAGTTCACCCACGGCCGGCTCATGCTGGAGGAGGTCACCCATCACCATCGGCCCGAGGCCCCATCGCGCGACCGGCGGCGTTACGGCGGATGGCTGCGCAGGCGGCTGGCGCATCTGCCGTGGAAGGTCTTCCTCTCCCGCGAGGTCCTTTCGGTCTTCGGTGCGCTGACCGCGATCGTGCTGGCGCTGTCCGTGGCCACGGCACTGGCTGAGCCCGGCCCGCTGTGGAAGTCGGTGTATCTGCCGCTGCTGGACATCTTCACCATGGGCGACCCGGCCACCGATGAGTCGCCGGCTCGGCGCGTGCTCCAACTCGTCGCCGGATTCGTCGGTTTGGCGGTTCTGCCGCTGGTGGTCGCCGCGACCCTGAACGCCACCGAGGCGTTTCGTGAGCGGGCCGTGGGACATCCGCCTGCCATCGACCTGAGCGACCACATCGTGTTGGTCGGACTGGGCAAGATCGGCACTCGGGTGCTGGCGCAACTGCGCACCACCGCAAACCAGGTAGTGGTCATAGAACGGGATCCGCATGCGCGAGGCGTCCCGCTGGCTCGCGAACTCGGTGTGCCGCTGCTGCTGGAGGATGCCAGCGCTCCCGGCGTCCTGGACCGGGCGCGCATCCGCCAGAGCAAGTCCCTGCTGGTGCTCACCCGCGAGGACGGCGAGAATCTCGACATCGTGATGGCGGCGCGCGAGAGCAACCCCCGGGTACGGGTGGTGATGCGGCTCTATGACGACGACTTCGCGGCCACCGTCTCGCGTACGATGCGCGCCTCGTACCCCGACGCCACCACCCGCAGTCGCAGCGTTTCGGCGCTCGCCGCGCTTCCCTTCGCGGCGGCCATGATGGGCCGTCATGTGCTGGGCATCATGCCGGTCGAACGCGGCTCCCTCCTCTTCACCGCGATGGACGTCGCCGGCCACCCGGAGCTGGAGGGGTGCTCCGTTCACCAGGCATTCCGGAAGAACGAATGGCGCGTCCTGGCTGTGGGCGCCGCCGTCGAGGCCGCCTCTCCCGGACCGACGGACATGCTCGGCGGCCTGCCTCTCGACCGGCCGGGCTTCGACTGGCGTCCCGCGCACGGCAGGATCCTGCGCGCCGGTGACCGGGTCGTGGTGGTCTCGACCCGGCGCGGTCTGGACTTCCTGATGACGGGGGTCCAGCCACACCCGACGGCCCCCCGTGCGTAAAGAGGTGCCGGCCCCTCTGCCGGGTGCCCGTGCCGCCGGCTACGACGTGACCGCGTCCGGGAGGTCGGGCGCGGCCGGCGGGTGGCCGGCAGCGGTGGGCACGGTGAGGACCATGGTCATGCCGCCGCCGGGGGTCTCTTCGGCGGTGAGGGTGGCGCCGATGGCTTCGGCGAAGCCGCGGGCGACGGCCAGGCCGAGGCCGACGCCCGCGCCGCGCGGGGCGTCGCCGTAGCGCTGGAAGGGTTCGAAGATGCGGTCCTTGGCGTCGTCGGGGACGCCGGGGCCGCGGTCGGCGACGCGGATTTCGACGCGGTCGCCCAGCGTGCTGGCCGAGACGCGGACGGGTTCGCCGTCGGGGCTGTACTTGACCGCGTTCTCGACGATGTTGGCGACCGAGCGCTCCAGCAGGCCCGGATCGACGGCGATCATCGGCAGTGCCTCGGGGATGTCGAGGACGACGCTTTCCTGTGGCACCCCGACGAGGGCCATCGGCACGACCTCGTCTAGGTCGACCTCGCGGATCAGCGGTGTGACGGTGCCGGTCTGGAGCCGGGACATGTCCAGGAGGTTGCCGACGAGGTGGTCGAGGCGGTCGGCGCCCTCCTCGATGCCGGCGAGGAGCTCGGCCCGGTCCTCGTCGGACCATTCGACGTCGTTGGAGCGCAGGGAGGTGACCGAAGCCTTGATACCGGCCAGGGGAGTCCGCAGATCGTGACTGACGGCGGCGAGCAGGGCGGTGCGGATGCGGTTCCCCTCGGCGAGTTTGCGGGTGTGGTCGGCCTGGGACTGCAGGCGCTGGCGGTCAAGGATGACGGCGGCTTGGGCGGCGAAGGCCGCCAGGACGCGGCGGTCCTCGGCGGGCAGCACGCGGCCGCAGAGCGCGAGTGTCATGTGGTCGCCGACGGGCATGTCGACGTCCGCGTCCTCGGGGCGTACGAGCGGGCCGGCCTCGCCCACGCTGCCGGAGCAGGTCCAGGGGGCCGTCTCGGACTTCCGCTCCAGCAGCGCCACGGCGTCCATGGCGAAGGTCTCGCGGACCCGTTCCAGGAGGGCGTCGAGGGTGGTTTCGCCGCGCAGGACGCTGCCCGCCAGGAAGGAGAGGACCTCCGACTCGGCACGCAGGCGGGCGGCCTGGTGGGTGCGCCGGGCGGCGACGTCGACGACGGAGGCCACCGAGACGGCCACCAGCACGAAGATGACCAACGCCAGGATGTTCCTGGGGTCCGCGATGGTCAGTTCGCCCACCGGCGGGGTGAAGAACCAGTTCAGCAGGAGGGATCCCACCACGGCCGACGCCAGTGCGGGAAGCAGGCCGCCGAGCAGTGCCGCCGCCACGGTCAGCGTCAGGAACAGCAGTACGTCGTTGGCGAGACCGAGTCCCGTTTCCCCCTTCAACAGCAGCAGCGTCATCAGCGCCGGCCCCATGACTCCGGTCAGCCAGCCCCAGATGATCCGCGACCGGCCCAGCCGCGCGGTGCGGGTGACGGGGAGCCCGCGTCCCTTGGCGGCTTCCTCGTGGGTGACGATGTGGACGTCCAGGTCGGGTCCGGAGTCGCGGGCGACGGTGGCGCCGACACCGGGGCCGAAGACGTACTGCCACGCCTTGCGGCGGGAGGATCCCAGGACTATCTGGGTGGCATTGACGCCCCGCGCGAATTCCAGCAGCGCGGAGGAGACGTCCTCCCCCAGAACATGGTGGAAGGTGCCGCCGAGGTCTTCGACGAGGGTGCGCTGGACGGCGAGTTCCTTGGGCGATCCGGAGCTCAGGCCGTCACTGCGAGCGATGTGGACGGCGAGCACCTCGCCGCCCGCGCCCTTCTCGGCGAGGCGGGCGGCGCGCCGGATGAGCGTACGGCCTTCACCGCCGCCCGTCAGGCCGACGACGATGCGCTCACGCGAGCCCCAGATCCTCGAAACCCGGTGTTCGCTGCGGTACTCCTGAAGGTATTCGTCGACCCGGTCGGCCACCCACAGCAGCGCCAGCTCACGCAGCGCGGTGAGGTTTCCGGGCCGGAAGTAGTTCGACAGCGCCGCATCGACCTTGTTCGGCTGGTAGATGTTGCCGTGCGCCATGCGGCGGCGCAGCGCGTGGGGGGACATGTCGACCAGTTCGATCTGGTCGGCGCGGCGCACCACCTCGTCGGGGACGGTCTCCTTCTGCCGTATCCCGGTGATCGACTCGACGATGTCGCCGAGGGACTCCAGGTGCTGGATGTTCACCGTCGAGACCACATGGATCCCGGCTTCCAGCAGCTCCTCGATGTCCTGCCAGCGTTTGGTGTTGCGCGAGCCGGGGACGTTGGTGTGCGCCAATTCGTCCACCAGCGCCACGGCCGGTCTGCGGGCGAGGACGGCGTCGACGTCCATCTCGGTGAAGGTGGTGCCCCGGTACTCCATTTCCTTGCGCGGGATCTGTTCCAGACCGTGGAGCATCACCTCGGTGCGCGGCCGGTCGTGGTGCTCGACGAAGGCCACCACGCAGTCCGTGCCGCGCTCCACGCGGCGATGCGCCTCGGAGAGCATCGCGTAGGTCTTGCCGACGCCCGGTGCCGCGCCGAGGTATATCCGAAGCTTGCCGCGTCCCACGTGGTCCCGCCTTTGAGTCGTTCTGTTCAGGGCACAAAGCCCAGGCCGTCAGGGGTCGAAGCGGTAGCCCATGCCGGGCGCGGTGGAAAAGTGCCGGGGACGGGCCGGCTCGGCTTCCAGTTTGCGCCTGAGCTGTGCCATGTAGACCCGGAGGTAGTTCGTCTGCGTGCTGGAGGAAGGGCCCCATACCTCCTCCAGCAACCGCTGCTGGCTGACGAGCCGGCCGCTGTTGCGCACCAACACCTCCACCAGATGCCATTCGGTCGGGGTGAGCCGGACATCGCGTTCGCCGCGCTGGGCCTTCTTGGCCGCGAGGTCGAGGGTGAAGGTTTCCGTCACGATCATGGCGAGCTCGGCGGACGACTGCGCCGTATCGATTCTGCGCGCCGCCGCCCGCAGCCGGGCCAGCAGTTCGTCCATGCTGAAGGGCTTGGTGATGTAGTCGTCGGCGCCCGCGTCGAGGGCGGCGATCTTCTCCTCGGAGGTCCGGCGTGCCGAGACCACGAGGATGGAGGCCCGGCTCCACCCTCGCAGCCCCGTGATCACGTCGATGCCGTCCATGTCCGGCAGGCCGAGGTCGAGCAGGACCACGTCCGGTGGGCTTTGGGCGGCCAAGCGCAGGGCCTGTGCTCCGTCGGGCGCGCTCTCCACGTCGTAGCCGCGCGCCTTGAGATTGATCTCCAGAGCCCGTACGAGTGGTGGTTCGTCCTCGACCACCAGCACCCGGGTCATCGGTTTCCCCCTTCTGTTGTGCACGGGAGTGCCGCGGGTGGCCGCCCTCCCCTGGCATGCCACCCACGACACGGCTTCTCACTTCTTTGCGAGTTCCCTGACCGCGATGTTCAGCTTGAGGACGTTCACCGCCGGCTCGCCGAGGAATCCGGCGGTCCGGCCGGTGATGTTGTCCTGCACCAGCTTCTCGACCTGCGCGACGCTGAGTCCGTTGTGCTGGGCCACGCGCTTGACCTGGATCTCGGCGTAGGCGGGCGAGATGCCGGGGTCGATGGCGGAGGCCGAGCCGGTGACCGCGTCCTTGGGAACCTCGGACTGTGGCACGCCGTTGAACTCGGCGACCTGCTTCTTGGCCGCCTTGACGTTCTTGACCAGCTTGGGGTCGCTGGCGCCGAGCTGGCTGGAGCCGGTGGCCATCGGGTCGTAGTCGCTGTTGGAGGGGCGGCCCTGGAACCACTTGGGGTCGGGGTTCTTGGTGCCCTTGATGTTCCAGCTCTGGCCGATGAGTTCGGAGCCGACGACCTTGCCGTCGACCGTCACCTCGGAGCCGTTGGCCTTGTCGTGGAAGAGCCCCTGCGCGATGCCTGTGACGACCAGCGGGTAGATGACGCCGCACACGACCGTGAGGACCAGCAGCATGCGCACAGCGGCCCACGTCAACCGGGCGGTGCTACGTACGGAGTTGTTCACGGCGGTCACCCGATTCCGGGGATCAGAGAGATGAGCAGGTCGATGAGTTTGATGCCGATGAAGGGTGCGATGAGGCCGCCGAGTCCGTAGAGGGCGAGGTTGCGTCGCAGCATCTTGTCGGCGCTCATCGGCCGGTACTGCACGCCCTTCAGGGCGAGCGGGACCAGCGCGATGATGATCAGCGCGTTGAAGATGACCGCGGAGAGGATCGCCGACTGGGACGAGGCCAGGCCCATGATGTTGAGCTTGTCCAGGCCCGGGTAGGCCACCGAGAACATCGCGGGGATGATCGCGAAGTACTTGGCGACGTCGTTGGCGATCGAGAACGTCGTCAACGCGCCCCGGGTGATGAGGAGTTGCTTGCCGATCTCGACGATCTCGATGAGCTTGGTCGGGTTGGAGTCGAGGTCGACCATGTTGCCGGCCTCCTTGGCGGCCGACGTGCCGGTGTTCATCGCCACGCCCACGTCGGCCTGGGCCAGCGCCGGGGCGTCGTTCGTCCCGTCACCGGTCATCGCGACGAGCTTGCCGCCGGCCTGCTCGCGCTTGATGAGCGCCATCTTGTCCTCGGGCGTGGCCTCGGCGAGGAAGTCGTCGACGCCGGCCTCCTCGGCGATGGCCTTGGCGGTCAGCGGGTTGTCACCCGTGATCATGACCGTCTTGATGCCCATCTTGCGCAGCTCTTCGAAGCGTTCGCGCATGCCCTCCTTGACGACGTCCTTGAGGTGGATGACGCCGAGGACCCGGGGGCCCTTGTCGTCCTCGACGGCCACCAGCAGCGGCGTGCCGCCGGCCTGCGAGATGGCGTTGCTCAGCGTGTCGGCGTCCTCGGTCACCGAGCCGCCGCGCTCTTGGACCCAGGCCAGGACGGAACCGGTCGCACCCTTGCGGACCTTGCGGCCGTCCACGTCCACGCCCGACATACGGGTCTGGGCGGTGAAGGCGATCCACTCGGCGTCGGCCAGTTCGCCCTGGTGCCGCTCGCGCAGCCCGTACTTCTCCTTGGCCAGGACGACGATCGAGCGGCCTTCGGGAGTCTCGTCGGCCAGCGAGGAGAGCTGGGCGGCGTCGGCGACCTCGGCCTCCGTCGTCCCGCGCACAGGCACGAACTCCGCGGCCTGGCGGTTGCCCAGGGTGATGGTGCCGGTCTTGTCGAGCAGCAGCGTCGAGACGTCGCCGGCGGCCTCGACCGCCCGTCCCGACATGGCCAGGACGTTGCGCTGGACCAGGCGGTCCATGCCCGCGATGCCGATCGCCGAGAGCAGTGCGCCGATCGTCGTGGGGATCAGGCAGACCAGCAGGGCGGTCAGCACGATCATGGAGGTCTGCTTGTCGGCGCCCGCGTAGAGGGCGAACGGCTTGAGCGTGACGACGGCCAGCAGGAAGACGATGGTGAGGGACGCGAGGAGGATGTTCAGCGCGATCTCGTTGGGCGTCTTCTGACGGGCGGCACCCTCGACGAGGTTGATCATCCGGTCGATGAAGGTCTCGCCGGGCTTCGTCGTGATCTTGATGACGATGCGGTCGGAGAGGACCTTCGTGCCACCGGTGACGGCGCAGCGGTCGCCGCCGGACTCCCGGATGACAGGCGCCGATTCACCGGTGATGGCGGACTCGTCGACGGAGGCGACGCCCTCGACGACGTCGCCGTCGCCGGGGATGATGTCGCCGGCCTCGCAGACCACCAGGTCATCCACGCGCAGCTCGGTGCCGGGGACCTGCTCCTCCACGTCGCCGTTCAGCCGGCGGGCGACGGTGTCGGTCTTGGCCTTGCGCAGGGTGTCGGCCTGCGCCTTGCCGCGGCCCTCGGCGACCGCCTCCGCCAGGTTGGCGAAGATCGTGGTCAGCCACAGCCAGACGGCGATCGCCCAGCCGAACCAGTCACCCGGATCCGTGACGGCCAGTGCGGTGGTGACCACCGAGCCGATCAACACCACGAACATGACCGGGGACTTGACCATCACCCGGGGGTCGAGCTTGCGGAAGGCGTCCGGCAGCGACTTCAGCAACTGCCTGGGCTCGAAGAGACCCGCGCCGACCCGGCCTTCGTCCTTGTGGCCGGTCGGCACATCGCTGTGCGGCGCCCGGGTCGGGGAACCCGTTGAGCTGGCGGCCATGTCGTCCTCGTGCTTCTGTGTCTGGTCTGTCTTGGTGGTCATGACGTCAGCCCTTCGGCGAGCGGGCCCAGCGCGAGGGCCGGGAAGAACGTCAGACCGGTGATGATCAGGATCGTGCCGGTCAGCAGCCCGGTGAAGAGCGGCTTCTCGGTACGCAGGGTGCCCGCGGTCTCCGGGACCGGCTGCTGCTCGGCGAGCGAGCCGGCCAGCGCCAGGACGAACACCATCGGCAGGAACCGGCCCAGCAGCATGCACAGACCGAGCGTGGTGTTGAAGAACGGCGTGTTGGCACCGAAACCGGCGAAGGCGGAGCCGTTGTTGTTCGAGGCCGAGGTGTAGGCGTACAGCACCTCGGAGAAGCCGTGGGGACCGATGTTGGTCATGGCTTCCTTGCCGTCCGGCAGGGCGATCGCCACAGCCGTGCCGATCAGGCACAGCGCCGGGGTGATCAGGATGTAGCAGGCGGCGAGCTTGATCTCGCGCGTGCTGATCTTCTTGCCCAGGTACTCCGGCGTGCGGCCGACCATCAGGCCGGCGATGAACACCGCGATGATCGCCATCACCAGCATGCCGTACAGGCCCGACCCCACACCGCCGGGAGAGATCTCGCCGAGCATCATGCCCAGCAGCAGCACACCGCCGGACAGACCGCTGAACGAGTCGTGGAAGGAGTTGACCGACCCCGTGGAGGTCATCGTCGTGGAGACGGAGAAGAGGGACGAGGCGCCCTCTCCGAACCGCTGCTCCTTGCCCTCCATCGCGCCGCCCGCGAGCTGCGAGGCGGTGCCCGGGTGCGCGTACTCCAGCCACGTCACGGCGATCACGGCACCGAACCAGATCAGGCCCATGGCCGCGACGATCGCGTAGCCCTGCTTGACCGAGCCGACGATCCTGCCGAAGGTGCGCGGCAGCGAGAACGGGATCACCAGCAGCAGGAAGATCTCCAGCAGGTTGGAGAGCCCGTTGGGATTCTCGAAGGGGTGCGCGGAGTTGGCGTTGAAGTAACCGCCACCGTTGGTGCCCAGGTCCTTGATGGCTTCCTGGGAGGCCACGGCACCCGGGCTGAGGGCCTGCCGGTCACCGGTGAGCGTGCTGAGGTGGTGGATGTCGCCGAAGTTCTGGATCGCACCGCACGCCACCAGGATGACCGCGGCGACGGCGGCGAGCGGGATCAGGACCCTGATCGTGCCGCGCACCAGGTCGGCCCAGAAGTTGCCCAACTCGCCGCTGCGTGAACGGGCGAAGCCGCGCACGAGCGCTATGGCGACGGCCATGCCGACGGCGGCCGAGACGAAGTTCTGCACCGCCAGACCGGCGGTCTGGGTGACATGGCCCATGGCCACTTCACCCGAGTACGACTGCCAGTTGGTGTTGGAGACGAACGAGGCGGCGGTGTTGAATGCCTGGTCCGGAGTGATCGCCTTGAAGCCGAGCGACAGCGGCAGCTTGTCCTGCACGCGCTGAAGCAGGTACAGGAACAGCACGCTGACCGCGGAGAATATGAGGACGCCGCGCAGGTACGCGGGCCAGCGCATCTCCGCATCCGGGTTGGCGCCGACGCTGCGATAGATCCACTTCTCCACGCGCAGGTGCTTGTTGGAGGAGTAGACGGCGGCCATGTAGTCGCCGAGCGGGCGGTGCACCAGGGCCAGCGCGACGATCAGCGCGGAGACCTGGAGCACATCAGCAAGAACGGGGCTCATGTTTGCGGCTCAGAACCTCTCCGGGAACACAAGGGCGAGGACGAGATAGCCCAGCAGGGCGACGGCCACGATCAGGCCGATCAGATTCTCGGCAGTCACAGCTTCGTCACCCCCCTGGCGACAAGGGCCACCAGCGCGAACAGCGCGATCGTGGCGACCACGAAAGCCACATCGGCCACGTGAACTCCTGAGGAGAGGTTCGGGTGAACGGACCAGGAGAGGGAATCGCGAAGATGGCTCGATTGTGTCCTTCGTTGACACGGCCTTTATGGCCAAGGGCGCGGCCTTGATGCATCCCTAACGCACGCGAGGGCAACCCGGGAGGGGCACGCGACAAGCGCAGTGCCCGGCGGTGAGAAACCGGAACCGCAGGCCGGCGGTGACCAGCCGCTCGGCCCTGTTCGACCGGTCAGCCGAGCCGTCCGATTTCCTGCCGTTCGGGCCCCTCGGTCACGCCACCGCACCGATTCGGCCGCGCCGGGATGCCCGTCAGGAGTCCACCCGCTCCGACGGGGCGGGCGACAGGGCCCCGGCGAACCGCGGGCGGGACGGTCAGATCGTCAACCCCCGGGTGGTGAGCGGAAGTTTCCACATGTTGCGGCGGTGTACGGCGGTGAGGGTGCCGTGCAGGGAAGTAGGGGGGACGGCCAGTACGGTGCAGCAGGCACGTGCCACGCAGTACCGGGAGACGGAGGGCCGCACCGCGCGACGCAGCCTGCCGCGGGCGCCGGCACCGATCACCAGAAGGTCGTCGCCTCGGTCGGCGGCCGCCAGCAGCACTCTGCCGGGTTTGCCGGGCGCGACCAGGCGCTCGAGCGGGACCCCCGGCCCGTCGCTGCCGAAGGCGGTGTCCAGCGCGTCCATGAGCTGTTCGCTCGCCATGCGATGCCACTTGGCGGCCAGCGACGGGGGGATGCCCCGCCGCGGCTGGGGATGTCGCCACCTGGCGGTTCCCAGGCCAGTACGGCCCACAGTGCCGCACCCCGCATGCGGGCTTCGGCGGCGGCCCGGTGCAGCGCCGTCAGGCTCCCCAGCGAACCACTCACGCCGGCCACCACCCGCCGACCGAGGGGTTCGGCCATGGGCCACGCTCCTTCTCCTGTGCCGCCCTCGCGTGACCCGAGCCGCGATTCCGTGCCGCGTCCGCATCCCGCGTGTCCGTCCCGTTCATCGAAGCGTCGCCGATGGAGCGGTCGCCTCTCGTTGGCGCTTCCCTTACGCGGGCGCGCGAGACCCTGACGGCGCCATGACGGCAGCCGGGCCGCCCAGGAGAGCCGGGGCAGGCGGCGGTACGCGGACGCGTGCCCTTCGCCGGGTGGGGCACGGCATGGGCGAAGGGGTCAGGGATGCGTCAACGTCTTCGAACTTTTCCGCGATGTTTGCCGCAGCGAAGTGACGATGCTCTCCAAACCTCGCACGCCGTCGGACGCCATGCCGTGAGCAGTCCTCCGCCATGCCGCCCGGCGTGCGGCTTTCCTGAAGAGGGGTACGTGGAGGAGTACGCGATGGCGCGGGGCGGCGATGCGACCGATGAGCCGGGGACGCGTCCCGGCCGGCTCAAGGTCTTTCTGGGGGCTGCTCCAGGGGTGGGCAAGACGTACCGGATGCTGGACGAGGCGCGTCGCCGGGCTGCGCGCGGAACCCGTGTGGTGGTGGCCTTCGCAGAGTGCCACGGCCGTCCGCACACCGAGGCGATGCTCGACGGGCTGGACGTCCTTCCGCCGGTGCAGCGCAGGCATCGGGGTGCCGACTTCGCCGAGGCCGACCTGGACCGGGTGTGGGAACTGCGGCCACAGGTGGTGCTCATCGACGAACTCGCCCACACCAACGCACCGGGCGGCCGCAACACCAAGCGGTGGCAGGACGTCGAGGAACTGCTCGGCGCCGGGATCGACGTCGTTACCACCCTCAACATCCAGCACCTGGACTCCCTCAGCGACGTCGTCGAGAAGATCACCGGGGTGCCGCAGTACGAGACCGTCCCCGACGAGTTCGTCCGCCGGGCCGACCAGGTCGAACTCGTCGACCTGCCGGCCGAGGGCCTGCGGCGCCGTATGGCCCACGGCAACATCCACCCGCCGGAGAAGGTCGACGCGGCACTGTCGCGCTACTTCCGGCTCGGGAACCTCACCGCGTTGCGGGAGCTGGCGCTGCTGTGGGTGGCGGGCCGGGTGGACGACACACTGTGCAAGTACCGGCACGAGCACCACATCAGCCCGGTCTGGGAGACCCGCGAGCGGGTGGTGGTGGCCCTCACCGGCGGGCCCGAGGGCGCTACGCTGATCCGCCGCGCCGCCCGCATCGTGGACCGTTCGTCCAGCGGCGCCCTGCTGGCCGTCCACATCACCCGCAGTCACAACTTGGCCGGCTCATCGCCCGCCGCGCTCGCCGAACAGCGGCAACTCGTCGAGAGCCTCGGGGGCAGCTACCACGCGGTGGTGGGCGACGACGTGCCCGCCGCCCTCCTGGACTTCGCGCGGTCGCAGAACGCGACCCAACTGGTCATCGGCGCCAGCCGACGAGGCCGATTGCGGCGTGTCCTGATCCCCCGGGGAGTGGGGGAGACCGTGGTCGAACTCTCCGGTGACATCGACGTGCACACCGTGACGCATGAACGTGCCGGCGCAGGACGGAGATGGGTCGCGCCGGGAAGCGGTCTGCCGCGTTCCCGGCGGGTGGCCGGACCGGTGGCCGGCCTCGTGCTTCCCCTGCTGCTGACCCAGTTACTGCGCGTCGTCTCCGGCCCGTTGTCGCTCAACCTGACCAGCGAGGCGCTGCTCTTCCTGCTCACGGTGCTGGGCGTGGCCTGTATCGGTGGCGTGGTCTCCGCTCTGCTTGCCTCGGTGACGACCTCCCTGCTGCTGAACTACTACTTCGTCCCACCCATCGGCCAATTCACCTTCGGTGGTACCAACATGGCGGTCGCCCAGGCCGCCTTGACGACCGTCGCCGTCACCGTCGCCGCCATCGTCGACCGTTCGATGCGGCTGAGTCGTCGGGCCGCGCGGGCGACCGCCGAAGCGGAGACCCTCATCTCGTTGGCGGGCGGCATCCTGCGCGGGGAGCGGGCGGTGTCCGTCCTCCTGGAACGGACCCGGGAGACCTTCGGCATGGACGGCGTCGAACTGCGTCGGCGACGAAGGGAAACGGATTCCGGTGTCATGGGCGCCTCGTCGCCCGATCGCGGTGGCGAGGGTGACGATCACGAAACCAGAGTTGCGATAGGGGACGACAGCGTCCTGGTGCTCAGCGGACGCCGGCTGCCGGCCGCCGAGCACCGCGTCCTCACGGCCTTCGCGGCGCATCTGACCGCGGCAGTGGAACGCGCCCGGCTTGCCGAGGCCGCCGCAGAGGTCGAACCGGTCAAGGCGGCCAACCGCATGCGCACCGCACTCCTCGCCGCGGTCGGCCACGACCTGCGTACGCCGCTGGCCGGCTGCTGGGCCGCGATCAGTTCACTGCGCAGCCGTGAGGTCGACTTCTCTCCCGAGGACCGCGAGGAACTCCTGGCCACCGCCGAGGAATCCCTGGCCAAGCTCAGCCGCCTGGTCGACAACCTGCTCGACATGAGCAGACTCCAGGCCGGGGCGCTGACCCTGCACCTGGAGCCGGTCGCGCTCGCCGACGTACTCCCGGCAGCGCTGGACACCCTGCCCGGCTCACCCCCGCACGCGGTCGTGAACGTGGTGCCCCAGGGGTTGGACGACGTTCCTGATGTGCTCGCGGACGCACCACTGCTGGAGCGCGTCATCGCCAACCTGGTGTCCAACGCGGTACGGCACTCGCCCACCGGGTGCCCGGTGACGATCGGCGCCAGCGCGCTGGCCGGGTGGGTGGAGCTGAGGGTCGTCGATCGTGGACCGGGAATCCAACTGCCCGACCGGGAGCGGGCGTTCGAGCCCTTCCAGCGGCTCGGCGACACCGACAACACCACCGGCCTCGGGCTCGGTCTCGCACTCTCCCGGGGGCTCACCGAGGCGATGGACGGCACTCTCACGCCCGAGGAGACACCTGGTGGCGGGTTGACGATGGTCGTCTCCCTGCCCGCCGTAGCAGCTGCGTCCGTAGGTCGCTGAGCGCACGAGCCGGTTCCGCGCCGTCATGCATCCGGGATGCCTCGTCCCCCACCGGCTACCTGCGGTCGGGGCAGTGGGACAGCGCCGGTTGGCGGACGGCGAACTACCGGTGGTGCCGCGTGGCCTGCTCCGTGACGCCGGTGCAGGCCGCTGCCTGGCCAACCGCCAGTCCCGGTCAGGACTTGCGGGCCCTGGTGTGGTTGGGGGCGGCGACCTGGCGTACAGCCGCGGCGACGGCGCGGAAGTCCTTTTTCAGGATCGAAGCGTGGGTGCTGGCGACCTTCGGGTGGATGGTGATGTTCGGGTTGCGGGCGGCCACCGCGGGGAGGGTGGCGCGGTGCCGTTCCTGCTCGTCACCCTTGCTTCCGAAGGACTTCCCCGAGGCGACCACGTACCGGGTCGGGACGGTGATGTTGTCCAGTACGGGGCCCAGGTTGCGCGCACGGGCGATCACCCCGGCCTCGATGTTGCTGTCCGCGACCTGTGCGGCGGTCATCCGCGGGGTCAGGCCCGTCGGGCGCAGCAGCAGCAGGATCGGGCTCAGCCGTCGGAACAGCTTCCGGATCCGCTGCTCCATGGCCGCATCCAGCCAGTCGTCCGGTTGCGCGCCCTCGACCAGGACCGCGCCCACGGTACGGCCGGGATTCCGGCTGGCCCAGTGCGCCGCGAGGAACGCTCCGTAGGACCAGCCCACCACCAGCGCCCGGTCCACGCCCCTGGCCGCGAGAACGGCATCGACGTCCCGCAGGTGCGTCTCGAACGAATTGGGGTCCGCCGAGCGCTTCGACTTGCCGCGGGCCCGCATGTCGTAGGTGATGTGCCGCCACCCCGGCCCCAGTTCGGCGAGGACCCGCCGCCAGTATCCCTGAGTGGCGACGTGGCCGTTGAGGTAGACGATGGGGATGCCGGGGCCGCCGGTGTCGGTGACGGCCAGGGCCGTGTCGTCCACCGGCAGCATGCCGGTCCACGGTGAACGGGCCGCGGAAGTGCCGTGCTTCGTCATGTGTTGTTCCCCCTTGGTTGGTTGAGGTGGGGTGGGGTGTGTGATGTCGGCGGGACTTCTTTGAGTCCCGCATGTGGGGCGCGGGCCTGGGCCTGGTCGGCGGTCATTGCGCGGAGGGGTCGCTTCCGCGCCCTCGTTGTTGTGGGGGGGGCTCGGCGTTGTGGCGCCGAGCCCCCTTGAAGGTGCTGTTTGCGACTGTGCTGAGTCGGTCGCAGTGTTCAGCGCCGGTGTCAGTCGTCGAGGGCCTGGTAGAGGGTGGTCCAGAAGTCGGTGATGGCCTGTGTCGAGTCCGGGGTGGACGTCCCGGTCTGGGTGAGGAGGATGCCGATGAGTTGGTTGTGCGGGTCGGCGTAGGTGGTGGTGCCGCTTCCGCCGTCCCAGCCGAACTGGCCGATGGGTGCGTAGTCACCGCGGTAGGTTCGGGTGGCCATGCCGAAGCCCCAACCGCCCTGCTGTCCCTGGCCGTAGGACAGATGGACGAGGTTGCGGGCCAGGGTTTCTCGGGCGGCCAGTTGCTCGGCGGGGAGGCGGTTGGTGGTCATCAGCTCGACGGCGGCCCGGGACAGGATCCGCTCGCCTGCGTGCATCCCGCCGTTGAGCAGCATCCGGAAGTAGGCGTGGTAGTCGTCGGCGGTGGAGTCCAGTCCGCCACCGCCCGAGGCGAAGGCCGGGGGCTTGCTGTGGTGTCCCCCTTCGGCCGGGTCCTCCACCTTGAACTGTCCGGTCTGCGGGTCGGGGGCGTACAGGGGCGGCAGCCGGTCGATCTTGTCGGCGGGCACGTGGAAGCCGGTGTCCTTCATGCCCAGCGGGGCGAAGATGCGCTCGCGCAGGAACGTCTCGAAGGACTGGCCGGTGACCCTGGCCACCAGCACGCCGAGCACGTCGTTGCTGATGTTGTACTGCCACCGCTGGCCGGGCTGGTACATCAGCGGCAGTGTGCCCAGGCGGCGCATCCACTCGTCCGGCTCGACCGCCGGCAGCAGCCATCCGTTCTCGCCGTAGACCCTGCGCTCGAAGAGCGCGCCCATCATCGGGGAGCCCATCGCCGTCATATCCAGTCCGAGCCCGAACGTGGAGGTGAGCAGGTCCCGTACGGTGATCGGGCGTCGCGCCGGCTCGGTGTCGTCCAGCGGGCCGTCGGGCCGCTTGAGCACCTGCCGGTCGGCCAGTTCCGGCAGCCACGGGTCTACCGGGTCGTCCAGCCGCAGCCGGCACTCGTCCAGCAGGACCATCGCCGCCGCGACCGCGACCGGCTTGGTCGTCGAGGCCATCCGGAAGATCGTGTCCCGGCGCATCGGCGCGCCACCGTCATGGCGCATCGTCCCGATCGCCTCGACGTGCGTCTGCTCGCCCCGGCTGACCAGGGCGACCAGCCCGGGAATCTTCCCGGACTCGACGTGCCGTGCCAGTACCTCGCGCAGTCTGCGCAGCCCGGCTTCGGAGAAGCTGCTGTTGCCTTGTCCCATGATGAATCTCCTCACGTGCAACGTTCGATGTGTGCGGTGTTCGGATACGTGCGGTGCTCGATCTGCAGGACGGTCACGTCCCGGTGTGGCGCTCCGGGGCAGCCCTGGGCGCGGCACGAGGTGGGTTCGGCGTGGCCAGGTTCGCGGCCCGAGGCGCGCGCGATTGAGTCGTTCATGACATACGCAGCGTCGATTGCGCTGCTATCGGCTGTCGCCGTCCTGATGCCGCTACTGACAAGTGCGGCGTGAACTCGCCGGCCAGGCGGGCATGCCGCGTGGCCGCGTCGTCGCCGACCCTGCAGGTCGCGCAGACCGTGCAGAGGTCGCGATCGTGCAGAGGGTTGAGAAAGTAGTGCCCGGCCCGGGCGCGATGTGCCGTGCCCGGCGTCGTGCGGTCTTTTCCGATGGCCTAGCCGGCGACGCGCTCCATGACCTCGGCCAGCCGCTTCCGCGCACGGGCGGGGACGTAGCCGCCCGTCGTGTAGTTCTGCGCGAACTCCTCGACGAACTCCGCCGGGTCGTCCCCGACGACATCACGGATCGCCGTGCCGTCTGCCGCGGCTTGCTCGAACAGGTCGGCAAGGTCCTCGAACGCGGAGGACGCGCTGTCGTCGTCCGTCGGCACGAAGTGCATGAGGTACCGCTCGATCGCGTCGACCGCCGTGCGGTAGTTCTCGGGAAGCTCCTTGACGCGCGCCTTGTACGCCCACCAACGCCTCTTGGGCCCGATCACCTTGGAGAGAAAGCCGTGCTCTTCTGCGTCGGACATGTCATCCGCCCCCTTCACGGAGCTGTTCCAGTCGTTCTGCGAGGAAGCCCCAGGTCCTCCAGAACTCATCGAGATACTCACGTCCCTGAGTGTTCAGGGAATACACCTTGCGCGGCGGCCCCTTCTCGGAAGGGACCTTCTCCACGTCGACCAGGCCGCGCTTTTCGATCCTGACGAGCAGCGCGTAGATGGTGCCCTCGGCGATGTCGGAGAACCCCTGCTCCCGCAGTCGTGCCGTGATCTCGTAGCCGTACGCGGGGCGGCCGGACAGGATCGCCAGGACGATGCCCTCCAGTGTCCCCTTGAGCATCTCTGTCATCTGCTTGCTCATGGGATCCCTCTTCAGCTACTTGTTGCTGCTGACTACTGCTATACAGTAACGCTATCTACCGGTACTTAGCAACACTGAATCACTGAAGGTCGGTCGGGCCGCAAACGCGTGGGGTGCGGATGGCTGACCTCGGCTCGCGAGCGACGCCACCAGAGACTTCGTTTCTCGGCCTCGCCCCGCGGATGCGGTGGGCTACCGGAGACCACGCGGGCATTCCTGACCGTCCATCGGTAGGTGCGATGGACACGAGCTCAGCGTCACCGGCCCCGTTTCCACGGGCCAAGCGATCCCCTTCATCCACTCAGCAGCTGAGAACGGCGCCCCGCGGGACATCCCAGCCCGAACAGGGGACAGACCCCTGTGGGCTCGAGCCTGCGCGGGGCCGGATGGCCCGGTGGCCGGGATACATGGACACCGGGGCTCTTGTGTCAACCGGTCTCAGGCGGCAACGTCGACGGATGCCTGCCGCCACCGGACTCGACATGCCGACAGCACGCCTTCGGCCTCATGACCCGGCAGCACGCGCCTCGGCTGATCAGTGGGCCCGGAACCGGACTACCGTGTCGCCCCGTGAACACGGGCACAGCACAGCAGTTGCCGGATCTCGCCAGGGCATGGGTGGCGGGTTGGACCGTCTCCCGGCGAACACCCCCGCCGGTGGAGAAAACCTGGGGCCTCCGCGTCGATGTCGGCCTCCCGAACCACACAACCCGCCACGTGCTGATTGACACCGACGGGGTGACCGTCCGCACCGTGGCCCGCAGCACCGGCGCACCCGGCACCCGAATAAAGGCGTTGATGCCCTTGGAGACGCTGGTCTCGTGGATCGGCGCGGACTGGGTACCGGACAGCCGGAACCCCGCCTTCCTGCTGGCTGCCGATCTGCAACCAGGCACGGCACAACCTCCTTGCGGCTACCGTGTCACGACCGAAACGCACGAGGCCGTCACCTGTGTACGCGTCCTCAGCCACGACGGGGACCCCGCCGCACGCGGACAGATCGCGGCCACCGGCGAGACCGCGGTCGTCGACCGGGTCTAGACCGATCCCGCCCACCGGCGCCGGGGGCTGGGCACACTGGTGATGCACACGCTGGCGAACGCCGCGACGGCGCGCGGCGCCACGGTGGGCGTTCTCGCAGCGAGCATGGACGGCCGGGCGCTGTACGAGGCCCTGGGATGGACCGTTCACTCCCCGCTCGCCGGAGTGATCTACAGGCCGGTCCGCACCTGACGCACAGCGCCCGGGAACCGGGACAGTTCGTGGCCGCCATTGAGGACCTTCGCCGACGCGAGGGTGGTGAGGGGGGTGCAGCGTGTCTTCAAGAGGACTCCTCGACGTCGGGGGTGTTCAGGCGGCGAGCCCTGCGACGGGGCGGGCGGGCCGCCCGGTGCGGTAGTGGACGTACTCGTGCTCCAGGCGGAAGCCGGCGGTCCAGGCGAGGAGCCGGCTGGGGCGGTTATCGCGGGAACAGGTCCAGGTGGGGGTGTGGCCGCGGGCGGCGATGTCCTGGCACAGGGCAGCGACGCAGGCCAGTGCGAGGCGCTGGCGGCGGTGTTCGGGGGCGGTGAGGCAGGCGATGTCCTCGTATGCGCTGCCGCGGAAGTACGTGCAGGCCACCGCGAGCACACGGTCCTTCTCGAAAGCCGCCCAGCCGTGACCGGAAGCGGCGAGCCCGGCCGATCCGCCCCAACTGGCATGAAGCCAGGCCGACTCGGGCCCCAACGCGGCAACCGCGGGAGCATCCGCGGGTGTCAGCCGACGCACCGTCACTCCGCGGGGCGGGCGCGGCGGCAATACGGGAACGCGGTGGACGTGTCCCATGCGCTCCCACGGCACGATGAGGTCGAACGCGCTGCCCAGCAGGGGGAGGAAGCGGGCCGGTGCCTGGACGTAGTGCGCAGCGAACGGGGCGAGCGCGAGCGGGGCGAGGGCGGTTGGGTCGCCGCGGAGCAGCAGGTGGTCGGCGCAAGCCACCGCGACGGCTCGGGGAGCGACGGGGCGGTCGGCCCACCAGTGACCGGCTCCCGGGGTCAGCGCGTGTTCGGCAAGGGCCTTCGTCCCAGGGGGCCCGGCAGCGAACCAGTGGGCCACTGAGGTGGCTTGTGTGGGAGACAGCTCGATCACGGGGGCTCCTTGTGACGCTCGCAGGGTGCACGGGTGGGGCGACCGAACGCCGCCCCGCCCGGTGCTTCAGCTCTGGCCGGCCTTGCTGCCGTGGTTGGCCTTCTTCTTGCGACGAGCCTTCTTCTTGCGGGCGCGCTTGGACATGGGACGCGTATGTGCCTTTCGTTTTACGGGAGGCTGCCTGATGGCCCCTCAGTTAGTGGTACGTGGCTCAGGCGTGCCGGCCGACGAGTTGGTCGGCGAGCTTGCTGAGGCGCCTGACGGTGCGGTCCCCCGTGGCGGTGGGCGCCGGCTCGACGCGCTTGTCGCGGTCGTAGTAGGCGCCGTTGATGACGTCGATGGCCGGGTCGCACAGCCGGACCACATGGGCCGCGCCCTGTGCCGCGGTGCCGCCCTCGATGCCGTAGAGGGAGAGCAGGTCCGTCTCACAGACGCCCGGGTGGACGGAGACCGCGGTGACCCGGGGGTCGGCGGCGAAGACGGTGAGTGCCAGCTGTGACTGGGCGTAGGCGGCGAGCCGGGAGTAGCGGCGGGCGCGCTGGGGGTCGTTCCACTGGATGGAGGCGGTGCGGTGCAGCGAGGAGGAGACGTTGACGACGCGTCCGCCGGGCTGGCTGGTGAGGGCCGGCTCCAGCAGGCAGGTCAGCAGGTAGTGGGCGAGGAAGTTGACCTGGAGGGCGATCTCGTTGCCGTCGGGGGTGAGGGTGTGGCGTTCGGGCGCTGCGGTGGCGGCGTTGTTGACCAGGACGTCCAGCCGCGGGTGCTCGGTGAGGACGCGGTGCGCCATCGTCTCGACCTCCTCCAGACGCGTGAAGTCCGCGGAGAACGCGTGCAGTTGTTCGGCGTCGATGCCCGCGGCGGCGACGAGCCGGTCGGCGGCTGCCTGCGCTGCCTCGGCGGTGCGGCCGTGCACGAGGACGGTGGCCCCGCGTTCGGCGAGGTGGCGGGCGGTTTCGTAGCCGATGCCGGAGGTGGCGCCGGTCACCAGGACGGTACGGGAGGAAAGGTCGAAGACGGACATGATCCATTCGCGGGAAGAGAACAAAAAGGGTCGAGTGCTCTGTACTGGCCGCTCAGGGCCATGACGTACGGGTGCACAAAGAGGCGGGGCGCCCGATGGGGTCAGGGCGCCCCGTCCGAATGCGGGAGAGGGCTCAGCGTGCGGCGGACGTCTCCGGGCAGCGCGGCGCACGACACGGGACCCCCGGATGAGGAGGACGGTCGAGAAGGAGCCAGGCGCTGTTCACAGCTCCATCAAATTCCGCCCGGCAGCCGCCTTCAAGAGGGCCGCAATGCTTTTGACGCACCCCTGATGAGCCGGGGTTCCCCGACGCCCTCACCGCCCCGCCCGGGTGCTCAGTTCACGGGCGTGCGCCGGTCGCGCATCGCGGCCGCCACCGTCACAGCGGTCCCGGCGAGGAGCGGCAGAAGCATCGCGGCGAATCGCCCGGTGGCGTTCGCGACGCAGCTCGCTGTCGGTGTGGCTGCCGGTGGGGTCGGTAGTGGCGAGGTTCTCGGCGTTGTCGCCGGCTGCCCAGACAACGACAGGCCGGGTGAGGTCATGGCGTGTGTCGCGGAGGGCGACGAACCGTCCGTCAGGGGCCGGTGGTTCGGGTGGCCGCACGGCTGCGGGATACGAGGCGGACGACGGCGCCGACGGCGACCGCGGAAGCCGAGACGGTCAGCAAAGCGGCCTCCCACCCGGCGGCGAGCCCGACCTCGGCCCGGGAAGCACGCACCCGCCCGTCGAATTCCGGTGCGACCAGTTCCCCAGGGTCCCGCACCACCTTCACGTGGTCGCCCACCCGGTCGTCGTCACCGCAGCCGACGGCGTCGGTCGCCGCCTTGGCGGAACTCCCGTAGCGGACCGTGCAGTCGTACGTGGTCGACTTCACGTGATGAACCGTGATCCGTGTGATGACGGCCGGCCGCGACACGCCCCGTGCCTGTAGGACGAGCGCCCGGGACGCGTCCATGGCGCACAGCGGCGCGGCGAACATCGGGGCGATCATCAACACCATGGCCACCACCCGCAGCACACGGGAGGGGCACAGCGACAGCACCGCCCACGCCAGCCAGATGGCGCCGCCCATCATCAGGGCAACCGCGGGCACCACCATCCCGCTCAACGGTCCCAACACCCCACCGACGAACGACAGTAGTGCGGCCACCGGGACCGACAGCGCGGTCAGCACCGGACGGCGCGGGTACTCCGGATCGCTCTCCCGCTGCTCCCTACCCGACCGCTTCACGCCCGTCATCACGCCCCCAACACCGGCCGCCATGGCCATGTCGCGATCATTGTCCGACAGGGCCGGAACAGACCGCACGGCGGGACGCTCGTCGCTCGCCCCTCACCCCTCGTCGGCCGGACCGGGACCGTCGGTAGCCGCGGCCGAGCGGGCGGCATCGCGGCGCAAGACCACTCCCAAGACCAGCACCAACTCCGCGAGGAACACCAACACGATCTCGCTCACCAAGGCGAGAACCGCGTGGAACCGATAGGCCCCCTTCTCCTGGGCGAAGTCCGGCTCGACCAGCCCACCCGGATCCCGCACCACCGCCACCTCCTCGCCGACCCGGTCGGACGCGCCGCAATCGAGGCGGCCGGGCGCCCCGGTGGCACCGCCGTAGCGGATGGTGCACTCGCACCAGGTGACCTTCCCGCGCTGCTCGGTGACCCGCGCGACTGAACCACACCCCGCACCTCCAGGAAGAACTCCTGTGACGCAAGCGCGGCCAGCTTCCCGGCAGCCAACATCACAAAGAACAGCAGCACCGCGACCAGCGGGAACAACGCCCCATCAGGCAACAGCCGGGTCGCCGACGCGACCAGCCAGAAGCCGCCGACCACACACAGTACGAACGAGGGCACCGGCATCCAGCTGAGCGACCACAGTGCCCCGCCCACGAGGACGAGCAGCGCGGCGACCGGAATCAGCAGCGCGTCCCGTACCGGATCGGCCGGGCGCCGGGACATTTGGGCGGCCTTGCTCACGGGCGTATGCGTGCGGATCGGGCGCGGCGGTCGCAGCGCCGCCCCGCCACGTCGATGCCGCCCCGCCTGCACCATCTCCCGGCTGTCGGCCGCCCCGTCCCCCGGTTCCCCTCTGCCATCACTCCCCTCCCCGACCTCCGAACCAACATCAACTCCCCCCGCACATCAAGTCGATTGCGGTGGCGGTGACGGTGGCGCAGATGACATCGGAGGCGCGGACTACGCCGATCAGCCGGAACGCCTGGTCCGTGTTTGAGAGGCATCGGGCGGCCCCGCGCGGCGGCGCAGATCGCGCTCATCCACTGCTACCGCGCGGCGAGCGGAGCCCCGCCACAACCGAACCGGCGGTGAGTCCGGCCGCAACCTGGCTCACCTCCGTCGCCTCGCGGCCTTCGCCCCGGACATGGCAGGCGTCCCTCAGCGGCGTATGCCGTACCGGGCGTTCCAGTCACCTTCGTCCTGCGCCACCCTCTGGGGCACGCGCCTGCTGCCCATGACCGCGAAGGCGAGCATGGCCGCCCTCAGGGGCTCGGGGGCGGCGGGCGCAGACCGCGGACCGGCGGCTGGGTTCCAGGACGACAAGGCCGACGGTCTCGCCGAGCGGACCTACGGCCTCGTGCGCACCCGCCCAGGAGCCTTTGGCGGGACGGAGAACGCCCAGCTGGATCCCCTGGCCGTCGAAGATGTCCACGTGGGTTGCCCGGCCGTCCGTCTTACTGAGCACGGCGAGGGGCACCGTAGGCATCGCCCCGGGGGCGAAGACCACCGTGTCCACGGGCACCCGGAGGGTGAGGCCGCGCTGCAGCCGGTACCGGAGCCCGTTCGGCTCCACCACATCGGTGACCAGCGCCGAGGGGTGGAATCCCGGGCCCGGATGGCCACTGCGCAGGACAGCCCGGGTAGCGCCGTCCCCGTCGGTCAGCGCCGTGTCCGACACCAGCTGCGTGCCCGGTGCGGCAGTCCTCAGGAGCCGCAGCCTGACCTGGCGGCGCCACAGCCGCCCCAGCAGCATCCGGGCGCCAGGCACCACCATCGCCGGCAGAGTCAGCACACCGGGTAGGAAGGCAATGGCCGGCGGATTCCCGGGACGGTCGTCGATGACGCCCCCGGCACCGGCCCGTACGGGGATGCGCTCTCCCTCCGTGTCAGTCCGGCCCACCTCAATCCCGCCGCTGCCCCGGCGACCGTCGGCCAGGACCCAGTTGGCCCGGCACATCTGGGTCCCCTTGGAGATATGACAGCGCGCCAGGGTCGCGGTAGCCCGGTCGCCGCCGAAATAGGTCCCCAGCCGGAATCCGGCATAGATGTTGAGCCCCAGCGCCAGCAGCACCACAAACGCCGACCAGCAGCCGAGACGCCATATCCCCCGCACGCCCCCACTCTACGGAGCCCACAGCGGGACAGTCGGACGTCCGCCCGGCGCCTGACGGAACCCTGATGGCCCGCGCAGCCCAAGAGAGCACTGTCGCAGTCAGGTCGGCAGCTCATCAAGAGGTGCATCAAGAGCCATGGAGGACGTCTTGCAGCCGCGAGTGGCCGTGCATCTGATGGTGACGTGAACAGCAACTGGCTTCTGCTCGGCCCTCCGCCTCATCCGGCGGCTCCGTGTCGTGCGCCGCGTCCTCCGGAGAGATCCGCCTCCGGCTGATCCGTCTCCCGCATCCCCACGGGGCGCTGTGACCTGACCCCGCGCCCCGTTTGTGCACCTCCGCATGGCCGGCCCTGCGAGGGCCGTTGGCATGCCCGTCTCCGCCCTACCCGGATTGGGCCATGTCCATCGTCGACCTTTCCTCCCGCACCGTCCTGGTGACCGGCGCCACCTCCGGCAGCGGCTTCGAGACTGCCTGTCGGCCCGCCGAGCGCGGTGCCACCGGCTTCGTCCACGGCCGTACCGCCGAAGACGTACAGGCCGCCACCGGCAGGCTGATCGCCACGGCGGGCATCGGCGCGTCCCAACTCTGCGGCCTCAGGGTGTTGCCTTCGGTGGCGGTGCCACGGCTGGGGGCCGAGATACGGGTGGTACGCGTCGTCGGGGCGCACCATGGAAGGCGACGAAATGTTGAGTGACCTGGCAGGAGCCCGCCGGTGGCACGTGGACGGTTGCGGATCTACCTCGGGGCCGCCCCCGGGGTGGGGAAGACCTACGCCATGCTCGAAGAGGGGCAGCGTCTGCGTTCGCTCGGCACGGACGTGGTCGTGGGCTTCGTCGAGCCGCACGGGCGGCGGCCGACCGCCGTCATGGCCGAAGGCATGGAAACCCTTCCCCGTCGCACCCTGACCCATCGCGGTGCTGCCTTCACCGAGATGGATCTCGACGCGGTGCTGACCCGCCGTCCCCAGGTCGCGCTGGTCGACGAGCTGGCGCATTCCAACGTGCCGGGGACCCGCAACGCCAAGCGGTGGCAGGACGTCGAGGAGCTGCTGGCCGCCGGTATCGACGTCGTCACCACGCTCAACGTCCAGCACCTGGAATCCCTCAACGACGTGGTCCGGCAGATCACCGGGGTCGGGCAGCGCGAGACCCTGCCCGACGAGGTGGCCCGCCGCGCGGACCAGATCGAACTGGTCGACCTGCCCCCCGAGGTCCTGCGCCGCCGCATGGTGCACGGTGACATCTATCCGCCGGATCGCATCGAATCCGCTCTGACCCACTACTTCCGCGTCGGCAACCTCACCGCGCTGCGCGAACTGGCTCTGCTGTGGCTGGCCGACCGTGTGGAGGAGGGCCTTCAGCGCTACCGCGCCGAGCACGGCATCTCCGTTCCCTGGGAGACCCGGGAGCGCATCCTGGTGGCCCTCAGCGGCGGCCCGGAGGGCGAGACCCTCATCCGCCGCGCCGCACGGATCAGCGCCCGGACCCCGGGCACCGACCTGCTGGCCCTCCATGTGGTCCCGGAGGACGGGCTGACCCGCGTCGACCCGGCGGTGCTGGACACCCAGCGCACCCTCTTGGAGTCGCTCGGCGGCAGCTACCACCAGACCACCGGCGAGGACGTCGTCGATGCCCTGCTCCAGTTCGCCGAGGCGGAGAACGTCACCCAGATCGTGCTGGGGGCGAGCCGGCACGGCCGTCTCGCCTCGCTCCTGCGGGCAGGCACGGGAGAGCGGACGATCAAGGGCTCGGGCCCCATCGACGTGCACATCGTCACCCATAAGGAAGCCGCCGGGGCTGCTGCGCTGAGGCTTCCGCATCCGAGCCGCGGCATCGGCCCGAGGCGCTACTGGTCCGCCCTGGCCGGCACCGTGGTCCTGCTGCCGTTGCTGACGCTTCTGCTGGCCGCACTGCGTGGCCACCTCGGGCTCTCCAGCGATCTGGTCGTCTATCTGCTCGCCGTCGTCCTGGTCGCTCTCGTCGGCGGGATCTACCCCGCCCTGCTCGCTGCCGTCGCTGCGGCCCTGCTCGCCGACTACTACTTCACCGCGCCCGTGCACTCGTTCGGCGTCGCGCGCCCCGACGAGATCATCGCGCTCGTGGTCTTCATCGCCACGGCCGCGCTCGTCGGTACGGCTGCGGGATCGGCTGCGCAGCGTACGCACCAGGCCGTACGTGCCACGTCGGAAGCGCGGGCGCTGAGTCGCCTGGCGGTCGGCATGATGCACGGTCAGGACCTGCCGGCACTCATCGAGCAGATCCGCGAGAACTTCGGCCTGGCATCGGTCAGCCTGCTCGAACGGGACCCGGAAGCATCCCCGGAACCGCGTTGGTACGTGGTCGCCAGCGCCGGGGAGCAGCCACCGGAAAAGCCCTACGAGGCGGATGTGGAGAGCCCGGTCGACGACGATCTCACCCTGGCCGCCCGCGGCTCGGGGCTGAGCACGGAGGACCAACGCGTGCTGGCCGCATGTGCCGCCGAACTGGGCCTGGCCCACGCGCGGGGGCGGATCGCCGGGCGGCTCGGTCGCACGGACACCCTCGCCACCGCCGAACGCACCCGGGCATCTCTCCTCCTGGCGGCGGGCCGTGATCTGCGCGCTCCGCTGCACACTGCCGAAGAAGCGCTCGCGCACCTTCGGCGCCGACGCACCGGGGGTCTGGCCCCGGAAGAAGCGCGCCTCTTGGGCACTGCCCGCTCGGCGGTGCACCGCGCGGCGCAGCTCGTCACCGACCTCGACGATCTGGGCCGCCTGCACGCCGGGGCACTCGACCTCTACCTTCGCCCGGTCGACCTCAACGAGGTGCTGGGCGCCGCTCTGGACGACCTCGGGCCGGGCGGACACTCCATCGTGCTGCGCCTGCCGGAGCAGCTGCCCGACGTGATTGCCGACGCCGCCCTCCTCACCCGCGCCCTGACTGCCCTCGCAGCCGATGCGCTGCGCCATAGTCCGCAGGACCGTCCCCCCGTCGTCACCGCCGAGGCACGGGACGGCTGGCTGCGGATCCGGGTGCGGGACGGCGTGTCCGACCTGGGCCCCGAACCGAGCACGGGGCCCTCCCGGGCTTCGGGTGGCAGGGCCGGCAGCCTGGCCGTGCGGCTTGCACGTGACCTGGCTGAGGCAATGGACGGGACGCTGGAGACGACCACCAAGGGGGCCGCCTTCACGGTGACGCTCACTCTTGCCGGCTCCGCGCCAGGCGGCGGCCCGGCATCCAGCCGCGCCAAGTGAATCTCCGCACCTGCCATCTCCGCACCGCTCATCTCTGCACGTCGGCGTCACCCCAACAGCCAGCCGGGCTTCGCGTTGCCCACAACCAGAGCTGATATAGCGTCAGATTCTGACTCGGCACACGGGAGGGACGGACTGTCCCGCCCCTGATGACTCTGCGGGGTGCCTCGCCCATGTCGGACGTCGCCTACATCGGCCTCACGTTCGTCGTGTTCGTCCTCATCGGCTTGGTGGCCAAGGGGGTCGGGCGACTGTGAGCGTGGAAAACGTCGTCGGCCTGATCGTGGCGGCGTGCCTCGTGATCTATCTGGTCGTCTGCCTGATCTTCCCCGAGAAGTTCTAGGAGAGGGCCCGGGTGAACGACACGCTCGCGGGCTGGCTTCAGATCCTCACCCTCGTGGCCGCGCTGGTCCTCTCCTTCCGCCCGCTGGGCGACTACATGGCACACATCCTCACCACCGCTCGCCACCGGCGGTCGGAACGCCTGATCTACAAGGCGGGCGGGGTGAACGGCGACGCCGATCAGAAGTGGTCGGTGTATCTCCGCAGCGCCCTGGCGTTCTCGCTCGTCTCGGTGCTGTTCCTGTACGCGTTCCTGCGTCTGCAGAGTCATCTCCTGCTGTCCCTCGGCGTGAAGCCCATCACCCCGGACCAGTCGTTCAACACTGCCGCTTCGTTCGTCACCAACACCAACTGGCAGTGGTATGCGGGCGAGTCGACGATGGGCCACCTGGTGCAGATGGCCGGCCTCGCGGTGCAGAACTTCGTCTCCGCCGCCGTCGGCATCGCCGTCGTCGCCGCTCTCATCCGCGGCTTCACCCGGAACCAGACCGACCAGGTCGGGAACTTCTGGGTGGATCTGACCAGGATCGTGGTGCGTCTGCTGTTGCCCATCTCGTTGGTCTTCGCGATCCTCCTGGTCGCAGCCGGCGTCATCGAGAATTTCCACGGCTTCCACGACATCACCACGATCGCGGGCAACCATCAGCGCATTCCCGGCGGTCCCGTCGCCTCCCAAGAAGCGATCAAGGAACTGGGCACCAACGGCGGCGGCTTCTACAACGCGAACTCCGCCCATCCCTTCGAAAATCCCAACGCGCTCACCAACCTGATCGAGATCTACCTGATGCTGGTGATCTCGTTCTCCCTTCCCCGCGCCTTCGGGAAGATGGTCGGCGACAACCGCCAGGGCTACGCGATCGTCGCCGTCATGGCGCTGATCTGGGCGGCCTCGGTCGCCATCACCACCGCCAACGAGCTGCACAGCGTCAGCAGCGCGGCCGGCCACGCCGCCGGCGGAATGATGGAGGGCAAGGAGCAGCGGTTCGGCATCTGGGCCTCGGTGCTGTTCGCGGTCTCCACCACGTTGACGTCGTGCGGGGCGGTCGACTCGTTCCACGACTCATACACGCCGGGCGGCGGCGGGATGACGATCTTCAACATGATGCTGGGGGAGATCGCCCCCGGCGGCACCGGTTCCGGGCTCTACGGGATCCTGATCCTGGCGATCGTCGCGGTCTTCGTCGCCGGACTGATGGTCGGCCGCACGCCGGAGTACCTGGGGAAGAAGCTCCGCGGCCAGGAGATGAAGTACGCCTCCCTCTACATCCTGACCACGCCCGCGGTCGTGCTGGTCGGCGCGGGGCTGGCGATGGCCTTCCCGGGCGAGCGGGCGGCCATGCTCAACTCCGGGGCGCACGGCTTCTCCGAGGTGCTGTACGCCTTCGCATCCGCGGCGAACAACAACGGCTCGGCGTTCGCGGGACTGAGCGTGAACACCGTCTGGTACAACACCGCGCTCGGCGTCGCAATGATCATCGGCCGCTTCCTGCCAATGGTGTTCGTGCTGGCGCTCGCCGGATCGCTCGCCCGGCAACGGCCCGTTCCGGTCACCGCGGGCACGCTGCCCACCCACCGGCCGCAGTTCGTCGGACTGCTGACCGGCGTGATCCTCATCGTCGTCGGTCTGACGTACTTCCCCGCCCTTGCGCTGGGCCCGCTGGCGGAAGGTCTGCACTGATGCCCAAGACCGCCTTCCCCGCCCCCGCCCCGCCCTCCGCCGGCCCGCAGCACCGGGTCTCGGGCGGCCTGCTCGACCCCCACCAGCTGCTCACGTCGTTCCCCGACGCCCTGCACAAGCTCGATCCGCGCGCGATGGTCCGCAACCCGGTCATGTTCGTCGTCGAGGTCGGCGCCGTCCTGACCACGCTGTCGGCGATCAAGACCCCCAGTGTCTTCGCCTGGGTGATCACGGCATGGCTCTGGCTGACATCGGTCTTCGCCAACCTGGCCGAGGCGGTGGCCGAGGGCCGCGGCAAGGCACAGGCGGAGACCCTGCGACGGACCAAGACCACGACCCTGGCCAGGCGACTCACCGGCTGGCGGCCCGGCGCGACCGACGCCGTGGAGGAGGAAGTCCCCGGCATCGACCTCCGGCTGGGCGATCACGTGGTCGTCGAGGCCGGGCAGATCATCCCGGGTGACGGCGATGTGGTCGAGGGCGTCGCGAGCGTCGACGAATCGGCCATCACCGGCGAGTCGGCACCGGTGATCCGCGAGTCGGGCGGGGACCGGTCGGCGGTCACCGGTGGCACGAAGGTGCTCTCGGACCGCATCGTCGTCAAGATCACCTCCAGGCCGGGAGAGACCTTCATTGACCGGATGATCGCGCTGGTCGAAGGTGCCGCCCGGCAGAAGACGCCGAACGAGATCGCCCTCAACATCCTGCTCGCCTCCCTCACGATCGTCTTCCTGATCGCCGTGGTGACCCTGCAGCCCTTCGCCCTCTTCGCGGGCGCCGAGCAGACCATCGTCATCCTCGTCGCCCTCGTCGTCGCCCTGATCCCCACCACCATCGGCGCCCTGCTGTCGGCCATTGGCATCGCGGGCATGGACCGCCTCGTGCAACGCAACGTGCTGGCCATGTCAGGGCGAGCGGTGGAGGCCGCGGGCGACGTCAACACTCTCCTGCTCGACAAGACCGGCACCATCACCCTCGGCAACCGCCAGGCCGCCGAATTCCTGCCGGTCGACGGGGTGGGCGTCGAGGAACTCGCGGACGCCTCCCAGCTGTCCTCGATTGCCGACGAGACACCCGAGGGCCGCTCGATCGTCGTCCTCGCCAAACAGCGGTTCGCGCTGCGCGGACGCAGTGAAGGCGAGCTGGCTCAGGCGCAGTTCGTACCCTTCACCGCCCAGAGCCGGATGAGCGGCGTCGACCTCAACGCCCCCCAGGAACAGCGTTCACTGCGCAAGGGCGCCGCGACGGCGGTGATGCGCTGGGTCCGCGACAACGGCGGCCACCCCACGGCAGAGGTCGGCTCCATCGTCGACGGCATCTCCGCCAGCGGCGGCACCCCGCTGGTCGTCGGCGAGGTGACCCGGCACGACGGCGCACCCGCCGCCCGCGTCCTGGGCGTCATCCACCTCAAGGACGTCGTCAAGGAAGGCATGCGCGAACGCTTCGACGAACTGCGCCGCATGGGTATCAAGACCATCATGATCACCGGGGACAACCCACTGACGGCACGCGCCATCGCGCAGGAGGCGGGGGTGGACGACTTCCTCGCCGAGGCCACCCCCGAGGACAAGATGGCTCTCATCCGGCGCGAGCAGGAGGGCGGCAAGCTCGTCGCGATGACGGGGGACGGTACGAACGACGCGCCGGCCCTCGCCCAGGCGGACGTCGGCGTGGCGATGAACACCGGCACCTCGGCCGCCAAGGAAGCCGGGAACATGGTCGACCTCGACTCCAACCCGACCAAACTCATCGAGATCGTCGAGATCGGCAAGCAACTCCTCATCACCCGGGGCGCCTTGACGACCTTCTCGATCGCCAACGACGTCGCCAAATACTTCGCGATCATCCCTGCGATGTTCGCAAGCGTCTATCCGGGCCTGGACGAGCTCAACATCATGCGCCTGCACAGCCCGACCTCGGCGATCTCCTCCGCGATCGTCTTCAACGCGCTGATCATCGTCGCGCTGATCCCGCTGGCACTGCGCGGCGTGCGCTACCGGCCGTCCTCGGCCGCCGCACTGCTGAGCCGCAACATCTGGCTCTACGGCCTCGGCGGCCTGGTCCTGCCCTTCGCCGGCATCAAGGTGCTCGACCTGGTGATCCAGTTCATCCCCGGCCTGCGCTGACAGACAGCCGAACGAGAGAAGGAGGCGACCCCACCATGAGCACTCACCTCCCTCCCGTGCTCCGGCAACACGTGGCGGCCCTGCGGATGTTGCTCGTGTTCACCGTGATCACCGGCATCGCCTATCCGCTGGTCGTCACCGGCATCGCCCAAGCAGCCTTCCCCCACCAGGCCAACGGTTCCATGGTGACCACGAACGGCAAGCCCGTGGCCTCCAACCTGATCGGCCAGACCTTCGACCTGCCGAAGAAAAACCCCAACAACCCCAAAGAGGTAGCGCGGCCCGACCCCACATGGTTCCAGCCCCGCCCGTCCGCCGGTGGGTACGACCCCGCGAACTCCGGTGCCTCCAACCTCGGCCCGAACAACCCTGATCTGGTGAAGGCCATCACCGCACGCCGTGTTGCCGTGGCGGCGTTCGACGCGGTCCCGCCCGCCTCCGTCCCCACTGGCGCGGTGACCGCCAGCGGCTCCGGGCTCGACCCGGAGATCTCCCCGGCCTACGCGTACGAGCAGGTCAAGCGTGTGGCGAAGGCGCGCGGCCTCGCCCCCGCCACGGTCGGGAAGCTGGTCGCCGACCACGTCCACGGACGTGTCCTCGGCTTCCTGGGGCAAGAACGCGTCAACGTCATCGAGCTCAACCGTGCCCTCGCCGGGCTGGGCGGCTCCGCGAACCGCCGACTCAGGGCCGCGCGCGGCTGACGGTTCGTCCACCACCCACACCTCAGGCCGCACCACGGCAACCGCCCGCCGGGCCAGGTGGGCCCGTACCTGGTCGACCGGCCAGGTTGAGGACGTCATGAACTGCTGCAACTGCTGGTGGTCGACGCCCAGCCGCTGAGCCATCGGCTGCATCGGCTTCCGCCGCCCCTCCAGCAGCAATCCCCGCAGATACAGCCCGCCCTTGGCCCGCTGATCACGCCGCACCAACGGCGCGAACACATCGCTGGCGAACTCCTCCAACCGACCCCGACACGCAGCAATTTCCCCAGCCCTCATACAACCAGCGAACTACCGAACACCCACCACGACAAGACCACCTAACAAAGCACTACTAGGGGACCGGGTCTCACACGACCGGTACGGCCTGGGCAAGATCATCGGTGTCGAGTGCGAGACCGCGATGCTCGTCGACTTCGGCTCGCACGAAGTCCGAATCGTCAGCCCGTACACGGGACTTCACAAACCATGACCTCGTGAGCTGGCTTGTCTCCGGCTCGCGGCACTGGCTAGAGCTGCCGAAGGTGGTCCCGGAGTCTGCGGGCGGCGTGGGCCATGAGGGCTTCGGCGCCGGGCTGGGTGACTGCCGGGACGCGTGACTCGGTGAGGACGGCGATGGCGAAGGTCTGACCGTCGGCGTGCTCGACGACACCGATTTCGTGGCGGAGGTTGAGGAGCGTGCCGGTCTTGGAGGACCAGGTGGTGGCGTCGGAACTGAAGTCCGGGGCGAGTCGGTGCCGGAGCAGGTTGTGGGCCATGAGGCCGCGCACCCGCGCCGCCACGTCAGGGTGGATCGCCGCGGGTGTCCAGAGGGCTTGCAGCAGGTCGACCCAGGCACGTGCGCTGCCGGCGCTGGCCCGGGTGGCGTCGAGTTGTGGCACGCGGTGTCCGCGGCCGCTGGTGCCGGCGTCTATGGCCAGGGCATGGGCGAGATGTGCCTGGGCGGCGTCGAAGCGTTCCGCGGGGGTGTCGGACAGCTCGCGGATGGTGTGCCGCACGGTGATGCCGTGGAGGGCGAACTGGTGGAGGATTGCGGTGACTTGGGCGGGTGGGGTGAGGTCGAACAGTGCGTCGGCGGCCGTTCCGTCGCTTACACAGGTGCTGAGGTACAGCAGGTCGTCGATCGCGATCCGGGCGGGGTGGTGGAATCGGCTCAGGCCGGTGGGGCCGGGTGTGGTGATGCGCCCGGGTTGCACGTCGAGCATCGTGGCTCCGTCGAGCTCGCCCCGTCGGATGCGCTCCGCCGTTGCCAGCGCGAGCGGGATCTTGACCAGGGAAGCCGAAGGCAGCTGGGTGTCCGGGTCGATCCCCAGCTCGTCCCCGGTGTGGAGGTCCCGTACGAGCAGGCAGCCGTGCAGTCCGCCGTCGTGCAGCTGCCGGCGCAGGTCGCGAAGGACTGCCTCGGTGTTCACGCCGCCGTCCCTTCCGTGGTGCCTGCCTGGGTGCCCGCGTCGGGGCAGCCGAGGCAGCGGGCGAGGGCGTCGCCCAGGCGTGCTTCGATGCGCTGGGGATTACCGTCCGCGGCGGCGGCGAGGGCGAAGCCCCGGCTGAGCGTGGTCTCGCCGATGGGCCGCCAGTTCAGGGCGAGTTCCTCGGCCTGTGCGGGAGAGCACAGCAACAGGTCGCGGGTGCAGAGGACTTCTGCGGCGGCGGTTGTCAGGTCGGCCCCGGCGGCGACCTGCGCGGGCCGCAGGCCGACGGCGTCGCGCAGTCGCGTCAGTAGGTCGCGGATGTGCGGCACGTCGTCCTCCGGCTGGATCCAGACACGGCGGGCCGGGCCGGTGGCGGCGCGGCCCATCCGCAGCGTTTCGAGGTAGACGCGCTGCACGCCGGGATCCTGGGCACCGGCGAGCCCGAGCGGCACGGACCAGGTCGCCTGGTCCGGCGGTACCGCGAGCAGGGCGGCACGCACCTGCTGCGCGTGGAGGAGCTCCAGGCGCTGTGCCGGTGCCGCGACGCGGAGATCGAGGGTGACGCCGTGCCCTCGGGCATCGGCGACGAGGCGTGCGAGGCCGACGGTGGAGCAGATGCCTGGAACTGCGAGCCGCCACGGCTTGCGTTTGGCGGCTTCCGCCTCGTCCAGCAGCACATCGGCCGCCTGCACGAGTTGCCTGGCCGCCGGGAGCATGTCCCGGCCGAAGGGGGTGAGGACGGCTCGCCGCGACGTGCGCTCGAACAGCTGCTCACCGAAGTGTTCCTCCAGGGCGGCCACGCGACGGCTGGCCACCGGCTGGGACATCCGGGCAGCGGCCGCTCCGTCGGTGAAGCTGCCGTGCTTGCTGACATTGACGAACGCGCGACACGCTCCCACCAGATCCACAGTCCGAACCCTATGCCAGATCGGCATGGAACAGCGCACAGGCGTATTGGACTGTATGGCGATGGGCGATGAGGGTGGTCCCGGCACTCATGACCACACACCGGGATGGAGCCGTGTCGCTCCCTCCCTTGTCGCGCCCTGCGTGCGGGGCGCCCAGGAGGTTTGGACCATGCAGCACACCCGTGCCCGACGCGCCGTTCTCGGTGCCCTTGCCACGCTCGCCGTCGTCCCGCTCGTGGCCTGCGGACCGGGCACCTCCGCGGCCTCGGCGTCTCCGTCCGCCGCGGCGACGACGAGGCCGAGCACGGCCGCTCGGCCGTTCGCCGGTGAGTTCAAGAAGCTTGAGCGCAAGTTCGACGCGCGGCTGGGTGTCTACGCCATCGACACCGGCACCGGACGCGAGGTGGCCTACAACGACGGCGAGCGGTTCGCCCATGCCTCCACGTTCAAGGCGCTGGCCGCCGGCGCCGTGCTGCGCAAGTACGCGCCGAGCGGGATGGACAAGGTGATCAAGTACTCCAAGGACGACCTGGTCGACTACTCACCCGTGACCGAAAAGCACGTCGAGACCGGAATGACCCTGCGCGAACTGTGCGACGCCGCCGTCCGCTACAGCGACAACACCGCCGCCAACCTGCTGTTCGACGCGCTCGGCGGGCCCAAGGGCCTCAACGCCACACTCAAGGAGATCGGCGACGACGTGACCCGGATGGAGCGCCGCGAGCCCGAGCTGAACCGCTGGGCCCCGGGCGAGCAGCGGGACACCAGCACGCCGCGGGCGCTGGCCAAGGACCTGCGCGCGTTCGTCCTCGGAAACGTTCTCGGCAAGGGCGAACGCGCCCAGCTCGCCAAGTGGCTGCAGACCAACACCACCGGAGCCGAGCTCATCAGGGCCGGGATGCCCAAGGACTGGAAGGTCGGCGACAAGACCGGCGCGGGCAGCACCTACGGCACCCGCAACGACATCGCCGTGGTGTGGCGCCCCGATGCCGCCCCCATCGTCGTGGCGATCATGTCGAACCGCAGCACCGAAGACGCGCACTACGACAACAAACTGATCGCGGAGGCGGCATCCGTGGTCGCCCACACGCTGTCGTAGCGGCCCATACCCGAGCGAGTTCCCGGGGAGGTCCGCTCATCGATCGCCGTCTGCGCCGATCATGAGACGTGCTGCACACTGGGTGATTCGGTCGCCAGTCGACCAGATCCCGTCGGACGAGCACGAGGAACGACCAGGTGCAGACAGGCAGGGCCACCGCGGCCGACCAGGGCCGGAGAAGCGGGCGGTGGAATTCCGACCACCCTCTGTGGTGGGACAGTCGCGCCAGCATGCTCTTCGACGTCCTGGTCGCGCTCGGCTGCCTGCTGGCTCTGGCGATGTTCACGGGGTCTCCGAATGGGAACCCTCCGGGGCTGTCGGCGCTGGCCGGGCTCGCCGGCTGCGTCCTCCTGTCGCTGGCGACGGTGGTGCGCCGCCGCTGGCCAACCGCGCTGGGACTGGCCGCCGCCGTGGGGGTCCCCTCGCTCGGCTTCCAGCCCCTGCTCGTCGTGTGTCTGTACTCCTGGGCCCGGTACTCCCGGAGTCGTCGCGGCCTGGTCGTGCTGTGCGCCGCGGCGGTGGCCCTCCGTACGGCGGCCTACGCGGCCCTGTACGAGCCCGGCCTCACCGTTGACACGGTCGTCGGCCACCTGCTCTACGAGGGGGTCTCCGTCGTCGGGCCGGTCCTTCTGGGCGTGTACATGCGGTCGCGCCGGCTGGTGTTGGAGAACCTCCGGGACGAGGCCGAGCGTCTGGAGCGCGAGCAACGCCTGCTGGCCTGGCGAACCCGCATGGAAGAGCGGACGCGGATCGCCCGGGAGATGCACGATGTGGTTGCCCACCGGGTGAGCCTGATGTCGATCCACGCCGGCGCTGTGGAGGTCACCGACGGGGTTCCCGCGCAGGCCGCCGAGAGCGCGCGACTGGTGGGCGAGATCGGCCGGCAGGCCCTGGACGAGTTGCGCCAGATCCTCGCCGTGCTGCGGACCGAGGAGGAAGCGGAAGCCGCGCCGCGCACCCCCCAGCCCAGCCTGGAAGACCTGCCGACGCTGGTCGAGCAGTCGCGTACGGCGGGCGTGCCGGTGGATCTGGCGGTGTCCGGCTCCCGCCGGCCGCTGGACCCTGGCTGTGAGCGCACCGCCTACCGCCTGGTCCAGGAGGCGCTGACCAATGTGCTCAAACACGCGGGGAGCGCAGCCACCCGCGTCCACCTGCGGTACCAGCCGGATGCGCTGTGCCTCGTGGTGGACAACGAGAGCCCCGTCACGCCGGCCTCCACGCGTCTGCCCAGCGGCGGCCACGGCCTGGCGGGACTGCGGGAACGGGTCACCGTCCTGGGCGGCACCTTCGAGGCCGGACCACGGGCGGACGGCGGATTCCGGGTGTCCGCCGTTCTCCCCACGAGATCCGCCGCCCTCCCCACGAAAGAGGCTGCATCATGACCGTGCGCGTTCTGCTGGCCGATGACGAAGACCTGGTCAGGTCCGGGATGAGCATGATCCTTGAGGCCGATCCGGAGATCTGTGTGATCGCCGAGGCTGCCGACGGCGCGGAGGCGGTCAGGCTGGCCCGGACCCATCGCCCCGACGTGGTGCTGATGGACATCCGGATGCCGGTCAAGGACGGGCTCGCCGCGACCGCCGAGATCACCCAGCTGCCCGACGCGCCCAAAGTCGTCGTGCTCACCACCTTCGACCTGGACGAATACGTGCACGCGGCGCTTCAGGCCGGGGCGATGGGCTTCCTGCTGAAGAACACCCCGCCCCGCGAGCTCCCGCGCGCGGTCAAGACCGTCCACGCCGGTGATGCGATGCTCGCCCCCTCGGTGACCCGCCGCCTGATCGCCGACTTCGCCCTCCGTGACACCTCACGGACGGCGAACGCCCGCAGCCGGCTGGCGGCTCTGACCGAACGCGAGCGCCAGGTGCTGCGACTGGTCGCGGAGGGCAAGTCCAATGCCGACATCGGCACGTGCCTGTACATGGGCGAGACCACCGTGAAGACCCACGTCAGCAGGCTGCTGGCGAAGCTGGAGTGCGCCAACCGCGTCCAGGCGGCGATCATCGCCCACGACGCGGGCCTGCTTGAGGTCTAGCACCAGACCGCGAAGCGGCGAAGTGACGAATCGGCGAAGCGATGTGCGGCATCGCCCTGCCGCAGCTGCCCTTCGGCGTTCCGGACGGATCAGCCGCGGGCCCGGGGCTTGATGACGGAGAAGGACTGCGTCGTTCCGTCGTGTTGGACGATGACTGTGACCGTAGATATGGCCTGGTCCATCGTGTAAGTCCAGGTGTGGCCCTCGCCTGCGGAGTCGCTCGTGACCGGTCCGGGCCTGTCGGCGGTGAGCACGCCGATCACGCCGCCGTACGGATCCGTGAGCGTGGCCGTCGCGGCGCTCCGGACCATCCTGAGCGTGTCGCCGTTGGCCAGCCTCACGGTACGCACGTCGGGTGGGTCTCCAACTGCCGTTTGGGCGAAGGTGCTTGTGGGCGTGGTCGAGGTGTCGCGTTCGGCAAGGGCAGCGGCGGCGGGGAGGGCCAGGGCCACGGCGGCACCGGCTACCGCAGTGCAAACGGCGGTCGGCAGCCCCGCGCGCCTGCCGGGCCGGACAGTGTTCGGCGGCTTGCTGTTCATGGGTGGTTGCCGGGCTTTCTGCTGTGTCCTCAAGGCGTCCGCAACGGTCCCCGGCCTGGCCGGGACCGGGGGCGCGTCGGGGGACTGACGTGGTGTTGGGCGCCTGGACGTAGACCCGGCCGCCGAGGGCGTCGCGTCACCGTCACGCGTCGCGGTGACGCGTCATCACGCGTCGCGCCTGTCCAGCAGATACGCGGCCACGGCCATGCCCGCGGCCACCCAGGCGCACAGGACGGCGAAGCCTGCCCACGGCGCCAGACCATTGAGCATCGGCCCGGGCTGCATGATCGCCCAGCCGGCATTGCCGGGGAAGAGGCCCGAGGGCAGGAACCGCAGCAGGCCGTCGAAGCCGGGCACGCCCATCGACATGATCGGGATCACGAAGGACATCGCGGACACCACGACGATGCCGCCGACGGAACTGCGCATCACTGTGGCCACGGCGAACGCGAGCAGCGCCAGCCCGGCCAGGTACGGTCCGCCGCCGAGCACCGCGCGCACCACCTCGGGGTGCATGACCGGGCCCGAGACGGCGGGTGTGATCGCGTAGAGGAGGGCGAACGCGGCCGCACTCAGCAGCACTCCGGCCACCAGAGCGACCGCGGCCACCACCAGAGCCTTCGCCGCGAGCCACCGCTTCCGCCACGGCACGGCGGTCAACGAGGTACTGATCAGGCCCGTGCCGTACTCGCCGCCGATACTCCTCGCGGCCAGAACCACCACCGCCAACTGCCCAAGGCTCAGGCCGATGTGACTGCGTATCACCAATTGCCCGACGGGGAGGGGGCCCAACTGATCCGCGTGCGCGTTTCGGTTCGCCACGGCCAGGAAGCCGATCCCGATCACGGCGGCTGTGAGGACGAGCAGACACCACAGCGTCGAGCGGACGGTCCGGATCTTGATCCATTCCGACTGGACCAGGTGGACGAAGGACGGCTCGGTGTGCGCGGTGCACCGGTGCTCGGTCGTGGCGGCTGAGATGGCCATGGAGATACCTGTCTGCTGGTGGTACGTCGGGTCTTCGGTACTGGGTGGTCGCTGCACGTGTCTGCTGGTGCAGCACATGCCGTGCGCGCCGGCGTCAGTCGTGTCCGGCAGGGCCTGCGTGATAGTCGACGGCGTGTCCGGTGAGTTCCATGAACGCGGACTCCAACGAGACCCGCTGGACGGACAGCTCGTGCAGCACGGCCCCGCACTCGGAGGCGATGGCCGCGATCCGTTCGGCGTCCAGGCCGGTGACCACGAGCGTGCCGTCGTCCTCCGTGGTGATCCGACCGCCGGCGCCGTAGATCCGCTCGACAAGCGGGATGGCGTGCGGCGAGCGCACCCGGACCGCGTTGTGCGAGCTCCTGGCGATCAACTCGCTCATGCTCGTGTCGGCGATCAGCCGGCCGCGCCCGATCACGACGAGGTGGTCGGCGGTCACCTCCATCTCGCTCATCAGATGACTGGAGACGAAGACCGTGCGCCCCTCGGCGGCCAGCCTCTTCACCAGCGTGCGCACCCAGCGGACCCCCTCCGGGTCGAGCCCGTTGAGCGGCTCGTCAAGGAGCAGCACCTGTGGATCTCCCAGCAGCGCGGCGGCGATTCCCAGCCGCTGGCTCATGCCCAGCGAGAACGCGCCGACCCGTCGGCCTGCCACGTCGGTGAGACCGGTGATCTCCAGTACCTCGTCCACCCGGCTACGGGCGATCGCGTTGCTGCTCGCGAGAGCCAGCAGGTGCCCGTACGCCGTCCGCCCTGGGTGGGCGGTCTTCGCATCGAGCACCGCACCCACCTCACGCATGGGGTGACGCAGCTGAGGGAAAGACATGCCGTTGACGAGCGCGCTGCCGGAGTCCGGGCGGACCAGGCCGAGCAGCATCCGCATGGTCGTGGTCTTGCCTGCTCCGTTAGGCCCCAGGAAGCCCGTCACCCGGCCCGCACACACCGTGAACGACAGCCCGTCCACCACGGCCTTTCCGCCGTAGCGCTTGGTCAGGTCCCTGACCTCCAGCACGCCCGCACTCACCAATGGCCCCTTCCGTAATCGCCGTCTCTCGGCATCCCCGTCACCGTAGGAAGGCGGGCCCCTCCGCCGGGACACCCGAGAGGCCGCAGCTCACCCGCCGACCGTCCCGACCTCAGGGCCTGGTCGTCCGACGATCGGAGGACGGACACCCAGCCGATCGTCGGACCCGGAGATCAGGACGAGGCCCGGCGCGCGGGGACTGCGTGGAGGCAGCGGGTGCGCACGGTCGGCACAAGCGGTGGATCCGCTTCCAGCATCCACGGGCGGGTGGGCGATGCCGGCCCGCTGGTCGATCCCGGGGAATATGTGGGTGGGGATGACCCACCGTCCCGCCGCCGGACGGTGCCGCTCCCGAACACGAAGAACCCGGCTCTCGGATACCCCGGCAGCAAGGCGGTGCGGCCCGTCTTCGTCGACTCATCAGGGCGGCGGCAGCGCCGTGTGCGACGAGCCGTCAGGCTGTTGGTGATCGCTGCCTGCGGCTACCTCGCCCTACTGGTCAGCACGGTGCTGGGAGGCCCCACGCTCGGCTCCCCGCCCATCGCGCCGACGAACCCACACCACCCGACGGCCCGCCCCACTGCGCCCGGAAGACCACCACGCGGACGGCGCCTGCCGCGACTCCGGCGGCAGCGTCCGCGCGCACAGCGGTGACCAGCACCACCGTGCCCCCGCCGGCAGCCAGGGACCACGTACCCGATGCGACCCGCGGACCTCAGACGTGACCCCGGAGGCCCTTCCGTGACCGACCCCCACCAGCGCAGCGCCTCCCGTCGTCGCCAGGCCCGCACTCGTGAGATCACGCCTCGCACCCACTGGCTGCTGTCGGGCGTTCTCGCGGCGGCACTGTCCGTAGCACTGCTGCTCCAGGGCTACACCCACCACCTGTTCGGCACCACACCGGACGGAACACCCGGCGCTCGGGGCCCCAGCAGCGCGGTGCCCGCGGACGTCGCCAACGGCGGTCCGGTGATCACCAACGCCGACGTCTCCGCGCGCACCGCCGCAGTGAAGCCACGCACCATGGCGCTCACCTTCGACGACGGCCCCGACCCGGTCTGGACCCCGCGAATCCTGGACGTGCTGCGCCGTAACCACGTGCACGCGACCTTCTTCGTGGTCGGCACCAAGGCCGCCGCCCACCCCGAGCTGGTCCGCCGGATCGTCGCCGACGGCCACCAGATCGGCATTCACACCTTCACCCACGCCAACCTGGGCAAGCTCGCCCCCTGGCAACGCTCCCTGGAGCTGCGCGAGGCCCAACTGGCCGTGGCCGGCGCGGCAGGAGTCACCACCACGTTGTTGCGCCCCCGTACTCCTCGGGGAACAAAGCGCTGAACGACTCCGACTGGACAGCCGTCAAGCAAACGGCCAAAGACGGCTATGCGACGGTTCTCACCACCCAGGACTCCGAGGACTGGAAACGCCCCGGAGTGGACCGCATCCTCGCCCACGCCACTCCGCACGGCGACAGGGGGCAGATCCTGCTGATGCACGACGCCGGCGGCGACCGGGCACAGACCGTCGCCGCACTCGGCACCCTGCTGCCACGGCTCAAGGCCCAGGGCTTCGACTTTACGGCGGTCAGTGACGCGGTCGGCATGCCCGCCCCTGTCCAGCCCGCCGGGACCCTCGACCACATCTAGGGCACGGCGTTCAACCGGGCTCTCCAAGGCGGGGACTGGGTCGTGTGGCTGCTGGGTCTGCTGATGTACGCGACGGGGGCGATCAGCGTGCTGCGTGCCGTCGCCGTACTGGTCGCGGCCCGTCGGCACCGACGCGCCAGGGACCGGCGCAGGGGCCGGTCATCGGGGCCGCCGGTGACCCAGCCGGTCAGCGTCATCGTCCCCGCCTACAACGAGAGCGCCGGGATCGAGGCGGCCGTGCGCTCACTGCTCGCCTCGGACCACCCGGTCGAGATCATCGTGGTGGACGACGGATCCACCGACGGCACCGCCGACCTCGTGGAGTCCCTGGGACTGCCGGTGCGGGTGATCCGGCAACAGAACGCGGGCAAGCCCGCCGCGCTCAACACCGGCCTCACCGCCGCCTCTCACGATCTGGTGATCATGGTCGACGGCGACACGGTCTTCGAACCCGGCACCGTCCGGACGCTCGTCCAACCTTCGCCGACCCCCGCGTCGGCGCCGTCTCCGGCAACGCCAAGGTCGTCAACCGCGGCGGCCTGCTAGGGCGTTGGCAGCACATCGAGTACGTCGTCGGCTTCAACCTCGACCGCCGCCTGTTCGACCTCGCCGAGTGCATGCCGACGGTGCCCGGCGCGGTCGGCGCGTTCCGCCGCCAGGCGCTGCTGGACCTCGGCGGCGTCAGCGACGTCACCCTCGCCGAGGACACCGACCTCACCATGGCCCTGTGCGGCGCCGGCTGGCGCGTGGTCTACGAGGAGAGTGCGATCGCGTGGACGGAGGCGCCGGCTTCCCTCAAAGCCCTGTGGCGCCAGCGCTACCGCTGGTGCTACGGCACACTCCAGGCAATGTGGCAGCACCGCAGGGCGCTCACGCAGCGCGGTGCGGCCGGAAAGCTGGGCCGCCGGGGCCTGGTTTACCTGCTCCTTTTCCAGGTGCTGCTACCGCTGTTCGCACCCGTCGTGGACATCTTCGCCCTCTACGGGCTGGTCTTCCTCGACCCGGTCCGGATCATCGGCCTGTGGCTGGCCTTCCTGCTGGTCCAACTCCTCATGGGGCTGTACGCGTTCCGCCTGGACGGCGAACGCCCCGGCCCACTGTGGAGCCTGCCACTACAGCAGTTCGTCTACCGGCAGCTGATGTACCTGGTGGTCATCCAGTCCGTGTTCACCGCCGTGTCGGGCTCACGGCTGCGCTGGCAACGCATGGAACGGTACGGCAGCCTGCAGGCTCCCGGCGGAGTCGCGGAGCCGGCCCCGGCTGCGAGGGCTGGGTAGTAAGCAAGGCTCGGGGTCTTTGCTGTGGGGCAGGTGACGGGAATCGAATACGGGGGTGAACGTGGTTTCGGAGGTGACTGATGCTGCCGCTACACACGCCGTTGTCCAGTGGGCCGGCCGGTACAACACCGAGCGCCTGCACTCCGCCCTCGACGACCTTCCACCCGAGGAATTCGAGGCCCATTGCTACCGTTCTCAGGCGCCCCCGAACGCCGCCTGAGAACACGCAAACCGGCCGCTACGAAACTCGGGCAGCTCAGTAGCGGATCGGGCAACGGGCAAGGGTGCTCTACTCCGGTACCGCGCCGGCCCCAGCCGCGCCCGGACGGCCGCGCCCGGCATGGTGCGCCTCGACCTCCACGCCACCCCTCTCATCGCCCAACTCCCCGCTCCGACCCGTGCATTCCACACCGGCCCTCCGCTGGGCGGTTCCAGCTGGTGAGACCGCCACCTGGTATACGTGGCGACGGCAAGCAGTCCACTCATAAGGCTTCGGCGGATTCCGCGTGCGTGCCGATGGTGGAGCGGAACCAGGCGACCGTCCGCTCCAGCCCTTCCTCCAATCCGACCTTCGGTCCCCAGCCGAGGTGTTCGCGTGCGTACGCGATGTCGGGGCAGCGCCGGTCGGGGTCGTCCTCGGGGCGGTTGGTGAACGTGAGGGGCGACGCTGAGTGGGTTGTGCGCAGGATGAGGGCGGCCAGGTCACGCATGGATACCTCGTGGGGATTGCCGAGGTTGACCGGCCCTGGCACGGCAGAGGCATGCAGGGTGAGCAGTCCTTCGACCAGGTCGTCGACGTAGCACAGGGAGCGGGTCTGCGAGCCGTCGCCGGTGAGGGTAAGGGCGGATCCGCGCAGTGCCTGGGTGATGAAGGTGGGTACGGCGCGGCCGTCGTCCGGGCGCATGTGGGGGCCGTAGGTGTTGAAGATGCGGGCGATGGCCGTGCTCGTGCCGTGGGTGGCCCGATGTGCTGTTACCAGTGCCTCGGCGAAGCGTTTCGCCTCGTCGTAGGGGCTGCGGGGGCCGATGGGGTTGACGTGTCCCCAGTAGCTCTCGGGTTGGGGGTGTACACCAGGGGATCCGTACACCTCGGAGGTGGACGCCAGAAGGTATCGGGCCTGCTTCTCCCGCGCCAGGCCAAGGGTGTTGCGGGTGCCCGCGGAACCGGCCGCGAGGGTCTCCAACGGGTAGCGCAGGTAGTCGGTGGGGGACGCTGGGGAGGCGAGGTGGAAGACGGCGTCCACGTCTGCGCTGATCCGCAGTTGCTGTGTCACATCCGCATGGATCAGGCGGAACGGCCCGATGGACGGAAGCTCAGCGACGTTGTGGCGGCTTCCGGTGATGAGGTTGTCCACGCAGAGAACTGCGTAGCCTTCCTCCAACAGGCGGCGGGCGAGGTGGGAGCCGATGAAGCCCGCTCCGCCGGTCACGACCGCACATCGCCGATGCACAGGATCTCCCCTCATCGGGACCGGGACCCGGGACACGGGTTAGCTGTCCGCGGCGCCAGGATGAGCCGGAGCCGGCCGTGGCGCCAGAGCCTGGGGTGAATACCGGCCCTTCGGCGAGTGCCTTGAAAGCGTGGGTGCCGCCACCGGTTTGCACGTGTACGGTCCTGCCATGAATCCCGTGGACGGACGAGAGCATCCTCGTGTGTGCGTGGTGACGCCGACGAAGAACCGCCCGGACCGCTTGATACGGGCCATGGAGTCGGTCGCCGCCCAGACCGGAGTGACCACCCGGCACATCGTGATCGGGGACGACTGCCCCTACCTGGCCGATGCGCACCATGCCGAGAGGCTGCGGCGTCGATTCCCCACGGCCACCATACGGAACGTACAGCCCGGCGACCTGCCCGGTGTGTCCATTCAGGAGCTGCAATACGTCTCCGCGCGCCTGGCGCATCTGCGCAACCTCGGCATCCGGATGGCCGACGCGCCCTACGTGGCTCACCTCGACGACGACAACGTCTTCCACCCCGCCCACCTCAGCTCCCTGGTCGACCTCCTGCGAGACGACCCGTCGGCGCAGGTCGCGCACAGCTGGCGCCGCCTGCTCACCGAGGACGGCGCGGAGCTTGTGCCCGATGGTGCGGATCCCTGGCAGGGCGAGCCGTCCAAACGCGCTCACTCTTACGAACGTCTGCGGGCTCTGGGCGTTTTCGAGTCGGGCTCGTGCGTCATGCGGGACACCCTCCGCCCAAGTGGCCAGATCCGCGGCATCGACACGAACGAGTTCCTGGTGCGGACCGCTCTCCACCTGCGTATCCCTTTCCCGACACAGTTCACGCCCCGGCAGCAGGAACTCGGTTTCACCGAAGACCTCGTCTTCAGCCAGGAGCTCGCGCGCCAGGACGTCCTCGTCCTGTGCAGTCGGCGGGCGACCGTCGACTACTACATGGGCGGCTACTCCAACAGTCCGGGCTGGAAGAAGCTGCGCGACGCCCGCCTGAACACGTCTGACGCCACAGGGGATCAGTAGCAACTCCGCAGCAGTGCCGCCTTGGTCACGTCACACGATCAGGCGCCGAACAGCCGGGTGCGGGACCAGCTTCATCAACGCTGGCATCGACCCGCTGCGCGACACGATCAGCAGCGACAACCTGGACTCGAAGAAGCGCGGACTGACCTTCGCGCAGACCGCGCTGTCGCTGCTCCAGTCCTCCATCGCCTCCTCAGCGTCTGCCAGCAGACTGTGTGTGCTCTGCTTCGCCGAGAACAACCACATCAGCGTCGTGGGCATCGGCGGTGACAGCCGGTTCTTTGACGACACGCTCGACGCCTGGCGGTGCGCCCTGACCTGCCTGTCGAGCAGGCCCGGAGTCGTATCGCAGCGGATCGGGATCTGGGACACCAGCTACGCCGGCGGCTACGCCCTCGTGCTCGGCGCCGGCGGCCGGCGGCGGCGCTGTGTGGTCGCCCAGGTCCCCACCACCAGCGGCTACGAACAGGTGAGCTGTACCCGAGCAACTGCTGGCCGCCGCGGTGGACGACGTTACAGGCACGGTCAGCGGCAGCCGGAAAACCGGAGCGCCCACTTCTCCCGAAGCAGGGTCGGGGCACTGCCCATTCGACGAAAATGACTCAGAAGGACTGTTGATCTGTCCGGCCACTCCTGCCGCGAAGAAAGTGAAGCACTTGAGAAACAAACCCGACACCATCGAGTTCGTGTCCGGCGGTGCGCGTCACACCATCACCCGTGCCCAGGTCGAAGCTGCCGCCTCGCGCCTTCCCCCAGCGCACAGCACGACGTTCAGCCAGAACCGCACCTGGTACGCCCTTGTCGGCACCGGCCTCCACTACGTCTTGGATCTGATAGCCGAGGCCACCGGCACCAGGCCTTCCGAAGTGAAGACCGCCCGCCTCGCTCTCGACACCTTGGGCTTCCCAGTCGTCTGCTGGGCCTGGGGTGACCTTCTTACTGTCGGTCACTCCGGCCACACCGCGTCCGCATGAGATGACGACAATCCGCAGCCCAGCCCCTTGAACGACCACTCGCGTTCCCATCTGTCCGGTCTCCCGCCAGGGGCTCGAACCTGCGACTACGATGGAGCCAACTCCAATTCGGTGGTAACCGGCGTAATCCGTGGGGAATTGGTCCAACTCACCCCTCGGACACCAACCAAATCCCCACGGTTTCTCTGAAGCCGTGGGGATTTATCGTTTTTTGGGGGGTGTCGGGGGTGGGGGTGATCTGGGCGTGGATGGTGTGGTGGCCGGGGGTGTAGGTGAGGGTGAGGCCGAGCTGGCGGTAGATCTCGGCTTTGTCTTCGGGGGCGGCTTGGCGGATGGCGGCGGCGGGGTCGCTGATGGAGCGGACGAGGCGGGCGATCTCGTCGCGGGTCATGCGGCGGGGCTGGCTGCCGTGGGTGACGGTGCGGTGATCCACTGGGTGATCACGGTGGGGTCGGCGCCGGCTTCGAGGGCGGCGCGGTGGGTGGCGAGTTTCACGTCGCAGTCGGCGATCATGGCGCGGGCGGCTTCGGCTGAGGCGGCCTGTGGGGCGGTGGGGCGACTCTCGGGTGCTGCGGCGGCCATGAGGTCGATGGTGTCGTCGAGGCGGTGGGGCTGGAACACTGCTGTGAGCCACTCGTCGAGGGCCGGGCTGATCCATTTCTCTCGGAGGTAGACGTTTGCGGGGGTGGTGGATGCGGTTGGCCAGTGCGTATTCCTCGGGGAAGCGGCAGCGGTAGTAGGCATCCCCGTGTGACCACTGGGCCTGCATGCGGCGTGTGCAGGGCTGGCAGGTGATGCGGCCGCGCAAGAGGTAGGGGTTGTGGGTGCGGTGGACGGGGCGGGCGGCACCGGTGTGAGCTCGGCGATGGAGCATCTGCTGGGTGTGGGCGAAGGTGTCGTCGTCGATGAGCGGGGTGTGGACGGTCTTCTTGGAGATGATCCATTTGTCCTGGGTGTTCCAGCGCATCGCGGTGGTGTAGCCGAGGGAGACGTCCTCGATGTCCAACAGTGCCTCGAATTTGCTTTGCCTGTTCCAGATCTGGCGGCCGGTGTAGCGGGGGTTGGTCAAGATGGCGCGGACGGCGCTCTTGGCCCGGGCGAGGGCATCGCGGTGGGGGTTGCGGGGTCGTGGGCCGAGGGGCTGGGATGCCGTCGCGGGTGAGGTGCTCGGCGATGGCGAAGATGCCCAGGCCGCGCAGGAACTCGGTGAAGATGCGGACGACGAACGGGGCTGTGGCCGGGTCGGGTTCGAGGCCGTGGAGGCGTTTGCCGTCGGCGGCCTTGGCCGGGTTGGGGTGTGGCCCCAGGTCACAGAGTCGGTAGCCGTATGGTGGTCGGCCGCCGAGGTAGCGGCCTTCGGTGAAGGCTTGGGCAGCCATGGCGGCGTGGACGCGGACCTTGATGCGGTTGCGTTCGCCCTTGGACATGCCGCCGAAGACAGACATGATCAGGTCGTGGGCCTCGTTGTCCGCGTCGATGGGCCCACCGACTTCCGGGACCCACAGGGGGACGCCGTAGTGGGCGAAGAGCGGGAAGGTATTGCCGAACTGGGCTCCGTAGAAGGCGCGCTGGGGTTCGCCGATCACCACCGCGTCGAAGCCGCGGTGTGGGTCGGCGAGCGCGGCGAGCAGGTTGGCTGCGTGCGGGCGCCGCTTCCACGGCAGGGCACGCGTCTCGCCGATGTCGAAGTACTCGGTGGTGATCAGCCCTCCGGCCGGTTCGATGAGGCTCTGGGCGCGCCTGAGTTGCCATTGGCGGGAGGCTTCGGGGTCCTGATGGTCCTCGGTGGAGACCCGCCCGTAGAAGGCGAACTTCGATCCCGCTCGCAGGTGTCTGTCATCGGTGGCCTTTACGGGGGGGTGAGGTGGGGGTGGGGGGAGCCAGGGGAGAGGGGGTTGGTTTCCGGTCACGGTCGGGGGGCTTTCTGCTGGTGGTGATCGGGGTGGTCGTCCACGGATAGCTCGGGGTGGTCCAGAGCGCCAGCTGCTCTGTCTTCGGTTGCTGGGTTGTGGGGGTGTGTTCGGGTGGCGTGGCGGGTGAGGATGCGCAGCAGGGCCGCGGCGGCCGGCAGGTTCAGTTTGGGTGTGGGTGGGGTGATGACCACGCGGAAGTCGTCGGGCGGTGCATCGCGCCGGGGGCGCGGGCTCATGACGTGCGGAGGAGGGAAGAGGTGGTGGTGTGCATCGGCGGTTGGCGCCCGGGAGTGAGAGGTGAATCCGTCGGGTGCTGACGTGAGTAATAGAGATTCGGCAGTGTGTTTTTGCCACGGTCGTCGACAGGGCTCGAAGAGTCGGTTGACTCTGAGTCGGTGGGGACTGCTGGAGGCTGGCGCCGGGGGAAAGGTGGCCTTTGGCCTGCTCATGCGGCCAACGGGCCAGAGGTGAGCCACTGCCGAGGACCCGCGCCCGGCTCCGCAATAGGTCGGACGGGGCGGCTGGAAATCATCCGGACGGTGGTGCGGCTCGCCCGTTGTTCGCCCGGCGCCGTGGAGGAGAGGCGGAGCCGAAGTGTCGTCCCGCCCGGCGGCTTGGGCACACAGTCCCAAGCCGCCTGCTGCGTACTGCCGATGAAGGGGCGTTAGCAGCCGTGACGACCGTTTCGGCTACACGTGCGGAAACGGAATGCCTCGGTGTTTGGCGGCCTGTGCTCTCGTGGTTGCGCCGGAGCGGCGCGCCGTCCGGGCTTGGTGAACAGCAGGACGTCCTCAAGTGTCATCGTCAAGACCTGTGGATTGGTGACATTAGCTTTTGATCCGTCCACGCCATTGACGCTCGCCGTCGTGCCATGTGTCGGTGGGCGTGAGGCCGACAGCGGTGGCGACTGCGTTTGGTGTCCTCTTCCAACACCCCACGGTCAGCCCCTCGACCACTACCCGGCCAAAGGTCCCATCACTGTCTTGTCCGTCTGCCCGTGAGGGGCCGCGCGTTCTCCGGACAGGGACCCAATAGGGTTGTCCTGAATAGGAAACGAGGAAGAAGTGGCGCCACCGAGTAAGTACTCGCCGGAGTTCCGCGAGGAAGCCGTCCAGATCGCATTGAGGTCAAGCAAGACGATCTCCGAAGTCGCCCGGGAGCTTGAGCTGAACCCGGAGACGCTACGTGGCTGGGTGAAGAAGCACCAGAAACAGCAGGAACCGGCTCCCGCTGCGGAATTGACGGTGAACGAGCGGGTGCGCTTGAAGGAACTCGAACCACGCAACCGCGAGCTGGAGACGGAAGTTACCGTTCTGAATAAGCCGCAGCGTGCTTCGCGAAGGACCCCCGGTAGCAAGCAAGTATGAGTTCATCGGCGAGATGCGGCGCGACACCGAGGAGTACGCATAGAGCGTCGAGTTCATGTGTGGCCGACTCGGCGTATCCAGATCCGGCTACTACGACTGGCGATCCCGTCCGGAATCCGCGACGGTCCAGCGGCGCGAAGAACTGAAACCGCTCATCAAGAAAGCCTTCGTCATGTCCGACAGCACCTATGAGCACCGGCGCATCCAGGCCCAGCTGCACCGCCGGGGCGTCACCGTCGGCTTGGAGCTGGTCCGCCGCCTCATGCGTGAACTGGGCCTTCAGCCCTGCCAGCCACGGCCGAAGAGGTTCAACCTCGCCCAGGCCGCGGCCGGCCAGGTGCCGGACCTCGTCGGCCGCAACTTCACCGCGGAGGCGCCCGGCGAAAAGCTCGTCGGCGATATTACCTACATCGCGACCGGGGAGGGATGGCTGTACCTCGCGACGGTCATCGACTGCTGCACGAAGGACGTCATCGGTTACGCGATGGACAACCACTAGCAAACCCAAACCCCACTGATATCCAGGGCTATCCGCAACGCGGCACGAAACAGGAAGCTCGCCGCAGGCGTGATATTTCACTCCGACCGCGGCAGCAACTACATGTCAGTCCAGTTCGGGAAGACGCTCAACCGGTTTGGACTCCGTAGGTCTTCCGGCCGCACCGGGATCTGTTTCGGCAATGCCATGGCCGAGTCTTTCCTTGGCGCCCTGAAGAACGAGCGTGCATCAAGGGTGACTTGCCTGAACCGGAGGCTTCCCGGCAGGACATCACTCGCTACATCGAATTCTGGCACAATCGCAAACGCCTCTACTCGGCGGTGGGTTACCGCCCTCCACGTGAAGTTCACGCCGAGTACGAGAAGTTGCGAATCCCCCGCGCGAAGATGGACATCAGACACCTGTCCGGAGAACGCGCGACCCCTCAATCGCAGGGGCAGGGGCGGATCTTGGACAGCAGTCACGTTGCGGGGCGAGGGTGCAACACGTCGAGCCGGATTCCGCCGACGTGAGACCGCTCACGACATCGTAGTCGCCTGAACAGCCAGATGACGTACGCCCCAAGTCTGCTTCGTGCGCCCCTCCGTCGTATGTGTGCCCCGGAGGGCACGGTGGGGATTCGGTATGTATGCGGACGAGTTCCGCCCCTCCTGTGAGGAAGATCCGAAGGGGCCAGGGGCAGGATTCGCTTGGTGTGGAGGTGTCTTCTCACCGTCCCGCCCTGCTTGGACAGGGCAGGCGTTCCGCGACAAGTGACGACAAGCAATGTGGCAAGTGACGACAAGCAAAAGGGGCATCACCTATGCCGACTCACATCCTTGCTGGCCTGGGGACTGCCAGCTCCAGCTACAGTCCGCCCATCACCCAGAGCGCGCAGACGGTCACTGTGCACAGCGATACGACATTTGTGCCGCCTGTGCCCTGTGCCGATGACCCTACTAGGCTACTGGTGTCCTCTCAGGTCGACGGCACCTTTGTGACTCAGTGCCTGGGCACCGTCACCGACGCGAACCACCATGGCACGCTCAAGTGGTCGGACGGCACCACCAGCGCGTTCAACGTGGACACGTTCACTGCCGAACGCGTGGAAGGCCACATTGTCGGACATGCCGAGGGCACCATCATCAATGGGCACTACTCGGGTGCCACCATCAATCTTCTCCCTCTCCGGCTGGCAAACCAGACCGCAGCCTGCCTGGCCGGTGGCAGTGTTTCCGGCGGCACTGGTTCAGAAGTGGTCGTCGTGACAGCGCCCTGAGTCTGGATCAACCGGTCGGTAACGGGGGCGCCGGTCTTCTCCCGTCTCGCGCGTCGGCGGAGCCGGGGCGCACAGCAATGAAGAGATGGTGCATGTGAGCGGCGCGACAGCAGGTGCCTTGCGGGACTTGGAGCCGTCGGTGGGGCGTCTGCTCGACCGGCATCTGGCGGTGGCCCGTGAGTGGTTCCCCCATCAGTACGTGCCGTGGAGCGGAGCACGGGACTTCGACGGCCCGCTGGACGGTACGGGCTGGAGTGCGCAGCAGTCGGCGCTGCCGCAGGCGGTGCAGGGCGCCCTGCTTGTCAACTTGCTCACCGAGGACTATCTGCCCAGTCATCACTTCGAGATCGCGGCCCGCTTCGGCAGGGACGATGCCTGGGGCGCTTGCGTGAACCGGTGGACGGCGGAGGAGGATCGCCACGCATGTCTCATGCGGGCCTACGTCCACGCCCGTCGTGCGATGGACCCGGTGGCCCTTGAGGCGCTACGGATGCGGCATACGGGCGGCCGGGTACCGCAGCGACCTGCCGACCGTCCGGCATGCGCTGTCGTACGTGACGGTGCAGGAGCTGGCGACCTGCCAGGCACACCGCAACGTGGGCGTCATGTGGGGTGCCCCGGTGGGTGAACAGCTGATGGCGTGTATCGCCGCAGACGAGAGCTTGCACATGCTCTTCTGCCGGGATCTGTACGCCGACGCCCTCCGCGTGTTCCCGGACGACGCGCTGACGGCCCTGACCGACGTGATCTGCGACTTCAGGATGCCGGGCACGACGATTCCCGGTTTCCGCGCCCGCGCCCTGCGGGTCGCGGCCGCCGGCATCTTCGACCTCGATGTCCACCACCAGCACGTCGTGCGGACCCTTTTGCGCGCCCTGGGAGTGATGTGTGGGCCGGCAGGGGAGCAGGCCCGGGAGCGACTGGGGCAGCAGCTGGAGTCGCTACGGGCGCAGGCGTCCCGCGCGCGAGAACTGTACGAGCGGATGAACGCCGGTGACGGTCCAGGGCGTTCCCGTACCACAGCACAGGAGGTCACGGCATGACACAGGAAGTGGGACAGGACATCCAGCCGGTGCTGCCCGAGCGTTTGGTCACCCTGCTGACCAGTCATCTCGACGTCAAGGCGGACTCGCAGCAGCTGACGGCGACGACGACATTCGAAAGCCTCGGGATGGACTCCTTGTCCTTGATGGAACTCGTGGTGGCGGCCGAGGAGGAGCTCGGGATCGTCCTGCCGGAGGACGCCGTGGAACTGTCCCCGTTAGCCACGCTGGGCGAGGCCGCCCAGGTGTTTGAACGTGCGCGCTGAGGTCGCGGTCACCGGACTGGGTCTGGTGACTCCCGCGGGGCACAGCGCCGAGGACAACTGGGCGGCTCTGTGCCGGGGCCGCTCCCTGGCCGCCTCCGATCCGGAACTCGCCGGACTGCCCGTCGACTTCTCGTGCCAGGTACCCGGTTTCGACGCCGGCGCCGAACTGGGACGGTCGCTCGCCCGGCGGGTGGACCGGTTCATCCAGTTCGCCCTCGTCGCCGCCAGGCGAGCCGTCGCCGACGCCGCGCTCGACCCCACGTCCTGGCCGGCCGAGCGGGTGGGCGTCGTGCTGGGTGTGGGCTCGAACTGCCTGAGCACCTATGTCACCGAGTTCGGCCACCTCGGCGCGGGCCGCCCCGAGCGGGTCTCACCGCTGGCGCTGCCGCGCAGTGTGCCGAACATGGCGGCCGGCGAGGTCGCGATCGACCTGGGCGCCCAGGGGCCGAATTTCATCACCTCCAGCGCCTGCGCGTCCGGCGCGACCGCGATCGGTGTCGCACGGGACCTGCTGCGGTCGGGCACCTGCGACATCGTCCTGGCAGGCGGCAGCGAGTCCGGGCGCTCCCGCATGACGGCGACCTGCTTCACCCGGATGCGCGCGCTCTCCCGACAGCGGGAGCAGCCGGAGCTGGCCAGCCGGCCGTTCGACGCGGCGCGGGACGGCTTCGTCCTGGGCGAGGGCGCCGCCGTTCTCGTAATGGAACGCCTCACACAGGCAAAGGCCCGCGGCGTTCCGGCGCAGGCGCTGCTGCGCGGTTATGGAGCCGGTGCGGACGCCCGTCATCCGGTTGCCCCGGACCCGGCCGGTGCCGGAGCGGCCCGTGCGGTCCGCGCCGCGCTGGAGGACGGGGCCTGCGCTGCGCGTGACGTGGGTCTGGTCAACGCGCACGGTACGTCGACACCGTTGAACGATGCCGCCGAGGCCGCGGCCCTGACCCGGGCGTTCGGTGACGACGTGCCACCGGTGACCGCGTCCAAGGGCGTAATCGGTCACGCTCTTGGCGCGGCTGGAGCGATCCAGGCCGCGTACACCGTCCTCGCCCTGCGCCGCCGCCTCATCCCGCCGGTGGCGAACTTCCAGGGCCAGGACGGCGAGCACAAGCTGGACATCGTGGCCGGCCGCCCGCGCCCGGTCGACACAAAGACCGCTATCAGCTGTTCCTTTGGGTTCGGCGGGCAGAACGCCGTCCTGTTGTTCACGGCCCCCTGAGACGGACAGGATGCGAGTGCGAGCGTTGAGGCAGCTGCCCCCCACCGCTCCGGCCGCTGCCGGAGCTGACGCCTACGCCGGCCGGCTGGAGGACCTGGCGGATGTCATGGCCGTACGCGTCGTACGAACCCTGCCCGCACAGCAGGCGGCCGTGCTGCTGGCCGTCTCTCCGTCCGCTCCCGGCACCCGGGCCTCCCACGACGTGGTGCGGGCCGGGCGGAACACGCCCGCACCCGGCACCGTGGTCGTGGGTGGCCGAGCCGCCGAACTCGCTGACACCGTTGCGGGCGCCCTGCCGTGGTGCCTCACTGCGCTGGGTGTGGGACTGGCGCTCCTGCTCGGCGCCTTCACCCACAGCGTGATCGCGCCGCTGAAGGCGCTGACGGTGGCGGCCGTCAGCCTCGGAGCGAGCCTCGGGGCCCTCGTCCTGATCTACCAGGAAGGCCATGTCCGCGCCCTGCTGGGCGGCTTCACGGTGACCCACCCTCGATGCCTCGCGCCTGCTGTTCGTCCTGATCATCACCGTGGCTCTGTCGGTGGACTACGAGGTGTTCCTGCTGGGCCGGATCCGCGAGGAGTACGTGCGCTGCAGAGACAACCGCACCACGATCGTCGACGGCATCGGCCGCACCGGCAGACTGATGACGTCCGCCCCACCGGCCGTCGCGGTCTCCACGGCGGCCATGGGCACTTCGGATGTGGCCCTGCTCAAGCTCATCGGCATCGGCGTGGCGCTGGGCGGGGCCGTGGACGCCGTATTCGTACGCGGAGTGCTGGTGCCCGCCGTCATGACAGAAGCGGACCGCACACCCGGAAACGAGCGGAGGGTAATCGATGGGGGAACCGGCGCAAGACTCCACCACCCAGACCACATACCGCCACGCACGACCGCCGGCAGGCCCCTCGCCCTCTCCGCGGATCAGGGCGATCAGGACGGCGTTCCCGCCGTACCGCTACCCCCAGCACGAGATCATGGCCACGCTGGCGCGCACCACGCTCATGAACTCCGCGACCGGCGTCCTGATGCTGCGGAAGATCGAGGCCAACGCGGGCGTGGCCACGCGCCATCTGTCCCTGCCCCTGGGCAAGCTCGTCGAACTGGCCGATCTCGACGACTTCACACAGACCAACCAGGTATGGCTGCAAACCGCCCTGGATCTCGGCGAGCAGGCCCTGACCGGAGCCCTGAGCGAGGCCGGGGTACGTCCCGGGGACGTCGACGCGGTCATCAGCACCACCGTGACGGGGCTGGCCGTACCCTCGCTGGAAGCACGACTGGCCCAGCGGACGGGATTGCGGCCGGACATCAGACGCATCCCGCTGTTCGGCAACGGCTGCGCCGGGGGAGCCGCGGGTCTCGCCCTGCTCCGCGACTACCTGAGCGCGCACCCGGACCAGATCGCCGTCCTGCTGGCAGTGGAGCTCTGCTCCCTGGCCTACCAGCAGAAGGACGGATCGATAGCGAACATCGTCGCCGGCAGCCTGTTCGGCGACGGCGCGGCGGTCGTGGTGGCGGCGGGCGGCGACCGGGCAGGCGAGCGTCAGGGGCCACAACTGGTGGACGGCGCGAGCTGGTTGGTGCGTGACAGCGACGATGCGCTCGGCTGGGCGATCGGCTCCCACGGCTTCCGGATCCGTCTGGCGCCGGAGGTGCCCGCGCTCACCGAGGCACACCTGCCCCAAGCCGTGCACTCCTTCCTCTCCCGGCATGCGCTGACGACCGACCGGATCGGCAGCTGGATCATCCACGGCGGCGGGCCGAAGGTGCTCACCGCGGTGGAACGGGCTCTGGGCCTCGCGCCGGACGCCACCGTACTCACCCGCCGCTCCATGGCCGACCGGGGCAATCTCTCGTCCGTGTCAGTCCTCGATGTCCTGGACACCGCGATGGGAAGCCCGCCCCCGGCCGGCACTCATGGGCTCGTCGCAGCCATGGGCCCCGGATTCGCCGTCGAACTCGTTCTCGTCCGCTGGTGATCGGCTGCGGCTGCTGGAAAAGAGATGCCATCATGACCGACGCGGACTTCACCCCCCTCCCCACCTGGGAGAACGCAAGCCACTGTCAAGACCTGTGGATCGTGTCTGCGAGGCGCAGTGGCGGCACCTGAGTCCGTGCCACGCTCAGGGCGCGTTGGGATGATGACTGTCTGCCCCGAGTGGACGAGCGGCCCCATGAGCCTCAAGTGGTGTCAACGTCCTGTTGCCGAAGCCGGTGCCCTGGACGGGAAGTGTGCGGAACTCCGGTGTCACCGGCGCGTCCGCCACCGAGTAGATCAGCGCCTGCTCACCCCGCCGCACCTCCGCGACCAGGTAGGCCAGCGGCGTCATCCCCGGCAGCAGCACCCGGTTGCGCAGCAGCCATGTCACCGCCCGGTCGAACAGCGCCCTCGGCCCCTCCGTCGACACCCACACCCGCCCCGCGATGTACTCCCGCAGCGGCAGGTCGCCCTCCTCGAAGTCCCGCAGCTTCAGCAGCTTCCGGATCTCCCGCGCGTGCTCGTGCTGCGTCGGCAACCGCTCCGGATACAGCTTCAGGCACGACGGATCGTCGATCCCCAACTGCTCCGCGACGAAGTCCGCCACCGACGTCGGCACTGCGGCCGGCTCGGAAAGGAACGTGCCCAGCATCCGCACCGTCCCCCACTGCACACCCCAGCCCAGCCGGTTATGGGAACGGCGCTTCGACCGGGCCATCTCCAACGCCTCGGTGTCCAGCCTGAAGAAGGACTCCAGCTCCTGAACCGACGGCTCACCCGCGAACCGCCCGTACCGGGCAACCTGAGCATCCGATGGGTACTCAACTGGCACGGCCTGTCAACCTGCGGCCATAGGCAGACGGCATGACCACGAGGCTGTCAGTGATCAAATCGATACTCGGCGTTGGCCAGAGCCCTTAGCGTTCAATCCTGGAGCAATACCGGCGGGACCCCTGTGTGCCGGGGTTGACTGTGCGCTACCAGCGGCGCGCGAAGACCAGCACACGGTCATCCAGGGGATCGTTACCCTCTACAACTCCGGGGTCAACGAACGCCGTATCGCGGACGTCGAGCTCCAGAAACACATCATGGCAGGATGCGTCAGCGTCCCACTCCTCCAACCACCGAGTCGTCCTGATCGCCCGTCTACGCCACTGCGATAGTGACGGATGGTCAAGTCCGAGCGTGTTGGGGGCGAACGGGATTCCGGGTAGATCGTCTTGCGGTCAGGCTCGGACCTGTCCGCGGGTGGTCGGACGGCTACGGGTGCGGCCCTGCGTGATCCTGAGGCGTCGCCGATGTGGATGCGGCAGTGCGGCGGTGGGCGTTCCACAGGGTGATGGTGGTCAGAGTGAAGAACATGAGGTTGGCGAGGCTGAGTTGGGTGCCTTGGAGGGGGGTGTCTGCCGGGCCTGGGATGCCCTTGGCGAGGAGTTGCCGATGAGGATGCAGGCGAGGGGGGTGGCGGCGCATATCCAGCGGGGGAACGAGGTGGGGCCGCGCAGGATGGCGACAGTTATCCACAGGGAAGCGGTGAGCCAGCAGGTCAGGAGGAGGAACGGGGGAGGGGGAGGAGCTGGCGGGCCGGGCGCAGGCCGCGGTAGAGGTGCCGGCAGGCGGCGAGATGGAGCGGGCCGGTCAGTACGCCGAGCAGGGCGCCCCAGGCCAGGCGGGTGGTGGAGGCGGGAAGCATCGCGGCGAGGGAGTCGCCGGTGACGCCGTCGTACGCGCCCAGGATCGGGTAGCGGTCTGAGGAGGCCATGGGCTTGCCCAGCAGGAGGATGTCGCCGAGGAGCCAGGCGATGGAGGCCAGGATTCCGCAGGTGCCCGCGAGTCGTACCGCGCGTGTCCATGTGGCCTGGGTGTCGGGGGAGTTGATGTGGGTTGGCTGCTGTGCACGGTGCGTTGACTGGGCCAGCGTGTGCTCCCCTGGTGACATGCGGGATGATTGGTTAGGTGAGCCTAAGTTAGCTGATCTTGAGGTGTTGCGCCGCCTGTGGGTGGCCGTGGCCGTAATCCATGCAGGGCGGCCTGGGTGAACAGCTTCTGGAGGTCGGTCTCGGGGTGCTGCGCGCCTGCCGGGGCCGTCGGCATTCCACCGGCTGCCAGCGCTGCATGGGTAGCAGCCCAGTCGGCGTGAGGGCGCATGCCTCCTTGTGGGATCTCCTCGGCCGGGTATCGCGGTTGAACGTTCTCTGACCAAGTTGCCACCTGGCTCACTCAGCTGGGAATTCCAATCCCGACCTTGGGTAGCCCCTCAGTGATCTGCACTGTTGTCTGTGCGTGGCGTGGGGTTCGTGTCCGCGAAGGGATCATGAGCCGGATTCTGGTGTGGATCTCGGCGGTATGGCCGGACCGCTTCAGCGAGATCACCACCCAGCGCCAGCAAAATCATTACTCGCCTGCGGGACGCTGGAGTTGGGGCGTTCGCGGACTTCGGCCTAACCGGCGGACGATGACCCCGACGACTCGGTCATCGCCGCCGGCCGCCGGGCGCCCCGCGGTCATCCGCTCACCGTCCGGCACGAGCAGGCCGGCCGCGACCCACACCAGCTCTGTGACGAGCAACTTCAAGGTGGAATCGACTCCGTCGCGTATTGCCCTCTCAGTCGGTGACCTCGAAGGCTTTCTTCTCGATCAGCTTGCCGTCGAGGAAGCAGAAGCGGAAGACCGGTTCCTTGTTCCAGCTGCTGCCGTTCTCGCTGGACATCAGCGTGAGGCACTGGGCTGCCTTGGGTTCGGGTGGGGCGCCTTTGTCCAGGCCGTGGGCCAGGAACGAGTCTCCGCGGGGCAGTGTGGCGCGGACCTCCGCCTCGGACTGGCCCACCTTGATCGCGTCGTACTGCTTCGGCTCGATCATGGCCTTGCCCGACTCGCCGACCAGGAAGATCACGGCGAAAGCCCCGGCGGCGACCAGCAGCAGGCCGATCAGTGCCGTGATGCCGCAGCCGATGGCGATGCCGCTGCGTTTCTTGTTCCTGCTCATTGCCTTGACCAGCTCCTTCGGCAGGCCGATTCCGTCGATGTCTGGATCAGCCTTGCCCGGGGCAGCGGCTGGGATCTGCTCCCGAAAGTCGTCCGTGGGGTCGACGAACGTCGAGCGTGCCTGGGTCTGTGCCTGTGCTGGTGTGGCGTACGGCAGGACGCCCGCCAGTCGGAAGCCGCCATCCGGTGTCGGGGCCGCGTGCACCATGCCGCCGATGAGCCGGGTCCGTTCACCGAGCCCGGTCAGTCCCTGGCCGCCGCTCACCACATTCCGGCTACCGGTGCTTGTCGTCTCGGGGACGGGGTCGTTGGCGACCTCCACGACCAGTGCGTCTGGCTCGTACCGCAGTGCGATGGTGATCGGGGCGCCGGGGGCATGCTTGTGGGCGTTGGTCAGTCCCTCCTGGGCGATGCGGTACGCCGCGTGATCGGCGGTCGGGGCCAGCGCGCGCGGTTCGCCGGAGCGTCGCAGTTCCACGGCCGTACCCGCGTTCCGGGATGCCTCCACCAGGCGCTCGATGCCGGCCACCCCGCGTGACGGCGCTGTGGCGTCTTCGTCCCCCAAGGCGTGCAGGGCGGGGGAGGCATCGGTGTGGCCGGGACTTTCCGTACCGTCTCGGAGGAGCCCTACCACCTCGCGCAGCTCGTGCAACGCGGCCACTGATGCCTTGCGCAGCACACCTACGGCTGCCCGTTGCCGCCCGGTCAGCTCCCGGTCCACTTCCAGTGCTCCGGTGTGTACCGAGATGAGTGTGAGCTGGTGGCCGAGGCTGTCGTGCATGTCCTGCGCGATGCGCTGGCGCTCCCGCATCCGGGCCTGGCCGGCGACCATCGCGCGCTCACGCAGCAACTGGGCGTGGTACTCCCGGAGGGTGTCCGTCAGCGTGCGGCGCTGCGACCAGTAGCGGCTGACGAGCCCGGGTACGACCACCATCACCAGCAGCAGCGGGGCGGCCAGGGCGAGGGTCAGCGGCATGGCCTCCATCGACTGCAGGACGGCCGCGCCCAGGCTCAGGACGTACGCGGCAGCGAAGACGCCGACAGCTTTGCCGACCCTGTCGATCCGGCGTCCGGCCGACCAGGCGGCGACCATGAGCAGGGGGCTGAGGCCCGTGAACTCCGCCGAGGCGACGGCGGTCACCAGCAGGACGGTCGCGGGAAGCGTCCGGCGCAGCGGTGTCAGCAGCGCCACGGCCAGGCCCACCGCGGCGATCCGCAGGGTGCTGCCGCCTGGCAGGACGTGGAACACGGTCGGGGGCAGGGCCTGGGACAGGGCCTCGTCAGCCGCCGCCAGCAGCCCGAGCACCACGCTGAGCAATGATTCGCCCACGATGCGCCGCGCAGTCCACATTCCGGGGGCGAAGAGTGCCCGGACCGGGTCGGCGAGCCGCCGGGACGCCGCGCGCAGCACCGTCGCCGGCGTGCGGCGGGCCGCGGCCACAGGGCGGTCCGTACCTTGCACACGAGTCACGCTGCCACGGTAAGCAGCCGCAACCGGACCCCGCACCCGCCGTAGGTCGCGACGCCCCACGACGAAAGTCGCACGGCACCGGGTCTGGCCCCCTTGCCCGGCGTGGGCAAGGGCGGCCAGGCACAGGCAGGAGCGCGACTTTCGTTGGGAGGCTCCTCCTGCGGGCCGACGACCGAACGGCCCCTGAGGCTGACTACCGGGCCACGATCCGCTGCCAGGCTTATGCCATCGGTTCGACGGGGCCGTCCCCGGTGCTGCCGAACCAGTGTGGGACCCGGGTGCCGAACTCGGCGGCCTCGCCCGGCGTCCCCGGATGCGCTGACGGCCGTACCGTGGCAGGCATCCGCCCACCGCCGCAGCCAAGTTCGCGCGACGGAAGTGACGCTGGGGGCCACAGTCGAGGATCCCGCCGGCGACCAACTCGCCGTCGATGTCCCCGACACCTACGACCTCAAGACCGGCACCCTCTTCAGCTCGTCACCCGTCCCAAAGAGCGCGTCGCGGTCGCCCGCCGCATGTACGGCATGCGCTTCCCTCAGGAAGAAACCTCCGGCCTCACCCTCCAGCAACTACGAGGCCGGGAGGGCACACGCATTCGTCGGCTCTACGCTCAGCATTCCGAACGCACCGGAGTACCCTTGGACCAAGCGCGAATACAAACTCGGAGATGCCTTCGCAGAAGGCGACGACGCCAACCGACTGCTGTCCGCGGCGAACTCCGCCCTACACCGGGATTTCATCACCGCCCAATAGCCTGCACATGGAATTGACCAAGCGATATTCCGGCACTCTCGGGTATCGCCTCGAACCATGGAGACTTGGTGCGGAAATTCACTTCACGGCTGACACTGGTCGGCCTGTCCGCTGCTTTTCTCGGAGCAACGCTGATATCTCCGCAGGCACAGGCGGCTCAAGCCGCGGCAGGAGTGGCTGGGCGCTTCGTCGCCGATGCCGACATCCTCTCGGCTCCCGACGGAGCGCTCGTGGGCAAGGGGCACAACGGTCAGCCGGTCACGATCAACTGCCAAACCCCTGACGGCAATTGGCTGAACCTCAATGCCCCCGAAGCCAACGGCTGGGTATGGCAACCGAACCAGGTGCTGCGCGACTGGGGGACCCCCAACCCTCCGATCTGCTGACCAGCGGGGATCTCCTCCTCGGCCATGCGCCGGGACGGCAGCGAAGCGAAATCGCTGAGCGGGTGGGCGACAGCGCCCACAAGGATCGTGGGAACGGCGGGTGACTGTGTGTTCCGGCCGCGCTATTCCCGGTGAGGGGTCCAGCCGCTGTCCGTGCCTGTCTCTCCGGCGTACGCGGTGAGCCCTGGCCACCGCCACGACCCCAGTGGCGGTGGCCAGGGTGCCAGCGTGACGACGGCCGCTGGCGACGACGGGCCGGGAAAGCCGGCGGCCGGCGCGCAGCCCCGGTCCCGGCAACCGCCCGGCTCGGGACCAGGACGGCCACCGGTTGCCTGTCACGGCCCGGCGCCGCCGTCCGCGTCCCACCGCTCTGACACCACCTGCGCCACGTGCCGGCGGCCCCGCCCGGGACGAAGCCGAACGCCGCCCGATGCGCGAGCGCCTGAGCCCCCGCCCCGCCCGGACGGCGTCCCGCCTCGGAGCGCCGGATGCGGCGTGCGCGTATCGCTCGACGCCGGCACTCTGCGACCGAGGTCGCGGCAGGTGGAGCGGTGTCGGAGTGGATACTCCGACGCGAATGAGAGCCATCCACTGGCAAAGCATGGGTCATGTGTGGGTAATGTTGGCACGGCCATGCCGAGATACAGGGATCACCAGGGGGCGCATGGGCGGCTATTTCAAGGTCGAGGCGGACGGTCTGGGACGTCTGCTGAAGGATCTGCACGACAGCCAGGACAACATGCGCAAGGCGCTGGACGCGCTCAAGGACACCGGTCCGAAGTCGATGGGGGCGGAGGCCCTGGACAACGCCTGCGACGAGTTCCACGACAGCTGGGACAACGCGATCAAGAAGATCGCCGACGGCACGCAAGCCATCGAGGACAAGCTCAAGTTGGTCAAGCAGAACTACGAATCGGTGGAGCACGCGCTGCGCGACGCCTTCGCGAAGAACGCCAAGTAGCGCCGCACGGCCTGCACTCACCCGAGCCATCCGTACCTTTGACCATCCGACAGGGGACTTCATGACCACGCGGGACTTCCCCGCCCTCGGCTTCAATCCGGCCCCCGGCGACCTGGGATCCGTCGACTCCCTCACCGGCAAGCTCGACACGGCCAAGCGCTCCTTGGAGTCGGCCCACGCCGTACTGTCCCGCATCGGCAAGAGCGGTGGCGAATGGCAGGGTGACGCGGCGAACGCGTTCGCCGAGAACGTCGGTGACCTGCCGAAATACGTGAGTGACAGCCGCGATGCCATGCGCGATGCGGTGACCCAGCTCCGCTCCTGGCACAGCGCGCTCTCCTCGTACCAGAGCAAGGGCCGCCAGTACGAGGCGGAGGCCGCCGCGGCCAAGCAGACGGTGACCACCAGGAAGACCGAGAACGAGCAGGCAGAACGGGCTTACAACGAGGCCGCAGCCAACCCGGACCTCCGCCTGGCCGGCACCTTCTACACCGACCAGGCCGCCCTCGATGCCGCGCAGAAGAGGATGGACGCCGCAAGCGACCGCTTGGACCGGGCGGACCGGGCCCTCGACACTGCCCGCAGCCGGCTGGACTCCGCGACCGAGGAGTTGGAAGGCATCGTCAAGAAGGCCGAGGAACTCCTCGGCCATCACCAGGACGAGGCCCGAACCATCGCCGACCGCATCCGGCGCGCCACGGAAAACGCACCGGACCCGGGGTTCTGGGAAGGTCTCGGCGACTTCTTCACCCGCATGGGACACAGCATCCAGGAGTGGTGTGCCAAGCACGCCGACCTGCTGAAGGAAATCGGCGACTGGCTCTCGATCGCCTCCAGCATCCTGGGGGTCGCCTCGTTGCTCACCATGTGGTGCCCGCCTCTCTCCGGCGCACTGGCTCTCGCCAGCGCCGGAGCTTCCCTCGGGGCCCTCGCCACGCACGGAGCGGCGAAACTCGGCGGAGCCGATGTGGGCGTCATGGACCTCGTGGGTGACGGAATCGGGGTGATCCCGTTCGGGAAGTTCGGCTCCGTCGCGATGAAGGGGGCCAAGGTCCCCATGAAGCTGGTGCAGGTGGAAGGCCGCACCGTCGCCTCGATCGACAAGGTCAACAAGATCCGCGCCCTGCGTGACGCCGGGTTCACCGGCCGGGCCCTGGAAGGAAAGTCGCTCTTCGGGATGGGCAAGGAATACGTCGGCGGCAGCAAGGTCTTCACCGCAACCGGGGTCGGCAACCGCATGAAGCTGGCCTGGAACAGCCACGTCCAGGATGTGGTGGGCGCGAGCATCAAGGAGGCAGGTATCAGCAAGGGTCTGACCAAGGTCCTGGACAGCGGCCTCACCCCGGATGCGATCAAGACCTCCCTGCGCGGAGCCATGCGGGCCGACGGCTCCATCGACCCGCTCTCCTGGTGGTCGAAGGGCCCGCAGGTGGCTCAGCAACTGCCAGGCATCGCCATCGACACCCACACTCAGATCACCGATACCGGCACACCGGCTGCGGGGAGGCTGTGATGGCGCTGTCCCCGCAAAGCGTCTCGGTCGCGTTGGACACCCCCGAAGGTTTCCACGAACTACCACTGCACCTCCCCGCGGACGTCCTCGACGCCGCCCTGTGGGAGCTGGCGGAGAAGATCTGGCCAGGTGGTACCGAATTCCAGCGCGAGACCACCGCGACCCTCTACTCCGACCTCACCGCGTCTCTGACCGCCGACGAGCTTCTGCACGCCTCCGTCGCCCTCTACGAGACGGAGGACGGCGCCGCAAGCACCGCTCATCTCCTGGTACGTGCAGAGGCCGTGGCCCCGGAGGCGCCGGAAGTCATCGCCGCCTCGTTTCAGGAAACGCTGTCCCTCGACGAGCATCGCAGCGTCGCCCGCGTGGACCTGCCGTGTGGCCCGGCCGTGCTCTCGCTGCACGCCACTGAGACCGAGGGCGAGGCCGTCCTCCCGGCGTTGGAGTTCGCCCAGATCGAGTTGTACGTCCCCTCGCCGATTCAAGGCTGGCTGATCGTGCTCGCGCTGACCACGCCGTGCTTCGCCGATCTGCCGCGGTATACCGGCATCCTGCGGCAGATCGGTGAGTCGCTGGCCATCCGCCCGGCGGAACAATCCGACGAGACCTCCGCGAAGACGCCGGCCGCTGACGATGTCCGTGCGGTCTTCGGCTAGGGACGGAACCCCCATGACGCTTGTCTTCACCCGCCACCCCGACGCCGACCGATACGAACTGCGTCCCCGCGGCTCGGCTCCCGTCCACGTACTCCGCGGCGTCCCCGACGGCCATGCCCTCCGCCACGGGCACAAGCCACGCTTCACCCTCGCGGCCGGACCTGCCTGCGCCGCTCCGCTGGCCGTCGTCGTCCGCAAGGACGGCGGCCGCCTCGCCGTACTCACGCCGGATCACGAGGAGTTGGCCGAACTGCGCCTGCCACCGCGCAAGAAGCGGTGGCGCCCCGCATACGAGATCCACCTGCCCGACGGGACGGTGCTGCACGGACGGGAAGGGACGACGCCATCGCTGCTGCTGTGCCTGGTGCTGCTGCCCCTCGTCCTGCTGTACATGGCCGCCCTGGCCCTCTCCGACTCCCCCGCCGGCGCCACCACCGCGCCGCTGCGAACGGTGTGGAAGAGGCCGGGCAAACCCTTCGGCCGGGCGGCCCTCACCGAGTCCGCACGCGGCCGCTTCCGCGTCCACAGCGCAGAACTCGACCACCGAGTGGCCTACGCACAGGCAGTCGCCAAGTACTGGGAACGCTGACTCGGCCGGATGCCGGATGCCGGATGCCGGATGCCGGATGTCGGAGCGGCTGCGGGCGGCACGGCGTCCGGTGTCCTGGCTGACGAAGCCCTGACCCTTGGTCGCGCCGAACCCGCCGCCGCGCTCGCCGGACGGTGATCGCACACCTGCTGGTGGCTCCCCTGGCCGGCGGGGTGCGCTGTTCACGAACTGCCGGCGCCCAGCTTCGCCCAGGGCCAGCCAGTAGTCCCGTAGCCGGCCGGCCTCGGAGGGGAGGGCGAGGAACGGCTCGTCCAGGAGCTCGGTGAAGTCCACCGCCCCCTCGCTGTCGGCTGCGGCCCGCGCCGCCAGCGGGGTGCCCCTGCGGCAGTGCCGCCAGGCGTCGTTCCTGGGCCACCCCCGCATACTGGTAGCGGTCGCCGTCCGGCAGCGGCAGCCAGACAAAGGCGACATCGCTGGTCCCGTCCGCCAACCCGGCACTGGGGTCGGACCAGTTGACCTGCCGCAGGACGGGCCGCGCGGGCGGGTAGTGGGACACCAGCCTGGTTCGCAGGGCGGGCAGCAAACCGCGGCCGGGGCTGGTGGACATGCCGATCACCAACGTGTGCAGTGCGGCGTTCCTCGCCTCCTCCAGACCCGCGCCGAGCAGGTCTTGGACGTGCTCCCGGATGCCGGCGAAGGATGGGACCTGTCGGCGGGCAGGTCCCGAACGAAAGTCGACCAAGGAGACGAAGAGATGACGGACAACGGCAAGGTCTGGTTGGTCACGAGGGATTGGCCGACCTGGTCGCCGCGGATCCCGACCGGGTGGAGGCGATCGCTCTGGACGTCACCGACGGCGAGCGGATCGACGCGGTGGCCGCCGACGTGCTGGCTCGCTACGGCCGGGTGGACGTGCTGGTGAACAACGCCGGGCGCACGCAGGTCGGGGCGTTCGAGGAGACCACCGACGAGGAGCTGCGCGACCTGTTTGAGCCGCATGTGTTCGGCCCGGCGCGGCTGACCCGGGCGCTGCTTCCGCAGATGCGGAGCGCGGCAGCGGATCGATCGTGAACATCAGCAGTTTCGGCGGACAGCTGTCCTTCGCCGGGTTCTCCGCATACAGCGCGACCAAGGCAGCACTGGAGCAGCTGTCGGAGGGGCTGGCCGACGAAGTGGCGCCGTTCGGCACTGGCGCTGGACGCTGAGAACACCCCGCTGCGGCTCGCCCGCGGCGGCGATCGGCGAACGTCACGTACGCGTCCGTCGAGGCGGAGATGACCACCCATGGCGTCGCTTTCCTGTGCAGACTGCTGGAGGTGGCCCGCCCTTCCTTCTACGCCTGGCTCGCCGGGCGTAAACTTCACAGCGACGCCTTCGTCGCGCCCGGAGACAGCCTGACCCTCGGTGAGTGCCTCGCGGGGATCGACAGCAACCCGGCGGCCTCACTGAAGTTCGACGCACTCGCGAGCAGAGACATCGCGTTCTTGAATGCCATGCCGTCCACCGCCGCGGAGTCATGGTCGACCTCAGGGTTCACGGAACGGCCTCCGTCCGGGCGTTGCTTCGGTCAATGCTCCTCTCCTTCGGCTGACGGCTCGTCGCCGTGGAGCAGCCCGGCCGCCACCGCACGCAGAAAGCCGCCCTGGCGCACGTAACGCAGCTCCCGTTCGGTGTCCACGCGGGCCCGCATCCGCCACTCCGCGACGGGTTCCCCCGCGGCGTTCCGGGCCACCACATCGACCTCCCCGCGGGGGCGCAGGGCCCCGAGCCCGCGGATCTCGACGCCCTCGTGGCCGGTGAGTCCCAGCGCGTCGGCGTTCTGTCCCTGCGGGAACTGAAGCGGGATGATGCCCATGCCGATCAGGTTGCTGCGGTGGATCCGCTCGAAACTCTCGGCCAGGACCGCGCGGACCCCGAGGAGCGCTGGGCCCTTCGCGGCCCAGTCCCGGGAACTGCCGAATCCGTAGTCCCGTCCGGCCAGGATCACCACCGGGATGCCGTCGTCCGCGTAGGCGTTGGCCGCGGCGTGCACGCTCATCCGGCGGCCGGTCGGCAGATAGAGGGTGTGGCTGCCCTGGTGGGAGGGGGTGAGGCGGTTGCGGAACTTCGCGTTGGCGAAGGCGCCGCGGACCAGGACCTCGTGGTTGCCCCGCCGGCAGCCGTAGGAGTTGTACTGCGCGGGTGGCACCCCGGCCGCGGACAGGTAGCGGCCTGCCGGGGAGTCCTCGGTGATGGTTCCGGCCGGGGAGATGTGGTCGGTGGTGGTCGAGTCGCCGGCGAAGACCAGGACACGCGCCCCGTGCAGCTCCGTCAGGCTGCCTCCCTCGGCCTGCTCCTCGAAGAACGGGGAGCGCAGCAGGTAGGTGGAGTCGGCGGGCCAGTCGTAGACCGGACCCGACGGGAACTCAAGGCCCGTCCACTCCGCACCGCCTGAGAAGAGATGTGCCTTCTCCCGCTGGAAGTGCTCGCGCGACACCTGTCCGACGGCCTCGGTGATCTCCTCCGGGGCGGGCCACAGCTCGGCGAGGTGGACCGGGCGGCCTTCGGCGTCGACGCCGAGGGGTTGGGAGGAGAGGTCGCACCGCACCGTACCGGCGAGCGCGAAGGCGACCACGAGCGCGGGGGAGGCGAGGTAGGCGGCGGCGATGTCGGGGTGGATCCGTCCTTCGAAGTTGCGGTTTCCGGAGAGCACGGCCGCGAGCCGGACACCGGCCCGGGCCGCTTCGGTGGCCACGTCGGGCAGTCCGCCGGAGTTGCCGATGCAGGTGGTGCAGCCGTAACCGGCCACGCCGAAACCGAGCTTCTCCAGATGGGGCACGAGACCTGCGGCGTTCAGGTAGTGGACCACCGCCCGGGAACCGGGCGCGAGGGTGGTCTTGACCCAATTCGGGACTCTCATGCCGCGTTCCACGGCCTTCCGCGCCACGAGCCCCGCCGTGACCATGGACCGCGGGTTGGAGGTGTTGGTGCAGCTGGTGATGGCCGCGATGGCGATGGCGCCGTCCGGCACGGCAGCAGGGCCCGCAGTGGTGCGCGGCGCCTGCGTCGCTCCGTTGCCGGACGCCGGGAAGCCGGCGGCCACCGCGCTGAGCGGCAGGCGCTCCTGAGGGCGGCGCGGCCCGGCGACGCTGGGCTCGACGGCGGACAGATCGAACTCGAGGGTGCGCGCGCAGACCGGCTCGGCACCGCCGTCGCCGAGCGGCACGAACAGCCCCTGCTCCTTGGTATACGTCTCGACCCGCGCGACCTCGGCGGGCGAACGGCCGGTCAACCGCAGGTAGTCAAGAGTGGCCTCGTCCACCGGGAAGAACGCCACGGTACTGCCGTATTCCGGCGCCATGTTGGCCACGGTCGCACGGTCCGGCACGGCAAGCGTGCCCACACCGGGGCCGAAGAACTCGACGAATTCCCCCACGACACCGGTCCGGCGCAGGAACTGCGTCATGGTGAGCGCGAGGTCCGTCGCCGTGCTGCCCGCGGGCAGTTCGCCGACGAGCCGCACACCCAGCACCGGGGGGCTCAGCAGTGAGATCGCGTGGCCCAGCAGCGCAGTCTCGGCCTCGATGCCGCCGACACCCCAGCCCAGCACGCCGAGCCCGCCCGCCATCGGGGTGTGCGAGTCGGTCCCCAGCACGAGGTCGGGTGCGAGCAGCCCGGCGGGGTCCGGCATCACCAGGCGGGCCAGGTGCTCCAGATGCATCTGGTGGACGATGCCCCGGCCGGGCGGCACCACCCGCAGTCCCGGTATGCCCTGCTGCGCCCAGCGCAGGAAGCGGAAGCGCTCGTGGTTGAGCCGGTGTTCGCGGGCCATGTTGAGACGTACCGCGTCCGGCCGTGCCCAGGCATCCACCTCGACGGAGTGGTCGACGACCAGGTCGACCGGCAGCGCGGGCCGGGCGCGCCGCGGGTCGAGTCCCCGCTCCTGAAGGAGGGAGCGCAGGGAGGCGAGGTCCGCCAGCACGGGAACGCCGGTGTGGTCCTGGAGGATCAGTCGGGTGGGACGCAGCGCGGTCTCCTGCTCCGCTCCGGCGCCCGCACAGGCCAAGACCAGTGCGGTGGCGGCGGAGACCGCCCGGCCGAGCGCTTCGTCAGCGCCGTCGTGGCCGTCGGCCGCCGTCACCGCGGAACGCAGGACGTTCTCCACCAGGATCCGCACGGTGCGGGGAGCGGTGGACAGGCCGGCGACCCCACTCTCCTCGGCCGCGGTGAGGCTGACGAATCGGCCCGTCCCGTCCGGTAGTTGGAGCGTTCGCAGCAGATCGTGCCCGGCGTACGTGGCGTGCATGGCGTGGCTCTTCCTCCAGGGTGTCGGGCGGGGGCCGCGGCCCCTAGGGCGCCACGCCGTGCGCTCACCCGCGCACGGCGTGGCGCGCGGATCAGCGCCAGGGGTCAGGACCGAAGTGCGAATCCGCGGACCCGCGTCGGGGATCAGACAGCGGTCGCGGCGAGCGCCTGCTTGTAGATGCCGACCAGGTCCTCCTGGGAGACGGCGCCACCGGTACGGATGGACTGCGCCCGGACCTCCTCGAGGCACTGGGCGAGCAGTTCGTCCCTTGGTTCGACGCCCTGCTGCTCCAGCGCCCAGGCGACCAGTGCCCGGCCGGAGTGTTTGCCGAGCACATAGCGCCGCTCGCCGCCGACGTGTTCGGGCGGGAAGGGCTCGAAGGTAGAGGTGTCGCGGAGCATGCCGTTGGCGTGAATGCCGGACTCGTGCGCGAAGACGTTGTCGCCGATGACCGGCTGCCAGGGCAGGACGGGATGCCTGGCTGCCTCGGAGACGAGCAGACTCAGCTCCTTGAGCTTCGTCAGGTCGATGCCGAGGTCCCGGTCGTACAGCTTCTTGAGCGCCACGACGACCTGGGCCAGATCGGCCATGCCGGCTCGCTCGCCGATGGCGTTGACCGTCACGTGGAAGTACCGCGCACCGGCCTTGAGCCCGGCCAGGGTGTTGGCGGTGGCCAGCCCGAAGTCGTTGTGGGCGTGGCATTGGACATCGATGCCGGTCGTTGCCACCACGGCGCCGACCCGTTCGCCGTACGCCTCCGGACCCAGCAGCCCGACGGTGTCGGACAGCCGCAGCCGGTCGGCGCCTGCCTCTTTGACGACGCCGGCGTATTCCTGGAGGAAGGAGATCTCGGTACGTGCGATGTCTTCGGCGCTGATGGAGACGAAGGCGCCGCGGTCCTTGGCCATGCGGACGAGGTCCCGGGCAGTCGCCAGCAGCCAGGTGCGGTCCTTGCGGACGCTCGCCTTCAGATGCCCGGCGGACGTCGGCAGGCCGATGTGCACGGAGTTGAAGCCCATGTCGAGGGAGCGCTCGACGTCCTCACGGACGCCGCGGTGCCAGACGACCAGCCGAGCCTCGTCCTGGCGGTCCACGCACGAACGGATGAAGTCCAGTTCCTCCCCTCCCATGGCCGGGATGCCGATCTCCACCGACTGCACCCCCGCGGCGATGAGGGTGTCCAGAATCCTGGTCTTGGTCTCCTTCGAGAAGGCCACGCCCGGCGTCTGCTCGCCGTCGCGCAGCGTGGTGTCCTCCAGAACCAGGTCATTGCGTATGGACATGCTGCTGCTCACACACCTCTCCAAAGCCTTGGGTGGAAAACCGAAGTTCGACGGGCACCGAGCGGATTCACCCGACGACTACTGGCCCCATGTCAGATCGTCATCGTCGGCGGGGGCGGAGGAAACGGGGGTGGTGGCGCCTACCACGCCGGTGGTGGTGTGCCGAACGGAATCCTCGTTGGGCCCGGAAATTGCCGCCAGGGCCAGCACAGGCACGGCCAGGGACAGTGCGATGACCCTCGCGGACCGGCCTCCGACAGCGAACTTGAGGTTGTTTAAGGCACTCACTGGTACGTCTCCAGGAAACATGGGCCGAGCAACACGAAAATGCATCGGGAGTTCACTGCAGGAGCCCTCTGCCGACTCCCGTCGACTTCCTTCCGACGTTTTCCACTGTGGCGATGCGCAAGGGCGGAAGGAAGGGATTTCCACTGGACGAAACCGGCCTTGGCACATTCCGTCCAGTGGCAGGCCGGTCGGCGGGCGCCGTTTATCCGGTACGCGGGAGCCAGCCGTTGCGGACCGCGTGGACACCGGCCTGGAACCGGCTCCGTGCTTCCAGACGCTCCATGAGATCGGCCGCCACGCGACGGGCGGTCCGCGGTGAGACGCCGAGCCGGGTGGCGATGGCCTGGTCGGTCAGCCCCTGCGCGAGCAGGGACAGGCTCTCCGCCTCCTGCGGAGAGAGCCCGGAGGGGTCGGGGGAGGCGGCGTCGCCCAGCGGAACGGCCGTGGCCCACACACTTTCGAACAGCGCGCACAACGCGGCGACCACGCCCTCCACGGAGAGGATCACCGCGCCGGCGCGGGCATCGGAGGTGTCCATGGGGAGCACTGCCTGCCGCCGGTCAACGATGATCATCCGAACGGGAAGCGTGGGAGCAGTGCGCACGCGTCCGCCCTGGCTGTTCAGCCACGCCACGTGGTCCAGGGTGGGCTGGTGGTTGCGGACACTGTCCAGGTAGACCGTGCGCATGCGCACCCCGCGAGCGAGCAGCGCGGCGTTCGGTCCCCGGCTGGCTTCCAGGTCCGCCGTGGAATGGGCGCCGCCCGGCGCGAAGGTCATCACCTCGGACTCGGCGGTGTCGCCGAGCCGCGCCAGCCGCTCCCGGATTGCCTCTGCACCCCGGATCTGCTGCTCCGCATCCAGGCTCCCGGCCTGGGGGGTGAGCGTCGAACACTCGGCGATCAGCCGTGCAGCGGCGGCTCGCGAGGCTTCCAGCCGCTGCTGCTGCGCGGCGAGCTCGGCCTGCTGCTGCGCCAAGAGGATTTCCATCGCCACCTCGGGGGCGACCGTCCGGAATCCGATGCCCTCGCTCTCGGAAGGGCGCACCAACGCGAGCGCGCTGAGCGTGTCGAGGCCCTTGCGGGTCTCGTACTCGGAGATCTCCAGGTGTGCGGCCAACTGCGCGACGCCATCGGCTGGATACGCCAGCATCGCACGGTAGACCCGTTCGGCGAGCGGATCCAAACCCAGTGATTCCAGCACCCGACCCCCTTTGTAGGCCCCCTCATACCCGGACTCCCGGGACCGAGGTGATCGACCGCAGCCGGAGGAGCGCTCGGTCAACTGCTGGCTGCGGCACGTCGTTTCAGGCATGGTCCATACGCATAGGCGCAAGCGAACGGATTATAAACAGAGCCTGACATGAAGGGGCTGGTCAGGGGCGCTATCTGCGCAGACGCTGGCCGGTTTCGGCAATGGCATAAAGCGTCCAGCCCGGTGGTCTGTGCAGGCCCGCCGCAGGCGTTCGATGATGCGGACATGTACCTAGTCCAGGCCCGACTGCGGGGGGCGGCCGATGCGATGCTGCCCCCGGACGTTGCGGCACGGATCACCCGGCACGCCGAGGCCGGAACAGGTCTTGAGCACGTCACCGTTCATCCTGAAGACAAGGGAGAGGCCGTCCTGGGGCTGTTCCTCGTCGCCGCCTCCGCCGAAGCGGCCGAGAGCGCAGCGTGGGAGATCTGTGTGCGTACCCTGGCCGGCACTCCCGAGTTGGACGCGTTCTGCCTGAAAAGCTGTCGCGTTTCCGTTCCCGTGGTGTGTCTCGAATGGCTGCTCAGGGACGACGACCGGCTTGGCTGACCGCCGCAGGGTGAAGGCGGAAGACACCACCGACCGGCACGGGCCGTGGAGTGACGGCCCGTCCAGCACTGGAGGAAACGTGAACAAGCGAGCCATGCTGCGCAGGGCCATTGCGCGCAACGAATTCTCCCTCGCCGCGGGTGTGCACGACGCGCTCAGTGCCCGTATCGCCCAGCGCAGCGGATTCCAGGTGCTGTGGGCGAGCGGCCTGGGAATTTCGGCGTCGTACGGTGTTCCGGACGACAGCATCCTGACGATGACGGAGTTCCTCAACGCGGCGCGTGCCATGAACGACGCCACCGAGCTGCCTGTTCTCGCGGACTGCGACACCGGATACGGTGACATCCGCAACGTGGCCAGGATGGTTGACCAGTACGAGCGGGCCGGAATCGCCGGCGTGTGCATCGAGGACAAGGTCTTCCCGAAGAGGAACTCCTTGGGGAGCGGCGCACAGGTCCAGGAAACCGTCGAGGCGTTCTGCACCAAGATAGAGACGGCGAAGAAGACGCAGCGTACATCCGACTTCGTGGTGGTCGCGCGGATCGAGACCTTCATTTCCGGAGGCAGCAAGGAAGACGCGATCCGCCGCGCCGACGCCTATGCGGAGGCCGGAGCGGACGCCGTGCTCATCCACTCCAAGGCCAGGGACGGCCGGGAGATTCTCGACTTCGGTCGCAGCTGGCCGAACAAGGACGTGCCCATGGTCGCCGTGCCGACCACGTATCCGGACATCAGCGCCGAGGAACTGCGGTCGGCCGGGTTCTCCCTCGCCATCTACGCCAATCAGGCACTACGGGCCTCGATCACGGCGATGCAGCAGAGCCTGACCCACATCTCCAAGCACTGCTCGACCAGTCAGCTGGAGAGCGAAATCGCCACCCTGGGCGAGGTGTTCAAGCTCCAGGTGTGAGCCGGTCCGCGTCACGCGAGCCACTGTCGAAGTGCGACGCCACGAGGAGGATCCCGAAAGCTCATGAGCGTGCCGGAAGACCGAAAGCTGGTGCTGGGTGCCTACCTTTCCTATGGAACGGGGCACCATGCCGCCGCCTGGCGGCACCCGGAGGCCGTGGCCGACGGCGCACAGAACATCGCGCACTACGTGAACATCGCCCAGACCGCGGAGCGCGGGCTGTTCGACTTCATGTTCCTGTCGGACACCCCATCCGTCTTCAACGACGATGATGCGGGATACGGCAGCAGGGTCGTCGTCTTCGAGCCCATGACCCTGCTGTCCGCCCTCGCCATGAAGACCACCCATCTCGGCCTGGTGGCCACGGCTTCGACGACGTACAAGGAGCCGTACAACATGGCGCGTGAGTTCGCCTCGCTCGACATTCTGAGCGGCGGGCGCGCCGGGTGGAACATGGTGACCTCCTCCAAGAGCGATGCCGCCCTCAATTTCGGGCTCGACGCCCACCCGGACCACGACGAGCGCTACCGACGCGCCGCCGAGTACTTCGACGTGGTGACGGGCCTGTGGGACAGCTGGGACGATGACGCGTTCATCAGGGACAAGGAGCGCGGCGTCTTCTACGACCCGGCACGACGGCACCAACTCGGCCATACGGGAAGGCACTTCCGTGTACGTGGGGAACTCAACGTCTCCCGCCCCGTGCAGGGATACCCGGTCATCGTTCAGGCCGGGTCCTCGCACGACGGCAGAGAACTCGCGGCGAGAACCGCGGAAGTCGTCTTCACGGCGCAACCCACCCTGGAATCCGGGCGCGCCTTCTCACGGGACCTCAAAAGCCGGCTGTCCGGATACGAAAGGCTGAACGGTGACGTCCTGATCCTGCCTGGGCTGTGTCCCTTCGTCGGCGAGACCGACGCCGAGGCGCAGGAGAAGTTCCAGGCCCTCCAGCGCCTCATCCATCCGCGGCTCGGCGTCAGCATGCTCTCCGACCTCGTCGGTGGGTTCGACCTGTCCGCCTACGACGTGGACGGGCCGCTGCCGCAGCTGCCGCCGTCCAACGGCAATCAGAGCAGGCGCACATTGATCGAACGGCTCGCACATGACGAGAAGTTGACGGTCCGACAGCTCTACGAACGGCTGACGGTTGCGCGCGGTCACGCCGTTATGATCGGCTCCTACCGACGGGTGGCCGAGCAGATGGCCGAGTGGTTGACCGCCGGGGCAGCGGACGGCTTCAACATCATGCCTCCCTATCTGCCCGGCGGACTGGCCGACTTCGTCGACCACGTCATCCCCGAGCTGCAGAGACTCGGCGTGTACAAGAGGGCGTACGAGCCGGGGACACTGCGCGAAAAACTCAACCTGCGGCGTCCGGCGAGCCGCTACCAGAAGCTGTGACATATCGGTGAGAAGCCGGCCGCGCGGCCGACTGTGGCGAAAGGAGCGCTGATGGCATACCAGGAGAAGAAGTTCGATGGCCTGTCGGACGACTACGACCGTTACCGACCGCGCTATCCGGCGGAACTTCTGCGGGAGATCGCCCGGAAAGCGCCGGACCGGGATCGACTGCACGTTGTCGACGCCGGTGCGGGAACGGGAATCGCGCTGGAGGGCCTGGTCCCTCTCCTCGGCCCGGACTGCCGGTACGAGGCGGTGGACGTCTCTTCCGACATGGTGGCGAAGGGCCGCGCGAAGTTCCCCGAGGTCGCATGGTCCCAGGGGCCGGCAGAACCCTTTCTGGAAAAGGCCGGAGACGTCGACCTGATCGTCGCGGCCCAGTCCTTCCAGTGGATGGACCGGCCACGTTTCCTGCACGCGGCTCAGCACTGCCTCAACCCCGAGGGCGTTGTGGCCATCATCCAGAACAACCGGAACTACGGCGCCAGCTCGTTCCTCGACGCCTATGAGTCCCTGCTGGAGGAGGTGAGCCCCGGATACAGCCGGCACTACCGGGATTTCGACTTCAAGGCGGAGCTGACCGAGGTCTTCGGCCCGCAGGAGGGGGTCATCGAGGTCACGACGGCCGACTGGGAAATGCCGATGCCGCGTACCGCGTTCGTCGGCATGGCGAAGTCCTCGACGCAGGTGCAACGAGGGATCAGCACCCACGGTGACGTCGTCGTCGAGCGTATCGCCGAGCTGGTCGACCGTTTCTCCGAAGGGGATACCCTGTCGATTCCCTACCGGAGCGAGCTGTTCACCGCACAGACGCCTGCCGCTGGAGCGGGGGGTCGGTGATGGGCCAGGGAGATTCCCGATCGCCCGCCGCCTTAACAGCGTCGGATGCCACGGCTGCGGACATTCCCGGAATTCTCGACCTCCTGGAATGCGTCTTCCAGCCCTTCGCCTCGGAGTTCCGTCCCAACGCGCTGCGGGAGACGGAGGAGACCATCGCCCGCAACCTCGGACGCTGGATGGTCATGCGCGAGCGGGGGCATGTGACGAGCTGTGTCACGCACTGGCCGGAAGAGGACTGCTATCGGTTCCGCTTCCTTGCGACCCGGCCCGAGGCGCGGGAGCGCGGACTCGGTTCGGCTCTGGTCGAGGCCGTCATCGCTCGCGCCGAGGATTCCGGTCACCGGGAGGTCCGCATCATCCTCAGGCGGACCCTGTCACGGAACATCTCCTTCTTCACGCGGCGGGGTTTCCGGTATATGGCGCCCTACCGGTCGGGGCAGCACGACATTTACCACATGTGGCCAGGAGGACGCTGATGGGAGCCGCCTCTCCATGCTGTCACTGAAAGTCCCGGCTCCGGCGGACACCCCCGCGTCACAGCATTCGCGGGGCGTGTTCTTCCTCCTCTTCTTCGCCTTCTCCGCACTGGCGGAGGGGGCGCAGGGGGTCGTCCTGCTATGGCTGACCTACGCGCTGACGAACAATGCGTTTCTGATCGGCGTGATGGTCGTCCTCGGGTATCTGCCCGCGGCCCTGCTCGGCCTGGCATACCAACGTGTCGCGGACCGCGGGCGGGCGGACCGGTTGGCCCGCACGACCAACACCGTCCTGTCAACCACCTCCTTTCTGCTGGCGGTTGAGCAGCTTCTGGCCGGACACCGGATCGGGTTGTCCCTTGTGGTGATCGGGATGGGCCAGGTGGTGTTGTCCCTCGTCAAGATGGTCAACAAGGCGGCGCTGGGCCGGCTGATCCGCGTCTCGTTCGATGCGGACGGTGCGCGGCGGTTCCTGGCGATGTCGTCGTCGGCGTCCCAGATCGGGCAGGTCGTCGGGGCGGGTCTGGCCGGCGTGGTGCTGGCCCAGGGGTGGGTGGTCGGCGGGCTGCTGGGGTCGGCCCTCACCTACGCCGCCAGCGCCGTGTGCATGGTCCTGGGCACGAGGGGCGTCGCTCGTGTCATCAACACCGTGGAGAGCGCCCCGAGTTCGGGGCGGGCGGCGCCGAATCGTGCGAACCCCGAACGGGCGCGGTCGTCTCTGCGGTGGAATCCGCGCCTGGTGGCGGTGCTGGTGTTCTCCGTCCCGAGCAGCGGCGGACTTCAGTTCATGACGACTCTGCTCGTCCCTCTGGCGGCTCTGGTCGCGCCGAATCAGCCCTCCTATTACTCGTTGCTGAATGTCGTCACCGTGTGCGGCGGATTCCTGGCGGGCATCGCGCTGTCGACGAACGCTGTCTCGCCTCGCCGCGTACTGGGGTGGGCGTTGCCCGTGGTGAGCGTAATGGCCCTGGCGCTGGCGGCACTTGCGCGGTTCGATACGAAGTATCCGGTGGCGCTGCTCAGTTTCGCGCTTTCCCTGGTCATCACCTGTCATGTGGTCTGTATGCAGGTACTGACCAACCAGGTCCCCGAAGAACACGAGACAGGACAGTTCGCGGTCGTACGGAACAATGCGGCCGCACTTGCGAAGGCCGCCTACTCCTTCGCCGCAGGGGCGCTGATCGGGGTGTACGGCGTTGGCGTCGCGGTACGTCTCCTCGCGGTGAGCATGGCCTGTTTCTCGCTGGCCTGGGCCGTGCTGCGACCGGCCTGGCGCCCCGGTGTCGCACAAGCGTGAGGAAAGGCGGACCCGAACCCGATGTCTCTCGATACCCTGGTGGTACGGCGGGCGTTCCTTGCCTGGCTCAGATCAAAACGCTCCACGCTGGTACCGGGCGGTTCCGGTCGGCATCGCCGGGAATGCCTCGACGTTCTGGGCCTGGACGAAGCGACACTGACGGCCTGCGCGAACACGCCGCAGCTGATCGTCACGCTGCCGCACGCAAGCCCCAATGTCTTCTTCCCCCGGGTCGGTGTCTGCTGGTACGCGCGGCATCTTCAGGAGGTCAACGCCGCCGCCTTTCACCTGCGTGTCGTCCTGACCCACGTCAACTTCTCAGACCTCGGCTGGCGCCCCTACGCCTGGTGGTTCCTCGACGAGGCAGGGGAGCCGGCGCGGGAGACGTTCTTCACCCGCAACAAGAAGGCCAAGCACGTCGTCGTAGCCAGCCAGGCCCCCATCCGTGCCGTTCCCCCACAGGCGGTAAACGCCGACCGCGCCGCCGCGGAACTCGGACTGTGCGGCGCGGACCGCGCGGTCTCGTACATGCTGATGACGGCGGCGATCGAGCGGGCGGCGGGCCTCACCATCCCGGGCAGAACGCTCTACGTACCGCTGAATCTCATCGTGGAATTCTTCCGTGACGACCACGGGAACGGCGCGGACGCCGCTGCGAAGTGGGCATCGCCACTCATGGGATCGGGAGCCGGCGCGAGGAAGGTGGGCCGGTCCGGCAAACTGGAGCCGGCGGACGCTGTCCGCGAAGCGTTCGTGATGGACAACCCCACCAACATCGCTCTGCTCTCGCTCCTGTCATCGCCCGAAATCGTGGGCGGTGGAAAGATGGCGGGATACTGGAGCGACATCGTCGAAAGAGTCGACAACGCCAACCGCACCAGCGGCCTCAACATACCCGCCCCCAAGCTGTCTCGGCTGCCCGACAACGTCAACTACCAACAGCATGTAACCCCGTCCCTCAGCCTCCGACAGGCGCTGGAGACCGAGGGCGTCGGCTACTCCCAGGGAATGGCGGTTACGGAGCACGGGGCCTTTGCAGAGAGGTGGAACCCCTTCACGTGACGGTGAGCGCCGCCGTCGTCGGCGGTGCGCCGCGGCGCGGGCGGCGAGAATCCTGGTCTTGGGCCGGGTGGGGTTCCTGCCCAAGCGGACCGGACGGCCGTAGCGGCGCCCCCGTCCTCGTCGACCAGGCCGACCAGCAGATGCCCGGCCGTCCGCTCGCGTACGAGTTCCAGCGCATCTCCGCAAGCTCTCCCACGAGCCAGCCGAGATCGGCCTCCGGGTCTCCGGCGGACAGCTCCTCTCCGGTCAGCAGGACTGTCGGTCGCCCCCGGGAGACCGGGGGGACGAGGGCCGCCAGGGAGGCCGCGCCGTGCAGCAGACGCGGGGCGGGTGCGATGGCGTCCACGCTCGTGTCCCTTAGCCGGAGGCTCCAGTCCACGACGGTGTCGATGCGGCGGCCGCCCCATGAGGAGCGCAGATGGGCGAGCAGCCGAGTGGCCGCCGCCGAGCGGAGGGCGGCCCCGGTCAGCCAGGACCGGAGCCGGGCGGGGCCCGGAGGCCCGTCCGGCACGGCGGGCGTCGGGGGACTCAACTGGTGCATCGCGCGCCCGGGACCGTGACGCGGAGTCCGCCTGGCTCACCCGCATCAGCACCGCCTACCGCTCCTCCCACATGAGCACCCTCGACCGACTGCTCGCAGCCCCCCCCACCCCTCCCCGTCCGCCCGACTCTCGCCACCACCCCGCCCTCACCGACCCGCCCCGCCAGGAGACCGCATGACCCTCGCCACCCGGCCGGCAACGCCCCAGACCGGGGCCACCCCACCACCCGCGGCGCGGCGCCTCACCGACACCCTGGATCCGAAGAACGTCATCCTGGCGCTGGTCGCCCTCATCGGCGTGGCCAACCATGGCCTCCCCGGCCTGGGTTGGGCCCTGATCGCCGCCCTGTTCTGTGCCGTCCTCCCGGTCCTGGGCATCAGGTACGGTGTCCGTCGGCCATCACCACCGTATGGAAGGTCAGCGCGCACACGGCCGTCTCCTCCGGAGCCATCGTCATGCTCGCCACGGGGCTCGGACCGTGGTGGCTCATGGTCTACCCCCTCGTCCCCCTGGTCGGCTGGTCCAGAGTCGCCCTCAGGGATCACACCATCGCGCAGACCATCGTGGGGGCCCTGGTGGGTGCCGCTACCGCCGGCGTCGCCTTCGCCGTACTGCGCTGACGCGGCGCCCGTTCGTCGTCCGCCCTGCCGCACCACTCGGCCGAGCACGGTCGGCGGCGACAGCCACGCGAACGACCCGCCAACCAGCCCTTACGCACGTACGGTTGAGCACTGCCTGCCCGCCTCGCCCGCACCGCACCAGCATCACAGAAAGAACTCCAGATGAGCACGTGGACCACCGCGCTGGACGACGCGGGCATACACGATCCGCAACTCCGCGCAGACTTCACCCGGCAACGCTCACTGGTGGCCCGTTACAAACGCTCGGCCTACATCGCGGTCCGGCTGCTCCTGCCGCGCTCCCTGGGGCCCCATCTCATCGCCGCCATCGCCTTCATGCACCACACCGACAAACTCCTCGACCACGGCCCGACGGCCCAGCGCGCCGTGGCCTACACGGCATGGGAGAAGGAGGTATGCCGGGCCCTTGCCACCGGTAGCAGCGAACACCCCGTCATCCGCTCCCTGCTGCACACCTCCGCATGCCACCCCGGCCTGCTCGGCCACGTGGAGGACTTCCTCGCCACCGCCGTAGCCGACCTCGAATTCACCGGTTTCGCCACGGAGTTGGACTATCAGCACTACCTCGACCAGTACTCACTGCCCGCTTTCATGCTGGTCGCCTCCCTGCTCGCACCCGATGCCGAACCGACCGAATATCGCGCCGCCTGCCGCACCTACATCGACGGCAGTCAACGCCTCGACTTCGTCAACGACCTCGCCGAAGACCTGGCCGACGGACGTCTGACCATCCCCCGAGAGACCTTGCTACGCCATGGCGTGACCCCCACCGACCTCGCACACGCCCAGGACACTCCGGCAATCCGCGCGCTTCTGCGGCACCTTCTCCACCAGGCCCGTACCACCCTGGTCGACAGCCGCCATGTGATCGCTCTCGTACCGCCCGTCAACCGCCCGTTCGTCCGAGCCTTGATCGACTTGGAAGAGGCCACCGTCCACGCCGCCGCATCCAAGGGCCCGGGCCTCCTCACCGCTTCGGCACGTCCTGCCATTCCCGCCACGCTGAAGATCCTCACGCGTGAATACCGGCACGCGCGACGCCTGCGTAGCTCCCATTTCTGACATGGACACGGGCGAACCAGACCAGTAGGGCGAAGCGCGGTGACAATTCGTCCAGTAGGTCTTCTCCAGGGCAGCTTTGCCGCCTTGTGCATGACCAGCATGGAGAAAGAAGACGCCTGTCGCGCGCCGGACCGCGTAGTCGAGGCCGAGCACCACGACGAGCCGAGCACCACGACGACGAGTGCGGCGCCCGCCAGGAAGCCAACCGCGGGCTGATGGCGAGGAAGAAGAGCGTGAGCACGGCGCCCAGGCCCCCGTGGTGCCACCACGGGGCGGCGATGCGCGTGGCCGCACGGGTCTGGGAGGCGCCGACGGTGTCCAGAGCCGAGCGGGCCGGATCAGGAGTGGTGTCCTCGGAGTTGGCCGAGTTGGTTTCCATGACGGAAAGCGTTACAGGGCACTTGCCGTCTGCCGCCATGGCAAGTGCCCTTGTCGCACCCCTGCGGCGGCCATAGAAGCGGAGGACGGGAATCTGCACTGGACGGCCCGGCGTCAGGGGCCCGGCTCGGAGGCAAACCTCCTGGGCCGGAGCGCGGCATGCTCCGCAGTAGGCGTGGGAAGGGAGGACGGCATGTATGACCGTCTCGTTCTTCGGCCCGCACGCGCCGACGAGGCGGACGTCATCGCCACGATGTGGAGCGAGGCAGCGGCGTGGCTCCGCTCCCGCGGCACCGACCAGTGGCAGTACCCGGCGAACGTCGGAGGGATCGCGCGTGACATCGCGCGCGGGAACGTCCATGTGCTGCTCGACGGCGCCGCCTACCTGGGGACGATCACCGCCGACGGGTTCGCCGATCCCGAATTCTGGGTACCAGCCGATGCCCCCGACGAGGCGCTCTATGCGCACCGACTGATCACCCGCCCCAGCAGCAGAGGCGCTTCCCTGGGGAGCACGATGCTCGACTGGGCCTCGCGTGAAGCGGAAAGGATCGGCAAGCGCTGGCTCCGTGTCGATGTGTGGAAGACCAACGCCGACCTGGGCCGCTACTACGAGGCCCAGGGGTTCGAGAAGGTGCGGACCGTGGATCTGCCGCACCGTCGGTCAGGTGCGCTCTACCAACGGCGGGCCGGAGCGGAGAGTCCGGCAGGCGGGTGCCCGCCAAGCACACGATGCCGTTCCCCGGCCACCGACCCTACGGCGTTACGGACTCCACGGCGTCCTGCGTCCGTAGGCAACGGCATACGGGGTGCCGTGCTGAAGAGTGTGCGCCACCAGCTCACTGGTGGCCAGGACTCCGAAGTCGCATATCTCGGCCTGGAGATGCCAGGAGGCGAACAGGCCCTGGGCGAAGGCCCTGGCGCGCGGGGCCGTCTCGAGGCCGCCGAGGAGGTCCAGCGCTGCGTCGTGGAAGAGCTCGGCGTCCGCGCCGGTGCGGGTAAGGACGCTGAAGGTCCATCACGGCGACGTCGTCGCCGTGATCGGCGTCAGCGCCCGGGTCCGTATGAACCGGTCGCAGGAGACGTCGGGGGTGCCCTGAGTATCAGCGAGAGCACGCTCCAGTACGGCCATGCCTTCGTCAATGTTCTCGCCGCTGCGTTCGACCAGGCCGTCCGCACAGCGGGCGGCGGTGGAGCCGGGCTGCCTGGCGGGTTGTGCCGCTGCAGGACAAGACCTGCGGCACCGCCCACGGCCACGGCAGGATCCGTCGCCTCGGCGGACAGCGTTTTGCCCCACCTGGCCATGGCCTCACCTGTCGGTGATCTCGGAGAGCCATGCCGTGTCCTCCGGGCCCGGCGCTTCGGGGCCGAGCGTGGGCAGCCAGCGGACCTCGCCCGTGCGCAGGGCGACCGTGGCCCGTGCCCTCATCGGCCCGTCGCCTCTGCGTGAGAGCAGGACGAGTTCCCAGACCGTCGCCGTCATGGCGTCGAGCCGGGTGGCGCAGTCTGCGGTGACTCGCCGCGGATCCCGGGTCCGGCCCAGGGACAGATGTGGGGTGAAGTTCTTTGCGGGCCCACGACAGCGTGGGAACCGCTGCTGCAGTACGCGGTGCAGATCCGCCCACGGTGCTTCGCCGGCCGCAGTCGGGTCGAGCCACACGGTGACGTACGTCCTCTGCCGGAAGGTGCGCACCCCGCCCAGCCGAGCGGTGAAGACCGGCGTCTCGGCCGTCGCCGCGGCGAGCAACGGGGCCGCCCGCTCGAAGTCGGACTCCGGGACGAAGCCGAAGAGCACATTGACGTGCGGCGGCCAGCGGTGGATCTGTGGATCGTAATCCCGGCGGATGTCCTGGATCGGCGGCCACAGCTCCGCAGGCGGGATCCAGGCCACCGCCGTGCGGGCCGTCGGGGACACATCGAGGACGCCGGCGGGCTCGCTCCTGGCGAAGCTCGGGTCCGCTTGTGGGGCCCGCACCCGGCCGGCCCCCGACGCGTCGATGCGGTCCAGACCTGTGGCCCGGTCCCAGACCACCTCGCCGTCCGCCTCGATGAACATCACCCGGTGCCACGGGATGTCGCCCCCGGGCACAAAGGAAAGCAGCGGGATGCGTTTGACGGCATCCCTGCGCTGGCTGATCCCCAGCACGAACCGGGTGGGGTCGAACCGCGGGTCCCAGCGGACCCGGTGATAGATCTCGTCGCTGGTTCGCATCACGCCTCCTCTCCCGCCTTCACACCTTCTCTTCCTCCAGGGTGCCGCCTGCTCGGTCTTCGACCGTTGTTCCGCTCGCACCGTGACGCATCAGGTGCGGTGCGTGATGGCGCCGGCGTATGTCGGGACGAGTTCTCGGTCAACTCGGTGTCAATGACGCCGCCGAGTGTCGGCGTCGAGCGAACCCTGGTCCGGCCGTCGTCGAGAGGCACCGGTTCGAACGCTGAGCGTGGACACCGCGGACTACCTTCCGGCCTCACCGAATTCCATGTCGGGCGACGCCTGCCCGTATCACAGCACGAGCCTTCACACGGCGGGCTATGTGCCTGCGCACCTGCAGAGTATTAACTTGCGGAAAGGAGAGAGAGCTTCCTGTGCGGCACACGGTAGACATGTGCCGGCCGTGCGCGGCTACACCGGCTGCAATCCGCCCCGCATCACCGGCATGTGGGTATGGTTCAGCGCGGACCTGTTCCAGACTTGGTGGCCGGTGTAGCGGGGGTTGCTGAGGATCGCGCGGACGGCTCCCTTGGACCACGCGATGCCCCTCCGGTGCGGGTTGCGTCGTCGGTCGTGAGCGGACGGGCAGGGGATGCCGTCGGCGGTGAGTCCTTCGGCGATGGCGTAGTAGCCGCGGCGGCTGAGGTATTCGCGGAAGATGCGCTGGAGGTCGGGGCGGCGACGAGGTCGATCTCCAGCTGGTGAAGTCGTTTGCCGTCGGCTGCCTTGGCGGGGTTGGGGTGGGGGCCGGCGTCCACGAGGTGGTAGCCGTGGGGCGGGCGGCCGCCGAGGAAGCGTCCTTCGAGTTGGGCCTGGGAGGCATGGCTGCGCGGACGCGGATCTTGATGCGGTTGCGTTCGCCCTTGCTCGTGCCGCCGAAGACGGACATCACCATGTCGTGGGCTTCGCTGTTGGGGTCGGCCCGGCCGCCGACTTCGGGAACCCACAGCTCCACGCTGTAGTGCACGAAGAGGGGGAAGGTGAGGCTGAACTGGTTGTCGTAGAAGGCGCGTTGCGGCTCACTGACGAGCACCGCGTTGAAGCCGTGGTCGGGTGCCTTGAGGGCGTCGAGCAGCCGTGAGGTGTGTGGCCGGCGTTTCCATGGCAGGGACCGGCTGTGGCCGATGTCGAAGTACTCGGCGACGATGCGGCCGCCCGCGGGCTCGATCAGGGTCCTGGCGCGGTGAGCTGCCAGTCCCGGGAAGCCGCCGGGTCCTGCAGATCTTCAGTGGAACACCGCCCGGCGAATGCGAAGGCCGTCATGTCTGTCCTTCCGGCTCATCCGCCCCGGTGTGCAGGTCAGGGGTAGTGGAGCGGGGCGGACGTCCTGTCGTACAGCGACCCTCCGCAAGCCACGATCCCGGCGGCGGCGGAGGTGACGATCCGTCCGGGCACTGCCGATTTGCCCACCCTGGAGAGCCGGTGACGACGAGAACGTGGCGGGGTGCGGTGTCGCTCGTCATCCACCGCACCAGAGCCAGAACGCCGAATTCGGCTCCAGTCGGACTCGGGCGGACAGGCTGGTCAGGGAACGGTCACCGCGTACACCGGCGCCCGCACCGCCGCCCAGGCCCTGCTCGCCCAAGTGGCCGACGCGTGCCACCGGCTGGAGCTCGTCCGGGTGCCCGGCTACACCGGCGGCCTTGTTGGGTTCTGTGTTGCCGCGCCGGCGTTGGTGCTGCTGATCGCCAAGCGCAGCGGCGACCAGAAGGGTTTCGTCGCATTGCCGATGTCACGCTCGCGTACTGCTGACCTGACGATGATTTGCATGGACTCAAGCGCGTCCTGCCATGCACCTGTCGTCTATGCAGTAGCATCGCGTTTGTGCATGTTTGGCCGTTATATCGCAGATGGCGGTCGGGTCGACCGGGCGCACCAATGAACGACGTGCCCCTGGGTGGAGGTCATGACATTGATTTCCCACGCCGGCGCCAAGGACGACATGGCCATCGTCGCCGCCGTGATGCGGTCCACCCGGACCCGTCCGCTCCCGCCCGCGCGCCTGCTGGCAGAGGCGGTCACCCGGGCCGGGCTCTGGCAGCGACTTGACGAACGCGCGGCCGGCGATCCGGACCGGTTGTCAGTGCTGGTGACGCCGGGGGCATCCGCGTACGGCGATCCGACGACCGCAGTCAGCGCTGCGCTCGTCGAGCAGCTGATCGACCTGCTGTGCGACAGGGGCTATCGGAACATCACCGTCGGAGCTTCCCGCTGCGGTCCGGACCTGTGGCTTGAGGGCCCCGGGCTCCTTCAGACCTGCCGCCGGCTCGGCTACGGCGGGTGCACCCAAAGAGGCAACACCTACCGGATCGTGGACCTCTCCGAGGACATCGAACCGGCGGGGTTTCCCCCTTCCAGTGTGCTGCACGGCAGTGGAATGGCGCGTGCCTGGCTGGAGGCGGACTTCCGCATCAATATCGCGAAGAACAGCACCCACCCGGAGTTCGGTTACGCCCTGTGCCTGGCCAACCTGTTGGGCGTGCTGCCGCAGGCCGACAAGCACCACCACTACCGGGCACGGCGTGACGGCGCCGAGGTCATCGTGGATCTGCTGGGTTCCTACGCGCCGGACTTCCACATCATCGACGCGGTGGTGAGCAGTCACGGATGTGCCGGATCGTACGTGGGCAAACCACTGGGAACGGGGACGGTCATCGCCGCGCCGGACGGGGTGCTGGCAGACATGGTCGGTGCCCTGCTCATGCACGTCGACCCTGTCTCATCGCCGCTCAACGCGCGGGTACTCCGCGACCACGGGCTGCCGGACGGCTATCACCTCGACGGAGACCTGACGCCCTATCAGGGATGGCGCAATCCGCCGAGAGCCCTGGTCGAGGCGGTACGCCGACTCGCCCCGGACGGACGGGCGCACCGGCTGTTCAGCATTGCCTCCTGGCAGGTGACCCCGGGCGCGGCGGAGGTCACCGATCCCGCACTGGCGCGGCTCTCCCGCCTTCTCACCACGCTGATCCGCGTCGCGGACGAGAACCCGGCGGCTTCCGCCGCCCTCTGCACGGTGGTCGGAGCAGCCGCGTCCGCGTCGTCCACCGTACGCGCGTGGCGGACCGGGTTCGGGAAGGAGAGGATCCGGCGGAGGGAGGTCTCTCTCGCCGTCGACCCGGACGCCTATTCCCACCGTGACTTCGACCGGATCAACGGCCTCCTCCAGCCGTTGGAAGAAATCATCGACGCGCTTCCCGCAGATGCCTGGCTGATGCGATGGCAACACCTGGGACACTCGATCCTCTTCGGTTGCGAACGCACCGTCAACGCGCCGTACGCGGAGTTCGTGCGTCGGGTGGACATCAGCCGGACCATCAGCTACATGACCGACTATCTGGGCGGACGGGTCCACGTGGTGTCCCGCGACGTGCAGGGGCGGCCCACTCGCCAGATCGAACGCAATCTGTATCTGGCGCAGCCGAACTACATGGCGTTCTACGGCGGCCCGCCCATCGATGTCTGCAAGCTTGAGTCGATCAGCTACGAGGAGCGGTCGCAGCGGATTGCCTGGCAGACGGTCCACAGCCCGAACGGCTCCGCCGAGTACGACGACGGTTCAGTGGTCTTTCTCCCGGCGGACGGCGGAAACCGGACCCGGATCGTGGTCCGGGTGCGTCAGCGGTTCACGCTGCCGCTGACCTGGCAGGTGTTCCGTCCGGAGACCCGGCCGAAGGTCAGGGAGCCACTGGTGCAGGACTCCTACCGGCGGTTCTTCACCCGCACGCTCGACAACTTCGAGGCGCAGTACGAGGGGCGGCCGTACCGGATCGGCCGTCCTTGGGAGAAGCATGACGACATGCTGGCGGCCGAGTTGCCAACCCAGCGGTTGACCGAGGCCGCCCGGCTGGTACGGAGCATCACAGTCCAGGCATTGGCCGTGTCGAAGTTGCCGGGCCAGTTGGGGCCGGATGGGTTCAGGCATGTCGCGCCCGGCGACGTCCCGTCCCGTTTCGGGCTGCTGGAGGAGCTCCGGGAGGAGCTGCGCCCCGCGGTCACCGGTTTCTGGCAGGGGCTGCGCGAAGCCGTGGCCCGGGACAGGCGATCGAGGTAGTCGTTGTGAAAGCGTGTGTGACCGGAGCCACCGGACTCGTCGGCGCGCAGGTGGTGCGCTCTTTGTTGGGCGCCGGCCATGAGGTGAGGGCGGTGGTCCGCCGAAGCAGCGACACACGACAGCTGCGTGCACTCGACGTCCCCGTGGTTGACGCGGACCTTCGCGTCCCCGCCACGTTGCGGCCCGCGTTCGAGGGCTGTGAGACGGTGTTCCACTGCGCCGCCGTGTTCGCGTACTGGGACGTGACCCGGGAGGATCTGGCCCGGGCCAACGTGGAGGGCACCCGCGAGGTGCTGCGGGCGGCAGCGGAGGCAGGGGTCCGGCGGGTGGTGGTGACCTCGTCGTCGGTCACCTGCGGCTCGTCCGACGGTCCGGCCTCCCGCGACGAGAACGGGATGCCTGGCGAGGAGTATCTGCCGGACTACTTCCTCACCAAGCTGGAGCAGGAGCGGACAGCGCTCGCGTTGGGCACCGAACTGGGGCTGCAGGTGGTGGCCGCCTGCCCGACCATCGTGGTCGGCGGGCCCGACTGGCGGCTGGTCCCCAGCAACGCGCTGCTCACCCGCTATCTGGCCGATCCCCTGCGCACCACCTACCCGGGCGGATGCAACATCGTCTCCGTCCGAGACGTCGCCGACGGTCACGTACTGCTCGCGGAGCACGGAACCGCCGGGGAACGCTATCTGCTGGGCGGTGAGAACTGGGCGTGGCGGACCATCCACCAGACCGTCTCCGAGTTGTGCGGCACCCATGGGCCGTGGGCCACCGCCTCGCACGCCGGTGCGTACGTGGCGGCGACGCTGGCGGAGATCCGGGCGGTGCTGAGCGCTCGGCAACCTTCGACGACCCGCGCGGAGGCCCGGACCATGGGGCGCTACTACTGGTACGAGCACGCCAAGGCCGCTGCTCTGGGATATGCGCCGCGCCCCGCGCGCCAGGCGCTGGCCGAGGCCCTCGGCTGGCTGGTGACCAGCCCGCACGTGCCGGACCGGATCAGATCCGGGCTGCGGCCACATCCGGAGGTCATGACTGCGCGGGAACTGCTTCCCCGACAGCTGGACGAGGATGTCAGAGCGCTGAGCTGACCACAGCGCCCAGGCAGGGGCGGTGGGGCATGGTCAGGCATCGTTGCCTGCCACAGTACGTCGGCTGCCCCGGAACCGTCGTCATCGCTTCGTGCCCCTGGAACGGGGCGAGGGACCGGCCTTGGTGCCCCCTCCTCCGCCGGGTCCGTCATCCGGCACCGCTTCCGGTGCAGAGGTGCGCAACTGCTCGCAGAGGCGCCGTTCGTGCTCCCGGGTCAGCTCCGCCACGTTCCGGACGTAGTCGATGCCGAGTCCGCCCAGTGCCGAGGCGAACTTCACGCCCTCGTCGCCGACGAACTGCCAGTACGCCCTGTTGACGTCGCCCCAGGTGGGTTTGCCGTTGAGCAGCCCGGTCACCAACTCCGCATAGTCACCCCACATCGCGGTCTGGAGTTCGGCAATCCGGACGGTTGCGGTTCGGAAGTGTTCCCAGCTTCGCCGGATTTCGGCGGCCAGCTCTTCGGTCGTCTCAGTGCTCATGGACACTCCTCAGGTCGGGCACCGGCAGGGGCAGGGACCGGGCTCAGCAGGGTGCTGTGGTGGAACCCCAGCCGAGGATCGGTCCAGACAGGCAGATCGGGAAGGTATGCGCGCAGCTCCGGCATCTCGACTCGCAGCCGCACGGCATTGGCCGGATAGTCGTACACGGTGATCGTGTTGAGTCCGCGGTTGGCGGTGAACAGCAGCTTCTGGTCGGCGGACAGCTGGCAGGCGTAGACCGAGTCGAGCAGCGTGCCGCGCGTGACGCGCAGGGCACCGACGAAATGTCTGCTGCTCGGGACGGGGGACCCTCGGGTGAAAGCGTCGGTGACCTGCCGGGCGGCCTGCCGGGCGGAGCGCATCTGCCAGGACAGTCCCGGCCGTTCGTCGATGACACGGTACGAGGCGAAGTCGGCGAGGTCGATCATGATGATGGTGCCGCTGCCGCCGTTGCAGTAGATCAGCTCGCGGTCGGAGACGCACACGTCCGAATTGATGTGCGCGGGCACGTTCTGACTGCACGTCCAGTGCCGCAGGATCTGCCCGCTACGGGCGTCGATCTCGAACACGTACTCCTTGAAGTAGGCCATGGCCCATTCGTGCCAGTCCCGGCCCTCTTGCGGATGCACCCGGAACGACAGCGCGTAGAAGACGTCCTCACGCGGATGGCAGGCTACGTGCCAGCAGGTCGTCGGCAGGGGGATTCGCCGGGCGACGCGTTTTTCGAGGTCGAAGATGCCGACCTCGGCGGCCTCTCCCTGACCCGGATGGTCCATGCCGCCGTAGACGAGATAGCGGCCGGAGGCGGTGCGTTTCATGGCGTGCGGCAGTTTGAGCAGGTGATCGCCGACGCGCTCGGCCTTGGTCGGGCGATCGAGGTCCACCAGCCAGAGGCCGTCACCGATCGCGGTGACACCCTGGGTGTTGTCCAGCCACACCATGTGCGTGCTGCTCTTGATGGATGCATCGGGAGTTTCGAACCGCAGGGTGGAGACCCGCTCGCGCTCGTCCAGCGACTCGACGTCGTAGAACAGGAGCTGCTGGCCGGCATTGCCGAGAAACCCGAATTTCCGATCGGGCGTGATGCTGATGGCATGGCCGCCTGCCACACCGTCGTAATACTGCACACGGTAGGCGTACTCGCCGCTGTCCGGGTTGTAGCGGAAGACACAGACACCCGCCGCACCCTCCAGCCCGTTCAGACCGTTCCCGTCAAGGGCGATGTGGAAGGCATAGGGATAGCGGTCTGTAGACGTAGCCATCATGGACAGTCCTACCGTGGTGACACCATGTCGCTTACGGGGGATTCATCCATGCGTCAGCCTCCATGGATCATCGTACGAGGGGTGCGACCAGGTCGCATGTCGTGCGAAAGCGCCTCACAAGCCTGCGATCAGCGTGGGCGATCCATCGCGGGAGCAGGGCAGGCAGGGCCGGGGCATATCGAACTGGCGCTCACCCCTCATGTCACCGTGAAGGGGCAACATCTCACGCAGAACGCCGATTCGGTCGGTGGTGCGGCGTTTCCTTGGGGGTGCGGTCACTGGGGCCCCTTGCGGTTGAGGGGGTCGGCTTTTCTGTCGGTAACGGTTCTCTTCGGTCGGGTAGCTCCGGGCATGGCAATCGGACTTTGGGCCACGTACGGATATCGCCGAGGCAGACCGGAATGGTTTCGGAAACGTCGAAGGCGGAGCGGAATTCGGTCCGGGAGCGCAGCCCATTGCTGGAGTCGAAAAGGCGGAGCTTGGCGTCCCGGCTGAAACCCACGTGGCCCTGGACTTATTCATCCACTCCAGCCGATTATGTCCATATCCAGGGCATATGTCGAGCGCATGGGATCTCAGGTGCGCCTTTGGGGGAACTCCCGCAGTGACCGGACCAGCCCGCGCCGCAGTGGACGCCTTCTGCGCGGCAGTCCTCGCGGTGGGCGTCGAGGGCCTGCATGCGCCCCGGCTCCGGCCGGAGTACCACGAGTCCTACTCCGGGGCATTCGTCCGTGATCCCGATGGCAACGACGTCGAGGCCGTCTGTCATCAGCCCTCAGGGCTACCCGGCGGTCATCTTTCCGACACGGGCAGGCGGGTCCCGCGTTTCGGTTGAAGCGCGCCGTGTGGCGGTGAGTGATCGCAAGGCTGGCGTCGGGCTGGAGGTATGCGCCCTGGACGGACCTTGAGTGGCTGTGGCCTCGCAGTTGTCTAGTTGATTAACTCAATCAACTAGATTACGATGGTGTCATGCGACCAAGCAGAGATGACGTGGCGCGGTTGGCGTTCGCGGTGAACACGGTGGCTGCCGGTGTGGAGCGGGCCCGGCGCAGGATTCCGGAGGCGGCGTCCCTCGCCGTCCTCCAGGTGCTCGGCTGGGCGGAGCGAGAGGTCCCGGGCAAGGCGGTGCGCCCGTCCGATCTCGCCTCCGCCCTGGAGGTGCACCGATCGGCCATCACCCACCAGCTGAAGACGCTTCAGCAGGCCGGCCACGTGACCCTGACGACCGATCCGGCGGACCGCCGCTCCAGCATCGTCACGCTCACCGACTCCGGACGGCACGAGCTCGACCGGCTGGCCGAGCAGGGCCTGGAGCGCTTCACGGCCTTCGTCGCCGACTGGGACGCCGCGGATGTGCGAACCCTGGCCGACCTGCTGACCAGGTTCGAGGAGTCCAAGGCGAAGGTGGCCAATCCGCACCTGGACCGGTGACCACCCGGCGGCAGCGTACGACCAAGACACACCATCATGATCATGGGGGATCGCGTGACACTGCGGGTACTGATCGCCGGCGCGGGCGTGGGCGGCCTCGCCCTCGCCCAGGCACTGCGCCAAGCCGGCCTGGCCGTAACGGTCTTCGAGCGGACGCCGACGGCAGCGGCCGACCGGCGGGGATACCGGATCAACATCAACCGCGTGGGTGGCGACGCCCTCGCCGCCTGCCTGCCGAACGAACTGTTCCGGCTGTACCTGGCCACCTCCAACGACGAGGCACGGGCCCGGGTGGCCGTCTTCGACCACCGCATGCACCCGCTGCACGCGACCGACGTCGGCGTCGACGGCACCGCCACCCCTCACGACCACACCGGGGTCAACCGGCTGACGCTACGACAGATCATGCTCGCCGGACTGGAACGGCAGGTGCGCTTCGGACAGGAGGTGGTCGGCTTCGAGCAGACCCCCGACCGGGTGCGGGTCCACCTCGCCGACGGCTCGACCGCCGAGGGCGACCTGCTGGTCGGAGCCGACGGCGTGGGCTCGGCCGTACGTGCCGGGCTGCTGCCCCACGTACGGACCCGTGACACCGGCGTCCGCTGCCTGTGGGGGCGCACCACACTGAGCCCCGCACTGCGGGACCAGCTGCCCGCGCCACTCTTCGACCGGGTCGCGGTGACGCTCGCCCCGCAAGGCCACATCGGGATCTGGGGCGCCTACCGCGCCCGCCAACCGCACGCGCAAGCCGCCGCCGCGGTGACGCCGCCGGTGTCACTGGACCCGGAACCCGACTACCTGATGTGGGTGCTCAGCGGAGAGGTGGGGGGACCGTTCGCGGGCGAAGAGCGGTGGCGTACCGCCTCGCCGGCCGAGTTGCACCGGTACGCGGTCGACGCGACGACCGGATGGCACCCCGCCTTGCACCGGGCGGTGCGGCAGGCCGCGCCGGAAGACTGCTTCGTCCAGAACGTACGTGTCGCCGACCAACTGCCCACCTGGCCCGCCGGACGCGTCACCCTGCTCGGCGACGCGATCCACCCCATGTCGCCGGCCGGCGGCACCGGTGCCAACACCGCGCTGCGCGACGCGGCCGTGCTCGCGGACAAGCTCACCACCGTCCAACATCCTGCCGGATTGGTAGCGGCGGTGGCCGCCTACGAGACCGAGATGCGCCGCTACGGCTTCGCCGCCGTAGCGGAGTCCCTGCGCTACGGCGAGCGGCTCGCCCAGGCGATCCGCCACGCCGAAATGGAGAGCCAACGATGACCAGGACCCTGCGGGCCCTGCTGCCCACCCTGCTCGACCTGATCGTGCCGACCGTCGTCTACTACCTGCTGCACTGGTCCGGCGTCGCCGACGTGCCCGCACTGATCACCGCCTGCGCGGCCACCGCCGGATACACCGTCCCCCGCATGATCCACGGCCGGCGAGTGGACGCGCTCGGCCTGCTCGTCATCGCCGAACTGGCGGCGACGGTCGCGTTGTTGTCCGTCTCCGGTGACGCCCGGCTGGTGCTGCTGCGCCCCACCGTCTACCTCACCGTCGCCGCCGCCGTCTTCCTGCTCTCCTCCTGGCGCGGTCGCCCGCTCACCTACACCGGGGCCACGCCGATGGCCACCAAGGGCGATCCGGAGCGAGCCGCGGCATACGAGCGCAGTTGGCACAACTCCCCGCAGATGCGGTCCACCCACCGCCGGCTCACCGCCACGATCGCCGCCGCCATGCTCGGCTACGCCATCCTGAACGCAGTGATCGTCTACTCGTTTCCGGTGAGCCAGGCCGACGGGTTGCAAAAGGTGCCGGGGATCGCCCTGATCCTCGCGGTCATGGTGATGCTCCGGTCACGCGTACCGCGCCTGTCCCGCATCGTCGACGCCGAACAGCAGCGTTCCACCGATGCACACCAGTCATCCACGGACGCACGCACCTAAGGCAAGCACTCCGCGTGGATTGCCGAGACGAGTTCGGCGATGCCCTGTTCCTTCAGCACGCTGTAGTGGTCGCCGTCCAGGTCGACCACCGTGGGGGGAGCGGCGGAGTAGCCGGAGCTGCCCTCGATGAACGAGTAGTCGTCCCCGGCGGCCTTGAAGAGGGTCACGGGTGCCTTCACGCGCCGCTCGGCCAGTTCGCGGAAGCTGTACTCGAACTCGTACGTTTCCCCGACGATCCGTGTGATCCTCCGGATCAGCTGCTCGTCCAGGGTGGGGAGCATGCCGTGGACGAACGACACGAAGCTGTTCTCGTCCCGCACTGTCTTGAGGCACTGATCCAGGCCGGGCCCGCTGATCGAGCCGGTGAAGACGGAGAAGAGGATGGTCACATACGCCGGATTGCGGTACGAGGCAGCACGCCCGTAGCGCTCTCCGGCGGCCTGGCGGACCTTCGGATTGCCGGGGCAGATCAGCAGCAGGTTCTCCACCTGCTCGCCGGACCGTTCCAGCTGCCAGGCCGCTTCGAAGGCGACTCGGGCGCCAAAGGAGTAGCCCCAGAGGGTGTACGGCCCCTCGGGCTGTACGCGCCGGATCTCCGCGACGTCGGCGGCGGCCATCTCCCGGATGGTCGGGTAGGGCTCCTCTCCGGCGTTGATACCGCGTGCCTGTACCCCGTAGAACGGCCGGCCGAGCCCGGTCCGCTGCCCCAGGAGACGGAGGTTCATCGGATAGCCGCCCAGTCCCGGCCAGCAGAACACCGGGTTGCCCGCGCCCTTGTGCAGCGGCACCAGCCGTGCGGCCGGATCGGTCGTGTCGCTTTCGATTCGGGCCGCCAGTTCGGCCAGTTTCGGGCAGGCGAAGACGACCTGGAGCGGGAGCCGCGTGCCGAACTCTCGGTTGATCTTGTTGACGAGCGCGACAGCGGTCAGCGAGTTCCCTCCGGCGGCGAAGAAGTCGTCCTCCACCGAGACGTCTTCGTATTTCAGTGCCTTCCCCCAGGCTTCGGCGAGCCACTGCTCGTGACGCGTGACAGGCGCCACGTACGGGGTCGCGCTGTCCGCGGACCGCACGTCCTGGGAGGCGGCGAGGGCCTTCGCGTCGACCTTTCCGTTCGCGGTCAGCGGCAGCCGGTCCAGCACCAGGACCCGATTGGGGATCATGTACTCGGGCAGGACGTGGGCCAGTTCGTCCTTGACGATCTCCGCCGGGCCCTTCATGTGGACGGTGTCCTCGTACATGCCCTCGCTGCGGATCTGCTCCTGACTCACCTTGCCGCCGAGGAAGAAGTACGAGGCGCCTGACCGGATGCCGCAGGCGGCCAGGATGTCGTCGATGCGGCGGGCGGCCGGAAGCGGGTGACCGGTCTTGGAGCTGTAGCCCGAGGACATGAAACCCAGTCCGAGGCCGTTGCGCTGCAGGTGGTGCAGCTTCCTGCCCAGGCTGATGTACTCCAGCCACCCCTGGTCGGCCCGGCTGACGGCGGTGATGCCGAAGCTCGCGCGCTCGTGGACCTGCTGGTTGATGGCGATCACGTGCCTGGGCAGCAGCAGGTCGTCCGAGATGCGCTCCAACTGCCCGGCGGTGTAGCGGTACTGGCCGGCCGGCATGCCCGCCACCCGTCCGGGATGAGTCTGCACATAGACCTCGGTCGGGTCCTGTCGTGGCGTGCCGTCATGGGAACGGATCTCGAACGTGCCCAGGTAGTGGTCTTCGGAGGCGACGTCCAGGATGTCTTTCACGGACGGCCGGTAGCCCAGGGGCCGGATGCCGAGCCCGTACGCCGGCAGCACTTCCTCGAACACACCCACCATGTGCCCGGTCTCGAACTCCAGCACTTCCTGGATGTTGTTCTTGTACACCGGCTCGATCGCGCGCGTCTTGCCGGCGAAGTGCACCGAGAGATACGGGCCGGACGGGCCGGATCGCTTCTCGGAGTCGCCGGTCCGTACGCTTACCAGCGTGTGGTCGACGGGGTGGTAGTAGTAGACGCCCGCGTCCAGGCCGGACACGCCGCCGCCGGTTTCCAGGTACAGCTGTGTCGCGTACAGGGCTCCGGGGGAGGCGTAGGCGTACTTCGGCAGCAGCCGCTCGTCACTGCGGTACGCGCCGAACCAGCGCAGCAGCTCGCCGAGTTCGGCGAACGTCAGCTCATCGAGACCACGGGACAGGCCGTCGGCCTCGACCGTCGGCTCGGCGAGGAGTTCCAGCAGATCCGCCCGGGTGACCTCGCCGCCGTCGTAGAAGCGGTAGGTCTTGCGGGCGAAGACCTCCCGGCGCCGGCGCTGCGTCTCCTGCCTGCCGGGCAGCTCCACGACCGTGCGGCCGGCACATTCCTCGCGGTCTCGCACACCGGGGTCGGACAGCTGTGCCCTCACCTGGAGCCGGCTGGCCTTGGACCGGTGGTGCGCGCCGTGGTTCCCCTGGTCCATCAGAGCCGCTTCTTTGGGGTTCAGCTCGATGCAGGCCACCAGGTTCTGGAAGCCGGTCCGCTCGTCGTCGGTGACGAGCGCGGCCGCGTGCCGCACCCAGGGGTGCTCCTCGATCGCCAGGGCGATCTCGTCCAGCTCGACGCGGTAGCCGCGGAGCTTGACCTGGTTGTCGGCCCGGCCGGTGAACTGGATGGTGCCGTCGGGGTTCCAGTACGCCAGGTCGCCGGTCCGGTAGAGCCGCTGGGTCGGGACGAACGGCGAGGGGATGAACCGCTCCCGCGTCTGCTCGGGTCGGTGCAGGTAGCCGCGGGCCAGTTGGATGCCGCCGATGTACAGCTCGCCGGTTTCCCCGATGTCCACCGGCGCCAGGTTCTGGTCGAGGATGAAGCACTGGGTGTTGTCGACCGGCACCCCGATGGGGACCGTGCCCGGGCCGTCGCCGGCCGCGTCCGGGTCGACCAGGCACGCGGTGGCGTTGATGGTGCACTCGGTCGGCCCGTACAGGTTGACCAGTGACGCCCACGGGAGAGCGGTGGCGAAGGACCGCGCGAGCCGCCAGGAGAGGGCCTCACCACCGGAGAACACCCGTCGCAGCGTGCCGCACCGGTCGAACTCCTCGGTGTCCAGCAGTGCTTGCAGCAGGGTGGGCACGCACTGCAGCGCGGTCACCTCGTGCGTGACGACGGCCTCGATCACGGCCGCGGGGTCGCGGTAGATGCCCGGAGCGCCCATGACGACCCGGCCACCCACCGCGGGGGCGAGGATCTCCCACTGCGCCGCGTCGAAGCTCATCGGCGTCTTCTGCAGCACCGTGGTGCCCTTGCCCAGGTGCCCGTAGGCGTGCATCCAGCGCATCTGGGACAGGATGCTGCGGCGCTCGATCATCACGCCCTTCGGCCGGCCGGTGCTGCCGGAGGTGTAGATGACGTAGGCCAGGGCGTCCGGCCGTACCGTCGCCGGGTCCACGTCGACGCAGTCCGCCGCATCGGCCAGGGTGACGACCCGCGTTCCCGGCCGGGCAAGCTCCGCTACGCGCGCGGCCAGGTGGCCCTGGGCGACGATCACTCGGGTGCGGCTGTCCTCGATCATGTAGCGCAGCCGGTCTTCCGGGTACTCCGGGGACAGCGGCAGATAGGCGGCCCCGGCGAACAGGATGGCCCACACGCCGGTCATCAGCTCCAGGGACGGCTCGGCGTACAGGCCCACACAGTCATCCGTGCCCACACCCAGGTCCCGCAGACAGGCGGCGAGCCGACTGCCTGCCTGCGCCAGCTCCCGGTAGGTCAGGTGCTGGTCGCCGCACACCACCGCGATGGCTTCGGGCTGCGCCGCGGCCTGTTCCCTGAGCAGGCCGGTCAGGCACCCGCCCAGATGCGTGCCGGGTATGCGTGCGTTGAACGGTGCGGTCTCCATCACAGCTTTCCTCCGCCGGCCGGTATGTGGTTGTCGGACGCCTTGACAGGCCCGTCAGCCGGCGCCTGGACACTGCGCTGCTGCCTGGGCTGCGCCAAGGCCACCGCGGCGACCACGGCCGCGGCACCAGTCATCTGCAGAGGCGTCAGTGCCTGGCCCAGGACGACGTATCCCAGGACCGTCGCGGCCAGCGGGCTGGCGAACCCCAGGATCGACACCGCCAGTGCGGGCAGCCGCCCGATGCCCCGGAACCAGATCGCGTAGGCGAACAGGGCCCCGATCACGCTCAGGTACGCGAACCCCGCGATGTTCGTGCCGGTGATACGGCTGGGCAGACCTTCGACGACCAGCGTGACCGGTGCCAGAGCCAGACCTCCGACGGTCAACTGCCAACCGGTGAACGTCACAACGCCCACACCGTCCGGGCGGCCCCACCGCTTGGTGAGCACGATGCCGGACGCCATGCAGACCGCGCCCCCCAGCCCGGCCAGCACGCCGACGGCATCCACCCCCGCCTGCGGCTGCAGGACCAGCAACGCCACGCCCAACACACCGAGTACGCACGCCGCCAGCTGCATCGGCCGGATCCTGTCCTTCAACAGGAACGCCGCCAGCAGCAGCACCAACATCGGCTGAAGCGCCACCACCAGCGCGGCCACGCCGCCGGGCAGGTGGTAGGCGGCAACGAACAGCAGGTAGAAGAAGGCCCCGATGTTCAGCACGCCCAGCACCAGAGCACGCCACCACCACACCCCGCGCGGCAGTACGCGACCGGCCGCGAGCAGCACCAGCCCCGCGGGCAGCGCCCGCACCGTGGAAGCCAGCAGCGGTCTGCCGGGCGGCAGCAGCTCCGTCGTCACCAGGTAGGTGCTGCCCCATACCGCCGGAGCCAGCGCCGTCAGGGCCGCATCGAGCGCCAGCCGGTTGCCCTTCACCTGGCCCCCGCAACCATGGCCAACCCGGCAGCGGCCACGACGGATTGCACGAATTCGGGCACGATGATTCCTCCGATTTGGGCGGCACTTACGTAACGCCCTGCGCGTTGCGGCCCACATGGTGTGAACCAGCATCGGAGAATAAGTGAGGCAAGGCTTACCTAACAAGCCCACAGGTCGGTTTTTCTCCCGGCAGCCTGAAAGTTGGTCGACTTGCGCCCTTTCGCCTGCCTGCCGCGCGGCGCCGCAGCCTCGGCTGAAGGTCGACCCTGCCGGCAAAGCCGGCCTTCCCCATGCCTGGTCTGTGAAGGCGATCAACTCGCCGACGCCGCGAGCGATGCCAACCGCACACACGACGAACGACGAACCCGTCTTGGGGTGTTGGGGAAGGGGGAGTGGCTTCTTCGGATTGAGGTATGGATCTGCGACTGCGCGTGCGCCGCCTGTGGGTGGCCGTGGCCGCAATCCATGCAGGGCGGCCTGGGCGAACAGCTTCTGGAGGTCGGTCTCGACCTTGGCCGCCGAACTCACCGACGCCGCAGCGCACTGGATCCTCAATGCCCAGGCCGCACAGCGGTACCAGGACGTCCTCGTCAACCTGCAGCCGCCGCAGGGGTAACCGACCCTCACCGAGTGACTGCGAAGGTGCTGTCTCCGGACTGGGGTTTTGCCGCTTGGTCGTGCTCACGGTCCGCTTTGGGCAACCGAAGGAGGTGCCGGGGCATCCCTGGTATCCCTGGCATCCCCGCGTCGCACCGACCAGCCGAAGTCAGTATCGGTCAGCGAGCCGGTAGAGCTGGATGCCGGATCGCTCCATCACCAATCGGTAGCCGAGCGACGGAAGTTCCGGCAGGCGGGGCAGCTCCCACGCGAGGTCAGGCAGGCCACCACGGGCGGGGTCGCTGATCAGCAACCACTCCGGCTCGGTGCCGCTGTCCAAGACCTGTGGGAACCGGTAGACGCGGGCCCGCGAGGTGAGCTGCGGGGCGAGGCGGTTGACGGCTCCGATCTCGGCGCCGTCCGGCACGGCGGCCAAGACCTCGCGGGCCGCGCCGGCCCAGGGGCTGGGCCGCCACGCGGGGCCGGCCAGATCCCGCAGTGGCAGGAAGGGGAGAGCCAGCAAGCTTGCCGTGACGCTGACGGCCACGGTCCGGGTGACCAGCCTGGGACGGTTCAGTCTGCCCAGTGCGTCGGCGAAGGCGAGGAAGACGACGGGCATCAACACGGCGCTGTAGTGGTAGTCCAGCCCCCAATACGCCGGATTCGTCGACCAGAAGCGCCAGGCGAGCGTGGGCAGCGCGAGGAGGACCAGCGGTGAGCGCAGGGCCAGGAATACGGTCGGGGCGAGCAGCGCGAGTAGGGTGCCCGATTTCTCCGGCGGCAGGAGCAGCCGGGTGAGCGGATCCCCGGTGGCCTGGGTAGCGGTGTGGAGGTAGTCGTAGTGGCCGCCGGGGTTGAAGGCCGGGATGACGACCAGCACGATCAGCAGGCCGGACAGGATGCCGTAGGCCAGTACGGCCGTGCCCAGCCGACGACGGCCGCGCAGCAGGAGGTACAGGCCGATCGCGGTGACGGTCAGCGGTAGGTCTTCCTTGACCAGGACCAGGGGCGCCGCCCAGGCTGCGGCGGTGCGCCAGTGGCGCAGGGCCAGGCTTTCCAGGCAGAAGGCGAGCAGGGGGACCGCGAAGGCTATCTCGTGGAAGTCGAAGGCGACGGCTTTCTGCAGGCCCCAGGACAGGCCGTAGGCGATGCCGATCGCGGTGCCCAGCCGCGGGGTGGTGGTGCGGATCGCCAGCCGGGTGACCGGGATGACGGACAGCGCGACCAGCGCGGCCTGGGCGGTGAGCAGGGTCAGCGGGGTCGGGAAGAGCCGGTAGAGCGGGGCGAGGGTGGCCAGGATCGGGTGGAAGTGGTCACCGAGGAGGTTGTAGCCGGCGCCCTTGAGTTCGGAGACGGGGGCGCGCAGTTCGGCGTAGGCCCGTACGGCCTGCTCGAAGATGCCCAGGTCGTAGCCGGTGGAGCGGAGCTGGAGGTGCTTGGTGACCGACAGGGCGGCGTAGGCGGCGAAGAACAGCAGCGCCAGGAGGTGGGGGCGGCCCGGACGTCGCCGGTGGGTGTCACCGTCGCGGGGTAGCGCCAGGTCCGCGAACGGGCGAGGGCGGGACGGGGCGGGGGCGGACACTGGGCCTCCTGCAGGACGCGGACAGGGCGTCCACCGTCGGCCGGCCGTCATGAAGCAGCGATGAAGCCGCATGAAGCGATCCTCATGTGGGCAATCGCGCCCGTGGCACCATTGCGGAGTGCGCGTACTGGTGGTGGAGGACGAGGAACGACTGGCTTCCGTGCTCCGCCGTGGCCTGGAGAGCGAGGGCTACGCCGTCGATGTGTGCCATGACGGCCGCCACGGCCTCTGGATGGCCCGGCAGCAGCCCTACCAGGCGATCATCCTGGACATCATGCTCCCCGGCCTGGACGGGTACCGGGTCTGCGACCGGCTGCGACGCGAGGACATCCGCACCCCGATCCTGATGCTCACCGCCAAGAACGGCGAGTACGACGAGGCGGAGGCCCTGGACACCGGAGCCGACGACTACCTGACCAAGCCCTTCTCCTACGTGGTGCTGCTGGCCCGGCTACGAGCCCTGATCCGCCGCGGCGGCCCCATACGCCAGCCCGCCGTCCAGATCGGCGACCTGCACCTCGACCCGGCCACCCGCCGATGCCGCCGCGGCGGGACCGAGATCGAACTCACGGCCAAGGAATTCGCCGTCCTCGCCTACCTCGGGCTCCGCGCCGGAGACGTAGTGAGCCGCGCCGACCTGCTCGAACAGGTCTGGGACGCCCATCACCAGGCCACCAGCAACATCATCGACGTCCACATCAGAGCACTGCGCCGCAAGATCGACATCCCGTTCAACCGCGCCACCATTCACACGGTGCGCGGTGTCGGCTACCGACTGCTCGACGATGCTCGGTAAGCGCCTGCCGATCCGCCTCCGCGCCGCCCTGGCCGCAGCCCTCACCGCTGCCCTGGCTTTCGCCGTCGGCGCATGGTGGCTCCGCCATGAGGTCTACGCCTCGAAAATGAACGATGCCCGCAACCGGGCCAGTGTCAGCCTGGGCATCATCGAGCAGCGCTACAAGCGCGGCGCCGACAGCAACCAGCTCCCCTTCGAGACCGCCGACGCGTGGGCGATCGTCGACCATAGGGGTCGGTTCGTCGAAGGCGACCCCGACCTGGAGCCTTTCGTACCCGATCCCCTGGGTGTGCACCCTGACCTCCCAGGACCAACCGTCGCCATCGAACGGGACCTCCACTTCGGCACCGTAACCAGCGATGCCCGGCCCGGCAGCGAAGAGTTCGCCGACCGCGACTTCAGGGTGATGTCCTCGACCTTCCAGGGCCGTGGCCTGCTCGACGGCAGGTCGAGCGCCCCCGTCGAGAACCTCACCCTGCATGTCCTCGTCACCCCCCAGGACGCCGAAGAGGCCGTTGCCACGGTCGATCATGTGCTGTACATCGGCCTTCCCGCGGCAGTCCTCCTGGTCGCCCTGATCGTCTGGGCCACCACCTCACGGTCCCTGCGCCCCGTGGAGGACATCCAACAGCGCCTGCGCACCATCACCAGCCGTGACCTGAGCCTGCGCGTACCCGTCCCACCCCGCCACGACGAGATCGCCCGCCTGGCCACCACCACCAACGACACCCTCGACCGGCTGGAACAAGCCGCCGAGCAACAACGACGCTTCACCGCCGACGCCTCCCACGAACTGCGCACTCCTCTTGCCGCGTTGCGAGCAGACCTCGAAGTAGCCCTGCACTACCCCGACGGCACGGACTGGCCCAGCGTCATCCGCGGCACCCTCAGCGACGCCGAACGCCTGGAGCAACTCACCGAAGACCTGCTCCTGCTCGCCGACCTCGACAACGGCACTCCGTCAACCGCCCGGCCCGTCGAACTGGGAGTCCTGACCCGGAAAGCAGCCGCACAGGCCCGCCGGCACGCCCCCGCCTCCGTCCAGATCGACTGCCCCACCAGCGACGACGTCACTGTCCACGGCGATGCGCGACAGCTGGAACGGCTCCTGCGCAACCTCCTCGACAACGCCGTGCGCCACGCCCGCAGCCGCGTACTGGTCACCGTCTCCGCCCACGCCGCCACCGCTCTGGTCGAAGTCCGTGACGACGGCCCCGGCATCCCCGCCGAGCACCGAGAAAAGATCTTCGAGCGGTTCACCCGCCTCGACGCCTCCCGCAACCGCACCAGCGGCGGCACCGGCCTCGGCCTGGCCATCGCCCGCGAAATCGCCCACAACCACCACGGGACTCTCACCCTCAGCGAGACCCCACCCGCTGCCGGAGCTCACTTCGTCGCCGCTTTCCCTCTCGCCCCCGGTGAGCACGACGCGCGACACGAACCCAACTGAGGCCCGCCGTCACTCTCATGGGACCGAGCCGGCCGCGCCGGGGATGGAAGAGGGCGCCGGCTCAGCGCTCCGGGGTCCATCTGTGGATCAGCTCGTGCTGTGCCAGATCCTTGAAGTAGCGGTGCCGCGACCAGGCGTCGAGGTCGCCGATGACGATGAGGCGCCGACGGGCGCGGGTGACGGCGACGTTGAGGAGGTTGGGCTTTTGAGCGGCCCAGTTCCGAGACCCCACCTGTCCGGCGCCGGTGCCCAGCACCAGGATCACGATGTCCGCTTCCTTGCCTTGCGTGGTGTGCACCGTGCCGTAGCGCTTGGCGGTGAGTGCCCCGCCCACCACCTTGCCGAGGCCGTGGACGACGTCGCGGAATGGGCTGACGACGAAGACGGAATCGTTCAGACGGCGCTTTCGCTCTGTGGCGGGGTCGCCTCCCGCAGCGTCGCCGGGGAGCGCCTCGCCGGTGTGCAGTCGCTCCTGTCGGATCGCCTCGTCAATGCGGGTGCGTATCCGGTCGAGGGTGATCTCCAGGGCCCTTCCTTCCTCAGGGTTCCACTTCTCCTCGCCCGGTAGTGCGCGGACGTCCCACCACACACTGCGCTGCGCCAGCGGGAAGTCGTCCTGGTCCCGATCGACTCCGTAGACCATCATCCCGTCGTAGGCGATCTTGTTGCTGATGTCGAACATCAGGCGATCGCAGCGGCGGTGCACCCGCAGGGGGGAGCCGAGCCAGATGTCCTCGCCGTCCTGGTCCTTCAGCCAGGTGCCGTACGGGTTGAGGCGGTCTGCGAGGGCCTGGACGGAAGCGGCAGCCGGGGCCCACTGACGGTCCACCGCGAAGTGTCCGGCCAGGCGCCGCTGGCCCGTCCACGGGAGAGTGACCACGGGTTCGAGCTGCAGCGGGTCGCCGACAACGACGGCACGGCGGGCGCGCCACAGGGCGCCGACCACCTCCTGCGGGGCGGCTTGGCCGGCCTCGTCGACGAACAGCCAGCCCAGGGCCTCGCTGCCCAGCTGGGCGAACATGCGGCCCACCGAGGCGAAGGTCGTCGAGACCACGGGAACGACCAGGAACAGCAACTGCCAGGCGGCCAGCACCGTTTCGGCGTCCAGGTCTGCCGGCGCCTGACCTTTGACCACCTCCATCACGGCCTGGAGGTTCTTGCGCATGCGCTCGGGCGCGGTGGCCAGCAGCGCGCGGTGCAGATCCAGGGCCGCGAGGAAGAGTTCCGAGCGTGCCTCGGCGAACGCGGCGTCCATCCAGGGCGCTGACTGCTCCCGCGTCTCCATCGCCTGGCGGTCATCGGGGGCCGCCTGCCATTCGGTTCCCGGCACGCAGTCGCCCCACCGCTCCCTGGCGGCGGCCAGCCGGCGTTGCTCGGCTTCCCGCTCGCGGCGCCGGCGGGCCACTTGCTGTCCGGCCTCGGCGGCGGTGGTGACCTGGCGCTCACGTGCCTGCTCGCACGCGGTCAGCCGGGCCTCAGTGCGCATGATCGCGCCCAATGCCTGATCCAGTTCCCCCTGGGCGGAGCGCAAAGCCGCGTGCCGTGCGGCCCGAGCGGCTTCCAGCTCGGCAAGCCGGGCGTCTGCGGCCTCCACATCCGCTTGGAGCGGAAGGCGCCCGGTCTCCCAGCGCCGCATGGGCTCGCGGGTGACCAGTCTCCTGATCAGGCCGGGTTTGCCCGCATCGTGGGCGTGGAGTGCCGACTCCGCTGTCCTGACGCCTTCCTCGCCGTAGCGGACTGCGGCTTCGGCCAGGTCGAGTCGCGTTCGCTCGGCGGACATCGCGTCCTGGCGCCGGGCGTGCTCCTCCCGGTGGTCGGCAAGTTCGTCTTCGACGCGGCGCTGCTCCTGTTGCAGGAGCAGCAGCGTGTCATGGGCGCCGGACTCCCAGGCCACCAGCTCATCCAGGAGGGCATCGGGGCCGGCGAGCCGGGTGAGCAGTTCCGCGATCTCCTGCCGCTCCGCGGCCAGCGCGCGCACGTGGCTGCGGGCCTGGGTGAAGCGCTGGACCGCCTGCGTCCAGGTCTCCTGCCCCAGCGGCGCCGCCGCGTCGGCATCAGGGCTCGTGCTCGGGGCGTTCTGTGAGGCGGCAGAGAGGTGATTGGCCTGCAGCTGCAGGATCTTGTGCAGGCCCAGGAGCGGGCGGTCCTCGTTCGCCTCCGGCCTTGGCTTGCTGTTGCCCTTGGCCTGCTCGCCCCACCAGAAGCGCTGGACGAAGTCGGAGCGATTGCTGCGCCGTCCCAGGCGTGCGGCGATCGCACCCCAGGCGTCTTCCTCCAGCGCCAGGCTCGCGGGGCCTGCAAGGTAGTCGGCGCGCCCTTGCCATGCGTCGCCGATCGCCCGTGCGCCGGGGACTTCCAGGGTGACGTTCTCCACCGCTCCGTTGTTGGACGAAGCGATCACGATCTCGAAGCCGGTGAGTTCGGGGATCAGGGGGTGAATGGTGCGCGGGTAGGTCTTGCCGGCGTTCTCCTCCGTGCGCCAGGTACGCGGCTTTCGGGCGAAGGCATCCTCCGGCCGTTCCAGGGCCGCCAACCGCTCGGCTCGTTGGACCACCAGGGCCGCGATCAGGTCGCGCAGCATGGTGGTCTTGCCGGTTCCGGGTGGTCCGTTGACCCCGTAGAGGCCGCCGCCGTTGTCCTGCCCGAGACTCGCCAGGATGCGGTTGACCGCGAACTGCTGGCTGAGCACCAGCGGTTTGTCGGCATCCGCCGGCCACCGGCCCAGGGGCATGCTCGACGGCTGCACGCTCTCCAGCACGATCTCGGGCAGGCGCCGCACGTCAAAGCGGTTCATCGCATCCAGATCCGCCTCGGCCCGCAGGTAATCCAGCAGCGCGGTGCCGGCCTGTCCGGCCTCGAGGACACCGGCGACCCGCTCCAGATCGTCGGCGTAGAAGCTGTTGAGGAAGACATCACCGCCCGCCTCATCCGCGTGCCGGGCCGCGACCTGATAGCTCTTGACCCGGATCGCGTTGGGCAGGAGAACCTCGGCGACGCCGAGCTGCTCGGCCACCCACCGGGTGATGGCCGCCAGGTCATACACATCCAGGACCTTCGTGCCCACCTCGGGCGGAGGCCCCTCCGGTTCCGCCTCGCGCTGCTCCGCTTCCTCTGCTTCACCGTTGCCCAGACCTTGGCCGGATGCTGCGCTGTCGCCCGGGGCGTGGTCGGTCAACCGGGCAGCAGCGGAATCGATCAAGTCACCGCCGACCTGCTCGATCACCTTCGCGGCCACCGCCCCCGCCACGGGACCCAGCCCGGCACCTACCGCACCGGCCGCTGCCCCGAGCCCGCCCTTCGCCGCGCTGACGGCGAGGCGGGACATCAGCCCCGCGACCGGGCCGAGTCCCGACTGCGGCGACGCAGGGCCGGCCACGGGCTGGCGATCGACTTCGATCCTCCCGTCGCCAAGGTCCAGCAGCCGCTGCAGCAGGTGTGTGCTGTCCTCGTCGAAACCGGTCAGCCACTGGTCACTGTGCGGCCCGGGATCCAGGGTCTGCCCGACCGCCCAGGCACACGAGGACAGGGTGACACTGTCCTTGATCAGCAGCCCGTCCTGGTTCACGGTGAAGCAGAGCACGGCGCTGTCACCGCCGATCCGGCCATCGAAGTCCTGCTCGGACTCCGGAGCGCGGAACGCCTGCAGCAAGACATCACGTACCTTGTCGACCGCGAAGATCCCGGCGTAGACCGTGTGCTGCCACACGAGGCTCGGCCGGGACCGGGTCCGACTGATGACGGAGCCGGGTTCCCAGGGCAGTGGCCGATTCGGCCCCACGGCGAAGAGGTTCTTGCGTGGATTCGCCGGATCGACCTTCGGCGGGCTGAAATACTCCACGGCTCGCCAATAGCGCAGGATCTGCGCTTGACGCTGCCGCTCAGCCCTCGACCGATTGACGACCCCCATCCGTCCCCCCTGTGATCGTCGACCCCGGGCACCGTAGCAGAGGCCAGAGCGACGCAACCGCAGTTGTCCACTGCGACGAACTGGGCCGCCCCGTGGAGAGCGGCCAACGGCTCGGGCGTGCTGGGACCGGCAGTCGCTAGCTGTACCGGGCCGCTCCGGTACCAGAGTGGGAGCGGTGCCCCCTCACTTCCTGGTTCCACAGACTGGCGGAGTCGGTAGCGGCTCGCCGTCGTCTGCTCCGGGCCTTGAACGCCTCGCCAGGCGTCCGTCGGGAAGACCTGGCGGCACCAGAGTGGAGCTGGGGCGCCGCCCGCCAACCGGCGCGAGACCGCCACGGCGATTCAGAGCTACAACGGCCGAGGTGCTGTGGGAGGTAGGGCGCTCGCTCGGTCTCGGTGGGTGTTGTGCGGTTTTCGTTGGTGAGACCGCCCGCACCCGGGACGTCGAGGTGCGGGCCATGTGTCCCGCATCCCTGTGTTATTGCGCATGGGTGAAACCGCTGTTCTCTCCGCACGCATGGTGCCGGGGTGTCCGTCCCGTAGGCCGGGGCGGTGGGGTGCGGCGGATGAGTGCGGTGGCTGTGAGGGCGGCGGTGAGGTAGACGGCGGCGCCGGTGCCCAGGGCCCAGGCATAGCCGGCGACCACGTTGGTCTGGGTGGCTGCGACGGCCATCAGTGCGGCCAGGCCGACGGTGGGGCCCAGTTCCATCGCGGTGTTCATGACGCCGCCGGCCAGGCCGGTCTGGTGCTCGGGCACGTCCGCGGTGATCAGGACGGCCGATCCGGAGAAGGCGAGGGAGGTGCCGGCCGGGAGAAGGATCAGACCCGGCAACAGGCCCAGGACGTAGGTGGTGTTGGGGTCGATGGTGGCGAGCAGGGCCAGTCCCGCGGCAGCGATGGTCAGGCCGGCGATGGTGATGCGGCCGGCCCCGAACCGGGCGACCAGGGGTGCCGCGGCGCGGTTGGTGGCGATCAGGGCGACGGTGAACGGCAGGAAGGCGCCTGCCGTCGCCAGCGGCGACCAGTGCCGTATCTGCTGGAGGTAGAGGGCGAGCAGGAAGGTCACCAGGCCGATTCCGGCGGCCGCGAGCAGGACTCCGGCAAGGCCCACGATGCGGTGTGGTGTGCGGATGAAGCCGGGCGGCAGGAGCGGGTCGCGGACGCGGCGCTCAAGGGCGAGGAACGCACCGAGCAGCACGGCGCCGATGGCGAGCGGGGCGAGGACGGCGGCCGAGGCCCAGGGGTGGTCTTCGCTGAGGATCAGGCCGTAGCTGGCCAGGGAGATGCCAAGGGTGGCGAGTACGGCGCCCGCGGGGTCCAGGCCGGGGCGGGCGCGGGACGCCGGGGCGGGTCCTGCCGGTAGCAGGGGCCGGGTCAGGGCCAGGGCCAGGGCGGCGACGAGGACCGGTATGGCGAACATCCAGCGCCACGAGATCCATGTGGTGGCCGCGCCGGAGGTGAGGGTGCCCACGGCCGCGCCGAGTACGGAGACGCCGCCCCAGGTGGCCATGGCCCGGCCGAAGCGGGCCGGCTCGGGGAACACCGCACGCAGCACCGCCAGTGCTGCCGGTGCGGTCAGTGCCGCGCCGACCCCCTGCGTGAAGCGCACCGTCACCAGCGCTTCGAAGGTGGGCGCGAAGGCGGCTGCCGCGGAGGCGAGTCCGAAGAGGGCCAGGCCCGCCGTGAACAGCCGCCGGCCGCCGTACCGGTCCGCGAGCCGCCCGCCGAACAGCAGCAAGCCGCTGTAGGGCAGCCCGTATGCGGCCTGGAGCAGTACCAGATCCGCCGAGCCGAGGCCGAGCTCCCGTGCGATGTCCGGTAGCGGGATGGAGATCAGGGTGATGGTGAAGATCAGAGTTGCCTGGACGATGCCGAGCACCGCGAACGCCAGGCCGGCCCGGGGCCACGCGGTGCGGCCGGCCCCGGGACCCGCGTCCTGGCGTTGGCCGGGGAGGGGCTGTGCGGTGATGCTGTCTTGGGGGGATATGGGCATGGTGCGGATGTCCCTTGTATCTGTTGCCTGTTGCCTGTTGCCTGTTGCCTGTTGCCTGTTGCCTGTTGCCTGTTGTCTGTTGTTGTCTGTTGTTGTCTGTTGGTCGGGCAGGCGGGGCACGCCCAGCAGGGGGCGGGGTGAGGCCGGCCGGTTTAGGACGCATCGGCCGTGCGGCGGTCCTCGGCGGCCCGCTCGACCTCCTCCTGGACGAGGTCGTGGTTGATGGCGATCGCGGCTGCCGATCCCATACCGGCCGCGGTCACCACCTGGGCGCGCGAATCGGCCACATTGCCCACCGCCCACACACCGAACTCGCTGGTCCGGCCCGTGCGGTCAGTGATCACCCAACCGTTCTCATCCCTCTCGCAGCCCAGGCCGGTCAGCAGGGCATCGTGGGGCACCATGCGAGGGAAGACGAACACGGCGCTGCGGGGCACCACTTGGCCCTGGGACAGCTCGACCCCACTCAGCCGGTCGTCCGCCACCACCAGCTGCTTGATCACGCCTTCGGCGATGCGGATCTCCCGGGCGGCCAGCCGTTGGCGCTCGTCGCCGCTCAGGTCGAGGGTGTGGGGGAAGAACACCACGTCGGCCGACCACTGGCGCAGCAGCAGCGCGTGCTCCACCGCGCCCGGGTGGGTGCCCAGCACTCCGATCGGCTGGTTGCGGACCTCGTAGCCGTGGCAGTACGGGCAGTGCAGCAGGTCCCTGCCCCATCGCTCGCGTACGCCGGGGATCTCGGGGAGCTCGTCGCGGAGTCCGGTGGCCACCACCACCCGGCGGGCCCGGAGTACCGGGCCGCCGGCCAGGTGCACGAAGTAGCCGGGGGCGATGTCCTCCACCCGGCCCTCGATCACCTCCACGCCGTAGGCCGCCACCTCCGCCCGGCCCACCGCCAGCAGGGCGGACGGTGGCATCCCGTCCCGGGACAGAAAGCCCTGCATATGCGCAGCCGGGGCGTTGCGCGGTTCCCCGGAGTCCACCACCGCCACGCGGCGGCAAGCGCGGGCCAGCACCAGGGCCGCATTCATCCCCGCCGCTCCGGCACCGATCACCACCACGTCATAGACGGAATCAACGGAATCAACGGAATCGTTCGGTGCGTCGTTCTTGTTGTCGCTCATGGCGATCACCTCCGCCCTCAGGCTGGGATCGCCATCCAGAAATCACAACATTTGTTGCTGTTTACGGGACAAGGGGGGTCCAATGGGTGGCATGGAGCACGAACCCGCCGTCACCCGAGCCCTGTCCGAGGTCGGCCCCCGCCTCAAGCGGCTGCGCACCCAGCGTGGCGTCACGCTGGCGGCGCTCTCCGAGGCCACCGGCATCTCCAAGAGCACCCTGTCCCGCCTGGAGTCCGGCCAGCGCCGCCCCAGTCTGGAACTCCTGCTCCCCATCGCCCAGGCCCATCAGGTCCCCCTCGACGAACTGGTCGGCGCCCCCGAAGTCGGCGACCCGCGCATTCGCCTCAAACCCCAGCGCATCAACGGCAACACGGTGCTGCCCCTGACCCGGCAGCCCGGTTCACTGCAGACCTACAAAATGGTCATCCCGGCCACCCGCAGCACTCCGGAGCCGTGCACCCACGAGGGCTACGAATGGCTCTTCGTCCTCTCCGGGCACCTCCGTCTGATCCTGGCCGACCACGACCTGATCATGACGGCAGGCGAGGCCGCCGAGTTCGACACCCGGGTCCCGCACTGGTTCGGCAGCACCGGGGACGGCCCCGTCGAACTCCTCAGCGTCTTCGGCCGCCAGGGCGAGCGCATGCACGTACGCGCCAAACCACGCCCACGGAACAAGAGCAGCCGCTGAGGGGCCTGGCTGAATCCCGGTCGGGTCCGGCGCGCAGCGGTGCGGGAGCCACTCACACCACGGTTGCCAAGGCGGCAACGTTCTTTGCCCGCCAGGGGCACGGGGCCGCACCGTGCTCCTGAGAGCACTCCGACCTGGTGTGAGGATGGTGATGGCCGTGACCCTCCGGCCCGGCCGTGCGGCCTCGTTCTGGTTCCTCGGAGCGACGCTGGCCGCCGTGATATTCGCCGCAGGCGCGCCCTCCCCGCTGTATGTGGTCTACCAGGCGCAGTGGGGCTTCTCGGCAGGCACGCTGACGGTGGTGTTCGCCGTCTTCGTCTTCGCGCTGCTGCTCGCCCTGCTCACCGTCGGGAGACTGTCGGACCACATCGGCCGCCGCCCGGTGGTGACCGCGGCCCTGTTGGCCGAGGCGCTGAGCATGGTGCTGTTCATCGCGGCCGACAAAGTGGGCTGGCTGATGGCCGCGCGCGCCGTGCAGGGACTGGCCGCCGGCGCCGCGATGGGCCCCCTCAGCGCCGGACTGGTCGACCTGCAGCCACCCCGCAACCCGCACCTGGGGGCACTCGTGGCCAGCATGGCCCCACCCGTCGGCATGGCGACGGGAGCGCTGGGCTCCGGCCTGCTCGTGGAGTACGCCCCCGCCCCCACCACTCTGGTCTTCGCCGTGCTGACCGCCGTCTTCCTCACCACGGCCGTCGGCATGCAGGCCGTGCCCGAGACAGCGGTTCGCCGCCCCGGAGCGGCGACCTCGCTGCGCCCTCGCATCGCCGTGCCCCGCCGCATCCGCAGGCAGTTCCTGGCCCTCGTCCCCTTCTCCCTCGCCGCCTGGTCGCTGACCGGGCTGTTCATAGCGCTCGGCCCGTCCCTGGCCGTCGACGTCCTGCACCTGTCCAGCCACCTGACGGGCGGCCTGACCGTGGCCGCGGCTGTCGGCACCGGCGCGCTGGGATCCGTACTGGCCCGCGGATGGCCGCCGGCCCGCTCCCTGACCGCCGGGGCGCTGACCCTGGCCACCGGCACCGTCCTCACCCTGACCGCTCTCGCCTCGACCAGCGCCCCGCTGTTCTTCCTGGGCGCCGCCGTGTCCGGCCTCGGCTACGGCGCGGTCTTCCTGGGCACCTCCCGCACCCTGGCCCACCTGGCACGCCCAGGCGAACGCGCCGGACTGTTCGCCGCCGGCTACGTCATCAACTACCTGGCCTCCGGACTGCCCGTCATCGCGGCCGGACTCACCGCGTCCCACATCGGCCTCACGCCCACCGCCCTCGGCTACACCGCCGCCCTGGCCGCCCTCGCCATCGGAGCGGCCACCTCCGCCCGCCGTGCCACAACCAGCGGCGAACCCCTCGCGCAGCGGCCAGGCAACCCCGGCCCAGTCACCGCGGACCAAGGCCGCGGACGGCCGCACGCGAACCGCTCCGGTTGAGTTCCCCGGCAGCCGCAGGGCAATCGGATCGCCGTCGGCACCAACGCCGACGGCCACCGCGGCATCCTCGGCCTGGACGTCTCCACCGCCGAGAACGGAGCAGGCCGGCCGGCCCTGCCGCGCTCGCTGACCACCCGCGACGCGTCCGGCGCATGCGTTGCCGTAGAGCGTTTGTCCTGGATGCTCCTGGATACGAAGTCCGCCGCCGGACCGGCTGGCTTCCTTCCGCTCGCGCTTGCAACGCAGCGCCTCGGCCACATAGGCCGAAGGACCCCGCTCAGCCGCCTCCGCGCGGATCTCGTCGAGGAGATCCTCGGGGATCGTCACCGTCCCCGGTGACGCGGTGTCCGCATGGATTTGTGCGCCCTGTCCTCTCGTTCCTCTCTGCCGCACAATGGGGCGTTGGGCCTGCGGAGCCGGGTGAGTCGTATGACGCCGTGCGATTTCGTGTACTTCCCGTTCAGCGATCTTGAAAGGAAGGCCCATGGCCTCCCAGCACACATCGCCCTCGGAACCTGTCTCCGGCCGATTACCGCATACGGGCAGGCGCGGACTCCGTAGGGTCCGTGGCTCCGTGAACCGCGTCGTGGTCGTGGGGGCAGGGCCGGCAGGGCTGTCGGCGGCGCTGCGCCTTGCGGCGGCCGGGTGTGAGGTGACGGTGTGCGAGCAGGCTTCGGTTCCCGGAGGCAAAGCGTGCTCGGTGACCTCCGGCGGCTACGTCCTCGACGCGGGTCCGACGGTCCTGACGCTGCCCGAGACGATCGCGGAGGCGCTGGCGTGTGTCGGTGAAGACGCCGCCGACTGGCTGGAGTTGATGCCGGTCGACCCCGCCTACCGAGCACACTTCGCGGACGGTTCGCGGTTGGACGTCCTCACCGACACCGATGCGATGGCGGACCAGATCGCGCGTGTCTGCGGTGCCCGGGAGGCGGAGGGATATCGCAGATATGTGGCCTTCCTCCGCGCGCTCTACCGTTACGAGTGCCGCGAGTTCATCGACCGTAATGTCGACTCGGTACGGCAGTTGCTCAGTCCCGGTCTGGCTCGCCTTGTCGCACTGGGGGCCTTCCGGAGCCTGGATGCCAAAGCGGCGAGTTGTCTACGGGATCCGCGTACCCGGAGACTGTTCACGTTCCAGGCGCTGTACGCGGGCTTGGCCCCGCATCGGGCGCGGGCACTGTACGCGATCATCTCGTACATGGACGCCGTGGCCGGAGTGGTCCACCCGCCGCGGACGGCCCACCGTCCACCGCACGCTGGCCCACGCCCACGGCGAGGGCCGCAGCGCCGGCGCAGCCAACCGACTGGGCATCAGCGCGGCGATTCTGCTCGGTGACCTCGCCCTGGCCTGGGCGGACGAACTCGTGCACACCGCGGCACTCACCCCGGCGCAGCCGGCCGTCGTCCTGCCGCTCATCGACACCATGCGCACCGAGGTGGTAGCCGGCCAGTACCGCGACGTCACCGCCGCAGGCCGCCCTACCGCGGACCTTGACCGGGCCCTGCTGATCGCGCGCTACAAAACCGCCACGTACGCATCCGTGGTCGCCGCCACCGCCACGCGAACCCGAGCCATCACCCGTCACGAGCACGTCCTCACCCGCCCGTACATCATCCTGGACAACGCCGCACTGCACAGGCACCTCCGCCACGACTCGATCTCCGAGATCACCGGACGTGCCGTGGCCGTCACCCACGGCCGAGCCGGTTCGACCGTCCACCTTGCCGACGGCCGACGGATCACCACCGGCCTCGTGGTGGACGCCACCGGATCCCGCCGCGCACTTACGGCTCCCCGCGCGCCGCGTCAGCGCGCCGTGCACACCGCGCTGGAGGTCATCACCGACGCGCCGTCGGCCCGCGCTCTTCTCCCGCACGGCGAAGGCACCTTCATGGACTGGCGCTCCGTGCCCGGCATACCGCCCGGCCGGCCGACGTTCCTCTACGCGATGCGCCTCGGCGGCGACCGCGTCGTACTGGACGAGACCTGTCTCGCCCGCCGCTCGGCTTCCCCGCCCTCCGAGAGCGCCTGAACGCCCGCCTGGCCGCCCTCGGTATCCACCTCGACGGCTCGAGCACGGTTGAACAGCGAGCCCACATCACGCTCGACCTCCCGTTGCCGAGACCCGACCGGACGATCCCGTTCGGCGCGGCGGCCTCCCTCGTGCATCCCGCCACCGCCTTCAGCGTGGCGGCCTCCCTTCGTCTCGCACCCCTGGTCGCTGCAACACTGGCCGGGCATTTCCCCCGAGGACCTCACGCGACGGCCCGAGCCGTCCGGCGCGTCGTGTGGAGCCCCAGCGCACGCATGGTGCACCTCCTGCGCCGCCGCGGCCTCGAATTCCTCCTCACGCTCCCGGACGAGACCGCCTGGCAGGAGTTCTTCGACGTTTTCTTCACTCTGCCCGAGCAGCACATCGCCACCTACCTGTCCGGCCGCGAAGACCTCCCCGGCACCGCGAGAGCCCTGGCCGCGCTTTTCCGCGCCCGCACCGCACGGCCTGCGCCGAAACCTCATACGGGAAGGCGCCTTTGCACGTACGCCGTGGGCGCGTTGAACCAGCTTGATGTCGGAGAGATCGGCCAACATCGGTTCGACGTCCGCTGGATAGAGGTTCTCCCCGCGAAGCGCGCGGAGCGGTTCTCCTTCGGCATATCCTTCCATGGTTGATCGATAGGGGTTGCCGTGTCTGAATCAATGTCGCGGGATGAGGTCCTGCAGTGACTCACCAGTAATGGCTGGAGTCCGGACAGGGGTATCGAGGAGAGGGTTCGCGAATTCATTTCCGAGGTCGTTGATCATCAATCCGACCAGCGGGTATGAGGGTGATTTCAGCGAAATCGCCGATCTGTCGCAAGAGCTGTGGAAGCGCCTGTTCCGGGTCGGGTACGACCTTCCTGACGCAGGGATCTTTGTCGTGGCCGAGGATGGAGAGTTCTACGGCATCCATCATACGGGGGCGTATTACCTCGGCTCTGACGAATTAGAATTCTTCAGCAACTGGGTGAGGGGTGACTTGCAAGGTGTCTGAGAGCTGGGAAAGGACGCTGATTCCCGGGACGGCGTCTTCCCTCCTCGTATCAGCTCAGCTCTGGGCCCCGATGCCGAAGGGACTCTTGTTCCAGCTGTTTCCTGCTGTTTCGTGGTGGAGGGAGTCCAGGACGGTGAGTTCGTCTTCGGAAAGGCGCAGAGAGCCGGCGGCCACGTTCTCGGCGAGGTGGTCGGGGTCGCCGGTGCCGGGGATGGCCAGGACGTGAGGGCCACGGTGCAGTGTCCACGCCGGCTGGATCTGAGCTGCGCTCACCCCCCCGCGCGGGCGATGGTATGCACCACGCTGCTGTGGTCGGTGATCGCCCCGGAAGTGCCTCCGGTGCCGGCGATCGAGTAGAACGGCACGAACGCGACGCGCTGTTCACCGCAGATGCGCAGGAAGTCCGTCTGCTCAGGCGATGCGCCGATGCCGTACATGTTCTGGACGCAGACCACCGCTGCGATGGCCTGGGCCTCGGCGAGAAACGTCTCGGCCCCCGGCTGCGGTCTTTGCACCACGACCCGCACGCCCGCCTGGCTCGCCTGGCCCAGGAAATCCGCACATGCTGGGAGCTGGCTCTCGCCCCCTACTGGGCACGCATCCGCGCGGTGCTCGACACCGACATCCTCCACCGGGCCCGCCAGGTCGCCGAGCACGGCGCGGGCCACGTACTCAACGACCTGCACACCGCAGTGACATGGGACGGCAGCGCGCTGCACCTGAGCCGCCGGAACAAGCCCCTGTCCCGCACCACAGCGGGCCCGGGGCTGTTGCTTGTCCCGTCGGCCTTCACAGGGGCACGTGTGACCACCCGAGTCGCACCGCCCGAACCACCACAACTCGCCTATCCAGCACGTGGCACCGGGTCGCTATGGGCCCCCGAACCCACGATCGGCACCGACGCGCTTGCCGCGGTACTCGGCCGCTCACGAACCCGCCTGCTGGCCGAACTGAGCACCCCGGCCTCCACTACCCAACTGGCACACCGCACCGGCCTGTCCCCGGCCGGGGTATCCCCATACCTGACCGCATTGCGAAGCGCGGGTCTGGTCAGCGCCCATCGAGTCGGCCGCTCCGTCCTCTACGCCCGCACCGCCGCCGCCGAAACCCTCCTCAAGGCTGCCTCCTCCACATGAGGTTCGCGTCAACCCCCGAAGGACTTCCGGAGCCGACCACTCAGGTCGCGGACTGGTGGTACCTGTGACGCAACCTCAGCGAGGCCGCCGAGTGGGCCGTCGTACCGCACTGTCACTGCCTGCCTGTGCTTACCAGGTCACTCCAGCGGCCCGAGTCGGCGAGCGAGAGTTGTTGTCCTCAGGGGCCTCTCCTGACCCAAGCGCCGCACCCTCCAGTGGCAAAACATCCAACTTCCACCCCATTTGGATAGGATTCGGGTAGTGGAGCGGCCCGTTGGGCTCCGCCTCCTCCTCTCTTGGCTGGTGGTTTCCGTGCTGCGGTGGCGGCTTCGAGGCGATCCTGAAGCGGATCCGGTGTAAAGGTGGTGGCTGATTGACTGGGCGAGAAGACCAGGCTGGAGGGGAGTGGAGGGGCGCAGAGGGAGCACGGATCGCCGAGTACCTGCTGCAGGACGAAATCGGCCGGGGCGAAATGTCGGTGGTCTACCGAGCGGAGGACCTGCGGCTCGGCCGGACCGTGGCGGTGAAGCTGTTGGCGCCCGAGCTCGCCCGCAACGACACCTTCCGGCAGCGGCTCGTGCACGAGTCACGGGTGGCCGCGGCGCTCGACCATCCGCACATCGTGCCGGTCTTCGAGGTCGGCGAGACCGAGGGCATGCTCTACATCGCGATGCGGTACGTCCAGGGCAGGGATCTGGCGACGCTGCTGGCCCGGGACGGGCCGCTCTCGCTGGAGATCGCGTGCCGGATCGCCCTGCAGGTGGCCTCCGCGCTGGACGCGGCGCACGCGCACGACCTGGTGCACCGGGACGTCAAGCCCGGCAACATCCTGATCGCCGAGGGCACCGACAACGACCGGCCCGAGCACGCCTATCTGACCGACTTCGGGCTGACGACGAAGTCGCTGTCGCTGACCGATCTCACCGGCGTCGGTCAGTTCGTCGGCACGCTGGAATATGCGGCGCCCGAGCAGATCTCTGGCCGGCCGGTGGACGGCCGGTGCGACGTCTACAGCCTGGCCTGTGTGGTCTTCGAGATGCTGACCGGGGCACCGCCCTTCCGGCGGGAGGACGACATGGCGCTGCTGTGGGCCCACCAGTACGACCCGCCGCCGGTCCTCACCGAACTGCGGCCGGATCTGCCGCCGGCCGTCGACCCGGTCTTCGCCCGCGCGCTGGCCAAGACACCGGACGACCGGTACGAGACCTGCCAGGGCTTCGTGGCGGCGCTACGCGCGGCCGGGCGGACCGGGCAGCCGCCGCCCCCCAAGCCGTCGGCGGTGCCGCGAAGCCGTCCGCCGCGCCAGGCAGACACCACGCCTGACGGCTCGGCTGAGAGCACACCGCCCGGACCACCCTTCGACGATGACGACGAGTGGTGACACATGGGTGACATCGCCAAGAGTGTTCTCGGCGGAGCGTGGACAGTCCTGGTGGGATGGCTCTTGCCGACTGCGTTGAACGTGAGCCTCTTCGTCGTCGCTGTCTGGCCGAGCCTGCGGCCCACCGGCTGGTCCTGGAAGCTGTGGTCGACGGGGCTCACGCCCCTGTCTGTCGAAGTGCTGGCCGTCTCGGTACTCCTCGGACTGGCGCTCAGCGCCTTGCAGAACCCCCTCTACCGCGTGCTGGAGGGGTACGCCCTCTGGCCGAGCGCGCTCTGCGCGTACGGGCGCGCTCGCCGACGGCAGGCCAAGCAGGACCTGCAGGACCGCATCACTCTGCTTCGGCTGGAGCGCCAGGAGCAGGAGGACCGGCTGACGCCGGATGACACCGCCCGCTTGACCGCCTTGCACGCCAACCCACGGATTGCCCGAGCCGCCCGTAAAGACCGGCGGCGTACGGCCGTGCAGCGCGCGCTGCTCCGCGAACGACTCGCTCGCTACCCGGTCGACGACGCCCAGTTGGCACCGACGATGCTGGGCAATGCGATTCGGCGGTTCGAGGAGTTCGGCTACGACAGATTCCGCCTCGACACCCAGGTGATGTGGAACGAACTGACCGGTAGTGCGCCGGAGCAGGTTCGCCGACAGGTCGATCTCGCGCGCGCGAACGTCGACTTCTTCGTGGCTCTGCTCTACGGCCACTGCGCCGTCATCCTCTGCGCGGCGGCAGCCCTGACCACAGCCCGCCCCGATGTCCCGCTGCTGCTCACGGCCGTTGCCGTGCCAGGTTTCCTGATTCCGGTGTGGTATCGCGCAGCCGTGTCGGCAACCGACGAATGGTCCGCGGCTGTACGGGCACTCGTCAACACAGGACGTAAACCGCTCGCCGAATCCCTCGGCCTCGTCCTGCCGGGAAAGCTGGCCGGTGAACGAGAGATGTGGGCACTGGTCTCCAAAATGTCGCGGTTGCCGCATCACGAACGTGCCGCAAGGCTGGACGCCTTCCGGGCGGAACCGCCCGAGAACGCACCGCCGTTGCCTGGGGACAACGGCGCCGGTCAGAGCGCGAAGTAGCCCGCACGACCACAACACCTGACTGTGCCGGCGCCGTCGGACCTGCCTGCCGGCGGCCTCTGCCCGGCGAAGGCAAAAGGGCGTTGTCCAGCTCCACGGACATGATGCTGTTGGTGATCTTCAGGAGTCGCGGGTTCGAGTCCCATCAGTCAATTGCTGGCAGAGACGCTGGAAATGGGTGGTCGGAGTGGTGCGATGCCCCTCTTGGGGGTGCTGGGCGAGGCGGATGATGTCGGTTCCGGCGGCCGTGAGGACGTGTTGCACGTGTGTCTTGGCGATTCCGCGGTAGCGGCAGTGGCGCAGGCTGTGGGCGCGGACAGTCTCGGACACTGTTGCCTCGCAGCCGGAACGCAGGGCGTAACGCTGCTGCCATGCCTTGGTCTTCTGCTCTGCCCGTGCCTGGGTCTGGATCTCCTGGATGGGCTGGGGGAGCAAGGTGATATGGCGGCCCTTGCCATCGACGTTTCCCGTGCAGCGAAGGCGCCCTTCACACGCCCGACAGGACATGTGGGAGAACAGGACGGAGAAGCGGGCGTGTCCGTCGGTGTGGGTGGGCTTCCAGGGTGGGCTGGAGGCCGGCTGCTCACGGCTGGAGTGGCACGCGGATGCGGACAATCCCCGAGCGCACGAGTTCCACACCCAGTTCGTCACCCCTGATCCGCCCGGGAAGCGGTTGCGCTACCGCCTGGAGGGCGAGGACCTGCTGACCGCGCACGCAAGGTGGCCGCAGCCGTGACCAGCGCCCAGCTGGCCGGCCCTACCGACGGAAGTGAACGTCCGGACTACCACCGTTGCGTCGCCGACATGATCGGCGGCACCCCTCTGGTGCGTCTGAACGCGGTCACCCGCGGGCTCAAGCCGTTGGTGCCGGCGAAGGCGGAGTTCGTCAACCCCTGCGGATCGGTCAAGGACCGCATCGCACGGCTCATGATCGACCAGGCCGAGGCCGAGGCCGAGGGACTGCTGCGCCCCGGGGCACCATCATCGAGCCCACCTCCGGCGACACCGGCGCCGCCCTGGCCATGATCGCCCGAACGCGCGGCTACCGCTGCGTCCTTGTGTGCCAGGCAAGGTCTCGCCCGACAAGATCGCCGTGATGCGCGCCTACGGCGCCGAGGTCGTCGTCTGCCCCAGCGGGCTCGGTCCCGAAGACGCGGAGTTCTACACCAACGTCGCCGACCGTCCGGCTGCGTGCACCCCGGGTGCCTGGCGTCCGGACCAGTACGGCAACCCGATCCGGAAGGCTCCGTCTTCTCCGGCGGTGCAGGAGACCCCTACCTCCTGGAGGCCGTCGGGGAATGTTTCTGGCCCAAGAACCACGACACCGACATCTGCGACGACATCATCACCATCACCGACCACACGGCCTTCCACACCGCCCGCCGAGTGGCCCGCGAGGAGGGACTCCTCGTCGGAGGCTCCTCCGGCATGGCCGTCGCCGCAACCCTGCAGGCGTACGCCGAACTCACCGAAGACGACACGGTGGCCGTCCTCTTGCCGGACTCCGGCAAGAACTACCTCTCCAAGATCTTCAACGACACCCGGATGACCCACCACGACTTTCTCCCCAGGGCCGGTCCGACGGGTCGGCCGGGTGATCCGCCGTGACCAGCCACGACGTGCTGCGCAGCCGGACCGTGCCGTCTGCCGTCTCGTGGTCGCGCAGATGGTCCGTCAGGGTGCGGTGGGCGCGGGCTCGTGCAGTGGCGTCGGCCTGCTTCATCAGGTGGCGACCGGGGCCCGTTCCCAGCAGGAACTCCGCCGCGTCCTCGGCTCCGTGGCCCCATGTCCCGTACGCCTGCGCCTGGTTGACGGTGATTCCGGTGAAGCCGGCCGCGGTGAGGACGTCGCGGATGCGGTCCGGGGCGGCCAGGGAGAACATGCCGGGCAGCCCTGGCTGCCCGAAGTCGCCGACGGGCAGGAAGTCACGCAGTGCTGCCACCGCCATCACCCAGCCGTTGAGCATGGCATCGGCCGGACAGACGAACGCCAGGCGCCCGCCAGGCCGCAGCGCCCGGCGGACGTTGCCGAATGCCGCTACGGGGTCGGCGAAGAACATCACGCCATAGCGGCTGATCGCCGCGTCGAACGCACCCGCCTCGAAGGGATGCGCCTGTGCGTCGCCTTATGTGAAGGAGACGTTGGCGATGCCTTCCCGCTCTGCTCGGGCCCGCGCCTCGGCCAGCATCGGGCCGGACAGGTCGAGGCCCAGCGCACGCCCTTGGGGTGCCCGGAGCGCGGCCAGGCGCGTGGTCTGCCCGGAGCCGCAGCCGAGGTCGAGGATCCGGTGGTCCCCGGTGATGCCGGCGGCGTCGAGAAGCCGTTCGTTGAAGCCTTCGTTCACGGCGTTCCAGCGGTCCTGGTTGCGGGCCCAGTGGGTTCCTTCGGAGCCGTTCCACGCCTGTGCCTGCTCGGTGTTGACGATGTCCGGCACGGGTGCCTCCTGTGGTGGACGACAGAGCATGGGCATGCGCCCAAATTGTATGGGCATGTGCCCAGACTGGCAATCCCCGCTACCATCCAAGAAGTTGTGCCCCACGAGGGCGACGGAGGCAGAACGGAAGAGAGAGGCCATGTCACCGCGTGGAGTGGCGACGCCGGACGTACGCGAGCGGCTGTTCGCGGCCGCCGAGCGCGTCGTGGAAAGGGACGGACCCGGTGCACTCACCAGCCGGTCCGTCACGACCGAGGCGGGCTGCGCCAAGGGTCTGTTGCATGCGCACTTCGCGGGGTTCGACGAGTTCGTGGCCGAGCTCTGCCTGGACCGGTTCGCGCGGACGGCGGCAAAGGCACAGGCCCTGTCCGGGCTCGCCGGACAGGGCACGGTGGCGCGGAACCTCGAAGATGTCGCCCTGGCGCTGTTCGACTCCGGCGGACCCGCCATCTCGGGCCTGGCCATGGCCCGCCCCGCCGCCACGCTGCGCATCCGCGAGGCCCTGGAAGGCGGGGCGCCCGGCTTCACCACGATCCAGGAGGCCATCACCGGCTATCTGCAGGACGAGCGGGGGCTCGGCCGGGTGGCGGAGACAGTCGACCCGCGCACGGTGGCCCTCGCCATCGTCGGCACCGCCCACCACCTCCTGATGACCAGCTGGCCGGGCACACCTGACCCACGGCCCCCTATGACGCGCCTGGTGGCCGCGTTGGTGGGAGGCTGATCAGGAACAGCGCCACACACGCACGACGGCAACGGTCACGGTGCCTGAAAGACGTACGCCCGGTTGTCGAAGGGCGTCGCCACGGCCCGGTAGAGCTTCAACCGGTTGATCAGTTGCTCGGCTTCGTTCCTGTTTCCTGCGGGCACAGCGTGCCAGGCCAAAGCCGGTGGGCCGGCCACCGTCACCCGCGTGAACACCCCTCCGCGGCAATACGCCCAGGGCCTGTCCCAGGCACCACCACCGGAATTCCGGTGCCCTACCTCGCGAGGGCTGTTCCCAACCCCGATGATTGCCACACCTTTGTGGGTCCACGCCACCATCGGGTTATGACGGTCGTCATAAGCGGTGGTCGCGCTCGACTGTGACAGGCGTTATATCCAGAGGGGAGCAGGCACGTGCCCAAGGCGAACCCGCAGGCGCGGGAGCGGATCGTGGTCGGCGCCGCCGACATGATCAGCCGGCGGGGCCTGAGCGCCACGAGCATCCGGGAGATGGCCAAGCTGCCAAGGCTGCGCAAGGAGCTGGAGAAGGGGCCGGCTGCCGGGCTGCAGGCGTTCCTGGCGCTGTGGCGCAAGATCGTCGTGGACACCGGCTTCCGTGCCGGGTGCCCAGTGCCGGCCGTGGCCATCGAGGAACCGCCGACCGACGAGATCCCGCCCGCCCTGGCCGCCGCGGCCGAGGTCTTCGACCAGTGGGAGTCCCTGCTCGCCGACTCCCTGCGCGCCCACGGTGCCCAGACCGACCAGGCAGCGCAGATCGCCGCCCTCGTCGTCTCCTCCATCGAGGGCACCGTGGCCATATGCCGTGCCAAGCGCAGTGCCGAGCCCCTCGACCGGGTAGCCGCCCAGCTCCAGGGGCTGATCGACCGCGCCATCGGGGCCTGAGGCGCACATCGCCCCCTCGCCGGGTTGCCCCGGCGCCGGCCGGGTCGGCGTCCCGCACCTGGATCGCGGGACGCCGACCGGAGACCGCTCACACGCCGAGAGCGGCGTGTGGCGGCTCCAGCGCCACGTCCCACGGCTGGACCCGGCAGACGCCGGCGAGCCGGTGGCCAGGCGTCCGAGCGGCGACGCCAGGCACGGCCGCTCCAGCGGCTTCCTCTGAGTGTTTCGTCACAGAGGGCCGGAATACGGGGACGATGTGGAACCTCCGGCACTGTCTTGCCTGTCCCGCAGGGTGGAACCGACCTTCTTGCCCTTCGGGGCAGTACCCACCGGAGCAGCAGGATGACGACCCCACCGGCCAGGATCTACCAGTCCAGTGGTCGACGCCGGGCCACCGTCGCCCGGAGATGGATCATGGGAGTAGTGCCCGTGGCCGTCCTCGGGCTGATCGCCTGGCCGGTGATGAGCTACTTCGGGATTCCGCCGTTCACCGGCGAGGGTGACCCTGTCAGCTACGACCGGGCCGGTGCCTCGAAGGCCGCCGACTCCGAAACCCTGCTGCCCACGGGCCCCAGGGCCGACTTCACCAGCGTCAAGACGCTGAGTGACGGCACCAAGGTCAGCGTCGCCACGCTGGAGGGAAAAAAGTCAGGATTCACGGGCAAAGTCTGGGTCTGGGCCCCCAAGGAGTACACCCAGGACCCGAAACTCGCGGCGCGCGGCTTCCCCGTCATGATCGCCCTGCCCGGCGGCCCCGGTAACGACAGCAACTACTGGTCGGTCGGAGAGTTCGGCAAGGACAAGCTCTCGTTGGAGAAGAGCGTCTCGAAGTGGTACCAGGAGGGCAAGAGCAAGCCCTTCCTGCTGGCCATGCCGATCCTCAACCCCGGCCCGGACGACAAAGGCATCTACTGGGACGCCAGCGACATCCCCGGCCAGCCGAAGATGGGCACCTGGCTGACCGAGGACGTCCCCGACCTGATGAAAGCCAACTTCCGGACGATCAAGTCCCGTGACGGCTGGAGTTACATGGGCTCCTCCACCGGCGGGTTCGCCAGCCTGAAGGCCGTGCTGAAGCACCCCGACAAGTTCAAGACCGCCATCGCCAACGGCCCGGACATCGTGCCCGACTCCCCGCTGTGGCGAGGTCATGAGAAGGAGAAGCGGGAGAACAACCCCGAGGAGCTGGCCAAGCAGCTGGCGGCCACCAAGGGGCCGGACGTCTACATCGCCTTCCAGGTCGGCACGAAGGAGCACGCGGCGACCATCAGCGCCATCAAGAAGTTCATGGCCACGTACGGCAAGGGGCCGGTCCACACCAAGCTGTGGGAGATACCGGGCGGCACCCACAACGGTGCCACGTACCTGTCCAACATGGAGGCCCCCACGCAGTGGATCAGCGAGCACATCAAGTGGCAGACGCCCCGGCCGTGACCATGGCGGGCCCCACCAGGGCTTGAACCGACAGCTACGGCAACTGCAATGCGCCCCGCATCACCGGCGTGTACACATGGGCCGACTTCACCGTCGGGCGCCCGCCCGCTCCTCACGACCGCGCCACCGTGGCTCCCGTCAGGCGCCGAGCATGGCTCGCAGGCGTTGCTTGTCGGGTTTGCCGACGGGGGTGAGCGGGATGTCCGTGACGATGTGCACGGCGGCCGGGGCGCTCAGCGCGCCCTTGCGCTCGGTGACGAAGTCCCTGAGCGCGCCGTGCTCGGGGCGGTGCCCGGCCGCCGGGACGACCGCGATGTGCACTTCCTCGGTGGCGTCCGCGCCCCGTGCGCCGAAGACCGCGCAGTGGGCGATCGCCGGGTGGGTGAGCAGCAGGTCCTCCAGCTCGTGGGTGTAGACGTGGCCGCCCACGACGATGATCATGTCCTTGAGGCGGTCGACGATGTAGAGGTAGCCGTCCTCGTCGAGATAGCCCACGTCACCGGTGTGCACCCAGTCGTCGCGCAGGACCTCCGCCGTGAGGTCGGGGCGTCGCCAGTATCCGCTCATGGTCTGTCCGGAACGTACCCGTACCTCTCCCACCTGCCCGGTCGGCATGGGGCTGCCGTCCTGGGTGTCGTGGATGGCGATGTCGACGCCGGGGATCGCCCGTCCGACCGAGGGCTGTCCGTCCTCGGGCAGGTCCTGGTGTTCCTCTGGTCCGAAGACGGTGACGGCGCCCGCTTCGGACTGTCCGTATCCGCCGTACAGGACCGCGCCGAACACCTCGTGGGCCCGGCGCAGACGGGACGCGGAGGCGGCGCAGCCGCCGTAGCTGATGCGGCTCACGCTGCTCAGGTCGGTGGCGGCCAGGGCGGGGTGGTCCAGCAGCCGGTAGATCAGCGGTGGCAGCAGCCACAGGTGCGTGATCCGCTCGCGCTCCACGGCCGCAAGGACGTCGCCCGGGTCGAACTCCCGGTGCAGCACGATCGATCCGCCCGCCAGCAGGGTGGCGTCGGCGATGTTGCCCGCGACGTGGGCGAGGGGAGTGCAGGCCAGGAAGCGGGGCGGCGCGCCGGATCCGTAGGAACCGAAGGCGAGCATGTCCTGGTACGGGCCGTGTGCCATCCGTACGCCCTTGGGGACGCCCGTGGTCCCTCCGGTGCGGCGGATGCACCAGTCGTCCTCGGGGCGGGCGGCCCCGGGCACGGGGTCGGCCGGGTGCCGCGCGGCGCACGCGAGCAGGTCCTCGCCCAGCGGGCTCGGCCCGAAGGCGTACACCCGGGGCGGGCGGGCCAGGCGCAGCAGTCGCTCGGCGGCCTCCGGGGAGTCCGGCTCGACGATCAGCAGGTCGGTGTCGACGCTGCGGGCGATCTTGGCCAGGGTTTCGGGGGCCATGCCCTGGTAGAGGGAGACCACCCGGGCGCCCAGCAGGTTGGCGGCGTAGCGGGCGGCCAGCGCCTCGGGGCGGTTGCCGGAGAAGAGCGAGACGGTGCTGCCGCGCCCGATGCCCTGCGCGGCCAGCTCCCGGGCGAAGCGGTACACGCTGTCGCGGAGTTCTGCCGCGGTGACCTGTCGGCCGTCGGCGGCGGTGATCACCGGCTGGGACGGATGGCCGGACAGAACGTCGGCTATGGCCTCGACGTAGCAGCGGAAGGCGGTGCCGGGAGTGCCCGGAGCGGAAAGCACCGGAGATGCAGGGAAATTGTGGTGCATAGAGTATCTCTCCCTACTTTGTAGGCGATTGCTACTGAACGGGAACGCTACCTTCCGGTAATCGCAGGCAAGCGAAGCGCGGGTGAACAACAGGTGAGGACCGCGTCCGACGCGCAACCACAGCTCACCGGGCTCGCGCCACTGCCAGCGGGCCCGCGCCGAGGACCGCATCCGCGCCGCCCGGCTGCGGCTGTTCTCCGCCGCCGGCTCGACGTCGTCCCGAACCCGGCTGACCAGCAGCGTCCGGTAGGAGGTGTGGTGGTTCTGGGTGAAAGTCGCCCCGTGCGGAGCATGATTTTTGCGCCCAAGCAACTCGACAAGGCCATTTGAGGGACTATCCCGTTTGGCTGATCGGGCGGGCGGTCGCCGCCTTCCGGGTGCAGAATCAATAAGGCGGCTGGCCGGAGATGATCGCGGGACAGGCGTTGTCGGCGTGCGTGAGCGTATTACTCGGCGTATTACTGCCCGGGTATGGAGCCATGGTAAGTCCGTGCTCTGTGTTGCATAAGTCCGTGGTCTGTGTTTGTTGCACGAGAAGGCATCGGTACGAGAAGGGTGTTCCTTAATGTACGAGACGCTCTCCCGCCTGTTGGTCCAGGAGTTCGGGATCTCGTCGGACCTGGTCCATCCCCAATCAACGGCCCGAGCGCTCGAAATGGACTCGCTGTCGTTGGCGGAGCTAACAGTGATGATCACGGAAAGGACGGGACTGCGGTTCGAAGAGGATGGTGTGACGCTCGACAGTACGCTCGAAGAGATTGCCACGCACTTCGTCCCGTCCGACGAAAAGACCTCTCCGCACGGGGATTCCATGCCTTCCGTCCCGGAGTAGGCGCGGCTGGGTGCCGCTGCGGCATCCTGAACACCCGGTCATCGCATCCTGAACACCCGGTCATTCGGGAGCGCGTGAGGAAGCGCCGCGGCCGGCTGATCGAGCAGACGCTCTCAGCCCTCCGGGCGCCGAGTCGAACGTGAGCGGCTGGCTCGACGGTCGCGGGACAGGTATTGTCGGAGTGTGAGTGCGCCGCTTACCGCTCGGCATTCAGTGAGAAAAGGAACGGCGACGTGTCATCCGAGCCGTGTTCTGCGCGGCGCAGTGGCTGTAGTGACAGACTCCATGGAAATTTCGGAGTTCACAGTCTGTGTCCCAGTAGGAAGTTTCTTCACCGCATTCGTGGACTGCGGGCGACCCCCCGGTCCGTGAAGAGGTGTCGAACCCTATCGACAGGATGACCATGACTGGCTGGATCGCTGATGCTCCCTTGCTCGACGAGTTCACCTCGCGTCGCGACATCTATCCCTACTACCACGTCATCGAGGACCGGCCGACGCCGGGCGAGGTCGTCGTCGACGGCATACGCGCGGTCAACGCGGCCTCGACGGATTACCTCGGGCTCACCGCCGACTCCGGCGTGCGCGCGGCGGCCTCACATGCCGCCGCCAAGTACGGCACCTGCTGGACCGGATCTCCGATGCTCGGCACTGTCGGACTCCATCATGAGCTGGAAGAGGAGCTGGCCGACTTTCTCCGCCGCCCCGCGGTCATGCTGACCGTAACGGGATTCCAGGCCAACCTGACTCTCTCCTCCCTTTTCGACACCGGTCACATGGTGATCGCGGACCAGCACATCCACGCCTCCCTGCTGGAATCCGTCCGCCTCGGACGAGCCGAGTGCCGCCGGTTCGGTCACAATGACGTCGCCCATGCCGAAAGGCTGATGCGGATCTCTGCCGACAAGGGAAAGGTCCCCGTCATTGTCACCGAGGGCGCGTTCTCCCTCGGCGGAGACCTCTGCCCGGTTCCGGAACTCGCCGCACTCGTCAAGCGTTACGGCGGCGGCCTGATCATCGACGGTGCGCACGACATCGGTGTGCTCGGAACCAACGGGCGAGGCGTCGGCGAGCACTTCGACGTGGAGGAGGGGATCGACCTCGTCACCGGTACCCTCTGCAAGGCGTTCGGCTCCGTCGGCGGGTTCGTCGCGGGCTCCGTGAAGGCCATCCGCAGCCTGCGCCACCTCGGAAATGCGGCGATGTATTCGGCATCGATGGCACCTGCGTCCGCGGCCGCCGCGTTGGCGGCAGTACGGACGGCTCGCGCCCGGCCCGAGCTCCGCGCCGCATTGTGGGAGTCGGCCCGACGTCTGCACCGCGGCCTGGCGCAGCAAGGACACCGTGTGCCGTCCTGGCCGGGCCCTGCGGTCGCGCTGCCGGCGGGGAAGCCCGAACAGGGGCTGAAGACCTTGGAAGACGGCCTGAAGACATGGCGGGCATTGCTCGAAGCGGGTGTCTATACAGGGGCATTTCTGCCTCCCAGCGTGGCGGGGGACCGGCTCGTCCTCCGCCTTTCGGTCACGGCCGGGCACACCCCGCAGCAGGTTGACCGGATCCTTGAGGTTGTCGGACAGCTCCTGCCGCCCTGATCGAGCATTGGAGACCCGCCGCTCCGCCACGTCGCCACGCCCTACCGAAGGGAGCGGACATGCGATGCAAGGCTGCTGTCACCGGCATAGGGATGATCACCCCCGGCGGACTCACCACGGAAGCCACCTGGGCCACGGTGTGCCAGGGACAAAGCATGGCTCGCACCGATCCCGACCTGGCCGGGCTCCCCGTGGACATCACCTGCCGGGTCGACGGGTTCGACGCCGACGCCGTTCACGGCAGGCGGCTGGCCCGACGCCTGGACCGCTTCACCCACCTCGCTCTCGCCGCGGCCCAGCAGGCAGTCAGGGACGCCAAACTCGAACCGGGTGCCTGGAACGCTCCCCGCGTGGCCGTCGTCCTCGGCGTCGGTGGCAACAGCATGAACACCTACTTCCGCGAGTTCGAACTCCTGGGCCAAGGCCACCCGGAACTGGTTTCCCCCCTCGCGCTGCCGCGCAGCGTTCCGAACATGGCTGCCGCCGAGGTCGCCATCGCCCTGGGGGCCCGCGGCCCGAACTTCACTGTTGCCAGCGCGTGTGCCTCCGGTGCCACCGCACTGGCGGTCGCCGCCAGCATGGTCACCTCGGGCGCCTGCGACATCGCTCTCGCGGGCGGCGCCGAGTCCGGACTCTCGCGGATGACCGTCACGGGTTTCCACCAGATGCACGCCCTCTCACAGCGCACCGACGCTCCTCGACTCGCTTCACGCCCGTTCGACGTCGACCGCGACGGCTTCGTCCTCGCGGAGGGCGCTGCGGTCCTCGTCCTTGAGCGCCCGCAACACGCCCTGCGTCGCGGTGCCGACCAGCGTGCACTCCTCTGCGGACATGCCTGCACCTGCGATGGCTACCATCCGGTGATCCCGCATCCTGAGGGCATCGGCGTCGAACAGGCTCTGCGTACGGCGTTGAAGGAGTCGGGCCTCGATTCCCGCGACATCGGGCATGTCAATGCCCACGGCACCTCCACCCCGGTCGGCGACACGGCCGAGGCACGTGCCCTGCATCGCATCTTCGGCCCGGCGCCGCCCCCCGTCACCGCACCGAAGAGCATTCTGGGCCACTCTCTCGGAGCGGCCGGTGCCATCGAGGCGGCCCTGACCGTCCTCACCCAGCAACACCAGCTCATGCCCCCCACCGCCAACCTCCACCGCCAAGACCCCGACTGGGAACTGGACATCGTCACCCAGGCTCCCCGAGCCGCGGCCATCAACGCCTCCGTGAGCAACTCCTTCGGCTTCGGCGGGCACAACACCGTCCTGGTGTTTGCGGGGGAATGAGCGCATCGGACGGCGTTGTCACGTTGCTGGGCGTGAAGTCTGCTGCGGAGATGAGCGTCCCACCTGGACGTGCCTGCTCGGGTCTCACGATCCCTTCTCAGGCATGTCTCAGACATCTCTCAGACAGCCACCCGACTGGGCCAGTCTCGGTGACAAGCAGGGGGGCACGGGACGCACCCCGCCTGGGAAGCGAAGAACGACAGGGCGACAGGGTTCCTCCCGCCCCTGCCTGGCGCGCGACAGGCACCGCTCGATGGCGATGCTCCCGTCTGTGTGGTGAAGTGGGGACGTGACGGACCGCCGCATTCGGCGGCGGGTGCAGGGCCGAGGCCGTCCACTCCGTCCCACGCGGGCCGCGGCGCCGAGCGCCCCCTGCTGGCCGAGCTGCCGCGCCGGTCTCTGCCTCCGTCCGAGCGATACGGCCTGGCCGTAGCCTTCACAGTTCTGTGCCTGGGTGTCGTCCGACCGCGTGAAGGGAGCCGAACTTCCAGTGGACTCACAGGACTTGGACCCACAGGACTTGGACTCACAGGACTTCACCGTGTCCAACGCCACCAGCACCACCACCGCCGGAAGCCCGCCCCCCGGACCCGGGCTCGGGAAGCGGGCCGACCGTTCCCGGCTCGCCGCTCTCGGACGCCTCCTGGTCCGGCGCCGCGTACTCGTACTGGTTGCCGTGCTGCTGGCCGTGGCAGCCGCCGTCCCGATCGGCGGAGGTGTCTCCGACCGGCTGTCCGGCGGTGGCTTCATCGACCCCGCGGCGGAGTCGTCGAGGGCCGAGAAGTTCCTCGCCGACCGCTTCGGATCGGGTGCGCCCAATCTGGTGTTACTGGCCCGCACCTCAGGTTCGGTCGATGACCCGCGGGCCGCGACCGCCGGTCGAGACCTCAGTCGCCGGCTCGCCCAAGAGCCGGGCGTGCTGTCGGTCGCGTCGTATTGGACGACCCCGCACGCGTTGGCGTCGCCGCTGAGGGCCCGTGACGGGCGCTCGGCGCTGGTGCTCCTGCGGCTGGCAGGCGACGAGGACCGGGTACGGGACAACGCGAAGGAACTGGTCCCCCGTTTCACCGGCCGTCAGGGGGTGCTGAGGCTCTCTGCGACCGGGACCGCGCAGGTGTATGTGGAAGTCCAGAAGCAGAGCGACCAGGATCTCTTCCGGGCCGAGGCGTACGCGGCCCCGGTCATGCTGGTGATCCTGCTCTTTGTGTTCGGCAGTGCGGTGGCGGCCGTTCTGCCCCTGCTCATCGGCGTGTGTTCCATCCTGGGCACGTTCGTCGTACTGAGGGTCCTGTCCGAGCTGACCTCGGTGTCCGTGTACGCCATCAACATCACCACCGCGCTGGGCCTGGGTCTGGCCATCGACTACAGCCTGTTCATCGTCACCCGTTACCGGGAGGAGCGGGCGCGTGGCCTGGACACCGCTGAGGCGGTGGCGCAGAGCGTCCGCACGGCCGGGCGCACCGTGCTGTTCTCCGCGCTGACGGTGGCGCTCTCGCTGTCGGCTCTGCTGCTCTTCCCGCTGTACTTCCTGCGCTCCTTCGCCTACGCGGGCGTGGCAGTGGTGGCGCTCTCGGCCCTCGCGGCCCTGGTGGTACTGCCCGCGGTGCTCGGCCTGCTCGGCCCACGGATCGACGCGTGGGACGTGCGGCGGCTGTTCCGCCGCGGACCGCAACCAGGCGCCGCCGACGACACGTTGGCCGGGCCGGCCGCCGGGACCGCGACCGCGACCGGCGGATTCTGGCACCGGCTCGCCACTGCCGTCATGCGGCGACCGGTGCTGTGTGCGGCTGGAGTGATCACCTTGCTGGTGCTGCTCGGCCTGCCGTTCACCCGGATCTCCTTCGGCGTCATTGACGTCCGGGTCCTGCCCGCCGGCGCGCCCGCGCACCGTACGGCACAGTTCGTGGAGGAGGAGTTCTCCAGTCGCGAGACTTCCGCCCTGTCCGTGGTACTGCCCACCGTCAGTGGCTCCGCCGACCGCGAGCGGATCGCCGCCTACGCCGCCCGCCTGTCGACTCTGCCGGACGTGGCACGGGTGGACACCGTCACCGGCTCCTACGCTGCAGGACGGCAGGTGGTGGCCGCGTCCGCGCCCTCCTTCGCCGCGGGCGATGCCGGCTGGCTGTCCGTGGTGCCCTCGGTCGAGCCGGACTCCTCCGCCGGCGTCGAACTGGCGGAGCGGTTGCGGGCGGACAGCGCACCGGGCCCGGTGCTCGTCGGAGGCGAGGGTGCGGAACTCGCGGACACACGTGACGCGCTCGCCGCCCGGCTGCCCGCGGCAGCGCTGATCATCGGTGCCACGACGGTGGTGCTGCTGTTCCTGTTCACCGGCAGTGTGCTGGTCCCGTTCAAGGCCGTACTGCTCAACCTGCTCAGCCTGACCGCGACCTTCGGCGCGATGGTGTACGTCTTCCAGGAAGGCCATCTACGGTCTCTGGTCGGTGACTTCACGGTCACCGGCTCGGTGGATATCTCCATTCCGGTACTGATGTTCTGCGTCGCGTTCGGACTTTCCATGGACTACGAGGTGTTCCTGCTCTCACGGATCAAGGAGGTGTACACCGAGACCGGTGACAACACCCAGGCCGTCGCCGCCGGGTTGGAGCGCACGGGACGCCTGGTCAGCGCCGCGGCCGTCCTCGTCGCCGTCGTCATGCTCGCGCTGGCCACGTCGGGGATCACCTTCCTGAAGCTGCTGGGCGTGGGCCTGGCCCTGGCCGTGCTGCTGGATGCCACGCTGGTGCGCGGCGTGCTCGTACCGGCCCTGATGAGACTTGCCGGGCGGGCGAACTGGTGGGCGCCACCTCCTCTGCGCCGCCTCCACCGCAAGCTGGGGCTGTTGAGTCCGTAGCCGGCCACCCTCGCCCGCCACGACACCGCCATGTCACGGTGTTGGTCGACGGTTGTCACGGGCTTTCCCACCGGGCTGCCAGAGTCTCGGGAAGGGCATCCCGGTTCGCTCGGGTCACCTGGACGAGTTCGACGCCGGCACGCCGCTTCAGAGCGTCGGTGAACGGGGCACTCTTCGCGTGGACCGTGGCGACGATGTCGATCTCGGTCTCGAACAGGCGCCGGACGGTGTCCTGGAACGCGGTGCACGCCAGCTCCATACGCCCGAGCTCGTCGATCAGCACGAGCGTCCCGGGAACCGGTTCCGTCGCCGCTGCCCTGAGCGGCGGCAGTGCGAGCCGTTCCATGACGCCCAGGTCGACGCCGTACCGGCCCACCCGGGGTGTACCTGTGAAGTCGACATGGGCGAGCACGGCTCGCCGGCCGCCCGTCAGCGTCTCCGGCGCGAATCCGGTCCGCATGCCGCCTTATGTCGCGCCGGGCTTGGTCCAGCAACGGGGCGGGGGACCAGGTTCGCGGCCAGGCGTGATCCGTACGTGACGGCAGAGCCGTTGGCGCCGTCGTCACGAGAGCCGGCCCATAGGCAGAAGGACGCCGAGAACGCCCCGTCCGGCCGGGGCGTCGAGCGCAGCGCGACGTCGGTGCGGACCTCCTCGCCCGGGCCTTTGACGGGGTGGCGTACGACCGGCCCGGTCAGGGTCAGGGTCCCGGGCTGAGGCCGGAGCAGCGCGGCGAGGGCGCCGAGCTGCCAGGTCGCGGACGCCGGTGTGTGTGCGGTGCATGCAGTCTTGGTGCCTTGAGCATGAGCCATTAGGTTAGGCTGGCCTAAGTGTTCGAAGCTGTGCGGCCGCCGGGCAGTTGTGTACCTCTGGGAGTACTTGTGACGCGTTCGAGCAAGTCGACCGCGCCGACGCCAGCGATGGCGTCGGCCGAGCTTGTGATCGAGCATTACGACGGCACAGCCGTCACCTCGACCGTCGGGCGGTGGGCAACCGCCTACGAGGACGTGTACGCGGACGCGCTGGGGCTCAGCGACCATCGCGATCCGCCCGTCTCGGACCGGCTGCTGCGGCATGCCGAGCGCCCCGGCTTCGGGCTGACGGCGGCTCTGCACGGCGATGAGGTGGCCGGCTTCATCTACGGGTACACGCTGCCGCCGGACTCCCTCTGGTGGGACGGCCTGGTGCCGGATCCCGGTGCGGAGTTCACCCGCGAGTACCCCGGACGCACGGTCGGGGTGTGCGAGTTGCTGGTGCGTCACCGATGGCGGCGCTCACACATCGGGCACACGCTCTTCGAGGCGTTCCTCGCGCGGCGCCCGGAGGAGCGCGCAGCGGCATTCGTGTCCGAGGGCAACGACGTCATGCTCGCCACCTACGCCAAGTACGGCTTCGAGCCCGTCGGCCGGACGGAGCCGTATCCGGGATGGCGGCCCCACGTGGCGATCGTGCGCCCGCTCGGCCGTGGCTGAAGTCCTCTCCTGCTCCCAGGTCCTGCCCGGAAAACGAATCTCCTTCCCTGTACCCGCCATACCCGCCCCCGACCTGAGGCATAACCGTGTCCATTGAGTTGCCGCCGTCCGCAGCCCCGCGATCCGTCTACCCCGTGAACGTGGTCCCGGAGAGGGTTCGCGGCCGTCTTCTGGAACTGGCGCAGTCCGCGACGCCGGTTTCCACGTATGTGTACGACGGAGACGTCGCCGCCGAACGTGCGCGGGAGCTGCGCGGCGCCCTTCCCGAGTGGGCGGCCGTCTACTACGCCGTGAAGGCGAACTCCTTCCCCGGAGTCGTCGCGGCTCTGGCGCCGTATGTCGACGGGTTCGAGGTCGCCTCCCGCTCGGAGCTCGAACTCGCCCTGTCTGCCAAGCCGGTCGACGAGGGCGCCACCGCCCCCGTGGTCGCCGCGGGACCCGCGAAGTCCGTCCCCGTCCTGACCGCCCTCGTCCGGGCCGGGGTCGAGGCGATCAACGCCGAGAGCCTGCTCGAACTGCACCGGATCAGCCGGATCGCCGTCGCGGAGGGCGTCCGCGCCAAGGTGGCGCTGCGCGTCAACCCGCAGACGATCCCGGTCACCGGCTCGCTGCACATGGGTGGTGTGCCCTCCCAGTTCGGGGTGGCGGAGCCGGATGTGCCCGGTGTGCTGCGCGCGGCGGTTCAGCTGCCCGGCCTGGATCTGGTCGGCTTCCACATCCACGCCGCCTCCAACAACCTCGACGCCGACTCCCATGCCGCGTATCTGCGCTGGTGCGTGGAGTGGAGCGTGCGGACCGCCCGTGAGAACGGGATCGACCTGCGCCATGTCGACATCGGCGGCGGTATCGGTGTCGCCTTCGAGATCGGGGAGAAGCCCTTCGACGTGGTCCGCTTCGGGGAACTGGCCGCGCAGGTGGAGGTCCCCGACGGCGTCAAGGTCGTGCTGGAGCCCGGCCGCTTCCTGGTCACCGACTGCGGCTGGTACGCAGCCGAGGTGACCGACGTGAAGGCGTCGTACGGCGAGTCGTTCGTCGTGCTCCGTGGCGGCATCAACCACTTCCAGCTGCCCACCTCCTGGGACATCGTGCACAACGTCGCGGTCCTGCCCGTCGAGAACTGGCCCGAGGGCTGCCCCCGTCCCGCCGCCGAGGACACCCGGGTGACCGTCGTCGGTGAACTGTGCACCCCCGAGGACACCCTGCTGCGCGACGTGAAGGTGGACCGGGTGCGCGCCGGCGACCTGGTCGTCTTCCCCAACGCGGGCTCCTACGGCTGGGAGTTCGCCATGCACGGCTTCCTCGGGCACCCGGTCGCCGAACGACTGATGCTCTGAACGAGCCCCCGGCCGCCGCGGCCCGTCCCCGTGGCGGTACCGCCATCGCGCAATGCCTCCTTCCACCCCACCGGTGCGGTCATCCCCGCCTCTGTCCCCCTCCTTGGAGCCAGTCCTCATGACCCTGCAGCCCACCGACCTGCCCGCCGCGGCACAGCGGACCGCACCCAGCGGAGCGGCCATCCTGGAGCGCCAGCGCGGACGCGAATCCGCCGCCCGTACCTACGCCCGCTCGTTCCCCATCGTCCCGGCCCGCGCCCAGGGCATGACGATCGAGGACACCGACGGCCGCCGCTACCTCGACTGCCTCTCCGGCGCCGGCACGCTCGCGCTCGGCCACAACCACCCCGTCGTGCTGGAGGCCATCCAGCGGACCGTCAGCAGCGGAGCCCCGCTCCACGTCCTGGACCTGGCCACCCCGGAGAAGGACGAGTTCACCGAGGCGCTGTTCGCCACCCTGCCCGGTGACTTCGCCGACAAGGCGCGTATCCACTTCTGCGGGCCGGCCGGAACCGACGCCGTGGAGGCCGCGCTCAAGCTGATGCAGACCGCCACCGGCCGCCGTGGCGTACTGGGCTTCACCGGCGCGTACCACGGCATGACCGCGGGCGCGCTGGCCGCCTCCGGCGGTGTCGGGACGAAGACGCCGGTGCCCGGGATCGCCGCGGACGTGACCCGGCTTCCCTACCCGTACAGCTACCGCTGCCCGTTCGGCGTCGGCGGCGAGCGCGGTGCGCAGATCTCGGCCGACTACGTCGAGCGGCTGCTGGACGATCCCAACGGGGGAGTGGTGCCGCCCGCGGCGATGATCCTGGAAGCGGTGCAGGGCGAGGGCGGCGCGGTGCCCGCCCCGGACGCCTGGCTGCGCGAGATGCGGCGGATCACCGCCGAGCGCGAGATTCCGCTGATCGTCGACGAGGTGCAGACCGGCGTCGGCCGCACCGGCGCCTTCTGGGCCGTGGAGCACAGCGGGATCGTGCCGGACGCGATGGTGATGTCCAAGGCGATCGGCGGCAGCCTGCCGCTGGCGGTCATCGTCTACCACGAGGACTACAACGGCTGGCTGCCCGGCGCGCACACCGGCACCTTCCGCGGCAACACCCTCGCCATGGCGACCGGAACCGCCACGCTGCGGTACGTCTCCCGCGAGGGCCTGGTCGAGCGGGCCGCGGCCGTCGGTGCCCGGATGGCCGAGCGGCTGACCGCGCTGCGCTCCGAGCTGCCGGTGATCGGCGACGTCCGCGGCCGCGGCCTGATGATCGGCGTCGAGCTGGTCGACGCCGAGGCCGAGCCGGACGCGTGCGGCGCCCGGCCGTTCGCCCCGCAGCTGGCCGCGCAGGTCCGTGACGCGTGCCTGGAGCGCGGCCTGATCGTCGAACTCGGCGGCCGCTTCGACTCCACGGTGCGGCTGCTGCCGCCGCTGATCATCACCGACGAGCAGGTCGAGGCCGTACTGGACCGGCTGACCGACGCCCTCGCCGCGGTGACGGCCACTCAGATCGCGGGAGCGGGGGCGGGAGCATGACGGGCAAGGTGCATGAACTGCCCGTGACCGGCGGGGAATCCGCGGTCGCCGGCGGCGCGGAGGAGCGGCACGGTCTGCGGCTCGTCCCCGAACCGGCCGCCCCGCCGGCCGACGCGCTGGACGAGGAGATGGCCGGACTGCTGCGCGAGGCCGCTCCGGCATCGCCCGGCGCCCCGCACACCGCGCTGTCCGGGGGCACGGGCGGCCCCGGCGCGCTCACCCCGCTGCTGCGCACCGTCCTCGCCGCCCTCGCCGAAGGGACCGGACGGCGCGGCGGACCGTTGGCCGCCGGGACGCCCGCGGAACTGGCCGCCGACGTCGCCCGGGTGTTCGCCGAGGCGGACGGCGACGATGCCCTGCGCAGGCTCACCGACGTCCTCGCGCACGGCAGCGCCGACCCGGCCGACCCGGCCTGCGCGGCGCATCTGCACTGCCCGCCGCTGGCCGTCGCCGTCGCCGCCGACCTCGCCGTCTCCGCGCTCAACCCCTCCCAGGACTCCTGGGACCAGGCACCCGCCGCCACCGCCCTGGAGACGCTGCTGCTGGGGGAGTTGGCGCAGCTTGTCGGCTACGACCCGGCCGAGGCGGCCGGTGTCCTCACCTCGGGCGGCACCGAGTCCAACCTGATGGGCCTGATGCTCGCCCGCGACCGTGTGCTCGGCCGGGAGACCGGGCGCCAGATCGAGCTGAGCGGGGTACCGGGCGGCGGCCCCCGGCCGCGGATCTTCACCTCCGCCGCCGCGCACTTCTCGGTGCAGCGGTCGGCGGCCCTGCTGGGCCTCGGTGAGGACGCGGTCGTCCCCGTCCCCGTGGACGACCGGCTGCGCATGAAGCCCAGGGCGCTGGCCGCGGCCCTGAGCGCCTGCGTCGCGGAGGGCGACCTGCCGGTGGCGATCGTGGCCACCGCCGGCACCACCGACACCGGGGCCGTCGACCCGCTGCGCACCTGTGCGTCGCTGGCCGCCCAGTACGGTGCCTGGCTCCACGTGGACGCCGCGTACGGCGGCGGCGCGCTGCTGTCCGACCGGCTCGCCCCGCTGCTGGGCGGGATCGCACTGGCCGACTCGGTGTCGCTGGACTGGCACAAGCTGGGCTGGCAGCCGGTCGCGGCGGGCATCTTCCTCGTCAGGCGGGCGGAGACCTACGCGTCGCTGGCCCGGCGGGCGGTCTACCTCAACCCGCAGGACGACGAGGAGGCCGGCTACCCGAGCCTGCTCGGCCTCTCGCTGCGCACCACCCGCCGGGCCGACGCCTTCAAGATCGCCGTCACGCTGCGGACGCTGGGCCGAGAGGGCCTGGGCCGTCTGGTGGACGCCTGCCACGAGTTGGCGCACTCCGGCGCGGCGGCGGTCCGTGCCCATCCGCGGCTGGAACTGCACGCCGACCCCGTCCTGACGGCGTTCCTGTTCCGCTACCTGCCGGAGAACCCCGAGCACACCGACCCGGAGCACATCGACCGGATCAACGCGGCACTGCGGCGCAGGCTGCTGCGCGAGGGGCGGGCGGTCGTCGGCCGCACCGAGCTGCCGGGCGAGGGACCGGGCCGGGTACGTCTCAAGCTCACCCTGCTCAACCCGCACACCACCACCGACGAGGTCCAGCGGCTGCTGGACGCGGTCGTGGCGGCGGGCCGGGCCGAGGAGGAGCGGTGAACCACCCCGTCGAAGCCCGCCACACGGACACGGACATGGCCCCGGCCCTGCCCGAGCCCGCCGCCGGCCCCGACCCGCTCGACGACGCCGACGCCCTGCGCGCGGGCGACGCGGCGGCGATGGAGACGCTGCTGCGTGCCTACGTACGCGAGACCGGCGCCGATGTGCCCGCCGCCGGCCAGGCGCTGCAGCTGGACCTGCCGGCCAGTCAGCTGACCCTGTCGGTGCCCGTCCGGTACCGGTCGGCCACCGGCTGGCACCGCTTCGGAGCGCCCCGCCTGGCCGCCGCCGGCGACGGCAGCGGCCTGCCCGCCGACGCCTCGCTGGTGGCTGCGGCGCTGATCCGCGAGACCACCCTGGGCCGCGGCGCACCGCCGCACCACGGCGCGGACGCGGCCGCGCGGGTGCTCAACTCCGCGCGGCGCACCGCCGCCCACATCGAGCGGCGGCGCGCCGAGTCCCCCGACGCCCAGGGCCCGACGCCGTTCCTCGACAGCGAGCAGGCCCTGCTGCTGGGACACCCCTTCCACCCGGCGCCCAAGAGCCGCGAGGAGGCGTCGGACGCGGAACTGGCGGCGTACTCACCCGAGTTGCGTGGCTCCTTCCCGCTGCACTGGTTCGCCGCCCACCCCGAGATCGTGGTCGGCGAGAGTGCGGCCGGCCGGCCGGTCGCCGAGCTGCTGCGCCCCCTTGCCTCCGGGCTCGGCCTGCCCGAAGGCATGGTGCCGCTGCCCGCGCACCCCTGGCAGGCCCGCGAGGTGCTGGGCCGCCCGGAGGTCGCCGCCCTCGTCGATGCCGGGCTGCTGCGCCCGCTCGGCGCGGCCGGGCCCGACTGGTACCCCACGTCCTCCGTACGGACCGTCCAGCGGCCGGACGCGGAGGTGATGCTGAAGCTGTCCCTGGGCATGCGGATCACCAACTCCCGCCGCAACAACCTGCGCAGCGAGCTGCGGCTCGGCGTCCGCGCCGCCCAGCTCCTGGCCGCCGGCCCCGCCGACTGGCTGCGCGCCGAGCACCCCGAGTTCGGCATCCTGCGCGACTTCGCCTGGATCTCGGCCGGTGCGGACGGCCCGGAGACCGGTCTGGAGACCGCGATCCGCGACAACCCCTTCCGGGGCGGTGGACACGGCCGGCCCGAGGGTCTGTGCGTGGCCGGCCTGCTGGCCGAGCGGACCGGTCCCGGCGACGGCACACCGCCCCGCCACCGCGCCCTGCTGTGCGCGGCGGTCGAGCGCGCCGCGGGTGCGCTCGGCGTCTCCACCGCCGAGGCGTCGGCGCGCTGGCTGGAGCGCTATCTCGACGTCCTCGCCGTACCCCTGATCCGCCTCCAGGCCCGGTACGGCATCGCCCTGGAGCCGCACCACCAGAACACCCTCGTCGCCCTCGACGCCAACGGGCTGCCCTGCGCGGGCTGGTACCGGGACAGTCAGGGCTACTACCTGGCCGAGTCCCGCACCGCCGCCATCGAACGGCTGCTGCCCGGTGCGACCGACGGCGTCGACCTGGTCTTCGAGGACGCCTTCGTCGACGAACGCGTCGCCTACTACCTGGGCATCAACAACCTGCTGGGGCTCATCGGCGCGTTCGGCGCCCTCGGTCTGGCCGACGAGGGCGACCAACTGCGCGTCCTGCGTGGGGTGTTGCAGCGGCTGCGCACGGCCGAGCCCGCCGCCAGGGGCCTGCTCGACCTGCTGCTCGACGCGCCCGTGCTGCGCTGCAAGGGCAACTACCTCACCTGCGTGGACGGACTCGACGAACTGGTCGGCGACGTTCACACCCAGTCCGTCTACATCGATCTCCCCAACCCCCTTACGGAGGCACAGCGGTGACCGCGCCCTCGACTTCCCCCGACCACCACACCCCCTACGACCTGGTCGGTGTCGGCATAGGCCCGTTCAACCTGTCGCTCGCCGCGCTGGCCGACGGCGCGCCCGGCTTCCGTTCGCTCTTCCTGGACGCCAAGCCGGCGTTCTCCTGGCACCCCGGCCTGCTGATGGAAGGCACCACCCTGCAGGTGCCGTTCCTCGCCGACCTGGTCACCATGGCCGACCCGACCAGCCCCTGGTCGTACCTGAACTACCTCCGTGCCCACGACCGGATGTTCAAGTTCTTCTTCTCCGAGCGCTTCCACATCCCGCGCCGCGAGTACGACCACTACTGCCGCTGGGTCGCCGAGCGGCTGCCCTCCTGCCGCTTCGACGCGGCCGTCAAGGCGCTGGAGTGGGACGAGACGGCGGACGCCTTCGCCGTCACGTACCGCTCCGCGTCCGGTGCGCAGACCCGCGTCCTGGCCCGCCAGGTCGTCCTCGGTGTCGGTACCGACCCTGTCGTGCCCGAGCCGCTGCGCCCACTGCTGACCGACGCCCACGCCGGCCGCGTCCTGCACAGCGCCGACTACCGCACCCACCGCGCCCGCCTCGCCGCGGCCGACGACGTCACCGTCATCGGCGCGGGCCAGTCCGGCGCCGAGGTCGCGCTGGACCTGCTGCGCCACCAGGACGGCGAGGGCAACGGCGGCCCGTATGTGCGCTGGCTCGCCCGGACCACCGCGTTCGCGCCCATGGAGTACTCCAAGATCGGCCTGGAGCACTTCACCCCGGACTACATCCGCTACTTCCGCGGCCTGCCCGAAGCCACGCGCGAGCGGCTGACGGCCGAGCAGTGGCAGCTCTACAAGGGCGTCAGCGAGGAGACGCTGGGCGAGATCTACGACGAGATGTACGAGCGCACCATCGGCGGCGGCGAGCCGCGCGCCGCGCTGCACCCGGCCGTGGAGGTCGTCGCGGCCGAGGCCGACGGCGACGGATACCGGCTCACCTGCCGCAGCCGGCAGCAGGACGAACTCTTCGAGATCCGCACCTCGGCCGTGGTCTCCGCCACCGGCTACGCCGCCTCCCGCCCCGCCTTCCTGGAGTCGATGGCCGACCTGGTCGACTGGGACGACAGGGGCCGCTACCAGGTCGACGGCGACTACCGGGTCGCGCTCGACCCCCGGGTCTCGGGCACGCTGTACGTCCAGAACGCCGAGATGCACACGCACGGTGTGGGCGCCCCCGACCTCACCCTGGGGGCCTGGCGCGCCGCGACCATCCTCAACGCCGCCGCCGGGCGCACCCTCCTGCCCCTCGCCCCCCGGCAGGCGTACACCACCTTCGGCGCACCGCAGGAGCCGGCACCCGTCCCGGCCCAGGCGCCCGCCGCCGTCCCCGCCCCGGCGGAGATACCGCGATGACGGCCGCGGAGACGAAGAGCGGCGCGCCGGTCCGCGACGGATCGGCGCGCCGCGCCAAGTCGGTGCTCCTCTCGGTCATCGGCCTCCACCTGGTCGCCGAGACCGCGCTGACGCCGTTCCTGCCGCAGCTCTTCGAGCGGCTGTACGGGATCGACGACCCCGAGGCGACCGGGCTGTACCTCTGGATCTGCCGGATCGCCGGCCTCCTCGCCCTCCCGCTGTGGGGACTGGCGGCCCGGCGCTGGTCCCTGCACCGACTCGTGCTGACCGGGCTGTGCGGCTCCGCCGTCCTCGACCTGCTCCTGGGCATGGCCCCCAGCTACCCGGCGTACCTGGCCCTGTCCACCTTGATCGTCACGACCAACAGCGCACTCCTGCTGGCCTATCCGGCGTTCATCGCGGAGCACGGCGACGAGTCGTCCGAGGACGGCACCCGGGCGCGGCTCACCGGTATCTGCTCGCTCGTGATCGTCTTCCATCTGTCGGTGGTCGTCTCCACGATGGTGGGCGCCGGTGTCCTCGCCCTGCCGGAACCCCGCGTCGGCATCTCGGCGTTCGCGGTGCTGGACACCCTGCTGGCCTGGCTCACCTACCGCATCCTGGGCAAGCGCCCGGACATCCGGGAGGACAAGGCCGCAGGCGCCCGGAAGGACGGCGCCACCGCACCCCGCACGGGCCGTCTGCCGTGGCTCATGGTGCTGGCCTACGTCGCGCTGATCGGCGTCGCGTTCGACTTCTCGGTCAACGTGGCGCGTCCGTTCTTCACCGAGTTCGCCGAGGGCCTGGGCAGCGGCTCGGTCGGCGGCGCGGTGCTGTTCTTCCTGCCGAGCCTGGCCGCGCTGGCCGCGCTGGCCGTCGTACGCCGCTGCCACGACCTGCTCGGCGAGCGGCTGCTGCCGCTGTCCCTGGCGGTGGGCGCGGCCGGGCTGGCCTGGAGCTGGCTGGCCGGCTCGCTGCCCGGACTGGTCGGCGGGCGCCTGCTCTTCGGCGTCGGCCTGGGGATGGGGCAGGTCGCCGTCGAACTGCGCATGTTCCGCGCGACGGGGACGCGGGGCCCGGCGTTCACGGTCGTGGAGACCGCCCGGTCCGCCGGTCTGCTGGCCGCACCGATCGCCGCCACGGCGGCCGTCTCGTACGACCTCGCACTCCCGCTGGCCGTCGCCGCGGCCGTTCAGGCCGTTGCCGCCGTGGTGTCCCTGCGCAGCCCGCGGAGCGGCGGCACGGCACCACTCACGCCGCCTGCGGGCCCACCGGAGGCCACGGGCAGGCCCGCCGTGCCCTCGCAGATCCGGCGCGGGACGTACCGGCCCGCGCAGGCCGACGACCGCCCCCTGACCGCCGCCACCGCCGCCACCGCGCACTCCGAGGAGAACCACCGATGAACCGCACCACACGAGACGCCTGGGCGCAGGCGGGCCGACGGCTGCTCGCCAAGGCCGTGGAGGAGTTCGCCTACGAGGAGCTGCTCGGCCCCGAGCCCGACACCTCGGCCGACGCCCCCGACGCCTACCGGCTGGACTTCACCGACGGCGTCCACTGGACGTTCCGGGCGAGCCGCGGCACCTTCGGCACCTGGCGGCTGGTGCCCGGCACCCTGCGGCGGCACCCCGCGCCCGGGGACGGCGAGAGCGGCCCCGAGCGACTGCTGCTCGACGCCCGCCCGGTCCTGGGCTGGGACGGCCCCACCACGGCCGAGGTCCTGCGCGAACTGACCGCCACCCGGCGGGCCGAGGCCGAGGTCATCGCCCGCGCCCTGCCCGCCGCCGCCCTCGCCGACCTGGACCACCTCGACCTCGAAGGCCACCAGGACGGTCACCCCTGCATGCTCCTCAACAAGGGACGGCTCGGCTTCTCCGCCTCCGACGCCGCCGCCTACGCCCCCGAGGCGGCCGGGACGGTGCACCTGCTGTGGGCCGCCGTCCACAGCAGCCTCGCCTCCTACTCCGGCGTGGCCGGCCTGGACGAGGACACCCTGCTGTCCGAGGAACTGGACGAGGACACCCGCAAGCAGTTCGCGGCCGTCCTCCAGGAGACCTGCGCCGAAACCGGTCAACCCACCGCCGACTTCCACTGGCTGCCGGTGCACCCCTTCCACTGGGACGAGGCCGTCGCCCCCCTCTTCGCCCCCTACCTCGCCGACGGCCGGATCGTGCTGCTCGGCGAGGGCCCCGACCGCTACCGGCCGCTGCAGTCCATCCGCACGCTGGCCAACCTCGACCATCCGCACCGCCGCAATGTGAAGGTGCCGCTGTACATCCGCAACACCCTCGTCTGGCGCGGTCTGTCCACCAGGCCGACCGAGGCGGCGCCGGACGTCAGCGCCTGGCTGCACGCCGTCCGCGACGCGGACCCATACCTGCGGGACGAGCTGCGCTTCCACCCGCTGGGCGAGGTGGCGGGCGTGGCCGTGCGCCACCCGCTGTACGAGTCCGTCAAGGACGCCCCGTACCGCTACCACGAACTCCTCGGTGCCGTCTGGCGCGAGCCGGTCGCGACGCTGCTGGGCGAGGGCGAACGGGCCCGCACCATGGCCGCGCTGCTCAAGGTCGGCTCGGACGGCCGGGCCCTGGCCGCCGAACTGGTCGAGCGCTCCGGACTCGCCCCGCGGGCCTGGCTGGCGCGCTTCTTCTCGGCCCTGCTGCCCGGCCTGCTGCACTACCTCTACCGGTACGGCACGGCGTACTGCCCGCACGGCGAGAACACCGTCGTCCTCTACGACGCCTCCGACACCCCGATCGGCATCGCCGTGAAGGACTTCGCCGAGGACGTCAACCTGCTGCCCGGCGAGCACCCCGAGTACGCCGGACTGTCCGAGCGCGCCGACGCGCTGCTGCTGCGCTGGCCCGCCGGCGAGCTGGCGCACTCCCTCCTCAGCGCCGTCTTCGCCGGGCACTTCCGGTTCTTCGCCCCGCTGACCGCCGAGCACCTCGGCGTACCGGAGGACGAGTTCTGGAGCCTGGTCCGCGCCGAGATCGAGCGCTACCACGCCCGCTTCCCCGAACTGGCCGACCGCTTCGGGGAGTTCGGGCTGCTCGCGCCCGAGTTCGACCGGGTGGCGCTCAACCGGGAGCAGCTGCTCGGCGGCGGCTTCCACGACCGCGCCGAGAAGGACGAGGGCTTCGACGTCGTCCACGGCACCCTCACCAACCCCCTCGCCACCGCAACCGCCCCCGCGCAGGACCCCCAGGAGCAGATATGACCACCTCGCCGTACGCACGACTGCGCGCCGAGGCCGACGCCGGAAGACTGGAGGACGTGATCGTCAGCGTCCCGGACCTCCAGGGGCGGCTCCAGGGAAGCCGGCTGTCCGTGCCGTACTTCCTCGACGAGGCGGCCGAGCGCGGCTTCGGCGCCTGCCTCTACCTCCTCGCCTCCGACGTCGAGATGAACACCGGCCCCGGCTATGCCATCGACGCCTGGCAGAGCGGCTTCGGCGACTTCGTGCTGCGCCCCGACCCGGCGACCCTGCGCACCCTGCCGTGGGACGAGGGCAGCGCCCTCGTACTCGCCGATGCGGTCTGGCCGGACGGCCGGGCGGTCGAGGTGGCGCCGCGCCAGGTGCTGCGCACGCAGCTGGACCGGCTGGCCGAGCGCGGACTGGCCGCGTTCGCCGGCACCGAGCTGGAGTTCCTGGTCTTCCGCGAGACCTACCGCCAGGCATGGGACCGGCGCTACCACGGTCTGGAGACAGCCACCGCCTACAACGTCGACTACTCGCTCCAGGGTCTCGCCGAGATCGAGCCGGTGGTGCGCCGTATCCGCCGGGAGATGGTGCGGGCCGGGCTCACCATGGAGACCGCGCGCGCCGAGTGCCATGCCGGCCAGTACGAGATCGTCTTCCGTTACGACGAGGCGATGGCCACCTGCGACAACCACGTCTTCTTCAAGAACGGCGCCAAGCAGATCGCCGCCCAGGAGGGCGTCGCGCTCACCTTCATGCCCAAGTTCGACGAGGGCGAGGGCAATTCCTGCCACATCCACCTGTCGCTGCGCGGCACCGACGGCTCGGCCGTACTGGCCGACCCGGCCGCGGACGACGGCATGTCCGAGCTGATGCGCCACTTCGTGGCGGGACAGCTGGCCTGCCTGGCCGACTTCGCGCTGCTGATGGCGCCGAACATCAACTCCTACAAGCGCCTCCAGCCGGGCGGTTTCGCGCCCATCGGCATCACCTGGGGCCGGGACAACCGCACCTGCCCGGTCCGCGTCGTCGGCTCGGGGCACTCGATGCGCATCGAGCACCGGGTACCCGGCGGCGACGCCAACCCGTACCTCGCCACCGCCGCCGCGGTCGCCGCCGGCCTGTACGGCATCGAGAACCGTCTCCCGCTGCCGGAACCGCACGCCGCCAACGCCCTGGACGACCCGTCGGTGCCGCGGCTGCCCAGCACTCTCACCGAGGCGCTGCACCGCTGGGAGAACAGCGAGATCGCCGCCAAGGTCTTTGGCGCATCGGTGGTCGCCCACTACGCCCAGGCCGCCCGCACGGAGCTGGCCGCCTTCGAGTCGGCGGTGACCGACTGGGAGCGGGTCCGCGGCTTCGAGCGGCTGTAGGCGCCGCACCGGACCGTGCACAGACGCCGGCGGCCCGACACGAAGTGCGTGTCGGGCCGCCGGCGTTGTGGTGCGGTGGTGGTGCGGTCGCGTCGGCCGATGGCCGGTCGCCGGGCCGTCAGCGGAGCTTCTGCGCCATCTCGTCGAGGACCTTGTTGGCGCCGGTGTAGCCGATGCCGAGCATCCACAGGCTGTCGTTGACCGCGTAGACCTTCTTGTTCTTCACCGCGTCCAGCTTCTTCCACATGCTCCCGCCGGTGGTGGCGGTCTCCTTGGCCTTCTCCGGGTCACCGTAGGTGGAGTGGAAGATGACATCGGCGTTGGCCTCGTCGGTCTTCTCCGGGCTGATGTCCAGGGAGAAGCCGTTGCCGTCCACGTTGGCCGGGCGGCCGACCTTCAGGTCCTTGAAGATGCTGCCGATGAACGTGTCGTTCTTGTAGAGGCGGGTGTCCGCACCCTCGACGAACCGGACGAAGCCGACCTTGGTCTGCTTGGCCTTCTCGGGGCCGCCGAGGGCCTCGGTCACCTTCGCGACATGCTTCTCGTAGTCCGCGACGACGTTCTTGACCTGGTCCTTCTTGCCCAACGCGTCGGCGTGCAGTTCGAAGTTCCCGCGCCAGGCGGGGCCGGTGGTGTTGGTGAAAACGGTCGGGGCGATCTTCGAGAGCGCCTGGTAGTTCTTCTCGTCGCGCGCCTTGCTGCTCAGGATCAGATCCGGCTTCAGCCCGTAGATCGCCTCCAGGTTGGGCTCGCCGATGAGACCGACCTTCTTGATGCCCGCCAGCTTGTCCGCGGGCAGGTACGTGGACAGCGGCGCACCGGCCTCCGCCTGGACCGCGCCGACCGGCTTGACGCCGAGGGTGATGGCCGAGTCGAGGGCGTCGGTGTCCAGGACCACCACCCGCTTGGGATGGTTGGACACCTCGACGTCGCCCATGGCCGTCTTGACGGTGTGCTTGCCCCCCGTGGGCTCCGTTCTGGCGTCGTCCTTGCCACCCCCGCAGGCGGTGGCGGTGACGGCGAGCGCGGCGACGGCAGCGACGGCTGCGGCGCGGCGGTTGAAGGAGCGGGACATCTGGGGACCTTTCCGGTACGGGGACGAGAGCGAAGCAGACGGGCTAACTTAGGTAAAGCTAACCTTATGCGGAACGGTGGACAAGCTCGTCCGGATCACAACTCGGTGTCCGTGCCGGCCGGGCACTCCAAGGGGCCCGGCCGGACGCGGCGTTCACGGACACGGCGTTCATGGATACGGGTCAGCCGGACTCCGCCGCGGACGTACCCGCCGCGACCGGCGTGTCCGCCGCCGCGGAATCCGCGCCACCGCCTTCCGCCTGCCAGGGCCGGCCGGGAACGACCAGCGGGCCGCCGGTCACCGGGTCGGGCACGACGACCGAGTCGAGGCCGAAGACGTCCCGCACCAGATCCGCGGTGACGACCTGCGAGGGACGGCCCTGTGCGACGATGCGCCCCGCCTTCATCGCCACCAGGTGATCCGCGTACCGCGCCGCCTGGTTGAGATCGTGCAGCACCGCGACGACCGTCCGGCCGCGCTCGTGGTTGAGCTGCCGTACCAGGTCCAGCACCTCGACCTGGTGCGAGATGTCCAGATACGTCGTCGGCTCGTCGAGCAGCAGCAGATCCGTCTCCTGGGCGAGCGCCATCGCGATCCACACCCGCTGCCGCTGACCGCCCGACAACTCGTCCACCGCCCGCTCGGCGAGCTGCGTCACGTCCGTACGCTCCATGGCGCCGGTGACCGCGCGCTCGTCCTCCTCCGACCACTGCTGCCACCACCGCTGATGCGGCTGGCGCCCGCGCGAGACCAGATCGGCGACCGTGATCGCCTCCGGCGCCACCGGCGTCTGCGGCAGCAGCCCGATGGACCGCGCGATCGTACGGGTGGGGATGCGGTCCAGGTCCTTGCCGTCCAGCAGCACCGAACCGTGCCTGGGCTTGAGCAGCCGTCCGAGCGCGCGCAGGAGCGTGGACTTGCCGCACGCGTTGGGGCCGACGATGACGGTGACCTGACCGTGCGGGACCTCCAGATCGAGGTCCTCGACGACCGTACGCGCCTCGTAGGCCAGGGTCAGGCCGTGGGCTGTGAGCCTGCTGTCGGTCACGCTTTTCCTCCAGTACGGCTGCGGATGCTGCGGTCTTTCACGATGAGCCAGATCAGATACGGGGCGCCGATGGCCGCGGTCAGTACGCCCACGGGCAGTTCCACCGGTGCGAACAGCAGACGCGCCGGCAGGTCGGCGGCCACCACGATGAACGCACCGAGCAGCGCCGAACTCAACAGCGGGATCTGCGCCGTGCGCGTCAGGCGGCGGGCGATCTGCGGCGCGAGCAGCGCCACGAAGTCCACCGGCCCGGCCGCACCGGTCGCGATCGACGCGAGGAACACGCCCAGCAGCGCCAGCCCGAGCCGGGTGCGCTGGAGCGGTACCCCCAGCGCCGTGGCGGTGTCGTCGTCGAGCGCCACATTGCGCTGCGCCCGCGCCGCCCAGATCACACAGGGCACCATGGCGAGCAGCGTCCACCCCAGCGGGGCGGCCTCGTCCCAGCCCCGCCCGTTGAGCGAACCGGTCAGCCATACCTGTGCCTGCTGGGCCAACAGGTAGTCGCCCTTGGTGATGAACAGGTGGACGATCGACCGCAGCGCGATGGCGATGCCGATGCCGATGAGGACGAACCGTCCGGCGTGCAGCCCGCCGCGCCAGGCGAAGAGGTAGACGAGCACGGCGGCGAGCACCCCGCCCGCGACCGACACATACGGCAGGACGCCGAACGACGAGACGCCGAACGTGAGCGCGCCGATGGTCAGGGCACTCGCGCCCTGGGACACCCCGATGATGTCGGGGCTGGCGAGCGGATTGCGGGCCACGGTCTGGATCAGCGCACCGCCCACCCCGAAGGCCGCCCCGACCAGCAACCCCAGCACCATCCGCGGCAGCCGCAGCTCATTCACCACGAGTTCGGCCCCGGACGGCTGCCCCGCCAGGATGTTCAGGACCTCGCCCGGCGCGACATCGGTCTCGCCGAGGCAGAGGTAGGCGACGCACACGGCGGCCGTCAGCAGCGCGAGCGCCACCGCGACCACGGCCGCACGCCGGTGGACGAGGAAGGAGCCGCGCCCCTTCCGCACGAGCGCATAGCCGGCCGGGCGTACGCGCACCGCCGCGGGGCGCTCCGTGGCAGCGGCCGTCATGAGCTCACCGCCTTGCGGCGGACCAGGACGATCAGGAACGGCACACCGATCAGCGCCGTCATCACCCCCGCGGGCACTTCGCCCGGCGGGAAGACGACCCGTCCGATCACATCCGACACCAGCAGCATGACCGGCCCGAGCAGCGCCGCCATGGGCAGCGTCCAGCGGTGGTCGCTGCCCACCAGGGCGCGCGCGATATGGGGCACCGCGAGCCCCACGAAGGCGATCGGACCGGCGGCCGACACCCCGACGCCGGTGAGCACCGTCGCGCCGACACCACCCACGATCCGTACGGTCCCCACGTTGTGTCCGAGCCCCTTGGCGACGTCCTCTCCCAGCGCCAGGGCATCCAGCCCCCGCGCCACCGACAGCGCCAGCACCGCGCCGACGACGAGGAACGGCCAGATCTGGCCCGCCATGTGGGCATCCCGCCCGGCGATCGACCCGACCTGCCAGAAACGGAACTCGTCCAAGGTGGCCGCGTCCGTCGTCAGCATCCCCTGGATCACGGCGATCAGCAGCGCGTTGACGGCGGCACCGGCCAGCGCCAGTTTCACCGGACTCGCCCCGCCGCGGCCGCTCGACGCGATGGCGTACAACGCCACCGACGCGATCCCGGCTCCGGCGAAGGCGAACCACACATAGCCGGTGAGGGTGTGCACCCCGGCGATCGCGATGGCCAGCACCACACCGGCCGCCGCGCCCTGACTGATCCCCAGCACACCGGGATCGGCGATGGGATTGCGGGTGATGCCCTGCATCACGGTGCCCGCAACAGCGAGCGCCGCGCCGACCATCAGGCCGACGAGGGTCCTGGGCACCCGCAGGGACCGTACGACCTCGGCGGCGTCACTCGTTCCACCGTGCCAAAGGGCGTCGAAGACTTCCCCCGGGGCAATCTGGCGGGCGCCGACCGCAAGGCTGAGCAGCACCGCAAGCAGCAGTGCTATGACGGCCGCGGCCGTCCAGCCGACGCGCCGGCCGACCAGAGCGCCGCGCGGGGTGCTGATCGTGGCAGCTGACATCGCATCCATTTCGACATGACGAAGACGGTCTGAAACCTGGTACTCAAGGAGTTAGGCGACCCTAAGTGTATTGGGGCGCTTTCCGGGCGCGCGACCGACCGCCGGACAGGATGCGTGCAGCCGCCTGCAACATGTGCTCGCAGCGGCTGGAGCGGACCTACGGGCGGGGCTCGCCGCGGTAGGTGCCGAAGGACCAATTGTTGCCCTCTGGGTCCTCGATTGCGAACTCGCGGCTTCCGTATGCCTGGTTCTCGATGGGACGGATCACCTTCGCACCGGCAGCGGCGAGCCGCTCGTAGAGCTCGTCGACCCGGTCGGTGACGACGTACGCGCCGAAGGAACCGGGCGGCACGCACCACGCGGAGTCCGGCTTGTACGTGCCGAGCATGATTCCGCCGCCTTCCGGCCAGTTGAGCTGGGCGTGCGCGACAGTGCCGGCGTCCTCGTACACGGCCGTGCGCGTGAAGCCCACGGTGTCCACCAGGAAATCGATCAGTGCGGGGGCGTCGTGGGCCTGGAGGGTGGGCCAGACGCTGGGCTCGCGCGTCTTCTTCTCGGTTGCGTTCATGTGTCCCACTCTGAGCCGTAGCGGTGGCCGCCGGCTTGGATATTCCGGCACTCCTCGGCCAGCCAGGCGGTGGGGTTCACACCGGTGTACTGGCGGAAGTCGCGCACCAGGTGGGAGTGGTCGTAGTAGCCGCAGTCGGCGGCCACCCGGGCCAGGTCGGGCCGGTCGTGCGCGGACACGGCCGCTACGACCTGCGCTTTCGCTCTGTCGAAGCGCATCAGCCGGGCGGCCTGCTTGGGGGTGAGCCCGGTCTCCGCGCGAAAGAGCGTGGTCAGGCGGCGTTCACTGAGCGCGACGTGGGCGGCGAGCCCCTGGAGGGTGCCCGCGCCGTGGTGCCGGGCAAGCCAGGCCCACGCCTCGGCGACCTCGTCCCGCACGCCCGGTGTGTCCGGGGCCCGGGCCACCTGCCTGCGCAGGAAGTCGGTCAGCGTGGCGAAGCGCTCTTCCCACCGGTCCTGCTCGCGCAGTCGCTCGTGCACTTCGGCACCGGCCCGGCCGAGCACCTCGGTGCCCTCGGCGACGGCGTGCCCGGTCAGCTCCGCCGCGGGCATCCCGAACAGCGCCCGCGCAGCGAGCGGGTGCACGGCCAGTTGCACGCCCGACTCCCGCTCGGGCTGGGCCACGTACGCCGGAGCCTGTCGCAGCCCACCCACCACGATGTCCGTGCGGAAGGCGTCCGGGCCGCGCGCCTGCTCCGGCGTCAGCCCGGCGGTGACGGGTCCGTCCAGGGAGAAGATCAGCGTCAGATACGGAGACGGCAGCCCCCGGTGCAGCCCCTCCCGCACCCCGGCGATGCGGTAGCCGACGGCGGAGACCACCATGCCGCCAAGCCCGGGTGTCATCCGCACCATCTCCTGGTCGACGGTATCTGTGGCCATTCCTCCAGTATCAATCCCGGATCCCCTAGCCAGAGTGCCCTCGGGACTGCGGGCCCTGGTGTGACGCTCGAGCAGCCACCCCCGGCAGCGAGTGCGGGAGTGATTTGCATGACGTGAATGAACATGATTACCATTTTCAGCATGGTGCGGATCGGTAAGAGCAGTGGAGGGCAGCTGCCGGCGACGGCGGTGCAGAGCGCGTATTTCGCCGGGCGGGATCCAGGGCTGCCGCTGGGGGGCCTCGACTGCGTCGCGTACCTGGAGTTCAGTGGCAGGAGCATCGACGTGGGGCGGCTCGGTGACGCCGTCGCCGCCCTGATGGCCAATCCGTATCTGCGGCTGCGGTTCGTCGACGCGGAGACCTTGGAGGAAGCGGCGCAGGCCGTTCCGCCGCGGCTGCGCCGGCACGATCTGAGGGGGCTGGAGTCCGGGGACGTGGCCCAGGCGCTGGCGGGGAGACGGCGGCGGATGCTGACGGAGTCGCTGGACCTGGTTGGGGGGCGGACGTGGGCGGTGGAGGTCAGCCAGCTGCCCGACGGGACGTCCACGGTGCATCTGGCGATCTCCCTGGCGATCGCGGACATCGCCGCGATCGGCGTGCTGGCCTCGCAGCTGGCCGCCGCGCTGGGCAGCGACGTCCTCCCGGAGTACCGGGAGTTGGGGGACGTACGGGAGCGGCTGCGCCGGGCGCGGCGGCCACGGCCGGCGGTGGCGCAGGACGTCGTCGACGCCCGGCCGGTCGAGTTGTTCGCGCCGCCTCAACTGCCTCAACTGGCTGAACTGCGTCAACTGCCGCGGTGTACCGCTGTGGCCGGACCGTCCGACGGGCCTCGCGGCGGAGCGGAGGCGGACCCGGCCGCGCATCCGCTCGTGGAGCGGATGGCCACCCGGTTCGGTAACGCCGAATGGAGTCGGCTGGAGGGGCGGGCGCGGGAACTGGGCTGCACGACCGCGGCGTTGGTGCTCGCGCTGTACGAGCGGGCGCTGCGCCGGTTCTCGTCCGGCGCTGAGTTCCTGGTGACGGTGACCGGCGTCGACACCACCGGCACCGAGGACGAGGTGGTGGACCGCACGGTCACCTACGCGCACCGCGCGCGTCCCGATGCCACGGACACGTTCGCCGAGACCGTGCGCGAGGTCGGTGACGAGCTCAGGTTCCGGATCTCGCGCGGTGTCGAGGCGACGACGGAGCTGCGCGAGGCGCTCAAGGCCGGAAGCGGGCATCCTGGCCTGTCTCCTTATGTGTTCACCTTTGCGGCGAAGCGACCGGTGTTTGGTGACGATGCGGTGGCGGTGCTCGGAGAGCCCGAGTTCTTTTCGACGACGCCACAAGTGATCATCGACTGCCGGGTCTTCCGGCTGACGAGCGCGGGTGTGGAGGTCGCGTTCGACGTGCGCCGCGAGGTGCTGCCCGACGGAATGGCGCGCGAGATCTACGAGCTGTTCGTGCAATCGCTCCGCGAGGTCGTCGAACACGGCGCTCCGCGGCTGGAGTTGTGCCGTAGCACGGTCGATGAGCGGCTCGCGGTCAACTCCACCGCGCCCGCCCGCACAACCGGTCTGCTCTACGAGGACTTCCGTCGGCGGGTCGGCGAGCAGCCGCACGCCGAGGCGGTGCTCTGGGATCCGCGGCAGTACCGCGAGAGCGGTGACCCCGTCGGCGCCGGGGAACACGGGCGGCTGACCTATGCCGAACTGGACGACAGGGCACTGCGGCTGGCCGCCGCGGTCCATGCGCGGGTCGCCCCCGGCACGGTCGTCGCGATCCGGCTGCCGAAGGGACCGTCACAGGTCGTGGCGGTGCTCGGGGTGCTGTACGCGGGATGCACCTATCTGCCGATCGGCGTCGATGTGCCGGACGCACGTGCGCAGGCGATCGCCGGGGCGGCCGGGGCCGGGCTGGTGCTCACCGCGGACGATCTCGCTGTCGGTGCCGCCGATGCCCCCGGCGCCGCCGGTCACGATCCGCTGCCTGAGCCGGTGGCGGCAGCGGGCGACGGGCTTGCGTACATCATCTACACGTCCGGCTCGACCGGGGCTCCCAAGGGGGTGGCGATCGCCCACGGTGCGGCGCTGAACACAGTGGCCGACGTCAACGCCCGGAACGCGGTCGGCCGCCACGACCGGGTGCTCGCGGTGTCCGCGCTGGACTTCGATCTGAGCGTGTACGACATCTTCGGTCCGCTGTCCTGTGGCGGGGCGGTCGTCACCATCCCCGAGGACGCCCGGCGGGACGCCTTCGTATGGGGGGAACTGGTCCGCCGCTTCGGGGTGACGGTGTGGAACACCGTTCCCGGCCTGGTCGAGATGCTGCTCGCCGCCAACGACGCGAACGACGAACTGGACTCGCTGCGTACGGTGATGTGCTCCGGGGACTGGATCGACCCGGGGCTGTTCCGCAGGCTGCGGGCGGCCGCGCCGAAGGCGGTGCTGGTGGCGATGGGCGGCGCCACCGAGGCGTCCATCTGGTCCAACGCGTACGTGATCCGTTCGCAGGACGACATCGACCCGGAGTGGCAGTCGATTCCGTATGGCGTGCCGCTGTCGGGACAGAAGTACCGCGTCGTCGATGACGCGGGACGGGACCGTCCCAACGGGGTCGCCGGTGAACTGTGGATCGGCGGAGCGGGGTTGGCCACCGGGTACCACCGCGCGCCGGAGCTCACCGCCCAGCGGTTCGTCACCGACGGGCAGGGGGAGCGGTGGTACCGCACGGGCGACCTCGGGGTCTGGCGGGAAGGGCCGTTGCTGTTCATCCTCGGCAGGCTGGACACGCAGGTGAAGGTCCGGGGCCATCGCGTCGAATGCGGCGAGATCGAGCACGCGATCCGGCGGGCCGGGGGCGTTTCGGCGGCCGTGGTGACACCGATCCGGAACCGGACGGCGCTGGGGGCGTTGGTTGTCCCGGATGCAGCGGACGTGTCTGTGCCGGTGCCGTTTGATGCCGGGGCGCTCCGTGAACGGCTCGCCCGCGACCTGCCGCACTACATGGTGCCGACGGTGATCGCCGAGGCCGCGGAGCTGCGGTTCACCGCGAACGGCAAGGTGGACCGGAGGTGGGCTGCCGCGCAGCTGGAGTCGGACGGGTCCGCGGCGGCCCCGAGGCCCGGCGGCGCGGATCGTGACAGCGAGGTCGCCGCGGAATGGCGTCGCGTGCTCGGCGTGGAGCAACTCGCCCCCGACGACAACTTCTTCGTTCTCGGCGGGGACAGCCTCGCCGCGACCCGGGTCTGTGCGGGGCTGCGGGAGCGGGGCATCGAGGCCGGAGTGGACCAGCTGTTCGCCAACCCGACGCTGCGGGCGTTCGCAGCGGTCTGCGTCGCGGTGCGGACGCCGGCGGTGCCGGTGCCGGTGGCGGGTGTGTCGGACGCGCAGGACGGGCAGGATGTGCCGGCCCTCCGGGATACGGCCTGCGAGGAGGCCGAGACCGCGCTGACATTCCCGCTGACATTGCCGTTGACCCCGTTGCAGCGGGCGTACGCGCTCGGCGCGGACGGGATCCGCGGGGTCGTCCGTACGGCACCGCGGTACTCGGTCGTGATCAGCTCCGCCGGGCCGGTCGACTTCGACGCGTGGTCGAAGGCGATCGACGTCGTGTGCGCCCGCCTCGACGGACTGCGGTGCATACGCCACGGGGACGCGGCACAGCGCGTACTGCCGCCCCACGAACTCCCCGAACACCCTCCGCTCACCTGGCTCGACGCAGGCGTCCCCGCCCGGGCCGCGGACCGCTTGCGCGCCTACCTGGCCGGTCTGGACGACGAGACCGAACCGTCGACCGGCGTGCTGACCGCTGTGGCGGTACGGGGCCACGAACGGGAGATCGGGCTCAGCCTCAATTACCTCGGCCTCGACGCCCGCAGCCTCATGGCCGTACTCAACACGCTGATATCCGAGGCGTGCGGGACCGAGCCGGCGGAACCGATCGCCTCGTCCCTGGCGGAGTTCGGCCGGTACGCGGCACGGACCGCCGCCGAGGAAGCACGCTTCCGGGCCGATGCCCCCGATGCCCCCGAGGCCCCCGTTGCCCCCGATGCCTCCGATGACGACGCGGCGGGTGGACTGCGGCCACCGGAGCTGCCGGTACGGCGGATTCCCGGTGAGCGGGTCGTCATCCACTCGCGCGGGGTGCGTCTCGACGCTGATGAGACCGGCGCGCTGACCCGCATCGCCAGGGATCAGCAGGTCACCACGTCATCGCTGCTGCTGGCCGAGTTCGGGCAGTCCCTTGCGGAGATCCTCGGTGCGGACGCCGTGGACATCAGCGTGCCGATGTCCCGCCGGCCCACGGACGTCTCCTCGGAGGTGCTGGGCAATTTCACCGAACTCGCGCTGTGCCGCTGCGGTCCGGACGTCGGCGCCCGGGAGGTGCACCATGCGCTGGGGCGGGCCGTCGCCGGGTACGCGCCCGGCGAGCGGGATATCGCCCGGGCGGGCCGTGCGGCCTTCCCCGTCGTCTTCACCAGCACCCTCGGGCTGTCGTCGGCGCAGCGTCTGTTCCGCGGCGAGGTCAAGGCGGTCTGGTCGCACACCAGGACTCCCGGCGTACTGATCGACTGCCAGGTGGTGCCGCGCGACGAGGGGATCGAACTGCGCTGGGACTGTCCGGACGATGTCTTCGAACCGGGCTTCCTGGACCGGGCGTTCGCTCGGTTCGTGGGCCGGATACGGCGCCTCACCGGGAGGAGGAGCGGGGGAGCACCGGCTGCCGGCCCTGCCGCACCGGCTGCCGGCCTCGCCGCCGTACCGGCTGCCGACCCAGCGGCACGGTCCGCGGCGGTGGCGGTGTGCGCGCCGGACCGCGACGAGCTGGTGGCGACACTGCGTCACTGTGTCCGGCGCGTGGACCCGCAGCAGGTCAGGCCCGCGCTGGCGCCGGTGTTCGACCGGTGGCGCACGGCACTCGCCGACCTGGAGGTGGCGGGCGAACCGCACGCCGCGGACGCCGAGTTCCTCGCGCACTGCCTCACCGGTGAGGTGCGGGTCACGCGGCTGTTGGAGCACGAACGACTTGCGCCGGAGGTGCTGTTGACCCGTTCCCTTGAGGTCGGCGGACTGCTGGCGCAGGTGTACGGCGAGCTGCGTCGCGCCGCGGAGACCGCGGGCCGCAGCGTGCGGGTGGCTCACCTCGGTGCCGGCACCGGGCTGCTGCACAGCGTGCTCGCCGGACACCTGGCGGGGACGGACATCGAGTGGGTACCGGTCGAGCGCTCTCCGCTGCTGCGCGATCTCGGCGAGGAACGGGGCCTGGAGTCCCTCGCCGCGCCTCCCGAGACACCGGTGGACGTCGTCCTTGCGCTGGGCGCGCTGCACCGGGACACCGGATTGGCCGCCATGCTCACCGACCTGCCCGTCGTGCCCGGGGCCACGCTCCTGCTGGCCGAGGTGACCGAGCCCGACCCGGCCTCCCTGGTGACCGCGCTGCTCGACTCCCGCATCGCCGACCCGGCGACCACGCCGCTGTGGCCGGTGCCCACCTGGTGGAACTGGCTGACGGAACGGGGCTGGCGTCCCCTCTCGGTCAGCGCACCCACCCCGCAACTCGCTCTCGTACATGCCCGGTACGAGCGGCACGAGCAGTACGAGCGGTACGAGGGCGGCGCTGCGGATGACACCCCGGCACGCCGGAAGGAACAGAAGGAGCGGCAGCAGCATAAGGAACAGAAGGAACGGAAGGAGCGGGCAGAAGCACCCCGCACCGGCGTCGAGGAGCTGCTTACCGGCCTGTGGCGGCGGTATCTGCCGGAGGCCGCACGCACGGCCGGGCCGGACGACGACTTCTTCGTGCTGGGCGGCGACTCGCTCGCGGCCACGCGGGTTCTCGCCGAACTGCACACTCATGGCTTCATCGGCGTTCGGCTTGCCGACCTGTTCAACATCCCGGTGCTCGGCGAACTGGCGCGGCACGTCGCCCGGTCGGCGCGCGAAGACGAGCCTGCGGCTCCGGTGCCTGCGACTCCGCTGTTCGCGGCGGCCTCCCCGGACGCGGACCCCCGCACCGCCGCGGACACCTCTGCCTTCCCGCTGACCAAGGTGCAGCAGGCGTACCTGACCGGCCGCAGCGAACAGCAGCTGCTCGGGGGCGTCGCCTCGCACTGCTACTTCGAGTTCGACGCGCCGGAGCTCGACACCGATCGCTTCACCGCCGCCGTCGAGGCCGTGGTCCTCCGCCATCCGGCCCTGCGCACCACGGTCGCCGACGAGGACGGCGTCCTGACCGGCCGCGTCGGGGACCGGCCGGTGCACCCGCCCGTCGAATGCGCCGACGATCCGCGGAAGAGCACCGCCACGGAGATCCCCGACCCGGCTCGGCGTGGCCCGCTCACGGTACGCATCGGGCGCCCGGGCGGCCCGGGTGCGTCCGGGACCCGGATCGGGATCGGGATGGACAACCTGATGCTCGACGGTGCCTCGATGTGGCGGGTGCTGCGGGAGATCGGCGCGCTCTACGCCGGGGCCACGGCAGCGGAACTCGACCCGCTGCGCGCCTCCTTCGCCGACTACGTCTCCCAGCGCCCGTGGCTGTGCGGCACCGTGGCACCGACGGAGCGGGACTTGGCGTACTGGGCCGCCAACCCCGTGCCCGAAGCGCCCGCACTCGTCAGCGCGGCGCAGATCGTCGCACTGACCGAACGGCCCGTCTTCGCTCGGGTGGGCACCGGCCTGGACCGCACGGAGTGGGACGCGGTCCGCGCCGCGGCGGCGGGTGCCGGCCTCACGCCCGCCGCGCTGATCTTCGCCGCGTACGCCGCCGAACTCGCGCAGTGCAGCGGCCAGGAACGGTTCGCGGTCAACGTCACCACCTTCGACCGCGACCCGACCGTGCCGGGCATTGACACAGTGGTGGGCGACTTCACCTCGCTGACGCTGGTCGGTGCGCACGTGGCTGACGGCGGCGACCTCGTCCCCATCGGGCGGAGCGCCCAGCGGCAACTGGCCGCGGCCCGGGACCACCGCACCGTCACCGCCATCGATCAGCAGCGCAACGCGGTGCGGGAGACGGGGGATCCGGTGCGCGGCATGTATCCCGTGGTGTTCACCTGCGGGCTCGGGATGCAGGATCCCGGGCTGCGCTCCGACGACTTCGGGTTCGGGCAGTTGGTGTTCAGCTGCTCGCAGACCCCGCAGACGGTGCTGGACCTCCAGGTCCACGACGACTGCCGGGGGCTGCACCTCACGGCCGACCACGTCACCCAGCTCATCGGCTCCCGGCGGGCGCAGGCCGTGGTGAACGGGGTCGCACGACGGCTGCGCGACTTCGCCGGGTCCGCAGGCGCACGGCCGGACGCCGAGGAGCCGGACCCCGGCCAGTCCGGCGCCGGGCGGCTCGACGCGCTCATCCGGCAGGCGTGGGAGCGCGCGCTCGGCACGGAACTGCCCCGGGACGGGGCGAACTTCTTCCGCGCCGGGGGCGATTCACTGCGGGCGACGCGCTGCGTCCGCGCCCTCCAGGAGCAGGTCCACCCGCGGATCACGCTGCGAACCCTCCTGTCCCATCCGGACCTTGAGACCTTCACCGCCGCGGTGGCGGAGCTCGCGACCGACACGACAGACACGACAGACACAGCAAACACGGCCAACACGGCAGATGACGACTACGAAGCAGGTGAGCTATGACCTCCGTCCAGCAGCTGATCGACAGGATCGAGATGAGGGGCGTCGATCTGTGGCTGGAAGACGGGAAGCTCCGCTTCAAGGCCCCGACCGGCGCCTTCGGGCCCGAGCTGCGCGAGCAGGTCGCGGCGCGGCGCGACGAGGTCATCGCGGTACTCGCGGCTCGCGAGGCCGTGGTGCGGGACCCGGACAACGCCGACCGGCCCTTCCCGCTCACCGATGTCCAGGCCGCCTACCTCGTCGGCCGGACGGACGCCTACGCGGAGGGCGGCGTCGGCTGCCACGGCTACGCCGAGTTCCTCCTCCCCGACGACCTGGCCGGACCGGCCGGGCGGCTGCGGCAGGCATGGCAGCGGGTCGTCGACTGCCACGAGATGCTGCGCGTGACGGTCTCCCCGGACGGATGGCAGCGGATCGACCCCGGCATGGACGTACCGCTCCTCGTCCACGACTGCCCGACTCCCGAGGCGTTCGACGAGACCCGCCGGGCCGTGCGGTCGCAGCTCCAGCACCGCAGTTACGAGCTCGGCGGCGGCCCGATGATCGACGCGGTGGTGACGCGCGGCCCGGACGAGTCGGTGCTGCATCTGTCGGTGGATCTGCTCCTCACCGACTTCCGCGGCCTCGAAGTGATCCTGGAGGACTTCGAAATGGCCCTCGACGCCCCGGCGACGCCCCTGACGAAACCGTCCCTCACCTTCCGCGACTACATCCTGACGATGGGCAGGAGGGCAGGTACGGCGCGGGCGCGCGCAGACCGAGCCCGGGACGAGGAGTACTGGCAGGAGCGCAGCGAACAACTCCAGCCGGCCATGCGGTTCCCGCCCTCCCTCCGGGCCCCGGGCCGGAACCAGGACCGGGGACGCGGGCCGGTCCGCTACACACGACGCAGCCACCTCGTCGAGCCGGAGCGCTGGGCGGCCCTGACCGCCGCGGCACGGTCGCGGGGGGTGACGCCGTCCGCGCTGCTGCTCGCGGTGCTCGGCCGGATGGCCCGGCGTTACACCGACGCCGACCGCTCTCTGGTGACCGCGACGGTCCTGGACCGCAGCCCGGTCACGGAGGACGTGGACCGGATCGTCGGGGACTTCACCTCGACCGCTCTGACCGAGGCCCCCGGACAGCCCGGTGTGCCCTTCGTCGACCTTGCGCGCCTGGCGCAGGACTCCCTGTTCGAGGCGTTGGACCACGGCGCGGTCAGCGGCGTCGAGGTGGGTCGGATGCTGGCGCGCCGGCCGGAAGGGCGGAGCAGCACCCCGCAGGTGGTGCTCACCTCGACCGTGGGCGCCGGCACGGGGCCGGGAACGGGAACGGGCATTGGGCGCCGGCTGAGGCCCGTCGTGGCGGCCGGGCTCAGCCAGACGCCGCAGGTCCTGCTCGATGTGCAGGCCGCCCCGCACGGCGGCGGGGCCTCGCTGGTCTGGGACAGCAGGGACGGCGGGATCGAAGAGAGTGTGTTGGACGCCGCGTTCGAGGACTTCGTAGGCGCCGTCGAACTGCTGGCGGCGGACGAGTCGGCCTGGGACCGCGACCTCCTCGACCGCCGCGCGCTGCCGGCCGTCACGCGGGTGCCCCGGCGTCCCCGGGGCACACTGCAGACCCGAATACGGGAGCACGCCCAAGCCGCCCCCGACGCCGTCGCGGTCGTCCACTCCGGCACCGGCACCACGGTGAGCAGGGGAGAGCTCGCCGAGCGGGCCTCCGCGGTCACCCGGACGCTCGCCGGCGCCGGGGTACGGCCGGGCAGTCCGGTCGTGGTGGCGCTGCCGCCGGGCCCGGACCAGATCGCGGCGGAGATCGGCGTACTCGCCGCAGGCTGCTACTTCGTACCCGTCGACCCGGAGTGGCCCGCCGCCCGCCGGGAGCACATCATCGCCACGCTCAGCGACAGCGGCGCCGACGCCGGTGTGTTCGTGATCGACCCTGACACCGTCCTCCTGCCCGCCGGGGACCCGAACATCCCAGACATCCCAGACGTCCCAGATATCCCGGCAGTGGACCCCGGACAGCTCGCGTACGTCATCTTCACGTCCGGCTCCACCGGGGCACCGAAGGGCGTCGCGCTCACCCACGACCAGGTCGCGACCACCCTCGACGCGATGGAGGAGCTCCTCCAACTGACCGCGGATGACGCCGTACTGGCGGTCTCGCGGCCTTCCTTCGACCTGTCGGTGTTCAACGTCTTCGGCGTGCTCGCCGCGGGTGGACGCGTGGTGCTGCCGTCCTCGGGCGTCACCGCCGACCCGCAGACCTGGGTCCGCGCGGTGGCGGAGCACGGCGTCACGGTCTGGAACTCGGTGCCCGAACAACTCCAGCTTCTGCTCGACCACTTGGACGACGAGGGCGCTCCGGCGGGCCGACTGTCCGGCCTGCGCGCGGTGCTCGTCTCCGGGGACTGGGTCCCGGTACGGCAGCCCGGGCACCTGTGGCGCCACGCGCCCGATGCCCGCTTCCTCGCACTCGGCGGCGCGACAGAGGCGTCGATCTGGTCGAACCTGCACGAGGTGACCGAGGCGCTGCCGCCGGACGCGCGGTCCGTTCCGTACGGAACGGCACTGCCCAACCAGGGCATCTGGGTCCTCAACGCCGACGGAGAGCCCGCCGTCCCCGGACAGCCGGGCGAGATCCACATCGGCGGCGACGGCGTCGGCGCCGGATACCTCGGCACCGGCACCGGCACGGGCGCCAGCGCCGGCACGGGTTCCGCCGCCTCCGCCGCCTTCTACCGCCACCCGGACAACGGTGAACGCTGCTACCGCACCGGCGACCGCGGCAGGCTGCTGCCGAACGGGGAGATCGAGTTCCTCGGACGCCTCGACGGCCAGGTGAAGATCCGCGGGCACCGCATCGAGCTCGCCGAGGTCGAATCCGCACTGTGCGCCGCAGAAGGGATAGCGGCCGCCGTCGCGACGACCGCCGACACCGGGCGCGGCAAGACACTCGTCGCGGGCGTGGTCCCCCGACGCGGGCCGGACCGGCGCGCCGAAGGCGTGCGGCACGCAGAACGGGTCGAGCAGGCCGTCGCGGCCGAACACGCCGCGTTCATCGCTGAGTTGGACGCCGACGCCTTCACCGAGTTCCTCGCCCGTATGAACGCGGTGGCCCTCGACGCGATGGGCAGCAAGGTCGCCGAGGAGTGCGCGCGGGGAACCACCGGCGTCGAGGACCTCGTCGCCGCGCTCGGCGGCAGCGGCCACCGGCCACTGGTACGGCGCTGGATCCGCACGCTTCAGGACGAGGGCAGGCTCACCGTGTCGGGCGGAAACATCACCGTCGCCCCGGAGCCGCACGAGGAGACGGCACTGCTGCAGCGGTGGTCCGAGGCGCGCGAGCTCGGCCGCGCGCTCGACTACGGCGACGAGCAGCTCGCCTACGTCGAACGCTGTCTCGCCGAACTGCCCGCCCTGCTGTCCGGCGAAGCCGACCCCCTGGCACTGCTGTTCCCCGAGGGCAGCACGCATGTCGCCCGGGCCGCCTATGCCGAGAACCTCACCAGCCGGTACCTCAACGGCCTGATCTGCGCCGGCATCAGGGAACGGGCCGAGCAGCGCAACGCCGCCGGACAGCCGCTGCGGATCCTGGAGATCGGCGCCGGTGTCGGCGGCACCACCGCCCCGGTGCTCGCCGCCCTCGAAGGGTGCCGTGCCGCGTACACGTTCACGGACGTCTCGCGCTTCTTTCTCGACGAAGCGGCGCAGCGGTGGCCCGAGGTGAACGTCGCGCTCTTCGACCTCAACGAGGACCCGCAGGAGCAGGGCATGGCGCCGGGCGCCTTCGACGTCGTCCTGTGCGCCAACGTGCTCCACAACGCCCGGGACATTCCCGCGGCCCTCGACCGTCTGCACGGGCTGCTCGCCCCCGGCGGCACCCTGGCCGTCATCGACTCCACGAAGGTCAACGCGCCGCTGCTGGTGTCGATGGAGTTCAAGGAGGGGCTGACCGGATTCACGGACGAACGGGCGGCGACCGGTGACGCGTTCTTCTCCCTGGAGCAGTGGAACGCCGCGCTGGAGGCGTCGCCGTTCGAGCGGTGTGTGCACTTCCCCGCCGAGGACAGTGTGCTGCGCCCGGCAGCGCAGTCGGTGTTCTTCGCCGCCGCGCGGCTCGACGAGGAGCTCCTCACCCCCCTGGGCGCCGAGCACCGGCCGGTGGCCCGGATCTGGCGCGAGGTGCTGGGCCTTGACCCGGACCATCCGATCGCGGCCGGCGACAACTTCTTCGAGCTCGGCGGCGATTCCCTGTTGATCGCCCGTTGCGTGGGCACGCTGCGGCGGGAGATCCCCGGAGCCGCGGCGATTCCGTGGGACCGGCTGCTGCGGGAGATCGTCGCCGACCCCACGGTGACCGGGTGCGTACGGGCACTCTCCGACGGCGGCACGGCGGACCCCTCCGCGCCGGAGACCGGAACGGAGACCGGGACGGAGACCGAGAAGGGAACCGCCGACGGCAAGCGGCCCGCGGAGGCTCAACGGCCCCTGGTCCAACTCCTCGACGGCCGCGGCAGCCGCTGGCAGCGCGATGCCGTGGTCCTCGTCCACGACGGCTCCGGCGGGCTCGGCCCGTACCGCGATCTGCTGGCACGGCTGGAGACGCGGACCGAGCGGCCGGCCGTGTTCGGTGTGCGGCGTACCCCCGGCGACGGCGGTGTCGACGTCGCGCCCGAGGAGTTGTTCGGCACCCTCGCCGAACGCTACGTCCGCGCGCTCGACGACAGCGGACCGGACCGGACCGACGGACCGGACCGCACCCACGGCCGGATCCATCTGGTCGGCTACTGCATGGGCGGCCTGATCGCCGCGAGCATGGCCGAGCGGCTCGCCGAGCGCGGGACCCCGCCCGGATCGCTGACGGTGGTCAGCTCGTACCGCATCCCGTTCGTCATCGAGGACGGCCTGCTGCTCGACTACTCCTTCGCCAGGCTGATGTACCGCGACCCCGCCGACGCCGGTCTCGACTTCGACGAGCACGAACTCGGCGACCTGCTGAACGAGGCACGCGCCCGCTACGGCAACCGCGTGCCCCAGGGCGCGTTGGCACAACTCGCGGTCGACTACCCGAGGTTGGGCCCGGCGATTGCGACGGCACCCGACAGTGTGCGGGCCCGGCTGGACCGGCTCGCCGCCTCCGACCCGGCCGGCGCCTGGACGCCTGCCTCCGGCGCGGTGGGGCGGGCTTGTGTGCGAACCCTGCTCGGCCGTCAGGGCGCCCATGTCGTTGCCGCCGGGCGTCATCTGCCGCGGCTGGAAGAGGAGTTGCGGGCGTACGGGGCGGTCAGCCCGGACACCGTCCGGGTAGACCTCGACGAGTCGGGCTCCGTGGATGCGGCGCTGGCAGGGCCGGCCGGTCCGGTGGATGTCGTCGTCAACTGCGCCGGGCCGTCCTACCGTTACTCCGCGTCGACCGCGGAGACGGCGCTGCGGCACGGAGCCCGCTACGTCGACGCCGGCGGCGACCAGGCCCTCATCGGCGAGACGGCGGCAGCGGCCGAGAGGCACGGCGCGCTCGCCGTGTTCGGCGCGGGCGTGCAGCCCGGGCTGGCCGGTGTGGCCGTGCGCGCGGTCGCCGCCCGGCTGGCGGACCCCGCGACGACGGAGATCGACGCCCACTGCGGTGGGGTACAGCCGCTCAGCCGCGCAGGACTCGACGAGTACCTGCACGCGGTGCGCGCCCGGACCGGTCATCCCGGAAAGATCTACCAGCGGGGTGCCCTGCACACGCTGCCACCCGACACCGGCGTCGCCGTCCCCGAGGCATTCCCCGACACCGCTGCCTTCCCCGGCTCCCCGCGCGCCCATGTGAGCCTGGACGAGGAATGCCGGGCCGCGGCCGAGGAGTTGGGCCTCGCCGCCCTGCGGTGGTGCAACGTCACCGGCTCGGCGCCGATCGAACAGGCCCTGTCCAGGGCGCTCGGGCAGGAACGCACCCACACCGAGACGCTCCGAGCGATCGACGCCGCGGTCTCCGGGGCCCGGCCGTACTTCCGGATCAGCCTGCAGGGCACCTCGGGACACGGCACCTCGGGACACGGCACCGCGGGGCAGACCACCGTGCGCACCACCCTGCACTGCGCCGACAGCTACGCCCTCACCGGAGCCGTGGCCGCGCTGGCCGCCCTCGAAGACCCGCGCGGCAGGACCGGCGCGGTCTGGATGTCGGAGTACGTCGATGCCCGGCGCTTCTGGGACCGCATGGCCACGGACGTACCCGGGGTGTCGCTCGTTCTGGACACCGCCCCGGCCGCCGGACTGCCCGGGCCCTGGCCCTCCGAACCGGCCGAGAAGCCCGGACAGTTCGAGGAGGGCGAGCTGTGAGCCGGAGCAGACCACGCGCGGTGGTGGTCGGCGCCACCTTCGGCGCGCACTACGCACGGGCGCTGGCCGGTCCGCACTCACCCGTGGAACTCGTCGGCGTGGCCGGCACCGGCGGGCAGGCCGGACGCGCTCTCGCGGCGGAACTCGGGGTGCGCTACCTGGCCGGGACGGACGAGATCGACGGTGCCGAGCTGGCCGTCGTCGCGGTCCGCTCCGCGATCGTCGGCGGGCAGGGCGACGAGATCTGCCGTGACCTGCTGCGACGCGGCATCTCCGTGCTCCAGGAGTTGCCGGTGCATTCCACGGACGTGGTGCGCTCGGTCCGTATCGCGAAACGGTCGGGAGCGGCCTTCGCGGTGACCGGCTTCTACGAGCACCTGGAACCGGTCCGCCGGTTCATCGCCGCGGCACGCGCGCTGGACGCCGTCTCCCCGGTCACCAGCGTCGAACTCCGCACCACCGTCCAGGTGCTGCACTCCAGCCTGCGCGTACTGTCCCGGATCCTCACCTCCCCGCCGGGCGGTGACCTCGCGGTGCACCCGGCAGCGGCGCCGGCCAAGTCCCTGGTCAGCACGGGCTGGGGAGACGTCGCGGTGGATGTGCTGGTACGCAACGGCTACGACGCACGCACACCCGACGCCAACTGCCAGCCCCTCATGGGCTTCGTCCTCGGCACACCGGACGGCGAACTGTCGCTGCCGCACGTCCACGGCCCGACCCGGTGGGAGCCCCGGCTGCACGAGGACACCCCGGGACGGCTGCGCCACCCGCAACAGCGCCTGTCCCACGTCCTCGGACCGGACGATTGGACCGGCGACACCGTCTTCACCGGCCTGTGGGCGGAGGGAATCACCCGGGCGCTCAGCGGCTTCGCCGAGGCACTGACCACCGGGCGGCAGCCGGTCGGGCAGCGGGACCTCGCCGTGCTGCGCCACTGGGAGGCGATATCGGCCCGGCTCGGCAGACCCGCCGACCTGCCCTCCGCACCACCGAAATTCATCAACGTCCATGACCTGGAGGTGTGTTCTTGAATCCTCCCCTCCCCGAAGGGAGGCGATTCCTCACCTTCCAGGGCTGATGTGGGGATTTCTAGCTCACGCTGCCTGACCAGGCTGCGCCTGGTCAGGTCTTCCACGATCAGCACTAGCCGGGTTGAGACCAGCCCGGACCAGCATCACGCGAGCGGAGTTCTTATCTCGGGGGGATACGGCTCCGCACGCGGTGCAGGCATACGTTCGTTCTGAGAGAGGTAGTGCGTGCTTGGTTCTCGCTCCGCACTGCGCACAGTCCATGGTGGTGTGCGCGGGGTGTACCAGGCGGACATCCCGCCCGTGCTTGCGGCCCATTTCGATCAGGGCCGTCTTCGTCGTGCTGATGGCCGCGTCGGCGGCCTTCCGTGCCATGGTGGTCTTGGCCAGGAACTTCGGACGGAAGTCTTCGACCGCGAGGGCGTCATGGTCGGCCACCACCGTCTTGGCCCACTTGCGGCCGGTGTCCTGCCGCTGCCGGGCCACCTTCTTGTGCAGCTTCGCCGTCAGCTTCCTCGCTTCGCGGTAGCCCTTCGAGGCGGGCTGCCCGCGCTTCGGCTTCCGCCGGGTCATCATCCGCTGATAGTGCGCGAGGCGCTGGGCGGCCTTCTTGCCGTGCTCGGCGTGGGGAAGGTCGTGGGTGTCACTGCTGGTGGTCGCGGTCTCCTTCACCCCCCAGTCGATGCCGATCACGGCGCCGGTTTCGGGCAGCGGTTCGATCTTGGCAGGCGCGACGAAACTCGCGTACCAGTGTCCGATACTGTCCTGATAGACCCGCACGCTGGACGGGTTGGCCGGGAGCTCCCGCGACCACACGACGGTCAGCACGATCCCGCCCGCCAGGTGCAGACGACCGCCTCTGAGGCGGAAGCCACGCCGGGTGTAGTTCAGCGATGGCCGCGCCTCACGCTTCTTCCAGTGAGGCATCCCGGCCCGCTGCCGCATCGGCAACCGTTCCTTGATGTCCTTCTGCGCCTTGGCGCGGGACTTCCCGAAGTCGCGTATCAACTGCTGCTGCGGAACGCTGGAACCCTCACGCAGCCATCCGTTCGTCTTGCGGGCCTCGGTCAGCATCTTGTCGAGCTGCGCAGGCCCGCACATCCGCTTGGACGCACCTTCGGGCCGGTGCTTGTTCCACAGGTGTGTCTGCTTCGACTTTGCGCAGCACTCGTTCCAAAGCCACCGGCACCGGCCCCACTCGCTCACCAGGGCGGCGCGGGCCGTGGACGACACGCGAAGCCGGAACGTCCACCGGGCATGCCCGGCGTCCTCCGCTGTCGCTGCCGTCGTCATACACATCAACCTATCTGGGAGGACTGACAGTTGAGAGATCTTGATCGTTGTGGACTGCCTTACCACCGTTCGGGAAGTACGCCGGATCGCCCTGGCGGCGATCCGGGCTTCCCCTGCCCTGCTCCGCAGGAGTCCGATTCTCCCCCCAAACGGGAGGTACCCCCACGCCGCTCTAAGGGACGGGACATCCCTCGGAGGTATCCGGTGAAGGCAGTGGCACCACTGAGCGATGCCGAGACGAGCAGGGGAGGCGGCGTACCCGTCGTCCCTGTCGTCATCTTCCCGCACGCCGGGGGAAGTCCACGGTTCTTTCTGCACTGGACCGGCGTGATACCCACGGCCCGGCTGTTCGGCGTCACCTATCCCGGACGGGACGCCCGCCTGCACGAGCGGCACCGGGACAGCCCGCATGGCGACAGCCTCGTCGGCCTCGCCCGCTCGATCGCGGACGACCTCGCGGCGGCCGGCCTCGCCGAGGCGGCGCCCGTGCTCGTCGGGCATTCGATGGGTGCGCTGGTGGCGTACGAGACCGCGGCGGCGCTGGCGGCCCGCGGTGCCCGAGGCGTTCAGGTGGTGGTGTCGGGACAGAACCCGCCCTCCCACGGCGTGGGCACCGCACTGCACCGGGACACCGACGCGAAGCTGATCGCCGACATCGTCCGGCAGAATCCGGCGAGCGCGGAGCTGTGGCAGGTGCCCGAACTCCGCGAGATGTTCCTCCCGGTGGTGCGGGAGGACTACCGGCTGCTGGAGACATACGCCTGCACCGGCGCTGTGATCCCGGACATCCACGTGGTCTTCGGCGACCGCGATGACGAGGTCGACCCGGTACGCATCGGCGAGTGGAACGACTTCGCCACCCAGCGGCGTGCCCCCGTCCGATGCGCGGGCGGGCACTTCTACCTGCAGGCGCCCGACACCCAGCTCCCGGAGCTGATCAGCACCATCTGTGCCGGCACCGGAGCCGGTGCGGGTGCCGGTGCCGATGTCCGCGCTGCCCGCGGGGTGTGCGCCGATGTCTGACCAGCACACCAGGCAGCAGCCGGGTCTGTCGCGGCAGCCAGGGCTCTCGGAGAAGATCACGGGCGGCCCGCTGTTCCGGATCCTGCGGCCGGTGCTCGCCCCCACCGCGGTCGCGGTCGCGCTACAGGCCGCCGGTTCGCTGTGCTCGGTGATCCCGTTCTTCGCCCTGCTGGATCTCGCCGAGGGGCTGACCCACCATCAGGACGTGGGCGGGCCGCTGTTCTGGTTCATCGCCGGGCTCGGCATCCAGTCGACCTGCGGCTTTGTCGCCCTGCTGATCACGCACTTCGCCGACGTCGAACTCCAGGCGACGCTCCGCCGCACGCTGAGCGCCAAGCTGGGGCGGCTGCCGCTGGGGTGGTTCGGAGCGCACTCCTCGGGGCGGGTGCGACAGATCGTGCAGAACGACGTCGACTCGCTCCACCAGCTCGTCGCCCACACCCTCGTCGAGTCCGTCGCCTGCGTGCTCACCCCGGCCGCCGGACTGCTCTTCTGCTTCGCCGTCGACTGGCGGCTCGGGCTCGCGGTCATCGCTCCGATGGTCCTCTACTTCACCGTGTTCTCGGCGCTGCCCAAGACCGGAAACCGGGACATCATGGCGCGTGTCTCCGCCGAACTCGCCGCCGTCAGCTCGGCGATCACGGACTACTTCCGCGGGGTCGTGGTGCTGAAGGTCTTCGGCAAGGCGGGCGAGAAGTACGGGCGCTTCACCGCGGTCTCCGAGCGGTTCCGCGAGGAGTTCACCGGCCTCGTCCGGCCCGCGATGCGCGCCCAGGCCGTCGCGGGCGTGTTCCTCACGGCGTCGGTGATGGCCTGCTCGGTGTTCGCGGTGGGCGTCTGGAGCGTGCAGCAGGGCTGGACGCGCGCCGCCTCGCTGCTGGTGGTGTCGGCCGTGGCCATGATGCTCCCGGCGGCCGTCCTCACGGTCGCGACCAGCGCCCAGGCCCGGGCCGACGCGGCCGAGGCCGCGGGACGCATCGTCCGTCTGCTCGACGAGCCGGAGCTCCCGGCCACGGACCGGGAGGCGGAGCTGCGCGACGCGACGGTCGAGGTGCGTGACGTCGGCTTCGGATACCGCGCGGAGGAGCCCGTACTGCACGACATCACGCTCACCTTCCCCGCCCGCACCACGACTGCCCTCGTCGGGCCGTCCGGCGCGGGAAAGTCGACGCTGACGGCGCTGCTGGCGCGGTTCCACGACGTCGACCGGGGGCAGATCCGCATCGGGGGAGTGGACGTCCGCGACATCCCGACCCGGCAGCTGTACCGCACCGTCGGGGTGCTGCTCCAGCAACCGCAGCTGCCCGCCGTCTCGGTGGCCGACAACATCGCCCTCGGCCGCCCGGACGCCACTCGCGCCGAGGTCGAACGCGCGGCCCGCGAGGCACTGATCCACGACCGGATCCTCGCGCTGCCGAACGGATACGACTCGGTGGTCGGCACGGACGCCCGGCTGTCCGGCGGGGAAGCCCAGCGCATCGCCATCGCCCGCCTGCTGCTGGCGGACACCCCGGTGCTGGTGCTCGACGAGGCGACGTCCGCGATCGACCCGGACGCGGCGGCGCTGCTGAACGCCGCCCTCCGGCGCCTGACCGCGGACCGCACCGTCATCGTGATCACACATCGGCTCGACAGCGCGAAGGAGGCCGACAACACCGTGGTGCTGGAGCACGGACGCGTCGTGGAGCAGGGCACCCACGCCCAACTGCTGGAGCACGGGGGCGTCTACGCCCGCATGTGGAACGACGACCTCTGTGGGGTGCCCCGGTGATCTCCGCGCTCATATCCATCGGCGGCACCGCCACCGGCCGTGCGTTCCGTGGCTTCCTGACCCTCGCTACGCTGGTCGGTGTGCTCCAGGGAATCGCGCTGGCGACGCTGGTGCCGATCCTGCTGTCGCTCTACCGGAACGATGCCCAGGCGGCCTGGTACTGGCTGGCCGCGCTCGGCCTGCTCGCGGCGGTCGGCGGCACGCTGCTGGCGCGGGTGACGATGCGGGGATTCCACCTCGCGATGGACGTCATCGTCGCCATGCACCGCCGCATCGGCCGGCGGCTCGTCGAGCTGCCGATCGGCTGGTTCACCCCCGCGACCACGGGGCGCACCTCGCACGTCGCGGTGCGGGGCACGATGTTCGTCGCGCAGACGGCGATGGACATCCTGGTACCGCTGACGCTCCATGTCGTCACGCCGCTCACGGTCGCGGTCGCGACCTGCTTCTACGACTGGCGCATGGGGCTGGCCCTGCTGGCCGCCGCACCCGTCATCTGGCTGTCGGCAACAGTCGCCGGCCGCCGCAACGGCGCGGCCGAACGGCGGATCCACGATGCCGCTGCGGCCACCAACACCCGGCTCCTCGAATTCGCGGAGAAACAGCTGACGCTGCGCGCCGCGGGCATCGAAGCGACCGCGTACACACCGCTCGACGACGCGATCGACGCACAGCGCAGGGCCGGACGGCGGGCCCTCTGGTCCTCTCTGCTCGGCCTGGTCCTGCAGGGCCTCGTCGTCCAGACCGCGTTCGGCGCCGCCGTGACACTGGGCGTCTACCTCGCGGTGCACGGCACCGCCGACCCGGTCCACGTGGTCGCGCTGATCGGGCTGTGTGCACAGTTCACCGGCCCGCTGAAGATCCTGGCCGAGCTCGGCACGGCGCTGCGCCGATCGGCCGTGGAAGTCGGTGCCGTCCGCGATCTCGTCGAACTCGACGGACTGCCGGAACCGGCCACGCCGAGCCCGGTTCCGTCACGGCACGACATCGCCTTCCACGACGTCACCTTCGCCTACGAGCCCGGGCCAGGGTCGGAGCCAGGGCACGAGCAGCGTGGCCAACCCGTCCTCAACGGGCTGTCGTTGACCGTTCCGCACCGCTCGATGGTGGCGCTGGTCGGCCCGTCCGGGAGCGGAAAGACCACCCTCACCCGACTGATCGCCCGCTTCTGGGACGTCCAGGACGGGGCCGTCACCCTCGGCGGCACCGACGTCCGTGAGTTCGCCACCGACGACCTGATGGCCCAGTTGTCCCTGGTCTTCCAGGACGTCTACCTCTTCGACGACACCCTGGAAGCCAACATCCGCCTGGGCAACCCCGACGCCACCGACGAACAGGTCCGGCGCGCCGCGGAGTTCGCGGCGGTGACCGAGATCGCCGAACGCCTTCCCGACGGCTGGCAGAACAGCGTCGGCGAAGGAGGCCGGGCGCTGTCCGGTGGCGAACGTCAGCGGGTGTCCCTCGCACGGGCCCTGGTGAAGGACGCCCCGGTGGTGCTGTTCGACGAAGCCACCGCCGCCCTCGACCCGACAACCGAAGCCGTGGTGGCCGAATCCATCCGGCTGCTCGCCGGGCGCGCCACGGTCCTGGTCATCGCGCACAGCCTGGCCACGGTGGCACAGGCCGACTCGATCGCCTTCCTCGACGGCGGCGCCGTGGTCGAACACGGCACCCACGAGGACCTCCTCGAACGGAACGGCAGGTACGCCCAGTTCTGGCGCTCCCAAGCGGGAGAAACCCCACTGCTGACAAGGAAACCAGGAGCACAACCGTGAATTTCAAGGCCAGAGACCTGGTATCGCTCGGCGTCTTCAGCGCCGTCTATCTCGTCCTCTATTTCGCCATCAACATGCTCGCTTCGCTCACCCCCCTGCTACAGCCCCTTACCTCCTTCGCCACCATCGTGATCTGCGGCATCGTCTTCATGTTGTTCCGGTCCCGAGTGCGTTCGACCGGAATGGTCGCGCTGATGGCCCTGTTGCTCGGCCTTCTCACGCTGCTGCTCGGCCACCACGTGATCACCATGGCGACCGCCCTCGTCGCCGGTGTCGCCGCGGAGATCGTGATCGCCGCCAGGCGCGTCTCACCCGGGGTCTCCGACGTGCTCGGCTATGCGTTCTTCAGCCTGTGGTCGGCAGGTGCCATCCTGCCGCTGCTCTTCCTGCGCGAGGACACGCTCGCCCAGGTACGCGCGCAGATGGGCAACGCCTACGCCGATACCTACGCCGGCCTGATGACGCCGGGCGTGGTCCTCGCGATGGTGGCGAGTTACTTCGTCGCGGGTCTGCTCGGCGGTCTGCTCGGACGCAGGATGCTGGCAAAGCACTTCGTGAAGGCCGGACTTGCCTAGCCGGGGCTGGTTCGACGTCCGGACCAGACTGCTCGCCGTCATCGTCGTCGACCTGCTCCTGCTGTCGTCGGGCACCCGGTTCATCCAGGTCCCGGCCCTGCTGGTGCTGGCCGTGCTGCTGGTGTCGGAGCGGGCGGTACGCGGCGCCGCGTGGTTCACCGGGGCATGGGCCGCCGTCACGGCGCTGAGCCGGTGGGTGCTGCCGCATGTACCGGGCGGCGCGGTGATCATGACAGCGCTGCTGTACACGGTCCCGTACGTCATCGCGGCGGGGTACGGGTACTACTTCGTCCGCTCGACGACTCCGAGCGAGCTGTCCGGCGGACTGAACCGGATGCGCGTACCCCGCTTCGTGATCACCCCGCTCGCGGTCATGCTGCGGTTCACCGCGACCGTGCGCGAGGACGCCGTGGCGATCACCGACGCGATGCGGCTGCGCGGCCTGTTCGGCCCCGCGGCCGCGGTCCGTCACCCTCTGCGGACCGTGGAGTACGTGCTGGTTCCGCTGCTGGCGGCGGCGGTACGTGCCGGCGAGGACCTGGCCGCCTCGGCGATGTGCCGCGGACTCGGCGCCCCGGTCCGGCCGACGACGACCGCCCGACTGGGATTCGGCATCCGCGACGCGGCCCTGGCGCTCACCGTGCTGACCCTGGCCGCCCTCGCCACGCTGTGGAACGTAACGGAGTAACGGAGTGATGACTGTGGTGAAGGCGATCGCGCTCGACAAGGTCACCGTGCGATACCCGGCGGGCCGCGAACCGGCGCTGCGTGACGTCTCGTTCGAGGTGTCGGAGGGGGAGTGCGTTCTGCTCACCGGCGCCAGCGGATGCGGCAAGTCGACCGTGATCCGGCTGCTGAACGGCCTCATTCCGCACGTCTACGAGGCCGAAGTGTCCGGCGGCGTCGCGGTGTTCGGAAGCGATCCGGGGAACCGACCGCTGCACGAGACGGGACGCGCGGTGTCGACCGTGTTCCAGAACCCCAGGACCCAGTTCTTCTGCACCGACCCGCTGTCCGAGATGGCTTTCGGCAGCGAGAACGCGGGTGCGGACCCGGAGGGGATCCGCGCCCGCGTGGCGCGGGTCGCCGACCGGATGGGCGTCTCCCGCCTCGCCCGCCGCAGCATGTTCGCGCTCTCCGGCGGAGAGAAACAACGCGTGGCGCTGGCGTCGGCGGTCTGCGACCAGCCGCGGATCCACCTCCTCGACGAGCCGACCTCGAATCTGGACGACGGCGCGGTGGAGGAGCTGCGAGCATCCCTGACACGGCTCCGCGCATCCGGCGCGACCCTCGTCATCGCCGAACACCGGCTGCACTACCTGCGTGGCCTGGTCGACCGGGTGGTGCGGATGGACGGCGGCCGGATCGCGGAAACCTACCGGCCCGAGGACTTCTGGGGCCTACCCGAGCAGACGCGCCGCGAACTGGGCCTGCGCAGCCTGCACGCCCCGGAGGCCGCGCCGAGCCACCAGGCGGCCGACAGTAAACCGGGTCTGGTCTGCCACCACCCGCGCTTCGGCGAACTGCGCTTCCCCCGCGCGACGGTGACCGCTCTCATCGGACGGAACGGCGTCGGCAAGACACACACCGCGCGCATCCTCTCCGGCCTCGAAAAGTCGTCGGCGCACGTGGCCCTCGACGGCGTGCCGTTGACGCGCCGGGAGCGGACCCGCCGCGTCTTCCTGGCCATGCAGGACGTCAACCGGCAGCTGTTCGGCCCGTCGGTCCGCGAAGAACTGGCACTGGGGCGCCCGGGCGTGTCGTCATCCGCCGTCGACGACGCCCTGCGACGGCTGGACATCGGCCATCTCGCCGACCGGCATCCACTGTCGCTCTCCGGCGGCCAGCAGCAGCGGTTGGCCGTCGCGTCGGCGCTCGTCGAGGGCCGCGAGGTGTACGTGTTCGACGAGCCCTCCTCCGGCCTCGACTTCCGCTCGATGCGGTCCGTCTCCGAGGTGCTGACGAACCTCGCCGACACGGGCGCGGCCGTGGTCCTGATCACCCACGACCACGAACTCGCCGACGAGTGCGCGAAGAACCTCGTGCCCTTGTCCGCTACGGAGGATTCTCCCTGAACGTCCATGCTCCGCCCGCCTGCTCACACGTGAGTGCTGTGCTGCGCCGCCGGCTCGTGTCCTGGGGCAGGACCGGTGGCGGTTCCGGGACTCCGTTGCTGTCGCGGCCGCATGAAGACGGTGGCGGCAGCCGTGGCGAGGACCAGCACAGCCGCGACGCAAAAGGCGTTTCGGGCGCCTGTCAGCGTGGTGGCGCTCCCCTGCACGAGAGCGCCGGACGCGGTGACGTGGAAGAAGACACTGCCGAGCAGGGCGACGCCCAGGGTGCCGCCGAGTTGCTGAACGGCGTTGAGCAGACCGGCTGCCGAGCCGGTCTCGTGCGGGCGGACGTGGTGCAGGGCAGTGGTGAAGAAGGGCACGGCGTACAGGCCCTGGCCGAGCCCGGCCACCGCCAGCGCCGGGAGCAGCGACCACGGGTAGGAGCCGGGCCGACCGGTGCCGTACACCACCGCCGCGGCCACGGTGCCGAGGAGCAGGGCCAGCAGACCGACGGCCATGATGCAGGCGGCACCGTATCGCGGTACGAGCCAGGCGCCGGCGGCCCAGGACGACAGTGCCATGGCGACCGACCAGGGCAGCAGGGTGTAGCCCGCCGTCAACACGTCGCTGTGCAGCCCTACTTGCAGTTGCACCACGATCACCAGCATCAATCCGTTGACCACGGCGAAGAAGAGCACGGAGGCGATCAGGGCGGCGGGGAAGCCGCGCTCGCGGAACAGGCTCGGCTCGACCAGCGGGCTGCGGCCGCATCGCCCGCGCCACCGCTGGTGGAGAGCGAAGCCGGCCAGCAGCGCGCCGCCGAGGGTCAGCAGCGACCAGCACCAACCCGGCCACCTCACCGCGCCTCCCTGGATCAGGGGGTAGACGATCAGACCGGTGCCCAGCACCGCCAGCACCGTACCGGTGAGGTCCAGACGCGGCCGCCTGGCGGCGCGGTCCTCACGCAGCAGCCGACCGGCCAGCAGGACCGCGGCGCCGAGGGGGACGTTGACGAGGAACACCGCGCGCCACGTGGAGCCGAAGAGATCGGCGTGGGTGAGCACGCCGCCGAGCGCGGGACCGGTGACGGCGGCCAGACCCATGACGGGGCCGATACAGCCCATGGCCCGGGCCAGCTCGCGGCCGTCGAACAGGGCACGGATCATGCCGATGGTCTGGGGAATGATGAGCGCCGCGGCGGCCCCTTGCACGGCCCGTACCGCGATCAGTGCCGCGGTGGACGGGGCCAGCGCACACGCCAGCGAGGCGAGGGTGAAGGCGGCCATGCCGGCGCGGAAGATCCGCCGGCGGCCGGCGATGTCGCCCAGGCGCCCGCCGGTGATCAGGAAGACGGCGAAGGGCAGTGTGTAGGCGGCGCTGAACCACTGGATGGCCGCGTCCGAGCCGCCGAGGTCGGCACGGATCACCGGCGCGGCGACGGTCATGACGGTGGCGTCGAGGAGGTTCATCGCTTCGGCCAGCAGGAGCACCGCCAGCGCGGCCCAGCGGTGCGGATGGGGTGTGGTGGATTCGTCACGCATGGCCCGACGGTGCGCCGAGGCCCGATCCTGCTTCCACTCCTGCCGACAAAGCGATGAGACTTTCCACATTCCCGTCTCGTGTGCATGATTCTCACATGCTGGACGACATCGATCGCGGTCTCATCCACGCCCTGCACATCGACGGCCGGGCGCCGTTCAGCACGATCGCCGACGTCCTAGGTGTCTCGACGCAGACCGTCTCCCGCCGCTACCGGCGGCTGTGTGCCGAGGCATCGCTGCGGGTGGTGGGCCTGGCCGACCCCCACCGGGCCGGGCGCACGCAGTGGCTGCTACGGCTCACCGCCGTCCCGCACGCCGCCCAGGACCTCGCGGCCGCGCTCGCGCGCCGCGCCGACACCTCCTGGGTCATGCTGGCCTCGGGCGGCACCGAGATCGTCGCGCTCGTGCACACGCCTACCGCCGACGGCCAGGCCGGTCACGCGCTGCTCCTGCACGACATCCCGCGCACAGCCGGCATCACCGCCGTCTCCGCACACTGCGTCCTGCACACCTACCTCGGCGGACCCACCGCCTGGCCCGGACGCGCACAGAGCCTCGATGCCGAGCAGCGCAGCCGCCTCGCGCCCGCCGCCGCGCCCGCCCGTCCCGCGCAGCAGGCCCTCACCCCGGCCGACGGCGACCTGCTCGCCGCCCTCCAGCGCGACGGTCGTGCCAGCCTCACCGACCTCGCTGAGGCCACCGGCTGGTCGGCCGCCACCATCGCGCGCCGGCTGTCCGATCTGCGGGCCGGCGGCGCACTCTTCTTCGACGTCGAGCTCGACAACTCCCTGCTGGGCGTCACCACACAGGCAGTGATGTGGATGGCCGTCGCCCCCGCCCACCTCGACCGCGTCGCCCGGACCTTGGCAGGGCACCACGAACTCGCCTACGTCGCCGCCGTCACGGGCCCCAGCAACCTGGTCGCCGAGGCCCTGTGCCCCGACCCGACAGCGCTGCACCGCTATCTCATCGAGAAGGCAGGAGCCGTGGAAGCGATCCGCGGCCTGGAGACCGCTCCTGTTCTGCGCATGGTCAAGGCAGCCGGCCCGCTCCCGTCCACGACCCGCCCCGGCGCGCCCCGCCGCGCCAGGACCCGCACCCCACCGGCCGGGTAGGCCGCGAAGCGCTCCGGGCAGCGGTTTCGGGCCACTGCGGCGGCGAGTCGGTGCGGGCCGAGCGCGGTGGAAGGGGCCGCGCCGGCATGGGTGTTGTGCGCCAGTTCGACCAGTGTCTGCGTCTCGCGGTGGGCTTGAATGCGCTCCTTGGCAGAGGTTCGGGCATGTGCCAGGCTCGTTCGGGCGTGTGCCAGGCTCGCCGGTGCGCTGCCGTTCCGCCCCGCTCCCCTGAGGAGAGTCGGCATGACCACGATCGAGCACGACCAAGCAGGTGATCCCACCCTCTACCGCACTCCGGCGGACGCCGTTGCCGCACCACCCGAGAAGTTCGCCTACGTCGTCGGCTTCGACCGCACGGCGCAGCGCCCAGATGCCTTGTTCACCCTCGACACCGACCCCGAATCCCCGTCATTCGGCCGCGTGTTGAGCATGGTCGAAGTCCCCGGACGCGGTGACGAGCTGCACCACTTCGGTTGGAACGCCTGCTCCAGCGCCCTCGCGCACGCCGGTCACCACCACCCCGAACGTCGCTACCTACTGGCGCCCGGACTGCGCTCCTCGCGACTGCACGTCTTCGACACCCACCCGGACCCGGCTCGCCCCCGCCTGGCGAAGGTCGTCAGCGCCGACGATCTGGCCGCCAAGGCGGGCTACTCGCGCCCGCATACCCTGCACTGCGGCCCCGACGGCGTCTTCCTCTCCTGCCTGGGCGGCGCGTACGGCGCCGATGGACCCGGCGGCGTCGCCCTGCTCGACCACGACACCTTCGAGGTACTGCGCCCCTGGGAAACAGACCGGGGACCGCAGCACCTGGCGTACGACGTGTGGTGGCATCTGGGCCACAACGTCGCCGTGACCAGTGAGTGGGGCACGCCCTCGATGGTCGAGGACGGTGTGGACCCGGAGATGCTGCTCGCCCGCAAGTACGGCCACGCGCTGCACTTCTGGGACCTGGACACGGGCCGGCACCTCCAGCGCGCCGACCTGGGAGACGAGCACCAGATGGTGCTGGAACTGCGCCCGGCCCACGACCCGCAGGCCACGTGGGGCTTCGCCGGCGTCGTGATCAGCACGGCGGACCTGTCTGCGTCGGTGTGGTTGTGGCACCGGGACGCCGACGGGGATGGTGGGGAGTTCTCCGTACACAAGGTCATCACCCTTCCCGCCGAGCCTGCCGAGAAGAGCCAACTTCCCCCGGCGCTCCAGCCGTTCGGCGCCGTACCGCCGCTGATCACCGACATCAATCTGTCGGTCGACGACCGCTGGTTGTATGTCTCGGCCTGGGGGACGGGCGAGCTGCTCCAGTACGACGTCAGCGACCCCTTCCACCCCCGCCGGACCGCGTCCGTGAGGCTGGGCGGCATCACCGGCCGTGCGCCGCACCCCTCGACGCCGAACGTACCCCTGTCCGGTGGGCCTCAGATGGTCGAGCTCAGTCGCGACGGACGACGGGTGTACCTGACCAATTCCCTTTACGGGGCGTGGGACGACCAGTTCTACCCGGACGGTATCCAGCCGTGGCTGGTCAAGCTGGACGCGGACACCGCCCGCGGCGGACTGGTCGTCGACGAGCGCTTCTTCCCCCACGGCGAGGAGTTCCAGGGAAGGCGGGTGCACCAGACCCATCTCCACGGCGGCGACGCCTCCTCCGACTCCTACTGCTACCGCTGACGGCCGCCTGGCTCGCATCGACCTGGAGCGACGCGCGCGAGTACGCCGATCTCCAGCGCGGCCCACAGGGCGCCGTCGGGGGTGATCGCGCCGTCGCCAATCCGCACGGGTGCGTAGGTGCGCAGGGCAATGGGCGGCCGGATGGGTGCCGAGGACCCCTGTCCTGAGAGTCGGCTGCGATGCTCGCATCACGACAACGAGCTGGGTCACGAGGTAGCACCTTGTTTTCTGTGAGTTCTAACGGTTTGTTAATGAAGTTGAATGATTCCGGTAATAGGCGCAACGGAAGCGTGGCTTGGGTCGTGACTCGCGCCACAGCTAGGGAGGTGATATATGCCGCACTGTTACCATCGCGGCATGCTGATTTCGCGGCAGTTAATCTATTTCACGAGTCTCGCCAAAGAGTTACATTTCGGGCGCACTGCCGAATTCCTCCACATTACGCAGTCCGCCCTTTCTCAGAGCATTCGGTCCATGGAACGTTCGCTGGGACTGGAACTCTTCGAGCGCGATAGACAGGGCGTCCAACTGACCGACGCCGGGCGGGCCCTGCTGGAGGAGGCCGAGGAACTCGTCGAGCAGTCCGAGCGTGCCCTCAGGGCGGTGCGCAGAGCGGCGCAGGGGTGTCGCGGGACGCTGCGGATTCTGTACAGCCGTTCCGGGGTTCATCTTGGGCAGCGCGGTCTCGTGGAGGAGTTCCGCCGCCGGTATCCGGGGGTTGACGTGCGCACCGAGGCCGGGTGGGCGGCGCACAATCTGGAAGCCTTGCAGGCCGGTGCGGCGGACGTCGCGTTTCTGCGTACGCCCCCGTGTTCCTCGGACGTGGCCACCCATGTCGTCAGCCACGAAGAGTTGGTTGCGGTCGTGCCCGTGGGGTCGACGGTGGCCTCCTCCGGCGAAGTGGTCAGCCCCGAAGAGCTGCGAGGGGAGCCGGTGGTGACATGGCCCAGGAGCCAGGCGCCGGAGCTGTATGACCGCATATTGGCGCAGGTGTGGCGCACGGAGGGCCCGTCCGTCGGCCTGGTCGAGCCCGACTACGCGAACGTCATCGAGGCGGTCCGCGCCGGTCACGGCATCGCGGTGCTGGACCGTCGGCTTGCGGAGACCGCTGGGCAGGACGGGCTGGTGATCCGTCGGTTTGTGCCGCCGCGTCCGGTCGGCGAGGTCTCCGTGGCATGGCTGCGCGGGGCCACCGCACCGGTGCTCCGTCGCTTCATCGGCTTCCTCAGGGCCGAGCGGCCAACGCCCGTGGCGGCTATGAAGGTTGGTGTAACGGCGGGGTGAGGAGCGGCGGCGCACCATAGAGGGGCGGCCCGTCAACGCGTTGAGTGACGCGGTTGGTTGGTTCGAACCCTGGCCGACACACCCGGGCCCACACCCGCACCAGCCGCTTCGCAGCACTCTGCCCCGCCGGTCAAGTGATCGGCGGGGCAGAGCGACAGGGCCGGGCTCCTAGATTTCCTCCGCGACGGCCGGCGTCGGGAGGGCGGTTCCACGGTCGCGTTTCCGCACGTAGCGGGTCATCAGTGCACAGCTGACCAGCCAGAACACGCCGCCCAGGAAGATCAGCCAGGAGTCGCCGAGTACGGGGTCCAGGTTGGCGAGCAGACCGGTCGCGACCCAGCCGATGGCCATCACCGATCCGCTGACGCCCAACACCCAACCCTGCTTGTCCTCGGGAACGGCGTCCGAGAACACCGTGAGCAGCGTCGTGTAGGCGACCATGTCGAAGGCGCCGATGACCATCGCCAACACCCATTGCCCGGCTTGTACATGCACGAGCCCGGAGGCTACTTGCGCGACGCCGGCCACGACGAGGCCCACCTGTGCGGTGTAGGCGGCGGTGCGACGGCGCAGCAGGGCGCGGACGACCACCGTGAGACCGATGACGAAGAAGGTGCCGATGAGGCCACTGAACAGGCCCAGCCCCAGCGTGGAGTAGTGGAATTCGTGCTGCAGCTGCAGCAGGATCATCTGGAAGTAGAGGCTGTAGCCGATCTGCATGAGCAGGAAGATCACGCAGAGCAGCCGCACCCGTTGGTCCGTCGCGGCCTCGATGATGACTTTGAACGGCAGCAGCACACTGATCTTCTGTGTGCGCGCCGCCCGTGTCGTCTCCTTGAACTTCACCAGAATCCACAGGTAGCAGGCGAAGGAGAGGAGACCGACGAGGGCGAAGGGCGTCCAGTAGCTGAAGAAGCTCACCGTGGCAGAGCTTGATGTCGCGCCGCCGATGACCGGGCCGATCACGATTCCCGCGCTGTAGGCGATCGACATGATACTCATGTTGATGGCTTTGTTCTCGGGGGTGCTCAGGTCCGAGATGGCCGCCTGCGCGATGCCCTGGCAGCCTGCCATGAGTCCGCCGAGTCCGCGGCCCACGATGAGCAGGACCAGACTGGGCAGGGCGGCTCCGGCGGCCATCATGAAGTAGCTGGCCGAGAGGCCGAGCACGCAGGTCGAGAGGACCCGCTTCCGTCCGAAGACGTCCGAGAGCTCACCCATCAGCGACGAGCCGAAGAACATGAACAGCGGATACACGGCGTATCCGAGGCCGATGAAGAAGAACCGCCACTGTTCACTGATGCCGGCGGACAGGATGCCGGAGTGCGGATCGCTGAAAATCGCCGACAGGATCGGGTAGACGAGGCCGAATCCCATGGCGTCGATGCAGATGGCCAGCAACGACGGTGAAATCTTCCAGAGATCGAGCTTTGTGCCCGGCTTGGCGCTCGACTTGGCGTTCGACACGGCCTGTTCCGTCTGTTCCGTGCCGTTTTTCTCTAATCCCATATTGGTCCCTGTGTTTCACTTGCTCTCGTTGAACAGGTATCCGGTGTACCGCGCGATCAGGCTGTCGTAGTCGTCGTCGGGATACCGGAGTCCGATCGTCTCCAGCGCGGCCTGGGTGGCCTCGGTGCGGACTGCTGCGGAGGGTGTCGAGCCGTCCGGTCCGCCCGTTCCTCCGTAGAACGTCTTCAGCGGGTAGAGCACATGGTCGGGCCGGATCGGGCGTACGTGGTTCTCGATCCATTCATCGGTCGGGATGAGTTCGACCGGGTGTCCCAGGCGCCGGAGTTTTTCCAGGTACTGTCGCCACGTCATGCTTTTCGGGTTGGCCAGGTTGAAGAACCGGGGGTCCGAACCGTAGTCGCGTGTGTGGGAGAGGCCGACAATCGCCTCGCTCACCCGGTCGACGGGGACCATCTCCACTTCCTTGTCCCAGTCGGGAGCCACGCCCAACTCGATGCATCCCCTGATGAGCATCAGCGAATGGTTGTTGAGGTGGTTCGACTTTCCGGTGAGGCTGTGCCCGGTGATGTTCCCCGGACGGTAGACGTCCACGGGCACCCCTGCCTCCGCCGCCTGGACGAGCAGGTTCTCGGCGGCCCACTTGGACAGGACGTATCCGTCGGAGGCGCTGGGTTCACGACGTGGCGGAAGCTCTGCCGATCCGCCTTCCTGGATCCGGTTGCCGGCCTTGCGGGTGGAGATGAAGAACACCTTCTTGCGGCGTTCTTCGGTTGCCAGCCTGACGATGTCGACCGTGCTCTGCACGTTGGCCGCGCGCAGGCTCTCGTAGTCGAGGAGATGGTTGACGTGCGCGCCGCAGTGGTAGATCGCGGTGGCCTCGGCCGCGAGCGAGTGCCAGGTTTCCGAGTCCAGACCGAGGCGTGGTGTGGACAGATCGCCGGGAAGGAAACTCAACCGACCAGAGAATGGACCCAGTTCGATGTCGTACTCGGCCGCAGCGCGATGGACCTTTTGTGCGGCTTCGGTAGCGTCGGTCGCTCGCACCAGCAGATGAATGCGGGCGGTCGTCGTATGCAGGAGACGGTCCAGGAGATGTATGCCCAGAAAGCCGTTCCCGCCGGTGAGCAGAATGTCCCCGGCCTGAGGGGCATCCTGCCTCGGCGCGGGTGGGGGGACGAGCTCCAGGCGTGCGGTGGCGTCGGCCTGTGCCGCGCGTCGGCCTCGGCCGCTCAACCGACCGTCCCGGACGAAACCGAGCAGGTTGGCGAAGGTGGGGTCGGAAAAGAACTCCAGGGGAACTGGCGGGGTGTTGAGTTTCCGTCCGACGGTGGAGATGAGTGCGCTGGCCAGAAGGGAATCGCCACCGGTATGGAAGAAGTTGTCGTCGAGTCCTACCGTGCGCCTTCCGAGCAACGAGGTCCAGATATCGGCGAGTCCGGCCTCCTGCGCGTTCTGTGGCTCAAAGCCGCTCGGGGAGTGTTCGTCGTCCTCGTCGGGAAGTGGTAACCGATTGACGTCCAACTTCCCATTGCTGTTGAGGGGGAGGGCCTCCAGGGGCACGATGTGGTCCGGGACCATGTACTGCGGTACGTGGTCCCGCAGGAATTCCCGCACGGTCAGCGGGTCGGGGCGCCCCGCGTCCCCCGTCACATAGGCGATAAGGCGCGGGCTGCCGCGAAGTTCGCGGGGAACGACGGCGGCGTCGCGGACACCGGGGCAGTGCCGGGCATGGGCTTCGATGTCGAGGGTCTCCACGCGCATACCGCGGATCTTGATCTGCCGGTCCACTCGGCCGGTGTGTACCAGGGTGCGTCCGTCCTCGTTGATCCGGACCAGGTCTCCGGTGCGGTAGAGGGTGGCGTCACCGGGCACACCGATGGTGTTCGCCGCAATGAACTTCTCGGCGGTGAGCTTGTCGTCGAGGTAGCCGTTCGCCAAGGCGGGGCCGGCTACGTAGAGTTCGCCGACATTGCTGTCGGCTCTGTCCGGAACGACGTGGAAGGTGCTGTTCAGCATGGGGCCGCCGATGGGCACAGTGCTGGTCGTGCGCGGTTCGCGCGGGTCGAGTCGATGGTGGGAGACGACGCCGCTGAGTTCGGTCCCGCCGAGCACGGCGGTGACATCGACACTCGGTGAGAACAAGGTCCGGAAGCGGTCGATCAGGTCGTACCCCACCGGTTCGCTGCCGATGACCAGCAGGCGGAGTTTGTTGTCGGTCAGTTCCTGCGTACGGGCGGCCGGTTCGTGGGACAGGAAGTCCAAAAGGTTCTTGAGGAAGGACGGCACGATGTCGAGCACGGTCGCCCCGGTTTCCTTGACCATTTCGAGGTATTCCCCGGGGCGGAGTCGCTCCTCATCGCGACTGATCGCGACGGTGGCCCCATGCAGCAGCGGTACGAGGAGATGGCGCACCGACGAGGAGAACGCTATGGAGGCCGTGTGCACATAGACGTCGCCGGCATGGAGATCGAGGGCGGACCGGGCGGCCTCCAGGTAGTTGGTCAGCCCTCGTTGGTTGACCTCGACTCCCTTGGGCGTTCCCGTCGAACCGGAGGTGTACATGATGTACGCGGCAGTCGTGCCGGGCAGCACACGCCGATTGACCGGCTCGCAAGGTGCAGCGGACGGCACCGAGTCGTCCACGTCGACCATGACGCGCGGCGTATGCGGGGGCAGGAACTCGTCGCACTGTTCGGCAAGGGATTGCTCTGTGATGACCGCGTCCAGACCGGCGCCCCGGCAGATGGTGCGGAGTCGTTCCGACGGATAGCCGGGTTCCAGTGGGACCCAGACGGCGTCGAGGTGCATGGCGGCGCATATCGCGATCGCCATGGGGAAGCCGCGGCCGACCAGCACACCCACGCGGGTGGTTCCGGCCTCGACGGGAAGCTGGGTGAGGAGTCGGCCGGCCACACGGACGGCCTGGTGGTGCAGGTCGCGGTAGGAGAGTTCCTCGCCGGCGCAGATCAGCGCGGCCTTGTCCGGATGGTGTTCGCAGATCTTCGCGAACCGCGTGCTGAGGTTTTCCTCCGGTATGGATGCCTTCTCGCCAATGAGCGTGTACACGTCGCACCTCGGATGGGGAAAGAGAGAAGCGGTGGGGATCTCAGTGGGCGCCGTCGATGGCTGACCGGTACGGATGCCGGCCGCCGCCCGCGCGGCCCACGGCGAACGGGGCGTGCCACTGCTGGAGCGAACGGACCTGGTGGCCATCGGGCCGCGCGCTCTCGATCGCGGTGATCACCGCCTCGAAGGCCCGCAGAGTGGTGGTGTAGGGGACGTTCTTGTCCATGGCGGCCCGCAGCAGGCAGGCGAACTCCTGTCGTTCCTCGACCGTGGTGTCCCGGTCGCAGACGACGGCCAGCAAGGTCCCGCCCGGCCGCTCGCAGCACTTCAGTTCCTTCATCAGCACGTGCGGGGTCGACGAAGGAGTGGCGGCGATTCCGTGGTGGGCCAACATCTCGGCGAATTCCACATCGGTGGAGATGTGGAATCCGAGGTTGGCCAGTCGCTTCACCGGAGAGATGAACGCGCGCTTGTCACCGCCGGTCACCGAGACGAACACCGTGCCGTGATCCGGGAGGTCGCCGTACCCGGCAGTCTGCGACTTGGCGTAGGCCGGGCCGAAGGCGGCGTCGATTCCCATCACCTCGCCCGTGGACTTCATCTCCGGCCCGAGCAGGGCGTCGACGCCCAGGCCGTCCGGGGTGCGGAAGCGTTGGAACGGCAGCACGGCCTCCTTGACCGCGACGGGAGCATCCACCGGAAGCCGCACGCCGTCACCACTGGTCGGGAGCAGCCCTTCCGCGCGCAGATCGGGCAGGGTGGCGCCCAACATGACGCGGGCGGCGGCCTTGGCCAACGGAACAGCCGTGGCCTTGGAGACGAACGGCACCGTACGCGAAGCTCGGGGATTGGCCTCCAGGACGTAGAGGGTGCCGTCCTGCAGCGCGTACTGGACGTTGAGCAGGCCGCGTACACCGATGGCACGGGCCAGTGCCTCGGTACTGGTGCGCACTGCCTGGATGTCGTGCCGTTCCAGCGTGGTGGGGGGCAGGACACAGGCGGAGTCACCGGAATGCACTCCGGCCTCCTCGATGTGCTCCATGACGCCGCCGAGGTAGAGCTCGTGGCCGTCGTAGAGAGCATCCACGTCGATCTCGATGGCGCGGTCCACGAAGCGGTCCACGAGGACGGGGTGTTGAGGACTGATCTCCGTTGCACGGTCTATGTACGAGGCCAGTGCCGCATCGTCGTGGACCACCTCCATACCGCGCCCACCCAGGACGTAGGACGGTCGCACCAGCACGGGGTAACCGATGCCATCGGCGATCTGCTCGGCCTCGGCGGAGGAGGCCGCGATGCCGTATCGAGGCGCCGGCAGGCCGGCGGAGGCCAGCAGTTCCGCGAAGGCACCGCGGTCCTCGGCGGTGTGGATGGCTTCGGGCGAAGTGCCGACGACCGGCACCCCGGCATCCTTCAGACGCTGCGCCATGCGCAGTGGAGTCTGGCCTCCGAGCTGTACGATCACGCCGGCGACGTGACCTGACCGGGACTCGGTGTGCACCACCTCCAGGACGTCCTCGAAGGTGAGCGGTTCGAAGTACAGCCGGTCCGAGGTGTCGTAGTCGGTGGAGACGGTCTCCGGGTTGCAGTTGACCATCACCGTTTCGAAGCCGGCTTCGCGCAACGCCGTCGCCGCGTGCACGCAGGAGTAGTCGAATTCGATGCCCTGGCCGATGCGGTTGGGGCCGGAACCGAGGATGATCACCTTGGGGCGGTCGGCTTGGGCAGCCACCTCGCACTCGGCGTTCGGATCGAGTTCGTAGGCGGAGTAGTGGTACGGCGTCGTCGCGGCGAACTCGGCGGCGCAGGTGTCCACGGTCTTGAAAACGGGCCGCACACCCATGCGGTGCCGTAGGGCGCGTACCGCGTCCTCGCCCACAAGTTCCGTCCGCAGGGCGGCGATCTGCTCGTCCGAGAGGCCCGCGCGTTTGGCACGCCGCATCAGCGCGCTGTCGAGCACGGGTGCGGAGAGGAGCTCGGAACGGAGTTCCAGCAGCGCCGCTATCTGGTCCACGAACCAGAGATCGATACCGCTGGCCCGGTGCACCTCCTCGGCGGTGGCGCCGAGGCGCAGGGCCCGCTCCACGGTGTACAGCCGGCCGTCATGACCGGTGCGCAGTTCCTCCAGCGAGGTGGCCAGGCACGTGTCGTCGGGGTCGGGTCGGGTCCAGAAGCCGGAACTGGAGGATTCCAGGGAGCGCAGTGCCTTGCCCAGGGCCTCGGGGAAACTGCGGCCCAGTGCCATGGCCTCACCGACGCTCTTCATCGTCGTGGTCAACCCGGTGTCCGCGTCGGGGAACTTCTCGAAGGCGAACCGGGGAACCTTGACCGCCACATAGTCCAGTGCCGGCTCGAAGCTGGCAGGCGTCTGCCCGGTGATGTCGTTGCGGATTTCGTCGAGGTGGTAGCCGATTGCCAGCCGTGCGGCAATCTTGGCGATGGGGAATCCGGTGGCCTTCGACGCCAGGGCACTGGAACGAGAGACCCGCGGATTCATCTCGATCACCACGAGCCGGCCGGTGACCGGATGGACGGCGAATTGGATGTTGCAACCGCCGGTGTCGACACCGACCTCGCGCAGTACCGCGATACCGACGTCGCGCATGCGCTGGTACTCACGGTCGGTGAGCGTCATCGCGGGGGCTACGGTCACGGAATCGCCCGTGTGGACGCCCATGGGGTCGATGTTCTCGATGGAGCAGACGACCACGACATTGTCGTGTTTGTCGCGCATCAGCTCCAGCTCGAACTCCTTCCAGCCCAGCACACTTTCCTCGACGAGTACCTCGTGAACGGGGGACTCGGAAAGCCCGAGTGTCGCCATCCGCTCCAGTTCCTCAGCCGTGTGCGCCATGCCCGACCCCAGCCCACCCATGGTGAAGCTGGGCCGAATCACCAGTGGCAGACCGTGTTCGTCGGCGAACGCCCGCACATCCGCCATGGACCGGCACACCGCACCGATCGGCACCTCACCGCCGACAGCGCGGACCACGTCCTTGAAACGCTGCCGGTCCTCGCCCCGCTGGATGGCTTCGATGTCGGCGCCGATGAGTTCCACACCGTATTTGGCCAGCACTCCACGCTCATGCAGGGCCACTGCCGTGTTCAGCGCGGTCTGGCCGCCCAAGGTCGCCAGCAGCGCATCCGGTCGCTCCGCCGCGATGACCTTCTCGACGAATTCCGGAGTGATCGGCTCGATGTAGGTGGCGTCCGCGAACTCCGGGTCCGTCATGATGGTCGCCGGGTTGGAATTGACCAACGACACGCGGATTCCCTCGGCACGCAACACCCGGCACGCCTGTGTTCCCGAGTAGTCGAACTCACATGCCTGACCGATCACGATCGGCCCCGAGCCGATCACCAGAACGTGCTGGATATCCGATCGCTTGGGCATCAGTGTGCCTCCTCCATGAGACGGCTGAACTGATCGAACAGAGGCGCTGCGTCGTGGGGTCCGGCAGCTGCCTCCGGGTGGAATTGGACCGAGAACGCCGGGCCGTCCCAAAGGCGCAGCCCCTCCACCGCTCCGTCGTTGGCGCAGTGGTGGGATACCTGGGCACGCCCGAAGTCGGTGACGAACTCTTCGCGCGGCTCGCCCTCGACTGCGAAGCCGTGGTTCTGCGCGGTGATCGACACCGCGCCGGACGACGCATCGATCACGGGGATGTTCAGCCCGCGATGCCCGTAAGGGAGCTTGTAGGTCGCGCGCCCCAGTGCACGTCCCAGGATCTGGTGGCCGAGGCAGATCCCGAACAGTGGGATGTTCCGCTCCAGCACCTGTCGGACCAGGGCGACCTGCGTATCGGCGGTGGCGGGATCGCCGGGACCGTTCGAGAGGAACACCCCGTCCGCCCCGGTCATCAGCACGTCCTCGACCGTCGAGGACGACGGCAGCACATGCACCTCCATGCCGCGGGTCGCCATCATGCGCGGGATGCTCGCCTTCATTCCCAGGTCGAGGGCCGCGACCGTGCATCGCTTCCGGCCTTCCGCCGGAATTACGTAAGGCTCGACGGTGGTCACATCCGCGGCCAGGTACGCGCCGGTCATGCCGGCGGACTCGGACACGGCAGCGATCATGTCGTCGTCGGATGCCAGCGCGGCACCGGAGAACACTCCGCCGCGCAGGGAACCTGACCGACGCAGGTGACGCGTCACCGTCCGGGTGTCGATCCCGGCGATGCCCACGACGCCCTGGCGTGCGAGTTCTTCGTCCAGCGGCCGGCGGGACCGCCAGTTCGACGGGCGCGGAGCCGGGTCGCGGACGGCGTATCCGGCCGCCCAGATCCGCGTCGACTCGTCATCCTCGTCGTTCCACCCGGTATTGCCGATCTGTGGTGCCGTCGCCACCACGATCTGCCGGTGGTACGAGGGGTCCGTCAACGTTTCCTGGTAGCCGGTCATGCCCGTCGAGAACACCACCTCGCCCAAGGAGGCCCCCACGCGGCCGAACGACTCGCCACGAAATATCCGGCCGTCCTCCAGGACCAACGCGGCTTCTGTGATTCCCATTTACCCCGTCCCGTAAGTCGTCCCGTAAGTAATCGAATGCGGTGAAGTCGAAACCGGACCGTCACTCTGCGATGACGCACGGTCGAATCGCCCGCCCGGCATCGGCGGTGACGCGCCCATGCAGGAATGTCGTGACGAGCGTGGCCGGCAACGTCATTCCCACGTAGGGAGAATTGCCTCCAGGGCTCGCCAACTCCGCTGCCCGAACCGTCCATTGCGCATCACCATCGACCAGGGCCAGATTCGCCGGCTCGCCCACCGCGATGGGCCGGCCGTGGTCAGCCAGTCCCGCGATCCGGGCCGGCCGTTCACTCATGACCCGCGCGACTCCCCGCCAGTCCAGGCACCCGGTGAGCACCATGGCCTTGACCACGACCGACAGGGCCGTCTGCAGCCCGATGGCCCCGGACCGGGCCTGTGCCCACTCCCGCTCCTTCGCGCCGGGCGGACAGGGGGAGTGGCCCGTGGCCACACAGTCGACGACCCCTTCCGCAAGCGCGCGGCGCAGCTCGAGCACATGGTCCGCGCTGCGAAGCGGCGGGTTCACCTTGAAGGCGGGGTCATAGCCGGCTACGCAGTCATCGGTGAGCAGGAGGTGATGCGGCGAGACGTCAGCGGTGACGCGGATGCCCTGATGCTTCACCCACCGCAGTAAACGCATGGTCCCCGCCGCAGACACCTGGCTGAAGTGGACGCCGGCGCCTGCCTGTTCGGCCAGCAGCGCGTCCCGCGCCACCATCACTTCCTCGGCCACGGCAGGCCAGCCCGACAGACCCAGGCGTGCCGCATTGGCACCCTCGTGGGCTTGAGCTCCCTCGGTGAGTCTCTGTTCCTCCGGGCGTTGGGCGATCACGACGTCCAGCGAGGCGGCGTATTCCAAGGCTCGGCGCATGAGCAGGGCATCGGCGACGCAGTGACGGGCGTCGGAGAAGACCCGCACGCCCGCATCCGAACGTGCCATGGCGCTGATCTCGGCAAGTCTCTCTCCGCGCAGGCCGGCGGTGACGGCACCTACTGGATGGACGTCGACCAGGCCGATGGACTGTCCGCGCTGCCACGTCCGGCACACGACGGCCGGGTTGTCGGCGACCGGATCGCTGTCGGCCATCGTGAAGACCGCTGTGTAGCCGCCCAGAGCCGCGGCCGCCGAGCCGCTCTCCAACGTCTCGGCTTCTTCGTCGTCAGGCTCGCCCAGATGGGCGTGGAGGTCGACAAAGCCAGGCAGGGCGATCAGGCCGTGGCGGTCGAGTTCGTCGGCGTCGGTAGCGTCGATGCCGTGGCCGATTTCCGCGATGCGCCCATCGGCGATACGGATGTCCACCGGCTCTTCGCCGTACGGTCGAACGCCTCGCACAACGAGGGATCTCACGCGACATTCCTCCCGTCGGCATCGTCGCGACCGGCGAGCAGATGATGCAGAACTGCCATCCGGACGTACACACCGTTCCGCACTTGTTCGCCGATCAAAGAGCGTGATGATTCCACTACGGCCGAGCTGATCTCGTTGCCGCGCAACACGGGGCCGGGGTGCAGCACGACTGCCTTCTCGGGCAGCAGGTCGGCGCGCGCGACGGAGAGTTGGAAGTTCTCCGCGTACTCCCGCAGCGACGGGAAGAATCCCCCCTGCATGCGTTCGGTCTGGATACGCAGCATCATGACCGCATCCGTCGTCGGCAACTCGGCGTCGAGGTCGTGCCCGATGGATATCTGCATTCTCCTGGCCCAGGCAGCGAATCCGCCGGGAAGCAGCGTCGCCGGCGCCACAAGGGCGATGTGCGCCCCCAAGGTCGACAGCAGATGCATATTCGAGCGCGCTACCCGCGAATGCAGGACATCACCAACGATCGTGATTTTCCTGCCCGCCAGGTCGCCCAGGCGATGCCATAACGTCGTCACATCCAGCAACGCCTGCGTGGGGTGTTCATGCATACCGTCCCCGGCATTGACGACCCTTGTGCCCGTACCGGCCAGCCAGCCGGCGATACGGTGCGGGGCCCCGGACGCCGGATGACGCACGATCACACAGTCGACGCCCATCATGGCCAGTGTCCGTGCGGTGTCCCGGAGAGATTCCCCTTTGCCGACCGAGGACCCGCCGGCCGACAGATTGACCACCTGGGCGCCCAGCCTCTTCGCCGCCAACTCGAAGGAAACACGCGTTCTGGTAGATGCCTCGTAGAACAACGTGGCCACCGTGCGTCCACGCAGCAAGGGCCTGATCTGGGAGGAGGGCTCCACCTCGGATACCCCCGATACCTCCGAAGACTCACCTCTGAATTCCAATGCGCCTGCCACGATGGATAACGCGTCGGCGCGACTCATTCCTTCAGTGGACAGCAGGCTTTTCATGTCGAGTTCACCGCCCCCGAAAATTCAGCGAATACACAATGCCGTCGACGAAAAATAACCGTAGGTGATGGGGGTACTTCGCGCCAACGATAAATATTGATCACCTGATCAGTTTCGTTAATCGCGGGGTTTGTGGAGCCCGTTGTCCCCTCCCCTTCCCATCAGGCCGGTTCCGCCGCACCCGGCAAACAAGCCTGGCAAGGCTCCTGCTCCTGCACCGGGCCCGGACACCGGTGCAAGCCACCGGACGGTCACCCGCCTGAAGCGCACCGGGGACGAAGCCTGGGAGAGCCGACGGCAGGCGAGGCGTTCGCGCGGCGGCGGCAGGTGCGGGCCTCACGATGTTGGTCACAGCCCACCGGCCCGCCGGCATCCGATCGCTCCCGGCTTGTCGGCGATGACGGGACGGGGCCGCGCCAGGCCATGCCTGGTTGTTTCCATTCGATCTTTGTGTGGAGATTTCGAAAAGGTCGCTGATAGGTTGGATATGTGGTGAAGGTCGCGATGTGGCTGGGGGGTTGCGGGATGGCAGTTGCCTCTGCGGCGGCTGCGTCACCCCGCGCGAGCCACACGCAGAGTGCGGAGAGGACACGGAGTGACAGGGGCTGGGCGGGGGGCGGGTGGTCCGGATGAGATCCACGGGCCGTCGGGTCGCCGGCGGATCACACAGCGGGAGCCTCTCGCCAGTGAAGGGAACGGCGTCCGGGCACCTACGTCCGCAGACCCCGAACACTCTGAACACACGGACCACACGGAACACACGCTGCAGCTGAGGGTTGAACCGCCTGCACCGGCCGGCGAGACCATACCGACGCGGCGGCCGGAGCGGACCGACGGGCGGCCCGGTCGGCGCAAGCCCGCTCAGTCGTCATCCGCCCGCATGCGCATCGGTACGCTGCTGAGCCCCCTCATCGAGCGGCTGGCGCCGTGCGCCCGCCGGCTCAGGCCGCGTTATCCGCGTCCGGGCCGCACCGGCTGGCGCCGCTGGATGCCCTCCTGGCGGCAGTGGCTGGGCGTCGTGTCGACGGCCGTCGGCCTGACCGGACTGTTCCTGGCCGTCGCCTACGCCGCCACCGACATACCCGAGGACCTGAACGCGTACGCCACCCAGCAGGACAACGTGTACTTCTGGTCCGACGGCACACCCATGGCGCGCACCGGCTGGGTGCAGCGCCAGGCGATGCCGCTGAAAGACATACCCGAGGACGTCCGTTGGGCCGTGCTGGCGGCCGAGAACGAGAGCTTCTACGACGACCCCGGCGTCTCTTTCAAGGGCCTCACCCGCGCTCTGTGGCGCACGGTCGGCCAGGGCGACACCCAGGGCGGCTCGACCATCACCCAGCAGTACGTCAAGAACGTCTACCTGAACCAGGACCAGACCGTCAGCCGCAAGTTCACCGAGGCGATGATCGCGCTCAAGCTCGACAACCGGTTGAGCAAGGACGAGATCCTGGAGGGATACCTCAATACCAGTTGGTTCGGCCGCGGCACCTACGGTATCCAGCGCGCCGCGCAGGCCTACTACGGCAAGGACGCCGGCGAACTCAACGCGAGTCAGGCGGCTTTCCTGGCCTCGCTGCTCAAGGGCGCCGGCCTGTACGACCCCACTCTGAGCGCGGCCAACCACCACCGGGCGGTGAAGCGCTGGAACTGGATCCTGGACCGGATGGTCAAGATCGGCAGGCTGTCGCCGTCCGAGCGGGCCGGGTATCGGACCTTCCCGGAGCCGCTCAAACAGAACCCGCTGTACGACACCGGCCAGCAGAGCGACTACCTGGTGGAACTCGCCTCCCAGTACGCCAAGAACGCCGGGCACCTCTCGGACCGGCAGTTCGACCTGGGCGGCTATCAGATCTACACCACCTTCGACCGCAAACGGGAGGCGGCCCTCGACGCCGAGGTGGCCAGGGCGCGCAAGAAGGCCCGGCAGACCCACCCGGACGCGGCAGCCACCGCCCATTACGGCGTCGCGTCGCTGGCCACCGACGGCCGCATCCTCGCCGTCTACGGCGGCCCGGACCACCGGAAGCAGGGTTACAACGAGTCCAACGCCGGGACGGTACCGGCCGGTTCGGCCTTCCTGCCGTTCGTCTACGCGGCAGGTCTGGAGCACGGCGTGGTGAGGAGGCGGGACGCACCCCGGGAGAAGGTCACCCCGCGGTCCCTTTACGACGGCGACGACGGCGTGCCCGTCAGCACACCGGAGGGCCCCTACTGGGACCGCAGCGGCAAGAAGGTCACCGCCCACAACGACGGCCGGAAGTCGTGGGGCCGGATGACGCTGCGCGAGGCGCTCGCCAAGTCGGTGAACACCCCCTTCATGCAACTGGGCATGGACACCGGCCTGGACAGGGTCAAGCAGACGTCCCAGGCGGCCGGGCTGCTGTCGTCGAGCCTGGGGCCACAGGTACCGGCCCTGTCCCTGGGCAGTTCCACACCGAGCGCGATCCGCATGGCCAGCGGATACGCCACCTTCGCCGCCGCGGGGCAGCACGTCGAGCCGTACTCCGTGCGCCGCGTCACCCGGAACGGCTCGGCCGTGCGGCTGGACCTCCCGGTCGCGCGCCGCGCGGTAACCGCCCAGGTGGCCGGGGAGGTGACGCAGGCGCTCGCCGACTCCTTCCGCGCCGCCCACCCTGACGCCGCTCCCGCCGCGGCGGGGGTGTCCGGCAAGGCCGGCACCGTCGCCGACGACACGGCGGCCTGGTATGTCGGCACGGCCCGCGCCGTGTCGACGGCCGTGGTCGTCTACCGCATGGACCTGGCCAAGAGCCTTGAACCGCTGCCGCTGAAGGGGCTCGCGGGAAGCGCCGCCGACAGCGTCCCGTACGACATCTGGGCGGTTGCCATGGGGCCACTGCGCTGATCTGCGGGCCCGTACCCGGACCCGCACTCGTATCCGCATCCGTACTGGAACATCCCTCGCAGATTGAGCCTTGTATGAAGTCGACTCCGGGCCGCCGCCGTAAGGCGCGCATACCCCGCCGCCCCGTCCGTACCCGATGCGCAGCCCTCGCGGCAGCCGCCCTCGTCGTCTGCGCGGCCGCCACCGGCTACCTGGTGTTGACCCAGACCGACGGCCAGGCTTCGGCTCCCTCCGGCGGTAAGGGGGGAGCGGTCGCCCAGAGCCCGCCGCCGCCTCGCAAGCAGCCGGAGTGGGACGGCACCACGAAGATCCTCGGGGACGGATCGACCTCCTACACCGGCCCGCAGAAAGGGCAGTTGAAGGCGGTGCCGCTCAAACCAGGGGAGGTGCCTCCCCAGTTCGTCGTCTTCTCCTGGGACGGCGCGCTGGAGGGCGACGACCGGCTCTTCTCCCACTACCGCGAGATGGCCAAGCGCTACGACGCCCACATGACCTTCTTCCTCACAGGCATCTACCTGCTGCCCAAGAGCAAGAAGGATCTCTACCACCCGCCCCAGCACCCGAGGGGTTCCGCCGCGATCAGCTACCCCACCGACGAGCACATCCGCACCACCCTGACGCAGCTCGCCGCGGCCTACGAGGACGGCAACGAGATCGGCACCCACTTCAACGGCCACTTCTGCGGCGCCAAGGGAGGCGCCGACTGGAGCGTGCAGGAGTGGAAGAGCGAGATCGACCAGTTCTACGACTTCGTGGAGAAGTGGCGGACCAACACCGGCGACAAGGACACTCCCGCGCTGCCCTTCGACTTCCGCAAGGAGGTGGCCGGCGGCCGAGCTCCCTGTCTGGAGGGCCGGCCGAACCTGCTCAAGGCCATGAAGAGCTACGGCTGGCGCTACGACGCGAGCTCCCCGGGCGACTTCCAGATATGGCCGAGCAAGAAGAACGGCATCTGGGACTTTCCGCTGCAGATGCTTCCGTACCCCGGTGGCGACTACCAGGGCCTGTCGATGGACTTCAACTTCCTCTACAACCAGTCCCACGGCGAGACCAAGGGCGATCCGGCCAAGTACGCAACCTGGGAGCGGCAGACCGTCGACTCCTACATGGCAGGCTTCAACCGCGTCTACTACGGCAGCCGGGCACCGCTGTTCATCGGCAACCACTTCGAGGACTGGAACGGCGGTATCTACATGAAGGCCCTCGACCAGGTGGTCAGGAAGACCTGCGCCAAGAAGGGCGTCAAGTGCGTGTCCTTCAAGGAACTCGCCGACTGGCTCGACGTGCAGAAGCCCGAAACGCTGCAGCGCCTGCGCGGCCTGGATCCGGCCCAGTCGCCGGACTGGTCCACGGTCGTCCCATGACCCGGAAGCCGGCCTGGCTCCGATTGCCCACGCCTCTTCACATACTTCAGACATCTCGTACAGAATCCGATCGCCCGGGCTGTGTACCGGAGCAGAGGGGAACATCGTTGAAATCCACGAGAACAGGCCGCAAGTGGAGCCGCGCCACCATAGTCACGGTGGCGACAGCCTCGGTGGTCACAGGAATCCTGCTGCCCAACGGGAGCGCGAGCGCGGCGGGCCCGGCCGGCCCGACGGTGGACTCGGCAACCAAGGCCGCGTTCCAGCGCCTGGCCGACGCGGTCTTCACCGATCGCACGCAGTCCCTGGTGAGCGATGTCCGTAGTGGGCGTCAGAAGTCGCACCCGCAGCGGACATCCGGCTTCACCGGAAAAGTGCGCCTGTCCGAGACGCAGTCGCGCGAGGAGCGCTCGATGCTCGACGCACTGCGTGCCCGCAAGTCCCGCCTCGCCCGGCTCGGTGAGAGGTACAGCGGAGCCGGCACCCGTGTCACGCTGGACGCCACCTGGGTGGCAGGCCGGTATGCCACGGTCGACGTCACCGAGACCACGACTCTGGCGTACGAGGCGGCCAGGGGTGCCCGGCCCGAGACCACCGGGTTCCGGGCCCACCACGAACTTTCCTTCCAGGCCGATCGCAAGGGTGACTGGCGGCTGACCGATGTCCGCGACACCGACGCTGGCTACCTCGCGGTGAACCAGGTCGCCAAGCCGTCCACCGCCAAGCTGTCCCTCGCCAAGCCGTCTGCCGCGAAGCCGTTCGTCGCCGCGCCGGCCACCGCCGCCGACCCGCCCTCGGCGACCCGCTCGGCCACGACGTGGCCCGCGCCGGGCAACCCGAAGAACTTCACGGCCACCGGGTACGACTACCACGCCATGGCGGCCTACGCGACGAAGTACTGGAACGACTACAACCCGGACTACCCCGATTTCAGCGGCGCCGGCGCCGGCGGGGACTGCACCAACTTCGTCAGCCAGTCCCTCAAGGCCGGCGGCTGGCAGCACGTCCCCGGCTACACGACGGACTTCCACAAGTGGTTCGGCAACGCCGAGATCCAGTCGGATTCGTTCGTCGGCGTCAACGAGTTCTCCTGGTTCGCCCTGTCGTCCAAGCGCGCCACCAGCCTCGCGAACGTCTACCAGATGGACGTCGGCGACGTGCTGCAGCTGGACTTCGACAAGGACGGGTCCAAGGACCACTCCATGATCGTCACCAAGCGCAGCCGGCAGGGCATGCCGTACGTCACCTATCACTCCACCGACACCTACAACAGGTCGGTGGCCAGCCTCATCGTGTCGTACCCGACCGCCGCGTACTACGCCTACCGCACCTGAGAGGCACCCGACACAGCGGCCGGCTCCGCGGCCCGGCCACCGCACTTCGGAGTCCCCGCACTCGGATGATCCGCGGTGGCCGTACGCGTTGCCCGCCGGGTCCACCGCCGGGAGCCATCCGCGATGATGGGAGGCGTGGAGAATGCGCCGAAAACAGTTGAGATCGAGGTAGTGCCGGACGCCAAGGGCGCACTGGCCTGGCTGCATGAGCGACTGACGCCCAGCACGGACGTGTGGGAGCACGTCGTCACCGAGGTCGTCCCCGAGGGATTCTCCGCGTACGTACGCGTCTTTCACGCATGGACCGTGGAGGAGGACCCCGGACTGCGCCGGACATGGCGGGAGATGGCTGAGGCCGCCGGTGTGCATTACCACGGCGAGCTGGCGGGCGGGCCGCTGCGGCAGGAAATGCTCACCCCGCCCGTCGGGGAGCAGTGGGAGACCCCTGACGCGGAGGCCGACCTCGTAACCCGGCGCGGCCTGGCGGAGATTCTCGCGGGCGCCACGGCCCCGGATCAGGGAATCTGTTTCAGCTATGAGCTCGCCAGAACTCTCTTCGGCAAGGAGCCCATGGTCTGGAAGTCCTCGCTGTCCGCGCTGGAAGCGGTCCGCACGCACATGGGCGAGGAGCACGGGGGACCTGAGCACTGGTGGCCGGAAGACCGCAGCTGGGTGGTCGGCTGCGACTGGGATCTGTGCTCGACCTATATCGCCTGTTCCGAGGAGCTGGCCGAAAAGCTCGTCCGCAGCGACCTCGTCGAGGCTCTCAGGGTTGCCCCCACTGCCCGCGTCGACGACGGCTCCGACAGCATCAATACCTCCTCGTAGCCAAGTCACCCGGGCGTGGGCCCCGCCAGGGCCTCGGTCCTGGCGGGGCCCACGCCGGTGATTTCTTCAGGCGTCCTGGCTGACGGACGGGTTGCAGATGGTCGGTGCAGTAGCGGTTGACGTCTCGTGGGCGGCGCGGGTGTGTGATGCGGAAGGGAGGACGGCTGTCGAGGGGTGGGGCGTGCAGGGCACTTGCGCGGCGGCCATCGCCACCGTGGGGATAAGGGCGAGCAGGCCGATAGAGGCAGCACGCAGCATGAGGTTAGCCTTACTTCTTTCATGCCCCGGTATCCGTGCGCACATTTGCAGCGCACGGATACCGGGGTCGGAGAATCAAAATGCGTAAGCGACGCTACACCGGGCTGAACGGCATTGCGAATCCGGGCTATAGGTTCTGGAGAGAACCTTTGGGGTCAGTCCGCCGCCTCATTCGAGGCCTGTCGTAGCCGGCCGCTTACGCGCGCGGCCGCGCCCTTGTCGCCTAGCTCGCGGAATATGCCAAGAGCATCTTCCAAAAGCATTTGCGCTGCATCGAGGTCGCCTTCATCGTGTCGGATTTCCGCCAGGGCTTCTAATGCTCGCCCGGTTTCCTCGGGATCCTGGGTGCGGCGGGCCAGGAGGAGTGCGGACTCGAAGTGCTCGGCGGCCGGCCGCAGCTGTCGCATGGCGGCTTCCGCGTTCCCCAGGTGGCGCAGGGCGCGGCACTCCTCGTAGCGGGCGCCGATGCTGCGTGCGAGGTCAAGCGCCCGGGTGTGGTAGTCGACGGCCTCGGGGAAGCGCCCCAGACTGTGCTGGGCGGTGCCGAGGCCGATGAGTCCGTTGGCCTCGTTCTTCCGGTCACCGAGTCGCTGAAAATCGAGGAGGCAGTCCCGGTAGAGCCTTGATGCTTCCTCGGCGTTTCCGGCGAGTGCCGTAATCTCTGCGAGGTTGAACCGGGCTATCGCTTCGTCATGCGGATTCCTGATTTCCTTGGCGATATCGAGTGCTTCCTCGATGTACCGTCGAGCGAATGAGATATTCCCCATGCGTACATGAAGATCGCCCAGGTTGTTCTTCGTTTTGCCGACCGTCCTCGTGTCGCCGGCCCGCTGGGATTCGTCAATGGCTTCCAGGAAACGCTCCTGCGCCTTTTGGTACTCGCCCAGGTGCAGCAGGGCGATGGCGATGTTGTTCACGTACCTGGCGCGGTTCGCCGCGTTTCCGGATTCATTCTGTACGGCCAGCGCCTGCAAGTAGAAGTCCAGGGCCGTCCGGTACTTTCCGCGATTCCAGTCAAGTACGCCGAGCGCGCGCAGCGCCTCGCTCTCCGCATCCGGGTAGCCCAGGGTGCGGGCCAGTTCCAGTGCGCGGTGGCAGGCTTCCTCGGCCTGCGGGTAGTGGCCGGTCTGTGCGTGCGCGCCGCCCAGATCCAGCAGGGCGAGGCAGAGCGCGCGCCGGTCACCGGTGCGCTGCCAGTGGCTGACGGCGTGTCCGTGCAGCCGGTCGGCGTGCGTCCAGTGGCATTCGGCGTCGAGGAAGCCGGCCAGAACGTGACAGAGCTGGGCGGCGCGCCCGGGGGAGCTGTGCACGCGGTCGTAGTGCTCTGTGGTGAGGAGGTTGGCGCGTTCGAGGCTCAGCCATGACCGGGCGTCATCAGCATCGCTGAAGTGAGGCAAGGGCCAAGGCCCTGGAGCGAGTTCATGGGCCAGGCGCAGCCGCTGAGGGTAGATCAGCGCATCGGCCCGTGACGCGGTGCACAGATAGAAATCGGCCAATTGGTTGAGGGCATTACACCGCTCGACGTCGTCGTCGGTGGAGTTGGCCAGGGCGCGCGCGTACTCACCCAGAAGATCATGAAACCGGTACCGGTGAGGGGAGGGTTCCTGTAGCAGATGGCACTGCAGTAGCCCTTCAAGAAGCCGCTCGGTTGCCTCCAGCGACCGGTTCAGCAGGGCGGCAGCCGCGTATGGTCCGAACTCCGATCCCAAATGCAGACCGAGCAGGCGGAATGCGGAACGCTGGCCGGGCGTCAGCGTTTGGTACGAGATTTCGAATGCGCGGCCTATTTCGTGGTAGGCGTCCCGGATTTCTCCCAGCCGTCCCGAACCGCGTGTGAGGCGCTCGCGGAGGGTGGCCAGCGTCCATGACGGGTGGGTGCTGAAGCGGTTGGCGACCAGCTCGATCGCCAGCGGCAAATGCCCGCAAAGATGGACGATTTGCGCGACTTCGCTGATGTCCTGACTGCGGTGCTCCCCGGCGAACTGCAGAAAGAGCGCGATCGCGTCCTGTGGCGGCAGTACGTCCAGAGCCAGTGAGTGGGCGCCGGGCAGTCCGGCCAGGTGCCGTCGGCTCGTGACGATCGCCAGGCTGGGGGAATCACTGGGGAGGAGCGGGATGACCTGGGAGGGCGAGGTGGCATCGTCCAGGACGAGGATCACGCGCCGGCGCGCCAGCATGGTGCGCCACAGTGCGGTGCGCTCCTCGATGTCGGCGGGGATGGCGTCGGCGGGAACACCCAGCAGGCGCAGCAGCATGGCGAGCGCCTGGCCGGCTTCCAGCGGTTCCTGTACGCGCGCGTGGGCGCGGAGATCGAGATAGAGCTGCCCGTCGGGGAACCGGTCGCCCATGTGCCGCGCGGCATTGATCGCCAGCGCCGTCTTGCCGATCCCGGCCATCCCGGAGATCGATTCCAGGGTGACCACCGACCCGTGGTCGGCGACCGCTTCGACGGCCCGGCTCAGCCGCCGTAGCTCCGCCTGCCGTCCGATGAGAGCGGATTGCCGGGGCAGATTGTGCGGTGCGGGCATCACCATGGGCGGTACGGAGCCTGAGGGGGCCGCGATGGACCCGGCGGCCGCGACGGTCCCGGTGGCTGCGGCGGACGCGGCGGATGCGAGGGGCATGGCGGGCCCTGCGGGCCCCGTGGACCCGGTGGACTCGGCGCCCCCGGGAAGCAGGTCCCGCACCGGCGCGCGCCGGAGGATGCGCTGATGGATGCGCGCCAGTTCCTCACCCGGCTCCGTGCCCAACTCGGCGCGCAGTCTGCGTAAGGCGACCTGGTAGACGCGGAGGGCGTCGGCATGCCGTCCGCATCCGTAGTAGGCGACCATGAGATGGCCGATCAGCGTTTCGTCGTCGGGGTGTTGGTCCACCAGGTCGGCCAGGTCCCCGACGACGTCGGCGAAGCGGTGCAGCCGCAGTTCGAGGGCGATCCGGGAGGACGTGACACCAAGGCGCCGCTGGGCGAGCTTCCTTCGTGTGCGCTCGGGCCACAGCCCGGGCAGCCCGGCGAGCGCGTCGCCACGCCAGAGATCGTCGGCTTGGTGAAGGAGGTCGACGGCGGCTTCGGTGTTTCCGCCGTCCGCTGTGGAGCGGGCCTCGGAGGCCAGGCGCTGGAAGCGATGCCAGTCGATCGAGCCCGCGTCCATGCGCAGTGCGTAGGTGTGCGCCTGATGTGAGATACGCGGTACGTCGGGTCCGGCGCCGTACTCGCGCAGCGCCTTGCGGATTCGCGACACGTAAACGTGCACGTTCTTACGGTCGTTGGCCGGCGGATCGCCCTCCCAGAGGCGGCCGACGAGTGCGTCCAGCGAGACCGGACGGCCGACCGCCAGAGCGAGTGAGGCCAGGATCAGACGTTCTTTGTCCGAACCGAGGCCGAAACAGCGACTTTGTGCCACGAGGCCGACCGGGCCGAGCACTTGGATGTCCACCAGCGCCTCCCCCTGACAGTGCACACCCCGCCGTCAACGACTATGACAGGGGTCACAAAAGAGGGGCCAGAGGGCCTGGCGCAATGGCCGATTCCTATGCCATCGCTCTATGTCAGGGTCTCTGTACCGTACTTGATGGGTAGTTCCCCTCCGATCAATGTGCGACCGATCACCCATCCGTGACCGATCTGCGAGCGAGTCGATCCACTTTTTGGTGCAGAGGTGATCGGTAGCGGGGGTTGGTGGAACAGGGGGGCGGATGCGTCGGGACGAGAACGTGGTCGGCGGCGAGGCACAGGTCAACGGCCCCGTCATCCAGGCGGGAGAGGTCACCGGCGGCATCCATCTCCATGGCGCCGAGCAACGGCCACCCCTTCCGGTCCCACGCCAACTCCCGCCCCTCACCGCCCATTTCATGGGCCGCTCCGACGACCTGGCGGCGCTGGACGATCTGCGCTCCCGACACGACGGGCACTCACCGCCGCTGATAGTGGTCAGCGGTCCTGCCGGTGTCGGGAAGACGGCGTTGGTGACACGGTGGCTGCGCGACACCGACGAGGCGTATCCGGACGGCCATCTCTACGCCGACCTGCGCGGGCACTCCCCCGAGGGACCCGCCGAGCCCGGAGAGATCCTCGGCCAGTTCTTACGGGCCCTCGGAGTGGGCCCCGTCCCGGCCGGACTGGCCGAACAAGCCGCGCTCTGGCGCTCGGTCACCGCGGACCTCCGGATCGGCATAGTGATCGACAACGTTCTGTCCGCGGCCCAGGTCCGGCCCATCCTGCCCGGCGGCAGACGCGGCCTCACCGTCGTGACCAGCAGAAACCGGCTGACCGGACTGAGCGTGGACGGCGCTCGGGTGCACCACCTGGGCGTCTTGGACCCGGCAGCGGCCGAGGAACTCCTGTCGCGAGGAGTGGGTCGGGAACGCGTGCAGAACGAGGCCGCCGCGGCTCGCGAGGTGGTTCTGCTGTGCGCCGGCCTTCCCCTGGCCGTATGCCTGGCCGCCGCGCGTCTCGCAGCGCGGCCCAAGCAGCCGCTGCGCGCCCTGGTCGACGCGCTCGCGGAGGACCGCGATCGCCTGGAGGAGCTGACAGTGGAAGGGGAAAAGGCGGTACGCAGCGGACTGGACGGCTCGTATGCGGTCCTGTCGGAGGGCGCGGCGCGACTGTACCGGCGCTGGGGCCTGCTGCCGGTACGGGTATTCGAAGCGCGCAGCGCGGCGGCGGTCTGCGGGGTGCCCCTGCGGGTGGCCGAGCGGCTGATCGACGCGCTGCTTGAGGCCAATCTGATCGAGGAGTCCGGGCCAGACGCCTATCGCTTCCATGATCTGGTGCGGCTCCATGCGCGCGAGCGCGGTTTCCTGGACGAGACGGACGACGGCCGCAGCGAGACCCTGCGCCGGGCGTGCGACTGGTACCTGGCGACCGCCACTGAGGCCCAGCGGCTGCTGACGCCCATTCAGCTCACCCTGCGGCGGGACTTCGCCTTCCGCCCCGACGGCCTCCCGCTCCCGTTCGACGACGAGACCGGGGCGCTGGAGTGGTTGGCCGCGCACCGGCTGGACCTGCTGGAAGCCGTCCGCACCGCGACCCGACAGGGCTGGTACGACACGGGCTGGCAGATCGTCGACGCGATGTGGCCGCTGTTTCTGCGGCTGAGACACTACGGCCTGTGGATCGAGGCCCACGAACTGGGACTTGCCGCCGCGGAACGCGCCGGTGACCGGACCGCGGAGCGCCAGATGCTCAACTCCGGCGCCATCGGCCTCACCAGCGCGCATCGCATCGACGATGCCATCGACTGGTACCACCGGTCCCTGATCGCCGCGCGTGAGGCCGGCGACGTGCGAGACGAAGGACAGGCGCTGCACGGCCTGGGCACGTGCCATCGCGAGGCGGGCCGCACCGGGCAGGCCGTCTCGTACCTTTCCCAGGCCATCACGGCGTGGGAGAGCTGCGGCTATCAGCGCGGTGCCGCGCTGTCCCGGATCATCGTCGGTGAGATCGCCCTGGAGGACGACGACATCGACCGCGCCGTCGGCTGCTTCTCCCAGGCGCACACCTCGCTGACCGAGGTACGGGACCCGTACGACGCGGCGCGGGCGCTGGCCTTCCTCGGATACGCGCACACACTGGCCGCAAGCCCGGGGAAGCGAGCCGCAGACACCAGGGCCGATGCCTACGAGCGGGGCATTGGTGAGCTCCGGGAGGCGCTGGCCGTCTTCGAGGCGTCGGGAGCGGCTCACTGGCGGGCCAGGGCCTTGGAACTGCTCGGCCGGAGTGCCCAGCACCATGGCGATACGGATGCCGCCCGGGAATTCTACGAGCGTTCCCGGGCGGCTCACCTGCCGCACAGCCCTGATGAGGCGGAGCGGCTGGCGGGGCGGTTGGGGGAGCTGGGCGGGGGGACCTGTTGAGGGCGGATTCAGGGGGGCTCGAACGGAACCCGTAGGGGGTGCGAGCGCCCCCTACGGGCCTACAACGCGGTGGGCGGCGGCGGTATTCCCGGTGCTCGGCCTTCCCCTTGCTCGGCCTTCCCCTTGCTCGGTCTTGCCGTTGCCCGGTCTTTCCGTTGCGCGGCGCGTGCTCGGCGCGATAGGGCCTCGGTATGTAGCAGGCCCTCAAGCTGTGTACGTAGCGCGCGTCAGTACGACCATCGACGCCAGCTTGCCCCAGGATTGCCCCGCTGCCGCCCAGCCGTACAGGCAAGAGGGGAGCAACGCTCGGTCCGGGGCCGTGGGCGGACTTCCGCACCAGGACGGCGCGGGCACCAGGCACGGTCGCACCTGCCCCCGGCCGCCCCGGCGTTCCGCCACCGCCCAGCCCCCGTCATCCAGGGGCAGCGTGGCGAGCCGGCAGCCGACCCGGTCGGCGAGTACGTCCGCCACCCAGCGCAGGGCGTGGGCACGTGGGCGGGGGACGCTGCCGTGCAGCAGGTCGGCGCACCCGAGCCAGCGTTCCTCGGTGCAGAGGTCGATATCCACCGCGAAGTGGTCATGCAGGCAGGGCAGCCGGCCTGCGTCGACAGGCGCATCGGCGTTCCTGGCCGTCCCGTCGTCCTGTGCGTTGACGGCGTACCCGCCTTCCGTCACGGCCTCCACCACATACGCTCCCCCCGGCGTGCCGAGAACCATCCGCAGCGTCGGCGCCCCGGTGCCGGGCCGGGCCCACCGGCCGCCCGCCGCCGTGGCCGGTTCGACGCTCACCAGCCGGCCGCCGCGCCGCACCCACCGGGGCGCACCGGACGTGCACGCCGTCATGCCGGTACCTCCGACTCTCCCGCGTGCCAGGCATCCCCGTCATCCCTCGCCACCCAGGTATCCAGCGCCGGCGGCAGCGGCAGGCGCCGGGTGACGGCCGGGAACGCGGGCTGGCCAAGTCCCAGGACGCGGTACATCAGCCGCCGCATGTTCCGGCTGAACCGGCCGGGTTCGGAGGTGATACGCGCAGCGATGGCGGCGTAGTCCTGCCGTCGGTACTCGGCCGCCGCGTAGTCCAGTTGCTCCAGCAGCCCATGGGCGGGTGACAGCGTCGGTGCGGTGACGGCGAGCGCGGCGGCCGGCGAGGCGGGGTTGATCTCCCGTTCCGGTGACGCCGCCAGCAGGATCGGCGCGTGGGTGAGCGTGCCGTAGAGGGTGACCGAACCGTGGTCCCCGATGATGCCGTCGGCCGCGATCAGGACCGTACGCCAGTCCGCCTCGGGCGGCACCACCGCGATGCCCCGCGTCCGGCACTGCGCCAGCCAGGCGTGTACCTGCCAGGGCCCGTGCCCGGACCACACATTGGGGTGGACGAGGACGGCCACCCGTATTGAGTCGTCGTTCAGCTCGCTCAGGAGCCGGGGCAACAGCGTCTCGAACGAGCCGAAGGACGAATGCGGACCCCAGGTGGAGACCACGCCGATCAGCCGCTGCCCGGCGCCGATGCCGAGCGCCCTACGGTAGGCATCGCGCTGCGGCAGGCTGATCGCCATCCGGTCGTGCGCCGGGTCACCGGCCACGACCGCCACGGGAAGGGCCGCCGGGCAGTGACGTGCCAGTTCGCCCGCATCGTCCTCGTGGGGCAGTACGACGGCGGCCGGCAGCGGCCTGCCGTCCGGCACGATGTCCCGCCGGGACAGTCCCGCCACCCACTGCTCGTCCGAAGTTCCCACCCGCTTGAGGTAGTTGGCGCCGTGCGGCAGTGTGATCAGCGGGCCCCGGATCTCCTCCACGCCGCGCGGACCGGCGGCCAGTACGAGATCGAACTCCATCCGCACCGCTTCCTGCCAGGTGAGCTGCGCACTGCCCAGCCGGCCGAGCAACTGCGCCACCCCGTCGCCGAACTCATGCGGCGGCGCGGTGAACATCACCTGGATGCGGAAGTCCGACTCCAGCAGCGAGAACACCTCCTGCAGCCGCTTCCCGTAGGGCACGGTGTGCACGATGACCAGGACGCGTTTGCGGCCGACCAGCGTCAGCCACTCGCGCTTGTGCTCCGGTTTCTGGCTCTCCCGTCCCAGTCCGTAGGACGTGGTGATTGCCGACATGACATCCCCCAATGTCTGCTGTCCGCCGCCGTCGTCGTGACGGCCGCCTCCCGTTGCCCCCGGCCGATCCGCGGGGGTATGGAGGAGCTGCCCGGGTGGGTGTGCGAAAGGCTTGCCGGGCGGTTGCAGAAAGCTTGCGGCGCGGGTGACGTCGACAGGACCTGGAGCGTTTGCGCCGGTCAGGGGGTGTTGTCGTCGAAGGTGGCCCCGGGCCCCGGTTGGACGGCGGATCAGCGGAGTCCGGCGAAGAGATCGTCCTCGGGTACGGTCGCGCCGGTGGCGTCCTGGACGCGTACGAAGGTCTCCATGCCCATCAGCTCGCCGAACCTCTCCTTGCCCATCTTGAGGAAGAAGATGCTCTCGCCCTGACTGGCGTGTGCGGCCAGCGCGTCGAACTTCTGACCGCTGAACGCGGTGGTCTCCACCCACGTGGTGATTTCGTCGTCGGGGAGGCCGATCTCGGCCATCGCGGCGGCCTCGGCAGGATCCGGCTCCGGCATGTCCTCATGAAACTCGCGCATGATCTCGCCGAACCGCTGCATCATCGAGCGGGGCATCGTCGTCCAGTACACCTTCGGTGTCAGCGCGGTCATCTTCAGCGCCGCCATCGTGATGCGGTGGGCCTGGATGTGGTCGGGGTGGCCGTAGAAGCCGTTCTCGTCGTAGGTGACGACCACATCGGGTCGGTAGTGCCGTATGAGTTCCGCGAGTCGGGCGGCGCCTTCCTCCACGGGGGTCTGCCAGAAGGAACCGGGGGCGTCGTTGCTCGGCCAGCCCATCATCCCGGAGTCGGCATAGTCCAGCATCTCCAGATCGCTGACCTTCAGGACGTCACAGCTCGCCTGGAGTTCTCGACGGCGCATCAAGGCGACGGCCGCCGGATCGTGCCCGGGATCGCCCGGCTTGACACCCCCCGGTCCGTCACCGCAACCGCCGTCGGTACACGTCACGAGAACCGTGCGGATGCCCTCCGCCGCGTACCGCGCGAGGACCCCTCCGGTTCCGGTGGCCTCGTCGTCGGGGTGGGCGTGCACCGCCATGAGCGTCAAGGGCCGGTCAGTCATGTAACAGTCCTCCTGCAGGAATACGTGTGGTCTCGGTCGTGCAACAGCGCGGCCGGGCCGGCTGTTCCCGGCGCGCACGAGAACACCTCGACACCTCGACACCCCGGATCACAGGGCGGTCGGCGGCAGACGTCGATTCGGTGGATCCGTGCCAATGCCGTACAGTTCACCGTGCCGTCGCGGGGTGGAGCAGCTCGGTAGCTCGCTGGGCTCATAACCCAGAGGTCGCAGGTTCAAATCCTGTCCCCGCTACTCACAGGTGAAGGCCCGGTGGATCCACCGGGCCTTCACTGTTCGTGTTCTCGTGTTCTCGATTTCGATCTGGCGGCGGCCCGGTCGGACCGGGCGCCGGGTCAGCGTACGTGGACGGTCTTGGTCTGTGTGGTGATGTCCGCGCGCGGGTGGCCGCCGCGCGGGCCGTCGACGCCGTAGAGCACCCCACGGAACTGGAGCACGCCCCGATGGCCGGCCTTGACCTTCACATCGGCCTTGGCCTCGCCGGCGCCCACGGCCACGATGCGGCCGCACTTGACGGTGTGCCATGCGCCATGCGCCCCGACACGCTCCTGCGCGCAGAACTTCGCATACTGCACCGCGTCACTGTCCCCCTGCCCCTTGACGTAGACGCTCTGGCCGAGCTTCACGGTGCCTGGCGACACACTGAGCGTGACACTTCCCTTGGCGAACGCCGGCGTCACCGCCAGCACCGCCGCAGCCACCCCCACGACACCCACCGCGGCGAACCTCGCCCCCTGGCGCCCGAACATCCCACTTGCGGCGCGCCCGTCTCCACGATGCGTCATCGCTGTCCTCCCGTTGCTGCGTTCTCTCGTCTCGCTCCTGGACGACAACGAGCTTCAACGGTCGGGTTGGCGTTGTGCTAACGGACGGCTAACGCGGTGCAGAGGCGTGTTGGCCAGGAACGGTGCGGCGACGGCGGCGCAGGTGGGGGACCGTCGCGCCCGAGAGCGCCAGGGCTGCCGCGCCGGAGGCGGCCGGGAGCCACGGAAAGGAAGAGGAGGGGGGAGAGGTGGTGGAGGTCTGGTTCTCGGCGAGGGGGTAGCCGCCGGCGAGGCCCTTGCGGTCGTAGGCCGAGCCCGGAAGCTTGTCGGCGTAACGCTTGGCGACGAGTTGCTGGTATGCCGCGAGCGAGACGCGGGGCTTGCCTTGGAGGGCTGTCCGGGCTTCCTGGTTGAGCGGCTCGACGGAGCCGCCGCCGGTCAGCCGGTACCAGCCGTGGATCTGCGGCTCCATGAAGGTCTGCGCCCGGCCCGTGCCGCGTTCGGCGGCGCTGATGTCCGCGTCGCCGTCGCGGATGCCGGCCAGTTGCCAGGCACGGCCGCCTTGTTCCGGGGCGAGCAGGACGGCGGCCTGACGGCCGCCGGCGGCCGAGACGCGGGAGGCGAGGTAGGACAGCCGCAGGGCCGAGCCGGCGGTGGGCCTGGTCTTGCCGGTGACGAACTCGGGGGAGAGCTCGTAGAGGGGAACCGGCTTCTTGAGGTCGAAGCCGGATGCGGCGGCAGGTGCCTGCGCGAGACTGCGCGGGGCACCGGCCGTGCCGCCGTCCGCGCCGCCGGCCGGGGTGCGGCCCTCGACAGCCGTCAGGAAGCGGGCGACGGTGTCGTGGACCTTGTCGGAGCGCAGCACCTGCTGAGCGGCGGCGTAGTCGGTCGCCGCGGGAGCGGGGGCGGTGGCTCCGTCGGCGGCCCCTGCTGAACCGATTCCGCAGAGGGCGGCGGCGACGGCAGTGGCAGCGAACAGGGTGACGGCGCGTCTGGTCGTACGGTGCATGATGGGTCGTCTCCTCTAGCCGAGCATGCCGATGCGTGTGTGGGTCCACCGGAAGGAGTTGTTCGCGGAGTAGGCGGAGTAGTTCCACCAGGTGTAGGTCTTCGTGGTGGGCCAGGGGTCACCGACCGCGATCATGTTGCTGGTGCTGTCGTAGCCGTAGATGACGTTCATGTGGCCGCCGCCGGAGTTCCAGCCGATACGGACGGCGAACGGGCGCCCGTTGGCGATCTCGGTCCGGGTCTCGCCGAAGGAAGCGTTGCGGTACAGGTCGGTGCCGCTGCTGCGGAAACCCATGTTGCGGAGGGCGTTGGCCATGTCGCCGAGGGTGGCGGGGCGGTTGTTGCAGTCCAGCCGGTTGCCCTGGGCGGCCAGGCGGCAGAAGTCGTACTGGTTGTAGCGGGTGTAGCCCCAGTAGTTGGCTATGGTCAGGCCGGTGGCGTCCCAGCACCACTGGTTCTTGACCTGCTTCTGCATGCTGATGTCGAGCGCCTTGCGGCCGGTGGGCTGGGTCGAGGCGCAGACCGGCAGGTTCCCGGTGTCCTCCCGGATGAACGCGTCGGCGATGTAGAACGTGCCGGACCAGATCCAGCGGGAGTCGTTCTCGACGACGTCGCCGGTGGTACGGCAGGACATCGGGATGCGGTCGCCGACCCGCGAGCTTCCGGTGACGCCGGCCGAAAGGGACGGCTGGGACCGCTGGTTGATATTGCTGAAATTGCCTCGTCCGCCGGTGACCGTGCCGGTGACGGCTGCCTGGGCCTGGGGGGCGATGCTCAGCAGGAGTCCGCCGGACAGGACGGCGGCGGCGATCGTGGGCAGAAGTGCCTTGGTGCGCCTTGATATGCGCCTTGATGTGCGTGTTGATGTACGCGTTGAGATGCGTGTTGATGTGCGCGTTGGTCTGCGGAAGCCGTGCATGGGGGCCTTCGTTTGCTGATTGGTGATTGCTGATTGCTGCTCGGGGAGGCCGATGGAGCGAGGTTGGCGGATCAGTACTGGATGGTGTGGTGGTAGAGGATGTTGCGGGCCTTCGATCCGCTGTCCAGGCCATAGGCGGGCCGGTCGGTGAGGAAGTACTCACGGAAGGTGGACTGGCGCTCGCGGGACATCATGGTGTTGCTCTTCGTCCAGCCGCCGTCGACCTGGGACCACAGGTCGACCAGCGCGGTGGCGACCCGGGCCTCGCAGGCGTCGCCCCAGTCCATGCCGCGTGTGGTGCGGTCGTTGCCGAGGTTCATGGAGCTGCCGTTGCCCCACGTCATGACCGTGTCCTTGAAGGTGTGGAACGCCACGGCGTCGGCGAAGCCCTCGGTCCAGCCACAGGTGGTGGAGGAGTTGCGGTTGACGTAGTGGGGCGAGCAGTTGGTGACGTACGGCCACCATCCGTTGTAGAGCTTGCCCATGAGGGAGTGTCCGGCCTCGTGGATGGTGGTGTGGCCGGAGTCGGGGTCGCTGTCCGCGAGGTGGACCTTGTCGTCGCGGTTCGTCCAGTACGTACCGTCCCGGGAGCCCGGGTACCACTGGACGGTGATCGGGGTGCAGCGGCCGTTCTGCTGGTTGCTCGTCCAGCAGGTGCTGGTCGAACCGCGGTCCCACCAGAGCTTGTTGAGGGTGTCGAAGGCGTGCCAGGCGCGGCTCTGGCCGCTGTTGGCGTAGACGGTGCCCAGGCTTGCGTTGCCGGAGACGTTGCTCAGGGCGTTCGAGGTGGTCGAGTAGTGGCGGTTGTATCCGTCGACGACCGACCACATGGTGCCGGCCTGGGTCTGGAACTCCGCCCAGACCTGGGAGGTGACGGATGTGCTCGGCGTGTAGCAGAGCTTGAACGTGCCGTCTCCGTTGCCGGTCAGACCCGCGGCGAGCTTCTGCGTACCGCCGCCTGCGGTGGCCCTGCCCCAGAGGGTGACGTTGGCGTTGCTGACCGGCAGGTCCCGGTCGGCCTTACGGTTCCAGCTGCCGCCCTCGGAGGACTGGAAGCGGTTGCGCAGCGTGCCGCTGACGCAGACCGGGGCGTAGCGCTTGCCGGGGGCGGCGGCCTGTGGGGGAGCGGGAGCGCTCGGTGCGGCCGGGGCGGCGGCGCCCGGGCGTGCCGGGTGTGCCGGCCGGTCGTGCGCCGTGGGCCCGTCGGCCGGGGTCGCGTCGGCCCTGGTCACGGACATGCCCTTGGTGGTGGAGCCCTTGGCCTTGCCGATGGTCAGTTCCACCGAGGCGTGACCGGCGCGGTGCGGGTCGGGGCGGTCGATGTCACTGACGTCCGCCTGGATCTGGGCGGGGCCCGCGGCGACGGCTTTGACCTTGAGTTTGATGGTGCGGGTGCCCGGGGTGAGGGACAGCGTCCGGCTGGTGCGCTGGCCGAAGGGGTCTGCCGTGGGTGCGGCGAGGGCCGGGTTCCGGTCGATGATCCGGAGGGCGGGCGGAAGTTGGAGGGAGAGGCCGGCGCGCTTGACGTCGGTCTGTGCCGTGACGGCCACGGTGAGGGTGGTCCGCTCGCCGATGGCGGGGAGGCCGTCGAGGGAGGCGGTGACGCCGAGACAGCTCGGCGGCGCTTCGGAGTTCTTGTCCGCGGGGCGGACGGTGCAGGTTTCCGCCGGGGCGGGGGTGACCGCGTAGGCGGACGGTACGGCGATGGTGGTGATACTGGCGCCTATGCCGCCCGCTGCGACCAGCGCAGCGGTCTTCGGCAACCGTATTCGGAACATGGGCATGCCTTTCTGCGACGTGCACACGACGGGTTCGGTGCACGCCGATTTGAACCATTGGGGAGAGGGGGGAGCGGGCGCTACCGCGGTCGTCAATCACTGGTCAACGGCAGCGCCTTGATCGACAACTCACCGAGACTTTACGTCATATGGATTTCGCATGTCACATTCGGAAACAGGCAACAACGCGGCTCAGTAGGCGAATAGATGCCGTGTCACATGCGGTTTTGCGGTAAACCCGCAATGTTTTGCGGTAAACCCGCAACAGGAAAGGGAGTTTGGTGCGCACGCACTCTTTCTCCGCCGCAATGAAGGCGCGCTTTCCGCTCACTTCACCAGGGCTCCTACTCCGCCGTCATGTAGCGCGTCCACAGCTCGATCGGCAGCGAACTGCCCACCGTTCCCCGGGGTGTTCCGCCGATGCCGTCCAGCGGGAGCAGCTCCTGCGTCCTGGGGTCGATACGGGCGAGCGAGACCGCGGTCGACAGGGAGTCGCGGTAACCGACGTACCAGGCGGACTTGTTGTCCTGCGTGGTGCCGGTCTTGCCGGCCGTGCCGGGCCCGGCGGCCTGCGCCGGCCGCGCCGTGCCCTTGCGGACCGCCTCGCGCAGCGCGTCGTCCACGGCCCCCGCCACGTGCGGCGGCAGGGCCTGCTCGGTCTCCGGCCGCTCCACGGGCACGTCGTCGCCGTTGCGCCGGAGTCCGGCGACCGAATACGGCTCGGTGTGCCGGCCCTTGGCAGCGAACGTGGCGTAGGCGTCGGCCATGCGGATGGCGCTGGGCGTGGCGGTGCCGAGCGAGAACGACGGCAGCTTTTCTCCGAGGCTGCTCTCCAGCAGACCCGCCCGCACGCTCACCTTGCCGACCTGGTCCAGCCCCACGTCCATGCCGAGCTGCATGATGGGGGTGTTGACCGACTGGGCGACCGCGTCCTTGAGTGAGATCTTCCCCCAGGACTCGTCGCCGTCGTTGACCGCCCTGACGATCTTCCCCGACCGGTCCCAGTAGGGGCCCTCCGGGGTGTGCAGCGCGACCTTGTTGTCGCCGTCGTAGCGCGTCGCCGGGGTCACGGGTGTGCGGGGCCTGCCGCGCTCGTGCTGCACCCCGTCGCGCAGGGCCGCCGCGTAGACGAAGGGGGTGAAGGCGCTGCCCGCCGGCACGACGGACGAATTGGCGTCGTTGAATCCCTGTTTGAGGTAGTCCGGTCCGCCGGACAGGGCGACGATGCGCCCGTCGGTGGTCACCGACGCGGCCCCGATGCGCACCTCGCGGTCGGCCGCGCGCCGGCCCGGGGCCAGACCGTCCCGCGCCTGCTCGACCGCCCGGGTGAGCGCTGCCATCCTCTTCTTCTCGAATGTGGTGCGGATCTGGTAGCCGCCGCGCGCGAAGTCCCGCTCGGAGACGGGGGAGTGGGCCAGCAGATAGGCGCGGGCCGTCTCGACGAGGTAGCCGGTCTGGCCGGACAGGCCGGTGACTTTGGGCGGGGCGATCGGCTCGGGGAAGTGCGTGTACTGCGCGCGCTCCTGCGGGGAGAGCCTGCCGATGGCCACCATCCGGTCCAGGACCCAGCTCCAGCGCTCCACCGCGCGCTTGTGGTTCTCGGTGCCGGCCGCCGGGTCGTAGAGCGCGGCGCCCTTGAGCAGGGACGCCAGGAAGGCGCCCTCGCTCACGTTCAGCTGCGAGACGTCCTTGCCGTAGTAGGCGTGGGCGGCCCGCTGGATGCCGTAGGTACCGCGCCCGTACCAACTGGTGTTGAGGTACCGCTGGAGGATCTCGTCCTTGCTCATCTTGTTGTCGAGCTTGATGGCGATGACCATCTCGGTGAGCTTGCGGGTGAAGGTCTGGTCCTGGTTGAGGTAGGCGTTCTTCACGTACTGCTGGGTGATGGTCGAACCGCCTTGGGTGTCGCCCCCGGTCACCATCCTGGAGACGGCGCGGACCATGCCGCTGGGGGAGACCCCGCTGTCGGAGTAGAACGTCTCGTTCTCCGCGGCCAGCGTCGCCCAGCGGACCTTCTCGGGCACCTGGTGCAGCGGTATGTCCTGCCGGTCGACCTCGCCGGTGCGGGCCATCTCACTGCCGTCGGCCCAGTAGTAGACGTTGTCCTGCTGGGTGGCGAAGGCGTTGAGGTCGGCGGGTATCCCGGTGCGTAGGTACAGGATGGCCAACAGTCCGGCCACGAGGGTGACGGCGGAGCCGAGCAGCCCCAGTGTCTGGCGCCACGACGGTACCCAGCGCCTGAACCCGGTCCGGCCCGGGCGGGGATAGGCGGGGCGGAATCGTGACCCGACGGACGGGAATTCCCGTGTCCGGGGCCGGCGTTCGTACAGGCGGGGGCGAATGATCACTGGACCGTCCGGCAACGGGGCAGGGCCCGGCCGCCATGGGGGGTGGCCGGGCCGATACGGGGGTGCGTCAGCTGACGGCGGACTTGCAGGTGGTGGGGGTGGCGTGCGCCGGGTCGAGCGCGTTGGCCACCTCGTGGAAGGCGATCGTGTCGATCGTGCCGATGGCGGCGTGCTCGGAGATGTCCCACTTGCACAGGTCCTGGACCACGACGTTGCGCACGTTCGGGCCCGAGAGCTGCTGCGACTTGTAGGGCGTGGCGATCTCGTCGTACTTGGTCGAGATGACCGTGTACGTCACCCCCGGCACGGTGTCCGGCTTGGAGTTCAGCTTCTTGAGGAACTCCGAACCCACCAGCTGGTCCTCCACCCCGGGCAGGGTGAGGGAGAAGACCTTGCGTGCGCCGGGGACGGCGTCCACGAGGCGGGATATCCCCGAGACGGTGGTGCCATGGTTGTCGGGGGCGATGCCCACGAGTTTGCCGACCTTGGCGGCGCCGTCCAGGAAGTTGAGGTAGTAGCGCGGCAGCGGGCCGCCGCCCTGGGAGTGGCCGACCAGGTCCACCTTCTCGGCACCGGTCGACTTCCGGACCTTGTCCACGAACGCGGACAGCTGCTGGGCCGACTTCACGATCGGTCCGAGGCCGTTGAAGAGCGGCACCCCTGCCTTGTGCCCGTAGTCCAGCGAGTAGACGCAGTAACCTCGCTTGACCAGGTACGGCGCCAGCACGAGCCAGTTGTCCCAGGAGTTGCCGAAGGTGCCGTGCATCAGGACGACGGGCTGGGGGTGGGCGGCGGACGGCTTGCAGGACCAGTTGTTCCAGCCACTGGTGACGGTCTTTCCGGTCTTCGTGTCGGACGGGGCCGCGGACGCGGAAGAGACGCCTGCTGTCATGGCCAGGGCCAGCGCCGAGGCGGCGCAGGCGAGGGCGCGGAACGCTCTCTTGTGCGAGGGCATGGGGTACCTCCCAGAGTGGGTGGGGGTTGGACAGGGGGAGTTACTTGAGGGCGTGGGGAGTTAGGGGAGTTACTTGAGGGGTGGGGAATTACTTGACCAGGGACTTCCAGTCCGGTGACTGCGCCGGGTCCAACTGGCGCATCCTCTCCAGGACCTGGGGATCCTGGACGTCCAGCCAGTCGGCGAGCTGCTTGAAGGTCACGCAGCGCACGCCGTCGCGTGTGCACACCGACTTCACGACGTCCTCGACGGCCTTCATATAGATGCCGCCGTTCCAGTCCTCGAAGTGGTTGCCGATGAACAGCGGCGCGCGGCTGCCGTGGTAGACGCGCTCGAAGCCGTTGAGATAGCTGTCCCTGGCCAGCCTGCGCCACTGCGCGTACTTCGCCGGATCGCCCTGGGTGCTGTCACCGGACTGGTTGTAGAGGAAGTTGAAGTCCATGGAGAGGACCTGCCGCTCGGTCCCGGGGTAAGGGACGAGTTGCAGTGGGAAGTTCCAGATGCCATCGATTTTGGACGGCCAGATCTGGAAGTCGCCCGGCGAACTGGCGTCGTAGCGCCAGCCGAACGACTTGGCGGCCTTCAGCAGGTTCTGCTGACCCTCCAGGCAGGGAGCCCGGCCGCCGGCCAGTTCCTTCCGGTAGTCGAAGGGCAGTGGGGGAAGGTCCTGGTATCCGGTGTTGGTCTTCCAGTTCTCGACGAAGGAGTAGGACTGCTCGATCTCGCTCTTCCATTCGGCGACGCTCCAGTCGCCGCCGCCCTTGGCGCCGCAGAAGTGCCCGTTGAAGTGCGTGCCTATCTCATCGCCCTCCAACCAGGCGCCGCGCAGCTGTTCCAGGGTGTCCCTGATGTGCTGGTCGGTGGCGTACGAGATCGCCATTTCGCCGCGTTTGTGCTGCGGCGGCCGGTACTTCGACGCTTTCGACTTGGGCAGCAGATAGGTCCCGGTGAGGAAGAACGTCATCTGCGCGTTGTTCTTCCTGGCGACCTCACGGAAGTGTGAGAACTGCTCGTCGTCGCCCTGGAGGGCACCGTCCCAGGAGAACACCACGAACTGCGGTGGCTTCTCGCCCGGTTTGAGCTTCACCGGCTTGGGCTGGTGCGGCTGCGGGCCGGTGGAGGACGTCGAACCGTCACCCAGGATCCGTACCTTTCCGTCCCACTTCTCCTCCGGGTTCGAGGTCTTCGACCCGGATGGGGTGGGGGTCGGTGAAACGGACGGAGGAGCGGACGAGGGACGGGCGGAGGGAGCGACCGCGGTCCTCTTCCCGGCCCCGGCCCTGTCCCCATCGGATCCGCAGCCCGACAGCAGTCCGAGTACGAGGGTGGTCCCGGTCACCAGGACCGCCACGCTACGCTCCGTACGCATCAGGTGCGGTACGCGTACCACTTGGTGAACGGCAGCATCACCGAGAGGCTCAGCATCGACCGGCGGTAGGTGTCGAAGGAGTGGTACGTCAGATACGGGGTGCCGAGACGGTCGCGGTACGTCACCAGCATGGTGTGGTCCTTGGACCCGTCGCGGTTGAAGTCCGCCTGGAGGACGTCCCCGACCTCCATTTGGTAGACGTTCTTCAGCGGCTTCACCCGCTGCGAGTTCAGCGCGAACCAGGACCACTCGTTGGCGCCGGTCCAGGAATCCGACTGGGTGTCGGACCCATACCACCACTTCGTGTAGTCACCGGCCCTGCCGGGGGCGTGCTTCCAGCCGCCCGCCTTCAACGCCTGGCTGACGAAGTTCGTGCAGTCGCCGCCGGTCCCCAGCGGGTACGCCCGGTAGTCCGGGTTGTAGTGCTTCCAGTACTTCTCGGCGTAGTTGGCCATCGCCTGGTAGTCGAGGCCGGTCTTCGTGTCCTTCGGCAGCCGCTTGGGGAACGGCCAGACACTCGCCTGGGGTGCGTCAGGCATGTCGCCCGCGCCCGCTGCGGCCGTCCCCTTGGTCTTGGGCGCCGTCGGTGCGGGTGCGGGTGCGTTGATCTGCGGTATCTCGTCCAGCTCCCGGATGCCGGTCAGCTCCCACGCCCCGTTGCCGGCGGGGGCGAAGCTCAGCTCGTGGTGGGCCTGGAAGCCGGTGGTGCCCGGCTCGTCACCGCTGATCTTCCGGTAGGTCAGCTGCGTGGTCTCGGTCACGCGCACCGTGGCCTTCTTGCCGTCGACGCTGGTCCGGTCGACCGCGACCCGGGTGTCGCCGGCGGAGTACGCCTCGCCCAGGGCCTTGAGCTGCGTCTTGCGCTTGCGCAGCGAGGCCACGACAGACTTCTCCGAACGCGCCGTCGCGGACGAGAGGTGCGCCACCTTCGTGGACGGCGCAGTGGCGTGCCCCGTCACCTTGCCGTCGACGATCGCCGCCGTCCGGTTCGTGAGCACGACACCTGCGATGCGGCCGAAGGATTCGGCCGTCGTCTTGTCCACGCCTCCGGGCCGGGCCTCCGCCCCCGCGGTGGACGCCGGCACCAGCGCGGCCGACACCGCCAGGGAGACGACCGCCCCGGCAGCAGCTCTGAACGTCAATGATTTCACCGGTCTCCTTTCTCCTCCGGCCCTTTCGAGCCGGTCGGAAGGAATCCTCGAACACAAAGATCCGGAGTGGCAAGACCGAGGCGGCGGAAAAATTTACGGACGAATTCCGGGCAGAGCTGACGGGTAGCCAGTTAGCCTTGTTCTCCGTGGAGTTGAGTCTGTTGTCGCAGCTGGTACGGACTAATTCCGCGGTGAATTCCGTACCCCGCTGTGGGCTTCCCGCAATTCCCTTGCGGGTTTCCCGCAACCGGTACTGACCCGATTATGAATGTGATGTAAAACATTCGCCGGATAACGCTGATCGGGGTATTCCATTCGCGCCCCGCCGTGTAATGATCCAGCCAGGCCCAGGGGCGGTTGACCGTCGCACCCCCTCGACTCATCGCACCCCCCTCAACCCATCTCACCGGCACCGATCGCGGCGTCCCTCCGGCTGGGGCGTCCCTCCGGCTGGGGCGTCCCTCCGGCTGGGGCGTCCCTCCGGCTGGGGCGTCCGACGCTCCCGCGCGTTCCCGGTGCTTCCGAACGACCCTCCTGCCTCCCGGAGTGCCCATGTCCACAGAAACAATCCTGGGCGTCAGCCCGTTCGGTGAACCCGACCCGCGTCTGGTGGCGGCGGTCTGCCGTGCCGGAGCTCTGGGCGTGCTCGATCTCGGAAGGGGCCGGCGCCGCGCGGCCCGCGCGGCCCTCCAGCTGGTGCGGCAATGGGTGCCGGGCCCCTTCGGGGTGCGTGTCGGGGCGGGATGCGCGCTCGGGCCGGACGACCTGGCGGCCGACGGGGGCGTGCACACCGTACTGCTCGGTGCGGATGCCGGGTTGGCCCCGGGCGACCTCGCTGCCGGCCGGCACCGCGTCCTGGTGGAGGTAACCGACCATGAGGCGGCCCTGGCAGCCGCGCGCGCCGGGGCGCACGGTCTCGTCGCCCGAGGGAACGAGGCCGGCGGACGGGTCGGCGAGCTGAGCACCTTCGTCCTCCTCCAGCAGCTGGTGGCGGACCCGGAAATCGGCCTGCCGGTCTGGGCCTGCGGGGGCATCGGGCCGCACACCGCCGCGGCTGCCGTCGTCGGTGGTGCGGCAGGGGTCGTCCTGGACACCCAGCTGGCGCTGCTCGACGAGTCCGGCGTCCCGGAGGAGGCGGCGGCCGCCGTCCGGACCATGGACGGCTCGGAGACCGTGGTGGCCGCCGGCCAGCGGGTGCTGCGCCGCCGGGGACCGGACGCACCGCCGCTGCCGGACGAGCCCGGCGAGGTCGCCCGGCTGCTGGCCGCGGACGATCCCCGGACCCGGCTGCTCCCCGTGGGCCCGGACGGCTTCCTGGCCTCCTCGTTCGCGCGCCGGTGGGGCGATGTGGGCACGGCCGTCCGCGGTGTCACCGCCGCCATCCGGGAGGCCGTGCGCGACGACGCCGCCGCGGACGCGCTGCTCCGCCGCTCCCCGATGAGCCGGGCGCTGGGCACCGTGCTGCCCGTCGCCCAGGGGCCCATGACCAGGGTCAGCGACCAGGCGCGGTTCGCGGCCACCATCGCCGGCCACGGCGGGATGCCCTTCCTCGCGCTGGCCCTCGCCGGGCCGGTGGATGCCCGCGCCCTGCTTGAGCAGACCCGCGACGAACTGGGCGAACGCCCTTGGGGCGTGGGCATCCTCGGCTTCGCGCCCGCGCACATCAAGGCCGTGCAGCTGGAACTCGTCCGGGAGATCCGGCCCTCCTGCGCCGTCATCGCGGGCGGCCGGCCCGCGCAGGCCGCCGAGCTGGAGGCGGCGGGCGTCGACGCCTTCCTGCACGTGCCCTCGCCCGGGCTGCTCCGTCAGTTCCTGGACGCGGGGGCGCGCAAGTTCGTCTTCGAGGGCTCGGAGTGCGGCGGCCACGTCGGACCGCGGAGCAGCTTCGCACTGTGGGAGGCGCAGGCCGAGGTGCTGGAGGAGTTCCTGGACACGGCCGCGGGCGCGGACCCCGCGGAGCTGCGGGTGTTCTTCGCCGGCGGCGTGCACGACAAGCGGTCGGCCGCGATGGTGGCCGCGCTCGCCGCGCCGCTGACCGCCCGCGGAGTGGCCGTCGGACTGCTCATGGGCACCGCGTACCTGTTCACCGAGGAGGCGGTGGACCGGGGCGCCGTGCGGCCGTCGTTCCAGCGGCAGGTCCTGGCGGCACGGCGGACCGAGCTGCTGGAGACCGCGCCCGGGCACGCCACCCGCTGCGTGAGCAGCCCGTTCACGGACGAATTCCGCGGCGTCAAGGAGGAGTTGCGGGAGCGGGGTGTCCCGGAGCGGCAGGCGTGGGAGCGGCTGGAACAGCTCAACGTCGGGCGGCTGAGGATCGCCAGCAAGGGTGTGGAGCGGACCGGCGAGACGCTCACGGAGGTGGACGAGTCCCGGCAGCTGACCGAGGGCATGTTCATGGCCGGCCAGGTGGCCGTGCTGCGGTCCGCGGTCACCACCGTCCCCGAACTGCACGCCGCCGTCAGCGCGGAGGCCGCCGGCTTCTTCGCCGCGCGCGCCCGGCGGCTGCGCGAGGCGTTCCGGCAGGAGGCCCCGGAGCCCGTCCCGGCCCCGCTCGATATCGCCGTGGTCGGCATGGCCGGCATGTTCCCCGGCGCGCCGGACCTGGCCGCCTACTGGGCGAACGTGGTGGCGGGCACCGACGCGGTCGGCGAGGTGCCACCGGAGCGCTGGGACGCGGAGCTGCACTACGCGCCCGATGCGGACGGCGCCCGCACCGAGTCGAAGTGGGGCGGCTTCCTGCCGGACATCCCCTTCGACCCGCTGCGCTACGGCATCCCGCCGTCCTCGCTCGGCAGCATCGAGCCGGTGCAGCTGCTCGCGCTGGAGGCCGCGCGACGGGCGCTGCGCGACGCCGGCTACGAGGAGCGCCCCTTCGACCGCTCCAGGGCCTCGGTCGTGTTCGGGGCCGAGGCGGGCAGCGACCTGTCGAACGCCACCACCGTGCGCACGGTGCTCCCCGCCTACGTGGGGGAACTGCCGCCCGGGCTGGACGAGCAACTCCCGCGGCTGACCGAGGACTCGTTCCCGGGCATGCTGGCCAACGTCATCGCCGGGCGGATCGCCAACCGGCTCGACCTCGGCGGCGCGAACTTCACCGTGGACGCCGCCTGCGCCTCCTCACTGGCCGCGGTGGACGTGGCGTGCAAGGAACTGTCCGCCGGCACCAGCGACCTCGTCCTGTGCGGAGGCGCGGACCTGCACAACGGGATCAACGACTATCTGCTGTTCTCCTCCGTGCACGCGCTGTCCCCGACCGGCCGCTCCCGCACCTTCGACAGCGCCGCGGACGGTATCGCGCTCGGCGAGGGCGTCGCCTGCGTCGTCCTCAAGCGGCTGGCGGACGCCGAGCGGGACGGCGACCGGGTCTACGCGGTCGTCAAGGGCGTCGGCAGTTCGAGCGACGGCCGGTCCCTGGGACTGACTGCACCCCACCCGGCGGGTCAGCGGGCCGCGCTGGAACGCGCCTACCGCCACGCCGGGATCTCGCCGGCCGAGGTGGGCCTGCTGGAGGCCCACGGCACCGGGACGGTGGTCGGCGACCGCACCGAACTCACCACGCTCACCGAGGTGTTCACCGAGGCCGGGGCGGCGCCGGGCGGATGCGCGCTCGGCTCGGTGAAGTCCCAGATCGGCCACACCAAGTGCGCGGCCGGACTGGCCGGCCTGATCAAGACGGCGCTGGCCCTGCACACCGGGGTCAGGCCGCCCACGGCGCAGCTGACCCGGCCCAACCCGGCCTGGGAGGCGGAGAGCAGCCCGTTCGTCTTCCACACCGTCGCCCGCCCGTGGGCGGCCGCGCCCGGTGAACGGGTCGCCGGGGTCAGCGCGTTCGGCTTCGGCGGCACCAATTTCCATGTGGTGCTGCGCGGGCACGAGGCCGGGCCGCCACCCCGGCACGGGCTCGACGCCTGGCCGGCGGAGCTGTTCGTCTTCCACGGCGCCGACCGGGCGGCGGCCGCCCGGGAGATCGGCCGGCTGCTGGAGCTGGTCGCGGAGAACGACCGGCAGGGCCGTACCTGGCGGCTGCGCGACCTGGCGCTGAGCGCCGCCCGGCGCGCCGACACGTCCGGGAAACCGGCTTGGGCGGCGGTCGTGGCCCGTGACCTGGACGAGCTGCCCGGGCTGCTGGAGCGAGCCAGGGAGGGCGAGCACGATCCCCGGGCGGGGGTCTTCGGCGGGGGGCCGGACCGGTTGGAGCGGTCGGACGGGTCGGGCCGCTCGGACCGGTCGGACGGGTCGTATGACTCGTATGGCTCGGAGGGCTCGGCCGGCGAGGTGGCGTTCCTCTTCCCCGGCCAGGGAAGTCAACGGCCGGACATGTTCGCCGAGTTGTTCATCGCCTTCCCGGAGGTCCAGCGGTATCTGCAGACCGGTGACGAGTGGGGCGAGCAGGACGGGTGGGACGAGTGGGCGGACATCATCTTCCCGCCGACCGCCTTCGACTCCGCCGCCGAGGAGGCGCGGCGCGCCCGGGTCACCGACACCAGGGCCGCCCAGCCCGCACTGGGCATCATGGGGCTGACCGTGTCCGAGCTGCTGGGCCGGGCCGGCGTCCGGCCCGCGGCGGTGGCCGGGCACAGCTACGGCGAACTGGTCGCGCTGTGCACGGCCGGGGCGTTCGGCCCGGAGGCGCTGCTGGAGCTGAGCGCGGCGCGCGCGGAGGCGATCCTGGCCGCCGCAGGCGCGGAGCCGGGGACCATGGCCGCCGTGGCCGCCGGGCACCAGGACGTCGCCGAGGAACTGCGGGCGGTCGGGTTGGCCGACCGGGTGGTGGTCGCGAACCACAACGCGCCGCGGCAGACCGTGATTTCCGGTCCGGCCGAGGAGGTCGGAGCGGCGGTGCGCCGGCTGCGCGAGCGGGGCCTGGGTGCCAAGGCCGTGCCGGTGGCGTGCGCCTTCCACAGTCCCCTGGTGGCCCCGGCCGGCGAGCGGTTCGCCGAGGTCCTCGCCGCCCGGCACGTGGCCGCACCGGAGATCCCGGTGTGGGCGAACCGGACGGCCGCCGTCTATCCCGGCCAACCAGACGCGATACGGGCCGAGTTGGCGGCCCAGATCGGTTCCCCCGTGCGCTTCGCGCAGCAGATCGAGCGGATGTACGAGGCCGGCGTCCGGGTCTTCGTGGAGGCCGGGCCGGGTTCGGTGCTGACGGGCCTGGTGGGCCGGATCCTCGGCGACCGTCCGCACACCGCGGTGGCGTGCGAGGGCCCCGAAGGCACCGGACTGCGCGGCTTCCTGAGCCTGCTCGCCCACCTCGCCGTCGCCGGCGTCCCCGTCCGTACCGGCTGGACGCACCAGGGGCGCGACAGCGTCGAAGCCGTCCCCGGGACCTGCCCCGCGGCACCCGGCTGGATCGTCAACGGGCAGCTGACACGCACCCGCGACGGTGGCCTGCTGCCCGGCTCGCTCGCGCCCGCCCGACGCATTCCGATGGAGGAGATGACAGTGATCCGAGACCAGGACGGCGGCGCGGCGGACGACCGCGACCGGATGGTCCGTGAATTCCTGCGCACCAGCCGGGAGCTGGTCGCGGCACAGCGCGATGTGCTGCTGACGTACCTCGGTGGGGCGGCTGGTGTGCCGCCGGCCGCGCCGGGGCCGGTGCCGGACACGTTCCGGCCGGACGTGCACCGGCCGGGCGTGCTCCCGCCGGCCGTGCCGGAGCCCGCTCCCGGTGCCGCTGCCAGTACCGCCCCCGTTGCCGTTCGCGCGGAGTCCGCCCCGGCGCCCCCCGCGGCACCGGCCGACGTGCTGGCAACCGTCCTGGGCATCATCAGCGAACGCACCGGCTATCCCCTCGACATGATCGAGCCCGGTCTCGACCTGGAGGCCGACCTGAGCATCGACTCGATCAAGCGGGTCGAGATCGTCGGCGAGCTGGCCGTACGGCTGGGCTTCGGCGCCGGCGGGACGGAGCTGCCCCGGCTCGACGACGCGGAGCTGGAGGCGGTCTCCAAGGCCCGCACGGCATCTGGGATCGCCGAGCTGCTGGAAGAGCGGCTGCCCGGCGGGGCAACGGCCTCCGCGCGGCCGGTCCCCGCCACGGCGGAGGACCCCGGTCCGGCCGTCACCGGCAAGGCGCCCGTTCCGGCAGTCACCGGCGAGGCGCCCGGAAGGCTCGTCCTGCGCAGCGTCCGTCTCCCGTCCCCCGACGGGGACTTCGCGGTACTGGACGGAACCCGGTTCGCCCTGCTGGGCGGTGCCGGACCGGTGCCGGACGCGCTGGCCGCCCGGCTGGGCGCGCACGGCGCGGAGGCGGTCATCCTGCCGCCGGACCATGTGCTCACGGACGAGGACGGCCCGCTGGACGGGGTGTTCCACCTGGAGGCGCTGTCGCAGGACGGCGGCGGGCCGCTGCTGCCCGAGTCCTTCCCGGTGTTCCAGGCCGCGCTGCGGCGCGGGCCGCGCCGGCTGCTGGCGGCCGCGCCCGCCGCGGGCGGGGACGTTCCCGCTGCGCTCGACGGACGGGCGGACGGGCTGCGGGGCCTGTTCCGGACCGTCGCGCGGGAGTACCCGGACACCCTCGCCCGGTTCGTCGAGCTGGCCCCGCGGCTGACCGCCGACGAGGTAGCGGCCGCGCTGGTGGGCGAGTTGACGGCCGAGGAGCCGGCCCCGGTGGTGCTGCGGTCGGCGGACGGCGTCCGGTCCGGCCTCGAAACCGTGGCCGCCGGCCTGGGCGCCCTGGGCGACCGCGGCGCGGGCCCGGCCGGGGACGGTACGGCCGAGGCGGCCGCCATCGGCCTGGACCGGGACGCGGTGGTGCTGCTGGTCGGCGGGGCCCGGGGCATCTCCGCGCGGGTCGCCGCGACGCTTGCGGCGGCCTCCCGCTGCCGGATCGAGCTGGCCGGCCGGACCGCGCTGCCGGACGAGCCCGAGCACCTCGAAGACGCAGCCGTCCGGCAGGCGCCGGACCGGGCCGCGCTGCGGGCCGCCCTGGCCGACGGCGTCTCCTCGGAAAAGGGAGAACGCTCCCCGGCCGACATCGAGCGGGCAGTCTCGGAGATCCTCGCCCGGCGGGAGGTCCGCCGCACCCTCAACACCCTTCAGGAGCTGGGCAGTCCGGTGCGCTACCACACGGTGGATGTCCACCAACCCGAGGCGGTGCGCCGCCTGGTGGCGGACGTCCACGCCGAACACGGCCGGCTGGACGGCGTGGTGTACGCGGCCGGGATCATCGAGGACCGGGTCCTGGCCGAGAAGGACCCCGAGTCCTTCCGCCGGGTCTACACCACCAAGGTCGACGGCGCGCACACCCTGCTGGCGGCGCTGGACGGCCTGCCGCGGGCTCCCCGGTTCGCGGTGTTCTTCGGCAGCATCGCGGCCGTCCTCGGCAACCGCGGCCAGGCGGACTACGCGGCCGCCAACGACGCCCTGCAGTCCCTCGGCGGCCGGTGGGCGGAGAAGTCCAAGTGCCGGACGCTGACGGTGCATTGGGGGCCGTGGGCGCCGGACGGGGAGCACGCGGGCATGGTGACCCCCGAACTCGCCCGGGAGTACGCGCGGCGCGGCATCGGACTCATCGACCCCGAGGAGGGGGCGCTGTGCCTGCTGCGCGAGCTCGCCTGGGGCGAGGAATCGGCCGACGCCGTGGTCTACACCGCATCGGGCTGGTGAGATGAGCACGACGCACACACCGGCCGGCCGGCCCCCCGTCGCCATCGTCGGCATGGCGGTCCTCTTCCCCGGCGCGCCGGACCTCGCGGCGTACTGGCGCAATCTGACGGCGGGATTCGACGCGATCACCGAGGTCCCGTTCGGACGCTGGGACCCCTCCTTCTACGATCCGGCGGCCGCCGGCGGCCGCTCGGACCGGGTGTACTGCCGCCGCGGCGGATTTGTCGACGAGCTGGCCGAGGTGGAGGCGACCCGGTTCGGGATCGCGCCCCACTCGGTGCCCGGCACCGAACCGGAGCAGCTCATCGCGCTGCACGTGGCCGCCGAGGCGATCGCGGACGCCGGCGGCGAGGCGCGGCTGCCGGACCGGGACCGGATCGGGGTGGTCCTGGGCCGGGGCGGCTATCTGTCCCCCGGGATGGCGCGGGGCACCCAGTCCGTCCAGACGTCCAACCAACTGGTGCGGACCCTCGTGGAGTTGCTTCCCGAGCTGGACGCCGGACTGCTGGAACGGGTCCGGCGGGCGTACACCGGACAGCTGGGACCGGACGAGCCCGAGCAGGCGATCAACCTGGTGCCCAACCTGACCGCCTCCCGGGTGGCCAACCGGCTGGACCTGCGCGGCCCGGCGTACACGGTGGACGCCGCCTGCGCGTCCTCGCTGATCGCGGTCGACCAGGCGGTCGGCGAACTGGCCGCGGGCCGCTGCGACCTGGTGCTGGCGGGCGGGGTCCACCACTGCCACGACATCACGCTGTGGTCCCTGTTCTCCCGGCTGCGCGCGATGTCGCCGAGCCAACGGATCCGCCCGTTCCACCGGGACGCGGACGGGCTGCTGATCGGCGAGGGCACCGGTGTCGTGGCGCTCAAGCGGCTCTCCGACGCGCTGCGCGACGGCGACCGCGTCTACGCCGTCGTCCGCGGCACCGGGGTGGCCAGCGACGGCCGCAGCGGCAGCCTGGTCAACCCCGACCCCTCGGGCCAGGTGAAGGCGGTACGGGCGGCCTGGCGCGAGGCGGGCCTGGACCCCGCGGCACCGGATTCGGTGGGGCTGCTGGAGGCGCACGGAACCGCCACCCCCTCGGGGGACGCGGCCGAACTTGCCACCCTGGCCCAGGTGTTCGGCCCGGGCGGCGGCGACGGGGAGCGGCCGGTGCTCGGGTCCGTGAAGTCGATGATCGGGCACACCATGCCGGCCGCCGGCGTGGCCGGTCTGGTCAAGGCGGCGCTCGCGGTGCACCACGGCGTACTGCCGCCGACCCTGCACTGCGAGGAGCCCCACCCGGCCCTGGCCCGCACCCGCTTCCGGACGATCGCCGCGGCACGGGACTGGGAGACCGGCGACGGGCGGACCCGGCGGGCGGGCGTCAACGCGTTCGGCTTCGGCGGCATCAACGCCCATGTCGTGCTGGAAGCGGCCCCCGGCCCGGAACGCCGCCCGGACCGGTCACCGGCGACGGTCCGGGAGCCGGAACAGGTGCTGCGGCTGGCCGCCGACACCCCGCAGGAGCTCGCCGCGCTGCTGGACGCCGAGGACGCCGTCGTCCGCGCACGACGGTCCGCGCACGACGGACGCACCCGGCTGGGCGTCGTCGCCCCGACCGCCGGGCGCCTGGCCCTGGCCCGGAAAGCGGTGGCCAAGGGCTCCCCCTGGCGCGGGCGCGGCGACGTGTGGTTCTCGCCGGAGCCGCTGCTCGGCGGCCCCGCGGGAGGGCGGCTGGCCTTCGTCTTCCCCGGCCTGGAGGCCGAGTTCCACCCCCGGATCGGCGACGTCGTCGAACGGTTCGGCCTCTCGGGGCTGCTGCCCGCCGGGTTCGGGGGGGCCGGGACCGATGCGGCGGACGTGGCGGATGTCGGACGGCACGGGGCCGGCGTGATCGCCGTGGGGCGGGTGCTGGACGCCGCGCTGCGCCGGATGCGCATCGTGCCCGACGCCGTCGCGGGCCACAGCATCGGCGAGTGGACGGCCATGGCCACCGCCGGGCTGTACGCGGGGGACGCGGTCGACGAGTTCACCCGCTCCTTCGACCCGGACCAGGTGCGGGTGGCCGGGCTGTCCTTCGCCGCGCTGGGCGCACCGGCCGAGCAGGTCACCGCCGCGCTCGCCGCCCACCCCGAGGTGGTGCTGTCGCACGACAACGCCCCGGAGCAGTCGATGGTCTGCGGCCCGCCCGACCAAGTGGAGGGCCTGGTACGGCACTTCCGGGAACGCGGCGTCATCGGGCAGGTTCTGCCGTTCCGCTCGGGCTTCCACACGCCGATGCTGGCCCCCTACCTCGACCAGATCCGGCACTACGCGGACCTGTTCGAGCTGCGTCGGCCGACCGTGCCCGTATGGTCGGCGACCACTGCCGCGGAGTACCCCGGCGACGAAGCCGAGGTGCGGGAGCTCTTCACCCGCCACCTGCTCGAACCCGTCCGCTTCCGCCCGCTGATCGAGGCCATGTACGCGGCCGGTTTCCGGGTCTTCGTCCAGGCCGGTACGGGCCGGGTGGGCTCGCTCGTCGAGAGCACCCTGCGCGGCCTGCCGCACCTGGTGGTGGCCGCCAACTCCCCGCACCGGGACGGGACGGCGCAGCTGCTCCGGGTTGCCACGGCACTGTGGACGGCCGGGGGAGATCCGGACCTCGGGGCCCCGGCCGCCGCCGGTGCCCGCCGGGTGCCGCCGGTGCGGCTGGACCTGGGCGGGAAACTGGTGTCCCTGGACCGCGAGACGGTGGCCGCGGTGCGCTCGGCGCTCGCCGTCCGGCAGGAAACGGACTCCGGTGCGGCGCCGCCCGCCCCGGACGGCTCCCCGCTCGACGCCGAGCTGCGGGCCCTGTTGAAGGACACCGCCGACACGGCCCTCGCGGTGTCCCGCGCCGCGGCGGCGCCCACGGTCCGCACCGTGCTGCGGGTGTCCACCGACGCCATGCCGTACCTGCGCGACCACTGCTTCTTCGCGCAGCGCCCCGGCTGGCCCGACGAGGCCGACCGGTGGCCGGTGGTCCCGGCCACGACGGTCGTCCACCACATGATGGCGCACGCCGTACGGGCCCGGCCCGGGACGACCGCGGTGGCGGTGCACGACGTGCGGCTGAATCGCTGGGTGGCCGCGGCCCCCGCCGTCGACGTGCCCGTGACCGTCGAGGCACGCGGGACCGGCCGGGCCGGTGTGACGTTCGGCGCGTACGCGCACGGCGAGGTGGAACTCGCCGACCGGTACCCCGGCGGCGCGCCCCGGCCCTGGCGGTGGGCGCCCGGGGAGGAACGGGCCCCCGGGATCACGGCCGGGCAACTGTACCGGGACCGCTGGATGTTCCACGGCCCGGCGTTCCAGGGCATCACCGAGCTGACGGCGGTCGGCGACGCGCATGTGCGCGGCGTGCTCACCGCCCCGTCCGCGCCGGGTGCCCTGCTCGACAACGTGGGGCAGCTGCTCGGCTACTGGATTCTCACCACCCTGACCGAGCGGACCCTGGTGTTCCCCGTCCGCGTGCGGCACATCCGGTTCTTCGGCCCGCACCCGCCGTCCGGCACCCGGGTCGAGTGCCTCATCAGGATCGTCTCGGTCACCGACGCCACGGTGGAGGCGGATGTGCAGCTGCTCGTGGACGGGCGCGTCTGGGCGGAGATCGGCGGCTGGCAGGACCACCGGTTCGACAGCCGCACGGACACCAAGGCGCAGGAACGGTTCCCCGGGCGGCACACCCTCTCCGCGGTCCAACCGGGCGGCTGGGTGCTCCTGTTCGACGGGTGCCACGACCTCGCCTCCCGCGACCTCGTGATGCGGCGGCACCTGGGAACCGCCGAGCGCGAGGAGTACGAGCGGCGCTCGCCGTCCGGCCGCCGCCAGTGGCTGCTCGGCCGGATCGCGGCCAAGGACGCGGTCCGCCGCCGGCTGTGGGAGCACGGCGAGGGGCCGGTCTTTCCCGCCGAGATCCGGGTGGACAACGACGCGTCCGGCCGGCCGCGGGTGACCGGTGTGCACGGCCGGGTCCTGCCCGCCCTCGACGTCTCGCTGGCGCACCGGGCCGAGGCCGCGGTCGCCCTGGTCAGGACGCGCGGCACGGACGGGCGCCCGGCGCCGGTCGGTATCGACGTCGAGGAGGTCACCCACCGGCCGCCGGGGCCCCTGGCCGCCGCCCTCGGCCCCGCCGAGCGCGAACTCCTCGTCGCGCTGTGCTTCCGGACCGGTGAACCACAGCCGCTGTGGTTCACCCGGTTCTGGGCGGCGAAGGAGGCGGTGGCCAAGGCCGAGGGCACCGGACTGCGGGGACGCCCGAAGGACTTCGCCGTCATCGAGGCCCGGACGGACGAGGTGGTGGTGGCCGTGGGCGGCCGCCGGTACCCGGTGCGCTGCCGCACCGTCACCAACCCGCGGGACCTGCCCGGGCGGGAGTACGTGGTCGCCTGGACCACTGGACCGGCCGACGGGGCAGCCCACCCGCACGACGCACGACAGGAGAACCCGCAGTGAACAGCAGCCAGGCCGCGACACCGGATCAGGCCGGAGCACCGGACCCCCGGGCCCAGCAGGCCCTGCCCGAGGCCGTATTCGAGGAGATCACCGGCATGCTCCACGCCGTCCTCGGCGACTACGGGGGCGTGGACGACGCCGGGATCACCATGGACACCCGCTTCCACGACGACCTGGACCTGGAGAGCATCGACCTGGTCACCCTCGGCGGCCACCTCCAGGCGCGGTACGGGGAGTTGGTGAACTTCGCCGAGTACCTGGCCGGGCTCGGGCTGGAGGAGATCATCGGCCTGACGGTCGGACAGCTCGTCGAGCACATCACCGACTGCCTGCGGGCCGAAGGGGAGCGGTGACCCATGGCCATGATCGACGCAGGCGGCCTCACGGTCCACGTGGAACGGATGCCCGCGCGGACGACGACCGGCACGGCCCCGCCGCCCACCGTGGTGCTCATCCACGGGATGCTCATCGACAGCCTCATCAGCTACTACTTCACTCTGGCCCCCAGGTTCGCCGCCGCCGGGCTCGACGTGATCATGTACGACCTGCGGGGGCAGGGCCTCAGCGAACGGCCGCCGGCCGGCTACCGGCTGGAGGACCACCTCGACGACCTGGCGGCCCTGCTCGACCGGCTGGACCCGGCGGGCCCCGTGCACCTGGTGGGCAACTCCTACGGCGGAACCATCGCGTTCGGCCTCGCGGCGCGGCACCCCGGCCGGGTGGCCAGCGTCTCGATGATCGAGTCGGAGCCGGCCACCGGCGCCTGGTCCCGCAAGATGGCGGCCAACCTCGCGCGCGGGGCGGAGGAACTCGCCCGCGACGGCCTCTTCGAGGAAATCACCGAGAAGCACGGCAAGCACGTGACCAAACGCATCCGGTCGGCCGCCCGGCTGCTGCACTCCACCACCACGGCGCAGGACGTCCCCGCCAGCCGGGTCCTCGACGAGGACGCCCTCCGCGCGGTGGACTGCCCGGTGCTGGCCCTCTACGGGGCCGAGTCCGAACTCGCCGCGCAGGCAGGCTGGTTGGGGTCACTGCTGCCGCAGTGCCGCACCGTGGTGGTGCCGGACCAGGAGCACTGGCTCCTGGTCGGCGCCACGGAGCTGACCGGCGACCTGATCCTGGAGTGGATCCGCGCCCACCCGCCCGTACCGGCGGCCGAGGACGTGATCCGGTGAGCCGCTTCCTCTTCGTGGTGCCACCCCTGGCCGGGCACGTCAACCCCACGGTCGGCGTCGCCGCCGAACTGGCCCGGCGCGGGCACCAGGTGGCCTGGGCGGGCCTGCCGGAGATCGTCGGCCCCCTGGTGGGCGAAGGCGCGACCGTCTTTCGGTGCTCCTCCCCGGACCTGGCCGACCCCGCCCTGCTGCGGCCGCCCTCACTCCGCGGGCCGGCGGCACTGAAGTTCCTGTGGGAGCGGTTCCTCGGGCCGCTCGCCGAGCACATGGCGCCCGGAGTGCGGGCGGCCGTAGGGGAGTTCCGGCCGGACGTCCTGGTGGCCGACCAGCAGGCCGTCGCCGGCGGCCTCGTGGCCGAGCGGCTGGGGCTTACGTGGGCCACCTCGGCGACCACCACGGCGGGCTTCACCTCGCTGTCCGGCCTGCCGAAGGTCGACTCCTGGATCACTGGGCTGCTGGGGGAGTTGAGGCGGCGGATCGGCGACCCATGGAGCACCGCGGACCCCCGCCTGTCCGACCGGCTGGTGCTGGCCTTCAGCACCGAAGCCCTGGCCGGGCCGCTCCCGTCCGCCGGCGAACAGCTCCGGTTCGTCGGCCCGTCGCTCGCCGCCCGCCCGGCGGCGGACGACTTCCCCTGGCACCGGCTCGACCCCCGAACACCCACCGTGCTGATCACCCTCGGAACGGCCAACACCGAGGCGGCACCCCGCTTCCTCGCCGCGTGCGCCGAGGCGGTGCGCGGACGGCCGGACCGGGCGCAGGCGGTGATCGTCGACCCGACGGGCACGGTGCCGGAGTTCGCCGACCGGATACTGGTCCGCCCGCGCGTTCCCCAACTCGCCCTCCTGGAACGGTGCGACGCGGTGATCTGCCACGCCGGGCACAACACCGTGTGCGAGGCGCTCTGGAACGGCCTCCCTCTGGTCGTCGCGCCCATCCGGGACGACCAGCCCGCCGTCGCCGCCCAGGTGACGGACGCCGGAGCGGGCGTACGCGTCCGCTTCAACCGGGCGACCGCCGAAACGCTGGGCGCCGCACTGGACACCGTCCTCCGCGAGCCCGACTACCGCGAGGCGGCCGGAAGGGTGCGCGCGTCGTTCCGCGCCGCAGGGGGCGCCGCGGCCGCGGCCACACACCTCGAAGCCCTCGCGGCGGGAACGAAGTGACCCGCCGGCCCACAGCCCCTGCCGAACGAACAAGAGGTCCGCCCATGCCTGACCTGACGTGACATGTCTGACGTGACATGCCCCCGCCACCCCTCAGGCAGAGAATCAGCCCCTCTTACCGATCCACCCCCACCAATCCACCCACCAGTCCACGAGGATCCAGATCGCTGTGCGCAATCTCCGCAGAAAAGCAGCACTAGCACCCGTCCTGCTCACCTCCCTCTCCCTCGCCCTGGCCGGCTGCTCGTCATCGGGAAGCGGCCCCACCAACGCCTCGGACGAGGCGGCGAACACCAGTGAGACCACCCCTCGCCCCAAGATCGACTTCGGCCTCGACGCACCCTCCCCCAGGGGAGGCGAGCCCAGCGCGGTGGCCGTCCCGGCGGGCGGCGGCATCAAGGCGCACAAGTCGCCGGTGAAGGTCGACTCCATCGACCAGAACAGCGGGCGCGCCACCATCTCCCAGACCATCCCGCAGCCCACCCCGAGCGCGTCCGGTACGCCGGGACCGTCGGCGACGACGCCTGCGCCGAACAAGTCCGTCGCTCCTGCGCCGAACAAGCCTGTCGCTCCTGCGGCGAACAAGCCCGTCGCCGTGGGCGACATCGTCGCCAGCAAGCCCGTGCCCGGCGCGCCCAAGGGCGTCCTGGCCAAGGTCACGAAGGTGGAGAAGAAGACCTCGAAGGGCACCCAGGTCCGTACCGCCCCGGTCGATCTCTCCACGGTGCTGGGCGACACCAAGGTCACGAACAAGCTGCCCGTCGACCCCTCCGGCTTCAAGGTCGATTCGCTCGTCCCGGGGGTGAAGGTCTCCTGGGCCAAGCGGGGCAACGTCCACGCCGGACCCGAGGGCCTCAAGCTGCCCTTCGGCAGCCTGCGCGTCGACGTCGACACCTCGGTCGACACGGAGAAGAACGCGAAGGGGAAAGGGGTGGAAAGCCCCACCAAGGCGTCGCTCAAGGGCTTCGTCCAACTCGCGCCCGAGGTCGACTTCAACTACTACGGCCGCGGTTCCGGCGACGGCCCGTCGGGGGCCGGCCTGCGGCTGAGCGGCGACTGGTCCTCGGGGTTCCACTTCAAGGGGCGGACGGCCCCCACGACCAACGGCAAGCCGGTCCGGGTACCGTTCGCCATCCTGCACGCCAACCCGACCTTCTACATCGGTCAACTTCCGGTCACCGTCAACATCGACCTCACCTGCTACGTCCTGATCGACGCCGACGGCAAGGCGAGCCTTGACATCCAACAGGACCCGGTGAAGGGCGACTTCGCCCTCGGCTCCGCGTTCGGTCTGAGCGCGGGCTGGCAGCCGGAGGCCAAGGTGGACTTCACCCCGGCAACGCTGAAGGCGAGCGCCTCGGCCGCGGTCAACGCCAAGGTCCGGTTCGGCGCCGAGGCCAACCTCGGCCTCTACGGCAGCGTGGGCGTGAAGGGCGACGTCGCCGCACCGTACGTGCGCACCGAGGTCAAGGGCGGAGCCGGCGGGTCGACCGAGGGCAAGGCCGCGGCGAACGCCGACTGGAAGCTGTTCGCGGGAGTCGACCTGGAGGGATGGGCCATGCCCTATCTGAAGATCGGCGGCGTACAGGCACTTGCGATGCGCCTGCCGATGCCCAAGGTGCAGCACGAGGTGCAACTCGCCCACGGCAAGGGAGCCATACGGATCCCCCAGCCGCACACTCCGCAACACGACACGCCACCGGACGGCAAGCACCAGCCCGGCGGCAACAAGCCCTGACACCACTGACCCACCGCCCCTCCGCCCACCGGGCAACGCCGCGACGCAAGGCGTCGTCCGTGTGGGCCGGATGATGCGAGCGTGGGATCCCCCGTCGGGCCCCGTCATGTCTGACGGGGGTCCCACGCTCGAAGAACCTCGAAGAACTCCGCCGCCACCCGTCCATACCCGGACGTCACCGGCTGCGCCTGAAGCAACTGCCAGGACCGCGAGGTGGCGGGAGCCGGCGCAGCCCGGCCGGTTCGTCCAGTTCACCATCGACGATCGCGGACGGCGCGTCCGGCACCACGCCGTCGCGCTCCAGGCCCTTGGGCGGATCAGCAGGGCTTTCGCCGTTGCCGAAGGACAGTTCCGGCTGGAGGGCGCGGCGGGTGTGTGCACTCTGGTGGGTGAACCGGTGGTGTGAAGCTGTCTTTACTGGTTCTCGTCGGAGTACGGTCCGCGCAGGGTGTGCCGGGAAGTCTGGTCGGCGATACGGGCAGTCCTGCCCGCGCGGACCGGAAAGGCCACCCCCTTGATGAAGACCACCCGCCACCGCGGCGCTGCCCAGGCCGGCTCACGTGCCAGGGTGTCCAGGGTGTTCCACGCCAGGCCGGTGCTGCTGGTGGCGTTCGCGTTCGCAGTGATGGCCGACCCGGTGTCCTCGGTGGCCTATGCGATCGAGGCGGCGCTGCGGGCTCTGCACGGCGATCTCGACCTGCTGTTGCCGACGATGGCGCTGGTGGTCGGTCTGGTCGCTCTCGTCATTGTCAACTACCACCAGCTGGTGGCCCGTTACCCGGGCGGTGGCGGGGCTGCGGCGGCGGCCGGGGATGCCTTCGGGGAGGCGTGGGCGTTCGTTCCGATCGGTGCGCTGATCGTGGACTTCGTCCTCACGATCGCGATCAGTTCGGCCGCCGGAGCCTCCGCGGTCATCGCTTACCTTCCCGGCATCGCATCGTGGCGGATCCCTCTGGCACTGGGGCTGACGGCGGCGGTGGCGGGCCTGACCTGGTTGGGGCACTTGGGGCGGGCGGTCTTCGCCGCCATGACGCTCGCCTTCATCGCCATCACGGTTGCGGTGCTGACGGGGGGAATCGACGCTCCGGTGCACCCGAGTGGCACCATCACCCACCATGCCGCCCATGCGGCTCCGCTGTCGGTGGCTCTCGCGTTCCCGGTGGCGATGGCTCTGGCCACCGGTGTGGAGGCGCCTTCCTCGGCCATCGCCCAGCTCGGCCAGCTCGACGACGTCGGACGGCGACGGTTCGGCCGGATCACTCTGTGGCTGACCCTGCTCATCGTCGGCGGCCTCACCCTCGGCCTGACAGTCGAAGCGGTCCATCTGCGCATCGGGATCCCCGCACCGGACAGCACGCAGATCGCCGATCTCGCCCGCCGTGCCGACCCGGGCACGCGGTACGCGCTCTTCCAACTGGTCACCGCGCTGCTGTTGCTGTCGGCCGCGTCCTCCTCGTTCCAGGCGGGACCCGGGCTGCTCAAAGCCCTCGCGCGCCACCGCGGGCCAGGCGGCGATACGGGGGTCCTGCCGCGTGTGTGGGGGACCACCAACCGTCACCACACCCCTTACTGGGGTGTGCTGCTCTTCCTGGCCGTTTCCGGCGCAGTCATCTGCGCGGCCGGGGGCGAGGACCAGCGACTGGTGCTGTTCTATGCCGTGTCGGTGTTCATGTCCTTCCTCGCCGGGCTGATCGCCATGGCCCGCTTCTCCGCCCGCGACGGCGACCTCGCCCAACTCGCCGTGAATCTCGTCGGGGCCCTCGCGGTCGCCTTCGTCCTCGTGGCCAATCTCGCCCGCGGCGAACCGATCGCCTCCCTCGCCGCCGCACTTCTCATCGCCGGCGGCCTCTACTGGCTGTGGGTACGGGCAGGACGTCCGCGCGGTGTCCGTGATGTCACGGCCGAGGCCGAGTGATCCCCCGGCAGGTGGGGAAGTCCCGGAGGGCTCCGGACCGGGCGTCGCCGGCCTGTGACGGACCACGCGGTAGTCGACCGGACTTCAGCATGCAGGGTTCGTGAGGCTCCGTTGCGGAGTGCCGGGAAGTCTGGTCCGCAGCGTGACGGCAGAGCAGCCGCTGTCGACCGGGGCCCGGCACCGGCCGTTGCCGGCAGGGGTTTGTTGAAGTCCTTTGAAGCCAGCGCTCTGATCTGGTGACTGACTGATCAAGCCAGGAAAACGTGTTGCTCCGCCGGGGAGTGGCTACTACCGTCGCGTGAGCGCGACAGACGCGTGATCTTGGGATGGGGAGGTTGATGAATATGGCCGCCGTCGGCCCTCGTCAGCATGCCCTCATCCGGCCCGCGCGATAGCACAGCGCCGGCCGGGTCGTTCCAACGACCAGGAGAGACACGTGTCTTCCACTTCTTCACCCGCCCACGCCGACGTGCTCACCAAGCGCCTCGCCCTTCGGACCTGGACCCTGAGCGAGGCCACCGCGGTCCTCGACGACACCCGTTCCCGTTCCCCGCACTGGGCACACGACTTTCCCGCCGAAGGCGATCGTGTGGTCGCGGGCCTTCTCGACCAGTACCCCGCCTGGCTCGGCGCATACGGCCACCGTCTGATCATCGAGCGCGAGAGCGACTTGGTGGTGGGCTCGATCGGATTGTTCTGGCCGCCCGGCGACGGCGTCCTTGAGATCGGATACGGCATCGTCGCCTCCCGCCGCGGCCTGGGCTACGCCCCCGAAGCCACCCGGGCCCTGGCGGAGTTCGCCCTCACCACGCCCGATGTCCACACCGTGTCGGCCAATGTGGAACTGTCCAACCCGTCCTCGATCCGAGTGCTGGAGAAGGCCGGATTCCAGCGGTGGGCCACCGAAGAGAACGAGGAGAACATAGCCCGGTTCAGGCTCACGAGTCCGACTCCGAGTCCGGATCACTCACGGCGATGACCTCCCGGGCCCTGCAGGCTCTGCATGCAGGGCCCCAGTCCACACGGTCACCGTGCCCAGCGCGCCCGGGTATCTCCCACGTCCCGGGCTGTGGCCTGCTCTCCTCCTGCCCGCCTCACCGGAGCGTGCGCTCGCGGAGCGCTGCACACGAACATCACCCTGAAACGGATCTTCATCGATCATGAGCAGCACCTGGATCACGCGCGCTGAGACCAGCGCCGACATCCCCGCTATCCGTGCGATCGACCTCGCCGCCTTTCCCACAGCGCAGGAGGCCGACCTCGTCGACGCCCTGCGCACCGACCCGAGCGCCTGGATCAACGGACTGTCCCTCGTCACCGCAGAGGAGAACGGCAGCCTCGTCGGGCACGCACTGATGACGCGCTGTCACATCGGCAACGTCCCGGCCCTGTGCCTGGGACCGGTCGCCGTCCGGCCCGAACAGCAAAGTCGGGGCGCCGGCTCAGCTGCCGTTCAGGCCGCCCTGACAGCGGCCAAGGACGCGGGCGAGCACCACGTCGTCGTCCTGGGGCACCCGACCTACTACCCCCGGTTCGGCTTCACCCGCGCCTCCGCCCACGGCATCGGCCTGACCATCGATGTCCCGGACGAGGCCCTGATGGCCCTCACCCTCGACGCCGACCACCCGCTGCCCAGCGGAACCGTCCGCTACGCCGTACCGTTCGGCATCTGACGACCATCGGCAGGTAGGGCGGCTCGATGAACTCATACTTCTCATGAGTGAGTTGACTGTTCGTCATGCCCGGCAGCCCTACCGGGTTCCGCCCCCGCACGGGAGCGGAACCCGTGATGGATCACAACCTCCCCGGACAGCACACCTAGGGCTGAGGGCGTGGCAGCCGGGTAGCCACCACCGCGGAGGCCAGTGCACAGCAGGCCGCGGCGCCGAAGGCCAGCGCGTTGCCGTGGGCCAGGGCGTCAGGGCCTGTTGCGCCGCCCGCGGCCGGGTGTGATCGCGCGTAGGAGTCCGCTCCGGTGGTGGCCAGGGTGCTCAGGACGGCGAGCCCGACGGCACCGCTGACCTGGCGCGTGGTGTTCAGGATGCCTGCGGCGACTCCTGCGAGGAATGGCGGGACTCCGCCGGTAGCGCACGCCGTGATCGGGGCGAAGGCGGAACCGGCGCCGAGTCCGAAGACGACGCCCGGCAGGCCGACGGTCAGCGCGTAAGGGCCGCGCCCGTCGAGCGTCAGCGCCAGCGCGCCGAAGCCGGCTGCGGCCAGCGTCAGTCCGCCGATGGCCACGGCGCGGGCGCCGAACCGGGGGATGAGTCGTCCGGTCACCAGACCGGAGACCACCAACGCGAGGGCGGTGGGTAAGAAGCCCAGGCCCGCCCGGAGAGGGCTGTAGTGGTGGACGTTCTGCAGATGCAGGGAGACGAGGACCGGGCTGGCGAAGAAGGCCAGGCCGAGGAGGAACATGGTGGCGTTGGCGACCTGGACCGGGCGCTTGCGGACCACCGACGGCGAGACGAGGGGCTGCTCCGCCCAGCGCGTCTGTTGCACGGCGAAGAGGGTAAGCGCGATGGCTCCGGTGGCAACCGGGCCCCAGACACGGGGCGCGGCCCAGCCGTACTCGGTCGACTCCATCAGCCCGTACAGCGCGGCGGCCAGTCCAGCGGTGACCAGGATGGCGCCGGGCAGGTCGAGTCGCTGCCGGGGTGCGGGTGCGCCGTCCTCGCGCCGCTGTTCATTTTCCGGCGCGTCTCGCCGTACGTCGAACAGGACGCGCCAGGCGGTGGTGGCCGCGACCGCCCCGAACGGCAGGTTGATCAGGAACACCCAACGCCAGTCCAGGAGTTGGGTAAGTACTCCGCCCAGTACCGTCCCGGAGGCCGCGCCCACGGCGCCGACCGCGCTCCACACCGCCAGGGCCCTGGCTCTCCGTGGCCCCTCCGGAAAGGTCTGGAGGATCACGGACAGGGTGGTGGGCATCAACAGTGCCCCGCCCAGTCCTTGGACGGCTCGTGCGATGAGCAACGGACCGGTGTCTGTGGCCAGGCCGCCGACAGCGCTGGCCAGGGTGAACAGGGCGATGCCGGCCAGAAGGGTGCGGCGCCGTCCGTATAAGTCGCCGCAGCGCCCGCCGAGCAGCAGAAAGCCGGCGAAGGCGAGGGTGTAGGCATTGACGACCCAGGGCAGAGAGGTGGGTCCGATGCCGAGGTCGGTACGGAGGGAGGGCAGGGCGACGGAGACGATCGTGGCGTCCAGGATGACCAGGAACAGCACCAGGCAGGCCAGTGCGAGCAGCACACCCTCACGGACCTGGCGAATCGGTTGAACCGGTTGAACCGATCTGGCCCGTCGGGCGGGTTGGGGTGACATCGGTGATCGGAACGGGCGAAGCACGCGGCGTAATCGCGGAGTTCGGGACGTCCGGGCGGGCATGGCCTGCCGCACGGTCCTGGGCTGTGGAGCGGGTATGGGCTGTGGCGCGGGCATGGGGCGTCGTGCGGGCATGGCGGATCCTTCCGGAGGTGCGGAGGAACGGGGCGGCGCGGGGTCGGCCCCGGAACAGCGCGGATAGGCGCCGGAGACTCCTAGGTCACGGCAACAGATTAGGGCAACCTTAGCTATTTGTGAAACGCATTCATTAAATAGTGGTCGTGCCTCACTAGGCTGGTGGTCATGCGAGAGCCCACCCCCCGCCGTAAGCCCGCCGCCCGCTCCCCTCGTCCCGGTCGCCCCGCGGTGATCGACCGGGACCGCATCATCGCGGCTGCTCTGGAGCTGGACCAGGACACTCTCACCATGCAGGCGGTCGCGCGCCGCCTGGGCGTGGCGACCTCCGCGCTCTATCGCTGGGTGGGCGGCCGTGAGGAACTGCTTGATCTGGCCGGCGCCGAGCTGAGCCGGCGGATCGTGCCCCGGCGCGAACCCACGGAAGCCGACTGGCGTGACTGGCTGGCCGAACTCGCCCACGCGATCCGACGTGAGTTCCGCGCGGTGCCCGGCTTCGCCGCTCGCGCCCTCACCGGCGGGCACCGGGCGGCGGGGCATGACGCCGTCGAGCGCGGCGTGGTGACGGCCTTCACGCTTGGCGGGCTGCCGCCCGAACGCGCCCGTCAGCGTTGGTACGTCTTCGCGACCGCCATCCTGGGGTGGCTGGCCGCCGAGGAATCCGGGCGGTTCCCGGCCGACCCTCCGATGGAGTTCGACGCCTTGGTGGAGGTGTTGTTGGCGGGCGACTGAGCCGAGGGAGGCGCTGGTCATCGTGGACGGGCTCGCGCACCGGCTCGCGGTGACCCTGGACGCGGTGTGCGGTGAAGCGGTCGCCGTCGTGCTGCCCTCCAGGCGCGAGGGGCACGCACGGGAGATTGCCGCGCCGCACCGCGATCCACACTCCCCCGTCGAGCTGCTGGTGGCCGCCCGACCGGACGAGCAGACGCTGCGGGCGGCGGGAGTGGAACGGGTGGCCGCGCTCGTCCTCACCTACCGGGATGACCAGGTCAGCCTCACCGCCGCGTTGCCGGCTCGGAGCATCGACCCCACGGTCCGCCTGGTCATCCGCATGTACCACCGACAGCGCGGTGAGCATCTCGAACGGCTCCTGGACCGCGCCGTTTCGGCGCTCGGCCGGACCGGCGACACGGCGCTCCACATGTCCACCACCGTGCTGTCCGACACCGACACCGACACCGCGGTCCCCGAACTGGTGGCCGCCGCCGCGGTCGGGCAGGGGGACACGTTACAGGTGGACGGCCAGGTATTCCGCGGAGTCGTACGCCCTGCCCGTACCCCGACGCCACCACGCGCAGCCGCAGCGTCTCGGCGCTCGACGCGCTTCCCTTCGCCGCCGCCATGATGGGGCGTCATGTCCTGGGCGTCATGCCCGTCGTGGTGGTCTCGACCCGGCGTGGGCTGGACTTCCTGATGACGGGGGGCAGCCGCACCCGACGGCTCCGCGTGCGTAAGGGCTGCCCCGGTCCGCCGGGCACGTGGTCCGGCGGTCTGCCGGATGTCCGTGCCGCCGTCTACGACGTGACCGCGTCCGGGAGGTTGGGCGCGGCCGGCGGGTGACCGGCGGCGATGGGAACCGTGAGGACCATGGTCATGCCGCCGCCGGGGGTGTCCTCGGCGGTGAGGGTCGCGCCGATGGCCTCGGCGAAGCCGCGGGCGACGGCCAGGCCGAGGCCGACGCCTGCCCCGCGCGGGGCGTCGCCGTAGCGCTGGAAGGGTTCGAAGATGCGGTCCTTGGCGTCGTCGGGGACGCCGGGGCCGCGGTCGGCGACGCGCACTTCGACGCGGCCGCCCAGCGTGCTGGCCGAGACGCGGACGGGCTTGCCCTCGGGGCTGTATTTCACCGCGTTCTCGACGATGTTGGCCACCGAACGCTCCAGCAGGCCCGGATCGACGGCGATCATCGGCAGAACCTCGGGGATGTCGAGGATCACGCTGCCCTCCGGCACGCCGCCGAGAGCCATGGGCACGACCTCGTCGAGATCCACCTCGCGGATCAACGGCGTGACGGTCCCGGTCTGGACCCGGGACATGTCCAGAAGATTGCCGACGAGGTGGTCGAGGCGGTCGGCGCCCTCCTCGATGCCGGCGAGGAGCTCGGCCTGGTCCTCGTCGGACCATTCGACGTCGTTGGAGCGCAGGGAGGTGACCGAGGCTTTGATACCGGCCAGGGGAGTCCGCAGGTCGTGGCTGACGGCAGCGAGCAGGGCGGTGCGGATGCGGTTGCCCTCGGCGAGCTTCCGGGCGTGTTCGGCCTGGGATCGCAGGCGCTGGCGGTCGAGGACGACGGCGGCCTGGGCCGCGAAGGCCGCCAGCACGCGGCGGTCCTCGGCGGGCAGGACCCGGCCGGAGAGCGCGAGTGCCATGTGGTCGCCGACGGGCATGTCGACGTCCGCGTCCTCGGGGCGTACGAGCGGGCCGGCCTCGCCCACGCTGCCGGAGCAGGTCCAGGGGGCCGTCTCGGACTCCCGCTCCAGCAGCGCCACGGCGTCCATGGCGAAGGTCTCGCGGACTCGTTCCAGGAGGGCGTCGAGGGTGGTTTCGCCGCGCAGGACGCTGCCGGCCAGGAAGGAGAGGATCTCCGACTCGGCACGCAGGCGGGCGGCCTGGTGGGTGCGCCGGGCGGCGACGTCGACGACGGAGGCCACCGAGACGGCCACCAGCACGAAGATGACCAGGGCCAGGATGTTCTTGGGGTCGGCGATGGTGAGGCGGCCCACGGGTGGCGTGAAGAACCAGTTCAGCAGGAGCGAGCCCACCACGGCCGACGCCAGTGCCGGCAGCAGACCGCCGAGCAGTGCCGCCGCCACGGTCAGCGTCAGGAACAGCAGCATGTCGTTGGCGAGACCGAGTCCCGTGCCGATCCTCATCAGCATCAGGGTCAGCAACGCCGGTCCCGCCACCCCGGTCAGCCAGCCCCAGATGATCCGCGACCGGCCCAGCCGCGCGGTGCGGGCGACGGGGAGCCCGCGTCCCTTGGCGGCTTCCTCGTGCGTCACGATGTGGACGTCCAGGTCGGGTCCGGAGTCGCGGGCGACGGTGGCGCCCACACCGGGGCCGAAGACGTACTGCCACGCCTTGCGCCGGGAGGTTCCCAGGACGATCTGGGTGGCGTTCACGCCCCGGGCGAACTCCAGCAGCGCGGAGGGGATGTCCTCCCCCAGGACGTGGTGGAAGGTGCCGCCGAGGTCTTCGACGAGGGTGCGCTGGACGGCGAGTTCCTTGGGCGATCCGGAGGCCAGGCCGTCACTGCGGACGATGTGGACGGCGAGCACCTCGCCGCCCGCTCCCTTCTCGGCGAGGCGGGCGGCGCGCCGGATGAGCGTACGGCCTTCACTGCCGCCCGTCAGTCCGACGACGATGCGCTCGCGTGATCCCCAGATCCTCGAAACCCGGTGTTCGCTGCGGTACTCCTGAAGGTATTCGTCGACCCGGTCTGCCACCCACAGCAGCGCCAGCTCGCGCAGCGCGGTGAGGTTTCCGGGCCGGAAGTAGTTGGAGAGCGCCGCATCGACCTTGTTCGGCTGGTAGATGTTGCCGTGCGCCATGCGGCGGCGCAGCGCGTGGGGGGACATGTCGACCAGTTCGATCTGGTCGGCGCGGCGCACCACCTCGTCGGGGACGGTCTCCTTCTGCCGTATCCCGGTGATCGACTCGACGATGTCGCCGAGGGACTCCAGGTGCTGGATGTTCACCGTCGAGACCACATGGATCCCGGCTTCCAGCAGCTCCTCGATGTCCTGCCAGCGCTTGGTGTTGCGCGAGCCGGGGACGTTGGTGTGCGCCATCTCGTCCACCAGCGCCACGGCCGGTCTGCGTTCCAGGATCGCGTCCACGTCCATCTCGGTGAACACCGTGTCGCGGTAGTCCAGTTCCCGGCGCGGGATCTGCTCCAGGCCGTGCAGCATCACCTCGGTGCGCGGCCGGTCATGGTGCTCGACGAAGGCGACCACACAGTCCGTGCCGCGCTCGACGCGGCGGTGCGCCTCCGACAGCATCGCGTAGGTCTTGCCGACGCCCGGTGCGGCGCCGAGATATATCCGCAACTTGCCGCGTGCCACGTGGTCCTGCTCTCGGTGTCGAAGGGTGGTCGGAAGGGTGGTCAGGGGAAAGCCCGGGGTGTCAGGGGTCGAAGCGGTAGCCCTTGCCGGGCGCGGTGACGAAGTGCCGGGGATGCGCCGGGTCGGTTTCCAGCTGGCGTCTGAGCTGCACCAATGCAGACGCGGAGACAGCTGCCCGGTGTGGTGTGGGAAGGGCCCCATGCCTCCTCCAGCAACCGCTGCTGACTGACGAGCCGGCCGCTGTTGCGCGAAGACCGCGATTGTGGTGACCACGAAGGCCACTTCGACCATCGTGAGCTCCTGAGGAGAGGTACGGGCGAACGGACCAGGAGAGGGAACCGCGCCGTGGCTCGAACTCGCCCGTCGTTGACGTATCCCTTACGGCCATGGGGGCGACCTTGACGCATCTCTAACGCTTGCGAGGCAACCCTGGAAGCGACCGCGCGACTCGGCGAGAGCACTGACGGGGTGTCAACCGCCGGCGGTGGCTGCGATGGCTGCGGTGACCGGCAGCTCAGCGACACTCTCCGATCAGCTGTCCCGCCCGCGATCCCGCAGTCTGCTGCTCTGCACCACACCGAGGTGGCGATTCGGCCGTAGCGGGTTGGCTTCCAGGATCGCGGGTTCAGCCCACATGGACGCGGGGGCGGCGCTCGCGGTCGGGTTCCGCCTCGCGGAGGACTTCACGGGTGACGGGGGCGACTTCGCCCTGGCCGAACAGGAAGTAGCGCAGGAACTGGGCGAAGGGGTTGCCTTCGGTCCACTCGAAGTAGATGTGCGGTCGCTCGCCGGTCTCGTCGCGCACGTGCAGCAGCAGCGCGGCCAGCGCGTTGGAGACAGCCGAACTCTCCAGGCACAGCACGCGAAAGCGGCCGTGCAGCACCTCGCCCCGTACCCGCAGCTCGCTTTCGAACTCCGAGGGATCGACCACGGTCACCTCGACGAAGATGAGGTCGTCGGATGGCGGAAGGTCGTTGTCCGCGCGGATCTGCTGGAGCTTGTCGCGGTACTCCGCCACATCGCGCTGGTCGGGCTCGTTGGCGATGAACCGGATCTTCCGGTGGGCCGCGTCGCGGATGAACCGCTCGGCCATCGCGTCGAGCGCGACGCTCGTCACGCGCAGCTCGAAGGCACGGGCGAGACGGGAGAGAAACGACAGCAGGACGATGCCGGCGATGAAGCAGGCGCCGATCTTCACACCGTCCGGCCGCTCGATGACGTTGGCCACGGTCGTGTAGAGGAACACCACGGACACCACCGCGAAGCCGATCGTCCAACCGCGTTCCCCGGCCCGCCGGGCGGCAATCGTCACGGCGATCGCCGCGGAGCTGATCAGGACCAGCACACCGGTCGCGTAGGCACCGCCCTGGGCGTCCACGTCGGCGTTGAAGATCCAGGTCACCAGGAAGGCGACGGCGGTGAAGACCAGCACCATCGGACGCACCGCCCGGGCCCAGTGGGGCGCCATGCCGTAGCGCGGGAGGTACTGCGGCATGAGGTTGAGCAACCCGGCCATGGCCGAGGCGCCGGCGAACCAGAGGATGGCGATGGTGGAGAGGTCGTAGACGGTTCCGAACGGGGAGCCCAGGTACTCGTGCGCGAGGTAGGCCAGCGCGCGACCGTTCGCCGCCCCGCCGGGTTTGAAGGCCGGCTCGGGGATCAGCAGGGTGGTGACCAGGCTGGTGAGGATCAGGAAGACGCTCATGATCACGGCGGCGGTGGTGAGCAGCTTCTTCGCGCCGCGGATCCGTCCGGTGGGGCGCTCCTCGGTGTCGGTGGGTTCGCCTTCGACGTGGGGCATGACCGCCACGCCGGTCTCGAAGCCGGACAGACCCAGGGCGAGTTTCGGGAAGACCAGCAGGGCCACGCCCACCATCGCCAGGGCGTTGCCGTGTTGGGTGAGCAGAGCCCGGGACCAGTCGGGGACCACGTGCGGCGCGGCCAGGACGTGCCACAGCGCGGTGACGACCACGGCGACGTTGAGGGCGAGGTAAAGGCCCACCAGGGCGACCGCCACCCCGATCGCCTCCAGGAAGCCCTTGAGGAAGACGGCCCCGAGGAGCGCGACCAGGATCAGGGTGATGACCATCTGCTGGTCGTGCAGGACTCCACTGACGTGGGGGTTCTCCACCAGGTGGGTGGCGGCGTCGGCGGCGGAGAGGGTGATGGTGATCAGGAAGTCGGTCGCGGCGAAGCCGAGCAGGGCCAGCACGAACAGCTTGCCCTTCCAGAAGGACAGCAGTCGCTCCAGCATCGCGATCGAGCCCTGGCCGTGGGGGCTTTCCTCGGCGACCCGCCGGTAGACCGGGAGCGCGCCGGCGAGCGTCACGACGACCAGGACGACGGTGGCGACCGGTGACAGCAGTCCGGCGGCCAGGGCCGCGATGCCAGGCTGGTAGCCAAGCGTGGAGAAGTAGTCCACACCCGTCAGGCACATCACGCGCCACCACCGCTGCCCCTGATGGGCGCGCTGCGGGCCGGCGTGCGGACCGGGATGGCGCCTGGCCATATCGGTCAGCCCCTCCAGCATCCATGCCCGCAGGCGATGCCGCACGGACCCGGCAGCGGAACCGGCAGGGGCGGAGTCGGTCATCGTGAGCTCCTGTCGTACCACGAGCAGATCCAGCCATCGACGCGACTGCCAGGACAGGGTACGCAGGCATGGTCATCCCACCAAGGGATTCGTCGATATCGCGGCAACTGTCCCCTGAACTGTCCCCTGAACAGCCGTCGCGACGTCACGGGTACTGCCGGGGCGGAGAAACGGAGGCGGCCGTGGGCCGGACCGCGGCGGGCGCGGCCTCAGGCCGTGGCGGCCGGGGTACGCAGCATCAGGATTCCTCGGTGTCGGTGGTGTTCAGGCGGCGAGCCCCGCGACACGGCGCGCGGGCTGCCCGGTGCGGTAGTGCACGTACTCGTGCTCCAGGCGGAAGCCGGCGGTCCAGGCGAGGAGCCGGCTGGGCCGGTTGTCACGCGAACAGGTCCAGCTGGGGGTGCGACCACGGTCGGCGATGTCCTGGCACAGAGCCGTGACACAGGCCAGTGCCAGGCGCTGGCGGCGGTGTTCGGGAACGGTGAGGCAGGCGACGTCCTCGTATCCGCTGCCGCGGAAGTACGTGCAGGCCAGGGCGAGGACACGGTCCTTCTCGAAGGCCGCCCAGCCGTGCCCGGAGGCGGCGAGACCCGACGCGCCGCCCCAACTGGCGTGAATCCAGGCCGACTCAGGGCCCAGTGCGGCGATCGCGGCGGCATCCGCAGACCTCAGCCGACGCACCGTCACCCCACGGGGCGGGCGCGACGGCACCACCGGAACCCGGTGCACGTACCCCATGCGCTCCCACGGCACGAGGTCGTCGAAAGCGCAGCCCAGCAGGGGGAGGAAGCGAGCCGGTGCCTGGACGTAGTGCGCGGTGAAAGGGGCGAGGCCGAGCGGGGCCAGGGCGGTGGGTTCGCCGCGGAGCAGCAGGTGGTCGGCGCAGGCCACCGCGACGGCTCGGGGACTGACGGGGCGGTCGGCCCACCAGTGGCCGACTCCAGGGGCCAGCGCGTGTTCGGCCAGCGCCGTCGCCCCAGGAGGCCCGGCGGCGAACCAGTGGGACACTGCGGTGGCTTGTTCGGGGGAGAGCTTGATCACGGTGGCTCCTTGCGATGCTCGCGGGGTGCACCGGGCGGGGCGTCCGGTCGCCGCCCCGCCCGGTGGTTCAACTCTGGCCGGCCTTGCTGCCGTGGTTGGCCTTCTTCTTGCGGCGGGTTCTCTTCTTGCGGGCGCGCTTGGACATGGGTGTACGGGCCTTTCGTTTCGTGGCGTTTCGCGGGAGGCCGCTCGTGGGAGGCCGCCTGATGCGGCCTCAGCCGGTGGTGTGTCGGATCAGGCGTGCTGGCCGACGAGTTGGTCGGCGAGCTTGGTGAGGCGCTTGATGGTGCGGTCCTCGGTGGCGGCGGGCGCCGGGTCGACGTGCTGGTCGCGGTCGTAGTAGGCGCCGTTGACCAGCTCGGTGGCCGGGTCGCAGAGCCGGACCACATGGGCCGCGCCGGCGGCCGCCGGGTCGCCCTCGACGCCGTAGAGGGACAGCAGGCCCGTCTCGCAGACGCCCGGGTGGACGGAGACCGCCGTGACCCGGGGGTCGGCGGCGAAGACGGTGAGTGCGAGCTGGGACTGGGCGTAGGCGGCGAGCCGGGAGTAGCGGCGGGCGCGCTGCGGGTCGTTCCACTGGATGGAGGCGGTGCGGTGCAGCGACGAGGAGACGTTGACGACGCGGCCGCCGGCCCCGCTGGTGAGTGCCGGTTCGAGGAGACAGGTCAGCAGGTAGTGGGCGAGGAAGTTGACCTGGAGGGCGATCTCGTTGCCGTCGGCGGTGAGGGTGTGGCGTTCGGGCGCGGCGATGGCGGCGTTGTTGACCAGGACGTCCAGGCGGGGGTGTGCGGCGATGACGCGGCGCGCCATCTTCTCGACCTCCTCCAGCTGCGTGAAATCCGCGGAGAACGCGCACAGTTGGGCGGCGTCGATGCCTTCGTTGGCGACGAGTGCGTCGGTGGCTGCCTGGGCGTCCTCGGCGGTGCGGCCGTGTACGAGGACGGTGGCGCCGCGGTCGGCGAGCTGGCGGGCGGTCTCGTAGCCGATGCCGGAGGTGGCGCCGGTCACCAGGACGGTACGGGAGGAAAGGTCGAAGACGGACATGATCCATTCACGGGAAGAAGGGTAAAGGGGGGCGAGTGCGCCGTACTGGCTGCCGCTGGGGGCAGCGGAATACGGGCGCACAGGAGCGGGGCGCCTGCTCAGGTCAGGGCGCCCCGTCCGAATGCGGGAGAGGTCTCAGCGGGAGGCGGAGCTCTCCGGGCAGCGCGGCGCACGACACGGGACCCCCGGATGAGGAGGACGGTCGAGCAGGAGCCAGGCGCTGTTCACCCCTTCATCAAATGGTGCCCCGCACCCGCCTTCAAGAGGGCCGCACCGCTTTTGACGCACCCCTGATGAATCCGGTGGTCTGATCCACCGGTACGTACTTCCCTACGTCGGCCGTGTCCTCAGTTCATCGGCCGTGTCCTCAGGTCGCAGGCGTGCGCCGGTCGCGCATCGCGGCCGCGACCGTCACGGCGGTGCCGGCGAGGAGCGGCAGAAGCATCGCCGCGAACAGCCAGCCGGATACCTCCTGATCGGGCGTCGAGCGCCACAGCACTCCGCAGCCGATCAGGAGTGAGACTCCCGTGCAGGCGTTGAGCACCAGCAACGCCCGGGCGGTGCGGAGTGCGGAGGCGCGCGTGCGGGGCCGGTTGAGCGAGGACCTGACCAACCCCTCGCCGAATGATGCCGCTTCCTTCGGCAACTCGGCCTGTGGAGTCACCCGCAGCGTCAGCTCGGCGCAGGCGGTCACCAGCACCGTCACCCCGACGTGGACGAACACCAGGACAAACGCGCTGCCGATCGACCGCTCTGTCCAGGCGTCCACCCCGTCGCTGCCGATGTGCCGGGGTATCCGGCTCGGCAGGTGTGGGTAGCGGAGGACGCCCCAGAGGAGCAGCGCGGCGAGCAACGCGGCATTGGGAAGCAGCCAAAGCCGGACGGGACGTGAGAAGACCATGGGCATGGGACCGATTGTCCGACGACGACGAGTCCGTTGCCCAGCTTGTCGCCGGCGGCCTCGGCACCGTTCCGGCTCGCAACTCCGCTATTCCGTCTTGCTAAGTACTAGTAGTCAGTGTTACGTTCTACCAGTACTCAACGACACCGAATAGCTCGGGAAGGAGGTGTTCCATGGCCAAGCTGCTGACGGAGATGCTCAAGGGCACGCTGGAGGGCGTCATTCTCGCGTCCCTGTCCGGCCGGCCCGCCTACGGCTACGAGATCACGGCACGGCTGCGGGAGCAGGGTTTCTCCGACATCGCCGAAGGGACCGTCTACGCGCTGCTCATCAGGATGGAGAAGCGGGGTCTCGTCGACGTGGAGAAGGTCCCCTCCGAGAAGGGGCCGCCCCGCAAGGTGCACTCCCTCAACGCTCAAGGGCGGGAGTACCTCGAAGAGTTCTGGAGGACCTGGAGCTTCCTCACGGAACGACTGGAGCAGCTCCGCGAAGGGGGAAAGTGACCATGTCCGAGGTCGAAAAGAGCGGCATCATCGCGAAGGTGATCGGGCCCAAGAAGCGCTGGCGGGCGTACAAGGCGCGCGTCAAGGAGCTTCCCGAGAACCACCGCACGGCGGTCGAAGCGATCGAGCGGTACCTGATGCACTTCGTGCCGGCCGACAGCGACAGCGCCGAGTCGATGTTCGAAGACCTCGCGGACCTGTTTGAACGGGCCGCGGCGGACGGAACGTCGATCCGCGAGATCGTCGGCGAGGACCCGGCGGAGTTCGTCAAGACATTCGCCCAGAACTATTCGGAGGGCGGTTACGTCCCCGCCCGCGCGCGGAAGCAGCTGACCGACGCCATCGAGCGCATCGCCGGCTAATCCTCGCCCGTCGGCGGCGGCTTCAGGACGGCGGTCGCCGGCCCCATGAGCGCCACGCCGGGACGGGTCTCGCAAGTTCGAACACTGTGTGTATCCAACACTCTTATGCAGGGGGATTGATGAGGGGAACAGGCAAGAGCGGCTTCTCCGAGGCAGGGTTGCGCAGGCTGCGCGAGGTACTGGCGCGGTATGTCGACTCCGGGCGGATTCCCGGGCTGGTCGCCCTGGTCAGCCGGGGCGAGCAGACGCACGTCGAGGCGATCGGGACGATGCGCCATGACGGTGGCGCGCCGATGCGCCGGGACACGATCTTCCGGATGGCCTCGACGACCAAGCCGGTCGCGGTCGCGGCGGCGATGGTCCTGCTGGACGAGTGCCGGCTGCGGCTGGACGACCCGGTAGACCCGTGGCTGCCGGAACTGGCCGACCGGCGGGTGCTCAAGCGGCCCGACGGCCCGCTGGACGACACCGAGCCGGCGCGACGCCCGATCACCGTACGGGACCTGCTCACCTCCACGTTCGGGCTCGGACTGGATATGACGGCGATGGGCTCCCCGATGATGGGCGCGCTCTTCGAGCGCAGGGTCTACGGCGAGAACGGATGGCTGCTGCCGGCGGTCGAGCCGGACGAGTGGATGCGCCGCCTGGGCACACTGCCGCTGATGTACCAGCCCGGCCAGCGGTGGCAGTACAACATCAGCAACGACGTGCTCGGGGTGCTGGTGGCCAGGGTCACCGGCCAGTCCTTCGAGACGTTCCTGCGCGAGCGCATCTTCGCCCCGCTGGGCATGAAGGACACCGCCTTCCACGTGCCCGCCGACAAGATCGACCGGCTGCCGCCCCTGTACGCCCCCGATCCGCAGACCGGACAGTTCACCGTGGAGGACCCGGCTGAAGGGGGACACCACAGCAAGCTCCCGGCCTTCGCCTCGGGCGGCGGCGGACTGGACTCCACCGCCGACGACTACCACGCCTACTTCCGGATGCTGCTCAACGGCGGCATGCACGCAGGCGAGCGGATCCTGTCCCGGGCCGCCGTCGAGCTGATGACCACCAACCGCCTCCCGGCCGAGCAACTGGCCGCCCGAGAAACCCTGGCCCGCAACGCCGTCCACCTGGCCTACGGCCAAGGCCAACACGGCGGCTGGGGCTTCGGGATGGCGGTGCGCACCTACCGGGGTGACTACGCACCCATCGGCCAGTTCGGCTGGGACGGCGGATCCGGCACCACCACCTACGCCGACCCGCACAACCAGCTCGTCGGCATCCTGCTCACCCAGGTCGGGATGTCCACCCCGGACTCGGCGCGAGCCATCCACGACTTCTGGACCACGCTCTACCAGGCAATCGACGACTGACCCGCCTGCCTGCCTGGTCGAGGCCGGTCCGATAGCAGACCTCGACCAGGCTCGGGCTCGGTCCTACGGAGGGTACGTCGCGGCGCACTGGGCCAACCGGAATCCGGACCGTGCCCTGGGCGCGGTCCTGGTCGACGGCGGGGCACCGTACGACTGGATGGACGAGGCCATGGAGGAGCGGATCCGGAAACTCTTCCGGCGCATCGGCCATCGAAATCAGCGCGAAGGTCCCCAGCAACCACGGCTCGATCCTGAGGAAGGACTTCCGCGCCATCGCCGCGGCCGTACGCGAGGTCGCCGCCCTCGACCGCGCGAAGGCGCCGAAGACCTGACCAGCGGACTGACGATCTGCTGGCCAGGCTCGACCGGCACACCGCCGATCACACGGGCCCGAGGAGGCGTGTCACCAAGCAAGTTGGTATGAGAGGAAGCCGTCTTCGTCCGTGACGGTCCTGGCGTTCAAGCGGGTGGCGATGCCCTCGGCAAGGCCGGGCTCGGCCGGGCCCCACTTCAGATGGGTGTAGCCGGCGCGCTGGGCCTGCCGTGCGGCTGCGGACGCGAGGGCGGTGAGGTCGTCCACGTCCGCTGTGGAGGCGGCGGTGGTGGTGTGGTATCCGGTGGTGATCCGTTCGCGTTCCTGCCTGACCATGATCCACTGAAGGGTCGCCTGGCTCTTGTCATTGTTCCCGGCGAAGAACACCACCCAGCCGACCAGTTCGCCGCCCCGACGCCCGGCGAGGACTCCCGCCGGCGCCGGCCACGGCTCCTCGCCCAGCTCCGGTACCGGAACGGACGTCGGCGCATAGAGCTCCCGGTACAGCGCCACCTCACCTGCCCCCAGGGGGACCTCTTGCACAACCAGCACGCAAACCTCCGAAACGTCACGTATGTGACTGGGAATACCCTCCTGCACCCGATGAGGTTGAGCCCAGTCCGACCTTGTCCGGGACGGCGGCGATCAACGATTTACCAGCGCATGACCAGCTTCAAGTACGGTGCGTGTTCCCGACATAGCAAGGAGTGTCATCCGGCCAAGGGGGACGGGGAGCCGTGGACGGCCGGCTCACCCACCTGCGCCCGACGCCGCCACACGGCCCCCTTAGCGCCGTCCGAAGCCGGCGGTGCCCAGACCGTACTCCGGCAGCACGATGTCCCCGGCCTTGGCGGACTGCGCGGCGAGCAGCTTCCGCATCGGCCAGCGGGTCATCGATCGCATGGAGAGGTCACGCAGGCGGATGCCGAGCGGGCCCGAGGGCGCGTACCCCGATACGCCGCCCGGCGGCAGCTGCTGGGCCTGGCTCACATACGGACGCATCGCCTCGTCGTAGCGGCCAAAGGCGATGCGGTGGTCGCCGCCGGCGGTGGCGAGTTCACCGGCCAGGAGGTAGGCGCCGACCAGCGCCAGGCTGGTCCCCAGGCCGGTCAGCGGGGTCGCACAGTATCCGGCGTCGCCCAGCAGCGCCACCCGGCCGCGCGACCAGCGGTCGAGGCGGACCTGGCCCATGGAGTCGAAGAAGAAGTCCGAGGCGGTGCGCATCGCCCGTAGCAGGCGCGGGACTTCCCAGCCGACGCCGGCGAAGCGCCGGGCCACAAGGTCCTGTTGGGCGGCGACGTCGTGGCGGTCGTAGGCGATCGGTGTTGACCGGAAGCTGAGGCCGGCTTTGATCTCGCCGGGGAGCCGTCCGGGCCGTGCGGAGGCGACCAGCCCGCCGGGCGCGTTGTGCATCAGGAACCAGCCGTCGAGTTGCAGGTCGTCGGTGGCGGTGAACCAGGCCGTGTGGAGGCCGAGTGGGTGGACGAACTCCCGCTCCGGGCCGAAGGCCAGCGCGCGCACCACGGAGTGCGGGCCGTCCGCGCCGATGACCAGCCCGAAGCGGCGCGGTGCGGCTTTCTCGAAGGTGACGGTGACTCCGTTCGCGTCCTGGTCGATCCCGGTGACGGTGTCGTCGAAAAGGTACTCGGTATCGGGCACGGTGGACTCGTACAGCAGGCGGGCGAGATCGCCGCGGAGGATCTCGATCTCGGAGATGATCCCCTCGCCGCCGAAGCTGTCGGCGGGCATCCGCGCGGTGGTCCGGCCGGCGGCGTTGACGAGTGCGAGGCCGTGCTGGTCCACGCTCTCCGCCCTGGCCCGGCCCATCAGGCCCATCCGCTCGATCACGGTGCGGCCGGCGCCGCGCAGATCCACGGTCTGGCCGCCCGGTCGGGGTGCCGGCGCTCGTTCGACGACTGTGACGGTGAAGTCTGCCTTGCGTAGCCAGTACGCCAGCGCGGGCCCTGCGATGCCGGCGCCGGAGATGAGTATCTCGGTGTTCTGCATGACCCTGGAATGTACGCTGCACGCAGGGGCGCGACAAGCGCGAAATACCGTTCTGATCAGCGATGTTGAGCACATGCGCACTAGTGCGTTGATGGTGCGCCGGTGCCTGCCGGAGGTAGTCGCACCCCATCGGCGTCTAGGATGGCAGCTGTCCATGCGCACTAGTGCGGGAGGGGAATGATGGGCGGACGGTCCGTACCGCGTTACCGACAAATCGTCGCCGAACTGAGGCAGCGGATCGAGGCGGGCGAGCTGAAGCCGGGCGCGCGGATGCCCTCGACCCGTGAGATCACCCGGCAGTGGGGCGTTGCGATGGCGACCGCGACCAAGGTGGTCACCGAACTGCGGCGCGACGGTCTGGTCCGCGCCGTTCCGGGCGTCGGGACCGTGGTCGAGGCCCGCGTTGAGCCCGCGAGCCGCCCGGCACAGAACCCCCGTCCCTCGTCCCCTCGTTCCCCGTCCGCCCGACACCTGGGCGCGCCTTCTGAGGTGGCATCAGCCCAGGCCCTCACGCTCGGACGGATCGTCACCGCCGCCGTCATGGTCGCCGATGCGGAGGGACTGGCCGCGGTCTCGATGCGCAGGGTGGCCGCCGAGCTCGGGGTGGCGACCATGTCGCTCTACCGGCACGTGGCCAACAAGGACGACCTGCTGGCACGGATGATGGACACGGTCTTCGCCGAGCAGCCCCTGCCCGCCGACCCGCCGGAAGGCTGGCGTGAGCAGATCGAGCTCGCGGCCCGGCTGCTGTGGGAGCTGTTCCGCCGCCACCCGTGGCTCGCGCCGGCCCTGTCGGTGACCCGGCCGCAGATGGTCGCCGCGGCACTGCCCTTCAGCGAGTGGATGCTCGCCGCCCTACACGCACGTGGCCTCGACCTCTCGACCGCCTTCACCGCGCACCTCATGCTCTTCAACTACGTCCGGGGCGTCGCCATCAACCTGGAAGCGGAGCAGGAGGCGGAGGCCCTCAGCGGCCTCGACAGCGAGGAGTGGATGGACACCCAGGAGCCGGCCCTCCAGGAGATCCTGGCCACCGGCCGGTTCCCGATGCTCGCACGCCTCGCTGCGACCGGTTACGACCTCGACCTCGACGCACTCTTCGACTTCGGTCTCCAGCGCCTCCTTGAGAGTCTCGCCGTGGTGCGGTAGGTGGGGTGCGTCGGTGAGCTCATGTCGCCGCACCATAAGACGCAACTGCCCAGTTGGAGCACTGATCCACCACCCCGGCAAGAGTCATCGGAAACGGCCTAATGGACCATGTTCCACATCTGGTACCGGTTGGTGTGGTTGTAGCAGGTGGTCTTGGCGACCGGGGCGCCCTGCGGGTGGCCCTGGTCCCACAGCAGCTGGTTGTAGTGTCCGTCCTGCCCGCGATCAAGGCAGAGCACCTCGTTGAGACGGGAGTCCGCCTGGTAGTTGGCGAACTGCCAGCTGTTGCGCGGGTTGCCGGAGCTGTTGCCGACCCAGGTCATGTTCCACTGGTCGTGGTAGTCGCTCGAATCGCACCCGGCCGCGCGGGTGGCGAACCAGCCACTGGGATCCGAGACGGAATGCGACCACTGGACTCGAAGGCAGTTGCCCTCCTTGCGATGGACGATCTGCACCCGGTCGTAGTAGCCACCGACGTTGCCGTCGTAGGACACGACGTTCCACCGCTGCCACGGATTACCGGGCTGGCACGGATTGGTGTAGACATCGCCGCCGTTGGAGTCCAGGCAGTAGCCGGTGGCGTAGTCCTGGAGCATCACGTTGTACTGGTAGGTGTTCGCTTGGGCGGTGCCCGCTGTTCCCGCCACTGCCGCAGCCGCCAGCACGCCGGCCGCCAGTGCCGATCTCACCTTTAAGTTCACCGAGAGACCTCTCTCCGTACCTCAGGGGCTTCCGTAACTCAGTGGCTTCCGTACCTCAGTGGTTTGCACGAGAACCCTGGCAGGCGAGCGAACAGGCGAATAGGGGACGGAGGGTCAAGAAACGGTTCATTCCGCTCTTTGGTGCCGCGCGCTCAACCCGTGATCCCACGAAGCTTGGGCCACATCGGAGCACATCGGAGCACATCGGTGTTTGCGCTCATCCCATCGGACACGCCCTAGTCATGGGTGATCGCGGTCGGCCCTGAGATGGTCCCGATCGCGATGTGCGGCCGCTGCCGGGGATCGACCCAGGCCAGGATCCGGCGCATGGCATCCGCGGGCACGGAGACACAGCCGGCCGTCGCTGCCCGCCCGTTGACGTGCAGAAAGATGCCTGCGCCCCGGCCGCGTACCGGCTTTTTGTAGTTGAAGCCGATGACGAGTGCGTGCGCGTACTGGGTGCCGTAGTCGGCCAGGTGCTCCGACTCGGCGGCGCGGCAGTCCCGGGGCAGCGGCTCGGCCCAGCGGTTGTAGGCGCGCGAGCGATTGTCCTCGCACCACCAGGAGTTCTGGTTCACCCGGCGGTACGGCACCGAGGTCCCGCTCGGCGCGGCCTTGATCCCGAAGCCGTAGGGGAGGTCGTACAGGCCGGTGGGGGTGGTGTCGGTGTTCTGTCTGCGCTTGTCGCCCTCGACAAGACCCTTCGCCCCGAACCGGGCGGGCGCGCTGCCGGCGACCACCCACCTGCCGCCCCGTCGGTCCCACCACGTCAGCACCCCCGTCGTGGCGTCGGCGCGGGGCGCGACGGCGGTGATCAGCTGACTGCCGCGGCCGGTGTCGGCCAGCCGGTCCGGCAGCGGCGGACCGCTGCTGTCCGGAGTCATCGGAGTCATGGTGAACAGGACGGCGCAGAGTGCGACACGGGCGGGTACGACGGCCATGGCAACCCCCGAGTGGAGAGGGACGGTTGCTCAGAAGTTACCGGGCGGCAGCGGAAGGAGGCAGCCCGGACAGGCCGTCGATGCTCAGCTCTCCTTCATCCCTGACATGCCTCGGCCGGGGCTTCCCGCGCCGCCCAGTCACCGCATTTGGGTAAAGCGTTCGACATGGGCATTTAAACAATCTTGTCCTGAGCATGACTTAACCGATGAGATCGCGACAGCCGCTTGGTGCGGCTCAGGCCCACTCAGGGAGAATTCATGCGCATAGCCCGCCCCCACAGACGTGCCGCGGCGACGACGGCCGCAACCGCCACCCTCGCCGTCGTCGCCCTGGCGACCACCCCGCTCGCCGGCACCGGTACCGCTGCCGTACCGCACACCAAGGCCGTCCCGGCCATCGCCGGGCACCAGTTGGTGCACGGCGTGGGCAGCCCGCTCTCCATCGCGGAGTGCCGGGCCAAGTTCAAGCTCGCCTGCTACAACCCTCTGCAGTACCGCACGGCGTACAACCTCAACGCGCTGTACCGCAAGGGCATCACGGGCAAGGGCCGCACGATCGTCATCGTCGACTCCTTCGGCTCCCCGACCATCCAGCACGATCTCGACGTCTACAGCAAGCAGTTCGGCATCCCCAGCACCAAGGTGAACGTCGTCAAGTGGGGCAACGTCCCCGCGTTCGACCCCAAGAACCCCGACATGACCGGCTGGGCCGGCGAGACCACCCTCGACGTGGAGATGGCCCACGCCGTGGCGCCCGACGCCAAGATCGTCCTGGTGGAGACGGCGGTCGCCGAGACCGAGGGCACCACCGGACTACCGGAGATGATGGATGCCGAGAAGGCCATGATCAAACGTGGCGTCGGCGATGTGATCAGCCAGAGCTTCGGCGCCACCGAGAACACCTTCCCCGGCTTCGACAAGGGCGATTTCTCCAGCATCAACAACCTGCGGTACGCCTTCAAGGAGGCCGCCGGCAAGCACGTCACCGTCCTGGCCTCCTCCGGTGACGGCGGTGCCACCGACAACACCGCCGACGGCAAGGGCTACTACAAGGAGCGCGTCAACTCCTGGCCGTCCTCGGACCCGTTGGTCACCTCGGTCGGCGGCACCCAGCTGCACCTGAACGACAACGGTCAGCGCATCAAGCCGGACAGCGTCTACAACGACCACGGCGCGGGCGGCGGCGGCCAGTCGCACGTGTTCCCCCGCCCGGCCTTCCAGAACGGGGTGAAGGGTGTTGTCGGCGACCGCCGCGGCACCCCGGACATCTCGATGACCGCCGCCGTCGACGGCGGCGCCTGGATCTACTCCAGCTACGACCCGACCGCCACCGGCTGGGGCATCACCGGCGGCACCAGCGAGGCGGCCCCGCTCTTCTCCGGCATCGTCGCCCTCGCCGACCAGGCCGCCGGCCACCGCCTCGGCAACATCAACGACGCGCTGTACACGCTCTACAAGCGCTCCGCCCACGACAAGAGCACCGGCATCGTCGACGTCAACGACGGCACGAACAACAGCTACGAAGGCGTCACCGGCTACACCGCCGTCAACGGCTACGACATGGCCACCGGCCTCGGCACCGTGGACGCCGCCCGCTTCGTCCCAGCCCTCGCCCGGACCAGCCACCACGGCTGACCCACACACCGCCCCCGGGCCAGGCCCACGCCATCCGGCCCGGCCCGAGGGCGACTGAGACGGCTCAGCCGCGTACGGCATACCTCACGAACCGCCTCCACTCGTCGCGTCCGACGCCGAAGTGGGGGCGGTTCACGTCCTTGGAGTCCCGTACGTGGATGGCCTGTTCGGTGATGGCGACCTCGATGCAGTTGTCACCCTGGGTGCCGCTGTAGCTGGACTTGAACCACGCCAGTTCCGTGGTTCTCATAGCTCTCCTCTGATGCGCTCCAGCAGGCCCACGGAGTCCATGGGGTTGAGGGCCTGTGAGCGGAGTGTGACATATTGCCGATGCAGAACGGCGGCCTGTTTCGGGTCGGCGATCAACCGGCCGTTCTCTTGCCCCTCGGAGTAGGCGAGTCGCCGTCCGTCCGGCAATTCCAGCAGGGCCAACGGGCCGTCCAGACCGGCGTGGCACGCGCTGTCGGTCGGCATGATCTGGACGGAGACATTGCGCAGCGTGGTGAAGTCCAGGATGTGATCCAACTGCCCACGTGTGACCTCGGTTCCGCCGAGACGGCGCCGGACGATGTATTCCTCCATGACGAAGCTGAACGAGGTGTTGGGCCGCTCTCTGATGAGCTGTTGACGTTCCAGACGTGCGGTCACCTGCGCCTCCATTTGCTCGTCCGACAACGGCGGAACACTGTTGTCGAACACCGCCCGCGCATACGCCTCCGACTGCAACAAGCCCGGCACCAGCCCGCGCGCGTCAGACTGTGCCCGGCAGGCGGCAGGTAACAGGACGCGGAAGCCGGGGAGTTGGCAGCTGGGGCGCGGATGCGGATCAGCCGGATCAACGACTTCTGGTGCGGTGTCTGGGGGCGGGTGTGTGGGGAGGTGTGTCGGAGACCGTTGCTGCCCAGCAGGTCCGGAGTGCGGTTGCTGTGGGGTGGTTGAGGTGGCGGGCGAAGGTGTGGAGGCGGGAGGTGACGGTGGTGGGTTCGATGCCGAGGGTGTCGGCGGTGGTGGTGATGTCGAGCCCGATGACGTGGTGGAGGAGGGCGGTGTCGGCTTGTTCGGTGGGGGCGAGGTGGAAGAGTGCGGCCGCCGGTGTGGAGATGTTGTTGCAGCGGGGGTGGTGTGTGGCGCGGTGAACGTGTCGGGTCAGGGTCTGCCAGGCGATGGCGCGGGCGTGGTGTCCGGCCAAGGCTTCGGTCCAGGAGGCGAGGATGTCGCCGAGGGCGTGTTGGACGGCCGGGATGGCGGTGGTGGGGTCGGGGACGAGGTGGTGGGCGTACTGCTGGTAGACGTCGTGGTGGAGTTGGCAGAAGGCGATGAAGTCGGCGGGCAGGGCCACGGTGATGGTTGTCTCGCCGGTCTTCGGGCGCACGGGTGCGTGCGGCTCGGTGCCGACGGCGGCTCGTAATGCGGACGGCATGTCTTCCCCAGAACGTCGAGAGAACGTCGATGGAACAGCGATCGCGAAGTGTCGGGCTATGTGGTGGGTGGATCAGCCGAAGCCTTCGGCGGGCAGGCCGGAGTGTGGGGTGAGTTCGTCGATGCGTTTGTGCAGTTGCCGGATGGCGTGGGGGTCACCGTTGAGGGCGGCGGTGAGGGCGTTGACGACCGGCCATCGCAGGGCGTGGGGCGGGGGCGGGTCCGGCGCCAGCAGTGCCTGGGCGGTGCGTTGGGTGAGGGACGCGGGGGCGCGTTGCAGGAGGGTGGCTATGTCGGGTGCGGTGGCTGCCAGGCGAAGTCCCCGGAGGGCGGCTTGGAGGGCGCGGACGGCCTGGTCGTAGGTCTGGATGGCTGCCGGGTCCGGGGTGATGCCGCGTGCTTGGTTCCACAGGAAGACCAGGTCGTCGGGGTCGGCGTCGCAGGCGCGGGCGAAGGCGCGGGTGACGGCCCAGGTGGGTGTGCGTTCGCCGGAGAGGATGCGGTAGATGTACGACGTGGAGACGCTTGACCAGGCGGCTATCTGCTGGACGTGCACGTCGCTGTTTTCGCGTTTGAGGCGGGAGAGGGCTCTGGAGAGGGCATAGCCGGGCGTGCCGGGGAGCAGGACACGCTCCTTCTCGGAGCGGGTGGGGCTGGTGGGGCGGGTGTCGCACTGAAGGGCGGCCGGCCGGCAGGGGAGTCGGGCGGGACCGCGGGCCGCCCGCTGCGCCAGGACTTTGTCGGCTTTGTCGGCGGAGAAGTTGGATTTCAGGGTGCTGGGGGCGATGTCCATGACCTTGGCGACCTGCGGGACGGTGGCCCCGCCGGCGCGGGCCTGGCAGACCGCGACGACGGTGATGTCCACCAGGTCGCGGCGGAGTGCTTCGCACCATTTGACGACGTCCAGGGGGAAGGCCGAGGCGCGGTGGGTGGCTGCGTGGTCGAGTGCCTGGGCTTTGACGAGCAGGGACCGGCTGAGGCGTTCGACATCGGCGTCGTAGTTGCGTCGGGGGGAGGGGGTTCTGCGGCCGCGGTAGTGCGCACTGCGGCAGCGTGAGCTGCAGTACTTCGGGATGCGGCCGTTGGACCGTGGGCGTTGGAAGGTGCGCCGGCAGTTGCGGCAGACGATGGACGGCTGCTGGTTCTTCTTCTGGTTCTTCTTCATCGGATTCTGTGTCAGCGAACAGGGGTGCGTGAACGAGGACTGCAACGAGGACTGAGGGGTCGCTCATGGGGGCCTTGGGGGCACTCATGCGGGGCTATTCGTCACGTCGCGGCAGGCGTGGTGGTCGGCTGGACGCGACGAAACGACTCGTCCGGCGCTCGGTGCGGCGCTCGGATCAGGGAGCCAGGCCCGGCCGGCCGAGGTCTCGATCGGCGCGGCCGGGCCGGGCCCCGACCGCGGCTACCTCAACCGTGCGGCGCGTACACGCAGGTAGAAAAGCCTGGAGAACAGCCCGGAGGCGGCGCCCAGCGGCACTGACAGTGCTGCGGCAGGTGCGGCTGCCGCGGGTCCGTAGACCAGGATGATGCCGAGGAAAATCACCGCGATGAACGGCGCGATGGTCGGGCTGACACGTATGTCGACAGGGTTCTGTGTTTGCCGACCGGTAACACAGGTCATGCTAACTTCGAATCCGCTGGTGAACGGCCCGATGGGCTGACCTGCGGATTCCGGATGAAGAGGCATCAGGTTTCCCTTTTCGTTCGTGATGACTGATGAACACTGATGAACAGAGAGGCCCTGCGGGTAGGTTGGCGCCGCCGCAGGGCTCCTCCGTGTGTGACCTTAGTCCGACGCCTGCACGGAGAGCGACGGATCCGTCACGAAAGCGGAAAGGCGGTTCGTTCGCTGCACGAAAGCAACAAGACTTACGGCGACCTCCGCTCGGGCGCCGAATTATGCCGGGCAACACCCCCCTCGACATCGTTATTTGCAATAAGCGCACGCAAATCTACGAGCGTCTCTACGATGAGCGCCCCTACGAGGCCCGCCGCGTGCGGCCCCGGCGCAACCGGCACAACCGGCGCACCGACCATCACCCCGTCAGCTCCTCGATGCGAGAGGCGAAGTCCGCCTCTGGCAGCGGAAGTTCGACGTCCTCATCGACGAACCCCAGAGCTTCAGGAACGTAGGCGATCACCGCGATGACCGCCTCCGACAGCTCGGCATCGTTCCGAAGGACCTCCAAGATGCGCAGTGCGGTCACCACGTCCCGGCGATCCGCCCACTCGGGCGAGGGCGGAAGCGGCACTTCCATCTCGGCCTGCTCGCACCACAACTGCGCCTGGTCGACCTCACCCAGGGCCATGTGGTGCAAGTACAGGCAGCACGCCGCTCCGGTATCCCCGGCACCGGCGGCGAACTGCCACCAGAACTGGGCGCTGTCCGCCCTACGCGCCAGATGCAGCACACACCCCAGCACCAGTGCCCCCTCCGGCTCCAGCACCCGACGGGACAGGAACGTGCCGAGCTTGTGCAGTTGCTTGGCCACCACCGTCTCGCACAGCGTCCGCAGGTGCTGATGGTGAGTCCGGCACGGCGCACACGGTCTGCCTGCCTCACGCAGCGCCGCCATGCGTGCCGGCTCCATCTGGTCGTCGAAGCTCAATGCCCCATGCCACACCCGCTCGGCGATCCGCGCCGTCAGCCGGGCCTCCGCCTCCTGGACACCGCTGTACGGACGGCGCGGAAGGCGCGCCTTGGCAAGGGCGCGGTCAACGGCTCCGGTCATCACTTATCCCCCCGTCTGAAGACTGCTGCAAAATCTCGCGCAAGCGACGGCGGGCGTAGCGTGCGGTCGAACGCACACCGGCCTCGCTCACCCCGAGGATGTCCGCGGTCTCCCGGACGCTGTAGCCCAGGCAGTGCAGCAGCACGATGGTGTCGTGCTGCCGCTCCGGAAGTGCCTGGATGGCTGCGTAGATGTGCAGACCCTCTTCGAGTTCGCTGATCTCGTCGACCGCGTCACGGATCGCGGTGGTCTCGAACGCCGCGGTGTCGACGAGGACCGGACGCCGACCACGGGCACGGGCGCAATCGATGGTGCGGTTCTTCACCACCGTCCATGCGTACGCGTTGGGGTTCTGCGAGTGCAGCAGATCGTCCCAGATCAGGTAGAGCTGCTCGAAGGCCTGGTCGACGGCTTCCTCGGCGTCGGCCCGGTTGCTCAGATACAACTCCGCCCAGTGGACGTACGGTCCCCGGTAGAGCTGGTGGAACGCACGGAAATCTGCGGGCAGTTCAGTCACGGGCGGGGCCCCGCTACGGGACCGGCTCACCCCTCGGCTCCCTCACGGTCACGTCCGCCGCGTACTTCGCGCACGTTCATCACCACGCCGGCCAGGCCGGTCGCGACCGGAGGGCCCGCGGCCCCTTGAGGCTCAGGGCCTGAGACGCGCCCGGCCGATATGGTCGCCGGCATGTCTCCTACGAGATGAAGGTTCACGGAGCGGAAATCCCTCCGGTGGTCGGTGAGACGCGCCATTGCGTCCCGAGGTGCCCTTCGCATCCTCAGTATCAATGGCGCTCAGCGGAGCCTGTGCGTGCAACAACCGCGCGCGAAAAACCATGTTCGAACGATTCCGGTCGGGGTTCGCGGTTCGCGTACTACCCGCCTTCTGGTGAGGGCGCGCGGCGCGCCCTGCTGCCCCTGCTACCCCTCCTGCCCCGGGCGGAGTGGACTCCTACCCGGAGCCGCTACACCATGCTCAACGCCGGTGTCCTGACAGCAGCGGTGCAGAAATTGTCGGGCGGTGCTCCTGCCTCGATGGCACGTTGGCAGCATGAGTGAATCGATGATCAGTGACGACGAGGTGTCCGAGTTCGTGGAGAAGGGGTTCCTCCGTGTGGAGGGGGCGTTCTCGCGCGATCTCGCGGCGGAGTGCCGGGAGATCATGTGGCGGGACATCGAGGGTGAGCCCGATGACCCGGCGACGTGGAAGAGCCCCGTGGTGCGGCTTGGCGCCTATGGGCAAGAGCCCTTCCGGGCGGCTGCCAACTCGTCTCGACTGCACGCCGCGTTCGATGCCCTCGTCGGCAAGGGGCGCTGGGCGCCCCTCGGTGGGCTTGGCACGTTCCCGGTGCGGTTCCGCAGCGACCAGGAGCCGGGCGACGACGGATGGCACATCGATGCGAGCTTCCCGGGAGACGATCCCGCCGACTTCATGTCCTACCGGGTGAACGTCACTTCCCGGGGACGGTGGCTGCTGATGCTGTTCCTGATGTCCGACGTGGGGGAAGACGACGCGCCTACCCGGATCCGGGTCGGTTCCCACCTGGACGTCGCCGCACTTCTCGAACCCGAGCGAGAGGCCGGCCTGGCCTTCATGAACCTCGCCGAGCGCGCCGTGCCGGCCACCGATCAACGACCGCTTGCCCTGGCCACGGGCCGGGCCGGGGACGTCTACCTCTGTCACCCCTTCCTCGTACATGCCGCGCAACCTCACCGGGGTGCCGAACCCCGCTTCATGGCGCAGCCGCCGCTGCTTCCCAACCCGGGGCAGGGTCCGAGCATCGAACGTCCCGACGGCGACTACTCCCCTGTGGAGACCGCGATTCGTCGCGGGATCGGACGCTGACGCGTGCGGCGTGCGGGGGTGCTCGTGGGTGACCGACGACAACCAATGACAACCAATGACAACCAATGACAACCAATGGCTTCCGGTCGAGAGCCGGTCAGGGACGGGTGGCCACAGCGCCGAGATAGTCGGCCACCTGTCGGATCCGGTTCGCGTCGGCCTCGGACACGGCGCCGAGGATCTCAGGTGCCAGCGCAATCGGGACGCCCAGCCGCTCCACGCATTCAAGCGCCTTTTGCCGGCACGCCGCGGCGATCGGTTCCGTGTTGAAGATGTACGGCAGCCTCATGCCGCGTTCGACGGCGACGAGAAGTGCCATCTGCGCGAAGCGCTCCGCGGCGTCGTCCACCGTCATCGTCTCGATGGGCTTCCGGCCGGGCGCGAAGACCGCGTACGGATCGAGCTCCGAAGCGACGTCATCCGAAGCGACGCCGTCCGGAGTGACGCCGTCCGTGAGGAGCCCGGCCAGGTAGCGGGCGATCGCGGGGGCGCTGTGGAAGCCGTCCCGGTAGGTCCCCGTTGCGAAGAACAGGCGCGGCACCGGCGCCCGGCCCAGAAGCGGGAAGGTGTCGAGCGTGACGGGTCGCAGGCCGTAATGCCAGCGCCGCACGGCCGAGAACGCGATGTTCCGGTCGAACTGCGCGACGTAGCCGGACAGCAGTGCCTGGACGATGCCCAGCCGCGGTCCGGCAGGCGCGTCGAAGTAGACGTGGTTGGTCGCGCCCAGGTACTCGACTCCGTCCCCGAGCGGCACCGCGTGCAGCCCGCAGCCGCCGACGAGGGTGGGCGTGCGCACGACGTACGGCACGGCCTCGCCCCGCACGCGCTGGGTCTCCAGTGCCACACCCGTTCCGTTCAGCATCGGCTGCACCGTGCCCGCGGGCAGTTGCTCGATCAGGTGCCCACTCGCCGCGCCCGCCGCGAGGACGACGGCTCCCGCGGGGAGCGTAGTTCCCGAGGACAGTCGCACTCCGGTGACCGCGTCCTTGGCCGTCACCAGAGACACCACCTCGCCGGCGACGCGCGTGACGCCGAGCCCTGACGCAGCGGCGTCCAGGGACGCGAGCACACGGCGGGCATCGATGGCTCCCTCGTTTTCCAAGTACAAGGCGTCCACGGGCTGGTCACCCGCCTCCGCCTCCAACACGCCGATGCCGTAGGGGTCCACGTCCTGGAACCGCTCGCCGTGCTCCTCGGCGGCCGCGCGGATCGCCCGCATGCCGGCCACGCCGTCACCTGTGGAGCGCGCCCCCAGCACGACCAGCGTCCCCCGGGTGCTCCTGACCGGAACCGCCACGTCTCGCGCCGCGTCCGCAAGCCGCTCCAGCCAGCCCGGCCACAGGCGACTCGCTTCGCGCGCCAGCGCGAACTTCGCCCGGGACGCAGGGTGTTCACCGGTACGCGCTGTGACCTCGGCAAAGCAGTTGAGCATCGCTCCCGCCGCCACGGAAGCGGAACCAGGGCGCGCCTCCGGGCCAACCACGACAATCCGCAAGGAGCGATCCCGCAGCGCCGTCGCCACGGCGACCGACAGGCCCAGCGCGCCGTTCCCCACGATCACCACATCGGCTGTCACGACCATCACCATCCCCGAAAGACAACAGGATGGAACAGGATCGTCCTGCCGAGCGAAAGGCCACGAACAAGACAGTAGAACCCGTCGATGTACGTGAGGAGCGCGAGGTTCGCAGCGGAGTGAGTCGCACGTGCGAGGGGCACCCCGTTTCCGGGGCGCCCCTCGTTGGTGTCCGGTTGCGCTACGAGCGTGGCAGGTCGGTCAGCGAACGCTGATACCGGCGCACGGCCTCCGCATCCAGGAGCCAGCGTGCCGCCGCGCCGCTCAGCTCGTCTTCCAGTTGGCTGGCGGACGAGCCCTGAGCCAGGGCGTCCCAGTACGCGATGCGGTCGTTCTCCTGCCGCCACATCTGTGCCGTCGAGTCCAGGGCGGTGAGGGCCTGGTCGACGTGTGCGGCCAGTCGCTCGACATGGCCCTTGAGGGTCGCGAACACCCCCACCTGCAGACGGTCGGCGGTGAGCTTCGTCAGTTCGCTCCGGTATCGCGCGATGCCGGCGGCAGAGCGGTCCATGGCGGCGTGGGCTTCTTCGACGGCCTTGGTGACGCTCTCGAAGAGGACCGGTGACTCGACGGACTTCTTCACGCCCTGGTAGATGCCGGGGACCTTCTTCGCCTCGCCGTAGAACTTCACGGCGCTGTCGGCGATGGCCTCGGTGTCCCAGGCCGCGGTGGAGCGGGCGAGGGTGATGCCTGTCTGGATGACGGCCTTGCCCGTGCCGACGATGTCCTCCGCGGCCAGTGCCAGCTGGATTCCCAGCACGAGGGCTCCGGGGATGGCCTTGGCCGCGCCCAGGGCGATGGCCTGGTTCGTCTCGCGGAGCTCGCTCTCCAGTGCGGCGAGGTTCTTCTCGATCTCGGCGATTTCACCGCCAGGGCCCGTGTACTGCTTTTCCAGGGTTTTCCCGTCGCTGCCGAAACGGACGCGATCGTCGTCGACCAGCTGCTTGAACTGCTCGATCTCACCCTTGGCCGTGGTCACACCGGCCTGGTTCTGTGACACCAGGCGGCGCAGGATCGTCAAACCCTGGCGGAGTTCGGCCTGCGCGGCGGCATCACCGTCACCCGCCCGCCGCGCGAGGTCGTCCATGTGCGGCGTGAACGAGATGAACGTCCCGGTGTAGCCCTGGACGTCGGTCAACGGCTGGAGCAGCGCCGTCTGATAGGCGCCTCCCCACTTGACGGCGTGGCTTCTCGCCAGGTCCTGGGTCTGGGTCAGGGTCGGCACCAACTCCAGGGAGAGGGAGGGCTGTTCGGTCACCGCAATCGCTGCGGCCGTGGTCAGCTGGTAGGCGGTGAAGAGTGCCTCGGTGGCAGCCGAACCCAGCCCGGCCGTCGGCGAAGGCACAACAGGGGCTGAGGCCGTCATGCGTCGTTCCTCTCGCTTGAGCCACCCAGCAGCATGTCGAGCTGGCTGCCGAGATCCCGGAAGTTGGCGGCGACCGTGTCGAGCAACGCGGCGACGAACCCCTTGTACGACGGGGACGTTCCGTTGACGGAGGCGATGACGTTGGCCATGTGGCCGGAGGTCACGTTCAGGGAGTTGCCGAGCGTGGTCATCGCGTTCACCGCCAGGGAGACCGAGTGCGACAGCGCCGTCAGTCGGCCGGTAAGCGCGGATACGGCGGCAGCCTGGCGGTCCTTGCCTCCGCTCTCCCTCTCCAGTTCGGAGATGCGTCGCTCAAGGCCGTCGATGTCGGCGATGTTGTCGCCCCAGATGCGGGCGATGCCGTAGCCGAGGGGGCCGAGGATCCAGCCGACGTTCTCCCACTTACGGGCTTCGGCGATCTTGTCGCGCAGTGCCTGGGCCTGGCCGCGGAGTTCTCCGGCCATCCGCTGATCGGTGGCGATCACCGCCGAGATGGTGTTCAGGTCCTCGGCGAAGCGGGAGGCATCGGCGGTGAAGGCCCGGTTGAGTCCGTTGACCTCGGCCGTGTTCGCCGTCACGCGCTGCTGGAAGAGGTCCAGGTCGCTCTTGATGCGCTGGAGATGGGTGACGAACTCGTCCGTGGCCGCCTGGTCGCCGGCTTCCGCCTGAGGCGTCAGTTCCGCCAGGCGCCGTGCGGCGGTGTCGAGGTAGTAGGAGACGAGTGACTGGGTCAGGGACAGCGGCTCCCTGACGCTGGTCCGCGTCTTGTCGAGCCACGTCGCCGCGTGGGACCTGGCCGCCGCCACATGTTCTTGGAGCCCCGGGATCGCCGAGGCGTCGCCCACCTGGCCGTCACGTACGTTCTGGGCTGCCTGGTCGACAGCCGGGAGAACCGTCGCGGTCATCGGTCAGGCCGCCTTCGTGACGAGGCCGCTCTTGTCGACGGGGAGCGTGCTCAGCTGGTTGTTGATCAGCTGGGCGGTGTCGTGCACCGACTCCCAGTCCTTCTTCGCGGAATCGAGCTCGTAGGCGAGGAAGGGCCCGTCGTCGGGGTTCACTTCGTCGTGCAGCTTCGTGATGACGCCGTTGAACTGCGTGTGGAGAAGAGTCCACGTGTCGGCCATCGACTTGAGGCTCTGCTCTGCCTTTTCGTTGGCCACGGCGAGATTGTTGAATTGCAGCTCTACACCGGAAAGAAGGCCGATCTCGGACCTGATGTTGGCCAGATCGGTGATGTTCTTCGCCAGCTCGGACTTCTTCGCGGTGAAATCCGCGCCCGCCACGCCCATTGCCACCGTGCCGCCGCCCACCGCGGCGAGACCGCCGAGCACGATGGCGGTCGACGCGCCGCCACTCGGTATTTCCGCCAGCAGACCCACGGCGATGGCGAGTCCGCCGACGACGGTCAGGGCCGCCCCGCCCGCAATGATCGACAGGTCCGTGGACATGGCCTGCCTGATCGCGTCCTGGCGGTTCTCAAGCTGGCTGATGATCCCCTTGTCGCCCTCGTAGAGCGACTTGGACTTGGTCGCCAACTCCAGGAAGTGTCCGTGGTCGTCGGCCACATCGTTGCGGAAGGACTTGAGCGCATCCAGCGCGCCGTCCGCCTTCGTCCGCTTGTCCTCGATCTGCGAGACCAGGATCTGAAGGCCCTTGACGAACTGCGCCCGGTTGTCGCCCGTCGCGATGTTCTGGGCCATGCTCATCAGCGGGTTGTAGAAGCTGGTGAAGGAGTTGCTGAAGCTCATCAGGTCGGTGTTGGCGCCGATGAGCAGCCCCGACACCGAGTCACGCCACGACGTGGCGTGCGCCTTGGCCGCAGTCTGGTACTTCTCGGCGTCCGTGAGCTTGTCGAGCTTCACCGCGGGCTGTTCCAGCACGTTGGTGGCGTAGGTGTCGACCAATGCCCGGTGGGCCCCGGTGTTCTGCGCGTGCTGCTGCAGCTTCCCGTTGGTGCCGAATGCCTGCTGCTTGCTGTCGGCGAGGAAAAATAACATACGAAGTCCTCCATTCCACGCGGAATTTCCGCGAGAAATGACGTGAAGGTGTGTGGGTGTGCAAGGCGGCATCCGGAATCGTTACGGCTCTGCCGGCGAGGACCGCCGGCGCATCGCGCGGATGCCCCCAATACTGAGCGTGCCGGATTGATCACCGGCGCGCGGCAATTAATATCGCAGACAACTCGGACCTTGATCCATTCGGGGTGGTGTGACGTGTGCCACGGAGGGTTGGTGGCACGACTCCCCGGCCCGCCTGCGGTCTGTGGGCCCTCGGAACGTCGCTCGGGAGCCGTCCCCCGCCTTCACCCGCTGTGCCCTGCCGGGGCCGCCTGCTCGCGGCGCTCGCGCTGAGCCGGCCCGGGGGCGGATCGCCGAGAGCGGCACCGGATGCGGCGTCGGTGCTGCCTCTGCTCCGCCAACACGGGCCGTACGGCCTTCTGTTCAGCGACGGCGGCGGTAGACGCGAGGACCCGGACGACGTCGTGGACCTGCTCGCGCCGGGCGGCATGCACGCGTCCTTGTCCGTCCCGGGGCGGCGATGACGGCGGTGGTGGTCGGTTGTCCGGGCGGAGGCGTCGCATGGCTGAGCCGAGATGCATGGCCGAGCGAAGACGCATGGCCGGGCAATGAGTTTCCTAATGTTTCGCTAAAACCGACCCGCTGGATTGTTAGGTAAGGCTCACTTGCCTTACCGTCTGTGCCTGTCCCCGCACACGCCGACAGGAGTCCCCTGTGTCCAGCGCGAATATCGCTCTGCTCGGTGCCATCGCCGGCTTCACCATCTACCTGGGGCTGCCGATCGGCCGCCTGCGTAAGCCCACCCCGCGGCTGAAAGCCGGGCTGAACGCCGTCGCCATCGGCATCCTGATCTTCCTCGTCTGGGATGTGCTGACCCATGCCTGGGAGCCGACGGACGAGGCCCTGGGCAATCACGCCTGGGGAACGGTCGCCTCCGGCGGCGCGACCCTCGCCGCCGGTCTGGCGATCGGGCTCGTCGGGCTCGTCCACTACGACGGCTGGATCGCCCGCCGGCGACAGGCCGCCGCCGAGCGGCTCGCCGGGCCCGGTGCCGCTGCCACCACCGAGCTGGCGCCCAAGGTACGCAGCCAGGCGAGTTCGCTCGCGCTGATGATCGCGACCGGCATCGGCCTGCACAACTTCGCCGAGGGCCTCGCGATCGGTAACTCCGCCGCCCAGGGCGAGCTTTCCCTCGCCGTCCTCCTCATCATCGGCTTCGGCCTGCACAACGCCACCGAGGGCTTCGGCATCGTCGCCCCGCTGGCCGCCGAGGGCGAACGCCCCTCCTGGGTCACGCTGCTGTGGCTCGGCCTGATCGGCGGCGGCCCGACCTTCCTCGGCACGCTGGTCGGCCAGCACCTGGTCAACGACACGCTCTCGATCGCCTTCCTGGGCCTGGCCGCCGGTTCGATCCTCTACGTGGTCATCGAGCTCCTGGCCGTCGCCCGCAAGGCCGCGCTGAAGACGATCACCACCTGGGGGATCCTGGCCGGTCTGCTGCTCGGTTTCGCCACCGACGCCGTCGTCACCGCGGCCGGGGCCTGAGCCCCTCACCGGGGCGGCTCGGCTGCGCTCGTCGGCCAGTTTGCCGGCGGCTTGGGGCGGTGCGTTCGGACGGGTCAGGCTTCCTTGCCGTAGCGTCAGGCGTCCTTGCCGTAGCGACTGAGGGAGACGGTCACCGGACCGCCTCCGGGGACGGCTTCCACAAGTCGCACGACGACGATGTCCCGGCCGTCGGCGCTCCGGACGCAGAAGGGGTGCTGGTCTTCGAGTTCGCTGAACTTCAGCGAGGTCACCGGGCTGCTGTCGATGCCCTTGAGGCAGTCGGCAGGATTCAAGCTGTTGCCGGGAGCGATGAAGGCGTCGCCGTCCTCGGGGATCACGAACTCGGTGGCCGTGCGCGACAGGTACCCGTCGACGCTGGACTCCGGTACGACCTTGCCGTTCCGCAGGTCGAACTCGTAACCCGGATCCGGGGAAGTCAGCTCGACGCCCGCGTACCCAGGGCGGAACCCGTCACCGGGCACGTCCTGCGCCTGCTCGGCCTTGTCCTGCGCCCGTTGGCACGATCCAGCGAACGGGTCTCCTGGTGCGCCGGGCCGGGGCGGTGGCGGTGCGGACTGAGCCCCTCGGCCCGGCGGGGGAGGGGCACCGCTGTGGCGGTGACGGTGGGCTGCGCGTGCCGCTCCGCGGGCGGTTCGGGCAGCTCGTCGTGGCGGGACAGTTCCGTACGGACGGCGGTCGGCAGCCAGCCGTCGGCGAACCGCACCTGTGAGCCGATGGCGGGGTGGCGGCGCACGGCCTCGATCAGCGCGCTGGTGGTGGACCGTTCAGCGGGTTCCTTCGCCAGGCACTGCCCCAGCAGGGTGCGCAGTTCGGCCGGTACGCGGGTGAGGTCGGGCTGTTCGTGGACCGTCCGGTACAGGGCCACGGATTCGGGGCACTCGCCGAAGGAGGGTGTGCCGCCGGCCGCGTACACGGCCGGCGCGCCGAGCGCGAAGACGTCGGTGGCCGGCGTGGCGGGCTGCCCCAGGGCCTGCTCGGGAGCCATGAAGGCGGGTGCCGATCCGTAGGCCGGTGCCGGTGAGTGCGAGGGCGTCGGCGGCGCGCGCGATGCCGAAGTCGATCACCCTGGGGCCGTCGGCTGCGACCAGCACGTTGGCCGGCTTCAGACCAGCCAGGCAAGCCGGGCAAGTAGCGGCCGCGAGCGCACAAACGCGAGCGCACAAACGCGAGCGTACGAAGACGTGGCCTGGCAGACGTGGTCCGGCGAACCGGCATGGCTGTGCTGTCAGTTCGTCTGCGCGGCGCTGTCGGTCCGCCTTCGCGGCGTGTCAGTGCCGTGTCAGCGCCGTGTCCGCGCCGTGTCCGCGCCGTGTCCGCGCCGTGTCCGCGGACTGGACGATCGTCGCCTGCATGGAAATCACGCGGAATCCTGTGCCCACTGCGGCAGGGGCTCGACCGAGCGGAATCGTTGGGCGGTTGCTGGCCGACCGCCACTCCCTGCCACTGTCCATCGCGCTGCACCTTGTCCCCGGAGTTCTGATCGTCGCGGTCTACCTGCTCCTCACCCAACCGCTGGTCAAGTCCATCGGCTATCCGCCGCTCCTGGGCTGGGCGATCGCCATGCTCCTGGCTCTCGTACCGTTCGAGCTCGGCCTGCTGCTGTGGCTGGGCCGCCGGCGCAACGGCCGGTTCTCGCTGCGCGGAGTGGTGCACTACCTGGACAAGCCGCTCCCGCGCCGGAAACTCGTCGCCCTCGTCATTCCCCTGATCCTTTGGTTCCTGGTGGTGTCGACCGTGCTCACCCCCATGGACGACTTCTTCTACCGGTTGCTGTTCCGGTGGGTTCCGTTCGAGGGGGCGGGCGGTGGCGTCACCGACGTCCTCGGCGGATACCCGCACTCGGTCATGGTCATCTCGCTGGCGGCGTGCGTTCCGATGACCGGGCTGTGCTTCCCGGTCATCGAGGAGCTCTACTTCCGCGGCTTTCTGATGTCCCGTCTGCCCCGGCAGGGCCGGTGGGCGCCGGTGGTCAGCACGGTGCTGTTCTCGCTGTACCACCTGTGGACGCCGTGGGTGTTCCTGTCCAGGGTGATCTTCTTTCTCCCGGGGCCCTGGTGCGTCTGGCGGAAGAAGGATCTGCGGGTGTCGATCGGGATGCACGCCGGCACGAACTTTCTCTTGGGGACGTTGGGCACCGTCGCCCTCCTGCTGAACCTCGTGCCGTGACGCCCGGAGCGGGGGAGATCGGGGGAGGGGGTGCCGTCCACAGTGGACGACACCCCCTCGCGGCCGTCGCCCCTTTGACGTAGGGGGCGGGGCCCGGGCCCGCAGACGGTTCCGTCCGGTTCAGTACGGCCGGGCGGCAGTCCGGTGGGCCGGGGCGAGGTGGGCGGCCTCGGACCTGGGGAAGCTGATCTTCTTCGGGTCGCCGTCCGAGGTGTACCGCCGGACCGTCCCGTCGCGGAGCTTGTCCAGCCAGGCCGTCGAGGTGAACGGGGCATCCGGGCCGGTCGCCGCCTGGGAGCGGATCCGCGGGATGGCCCCCGGGTCGAAGGCGGTCGAGAAGGGGGAGGGGGCCGGGTTGGCTCCCACCAGGTAGACGCCCTGGTGCTGGTAGCGCTCGCCGTCGGCGGCTCCCTTCAGCACCAGTTCCCGGGAGCGGGACATCGAACCGTTGGGAAGTGCCATCGACACCACCGACAAGCCGGGCACGGCTTGGGTGATCGCCCTCTGGTTGTCGGCGATGGCCTGCTGGGCGGTGGCGTCGTCGACCGTCCCCAGCGAGGTGTGCCGCAGGGTGTGGTTGCCGACCTCGAAGCCGTGGGTGACGAGCCAGCCCAACGACTTTCGGCCGCCTGGCTCGCGGAACGGGTCGGCGTTGACGAAGAAGGTCGCCACGGGGCGGAACCCGGGGTGTTTCCGGGCGACGTCCAGCAGGATGCCCACCGAGGTGTCGGCTGCGGGCCGGCCGTCCGTGTTCAGGCGGAACTGACTGGCGGTCGAGTCGTCGAAGGTCAGCACCACAGGATGGGTACCGGCGGGAATGTCGATCCGCCCGCTGCTGAACTCCCGTGCGGTGACCGGTACGTAGCGCTCCCGCGCCAGCCGTTCCAGCTCGGCGCGGAAGTCCTGCGGCGTGCGGTCGTACACACTCCGGGGCTCGGCCACCAGCTGGTGGTACATCAGCACCGGGACCGCACCGAGCTCGTCGGCCCGCACCGTCGCCGGGTCGGCGACCGCTGCCTGCCCGCCACCCTTGCGCGTGCTTCCCCGCGGCCCGTCCGGGCCCCCTTCCGGCCGGGACTGAGCCGCCGAGCAGGCGGTGAGCAGCAGCACGGCCGAGGCGACGATGACCGCGCCGCTGCTTCGGTGGGACTGACGCATGGTGCCTCCGCATGTACACGAGATGCTTCCCGTCGCCTCCAAGCCTGGGACAACCGTGTGACACACACCCCGGCACGGTAGGCCGAACGCATGACTACCCGCTCGAAACCTCTTGGGCGGACGGCGTGGCGGCTATGTCATCACCCGGGAAGTCCTCACCGAACACCCATCACCCAACACCCAGGACAGTCCCCACCCAAGGACTGTCCCCACCCAAGGACAGTCCCGACCCAAGAAAAGCCCCCACCCAAGGAAACGTCTTTCGAGAACGGCAGAGTGGACATGCGCGGACACCGAACCCGAACACGATTCGTCGTCATATCCATTTCCCTCGTGGTCCCGGCCTGCACGGCGCTCGGGGCCTTCGCCCTGCAGTCCCTGTCCCATCAGCTGCGGGTCGAAGGGCTGGGCAACGAGGGCGTGTTGGGCCGCGTCGAGGCCGGCAGCCCGCGCCTGGCGATCAGGGCCAGGGAAGGGGCTGACCTGGCCGGGCTGGAGGTGCGGCTCGACGGGAAGCCGGTGCGCACCCGCCAGGCGAGCGGTCGCCTCATACTCGACGCCCCCGTGCTCGCCGAGGGCGGGCACGAACTGACCGTCAAGTCCCACAGCGGCCTGCCCTTCCTGAACGACATATCCCGGACGTTCACGGTGGACACCACCGCCCCGAAACTGCGCCTGTCCGCCGCCCCTGTCACCAGGCCCGGCGCCCCGGTGACGGTACGCGGCCGGGTCGAGGACGCCGGGCAGGTGAAGGTCTCCGTAGCCGGTGTGCCCGTGCCCGTCGGCGACGACGGCACCTTCTCCCGGCGGCTCGAACGGCCCCCCGCCCGAATCGACGTGGCGGCCACGGACGCGGGCGGCAACACCACCCGCGGGTACGTGAACGCGGTCGCGCCCTATCCCCTCACCCGGGCCGCGCACCTGACCGCCATCGGCTGGGCCTCGTCCGCGGTCCGCGAGCCGGTGCTCCAGCTCATCAAGGACAAGAAGCTCAACGCCGTCGAGCTCGACATCAAGGACGAGAACGGCGAGGTCGGCTACGACTCCGCCGTGCCACTGGCCCGCGAGATCGGCGCCGTGAAGAACCGCTACGACGCACGCACGGTGATCGACACCCTGCACGGCATGGGAGCCCGCGTCGTCGGCCGCATCGTCGCCTTCCGCGACCCCATCCTGGCCCAGGCATCCCACCGCCAGGGCAAGGACCACCGCCTGGTCCTGGCCCCTGACGGCAGCCCGTACGACGGCGGCCACTACGGCAAGCTCTCCTTCACCAACTTCGCCGATCCCGAGGTCCGCCAGTACAACATCGCCCTCGCCACCGAAGCGGCCAGGCTGGGCTTCGACGACGTCCTGTACGACTACGTGCGCCGCCCCGACGGGAAGCTCTCCACCCTGCGCTTCCCCGGGCTGGGCGACCGGACCCCGGAGAGGTCCATCGCCGAGTTCGTCGCCGAAACCCGCAGCCGCGTCCATCCCGAAGGCGCGTACCTCGGCGCCTCGGTCTTCGGTATCGCCGCCACCCGGCCCACCGAAATCGCCCAGGACATCCCCGCCATAGCCCAACAGGCCGACTACATCGCGCCCATGGTCTACCCCTCGCACTGGGCCGCCGGTGAGTACCGGGTCGCCAGCCCGAACTCCAGCCCGTACGACATCGTCAACCGGTCGCTGGCCGACTTCGCCAAGCAGGTCAAGGGCACCGGGGCCACGGTCGTCCCCTGGCTCCAGGACTTCTCCCTGGGCGTCCACTACGGCCCCGGCGAGGTCGCCGACCAGATCAGGGCGGCGGCCGGGGACGGCATGCACTCCTTCCTGCTCTGGAACGCCGGAGCCACGTATCAAGGGGCGGCACTGGCCGTCCTGCGGTGACCGGAGCCCGGATCCCCACGGTCATCCCACGGTCAGAGCACGCCTCCCAGCGCCCCTCTGCCACCTCGTGTCTGTCACGTCGTGCCTGTCACTTCGTGTCTGTTACTTCGTGTCGGCCTTCCACCGACGGTGCTCGACACAGACACCGAACCAGGCCACGCACACCACCGACACCGCGATGATCAGCTCCGCCCAGAAGAACGCGGCGTAGTCCATGAACGCCCCGATCGGTGGCGCACCCGGTGCGGCGTCCCGGAAGCTGACGAGGGCGAAGAGGGTGGCCGCCATCCAGCCCATCGCTCCCCACACCAGACCGCGGCGCTGGCCGACCACGAGCACCGCCGCGCCGAGTACGGCCAGCGCGAGCCCCCAGGCACTGGCCATCATCAGCGCGGCGAGGATCAGCGTCCCGTGCGAGCGGCTCAGCCGCAGCTGTGCTCCCGTGATGCCGCTGCCGGCCTTCACGGGACGCAGCCTGCTCCGGAAGCCCTGGTCATGGTTGGTGAACTCCATGGTGACCGGCACCTCGTGGCCGCCGGTCTCGGCGCTGAATTCGATGTAGGGGTCGTAGTGGTCGAACGGGTAGTCGGCGATGTTGCCGCCGGTCAGGTCGAAGGAGACCTGCTGGAGAGCGATGGGCACACCCGCCTTGTAATGCAGCACACCGATGTGCCGTGACGAGGTGTAGATGTCGAGGTCGTGCTTCGGCACCAGCTCCGATTCATCCGTCGCCAGCGCCCCCAGCGGGGCCGGCAGCACGTCGAGAGTGATCTCGCCGGATGGGGGATTGATCCTGTGCAGGGTGACATCGAGGTCGACGCGGTCGCGCAGCCGGGTGTCACCCACCGTGCTGCTCATCTCCGTCTCTCCCCGGCCGTAGATGCCCAGCAGCGCACCGCCGGCGAGGATTCCGGCGATCACCAGCAGTGCCAGGAGACGCCCGAGTAAACGGACCCGCCCGTCGGCCATCGCCAGGGCTCGACCCGCACGGCCACGCAACATAGCCAAACACTAGGGCTGTCGGAGGAGGGCCGCACCGCGATGCGGGCCACGGCCGGAGGGCCTGGGGCGCATCACGACCCGGGTGCCCGCCGACGCGCTCGGCGAGGCGCTCGACGACCTGGACCTCCTCGGCTACGTCGCTCTGGCCGACACCCCTCGCCCAAGCTCCGCACCACTGGTTTCCGATCTCCGCCGGGCCGGCGTGCGGCCCGTCATGCTCACCGGGGATCACTCGCGGACCGTCGGTGCGGTCGCCGTCCAACTCGGCTGGCCCGCGGACGTACCGGTGGTCCCGGGCGACGAGCTGGCCGCCCGGGACCGCGCCGGCCGGGCCCGCCTGCTGCGCGACTGCGGAGTGGTGGCCCCGCGCCGCTCCGGAGCAGAAACTGCAGGTGATCGAGGCGCTGCAGGCGGCCGGGCAGGTCGTCGCCATGGTCGGCGACGGTGCCAACGACGCCGCGGCCATCCGCGCCGCGGACATCGGCATCGCCATCGCCGCCCGTGGCTCGGCGGCCGCCCGGAACGCGGCGAACCTGGTGATCACCAGCGATGATGTGTCGATACTGCTCGCCGCCGCCGAGGGCCGGGCGCTGTGGCGCAGCGTGGCGGACGCGATCAGCGTGCTGATCGGCGGCAACGCCGGAGAGATCGGATTCTCGGTGCTCGGAACCCTGCTGTCCGGAGCCTCGCCGCTGTCCACCCGGCAAATCATGCTGGTCAACCTGCTCACCGACATGTTCCCCACGATGGCCGTCGCGGTGACACCACGGCGGGACGAAACGACACCGGACGATCTGGACGACCGGGGCGACCCGGGCGACCCGGGCGACGCGACCCACTACCCGGCCCACGACCCGGACGACCCGGATGACTCAGACGACCCGGACGACGAGGTGAGCCGACCGGACGGCACCTCCACCTCCACCCCCACCGGCCTTGCGGCCCTCGGCGATCCGCTGACCCACCAGATCCGCGAGCGGGGCATCGTCACCGCGCTCGGTGCCGGCACCGCCTGGCTGATCGGAACACTCACCCCCGGCTCCGCGCGGCGGACCAGCACGATGGCGCTGTGCGGCGTGGTCGGAGCCCAGCTCACCCAGACGGTGACCGGACGGCGGCACAGCCCGCTCGTGCTCGCGACGGCCGTCGGATCGGCAGCCGTGCTGGCCGTCCTGATCGAGACGCCACTGATCAGCCACTTCTTCGGCTGCCGGCCACTCGGGCCGGTGGCCTGGGCCGGCGTCGCCACCGCGATGTGCGTCGCCATGATCGGCCCGCGGTGGGTACCGGCGTTCGAGGGCCTCATCGAGCGGCTCGAAGCGACCTTCCGCGAAGAGACCTCCTGAGCCTCCGAAGAGACCTCCTGAGCCTCCGCGCCGCTCGGGTCACCGTTTCTTGGACAGCCACTCGGCGAGGACGGCGGCCTGGCTGTGGTCCACGTCCTGGGTGGCGGTCAGCAGCGTCAGCTTGTCGTGCGTGGCGAGGTCACGCAGATGTGCCGCGGCCTCCCGGTGCCCGGTATCGCGGAGTTCGGCCAGATAGCGTCGGCGGAACTCGGTGAATCGGCTCGGCTCATGGCCGTACCACTTCCGCAGATCGCTTGAGGGCGCCACATCGCGCAGCCACTCGTCCAGGTGCGCCTCCTCTTTGCGCATCCCTCGCGGCCAGACCCGGTCGACGAGCACCCGCTTGCCGTCCTGAGGGGAGGTCTCTTCGTAGACTCGTCGGCAGGTGATCTGTTTGACCATGACGGCACCTCCGGACCGATCGGCCGGCCCGACCACGGACCGCGGGCGACCGGCATCGCAACGACACCGCGCGACACCGGTGGGCATGTCCAACTCGACATTTTATCGGTGACGGCCGGTGGGAGCCGACCGGGAACCGATCCCCAGCCGACCGGGAGCCGACCGGAATCCGGACCCCGGGAGAGGAAGAGACGGCATGCGTAGCAGGCGCCCGGAGGCACACGACTTTCCCGCGGTGACTGCTCCCGGGGCGGCCACGGTGCGGGATCTGGACGCGGCGGTGGCGACCTGCCGTGCCTGCCCGCGGCTGGTCGCCTGGCGGGAGGAGGCCGGCCGGGCCAAACGCAAGGCGTTCCGGGACTGGGACTACTGGGCGCGCCCGGTGCCCGGCTTCGGACCACCGGACGCACCACTGGCCATCATCGGGCTGGCGCCGGCCGCGCACGGCGGCAACCGCACCGGGCGCATCTTCACCGGCGACCCGTCCGGCGACGCCCTCTTCGCCGCCCTGTACGACATCGGACTGGCGTCCCAGCCGACCGCCACCGACGCAGACGACGGACTCGAGCTGTACGGGGTCCGGATCACCGTCCCGGTGCACTGCGCACCTCCCGCCAACCGGCCCACCACCACCGAACGCGACACCTGCCGCCCGTGGCTCGCCCGTGAGCTGGAGCTGCTGAGCCCGGCCCTGCGGGCGGTCGTGGTGCTCGGCGCGTTCGCCTGGCAGGCGCTGCTGCCCGTGCTGGCCGACGCCGGATGGCGGCTGCCCCGACCGCGCCCCGCCTTCGGGCACGGTGCCGAAGCGCTGATCGCCGATCCGCGGGACGAGCGGGAGGTGCGCCTGATCGGCGGCTACCACCCCAGCCAGCGCAACATGTTCACCCGCACCCTCACCCCCGCGATGCTCCGCGACGTACTACGCCGAGGCGCCGAGGTCGCCGGACTGCCGACACGTACGGGCCCCAGCTCGAACGCCGCCCAGCCGTAGGCACGGGCGGGGCGGGTCATCGCGCGTCCTCCTGGAGCGGGCGGCGGCCGCGGACGCTGAGCAGCGGATAGGAGTTCACGATGAATGCGGGGTCCTGGAGCAGGGCCCGGAAGCGGTCCAGGTCGCCGTCCGTGATCCCTGCCGCAGCCAGGCGGTCGGCCACCTGGTCGGTGTTGTGGCGGTGCAGGGCGATGCCCGCGCTGCCGCCCGGCCATGCCTCGGCGTAGGTGGTCGCCGCGAGGTGGGTGAGGCCGGCCCGGGCCATCGCCCCGGTTATCCGGGCCCGAAGAGCGGATCAGCCTCGGCCTCCCTGAGCAGCCCTATCAGTGCCGAGTGCACCCGGCCGAAGAGGGCCGCCGCCGTCTCGTCGGGCGCGGCCGGCACGGATGCCCAGTCGCAGTCGAACTCCTCCAAGCCGCCCCCTGGCAACGGGTCGCGGACGATGTCATGCCGCAACCAGCCGCACCTGCGCCGCGCGCTCCCGCCCCGTTGCCCAGCGCGGCTCGATGTCGGTGACCGTGACCTCACCGCCCGGACCCACCCGCTCACCCAGCCAGTCACCCAGCGAGCCGCTTCCCCCGTCGACCTCCAGGCATCGCCGGCCCGCGGCGAGCCCCGTCAGCTCCAACTGACGTTGCGATACGGGGTCATAGCATCTCTCCAGCACGAGAAGCGGCCCCCGGCCTGGTCGGCGACATTGTCGAACAGATAGTGGGACACTCCTGCTCTCCGTGGCTCGTGGCCGCAGGGCGCGATGCGGCGGCGAACAGGTGGTGACCGGTCATGCCAGGGCCTCCAGCCGGTAGACGCGGCGGGCGTTCTCATAGCCGATCATGCGCACCACCCTGAGGGCTTCCTCGACGTCCCACTCGCCGCTCCCGGTCCACGCGGCGAGGGTCCGGGCCATGCCTCGGCGCCACAACAGGGCGCCGAGGTAGTGCAGTTCCGGTGGTCCCCAGGCGTCGGAGGAGAAGAGGATCTTGGCGAAGGGGGCGAGTTCCAGCGATTCGGCGATGACGGCGTCGGAGCGTACGCCGGTGTGGTTGATGCCGAGGCCGACGTCGAAGTACACGTGCGGGAACACCTGGGCGAGGTAGCCCGCGTTGCGCTGGAAGGGGTAGCAGTGCAACAGCAGCAGGTCGGTGCCGTGCGGTTCCACGTTCTTGATGAAGCGGGTGAGCAACAGCGGGTCACAGCGGTGGAGTTCGACGTCCGGGTCGCCGTAGCCGGCGTGCAGCTGGAGCGGCAGGCCGTGGTCGATCCCGCACCACAGGGCGAAGCGCAGCAGCACCGGGTGGGAGACGCGGACGGTGCCGGTGGCTTCGCACCCGGCGAGCCAGTTCCCCGCCGCGGCGATCACCTCCCGCTCGTCCGGGCGGCCGGGGTCGAAGTCGAAGCCGTGGCGGTAGGCGACGATGCTCTTCAGACCGACCGCGGAGGCCGTGCGCGCGGCGAGGGCTTCCCGGAAGCGGTCGGGGAGTTCGGCGGCGGTGATTCCGGCGCGGGCCACGTCCTCCAGTACGGCCTCCAGGCGCACCACCTCGTCGACGGGCCGCCCGGAGGCGGCCGCCATGCCCGGGGGATCGAGGATGTCCGCTCCCTTGTAGCCGGTCTCCAGCAGGTAGTGGTCGATGCCGGAGGCGGTGAGCAGGCGGCGGTTGACCTCGTCGGCGCCGAGGTCGGAGCGCCTGGCCAGGTACGTGTCGGGGTCGGTGTGCGGTGCCAGGTCGAGGACCGGGGCGCACCAGCGGCGGACGGCGAAGCCGAGCTGGGAGTCGAACTGCGTCATCCACGGCGGGATCGGGCGGTCGGACTCGGTGAGCATCCGCTCCAGGGCGGCGCGGTCGGCGTCGTGCCGGAGGGCGCCGTGGACGTGGTGGTCCACGAGGGGGAGCCGTTCGATCTCGGCGCGGAGTCGTTCAGTGGACATTGCGGACCTTCCGAATGCGTGCCGTGTCGTCGCGTGCCGAACACCCGGGTTGAACAGGGTACTTACTCTCGCTCCGCAGGCGGAGCGAGAGTCGCTGGTGGTTTCGGGGTGGCCAGGAAGACCGTGGTCAGGGTGAGGGCGGCGGCCAGCCAGGTGGTGGTGTGGAACGCCTCGGCGAACGCCCGAGCCGTTTCCGGGGAGGAACCGGCGTCCAGGGGGGACGTTGACGTGCCTGGGGGGACGAACGATCGGTAGGCCACCGCGGTGGCCGTGCCGAAGATGGCGATGCCCAGGCCGGCGCCGGCCTCGTAGGAGACGGATTCGATGCCGGCCGCCGCACCCGCCTGGGACGAGGGCGCTGTGGACATGATCAGGTTTGAGGCGACCATCTGGACCAGGCCCTGGCCGAACCCGATCAGGGCCAGGCCGAGCGGGACCACCGTGGCGGATGCGACCAGGACGTACCCGGCAGCGGCGATCAGCAGGCCGGCGGGTACGTCCGCCCGCGGTCGTCCCACACGGGAGAGGACGACTCCGCCCACCGGGCCCGCCACCGTCGCGGCCACCGGCATCGGGATCAGGTACAGTGCGGCGGCCTCCGCCGACAGTCCCTTGACGAATTGCAGGTACTGCACCAGTTGGAGTTCGAAGCCGACCATCACCAGCACCGGCAGCACCGAGGCCACCACACCGGCACGCAGACCGGGTAGCCGGAACAGGGACAGGTCCAGCATCGGGTGCGGCGCGCGCTGCTGTCGTCGGAAGAAGAGGAACAGTGCGGTCAGGCCCAGTACGGCAGGGAGGGCCACCTCCATTACTCCGACGCCTTCGTGGGTGAAGGCGATGATGGCGTAGGCACTGCCCAGGAACCCCGCGATCGAGAGGAGGGGCGAGGTGGCTTCCCAGGGCTGCCGTTCGGACTCGATCTTGTTGTGCAGCAGCAGCGCCACGGCGGGCAGGGCCAGCGCCACGATCGGCAGGTTGACCAGGAAGATCGAGCCCCACCAGAAATGCTGGAGCAGGAAGCCCCCCACCACCGGTCCCAGCGCTGAGGAGCCGGCGGCGACCGCGCTCCACGCCCCGATGGCCACCGCGTGGTCGCGGCCGTTGCCGAAGGTCTGACGGATGAGCGCCAGCGTGGCCGGGATGATCATTGATGCGCCGACGGCCAGGAACGCCCGGGCGCCGATCAGGGCCGGCGGCCCCGGTGCCATCGCGCACAGTGCCGAGGCCGCGCTGAAGACCGCCAACCCGGCCAGCAGCAGCCGTTGGTGTCCGACCCGGTCGCCCAACGGACCGCTCACCAGCACCAGTCCGACCATCAGAAGCGAGTACACGTCCACTGTCCACAGTACTTCGGGCGCGGTTGCGTGCAGTTCGTGGGCGAGGGTCGGGACGGTGATGGTGAGGATGGTGACGTCGATGGCCGCGGGCAGGAAGCACAAGAGCACCACGGCCAGCACCAGCCACCGTCGGGCCCCGGCCGCAGGCAGCGTGCTGGTCACCGGCCGAGGCCCAGAGCCGCCCTCGCTCGGACGATAAGACCGTGCAGCTCGGCCAGGCTTGAGGCGTAGAACATGCAGCTCAGTCTGCCAGTGTGCAGATCCGTCAGCTCGGTGGGCACCACACCCCGTTCGGCGTGTCGGGGCGAGGCCACGAGTCGTCCGAGCCGGCGCAGCACCTCCGGCAGGTCCAGCCCGGCCGGAAGTCCGTAGAAGTCGTAGTTGCCGACCGCGTGGGTGTCGAGGTAGCCGGGGCCGATGAGGTGCTCGCCGAACTCGTGCACATGGCTCGACCCGGTGCGACGGGCGTTGAGGTCGTGCAGGTAGACGATGTCGTCGCGGGCGATCGCGTCGATGCCGAAGCGCCCGCGGTAGCCGCGCCGTTGCATCTCCTCGGCCAGGCGGAGGCCGCCCTCGGTCAGCGGGTGGTACCACCATCGGTCACGCAACTCCCGCGCGGTGACGTTGCCGCGCAGGCGGGTGGCGCCCTCGAACAGCATGTCGGTCGTGTAGCAGAGGTGGGGCGGGGCGTCGGCGGGCACCATGTACTCCACGGACGGGAAGGCGATGTCGCCGTCGAGGAACTCCTCGACCACCACCGGATCTTCGTCGTAGAACGTGCTCGCGGCCAGGCGCTCGGCGACATCGTCGTCGCCCGGCCGGAAGATCAGCAGGCCGAGACTGGCCTCGCCCCGGTCCGGCTTGACGATGCACGGCGTGCCGGTCGCGAGCATGCCCTGCACCGCTGCGGGCACCTCGTGCTTCCCGGAGCAGTGCGTACCGGGCGGGATGCGGCAGGGCCCGCCCGTCATGCCGAGGTCGGTGGCCAGGTCGCGCAGGCCGGTCTTGGTGTCCAGCAGGTCGCGCAGGCGCTGTTGCGGTGTGCTCTCCGGCAATTCGACCGCCACGCCGTACTGGCTGCGCAGGGTCTCGGAGAACCGCCACAGGTCGGTGGTGGTGGTGTGCGGGATCAGCCGGAGCCTGCGGCCCGGCCCCGCGTGGGCGGCCACGGCGGCCATCAGCCCGGGGTCGGAGAGTGCGTCGGCGAACAGCGAGCCGGTGCGGCCGGCGGGGCTGAGATTCACCACACCGTCGAGCTCCAGGAACTTCCGCTGCCAGTCCAGGTCTCCGATCGGTTCGTAGGTGATGAGCATCTTGTCCAGCGGGCCCCAGAACAGGGCCTGGTCCTGCTGGGCGTAGCACTCCGACAGCAGTTCGTCGGCGCGGTCGGTGCGGACGGCGAAGTCGTGCAGGGTGTCGACCGCGTTGCACACGCAGAGGGTGGGCGTGGTCATGTCTTCTCCTCGCGCAGCAGGCCGTTGCCCTCGGACACCAGGGCGACCGCGGCCGCGACCACGTGCCAGAAGAGGTCCTTGCCCAGGGCCGCGGTGGCCTTCGAAGTGCTCGACAGGACACCTTGGTTGGTGGTGCGGTGTACGTCGACGGGGTGCAGGTGGATCCCCGGGCGGGGCGGGTCGGCGTGGTCGGGGCGCGCGGCCGAGACCAGGTCCGGACGGAGATAGAGCATCAGGCTGGTCTCGGTGATCCCCGCATGCTCGGCGTGCCACCCCGGGAAGAGCGGCACCCGCCCGGCCAGCCAGTCCGTGTCGACCAGGCTCCACCAGCTCAGCGCGATGAACTCCTTGCCCGTGGCCGCCGGCCGTCGGCCCACCTCGTCCAGGGCCTCGAACAGGAACGGCTCGTTCTCGTAGTGACCGTTGACGATCAGCAGCCGGTGCCACGGCAGGGCGCACAACGACTCCAGGGTGTCCTCCAGGAAGGCCAGCAGGGACCGCCCGCGGACGTGGACGGTGCCGGGGAAGGACAGTCCGCCGCCGCTCTGCGGCAACGACCGTGCCGCGATGGACTGCGCCGGCAGGGTCAGGGCGTTCAGCTCGTAGGCGATCTGCCGGGCGAAGGCGTCGGCCAGGAGGGTGTCCACGGACAGCGGCAGGTGCGGACCGTGCTGTTCGATGGACCCCACCGGCCACGTCAGGGTCCGCCCGGCGGTGGCTGCCAGGATCTCGGCGCTGCTCAGGTCGCACAGTTGCGGCCCGGCCGAGCGGGGCGTCATGACCGCACCTGCCTGGATCGGTCTGTTCCGGTGACGGGTTCGGTGCCGTGGTCGGCGTGTTCCGATCCGGTGGTCTCGGCCACGATCCGGGTGAGGGTGGAGCTCATGTCGGTGTGCAGTGCGGTGTACACCTGGGCCGCCACCGCGCCGACCCGCAGGTAGTCGTGCACGTCGCGGCCCGACTGGACGCCGCCGGAGGCCAGCAGGGGCAAGGGGAATCCGGCTCTGCGCAGCTTCCACAGTGAGGCCAGTACGAGCGGCTTGATGCCTGGTCCGGAGTAGCCGAACACGCCGCCGAGGCGGAGGTCGCCGGTCTCCGGGTGTACGGCGGCGGCGGGCAGGGTGTCACTGATGGTCACCGCGTCCGCGCCGGCCCGGGCGGCGGCGAACGCCCGGGCATGGAGGCCCTCGCCGCTGGCCAGCTTGACCGAGAACGGCAGCCGGGTCGCGGCGCGGGTGGCCGCGGTGTAGGCGTGCACCCGCGCGGGAGTGTCGTCGAGGCCGTTCTCCTCATTGAGGCAGGAGATGCCGAGCTCCAGCGCCCGGCAGCCCGTCGCTTCCGCCCGGGCCGCCAACTCGGCCAGTTCCGCCGGGGCGTCGGCGTGCAGCGACGCGATGACGGGGAGCCGGTCGCGTGCCAGGTCGCGCAGGATGCCCAGCCAGTGGTCGACGGAGTGTTTGGAGTAGGTGGTGCTGTTGAGCATTCCGGTGGGCAGCCGGACGATGCGCTCGTCCAGGCCGGTCGGTGGGTTGGGGTGGATGGTCTTGGTGACCACCGCGCCGGCGCCGGAGTGCAGCAGTCTGCGGATGTTGCGTTCCTGGTCGGTGAGCAGGCCGGAACCGACCATGACCGGATTGGCCAGGTTCATCGTCAGCACGTGTGTCGCACCTGCCATGTCAGGCCGCCGTCCTGGTCCGGCCCAGCGCCGCGAGCACCTCGTCGACCAGCAGCGCCGGTTCCATGGCGATCTGTTTGGCGGACAGGAACGTGGCGGCGGCGACCTTGCCGAGCCCCTTGAGCAGATGACTGGCCGACTCGGCGAAGGGCTGGTCGGTGATGCCCACGATGGGGCGGCCCAGCGCGCTGGCCCACCCCAGTTCGATGTGTGTGCCGTCCGTGCGCAACAGGGTGCCGTCGAGCACCGGCAGCACCGGCACGAACACATCGCACTCGCGCATCCAGGCGTAGTCGCGCACGGACACCTCTTCGGGGGTGAACGAAGCGGTCTCGGCGCCGAACCGCTCTGCCACGTGTGCGGACAGCACGGTGGCGCCGGCCGCCCGCGACTGGTCGATGGTCAGGCTCAGGAATTCGCGGATCGGCGCGGCCATTCCACCGGGCACCAGGGCGTGCTGGATCGGGCCGCCGACAAACAGGGTGACGCCGCGCAGGGCGTCCGAGGTGACACTCATGACTTTTCGCGGTTCCTTCGAAAGGTTCTGCCGACGACCGGGAAATCGGGCGGACTTCAGCCACCGGAATGGAGGGGAACGAGCAGCGCAAATTCACGGCATGCGCTTTCGGTGCATCACAGGGGGATTTCCGGGCGCGAAACCCGACGGCCTTACCGGGGTGCCCGAGTGCCTACGCGCCCTGCACACGAAGCCCACCAGGTAGGCAAATAGACGACTTAAGGGTAGTCCGGGGCGATTCATCACCACAACCGCTACTCTGCGCCAGAGGGAGAGATGCCATGAATAGGTGCAAAACGTGCGTACCAATTGACCTCAAACGTCGCTCCGTCGCCGCCGGGGACGCTCTTCATGCTGGTTGGCCGACGTGGGCGGCGAACCAGGAGCTTCTGTTCCACAGGTGATTCCATCAGCGAACACGCACGGCCGAAACACCATCGAACTCACGTGCCAGATTCCTGTGGTTGGCGATGCTCGACGGCAGGAATCGAAGAGAGTCGTCGCCCCATTGACAGGCGGTGTGGACCTCACCTAGCTTCAATGAGAATCAATGGCTGGCGTCACCGTGTTTCCGATCGGCGCCGACTCCCTGCGACCCGCCCGTTGTCGCGATCGCATCTCCCTATTTCTTTCTCGAGTGCCGGAAGCCGGCCGTGGCCTTTTGAATGAACCCACCCAGAGGGGAAAATACTGGTGAACTCTTTGCAGACCATCAAACGCATTCTGCGCTCCGATGTGCTGGTGGAGGTGCCGATCGACCAGATGCGGCTCGACGACAGCCTGCGCGAAAGCTACGGCATGGACTCGCTCGGGTTCGTGGAACTGCGCGTGCAGTGTGAGGAGGCGTTCGGCATCGACATCCCCGACGAGGCCGTCGCCGCAGGGCAGTTGTCCACCCTCGGCGATGTACTCGCCCTGGTCGAGCGGCTGTCGGGGGCCGGCCGCCCCCCGGCCGTCCCGTGAGCGCGGCCCCGGTCGCCCGGGACGACCGCACCGGGGAGCCGACCGACGTACTGTCGCGCGGCAGGGATCTGCACCTGAACCACTACGGGGCGGCGCGGCTGCCGTTCGCCTGCGTGGGCGGCCGCGGCCTGGAGCTCGACGTGGTCGACCTGAGCGCGCAAGGCCGGGGCAGAAGGCTGCGGCTGCTGGACGCCAGTGCCGGCTACGCCAGCGCGACCCTGGGCGGTGCCCACCCCGTCGTGCGCGCGGCGCTGACGCGCGGCACCGCCGTCGGCAACGTCACCGACGAACTCGGCTCGCTGGAACGGGCCGAACTCCTCGACCGGCTCTTCGGTTCCGGCGGGCTGTGGACCGATCACTTCCCCGCGGGGCGGTACCACGTCAGCGGACGCAACTCCGGCTCGGAGGGCAACGAGTTGGCTTTGCGGCTTGTGCTGGAGTCCCGGTTCGACGGCCGGCGGCTGCGCCCCCGGCCGGGCAAGGAACGGCGCGACACCATCCTTGCCTTCCAGGGCGCCTGGCACGGCTGGACCGGTGGGATGGTGCCCCTGCTCAACCGCCGGCATTACCGGGCCGGACTGCCCGCGCCGGATGCCGCCGGACCGTACGGCGTCCGGGTCGAGCACATCCCGTTCGGCGACCCCGGCGCCCTGGCGGAGTACTTCGCCACATCCGCCGACCGGCTGCTGGCCGTAGTGGTCGAGCCGATCCAGGGCGACGCCGGCATCCTCCCACCGCCGCACGGCTATCTGCGCGAACTCGCCCGGCGGTGCGCGGCCGACGACGTGCTGCTGGTGGCCGACGAGGTGCTGACGTTCGCCAAGACCGGCCACTGGTTCGCCATGCGTGACGCGGACGGGCCGGTGCCCACCGACATCACCGTCATCGGCAAATTCCTGGGCATGGGCGCGGTATCCACGTCGATGGTGATCGCCCGCAAGGAGCTGACCGTCCGTCCCTCCGGCGCCGTGACCACCTCCGATCTACGGCCGCTGAACTGTGCGGTGATCCGTGACGGCATCGAACACATCGAGAGCGAAGGGCTGCTGCGACGGTCGGCCGACGTCGGCGTGCACCTGGCCGAGCGTCTCGACGCCGCCCTGGTGGGCCGCCACCCGGATGTCTTCACCGAGGTCCGCGGCACCGGGGCCATGCTTGGAGTGGAACTGACCGCCGCGGCCGCGGACCGGATCGGCGAGCTGCGCGGGGAGCTGATCGAAGCGGGGGTGTACGCGGAGTTCATGGCGGGCGCGGGGAAACGCCCCGATGGCCGGCGCTACATCCATCCCACGCTGCGGATCGTGCTGCCGCTGATCGCCACCGCGACGCAGGCCGACGAGATCGTGGACCGGGTGGCGGCCGGCGCCCGGGCAACGCGGTGAGCGCGGGATTCCGCACCCGGATCGAGCACGTCGACACCGACGCGACCGGGATCGTGCACTTCTCCCGCTACACCTCACTGATGGAGACCGCGGGCACGGAACACCTCGAAGCACACCACGCGGGTCTGACGGCCTTCGGCGCGGCGGGCGTCGACCTGGTGGCCGCCGACCTGCGGGTGACCTATCTCCACAGCGCCGTCTACCGCGACGTGATCGTCGCGGACACCCGGGTCGACCACGTCGGCGCGGCCTGGTTCGCCCTCGCGGTGCGTCTGCTGCGCGAGGAGGAGGACGGCAGCCGCACCCCACTGGTGACCGGCGACCTCGTCTTCGCCGCCGTCGACCCAGACACCCGGCGCGCGGTCCCCCTGCCGGCGCCACTGCGACAGACACTGAGAGGAATCGTCCCGGATGCCGCACACCAACGAATCGGCACCCCCTCCCACAGCGGTCCGCACGGCTCGGCCGCTGGGCACCTCGGCGATCGCCGCCCTGGTGCGCGGACGCCATCCCCGACTGTTCATCGACCGGGTTCTCGACCATGAGCCCGGTGTGTTCCTGCGCAGTATGTTCGCCGTCTCGGCCGAGATGGGCGCACTGTCCGGGCACCTGCCCGAGCGCGCCCTGACCCCGGGGGTGATCCTGCCCGGCAGCCACACCATGCAGGCGTTCGCCCAATCCGGCGTGTTGCTCTACCAGTTGAGCAGCGCCCCGCTCGCCGACGACGAGGTGACCCTGGTCGGCACGGTCAAGTCCCGTTTCCTTGCTCCGGTGGTGCCCGGCGACCAGGTCGTGCTCGACGTACGCGCGGACCGGCTGGCCGGTCACACCTTCGCCTTCTCCGCCGCGGTGACCGTGGAGGGCCGGCCGGTCGCCGGATTCCGCGGTGCGATGAGCCGGGTGAAGGCCGCTGCCGCGGGGGCCCGGCCGTGGTGACCCCGGTGATCACCGGACTGGCCTGGGACACTCCGCTGGGCCGGGGCCTGGAGGGGGTGTGGGAGCGGCTGTGCGCGGGTGACTCGGCGCTGGCTCCTGTCGACTCGCCGCACCCGTTGCGCAACACCGACGCCGCCGTCGTCGCGTCGGTGCCGTACCGGACTTCGGCGGGTGAGCGCCAACGCGTGCTCGCCGGGCGGGCGCTGCGCTCCGCGTTCGCGGACGCCGAGCTGGCCACCACCGACCCCGGTGTCGGCCTGGTGCTGGGCACCAGCTTCGGCGCCTCGCTGGACGAGGCCGAGCCGACACTGCACGCCTGGGCCGACGACGCGGCAGGGGCCATCGGGCACCCGGGGACGCCGCTGTGTGTCATGACCGCGTGCTCCGCGGGCTCGGACGCGATCGCCGTCGCGTATGCCCTGGTGCGCTCGGGCAGGCGGCGCGTCTGCGTGGCCGGTGGGGTGGACGTGGTCACCGAGGCCAAGCGGCTCGGGCATTCCGCGCTGGGCACCATGAGCCCCACCGGCCTGCGGGCCTTCGACCGGGCACGCGACGGAACGCTGCTCGGCGAGGGCGCGGCGTTCGTGGTGGTCGAGCACCCCGACTCCGCCCTGGAGCGCGGCGTCCGGCCCTACGCCCGGTTACGCGGGGTCGGCGCGGCCAACGACGCCGCCGGCCTCACCGCACCGGACCCCTCCGGACGCGCCGTGGCGCGCGCGGTGGAACGCTGCCTGGCAGCGGCGGGCGCGGCCCCCGCGGAGATCGCGGTGATCAACGCACACGGGACCGGGACACCGCTGAACGACGAGGTCGAGGCGCGCAGCCTGCTGGAACTCTTCGGAACCGAAGGCCCGTTGACGTTCGCCACCAAGGGGGCGTTCGGGCACAGCCTGGGTGCCACCGGCGCCGTCGAGGCCGTGGCGACGGTACTGGCACTGCGCCACAGACGGGTTCCGCCGGTTGTCGGGCTGCACGACCCGGCGACACCGCTGCGACTGGCCACGGGATCGGCGCAGCCTGTGGGCGACGGCGCCGGACTGAGCCTGACGCTGGGGTTCGGCGGGTTCAACACGTGTCTGCTGTTCGAAGGGGTGAGGGCATGACACCCGTGCCGCCGGGCACACGGGTGCTGGGTTCGGCCACGCTGGTCGCCGAGGACCCGGCCGCCTATGCGAGGAACAAACCGTCCTTCTACGCCGACCCCGCGGCCTGGCTGGTCGCCGAGACCGTGGACCGGGCGCTGACGGACTGCGCGGCGCGCGTACGCGACGCCGCCGACGACACCGCGATCCTGGTGATGAGCGCGACGGGCAGCGAGCGGACGATGCGCCGCATCGCCGGTGCGGTGCCACGGTCCCGGGTCTCGCCGCTGCGCTTCGCCGGAGCGAATCCGGGGGTGCTGGCCGGGCTGCCCGCCCTGCGCCACGGGTTGCGCGGGCCGTCGCTGCTGCTGGCGGCACACCCGGACACGGCCGCCCCCGTGGCGTTCACGGTCATCGACGGATGGCTCGCGGACGGCCACGCCCGGTACGTGATCCTGGTCGGCCTGCAAACCACCTCCGGAGACCGGGAGTTGTGCCGCAGCCTCGTCCTGACCAGTGCCGGAGAGGACCGGTGAACGGCCTCACCCGGTCCGGGGCGGCCGACTTCCTCACCCGGGTCGGCACCACCCGGGGCGGCCGGGACGCCGGCGCGCCGGCCGGTGTGGACGACGTGCTGACGGACCTGGCCGGACTGGGCCTGGCACCGGGCGACGCGGTCGTGCTCTGCCTGGCCAACGGCGTGGAACTGCTGCGCTTGCTGCTGTCCTCGCTGCTCCTGGGCCTGGTGCCGCTGGCCGTGCCGCCCAGCACGCCGTGGCAGCGGGTCCGCGCGCTCTCCGGACACGTCGGGGCCGGCACGGCGGTGACGACGCGGCCGACCGGCGCGACGCCACAGAGGCCGGTGGGCGGCGCGTTCGCCGTACCGACCGGGCACCCCGCCACGCCGTACCGGCCGGGCGAAATCCTGCTGTCCACCTCCGGCACCTCGGGGATGTTCAGCGCGTGCGTGCACCAGGTGCCCGCACTGCTGCACAACGCCCGCCTGCACGCCGCCGCCACCGGCATCACCTCGGCCGACACCCTGCTGGTCAACCTGCCGCTGTACTACTCCTACGCTCTCGTGGCCCAGACGTTCGCCGCGTACGTGACCAAGGCCCGACTGGTCCTCGACGGGCCGCCGTTCTCGCCGGTCGCGTACCGCGACACGGTCACCGCGCACGGGATCACCCACTCCGCGGTGACACCGACGATCGCCCGACAGCTGCTGGCCGACCCCGCACGCATCCCACGTGGTCTGCGGGCCCTGGCCGTCGGCGGGGACCGGCTCGCGCCCGCCGAGGTGGCGGACCTGCTGGACGCGCGACCGTCCGCGGAGCTGTATCTGACCTACGGGCTCACCGAGGCCGGGCCGCGCGTGTCGACCCTGGCCGCGCACGCCGAGCCCGCGCACCGGTACGGCTCGGTCGGCCACCCGCTGTCCGGGGTGCGCGCATCGCTGCGCGAAGTACAGGGCGAAGTGGGCGAATTGGTCGTCGAATCCGACACCGTACTGCTGCGACGGGTCGGGGACGGAAGCCGCAGAGTCCTCCTGGGACCGCGGACCATCGCCACCGGGGACGCCTTCTCCATCGACGACGGCTATCTGACCTTCCACGGACGCCTGTCGGACTTCGTGGTGCTGCGCGGTGAGAAGGTCTCACTGCACACCGTCCGGCAGGCCGCCCACACCATCCCGGGAGTGGTGCACTGCGTGCCCAAGGTGGTGAACGAGGACGGCACCCAGGTGCTCGACGTCCATCTGTCCGTCACCGACTCCCCGCCCGGCGGGGAGAAAGCGGTACGACGTCTCCTCAACTCCCAGTTGCTGCCCGCCGAACGCCCGCGCGCGGTCTTCATCTCGACCGCCGACCCGGAGACCTTCCGCAAATGACCCTGCGCCTCGGCTGGACCGTTCCCACGACCCTCACGCCCGCCGGGCTCCGTGAATTCGCCGTGACCGCGGAACGACTCGGATACCACCACCTCTCCATCCCCGAACGCCTGGTGTCCCGCAGCCCCACCTATGAGAGCCTGACGCTGGTGGCGTTCCTGGCGGCGGTCACCACCCGCATCGAACTGGCCACCGCGATGACGATCCTGCCGCACCGCCCGGTGGTACTCGCCGCCAAGCAGGCCGCGCAACTGGCCCACCTCAGCGGCGACCGGCTGCGACTGGGCGTCGCCATCGGATCCGATCCCGCCGAGTCCGCCGCCCTCGCCGTCGCTCCGGAAACCCGCGCGGCACTGTTCGAGGAACAGGTCCGTGCGCTGCGCCTCCTGTGGACGCGGCCGGAAGCGGAATTCGCCGGCGAACACGTCACGTTCTCCGGCGTCACCCTCACCCCCCGGCCACGCCGGATACCCCTCTGGATGGGCGGCGGCACCCTCCGCACCGGAGGCAGACCGGGCGCACTGCGCCGGATCGCCACCCTCGCCGACGGCTTCACCATGTCCGGCCTGCTCGCCAACCGGGTCAACCGCGGCGCCGCACTCATCGCCGAGCTCCGCACAGCGGTCACCGAAGCCGGCCGAGACTGGACCGCCTTCGGCACAGAGGCCCGCCTCCGCCCAGACCCCGGCCGGCCGGACACCTGGCGCTCCCTCGCCGATGCCTGGCGCTCCGCCGGCGCCACCCACCTCACCCTCACCACCGACGACCTCTCCCTGCTGGCACCAGCGCATGCGGCGTTGACCGGATAGTGCGAGTCGACCGGTATCGGACTGTGGACCATCCTCTCCCTGTGGGTGGTGGCCGGCGGTGTCGCCACCACGCGCACCAGGCGAGGCTATGCCTGACTTCGGCGGCCGGAGGCCGTGCGGCGGCGCGAGGCCGCGGTGACGATGGCGGCCTGGACGAGCCCGAGCAGGGCGAGGGCCGCGCCGAGCCAGACCGGTGCCGTGTAGCCGAGGCCGGCTGAGAGGGCGAGTCCGCCGAGATAGGCGCCGAGGGAGTTGGCGATGTTGAATGCGGACTGGACGGCGGCGGAGATCAGCGAGGCGCTGCCCGGGGCCTTGCTCATGGCGTAAGTCTGCATGATGGGGCCGAGGCTGAAGCCGGTGACGCCGGTGGCGAACAGACCGACGACCGCGGCTGCCTTGACGGGTACAGCCAGGGCGAACAGCACCAGTACGACGGCCAGCGCCGCCAGGGCCGCGTACAGACTGGGGATCAGGGCACGGTCGGCGGCGCGGCCCCCGAGGATGTTGCCCACCGTCATTCCCACCCCCAGCAGCACCAGGAGCGAACTCACCGAGGTGGGGCTGAAGCCGGCAGCCTCGGTGAGCAGCGGGGCGACGTAGCTGTAGACGGTGAAGACACTGGCGAAGCCGACGGTGACGGTGCCGAGCGCCAGCCATACGTCGCCCCGGCGGAAGGCGGCGAGTTCGTCGCGGACGCCGGTCGGGACCGCTGCCCTCTCGTGCGGCTCCCGCCGGGGAATCATCAGCGCGATGGCGATCACGCTGAGCGCACCGATCGCGGCCACGACCACGAACGTCCAGCGCCAGCCCAGTGTGGTGCCGAGATACGTGCCGAGCGGGACGCCGGCGATATTGGCCAGGGCGAGTCCGAGGAACATCATCGATACTGCCTTGGCGGTGCGGTCGGCGGAGACCATGCCTGCCGCGACGACGGCGCCGACGCCGAAGAAGGCCCCGTGCGGCAGCCCGGCCACGAACCGCGTCACCAGCATCACCGCCGCGTTGGGGGCGAGCGCGGTGGCGACGTTGCCGAGGGTGAACAGGCCCATCAGCGACAGCAGCGTTGTCCTGGCGGGCAGCCGCCGGGCGGCCAGGGTGAGCAGCGGGGCGCCGACGACGACCCCGAGGGCGTACGCGGAGACCAGGTGGCCGGCGTCGGGGATGGAGACGTGCAGGGCGTGCGCGAGGGACGGCAGCAGACCCATCACGACGAACTCGGTGGTACCGATTCCGAAGGCGGCCAGGGTGAGGGAGAACAGTGCTGGGGGCACGGGTGGGGTACTCCAGGAGGATAGTTATGAGGGCGATCGGCGCGCGCCAACCAGGCACAGAAAAGCAAAGATTGACGTGTCGTCAGTGGCGTGGCCCAGGGCAATCAGGCGCGGGCTGGGCCGAACCAGTCGGTCAGGGCGGTGCGCAGGTCCTCGTCGTAGACGGGGGCGTCGCCGGCCCAGGCAAGGTAGCCGTCGGGGCGGATGAGGAGGACGGCGGCCTCCGCGTCGGCGTCCAGGGCGGCGACGGTTCGTACCCGGTCGGCCCAAGGGTCGGCGGTGCGTACGGCCGTGGACGTGCCCGTGAGGTCCAGCAGCAGTGGGCGTCCGTCGCGCAGCAGTTCTGCCAGGCGTGTCGGCCCGGAGTCGGTCTTGAGAGGGCGGTCGGCGACGAAGCGGCCTACGCGCGGGTCGGCACTGTCGCCGTAGCGGACATCGGTGCCGTAAATGGCGTTGGTCAGAAGGTCGTTGACCGCATCGAAATCCATGAGTTCGGCGAACAGGGCACGTAAAGCGTCGACTTGAGGGCCGGGGCGCATCAGCGCGGCCTGGGCGTGGGTGTTGAGCAGGACGCGCTCGGCGACCGGGCGCCGCTCGGCCTCGTAGGTGTCCAGCAGACCGGGACGGCCCTGGCAGGCGGCGGCGAGCTTCCAGCCCAGGTTCACCGCGTCCTGGAAGCCGAGGTGGGCCCCCTGGCCGCCTGCGGGGAAGTGCACATGTGCCGCGTCTCCGGCGATCAGGACGCGACCGGCCCGGTACTGCGCGGCCAGTCGGGTGCTGTCGGTGAAACGGGAGACGAAGCGTACGTCGGTGAACTGGATGCGTTCGCCGGTGACGCGCTGGACGGAATCAACCAACTCGCCAACGCTGACCGGGGTCTGTGGGACGCCGCAATCCCATTCGGCGGTGGAGATCCGACCGTCGGGCATCCGCATGAACCAGCCGTGTTCGTTCCGCTGCCAGCCCATGGGGAGGCGATCCGGGCCGGTGAGCGACCCCAGTCCCATCCGGCTGACCAGTTGCGGTTCGGTGCCTGGGAAGTCGATACCGGCGTGCCTGCGCACGGCGCTGCGTCCCCCGTCGCAGCCCACCACGTAGCCGGCCCGGATCACCGTGCTGCCCCGTGCGTCCTTCACCGTGACGGCCACGCCGTCGGCGTTCTGCGCAAGCCCGACGACCTCGGCGCCGTGGCGGACGACGGCCCCGGTCCTGGTCGCACGCCGGGTGAGAATGGTCTCCATGGTCTCGCGAGGCAGCAACAGCTCGCGGGGCTGTTCGGTGACGACGGAGCCCCGGCCGAGTACGAACATTCCGGCGAAGTGCCCCCGGGCGGAGGTGTTTTCCAAACGGCGGCGGTACTCGTCCAGACCGGCCGTTCGCTCTTCGGCTGCGACGAAATCCGCGAGCAGGTCGCGGCGGTCCATGATTTCCAGGGTGCGGGCGTGCATCGTCAATGTCCTCGGCTCGTTGGCCCCGGGCGCGAGACGCTCCACGACCAGCGTGGATACCCCGTACATCCGCAGCTCACAGGCGAGCATCAGACCGACCGGCCCGCCGCCGGCGATGAGGACGTCGTAATCGTTGCTGCGCATATCAGGCACCAGCTGCCCTTCTCGTTTCGAACTTCGAGGCCGCGCAGGTGCATTCCGGAGACGCATGGCTGGAATGGAACGGAATGGAATGCAGGAACGGAACGGAACCGCCGCGGCATCTCGCCAATAAAGCAGGATCGATTTCCACGGTATCCGTGAGTCCGGCGAGCACAAAGGGCAGTTTTGATAAGGCATCGTTGCCGTTTGCGGCAATGCACGGACCGACTGTGGCGGTACGCGGCCACCGACGACTCCGACGGCGACTGTTGGCGTTTGCTCAGGCCGGCTCGTCGGGGTCGTGTCGTGTGGTGGTCCGGCCGTCGGCGTCCCAGCTTTCGAAGACGCTGCGGACGCAGTGCCGGAACCAGGTGTGGGTGGGGTCGGCCTGGTGCCGGACGTGCCAGGACTGGGCGATGACGATCGGGGGGAGCCGGAGCGGAATGCGCACGGTGCGCAGGCCGAGCAGAGAGACGGCCTGGCGGCTCAGTTTCTCGGCGGCCAGTCCCACCAGATCGCTCTGCGCGAGCATGTGCCAGGAGGCTGCCCAACTCGGCACGACGGAGGCGACCTTCCGGTGCAGCCCGTGCTCGGCGAGATGGTCGTCGATGGGTCCGGTGAGCCGGCCGCGCCGGGAGACGCTGAGATGTTGGGCCGCGGCGAACCGCTCGCGGGTCACCTCGCCGCGCAACAGCGGGTGGCCGGCGCGCACCACGGCCCGCACCCGGTCGACGATGAGCCGTTCACTGTTGACCTCCGTGGAGGTGGCGTCGGCGACGCCCACCACCAGGTCGACAATGCCCTCGCGCAGTTTCGGGGCGCTGTCGCCGGAGTCCTCCGGCACGAACCGCACCGTGACGTTGGGTGCCTGGCGGTGGACGGTGCTCAGCAACGGCTGCGCCAGCGCCCCGATCACCATGTCGTTGGCCTGCACGGTGAAGGTCGTGGCCAGCGAGGCCAGGTCCGGCGCCCCGGTTTCCAGGAACATCCCGGTCGCCTGCTCGACCAGGGAACGCACCTGGTCACGGAGTGCCAGGGCGCGGGGCGTCGGCACCATCCGGCGGCCCGCGCGGACCAGCAGCGGGTCGCCGAAGGCCCGCCGCAAACGGGCCAGCGTCCGGCTCATGGTAGGTGTCGAGGTGCGCATCCGCTCCGCGGCTCCGGTGACGCTGCCCTCCTCCAGCAGGGCGTCGAGAGCGATGAGGAGGTTCAGGTCGACGGACTTCATCTGGCGCAATCTCTGATGGGGATGGGGCTGGTCATCCAGGTGATGGGTGCTGCCTGGAGAGTCTGGGGCGCCAGAATGCCTAGGGCTTGCTCGGCGGAGCCGGGTGGGAACTGGTCCGATAGCGGCTGCGGAATTCCGCGAGGAGTTCGTCGGTTGCCTCGGCGCCGGCGCTCACCGCGGCGTGCACATCGCGGAAGTAGTTCTCGTAGCCGGCAGGCGTGTAGAGGCACAGGGCGCGTGCGGGGACGGAACCCGCGTTGCGGAAGCCGTGCGGGGTGCCGCGCGTCGCGGCGAGCAGATGGCCGGGGCCGGCCGTCATCTCGCCGTCCCCGGTGTGCAGTGTCAACTCACCCTCCAGGACATAGAAGTACTCGTCATGCCCCTCGTGCACGTGCGGCCTGGCGCCGATGACGCCGGGGGCGAGGCTGAACTCCTCGAAGGCGAAGTGCCCGTCGGTGTGTTCGCCGGTCAACCGGAAGAAGTGCGCGACACCGGCTACGTCTATGAGCTCACCGTCCTCGGGACGGCGCAGCAGCGGACGCCCGGGGGCCTGGGCCTGGTTGTCTGTCATGGGGGCATTGTGGCCTGTGCGACGTCGGGGGACGCGGGAAAGCTGCCAACGCGTGATCAACGGCACTGGCCGGGAAGAAGACCCTCGCCCCCGCTCTCACCGCCGTCCCAGTGCCTCCAGGAACGACGGTCCGGCCTGGCACGGTTGGACCTGGATATCGGCCCACACCCCGTCCGTCACATACGGCTCCGTCTCCAGCCAGGCATCGAAGTCCGCGCGGGTGGGGAACTCCATCACCAGCATGGAGCCGATCATCCGGCCCTCGTCGTCGAGGATCGCGGTACCGAAGAGGGCCTTGCCCTCGGCGATCAGTGCGGGGCCCTGGGCCAAGTGGCGTTCACGGGCGGCCAGTCGCCGCTGCTGTGCCTGTTCGTCCTTGGCGTCGTACGCGATCAGCAGGAACTGCATGCCTTCTTTCCCGGTGGTCTGCGGTCTGTGGAGTCAAAACGGTGCGGGCCGCCAAATCCGATGGATCCGGTAGATCCGATAGCGCAAACGGCATGATGACGGCATGGTTGCAGGAGCCGGCACGGTTCAAGCGGCCGAAGGAGCCAGAATAGTGCGGGCCTCACAGCGGCCGCACCAGCCCCCGGCGCGCTGCGAGCCAGACGCACAGGGCCGCCAGCGGGAGTTCCGCGGTGAGGGCCATGCCGGTGGCGGCGGCCAGTTCGGAGCCCGGGGCGGCGGTGGCGAGGTCGATGCAGGCGTCGGCGAGGAGGAGGGTGGCCGCGGCCGCCGCGGGGGCGCGATGGCGGGGGTCGGTGCGCAGCAGGCGGGTGCCGGCGGTGAGCAGCGCGGCGGCCTCCAGTGTGTCGAGGGCGCCCCAGGCGGCCGCCTCGGCGGGCGGCAGGGTGCCGGCGAGGTAGCCGAGCCAGGGGAGCAGGGCCAGGCCGGCGGCCGTGAGGACGCGGCCCGTCCAGCGGCCCGTCCAGCGGTGCCCGCGGCCGGTGCGTCGTACGGGCCCGCGGTGGTGGCCGACGCCGGGACGGGCACAACTTCCCTTGTCCACAAGAGGGTTGAAGGCGGCGAGGGCCATGGCGACGGAGATCCTTCCGGGGTCACGAGCCCGGCCGTCGGGCTCGTCACCAACTCTCCGGTCTCCACCGTTCCCGGTCAGTAACACCGCTGTCCGACTTGGGGTGGCACCAGCTATACCCCGCTTCCGGAAGCAGGCGTGATAGCCCCGACTGACCTGGGCGTTTACCGTCGTGTCCATGACCCGATCCGACCGGTGGCCGCCAGGCCGCCTGGCCCGTGCCCGAGCGCGGGCCGCCTTCCTGTGCACCGGCGTCCTGCTGCACGGTGCCGCCTTCCTGCTGTGGGTGTGGTTCAGCCTCACCGTCGTCTACGCCCCCGGCGGCGCCGTCGTCCCGCTGATCTTCGCTGTTGCGGGCGCGATGTCGGTGACCTGGCTCCAGCGCCGCCGGTTCGCGGCGTACGCGGACACCGGCATCCCGCGCACCCCGCCCGTGCAGGAGGGCAACGACCTCCGGCGGGCCTGGGGCCGGCTGCGCACCGGCGCGTACTGGCGGCAGCTCGCCTACCACCAGCTCGCCGGCCCGGTGCTGGGCGTCGTGGAGGCCGTGGCGCTCGCCCTGTGGGTGGGCAGCATCGGCGGCATCACGTACTACGGCTGGTACTGGTTGCTGCCGCGGCACTGGGCCTTCGTCCAGTGGTCCGATGTCGACGGGTGGAAGATGGCCGTGATCGGGCTGGTCGTCCTGCCGTTCCTGCCGCGGCTGACCGGCGCGCTGATACGGATGGAGTCGTTGATCGCCCGGCGCCTGCTCGGGCCCAGCCGGGCCGAGGAGCTGGAGCGGCGGGTCGAGGACCTGGCCGAGCGCCGGGCCGAGACGCTGGCCGCCGCGGACGCCGAGCGCCGCCGCATCGAACGCGATCTGCACGACGGCGCCCAGCAGCGCCTGGTGTCCCTGGCGGTCAACCTCGGCCTGGCCCGGGCCACCCTGCCCGACCTGCCGCCCGAGGTCCGCACCGTCATCGACGAGGCGCACCGCGAGGCGAAGGAGGCCCTGGAGGAGCTCAACCAGCTGGTACGCGGCCTGCACCCGCACGTCCTGGACGACCGGGGACTGGACGCGGCGCTCTCCGGCATCGCCGCCCGCGCCCCGCTGCCCGTCCACGTCAGCGTCGACGTGCCCGAACGGGCCGCACCCGCCGTCGAGGCGGTCGCCTACTTCGTGGTCTCCGAGGCGCTCGCCAACGTCACCAAGCACGCCCGGGCGAGCCGCGCCGAGGTGGCGGTGGTCCGGGCCGGTGACACGCTGCGGGTGCGGGTCACCGATGATGGCAGGGGAGGGGCCGACCCCTCCGGGGGAACCGGCCTGACCGGGCTCGCGCACCGCGTGGCCTCGGTGGACGGCGCCCTCGCCATCGACAGCCCCCCAGGGGGCCCGACCGTCGTCACCGTGGAGTTGCCGTGCACGCTGCCAAGCGCGCTGTGATCGCCGAGGATTCCGTTCTGCTCCGGATCGGGTTGGTCAGGGTGTTGGAAACGGCCGGGTTCGAGGTGGTGGCCGAGTCCGGCGACGCGGACGGGCTGCTGCGCGCCGTCGAGGAGCACCGCCCGGACGTCGCCGTCGTCGACGTCCGTATGCCGCCCGGCTTCACCGACGAGGGCGTGCGGGCCGCGCTGGTCATCCGGCAGCAGTGGCCGGACACCGCCGTCCTGATGCTCTCCCAGTACGTCGAGGAACGCTACGCCGCCGAACTCCTCGCGGCGAACACCAGCGGCATCGGCTACCTCCTCAAGCAGCGGGTCGCCGACGTCGAGGAGTTCATCGAGGCGCTGCGCCGGGTCGCGGCCGGCGGCACGGCCCTGGACCCGCAGGTGGTGGCGCAGCTGCTGGTACGGCGCCCCAGCGACCCGCTGGAGCGGCTGACCGAGCGCGAGCGCGAGGTGCTGGCGCTGATGGCCGAGGGCCGTTCCAACGCGGGGATCGCGGCCCAACTCGTCGTCAGCGAGAGCGCGGTGGCCAAGCACATCAACAACATCCTGGCCAAGCTCGACCTGCCCAAGGCGGGGGGCGACCACCGGCGCGTACTGGCCGTACTGCGCTTCCTGGGCGTGGGCCTGGGCGGGTAGCGGACGCCGAGGGCGGCGGACGCCGACGCGGGATGCCCCACTCGACGCGCGGGGTGCCCCACCCGACGCGCGGGGCGTCCCACCCCACGCCCGGTACGTGCGTTTCACGCCAAACCTCCACAACCGCCGTACAAGTCAACCGAGTTCGGACTACACAGGAGGTTGGGTTGGGACGGGCTCCGGCTCGCGCGCGGCGGCCGGCGACCGGCGGTCGGGTGGCGCGCGGACCGGACACTGAACGGAGGGACGCCCCACATGGCCACGCGAGCTTGGCGACGACACCCCACCACCCGACGCACCGCCACCCGCCGCGCCACGCGATCTCCCGCCCGCCGCCCCGCGCGACGTCCCACCCGCCGGCCGCGCGGCCGGGCCGCCCGGCGACGCGCACGCGAGCGGGCCCTCACCCGTCTCGCCCTCGCCGCCCTGGCCCTCGGCGCGGTCGTCGCGGCCGCCCGCGCGTATCCCGTCACCACCCTCGTCCTCGGCGTCCTCGCCACCGCCGCAACGCTGCTCCTCCTCGCCCGAACCGGCCGCCTGCACCTTCCCGGCCTCGCCCGCGCCTGGTCCCACCAGAACGTCACCCACACCCTCGCCGCGTACCGCCACATGACCGGCCCGCAGTTCGAGCACGCCGTCGCCGACCTCGCCCGCCGCGACCCCGCCGTCCGCTCCGCCACCGTCTCCGGCGGCGCCAACGACCGCGGGCTGGACGTCCTCGTCGTCCTGCACGACGGCCGCCGCATCGCCGTCCAGTGCAAGCGGTACGCCGAAGGCAACCGGGTCGGCGCCCCCGCGATCTACACCGCCAACGGGACCTACCGCGCCTACCACCGCTGCGACCATGCGGTCATCGTCACCACCTCCCGCTTCACCCGCGACGCCGAACTCGCCAACGCCTCGCTCCCCGAACCACTCCGCCTGATCGACGGCCGCGGCTTGGCCCGCTGGATCGGCGGCGGCCGCCCGCCCTGGGCCGCCTGAGGGCGTACCGCCCGGCGGACCCCGGCGGACGCCCGGCGAACTAGAATGCCGTTCATGACCGACGCGGCCCCCTCGACACCTCCCGCGGCGGCTCGCCGGGACCCGGAGCTGGGCTTTCCCTCCCCCGGCGAGGTGCTGCGCAGGCTCCGTACCCAACGGGGCATGTCGCTGCGTCAGGTGGCCGCCGAGTGCGGGCTCTCGGTCTCGTTCCTGGCGGCGTTGGAACGGGGCGAGACGGACATCGCACTGGAGCGACTGGCGAGACTGGCCCGGGTCTTCGGCCATGACGTCGGTTCCTTCCTGGGGTTCACCCAGGGCCGCGCCGCGCCGTCGATCTTCCCGTTCGCCGACCAGGAGGTCATCGAGCGGGCGCCGGGCGTCGACTACCGCGTGCTGCGCGCGCCCGAACTCGGCTACCAGGTGGTCCAGGGCGACTTTGCACCGCACTCCGCACTGGGCGAGGACCTTCAGCACGAGGGCACCGACCTCATCATCGTGACCCAGGGGACGCTGGTGGCCCGCTACAACGGCGTCGACCACACGCTCCACAAGGGCGACTGCGTCCGGTGGTCCGCGGGCCACCCCCACACCTTCCGCAACGACACCGACGAGCCCGCGCGCATGGTCGCGATGCTCTTCAACAGCCTGTACTGAGCGGCTGCGACAGCCTGTACTGAGTGGCTGCGACGCCTGTACTGAGTGGTTGCGACCGCTGCCGGTCTTCCTTCCAACTCCCTGCCTTGGGTGCCCGCGAGCGTGCCCGCAACCACAGCCCACGACGGTCGCGCTGAACGTTATTTTGCACTAACGTGCTTTTTAACGCACGTCCGCATGCGCCCACGACGGATGTGTGCAAGCAAGGGCTCGCAACAGAACGGGGGAAGCGTCATGCAGTCGAAAGCGAATGTGCAGATCACCAAGGCCGGTTCCACTTCCTCGACCGGCGGTGATCCGGGAGACGGTGAGGCCGAGGCCCAGCCACAGGCCCAGACCCGGACACAGGCCCAGACCCGGGCTCATCGCCACCGGGCCCGCGACCTGCTGGCCTGCGCGCTCCTGGTCATCGTGTGGAGCTCCGGCTTCATCTCCGGCAAGCTCGGCCTGCGGCACTCCGCTCCGTACACCTTCGCGACGCTGCGATTCGCCATCGCCGGGAGCGTGCTGCTCGCCATCGCCCTGGTGCGCCGCGAAGCCTGGCCGGGCCGGCGCCTGTCGGGGCACCTCGCCGTGGCCGGTGTCTTGGTCCAGGCCGTGCAGTTCTCCAGCATCTACATGGGCATGGAGCTCGGGGTGCCGTCCGGGTTGGCGGCCCTGATCATCGCGCTCTACCCGCTCACCGCCTCCCTGCTGGCCGTGCCGGTCCTGCGCGAGCGGGTCACCCGCGGCCAGTGCCTGGGACTGGTGTTGGGACTGGGCGGGGTGGCGCTCGCGGTGAGCGAGAACCTCCACCTCGACGGCGGCTATCTGGCCGGGCTCGGCTTTCTGGTGCTCGCCCTGCTGGGCATCTCCGCCGGCACCGTCTACCAGAAGCGGTTCTGCCGGGGCATGGAACCGGTGACCGGCAACGCCGTGCAGTTGCTCGCCGCCGCGGTCGCGACGGTACTGCCCGCCCTCTTCGCCGAGGGGTTCGACGTCGTCTTCACCGCCGACTACTGGCCGGCGCTGCTCTGGGCGTCCGTCGTCAACTCCATCGTCGGAGTGGGGTTGTTGTACACGCTGCTGCAGCGCCACGGCACCAGTCAGGTCAGCAGCCTCTTCTATCTGGTGCCCATGGTCACCGCGGCCTTGGCGGCCCTGCTGCTCGACCAGGGACTGGGCCCGCTCATGCTCGGCGGCCTGGCCATGGCCACAGCCGGCACGCTGCTCGCCCATCGCATACGGAATTGAGGGACGGAATTGAGCGAACGATTCGAAGCCCTGGAAGCCCCGGAAGCCCCCGGAACGCGCCTGCGCTGGGCCCTCAGTCTCTTCTTCGCACTCGACGGTTTTGTGTTCGCCGGTTGGGTCGTCCGCATCCCCGCCATCAAGGAGCAGATAGGCGCCTCGGCCGGCGCCCTCGGACTGGCCCTGCTGGGCCTCTCGGTGGGTTCGGTCACCACGATGCTGCTGGCCGGGCGGCTGTGCCGTCGTTACGGCAACCATCAGGTGACGGTGGCGACCGCGGCCCTGCTGTCGTTGTCCGTCGCCCTGCCGCCGCTGACGCGTTCGCCGCTCCAACTCGGCCTGGTCCTCCTGGTGTTCGGAGTCGCCTACGGCGGCCTGAACGTCGCCTTCAACGCCGCGGCCGTGGACCTGGCCGAGGCGATCCGGCGCCCGATCCTCCCCTCGTTCCACGCCGCCTTCAGCGCGGGCGGCCTGGCGGGCGCCGGGCTCGGCGGCATCCTCGCCCCGCACCTGAGCCCGCTGTCCCATCTCCTGCTCCTCGCCGGGGCCGGACTCCTGGTCACCGCCTGCGCGGGGCGGGTACTCCTGCGGGCCCCGGCGCCGCACCCCGTAGGGAGCACGGGAACGGTCCCCGGCAACGGTCGTCCCACCCGCACCCGCACCCCCACCCGCCCCCGTACCCGCCTCCTCATCACCGCCTTCGGGCTGATCACCCTGTGTACCGCCTACGGGGAGGGCGCCTTGGCCGACTGGGGCTCACTGCACCTCGCGCAGGACCTCGGCGCCGGACCGGGCCTGGCGGCCTCCGGCTACGCCGCGTTCGCGCTCATGATGACGCTTTCCAGGGCGGCCGGCACCCGGCTCCTGGAACGACTGGGCGCCACCCCGGTCCTGGTCACCGGTGCCGCCCTCGCGGCGGTGGGGATGTTGCTGGGGGCTCTCTCGCCACAGACCTGGCTGGTGTTCACGGGCTATGCCCTGACCGGGCTCGGCCTGGCCAACGTGTTCCCCATCGCGGTCGGCAGCGCCGGTGCGCTCGGAGGCACCGGCGGGGTGGCCGCCGCATCGGCCCTCGGCTACTCCGGAATCCTGCTCGGTCCGCCGTCGATCGGCTTCCTCACCGAGGCGTTCGGACTGCCGGCGGCACTGACCACCATCGCCGCCCTGGCCGCCGTCGCGGCGCTCCTCGGCTACGCGGTCCGCACCAGGCCGCCGGCGCCACCTACGGCTGCCGACGCAGGTCCGGCAGACGCAGCTCCGATCGACCGGGTCCGGCATCCCTCCGGCCCAGGAAAAGACTTGTGAGCACCTTCACTTGGGCCCGTCCGCCGTGTTCTTCGTTCACGATGCGGGCCACCTCGTCGAAGAGCCGTTCCCGCGGCCGGGGCGGAATCGCCCGGTAGCCGCCGAAGGAGGTGAGCAGGTCGAGCAGCGCCGAGGTGGAGCGTTGGTGCACGGAGGTATAGAGGCGGTGGGTCGGGTCGACGAAGCTGGCCGCCGTCATATCGCGCCACTGGCGGGCCTCCGGGCCTCGGTGCGCGGGGCGGGGACGGGGGTCGAGAAGGGTGTCCGCCGGTACCTCGATGCCGCGCCGGGTGTGGGCGGCGGTGAGCCGTTCGGCCAGTTCGCCGCTGTCGAGCGTCCAGTGGTTCCAGAAGAGGGCGATCGCCCCGCCGGGCGAGAGCGCGGCCCGTGCGCGCGCCCAGCGCACGGCCGGGTCGACCCAGTGCCATGCCTGTGCGCAGTACAGCAGCCCGTAGCGGCGCGCGGGACGCCAGGCTTCGAAGTCGGCGACCTCGATGGTGACTCGGGGCAACTCCGCGCACCGGCGGCGCAGCACCCGGGCCATCCGGACGTCCGGCTCCACGCAGGTCACAGCTACGCCGGACCGTGCGAAGGGCAGCGTCGCCTTGCCCGTTCCGGCACCCACCTCCAACGCCGCCTCGGCCGCGGCCAGGGAGGCGAAGTCCAATACATCCTGGGTGAGTTGGGGCGGGTATCCGGGTCGGGCCGTATCGTACTGCTCGGCGTCGTCGCCGAAGATGTGGCGGCGCGACCGCGTCGAGGCCGGTTCACCACCGGAAGTCCCGTACGGCATGGCCGCCACGGTAGGCGACACACCCCGCGGACGGGAGAGCGCCCGTCACAAGCCGGCCAAGCCGCCGAACCGGCCAAGCAGCCAGGCCGCCGAACCGGCCAAGCAGCCAGGCCAGCCAGCGGGCCACGCCGGGCCGGCGCACCACGCCGACCGACCGGCCCCGTTGCCCGCCCCCCGCTCGCTACCCGACGCCCTCCACCGCACCATGCGCACCGTCCGCACCGTCGAGCAGAACGTCCTGCTCCCACTCCTCGGCCGACTGGCGGGCGACCCGTACGTAGTGCTCGGCGATCCGCTCGGGGTCGAGCGCGGAGCCCGGGGCGACCGGGCCGCCGACGGTGATGGTGGCGATGTGCACGCCCTGCGGCCCGAACTCGTCGGCCAGCACCGAACGGGCCGCGCGCAGCCCGGCCTTGCCTATGGAAAGGCTCGTCGCCGCGGCGCGAGCCCTCGGCATCCCGGAGGTGAGCAGCACGGTGCCACCACCGGCCGCCGCCATCCGCGGCGCCAGGTGCGTCACCGCGCTCACCGCGCCGACGACGCTGACCTGCAGCGACGCGGTCAGTTCCGCGGCGGACAGGCCGCCGGGGCGGTCGTAGCGGACCCAGGCGGCGTTGTAGACCAGCACGTCGGGGACGCCGAGCCGCTCGACGGCGGCGTCCAGCCCGGAGCGCAGCGATGCCTCGTCGGCCGCGTCCGCCGTCAGGCCGAGAGCCTTGCCGCCGGCCTGCTCGACCGCGGCGACGGCCCCGTCGACGGTGGACCGGGAGCGGGCCAGCACCGCCACCGGCGAGCCCTCCCGGGCGAAGCGCCGGGCCACCGCCCGGCCGATACCGGGCCCCGCGCCGATCACGAACGTTCCAGCCATGATGCGTCAACTTCCTTTCGCTGACTTCCTTTCGGTGGCGCCGGGGCACTCGACTGCCGCCGATCAGGTCCGCCGCAAAGGGAACACCGACCGGTCGCCTCCCTATTCCTCACCCCGCGCCCCCGGCTGAATTCCTCACCCCGCGTCCCTGGCCGGCCGCCCCAACTCGCCGCGCCCCCACGCCAGTCAGCACCCTCGACCGCCCGTTCCCGCATGCCCGTCACCCCCGTAGGGCCGCGCCCGTCACCCCCGTAGGGCCCCGCGGTGGTCGTCGCCCCTCAGGGTCGCGAGGGCGAGGGCCCCGAGCGCGCAGGTGACGACCACGTAGTAGGCGGGGACGTCGGGGTCGCCGGTGCGGTGGACGAGTTCGGTGATCAGCAGGCCCGCGCAGCCGGAGAAGACCGCGTTCGCCAGCGCGTAGGCGACGCCCAGGCCGGTGTGCCGGGCCCGGGTGGGGAACATCTCGGCCAGCATCGCGGGGCCCGGACCGGCCAGCAGACCCACCAGGGCACCCGCGAGCGCCACCGCGCCGCACATCAGCCACACGGGGGAGCGGCGGTCCTGCACCACATGGAGCAGCGGCAGTGCGGACAGCGCGGCCAGGACGGCACCGGCGACCATGACCGGCCTCCGGCCCAGCCGGTCGCTGAGCCGGCCCGCCGGCAGGATCGTGGCGGCGAAACCGAGGTTGGCGACCACCGTGGCCAGCAGTGCCTGGCGCGGGCTGCGCCCCACCGTCTGCTGAAGGTACGTCGGCAGCACCACGAGGAACGTGTATCCGGCCGCCGACCACGCCATGAGCCGCCCGCATCCCAGCACGACAGCGGCCACCGCAGTCGCCCCGCGCCCGTCCCGCCGCCCTGCGGACGTGCCCTCCGCCACCTCTGCCCGCCGCCCCACGGACGCAACCTCAGCAACCCCAGCAACGTCAGCAACCTCCGCCACCCGCGCCCGCCGCGCCCGCAAGAACGCCGGGGACTCCCCCAACCGCAGCCGCAGCCGCAGCCACAGCGCGCCCGCGCCCATCGGCAGCGCCGCCAGGAACGGCAGCCGCCACCCCCACGCCGCGATCTGTCCCTGCGTCAGCAGGGCCGTCACCAGCGTCGCGGCCGCGGCCCCCATGAGCAGCCCGAGCGCGACGGTGAACGACTGCCACGCGCCGTACGCCCCCCGTCTTCCCGTCGGTGCGCACTCCGTCATCAGGGCCACCGCGCCGCCGAACTCCCCGCCCGCCGACAGGCCCTGCACGATCCGTAACGCCGTCAGCAACCAGGGCGCGGCGGCGCCGACGGTGGCATACGTGGGCAGCAGGCCGATCGCCGCCGTCGCCGAGGTCATGGCCAGGACCGCGACGACCAGCGCCGGCCGTCGCCCGAAGCGGTCACCGAACCGGCCGAGGAGCAGCGCGCCCACCGGCCGGAAGAAGAACGCCAGCGCGAACGACGCATACGTCCTGACCAGCGCCTCCGCGGCGCCGCCGCCCCGCGGGGTGAAGAAGTCGGCCGCGATGACGGTGGCGAAGTACGCGTAGACGCCGAACTCGTACCACTCGATGAGGTTGCCGACCGCACCCGCGACCACGCTCCGGTGTGTGAGCGCCGCCCCGGCCGTCCCGCTCCGCGGCCCCTCCGTGTAGGTCGTCATGACAGGAAGCCTTCCCCGCGCCTGCCGAGCCGACCGGCCGGTGCACCACCGGACCGAACCCTGCCGCGTCCGTGAGCGCACCCTCACCACCGGTGAGCACGGTGTCCGAATAGCGGGCGTTCACTCCGGACCCGCACCCTTGCCGACCAGACTCGTCAGGCTCATCGAACGTCCCACTGAACAGGCACGACCATGACTCGGACTCTTACCCGGTCACCCCAGGGTTCCCCGCAGGCCGTGCAGGACGACGCGCCTGTCCTGTCGCACGGACTCAAACAGCGCCATCTGTCGATGATCGCGCTCGGCGGAGTCATCGGCGCCGGGCTCTTCGTCGGCTCCGGAGTCGGCATCGCCGCCGCCGGTCCGGCCATCGTCCTCCTCTTCGCCGCCACCGGCGCACTGGTCATGCTGATCATGCGGATGCTCGGCGAGATGTCGGCGGCCCGGCCCTCCACCGGCTCGTTCTCCGTGCACGCCGAGGAGGAACTCGGCTCCTGGGCGGGCACCACCTCGGGCTGGATGTACTGGCTGATGCTCTGCGCCGGCGTGGCCGCCGAGGCCACCGCCGCGGGCGCGATCATGCACACCTGGGTGTCGTTCATCCCCGCCTACGGCTGGGTGGCGATCTTCATGGCGTTCTTCTGCGCCAGCAATCTGACCGCGGTCAAGAACTTCGGCGAGTTCGAGTTCTGGTTCGCGGCCATCAAGGTGACCGTGATCGTTGCGTTCCTGGTGCTGGGCGTGCTCGGCATCCTCGGCGTGTTCGGCACGGCGCCCGGCACCACCCACCTCACCGGCCACGGAGGTTTCTTCCCGACCGGTGCGGCCGGCCTCGCCGCCGGTCTGCTGACCACCATCTCCGGCTTCGCGGGCCTGGAGACCGTCACCATCGCGGCAGCGGAGTCCGACAAGCCCAGCCGCAACGTCGCCCGCGCCGTGCGCACCGCCGTCTGGCGCATCGCCGTCTTCTACATCGGCTCCATGGCCGTGGTCGTCACCCTGGTGCCGTGGAACGACCCGAAGGTCGCCACGGCCGGCCCCTACGTCACCGTGCTCGACCGGCTCGGCATCCCCGCCGCCGGCACGATCATGCAGATCGTGGTGCTGATTGCGCTGCTCTCCGCGATGAACGCCAACATCTACGGCTCGTCGCGCATGGCGTACTCCCTCGTCAGCCGCGGCCAGGGTCCGCGCTTCCTGGGCAAGGTCACCCGCGGCATCCCGGCGGCCGCGGTGCTGGCCTCCTGCGTCTTCGGCTTCGCCGCGGTGATCGCCGGCATCGTCTGGCCCCACACCGTGTTCGCCTGGCTGCTGAACATCGCCGGCTGCTCGGTGCTGGTCGTCTGGTCGATCGTCTGCCTCACCCAGGTGCGGATGCGCCGCCGCCTGGAGCGCGAGGCGCCCGAGAAGCTCATGGTGCGGATGTGGGGCTTCCCGTATCTGACCTGGCTGGCGCTGGCCGCCATCCTCGGCGTCTTCGCCGTCATGGCCGGCAGCACGGACGGCCGACACCAGCTCATCGGCACGGCCGTCGTGGTGGCCGCGCTGGTCACCGCCGACCGCCTCAAGCGCCGCCGCGCCCGCCGGCGCACCGACACCGCTCAGCCGTAGGCCGGACGACAACTCGTCCCCCTCGCCACCACCACAGGCCACCACCCCGGCCGACGGAAAGGCCGGCCCGACGCTCCCACGCCGGGCCGGCCTTCCGTTTGCCGGCTCAGTCCGTACCGAACTCCATCGCCGCGCGGTCCAGCATCTCCTCGTCACCGGAGACCTCGCCGCGGGAGGCGATGGCCTCGGCGCCGCCCTCCGGCAGCGTGCCGATCAGCCCGGTCGCGGCTGCCTGGGCGGCGCCGATGGCGCCCCCGAATGTCGCTGCGGCGGTGCCGATCAGGCCGAGACCGGCGTACTGCTCCAGCTTGGCGCGCGAGTCGGCGATGTCGAGGTTACGCATCGTCAGCTGGCCGATCCGGTCCACCGGGCCGAACGCCGAGTCCTCGGTGCGCTCCATGGACAGCTTGTCCGGGTGGTAGCTGAACGCCGGACCCGTGGTGTCCAGGATCGAGTAGTCCTCACCGCGCCGCAGCCGCAGCGTGACCTCGCCGGTGACGGCGGCACCGACCCAGCGCTGCAGCGACTCCCGGATCATCAGGGCCTGCGGGTCGAGCCACCGGCCCTCGTACATCAGCCGGCCCAGGCGCCGGCCCTCGACGTGGTACTGGGCGAGGGTGTCCTCGTTGTGGATCGCGTTGACCAGCCGCTCGTACGCGGCGTGCAGCAGCGCCATGCCCGGCGCCTCGTAGATGCCGCGGCTCTTGGCCTCGATGATCCGGTTCTCGATCTGGTCGGACATGCCCAGGCCGTGCCGGCCGCCGACGGCGTTGGCCTCCATCACCAGGTCGACGGCGGAGGCGAACTCCTTGCCGTTGATCGTCACCGGCCGGCCCTGGTCGAAGCCGATCGTGACGTCCTCGGGGAGGATCTCCACCTCGGGGTCCCAGAACCGCACGCCCATGATCGGCTCGACGGTCTCGATGCCGGTGTCCAGGTGCTCCAGCGTCTTGGCCTCGTGGGTGGCGCCCCAGATGTTGGCGTCGGTGGAGTACGCCTTCTCGGTGCTGTCCCGGTAGGGGAGGTCGTGGGCGAGCAGCCACTCCGACATCTCCTTGCGGCCGCCCAGCTCGGTCACGAAGTCCGCGTCCAGCCACGGCTTGTAGATCCGCAGGTTCGGGTTGGCGAGCAGACCATAGCGGTAGAACCGCTCGATGTCGTTGCCCTTGAACGTCGATCCGTCGCCCCAGATCTGCACGTTGTCCTCAAGCATCGCCCGGACCAGGAGCGTGCCGGTGACCGCGCGGCCGAGCGGCGTGGTGTTGAAGTAGGCGCGCCCGCCCGAGCGGATGTGGAACGCCCCGCAGGTCAGCGCCGCCAGGCCCTCCTCGACCAGGGCCGCGCGGCAGTCGACCAGGCGCGCGATCTCGGCACCGTAGGTCTGGGCCCGGCCGGGCACCGAGGCGATGTCGGGCTCGTCGTACTGGCCGATGTCGGCGGTGTACGTGCACGGGACGGCGCCCTTGTCACGCATCCACGCGACCGCGACGGAGGTGTCGAGGCCGCCCGAGAAGGCGATGCCGACGCGCTCGCCGGCGGGGAGGGAGGTGAGGACCTTAGACATAGGAAGATTATGCATAACAACGCATGGCCATGCAACCCTCCTGCCTCTCAGGAACCGAGCCGATGTCCGGCGCCCGCCGGCACCCCGCTCACTCCAGCCCCGCCGCCCAGGCGGCCGGCACCCCGAAGTCGTCCTCGGTCAGCCCGACGCGGGGATCCATCCGGTGCAGAAGTGCAGGGCCACGATGCCGGTTCCGCACCCAGGCACGGTCCGTATCGGTGATCTCGTCGTCCACCCAGGCGAACGCACGCCCCGCCACCCAGGCGACGATCTCCGGCGTCTTCCAGAACACCCCGCCCCCGGGCTCCGGCCGCGGCACGGACCACGAGACGACAGGCAGACTGGGCAGCCCCAGAATCGGCGCGACGAACTCATTGGCCTCGTCCTCCCAAGTCGTCGCCCGGACCAGGTCGAAGGGAAGCGCACGCAGCGCCGGACCGTGCGCAGGGTTCAGCCACACCCGAAGCGGCTTGACCCGCCTGTCCGGTATACCCCACGCGGCCGGCCGCCGCCGCTCGGCTTCCTCCCAACGGGGCGTCAACAGCCGGTGAGTCCGGTAGCCATGGGGCCGTCGTTGCGGTTTCGCGGCATACGGATTCAGCGGACCATCCACGTCCACCAACAGCAACGGGCGCAGCCAGCCACCCCCTCCCACCCGCAACGTATCGCCCGACCCCCAACCCAACCAGCGGAATTCCGGCAGACGACACCTCATCGTCGGCCCGTTACGGGACCCACGCGCCCCGCGGGGACGGGCAAACGGCCCCGGCGCCCGAGCTTGTTGCCCTGGCGTCGAGGCCGTTGCAGGTAATTTACGCGGCTGATGGCACGAGTTGCCTACTTGCCACAGTTGCCCATGCTGGTGCCCTGACCGCCGGGGCTGCCCTCACCGTTGATCAGGTTGGCCAGCAGGCCGTTGAGGATTCCCACCTCGCCGAGGATGTCGATGTTCAGCTCGTGGTTGTGGCAGCCGCCGTGCTCCCCCATGCCCTGGGCGTAGGCGGTACCGGAGCCGAGCAGGCTGACGCTACCGATCACGGCAACCACCGCGGCAGCCTTGCGAAACTTGTGCATTTCTCCTCCAGAGAATCGAAGTCGAGTGGGCATCAAAGATCCACTTTGCGCTGATATCGGAGGCTAATGCGATCTGCGCCATCGCGCTCTTCGGCGCTGGCATCCGGGGGGTGAGGACGTTACGGCCCGCGCGTGTTGCACTGCGCGATCGGCCTACCGTTCGCCCGAAGTGACAACCCCTCAACCTCCCGAACCGTCAGTGTCTGTTCCCTGCAACGGTGTCGGTGGGGAATCGCCGGACGGCAGAGGCTGCGTCGACGTCGGCGAAAGGACGGAAGGCGCGCCGTGAGTGCCGCGTTCTTCGTCTGCCAGGGGGTGTGTCTGTGAGCGGGGAGACCCTTTGCCGCGGACGCCGCCGATTGTTCAGGCGGGTGCTGGCGGTGGTGCGGGCGGGGACGGAGAAGGACTTGTCGGGCGACGGCGGCGATGGATCGACTGCGGGAGAACCGGCGTTCGTTGGGTTCCCGGACGACGGTGTCGACGAAGCCCAGGCCGGCCACCACGCTCAACGCACCGATCCACACAGAGAGGTTCTGCCTGAAAAGCCCGCCGTGCTCCCTTGGACGGACGCCCGGCGGGGAACGGGCATCCGCTCGGCACGCCACACACAATCAGCCCGATCGGAATCCGCGGAGGGGCGTGCATCGCGCCCACATCCGGACCCGGCATATCCGAAGTGTCACAACCGCCTACTCGGCGACCGCCACCACACGGAAGCTCCCACCCCAACAACCGCCGGTCGCCCACAAGTTCACCGAGGCGCGACCTGCCGTCGCCGTAACATTCAGCAAACCACCGGCCGTTGAAGGCCCCGACGCATACAAAACGACGTCGAAGCGACGTCGAAGTAACGACCAACTGTGGTCGGCAACGGAACCGAATCCCACCCACAGCGTCGCCACACCTTCCACGAAGGAAAGGAATCCGGCACTCCAAATGATTCATACCGGTGGGCAAACGGGTGACCCTGCATTGATTCCCGTGACCCGCCCGGACGATGAACCGTTCCCCGCTGGGAGAGAACAGTGAACGGGCCTACGGGCCGCCGGCCGGGACCCTCTCTCGTCCCTGGCGCCGGAGCGGCCCGCGGCAACGATTTCGACATGCCGTCCGAAGCGGATCAGAGGAGGGGCGATGGACCGCGCCATCGAATCCGAGACGCCGTGGACGGCTTTACGACGTGCGTTGCCGCGGCCCTGCGGGAGGCTTCGTCCGTCGTTCGACACGAGGTGCGCAAGATGCGAAGCCCGGGGTCATCTCTGTCTGCGCACTCAAGACATCGATAAGTAATCGGATTTCCATACAGGTCATGAAGGGCCGAGGGTTTCATGCGCAAGCTTCATCAGGTCGCGCTCGCCGTCGCAGCGGCTGGCGGTCTGTCCACCATCGGCGCCAGCGCCAGCCAGGCCGACGCTCCTGCGGGGTACAACGGCGCCGCCCCGCCCACCGCTACGCAACCGGACACCCCTCAGGCCGAAGCCTGGACGGCCTCGGGGGCCACTTCACACACCTACGGATCGCACGGCGGCCCGCAGCAGGGTGCCGCGCCGCAGCAGGCCGCGGCCCCGCAAACGCTCGCTCCGCAGGCCGGTCCGGAGGTGTCGCCGCAGTTCAACCCGCAGTTCAACCCGAAGCTCTCGCCGCAGGTCTCGCAGGTCGCGCCACAGTCCGGTCCGCAGGACCAGAACAACCTCTTCCGTCCGTACCAGGAGTGCAGTCCGCAGTCGCTGCTCGACGCCAACGTCCCGATCGGGCTGCTGGCCACTCCTGAGACCAGGGGCTTCAGCTGCGCGCAGACCAATTCCCAGGCCAACGCCCACGCCACATCGAAGTAGCGAGGCCGCGACGGTCGTCAGGCCCTTCGAGGGGTATCCCTCGAAGGGCCTTTGTGCCTGCTCTCGGTGAGCAAGTCCCGCGCCACGGTGGCCGCGGCGGACGAGCCGCGACGACGCAGTAATCCGTTCCGTTCTCAACGACGCCTGAACTGTTCAGGTTCCGGGCTCACTTCCAAAATCTTCAGTCGCATAATCCGGCGCGTCGCTCAAGTGCGGTGGATATTTCGTATTAGCCTCCACAACTGTACGAAGTCTGTACACCGCAGATCACATCGGCTCAAACTTCCGGAGAAGAAATGCGCAAGCTTTACAAGGCGGCCGTCCTGGCTGCCGCCATCGGTAGCGTTGGCTTCCTCGGCGCCGGCACTGCCAATGCCTATGGTGGGCAGGGCGGCGGCCAGTTCGACATCAAGCAGGGCAGCCAATGCCGCTCCCATGACCTGAACGTGGACGTCCTCGGTGAGGTCGGCATCCTCAACGGCCTGCTGGGCAGCGCGCTCAACGGCGAGGGCTCGCCGGGTGCGCAGGCCACCCACATGGGCTCGACCATGGGCTGCAACAACAGCGCATTCTGAGCCGCGAGCAGCCGAGCAGTTCACCCATAGGGTTCTCGACGCCGAGCCGCAAGGCCGGCGTCGAGAACCTTTTTATATTTGAGAAATCCTTTTATCTTTCCGTCGGTTCGCCTCCTGGACGGCTGGCGGCGTATTCGTGTACCACGCCGTGCGCTAACAGCAACGACCACATCCCAACGACCACATCGCCCGGACGAGTTCGGTAAACGATCGATGAGCGACCACAGTTGGCGGATGCGGTACGCGAAGCGGGACCTCTCGGACTTGCCGCCGCCAGCACCGACACCCCAAATGATTCATGCCGCTACGCAAACGGGTGACCCTGTATTGATTCCCGTGACCAGGCCCGGCGATCTGCCGTTCCTCGGTGGGAGAGAACAGCGAAGGGGCTTATGGGCCGCTGATCGGGAGGGCTTCTCCTTCCTGGCGTCGGACGGTCTGCGGCGATGGCGTCGACATGGTGCCCGACGCGAATCGGAGGAGAGGCGTTGCGCTGCGCCATTGAATCCGACGGCCGTTGGGGAGCGCCACGACCGGCGTTGTCGCGGCCCTGCGGGTGGCTCCCGCCGTGCATGTGCACGGGGTGCGCAGGGTGTGCAGCCCGCGATTACCTCCGTTTGCGCACTCAAGACATCGAATAAGTAATCAGATTTCCATACAGGCAATGAAGGGCCGAGGGTTTCATGCGCAAGCTTCATCAGATCGCGCTCGTCGTCGCAGCGGCTGGCGGTCTGTCCACCATCGGCGCCGGCGTGAGCCATGCAGATGCTCCTGCCGGGTACAACGGCGCCGCCCCGCCCACTGCTCCTCAGGCCCCGGCTCCGCAGCAGTACGCTCCGGCTCCGCAGTACGCGCAGCAGCCGGCACCTGCGCCGGCTCCGGCCCCTGCTCCGCAGCAGTATGCCCCGGCTCCTGCGCCGCAGCAGCCCGCCCCGCAGTACGCGCCGCAGGCCCCTGCTCCGCAGTACGCGCAGCAGCCGGCACCTGCGCCGGCTCCGGCCCCTGCTCCGCAGCAGTACGCTCCGCCTCCGCAGCAGGCAGCCCCGCCGCAGCCGGCCCCGCAACCTGCCCCGCAGTACGCGCAGCCGCAGCCGGCCCCGCAGCCGGCTCCGCAGCCGGCCCCGCAGGCTCCCGCTCAACAGCACTACGACGGCCCGCGCGCCACTGCAGCGGTCTCCTCGCAGGGCGCCGCGCAGGCTGCCAGCTCCTCGCCGAGTTCGCAGCAGTCCTCGACTCCGCAGTCCTCGGCCCCGGCCGCGGCCCCGGAGGTCGCCCCCCAGGCGTCCCCGCAGGTCCAGCCCCAGGTCGCACCGCAGGTGGCCGTTCCGCAGGTCTTCTCCCCGCAGCCCTCCCCGCGCGTGGCGCCCCAGGTGAACCCCCAGTTCAACCCGGAGGTCAATCCGCTGGTCAACCCGCTGATCTCGCCGGACGTACCGCACGTGAACCCGCTCGGCATGGGACGACTGGCGGCGCCGCCGCTGGGACAGGTCGACCTGCCCCGGATGGCCTGAGCGTTCGGAGACGCTGCTGAGCGCGGGTCGCGGAACTCGGTGACAGTGGATGCTCAACCGTGTCGACTGTCACCGGGTGACGGGTGACTGGCGGCACAGGTGGCCGCGCGACTGAACGCCCCGGTTCCGTCGGCGAGTTGTGGTTGGAGCTCCACCACAATGACCGGTGTCGGCCCGTCTGCTCGCGCAACAGGCATGTCACTGGCTGTAGTTGCGCGGTGCCGCCGTACCCGCCCGCGCGCCGGGCCGGCTGGCCCCCGGCCATCGATCTGTCGCCCCGTCGCACCACCGACCGGCCGGGCGCCACCGCATTCCCAAGGCACCGCACCTCCGCGCCGAGCGCGTAGGCGTCCTGCCCGTTCGGGCCTACCGATGCCGCACCACGAGGCGTATCCCAGTCGGCCTCCGGGGCGGCACACCCAGTCCACTGCACATCACAACCGCTCAATCACCGGAGAAGACATGCGCAAGTTCCACAAGGTCGCCGTCGTGGCGGCCGCACTCGGCAGTGTCGGCGCTTTCGGCGCAGGCACCGCCTATGCCCACGGCGAGCCGGGTGCCCACGACACCGACCTCACACAGGGAACCGAGTGCCGTTCGCACGACATGAACATCAGTGTCCTCGGGACGGTCGGAGCGCTCAACGGCACGCTGGGCAACGCCCTCAACGGCGAGGGCTCGCCGGGCTCGCAGCCCTCTCACCTTGGCTCGAACTTCCACTGCAACAACGGCGTCTCCTGAACGACCGCCACTGGCACGGAGCTGTCCTCGTCCCGGTGCCGAGTCACGAGCTCGGCGCCGGGACTCGCCTTGTGTCCGGGCCCGGCCCACCCTGCCTGTGCTCCGGACCGCGTGGTGCGGCCCCTGCCGGTATACGGACCGCCAACCAGTCCGTATGACCGGCGGCCCGACGGGGACATGGTGAATGGCCGGACCGATGGCAACGCGGTCCGGCCATTCACTGTAGGGCGGGGTGTTCTCAGCGAACGATCACCCCGTGATCAGGCGGAGTGGGGAAGCAGCCGGCGATGTCGCCCGTTGGGCGGGCGCGGGGCGCCACCCCCGTTGTGCCTGTCGAGGACCGGCACAACGGCTCATCCCTCTGCGCCGTCGCCCGTTTGGGGAGAGCTGCCACTCGCTTGAGGAGAGGCGTCGCCCGTTTGGGGAGAGCTGCCACTCGCTTGAGGAGAGGCGTCACCTGCCTGGGGAGAGCCGCCACCCGATTGGGAAGACGAGTCGCCGCCAGGCACCCGGGCCGAGTTGTTGCAGGTGATGGAGGGACCGACCTGCATGCTTCCCGGGTTGAGGAGACCGTGCGCGGGGATGGAGAGGGGCGACGTCGGCTCGCAGCTCTGCACCTGGTTGACGGAGTATCTGCCGTCCTCGTTGGCGCCGGCAGTTCGCTGGAGACAGGTGACATTGCCCTGGACGTCACGGGTGCAGAGTCCTCTGGGGTCTGCGGCGTGTGCCTGGGGGGCGATGACACAGGCGGTGGTGAGGCCGCCCAGCAGTGCCACGGTGGCTGCGATCTTCTTCCGACTGAACATGTACTACGTCCCTTTGTGATCGATGCTCGGATGCGGCGTTCCGCGAGCGGGCCGCACCCGAGCTCTGAGTGCGGAAGGGGGCCTGGTGCCCGGGCCCGAAGGCCGGACACCAGAACCCCGTCCGGCTACTTGCCGATGCTGTTGTTGCAGCCGATGCTCGAACCCATCGGGGTGGACTGCGCTCCGGGAGAGCCCTCGCCGTTGAGCGCGCTGCCCAGCAGGCCGTTCAGGATGCCGACCTCGCCGAGCACGTCGACGTTCAGGTCGTGCGTGCGGCACTGGGAGCCCTGGCCGAAGTGGCTACCGCCGCCTCCTGAGGCGTACGAGGTGCCGGCGCCGAAGAAACCAACGCTACCGAGGGCGACGGCCACGACAGCAACCTTCTGAAGCTTACGCATTTCTTTCTCCATGATTGTCCGGAAGTGATCGGAGATCGACTGCTTCATGCAGTTGCGGATAGTTAATACGAAAGATCAGCAGTTGCTGAGCGACGCGCCGGATGTTAGAGCCGTCTTGGACGAGCTTGGCGCCTGCAACGATCCCAAGTTCCTGGTTGGTTGGGGGAACAACGGGCCGGGAGCGGCGCGAACGCTGTCTGGCGAACCACTCGTTCGGCCGCACGGTCCGCGCCCCGGTTGCAGGACACAAGAAAGCGGGCCCTTCGGGGAAGAGTCCCGAAAGGCCCGCGCTTGTGTCGGGGTGCGGCTGTCCCGTCGCCTTACTTCTTGGTGAAGGAGTGGTTGAACTGGCCGCAGGTGGTGCCCCAGGTCTCGGGAACGGCGAGCACGCCGAGCGGGAGGTTGGCCTCGGCCACGGTCTGCGGGCTGCACTCCTGGTACGGGCGGAAGAGCTCGTTGTGGGCCTTGCCGCCGTGGGCGTAGGCAGTGCCGGCCCCTGCGCCGACGGCGGACAGACCGCCGGCAGCGGCGACGAGCATGACCTGTTGAAGCTTGCGCATGGAACCCTCGACCTTCGTACCTGTACTTAAGCCCAACTTGCTGGCTGTGACTGCGCGAACACTAGCAGTAGCCAAACTGGGCGTTCCACTCCGTTGCCTGCCTTGTGTCGGACGACTGACGGCCACTCAGCCTGTCTGCGGCAACTGCCTGCCGCTTTGCTCCTGCGAGCAGCGCAATGGCTCGGAGGGAGGGGGCGAGAGCCCTGGATGCAGTGAAGAGGGGCGGGGGAGGCCGGGGCCGGGTGGGAAATTCGGGGTGCCGGACCAGTGCCTGAAGGCGGCCGTTCTCTCTTGTCTTTTCGATGGCGGCCGTGGTGGCGCCACTGGCAAATGGGTGACGATTGACCGGCCCCCGTACCCCTGTTGGGGGTCTGCGTCGTTCCTCTGTCAGAGGGGGCAGAAGGAGGGCGCGATGGGTGCCGTTCCGGATGCCTCAAGTTGTGTCACGTGTGCCTTCGACTCGCCGCGTCGACGCCAAACGGCCTTCTTTGTGGGCCTGTTGGGCGGCTTCCGGCGTGGAGTCGGGGCGATGGGCGCGAGTTCCTCTTTCGAAGTGCGCAATATGGGGGTGCGCCGGGATCGGTCGGTGGCAGCCGTGAGGGGCGGGACTTCGTCTTGCGGGAACGACACGAAGTGTGTAGTGGGGCGAAATCCACGGTTGGCTACTCTGGGTGTGCATATACTCACACTAGGTAATCGCGGCATGTTCATCTCCATCCACGCAATCAAGGATCAAGGGTTCCATGCGCAAACTTCAGAGAGTCGCCATCGTCGTCGCAGCCGTCGGCTGCCTCTCCACCGCCAGTGCCGGGGTCAGCTTGGCCGACGGGTACGGCTCCGGCCCGGAGGTCACCGCCTGGGCCGTCTCCGCCTCGGGCGCCTCCGCCAACGGCGGTGGTGGGCACGGTGGTCCGCAGGCCGCTCCGCAGGCTGCCCCTGAGGCTCCGGCTCCGGCGCCGCAGGCCGCCCCGGCCCCGGCTCCGGCTCCCGCTCCGGCCCCGCAGGCAGCTCCTGCCCCTGCTCCCGCTCCGGCTCCTGCCCCGGCTCCGGCCCCGCAGGCAGCGCCTGCTCCGGCTCCGGCGCCGCAGGCCGCCCCGGCCCCGGCGCCGCAGGCCCAGCAGGCTCCGGTCCAGCACGGCCCGGCTCAGGAGTCTCGCTCCGAGCGCCCTAGCGAGACGGCGGTCCGGCAGAACACCATGTGCCGGTCGCACGACCTGAACGTCAACGTGCTCGGCCAGGTCGGCATCCTGAACGGCGCGTTGGCCAACGCGCTCAACGGCGAAGGCCGTTCCGGCAACCAGGGGACCCGCCAGGGTTCGAACATGGGCTGCGACAACACCACTGCCCTGCGCAAGTAAGTAGGACGGGGTTCTGGTGTCCGGTCCTTCGGGTCCGGGCACCAGAACCCTTTTTCGGCATTCTCCGGGCTCGGGCGCGAGCCCGTTCGTGGTGTCTCGCGCCCGAGTGTCAACCACAAAGGAACGCAGAAGATGTTGAGTCGGAAGAAGATCGCAGCGATCGTGGCAATGATGGGCGGCATCACCGCGGCCTGCGCCATCGCCCCTCAAGCGCACGCAGGAGAAGGGGACCACTGCAGCCGCGGCGAATCAGGCAACAAAGTCTGCGTCCACAAGTACGCGGCCGTCTACCGGACGAAGGACGGCCGGCGCATCATCATCGACCAGGAGCAGCGCTGCGCGACGGCCTCCCGGCAGCGCTTGGTGTGGCCCGAGGAGGGTCTCGTGGGCAGCGAGGGAGAGACGGACATCGGCCCGCGCATGAACTGCTCCAACCACTTCCAGCTCCCCAAGAGCTTCAAGCGGTCCCACTCCGACTTCTGAGTGCGATGTGAGGGCGGAGCCGGCCCGGGCGATCCCGGGCCGGCCGCGATACTGCGGGGTCGGTCCCTTCGACGGGGACCGGCCCCGCATCTGTGTTTGGCTGAGACGGGATGCAAAAAGGGTTCCGGCGTCCGGTCTGTGCGGACCGGACGCCGGAACCCGTGCCCTGGCGGTTACTTGTTGAACGCGCCGTTGTTGCAGCCCATGGACGAGCCCATGTGCGTGCTCTGTGCACCCGGCGAGCCCTCGCCGTTGAGCAGGTTTCCGCCCAGACCGTTTGCGATCCCGACCTCGCCGAGGATATCGACGTTGGTGTCGTGTGATCTACACATGGCGCTCTGCTTGATGTCGAAGCGGCCCTGGGGGCCGCCCTCGCCGTCGGCATTGGCGGTGCTGACACCGAGAATGCTGACGCTACCGAGGACGGCAGTCACGACAGCGGCCTTGTGAAGCTTGCGCATTTCTTCTCCGGTGAATTGAGCGGTTGAGGTCGTTATGTAACGACTTCGTACAGCTGGGGAGGCTAATACGAAATGCCTCTGAAGTCCCACAGCGACGCGCCGGATTGTATGATGCGAATTTTTTGCCGGTTGACGGGACGTCAAGGGCGGCGGTGGGTTTTCGAGGGGATGTTCCCAGGTGGCGCTTCTCCATACGGATTTCCGTGGTGAATTTCATTATTTTCGGTACGGGGAGTGCTGGAGCCTTCTCTGCGATATTCCTGATCGCGCGATCAGGTGATCGCCTGGCGTGGGCGCGAGGGGCCGTGGGGGTGCGGGTGCCAGGGTGGCCTGAGTCAACCGCACGTCCGCACACGAGATGAAGCAGGAGCAGTCATGCGCCGTGTCCTCGCCGGTCTTCTGGGAGCCCTCACGCTCGCCGGGATTGTCTCTGTACCTGCCCACGCCGGCGGCCTCGGCCCAGGTGGCGCCGGGGTCATCGGCGCCCCGCTGACGGTCGTCAGTGATATCAGTCCGCTGCATCTCGGACGGTTGCCGCTGTTCGGCACGCATTGATCACCCCGTAGCCGTCAGGGCGCCCTGAGGATCTGCCGCAGGGCGCCTTTTCGTGTGTATGTGCCGATTCTCAGGGTCTTGTGGGGTGCGGGAATGGTGGGATTGTGGTGCGGTGGAATCGATGCCCTCGGAGCTTTCCGAGTTCTGCAGATTAGTGCGATCAACGGAGGTGTGCCCGGCCGGCTTCATTTCTGGGGTATTCCGGCGATCGATCATCATGGGAAATTCGTCGCCATACAAGAATAATTAGTATTCTCCGGCCGGAGTGAGTATGCACATCAAGCTGAAAGAGTGATCGAAATGGCGCATTCGGAGCTTTCTGCGCTCGGCGTCGTTGTGTGTTGTGCGGTCCGCGGATGTGGCCGCGCTGTCAAGGAGGAGTCACGTGATCAAAAAGGTCATTGCCGCTTCGGTTGCCACCGGCGGCCTGCTGCTCGCAGGGGCGGGCGCGTCCGTAGCCGACGCCGGGGCTGATGGAGCCGCCGTTGGTTCTCCTGGTGTGCTGTCCGGGAACCAGGTTCAGGTGCCCGTTCACATCCCGGTGAATGCGTGCGGAAACACCGTGGACGTGGTCGGGGCGCTCAATCCCGCGTTCGGCAACGACTGCGTCAACAGTTCGAAGGGCCACGAGCGGCGCCACCACAAAATGCAGGGGCACAAGCCGCAGGTGCGCCACGAGCGTCCGGCACCGCACCACCGGGCGTCGGCCGCTCCGGCCCCCGCGCCCGAGCACCGGGTCCACCAGCACCAGCATCAGCACCACCGCAACATCCCCGCTCGCCCGCAGCTGGCGAAGACCGGTGAGGCGGAGACCGGTATGGCGATTGCGACCAGCGCCGTGCTGCTGATGGGCGGCACCCTGCTGTACCGCCGGGGTCGGCGCGCCGCTCGCAACTGAAAAGGGATCGGCGGCCGTTTCCGGGCCGTAGCCGGTCTTTCTCGGCAGTTCACCGTCTCCGGCGGTGGACTGCCGGATTGCAGGTGCTGCAGTTGTGCTGTGGCGCGGCTGTCTCCCGCGCCAGGCACTGTTCGTGAGCCGCCAGGGGGCCTCAGGGAGGCCGGGCTTGGCGCCTGGTCTCAGGTCTCGTTGTGGAAGACCAGCAGGTAGCGCCAGAAGAGCAGGCGGCGGATGCGGGATCCGGGCAGCAGGGCTGCGGCCCGGTGGCGGATTTCGGGCAGGAGTATGGTGGGTTGTTTCACCGGTGCCTTGGTCCGCGGCCGGCGGGGTGACGCGGTGGGGCGGGCCGTTTCGGTGGCGGCGACGGCGAGGCGGATGAGGGCGTTGGTGGGTGCGGCTGCCAGGCTCCAGAGGCCGTCGCTGAGGCCCTGCTCGCGATAGCAGCCCAGGACCACCAGTACTCCGCCCGGCGCGAGTGCGTTACGCAGCCTGGTCACCGTGTCGAAGGGCATGTGGTGGAGGCTGGCCAGGCACGAGATGAAGTCGTAGTGACCGGGGGGAAGTTCGACGGCGATGGCGTCCGCTTGGCGGAAGTCCGGGGGCCGGTGGGCACCTGACCGTTCCGAGAGGGCGCGGGCCTGGGCGATGACCTGCGCGGACGGGTCGATCGCGTCGACCTCGACGCCCAGGCCGGCGAGGCGCCGGGCGAAGCGGCCGGTGCCGCAGCCGACGTCCAGTGCGGTGCCGCAGTTCCGCGGCAGGTGGCGCAGCAGTAGGCGGTGGTAGTGGTCGTTGTGGTCGAACGGCATGTGCTGACCCTGCCACGGGGACGCGGCGCCGTCGCGTGCGCGCGTGTCTCCTGACTCGTTCTCATCGCCTGCTCGCCTCCCGTTCGTTTCCCTATCCGGTCGTGGTGGGTGAGGCGGGTCATGCGGAGTGTCGGAAGCGGTTGCGGTATGCCGTCGGGGTGGTGTTGAGCTGGCGGCGGAAGGCGCGGATGAGGGTGTCCGTGGTGTGGAAGCCGCAGGCGGACGGCGGCCAGTAGGACGTGGCAGTCGGATGGGTCGGCTGTCTCCCGTCGTAACAGGGCGAAGACCTCCGGGGCCGGTGACGTCGAGCAGGTCGATGCCGTCGAAAGTGCGTGGCGCCCACGGCGTCGGGTGCGTTCCTGCGTGGCGACCGGCCCACCGTGGAGGGTTGCAAAACTTGCTTGCAAAGGGTGTTTGCAACTTCTAGGCTGCCGGCATGGGCGAACAACCGTCTGTGCAGGAGATCGTCGACGTCGAGGCGTTGCGCGTGCTTGCGCATCCGATGCGGCAGCGGATCGAGCAGTGTCTGCGTGCGGGGCCGGCCAACTCGGCCGCGCTCGCCAGGCAGCTCGGTGAGAGCACCGGGCTGGTCAGCTACCACCTCAGGCGGATGGCGAAGCACGGCTTCGTCGAGGAGGTTCCGGAGCTGGCCAAGGGGCGGGAGCGGTGGTGGCGGGCGGTGCCGGGGGACCGGCGGTTTCCGCCGTACAGCCGGCAGACCCCCGAGATGCGCGAAGCCCTGACGGAGATGCACCGGCTCAACTTCGCCGAACTCGCCGATCTGGTACGCCGGTTCGAGGAGGAGCGCGACACGCTCGGGCCCTGGGCCGACGCGGCGCTCTTCTCCCGGTCGACGCTGCGACTCAACCCCGAGCAGCTGCGTGCGTTCTTCGAGGAGTACATCGCGCTCCTGTACCGCTTCTCGCCGGCGGAGGGCGAGGTCGCGCCCGACGCGCGGGCCGTGCACATCCGGCTGCTGGGCATACCCGAGGGCAACTGACCCGTTCTGCGGGCGTTTTGGGAAGAGGGGGCAAACGCAGTGCAGTTCTTTGTCAGATCGTTCCTGCGGGCCTGTCTGGCTCTGGTCTGTGTGGTGGCCGCCGGGCTGCTTGTCGCGCCACGGGCCGGTGCGGAGGCGCCGGGCGGTGGCGGACTGGTCCGGGAGGAGGTCACCTTCCGCGGCGGTGGGGGGCTCGTCCTGCACGGGACGGTACTGACCGCCGCGGGGGCGCGGGGCAGCCGCCCGGGCATCGTGCTCATCGGCGGTTCGGGGCCCGGTCCCAGGCAGGAGTACCGGCAGGAGGCGGAGGCGTTCGCGCGGGCGGGGATCACCACGCTCGTCTACGACAAGCGGACGGCCGGGTACTCCCGCACCCACCGCGACTTCGGGGCGCTGGCCGAGGACGCGCTCGGCGGAGTGCGGCTGTTGCGGAAGTGGCCGGGCGTCGATCCGCACCAGGTCGGGATGTGGGGGTTCAGCGAGGGTGGTTGGGTGGCACCGCTGGCCGCGTCGCGGTCGTCCGACGTGGCGTTCGTGATCACCATCGGCGGGTCGGGGTATGACGTGTTGCGGACGCAGGCATGGAATCTCACCACGCATCTGATGCATCGGGGAGCCGGTGCGACGTTCACCGGTGTGGTCGCCGGTCCGGCGGCCCAACTCGTCGCTGCCACCGGCCGGTTCCCGGGCGCGGACTACGATGCGTTGCGGGTGCTGGGGCGGCTGCACCGGACGCCGGTGTTGGCCCTGTGGGGTGCGCACGACATGCAGGTGCCGCCCGGGGAGAGCGCTCGGGTCTTCCAGCGGGCGCTCGGCCGGGCCGGCAACCCGCACGCGGTCATCCAGTTCGTCCCCGGTGCGGCGCACAACGGGCATCGGACGTCGGACGGCTTCGACCGTCTGGGCGGCCCGCTCTTTCACGGCAAGCCGTTGGGGGAACTGGCCCCCGGCTATGCGGAAACCATGACCTCGTGGGTGCGGGCGGTGGCCGCCGGGCACCCACCCGTGAGCGCCGTGGCGCCCGCGCCGCCCCAGGTGGCGTCCAGTACGCCGGTGCCTGGGGACGCCTGGTACGCGTGGCTGGCTCCGCTACTGCTTCTGGTCGGCTTCGCCGGCTACCCCGTGGGTGCCGTGCTGCGGCGCGGGCCCGTGGTGCGTCCCGTGCGCCGGCTGGCAGGGCTGGGGTTGGTCGCGGTGGTGGGAGCGGTGGCTTGTCCGCTCGCGGTCTATGTGGTGGGGGACGGGGTTGCGGTGCCTGAGGTGTGGGGGCGGCCGGTGGTGTGGCTGGCGGTGCAGTTGGTCGGTGTGGCCGTCATCGTGGCGGGGGTTGTGGCGGTGGTTGCTGTCTGGCGGCGGCGTCGGGCGTGGGGCGGGGGTGCCTGGCTGCGGCTGGCGCCGGTGCTGCTGGCGGCGGTGGGGTTTGTGCCGTGGGGGGTTTGGTGGGGGGTGTGGCGGGTTTAGGTGTGGTTTGCGCGAAGGGACCGGGGGCTTCAGGGGCTGAAAGGCTCTGGCCGTGGCCCGTCGGGCAGGCCCTACTTGATCAATTCCAAGGGGTCGGTGATCGTACGGGGTGAGCGAGCGGAGGGGTGTTGTGCCCCTGGAATGGGGCCAGTTGCCTTGAGGGAGGGGTGCCAGGCTTCCGGTGTGGTGTGGATGATTCCCCGTAGTTGGGGGGCTCGGCGGGGCCCTGGTGTGGGCGTCACCACTGTCGGTGCACGGTTTGCTGCCGGTCACCAGGGTTGCCGGCGGCACGTCATCGGCCACGATCGCGCCGGCGGCGAGCACGGCATCACGGCCGATGCTGACGCCTGGCAGGATCGTGGCACCGGCGCCGATCCACACGTTCTCCGCGACGTCGATGGGTGCGCCGGTGAGGTACAGCCGCCGCTCCTCGGGATCGACCGGGTGGCCGCTGGTGATGAACGTGACCTTCGGGCCGACCAACACGCGTTCGCCGAGCCGGATGCCGGCGTAGTCCAGGAACGTGCAGTTCTGGCTGATGAACACGCGCTCGGCGAGGTCGAGATGGAGACCGTGGTCCGTGTAGAAGGGCGGATAGATCGTGACTCTCGACGGCAGCGGCTTGCCGAGGATCTGCTCGAACAGTTCCGCCTTGCCTGCTTCGTCCTCGAAAGGCAGGACGTTCAGGCGGGAGGTGAGCTCGGTGACCCGCCGGACCCTCTCGGTGGTCAACTTCAACGGGGCGCCGGCGGAGACACCGGAACCGGCGCCCTGGCGGCCGGCCGTGGGGGTCGCGTCGCAGCTCAGCGATGCCGAGCTGGTCGCGCTGGCGATGATGCGAGCCATGTCCGGCTACACCTGGACTGCACCTTCCAGGGCCTGCTCGCAGAAGTCGCACCCACCGCCGCGATCGGTGAAAGTCGGGTGCGGGACATCCTGTCCATGGCCATGATGTTGATCATGACTGGATATGTTGACGTTCCTGCCCGGCTTGGTGAGTGTGCGCTGTCTGATGGACGGTTGCTCGGCTGGGCCGAGTGGGGGCCGTTGGACGGGGTGCCGGTTCTGTTGTGTCCGGGCGCAGCTACGAGCCGGTGGCTCGGGTTCGGTGCAGGCGTTGTTGAGGCGCTTGGAGTGCGTCTTGTCTCTGTGGACCGTCCGGGGCTCGGTGTCTCGACGCCCGCCCCCGGGCGGACCTTTTCCGACTTCGCAGGGGATATGCGTCAGCTCTGTGCGCTGCGGGGGCTGGGGCGCCCGGTCGTGGTCGGGAACTCGCAGGGCGCGCCATTCGCTCTTGCGTGTGCTGCGGAGGGGGGTGCCTCGGCACTGGCTGTCGTCTCCGGTGCGGACGAGGTCGCCGCGCCGGAGTTCGCTTCTGTTCTGGATGCGGACCTGCGGGGCCTCGTCGAGCGGGTGGCATGCGATCCGGCCGGCGCCGAGGAGTTTTTCGCGGGCTTCACCGCGGATGCGATGTGGGACATGGTCATGGCCGGGAGTCCAGGGTGCGACCTTGCCGTGTACCAGGATCCTGATTTCGCGGCTGGTTACCGCAGGGCCTTGAACGAGGCATTTGCTCAAGGTGCTGCTGGTTACGCCCGCGACACGGTCCTGGCGATGGGGCGGTGGCCGTTCGCCCTCGACGAGATCACCGTCCCGGTCGACATCTGGTACGGCGCGCGGGACACCAGCCACTCGCCCGACAACGGAGCACTGCTCGCTGCCCGTATTCCCGGTGCACAACACCATGTCGTGCCGGAATTCGGCGGCGCCCTGCTCTGGACACATGCCGAGTCGATCCTCACGTTGCTCCTTGAGAAGGCCATCACCGGCAGGTAGACGACCGGCACATGGGTTCCGAGGGCCAGTCCCAGCCCCGTCCCCGTCGCGACGGGGACGGAACCGGACGGGCCGGCCCTGCCGGTCGGTGAACTCGATGACGGGCGTCGAATGATCGTCCGCCGGTGCATGCTCCTGGCTCACCACCACCCCCTCGGCGTGCAGCCCGTAGTCAACCGAGTCAGCGCAGTCAACTGATCAGGCGTGGCAGGCTCGCTGACCCACCGGGCACGCCCTGGTCGAGGTCGAGTACGGCCTTGCCGTGGAGGCGGCGTTCGAGGAGGGCGTCGATGGCGTCGGGGGCGTCGGTCCAGGGGCCGCGCCAGGAGAGGTGCGGGGCGAGGGTGCCGGCGGCGACCTGTTCGGCGAGCCAGGTCAGGTCGCGGGCCAGTCCGGTGCAGGCGAGCAGGAAGAACGTGGTGAGGGTGCGGTCGTGCCGGCCCTGGTCGCCGTAGAGGGCGCCGTAGGGGAAGGTTTCGTCCTCGTGTGCGGAGTGGCCGACCGCTACCAGGGTGCCGCCTTCGGCCAACTTGCCGTAGGCAGCTACGAGTTGACGTCCGCCGATGAGGTCGATGACGCCGTCCACGGGGGTGGTGAGGTCGTGGGGGCCGGTCACCACCTCGTGGGCGCCCAGGCTGCGCAGGCTCTCGCCGTGCCGGTCCGGGGATCCGGTGGCGGCGACGACGTGTGCCCCACCGCGCCGGGCCAGTTGGACCGCGTAGCGGCCGGTGCCGCCGGTGGCGCCGGTGATCAGGACGCGTCGTCCCAGGAGAGGGCCGAGGCGGTGCAGGGCGCGGAGCGCGGTGGCGCCGGCCACCGGGATCGTGGCGATCGCCCCGGGGTCGGCGCCGGGCGGCACCACGCCGATCAAGTCGGTGTCCACGGCGCGGAGTTCGGCCCAGCCGCCGTCCGGCCCGAGGGTGACGACGGGGGTGCCGGCGGCCGGGCCGGAGCCGTCGGCCGCCGCCCGTTCGACGACCCCGGCGGCGTCCCAGCCCGGGACCGCGCCGTCGGCGCTCTCCTGGAGGCCGATGCGTACCTCGCCGTAGTTGAGGGAGGTTGCCGCCACCCGCATCAGGGCCTGGTGCGGGGCCGGTTGGGGGTCGGGGGCCTGGGCGAGGCGGAGGCCGGCGGGGGAGGAGCGGTCGACGAGCAGAGCACGCATGGCGCGGTGCACCCCTTCGGTGGACGGTGGAGCGAGGGTTGTGGGTTGTGTCAGACATTTATGCCACTCAGTGGCATGTGCGTGCAAGTGGCGTTTACCCCTCGGGTACGCTGTCCGGCATGGAGAGTCCACGCCCCTCGCCCGACGCCGCAGAGCGACTTCCGCTGCGGGAACGCAAGAAACTGCGGACGCGGGAGGCGCTGGTCGACACCGCCCTGCGCCTGTTCAGCGAACGCGGATTTCAGAGCGTGACCCTCGACGAGCTCTGCGACGCGGTGGACACCTCCAAGCGCACGTTCTTCCGGCACTTCACCAGCAAGGAAGACGTGGCGATGGCGCCGCTGCACGATCTGTGGCGGGCCTTTCTCGCGGACCTGGAGACCCGCGAGCCGGCCGACGGTCCGCTCCTGGTGATGCTCCAGGAGGTCGTGCTCGCCTCGCTGGACGGGATGACCGCCGCTGACTGGCCCGAACGGGTCCGGCTCAACCGCCAGTTGGCCGCCCGGACGCCGTCCATGGAGGCACACGGGCTGCGCTTCTGCCAGGACACCAGCCGTGCGGCGGTCGAGGTGCTCCAGCGCCGGTTCGGCCTCGCCGGTGCGGAGGATCTGCGGCCGCGGCTGGCGATGGAGGTGCTCGTTGCTGCCTGGCACTGTGCGTTGGATGCCTGGGCGGACCGGTCGGACACGCCTACCCGCGAGGCGCTGGCCGGCCGCTTCCGCGATGCCTGTGCGGCGCTTCCCGGCTGTCTGACGCTGCGGGCGGGTGCGGGCGCGGGGGACTGAGGCCGGGGGTGTTGCCTCGTCGGCGTCGCGTGAAGAGGGGTGGGCGATGGATCTGTTGCAGTTGCGGTATTTCCAGGTCGTGGCCCGTTATGAGCATGTCAGCCGGGCCGCCGAGGAGTTGCGGGTCGCCCAGCCGTCGCTCAGCCGCGCCATCGCCCGGCTCGAAGCGGAGCTGGGCGCACCGCTCTTCGACCGGCAGGGGCGGCGGATCCGGCTCAACCAGTACGGTGCGACGTTCCTGCGCCATGTCGAGCGGGCGCTGAGCGAACTCGACGACGGGCGGCGCGCTGTGCGGGACGCCCGCAGCCAGGTCCTTGGCCGGGTCTCGGTCGCCGCCGAGACGCTGTTGACGCTCACCGGCCTGCTGGCCGGCTTCCGTACCGCCCATCCCCGGGCCGAAGTCCGGCTCTTCCAGTCGACCGCGGAGGAGATGGAGCGCCAACTGCGCGCCCGCGAGGTCGACTTCTGCATCGCCTCGCAGGCGCTGACCGGAGCCAACCTGAACGTCGTCGAGCTGGCGCGCGAGGAGGTGCTGCTGGCCGTACCGCTCGGGCACCGGCTCGTCGGCCGGGAGAGCGTGACGATTGCCGAGTTGGCCGATGAGCCGTTCGTCACCACACGCACGGGGGCGTGGCCGCGCGCCCTGCTGGATCGGCTCTTCGCGGCGGAGGGGCTCACCCCGGTCCTCTCCTGTGAGGGCGACGAGCCGGGCGCCAGTGGGGACTTGATCGGTGCCGGTCTGGGTGTCGGCCTCGTGCCGGCCATGTCGCGCGGGGCCGGTCGGAGTCCGCTGGGTGCCTGGCTGCGTATCGACGCCCCCGACTGCCATCGCGTGCTGAGCCTGGTGTGGCGCGAGGACGGCTATCTGTCCGCGGCCGCCCTGGCCTTCCGCGAGTTCGTGACCAGCCGTCCCTTCCTGCCGAGTTGGCTGCCGGGAGGGAGTGGGTGAGAACGGGAAAACGGTCGACGGCTCGGCTCGTGGTATGTAAAAGTATGCGTCATGACGAATAATGATCCGGCCGGTGTTGGTGTTGGTGCTGGTGTCGGTGGTGTCGGTGCGGGGCTCGTGTGGCCCAAGGGGTTTCGGGCGTATACGGGGCATGGTGGGTTGCGGGAGCGGGGTGATGACATCTCGATCGTGGCCTCGGAGGTGCCGGCCGTGAGTGCCGCGATGTTCACCCGGAGTCTCTTCGCCGGGCCCGCGGTGGTTCTCAGCCGGACGCACGCTGCCGGGCGGCGGCTGCGTGCCGTCGTCACCCTGGCGCAGAACGCCAATGTCGCCACGGGCCGGCAGGGTGCGGAGAACGCCGCCGAGGTGGTGGGGAGGGTCGCCGGGCTGCTGGGGGTCCCGGACGACGAGGTGCTCATCGGGTCCACGGGCGTGATCGGGCGGCCGTTGCCCATGGATGCCATCCGGGAGCACTTCGAGCGGGCCGCGCGACGCGGCGCCGGCGCGTTCGCCGCGGCGCCGCTGGACGTGGCGCGGGCCATGATGACCACCGACACCCGTCCGAAGACCGCGGTCCGCACGGTCGGCGGCGCCCGGATCGTCGGTGTCGCCAAGGGCGTTGGCATGCTGGAGCCCAACATGGCCACGATGCTGGCCTATGTCGTCACCGACGCCGGGATCGGGGCGGCGGACCTGGACGGCGCGCTGCGGGCGGCCGTGGACCGGACGTTCAACTGCCTGAGCGTCGACACCGACACCTCCACCTCCGACACCGTGGCGGTGCTGGCCAACGGTGCCGCCGGCCCGGTCGATCCGGCGGAGTTCGCCGCGGCCCTCGCCGACCTGTGTCTGGACCTCACCCGGCAGCTCGCGAGTGACGGCGAGGGGGCCACCAGACTTCTGCGGGTCACCGTCTCCCGGGCGCGCGACGCGGCGCAGGCCAGGCGGATCGCCAAGAGCGTCGTCAACTCCCCCCTGGTCAAGGCGGCCGTGCACGGCGCCGATCCCAACTGGGGGCGGGTCCTGATGGCCATCGGCAAGAACACCGAGGACGACGACATCGTCCCGGCCGATGTCACGGTGGCTTTCGGTGACATCGAGGTCTATCCGGCCGAGCCGACCGCGGACGTGCTCGACGCGCTCGCCGAGACCATGCGCCGCGATGAGGTCGAGATCGCCATCACGCTTGGCCTGGGGGATGGCGAGGCGACCGTGTTCGGCTGCGATCTGTCCGCCGAGTACGTCCGGATCAACGCGGACTATACGTCGTGACCCGGTAGTGACCGCGGTGGCTGTGGCGGCTGTTGGCGACTGTGGTGACTACGGGGCGGGTCAGGCGTCGAGGTCGTCGAGGGGGTGCCAGGCCGGTCCGTCCGGGCCCGGGCGGACCTCCCCGAACGCCACGTTGGCGAAGTGGATGCCGAAGCCGATGGTGTGCGGCTCCTGGAGTTCGGCGACCAGCCGGCGGCGGATGTCGGCGGCCTCGGCGGGGTCGTGGTCGGGGGCGGCGGACCACTCCGGGTGGCCGATCTGGATCGGCGAGTGCAGGGCGTCGCCGAAGGCGATCAGGTGCCGCCCGCCCGAGGTGATGTCGTAGACGGCGTGCCCGGGAGTGTGGCCGGGCAGGAAGCGCACCCGCACGCCGGGGAAGACCTCTTCGCGGTCCGCGATGGTCCGGACGTACGGGGCCAGGGCGGTCAGCACCTCCGGGCCGGTGCCGTGTGCTTCGAGGAGGTCGCGGTGGGTCCATTCCGGTTCGGCGACCAGGTAGGGGGCGTGTGCGAAGGCCGGGCGGTCGCTGCCGGGGGCGGGCTGCCAGGCCCAGCCGAGATGGTCGACGTGGAGATGGGTGAACGCCACCGCCTCGATGTCGGCCGGTGCGCGGCCGAGGGCGGCGAGGCTGTCCAGCAGGGCGCCGCCGCGCACGATGCCGCGTGGTTCGCCGGGGGCGGCCGGCAGCGACCGCGGGCCGATGCCGGTGTCGATCAGCAACGCTCGCTCGCCCCGCTCCACCAGGAGTCCGCCGACGCCCGCCGCCAGATTCCCCGTGGCGTCCAGGTATGCGGGATGCGCGGCCCAGGTCTCGTCGGTGGTGGCGGGCAGCCACCCGCGCGGGGACAGCGGTACGCCGCCGTCAGGGACGTACGACACGGTGAGGTCGCCGAGTTGGAGCGAGCGGAGGGTGGCGGGGCGGGTCAGGCGTGCGTCGATGCCGGGCGCGGCGGTGCTCATGTTGCTCTTCTTCCGAAAGGCGGGGTGGGTGGGGCGTGCGTCCGCAACCATAAGCATCAAGCTTGAACTATTCAAGCTCGGAATATTTAGGCTAGCTGCACTTGCTACGATGGGTTCATGACGACCGACCCGGAGGCGCAGGCTCGTGCGGAACGCCAGGTGTGCGGGCTGGTGAACGGGCTGGCCGCGCGGATCTCCGAGCACATCCGCCGGCGCGCGGTCACCCTGGGCCTCACCGCACCCCAGGCCACCGCCCTGCGCGAACTGAGCGCACCGATGACGATGCGGGAGCTCGCCGAGCGGATGAGCTGCGAGCCCTCCAATGCGACCTTCGTCGTCGACAAGCTCGAAAAGCAGCAGCTGATCGAGCGTCGGCCGCATCCCGGCGATCGCCGCGCCAAGCAGCTCGTCCTCACCCCGCAGGGCGTCGAGCTGCGGGAGCGGCTGCTCGTGCTCCTCGGTGAGGGCTCCCCGCTCGCCGGGCTGAGCCAGGAGGAACAGGGGGAGCTGCAGCGGCTGTTGGAGCGGGCCATGGCGCGGCCAGTGGGGGCGGAGCGGCCGGCGCGCGGGTGACCGCGGGGGCCGCGGTGGCCGCCAGGTGGGGTGGAGTGACGACCAGCGCCGGAGACCAGGTGCGAGCTTTACTGCACATTGGTTGCAAGTAAAAGCAATGAGCGAGAATGCTTGAGGGGCGTCCCGGTAGAGGCCGGGGCGGAACGGAAGAAAGCAGTGTCACGCATGCCTACGCCCCCCTCTCCGACCCTGGCCGGTCAGGCGCCGCCGTCGCGCCGGCAGCGGATCGCGCGGTCGATGACCCGCGCCGAGTGGGGGCGGATGGCCGGTATGGCCGGGTTCATTCTCGCGCTGCATGTGATCGGCTGGTTCACCCTGGTGGCGATCGTGGCCCCGGAGCACTACAACCTCGGCACCAAGAGCTTCGGTATCGGGATCGGGGTGACCGCGTACACCCTCGGCATGCGGCATGCCTTCGACGCCGACCACATCGCCGCCATCGACAACACCACCCGGAAGCTGATGCACGAGGGGCAGCGGCCGCTCTCGGTCGGTTTCTGGTTCTCGCTGGGGCACTCCAGCATCGTCTTCGGGCTGGCGTTCCTGCTCTCGCTCGGCGTCAAGGCGCTCGCCGGCCCGGTCAAGGACGACAACTCCCAACTGCACGCGGTGACCGGCATGATCGGCACCACCGTCTCCGGCGTCTTCCTCTACGTCATCGCCGCGATCAACATCGTGATCCTGGTCGGGATCTGGGGGGTCTTCCGGCGGATGCGGGCCGGCGACTTCGACGAGGCCGCGCTGGAGGAGCAGCTGAACAACCGCGGCCTGATGAACCGCCTGCTCGGCCGCGTCATGAAGTCGATCACCAAGCCCTGGCAGATGTACCCGCTCGGCCTGCTCTTCGGCCTCGGCTTCGACACCGCCACCGAGATCGCGCTGCTGGTGCTGGCCGGCTCCGGCGCCGCCTCCGGGCTGCCGTGGTACGCCATCCTCTGCCTGCCGGTCCTGTTCGCCGCCGGGATGAGCCTGCTGGACACCATCGACGGCTCGTTCATGAACTTCGCCTATGGGTGGGCGTTCTCGAAGCCGGTCCGCAAGGTCTACTACAACCTCACCATCACCGGCCTCTCGGTCGCCGTGGCCCTGATCATCGGGACGGTGGAACTGCTCGGCCTGCTCGCCGACAAGCTCGGCCTGCACGGCGCCTTCTGGGACTGGGTCGGCGGCCTGGACCTGAACGTCATCGGCTTCGCCATCGTCGGGATGTTCTTCCTCACCTGGATCGTGGCGCTCGTGGTGTGGAAGCTCGGCCGCATCGAGGAGAAGTGGACGGCCCACGTCCGTCCGGCGGAGACCCCTGCCGCCGACTGACCGCCCGTCCTCGGGGGAGAACCGAGCGGCCCCGGCGCTCCCCGAGATCACCCACCCCGGATCCGAGGGATTACTCACCCCTGATTCGAGGATCACTCACCCCGGATCAGGTCCGCGCACTTCTCGCCGATCATCATCGTGGTGATGCACGGGTTGACCGCGGTCAGGAACGGCATCGCCGAGCCGTCCGCCACCCGCAGCCCGCACGTGCCCTTGACCCGCAGCTGCGGGTCAAGCGGTGTGGCCGGGTCGTCGGCAGCGCCCATCGCGACGGTGCACGCCGGGTGGTAGACGGTGTTGTGGGTGGTGCGGATGTAGTCCAGCAGGTCGGCGTCGGTGCGTACGTCCGGTCCTGGGGCCAGCTCCGCGCCCGCCCACTCGGCCATCGGGGCCTGGGCGATGATGTCGCGGGCCAGCCGGAGCCCGTGGGTCATCACCCTGATGTCGTGCTCGTGGGTGAAGTAGCGCGGGTCCACCCTGGGCTTGTCGCGGAAGTCGCGGGTGCGCAGCCGGACCGTGCCGTGCGAGCGGGCGCGGGTGACGTTCGGGGTGAGGCAGAAGGCGTTCTCGGACGTCGGGTAGCCGCGGCGGTAGGTGTTCATGTCGAACGGCACCTGGCCGTAGTGGAACATCAGGTCCGGCCGGTCCAGGGCCGGTTCGGTGTCGTAGAAGATGCCGATCTCCCACCACTGTGTGGAGGTGTCCACCATCGGCTGCCTGGCGTCCCACATGATGACGCCCTCCGGGTGGTCCTGGAGGTTGGCGCCGACGCCCGGCGCGTCCACCAGCGGCGCGATGCCCAGGGCGCGCAGATGGTCGGCCGGGCCGATGCCGGAGAGCATCAGCAGCTTGGGGGAGTCGATGGCGCCGCAGGAGACGATCACCTCGCGGCGGGCGGTGACGGTGCGGGTGTGGATCAGGTCGGGGGAGAGGTAGTCCACGCCGGTGCACCGCCGGTCGCCGTCGAAGTTCAGCTGTCTGGCCTGTACCCCGGTGCGGACGTCGAGGTTCCGCCGGCGGCCCATGACGGGGTGCAGATAGGAGACCGAGGCGGAGGAACGGGTGCCGTCCGGGCGGCAGTTGATCTGGAACCAGTTCGCCCCGCGGACCACGGTGGTGCCGGTGTTGAACGGGGTGGTGGGGATGTCCACCGCGGCGCACGCCCGGAGCAGCGCCGCCCCGCACGGGTCCTTGGGCGGGACGCCGCGCAGGGTGACCGGCCCGGAGCGGCCGTGGTGCTCGCCCGGTGCGTCGTTGCTCTCCAGCCGCTGGAAGAGCGGGAAGCACTCGGCCGCGCTCCAGCCCGTGCAGCCCAGCGCCGCCCACTCGTCGAGGTCCTCGGCGGGCGCCCAGAAGGCGATACAGGAGTTGTGCGAGGAGCAGCCGCCCAGGACCTTGGCGCGGGCGTGCCGCAGGAAGCTGTTGCCGTTCTCCTGCGGCTCGACCGGATAGTCCCAGTCGTAGCCGGACGCCAGCAGCCCCATCCAGCGGTCCAGCCGCAGAATGTTCTCGTCCCCGACGTCCGAGGGGCCGGCCTCCAGCAGGCAGACCGCGACGGACGGGTCCTCGCTGAGCCGGGCGGCCACCACCGCGCCGGCCGTACCGCCGCCGACCACGACGTAGTCGAACGAATCGGTCTGCTCCACGTGCGTTGCGTCGGACATGGCGCTGTCTCCAAGTCGGAACGGGACGGGGTGGGTCGGGACCGCTTGGGACGGTCGGGGTCAGGGCGCGGGGGTGGTGGCGTCGCCGGAGTCCGCCTCCTGTGCGGCGTGCGAGGCCAGTACGCCGGTGCGGTGCCGCTGGACGAACCAGTAGTAGGCGAAGCCGCCGAGCCCCACCACGCCGATGAAGAGGAAGGCGCCCCAGCGCAGATACCAGTGCTGCGGGCCGGTGGCGTTGTAGACCGCGGCGCGCGGCCAGGCGAGGTTGACGGACATCGCCAGCCCCCACAGCACCGCCAGGACGTTCACCGGCAGACCGAACCGCCCCAGCGAGAAGGCGCCCTGCCGCGTCGTCCACCTGCCGCGCAGCCGCTGCACCAGCATCGGCAGCGTCACCATCAGATACGCCAGGTAGATCATGATGATCGCGATGCTGGTGATCACCGAGAAGATCTGCGGCTGGTTGACGTTGATCAGCAGGACCGCGATGCCGACCAGCCCGATCACCACCGCGGGCACCACCGGCGTCTGGAACCGCGGGCTGACCCGGGCCAGCTTCGAGGACGCCGGGAGGTTGTTGTCCCGGGCCATCGCGAACGCCAGCCGGATGGCGGCGGTGTGCACCGCCAGTTCGCAGACGGTGATCGCGATGACCACGCACCACAGGACGATCTGCCCGACCGTCGACCCGAGGGTGGCCAGGACGACGTACTGCAGACCGTCCAGCGAGAGCCGTTTGTCGTGCAGATCGGGGACGGCGAGCAGCGCGAACAGCAGGATCAGCCCGCCGATGAGGAACGAGGCGATCAGCGCCCGCAGGATCGCCCGGGGCGCGTTGCGGGCCGGGTCCTTGGACTCCTCGCCCAGCGAGGAGGCGGTGTCGAAGCCGTACATGACGTACGCGGAGGCGAGCGAGGCGGTCAGGAACGCGCCGAGGTAGCCCAGGCTCTCGCCCTGCCCCTTGCCGAAGGTGTCGGTGAGCGCGGTGGCCGGGCCGCGGCTGGTGTGCGCGGCCAGCAGCAGGATCAGCACGATCGCGGCGATCAGCTCGATGGCCACGCCGGCCGAGTTGATCCGCGCCATCAGCTTCACGCCGAAGGCGTTGACCAGGGTGGTGAAGGTGATCAGGACGCTGCCCAGCAGGACGGCGTTGGCGGCCGCGTCGGTCTGGCCGGTGCCGGTTCCGATGACCTGGAAGAACGACGAGATCTGCGGCAGCGTCACCTGGTAGGCCAGCGCCACCGCGGCCAGCGAGACCATGGACGCGGTGAGCATCATCCAGCCCCCGAGCCAGCCCACGTGCGGACCGCCCAGCTGCTTCGCCCAGTTGTAGATCGACCCGGCCACCGGATAGCGGCAGGCCAGCTCGCAGAAGCACAGCGCGACCATCAGCTGGCCGCCGAAGACCATCGGCCAGGACCACCAGTAGGCCGGACCGCCGTGGCTCACCCCGAAGTAGAACAGCTGGAAGGTGCCGGTGAGGATGGAGATGTAGCTGATGCCGGCGGCGAAGGTGTGGAAGTTGCCGAGGGTGCGCTTGAGTTCGGGCTTGTAGCCGAGCTCGGCCAGCGCCCCGTCCTCGTGCTCGCCGTCGTCGGCGGGACCGCCCGCGGCGGGGCCGGAGGGACCGGAACCGGAAGGCGTCACTCGAACCACCTCTGCGGACGCGGCGCCGTGTTCCGCCAGATGTGCTTGGCCTCCTGGTACTCCGCCAGCCCGGCCGGTCCCAGCTCCCGGCCGATCCCGGACTGCTTCATCCCGCCCCACTCGGCCTGCGGCACATACGGATGGAAGTCGTTGATCCACACCGTGCCGGCCCGCAGCCGGCCCGCCACCCGGTGCGCCCGCTCGCCGTCGCCGGTCCACACCGCCCCCGCCAGCCCGTACACCGTGTCGTTGGCCAGCGACACCGCCTCGTCCTCGTCGCGGAACCGCTCCACGGTCAGCACCGGCCCGAACGACTCGTCGCGCACCACCGACATGTCCGGGGTGCACTCGTCGAGCACCGTCGGCAGGTAGTAGAAGCCGTCCGCCAGCTTCGGGTCGTCGGGCGGTGCGCCGCCGCAGCGCAGCACCGCGCCCTCCGCCAGCCCCGCGGCCACGTACGCCGCGACCTTCTCCCGGTGCGCCGCGGAGATCAGCGGGCCGGTGCGGGCCCGCTCGTCGAACGGGCCGCCGAGCGGGATGCGTTGGGCGCGGGTCACCACCTCCGCCACGAAGCGGTCGTGCAGCTCTTCCTGGACGAGCAGCCGGGCGCCCGCCGAGCAGACCTGCCCGGAGTGCAGGAAGACCGCGGTCAGGGCGTAGTCGACGGCGGTGTCGAAGTCGGCGTCCGCGAAGACGATGTTGGGGTTCTTGCCGCCCAGTTCGAGGGCGATCTTCTTCACCGTGGGGGCCGCCGCGGCCATGATGCGGCGGCCGGTGACCAGCCCGCCGGTGAACGACACCATGTCCACCCGCGGATCCTCCGTCAGCGGCGCCCCCACCGACGGGCCGGCGCCCAGGACGAGGTTGGCCGCCCCGTCCGGCACCCCGGCCTCCACCAGCAGCCGCATCAGGTGGATGGCGGTGTGCGGGGTCAGCTCGCTCGGCTTCAGTACGAAGGTGTTCCCGGCGACCAGGGCCGGCGCGACCTTCCAGGCGGTCTGCAGCAGTGGGTAGTTCCACGGCGTGATCAGCGCGCAGACGCCGACCGGCTCGTGCCGCACCGTGCTGTCGGTCTCGGGCGCGCCGGCGTCCACCACCCGGTCGGTGCCGCCGGCCGCCCCGAGGTTGCCGAAGTAGCGGAAGCAGTTCGCGATGTCGTCCATGTCGTAGCCGCTCTCCACCAGCCGCTTGCCGGTGTCCAGCGACTCGGCCCGGGCCAGCGCGTCCCGGTCCCGCTCCAGCAGCTCGGCGACGCGGAGCACCACCCGGCCGCGCTCGGCGGCCGGGGTACGCGGCCACGACCCGTCGTCGAAGGCCAGCCGGGCGGCGGTGACGGCCGTCGCCGCGTCCTTGGGGCCGCCCTCGTCGACCGTCGCGACCAGCGTGCCGTCCGCCGGGCAGCGGATCTCCCGCACCTGCCCGTCGGCCGCTGCGGTCCACTGACCGCCGATGAACAGCTCCGGCATGGGTGGGCCTTTCGGTGTCGTCTCTTGGCGGTTCGGTGCGTCTCTGGGCGGTCTCTCTCGGTGGTGATCTCGATACCGAGCGTAAGTCGGGTGCCGGGGTACCGCACGGTGCGCGGCGCCGGTGCGCGCGGGCGGGGCGGACCGTGGGGCCGATGGGGTGAGCCCCGGGCGCTGCCCGACAATGGGGGCATGCACCTGGTCCCCGACGCCGCCGCGTATCTCGCCGGCCGCTGGCGCATCGAGCGCGCCGTCCACGACCTGCGGGCCGGCCGCGTGGGCAGCTTCCGGGGCACCGCGGACTTCCGGCCGGACGGCCCCGACGGGACGCTGTGCCACACCGAGGAGGGCGAGCTGACGTGGGACGGCGTGGTGCATCCGGCGACCCGCACCCTGCGGCTGCGGCCGTGTCCGGACGGCACCGCCGAGGTCACCTTCGCCGACGGCCGCCCCTTCCACGACCTCGACCTGCGGACCGGCCGCTGGACCGCCGTCCACCCCTGTGCCGCGGACCGCTACGAGGGCACCTTCACCGCCGTCGCCGCGGACCGCTGGCACCTGGAGTGGCGGGTCACCGGCCCGGCCAAGGACCAGCTCCTGCGCTCGGTCTACCGCCGCAGCGGCTGACACCGGCGCGCACCGCGCCCCGCTGCGTCGGCTATGGCTGCGCAGGCTTGACCGCCCGCACCGCGTACAGCAGCGGAATGATCGGCTCCGAGTCGGGCAGCCGCCACCAGCCGTCGGCGTCCGGCACCATCGACGGGAAGCGCGGCCACGGCAGCGCCTCGGTCTCCCGGATGCCCCGCAGGCTCAACCCGGCCCCGATCAGCGCGTTGACGACCTCGCCGACGCCGTGCCGCCACTCGTAGCTCGTCGTGGCGCCCTGGAGCGGCGGGCCGTCGGTGTAGGTGGTGGGAGTGTCGCTGCGCAGGGCGCCCCGGCCCGCCAGATAGTCGTGGCGGAGCAGCAGCGGCGGGGTGTCCGGGTCGGCGGGCGGCGTCGCGCCCAGCGCGTTCAGCAGCGGATGGAACTCCACCAGATAGCACGTTCCGCCCGGGCGCAGCAGCGTGGCGACGGTCTCCGCCCAGGCGGCGAGGTCCGGCAGATAGCAGACCGCGCCCTTGCCGGTGTAGATCACATCGAACCGGCGGTCGCCGAGCGCCGCCACGGCCCGGTAGACGTCCGAGCGCACGAACTCCATCTCCCGGCCGGTCTCCGCCGCCAGCCGCCGCGCCTGCGCCACCGCCTCGGCGGAGAAGTCCAGCCCCACCGCCCGCGCGCCCCGGTCGGCGAAAGCCGCCGTCTCGGTGCCCAGATGGCACTGCAGATGCAGCACATCGCGCCCGGCCAGCTCCCCCAGGTCGGCCCATTCGAACGGCGCGAACCAGTCGTCGGGCCGCCGCGACCCGTCCAGGCCGTAGAACGCACTGGCCACATGGACCGGGGTGCGGGCGTCCCAGTTGGCCTCGTTGGCGCGCACCATCTCCTCGACGCCCGGCGGCGCCACCGGGCCGCCGGCGGGCGCACCGACCGGCGCCTGCTCCCTGGACTCGCTCTGCTCTGTGGTCATGCCCCTCTTCTACCGCCCCGCGCCACGTGGACACCACGCGTCCGTCCCGCCCCGACCGGAACCGGCCACCCGGCCCGCGGCGACCATCCGGCCCCCGGCGAGCACCAGCCGCCGCGCCGCCCGCCCGGCCAGCGCCTCGTCGTCCGTGGCGACGACGCAGGTGAGCCGGTGCGCGCCCCACACGCGCACCAGCAGCTCGGTGAAGTCGGCCCGGGCCGACGGCGGCAGACCCTCGGTCGGCCGGTCCGCGAGCAGCACCGTGGGCCGCTTGACCAGTGCCCGGGCGAGCGCGGCCCGCCGCCGCGCGTACGGATCCAGCTCCGCCGGCAGCAGCTCCCCCTGATCGGTCAGCCCGACCTCCGCCAGCGCGTCCCCGGCCAGCTCCCAGCGGTCCGCGGGCCGCAGCCGCAGTGGGGCCAGCGCGGCGGCCACGCTCTGCCGCACGGTCAGCCCCGCGGCCAGCTCGGGCCGCTCGCCGTCGTCCGGCCCGAGCAGCCCGATCGACTCGGCCCGGATCCGGCTCAGCCGGCACGCGGTGACGGTGGCCAGATCCGTACCGTCGAGCAGCACGCTGCCGCCGGTCGGCCGCTCCAGCCCGCCGAGGATCCGCAGCAGCGTCGAACGGCCCGCGCCGGGCGACCCCTGGACGGCGAGCACGGTGCCGTCCGCGACCGAGAACCCGACGCCGTCCAGGGCCCGCACCAGCTCGCCACCGCGTCGGTAGTGCTTCGTCACGCCGGTCAGGTGGTACACGGTGCCCTCTCCTCCGGCCGCCGGATCGCGGCCCGGCACCGACCGTAGGCACCCCTTGTGACGGGCCCATGAGCGGACCGTGAGAGGCCGATGAGAACCGCCCGGCCGAGCGCGGCCCGCCCGTCGACCACGGCTCCGGGCTGCCGGCCCAGGATGGTGTGTCAGCTGGTGAGCGAGGACGCCGCGACGCGGGACTTCGTCACCGAGTTCATGCGGGTGAGCACGCAGGGGCACTGGGGCCGGGGGCGGCAGCAGCACGAACTGAGGGCATTCCTGGACGGGTTGGAGATTCAGGAGCCCGGACTGGTGGAGGTCTCCACCTGGCGGCGACCCGTCCGACGCCGGGCCCAGGCAGCTGACGCAGGAGTGGATCGCATACGGGGGTGTGGCGCGCAAGCCCTGACGTGACCCGTGCCGTGCCCGTACCGCGGCCGGTTCAGCGGGACTGTCCCAGCAGTCCCTCCAGCATCGCGACCGAGTTCCGGGGCGACTCGGCCTGGGCGCTGAGCCGGTCCATCACCGCCAGGTAGTGGTCGACGTCGGTGCGCTTGTCCAGATAGAGCGCGCTGGTCAGCTGCTCCAGATAGACGATGTCGGGGAGATCGGGCTCCAGGAAGCGGAGGATGGTGACCGGGCCGCCGGCCGCGGCGAGGCCGCCGAGGGCGAACGGCGCCACCTGGAGGGTGATGTTGGGCATCCGCGCCATCTCCAGCAGGTGCTTGACCTGACCGGCCATCACCTCCGGCCCGCCCAGCGGGCGGCGCAGGCATGCCTCGTCGACGATGGCCCACAGCCGGGGCGGGTCGGTGAGCGTCAGCAGCCGCTGGCGCTCCATCCGCAGCGCGACCCGCTGTTCGGTCTCCTCCGGAGTGGCCCGCGGGTTGCCCAGCCGGGCCACCGCCCGCGCGTAGTCCGCGGTCTGCAACAGCCCCGGAATGAACTGGACTTCATAGGTGCGGATGACCGAGGCGGCCGACTCCAGGCCGAGGTGGGTCTCGAACCAGCTGGGCAGCACGTCGTTGTACTGGTGCCACCAGCCGGGGCTGCCGGTCCGGCGGGCGAGCGCGAGGTAGGTGGCGCGGGCGGCGCTGTCGGTGACGCCGTAGAGCGTCAGCAGGTCGGTGATATCGCGCTCCTTGCAGCTCACCCGGCCCAGTTCCAGGCGGCTGATCTTGGCGTGCGAGGCGCGGATGGCGTCCCCGGCGGATTCGCGGGTGATGCCGGCGGCCTCCCGCAGCCGGCGCAGCTGAGTGCCCAGCACGATGCGCAGGATGGTCGGCCCACCGCGTGGATGGTCCAGATAGCGGCGCAGGGACGGGTCGCTGCTCGGCTGCGCGGCGCTCATGCTGACTCCCCTGAGTGGTCGGGCCGATGCCCAGTGTCCCATTGCCCCGCGGGGGCGTACACCTACGCCGACTATCCGGCCGACATATGCCTCAGTTATTGCCTCCGATGGCGGCCTTCCGGTCAGTCGCGGACGAACAGATCATCGAACTCGCCGTCCTTCGCGCCCTGGAGGAACGCGACCATCTCGGCGCGCGGATAGACCAGCGCCGGGCCCGCGGTGTGCCGCGAGTTGCGTACCGCGACCCCGTCGCCCGGAAGAAGCGCCAGCTCAACGCAGTTGCCATTGGGGTTGCTGCGGCGGCTCTTGCGCCAGTCCGCGTTGCCGATTGCGGTGGCCGGCATTCCGTTGGTCATCGACTCCATCACAGCTGCTCCCTTGGTGGGGGGTGCTCGGGACCGGTCCGGGGCCGTGATCACGGTTGGCGTGATCCGGTCCCTGGGCTGCCGTCCTTGTCGGTGTAATTGCAGATGCACTTGCAGCGATGGACGGCCGACGAGGATATTAGCCCTCCGGGGCGGCCCCGCCCAGACCGTCCCGGACGCGCCCAACCCGTATGCCCCTCCGCGGAGATCGTGATGACCACACACCCGGCACAGTCCGAGCGCGACGCCCTCCGGGAAGGAGGGGAGCCAGCGGCCGCCACCGGCCGGGATGCGTGGTGCATGCCGGGGCCGGACGGCTTCGCGGCCTGTGCGCTCAGCGGCGCGGAGTGCACCGTGGCCGAGGCCCGCCGCTTCACCCGGGCCACCCTCGAAGCCTGGCGGATGTGCCCCCATCTCGCCGACAACGCCGTCCTGGTCGTCTCGGAACTGGTCAGCAACGCCCTCCGGCACGGCGCCGCCGACCCCCTCGACATGGGCTTCAACTTCCTTACCAAGGAACGCTTCTGCCATGCCTGGCTGGCGCTGACCCGGCAGGAGCGCGGGGTGCTGTGCGCGGTCTCCGACGGCGGGAACCGGGCGCCCGTGCTGCGGCCGCAGGAGGATCTGGCCGAGTCCGGGCGCGGACTCCACCTCGTCAACCAGCTGAGCGACTCCTGGGGTTGGACGCAGCCGGACCACTCCGGCAAGACCGTGTGGGCCACGGTGGTCTCGCGCGGCTGAGCGGCGGTGCGCGGGCGGCGCCGCGCGAAGTCCGCGTCATGGGCGCCCAGTTGACGTTGCCCGTAACGGGTTTGATCCTGCGTCAGGAGTGCTTGTCGGCGCCCCCGGTCAGGCACTCGGCGAAGTCCTCGCCCAGGCCGAACGCCGACAGCAGCCGCTCCGCCGCCAGCGTCGCGGTGATCTCGCCCGCGCGGACCGCCCGTTCGACCTCCGGCCCCAGCCGGCGGACGTCCGGATGCTCCTGGAGGCGGTCGATCAGCCGGTCCCGGACCATCGACCACGTCCAGTCGACCTGCTGCGCGCGGCGCCGCTCGGCGAGCGCGCCGGTGGACTCCAGCAGCGTGCGGTGCTGCTCCACCCGCTCCCACACCGTCTTCAGCCCGGTGCCCTCGCGGGCGCTGCAGGTGAGGACGGGGGGCGTCCACGCCGCGTCCGCAGGCTGCAACAGGCGTAGCGCGCCCGCCAGTTCGCGGGCCGCCGCGCGGGCGTCCCGCTCGTGCGGCCCGTCCGCCTTGTTGACCGACACCAGGTCCGCCAGCTCCAGGACGCCCTTCTTGATGCCCTGGAGCTGGTCGCCGGTGCGGGCCAGCGTCAGCAGCAGGAAGGTGTCGACCATGCCCGCGACGGTGGTCTCCGACTGGCCGACGCCGACCGTCTCCACCAGCACCACGTCGTAGCCCGCGGCCTCCATCACCACGATCGACTCCCGGGTCGCCCGGGCCACCCCGCCCAGCGTGCCGGACGTGGGGGAGGGGCGGACGAACGCCGCCGGGTCCGTCGCCAGCCGCTCCATCCGGGTCTTGTCGCCCAGGATGGAGCCGCCGGTCCGGCTGGAGGACGGGTCGACGGCCAGCACCGCCACCCGGTGCCCCATACCCGTCAGCAGCGAGCCGAGGGCGTTGATGAAGGTCGACTTGCCGACGCCCGGCACGCCGCTGATGCCCACCCGCCGGGCCGCACCGGAGTACGGCAGCAGCCGCACCAGCAGCTGCTGGGCCGCCGCCCGGTGATCGGCGCGGGTGGACTCGACCAGGGTGACCGCGCGGGCGATCCAGGCCCGGGAGCCGGCCCGCACCCCCTCGGCGTACCGGTCGACATCGATCCTCGCAGGCATGCCCCTCCGCCCTACAGCTCGTGGCCGAGGACCGAGGCCAGGTCCCGCACCAGGTCGTGGGCCGCGTCCGGGATGACCGTGCCGGGCAGGAACACCGCGGCGGCGCCCATGTCCCGCAGCGGCTGGACGTCCTGCGGCGGGATCACCCCGCCGACCACGATGGTGATGTCCTCCCGGTCCTCCGCCGCCAGTGCCTCCCGCAGCGCCGGTACGAGGGTGAGGTGACCGGCCGCCAGCGAGGAGACGCCGACGATGTGCACATCGGCCTCCACCGCCTGCCGCGCCACCTCGGCCGGGGTCTGGAACAGCGGGCCGACGTCCACGTCGAAGCCCAGGTCGGCGAAGGCCGTGGCGATCACCTTCTGCCCCCGGTCGTGGCCGTCCTGCCCCATCTTGGCCACCAGGATGCGCGGCCGGCGGCCCTCGGCACGCTCGAACGCGGCCACCAGCTCCCGGGTGCGCTCGACCCCCGACGAGGGGCCCGCTTCGTCTCGGTACACACCCGAGATGGTACGGATCTGCCCCGAGTGGCGTCCGTAGACCTCCTCCAGGGCGTCCGAGATCTCCCCGACGGTCGCCATCGCACGTGCCGCGTCCACCGCCAGCGCCAGCAGGTTGCCCTCAAGTCCCGGGCCCGGCGCGGACTTCGCCGCGTCCGTCAGCGCCCGCAGCGCCCGCCGGCAGGCGTCCTCGTCGCGTTCCGCGCGCAGCCGCTTGAGCTTCTCGATCTGCTGGGCCCGTACCGCGGAGTTGTCGACCTTGAGGACCTCGATCTCCTCGTCGGTCTCCACCCGGTACTTGTTCACGCCGATCAGCGCCTGCCGGCCGGAGTCGATCCGCGCCTGCGTACGGGCCGCGGCCTCCTCGACGCGGAGCTTGGGGATACCGGCGTCGATGGCCTTGGCCATGCCGCCGGCGGCCTCCACCTCCTCGATGTGCGCCCAGGCCCGGCGCGCCAGATCGTGGGTGAGCCGCTCGACGTAGGCGCTGCCGCCCCAGGGGTCGATCACCCGGCAGGTGCCCGACTCCTGCTGGAGGAACAGCTGGGTGTTGCGGGCGATCCGGGCCGAGAAGTCGGTGGGCAGCGCCAGCGCCTCGTCCAGCGCGTTGGTGTGCAGGGACTGGGTGTGGCCCTGGGTCGCGGCCATCGCCTCCACACACGTCCGGGTGACGTTGTTGAACACGTCCTGGGCCGTCAGCGACCAGCCGGAGGTCTGCGAATGGGTACGCAGCGACAGGGACTTGGGGTTCTTCGGCTCGAACTGCGAGACCAGCTTCGCCCACAGCAGCCGGGCCGCCCGCAACTTGGCGATCTCCATGAAGAAGTTCATGCCGATCGCCCAGAAGAACGACAGCCGCGGCGCGAAGGAATCCACGTCCATCCCGGCCGCCATGCCCGCGCGGAGGTACTCCACCCCGTCGGCGAGGGTGTACGCCAGCTCCAGGTCGGCGGTCGCGCCCGCCTCCTGGATGTGGTAGCCGGAGATCGAGATGGAGTTGTAGCGCGGCATCTTCTGCGAGGTGTACGCGAAGATGTCGGAGATGATCCGCATCGAGGGCTGCGGCGGATAGATGTAGGTGTTGCGGACCATGAACTCCTTGAGGATGTCGTTCTGAATGGTCCCCGCCAGCTTCTCGGGCGGTACGCCCTGCTCCTCGGCTGCCACGATGTAGAGGGCGAGAACGGGCAGCACCGCGCCGTTCATCGTCATCGACACCGTCATCCTGTCCAGCGGGATGCCCTCGAAGAGCTGCCGCATGTCGTAGAGCGAGTCGATGGCCACGCCCGCCATGCCGACGTCACCGGTCACCCGCGGGTGGTCGCTGTCGTAGCCGCGGTGGGTGGGCAGGTCGAAGGCGACCGACAGGCCCTTCTGGCCGGCGGCGAGGTTGCGCCGGTAGAAGGCGTTGGACTCCTCGGCGGTGGAGAAGCCCGCGTACTGCCGGACCGTCCAGGGCTGGTTGACGTACATCGTCGGGTACGGGCCGCGCAGATACGGCGCGATGCCCGGGTAGGTGCCCAGGAAATCCAGGCCGTCGAGGTCGGCCGCGGTGTACAGCGGCTTGACGTCGATGCCCTCCGGCGTCTCCCACGTCAGATCCGCGACGCTCTTGCCGGTGGCCTGCTGGACCGCGTCCGCCCAGCGCTCCGGGTCGCCGGGCGCCGCAGGACCGGGCACCTCGCCCAGCTCCACCGTGCTGAAGTCCGGGATGGCGCCGGACCGTCCAGGGGTGCCGAGCGGCGGTTCGCCCAAGGCGCCAGCCTGTTGTGCCGTCTCCTTCATGCCGCCACCTCCGTGACATCCAGGGCCGAGGACAGCACCCCGGCCGCATCGCAGCCCGCGAACACGAACGTGTCCACCCCGGCCGCCGCGAACTCCTCCCGGCGCTCACCCGGCCTGCCCGCCAGGTGCACCCGCACCGCACCCGCCGCCTTCAGCGCCGCGGCCACCTCCGCCGCCTGCTCCGCGTACACCGCGTCGCTGGCGCACACACACGCGATCCGGGCGCCGCTCGCCGCGAACGCCGCGGCCACCGACGCCGCCGTCACCTGCTCCGCCACCGTCTCGATCCCGCCCGCCTGGAAGAGATTGGCGGCGAACGTCACCCGCGCGGTGTGCGCCGCGACCGGGCCCAGCGCCGCCAGGAACGCCTTCGGCCGTGCCCCGTGCGCCGCCAGGTGCGCGTCCGAACGCGCCCGCAGCGCCTCGAAGGCGTCGTCCCGGCGCACCCGCGGCAGCCCACCGCCGGCCGGCACGGGGGCCGGCTCGCGCTCCAGCGGGGCCTCTGCGAGGTTCGGGAACTCGCTGACACCGGTGATCGGCTCCCGGCGGTGCGCCAGATCCTCGCCGCGCCGCCGCCAGGTCCGCGCCAGCCGCTCGCCGATCATCCCCGACCGCAGCGCGGCGGCCTGCCCGCCCGCACCCTCGATCTCCTGGAAGAACGCCCAGCCCGCCCGGGCCAGTTCGGCCGTCAGCCGCTCCACGTACCAGGAGCCGCCCGCCGGGTCGATCACCTGCGCCAGATGCGACTCCTCCAGCAGCACCGACTGGGTGTTCCGGGCGATCCGCCGGGCGAACGCGTCCGGCAGCCCCAGCGCCGCGTCGAACGGCAGCACCGTCACCGCGTCCGCGCCGCCCAGCCCCGCGGACAGCGCGGCAACGGTCGTACGCAGCATGTTCACCCACGGATCCCGACGCGACATCATCACCGTCGAGGTCACCGCGTGCTGGCGCTGCGCGGCCGCGGCCGGCGACGCCCCGCACACCTCCGCGACCCGCGCCCACAGCAGCCGTGCCGCCCGCAGCTTGGCCAGCGTCAGGAACTGGTCGGCCGTGGCGGCGTAGCGGAACTCCAGCTGCCGGCAGGCCGCGTCGATGCCCAGGCCCCGCCCGTCCGCGGTCAGCTCCCGCAGATACCCCACACCGGTGGCCAGCGAGGCCCCCAACTCCTCGGCGGCCGAACCGCCCGCCTCGTGATACGGCAGCGCGTCGACTGTCATCGCGCGGATCCGCGGCGCGCTCTCCGCGGCCCAGCCGGCCAGCCGGACCGCGGCCGCCAGCCCCTCGGCCAGCCCTCCGTCGTCCCCGGTACGCGCCAGCAGGCCCAGCGGATCCGCGCCCAGCACGGCCGCCGTCTCCGTCAGCGCCACCCCGGACTCGCGGTACAGCCGCAGCAACTCCTCGACCGCCGACGGGAATTCCCCACCCGCGTCCAGCACCACCGGCGCCAGATCCAGATAGACGCCCCGCAGCGCCTGTGCCAGACCGGACACCGGCACCCCGCCGGCGCCCACGGTCAGCCACACCGAGGTGACCCCGTTCTCCAAGTCGGCCAGCAGCTCCTCGTTGACCCGCCGGGGATCGGTGCCGGTCTGCCGCTGACGTACGTCCCACCCGGACGCGGCGGTGCCCTCCGGCCGGCTCCCCCTTGTGAACGGCGGGAAGCCGGGCAGACCCGCCGCGGACGGCGCGTCCTCGGCGGTATAGAGCGGACGGACACTGATGCCGTCCTGGAGATCGGTGGCGAGCGCATCCTCGGCGGCGGCACCGACGGCGTCGGAAGCGCCCGATTTGCGCAGCACGCCCTCGACGAGGCGCTGCCACTGCTCGCGTTCGGCCGCCGGGAAGGCGGCAGCCAGGGGGAGTTCGGGGGACTCGGCGGTCATGGCAGCAGGCTAGGCGAACGAGCGTTAGCCGGAGCAGGGGGCAACGCTGTGACCTTGCCCTCGTTGAACGGAGCGCCGATTGCCATGTACCGCGCGAACCGTCACGGAAGGGCCCGGCCCGCGCGCTACGGTGGCCCCGCACCCCACCGAGGAGCGGAATGCACCACCCGCCGATCACCCGCACCACGCTCGCCGCCGCCCCGCTCGTCCTCCTGCTCCTGGCCGCCCTCGCAGCCGTACTGGTGCCGGCACCGCATCCGGGCGCCGACCGCGCCTCCTGCACGGGCCGCACCCTCGCCTCCTGGACCACGGACCCCGCCACCACCGAGGCGTTCGCCCGCTACGGCGACGACAACACCCGCACCGACGACTGGACCGGCGGCGACGGCACCCACTCGGTGCGCCTCCCCGACGGCCGGACGCTCTGGCTGTTCTCCGACACCTTCCTCGACCGGGTCCACCCGCCGCCCAACCCCCAGGGCGCACCCCGCAGTTGGCGCACCACCGACACCGGCGGCACCCCCTACCTCCGGCACAACTCCCTCGTGGTGATGTCCCCGTCGGGCACCCCGGAGCGCACCCTCACCGGCGGCACCCCGGCCGCGCCCGGACCGTTCTTCCCCGACCCGTCCGGCGGCGGCTGGCGCTGGCCCGTCCAGGCGGCAGTGGAGCCCCGCGCCCCCGGCTCATCCGACCGGGTCGTCCGGGTGCTGCTGTGGAACCGCCTCCCCGGCACCGGCCCGTGGGTCTTCGGCATCCCGCACGGCACCGACGTCGCCACCCTCTCCCTGCCCGGCCTCCGGCTGGAGTCGATCGCCCCCGTCGCCGACCAGAGCACCGTCCCCGACCCGGCCCGGCGCGTCCTCTACGGCACCGCACTGGTCCGCGACGGTGACCGGACCTATGTCTTCGGCGGCGACGACCCGCCCTCGTCCCCCGCCGGCAGCGGCTATCTGGCCCGGGTCCCGGCCGGCCGGCTCGCCGACCGGGCGGCCTGGCGGTACTGGGACGGCGCCCACTGGCGGCCGGACGCCGGGCGGGCCGCGCCGGTGCTCCGAGGCGGAAGCCGGCGCGGCGTCGGCAGCGCCTTCACCGTCGTCCGCGACGGCGGGACCTGGGTGCTGCTCACCATGGACACCGCGGCCGGCGGCACCGCCGGACTGCGCACGATCACCGCCTACTGGGCCTGCGCACCCCAGGGCCCCTGGCACGGCCCGTCCGGCCGGATCACCCCACCCCGCCCGTCCGGCCCCGACCCCGCCCACGTCGCGGCCTACAACCCCCAGGCCCACCCGGAGTTCACCACCGACGCGGGCCTGCTGCTCAGCTACGACGTCAACTGGCTGGGCCCGCCCGGGACCCCTGCCGACCCCATGGTCAACGGTGACGTGGAGCTTTACCGACCGCGCTTCCTACGGGTCCGGCTGGCGCCGACGGGGCCCTGACGCGCCGCGCGCCGTACCCTCAACTGCGATGCCTCTCCCGCCACTTGCGGGCCTCTTCCTCGATGTTGTACGGGACGAGGTTCAGCGGTGGACCCTCCTGCGGGGCGGCCAGTGCCGTGCGGATCCGGTCGTTGATCTCGGTCAGGATGCGGCGGAGCGCGGCCTCGCTCGGGGCGTCGGCGGCGGCCTGCAGGGCGTCCTCGGCCTCCTTGCGCAGGACGAGGGTGGGCGGGAGGAAGGACATCTGCTCCCGGCTCATCTTCTCCTTGATCCACCACGTCTCGTCGTACGGCCGGTCGAGGTGGGGGAGGGGCTTGCCGAAGCCGGGCAGCTGCTCGAAGCCGCCGCGCTCGGCCGACTCGCGGATCTGCTTGTCGACCCAGCTCTCGAAGCTGACGCCGGGGGGTTTGCGCTCGGTCATGGGATTCTCCCGAGGTGCGGGCCGGACGGTCCTCGTCCCTTCACCGTAGCGCAGCGCCCTGTCCGGCCCGGGGCGCGGGCCGGACAGGGCGGCCGGGTCAGTCTCCTCCGTCGGCGGTGTCGGCGGCGCTGGTCGGGGTCGCCTGGACCAGCGGGAAGGCGTTGCTGCCGCCGCACACCATGGGGCCGACCTGGACCCCGTGGCCGACCAGCGTCACCGTGACCTGGCCCGGCGGCCGGTCCCCGGGGACGCGGGCGTTGGCGGCGGTGCACACCAGCTGGTTCAGCGAGGCCGGGTCCAGCAGCTTGGCGTTCACCGGCAGGGTGATCGCGACCCGGCCGGGCCCGGTCGTGGCGGTGAGCGGAGCGGGGAACTTGGGCACGACGCTGGAGAGCCCCCGCATCCGCTCGGCGTGGTTGGGCCCCTGCATCAGCAGGTTGATGGCGGCCTGCGGGTCCAGCGGTTCCTTCGCCGGGCGGGTCGCCGGGTGGAGCCCGTCCGGCCCGTAGAAGAACAGCTGCACATCGGCCGGCGGTTTGCCCGGGGCCCGTACCCCGGACGCCGGCTCCCCGGCGTCGATCACATCGGTGGTCTCGATGCCGCAGCCGGCCAGGGTGGCGGTGAGCGCGCCGGCCAGGGCGCCCAGGGCTGCCCGGCGGACGGGACGGCGGACGGCGGCGGCAGGGCGCGCGGCCGTCCGGCCCGTGGTCTGCCGGCGCGTGGTCTGCTGGCGGACGCTCATACGGCGTCGCCTCCCTTCCCGGTGGCCGAGGGCTTCCCCGCCGTCTCGTCCGCGGTCCCGTCGGCCGGTGCCTCCTCGTGCCGCAGCGGCAGCTCCACGGTGAACACCGCACCGCCTTCCGGGGCGTTGGCGGCGCGCAGGGTGCCGCCGTGCAGCCGGACGTTCTCCTGCGCGATGGCGAGCCCCAGCCCGCTGCCCTCGGAGCGGGCGCGGGCCGAGTCCGCCTTGTAGAAGCGGTCGAAGACATGGGGCAGCACCTCGGGGTCTATCCCCGGGCCGCTGTCGCGGATCTCGATCAGCAGGGTGGCGTCGCCCGGCTCCGGCGCGCGCAGCACCACCCGGACCGGCTCGCCGCCGTGATGCAGGGCGTTGCCGACGAGGTTGGCCACCACCACGTCCAGTCGGCGCGGGTCCAGCCGGGCCCGGACGTCGTCCGGCAGCTCCGCGGTCACCCGCTGCTGCCAGGCACGGGCCTGGAGCGTCTTGCGGATCGTCTCGGCGACGTCCACCTCGTCCAGGTGGAGCGCCGCGGCGCCCGCGTCGAACCGCGAGACCTCCATCAGGTCCTCCACCATCCGCGCCAGCTTCCCGGTCTCCTGGCTGATCAGCCGGACCGCCGAGGCGGTGTCCGGGTCGAGGGAGTCGGCGTCCTCGTCCAGCACGTCGGTGACCGCGGACATCGCCGCCAGCGGCGTCCGCAGCTCGTGCGAGACATCGGCCGCGAACCGCCGGGAGTTCGCCTCCATCCGGCGCAGCTCCGCCATGCTCTCCTCCAGCTTCGCCGCCATCTCGTTGAACGTCCGCGACAGATCGGCGAGTTCGTCGGCGCCCTTGAGCTCCAGCCGGGTGTCCAGCTTGCCCTCGGCGATCCGCCCGGCGGCCTGCCGCAGCCCCCGGACGGGCCGCAGCACCCCGCGCGCCGCGACCAGTGGCAGGATCACCGCCAGCGCGAAGGCCGGCAGCGCCCCGCCGCGCGCGGCGGTCACCAGCGCCTCCACGTTGGCCTCCTCCGCACGCAGCGGCAGCTGTGCGTAGACCGTCAGCGCGGACGGCCGGCCGTCGGTCTGCCGCACCGGCATCCCGATCAGCAGCCAGGGCGAACCGTCCCGGTCGATGCGCTGGAAGGCCGGCACCCGGCGCTTCTCCACCGACGACTTGAAGTCGGCCGGCACCACCATGTCGCGCCGCAGCCCGCTCGCGTCGTCGTCCGGGACGCCGTTGTAGTGCACCGAGATGTCCCAGTCGCGGGACTTGCCGGAGCGTTCCAGCTTCACCCGGAAGAAGTCCAGGTCGGACCGGGACGGCGGCACCGCCAGCTCCGGCGCCAGGGAATTCACCTGGGCCCGCAGGTCGTTGACGGCGGTGTCCTGGGACCGCTGGAGGATGGCGTTGCGCGCCTCGCGGTAGGTCAGCCCGGCGGTGGTCAGCGCACTGACCGCGGCCACCAGCAGGAACGCCACCACGAGCCGGGCGCGCAGTCCGCGCACCGCGGAGACGCCCGGCAGCAGGCGGCGGAGCCGGCTCACAGCGGTCCGAAGCGGTAACCGAAACCGCGCACGGTCTGGACGTACCGGGGGCTGCGCGGGGTGTCCTCTATCTTCGTCCGCAGCCGCATCACACAGGCGTCCACGAGCCGGGCGTCGCCGTGGTAGCTGTGCTCCCAGACGTGCTCGAGCAGCTGCTGGCGGCTGAAGACCTGGCCCGGGGTGGCGGACAGGAACAGCAGCAGCTTCATCTCGGACGGCGCCAGCGCCAGGTCCTCGCCGCCCTTGCTGACGACCAGCCCGGCCCGGTCGATGGCCAGTGCGCCGTAGGTCTCGACCGGCGCGGGCCCCGGCTCACCGGCCGGGGCACCGTCGGGCGGCAGCGCGGTGCGCCGCAGCACCGCCCGGATCCGGGCCTCCAGCACCTCGCCACGGGCCGGTTTGACGATGTAGTCGTCGGCACCCGCCTCCAGCCCGAGGACCACGTCGAGGTCGTCGCCGCGGGCGGTGAGCATGATGATCGGCAGCTGTCGCTCGGCGCGGATGAGCCGGCAGATCTCGAAGCCGTCCTTGCCGGGCAGCATCAGATCCAGCAGCACGATGTCGGGGCGGAAGGACGGCAGCGCCGCCAGCCCTTCCTCGCCGCTGGCCGCGGCCGCGACGTCATGGCCGCGCCGCCGCAGCGCGAGGGACACCCCGTCGCGGACGGCGGCGTCGTCCTCGATCAGCAGTACACGTGGCATGGGTCCAGTATCAATAAGTTTCATGATGGATCCGTAACAGGAGCATCCCGCCCCGAGTCCTGTGCATCTGAGGGGGTGCGGGCGGCGTCCGTGTAAAGAGGCACACCAGGCCGCCGGCAGGAATACCAGCAGAGCACATGAGGGGCGGGTTCGACATGGCACGGCGCTTCGGCACGGGACGGCGCTTCGGCATCGAGGGCGGGATCATCGGCGTGACCACCGCGGCGGTGGCGTCATTGGCGGTGGCGGGGGCGTTCGCGTTCCTCCAGCCCAGCGCCGAGGCCGACCCGGTCGACCACGCGCGGAAGCCGGCCCAGCCGCCGCGCACCGCTCCGGTCGACCCGTCCATCGTGCACGCCTCCGACCGCCCCGGCCGCAGCCTGAACATCACCATTGACGACGGCCCGGACCCCGTCTGGACCCCGAAGGTGCTGGAGGCCCTCAAGGAGAACGACGTCAAGGCGACCTTCTGCATGATCGGCCCGCAGGCCGCCGCCCACCCCGACCTCGTCAAGAAGGTGGTGGCCGGCGGACACCGGCTCTGCGACCACACCATCGACCACAACACCGCCATGGACCACCGCTCCGAGGATTACCAGTCCCGGCAGGTCCTCGACGCCCAGAAAATGATCGAGGACGCGGCGGGCGGCGCCAAGGTCGAGTACTACCGCGCCCCCGGCGGCGCCTTCACCCCCTACAGCCGCAAGCTGGCCGCCGAGCACGGCATGCGCCCGCTGGGCTGGAACGTCGACAGCAAGGACTTCGAGGGCGGCAGCGTCGCGCACATCGAGTCGACCGTCCGCGGCGAGCTCCGCAACGGCCCCACCGTCCTCTTCCACGACGGCGGCGGCAACCGCGCCCGCACCGTGCAGGCGCTGAAGCGACTGCTGCCGTGGATGAAGCAGCAGGGCTACGGGTTCGGTTTCCCGAAGCGGTAGCTCCGCTACGTACGCCCCTGTACGCCCCGTACCCCCCACACACACAGCTGAACGGGCCGGTTACCACCGGCCCGTTCGTCGTCTCCAGTTTGTGCGCGTCCCGCCCGTTCGCTTCCCGTCCGTGCGCGTTCGCTTCGCCGCGGCGCCGTCGTCGCCCTCACGCCGTGCCGAACAGCTCCGCCAGCCCCCGCTCCACGCCCAGGTACTCGTGCTCCCGTCCGGCCGGCACCGCCTCGTACGAGCGGGCCAGGAACTGCCGGACGTCCTCGGTCCGCAGCTGGACCATGGCGATGCCCTCATCGGCGTGGAACTCCATCACCGTGCGTTCCGGGCCCGACGGCCGCACCCGCACATCGCCCCGGCCGGCCGCCCCGTGCAGCCCCTCGGCGAGCAGGTCCCGGGCGAACGCCCAGTCCACCGCCGCGCCGTCGAGCGAGATCTCCGGCGGGAAGGCCATCCGCACCGCCAGCGGATCGGTCCGCAGGTAGCGGAGCACCGCCGGGACCGCGTGACCGACCGACGTCGCGAGGAGACGGACCTGGACGGCTTGGTCGATGGCGGTGTGCATCGCGGCGGCTCCCTCACAGCGAGTCGGCCCGCGGAACGCGGGCGTGGTCATCCTGTAGGACGGTCTGCCCGGCCCCGCCGTGCACAGTCGTGGGGTGTGATCTACGTCATGTCGCCGGCGCCGAATCCCCGTTCCGTTGCGGGTGGGTGAGGAACTCGTCCAGGAGGCCCGGGGTCGCCGCCGCGGCGAAACCGGGCGCGGCGCCCTCGGCGAGATCCGGGATGCGGTAGCCCTCCTCGCCCGCCGCCACCGCCGCGGTCAGCGACACCAGCCCGGCCCGCCGGGTGAACGGCGAGGTGGTGAACGTCCAGGCGGCGACCGCCTCGCGCCGCAGCACCAGGGTGTCCCGGCTGAACGTGCCCGAGCGGGCGACCAGATGGCGGCCGGCGATCCCGTGCCCCAGGTTCCGGTACGCGTCCCGGGCCAGCCACAGCACCACCGGGGTGGCGATCACCGCGTAGATCCACGCGGCGTGCAGCAGCACCGGGGTGAACGCCGCCCCCAGACCGGCCAGCAGCGCCGTGCCCGGCAGCACGCCGAAGAGCATGCCGCGCACCCGCCGCCGGCGCAGCGCGACCCGCGGATGCCGCGCCAGTTGACCTTCCTGACGCTCCGTCATCTTTATGGCGGGAAAGGGGGATTGGAGTGCTCCGCCGGCCACCTGTACCGCCTCCCGGCGGGGTGCCGGCGGCAGCAGTCCGCTGCGCTTGCGGTTCTCCTCCTTGTTGCCCAGGCCGCCCGCCACCGCGCGCACCGTCGCTCCGCCGCCGGCCCGCAGCAGCAGCGGCTCGCGCAGCACCACCCCGCGCAGCCGGGCGCGCTCGATGGTCACCGAGCGGGTGGTCAGCAGCCCCCGGTGCACCCGCAGGGTGCCGGCGTCCGCCCACTCCAGGCGGTAGTTCCACCAGTTCTCGACGTACAGCGCGACCGCGCCCACCGAGCCGAGCGCGATCACCGCCAGCAGGGCCGCGGGGATGGTCAGCCACAGCATGCCGTTGCCGAACTCCTCGAACGCCCGCCGGACGAAGCCGAGTTTCCAGGGCTCGATGCCGATCTCGTGCAGCACCCGGTAGGCCGAACCGCCCGCGGCGAAGACCCCGCCGACGACCCAGAAGGTCAGCGGCGCGTACCGCAGCCAGCGCCAGTTGATCCGCGCCAGCACCGGATCCTCGGCGATCGTCCCGGTGGCCGCGCGGGCCAGCAGTTCGGTGCGCAGCCGCTCGCCCTCGGCCACGGGGAGGGCCTCCAGCGAGAGTTCGCCGCGGCCCTCCCCGGAGCCCGCGGTGCCGGCCCGCAGGACCGTGACGCCGAGCAGCCGGTGCAGCGGGGACGCCGTCAGGTCGACGGTGCGGATCCGGTGCAGCGGCACGCTCCGCACCCGCCGGGTGAGCAGCCCGCTCCGCACCTCCAGGCTCTCGCCGGTGACCCGGAAGCCGGTGCGCGCCCACCGGACCAGCCCGGCCCCGGTGAGCACGGCGAACGCGGCGGCGATCGTGGCCAGGGTGAGCCAGGCGCCGCCGGTGATCCGGCCGCCGGTGGCCAGTGCCGTCAGCGCCAACGAGCCGAGCGGCGCGCCCAGCCAGCCGCAGTGCACCAGCAGCGTGCGGGGGCTCAGCCGCCGCCACTCCGGCCGGTCGGCGCTCGCGGGGCGCTCCTCGGCGTGCTCGGGACAGGGGGCGGGGGTCGGCGTGCCGCCGTCTTGGGGGGCGTCTGCGGGGCCGTTCCAGGGGGTGCTCATGCGGCATCCCCCGGCACGTCCTGGGCGACCTCGCCGATCCGCCGGGACAGCGCCTCGGCGTCCGCGTCCGAGAGGCCGGCGATCTTGATGTCACCGGCGGTCGAGGCGGTGGTGACGGTCACCGTCGCCAGCCCGTACCGCCGCTGTATCGGCCCGCGCAGGGTGTCCACCGTCTGCACCCGGGACAGCGGCGCGATCCGTCGCTTCTGCCAGAACCAGCCGCCCGCCGCGTAGACCGCGCGCTCGCCCAGCTCCCAGGCGTGCACCGCGTACCGCATCCGCGGCATCACCACGAGGTAGCCCACCGCCGGCAGGACCAGGACGACGAGCAGCAGTGGGCCCAACCACGTCAGCGCGCCCGGGAAGAAGAGGAGCGACAGCACCGCCAGTGCCAGCGCGGTCAGCAGCATCGGACCGCTGAGCGTGAGCAGTGCCTGGGTCCGCCACCAGGCGCGGGCGCGTGGATCGACGCGGTGGCGGGGCGGGCGGAGGAGCGGTGCGGCGTGCTCGGGCATGAGGGGGTCACCGTTTTCCAAGTCAAACGTATTGTGAGGCGGTACGTTATAACGGTACGAGCGACTTGTAAAAGTCGGCCGCTCAGTGGCCTGTATGACAGCCCAGAGGAAGCCCGGGGCGCCCCAGAGGCAGTGCAGAGGCAGCGCAGATGCAGTACGGCAGTACGGATGGAAGGGGCACCGCTCGTGCCGAAGAAGGTGGATCACGAAGCCAGGCGCCAGGAGATCTCCGCGGCGCTCTGGCGGCTCGCGAACACCCGGGGCGTGGACGGCGTCAGCCTGCGCGATGTCGCCGCCGAAGCCGGTATCTCGCTGGGCCGGATCCAGCACTACTTCCGTACCAAGGACGAGTTGCTGCTGTTCGCCCTCCGGCGCATCAACCACGAGGCCACCGCACGCATCACGCAGCGGATCCAGGCGCTGAAGGAGGAGCCCACGCCGCGGGCGGTGCTCCGCGCCTGCTGCGCCGGGATGCTCCCGCTCGACGCGGAGAGCCGCGCCGGCCTCCTGGTCGCCGCTGCCTACTACTCCCGCGCCGTCCACGACCCGGCCCTGGGCGCGGAGGCGCGGGACGGCATCCCCAAGCTCCGCGACTTCTTCGCCGACCAGCTGCGGCTGGCCGCCGAGCGCGGCGAACTCCCGCCCGAGCGCGCCACCGAGGGCGAGGCCATGCTGCTGATCGCCCTCTCCGACGGCCTGGCCTCCTACGTCCTGCTGGGCATCCACGGCCCCGAGCAGGCGCTCGCCCTCCTGGACCGACAGCTGGACAACCTGTTCGGGACGGAGCGGTAAGCCTGGTCGGTGAGCGCTGACGTCGATGATGGATGACGCCCTGTCAAATACTGGCTATGGAACGGACATTGGTCGGCCTTCCGCGCTTTCTCGCCATCGCCGCTCGGCCCGGTCGCGCGCTCTGCCATTCTGTCGTCCGACCGTCGCGCAGGAGCGCCCCACCGCACTTGGCGGGGTGCTCCCGCGCGTCACAGCGTGACCAAGGGGAGGCGGCAATGCCGTACATCGGGGAGACCTGGCGGGTGGAACGGGGCGCGGACGTGATCGGCGAGATCACAGTCACGGAGGCGGACCTCCCCTGGTTGAACGGTCGCTTCACGCCTGGCCCGGCCTTCGCCGAACTGCGGCCGCACTTCGCCCGCGAGCTGGCCCTCATCGACACCGTCGACGACGACCTGGCCGCCTGGGAGGACGCCTACACCCGTGCCAGCGACGGCGTCCGGCTGATCGCTCCGGACGGGCCGGTGGCGGAGTTCCTGCTGCACATCGAGGACGACGCGGCGTGGTTCCGCTGGAGCGACGAGCCGTTTCCGGGGGAATGAGGGCCGTTGCCCGGGGGTGAGGTGCGGGGCGGGCGCCCCGGGGGGTGAGGTGCACGCCGCACTGAGGGGAGCCCTCACCCAGAGGCCCCGGGGTAAGGGCCCTCTGGGCGAGGGAGGCCGCCCGCCGTCTCCGCCGCCCGCCGTCCTGGCGTCGCGGCCGTCAGTCCATCAGGCTCGCCAGCCGCCCCTCCAGCACCACCAGCAACTCGCTCAGCGCCGTGGAGAGTTCCTCCTGCCGTGCCTGTCCGATTCCCACCAACAGTGCGGCCTCGTACCGCAGTTGCTCGGGAAGCAGCCGGTCGATGGTCTCCCGCCCCTCGTCGGTGAGCGAGAGATGGGTGACCCGGCGGTCCCGGTCGTCCGGCCGGCGGCTGACCAGCCCGCGCTCCTCCAACTGCCGGACGCGCTTGGTGACCGCCGCCCCCGAGGCGAAGGTCTCCCGCGCCACCCGGCCGGGCGTCAGCTCACGGTCCATCCGGCGCAGCGTGCCGAGGATGTCGAACTCGGGCCGGGTCAGCCCCGCCCGCCGCAGCGGCGCATCGGCGGCCTGCTGCAGCAGCGCGGAACAGCGGTTGAGCCGTCCGATCACCGCCATCGGGCCGGTGTCCAGCCCGGGGTGCACCTGCTGCCACTGGCGCATCACCCCAGCGACGATGTCCTCGGTCACCCGCACTCTCCTCTCGGCCCATCCATCCGTCCGGCCGGTATCCCGGTCGCCTACAGTCCTCATTGTGCCTGCCCAGGGCTGGGCCGAACGTGCCCGCTCAGGGCGGGACCGAGCAGCGCGTCAGGCGGCCAGGGCGGGCGCGGCGAGCCGCCGGACCAGGGCGGCCAGCGTCCGATGACCCTGCTGCTCGGCGTGGGCGATCCGCTCCTCGGGGAGCGCCCGCTGCCACCACTCACCGGCCGCCACCTCCACGGCCTCCCGCAACTCGACCAGGGCCCCGCCGAGCCGGTCCCGCGCCCACCCGGCCTCATGCGCCCAGCCGACCCACTCGGCCTCATCCACCCAACCGGTCTCGTGTGTCCAACCGGCCCCTCGTGCCCAACCGGCGTCGCGTACCTCGGTTGCTTCCTCCACCCCGACAGGCTCGTCCGCCCATCCTGTTCTGTTCACCCCGTCGTCCCCGGCTTCCCTGTCCATCCCAGCTACCCCAGCTACCGCGGCTACCCCGTTCATCGTGCCCACGCCCGACCACCGTCCGGACTGCCCGGACCTCCTGGACCGCGTCCCGTGCTGCGCCTCGGACCGCGCCCCGGGCCCAATGGCCAGCAGCCGGGACGCTGCCGCTTCAGCCTCCCCGACACGTTCCAGCGCCAGATCGATCCGGTCGGCCGCCCGCCGGTTGGTGACCAGTACGCAGCAGAACAGCCCGACCACCGCACCCACCACGGTGTCCAGCCACCGGTCGGCGATCAGCGTGCCGGCCGGCAGCGGCCGGCCGAACTCGGTCAGCAGCAGCGCCATCGGCGTCACACACACCGAGCCGAGCCAGTAGTTCCGGGTGATCGTGGCCTCCGCACCGAGCTGGAACGCCAGCGCCAGCGCGATCATCACGCCCGGCCCGATGTGGATCACCGGCAGCAGGGCGGTGAACAGGAGCAGCCCCAGCAGGTTGCCGAGGGTGCGCTGGAAGGCGCGCTCCCAGGAGAGGGTGGTGTTGGCCTGGTAGATCGACGCCGCGGTCACCACTGCCCAGTACGGATGCCCGACTCCCGCCGCCAACGAGGCCCAGCCCGCCAGGACGCACCCCACCGCGACCCGCGCCCCGATGGGCAGCAGCGGCGAACCGGGCCGGAGCCGCCCGACCACCGCCCGCACGCCCCGCGGCCGCCCAGGCACCGGCCGCCGCAGCCCACGCCCGCCCGCCCCCCGACCCTGTCGGCCGCCACGGGACTCCACTCCCGTCCGCGGACGGCACTCCTCCGCCGTCGCGGCACGGCGTCCCTCTGCCCCCGCCGCACGGGTCGTCGCACTCGGCTGCCGCAGAGCCATGCCGGGCTCCAGCGAAGCCCCGAACTCCCAGGCCACGCCGGCCAGTTCCGAGGCTTCCGCAGCGGTCAGTGTCACCTCGGGCAGCGGGCGTCCGCTCCGCAGCTCCCGCGCCCAGCCGCCGAACCGGTCGGCCTCCGCCGCCGCATTCCGAGGGACCCCGCCCAGCGCGGACTCCGCCCGCACCAGCAGCCGCTCCAGCCCCGCCCGTGCCGCGGCCTTCGCCGGCGTACGGGCCGGAACCAGGAAGAGCGCGTGCCAGGCCGCGTTCACCGCCGCCGCGGTGGCGTGCCGGGCATGCGCCACCCCGGCCGGCTCCGGGGCTGCGGGGGGCTCCGCACGCCCGGCCGGTCCTGGACGCCCGGCCGGTCCCGCACCCCCGGCCGGTCCCGCGCCCCTGGCCGGCGTCCCGTCGCTGGTCGAGGCCGTGCCCCCAGCCGGCCGCGCGGCCACCGCCTCCGCCTCCGCCTCCGCCCGCGCCCGCAGCAGCCCGGCGGCGGCCTCCAGCGCCCGCGCGGTGGCGATCCGCTCCGGCCCCTGCGGCCGTACCAGCGCCGGCGCCATGCACACCAGCCACGCGAACGCCCCGGTGGCCAGCGCCAGCCCCGTATGCGGCAGCACCTCCGCCGGCCGCTGCGGCACGAAGAACGCCGAGGCCGCGATGAACGTCAGGATCAGATTCCCCGGCGGCCCGATCCGCGTCGCATCGCACAGCACCTTGTGCAGCGCGGCGACCAGCGACGCCAGGACCACCAGCGCCGCGGCCGAGGTGATCAGCGACGCCGCGGTCAACGCGACGGCGACGCTCGCCACCATCCCGAGCACCACCCACGGCAGCGTCCGGGCCCGCGCCGCGTACGGCAGGCCGTGCGCGTACAGCGCGCACATCGCCCCGGCGGAGGTGTAGAGCACCAGGTCGAGCCGCCCCAGGCCGAGCAGCACCAGATCCGGGACGCCCAGCGCGACCACGGCACTGAGCGCCGGCTTGTGCCAGATGTCGACGGGCCGCCGCAGCCGCACCGTGCTCCGGACCGGCAGCGGCCGGAACCGCACCGCGGCCGCCCCGTCCGTCCCGCCCGGCCCCCTGACGGTCGACCGCGCCGTCCTTGGCCGTCGCCCGGTGCCCCTGACCTGCTTCGCGGCGTGCTTGGCATGCTTCCCCATACCAAAAACATTAGCAGGTGTTTTACAAGTAAAAGATATGCGCCGGATCACCCCGCCGACGCGCGACAATGTCCCCGTGCCAACCGCCAAGAACGCCAAAAACACCAAGCACGAGAAGAGCGCTGAGGGCGCCGAGAGCGCCGAGAGCGCCACCAGGAGGGGCAAGGGCGCCAAGAGCTCCGGGAAGGCGGAGTCGGCCACCGCGTCCACCTCACCGGACCGCCGCCGCGAACTCCTGGACACCGCGGCGGAGGTGTTCGCCGCGCAGGGCTACAACGCGACCACCGTCCGCCAGATCGCGGACGCGGCGGGAATGCTCGCGGGCAGCCTCTACTACCACTTCGACTCCAAGGAATCGATGGTCGACGAGATCCTCGCGACTTTCCTGGACGAGCTGTGGGCCGGCTACGACGCGGTGCTGGCGGCCGGCCACGGGCCGCGGGAGACCATCGAGGCGCTGGTCACCGAGTCGTTCCGGGAGATCGACCGGCACCGTGCCGCGGTCGCGATCTACCAGAAGGAGGCCCGGTACCTCGCCACCCAGCCCCGCTTCGGCTATCTGACCGAATCCCGGCGGAAGTTCGAGCAGCTGTGGCTCGGCGTGCTGGAACGCGGCGTGGCCGCGGGTGTCTTCCGCGGCGACCTCGACCTCCGGCTGGCCTACCGCTTCCTGCGCGACACGGTCTGGGTCGCCGCGAGCTGGTACCGCCCGGAGGGCCGCCACACCCCCGAGGAAATCGCCCGCCAGTACCTCGCCATGGTCCTGGACGGCATCGCCCTCCCGGAGTGACCTGCCGGGTTACGTGCACGGGCGCTGCCAGGCCGCCCGGCCGACTGGCAGCCCCCGCCGTGCAGCCTGGCCCGGCCCGAGGAGCGCATCACTGCCCGTCATGCTTGACTACTGGCTGCCTTGCTGCCTTGGCGCCTTGCAGCCTTGCTGTCTTGCTGTCTTGCCCAGAGGCCGCTGTGGCCGGCGGCAGGCGCGGCCCTCAATAAGAGCCGCTCTTGTTCTCGACGGTCAGCAGGAGACGTTCTTGACGTACAGGGCCCGCGGGCCGGCCGCCGAGCCGTATCGCACGTCCTTCGTCGCTCCCTTGGGGAGCTGGCCGCGCCGATCCGCCTGGTGCGGGATGACGATCGAGTAGCAGGCCGGCCGCTGGGCGCACAGATTCATCAGCCGGACGTAACGCTGACCGCCCGAGGTGAAGTACTTGAGCACCTTGGCGCACCGCGGCACCTGGTCGGCTACCGCCTGCGTCGCGGTGGCCAGCGTCAGCGAGGCCCCGCACACCGCACCGGCGAGCGCTATGGACGTGATCTTCCGCATCTGTTTTCCCCCGTTCAATGCGCGGCCGCGGTCCGCCTTGTCCGGCCGTCATGCGACGACCGGGTCGGCCCCGCCCCAGCGCTTCGGTCTTCTTCGCGGCCTCCGCCGCCCCAGCTGTCATGGCTCGCCGAGCCCTGCCCGGCTCCGCCCCATTCTCCACACCCGCACCCTGGATTTCAGCCCCGGGTCGCCGCCTGGAGCTCGTCCACCTGTAAACAGGCCAAAGCCTGCCACGTGAGCTCCGTCACATCGCCCGGCTCGTCCTGCCCCGCCCAGTGCTCCACGGCGACCGACACTGCATCGATCAAGGCACAGGCCAGCAGCCGTACTTCCATGCTGTCCTCGGCCGCTCCGGTGCGCGCCGCGAGCACCGGGACGAACTGGTCCTGTATGTCCCGCCCGGCGGCCGGCCACCGCATCCGATCGCCGGCACGCTGCCCATGACCCGGATCAGCCGCCGCGCCTTCTCCGGGTCGGCCGGCCTGCGCCCCACCGCCGAGTCGTCGAATGCCGCCCGCACCGCGGTGGTCAGCGGTCCGTCGACGAGCCGGTCGGCGAGCCGCTCGACGCGGCCCCCACGCTGGAGGTCAGTACCGGCGTGAGTGCGTCCTCCTTGGCCGCGCAGTAGCGGTAGAAGGTCCGCAGCGAAATCCCCGCCGCCGACACGATGTCCTCGACGGTCGTCGCCTCGTACCCCCGACCGGTGTCCTACCCCTGGACGCCCGCCGATGCCTGGCTGATCTCGGTGAGGCCGGCGTCCCCGTCTCATTCGTTCCCGGTCGGGCGCGCCGCCACCACCTTCAGCCCGCGCTCGGCGAACTCCCTGCGGGTCTCCTCCGCCACCGCGCCGTCGGTGATGAGGGTGTCGAAGACATCCGCATCACCGACCCTCGCGAAGCACCGTTCACCGATCTTCGACGAGTCCGCGACGACCACGGCCCGGCGGGCCCGCTCGGCCATGAGCCGGTTGATCCGCGCCTCCGCCTCGTCGTGCACCGTGGCCCCCATCACCGGGTCCACGCCATTGGCCCCGATGAACGCGATGTCGATGGAGATCTGCTGGAGTACCAACTCGCTGAAGGGTCCCACCAGTTCATAGGAACGGGAGTGGGCCACACCGCCCGTGAGCACGATCTTGATCTGCGGCCGGACGGCCAGCTCGTTGGCGATGTTGAGTGAGTTGGTGACGATGGTCAGATCCGGCTGCGGACCCGCCTCGGCGAAGTCCGGCCGGGTGGCGAGCACCCGCGCGATCGCGGTGGTCGTCGTCCCGCCGCTCAGCCCGACCACGTCCCCGCGCTCCACCAGCCGCGCGGCCGCCTTGGCCACCGCCTCCTTCTCCGCCGACCGGTGCCCCTGCTTGTAACGGATCGGAAGGTCGTACGCCACCGAGCTCAGCACCGCCCCGCCCCGGGTGCGGACCAGCAGCTGCTGCTCGGCGAGGGCATCCATGTCGCGCCGCATCGTGGCGGCGGAGACCTCCAGTGCGGTCGCCGCCTCCTCGACATCCACCCGGCCCCGGTCCCCGAGCAGCTCGAGCAGTGCGTTCATTCGTTCATGGCGCTTCATGGCGCGAGCCTAATTCGTTCCCCGGCCTGAAGTGCTTCCCGGCCCATGCTCCCGGCCTCACCTCGCTTTCTCAGTCTTTTCGTGCGTCCCCCGATCTCCTCATCGCCTCCTCATCGCATCCTCGTCCCCGCCGCGTGCTCGGGCGCCGCAGAGCGGTAGTTGTCGCGCGTCCCGGAACCTCCTTCCCGGTGGCCCGGTGGCCCGGTGGCCCGGTGGCCCGGTGGCCGGCGTCCCGTTGGGCTCAGCCCCGCACCGTTGCCTCCGCAGCCTGGAGGTCGGGGGCTGCAACCGGAGTGTTCAGTACCTCCAGCAACCGGGCGGCCTCCTGCGCCACCGCCTCCCGGGCCGGCTTGACGTACTTCCGGGAGTCGACCAGCGCCGGGTCCGAGGCCAGCGTGTGCCGTATCGAGCCGGTGAAGACGGAAACCAGATGCGTGGAGATATTGATCTTCGTCATGCCCGCGGCGATGGCCCGCCGGAGCTCGTCGTCCGGCACTCCGGACGAGCCGTGCAGAACCAGCGGCACCGGGAGAGTCCTGCGAAGTTCCGCGATCAGGTCCTTGTCCAGCTCGGCGGTGCGCTCCCGCATCGCATGGGAGGAGCCGACGGCGACGGCGAGCGCGTCCACCCGGGTGGCTCGGACGAAGGCCAGGGCTTCATCGGGATCCGTACGCGCTCCCGGCGCATGGACCCCGTCCTTCCCGCCGACCTCGCCGAGCTCCGCCTCGACATAGGCGCCCCGCTCATGGCACCAGGCGGCAAGCGCGGCGGTGGTGGCGACGTTCTGTTCGTAGGGGAGGGCGGAGGCGTCCACCATCACCGAGCGCACGCCCGCGGCGATGCCCTGGTGGACCAGCTCGGTGTCGGTGATGTGGTCGAGGTGGACCGCGATCCGGGCCGTCGACTCCTCGGCGAGGGCCAGCGTGGCCCTGGTGAGGGGGAGCAGACTGCCGTGATAGCGGATGCAGTTCTCGCTGATCTGGAGGATCAGCGGGATACCGGTGCGCTCGGCGGCGGCGACCAGCGCCTCGGCGGTTTCCAGATGGATGACGTTGAAGGCCGCGGTACCGACCCGCGCGGCACGCGCGGCATCGACGATCGACGCGGTGGGAACGAGGGGCATGGTGACCTGACTCCCTTGCGGACGGGGTGAGTTGATGTCGAGTGGGTGCGCTGGAGGAGGGGTGGGGAGGAGAAGGGGAAGGGAGGGGAGGGTCGGTCGTGGTGAGGGGGGTGGTGGGTCGGCCGTACGGTGGGTCATGGCCGGGTCACCGCTGGTCCGCCGGAGCGGTCCTAGGACACGGCGGCCTCCTGGAGCATCACCGAGCGGGTCAGGCTGCGCGGACTGTCCGGGTCCAGGCCCCGTGCGCGGGCCCGTTCCAGAGCGACCCGCTGGACCAGCACCAAGTCGGCCAGCGGATCCCGGGCGTGCGACACGAAGCGCGCTCCGGTCCGTGCCACATCCCCCTCAAGTCCCTCCGGCGCTCGACCGAAGAGCCAGGTCACCCGGCCGGGGGCGGCTATCGAGATGGGGCCGTGGCGGTATTCCATCGCCGGGTAGGACTCCGTCCAACTCTGCGACGCCTCCCGCATCTTGAGCGCCGCCTCGTTGGCCAGGCCGTACGTCCAGCCGGTGCCGAGGAACGCGAACTGCTCGGCGTCCACCCACTCCTTCTCCACCGGCGCCGCGAGTGCCTCCTCGGCGTCGGCCACCGCCCGTGCGACGTCCTCGCCCAGGTGGGCACGCAGCAGCGTCAGCGCCGTGGTCGCGAAGCGGGTCTGCACCACCGACCGCTCATCGGCGAACGGCAGCGCCACCGTCTCGTCGGACAGCTCGACCGCCGGCGTGTCGGGGTCGCCGAGCACCGTCACCGTCGGGATCCGGCCCTTGACCGCGTCCAGTACTCGCAGCACCTCGGTCGTGGTGCCCGAGCGGGTGATCGCCACCACCGCGTCGTAGCCGCGGTCGGTGCCGAGGAACGCCTCCGAGGCCGGGAAGGGATCCGTGACGCCCAGTCCCGCGCTCTCGCGCAGGGCCGCGTAGGACTGCGCCATGAACCATGACGTCCCGCACCCGACGACGGCCACGCGCCGGCCGGCCTTGGGCAGCGGCCCGCCGGTGGCGCCGATCCGCGCGGCCTCCCGCCATGTCTCCGGCTGGCTGCGCAGTTCCTGCTCCATGTACGACATCTCGCTCATGGGACGCCCTCCCGTGGTCCGTGACCGGCGACCGAGGCTGCCGATCGATTGCTCTGAGGTCTGAGAATGCACCTGGTCTGCAATTTTTTGCTTCGTTGGATCTGACTCTACGCATTTTCGCGCAGTCGTTCCATCCCTCGTGCGGGTGATGGTGAGTGCGTGGCCACTCCGTGGGTTGGCGGAAACAGGCCGCTGTGCGGCGAGAAGTGAGCGTGGCGCGCAGCGAAAATAGTGGGTAAGTGACTGTTGACAACTGCGTGAAATGTGCCCGATATTCGCAAGATCGGTCATGAGCGCCCGGCTCCGGTGGGTCCGGTCATGGCCGAGGGCGCGGTGCCTCGGCACCCGTCACGCAGTCACGTAGCAATGACGCTCCGTCGCACAAAGGACTCCCCATGTCCACTGCCCCGCTGTCCGCACCGCGCCCCTCACTCCCGACGCCCCGCCGCGCAGGCCGGTGGTTCGCGCTCACCGGCGCCGTCGTCGGCGTCATCTACGGCTACGACACCGGCAGCATCTCCGGCGCCCTGGTCTTCCTCAGCAAGGACTTCGGCCTCACCGAGACCGAAAAGGGGCTGGTCAACAGCATCTTGGTACTCGGGTCGATCCTGGGTGCGCTGATCGGCGGCAAGCTCGCCGACGCCCTGGGCCGCCGGATCACGATGCTGATCGTCGCCGGCTCCTACGCGGTCTTCGTCGCGCTGTCCGCCGTCGCCCCCAACATCGAAGTGCTCGACGCCGTCCGCTTCCTGCTCGGTGCCGCCATCGGCATCTCGATCGTCGCGGCACCCCTCTACGTCGCCGAATCGACGCCCGCCCGGATCCGGGGCGCCTCCGTCGCCTCCTACCAGGTGGCCACCGTCGTGGGCGTCGTCCTCACCTACTTCGTCAACTGGGGCCTGTCCGGCGGCGGTCACTGGCGCTGGATGCTCGGCCTCTCCGCGATCCCCGCGGCGCTCGTCGCGATCCCGCTGCTGCGCCTGCCGGACACTCCCCGCTGGTACGTCCTCAAGGGGCGTACCGAACGGGCCGTCGAGGTCATGGCGGCGACCGATCCGGACGTCGACCCGCACGCCGAGGTCGCCGCGGTGCGCGCCGCGCTGGCCGAGGAGAGCGGCGGCTCGGTGCGCTCACTGCTGCGCAAGCCGTACGCCCGCGCCGCGTTCTTCGTGGTCGGCCTCGGCTTCTTCTGCCAGATCACCGGCATCAACGCCGTGACGTACTACAGCCCGCAGATCTTCGAGGAGATGGGCTTCACCGGCAACGGCCAGAACTTCCTGCTGCCGTCCTTCGTCGAACTGGCCTCTCTTGCCGCCAGCGTGCTGGCGATCCTCATCATCGACCGCCTCGGCCGCCGGGTGGTGCTGCTCTCCGGGATCGGCACGATGGTGGCGATGCTCGCGGTGCTGACCGCCGTCTTCAGTGCGGGGAAGCTTCAGGGGGCCACCACCTGGGTGGGCTTCGTCGCGATCCTCCTGTTCACCGCCGCCTTCAACTTCGGCTTCGGATCGCTGATCTGGGTCTACGCGAGCGAGGCGTTCCCCGCCCAGCTGCGCTCCACGGGGGCGTCGGTGATGCTCACCGCCGACCTGGTCGCCAACCTCCTGATCGCCCAGTTCTTCCCGTCGCTGATGGCCAGGGCCGGTGCCGCCGCGACCTTCGCCGGCCTGGGCGTCCTCGCGCTCGCCGCCCTGCTGTTCGCGGCGTTCACCGCCCCCGAGACCAAGGGCCGCCAGCTGGAGGAGATCCAGGACTACTGGCGCAACGGCGGCCGCTGGCCCACCACGGCCACGCCCGGTCCCGTCGCCGCAGGCCCGCTCGGCGACTCGGCCGCATCTCCGGCGTCGCCCTCCTAGGCCGCCCGCCGAGCCAGTAAGGAGCGCGCGCAGCGCAAGGCCCGGCCTGCCGGATGCGTCCGGCGGGCCGGGCCTTGCGTGCGACGAGGGCTCAGGAGGGGAGCTGTTCCTTGTACTCCACCAGGGCCGGTGCCGTCTTGGTCGCCGCGAACTCGGTGATCCGGTACTCGCAGACCCCGGCGCGGACGAACGGGTCGTCGGCCGTGATCTTCTCGGCGGTCGCCCGGTCGATACCGGCGGCGATGATCACGCCCCCGTCCCGCGGGTTCTTCCGGCCGGACGCGAGGAAGTGGCCGGCGGCGTACCCCTCCTCCAGCCACGCCACATGGTCCGGGAGGGCGGCGTCGACGCGGTCGAGGGGGGCGATGTAGGTCAGTTCCAGTACGAACATGGCTGCAATATAGGGGAGCGGAGGTGGCTCGCGGCGGTCGGTATGCGGCCAGCGGCGCCGGCGCGGCGGTTCGGTAGCGTTGCGGGCACCATGGACACTTCCGGAATCATCTCCCGCGCCGACGAGCTGCGGCACTGGCCGACGGACGAGGCCGCGGCCCGCGCGGTCCAGGACCGGCTGCGCGCCCACGTACGGCTCGACGAGGCAGGCCCGGAGCCGGGCTTCGAGGGCACCGTGGTCGGTGTGGACGTCGCCTACGACGACGAGCGGGACGTGGTCGCGGCGGCCGCCGTCGCCCTCGACGCCCGTACGCTCGCGGTGGTAGACGAGGCCACCGCCGTCGGCCCGGTCTCCTTCCCCTACGTCCCCGGCCTGCTCGCCTTCCGGGAGATCCCCACGGTCCTCGACGCCCTGGATCGGCTCGCCCGGATACCCGACCTGGTCGTCTGCGATGGCTACGGGCTCGCCCACCCGCGGCGGTTCGGTCTCGCCAGCCACCTCGGAGTGCTGACCGGCCTGCCCACCATCGGGGTCGCCAAGACCCCCTTCACCTTCCGGTACGAGGCGCCCGGACCGGAGCGCGGCGCCACCGCACCGCTGTGGGACGACCGGCCGGCGGACGGCGGGCCCGAGGAGGTGGGACGTGCCCTGCGCACCCAGAGCGGCGTCAAACCGGTCTTCGTCTCCGTCGGCCACCGGGTGGACCTCGACCGGGCCTGTGCGCACACGCTCCGTCTGGCGCCGGCGTACCGGCTTCCGGAGACGACCCGGGCCGCCGACTCGCTGTGCCGCAGGGCGCTGGCGAACGCCTGACGGCCCGGCCCTGGGGCGCGCCGAGCGCCGGGCCTAGCAGGCGCCCTTCGGACCGGCCTGCCAGCGCCTGTGTCGGAAGTCCCGCCTGCCCCCCCGACGCCCGGCACGCGCACTCGCTGTGTTGTCGGACCCGCCTCGATACGCCCAGTATCGGGACGACCCTCCGGCTTGCGATTGGCTCGGCTTCCGGGGGCGGCTCCAAGGAGCCGAGACGGAGCGAGCGAGGGGGTACCTCCCGCGCCCTTTAGGCGTGGGGGAGAGTGGAGTGCACCGGACGCCGCGGGGCCGCCCTTCGGGCGAACGACGGGACTACCGACACAGGCCCTAGGCCCGGACCACCCGGAAGGTGATCCCGGCGTCCTGGAGGCGGCGGGTCAGTGCGTCCCCCATGGCCACGGCCGTCGTCACCTGGCCCGCGGTCTCCGGGAGGTCGTCGAAGGCCAGGCTCAGCGCGCCCTCGGCGAGCATCTTCGCGGTTTCGTCGTAGCCGGGATCGCCGCCCGCGACCTCGGTGACCAGGCGGGTGCCGCCGCCCGAGGCCACGAACCGGACCGCGAACCAACTCCGCGCCCGCCGCTCCTGATTCGGCCCCTCGCCCGGTTGCAGCCGGCCGGACATCCAACGACGGGCGGGCGGTACCTGGGCGAGCGCGCACAGCGCCCCCGCTCCCAGCACGCCGGCCACCGCCGTCGGCAGCCGGCGCACCCCCGCGTAGTGGCGGTAGCGGAAGTCCGGCCCGTAGTGGTCGAGGGCGGCGGCGGAGCGGGCGACGACGCGCGGGTCCAGGGTCGGCAGGGGCACGCCCCAGGTGCGGGTCTCCCGGCTGCGGACGGGCGGGCCGAACGGGGCGCGCACGGTACGGCCGGCGGGCGGCGGTTCGGTCCGTCGGCGGGCCCGGGCGGCCCGGGCCATGGTGGCCGGACGGGAGACCGCGGTCAGCGCCGAGGCGAGCGTCCCGCCGGAGAGCGTGGCACGGGTCCGCACGAAGCCGTCGATGCGCAGCGGGACTCCCTTGGGGAGCAGCCCCACCGTGTAGTGCACCCCCAGGTCGTACGGGACGGAGTCGAAGCCGCAGGCGTGGATGAGCCGTGCCCCGGTGGCCCGGGCGGTGGCGTCGTGGCGCAGGTACATCCGGTCGACGAACTCCGGCTCGCCCGTGAGGTCCAGGTAGTCGGTGCCGGCCGCGGCGCAGGCCGCGACCAGCGGCTCGCCGTGCAGCAGATAGGGCCCGACGGTGGTGGCCAGGACGCGGGTGGCGGCGGCGAGGCCGCGCAGCGAGTCCGGGTCGCCGCTGTCGGCCCGGAGCAGTGGGAGGTCCGCACAGGCCGGGTTGACGGCCGCCAACCGGTCGCGCAGCCGCTCCAGTTTGGCCGTGCTGCGTCCGGCCAGTGCCCACCGGCAGCCCTCGGGGGCGTGCCGGGCCAGGTATTCCGCGGTGAGCGCGCCGGCGAATCCGGTCGCCCCGTACAGAACGAGGTCGTGGTCCCGTCCTGAAGTGTCCTGCCGTGGCATCTGCGTCCTCTCTGGTCCGGGGTCCGGACCTTAAGGAGCGGTCGACGTTACGTCAATGAACGGGTGGGGCGTCAGGTGCCCGGCGACCTGCTGGTGTCGGGGCCGCGGCGCGACGCCGGCGCGGAGGGTGGGGCGGATGTCGCGCGAGGGGACTCTTCGTCCGGGGCTGGGTAGCGAGGGGACGGGCGGCAGGGCAGTGTGCACGGGGGAGGGCGTTTCTACGTCAACGCTGATGTGGCCGCCGTCGGGTCACTCCGTGCTGTCGCCGTGCCGCCCCAGTGCGACCCCACGGACGCCGTCCATTTCCGTCAGGGCCTCCACCAGAGGGTGTGCCGATCCGCTGCCCTCCAGACGGAGCAGCACCTCGGCCGCCGTACGGGCCTCGTCCGTGCCGGTCTCCACCTGGACGTCGACGACCCGGAAGCCGCTGCCCGTGCACAGCTCCAACATCCGGCCCAGCAGCCCGTGTTGTGCCTGATAGGTGAGGTGCAGTTCGACCCGGTCGAAGGAGGGGCCCGAGGTGATCCGCTCCGACACCACGGAGAAGCCGCGCACGATCAGGAAGTGCGCCGCGGTCGCGCCGATTCCGAGCAGCGGCAGCCCGCCTCCGCAGGCCATGCCGATGGCGCAGGTCAGCCAGATGGTGGCGGCCGTCGTCAGGCCCCGGACCGCGTCCCTCCGCACGAAGATCAGTCCACCGCCGATGAAGCCGATGCCGGAGACGACCTGCGCGGCGACCCGGGACGGGTCCAGCGCCACGCCGTCGGTGCCCAGCAGTGCGCCGAAGCCGTGGATCGACACTTCCATGAACAGGGCGCTGCCCACCCCGACGAGGGTGTGGGTGCGCAGTCCGGCGCTTTTCTGTCGGGCCTCGCGCTCCAGCCCGATGAGTGAGGACAGCAGCAGGGCTATGGCCAGCTCGGCGAACTGACGCAGTCCCTGACCGGCGTGGATGTCGAACAGTGCGGCAGCGAGATGAGACATGACGGCATTGTCCCTCCGCCGGCCCGGCCTGCGGCGCTCCGCGGGCCGTTGTCAGTGGTCGCGGTTAGCGTTGAGGGCGATGGGCGGCGCGGCGGTCGCGCGGCCCGCCGGTGGCATCGCGGGCGGTGCCGGACGGGGGAGCGGACGTGGAGGACGGCATGACGAAGACGGCAGCGCGCGGGACGGCAGGGGCGCGGGCGAGGGTCTGCGTGCCCGGTCGCCGGATAGCCGCCGGTCTGCTCATCGACCGGCTCGGCGGGGGATAGCGGCGCGGCGGCAGCAGGCGCGCGAAGGCCCGTGGCGGCGATGGCAGTTGAGCATCGTCGGCGCGGGCCTTGTTCGTTGACGGCCACTTGGCACGGGGGGTTGTGGAAAGTGGAACACGTTCTTAACATCACGAGTGTTACATCAGAAGTGTCACAGTGCGGAAGTGTCACGGTGCGGAAGGCATGGGGCGCGATGACGCAGTCAGGGAACGGCCCGCTCGGCGGGGTGCGGGTGGTGGAGCTCGCCGGCATCGGCCCCGGCCCGTTCGCCGCCATGCTGCTCGCGGACCTCGGCGCCGACGTCGTGCGTGTCGACCGCCCCGGCGGCGCCGGACTGCGCATCGACCCGGCCGCCGACCTCACCAACCGCAACAAGCGCTCGGTGCTGGTGGATCTCAAGCAGCCCGCCGGCGTGGCGCAGGTCCTCGACCTGGCCGAGCGCGCCGACGTCCTGATCGAGGGGTACCGCCCGGGGGTGGCCGAGCGGCTCGGCGTCGGCCCCGAGCCCTGCCTGGCGCGCAACCCCCGCCTGGTCTACGGCCGGATGACCGGCTGGGGGCAGCAGGGCCCGCTCTCCGCCACCGCCGGCCATGACATCGCCTATATCGCCATCACCGGCGCCCTCGGCATGATCGGCCCGCCCGACGGCCCGCCCGCCATCCCCGCCAATCTGCTGGGCGACTACGCCGGCGGCTCGCTCTACCTCGTCATCGGCGTCCTCGCGGCCCTCCAGCACGCCCGCGCCGACGGCGGGGCGGGCCAGGTCGTGGACGCCGCGATCGTCGACGGCACGGCCCATCTGACGGCGATGATCCACGGCATGCTGGCGGCCGGCGGCTGGCAGGACCGGCGCGGTGCCAATCTGCTCGACGGCGGCACGCCGTTCTACGGCACCTACGAGACGGCCGACGGCGGCTATATGGCCGTCGGCGCGCTGGAGCAGCGGTTCTACGCAGAGTTCATCCGCCTGCTCGGCATCGAGGACGAGGTCCCCGGCCGGGACGACCTCGCCGGCTGGGGCGAGCTCCGCACCGCCATCGCCGCCCGCTTCCGGACCCGTACGCGGGCGGAGTGGACCGCCGTCTTCGAGGAGTCCGACGCCTGTGTGGCGCCCGTGCTCTCGCTGCGCGAGGCACCCGGGCACCCGCATCTGGCCGCCCGCGGCACCTTCACCGAGCACGCCGGCCTCACCCAGCCCGCGCCCGCACCCCGCTTCTCGGCCACGCCGGGCACGCTCCGCAGACCTCCCGCCCGCCCCGGAGCGGACACCGAAGAGGTCGCCCGCGACTGGTGCGTCCCCAGCCTGGAGCGGAAGGAAGCGGCCCGCTGATGGAGCTCTCCACCACCCTCCCGTACGCGGCCGATCCGCGCCGCGCCGCCGAAGAGGCCGCCGCGCTCGAACGCGCCCGGATCGGTTCGGCCCTCCTCCGCGAGAGGATCGCCGTGTACCGGGAGGCCGGCGTGACGATGCTCAACGTGCAGTCCATAGGCCCCGATCCCGTCAAGCTCGTCGAGACCGTCAAGAACCGGCTCTGAGGGGACCGGGCAAGAGGAAGCGCCCACCGGGGGACACCCCGGGCCCCGGCCGAGCAGCCCCGCCGACCACCCAGGACATCCCCGAAGGGACAGCAGAGTGAAGCGCCAGATCTTCACCGAGGACCACGACGCCTTCCGCGAGACGGTGCGCACCTTCCTCGCCAAGGAGGTGACGCCGCACTACGACCAATGGGAGAAGGACGGCATCGTCAGCCGGGACGCCTGGCGGGCCGCCGGCCGGCAGGGGCTCCTGGGCCTGGCCGTGCCCGAGGAGTACGGCGGCGGAGGCACCACCGACTTCCGCTACAGCGCCGTCCTGGCCGAGGAGTTCACCCGCGCCGGCACCCCCGGCTTCGCCATCGGACTGCACAACGACATCGTCGGCCCCTATCTGACCTCGCTCGCCACCGAGGAGCAGAAGCGCCGCTGGCTGCCCGGCTTCTGCAGTGGCGAGACCATCACCGCCGTCGCGATGACCGAGCCCGGCGCCGGCTCCGACCTCCAGGGCATCCGCACCACCGCCGAGGACCGCGGCGACCACTGGGTCCTCAACGGCTCCAAGACCTTCATCTCCAACGGCATCCTCGCCGACCTCGTCATCGTCGTCGCCAAGACCACCCCCGAGGGCGGTGCGCACGGCCTGAGCCTGCTGGTCGTCGAGCGCGGGGCGGACGGCTTCGCACGCGGCCGCAACCTCGACAAGATCGGCCAGAAGTCCCAGGACACCGCCGAGTTGTTCTTCAACGACGTGCGGGTCCCCAAGGAGAACCTCCTCGGCGAGCTCAACGGCGCGTTCGTGCACCTGATGACCAACCTCGCCCAGGAGCGGATGGCGATAGCGGTCGCCGGGATAGCCGCCGCCGAGCACCTGCTGGAGATCACCACCGGATACGTCAAGGAGCGCGAGGCGTTCGGCCGGCCGCTCGCCAAGCTCCAGCACATCCGGTTCGAGATCGCCGAGATGGCCACCGAGTGCGCGGTCACCCGCACCTTCCTCGACCGCTGCATCGCCGATCACTCCGAGGGCACCCTCGACGCCGTGCACGCCTCCATGGCCAAGTGGTGGGCCACCGAACTCCAGAAGCGGGTGGCCGACCGCTGCCTCCAACTCCACGGCGGATACGGCTACATGACCGAATACCCCGTCGCCCGGGCCTTCACCGACGGCCGCATCCAGACCATCTACGGAGGGACGACCGAGATCATGAAGGAGATCATCGGCCGCTCCCTGCTCGGCTGATCCTCCCCGACCGTGTCCTCCCGGGCCGTGACATCAGCGGCTGACGCCGCGGGCCCCCGCCTCCCCCGGCCGACAGAAAGGCTTTTCAGTGAGCACCGAAGCGTATGTGTACGACGCGATCCGCACGCCCCGCGGCCGCGGCAAGGCCAATGGCGCGCTGCACGGCACCAAGCCGATCGACCTGGTCGTCGGCCTGATCCACGAGGTGCGGCGGCGCTTCCCCGACCTGGACCCGGCCGCGATCGACGACATCGTGCTGGGCGTCGTCGGACCGGTCGGCGACCAGGGCTCGGACATCGCCCGGATCGCCGCGATCGCCGCCGGCCTGCCCGACACCGTCGCCGGCGTACAGGAGAACCGCTTCTGTGCCTCCGGCCTCGAAGCCGTCAACATGGCCGCCGCCAAGGTCCGTTCCGGCTGGGAGGACCTCGTCCTGGCCGGCGGCGTCGAGTCGATGTCGCGAGTTCCGATGGCCTCCGACGGCGGCGCGTGGTTCGCCGACCCGATGACCAACTTCGACACCGGCTTCGTCCCGCAGGGCATCAGCGCCGACCTCATCGCCACCCTGGAGGGCTACTCCCGCCGCGATGTCGACGAGTACGCCGCGCTCTCCCAGGAGCGGGCCGCCGCGGCATGGAAGGACGCCCGCTTCGAGCGCTCCGTCGTCCCCGTCCTGGACCGCAACGGCCTGGTCGTCCTCGACCACGACGAGCATCTGCGCCCCGGCACCACCGCCGACTCGCTGGCGGGCCTGAAGCCGTCGTTCGCCGCCCTCGGCGACGCCGGCGGCTTCGACGCGGTCGCCCTGCAGAAGTACCACTGGGTCGAGAGGATCGACCACGTCCACCACGCCGGCAACTCCTCCGGCATCGTGGACGGCGCGGCCCTGGTCGCCATCGGCTCCAAGGAGGTCGGCGAGCGCTACGGCCTGACCCCGCGGGCCCGCATCGTCTCCGCCGCGGTCTCCGGCTCCGAGCCGACGATCATGCTCACCGGGCCCGCACCCGCCAGCCGCAAGGCCCTGGCCAAGGCCGGCCTGACCGTCGACGACATCGACCTGGTCGAGATCAACGAGGCGTTCGCCGCGGTCGTCCTGCGCTTCGTCAAGGACATGGGCCTCAGCCTGGACAAGGTCAACGTCAACGGCGGCGCCATCGCCCTGGGCCACCCGCTCGGCGCCACCGGCGCGATGATCCTCGGCACCCTCGTCGACGAGCTGGAGCGCCAGGACAAGCGCTACGGCCTGGCCACCCTCTGCGTCGGCGGCGGCATGGGCGTCGCCACCGTCGTCGAGCGCCTCTGACCCCTCGTCCCGCCCCACTACGGAGTACCGACCATGAGTGAATCCACCACCATCCGCTGGGAACAGGACGAGACCGGCATCGTCACCCTGGTCCTGGACGACCCCGACCAGTCCGCCAACACCATGAACAGCGCCTTCAAGGCTTCCCTCAGCGCGGTCGCCGACCGCCTGGAGGCCGAGCAGGACGGCATCCGCGGCGTCATCTTCACCTCCGCCAAGAAGACCTTCTTCGCCGGCGGCGACCTGCACGACCTGATCGCCGTCACCCCCGAGCACGCGCAGCAGGCGTTCGAGGCGGGCAACGGCATCAAGCGTGACCTGCGCCGGATCGAGACGCTCGGCAAGCCCGTCGTCGCCGCGATCAACGGCGCCGCGCTGGGCGGCGGTTACGAGATCGCGCTGGCCTGCCACCACCGCGTCGCCCTGGACGCCCCCGGCACCAAGATCGGCCTGCCCGAGGTCACCCTCGGCCTGCTGCCCGCCGCCGGCGGCGTCACCCGCACCGTCCGGCTGCTGGGCATCACCGACGCGCTGCTGAAGGTCCTCCTCCAGGGCACCCAGTACAACGCCACCCGCGCCAAGGACAACGGGCTGATCCACGAGGTCGCCGAGACCCCCGAGGAACTCCTCGCCAAGGCCCGGGAGTTCATCGATGCCCACCCCGAGTCCCAGCAGCCCTGGGACGTCAAGGGCTACAAGATCCCCGGCGGCACCCCGGCCCACCCGAAGTTCGCCGCCAACCTCCCGGCGTTCCCCGCCAACCTCAAGAAGCAGCTGGCCGGCGCGCCCTACCCGGCGCCGCGCAACATCCTCGCCGCCGCCGTCGAGGGCTCCCAGGTCGACTTCGAGACCGCCCAGACCATCGAGGCGCGCTACTTCGTCGAGCTGGTCACCGGCCAGGTCTCCAAGAACATGATCCAGGCGTTCTTCTTCGACCTCCAGGCCGTCAACGCCGGCCGAAACCGCCCCAAGGACATCGCGCCGCGCACCGTCCGGAAGGTCGGCGTCCTGGGCGCCGGCATGATGGGCGCCGGCATCGCCTACGCCTGCGCCAGGGCGGGCATCGAGGTCGTCCTCAAGGACGTCACCCCGGAGGCGGCCGAGCGCGGCAAGGAGTACTCCGCGGGGCTGCTCGCCAAGGCGCTGGCCAAGGGCCGGACGACGGAGGCCAAGCGGGACGAACTGCTGGCGCGGATCACGCCCACCGCCGAGCCCGCCGACCTCGCCGGCTGCGACGCGGTCATCGAGGCGGTCTTCGAGGACGTCGCCCTCAAGCACAAGGTGTTCAAGGAGATCCAGCACATCGTCGCGCCCGACGCGCTGCTGTGCTCCAACACCTCCACCCTGCCCATCACGCTGCTGGCCGAAGGCGTCGAGCGGGACGACGACTTCATCGGCCTGCACTTCTTCTCGCCGGTCGACAAGATGCCCCTGGTGGAGATCATCAAGGGCGAGCGGACCGGCGACGAGGCGCTGGCTCGCGCCTTCGACCTGGTACGCCAGATCAACAAGACCCCGATCGTCGTCAACGACTCGCGCGGCTTCTTCACCTCCCGCGTCATCGGCCAGTTCATCAACGAGGGCGTGGCGATGATCGGCGAGGGTCTCGACGCGGCCTCCGTCGAACAGGCCGCCGCCCAGGCCGGCTACCCGGCCAAGGTCCTCTCCCTGATGGACGAGCTGACCCTCACCCTCCCGCGCAAGATCCGCAACGAGACCCGGCGCGCCGTCGAGGAGGCCGGCGGCACCTGGGAGCCGCACCCGGCCGACGCCGTCATCGACCGCATGGTCGACGAGTTCGGGCGCACCGGGCGCAGCGGCGGTGCCGGTTTCTACGAGTACGGCGAGGACGGCAAGCGGGCCGGTCTGTGGCCGGGGCTGCGCGAGCACTTCCAGCGCGTGGGCGCCGCCGTCCCGTTCGTCGACATGCAGGAGCGGATGCTGTTCTCCGAGGCGTTGGACACCGTCCGCTGCCTGGAGGAGGGCGTACTGACCTCCGTCGCCGACGCCAACATCGGCTCCCTCCTCGGCATCGGCTTCCCCGGATGGACCGGCGGCGTGCTGCAGTACATCAACGGATACCGGGGCGGGCCCGGACGGGAGGAACTCGTCGGCCTGCCCGGGTTCGTGGCCCGTGCCCGGGAGCTCCAGGCGGCCTACGGCGAGCGGTTCGCGCCCTCGCCGCTGCTGGTCGAAAAGGCCGAGCGCGGCGAGAAGTTCGCCGACTGAGCAGGGCTGGCGGGGGCGGGCCGTGGTGGCCCGCCCCCTCACCGCCCGCGCGGGCCGCCGTCCTCGCCGTGGCCCGCGTGTTCCGCCCGGCCGCCGTGTCCGCCCCCGCCGAGCCACTCCCGCAGCTCTTCCTTCATCGATCGCTGGAAGGCGGTGACCAGTGCCTGGACCACCATCGGCTGCATATGGGCCGACAGCGACTTCATCCGCGCCATCTCCTCCGCGTCCGGCCCGCCGTCCCGGTACGGCCCCCATACCTCGTCCTTGAAGAGCCGGCTGAGCTCACGGGCCGCCGAGCGGGTGTGCTCGATGACGACGGTGCGCGCCGCCAGGATCGTCTCCAGGGCGATCGGCACGTCGAGCAGGCGCGTCCCCAGGTGCAGCAGCCCGGGATCGACCTGGAAGACCTTCGGATCCTCGGTCCGCACCAGGACGTTCATCGCCGCCAGCCGGTCGAGGTCCTCCTCGGTCAGCTCCCGGCCGACCCGCCGCTCCAGTTGCTCCCGGGTGGCGTCCTCCGCCTGGTCCGGGATCCAGCTCGCCACCAGGGCGCGGTGGATGGCCAGGTCCTGGGCGCTGAGATCGGGCGGCAGCTGCGCCAGATAGCGTTCGATGGCGGACAGGGTCAGGCCCTGGTGCTGGAGTTCCTCGATGAGCGCGAGCCGCGAGAGGTGGTCCGGTCCGTAGCGGCCCACCCGGCGCGGGCCGATCTCGGGCGGCGGCAGCAGACCGCGGGTGCTGTAGAAGCGGATCGTGCGGACCGTGACGCCCGCGCGGGCGGCGAGTTCGTCGACGGTCAGGCCGGGGGCGGACTCCATCATGTTCAACAGTATTGCTGTCTCACCAGTCCTGTGAAACCTTCCGCACCGCTCAGCGCGCAGCCAGGCCCCCTTCGGGCGGGGCCTGGGTCCTCCGTACGGTCCGCAGCTCAGGCCCACACCTCGGGAGGCCGCCATGACCACGCTCCTGCGTATGCCCGCCGCACCGGACGAACTCACGCTGCCCGCCCTGCTGTTGCGCAACGCCGAGGACCACGGCGAACGGCCGGCGCTGTCCTGGCGGGCGCCGGACGGTGGCCGGCGGACGCTCGGCTGGGCGGCGGCCCGCCGGCGGATCGCCGAGCCGGCCGCCGGGTTCGCGGCGCTCGGCGTCCGCCGCGGGGAGATCGTCCTGCTCATGATGGGCAACCGGCCCGAGCACTGGCTGGGGGATCTAGGGCGCGGTGCCCGTCACGGTCCACGGCACTGCCGCCCCGGGCCAGATCGCCCAGATCGTCCGGCACAGCCGGGCCCGCCTGGCCGTGGTCGAGGGCCCGCGGGAGCGGGCGCGCTGGGCGCCGCTGCTCGACGACCCGGCGGCCCGGCTGGAGCGGCTGGTCGTCGTCGAGCCCGAGGACGGTTCGCCGGCCGCGGACCCCGGGGCGGCACACCGGTGCCGGAGCTTCGCCGCCGTGGCGGCCCGCGGCGCCGAGGCGTACGACCCCGCGGCGTTCGAGGCGGCCTGGCGGCGGGGCGACGCCGGCGACACCCTCACCGTCGTCTACACCTCCGGCACGACCGGCGACCCCAAGGGGGTGGTGATCACCCACCGCCAGGTGCTGCTGAACGCGGTGGCGCTGGACGGGGTCGTCGAGCTGCCGGATCACGCCGCGCACCTGAGCTACCTGCCGTTCGCGCATATCGCCGAGCGGATGCTGGGCCTCTACCTGCCGGTCTTCCGGGCGGCGCACGTCCACCTCTGCGCGGATCCGGCGGAGGTCGCGCCAGCCGTCCGCGAGCTGCGGCCGGTGCAGTTCTTCGGGGTGCCGCGGGTGTGGGAGAAGCCGGCGGCGGCCCTGAAGGCGACGCTGGCGGAGCTTCCCACGAAGCGGCGGGAGGCGGTGGCGGCGGCCGCGGAGACGGCACGGGCCCAGGTCGCGTGCCGGGAGCGCGGGGAGCGGCCGTCGGCCGAGCTGGCGGCCGCGTATGCGACGGCCAGGGCGCGGGTGCTGGACCCGCTGCCGGCGGCGGCGGGCTTCGACCGGCTGGTGTGGACGGCGAGCGCCGCCGCGCCGATGCCCCCGGAGGTGGTGCGGTTCTGGGCCGGCTTCGGCATCGTGATCATGGACGCGTGGGGGCTCACCGAGACGGTGGGGGTGGCCACGACCAACGGGCCCGACGGCTTCCGGCCGGGCTCGGTGGGCCGGCCGCTCGCCGGGCTGGAGGTGCGGACGGCCGCCGACGGCGAGATCGAGGTGCGCGGCCGGACGGTGTGCGCGGGGTATCTCCGGGCGGACGGGACGGTGGAGCCGGCGACGGGGGCGGACGGCTGGTTCCGCACCGGCGACATCGGCCGGATCGACGCGGACGGCTTCCTGTGGCTGACCGACCGCAAGAAGGAAATGATCGTGACCTCGACCGGCAGGAACGTCTCGCCCGCGCTGGTCGAGAACGTCCTCAAGGAGCATCCCCTCGTCGGGCAGGCGCTGGTGCACGGCGACGGCCGGTCGTATCTGGTGGCGCTGCTGGTGCTGGACCCTGAGCTGGCCCCGGCCTGAGCGGCCCGGCACGGGATCGCCGGGAGTCTGCCGGAACTGGCCCGGCATCCGGTCGGCGGCGCGGAGGTGGGGCGGGGCGTGGCGGCGGCCAATGCGCGCCTGAACCACACAGAACAGGTCAAGCGATTTTCTTTGCCGGGTGAGGAATGGCGGCTGGAAAGTGGCGAACTAACGCCGTCGCTGAAACTCCGGCGCCGTGTTATTCGCCACAAATATGGACAAATCCTGGAGCGAATGTACGCCATGTGATCTCGCACACAGACGGGGGGCCGTAACTCGTGGAAGGTGTGCGACTGGCCGGTTCGCGCGATCCGCGGAACCGGTCATGTTCAAGCGCTCCGAAAGTGAGATACCAGTAGTGAGCACAGAAACCGTCGTGGATGAAGCCCAGCGGCCATCGGACGGGGGGAGCGGGATCCGGCAGGACGCGGGCGACGCCGGATACAGCAAGGGCCTCAAGGGCCGGCACATCAACATGATCGCCATCGGCGGCGCGATCGGTACCGGCCTCTTCCTGGGTGCCGGCGGCCGACTGCACTCCGCCGGTCCCGCTCTGGCCGTCGCCTACGCGGTCTGCGGCCTGTTCGCCTTCTTCGTCGTCCGGGCCCTCGGCGAACTGGTGGTGCACCGCCCGTCCTCCGGCTCGTTCGTCTCCTACGCCCGGGAGTTCCTGGGGGAGAAGGGCGCCTACGTCGCGGGCTGGATGTACGTCGTCAACTGGTCGACGACCGGTATCGCCGACATCACCGCGATCGCTCTGTACACGCACTACTGGAGCATGTTCACCAGCATTCCGCAGTGGGTGATGGCGCTGATCGCGCTGGCGGTGGTGCTCTCGATCAACCTGATCTCGGTGAAGATCTTCGGTGAGATGGAGTTCTGGTTCGCGATCATCAAGGTCGCGGCGCTGGTCGTCTTCATGTTCATCGGGATCTTCCTGCTGGCCACCCAGCACCCGGTCGACGGACACACGCCGGGCCTGAACCTGATCACCGACCACGGCGGCATCTTCCCGACCGGCCTGCTCCCTGTGGTGATCGTGCTCCAGGGCGTCGTGTTCGCCTACTCCGCCGTCGAGCTGGTCGGTGTCACCGCGGGTGAGACCAGTGAGCCGCACAAGGTCGTGCCCAAGGCCGTGAACTCGATCATGTGGCGGGTCGGCATCTTCTACGTCGGCTCGGTGATCCTGCTGGCGATGCTGCTGCCGTGGAACATGTTCAGCGCCGATCAGAGCCCCTTCGTCACCGTGCTGTCCCACGTCGGCATCCCGCACGCCGGCGACGTGATGAACCTCGTCGTGCTCACCGCCGCGATGTCCAGCCTGAACTCCGGGCTGTACTCCACCGGCCGCATCCTGCGCTCGATGTCGATGGCCGGCTCCGCGCCGAAGTTCGCCGGGCGGATGAACCGCAACCAGGTGCCCTACGGCGGCATCATGCTCACCTCCGCGGTGTGTGTGCTCGGTGTCGGGCTCAACTACTGGCTGCCGGGCAAGGCGTTCGAGATCGTGATCAACATCGCGGCGCTGGGCATCATCAGCACCTGGTGCACCATCATGGTCTGTCACATGGTGTTCGTCCGCCGCGCCAAGGAGGGCTTGGTCGAGCGGCCGCGCTTCCGGCTGCCGGGCACGCCGGTCACCGACATCGCCACCATCGTGTTTCTGCTCGGCGTCATCGTGCTGATGTGGTTCGACGACGGCGTCGGCCGGCAGACCGTGCTGCTGATCCCGGTCCTCGCCGCGGCGCTGGTCGGCGGCTGGTACGCGGTCCGCGGCCGGGTCCGCCGGATCGCCGCGGAACGCGAACTCGCCCAGCAGGCCGAGTAGCCGCGCGAGAGCGCCCCACCCGCACACCGGAGGCGGCCGCGGAGGACCGGAAGGTCACCGCGGCCGCCCTCGTGCGTCCGGGGCCGGGCCGGCGGGCTCGGACGCGTACGGGCTCAGCCGCCGATCACCGGGTAGTGATCGGAGAGGTTGGTGTAGGTGTAGTCCTTGCCCCAGCTGGAGACGGTCCAGGGAGCCGACTGCTCCTTGACCACCGTGTTCCGCCAACCGGTGGGCCGGGCATGGCCGTTGCGGAACAGCACATAGTCCAGGTCCTCACGGGGATCGTTCGGGTAGCGGTCCTTGGCGATCGAGTTCTCCTGAGTGTCGAAGGAGTACGGGTGGCCGGTGCGGCTGTCCGCGGGGGCCAGGTCGGCGTTGGCCAACAGGGCGTCGTACTCGCTGCCGTGGGAGTCGATGTTCATGTCGCCGGCGACCATGATCTCCTCGTCCGCCGGGATGTTCCTGGCGTCGAGGAAGGCGTCCAGCTCCTTGAGCTGCCTGGCGCGGTCGGCGGCCGCCTCACCGGCCCCGCAGCCCGAGTCGGTGGACTGGGTGTGGGTGCCGACCACATGCACCCTGGTGCCGTTGACGTCCAGCACCGCGTAGACGAAGCCCTTGTTGGAGTAGGAGTCCGAACCGCAGGCGTCCTTGTAGATGTACTGCTCCTTGCGCAGCACCGGCCACTTGCTCAGCAGCGTCACCCCGCCGTCCTCGGGGGTGACGGCCGAGTAGGCGCCGCCGGTGGCGTCCCAGCCGCTACGGCTGCGGCCGACGATCGGCGTCTGGTGCGGGTACTCCGTGGCGGCCCGTGCCTTCAGCGCGTCCGACGAGGAGTTGTCGAAGGCTTCCTGGAGCACGACGACGTCGTTGCCGTGGAAGAAGTCCGCGGACGCGATGGCCTGGGCCCGGTGGTCCTGGCCCCAGTTGGGATAGAGGTTCTTGCTCATCAGGAAGGTGTTGTAGGTCAGCACCTTGAGCCGGGGCGCGCTCGCGGCCGGCGGGGCCGCGGCCGACGCGGTGGGGGCGGCGACGGCCAGCGTGACGGCGAGGGCCGCGGCGATCGCGGCGGCCCGGGATGTGCGCAGCGCGGAGTGCGGCACGGAAACTCCCTGTGGAGGTGGGGGCGTGGGGTGTGAACCGACGCCGCACATCAAACCAGTTGGAGTTACTTCCAGGTAACATCCCGGCGGGCGGAAGATTGACAACTCGCAGCGCTTGACGGCGGGTTCGCGGAGGCGAGCCGAGGCCGACGGCGGGGTGCAGGCCCTGCCTCAGTACGCGCGACTCTCGTCCGCGGCCCTGGCGCCGACCCGCTGTCCCCGGGGAGCCGCCGTATCATGAGTAGGCGTATGAGTACGGTACAAACGCTCCCAAAACGCACGGACCCCGCACCCCCGCCGCCCGGCGGCGTGCTCTGGTCGCTGGTCGGGGACATCAGATCGCTGCTGACCCTGCCCGCCGCGCTGACGATGCAGGTGGCGCACCCCGCGGTGGGCGCGGGCGTGGACGACCACTCGGTCTTCCGCACCGACCCCTGGGGCCGCGGCGAACGCTCCCTGGCCTCGCTCCAGCTGTGGGTCTACGGCGGGGCGGCGGCGGCCGAGGAGGGCCGGCGGCTGCGGCAGCTGCACCGCTCCATCCAGGGCACCGACGCCTACGGCCGGAAGTACCACGCGCTCACCCCCGCGTACTACGCCTGGGTGCATGCCACCGGCTACCCCGTTTTCCGGCACTCCCGGCGCTACCTCGGCCGCCCGTTCACCCCGGCACAGGAGCGGCAGCTCTACGCGGAATGGCTCCAGGTCGGCCGGATCCTCGGCATCCACGACCGGGACATGCCGCAGACCATCGAGGAGTTCTGGCCGTACTACCACAAGGTCCTCGACAACGAGATCGAGGAGACGGCGGTGGTGCGGGAGCTGACCGCCACCGACCGTCCGCTGCCGGCCCCGGACCGCGGCCCCTGGTGGGTGCTGCTGCCCTTGCGCCTCGTCTGGCCGGTGCTCAGGCCGGGCTTCGCCCGCTTCCGCCGGTTCGTCACCATCGGGCTGATGCCGCCGGACGCCCGGCGCGCCATCGGACTTCCCTGGACCGACGCCCAGGAGCGCCGGCTGCGCCGCCTGGGGCTGGTGGTGCGGCTGGTGGTGCCGGTGCTGCCGGAGCGGCTGCGGTTCATGCCGATCGCCCGGCGGGCCCGCCGGGAACACCGGGCGGCCCGCCGCTGAACGGCCGGCGGGCGGAGCCGGGCACGCCCGGACCCCGCCCGCCGCTCCGGGTCAGCGCCCGCCGTGCGCCTCGTGCACGTCGTGGGTGGCCGCGATCTGCTTCCACGACTTCGGCTGGGCGACCAGGCCGTGCGCGGCGAACGCCCGCACGCCCGCGCCGGCGGCCGGCCGGCTCGGCTGGTACAGCCAGGTGTCGAAGAAGCCGGCCAGCGGCTGCCCGGCCTTCTTCTCGGCGAACTTCACGAAGTCCCCGACCGCGGCGTTGCCGTACCGGTGCTCCGTCGGCCAGGACTTGAGGATGTCGAAGAACACCTTGTCGCCGACCTTGTCGCGCAGTGCCTGGAGGGCCAGCGCGCCGCGGTCGTAGACCGCCGAGTCGAACTGCTTGTCCGCGCCCGGGTCGCCCGGCTTCACCGTCCAGAACGGGTCGCCGGCCGGGTGCTGGGCGTAGACGTAGTCCGCCAGTTGCCGCGCGGTGCCCTCGCCCTCCTTCTCCGACCACAGCCACTGGCTGTACGCGGCGAAGCCCTCGTTGAGCCAGATGTCCTTCCAGTCCTTCAGCGACACGCTGTCGCCGTACCACTGGTGGGCCAGCTCGTGCACCACGACCGAGACGTTGGTGCCCTTGTCGAACGCCTTGCTGCCGTAGAACGGCCGGGTCTGGGTCTCCAGCGCGTAGTGCGCCGGGACGTTGGGGACATAGCCGCCGACCGAGTTGAACGGATACGGGCCGAAGACGCTCTCCAGCCACTCGGTGACCTCGGCGGTGCGCTCGATGCTCGCCCGCGCCGACCCCAGGTTGGCACCCAGGTCCGGGCTGACCGCGTTGATCACCGGCACCCCGTCCGCGGTGGTGTCGGTGGTGATGTCGAACTTTCCGATCGCCAGCGTCGTCAGGTACGTCGCCTGCGGCTTGTCCGAGCGCCAGTTGTAGCGCGTCCAGCCGAGCTTGGAGGTCTTCGAGGCCAGCACGCCGTTGCTGAGTGCCTGGGTGCCGTCGGGGACGGCGATGGAGATGTCGTACGTCGCCTTGTCGGAGGGGTGGTCGTTGCTGGGGAACCACCACACCGCGGAGTCCGGCTCCTGCGCCACCACCCCGCCGTCCGGCGTCCGGGCCCAGGCGCTGAAGCCGTCGATCTTCAGCTCGGAGGGCTTGCCGGCGTAGCGGACCACCACGCTGATGTCCTTGCCCTTCTCCAGCGGCGTGGCCGGAGTGACCTCCAGCTCGTGCAGCCCGGAGGTGGCGAAGGCGGCCTTCTTGCCGTTGACCCGGATCTCGCTGACCTTCAGCCCGAAGTCCAGGTTGAAGCGGGAGAGGTCCTGTGTGGTCCGGGCGAGCAGGGTCGCCGTGCCCTCCAACAGGTCGGTCTTCGGCTGGTACTTGAGCCGCAGGTCGTAGTGGGAGACGTGGTACCCGCCGTTGCCGCTGTACGGGTAGTAGCTGTCGCCCACGCCGGGGGCACCGGGCTTGAAGTCGGCTGCCGACGCCGGGATCGCCAGCAGCAGGCTGAGCGCAGCCGCGCCCGGGACCAGGAGTCTGTGACGCACGAGTCCTCCAACTCGTAGGGGAGGTCGATCTCCTACGGACCCTATGTACGCACTGGCAGCCGCGTCATGTCCATGGCCACATCCGACACATGACCGACATCTCGCCGACATGCGTCCCGGACCGCCCCCTTCTGCACAGGAGTTGACCCGCGCTACCGTCCGCCCGTGACAATACGTATGGGACCTCCCCACACCCCATGGAAAACGCTGGTCGGCGCGGCCGTGCTCGCGCTCCTCGCGCTGCTCGCCGCCCCCGGCGCGGCAAGCGCGGCCCCCGCCCCCCGGGAGAGCAAGCCCGTCTACTCCTACGACCGCGCCGTTCGCGAGACGGTCTGGGTGGACACCGGCCTCGACGGCGACGGCGACGGCCGCACCGACCGGGTCGCCGTCGACATCATCCGGCCCTCCGAACCCGCCCGGCAGGGCCGCCGGATCCCCGTGATCATGGACGCCAGCCCCTACTACTCCTGCTGCGGACGCGGCAACGAGAGCCAGAAGAAGACCTACGACGCCCAGGGCCGCCCGGTCCAGTTCCCGCTCTTCTACGACAACTACTTCGTGCCCCGCGGCTATGCGACGGTCCTCGTCGACCTGGCCGGAACCAATCGCTCCGACGGCTGCGTCGACGTCGGCGGACGCTCGGACATCCAGTCCGCCAAGGCCGTCGTCGACTGGCTGAACGGCCGGGGACGCGGCTACACCGCCCGCAGCGGCGGCAAACCCGTCACCGCCGACTGGTCCAACGGCAACACCGGGATGATCGGCAAGAGTTGGGACGGCACCATCGCCAACGGCGTCGCCGCCACCGGCGTCCCCGGCCTGAAGACCATCGTGCCGATCGCCGGCATCACCTCCTGGTACGACTACTACTTCGCCCAGGGCGCCCCGCTCTACGACGGCGGCCCCGACGGGCTGGCGGCCGCGGTCGAGAGCCCCGGCGCGCACAAGAACTGCGCCGCCGTCCAGCGCAAGCTCAAGGAGGGCGCTCCGCGCAACGGCGACTGGACCGGCCTGTGGACCGCACGGGACTACGTCCGCGCCGCCGCCAGGGTCCGCGCCAGCGTCTTCCTCGTCCACGGCATGCAGGACCTCAACGTCCGCACCAAGCACTTCGGCCAGTGGTGGGACGCGCTCGCCCGGCACGGCGTCCAGCGCAAGATCTGGCTCTCCCAGACCGGCCACGTCGACCCCTTCGACTACCGCCGCGCCGACTGGGTGCGCACCCTCCACCAGTGGTTCGACCACTACCTGATGGGCTACGACAACGGCATCGAGCGGGCCCCGATGGCCGACGTCGAACGCGCCCCCGACACCTGGACCACCGACGCCCGCTGGCCCGCGAAGGGCACCGCCACGGTCCCGCTGTACCCGCGCGTCGGCAGCACCGCTGGCGTCGGCGTCCTGGGCGCCCGCCCCGCGCCGGCCGGCCAGAAGGCGGCGTTCACCGACGACCCGGCGCTCGACGAGGCCGACTGGGCCGGCGCCGTCGACCGCCCGACCCCGGCCAAGGCCGGCTTCACCACCGGCCCGCTGACCGCACCGCTGCGGCTCTCCGGCGCCGGCACGGTGACCGTCACCGCCACCCCCAGCACCACCAGCGCCCACCTCTCCGCCGTCCTCGTCGACCTCGGCCCGGACACCATCCGGAACTACGCCGGCGACGGCGAGGGCATCGTCACCCGGAAGACCACCAGTTGCTGGGGCGCCGGCACCCGCGGCGACACCGGATGCTTCAAGGACACCGCGGCCGACACCAGCAAGGTCGGCTTCACCGTCTTCAGCCGCGGCTGGGCCGACCTCGGCCACGCCACCGACCCGCGCCACGGCCACCCGCTCACCCCCGGCAAGCCCTACACCCTCACCCTGCAACTCGCCGCGAGCGACCACATCGTCCCCGCCGGGCACCGGCTTGCGCTCATCGTGGCCGGCACCGACGCCCATCTGATCGACCCGCCCGCCTCCCGCCCCACCCTCACCCTCGACCTGGCCCGCACCGCGGCCCGGCTGCCGGTGACCGGTGGCGCCCCGGCCCTGGCCCGGGCCACCGCGGGCACCCCGGCGGCCCTCCGCCCGACCGGGACCGGGAGCGCACTCAAGGGCATCGCCCCGCCGCCGGCCCTCAGCCGGCTCCCGTACGGAGACTGACCGGAAGCGACCGGCCTGGGCCGCCCCGTGGGAACGGGGCGGCCCACCATCCCGCTGCCGACCCCGGAGGCATCACGTGGCACCTCTCGGCTCACTCCGTTCACTCCGCTCCCGCGGCCTCGCCCTCGGCGCCCTGGCCGCCGCCCTCACCGCCGCGTTCAACCCGTTCCCGTCCGCCCGGGCCACCGCAACTCCCGTGCCCCGTACGGGATTCGAGACCAGTCACGGCGCCCGCTGGACCGGCGAGGCCGAGGAGACGGCGTTCCTGGCGGCCGTCGCCCGGGCCCCCGGAGGCCCGACCCCGGTCCGCGTCGACCGGATCGGCACCACCGCACAGGGCCGCCCGCTGCGCCTGGTCCGCCTCGGCGCCCCCGCCCTCCGCGGCCGGCGCGCCGGCTCCGTGCTGCTGGTCTGCTCCCAGCACGGCGACGAACCCGCCGGCCGCGAGGCATGTCTGACCACCGTCCGCGACCTCGCTCATGCCAGGGACCCCGCCACCCGGAACCTCCTGGCACACACCGGCGTCCTGGTGGTACCCACCGCCAACCCCGACGGCCGGGCCGCCGACACCCGCGGCAACGCCGACGGCACCGACATCAACCGCGACCATGTGGCGCTGGCCACCCCCGAGGCCCGCGCGATCGCCGCGGTGCTCCGCGACCAACGCCCCGAGGTCGTCTACGACCTGCACGAATACACCCCCAAGGCGCCGTACTACACCAAGGACCTGCTCTCCCTGTGGCCGCGCAACCTCAACACCGCGGCCCCCGTCCACCGCGAATCGGCCGCCCTGTCCGAGGACTTCGTCGCCCCCGCCGCCCGGGCGGCCGGTTTCAGCACCGGCGTCTACGGCATCTGGACCGACCCGGTCACCGGCGCGCCCGTCAAACAGGTCGCCGGCGACGGCCAGGAGCGCATCCTGCGCAACACCGCCGGGATCAAGGGCTCCGTCGGGCTGCTCGTGGAAACCCGCGTCGACGCCCGCACCGAAGCCGAGAAGGCCGACCCGGCGCGGAACAACCGGCGCCGGGTGTCCTCCCAACGCGCCGCCCTCAAAGGGCTGTTCACCTTCCTCGTGCGGCACCGCGGACGCGTCGAGGCGGCCACCGCGGCGGCCCGCACGGCCGGCCTGGCCGACCGCGGTCCCGTGTACCTCGGCGGCGCCGACAACGAACCACCGGCCGCTGAGCGGGTCCTGACGCATCCGCCGCGCGCCTACCGCCTCGACCCGACGCGGTTCGCCCGGGCCGAAGCCGTACTGGCGGCGCACGGCGTGCACTGGCGGCGGGACCCCGGCGGCGGTGCCACCGTCCCGCTCCGCCAGCCGCTGCGCGCCCTGATCCCGCTGCTGCTGGACGCGCGGGCCGACCATCCCGTCGTGGCCGGCACACCGGTGGACGGGCGGGACGACGGGTGAACGGGCGGGCCGGCGAGGGGCTGCTGACGGGTCTCCGTGGAGGAGCTCCCCAGGTCCGCCGCCACCGCGTCCCCCGTGGCGATCAGGACGGCGCGAGCCTGTCCCGCACCAGCCGCAGGACCTCGTCCGCGCACCCCCAGGAGACGGTCACCCCGGCGCCCCCGTGGCCGTAGTTGTGCACACAGACCGTCCCGTCCGGCAGGCGCTCCGCCGCGAGCCGCACCACCGGGCGGGCCGGGCGCAGGCCCACCCGGTGCGCCAGCACGCGGGCCCGTGCCACCCGTGGGAAGAACCGGGCACAGCGCGCCACGATCGCCTCCGCCACCGCCGGATCGGGCACCCGCGACCAGGCCCCCGCCCGCGCCGTCCCGCCCAGGACCAGCCCGAACGGCTGCGGCAGGAGATACGTCGAGTCCGCCGCGTCCGCCGCGCCCTCGTCGGCGGCGGTGAACCACTCCTCGACTCCCGGGTTCTCGACGATCACCAACTGCCCCTGGACGGGGTGGACCGCGGGATCGGGGACCAGCTCGCGGGCGCCGAGCCCGGAGCAGTTCACCACCGCCCGGACGCCGACGGCCGCCTCCGCCAGGGACGCCACCGGGCGCGCCACCACTGTCCCGCCGGCCGCCGCCAGCCGCCGCTCCAGATAGCGCAGGTGCACCGGCATCTCCACCAGCGGCGTCCGCGCCCGCCGGCCCCCGGTGCAGCCCGGCGGGAGTTCCCCGGCGCGGGCCCGCCGCAGCCCCGGGACCGCCGCGTACCAGGCACCGAGACCGTCGTCGGGGAGCCCGTCACCGCCGGCCGCCCCCGGCCCGTCCGCCACGGTGCCCGTCACCAGCCGCGCCCCGGTCTCCGCCGGCCGCCCGGCGAGGGCGGTGAGCACCTCCAGGGAGCGCAGCGACCACCGGACCGCGTCGTCGTACGGCCGGATCCGGTACGGCCAGCACAGGCCGCCGGCGATCGCCGAGGTCGTCGCACCGGCGGAGTCCCGGGCGACCACCCGCACCCCGTACCCGGCCTCGGCGAGCACGATCGCCGAGGTCAGGCCGATCACCCCGGCGCCGACCACGCAGATCTCCGGTATCTCCGGTGGCGCCGACTTGGGGGGCGCGCTGTCCGGGGGCGCTCCGTCCGGGGCCGCCGGGCCGCCCGTTTCCCCAGACCGCTCGTCCGTCATCTCCGCAGCCTCCCCTGGTCCCGGATCGATCCGATGTCCGCCTGTGATCTTCCACCTGTGATCCGCGCGTAACCCGCCGGCAGCGGTCCGGACAGAACCGGACCTTAGGCTGGTAGGGCCCCCGGTGGACCGGCTCGTACCGTGCCACACCCGGGCCCCGGCACCGTCGGCCGATGACGCCCCTCGGATCCGCCCGCGCGACCTACGCGACCCCGCTGGCTCGCGCTCCGTATTCCGTGCCCCTGCCATCGCCGAGGAGACCCATGCCCCGCCACCGGCGCGCCGTGCCCGCCTGGCTCGCCCACCCCTTCCGCTGGCAGCGGCTGCCCGTGCCCTGGGCCGCGGTGGCCCGCGGCGCGCTGTGCGCGGGACCGCTGCTGGCCGCGGGGATCGCCGCCGGGCGCCCGGCCGCCGGCGTGCTGACCGCCCTCGGCTCGATGCTCGCCGGCGTCAACGACCGCCCCGGCACCCGGCGCACCGGCATCGTCCACATCGGCCTGCCGGCGCTGGCCGCCGCGTTCGGGATGCTGATCGGCGCCTCCCTGCGGGCCGCCGACGCGGGCTGGTGGGTGGTGCCGGCGCTCTGCGCGGTCGGCTTCGTCTCCGGCGCGGGCAGCGTGGCCGGCCCGGTGCGCTCCACCGCCGGGATGCAGATGCTGGCCACCACCGTCCTCGGCGCTGGCATGCCGCTGCCCGGCACACCCTGGGCCAAGGCTCTCTACGTCCTCGCCGGATGCCTGTGGCTGCTCCTGCTGCGGCTCGTGCTGCGCTCCCCGCGCCCGGCGGGCGGCCCGCTCAGCGGGGAGCGGGCGGCCGTCGCCGCGGTCTTCGACGCGCTCTCCGACGCGCTGGCGGCGGTCGGCGGGCCGGGCGCGGAGCCCGCCCGTCGCCGGCTCACCGCCGCCCTGGACCGCGCCGACGAGGCACTACGGTTGCGCCGGCTCACCAGCCGCCTGCTGCGCCGCCCCGCCCGCCCCGAGGAGCGGCTGCTCGCCGAGCGGTTCGCCGCGGCCACTGCGCTCTGCGAGGCCAGCGTCGCCCTCCTGTGGGAGGCCCGGCCGCTGCCGCCGCGGGTCGCCGCGAGCCCCCGCCGGTTCGCCCGGGCGCTGCGCACCGGAGAGCCGCCGGGCCGGCTCTCCGCCCCGGAGAACAGCTCCGCCGCCCGCGGCGCCTTCGACCACGCCCTGCTGGACGCCGCGGTCGCCTTCGCCCGCGAGCGGCCGCTGCCGCCGCCGACGACCGGCGAGCGCACCCCGCCCGCCCGGCCGACCGGGACCCGCGGCGCGCTCGGCCCGGCCGCCCGGGACTACGGCCTGCGGGTCGCCCTCTGCATCGGGGCCAGCACGGCGGCGGCCCTGCTGCTGCGCGCCGACCACTGGTACTGGCTCCCGGCGACCGTCACCTTCCTCGTCAAGCCCGACCTGGGCCCGCTGTTCTCCCGTACGGTCAACCGCTTCGCCGGCACCGCGGCCGGCGTCCTGGTCTTCGCGGCGGCCGCGGCACTACTGTCCGGGAGCTGGTGGCCGGCGGCGTTCGCCGGCGCGGGCGGCGCACTACTGCCGTTCGCCACCCGGCACTTCGCCCTCCAGACCGGCGCGATCACCGTGATGGTGCTGTCCTTCGTCTACGTCGGAGGCGCCCCCGAGGCCGCCGGCGAGCGGCTCGTCGACACCTCCCTCGCCTGCGCGATCGTGCTCGTCGTCGGGCATCTGCCGCGGCTGGCCGACCCGCGCCGCCGGGTCGGCCCGCGGGTCACGGAGGCGCTGCGGAGCACCGAGCGCTTTCTGCGCCACGTCCTGGCGCCCCGGCCCGCCGCCAACCAGGAGGCCGGAATCGGCGCCTTCGCCGCCCGCCGGCTGGCGCTGCGCCGGGACGCCTACCGGACGCTGGCCCAGGCCCGAGCTGCCGCGGAGACCGCCGCGGCGGAGTTCCGCCCCGGCCGCGACCCCGGCACCGACTGGCCGACCGTGGTCGCCGCCGCGGAACGCATCGTCGACGCCGCCACCGCCTGCGCCGTCCGCCTCGACCGCGGCGCCCACCGCCCGGGCCCGGAGGAGTCCGCACGGCTCTGCCAGGCGCTCCTGGCGATGGCCGACGTCCTGGAGGACCCCCGCCGCCCGCCCGGCACCCCGCAGCCGGAACTGCGGCCGGTACCGGACTGCGCCACTCTCACCGACGTCGCCGCCGAACTGGAGCGACTGCGCGAGTACGCGGCCGCCCGGTGACCGTGCGGCCCCGGCCGCGGGGCCGCACGGCCAGGACCCTGGACTCCCGCCCGTCACGGAGCGGGCGCCGGCACCTTCCCGCCACCGCCGGTCGCCCGCCGCCGACTCCGCAGCCGTACGCCCTCCGCCGCCCCGCCGAGCGCCAGCGCCACGGCCACCAGCAGGGCGCTGACCCACAGCGGCGCGCGGTAGCCGAAGCCCGCGGCGAGGGCGACACCGCCCCACCAAGGCCCGGTCGCGGCGCCCACGTTGAGCGCGGCGGTCGCGAAACCCCCGCCCAGCGTGGGCGCTTCGACCGCCGCGTAGAGCACCTGCGCGATCAGCGTGGAGCCGACCGCGAACGACAGCGTCCCCTGGACGAGGACCAGGACGACGGTGGCCACCGCGTTCTGGGCCGTCAGCGCGAACACCGCCCAGCCCGCGAGCAGTGCCCCGCCCCCGACGGCGAGCACCGCCCGGGGCCGCCGGTCGGCCAGTCGCCCGCCGGCTGTGACACCGGCGAACGAGCCCAGCCCGAACAGCGCCAGCACCACCGGCACCCCGCCCGCACCCAGGCCGGTGACGCCGGTGACCAGCGGCGCGAGATAGGTGAAGGTGCAGAACGTGGCGCCGTTGACCAGCGCCCCCAGCAGCAGCGTCACCAGCAGCCGCGGACGGCGCAGCGCCCGCAGCTCACCGCGCGCACCCGTCCCGGCCGCGCCGGACCCGGCCGGACCGCCCGGCACCGACACCACGATGGCGACCAAGGCCGGTACCGACACCGTGGCCACCGCCCAGAACGCCGCCCGCCAGCCCCACTCCTGGCCCAGCACGGCACCGGCCGGGACACCCGCGACACAGGCCAGCGTCGTACCGCCCAACAGGATGGCGGTGGCCCGGCCCTTGGCGTCCGGTGCGGCCATCGCCGCCGCGGTCGCCAGCGCCACCGCCAGGAACCCGGCGTTGGCCAGCGCCGCCACCACACGGGTCGCCAGCAGCACCGCGAAGCTGGTGGTCACCGCGCCCAGGACGTGCACCAGCAGAAAGGCGACCAGGAACACCAGCAGGGCGCGCCGCCGCGGCCAGCGCCGGATCAGCAGCGCCATCAGTGGCGCCCCGACGATCATCCCGGCGGCGAACGCCGAGGTCAGCGCCCCGGCGGCCGGTATGGAGACCTGGAGATCGGCGGCGATGTCCGGGATCAGCCCGGACAGCATGAACTCCGACGTGCCCTGCGCGAACACCGCCAGCGCGAGCATGTAGAGAGCGAATGGCATAGAGAAGTCTCCGCAACCACACAGGCACCGGCACGGGATACCGACGCGTGGCGTCGACGGAGCCGACGGCGCGTCGGTACGGCCGGTGAAGGAAGCGGCAGCCCCGGCTACCGCGATGACAAGACCTGCCCGAAGAGGCGGTCCGGTGGCGGAGAACGACGAAAGCCACCGGACGGCGCCCGGTGGCTAACGTCTTGAGGACTCGGGGCTGGACATGATCAGCAGGCTAACCGGCCGGCCCGGCAGCCGTCCACGTAATTACCGCGCTAGCGGCCGCCGTTGCCGCCCAGCAGCCCGGCCCGCCGCAGCGCGTCCGCCATCGCGTCGTTGACCGGCCCGGCGTCCCGGCCGCCGGCCCGGCGCTCGCCGCCCCGCTGGCCGCCGTCCTGCCGCTGCCGCGGCGCACCGCCCCGGCCGCCGCCGCGCCGTTCACCGTTGCCGCGCCGTTCAGCGCTGCCGCCGCGTCGCTCACCGCCGCCGGCCGGCGCGGCCTTCCCCGGCGCGGCCTTTGCCGGCTCGTCGTCCAGCCGCAGGGTCAGCGAGATCCGCTTCCGCGGGATGTCGACGTCGAGCACCTTGACCCGGACGATGTCGCCGGGCTTGACCACGTCCCGCGGGTCCTTGACGAAGGTCTTCGACATCGCAGAGACGTGCACCAGCCCGTCCTGGTGGACGCCCACGTCCACGAACGCCCCGAAGGCGGCGACGTTGGTGACCACACCTTCCAGGAGCATCCCGGGCGTCAGGTCGCCGATCTTCTCCACGCCCTCCTTGAAGGTCGCGGTCCTGAACTCCGGCCGCGGGTCGCGACCCGGCTTCTCCAGCTCCTGGAGGATGTCGCCGACCGTCGGCAGACCGAAGGAGTCGTCGACGAAGTCCGCCGGCCGCAGACCGCGCAGCACCGCGGTGTTGCCGATCAGCTCGCCGACCTCGCGCTTGGCCGCCCGCACGATCCGGCGCACCACCGGATACGCCTCCGGGTGCACGCTGGAGGCGTCCAGCGGGTCGTCGCCGTCCCGGATCCGCAGGAAGCCCGCGCACTGCTCGTACGCCTTGGGGCCCAGCCGCGGCACGTCCTTGAGGGCCTTGCGGGAGCGGAACGGGCCGTTGCCGTCGCGGTGGGCGACGATGTTCTCGGCCAGGCCCGAGCTGATGCCGGAGACCCGGGCGAGCAGTGGCGCGGAGGCGGTGTTGACGTCCACGCCGACACCGTTCACACAGTCCTCGACCACCGCGTCCAGCGAGCGCGACAGCTTGGTCTCGGCCAGGTCGTGCTGGTACTGGCCGACGCCGATCGACTTGGGGTCGATCTTGACGAGTTCGGCGAGCGGGTCCTGGAGGCGGCGGGCGATGGAGACCGCGCCGCGCAGCGAGACATCCAGGTCCGGCAGCTCCTGGGAGGCGAACGCGGAGGCGGAGTACACCGAGGCGCCGGCCTCCGACACCATCACCTTCGTCAGCTTCAACTCCGGCTGCGCGGCGATCAGTTCGGCGGCCAGCTTGTCGGTCTCCCGGGAGGCGGTGCCGTTGCCGATCGCGATCAGCTCGACGCGGTGCTCGCGCGCCAGCCGGGCCAGGGTGGCCAGCGCCGCGTCCCACTTCTGCTGCGGCACATGCGGGTAGATCGTCTCGGTCGCCGCCACCTTGCCGGTCGCGTCCACCACGGCGACCTTCACGCCGGTGCGGAAACCGGGATCCAGGCCCATCGTGGCGCGCGTCCCGGCGGGCGCCGCCAGCAGCAGATCGCGCAGGTTCGCGGCGAAGACCCGGACCGCCTCGTCCTCGGCGGCCTGCCGCAGCCGCAGCCGCAGATCGATCCCGAGGTGCACCTGCACGCGCGTGCGCCAGGCCCAACGGACCGTGTCCTGCAGCCACTTGTCGGCCGGCCGGCCCCGGTCGGCGATCCCGAAGCGGTGCGCGATGGACCGCTCGTACGCGCTGGGCCCCTCGCCCGCCTCCGCCGGGTCCTCCGGCTCCAGGGTGAGGTCGAGGACGTCCTCCTTCTCACCGCGCAGCATCGCCAGCACCCGGTGCGAGGGCAGCTCGGTGAACGGCTCGGCGAAGTCGAAGTAGTCGGCGAACTTGGCGCCTTCCTCCTCCTTGCCGGCGCGCACCTTCGCCGCGACCCGGCCGCGCGACCACATCCTCTCGCGCAGCTCACCGATCAGGTCCGCGTCCTCGCTGAACCGCTCGGTGAGGATGGCCCGCGCGCCCTCCAGGGCCGCGGCCGGATCGGCGACGCCCTTGTCCGCGTCCACGAACGCCGCGGCGGCCGCGGACGGTTCCACCGACGGGTCGGCGAGCAGCCCGTCGGCCAGCGGCTCCAGCCCCGCCTCCCGGGCGATCTGCGCCTTGGTGCGCCGCTTCGGCTTGAACGGCAGGTAGATGTCCTCCAGCCGGGCCTTGGACTCGGCACCGCGGACCTGCGCCTCCAGCGCGGCGTCCAGCTTGCCCTGGGACCGCACGGACTCCAGGACGGCGGTCCGCCGCTCCTCCAGCTCCCGCAGATAGCGCAGCCGCTCCTCCAGGGACCGCAGCTGCGCGTCGTCGAGCAGCTCGGTCGCTTCCTTGCGGTAGCGCGCGATGAACGGGACGGTCGAGCCGCCGTCGAGCAGTTCGACCGCGGCCTTCACCTGCCGCTCCCTGACGCCGAGCTCGTCGGCGATCCGCGCTTCGATGGACCCGAGGGCCCCGATGGGCTCAGTGGCTGCCGTCACGTTGATCCTGCCCGCCTTCCAGCGACTTTCCTGAGCCTGCATTGTGCCGCCTGGCGGCCCGGACTGTCGCACCGCCCGGCCGGGAACGCCGGGGTGTGAGAAGACGCACCCACACCCCGGCGGCCCGGACGGACGGGTGCGTCACTCCTTGCCGAACAGGGCGGCGGGGAACGCCCCGGACTCCATGAGGCGGGCGGCGAACGCGCCCGCCAGTTCGGTCAGCCGGGCCACGCCCGCCGCCCCCAGATGCTCGTACGGAGCCCGGTCCAGACGGTCCGTCGCCCGCTCCAGATCCTTGCGCAGCTTCACACCGGCCTCGGTCAGCTCGCCCCCGGCGGTCAGCAGCCCGCGGCCGCGCAGCCGCTCCTGTGCCGCCGTCAGCTCCTCGTCCGACCAGCCGCGGGTCGCCTTGACGCCGCGGTAGTTCATCCCGCGCCCGCTGGCGGTGTGCGTGACCAGGGCCTCCACCGGGTCCAGCTCGGCGTCCATCAGGGCGATCAGATGGCCGTCGCCGCGGTGTTCGCGCAGCAGCGTCGCGGCGTGCCAGTAGGCGAGGTGCGGGGCGTCCGGCACCGGCAGGTCGGCGTGAGCGGAGTACAGCGGCCGCGAGTAGCGGGTGCAGCCCTCGGCGGCCCGCAGGGCGAGCTTCGCCGCCTCCGCCATCTCCGGCGACGCGAGCGCCTCCGCGCCGAGCTGCCGGCGCAGGCTGCCGTCCACCGCCCGCAGCCGGGCGTCCAGGACGACCTGCGGGGCGGCGACCGTCCACACCTGCGGGACGTGCTGCGCGACCAGCTCGTGACTGAAGGAGTAGAAGGCGGCGGTGACCGTCCCGGGACCCACCGCGCCCATCGGCGCGCTCCGGGCGGCGAGGTAGCCGGCCCTGCTGTTCTCCACGCCCACCGCGGTCAGTTCGGTGGCGAGCTCCGGGGCGAAGTAGTGCGCCGAGTGCAGGGGGTTGAGGGCGTTGTGGCAGTGCCGTCCGGCCCGTTCGGGCAGTGCGCTGGAAGACGTCATGCGAGCAGGTTACCGACCCGTTGGTATGGCGCCACCCCTGGCCCGTGCCCGCCTCTGCCGAGTCCGGCCCCGCTCCGCGGCCGGCAGGAAGGCATGGCAGGAAAGGTGGGAAACCTGTCATTGCCGCCATCCGTCCCGCCGACCAGGATGGACGGCATGGAACAGCGCGACGTGCTGGTCGTCCTCTACGACGGCGTGCAGAGCCTCGACGTGACCGGACCCGTCGAGGTCTTCGACGGCGCCGGGCGGGGCGTCCCGGGCGCCTACCGCATCCGCACCGCCACCCTGGACGGCGCCCCGGTCCGCACCACCAGCGGCCTCACCCTCGTGCCCGACCTCGCGCTGGCCGCCGCCGAGCCCCCGCACACCCTCCTCGTCCCCGGCGGCCACGGCACCGGCGACCCCGATCCGCGGCTGGTCGACTGGCTGCGCACCCACGCCCCGCGGACCCGCCGCCAGGTCTCGGTGTGCAGCGGCGCCTTCCTGCTGGCCGCGGCCGGCCTGCTGGACGGCCGCCGCGCCACCACCCACTGGAGCCTGTGCGCCGACCTCGCCGCCGCCCACCCCGCGGTCCGCGTCGACCCCGAGCCGATCTACGTCCGCGACGGCAGCGTGGCCACCTCCGCGGGCGTCACCGCCGGCATCGACCTGGCCCTGGCCCTCGTCGAGGAGGACCTGGGCCGCGACCTCGCGCTGGCCGTCGCCCGGCACCTCGTCGTCTTCCTCCGCCGGCCCGGCAACCAGACCCAGTTCAGCGCCCAGCTCGCCGCGCAGACCGCGGAGCGCCGCCCGCTGCGCGACGTGCAGCAGTGGATCACCGAGCACCCGGCCGCGGACCTCTCCGTCGAGACCCTGGCCGCCCGCGCCCGGCTCTCCCCGCGCCACTTCGCCCGCGCCTTCCGCGACGAGACCGGCATGACCCCCGGCCGCTACGTCGACCGGGTCCGCCTGGAGGCCGCCCGGCGGCGCCTGGAGGACACCGCCGACGGCATCGAGCAGATTGCCCGGCACTGCGGCTACGGCACCCCCGAGGCGATGCGCCGCGCCTTCCTCCGCGTCCTCGGCGCCTCCCCGGCCGAGTACCGCCGCCGCTTCCGTCCCGCACCGTCCCCCTGAACCACTCCCGCCCCGACCACTCCGGCAACGGACCTCCGTCACCACAAACCCAGGAACGAGGCACCCCATGCAGATCGCCGTCCTTCTCTACGACCGCTTCACCGCCCTCGACGCCATCGGCCCCTACGAGACCCTCGGCCTGCTCCCGGGCGCCGAGGTCGTGTTCGTCGCCGAGCGCACGGGCGTCCACCGCAGCGACAAGGGCTCCCTCGGCGCGGTCGCGGACGCCGCGCTGGGCGACGTCACCGCGCCGGACGTCCTCGTCGTCCCCGGCGGCCCCGGCCAGACCGCGCTCATGGAGGACGGCCCGCTGCACAAGTGGCTCCGCGCCGTGGACGCCGGCACCACCTGGACCACCTCGGTCTGCACCGGCTCGCTGGTCCTCGCCGCGGCCGGCCTCCTCAAGGGCCGCCGCGCCACCTCCCACTGGCTCGCGCTGGACCAGCTGCCCGGCTACGGCGCCGAGCCGACGGGGGAGCGGGTGGTCTTCGACGGCAAGTACGTCACCGCCGCCGGCGTCTCCTCCGGCATCGACATGGGGCTGGCCCTGGCCGGCCGGATCGCCGGCGACACCGTCGCGCAGACGATCCAGCTCGGCATCGAGTACGACCCGCAGCCGCCCTACGACGCCGGCGCCCCGGACAAGGCCCCCGCCGAGGTCGTCGCCGCCCTGCGGGACCACGGCCGCCTGATCCTTGCAGGCAAGAGCTGGCGGGAACAGGCCCTCGGGGAGAAGTGACGAGCAGTCAGTAGGGGTCGGTTGACGTCACGGGCACAAGTGGGCCGCCTCAAGTGGCGGCCCACCGGCCGCGGTTCACCCCTCGGACCACCCGAACCGCGGCGCCCGCCGCTCCAGGAAGGCCACGGCTCCCTCCGCGGTCTCCCCGCTCTCCCGTGCCTGCGCCGCCCAGTACGCCCCGCGCGCCGCCGCCTCCTCGGGCGGCACGTCCCAGGTCCCGTCGGCCAGCTCCTTCGCCGCGGTCTGGGTCAGCAGCGACCGGCTCGCCAGGACGGCGCCGAACTCCCCGATCCGCTTGTCCAACTCGCCCTCGGGCACCACCTCGTCCACCAGCCCGGTCCGCAGCGCCCGCGCGCAGTCGATCAACTCACCCGAGAACAGCAGGTACTTGGCGGCCGAGGGCCCCACCAGCCGGACCAGCCGCCGGGTCGCGGACGCCGGATAGGCCACCCCCAGCTTGGCCGGCGTCACCCCGAACAGCGCCCCCTCCTCCGCGAACCGCAGATCGCAGGCGGCCGCCAACTGCGCGCCGCCGCCCACGCAGTAGCCGCGCACCGCGGCCACCGTCGGCCGCGGAAAGTCCGCCAGCGCCTCCTCGGCCGCCACCGCCAGCCCCTGCGACCCGTCCGCCCCGTCCCGCAGCGACCCGATGTCCGCCCCCGCGCAGAACGTCCCGCCGTCGCCGGTCAGCACCAGGGCCCGCACGGCTTGGTCACCCGCCAGCCGCTCCAGCAGCGGCGGCAGCTCCCGCCACATCGCGACGGTCATCGCGTTGCGCTTGCCCGTGTTGCTGATCGTGACGGTCGCCGTACCGCCGCCGACATGCGTCTTCAGACCCGGTTCCATGCCCGGATATTAGAGCGACCGCCGGTCGCGTGGCCGGATACGATCGACGCCTGATGTCCGCAACCCTCGTCGCCAAAGACCTCGCCGCCGGCCACGGCGAGCGCGTCCTGTTCTCCGGTCTCGATCTGGTCGTCGCCCCCGGAGACGTGATCGGCCTGGTCGGTGCCAACGGCGCCGGCAAGTCCACCCTGCTGCGCCTGCTCGCCGGGCTGACGCGGCCGGAGCACGGCGCCCTCGCGCTCAGCCCGCCGACCGCCACCGTAGGCCACCTCCCGCAGGAGCCCGACCGCCGTCCCGGGGAGTCGGTCCGCGCCTTCCTCGCCCGCCGCACCGGCGTGGCCGAGGCCCAGCGCGCCCTGGACACCACCACCGAGGCCCTGGCCGAAGGGCGCCCCGGCGCCGACGACGCCTACGCCACGGCCCTGGAGCGCTGGCTCGCCCTCGGCGCCGCCGACCTCGACGAGCGCGCCGAGGAGACCGCCGCCCAGCTCGGCCTGGCGGTCGGCCTCGACCAGCCGATGACCACCCTCTCCGGCGGCCAGGCCGCCCGCGCCTCGCTCGCCTCGCTGCTGCTCTCCCGCTACGACGTCTTCCTCCTCGACGAGCCCACCAACGACCTCGACCTGGACGGCCTGGACCGCCTGGAGACCTTCGTCACCGGCCTGCGCGCCGGCACCGTCCTGGTCAGCCACGACCGCGAGTTCCTGGCCCGCACGGTGACCCGCGTCGTCGAACTCGACCTCGCCCAGCAGCAGGTCAACACCTACGGCGGCGGCTACACCGCGTATCTGGAGGAGCGCGAACGAGCCCGCCGGCACGCCCGCGAGCGCTACGACGAGTACGCCGATACCAAGGCGGCCCTGGAGGCCCGCGCGCACACCCAGCGCAACTGGATGGAGAAGGGCGTCCGCAACGCCCGCCGCAAGGCCACCGACAACGACAAGATCGCCCGCAAGGGCCGGGTCGAGGCCACCGAGAAGCAGGCCGCCAAGGCCAAGCAGACCCAGCGCCTGATCGAGCGGCTGGAGGTCGTCGAGGAGCCCCGCAAGGAGTGGGAGCTGCGGATGGAGATCGCCGCGGCACCCCGGGCCGGCGCGGTGGTCGCCACCCTCCGGCAGGCCGCGGTCCGCCGCGGCGACTTCCGCTTCGGCCCGGTCGACCTCCAGATCGACTGGGCGGACCGGGTCGCCATCACCGGCCCCAACGGCGCCGGCAAGTCCACCCTGCTCGCCGCCCTCCTGGGCCGGCTGCCACTGGACTCCGGCGCGGCCGCGCTCGGCCCCGGCGTGGTGGTCGGCGAGATCGACCAGGCCCGCGGCCAGCTGTTCCGGGGCGACGGCGACACCACCCTCATGGACGCCTTCCGGGCTGCCGTCCCGGACCTGGCACCCGCCGACGTGCGCACCCTGCTGGCCAAGTTCGGCCTCAAGGCGGCCCATGTGCTGCGCCCGGCGGGCACCCTCTCGCCGGGGGAGCGGACCCGGGCGGCGCTGGCCCTCCTCCAGGGCCGCGGGGTCAACCTCCTCGTACTCGACGAGCCCACCAACCACCTCGACCTCCCCGCCATCGAGCAGCTGGAGTCCGCGCTCGCCTCGTATCCGGGCACCCTGCTGCTGGTCACCCACGACCGCCGGATGCTGACGGCGGTGCACACCACGCGCCGGATCGAGGTCGACGGCGGCCGGATCACCGACCGGCAGGTCTGACCAGGCAGAACGCGACCGAGGGCCGGCTCCGGCAGGCGATTTGGCTCTGGAGCCGGGAACCCGTAAGGTAATCCGAGTCGACGCGGGGTGGAGCAGCTCGGTAGCTCGCTGGGCTCATAACCCAGAGGTCGCAGGTTCAAATCCTGTCCCCGCTACTCCGAAGAACAGCAGGCCCGGTGCATCACGCACCGGGCCTGCTGTCGTCGTCGCTCCCGCGGTGCGCCCGCTCACCCTGCCCCCTCCTCGCATAAGGGGTATACCGGGAAAAGGGTCCCCTTGCGCGAGGAGGCGGCGATGCCCCGCAGGTCCAGATCTTCCCGGCGCACTCCGGCGGCCCGGCTCGGGCGCAGCTTCGGGCTGCTCGCGATCCTCGGTGCCGTCCTCGTCCTGGCCGGAATCGTGGGGCTGGTCTACGTCGGCGTGGCCACGCTCACCACGATGCTGCTCTTCGGCTGGCTGCTGCTGATCGGCGGCGTGATCGGGCTGGCGCACGCCGTCCAGTCCCGGGGCACGAACTTCTTCTGGCTCGCGGTGATCGTCGCGGCGCTGAACATCGCCGCCGGCGTGGTGGTGATCCGCCGGCCCGACGCCGGCGCCGCCGCGCTGACCATGTTCGCCGCCCTGCTCTTCCTGACCGGCGGGCTGTTCCGCCTGGTCGGCGCCGTGGTGGTGCGCGGAGCACAGTTCGGCTGGACCCTGCTCCAAGGCGTGATCGGCCTCCTGCTGGGCATCCTGGTGCTCGCCAACTGGCCGCGGAGCAGCCTCTACGTCATCGGCTGCTTCTTCTCGCTGGCACTGCTCTTCGACGGGCTGGGCCTGCTCGCCATGGGGATCGGAGGCCGGCGCGTGGTCGGTATGGTGCAGGAGGGCAGAGTGGCTTGATCCCTACCCCGGCGGTGGCGGTTTCCGCGGGGGTCCGGCGCCCGGCTCCCGGCGCCGGCAAAGAAACGCGAAGGAAAGGCGCCGCAACGCGTCGTGCGCCCCATCAAATCCGCCAGAATCGGCCAAATGCCGTCGATAGGCGCTGACTTGCGTTCAGGAGCCCGGCCCGGACCGGACCATTCTCAACACTCGTCCTGTGAGGATGCCTTCCGGACCCCCCGCAGAACCCCCCGAGGAGCTGACCTCCCCGCTCGCGTACGAAGGTGTCTGGCGGTTCACCGCCCCGGCACTGGAGTCGTCGGTGCCCCACGCGCGCCACGCGGTCCGGGATCTGCTCGTCGAACAGCGCGTGCCGGTCGCCGACGCCATCCTGGACGGGTTGCTGCTGATCGTCTCCGAACTGGTCACCAACGCCGTCCGGCACGCCGCGCTGCTCTCCCCCCAGATCGCCGTCCAGCTCACCATCGGCGCCAACTGGCTGCGGATCGCCGTCGAGGACGACCACCCGTACCGCCCCAAGGCACTGGAGGCGGACGAGGACGACGTGGGCGGCCGCGGCCTGTGGCTGGTCAAGGTGCTCACCGCGGAGGTGGGCGGCAAGTGCGACGTGGAGCACACCCCGGCCGGCGGCAAGGCCATCTGGGCCGAGCTGCCACTGGCCCCGCTCGCTACCAGCCCGCCGACTGCCCGGTGAGCTCGCGGACCGCCGGACGCGCCGCGTCCAGCACGGTCATGAACCACGCGGAGAACGGCGCCCGGGCATGCCGCTCGGCCAGCTCCTCCGGCGTGACGAACGCGACCTCGGCGATCTCCTCGGGATCCGGCGCCGGCTCGGCCCGCAGCAGCCCCACGAACAGGTGGTTGTACTCCTGCTCCACCAGACCGGAGTCCGGATCGGGATGGTTGTAGCGCACCGTCCCCGCCTCGGCCAGCAGCGCCGGGGCCGCTCCCAGCTCCTCCGCGGTCCGCCGGGCCGCCGCCGCGAACGGCGTCTCGCCCGGATACGGGTGACCACAGCAGGTGTTGGACCACACGCCGGGGGAGTGGTACTTCGACAGCGCCCGGCGCTGGAGCAGCAGCCGCCCCTTCTCGTCGAAGAGGAAGACCGAGAACGCCCGGTGCAGCTGCCCCGGAGGCTGGTGCGCCGCGAGCTTCTCCGCGGTGCCGATCGTCGCGCCGTCCTCGTCGACCAGCTCCAGCATGATCGGCTCGGCGGCGCCGCCCGGCGCGCCCACCGCAGAGGTTCCGGCGGTCTGTGCGTTGGCAGGTGTGATCGGCATGCCCATCCTTGTCGTCGGTCGTCGACGTCAAGTCTGCCCCACCAGCGCTCCCCTCACTGGCAGAGCACCGCCCGCCGCCGCGCCTGCCGGTACCCGCGCACGCCGCCCGGGCGCTGCGCGCGCCTCCGGCATGGCCCTCGCCACAGCCACCCCGCGGCAACCGTGACCAGCCCCCGCATAACCGGCACCCGAGCCGGCGGCCAGTTGTTCCGGCCCGCCCCGATCCACCATGATGATCGCGGCAGGCTCAGCCGACGGTCACCCGATCGAGTGGTGAATACGTGGTGAACGGCCGCATCCCGCGATCGGATAGCCTCTGCCGACGTGCCTCCCGCCCCCAGGGACCGGGTGTGCCACGCCCGCCGCCCGGGTAGTTCGTGCCGAATGCGGACCGACCGGCGCTGCTCGTCAGCATCCAAGGAGTGAGTTCGTCTGTCGACCGCCATCCTCACCGGTCCGCCGGTCGCCGGGTCGTCGCTCGAAGCCGACCTGCGCACACTGGGTTTTGACGTCCGTACGGCCGGTGACGCCGCCGGCGCCACCGAGCTGCTCGCCGAGGTGCCCGCCCAGGAGCGGGTCGCCCTGGTGGACCCCCGCTTCGTCGGCCACCTGCACGCCCTGCGGCTCGCCCTGACCGACCCCCGCTTCCCGGCCGCCGCGGTGCCCGGCGTGCTCTCGGTCCAGGCCGGGGCCCGCGCTGCGCTGGACCGCGCGGCCGGCCGCATCCCGGTCGGCGCCGGCACCGCCCACCTGACCGACGTGCTCACCGACACCCTCACCGAGGCGCTCGACCGCGCCGACGTCGGACTGCACCGCGTCGAGCCGGGCAGCCTGGTCGCCACCCTCGCGCTGACCCCCGCCCAGCGGGAGGAGGCCCGCGAGGCGGTCGCCGCCGTCGACGACGAGGCGGTCCGGCTGCGCACCGCCGTGAAGTCCCGCGACGGCTTCTTCACCACCTTCTGCATCAGCCCCTACTCGCGCTACCTCGCCCGCTGGTGCGCGCGCCGCGGCCTCACGCCCAACCAGGTCACCACCGCGTCCCTGCTCACCGCGCTGATCGCGGCGGGCAGCGCGGCCACCGGCACCCGCGGCGGCTTCGTCGCCGCCGGCGTACTGCTGCTGCTCTCCTTCGTCCTGGACTGCACCGACGGGCAGCTGGCCCGCTACTCGCTCCAGTACTCGACGCTGGGCGCCTGGCTGGACGCCACCTTCGACCGCGCCAAGGAGTACGCGTACTACGCGGGGCTCGCCCTCGGGGCGGCCCGGGGCGGCGACGACGTGTGGGCGCTGGCGCTCGGCGCGATGATCCTCCAGACCTGCCGGCACGTCGTCGACTTCGCCTTCAACGAGGGCAGCGAATTCGAAGGCGGCGCCGGAGCCGCCGGCCCCGCGGTGGCGCTCTCCGACCGGCTCGACAGCGTCGGCTGGACGGTCTGGGTGCGCCGCATGATCGTGCTGCCGATCGGCGAACGCTGGGCCATGATCGCCGTCCTGACCGCGCTCACCACCCCGCGCATCGTCTTCTACGCCCTGCTCGTCGGCTGTGCACTGGCCGCCTGCTACACCACCGCCGGCCGGGTGCTGCGCTCCCGGGCCCGCCGCGCCCGGCGCACCGACCGGGCCGCCCGCGCGCTCGCGGACCTCGCCGACTACGGGCCGCTGGTCGAGCTGCTCACCGGCCGCGGCCGGGGCCGGGCGCGGACCGGTTCCCTCCTGGCACCCGTTATGGCGTTTCTCTCGTCCGCGGTGCTGCTGGTATGGGTGATCTCCCAGCCCGACCCCGCCACGTGGCTCACCGTCGGCGTCGCGGTCTGCTCCGCGCTGCTGGCCGCCGCGGCACTGTCCCGCCCGCTCAAGGGCGCCCTGGACTGGCTCGTTCCGCCCTTCTTCCGGGCCGGCGAGTACCTCACCGTCCTGGTGCTGGCCGCCCGGGCGGACGTCCACGGAGCGCTGCCCGCGGCGTACGGGCTGATCGCGGCGGTCGCCTACCATCACTACGACACGGTCTACCGCATCCGCGGTGGCACCGGGGCCCCACCGCGGTGGCTGGTCCGGGCGACCGGCGGGCACGAGGGACGGATCCTCGTGATCACCGTCCTGGCCGCCCTGCTGCCCGCCACAGGTTTCACGATCGCGCTCACGGCACTCGCTGTGGTCCTGGCGCTGCTGGTGCTCGCCGAGAGCATCCGCTTCTGGGTGGCCGCCCACACACACGGTGCACCCGCCGTACACGATGAAGGAGAACCCGCATGATCGGCCTCGTGCTGGCCGCCGGCGCCGGACGGCGTCTGCGCCCCTACACCGACACCCTGCCGAAGGCTCTGGTGCCGGTCGACGGGGAGACCACGATCCTCGACCTGACCCTCGGCAACTTCGCCGAGATCGGCCTGACCGAGGTCGCGATCATCGTCGGCTATCGCAAGGAGGCCGTGTACGAGCGCCGGGAGGCCCTGGAGCAGAAGTACGGCCTCAAGATCACGCTGATCGACAACGACAAGGCCGAGGAGTGGAACAACGCCTACTCCCTGTGGTGCGCCCGTGACGTGATCGCGGCCCACGACTCGGTGATCCTCGCCAACGGCGACACCGTGCACCCGGTCTCCGTCGAGAAGACGCTGCTCGCCGCCCGCGGCAACGGCCAGAAGATCATCCTCGCGCTGGACACCGTCAAGCAGCTCGCCGACGAGGAGATGAAGGTCGTCGCCGACCCCGCCAAGGGCGTCCAGAAGATCACCAAGCTGATGGACCCCGCCGAGGCGACCGGCGAGTACATCGGCGTCACCCTCATCGAGGGCGAGGCCGCCGCCGAGCTGGCCGACGCCCTGAAGACCACCTTCGAGCGGGACCCTGACCTCTACTACGAGGACGGTTACCAGGAGCTGGTCAACCGCGGCTTCAAGGTCGACGTGGCGCCGATCGGCGACGTCAAGTGGGTCGAGATCGACAACCACGACGACCTCGCGAAGGGCCGTGACATCGCATGCCAGTACTGACCCGCCTCATCCCGTCCCCGGTTGTCGTCGACATCAGCGCCGGCGCCCTGGACGACCTGGCGGGTCTGCTGGCCGACCAGCGCATCTCGGCTTCCGGCAAGCTCGCCATCGCGATCAGCGGCGGCTCGGGGGCCCGGCTGCGCCGGCGGCTGGCCCCCGCCCTGCCGGGCGCCGACTGGTACGAGGTCGGCGGCGGCACCCTGGACGACGCGATCAAGCTCGCCGACGCCATGAAGAAGGGGCACTACGACGCGGTCGTGGGCCTGGGCGGCGGCAAGATCATCGACTGTGCGAAGTTCGCCGCGGCGCGTATCGGCCTGCCGCTGGTGGCGGTCGCCACCAACCTCTCGCACGACGGCCTGTGCTCGCCGGTCGCCACCCTCGACAACGACGCGGGCCGCGGCTCCTACGGCGTGCCCAACCCGATCGCCGTGGTGATCGACCTCGACATCATCCGCGAGGCCCCGGTCCGCTTCGTCCGCTCCGGCATCGGCGACGCGATCTCCAACGTCTCCGCGGTCGCGGACTGGGAGCTGTCGCACCGGGAGACCGGCGAGGCGATCGACGGGCTGGCCGCGGCGATGGCCCGGCAGGCCGGCGAGGCCGTGCTCCGCCACCCCGGCGGCGTCGGCGAGGACGGTTTCCTCCAGGTGCTGGCCGAGGGCCTGGTGCTGACCGGCATCTCGATGTCGGTGGCCGGCGACAGCCGCCCGGCCTCCGGCGCCTGCCACGAGATCAACCACGCCTTCGACATCCTCTTCCCCAAGCGGGCGGCGAGCCACGGCGAGCAGTGCGGCCTCGGCGCCGCCTTCGCCACCCACCTGCGCGGCGACCGGGAGACCTCGGCGCTGATGGTCGAGGTGCTGCAGCGCCACGGCCTGCCGGTCACCCCGGGCGACATGGGTTTCACCGACGAGGAGTTCGTCCAGGCCGTCGAGTTCGCCCCGAAGACCCGTCCAGGGCGCTACACGATCCTGGAGCACCTGGACCTGTCCACCGACCAGATCAGGGACGCATACGCCGACTATGCCGAAACCATCAGTAGCTGAGCTCCGCCCGGTCGTTCACCCCGAGGGCGTGAAGGACCGGCGCAGCGGGGAGCACTGGGCCGGCCGCCTCTACATGCGGGAGATCTCGCTCCGCTGCGACCGGTACCTGGTCAACACCCGGGTCACGCCCAACCAGCTGACCTACGTGATGACCGTCTTCGGCGTGCTCGCGGCCCCGGCGCTGCTGGTGCCGGGCATCTGGGGCGCCGTGCTCGGCGTGGCCATGGTGCAGCTCTACCTCCTCTTCGACTGCATCGACGGCGAGGTCGCGCGCTGGAAGAAGCAGTTCTCGCTCGGCGGGGTCTACCTCGACCGGGTCGGTGCCTACCTCTGCGACGCCGCGGTGCTCGTCGGCTTCGGCCTGCGCGCCGCGGACCTGTGGGGCCCCGGACGGATCGACTGGCTCTGGGCGTTCCTGGGCACCCTGGCCGCCCTCGGCGCGATCCTGATCAAGGCCGAGACCGACCTCGTCGGCGTCGCCCGTCACCAGGGCGGCCTGCCGCCGGTCAAGGAGGCGGCGGCCGAGCCGCGTTCGTCCGGCCTGGCGCTGGCCCGTAAGGCGGCCGCCGCGCTGAAGTTCCACCGGCTGGTCCTGGGCATCGAGGCATCCCTGCTGATCCTGGTGCTGGCCGTGGTGGACCAGGTCCGCGGCGACCTGTTCTTCTCCCGGCTCGGCGTCGCGGTGCTGGCCGGCATCGCGCTGCTGCAGACCCTGCTGCACCTCGTGTCCATCCTCGCCTCCAGCAGGCTCAAGTGACCGCGGCGTCCACCATGCGGCTCGGTGCGGTTGTCCTGACCATGGGCAACCGCCCCGACGAGCTGCGCGCGCTGCTGGAGTCCGTCGCCAAACAGGACGGCGAGCCGATCGAGGTGGTGGTCGTCGGCAACGGCGCGCCGCTGCCCGAGCTGGCCGTGCCCGGGCTGGTCGTGCGGACGGTCGAGCTGCCGGAGAACGTCGGCATCCCGGCCGGCCGCAACGTCGGCATCGAGGCGTTCCGGAAGGACGGCCGGTACGGCTTCGACGTCGATGCGCTGCTGTTCCTCGACGACGACGGACTGCTGCCCCGCACCGACACCGCCGAGCTGTGCCGCGAGGCGTTCGCCGCCGACCCGGAGCTGGGCATCATCAGCTTCCGGATCGCCGACCCGGACACCGGCGCGACCCAGCGCCGGCACGTCCCCCGGCTGCGCGCCTCCGACCCGCTGCGCTCCTCGCGCGTGACCACCTTCCTCGGCGGCGCCAACGCGGTCCGCACCGCGGTGTTCGCCCAGGTCGGCGGTCTGCCCGACGAGTTCTTCTACGCCCACGAGGAGACCGACCTGGCCTGGCGCGCGCTCGACGCCGGCTGGCTGGTCGACTACCGGGCGGACATGATCCTGCACCACCCAACCACGGCCCCGGCCCGGCACGCGGTCTACCACCGGATGGTGGCCCGCAACCGGGTCTGGCTGGCCCGCCGCAATCTCCCCGCCCCGCTGGTTCCGGTCTACCTCGGTGTCTGGTTCCTGCTCACCCTCGCCCGCCGGCCGTCGCTGCCGGGACTCCGGGCCTGGCTGGGCGGTTTCCGGGAGGGCTGGGCCACCCCGTGCGGTCCCCGGCGCCCCATGAAGTGGGCTACCGTTTGGCGACTGAGCCGGCTGGGCCGCCCTCCCATCATCTGACAAGCTCGTATCTGAGAGCATCAGGCGCGAACCGGGGCGTCCCCGGCAGCGCACCTTGAGGACGAAAGTGTCAACTGTGAGCGAGACCACGCACGACAGTGCGGTCGCCATGAGTGCCCCGCCATCCGCCGACGAAGGACTCACGCCCCTTCAGCGTGCCCAGAAGTACGGACTGGCGCAGAGCGGGGCCCGGCCCGGCCTTGCGGAGTACGTCCGCCAGCTGTGGGCCCGCCGGCATTTCATCTCGGCCTTCGCCAGCGCCAAGCTGACCGCGCAGTTCAGCCAGGCCAAACTGGGCCAGGTCTGGCAGGTGGCGACACCACTGCTGAACGCGCTCGTCTACTACCTCATCTTCGGCATCCTGATCGGCACGAGTCGCGGCGTCCCGGACTACGTCCCGTTCCTGGTGACCGGTGTCTTCATCTTCACCTTCACCCAGAGTTCGGTGATGGCCGGTACGCGGGCGATCTCCGGCAACCTCGGCCTGGTGCGCGCGCTGCACTTCCCGCGGGCCTGCCTGCCGATCTCGTTCTGCCTCATGCAGCTCCAGCAACTGCTGTTCTCCATGGGCGTGCTGGTGGTCATCCTGCTGGCCTTCGGGCAGCTGCCCACCTGGTCCTGGCTGCTGGTGGTGCCCGCGCTGCTGCTCCAGTTCGTGTTCAACACCGGCCTGGCGATGATCATGGCCCGGCTCGGCAGCAAGACCCCGGACCTGGCGCAGCTGATGCCCTTCATCATGCGGACGTGGATGTACGCGTCCGGCGTGATGTTCAGCATCAGCGTGATCCTCAAGGGCAAGCACGTCCCGCACTGGATCGAGGTGCTGCTCTACGCCAACCCGGCCGCCGTCTACATCGACCTGATCCGGTTCGCGCTGATCGACAGCTTCAAGGCGAGCCAGCTCCCGCCCCACGTGTGGGCGTTCGCCCTCGGCTGGGCGGTGCTGGCCGGCGTCGCGGGCTTTGTGTACTTCTGGAAGGCTGAGGAGCGGTACGGACGTGGCTGAGCAGGTGGCCGAGCAGCAGATGGTGGAAGACGTCCGGCCGGCGGCGCCGGCGCAGGAGCGGATCCCGACCGTGATCGCGGACGAGCTGCACATCGTGTACCGCGTCTACGGCACCGGTGCGGGCAAGGGCAGCGCGACCGCGGCGCTCAACCGGATCATCCGGCGGCGCCCCTCGGCGGGCGTGCGCGAGGTGCACGCGGTCAAGGGGGTCTCCTTCACCGCCTACCGCGGCGAGTCGATCGGCCTGATCGGTTCGAACGGCTCCGGCAAGTCGACCCTCCTCAAGGCGGTCGCCGGCCTGCTCCCCGCCGAGCGCGGCAAGGTCTACACCCACGGCCAGCCCTCCCTGCTCGGCGTCAACGCGGCCCTGATGAACGACCTCACCGGCGAGAAGAATGTCCTCCTCGGCGGTCTGGCGATGGGCATGTCCCGCGAGCAGATCCGCGAGCGCTACGACGGCATCGTCGACTTCTCCGGCATCAACGAGAAGGGCGACTTCATCTCGCTGCCGATGCGCACCTATTCGTCCGGTATGGCGGCCCGGCTGCGGTTCTCCATCGCGGCCGCCAAAGACCACGACGTGCTGCTGATCGACGAGGCGCTGGCCACCGGCGACCGCGCCTTCCAGAAGCGCTCCGAGGCCCGCATCCGCGAACTGCGCAAGGAAGCGGGTACGGTCTTCCTGGTCAGCCACAACAACAAGTCGATCCGGGACACCTGCGACCGCGTGCTGTGGCTGGAGCGGGGCGAGCTGCTGATGGACGGCCCGACGGACGAGGTCATCAAGGCGTACGAGAAGGAGACGGGCAAATAGCCCATCTGCCGCAGAAGGCCCTCGCGAGTCCGGTTCGCGGGGGCCTTCGGGTGTGACGGAATGGTCAACTCCGTGGAAAGCGGGAACAGTTGGGTTCCCTGTGATGTTGACCGGATCGTTGCCCGGGCCCCGGGTACCCGCTCGGACGATTCACAGATGTACGGCGTAAGCTGTACGGGTACTGAACAGCACAAGTGGTGCAAAGTCGGGCAAAGTGCACCCAGGCGGGCGGCGAGGGCTCGATCGGAGCGCGTCGCCTGCTGCGGCGTGTCCGAAATGGGATGTTTTGGTCTGGCGGTGTAGAACGGGAGACGTGACGGCAATGGCTACTGGTTCGCTCCGGCTCCACAACACGCCGGGTAGCCCCCGGTGAGCCGAGGAGACGAGCAGGCGCGTCGCGCCTTCCTCCGGAGGGTGGCGGTGAGTGGCGGGAAGGACCACACACGCACCGTGCTCGATCAGGCCGCGCACGAGAATTTCCCGGTCGCACCGTTCTTCCTGCCCCGTGCCTGGCGTGCCGACCTGATGGCCCTGTACGGCTTCGCCCGTCTCGTCGACGACATCGGCGACGGCGACCTGGCCCCCGGCGGCGGCGACGCCGTCCTCCTCGGCCTGGACCGCGCCCAGTACGACGACCGCCCGGCACTGCTCGACGCCCTGGAGGCGGACCTGCACCGGGTCTTCAGTGACCGCGCCCCCGGCCCCAAGCACCCGCTGATGCGCCGCCTCGGCCCGACCGTCCGCCGCTGCGCGCTCAGCCCCGAGCCCTTCCTCGGCCTGATCGAGGCCAACCGCCAGGACCAGCGGATCAGCCGCTACGCCACCTACGGAGACCTGGCCGCCTACTGCGAGCTGTCCGCCAACCCCGTCGGCCGGCTCGTCCTCGGCATCACCGGCACCTCCAGCCCCGAGCGCATCCGCCTCTCGGACGCCGTCTGCACCGCGCTGCAGATCGTCGAGCACATCCAGGACGTGGCCGAGGACCTCGGCCGGGACCGGATCTACCTCCCCGACGAGGACATGAAGCGCTTCGGCGTCACCGAGGACGACCTGGCGGCGCCCACCGCCGGCGCCTCGGTGCGCGCACTGATCGCCTTCGAGGCGGAACGGGCCGGTGAGCTGCTGGATGAGGGCGCGCCGCTGGTGGGTAGCGTGCACGGCAGACTCAAGCTGCTGCTGGCTGGCTTCGTCGCCGGCGGGCGCGCCGCCCTCCGGGCGGTCGCCGCCGCCGATCACGACGTACTCCCCGGACCGCCCAAGCCGGCCAAGCTCAGCCTGCTGCGCGAGGTAGGGGCGACACTGCGACGAGAGGGGTGAGTCGGACCGTGGAGGCAACCGCACAGATGTCCGCGCCGGTGCTCGCTGCGTACCGCTACTGCGAAACGGTCACCGGGCAGCAGGCGCGCAATTTCGCGTACGGGATCCGGCTGCTGCCGGCCGACAAGCGGCAGGCCATGTCGGCGCTCTACGCGTTCTCCCGCCGGGTCGACGACATCGGCGACGGAGCCCTGGAGCCCGACGCCAAGGCCCGCCGCCTGGAGGACACCCGTGCCCTGCTCGCGCGTGTCAGGGACGGCCGGATCGCCGAGGACGACACCGACCCGGTGGCGGTCGCGCTCGCCGACGCCGCCCGGCGCTTTCCCATCCCGCTCGGCGGGCTGGACGAGCTGATCGACGGGGTGCTGGCGGACGTCCGCGGCGAGACCTACGAGACCTGGGACGAGCTCAAGGTCTACTGCCGCTGCGTCGCGGGAGCGATCGGCCGGCTCTCCCTCGGTGTGTTCGGCACCGTACCGGGCGCGCTCGACGCCGAACGCGCCCCGGAGTACGCCGATACGCTCGGGCTCGCGCTCCAACTCACCAATATTCTCAGGGACGTTCGCGAGGACGCGAGCAACGGGCGGACGTACCTTCCGGCCGAGGATCTCGCCAAGTTCGGCTGCTCGGCGGGGTTCCACGGCCCGGTGCCGCCGCCCGGCGCCGACTTCGCCGGCCTGGTGCAGTTCGAGGTCCGGCGGGCCCGCACGCTGTTCGCGGAGGGCTTCCGGCTGCTGCCGATGCTCGACCGGCGCAGCGGCGCCTGCGTGGCGGCGATGGCCGGTATCTACCACCGGCTGCTGTCGCGGATCGCCTCCGACCCGGAGGCGGTGCTCCGCGGCCGGGTCTCGCTGCCCGGCCGGGAGAAGGCGTTCGTCGCGGTGCGCGGGCTCTCCGGGCTCGACGCACGGGCGATCGGCCGCCGGCAGGCCCTGAGCAGGAGGCGTGGATGAGGTGCCGGACCGCGGCGTGGAGGTCGGGCCGCTCCGCGGAGGGCGGCCGCGGTCCGGCGCCGGTGCGGCAGGCAACCCTTCGCCGGACGGCTGCGTCCATGACGGGCGTAAGGGGGGAGAGCACATGACAGCGGGAACGACGCTGCCCGGGCGCGACTCCGCCCGCCCCTCCGGCCGTCCCGAAGGGGCGGCCGCGGTGGTCGTCGGGGGCGGACTCGCCGGCACCACCGCGGCGCTGGCCCTGGCCGACGCGGGCCTGCGGGTCACCCTGATCGAGGGCCGGCCGCGCCTGGGCGGCCTGGTCTTCTCGTTCCGCCGCGACTCCGCCGCAGGACCGCTCACCGTCGACAACGGCCAGCACGTCTACCTGCGCTGCTGCACCGCCTACGGCGACCACCTGGCACGGCTCGGCGCACAGGACCTGGCGCCCGTCCAGGACCGTATGGACGTACCGGTCCTGGACCCGGTCGGCGCCCGGGGCCGGGCGCGGCTCGGCCGGCTCCGCCGCACCGCGCTGCCGGTCCCGCTCCACCTCGCCAGGAGCCTGGCGCTCTACCCGCACCTCTCGCCCGCCGAACGTGCCGGCGTGGTCCGCGCCACCCTCGCCCTCGGCCGGCTGGACCCGGCCGACCCCGCGCTGGACGCCACCGACTTCGGCAGCTGGCTGCGCCGCCACGGCCAGAGCCCGCGCGCCGTCGAGGCGCTGTGGGATCTGGTGGGCATCGCCACCCTCAACGCCACCGCCGGCGACGCCTCGTTGGGGCTGGCCGCCAAGGTCTTCAAGACCGGTCTGCTCTCCGCCCCCGGCGCCGCCGACATCGGCTGGGCCCGGGTGCCGCTCGGCGACCTCCACGACACCCGCGCCGCCGCCGCGCTGCGCGAGGCCGGCGTCCGGGTCGCGCTGCGCACCCGCGCCGCCGCCGTCACCCGCGACGGCGCCGGCTGGCAGGTCGCGGTGGAGAACGGCCCGCACGGCCGGGAGACCCTCACCGCGGACACCGTCGTGCTCGCCGTACCGCAGCGCGAGGCGCACGCCCTGCTGCCCGACGGGGCGCTGCCGGCCAAGGACCGGCTGCTGGACATCGGCACCGCGCCGATCCTCAACGTTCATGTCGTCTACGACCGCAAGGTGCTGCGCCGCCCGTTCTTCGCCGCGGTCGGCTCCCCGGTCCAGTGGGTCTTCGACCGCACCGGCGCCTCCGGGCTGACCCGCACCGCCGGCCACGCACGCAGCCAGTACCTGGCCCTGTCGCAGTCCGCCGCACAGCAGGAGATCGACCAGCCGGTCGCCAAGCTCCGCGCCCGCTACCTCCCCGAGCTGGCACGGCTGCTGCCGGCCGCCCGGGGCGCCCGGATCCTCGACTTCTTCGTCACCCGCGAGCGCACCGCGACCTTCGCGCCCGCACCGGGCGTCGGCCGGCTCCGCCCGGCCGCCCGCACCCAAGTCCCCGGCCTGTTCCTGGCCGGTGCGTGGACCGCCACCGGGTGGCCCGCGACCATGGAGAGCGCTGTCCGCAGCGGCACCGCCGCCGCCCGTGAGGCACTCACCGAACTCGGCGTCCCCCACGGCCAGTTGCCACCGGAGGCGGCATGACCAGGCGTACGCGCGCTCGCACGAGCACAAGCATCGGAAACAGAGGAGAAACCGTGGCTTCCCCGGCTATCGACACCGCGAGCGTCACCGCGCTGCTGGAGCGCGGGCGGACACTCGCCACTCCCGTGCTGCGTGCCGCCGTGGCCAGGCTCGCCCCTCCCATGGACACCGTCGCCGCCTACCACTTCGGATGGATCGACGCGACCGGCAACCCCACCACCGGTGACAGCGGCAAGGCCGTCCGGCCCGCGCTCGCCCTGCTGTCCGCCGAGGTCGCGGGCCAGGCCCCCGAGGTCGGCGTGCCCGGCGCGGTTGCCGTCGAGCTGGTGCACAACTTCTCGCTGCTGCACGACGACCTGATGGACGGCGACGAGCAGCGCCGGCACCGCGACACGGTCTGGAAGGTGCACGGCCCCGCCCAGGCCATCCTCGTCGGCGACGCGCTGTTCGCGCTGGCCAACGAAATACTGCTGGAGCTCGGCACGGTCGACGCCGGCCGCGCCACCCGCCGGCTGACCCTGGCCACCCGCAAGCTGATCGACGGTCAGGCCCAGGACATCTCCTACGAGCACCGCGAGCGGGTCACCGTCGAGGAGTGCCTGGAGATGGAGGGCAACAAGACCGGCGCCCTGCTCGCCTGCGCGGTCTCCATCGGTGCCGTCCTCGGCGGCGCCGACGACCGCACCGCGGACATCCTGGAGAAGTACGGCTACCACCTCGGCCTCGCCTTCCAGGCCGTCGACGACCTGCTGGGCATCTGGGGCGACCCGGAGGCCACCGGCAAGCAGACCTGGAGCGACCTGCGGCAGCGCAAGAAGTCGCTGCCGGTCGTCGCCGCGCTCGCGGCCGGCGGGCCCGCCTCCGAGCGGCTCGCCGGCATCCTGGCCGCCGACGCCAAGAAGAGCGAGACCGAGATCGCCGACTTCACCGAGGAAGAATTCGCCTCCCGCGCGGCGTTGATCGAAGAGGCCGGCGGCCGCGAGTGGACCTCCCAGGAGGCCCGCCGGCAGCACGCCACCGCGGTCGCCGCGCTGGACGAGATCGACATGCCCGAAGCGGTCCGCGAACAGCTCGTCGCGCTCGCGGACTTCGTCGTCGTACGAGAGAGATGATGGCCATCAACACGCACTAGATCGCAGTCGCCGGCCGGCGCCGCTCCGGCGCCGGCCGACGGAATCCCTGAGCACGTCGACAGATTCACTGCAGAAGGGGAAGCCATGACAGCGACGACCGACGGCAGCACCGGGGCCCGCCCGTCCCGGGGCTCCTCGGCCACCAGGACCTCCGCCGTGCTGCAGGACACGGCGGAGGCCGCGCGGGAGGCGACCGCCCGCGCCACCGACCACCTGCTCTCCCTCCAGGACCCCGCCGGCTGGTGGAAGGGCGATCTGGAAACCAACGTCACCATGGACGCCGAGGACCTGCTGCTCCGTCAGTTCCTGGGCATCCAGGACCCGAAGCTCACCGAGGCCGCCGGCCGCCACATCCGCGGCGAGCAGCGCGAGGACGGCACCTGGGCCACCTTCTACGGCGGCCCCGGCGAACTCTCCACCACCATCGAGGCGTACGTCGCGCTGCGGCTGGCCGGCGACGAGCCGGACGCCCCGCACATGGCCACCGCCGCCGCCTGGATCCGCGCGCACGGCGGCATCGCCGCCGCCCGCGTCTTCACCCGGATCTGGCTCGCCCTCTTCGGCTGGTGGAAGTGGGACGACCTGCCCGAACTCCCCCCGGAGCTCATCTACTTCCCCAAGTGGTTCCCGCTCAGCATCCATGCCTTCGGCTGCTGGGCCCGGCAGACCATCGTGCCGTTGACCATCGTCTCGGCCCAACGCCCGGTCCGCCCGGCGCCGTTCGCCCTCGACGAGCTGCACGCCGACCCCCGGGAACCCAACCCGCCGCGGCCCCTCGCCCCCGCCGCGAGCTGGGACGGCCTCTTCCAGCGCCTGGACAAGGCGCTGCACCTGTACCACAAGGTCGCCCTGCGCCGGCCGCGCGCCGCCGCGATGCGTTCGGCCGCCCGCTGGATCGTCGAACGGCAGGAGAACGACGGCTGCTGGGGCGGCATCCAGCCCCCCGCCGTCTACTCGATCATCGCCCTGCACCTGCTCGGCTACGACCTCGACCACCCGGTGCTGCGGGCCGGCCTGGAATCCCTGGACCGGTTCGCGGTCTGGCGCGAGGACGGCGCCCGGATGATCGAGGCGTGCCAGTCGCCCGTCTGGGACACCTGCCTGGCCACCATCGCGCTGGCCGACGCCGGAGTGCCCGCCGACCACCCGCAGCTGGTCCGCGCCGCCGACTGGATGCTCGGTGAACAGATCGACCGGCCCGGTGACTGGTCCGTGCGGCGCCCCGAACTCCCCTCAGGAGGCTGGGCGTTCGAGTTCCACAACGACAACTACCCGGACATCGACGACACCGCCGAGGTGGTGCTGGCGCTGCGCCGGGTCCGGCACCCCGACCCGCTCCGGGTCGAGGCCGCCGTCGACCGCGCGGTCCGCTGGAACGCCGGCATGCAGTCGAAGAACGGCGCCTGGGGCGCGTTCGACGCCGACAACACCAGCCCGTTCCCCAACCGGCTGCCGTTCTGCGACTTCGGTGAGGTCATCGACCCGCCGTCGGCCGACGTCACCGCCCATGTCGTCGAGATGCTCGCCGAGGTCGGCCGGACGCACGACCCCCGCACCCGCCGCGGCCTGGCCTGGCTGCTGGCCGAACAGGAGCCGTGCGGCGCCTGGTTCGGCCGCTGGGGCACCAACTACGTCTACGGCACCGGCTCGGTGCTGCCCGCCCTGACCGCCGCCGGAATCCCCGCCTCCCACCCCGCGGTCCGACGGGCCGTCGGCTGGCTGGAGCGGGTGCAGAACGACGACGGCGGCTGGGGCGAGGACCAGCGCTCGTACCAGGACAAGGAGGGCTGGGCCGGGCGTGGCGCCTCCACCGCCTCGCAGACCGCCTGGGCGCTGATGGCGCTGCTCGCGGCCGGCGAGCGGGACGGCGAGGCGGTCCGCCGTGGGGTGGGGCGGCTGGTGGAGACCCAGCTGCCGGACGGCTCCTGGGACGAGCCGTACTTCACCGGCACCGGCTTCCCGTGGGACTTCTCCATCAACTACCACCTCTACCGCCAGGTCTTCCCGCTGACCGCCCTCGGCCGCTACGTCCACGGCGGACCGGCCACCGGCCAGGCCGCCGGGGCGGCGGTGGGGGACTGATGCCGAGACGGCCCCCGTCGGACGCGGAACCGCCGCTGCTGGTCGCCTGCGCGCTCGGCATCGAACGGTTCGCGCTGCGGGGCGGTGACCACGGGGCGGAACCGCCCGTGGTCACCCTGCGCACCGGCATGGGGCCGCAGGCGGCGGAACGCGCCGTGGCCGCCGCGCTGGGCGCCGGCTCGGCCACGGCGGGTTCCCCCGTCGTGGCCAGCGGATTCTGCGCCGGGCTGGCCCCCGGTACGCGGCCCGGGGACGTGATCGTCGCCGAGGCCACCCGGGGCCACCGGCCCGGCGCCCCCGAGGTGACCTGCCGGGACAACGGCCCCCTGGTGCGCGCCCTGCGGGAGCGCGGGCTGCGGGTGCACACCGGGCTGCTGCGCGGCTCCGACCACGTCGTACGGGGCGCCGAGCGGGCCGCGCTGCACGCCGAGGGGGCGATCGCGGTGGACATGGAGTCGGCCGCCACGCTCCGGACGGCGGTGCGCTGCGGCAGTCCCGCGGTTGCCGCCGTCCGGGTGGTCGTGGACGCCCCGGAACACGAACTCGTGCGCATCGGGACGGTACGCGGTGGAATACAGGCCTTCCGCGTGCTGCGCTCGGTATTTCCTGTTTTCTTTGAATGGCACCGTTCTTTGCTGCTCCCCAGGAGGTGAGCCAGATGGCCATGCCGCTCCGTCAGTCCATTCGGGTCGGAACCTATCTGTTTGAACAGAAAGTGCTGCGCAAGCGGGAGAAGTTCCCGCTGATTGTCGAACTGGAACCACTCTTCGCCTGCAATCTGAAGTGCGAGGGCTGCGGGAAGATCCAGCACCCGGCCGGCGTACTGAAGCAGCGGATGCCGGTGGCCCAGGCGGTGGGCGCGGTGCTGGAGTCCGGCGCCCCGATGGTCTCCATCGCCGGCGGCGAACCCCTGATGCACCCTCAGATCGACGAGATCGTGCGGCAGCTGGTGGCCCGCCGGAAGTATGTCTTCCTGTGCACCAACGCGATGCTGCTGCGGAAGAAGATGGAAAAATTCCGGCCCTCGCCGTATTTCGCCTTCGCGGTGCACATCGACGGAATGCGGGAGCGCCACGACGAATCGGTCGCGAAGGAGGGCGTGTTCGACGAGGCGGTGGCGGCCATCCGGGAGGCCAAGCGGCGCGGCTTCCGGGTCACCACCAATTCCACCTTCTTCAACACCGACACCCCGCAGACCGTCATCGAGGTCCTCAACTTCCTCAACGACGACCTGAAGGTCGACGAGATGATGCTCTCGCCCGCCTACGCCTACGAGAAAGCCCCCGACCAGGAGCACTTCCTGGGCGTCGAGCAGACCCGGGAGCTGTTCCGGAAGGCGTTCGCCGGCGGCAACCGGCAGCGCTGGCGGCTCAACCACAGCCCCCTCTTCCTGGACTTCCTGGAGGGCAAGGCGGACTTCCCGTGCACCGCCTGGGCGATCCCCAACTACTCCCTCTTCGGCTGGCAGCGCCCTTGCTACCTGATGAGCGACGGCTACGTCCCGACGTACCGCGAGCTGATCGAGGAGACCGACTGGGAGAAGTACGGCCGGGGCAAGGACCCGCGGTGCGCCAACTGCATGGCGCACTGCGGCTACGAGCCCACCGCCGTGCTGGCCACCATGGGCTCCCTGAAGGAGTCCCTGCGGGCGGCCAAGGAGACCGTCGGCGGCAACCGCGGATGACGCGGCGAGCGGAGCGCCGGCGGCACCGGAGCCTTCCGGTGCCGCCGGCCCGGCCCGGGGCGGCGCGGCCCGCCGCCCGTGAGGAGCACACCCCGTGACCGGATTCGACCTGACCAGGCTGCTCGCCGAACGCGGCGGCGAGCGCTACGAACTCCACCGCCGCCATCTGAACCACCAACTGCCGCGGATGCTGCAGACCATCGGCTTCGACAAGGTCTACGAACGGGCCGAGGGCGCCTACTTCTACGACGCCGACGGCCAGGACTACCTCGACATGCTCGCCGGCTTCGGGGTGATGGGCCTGGGCCGGCACCACCCGGTCGTCCGCCGGGCCCTGCACGACGTGCTGGACGCCCAGCTCGCCGACCTCACCCGCTTCGACTGCCCGCCGCTGCCCGGACTGCTCGCCGAGCGGCTGCTGCGCCACGCTCCCCACCTGGACCGGGTCTTCTTCGGCAACAGCGGCACCGAGGCCGTCGAGACGGCCCTGAAGTTCGCCCGCTACGCCACCGGTCGCCCGCGCGTCCTGTACTGCACCCACGCCTTCCACGGTCTGACCACCGGCTCGCTCTCGGTCAACGGCGAGGACGGCTTCCGGGACGGCTTCGCCCCGCTGTTGCCGGACACCGCCGTCGAGATGGGCGACCTGGCCGCGCTGGAGCGGGAGCTGAAACACGGCGACGTGGCGGCCTTCGTCGTCGAGCCCGTCCAGGGCAAGGGCGTCACCGTCGCGCCGCCCGGATTCCTGCGCGCCGCCCAGGAGTTGCTGCACCACCACAAGGCGCTGCTGATCGCCGACGAGGTGCAGACCGGTCTCGGGCGCACCGGCGACTTCTTCGCCTACCAGCACGAGGAGGGCGTGGCGCCGGACCTGGTCTGCGTGGCCAAGGCCCTCTCCGGCGGCTATGTCCCGGTCGGCGCCACCCTGGGCAAGGAGTGGATCTTCAAGAAGGTCTACTCCTCGATGGACCGGGTGCTGGTGCACTCCGCCAGCTTCGGCGCCAACGCCCAGGCGATGGCCGCCGGCCTCGCGGTGCTCTCGGTGATGGCGGACGAGAAGATCGTCGCCAACGCCCGGCACACCGGCGAGCTGCTGCGCTCCCGGCTGGCCGCGCTGGTCGACCGGTACGAGCTGCTGCACGAGGTGCGCGGCCGCGGCCTGATGATCGGCATCGAGTTCGGCCGCCCCAAGTCCCTTGGCCTGCGGAGCCGTTGGACGATGCTGCAGGCCGCCCGCAAGGGGCTGTTCGCGCAGATGGTCGTGGTGCCGCTGCTCCAGCGCCACCGCATCCTGACCCAGGTCTCCGGCGACCACCTGGAGGTCATCAAGCTGATTCCGCCGCTGATCATCGGTGAACGGGAAGTGGACCGGTTCGTCGAGGCGTTCACCGCCGTCATGGACGACGCCCACAGCGGCGGCGGCCTGATGTGGGACTTCGGGCGGACGCTGGTCAAACAGGCGGTCGCCAACCGCTGACCGCGCCCGGGGCGGTGGGCCGCAGGCGACGGCGGCCCGCCGGCCCCGGGAACCGTGCGGGACCCCGTCCCGCGGGCGTCAGTCCGTCAGCAGGCGGTGGCGCAGCTGCTCGCGGACGGCCGGGGAGAGCTTCAGGCCGTCGGTGAGGTAGGACTCGGTGGAGCCCCAGGTCTCCTCGATCGCGTCGAAGGCGGCGGTGAGGTAGTCGATGTGCGCGCCGAACAGCGGCGCGAGCAGCTCCTGGATCTCCGGCGACATCCCGGCCGGCGAGTTGTCCGAACGGCGGACCCTGTAACGTCCGCTGGGGTCGTTGGACTTGAGGTAGTCCTCCTCGATGGCGTCCCGCTCCACGCCGACCGCGAGCAGGGTGACCGCGATGGTCAGGCCCGCGCGGTCCTTGCCGGCCGCGCAGTGCATCAGCGCCGGCACGCTGTCCTCGGCGAGTGCGTGCAGCACCCGGCTGTGGTCCGCGGTGCGGGTGGTGATGATCTCGCGGTAGGTGTGGGCCATGCGCCCCGCGGCCTTGCCGTCGCCGAGCGCGACCCGGAGGTGGTCCAGCTCGCCGTCCCGTACCATCGTCCAGAATTCCGCGCCGTCGGCCGGGTCGGTGAGCGGGATGTTGACGTTCCGCACGCCGGGCAGGGTGACGTCGGGGCCCTCCAGCTTGATGTCGGCGGCGTTGCGGAAGTCGAAGACGGTGTGCAGCCCGAGGCCGGCGAGGAACGTGGCGTCCGCCTCGGTGGCGTGCGCGAGGTGGCCGCTGCGGAAGAGCCGACCGTGCCGGATGCGACGCCCGTCGACGGTCGGCAGCCCGCCCACGTCGCGGAAGTTGCGCACCTCCGCGAGCTTCGGCTGGGACTGGGGGACCTGCGGCGTCTGCTGCGTCACGGGCGCTCCTCGGGGTCGGCCGCCGACGCTGCTCGTCGACGAGACAGGGCTCCTTCGACGATACGACATTGGTGCAATGCGCAATCAGGTGGCAATGCCGTGAAACACCGGCGCAACGGCGCGCATGATGCCCTACTCGTGGCGCTGAAGCAGCACCTTCCGATCGATCCTTATTCCAACTTGGGCAGAATTTGACCTGGTGGTATTAATCACCTCTCGTCAACCCCTGGTTACGGTGGCGTAGGTCACTTCTCGCGGTGAAGTATGTCCTGACGTGGCAGACGATTCGAAGAACATCAGCAACGGCGCCCAGAGCGCCATCGGGTCGTACGCAGCCGTCGGGGACAGCTTTACCGAGGGGGTCGGAGATCCCGGTCCGGACGGGGCGTACATCGGCTGGGCGGACCGGCTCGCGGTTCTCTTGGCCGACCAGCGGAACGAGGGGGACTTCCGCTACGCGAACCTCGCCGTGCGGGGGCGGCTCCTGGACCGGATCATCGAGGAGCAGGTGCCCCGGGCGAAGCAGCTCGCCCCCGAGCTGGTGACGTTCTGCGCCGGCGGCAACGACATCCTGCGACCGGGCTCGGACCCGGACGCGGTGGCCGAGCGGTACGAGGCGGCGGTGGCCTCGCTGCGCGAGACGGTCCCGACGGTGCTGCTGTGCACCGGTTTCGACACCCGGGGCGTCCCGGTCCTCAAGCACCTGCGTGGCAAGATCGCCACGTACACCGCCCATGTCCGGGCCATCGCCGACCGGCACGACTGCCCGGTGCTCGACCTGTGGTCGCTGAAGTCCGTCCAGGACCGCCGGGCGTGGAGCGAGGACCGGCTGCACCTCTCGGCCGACGGCCACACCCGGGTGGCGCTGCGCGCCGCGCAGGTGCTGGGCCTCGCGGTGCCGGCCGACCCGGACCAGCCGTGGCCGCCGGAGACGGAGCGGACCGCCGCCGAGGCGCGGCGGGACAACATCCACTGGGCGCGCGAGCACCTCGTACCGTGGATCGGCCGCCGGCTGCGCGGCGTCTCCTCCGGCGACGACGTCGCGCCCAAGCGGCCCGACCTGCTGCCGCTGTAGCCCTTTTCCGGAACGTAAGGAACGGAAGGCCCCGTGCCGCCCCCGTGGCGGAGCGGGGCCTTCAGTGCGTCGCGGGCGTGGTGCGGTACGGCAGGTCGGCCCAGACCACCTGGCCCCGGCCGCCGTCGTCGGGGCGGGTGCCCCAGCTGTCGGAGAGCGCACCGACCAGGAACAGGCCGCGCCCGCCCTCCTGGTCGGGGGAGCCGAGCCGGGCGTGCGGTGCGGAGCTGCAGGGGCCGCCCTCGTCGGTGATCTCTATCCGTATGTGCGCGCCGACGACCGCGATCTCGCAGCCGACCTTCTCGCTGTCGGTGTGCCGCACCGCGTTGGTGAACAGCTCGGTGACCACCAACTCCACGTCATCGCGGACCTGTTCGGCGGCGCCCCACTCGCGCAGCAGCGTGCTGACGCGCTTGCGCGCCTCGGGCACGGACGTGCACCGCGCCGGCAAGTGGAACGCGTCCTGCGGGCTCTGGGCGAGGAAACCCCCGCATCGCCCTAACGACGGAGCGTTTTTGTAGGAAGCCACGACACAACTATGTGCGATGTTGCTCACCGTTGGCAAGGATCACTCTGTAATTTGCAGAATTAAAAGTGCAGTCTGTTCGAGCTGATGACGGCATGACACACTGCTGAACACTGAAGCTGGTTGGAGGGGATCGGACGTGGCGGACCCACGGTCTGCAGGTGCACCGACCGTCCTGCGGGTGGTGCTCGGCAAGCGACTGCAGGATCTGCGGGAGAGGGCGGGGCTCTCCTTCGAGCAGGCGGCGGGCGCACTGGATGTGACGCACGCCACGATACGGCGCATGGAAAAGGCCGAGGTCGGCCTCAAGATCCCTTACGTCGAGAAGCTGTTGGCGACCTACGGCGTCACCGACCAGGGCGAGATCGACGGCTTCCTGTCCCTGGCCCGCGAGGCCAACCGCCCCGGCTGGTGGCACCGCTTCCGCGACGTCCTCCCCGAGTGGTTCAGCGCCTTCGTCAGCCTGGAGAGCGAAGCCAACCTCATCCGCTCCTACCAACCGCACTACGTCCCCGGTCTGTTGCAGACCGAGGACTACGCCGCCGCCGTGCTGCGCGCCGGAATGCCGCACGCCGCCCCCGCCGACATCGACCGCATCGTGGCCCTGCGTATGGAACGCCAGGCGCTGCTCACCCGCGAGAACGCCCCGATGCTGTGGTCGGTCATGGACGAGACCGTGCTGCGGCGGCCCATCGGCGGAACCAAGGTGATGCGCGACCAGATCACCCGGCTGATGGAAGCCACCTCGATGCCGAACGTCCGGCTCCAGGTGATGCCGTTCGCCGCGGGCCCGCACCCCGCCATGTACGGGCCGTTCCACATCTTCCGCTTCCCGATCCCGGAGCTCCCGGACATCGCGTACGCGGAAAGCCTCGTCGGAGGCGTGTACTTCGACCAGCGCAACGACGTCTCGCAGTTCCTGGAGGCCCTGGACCGGATGTGTGCGCAGGCCGCGCCGGCACACACCACCGAGGCCATTCTGGGTGGCTTTCGCAAGGAGATCTGAACCCCCCATGGATCGCATACGCATCTACAACGGCATGCCCGCCAACGAGCTGGGCACGGACGGCTGGCACAAGCCCTGGAGCGGCGGAAACGGCGGCGAGTGCGTCGAGGCCATGCGCCTGCGCGACGGCCGGGTCGCCCTGCGGCAGTCCACCGACCCGGACGGTCCCGCACTGATCTACACCCACCGCGAGATGGTCAGTTTCATCGAGGGCGCGAAGGCCGGCCACGCCGACTTCCTGCTCTCCGCCGCGCCGTGCCCGGCGCACTGAGGGAGGAGCCATGACCGACCAGCACAGCCCTCCCGAGGGGGACGGCGGTGTCCCGGAGTTCGGGCCGTACCCGCCCGGTCCTGACCACCTCGGCTTCGCCGCGGAGGAGATCGACACCAGCCGCCCGCACCCGGCCCGGATGTACGACTACTTCCTCGGCGGCTGGGACAACTACGAGGTCGACCGGGTCGCCGGCGACCGCGTCATCGAACTGCACCCGCAGGTCCGCGGCAGCGTCCGCGCCAACGGCGACTTCCGTGCGCGCGCGGTCCGCACGGTGGTCGCCGCCGGCGTCCGGCAGTTCCTCGTCCTCGGCATCGGCATCCCCACCTCGCCCAACACCCATGAGGTGGCCCGGGAGTCCGCCCCCGAGACCCGGGTGGTGTACGTCGACAGCGACCCCATCGTCGCCACCCACGCCCGGGCCCGGCTCGCCAACGACCCCGGCACCGCCTTCGCCCTCGGGGACCTCCGCGACCCCAAGGCCGTCCTGGACGACCCGGTGGTGCGCGAGCTGATCGACTTCGAGCAGCCGGTGGGGCTGCTGATCGGCGGTGTGATGGACTTCCTCACGGACGACGACAACCCCGCCGCGCTGCTCGCCGCCTTCGGCGCCGCCATGCCGGCCGGCAGCCATCTGGTGCTCTCCCACAGCACCTACGAACCGTACGAGGGCTACGCCGAGGGCCGGGTCGACGAGGCCGCCCGGGCGCATGTGGAAGAGGTCTACAAGAGCGCCACCACCCCGCTCGCGCTGCGCACCAAGGGCGAAGTCGCGGCGCTCCTCGGGCCGTTCGACCCGCTGGAACCGGGCGTCGTACGGGTGCCGCTGTGGCGGCCGGACGGTCCCGTGCCCGGTCCGGAAGAGCTCAACAACACCATCTTCTACGGGGTGGTGGGCCGCAAGGGCTGACGCGGCGTAAGCCGTACGGCCGGACGCCGGTGCCCCGCCCGCGGGGCCGTGCCGGAGTGGGAGTCCGGCCGGCCAGGGGGTCCGCCCCGGGGCGCCGCGAGCCGCCCGGCGCGGGAACCGGTGCCGCGGTGCGGACGAGGGCTATGCCCCGGTGGGGGAGACCTCGGGCTCGGCGGCGGGCAGCGGGGGCGGCGCGGGCGGGGCGGCTCCGAGGTCGTCCGGTCCGGCGAGGGCGGTGTGGGTGCCCGCCGCCGTACAGGCATGGGCGCCCGCCACGGCACCGAGCCGGGCACACTCCTCCAGGTCCCGGCCCGACAGCCGGCCGTAGAGGAAACCGCAGGTGAAGGCGTCACCCGCACCGTTGCTGTCGATGACGGGGCCGGGCGGTACGGCGGCCGGCACCAGTCGCGGGGTGCGGTCCTCGGGGGTGAGGAGGTAGGCGCCGCCCGCGCCGGCGGTGGCGATCACCGCCTGGGCGCGCCCCTCGCGGAGGATCTCCCGCATGATCGAGCTGATCCGCTCGCCGGCCCCCGCCGTGCTCAGGAAGACCAGATCCGAGCGGAACGCGAAGTCGCGGTGGTGCTCGGTCAGGCCGTCCCAGTCGTGCAGGTCCGTGGAGACGGGGATGCCCAGCGCCTCGATGTCGTCGAAGAGATAGCGGGCGAAGTGGCTGATCGAGAGGTGGACGTGCCGGGTGCGGCGGAGCAGCGGGAGGTAGTGCTCGGGCGGCATCCGCAGGTCGAGCGGGTCGCGCGCGTCGTAGAAGGACATCCGGCGGCCGTCGGGCGAGACGAGGTTGACCGCCCGTCGGGTGCCGTGGGGGGAGGTCAGCGGGCGGAAGTCCACACCGCTGCCGGCCAGCCGCTCGCGGACCAGGGCACCCGGTGGGTCGTCGCCGAGGAAGTCCGCGAATCCGGTGGTGAGTCCCAGCGCCGCGCAGCCGAGCGCGACCCCGGTACCGGTGTGCCCGGCCCATTCGCGGATGGGCGGCACCGCATGGCTGTCGGCGGATGGTACGGGCAGCGCACTGACCCGCACGATCGTGTCCACGCCCGATCCGCCGACGACGAGTACGTCATATGGCTCAGATACCTGCTGGAAGGTCACAAGCGTCCCTGAATCCCTTGCTGGTGAGAGGGTTCCCGTGCTGGTGGGAGCGGCCGCGGCCGCGGTGCGCCCGCCGTCGGGAGTCTAGACGCACAGTCGCCTCATATCGGGATGTTAGGGACTGGCGCGACGCGCGGGGGAGGGGCCGGGCGGCCGGGACGCCACCGCCCCCGACCGGCTCCTGGCCGACCCCGCCGGAGCGTTGACACGGGCGCGCCCGGGCGCGGAGGCTGAGGCGGACCAGCGATCAGGTCCCGGGACGGGGAGGACGGCCAGCCGCGGGGCGGGACGGCCGGGGGTGAAGGAGTACGCATGGTGGAGCACACCGGGCGCGGGCGGACCGCTCTCGTGATCGGCGGGGGACTCGCCGGAATGCTCGCCGTCACCGCCCTGCGCGGCCACGTCGAGGCGATCACGGTCGTCGAACGCGACCGCTATCCGGCCGGCCACGCCTTCCGCAAGGGCGTACCACAAGCCCGCCACCTGCACCTTCTCCTCAGTGGCGGGCAGCGCGCACTGGACCGGCTGCTGCCCGGCACGGTCGCCGCGCTCACCGGGGCCGGGGCCCGCAGCCTGTATCTGCCGAGCGATCTGGTCACCCGTACGCCCACCGGCTGGCAGCGCCGCTTCGACGAGCGGAGGCATCCCACGCTCAGCGTCACCCGGCCGGTCCTGGACGCCGTCGTCCGCGAGCGGGCGCTGGCCGCCGCCGGGCCGGCCACCCGCATCGAGGTGCTGGAGGCGACCGAGGCCGTCGGCCTCACCGGCGACGCCCGTCGGGTCACCGGCGTCAAGGTCCGCGCCCGCGACGGCGACCGCACCGCCGGGGCGGTCCGCACGCTCGCTGCCGACCTGGTCGTCGACGCCTCCGGACGCGGCTCCCGCACGCCCCGGTGGTACGCCGAACTGGGCCGCGAGGCACCGCACGAGGAGACCGTCGACTCCGGCCTCGCCTATGCCACCCGGATGTACCGCCCCACCGACCCGGACGGCGGACCGGTGGTGGGCGTCAACGTCCCCGGCCGGCCCGGATGCCCGCGCGGCGCCGCCTACATCCCCGTGGAGGGCGGCAACTGGCTGCTGACCCTCTCCGGAGTACCCGGGCATCACCCGCCCACGGACGGGGCGGAGTTCGCCGCCTTCAGCGCCACCGTCGACCCCTGCGTCCACGAACTGCTCGCCGGCGCCGAACCGGTCTCGCCGGTGCACGGCTTCCGCGACACCCGCAATCGCCGCCGCCACTACGAGCGCCCCGGTGCCGCCCCGGACGGCCTCCTCGTCCTCGGGGACGCCACCTGCACCTTCAACCCCGTCTACGGCCAGGGCATGTCGGTGGCCGCGCTCGGCGCGCTGGCCGTACGCGACACCCTCGACGCCGCCGGCGGTCTCGGGCCCGGCGTCCTCGCCCGGGCCCAGCGGGCGATCAGCCGGTCCGCCGAAACCGCCTGGGCGGCGGCGGTCGGCGCGGACCGCCCCTACGTCCGCGGAACGGCAACCAAGGCAGGCCCCGGCGAGCGGCTGACGACGTGGTACCTCGACCGGCTCGCCGCCCGCGCCGCCATCGACCCGGTCGTCGGCGCCGCCTTCCGCGACGTCTTCTGCCTGACCGCCGCGCCCTCCCGCCTGATGACCCCGCACGTCCTCCTGCGCACCGTCCTCCTCCCGCGCCGCCCTGGCCTGCCCTGCCTGCCGGCCGCGGTGGAGGCGGCGTGACCGGGCTGGCGGCGGCCTGTTCACCTGAACGGATGTCGTCAACTGGCGGTCACAGGTGACCTGTCGTACGGGCCGGATTCAGCCACTGCTTCCGCAACGGGCGGTGTCCGGAAGGTGAGGCCGGGAATGCGGGGGGCGGGCGGGCTGTTGTGACGGAGAGTGCCGGTGCCGGAGCCACGGCCGGCCGTCGCGCGGCGGCCGGTGGCGCCGGAACCCGGCGTTGATGCGGTCCGTTCACTTCGCGACTGCCCGACCATGGAGGTGCCGTGACCGCATCCCGACCCCGCGCCACGCGACTGTCCGCGCTGCGCCCCGCGAGCTTCGGCGCCGAGCCGACCGGCGAGCGGCTGGCGCGGATGCGCAGATCCCCGCAGTTCGTCGACGGTCAGTTCCGTAATCCGGCGCCCACCCGGCAGCTGCTGCGCGGCGCCGCCTGGCCGATGGCCCGTACGCAGCTGAGCCGCGAGGGGCGGCTGCGGCGGGCGCCCGTCGGGCGGATCCCGGTGCACCGCCCGACCGCTGAGGACTGGGGCCGCCCGCCCGCCTCCGGGCTGCGGATCACCTGGATGGGACACTCCAGCGTGCTCGCGGAGATCGACGGGCAGCGGGTGCTCTTCGACCCGGTGTGGGGCGAGCGCTGCTCGCCGTTCGACTGGGCCGGGCCGAAGCGGATGCATCCGGTGCCGGTGGAGCTCGCGGAGCTTCCGCCGGTCGACGCGGTGGTGATCTCGCACGATCACTACGACCACCTCGACATGCCCACCATCAAGAGCCTGGCCGGCTCCGGCGCGGTCTTCGTCGTACCGCTCGGCATCGGCGCCGACCTGGAGTTCTGGGGCGTACCGGCGGCGCGGATCACCGAGCTGGACTGGCACGAGTCGACGCGGGTCGGCGGGCTGACCCTCACCGCGACACCGGCCCAGCACTTCTGCGGCCGCGGGCTGCGCGGCGCCCAGCACACCCTCTGGGCCTCCTGGGTCGTCGCCGGCCCCGAGCACCGCATCTTCCACAGCGGCGACACCGGTTACTTCCCCGGCTTCGGGGAGATCGGAGCGGCGCACGGCCCGTTCGACGCGACGATGGTGCAGATAGGCGCGTACTCCGACTTCTGGCCCGACATCCATATGACGCCGGAGGAGGGCATGCGGGCCCATCTCGACCTGCAGGGCGGGGAGCCGCGTGGGGTGCTGCTGCCGATCCACTGGGGCACCTTCAACCTCGCGCCGCATCCCTGGGCCGAGCCCGCGGAGCGGACGGTGGCGGCGGCGTACCGGGCCGGGGCGGAGGTGGCCGTGCCGACGCCGGGCCGGCCGTTCGAGCCCGCGGACGAGCAGGTCGTGGAGCCGTGGTGGCGGGCGGTGGCGGTGCCGCCGGTGCAGGGCTGGCCGAGCTGGCCGCCGGCGGGTCCGGTGCTTCGGGCCGCCGCGGTGGCGGACGGAGCGGCGGCGGGGCCGGCGGACGGTGCGGTGCGACGGGCGTCGGCCGAACTTCCGTAGTGAGGCGGGGGCCGTGGTGCGCCTGAGGCGCCTGCGGCGAGGCTCAACATCCGCTTTCTGTACGGGAGTTCGGATCTTTTCGCACCCTCGTACGGGTCGTGCCTACCCAAGGAGCTGGCGCGGGGTGGCGAACCCCGGAGAGGGACCGTACTCCGCCCCCACAACAACTAGCGTGCGTGCTCCGCGAACTGCCAACGGCCGATCCGGAGGGCGCCCATGCCTACCGCTGTCCCGCAGAGGACCGAGACGTCCCGGGAGATTTCCCGGTCCCATGGGGGACGGCAGGGCCGCGCGGCCTCTCCGGAGCCGGTCCCGGACGCGGCCATACGGTCCCGCCTGGTCCGCCTCGCCGCCGTCCCCGCCCTGCTGGTGGCCGTGGTCTGCGCGGGCGTCGCCGCGTTCGTGGTCCGCAGCGGCGGCGCCCGGCTCACCGGCCGCGAATGGGCGGTGCTGGCCGGCGGCCTCACCGTGGTCTGCGGCATCGTCCTGATCGGCGCCCTGGTCGGGAACTCCGAGGCCCGCGCCCTGGCACACCGCTACGGCCGCCTGCGCGAGGTGTGCACCCATGCCCGTAACGACCTCGCCGACCTCCTCGACCGGGTGCGCAACGACGAGTGGCTGCGGCCCGGCGAGGAGCGCGAGCCGCTGCCGGAGCCCGGCGGCGACTCCCTCGCCCGGCTCGCCCACGAGGTCGCCGCCACCGGCCGGGCCGCCGAGGCCGCACTCATCGAGGCGGTGGGCATCGTCCGCAGCGACGCCACCGGCAACCAGCAGAAGCTGGAGGTCTTCGTCAACCTCGCCCGGCGCCTCCAGTCCCTCGTCCACCGCCAGATCCTGACCCTGGACGAGATGGAGCACCAGGTCGAGGACCCGGACCTGCTCAAGGGCCTGTTCGTCATCGACCACCTGGCCACCCGCATCCGCCGGCACGCCGAGAACCTCGCCGTGCTCGGCGGCGCCATCACCCGCCGCCAGTGGACCCGCCCGATCACCATGACCGAGGTCGTCCGCTCCTCGACCGCCGAGGTCGAGCAGTACACCCGGATCAAGCTGGTGTCGCCCTTCGAGGGCACCCTGCGCGGGCACGCGGTCGCCGACGTCGTCCACCTGCTCGCCGAACTCGTCGAGAACGCCACCGAGTTCTCCGACCCGGAGACGCCGGTCACGGTGCGGGCCCGGCACGTCACCGCGGGACTCGCCGTCGAGGTCGAGGACCGCGGCCTGGGCATGCCGGCCGAGGAGCAGGAGCAGATGAACCGGCTGCTGACCGACCCCGAGCGGATCGACCTCACCGAACTCCTCGACGACGGCCGGATCGGCCTCTACGTCGTCTCCTCGCTCGCCCAGCGGCACGGCCTCCTGGTGCGGCTCCAGAGCAGCATCTACGGCGGCGTCCAGGCGGTGGTGATCATCCCGCCGGAGCTGCTGGGCGCCAACTCGGCGGAGACCCGGGAGGAGTTCCCGGACGGCATGGAGGACGAGGAGAGCGAACCGGCGTCCGGACGCGGCCGGCGGCCGCACGGCGACCGGTTCGAGTCCGCCCCCGAGCGTCGGGAGGTCACCGCCGGACCGGCCCCGTCCGGTGCCGCCGCCCCCGCCCCGGCCCGCGCGCTGCCCGCCGGCTCCGACGCCGTCCCCACCCGCCGGCGCATCATCCGCACCCCCGCCTCGGCCACCGCCGCCAGCGTCGAGGCCGCCGCCACCGCCCCGCAGCACACCTCCGGCGCGCCCGACGGCCCGTCCCGCGGCGGCCACCCCGCCGATCCCGGCCCGGTGGTGCTGCCGCCCCCGCCGCTGCCCCTCGACGACACCGACCGCCCCCGGCTGCCGCGCCGCGTCAAGCAGGCCCACCTCGCCCCGCAGCTGCGCGAAGGACCGGTCCGGCCACCCGACCGCACCGGGCCCGAACGCCTCCACGACCCCAACCTGATGGCCGCCTACCAGCGCGGCTTCAGCCGCGGCGACCCCAGCTACGCGGCCGGCCTCGCCGCCGCCGGCCACCCCGCCTCCGCTCCCGCCCCCACCCCGGGCCGGCGCGGCGGCACCGGCAGACCCGGAGACCCCGAGCCGCACCCCGCCCCCGACCACGACGCCCCGATGGCCCGCCCCCGAGGAGACGACCCCGACCATGGTGAGTGATGTGCGCGCGCAGACGTCCACGGAGTACCGCGGCAACCAGCACACCGACCTTTCCTGGCTGCTGACCGGACTCGTCCAACGGGTACCGCACACCCGCAGCGCCGTCCTGCTGTCCGCCGACGGCCTCGTCAAGGCATCCCACGGCTTCGAACCGGACGTCGCCGACCACATGGCGGCGCTCTCCTCCGGCCTGTACTCCCTTGCCCGCAGCGCCGGTTCCCGCTTCGGGGAGGGCAGCGACATCCTCCAGGTCGTCGTCGAGATGGAGCAGACCTTCCTCTTCGTCGCCGCCGCCGGGTCCGGTGCCTGCCTGGCCGTCCTCGCCGACCGCGAGGCCGACGCCGGCGTGCTCGGCTACGAGATGGGGATGCTGGTCAAGAGCGTCCGGCCGTATCTGGCGACGCCCCCGCGCCACCAGGCCCCGGCGGGTGGCCGTTGACCTTTGCCCTGCCCCGCCGGCAGCGGCCGCCCGGTCCGGACGCACCCCTGGTCGACGACGTGGCGGGCCGGCTGGTCCGCCCGTACACCGTCAGCAGGGGGCGCACCCGCCCCTCGGCGCACTTCGACCTGATGACCATGGTGCGGGCGACCGGGCGGCGGCCCGCCGGCCTCCAAGGCCCCGACTACGACCGGGTCCTGGGGCTGTGCGACGGGCCCGTCCCGGTCGCCGAGATCGCCGCGCACATCCGCCTGCCCGCCGTGGTCACCAAGGTGCTCCTCGCCGACCTCGTCGACTGCGGGGCGCTCACCGCGCGAACCCCCTCGGCCGTCTCGGCCGGGCCCGCCTTCCGTACCGACCGTGCCCTGCTGGAGGCCGTGCTGCATGGACTTCGTGAACGACTCTGACCCCCGGCCCGCGGGGGACCCCGGAGCCGATTCCTTTCCCACCGCGGTGAAGATCCTGGTCGCGGGCGGGTTCGGAGTCGGCAAGACCACCTTCGTCGGCGCGGTCAGCGAGATCGAACCGCTCAGTACCGAGGAGCTCATCACCCAGATCAGCGTCGGCACCGACGACCTGGAGGGGGTGGCCGAGAAGACCACCACGACCGTCGCCATGGACTTCGGCCGGATCACCCTCGGCCCGGACCACGTCCTGTACCTCTTCGGGACGCCCGGGCAGCACCGCTTCTGGTTCCTGTGGGACGAGCTGTCCCACGGCGCGCTCGGCGCGGTGGTGCTCGCCGACACCCGACGGCTGGACCAGTGCTTCGCCGCGGTCGACTTCTTCGAGGGGCGGGGCATCCACTTCGTCGTCGCGGTCAACGAGTTCGACGGCGGCCACCGCTATGCGCCCGAGGAAGTCCGGGCCGCCCTGGACCTCGACCCGGAGGTCCCGGTCGTGGTCTGCGACGCCCGGCAGTGCGCCTCCGGCACCCAGGTCCTGGTGTCCCTCGTCGGCCACCTCCTCACGTCACCCGCCCGCACCGCCACCCCGGAGCTGCCATGAACGTCCCCTCCGCGCGCTTCCCCTTCCCGTCCCGCCAACCGTCCTGGCGCAGCTATCCCTCCTCCCAACTTCCCTATCTGGACGACGACCTGACGAGGCGTCTGCTGATCACCCCGGAGGACCACGAGGCGCCGGCGCGGGTCGCCCGGCTGCGCGAGCTGGGCATCGGCAAGAACCCGCTGCCCGCCTTCGACGCGTTCGCCCGCAAACTCGCCAAGGCCACCAACACCCCTTATGCCATGGTCAACTTCATCGACGAGCGCGAGCAGTACTTCGCCGGCCTGTACGCCCCCGACCTCGACACCTCCGTCGAGCTGGGCCCGGCGCCGCCCAGCGGCCGCCCGGAGCGGATCATGGCCCGCGACCACGGCTACTGCCCGTACGTCGTGGTGCGGCGCAAGGCGCTGGTCCTGGAGGACGTCTGCGACTACCCGCGGTTCGCCGGGAACCCCGTCGTCGACGAACTCGGCATCCGCACCTACCTCGGCGCCCCGCTGATCGACCACACCGGCATGACGCTGGGCACCGTCTGCGTCATCGACCGCGAACCCCGGCCCTGGGGCCGCGAGGGTCTGCACACCATCAAGGCGTTCGCCGCCGAACTCGTCGAGCAGATCCACGAGATGGAGCAGCGGCAGCGGGAGGCCGACGCCTCCTGACCGGGCCCGCCCGCGGCCCCGGAGGCCCGTACGGCCGGCCGGGGCCGCACCCGGCGGCGGCGCGGCGGGCCCGGCGCTCAGGACACCCGGACCAGCGCCTCCCGGCCCTCGGGCACTCCGGGCACCCCGGCCCCTCCTTCTTCGTCCCGCCACTCCGCCGGCGCCGCCCGCAGCAGCTCGGCGAGCCGGTCCGACCACTCGCCCTTGCCCTGGCCCAGCGCCAACTCGCCCAGCCGCAGCAGCTGGACGTCGGAGGTGCCGGCCGGCGCGAAGATGTGGTGCGCGTCGCGCAGGAAGCGCTCCACCGGCCGGTCGGTGAAGAGGCCGCAGGCGGCGTGGATGTCCATCGCGTCCCGCGCGGACTCCAGCGCCGACTCCACGTTCACCAGCTTGGCGTTCATCAGCTCCGCGTCGCACGGCAGCCCCTCGTCCAGCAGGTGCACCGCGTGGTACGCGGACAGCCGGGCGAGCAGCAGCCGGGACTGGATACGTCCCAACTTCAGCTTGACGGTGGGAAGTTCCGCCAGCGGCTCGCCGTAGCGGCGGCGCTCGGTGCAGAACGCCGTGGTCTCGTCCAGCACCGCCTGGTGGATGCCGAGCGAGACCGCGGTCAGATTCGGCCGCCCGTACAGCACGCTGGAGGAGTACGCCACCGGCAGGCCGTCGCCCTCCCGGCCCAGCAGGCGTGTCGCCGGCACCCGGCAGTCGTCGAAGAACAGCTCGCCGAAGCTGAAGCCGTGCAGGCCCATCGCGGGCTGCTGCGGGCCGACCCGGAAACCGGGGGTGCCGGACTCGACGAGGAACGCCGACAGCCCCTTCGAGCCCTCGCCGGTGCGCACCACGACCCCGTGCAGATCGCCGATGTGGCTGTTGCCGACGTAGATCTTGCGGCCGTTGAGGACGTAGTCGTCGCCGTCGCGGACCGCGGTGGAGGCCATGCCCAGCACATGGCCGCCGGACTGCGGCTCGGTGACCGCGATGGTCGGCAGGCAGTCGCCGGAGGCGATCGCCGGCAGCCAGGTCTTCTTCTGCTCCTCGCTGCCGAAGTGGACGATCTTCGCCACACCCAGCTGGGACGCCTGCACCATGGCGCCCATCGCGGCACTCACCCGCGACAGCTCCTCGATGATCAGGGTCTTGGCGACATGCCCGGCACCCATCCCGCCGTACGCGCGGTCCACCGTCGCGCCGATCCAGCCCTGACGGGCGATCAGCCGGGAGAGGTCCGGGCAGACGGCGCGGCTCGCCTCCATCTCGGCGATCCGGGGCCGGACCTCGCGCTCGGCGAAATCCCGTACCCGGCGCCGGAGTGCCTCATGGCGCCGGTGGGTGAAGTAGCGATGCAAGACGAGACCCTCCTCCGCGGACGTCCGCGTGCCGGCCGCTCGCCGCCTCGGGGCGGCAATGGGCGGTGCCCGTGATCGTACCGGAAAGTGATCCCCCGCTCACCGCGTGCAATATTCGTCGCAACTCCCGCTACGGATCGCGTAAAACCTCAACCCGGCGCATTCCTACGGACACTTGGGCGCGCGGAGGGCTCGGCCCCCCCCCGGCCGCGGGCGCGCGGGGGGCGCGGTTCCGGAAGTCCAGGAACCGCGCCACCCCACACCACCCCGGCCGTCAGTGCCCGACGTCGCAGCAGGACTCCCGGCGCTGCTGCCGGCCCACCGCCAGCCAGTCGGTGCCCCGCGCCGCGCGCAGCGCCGGCCCACCGGGCGCCGGGAACGACTCCACCAGCGCCCGCTGCTCGTACAGCCGGCCGCCCTTGATTACCGCCGAGGTCCGCACCAGCGCGGCGATGTCGCGGAACGGATCGCCGTCCACCAGCGTCATGTCGGCGAGCTTGCCGACCTCCAGCGTCCCCAGATCGCGCTCCGCGCCGAACACCCGGGCCGGCAGCACGGTCGCCGTCCGCAGTGCCCGGGTGACGCTCAACCCGCCCCGGTGCAGCGCCCGCAGCGCCAGATGGAGCGACAGCCCCACCGGCACCAGCGGCTGGTCCGTGCCCAGCGCCACCAGCCCGCCGCCGTCCAGGACCCGGCGGTAGACCGCCACCTCGGTTGCGATGTCGGCCAGCTGCTCCGGCGTCGGCCGGTGTGCGGCGTTCTCCCGGACCGCCGCGCTGTCCCACGGCGGCATCAGCCGGGTCACCCGCTCGTCCTCGGCCAGCGCCGGATCCGCGCCGATCAGCGGCGACGCCGAGAACGGTGTGGCCAGCATGTGCATCCCGCCGGCCGTGTAGACGTCCGTCACGTCCTCGTACGCGTGGCCGGTGGCGGACACCGCGTGCCCGAACTCCAGCCGCTGGGTGGCCTGGAGATGGGTCGTCAGGTCCTGGCCCAGCTGTATGCCGGGGGTGAGCAGATGGCTGCCCGAGCGGACGCCGAGCCGCTCGTGCGCGAAGCGGGCAGCCTCGGCCATCACCCAACCCGGCGCCCGGACATAGGTCTTGACGAAGTCCCAGTCCAGCGCCGCGCCCCGGTCCAGCGACCGCCGCAGCCCCGCCTCGGTGCGGTGCGCCCGGCCCATGCTGTAGGCCACCCGCCCGCCGTCCAGCAGCTCACCGCAGGTCATCAGCCGCGGCCCGGCCAGCGCCCCGGCGGCCAGCGCCTCCCGCAGCCGCGCCTGCTCGTAGGAGAAGCCGCCGCAGGAGACGGTGGTGGTGATGCCGTACGCGAGCTGCAGCGCGGTCTGCCGGCCGCCGTACGTCGTCTGCCAGGGGTGCGTGTGCGCGTCCCACAGCCCCGGCAGCACCGTCCGGTCCGCGGCGTCCACCCGCCGGGCGGTGCCCGCCCGGGACGCCCGGTGCGGCTCCACCGCCGTGATCCGGCCGTTCCGCACCACCACGTCGACGTCCTCGCGGACCGTGTCGCCGGTGCCGTCCCAGAACCGGCCCGCGTGCACCACGGTGTCCCGGGCCCGGGCCGGCCGCCGCTCCAGCGCGACCGGAACGGTCCGCGCCGCCCCGCCGGACACCGCGACCAGCCGCAGCCGCCCCGCCGAGAGGTACAGCAGCGTCGTCGAGTCCCCGGACCACGACGGATGGTCCGCGGCCTCCTCGGTCAGCTGCCGCGGTGCACCGTCCGGCGTCCCGTCCGGCCGCACCGGCAGCACCCACAGCGCCGACTCGGCGATCACCGCCAGCCACTTCCCGTCCGGCGACCACACCGGCCCGGAGTCGTAGCGGTCGGCGATCGAGACATGCTCGGCGACCTGGTACAGCCGGTCCTTGCCGGTCTCCGCGTCGACGATCCGGATGACGTTGTAGCCCTCGCGGAACCGGTGGTTGAGCCGGTTGCGGTCGCACAGCGCCAGATGGCGGCCGTCCGGCGACCAACTGGGCCGGCCCGGCAGCCCGCCCGCGCCCATCGGCGCCGCCAGCGACCGCTCCGAGCCGTCCGCCAGGGTCCGTACGACGAGATTGCCGAACATGTCCAGCGTCGCCAGCCGCCCGCCGTCCGGCGACAGCGCCGGCTGTACCCGCCCGCCGGACGCCAGCACCGTCTCCGCACCGGAGCCGAGCTCCCGGCGGCGCACCGCGAACAGCCCGTCCCGGTCGTCCGCGTACACCAGCGCCCGGCCGTCCCGGGACCAGCTCGGCGCGGACACATAGCGGGTGGCCGCCGCCCCGGTGATCCGGCGCGGCGCGCCGCCGCCCGAAGTGGGCGCCACCCACAGGGAGTTCAGGGCGGCGAACGCCACCTTGCGACCGTCCGGGGAGAGCGCCGGCAGGTGGATCCCGCGGACCGGGCCGGCCGCCGTGGACTCGAAGCCGTAGTCCTTGACGCGGTACCGCGGCCGGTCCACCGGCAGTCGCGCGGTGAACGGGATGGTCTCGGCCCGCTCCGGCGCGTCGGGCCGGACGATCCGGAACTGCCCGCCGACCGTCACCAGCAGCGCGTCCCGCGACACCCAGCGCGGCGGCACCGGCTCCACATCGCCGTCAACCGCCACCGCCGCGCCGTCCACCACCAGCGTGCAGGTCGGCCCCGGGCGGTCGGTGGTCCGCAGATACGCCAGCCGCCCGGCGGGGGACAGTGCGGGCACCATCACCTGCGCCGCGGCCGACTCGGTGTGCTCGGTGCGCACCGCGCCCCGCCCGTCCGCGGGCACCGACGCCACCGTCCGGGAGACCAGCGCCGGGCCGTCCAGCCGGCCCCGGACGAAGACGATCCGCGTGCCGTCCGGCGACCAGCACGGGTCGAAGTCCTCCCAGGCGCCGTCCTGATGGGGGCCTTCCTGGCCGGGCAGCCCGGTCACCCGGGTCAGCCGGCCGGACGCCACCTCCAGTACCCATAACCGGTACGGGCTCCCGTTCACCGCGTCGCCGCCGCGCTCGGAGGCGAACGCGATCCGGGTGCCGTCGGGCGACCAGGACGGGCCGCGGTCGTCCCACGGGCCGTCGGTCAGCTGCGTCAGCCCCGAACCGTCCGGGGCCAGCGCCCACAGGTGGAAGTTCCCGCCGCGGTAGGCGCAGACCGCGAGGCGGCGGCCGTCGGGGGAGAACACCGGGCGGGTGGGCTCCAGATCGGGCGGGGTCAGCGCCCGCGCCCGGCCGCCGGCGCGGGGCAGCGACCACAGGACGTTCTGCACCTCGGCGACCAGGCGGTCACCGGAGGGCGCGAGGGTGGCGGCGCCGTTGGTGGCGGCCGCGAAGGACAGGCCCGTGGCCGCGCCCGCGCCCGGGGCGCCGGCCGGTGCGGCGGGCAGGGCCTCGGCGGCGGGCACCGCGAGGCCCACCAGCCCGGCCGCGGTGGCGGCCGAGGCGGTGCCCTGGAGGAACCTGCGGCGGGAGAGCGGCGCATGCGGTATCGGAGCGTGCTCGGGACGGTCTGCGGTGTCCAACGATCCTCCTGTGAAAGGGGGTTGCGGCACAGTGCCGGCACGGAACCGCCTGATCGTTTCACGCCGGGCGGGCCGCGGGCCATGTCCTTACGCGTGCCCCGTGGCGAACCGCTGCCCCGCGGGCCAGAGTGGGCCCGACCGACGACACCCGCCCGCCCCAGGAGAGCACCATGCAGCAGGACGTCCACGAGGCCCACGACGGCGCCCGCATCGCCGTCTACACCTGGCTCCCGGAAACCGGCACCCCGCGCGCCCTGGTCCAGATCGCCCACGGCGCCGCCGAACACGCCCGCCGCTACGACCGCTTCGCCCGCTTCCTGACCGGCCACGGCTACGCCGTCGTCGCCTCCGACCACCGCGGCCACGGCGCCACCGCCGCCTCCACCGGCGGCCGCGGGGTGACCGGCGAGGACGCCTGGCGGGCCGTCGTCGGCGACCTCAAGGCTCTCGGCGACCGCGCGGCCGCCGCCCACCCGGGCCTGCCCCTCGTCCTCCTCGGCCACAGCATGGGCGCGATGCTGGCCCGTGACTACGCCCAGGAGTACGGCGCCGACCTCGCCGGCCTGATCCTCACCGGCACCTTCCGCACCCTGCCGGGCCTCGACATCGACGCCGCCACGGCCGAACTGGAGACGGAGATCGCCGCGCACGGCCGGGCCCACCCCTCCCCGTTCCTCCCGCGCACCTTCGGCTCCTTCAACGACGCCTTCGCGCACCGCACCGGCTACGAGTGGCTCTCCCGGGACACCTCCGAGGTCGACCGCTACGCCGCCGACGAGGACTGCGGCTTCCCGTTCTGCGCCGGCCTCGTCCTCGACTGGGTACGCGCCATCCGCAAGATCAACGACCCCGCCCACCTCGCCCGCGTCCCGCGCGGCCTGCCGATCCATGTCGCGGTCGGCGACCAGGACCCCTGCCACCAGCGGATGACCCTGGTCCACGAACTCCTGGAGGACTTCCGCTACCTCGGCATCCGCGACCTGACCTGGCGCGCCTACCCGGACGCCCGCCACGAGATCCTCAACGAGACCAACCGCGACGAGGTCCAGCACGACCTGCTGACCTGGCTCGACAAGCACATCTGATCCCCCGTCACCGCCCGGCGCCTCCGGCCGCCGGGGCGGCCTGCGCGCCCAGGAACCCGGCGATGCGCTCCCGCAGGCGGCCGGCGGCAGCCCGTGCGGTGGCCGCGCCCGCCCGCCGGCTGCCCCGTTGCCGGCGTCGGCCGGGAAATGGCAGCACGCACCCTCTGACATGGGGTATTGTTCTCGTGCACGACCGCCCGGGGGGTTCCCCGGGGAGTCGGGCACCGGGACGTGGCGCAGCTTGGTAGCGCACTTGACTGGGGGTCAAGGGGTCGCAGGTTCAAATCCTGTCGTCCCGACTTACGGAAACGTGAGTCAGAGGCCGTGTCGGAAAATTCCGACACGGCCTCTTCGCGTTGCCCGCCGATGCCGGGGGCCGCGGAAGATGGCCGGAAGCCGGCGTCGTGACGCGCTGGAGCGGAATCGCGCTCCCCGGTGGCCCCGCCCTCGCCCCTGAAGCCGCAGGGCAATTGGTCGTCCGGAGTGCCCGCGGCGACCCTGCTGTCCCAGCTCAGCCCGCTTGAGGGCCTCGTCGAGCGGCGTGCCGTTGTTGCCTCCTCACTCAACTCGCGGTTAAGTTCGGTGCTCCTCACTGTCCGTATGTGGACTGGTGCGGGGTGTTCGTGCCGTGACAGGATGGGGGTGTGGTCGCGATGGCCTTAACTGCTCGTTGGGGCAACTCGGGGAACGGGGGATGACAGTGGGGGGCGAAAGCCGCGCCAAGGGGGAGGGCAGCGTGCTCGCGGAACGGCTCAACCACCTCTTCGCGCACATGCACCCGCCGGGCGCGCCGTACACCAACGCCCATGTGGCCGAGGAGATCAGCCATGGGACGGCGGAGTACGGCGGGGTCAAGGTGACCGAGCAGTACCTGTCGATGCTGCGCAACGGACGGCGGACGAACCCCAGCCCCGAGCTCCTGCGCGCGCTGGCGAAGTTCTTCGCGGTCCCCGTCGGGTATCTGCTGGGGGACCTCTCGCAGCCGCAGGCCGCGCGGGTGGAGGAGGAGGTCAAGTTCCTCGCCGCCATGCGGGACCAGCGGGTGCGCGCCATCGCACTGCGCTCGGTCGGGCTGCCCCCGGAGGTCCAGGACAGCCTGACGACGATCATCTCCCAGTTCCGCCGGCAGATGAACCTGCCGGACGGCCCGCCGGAGCAGGGTGGTGATCGGCGTGGCGCACGGCCCGACACGGACCGCTGAGCGCGACCGGATCTTCACTACCTGGCGGCGGGCCGGACACGAGGACGGGACGAGCATGCGAGTGGGGCAGATGCGCAGGCGGTGCAAGCAGCTCATCAAGGAGCTGCGGCTGCCCGCCTCGACCGATCTGCGGGGGATCTGCGACATCGTCGCGGCCCGGGTGGAGCGGCCCGTCCACCTGGTGCCGATGAGCCTGGGCGGCGTGGTCTCCGGCATGACCGCCACCACCGAGGACGGCTACTGGGTCTTCTACGAACTCAAGACCTCCCCCTGGCACCAGGCCCACATCGTGCTGCACGAACTCAGCCACCTCCTCCTCGGCCACGACCAGGACCCCGCCGTCACCGAGGACGCGCTGCGGATGTGGACCCCGTCCGTCGACGTCGCCACCGCCATGCGGCGGATGGGTCTGACGATGGGCTTCGCCCGGCACCACGGCTATGACAACCTCGCCGAGCGGGAGACCGAGGTGCTCGGCACGCTCCTGATGGAGCACGTGGTGCCCTCCGCGGTGGAGCGGGAACTCCCGCTGGAGGGACCGGCCGCCGAGGTCGCGGCGGCCCTGGGCCCCGCCCTCCAGCACATCCGGCGCCAGCAGGAGGCCGGCGCACCGAAGGGGGAAGCCGGTGTTTGACGTCGTCTACCTCTGCTTCGGGGCCGCCGCCTGGGCACTCGTCGCCTACAAGGCCGTCGCCTGGTTCCGGGACCGCTCCAACACCGACCTGGGCCTGGCCTGCGTGATGACCGGCGGCGTGGCCACCGTCTTCCTCTTCTCCGCGCCCAGCCTCTACCGCGGATTCGACCGGCTGGTCGGCGTGGCCAACCTCGCCATGGTCTTCCTCTACTCCTCCGTCGTGGTGTTCGCCGCCGGGGCGCTGGTGCTGCTGCTCCGCTGGACGGCCGGCGAGGGCGACGCGGCCCGGACGCGGGCCCGCGCCAGGGCCCGCGCGGCGGTCGGTGCGGTGGCGCTCCTCTGGGCGGTGGCCGTCACCGGCTTCGCCGTCGGCCGCCCGGACGCCGTGGAACACCCCCGCGACTTCTCCACCGCCTACACCGACGCCCCCGGCGTGATGGTCTTCCTGGTGCTGTATCTGGCCATCTTCGGGGCGAGCCTGGCGGGCCTGGGCACGCTCTGCCCGCGCTACGCCGCCCGGCTCGGCGGCTCCTGGCTGGCCCGCGGACTGCGGGTGCTGGCCGCCGGCTGCTGGCTCGGCCTGCTCTACTGCGCCTGCAAGGTCGTCGGATTCGCCCTGTCGTGGGCCGGGCACCCGGCGCTCTGGCTCTCCAACGGCGTTGCCCCGCTCAGCGCCTCGGTCGCCGCGATCCTCGTCCTCACCGGCTTCAGCCTGCCCGCGGCCGGCCCCCGCGTCGCCGCCTGGCGCCGGCTGCGCCGCCTGACGCCACTGTGGCGGACCGTCACCGCGCAGACCCCCGAGGTCACCATGGACGGCTCCCGGTGGTCCGGTCACTGGCCCTTCGCCGACCTGGAATGGCGCGCCAACCGCCAGATGGCCGAGATCCGCGACGTCCAGCGCGGCATCCGCCGGCACGTCGAGTCCGACGCCATCGACATCGTCCTGGAGCGCGCCCGCGCGGTCTCCCTGGACGACCGGCAACTGGCCGCGGTCGCCGAGGCGGCCGCCCTCCGGCGCGGCCTGGAGAACCGCGCGGTCGGCCATGTCCCGGCCCACGGCGCCGACAGCGTGGTGGTCGCCGACGGCCGGGAGGCCGCCGAACTCTCCTCCGAATACGAGCACTTGGCCCTGGTCGCGGACGTCTACCGGTCGCCGCTGATCGAGACCGTGCTCATCGAGTTGCGGCAGCGCAGCGCCACCTTGCGCCGCTGACCGCGACCCCGAAGACGGGGTGGCCCGGTACGGGGGTCCGGGCCTCCCGCTCCGCGCACGGCGGCACCGGCCCACGTGGCCGGTGCCGCCCGGCGCCCCCACCCGTTGATCTACGCTCGGACGCCATGCAGAACACCGCCGAGACCGGCCCGACGCCCCCCCTCGACACCACCCCCCTCGACACCACCTCTCTCCTGGACGACCCGTACGCCGCCCTCGCCGCGCTCCGCGAAGCCGGCCCGGTGCACCGCATCACCGGCACCGACGGGCAGCCCGCCTGGCTGGTCACCCGCTACGACGACGTCCGCAGCGCGCTGGCCGACCCCCGGCTCTCGCTCGACAAACGCCATGCGACGCCCGGCAATTACCGCGGCTTCTCGCTGCCGCCCGCCCTCGACGCCAACCTGCTCAACATGGACCCCCCGGACCACACCCGGATCCGCCGCCTGGTCGTCAAGGCGTTCACCCCGGGCCGGGTCGAGGCGCTCCGCGGACCCGTACGGCGCATCGCCGACGGCCTGTTGGACGCCATGGCCGCGAAGGGCCGCGCGGAACTCGTCGCGGACTACGCCGGACCGCTGCCCATCACCGTCATCTGCGATCTGCTCGGCATCCCCGCCGAGTCCCGCCGCGACTTCCTGGCCTGGTCGGACGCGCTCATCACCCCCGACCCCGGCCGCCCGCAGGCGATGAAGGAGGCGATCGGCGCGATGCTGGAGTTCTACACCGCGCTGATCGCCGCCAAGCGCGCCGAACCCGGCGACGACCTGCTCTCGGACCTGATCGCGGTCCGCGACGACGCCGCGGACACCACCGGCGCCGCGGGCGCCGACCGGCTCAGCGAGGACGAACTGACCTCCCTGGCCTTCCTGATCCTCTTCGCCGGCTACGAGAACACCGTCCAGCTCATCGGCAACGCCGTCCTCGCCCTCCTCGACCACCCCGAACAACTCGCCGCGTTGCGCCGAAATCCAGCCGAAGTGACGCCTGCCGTCGAGGAGTTCCTCCGCTACGATGGGCCGGCCGCCCTCGCCATCCGCCGATTCCCCGTCGAGGACGTGGAGATCGGCGGCGTCCGCATCCCCGCCGGAGAGAGCGTGCTGCTCTCGATCGCGTCCGCGAACCGTGACCCGCACCGGTTCCCCGCCCCGGACCGGCTGGACCCGGCCCGCGACCTGTCCGGCCACCTCGCCCTGGGACACGGCATCCACTACTGCCTGGGCGCACCGCTGGCCCGGATGGAGGCGGAGATCGCCATCGGCGCCCTCATCAGCCGTTTCCCCGGGCTGCGCCTCGACGTGCCGCGGGACGACGTACGGCATCGCCGCACCATCCGGGCGCGTGGCCTGATTTCGCTGCCTGTGGCCTGGTCATCCGAGAACGCACAAGTTTTTGATGCGTAACCGTTCAGGCATGCGGTAGAAAAGTCCTGTGACCCGCCCGGTGTGCATCCCCCGTCGCACCGGGCGGGTCCCTCTTTGCGTCTGCGCAGACCCCTGCGACACGTAGGCCGGGCGACCGCCCCTTGGCCCGTCTGGCGCACCCGCGCTGCGCCGACCGCCGGCCCTTCTTAGCGTGATCTCATGGCAATTGACGCGCTTGTGTCCAAGAAGGCCGGTGCGCTGGTACTTATCGCCGCCGCCGGTATGTCCCTGACCCCTATACCTGCCGCCGCCCGCGCCACCGCGTCGACGGCACGTCAGCCCGCCGGCCACTCCCGTCACCTGCGCCGCGACCTCACCGCCCTGGCCTGGCTGGTCGCCGACGTCAACTCCGGCAAGGTGCTGGCCTCCAAGAACCCGCACCGCAAACTCGCCCCGGCCAGCACCCTCAAGACCCTCTTCGCGGTCACCGTACTGCCCAAGTTCTCCGCCAAACGGGTGCGCCAGGTCACCGCCGCCGACCTCTCCGGACTCGGCTCCGGCAGCAGCGTCGTCGGCATCCGCCAGGGACGGAGCTACACCGTCGCCGACCTGTGGAACGGCGTCTTCCTGCGCTCCGGCAACGACGCGGTGCACGTCCTCGCCGCCATGAACGGCGGCTGGTCGGCCACCGCCCGGGAGATGCAGCAGACCGCCAACCGGCTCGGCGTACACGACACCACGGTCAAGTCCCCGGACGGCTACGACGCGCCCGGCCAGGTGTCCTCCGCCTACGACCTGACGGTCTTCGCCCGGGCCGGCCTAGCCAACGAGGACTTCGCCCGCTACTGCTCCACCGCCCGCGCCGCCTTCCCGGCCGCCGGCGGCGGCACCGCCCAACTGGAGAACACCAACCGGATACTGGTGGGCTCGCACGGAATGCCCCGCTACCCCGGCATCATCGGCGTCAAGAACGGCTACACCAGCAAGGCCGGCAACACCCTGATCGCCGCCGCCCGCCGCAACGGCCACACGCTGATCGCCACCGTGCTCAACCCCCAGTCGGGCGAGGCCAACGGCGTCTACAAGGAGGCCGGTGCGCTGCTGGACTGGGGCTTCGAGCACGTGGCGCACTCCGAACCGGTCGGCCGGAGCGGGCGCGATGACGAGGAGGAGGAAGAGGACTTCTAGGGCGTGTCCGATGGGTCAGGGTCGGATAGGCCGGGGCGTCTGGTGCGGTGCATCGCAAGGCGCCGGAGCGGCCTGATAGCGGAGCTATCGGGACGATTCGGCAACGCGGCGAGGTGCCGTGCCAGGCGTCGCGGCCCCGGCCCTGACCCATCGGACACGCCCTAGGGCTGCCGGCGCGGTGGTCCGTGGTCCTCAGGCGTGGCCCCGCAGTCGGGGAGCCGAACCGGCGGCCGGGACCGGACCGGCCGCCGCACCGTTCTCCGGGGCGTCCCCTGCCAGGCGCCCGGTCAGCTCACGCGCCCAGGCCGTCAGCCCGTCGATGTCGATGCCGTACGGCGCGGCGGCGGCATACCGGGCGAGGGCCGCGGCGCCCCGCTCCAGCAGCGCGGCGCCGCCCGTGGCATTGCCGCGCGCCGCATGGGTGAGCCCCACGGCGAGCTGGGCCAGCCCCCGCCAGAGCGCACGCTCGGCCTCGGGGGCGGCCTTCCAGGCGTCCTCCAGGACCTCATGGGCATGGAACGGTTTCCCGTCGTCCAGCAGCCGCTGCGCCTCCGCCAGCGTCTCGTCCGGTGTACGGGACACGCCCTCGGGCTGCCGGGCGACGCCCGGGGAACCGTAGGGCAGCGGGCGGCCCAGCCCGTCGCGGGGGCGGGCGTTGCGAGCCCGCCCCTGCTCGTCGCGGTCACGGGGGCGCGGCGCGGGGGCGCCGTCCTCCTCGTTCCGGGTGGGCTGTCGGGGGTCCTCCGGGGCATTCACCCTTCGATTGTGCGCCGTGGAACGGTGCCACCGTCGCGGACCTACGCCAACTGCACCTCGTAGAAGCAGAAATGATCCTTGATCTCCGCGACGCCGGCGTGCGGCTCGGGGTAGGCCCAGACCAGGTCCTCGGGGCCCTGTTCGAGCGACCAGTAGGAGGCGGTCCCCTTGAAGGGGCACACCGTATGGGTCGCGGAGGGGGTCAGCAGGTCCGTGCGGACATCCTCCGGGGGCAGGTAGTAGCGCACCGGACAACCGGTCTCGAAGAGCAGCAGCGGGCGCCGGCTCTCCGCGAGCACCTGCCCGTTCACCGCGACCCGGACGTGCTCGGTGCCTTGCTTGATCTCGATGTGATGGCCTTGCGTGGTCACAGCCCTGATCTCCGTTCGCGCGTCGGACGGTACGTCCTCAGGGTCGCATCCGGGACGGGTTCCGGGAGATCCCTGAGGCCGGCAGGCGTGCTCGGTGAGATGGTCGAGGCTGTGGTGGCAGCGGCTGGTGTCGGCTACACATGGCGAAATCGCTGGGAGAGAGGTGACAAATGGTGGACAAGCCGGGACGAGGTTGACTGTGGCACAGTGACGGCATGGCTGACCGGGGAGCGAAGCGGCCCACCGTGTCGGTGCCGGACGACTGGCCCGCCCACCCGGACCTGACCCTGGCCCTCAACGGCATGGGCGGCTTCGACTGGGACCTCGACAGCGGGCTGATGCATCTGGATCCGCCCGCGCTGGAGGTTTTCGACCTCCGGCCGTCCGAGTACGACGACCGTCCGGAGACCCTCCGCTGCCGGGTGCCGGGCCACGAGGCGACCCGGCTCGACGCCCTGGTGGTCCGCGCGCTCAAGGACGGCAGCCATTCCTACGGCGCCTACTTCCGGGTCCGGCTCCGGGACGGCGCGCTGCGCTGGACGCACGCCCAGGGCAGCATCCGCCGCGACCCCACCGGCCGGCCCCGCCGCGTCATCGGCGTGGTCCGGGACGCCACCGACGAGTACGCCCAGGCCGCCGAGCGGCTCGCGGTCACCGAGGAGCGCCGCCGGCACACCAGCATCGTCGAGCGCACCACCGCCGCCCTGGCGCACGCCCGCACGGTCGGCGAGGTGATCGGCGTCCTCGCCGACGAGGAGGGGCTGAGCCGGCTGGGTGCCGAGAACATCATCCTCGGCCTGGTCGAGGCCGGCCGGATCCGACTGGTCTCCGAGGGCAGGGCGGGCAGCTTCGTCCCGGACCTGGAGTACACCAGGGTCGGCGACGAGTTCCCGATGAGCGAGGTGGTGCGGACCCTCACCCCGCGGTTCGTGCGCAGCCGCGAGGAGTTCCGCACCGGCTATCCGCGGCTGTGGCCGGCCATCGAGCCGCTTAACGTCGGCTCCGGCGCGTATCTGCCGCTGATCGCCCAGGGCCGCCCGATCGGGGTGATCGGGCTGTTCTTCGCGCGCGAGAGCGACTTCCGGGACCAGGAGCGCAATGTGCTGGTCGCGCTGGGCAGCAGCATCGCGCAGAGCCTGGCCCGGGCGATGCTCTACGACCAGGAGCACGAGATCGCCGCCGGTCTGCAGCAGGCGATGCTGCCGCGCCGGATCCCCGGCTTTCCCGAGGCGCAGATCGCCGTCCGCTACCGCTCGGCCCGGATGGGCCGGCACATCGGCGGCGACTGGTACGACGTGATCCCGCTGCCGGACGGGCGGGTCGCCGCGGTCATCGGCGACGTCCAGGGCCACGACACCCAGGCCGCCGCCCTGATGGGGCAGCTGCGGATCGTGCTGCGGGCCTACGCCGCGGAGGGGCACGCGCCGGCCACCGTGATGGCCCGCGCCTCGGCGTTCCTCAACGAACTGGACACCGACCGCTTCGCCACCTGCACCTACGTCGACGCCGACCTGACCACCGGCGCCGCCCGTTTCGTCCGGGCCGGCCATCTCGATCCCATGGTGCGGCACGCCGAGGGCATCTGCCGCCGGCTCCCGGTGGCCGGCGGGCTGCCGCTCGGCCTCTCCTCCGAGTTCCGGCTGCTGGACTACCCCGTCACCACCGTCCACCTGGCGCCCGGCGACACCCTGGTGCTGTGCACGGACGGCCTGGTGGAGGAACCGGGGGCCGATCTGGACGCCGGACTGCGGCAACTGGCCCGGGAGGTCCGGGACGGCCCGCAGGACGTCCAGCAACTGGCCGACCGGCTCTGCGAGTCGGCGGACGACCGGCGGGGCGAGGACGACATGGCGCTGCTCCTGCTGCGCCGGCTCGGTCCGCCCGAGCACGACACGGTGGGCCGCTTCCGGCAGCACGTCGCGCCGGCCGACCCCGCGGGGCTCTCCGCCGCCCGGCACATGATCCGCGCCGCGGTCCGCGCCTGGGGCGCCGGCGAGCGCACCGAGGAGATCGAGCTGGTCGCCGATGAGTTGATCACCAATGCCCTGCTGCACACCGACAGCGAGGCGGTGGTCACCATCCGGATGCCGCACGGCGCCGAACGGCGGCTGCGGGTGGAGGTCGAGGACGGCGCCAGCAGCCTGCCGCGCCGCCGCGAACCGGGCGAGGCCGGCGTCTCCGGCCGGGGCCTGCTGCTCGTCGACCGGCTGGCGGATGTCTGGGGAGTGGAACCGCGCGGCGGCGGAAAGTGCGTATGGTGCGAGTTCAACTGCCCCTGACCGGGAAGGCCCTGGCCCGACCGGCACACAGCGGGTACGGGCGCCGAGGGATCGGCACGGCCAGGTGAGGATGCACTATGGGAGCGCGGGCGGAACAGCGTGAGAGCGCCGTCCAGTCGGCGGCGCGGCTCGACGCGGAGGGGGTCGGCAATGTCGCGCTGACCTGGGTGGACAACGCGGGCATCAGCCGCGTCAAGACCGTGCCGACGCGGCGGCTGGCGGACGCCGTGGCACGGGGCGTCGGCATGTCGCCGGTGTTCGACGTCTTCACCTCCGCCGACGGCATCACCGCCTCCGACCACCTCGGCGGGCCCGACGGCGATCTGCGGCTCTTCCCCGACCTGGACCGGCTCACCATCCTTGCCGCGCAGCCCGGTTGGGCCTGGGCGCCGGCCGACCGCTACGACCAGCTGGGCCGGCCGCACCCCGCCTGCCAGCGGCTGTTCGCCCGCCGGATGGCCGAGCGGGCGGCCGCCGCGGGGCTGGAGCTGCGGATGGGCTTCGAGACGGAGTGGGTGGTCGCCCGCGCCCCGCAGGGTCCCGCCGACGCCGGGGAGCTCGACTACCCCACCACGGCCCCCGCCTACGGCATGGCCCGGGTCGTGGCACTCTCCGACTACCTCCGCGACGTCACCGAGGCCCTCACCGTCCAGGGCGTCGAGGTCCTCCAGCTCCACCCCGAGTACGCGCCCGGCCAGTTCGAGGTCAGCACCGCGCCCGCCGACCCGGTGCGCGCCGCCGACGACGTCGTCCTGGTCCGCGAGACGATCCGCGCGGTCTCCGCCCGGCACGGGCTGCGCGCCTCCTTCGCCCCGTCCGTCGTCGCCGGCGAGGTCGGCAACGGCTGCCATCTGCACCTCGGCCTCTACCGCGACGGGACGAGCCTGCACCGGGCCGCCGACACCGACTGGTCCCTGGCGCCGGACGCGGTGGCGTTCCTCGCCGGCGTCCTGGACGCGCTGCCCGCCCTGCTCGCCATCGGCTGCCCCTCGCCCGCCAGTTACCTGCGGCTGCAGCCCTCCCACTGGGCCGGGATCTACCAGTGCTGGGGCGTGGAGAACCGCGAGGCCGCGCTCCGGCTGGTCATCGGCGCCCCCGACGACCCCGACGGCGGGCATGCCGAGGTCAAGCCCTTCGACGCCGCCGCCAACCCCTATCTCGCGGTCGGCGCGGTGATCGCCGCCGGCCTGCACGGCATCGACACCACGGCCCGCCTGCCCGCCCCGCAGACCGGCGACCCCGGTGTCCTCGGCGTCCGCGAGCGCGCCCGGCGCGGCATCGTCAGGCTGCCCGCCACCCTCACCGAAGCCGCCGACCGGTTGGAGAAGTCGGCGCCGCTGCGCGAGGCGCTCGGCGAGGTGCTGCACGGCGCGGTGCTCGCGGTCCGGCGGGCCGAGGAGGCCCACTACGCCGCGTACGAACCGGCGGAGATCGCCGCCGCCACCCGCTGGTGCTGGTGAGGACCGCGGCGGCGGGGCGGTCGGTAAGGGGCACTCGGGGCATGCGCCTATTCCATCGTGGCCGGGCGGCGTGGTTTACTGCCGCGTGCCCAGTACAACGACCTCCGACGCCCCGGCCGGCGACCAGGCCGGAACGGGCGAGAAGCCCCGAATACCGCTGCGCGGACGGATATTCGCCGACCTGACCCCGCTGCGCACCTCGCCCGACTACCGCCGCCTGTGGTGCGGCAACACCGTCTCCTGGATGGGCCAGCAGATGACCGCCCTCGCGGTCTCCCTCCAGGTCTACGCCCTCACCCGCTCCACCTTCGCCGTCGGCCTGGTGGGCCTGTGCTCCCTGGTCCCGCTGATCGTCTTCGGGCTCTACGGCGGCGCCGTCGCCGACACCGTCGACCGCCGCAAACTGGGCCTGGCCAGCGCCGCCGGCGCCACCGTGCTGTCCGTCGCGCTGGCCGCCGCGGCCCTGGCCGGCTACCACCACGTATGGCTGCTCTACAGCGTCGTCGCGCTGCAGGCCGTCTGCTTCGCGATGAACTCCCCGGCCCGCTCGTCGATGATCCCCCGGCTGCTGCCCACCGAGCAGCTGCCGGCCGCCAACGCCCTCCAGTCCCTCACCACCAACCTCGGCCTGATGGGCGGCCCGATGCTCGGCGGCGTGATCGTCGGCATGTGGGGCTACCAGGCGGCCTACCTCATCGACGTGGTCGCCTTCACCGCCTCGCTCTACGCCATGTGGCGGCTGCCCGCGATGCGGCCCGACCAGGGCGCGGGGCCGGCCCGCCGGGCCTCCGTCCTGGACGGCCTGCGCTTCCTCGCCACCCGCCCCAACCTGCGGATGACGTTCTTCTCCGACCTCGCGGCGATGGTGCTGGCCCAGCCCCGCGCGCTGTTCCCGGCGATCGCCGCGCTCTGGTTCGGCGGCGACGCCAGGACCGTCGGCCTGCTGGTCGCCGCTCCAGCGGTCGGCGCCGTGCTGGGCGGGCTGTTCTCCGGCTGGCTCGGCGGCATCCGCCGGCACGGCCTGGCCATCCTGCTGTCGGTGGCGTCCTGGGGCGCGGCCGTCGCCGCCTTCGGCCTCTCCCGGCACCTGTGGCTGGGCCTGTTCTTCCTCGCCGCCGCGGGCTGCGCGGACACCGTCTCGATGGTGTTCCGCAGCACCATGCTCCAGGCCGCCACCCCGGACGAGATGCGCGGCCGCCTCCAGGGCGTCTTCATCGTGGTGGTCGCCGGCGGCCCGCGGCTCGGCGACTTCCTCGCCGGTTCCGCGGCCGACCTGACCTCGCCCGCCGCCGCGGTGGTCGGCGGCGGCCTGGCCTGCGTCCTGGCCGTGACCGCGCTGGGGCTGGGCCGGCGCGCCTTCGCCCGCTACGACGCCCGGGACCCGCGGCCGTGAAGCCGGACCCGGAATCCGCCGTGCACACGGGCCATGAACGGGCCAGACTCGGGTACGGGGGCTGATAAGCCACCTGTCGACTCACACCGGAGGCCCGTCGTGCAGCGGCAAGAGCTCGTCCGCCGTGACCGCACACCCCACTGCGACCGGCAACCCCCGCCGGTCCCCCCGGACCCCGGAGGCCCACCCCCCGGGCCCGTCCCGGAGCCCCCGCCCGGCCCCGTCCCGGAGCCGCCACCGGGCCCCGCCCCGCCCGAACCGCTGCCCGGGCCGCCCGAACCGCCGGCGCCGCCCGAGCCGATCCCCCCGGAGCCCTCACCGGTGCCGCGCCCGCCCGGGCCCGATCCGGTCCCGGAGCCGTCCCCGGCCCCCCGCCCGCTCAGCCGGACGCCGGCGCCGTGCTCGTAGGACGCACCGCAGCGCCCCGACCACTTCGCCAAGGAGGTGCCGCACATGGCCATCGCCACGGTCAACCCGGCCACCGGCGAGACCCTCAAGACCTTCGACGCGTTCAACGCGGGCGAGATCGAGGACCGCCTGGTCCGCGCCGAACAGGCCTACCAGATCCACCGCACCACGTCCTTCGCCCGCCGCGCCGAACTCCTGTACCGCGCCGCCGACCTGCTGGAGGCCGACCAGGACGGCATCGCCCGCACCATCACCACCGAGATGGGCAAACCCCTCGCCCAGGCCCGCGCCGAGGCCGCCAAATGCGTCAAGGCGATGCGCTGGTACGCCGACCACGCCGAGGCGCAGCTCGCCGACGAACGGCCCGACCCCGCCGACGTTCACGACTCCGGCGCGGTCCGCGCGGTGGTGCGCTACCGCCCGATCGGCACCATCCTCGCGGTGATGCCGTGGAACTTCCCGCTCTGGCAGGTGGTGCGGTTCGCCGCCCCGGCCCTCATGGCCGGCAACACCGGGCTGCTCAAACACGCCTCCAACGTCCCGCAGACCGCGCTCTATCTGGAGGAGCTGTTCCGCCGCGCCGGCTACCCCGACGGCTGCTTCCTGACCCTGCTGATCGGCTCCGGCGCCGTCGAGGACGTCCTGCGCGACCCGCGGATCGCCGCCGCCACCCTCACCGGCAGCGAACCCGCGGGACGCTCGGTCGCCGCCATCGCCGGCGACGAGGTCAAGAAGACCGTCCTCGAACTCGGCGGCAGCGACCCCTATGTCGTCCTCCCCTCCGCCGACCTCGACAAGGCCGCCCGGGTCGCCGTCACCGCCCGCGTCCAGAACAACGGCCAGTCCTGCATCGCCGCCAAGCGGTTCATCGTCCACAACGACGTCTACGACGCCTTCGCCGAACGGTTCACCGAGGGCATGGCCGCACTGACCGTCGGCGACCCGATGGACGAGGCCACCGACGTCGGACCGCTCTCCAGCGAGCAGGGCCGCTCCGACCTGGAGGAACTGGTCGACGACGCGGTCCACCAGGGCGCCCGGGCGCGGTGCGGCGGCCGCCGCCCGCCCGACCGCCACGCCGGGTGGTACTACGAGCCGACCGTGCTCACCGGCGTCACCCCGAGCATGCGGATCCACCGCGAGGAGGCGTTCGGCCCGGTCGCCACGCTCTACCGCGTCGCCGACCTGGACGAGGCGGTCGCGCTCGCCAACGACACGCCGTTCGGCCTGAGTTCCAACGCCTGGACCCGGGACGCCGACGAACAGCGGCGCCTGGCCCGGGACCTCCAGGCCGGCGGGGTGTACTTCAACGGCATGACCGCCTCCCACCCCGGCCTGCCGTTCGGCGGCGCCAAGCGCTCCGGCTACGGCCGGGAGCTGTCCGGCCACGGCATGCGCGAGTTCTGCAACATGACGACGGTGTGGTACGGACCGGAGGAGGGGTGAGGGTCCGGGCGGGTTTCGACAGCCCATCTTCCTTGCCGGATGAGGGAGTTCAGGATCCGCCTCATCCGCCTCCGTTCGGCGCGTCCGGCAGGACGAACTCGCACCACAGTGCCTTGCCCGAGCCTCGCGGCTCCGCGCCCCACCGGTCCGCCAGCGCCGCCACCAGCAGCAGCCCCCGCCCGGAGGTCGCCGTCTCGCCGGGGCGGCGGAGCCGCGGCCACTGACTGGACCGGTCCTCGACCTCCAGCCGGATCCGGCGCGGGCTGCCGGGCAGCAGCTCCACCGAGACCAGGGCGCCGCTCTCGGTGTGGGTGAGGGCGTTGGCGATCAGCTCCGAGGCGGCCACCTCCACGTCGTGGGCGACCTCGCCCGCCCGCCACTGGTCCAGCGTGCGGCGCAGCGCCGAGCGGACCTCTGCGGTGCCCGCCGGGTCGGCCTGGTGGACGTGCAGCCGCATCCGCGGCGTCGCCGCCTCCCCGGGGATCGCGCTGCGGTGCAGCAGCAGGAGCGCCATGTCGTCGTCGGAGCCCGGCTCGGCCCACAGATGGTCGGAGAGCCGGTCGGCCAGCGCGTCCAGTGCCGCGGGACCGGCGCGGACCGCGGCCGAGAGCGCGTCGATGCCGGCGGTGATGTCCTGGCCGGGCTGCTCCACCAGCCCGTCGGTGCACAGCAGCAGCGTCGAACCGGGCTCCAGGAACAGCTGGGTCTCCGGGAAGTGGTCCTGCCCGAAGGCGGTGGCCAGGCCCAGTGGCAGCCCGCCGCTGATCTCCGGCCAGTCGATGTGCCGGGCGGCGTTGCAGATCAGCGGGCCCAGGTGCCCGGCCCGGGCCAGGTGCAGCGCCCCGGACTCCAGGTCGGCCTGGACGTAGGTGCAGGTCGCGAACCGCTCGGTCTCCAGCTCCGCCAGGAAGCGGGAGGCCCGCACCAGCACCGTCTCCGGGGTGTGGCCCTCGCTGGCGTAGGCGCGCAGCGCGATCCGCAGCTGGCCCATCACCGCCGCGGCATGCGTGTCGTGCCCCTGGACGTCGCCGACCACCAGCCCGGTGCGGCCCTGCGGCAGCGCGATCACGTCATACCAGTCGCCGCCGACGTCCCGGCCGACGCTGGCCGGGTGGTAGCGGACGGTGACCTCGCCGCCCGCGATGGGCGGCAGCCGGCGCGGCAGCATCGCCGCCTGCAACCCGGTCGCGAACTCCCGCTCCTGGTCGAAGAGGGTGGCCCGCTGCAGGGACTGCGCCACCACACCGGCCAGCGCCAGCGCCAGGTTCCGGGCCTCCGGCGACTGCACCGCCGGCTCGTGGTTGAACAGCCCCAGCGCCCCGAGGACGGTGTCCTGCGCGATCAGAGGCAGGAAGGCGGCGCTGCCGGTCGGCAGCACCTCGACGTACGGGCGCAGCCGCGGAAAGCGGGCGATCAGCTCGCCGCGGGTGCTCAGGAAGCTGGGCCGCCGGGAGCGCACCGCTTCGGACAGCGGGAGGGTGTCGTCCAGGCGCGAGTGTGTCATGTCGGCGGGCACCTCGCCGTCCAGCCCCGCGGCGGCGATCACCTCGAACCGGTCGTTCTCGACCAGGCCCAGCACCAGGGCGTCCGCGCCGAACCGCCGGGCGCCGCCGGCGCCGGTCAGCACCCGCGTCACGTCCTTCACCGACAGCGCGCGGGCCAGCGCCGCGGTGGTCTGCTGCACCATCACCGTCTGCCGCTGCCGCTCCTGCTGGAGGGAGCGCAGCAGCGCGGAGTCGGCCAGTTCGCTGGTGGCCTCCCGGACGATGCCGATGATCCGGTATGCCACGCCCTGCGCGTCGTGCAGGATCCGGCCCTGGGAGTGGGTCCAGCGCCGGGTCCCGTCGCGGCACTGGACCCGGAAGTACGCGCCGTAGGCGGAGTTGCCGTCCTGCAGGGCCTGGGAGAGCGCCGCGTCCAGCCGCAGGCCCTCCTCCGGCGGTACCCGGGAGATCAGCGACATCGGCGCGCCGTCGTACTCCCCGGGCCGCAGGTCGAAGACCTCCATGGCGCCGGGGTCGAGGTCCATGCGGCCGCTGTCCAGGTCCCAGTCGAAGGTGCCCATGCGGTTGAGCGACAGCCGTTGCCGCAGCCCGATCGGCTCGTGGTGGGACACCCCGGGTACCGCCTCCTCGACCCGGGGCGTGTCCCGGTCGGCACGGGGGTCGTAACCCTCCGCGGAGGGGTCGGGGGGCCGCTCGGCCATGCGAACACCTTAGGCGGGGCCCCGGTGACCCGCATTCCGTGCTGTGACGCCCCCCGGTGACGGCGTCACAGCACGTCACCGGGTGTCGTCGGCCGCCCCGTGCCGGCCGGCACCCGCCGCGAACCGTGCCGCGCCCGTCAGCGCCTCCGCCAACACCGCCTGTCCGTAGCGGAGTTCGTTGGTCAGGGCGGTCTCCTCGTCCCGGCCCTCCTGGTCCAGCAGGGCGGCCCGGTCGCTGCGCAGGCACGCCTGCGGGAGGCGGGCCAGCTCCGCGGCCAGCCGCTCCGCCGCGGCGCGGGCCGTGCCGGTGGGGACCACGCGGTTCACCAGCCCCATCTCCAGGGCCTCCGCGGCCGGCACCGGGCGCCCGGTCAGGACGAGGTCCATCGCCCGGCCCGTACCGATCAGCCGGGGCAGCCGCACCGTGCCGCCGTCGATCAACGGGACGCCCCACCGCCGGCAGAACACCCCGAGGACCGCGTCCTCCTCCGCCACCCGCAGATCGCACCAGAGCGCCAGCTCCAGGCCGCCGGCCACCGCGTGCCCGGCGACCGCCGCGATCACCGGTTTGCCGAGCCGCATCCGGGTCGGGCCCATCGGACCGTCGCCGTCCGGCGCGACGCGGTTGCCGCGGGCGGTGCCGACGGCCTTGAGATCGGCCCCGGCGCAGAACGTGCCGCCCGCGCCCCACAGCACCGCCACCCGCGCGTCGTCGTCGGCGTCGAACGCGCGGAAGGCGCCCGCCAGTTGACGGGCCGTCGGGCCGTCCACCGCGTTCCGGACGGCGGGCCGGGACAGCACCACCGTCGTCACCGGCCCGGCCCGCTCGACCCGCACGGCGGCGTCCGCCGCGCCCGTCATCAGGCGGTGTCCCCGCCGGTCCGGGCGCGCCCGAGGACCGCGGCGAGGTCGGCACCGGGCGGCAGGGTGCCGAAGGCGTGGCCCCACTCGCCGTCCAGCCGGGAGGCGCAGAACGCGTCGGCGACCGCCGGGGTGCTGTGCCGCACCAGCAGCGACCCCTGGAGCACCAGCGCCAGCCGCTCCGCCAGCGAACGGGCCATCAGCTGGGCCCGTTCGGGGTCGCCGAGCCCGCCGAGCAGCTTGCGCAGCCCGGCCACCGCCGCGTCCAGCCGCCGGTCGGCACCGGCCGCGGCCTCGACCTCGGCGAAGTACGCGTCCAGCGCCTCCGGCGCGCGGGACAGGGCACGCAGCACATCCAGCGCCGCGACATTGCCCGAGCCCTCCCAGATCGACAGCAGCGGCGCCTCGCGGTACAGCCGCGGCATCCCCGACTCCTCCACGTAGCCGTTGCCGCCCAGGCACTCCAGGGCCTCCGCCGCATGGGTGCTGCCCCGCTTGCACACCCAGTACTTCCCGGCCGCCAGCGCCAGCCGCCGCAGCGCCGCCTCCCCGGCGTCGCCGGCCTGCGAGCGGTCCACCGCGGCCGCCAGCCGCATCCCCAGCATGGTGGCCGCCTCCGACTCGACGGCCAGATCGGCCAGGACCGAGCGCATCAGCGGCTGCCGGTCCAGCTCCCGTCCGAACGCCCGCCGGTGGGCGGTGTGGTGCAGCGCCTGCCGCAGCCCCGCGCGCATCCCGGCCGCCGACCCCAGCACACAGTCCAGCCGGGTCATGTTCACCATCTCGACGATGGTCCGCACCCCGCGGCCCGGCTCACCGACCGGCCAGGCGACGGCGTCCTCGTACTCGATCTCGGACGAGGCGTTGGAGCGGTTGCCGAGCTTGTCCTTCAGCCGCATCAGCCGCATGCCGTTGCGGGTGCCGTCCGGCAGCACCCGCGGCACCAGGAAGCAGCTCAGCCCCTCGGCGGTCTGCGCCAGCGCGAGGAAGACATCGCTCATCGGGGCCGAGGTGAACCACTTGTGGCCGGTGAGACGGCAACTGCCGTCCCCGGCCGGCACGGCCCGGGTGGTGTTGGCCCGGACGTCGGAGCCGCCCTGCTTCTCCGTCATCGACATGCCCGCGATCAGGCCGCGCTTGGTGAGCGGGGCGCGCAGCCCGAAGTCGTAGCTGCGGGCGGCGAGCAACGGCTCGTACCGGGCGGCGAGTTCCGGGGCGGCGCGCAGCGCGGGCACCGCCGCGTAGGTCATCGAGATGGGGCAGCCGTGGCCGGGCTCGGCCTGCGACCAGACGTAGAACTTGGCGGCGCGCACCAGATGCGCCCCCGGGCGCCCGTCGGTCCACGGAGTGGCGTGCAGACCGTGTTCGACCGCGGTGGTCATCAGCTGGTGCCAGGCCGGATGGAACTCCACCTCGTCCACCCGGTGCCCGTAGCGGTCGTGGGTGTGCAGCCGGGGCGGCTGCTGCTCCGCCCAGCGCGCCTGGTCCTGCACCTCCGCCGAACCGGCCAGCGCGCCGAGCGCGAGCACCTCCGGCTCGCCCCACGCGCCGCCCTCCCGGCGCAGCGCCGCCAGCAGCGCGGGCTCGTCCGCGGCGCTGAAATCCGTCAGCGGCGGGGCCTGATTGGTTACCTCATGGGTGACGGTCATACCTCTCGACGTTACAGATTCTCAACGGGCGAAGGAAGAGCGTAAGGCCGTGCCGGGCCGTAGACTTTCCGCACCCATGAACGACGCCCCGCCCGCCCTCCGGCCGCTGACCGCCCGCTCCGTGGTGCTGAGCACCCTCCTCGGCCATCACCCGCCCCGGCTGCCGGTGCGCGTCCTGGTGCGGGTCGGCGAGCTCTTCGGCATCGCCGAGGGCACCGTCCGGGTCGCGCTCTCCCGGATGGTCGCGGCCGGCGACCTCCGGCAGAGCGCGGGCGGCTATGCGCTGACCGCCCGGCTGCTGGCCCGGCAGGCCCGGCAGGACGAGAGCCGCGCACCGCGGACCCGCCCGTGGCACGGCGCCTGGGAGATCGCCGTGGTCACCGCGGACGGCGGCCGGCCGCCCGCCGAACGCGCCGCGCTGCGCCAGGCGATGGCCGCGCTGCGGCTGGCCGAGCTGCGCGAGGGCAGCTGGCTGCGCCCCGCCAACCTCGACCGGCCCCGCCCGGCGGTGGCCACCGCGCAGTGCACATGGTTCACCGGCGCCCCCGACGGCGACCCGGTCGCGCTCGCCCGTGGCCTGTGGGACCTGGACGGCTGGGCGGCGCACGCCCGGGAACTGCTGGCCGCGCTGGACCGCGCCGCCACCCCCGCCGACCGCTTCACCGTCGCCGCGGCGGTCCTCCGCCACCTCCTGACCGACCCGCTGCTGCCCGAGCCGCTGCTGCCGGACGGCTGGCCGGGCGCCCTGCTCCGCTCCCGCTACGACGCCTTCGAGGCCGAATTCCGGGAGCTGCTCCGGCACTTCCTGGACCCTGCCGACGGCTAGGGCGCGTCTGCTCCTGGTCCGTCGGGCAGCCCCGGACCTTGATCCGCCGGGCGCCCGGCCGTCGCCAGTGCGCTTGCCCCGCGCACGTGCCACCCCGTTGGCGCGGTGCTTCCCGGGCCCCGCGGGCGGCGGGTCGGCGGGGTGGAGGGGCGCACGGGCGGCGCGGTGACGCGTGGGGACGCGGGGCATGCGGGCACGGACGGGGGCGTACGGAGCGGGTCGCCCGGGACGGGGCCGGTGCGCCGGGCCGGTTCGCGCCGCGCCGCGGGCCGGCGCCCCCGCCACGGCCTGCCAAGTTCAGGTAAAACCCCGGTGGTTGCACCGCCCCGACGGCCGTGCGCGGTGTGTGCGGCCCCCGCCGCGCGTATGCACCGAGGCGGGCGGATGCACAGGGCGTAACCCCCCGGAGTCGAACGTGCGAGCGGTTGCGGCTCGGTCCGGGGCCCCGGGCACGAGGGGTGCGCCCCTACCCGCCGGGTCCGTGCGCCATGCGGAGGATTTCGTCCGCCCGCCGACGGTGAGGGGGCAGACCGCCCGGCGGAGGCGCTACCGCGCGCTCTGCCGGTGTCGACGCGGCCCGTGGTTGTCTCTTCCTCGTCGAATTCGACGGCCCGGAGAAAAACACCCGACGAACCAATAACCCCAGAATCCCAGAACTCGCCGAAATCGCTGACATCTCTGCGCGCTCACCGAAATGCCGGTATCTCCGGTATTCGGCGCGAGCGACACCTCAGTACGCACAGCACAAGCGACGGGAGCACGCACATGAAAACTCAGCAGGTGCCGGAAACGCAGGAATCGCCGGAATCCCAGGTGTGCCGGGCGGCGGAAAACCGCGAACCGGCGGACCGGGCCGCACGCGGTGAGGCACTGCGCGGCCGGGGGGCCCGCGGCGTCACCGCGGCCGCCGTCCTGCTGGCCGCCGGCGCGCTGGGCGCGGTCTCCGAGGAGCCCGCCGAAGCCGTCAACAGCGGCACCTGGGACCGCCTGGCCCAGTGCGAAAGCGGCGGCAACTGGCGGATCGACACCGGCAACGGCTTCTCCGGAGGGCTGCAGTTCGGCCACTCGACCTGGCGTTCCTACGGCGGCGGGGCCTACGCGGGCCGCGCCTCCCGGGCCACGCGGGAGCAGCAGATCCGGGTCGCCGAACGGGTGCTGTCCCGCCAGGGCTGGGGCGCCTGGCCCGCCTGCTCGGCCTCGCTGGGGCTGCACGGCGCCTCGCACGGCGGCGGCGCACACATTCTCCCGGCCCGGCCGAAGGCCGTCCCCGAGCACACGCACGGCCGGCACCACCGGCCGCAGGTGCAGTCCCACCACCAGGCGCGGCCCTACAAGAAGGCACCGCTCAGGATTTCCGGCGGTGTGGTGGTGGTCAATGCGGGGGACACCCTGAGCGGAATCGCCGTCGTCCACGGAAAATCCTGGCGGGAAATCTACCGGCAGAACCGCCAGGTTATCGGCGAGGACCCGAACCTCATCTATCCGGGCACCCGACTGCATGTCGACGTCTCCGCGCAGAGGTGACGGCCGGCGGCTGACGCGCCGCCGTGTACAAGCCTCCGCCGACGATGTCGCCGGGCCTCTGGAAAGGGAACACCGAGGGGAATGCTGAGGGAAACTGCAGGATTACCACGGCATTCTCGGAGGGATTTCAGGAGGAATTGCCTGGGGATTTCGGAAGCCGAGGTGTGAGGGGGAGGGCCGGCCGTCCGTGGCGCCGCGGACGGCCGGCCCGAGAAAGGATCTACTTCCGCCGGACCCGCCGGCGGATTTCATAGGCGGCCAGCACGACACCGAGCGTGAGCAGACTCAGCCAGAACTGCGCCCGGCTGTCCGGCAGTACCGCCATCGCCCCGATCACCAGTGCCATCAGCGCCACGGTCAGCCGGCTGAGCCAGGGGAAGCCCCACATCCGCAGGGTGAGCCGCGCCGGTTCTTCGCGTTCCAGCCGGCGCCGCATCCGCAGTTGCGTCACCGCGATCGCCAGATAGACGAACAGGGCAATGGCGCCATAGGAGTTGATGAGGAAGGAGAAGACCACATCCGGCGAGAGCCAGGCCGCGAGCACCGACAGATAGCCGGCCGACGTCCCGGCCAGCAGCGCGCGGCGCGGCACCCCGCTCGCCCCGACCTTGGTGAGGCCGCGCGGTGCGTCCCCGTTGCGGGTGAGCGCGAAGAGCATCCGGGACGAGGTGTAGAGCGCGGAATTGAGGCAGGAGAGCACCGCGACCAACACGATCGCATTCATCACCGTGCCGGCCGCGGGAACCGCCAGCCGGTCCAGCACCGCCGCGTAAGGGCTCACCTCGATCGCCTTCGACGTCCACGGCACCACCGCGACCACCACGAGGACCGACAGCACATAGAACGCCACCACCCGCAGCACGATCGACCGGATGGCGCCGGCCACCGCCCGCTCCGGCTCGACCGATTCCGCCGCGGCGATGGTGACGATCTCGGTGCCGGTGAAGAAGCCGACACAGGGCACCACGGCGGCCAGCACGGCCCCGGCGCCGGCCGGCGCGAAACCGCCGTGCGCGGTCAGCCGGTCCAGCCCGCCGCTCGCCCCCGGCCACAGCCCGAGCACGAAGAGCGCGCCCAGGGAGAGGAACACCACGATCGCCACGACCTTGATCGACGAGAACCAGTACTCGAACTCGCCGTAGGAGCGGGCCGACACCAGGTTCGTCGCGGTCAGCAGCGTCATCAGCACCAGGCTGACCGCCCACAGCGGCACCCCGGGCAGCCACAGCCGGATGATCCGGCCGCCCGCCACCGCCTCGACCGCGACCACCACGACGAAGAAGTACCAGTACAGCCAGCCCACGGCGAACCCGGCCCGATGCCCGAGGGTCTCCCGGACGTGCGCGTAGAAGGAGCCCAGCGCCGGGCGCGCCACGGTCATCTCGGCGAGCATCCGCATGATCAGCACGGTCAGCGCGCCGGCCGCCAGGAACGACACCACCGCGGCCGGCCCGGCGGACCGGATCACCACCCCGCTGCCGACGAACAGCCCGGCCCCGATCACCCCGCCCAGCGCGATCAGCTGCATATGGCGGCGCTTGAGGCCCTGGCGCAGGCCGGTGCCGCCGGGGTCCGCCGCCGGGTCCGCCGGTCCGGGCGGCGGCGCCGCGGTGTCCGGCGTGGTACCGCCGGAAGGTGTGGTTCCCGTACTCATGGGGCGCGACGCTAACGCGCCAGTCCTGCGGGGCTGTTGCCGCAGTGTTTCAGCCCGCAGGGCCCACCGCCGGCCGCCGGCCGCCGGTCACAGCGGCAGTACGCAGACCGCCATCGGTGCCGCGAACGGCTCGCCGGCCCGCGTCAGCGCCCCGGTCCGGGCGTCCACCGCGAAGACCGTCACCGACCCCGACTTCTGGTTCGCGGCGAACAGCCACCGCCGGTCCGGCGAGAACGCGATCTGCCGTGGGAAGTCGCCGCCCACCGGCACCGTGTCCAGCAGCCGCAGCCGGGCCCCGCCCTCCTCCACGGCGTACCGGGTGAGGCTGTTGTCGCCGCGGTTGGCGAGGAAGGCGAACCGGCCGTCGCCGGTGACCAGGAGCTGGGCCGGGTAGCTGACGATCCCCGGCGCGGTCCCGGTGGACTGCGGTGCCCCCGGCGCAAGCCGCCCGTCGCGCGGATCGTAGGCGCAGACCACCACGGTGTTGTCGACCTCGTTCGCCAGATAGGCATGGCGGCCCGCGGGGTGGAAGGTCAGATGGCGGGGGCCGGCGCCCGGCCGCAGCGTGGCGTACGCCACCTGGGCCAGCGTCCCGGCCCGCGGGTCGAGCCGATAGGTGTAGACGGTGTCGTTGCCGAGGTCCACGGCCAGCACATGGCGGCCGTCCGGGGCGGTGACGATCTGGTGCGCGTGCGGCCCGGTCTGCCCGGGGCCGGGCGGCGGGCTGTCGTGGACGACCAGGTCGGTACGCGGTCCCAGCGCCCCGGTGCGGCGGTCGATCGGATGGACGGCCACGCTCCCGGAGAGGTAGTTGGCGCTCAGCAGCCACCGGCCGCCGGGGTGCACCGACACATGGCACGGCCCGGCGCCGCCGGTGGGCCGGCTGCCCAGCACCACCGGCCCGCCGCCGCGCCGCAGCGCGACCGCCGTCACCGCGCCGTCCTCCCGCTCGTCGACCGCGTAGAGCGTCCGGCCGTCCGGGGCCGGCGCCAGGTAGGAGGGGTCGGGGACGCCCGGGAGCACGCCGGTGGCGGTGAGGGCGCCGGTTCCGGGGTCGTAGCCGGCCAGGCCGATGCCGGTGCCGCCGCCCGGTTTCGAGGTGTACGTCCCCAGGAAGAGCGGCCGCGGCCGCCGCTGCCCGGCCCGCGCGGGACCGCCGCCCCCGGCCGCCACCGCGACCCCGGCCGCGCCCGCCCCGAGCGCCCCGACGAACCCCCGCCGCCCGATCCCGCCGCGCACCCGTGCCGCCTCACCCATGCCACACCTCCGGTCCGGTGCCCGCCCGGCAGTCAGGGTGGCCCGATCCTCAAAGCCCCGCAAGGGACGGGCACTTGAGCCCCATCAGCTACGGCCACCCCGAGTACCCCGTACATCCCGATGATGACCACCACCTGGCGCGTAGCACTCCAGTCGTACGCGACAACCCATACGTGGACTGATTCGCTGCCCCCTGCACCTTCCGTACGTTCGTGACCAAGGAAAACGCATGATCGAGAGGCCACGGATCGATGTACGGCAAGGCATTCGCCCCGGAGTACCAGGGCGAACTGGGCTCGGCGCTGAGCGTGAACTCCTCCTACGAGGAGGTACTGGCCACGGCGCACCGGACACTCGCCGCCGCGGACACCGCGCTGGAGCGGTCCCGGGCCCAGCTGGCCGTCGCCGAGGCCAACCGGCGGCTGGGCCGGGCGGACGCCGCCGGCGCCGCCTGGCGGGCCGCCTACCGCAGCGGCCGGACCGCCGGCGACTCGGCCGCCATGGCCTGGGCCCTGTGGAGCGGCGGCACCCTGGCCCGCCAGTGCGGCACCCTGCCGCTGGCCCGGCGGCTGCTCGCCCACGCGGTGGCGCTGGCCGAGACCGGCGGCGACCGCCTCGCGCACGGCTACTCCCTCGCCGGCCTCGCCGAGACCGGCCGCATACAGGGCGACTACGAAGCCGTCGCCGAACTGCACGAGCAGCTCCTGGCGCAGGCCCGGGCGCACGGCGAGGCCCGCCACATGGTCTGGGCGATGTCCGGCATCGCCCAGATGCACCGCAACACCGGCGAGCACGGCAGGGCCCTGGAGCTCTTCGAGGAGTCCGCCCGGATCGCCGCCGAGGCCGACGACTTCCGCGGCCGGGCCTGGTCGCTGCGCGGCGTCGCCGACGTGCTGTCCGTCCGCGGCGAGCCGGACCGGGCACTGGCCCTGCTCTCCGAGGCGGAGACGATCTGCCGCACCATGAACCTGGCCGGCGCGCTCGCCTACAACCACAAGATGCGCGGCAACGTCCTCTACCGCGCCGGCCGCTACGCCGAGGCCCGCGACACCTACACCCTGGCGCTGGGCGAGTTCCGCGCGATGGAGGAGCCGCGCGGCGCGGCGCTCTCCCGGCTCGGCCTGGCCAAGTCCCGCGCCCGCCTGGGCCGCGACCGCACCCGTACGCTGCACGAACTCGACGCCCTGGAACGGGACTTCGCCCGCATCGGGCTGCGGCACGCCCGTGAGATGGTCATCGCCTTCCGTACAGAGCTGACCGCGACACCGGCGGCAGGAACTCCCGCTCCGCGCTCCGGTGCCACCACTGTCCGGTCTCCCGCAGTTCCCGCCAGGTCGTGAAGCGGTAGCGGAAGACCCGGGCCCGCACCCGCGCGGGCGGCAGATCGGGGAACGGATTGCGGCGCAGCAGCCGCAGGGTGTCCCGGTCGTTCTCCAGCAGCCGCGCCACGAACGGCACGAACCACGACCGGGCATAGCCCGGCGAGAGCGCCGCGAACCACATCAGCCAGTCCAGCCGCAGATGGTAGGGCGCGAACTGCCGGGGCAGGTGCCCCGGGGCCCCCGGCTTGCCGTGGAACTCGTAGGCGTGCCAGGTCGTGCCGGGGCCGGAGACCGCGTCCTCGGTGCCCTCGACGACGATCTCCCGGCGGACCCGGGTGATGCTGCCGAACGCGCCGTAGGAGTTGACCAGGTGCAGCGGCTCGTAGGAGGTGTTCATCAGCTGGCCCCGGGACACCAGGTTGCGCGCCGGGCGGTAGCTGAGCGCGACGACGCCGGCCGCGGCGGCGCTCACCACCGCCTCGAACCACACCGGCGCGGCGCCGGGTGCCGGCGGCGGGCCGCCCCACAGCGGGGCGGCGGCCGACAGAGCCAGCGCGATGGTGATCCAGTTCAGCCAGGCGAAGTTGCCGGACAGCACCAGCCACAGCTGGGTGGCGGCCATCCCGAGAGCCGCCCACCCGGCGACCGGCTGCGGGGTGAACAGCAGCACTGGCAGCACGAGTTGGGCGACGTGGTTGGCGGCCGTCTCGACCCGGTGCAGCGGCTTGGGCAGGCGGTGGAAGAACCAGCTGAGCGGGCCCGGCATCGGCTGGGTCTCATGGTGGTAGTAGAGGCAGGTCAGATCGCGCCAGCAGCGGTCCCCGCGCATCTTGATCAGCCCGGCGCCGAACTCCACCCGGAAGAGCAGCCAGCGCAGCAGCCACATGATCAGCACCGGGGGAGCGGTGTCGGCGTTGCCGAGGAAGACCGCCAGCACCCCCGACTCCAGCAGCAGCGTCTCCCACCCGAAGCCGTACCAGGTCTGCCCGACGTTGACGATCGACAGGTACATCGCCCACAGCACGGCCCACATCGCCATCGCCGCCCCCAGCGGCACCGCGTCCGCCGCCCCGGCCGCCACCGCCGCCGCCAGCGCCGCCCCGCTCCAGGCCCAGCCCGCGAAGAAGCGGTCGGAGTAGTGCAGCTGGAAGACCGACGGGGACAGCCGGAACGGCACCCGCGCGGTGAAGTCCGGGATCGGCAGCATCCCCCGGGAGCCCAGCAGCGCCCGGAACTGACGGGCCGCGGCAACGAACGCGACCAGGTAGAGCACCGCGAGCAGCCGCTGGAAGACCAGGCGCCCGAGCCATGAACCGGGATCCGAGAACCATTCCACCCGCCCATGGGTAGCACCGGGGCCACCGGCCGGGGAGACGGCGCGCAGAGACGCCGCGCGGGAAACAGCCTCGCGCACCGGCCCCACCTGTCCACGTTAGGGAACGGGCGCGGGCCGGCAACCGGGGAGCCGCGCGGGCGGTGCAGTAGAGGGGCTGACGGCCGGTCGGGTGAATGACGCAGCGTGGCCGCGGGCCCGCGGCGGGCCGTGGCACCCGGGTGCTTTTTCCGCCTTCGCGCGCCGTGCCGTTGTCGCCGCAAAAAGGCGAGCGGTCCCCGGGCGGCGCCGATATCCTGGAAGGTGACGGACGACCCTCCTGGGAGACGCCAACACCATTGGCCCGTCGCGGGAACGCCACAAACCCTGGCCGACCTCCCGGTTTGTGAACAAGGCGCCACCGCGTCGGAACCAATACCCCGAAGAAGGAGTGCGTGGTGGCAGTGCACAAGGCTCAACACAAGCAGCCCCGTCTGAAGCAGGGCGAGCGCCCAGGGCGTATCAAGGAAGTCCGCAATCTCGAAGCCTGGGACCGCTGCGGCCCGGTCCGTCTGGCCGGCTGCGAGGAGGATCCCGTCGAACCGCACATCGTCCGCGGCATCGACTGACCGGGCCGCGGGCGCCCGCCGGCCCCGGCCCCTCCTCTTCTCCGGGGGCCGGGGCCGGCGGCTGCCACTGACGCGGTCAGGGCCGCCGGCCGAGCAGACACAGCAGCCGGGTCAGCTCGTCCGCGTCCTCGGGCGGCTCGACGGGCTCGGCGAACAGCCCGGTGGCCGCCAGCGCCTCGGCATACGGCTCCACCTCGCGCAGCGCCGCGTTCACCAGGCGGTCCGGCAGCCGCTCGTCGGCGCCGATGGCCCGGGAGAGGTCCCAGGTGTGCACCACGGCGTCGGCGGTCATCTGCGTGCAGTACGCGTCGGCTGGGGTGGTGCCGTAGGAGAGGTGGACCGAGCGGTGCAGTGCGCCCGGCTCGGCGAACGCCGCCCTCGCCGCCGCGGCGGCCCGGTCCCACGCCCCCACCGGGTCCTCCCCGAGCTGGTCGCCGTCGAAGTCCCCGTCCACCGCGGCGATGGTGGAACCGTCCCGCACCAGGCGGGGCACCCACATCTGCTCCGCGGTGAGGTGGTTGACCAGGTCGAACACCGACCACTGTGTGCACGGGGTGGGCGCCTCCCACTGGTCCTCCCGGACGGCGTGGACCCGCTCGCCGAAGAGCGTCAGCGCCTCGGCGTGGGTGCGCAGGATGTCGTTGTTGCCCATGGTCCCGAGGATAGGAGCGGCCACCGGCCACGGCGCCCGGTGCGGGGCGATCGGAGCACGGCGCGGGGATGGCGCGGTGCGCTCTGGTGGCCGCCCGGCGGTTGGCGCTTCAATGAGCCGGACCGGTGTGCGCCGGTCCTGGCCGCTCCCTCCTGGAGGCACCATGGAATCCGTCGCACCCCCCGCCATCCGCTGCGCGGGACACACCCGCGGCTACCCGGAGTTCCTCGACCGCGCCGCCCGGATCGCAACGGGCCTGGCAGCATGGGGAGTCGCCCCCGGCGACCGGGTCGCCGTGGTGCTCCGCAACGAGCCCGCACACCTGGAGATCACCACCGGCGCCGCCCTGCTCGGCGCCGCCGCCGTCCCCGTCAACTGGCACTTCCGCCGGGACGACCTGCGGCATGTGCTCACCGACAGCGGCAGCACGGTGGTCTTCGTCCACACCGACCTGCTGGCCGAGGTGACCGCCGTGCTCCCCGACGGCGTACGGGTCGTCGAGGTCGCGGTACCGCCCGGCGTGGCGGCGGCCTGCGGGATGACCGCCCCGCCCGTCACCGGCCGGTTCCCCGTCCTCGACGACTGGCTGGCAGGCCGGACGCCGCTGGAGCGGCCCGCCGGGGACCGCCCGCCCACCGTCATCTACAGCTCCGGAACGACCGGGCGGCCCAAGGGAGTTCTGCGCGAACCGGTCGGCCCCGAGCTCCTCGCCGAGGCGGTGGCGCGCTTCCTGGAGTACTTCGCGGTCGCCCCCGGCGGCCGGACCCTGATCCCGGCCCCGCTCTACCACGCCTCGCCCAGCCAGCACGCGGTCCTGGCGCTGGCGGCCGGCCTGGACATCACGCTGATGCCGCGCTTCGACGCGGAGGAGTTCCTGCGGCTGGTCGAACGGCACCGCATCGAGCAGGCCCAGGTGGTACCCACCATGTTCGTACGGCTGCTGCGGCTGCCCAAGGACGTCCGCGAACGCTACGACGTCTCCTCCCTCACCTCCGTGGTGCACGCCGCCGCGCCCTGCCCGCCGCACATCAAACACGCCATGATCGACTGGCTGGGACCGGTCCTGCGGGAGTACTACGGCGGCAGCGAGACCGGCGCGGTGACGTGGTGCGACAGCGCGGAGTGGCTGGCTCACCCGGGCACCGTCGGACGCGCCCAGGGCACCTGCGAGGTCCTCGTCCTCGGCCCCGGCGGGAAGGAGCTGCCACCCGGCGCCACCGGCGAGATCTACGTCCGGCCCGCCGACGACTGGCCGCGCTTCAGCTACCTCGGCGACCCGGACAAACGCGCCGCCATGGAGGCGCCGGGACGGCCGGAATTCGTCACCCTCGGCGACATCGGCCATCTCGACGAGGACGGTTACCTCTACCTCAGCGACCGCCGCAACGACCTGGTGATCTCCGGCGGCGTCAACATCTACCCGGCGGAGATAGAGGGCTGTCTGCTGGCCCTGGACGGGGTGCGGGACGCGGCGGTGTTCGGCATCCCCGATGAGGAGTTCGGCGAGGCGCTCGCCGCCCACCTGGAGACCGACCCCCGGGTCCGGCTCACCGCCGCGGCGGTCCGCGCCCATGTCGCCGAACGGCTCGCCGCGTACAAGGTGCCCCGGACGGTGGTCTTCGAGGAGCGGCTCCCGCGCGACGAGTCCGGGAAGCTGTTCAAACGGCGGTTGCGGGACCCGTATTGGGAGGGCCACGGCCGCCGGATATGAGTCCCGCGGCCGCCGCCCGTGCGCCGAGGTCAGCCGGCCGCCGCGTCCAGGACGGGGATCAACTGCTCCTCCTCGTAGGTGAGATGGGCCTCCAGCGCGTCCGTCAGCCGTTCGACCTCGGCCCGGATGCCGCCGGGTGCCGCAGCCGGCTCGGCCAGCGCCCGGCGCAGCTCCTCAAGGAGCGCGGCGATGCTCCGGTGTTCGGCGTCCAGCCGGTCCAGCACCGGGGCGAGGTCCGGGCGGTGCCGGCGGAGCGCGGGGAACATCATCCGGTCCTCGCCGGTGTGGTGGTTGTCCAGACCCTGACACAGCGTCAGGCAGTTGATCCGCAGCTGCGCGCCGAGCACGGAGCCGGAATCCGCCAACTCCCGGCGGAGGGTGGCGAGCTCGCGCCGGAAGCCGTCGTGGACGAGGCGCACGGTCGCGCCCGGCGTCGCCCCGGCGAAGCGCGGCGGACCGGCCTGAGCCGGCGTCAGCGCCACCACCGGGAGAGTGCGGCGGGTCTTCGCCTGGTACGCGGCCCAGCCCGGGTCGGCCTCCACGGCGCGGGCGAATACCTCGTCGCGCTCCGCGCCGGTCAGCACCACGGCCTCCGCCTCGTAGGTGAGGACCCCGGCCTCGACGGTCACGCGGGGGTGGGCGACGAGGTTGTGGAACCAGGCCGGGTGGTGCGGTGCGCCGCCGGCCGAGGCGATGACGAGGATCCGGTCCCCGTCGGGGAGATAGCCGACCGGGGTGGTGTGCCGGGCGCCGGTGCGGGCGCCGGTGGTGGTCAGCAGGACCAGCCGGCCGCCCTCGAAGGGGCCGCCGACCCGGCCGGCGTTGGCCCGGAACTCGTCGATGACCTGCTGGTTGAAGTTATGGGGCATGAAAGGTGCGTCTCCAGGGAGGATGTGCCCAGGGCGAGGCCGCGTGGGCAGGGTGAAGTGACCGCACGACGGCGGTGCGGCGCGGCAGGGCGCGGCACGGCGGCAGGCGTGGTGCGGGAAGCGGAAGCGCGCGGAACGGCCGCGCGGGGAAGAGAAGCGGGGAAGAGAGCAGGACACGCGCCTGACGCGCGCGAAAGAAGAGGTGGGAGGGGCGGAGGCGGGTCTCTCACCCGCCGCGCGGTCACGAAGTGACCGGGCGCCTCACTCGCTCATGGCCCATGGCCGACCCGGTAGTCACGGCGCCAACGCTACGTGCACAGACGTGCGAAGGCAAGGTCGCGAAGGCAAGGCAAGGACCGTGAACCGGGGCCGGTGGCCCCCTGATCGACGCCGCCTGGCCCCCGCTAAAGTCGCCTCACCACAGCAGACCAGGGCAGACCGGCACAGACGCCACCGCTGCCGCGGGTTCCGGGGGCCGCCGCCCCGGGGGGAGGACGAACCATCACATGAGCCGCCGTTCCCAGGGATTACTCGGCGTCTGGGCCGAGGCGCAGCGCCGGCAGCAGCGCCAGGCCGAGGCCGCACACCGCGCACGGCTGCAACAGCAGCGGGAACAGGAGCGGCAGGCCCGGGCCGCCGAGCGCGCCATGGCCCGTATGCACCGCGAGCGGCAGACCGCCTACCGCCGGCAGCGCGAGGCCGACGCCCGCCGCCGCACCGAGGAGATCGAGGCCCGCGTCGCCGCCCTCACCGGCCTGCTCGCCGACGGCTGCCGGGCCCCCGCCTTCACCGCTGCCGCCCTGCTCCGCCCCGAACGCATCGAACCGTTCGCCCCCGGCGCGCTGGCCGCCCCGGTGCCCATGCCCGACCCGGCCCGCTACCAGGTGCCCACCGGCGGCATGCGCTCCGGCGCCCGCCGCGACCGCGACCGCCAGGAGGCCCGCGCCCGCTTCGAACAGGACTGGTACGCCGCCCAGGCCGCCGAGGCCCGGCGCCAGGCCCAACTCGCCGCCTACCAGCGGCAGTACGACCAGTGGGCGGCCGGCGCCCTGGACGAGATCCGCCGGCACAACGCCGGCGTCCAGGAGCTGACCGCGGGCCTGCGCGCCGGCGACGCGGACGCCGTCGTGCAGTACTTCTCCGCCGCCCTGTACTCCGGCACGTCCTGGCCCGAGGGCTTCCCCCGCCAGCTCAGCGCCGGCTACGACACCGCCGCCCGCCGGCTCGTCCTCGACTGGGAACTGCCCGGCTACGACGTCGTCCCCGCCGTCAAGGCCGTCCGTTACCTGCCCACCGCCGACGAGGAGCGGGAGACCGCCCGCCCGGCCGCCCAGCGCCGGGCGCTCTACCGCGAGGTGCTCGCCCAGAGCATGCTGCTGGTCCTGCGCGACCTCTTCGCCGCCGACACCCACGGCGCCCTGGACTCGGTGGAGCTCAACGGCTTCGTCGACGACGTCGACCCGGTCACCGGCCGCCCCGCCACGATCTTCCTCGCCACCGTCCTGGCCCCCCGCAGCGCCGTCGCCTCCTACCGCCTGGACCAGGTCAGCGCCCCCGACTGCCTCACCGACGGACTCCGCGGCCGGCTCTCCGCCCGCCCCGACCAGCGCACCCCGGTCCGCCCCGGACGGCGGCCGGACGACATCGCCGGCGGCGCGGTGGTCTCCCACGGCACCGACGGCGAACCGGACCTCCTCGCCATGGACCCGCTCGCCTTCGAGCAGCTGATCGCCGAGCTGTTCCGCGCCATGGGCATGCGCGCGGTCACCACCCAGCGGTCCGGCGACGGCGGCATCGACGTGGACGCGCTGGACCCGGACCCGATCCGCGGCGGCAAGATCGTGGTGCAGGTCAAGCGCTACCGCAACACCGTCCCGCCGTCCGCGGTCCGCGACCTTTACGGCACCGTCCAGTCCGAAGGCGCCAACAAGGGCGTGCTGGTGACGACCTCCCAGTTCGGGCCCGGCGCCCACGGCTTCGCCCAGGGCAAGCCGCTCACCCTCATCGCCGGCCCGGAACTCGTCGACCTGCTCGGCCGGTACGGGCTGCGCGGCCGCCTCGGTCCCGGCGACGCCACCCCCGGCACGCCCGCCGCCTCCGAGCCGGCTGACCCCGCCCCGGACCACACCGTCCTCGCCATGAACTGGTCCGGCGCGGCCGCCCTCGACGTCTGCGCCCTGGTCTGCCAGGGCACCACCGTGCTCGACGACGACCACTTCGTCTTCTTCAACAACCCGGCCACGCCGGACGGTTCGGTGCGCATGCTGGCCGGGGTGACGGAGGACCGCGCGGCCCTGCGGGTGCGCTTCGAGGAACTGCCGTCGGAGGCCGACCGGCTGGTCCTGGTCGCCGCGGTCGACCCGGAGACCGACCCGGAGGGCGACCTCGGCGGCTTCACCGACGCCCGGATCCGGCTGCTGGACGCCGCCGGCACCGAGCTCGACCGGCTGCCGGTCTCCGACGGGCGGCCCGGCGAGCGCGCCCTGGTCCTCGGCGCGTTCCGCCGCCGCACGGGCGACGACTGGGACTTCGTCCTCGGCGGTAAGGGCTACCCCGGCGGCCTGGCCGCCCTCGTCGCCGACTTCGGGATCGAGGTGACCTGAGCCGAGCCCGGCGCATCGCCGACGAACGCCAGGTGGTCGGGGGACACGGACGCCCGGTAGTCGGGGTGCGCGGTCTCCCACGTCCCGTTGCGCACCGGGCAGCCGTTCGTCCCACACCGACACCGTCACATGAAGCGGTTCCTCGTCCACACCGGGCCCCTGGGTGCGCGCAACTGGCCGTGGTAGTAGGCGCATTGACGCGAAGAATCAGCCAAAGATGCTTTGCGCCTGGCGTGTTGTGCCCGTCCGGCGGGCACGAGGCGCGGGTCCGATGAGGAGGCCGGAGACGTCGGAGTCGCGGGTGCCCGGTCGCCCCTCCGGTCGGCCGTCCGGGGGAGAGCGCCGGACACCACCGCATACGCCCATTTCCGGCCCGAAACGACTGGTATCTGTCGGGCATGAGTGCGTTCACCCGGTATGTGTTAGCCGTTCTGCTCGCCGCGCTGGCCGTCGGCTGCGGCGCCCTGCCGGACGCCCGGCCGCCCGCACCGCGATCCGCCCCCGCGCACACCACACACCGCCCCGCCGCACCGCCCGCCCCGCCCCGCCGCACCGGGACCCGCGCCGCCGCCGGAGCCGCCCCGGGCCGGCCGTTCACCCTGGTCGCCACCGGTGACGTCATCCCCGCCCACCCGGAGGCGCTCGACACGGCACAGCACGACGCGCCGATGGCCGGCGGCTACGACTTCCGGCCGATGCTCCGCGGTGTCACGCCCGTGGTCCGCGCCGCCGACCTGGCGCTGTGCCACCTGGAGGCGCCCCTCGGCCCGCTTGACGGCCCGTTCACCGGCTATCCGGAACTCCAGGCTCCGCCACAGGTCGCCACCGCCCTCAAGGCCACCGGCTTCGACTCCTGTGCCACCGCCACCGACCACGCCCTCGACCAGGGCAAGGGCGGGGTGCGCCGGACCCTCGACGCCCTGGACACCGTGGGCCTGCGGCACGCCGGTACCGCCCGGGACGCCGCCGAGGCCGCCCGCCCCACCCTGCTGCGCACCCCCGGCGGCGCCGTGGTGGCTCACCTCGCCTACGGCACCGAGGGCACCCGCCCCCCGAAGGACGCGCCGTGGGCGATCAGCCCCCTCGCCCCCGGGCGGATTCTCGCGGACGCCCGGGCGGCCCGCCGGGCCGGCGCCGACGTGGTGGTCGTCAGCCCCTACTGGGGCACCGAGTACCGCACCGCCCCGGATGCCCGGCAGCGCCGCCTGGCCCGCATCCTCGCCGCCGCCCGCACCGACGGTCGCCCCGACATCGACCTGATCGTCGGCAGCCACACCCACACCCCCCAGCCGTTCGAGAAGGTGCACGGCACCTGGGTCGTCCGGACACCGCACGGCCGACGGGCAGAGGCCGAGATCAGCGATGGCGGTACCTGGGTCGCCTACGGACTGGGCGACCTCATGGGAGGCACCCATCACGACGCGAGCGGAAGGATGAGCGCGGCCGCCCGGTTCACCTTCGCCCCGCCGGCCACGCCGGGTGGCCGCTGGAAGATCACCAAGGCCGAGTTCGTCCCGCTGTGGTGGGACGCCAGGGCGGGCCGCGTACTCAACCTGGACAAGGCGATCAAGCTGGGACGACCGGACCTCAAGCCCATCCGCCAACGCATCCGGCAAGTGGTCCTGAGCCGCCACGCGAACAAGGCCGGACTGACCATGGGCAGATAGCGGCCCAACGGCCACCCCGGCAAAGGCAATTGTCGCCGGACCACACCTGGACCTGGTCCGTCGCCATGAGGGGGTCCGCGCCGAGATCGGCCGGGCCGGTGGCGGTCCGGGGATGGGGCGGGGGAGTGGAGTGTGGTGCTCCGGTATGGTCCGGGGGCGTGGTGTGAAACCCTGGTGGAGGGGCGATGTCCCCGCCGATGAGCAGATCGGCCAGGCCAGGAGAGGAAGGACCGGAGGGCAGTGGGCGAGAGTGCGGCCGTCCGGCCCCGCAACCCGCGTGGGCAGGGCGAGCGCCTGCGGGAGGAACTCCTGCGGGCGACCGAGCGCCTCCTGGAGGAGGTCGGCAGCGAGGACGCGCTGTCGCTGCGCGCGGTGGCCCGGGAGGCCGGGGTCGCCGCGCCGAGCATCTACCGGCACTTCGCCGACAAGACCGAGCTGGTCTGGGCCACCCTGGAGGTCAGCTACGAGCGGTTGGCGCACGCCATGACCGACGCCGCCGGGCAGGCCGACGAGGGCGATCCGGTGGCCCGACTGCGCGCGCAGCTGCGCGCCTACTGCCGCTACGCCATCGAGCACCCGGCCAACTACCGCCTGCTCTACGAGACCCGGCAGACCCCGGTCGGTCCGGAGCGGCTCGCCGGGCACCCGGCCGGGCTGCTGGTGCGCAGCTGGCACCACGCGCTGACCGCCTGCGAGGAGGCCGGCTGGCGGGTGCGGGGCTCGCGTTCCGAGGCGCCGTATCTGCTGTGGTCGGCGGTGCACGGCCGGGTCATGATCTGGCAGGTCATGCCGAGCCGCAAGGACACCAGCCGGCTGGACGGATTCGTGGAGGAGCTGCTGCAGCTGTTGCTGGAGCGCTGACCCTTGTTGCCGGAGCGCTGACCCCCGGCGCCTTCCCCCTGAGCCTTCCTCCGGCGCCCTCCTCCGGCGCCTTCCTCCCTCGCTCCCTCTCGCCAAGCCCCGAGGCCCCTCCCAGGCCCCGGCCGCATCGTCGGCCGGGGCCTTGTTGTGTATCCGTCGCCGGACGCCGGACGGTCGCGGATGTTCCGTTGCTCACTTTCCGCCGGAGACCCCGGGGCGTTTACCCGATCATTACGCATGTAAGTTTACGCTCGTTAGGCGAAGGATCGACTCATGGCGCACACCCGACCGGTGTGCGCGCGAGGAGCGAGATGACCGAGATGATCGACACGACAGTCCCCGCCGCCCCGGCACCGCTGCCCGTGGAACCGCCCAGCGGCTGCCCCTTCCACCCCCCGGCCGAGTTCGGCACCCTGCGCACCGAGGAGCCGATCTCCAGGATCTCGCTCCCCGACGGCAGTTGGGCCTGGCTGGCCACCCGCTACGCCGACATCCGCGCGATCCTCGGCGACACCCGCTTCAGCTCCGACACCACCCTCCACGGCTACCCGCTCAGCGGCATGACCGGCGGCGCCAACACCAAGAACCGTGGCTTCATCCGCATGGATCCGCCGGAGCACACCCGGCTCCGGCGCATGGTCACCCGCGAGTTCATGGTCAAGCGCGTCGAGGCCCTGCGCCCGGAGATCCAGCGCCTCACCGACGAGCTGTGCGACGCGATGGAGCGCAGCGCCGGCGAGCCGGTCGACCTGATCGAGGCGCTCGCCCTGCCCGTCCCCTCGCTGGTCATCAGCCTGCTGTTGGGCGTCCCCTACGACGACCACGACGTCTTCCAGCGGCTCACCGGCAAGCTGCTCTCGCGCACCATCGCCGACGACGAGCGCGAGGCCGCCCGGGCCGAACTCCGCGACTATCTCGACGCGTTGGTCACCGCCAAGGAGCAGGAGCCGGGCGACGACATCCTGGGCCGGCTGATCGTCGAGCAGCAGCGCACCGGCGAGATCAGCCACGACGACGTCGCCGCCTTCGCCGCCCTGCTGCTCATCGCCGGCCACGAGACCACCGCCAACATGATCGGCCTCAGCGCCCTGACGCTGATGCAGGACCCGGGAGCCGCCGACCGGCTGCGCCAGGATCCGGCGCTGATCCGCGGCGCCGTCGAGGAACTGCTGCGCTTCCACAGCATCATCCGCAACGGCCCCCGCCGGGTGGCCACCACCGACATCGAGGTCGGCGGGCAGCTCATCCGCGCCGGTGAGGGCGTCGTGGCGGCCGTCCCGTCCGCCAACCGCGACGACAGCATCTTCGACGACCCCGACCGCCTCGACCTCGCCCGGCCCAACGCCCAGCACCACGTCGCCTTTGGCTACGGCATCCACCAGTGCCTCGGCCAGGCCCTCGCCCGGGTGGAGCTGCAGGTCGTCATAGCCACCCTGCTCCGCCGCTTCCCGGCCATGCGGCCCGCGGTGCCCGTCGAGGAGATCCCCTTCCGCACCGACATGGCCATCTACGGCTGCCACTCCCTGCCCGTCACCTGGTGACCAGCCGCACCGGCCGCACCGGCCGCACCGGCCATACCGACCGACCCAGCGATCCGATCCACCGATCCGCCCACGTCCACGGAGCCACCACCATGAAGATCACCCTTGACGCCGACAAGTGCTGCGCCGCCGGCCAGTGCGTGCTGATCGCCCCCGAGGTCTTCGACCAGCGGGACCAGGACGGCGTGGTCGTCCTCCTCGATGCCGAGCCGCCCGCAGGTCAGCACGCCGCGGTCCGCGACGCGGCCGCCATCTGCCCGGCTGCCGTGATCGAGGTGCAGGAATGACGAACCGTCCGATCGCCGTCGTCGGCGCCTCGGCCGCCGGTATCACCGCCGCCGAGGCCCTGCGCCGGGCCGGCTGGGACGGCCCGCTGACCCTCATCGGCGACGAACCGCACCTCCCGTACGACCGGCCGCCGCTGTCCAAGCAACTGCTGCACGGCGCCTGGGAGCCGGCCAAGCTGCTGCTGCGCACCGAGGAGCAACTCGCCCCGCTCGGCCTCGACCTGCGGCTCGGCACCCGCGCCACCGCCCTCGACGTCGCCACCCGCACCCTCACCCTCGACGGGGGCGAGCGCCTCGCCTGCGCCGGCGTGATCATCGCCACCGGCGTGGCGGCCCGCACCCTGCCCGCTGCCGAGGGGTTCGCCGGCGTCTTCACCCTCCGCACCCTGGACGACGCGCTGGCGCTGCGCGACCGGCTGTCCGGCGGCGCCCGCCGCCTCGTCGTGGTCGGCAACGGCGTCCTGGGCTGCGAGGCCGCCGCGGTCGCCCACGAGCTGGGGCACGACGTCGCCCTCATCGGCCGGGAGCCCGTGCCGATGGCCGCCGCCGTCGGCGCGGGCATCGGGGAACTCCTCGCCGAGGAGCACCGGGCCCGCGGCGTCCGCCTGGTGACCGGGGAGGTGGCCGCGTTCGAGACCACCGCAGACGCGACGGAGGCGACGGACGCGACGGACGACACGGACGCGACGGACGGGGCGGGCGCGCAGGTCACCGGCGTCCGGCTGGCCGACGGCACCCTGCTCCCCGCCGACCTGGTCCTGCTCGCCATCGGCTCCGAGCCCGCCGTGGGCTGGCTGGCCGACCCGGCCCTGGACACCACCGACGGGCTCGGCTGCGATGCCTACTGCGCCGCCGCCCCCGGAATCTACGCCGCGGGCGACGTGGCCCGCTGGGAGCACCCGGTGCACGGCCACCCGCTCCGCTTCGAGCACCGGATGAACGCCACTGAGCAGGCCATGGCCGCCGCCCGCAACCTCGTCGCCGAGCTCACCGCCGAAGCCTCCACCGAAGCCGCCGTCGAGGGCACGGAGCCGCCGGAGCGCCGGCCCTTCGCCCCCGTGCCGTACTTCTGGTCCGACCAGTACGGCCTCAAACTCCAGGCGTACGGCCTGACCTCCGGCGCCGACGAGGTGGAGACCACCGTCCTGGACCGCGACGCCCGCCGGGCCGTCGCGCTCTACGGCCGCGCCGGCCGGGCCGTCGGCGTACTGGCCTGCGCCCTGCCGCCGCGCCAGATACGGGCGCTGCGTGCGGTGGTCGCCACCCCCGTCCCCTGGGAGGAGGCACGCGACCGGGTCCGGGAGGCCACCGCCGCCGGCTGACGGCCCCGTGCCCCGTGCTCGGGCGCCCCTGGCATGGCACGGCACGGCGTCGGGTCACAGCGCCGACATCCGATGACGGGAGGACCGTTCACGTAGGACTGTTCACGCAGGACCGTCCACGGAGGACTGTTCATGGAGCACGGTGTCCGATCATGGAGGCATGACCGACTCGTACGTCCGGGTGCGCGGCGCCCGTGAGCACAATCTCCGCGGTATCGATGTGGACATCCCGAGGGACGCGCTGGTCGCGTTCACCGGGGTGTCCGGATCGGGGAAGTCCTCGCTCGCCTTCGGCACCCTCTACGCCGAGGCGCAGCGCCGCTACTTCGAGTCGGTCGCCCCCTACGCCCGGCGGCTGATCCACCAGGTCGGCGCGCCCAGGGTCGAGGAGATCAGCGGTCTGCCGCCGGCCGTCGCGCTGGAGCAGCGCCGCTCCGCGCCCACCTCCCGCTCCTCGGTCGGCACCGTCACCACCCTCTCCAACACCCTGCGGATGCTCTTCTCCCGCGCCGGCAGCTACCCTCCCGGCAGCACCGAACGGCTCGACTCCGACGCCTTCTCGCCCAACACCGCCGCCGGTGCCTGCCCCGAGTGCCACGGACTGGGCACCGTCCACCGCGTCACCGAGGACTCCCTCGTCCCCGACCCCGCCCGCTCCATCCGCGACGGCGCCGTCGCCGCCTGGCCCGGCGCCTGGCAGGGCAAGAACCTCCGCGACATCCTCGCCACCCTCGGCCACGACATCGACCGCCCCTGGCGCGACCTGCCGCCCGCCGACCGCGAGTGGATCCTGTTCACCGACGAGCAGCCGATCGTCACCGTCCACCCGGTCCGCGAGGCCGGCCGCATCCAACGCCCCTACAAGGGCCAGTACATGAGCGCCCGGCGCTATGTCCTGCACACCTTCGCCGACTCCAAGAGCGAGACGCTGCGCAAGCGCGTCCGGCAGTTCATGACCGCCGAGCCCTGCCCCGCGTGCGACGGCCGCCGGCTGCGCCCCGAGGCGCTGGCGGTCACCTTCGAGGGCCACGACATCGCCACCCTCGCGGGCCTCCCGCTGGCCACCCTCGCCGAGCTCCTCCGCCCCACCGCCGCCCGCCCCGGCGACGAACCCGCCCCCGCGCTCGCTCGCGACCTGGTCGCCCGTATCGAGGTCCTCACCGAACTCGGCCTGGGCTACCTCGCCATGGACCGCCCCGCCCCCACCCTCTCCGCCGGCGAACTCCAGCGCCTCCGCCTCGCCACCCAGCTGCGCTCCGGCCTCTTCGGCGTGGTCTACGTCCTCGACGAGCCCTCCGCCGGCCTGCACCCCGCCGACACCGAAGCCCTGCTCACCGTGTTGCGCCGCCTCAAGGAGGCCGGCAACACCCTCTTCGTCGTCGAACACGACATGGACGTGGTGCGCCACGCCGACTGGATCGTGGACATCGGCCCGCGCGCCGGCGAGCACGGCGGCCGGGTCCTGCACAGCGGCCCGGTCAGCGCCCTCGCCGACGCCGAGCACTCCGCCACCCGCCGCTTCCTCTTCGCCACCGAACCGCCACCCGCCCGCACCCCGCGCACCCCCACCGGCACCCTGGCCCTGCACGGCGTCACCCTGCACAACCTCCGCGACCTGGACGCGGCCTTCCCGCTCGGCGTCTTCACCGCCGTCACCGGCGTCTCCGGGTCCGGCAAATCGACCCTGGTCACCCGGGTCCTCGCCGAGACCGTCCAGGAGCACCTGGGCACCGCCGGCCCCGGCCCGGACACCGACACCGGCCCGGGCGCCTCCGCCGCCGACGACGACCAGGCCACCGGGCCGGCGCCCCGCGCCCGGCTCACCGCCGCCACCGGCCTGGACGCCGTCGACCGGCTGGTCCGCGTCGACCAGAAGCCCATCGGCCGCACCCCGCGCTCCAACCTCGCCACCTACACCGGCCTGTTCGACGCCGTCCGCAAGGTCTTCGCTGCCACCGACGAGGCCCGCGCCCGTGGCTACACCGCCGGACGGTTCTCCTTCAACGTCCCCGCCGGCCGCTGCGAGACCTGCCAGGGCGAGGGCTTTACCGCCGTCGAACTCCTCTTCCTGCCCGGCACCTACGCCCCCTGCGCCGACTGCCACGGCGCCCGCTACAACCCCGAGACCCTCCAGATCACCCACCGCGGCCGCACCATCGCCGACGTCCTGGGCCTGACCGTCGACGACGCCGCGGAGTTCCTCGCCGACCTCCCCGCCGCCGCCCGCAGCCTGCGCACCCTCCAGGACGTCGGACTCGGCTATCTGCGGCTCGGCCAGCCCGCCACCGAACTCTCCGGCGGCGAGGCCCAGCGCATCAAACTCGCCACCGAACTCCAGCGCGCCCGCCGCGGCCACACCCTCTACCTCCTCGACGAGCCCACCACCGGGCTGCACCCAGCCGACACCGAGGTGCTGCTGCGGCAGCTGCACGGCCTGGTCGACGCGGGCCACACCGTCGTGGTCGTCGAACACGACATGGGCGTGGTGGCCGGCGGCGACCACGTCATCGACCTCGGCCCCGGCGGCGGCGCGGAGGGCGGCCGGATCGTCGCCGCCGGCACCCCCGCCGAGGTCGCCGCCGCCCCCGGCAGCCGCACCGCCGGCTATCTCGCCCGCCGGAGGGCACACCGGGAAGGTTCTTGACGGTCCGCTAATGTACGCGGGTCAGTTCACCCCCGTGGTTCCCGCACGCAGCGGTCCGCGGCACGACGAAGGGGTATCACCCGTGGCAGACATAGAGCAGGCCAGGGCCACGTTCGCGAAGTTCGACGCGGACGGCGACGGCCGGGTCACGCCGGACGAGTTCAAGCGCGCGATGGCCGAGATGGGCGACCACCTGGTCACCGGCCCGATGGCCGAAGCGGTCATCAAGGCCAAGGACTCCGACGGCGACGGCCTGATGTCCTTCGACGAGTTCTGGACGTCCGTCCAGGGCTGAGGCCCGGGGTCCGAGGCGAGCGCCCCCGGCGTCCCCACCGGCGGCGGGGCCGCCCGCTCGCCGGTGCCCCAGCGGGACGGCTCCGGCCCGACGGAGAAGGCCAGTTCACGGCCGGCGCGCAGCTCGGCGGTGGTCAGATAGGTCCGGTCCCGGGGCACGCCGTCCAGCCGTACGGACCGGATGTAGCGGCGGGCGGACGAGGTGCCCGGAGCCTCGATGGTGAACCGTCCCCCGGGGAAGTACCGCCGGTCCAGGGCCAGTTCCACCCGGTCGAAGACCGGAGTGCTCAGGCCCCAGGTGTCGGTGCCCGGCTGGACGGGGAACACGCCGATCGACGAGAGCACCATCCACGCCGACATGGTGCCCAGATCGTCGTTGCCGGTCATCCCGCCCGGGCCGTCGGTGAAGAGGGTCAGCGCGGCGTGCACCACGTCCGTGGTCTTCCAGGGCTCACCGGTGGAGAGATAGGTGTACGGGGCGATCAGGTCGGGCTCGTTCTGCGGGTTGTACTTGTCGGCGTTGTCGTAGTCGTAGGGCCCGTTCACCCACACCTCGCGGGCGGTCCTCGCCGGGTCCGCGAGCAACTTCCGGTAGGCGAAGAAGGAGTCCAGCCGGTCCGTGGTCCGTTGCCGGCCGCCGATCAGCGCCATCATCCCCGGCAGGTCCTGCGGCACCAGCCACTGGTACTGCCAGGCCGTGCCCTCGTGGAAGCCCTCGCTCCGGGCCGGTTCGGCGGGGCCGGTGAAGGCCCCCGAGGCGTCCCGGGCCCGGAAGAAGCCGGTGGAACGGTCGAAGATCTTGCGGTAGTTGAGCGCCCGGGCCGCGTACCGCTCGGCGTCCGCGCGATGCCCCAGGTCGTGTGCCAGCTGTGCCAGCATGGCGTCCGACAGGGCGTACTCCAGCGTCGCCGACGCTCCGTGGTCGAAGTCGGAGTCCCCGGGCTTGGTGTGCGGGCGGCCCTTGAGGTACGGCACATAACCGTGCGCGATATACGCGGGGTTGGCCTCCCGGCCGACGGCGGGGGAGGCGGCCGGCGGCACCCCGTCGGCGTTCTTCCGCAGCGCCGCGTACGCCTCCTCCTCGTGGCCCGTCAGCAGCCTCTGCCGGTAGGCGTTGGTGAGGAACGGGGTCACCGGATCGCCGGTCATGATGTTGGTCTCGACGGTGCCGGCGCCCCACTTGGGCAGCCAGCCGCCCTCCTTGCCGATGCGCAGCACCGACAGCGCCATGTCGCGCGCCTCCCGCGGCGCGAGCAGCGACAGCAGCTGGGTCTGGGTGCGGTAGGTGTCCCACAGCGACCAGTTCTGATAGTAGGTGAACCCCCTTGCCCGGTGCGGGCGCTGGTCCCAGCCGGTGTAGCGGCCGTCCACGTCGGTGCCGGTGTTCGGGGCGAGGAACGACCGGTAGAGCGAGGAGTAGAAGGTCCGGCGCAGCGTCCGGTCCCCGCCCCGGACGCGCACCACGCGCAGCCGCCGCTCCCAGGCCGCGTCCGCCGCCGCCCTGGCCCGGTCGAAGGAACTCCCGCCCTCCGCCGCGAGGTTGCGGGCCGCGCCGGCCGCGTCCACGTAGCTCAGCGCGGTGGTGGCCGTCACGACGCGGTCCCGGCGGGTGTCGAAGCGGACGTAGGCGCCGTGCCGGCCGGGCGCGGTGGAGTCCCGCGATCCGGGCGTCACGGTGTCGCCGCGCCAGGTCCCGTACGCGGTGAACGGCCGGTCGAAGCGGGTCAGGGTGTACAGCGTGTACGGACGGGTGTCCCGGCAGAAGCCGCGGCCGGTGATCGTGGTGCGCACGGTGCGGGAGTCCAGCACCTCGACGCGGGTGGCGACCGTCTTGTGCAGCGACTGGCCGGCGTCGAGCAGCACATTGGCCTTGTCGGTGGCCGGGAAGGTGTAGCGCTGCCGGCCGGTGCGGGCGGTCGCGGTCAGCTCGGCGGTGATCCCGCCGTACGAGGTCAGTCGGACGCGGTAGGCGCCGGGCCGGGCCGACTCGCCGTCATGCGTGTACGCGGCGGCGTACTTCGCGTAGTCGGTCTCGGTGATGTCGCCCGTGGTCGGCAGCACCGGCAGGTCGCCGCCCAGCCCGCAGCCGACGCCGGAGACGTGCACCGCGCTGAAGCCGCGGATGCGGTGGTCGTCATAGTCGTAGCCGGTGGTGTGTCCGGTGTCGGGGGAGAGCTGCACCATGCCGAACGGCACTGCGGCCCCGGGGTAGGTGTTGCCCTCGTTCCGGCTGCCGATGAAGGGGTTGACGAGGTCGGTGAGGTGGCCGCCGGGCGGCCCGGCCCCCGCGTCGGATGTGGCGGCGCCCGCGGCCGGGGCGGTGAGCACGCTCCCGAGGAGCACGGCCGCCACCGCCGCGCCCGCGGTACGCGGCCGGCTGCGTCGGGTCCAGGGCATGGGCAGACCTCCGGAAGGGCCGACAACGTTGTCAGAGCGGCCTCATTCTTCGGCCCGCGCACCGGCGCGTCAAGGGGCACTGATGCGCCAACGCGCCACTCCTGCACTCCCGTTGCGCCCCCGCAGGACCCACCGGCGACCGACCCGTCCAGCCCGGTCCGGCCCCCTCCGCCCGGCCCCTGCCCCGTCACCCCCGCTCCGCCGCCGTCCCCTCCGCCGTCGCCAGCGCCGACTTCCGGTAGGAGTACGAGAAGTAGACGACCAGGCCGACCAGGAACCACACCGCGAAGCGCACCCAGGTCTGCCACTCCAGGAAGGTGATCAGCCACAGCGAGAAGCACACCCCGATCGCCGGGACCACCGGCATGCCCGGCGTGCGGAAGGTGCGGGGCAGTTCGGGGCGCTTGTAGCGGAGCACGATCACCGAGACGCACACCACCACGAAGGCCAACAGGATCCCGATGTTGGTCAGTTCGGCGGCCTCGCCGATCGGCAGGAAGCCCGCGATCAGGGCGGACGCCACCCCGACGATCCAGGTGACCCGCACCGGCACGTGGTGGGTGGCGCTGGTCTTCGCGAACCACCTGGGCAGCAGCCCGTCACGGCTCATCGAGAACCACACCCGGGTCACCCCCAGCATGAAGGTGAACATCACCGTCAGGATGCCGATGATCGCGCCGACCGCGATCACGTCCGCCAGCGCGTCCAGCCCGACCGACTTGAACGCGCTGGAGAAACCGCTCTCCGGGTCGATGTGCCGGTAGTTCTGCATGCCCGTCAGCACCAGGCAGGCCAGCACGTACAGCACCATGGAGACGGCCAGCGAGTACAGGATGGCCCGGGGCATGTGGCGCTGGGCGTCCCGGGACTCCTCGGCGGCGGTGCTCATCGCGTCGTAGCCGAAGACCGCGAAGAAGACGGTGGCCGCGCCGGTGAACGCGCCGCTCACCCCGAACGGGAAGAAGGGCCGGTAGTTGGCGGTGTCGACGTGCAGGAAGCCGACCCCGACGACGACCAGGACCACCAGCACCTTCAGCCCGACCACGAACGTCTCGAACCGCGCGGCGTTCTTGATGCCCAACGTCAGCAGATACGCGATCAGCAGGCACAGCACCGCCGCGAAGAGGTCCACCCGGTGCCCGGGGCCGGTGCCCGGCGCGCCCAGCATCCACCGCGGCAGCTCGGCGCCCGACTCGCCGAGCAGGAAGGCGAAGTAGCCGGAGATGCCGATCGCGACCACCGCCACGATCGCGGTGTACTCCAGCAGCAGGTCCCAGCCGATGAACCAGCCGGCGAGTTCGCCCAGCACCGCGTAGCCGTAGGTGTAGGCCGAGCCGGCCTTCGGGATCAGCCCGGCGAACTCGGCGTACGAGAAGGCCGCCGCGGCGCTGGCCACGCCCGCGACGAGGAAGGAGATCAGCACCGCGGGGCCGGCCTTCTCATGGGCGACGGTGCCGGCCAGCGTGAAGATGCCGGCGCCGATGATCCCGCCCACCCCGATCGCGGTCAGCTGCCACAGCCCCAGCTCGCGGGTGAGCTGCTGGGCCGCGGTGCCCTCCGGCTCCTCGATGTGCTCGATGGGTTTACGGCGCCAGACGCCTTCTCCCGCGCGCAGCAGGCGTGCCATGGGTGATCCCTCCGTACGCTCGGTACGTGCCCGTCGTGGTCCGACGGCGGATCATCATGGACCGCCCGCGGCGCCGTACGAAGGCGACGCGGCGGCGGGGGCCCATTCGGCCCCGGAGGCTTCAGCCCGCGTCCTCCAGCCGGAAACCGACCTTCAGGCCGACCTGGTAATGGTCGATCCGGCCCTCGACGAGATGGCCGCGGACCTGCGTGATCTCGAACCAGTCGAGATTGCGCAGGGTTTCGGAGGCGCGCTTGATGCCGTTCTGGATCGCGGCGTCCACGCTCTGCTGGGACGTCCCCACGATCTCGCTCACGCGATAGGTGCGGTCGGTCACGGTGGTCTCCCTCGCCGGGGCGGCGCTCCGCCCGTCCACCCTCCACCGTGCCTCAGCCCGGCCCGGCCCACCAGCGGAGCCGGACGCGGGCCGAGCGCCCTACGGGACCACCGTGACCGGCCACCGGCCGGCCTTCACCAGGCGGACCGCGACCGAGCCCATGATCCGGTGCCCGGCCGACTCCGAGGCGCCGACCACCACCGCGTCCGCCTTGAGCTCGTCGGCCATCTGCACCATGCCGTTGTACGGGTCCCCGCGCAGGGTGTGGAACTCCCACCGCAGGTGGTACATCCCGTCCACCCGCTCGGTGGCCTCGCGGATCTCGGCCATCAGCTCCTCGGCGACCTCGCCGGTGGCGTCCATGACCGGTGCGCCCAGCGCGGCCCCGGTGGCCAGCACCGGCTGGACGTAGACCAGCACCAGCTTCGAGCCCTGCCGCCGCGCCAGTCCGGCCGCGTACGCCGCGGCGCGCCAGGACGAGTCGGAGCCGTCGACGCCGACGACGATGACCTTCGGGCCGTCCGTTCCGCGCTCGAACGGCGCGGCTGCGTTGTCCTCGTTGTCCTCCACAGCAGCGAGGTTATCCGCACACCCGTGCCACCGGACTCACGGGCCGGGGGCGTGCCCGTCGCCGTCCCCGGGCTCCGCGGGCGCCGGCGGCCAGCGGTCCGGGTCGAGCACCCCCAGCACATAGGCCCTGGCCACCAGCGCGGTGCGGCCCTGGACGCGCCAGCGCCGGGCCAGCCGGGTGAGGTGGTAGTTCACGCCGTCGACGGTCAGGCCCAGCGTGCCGCCGATCGATGCGGTGGTCGCCCCGCCGGCCGCCAGCGCCAGGATGCGGGCCTCCACGGGGCTGGTGGCGGCGCGCGGCGCGGGCGGCGCCGCGGCGGGCTCGTGCACCCGCAGCAGGGCCAGCAGCGCCGGCGGCTCCGCGGACGGGTCGCCGACCGGATCGATCGTCAGCTCGCCCTGCCGCTCCGGTGCGCCGGGCCCGGTCCGCCAGCGCACCTCGACCGGATAGCGGGACCGGCGGCCCAGCCGCAGCGCCTCCATGACCCGGGCGACCTGTGCCCGGTCGCGGGGCCGGAAGCGGTCCAGCAGATTGCGGCCGCGCAGCTGCCCGGGGACCGCGCCCCACTGCGCCGCCATCGCCGGGTTGGCGATCAGCACCTCGCCGTCGGCCCGGCACACCGCGATCGGGGTGGGGATCCGGTACAGCAGCATCACGAAGTAGTCGCGGTAGGGGCCGGCCGCGGGCGGGCCGGGCAACGGTGCCGGACGCTCCCGGTCCGCGCCCCCGCCGTCCTCCGGTGCCCCGCCGCACGCCGCGCCGCCCATCGCCCGCTTTCCGCCCTTTCTCCCGTGCCGCCGGCCGCCCCTGCCTCATCCGCTTCCCGCGCGCAAGTATCCGTGGCGACAATCCACTGCACAATCATGCAGTTTCTCCGGCCGGGAGTGGCCGCCGGGCCGGTCACGCTGGAGTCATGACCGACACCATCGCGCCCCAGACGGGCGACCGTGCCGCCGGCGCCGGCGCTCCGGTCGCCGACCTCACGGCGACCGGGATCAGCAACACCCCCATCCAGCAGGCCATGGACCTCGCCCGGATCCACGGCCCGGCCTTCAAGCGCAAGTTCGGTGCGCGCGAGACGCTGTTCCTCTCCTCCCTCGACCTGGTCACCGAGGTCGCCGACGAGACCCGCTTCGCCAAGGGCGTCTCGGTGGTCCTGGAGGACGTACGGGAGTTCGCCGGTGACGGTCTGTTCACCGCCTACAACGACGAGCCCAACTGGGCCAGGGCGCACGAACTGCTGATGCCGGCCTTCGCGCTGGGCTCGATGCGGACCTACCACCCGGCGATGCTGAAGGTCGCCCGCCGGGTGATGGCCTCCTGGGACCGGCGGATGGCCGAGGGCCGCCCCGTCGAGGTCGCCGACGACATGACCCGGATGACGCTGGACACCATCGGACTGGCCGGCTTCGGCTTCGACTTCGAGTCGTTCTCCCGGGACACCCCGCACCCCTTCGTCGAGGCGATGGTGCGCTGCCTGGAATGGAGCATGACCAGGTTCGCCCGGCAGCCGGGCACCGACCACTCGGCCGCCGACGCGGCGTTCCGCGCGGACGCCGACTACCTCGCGTCGGTCGTCGACGAGGTGATCGCGGCCCGCACGGCCGGCGGCGACCGGCGCGCCGACGACCTGCTGGGCCTGATGCTCACCGCCACGGAGGGCGACGCCGCCCACCAGGGGCCGGTCCTGGACCTCGCCAACATCCGCAACCAGGTCATCACCTTCCTGATCGCCGGCCACGAGACCACCTCCGGCGCGCTCTCCTTCGCCCTCCACCACCTCCTGAAGGACCCGGTCGCGCTGCGGCTGGCGCAGCGCGAGGCGGACGAGCTGTGGGGCGACGACCCCGACCCGGACCCCTCCTTCGAGGACATCGGCCGGCTGCCGTTCACCCGCCAGGTCCTCAACGAGACGCTGCGGCTGTGGCCGACCGCCGCCGCCTTCACCCGCCAGGCCCGCACCGACACGGTGATCGGCGGCCGCTACCCGGTCGCCGCCGGCGAACAGGTCACCGTCCTCACGCCGATGCTCCACCGCGACCCGGTCTGGGGCGACAACCCCGAGGCGTTCGACCCGTTCCGCTTCACCCCGCAGGCCGAGGCGGCTCGCTCCCCGCACGCCTACAAGCCCTTCGGGACCGGCGAACGCGCCTGCATCGGGCGGCAGTTCGCGCTGCACGAGGCCACCATGCTGCTGGCGCTGCTGGTGCACCGCTACCGGCTGATCGACCACACCGGCTACCGGCTCCGCGTCAAGGAGACCCTCACCCTCAAGCCCGAGGGCTTCACCCTCGCCCTCGCCCCGCGCACCCCCGCCGACCGGGCCGCGGTGCGCGCCGCGGCGGCCGTGCTGCCCGGCGGCCCCGCGGCGGACGACGCCACCGGCGCCGCGCCCGCCGACGGCCTGCCCACCCGCGTCCCGCAGGACACCGGGCTGCTCCTGCTGCACGGCACCAACTACGGCACCTGCCGGGAGTTCGCCGAGCGGCTCGCCGACGAGGCCACCGCGCTGGGCTTCGCCACCGAGGTCGCGCCGCTGAACGCGCACGCCGGCGGCCTGCCCGCCGACCGCCCCGTCGTCATCGTCGCCGCCTCCTACAACGGCCGGCCGACCGACGACGCCACCGCGTTCACCGCCTGGCTCGGCACCGCGCCCGAGGGCGCCGCGGCCGGGGTCCGCTACGCCGTGCTGGGCGTCGGCGACCGCAACTGGGCCGCCACCTACCAGCAGGTCCCCACTCTCCTCGACGACCGGCTGGCCGCGCTCGGCGGCGAGCGGCTGCTGCCCCGTGCCGAGGCCGACGCCTCCGGCGATCTCACCGCGACCGTCAAGGAGTTCGGCGCCGCCCTGCGCACCGAGCTGCTGATCCGCTACGGCGACCCGGCCACCGTCGGCGACCCGGGCTCCGGCTCCGCCGGGGCCGACGACACCGGCTACACCGTCACCGCCCTCACCGGTGGCCCGCTCGACGCGCTCGCCGCCCGGCACGACCTCGTCCCGATGACCGTCACCGAGGCCCACGACCTGACCGCCGAGGGCTGGCCGCGCCCCAAACGCTTCCTGCGCCTGGCGCTGCCGGACGGGGTCTCCTACCGCACCGGCGACCACCTCGCCGTGCTGCCGGCCAACACCCCGGAGGCGGTCGCCCGCGCCGCCCGGGCGCTCGGCGCCGACCTGGACACCGTACTGGCGCTCCGCCCGCCCACGGGCCGCCCGGCCCGCGACACACTCCCCGTGGACCGGCCCCTGACGATACGTCAACTCCTCACTCATCACCTGGAGTTGGGTGCCCGGCCGACGCGTGCGCAGCTCGACCTGCTGGCCGCCCACAACCCCTGCCCGCCCGAGCGGCACGCCCTGGAGAACCTCCCCGAGGGCGACCCGCGCACCCTCGTCGAGCTGATCGAGACGCACCCCGCGCTGCGCGGCGCACTGCCCTGGCCGGTGGTCCTGGAGCTGCTGCCGCCGCTGCGCACCCGCCACTACTCGCTGTCCTCGTCGCCCGCCGCCGATCCCCGGCACGCCGACCTGATGGTCTCCCTGCTGCCCGGCGGCACCGGCTCGACCCATCTGCACACCCTGCGCCCCGGTGACACCCTGCTGGCCCGGGTCCAGCCGTGCCGGGAGGCATTCCGCCTCGACCCGGCCGACGACACCCCGGTCATCATGGTCGCCGCCGGCACCGGTCTCGCGCCGTTCCGCGGTGCCGTCGCCGACCGCGTCGCGGCCGGCCGCACCACCCCGGCCCGGCTCTACTTCGGCTGCGACGACCCCGACGGCGACTTCCTGCACGCGGCGGAGTTCGCGGCCGCCGAGCGGGCCGGCGCGCTCGCCGTCCACCCCGTCTTCAGCGCCCGCCCCGAGCGCGGCCACCGCTTCGTCCAGCACCGGATCGAGGCGGAGGCAGCCGAGGTGTGGGAGCTGCTGCGGGCCGGTGCCCGGGTCTACGTCTGCGGTGACGGCAGCCGGATGGCGCCCGGCGTGCGGGACGCCTTCCGCGCGGTGCACCGGGCCGCCACCGGCGCCGGTGAACAGGAGTCGGAGGCGTGGCTGCGCGAACTGACCGCCGCCGGACGCTACATCGAGGACGTGTACGCGGCGGGCTGACACCCCACAAAACCGCGGCGGCGGGTGCGCGAGGTCCGCACCCGCCGCCGCTCGCCGATTCCTAGGCGCCGGCAGGGTCGTTCGCGTCGGCGGTGTCCTCCGCGCGCACCGGCCCGGGCTGCCGTCCCGGCGCCCCCGACAGCTGCACCACCAGCAGCACCACACCGGTCATCAGGAAGTTCCGCACCGCGGCCTCCACGCCGTTCCACTGCTTCGACTGCCACATGGCGAACCACTCGCCGCCGATGGCCCAGAAGCCGGCACCGAACAGCACCATCATCATCAGCAGTCCCGCGGTGGCCAGCCCCCGCGCCCGCCCGGCACCGCCGACCCGGCCCCGCAGCGCCCACAGCGCGGTGGCCGCGAGCAGCAGCAGCGCCGACACCGACTCCCACCCGATCACCGCCACATACGCGGCGTTCTGCAGCGCCGGCGAGGTGATGGCCCGCCACATCAGGTCGGGGTCGTGGAAGGTGGTGTCCATCGCCAGCACATGCTGGACGTACTGCTGGTTGGTGCCGAAGTCGGTGATGTTGCCGAAGGCCACCAGCGTGATGTAGAGGGCGACCGTGCCCGTCAGCACCGCCGCCGCCCACGACAGTCCCTTCGAGGCGGTCTCGCCGCTCCCCCGGTTCCGCATCCGCACACCTTTCGTTGATCGTTCGCGTCGCTGACCGTATCGTGCCCGCTCCCGTTCCGCCCGCCCGCCGCCAACTCCCGTACGCTGCTGACCGACCAGCAGGACACCAGGGGAAAGCGGGGCACATGAAAAGGAAGCGGTGTGCGGGAACGGTCGCGGTCGCGGCGGCGGCGGTGATCGCGGCGACCGGACCGGCGGGAGCGGAGTCCGGCACGGCGGCAGCCGCCGCGACGGCCGCCACCGGCACCTACGACACCAGCACGGCGGTCGGCGTCCACAACTCCTACGACAAGGCCAAGTACCCGTACTTCGCCGACGCGTTGGACTCCGGTGCCGCACTCGTCGAGGTGGACGTCTGGACCAACGGCCTCGGCGGCAGCTGGCGGGTCTCGCACAGCAACCCGCTCGGCAACAGCAACAACTGCGTCGGCGCCACCACCGCCGCCGAACTGCGCACCAAGGACCGCAACCAGGACCTCGCCGGCTGCCTCGCCGACATGCGTGCCTGGCACGACGCCCACCCCGACCACCGCCCGATCCTCGTCAAGATCGAGATGAAGGACGGCTTCAACGCCAAGGGGGGCCGCGGACCGGCCGAATTCGACGCCCTTATACGCCAGAAGCTCGGCGACGCGGTCTACGGCCCCGGCGACCTGGCGGCCGGCCACGCCACCCTCGACGAGGCGGTCCGGGCCGGCGGCTGGCCCCCGCGCACCGCCCTGGCCGGCAAGTTCCTCTTCGAGCTGATACCGGGCACCGTCGAGGAGCACAACCCGCTCGACAAGCTCTGGACGGACGTGGAGTACGCCGGCCACCTCAAGGACCTCGCCGCACAGGGGAAGTTGCGCCGGGCGACCGCCTTCCCCGCCGTCCACGGCGCCGCGCCCGGCGACCCCCGCGACCGCTACGCCGACCCGGCCCTGCGCCCCTGGTTCGTGGTCTTCGACGGCGACGCGGCCACGTACCTCGACGGCACCATCGACACCTCCTGGTACGACACCCGCCACTACCTGCTCGTCATGACCGACGCCCACAAGGTCCCGCCGGCCCTGGACCCCACGCACCCCACCGAGGCGGACGCCCTGGCCCGGGTCGGCAAACTCGCCGCCGCCCACGCCAGTTTCGCCACCGCCGACTGGTACCCGCTGCCGTCCGTCCTGCGCACGGTCCTCCCGCGCGGCGGCGCCTGACCGGCCCGCTACCTGCCGGCCGCCGGCTCACCCCGGACGGCCCGCCGGTACAGCGCCGCCACCTCCGCCCCGAAGCGGCTGCTGTACGAGGTGTTGTCGTCACCGCCCTCGTCCTGGCCGCCGATCACCCCGATCAGCGTGCCGGTGCCGGTCGCCGGATCGATGTCGGTGAGCAGCGGGCCGCCGCTGGTCCCGGTCGGGAAACCGGCGCACGGGAAGCGCACCTGCCCGGGCCCCTCGGCGTCGGCGGTGTGCCGGCAGGTGACGGGGGTGTCGCTGTCGGCCGGGTAGCCGGTCAGCTGCGCCGGCCGCCCGGGCGGGGCGTCGAACCGGATCCGCTCGGCGCCGGTGACGTCCTCGATGCGCTGGTCCGTACCGCCGTGCCGGCGCACCCGGAGGAACGCCACGTCGTGGTCCGGGTCCCGGTCGGCGATCCACCGCGGGTCCACGTCGATCCGGGTCGGCACCCACAGCCCGTACGGCGCGATCCCGTCGTGCAGGCCGGGCGCGAACACCAGCCGGGTACGGAAGCCGCCGTCGTGGACGCAGTGCGCGGCGGTGGCGACGAGGTTCCCGGCGGGGGAGTGCACCACGCTCGCCGTGCAGTAGTGGCCGGTCTCGCCGTCGTCACCGGGGGAGAACAGCGCACCGACCGCCGGCGCCGGGGCCGCCGGGCCGGCCACCAGCGGCCGGGAGACGGGCAGCGGGGCCGGGGCGCCGCCGGCCGTCCGCGCGGCGACGGCCGGCGGCGCCCCCGGCTCCTCGCGGTACGGGCCGGCCAGCACCGCGGCGGCGGCCCGGTCGCCGGCCGCCCGCGAGGCGAGATACGTCCCGGTGACCGGGTCCCCGGGCGCCACGTACGGGTCCTGACGCACCGACTTCAGCGCCAGCGCCGCCCCGCCCACGACGACCGTCACCAGCCCGAGCGCCGCGGTCACCCGCAGCGGCACCCCGGCGCGGGCCCGGCCGGTGCGCACCGGCCCGCCGGACCCTCGCCACTCGGCCGCGGGACCGGCCGCCCGCGGCCCGTCCTGCGCCGCCGCCCCGGGCTCGCGTTCGCTCGTCTCCACCAGGTGCCGCCTTGCCGCTTCAGCCGGCGCCGCCGCACCGCCCGTCGTCGTGCGGGCGGGGCAGCGCCGGAACCAGACATTTCAACCAGTCTGATGCACAGCGGCGGGTAGTGGTTCGGTTCGACGGCCGATCACGTGTGCGCCTGAGCCGGCGGAGTGACGACCGGGGCGCTTCCGACGCCACGGAGATCCGTCAGAAGCGCCCTGGATGAGCGAGTCCGGCCAGGTTGTGCCGGATCAGGGTCCCGGCCATCCCGTACTCGTCGGGGAAGTCCATCGGGACGATGCCCAGCCCCCGCCAGGCGCTGCCCTCCCCTTCCAGCAGCTCCCTGACCCGCGGGTTGAGCCGGTCGGCGTTGGACCGCGGCGGCAGCAGCGCGGCGGTCGAGACGTAGTTGACGAGGAGCTTGCCGGGCTGCCCGACCGCCTTGCGGAACTGCGCCTCGACCTTGGGGTACTTCCCGATCGGCTCGGCCATGTAGTCGTCCTGGACGTCGAACAGCGCCGGGTCGGCGTACCGCACCCCGCCCAGCCCCTCCGAGTCCGCCAGCAGCACCACCCGGCCCCGGGCCTCGCCCAGCCGCGGCAGCCCCGGGTCCAGGCGGAACAGCGGCCGGTAGCCCTTGGCGTCCAGGTAGATTTCGAAGATCCGGCGGAACTCCGCCGCGGACACCTCCGAGTATTCCTGCTTGACCCGCATCAGCACCGTCTCGGACGGGTGCGCCCGCAGGAAGTCCCGGCAGGCGTTCAGCACGTCGCCGAACATCAGCTCCTGGTAGAACGCGCCGTGGTGGATCGCGAAGACGCCGTCGACGGCCCGGCAGCGGACGTCCAGGAACCGGATGCCGGACGCCAGCTGCTCGGCGACCGAGGTGTTCTGGCACGCCACCCACGGCCCGCCGATCCGGGCGCCGGAGTCGTGGGTACCAGGGATGGTCAGCCGCTGGACGGGCATGGCGTCGCCGAGCGTGGACATCCAGTCCCGCGTCGGGACGGCCGGCGGGGCCGCGGCCGCCGCGGTCCCGCCGGCGACGCCCGCCAGCATCCCGGCGGCCGTCAGCCCCGCCGCTCCCCTGAGGAAACCCCGCCGATCCAGCGCCGTGCCCATGCCCTGCCCCTCCGTCGAGCCCGTACGGATGTGCGATCGGGGCATCGAACCACATCGGCGGGGGACCGGGCACCCGGCGGACGGGATCCGTCAGACCCGCACCGCCAGGGACAGCGCGAACCGGCCGGCGCGGTCGGTCCACCACTCGGTCAGCTTCAGCCCGGAGGCGGCGAGTTCGGCGCGCACCCCCTCCTCCCGGAACTTCGCGGAGACCTCGGTGCGCAGCTCCTCGCCGGCCGCGAACGGCACGACGAGGTCCACGTCGGGGACCTTGACGGTCAGTTCGGTGCGGGCTCGCAGCCGCATCTCGATCCACTCCTCGGCGGCGTTCCACCGCGCGACGTGGTCGAACTGCGCCGGGTCGAAGTCACCGCCCAGCTCGCGGTTGATGACCGCCAGGACGTTCTTGTTGAAGGCGGCGGTCACCCCGCGGGCGTCGTCGTACGCGGCGACCAGGGTGTCCTCGTCCTTGACCAGGTCGGTGCCGAGCAGCAGGGCGTCCCCGGGCGCGAGCAGGCCGTGCACGGAGCGCAGGAACGCGGCCCGCTCGTCCGGGAGGAGGTTGCCGATGGTGCCGCCGAGGAACGCCAGCAGCCGCGGGCCGGGGGTTTCCGGCAGGGTCAGGCCCGGCTGGAAGTCGGCGACCAGGGCGTGCACGGTCAGTTGCGGGTGCTCGGCCAGCAGCCCCTCGCCGGCCGCCCGCAGCGCGGACTCGCTGACGTCGACCGGCAGATAGGTGTGCAGCCCGGTGAGGGCGCGCAGCAGGTGGCGGGTCTTGTCGGACGATCCCGACCCCAGCTCGATCAGGGTGCGGGCGCCGGTGGCGGCGGCGATCCGGTCCGCGGTGGCGCGCAGGATCTCACGCTCCGCACGGGTCGGGTAGTACTCGGGCAGGGTGGTGATCTCGTCGAACAGCTCGCTGCCGCGGGCGTCGTAGAACCATTTCGGCGGCAGCTGCTTGGGCGTACGGGACAGGCCCGCGACGACGTCGGCGCGCAGCGCGGCCGCGGTGGCGTCGGCGGGGAGGGTGCGGGTGATGCTGAGCGGGCTCACGTTGCGGGCTCCTTGAGCGGGGTGAGTCGGACCTCGGTGCGGGTGGCGCGCAGCAGCGTGCTCTCGGGGACCTCGGTCCAGTGGGGGGATTCGTCGTAGGGCTCGGAGGCGACGACCAGGCCGCCGTCGGGGAGGGTCCGGTGGAAGAGGGTGTCGCCCCAGGTGGTGGCGGCGATCGTGGTGCCGTCGGTCAGCAGCAGGTTGAGCCGCGAGCCGGGGGCCGCCGCGGCGACCTCCTCGACCGTGCCGGCCAGTGCCCGGCCCGGGTCCTCGCCGGCGGCCAGCCGGTGGTGCACCAGGGCCCACAGGAACGCGGTGTCGCTGCGGGCCGCCAGCCGCAGCAGTTCCGCCGCGGGCAGCCCGGCGGCCGGCTCCGCCAGGGTGTCCGGCCAGCCGGCGACCGCGCCGTTGTGGCTGAAGAGGTACCGCCCGGTGGCGAACGGCGCGGCGGCCGCCTCGGCGTCCGCACCGGCCACCGTGGCGTCCCGGACGGCGGCCAGCAGCGCCCCGGTGCGGACCACCCGGGCCAGATCCGGCAGTTGCTCGTCGGCCCAGATCGGCCCGGCCCGGCGGTAGCGCGCCGGCACGGGGTCGCCGGACGCGTACCAGCCGACGCCGAAGCCGTCCGCGTTGACCGTGCCGTGCCGCTGGTGGCGCGGCGCCCAGGACTGCCGGTACAGCCCGTACGGCGGCGCCAGCACCACCTGCCCGAACGGTATCTCCGGCCCCAGATAGGCGAGATGACGGCACATCAGGTCAGCTCCCCGGTCGACGCTTCGGCGTCCCGGGCGGTGCGGAACCCGGCGAAGATCTGCCGCCGCACCGGGAGGTCCCAGTTGCGGAAGGTGCCACGGCAGGCGACCGGGTCGACGGCGAACGAGCCGCCGCGCAGCACCTTGTACGCACCGCCGAAGAACACCTCGGAGTACTCCCGGTAGGGGAACGCGGCGAAGCCGGGGTACGGCAGGAAGTCGCTGCCCGTCCACTCCCAGACGTCGCCGATCAGCTGGCGGACGCCGAGCGGCGAGGCGCCGCCGGGGTAGCTGCCGACCGGCGCCGGCCGCAGGTGCCGCTGGCCGAGGTTGGCCCGGTCCGGCGACGGGTCCGCGTCGCCCCACGGATAGCGCCGGTCCCGCCCGGATGCCGGGTCGTGGCGGGCCGCCTTCTCCCACTCGGCCTCCGTGGGCAGCCGCCGCCCGGCCCACCGGGCGTAGGCGTCCGCCTCGTACCAGCTGACGTGCAGCACCGGCTCGTCCGGCGGCACCGGCTCGGTCACCCCGAACCGGCGGCGCAGCCACTGCCGGCCCTCGCGGCGCCAGAACAGCGGGGCCCGCAGCCGGTGTTCGCGCACCTGCGCCCAGCCCTCCGGGGCCCACCAGCGCGGTTCGTCGTAGCCGCCGTCCTCGATGAAGCGCTGGTAGGCGCCGTTGCTCACGGGGGTGGTGTCGAGGAAGAAGGGCGGCACGATGCGCCGGTGCGCGGGGCGTTCGTTGTCCAGCGCCCAGGGCTCGGTGGACGTCCCCATCCGGAACGGCCCGCCGGGTATCAGGACCTCCGGCGGCAGCGGTCCTGCGGGTGCGGCCGGCGGCTCGGGCGCGGAGAGCACCGGCGGCCCCTTCCGCAGCTGATGGGTGATCAGCATCGTTTCGTCGTGCTGCTGTTCGTGCTGCGCGATCATCCCGAAGGCGAAACCCGACGACAGCAGCGGGCCGCCGTGCAGCTCGGCGCGCTCCAGGACGTCCAGCACCCGGCCGCGCACCTCCGCGACGTAGCCGTGGGCCTCGCCCGGGGACAGCAGCGGCAGCGACGGGCGCGCGGCCCGCGGGTGCTCGAAGGCGTCGTAGACGGAGTCGATGTCGGGGCGCAGCGCGTCGCGGCCGCCGACGGCGCGCAGCAGCCACTGCTCCTCCTGGTTGCCGATGTGCGCCAGATCCCACACCAGCGGCGACATCAGCGGGGAGTGCTGGGCGACCAGGTCGGGCTCCGGCACGCATTCGGTCAGCAGGCGGGTGCGGTCGCGGGCGGCGAGCAGCGCCGCGGCGGCCCGCTCCCGGAACGCCTCGGGGTCGATGGTCACGTGCTGTCCTTCCCACGCAGCGCGTCGAGCTGGTCGTCGGCGGGGCATCTGCCGCGCGCCACATAGCGCTCGGCGAACTCCGCGACCGCGGCCCGGATCTCCAAGGTGGCGCCCAGCCGCGGCAGCGCCTCCTGGGCGGCGTCGAAGCAGGCGACCGCGGCGGCGTGCAGCTCGGGGTCGGTGAGCCCGGCCCGGGCCGCGGTGCGCCACAGTGGATTCTCCGGAGGCGGGTGCCAACCGGCGGTCTCCGCAAGGGGTTTGACGGTGCGATAGGCGAACTCCGCGGCCGCCGGATCGTCGAACAGGGCGGCCGTGACGGCCAGCGGCACGATCCACCCGTCCGCGCCGGGCTGCGCGTCGATCATCCGCAGCTCCAGATGGCCGCGCGGCCGCACCGGCGGGAAGAGCGTGGTGACGTGGTAGTCGAGGTCCTCCAGCGTCACAGGGCGCGGCACGCCACTGCGCACCCACTCGCGGAAGGTGAGGCCCGCCGGCGCGTCCCACGGGCCGTCCGGGCGCCGGACGCACATCACCGGGGCGTCCAGGGCGTAGCGGGCCCACGCGGTGCGCGGCTCCACGTCCTGGGGCGGGGCGAGCGTGCGGCCCGGGTCGAGCCGTGCCCAGATCGCCTGGCGGGTGGTGCGGTAGCCGGTCGGACGCCCCTCGGCGAGCGGGGAGTTGGCGAACGCGGCGGCCAGCACGGCGCCCAGCAGATGCGCCAGCAGCCACCGCCGGCCCAGCCCCAGCGGCCCCGGCTCCTCGTAGCCGGCGTCCAGGCACACCTGGACGGAGGCGGTGCGGCACATCATGGACCGGCCGGCCGGGCCGCGGCGGTCGAAGTACGCCTCCATGGCGTCGTAGCGGGGCGCGGTCAGCACCCGGCGGGGCGGCTGCCAGGGGTCGTGGCCGTGGCCCGCGAGGACGAGGCCCAACTCCCGCAGGACGGGCCGGACCCGGGCGAGATCGGCGGAGACCGCCGCTACGCAGGCGGTCAGTGAGAGGGCGGGCAGCGAGCTGAGCTCCAGCTGGCCGCCGGGTTCGAAGGTGAGGGCGGAGGTGAGCGGCAGGGCCCGCAGGGCGGCCGCCGCACGGTGCATCCGGTCGGTTTCGACCGGACATCGGGGGTTGCGCGCGTCGTGGACCAGCAGCTCGATCTCGACGCCGGTGCGGCGCGGTGGGCCCGTCTTGAAACAGATACCGCTCAGGTGCGCTTCGAGTTCCGCTTCCGATATCGACGGCCGTACGGACATCGCTTCCCTCTCCCCTCCGGGGCGGCGGCTGGATTGCCGTCCCCCACCTAAGCCGCTGATCGCACGCGCCTCAAGAGCGCCTTCCCGCCGCGGAGGGGCCGTGGCGGGTGACGGGGCAGGTGGGACGGGGCGGAGCCGCCGGAAAACTGGTACACCCGTTCGGGTGTCCGCGGCCCCGGCCGGGACGGCGGGCGCCCCGCCCGAGGCCGTGCGCCCGGTGTCCCTACTGCCGGTAGCCGGCCAGGAAGCGGCCGATCCGGCCGATCGCCGCGTCGAGGTCGTCGGCGTGCGGCAGGGTCAGGATCCGGAAGTGGTCCGGGCGCGGCCAGTTGAAACCGGTGCCCTGGACGACCTGGATCTTCTCCCGCAGCAGCAGGTCCAGGACGAACTTCTCGTCGTCGTGGATCTTGTGGACCGCCGGGTCGAGGCGCGGGAAGGCGTACAGCGCGCCCTTGGGCTTGACGCAGGAGACGCCCGGGATCTCGTTGAGCCGCTCCCAGGCCCGGTCGCGCTGCTCGCGCAGCCGGCCGCCGGGCAGGACCAGGTCCGTGATGGTCTGCCGGCCGCCGAGCGCGGCCTGGATCGCGTACTGCGCCGGGGCGTTGGGGCACAGCCGCATCGAGGCGAGGGTGCCCAGTCCCTCCAGGTAGTCCGCGGCGTGCTGCTTGGGGCCGGAGACCACCAGCCAGCCGGAGCGGAAGCCGGCCACCCGGTACGCCTTGGACAGCCCGCTGAAGGTCAGGCACACCAGGTCCGGCGCGAGCACCGCGGCGTGATGGTGGACCGCGTCGTCATACAGGATCCGGTCGTAGATCTCGTCGGCGAAGACCATCAGCTGGTGGCGGCGGGCGAGGTCGAGCATGCCCTCCAGCACCTCGCGCGGATAGACCGCGCCGGTGGGGTTGTTGGGGTTGATGATGACCAGCGCCCGGGTCCGGTCGGTGATCTTCGAGGCGAGGTCGTCGAGGTCCGGGAGCCAGTCGGCGGACTCGTCGCAGAGGTAGTGCACCGGCGTGCCGCCGGCCAGGCTGGTGACCGCCGTCCACAGCGGGAAGTCGGGCGCCGGGATGAGGACTTCGTCCCCGTCGTCGACCAGCGCCTGGACCGCCATCGAGACCAGCTCGGAGACGCCGTTGCCCAGATAGACGTCGTCGACGCCGACGTCCGGCAGATCGGCCTCCTGATAGCGCTGGGCCACCGCCCGGCGGGCGGAGAGGATGCCGCGGGACTCGGTGTAGCCGTGCGCCCGGGAGAGGTTGCGCATCACGTCCTGGAGGATCTCCTCCGGGCACTCGAAGCCGAACACCGCCGGATTGCCGGTGTTCAGCCGCAGCACGCTGTGGCCGGCCTCCTCCAGCGCGTCGGCGTGCTCGATCACCGGCCCGCGGATCTCGTAGCAGACATCGGCCAACTTGCTGGACTGCTTGAACTGCATGCGGCGGCCTCCTCGTCCTCTCTCCCACCGCGGGGCGCGGCAGCACTCGTGACACCGTACTTGGTTTTCCCAACTCCTGACTTGGAAAATCCAATCACATGTCTATGCTGGTGTCATGCCGCGCCGAAGCTATGACCAGTACTGCGCCGTCGCCCGGGCCCTGGACGCCGTGGGCGACCGCTGGACGCTGCTGATCGTCCGGGAACTCCTCGGCGGATCCCGGCGTTACACCGACCTCCACGCCGACCTGCCGGGCGTCAGCACGGACATGCTCGCCTCCCGGCTGAAGGACATGGAGCGCGACGACCTCCTCACCCGCCGCCGCCTCCCCCCGCCCGGCGCCGCCTACGTCTACGAACTCACCCCGCGCGGCCGCGCCCTGCTCCCGGCCCTGACCGCACTCGCCGACTGGGGTGCCCCGGCCCTCGGCGTGCAGCGCCCCACGGACGCGGTCCGCGCCCACTGGTTCGCGGTCCCGCTGATGACCCGGCTCGCCCGCCACTTCGCCGACGGCCCGGTCCGCGTCATCGACATCGCCCTGGACGAGGGCGCCTTCCACATCGTCCTCGACCCGGACGACCCCTCCGCCCCCCGCTACGCCGACGGCCCCGCCCCCCACCCCGACACCGTCCTCCGCATGGACACCGCCACCTGCCTCGCCCTCGCCCACGACCACCTCACCCTCACCGACGCCCTCACCACCGGCCGGATCCACCGCACCGACCCCGAGGAACGCCGAAGCGAGCACGCACCGGCGTGACTTGGGGCGGGTGACCACCTCGCCGGGGGAGGGGCTTACGGGTGCTCGGGTGTGGGGACCCGGGTGTCCGGGGCGTGTTCCGCGGCGAGGAGTCGTAGCGCGGCCTCGGAGGGGGAGCCCTCGGCGGCGGTGAACATGAGGACGGACTGGCCGGAGCCGTCCGGGGTCTGCATCATCTCGAAGTCCAGGGCCACCTCGCCCACCAGCGGATGGTGGAAGTGCTTGGTGCCGAAGGTGCAGTTGCCGACCACATGGCGCGACCACAGGCCGCTGAACTCGGTGCTCTTCATCGACAACTCGCCGATCAGCCCGGCCAGTTGCCGGTCGTCGGGGAGCTGTCCCGCGGCCACCCGCAGGGCGGCGACCGCGCGCCGGGTCTCCTCCTCGCGCCGCGGGTAGAGCTCGCGGGTGTGCGGGTCGAGGAAGAGCAGCCGCTGGGTGTTGGGCCGGTCCAGCGGGCGGGACGGGCTGTCGAAGTCGAGATGGCCGGCGATCAGGGCGTGCCCGAGGCGGTTCCAGGCCAGGACCTCGAAGCGCGGTCCGAGGGCGACGGCCGGTACGGCCCCGACGGCGGCGAGCAGCTGCCGCACACCGGGGCGGGCGGTCGCTGGGCGGACCGCCGGGCGGCGCCGGGCCGGTTCAGGGCGGGCGAGTTGGCGCAGGTGGGCGCGCTCGTCAGGGGTCAGCCGCAGCGCCCGGGCCAGGGCGTCCAGCACGCCCTCCGAGGCGTTGTGGCTCTGCCCCTGTTCGAGGCGGGTGTAGTAGGCGACGCTGACGCCGGCGAGCTGGGCGAGCTCCTCGCGCCGCAGACCGGGAACCCGGCGGCGGGACCCGTAGGAGACCAGGCCGACGTCCTCCGGCTGGAGCCGGGCGCGGCGGGTGCGCAGGAAGTCCCCCAGTGCGGAGGGGCCGGTGGCGGATGCGTCCATGCCCGTCAGTGTGCGTCATGGGGCGGGTGGGGTGCCTGTCCCTGCCAGGGGCAGGCTCCGGCGCCGGGCCGTCCCCGGGCCGTCCCCGAGCCGTCCCCGAGTCGGTGGGGCACCCGCGACGACGGGCGGCCGGAACTGTTCCGTCGATGGATACCGACCGCTTAGTATGCCGCCTGGCGAGGGCCGGGCCCGGCCCCGCACCGGCCGTACGACTTCAGGTCTGTGGAGGCATCAGGTGAAGGCATGGCGCGTGCACGCGAACGGGGAGCCGCGAGCGGTGATGCGGCTGGAGGAGGTGCCGGACCCGCAGCCGGGGCCGGGACAGCTGCTGCTGCGGGTGCGGGCGGCCGACGTCAACTTCCCCGACGCGCTGCTGTGCCGGGGCCAGTACCAGGTTCGGCCGCCGCTCCCGTTCACCCCCGGCGTGGAGATCTGCGGCGAGGTGCTGGCCGTCGGCGAGGGCGCGGCCGGCGAGGTCGGGGCGCGGGTGCTGGCCCAGCCCGCGCTCCCGGGCGGCGGGTTCGCCGAACTCGCGGTCGCCGACGCCGCCACCGTCCGCCCGGCACCCGAGGCGCTGGACGACGCCGAGGCCGCCGCGCTGCACATCGGCTACCAGACCGGCTGGTTCGGACTGCACCGCCGGGCCCGGCTCCAGGCCGGCGAGACACTGCTGGTGCACGCCGCGGCCGGCGGCGTCGGCAGCGCCGCCGTCCAGCTGGGCCGGGCCGCCGGCGCCCGGGTCATCGGCGTCGTCGGCGGCCCCGACAAGGCCCGCACCGCCCGGGAACTGGGCTGCGACCTCGTCCTCGACCGCCGTACCGACGACCTCGTCGCCGCCGTCAAGGACGCCACCGGCGGACGGGGCGCGGACGTGGTCTACGACCCGGTCGGCGGCGACGCGTACGCCAAGTCCACCAAGTGCATCGCCTTCGAGGGCAGGATCGTCGTCGTCGGCTTCGCCGGCGGCACCGTCCCCACCCCGGCCCTCAACCACGCCCTCGTCAAGAACTACTCGATCCTGGGCCTGCACTGGGGCCTGTACAACGCAAAGGACCCGGCCGCCGTCGACGCCTGCCACGAGGAGCTGACCAAGCTCGCCGACCGGGGCGCCGTCGCGCCGCTGATCGGCGGCCGGGTGCCGCTGTCGGCGGCCGCCGACGCCGTCCAGCGGGTCGCCGACGGGGACTCCGTCGGCCGCCTCGTGGTCGTTCCCGGAACGGAGGAGACCCGATGACCGACGCCGCCGACCTGCGCCGGCGCACCACCGACCTGCTCGCCGCCCACCCTCCGGGGGCCACCGACCGGCTGGACTTCCTGCGGGCCCGCTTCGACGCCGGGCTCGCCTGGGTGCACTTCCCCGAGGGCCTCGGCGGCCTGGACGCCCCGCGCTCCCTCCAGGCCGTCGTGGACGCCGAACTCGCCGCCGCCGGCGCCCCGGACAACGACCCCGGCCGGATCGGCATCGGCCTCGGCATGGCCGCCCCGACGATCCTCCGCTACGGCACCGAGGAGCAGAAGAAGCGCTTCCTGCGCCCGCTGTGGACCGGCGAGGAGGTGTGGTGCCAGCTGTTCAGCGAGCCCGGCGCCGGCTCCGACCTGGCCGCGCTGGCCACCCGCGCCGTCCGGGACGAGGACGGCGACGGCGACTGGATCGTGGACGGGCAGAAGGTCTGGACCTCCAGTGCCCACCTGGCGCGCTGGGCGATCCTGATCGCCCGCACCGACCCGGCCGTCCCCAAACACCGCGGACTGACCTACTTCCTCTGCGACATGACCGCCCCCGGCGTCGAGGTGCGGCCGCTGCGCCAGATCACCGGCGAGGCGGAGTTCAACGAGGTTTTCCTCAGCGGCGTGCGGATCCCCGACGCCCACCGCCTCGGCGACGTCGGCGACGGCTGGCAGGTCGCCCGCACCACCCTGATGAACGAGCGGGTCGCCATCGGCGGCGTCCGCACCCCGCGCGAGGGCGGAATGATCGGCGTCGCCGCGGCCGCCTGGCGCGACCGCCCCGAGCTGCGCACCCACGACCTGCACCAGCGGCTGCTGACCCTCTGGGTGGAGGCCGAGGCCGCCCGCCTCACCGGCGAACGGCTGCGCCAGCAGCTGTCCGAGGGCCAGCCCGGGCCCGAGGGCAGCGGGATGAAACTGGCCTTCGCCCGGCTCGCCCAGCAGATCAGCGGCTGGGAGGTGGAGTTCCGCGGCGAGGACGGCCTCACCTACGACGACTGGACCCTGCGCCGCCCCGAGAGCGTCGACTTCACCGGCCGCGAGGCCGGCTACCGCTATCTGCGCGCCAAGGGGAACTCCATCGAGGGAGGCACCTCCGAAGTGCTGCTCAACATCGTCGCCGAGCGCGTCCTGGGCCTGCCGCCCGAGCCGCGCACCGACAAGGACGCCGCGTGGAAGGACCTCCCCCGATGACCCCCACGACCCCGGCCCCCACGACCCCCGCCGAACCCGACCTCCTCTACTCCGAGGAGGAGGACGCCCTGCGCGCAGCCGTACGGGCGCTGCTCACCGACCGCGCGGATCCGGCCGCCGTGCTCGCCGCCGTGGAGACCGGCCGGCCTCACGACCCGGACCTGTGGCACGCCCTGACCGCCGGGATCGGCGCCGCCGGGCTGCTCGTCCCCGAGAAGCTCGGCGGACAGGGCGCCGGCCCCCGGGAGGCCGCCGTCGTCCTGGAGGAACTGGGGCGCGCGGTGGCGCCGGTGCCCTATCTGACCAGTGCGGTGCTCGCGGTCACCGCACTGCTCGGCTGCGACACCGCCCGGCCCGAGGTCGCCGGCCCTTTGGCCGCGCTCGCCGAGGGCCGCACCCTCGGCGCGCTCGCCGTGCCGCTGCCGACCGCACCGGGCGGGACCGGCCCGGCCACCGTACGGGCGGACGCCGCCGGCGCCCTCACCGGGCGGATCACCTCCGTCGCGGACGCCGCCGGCGCCGGGCTGCTGCTCGTCCCGGCCGACGGCCCGGACGGCCCGGCCCTGCACGCGGTGGACGCCGCGGCCCACGGCGTGCGCATCGAGCCGGTCACCCCGCTCGACCTGACGCGGCCCCTGGCCCATGTGGTCCTCGACGGTGCCGCCGGCCGCCCGCTGGTCCGCGGGGAGCGGGCCCGCGCCGCCGTCGAGCGCGCGCTGCGCACCGGCGCCGGACTCCTCGCCTCCGAACAGCTCGGACTCGCCGAGTGGTGCCTGGCCGAAACCGTGCGGTACACCCGCGAGCGCACCCAGTTCGGCCGCCCGATCGGCTCCTTCCAGGCCCTCAAGCACCGGATGGCCGCCCTGTGGCTGGACGTCGCCGCGGCCCGGGCCGCGGCCCGCAACGCCGCCGACGCGCTGGCCGGCGACACCCCGGACGCGCCGGTCGCGGTCGCGGTGGCCCAGGCGTACTGCGCGCCGGTGGCGGTCCGCGCCGCCGAGGAGTGCATCCAGCTGCACGGCGGCATCGGGATGACCTGGGAGCACCCCGCGCACCTCTTCCTCAAGCGCGCCAAGAGCGACGAGCTCGCCCTCGGCACACCGGGCCGCCACCGGGCGGCGCTGGCCGGACTGGTCGACCTGGCCGCGCCGTAGAGCGCCGCCCCAACGCGCCGCCCCGGCCGGTCAGTTGGTGACTGCGAACGGCCGGCTGAAGGCGTGCGCGGCGCCGTTGCCGGCGGCCACCTCCAGGGCGTAGGCCCGGCCGGGCGGCACCTCGGGGAGCGTCACCAGGGCCTCGCCGGCCGGTCCGGCGCCGGCCCGCGGGGAGACCATCGCCAGTCGCTGTATCCGCCCCCGGCCGGCGGCCGCGTTCAGCCAGACGTCCACCTCGGTGCCGGTGGTGTTGGTCCAGGCGACCGGGAAGCTGCCCTTGGCCCGCAGGCTGGGCGGGCCGGCGGGCCCGGTGACCTGGATCCGCCCGGCCGGTCGCCCGGCGGCGGGCGGCGGCGCGGCCGGGCGGGAGCCGGCGGGGCGGACCGGCGCCGGTCCGGGGGCGCCGAGCGCGGCGTCGGCCGCCGGGCCCTCGGGGACCTCCGGCCCGCCGAGGGAGACCGCGGCGCGGCCGGCGGCGGCCGGACCCGTGGCGGCCGCGGGTGCCGCCGCGGCGATGGCGGACCGCTCGGCGCCGGGGTGGCGGGTGGGGGCCAGTTCGAGGACCAGCGTGCAGCCGACCGCGGTGGCGGCGACGGCGATGGCGAGGGAGTTGGCGGTCTCGGCGACCCTGCCCATCGTGTCCTCCTTTCGTCGGGGAGGGACGAGTCGTTCCCCCTTCCGCGGGCGCCGCCGCGGGGCGGTCCCGGGCGCCGTCGGGGAAGGGACGAGCCCGAACATCCCCGGCGACCTTGATCATCAAAAAGCCGCGCCCGGCGTCCACCTGGATGGACAGCCCCGGCGCGACAGGGCCGCCGCGGCACCGCATACTGCCCGCCACCCCCGGACGTTCGGTAAAAATTCGGCAAATAGGCAAGGGTGTCCTGAAAGTGCGGTTCGGGTAGCGTCGGAGCCATGAAGACCGCAATCCGCCAGGCGCTGATCGGACCGGTTCTCCTGCTGCTGGCGGCCCTCCTCGCGACGGTCACGGTGGCCGTACCCGGCGCGCACGCCGTGGGCGGTCTGGACGAGGCGGCCGCCGCCCTGCGGAAGGGCCCGGTCTATGTCGATCCCCGCGCCTCGGACCGGTTTTCGGCCGGCCAGGCGGACGCCCTCGCCAAGAAGATCAAGGACTCCGGCAAACCGGTCTTCGTCGCCGTCCTGCCCCGGACCTCCGACTACCAGCCGGCCACCCTCCTCCGGGACCTGCGCACCAAGGTCGGCATCAGCGGCGTCTACGCCGTCGAACTCGGCGACGGCTTCAACGCCGGCGCCGACCCCCGGGTGATGCCGCGCACCGCCGTCCAGAACCTCGTCGGCGCCGTCGAACGCTCCCGGTACCCGACGGTCTCCGCGCGCCTGAACAGCTTCGTCGACACCGCCGTCACCGAGGCCCGCGGCCACGCCCCGGCCTCCTGGGGCGGCACCGGCGGCGGCTTCGGCACCGGCACCGCCGTCGGCATCGGCGCGCTGATCGTCATCGGGGGCGGCGGCGCCTACGCCATCGCCCGCCGCAACCGCCGCAAGCGGGCCGAGGAGGAGCGCGCCGCCCTCGAAGACCTGCGCATCGTGGTCGACGAGGACATCACCGCCTTCGGCGAGGAACTGGACCGGCTGGACTTCGACCCGTCGGCGCCCGGCGCCGACGACCCGATGCGCGCCGACTACGCCCGCGCCCTGGACGCCTACGAGGACGCCAAGTCGGCGATGGCCGCGGCCGAGCACCCCGGCGACGTCCAGGCGGTGACCAGGGAACTGGAGGAGGGCCGCTTCGCGCTCGCCACCCTCGCCGCCCGCCGCGCCGGCGAGCCGCTGCCCGAGCGCCGGCTGCCCTGCTTCTTCGACCCCCGGCACGGCCCCTCCGTCACCGACGCCGTCTGGGCCCCGCCCGGCGGCGCCGAGCGCACCGTCCCGGTCTGCGCCGCCGACAAGAGCCGCCTGGACGACGGCCGCGAACCGCTGGCCCGCACGGTCCGCACCCCACAGGGCGACCGCCCCTACTGGGACGCGGGCCCCGCCTACGCCCCCTGGGCCGGCGGCTACTTCGGCGGCGGGCTGCTCCCGGGCCTCCTCGTCGGCACCACCCTCGGCCACCTGATGATGACCGGCCCCGCCTACGGCGCCGACCTCGGTGGCTACGAGGGCGCGGGCGGCGGCGACGTCACGGGCGGCGACTTCGATCCCGGTGACTTCGGCGGCGGCTTCGGCGACGGCGGCGGGGGCTTCGGGGGCGGCGGCGACGGCGGCTTCGGCGGCGACTTCTGAGCCACCCCGGCCGCCCGTCCGGTCACCCCTCCCGGCACAGGCGCGGCACCCGGTCCGGACCGACACGGACCCCGACGTGCGCGCCGTACCCCTCCGACCGCCCGGCGCCCGCCCCGCCGTCGAAGAGCACCGGCTCCAGCGGCCCCGACGCGACGGCCCGCCGGTGGTGACGGGCATTCAGGTGCCCCGGCTCCCGGATGGCGGGCGGCCGAGCAGGGGACGTTGCGCAGCGCCCCGGGCGGCGCCCCGAACGCGACGAGGCCGTGGGCGATGGGGACTTGGCGGCGACCGGCGGGGGACCACCGCGCCATCATGCCGCCGCTCTCCCCGTGCCGGCCCGTGCGGTGTCGGCGAGGCTCGTTGAGGGCCGATCCCTGCACCCGCCCACCTCCGGACGGGATGTGTACTCGACACCGCGAGGAGACCCCCATGCAACGCCGCATTCCCAAGGCCGCCCTGTGGAGCGCGGCCGCGGCCGCCCTGGTCGCGGCCGTCACCCCGAACGGCCCGGCGCGGGCCCGGCCGCAGTCCGACCCCGTTCCCCAGCCCGCGCGGCGCAGCATGCTCGACGCGATGCGCCGGGACCTCGGGCTGTCCCCGACCGAGGTCCGGACCCGGCTCGCGCAGGAGGCCGAGGCGCAGCACACCGCCCTGGCCGTGCGCCGGGCACTGTCCGCGCCGCCCGCCGGGATGTGGTTCGACAAGTCGCTCGGCCGGCTCGTCGTCGCGGTCAACGGGCCCGACGACGCCCGGCGGGTCCGGGACGCGGGGGCGGTCCCCAAGACCGTCCGGCACAGCCGGGAGACGCTGCGCGGTGTGGTCCGCCAGATCGCCGACCACGCCGGCCGGGGCGTCCCGGGTGTCACCGGCTGGGGCATCGACGAGCGCGCCAACGGGGTCGTGGTGCGGGTCGACCGTGCCACCCGCACCACCCGCACCGCCGGCTTCGAGAGCGCGATCCGGCAGATCGCGGTCCGCTCCCGGGTCCCGGTCACCGTCGAACGCAGCGACCAGGCCCCGCGCCAGCAGGACGGCACCATCGGCGGCGGCGAACGCTGGATGCCGGGAACCGACGGCATCTGCTCCGTCGGCTTCTCGGTGACCGGTCCCCACCACTTCCAGGGCTTCCTGACGGCCGGTCACTGCACCCTCAAGGCCAACCAGCCCGCCTACGGCAAGGACGGCACCCGCATCGGCACCTCCAACGAGGGCGGGACGCACAGCGTCAACGGCTACGCCGGCGACTACGGCCTGGTGGCGGTGAACCAGCGGGGCTGGAAGCTGACCCCGGAGGTGCGGGGCCAGGGCGGCAGCCCGGTCACCGTCACCGGCGCCCAGAAGGGCATCGTCGGGATGTCGATCTGCCACTCCGGCCAGACCAGCGGCTGGCACTGCGGCGAGATCACCCGCACCGACCAGACCGTGGACTACGGCACCACCGTCATCTCCGGGCTGTCCTTCACCAACGCCTGCTCGGCGGCCGGGGATTCGGGCGGTTCCTACGTCAGCCAGCCCGGCGCCCCCAAGGCCGTGGGCGTGCACTCCGGGGGCGGCGCGGCGACCTGCGACGTCGGCGGGGACACCGTCACCATCTTCCAGCCCATCGACGTGCCGCTGCGGAAGTGGGACCTGAAGCTGGTGACGGGCACCCCGTGACCGCCCGGCCCCGGGGACCCCACACCCCATAGCGGTCCACGGCCGTCCGGGACCGGTTCATGACCACACCTTTACGACTGTTTTAATGGCAGCCCCGGAAATGCGAGCGGTTCGCAACAACAGTCGATCTTCAAAAGGGGTGTGGGCATGACGTCCCGGTCCATACGGCGCGCGGTCGCCACGGCACTGGCGGCCACCACGGCGCTCACCGCGGCAGCCTGCGCCGCGCCGCACGAGGGCCGCGGCAGCACCAAGCCCACCGACCGCGCCGTCGTCGGCATCGCCTACGAACCCGAGACCCTCAGCCCCCTCCTCGGCTACGGCAAGGACGGCAACTCCAAGATCTTCGACGGACTGCTCACCCACGACGCCGGCATGCACCTCAAGCCCGCACTCGCCGCCGCCCTCCCCAAGGTCACCGACGGCGGCAAGACCTACACCTACACCCTCCGCCCCGGCGTCACCTTCAGCGACGGCAAGCCCTTCACCGCCGACGACGTCGTCTTCACCTACGACACCATCCTCGACGAGAAGACCAACAACGCCTCCAAGGCCGAACTCGACGCCCTCGACACCGTCGAGAAGAAGGACGACCGGACCGTCGTCTTCCACCTGAAGTACCCCTACGCGCCGTTCGCCGAGCGCACCGTCCTGCCCATCGCCCCCCGGCACCTCGCCGGTCAACAGGACGTCAACACCGGCCCCTTCACCACCCACCCCGTCGGCACCGGCCCCTACGTCCTCACCAAGTGGTCCAAGGGCGAGAAGCTCACCTTCACCGCCAACCCCCACTACTGGGGCGGCACACCCAAGGTGAAGCACCTCACCATGGCGGTCATCAAGGACGACGACATCCGCGCCACCCGGCTGCGCTCCGGCGACCTCGACGGCGCCATCCTCCCGCCCGAACTCGCCGCCACCTTCAAGACCGACAAGAGCCGCACCACCCTCGCCGCCAAGACCTTCGACTACCGCAACGTCACCCTGCCCAGCGCCAACCCCGTCACCGGCGACCGGACCGTCCGCCGGGCACTCGACCTCGCCGTCGACCGCCAGGCCATGGTCGACGGCATCCTCAGCGGCGCCGGCAAGCCCGCCTACGGCCCGGTGCCCACCGACAGCCCCTGGTTCGCCAAGGGCACCCAGCGCCCGCACGACCCCGGCAGAGCCCAGCGCCTCCTCGACGACGCCGGCTGGAAGAAGGGCCCCGACGGCATCCGCGCCAAGAACGGACAGCGCGCCTCCTTCACCCTCTGGTACCTCTCCGGCGACAAGCTCCGCCAGGAACACGCCCTCGCCTTCGCCTCCGACGCCAAGAAGGCCGGCATCGAGGCCAAGGTCGAGTCCGGCACCTGGGAGGCCATCGAGCCCCGCATGAAGCAGGACGCCGTCCTCGCCGGCGGCGGCAGCCCCGCCGACCCCGACTTCGACCAGTACCTGCTGCTGCACTCCTCACTCGCCGGCGACGGCTTCAACAACATGTCCCGCTACGCCAACAAGACCGTCGACGACCAACTCGTCACCGCCCGCCGCACCGCCGACCCCACGGCCCGCAAGGCCGCCTACGACACCATCCAGCGCGAACTGGCCGACGACCCCGCCTACATCTTCCTCACCCACGTCGACCACCTCTACGTCGTCGACGACCGCTGGAAGGACCTCACCACCCAGGTCGAACCGCACGACCACGGCCTGGCCTCCGGCCCCTGGTGGAACGCCGAGGACTGGCAGCCCGCCAAGTGACCAGCCGCCACCGCCCGTTGCCCTGGGGGCCGATGGCACGCATGACGGCACGGCGCGCCCTGACCGCCGTACCCGTCCTCCTCACCGTCACCCTCGGGGTGTTCGCCCTCGCCGCCGCCTCGCCCTTCGACCCGGTGCGCGCCTACGCCGGCACCGCCGGACTCACCGCCTCCCAGGAGAACCTCGACCAGCTCCGGCACAACCTCGGCACCGACCAACACCTGCTCACCCGCTGGTGGCACTGGCTCACCCGCGCCCTCACCGGCGACCTCGGCGACTCCACCAGCATGCGCGCCCCGGTCTCCCAGGTCATCGGCGAACGCCTCGGCTGGTCCGTCCTGCTGTGCGCGCTGGCCTTCACGCTCGCCGTGACCGCCGGCACCCTCCTCGGCGTGCTGGCCGCCCGCCGCCGCGGCAGCCCCCTCGACCGCGCGCTCACCGCCACCGCCTACGTCCTGGAAGCCGCCCCGCCCTACTGGCTCGGCCTGCTCGCCGTCTGGCTCGGCGCACTGAAACTCGGCGTACTGCCGGCCGGCGGCCTCACCGACACCGGCAGCGACCTCGCCACCCCCGGCCAGATCGCCCGCCACCTCACCCTCCCCGCACTGGTGCTCGCCGTCTCCCAGCTCCCCTGGTTCGTGCTGTACGTCCGCCAGGGCGTCGGCGACGCCCTGGACGAGGACCCCGTGCGCGGCGCCCGCGCCCGCGGCCTGCGCGAACGCACCGTGCTGTACCGGCACGCACTCCGCTCCGGCCTGCTGCCCGTCCTCACCCTGATCGGCTCCCGCGTACCCGAACTCATCACCGGCGCCCTCCTCGTCGAGACCGTCTTCAGCTGGCCCGGCATCGCCGCCGCCACCGTCCAGGCCGCCACCGGCGTCGACTTCCCCCTGCTCGCCGCGCTCACCGTGCTCGCCACCGCCGCCGTCCTCGCCGGCAACCTGCTGTCCGACCTCCTCTACGGACTGGCCGACCCGAGAGTGGGATTCGATGGCTGACACCGCCCACGGCACCGCCCCCGCCCGCACGCCCCGGACCCGCCGCGGCCCGGGCGCCCGGCGCACCCTCCGACTCCGGGCCGCCGCCGCCACCCTGGCCGTCCTCGCCCTCGCCGTCCTCCTCGTCCCGCTGCTCCTCCCCCTCGACCAGCAGGCCGTAGACCTGGCCGCCAAGCTCCGACCGCCCTCCGCCGCCCACCCGTTCGGCACCGACGAGGTCGGCCGCGACCTGCTGCTCCGCTGCGTCTACGGACTGCGCGTCTCCCTGCTCGTCGGCGTGGTCGCCGCACTGGCCGCCACCGTCGCCGGCACCGCCGTCGGCGCCCTGGCCGGGGCGCTCGGCGGCTGGGCCGACCGCACCGTGATGCGCCTGGTCGACCTCTTCTCGTCCGTGCCGCACCTGCTGCTCGGCATCTTCGTCGTCGCCGTGTTCCGGCCCGGCGTCTGGCCGGTGATCCTCTCGGTGGCGCTGACGCACTGGCTGTCCACCGCCCGCATCGTCCGCGCCGAGGTGCTCTCGTTGCGCTCCCGCCCCCACCTCGACGCCGCGCTCACCGGCGGCGCCTCACGCCGGCGGGTGACCACCCGACACCTCCTGCCCGCGGTGCTGCCACAGGCCGGACTCGCCGCCGTCCTGATGGTGCCGCACGCCATCTGGCACGAGTCCGCCCTCTCCTTCCTCGGCCTGGGACTGCCCGCCCACGAGGCGAGCCTGGGCATCATGGCCAACGCCGCCCGCAGCTCCCTGCTGGCCGGCGACTGGTGGCCCACCCTCTTCCCCGGCCTGTTCCTCATCGTCCCCACCCTCGCCGTCGCGGGCCTGGCCGGCGCCTGGCGGGAACGGCTCAACCCCCGCCGCCGATCGGAGCTGACGCTGTGACCGCCCACGGCACCCCCGAACCGCACCACGACAAGCCCCGGCCGCTGCTCGCCGTGCGCGGGCTGACCGTCCGCTTCCGCATGCCCGGCGGCCGGTCCGTCGCCGCCGTCACCGACGCCGCCTTCGACCTGGCACCCGGCGAGTGCCTGGTCCTCGTCGGCGAGAGCGGCTGCGGCAAGTCCGTCCTGGCCTCCGCCCTGCTCGGCCTGCTCCCCGGCAACGCCGAGGCCACCGGCACCGCACGGCTCACCGACACCCACGGCCCGACCGAACTGCTCACCGCCCCCGAGACCGAACTCGCCCGGTCCGTCCGCGGCCGCCGGATCGGCCTGATCCCGCAGAGCCCCGCCGCCCACCTCACCCCCGTCCGCACCGTACGCTCCCAACTGGAAGAAACCGTACGGGAGTTGACCGGCACCCGACGCGGACCCGAACTGCGCGCGGCCGCCGAACGGACCGCCGAACGCGCCGCCTTCCCACCCGGCCACCTCGACCGCCACCCGCACCAGCTCTCCGGCGGCCTCGCCCAGCGCGCCGCCACCGCCCTCGCCCTGGCCGGCGACCCCCCGCTGCTGCTGGCCGACGAACCCACCACCGGCCTCGACCGCGACCTCGTCGACCGCACCGTCGACGAACTCCGCCGGCACACCGGAACCGGCCACGCCCTGCTGATGATCACCCACGACCTGGCCGCCGCCGAACGCATCGCGGACCGGGTCGCCGTGATGTACGCCGGACGCCTCGTCGAACTCGCCGACGCCCGCCGCTTCTTCGGCACCCCCGGCCCCCGCCACCCCTACGCCCGCGGCCTGCTCGACGCGCTCCCCGACCGCGCCTTCACCCCCCTCCCCGGCATGCCGCCCGAACTCGGCGACCTGCCGGCCGGCTGCGCCTTCGCCGCCCGCTGCGACCGCGCCACCGCGGCCTGCGCGACACTCCCCGCGCCCCGCGACGGCGTCGCCTGCCACCACCCGATGCCGCCGGAGAGGAAGACCGACCGTGCTCGAACTCCGTGACATCACCGCCGGCTACGACCGCGGCGCCCCCGTCGTCCGCGACGTGTCCCTGACCCTCGCCCCCGGCGAGGCGGTCGGCCTGCTCGGCCCCAGCGGCTGCGGCAAGTCCACCCTGGCCCGGGTCGCCGCCCTGCTCCACCGGCCCTACGCCGGCACCGTCGTCCTGGACGGCACGCCCACCCCGGGCTGGCGCCACCGCGCACCCCGCGCCCTGCGCACCGCTTTCGGCGTCCTCTTCCAGCAGCCCCGGCTCTCCGCCGACCCCCGCCTGCGGCTCGCCGACGTGATCGCCGAGCCGCTCCGCGCCACCGGGCGCAAGACCGAAGTCCCCGACCGCCTGCGCGAGTTGGCACCCCTCGTCGGCCTCGGCGACGACCTGCTCGCCCGCCGCCCGCACGAGGTCAGCGACGGCCAGCTGCAACGCGCCTGCCTGGCCCGCGCCCTGGTGCTCCGCCCCCGCTGGCTGATCTGCGACGAGATGACCGCGATGCTGGACGCCTCCACCACCGCCGCACTCGTCGCCGTCGTCGAGACCTACCGCCGGGAGAGCGGCGCCGGAGTACTCGCCGTGGGCCACGACCGCACCCTGCTGGAACGCTGGTGCGACCGCACCGTCACCTGGGCGGACCTGGGCACTCCCACCGGGACAACCACCGGAATGCCCGCCACCGGGACGCCGACCGTCACAGGGACACCCACCGCCACCGGAATGCCCGGCACCGGCTGAGCGTTCCTCCTACGATGGTGCGACGCGTGACCCACGGGGAGACAGGAGCGATCGTGACCGAAGTGGCGCATGTGGCGACGGAAACGGGCCCGGACCGGACCTTCGCCGTACCGATCACCGTCCGCGGCTATGAGACCGACACCCAGGGCCACCTCAACCAGAGCGTCTACCTCCAGTACGCCGAGCACGCCCGCTGGTCCGCCCTCCAGGCCGGCGGCATCCCGCAGAGCGAACTGGTGGCCCGCGGCATCGGCCCGGTCACCCTCGAAACCACCATCCGCTACCGGCGGGAACTCCGCGCCGGTGACGAGGTCGAGGTCAGCTGCCGGTTCGACTGGAACGAGGGGAAGACCTTCGTCATCGAGCAGACCGTGCGCAAGACCGACGGCACCACCGCCGCCGAGATCAGCGCCGTCTGCGGCATCCTCGACCTCACCGCCCGCCACCTCCTCACCGACCCCCGAGCCGCCCTGCGCGACCTGGCGACCGACCCCGGGGTGCTGGGGCTGGGGTAGGTCCCGGCAGCGGCGGGGGAGCGGCTGGGCCGGGGGCCCTTGGGGGAGGGGCGAACAGATCCCGTAGGGGAAGCGAGCGCCCCCTCGGGGGCCCCAACGCGCGGCGGAGGCCGACTATTCCGCGGACGCGCCCACACACCCCGCCGCACCCCGCGCGCCCCCGCGTCCCGCCACCACCGTCACCCGCGTGCCGGCCGCCCGGATCGCCCGTACCTCCTCCGCCGGCAGCCCGTCGTCGGTGATCAGCAGGTCGAAGTCGGTCAGCGGCGCCAGCGCGTACAGCCCGTCCTTCCGGAACTTGGTGTGGTCGGCGACCAGCACCCGCCGCGCCGCGCTCTCCATCATCGCCCGCTTGACCTGCACCGTCTCCGGCGACGTGTGATAGCAGCGGCCCTTGGCGACGGCCGTCGTCGACAGGAACAGCACATCCGCCCGGTACGCCCGGACCGCGTCCGCGGTGTGCAGCCCCATGAACGCGTCATACGCCGGGTAGTACGCCCCGCCCAGCGTGATCAGCGAGATACCCGGCTCCCGCGCCAGCATGGTGATCGCCGGCAGCGAATTGGTGAGCACCGTCAACGGGGCGTGCCCGGGAGCCTGGTGCGCCAGCATCAGACAGGTCGTGCTGTCGTCCAGCAGCACCGTCTGCCCGGGCACCAGCAGCGCCGCCGCGGCCCGCGCCAACAGCCGCTTGGTCGCCGCCATCGTCGCCATCCGCTCCGCGACCGTGCCGTGGAACTGCGCCGACGGCAGCCCCGTCGCCCCGCCCCGCACCTTCCGCAGCCAGCCCTGCGCCTGCAGCGCGTCCAGATCCCGATGGGCGGTCATCAGACTGACCCCGAACTCCGCGGCCAGGTCGGAGGTCCGCACGAACCCCCGTGCGACCACCGACTCCCGGATCCGCCGCCGCCGTTCCTCCTGGGCCTCGACCCGGTCCATCGCCCCGTTCCCTCCGGTTCGTCCCACGGTCACCGGCGCGTGAGGCGCCGCGTGATGTTCACACGAAGGTAACGCGGCGCGCGGGGCACGCGGGCCCACCGCATGCGGCTCCGCCGCGACGCATCACGGCAGGTCCCCGCCGCGATGGGAAGATTCCGGCCGCCCTTGACGCCCCATCTGCGCGAACGATTGCATCACCGCGTCGCTCAACGGCCTGCGGCCTCCGGCACCCCGCAGCCGACTCGGACCACCGCTCACCGCGCCGCCGCAGAACGAAGGGGACCTTCGATGACGAACGCTAGCCGGCGTTCCGCCGGGGTTTGCCGCTTGCCTGTTGCGCCTGCGGCGCATTGCGGGTCCGCTGCGCGGGGCTGTTGGGTGCGGTGCCGGGCCTCCGGGGCAGGGGGTGTGTCCGGACTGCTGCGCTTTACGTCCGGACACACCCCCTGCCCCTCCGACCCGTCCCCTCCCGTGGGTGGTCATGGAAACGGTGGGTGGGGGCTGGCGTGAGTGGTCCCGTGCCGGCTCGCTCACCAACTGCCGGTCACCCATCAGTCCGGGGCCTGCACCGGCCCACAGACGGATGGCCCAACTGGCCTGAAATCTGACCCTCAACGGGAGGGGACGGGTCGGAGGGGGTGGTGTGCCGGACGTAAAGCGAAGCAGTCCGGCACACCACCCCCGGAGGCCCGTCACCGCACCCAACAGCCCCGCGCAGCGGACAACTCCCGCCGCCAGGCGACACGGCGCCGCACCCGGCAACGTGGGAAGCCAGCCAAGCGCAGCGGACCGGCAAGCGCCGCTAGGCGCAAAAAAGGCGAACCCCTATGGCGGGCAAGCCGACAACGTGGGAAGCCAGCCAAGCGCAGCGTTACTCTGGCGGCATACGTACCGATATCGGCGTCGATGCCCTCTCTGGAGCCGCGGCACATGTACGCGGTGAGCCGCACCCACCCCCGTTCCCGAAGCCGCCGGACGAGCCCCGGGCGGAATCGGCCGGCCTGGCCGGCCTGGCGTGAAAGGACCCCGCTGATGTCCGTACTCACCATCGACGCCGGCACCACCGTCATCAAGTCCGTCGTCTTCGACGACCAGGGCAACGAGATCGCCGTCTCCCGCGTCGTCACCGAAGTCCTCCGCCCCCACCCCGGCTGGGCCGAACAGGACATGGACGCCGTCTGGCAGGCCGTCGTCCACACCGTCCGCGACGCCCTCACCGACCTCACCGACCCCGTCCGACTGGTCTCCTTCACCGCCCAGGGCGACGGCGCCTGGCTCATCGACGACCACGGCCGCCCCACCGGCCCCGCCCTCCTCTGGTCCGACGGCCGCGCCGGCGACCTCCTCACCACCTGGCAGCGCGCCGGCCTCCTCGAAGCCGCCTTCCGCCGCAACGGCTCACTCACCTGCGCCGGCATGCCCAACGCCCTCTTCGCCTGGCTCGCCGCCCACGACCCCGACCGGCTCGCCCGCTCCACCACCTCCCTCACCGCCGCCGGCTGGCTCTTCCTCCGCCTCACCGGCATCCGCGCCACCGACGAATCCGACGCCTCCGCCCCCTTCCTCGACCACACCACCGGCCAGTACGACCCCGCCGTCCTCGACCTCTTCGGCCTCACCCGCTGCGCCCGGCTCCTGCCCACCGTCCTCGGCGAGGACCAGCGCACCGCCGAACTCACCACCGGCGCCGCCGCCCAACTCGGCCTGCCCGCCGGCCTCCCCGTCGTCATGGCCCCCTACGACATCGCCGCCACCGCCCGCGGCGTCGGCGTCGTCAACCCCGGCCAGGCATGCGGCATCCTCGGCACCACCCTGTGCACCGAAATCGTCCGCACCGGCATCGACACCACCGGCGAACCCTCCGGCGTCCACATCGCCTACCGCGGCCGCGAACGCGTCCTGCGCGCCTTCCCCACCCTCAACGGCGCCGAAGTCCTCGGCTGGGCCGCCCGCCTCCTGCACCTGCCCGGACCACCCGAACTCTCCCGCCTGGCCTTCCAGTCCCCGCCCGGCGCCCGCGGCCTGACGTTCCTGCCCTACCTCTCACCCGCCGGCGAACGCGCCCCCTTCCTCGACCCCGGCGCCCGCGGCTGCTTCTGGGGCCTCTCCCTCGACCACACCCCCGCCGACCTCGCCCGCGCCGTCTTCGACGGACTCTCCCTCGTCCTGCGCGACGCCCTCGCCGCCGCCCGCACCGACGTCACCGAACTCCGCCTGTGCGGCGGCGGCGCCAACAGCGACGCCTGGTGTGCCCTCATCGCCGACGCCACCGGCATCCCCACCGCCCGCTCCGGCGACACCGAAATCGGCGCCAAGGGCGCTTTCCTCACCGGCCTTGTCCGCACCGGCGCCGAAAGCAGCATGCACCGCGCCGCCGACAAGTACGTCCACATGCGGCGCCGCTGGCAACCCGACCCCGAGCGCGCCGCCTTCTACGCCGCCCTCCACCAGGACTTCCTCACCTGGCGCGGCCTCGCCCGCACCGCCGGCTGGCGCACCCCCGCCACCTGGCGCCCCGCCCCCGCCCCCCGACGCACCGACCCCACCCACCACCCCGCCGAGACCCCCGCCCCTGGAGGCATCCGTGTCTGACCCGCACGCCCCCGGACCCACCGGCCCCGGCAGCGGCCCCGACCCCGACGGCATCTGGCTCGGCCTCGACCTCGGCACCCAGAGCGCCCGCTGCCTCGCCGTCGACGGCACCGGCACACTCCTGGCCACCGCCGCCCGCCCGCTGACCGGCCACCGCACCGGCAACCGCCACGAGCAGGACCCCCACACCTGGTGGACCGCGCTCGCCGACGCCTGCCGCGAGGCCCTCACCGGCCTCGACACCCACCGCATCCGGGGACTCGCGATCGACGGAACCTCCGGCACCCTCCTCCTCACCGACCCCCAAGGCACCCCCCGCACCCCCGGCCTCATGTACGACGACGGCCGCGCCACCGACCAGGCCACCACCGTCAACGCCGCCGGCGCCCACGTCTGGGAAGCCCTCGGCTACCGCAGCATGCCGCCCTCCTGGGCCCTGCCCAAACTCCGCTGGCTCCTCGACCACGACCCCACCCTCCGCACCGGCTCCCGCCTCCTCCACCAGGTCGACCTCATCACCTGGAGACTCGCCGGCCACCCCGTCCCCAGCGACGCCGGCCACGCCCTCAAAACCGGCTACCACCTCATCGACGAACGCTGGCCCCACGACGTCATGGACACCCTCGGCATCCCCATCGACCTCCTGCCCGACGTCGTCCGCCCCGGCACCGTCCTCGGCACCGTCTGCCCGGAAGCCGCCGACGCCACCGGCATCCCCGCCGGCACCACCCTCGTCGCCGGCATGACCGACGGCTGCGCCGCCCAGATCGGCGCCGGCGCACTCACCCCCGGCGCATGGAACGCCGTCCTCGGCACCACCCTCGTCCTCAAAGGCAGCAGCGACCACCTCATCCGCGACCCCGCCGGCGTCGTCTACTGCCACCGCGGCCCCGGCGACACCTGGCTGCCCGGCGGCGCCTCCAGCAGCGGCGCCGGCGTCATCTCCCAGTACTTCCACGGCGAGAACCTCGACGTCCTCACCGAACAGGCCGCCGCCCAGGACCCGGACGCCGTCGCCTACCCCCTGGTCTCCACCGGCGGCGAACGCTTCCCCTTCCGCGCCCCCGAAGCCGAACCCTTCATCCTCGGCGACACCCCCACCCGCGCCGCCGAGTTCCACGCCTACCTCCTCGGCGTCGCCTGCCTCGAACGCCTCTGCTTCGACTACCTCGACCACCTCGGCGCCCCCACCGACGGCCCCCTCACCTTCACCGGCGGCGGCGCCCGCAACACCTACTGGTGCCGCCTGCGCGCCGAGGTCCTCGGCCGCACCGTCCACGTACCCGAACACGCCGAAGGCGCCCTCGGCATGGCCGTCCTCGCCGCCGCCTCCGCAGGCGCCGGCCTCCCCGCGACCGCCGCCGCCATGGTCCGCCCCGGCACCGAGATCCGGCCCGACCCCCACCGCACCACCCGCCACCTCCCCACCTACCACCGCTTCGTCACCGAACTCACCCGCCGTGGCTGGCTCGACCCCGCCGTGGCCGACCACGCCCTCAGGAGGGCCGCCCAGTGACCGACTTCCTCCTCGTCCGCCACGGCGAGACCGTCTGGCACGCGGAGAACCGCTACGCCGGCCGCTCCGACGTCCCGCTCACCGACCGCGGCCGCGAACAGGCCCGCACCCTCGCCGACTGGGCCGCCACCGCCAGCCTCACCGCCATCTGGACCTCCCCCCTCTCCCGCGCCCGCCTCACCGCCGCCCCCGCCGCCGACGCCTGCGGCCTCACCCCCCACACCGACCCCCGCCTGACCGAACTCGACTTCGGCCAGGGCGAGGGCCTCACCCGCGACGAGATGCGGCAGCACTTCCCCCAGAAACTCGCCGCCTTCCTCGCCGACCCCGCCGACCACCACCTCCCCGGCGGCGAACACCCCCGCCACGCCGCACAACGCGCCGCCGCCTGCCTCACCGACCTCACCCGCGACCACCCCCACGGCCGGATCCTGATCGTCGCCCACTCCACCCTCATCCGCGTCCTCCTCTGCCACCTCCTCGGCATCCCCCTCGCCGCATACCGCCGCACCTTCCCCCAACTCCACAACGGCGCCCTCACCGAGATCCGCATCGAGAACGACCACACCGCCCTCCTCCGCCTCAACGCCCCCGCCCTCACCACGGCCCCCGCCCTCCCCTGACCCACCACGAACCACCGCACCGCACACCAGGAGAAGAACCCCACATGACCACCACCGTCCTCGCCGCCGGCAACCACTTCATCCGCCCCGGCCTGTTCAGCGCGGCCGTACGCAAGGCGGCCGGGGACACCCCCCTGGAGATACGCGAGATCCAGTTCGGCTGGCCCCACACCCCCTTCGGCCCCGTCGCCGAGGTCACCGAGGCATCCGGCACCGAGGACGAGATGATCCAGGCCCTCCAGGGCATCGAGATCTGCCTCACCGAACACGGCCCGCTCACCGCACGCATCCTCGCCAACTGCCCCGACCTCAAGCTCTTCTGCACCAGCCGCGGCGGCCCGGTCAACGCCAACCTCGAAGCCGCCACCCGCCACGGCGTCGCCGTCTGCCACGCCCCCGGCCGCAACGCCACCGCCACCGCCGAACACACCCTCACCCTGCTGCTGGCCGCCGCCCGCGGCGTCGGCGACACCCACACCGCCCTCCGCTCCGGCACCTGGCGCGGCGACTACTACGACTACGACAACTGCGGCATCGAGATCGACGGCACCACCATCGGCCTGATCGGCTACGGCGCCATCGGCTGCCGCGTCGCCAAGGTCCTGCACGCCATGGGCGCCCACATCCTCGTCCACGACCCCTACGTCCGCCCCGAAACCCTGGCCGGCCTCGCCGAACACGTCACCCTCGACGAACTCCTCCGCCGCTCCCGCATCGTCTCCCTGCACGCCCGGGTCACCCCGGAGACCACCGGCATGATCGGCCGCGCACAGATCGCCGCCATGCCCCGCGGCGCCGTCCTCGTCAACTGCGCCCGCGGCGCCCTCCTCGACTACGACGCGGCCTGCGACGCCCTGGAAAGCGGCCACCTCGCCGGCGCCGGCTTCGACGTCTTCCCCCAGGAACCCGTCCCCGCCGACTCCCGCCTGCTCACCGCCCCCGGCGTCGTCCTCACCCCGCACATCGCCGGCGGCAGCCGGCAGGTCGCCCACAAGGCCGCCGACATCGCCGCCGCCGAAGTCGCCCGCTACCTCCGCGGCGAACCCCTCCACCACCAGGCCAACAAGTAGCCGTACAAAAAACGCCGGGCGGGCTGGCAAATCCAGCCCGTCCGGCGTTCGAGGACCGGGGTCCGGGGCGGAGCCCCGCGCATCCGAGCGGAAAGGCCCGGACGTCGGCACCCCGCGCGATCAGCGCTTCCGCACCAACGGGAACGGCAGCGTCTCCCGAATCGACAGACCCGTCAGGAACATCACCAACCGGTCCACACCGATCCCCAGACCACCCGTCGGCGGCATCGCGTACTCCAGAGCCTGCAGGAAGTCCTCGTCCAGCTCCATCGCCTCCGGATCACCACCGGCCGCCAGCAACGACTGCGCGGTCAGCCGCCGCCGCTGCTCCACCGGGTCGGTCAACTCCGAGTAGGCAGTGCCCAGTTCGGTACCGAACGCGACCAGGTCCCAGCGCTCCGCCACCCGCGGATCCTTGCGGTGCTGACGGGTCAGCGGCGAGACGTCGGTCGGGAAGTCCTTGTAGAAGGTCGGCAGCGTGGTCTTCTCCTCGACCAGCCGCTCGTACATCTCCAACACGACGTCGCCCCGGCCCATCTCCGGATTGACCGGCACCGACGCCGCCACGCACAGCCGCCGCAGCACATCCGGCCCGGTGTCCGCGTCGACCTCCTCGCCCAACGCCTCGGAGATCGCCCCGTACACCGTCTTCACCGGCCAGACACCCGAGATGTCGTGCTCGACCAGCCGCCCGCTCGCATCCGCCTTCCGCGCCGTGGCACTGCCGAACGCGGCGACCGCCGCCCCCTGGATCAGCTCCCGCGTCAGGTTGAGCATCACGTCGTAGTCGGCGAACGCCTGGTACGCCTCCAGCATCGTGAACTCGGGGTTGTGCTTGTACGAGATGCCCTCGTTACGGAACGTCCGCCCCATCTCGAAGACCTTCTCCATACCGCCGACGCAGAGCCGCTTCAGATACAGCTCCGGCGCGATCCGCAGATACAGGTCCAGGTCATAGGCGTTGATGTGGGTGTGGAACGGACGCGCGTTCGCACCACCGTGGATCTGCTGCAGCATCGGCGTCTCGACCTCCAGGTACCCCCGGTCGATCAGCCCCTGCCGCAGCGCCTGCACCGCCGTGCTGCGGGCCCGCACGGTGTCCCGCGCGTCCGGCGAGACGACCAGGTCCACATACCGCTGGCGGACCTTGGCCTCCGGGTCGGACAGACCACGCCGCTTGTCCGGCAGCGGACGCAGACACTTGGCGGTCAGCCGCCACTGCGTCACGAACACCGTCAGCTCACCGCGGTCACTGCAACCGACCTCGCCCTCGGCCTCGACATGGTCACCGAGGTCCACATCCGCACCGAAACGGTCCAGCAGCTCACCGCCCGCATCCCGGGTCAGCGCGATCTGCAGATCGCCCGACCAGTCGCGCACCACCGCGAACAGCACCCCGCCGTGATCACGGACCAGCAGCACCCGCCCGGCCACCGTGACGGTCTTGCCGGTACGCTCCCCGGCCGCCAGCTCCCGGTGCTCCTCCCGCACCTGGCCCAGCGTGTGCGTCCGCTGCACGCCCACCGGATACGGGTCGGTACCCGCCTCCCGCAGCCGCTCCAGCTTCCGGTGCCGCACCCGCACCTGCTCGGGCAGCGCCGCCAGCTCCTGCTCCCGGCGCTCCTCCTCGGTGGCCGGCGGAGCCGCCACCAGACCCAGCTCGTCGAGCGACGGCAGACCCGCGGTGCTCGCCGGGGCCAGCACCCGCTTCTTGTGCCCCTTGCCCCACAGCTTGCCCAGGCTCGGCACCGCCACGAAGCCCTCGGCGATACCCGACGCCAGACCGATCCGGGCCAGCGCACCGGCATCCGCGTAGCACAGGAACCGCGGGTACCACTCCGGCAGATACTTCGAGTTCGAGCGGTACAGCGCCTCCAGCTGCCACCAGCGCGAGAAGAACAGCAGCAGCCGCCGCCAGAACTTCAGCACCGGACCGGCACCGATCCGGGCACCTTCCTCGAACGCCGACCGGAACACCGCGAAGTTCAGCGAGACCCGCCGCACCCCGAGCGACCCGGCCTGCGCACACAGCTGCGCGACCATGAACTCCATCACGCCGTTCGGCGCACTGCGGTCGCGCCGCATCACGTCCAGCGAGATGCCGTCCTTGCCCCACGGCACGAACGACAGCAGCGCGATCATGTTGCCGTCGGCGTCGAACGCCTCCGCCAGCAGACACTCGCCGTCCTGCTCGTCCCCGAGCCGGTCCAGCGCCATCGAGAAACCACGCTCGGTCTCGGTGTCCCGCCACGCGTCCGCCCGCTGGATGACCTCCTGCATCTCCGCATCGGTCAGCTCCGCGTGCCGCCGCACCCGGAACGTCGCCCCGGCCCGCGCCACACGGTTGACGGCCTGGCGGGTGACCCGCATGTCCCGGCCGTCCAGATCGAACTGCGCGACATGCAGAATCGCCTCGTCACCGAGCTGCAGCGCACCCAGCCCCGCACGCGCGAACGCCTTGGCGCCGTCCTCGCTCGCACCCATCACCGCCGGCTGCCAGCCATAGCGGCCCGCGACATCCAGCCACGCGTCGATCGCCGGACCCCACGCCTCCCGGTCACCGACCGGATCACCGCTGGCCAGGCAGACCCCGGCCTCCACACGGTAGGTGACGGCCGCCTTGCCGCTGGGGGAGAAGACCACGGCCTTGTCGCGACGGGTCGCGAAGTAACCCAGCGAGTCCTGGCTGCCGTACTTCGCCAGCAGCGCCCGGATCCGGTCCTCCTCGTCGCCGTGCAGCGCCGCTTCCATCCGCTGCGAACGGAACAGCGCGGCGGCGGCGTTGAGCAGCGCCAGCGCACCCAGCAGCCCCAGCAGGGTGCCGATCCAGTGGGCCGGATGCCCCTCGACGATCTTGCCGCCGACCAGCCCGCCGCACACCCGGTTGGCCGCCCACAGCAGCCGGTTGCCGCCACCGCGCTCCAGCGAACCGGGCGCCAGCGACACCAGACCCCAGCCGATCAGTACCGCGGCCACGAGACCGCCGGCCAGCACCAGCGCGGCCCGCAGGAACGCCCCGCGCCGGGTGATCGCGTAGAACTCACGGTGCGAGACGAGCAGCAGCACCATCGCCCCGACACACAGCACCAGGGAGAAGCTGTACTCCCAGGCCCCGTCCGCCAGCAGCACCGCGACGGCAAGGACGTTCAGCGCCATGTACGCGACCACGAACCACAGGGCCACCCGTTTCCGCGCGGTCAACGCCGCGGCCAGGAGGAAGAGGAACGCGGCATAGGCGAAGTTCGGCGTCACCGGGATGGTGAGAGTGTCCAGCCAGTAGATCACCGAGTGGAGGTTGCGCCGAAGGGGCCCGATCAGTGCCGTCAGGGCACAGAAAAGGCCCAGCAAGCTGAAGACGATGGCGAAGCCATTGGGGACGCGGCGCCGCAGGCGCCGCCACCCCGTGAGTTGATCCTGGTCCTGCACGGTGCTCATTCCGTCACATTAGGCTCTGAAGAGGGGTTGGCAGACCAACCGCGGGGTGCGTGCTCGCCGCCCCGGGTCCCCTGCCGCTGCGACCGGCCGACCATCCAGCCTCCGGCCCCGCCCCCTCGGTTGTCTGTCCCTCGCAAGGAGGGTTCGGTGACCACCACGGGGTCACCCACCTGGACCTTGCCATAAAGCCGGCGTAAGTCCGAGTCCGGGTGTGATGTACGCGTCAGAATCGAGGTCCGACCGGACCGCCGGCCCCCGGCCCACGGTGAACCGCAGACCGTAGTCCTTGGTGAAGAAGCGCCCGTCACCGGAGTCCACGCCGTTGAGCTCGGCCCGCAGCGTGACCCTGGTGCCCGGCTTCCAGCCCTTCGCCGGGCACCACACGATCCGCTCCATGCCATGACCGGACACCCAGGTCCAGGCTCCCTCGGTGCGGTTGTCGGTGGTGACCTTCAGCCGCCGCTCCACCGCCGCCCGGTCCCGCACGGGAAACGCGAAGGTCAGGCTGACCGGATCGCCGGTGCCGACCACCCCGTCACGCGGACGGGGGCTGAGCGTCGCCCGGTTCCGCTTGGCCACCTTCCCGGTGGTCAGCGACTCCTTGGCCTCACCGGAGGTGCCCTGGACACCCCTCGTGCGGGCGAGCACCGAGTACTTGGTGTCCGGCGCCGCCTTGGCCCGCGACGTCCATATCGTCCCGCCGTGGCTGAACGCGCCGACCAACTGCCGCCCCCGCGGGTCGGTCACCGTCACCTCGGTCAGGACCCCGCCGGTCGCACTGACCCGAAGCCGGTCGCCGGCCTGCACCGTCGGATGCCCGGCGGCCGACCCCAGCCCCACCTTCACCGGCCGCGCCTGCGTCGCCGACGCCCGGGCCGCGTCGCAGGCCGCGAGCGTGCCGACGCCGAGCACCGGCATCAGCGCGAGGGCGACACACAACGACCGGGACGGCCGGAACGACCGGGCGGGGCTCAGGCTCATGGGCGGACTTTCCGTCGGTGAAGCGGGGCGGCGGCGATGTCGGCCGCTAAGACGCACAATCGCAACACCCCGTTGCGAGGCGTGACGTGATCCATGCCACTTCTTTACCGACCCCCGAAAACCCCCACTGTCCCCAACCGTCACCCGCCGCCCCCGACGCCGCACACCCCCACCTCCACACGCACACCCCGCACCCAAGGCCACGAACATCCCCACCCGAAAGAAGGCCACGAACATCCCACCCAAAGGAACGAAACCCCGAGGCGAAGCCTCGCGCCACGCCCCCGCCCCATCCGCCCCCACTCCGACCCGGACCATCCACTTCCCCGCCCCGACTCAGCCCGACCCTGGCCCGATCCGCACCCCGATCCAGAACGGGCCCGTCTCGCCCGACGGTGGACAGTGCCCGCCCCTGCCCCGGAGCCCCACCCCACCTGACCGAGGTGTCCCCCTTCCCTCCGTGACCCGCAGTGACCACCTGTTTGGAGCACCCGCCCTCTAACCGGACATACCCCGAAATGCGCCAAACTGGCCACCGCTTACCGCCCGTTCGGGCGGCGGTCGAGGAGGTGTTGTGTCCATGGCGGTCTCCATCTCGGTCATCCTCTTGCTGGTGATCCTGGTCGTGATCTTTCTGCGCAGCGGAAAACTGAAGATCTCGCACGCCCTCGTGTGCGGACTGCTCGGCTTCTACCTGGCCGGCAGCAGCCTCGCCCCCGACATCCACCATGGCCTGGCCGGCGCCGCCGACGTCGTCAGCAGCGTCCGCCCGTAATCCATCCCCTTACCCTGCCCTCTACCCTCACCCCATGTACGAACTGTACGACCTCCACCACACTCCGTAAGACCCCGGGAACAAATAACTCTCCGTAATCGTTGCCGAACAAGGAAGAGGCAGAGGCACCCGGCCCACAGCGGAACCCCAAGCCGCCCCACCGCCCCGCCCCACGGAGAGACCGACGCCCGCGCCCCCACTCACCAAGAAAGCCCGACCCACCCGACGGAAAGGAGTCCCGCCCGACAACCAAGCGAAGTAATGGAGCCCCGCCCAACAGCGAAGCGAAGTAGCGCCCCGGAACAAGGCCCCGGACGAAGCGCCCCCGGACACCGCAGAAGGACAGCGCAGAAGAGAACACCGGGGAACACCCGACTCGCCACAGTTTCGCCAGCGCCACATACTCGCCACACGGCCCCGCCCCACCCGCCACGGTCTCGCCCGCCGCCCCGGCGTCGTCACCAGCCCACGGTGTCGCCAGCCCCAGGCGTCACCCCTCCGAGATTTCCCCCAGGCCGCCTGCGCCCGAGAACACCCCCACCGCATTGGCGACCGGCCGTTCCCTCCCACTCGTCGGATGGTTGCGCACCTCCGCCTCGCCGTACGGGCCCTGGGTGACGAACGTCGAGGAGCCGCCGCCGTCCAGATCCATCGCCTCCCGCGCGCCGAGCAGCGCCATGAGCCTGGCCAGCTCCCGCACCGTGAGGCCCGTCTGGTGCTTTCCCTTCTCCCCGTCCAGCGCCATCAGGTAGAGGGTGCGGCCGCGGTCGGCGATGCCGGCGGAGGTCCGCATGGTGACGGCGACGTTGTCCAGGCCGTCGGCCGGGCGGCCGTGCCGCAGGACGGGGAAGCCGCCGACCGCGCAGCGCAGGCGGCCCGGCAGGCGGCCGACGAGGCGGTGGCTGAGGTGCACCCGCTCGCCGAGGTGCAGGGTCCGCAGGCGTCGCGCGCCCTGCTCGCGGCCGACCAGGACCACCGAACCCGGCTGGATCACGCCGGCGCCCGGTCGGGCGGTGATCCGGGCGACGCGGCCGTGGCGGATCGTGACCTCGGCGGTGTCGGTGTCGCAGCCCGCCCCGCGGTCGGTGTCCGTGCCGCAGACCGCGCGTACGCGGGAGACCGCGCCCCAGCGGGCGGTGTAGGCGCCGATGCCGCCCTGCGGGAGGGCGTACTGGTTGAGTCCGCGCAGTGGCCAGGAGCCTTCGTGGCTGCGCACGGTGCCGCGCAGCGCCAGGCGGTCCAGCCGTGCGCGGTGGTCGTAGCCGACGGTGAGGACGTCCTCGGTGGTGGCGCCGGGCGGCAGTGTCGGGCCGAATCGCTGGCCGTCCGGTACCGCGGCCTTCAGCTCCCGCCCCGACGCCACCGCGGGCCCCACCGAGGAGCCGGTGACCTCGGCCCCGGGGTGCTGCGCCTCGCTGATGTCGAAGAAGTCGCCGTTGACCGCGCCGACCGCGTCCCGGTCGTCGGCCAGTTCGGACACCGGGGCCCGGGCGGCGACCACGGCCGGGTGGAGCAGGTCAACGGAGACCGAGGGATCGGAGAGGTCCACGGTCAGCAGATGGCCGTGGACGATGCCGCGGGGCAGGAGCATGCGGAACTGGGTGTAGGTCACGCCGCGGGCCAGGTGCGTCGGGGCGGTCCGGGTGAGGCCGCCGTCGGCGGACGCCCGTGTCGCGCCCGCCGCCGTGCCGCCGGCCAGTACGCCCCAGGCGACCGCGAGCGCCGCCACCGTCCGGAACTTTCTCAACCTCTGCTTCACAAAAGCCCCCTGACGTCGCGTCAACAGTCCCAGGTGGTGGCCGCGCTCACTATGGCCCGCGGATGGCGGGATGCCGAACATTCGCGGAACGGTGCCGTGTCGCCCGGGAACGGGCGGCGGGGTGTCCGGGCCGTGGGCGGCCGGCCCGGCGGACTTCAGGAGTCGAGCAGGTCCTCCCAGAACTCGTCCCCCTCGCGGTCCCAGAAGCCGTCCCCCTTACGGTCCCAGAAGTCGTCGCCCTTGTGGCCCCAGAAGCTGTCCCCCTTGCGGTCCCAGAAACCGTCGCCTTTGTGGTCCCACTTGTGGTCCCAGGAGGACACTCCCTTGACCAGCTCCATGTAGTGGGACCAGTCCCAGTGCCGGCCCGGGTCGGTGTGGGTGGCGCCCGGGACCTCGACGTGCCCGATGATGTGTTTGCGGTCCCTGGGGATGCCGTAGCGCTCGCAGATGGCGGCGGTCAGCAGGGCGGAGCGGGTGTAGAGGCTCTCGGTGAACCACTTCGGGTCGTCGATCCAGCCCTCGTGCTCGATGCCGATACTGCGGGTGTTGTAGTTCCAGTTGCCGGCGTGCCAGGCGATGTCGCGTTCGCGGACGCACTGGGCGAGGTAGCCGTCCGAGGAGCGGACGACGTAGTGCGCGGCGGCCTTGTGCCGGGGGTTCTGGAAGATCCGCAGGGTCTCCCTGAAGGTCTCCTGCGTCACATGGATCACGACGGTGTCGATGCGGTACTGCGTGGGACGGTTGGCCGCCGTGTAGTTGCCGGAGCTGGCGGGGTGCCAGTGGACGGGCGGGTAGCCGGCGGATTTCCTGGGCCGCTTGCGGGGCGAGGTGGCGTCGGCCGAGGTGAGGGGGGTGACGGCGGCGGCCGCGGCGAATGCGGCGGCGCCGGCGAGCAGCCGACGGCGAGCCGGGAAGTGCTGGTCGGGTTCCATGCGAACTCCTGACAAGGACCGAGGGGCGGTCGCGTACATGTCATGCGCAGCCGGTGCGTTCGTCATGCGCAGCAGCACGCGCCCCGCCAAGGGAATGGCCGTTGCGTCAATGGCTTGACCAAAGAAGGTCAACCGTGAATCAAATACGCTCAACGCCCCCTGATCGGACCGCACGAACGTCACCCGGATGCCGTGCCACGCCGTGGAACTGACGGTAAGTCAGGGGAGTGGCCGCACCCGGGTGACGGGGTATCAGGTTTCGCTTCGGGCTCCCGGTCCCGTTCGTTTCAGCTTCCGATCTCAGCGTCCGATCTCGGCGTCCTCCAGGATGCCCAGTGCGTCCGGCACCAGTACTGCCGCCGAGTAGTAGGCGCTGACCAGGTACTTGATGACGGCCTGGTCGTTGATGCCCATGAACCGCACCGACAGGCCGGGCCGGTACTCGTCGGGGATGCCGGTCTGGTGGAGGCCGACCACGCCCTGGTTCTCCTCGCCGACGCGCAGGGCGAGGATCGAGCTGGTCTGGTCCGGGTTGATCGGGATCTTGTTGCAGGGCAGCAGCGGGATGCCGCGCCAGGCGCGTACCGTCGTGCCCTCGATGTCCACGGTCGCGGGGTAGATGCCGCGGGCGTTCCACTCCCGGCCGATGGCCGCGATGGTCCGCGGGTGCGCCAGCAGGAACTGCGTCTTGCGGCGGCGGGAGATCAGCTCGTCGAGGTCGTCGGGGGTGGGCGGGCCGCTGCGGGTGTGGATGCGCTGCTTGAGGTCGGCGTTGTGCAGCAGGCCGAACTCGCGGTTGTTGACCAGTTCGTGTTCCTGGCGCTCGCGCAGCGCCTCGATCGTCAGCCGCAGCTGCTGGTCCAGCTGGTTCATCGGGTCGTTGTAGAGGTCGGCGACCCGTGAGTGGATCTTCAACACGGTCTGCGCGACGCTGAGTTCGTACTCCCGCGGCGACCGCTCGTAGTCCGCGAACGTGCCCGGGAGCGTCGGCTCGCCGACGTGGCCGGCGGCCAGTTCGATGGCCGCCTCGCCGTGTTTGTTCTGTGCCGGGACGAGGGCGGTGCGGAAGCTCTCGACGTGCTCGCGCAGTGCCGCCGAACGGCCCAGCACCTCCTCGTAGTCGCCGCGGGAGAGGGTGAGGACGGTGCCGCGGGTGGCCGCGCGGAGGGTGAACTCCCACTCGGCGTCGGCGCCGAGCAGTGCCGCGTCGCCGGCCGCGTCGCCGCCGGTGAGCAGCGCGGTCACCGTCTCGTCGCCGTACTTGCCGGTGCCGACCCGTTCGATCCTGCCGTGGGCGATCAGGATCACCTGGTCGGTCGGTGTGCCGCGTTCGGCGAGGACGTCGCCGGGGACGATGTCCCGCTGGGCGAACCGCCCGGCCAGCTCCTGGAGGGTGGGGTCGTCGGTGAAGCCGCGCAGTGGTGCCAGCTCGCGCAACTCCTGGGGAATGACCCGCACTTCGGCGCCCTCGGTGACGAACTCCACCCGGCCGTCGCCGAGGGTGTGGGTCAGGCGCCGGTTGACGCGGTAGGTGCCGCCGGAGACCTGCGTCCAGGGCAGGACCCGCAGCAGCCACCGCGAGGAGATGCCCTGCATCTGCGGCGGGGTCTTGGTCGTGGTCGCCAGATTGCGGGCGGCCGCGGTGTCCAGGCTGGACCGGTGCTGCTCGGTGGCCTCGTTCTGCGGGTCGGACGTGGGATCCACGGATGTGGTCATGGTGAACGGTCACCTGTTCCGATCGGTACGGGAAATCTCGGTGCGTGAGCGGGAAATCTCGTTGCGTACAATTCCGGGAAGCGTGCGGGAGGGAACGGAGAAGTGGGCGGTGGGAGGCGCTGCCGTCCCGCGCGGTGCGGCAGTCGCTTTTCCGGGAATTCCGCTCAGTGTCCGATTTCCACGTCTTCCAGGACGCCGAGTGCATCGGGTACGAGAATGGCCGCCGAATAGTAGGCGCTGACGAGGTAGTTCACGATGGCCTGGTCGTCGACGCCCATGAAACGTACCGAAAGGCTTGGTTCGTATTCATCGGGAATTCCGCTGCGGTGCAGGCCGACCACGCCCTGCTTCTCCTCGCCGGTGCGCAGTAGCAGTACCGAGCTGGTGCCCTCCGGCGTCACCGGGATCTTGTTGCAGGGGAAGATCGGCACGCCGCGCCAGGACGGCAGCGAGTGGCCCATGACGTCGACCGCGTCCGGGTAGAGGCCGCGGACGCTGCACTCCCGGCCGATCGCGGCGATCGCCTTGGGGTGGGCCAGCAGGAAGCCCGGGTCCTTCCAGACCGTGGCGAGGAGTTCGTCGAGGTCGTCGGGGGTGGGCGGGCCGCTGCGGGTGCGGACGCGCTGCCGGAGGTCGGCGTTGTGCAGCAGGCCGAACCCGGGGTTGTTGATCATCTCGTGCTCCTGGCGCTCGCGCAGGGCCTGCACCGTGAGCCGGAGCTGTTCCTCGACCTGGTTCATCGGGTCGCTGTAGAGGTCGCCGACGCGGGTGTGGGTGCGCAACACGGTCTGCGCGACGCTGAGTTCGTACTCCCGCGGCGCGCGGTCGTAGTCGACGAACGTGCTGGGCAGGGCGGGTTCGCCGTGGTGGCCGGAGGAGAGGGCGATGGCGGATTCGCCGCCGGCGTCGGTCGCCGGCGCGTCGCCGTCGGTGCCCGCCGCGAGGTGGTCGCGCAGCGTGGGGGAGCGGTCGACGACCTCCCGGGCGGCCTCGCGCGCCAGGGTCATCACCGTCACCCGGGTCACCGCACGGTAGCTGAACTCCCACTGGCCGTCGGCGTGGTGGAGCGCGGCGTCCCCGAGGTGGTCGCCGCCGGCCAGCGCGTCGAGGACGGTCTCGTCGCCGTACTTGCCGGTGCCGATCCGGTCGACCCGGCCGTGTGCGATCAGCACCACCCGGTCGTGCGGGGTGCCGGCCTGGGCGATCACCTCGCCGGGGGCGTACTCGTGCTGGATGAACCTTTCGGCGAGCGCGGCGAGGACCCCGGTGTCGGTGAATTCCCAGAGCGCGGGCAGTTCGCGCAGCTCCTCGGGGATGATCGCGACCGAGCCGCCGTCGATGTCGAAGTCGATCCGCCCGTCGCCGACGGTGTGCGCGAGCCGTCGGTTGACGCGGTAGGTGCCGCCCGAGACCTGCACCCAGGGCAGCAGCCGCAGCAGCCAGCGGGAGGTGATGCCCTGCATCTGCGGTGCGGTCTTGGTGGTCGTCGCCAGATTCCGCGCGGCGGCGGTACTGAGACTGGAATTCTGGCTCTCTTCGGCGTTTCCGGACAGCGTTTCGCCGGCAGTCGTCACCATGTCACCTATCTCGTCGAGGCTGCGGCGTGGAACACCGGGAGGGCGTCAGAAATGTTCTCCGGCAGCTCGCCGCCGCATCGAAGATAGTGGCGCTGTTTTTATCCGCACAATCGCTCGATGGAGTGGCATGGATATAAGTTTCCGTGGAAAGAGTTTAGGTTTTTTCGGCGCTGGGCAAAGTGTGCCGGGGCGATTCCCGGCGGCGATGCGGGGCGCCGCCGTCAGCCGCCGAGCAGCGCCGCTCCGTCCGTCAGTGTGGCCGCCAGCCGCGCCCAGGCGTCGTCGTCCCGCTCCCGCGCCGGGTACTCCGCGCCGCGGGCCGTGCCCCACCGGCGCGCCACCGCCGCCGGATCCTCGCCCAGCAGCAGCCCGGCCGCCTGCGCCGCCGCGCCGAGCGCGGCCAGTTCGCCGGCCTCGGGCACCACCACCGGGCGGCCCGAGAGCCGGCGTACGGTCTCCCGCCAGGCGCTGCCACGCGCCCCGCCGCCGATCAGCAGCAGCGGCGCACCGGGCGCGGTCTCCGGCCCCGACACCTGATCGAGGGCCCGCAGGAGGGTGAACACCGCGCCGTCGTAGGCGGCTTGGAGCAGCTGGCCGGGTGTGGTGTCGTGGCGCAGGCCGTGCAGCAGGCCCGAGGCGTGCGGGAGGTTCGGCGTCCGCTCGCCGTCCAGGAAGGGCAGCAGCACGGCGCCGCCGCCCGGCTCGACGGCCTCCCGGTCGAGCCCGAGCAGCGCCGCCACCCGGTCCACGGCGAGCGTGCAGTTGAGGGTGCAGGCCAGCGGCAGCCAGTCGCCGCGGGCGTCGGCGAAGCCGGCGACGGTGCCGGTCGGATCGGCCGGCCGGCGGGTGGTGACCGCGTACACCGTGCCGGAGGTGCCCAGGCTCAGCACCGGCTGCCCGGGGCGCAGGCCCAGGCCGAGCGCCGCCGCCATGTTGTCGCCCGTCCCGGCGGCCACCAACGCACCGTGCGGGAGCGGGAGTTCGTCGGTGCGGACGCTGCCCGCAGCCTCGCCGGGGAGCGCGACCCGCGGCAGCATCGCGGGCGTCAGCCCGACCCGCTCCAGGGTCTCGGGGTCGTACGCCCCCGTGGACGCCGCCCACCAGCCGGTGCCCGAGGCGTCGCCGCGGTCGGTGACGGCCTGGCCGGTGAGCCGCTGGACGAGATAGTCGTGCGGCAGCCGGACGGCGGCGGTGGCGGCCGCCGCGTCCGGCTCGTGGGCGCGCAGCCAGGCCCACTTGGCGACCGTGAACGCCGGGCCCGGCACGCTCCCGATGCGCTCCGCCCACGCCTGCGGGCCGCCACCCTCGGCGATCAGCCGGGCGCTCTCGTGGGCCGGCCGGACGTCGTTCCACAGCAGCGCCGGGCGCACCGGCTCGCCGGCCGCGTCCAGCGTCACCAGCCCGTGCTGCTGGCCGGCGACGGAGACCGCGGACGCCTGGCGCGCGGCGGGACCGCACCGGGCCAGTGCCTCGCCCAGTGCCTGCCACCACTGCCGTGGGTCGCTCTCCTTGCCGGGGCCGCTGACCGTGTGCGGTGCCTGGCCACGGGCCAGCACCTCGCCGGTCTCCGCGTCCACGACCAGCGTCTTGGTGGACTGCGTCGAGCTGTCCACGCCGACGACCAGCGGTCCGGCCGCCTGTGCGCCCATCGGGCACCTCCCTCCGCGGCCGGTGGTGCCAGGCCCTGAACCGGGACTCCCGGCCGCTCAGGGCCCCGGCGCGCAGCCGCATCGTAATGTGCCGGCCGTGGGCCGCGGGCGGCCTGTGGACGACACGCGCGGCCGGTGCGGTCAGCCGCCGAACAGCTCGCGGAGGAAGCGGATCTCCGCGGTCCGCTGGGCGCCCCCGCCGCTCTCGTGCCCGTTGAACCGCCAGACCTCCAGCCGTTTGTCGCCGGCGTAGTGGTGGTGGGCGGCGAATCCGGTGGACGGCGGGACGATCTCGTCGCGCAGCGCGGTGCCGAAGAGCGCCGGGGCGGTGGCGCGGACCGCGAAGTTCAGGCCGTCGAAGTGGTCGAGGGTGTGCAGCGCGGTGTCGATGTGGCCGCGCTGGCCGGCGAAATAGCGGGCCAGTTCGCCGTACGGCCCCTGGTCGGTGAGGTCGAGGGCGCGCCGGATGTGGGTCAGGAACGGGGCGTCGATGAGTGCGCCGGCGAGCCCGGGGACGAGTCCGGTCATGGCCAGCGCGAGGGCACCGCCCTGACTGTGGCCGGCGACCACGATCCGCTCGGCGTCCACCGCCGGGTGGCGGCGGGCCGCCTCCACGGCCCGTACGGCGTCGGTGAACAGCCGCCGGTAGTAGTAGGTGTCGGGATCCAGCAGGCCCTGGGTCAGCTTGCCCGGTACGCCCGGGTGCGCGGCGCCCACCGGGTCGGGAGTGTCGCCGGGCCGGTCGGGACCGCTCTGGCCGCGGGTGTCCATGACCAGCGTGGCGTAGCCGGCCGACGGCCACAGCAGCCAGTCGTGCGGCAGCAGTCGGCCGCCTCCGTAGCCGAGGTACTGCACCACGCACGGCAGCCGCCCGGCCGCGGTGCGCGGGCGCAGGAACCAGCCGCGGATCCGGTGCCCGCCGAAGCCGGTGAACTCCACGTCGTCGGTGTGCAGCCGGGTCAGGCCGGTGTCGGCCGTGGTGAACCGGGGGGCGAGGTCGTGGGCGCGGGCCTCGTCGAGGGTGCGCTGCCAGAAGGCGTCGAAACCGGGGGGTTCGGGCAGCGGTGGGCGGTAGCGGCGCAGTTCGTCCAGGGGAAGGTCGGTGAACATGGAGCACCTCCGGGCAGTGAGGCGTACACGTCGGGCACGTTAGGGTCTGTCCGGGCGACCAGGGCCAGGGGCCGTCCGTCCCGGGCCGTGGAGCGCCAACGGTGGCTCAGGGGTGGATGTTTCGCCTCGGAACGGTCCAGATCGGTCACCGCGTCCTTGACTCCCCATCAAAGAAGCGATCACTTCCGCCATGAGTTTTCCCCCGCCCCCGCCGTCCAACCAGCCGCCGCACCAGCCGCCCCAGGGCGAGCCGGGCGGTTTCGGCCCGCCGGGAGGTGGCTACGGACCCGGCGGGCAGCAGCCGGGGCCCGGGGGTTACGGGCCGGGCGGTTACGGGCCCTCGGCCCCGTCGGCCGGACAGCCGCCGGCCGGCCCGTACGGTGCGCCCGCCGGCGGCTTCGGGCCGCCCGCGGCCGGCGGTCCCGGTGACTGGCAGCAGCCGCCCGCTCCGCCCTCCGGCGGCGGCAACGGCACCGCGATCGCGCTGATCATCGGCGCCGGCGTGCTCGTCGTGGCGCTCGTCGTCGGGTGCGTCATATGGGCCAACAGCGGCGACGGCGGCCGCACTCGGGCCCGGCCGGGCACCGGCGCCCCGGCGAGCGCGACCCCCTCCGACGCCGCCTCCCCGGCGCCGTCCGCCTCCGCGACCCCCACCGGCCCGGAGACCTCCCCGTCCGCGTCCACCGGCCGCACGGCGCCCTTCTACACGCTGAAGACGGGCGACTGCTTCGACATCCCGCCGGGCGGGGACGGCGGCAACAACCGGGCGGCGTCCTGCAACGGCCCGCACGACGCCGAGGTCGTCTTCGTCTACACCCTGCCGCGTGGCCTGGCCTCCGAGAACGAGATCAAGGACAAGGCGTCCGCGCTGTGCTCCATCGAGCTCCCGGACAAGGCGGCCAAGCAGCCCGCCGGGACGGCCGGGGGCACCTACGTCCAGTTCCCGACCGTCCACGGCTACCAGCTGGGCGTCAAGTCCGTGGTGTGCAGCCTGACCGGCAACCGCAGCGGCACCAAGAAGCTCACCAAGCCGCTGGTCTGAGGCGGTGCGGCGGTCGGGGAGCGGGACCGGGGAGGTGGGTACAGGTCAGCAGAACCCCGGGGCGGACCAGTTCGGGGCCCGCGTTCTGCTGTCCTGTGGGGGCGGTGCTGGTACATCCCGCCAGGAGGGCGGTGGCCGCGGCGGCGGCCAGAAGGGGCGACGCGGAGCGAGCGGTCACAGGGCCTCCAGGAGTGCCGTGCCGGTCAACCGGGCCTGGGGTGCGGGGAGTTGGGCTGCATCCTCCCATCGGCCGGGGCGGGTGTCGCCGGTGCGTCCGTTGCGGCTGGGTAACGCTCGCCCGCTGGGCGCCGGGCTCTTGCGGGGCGGCTCCTTCGGCGCGTACGGCCGCTCGGGGGGCGTCGCGGGGCTGGAAGCGTCCGAGGGGCCATGAGGGCGCCGAAGGGGCCATGAGCGCTCGTCACGCCCGCCCTGAGCGCCCCGGCGGGCGGGCGCGGAGACGCAGGCCGCCGCCGGTCTTCCCGCGCCCCTGTCAGCGGCCCAGCGCCGTTGCCAACTCCGCGATGGCGTCCGGGCCGACCCGGCAGCAGCCGCCGATCAGCCGGGCGCCCGCCGCGACCCAGCCGGCCACCCGGTCCGCGGTGAAGGCCGGACTCCCGCGCCAGGCGCGGGCCGTGGCGTCCCAGCTCTCCCCGCTGTTGGGGTAGACCACGACCGGCTTGCCGGTGACCCGGGCGGCGAGTGCCACCGCCCGGTCGGCGTCGTCCGGCGTGCAGCAGTTCACCCCGACCGCGATCACCTCGTCCGCGTCGGCGGCCAGGGCGAACGCCTCGGCCAGCGGCTGCCCGGCGCGGGTGCGGTCGCCGGCGATGCTGTACGAGAGGTAGGCGGGGACGCCGAGACCCCGCACGGCGCGCAGCAGCGCCCGCGCCTCGTCCGCGTCCGGCACCGTCTCCAGGGCGAGCACGTCGGGCCGGGCGGCGGCCAGGACTTCCAGGCGCGGCCGGTGGAAGCGCTCCAACGCCTCAACGGACAGCCCGTACCGGCCGCGGTATTCGGAGCCGTCCGCCAGCATCGCCCCGTACGGGCCCGCCGACGCGGCGACATGGAGCGGTCCGGTGACGCCGCCCGCGCGGGCCCGCGCGGCCGCCTCGCGGGCCAGCTCGACGCTGCGGCGCAGCAGCCCGGCGGTCTCCTCCGGACCGGTGCCGCGCCGCGCGAAGCCCTCGAACGTGGCCTGGTAGCTGGAGGTGATGGCGACCTGGGCGCCCGCCTCGTAGTACGTCTGGTGGGCCCGCACCACCGCTTCCGGTTCCTCGGCGAGCAGCCGGGCCGACCACAGGGCGTCGCTCAGGTCGTGGCCCTGGGCTTCCAGTTGGTTGGAGAGCCCGCCGTCGAGGACGACCGGTCCGGCGGCGAGCACCTGGGCGAACGGCGGCTGGGGCGACGGGCCGGTCATGGGGTTCGACCTCTCCTTGCGGTGGCTACTCGGGCCGGACCGCCTGGATGTCCAGCTCGACCCGGATCGTAGCGCCGATCGCGGCGATGCCCCTGGCCAGCATCTTGCGCCAGTCCAGGGTGAAGTCCTCGCGGTGCAGTTCGGTGACGGCCTGGCACGCGGTGCGGGTCTCGCCCATGATGCCGGTGCCGATGCCCAGATAGCGGGTGTCCAACTGGATGGTGCGGCTGACGCCGTGCAGATGGAGCACGCCCTGCACCGCCCACCGGCTGCCTCCCTTGTGGACGAACCGCTCGCCGGCGAACTGGAGATGGGGGAACCTGGCCACGTCCAGGAATTCCGCCGACCGCAGGTGGTCGTCCCGCATCCGCACGCCGGTGTCGATGCTCGCCGCGTCGATGGTCACCTCGACCCGGGAGTCCGCCATCCGCTCGCCGATCCACAGGCCGCCCTCGAAGTGGTTGAACCGGCCGTGGATCTCGGCCAGTCCGATGTGCCGGGCGGTGAAGCGGATGGCACTGTGGTCGGGGTCCAGGCGCCACTGGCCGGCGTCGGGCAGCGGCAGCGCCGGCGCCAGTTCCAGGGTGATCGGGCGGGGCGCGGTCCGCTCGCCGGCCACCAGCCGGGCCTCGCAGCGGACCGGGCGGAAGCCGTCACACGTCACCAGGAGCCGGTAGTCGCCGGGTGGCAGGGTGACAGTCAGCCGGCCGTTGGGGTCGGTCCGGCCGGCCGTCGCCTCCTGGCCGTTGGCGTCCCGGACGGAGATCGCCACCCCGGCCATCGGCAGTCCGACGGGATCGTTGACGCACAGGTCCAGCGCGCCCGCCCCGCGGGGGAGGGACGGCTGGAGGCTGTGCGGCGTACGGTCGCGCAGGCGGTGCAGGAAGGCGAGCGGCATGGCAGGACGGGGCCCTAACGGTCGGTTCGGTCCGACCGTCGGAACGGTCGAACGGCGGACATACGGGACGCGAGCCGCCGCAAGCCTGGACAGCGGGAACCAGGCAGGCAGCAGCGCGGAATGAATCGCATGAAAAGGGTGCGGATTCGGTCCCATCCTGTCATTGGCGCCGACCTGAAATGACCAATGGGTGTCAAGGTCTGAGTAAACGTGACGTTTCTCGCATCACGTCGGAATTCCCCTACGGGCACCCGTCCGGTACGTCCGCCACGAGGGCGGCCAGCGCCGCCGCCGGATCGTCCGCGGCCGGCCCGGCCGGTGCCCACCGGCCGGCCTCCTTGCGGAACGGCCACCAGAGGCCGTCGCGCCCGTAGCGGAGCTGGGTGCCGGCGCCCACCACCGTCCAGCGGTTCCCGGCGGCCCGTAGCCGCGGCCGGGACACCTCGTCCTCCCAGGCGGTCGCCAACCGGTCCCGCACACGGGCCAGCACCTCGGGCGCCGGCGTCCACTCCTCCTCCAGGGCAGCCAACCCGGCCGCGCCGCCCGTCCGCCAGGCCCGTACGGCCAGCGCCAGCCCCCGCGCATCGCGGCCCGTGCCGTCCGTCAGGCGGGCCGCGACGGCCGCCACGGGCCCCGCCGCGGCCAGCCGCACCGCGTCCTGGGAGAGCGTCGGGGCGGGCGCCGGCGGGGCGTCGGCGTGCCCCGGGGCGAGCGCCTCCGCCAGCAGCCGCCCGGCGCGCGCCGCCGCGTCCGCGATCAGGAACTCCAGCGCGTCCGCCGCGATCCCGGGCGCAGGCGGGGCGCCCCCGCCGAGCGCCGGCGCCGGGCCGGCGGACGCGACCGGCGGAGGGGCCGGCGGCAGCGGCGGCAGGACGTCCCGCGCCGCGTACGCCTCGGCGGCCGGCACGCCCGCCTCCTCCCCGTCCGCGGCATCGGCCGGCCCGGCCGCCGCCCCGGCCCGGGCCGCGCTGCGCCGCTGGAGCTCGTCCAGCAGCTCCTCCTCGCCCCGCCCGCGCAACAGCAGCAGCACGAACGGGTCCTGGTCCAGCAGCCGCGCCACCTGGTAGCACAGCGCCGCCGCGTGCGCGCAGTGGTCCCACGCCTCACAGGCGCACTCCGGCTCCAGGTCTCCGATGCCCGGCAGGAGTTCGACGCCGGCCGCCGCCGCGTCCTCCACCAGGACCGGCGGCATGTCGCGGTCCAGGAGGGCCGCCAGGTGCCCGGCCCGGTCCGCGACGACGTCCAGCAGCCGGTCCCAGTCCTCCGCGCTCAACTGCTGCAGCAACACGTCGGAGCGGTACGAGGTGTGGTCGGGGTCCTGGACGACGGCGGTCAGTCGGCCGGGGCGTACGGACACCGCGCCGACCGCCCCGGCGCGCGCATGCCGGCGGCCCAGCTTCAACTGCTTGCCGTCCAGGGCGGTGTCCTCCAGTGCCTTCAGCCACGCCTGTCCCCACCAGGTCCGCGCGAAGCCCTGGCCGCGCGCCACCGGCAGCGCCGCGAACGTCCGCTCCGGCCCCGCCGCCCCGGCCTCGCTCCCGTACACCGCGTCCCCGCCTTCCATGTCGCGCTCTGCCGCGTCCAGGTTCATCGCGTCCCCCTGCTCCGGTCCGTCCCCGTACACCGGTCCGTCCTTCCGTCTGTCCCGTGGTCTCTCGTGCTCGTCCCGTTCACCGGTCGCTCCCGCGCAGCGCGACCAGGTCCGCGAGCTCGGCGTCGGTGAGTTCGGTCAGCGCCGCCTCGCCGGAGCCGAGGACCGCGTCCGCCAACCGCTGCTTACGGGCGAGCAGCGCGGCGATCCGGTCCTCGACCGTGCCCTCGGTGACCATCCGGTGCACCTGGACCGGCTGGGTCTGCCCGATGCGGTAGGCCCGGTCCGTGGCCTGCGCCTCGACCGCCGGGTTCCACCAGCGGTCGAAGTGCACGACGTGAGAGGCCCGGGTGAGGTTCAGACCGGTGCCCGCTGCCTTCAACGACAGCAGGAACACCGGCACCTCGCCCTCCTGGAAGCGCCGCACCATCTCCTCCCGTCGGGCCACCGGCGTTCCGCCGTGCAGGAGTTGGGCCGGCACCCCGCGCGCCGCCAGGTGGTCGGCCAGCAGCCGCGCCATCTGTACGTACTGGGTGAATACCAGGACGCCGGCGCCCTCGGCGAGGAGGGTGTCCAGCAGCTCGTCGAGCAGCTCCGCCTTCCCCGACCGCCCGGCGAACCGCGTGGACCCGGCGTCCGGCCCGCCGGGCGGCTCCTTGAGGTAGTGCGCGGGGTGGTTGCAGATCTGCTTGAGCGCGGTCAGGAGCTTGACCACCAGGCCGCGCCGCGCCAGCCCGTCCGTCCCGGCGATCTCGCCGAGGCCCTCGCGCACCACCGCCTCGTACAGCCCGGCCTGTTCCGCGGTGAGCGCCACCGCCCGGTCGGTCTCCGTCTTGGGCGGCAGCTCCGGTGCGATCCCCGGGTCGGACTTCCGCCGGCGCAGCAGGAACGGCCGCACCAGACGAGCCAGCCGCTCCGCCGCCGCGGCCGCCTCCGGGGACCCCGCCGCGCCGCCCTCGATGGCCTGCGCGTGCCGCCGCCGGAACCGGCCCAGTGGCCCCAGCAGCCCCGGCGTCGTCCAGTCCAGGATCGCCCACAGCTCCGACAGGTTGTTCTCCACCGGCGTGCCGGTCAGCGCCACCCGAGCCTGAGCGGGAACGGTGCGCAGCGCCCGGGCGGTGGCCGAGAACGGGTTCTTGACGTGCTGCGCCTCGTCGGCGACGACCAGCCCCCAGCCGGCCTCCGCCAGTCTGGCGGCGTCCAGGCGCATCGTCCCGTAGGTGGTGAGGACGAACTCCCCGTCCGCGAGGTCCGCCAGACTGCGCCGCCCGGCGTGGTAGCGGCGCACCGGCGTCCCCGGTGCGAACCTCTCGATCTCCCGCTGCCAGTTGCCCATGAGGGACGTGGGGCAGACGACGAGCGTGGGCCCGGCCAGTGCCGGATCGGCCTGCCGGTGCAGATGCAGGGCGATCAGGGTGAGCGTCTTGCCCAGGCCCATGTCGTCGGCCAGGCAGCCGCCGAGGCCGAGCGAGGTCATCCGGTGGAGCCAACTCACGCCGCGCACCTGGTAGTCGCGCAGGGTGGCCGCGAGCCCCGGGGGCGGGCCGCCGAGCGCCGGGTCCTCGGCGCGTTCAGGGTCGGCCAGGCGGTCGCGCAGCCGGGCGAGCCAGCCGGACGCCAGGACCTCCACCCGGCGGCCGTCGCCGTCCTCGGCGGTGCCGGTGAGCGCGGCGCCCAGGGCGTCGAGCGGGGTGACCGCGCGGTCCTCGCGCTCCCGGGCGGCGCGCACCGCCTCGGGGTCCACCAGGACCCACCGGCCGCGCAGCCGCACCAGCGGACGCCGCGCCTCGGCGAGCCGGTCCAGTTCCGCCCGGTCGATCTCCTGGTCGCCGATGGCGAACCGCCAGCTGAACGAGAGCAGCGCGTCGGCGGAGACCAACGAGGGCAGCCCGCCGGCCACCGCCCCGGTTCCGTGTGCGGTGTTCTCCGGTTCGTCGGGCGGGCCCACCACGGCCCGTGTGGTCAGGGTGCGGGCCAGCTCCGCCGGCCAGTGGACCTGTACCCCGGCGGCGGCCAGCGCGCCGGACGCCGGACCCAGCAGGTCGGCGACCTCCTCGTCCGCCAGCTCCAGCGCGTCCGGCACCGCCGCCGACAGCAGCGGCGTCAGCGGATCCCATGCGGCGGCCGCCCGGCGCAGCGTCAGCAGGGCCTCGGTCCGTGCCCGCGGCCCGAAGGTCCGCCCCGCCGGAGCCGTGCCCGCCCACACCTCCGCCGCGTCCGCGGCGACCGTCGGATCGGCCGCGCTGTGCACCTGGACGACGGCGGTGAACGCGACATCCGGGGCCGCGCCGGATTCCTGGTCCTGCCCCGGCGCATGCGCATCCCGCCCGTCCGTCCACTCCAGGCCCGCCCCGCGCACCTCCACGCGCAGCGAGATCCGCACCCCCGCGTCGTGTCCGGCGGCGATCTCCGCGGCCCAGGCGCGCTGTTCCGGAATGTGCTGCGGGGCGGACGCCGCGAACGCCGGCCCGCCGGCGGCCAGTTCGGCCGCGGGCGTACGGGGCAGCCCGTCGGCGACCGCGTCCAGGAAGGCGCGCACCAGCCGCTCCGGTTCCGGCAGCCGGACCGGGCCGCTTCCGGGGAGCGGGGCGGCGTGGGCGTACGGCGGCATTGCGGCGGCCAGCTCGCGCAGTCGCGCCGTGTCGTCCGGGTCCAGCGGGCCGGCCCGCCAGGCGTCGTGGTCGGAGGGACTGAGGCCGGGCAGCAGCCGGCCGCGGGCCGCGACGCGGAACGCCAGCAGCACGGCGGCGGCCCAGAAGGCCGCGGCCGGATGGGTGTGCCGGCCGCCGCGTATCCGGGTGAGCACGGGGAGCGCCGCGGCGACCGGCAGCACCAGGGCCGGTACGGCGCACACGGTGATGCCGTCGCCGGCCCCGTTCACGGCTTTGCCGTCGTCCGGCCCGGTGGGCAGGGCGACGGTCAGCTGCTCCACTGCCGGCCGGTGCGCACCGTTCTCCTCGGGCGCGCCGTGAGGGGAGGTGTCCGGTACGGGTGCACCGTCCGGGCGCCAGAAGGCGATCCGCCCGAGCCGGGGCGGATCCGAGGGCAGGAAGACCGCCGCGCAGCGGGCGAGATCGGAGAGCGGGGCGGGCGTGACCGCGGGGAGGGAAGCCACTGGGCCGAGTACTCCTCAAATTTGACTACTGGAGCGTGGAGCGCCCGAGGGTACAGCACGATCCGGCCGGTCGGGGAACCTCCGGAGCCGAACCGGCGTTCAATGGAATACGACAGAGCGCGGCGCACGCCGCGGAAAGGGCGTGAAGGATGTCCACACAGGCGAAGGTCGCGATCGGCGGCGTCGCGGTGGGAGTGCTCCTGCTGTGGCTGCTGCCCTTCTGGGCGGCCGTCTTGGTCATGGTCGGTGTCCCGGCCGTCGCGTATCTGACGCTCGACCCCTCCCAGCGGCGCCGGCTGCGCCGGGCCGGCCGCAAGCAGCTCGGGCGCTGAGTCGGCGGCTCCGGCCCGTCCGCCCCGGGGCCGCCGGCCGTCAGACGGGGCGGGCCGCCAGCCCGTCCAACGACGCCAGCAGCCCGGGAAGTTCGGGCCCCCGGCCCACCGGGTGCACCTGCCCGGGCTCCTCGTCCAGCAGGACGAACGCGATGTCGTCGGTGCGGGCCACCATGCTCCAGCCGGGCCCGTCGACCCGCAGCGTACGGGCCTCGCCGGCGGCGAACGACGACCGCACCCGGCCGGGCGGCGGCGGCTCGGCGACGTAGCCGCGGGCCTGCGCCAGCACCCGCCGCACGCCCGGGTGCCGCTCCTCGCCGGGCTCCGCGAAGGACACCTCCCCGTCCTCCACCTGCGCCCGCCAGGACGCCCACTGCAGCGCTATCTCGTCCGCGCCCAGCCGCCGCTGGGCCGGCCCCCAGTCCGCGGCGTCCGGCGGCGCCAGCGGCGCCCGGTCGCCCTCCTGCGGCTCCGGATCGTGCGGCTCCGGCACCCCGGGTGCCGCCACCGCGAGGGCCAGCGGCCACCCCGGGAGCGCCACGACGATTCCGTCCTCGCCCGGCGACAGGTCGTACTCCATGCCGCAGTCCCAGGCCGCGATCGCACAGGCCACCAGCGACACGTCCTCGGTGGCGACGGTCCAGCGCGCCCCCGTGCCGTCCTGGCCGAGGACCAGCCCGTAGCCCTCCGCGTAGGGTTCGAGGCCGAGGCCCGCGCACACCTCGGGGTAGTCGTCGCCGAGCACGCTCGGGAACTGCGCGGGCGTCAGCAGCACCGCCGTCAGCACGAACAGCTGGTCGCTGTCGGCGCCCTCGGTCGTCGGCACGCCGGGCCTCCCTCCATCAGGGTCCGCACTTCGCCGCGCACCCTAATTGGCCGGGTGCGGCCTTGTCACCAGCCGTACGCTGCGACGATGGGATCCCGTGACGTCGGTGAAGGCGCTGTGGAGGCCCCCGCCCGTCGACGCCCCGGCCAACTCGCGGACAAATCCGGCCATCGCGGCCCCCGGACCCTCGCCCGGGACCGTGCGGCAGTGCGCCCGCGCCCGTACTGTGGGAACTTCGGCCGACGAAGGGACGGACAACAGGTGCGGCGCTACGACTGGTTGCGGGAGATCCGACGGCTCGATCCGGAGCGCGACTTCCTGCGGATTCACCGCATCACCTACGCCCACGAATTCCCGTGGGACATCACCAGGGCGCTGGAACTGGCGCTCTACCGCACCTACGCGGTGCCGAGCATCGGGCGGCTGCTCGCCGAGACCGGAGAGCTGACGGACCGTACCCAGAAGCGCTACGACGACACCGTGCTCCTCCTGGACACCGTCGTGGAGCACGGCTTCGACGCCGGCGACGGCCGGACCGCGATCCGCCGCATCAACCAGATGCACCGCGGCTACGACATCACCAACGACGACATGCGCTACGTGCTGTGCACCTTCGTGGTGGTGCCGATCCGCTGGATCGACCAGTACGGCTGGCGGCCGCTGAGCGAGCACGAGAAGCGCGCCATGGCCGCCTACTACCGCACCCTCGGGCGCCACATGGGGATCGCCGACATCCCGCGGACCCACGAGGAGTTCGCCCGGTGCCTGGACGCCTACGAGGAGGCGCACTTCGGCTGGGACGCCGGCGCCCGCCGGGTCGCCGACGTCTCCCTGGACCTGATGGCGGGCTGGTACGGACCGCTCGCCCCGGTGGTGCGCGCCGCGAGCAAGGCCCTCCTGGACGACGCGCTGCTGGACACCTTCGGCTACGACCGGCCCCGGCCCACGGTGCGCACCGCGGTGCACACCGCCCTGAAGCTGCGGGCCAGGGCCGTGCGGCTGCTCCCGCCGCGCCGCACGCCCCACTACGCCCGGCAGAACCCGGAGATCAAGGGCTACCCCGATGGCTACCGGGTCGCCGAGCTCGGGACCTTCCCCACGCCCCGCCGGCTGGGCAGTTGCCCCGTTCACCTCGCGGGCGGCGACGCTTCCCAGGGGGACCCGGCTTCGTCCTGACGGGTCGCGGTCCGCCGGGGCGCCTCACCCCTGGCGGACCGCCAACGCCAGATAGCGGGCGTCCTCGTCGACGTACCGGACGAGGTCCCAGCCGCTGCCGGCCAGAAGGGGACGCAGGTTGGGTTCGGCCCTGAGGTCGCCGGGGGTGAGCGGGTGCCCCTTGCGGGCCGCGAGGGCCGCCCGCCCGACGGGGTGGAAGAGCGCGAGCCGGCCACCGGGGCGGACCACCCTGGCGAGTTCGGCCAACCCGGCCCCGGAGTCGGGCAGATGGGAGAGCAGCCCGGCGCCGAACACCGCGTCCAGCGCAGCCGACGGCAGCGGCAGGCGGGTCACATCGGCGTGCAGCAGGGCCGCGCAGGAGTCGCGTCCGGCCCGCACGGCGGCCGCCAGCATCTCCGGGGTGAGATCGGCGCCCAGGACCGTCCCGCGGGCGCCCACGGCCGCTCTGAGGGCCGGCAGGGCGCGTCCGGTGCCGCAGCCGGCGTCCAGCACCCGCTGGCCCTCCCGCAGGCCCAGTTCGGCCACGCCGGCGGCATAGGCGGGGCCGTCGCCGGAGAACTTGGCGTCCCAGCCGGCGGCGCGGGCGCCGAAGAACGTGCGGACGTCGTGCGGGTGACGGGTGGGCAGGCTGTTCATCGGTCTCCTCGGGGAGCGGTGGGACGGTCGGCCAGCGGCGCGGTGACGGCGTAGAGGACGCCCGCGACGAGCAGCGCGGCCACCACCCCGATGTTCATGGCGCCCGGTGTGCCGTGCGCGGCGCGGTCGGTGAGCAGAAACCCCACGACCCGGGCGATGTGGGGATCGGCGGAGGTGATCAGGCCGAGCCCGACGACGGTGGCGACGGTGAGCGAGAGGACCGCGGGCCACCCGATGGCGGGCGCCGCGGACGGCGCGGAACGGGAGCGGCGGCCGCGCCACCTCGCCACCAGGAAGACCGCGGTCCACGCGGCCATCGCCACCCCGACGATGGACAGGAACGCCTGGAACGTGGCGAAGAAACCGGGCGAGACGAACAGCACGTACCAGCCGCCGAGGGCCATCAGCGCCCCGTCCACCAGCACGGCCAGATGCCGGCGGACGGGCACCCCGAGGGCCAGCAGCGACATCCCCGAGCTGTAGATGTCCATGATCGCCCCGGAGGCGAACCCCCCGATGGCGGTCAGCAGATACGGCACCAGGAACCACGTGGGCAGCGCCGCGGCGAGCGCGCCCACGGGGTCGGCGGAGGCCGCTGCGGCGAGTTTCGGATCGCCGGCGTTCAGCAGCACTCCGAAGACCAGCAGCACCACGGGGGCGAGCACCCCGCCCAGCGTCGTCCAGCCGGTGATCGCCCGGCCGCTGCTGCCGCGGGGCAGGTAACGGCTGTAGTCCGCACCGCAGTTGACCCACCCAAGGCCCAGCAGGGTCATGGCGAAGACCACGCCCCCGATGGCCGTGGCGAGGCCGCCCGGCCGGCCCTCCAGGAGCGCGGAGGGGTGGATCCGGCCGGCCGTCAGCACCATGTAGGCCACGGTCATCACGGTGATGGCGGCGGTCAGGTACTTCTGCACCTTCATGATCAGCGCGTGCCCGTAGACGCCCACGACCACCACCGACACGGCGGTCACCGCGAAGCACAGTGCCTGGGCCGCGGTGGTCGGCGTCCGCCCGTCCGCCCGGGCGAAGACCGCCGGCGAGACGCGCGCCAGGATGGTGGCGCCGCCCAGGGAGGAGAGCGCGACCAGCACCGTCTCCCAGCCCACGTTGGAGACGTAACTGAACACAGTGGGCAGCTTGTTGCCCTGCCGGCCGAACGCGGCCCGCCCGATGGCCATGGTGGGTGCCCCCGTCCGCGCCCCGGCCACCGACACCAGTCCGACCAGGACGAATGACAGCACATAGCCGACCGTCCCGGTCACCACCGCCTGCCAGGCATTGAGGCCGAGACCCATGACGTAGATTCCGTAGGCGATGCCGAGCAGGGACAGCCCGGAGGCGGCCCACGGCCAGAACAGTGAACGGGGCGTGCCGTGCCGCTCGGCGTCCGGTACCGGGTCGATGCCGTTGCGTTCCACGGCCGACGCCGAGGTGTTCGCCCCGGCCGACATGGTGCGCCGCTCCGGTGACTGCGGTGTCCACTGCTGCGTCATGCGCACATGATTCCCCATGGCCGGCACCCCCGGGGAACGTCTGTACGGAGCCGGTGGGGAGGTATACGGCGGCGCGGTACGACGTGGCCGAAAACCCCATCGTGCCCCGAGGGCGGGGCGGCTTTCCCGAATCCGGGGACATCCCGATCAGCGGGCGGTACGGTCCTCGCCAAGGATCTCCGGACGGCACACGGTGCCGCCCCCGGCCCCGTCGTTGTGCCCTCGATCCACACCCCAGCGCCGCGCGACCCCGCACCCCGAAGGAGACGGCCGATGAACGCCGTACAAGGGACCCCGGAGGCCACAGCCCCCGGCTCCGCCCCCGACCTGGCCCTGAAGGTCTTGGTCGCGGGTGGATTCGGGGCGGGTAAGACGACCCTGGTGGGAGCGGTCAGCGAGATCCGTCCGCTGCGCACCGAGGAGCGCCTCAGCGAGGCCGGCCGGGTGGTCGACGACACCGGGGGAGTGGCCGGCAAGTCCACCACCACGGTGGCGATGGACTTCGGCCGGATCACCATCAGGGCGGGGCTTTCCCTGTACCTCTTCGGCACCCCCGGCCAGGACCGCTTCTGGTTCCTGTGGGACGACCTGTCGGAGGGCGCGCTGGGCGCCGTGGTGCTGGCCGACACCCGGCGGCTCCGGGACTGCTTCACGGCCGTCGACTACTTCGAGCGCCGCGCCCTCCCGTTCGTGGTGGCCGTCAACTGCTTCCCGGGGGCCGGGTCCTACGGGGCCGACGAGGTCTCCCGTGCCCTGGACCTGGACCGCGGGACGCCCGTCGTGCTGTGCGACGCCCGGGACCGCGACTCGGGCAAGGAGGTGCTGGTCCGGCTCGTCGAGCACGCGGGGCGGAGGCACTCCGGCCGGCAGCCGGATCCGATGGGCTGAACGATCCGGGGACAGGGCGCCCGCCGCCCCGGGACGCGGAACACCGAACGGTCCGTGTACCGCCGCCTCAGTCGGCGACCGCGGCGAGCGCCACCACCTTGTCGATGCGGACCCGTACCACCAGTTCACCCGGGACGCCGTTGCGGGCCCCGTACTCCTCCGCACGCTCCTCGCCCATGTACCGGGCCGCGATCCGGGTCGCCCAGTGCCGGACGTCCGACAGTTCCTCGCCGAGCTCCGCCGTGCCCTGCACGACCACGAACGCGAACGGCGGCCGGTCGTCGTCGACGCACAGCGCCACCCTGCCGTCGCGGGCGAGATTGCGGCCCTTGACCGTGTCCTTGCCGGTGTTGAACACCAGCTCGTCGCCGTCCAACAGGAACCATACGGGGGCGATGTGCGGGCTGCCGTCGGCCCGCACGGTCGACAGTTTTCCGGTCCGGGTGCCCTCGGAAAGGAACGCCCGCCACTCGTCCTTCGTCATTGTGTGTGCCATGCCGCCATCCTCGCCGCCGGTGGAATCCGGAGGCACGTGGCACGCCGGTGCGCGGAGCCGCTTGCCGAGACGGCGGAGGTGGGACAGGCTGGCACGGCGGCCCGCGACGGGCTGCGAACTGCCGTCCGGCCACATCCGCGGACGGGGACACGGGGAGGAACGGGCATGGCACTGAGCAGCGGACTCGACTGGCTGCTGGACGACCTGACCAAACGGGTGGAGAAGGTACGGCACGCCCTGGTGCTGTCCAACGACGGGCTGGTGACCAGTGCGAGCCAGGGGCTGGAGCGGGAGGACGCCGAGCACCTGGCGGCGGTCGCCTCGGGGCTGCACAGCCTCGCGAAGGGATCGGGGCTCCACTTCGGGGTCGGGCGGGTGCGTCAGACCATGGTCGAGTTCGACGACGGGGTGTTGTTCGTGACGGCGGCGGGGGACGGCAGCTGCCTGTGCGTGCTGGCCGGCGCCGACTCCGACATGGGCCAGATCGCTTACGAGATGACGCTGTTGGTCAACCGCGTCGGGGAGCACCTGGGCGTCGCGGCCCGCCGGCCGGAGAGTTATCCACAGGCATCAGGCGAGCGTTGACGCGCTGTCACCGCCCGCGGCTATCGTCGTAACCATCAGTGATCGACGAACGAGTCGCAGGGGGAAACACCATGACGGTGACAGTGATGTGTGACGGACGGCAGACGCTCTCGACGGCGCGCGCCGCCCAGGAACTCGAGCTGCGGACCGGCGAGTTCGAACTCGCCACCCAGCTCGGAGAAGTACGGACGGTCCCGGCCGAGCCCGACCGCCGGCCGGGAAGCGCCGGGCCGCCCGCCCGGCGCCGGGTACCGGCGGAGGAGATCGCCCGGCTCCAGGCCGAGCCGGGCTTCCCGGAGAGCCTCCGGGCCCGCCTCCGCGCGGTCACCACCAACGAGGCCGCCGCGCTGATGGGCGTCGGCCCCGGCCGGGCCCTGCGGCTGACCCGGGCCGGTTGCGTGGGCCCTGTCCGCTTCTATGTGAACCGCTTCGGCGCGGTGGTCTGGCTCTATCTGGCCTCGGAGATCACCGAGTTCGCCGAGCGCGAGCCGGAGTTGCTGCAGGGCAACACCCCCGCCGCGATGCGGGTGATGCTCACCAGCGGACAGGATTGGCGGCCCCGCCAGTGGCGCAGCCGCCGGGTCGCCCAGCTGATGGGGCGGACCGACGACCCATGGGAGTCGGCCGCGGTGATCGCCGCCGTCCTCCCGCCGGAAGAACTCGCCTCGGTGGCCGAGGACCCGCTGGAGCGCGACCTGCTGCGCCGCCTCCGGCCCGTCCTCGCCTCGATGATCACGGCGACGCCGGCGGCCCGGGAGGCGTTCGAACGGGTCCTGAGGGCGGAGGAGTTCGACGAGGTGCTGTGGTACCGCGTCAATCTCTCCCGGGCCCTGGAAACCGCCCGCCGCGAGGATCCCGGCCGGGTCCGGCCACCGGCCGCCGTCCGCCCCGGCCGGCCGTCGAGCCGGGGGACGACCCCGGGGAACGGCCCGGTCTGGATGTCGGAACGCGGAAACCTCTCCCCACGCCCGTAGCACCAAAGGCTCGTTGGGCTGCGGTGGGGGCGTTCGGCAGGGGGCGGACAGACGAGTTACCGGCCGGCTGACGGCGGATGCCGCCCGCCGTCAGCCGGGGGGCTCCCCGGTGTCGCCGCGGTCCGCCACCACGGCCCGCGCGATGGTGGACAGGGTCAGCGTCCGCCCCTCGCCGACGACGAGCCAGCCCTTCTCCAGCAGCGACTGCAGCAGGGGCCGGACCTCGTCGCCCAGTTCGTCCGCCAGGTCGTCGTCGGTGGGCGGCACGCCCGCCCGGAGGCGGCCGGCGAGACGGCGGACGACGGTCTCCTCCGCCGCGCTGATGCTGAAGTCCATGAGGCCAGCGTAGGCGGGGGCGGTGCCCGCCGCCGAAGTGCCCGTCACCCGTCGAGCCGGCGGAACAGGCCCTCCTGCACGACGGACACCAGCAGTCGCCCGGCGCGGTCGTAGATACGGCCGCGGGCCAGACCCCGGCCGCCGGTGGCGACGGGGGACTCCTGGTCGTAGAGAAACCACTCGTCCGCCCGGAAGGGGCGGTGGAACCACATCGCGTGATCGAGGGAGGCCATGTCGAAGCCGCGCGGGCCCCACAGGGGCTCGATCGGGATGCGGACCGCGTCCAGCAGCGTCATATCGCTGGCGTACGTCAGGGCGCAGGTGTGCACCAGCGGGTCGTCGCCAAGGGGGCCGACGGCGCGCATCCAGACCGCGCTGCGCGGTTCCGCGCCCTCGATCTCCTCGGGCGTCCAGCGCAGCCGGTCGACGTACCGGATGTCGAACGGCTGCCTGCGGGCCATCCGCTCCAGCGCCTCGGGCAAGCCGCCCAGATGCGCGCGGACCTCTTCCGCGACGTTCGGCAGTTCTTCCGGGTTGGGGACGGCCCGGCGCATCGGCAGTTGGTGTTCGAAGCCGGGTTCCGGCTTGTGGAAGGAGGCGGTCAGATTGAAGATCGTGCGTCCCTGCTGGACGGCGACGACCCGGCGGGTGGTGAAGGACCGGCCGTCGCGCACCCGCTCGACCTGGTACACGATCGGCACCCCCGGTCGGCCCGGCCGGAGGAAGTACGCGTGCAGCGAGTGGACCGGGCGGTCCCCTTCCGTGGTCCGCCCGGCGGCCACCAGCGCCTGGCCGGCGACCTGCCCGCCGAAGACCCGCTGGAGGCTCTCCTGCGGGCTGCGGCCCCGGAAGATGTTCACCTCGATCTGCTCCAGGTCCAGCAGATCGACCAGCTTCTCGGCCGGATTCGTCATGACCGGTGGCCCTCCGTCGTCTCCTTCGGCGGCCTCGGTCGAAGCCGTCGGCTCACAGCTGTCCCACGTCGGTGACCCGGATCACCGCGCGCCCCTCCTCGTCGGAGGCGGCCAGGTCCACCTCGGCCGAGATGCCCCAGTCATGGTCGCCGTTCGGGTCGGCGAAAGTCTGCCGCACCCGCCACAGCCCGTGCGCGGTGTCCTCCTCGATCCGCAGGAGCTTCGGGCCGCGGGCGTCCGGGCCGGTGCCCAGCTCCTCGTACTCGTCCCAGTAGGCGTCCATCGCGTCGCCCCAGGCGTCGGCGTCCCAGCCGGACTCGCCGTCCATCTCGCCGAGTTCCCCGACCTTGTCCAGCGCCGCGAGCTCCACCCGGCGGAACATCGCGTTGCGGACCAGCACCCGGAACGCCCGCGCGTTGGCGGTCACCGGCCGGACCTGGTCGGCCCGCTCGGCCGCCTGGTCCGCGGTCTCCTCCTCCGGGTTCGCCAGCTGCTCCCACTCGTCCAGCAGGCTGGAGTCGACCTGGCGGACCATCTCGCCCAGCCACGCCACGATGTCCTGGAAGTCCTCCGACTTCAGGTCGTCCGGCACGGTGTGGTCCAGCGCCTTGTACGCGCTGGCCAGGTAGCGCAGCACGATGCCCTCGGTGCGCGCCAGCTCGTAGAAGGAGGTGAACTCCGTGAAGGTCATGGCGCGTTCGTACATGTCGCGGATGACCGACTTCGGGGACAGCGGGTGGTCGCCGACCCACGGGTGGCTCTTGCGGTAGAGGCCGTAGGCGTGCGACAGCAGCTCGTCCAGCGGCTTGGGGTACTCGACGTCCATGAGGCGCTCCATGCGCTCCTCGTACTCGACGCCGTCGGCCTTCATCTGGGCGACCGCCTCGCCGCGCGCCTTGTTCTGCTGGGCGGCCAGGATCTGCCGGGGGTCGTCCAGCGTGGACTCCACCACCGAGACCATGTCCAGCGCGTACGACGGCGACTGGGGGTCGAGCAGGTCGAACGCGGCCAGTGCGAACGTCGACAGCGGCTGGTTGAGCGCGAAGTCCTGCTGGAGGTCCACGGTGAGGCGGACGATCCGGCCCTCCGCGTCCGGCTCCGGCAGCCGCTCGACGATCCCGCCGTCCACCAGGGAGCGGTAGATCGCGATGGCGCGGCGGATGTGCCGCAGCTGGTTCCGGCGCGGCTCGTGGTTGTCCTCCAGCAGCCGCCGCATCGCCTCGAAGGCGTTGCCCGGGCGGGCGATCACCGACAGCAGCATCGCGTGCGTCACCCGGAATCGCGAGGTCAGCGGCTCGGGGTCGGAGCCGATGAGCTTCTCGAAGGTGTTCTGGTTCCAGTTGACGAAGCCCTCCGGCGCCTTCTTGCGGACCACCTTGCGGCGCTTCTTCGGGTCGTCACCGGCCTTCGCCAGCGCCTTCTCGTTCTCGACGACGTGCTCCGGGGCCTGCGCCACCACGAAGCCCGCGGTGTCGAAGCCGGCCCGCCCGGCGCGCCCGGCGATCTGGTGGAACTCCCGCGCCCGCAGGGTCCGCACCCGGCTCCCGTCGTACTTGGTCAGCGCGGTGAACAGCACCGTGCGGATGGGGACGTTGACGCCCACGCCGAGGGTGTCGGTGCCGCAGATCACCTTGAGCAGACCGGCCTGCGCCAGCTTCTCCACGAGCCGCCGGTACTTCGGCAGCATGCCCGCGTGGTGGACGCCGATGCCGTGCCGGACGAACCGGGAGAGGTTCCGCCCGAACTTGGTGGTGAACCGGAAGTTGCCGATGAGCTTGGCGATCTCGTCCTTCTCGGCGCGGGTGCACATGTTGATGCTCATCAGCGCCTGCGCCCGCTCCACGGCGGCGGCCTGGGTGAAGTGCACGATGTAGACGGGCGACTGGCGGGTCTCCAGCAGCTCGGTCAGCGTCTCCGTCATCGCCGTGGTGCGGTACTCGTACGACAGCGGCACCGGCCGGGTCGCGGAGCGGACCACCGCGGTGGGCTTGCCGGTGCGCCGGGTCAGGTCCTCCTCGAAGCGCGACATGTCGCCGAGCGTCGCCGACATCAGCACGAACTGCGCCTGCGGCAGCTCCAGCAGCGGGATCTGCCAGGCCCAGCCGCGGTCCGGCTCGGCGTAGAAGTGGAACTCGTCCATCACGACCTGGCCGATGTCGGCGTACTTGCCGTCACGCAGCGCGATCGAGGCGAGCACCTCGGCGGTGCAGCAGATCACCGGGGCGTCGGAGTTGACCGAGGCGTCGCCGGTGAGCATGCCGACGTTCTCGGTGCCGAAGAGCTTGCACAGGTCGAAGAACTTCTCCGAGACCAGCGCCTTGATGGGGGCGGTGTAGAAGGTGACCTGGTCGTTGGCGAGGGCGGTGAAGTGCGCGCCGGCCGCCACCAGGCTCTTCCCGGAGCCGGTGGGGGTCGACAGGATGACGTTCGCCCCCGAGACCACTTCGATCAGCGCCTCCTCCTGGGCAGGGTAGAGCGCGATGCCCTGCTGTTCGGCCCAGCCCGAAAAGGCTTCGAAGAGGGCGTCGGGGTCGGCGGTGTTCGGCAGATGATCGATGAGGGTCACGCCCCCCATACTGCCTGGCTTCGGCCCGGATCCGGGAACCGGTCCTCCGGAGGGAGATCAACTGGAGACCGGCGGCGGCCCCGGAAGCCGGGCTGGCGCCCGCGCGGGCGCGGGTTCGCACCCCTCGCGCACGGCCGTGTGCGGATCGTGTTCGGCAGGTCGCCCGGCCGCGCCGGGGCGCGGCACCCGCTCCGTTCCCGGAGATCATCTGACGCTACGCTGAGTCGCCGATCGGGCGTCAGAAGCGCAGAACAAGAGGTGGGGAACGACCATGATGGGACCGGCGCACTCGCTGTCCGGAGCCGCGGCCTGGCTGGGGGTGGGGGCGGCGGCCTACGGCGCCGGCTATCCGATGCCCTGGCCCGTGCTGGTCAGCGGGGCCTTGATCTGTGCCGGGGCGGCGCTCGCCCCCGACCTCGATCACAAGGCCGCCACGATCTCGCGCGCCTTCGGACCGCTCTCGCGCGGGCTGTGCGAGGTGGTCGACGCCCTCTCGCACGCCGTCTTCAAGGCGACCAAGATGCGCGGCGACTCGCACCGTTCGGGCGGTCACCGGACGCTGACCCACACCTGGCTGTGGGCGGTGCTGGTCGGCGGCGGCATGTCGCTGCTGGCCATGGTGGGCGGGCGCTGGGCGGTGCTCGGCATCCTCTTCGTGCACATGGTGCTCGCCATCGAGGGGCTGCTGTGGCGGGCGGCGCGGGTCTCCAGCGATGTGCTGGTGTGGCTGCTCGGCGCGGCGTCGGCGTGGATCCTGGCCCAGGTGATGGACCAGCCGGGGCAGGGCGCGAGCTGGCTGTTCGCCGAGCCGGGGCAGCAGTATCTCTGGCTCGGCGTGCCGATCATGCTGGGCGCGCTGGTGCACGACATCGGCGACGCGCTGACCGTCTCGGGCTGCCCGATCCTGTGGCCCATCCCGATAGGCCGCAAGCGCTGGTACCCGCTGGGCACGCCGAAGCCGATGCGCTTCCGGGCCGGCAGCTGGGTGGAGCTGAAGGTGCTGATGCCGGCGTTCATGCTGCTGGGGGGCATCGGCGCCCTGGGGGCGATGGGCTACATCTGAGCCGTCTGATCCGTTCGCCCCGTCTGGCCCGTATGACCGGTCCGATCTGTTCGATCGGGCCGGGCTGGTGCTGCGGTCCGGCCCTGTCGCAGAGTGGCGCCCCGCGGTCCTATGGGGCGCCACTTTTGCGGGAACCACAGCCTCGTCGGTATCGGCACTGGTATCGGCTGTGGCCGAAAGGGGGGAGTCCGCGGGCAGGTGACGGGGGCGCCGCCGGCCGCTTGCCGACGGGCAGTGGCGCCTCCACGGCCGGGTCATGGACGGTGTGTGGGCCGGGCGGCGGCACCGGTTCGGTCCCGTGGCGGCTCGCCCCGGGGCGCTGCCCGGGGCCGGGCGTGGGGAAACGTCCGGTACTCCGGCGCCGGCGTCCCCGTGGGTCAGCCGTGCCAGGAGCGCCACAGTGCCGCGTAGGCGCCGCCGGCGGCGACGAGTTCCCGGTGGCTGCCCAGTTCGGTGATCCGGCCGTCCTCGACGACCGCGATGACATCGGCGTCGTGGGCGGTGTGCAGCCGGTGGGCGATGGCCACGACCGTGCGCCCGTCCAGCACTCTGCCCAGCGACCGCTCCAGGTGGCGGGCGGCGCGCGGGTCCAGAAGCGAGGTCGCCTCGTCCAGTACGAGGGTGTGCGGATCGGCCAGGACGAGGCGGGCCAGCGCGATCTGCTGGGCCTGCGCCGGCGTCAGGGCCGTGCCGCCGGAGCCGACCTCGGTGTCCAGGCCGCGGGGCAGGGCGCGGGCCCAGGCGTCCGCGTCCACCGCGCCCAGCGCCGACCAGAGTTCGGCGTCCGCGGCGTCCGTGCGGGCCAGCAGCAGGTTGTCCCGCAGGGTTCCGACGAAGACGTGGTGCTCCTGATTGACCAGCGCGACGTGTTCCCGGACGCGTTCGGCGGGCATCGCGGAGAGCTCGGCGCCGCCCAACGACACCGAGCCGGCCCGCGGTCCGTAGATGCCCGCCAGCAGCCGGCCCAGGGTGGACTTGCCGGCGCCGGACGGGCCGACCAGCGCCACCCTGCTCCCAGGGCGGACGCTCAGCGAGACCTGGCGCAGCACGTCCACGCCGGCGCGGTAGCCGAAGCTGACGTCCTCGGCGCGCACGTCCCGGCCGCCGGGGACCACCGAGGCGTCGACGGCCTCCGGTTCGATCTCGCGCACGCCGACGAGCCGGGCCAGCGACACCTGGGCCACCTGGAGCTCGTCGTACCAGCGCAGGACGAGGTTGACGGGGTCGCTGAGCATCTGCGCCAGCAGCGCACCGGTGGTCAACTGCCCCGGGGTGAGCCAGCCGTGCAGCACGAACACCCCGCCGAGCGTCACGACTGTGCCGAGGATCAGTACGTGGCTGACGTTGATGACCGGGAAGAGCACCGAGCGGAGGAAGAGGGTGTAGCGCTCCCATTGGGTCCAGGTGCGGATCCGGTGCTCCGAGAGGGCGATCCGGCGGGCGCCCATGCGGTGCGCCTCGATGGTGCGGCCGGCGTCCACGGACTCTGTGAGGACGGCGGAGACCGCGGCGTAGCCGGCGGCCTCGGAGCGGCAGGCGGAGGGTGCGCGCCTGAAGTACCAGCGGCAGCCGACCAGCATCACCGGCAGCGCGATCAGCACGGAGAGCGCCAGCGGCGGTGCCGTGACGGCGAGCCCGCCGAGCAGCAGACCGGCCCAGACGACGCCGATCGCCAGCTGCGGCACGGCCTCCCGCATCGCCTCGGCGAGCCGGTCGATGTCGGTGGTGATCCGGGACAGCAGGTCGCCGGTCCCGGCCCGCTCCAGGACGCCCGGCGGCAGGGCCACCGACCGGACGAGGAAGTCCTCGCGGAGGTCCGCCAGAATCCGCTCGCCGAGCATCGCCCCGCGCAGCCGCACCATGCGGACGAACACCGTCTGGATGACCAGGGCGAGGGCGAACAGGCCGAGTGTGCGGCCGAGTTGGATCTGCCCGCCGCGGCCGGCGGACAGGTCCTCGACGAGGCCGCCGAGCAGATAGGGGCCGGCCATCGAGGCGAGGACCGCGACGGCGTTGACGGTGACCAGGAGGGTGAAGTCCCGGCGGTGACGGCGGATCAGCTCGGCGGTATAGGCGCGCACCGTCGCCGGCGAGCCCACCGGCAGGGTGGTGGCGGTCCGGGGCGTGCCGGGATCGTGCTCCGGCGGAGCCAGGCCGATCATGCGGTCTCCTCTGGGGCGGTGTGGTCGGGGCGGGGCGCCGGCAGGCCGGGGGCGGAGTCCGGCGGGCCGGGGGCGGGGTCCGGGGCGCGGGTGACGACGGCGCGGTATTCGGGGTGGGTGCGCAGCAGTTCGCGGTGCGGGGCCTCGCCGGTGACCTTGCCCTCCTGGAGGAAGACGACCTGGTCGGCGCGGTCCAGGAGCAGCGGACTGGAGGTCAGGAGCACGGTGGTGCGGCCGGCCCGGATCTCCCGCAGGCCGTCGGCGACCCGGGCCTCGGTGTGGGCGTCGACGGCGCTGGTCGGTTCGTCCAGCACCAGCACCTCGGGGTCGGCGACCAACGAGCGGGCCAGGGCGAGCCGTTGGCGCTGACCACCGGAGAGGGACCGGCCGCGTTCGGTGATGTGGGTGCGCATCGGGTCGCCGGAGTCGTCGGCGGACGCCTGGGCCAGCGCGGCCAGCACGTCCTCGCACCGGGCCGCGTCGAGCGCCGCGGCCGTGGTCACGCGCCCCGAGGCCGGGACGTCGAGGAGCTCGCCGAGCGTCCCGGAGAGCAGTACCGGGTCCTTGTCCTGGACGAGGACGGCGGTTCGGGCGGTGTCGCGGGGGAGGTCGTCCAGCGGGGTGCCGCCGAGGAGGACGGAGAGCGGACGGTACGGCTCCGCCGCGCGGCCGTCCGCTCCGTGGTCGGCATCTCTGTGGCCGTCCGCTCTGTGGTCGTCCGCCTCGCGGTCGTTCGCCGTACGGCCGTCCGCCTTGTGACCGTCCGCGCCGGTGGCCGCCAGGACCGTGGCACCGTTCTCCCCGGCTGTGGCTGTGGCTGTGGCTGTGGCTGTGGCTGTGGCCGGGTCGGTGTGCGGGGAGTGTCCGCCGAGGCGTTCGGCGAGCCGTCCCGCGGCGTCCGGGTCGCCGCACACCACGGCGGTCAGCCGGCCGGCCCGGGCGGTCAGCCCGCTGACCGGGTCGTGCAGGTCGCCGGACGGTACTTCCGGGGCCTTGGGGAGCACATCGGGGCCGGTCGGCAGGGCGCCCGACGGCCGGCTCAGCGCCAGTACGCGTGCCGTGCGCCCGGCCGACGGGCGGGAGAAGGACCACGCCATGGTGATCTCCTCGAAGTGGCGCAGCGGGTACAGCAGGAAGGCCACCGCGCCGTAGACGGTGACGAGTTCACCGACGGTGATCCGGCCGTCGAGGGCGAGCCGGACGCCGTGCCAGACCACGGCGATCAGCAGCAGGCCCGGCAGGGCGACCTGTATGGCCGAGATCAGCGACCACATACGGGCGCTGCGGACGGCGGCCCGCCGGACCTCCTGGGAGGCGCTGCGGTAGCGGCCGAGGAAGAGCTCCTCGCCGCCGATGCCGCGCAGCACCCGCAGCCCGGCGACGGTGTCGGAGGCCAGTTCGGTGGCCCGGCCGGCCTTCTCGCGCTGGACGTCGGCGCGCCGGGTGGCGGGCGGCAGCAGCGGGAGGACGGCCAGGGCCAGCAGGGGCGTGCCGAGAGCCACGAGGAAGCCCAGCTGTGGCTGATAGACGACGAGCGCCAGGCAGACGCCGACGGAGGCCACAAGGGCCGCGCCGAAACGGGACAGCGTCTCGACGAACCATCCGATGCGCTCCAGGTCGCCGGTGCTGACGGCGACGATCTCGCCGGCCGCCACCCGCCGGGTCATCGCCCCGCCCAGTTCCGCGGTCTTGCGGGCGAGCAGCTGCTGCATCCTGGCCACCGTGACGATCCAGTTGGTCACGGCCGCGCGGTGCAGCATGACTTCGCCGGCCGCGACCAGCGCGCCGAGCAGCGCCAGCAGGCCGCCCGCCAGCGCCAGCCGGGCCCCGTCGCCGTCCACGGCGGCCTGCACGGCGAGGCCCACCGGCAGCGGGAACGCGGCCGTCGCGGCCATGTGCACCAGCCCCCAGAAGAGGGCCTTGGCGTGCCCGCCGAGCTGCTGCCGGCACAGCCACACGAGGAATCTGCCGCCCGTGCGGACGTCCGGGACGCCGGGGTCGGGGTGGGGAAGATCGCGAATGCGCATGATGTCCAAGGAGTCGTCGCGGCGAGTGGGGGTCGGCCGAGCGTCTCGGCGGGCGGCCGGAGGAGGCGTGGGAGTCGTCGGCGGTGGGGGCGGTGGTATGCCGTCCGGGCAGGCCGGCATGGCCTCGCGCCCGTGATATCGGGCCCCGGCGCGAGCGGAGGCACAGCGAAGCGTGGCGTGCCGGGCGACCCGGCTTCAAACGGTTTTTCCCGGAAAGGCGGTAAAGCCGAGGGATCTCCCGCATCGATGGCGGACGGCGGCCTGGTGGCGGGCGGCGGCCTGATGGCTGAACGGCCGTCAGTGAGCGGTGGCAGCATGGACGGTATGCGGACAGTGCGCGGTGCGGTACGGGTGGCGGCGGTGGCCGCGGCGACGGCGGTCCTCCTGGCGGGCTGCGGAGCCGGCGGCGAGGACGGGACGAACGGGAAAGACGGGAGGAACGGCGGGCAGGGCCAGGACGACAGGGGTTCCGGGGGCAAGGGGGCCGGCGCGCCCGAGGGCCCCGGGGGTGCGGCCCGCGCGGGTTCGGACACCGCCCGCCGCAGGGATATCCCCGAGGTCGGCCCCGCACTCCGCTCGCGGATCCCGGCCGCCACCCGCCAGGTCGTCGCGGTCTACGGCGCGGGGCCCGACTCGCCGCAGTCGACGGTCGAGTTGTACGAGAAGGGCGCCGACGGCTGGGCCCGTAAGGGGAGTTGGCCCGCGCACAACGGCCGGCGCGGCTGGACGGTGGACCACCACGAGGGCGACCAGCGCAGCCCGGTCGGGGTCTTCGCGCTGACCGACGCGGGCGGTGTGCTGCCCGATCCCGGGGCCCGGCTGCCCTACACGCACTCGGCGGCGTTCACCCCGCCCGCCTACTGGTCGAAGAACACCCGCCACGACTTCGACTACGTGGTGGCCATCGACTACAACCGGGTCGCCGGGACGTCCCCGTTGGATCCCACGCGTCCTCAGGGGCAGTCCAAGGGCGGCGGGGTCTGGCTCCATCTGGACCACGGGAGCGGGACGTCGGCCTGCGTCAGTGTGGCGAAGTCCGCGATGGCGGCGCTGCTGCGGGCGCTCGATCCGGCGCGGCACCCGGTCGTGGTGATGGGGGACCGGGCGCATCTCGCCGGCTGAACCGGCTGAACCCGGTGCTCCCGCTCCGCAGGACGGCGGACGGAACACGGAAGTCGGGCGCCTCTGGCCGCAGGCGGGCTCCGCGCCCAGCGAGACGGTGCTGCCGCGGATGATGCAGAAGCTGCGGGCGGCCGGCTGCCGGGACGACTCGGTCGTCCTGGTGCTGATGCTGACCAGCAAGGGCATGGCGGGGATGCCCGGTTCGGCGTTTCCGGCGCTGCCCGCGGCCGCCTCCGCGCTGGGTGTCAGCCCGGCCGGCGCGGTCGCCCTGCTGCTCGGCGTCGACCGGATCATGGACTCCATGCGGGTGGCGACCAACCTGCTCGGCATCTGCGTCGCGGTCTTCGCGGTGTCCCGCTGGGAGGGCGTGCTGGACCGGGTGACGGCGAAGCAGGTGCTGGCCGGCGCCGCCCCGTCCGGCCGGGGACAGCAGCGGTCGGCCTCCGCGCCCGTCGACCGGGAGGAGCCGGACGGCGCCGCCGTCGCCCCCCCCGATGAGAAGTGACCCGCGAGCCGGATGCGGACCCGGCGAGAAGTGTCCCGCGAGCCGGACACCGTACCGGGACGACGTCAACTCCCAGGGCCCGGTGGTGGATCGCCCGCCACCGGGCCCCGTCCCGTCCGTCGCAGGCGGAGGCTCGCGCCCCGCGTTACGCGGCGGGCTTCTGCGAGTCCATCCCGGGCCGTGCCTTGCGCCACAGCCCCCGGGTGAAGTCCGGGATCTCCTGCGGGGCGCCGTGCGCCCTGATCGAGCGGTCGCTGAGCGGCAGCGGCGCCGACCACGTCGCCGCGTCATAGACGTCGAAGTCCGGTACCAGGCCCAGCTTCAGACACTGCGTCAGCCGGAGGACCAGCATGTAGTCCATGCCGCCGTGGCCGCCGGGCGGGTTGGCGTGCTCCTTCCACAGCCAGTGGTCCCACTCCGCGTACCTGCCGAAGTCGCCCCACTCGTCGTTGCCCTGGTCGGGCTCCAGGTAGATCCGCTCGGGGTAGTCCTCGAAGAGGCCCTTCGTCCCGCCGAGGCTGTTGATCCTGCTGTACGGGTGCGGGGTCGAGACGTCGTGCTCCAGCCGGATCACCCGCCCCTTGGCGGTCTGCAGCAGGCTGATCGTCCGGTCGCTCTCGATGTACGACTCCTTCCAGCTGGGATCGCCGGGCGGCATGTGCTGCCTGCGGTACGCGGCCAGGCCCCGTGCCGGTGTGCCGAAGCTGGAGATCCGCACCACCCGGTCCCCGCGGTTGACGTCCATGTAGTTGGCGACCGGCCCGAACCCGTGGTTGGGGTAGAGATCGCCGCGCAGCCGGGTGTGCCACAGCCGCCGCCACGGACCCTCGTAGTACGTCGGGTCGAACATCAGCCCCCGCAGGTCGTGGATGTACGCCCCGGCGCCGTGCAGCAGCTCGCCGAAGAGGCCGGCGTGCGCCATCCGCAGCACCCGCATCTCGTTCCTGCCGTAGCAGCAGTTCTCCAGTTGCAGGCAGTGTCTGCGGGTGCGCTCGGAGAGGTCGACCAGTTCCCACAGCTGGTCCAGGCGCAGCGCCAGCGGGCATTCGGTGCCGACGTGCTTGCCGTTGAGCATCGCGGTTCTGGCCATCTCGAAGTGCCAGTCCCAGGGCGTCGCCGCGTAGACGAAGTCGATGTCGGTGCGTCTGCAGAGGTTCTCGAAGTCGTGGTCGCCGTTGGTGTAGACGGCGGGCGCGGGCTGCCCGGCCTTGGTGACCTTCGCGGCGGCCCGGGCGACCTTGTCCTTCACCGGGTCGCAGAGGGCCACGACCCGGACGTCAGGCATCGCCAGGAAGAGGTCGATCATGCTGCCGCCGCGGTTGCCGAGGCCGATGAGGCCGACGCGGACCGTGCGGTGCGGCTCGAACGGTACCCCGATCATGGTGCGGCCGCCGGGCTTCGGGGCCGGGGTGGCGGCCCCGGCCGGTCCGGCCGCGCCGGGCGCGGCGGCGGCCGCCGGTCCGGTGCCCAGTCCGGCGAGCCCCAGTCCGGCGCCCGCCGCGCCGGCGGTCCACAGGACCGAACGGCGGCTGGGTCCGGTCTCTTCGGGCTCCTGGTTCTGCGGTGGTGCCTCGTGCATCGGTCCTCCAAGGAAGCGGATCGTACGCGGGACAGTCGTGAACCTCGGTGAGGACCTTGACGGTTGGGAGGCCCGGGGCACAAGAGGGCCCTTTGGACTCCTGGTTCGCGTGCGTGGGCTCCTGGTGCACCGCGGAGGTGCCGGCCGTGGCGCCCGCTGCCCGGCGCCGTCAGTGTCTTTCGCAAGAGCCTGAAAAGCCTTGCCGAAAGTCTTGACGTGTCCACGCACGAAAAGGCAGGCTCCGAAGCGGAATCCCCCCATGGCGGCCTGGCGCGTGGCTGCTCTCGTGGGCGCGGTCCCCGTGCCCCATGACGAAGGAGCCGCAAGAATGCAGCGACGCAGGAGCCGCAAGCGCGCAGTGCCCGGGGAGCCGCACCGGCGGCGCCGTTCCCGGGTGCGGGGCAGGACGCTGGCCGGGGTGGTGGCCGCGGTCGGCCTCGCCGCCTTCGCCCCCTGGCCCTCGCAGGCGACCCCGCCCGGCGGCCGGACCGTCACCGCCACCCTCTTCGAGTGGAAGTACGCCGACGTCGCCAAAGCCTGCACCGGTCAACTCGGCCCGGCCGGCTACGGCTTCGTCGAGGTCTCGCCCGCCTCCGAGCACATCCAGGGCGACCAGTGGTGGACCTCGTACCAGCCGGTCAGCTACCGGATCGCCGGCCGGCCGGGCGACCGCGACGCGTTCGCCGCGATGATCCGCAGCTGCCACACGGCGGGCGTCAAGGTCATCGCCGACGCCGTCATCAACCACATGTCGGCCGGATCGGGCACCGGCACCGGCGGCACCCGGTACACCAAGTACAACTACCCCGGCTACTACCAGGACCAGGACTTCCACGGCTGCCGCCGGCCGATCTCCGACTACACCGACCGCGGCGACGTCCAGAACTGCGAACTGGTCGGCCTGGCCGACCTCGACACCGGCAGCGACCACGTCCGCACCACGATCGCCACGTACCTCGACGACCTGCGGTCGCTGGGCGTGGACGGCTTCCGGATCGACGCCGCCAAGCACATCGCCGCCGCTGATCTCGCCGCGATCAAGGGCAAGATGAAGGATCCGGGGTACTGGGTGCAGGAAGTCGTCTACGGCGCCGGCGAGGCCGTTCAGCCCGACGAGTACACCGGCACCGGCGACGTCGACGAGTTCCGCTACGGAACCCACCTCAAGAGTGCCTTCCAGAGCGGCAACCTCGCCCAGCTCAGGTCCGTCGCGGACGGCAAGCTCGGCAGCGACCGGGCCCGGACGTTCGTCGACAACTGGGACACCGAGCGGAACGGCTCGACCCTGACCTACAAGGACGGCGCCGCCTACACGCTCGCCAACGTCTTCATGCTCGCCTCGCCGTACGGCTCGCCGAACGTCTACTCCGGCTACGAGTGGACCGACAAGGACGCCGGTCCGCCCGCCTCCGGCGCCGCCGGCTGGACCGGCGAGCACGCCAAGCGGGAGATCACCGGGATGGTGGGGTTCCGCAACGCGGTGGGGGCGGCGGAGGTGACGAACTGGTGGGACGACGGGGGGAGCGTGATCGCCTTCGGGCGGGGGGCGGCGGGGTTCGTCGCGATCAACGCCGGGGGCGGGGCGGTGAGTCGGTCGTTTGCGACGGCGTTGCCGGCCGGTACGTATTGCGACGTGGTCGCGGCGGATCCGGCGGCGTGTGAGGGGCACACGGTGGCCGTGGGCGGGGACGGGCAGGCGTACATCACCGTGCCCGCGCACAGCGCCGTGGCGCTGCATATCGCTCGCTGACGCTCGCTCGTCCTCAAACGCCGGACGGGCTGGGTTTGTTGACGGTCGGGCTGGGGTTGCCGGACGGGCTGTTATTTGGGCGCGTCGCCCACTCCAGGGTCAGGAGGGCCGAGCGGTAGCCTCGGCCCTCTGTCGCGTGGTCCATGCCGATCTCGCACATGCGGTTCGCCGAGAGGTGGGCGTCGAAGGGGCGGGCGGTGACCTCGGCTGCCTCCTTCGCGGTGGCGGACTCGGTCAGTTCGCGGTGGAGCAGGCCGCGGTCGCCGGCGAAGGCGCAGCAGCCCGCGTCGTCCGGGACCACCACCTCGCGGGCGCATGCCTCGGCGACCCGCCGTAGCTGATCCTCGTCGCCCAGATGCCGCATGGAGCAGGTGGGGTGGAGGACGGCGGAGCCGAGGGTGCGGTGGATCTCCAGACGGGGGAGGAGGTCGGCGGCCCAGACGACGGAGTCGACGACGGTCAGTTCGGCGTGGAGGGAGCGGTTGAGCGGGGTGAGGTAGGGGACCACCTCCCGGGCCAGCCCCAGCGTGCAGGAGGAGGCGTCCACGACCAGCGGCAGCTGTCCGCCGGCCGTCCAGCCCCAGGCCGCCTCGACGACGCGGTTGGCCATCAGGCGGTTGCCCCGCTCGTAGCCCTTGGAGTGCCAGATGGTGGCGCAGCAGGTGCCGGTGACGTCCGGCGGGATCCACACCGGGCGGCCGGCCCGCCGGGCGAGCGCCACCACCGCCTCGGGGAGGGACGGGCCGCGGTGGCCGGCGGGTTCGCCGAAGATCCGGTTCACGCAGGCCGGGTAGTACACGGCGGTCGCGCCGGCGCGCTGCGTGGCGGGCGGCCGGCGGGCGGCGGCGCCGGGGATCTGCGGCAGCCACTCCGGCACCAGGTCGGGGCGGACGGCCCGGCGGGCGGCGAGGGTCGCCGCGGTCAGCCGGCGGTCGTCGAGCCGGCCGGCGGCGGCCACCGCCAGCCGGGCCGCCCGCTCGACCGCCGCGAAGTGCCGGGCGGCGCGCTCGGCGATCCGCTCCTCGCGCGGGGAGTGCCGGCGGTGCCGGAAGTCCCTCATCAGCGCGCCGGTGTCGATGCCGACCGGGCAGTCCAGCTTGCAGGTGGAGTCGCCGGCGCAGGTGTCCAGCGCGGCGTAGCCGTAGGCGTCCAGCAGCGCGTCGTTGACCGCGGAGCGGGCCGGCTGGCGGAGCATCTCGCGGCGCAGCACGATGCGTTGGCGGGGGGTGGTGGTCAGGTCCTCGCTGGGGCAGGTCGGTTCGCAGAAGCCGCACTCGATGCACGGGTCGGCGACCGCCTCGACCCGCGGAATCGTCTTCAGGCCGCGCAGGTGGGCGCGCGGGTCGCGGTCGAGGAGGACCCGCGGGGCGAGGATGCCGCGAGGGTCCACGATCTCCTTGATCCGCCACATCAACGCGGTGGCGCGCGGGCCCCATTCCAGCTCCAGGAACGGGGCGATGTTGCGGCCGGTGGCGTGCTCGGCCTTCAGCGAGCCGTCGAACCGCTCGACGGTCAGCCGGCAGAAGTCGTCCATGAAGGCGGCGTAGCGGGCCACGTCGCCGGGGTCGGCGGCGTCGAAGGCGAGCAGGAAGTGGAGGTTGCCGTGGGCGGCGTGGCCGGCGACCGCGGCGTCGAAGCCGTGCCGGGCCTGGAGTTCCAGCAGTGCGGTGCAGGCGTCGGCGAGCCGGGCCGGCGGGACCGCGAAGTCCTCGGTGATCAGCGTCGTACCCGAGGGACGGGAGCCGCCGACCGCGGTGACGAAGGCTTTGCGGGCCTTCCAGTAGCCGCCGATCACGGCCGCGTCCCGGGTGAAGACGTTGCTGATCGAGGGCACCGGGGCGACCAGTTCCAGTCCGGCCAGCACGCGCGCCGCCGCCTCCTCGTACGCCCGCCGCGCGGTCTCGTCCGGCGCCCGGAACTCCACCAGCAGCGCCGCGGTCTCCTTGGGCAGCTCCGCCCAGTCGGCGGGCACCCCGGGCACGCGCACCGACGCGCGCAGGGTGTTGCCGTCCATCAGCTCCACGGCCCGCGCGCCCGCCTCGTTGAAGCGGGGGACGGCGGCGGCCGCGGCGGCGAGGGACGGGAAGAAGAGGAGCGCGGTGGAGGTGTGCCGGTCCAGCGGCAGGGTCGTGAAGACCGTCTCGGCGATGAAGCCGAGGGTGCCCTCGGAGCCGACCATCAGCCCGCGCAGGATCTCCGCCGGCGTCCGCCCGTCGAGGAGGGCGTCCAGGCGGTAGCCGTTGGTGTTCTTGAGCGTGTACTTGGCGCGGATCCGGGCGACCAGCTCCGGGTCCGCCTCGATCTCGGCCTTCAGGGCCATGAGTTCGGTGCAGAGCACCGGTTCGGCCCGGGCCAGCCGTGCGTCGGCGTCCGGATGGGCGGTGTCGACGACGGTGCCGGACGGCAGGACGAAGGTCAGTGAGGCCAGCGTCCGGTAGGAGTTGCGGGTGGTGCCGGCGGTCATCCCGGAGGCGTTGTTGGCGACCACCCCGCCCACGGTGCAGGCGATGGCGCTGGCCGGATCGGGGCCCAGCAGCCAGCCGTGCCGGGCGAGCGCGGCGTTGGTCCGTACGACGGTGGTGCCGGGCCGGATACGGGCCCGGGCGCCGTCGTCCAGCACCTCGATCCCGGCCCAGTGGCGGCGGACGTCGACGAGGATGTCCTCGCCCTGCGCCTGGCCGTTGAGGGAGGTGCCGGCGGCCCGGAAGACGACGTGGCGGCCGTGGGCACGGGCGTAGGAGAAGACCGCGGCGACGTCCTCGGCGGTCTCGGCGACCACCACGACCTGGGGGAGGAAGCGGTAGGGGCTGGCGTCGGAGGCGTAGCGGACCAGGTCGGTGACGGTGTGCCGCACCTTGTCCGGGCCGAGCAGGGCGAGCAGGTCGCCGCGCAGCGGCTCGGGGGTGCCGGCCGCCAGCCGCTCGGGCACCCGGTCCGGCGCGGGGTCGGTGGTGCGGGGCCGCAGGGCCTCGGGCGTGGGCTCCAGCAGGGGCACGGTCACCTCCGGTCGGCTGCGCGCCGGAGGGCGCGGCAGGCCAGTGCGTCAGGTCAGTGCGGTTCACCCGGTCCGTCGACGAGGGTGGCGAGCAGGCCGCCGAGCAGCGCGCGCTGTTCGGCGGTCAGTGGAGCCAGGATCTCCTCCGCGGCGGCCCGGCGCGCGCCGCGCAACGCCCGCAGCGCGGACCGGCCGGTGTCGGTCAGCTCGATCCGCACCACCCGGCGGTTGGCCGGGTCGGGCACCCGGCGCACCGTGCCGTTCGCCTCCAGGGCGTCCACCAGCGTCGTCACCGCCCGCGGCACCACCTCCAGCCGCTCGGCGAGGTCGGCCATCCGGGGCGGGGTGTCGCGGCAGTGGCCGACGATCCGCAGCAGACGGGCCTGCGCGGGGGTGACGGCGAGATCCAGGTGGGCCATGTGGCGCTGCTGGGCGCGCCGCATCCGGCGGGTCAGTCGCACCAGCTGCTCGGCCACGTTGGTGTCGGTGGCGCCGGCCGGCGGCTCGGGGGAGGGCATGGCCCCAGAGTACAGGACGAAATTCATTGTGAGTATAGGTAACAATGAGCTAGGCTCGGCAAGATTCCGTCCCTCCTGCCCCTCGAAGGAGCCCATGCGCCCCGAAGAACCGAACTGGACCCCGCCGCCCAAGGACCCGGACGCCCCCGTCCAACTCCGGCGGATCCTCGCGCTGTTCCGTCCCTACCGCGGCCGGCTGGCCCTGGTCGGCCTGCTCGTCGCCGCCTCCTCCCTGGTCTCGGTGGCCTCCCCGTTCCTGCTCCGGGAGATCCTCGACGTCGCCATACCCGGCCGCCGCACCGGACTGCTGACCCTGCTCGCCCTCGGCATGATCGCCACCGCCGTCACCACCAGCGTCTTCGGCGTCCTGCAGACCCTGATCTCCACCACCGTCGGCCAGCGCGTCATGCACGACCTGCGCACCGCCGTCTACGCCAAGCTCCAGCGGATGCCGCTGGCGTTCTTCACCCGCACCCGCACCGGCGAGGTCCAGTCCAGGATCGCCAACGACATCGGCGGGATGCAGGCCACCGTCACCTCCACCGCCACGTCCCTGGTCTCCAACCTCACCTCGGTCACCGCCACCGTCGTCGCCATGATCGCCCTCGACTGGCGCCTCACCGTCGTCTCGCTGCTGCTGCTCCCGCTCTTCGTCTGGATCAGCCGCCGGGTCGGCAACGAACGCAAGAAGATCACCGGCAGGCGGCAGAAGCAGATGGCGGCCATGTCCGCGATGGTCACCGAGTCCCTCTCGGTCAGCGGAGTGCTGCTCGGCCGCACCATGGGCCGCGCCTCCGCGCTCACCAGCGGCTTCGCCGCCGAGTCCGAGCGCCTGGTCGACCTGGAGGTCCGCGCCAACATGGCCGGCCGCTGGCGGATGGCCACCATCGGCATCGTCATGGCCGCCATGCCCGCGCTCATCTACTGGGCGGCCGGCCTGGTCCTCCAACTCGGCGGCCCCGTCTTCTCCCTGGGCACCCTGGTCGCCTTCGTCTCCCTCCAGCAGGGCCTGCTGCGCCCCACCGTTTCCCTGCTGACCACCGGCGTCCAGATGCAGACCTCGCTCGCGCTCTTCCAGCGCATCTTCGAATACCTCGACCTGCCGGTCACCCTCACCGAGCCCGCCGAACCCGTCCGCCTCCCCGCCCCGCGCGGCGAGATCCGCTTCGAGAACGTCACCTTCGGCTACGACCCGGAGGCCGCCCCCACCCTCGACGGCATCGACCTCACCGTCCCGGCCGGCACCAGCCTCGCCGTCGTCGGCGCCACCGGCAGCGGCAAGACCACCCTGAGCTACCTCGTCCCGCGCCTCTACGACGTCACCGGCGGCCGGGTCACCCTCGACGGCACCGACGTCCGCGACCTCGGCTTCGACACCCTCGCCCGGGCCGTCGGCGTGGTCTCCCAGGAGACCTACCTCTTCCACGCCTCCGTCGCCGAGAACCTCCGCTTCGCCAAGCCCGACGCGACCGACGAGGAGATCGAGCGCGCCGCCCGGATCGCCCAGATCCACGACCACATCGCGGCCCTCCCCGAGGGCTACGACACCGTCGTCGGGGAACGCGGCCACCGCTTCTCCGGCGGTGAGAAGCAGCGCCTGGCCCTGGCCCGCACCCTCCTGCGCGACCCGCCGGTGCTCGTCCTCGACGAGGCCACCAGCGCCCTGGACACCCGTACCGAACACGCCGTCCAGCAGGCCGTCGACGCGCTCTCCGCGGGACGCACCACGCTCACCATCGCGCACCGCCTCTCCACGGTCCGGGACGCCGACCAGATCGTCGTCCTGGACGGCGGCCGGATCGCCGAACGCGGCACCCACGAGGAACTGCTGGCCGCCGACGGCCGCTACGCCGCCCTGGTCCGCCGCGACACCCGCCCGGACCCGGCCGACGCCCCGGACGACGGCCGCGCCCCCGGGGTCCTGGTGTGACCGGGACCCCGGCGGCGCACGCCGGTCAGAGCACGGCCGGGTCGATCGCCCGCGCCATCGCCCGGTAGCCCTCGTCGCCCGGGTGCTTGAAGTCCCCGCTGTCGTAGGCGGGCAGCAGCGCGTCGGGGTCGGCCGGGTCCGCCAGCGCCGCCGCGAAGTCGGCCACCGCGTCGAACGCGCCACCGGTCCGGATCCAGTCGTTGACCGCCCGGCGCTTCGCCTCCGCGGCCGGCGTGTGGTACTCCGACCCCTTGAACGGCATGATCGTCCCGCCGACGACCCGCACCCCCGCCGCATGCGCCTGGGCGATCAACTCCTCGTACCCGGCGATGAGTTGCCCGACGGAGTTGTCCGGGTTCGGCTTGTACGTCGGCAGGTCGACCTCGCTGAAGCCGATGTCGTTCAGGCCCACCAGGACGACCACCGACCGCACGCCCGGCTGCGCCAGCACGTCCCGGCCGAACCGCGCCCCGGCCCGCTCGCCGAACCACGCCGAGTCGTTCAGCAGCAGATTGCCGCCGATGCCGAGGTTGAGGACCCGCAGCGGACGGCCCTCGGCGGCCAGGCGCTCGGCCAGCGCGTCCGAGTAGCGCCGGTCGGCGTCGACGGTCGAGCCGAAGCCGTCGGTGATCGAGTCGCCGAAGAGCACCACGGTGTCCCGCTCCGCCGGGCCGCCGTCGGCCAGCTCCACCGCGGCCAGGTAGTACCACGACACCGAGGTCTCCCCGAAGACCGCCGGATCCGCCTCGCCCAACTGCTCGCCGGCGGACCGGTACGCGGTGGCCCACGCCTGCGCGTGGAACGTCGCCGGACCGGTCGGCCGGGCGAAGTACAGCGACACGGTGAGCGACTCCAGCGCCGCCACGGTCACCTCCGCCGCATCGCTGACGACCTCGCCGCCCGCCGGGATCCGCACCGACTCCGCGCCGTCGAAGGTCAGCGGCCGCACCGAACCCGGCGCCACCGCCGCCCCGTCACCGGCCCGGGCGATACTGGCGCCGGACACCTCCAGCGGCGCGGTCCCGTAGCGGTTGGAGAGTCGGATCCGGGCCCGGGTCCCCGCCCCGGTGACCCGCACGGTCTGCCGCACCGTCTGGTCCGCGAAGCCCTCCTGTGCCCAGTTCTTGTGGAACCCCTCGCTGGGGCGCTGCACGGCCGTGGCCCAACCGGACTGCCACACCGGGGAGTTGTCGTTGCCGTTCATGGGATGCTGCCTGCCTCTCGGTCATCTGCTCGATGGCGATGACCGGAAGTCTGCCGACGGGCGCGAGGGGTACCCAGACACCTGTGAGTGGTACGCATCCGGTGCGTACCACTCACAGGGTCACCCTCCGCGCCGCCGGCTCAGTGCTCGCTCTCCTCCGCCAGCAGGACCACCTCCAGCGTCCGCGGCCCGTGCACCCCCTCCACCCGGTCGAGTTCGATGTCGCTGGTGGCGGACGGACCGGAGATCCACGTCAGCGGGCGCTCCGGCGACAGGCGCGGCAGTGCCTCGGGCACGGAACCGACGACCTGTCCGGGCACCCGCACCACACAGACGTGATGGTCCGGGACGAGGGTGATCCGGCGCCGGCCCTGATCCGGGCCGGCGTCCAGCACCAGCGTGCCGGTCTCCGCGATAGCCAGCGCACACCCCGTCACCACGCTGTCCACCGCGTCCAGTTCCCGCGCGGAGTCGCCGGCCCGGTCCGGGACCACGGTGACCTCGGCTGCGGACAGCCACCGCGGATCCAGCCCGGCCGGCACCACCACCGTCCGCGCCCCGCGCCCGGCCAGCAGCCGGCCGATCAGCGCCGGCAGCCCGCCGGGCGCGCAGCGGTGCACCACCGCCCGGTAGTCCGCGAGGTTCTCCGCCAGCAGCTCCACGGTCTCCTCGGTCGTCCGCGAGCCGTGCACCCGGAGGTAGTCCCGGGGCACCGGCGGATCGTACGGCCCCTCGCCGCGCGGCACATCGGCCAGCGCCCGCCGGACCCGCGCCAGCACCACGTCCCTGCTGCTCACTCGGCGCCTCCCGCCTCGGAGTTTCCGGCCGCGCCCCGGGTACGCCGCCACCAGTCGCGGAACGACTCGGCCGGTACCGCCGGCAGGGCGCGGGTGTCGGACCAGGCGCGGCCCGGCCCCGGCAGCCGCCGCGGATGCAGCCGCCGGGTCCGGGCCGCCAGCCGCATCCCGCCGCGCAGCGCGCCCGGGTGGTCGAACGCCCACGTCGCGGCGCGCATCGCGGCTCGCTCCGCGGCATGCCCCCGGGCCGGCTTGAGGACGACCCGGGCCCCGCCCCGGGTCACCGGCCCGCCCTCGACCACCCGCTCCCGCAGATGCACCAGCACCTCGGGGATGTCGATGGCCACCGGGCACACCTCGTAGCACGCCCCGCACAGAGAGGAGGCGTACGGCAGCGACTGTTCCAACGGACCGGCCATGCCACGGAGTTGGGGCGTGAGGATGGCGCCGATGGGCCCCGGGTAGGGGGAGCCGTAGGCGTGCCCGCCGGCCCGCTCGTAGACCGGGCAGACGTTCAGGCACGCCGAGCAGCGGATGCAGCGCAGCGCCTGCCGCCCGACGGTGTCGGCCAGGGTGTCGGTCCGCCCGTTGTCGAGCAGCACCAGATGGAAGGTGCGCGGCCCGTCGCCGTCCGTGGTCCCCGTCCAGGTGGTGGTGTACGGGTTCATCCGCTCGGCGGTGGAGGAGCGCGGCAGCAACTGGAGGAAGACCTCCAGGTCCTGCCAGGTCGGCACGGTCTTCTCGATGCCGACGACGGAGATCAGGGTCTCCGGCAGGGTCAGGCACATCCGGCCGTTGCCCTCGGACTCCACGACCACCAGCGTGCCGGTCTCGGCGACCATGAAGTTGGCGCCGGAGATCCCCACCTTGGCGGTGAGGAACTTCTCCCGCAGATGCAGCCGGGCCGCCTCGGCCAGCTCGGCGGGGGAGTCCGACAGCCCCTCCGGCGCCGGCCGGCCCCAATTGCCCATCTCCCGGCGGAAGATGTCGCGGATCTCGGCACGGTTGCGGTGGATCGCCGGCACCAGGATGTGCGACGGCAGGTCGTCGCCGAGCTGCACGATCAGCTCCGCCAGATCCGTCTCGTACGCCCGGATGCCGGCCTCGGCCAGTGCCTCGTTGAGCCCGATCTCCTGCGTCGCCATCGACTTGACCTTGACGACCTCGCGCTCGCCGGTCTCCCGGACCAGCCGGGTGACGATCCGGTTGGCCTCCGCGGCGTCCGCCGCCCAGTGCACCTGGCCGCCCGCGGCGACCACCGACTCCTCCAACCGCTCCAGATAGTGGTCGAGATGACGCAGCGTCCGGTCCTTGAGCGCGGCGCCCGCGGCGCGCAGCCGCGCCCAGTCGTCCAGCTCCGCCACCGCCCGGGCCCGCTTGTCGCGGATGGTGCGGGTGGCGTGGCCGAGGTTGGCCCGCAGCCGGGTGTCGCGGGTGGAGACGGCCGCGGCCCGCGGGAACGCCGGCATGCCGAGGAAGCTGCGGCTCATCGGGCGCCCCCTGCCGCGCCGGCCGCCCGGTCCGCGCCGCCGCCCGCCGCCACGTCCGCCTCCGTACTGGCGAGGATCTCCGCGAGGTGCACCGGCCGGACCGGCGAACCCTGCCGCACGAGCATGCCCCCGAGGTGCAGCAGACAGGAGTTGTCGACCGTGCAGAGCGCCTCCGCGCCGGTCCCGGTCACCGCCCGGACCTTGTCGGCGCCCATCGCCACCGACACCGCCGGGTTCTTCACCGCGAACGTCCCGCCGAACCCGCAGCACTCCTCTGCGCCCGGCAGCTCCTTCAGCGTCAGCCCCCGCACCCGCTCCAGCAGCCGCCGCGGCCGGTCGCCGAGCCCCAGCATCCGCAGCCCGTGACACGTGGGGTGATAGGTGACGGTGTGCGGGTAGTACGCGCCGACGTCGGTCACCTTCAGCACATCCACCAGGAACTCCGTCAGCTCGTACGTCTTGGGCACGGCCCGCGCCGCGGCCTCGGCCAGCCCCCGGCCGCGCCCCTCCGCCGCGGCCCGCGCCGCGATCCGCGGAAAGTTCTCGCGCACCATCGCCGCGCAGGACCCGGACGGGGTCACCACGTAATCGTGATCCGCGAACGCCCGGTCGAAGCGGCGCAGCAGCGGCTCGGTGGCGTGCCGGTAGCCGGTGTTGAACTGCGGCTGGCCGCAGCAGCTCTGCTCCGCCGGGAAGTCGACGTCGACGCCCAGCCGTTCCAGCAGAGCCACCACCGCCCGCCCGGTCCCTGGACGGAGCGTGTCGTTGACGCAGGTGACGAACAGCGCTACCCGCACGGTGCCTCCTCCTCGCGCTACTTCTCCGGCGGCCCGCCGGCCGGCGTGGGCCGCGGGGCCGGGACACCGCCACCGCGTTGCGGCCGTGTTGCCGTGGCGTTGCCGCGGTTCTACGGCCGCGACCGCGCCGCCGTATCCCCTGGCGGCGACCCGCCCCACCGGTACATGATCACCTGGATCATCCTGCCCCAGCGGCACGCCGAGGAGAAGGACCGGGAGCTGAAGGACGATGTCGAGCGCACAGCAGATAACCGAGGACCGGGCCCCCGACGGCCCCCGTCCGCCGTCCCGGCTGCGGCAGCTGGCCGCCGCCTCGGTCGGCAACGCCGTCGAGTGGTACGACTGGTACGCCTACTCCTTCCTGGCGGTCTACTTCGCCGACCAGGTCTTCCCCAAGGGCGCCGGCAACTCCCTGGTGCCGCTGCTCGCCACCTTCGGGGTCTTCGCCGTCGGCTTCTTCATGCGTCCGGTCGGCGGGCTGGTGCTCGGCGCGGTCGCCGACCGGCGCGGCCGGCGCGCCGCGCTGACCCTCACCATCCTGCTGATGGGCGGCGGCAGCCTGCTGGTCGCGCTCACCCCCACCTACGCGGCCACCGGTGTCCTCGCCCCGATCGTGCTGGTGGTGGCCCGTCTGGTGCAGGGACTGTCGGTGGGCGGGGAGTTCGCCGCGTCCACCACCTTCCTGGTGGAGTCCGCCGGACCGGGCCGGCGCGGCCTGTTCTCCAGCTTCCAGTACGTCTCCACCACCCTCGGCCAGCTGCTCGCCTCCGGCACCGGGGCGCTGCTCGCCGCGCTGCTCACCGAGCGGCAGATGGGCCAGTGGGGCTGGCGGATCGCGTTCCTCGGCGGCGCCCTGCTGAGCCTGCTCGGACTGTGGATCCGGCGCGGCGCCCAGGAGACCCTTCCGCAGGCCGCCGACGCCGCCGAATCCCCGGACGGCGCGCAACGGGCCGCCCGCCCCGGCCTGTTCGAGGGCCTGCGCCGCCACCCCCGCCAGTCGCTGCTCATCTGCGGCATCACCGCCGGCGGCACCCTCGCGTACTACACCTGGACCACCTACCTCCCCACCTACGCCCAGGTCAACGCCGGTTTCGACAAGGGCGACGCGCTCACCGTCGGCACCCTGTCGCTGGCCTTCTTCGCGCTGCTCCAGCCGCTGGGCGGCCTGCTCTCCGACCGCATCGGCCGCAAGCCGCTGCTGCTCGCCTTCGGCCTCGGCTTCGCCGTGCTTTCCGTGCCGCTGCTGCACCTGGTCACCGGCGCCTTCGTCTCGCTCCTGCTGGTGCAGTGCGCCGGGATGGTGCTGCTCACCGGCTACACCTCGGTCGCCGCCGCGGTGAACGCCGAGGTCTTCCCGGCCCGGGTGCGCGCCGCCGGCATCGGCTTCCCGTACTCCTTCACCGTCGCGCTCTTCGGCGGCACCGCGCCCTACGTCGGCACGTGGTTCAAGCAGGCCGGCCACCCGGACCTCTTCCCCTGGTACGTGGCGGCGCTCTGCCTGGTGTCGTTCTTCGTCTACCTGGCGCTGCCGGAGACCGCGCGGCGGCCGCTGGAGGAGTAGCCGGGCCCGGCCCCCGCACACGGAAGGCGCCGCTCCGCCCGGGACGGGGAGGAGCGGCGCCCTGAGCTGCTGCGAGTCCGTCAGACGAGCCAACCCACGAGGTGGACGATGCCGGCGAGCAGGTTGGTGATGACGTTCATCTGGCTTGTTCTCCTTGGCAGTTACATGTGGTGGGACCAACTCTCCGGCCCGGCAAGGGACATGTCGGGCGGAGGCGCCGTAACGGTCTGCAGCCCGTCGCTTGCGCCTCGTAAGGATCTCCCGACGCGGGGCCGGCGAGGAAGCCTTTCCGGTATCGACCACACTTTCCGGCGAACATCCGATTGAGCGGTCGTTCGTGCGACGGGTAACGCCCCATAATGCTTGCCGGTACAGTCCTTGTCAGACAAGTGAGCCGTTCTCGTTGCTCCGGGCCCGGTCGCGAAGCACCAACAGACGCAACAGACGCAACAGTCGACAACAGGTACGACAGACGACAACAGAGCCCCGTCAGCGGAAAGCTCCGGTCCAACCACGAATGCGGGAGACGGACATGGCCGGCAGACAACAGGACCGGGGGAGCGCCCCGGCCCGGCCCCGGCGGCGCCCGGTCGTCGCGCTGTACGAGCGGATGGTCGAGGCCATCCGCACCGGCACCTATCCGCCGGGCTCCACCCTGCCGACCGAGCCCCGGCTCGCCGCCGAACTGGGCGTGAGCCGCCCCGCGTTGCGCGAGGCGCTGATCCTGCTCCAGGAGGACGGCGTGATCAGCGTCCGGCGCGGGGTGGGCCGCACGGTCAGCCACCATCTCCCGCCGCGCGGCTTCGAGTTCCTCAAGCCGGTGGAGCGGCTGCTCGGAGCGGACGGGCAGGCGGTGACCGTGCCGCTGGCCCGCACCCGCGAGGAGCCCACCGACTTCTCCACCCAGCACCTGGTCCTGCCGGCCCGCGGCGAGGTGCGCTTCTGGGAGAGCGTGATCGAGGTCGACGGCCTCCCGGCCTGCCTGACCCAGGAGTGGGCCTCGGACGAGACGCTGACGGAGCTGCTGCCGGGCGCCGTCGCCGCGTTCGACGGGCCCGACGGGCAGGCGTCGTCCCTGCTGGGCCTGGTGCTGGACGCCGGGCGCGGGCTGCCGCTGACCGGTAGCAGCACCATCGTGGCCACCACCCTCGGCCGGCAGCGCGGCGCCCAGCTGGGCCGCCCCGCGGACACCCCCGGCGTCCTGGTCACCCAGGTCGTCCGGCTGGACCGCACGCCGCTGCTGGCCGCCAAGCACATGCTGCCGCCGGGCGCCCCCGCCCTCCCCGTCTGGCAGGCCCGCTGACCGGCCCGGACGTCGCGCGTCCCCACCGTCCACCGGGACCCGGTCGCCCGGTGGTGGCGGGACGTGTCATACTCCCGCCCCATGACCTTGTCTGACAACCTTCCGACGCAGTCCCCGCACGTCCTCGACCGGGAGCGGATCCGCCGCGCCCCCAAGGTGCTCCTCCACGACCACCTCGACGGCGGGCTGCGCCCGGAGACGATCATCGAGCTGGCCGCGGCCATCGGCTACCGGAACCTCCCCACCACCGACCCGGACGCGCTGGCCGTCTGGTTCCGCGACGCCGCCGACTCCGGCTCCCTGGAGCGGTATCTGGAGACCTTCGCGCACACCTGCGCCGTGATGCAGACCCGCGAGGCGCTGTCCCGGATAGCCGCCGAGTGCGCCGAGGACCTGGCCGCCGACGGTGTCGTCTACGCCGAGGTCCGCTACGCCCCCGAGCAGCACCTGTCCGGTGGCCTCACCCTCGACGAGGTCGTCGAGGCGGTCAACGACGGCTTCCGGGAGGGCGAGCGCCGCGCCGCGGCGGCCGGCCGCCCGATCCGGATCGGCACGCTGCTGTGCGCCATGCGGCACGCCGACCGCTCCCTGGAGATCGCCCGGCTCGCCGTCGCCCACCGCGACCGCGGCGTGGCCGGCTTCGACATCGCCGGCGGCGAGATCGGCAACCCGGCCGGCCGGCACGCCGAAGCCTTCGACTACCTCCGTGCCGAGGGCGCCCGGGTCACCGTCCACGCCGGCGAGGCGGTCGGCATGGAGTCCATCCACGAGGCGGTGCTGCGCTGCGGCGCCCACCGCATCGGCCACGGCGTCCGCATCACCGACGACCTCACCATCGGCACGGACGGCCGGGTCACCCTCGGCCGGCTCGCCTCCTACGTCCGCGACATGCGGATCGCCCTGGAGATCTGCCCGACCTCCAACCTCCAGACCGGTGCCGCCGCCGGCTACCCGGAGCACCCCGTCGACCTGCTCCGCCGGCTCGGCTTCCGGGTCTGCCTCAACACCGACAACCGCCTGGTCAGCGGCACCACCATGACCCAGGAGTTCACGCACCTGCGGGACACCTTCGGCTACGGCACCGCCGAGCTGGAGGAGTTCACCGTCAACGCCGCCAAGGCCGCCTTCCTCCCCTTCGACGAGCGGACCGCCCTGATCAACGAGGTGATCCGCCCCGGCTACGCCCAGCTGCGGGCATGGGAGCTGAGCCGCGTCCCGGTGGGGGAGACCGCCGCCGCTCCGGCCGCGTAGCCGCCGCCCCCGGCGAGGTCACCGGCCGGGCAGGGATCCGGAACATCCGTGTCCGGAGTCCCCGCCAGCAGCCGCCGGATCTCCTGAACCGCGGCCCGCCCCGCCCGATTGGCGCCGATGGTGCTGGCCGACGGCCCGTAGCCGACGAGGTGCACCCGGGGGTCGCGCACCGCCCCGGTCCCGGCCATCCGGATGCCGCCGCCCGGCTCGCGCAGCCGCAGCGGCGCCAGATGGTCGATGGCGGCCCGGAAACCGGTGGCGTAGAGCAGCACATCGGCCTCGACGGTTCGCCCGTCGTCCCAGGCCACCCCGTCCGGCGTGACCCGGTCGAAGAGCGGTAGCCGCGTAAGGACGCCGCTCTCCCGGGCCTGCCGGACCGCCTCGGTCATCGGCAGCCCGGTCACGCCGACCACGCTGCGCGGCGGCAGCCCCTGCCGGACCCGCTCCGCCACCAGCGCGACCGCGGCCCGCCCCTCGTCCGCGCCGAACGGCCCGGTACGGAACACCGGCGGCCGCCGGGTCACCCAGGTCGTCGCCGCCGCGAACGGCGCGAGCTCGATCAGCTGCTGGACGGCCGAGGTCCCGCCTCCGACGACCACCACCCGGGCACCGCGGAACTCCTCCGGCCCGCGATACTGCGCGCTGTGCAGCTGCCGCCCGCGGAAGCCCTCCTGCCCCGGGAACCGCGGCCAGAACGGCCGGTCCCAGGTGCCGGTCGCGTTGATCACCGCCCGCGCCGCGTACGTTCCCTGCGAGGTCTCCACCCGCAGCCGCCCGTCGCCGGCCTCCCGCACCGCGGTCACGCTCACCGGCCGGTGCACCCGCAGCCCGAACCGCCGCTCGTATGCCGCGAAGTAGCCGCCGATCACCTCGGACGACGGCCGCGCCGGATCGGCGTCGGTCAGCGCCATGCCCGGCAGCGCGTGCATCCCGTGCACCTTGTCGTAGGTCAAGGTGGGCCACCGGAACTGCCAGGCGCCGCCGGGGTGCGGTGAGTGGTCGAGGACGACGAAGTCGGCATCCGGCCGGTGGCCGGTGCGCCGCAGGTGGTAGGCGGCGGCCAGGCCCGCCTGCCCGGCGCCGATCACCACGACCTCGATCTTCCGCACCCCGGTGTAGTTCATGTTTCTACTAACTCTCGGTGGGGTCGGTATCTTCCCGCCGGCCCCACGGCCCCACGGCCCCACGGCCCCACGGCCCCACGGCCCCACGGCGCCTCGGCCCAGCGGCTCCTCTGCCCCTCGTCGTGCCGGGCGTCCGGCTCAGCGCCCCCCTGGCTCTGGCTCAGTGCCACCGGACACCAGCAGCGGCGCCCCGCCGGGAGCCGAGGCCGGCCGCCCGTTCGCCGCCGGCACCCCGGCGAGCGGCGCCGGCCCGGCCGCCAGCAACCCCCGCGCGGCCAGCTCGGGCCGGACCCCCTCCCCGAACCAGTACGCCTCCTCCAGGTGTGGATACCCGGACAGCACGAAGTGCTCGATACCCAGCGCGTGGTACTCCTCGATCCGGTCCGCCACCTCCGCATGACTTCCGACCAGCGCGGTCCCCGCACCGCCCCGCACCAGCCCCACCCCGGCCCACAGGTTCGGCGAGATCTCCAGCTTGTCGCGCGAGCCGCCGTGCAGCGCCAGCATCCGCTGCTGCCCCACCGACTCGCTCCTGCCCAGCGCCTGCTGCGCGGCGGCGACGGTGTCCTGGTCGAGGTCGTCCAGCAGCCGGTTCGCGGTGGCCCACGCTTCCTTCGACGCGTCCCGGGAGAGGGTGTGCAGCCGGATCCCGAACCGGACCGTCCGCCCCTCCCGCTCCGCCAGCCCGCGAATCCAGTCGATCTTCTGCTTCACCTGCTCCGGCGGTTCGCCCCAGGTCAGATAGACATCGACGTTCCGCGCGGCCACCGGCCCGGCCGCCGCCGACGACCCACCGAAGAAGATCTCCGGCAGCGGATCCGGCGGCAGCGCCGTCAGCCCGCCCTCGACCTCGTAGTGCTCCCCCCGGAAGTCGAACGGCCGGCCGCCCCACACCCCCCGCACGACCTGGAGGAACTCGTCCGTCCGCGCATACCGCTGATCATGGCCGAGATGGTCCCCGAACCGCTTCTGCTCGGTGGAGTCCCCGCCCGTCACCACGTTCAGCAGCAGCCGCCCCCGCGAGACCCGTTGGAACGTGGCCGCCATCTGCGCGGCCAGCACCGGCGAGATCACCCCCGGCCGGAACGCCACCAGGAACTTCAGCCGCTCGGTGACCTGCGACAGCGCCATCGTCGTCAACCAGGCGTCCTCGCACCACGTACCGGTCGGGGTGAGCACCGCCTCGAACCCCAACTGCTCGGCGGCCTTGGCGATCTGCGCCAGATACCCGACGTCCGGGGCGCGCACGCCGCTCACCGGGGTGATCCGGTCCCGCCGGACGCCCCCGTCGGTGTAGGCGTGCCGGTCGACGAGCGTCCGCCCGTCGCCGCCGGTCGGCAGGAACCAATGCAGATGTACGGACATGTCACCGGGCCTTTCCGTAGATACGCGGTGCCGGCCCCGAAGGCGGCGGACCGCTGTTGAAGCGGGGACCGACCAACTCCCCGAAGCCGAAGGAACGCGGGATCAGCTTCACCGCCGCGACTCAGCGCGACCCGCAGAAACCAGACCAGAAACCAGACCAGAAACCAGACCAAAAACCGGACCGGAAACGGAACAACACACGACCGAGCCGAACCGCCCGGAACGGAACGGAACGAACGTCAGCAACAGCGGCCGCGGCGGCAACACGCGGCGGACGCCACCCGCAGCAGGTCGATATGACCGCGCGTGGTGAGCAGGGCTGACGTAGACATGCCGACGAACGTAGCGCCGCCCCCAGAGCCGGTCAAACCCCCGTCTCGGCACCCGGACCTTTGTTACCGCGGCATTGACCGGCGATGACACCTCACCAGGCAGCCCCCGCCGCCGCCCCCCCGCACCTACGGGGTCCACCCCCTCGCCTTTGCGAAAATCGCCGCATGGCTGCAACCTTCACGACACGAGAAATCGACGTGCACACCGGCTCCACGGAGACCGTCCACGACCTGACCCGGGACTGCGTCGCCTTCCTGCGGGACGTGGCACAGGGCCGCGACGGCCTGCTGAACGTCTTCACGCCCCACGCCACGACGGGCGTCGCCCTCCTGGAGACCGGCGCCGGCAGCGACGACGACCTCCTCGCCGCACTCCGCGACCTCCTCCCGGCCGACGACCGCTGGCGCCACCGCCACGGCACCCCCGGCCACGGCCGCGACCACGTCCTCCCCGCCCTCGTCCCCCCACACGCCACCCTCCCCGTCCTCGCCGGCGAACTCGCCCTCGGCACCTGGCAGTCGGTGTGCCTGGTGGACACGAACATCGACAACCCCCACCGTCACGTCCGGTTGAGCTTCCTCGGTTAGGGCCCCGCGTCAGTGGGACTGTAGAGGCGAAGTCCGGCCGTACCAAACGATCCGGCGGAGTGCCGTTGAAGAGCCCTCTCGGAATCGCCGTCTGCACTGATCGAGTCCTGTCGTGGCTTCAGACTGCCGGCGGGTTCCTCGGCTCAGGGCGGTACCCGTTCTCTCCCATGCCGGCCTGCGACAAGAGCCGATTTTCGGCTGGCGACGATGAGCTGGCCCGGTTCACGGCTTTCGAGCGTCGGCGAGCATGCTCTGGTGGTTGGCCAGAGCGGTGGCGCGCAGCAGTTCGCGGAACTCTTCGGGCACGGTGCCCCGTGTCTTGATTGCGTGGCAGTTCGGACAGAGGGCGATCATGGCGCGGGGCAAGTCTTCCCCGCCCCTGGCATGGTCGTCGATGTGGTCCACCTCCAGGAGGTAGGTGCCGTTCCTGCTGAAGGCCGTGGTGTAGCGGGGGGCTGGGCATCGGGGGTTCTCGCAGGCGCCACCGCTGCGTTCGAGGACTGCTTGACGTGATGCTGCGATGCGGCCCAGACGGACACCGGAGAGGGTGCGTGGGGAGTGACTCCCGCCTTCGCGTACGACCTGCTCGGCCCGTGCGTTGAGCTCCGCGTAGCGCAGTGCTGGCCTGGCCATGCGCTGTAGGAGCATGGCGACCGTCCTGCAGTGCTGGAGGGCGTCTCCGGCCGCAGGGAGCGGGGGCAGGGCGTAATGGCCGCTGGCCGGGTCCCATTCGTTCTCGAACTCCGCATGTCTCAGGTGTGCGCACTCCCAGCGGCTCCGACCCAGCTCTGCGAGCGTGTTCGCCGTGTCGGGCCACATGGCGCCCTCCGGCAGGCTGTCCTCCAACCAGGCGTACTCCAGGGCGGTGTACATCGCGGCGTACTGCATGTTGCGTCCGTAGGTGACGACTCGTTTGCCGGAGAGCCTGCGCATGAGAGGGTCGCGTACGTCCCGGAAGCCGGGGGCCTCTTCCAAGTCGGTGAGGGTGGCACCGTGCAAGTCGATCTGCGCCAAGTAGCTCGTGTCCCATTGCGGGTTGACGAGTTGGTGCCATCTCTTGCGACCGGTTGCGGACGTAAGAGCTATCTCGTAGGGCGTTGCCCGTGAGAGTGGGGCCGTGGTCGGGGTGAGCGACCCGATTGCGTTGACGGCGAGGATGACGGTGTCCTGGTCATCGAGCACCTCCTGGGCCCAGTCGGCTGCGATGCGCCGATCAGCTGCCATCTCTTCGGGATCCGGCGGGGTCGCGATGGCGACGGCATGGTCCTCCTGGTATATCGGTGCCGGCCTGTAGACGGTCTCCGTCCAGTCGGGTGCCCTGCTTCCCCGCAGAGTGACGTGCCCAGGGATGACGGCCTCGCGCGGAGGGCCGAGGACGTACGCATCCGGGCGGAAGGGGTTCGGCGGGCGGAGTCCAGATGCCGCGAGCGCTTCGATCGTGCGCAGCCCCTTCGGCACATTCGGGTAGCGCTGAAGCAGCTCTCGCGATGCTTGGTTCGGGTGCCGCTCCGCGCCGTCGACGTATACCCGGACGCCGAAGCCGGCGGGTATCGCGCCGCACACGATGTGTTGTGCGGCGACGGGGCGGAAGGGTTCGTCATCGAAGTCCGTGAACATTGCTGCCAAGGGGATTGAGTAGGTCGAACGGTCATGGAGGCGCGTCGCGGGCTACTGGAGTCCGCGACATCGGCCATCCGAAGCTACCCGAGTCGCTCACTGACGCGGGGTCCGCGCCCAGCCTGCAACGGGCCAGTTCGGCCGGGAGGCGCACGCCCCCCGCCTGTCGCGCGAGGGCGGCATCATGCTGGCCGGCCTGGCAGCCGTCGTCTTCGCCGCGGGGCTCTGGATCCGCCACAATGCCCCCGCCGTCGATGACGTGGGGCTGCAAAAGGCGGGCAGCGCGCGTGCGGCACACGCCCTTGTCGGAGACCCAACGGCCGACTTCCGGAAGGGGCTGACAGCCGACTTCTTCCTCATCGGGGCGTACACGCTCAGCATGGTGCTGGTGTTCTGGCTGAGCAGCCGCACGATCGCGGTACGCATGAGACACCGTTGCTCCGTCGGGTACGGGATCGCCGGCGTCCTTGCCGCGTGCGGGTGCGCCGTGGCGGAGAAACTGCTGCTGCTCCATGGACTTGACGGCGCGGACTGGCTGTTCGCGGTGGCGACGGGCTTGGCGCCGGTCAAGTGGCTGCTGCTCGTCCTCACCGTGCCCGTCGCGGCATTCGTGGTCGCGATCATCCTCAAACGGGCCGTGTTCTACGGGTGGGCCCTGCACATACACGACTACACCGGGACGGGCGGAGGTGAGGGGAAACGCGGAGGCGGCACGGCCAGCCCCAGTTCCTGGGGGCCCGACGTCGGCCCACCCTGGCCCGTGATGGAGTCGAACGGACGCCGCTGGCCGACGGTGGTGCGCAAGGACCCTCCCCGCTCCCGGCAGGCGCGATGGGAGAACGGCAGTCGGGTGCCGACCGGCCGGGAACAGGGCGGGCTCGGCTTCTGCGTCTCGGGCTGCGGAATCCGCTCGGCATGCGTCACACTGGGCGCGCTGCAGGCCCTCCGCTCCCACCTGTGCCGGGCCGCTACCTGGTATCCGTCTCCGGCGGCGGCTACACAACGGGAGCCCTCCAACTCGCGCTGGCCGGGAAGGGCCAGTGCGGGAAGGACCGGTACGGGGGCCGGCCCCGATGAGGTCTTCATGCCCGGCACGCTGGAGGCGGACCACACCAGCCGGCACTCGAAGTACGTCGCGGAAGCACCGGCCACTGGCTGGCCGCCGTGGGCGCCGTGCTGCGGGGCCTGGTGGCCTCCCTGAGCCTGCTCACCGCCGCGCTGCTGGTCCTGGGCTCGCCCTGAGCTGGGGCTACCACCTCGTTCCGCTGACGGAGGTGACCCTGCTGCCCCGGAACCTGGTCTCCCGGGGACCGGCGCTGTGGGCCCTGCTGGTCCTGGCCGGCTTCGCCGTCCTGTTCTGGTTTCTCTGGTTGGTGTCCCTGCGCCTCGCCAGGCAGCGCTTGTCGGGCACCCTGAAGTCGTTCTTCGTCACGTTCGTGGTCGCGGGGCTGCTGCTGGGCGTCGTGGTGGTCGTCCTCCCCGGCCTGGCGTGGGTGATGCCGCGGGTGTGGAAACTGCATGCTCCGGCGACCGGGGCGAGTGCCGGCGGCGCCGCGCTGCTCACCTACGTGACCGTGCTGTTCAGCACCACCTGGCGGCGCGTCGAGACCGTCAAGCGTGCGGTCGGCTCCGCCGAGCGCTCACGCCTGGTGCGTGCCGTGCCCAACGGGTTCTCCAAGTACCTGCTGGTATGGGCGGTCCTCCTGGCCGTGACGGCGGCCTCCCTGCTCGTCCTGGGCTGGGTGACCGCCACCGGGTGGTCCTGGCCGGTGCCCTGCCAGATCGTCCTCTCCGTCGGGCTCGGGCTGGTCGTGCTGAGCCTCGACCAGACATGGATGAGCCTCCATCCCTTCTACCGTGCCCGTTGGCCTCCGCGTTCGCCGTCCGCCGCAGGACCTGCCAGGACGGTGAACAGATCGCGGTGGTACGGCCGGCGACACGGCGGCTTCCCCCAGGTCATCTTCGCCGCGGCAGCCAACCTCTCCGGCAACGACCGGACGCCGCCGGGGCGGCACGCGGTGTCGTTCACGCTGTCGCACGACTATGTCGGCGGCCCGGACGTCGGGTACGCCCGTACGGATGTCCTGTGCCGCCGCACCAGGCCGGTCATCCGCAAGGACCTCACCGTCGAATCCGCCGTCGCCGTCTCCGGCTCGGCCTTCGCCTCGGCCGCGGGACGCCAGTCCCGCGCGTTCCAGACGCTGTTCGCGCTCTCCAACACACGGCTCGACACCTGGCCCCAACCCCGGTGTGCTGGGCGCTCTTTGGGGCGAGCACACCGACTGGGGCCTGCCTCCGATGCCGGGGATCCGTCGCCTGCCCTACCTGCTGCGGGAGGTCTCCGGCCGCTATCCGATGGACGACCGGATGCTGCTGGTCACCGACGGCGGGCACTACGAGAACCTCGGCCTGGTCGAACTGCTCCGTCACCACCGCCGTGTGCGTCGACGCCGGCGGAGGTTCCGGGGGCTTCGCCGCCGTTCTGGGCGAGGCCATCGCCCTGGCCCAGAAGGAGCTCGGCGTGGAGGTCACGATTGCGCGCGGGGACTGGAAGAAGCTCGTCCCCGGCAGCGCGGCTCCCCTCACGCCGCAGAGCCCGCCACCACCGCCGGGCCCCATGAGCCCGCCGAACCCGCTGGCCGCACTCAATACCCGGCTCTCGGCCGCGGCGGTGGTCGAGGGCACGATCATCTACCCGCGCGAGCTGGTGGACGAGAAGGGCCGGACGCTCGGCACGACCGGACGGCTGATCGTCGCCCGGGCGACACTGACCCCCGAGATGCCCTACAACCTCCTCGCCTACGCCCAGGCCGACCAGGAGTTCCCACACGACGGCACCAGCGACCAGTGGTTCGACAACCGGCGGCTCGACGCCTACCGGGTGCTCGGCATAGTCAGCCCAAGGCACTTCAGCGTGCCCCGTTGATCTCCGGCTGATCCCGACGGCACCAGCGACCGCTCCGTAGTCCCGGAATTCGGTTCCCGTGACCTCGTTCCCCACCAGCATGAAGGCCGAGCCCGGCCTACCGGCCACCGACCCCAAGCCATCCACGGCATCAGGTAACGGGACGCAGCGCTTCCGCAGCCTCAGAGTCTTTGTCGGTCTTCTCGGGCGTGTGCGAGATGCTGATCACGGAAGCGCTGATCACGCGAGGGATCGACGTCGGTGTGGCCCACGGGGGATCAACCCGCCGGTGCTGAACGAGCGAGGGCTCATCGATGCCGTTCGCGCTCTCGCCTTGGACAGCCTGCTCGAAGTGGCCGTCAGCGCCGACCTTCAGCTCCGCCTGGACCCGCTGATCGAGTCCGCCGTGTACTTCGGGATCACCGAACTGCTGACCAGCGCGGTCAAACACGCCCATGCGATCCGGGCGCGGATCTCAACCGGGGCGCCCTGATCCGTCTGGCATCGGCTGGATGTACAGCGTGATGAGAAAGCTTCGCTGAAATACGATGGAGCCAACTGGCCTTGGGGGGAGTGCAGGTGGAAACCGACAGCGTGGCCGGACCTGTGCCGGGGCAGCAGGGAGCAGCAGTCGTTTCCGCGCCGGGTAGTCCCCCGGCACCGTCACGAACCGGCAGACTCGACGATCAAGTTCCGTTCCTGGTCCGGTTGGAACACCAGGAACGTGTCGCGCTGCTGGAGCTGGGCCGGCCCATGAAGTACAGCCCGCGGTCCGTACTGGTGCATCAGGACGAACCGTCCACCCACGTGGTGGTCATCCTCGCAGGCTGGACCAAGGTCACCCGCTCCACAGCCAATGGTTACGAAGCGCTGCTTGCCCTGCGGGGTCCGGGCGACGTCGTCGGGGAGGCCTCCGCAGTCAGCGGCCGCCCGCGCTCGGCGACGGTTACCGCGCTCGGGAAGGTCGAGGCCGTCACGATCGAGAGTGGCCGATTTCTGGGCCATCTCTCGGAATTCCCGGCCTCGTCCCGCCAACTGCTCAGCCTCATCGGAGACCGGACTCAGGACAGCGACCGGCGACGCGTGGAGCAAGGCGCACTCGGAGTCCGTCAGCGGTTGTCGCTCCTGCTCCTGGAGCTGTCGCGCACACACGGGGTGCAGGACGCGGAGGGAGTGCGCCTCACCAGCGGCCTCAGCCAGCACGAGCTGGCAGGCGCGGTCGGAGCCTCTCGAGAGGCGGTGGCCAGGCTTCTGAAGGAACTGAGGGAACGAGACGTCGTCCGGACCAGCCGCAGGGGACTGGTCATCGTCCACTCGGACCGGTTGCGCCGGATAGCGGGCGGCGAATAGCCGACGGCCGTGCAGCTGGGGGGAGTTGTGTGCCATCGGTTACAGACGCTGTGTGCAGGTGTTCCTTCTCGATTGTCAGACCCTCACGAGATAGTGCTCCGGACCGAGCCCGACCGTCCGAGAGGCACCCATGACCCTGGTCCTGACGGAACCCGTCAACCGCACCATTCTGCTGCTGGACATCGAGGACTTCAGCCGACGGGACGATGTGGTGCAGGCCTGCCTGCGCCGGGAACTGCACAACGTGGTGGAAGACACTCTGGCCGCGGCGGGCGTCGAGCGGAACATGCAGTACCGAGAGGACCGCGGGGACGGGCTGATCGTGCTGGTCAGTGCCGACATCCCGAAAACGGCGCTGCTCAGGGCCCTGTTGACGGTCATCCCGGATGCATTGTCCCAGTACAACCGGCTGGCATCGAGCAGCGCGCAGATGCGGCTGCGGACGGTACTGGCCGCAGGAGAGGTCGCCTTCGATCCGAAGCAGGGCACGGTGGGCGGGCTCGTCGGCCACGACCTCAACCAGTCCTGCCGGCTGCTCGATGCCAACGCTCTGCGCGAAGCGCTCGCGCAGAGGGAAGCGGACAGTGTGCTGGGGGTGTCGTCCCCCGTCTACGAAGGCGTGGTTCGCCACGGACACCGTGGGTTGCGCCCGGAGGAGTTCCACCACGCGGTGGTGTCCGTGAAGAAGGACCGGCTCGGCCTGTGGTTGCACGGGTCGCCGCCGGACGGCACCGCCACCCCTGTACCGGAGCCGGCGTCGGCCGGGCACGACGGCAGAGGTGCGCACGAGGGTGCCGCCGGGCAGCCTCCGGCGGCGATCGCCGGGGCGCCTGCGAGCAGTGGGGCGGCATTCGCCTTCAACGGCGGAACGGTTTCGGTCGGCGGTAGCCAGGTCAACGGCGGTCAGACCGGGGTCAGCGGCGGCCACGTCACGGGAGACGTGATCATGGGCACGGTCCGGCGTGGGGGCCGGAGTGAGCAGGCATGAGCGAGCAGCCCGGTGACAAGCCACCGGAACGTCCCCAGGACGACACAGACCTGGCGGACGGCAAGCAGGAGCAGACGAACGATGAGCACACTGAAATGGAGGATGACCGCCCGCAGGACCCCTGGGCGGCTCGGCGTGATCTGTACGAACACGTCCCGGCCGCCGTCGGCGGCAGCCTCGTCGGCGGCGATCAGACCGGGGTCAGCGGGGGCAGCGTAGGAGGCGATGTTGTCCTCGGTACGAAGGTGGAGCACCACTACCGCTTCGGCGTCACCACCCACATCTCCGGAAACATTCCCCCTGCCGAACTCGACCAGTTGGCCCTGGAGTTCGCCGGATACGAGGAACTTGTGCACCCCCTGCGCGACCGGCTGCGGGAGGAGCGGGTTCTCGTGCTGTACGGCGCGCCCTTCACTGGCCGACGCAGCGCCGCCCTGATGCTGCTGCGCTCGCTGGATGCCGTGCCCGTACGCGCCATCGACCCCAACACCCGGCCGACCGCGCTGATGGACGAGGTCAACGGCGATCAGCACGGCTACCTCGTCAGCGATCTGGTGACGGGCAGGGAGAACCCGCTACGCGACATCGACCTGTGGGCCGTGCGGGATGTGCTTCGGAAGAAGGGTGCCTATCTGGTCATCACCGTTGACCTGCTCGCGATCCTGCGGGGCGTCGACGCCGTCTCGTGGCAACCGCCGTCTCCTCAGGCGGTGCTCCGGTCACATCTCCACGCCCTGGTGGATGATCCTCAAAGGGAGCGCGAGCTGCTGGCGCTGGACCTTTCCCGGGAGTTCCTCGACCGCGACGACCACCAGTTGCGGGAAGCAGCGCAGTTCGCGAAGGCCCTGGCCGGGCACGCGGACGGCACGATCACCCGGGAGAAGCTGGCGGGCGTCGGCCCGGAACTGGTCCGCGAGCAAGTAAGGGAATGGTTCGGCGACGACGAGACCCTTCTCCGGGACCGGGCTTTCCTCATCTCCCTGGCCGCGTTCGATGAAGCCGCCTACGCCCTGACCGCGGAACTCAGCGACACCCTGTACGCAGAGTTCCAGAGAACCGAGGACGCCGGGAGGGAGCCCCAAGTCGGCATCTTCGGGACGTCCATCACCAAACGCCTGCGCCTGGCACGAGCCGTTGAGTACCGCAAGGAGGAGCACACCGAGTGGGGCCCTGTGTTCCAGCGCATGGCCCGATTCCAGGAGCCCAGAGCCTCTGTAGAGGTCCTCCGCGAGGTCTGGACGAGTCACCCCTCCGCGCGGCCTGCTCTGCTCGCCTGGCTCCGGAAGCTTGCACAGGACGGCCGACCGCTGGTGCGTACCCGCGCGGCAGTGACGGCCGCGGTGCTCGCCCAGACCGACCTGCCGTCGGCGATGGCACTGCTCATCGAGGGCTGGGCGAAGTCGAAGGTGTATCGCGACTGCCTCGTCGCCGCCAACGCCCTAGCGGCGGCGCATGCCATCGGTGCGCCGAACATCCCGCAGATCCTCCGCTCCTGGTGCGACGAGGAAGCCGGACCACGGCTTCGCTGGACAGCCATCCGGGCCTACGCCCTGGTGGGCGCCAGGATGCCCGACGAAGCGTTGAACGCGTTGGCGGAAGCCGCTCGTACCGGGGACGACGAGCAGGAGGCGCAGCACATCGCCGAGTCCGCCGCGCTGCTGCTGAGCGACGAATCGGCACCGGTGCGCAGCCGGCTACTGCGGGGCCTGCTCGAAGTCCTCAGGGATGGGCCTTCCGGCCGCCGACTGGCGCTGCACGCTTTCGTCCTGGCCTGTACGCGCGCCGACAACCGGCTGATGCTGCGGTGGTATACAGCCGCCGCCTCAGCGGGCCCGGCCGAAGACGCGCAGCAGCTATCCCTGCTGTGGCGGACCGCGCTGGGCGATCTGGGGTACACCGCCGATGCGTTGAAGGCGCTGGCCGGCTGGGTTCGTGAGGCGGACGGCGATCCGCAGGCCGAGCGGGAACTGGCGATGCTGCTTCCGGCGCTGGTCGGCTCCGACGAGGACCGTAAGCGTCTCGATCACATGCTCTTGACGCTGCGCGGTCGCCGCGAGAGTGCGGATGCCCCACCCGCAGTGGCCTCCCGTCTGCGGCGCGTGCTGTGAGGTGCCGCCTCCCGTCTGCGGCCACGGCCGCGAAATTTCGGAACACCACTGAGTGAGGAGAGAGAAACCATGGTGGACCTCCGTCGCGAACCCGACTGGGACCAGGGGGCAGACCGGCAAAGCGAGTTGATAGACCCGGTATTGACCGTGCGTCAGTTGTCCCGGTTCGGCCACCGCAGGGACTACAGCCGGATCGACAACGCACTGGTATTCACCACGGACAAAGGGGAGTTCGAGGTCTACCTGCCACCCCACCGGCCGGCGCGCTCCCTGTTCGCCGTGACGCGATACACCGCAGTCTACGAGGTCGACATGGGGGTGCACACCTGCACCGTGTCCCTGCTGCTGCCCAGCGACAACGACGCCTTCGACTTCACCGCTGAGGTTGAGCTGACCTGGCAGGTATCCCGGCCGGAACGGTTCGTGGCCGGCGGGGAACGGGACGTGCCCGCTCTCCTGAGGCGCCGGCTGGAAAGGCTGATGTACCCGGTCAGCCGCGGTTTCCCGCTCGACCGGAGCGCGGACGCCGAACGCGCCGTGTACCAAGTTCTCGCTAGAGCGGGAGATTTGGGAGAGGAGGCGGGGCTGCGCACGTCGTACGCCGTGCGGCTCAGGCTGGACGACGCGGCGATCGGCCACCAGCGGGAGCTCCGCCGGATCCGGTACAGCGACGAACAGCTGCGACTGTCGCACGACGTGGCGATGAGGGAGGACCGGCTCAAGGCGGAGCGGAACGTGGAGCAGGCCCGGCACGATCACGAAATGGTCATGCTGCGGGGCCGTCAGGATGAGGAAGCCAGGGAGTTGGAGGCGGAGAAGGTCCGCTACTACGAGTACTACCTCCAGCACGGCGGTGTGGCGATGTGGGCCCTGCACCTGGCACAGCACCCGGAGGATTCCCGGCTGGTCACGGAGAACCTGCAGAGGGACCAACTGCAGCTGATCCGGAGCCAGTCAGAGGTCGCCCTGCAGGTACTCAAGGAAGGGAATCCGGAAGACTACCAGCGTGCGGGGCTGAACAAGCAGGCCGTGGAGATCTTGGAGGGGCTCCTCGCACGTAACCTGCCCGGTATCGCTTCGGCTCCTCCCGCCCCGGGCTCCCTACCGGGGGCCGCGCCCCCCGGCGCCCCGGTGCATTTCCACAAGCAGCGGGGCGGGTCGTCCGCCGGCAGCACGGAGGAGGGGCGATGAGCAGTGGGGGCGTGCAAATTCCGACGGTGGGAGCTCGTCTGCTCACGGAGCTGCGCTCCGAGACAGCTCGTGCGGACAGCAAGGCGTCGCTGCTTCTGGGGGTCATGAGCATGACGGTGAGTCTGCTCGGCGGCCTGTTCGCGGCTCGGGGATGGTTGGTATCCGGGCTCTCCGCACCCGGGAGCGTGCTGCTGTGTGTGGCCATGGCCGCTCTGGCCGGCGCACTGGGGTGCCTACTCCTCGCCGTCCTACCCCGGTACAGCACCAGCCGGTGGTCTCCGGGGCGGCCGTTGACGTACTTCGACGACATCCGACGTGCCGCGGAGGGCGGCTGGCTCGCCCAGGCCCTCGCCGTCACCGAGGCACACCAGGATGACGGAGTACTGGAGGCGCTGGCCCAGAACAGCCGCATCGTCGGTGCCAAACACCGGTGGATCCGCGCCGGTCTGGCTGCCTACTGCGCGGGCGTGGTGATTCTGCTCATTGCGCGGCTCGTCGGCTGAATGCGCCGCGCCGGCCTGCTCTTTACCGCGTCGTCACGATCCGGCCGTATGCCGAGACAGGAACCTCTCATGACCACTGCCTTCGAACCCATCCAGCCCGGCCGCACTTCCCTACCCGAAGCTCCGGTCTATCCCGCTGCTGTCCCCTTTCCAACCTCGTGCTGTCCGGACGAGATGATTCCGCCTCCACCGCCCTACCCGGGCAGCGCGACGCAGTCCGAGGCATCTCACCCCGCCGGGAATCCGGAACAGCAGTCCGTTTCTGAGAAGCGCGTGACGCAAGAGGCGCTCGGCCGCCGTGGGCGTGTGCACCTCGCTAAGCGGCAGCGGGGCATCGACGCCACGACTGTGGGCCAACTGTTGTTGCAGTTACCCTCGTTCCTCGCCAGCCTGGTGATCGTGGTGACACTCTCCCACCTCCTGTTCCGCGGCATGGGATGGTTGGGGGCCTGCTCTGGCTCGCTTCAGGTGCCATGGCGTTTCATCGGCCCACCGAGAGAGCCCTGGCCCGCCATGTGCTGAACCTCCGTCACCCCACCCCGGGGGAATTGAACCGACTGGAACCGCTGTGGCGGGAAGTGGCGGCGCGGACGGGTGTAGAGGGCCGCGCCTACGAACTGTGGATCGAGGAGAGCGATCACCTCAACGCCCTGGCCGCGGCGGGTCACATCGTGGGCGTCACCCGGTTTTCACTGGAGCGTCTGTCTGATAGTCAGCTGGCCGCGGTCCTCGCTCATGAACTGGGGCATCACGTCTGCGGTCACGCGTGGTCCTTGATCCTGGGGCGGTGGTATGCGGCTCCGGTGCGGTTCGCGTGGGCTGCTGTGCGGAGGCTGATCCGGCTCGTCGCCGTCGTGGGCCGTGGGCGCATGAGCTTCTGGGCGGCAGTGCTGCTCCTTGCGGCGGGCGCCATCGTGCTGGCGGTCGCGTGGAAGTACTGGTTCCTCACCCTGACGCTGATGGCCGCTCCGTATCTGCTCGCCGCCGTGACCCGTCGGACCGAACTGAGGGCGGATCACCATGCGGTAGTGGCTGGTTTCGGGCCCATGCTCGCCGAGGTGTTGCATTTGATGCAGGCGGCGGAACGGGAGGGCGGGCATGCGGCGGCTTCTGCTCTGTCCGGGTGTGGCAAGACGGCTGCGATTGACCCGGGAACCGCCGCTCGCGGCGGTAGGCGGAGCCTTTCAGGCAAGCTCCTGTCCTCGCACCCCGACTATTACACGCGCCTGCACCACCTGGCGCCGTCTCTGAAGCGGCGGTGAATTCTGGTCCAAGTGGGATCCTGGGGCTGCGCTGCCGCCGTACCCTTCAGGGCCCCGTACTGCTGGGGCAACGCGGGTCGGGAGGTTGGCCGCTATAGCTTCGTCCTGAATGGCGTTCGGGCGCTGGCATTGCTCGGGCAGATCCTGTTTGCCCAAGATCGGCGTGGCGGTTTTTGCTTTCTGATGGTGCTGAAGGGCTTCCGAGAGCGGGCCGGTTCCTGGACGGGGCGGGCCTAGACCAGCACTACGTTCTGTCGGCGGTCGCCGAAGGAGAGACCGAGGCATCCTTCCCGGAGGAGTGGGTCACTGCCGAGGTGGAGGGCAGCGCCACTAGGCAGTGAGTGAGGGCGGCGATGGGTGTGTTTGCGGAGGTCGCGGCCATCGAACCGGCAGAGGACCTGAAACTTGTGTCCGGAGGAGGGATCGGTGGCCCCGTGGAGGTCGGTCAGGATGCCGCGGTGGTCCAGGTGTTCGGGTGCGGGGCCAGTTGGCGAGCAGTGACGCTCATATGGCGCTTCATGTTCCCTGAGCGCTTGTCCAACTGGTTGTAAATAGGCCCTGAACCGCAACTTCTCTCGCTCTTGTTCACCCTGACGCGACTCCGGTGACACATCATGTGAAGGGCGCGATCGGGTACCTTGACGGTCGTCTTAACGGAGCTTCGCGGACACCAACGTCGACAACCCCCACCGTCACGTCCGGTTGAGCTTTCTGGGGTGACCAGGGACTTCCGCGCGCGATCCGGCGGCGCAAACGCCAGGGTGTGGGTGTCAGGAGCCGGCCGGCTGGAGTTCGCTCAAGGGTGGGGCGAAGTCGTGCGCGTCGGGGGTGGAGCCGGAGAGGCGGTGCCAGCCGTATGCGGCTGAGACCAGGGTCATGTGGTGGTGCCAGCCGGGGAAGGAGCGGCCTTCGAAGTCGAGGAGTCCGAAGCGTTCCCGGAGTGTCTGCACGGCGGTGCCGACGCGGGCCTGGGTAGTGACCAGGGCCTGGAGTTCGTCGAGGTCGGCGATGTTGGTCAGCCAGACGCGGGCGGGGCTGGGGTGCATGGGGTGCCACTTGGCGAGCAGACGCATGGTGTGGTGGCCGTGCGGCAGGTGGACGGGGCCGGAAAGGGTCCACATGGCGGCGGTGTGGCGGTGCCGGTCCCGGGAGGCGGTCGCCAGGGCGGGGGCGCCGCGCTGGAGGCGGCGGTCGACCACGCACAGGCGGGCCGCCAGGGAGCCGGTGCCCGCCCGCCGCTGCGCGCCGTGGTGCGGTCCGCTGCGCACCACCAGGGTCCCGGGCACGGTGACGATGAACCTGACGCCCCGGTGGGACAACCCGTTGACCAGGGAAGCGGTGTCGAGGAGTTCCCTGGCGTCCGCCACGACCGGTGGCGTCGGCTCCTGATGGTGGCACACCTGGGTGTCGACGAGTTCCATGCCCAGTGCCCACAGCGGACGGGCGTCCCCGGAGTCGGGGATGCGCGCGCGGCGGCGTAACTCCCGGTCCTGGCACCAGACTTCGGGCAGGTGGAGGCGCCAGTCCACCGGTACGTCGCCGCAGCAGGTGGACAGCAGCAGTCCGATGCCGACCTGGCAGTTGATGACGCGTCCGGCCGAAGGGTCGAAGCGGCGGTGCACGCCGACGGAGTGCTCGCCCCGCTTGGGCGCGACGACCGGTACGAGGTTCCAGGCCCGTACGGCGGCCCGCTGGCGGGCCCAGTCGGCGAGGGCGCGGCGCGAAGGGTCCCACAGCCAGGGGCTCGCGCTGACGAACTGGTGGAGCGACTGGGAGGCGGTGGGACCGCCGGAGACGGCGGCGGCCATCCGCCGCACGGACTTCTTGCCCGGTGTGCCGATCAGCCCCCGCAGATACGTCTCGGCCCACCGGCGTTGATCCTGCCGGGGCAGGTGCCCGAACACGTCCCTGCTGAAGGCGTCGATCGTCATCTGGCGGTATGGACTGTGCATACGCGTCGTACGGTTCGTGGTCATGCTTGCTCCCCCTAGCGGCGTGACCCCGGATACCTGAGATGGCAAGAGGATAGCGGGACTCGTCCCCGCTGCCAGGCGGCGAAGCCGGGCGATGACACCTTTGGCAAGTTGTCCCGCGGGACCCGGGCTGTCCCGACCTGGGCCGTTGCGCGTCGACGCGCAAACCGCCCGCATCTTTGGGAAGTCGGCGGTTGTGCCCGCGGCCGGGGAGGAAGCAAGGTGCAGCGGCCGCCCGCAACCGGACCGACCGGAGGCCGCCAATGATGCGACGACAGTGCGTAGTTCGTCACTCCTTCCTCGTCCCTTCCATCCCTCCCATCCCTTCCATCCCTCCTGTCCCTCCCATCTCTCCTGTCCCTTATTCCTTCCTCGTCCACTGTCCCGTGCGTGCGTGCGGCAAGGGTCTCCGATGACGCGGGCTCGTACGGTCGTCGGACGTCCGGGCACGGAGGGCGCGGACCTTCCGCTGCGGGTCGGCGTGCTCGGGCCGCTGTCGCTGGTCGTCGACGGGCACCACCGCACCCCCAGCGCCCCCAAACCCCGGCAACTGCTCGCCCTGCTCGCCCTCAACGCCAACCGGACCGTCCGCGCGAGCGAGTGCATCGCGGAGCTGTGGGGGAGCTGCCCGCCCAAGACGGCGCTCTCCACCCTGCAGACGTATGTGCTCTACATCCGGCAGGTCCTGCGCACCGCCCCGGCCGACCACAGCCACTGCCTGATCACCCGCAACCAGGGCTACCAACTCGGCGTGGCTCCGCAGGCGAGCGACCGGCTCGCCTTCGAGCACCTGGCCCGCCGGGGGCGCGAGGCCGGTGCCGCGGGTGACGCCGTGCGTGCTTCCGCACTGCTGGGGCAGGCCCTCGCGCTCTGGCGCGGCCCGGCCCTGGCGGACGTGCCGCCCGGACCGGTCAGTTCCGCGCACGTGGTGGAGCTGGCGGAGGCCCGCACGGGGGTGCTGGAACAGCGGATCGAGGCGGACCTCCGGCTCGGGCGGCATCGCGAACTCCTTGATGAATTGGCTGATTTGACGTTGTGTCATGCGGCGAACGAGAACATTCACGCGCAGTACATGCTGGCTCTGCATCACTCCGGACGGCGGCTTGAGGCCCTGGACGTCTTCCACCGGCTGCGCTGTCGGCTGAGCGGCTCCTTCGGCATCGAGCCCGTACCGCGGCTGCGGCGGTTGTACGAGGCCATCGACGCGGACGACCCCGCCCTGCGGGCGCCCGCGGGATTCCCCGCGCCCTGAGCGACCACGGTCCGGTGCCCCCGAGCCCGCCCTTTCCGCAACCCTTCTGCACAGGACGGTGTTTGACTAGCGATGGACGAGGTGGCCGAGCAACTGACCGACCTGCTGGCGACGGATCTGGACGACGGCTTCACGGAGCTGGTGCGGACCCACGCCAGGGGTGTGCACGCGTTCCTGCTGCGCGTGTCCGGATCAGCGGCGGAAGCGGACGATCTGGGGCAGGACACCTTCCTGCGTGCCTACACGGCGTTGCAGGACTACTCGCCCGAGCGGCGCCGGACCCTGCGCCCGCGCGCCTGGCTGATGACCATCGCGGCGAACGTATGGCGTAACCATGTCCGCACCAGCACCCGCCGGCCGGCGTCGGTCATGCGGATCGACGACGCCGAGGACACCTTTTCGGCGGGGGAGCCGGGACCCGCCGAGCGGGCGCTGAACGCGGACGACCGCGGCCGGCTGATCGCGGCGCTGTCCGAGCTGCCGGAGCACTACCGCGTCCCGGTGGTGCTGCGGCACGTGGTCGGCATGAGCTACGCGGAGGTCGCCCACGTCCAGGGCTGCGCCGTCGGGACGGCCAAGGCGCAGGTCTCGCGCGGTATGGGGGGGTTAAGGCGCCTGCTGGCGCCGGAGGACGAGCTGAGGGAGGTGACGACATGAACGGGGACGAGCAGCAGGTGCACACCGCGCCCGGGCCGGACGGCGAGCCGATCGCAGGGCTGGGCATGCCACCGCTGCCGGCGGGCTTCGCGCTGCGGGTCCTCCGGCGCGCGGGCATCCCGCGCGAGCGCTACGACACGTACGCGCGCCTGGAGACCGCGGCCGGCGGACTGTACGTGGCCGCCGCGCCGGAGGCCATCACCGGTGCCGTGCTCGCGGCCGGCGGGCTGTCACCGGAGCGGTTCGAGGAGATGCACCGGCGGCGCACCGGCCGATCGGCGATCCCCACGACCAAGCGGTTCCCCGGCCTGGCGACGGCCCTGCGCACCGGCCGGGCGCGGAACCTGCCGCTGGACCCGGGCCCGATGGACGAGGCGGAGGCGGCGGTCCTGCGGGCCGTGCGGGCCATCCCGGCCGGCCAGTTGCGCCCGCTGTCCTGGATCGCCCGGGAGTCCGCACTGCCGCCCGCCCGGGAACCCGGGACGCTGGTCGGCCTGCTCGCCCGCAATCCGCTCGCGGTGCTGGTGCCGTGCCACCGGGTGACGCACGACAACGGGGTGCCGTGCGACGCGGCGTACCTGCCGGCGATCGGCGATGCGCTGCGCTCGGCGGAGGGCGTCGACATGGCCGCGGTGCGCCGGTGGTCGCACAGCGGCACGGTCTTCCTCGGCAGCGCGACCACCCGCATCTACTGCCACCCCACCTGCGCCCACGCACGGCGGATCACCTCGCCGCACCGGGTCCCGTTCGCCGACGCCCGGGAAGCCCGCCGGGCCGGATACCGAGCCTGCAAGAGCTGCCGGCCGCTGCCGGCCTGAGCACGACCGTCGAGGAGAAACCCCATGCCGAGCTCCCGTGCCGCCACCCAGGCCGGCGTCGCGCTGACCGTCCGTGACACCGTGCTCGGCGAGCTGCGGCTCGCCGCCACCGACCACGCGCTCGTCTACTGCGGGTTCCAGGGCGCCGCCGAGGTCGCGCGGCGGCTGGCGCGCGCGGGGCTGCGCGAGACGCCCGCCGGTACCCGGACACCGGAGCAGACCGCCCTGCTCGACACGGCCGCACGCCAACTCGCGGCGTATCTGGCGGGCCGGCGGCGGGACTTCGCGCTCCCCTTCGACCTGGCGCTCGCCACGCCCTTCTGCGCCGAGACCGTGCGGGCACTGGACGCACTCGTGCCCTACGGCCGCACGGCGACCTACGGCCAACTGGCCCGTGCGCTCGGCCGGCCGGGGGCGGCCAGGGCGGTGGGCACCGCCCTCGGCGCGAACCCGCTCTGCGTCGTCCTGCCCTGTCACCGCGTCGTGCCGGCGGCCGGCCGCACGGGTGGCTACGCCGGTGGCGAGAGGGCCAAGCGCCACCTCCTCGACCTGGAGCGGAGCGCCTGACGCCGGTCGGATACGGGTGGTGGAAGCCGGGGCCGGCGTCACCGGGCGGCGGCCGCGACCAGCAGGCTGGTTTCGAGGGCAAGGGTGTGGACCGACGCCAGGTCCAGGCCGGCGGCCGCGAACAGGGCGCGGTAGCCGGCGAGATCGCGCTCGCGGCCGCCGGCGGCCATCAGCAGGTGCAGGTCGTACAGGAGCGGCAGCAGGGCCTCCCCGCCGTCGGGCACGACCCGTTCGAGGACCAGCAGCCGGCCCTCGGGGGCCAGGGCACGGCGGATGTGGCGCAGCAGCGTCAGGCAGCGGTCGTCGTCCCAGTCCTGGAGGACGCGCGAGAGCAGATAGACGTCACCGCCGGCCGGCACGCCCGCGAAGGCGTCGCCGGCGCGCACCTCGTGGCGGCCGGTGCCCAGCACCGCGTCGAGGTGGGCCCGCGCCACCGGCACCATGACGGGCCGCTCCACGAGGATGCCGCGCAGGTGCGGGTGGGCCCGCAGCACGGTGCCGAGCAGCAGCCCGCTGCCGCCGGCGACGTCGACGACCAGGTCGCGGCGGGAGAAGTCGAAGGCGTCCAGGACCTCGGGGAAGAAGACGTTGCCCGCGTTCATGGCCCGCTGGAACTTCGCCCCCGCCTCCGGGACCTCCAAGTGGGTGTGCAGGCTCTTGCCGAAGGCGTGCTGGAATCCGGAGGTACCGCTGCGGACGGCGGGCACCACCGCGCCCCACGCGCGGTGGAACTCCTCGCCGTACAGGCGGACCAGGTCGCCCATGGCGTGCGGCGCTCCGGCGCGCAGCAGCTCGCCGGTCGGGGTGAGCCGGTAGCCGCCCGCCGCCTCCTCGAAGACGTCCATGGCGGTGAGCAGCCGCAGCAGCCGGCGGATGCCGTCGGGGTCGGACCGCGTCGCCGCGGCCAGCGCCTCGTCGGTGGTGCGGCCGCCCGCGATGTGGTCGGCGAGGCCGAGGGCGACCGCCGCGTACAGGGCCTGGGCCTGCCAGGTGCCGGTCATGATGTCGACGATGCGGCGCGCGGCCTTCTGGTCGGGCATGCTGGGCCTTTCGTTGCGGTGGGTGCGCCGACGGCCGGCGCTTCGGTGGTCAGGCCGCGCAGTGGGCGACGGTGTCGGTGGTCGGCAGGCTGAGCACGTCGCGGTGGCGTTCGCGCAGGACGCGCTTGAGGACCTTGCCGGTCACGCCCACCGGCAGGTCCGCGCGGGACGGGGCGAGGATCAGGGCGTGGAGCCGGGGCAGGCGGGCCGCGTCGAGGGCCGCGTTGCAGTCGGCGAGCAGCCCGGCGGCGCCGCGGGCGGTACCGCCGGGGGAGTGGACGACGGCGGCCGGGCAGGACCGTCCGGGCTGCCGGGGGTCGGCCACCGCCACCACGGCGGCGTCCAGGGCGCCGGTGACTGTCAGGACGACCTCCTCAAGAGGCAGGCTGTACACGGCTCCGGACGCGGTCTCGATCACGTCGGGCGTGCGGTCCAGGTGGTACCAGTGGCCCGCGCCGTCCCGGCGCACGACGTCGCCGGTGAGGAAGTAGCCGTTGCGGAGGGACTGCTCGGTCAGTCCGGGGTCGTCCCAGTAGCCGGCGGTGATGCTCGGCCCCCGTACGCCCAGCAACCCGGCCTGTCCCGCGGGGAGTTCGCGCCCGGACTCGTCGAGGACGGCTGCCCGGCGCACGGCGCGGACGGGGCGGCCGATGTAGCGCCCGTAGTGCGTGGAGTGCGCGGTGTGGGCGGCTTTGAAGAGCACCATGCCCATCTCGGAGGAGCCGAGGCCGTCGACGTAGACGGACCCGGCGCCGGGGGCGCCGAGGGCGACCAGCGGGCGGATGTGGCGCTCGTGGGAGGCGTCTCCCATGCCGTTCCACGTGTGGATGCGGCGGGCGGCCTCCGGGCGGAGCGCGGCCGGATCGAGCTCGGCGAGGGTGAGCGGGAATCCCAGCACGACCGTGGGGCGGAAGCCGTTGATCGCGCGGGCGACCCGGTCGCCGTCGGCGCCGTCCAGGACGAGGGTGGGCAGGCCCAGCAGCACGGCCAGGGAAAGGTAGCTGATGCCGGCGGAGTGGCTGTGCGGCAGGGAGGTCAGCAGCCGGTCGGAGGTCCGTGAGGGGAAGGTCCACAGCCGCTCGCGCTTGCCGGCGAAGAACGAACGGTGGTGGAAGACCGGGGCCTTGGGGCGGCCGGTGGTGCCCGACGAGTGGGAGATCATCACCAGGTCGTCCGGAGCGTGCCGGTGGGGGAAGTCCGCCAGGGGCGCGGGCGGCCACCCGGCCTCCGCGTCCAGGACGTGTACGTCCTGCGTGCGCGGGGCCGCGGCGCCGGACTCCGCCCAGGCCGCGGCGAGATCCTTGAGCAGGTCGCCGTCGCCCACCACGAGCGCGGTACCGGTACGGGTGAAGTACTCGGCAGCGGTGCCCGGTGCCATCCGCGGATTGCAGTGGACGGCCGCCGCGCCCAGGCTCGTGACCGCGATGTGGTGCAGCAGGCCGAACAGCCCGTGGCGGGTGCAGAGTCCGACGTGGGACGAGGCCGTCACACCCTGCGCGCGGTACCAGTGCGCGTACCGCAGGACGGACCGGCGGATGTCGTCGAGGGAGAACCCCGGTATTTCCCGGTGCTCCCAGTCGGGCCGGGTGACGTCCGGGTGGAACAGGAGAGGCCGGTCCCGGTCGTGCGCAGTGCGCCAGGCGTGCCAGAAGAAGTTCCCCGCTCCCAGATTCCGGTCGAGGTGGAGGCGCAGGCGCTGCGGAATCGACCGATGCGTGCCAAGGAGAAACATGAATGCCTCACTCCGGGGATTCTGGGCGGCGGGCGGTCCCGCACGAGTCTGCGGGCGTCGTCTAAAGGTCCTCTGGAAGGGGAAGTACGCGGCTTTTCCGTGGGGTTCGCCGGCCCTTGCATTAATCCTTCAGAAGGCGTCACGAGGATTGCGTGCGCCGGTTATCCCGAACTCACATACCGGAGGCGCGTGCCAATGGACCACTCCGCTCGCACCCCGGTCGCCATCGTGGGCGGTGGCCCGGTCGGACTGCTGCTGGCGCTCCTGCTCGACCACCACGGGGTCGCCTCGGTCATCTTCGACACCGCGGACTCGGTCCCGGCCGAGCCGCGCGGCAGCACCCACGGCGCCCGCACGATGGAGCACTACCGCAGACTCGGACTCGCTGGCCGGATACGGGAGTTGGGGCTGCCCGGCGGCCACAGTGCCGGCATCTCCTTCTTCACCCGCTACCGCGGCCACCTGCTGGCCCACCTGCCCTGGCCCGGCCCCGACGCGGCCCGCGCCCAGGTCGCGGCGGCCGACCGCACCGACCAGGTGCCCGAGCCCCTGCACCGGGCGAACCAGATGTACGTCGAGCGCCTGCTCCTCGACCACGCCCGCACCCGGCCCCGCGTCACCCTGCGCTACGGGCACCGGGTCACGGCGGTCCGTGAACGGCCCGGCCACGTCGCGCTCACCGAGGAGAGCCGGCACGGCCGGCACACCTGGCGGGCCACCCACGCGGTCGGGTGCGACGGCGGCCGCAGCCTGGTGCGCCGCTCGCTGGGCATCTCCTACGAGGGCGCGGGCTCGCTCGACCAGGACGTCCTCGGCCGCCGGGCGACCGCGGCGCACCTGCGCGTCCCCGGACTGTACGAGCGGTTCCTGCGCGGGAACGCGGCCTGGAGCAACTGGGTGTTCAACGGCGAACTCGCGCTGAACCTCATCGCTCTCGACGGAACCGACGCGTTCTTCCTGCTGACCAGCTCGGTCGACCCGGACGACGCCTCCGACGACGCCCTGGTGGACCTGGTCCGGCGGGCCGCCGGCGTGCCCCTGGACGTGCGGGTGCTCAGCCGCCGCGCCTGGACGCCCGGCGCGGCCCTGGTCGCCACGCGGTTCGGGGCCGGCCGGATCTGGCTCGCGGGCGACGCCGCCCATCTGTTCACCCCCAACGGCGGGTTCGGGATGAACACCGGCGTCGACGACGCCGCCAACCTGGCCTGGAAACTGGCCGCCTCGGTACAGGGATGGGCGGGCCCGGGCCTGTTGCCGTCCTACGAGGCCGAACGGCGCCCGGTCGCCCTGCGCAACACCGCCGCCGCCCGCGAACTCAACATCGCCCTGGGAGCGATCGAGCGGCCGGCCGCCCTGGAGGACGACTCCGCCGAAGGGGAGGCCGCCCGCGCGAGGACGGCCGCACGGCTCGCCGCCTATGGACAGCTCACGCTGGACACGCTCGGCGTCCAGCTCGGCGCGCGCTACGACGGTTCACCCGTCGTCGTCGGGGACGACCGGCCGCCGCCGGACAGCTTCACCTCCTACGTGCCCTCGGGGGTGCCCGGCGGCCGCGCCCCGCATCTGTGGCTCGACGACCGCCGCGGACCGGGCAGTTCGCTCTTCGACCGCCTCGGGCCGGGCTTCACCCTGCTGGACCTGAGCGCGGCGCCTCTCGACACCTCCGGGTTCGAGGCCGCGGCGACGAAAAGCGGAATTCCGTTTTCCGTGCTCCGGGTCGCCGAACCCGCCGCGCGCGAGTTGTACGGACGCGACCTGGTACTCGTACGGCCGGACCAGCACATCGCCTGGCGCGGGAACCGGCCGCCCACGGATATCGCCGGTCTCCTGCGGCGGGCCACCGGCCATTAGCGTTCGGATACCGGCGAAAAGGGAATGAGCAATTCAGCAATCCTCTCGCGGAGTTCACGGAAAAACGATCGACGCGGAGTTGCCAAAGTGGCGAACCGATCATTCGTCGTCCGCCGGTGTGTGGTTACGGTTGAGGCATTACCGCCGGGCACGAATCCGTGGAGAGGTAATGCGTTTCTCGATACTTGGGCCCCTGTCCGTCACCGGAAACGGCAGCGGCGGAACGCCCAGCGCACCCAAGCACCGCCAGATGCTCGTCCTGCTGCTGATGAACGCCAACCGGGTCGTGTCCATGGCCCAGTTCGTCGAGGAGCTGTGGGACTACAGCCCGCCTCCCCGCGCCGTCGCGGCGGTGCACACCTACGTCATGCAGCTGCGCCGCATCCTGCGGTCCGGCGGCGTCCCGCCGGCCGGCCCCGGCCGGCTCGTCACCCGCGACCAGGGCTACCTGTTACGGGTCCACGACGGCGAACTCGACCTGCACTCCTACGAACACCGCCTCCGCGCCGGCCGTGCCGCCCTGGACGCCGGGGCCCTGGACGCCGGCGCCCGGCACATCCGGGCCGCCCACGCCATGTGGCGCGGACCGGTCATCGTCGACGCGCCCGCCGGCCCGCTGCTGCGCGCCGCCCTCGCGGCCCTGGAGCGGGACCGCCTCGCACACGTCGTCCGGCGTGTCGACGCCGAACTGCGACTGGGCCGCCACCACCAGCTCCTCGCCGAGCTGCACGCGCTCGTCCACCAGGACCCCACCCACGAGCAGCTCACGGGCCAGCTGATGCTCGCCCTGTACCGGTCGGGCCGGCGGGCGGACGCGCTCACCGCTTTCCACCGGCTGTGCCGGGCGCTCCGCGAGGAGTTGGGCACCTCCCCAGGACAGGACATCCATCACCTCGTCACGGACATCCTGGCCGGCCACGCCAGGCTGGAACCGCCCTTCCCGCCCGAGACACGGCTGTCCCTCGACGCCGCCGCCCACGCCCTGGCCACCACCGGCCGCCGTCCCCGCGCGAGCACCGCGGACTGGCCGCAGGAGCGGCCGCTGCTGCTCGGTGCGTGACCCGGCCCCGGCGGTCGACGCCCGGCATCCGCGCGCTGCAACCCGTTAGCGCCGGATGGTGTTCAACCCCGCGAGAGCACCGGACGGGACTCTCACCGGCCTCCGGGCCGGCACCACCGCACGCCACGTGATCGGATCGCCCGGCACGACGCGAGAGGTCGGAACCCCGGCATCCGAGACACGGAACCCAAGACACAGAACCCGAGACAAGGACAACCATGGATCTGCAGCTATCCGGCCGCGTCGCCGTGGTCACCGGCGCCTCCAAGGGCATCGGCCTGGCCGTCACCCGCTCGCTGCTCCAGGAGGGCGCCAAGGTCGTGGCGGTCTCCCGCAAGAGCAGCCCCGAGCTGGACCAGCTCGCGAGCGCGGACCTGCTCCACGTGCCGGCCGACCTGATGGACCCGGAGGCCCCGGAGGCGGTCATCGCCCGTGCGGTGGAGCACTTCGGGGGCGTCGACATCCTCGTGAACAACGCGGGTGGCCCGCCGCCCGGAGTCACCATGCCGCGCACCGGCTTCTTCGCCGGTAACGACGAGGAGTGGCGCTCGATCTTCGAGCTCAACCTGTTCTCGGCCGTCCGCGCGATCCGCGCGGCGATCCCGAAGATGCTGGAGCGCAACGGCGGCTCCATCGTCAACATCTCCACCGGCATGGCCCGTCAGCCCGCGCCCGCCAACATCGAGTACGGCGCGGCCAAGGCGGGGCTGTCCAACCTCACCCAGGCCCTGTCGGAGGAGTTCGGCCCGCAGGGCATCCGTATCAACACCGTCTCCCCGGGCGCGGTCCGTACCGCGTGGTGGACCGAGGAGGGCGGCGCGGCCGACGTCATCGCCGGCATGGCGGGCGCCGACCGCGACAGCGTCATGGACAGCATCGCCCCGCAGATGATGGGGCAGGTCACCGGCCGGCTCATCGACCCGCAGGAGGTCGCCGACGCGGTCCTGCTGCTGGCCTCGCCGCGCTCGGCGAGCACCACGGGTTCCGACTACGCCGTCGACGCCGGTTTCCACAAGAGCGTCTGACCGGACGACACCTGCCGGCCGGACTCCCCGGCACACCGGGACCCCGGTGGCCCGCAGGCCACCGGGGTCCTGTCGCACGCGGGGCTCACGCCCGGTCGTCCGCGCCGCCCCCCGCCGCGCCGAGCCGCGCGGCCACCGCCTCGGGCAGCTCTTCCAGTTCGGCCGTCTCCGACGGACCGCGCTCAAGGTACTCGGGATTGCACGCCTGGTAGCCCAGCAGCCTGGCGACCGGCGCCAGCGCACCGTTCATCAGGCGCTGCAGCGGCCAGGGGCGATCCGTGAAACGCAGCACGTCGGCGAACTCCCGCATGGTCACCGCATGCTGGAGCAGCCCCGGACGCCCCTCGGCGTCCGTCTTGCCGTCCTGCGCCAGCCCGAAGAGCTGACGCAGTATCAACTGCTCGAAGCGATCGGCCCGGTTGACCAGCTCCACCACGGCGAACGAGGTCTCCTCGTCGGTGTTGCCGAACCATCGGTGCACCGTGCCCGCCGGCACCGTCACCGTCTGCCCCACCTCGGTGAGGAGCACGTCGCGGCCACCCACGTGCACGCGCAGGCTGCCGCGTACCAGCGTGAAGATCTCCTGGCTGTACGGATGGACGTGATAGCCGGCCGCGAACCCGCCGGGCTCGACATAGAGATCCATGACCGCCCGTACGCCGCCGGTGTGCGCGGCGGGCGTCCTGATGACGATCTTCTCCCGGCAGCGGGGGTTGTAGTAGACCTCGCCCGGACGAACGGACATCTCTCCTCCCAAGGGGAACCGCCCGGCCGGCCCTCCGGCCGGGCGTTTCCCGTCACGGCTTCGGCAGTCGCACCGACTGGCTGTGGTGGAAGACGTTGTGCGGGTCGTACTTCGCCTTGACCCGCTGCAGCCTCGGGTAGCCGTCCTTGTAGTAGAGCGTGTACCAGGGCACGTCGGACTTGTTGTACGCGGGGTCGTGCAGATCGATGTCGGGGTAGTTGACGTAGCAGCCGTCGGTGACCTCGTTGGGCACCGGCACGCCACCGGTCTCGGCGTAGACGCCGTGGAAGAACTCCCGGATCCACTTCAGCGACTTCGCCTCGTCCGCCCGGTCCGTCCACCAGATCATCCAGGCGGCCTTGTACGCGGCCTTCCGGTGCGGGGCGGCGGTGGCGTCCGGTGCGACCGCGTTGACCTTCCCGCCGAAGGAGCTGAGCATCACCGATGCGGTGGGGTTGCCCGCGTCGTCGCGGGTCAACTGCTGGTAGAAGGTGTCGATGTGCGCGTCCGGCATGGCCGTGCGGTAGTACGCGGACTTGAAGTCGCCGTTGAGGCTCGGGTCGTTCAGGGTCGGGTTGGTGGTCCCCAGGTAGCGGGCGGCCTGCAGCCACGGCATCTTGCGCGGCGCGAAGAACTCCGGCATGGCCGGCAGCTCTCCCATGTGGACGGTCAGCGGCTGGTGTGCGATGCCCAGCCCGGCCGTCACGGCGGCCAGGAAGTCGTCCAGCACCTTCGCCGCGCCGGGGGCGGTCGCGTCGGCCTGGGTGACCAGGCCGATGTACCCGTTCGACTTGTGGTTCAGCGAGAGCATGCTGACCAGGTTGTCGTTCGGGGTGCCGGGCCGCAGGTGCTTGGCGTGCCACTCGCCGAAGTTCTTCACCAGGCGCCGGAAGCGTTCCTTCGTCATCTGCTGCCACGGCCAGGAGATGGCGCTGAGCAGCACCTCGGCCGGCGGCTGAGGGAGCAGCGCGGCCGGGTCGGTGCCCTTGGCGCCGGGGGAGCGGAACCAGAAGCGCGTGATCACCCCGAAGTTGCCGCCGCCGCCACCGGTGTGGGCCCACCACAGGTCGTGGTGCGGGTTCCCGGGGTCGCGCGTGGCGACCTTGGCCCGGGCCACGCCGTCCGCGTCGACGGTGACCACCTCCACGCCGTGGAGGTGGTCGACGACCAGGCCCAGCGGGCGGCACAGCAGCCCCCAGCCGCCGCCGCTGACGTGCCCGCCGGCGCCGACCTGGAAGCACATGCCGGCCGGCACGACCACGCCCCAGGTGCGGTACATGCGCTCGTAGACGTTGAGGATCTCGGCCCCGGCCTCCACGGCGATGGCGTTCATCCCGGGGTCGTAGTAGACCCGGTTCATCTTCGTCATGTCGAGGATGACCCGGACCTCGGAGTTGAAGACGAAGTCCTCCCAGCAGTGGCCGCCGCCGCGGACGGTCAGCCGCTTGCCGGCCGACACCGCCTGCTGCACGACGCGGGTCACCTGGGCCGTGGTCTCCGCCAGGCACACCTTCTCGGGCGAGGCCACCCAGCGCTGGTTCCACCCCCGGACCACGTCCGGATACCGCTTGTCGGACGGCGTGATGACGGTGACCGGCTCCGCGGCCGTATCGCCCCCGCCGTCGGCCGCGGCCGCCGTTCCGGGTAAGCCCGCTCCCCCCAGCAGCGCGGCACCGCCGGCCGCGGCGCCCGCGGCGAGGACGTCCCGCCGCCGCATCGCGCCCTCCTCGTTCCCCCTCATGCCAACTCCTCGCAGATCAAGTGTCGTTGTTGTCGATGGACGCGGTGTACGGGTCAGCGGGCGTGCGGCCGCACCGACTGGCGGTGGCGGAAGACGTTGCGCGGGTCGTACGCCGTCTTGATCCGCCGCAGCCTCGTGTAGTTCTCCTTGTAGTACAGCTCGTGCCAGGGCACGTTGGACTTGTTGTACGCGAGGTCGTTGAGGTCGGCGTCCGGGTAGTTGACGTAGCAGCCGTCGGTGACGTCGTTGGGCACCGGCACACCGCCGGTCTCGACGTACGTCTCCGCATAGCTCTCCCGCGCCCAGGCGATGTACTTCGCGTCGTCGGCGGGGTCGTTCCACAGGACGGACCAGAGCATCTTGAACGCCGCGCCCCGGTGCACGAGGGCGGTCTCTGTCTCGCCGACCGCATGCGTCCGGCCACCGTACGGCGTCAGCTGGATGTTGATCTTCGGATTGTCGATGTCGGTGCGTGTGAGGTGCTTGTACAGCGTCTCCGCGTGGGCGCGCGGGAAGTTCGCCTTCATGTAGGCCGACTTGTACTTGGCCCGCAGCGTGGGGTCGTTGAGCTGGGGATTGGTGGTGCCCAGGAAGCGGGTGGCCTGCAGCCAGGGCATCCGACGCGGCGTGGCCAGATGCGGCATCGGGCCCACCAGCTCGCCCATCGGCTCGGTCAGCGCGCCCGGCCCGGTGGTGACCCCGGCGTTGATGTACGCGAAGTACTCGGCGAGCATCTTCTCGGCATCGGGGACATCCGCGTCGACCTGGGTGACCATCCCGATCTGGCCGTTGGACTGGTGGTTGAGCAGCAGGAAACTCGTCAGGAAGCGGGCGGGGCTGTCCGGCGCGATGTGCGTGACGTGCCAGGAAGCGTAGTTCTGCACCAGCCGGACGAACTCGTCCCGGGTCAGGTCGCGCCACGCCCACGACACCGCGCTGAACAGCACCTCGGCCGGGGGCCTGGGCAGCAGCCGGCACGGGTCGCTGCCGGTGGCGCCCGGCGAGCGGAAGAAGTAGCGCGTCACGACCCCGAAACTGCCCCCGCCGCCGCCGGTGTGGGCCCACCACAGGTCCCGGTGCGGGTCGTGCGGCTCCCGGGTGGCGATCACCGTCCGGACCGAGCCGTCGGCCGTGACATGGACCACCTCCACCGCGTACAGGTGGTCGACGACGAGGCCGTCGCGCCGCACCAGCATGCCCCAGCCGCCGCCGCTGACGTGCCCGCCGACCCCGACCGAGTAGCAGATCCCGCCGGGGACGGTCACGCCCCAGGTGCCGTACAGCTTCTCGTAGACGTCCAGCAGTTTGGCACCGGCCTCCACCGCGATCGCCCTGAGGCCCGGGTGGTAGTACACGGCGTTCATCCTCGACAGGTCGAGAACCAGCTGGGTGCTCGCGTTGAAGACGAAGTCCTCCAGGCAGTGGCCGCCGCTGCGCACGGTCAGCCGCTTGTCGTGCCGCACGGCCTCGGCGACGACCGCCGGCACCTGGCTCGGCGCGTCGACCACCCGCACCGACTCCGGGCGGGCGACGAACCGCGCGTTCAACGCCCTGACCAGGTCGGGGTACTGACGGTCGGCGGGGGTGACGGTTATCGGGCCGGCCGCCCTGACGGCATCCGATCCGTGGTTGTCGGAGTAGCCGGCGGCTGTGCCGGCAGGGTGATGCACCATGGTCATACCTTCGTGACGTGGACCGTGAGGTCGTGGAGGGGAGAGGAGCCCGGCGGCCGCAGCCCGGCAGTCGCCGGAAGCCGGCCGTCGGGCCGGTTCAGGACCTGCTCAGCGCTTGAGGGCGAACGTCAGGCCGTCGGCGAACGGCACCACGCTCAGATCCACCCGCTTGTCGTCGCGCACCTTGGCGTTGAAGGCCCGCAGCGCGGTCGTCTCCGAATCCTGCTGGGCCTCGTCGAGCACCGCGCCGTGCCACAGCACGTTGTCCACCACGATCAGCCCGCCGGGGCGCAGCAGTTCCAGGGCGGCCTCGTAGTAGGCCGCGTAGTTCTCCTTGTCGGCGTCGATGAAGACGAAGTCGAAGGAGCCGGCCGCCCCCTCCTCCCGCAGCAGGGCGGCCAGCGACTGCCGGGCGTCACCGACGCGCAGCTCGATCTTCTCCCCGACCCCGGCCCGGCCGGCGAACTCCCGGGCGATCGAGGTCCACTCCTCGCTGATGTCCAGTCCGACCACCCGGCCGTCCCCAGGCAGTGCCATGGCGGTCGAGAGCAGGCTGTACCCGGTGAAGACACCGATCTCCAGGGCGCGCCGGGCACCGATCGCCTTCACCAGCAGCGCCAGGAACTGGCCCTGTTCGGGGGAGATCTGCATGAGCGCCAGGGGGAGTTCGGAAGTCTTCTGCCGGAGTTCCTTCAGCACGTCCGGCTCGCGCAGGGAAATACCGGCGACGTAATCCTGCATCGCCTCGTCGACGGTCACCTGAATGCGCATGAAACCCCCGTTTCAGAATCGCGATCACGGCCGGCCGGCAGGCAACGACGGCCCGCCGACCGTGCTCCCGGGGATCACTGTGAACGCCCAACTCGCCTGTCCCATACGGAACATGACGGTCCATGGCCGAACTGCGCCCCCGGCTTCCGAAAGCTAGAGCGCCGGGCCGACGCCCGTCAAGAGATCCATGACCACCCGTTTCTGGACCGTTTCTTCAGCGCCGGCTCGCACAATGCGGGGTAACGCCGCCGGACGCGGGCACGGGAATTTTTCCTGTTCATTGCCGACTTGCCGGCGCGGCGGCACCGGCGACCGAAGCGGAATACCCGCGCCCGCCTTTCCTCTCCTTTTCCCGCAGGAGGCCCCGTGGTGGACCCGGAACAGCGTGCTCTGAGGGACTGCCTGGGGCAGTTCGCCTCGGGGGTGACCGTGGTGACCACCGGTGACGGCACGGCCGTCCACGGTGCCACCGTCAGCTCCTTCACCTCGGTCTCCCTCGCCCCGCCGCTGATCCTGGTCTCCCTCGACCGCCGCAGTCGCATCCGCCACCGGCTCGCCACGACCCCGACGTTCGGCGTCAACGTGCTCGCGGCCGACCAGCGCGACCTCGCCCTGCTCTTCGCCGGACGCACCGGCGGGCCGGCTCCGGAGATCCATTGGGCGGGCGACCCGGGCGCGCCACGACTCCCGGGCGCCGTCGCGCACTTCACCTGCCGGCCCTGGGCCGGCTACGACGGTGGCGACCACGTGCTCCACCTCGGCGAGGTCGTCGACTTCGAGGCGCCCGGCGGTCCTCCGCTGGTCTTCCACTCCGGGGCGCTCGGCGAACTGGGCCGGGCGCCCGGCGGGACGGTGTGGGCCGGGTCGCTGGACGGCCCCGCACACGGCTGGGGGGCCGACTTCGGCGCACTCGCCGCGACCGGCGGGAAACCATGACACCCACCTCCACAGGGCCAACGACCGGACAAGGAGCGAAAGATGACGCTGTCCAAGGGCGACCCGGCATCCGGCGTCCCCCAGGATCCCGGAACCCGTCCGCTGACCGGTCGTGAATACCTGGAGAGCCTGCGCGACGACCGCGAGATCTATCTCTACGGGGAGCGGGTCAAGGACGTCACCGCCCACCCCGCCTTCCGCAACTCGGCACTGATGACGGCCCGGCTCTACGACGCGCTGCACGACCCCGCCCGGCGCGAGGTGCTGACCTGCCCCACCGACACCGGCACCGGCCGCACCCACCCCTTCTTCCGCACCCCGCACACCGTGGCCGACCTCGTCGCCGACCGCGAAGCCATCGCCGCATGGGCCCGCATGACCTACGGCTGGATGGGCCGCAGCCCCGACTACAAGGCATCCTTCCTCGGCACCCTCGGCGCCAACAGCGACTACTACACCCCCTACGAGGACAACGCCCGCCGCTGGTACAAGGAGTCCCAGGAGAAGGTGCTCTTCTGGAACCACGCCATCATCCACCCGCCGGTGGACCGCCACCTGCCCACCGAACAGGTCCAGGACGTCTTCGTGCACGTGGAGAAGGAGACCGACAACGGCCTGGTGGTATCCGGCGCGAAGGTGGTGGCCACCGGCTCGGCCATCACCCACTACAACTTCATCTCCCACTACGGACTGCCGCTGCGCGACCGGAAGTTCGCCCTCATCGCCACCCTGCCGATGGGCTCGCCCGGACTGAAGCTGATCTGCCGCCCCTCCTACGCGGCGACCGCCGCCGTCATGGGCAGCCCCTTCGACCACCCCCTCTCCAGCCGGCTCGACGAGAACGACACCATCTTCGTCCTCGACAAGGTCCTCATCCCCTGGGAGAACGTCTTCCTCTACGGCGACGCCGACCGCGTCAACGGCTTCGCGCCCAGGTCGGGTTTCCTGGAGCGGCTCACCTTCCACGGCTGCATCCGGCTCGCCGTGAAGATCGACTTCCTGGCCGGACTGCTGCTCAAGGCCGTCGAGATGACCGGCAGCAAGGACTTCCGCGGCATCCAGACCCGGGTCGGCGAGGTCCTGGCCTGGCGCAACATGTTCTGGGCGCTCAGCGACGCCGCCGCCCGCAACCCGCAGGAGTGGAAGAACGGCGCGCTGCTGCCGCGCCTCGACTACGGCATGGCCTACCGCTGGTTCATGACCATCGGCTACCCGCGCATCAAGGAGATCATCCAGCAGGACGTGGCGAGCGGCCTGATCTACGTCAACTCCGCCGCCGAGGATTTCGCCAACCCCGAGATCCGGCCCTACCTGGACACCTATGTCCGCGGCTCCAACGGGTACGACTCGGTCAGCCGCGTCAAACTCATGAAACTGCTGTGGGACGCCGTCGGCACCGAGTTCGGCGGCCGCCACGAGCTGTACGAACGCAACTACTCGGGCAACCACGAGCAGGTGCGCACCGACATCCTCCAGGCCCAGGCCGCCAGCGGCCAGCTCGACGAGTACCGGGGCTTCGCCGAACAGTGCCTGGCGGAGTACGACCTCGACGGCTGGACGGTCCCCGACCTCGACTCGTTCCCCGAACTGCGCGAGCAGCGCAAGCGGTTCTGGGGCTGACGCCACACGCCACGAAAGGGCCGGCCCGCGGGCAGCGGCCGGCCCCTCACCGGACCCGGCCCGCACCGTCCGGCCGCGGCGCCCAGCCCCGCCCGTGCAGCCGGGCCCGGTCCCGCAGCACCTTCCCGCTGGCCGAGCGCGCCAGTTCGGGCACCACGTGGAAGCACCGCGGCACGGCCGCCTCCCGCAGGAACCGCCGGCACCAGGCCGCCAGGTCGTCCCGCCGCAGTTCATCGGAACCGGCCACATGCGCCTCCACCGGGTCCGGGCCCAGCACCACGGCGTCCCGGACGTCCCGGTGGGCGAGCAGCACCGCCTCGATATCGGCCAGGCACTCGCCCGAGGCGGTCCGCCCGTCCCGCCCGCGCAGCCGCCACGCACCCGTCGCGGGATCCCCGGCCACCAGGTCGTGCGTCGGCAGCCAGCCGCCCCCCGCCGGCGGCGGGCACGGCTCGTACGGGTAGGGCGACGCGGGGACGTGCACCTGGAGAGCACCGGCGACCACCCGGGTGCGCACACCGGGCAGCGGTACCCCGATCGCCCCGGGCCCGTACTCACCCGCCAGGTCCGTGGCGACGACACCCGTCTCCGTCGTGCCGTACGCCTGCCCCACCCGGACCCCGTAGCGCCGGGCGAACGCGCCCGCGGTCTCCACCGGCAGCACGTCGCCGCCGGACACCGCCAGCCGCAGCCGCGGCAGCCGCGTCGCGGCAGGGGCGCCGGCCAACTGGGCGATGTGGCGGGGACCGCCCAGCACCACGTCGGCGTCGGCCGCGGCCGCCACGACGTCGGCATCGCCGCCGGAGGCCGGGAAGACCACCGTCGCCCCGGCCGCCAGCGCATGCAGCACACCCCCGATCAACGCGAACGAGCGCGCCACCGGCTCCAGGACCGCCACCCGCTCGCCACCGCGCGGCATCAGCGGCAGCGCACCGAGTCGCTCCACCTCGGCCAGCAGGGACGGCGCGGTGCGCCCCGCGGCCTTGGGCCGGCCCGTGGTGCCGGAGGAGAACTGCACCAGACAGTGGTCCGTGCGCGCCGGCCGGCCGCCGGGCCGCCGCCGCACCAGGACCTCGCACTCCGGCGCGAACCGGTCCTCGTCGCCGAGGAGTTCCCCGAGCGTGATCACGAACTGCGGGCGGCTGAGCTCCAGCAGCGCCTGCCGCTCCGCGCGCGGAGCCGACGGCTCCAGCAGCACGACCTGCGCACCCACGGACCACAGCGCGCACACCACCCACAGCTGGGTGAAGCTGGGCGTGCCGTGCAGCGCGACCGTGCTGCCCGCCCGGATGCCGTGGGCGGGCAGGACCCGGGACAGCCACCCGGTCCGGGCGCGGAACTCCCGGAAGGACACCGCGTCGGCGCCCGCCCGGGCCCACTCCGCGGACGGGTCCCCGGCGGCGAGGAGCCCCCCGCCCCACCAGCCTTCGTCGCTCATCATCTCTCCAGGCCGATGCCTCCCCGCCGGCGGTGCCGCCCCCCAACGGGAACGCGGCACCGCCGGTACGTACGGGGTCTACTTCTCGACGCAGAACTCGCCGACGGGCCAGCCGACATGGCGCTTGTCCGTGGCGATGTGCCCGAGCAGCTGGTCGCCCCGCTTCAGCTCCGTCACGTTCAGGACCGCCGCACCCGGGCCCAGGACCCGCACGTGCCAGTCGTCCTGCACGATCAGACTGACCTCGACACCCTCGGGCGAGAGCGCCCGGATGCCCAGCAGCGGACGCGATTCGAGCTTGATCCGCCCCACCACGATCCGGCGGGTCCGGCCGTCGGCGCCCACCGCCAGCACCGCCGAACCGGCCTTCAGCTCGCTCAGATAGTTGGTGCGGTTGTCCTGACCGAAGACGTACGAGTGCAGCGCACCCGCGTTGACGCGGAACGGGCGCGTCGGCATGTAGGGCAGCGGATGGGTCTCGCTCACGCACAGGACGAACCCGTGCGCGTACGAGCCGATGAGCATCCCCTCGTCCTTCTCGAAGTGCGTGCAGGTGTCGATGCACACCCGGTCGCCCAGGCCGAGGTGCTCGATCGACTCCACCGTCAGCGTGGTCAGCTCCAGGTCGGGGGTGGTCTCCCGCAGCAGCTCCACGAGCCGGAAGACGTCGTTGGCATCGCGCGGCGCCAGCAGGACGCCTTCCGACCCCTTCTCCAGGACGTCGACGATGACCTTCGCCTCCTCCAAGTCATCGGCTCGACAGACGAGTTGGCCGGGCGACCGGTCCGCGGCCGCGATCACGATCTCCAGCGGGATCTTCGTCGGGTCCTTGAACTGCACCACCGCGTACGGCAGTGCCACCGCCGTCTCGCAGGCCAGGGTCAGCGTGGGGTCGTCGACGACGTCCACCAGACCCGCCACGTCCGGCTCGCCCGCCTGATGCCGCGTCCGGAGCCGGTCGAGGTCACCGGCACCGGCGACCTCCCGCAGCACGATCAGCCCGTCCGGGGCCCCGTCGGCCGGTGGCTCCGCGGCGGCCAGGATGCGCTTGACGGTGACCGGCAGCGTGCCGAGCGTGTCGATGTCGTCGTCCACGATGCCGTCGACCCGGGCGTGGACGGCCGCGTCGACGACCGCCTCCCGGTGCTCGGCGGGAACGGTACGGAGGTCGATCCAGGCGAACTTCACAGGGCACCTGCCAATTCGGGAGAGGACTCGGACGGGTGCGCGGGACCGCTGCCGTGGACGATCGCGGCCAGCTGCCGGACCACGCGCTGGGGAGAGGCACTGGTGAACACCCGGCGGCCCACGGCGAGCCCGGCGCAACCGGACGTCATCACCGCTGTCGCGAAGACCGCCAGATCCTCCCCGGACCCGGCGCCGCCCGCGACGACCACGGGCAGCGGAGCGGACCGGACCACCTCGGCCATCCGCGCCGCCGGTGCGGCGAGCACCGTCTTGACGATGTCGACGCCGAGATCCGCCGCGACGCTCACGGCGTGCGCCACGAGCTCCGGCCGGGCGGGATCGGTCACCCGGGGACCCCGGGGATAGACCATCGCGATCAGGGGCATGCCCCAGCGCTCGCACGCCCCGGCCACGGCTCCCAGGTCGCGCAGCTGCGCGGACTCGGTGTCCGACCCCAGGTTGACGTGGACGCTCACCGCGTCCGCGCCGAGGCGCAGGCACTCCTCGACATCGCCGACGAGGACCTTGGCGTCCACGTCCGGCCCCACGCTGGTGCTCGCGCTCAGATGCACCACGAGTCTGGTCTCCGCCAGCAGACTGGGCGGGATCGTCCGGGCTCTGCCCTTGTGCACCACGACGGCGTCCGCACCGCCCGCCGCGAGGTCCGCCACCAGGCCGGGAAAGCCGGCCGCGGGCACGATCGGCCCGTCGGAGACGGAGTGGTCCAGCGGGACGAACAGATACCGGCCGTCACCGGGACGGGACAGCCGTGCCAGGCGCAGCGCTTTTCCGGTCAGTGGCATCGTTGTCATGACACGCCCCCATTCGTACGCGACAGCTCTGCCTCAGGACTGCACTCTCGCAAGAGCCGCTGAAGAATCGAGCCAACCCGTTTCCGCAGGCAGGAGCCCTCACCAGGAAACCGACCCGCACTGCCCCGAACTGCCCGACACCGCGGCCCCGTTGACGAGCCCTGAGCCGGGGCTGTGCCCCGGCTCAGGGCCGCCGAGGTCACCGCCGCAGCCACTCCAGCAGTTCGTCGTGGCGTACCTGGTAGACGGTGCCGGCCGACCTCAGCAGACCGCGCCCGTGGCACCAGCGGAGGAACGTGGCCAGACGCCAGGGCAGCTTTCCACGGGTGGCCGCGAGCAGGCCGAGGTACTGGCGGCTGGTGACCGCGACGAAGCCGGGCCCGGCGGCCACGCCGCAGGCGAGGGCCGTGCCGACGGCGAGCGGCCAGGGCGCCCGCAGCCACTCGACGGTCAGCGTCCCGTAGAGCGTGAGGGCCGCGACGACGGCACCGGACACCATCCCGGCCATCAAGTCATTGCGCAGGGGGGACAGCGGGGTGGGCACACCGGGCGGATCCGGGTCCGGGTCTCCTCCGTTGTTGCGGCGGGCCGCGCGGAGCCCCGCGGGTACGCCCGCCGCCAGCCCGATCGCCCCGGCGCCGCATCCGGCGGTGAGACCGACGAAATCGCCCAGTCCGCCGGCAAGGAACCCGGCCGCCACCGCCACCGCCAGGCCGGAAGGAGCGCCGGCTGCCACGAGATGACGGCGGTCGATGTCCGCCCGCACCGACAGCGCCAGGCCGAAGCCGAAGACGACGGCGAACCCGGCTCCGGCGGCCTGCGCGAAGCCCTCCCCGAACAGGGCCGTCAGCGGCAGCATGAGGACACAGCCAAGGGTGACGCCCAGAATGATCCGGCTCCAGCCGAGTCTGCTGCGCAGCCGCTGGAACAGGATGCGGCGGGGCTGGACGTATCGTGCGCGTGCGTTCCAGGCCGACAGGAGCGGCGCCGGTGTCAGCAGCGCGAGGAGCACCGTGCCCGGCAGCGGCAGCGCGTGGTTCCGACGGAGGCAGAACCCCAGGAGGAGCAGGGCCGGTATCCAGCAGGCGAGGGTGAGCGCTGCGGCGGCGTAGCGGGCGCCGCGCGGTCCGGCGACCGGCCAGAGCGTATGGATGGCCAGGTCCCGGGAGGGTACGACGGTGCCGCCGCGGTCGGTCGGCGCGGCGCTGCCGCCGCGCAGGCCGGCGGTGAGCAGGCGCAGCCACCGGGTCACGGCTTGCGCGGGGTAAGGCGGACGCCGGTCGGCTGGGTCCGGCTCGCACACCGACGGTATGAATGCGTCGAGCAACGCCGCGTGCAACTCCTGCCGCCCCCGGCCGGCCGAGGCCGGAACCCCGGTGAACGAGCGGAGTTTCGCAGCTCCGGCTTCGGTCTGCGACGCCAACGACGCCAGCGTGAGCATCCACGGTGAGGACAGTGCCTCTCTCGTGACCGTCCCCGCGGCGAAGAGCGCGTCCTCCATGTCGGCGAGCCGGGCACGGTTCGTGGTCCGACCGAGCAGGTACCGTCGGCCGTCGGCGGACCGGACCACCTCGATCCGCACCTTCGCACAGTCCAGCAGCCGCTGATCGGCGCGGTGGAGATCGTCGTACTCCTCCGAACGGCAGGTCAGCACCAACGGCCCGGCAAACCGGTTGAGTTGGCCGAGCGCGGCGCCGGCCCTGGGCCGCCTCCTCCCGGGAGGGTCCATCTCGTCGAGGCCGTCCAGAACCGGCATGATCCGCCCGGACGCCAGCAAATCCCGCGCGGTGACGGTGGAACCGCCCAGGTACTCCCGGCCCACGCGCTCGCTGAACCATTCGGTGAAGGTCACGCTGGTGGTGTCCCACTCCGACAGGCCGACCGGTACCGGCACCGGACCGTCATAGCCCTTGCGGGCGAGTACCCGATGGACGAGTTCACACGCCAGGAGCGTCTTGCCCGAGCCGGGGCCGCCCGTGATGACCAGGCGCTGCGGCCGGAGACCGTCCAGATAGCGGGCGATACCGTCGAAGTCCCCGCGCGGCCACGCCCTGTCGGCGTCCCTGCCGCCCTGCGGAACGGTGACGAAGGTGACGTTGATGGCCTTGCTGTCGTTGCCCAGCAGCTGCCAACGGCGTCGGCCCACTTCCGCCTGAACGGTCTCGGCCAGCTTTCGGACCGCGGCTTCCCGGCCGGCCCCCGCCGGCCGCGGACCACGGCGCCAGCCGATGCCCCACACCGCCATAACGCCGGAGAAGGCCGTTCCGACCCGCCAGGTGACGCCCGACGCCGGCGGGGCGAGCGCCATGAGTACCAGGATCGCCATCGCTCCCCCCGCGGCGGGCAGCAGCAGCTTCCGCAGGCGATGCCGCACGGCGGGTGGCGGCATGGCGATCGGCGCGAAGCCCGTGTCGCCACCGGGATCCGGAGGCGACCCACCGATGTCCTCGACGACGAAATGGATGCCATGGGCCGATAACGTCTGCTCGAATCCGGGCAGTTCGGCGAGGACGTGGACGGGTACGGCCTCCAGCACGCCGGGCGCGAGACTCTTCTCCGTCGTCACGACCGCGACCAGGTGCACATCGCAGAACAGTCCGGTCCCCGAGCTGCCGCGCCATCCCGATCGGCCCGGCACGATGCCCACGTCGACGTGCACCGTGGTCATCCGGGACTTCATACCGTGCAGCGGATCCACATGGCCACGCATCGGCATGGTGTCCCGGGAATGGTCGGCACGTGCCACCGCGTTGGGAAACCCCAGTCCGAGGCAGGGCACGCGGTCCCTGCCCACGATCCGCCCGAACCGCACCGGCGGTGTCATCGGCGGCTGCCACTCCGGCCCGGTGATCCGCAGCAGCGCACCGTCCGTCTCAGGCAGGGCCCCCGCCCCCGCTGCTTCCGGCCGCCACAGCAGTTCGGCAGCCGTCCAGGCCGTACGGCCCTCCGGATCCAGCTGCCGGACCTCCACGCCGCCGCCCGCGTGGACTCCGTCCACGACGTGCAGCGCGGTGAGCACTACTTCGTCACCGAGCAGGTACCCGCTGCCGGACTTCCCGAGGACCGGATTCCAGATCTCCATGACCCTTGCCTGGTCCATCCCTCACATCCCCCGCATCCCCCGTCCCGTCCTTCACCTGACGAGCTGCTCCACGCGGACCGTGCGGGGCTATTTCGGACGCTGCGGAGAGTCGGCGGAGATCGTCAGATCGTTGTCGCCGCCGTCGACCGGTTGCAGCGTGAGCTTGACACGGTGGGTCCGCCCCACGCTGCCCGCCGCATGGGCCTCGACCGACCACGGAAGGACGAAGACCTTGGCCTTGGCCCCACCGTCCTTCTTGACCTCCACGGTGAATTCGAGCTCCACCGGCCCGGTCCGGAATCTCAGCGAATCCTGCGCGCCCGCCTCCATGGCGCCCTGCAACTCGGCGCGAATCGCGCTGATGGTTTCCCCCAGTTCAGCCCATGGTTCCCGCGACAAGTCCCCACCCCTCTGATCACTGAGTCCCAGCCCGGAGAGCGCACAGGCCAGGCGCGGCAACGCGCGCCGGCCCACTCCGGTCCGCACCGTATCCGCTTCCGCTCCCCCCGGCGACTCGTTCCGGAAAACATCTGTCACTCCGCCAAAACATGGGCCCCTGAGGAGTTTTCGCTTCCGGCCGCCGTGTCTGCTGCCCACTTCGCCGCCGGACCGGAGGGCTTACGACCTGCTGAGTTTCACCAGGTCGCCCGATGTGTCGCCGGCGAGCACGTCGATGCGGACGCCGTGGTCCGGGTCCGTGAAGTGCTGACCGGGTGTGTACGCGGCCAGGTCGAGGGCGGTGCAGCCGGCTTGCGGCTTGGCGGACGGGTGGCCGTTCATGACCCGGACGGGGCCCTCGCCGGTCGGGGTCGCGGAGTTGACCTGGTAGATGAGGACGCCGCGCGAGCAGGCGTGCGCGTCGTGGCCCTCGGCCCTGCGGGACTCCGCGACGTACGCCGTCGTCGCACCGGTGCGCAGGACGGCGATCTTGGTGCCGCCGCGTCGTTCCACCGGCGTCAGGCGCACGGTGCGCCGGCCGGGTGCGGCCGAGCAGGCGACCTGGGCGTCACGGGTCCAGCCGAGTTTCCAGGAGTGCCAGCCCAGGTACTGGGGTGCGGGGCCGGCGATGTTGCCCATCACGTCCCAGCCGCCGACGTACTGGTGGGTGGCGCCGGTGAAGGAGTACAGGTCGGGCAGGCCGAAGGTGTGGCCGGTCTCGTGGTCGGCGACCTTGGGGCCCCAGTGCCACAGGTCCTGGCCGAAGGTCACGGCCCACTTGATGCGGGTGCCGTCGGCGGTCACCCCGGGCGTGCCGGGGTCGTAGAGGTAGGTGGGGGAGAAGGAGATCGCGGAGGCCGCCTTGGTAGGTACGACGTAGACCATGTCGTAGCGGGAGAAGTCCGCGTACGGGTCGGCGGCGGTGATCGCGTCGCGTACGTACTTCTCGTGGGCCTCGAAGGTGAGGCCGCGCCGGAATCCGTACGAGTCCGAGGTCGCCGGCATGCGGATCCAGCGGTGCAGTGCGGTGAGGGCGAGGCGCGTGTGCCCGTAGCTGGCCGTGCGCATCCAGTCGGCGGCGGGGGCGAGTTGGGCCGCATAGGCATCCGTGGAGCCGGTGGCCCGGGCGTCGGGGAAGTCCACGAACAGCATCAGGACGCGCCTGGTTCCGGTGGCGCGCTGGAACCGGGTGTGGTCCGTGGCATGGCCTTCGTCGGTCCATCCGGTTCTGCCGGGCAGTGCGCAGTCGCCGGCGGGGGAGGGGGAGGAGGGGTGTCGGGGCGGCGGTGGCGTGGCTGTGGCCCCGTTCGCCGATGCGGGGGTGGCGAGGCAGGACGTGAGGACCAGTGCCGCGGTGACGGCGCGCAGACGTGCGGAGCGGGGGGACATGTCACTCCTGTCGGGGGAGGGAGGAGAAGGGAGGAGGGGCGGTGCGCGGGGTGCGAGGGCTACGCGCGTCCGGCGGCCAGGTCCATCAGGCGGGCGAGGACCCGGCCGTTGGAGGCGGTGACGCCGTCGTGCTCCCATTCGTTGGTGACCCAGGCGCGGGTGGAACCGACTTCACGCGCCGTGCGCAGCGAGAGTCCCGCGTCGACGTACATGTCGTCGTGGTAGACGACGGCGGCCAGGGGGACCTGATTGGCGGCGAGGCGTCGGGGGTCGTAGAGCGGGGCCCAGTCGGTGCGCCGGGCGAGGAGATCCGCGGCGTCCGCGAAGGGGCGCAGGCCCCTGATCTCACGGAACATCCAGGGGTAGATCATCTCGCCGGTCAGGAGGAGGGGGTCGGCGTCCTCGGCGAACTCGGGGAAGTCGGTCAGTGACCGGGCGGCGGCCCAGGCGGTCGGACCGGCTCCCTGCCCGTACAGCGTCTCCTGCATGACGGCGTACAGCGGGTTGTCGATGAAGCCGGTCAGGGACTCGGCCTGGTGGAGGAAGGTGTCGGTCAACTCCCCGGCCGGGTCCAGGGATTCGTCGAGCAGCCAGTGGAGGCGTTCGAAGCCGTCGCCCATCCCGAGGACGAGGCCGAGCGTGCGGAGACGGCGGGGGGTGAGGCGGTCGCCGCCGGGCAGCCGGATGTCGTCGGAGGCGAGAAGATCGGCGATCTTGCGGAGTCGTGCGGCGTCGTCGGGGTAACGGGCGTAGAAGTCGAGGACCCGGTCCCGTACGCGGGGGTAGGTGCGGGCATAGACGTCGTCCGCGGTCGCGGTGAGCCCCGGCAGGCCGCCGGTGACGTAGCAGGCCCGCAGGCCGTGGGGGGCCCGGGAGAGGTAGGTGAGGGTGAGGAAGCCGCCGTAGCTCTGGCCGAGCGTCTCCCAGGGCTCGTCGCCGCACAGGTGTCCGCGGATCAGCTCCGCGTCGGCCACGATCGCGTCGGCGCGGAAGTGGGCCAGATACGCGGCCAGTTCGGACGGGGCGGAGAACCGGGCGGCTGCCTTGGCGGTGACCGGAGTGGAGCGGCCGGTACCGCGCTGGTCGAGGAGGAGCACCCGATGGGTCTTCAGTGCCTGGGGCAGCCAACCCGGTGATCCCGCCGAAGGGCGGGGCGCCTTGCCGCCGGGGCCGCCCTGCAAGTAGAGCAGCCAGGGCAGTTGGTCCTTGGCGCGGGCCGGGTCGACGACCTCACGTGCGAAGACCTGGAGGGTCGGGCCGTCCGGGCGGGAGTGGTCCAGCGGGACGGTGAAGACGTGATCGGTGGTGGCGTGAGCGGGGTTCATGGTGCCCCTGGTGTCCTTTCGGTGCGGTGTGACATTGCATGGGTGCGCGCGCATCAGCGTGCCTCAGCCGTCCGCCTCAGGGGAGCCCTCGTCCGGGCATAGCGCGACGTTATGGAAGAGGGGCCCTTCGCCGACTCGGCGCTTCAGTGCCTCATGGCCTCATGGCCTCATGGCCTCAAGAGGAACGCTTCCCGGAGCGTCGCCCCGCCCCCTTCGTCCCGGTGGTTCCGGTGGTTCCGGCCGGGGAGGAGCTGCCGCTGCCGGCCCACAGGGAGCGGATGTGGCCCAGGTGCCGGGCCATGCACCGCTCGGCCTTCTTCGCGTCGCCGGCGAGCATCAGGTCGAGGAGTTCCAGGTGTTCCTCGGCCGAGGGGAGCAGTTCGCCGCGCTCGTCGAGGGCGGTGAGCCCGTACAGGCGGGAGCGCTTGCGCAGGTCGCCGACGGTCTCGACGAGGCGGTCGTTGCCGGAGAGCGCGAGGAGGGAGAGATGGAACCGCCGGTCGGCCTCCAGATAGCCGATGAGGTCATGATCGCGGGCGGCCCGCACGATCTCCTCGGCGACCGGGCGCAGCGCCTCCAGTTCCTCGCGGGCGGCGGTGCGGGCGACCTGGCCGACCGTGGGGATCTCGATGAGCGCGCGGATCTCGGTGTACTGGTCGAGGTCGCGCTCGTTGACCTCGGTGACCCGGAAGCCCCGGTTGCGGACGGGCTCGACCAGGCCCTCGCGGGCCAGGTCGAGCATCGCCTCGCGCACGGGGGTGGCGGAGATCCCGAAGTCCTCGGCGAGGACCGGCGCCGAGTACACCGCGCCGGGACGCAGTTCACCGGAGATCAGGGCGGCCCGCAGGGCGTTGCTGACCTGGTCGCGCAGCCGCTCCCGGCCGGCGTTGAGGTCGCGGTGCTTGAGGTGCCCCATGGCGCTCGTGGTCCCTTCGGTCTGGTGTGGACCACCGTACAATGTCACGTTGCCTTCGACGGTGACAGGGTGTAGGTCCGGGTGGAGGTGTAGAACTCCAGCGCCGCCCGCCCCTGTTCGCGCGGCCCGTGGCTGGATGCCTTGGTGCCGCCGAACGGCAGGTGGAAGTCGACACCGGTGGACGGTGCGTTGATCCGGATCATTCCGGTGTCGAGCCGGTCCAGGCCGCCCAGCGCCGTGTCCAGATCGGCGGTGTGGACCGAGGTGACCAGGCCGTACGGCACGGAGTTGGTGAGGTGTACGGCGTGCGCGAGGTCGTCGGCGGGCAGCAGGACGGCGAGCGGACCGAAGATCTCCTCGCGCAGCAGGCGGTGTCCCGCGGGCACCTTCTCGACCAGGGTCGGGGCCGCGTACCAGCCGGGCCCGTCGGGCACCGTTCCGCCCACCACCGGGCTCAGGCCCCGCCAGGCGTCGCCGACCCGGTCGCGGGCCGTTTCGCTGATCAGCGGACCGCTCACGGTCGCCGCGTCGGCCGGATCGCCGACGGGTACGGCGCGCAGTGCCGCGGCGAGCGCCTCGCGCAGGGGGGCGAGGGCCGCGCCGACCGCGATGACGCGGCTGGTGGCGGTGCACTTCTGCCCCGCGTACCCGGCGATGGCGGCGGCGAGGTGGGCCGCGGCCCCTTCGATGTCGGCGTCGGGGAGGACGATCGCCGCGTTGAGGCCGCCCATCTCGGCCTGGACCGGGACGCCCCGTTCCGTGGCGGTGCGGGCGACGTCCCGGCCCACGGCGGTGGAGCCGGTGAAGGAGACGACGTCGGTGGTGGAGACGAGCGCCCGGCCTTCGGTGGCTCCGCCGGGCAGGAGGGTGAACACCCCGTCGGGCAGCGCCCGTTGAACGATCTCGGCCAGGCGCTGTGCACAGGCGGTGGCCTCGGGGGCCGGCTTGAGGACGACCGCGTTGCCGGCTGCCAGCGCCGGGGCGGCCTTCCAACTGGGGATGGCGAACGGGAAGTTCCAGGGCGTGATCAGTCCGGCCACACCGTGCGGGCGGCGGCGGGTGAGCAGCAGGCCGGGGCCCGCGGCGGTCTCGTGGACGGCGCCGACGGGTTCGTACGGGGCCTGGGCGTAGTAGCGCCAGATCGCGGCCGTGCGGGCGACTTCGGCCCGGGCCTCGGCGAGCGGTTTGCCCACCTCGCGGACGGCGAGTGCGGCCAGCTCGGCCGCGGCGGAGTCGATGGCGGTGGCGATCGCGCCGAGCGCGGCCGAGCGGGCGGCCGCCCCGCCGAGCAGCCAGTCGGGCTGGGCCGTGCGGGCCCGCTCCACGGCGTCGGCGGCCCCCGAGGCGCCGGGCGCCGGGATGCGGAGCAGGACATCGGCGGGGTCGGCCGGGTTGTGCGAGGTGAGGAGGGAGGCGGTGTCGGTCACAGGAGGAAACCTCCGGGGAAGGGGTCGTCCGGGGCGAGGAAGTACTGAGCGGTGCCGGTGATCCAGGCGCGTCCGGTGACGGTCGGTACGACGGCGGGCAGTGTGCCGACCGTGGTTTCCCCGGTCAGCCGGCCCGTGAAGCGGGTGCCGATGAAGGATTCGTTGACGAAGTCGCGGTGCAGGGGAAGTTCGCCGCGGGCGTGCAGCTGGGCCATCCGGGCCGAGGTGCCCGTTCCGCACGGGGAGCGGTCGAACCAGCCGGGGTGGATGGCCATCGCGTGCCGTGAGTGGTGGCCGTCGGAGCCGGGCGCGGCGAGGTAGACGTGCTTGACTCCGGCGATCTCCGGCCGCTCGGGGTGTACGGGCCGCTCAGGTGAGGTGTTGATGGCGTCCATGACGGCGAGTCCGGCGGCCAGCAGCTCGTCCTTGCGGCCGCGGTCGAACGGCAGCCCCAGCGCGTCGAGTTCGACGAACGCGTAGAAGTTTCCGCCGAACGCCAGGTCGTAGGTGACCGTGCCGTGGCCGGGGACCTCGACCGTGCGGTCCAGGGCGGCGCAGAAGGCGGGGACGTTGGTGAGCGTGACGGACGTGGCGGCGCCGTCCGCCACCCGTACGTCGACGCTCACCAGCCCCGCCGGGGTGTCGAGCCGGACGGTGGTGACCGGTTCGGCCACCGGCACCATGCCGGTCTCGACCAGGACGGTGGCGACCCCGATCGTGCCGTGCCCGCACATCGGGAGCAGCCCGGAGACCTCGATGTAGAGGACCCCGTAGTCGGCGTCGGGGCGGGTGGGCGGCTGGAGGATGGCGCCGCTCATGGCGGCATGACCGCGTGGTTCGTACATCAGGAGCGTCCGGAGGTGGTCCAGGTGCTCGATGAAGTACGTCCGCCGCTCGGCCATGGTGGTGCCGGGGATGACGCCGACGCCGCCGGTGATCACGCGGGTGGGCATGCCCTCGGTGTGGGAGTCGACGGCGTGGAAGACATGGCGGGTGCGCACGGGCTTCCTTTCGGTGGGCGAGGTGCTCCGGTCATCGGCGGGCGGGTGACGCGGTCAGCGGTGGCCGTCGGCGACGGCCTTCGTGGTGGCGGTCCGCACCGCCGCCTCGGTCTCCCCGGTGAGCGGGGAGCGCGGCGGGCGGGTGGGTCCGCCGCGCCGCCCGACGATGTCCATGGACAGCTTGATGGACTGGACGAACTCCGTCTTGGAGTCCCAGCGCAGCAAGGAGTGCAGGGACTTGTAGAGCGGGCGGGCGGTGTCCAGGTCGCCCGCGACGGCGGCGTGGTACAGCGTGGCGCAGCTGGCGGGGAAGGCGTTGGGGTAGCCGGCGATCCAGCCGACGGCGCCGGCGAGGGCGAGTTCGAGCAGGACGTCGTCGGCGCCGATCAGCAGGTCGAGTTCCGGGGCGAGTTCGGCGATCTCGTAGGCCCGGCGGACGTCGCCGGAGAACTCCTTCACGGCGACGATGCTGCCGTCCTGGTGCAGCCCGGCCAGCGTGCCGGGGGTGAGGTCGACCTTGGTGTCGATGGGGTTGTTGTAGGCGACGACCGGTACCCCGACGCGGGCGACCTCGGCGTAGTGGGCGCGTACGCCCGGCTCGCCGGCCCGGTAGGCGTTCGGGGGCAGCAGCAGCACCGAGCTGCAGCCCTCCTCGGCCGCCTGCTCGGCCCAGCGCCGGGCTTCGCCGCTGCCGTAGGCGGAGACGCCGGGCATGACCCGTGCCCCGTCGCCCGCCGCCTCGACGGCGGTACGGACCACACGGGCCCGCTCCTCGTCGGTGAGGGTCTGGTACTCGCCGAGCGAGCCGTTGGGCACGACTCCGTCGCAGCCGTTGTCGATCAGCCAGCGCACGTGCTCGGCGTAGGCGTCGTGGTCGACGGAGAGGTCGTCCCGCAGCGGAAGGGCGGTGGCGACCATGATCCCGCGCCACGGACGGTCGGTGTTCCAGGTGGTGGAGACGGACATCTCGACAAGAACCTCTCTGTGAAACGTGACATTTTACTGTTGGGATGGTTGGTGTGGGGGTGGTTGGTGTGGGGATGGAGGGTGCGCCGGAGCCCGAAGCGGGCCCGGCCCGGGGTCAGCCGTCGTCGGCGGGGTCGTCGAGCGCGGCGAGCGCCGAGAGCGGGACGGGAACGGCGAACGGACGGCGTTCGGCCGGCGGTTCGACGGCTTGGCCACGGGCCGCGAGGCAGGCCACCGCCGCACCGCACATCCGGCCCTGGCACCAGCCCATCCCGGCTCGGGTGAGCAGCTTGACCGTGCGGGCGTCCCGCGCTCCGAGGTCCTCGACCGCCTCCCGGATCCGCCCGGCCGTGACCTCCTCGCAACGGCACACGTCGGTGTCGCCGGTGAGCCAGCGCGACCACCCGGGGCCGGGCGCGTGGACGGCGGTCATCGCGTCGGCGAAGGCGCGCATCCGGTCCCGGCGGCGCCCGAGCTCCCGGACCCGGCCGCCGTGGGCGGGCCGTCCCAGGATGCGTGCGGCCACCGCCACGGCCGCCAGCTCCCCTTCCGTCCGGGCCAGTTGGGCCCCGCCCACCCCGCCGGTCTCACCCGCCGCCCATAGGCCGCGCACCGACGTCTCCTGGAGGTCGTCCAGGGCCAGGGCCCGGGTGCCGTCGGACAGCGGGCGGGTGACGCAGCCGAGCGTCACGGCCAGCTCGATCTGGGGGACGAGGCCGTGCCCGACGGCCAGCGCGTCGCAGACGATCCGGCGTCCCGTCCCCCGCACGGGACGCCAGTCGCGATCGAGACGCGTGACGGTGACGGCCGTCACCCGGTCCGTGCCGTGCACCTCGGTGACCGCGCTGCGCGGCCGCACCCGCACCCGGTGCCACAGCAGCGCCGCGCCGTGGACCAGCCCCTCGGCGGCCTTGTGGAGATTGGTGGCCAGCGCCCGGAGGTGGCGGGCGTAGCGGAGATAGCCGGACGCCTCGACGACGGCCGGCACGCGCGCGCCGGCGGCCGCCAGCGTGGAGGCCACCGCGAGCAGCAGCGGGCCACTGCCCGCCACGACGACCTTCCGACCCGGCAGTACCAGACCCGACTTGAGCATGGCCTGGGCTCCGCCGGCCCCCACGACACCGGGCAACGTCCATCCGGGGAAGGGGAGTTGCCGTTCGTAGGCGCCGGTCGCCAGCAGCACCGCACGGGCCCGTACGCGCACGGGGCGTTCACCGCCGCCGTCGGCCCCGGTGACGGCGTGCACCGCCCACAGCCCGTCACCGGCTCCGTCGCCCGCACCCTCCGCGTCGTCCTTCGTCACGCTCCACACATGATGCCCGGGAAGATGACGGACCTCGCTGTGGGCCAGCCGTCGTCGCAGGTCGGTGTAGGCGGACCAGTCGTGGTGCAGAGCCTCGGGGCGGACGGCTCCCAGGGCGGGGGCCGGGGTGCGGTAGAACTGTCCGCCCGTCTGCGCGGCGGTGTCCAACAGGGCCACGGACAGCCCGAGTTCAGCGGCAGCGACGGCTCCGGCGAGACCGGCGGAGCCGGCACCGATCACCGCGAGGTCGTACGGTTCAGACGCCGAGATCGCCACGGCCGTGTCCTTCCTGAGTGGTGATGGCGTCCCCCGGCCGGGCCGGAACCAGGCAGGCCCGCCGGTTCGGTTCTCCGTTGATGGTGGCGAGGCAGTCGTAGCACTGGCCGATGCCGCAGAACGCGCCGCGCGGGCGTCCGCCGCCGCGCGTGGTGCGCCAGGCCAGGATTCCGGCTCCCCAGAGGGCGGCGGCGACGGACTGGCCGGGCAGAGCGGTCACGGCGCGCCCGTCGAAGGTGATCCGGAAGGGCGGACCGGGCTGGGCACCGACCAGTTCGGCGGGGGTACGGGCCATGGCTCCTCCTCTCATGACTCATCGGGCAGTGATGCGTCGATGCGTCGATGCGTCGATTCATCGGGCAGTGACGCGTCGGGCAGGCGGTCTTCAGGCGGCCGGGGAGAAGCGCTCCGGCCTGAACGGGGTGAGGTCGAGCGGTGGTTCGCCACCGGTCAGCGACCGTGCGACGGCCAGTCCGGTGGCGGGGGCCAGTCCGATCCCCGCGCCCTCGTGGCCGCAGGCGTGCAGCAGGCCGGGGACGCGCGGATCGGGGCCGATGGCGGGCAGGTGGTCCGGCAGGTACGGACGGAATCCGACGTAGGTGCGCATCGCCCGGACCCCGGCCAGGACCGGGAAGAGGGCGGTGGCCTGGACCGCCAGGCGCCGCAGCGCCTCGGGCGAGAGCGTGCGGTCGTAGCCGACCCGTTCCCGGCTGGCACCGATCAGGACCGGCCCCGCCGGGGTGCCCTCCACCACCGCCGAAGTCTGCAGCGCCGCGGAGCCACTGGCCACGTCGGCGACGTAGTCGGCCGCGTACACCTTGCGGCGCACGACGCGCGGCAGCGGCTCGGTGACCAGGACGAAGCCCCGGCGGGGGCGGACGGGAAGCGCGACCCGCGCCAGGCGGGCGATCTCACCGCCCCAGGTACCGGCGGCGTTCACCACGTACGGGGCGTGGAGTTCCCCGGCCGTCGTCCGCACGCCCCGGATCTCGCCACTCGCCCCGGTGAGCAGGCCGGTGACCTCCGCACCGAGGCGCAGCCGGACCTGCTCGCCACCCGCGCGCAGCAGATGGGCGGCGGCGAGCGCCGGCATGACCTGGGCGTCCTGCGGATAGTGGAAGCCCCCGGCCAGTCCGGCGGCGAGATGGGGTTCCAGGTCCGGCAGGCGGTCGGCCGGGACCTCCTCCGCCGTGACACCCGCCCCGCGCTGCCCGGAGGCGAAGTCGCGCAGCGCGGCCATCCCCGCCTCGTCGGAAGCGACGACCAGCCCGCCCTTGGGTTCGTACTCGATGTCCGGCGGGAGTTCTTCGGACAGTGTCCGCCACAACGCGGCGGAAACCCTGGCCAGTTCGAGTTCGGGGCCCGGCTCCTTGTCGGACACCAGGAGGTTGCCCTCGCCGGCCCCCGTCGTACCGCCCGCGACGGGGCCGCGGTCCAGTACGGCGACGCGGAGGCCGGACCGGGCGGCGTAGTAGGCGCAGGCCGCGCCGACCACGCCTGCCCCGATGACGACGACGTCTGCGGAGTTCCTTGTCAGCACGTCGGTAATATTTCACATTGCACTCTCGGTGCCAAGGGTCCTCGGCCAATTGCCGCCGGATGGCGGTGAGTTCCGTCGGGTCCTCGGGGGCGGGGTGAGCGAAGAAGTCGCCAACACCTTGTCAGTGCAATTTCACATTACTATGTTACCGGTCACACTCCAGCCAGCTCTGGCTGTCCGATCGCTTCCGGAGTGACCACCCATGAACAAGCGCACCTCCACCGCCCTGTCCACCGCCCTGACGGCGGCCCTCCTCCTCGGCACGGCCGGCTGCTCCGGCGGGCGGCAGGCGGACGGCGCCCACGGCAAGAACCTCGCAACGGCCAACAACGGCCGGGTAGTCGGCGGGGTACCGCAGAAGGGCGGGACCCTCACCATCCTGTCCGACCAGGACTTCACCCACCTCGACCCGGCCCGCAACTGGGTGGTCAACGGGATGGACTTCGGGACCCGCCTGCTCTACCGCACCCTGGTGTCGTACAAGGCGGCCCCCGGGACCGCCGGCAGCGAACTGGTCCCCGACCTCGCCACCGACCTCGGCACCCCCTCGGACGGCGCCAGGACCTGGACCTTCCACCTCAAACCAGGGATCAAGTACGAGGACGGGACGCCGATCACCGCCCAGGACATCAAGTACAACGTGGAGCGGTCCTTCTCCCCGGACCTGCCCGGCGGCGCCGACTACGCGGCCCGCTACCTCAAGGACGCCGAGGGCTACCAGGGCCCGGCCGGCGGCAGGCACCTGGACTCCATCAGGACGCCGGACGACCGGACCCTCGTCTTCGAACTCCGCAGGCCCTTCGCCGAGTTCCCCAACGTGACGGTGATGCCCACCTTCGCCCCGGTGCCGAAGACGAAGGACACCGGGCCCCAGTACGACAACCGGCCGTTCTCCTCCGGCCCGTACAAGATCGAGACGTACCAGCGCAACAAGAAGCTGGTCCTGGTCCGCAACACCCACTGGGACCCCGGGACGGACCCGATACGCAAGGCGTACCCGGACAGGCTGGTCATGGTCATGGGGCTGAGAGCCAACCAGATCGACGACCGGATGGTCGCCAGCCGGGGCGCGGACGCCTCCACCGTGCCCTGGTACGCCCTCCGGCCGGAGAGCGCGGGCAAGGTCCTGCCCAGAGCCGACGTCCGCGAACGGCTGCTGGCCGAGTCGACGAACTGCACCGACATGGTGCAGATGCACACCGGCCGGGCCCCCTTCAACGAGGTGAAGGTCCGTCAGGCCGTGCAGTACGCCCTCGACAAGGAGGCCGTGGCCACCTCCTCCGGCGGTCCCGCCTTCAACGACGTGTCCACCGCGTACATGCCCGCCGCGCTCTTCGGCGGCAAACAGCCCGACTCCCTGGGGATCCCCACCACCGGGGACGCGGCCAGGGCCAGGCAGCTGCTGAAAGAGGCCGGCAAGGCGAACGGTTTCACCACCACGATGACCGTCTCCAACGGCGACAAGGGCCGGGCCGAGGCGATCCAGCAGGCGCTCGCCAAGGCCGGCATCAAGGTCACCATAGAAACGGTCGACCCGTCAGCGTTCTACGCCACCATCGGCGACACCGCCCACCGCACCGACATGGTCTACACCGGCTGGTGTCCCGACTACCCGTCCGGCTCCACCTTCCTGCCCTTCGTCTTCGACGGCCGCTACATCAAGGACAAGGGAAACTCCGGCAACCACTCCCTCTTCCGCGACGCTGCGACCATGCGGCGGATGGACGAGATCGCCGCCATGACCGACGCCGGGAAGGCCGCCGCGGCCTGGCGGAAACTGGACGGCGAGATCCTCGCCAAGGCCCCGGCGGTACCCGTGCTGGTGCGGCGCTACCCGCTGGTGGTGGGGACCAACGTCGCGGGCGCATACGGGCAGACGTCCTTCGGCGGCCAGCTCGACTATGCCTCGGTCGGCCTCAAGGACCCCGCCAAGAGCGAAGGCTGAGGGGGCACCGTCATGGCCACCACCTCCACCACATCCACCTACGCCTCCACCGTCGCCCCGGCCGGCAGCGGCCCCTGGCAGCGCGCCTGGGAACAGCTGCGCCGACGCGCCTCCGTGAAGACCGCCCTCGTCGTGATCGCGCTCTTCGCGCTCATGGCGGTGGCCGCCCCGCTGCTGAGCGCGCTGGGCGGCTGGTCACCCGAGGCGTTCGACAAGGCCGCGGTCGACCCCTACCTGGGCGGTCAGCCCATCGGCCCGCTCGGCGGAATCTCCGCCGACCACTGGCTCGGCGTCGAACCCGTCACCGGCCGCGACCTGTTCGCCCGGGTCGTGCACGGCGCCCAGGTCTCCCTGCTCATCGCCTTCACCGCCACCGCGATCGTCGTCGTCGCCGGCACGGCGGCCGGAATCGCGGCCGGCTACTTCGGCGGCCGCACCGACGCGGTGCTCTCCCGGCTGATGGACCTCACCATGTCCTTCCCGTCCCTGATCTTCATGATCGCGATGATGTCGGTGGCCCGGGACGTCAACCGGATCGTGCTGATGACCGCCGTGATCGGGCTCTTCGGCTGGCCCGGCATCGCCCGTGTGGTACGCGGCCAGACGCTCTCGCTCAAGCACCGTGAGTACGTCGACGCCGCCCGCGTCGGCGGCTCCGGCCCCTGGCGGATCCTCACCCGCGAGGTCCTCCCGGGCGTCGCCGGACCCGTCATCGCCTACACCACCCTGATCATCCCGGGGATGATCGCCACCGAGGCGGCGCTGAGCTATCTGGGCGTCGGCGTCCGCCCGCCCACGCCCTCCTGGGGCCAGATGATCGCCGAGAGCGTCGCCTTCTACGACACCGACCCGATGTACTTCGTCATCCCCAGCAGCTGCCTCTTCCTCACCGTGCTCGCGTTCACGCTGCTCGGCGACGCGCTGCGGGACGTCCTGGACCCGAGGGGAAGCCGCACATGATCTCCTACGCCGGCCGCCGGCTGCTCAGTGTGCTCGGCGTCCTGATCGCCGTCGCCGCCATCACCTTCGTCATCTTCTACGTCCTGCCGTCCGACCCGGCGGCCGCGGCCTGCGGCAAGTCGTGCAGCACCGAACGACTGGCGGCGATCCGTGCGCACATGGGTCTCGACCAGCCGCTGTGGCGGCAGTTCACCGACTTCGTCACCGGCATCTTCACCGGCCGCACCATGGGCAGCGGCCAGTACACGCTGCACTGCCACTTCCCGTGCCTGGGCTACTCCTACGAGAACAGCCAGGACGTCTGGGACCTCATGATGGACCGGCTGCCGGTCTCCGCCTCACTGGCCGTCGGCGCCGCCGCGATCTGGCTCGTCCTCGGGCTGTCCGCGGGGGTCGTCGCGGCCCTGCGCAAGGACACCCTCACCGACCGCGCCCTGATGGTCGGTTCCGTGGCCGCCGCCTCGCTGCCGGTCTACTTCACCTCGATGATGCTGATCTACGGGGTGATCCGGATCGCCGGCCTGCTGCCGTACCCGAGTTATGTGTCCTTCGGCGACGACCCGCTGCACTGGGCGTCGAACCTGCTGCTGCCCTGGCTGGCCCTGGCCGTCCTGTACGCGGCCATGTACGCGCGGCAGAGCCGCAGTTCGATGATCGAGACGATGGCGGAACCCTATATCCGCACCGCCCGTGCCAAGGGCCTGCCGTACCGGACCGTCGTGGTCAAACACGGCCTGCGAGCCGGCATGACGCCCATCCTGACCCTCTTCGGCATGGACCTGGGCGGGCTCCTCGCCGGCGCGGTGATCACCGAGTCCCTCTTCGGGCTCCCCGGCGTCGGACGGCTCTTCTACGGTGCGCTCTCCAGCGGCGACCAGCCGGTGATCCTCGGCGTGACGCTGCTGGCGGCCACCTTCATCGTCCTCGCCAACCTGGCCGTCGACCTGCTGTACGCCGTCGTGGACCCACGAGTGAGGTACTGATGAACGCCCCCGAACCCCTCCTCTCCGTACGGGACCTGACGGTCACCTTCGCCACCCCGCGCGGCCCGGTGAGGGCCGTGGACGGCCTCGGCTTCGAGGTACGGCGCGGAGAAACCCTCGGCATCGTCGGCGAGTCCGGCTCCGGCAAGTCCGTCACCTCCCTGGCCGTGATGGGGCTGCACACCGGCGCCTCGGTCAGCGGCTCCCTCAAGCTGGACGGCCGGGAACTGACCGGCCTGGCGGAGCGCGAACTGAACCGGCTGCGCGGCCGGAAGATGGCGATGATCTTCCAGGACCCGCTGTCCGCCCTCCACCCGTACTACACCGTGGGGGAGCAGATAGCCGAGCACCACCGCGTGCACTTCGGCAGCGGCCGGCGAGCCGCCCGCGCGCGTGCCGTGGACGCGCTCGCCGAGGTCGGCATTCCCGAGCCGCGGCGCCGGGCGCGCGACTACCCGCACCAGTTCTCCGGCGGCATGCGTCAGCGCGTGATGATCGCCATGGCCCTGGCCTGCGAACCCGACCTGCTCATCGCGGACGAACCGACCACCGCCCTGGACGTCACCGTCCAGGCACAGATCCTGGAACTCATCGCCCGGATCCAGGAGGAGCGGCAACTCGCCGTCATCATGATCACGCACGACCTCGGTGTGGTCGCCCGCGTCGCCCACGAGGTCCTGGTGATGTACGGGGGCAGAGCCGTCGAACAGGCCGACGTGGACACCCTCTTCGCCACACCGGCCCACCCCTACACCCGCGCCCTGCTCGACTCCCTGCCCCGCCTCGACGACGACGGCGACGAACCTCTACGGGCCATCACCGGCAGCCCGCCCTCCCTGCTCACCCCGGGCCCCGGCTGCGCGTTCGCGCCCCGCTGCCCCCGACTCGCCGACGCCACCGCAGAGGAACGCACGCGCTGCGCGACCGAACGCCCCCTCCTCGACGGCTCGGCCGGCCACCCGGCCGCCTGCCACTTCCCCACGCACGAAGGCGTGACGTCATGACGACCACTGAACCACCCACCGAACCGCCCACTGCACCGACCACCGACCCGACCACCGAACCGTCAACCGAACCCCTCCTATCCGTACGGGACTTGAGCATGACCTTCCCCGGGCGACGGCGGGCCGCTGCCCCGGCCCGGGCCGTCGACGGCGTCACCTTCCAGGTGTCCGCGGGCGAGACGCTGGGACTCGTCGGAGAATCCGGGTGCGGCAAGTCCACCACCGGCCGCCTGATCGTCCGGCTTCTGGAGCCCACCGCCGGATCGGTCACCTACGACGGCCGGGACATCAGCCACCTGTCACAGCGCGAACTCAAGCCGCTCCGCAAGGACCTGCAGATGGTCTTCCAGGACCCGCACTCGTCCCTCAACCCGCGCCAGACGGTGGCCCGGATCATCGCCGACCCCCTCCTGGTGCAGGGCACTCCGGCAGCCGAGGCACGCGGGCGCGCCGCGGAGCTGATGGAGCGGGTGGGGCTCATCCCCGAACACCTCGACCGCTATCCCCACGAGTTCTCCGGCGGCCAGGCACAGCGCATCGGCATCGCCCGCGCCCTGGCCACCGGCCCCCGCCTGGTCGTCGCCGACGAACCCGTCTCCGCCCTCGACGTCTCCGTCCAGGCCCAGGTCGTCAACCTCATGGAGCGGCTGCAGCACGAACTCGGCCTGGCCTACCTCTTCATCGCCCACGACCTGTCGGTCGTCAAGCGGGTGTGCGACCGGGTCGCCGTGATGTACCTGGGCCGGATCGTCGAGATCGGCCCGAAGGCGCAGGTGTACGCGGCCCCGGCGCACCCCTACACGCGCGCGTTGCTGTCCGCCGTCCCGGTGCCCGACCCGGCCGTCGAGCGAGCGCGCGAACGGGTCTCCCTCCTCGGGGAACCTTCCCCGGGCTCCCCGCCCCGCTCGCGCCGGCGAGCCCCCGACGGCCCGGCCGCCCGCCCGCCGGGCTGCGCCCTCCGCCCGCGCTGCCCCAAGGCCCAGGGGATCTGCCGCACGGACACTCCCGCCCTGCTCCCGGTGGAGCCGGGCACGGCCCACCAGGTGGCCTGCCACTTCCCGGACGCGCCCCTGCCCTGACAGCGCCGACAGCGCTGACCGTAAGCTGGGCTGCGTCTCAGCCCACGGCGGGCAACGCCCCAAAGACTGTGGAGGTTTGAAGAGCGGATGCAAGACGTTCTGGTCACCGGCGCGAGCAAGGGCATCGGACTGGCGGTTTCCCGGCGGTTGGCGAAGGCGGGGTACAGGGTCATCGGCGTGGCCCGGAGTGCGCCGGAGGAGGAGTTCCCCGGCACGTTCCTGCGGTGCGATCTCGCCGATGTCGAGGACACCGCGCGCATGCTCAAGGAGGTGACCCGGGAGCGTACGGTGTGCCGGGTGGTCAACAACGCGGGTATCGCCCAGCCACAGCCCATCGAGGAGCTGGACCTGACGGTCATGCAGCAGGTGGTCGACCTGAGCCTGCGTGCTTCGGTCCAGATCGTCCAGGCACTGGTGCCGGGTATGCGTGCGCAGCGGTTCGGCCGGATCGTGAACATCACCTCGCGGGCGACATACGGGGCCAAGGACCGCACGTCCTATGCGGCCGCCAAGAGCGCGCTGGTGGGTTGCACACGCTCGTGGGCGCTGGAACTGGCCCCGGACGGCATCACATCCAACGCGGTGTCGCCCGGCCCGACCGCGACGGAACTGTTCCGCCGCGCGCGGCCGGCCGGCAGCGAGGGCGAGCGACGGGCGATCGCGTCGATCCCGATGGGCCGTCTGGGCACCCCCGACGATGTCGCCGCGGCCGTGGCGTTCCTGCTCTCCGACGAGGCGGGCTTCATCACCGGCCACGTCCTCGACGTCGACGGCGGCAGCAGCCTGGGCGGCCGCTGAAACGACGCGACCTGACGCCCTGTTGGGAACGAACCGTCGCCCGTGTGTGGCTGCCAATCGTGTCGCCGCCGGCGCGGTGGGCCCTGACAGCGCGGTTGGCAACGCGCTGTCAGGGCCCTGGTTGGGTGGGGGTCAGGGGGTGTGGAGGGCCCACTTGTTGCCGGCTACGGGGGTTGTGCCGGGGAGGGCTATGAGTTCGGGTTTGAAGAGTGGGGGTGCGTCCATGGCGGGTTCCCAGGTTGCCAGTTTCTCGTCCTGGGGGACCTCGATGTGCCGGCCCTCGGCGAGGTCGGTGACGACCCGTACCAGCAGGCGCACGCCGAGCGGGGCCAGGTGCTCGCGCCACAGGCTCTGCGCGGTCGAGCCCGGGGGCACGAACAGGTGCTCCTGGGCGGCGATCGGGCCGGCGTCGGTGCGTTCGGTGAGGTGGTAGACGCTCCCGCCCGTCACCTTGTCACCGTCGCGGATCGTCCACCGGATCGCGTCCCGGCCGCGGTGCAACGGCAGCAGGCTGGGGTGATAGCCGATGGTCGCGACGTTGGCCCTGGCGCGGGTCCGGCGGCCGATGAAGGCGTGCGAGTGCGCGGCGACGATGAGGTCCACCCCGTCCGGGATGTGCATCGCGCGCAGCTCGGCCGAATCCGTCCACTGGACGCTCCTGGGGTACGCCCAGGAGCGCAGGCGGTCCCAGGACAGCGCGTTGCTGTCGTCGGAGTGCCCCTTGCGCAGCCGGGGGGCGGCCACGCCCACGATCTGGTGGCCTTCGTCGCACAGGGCCTCCGTGACCTGTACCGCGAATGCTCCTTGTCCTGAAATATAGATCTTCACTCGCGCTCCCGGCGGTCGCTGGTCGGGTGTCTGTTCCGTACGGCTGAGAGAGCGCTCCACCAAGGCACCGGAGCGGCTGAGCGCGGTTCCGGTGTCCAGTGCGTTCTCGCGTGCGGTTCGTCGGTGTCGGGGGCCGGCCGTGTGCGGTGCGGGGCCGGCCCCCGGAGCGGTTCAGTTCAGGGCGTTGGTGTCTCCGCAAGCGTCGTGAAGTGCTGTTCGACGTAGTCGAGGGCGCCGTCGCGGGCGGTGGCGGTGTGGACGACCCGCCAGCCCTCGGGCACCTTCAGGTGCGGCCGCCACAGGGCGTGCTGTCCGCCGGCGTTCGCCACCACCAGCCAGTCGCCCTCGCCGCCGTCGAAGGGGTTGCCGCTCATCAGCCGACCTCTTTCATTCCGGAGTGGTCGGGCCGGAACCGCACCGGCAGCGTGGAGAACCCGGTCAGGAAGTTGGACCGGATGGGCAGCGCCTCGCCGGTCCGCTCGAATCCGGTGGTGAAGTCCCGCAACGCCATGAGCAGTTCGGCGATCTCCACCTTCGCCAGGTACGAGCCGACGCAGAAGTGCGGGCCGTAGCCGAAGGCCATGTGCTTGTTGGGGGTGCGGCCGAGGTCGAACGTCCCGGGCCGGTCGAAGACCCGCTCGTCGCGGTTGCCGGAGGCGTGCCAGAGCGTGACGATCTCGCCCGGTCGCAGCCGTACGCCGTGCAGTTCGGTCTCGCGGACGACGCTGCGCCCGAAGTGCATGGTGGGGGACGCCCAGCGCAGCACCTCGTCCACGGCGGTGTCGATCGCGACCTCACCGTGCTTGAGCCGCCGCCACTGCTCGGGCCGGGCCGCGAGGGTGTGGACGCTGTCGATCATCGTGAGCCGGCTGGTCTCGTCGCCGCCGATGATGAGGCTGTAGCAGTTGAGCACGATGTCCTCGTCGGACAGCGGCACACCGTCGATGGAGCTGCCGACCAGCATGCTGATCACGTCGTCGCCCGGCGACTCGCGCCGCTCCTCGACGATGTCCATGAAGTACATCAGGATCTCGTTGCGGGCCATCTCGGAGTCGACCTCGTCGACGTCCTCGTCGTCGGTCGACAGCGCGGTCTTGGTCAGGCCGAGCAGGTAGTCCCGGTCCTGCTCGGGCACGCCGAGCAGGTTCGAGATCGTGGTCATCGGGATCCGGCCGGCGATCTGCTCCGCGAAGTCGCAGCCGCCGGACTCGACCGCCTCGCGGATCCACTGCCGGGTGTTGATCCGGACCGTCCGCGCGACCTCGTCGAGCACCCTCGGCGAGAGCACCCGCTGCAGGATCTTGCGCAACTCGTGGTGCCGGTGCCCGTCGGTGACGGCCAGCATCCGGCCGGCACCGGCGTCACCGCCGCCGAGCAGGGTGACGAGCACGTTGCCGCGCTCGGAGGTGAAGTGCGCGTCGTCCCGGTAGGTGGCCAGGATGTCCTCGTGGCGGGAGACCACCCAGAACCCCCGGCGGCCGTCGGCCGGCGGGTTCCAGTGCACCGGTGCGGTGTCCCGCAGGTGGCGCCAGAACCCGTCGAGGTCGTGGTCCGCGAACGTGCCGGGGTCGCCCAGGTCCACGGTGTCCAGTGCTGGTGTGGTCACGGTCACCAGTCCGTACGCCAGAGCCGGCGCGGCTGGAACGGGTAGGTGGGCAGCGGCACGCGGTGGCTGGCCTCCCCCTGGTGCAGGGAGCCGAAGTCCACCCGCTCGCCGTTCACCCAGGCCGCGGCGAGGTCGAACAGCGCCGGTCCGTCCTGGCCGGACGGCACGATGCCGTCGTCGTTGCGGCGGAGGGCGGCCGCGTCCACCTTCGGTGCGGCGCCGGTCGCGGCGGTCAGGCCGCGGGGGGCGTCGGCGGAGAGCGCCTCGATCAGCTCGGCGCGGCTGCGGACCACGGCCGCCCACCGGCGACCCATCACCTTGCGGCCCAGGTTGAGGCTGTAGCAGACGTCGTCGAGGCGCAGGTCGGGGTTGGCCACCAGCCAGTCCTTGAGCCGTGCGCGCTGACGCGCCAGGGCCTCGTCGTCCAGCGCGGACAGCGTGGCCAGTCGCGGCCGGCCGACGGTCTCGGGGGTACGCGCGGCGAGGGTCGGCGGCTCCTCCAGCACCAGGTGCGCGTTGTAGCCGCCGCCACCGATCGCCGTGGCGCCCGCGCGGCGGATGCCGGACTCCGGTTCCCAGTCGGCGAGTTCGAGCTGTGGCACGAACGGGGTGCTGGGGAAGTCGATGTCCGCGTTGACCTCCGTCAGGTTGATCGTCGGTGCCAGCTTCTTGTGGTAGAGCGCCAGCGCGGCCTTCGCGGCACCGAAGCCGCCCGCCACCACACCGCCGTGGCCGACGTTGCCCTTGACCCCGCCGATCGAGCAGGTGCTGGTCTGCTTGCCGAACGCCATGCTCACGGCGTGCACTTCGAGCTCGTCGGTCATCGGCAGACCGAGGCCGTTGGCCTCGTACATGGACACCGTGTCCGGGGTGACGCCGCCGACCTCCATGGCGTTGGCGATGCACGCGCTCAGCCGCTCGGGCTGGGCCAGACCGTAGGCCACCGCGCTGACGCCGTTGTTGTTGATGGCCGAACCCTTGATCACGGCGTAGATGTGGTCGCGGGCGGCGACGGCTTCGGCCAGCGGCTTCAGCAGCATCGTGACGACACCGCTGGAGAGCACGGCGCCGGTGCCGTTGGCGTCGAACGGGCGGGTGTGGCCGTCCTTGGACAGGATGCGGTTCTCCTCCCACAGATGGCCCCGCGGGTGCGGCAGGCGGACCATCGCGCCACCGGCTATCGCCATGTCGGTCTGGCCGAGCAGCAGCGACTGGCAGGCCAGGTGCACCGCGTAGTGGAAGCCGGCGCAGGCGGTGGTGACGGTGACGGCCTCACCGGTCAGCCCCAGGTAGTACAGCGCGTTGGACGTCATGGTGTCCGGCGACCAGGCCAGGCCGTGCTCGATCGCCTCGGGGCCGACCGACACCCGGTCCGGCGGAGAGCTGTAGAGGGCGGCGGTCTGCGGGTTGTTGGCGCCGTAGATGCCCACCTCGCCCCCGACCCGGTCCGGGTCGTAGCCGCCGTCCTCCAGCGCCTCCCAGGCACTCTCCACGAACAGCCGGTTCTCCGGGGTCATCGCGGCCGCCATCCGGTCGCTGATGCCGAACACCGACGGATCGAACGCGTCGTACCCGTCGAGCACGCCGCAGGCCGGCACGTAGAACGGGTTGTTGATCAGCGTCTCGTCGACGTTGATCTCGTCCTTGGACAGGAACCGCACGGACTCCCTGCCGTGTACGAGGTTGTCCCAGAACTGTTCCTTGGTGCGGGCACCGGGCGACTTGCACGCCATGCCGATGACGGCCACGTCGCCCGGGTCGTAGTCCTGCTCCGGACTGTCGGACATGAAAGGCTCCTGCTCAAGTGGGGTGGGTGGGGACTCAGTTGCCGGTGGAGGCGGTGCGGCCGCGCAGCGCGGCGCGGCGGACGCTGCCGCGGCGGCGGGCCGACTGGACCATCTCGGGGGCGGCGCCGCTCTCGTCGTCGAGCCAGCGGCCGAGGGAGTGGATGTCCCGGAAGCTGAAGAGGTCGGGCACCCGGACGCGGCGGTCGAACCGCCGGGTCATCAGTCTGGCCAGCCGGACCAGCAGCAGCGAGTCGCCGCCGAGGTCGTAGAAGGCGGCCCGGACATCGATGCCCGCCGGTTCGAGGTTGAGCAGCTGGCCCCAGATCTCCGACAGCGCCACCTCGGTGGGCGTGCCGGCGGCCGTCACGGGGCCGGTGTCGGCGGCCGGCGGCTCGGGAAGCGCGGCGCGGTCGAGCTTGCCGCCCGGCCCCAGCGGAAGCGCGGCCAGGAACACGATCGCGTCGGGCACCATGTACTCGGGCAGCTCGGCGGCGAGCTTGCCGGCGATGGTGGACTGGAGCCCGGCGTCCAGCCAGACACCGTCCCGGGTGTCGCCCTCGGGCACGGCATAGCCGATGAGCCTGCGGCCCTGGACGACGGCGGCGGCTTCCCGGACCTCGGGGCAGCCGGTCAGCCGGGCCTCGACCTCCTCCAGCTCGATGCGGTGGCCGCGCACCTTGACCTGGTTGTCGGTGCGCCCGACGAACTCCAGCTCACCGCCGTCCGTCAGCTGGACGACGTCGCCGGTGCGGTACATGCGTTCGCCGTCCAGGAACGGGTCCGGGACGAACCGTTCGGCGGTGGTGCGCGGCCGGTTGACATAGCCGGGCGCCAGGCCCGCGCCGCCGAGGTACAGCTCACCGGGCACGCCGGCCGGCAGCGGTTGGAGGTTCTCGTCGAGCACATAGACCCGGGCGCCGGCCGACGGCGGGCCGATCGTGGGCTCACCGGCGCCGTCCCTCGGCACCGGACCGAAGGTGCAGAAGACGGTCCCCTCGGTGGGCCCGTAGGCGTTGAAGACCCGGTCGGCGCCGGTCTCCTGGTACACCCGGTCCACCAGCTTGCGCCGCAGCGGCTCGCCGCCGAACACGACCGTGCGCAGGTTCGGGGGCAGGCCGCCGGCATCGAGCAGGCTGTTCATCACCGACGGGATGGCGTGGAGATGGGTGATCCGGTCCACGTGCGGACTCTCGGGCAGATGGACGGCGCTCTCCACGAGGACGACGGCGCCGCCCCGGCACAGCGCGGGGAAGATCTCCATCACCGACATGTCGAAGCAGATCGAGGCGGCCGCGGAGACGCCGCTGCGGTCGCAGCCGTCGAGCACCTGGTCCATCGCGTCCAGCATGGCGACGCAGCCGCTGTGCCGGATGGCCACGCCCTTGGGCCGGCCGGTGGAGCCCGAGGTGTAGATCACGTACGCGGTGTCGGCGGGCACGACCGGTACGGGCTGCTCGCCGGGCTCGGTCTTGACGGTGCCGTCCAGCACGACCACGGTCGGGCCGGCCGGGCAGTTGGCCCGGGAGGCGGGCGTGGTCAGCAGCAGGCGGGTCCCGCTGTCCCGGACCATGAGGTCCAGCCGCTCGGTCGGATACCTCGGGTCCAGCGGCACATAGCAGGAGCCGGCGCCGAGGATGGCCAGGAGGCCGACGAGCAGGTCGGGGGTGCGCTCGATGCAGAGGCCGACCGGGACGCCGGGGCCGGCGCCCTCGGCGACCAGCCGTTCGGCCAGCGCGCGGGACCGCTCGTTCAGCTCGCGGTAGGTCAGGTCGCCGGCGTCGGCGTGGACCGCGGTGGCGTCGGGCCGTTTCTCGGCCTGTGCGACGAACTCGGTGTACAGGGTCTGGGTCACTGGTCCGTCTCCTCAAAACGGCCGCCCGGCGTGATCTCGTCGAGTGCCAGGTCGGGTTGGGCGATCGAGTCGAAGAGCACGGTGCGGTAGAGCGTGAGCAGTGCCGTCACGGTCTGCTTCTCCAGGTAGCTCGGTTTGTACTGGACGTGGCCGACCACCTCGCCGGAGACCTCGGCCATGGAGATCTCCAGGTCGAACTTGGCGAGGTGCCTGCGTACGGGCAGCGGCTCCAGCGGCAGGGCGCTGTCGGGTGCGAGGGTGTCGCCGATGCCGTGGAAGAGCTTGACGGAGCGCGGGAAGGCGTCCGCGGACAGCCAGTTCACGACCACGTCGAACCACGGCGAGCGGCCCTCGGCCCGCGGCGGCTTCAGCGTCGAGGCCAGCAGGTCGAGGGGGTAGTTCATGTGCTCCAGCAGGCCGAGCGCGAACGCGTGGACCTCGCGCAGCAGGTCGCGGAAGCTGCGGTCGCCGGCGGGCTTGGCGCGCACCAGCACCGTGTTCAGGTAGTAGCCGATGGCGGACTCCCAGCCGGCCTCGCCGCGTTGGGCGATGGCGGTGGCCAGCACGGAGTCCTCGACGCCGGCCGCGCGGTTGAGGGTGGCGAAGAAGCCGGCCAGTACGACGGTGCTGAGCGAGACGCCCTCGCGCACCGCGAACTCCCGGAGCCGGCGGGTCTCCTCGGCGCTCCAGCGGAACGTGAGGTCGCGGCCCTCGTAGGTGACGCCGGGCGGGCGCTCCTTGGTGGACAGGTCGAGGTGGGCGGGCGGATCGGCCAGTTCCCGCGACCACCAGTCCAGTGCCGCGTCGGCCGCCGGGCCGGCCAGCCACTGCCGCTCCCACTCGACGAACTCCGTGTAGGGCGCGACCGGCTCGCTGCCGGCGGGGTCGGCACCCTCGTAGAACTCCTGGAGTTCGCGGATCATCACGTCGGCCGACGCCGCGTCCGAGGCGATGTGGTGCACGAGCACCAGCAGGTAGTGGTCCGCCGGACCACGCGTCATCAGCACCACCCGCACCAGTGGCCCGTTGTCCACGTCCAGCGGCTGGTGACCGTACTCGGCGAGTTCCTCGCGGGCCTGTTCGTCGTCCAGGTCCGTGCTGTCCACGACGAGGAATTCGTACAGCGGCTCGTCCAGGATGACCTGGCGCGGGACGCCGCCGGCCTCGACGAAGACCGTGCGCAGCGCCGGATGCCGCTCCATGACGGCCCGCACGGCGCGGTCGAGGGCGTCCTCGTCGACCGCGGTCCGGACCCGGGCGGCCACCATGAAGTTGTAGGGCACGGCGTCCGGGTCGACCTGCTGCATGAACCACAGCGAGACCTGGCCGTGCGACGCCGGCGCCAGTGCGAAGCCGAGACCGTCGGCGCGCAGCTGGTCGAGCGCCGGTGCCTCGGTGGGTTCCAGCAGACCGCGCGCGGCCAGTTCGTCCACCAGCTCCTCGGCGTCCAGCTCGGTCAGGTCGTCGAGGAGGTTCCGTACCGGCCGGTCTGTGGGTGCGGGCACCGGTGCCGGCGGGGCCTGCGCGGCCGGTGCCGGTGCCGGTTCGGCCGCCGGGGTCGCGGTGCTGGTCGCGGCCGGCCGGCCGACGGTCTCGACGATGTGGTCGACGAGCTCGGGGAGGGGCCGGCCGTCGAGGAACACCACCGGCGACACGCGCTGCCCGAACAGCGACTGCAACCTGTTGACCAGGCGGATCGCCAGCATCGAGTCCAGTCCGAAGTCGCGCAGGCTCGCGCCTTCGCCGAACCTGTCCTGCGGCACGCCGAGCGCGTCGGAGATCTCGTCGAGGACGATGTCCGCCGTCGACCTGTTTTCCACGGTTTCCACGTCTGTGACCACGGGCCCGGCCACCGTCGCCGGCGCGGCCACCGTCTCGGCGACCGGTGCCGGCGCGGCCTCGACCCGCGGCCTGGTATCGGTGTCGATCCAGTAGCGGTCCTTCTGCCACTGCACCAGCGGCGTCTCCACGACCTCGACGTCGTCGGCGAACAGTGAGTCGAAGGTCAGCGGGATGCCCCGGACGTACAGCGACGCGGCGGCCCCCAGCAGGCAGCGGCGGTCGCTCTCGTCGCGCCGCAGGGAGTTGACCGCGTGCACCCGGGCACCACGGGTCAGTGCGATCTCCTCGACCGCGCCGCGCAGCGTCTCGTGCGGGCCGATCTCGACGAAGGTGCCGACGCCGTCCTCGCTCAGCGCGGCGACGGTCTCGGCGAACCGGACCTGGTTGCGCAGGTTGTGCACCCAGTAGTCGACGTCGGCGACCGGGTTCACCGTGTCGGCCAGTGCCGTGGAGTAGAAGTCGATGCTGCCGGTCAGCGGGGTGATGCCGGCGATCCGTTCGCGCAGCGGCTCGATGAGCGGGTCCATGCCCGGGCTGTGCACGGGCCGTTCCACCCGGATGTTCCGGGTCGAGATCCCGTCCCGCCGGAGGTCCGCCTCCAGGGCGCGGACGGCCTCGGGTGAACCGGAGACCGCCGCGCTGGTGGGGCTGTTGACCACGGCGATCGCCGCATGCTCGGCGTACGGGGCGAGCCTGGGCAGCAGCTCCTGCTCCGGCAGGTCGACCGAGATCATCGCGCCCGGGGCCGCCTTCCGTTCGAGCAGATGCGACCGGGCGACCACGACGCGCGCGGCGTCCTCCAGCGACAGCAGGCCGGCGACACACGCGGCCGCGACCTCGCCCAGGCTGTGCCCGACGACGGCGGCCGGCTGGACCCCGAGTTCGAGCCAGACCTTCGCCAGCGAGACCTGCAGGGCGAACAGGACCGGCTGCTGGAAGTCCATCTCCTCGAACCTGGCCTGCTCGGCCGGGGCGGCGAGCTGGTCCAGCACCGAGCAGCCGCCGGCGGCGCGCACGGCGGCGTCACAGGCGTGCATCCAGGTGCGGAAGCCGGTGTGCCAGTCCATCAGCTCCCGGCCCATGCCGACCCACTGCGTGCCGCCGCCGGAGAACACCAGCGCCACCCGCCGGTCGCTGTTGCCGACGACCGTGCCCGTGACGACATCGGGGTGCGGCCGACCGGCGGCGACCCGGGCGAGGCCGTCCAGGACGTCCTGCCGGTTGCGGGCGAACAGCGCCACCCGGTGGTTCTGCGGGGTACGCCGGGTCGCGAGCGTGTAGGCGAGGTCGGAGACCCGCAGGCCCGCATCGCGTTCGACATGGTTGGACAGCTCACGGCAGGTGTCGGCCAGCGCGGCCGCCGAGTGCGCCGTGACGGGTACGAGGTGCAGCTGCTCGTCGGCCGCGGGCCCGCCCTGGGCCGGCGTGACGTGCCGGCCCCGGTCGCCCGCGAGGAACGGGCTCGCCGTGACGGGGTGGCCGGCGGCGTACAGCGCGCCGAGCGAGCCCAGCAGCGTCGAGGCTTCGTCGGACCCGCGCCGCAGCGACGGCAGAGTGGTCGCCGGCAGGATCTCGCCCACGGACTTGAGCAGGACGGGATGCGGGCTGAGTTCCACCACCGCGTCGATGTCGTGGTCGCGCAGGGCGGTCAGGGCGTCGACCACCCGGATCTCCCGGCGCAGGTTGTCCGCCCAGTAGTCAGGACCGAGCTCCGCGCCGTCGACGAGCTCGCCGGTGACCGTCGAGATCATCGGGATGCGCGTGGACTGGGGCGCGAGGCCGGCGAGTTCGACCTTCAGCGGGCCGAGGACGTGGTCGACCAGCGGCGAGTGCGGAGCGTGGCCCATCCGCACCCGATGGGTGGTCAGGCCCTCCTCGGTCAGCCGCTGGACGAGTCCGTCGATCTCCTCCGGGGTGCCGGTGACCAGCGTGGAGTTCAGACCGTTGTGGCCGGACACCGTCAACTGACCGGTCAGATACGGCTCGACGGCGTCCGCACCGGTCGTGACGACGATGCCCTCGCCGCGTCCGACGGCCAGCTGCTGGAGGAGCCGGCCGTGGCAGGCGGCCAGACGGGAGGCGTCCTCGAAGTCGAGGGCACCGGCGATGTGGGAGGCCGCGAACTCACCGACGCTCTGTCCCACGACGACGTCCGGCTCCACCCCCAGCGAGCGCCAGGCGTCGGTGAGGGCCACCTGCATGCAGAACAGCAGCGGCTGGAAGACGTCCATGTCGTCGATGCGGCCGTCGGGCGCCAGCAGCTGGTCGACGAGCGAGAAGCCCAGCAGCTCCCGCATCCGCTTGTCCGAGCGCATCATGGACCGCCGGAACACGGGCATCCCGGCGAGCAGCTGCCGGCCCATGCCCACCCACTGCGAGCCGTTGCCCGAGAACAGGAACGCCACCCGGGGCCGGCGTCCGGTCTTCTCCCCGACACTCAGCCCGGCGGCCGTGGTGCCGGCGGCGAAGGCGTCCAGCTGCGTCCGCAGCTCGCTCATGTCGCGGGCGGCGGCCGCGAGCCGGAACCGGCCGTCGCCGGGCTGCCGCCGGCAGACCGCCCGCAGGTCGCTCTCGTCCCGCAGCGCCAGCGCCTGCTTGGCCAGCGCCTCGGGGGAGTCCTCGGCCAGCAGGACCAACGAGCCCTCGGGGCGGGGAAGTTCCTCGACGGCGACATGGCAGATCGCGCCGCCGAAGCCGAACGAGCTGACGCCGCCGCGGCGCGCGTCGGACCGGCGCGGCCACGCGGTCAGGCGGTCCTGGACGGTCAGGTTGTACTCGTCGAACAGGATCTGCGGGTTCGGGGTGGCGTAGTGCAGGCTCGCCGGCAGCACGCCGTTGCGGATCGACAGCGCGAGTTTGACCAGGCCGACGATGCCGGCCGCCGCCTCCAGGTGCCCGACGTTGGACTTGACCGAGCCGAGCCGCAGCGGCTCCGGACGGTCACCGCCCAGGACCGCGCCGATGGCGTTGGCCTCGATCGGGTCGCCGAGGGGCGTCGCGGAGCCGTGGCACTCGATGTAGTCCACGAGGGACGGTGCGATGCCGGCCCGTCGGTACGCGGTGCGGAGCATCAGCTCCTGCGCCTGGGGGTTGGGCGCGGTCATGCCGTTGCTCAGGCCGTCGTTGTTGGACGAGCTGCCCTTGATCACGCAGTACACCGGCAGCTCGCGCTCCAGCGCCACGCTCAGCGGGGCGAGCACGACGACGCCGGCGCCCTCACCACGGACATAGCCGTTGGCGCGGGCGTCGAACGACTTGCAGCGGCCGTCCGGGGCGAGCGCGCCCATCTGGTCCATGGCGGTGTAGTAGTCCGAGACGAAGCTCAGGTTCACGCCACCGGCCAGCACCAGTTCGCTCTCGCCCAGCCAGATCGACTGGCATCCCACGTGCACCGAGACCAGCGACCCCGCACAGGCGGCGTCGATGGCCATGCTCGGGCCCTGCAGACCGAGGATGTAGGAGACGCGATTGGCGATGATGCCGTCGTGCATGCCGGTCGCGGTGTGCGGGGTGATCTGGCTGTCGGGACCGCGATAGTGCGCCAACGCGGCGTAGTCGCCCCAGCAGGAGGCCATGAACACGCCGGTGTCGCTGCCGACGAGGCTGAGCGGCGGGATACCCGCGTCCTCCAGCGCCTCCCAGGCCAGCTCCAGCGTCAGGCGCTGCTGCGGGTCCATCTGGACCGCTTCCCGGGGCGAGATGCCGAAGAACAGCGGGTCGAACTGGTCGATGCCGTCGATGAATCCGCCCCAGCGCGCGCTGTCGCGCAGCAGCTCGCGCCGCGCGGCCGGCACCGGGCCGACGGCGTCGCGGCCCTCGGTCAGCATCTGCCAGAACGCGGACGGGTCCGGTCCGCCCGGGAACCGGCAGCCGATGCCCACGATCGCGACGGGCTCGTGCGAGGCCGCCCGGCGTTCGGTGCTCGGGGCGGCGGGCTCCGCGGCGCGTGGACCGTCGACGAGCGCACGGCTCAGCTCGTCGACGGTCGGGTACTGCCACATCCAGGTGACCGGCACTTTCCAGCCGAGGAATTCGGACAACGACGCGGCCAGCGCGGCCGCCTTCACCGATTCCAGGCCGTACTGGTGCATCGGCGCCCAGCGATCCACCGTCTCCTCGGACACGTCCAGCAGCTCGACGACGCGAGAAAGCAGAAAATCTGTTACGGCGCGCACAGTGCGCGGTCCGTGCTCTTGGGGCACTTCGCCTCCTCGGCAGGGCGGATGGAGTGGATGGATCGGATGGAGCGCATGGAGCGCATGGAAAGGGCTGGTAGCGGGTTGCCGCGGGCGGATCGAAGGCGCGGGAAACTCCTTCGACCGGGCAACGGCAGCAGGTACCAAGGGAATTGAGGGGGTGAGAGGATGAGGGGATGGGGGTGAGGGATTGGGGGAAGATGGCTCGGCGCATGCGGCCGTATGCCAGGGCAGTCAGTTCCCGGAAAGCCGGCTGTCCGGGCCCTGGTCCGTCAAATCCGTTCCTCTTGACACCGGGAAGCGGATTGACACCAAGAAGCAGAACCCGACGCGTCACCATCCACGCGAATGTGCCTACGCGCGCCGATGACCAGATGACCAGCGGTTTCGAAGTCTGCCCGAGTGATCGGGGATTCGCGGCTCGCGGTCGGCTACCGGCCGACTCGCGCTGTCACAGCCGCGTCCGGCCGGGCCGTCGGCCGCTGTCGGCGTCCGCGCGTCCGCGCCGTTGCGTCAGCCTCGACGCACCTACCGGGCGGTGTCCGGCCGCACTCGGCGGTGCGCCGGCCTCGTCGGTCAGGCTGGAATACGGCGAGCGTGAGAGGAGGTATGGCGGGCGTGAGAAATATGGCGGGCGTGCGGAATATGAGGAAGCCCGGTCAGGGCGAAGAGAGCCGTATGGTGCTCGACGGCCGGTACCCCCCTGGAGATGAAGGCGTAGCTGCCGAAAGGCCGGTAAGTGCACGGTGCTTGCCCCCGTTGAGTCATCCTGACCGAATCAGGTCACGGTCTGATTCGGGATCACTGCCCGGCATTCGATCCGCCGGGTACGTCGTCCATCTGCTGGTCAAGTTGATCGGCGACTGCTTTGACTGTGGCAACTCTGGCTGTGGCAACGTGCGGGCGAAAACTCCTCGCCCGCACGACCACAACCGACGGGCTTCCAGGTCCGCTTTATCCAAAGGGACCGGATTACGAGGCGCTTGCCCGATCGGCGAACTCAGACTGCCACTCTGCGAACGGCTGAGACAAGAGTGATCTGCTGGCCGGAAGGTGCAGTGGCAAGAATTGACCCCCAAGTGGCTGGTTCCGACTTTTTCTCGCGATGGGCGAGGGAAGATTCGGGCGTCCTGCGCCAAGCTCGCCATCCGTGCGCAAGCCGGGCAATTCCGGACGCATGCCCGGTCGATGTCGGGCGCAGGCACCCCGTCCAGGGGCTGCCCGGCCTCGACACCTGCCAGTCACCCGTGAACACCTGCCAGTCACCCGTGAACTAGGCGATGTTTCCAGCCAGTTGGGAAACAAGCAGTTGACCTGCTGTGCGGCGCGGTGATCGGCTTGGCGCGTTCGTGTCCAACCCGCCTGGGGAGAGGAAGCAACACCGCTATGCGCAACAGATCATTACGGGGGCGGGCCCGGCCGGCCGCGACGGGCGCGGCCCCGCTGCGGCCCGTCGGCTCGGTCGGCCGGGCGCATGCCGACAGTCACCTGTCCTTCACGGGCGGGCAGAACCTCCTCCGGGCAGCCGCCGGCCACCGCCGCGACGAGGCGTTCCTGGGTAGGTCCGCATGACCACCCTCGCCACGACCACACGGCGCAGGCCGGGCCTGGCGCTCGGCGTGCTGGCCGGGGCGCTCGCACTGGATCTGAGCGGCATGGCCGTCCTGAACGCGGCCCTGCCGTCCGTCGGAGAACGCTTCGGACTGGCCGACACCACCCTCCAGTGGGTCATGACCGCCTACTCCGTCACCTTCGCCGGCTTCCTGCTGGTGGGCGGCCGACTGGCCGATGTCTTCGGCCGGCGGCGGGTCTTCGAGGTCGGAGTCGCCCTGTTCACGGTGGCCGCACTGGCCGGGGCCGTGGCGCCGACCGGTGCGGTGCTGCTCGGCGCGCGGGCGGCCCAGGGCGTCGGCGCGGCGCTGTCCGGGCCGGCCGCGCTGGCCCTGCTCACCGAGGTGTTCCCGGACGGACCGGAGCGCGGCCGCGCGCTGGGCGTGTACGCCGCGGTCGGCGCCGCCAGCTTCAGCGGCGGGATGCTGCTGGGCGGCGTACTGACCGAGTTCCTCGGCTGGCGGTCGGTCCTGTGGTTCTCGGTGGCACTCGGCGTGCTCGTGCTCGCGGTCACCCGGGCCGGACTGCCCGACGGGACGGGCCGCAGAGGCCCGGTGGACATGGCCGGCGCCATCACCGGCACCCTCGGCCTCGCGCTGCTCGTCGTCGGCGTGAGCCTGGGCGGGGCGCGGGCCTGGGGCGTGATCGCCGCCGCGGTGGTCTTCCTGGTGCTCTTCTTCGTGCGGGAACGCCGCACCGCCGACCCGCTGTTGCCGCTCTCCCTCTTCCGGCTCTCCTCGGTGCGGCTGGCGACCGTGGCGGCGCTGCTGCAGTACACGGCGTCGGTCGGGATCGTGTTCTTCGCGCCGCTGTATCTGCAGGGGATGCTGCACTACTCCCCGGTCGAATCCGGCCTCGCGCTGGTGCCGATGTCGCTGACCGTCTTCCTCACGGCCACGTTCGCCACCGGACGGCTGCTGACCAAGTACAGCCCGCGGGCGCTGATGGTCATCGGGATCCTGTTGATCGGCGCCGGAACGGCGCTGTGGATGACCACCCCGCAGCAGGGCAACTACCTGCTGCACGTGATGCCCGGGTTGGTGATCAGCGGCATCGGCCAGGGACTGAACTTCCCGTCCATGACGACGTCCGGGCTCACCGGCGTTCCGGAGCACCAGCACGCGGTCGCCGGAGCGGTCAACGTCGTTGCGCAGCAGATCGGTTCCAGCGCGGGCGTCGCGGTCCTGGTACTGGTCGCGGCGACCGGCGGCACCCAACTGGGCGGCTATCACCTGGCCTACCTCGCGGCCGGCGCCGCCTGCGGGATCGGCGCCCTGGGTATCGCGATGGTGCGGCGGACCTGAGCGGGCGGGCGGCGGGCGGGTGTCCTGCGCTGACCTGGCCGTCGATCAGCAGCGCCGGATCCACCTCGTTGCCACGGCCGGTGGGGATTCCTCACCTCGGAAATCCCCGCCGGCCTGTGTCGTTGCGCTGCCCCGGGGCGAATGACGCTCAGCCGGCGGCCAGTTCCGTCACCAGGCGCTTCAGGAGCGGCGCGTCGATGCTGTGGCGTTCTGCCGCGCGGAGCACGGCACCGCCGATGGCGTCCAGCTCCAGTGGACGGCCCGCTTCCGCATCACGTTGCATGGAGGACTTGCCGGCGGGCGGGAAGGCGTCGAAGCGCGCCAGGAGTTGGGCGGCGTCGCCCGGGCCGCCGCAGGCCCTGCTCACGGCGGCGGTCTCCTCGACCAGCGCCGCCAGCTCCTCGTGCCGCTCGGAGCAGATGTCGCCGATCGGAGCCCGGTAGCGGGTGGTGAGGAGGGCGAAGGGGGCCAGGAAGGCCAGTTTGGCCCACAGGACCGCGTTCTCGTCCGGCAGTACGCGGGTGTTCACACCGGCGGCCGTGAGCGAGGCGGCGAGCGGGCCGAGCCGCTCCTGCCCACCGGCCAGGTCGATCTCGACGAACGGACTGCCGTGCTCGATGACCCCCGGCGCGGTTCGGGTGGACTCGACACGGATCACGGCCGGAACCACCTGCCGTATGCCGAAGCGGGCCCGCAGGAGGTCGATGTGCTCGACCCCGTTGAGCAGCGGCAGAACCACGCCGTCGTCGAGAAGATGAGACGGTACGCGGTCGAGTGCCGCGTCGAGCGTGGTGTGCTTGACCGACATCACGCACAGGTCGACCGGTGTGCGCAGGGCGGTATCCGCCTCGACCGCGGCGGTGAAGTCACCGAACTGCCCGCTGCGCACGCGGATACCGCCCTGTTGCAGGGTGCGTGCGGTCTCGTCGCCGGCGATGCAGATGACGCGGTGTCCGGCGCGGGAGAGGAGCGCGGCGAGCAGTCCACCGACGCCGCCGGGCCCGAGGACCGCCACGGTCGAGCGGGTGTCGGGGGACGGGGCGGGGGCGCCGGTGAGCGGACTGGTGTCTGGCATGGCTCGGGTTCCTCTCGGCTGCTGGTCACCGGCCTGTGGGACCGGAGGCCGGTCTGGGGCCTGTGATCGGCGAGCGTACCCGGCGGTCCGCGGGGACTGAGAGATCCCAGGGTCCCAGCGGCCCCAGGGGGCCTAGAGGTCCACGATGCGCTGGATCAGCTCGGGGTACGTCCAGCCGGCCCCGCCGGCCGCGAGCGGCAGCAGACTCGTCGACGTCAGGCCCGGAAGCGCGTTGACCTCGATGCACATCGGCTCGCCGCGGCCGTCGCAGCGGAAGTCGGTGCGCGAGTACGCACCGTCGCCGAAGCCCAGAGCCCGGTGTGCGCGCAGGGCCATCTCCTGGAGCCGGCGGGCGAAGTCGTCGGGCACCTTTGCCGGACAGACTTCACTGGCCGCACCGGGCTGGTACTTGGCGGTGTAGTCGAACAGCGGAGTCGTCAGCAAGATCTCGACGACGGGCAGTGCCTGGCTTCCGACGACCGCAACGGTGAACTCCCGCCCTGGGAGGAACGGTTCCACCAGCAGCTCGTCACCGGCGGACCCTTCGGCGCCGATCTGCGCCAGTTCCGCAAGCGTGTCGACCCGGTGGACGGACACACTGGAACCGTCCGCAACCGGCTTGACCACCACCGGACCCGCGGCCACCAACTCCTGTGCAGCCTGTGGTACTTCATCAACCCCAGGCCGCCACAGCACCCGTTCGGCCACCGGCAGACCCGCGGCGGCCAGTACCGCCTGTGCCCGCCCCTTGTGCCACGCCGCCCCACAGGCACCGCTGTCGGCACCGGTGAACCGTACGCCCGCCATCTCCAACAGTGCCTGAACGTGCCCGTCTTCGCCCCAGCCGCCATGCAGCGCCAGGAACACCGACTCCGCACCGCGCAGCAGCTCCAGTACCGGCCCGCCGGTCAGCGCCGCATGCATGCGCCGCCGCAATGGTTGCCGGTCGGCGGCGGACGGCGGCTCCGTCCCGACCGCGAACTCCTCGACCTCGTCACCGGGTTGGAGCGGCCCGGCCAGGACCGGCGCGTCGGCGGCCGGGTCGACCAGCGTCACTTCGTGCCCGTGCTCCAGCATGGCTCTCGCCACGGACCGGCCCGAAGCATGGGAAACGTCGCGTTCCGAGCTCTCTCCGCCGCACAGGATCACTACCCGCATGCCCGGCCGTCCTCTTCCCTGCTCGTGATCATGCCAGGCATCGTAGGGCAGTGGCTTGGGTTTTCCAAGTATCAACTTGGAAAACCCAAGCGACAGTCTGAGGTGGGTAACCAACGAGAGCGAAGACGAAGACGAAGATGAGGAAGACGAAGATGAGAGGCCCGGACCGCCGTTCGTCAGGCTGGGGGAAGCACGCCGCAGGCACGGGCGGCCGTCAGCCAGGTGGGGAACTCGCCGAGCAGCCGGTCGTAGAGTTCGGCGTCGGGCAGGGCGGCGGGGGTGGTGCCGGCCGGGAAGAAGCCGGCGTTGTCGACGATCCTGCGGGTGGGGACCGGGAGTTCGTCCAGCCGGCGGAGGAAGTCGAACTCGCGGTGCTCCGGGTCGCCGAAGCCGATGAACTGCCAGAACAGCGGCAGCCGGGCCGCCTTGCACAGCCACTTCTCGGCGGCGGTCCGGCTGGTGGGGCCGCCATCGGTCTGGAACACCACCAGTGCCGGCGCGGTCGTCCCGGAGGCGAGATAGTGGTCGAGCACGGCGTCCATCCCGGCCTCGTAGTGGGTGCGGCCCATGTGACCCAACCGCTCGTGGCAGGCGGCCACCCGCCCGCGGTAGTCGTCCAGGCCGATCTCGTGCACCCCGTCGACATCGGTGGAGAAGAACACCAGCGGGACGACCGCGTCATCGTCCAGGTGCGCGGAGACCGCCAGGACCTGTTCGGCCAGGCGCTGCATGGTGCCGTCCTTGTAGTACGGGCGCATCGAGCCCGACCGGTCCAGCACCAGGTACACCGCGGCCCGCTGCCCCTGGAGCCCGTGCTTGCGCAGACTGACTCCCGCCTGCTTGTAGAGGCTCACCAGCGGCGGCGCGGCCTGCCGCACCTGCTCCGGACTCAGCGGACTCATCGATCAAGCTCCTTTCCTCCCCGGGAGCCTACGACGCCGGCGTCGAGTGGGTCAGCGGAGCCTGGCTCCGTAGACGTGGTCCACCGTCATCGCCATCAGCACCCTGCGGTCGGACACCATCACCGAGCGGTACTCCTCCCAGTCGGGATGCTCCCCGGCGGCGAGCCGGTAGTAGCGCACCAGCGCCTCCACCTCGGGGCCGTGGGGGTCGGTGCCCGGCCCTATGAGTTCCGCCGTGCCCTCGGCGGTGGCCCAGGAACCACCGTCGGCGCTGGTGACCTCCAGGGTTGCGCGCGGGTCCCGGCGCAGGTTCGCCGTCTTGGCCCGGCCCTCGGTCATCGAGACGTAGAGGACGTTCGCCGCCGGGTCGTAGAACGGCATGACGGGGGAGAGCTGCGGGCGGCCGTCCGACTTGATCGTCGCGAGCACACCCAGGCGGCTCTCCGCGAGCAGGGTGCGCGGGTCGAAAGTTGTGCTTGGCGTAGCGGTCATGTGAGGGAAAGGCGCGGCGGCCGACGGCTATTCCCGGCAGGTCACGGCGGGTCGCCGACCGTACACAGAAGTGCCTGACTGTGCCCGGCCGTCCTCGCCTGGCCGTCCTCTCGGCGTCGGCCGTGCCTGCCCTGTGGCCCCCGCCCGCTCCCGGGTATCCGGACGCTCCTCAACGCCCCGCGGTCGGCCGCGAATTGGCCGGCAGGGCGCAGGCCGGGGTGCCGCCCGGCATGCGGTGGCGGTTGTCCGCGACGAGGCGGTAGACGGCGTGGGCGAGCCAATGCACCGGGGGCAGGGTGAGCACGGCGCCGGCGACGGCCCAGGGGCCGCCCGCGTTCAGCAGGAGTTTGGCGACGGCCTGGGCGCCGCCGTACACCGCTCCCGACGGCGTGATCCACAGCAGCTCGTGCTCGGCGCGCTGCTGGGTGACGCCGAACTCGTCCAGGTCCGCGAACTGCCAGGCGGTGATCCGGCAGCGCGGGCGGAGGTACCGCTCGGCGGCGTTGACGGAGGTGGTGCAGAAGCCGCAGTCACCGTCGTAGACGAGTACGGGCCGGGTCCTCGGAGTCGTCATCTGCCCCTCGTGTCGGGTCGGGTGCCGAAAGATCGGGTGCCGAAAGGGTGCGGCAAGGGTGCGGCGGCGGGTGTCGCCGGATCGTGCCGGCCGCCGGTCCGGCACGCGGAGGCCGGACCGGTGCGCCGCCCGCCGTGGCGGGACGGTTACGCCTCGTTCTGGGCGCGCCGCTTCTCCTTGAGGCGGGCCCCCTCCTTGCGGACCTCGGCCTGGGTGGCGCGCTCCTTCTGCAGCCACTCCGGGTTCTCCGCCTTGAGCGTGTCGATCTGCTCCGTGGTGAGGGCCTCGGTGACCCCGGCACGGGCCAGCCCGGAGATGGAGACGCCCAGCTTCGCGGCGACCACCGGGCGGGGGTGGGGGCCGTTGAGCCGCAGCTCGCGCAGCCACTCGGGCGGATCCGCCTGGAGTGCGTTCAGCTCGGCGCGCGAGACCACGCCCTCCTGGAACTCGGCGGGGGTGGCCTCGAGGTACACACCCAGCTTCTTCGCCGCGGTGGCGGGCTTCATCGTCTGGGTGGTCTGGTGCGACTTCATGGCTCCAGGGTATCGAGCGTGCGCACCACCGCTGACCACGGCCTCCGGCCACGGCCGCTGGCTACGGCCCCCGGCCACGGCGGGTAGCCTGGCGGGGTGACAGGCACGGAAGCATCCCCTTCGTTCCGGCTCGCGTATGTACCGGGAGTGACACCCGCCAAGTGGGTGCGGATCTGGAACGAACGCCTGCCGGACGTACCGCTCACCCTGCTCCAGGTATCCGCCGCCGAGGCCGCCGACCTGCTGCGGAGCGGTGGCGCGGACGCGGGCCTGCTGCGGCTGCCGGTCGACCGCACGGACCTCAGCGCGATCCCGCTCTACACCGAGACGACGGTGGTCGTGGTGCCGAAGGACCACCTCGTCGCCGCGTTCGACGAGATCCCCGTGGACGATCTTGCCGACGAGCTCGTGCTGCATCCGCTCGACGACACCCTGGACTGGGAGCGGCCGCCGGGCCGGCCCGCGATCGAGCGCCCCGCCACGACACCGGACGCCCTCGAACTGGTGGCGGCCGGCGTGGGGGTCCTGATCGTCCCGCAGTCGCTCGCCCGCCTGTACCACCGAAGGGACCTCACCTACCGGCCGCTGACCGGCACGCCCCAGTCACAGGTCGCGCTGTCGTGGCGCGAGGACCGGACCACCGACCAGGTGGAGGACTTCATCGGAATCGTCCGCGGGCGGACGGTGAACAGCACCCGCGGCCGCCGCCCCGCCACCGCGGAGAGCCCGCAGCAGCCGGCGACCGGCAAGAAGGCGAAGGGCCAGGGCACGGGGGCCAAGAACCAGGGCAAGGGGGCCGGGGCGGCGCGGGGCAAGGCGCCGGCCGGGCGGAATCCGCGGCGCACGGCCGGGGCGCCCAAGGACGGGGGCCGACGCGGTCGGCCGCGCCGGCGGTCGTAGTGTCGACCGGACGTCCCGGGGCTCAGCGGCCCTGAGCGGCCCTGACGTTGTCGCCGAAGGTCCAGTCTTTGGCGCCGTCCCAGTTGAGGGACCAGGTCATCAGGCCCTTCAGGCCGTTGTGGTACGCGTTCCACGCCTGTGCTTGTCGTAGGGGACCTCGACGGTGGTGCCCTGGACGGTCAGGCCCTGGTCGAGGCAGTCGGTCTGTTTGGTGAAGCCCTCGACGGTGCCGGCCTCGTAGGAGTCGCCGGAGCACCCGTACATGCTGCCGTTGTAGTACTGCATGTTCAGCCACCACAGGCGGCCGTTGTCGGCGTACTTCTTGATGAGGGGCAGGTAGGCGCCCCAGATGGAGCCGTAGGTCACGCTGCCGCCGGTGACGTACGCGGTCTCGGGGGCCATCGTGAGGCCGAAGCCCGCGGGCATCCGGGCGAGGATGCCGTCGATGATGCGGACGAGGTTGGACTGGGACGGTGACAGCTGGTTGATGTCGCCGCTGCCGCTCAGGCCGGTCTCGATGTCGATGTCGATGCCGTCGAAGTTGTACTTCTTCAGGAGCGGCACGATCGTCGCGACGAAACGGTCCGCGACCGCGGTGGAGTTGAGGTCGATGCCGGCCGTCGCGCCCCCGATGGACATCAGGATCGTTGCGCCGTCGGCCTTGGCCTGGCACATCTCGGCCGGGGTCGGCACCTTCACGGTCGCGTCCATGCCGTCCTCCCAGAGGGCGGTGCCGTCCGCGCCGATAACGGGGAACGCCGCGTTGAGGACGTTGTAGCCGTGGGCGCGGATCCGGGGGTCGGTGATCGGCGTCCAGCCGAACGGCGGGTGGACGCCGTTGGCCGCGCCGTCCCAGTTCTCCCAGTAGCCCTGGAGGACCTTGCCGGCGGGTCTGGGTTTCGTGGCGCAGGTGTCGCCGTGGGGCGCGGCGGCGACGGGTGTCTCGGCGACGACGGGTCCCGCGGCACCCAGCAGCGGCAGGAGGCAGGCGGCCGCCAGGCCGGTTCTCAGCAGACGCGCTGTCCGACCGCTCACGCTGGCTCCCTTCGCGCCGTGACGGACGTCAGCGGCGGGGAAAACGGGGGGTGGTGCGGGACACCGTAGATTGGTCCATACCTATCGTCAATGGGTAGGGACGGAGCAGGAGTTGGCGCGGCACGACGTCTGCGGTGGTGGCCGTCCGCTGCGGGACTTCAAGAGTCAGTGGGACTTCAGGAGCACGTAGGACTTCAGGAGTCCGTGTGACGGGTGCGACGGGCCCGCGAGACTGCGTTGATCATGAGCGGGAGGTAGGTGCCGGGCAACTCGTCCGGAGGGAGGCGGTCCGGTTCGACGAGGCTCTGCGCGAGGGAGCCCTCGTGGAGGGCGGTGACCAGGCGGGCGAGGGAGTCGAGGTCAACGGTGGGGCGCCTTCCCAGGCGGTCGAAGAGGGCGGCCAGCAGCCTGGCGATCTCCGCTCGGAGCCGGCGGTCGTGCTCGGCGAGCGTACGAGCCGTGTCGGGGTGCCGGATCGCGTGGAGGGTGAACTCCGTCGACAGCAGGTACCAGCGCCGCTCGGCCTCGTCCAGCGCGCTGGTGCGGGCGATCAGCGCGCGCAGGGGGTCCTCGCTGTCCTGCATCTCGTCGACCGCCGCGGCGAGCCGGTCGACCACCCGCCGGGCGTGCAGGTCGAAGAGGGCGAAGAACAGCTCTTCCTTGGTGCGGTAGTTGGAGTAGAACGCGCCGCGGGTGAGACCGGCGCGTTCGCAGATCTCCTCGATGGACGCGCCGTGGAAGCTGCGGTCGGCGAAGGTCGCCAGTGCCGCGTCGAGCAGGCGCGCCGTGGTCTGTGGCCGGCGCTTGGTCGGTCCCTTGGGCAACGCGTTCCTCCACGGGCATCGACAGGGACATCGGCACGGCCGCTGACGCGGGCCCATCGGCGCGCCGGCACAGTCGCCGACGCACCGACGTGAACGAACCCGCAACGAACCCGCTCACGGTACAGCAACGTATCCGATGCGGACCTGTATCGGATCTGCCTCGGATACGGTGCGGATACGGTCCGGATCAGGCTTGGATACGGCTCGGGTCCGCCTCGGACACGGTTCGTCGTCCTAGCGTTGCGTCAGCCACTCCTCCCGGTTCAGCGCATACTCCACATCGCCCTGTTCGTCGCCCTCGACCCGGTAGGGCCACTCCTCGAAGTAGGTGCGGACATAAGAGAGTCCGCACTTCTCCATCACGCGACGGGACCCCGTGTTGACATACATGGTGTTCGCGGTGATCCGGTCGTAGCCCAGCTCGCCGAAGCCCTTCGCCACGAGCGCGCGGGCACCCTCGGTGGCGAATCCCCTGCCCCAGGCGGCCTTGCGCAGCCGGTATCCCAGATCGGCAGAGCCCGCCGGGGCGCCCTTCAGCGGGCGGAGACAGTGCCAGCCGAGGAACTCGCCGGTCGCCCGCAGATGCGCGGCCCAGAACCCGCCCGGAAGCATCCGCGCGAAGGACTCGGCGCGGATCTCCTCACGGGTCATCGGACGGCCGCCGGTGATGTACCGCATAACCTCCGGGTCGCTGTCGAGTTCCACCACCAGATCGAGGTCGGCTTCGGTGTCGGTGAACGGGCGGAGAGCCAGACGCTCGGTCGTCAGGAAGGTGTCCATGCGGCGATGCTCGGCGCGCCGGGCCCGCCTCCGCCAGTGATTTAAGGGGGAGAGGGAGGAGGGCGAGGCCAGGAGCGGGGAGGAAAACGAGGCCAGGAGGGGGAGGGGACGGGACTGCGGAGGGAGCGGGGAGGGGGGACGGGGCATGGAAAGCGGAACGGGATCGTCCCACCGGACCGACTTGACCTTCACCCCGGCGTGAAGGTCGAGGGTGACGCCCATGAGCACCAGCATCGCGAACACCTCACGCCGCTCGGCCGAGGCCCCCGAGGGGGGCAACGACTTCAACCGCCGCGTCATCGCGGAGTTCCGCGCCAACGGAGGCGTCGTCGGCGGCTCGTTGGCGGGGCAGCGGCTGCTCCTGCTGACGACCACGGGAGCCAAGTCCGGCCTGCCGCGCACCACACCCGCCTGCTACCTGGCGGACGAGGACGGCCGGCTCGCCGTGTTCCCGTCCAACGGGGGCGCGCCCACCCCACCCGCCTGGTACCGCAATCTGACCGCCCACCCCGAGGTCACCGTGGAGGTCGGCACCCGCACCCTCCGGGCCCGCGCCACAGAGGTCACGGGGGCGTCCCGGGATCGCCTCTGGGACCGGCAGGTGGCCGCCGATCCGCAGTTCGCCACCTTCCAGGCCCGCGCCGGCCGGCCCATCCCGGTGGTCGTCCTCACCCCGCTCGGCGACCCGGCTTGACCTTCACGTCCACGGCAAGGTTTACGCTCCCTCCTGACGACGGCCAAACAGGACCCTCCTGACGGCAGCCACCAGGAGGGGGCAACCATGCGCATCGGGGAACTCGCCCGCACCACCGGCGTCACCACCCGGGCCCTGCGCTACTACGAGGAGCAGGGCCTGCTCCGCCCGGAGCGGTCCACCAACGGCTACCGCAGCTACGGGGAGAGCGCGGTGCGGGTCGTGGCCAACATCCGGCTCCTCCTGGCCGCCGGTCTGACCACCGACGACCTGCGGCTGCTCGACGACTGTCTGCGCGACGAGCTGACCGGGGCGCACGCCTGCGCCGACCCCGGCCCCAAGATCGAGGTCTTCGAGCAGCGGCTCGCCCTGCTCCAGGCCCGCATCAACGACCTGGTCGCGGTCCGGGACCAGCTTCTGGACCGGCTGTCCGACCTCCGCGGGCAACCGGACCGGGCCGGGCAGCCGGCCTGCCCGGCCTCCACGCATTCCGAGCCTGCCGCCGCGGCCTGATCCGCGGGGCGGGCCCGGCGACGGCCCCGCGGGCGTCATACCTGAGGTTGGCGTCATGCCTGGGGCCTACTGATCGGACCTGACAAGTACGACCCAGGGTTTGACGTCGGCCACCGGCCCCGCCAGGCACCGTTGAGACATGAACACAGTCATCCGACCGACCAAGCACCCTCGCGACACCGACACCGACACCGGCATCGACATTGGCACCGGCGCCGCCGAACCCACCTCTGCCATCACCACCACCTCGCCCACCCTCACCACCACCGCCGTCCACGACCTGCCCCTCTCCCCGGCATCGGCCGGACGCCCCGCCCGGCCGTGGGTAGCCTCCGGGCATGGCCTTCTTCCGACGCACGTCCCGCGCGAAGCCTGCTCCGCCCGTGCCCCCGGAGGCCGCCGGCTCTCGGGAGGAGGTGTTCGCCAACGGCCTCGAAGGGATCCGCCCGTTGCTGATTCCGCGGCTGCGGCGAGGGGATCAGCTTCCGGACCGGCAGGACCGTGTCCTCCGCGAACTCGGCGGCGGATTCGTGGCCGTCCTGGGGGCCCGGACGCCGTCCGGGATGTACTTCCTGCGGACCGGCCAGGTGCACCAGTGGGGCGTCGACCCGGCCGAGCTGTGGTCTCTCGGACTGCACAACCTGCGCCGCGAGCGCTGCGAGGTGACGACCTTTCAGGCGGGCTCGGCGCCGGTCTATCAGGTCAAGGGCGGTGCCTGGACGGCCACTCAGGTGCTGCGGGCCGAGGAACTGGTCGATATGGTCGCCCCGCACGGCTGTGTGGTCGCCATGCCCGGGGAGAACCTCCTCGTCATCCACCCGCTGACCGATGTCCACAGCTACCTGCGGATCATGGAACTGGCCCAGGTCCTGCCGCGACTGTGCGGCCCACAGGGCGGCTTCAGCGACGAACTGTTCCACCTGCGCGGGGGAGTACTGGCACCGCTGCGCGTGGTCGAACGGCGCGACCCGGACGGACAGCTCGTCCACTCCATCCAGGGCGACGCGGAGTTGGCCGCGATACTGCGTTCCTTCGGCGACACCGCCCGTCCGCCCGACCGGGACACACCGAGCTGATCCACGGCGCAGCCCTCCCCGGGCCGACCGTCATCCCTCACCCTGACCTGTCCCCATCCGAGCACCGATCGCCCGCTCTCCCCTCAACTGCCCTTTTTCATCCGGCGGGTGAGCGCGGACCCGGTCTCCGTGGTCCATTCCTCGCCCTCCGCCATCTTGGCCGCGAGGTCGCCGGCGTGGACGTCCACTGCCGACTCCAGCAGCAGGGCGTAGGTCGCGACGGCCGCCCGTCCGCGCCGCCAGCCGGACAGGGCAGGCACCGTGGCGATCAGGGCGGCGGGCCACCAGACGGCCGCGATCGCGGCGAACGGCAGTGCCCAGGTGGCGAGTTGGGTGGCCGCCTCGACCCGTCGGCGGGCCGCGGTGATCTCGTCCCGCACCTCCTGGGGCAGCACCAGCCACAGCCTGGGCCAGACCGCGGCGAGATCCAGCCCGTACTGGTGCAGCACCCGGGCGTCGGCCCCGGCGACCCGATCGCCCATCCACGTCGGCCGGGACGGCCGGGCCGGTGCGATCGCCTCGCGGACCTCCGCCGCCTCGTCGATCGCCCGCGCCTCGGCCGGCTCGCGTGGCGTCGGCAGCGTGGCCTGGAGCTCCGCCACCCGCCGCTGTGCGGTCTCCCACCGAACCTCCCGGCGGGCCGCCAGCACCGCCGCCGGGCCGCGCAGCGCCCGCGGCCACGACCCGAGCCAGAGCCGCAGCATCAGCCCGGCCGCCGCCTCCACCGCGACCCCGGCCGCCGCCACCGCCAGCAGCAGCGCCCCGGCGAAGAGGAGTTGCACCGACGGCGGGCGGGCCCCGAAGGACGCCGCGCAGTGGGCGACGGCGTGCACCAGGCGGGCGCTGTCGAACGGATGCCGTTGCCCGAGCGCCGCCCCGGTGAGCGCGGTGGCGGCGAGCAGCAGCCCGGGCAGCGCGAGCCGGCCGGCCCACCGCTGGGCGAGCTGCCGCCCCAGGTCGCCCAGTACCGGCATCACAGGAGAGGGCCCATCGATCAGTCCGCCAGCAGCTGCATGGCCGTCCCGAGCACGGCGCAGCGCGGGCGTTGGCCGCCCGGTTCCCGGGTCACCGCGCGCCCGCACCGCCCGGCCGGGCAGCCGTACCGCTCGCCGTGGCTGTGTCCGGAGCCCAGCCCGGCGACGGTGGCCGCGCCGCCCCAGGCGTCTCGGCCCTGTCCGGACGGCGCGATGCCCAGCCGGGCCAGCAGCGGCGCGGCCGGATCTCCGTTCCGCACCGCGGCCAGTCCGTCCGCCAGTTCTGCCGCCAGCGGCGTGCCGTGCACCGCCCGACTCAGCGCGGCGAGTTGGGAGCAGAGCGCGGCCAGATCCGGGTCGTCACTGCCGTGCACGGGTGCTGTCGAGGCCATGGGATGCCCTTCCGATCGGGCTTATGCTGAATTGCCTGGGGAGGCCGTCGGGCCCGTGCGGGGAAGGAAGTCCGTACGGGGTGCAGGGGTGAGAAGAGGTCAGAAGAGGTCACTCATTCTCGGGCCAACGGGGGCGCGATGCGAGAGCTTTCACGGGATCCGGCGCGGGATCCCTCACGGGACGGTTCGCGGGACGGGCTGCTCCTCTCGGTACGGCAGGCCGTGGCCGCCGTCCGCGACACCGGCGACATCGGCGCACTGCGGGCGCTGGAGCGACAGGGGGTGGTCACCCGGCTGGTGATCAGCATGGACGACGCCCGGTGCCCGGACCTCGCGGCGCTGCACGCCGTCGGCATGGCCCGCTGGCTGCAGTACGTCGCCGGCCCCGAGGGCGCGCACCAGGCCGAATGGGAGGCATCTCTGCAACCGCTGTCCTGTGTCTACGCCAGGGAGCCGGATGCGGTGCCGCCCGAGGCCGCCGCCGTACTGGAGGCGGTGCGTTCCGGCCGCCGTCTGGGCGGCCCCCGGGTGCCCCGGGACGTGCGCCGCTGGGTGCTCGCCGGCCTGCGCCTGCGCGAGGAGCTGTCCGAGGACTTCCGCGCGGTGATCCGCGGGTTGGACCCGCGCGGCGGCCGACCACAGCGCGACGCGGCCGCCCTCCGTCCCTTCCTCGACTTGACTCCACGTCATCATGCCGTGCGCGTAAGGGCGTTGCGCCTGCTGTCGGTCGCCCTCCAGATGAGCTACCGCGCCACCGGTGACGCCGCCACCCTGGCCGAAGCGGTCCGCCTCGGCCGTGAACTGCTGCTGCTCATCCCCGCGGGAGGGGCGCGGTGGGCCGACGCGGTCGCCCAGCACGCCCGTGTTGTCGGCGACCACTACCGCCACACCAGCGACCGGGGGGACATCGACGAGGCGGTCGAGTGCGGCCGGGAGGCCCTGCGGCACACCCCGCCGGACAGTGAGTGGCTGGCGAGCCGGCTCGACGAGTTCGGCATGCACCTGTCGTGGCGCCACGACGTCAGCGGCGCCCCGGCCGACCTCAACGCCGCGATCGACGCCGGCCGCGGCGCGGTGCGGGCCGTCCCCGCCGGGTCACCGGACGCCGTCTCCCACCGGGCCCGGCTGGCCGGGCTGTTGGTGAAGCGCCACCGGGTCACCGGAGACGGAGCCGCACTGGACGAGGCAGTGCAGCTGGTCCGTGGGGAACCGCACCCGCTGCCCGCACCGGGCCGCGACGGGGTCCGCCTCGCGCACGCGGAGGTGCTGCACGCCCAGTACCGGCGCACCGGGCTGGCGGGTGTGCTCTATGACGCCATCGAGCTGTACCGGCAGGCCGCCGCCGAACGGCGGGGACATCGCGGCAACCCCACCGAACTCGCGACCGCCCTCAGCCACCTGGGCAACGCCCTCTACGACCTCTGCGCCGACTTCCCCGTCGCCGGCGGCCCCACCCGGGGCGAACAGCCGCCCCCGGAACCGTCCGCGCTGCGCGAGGCCGTCGCCGTCCACCGCGAGGCCGTCGCGGTGAGCGCGGCCGACGACCCGCAACGCCCCGGCTACCTCAACAACCTCGCCCGCAGCCTGCGCGAACGGGCCCGCGTCGAAGGTCGCGCGGACGCCCTCGACGAGGCGATCTCGCTGCTGCGCGAGGCCATCGAGACCGCCCACCCCGACCACGCCTTCCGCTCCGGCATGCTCTCCCACCTCTCCGCGGCCCTGTTGGAACGCCAACGGCACAACGGAGGCGACGAGCCGGAACCCAAGCTCATCCGGGAGGCGTACGCCTTCGCCGAGGCCGCCGCGCGGAACGCCGTCGGCCCGCCCGGCGAGCTCATCCGCCTGCACCGCGCGCTCGCGGAGCTGGCCACCGCCACCGGCCGCCACCGGGAGGCCGCCACGGCCTACGCCCAGGCGGTCTCCCTGCTACCCCAGGCGGTGCCCCACCAACTCCACGGCAGCGAATCGGAGAACCAACTCGCCCGGCACGGCCAGGGACTGGCCGCCGACGCCGCCGCCGCGGTCCTCACCGCGGGCGGCCCGGACGCCCCCGCCCGCGCCCTGGAGCTGCTCGAACAGGGCCGCGGCATCCTGCTCACCCGCGCACTCGGACTCCGCGGCGAGGAGGAAGCACTCCGGGACGCCGCCCCGCACCTCGCGGACCGGCTGATGCGGCTGCGCGCCGCCCTCACCACCGCCCCCGCCGTGGCCGGCGCCGCCCCGGGCGACCGACGCCACCAACTCGCCGAAGAATGGGACGCGGTGGTCACCGAGGCCCGCCGCCTGCCCGGCCTGGAGGGGTTCCTCAAGCCGCCGAGGCTCGCCGCACTGCGCCCGGCGGCCGCCGGTGGCCCGGTGGTGACCGTCAACACCAGCCCGCTGCGCTGCGACGCACTGGTCCTCACCGGCGGGGGAGTGGCCGCCGTGCCGCTGCCCGCGCTCTCGCACGCCGAGGCGGAGTCCCGCGCCGCACGCTTCGCCGAGGCGCTGCGCGTCGCCGAGGCCCCCGGCACCGCCCTCGTGGAACGCCTCACGGCCCAGGCCCACCTGCGCGAAACGCTGGAGTGGCTCTGGGACACCACGGCGGCCCCCGTCCTCGCCCACCTCTCCCACACCACCGCCCTCAGAAACACCCCGGCCGCCACAGGCCCCGCTCAGCCGCCCCGCCTCTGGCTCTCCGCCACCGGCCCGCTGGCCCTGCTGCCGCTGCACGCCGCCGGCCACCACACCGACCCGGACGGCGCGCGCTCCCTCCTGGACCGGGCGGTTCCCTCGTACACCCCGACGGTCGCCGCCCTCGCCGCCGCCGTCCGGACGACCGCCCGCCGCGGCAGGCGGTCCTCGCGCTGTGCGCCGCTGGTCGTGGCGATACCGGAGACGCCCGGCTTCGCTCCCCTGGCCGGCGCCCTCACCGAGGCCCGCGCCGCCGCCGATCGCTACGGGCCCGACACCGTCCTCGTCACCGGCCCGGAGGCCACCCGCGCACGGCTGCTGGCGGCCCTGCCCGCCAGCACGCACGTCCACTTCGCCTGCCACGCCGTCGCCGACCCGACGAGCCCGTACGGCAGCCACCTGATCCTCCACGACCAGCCGCTGACCGTCGCCGAGATCTCCCGGCTCCGCCTCCCGCATGGTGAGTTCTGCTATCTCTCGGCCTGCGCCACCGCCCGTTCCGGCCGCTTCCCCGACGAGGCCGTCCACATCGGCGGCGCCTGCCACCTCGCCGGCTTCGGCCAGGTCGTCGCGACCCTCTGGCCCGTCGAGGACACCACCGCCGCCGAGGCCGCCCGCCTCTTCCACACCAGCTCCCGCCCCGGCCCCGCCCACGCCCTCCACGAGGCGATACGCACCCTCCGGGCGAACGCCCCGCTGCTGCCCAGCAGATGGGCGGGACACATCCACATCGGGCCGTAGGAGGCGGAGGCGGACACGCCGACGTCACCCGCCCACGCCGGGGCGCGTGCGACCGGGCGGAGCCTCGTCAATGCGAGGCGCCGTCCGGTATGGGCGACCGTCAGCCGAGCCGGACCGGCAGTGCGGCGAGCCGCCAGTTGCCCGGCAGCGGCACGCGCTGGAGCGCTTCCGGTTCCACCGCCAGGGCCACGTCCGGGTAGTGGGCGAGCAGCTTGCCGAACGCCACCTCGCCCTCCTGACGGGCCAGGCCGGCACCCAGGCAGTAGTGCATGCCGTGCCCGAAACCGACGTGGTTCTCGGCCCGGCCCGCCGGATGGCGCGTGAGGTCCAGCCGGTCGGGGTCCGCGTAGTGGCGGGGGTCGAAATTGGCCGCGACCAGGATGGGCGTCACGGCCTCGCCCTTCTTGATCTGCACCCCGGCCACCTCGACGTCCTCGGTGGCGTACCGCATCTGCGTCAGCTGCACCGGACCGCACCAGCGCATCAACTCGTGCACGGCACGGGGCAGCAGCTCCGGATCGGACTTCAGCAGCCGCAGCTGATCGGGATGGGTGAGCAGCGCGGCAGTGCCGTTGCCGATGAGATGGGCGGTGGTCTCATGACCGGCGAGGACGAGGGTCAGGACCATCGTGACCATTTCGATGTCGCTGAGCCGGCCGCCGTCGTCGTCATGCACCCGGATCAGTTCGCTGAGCAGATCGTCGGTGAGCGCCGCCCGCCGTTCCCGGATCAGCTCGTGAATGTGCTCGACCATCGCCGGGAACGCCCCGCTGAGCGACTCCGGTTGCAGTGAGACGAGCTTGGCGCCCCATTCCCGCCACTGCGGCCGGTCCGCCTCCGGAATTCCGACCAGTTCGCAGATGACCGTGATGGGCAGCGGATAGGCGAAGTGCTTGATGAGGTCGACGACGCCGTCCTCGGCGTGTTCGGGCAGCCGGCGCAGCAGCTCGTCGGCTATCTCCTCCACCCGTGGCCGCAGATCGGTGATTTTGCGGGCGGTGAACGCCCGGGAGACGAGCCGCCGGAGCCGGGTGTGATCCGGGGCGTCCATGTTCAGAATGCTGCCGGAGAAGTACACCCGGTAATGCTCGGGCAGGCCCATGAGTGCCAGCAGCCGGTCGGTGGGCGTCCCTCCGCCCTCGCCACCCGCCGCGCACCTCGGGTTGTTGGCGAAGCGGTGGTCGCGCAGAACGTCACGGGCCTCGTCGAAGCGGGTGATGAACCACACCGGTGTGTCGTCCACGAACCGGCCGCGGACCACCGGTCCCCGCTCGCGCAACTCGCCGTATCCGGTGAACGGGTCGGTGAGCAGAGCCGGTTCCATCACGTTCGGCTCGCCGGGGTGTTTGCCGACGTGCTCGCTGAAGGGCGAATCCGCCAATTCGGTCATGGCTTTCTCCTGTGAAATGAGCCTGGGGCGACACGGATGCCGCGATGTGGTGCGGCCGGATTCGTGCCGCGGCCGTGCGGGCGTTCAGTCACGCAGTTGCCGGCGCATCTCCCGGGCGCCGTACTCCTCCACCTGCTCGTACAGCGGGATGATTTCGCGCGCCGCGGAGGCCAGTGCCTCCTCCACGGTCGCGTCGCGTGAGAGGCCGGAACCGGACTCGGAAACGGCCCCGGCGTCCGGCGCACGGAAATCCTCCGCCGGAATTTCCAATACGCTGCGGATGGTCTCGGCGAGCAGGGCGCCGCGGACCTCCGGAGTGTCCGGCGCGCGGTCGTACAGCATCGCCTCGGCCATGAAGAAGCCGGAGGTCGTGGCCTGCAGGATGTACTGCTGGTGCCGGACGTCGGTGTCGGTACGCACCAGCCCGTGTTCCCGCAGCACTTCGAGATAGCGCAATGCCACCTGGTGGGTGAACGCGATCAGTTCGGCGAATTCCTTCTTCGCGGCGTCGTTGAGCCGGCCGAGAATATCGACGTCGTCGGTGTAAAGGGCCCGCAGGACGGGCTCCTCCAGGAAGTCGCGGTAGTAGCCGTGCATCATCCGGCTCGGCAGGACATCCCGTGCATCGGCCCGCATTCGCGCCAACTGCCGCCGCTGACCGCGCGATTGGGCCTGCAGTACGACGGCCAGCAGCAGGGAGTCCTTGGTCTTCCAGTGCAGATAGACCGTCCCCTTGCCGACCTTGGCGCGGCGGGCGATCTCGTCGATCGTCACCCGCCGATAGCCCCAGGCGAGCAGCAGTTCTCCGGCGGCCTCCAGGATGCGCTCACCGCGCTCGGCCCGTTCCACGTACCCTCCTCCGTGTCCGTGACCAGATTTTGAATCCGGTCACGGAGTCAAAGCTAGGCCGGGTCCGGTTGCCCCATAAGGCGCTTTCCGGCCACGCCCGGCCGGTGGCACGGGAGTTGGCGCCCTCGCGTATCGGCCCCGAACGGCCGGGAACCATGGCATCGTTCGCCAGAGCCCGCGCCGACCGCGCCGAGGCGGTGACGGGACCGAATCGAGGAGGATGCCATGCTCAAGACCTTCGCCGAGCTGTCCACGCCCCTGGTGGCCGACGCCTGCGTCCGGCTCGGTGTCCCGCTGCGCGCCGCTCCGCCCGGCATCGGCGCGGTGGTTTCCGGCCACCGGATCGCCGGACCCGCACTGCCCGCCCGCCACTACGGGAGCGTCGACATCTTCCTGGAGGCGTTCACCGACGCCCGGCCCGGCGACGTCCTTGTCATCGACAACGGCGGCCGCCAGGACGAGGCATGCGTCGGCGACCTGCTGGCCCTCGAGGCGCAGGCAGTGGGTCTGGCCGGCGTGGTGATCTGGGGGCTGCACCGGGACACCCCGGAACTCGTCGAGATCGGCCTCCCGGTCTTCAGCTACGGGCGCCATGCGCCGGGCCCGGTCCGGGTCACCGAACGGGATCCGGACGCCCTGGTCAGCGCGCGCTTCGGCGCCCACCTGGTCACCGCCGCCGATGTCGTCCTCGGTGACGACGACGGAGTGCTGTTCGTCGCCGCGGACCGCGCCGAGGAGGTACTGGAGACCGCACGCACCATCTGGGAGACCGAACGCGAACAGGCCCGCAGAATCCGCGCCGGCGAGACCCTGCGCCGGCAGACCGCCTTCGACGACTTCCTCGCGCGCCGTGCCGCCGATCCGGCCTACACCTTCCGGCAGCACCTCCGGCGCGTCGGCGGAGCGGTGGAGGAATAGCGAGGTCGGGGGAGGAGGCTCAGGCGCCGGCCGACCGCAGGGGCGCGGCCGGCGCCTCGCGTACAACCTGGGGTTGACGCCGCGTTACCACCCTCGGGTTGATGCCGCCGGACAGCGGATCGCGGACAGTGGAACACGTCGCGGGGCGGCGGAGAACCGCGCCGGACGGACCCGACCGACTGTCCGAAAAGAGGAGCCATCATGAACGACTTCGCAGCACACCGGCCGGCACGTACGGAGCGGTGTACGGGAGGGCGTGGGGAAGGGCGTACCGAAGGGCGGCCGGAGCCACGAACGCAAACCGCGCACGGCACTGCCAAGGGCGTCGGCGGCCGACGGGACAAGGGCCGAGAGGAGGTGACATGCCGCCGATGGCGTAATCGTCGGGCTGGCTGGCCGTGCGCGTCACGCTGTGGGCCTTGGGCACGGTCTGGCAGGAGCAGGAGTCCGGCAGGAGCCGGTGGCGGGAGCCCGGGTGAACAGGTCGCGTGAGTGGGTAGTTGAGCGGTGGCGCTGAAGACTGGGATGACGGCGTTGGCGGGTCCGGTCCCTGCGGCGAGGCAGGAGCCGCCGCCGTGAGGTTGTCGGATCGCGGCCGCCCCGTCCAGCGGATCTCCGGACTGGTGGACAGCAACGGATTCGAGGCGCCGACGGTGCCCACGTGGATGCGCTGGCTGCCCGGCCTCTACGTCCTGGCCGTACTGCTGGTGGAGTTCATCACCCCCACGCAGTGGGCCGTGAGTTCCCTGCTGATCGCCGTTCCGGTGCTGGCCGCCTTCACCCACGGCCCCTTCGGTGTCGCCGTCGTCACCGTCTTCGTTGTCGTCCTGGAAGGCGTGCTCGCGGGAACGCCGTGCTGCACGGGCCACAATCCACATCAGTTATGGGAGAACCACTATGTCGCGACGTATATCTCCACCATCGTCGTAGGGATCATGGGCGTGGCGCTGGCCTGGTACCGGCAGCGTCAGCAGCGGCACCTGGTGCGGGTCAACTCCGTGGCCGAGGCGCTGATGCGGACCCTGCTGCGGCCGGTGCCCCATCAGGTCGGCAAGGTGCTGGCGGCCGGTCTCTACCGCTCGGGCGAGGTCGGCACCATGGTGGGCGGAGACCTCTACGACATCCGTGCCACGAGGGCCGGCGAGCGGGCCATCATCGGTGATGTCCGGGGGAAGGGGCTGCAGGCGGTCCGCACCGTCGCGGACATCCTCGGCAGCTTCCGCGAGGCGGTCCACGACCCGGGTGACCTGCTGGCGGTGGCCACCCGAATGGAACGCCGACTGGCGCGAGAGGCGGCCGAGATCCCCGACGAGGAACTCTTCGTGACCGCGGCCCTGGTCGAGTACGACGCCGGCGCCGAGCAGGTGACGATCATCAACCACGGGCACATCGAGCCGGTGCTGATCTCCGGTGGGAAGGTGACCGCTCTCACGGGGCCGCCCGCCCTGCCGCTGGGGCTGGGCGGACTGGCCGCCGACCCTCCGGTCTCGTACACCCATCGCTTCACCTGTGACGATGTGCTGCTGCTCTGTACGGACGGACTGATCGAGGCCCGGGATCACACGGGTGCGTTCTATCCGCTGCTGGACCGGCTCGGCCAGCGGTTCGGGGGCCGGCCCGCCCCCGGACCGGCCGACGTCATCGACTTCCTCAACGCCGACCTGCCCCGCCACACCCGCATCCTCCATGACGACGTGGCGATCCTCGCCATCGCACCGTGCCGGAAAGACCCCGCCTGACGGCTTCGCCTGACGGACACCCGGGGCGGCGGGCGGTCGGGGACGGGGCAACCGTGGCTGGTCAGGGCGTTTGCATGCAGGCGTAAGCGCACTCGGGTCGCTTCCGGCCCTTGGGCGGAGGACCCTGGAGACGTAATGGGGGTGGCAGTGAAGAGGTTGTGAGGTGTCCGATGAGCACTCTCGAAGAACACATCGACATCGGTGTTCCCCTCGAAACGGCCTGGGATTGCCTCCATCGTGCGGAGAGCTATCCCCGCTTTCTGAACGGCGTCCGGGAGGCCCGGCCGGAGGGTGAACGGCGGGCGCACCTGGACGTCGACGCGGGCGGCCGGACCCAGGAGTTCGAGGTGGAGATCGTCGACCGGGAGATGGAGAACGTGATGACGTGGCAGACCACGAGTGGCCCCGATCTGGCGGGGACGTTCTCGCTGCTGCCCATCGACCGGGGGCACACCCGGCTCCAGGCCCGGTTCGAGTACGACCCGGGCACGATCAAGGAGACCTTCGGCGGGCCCCAGGGGTTCGCGCAGGCGGTCGCGATCGAGCGGGGCGTGCGCACCGATCTCCAGCAGTTCAAGCAACTCGTGGAGGCGGAGGGCAGGACCAAGTAGGAGGAGAAACACGTAGCAGGACGAGAAGGAGGAGAAGGAGGAGAAAGCGGAAGGAGGCGGACGCCAGGCCGGTGATGACGGGGCAGTGCTCCGGGACGGGGCGGTGCTCCGGCCGGGGGCGCTGCTGCTCGGGCTCAGACGAGGAAGCGTTCGGGCATCGGGCGCTCCACGCCGTCCAGTTCGAGTGTGCAGCGGGGTGCGGTGGGGACGAGCCGCGGCTCCCGGACAAGTACCCGGAAGAGCCGGGCGGGGTCGTCGGGAAGTTCGCCGGTGAGGAGGTTCAGGCCGGTGCTGTGTTCCTTCTGGTAGGCGACGACCTTGCCGTTGACCAGGAGCTCTATTTCGCCGTCCCGGCCCGGGCCGACGTTCACGGTGATCGAGTGGCCACCCTGATCGAGGTGGAAGTGATGGCTGCGTCCCATGGCCCTCGCCTCCGTCCCAGGGCGGTGTGCGTTTCCGTGCCGGCGGCCGCACAGCCGGGCGTCCGCACCTCCAGGTTAGTTCCGGGGACGGGGCGGCACCGGCCGGGGCGACGACGGAGTTCGCCAGAAGACGAAGTTCGACAACAGAGGGGGCGAGTGACAATGGGGGGTGAGTGCCGTGCCGGGCGGTCCGTGGAGTGCGGGGCGTGGGGCCCTGCCCGGAGGAACCACCGGCAGGACCGGCGGGAGACGCTGATGAACGGCTCGGTCCGGATCGGACATGTCGTCGGGGTGCCGCTGCGCATGCACTGGAGCGTGCCGCTGCTGGTGGTGCTGTTCGCGTACGGCCTCGGACGGCAGACGCTGCCGGTGATCGCTCCCGGCCGTTCGGCCCTGGTCTACGCCGTGGCCGGCGTCGTCGGGGCCGCGCTGCTCACCGCCAGTCTGCTGCTGCACGAGACCGCGCACGCCGCCATCGCGCGGCGCAAGCAGATCTCGGTAGAGGACGTGACCTTGTGGGCGCTCGGCGGGATCACGCGGATGGGGCGGCCGCAGAGCGCGTCCGCGGCCTTCGCCGTGGCCGTCAGCGGGCCGCTGACCAGCCTGGTCATCGGGGGCGTGGCACTCGGGGCCGGCTTCGGGCTCAGTGCGCTGTCGCTGGGTGCGGTGCCGGCGGTCGTCCTGGTGTGGCTGGGCTGGGCCAATGTGTTTCTGGGTGTGTTCAATCTGCTGCCGGCCGTCCCCCTCGACGGGGGCCGGGTGGTGCAGGCGCTGCTGTGGTGGCGCACCGGCGACCGCGACCGGGCCGATCTGGCGGCCTCCCGGGGCGGGCAGGTGATAGGCGGGCTGCTGGTGGCCGCCGGCTGGATATCCGTGCTGCGCGGCATAGCGGGCGGGCTGTGGCTGGCGGTGATCGGGCTGTTCATCATGGTCGTCGCCGGGTCGGAGCGGCGCCGTGCGACGCTGCAGTCTGCGTTGCGCGGGGTGCGGGCGGCCGATGCGATGTCCAGCCCCGTGACGACCGGGGCGGACTGGCTGACGGTCCAGCGCTTCATCGACGAGGTGGCGGTGCGGACCGGGCACTCCACCGTCCCGCTGCTGGATTTCGAGGGCCGGCCGAGCGGTGTGGTGCAGCTCCGCAGGCTCGCGTCGATACCGCTCGCCCAGCGCGAGGAGCTCCGTGTGCGGGACGTGGCGACGCCGCTGTCCCAGTGCGCGGTGGCCGCGCCGGACGATCTGCTGACCGAGGCGCTGGACAAGCTGTCCCTGCGGACCGGGATGCGGATCCTGGTCGTCGACGCGGGGCATCTGGTGGGGATCATCACCGCGAAGGACGTCTCCCGGCTGATGCAGCGGCACACGCTGAGCGGCCGGGCGGGGACCGGGTGAGCCCGCGGGGCCCGGGGCGCGGCGGGATGCGTCGCGGCGGGCCCGGCGGGGGAGCGACCGCGAGGGAGCGACGGCCATGGACACGCCGATGCGGTACATCACGGTGGCGGCGCTCAGCCACACCGGCCTGGTCCGGGAGCACAACGAGGACAGCCTGGTCGCCGGACCGTGGACGCTGTGCGGCACGGTGACCGAGAACCCCCAGACGCTGGTGTTCCCCGTGGGCAGTCCCCTGGTGGTGGCGGTCGCCGACGGCATCGGCGGACAGCCGGGCGGTGAGGTGGCCAGCGCGCTGACCGTGGCGCATCTGGCGGCCCTCGGGCCGTCGCTGGACAGCGAGGACGCGGTACGGCAGGCGCTGATCCGGTGCAACCGCGCGGTGTACGCCGCGGCCGAGCGGGACCGGGCGCTGACGGCGATGGGCACCACGGTGGCCGGCACCGTGATCCTGCCCGATGCCCTGCTGGTCTTCAACGTCGGCGACAGCCGCGTCCTGGAGGCCGGCGAGGACGGGCTGCGTCAGGTGAGCGTGGACGACAGTCCGCCGCTGCGGGAGGGGCAGCGGACCACGTCGCTGGTGACGCAGGCGATCGGCGGCGCGCCCCGGTTCAGTGCGATCACCCCGCATGTGCGGTCCGTGCCCCTCGCCCAGGACCGGCGGTACGTGGTCTGCACCGACGGACTGACCGACCCGGTCCTGGAGGAGGAGATCGCCGGGGTGCTGCGGGCACACGACGGCGGGCGGGCCGTCTTCGAGCTGTGGAAGGCAGCCCTGGAAGCGGGTGCACCGGACAACATCACGTTGGCATTGGTCGCCGTCGAGGGAGAGGAGGAAGCGGAACCGGCCCGCTGAAGCGCCCGGCCACGGGCGCCGACGGAGACCAGGACGGTGAACTGGCGCCCGCGTGCCGTCGCAGGCACGTGGCGGCGTCGGCCATCTGCCGGGTTGTGAGCGGCGTGTCATGGCTAGCGGTGTGTCATGGCTGATGACGACGAGCGTCAGGCCGCGGTCCGTCCTGGTCGCTGCCAGCAGGTCCATGGCCGCCACGGCGGTGTCCGGGGCGAGCGCCGAGGTGCTCTCGTCGCATGGTGGCACGTCCGGTTCGGCGGCCAAGGCGCAGGCGAGGGCCACCCGTTGACGTTCGCCCCTGGTCAACTCGTGCGGACAGCGGCCGGCGAAGTCGGCGGCCAGCCCGGCCCGGTCGAGGAGTTCGGCCACCTGGCCGGTGATGTCCGGCCCGGTGGCCCGGCGGTGAAGGCGTAGCGGGCGGGGCAGCGTCGCGCCGACGGTGCGGGCCGGGTCGAAGCGTGGCCTCGTCGCAGCCGGACGGCCCGCACACCCCCGCTGAACTGCCGGGCGCGACGGTGAAATCGACGTCGGTGCGGGCGGGACCCGCCACCACCGCTGCCGTCCTCCCGCAGCGCCGTTACGCCACCGCCCTGCGCACGCGCGCCACCCGCACACCCGTCCCGGCCGTGCAGCCGTGGACGACCCGGTCCGCCTATGACCGGTCGCGGGGCATTGGCGGCAACCCCAGCCGGTCGCCGGTGTCGTCGTCGAATTCCGCACAGAACGCACCGATCGCATCCTCAAGATGGGAGAAAGACCGCGCTGCGAACAAAACGGATTGATAGCCGGAAATACGGTACGGAGTGCTGGCTGCCTGGCACATGTCCAGTTCGCGCACTTCTCGGACATCTTGCGCGGCGATCTCCCCGTACGACGACAAAAGTGCCGCGCCGAAGGCTTTCGGCACGCCGGATTCGGTCATCAGCCCGTATTCGAGGGTGTACCAATAGACCCGGCTCAGAATGTCCAGCGCCTCCGCTGTCCGCACCCGGTTCGCGGCCCGGCCGATGACCCGGTACAGCTCCGCGATGCGCGGCGACGACAGATGGATCCCGTGCCCGAACACGTCGTGCAGGACATCCGGTTCGGGGGTGTACAGCGGCACGGCCGGATGGCGTACGAACTGCACCGCATGGAAGTAGCCGTGCTCCATCGCCCCCAGGAACCGCTCGTTGGGCACCACCCCGCCGGCCAGGGTGAGCGCGAACCCGGTGCGGGCCCGCAGCCCGGGGGTGATGTCGGTGTGCTGCGGAACCCCCTCGGCGGGGATCTCGGCGTCGTCCCGCGCCGCCAGCACCTCCCGGCAGGCGTGCGCCTGGTGCGCCGGGGCCAGCGCCTGATGCACCGTCCGCCAGGTCCGGTGCTCCTCCTCGGTGTACGCGACGCCCGGATACGGCGTCCCCACCTGGTGGTTCTCGGCGCGGGCCGCCAGGGCGTCGCGCCGCCGCCGGTAGCCCTGGTCGCAGCGCCCGGGATGCTCGTTGGCGCGCCCCAGCCGCCCCTCCGCGGAGATCGGGGTGTACTTCCGTGCCGTGCTCATGGCTGTGAACCTGCCCCGCCGCGGGGCGAAGTTCACCTGGCGTAGCCCGCCGTACCGCGGGGCACCGGCGGCCGCCATCGGCCCGCCCGCCGCACCCCGCCGCACCCTTCGGTATCTCAACGCAGATCCCGCTTCCGTATCGTTATTACTTCGTTTCTTGACGATTCGGGCTTCGGTGACGTTCACTCAGCCATTCATGGGCCGAGTCAGGGCGGCCCCTGTGGAGGTACTTTTCATGAGGCCGATGAAGGCAATGAACGCAGTGAATGTGATGAATGCAACAATACGTCGCCGCGTCGTCGTCAGCGTGTTGGCGCTTTCCCTCGCCGCTCCTCTGGCGGCCTGCGGAAGTGATCATCAGGACGCGCCCGAAGGGAAGGACCACATCGGCCTCCTCCTTCCCGAGAACAAATCGACGCGCTACGAGAAATTCGACCACCGCATCATTTCCCGCAGAGTCGCCGGGCTCTGCCTCGCATGCACGGTGGACTACGGAAACGCCGAGTCCAGCGTCGAGACCCAGCGCACCCAGTTCGAGGCCCTGGTGAAGAAGGGCGTCAAGGTGATCATCCTGGACCCGGTCGACGCCCGCGCCGCCAAGGACTGGGTGGACTCCGCCGCACGTCAGGGCGTACAGGTCATCGCCTACGACCGGCTCGCCGAGGGCGACGTCAAGGCGTATGTCTCCTACGACAACGAGAAGATCGGCCGGCTCCAGGGCGAGGGAATTCTGGCCGCGCTCGGCTCCCGGGCGGCCACCGCGGACATCGCGATGTTCAACGGCTCCCCGGACGACCCGAACGCGCCGTCCTTCAAGAAGGGCGCGCACGCCGCTCTCGACGGCAAGGTGCGCAAGATCGTTTATGAGAAGGACATTCCCGGGTGGTCCGAGGCCACCGCGAAGAAGGAGATGACCGATCTCCTCAACGCCCGTGGTGCACAAGGCGTCGACGCGGTCTACTCGGCAAATGACGGGATGGCCGGCGGTATCGCCGACGCGCTGAAGTCCGCCGGGGCGAAAAACGTTCCGCTCGGTGGCCAGGACGGTGAACTGCCCGCCCTGCAGAGGGTGTTGAGCGGCACTCAGTCGTTCACCATTTACAAGCAGGTGCGGCCGGAGGCGGAGACCGCCGCGGAGCTGGCCTTCCGTCTGCTGCGGGGGCAGAGCATCACCTCGCTCACCTCCACCACCGCCGACAGTGCCAGCCGGACCGGCATCCCCGCCAAGCTCTTCAACGCCGTGATGGTCACCAAGGCGAACATCAAGGACACCCTCGTCGGCGACGGCGCCGTCCGTACCGACCTGCTGTGCACCCCGTCCGTCGCGGCGGAGTGCGCCTCCCTCGGCATCAAGTGAGCCGCCCCCGGGGCCGCCCCGCACCACCACGGCCGGCCCCGGGCGCCACCCCCACCGCGGCCCGCCGGACCTAAGGGCGCTTCTGACGGATCTCCGCGGCGTCGCGGCGTCTGCACGCACTCCCCCACGCCTGAACGGCGGGGGGGGGGAACCCCCTTGCGGTGTTGCCGAAATGTCTCCATGGCTCCGCTATGAAGCCATCCCGGCGCCTTGTGATCGGCTCGGCTTCCGAGGGATGGATCAAAGAGCCGAGACGGAGCGAGCGAGGGGGTACCTCCCGCGCCCTTAAGGCGTGGGGGAGAGGGGAGTGCACCAGGCGCCGCTCCTTCCTCCACGGAGATCCGTCAGAAGCGCCCTAGCCCGTCTGTCCGGCCGCCGCCGCCCCGCCCACGGCCTCGACCAGTGGCAGCATCCGATGTGGCACCCGCTCGCGCAGCGCCATTTCCGTGCGGGTGCGCACCACCCCCGGCAGGCTGATCAGCCGCTGGATCACATCCTCCAGATGCGCCGCGTCCCGGGCCACCACCCGCGTCAGCAGGTCCCCGCCGCCGGTCGTCGAGAACGCCTCGATGATCTCCGGCACCTCGGCCAGTGCGGTGGCCACCTCCTCCAGGTGGCCCTGCGTCACCTCGATGTGCACGAAGGCCAGCAGCGGATGGTCCAGCGCGGCGGGCGAGAGCCGCGGGCCGTAGGCGGTGATCACCCCGTCCCGCTCCATGCGGTCCAGCCGCGCCTGCACCGTCCCGCGCGCGACGCCCAGCATCCGGGCGTACTCCCGCACGCTCGTCCGCGGCTGCTCCAGCAGCAGCCGCAGGATCTTCGCGTCCAGCGGGTCCACGGACATCGGCCCACGGCCTCCTCACGGTCGGCGGGTTGGTCGGCGGTGCGCCGAAAGTGCTCGGAGCGTTCCGGGGATACATCCATTATCCAGCCGCCGAGCCCCTCCTGTCACCGTACCCAAGAACGATCTTTTGTGCCGATTCGGGCCTTTAGCGTTGAGGCACCCGACCCGACACGGGGTCACCGACGAAGCCTGGAACGCAGATGACGCACGACGCCCAGCCGTACCCCACCGACGACGAGCTCGCCGCGGTGGCTGCCGAACTCGTCGCCATGGCCGCCGAGGACAACGCGGCCGCCCCCCGCGCCAACAGCGATGACTTCGCCGACCAGTTGGCCTGGCGCCGGCTGACCGCCCGCCACGCCGACCGGCTCACCGAGATCCTCGACGTCCACGGCTGGCCCACCGCGGACCGCTTCGGCGCCGACGCCGCCCGCGCCGCCTGGCTGATCGCCCAGCACGCCGACCGCCAACTCGACGTCCAGCGCCGCGCCCTGAGCCTGCTCGAACGCGCCGTGGCCGACGGCCTGGCAAGCCCCCGGGACCTGGCCTTCCTCCAGGACCGCACATGCGTCAACGACGGCCGCGAACAGCTCTACGGCACCCAGATCGCCGGCGTCCGCAACGGCACCCCCACCCCCTGGCCCTGCCAGTCCCCGGAATCGATGGACCGGCGCCGGGCAGAGGTGGGCATCCCACCCTTCGACGACTACGTGGCCCAGTTCTCCTGAGCACCGCCCGCCTCAGAACACCCTGAGCGTCGTCTTCGTCGCGGTGGTCGAGCTGGTGCCCACGTAGAGGTCGAAGGTGCCGGGCTCCAGGCGGAAGTCGCCGTGCGGGTCGTTGCTCCAGAAGCCGAGGTCGTCGGCGGTCAGACGGAACGTCACCGTGCGGGTCGTCCCCGGGGCCAGGGTCACCCGCCGGAAGCCGCGCAGGCGGCGGACCGGCTGTGCGAGGCTGGCGGTCCGGTCGTGGAGGTAGAGCTGGACGACCTCGTCGCCGGTCCGGGAGCCGGTGTTGGTGACGGTCGCCGCGACCTCGACGGTCTCGCCGCGGCGGAGGGCGGTCGCCGCGATCCGGTCGGTGCTCACCTCGGGCGCGCCGGTGCGGAACGTCGTATAGCTCAGCCCGTGGCCGAACGGGAACTCCGGCCCGTCCGGGAGGTCGAGGTACTTCGAGGTGTACTTGTCGTCCGGGTCGTAGGGGCGGCCGGTGTTCTCGTGGTTGTGGTGGATCGGGAGCTGGCCGACCGAGCGGGGGAACGCCACGGGCAGCTTGCCGCCCGGGTTGGCCCTGCCGAACAGTACGTCGGCGATGGCGTGGCCCGCCTCGATGCCGGGGTGCCAGGCCACCAGCACCGCGGGGGTCCGGGCCAGCCAGCCGCCGAGGGTCAGCGGGCGGCCGTTGACCAGCACCACCGCGAACGGCCGGCCGGTGCCGGCGATCGCCTCGACCAGCCGTTCCTGGGCGCCCGGCAGCCCGATGTCGCTGCGTGCGGCGGCCTCCCCGCTGAGCGCCGGCGGTTCGCCCACCACCACGACCGTCACCTCGGAGGCGGCGGCCGCCGCGACGGCCTCCGGGATGCCGCCGGTGTCACCGTCCTGCGGGTCGACGCCGCGGGCGTGCCGCACGGTGCTGCGCGGTGCCGCCTGGCGCACTGCTTCCAGCACCGTGCCGGCCGGGAACCTCCGGGCGGCGGGCGGCATCACCCATGTCCCCAGCAGGTCGGGGGAGTCGGCGAACGGCCCCACCACCGCGATCGAGGCGGCCGTCGCGCGGAGCGGCAGCACCCCGCGGTCGTTCTTCAGCAGCACCATCGACCGGCTCGCGGCGTCCCGGGCCGCCGCCCTGGCCTCGGCCGACGGCTCGCCGATCGCCTTCCCCTCGTCGGTATACGGGTGCGCGAACAGCCCCAGCGCGCACTTCAGCCGCAGCACCCGGGCGACCGCCTCGTCCAGCCGCTGCGCACTGATCCGCCCCTCCTGGAGGAGCCGCCTGCCGTGGGTGACCAGGGTGGTGCTGGTCATCTCCATGTCGACGCCCGCGCCGAGCGCCAGCCGCGCGGCGTCCGCGTCGTCCTCCGCGACCCCGTGCGCGACGAGTTCCCGCACGCCGTTCCAGTCGCTCACCACCATCCCGTCGAAGCCCCACTCCCGCCTCAGGACGTCGGTGAGCGTGTGGGGATTGGCGTGCGCGGGCACGCCGGCGATGGTGTTGAACGAAGCCATCACCGTGGCCACCCCGGCGTCCACCGCGGCCTGGAACGGCGGGAGATACAGGTTCCGCAGCCGGAACTCGGAGACGTCCACGGTGGTGTAGTCGCGGCCGCCCTCGGCGCCCCCGTACGCCACGAAGTGCTTGGCGCAGGCGGCGATCCGGTCCGGGCCGGTGAGCCGGTCCCCCTGGTAGCCGCGGACCTTGGCGGCGGCGAACGCGGCGGTCAGGTACGGGTCCTCGCCGTTGCCCTCCGCGATCCGGCCCCAGCGCGGTTCGTGCGTCACGTCCATCATCGGCGCGAAGGTCCAGTGCACTCCGTTGGACCGGGCCTCCCGCGCCGACACTTCCCCGTCCCGCGCCGCGTCCCGCGGATCGAAGCTGGCGGCCTGCGCCAGCGGGATGGGGAACGTCGTCCAGAAGCCGTGGATGACGTCGAGCCCGAACAGCAGCGGGATGCCCAGCCGCGACTCCTCGACGGCGATTCGCTGGAGCCGGTTGCAGGTACGCGCGCCGAAGATGCTGAGCACCGAGCCCAACCGCCCCGTGCGGGCGGCCTCTTCGACCGCTTTGGTCCCCGGCCCGCCGGGCCCGGTGTCGTACGCCCACGGGAGCTGCTGCAACTGCCCCAGTTTTTCCTCGGGGGTCATGCGCGCCAGCAGTGCGGCGACCTGCCGGTCGTAGGGTCCGGGCCGGTCTCCGGCCGCCGGCGCGGCCTCCGACGTCTCGGCCGGCTCCGTCGCGGCGGTGCGGGGGTGCGCCTGTGCCCGGGGCGTTCCGGTGTGCGTCAGACCGGCGGCCGCCGCGGTACCGCCGGCGGCGGCGAGCAGGGAACGACGTCGCAGCCCACCCATGCCTCCACCTTTTCATCCGAAGCGGGGTAAAGGTTTTCTCAAGGCGCCAGAAGCGGAAGTGACGGTAAGTGGGCGGGCGTTGACCGTCAAGAGTCATGCACGAGCCGGTACGAGAGTCATGCGCGGGTCGGTAGGGGATCTGCGTCGGATCCATGCCCGGTTCCGTGCCCGGTTCCGTGCCTGGTTCCGTGGCGGCCGGGCTGGCCGCGGGACCGTGCGGCGGATCATGATTGCGGCATGACGAAGCTCCCCACGCCGCTCACCGCCGCACGGCTCGACGACTTCACTCCCGGCCACATGACCGAGATCCTCGGCGACGAGCCCGACCCCTTCGGCGTCGACGACGTGGGCCTGACCTGGCTGCCCAAGGAAGAGCACTTCGGCATCCGGCTCGACGGCCGCCTGGTGGCACACGCCGGCCTGCGGTGGCTCCCGATCGAGATCGACGGGACCGCGACCTCGGTCATCGGCGTCGGCGGGGTCGCGGTGGCGTCCGACCTGCGCGGCCGGGGGCTCGCACGGCGGGTGGTGGCGGCCGCGCTGGACCATGCCCGCACCATGGGCCCCGACCACGCTCTCCTCTTCTGCCGCCCGCCGCTGGTCGCCCTCTACGCGCGGCTCGGCTGGCGGGAGGTCCGGGCGGAGGTGCGGGTCGAGCAGCCCTCCGGGCCGGTGGTGATGCCGCTGCGGACGATGTGGACGCCGCTGCGCGACGGGGCCGGGTGGCCGTCCGGTCCGGTGCGGCTGCGCTCCCTGCCCATGTGAGGGCACTGCTGGTCGGAGGGCACTGTCCAGGCGGGCGCGGTCGGGTCAGGCCGTCCCGGCTGGACCGTTGGCCCGCTGATGGCGCACCGAATCCGCTTCGCGCTGGGCCAATGGCCCAGTATTTTCGTCTTCTCTTGAGCCAGTCGACCGCCTGATGGTGAAATGATCCCGTCGATGGCGCTGCGGATTCCGCGGCGCCTTTTTCATGGGTTTTAGGGGAGGCCGTGCTGAAGAGGATGTTCGTGGCCCCGGATCCCGGACGGCTGCGGCTGCGCAGCGCCGCCCGGGCCGTCCTGGGCGTCGGGGCCGCGGTGACGGTGGCGGGACTCGTCGTCCAGTCGCTGCCCGCGGCCATCGCCGGCGGGCTCGCCGCGCTGCTCGCGCTCTTCACCGTCGGCGACCCCACGGTGCGCGGCCAGGGCGTGACCACCGCCCTGCTGCCGGCCGCCGGCCTTCCGGTGCTGCTCGCGGCGACCGCGCTCCACGGACACCCCCTGCTGCGCGATGCGGCGTTCCTCGCCGTCGTCGGCGCCGGCGTCTACGCGCGCCGCTGGGGCCCGCGCGGCCACGCCCTGGGGATCTTCGCGTTCATGATGTTCTTCATGGTGCAGTTCCTGCACGCGACCCCCGCCCGGCTGCCGGAGCTGTGCGGCGCGCTCGCGCTCGGGCTGCTCGCCTCGTCGGCGGTCCGCTTCGGCCTGTGGTGCTACGAGCGCCGGATGCCGCCGCCGGCCGCGGTGCCGCCGCCCGCCGGCCGCGGCCTGGCCCGGATCACCACCCGGCAGGCCGTCCAGGCGACCGCCGCCTGTGGCTTCGCGCTCGCCGTCGGCCAGGTGCTGTCCCAGGACCGCTGGTACTGGGCGGTGGTCTCGGCCTGGTGGATCTTCGTCAACACCGCCTCCCGTGGCGAGACCCTGATCCGCGGCTTCCGGCGGGTCCTGGGCACCGTCACCGGCATCGCGATCGGCCTGCTGGTCGCGATCCCGCTGCACGGTGCCCCGGTCCCCACGGCCGCGCTGGTGGCCGTCTGCGTCTTCGGGATCTTCTACGCCGCGGGGCCGTCGTACAGCTGGATGATGTTCTTCGTCACCGTCATGGCCGGGCTGCTCTACGGCCTGCTCGGTGTCCTGCACCCGGGGCTGCTGGCGCTGCGCCTGGAGCAGACCGCGGTCGGCGCACTGGGCGCCGCGCTGGCGGTGGCGCTGGTGCTGCCGGTCACCACACACGCCGCGACCGACGCCTGGATCCAGCGCGCCGTGCACTGCGTACGGGACTGCACCGCGGTCGCCGCCCGCCGGCTCGCCGGGGACGACGGGGCCGACCCCGCCCCGCACGTCGCCGAGCTGGAACTCCTGCTGGCCCGCGTGCGGCTGTCCCTGGTGCCGCTGCTGCACCCGCTCAACCCGCTGCGGCACCGCAAGGCCCGCGCGCGCCAGGTCGTGGCCTGCCTGGACGAGTGCGCCGCGCAGGTGCGGGGCCTGGCCGAGGTGGCAGCCGACCCGGCGGCCTCGCACGACGCCCGGCTGGCCGCGGCCTGCCAGCGGGTGGCGGCCGTGGTCGGCACGCTGTTCGCGCCCGGCCCGGACGCCGGCGCCGCGCTCGACGGCCCGGCCGCGGCACCGGCGCACCACCCCGGCGCCGAACGCGCCCTGGCCCACCTGCACGGCCTGGAGTCCGCGCTGACCGCACTGGCGCACCCGGTGCGCAGCTCGCCCCGGGCGCCGTTCGCCGCGTCCTGACGCCGGCCGGGCGGGTGGGCCCGGGCGCGCCGGCCGCCGCCCCGTCCACTTCCGGCCCTCACCGGCGCCGCCCCCACCCGCCCTGTTAGCGTCGCCCGCACAGCGGGGCACCGCCCGGACGGCACACCCCGCGCCGAAGCGGCGCCCGGCCGGTCGGGCCCGGCAGACAGGCGGACGAAGGGCGGCGACCAGTGGCGACGACGGGACCAGCGGCCGAGCGGACCACCGGTGGACCGGCGCGCGGGGACGGCCCGCGCGCCTACCTCGGCTCCTTCACCACCGCCGGTGGCCTCGGCATCACCACCGCGGCCGTCGACCCGGATACCGGGGCACTGACCCCGCTGCACTCCACGGACGCCGTCCCCAACCCCTCCTACCTGGTGCCGGACCCCGGCCGCCGCCTCCTCTACGCCGTCAGCGAGACCCCCGACGGCGCGGCCGCCGCCTTCCGCCTCACCCCCGAGGGCCCCGCCCTGCTCGCACCGCCGGTCCTCGTAGGCGGCGCCGACCCCACCCACCTCACCCTGACCGCCGGCCACCTCGTCACCGCCAACTACGGCTCCGGCGACGTCAGTACGCTCCCCGTACGGGACGGCGGCGCACTCCATGGCCCCGCACGGGTCCTCGCCCACTACGGCAGCGGCCCCCGGACCGACCGCCAGGAGGGCCCGCACGCCCACTGCGTGCGGCCCGACCCCACCGGCCGGTGGCTGCTCAGCGTCGACCTCGGCACCGACGCGGTCCGGGTCTGCACCCTCGACCCGGCGACCGGCACGCTGACCGTGCGGCACGAGACGCGCCTGCGCCCCGGCGGAGGGCCCCGCCATCTCGCCTTCCACCCGCGCGGCGACCTCGTCTGCGTCGTCAACGAACTCGCCCCGACCCTCACCCTCTGCCGGTGGGACGCCGACCGCGGCACGCTGACGCCACTGGGGGAGACCCCGCTGCTCCCCGACGGAGCCGCGCGCACCGGACCGATGTTCCCCTCCGCGCTGGTCCTCTCCCACGACGGCCGGTTCGCCTGGGCCGCCAACCGCGGCCACGACAGCGTCGCGGTGCTCTCCCTGGACGCCGCGGCCGGGACCGCCGCACTCGTCACGACCGTGCCGTGCGGCGGCCACTGGCCCCGCGACCTCGCCCTGCACCCCGACGGGCGGCACCTCTACGCCGCCAACGAACGCTCCGGCGACGTCACGTGGTTCACCCTCGACCCGGAGACCGGCGTCCCCGTCCGCGGCGGCTCGGTCCCGGCGCCGGCCGCCTCGTGCGTGGTCTTCGCCTGACGGACCGCCCGGCGGGCGGCCACTCCTTGGGGAAGCGCCCACCGAAGTACACCTCGGTCCGCGGTCGGGAAGCGGACCTCCAGGAACGCCTCCCGGGGGATGCGCCGCAGGGCGCACGAACGGCCGGCGGAGCGCCCCGCTCGGGGGCTCGCCGGCCTCGCCGGGCCCCCGGGGTCCCTTCCGCCTTCACGAGCCGCCTGACGGGCGTTCATGCCGCTCGGCGGGGTGCGGACGGGGGAGGGGGAGGCGCCGGGCAGCGCGGAGGGCCGCCCCGCGTGCGGCGCGGGACGGCCCTCGGTGAACGGAATGCGGCTCCGGTCGTGCCGCCGGTGCCGCGCGGGCCTACCGGACGGGCGCCCCCAGGCCCTGGCCCGGCAGGGTGATCCCCACCGTCGCCGCGTAGTTCGACAGGACCAGCCGGCCCACCGCGCCGTACGCGCCCAGCGCCTCGGCCGAGGCGCAGCCCGCCTCCTCCGCGGCCGCCCCCAGCAGGCCGTCGGCGAGTTCCGGACCGATCAGGTACGGGGCCAGCGCCAGCTGCTGCGAGCCGGACGCGCGCAGCTGCTCCGCGGTGCGGGCGATCGCGCCCTCCTCGTCCAGGCCGGCGGCCAGTACCGGCACCGCCAGCCGGGCGGAGAGCAGCATGCCGGTGATCCCGGCGGCCTGCACCGCCTCCTCGCCGCCGACGGTGGCGAGGATGATGCCGTCCGCCGCGGTGGCGACGGTGAACAGCCGGGCCCGGTCGGCGCGGGCCAGCCCGGCCTCGGACAGCCGGACGTGCAGCGCCTCGGCCAGCAGCGGGTGCGGGCCCAGGACGTCGGTCAGTTCGGCCCCGGAGGCGCTGTTCAGGACGGCCTGGCGTATCCGGCGCAGCAGCGCGCTGTCCGGGCCGGCCAGCAGCGGGACGACGACCGCGGCCGGGCCGGGGTCGGGCTGACCGGTCTCGGCCGCCCGGGCGTTCTGCTCGGCGGCGGCCGCGGCCAGGACCGCCTCCAGGGACGGGAACTCCTCGTCGCCGCCGTCGACGTAGCCGATCCGCGCGTCGAGGCCGGGCAGCTCGGAGCGGGCGATGCTGGAGACCTCCTCAGCCAGGCTGCGCGAGGTGGCGGACGGGGTGCCGGGCACGGCCAGGACCAGGGCGGGTGCGCCCTCGGGTGCGGCGAGCGGCTCCGGCTTGCGGTGGCGGCCGGAGGGCCGGGTGCGCGGCGTGCGAACGGGCAGGCCGGGGGCTGCGGCGTCAATGCGGGGCGAGCCAGGTGCGGGCCCAGTGGGGGAACTCATGGCGCCGCATGCTAACGCCTCGTCGCGCCCGGCCGCCGAGGGAGGGTTCTGCCACGAGGTATCCGTCCCGTTTTATCCCGCGCGTCGTGGCGGCGCGGCCGCCGCATGCCCTGTGATCTGCAACAACTTGCCGTCGACGGGCAGTGCCAGGCGGTCCGTGGCCAGTGCCGCCGCGAGCGCCAGCGCGCCGTCGAGCGGGCTTGCGGACGCCTCGATCGGACGCGCGCCGGGCAGCCGTTCGGCGAGCGCGGCGCGGAGCGGGGACAGCAGCGGTGCGCCCAGGGCGAGCAGGCCGCCGGTGAGCGCGACCGCGGCCCCGGGACCGGGCGGACAGACCGCGGCGGCGGAGTCGGCGACATGGCGCGCGGCGTCCGCCAGGATCCCGGCGGCGACCGTGTCCCCGTCCGCGCAGCGCGCCACCTCGGGGGCGAACGAGGCCAGTACGGCGGGCCGGTCGGGCCTCGGATAGAGCGCGGCGGGCAGCCTGGTGACCGGGCCGAACACCGCCTCCGCCCGGGCCAGCAGTGCCGGTGAACCACCGGGGCGGCCGTCGTGGGCGCGCAGCGCCGCCTCCAGCCCGGCCCGCCCGATCCAGGCGCCGCTGCCGCAGTCGCCGAGCAGATGCCCCCAGCCGTCGGCCCGGCGCCAGCCGCCGGCCGGCGTCAGGTCGGTGCCCAGGGCGACCAGTCCGGTGCCGGCGGCGACCACGGCACCGGGCCGCTGGCCGAGCGCCCCGGCGTAGGCGGTCACCGCGTCGGCGGCGAGTGCCAGGCGGCGGACCCCGAAGGCGGTGGCCAGCGCCTCGGGCAACCGGGCGCGCAGCGCGTCGCCGAGGGTGCCCATGCCGGCGGCGCCGACGCACACCGCGGCGAACCGGTCCGCCCCCGCCTGCCGCGCCAACGCGGCGCCGGCGGGAAGGAGTTGGGCGAGCATATGGTCCGCGTCGAGGCCGGCCGGGCCGGTGCGGACCGGCTCGCGCGAGGCGAACGTGGCCACCGGCTGGGGCGGTTCGCCGCCGGTGCCCACCCGGGCCACCGCGATCCGCAGCCCGGACCCGCCCGAGTCCACCCCCAGGACGTGGTCCCCGGCGCGTGCCCCAGCGGACTCAGCCAAGGCCGCGGGAGTCCTGCTTGAGGGCGGTGTCGACGGTCAGCGCGGTGGCCACGACCAGGCTCGACAGCGGGTCGGGCAGCTGCCGGTGGATCTGCAGGACGTAGTTGTCCGCGGTGGTGAACATCGTCTTGGCCAGGCCCTCCCAGGTCTTGGTGATCCGGGCGATCTCGGTCTCGGTGTGGTCGACGATCGCGAAGTTCCAGGCGCGCCAGTTCTCCGCCTTGATGGCGCCGACCTGCCGGCCGTCGGCCGTCATCGCGAAGTTGATCTTCCCGATGGCGTTCTGCTGGACGATCTCGCCGACCGGCCGGCCGTCCGGACGCGCCACCAGCACCTTGGACTTGATGAGCTTCGCGGGCCGGGTCAGCACCAACTGCGGCTGCCCGTAGGCGTCCCGGATCTCCAGCTTGTGGGTCATGTACTGGTCCAGGCTGGAGACCACCCGGAACACCTTCCGCGCGGTGCTCTGGCCGACCTCGACGACCGAACCGAGGGTGTTGCCGTTCTGGTCGTAGACCGCGTACTCGTTGCTCACCTCGATGAGCTTGGCCTTCTGGTTGACCACCAGCACGGGCTCGGTGAAGAGCGTGCCGCCGCCCGGCCCGGTGGGAGCCACCCCGGCCCGCTGCTGCACCTGGCGCTGCACGCCGGCCTGCTGCTGTGCCTGGTGGTGCGCCTCGGCCGAGTACGGAACCGGCTGGCCCGGCTGCTGCCCCGGCATCTGCTGGGGGTGGCCGCCCTGCTGGCCATAGGGGACGCCGCCGGGCTGCTGCCCGTACGGGGCCTGGGCCGGCTGCTGCGCGTACGGCTGCGCCTGCGGCTGAGGTGCCTGAGACTGAGGTGCCTGCTGGGGTGCGGGCTGCGCGGCGTGCGGGGCGCCCGGCGGACCGGCCTGCTCCGGCGGCTGCGCCTGCTGACCCGGGTGGGTGTGCCCCGTCCACTGGGAACCGTCCCACCAGCGGAGCTGATGGGGGGTGCCCTGCGGATCGGCGTACCAGCCCGCAGGGATGTTCGCATTCGTCATGTGCGGAACACTATCGTCCGGCCGCGGAGCACGGCCGGGGTCAGGGCAGCCGCCAGTCCACCGGCTGGGCGCCCTGCTGGACGAGGAGGTCGTTGACCCGGCTGAACGGCCGCGAGCCGAAGAAACCGCGGTCGGCGGACATCGGGGACGGGTGCGCGGACTCCACGGCCGGCATCCCGCCCAGCAGCGGTCGCAGATTGCGCGCGTCTCGCCCCCACAGCACCGCCACCAGCGGGCCGCCGCGCGCCACCAGCGCCCGGATGGCCTGCTCGGTGACCTGCTCCCAGCCCTTGCCGCGGTGCGCCGCGGGCTTGCGCGGCGCCGTGGTCAGCGCTCTGTTCAGCAGCAGGACGCCCTGCTGGGTCCACGGGGTGAGGTCGCCGTTGGACGGCCGGGGCAGCCCGAGGTCGGAGTGCAGCTCGCGGAAGATGTTCTCCAGGCTCCCGGGCAGCGGCCGGACGTCCGGCGCCACGGAGAAGCTCAGCCCGACCGCGTGCCCCGGCGTGGGGTAGGGGTCCTGTCCGACGAGGAGCACCCGCACCTCGTCGAAGGGTTGTTGGAAGGCGCGCAGCACATTGCTGCCGGCCGGGAGGTACGTCCGGCCCGCGGCGATCTCCGCCCGCAGGAAGTCGCCCATCGCGGCGATCTGTCCGGCGACCGGCTCAAGTGCCTTGGCCCAGCCTGGTTCGACGATGTCTTGGAGAGGTCGTGCAGCCACGGGATCACCCTACTGGCCGATGTGCCCTCCCCCTCAAATCCCGGTCAACCGCCGCTCAGGCCACCGCCGCCGCCCGCACGCACAGCACGTCCGGCAGATGCGAGGCGAGCTGCCGCCAGCTGTCGCCGTCGTCGGCGCTGGCATAGAGCTCGCCGCAGCGGTTGCCGAAATACACCCCCGCGGGGTCGGCGTCGTCGACGGAGAGGGCGTCCCGCAGCACCGTGCCGTAGTGGTCCTCCTCGGGGAGCCCGGCGCTCAGCGGCTCCCAGCTCGCGCCGGCGTCGGAGGTGCGGAAGACGCGGCAGCGGTGCCCGGCCGGCACCCGGTCGATGTCGGCGGTGATCGGGAAGAGGTAGGCGACGTCGCCTCTTCGGGGGTGGGCGGCCACCGCGAAGCCGAAGTCGGAGGGCAGGCCGCCGCCGACGTCCGTCCAGGTCGCCCCGGCGTCGTCGCTGCGGTAGACGCCCCAGTGGTTCTGGAGGTAGAGCCGGTCGTGGTCGACCGGGTCCGGCGCGATCTTGTGGACGCACTGGCCGAACTCGGGGTGCTGGTCGGGCAGGAAGACCGCCTTGACGCCGGAGTTGGACGGCGCCCAGCTGGCGCCGCCGTCGCGGCTGCGGAACACGCCGGCGGCGGAGACCGCGACCGTCACCGCGGCGGCGTCCCGGGGGTCGGTGACGACGGTGTGGACGGCCAGGCCGCCGCCGCCCGGCACCCACCGCTCGCGGCTCGGATGCTCCCACAGCGCCCGGACCAGCTCGAAGGTCTCGCCGCGGTCCTCGGAGCGGAACAGCCCGCCGGGCTCGGTGCCGGCATAGACCACCTCGGGCGCCGCCGGTCCCGCCGGGTGCAGCTGCCACACCCGCTCCAGTGAAGTCCCGGTGTCCTCGGGGTACTTCACGGCCGGACGGGCCGGCTCCTGCCACGTCTCGCCCAGGTCGTCGGAGTGGAAGACCGACGGGCCCCAGTGCGCGCTGTCGGCTCCGGCCAGGAGTCTGGGCCGCGCGCCGCGGGTGTCGATCGCGAGGGAGTAGACCGCCTGGGCGGGGAAGTGCGGTCCGCTCAACCGCCAGGCCCCGCGCCGCCGGCGGCCGATGAACAGCCCTTTGCGGGTGCCCACCGCGAGGATTACGTCTGTCATGCCGGAACACCTCCGGGACGCCGTTGTCTCAGATGGTTGCCAGTGTGCACCCGGCCACTGACAACGGCGTCCCGGTCGGTGTCCGCGCTGGTCAGACGGCCCGGTGGTACTGCTGCGGGATATGCACGGCGGCGCCGAGTTCGCGGGCGGCGTGCTGGGCGAAGCTCGGCGAGCGCAGCAGCTCGCGGCCGAGCAGCACCGCGTCGGCCTGGCCGTCCGCGACGATCTTCTCGGCCTGCCGGGCCTCGGTGATCAGCCCGACGGCGCCCACCGCGAGGCCGGCCTCCTTCTTGACGCGCTCGGCGAACGGCACCTGGTAGCCCGGCCCCACCGCGATCCTGGCGTTCGGGGCGTTGCCGCCGGTGGAGGTGTCCAGCAGGTCGACGCCGTGCTCCTTGAGGTCGCGGGCGAACCGCACGGTGTCGTCGGCGGTCCAGCCCTCGCGGTCGTCGCCGTCGTCCTCGCTGAGCCAGTCGGTCGCCGAGATCCGGAAGAACACCGGCAGGTCCTCGGGCCACACCGCGCGCACCGCGTCGACGATCTCCAGGGGCAGACGGGTCCGGTTCTCGTACGAACCGCCGTAGGCGTCGGTGCGCCGGTTGCTGTACGGGGAGAGGAACTGGTTGATCAGGTAGCCGTGCGCACCGTGGATCTCGGCCACCTGGAAGCCGGCGGCGAGCGCCCGGCGCGCGGTCTCCGCGAACTTCCCGACCAGCTCGGCGATCTGCGCCGTCGACAGCTCCTCGGGGGTGGTGGACGTCTCGTCGAAGGCCAGCGGACTCGGGCCGACCGGCCGCCAGCCGTACCGCTCCTCGGGGCGCAGCGCGCGGCCGCGGTCCACCCAGGTCCGCTCGGTGGACGCCTTGCGCCCGGCGTGTGCGATCTGGATGCCGGGGACGCTGTTCTGGGCCTTGATCGCGTCGGTGATCCGGCGGAACGCCGCGGTCTGGGTGTCGTTCCACAGTCCCAGGTCGTAGGGGGAGATCCGGCCCTCGGGGGCGACCGCGGTCGCCTCGGTGAGGATCAGGCCGGTGCCGCCCGCGGCCCGCGCCGCCAGATGCTGAAAGTGCCAGTCGCCGGGGGCGCCCTCGGCCGGCCCCTCGGGGGCGGCGCTGTACTGGCACATCGGCGCCATCCACAGGCGGTTGGGGACGGTCAGCGACCGAAGGCGGAGGGGTTCGAAGAGTGCGCTCACGGCAGGCTCCTGTACCTGGACGAGGACGACGGACGGGGTCGCGGCGACCCCACGCTTCTACGATAGGCATCGTATTACGGCGGATGTCAAACTACGATGGTTCTCGTACAATGGGGACCTCGGAGGCCGCAGCGACCACCGGGAACGCCCCGCGCGAGCGCGCCGCCGGCCAGCCGCCGGTCAACAGATCCGCAGGTCAGGAGCCGTCATGACGACCGAAACCCCCGTCGCCGGGGCCGCCTCGGGCGCCCGGTCGCTGCCGCATCCGGAGCGCGCGGACATCCGGCTCGCCCAGGTGCTCCACGCCCTCGCCGACCCGATGCGGCTGCGGATCGTCTGCGCCCTGGCCGCCGCCGAGGGCGAGCTGAACTGCGCGGACATCGAACTCCCGGTCAGCAAGTCGACCTGTACGCACCACTTCCGGGTGCTCCGCGAGCACGGCGTGATCCAGCAGTTCTACCGCGGCACCGCCAAGATGAACGGCCTGCGCCGCGCCGACCTCGACGAGCTGTTCCCCGGCCTGATCGACGGCGTCCTCCGCGCGGCCGGCCTCCAGGAACGCCGCCTCGGCGAACGGTGAACGGGCCCGCACCGGCGGCGGCACGGGCCCGGCGGGCACCGCGGCTCAGCGCCCCGCCATCGCCGACCGTGCCGCGCGCAGCAGCCCCTCCCAATCGGCCAGCTTGACCGTCCCGCGGCCCAGACTGCGGCCCCGCTCCGCCTCCGCCGCCTCGATGGCCAGCCAGCCCCGCCACGGCACCGGCCGCGCCCCGGCCCGCTCCAGCGCCGCCACCGGATCCGCCGCCACCGGCCGCCGCGCCAACTCCGCCGCGTCCGCCAGCAGCGACGTCGCGGTCTCCTTGGCGCACGGCCGGTTGGTGCCGATCACCCCGGTGGGGCCGCGCTTGATCCACCCCGCCACATAGACGCCCGGGTACGGCTCCCCGTCCCGCAGGACCCGCCCGGCCGCATGCGGCACCGTCCCGGTCGCCTCGTCGAACGGCAGCCCCGGCTGCGGCAGTCCCCGGTAGCCCACCGACCGCAGCACCAACTGCCCCTCGATCTCCTCGTGTTCGCCGGTCCCCGTGACCCCGCCGCGCCCGTCGGGAACGGTCCGCTCGAACCGCACCGCCCGCACCCCGGCCACCGGATCGCCGAGGATCTCCACCGGCCGCAGGAAGAACCGCAGATGGATCCGGCGCAGCCGGCCCACCCCCGGCGCCCTGGCCACCGGCCGCTCGGCCCAGTCGTGCAGCACCTCGATGTTCCGCCGCGCCGGGGCGGGCAGCGCGCTCGGGTCGCGGTACCCCGGATCCAGCGCCAGTTCCTCCGGCCGGACCAGCACCCGCGTACCGGGCAGCGCGCCCAGCTCCCGCAGCTCCTTGGTGGTGAACTTGGCCTGCGAGGGGCCCCGCCGCCCCACCATCCACACGTCCTCGACCAGGCTGTCGGCCATCGCCCCCAGCGCCCCCTGCGGCATGTCGGTGGCGGCCAGCTCGGCGGCCCCCCGGGACAGCATCCGGGCCACGTCCACCGCGACGTTCCCCACCCCGATCACCACCGCCGAACGGGCCGTGAGCGCGAAGCCGTCGGCCGCCGCGTCCGGGTGCGCGCTGTACCAGGCGACGAAGTCGGTGGCCGGGTGGCTGCCGGGCAGCCCCTCCCCGGGGATGTCCAGCCGACGGTCGGTGGCGGCGCCCACACAGAACACCACCGCGTGGAAGATCTTCCGCAACTCCGCCAGACCCACCCCGGCTTCGCCCACCTCGAGGTTCCCCAGGAAGTGCACCCGGGGGTGCTCCAGCACCGTCCGCAGGTTGTTCTGCAGCGACTTGATCTTCTCGTGGTCCGGTGCCACGCCGTACCGCACCAGCCCGTACGGGCATGGCAGCCGGTCCAGGACATGGACCTCGATGTCCGGGACGGCCTCCTGTCCGACCAGCGTCTGGGCGGTGTAGACACCGCTCGGTCCGGAACCGATCACAGCGACACGAAGCACGGGTGGCCCCTTCCGCGGAGTACCCCCAGGATCGCACCGGCGGCCGTGCGGCGGGAGAGCTGCGCTATCGGGGTTGCTCCCGGTCCGATGAGCGTGCCGCGCCCCTTGGCCGGGTGAGCTGGAGGCTAGGTTTTGTTTGTGTCGGAAAGTGAGTTTTATACCGATAACCCCCGATATAAAGCGCAAGGTGGGGCGCTGGCGTGGCCCGACTGGGAGCTTCAGGCGCAGGGCTCGGCCGCGTCCGAACTGGGCCCCTGGTTCAGTGCCCGGCTGTCCTTCCCCCACGGCGCCCGGATCGACGTCCTGGTCACGGTCAACGGCGACCGCCTCACCGTCGAGGACGTCCGCGCCGACCCGCCCCTGACACTCGACGACCTCGCCTCCCTCGCCCACTGGATCGAGGGCCCGCTCGACGACGCCTGCCGGGCCGCCACCGGACGCCCTCCGAAGTCCCCGGGCGGCGCCGCGGCGGCCCTCGATCCGGCGTCCGGCCCGGCTCCCGCCGCACCGGAAGGGCCCGAGGGCGCGGCCCGGCCCCGGCGGACCCACGCGGGCACCAACGCCCCGGCGGACGACGTCGTCCACGGCGAGGGCGCACTCTGCGGCACCGACACCGCACCGACCGACACCGCACCGGCGGCCGCCACCACCCCGGCCGGTACGGCACCCGACGACGGGACGCCCGCACCGCCGCCCGGCGCCGCACCGGACGACGCCCCCGGCCCGGCGCCCACCGCCGCCACCGAGGCGGCTCCCGGCACGGCGCCCACTGCCGTGACTGCCGGGGACGACGGCCCGGAACCGGATACCGGCCCGCACCCCGCGCCGGGTGCCACCCCGGACGACGGGGCGGAACCCGACGCCGCCCGGCCGCCCGCCGAGCCGCGCTCGGCCGTCCTCGTCCGCTCCCGGGCCGGCGAACGCCGCAAGGTCGCCGCGGCGGCCTACCGCGCGGCCCAGCAAGAGGGCCGTGATCCGATCCAGGCCGTCATGCACGCCACCGGCCGCAACCGCCGCCGCGCCCTGCGCCTGATCGCCGGCGCCCGCGACGCCGGCCTGCTGACGCCACGTCACAACAAGCGGTAGGGACGCCCGGTACGAACCACGACCCCCAACTCCCGCCCACGCAGACGACTTCATGACCCCGACACCCGATTCATGACCCCGACACCCGAAACGCTCGAAGCGCCCGAAACACCTGAAACACCCGCAGTGCCACCGCGCATGCACAGCTCACACCGCACCCGCAGCTCCCGCCGTGCGCGTCACGGTCGGGGGCCGTCGTCCCCGTCAAGCGCCGGGGCGCTCGCGGATCGTCGTGCCCTCGGGCGGTCGTTCGCCCGGCGGAACGCCCAACTCCCAGGCCAGTCCGTACCGTTGGAAGAGTTCGGCACGCAGCCGGACGCGCGGCATCTGGGCGCCCGGGAGCAGCATCGGCACCACCGAACCCATCAGCAGCGCGCGGAGCATCGGATAGTCCGTGTCGGGATCGGCCGACCCGTAGGCCGTCACCGCCTCGCGCAGCAGCTGGGCCAGCCGCTGCTGCTCCGGGCACTGGATGAATCCCGGGGACGTCAGGAGGCCGGCCATGTGGGTGCGCATCAGCAGCGGTTCGTCGTGGGCCAGTCCCAGGATCGCGTCGATCGCGCGGGCCAGCAGCTCCCGTCCGGCGTCCCGCCCCGTCGGGCGGGGTTCGCGCTCCAGGGCGGCCTGGAGCGTGCGGTGCATCAGCCGGTGCACCGCCGACTGGAGAAGCTGGTGCTTGCCGGGGAAGTAATACGAGATCAGCCCGCGGGCCGCCCCCGCGCGCTGGGCGATGTCGCCGAGCGTCGTGGCCTCGTAACCGCGCTCGCCCACCAGCTCGACCGTCGCCTGTAAGAGCCGCTCGCGGGAGCGCCGCCGCAATTCTTCGTTGACCGATGCGCTGCGGGGGGACATGCTGTAACTCCTGCGTTGACTGGCTGAGAGCCAATATACTCAGTGCAGGTTCCGGAGACCCGCTCGTAAGGGCGGTAAATCCGGCCAGGCTGCCTGATTCGGGCGACGCGGGGGATCGCCCGAATCAGGCTCGCGCCCTTTCCGGGGCCGGGGTGTGCCCGCCTTCCTTGCGCGCCTGTCGTCGCTCGCACACTCCTTGTGCCTCACGCATCCCTTGCGCCTCGTTGCGCCTCGCGCATCTTGTTGCGTACCGAGCGCACCGCGCCCCCGGCGCCACACGGTGCCGCGCGGACTCCAATTCCCCATGAAATGTGGATTCTTGGTGAATGGTGGTGGAGGGAGGAGGTGAGGAAATGTAGGCGTGCGTTCTTTTGTGTTTCCTTTTTCGTAAAGAAGGTTTCGCCTGGCGGGAGTTGGGAGCGGGCTCTCGGGACGGATCAGGCCAGTGCGCGTTGTTCCGCGGGGAGTTCGGGCTCTTCGAGATGCCAGTGGAGGTCGCGGACGTCAGGCTCCAGGGAGAGCCGGGCGATGACCTGCTCCAGGGCCTGGGCGGGGGCGCCGGAGACGGTGACCGCGGCGCGGATGCCGGTGGTGTCCTCGGCGTCCCGGCGGGCCCGCAGGCTGACGGGTGTCAGTCCGGAGCCGGTGAGCGCCTGGAGCAGGAGGGCGCGGATGTGGGTCTCCGCGCGGCGCTCGCAGACCACGTGCACGGTGGCGTGCACCGCCGCGTCCGGGTCGGAGCCGGCGGCCGGGGCCCGGTCCAGCAGCCGCCCGGCCGGGCGCAGCACGAGGTGGACGGCGAGCACGGCGAGGGTGCCGAGGACGGCGAGTTCGAGCCGTCCGGAGGCGGCCAGGACGCCGGCCGCCGCCGAGCACCACAGGGTGGCGGCGGTGTTCAGCCCGCGGACCCCCGCCCCGTCCCGGAGGATCACCCCGCCGCCGAGGAAGCCGATGCCGGAAACGACGTAGGAGGCGACCCGGGTGGGGCTGCCGGAGTCCCCGACGGCGGTGCTGTAGAGGACGAAGAGGGTGGCGCCGGTGGCGACGAGGGCGTTGGTGCGCAGCCCGGCCATCCGGGCGCGCCACTGGCGCTCGACACCGATGAGCGCTCCGCAGGCCACGCCGGTGGCGAGCCGGACCAGGAAGTCGACGATGGTCAGGGTGTGCATGGGAGCACCTCCTCGGGACGGGGGAAGGCTGGGGCGTGGGTGCGGCCGAACGGCCAGTGGGTCAGGGCGACTTGGGTGGTCCTGATGACGCGATGGTGATGGCGATTACGACGGCCAGGGGCAGGGCCAGGCGGCGGGCGCGCAGCACGGTGACCCGTGACGGCGGTCGGCCGTACGGGGCGTGGTGCGGCGGGGAGGCCGCGCGGGGAGGTCGGTTACCGCGTGCCGGCAGGGTGCGAGGGCAGGCGGAAACGGAGTCGATGGTGACCCGGACTACTGCAGTCCATGTCTCTCGCCTCCTTCCGGCCGGGCGCACCCGGGGTGCCGTCGTCGATCTCCCGACGGGTGGGATCAGTGGCCTGTGTCCGTGGCGACGCCGCACCGAACGAGGTGACCGCTGCGTCAAACCTCCAGGAGTGTAGCTCCCCGACAGGGTCACTTGCGCATGCGTGCAAGTCCTGACGGATTCTTGATGGCGGGCGGCTCCGCTCGGCCGGTCCGGGGTGCGGCGCTGGACACCGTCCCGGCCCCGGGTGAGCATGAGGCGCATGTCCCACGACCCCGAGCCCGGCGAGGCGGGCGACGCCGGCACCCAGGCCGAGCGCCTGGACCGCATCGAGGCACTGCTGGCGCCCGCCATGGCGGGGGTGGAGGAGGCGGGGCGGCGGCTGCGGCCGGCCTGGCGGCGGGTGACCCGCGGCGAGCCCCGCTGGCCCTCGACCCTCGCGGTGCTGGTGGCGGCGGCGCTGCAGGGCCTCCTGCCGGGGCGGCTGACGATCCGTCCGGGCTGGCTGCTGCCGGGCCTGGAGACGGCGCTGCTGCTGGTGCTGGTGGTGGCCGATCCGTTCCGTATCGAACGGGTCTCCCGGCTCTACCGGTGGGCGGGGCTGGTGCTGATCGCGATGATCAGCGCGGCGAACGGCTGGTCCGCGGTGCATCTGGTGATCGGGCTGGTGCGCGGCACGGAGGGCGGGGACGCCGGGCCGCTGCTGGCGACCGGCGGCGGGATCTGGGCCACCAACGTCATCGTCTTCGCGCTGTGGTACTGGGAGTGGGACCGCGGCGGTCCGGTCGCCCGGGTCCACGCCGTGCGCCGCTACCCGGACTTCCTCTTCCCGCAGATGGCGACGCCGGAGCTGGCTCCGGAGCACTGGGAGCCGCAGTTCGCCGATTACCTGTATCTGTCGTTCACCAACGCCACCGCCTTCAGTCCCACCGACGTGATGCCGCTGACCCGTTGGGCGAAGCTGCTGATGCTGTTGCAGTCGGCGGTCTCGCTGCTGACGGTCGTTCTGGTGGTGGCCCGTGCGGTCAACATCCTCAAGTAGCGTGCGCCGGGCATCTCGCGGAGCGTATGGCGGCGTCAAAAAAGGTGTGGGGGCGGTGTGATGAGGGTATGGCAGCGTCATGACGGGTCGATGAGACGGCCGTGAGATTCCGATGAATACTTGCGCGGTTGCGCAATATTTGATCAAGGCTTGACCGGGTGCCTCGTAACCATTCGACCGCAAGGCTCTGACCTGCGGTTTTGAGGGTGCGGGGGAGTGGTGCCGAAAACAATCCCCGGCAGCGGTCAATTCTTTCCCATGACGTGGTCAGGAGCGGGAGCCGGATTCCGGACGCTGCCTGTCCAAGCGCCCGGTTTCCGTTTTCACAACACGTTCGATTGGGGGAACGGGCAACCCGGGCCGCGAACCGGTGCCCGGGCGGCGGCATCTCTAGTGGCGAACGTCCGAGGGTTTCCACCCACCGGCACCGAACAACAGAGGCATAGCGATGTCGTCGCCCCTTCTCGAATCGTCCTTCGAGCCGTCAGAATCCGTGCCCCCACGGGCCGTCTACCGCACCGTCGGCACCCCGGCCCCGCGAACTCTGCTCGACGTGCTCGATGCCACCGCCGCCGCACATCCCCAGGCGATCGCCCTGGACACGGGTGCCGAAGTGCTCACCTACCGCGATCTGTGCACCGAGGCCGAACGCCGCGCACGGCAGCTCAGGGACCGCGGAATCGGTCCCGGCGACCGGGTCGGAGTCCGTGTGCCCTCCGGGACCGCCGAGCTGTACCTGTCCATCCTCGCCGTCCTGCGCAGCGGAGCGGCCTACGTACCGGTCGACGCCGACGACCCCGACGAGCGGGCCGCCACCGTCTTCCGCGAGGCCGCCGTCTGCGCCGTCCTCGGCCCGGCCGGCCCGCCGCCCGGCCTGGCCCGGCCCGCCGGGGCCACGCGCGCCCCGGGCCTCCAGGACGACGCCTGGATCATCTTCACCTCCGGCTCGACCGGCGCGCCCAAGGGCGTGGCGGTCAGCCACCGCTCCGCCGCCGCCTTCGTCGACGCCGAGGCCGCACTGTTCTGCCAGGACCGGCCGCTCGGCCCCGGCGACCGGGTGCTGGCCGGGCTGTCCGTCGCCTTCGACGCCTCCTGCGAGGAGATGTGGCTGGCCTGGCGGCACGGCGCCTGCCTGGTGCCCGCCCCCCGCTCGCTGGTCCGGGCCGGTCACGAGCTCGGCCCGTGGCTGGTCGAGCGTGGCATCACCGTGGTCTCCACCGTGCCCACCCTCGCCGCGCTCTGGCCGGACGAGGCGATGCGCCGGGTCCGGCTGCTGATCGTCGGCGGCGAGTCCTGCCCCGCCGGGCTCGTCGACCGCTTCGCCGGTCCCGGCCGCGAGATGTGGAACACCTACGGCCCGACCGAGACCACCGTCGTCGCCTGCGCCGCCCGCCTCCTGCCGGGCGAGCCGGTCCGCATCGGCCTGCCCCTGGAGGGCTGGCAGCTCGCCGTCGTCGACCGGGCCGGGCGGCCGGTGCCGTACGGCGCGGAGGGCGAGCTGCTGATCGGCGGCGTGGGCATCGCCCGCTATCTCGACCCGGTCAAGGACGCCGAGCGCTTCCGGCCCGACGACGTGCTGGACACCGACCGCGCCTACCGCACCGGCGACCTGGTCCGCGCCGAACCCGAGGGCCTGCTCTTCGTAGGACGCGCCGACGACCAGGTCAAACTCGGCGGGCGCCGGATCGAGCTGGGCGAGATCGACGCCGCGCTGGCCGCGCTGCCCGGCGTCCGCGGCGCCGCCGCGGCCGTTCAGACCAGCCCGGCCGGCACCCAGGTCCTGGTCGGCTACATCGTCCCCGACCGGCGCACCGCCGACGGCTCCAGCTTCCAGCAGGACAAGGCCCGCGCCCTGCTCCAGGAACGGCTGCCGGCCCAGCTGGTGCCCGTCCTGGCCGAGGTCGAGAGCCTGCCCACCCGGACCTCCGGCAAGGTCGACCGCAAGGCGCTGCCCTGGCCGCTGCCGGCCGCCCCGGCCGACGCCGGCTCCGGCGACCCGGCCGCGGCCCTGCGCGGCACCGCCGCCCGCCTCGCCGAGATCTGGACCGACCTCCTCGGCGTCCGCCCCGGCCCGGACAGCGACTTCGTCGCCCTCGGCGGCACCAGCCTCGTCGCCGCCCGGATGGCGTCCCGGCTCCGCGCCCACCACCCCGGTGTCTCGGTCGCCGACCTCTACCGCCACCCCGTGCTGCGCGACATGGCCGAACACCTCGACTCGCTCGGCGGCCCGGTGGACGAGGTCCGCCCGGTCCGCCCCGTCCCGCGCCGCGCCGGGGTCGTCCAACTCCTCGTCCAGACCGGCCTGTACGGCATCGCCGGGCTGCGCGGACTCGTCGGGCTCGCGCTCGCGGACAACATCCTCGGCCGGCTCGCCCCGCAGGTCTGGGCCCCGCACACCGCCTGGTGGCTGATCATCGTCGGCTGGGTGGTGCTCTACAGCGCCCCGATGCGCTGCGCCCTCGGCGCCCTCGCCGCCCGGACGCTCGCCGGCTCCCTCCGCCCCGGCGCCTATCCGCGCGGCGGCGCCACCCACCTGCGCCTGTGGACCGCCGAACGCGTGGTCGCCGCCTTCGGCGTCCCGTCCCTGCTCGGCACGCCCTGGGCGCGGCTCTACGCCCGGACGCTGGGCTGCGCCACCGGGCGCGACGTGGCGCTGCACACCATGCCGCCGGTCACCGGCCTCGCCGAACTCGGCGACGGCTGCAGCGTCGAACCCGAGGCCGACATCTCCGGCTGGTGGCTCGACGGCGACACCCTGCACATCGGCACGGTCCGGATCGGCGCCGGGGCCCGGGTCGCCCACCGCAGCATGCTGATGCCCGGCGCCGTCGTCGGCCGGGACGCCGAACTCGCCGCCGGCGGCTGCCTGGACGGCGAGATCCCCGACGGCGCCTGCTGGACCGGCTCCCCGGCCCGCCCCGCCGGCGCCGCCGAGCGGATGGCCGGCGCCGCCTGGCCCGCGCCCCGGTGGCAGCGCTCGCGCCGCTGGACCGCCGCCTACGCACTCGCCCTGCTGGGCCTGCCGCTGCTGGCTCTGCTGTCCGCCGTCCCCGCACTGGCCGGCGCGTACTTCCTGCTCCGCGACAGCGGCACCCTGGGCACCGCCGCGGTGCGCCTGCTGGCGGCGGCACCGGTCTTCGCGCTCCTCACCGCCGGCTGCTCGATCCTGGTGACCGCCGGCGCGGTGCGGCTCCTCGGCCGCGGCATCACGCCCGGCCTGCACCCGGCCGGCGGCGGCGTCGCCTGGCGCGCCTGGCTGGTGACCCGCCTCCTGGACGGCGCCCGCGGCAGTCTCTTCCCGCTCTACGCCAGCCTCGGCACCCCGCACTGGCTGCGGCTGCTCGGCGCCAGGGTCGGCAAGCACGCCGAGATCTCCACCGTGCTGCCGCTGCCCTCCCTGCTGCACGTCGAGGACGGCGCCTTCCTCGCCGACGACACCCTCGTCGCCCCCTTCGAACTCCGCGGCGGATGGCTGCGGTTGGGCACCGTCCGGATCGGCCGCCGGGCCTTCGTCGGCAACTCCGGCATCGTCGCCCCCGGCCACGACGTCCCCGACCACAGCCTGGTCGGCGTGCTCTCCAACGCGCCCGCCGACGGCGAACCGGGGATGTCCTGGCTGGGCCGCCCCGCCATGCCGCTGCCCCGGGTGGCGGCCCAGGCCGACCCGGCGCGCACCTTCGCCCCGCCGCGCAGGCTGGTCCTGGCCCGCGCCGCCGTGGAAATGTGCCGGGTGCTGCCCCTGATGTGCGCGGTGGCCCTCGCCGAGGGCGTGTTCCTCACCGAACAGGCCGCCTTCACCCACGGCGGCCTCGGCCTCGCGGCGCTGATCGGCGCCCCGCTGCTGCTGGCCTCGGGCCTGCTGGCGCTGCTCGTCACCACCGCCGCGAAGTGGACGCTGGTCGGCCGGTTCACCGCCGGCGAGCATCCGCTGTGGTCCTCGTTCGTCTGGCGCAACGAGCTCTACGACACCTTCGTCGAGTCGCTCGCCGTGCCCTCGATGGCCGGCGCGTTCACCGGCACCCCGGTGCTCAACTGGTGGCTGCGCACCCTCGGTGCCAAGATCGGGCGCGGGGTCTGGCTGGAGAGCTACTGGCTGCCGGAGACCGACCTGATCACCCTCGCCGACGGCGTCAGCGTCAACCGCGGCTGCGTCCTGCAGACCCACCTCTTCCACGACCGGATCATGCGCCTGGACACCGTCCGCCTCGCCGAGGGTTCCTCACTCGGCCCGCACGGCATCGTGCTCCCCGGGACCGACGTCGGGGCGCGCGCCTCGATCGCACCGTCGTCCCTGGTCATGCGCGGCGAGAGCGTACCCGCCCACACCCGCTGGGCCGGCAACCCGATCGCCGGCGAACGCCCGGCCCGCCCCGCCGCGGCCCGTGCGGAAGGCGGTGCGGCCGCGTGACCCGATGCAGCCGGCGCGCGCTCCTCCGGGGCGCCGCCCTGCTCCCGCTCGCCGCGACGGCCGCGGACGGCCTCGCCTGGTCGCTCTCCGAGCGCTACTTCCCGCGGCACGGCACCTACGCCCACGACACCGTCTCGTACGACCTGCACCTGACCTACCGCCCGGCTGACGGCGGCCTCCACGGGCGGGCCCGCATCGAGGCGGTGGCCAACGGGCCCCTGGACCGGGTGGAGTTGGACCTCTCCCGTCTGACCGTGCACACCGCCCATGTCGACGGGGCCCGGGTCCGCACCCGCCAGCAGAACGGGAAGCTCTACCTGGCGACCCCGCGCCCGCTGGCCACCGGCGCCAGCTTCACCATGGACATCGGCTACCGAGGACGGCCCCGGCCGGTCCGCTCGCCGTTCGGCCCGATCGGCTGGGACCGCACCGGCGACCCGCACGGCGGGACCCTGGTCGCCTCCCAGCCGCTCGGCGCCCCGTCGTGGTTCCCCTGCAACGACCGCCCCGACGACAAGGCGGCCTTCACCTTCCGGATCAGCGTCCCGCAAGGCCAGCACGTCCTCGCCAACGGCACCCTGCTCGAACGCCGCCGCAGCGGGCACCACGAGTGCTGGACCTACCACCACCCCGGCCCCATGGCCCCGTACCTCGCCGCGCTCTACACCGGGCGGTTCCGGCACGACAGCGGCACCGCCCGCCTCGGCCCGGACCACCCGGCGATCACGCTGCACAACTCCTATCCGGCGCGGCTGGCCGAGGACGCGGCGTACGACCTGGCCCGCCAGCCGGAGATGCTCCGGGCGTTCAGCGAACGCTTCGGCCGCTACCCGTTCGAGGCGTACGGCGCGGTGGTCGTCGACGCCGAACTCGCCGCCCCGGTCGAGAACCAGACCCGGTCGGTGTTCGGCAGCAACCACATCGACGGGGAGCGCGGCGCGGAGACCCTGGTCGCGCACGAGATCGCCCACCAGTGGTACGGCAACAGCGTCAGCCTGCGCGACTGGCGCGACATCTGGCTCAACGAGGGCTTCGCCACCTACGCGGAGTGGCTGTGGTCCGAGCACATCGGCGAGGACACCGCCGACGAGATCGCCCGCCGGGAATGGCGCACGCTGCGCGACCGCCCCCAGGACCTGCGGATCGCCGACCCCGGCCAGCGCCGGATCTTCGACGACCGGGTCTACGTCCGCGGTGCCTGCGCCCTGCACGCGCTCCGCCGCGCCGTCGGCGACCAGCGGTTCTTCGCCGTGCTCCGCAGCTGGCACAGTGCGCACCGCGGCGCCAGCGCCGACACCGGGGCCTTCCTCGCCCACGCCGAACGCTGCGCCGGCCCCCGCGCCCGGCCGCTGCTGCACACCTGGCTGTACGAGAAGCCGCTGCCCGTACTGGCGGCCTGAACATCCCGCGTCCCGGATGGCGGGCGGCCGCCACGCCCGCCACCGGGGACGCCCGGCTCGGCCCCGCCTCTCGGCCAGGCCCTACATCTCCCCCTCGACCGTCCCGCCCACGTCGTGGGCGATGTGCACCGCCGCCTCCTCGGCGGACGCCGCACCCCCGTCGATGCCGACGTCGCGGGCGGTGATGTCGTTGCTGCCGCCGCCGCGCCAGAAGCCCTCGTCGTAGCTGACGATCCGCCCGGCGCGCTCCTCGCCGACCTGGTCGTCGTAGGGCTCGCCGTCGCCGTCCGGCAGGTCGCCGATGCCGTCGCCGTCCCGCGCGCAGACGTCCGGCAGCTCGATCGAGAGCCGGTGGGCCAGCGACTCGCGGTCGTGCTGCTCCTGTGCGGTGGTCCCGTCGTGGTTCACCACGAACGGGCGCTCCGGCGGCGAGTAGCCCGTGTCCAGCGTCTCGTCGAGCCCCGGCTCGTCGAGGGCGTCCTCCATGTCGAGGTCGTTGGGGTTGTCCTCGGGGGCAGATCTGGGCGGCTGGTAGACCTCGTCGCCCATGGCGTCGTCGGACATTGCCGCCCTCCTTTTCGCCTCCGTACGGGGTCGGTCGGTGCGCTCCGTCATGGCCATTGTCCGCCGGTGAGCGCCGCTCGGCCTCAGGAGCGCCGGTCCTCGGTCCCCAGCCCGAGCGACTCGGCGATGCCCTGCACATTGCCGTAGCGGTGGTGGGCGGGCAACTGCTCGGCCATCGTCACCAGGCGGTCCGGGGCGTGGTTGCCGCGCAGCGTGCGGATGATGTCGCCGCGCTCGGCCGGATAGACGCTGCGCCCGAGGTACTGGGCCAGCTCGGAGCGCAGGCCGACGTCGCGCTCGGACATGCCGTGCGGGGTGCCGCCCCGATAGACGCTCTCCGGAGAGGGGGCCGCCACCGGCTGGTCCTCGCCGGCCGGCTCCAGCTCGCGGCTCTCATCCGTGCGCAGGGAGCGGTCCAGCGACATCTGGCTCCGAAGCTGCTTCTTCATCATGTCGTCCCGGGCGGGACCGGTCTTGTCCATACCGTGTTCCATGACCATTGCTGCCTCCGTTGCCTCCGCTTCCAGTCTCCCTTTTCCCCCGGCCCTGACAACAGGACGGGACGGGCTGGGCCGCGGCCGGCCGTGCCGCTCGTACGACGCGACCGCCCGCCGCCCCGGGGTCCGGGTGCGGCGGGCGGTCGCGTCACAGGGCCCGGGCGGTCGGTCGTCAGTCCTTGGCCTCGGCTGCCACCGGCTTCGGGATCAGGAACGACGTCGCGATGGCCAGCGCCAGGATGACCACACCGGCGATCATGCCGGCGGTGTAGCCGCCGGCCGAGGCCGGGTCGGCGGGCGCCAGCGCGGTCTTCACCGCGTACAGCGCCGCGAAGCTCAGCCCCGCGCCGAGGTTGAAGGCGCCCGCGTTCAGACCCGGCAGGAAGCCGGGGTTCTCGCCGGGGGAGAGGACGATGCCCAGCCCGTTGAGGACGATGTTGGCCACGCCGGCGTAGGTGATGCCCACCAGCAGCGAGGTCACCAGCAGCAGCACATGCGACTGGCTGTGCATCGTCAGCAGCATCAGCACCACCGACCCCACGGAGCCGAAGAGGCCCAGCCGCAGGATCCGGCCGTAGCCGAAGGTCGCGGCCAGTCGGCCGGCCACCGGGCCCATCGCCAGTCCGGCGAGCGCGTACGGCGTCAGCGTCCACCAGGCGGACTGCTCGGCGGACATCCCCAGACCGGCCTGCGCGTCCTGGGCGAAGGCCGGGATCAGGCCGTTCATCACCGCGAACACACCGGTCATGGTCAGCACCGTGGTCAGCAGCAGCGACCAGGTGGCCCGCTGCTTGAGGTGCCGGGTGGCGACCAGCGGGTGCCCGCTGCGGTTCTCGGTCCGCCAGAACAGCGCGAACGCGACGGCGGCCAGTACCACCAGCACCGCGACCATCGGCCAGTCGGCGGCGGCCAGCTTCCCGGCCTCGTTCAGCGCGATCAGCAGCGCGCCGACCGAGACGACCAGCAGCGCCACACCGGGCCAGTCCATCCGGGCGGCGCCTGACGACCCGGATCCGGGGTTCGCCGGCGCGTCCAGGACCGCGGCCCTGGACTCCGGGGTCAGGGTGGCCACCAGGGCGGTGGCCACGGCCGCGACGACCGCCATCGCCCAGAAGACCGACTGGAAGCCGTGGTGGTCGGCGAGGTAGCCGCCGGCCAGCGAGTCGACGCCGGCGATCCCGCCGTTGACGGCGGTGATCACGCCCAGCAGCGTGCCGTACTTCTTCGGCTCTTTGACCTCGACCCGCAGCATGATCAGGCACAGCGGGACGACCGGCCCGCTCACGCCCTGGATGATCCGCCCGGCGAACAGCATCGGGACGCTCGTCGCCAGCGCGGCGACCACACAGCCGACCGCCATCAGGGCCAGCATGCCGGCCAGCACCCGGCGCCGGCCGAGGACGTCGCCGAGCCGGGGCAGGAACAGCGAGAACAGCGCGGCGGAGGTGAAGAACGCGGTCTGCGTCATGCCCACCTCGGCGGAGCTGGCACCGAGCGAGTCCTCGATGCTCTTCAGTGCCGGGCTGAGCATGCTGGCGTTCAGCTGGAAGGCGAAGCAGGCGGCCAGCAGCGCGGTGACGAGTACGCCGATCCGGACGCCGGACCCGCCGCCGGTGACCTCGGTGGTACGTGGTGCGGTGGAGAGGTTCATGCCCGGCCTTCGCCGATCCGCTCCAGAGCGTCCACCACGAGGTTCCAGAACCGCTCGTGGTCGAGCTCGACCGCGACCTGGGTGTGGCAGTCGGCCGGCGCCGGCGCGCGGAAGTCGGTGACGGTCATGCCCAGGGTCAGCGCGCCGCGCAGCTCGATGTCGACCGGCGCCTTGCGGACGGTCATCACGTCCGGGTCGATGACGTACGCCACCGCGCACGGGTCGTGCACCGGCGGGTGCTCGAAGCCCTGGTTCTCGCGGTACGCCTCACGGAAGAAGTCCAGCAGCTCCAGCACGAACCGGGACGGCCCGGTGCCCAGCGCGGCGATCCGCGCCTCGACCTCGGGGGTGGCCAGCGCCTGGTGCGTGAGGTCCAGGCCGACCATGGTGACCGGCCACTTCTCGTTGAAGACGATGTGCGCGGCCTCGGGGTCGATGATGATGTTGAACTCGGCGACCGCGCTCCAGTTGCCCTCGTGGTAGCCACCGCCCATCAGGACGACCTCGCGCACCCGCTCGGCGATCCGGGGCTCCTTGCGCACGGCCATCGCGATGTTGGTCAGTCCGGCGGTGGGGACGATCGTGATCTCGCCCGGCTCGTGCGACAGCACGGTGTCGATGATCAGGTCGACGGCGTGCCGGCGGTCCAGCTCGAAGGCCGGCTCGGGCAGTTCGGGCCCGTCGAGGCCGGTCTCGCCATGGATGTCGGGGGCGGTCTCGACGGACCGGACCAGCGGCCGCGGGTTGCCCGCGGCGAACGGCACACCGGTGATCCCGGCGATCGCCGCCACCGACAGCGCGTTGCGGGTCACCTTCTCCAGCGTCTGGTTGCCGACCACGGTCGTCACGGCGACCAGTTCGACATCGGGATTGCCGTGGGCCAGGAGCATGGCGATCGCGTCGTCATGCCCCGGGTCGCAGTCGAGGATGATCTTTCTGGCCAACGGGAGAGCCCCTTTGCTCTGCGGAACGGTGAAGCGGGGTGAACTCGATCTCCGGGGCGCGCCGCGCGGCAGGAAAACGTTCTCCGGAAATTTCGCTCATACGCCGCGGAGATGTCAATGAAACATCAAGGAAGTGTGAGGCAGGTGACCTGCCTACCCGCTGGTACCGAGCCGTACGGAGCTGGTACGCCTGTACACGGGCGGTGATAACGTTTGCCGCCATCGTCCGGGACGGCGCCGCTCGCACGGCGGCCGTCCCGTAGTGGAAGGGCACGCCGTCGTGGCCGAAGTGACCTTGCGGGACGTCGCGGACGCGGCGGGCTGCTCCGTCGCCACCGTCTCCCGCGTGCTGGCCGGCACCCGTCCGGTCGGCGCCGAGACGGCCCGCGCCGTGCGGGCGGCGGCCGACCGCCTGGGCTACCGCCCCAACGAGGTCGCCCGCGCGCTGCGCAGCCGCTGCACCGGCACCGTCGGCCTGGTCCTCCCGCAGATCACCAACCCCTTTTTCCCCTCCCTGGTCCGGGAGTTGGAGCACGTCCTGCACGCCGAGGGCCGCGCTGTCCTGCTCGCCGACTGCGACGACGACCCGGAGACCGAGGCCGCCCGGATCGCCGCCCTGCTGAGCCGCCGGGTGGACGCCCTGTTGCTGATCCCGGTGGACGAGCGGCGCAGCCGGGACGCGGTGGCGGCCGCCGCGGCACGGGTGCCGCTGGTGCTGCTGGACCGGGGCTGCGGCCCCGGCGTCGCCGACTCGGTCGCGGTCGACAACGCCGCCGGGATGGCCCTCGTCCTGGACCACCTCGCCGCCACGGGCCGCCGCCGCCCGTGCTTCATCGGTGCCGCCGGAACCGCCTCCGCGGCGGTCGAGCGGCGCACGGCCTACGCGGCGGGGGCGGCCGGCCTCGACCCCTCCGCGCCCGAACGCGCGGTGCTCGGCGACTTCTCCGTGGAGTGGGGCCGAGCCGCCGTGGACCGCGTCTGGCCCGCCCGGCCGGACGCCGTGATCTGCGCCAACGACCTGATCGCGGCCGGTGCCCTGCAGCGCCTGCGCCAGCTGGGCGCCGACGTCCCCGGCGAGGTCGCGGTCACCGGCTTCGACGACATCCCGCTGGCCGGTCTCGCCGATCCGGCGCTGACGACGGTGCGCCAGCCGGTGGCCGAACTCGCCGCCGAGGCCGCCCGGTTGCTCGCCCGCCGCCCCGCCGCGGCCCCGGTCCCCGGCCCCCGCCGCCCGGTGCGCACCGTCCGCCTCGCCCCGGAACTGGTGGTCCGGGCCTCCAGCGCGACGGGTGGGGCGCGCGGTGAGCGCGTGCGACCTCTTGACCGTACGCGGTCAGAGCGTTAAGTCTGGACCAATTGCTCGGCACGTCCCCGCGTCAACCACCCCCCTACGCGAAAGGGTTGACATGGACAAGAAAAGAAGGCTGGCTCTCGCCATAGGCGCCGGCATCGCCCCCCTCCTCGTCGTCACCCTGCCGGCCGGCCCGGCCAGTGCTCACGGCTATGTCTCCTCGCCCCCCAGCCGGCAGGCCCAGTGCGCGGCCGGCACCGTCGACTGCGGCCCCATCAAGTGGGAGCCACAGAGCGTCGAAGGGCCCAAGGGGCTGACGAGCTGCAGCGGCGGCAACAGCCAGTTCGCCGATCTGGACGACGACTCCAAGCCGTGGCAGGTCACCCCGGTCAGCAGCAGCGAGACCTTCACCTGGCGGTTCACGGCCCGTCACGCCACCAGCAACTGGCAGTACTTCGCAGGCGGCCGGAAGGTCGCCGAGGTCGACGGCCACGGCGCCCAGCCCCCGGCCGAGGTCTCCCACACCGTGGACTTCGGCGACATCAAGGGCCGGCAGAAGATCCTCGCGGTCTGGAACATCGCCGACACCGCGAACGCCTTCTACGCCTGCATCGACGTCAACATCGGCTAGCGACGCCCGCTCGACCGGATCCCCCTTCCCTTCCCTTCCCTTCCGTTCCCTTTCGTCGCCGCTCCGCTCACCGTCCCCACGGTCGCCCCGCGTCCCGTCCCCGGCCGCGGGGCGACCCCGCTGTCGGAGGCACCCGTTACCATCGGCGCATCCAAGGCCGATGCGGCCGGCCGCAGCCGGGAGGAAGAGATGGGACTGTTCCGCCGAGGACCGAAGCGGGATCCCCGCGAGCTCGCACGCGACGAGGAGTTCGGCTTCTTCTCGGAGCGGGAAGGCCGCGTCTTCAGATCCGAGGTACGGCAGGCGTTCGCCGAGCGCGGCCTGGAGGTCACCGTGTACGCCGGCGTGGTCACCGACTCCGCGGGCCGCCAGTTCGGCCTGGGCAATCTGGCCGCCGTCTGCCACCGCGACCGCCGCGGCGGTCGCTGCTGGCCGGGGCTCGTCCGCGACCACGTCGGCAAGGTGCTGCGCACCATGGACGGCCCGCAGCCGCTGGAGATCCTCTCCCACGACGAGATCCGGGCCTGCCTCTACCCCCGGATCGTCGCCCAGGAGACCCTGCCCGCCTCCGACTCCTTCCACTACGGCCACGAGCCGGCGCCCGGCCTGTGCGAGGTGCTCGCCCTCGATCTGCCCGAGGCCGTCCAGATGCTCAGCGAGGACTCCCTCACCGACCTCGGGGACGTCGCGGAGCTGCGGATCCGCGCCATGAACAACCTCCGCGCGCTGCCGGTCGAGGGGCACGAGACGGTGCGGCGCGCCGACGGCTCGGCGTTCGAGGTGCTGCTGGGGGACTCGTTCTTCACCGCGAGCCGGGTGCTGGTCCTCGACGACCTGGTCGAGCGCCTGATGGGCACCGCCCTCACTCCCGACGGCGCCCTGGTCGCCCTGCCCTTCCGCCACCAGCTGGCGTTCCACCGCATCCACGACGCCCAGGTCATCCCGGCGCTCCAGGCCATGGCGCAGTTCGCGGCGGCCGGCCACGAGGACGCGGCGGGCGCGATCAGCCCCCGGGTGTACTGGTGGCGGCGCGGACGGATGACACCACTGAGCGAACCGGACGGCGACGGGCTGCGGGTGGTGGTCGACGTGGAGTTCCAGGACATGCTGGAGCGCCTGGTCCAGGACGAGCCGTAACCGCCTGCCGCCCGCCCGGAGGCCCGGGTTCCGATCGTACGGAATTCTTCCGCGAGATCCCCACCGGGCGGGAACTCCGGCCGCCGCCGGCTCGTTGGACCCGGTGAGACCCCGCGCTTTCCCCCGTGCGCGGGGTCTCACCGTTTCCGCCGGAGCGTCCGCTCCCGCCCGTCAGCAGGACCCTATCCGTCGAGCCTTGCCCGCTCCTCGTCCGTGAAGAGCCGAGAGCGGATCAGGAAGCGGACCCCCTCCGGTGCCTCCAGCGAGAAGCCGCCGCCCCGCCCCGGTACGACATCCACCGTCAGATGGGTGTGCCGCCAGCGGGCGAACTGCTCGCCCGACATCCAGAAGTCCACCGTCTCGGGCACGCCCGCCACCGCCAGCCGCCCCAGCAGTACATCCGACCCGCCGGTACGGAACTCCCCGGCCGGGTAGCACATCGGCGCACTGCCGTCGCAGCAGCCGCCGGACTGGTGGAACATCAGCGGACCGTGCCGCTCGCGCAGGGTGCGCAGCAGCGCGGCGGCGGTGTCGGTGAGCGCGATCCGCGCGGCGCCGTCGTGCGGCGGGCCGGCTCCCCGGTCGTCCGCGGTGCCTGTGACGTCCGTGTCGTGCACGTGCTGCCCCCTTCGTCGGCCGGACACGTACGGCGGCCCCTGCCGGGCGGGAGTCGCCCCGCCCGGCAGCATGGCAGAAGCCGCCCGCACCACGGAACACGGCACCGCACGACGGCCCCCTGAGCGGCACCGGTGGAGACCCCCCCGCTCAAGGGACCTCATGCCCGGCCGACGGGCCTCACATCCGGTGCTCCAACAGGGCGGTGGCGATGGCCACTTGGTCGGGTTCGAGCGCGGACTCGCCGTCCTCGATCTCCCACAGGGCGTTCTGCAGCACCCGGCCGAGCGTCCAGCCCGCGGCCCGTTCGCGGTCCAGACCGACCACCTCCGTCAGCAGGTCGAAGCGGCGCAGCACCGCCCGCCGCACATCGCCGGTGGCCACCACCTCGTCCCACCGGTTGCGCAGGGCGGGCAGCAACTCGAAACCGGGGTCGCCGGCCAGCGGCTCCGGATCGATGGCCAGCCAGGGCTCCCGCTCGCCGGCCAGCACGTTGTCGTAGTGCAGGTCCCAGTGGAGCAGACGGTCCCCGCTCTCATCGAGCAGACCGGCCACGGCGGACGCGCAGCGGCGCACCAGTTCCCGTTCGGCCGGGTCGCGCAGCGCGCCGACGGCCCCCGGGGCCTGGTCGAGCATGGCGGCGGCGACGTCCGCGAGCCGCCGCAGCCCCGGCGGGGCCGGCACCGCCACCAGCCGTGCCATCAGCTCGGCCAGGATCCGCAGCGCCTCGGTGTCGTCGGGCACCGCCGACAGCGGCCTGGCGGCGTCCAGCCGTTCCAACAGCAGGGCGGCGCCGGCCTCGTCGTGGTCGAGCAGCCGCACGATGCCGTTCCCGCCCCAGGCCCGCAGGCCGGCCGCGGCACCCTCGGTCTCCTCCCTCGGCTGCTGGAGCTTGAGCGCGGCCGGCGTACCGTCCGGCCGCCGTACCGGCAGCACGAGCGAGGCCATGCCGTAGCGGGCAGGGCCGTCCGGCCGCAGCGCCCAGCGGTCGAGGAACTCCGCGCCCTGCGCGGGCAGTCGGGCGAGCCAGGCGCGCTCCGCGGCGCCGTGCGCACCGTAGGAGGCGGCGAATGCCTGGGGGACGTCGATCGGGGGCGACGTGGTCATGAAGAACTCTCCTTCGTGGATCCGGATCCGGGATGCGATGCGGTGACGAAGGAGTCGGCGGGGGTGCCCGGGCTGCGGGCAGGCGTCAAAGCATGGCTCCACCCTAACGCGGCCGGCCGAGGCGGGCCGCGGCGGTGGCCGGCACACGGGGCGGGCCGCGCGGCCGGGCCCGCCCCGCTGGCGCTGCGGGTACGGCAACTTCCGTACGCCGGAATGGAGTTACTGCCTACCGTCAGCGCCGTTCCCGGCGGATCCGGATACATCGGTGGCGGGCCCGGAGCCCTGGGCGGGAATGCGGGCCCCGCCCAGCCCTGTACGGCCGGTTCCGCCAGGGCGCGGACCCACCAGTCGGCCGGCGCGGCCGGCCGGGGTCCGACGCCCATCACCCGCATCCCCGCCGCCGCGGCCGCCCGCAAGCCGCAGTCCGAGTCCTCGACGGCCGGCGCGCGGGACGGCCGGAAGATCGATAAATGTCCATACTTTATGCCCTATGCGTAACTGAGGGTGCCGTAGGCCGTTGGTGTGCCGCCCTGGACGAAGCGGAACACACAGGTCGCGTCGTGCCGGGTGTACAGGACGCGCGCGGACGGCGCGAGTTCGGTGAACCGGACCGCCCTGAGTCGCCCGGCGCACGGCCGGGCCAGCGCACCCCCGCTGCGGTACGCGACGGCCTGTCGCGCCGCCTCCAGCAGCACTATTCCGGGCACGTGGTCGGTGGGGTGGTCGAAGAGGAACGGGTGCAGCGGGTCCGCCGGCGCCACCAGAAGTCCTTCCCCGTCCTCGGCCAGTACGGCGTCCTGGGGGTGGTTCACCGTCAGCGCGGTGGTGTCCGGCCGGTGCGTCGCCGGGGGCCCGCACGGCGCCGGGCCGGCCGCGCCCCGTGCCCGCAGGGCGGCGTAGACCGCCCGGTCCACGAACCGCACCCCGCCGCCGCCCCGCCCGAACACCGCCCCGCGGGCGGCGAAGACGGCGGACAGGCGCAGGCCGGTGACGGACCCGTTCGGAGCCCGCCGGACGCCGCTGACCTCGGTGCGGCAGCTGACCTCGGTCGCGCCCGGCCCGGCCGCCGGCTCGTTCGCCGGCGCCAGGCGGAAGTGCAGGTCGGTGATGATCGCCCGGCATGCCGGCGGGACTCCGTGGAACCGCAGCGGCACGTACAGCCCGAGCTGGCGCAGGGTCTCGACCAGAACCAGCGGGCTGTGCCGCTCCGATCCGTCGCGGGGGAACGTCGTGTGGGCGCGCGGCCAGCACGCCGCCGCCTCGAAGACGTCCGGGGCGGCCGTCGGCCGGACGTCCGTGAGCAGGACCTCCGCCACGGAGGTCCGGTGCACCAACTCCCGCTCGACGGTCCGGGACCAGCTCAGCGGTCCGGGCCCGCCGCCGGCGCTGCCGACAGGTGACGACTTCATATGACCAGGGAATATCGAATGCCGGACACCTGCACCCGTGAAATGGCGGGGGCCGGGCGCGGTACATTTCCTGCAGAGGGCACGAGGACGACATCCGAGGTGCATGTGCAGAGCCGGGCGAAGACCACCCGCAGGTTCCTTCTGGAAGCGGCCGCGACCCTGTTCGACGAACGGGGCTATGCCGGGACGAGCATCAGCGATATCAGTACCCATTCCGGCCGCACCAGTGGCGCGATCTATTTCCACTTCGCCAGCAAGGAGAAGCTCGCCCTCGCCATCGTCGAGGAACACTTCGCCACCTGGCCGCAGTTGATCGGCCGTTATCGGCAAACCGGGGTGCCGGCACTGGAGAAACTCGTCGGGCTGAGCTTCGAAGTGGCGCGGGCGTTCCGGGACGACATCGTGGTCCGGGCCGGGGCCCGCCTCTGGGCCGAGCGCAAGGCCATCGAGACCCAGCTGCCGACGCCGTTCCTCGGCTGGATCGAGGCCGTCACCCAGCTGTTGGAAGAGGCCGCCCGCAACGGCGAACTCGCCGTCGGCGTGGCGCCCGCCGCCACCGCGCACGGCGTCGTCTGCGCCTTCTTCGGGCTGCACACCGTCTCCGACGCCCTGGAAGGGCGGCGGAACATCGAGGAGCACCTGGGCGACCTGTGGCTGCTGCTGCTCCGCGGCCTCCAGGCCGAGCCCGACCCCGCGGCCCTGCTGGACCGGGTGCGCCGGCGGGCCCGCGACCAGGAGCCGGCCCCCGAGCCGGCCTGACGGACCGCGTGACGTACCGCCTGACGTACGGCCGGACGCACCGCCGGACGCACCGCCGGGCGAACCGGCGGACGGGGCCGGTCGCTACGCCCGGCGGCCGCCGCGCAGAAAGCGCCGGAGTCTGGTGAGCGGCCAGGTGTTGATGACGTCGTCCGCGGTGAGCCAGCCGCGCTGCGCGGTGCCCACCCCGTAACGCATATACGGCAGATGCGTGGTGGAGTGTGCGTCGGAGTTCACCGCGAATTTCACGCCGTGGCGCTTGGCGCGCAGAATGTCCTCGTCGCACAGGTCCAGCCGCTCGGGATGGGCGTTGATTTCCAGCGCGGTACCGGTCCGCGCGCAGGCCGCGAAGACCTCGTCGAAGTCCGCGTCGATTCCCGGGCGTTTGCCGATCAGCCGGGTGGTGGGATGGCCGATGATCGCGACGTACGGATTCTCGCAGGCGCGGACGAGACGGCGGGTCAGGGCCTGCCGGCTCTGGTTGAAATGCGAGTGCACCGAGGCCACGCAGAGGTCGAATTCCGCCAGGAATTCATCGGGCCAGTCGACCTCCCCGTCCGGGCCGATGTTGAGTTCGGTGCCGTGCAGCAACCGCATACCGCGGTGCTTCCGGTCCAGGGCGCGCACCTCCTCCCGCTGCGCCAGCATCTTCTCGACGGTCATCCGCTGCATGTAGAGGTTGGGGGCGTGGTCGGTGACCGCGTAGTACTTGTAGCCCCGGGCGGCGGCCGCGGCGACCATGTCCTCCAGCGAGGACAGCCCGTCGGTGAGGTCGGTGTGGGTGTGCAGATCGCCCCGGACGGCGTCCTCGGCCACCAGGTCGGGAAGTTCGCCGCGGAGTCCGGCGGCGACCTCGCCGCGGTCCTCGCGCAGCGGCGGCGCGATCCACGGCAGCCCCAGCCGGGCGTAGATCTCCTCCTCGGTCTCCGAGGTGACCAACTCCCCGCTCTCGGCGTCGAACAGCCCGTACTCCGACAGCTTGAGCCCGTGCCGTACCGCGATCGCGCGGGTGCGGATGTTGTGCGCCTTGGCCCCGGTGAAGTACTGCAGGCCCGCGCCCCAGGACGCCGGCGGCAGCACCCGCAGATCCACCTGGAGGCCCTTGGTGGTGCGGACCGAGGTCTTCTTCTCGCCGTGTGCGATGACCTCGGCGGTGGACGGGAGTTCCGCCAGCGCCGCCATGAACGGCGCGGAGTGCTCCGCCGCCACCAGGATGTCGATGTCCCCGATCGTCTCCCGCATCCGGCGCAGCGAGCCGGCGTAGGTGCACCGCTCACAGCCGGTGACACGGGACAGCTCCCCGGTGACCTGCTCGGCGACGTCCATCGCGGCACTGATCAGGATGCGTCCGCCGCCCGCCTTCTGCAGCAGCGAGATCCCGTGCAGGATGTTCTCCTCGGTCTTCTCGCCGAACCCCTTCAGATCCCGCAGCCGCTCCTCGTGGACGGCGTCCAGCAGCTGGTCCACCGAGGTGATACCGAGGTCCTCGTAGAGCACCAGAGCCTTCTTCGGCCCCAGGGTCGGGATGGTGATCAGCTCCCGCACCCCCGCCGGGATCGTCGCCCTGGTCTCCTCGATCACCGAGACCCGGCCGGAGCGCAGATACTCCACCACCTTCTCCGCGATCGACGCCCCGACGTGCGGGATCTCCCGCAGCCCCTTCGCGTCGAGCTTCGAGACGTCGGCGGGATGCCCACCGATGGCCCGGGCGGCCTTCTCGTACGCCCGGGCCTTGAAGGCGTCACCACCACTGATCGCGATGAGGTCGGCGTACTCCTGGAGCAGCGCCTCGACCTCCTCATTGGCGCGGACCATATCTCCAGGGTGCCCCCACGACCCCGGGGCGGCATGCGCAGGCGAGGGGCGGGGGCGCCAGACCACCGGTCCGCGCCCTGAGAACGTCCGCTCAGCCGCTGAACGCCGCGGTCCCCGGAGCCCCACCGGCCTCCGGGTGCCCACTCCGCGCCCGCCGGCCAGAAAGGGGGCCGCATCGGCAGGGGTGAGGTGTCCGGTTGCCGACAACGGCTCAACTGCCCGTCAGGGGAATGCCATTGCCGGGTGACGGTCGCCGCCGACCGCTGCATACCGTGGGGAATGATCGTTGTTGCGGGAGAGGGAGCCAAGCCGTGGATGTGTACGAAGCCGTGGACAGTCGCCGCGCGGTGCGAGCGTTCAGCGATGAGCCGGTTTCCAGGGAGATACTCGAACGAGTGCTGGCCGCGGCGACACGGGCTCCGTCGAGTGGGAACCTCCAGCCGTGGCATGTGTATGTCGTGGCCGGCGAGCCCTTGGCCGAACTGAAGAGGCGCGCGACGGCCAGGGCACAGGCCGGAGACCCGGGTGACGAGCGGGAGTACCCGATGTACCCGGCCGAACTGACCTCGCCGTATCTGGACCGTTTCTCCGCTGCGGCCGCCCAGCGTTACGCGGCACTGGGAATCGAGCGCGACGATCCCGACAGGCCCAGAAGGATCGCCACCTTGAACTCCGAGGCGTTCGGGGCACCGGTCGTCCTGTTCTGCTATCTCGACCGCACGATGGGGTTCGGACAGTGGGGGGACGCGGGGATGTACCTGCAGACGGTCATGCTGTTGCTACGGGCGGAAGGGCTGCACAGCTGCCCCCAGGTGATGTGGACGATGTATCGCAGGACCGTCGCCGAGATGGTCGGAGCCGACGACGGGCTCGTACTGTTCTGCGGTGTCGCGGTGGGATTCGAGAAGGAAGGCGTGCCGGCTCTGCGTACGGGGCGGGCGGGCATGACGGAAACGGTGAGCTTCATCGGAGTGTGACCGCTGGACGGTCGCGTTCCTTGACGCCGCCGTCCGGCGCCTGACCGGTGGAAGACCAGGTCAGGCGCCTTGCTGCGAGCCTAGAAGAACCCGAGTTTCTTCGGTGAGTACGAGACGAGGATGTTCTTGGTCTGTTGGTAGTGGTCCAGCATCATCTTGTGGTTTTCGCGGCCGATGCCGGACTGTTTGTAGCCGCCGAAGGCGGCGTGGGCGGGGTAGGCGTGGTAGCAGTTGGTCCACACCCGGCCGGCCTGGATGGCGCGGCCCGCGCGGTAGGCCGTGGAGCCGTCGCGGGTCCAGACGCCGGCGCCGAGGCCGTAGAGGGTGTCGTTGGCGAGGGTGATCGCCTCGTCGAAGTCGCCGAACGAGGTCACCGCCACGACCGGGCCGAAGATCTCCTCCTGGAAGATCCGCATGTCGTTGTGGCCCTCGAAAATGGTCGGGCGGACGTAGTAGCCGCCCTCCAGCTCACCGCCCAGTTCGGCCCGGGTGCCGCCGGTGAGGACCCTGGCGCCCTCCTTCTGGCCGATGTCGAAGTAGGAGAGGATCTTCTCCAGTTGGTCGTTGGACGCCTGCGCGCCGATCATGGTGTCGGTGTCGAGGGGGTGGCCCTGGACGATCTTCTCGGTGCGGGAGACGCCGGCCGCCAGGAAGTCCGCGTAGTGCCCGCGCTGGATCAGCGCACGGGACGGGCAGGTGCACACCTCGCCCTGGTTGAGGGCGAACATGGTGAAGCCTTCGAGGGCCTTGTCCTGGAAGTCGTCGCTCGCGCGGGAGACGTCGTCGAAGAAGATGTTGGGGCTCTTGCCGCCCAACTCCAGTGTCACCGGCCGCAGATGCTCGGACGCGTACTGCATGATGAGACGGCCGGTGGTGGTCTCGCCGGTGAACGCGACCTTGGCCACGCGACGGTTGGACGCCAGGGGCTTGCCGGCCTCGACGCCGAAGCCGTTGACGATGTTGACGACGCCCGGCGGCAACAGGTCCGCGATCAGGCTCATCAGGTAGTGGACGGAGGCCGGGGTCTGTTCGGCGGGCTTGAGGACCACGGTGTTGCCGGCGGCCAGCGCCGGAGCCAGCTTCCAGGTCGCCATCAGGATCGGGAAGTTCCACGGGATGATCTGGCCGACCACCCCCAGCGGCTCGTGGAAGTGGTAGGCGACGGTGTCCTCGTCGATCTCCGAGAGGGTGCCCTCCTGGGCGCGGAGGGCGCCCGCGAAGTAGCGGAAGTGGTCGATGGCGAGCGGGATGTCCGCGGCCAGCGTCTCCCGTACGGGCTTGCCGTTCTCCCAGCTCTCGGCGACCGCCAGCGTCTCCAGGTGCCGCTCCATCCGGTCGGCGATCCGGTTGAGGACGGCGGCGCGTTCGGCCGCGGGGGTGCGGGCCCAGGCGGGAGCGGCGGCGTGCGCCGCGTCCAGGGCACGCTCGACGTCCTCGGCCGTGCCGCGGGCGACCTCGGTGAACGGCAGGCCGTTGACCGGCGTCGGGTTCTCGAAGTACCGGCCCTGGGCGGGCGCCACGAACTCACCGCCGATCCAGTGGTCGTAGCGGGACTGATAACTCATCACGGCATCGGTGGAACCGGGGTTCGCATAACGTGCCATCGGTGGACTCCCCCTTGCTCGCGCGGCGCGGCCCGCCGCTCCCGTGCGGCGGGCGGTGGGGGGAGGCTAGGGCGGCGGAGGTTGCGCGAACGTTGCACCGCGGTCGCGCGGGATGCGTCATGCCCCGGACGCTGCCCCAGCCGGTAGCCCGCGTGATCGCCGCGCTCGACGCATCACGCCTTCGGCCGCGCCCCCAGCCCGTACTCGGTGCGCAGCCGTCCCGCCGCCGCGGTGGACGCGCGGCGGGCCGGGGAGTGCGCCGGCAGGGCGGCGACCAGGGCCTCGTGGATCTCCAGGTCGTGTTCGCCCCAGGGCGTGTGGGCCCACGCGCGCAGCTGGTCCGGGTCGCCGGCGGCGAGCAGGGCGCGGCGCAGACGGTCTTCCAGCGCGGTGCGCAGCCGGCGGATGCCGGGCGCCTCCGAGGAGGGCAGCAGCGGGCCGCGGTAGGAGTCGAGGGCGGAGCTGAGGTGATGCGTCGTCATGTTGCTTTCCACCGCGTCGACATCGGTCTCCACCGGTGTGGTGAGACGGTACGGGCGGGAGCGGAGGAGCGGGCCGACGAGTTGTCGGAGGCGGGAGAGTTCGGCTCGCAGGGTCACCGGGCGGATCTCGCGCTCGCCGTAGAGCAGCACGGCGAGCTGATCGCCCGTCAGGCCCGCCGGGTGGTGGGCGAGCAGCACCATGATCTCGCTGTGTCTGTGGCCCAGGCGCAGCCGTTCGCCGTCGCGCACCAGCAGTGCCTCGTCGCGGCCCAGCGCCGTGAGGAAGGTCCCCGACCGGGTGGACCGGGCGGCCAGATGGGCTTCCGCGGCGCGGGCGGTCGCCTGGACCAGGGCGAGGCTGTGCGGGCTGGCCAGATGGTCGCCGCCGGTGATGTCCACCGCGCCCAGCAGCCGTCCGGTCCGTACGTCGTGCAGCGGGGCGGCGGCGCAGGTCCAGGGCTGCACCCGCCGGTTGTAGTGCTCGGTGGCGAAGATCTGCACGGCGTGGTCGGCGGCGAGCGCGGTGCCCGGTGCGTTGGTGCCGGCGTGGCGTTCGTCCCAGCGCGCGCCGGCCACGAAGTTCATCCGCTCGGCGTGGCGCAGTACCCCGCGGTGCCCCTCCACCCACAGCAGTCGCCCCTGCGGGTCGCAGACCGCCAGCAGATGGGCCCCGTCCTGGGCGATGCTGCCCAGCAGTTCCCGGAAGACCGGCATCGCCCGGGCCAGGGGATGCGTCTCGCGGTAGCTGCGCAGTGCGGACTCGTCGAGTTCGACGGGGGCGACGCCGTCCGGTGCGGCGCGGGCCCGGGCCGAGCGGCGCCAGGAGTCGGCGACCACCCGCCGGACCGGCGGTGCCACCGTCCCGTCGCTGAGGAACGCCTCGTGCGCCCGCCGTACCGTGCGGATGCGCTCGGCCGGATCGGCGCCCGCCTCCATCGCCAGCCAAGGGTTGACCACGCGTCACCTCTCCGATGCGGCTCCTGCCCCGTATGCCTGATGGTGCTCATGCCGGACAGGGCCGTAAACCCCGCCTCGGGCGGGCCGGCTCAGTGGCCGCCGGCCGTGCCGCCCGCCCGGAGCCGCAGGCCGTCCGCCACGATCAGGTCCGAGGTCACCAGGGCCTGCTCGGCGGTCACCCGCGTCATATAGACGAACGGCGGGACAACCGGCGGAACGGGGAGGGTGTCGGGGGTGAAGGTGAGGCAGAGCACCCCCTCGATGCAGCCGCTGAACTTGGTGAGGTAGAGCGTCACCTCGCCCTTGAGTTTCAACGCGTCGGCATTCAGGCCGAGTTGGGGTCCCTGTGCGTCGTGGGTGGTGAGGCGGTAGTCGGTCAGTGCGGCCGCCTTCATACGCAGGACCATCACCTTCAGGGGGCCGCCGGCGGTCGGGACGGTGGTGACGCCGGCCAGGGTGAAGCCCTGCGGGGCGAAGCGGGTGGTGGTCACGGTCGGCGGGGTGGCGGGCGCCGGAGGTGGCGTACCGTCGGCGTCGGCCCGCTGCGCCGGGCCGCCGAGGGCGGTGAGCAGCGCGAGCGGCAGTCCGACGGCCAGTGCCCTGGTGCCGGTGGTGCGGCGGGCGGGCGTCCCGTCCGGTGCGGCCGCCTCCGACCCCGCCGTGCCCGCCACGCCCTCCGTGCCGTCCGGCTCCTGGTCCGGTGGTGCCGCGGGGGCCGGGCCGCCGCCGGACCCGCCCCGCGCCGGCGTCCAGCCGAATCCCATCGCGCTGCCCGCGATCCCCAGTCCCATCCCGACCAGGAACCCGCCGAGGTTGGTCGCGGCGAACGAGAGCACCGACAGGATCAGCGCGTTGATGCTCACGTAGTGGTGTGCGGACGGGGTGCACCACAGGAACAGTCCGGCCACCATCAGCGCCAGTCCGATGCCCAGTGCGGCCAGCCCGCCCAGTCCCAGGCTGACCAGCACGGGCAGCGGGGCGAACGGCACCAGCAGCAGTTCGGCGCCGCCCAGCAGGAGCAGCAGCCCGGCCCAGAACGGCCGGGTCCGGCGCCACCGTCGCAGTGCCGCCCGCCGCGCGGGCCAGGGCAGCGTCCGGTCCAGCCGGGCGCCCCAGCGGGCCCGGCGCGCGCTCAGAAACACGCCCGGCCGTCCAGGCCGACGCTCACCCGCAGCCCCTTGAGGCGGAAGTTGCCGCCGGTGGCGGACCAGGCATGCGACCTGACGCCGGCCACCTCGATGTCGCCTGCCTGGAGCCCGAACTTCCCCCGCGGGCCCCTGACCCCCGGCACCGCGTCGAGGGTGCCGGCGTCCCGGCCGATCTGGGCGGTGCCGAACCGGGCGTCGCCGACCAGGTCCTCCCCGTCGATGACGAGGTTGTCGGCGCGCACCGGCCCGGCGTCGCCGCCCGCGGTCAGCTTGAACACCACCGTCCCCAGCGGGGTCTTCACCCGCGCCGCCTGGCAGATGTCGGAGAGGTGTGCCTGGCCGATGCCCAGCAGGGCGACCGGGTGGCCGTGGTCGTCGGTGTCGCGGTCGGTGTGCACGTACGAGGCGAGGCCGTTGCTGGTCAGTTTGCCCGAGGCGACCTGGAAGTTGGTGCCGGACACCGCGAAGGACGCGGCCAGCACGCCCTGTGCCATCACGGTGGCCAGCGCGCCGACGGCGAGGACGGCGGGCACCGCCACCGCCGCGGTCTTCTTCCAGGAGGTCCGCCCTTCGGGCGCCGTGCCGTTCGGTGTGCTCACTGCTTCCTCCCCGGGGCAGCGGTCGAATGCGCGAGGGAAGTGCTCGGTGGAGCTGTCCGCGGGGGCCCGCCGCAGACCGGATGACGCACATGACGTTCTGTCATACTGCGCAAAAATCCTGGCAGTTGGAGACTAGGGCGGATTTTGAACAAGAGTCAACAGCGCGGACGGACGGCCTCGCGGGAGGCCCGCGGCACCGGCCGTTCCCAGGCGCGCCGCGCCGAACTGATCGCCATCGGGAAGAAGCTGTTCGCCGACACCTCGTACGACGCGCTGTCCATGGACGACATCGCGCGCCAGGCAGGGGTCGCCAAGGGCCTGATCTACTACTACTTCACCAACAAGCGCGGCTACTACTTAGCGATCATCGAGGACGCGGTGGCCGAACTGGTCGAGCGCGCCGGCAGCACCCACGACCTGCCGCCCGCCGAACGCGTCCGGCGCACCGTCGACGGCTATCTGCGCTACGCCCAGCACCACCAGGCCGCGTACCGCACGATCGTGACCGGCGGAGTCGGCTTCGACGCGGAGGTGCTGGCCATTCGCGCCCGGGTCCGGGCCCGCCTGCTGGGCACCATCGCGCGCGGTGCCTGGGGCCGGGAGGAGGTGCCGGCGCTCGCCCGCACGGCGCTGACCGGCTGGCTCTCCAGCGTCGAGGGCGTCACCCTCGACTGGATCGAGGAGCAGGAGCTGCCGCGCGAGACGGTGGTGGCGCTGCTGGTGCGCGGGCTGGGCGACACCCTGCGCCTGATAGAGGAGTTCGAGCCGGGCTGCCCGGCGCCGCCCCGGTCACTTACCTGACGTAGCGTCAAAAGAGAGCCAGGAGCGGGCGGAAGGCCGTCGCCTCCCGCCCGCCCGGGTTCCCCGTTTCCCGCGACGGCTCTCGACGGGGTGGTCAGCCCCGTCCGCGCGGTACTACGGAGCGGCTACTTGATGGCCTTGATCAGCTCACCGTCCGGGGTGTCGCCGCTCAGCTCCCAGAAGAACGTGCCGCCCAGCCCCTGGGCGTCCTTGTAGGTCATCTTGGTGCCGATGGTCTGCGGAGTGTCATAACTCCACCACTGGTCACCGCACTTGGCGTACGCGGTGCCGCCCACCGTGCCGGTGGCCGGGCAGCGGGCCTTGATCACCTTGTAGTCGTCGATGCCCGCCTCGTACTTGCCGGGTGCCGCGCCGGTCGCGGTGCCGCCCGGTGCGTCCTGGGTGACGCCCTGCCAGCCGCGCCCGTAGAAGCCGATACCCAGCAGCAGCTTGTTCGCCGGGACGCCGAGCTTCTTGAGCTTGGCGATGGTGTCGGTGGTGTTGAAACCGGCCTTCGGTATGCCGTCGTACGACGCCAGCGGCGAGTGCGGGGCGGTCGGGCCCTTGGCGTCCCAGGCACCGAAGTAGTCGTAGGTCATGGCGTTGTACCAGTCGACGTACTGGGAGGCGCCGCCGTAGTCCGCGGCGTCCATCTTGCCGCCGTCCGAGGCGTCCGCGGTGATCGCCGCGGTCACCAGGCCACCCTGGCCGAACTTCTCCCGGACCGCCTTGAGCACGCCGGTGAAGGCTTCCTTGCCGCTGGTGTCGCAGGTCAGACCGCAGGCGTTGGGATACTCCCAGTCGATGTCGATGCCGTCGAAGACGTCCGCCCAGCGCTTGTCCTTGACCAGGTCGTAGCAGGACTGGGCGAACGCCGCGGGGTTCTTGGCGGCCTCGCCGAAGCCGCCCGACCAGGTCCAGCCGCCGAACGACCACAGCACCTTGAGGCCGGGGTGCAGCTTCTTGAGCTTGCGCAGCTGGTTGAAGTTGCCGCGCAGTCCGTTCGGGTCGTCCCAGGTGTCGGCCTTGCCGTCGACGCTCTGGTCGGCGGTGAACGCCTTGTCGTAGTCGGCGTAGGAGTCGCCGATGCCGCACTTGCCGCCCTGGACGTTGCCGAAGGCGTAGTTGATGTGCGTCAGCCTGTCCGCGGAGCCGGAGGTCTCGACGTTCTTGACCTGGTAATTGCGGTCGTAGATGCCCCAGTCGGTGAAGTACCCGACGACCTTGTCGCCGCCGGCCGCGGCGGCCGGGTGCGGGGCGGCGGTGGGGGCGCCGGCGGGCGACGGGTGGGCATGGGCGGAGCCGGCGAACAGCGTGCCGGCCAGGGCGGCGGTACACAGCGCGGTCGCGGTGGCGATCAGCTTCCGTGGCGCGCGCGTCCGATGCGCTCTGAGCATGTCTTCTCCTCGGAGGGGGGCGAGGGCGGAGCATGGTGGCGTCCCGGCCGGCATGCCTGCCGATTTGGCATGAACGCGCGGAACGTTGCAGGAGAAGGTAGAAGGACTAGACCAGTGAGTCAATGGTTCGGACCAATTTGCCGGCGGTCCGCCCGGCTTCGCCAAACCGCCCGGAACTGCCCGGAGATCGAAGATCGACCCGTGACGCCGGGCCGCCGATCGGGCATACTCCTACCGCCACAGCCGCAGGTCATCGCCTTCCGCGACCCGGAACGCGATCATCGGCGAGGCACGACGGAAACCGGCGCCGCCGCCTTACCCCATGCGCGCGTCGCCGCAGCGCCCGAGAGGGAGGAGAGCGCCGCCATGACCGAGTATGTTCCCCCGCCGGTGGACCGCAGGCTGCCCACCGAGGAGGCCCGCGACCTGATGGCCCTGGTACGGGAGCTCGCCGAGCGCGAGATCCGGCCAACCGCCGCCGAGGAAGAGGAGGCCGGCCGCTTCCCCCGCGCCCTGTTCACCCTGCTCTCCGAATCCGGCCTGCTCTCGTTGCCCTACGCCGAGGAGTTCGGCGGCGGCGACCAGCCCTACGAGGTCTACCTCCAGGTACTGGAGGAGCTCGCGGCCGCCCGGCTCACCGTCGGCCTCGGCGTCAGCGTGCACACGCTGGCCTGCCACGCGCTCGCCGGATTCGGCACCAAGGAGCAGCGCGCCGAGCACCTGCCGGCCATGCTCGGCGGCGGCCTGCTCGGCGCCTACTGCCTGTCCGAGCCGTCCGCCGGCTCCGACGCCGCCTCCCTGACCACGCGTGCCACCCGCAGCGGCGACACCTGGACCCTGGAGGGGACCAAGGCGTGGATCACCCACGGCGGGGTGGCCGACTTCTACACCGTGCTGGCCCGCACCGGCGACAGCGGCCCGCACGGCATCACCGCCTTCCTGGTGCCCGGTGACGCCGAGGGCCTCACGGCCGCCAAACCCGAGCGCAAGATGGGCATGAAGGGCTCACCGACCGCGCAGCTGCACTTCGACCGCGTCCGGGTCCCCGACTCCCGCCGGATCGGCGACGAGGGCCAGGGCTTCACCATCGCGCTCTCCGCCCTGGACTCCGGCCGCCTCGGCATCGCCGCCTGCGCCGTCGGCGTCGCCCAGGCGGCGCTGGACGAGGCGCTCGTCTACACCGCCGACCGCCGCCAGTTCGGCCGCCCGATCGCCGACTTCCAGGGCCTGCGGTTCATGCTCGCGGACATGGCCACCCAGGTGGAGGCGGGCCGCGCGCTGTACCTCAGTGCCGCCCGGTTGCGCGACGCCGGACTGCCGTTCTCCAAGGAGGCGGCGATGGCCAAGCTCTTCTGCACGGACACCGCGATGAAGGTCACCACCGACGCCGTCCAGCTCCTCGGCGGCTACGGCTACACCCTCGACTTCCCGGCCGAACGCTATATGCGCGAGGCCAAGGTCCTCCAGATCGTCGAGGGCACCAACCAGATCCAGCGGATGGTGATCGCCCGGCACCTGGCCGGACCCGAGTCGCACTGAGCCTGTGTCGTTCCACCCCAACTCGCCATGGATATGTGGCGAGTTGGGGAATTCGTAGCGCCGGCCCAGTGGTGCCGCCCGACGGTGCTCCCGGCGACCCTCTGGACTGCGGCCGCACTGTGGCCGCCCCACGCGATCTGACGTACCGTCAATTTCCCGTGCTTCCCGGGGAACCGCCGTCCGACCGCGCCCAGGAGGGCCCGTGACCGACCGCCCGATCGCGCTCGACGAATACCCGATCCACCAGGCCCCGCTCTCCATGCGGCAGGTGGCCACCGGCGACCGCAACGCCTACGACCGCTGCATCTTCCACGTCCTGGACCACAGCGGCCGCGCCCTGCTCATCGCCGGCCTCGGCGTGTATCCCAACACCGGCGTCATCGACGCCTACGCCACCCTCCGCCTCGGCGACCGGCTGCACGCCGTCCGGGCCTCCGACGCCCTCACCGACGACCGCCTGGCGCTCACCGTCGGCCCGCTCACGATCACCGTCGAGGAACCGCTGCACCGCCTCCGGCTCACCTGCGACCCCGACCTCTCCGACCCGGACGGCCTCTCCTACGAACTGACCTGGACCGCGTCCTTCCCCGCCGTCTGGGAGCCGCACCACACCCAGCACCGCGGCGGCCGGCTCGTCCTGGAGGGCCGCCGCTTCGTCCAGGCCGGCACCTGCACCGGCACGATCCACGCGGCCGGCGAGCGGCTCACCGTCACCGCGGGGGAGTGGACCGGTACCCGGGACCGCAGCTGGGGCGTGCGCCCGATACCCGGCGAGGACGGCGGCCGGGCCGCCGCCGAAGCACCGACCGAGGGGTTCCACTGGATCTGGTGCCCGGTCCGCTTCGACGACCGGTTCGTCATGGTCATCGTCCAGGAGGACGCCGACGGCCACCGCACCCTCAACGAGGCGCTGCTCGTCCGCGACGGCGCCCCCGACCGCCAACTCGGCTGGCCCTACGCCGACATCAGCTACCGCCCCGGCACCCGACACCCCGAACGCGCCGTCCTCCACCTCACCGACCCCACCCGCAAGCCCCTCGAACTCACCGCGGAGATCCTCACCTCCTCGCCGCTCGCCCTCGGCGCCGGCTACCCTCCCGCCGACGACTGGCAGCACGGCACCTGGCAGGGGCGCGGCTGGACCGACCGCCGGGTCTACGACCTCACCGACCCGGCCGCCCACCCCCGTGCCGCCTACGGCGTCACCGACCACGCCGCCCGCTTCACCCTCGACGGCCGCACCGGCCACGGCATCTTCGAGCACGGCAGCTTCGGCCGCCACGACCCCAGCGGCTTCACCGGCTACGACTCCGTCGCGCCCGACCGCGCCCGGCGCCCGGGGGAGGCGGCCCGATGAGCACCGCGCCCCGCCCCCGCACCACCACCAGAGACCCCGAAGACCTCACCCGCCGGCTCACCGCCTGGCTCGCCCCCCGGCTCCCGGGCGCCCGCGTCTCCGGCGTCACCGTGCCCGCCGCCAACGGCATGTCCAGCGAGACCCTGCTCTTCGACCTCGACCACCCCGGGCCGGGCTCCCCAGGGCTCCCGGCCGCCCCCGAGCGCGGAACGGCCCCCGCCTCCTGCGCCCTCCGGCTCGCCGCCGATCCCGCCGCGTACACCATCTTCCCGCGCTACGACATGCCCCGGCAGTACCGCACCATGCGCCTGGTCGCCGACCGCACCGACCTGCCGGTGCCCCGGACCCTCTGGCTGGAGGAGGACCCCGCGCACCTCGGCGCGCCGTTCTTCGTCATGGCCCGCGCCGCCGGCCGCGTGCCGCCCGACGTCATGCCCTACACCTACGAGGGAAACTGGCTGCACGACGCGACCGACGCCGAGCGCGACCGGCTGGAGGCCGCGAGCGTCTCCGTCCTCGCCCGCCTGCACGACCAACTCCCCGCGGAATCGGCCGAGTTCCTGGCACTCCCCGGAACCGGCAGCCCGCTGCGCCGCCATGTTGACGCCCAACACGCCTACTACACCTGGGTCGTCGACGGCCTCACGCGTTCCCCGCTCATCGAGCGCGGCTTCGCCTGGCTCGCCGACCACTGGCCCCAGGACGCCGACAGCACCGTACTGAGCTGGGGCGACGCCCGGATCGGCAACATCGTCTACGACGGCTTCGAACCGGCCGCGATCCTCGACTGGGAGATGGCCGCTCCGGGCCCCCGCGAACTCGACCTGGGCTGGATGATCTACCTTCACCGCTTCTTCCAGGACCTCGCGGAGCGCGATGGTCAGCGCGGCCTGCCCGACCTGCTGTGCCGCGACCGCGTCGAGAGCCGCTACGCCGCACTGACCGGGCACCGGCCGCGCGCCATGGAGTTCCACACCCTCTACGCGGCCCTGCGGCACGCCATCGTCATGCTCAGAGTCGCCTACCGCCAGGTGCACTTCGGGGAGGTGCCGGTGCCGGACGACCCCGACGGGCTGATCCTGCACCGGGACACGCTGGAGGCGATGCTCGCCGGCCGCTACTGGTGAGCCGCGGCCGGCCCGCGGACGTCAGACCTGGCGTCGCGCGCGCGGCACCCGGGCCGACCGTTCACCCGGCCCGCCGGGGTGCGAGAACGGCTGGCGGCGCCAGTCCAGGCCCTCGGGCAGCGTCAGCAGGACGGCCGCGTCCTGCTCGTGCGCGTCCCGCATGTCGTCGGTGTCCGCGGCGTCGGCCGCCGGCCGGCCGGAGCCCTGGCACACCGTCAGCGCGAACGGGTCCCAGGGCGAGGGGCACAGCGCGTGCTCCGGGAGGGTGTCCTCGTCCGCCAGCAGCGCGATCGGCTGCCCGCAGTCCGGGCAGGTCACACGGTAGATCTCATAGGTGTCGAAGGGATCGTCCGCACCGTCCTCGACCGGGAAACCGGAACTGTCGCCCTCCTGGGCGCCGGCGTTGGCCGCGGCGGAGTCCTGCTTCAGGCGTCGCATGATGTCCATCCCCCTCGGGTGGGCCACTGGGACCGCTGCTTCGTTCGTGTGACCGGCGGTCTCGGCCAACACCAGCAATGCCCTTCATGCCGGGCGCATAATCGCCGGCGCCCCGCGGACCCGGCACCATCGGTGTGGCATTCCTCACACGGGGCGGTGCTCGGGCGCCTGCGGTATGCCGCGCGCTGCGCGCCCGCGCCCGCGCACAGTAGGTTGAACGGGTGGAGGAGTTGGACCGACAAATCGTGGATCTGCTCGTCAAGGACGGGCGGATGAGCTACACCGACCTGGGCAAGGCCACCGGCCTGTCCACCTCGGCGGTGCACCAGCGGGTGCGCCGCCTGGAGCAGCGCGGGGTCATCCGCGGCTATGCCGCCATCGTCGACCCCGAGGCCGTGGGGCTGCCGCTGACCGCCTTCATCTCGGTCAAACCCTTCGACCCCAGCGCCCCCGACGACATCGCCGACCGGCTCGCCGAGGTCCCCGAGCTGGAGGCCTGCCACAGCGTCGCCGGTGACGAGAACTACATCCTCAAGGTCCGGGTCGCCACCCCGCTGGAGCTGGAACACCTCCTCACCCGCATCCGCAGCCTGGCCGGCGTCTCCACCCGGACGACGGTGGTCCTCTCCACCCCCTACGAGGCCCGCCCGCCGCGCATCTGACCCGGCCGAGAAGCGACCCCCGGGCACCGGGCGCCTCCGCGCGGGGGCGAAACTGTCCGGTATGAGCGAGCGCAACCCGGACAGTTCCGAACGGCACCCCTCCCGCACCGTCCTCCTACGGGGCGGTGAGGTGCACAGCCCGGCCGACCCCTTCGCCACCGCGATGGTCGTCGAGGGCGACCGGATCGCCTGGGTGGGAGAGGAGGGGGCCGCCGACTCCTTCGCCGACGGCGTCGACGAGATCGTCCACCTCGACGGCGCGCTGGTCACCCCGGCGTTCACGGACGCACATGTGCACACCACGGCCACCGGGCTCGCCCTCACCGGCCTGGACCTCTCCGGCGCCGCCACCCTCGCCGACGCGCTCGACCGGATCCGCGCCCACGCCGCCGGCCGCCCCGCCGGGAGCGTCCTGCTCGGCCACGGCTGGGACGCCAGCGCCTGGCCCGAGGGCCGCCCGCCGTCCCGCGCCGAACTGGACGCCGCCGCCGGCGGCCGCCCCCTCTACCTCACCCGCGTCGACGTGCACTCCGCGGTCGTCACCACCGCCCTGCTCGACCTGGTCCCGGGCATCCGCGACCGGTCCGGCTTCCACCCCGAGGCGCCCCTGACCGGCGACGCCCACCACGCCGTACGGGCCGCCGCGCACGCCACCGTCACCTCCGCCCAGCGCGCCGAGGCCCAGGCCGCCGCGCTGGCCCGGGCGGCCTCCCTCGGCATCGGCACCGTCCACGAGTGCGCCGGCCCGGAGATCTCCAGCGAGGACGACTTCACCGCACTGCTCGCCCGGGCAGCGGCGGGCACCGGCCCCCGCGTCGTCGGCTACTGGGCTCAACTCATCGCATCCGCAAAGGAAGCCGACCGGATCCGGGAGCTCGGCGCCCGCGGCGCCGCCGGCGACCTCTTCGCCGACGGCTCCCTCGGCTCGCACACCGCCCACCTGCACGCCCCCTACGCCGACGCCGGCCACACCGGCGCCGCGCACCTCGACGCCGACGCCATCGCCGCCCATGTCGCCGCCTGCACCGAGGCCGGCATCCAGGCCGGCTTCCACGCCATCGGCGACGCCGCCCTGACCGCCGTCACCGACGGCGTCCGGGCCGCCGCCGAGCGGGTCGGCACGGCCCGCGTCCGCGCCGCCCGGCACCGCGTCGAGCACGCCGAAATGCTCACCGACACCACCGTCGCCGCCTTCGCCGACCTGGCCCTGACCGCCTCCGTACAGCCCGCCTTCGACGCGGCCTGGGGCGGCCCGGACGGCATGTACGCCACCCGCCTCGGCGCCGAACGGGCCGCCGGCCTCAACCCCTACGCCGCCCTGCTCCGGGCCGGCGTCCCGCTCGCCCTCGGCTCCGACAGCCCGGTCACCCCGCTCGACCCCTGGGGCACCGTGCGCGCCGCCGTCTTCCACCGCACCCGCGCCCACGGCATCTCCGCCCGCGCCGCGTTCACCGCCCACACCCGCGGCGGCTGGCGCGCCATCGGCCGCGACGACGCCGGCGTCCTGGTGCCCGGCGCCCCCGCCGACTACGCGGTCTGGCGGACCGGCGACCTGATCGTCCAGGCACCCGACGAGCGCGTCGAGCGCTGGTCCACCGACCCCCGCTCCGGCACCCCCGGCCTGCCCGATCTCACCCCCGGCAACGACCTCCCGCAGTGCCTGCGCACGGTGGTCGGCGGCCGGACGGTTTTCGACCGGCCGATCGAGTGACATCGCAGGTGCCGGTGGTGCCGGGCACGGTGCCCGAACCTGCCTGCCCCACCTGGGAAGGCTCGGCACTGACCTGGGACGACGCGAAAACGACGCAGGCGGAGCGACTGTTGACAGCAGGCGCCGGTCGGCCGGTAGGTTCGGCCGAGTCCACCACAGGACGTCCGACCGGGAGACCTCCGCGCAGCCGTCGAACGCAGCTGGGCCATGGGGCGGCGAGCCATCCGGCACACCGCCACTGGGAGCCAGGTCCAGCGCCAGGGCGATGGCGAGGTCGGTCGGCAGGTGCGACCCGGGTGGGGCCCGGCGCTCAGTAGACAACGGCTCTCGGTCGACCCGCAGCCAGCGGGCCCCAGGCCGGCCCGAAGGGCGCCGGGCCCTGATCCGCACCCCCAGAACCCCGAACGCTCCGGCACCGCGCCCCTTCTCCCCGTGTTCCGTCCGTCGCGTTCCGTGCCCGGTCCCGCACCCCGCCCCCGCGCCACCGGCCCTCCCATGTACGGTCAGCTGACAACCGGACGACCTTGCAGGAAGGCCCGCGACCGTGCCATCGGGTTCCGACACCACCGCAGCAGCCGCGCGCGGCACCGCGCCCGACGGCCCGGTGCCGTCCGCGGCGAACGGCGAGCGCCGCCCCGGCCGCGCCCGCCGGCTGGCCGCCCTGGCCCGCCGCGAGGCGCTGCGCACCGCCCTGGCGGCCGTCGCCGGCAGCGCGCTGGGCCTGGCCTTCCCGCCGTACGGGCTGTGGCCGCTGTCCCTGGTCGCGGTGGCCGCGCTGGCGCTGCTGACCCGCGGCCGGCGGGCCCGCCAGGGTGCCTGGACCGGCTTCGCGTTCGGGCTGCCGTTCTTCCTCATCCTGCTCAAGTGGCTGCACGTGGTCGGCTGGGACGCGGTGGTGGGCCTGTCCGTCGCCGAGGCGCTCTTCGTGGTGCTGCTGGGCGCCGGACTGGCACTCACCTCCCGGCTGCCCGGCCGGCCGCTGTGGGCCGCGTGTCTGTGGGTCGCCCAGGAATGGGCCCGGGACCGGCTGCCGTTCGGCGGCTTCCCGTGGGGGCGGCTGGCGTTCGCCAACACCGGCTCGCCGTTCACCCCGCTCGCCGCGCTCGGCGGCGCCCCGCTGGTCACCTTCGCCGTCGCGCTGGCCGGCGCGCTGCTGGCCGGCTGCGCGGTCGCCCTGTGGGGGATGCGCCGGGGCGGCGGCCCGCGTGCCCTGGTCCGGACGCTGGAGGCGTTCGGACTGGCCGCCGCGGTCACGGTGGCCGGACTGGCCGTCCCGGTCCCCACCAAGGCCGACGACACGGTGCGGATCGCCGTGGTGCAGGGCAACGTCCAGCAGCCCGGCATGGACTTCCTGGGCCGCCCGATGAAGATCCTGGACAACCACGCCACCGCCACCGAGAAGCTCGCCGACGACGTCCGCCACCACCGCGTGCCCAAGCCGGACCTGGTCATCTGGCCGGAGAACTCCTCCGACCTGGACCCCTTCCAGTTCCCGCAGGCGTACGACCGGATCGAGGAGGCGGTCAGGGCGATCGGCGTGCCCGTCCTGGTCGGCGCCCTGATCGACCACCCGACCAAGCGGGGCTACGTCTTCAACGAGGGCATCGTCTGGGACCCCCGGACCGGCCCGGGGGCCTCGTACACCAAGCAGCACCCGGTGCCGTTCGGCGAGTACGTCCCGTTCCGGGAGCAGCTCAGCAAGATCATCACGCGGTTCCAGCGGGTGCCCCGCGACTTCTACCCCGGTGACCACACCGGCCTGCTGAAGGTCGGCCCGGCCAGGCTCGGCGACGTCATCTGCTTCGAGGTCGCCTACGACGAGATCGTCCACGACACCGTCCGCGCGGGCGCCCGGGCCCTGGTCATTCAGACCAACAACGCCACCTACGGGCGCACCGGCCAGCCCGAGCAGCAGCTGGCGATGTCCAAGCTGCGGGCCGTCGAGCACGGCCGGGCCGTGGTCACCGCGGCCACCAGCGGGATCAGCGCGGTGGTCGCCCCCGACGGGACCGTTACGCACCAGATTCCCGAATTCACCCAGGGTGTGGTCTCGGCCCGCATCCCTCTGCGCGACGAAACGACGCTCGCCGACCGCGTTGGCGCGGCTCCCGAGTGGCTGCTCGCTATCGTGGGCCTCCTGTCCTGCGGGGCCGCCGTCATCGCCGGCCGGCGCGGGCGTACGAAGGACGAGAAGGGACAGCAGTGACAGACGGTCAGCGGCAGTACGGTCCGCTCGGCACCACGTTGGTGATCATTCCGACGTACAACGAGGCGGAGAACATCAAGCCGATCGTCTCGCGGGTGCGGTCCGCCGTCCCCGAGGCACACGTCCTGATCGCGGACGACAACAGTCCCGACGGCACCGGCAAGCTCGCCGACGAACTGGCCGCCGAGGACGACAAGGTCCACGTCCTGCACCGCAAGGGCAAGGAGGGGCTGGGCGCCGCCTACCTCGCGGGCTTCCGCTGGGGCATCGAGCACGGCCACGGCGTACTGGTGGAGATGGACGCCGACGGCTCCCACCAGCCCGAGGAGCTGCCCCGGCTGCTCACCGCACTCAAGGGCGCCGACCTGGTGCTGGGCTCGCGCTGGGTGCCCGGCGGCCGGGTGGTCAACTGGCCCAAGCACCGCGAGATCCTCTCCCGCGGCGGCAGCACCTACTCCCGGCTGATGCTGGACGTCCCGATCCGCGACGTCACCGGCGGCTTCCGCGCCTTCCGGGTGGAGACGCTGCAGGGCCTGGGCCTGGACGAGGTCGCGTCCCAGGGCTACTGCTTCCAGGTCGATCTGGCCCGCCGGGCCGTCCGGGCCGGTTTCCACGTCGTCGAGGTGCCCATCACCTTCGTCGAACGGGAGCTGGGCGACAGCAAGATGAGCCGCGACATCGTCGTGGAGGCCCTCTGGCGGATCACGGCCTGGGGCGTCGGTTCCAAGGTGAGCAGGATCCGCGGTCGCTGACCCCGGTTCGGAACGGGCCAGGCACACTGGTGGCATGACGTTCGGAGCCACGCCGCCATCGCCCGGTCCCCGCCCACCCCGTTCGCGCGTCCGCCGGTTCGCGCCGTTGGGCATCGCCGCCTGGATGGTGCTGGAGATCTGGCTGCTGACGGTGGTCGGCGGCGCCACCAGCGGCCTGACGGTCTTCCTGCTGTTGCTCGCTGGGGTGCTCGCCGGCGGCGCGGTGATCAAGCGGGCCGGCCGCCGTGCCTGGCGCAACCTCACCGGCGCCCTGCAGACCGGCGGCGCCCCCGAGGCGCCCCGCGCGACCGGCACCGCCGGCACCGGCAACACCCTCCCGATGATCGGCGGGCTGCTGCTGATGGTGCCCGGCCTGCTGTCGGACGTGGCCGGGCTGCTCTGCCTCTTCCCGCCGACCGGCCGGCTGATCCTGCGCCGCGCCGACAAGCTGCTGACCCGGTCCGGCAGCTTCACCGCCGGGTCCTTCGGCGACGTGTACCAGCAGGCCCGCATGCATCGCCCCGACGGCAAGGTCGTCCCGGGCGAGGTGATCCACCCCGACGAGCCGCCGGCCGCCCGGCGCCAGGACCCGCCGCTCACCCGCTGAACGCGGGCCGCGGAGACCGCGCGGACACGGCAAGGGCCGGTGCCACCGTCGGTACGGTGGCACCGGCCCTTGCCGTGTCGCTCTGCTCGGTCCGCCTCGTCAGGCGGACTTGCGGTTGCTGTCGCGCGGATGCACGGCGATGTTCATGGTGCCGGAACGCAGGACCGCCAGCCGCTCGGCCAGCACCTCCTCCAGCTCCTCGCGGGTCCGCCGCTCCATGAGCATGTCCCAGTGCGTACGCGCCGGCTTGCCCTTCTTCTCCTCAGGACCATCCCCATCCACCAGGAGCGAGGGTGCGCCGCACACCTTGCACTCCCACTCCGGCGGAATCTCGGCCTCAACCGAGAACGGCATCTCGAAACGATGTCCGTTCTGGCATGCGTACTCCACCGCCTGGCGCGGGGCCAGGTCGATGCCGCGGTCGGTCTCGTAGCTGGTCACCACGAGGCGCGTGCCGCGGAGAGCTCGCTCACTCATGAATCGTGCCTCCCGGGCTTTGTCGCCCACAGGACAGGTGTCGCTGTCGTCGTCATCCGGTCAACGTCCGGTCGGCGGTGAAGATTCCCGTCATCGGGACATGCGTCGCCTGCGTCGCCCGTCGTGCCGCCCCTTGTTGTACCCACCAACGCCCGGTTTGTCACATCTGGCAGCAGATGTCACCCAGCGCCTCAAGGAGTTGAGCGCGCAGTAACGGTCCGCCTGGTGAGCCAAAGGCGTACACTACCGCCCCACGCCCTGAAGGGCTAAATCCGGTCAGTTACCGGATTCCCGGCCGCGGCGATCGCCTGCCGTGCCGGCATCCGATCCCGGGCGCGTGGCCTGGACCCAGCACCCCCGGTCGGTCAGGACCGTGCGCAGGGTTTCGAGGCGGTCGGTCATGATGCCGTCGACGCCCAGATCCAGCAGGGCCCCCATCCGTTCTGCGTCGTTGACCGTCCACACGTGGACCTGCAGGCCCAGTGCGTGTGCGGCGCGCAGGAAGAGGGGATCGACGACGCGGATGCCGGACTGCCGCTCGGGGACCTGGACGCAGACCGCGCTGCGCCGTACCGCCGCGCCCAGCAGCCGGTCCAGCGGCAGCGCCCCGCGCCCGTAGGAGCGCAGCCGCAGCCCGGCCACCCCGCGGGTGCCCAGCGAGCTGGCCATCCGGCCGCCGGCCAGCCGCTGTGCCCGGGCCACCCGGGCCTCGGAGAACGAGCCGACGCACACCCGGCCCCAGGCGCCGGTGCGGCGCAGCAGGGCCAGCAGCGGCTCCAGTGCGCCCTCCGCCTTCAGGTCGACGTTCCACCGCGCCTCGGGGAACTCCTCCAGCAGCTCCTCGAACAGCGGCAGCGGCTCCCGGCCGGCGACCCGGGCCCGGCGGACCGCCCGCCAGGGGAGGTCCGCGATGGCGCCGCCGGAATCCGTGACGCGGTCCAGGGTCGGATCGTGGAAGGCGACCAGGGCGCCGTCCGAGGTGGCGTGGACGTCGGTCTCCAGGTAGCGGTAGCCGAGGTCCACCGCGCGGCGGAAGGCGGCGGCGGTGTTCTCCAGGCCGTCCGCGGCCCCGCCGCGGTGAGCGAAGGGCAGCGGGCCGGGGTGGTCGAGATAGGGATGGCGCAGGCGTATCGCAGGGGTCACTCCGGCAGTATCGCGCGCTCCGGTGACGGCTCGGGGGAGCGGGCCACCACGGTGGACGGCCGCTCGGGCAGCCCCTCGACCGCGAACCGGCGCAGGAAGAACTGCGCCAGCGGCCCGATGGCCAGGGCGTAGACCACCGTGCCCACCCCGAGCGAGCCGCCGAGCGCGAAGCCCGCGGCCAGCACGGTCACCTCGATGCAGGTCCGCACCAGCCGGACCGGGCGGCCGGTGCGCCGGTGCAGGCCGGTCATCAGGCCGTCGCGCGGCCCCGGGCCGAAGCGTGCCGAGATGTAGAGGCCGGTCGCGGCGCCGTTGAGGAGGATCGCGGCGGCCAGCAGCGGAATACGGACGGCCAGTGGCCCCAGTGGGGGGACGAGGTCCAGCGTCGCGTCCATGACGAGCCCGAGGATCACCACGTTCGAGACGGTGCCCAGGCCGGGGCGCTGGCGCAGCGGAATCCACAGCAGCAGGATCAGCGCGCCGGAGACGATGGTGACGGTCCCGATCGTCAGCCCCGTATGCCGGGCGATGCCCTGGTTGAGCACGCTCCACGGCTCCAGGCCCAGCCCGGCGCGGACCATCAGGCCCATGCTCACGCCGTAGAGCACCAGCCCCGTATAGAGCTGTACGAGTCGGCGCGGCAGATGCGGCCGCCCGGTGCCGGACCCCTGGGTGATGGACACGACGTTTCCCCCTCCTGGCAGGATTGGACTGGTGCGTGCCACCATGTGGCATGTACCGGCTCGGCATGTAGAGCCAATTCGGGGAAGGTGGACTGATCTTTATGGCGCAGTGGACTTCCGCGGTAGGGGCGCCGCAACTCGCCCGGCTGCTCCGGTCGCAGGACCCGCGGGCCGCCGAACTCACCGCGAACGGACGGAAGTTGCCCGCCTACCGCAGTCTGGCCGACGGCGTCCGCCGGCTCGTCCTCGAAGGCCGGGTGCCGGTCGCCGCCCGGCTTCCCGCCGAGCGCGAACTGGCCGCCGCGTTCGGTGTCAGCCGCACCACCGTCGCCGCCGCCTATGAGGCGCTGCGCGCCGAGGGCTTCCTGGAGTCCCGGCGCGGCTCGGGCAGCTGGACCGCCGTCCCGGCGGGCAGCCCGCTGCCCACCCGCGGCCTGGAACCGCTCCCACCGGAGGCCGCGGGGTCGATGATCGACCTCGGCTGCGCCGCCCTGCCGGCCCCCGAGCCCTGGCTCACCCGCGCCGTCCAGGGCGCCATGGCCGACCTGCCGCTCTACGCCCACACCCACGGCGACTACCCGGCCGGTCTGCCCGTGCTGCGGCAGGCCCTCGCCGACCGCTACACCGCCCGCGGCATCCCCACCATGCCCGAGCAGATCATGGTCACCACCGGCGCGATGGGCGCCGTCGCCGCGATCTGCCGCCTGTGCACCGGCCCCGGCGAACGGGTGGCCGTCGACTCGCCCTCCTACGCCAACATCCTCCAGCTGATGCGCGACGCCGGCGCCCGGCTCGTCCCGGTGGCCCTCGGTGAGCGGCTGGCGGGCTGGGACATCCCGGTCTGGCGCCAGGTGATGCGGGACGCCGCGCCCCGGATGGCCTATGTCGTCGCGGACTTCCACAACCCCACCGGCAGCCTGGCCACCGAGGACCAGCGCCGCCGCCTCGTGGACGCCGCGCGCTCGGCCGGCACCCTGCTCGTCGTCGACGAGACCATGACCGAGATCGTGCTCGACCCGGACACCGAACCGCCCCGGCCGGTCTGCGCGTTCGACCCGGCCGGCAGCGCGGTGATCACCGTCGGCTCGGCCAGCAAGGCGTTCTGGGCCGGGATGCGGATCGGCTGGGTGCGGGCCGCGCCCGACCTGATCCGCAGCCTGGTCGCCGCCCGCGCCTACTCCGACCTCGGCTCGCCCGTCCTCGAACAGCTCGCCATCGCCTCCCTCCTGGAGGGCGGCGGCTGGGAGGAGGCCGTCCGGATACGCCGCGAACAGGCCCGGGAGAACCGCGACGCGATCGTCGACGCGCTCCACCGGCACCTGCCCGACTGGGAGTTCAGCGTGCCGCGCGGCGGCCTGACCCTGTGGGCCCGCACCGGCGGGCTGTCCGGCTCGCGGATCGCCGAGGCGGGCGAGCGGCTCGGGGTGCGGGTCCCCTCCGGGCCGCGGTTCGGCGTCGACGGTGCCTTCGAGGGCTTCGTACGGCTGCCGTTCACGGTCAGCGGCGCGGTCGCCGAGGAGGCCGCGGTCCGGCTGGCAAAGGCGGCCCGGCTGGTGGCGACCGGGGCGCCGGTGGACTCGGAGCCGCCGCAGGCCCTCGTCGCCTGAGCGGGCGTCAGTCGCCGTTGACCGGTGCCGCGTCGGTGTGCTTGGCGAGGGACACCGTCCAGGCCGCGTCGTCGGCCGGCTCCGGGTCGTCCGCCGGCAGACCGTCGTCCGCCGGCAGCCCGCTGTACTTCGGCAGCAGCTCCAGGACGGCCTCCCGGTGGGCCTCGACGGCGGTCTTGTCGAACGGGTCCGGGGTGGCCGGCACCTGGAGGCGGAGCACCGGGCCGCCGCCGAGCCGGGCGTAGCCGCGGCCCGGCGGGACGTAGGGGGGCGGCGTGGTGCTGGGCGGGGCGCCGAGCACCGCCCGCACCTCCTCGGCGGTCGCCGGACCGAGCACCACCCGCGCCTTGGTGTGCGTCCGCACCGGGTCGCTCAGCAGCTCCGCGGTCTCGAACTGGTCGGCCGCCGCCACCGTCACCTGTGCCGCCCGGCCGTGCCGCAGCGGCACCTGGAGCAGCCGCTGGGGGTCGCCCCGGCCCTCCACCGACGCCAGATGGGACAGCGCCGTCAGCTTGTCCGCGATGATCCACAGCGGCCGCCGGGCGTTCGCCGGCGCGGGCCGCCCGGCCTGCTGCGCCCGGTTGGCGACGACCAGCCGCCGCTCGGTCTCGTGCGCCGCCCACTCCAGCGCCGCCAGCGCCCCGGCCAGCCCGCTCTCCACCGCCAGCACCCCGTGCCGCCCGGCCAGGCACCCGAACTCGCCGGTGCCGCCGCCGTCGATCACCACCACATCGCCGTCCCGCAACGCCTGGAGCGCGATCGAGCGCAGCAGCGTCGTACCGCCCGCGCCCGGCTGCCCCAGCGCCAGCAGATGCGGTTCGGTGGACCGCCGGCCGGTGCGCCACACCACCGGCGGCACGTCCCGCTCCTCGTCCCCGCACACCACCGGCAGCGTCCGCTGCACGGATTCCGGATCGGTGAAGCCGAGCACCGTCTCGCCCGGGGAGGTCACGAAGGGCTGCGCCGCGATGTCCACCGGCAGCGGCCCGAGCGCCGTCATCACCAGCTGGTTGGCCTCCTCGTGCCAGTCGAAGCGGTACTCCCGGCCGCGCCCGGACTTGGCGTGCAGCAGCTGCTCGACGCGGGCCCGGGCGCCGGCCTCGCCGTCGGGGAAGTACGCCGGGTACGCCAGGCGCAGCCGCGCCGGCCGGCCGTCCTCGTCGAAGGCGTACTCGGTGAACGCCTCCTGCCAGTCACCGTCATGGGCATACAGGAGTCCGGGGTCGTCCTCGAAGGAGAAGCAGGGCACCAGCGCCTCGTAGAGCGCCCGCAGCCGTCCGGTCTCCGCCTCGCTCGGGCCGGGCGCCACCTCCGCCTCCGGCTCCTGGTACCGGCCCACCCAGGCCGCCACCGCCGTCACCGCGACCAGCGCGAGCAGCGGCCCGTACGGCACCAGCGCCACCAGCACCACCCCCGCGCCGGCCACGAAGCACAGCGTCCCCCGCTGCTCCTTGGGGGTCGCGGCCCAGCGTTCGCGCCCGGCCGCCGCCAGCCGGCGCAGGCCCCGGCCGATGGTGATCAGCGGTTGGAGCACCTCGCTCGCGCCGTCGGCGGCGCTCCGCGCCAGCTCGCGGCCGCGGGTGACCGGGGCGTTGCCGGTGAGGATGCGGGGCAGGGGGTGCCGGGCCACAGCTAGAGCTTGATCCCGCCGAGGAGGCTGGCCAGGCTCGCTCCGCCGGCCTTGATGCTGGGCGCGATGGCCGAGCCCGCGAGGTAGAACCCGAAGAGGGCGCAGATCAGGGCGTGGGACAACTTCAGGCCGTCCTTGCGGAAGAAGAGGAAGACGATGACACCGAGCAGGACGACGCCGGAAACGGACAGAATCATGGGGTTCTCTCCTGGGTGTGGGGACGGTCACCGTGAGTTCTTCCAGTCTCACGGCCGGTATCAAGCCAAGAAAAGCCGCAAATGGCGGATTTATCGTGGAAATCCCTCAAATGGTCCAGATGTGGGGTGCCTTGACGGGCCCACACCCCGCCCGCCGCGGACCCGTCCCGCCCGACCCGGCACAATCGAGGCGTGTCAAAGCCCAGAAAGCCGTCGAAATCCCCGAGGCAGCGGACCCGGCAGCAGCCGCCCGCGCCGACGCCCGTCACCGAGGACGCACCCTGCCCGTGCGGCCGCGAAGCGAGCTACGGCGCGTGCTGTGCCCCGTTCCACCGGGGCCGCGCCGACGCCCCGACGGCCGAGCGGCTGATGCGTTCCCGCTACAGCGCCTTCGCCGTCGGCGACACCGCCTATCTGCTGCGCAGCTGGCACTCCACGACCCGCCCCGCAGCCCTCGAACTCGACCCCGCGCAGCGCTGGACCCGTCTGGAGATCCTCGACGCGACCGGCGGCAGCGCCTTCCACACCGAGGGCACGGTCGCCTTCCGCGCGCACTACACCGTGCGTGGCCACGCCGGCAGCCAGGAGGAACACAGCCGCTTCGCCCGCGAGGACGGCCGCTGGGTGTACGTGGACGCGCTGCCCGACGCCTAGGGCGCTCAGGGCCCCTGGTCGGGGGCCGGGCCGGTGCCGAGGTGGCGGCGCAGCTGGTCCAGTTCGCGGCGGTCGCGCTTGGTGGGCCGGCCCGCGCCGCGGTCCCGTACGGCGATCACCGCGATCTCCTCGCGTGGCGGCGCCGGCGGGCTGTTGTCGACGTAGCACTCGACGGCGACCGGGGCACCCACCCGCTTGCGCACCAGCCGGGTCACCACCACGATGCGCTCCCGGCCGGACTGCCGCAGCCGTACCTCGTCACCGGGCCGTACGGCGTGGGCGGGCTTCACCCGCTCGCCGTTGACACGCACATGGCCGGCGCGGCAGGCCGACGCGGCCATCGAGCGCGTCTTGGTGAGCCGCACCGACCAGATCCAGCTGTCGACCCGGGCCGTGGTCGTCCCCTCGTCTGAAGCCATGCTGCGACTCTAGCGCCAGGCCGAGGGGGACGGCCCCGGACCGCCGCCGCGGCGGCGGGACTACGACGCGGTGGACTTCGACGTCCGTTTCGCCCTGGTCTGCTTCTTGGTCGCGGTCCGGCCGGTGCTGCCGGTCCCGCCGCGCTCGGCCGCGGCGGTCTTTCCGGCGGCCGGTGAACCGCCGCTTCCCGTACGGGCGTTGGACCTGGTGCCGCCGGTCTTCCCGCCGGTGGTCCCGCCGCCGGCGGATCTGCCGCCCGCCGTCGTCTTGGTGGCGCCGCGCTTGCCGCCCGCGGTCCCTCCCGCCGCGGTCTTCTTCGCCGCCGTCCTCCCGCGGGTGGCGCCACGGCCCCGGAGCGGAGTGACCGACGCACCGCCCTCCGCACCCGTCCCGCCCTCGTCCAGGGCGCCGCCGCGGGCGGCCCGGACGCTCTTCTCCAGCGCCGCCGTCAGGTCGATGACCTTGGCGCCGGGGACGGCGGAGGTGTCGGGCGCGGCCGGGGTACCGCCCTCCAGCTTGGCGGCGACGAGTTCCTCCACCGCCTCGCGGTAGTCGTCGTGGAGTTCGGTCGGGTCCAGCTCGCCCAGCGAGTCCATCAGGGTCTCGGCCAGCTGCATCTCGTTCTCGCGGATCCGGACGTCCTCCGGCGCGATCCCCTCCGCGGAGCGGATCTGGTCCGGCCACAGCAGCGCGTGCATCACCAGCGCCCCGTCGTGCGCCCGCAGCATGGCGAGGGTCTCCCGCCCCCGCATCGCCACCTTGCCGATCGCGACCTTCCCGTGGTGCTCCAGCGCCTCCCGCAGCAGGGCGTACGGCTTGGCGGCGGCGGCCCCGTTGGGGCCGAGGTAGTACGCCTTGTCGAGCTGGAGCGGGTCGATCTCGGCGGGGTCCACGAAGGAGAGGATCGACAGCGTCTTGGCCGTCGGCATCGGCAGCCGGGACAGGTCCTCGTCGGTGATCGGCACGACGGTGTCGTCGCCGGGCGGCTGGTACCCCTTGCCCACCTCCTCGTTCGGCACCTCCTCGCCGTCCAGTTCACAGACCTTGCGGTACTGGATCGGTGCGCCGTCCTTCTCGTGGATGCGGACGAAGGAGACCGGGGAGCCGCGGTCGGTGGCGCTGTAGGTCTTCACGGGGATGGTGACCAGGCCAAACGATATGGACCCATTCCAGATAGATCGCATGGTTCGTCCCTTATGTGGGATTCTCAATGGTATGTCGCCGATCACCGTCGTGGAGGGGCGGCGCCTCTCGCTGACGAACCTGGACAAGGTCCTCTATCCCGAGACCGGCACCACCAAGGGTGAGGTGGTGCACTACTGCACCACCACCGCGGACGTCCTGCTCCCGCACCTCCGCGACCGCCCGGTGTCCTTCCTCCGCTACCCCGACGGGCCGGACGGCCAGCGCTTCTTCACCAAGAACGTGCCGCCCGGCACGCCCTCCTGGGTGAAGAGCTGTGCGGTCCCCCATTCGAGGTCGGGGCCGGCCCGCCAGGTGCTCCTCCAGGACCTCGCCTCCCTGGTCTGGGCCGCCAACCTCGTCGTCGAACTGCACACCCCGCAGTGGACCTGCGGCGCACCGGGCGTGGCCGACCGGCTGGTCTTCGACCTGGACCCGGGGGAGCCGGCCACGATCGTGGAGTGCTGCGCGGCCGCCCTGTGGCTGCGCGACCGGCTGGCCGCCGACGGCCTGGACACCTATGTCAAGACCAGCGGCTCCAAGGGTCTGCACCTGGTCGTCGCCGTCGAGCCCACCTCCTCCGACCGCACCACCGCCTACGCCCGGACGCTGGCCGTCGAGGCCGGCGCGGCCCTCGGGGACCTGGTCACGCACAAGATGACCCGGGCGCTGCGGCCCGGCAAGGTCTTCATCGACTTCTCCCAGAACGCCGCAGCCAAGACCACCGCCACCGCCTACACCCTGCGCGCCCGCCCCGCCCCGACCGTCTCCACCCCGGTCACCTGGGACGAGGTCGCCGGCTGCACCGAACCGGGCCAACTCACCTTCCTCTTCGACGAGATCGCCGCGCGCCGCGCACGCCACGGCGATCTGCACGCCCCGCTGCTCAGTCCGGAGGGCGCGCGCCCGGTGCCGCGCGGCGTCCGGCGTCCGGCGTAGCGGCGGGCTGCTCATCGCCTACGGTGCGGCCACCGTCGTCGGCAACACGGTCGTGGGGTGGTTCGCCGACCGGCACCCGGTCGGGGTGCAGGTCGCCGGACTGGCCCTGAACGCCCTCTTCCTCGCCGGCTTCGCGCTCCTGGCGCAGCCGGCCGTCCCGGCGGTGGCGATGATGCTGGGCGTCGGGCTGGTCGGGGTGACGATGAACCCGGCGATGGCCACCCGGGTCCAACGCACCGGAAACGCCGGGCCGTTGGTCACCACGGTGCACTCCTCCTTCATCACGCTCGGGGTGATCGTGGGCTCGTCCTTCGGCGGCCTGCCCTGGACCCCTACGGCCTGCGCACGCCGCTGCGGCTCGGCGCCGGGCCGGCCGTGCTGGGGCTGCTCACCCTGCTGCCGGACCTCGTCCGCGGTGCCCGGCCGGACGCGGACAGCCGGCCCGGGGCGCTGGGAGCCCGGCAGGTGTCCGCGCCGGGCGGAGAGGCGCGGGAGGTGGGTGCCGCGCGGTCCTGACGGCGCGGCGGGGGAGCGGGAGCGGCCGGCCGGCTTCGCGGACCCGGCGGGGCCCGGCCGCCGGAACCGTATGGAGTAGGCCAACCGGCGCGCGGCCCGAGGCGTTCTTAGCGTGGCCCCATGCCGACAGCGACCTGGTCCCCCGTCAGAGCCCTGACCGCAGCGGCGGTCTGCGCCACGAGCCTGCCGGCCCTGGCCTGCCCGGCGGTCGCCGACGGCCCCAACGGCATCGACGACCTGCGCGGCGCGCCCCCGGCCCCGCTCCGGCACCTGCTGGACGAGCCCGGCGTGCAGTTCCTGCCCCGGCCGGGCGTGCCCGAGCCGCCCCGGGTCTCGGCCCTGTCGTGGGCCGTGACGGACCTGGGCAACCACCGGATCCTCGCGGCCAGGGACGCCCACCGGCAGCTGCCGCCGGCCAGCACCCTCAAGACGCTGTTCGCGCTGACCGTGCTGCCGAGGTTCGCCCAGGGCACGGTGCGCACCGTCTCCGGCGCGGACCTGGCCGGCATCGAGGCCGGCAGTGCGCTCGCCGGCCTCCGGGAGGACCTGCGCTACCGCGTCGGCGACCTGTGGCGCGGCGTCTTCCTCAGCTCCGGCAGCGACGCCGTGCGCGCCCTCGCCACCATGAACGGCGGCTGGCACAAGACCATCGAGGACATGCAGGTGACCGCGCGCCGGATGGGCGCCCGCGACACCCTCGTGGAGTCCGCCGACGGCTTCGACACGCCCGGCCAGTTCTCCTCCGCCTACGACCTCTCCCTCTTCGGCCAGGCCGGGCTGGCCGACCGGGACTTCGCCCGCCTCGCCGCCACGAAGACCGCGCTGCTGCCCGAGGACGGCGGGCCGGACGCGTCCGGCATCCAGAACACCAACCGGCTGCTGGTCGGCTCGCACGGAGTGGCTCCCTACCGGGGCCTGATCGGGGTGAAGAACGGCTACACCTCGCACGCCGGGAACACCCTGATCGCGGCCGCCCGGCGCGGCGACCGCACGCTGCTGGTCACCGTGATGCACCCGCGGTCCGGCGCCGAGAACGCGGTCTACGAGGAGGCCCGGGCCCTGCTGGACTGGGGGTTCGCCGCAGCGCCCCGGGCCGCGGCGGTCGGCGCGCTGCCGGCCTCGTCCCCCGACGGGTACGACGCCGGGACGGAGCCGGCCGCCCACCGGCCGCCGGCCACCGCCCCGCACCGGGCGCCGGCCGCCGGTCCGGCCGGCCGCACCGGCGACGTGGTCGTCTGGTCCTTCTGCGCCGCCGGGGTGGTCGCCCTGGCCGGGCTCGGCACCGCGCTGTGGTGGCGCCGGCGGCGGCCCGCCGGTCCCTGGGACGGCGGACCGGTCTCCTGACGACCCCCGGAGTCGTACAGGCGTCCGATCGACCGGGGATGCGGAGGGCGCGGTGTGGCCTTGCCCGGTGAAGGATGACGCGTTTGCCATGGTTTGTGGTGACTGGCGGCCTCGGTCGGTGTAGCGTCCTGATCAGCTGTCGTGGTTCCGAAGTGCCGGGCGCCCGTGTCGCATTCACGGGCGTTCTTTGTGTCCGGTACGTCTCCGGACCAGGGCGATCACCTCCGGATTCCGCGGGTTGCGGGAGCCGATTCGGGCCCATAGAGCGAAGGAGACGCAACATGGCTTCGGGCACGGTGAAATGGTTCAACTCGGAGAAGGGCTTCGGCTTCATCGCGCAGGACGACGGCGGCGCCGACGTCTTCGCGCACTACTCGAACATCGACGCCACCGGCTACCGCGAGCTGCTGGAGGGCCAGAAGGTCACCTTCGAGGTCACCCAGGGTCAGAAGGGCCCGCAGGCGGAGAAGATCAAGGTGCTGGCCACCCCGTGATCGCGGCCCCGCCGGAACCGACGGCGCCCGCCCCCGCGCAGTACGCAGGGGGCGGGCGCCGCCGTATGGGACGTCCCGACTACGGGCACCGGTCGTTGAGGATCTTCTGGAACAGCCGGTGGTCCCGCCAGGCACCGTTGATGAACAGGTACTTCTCCGCGGTGCCGTAGAGGGTGAAGCCGCAGCCGGTCAGGACCCGCTGCGAGGCGGTGTTGTCCAGCAGCGTGCCCGCCTCCAGGCGGTGCAGCCCCAGCTCCCCGTCGGCCGCCGCGCACACCGCCCGCACCGCGGCGGACGCCAGCCCGCGGCGCAGATACCCGGCGTCGATCCAGTAGCCGACGCTCGCGCTGCGCAGCGGGCCGTAGGTGATCTGGGACAGGGTGATCGCGCCCACCACGTCCGGCTCCCCGGGCCCGTCCGGCTCGCGGACCAGGACCCAGGGCATCAGCCGCCCGGCGTCCCGCTCCGCCAGCTGCGCTCGGAGGCGCTCCGTCTGGCCGGCCGGCGTGTAGTACCCCTCCGCGCGGACCGGTTCGGTGGCGCGGAGGTGGTCGAGACTGCGCTGGTAGGACCGGGCGAACCCGGCGGCGTCCGCCAGTTCGGCGGGGCGCATCAGGACGTCGGCGGCGAGCCGGGCGGACGTGGTGGTGATCATCCGTTCAGGCTAATCCCGGCCCGGGTCCTTGTCCCGGGCCGGGCGCGGAGTTACTGCGGCGGCTGGTCCGTGTCCCGGTCCGTCCCGCCGAGCTGCTCCTTGAGCTTGTCCTGGGCGGTGTCGACCTGGCTCTGGTACTTGCCCTGGGTCCGTTCGTCGACGTAGTCGCCGGCCTTGTCGATGCCCTTGCCTGCCTGCTCCTCATGGCCCTTGAGCAGGCTCTTGAGCTTGTCCAGCACGGACATGGGTCGTCCTCCTCAGCGACGGACCCCCCTCGGCTCCAGCATCACCCCCGAACGGACGATCTGCATCACGAGTCGCTGGGAACCGGGGCCTTCAGATGGTCGCTGATGAATTTCATGGAGCTGGTCTCCATGCCCTTCTGGTAATCCCAGGCATTGTGCCGGCCGCCGGGAATGACCTGGAACGCGGTGTGGATCGGACCCTTTCCGTACTTCTCCTGGAAGCGGCGGATGGGATTCAGCACCGAGGCGCCTTCCTTGCTGCCGGCCTGGAACGCCAGATACACTTCGGGTCCGCCCTTCTTCAGCAGGCCGGCCGCGAGCTTTTCCGGGTTGTTGGCGTCCTTCTCCTTCTGGTGCCCGGCCCACATCGGGGAATCCGGCACGATGTCCGGGCCGCTGGCTATCGCCGCCTTGAACTTCTCCGGGTACTTCAGCACCGACTTCAGTCCGGCGAAACCGCCCGAGGACGAGCCCATGAACGCCCAGCCGTCCCGGGACTTGAAGGTACGGAAATTGGCCTTGACCAGATCGACGACGTCGTCGGTCAGCCAGGTGCCCATCTTCTGCTGGCCGGGAATGTCACTTCCGTCGTGGTAGCGGGTGTCCGGATTGAGCATCGGCATCACCACGATGAACGGCAGGCTCTTGCCTTCCTCGGTCCACTTCGTGAGGTTTTCCTGGAGCTTGATGTCGCCGCCGACCCAGTAATTGGTGACGCCTTGCTTGTCCTTCGGGCTGCCCAGGCCGCCGGGCAGGGCGATCAGCACCGGAAAACCGCTCTTGGCGTATTTGGGGTCCTGGTACTGCTTGGGCGCCCACACCCAGACGCTGCCGGTGACGCCGGATTTCGCCCCCTTCAGCGTCGTCCGGGCTATGTGCGTGCCGTCGTCCAGGGTGCGGGTTATTCGGAACTCGCTCTTCGTGCCGCTGGGCATCCTGGTGTCCTGGTCGACCGGCTTGACGGAGGCGGACGAGCCGCCCGCGTTGAAGTCGACCGGCTTGCCGTTCTCCGAACAGCCGGCGAGCAGGGCGCAGGAGGCGACGAGGACGGCCGCGAGGCCGCGGGCGTAAGGGTGTTTCAACGGTGGCTCCGCTACTGACGATCACACGCGAGTGACCATGACGATCAAGTGCAAGTGCCCATAAAGAGGGAATACACGCCCTTGCGGTTCCCTCGTGCGCCCAACGGCCCGCTCGACGGGCAGCCCGCCCCGGTCCGGCCGAGAATGCAGCGGTGAGCGATGAACACCGCGGTGCCGACGACACCGCCGCCCGCGCCGTCCCCGGCGACGAGGAACGACGGCTGGCCAGAAAGGCGCTCGCCGGCCGCGCCCGGGACGCGGCGGATCTGTCGCTGCTGATGGACATGCTCGGCCTGGACCCGCGCCGGGACCCGGGCCGGGACGCCCCGCCCGGGCCCCGTCCGCTGCGCGGGAACCGCGGCCGCGGCGCCGGCCGGGACCGGCGGGCGGCCCGCCGGGACACCTGCCGCGACGCCCGCACCCCCTCCGCCGACCCCGGCTGAGCCACCCCCGCGCCCCGCAGATCAGCCGGCCGCGTGCGCGCCCACCGCCCGGCACAGCCGCAGTGTCACCAACTGGAACGGCCGCAGCGCCATCCGCACCGTGTCGCCCTCCCGCTCCAGGGCCGGACCGTCCTCGGCAGGACGCTCCAACAGGTCCGTGGCGACCGCCCCCGCCAGCGGGAAACCGCAGGTCAGGGTCGCGCGGGCGCGTGCTCCGCGGGCCTCGTGGAGCCGGACCACCACATCGCCGCTGCGGTCGTCGGCCAGCTTGACCGCGGTGACCACCACCGCGTCGTCGTCCACCGCGACCAGCGGCGGCACCGCCCCCGCCCCGGTCACCGCCCGCTCCGGCAGATTGATCCGGTACCCCTCGCGCACCGCGTCCCCGATCGTCGCCCCCGGGACCAGCGCGTACCGGAAGCGGTGGATGCCCTGATCCGTCTCCGGGTCCGGGAAGCGCGGGGCGCGCAGCAGCGAGAGCCGCACCGTCGTGGTGGTGCCCCGCGCCCCGCCGGGCCCGCCCTCCCGCACGGTGCGGGTCACGTCGTGCCCGTACGTCGCGTCGTTGACCAGCGCCACGCCCCAGTCCGGCTCACCGGCATGCACGAACCGGTGCACACACGCCTCGAACTTCGCCGCCTCCCAGCTGGTGTTGGTGTGCGTCGGCCGGTACAGATGCCCGAACTGGGTCTCCGCCGCGTACCGCTCCGCGTGCAGATCCAGCGGGAACGCGGCCTTGAGGAACTTCTCGGTCTCGTGCCAGTCCACCTCGGTGTCGATGTCCAGCCGCCGCTGCCCGCGCGCCAGCGTCAGCGTCTGCACCACCCGCGAGCCGCCGAAGCGCCGTACCACGCGGACCGTCGCGGCCTCCGGGGCCGCCGCGGCCAGCACCACCTCGTCCGCGTCGGTCAGATCGGTCACCACCCGCCGGTAGAAGGCGTCCACGTCCCAGGCGTCCCACATGGTGGGGAAGTCCGGATGGATCTGGAGCAGGTTCGCCGCCGCGCCCGGAGCGACCGCCTCCCGCCCGGCGGCCCGGTCGTACGCGGAGACGACCAGACCGCGACCGTCGATCTCGACCCGCAGCAGATCGTGCTGGAGGACGAACCCGCCGCCGGGGCGCGGCCCGGCGGCCACCGGCCCGCCCGACACCACCGGCCCGCCCACCGCGCCCGCCGCCACCCCGCCCCGGGCGTGCGGCGCGGCGTTCGCCACCAGCCGCCGGTCGCCGCCGCCGGCCAGCGCCGTCAGCGCGCCGCCGATCAGCGCCTCCAGCTCGGCGGCGACCGCGGCGTAGGCCCGCTCCGCCTCGCGGTGCACCCAGGCGATGGACGAACCGGGCAGGATGTCGTGGAACTGGTGCAGCAGCACTGTCTTCCAGATCCGGTCCAACTCCTCGTAGGGATACCGGAATCCGACGGTGACCGCGGCGGTCGCCGACCAGAGTTCGGCCTCCCGCAGCAGGTGCTCGCTGCGGCGGTTGCCGCGCTTGGTACGCGCCTGGCTGGTCAGCGTCCCACGGTGCAGTTCGAGGTACAGCTCGCCCACCCACACCGGCGCGTCCGGATGCTCGGCCTCGGCCCGGGCGAAGAAGTCGGCGGGCCGCTCCCACCGCACCACCGGCGAGCCGTCCAGATTCCGCAGCCGCCGCGCCTTGGCGACCATCTCCCGGGTGGTGCCCCCGCCGCCGTCGCCCCAGCCGGTCGGCGCCAGCGAGTGCCGAGCGGTCCCCTTCTCCTTGAAGTTCCGTGCCGCGTGGGCGAGTTCGGCGCCCGACAGTCGGCAGTTGTAGGTGTCCACCGGCGGGAAGTGGGTGAAGATCCGGGTGCCGTCGATGCCCTCCCAGCGGAAGGTGTGGTGCGGAAAGGAGTTCACCCGGCTCCAGGAGATCTTCTGTGTCAGCAGCCACTTCGCCCCGGCCGCCCTGATGATCTGCGGCAGCCCCGCCGCGAAACCGAAGGTGTCCGGCAGCCACACCTCGTCGTTCTCGACCCCGAACTCCTCCAGGAAGAAGCGCTTGCCGTGGACGAACTGACGGGCCATCGCCTCCGAACCGGGCATGTTGGTGTCCGACTCCACCCACATCCCGCCCGCCGGGACGAACCGCCCCTCCGCGACCGCCCGCCTGACCCGGGCGTAGACCTCGGGACGGTGCTCCTTGAGCCAGGCGTACTGCTGCGCCTGCGACATGGCGTAGACGAACTCCGGCTCGTCGGCCAGCAGCGCCGTCATGTTCGCCGTCGTCCGGGCCACCTTCCGCACCGTCTCGCGCAGCGGCCACAGCCACGCCGAGTCGATATGGGCGTGCCCCACTGCGCTGATCCGGTGCGCGGACGCCGCGGCCGGCGCCGCCAGCACCTCCCGCAGCCGGCGCCGCGCCGCCGCGGCCGTCCCGCCCACGTCCTGCAGGTCCACCGCGTCCAATGCCCGCTCCACCGCCCGCAGCACCTCCCAGCGCCGGGGAGCGTCCACCGGCAGCTCCGCCATCAGCTCGCCCAGCACCTCCAGGTCCAGGGCCAGCTCCCACACCTCGGTGTCGAACACCGCCAGGTCCATCCGCGCCAGCCGGTACAGCGGCGCGCTGCCCGCGGTCTCCGGATCGCCCAGAGCCGTCGGCCGGAACGGGGGGACGCCGAGGACGACGGGGTTGGACGCGGCCTCCAGATGCCACTCGACCCGCTCGCCGCCCCGCACCGGAGCCCCCACCCGCACCCACTGGTTCCGCGGGTTCAGGCCCTTCACCGGCGTCCCGTCCGGGAGGTACACCAGCGCCTCACACTGGAACCCTGGCATCCGCTCGTCGAACCCCAGGTCAAGCACCGCCTCCACGGTGCGCCCCGCCCACGCCTCGGGCACCGTCCCCCGCACCCGGAACCACGTCGTCCGCCACGGCGCGCCCCAGGCATCGCCCACCGCCACCGGCGTGTGCGCGGCGGCCAGCCCCTCGGCCACCGGCACCGGCTCACCCGGCCTGCCCGGCGCGACCCAGGCCGCCACCTCCAGTGCCACGGATTCCGGATACACGGCGGGCCGGATGCGTTCGTCGAGGACCCGCTTCAGACGGGCTTCGACCAGTGCGCGATCGTCATGCATGGCGTACGGCTCCAGAGGTCGGGGAGACGGGGGTGCGGCGACGGCCGGCCGGGGTCACCACGGGTACCGGACGGCCGCCGGCGCGGAGTGGGCGAACAGCTCGTCGACGGCGCGGACGGTGAGCAGCGCCGCCGCCTCGCCGCCGGCCCGGCGCAGCCCCGGCACGAAGAACGCGGTACCGCAGGTGCCACCGAGGAACACCCGGCGCCCACACGGTAGATGACGGTGCAGCACATACTGGCGGACCTGACCGGGGGCGCGCCGCCAGGCCAGCCGGAGCGCGGTCGCGCCGCCGACGGTGCCGGCCCCGGTGACCCTCGCCCCGCCGGGCGCGGCCGGCTTCCCGGCCCCGTCGTGGACCGCCAGCGCGCCCAGCCGCCAAGCCACCGCGCGCCCGCCCCGCCTGGTCAGCCGCACCCCCAGCGCGCGCACCGTCCCCCGGCCGAGGGCACCCGGCCGCAGCGTGACCGTGCGCCAGCCGCCCTCGGCCCGTACGGTGCCGGCCGGCAGAAAGGCGTACGGCGCGGGCGCACCCGGCGCGGGGGAGTCCCGCAGCGCCACCGCCACCTCGACGCTCACCGGGCCGGATCCCGGATCGGCGCGGTGCACCAGCTCCAGCACGGTCCCGGGCCCGCACGGCAGCCGGGCCGGGAACAGGTCCAGCACCGCGGGGGAGGGCAGCGCCCCGCGCACCAGCAGCGCACTGCCGCCGCGCCAGGCACCGGCGAAGTCCAGGCACACCTCCGGGCGCGGGCCCTCGGTACGGACCACCCAGCGGCGCGGCGGCAGCCGGTCCTGGAGCCCGAGGTGGTTCCACGGCGCGTCCGAGGCGACCGTGCCGTGCTCGTACCAGCGCAGGCCGTGACCGGTGTTGAAGGAGGTGGCGAACGGCACGGCGGTGACCGTCGAACGGTCCGCGACCACGCCCGCCGGTGCCCGCCACTCCCGGCCGCCGCCCGCCGGCCGGGACGGATCGAGTGCCGCGCCGGACCAGAACCGGTCGTCCGCCGCGTGGAAGCGGCCCGGCGTCCGCCCGGCGGGCAGGTGGTGCAGCGTCCACTCGGGCCGGTAGAAGCCGTACGACACCACGGGGTCGCGGCCGGGTGGCGCGATCGCGTCCCAGTCCACCGCGGTGCCCCAGCCCGCCGACTCCACATCGACGCCGGCCCACAACGCGTACCGGCTACGGCCCAGTCGGCCGGCCAGTCGCCCCGAGTCGGCGAGGGTCCGCGCGGTCCACCGGAAGTCCAGGAACACCGAGTCGGCGACCGGCCCGGCGGCGTCCTGGAAGAACTCCTGGTTCCGCGCGTCGAGCGCGCCCTGCCAGGCCACCCTGCCGTCCCGGTCCATCGCGTCGTACCAGGTGATCCGCAGGCCGTGCCGGGCGCCCGCGGCTCGCAGCGCCCGCAGGAACCCGCGCGTCTCCGCGGCGAGCGCGGCGTCCCCGCCGTCGGTCTCGGCGTTGACGAACCAGCCGTCGAAGCCGTACGCCCGGGCCACCGCCGCCAGCTTCGCGGCGAGCGGATGGCGCCCCGCGGCGTCCCGCCGCACCAGGTCACGGGTCCAGCGCAGCTGCCCGCCGTAGGCCGCCGGGGGCAGGAAGACGGTGCCCAGCACCGGTACGCCGTTGCGGTGCGCGGCGTCGACGACCGGGGCGGTGGGCGCGAGGATCAGCCCCTCGCCGGCCGAACCGCCCCAGAAGACCAGCTCGTCGAGGTACGCCCAGTGCGTCGGAGCGTAGACGTCGGCGGTGGCCGAACCCTGGGACGGCAGGCCGGAGGTGGGGCCGAAGGAGACCAGTGCGCTGATCCGGGCCCGGCCGGCGCGGGCCGTGGTGTTCGCCGGCGTCGGGGTGAACCGCTCGGCGAGCGGCACCGACGCGGCGTTGAACGCCAGATCGCGGTCCGTCTCCGCCGTCCAGGACGCCAGGCTGCGCCAGACGACACCGTCCGCGGGCGTGCCGTCGGGCAGCGAGTCCGGGAACCAGTACGCGGCGTACGGCTGGAGCGGCGCGGCACCGCCGGCAGCGGCCACGGCTCCCGACAGGGCGGCCGACGGGCCGAGCAGAGCGGCCGCGGCCCCCGCCGCACCCGCGTGCAGCACCCGGCGGCGGGGGAGTGGCCGGGGCACGCCGCTCATCGCCGCACCACCTCCTCCGGAGTGCACACCTCGGTGATCCCGCGCGCCGCCAAGTGACCCGAATCGGCGGCCAGTTGGGCGAGGACGAGGGCGGGCCGGGCGCCCTGCGCGGCCAGTTCCGCCCAGGCTTCGAAGACCGGGCCGCCCGGCGCGCACACCGAACGCCGCGGCGCCTCCTCGACGTCGCCGGCGTCGACGACCAGCGCGGTGGTCCGAGCCGGCGGCCGGTGCGGACGGTCCCGCCAGTGCGCCGCCAGCTCCGCGAAGGCCCGGCCCACCGGCTTGACCACCCCGTCCTCGGTGAGCAGCCCCAGCCCGTACTCCAGCTCCGGGAAGTCCGCCAGCGACCGCGGGACGTCGCCGGAGCACCACCACGTGACACCCCAAATCCCCTGGCAGTCGAGGACGTTGGTGACGGTGGCGGTGGCGAAGCGGGCCGCGCGGTCCTCGGGGATGTGCGGGGCGGGGGCGCCCACCTCCTGGAGCCACACCGGGCGGTGCGGGTCCCGTGCCCATGCCTTGGACAGCTCCACCAGGTACGCGGCGTGCTGCTCGGTGGCGGCGCCGGCCGGGCCGTGGCGCTGCGCCGTCCCGTTGAACACCCAGGAGTGCACGGCCGTCATGGCGCCGAGCCGGGCGGCCTGCGCGGGGGTGAAGGGATGGACGTCGAGGTACCAGGCGGCGTCGTACGCGGCGTGGAGGTGCGGCCGGCCCGGCGCGCCCCGCTCGCAGGCGGCCAGCATCCGTTCCAGCCAGGCCGCCGCCTGCCCGCTGGTGATCCGGTCCGGATCGGGGTGCGGGGCGTCCGCGAACTGGTTGAACTCGTTGCCGAGGGTCATCCCCAGGAAGGCGGGCCGGTCGGCGAGCGCGGCGGCCAGCGTCCGCAGGTACTCCTCCTGGCCGGAGAGGACCTCGGGATCGGTGAAGAGGCTGCGGCGGTGCCAGGTCCGCGTCCAGGCGGGCAGGAAGTCGAAGCTGGACAGATGGCCCTGGAGGCCGTCCACCGCGACGTCCAGTCCGCGGTCGGCCGCCGCGTCCGCCAGTCGCACCAGCTGCTCGACGGCGCGCGGCCGGATCAGCGTCCGGTTGGGCTGGAACAGCGGCCACAGCGGGAAGACCCGGACGTGGTCCAGGCCGAGCGCGGCGACGGCGTCCAGGTCCGCGCACACCGCGTCCGGGTCGAAGTCCAGCCAGTGGTGGAACCACCCCCGGCTCGGCGTGTAGTTGACGCCGAAGCGGATCCGGCGCGGCTCGTGGGCTACGGGCATGACGGAACCTGTCCCTCCGGGTGGATGCGGCATCAGCCCTTGACGGCGCCCTCCTCGACGCCACGGAAGAAGGAGCGCTGCAGTACGGCGAAGAGCACGATCAGCGGCACGACGGCGATCACCGAACCGGCCGCGACCAGCCGCTGGTCGTCCGCGAAGGTGCCGTGCAGATAGTTCAGGCCGACGGTCAGGGTGAACTTCGACTGGTCGCTCAGCACGATCAGCGGCCACAGGAAGTCGTCCCAGGCGCCCATGAACGCGAAGACCGCGACCACCGCCAAGGTGCCCCGCACCGACGGCAGCGCGATCCGCACGAACCGCTGCCAGGCATTGGCGCCGTCCACGAAAGCCGCCTCCTCGACCTCGTACGGCAGCGCCGCGAAGGCGTTCCGCATCAGCAGCACGTTCATCGCGCCGACACAACCGGGCAGCACCACCCCGACCAGGGTGTTGTTCAACTGCAATTGACGCAACGTCATGAACTGGGCGATCATGACGCTCTCCACCGGCACCAGCATCGCCATCACGAACACCACCACCGCGACCCGGCGGCCGCGGAACCGCAGCCGGGCCAGCGCATAGCCGGCGAGCGCCGCGCCCGCACAGTTGGTCAGCACATTGGCGACGGCGACCTGCAGGGAGTTCAGCGCGAAGTCCCACACCGGGATCACCCGCGCCACCGCCGCGTAGTTGCCGAGCGTCGGATGGTGCGGCAGCAGACTCGGCGGAGAGCCGTAGAGATCCTCGCCCGGACCCTTGAGGGACGTCGACAACTGCCACAGGAACGGCCCGACGGTCAGCGCCAGCACCGCGAGCAGCAACAGATAGCGCACCAGCAGCGAGCCTCCGGCCCGCCTCCGCCGGCGCCGCTCCGCCCCGGTCACCGCTCCTCCCCGCGGTGGGCGCGCAACACCAGCAGCATCAGCCCGAGCGTGAGCACGAAGACCACCACCGACAGCGCCGAGGCGTAACCGACCCGCCCGCCGAGCCCCGTCCCGGCCTGCTGGACGAGCAGCACCAGCGTGGTGTCCTCCCCGCCGGGCCCGCCGGCCGGCCCGGCCATCAGATACACCTCGGAGAACACCTTGAAGGCGTTGACCGCGGACAGCGCGGCCACCAGCACCATCGTCGAGCGCACCGCGGGCACCGTGACCGTCAGGAAGCGCCGCACCGGGCCGGCCCCGTCCACCGCGCACGCCTCGTGCAGCTCCCGCGGCACCTGCGCCAGCGCCGCCAGATAAACGATCATGTAGTAGCCGAGGCCCTTCCAGACCGTCACCGCCATCGCACTGAGCAGCAGCAGCCAGGAATCGCCGAGAAAGCCGACCCGGCCGAACCCCAGCGCCTCCAGCAGCGCGTTGACCAGCCCCCGGTCGTCCAGCAGCCACACCCAGATCAGCCCGACCACCACCACCGAAGCCACCACCGGCAGATAGAACGCGGCCCGGAAGAACGCGATCCCCGGCACGCTCCGCCGCACGAGCAGGGCCAGCAGCAGCGGCAGTACCACCAGCGGCGGCACCACGCCCAGGACGTAGAGCACGCTGTTGCGCAGCCCCGTCCAGAACATCGGATCGGCCAGCATCTCCCGGTAGTTGGCACCACCGGTGAACCGCCCCGCCTTCAACGTCCGGGCGTCGGTGAACGAATGCGCCACCGTGCTCACAAACGGATAGAGGCTGAATCCGCCGACGACCAGCAGGCCGGGCGCGAGGAACAGCCAAGGGCTGATGGCCGACTGCGTACGCCGCCTCCCCATCTTCGGCCTCAGCCGGCCGTCAGCAGACGGTCGCACTCCGCCACCGCGGAATCCAGCGCCTCCTTCGGCGACTGCTTTCCCCGCAGGGCCCGGGCCACCGCATTGCGCAGCACCGTCTTCATCTGATCACTGAGCAGTACCGGGGTGTAATTCACCGCGGTTTTCAGCGACTTCGCCGCCGCCACCCGCACCCGCGTCGTATCCGTTCCGTCCTCCTTCGTGAAGTACGGATCGTCCAGCGAACCCTTCGTGCTCGGAAAGACCGTGACCTGCCGCGCGAACGCCATCTGGTGCCGCTTGTCCGTCACGAAGTGCGCGAACGCCACCGCCGCCGGCTTCACCCGGCTCCGCGCGTTCACCATCAGGCCCTGGACGTACATATTGGCCCTGCCGGTGTTGTTGACCGCATCGGTGATACCGATGTTCTTGTAGAGGCCCGGCGCGTCCCGTTTGAAGTTCACCAGATCGAGCGCGCTGCCGGGATTCATCGCCACCGACTGCTGCGCGAACTTGCGCCCCGCCGACTCGGCCACGGCCGTCAGCGCCTGCGAGTCCAGCGCCCCGGCCGTGTACAACTGCCGGTAGCGCGTGAGGAGTTCCACGCCCTTGGGCTCGTTGAAGGTGAACTCCGTGCCCCGGGCGTTCATCAGCCGCACGCCGTAGCGGCCGAAGTCCTCGATCGACGGCGTGCCGGCCAGCATCGCGATCCTCCGGTCGCTGTTCCGCGCCATCGTCAGCGCGTCCGCGAACAGCCGGTCGTAGGTGACCGGCGGTTTCTCCGGTTCCAGACCGGCCTTGCGGAAAAGGTCCTTGTTGTAGAACATCGGGCCGGTGTTGAGATACCAGGGAAAGGCGTAGACACCCGGCATCCCCGGCATCCGCTGGCTCTGCCACGCCCCGTCCAGATACTCGCCCCGGTACTGCCCCGCCGCCTTGCCGAGGTCGAGCGCCAGCCCGGCCTTCGCCAGCGGATACGCGAGATCCGGCGACACGTTCACCACATCCGGCAGCGTGCCGGCGGCCGCGTCCGCACTCAGCTTCTGCGCATATCCCTCGGCCGGCTGGTCGATCCACTTCACCTTCGTGCCCGGGTACTTCTTCTCGAACTCCGCGACGACCCCGTCGAAGAACTTCTGAAAACGCGCCCGCAGATTCCACGTCTGGAAGGTGACCTGCCCCGTCACCTTCCCCGAGACACCGCCCACATCCCCGCCGCCGTCCGGAGCACCACACGCGGACAGCGAAAGCGCGGTGGCGGCGAGGACCGCGGTGGCGGCGGATGTCCGAAGGGAACGACGACGCATGGCCGGCTCCTTGGCTGCAAGTGCGCGGACGTGCTCGGACCGGAGAACTGTCGTACTCGTCGCCTCAGGGATCCGGTTCCACGGCGCGGTGCGGGCCATCCTGGGCCTTCCGGATCCGCGACGCGGCAGACGGTACTAATGCGCTTTAGAAGGCGTCAAGACCGCGTTACCCCACGGGTTTTGCGGTGCGAGCGCCGTTCCTCCCGGACCTTGTTTGACAGTCCCGGCCGCCCTGATCAGACTGTCGGCACTCAGCGGTCCGGCCCGGAGGAGCCCGCGATGACAGCGCCCGGTGAGGCCGCCCGCCGCAGACCGGCGCGCCGCCCGACCATCAAGGACATCGCCCGGCGGGCCGGGGTCTCCGAGAGCGCCGTCTCCTTCGCCCTCAACGGCCGCCCGGGCGTCTCCGACGGCACCCGCGCCCGGATCCGCCGGGTCGCCGACGAACTGGGCTGGCAGGCCAACAGCGCCGCCCGCGCCCTCTCCGGCGAACGCGCCGGCTGCCTCGGCCTGGTGCTGGCCCGCCCGGCCCGCACCCTGGGCGTGGAGTCCTTCTTCCTCCAACTCGTCTCCGGCATCCAGGAAGTGCTCTCCGCCCGGCACACCGCCCTGCTCTTCCAGGTCGCCGAGGACCTCGACACCGAGTGCGCGCTCTACCGCCGCTGGTGGGCCGAACGCCGGGTGGACGGCGTCCTCGTCGTCGACCCCCGCACCGACGACCCCCGCCCCGCCCTCCTCGCCGCCCTCGGCCTCCCCGCCGTCACCATCGGCGGCCCCGCAGGACCCGCACCCGCCGGTGCGCTGCTCTCCACCGTCTGGGCCGACGACGCCAGGGCCATGGCCCGGATCCTGGACCATCTGCACGGCCTCGGCCACCGCCGCATCGTGCACCTCGCCGGCCTGCCCGGCCTCGCCCACACCGCCCGCCGCATCCACTCCCTGCGCACCGAGGCCGCCCGCCGCGGCCTGGACGCCCGGCAGGTCCGCTCGGTCACCACCGACTACTCCGACGCCGAGGGCGCCGCCGCCACCCGCCGCCTCCTCGACGCGGCCACCCCGCCGACCGCGCTCGTCTACGACAACGACGTGATGGCGGTCGCCGGCGCCTCGGTGGCCGCCGGCCGCGGCATCCCCGTACCGGGCCGGCTGTCCGTCGTCGCCTGGGACGACTCCCCGCTGTGCCGCGTCGCCCATCCCCCGCTCACCGCGCTGGTCCGCGACACCGCGGGCTTCGGCCGCCTCGCCGCCGGCGAACTCCTCGCCCTCCTCGACGGCGGCTTGCCCCGCACCGTCGAGGGCGAACTCCCGCACCTGGAACCCCGCGAGAGCACCGGCCCGCCGCCCCGATGCGCCTGACGGCCCACCGCCGTACCGAAATCCCCCCGACAATCCCCCCCAACCCGCCCGCCAGGGCTGGAGTTTCAGTGCCGGACGACCATCCCGGCCGCCAGCCGCCCGCAGTTGGAACCGGCGACCCGGACGCTCACCGACTCGACGGCCCCGCCCCAGTCCACGCACCTGCCTTTCGCCGCGAGAAAGACCGGCCCGGCGAATGCGGTGTATTTCCCGCTGTCGAATACCGGGGCGGAACTGTGGTCGGACGGCCCGAGTTCGGCACGCACGATCACCGCCTTCCCCGGCGTGTTCCGGACCGTCACCACACAGTTCTTTCCGGTCTTCGCGCTGTACGTCAGATAGACCGTGCCCTTTCCGCTGACCGGTGCGGAATTCACGACGCGATAGCCGCTGCCGCACGCCCCGTTGTAGGCCCCGCCGGCGAGTGGCGCGGCCGATGCGGTGCCGGCCAGGCCCATGGTGGCCGTTCCCGCCAGCGCCAGTGCCGTCGAACCGATGAGAAGAGAGGAACGCTTCATGGAAAACCCCCGTCGGGTGGTGTCCTTCGCGTGGTCGTGCACCGAATCGGTGCTGCACCTGTTGGACACCAGCCGGACGGGGAAGGTTGTACGCGAAATTCCGCCAGTGCGGGTGTTTCCGCGTGCGTCCCTTTCCGGCTCCGCGTCAGTCGTCGTCGTCCGGGCCGTAGGCCAGCACCTTCAGTCGGCTGTACGGGCCGTTGAACCTGTTGTGGTCGCCGACCGTGTGCCCGGAGGACGTGTGCTGCCAGATGCTGTGGAAGCGCCAGCCGGCCGGCAGGGTCCCGACGGACGAGCCGTAGCGCGGGATCCACAGCGGGTTGCTGCGGCCGAACCGGCCGGAGTTGCCGGTGCACCGCTTCCACCAGTTCGTCGAGGTGTAGATCACCGCGTCCCGGCCCGTCTGCTCGCGGTAGGTGTGCACGAAGTCGGCGATCCAACTCACCATGCCCGCATGGCTCCTGCCGTAGCAGGTCTCCCCGTAGGGGTTGTACTCCATGTCCAGCGCCCCCGGCAGCGTCCGGCCGTCCCGCGACCAGCCGCCGCCGTGGTGGGCGAAGAAGCGCGCCTGCGACGCGCCGCTGGAGTGGTCCGGCAGCGCGAAGTGGTAGGCGCCGTGGATCATCCCGGCGTTGTACGCGCCGTGGTACTGCTCCTCGAAGTAGGGGTTCTTGTAGTTGTTGCCCTCGGTGGCCTTGACGTAGGCGAACCGCACCCCCATGTGCCGCAGCTTCCACCAGCCCACTCTGCCGTTGTGGCTGGAGACGTCGACCCCGGCCACCGACCGCCGGGGCCAGGCGCCGCGTGGCTCCGAACCCCCGGACCGCGAGATGCCCTCGTGCACGGCGATGGTCGAGCCCATCCAGTCCTGCTCGGGGTGGGCAGGGGTCTTCCCGGCGTCCGGTCTCGCGGTGGCCGTGTCCGGGACGCCGAGCGGCAGTGCGAGCACGGTGGCGAACGTGACGAGGACGCCGGCGGCAAGCGGGACCGTACGGCGGGCCGGTGCGGATCTGCGCAAGGGCATCTCGTGCCTCCGAAGGACTTCGGTCGAGTCAGTTTCGGCAGCTTTTGAGCAGAATCCTGCCGATGAAATGACTTATACGCTGAAATGACCGATTCCATGGCTGCATGGGTCCGGGGTCCGCCGTCCGGCCGGGCCATCTCACTCGTCTGGGCGGCCTCCGCGGGCCCTCCGCCCGGCGGCCATGGCACAACGAACAGAGCCGTGGCGCAGCGGGCGAAGAAGGCGAGGGGCAAAGAAGACGAGCGGGCCCCGGCAGTGCCGGGACCCGCTCTCCGCTCAGCGGCGAACGCGCCATGTCGCCGCCTCGCCGGTCATGTGTGCCGACCCCGCCGGGCCGTCCGTCGCGTCTGTCGCGTCTGCCGCACCGGCGTCGACGGCGGCTCAGTAAGCGGAGTTGACGTTGTCGATGGAGCCGTAGCGGTGCGCCGCGTAGTTGGCGGCGGCGGTGATGTTGGCGACCGGGTCGGTCAGGTCATGGGCCGTACCCGCGACGTGGTAGGTGTCGAAGGTGGGCTGGATCACCTGCAGCAGACCCTTGGAGGGTATGCCGTTCTGGGCGTTCACGTCCCAGTCGTTGACGGCCTCGGGGTTGCCGCTGGACTCGCGCATGATGTTGCGGTGCAGGCCCTCGTAGCTGCCGGGGATGCCCTTGGACTTCATGATGTCCAGCGACTGCCGGATCCAGCCGTCGAGGTCGTTCGCGTACGTCTTCGGCGCGGCCGGGCGGTCGGCGGAGCGGCTGGCGGCCTGCTCGGCCGCGCGGTCCTGCTTCGCGACGGCGGTGACCTTGATGTGGTCCACGACGGACGCCTTCACGGGGCGCTCGGCCGCGGCGCCGGCCCTGGCGGGCATCCCGTCGGCGCTCACCGGCTTGACCGCGGCCGGCGCGTGCGCGGCCGTGGTCGCGGCGTTGCCCGGGGCCGCGGTGACGGCCAGACCCGTGGTGGCACCGGCGGCGGCCAGAACGGCCACACCGATCTTGTGGGTGCGGGTGATGCGGGTGATCCGGGCAGCGCGGGGCAGGGTGAAGCTGGGCATACGGGGGTGACCTCTTCCAGGTACTGGGGACGGGGAGGCGGCCATCGTTGGCGCGTTCGGACCGGAGGCTCCTGGCCGCGATCACCCTCGGGGCGGGAAGTGCGGCGCGCTCTCGGTGCGACGGGATCCATGGTTAACGGCCGACCCCACGGGTGGCAATGCCCCCTTGTACTACCTCTCTTCGTGAGATGTAGCGCGATGCCCGAATTGGGTAGTTATCGACCCAGTGCTTGCGGGCCGGGCCACCTCCGCCGTCGACTAGGCGGACTCGTACGTGACGTGCGTCGCGTGCCCCGCGTCACCCGCCGACGCCCTCCAGAGGCCACGCGGAACCCCTCGCGTGTTACCTGGGACACATCCGAATTGCCCACCGTCGCCCCGCACTTCACGCCCGCCGGGCGCACCGGAAGGGGATCGCGCCCGGCGTCCGTCGATACGGCGGCCCGGGTCGTCCGTTCGTAGCAGCGACCGGGCTGTCGCACGGCGGCCGGACCGCGGGTCCCCGAGAGTGAGACCACGCACAACCACCACTCACCGTAGGGAAGTGCTTATGCTCCGTCGCATCACCGTCGTGCTCGCCGGCCTCACTGCCGCCGGATTCCTCACCACCACCGGCGTCGCCGCGGCGGCCCCCGCCGACCACCACCACGGGCACCGGCCCCAGTACGAGAGCCGGCACCATCTGACCCCGAGGGAGCGCGAGGGCCTCCGTATCGCCGCCCACGTCCTGGACGTCCTCTTCGGCGGCCCGTCACGCCGCGACCACATGTACTGACAGCATCCGACGCCGACGCCGACGGCAACGGCCCTGCCCGCACAGTGCGGACAGGGCCGTTGCCGTTCACGTCGCGGCGCCTCGGGGGCGCGGAAAGCCGCCTCAGTAAGCGGAGTTGACGTTGTCGATGGAGCCGTAGCGGTGCGCCGCGTAGTTGGCGGCGGCGGTGATGTTGGCGACCGGGTCGTAGAGGCTGTGGGCCGTACCCGCGACGTGGTAGGTGTCGAAGGTGGGCTGGATCACCTGCAGCAGGCCCTTGGAGGGTATGCCGTTGCGGGCGTTGATGTCCCAGTCGTTGATGGCGTACGGGTTGCCGCTGGACTCGCGCATGATGTTGCGGTGCAGGCCCTCGTAGCTGCCGGGGATGCCCTTGGACTTCATGATGTCCAGCGACTGCCGGATCCAGCCGTCGAGGTTGTTCGCGTACGTCTTCGGCGCGGCCTTCGGCGCCTCCTTGGCGATCGGCGCGCGCTCCGCGGCGCGGCTGGCGGCCTGCTGGGCGGCGTGGCCCTGCTCGGCGACCGCGGTCACCTTCAGGCCGTCGGCGACCGACACGGTGGCCGTCTGCTCCTGCTCCTTTGCTGCCTTGTCCTTGTCGACGACCGGCAGGCCGTTGGCGCCGACCGGCTTCACCACGGCGGACGCGTGCGCGGCCGGCGTCGCGGCGTTGCTCGGTGCCGCGGTCATCGCCAGTGCGGCCGCGCAGCTCGCGGAGGCCACCAGTACCGCGGAGATCTTGTGCGTGCGGGTGAGGCGAACGGTGCGGGGCAGAGAGAAAGAAGGGGGCATGGGCATGCGGAGGTGACCTCTTCCAGGGCGGGGTGGCGGGGGAGGTGGCCATCGGTGGCTGTCCCGGGGGACCGAGGGTCAGTGCCGCGCTCGCCGCTCCGGCAGAGTCCGCAGGCTCGTTCTCGGTGTTACGCCAAACATGGTTAGCGCCGGCCCGCGATGGTGGCAATGATGCCGTGTACTACCCGTCTTCGTGCATTCGGGCGGGATGTCCGCAATGACGCCCGTAATGCCCGGCCGCGCCCGCCCCCGGACTCGACTAGCCCGCCTCGTACGTGACGTACGTCGCGTGCCCCGCATCACCACCGCGGGCCCTCAAGGCCCCCTCCGCACACGGCAGTTTGTTGCCCCGGTCACAGCCCGACGGGGCCGGTCCGCCGCCTCCGGCGATCCCGGCCCCGTCTCTGCGTGCCCGCCCGGCTACGACCCGTGCCCGCCGGGCCCTCCGCTCACACCCGCGCCGGACCGGCGACCGTCCGCGCGCCCGCCGCGGCCTGCCGCCCCACCGCCGTGGGCGGCCGGTCCGTGAAGAACCGCGCCACCAGATCCGCGACCTCCTCCGGCCGCTCCAGCACCACCCAGTGGTCCGTGTCGGGAACGACCAGAAAGCGGCTGCCCACGATCGTCGCCGCGAAGTCCCGCTGCCGCGCCGGGGACGTCACCGTGTCGTGCTCACCACTGAAGACCAGCGTCGGGACGCCCGACAGGCCCCCCGAGAAGTCCGGCCGATCGGTCAGCGCCCGCTTCAGCGAATCCACCGCGTGCGGCGAGTGCAGCGCCGCCTGCAGCATCGCCCGCCGCACATAGCGGTACGCCAGCTCCCGCCGGGCCACCGACCGGCTCTCGTCACGGCACAGCAGCCCCTCGGCCACCATCGTCGCGAAGGTGTCGGTGTCCCCCTCCCTGAGATGCCCCGCGGCCCGCTGCCAGTGCGCCACCTGCCCCTCGCTGATGTGCGCCGGCACCCCGCCCAGCACGAGCCGGGCGATCCGCCCCGGAAACCGCCGGGCACACCCGAAGGCCAGCCCTGCTCCGTAGGAGAAGCCGAAGAGATTGATCCGCGGCACACCGAGATCGTCGATGATCCCCAGGATCGCCGCACACAGCACGTCGATGCCCGGCCCCGGCGGCAGCGGCTCCGCGGTGCCCATCCCCGGCAGATCCGCGGTCACCAGATCCGCCACCGGCCCCAGCCGGTCCTCCATCTGCGGCCAGCCGAACATCCCCTGCAACGCACCGCCCAGCACCATGACCGGCTCGGTACACCGCTCCGTACCCCGCAACACCCGGTACGCATACGACACTCCGCGCACCGACAGCGAACGGATCACTTCCTCGGACATGGCATTCCTTCTCGAAGAGGCTCCACGCGGCCCGGAGCACCCGCGCCCCGGCCCGACCGGACAGGTCCTGGGGTCCTAGGGCGCTTCTGACGGATCTCCGCGGCGTCGCGGCGCCTGGCACGCACTCCCCCACGCCTGAACGGCGCGGGGGGACCCCCTTGCGGCGTTGCCGAAACGTCTCCATAGCTCCGCTATGAAGACCTTCCGGCGCCTTGCGATCGCACGCACCAGGCACCGCTCCTTCCTCCACGGAGATCCGTCAGAAGCGCCCTAGCGGGTCAGGACGAGCGCCGCGTTGTGGCCCCCGAACCCCAGCGACGTCTTCACCGCGCAGTCGAACGCCGCCGGCCGGGCCTCGGCGCGCACCACGTCGATCGGGATCCGGGGATCGGGCACCGTGAGGTTGGCGGTCGGCGGCACCAGCTGCTGCTCCAGCGCCAGCACCGTCAGCGCGGTCTCGATCCCGCCCGCGGCGCCCAGCGTGTGCCCGGTCATCGCCTTCGTCGACGTCACCAGCGGATGCTCGCCGAGCACCCGCCGCAACATCACCGCCTCGATGCGGTCGTTGAGCACCGTCGAGGTGCCGTGCGCGTTCACATGACCCACGTCACCGGGCCGGACACCGGCATCCGCCAGCGCGCTGCGCAGCGCCCGCTCGATGCCCCGCCCCTCGGGATCCGGCGCCACCGCCGCGTACGCGTCACTGGAGGCGCCGTAACCGGCGATCTGCGCGCGGACCGGCGCCCGCCGCGCCCTGGCGTGCTCGGGCCGCTCCAGCACCAGCAGCCCCGCACCCTCGCCGACCACGAAGCCGTCCCGGTCCACGTCGAACGGGCGGCAGGCCGCCGCCGGGTCGTCCCGCCGGGTGGAGACCGCCTTCATCTGGCAGGCGCTGGCGATCAGCAACCGGGACAGCACCGACTCCGCACCCCCCGCGATCGCGATGTCGCAGGCCCCGGCGCGCAGCAACTGGTGCGCGGTGCCCACCGCGACGGTCCCGGAGGAGCAGGCGGTCGCCACCCCCAGGCTCGGCCCGTGCGCCCCGAGATCCATGCAGACGCTGCTGGCCGCGCTGTTGATGACGGTCAGCGGGGCGAGCTTGGGGGAGACCCGCCGGGCGCCGTGCCCGGCCATTGCCGCGCTCTGCTGGTCGTAGAACGGCAGCCCGCCGTGCGCGGAACCGATCACCACCGCGACCCGGCCGCTGTCCCAGCACTCCGGGTCCAGCCCGGCGTCCCCGACCGCCTCCCGGGCGGCGATCACCGCCAGCTGCGAGAACCGGTCCATCAGCCGCTGGGTGGCCACCCCGAGCAGCGCGGTGGCGTCCAGATCCGCCGCGGTGTACATGAAGTCGCAGGGAAGATCGGCGAGTTCGTCCTGCCGGGACACATTGCCCGGCACCACGTCATGGGTGATGGCGTGCCAGGTGGCCTTCGTCCCCACGCCGGCCGCGGTCACCAGGCCCAGTCCGGTCACGGCCGCGGTGAACGGCTGCTGGCGGGCCGTCACGCGGCGACTTTGCCGTCGATGGCCGCCACCAGCTGTCCCACCGTGTCGCGCGAGGTCAGCGACACCTCTTCCAGATCGACGTTCAACTGCTCCTCGATGAGCACCCGGAGCTCTTCCAGGGCGAGGGAATCCAGCCGTAGGTTGCGCAGCGGGGTGTCGGCGTTCACCTCGCCGCGCGCGACCCCGAACCGTTCCTCCAGCAAGGCGTTGACAACTTCTGCCGCATTCACGTGGCGCTCCTCCGCTGTTCGTAGGCGATGCCGCCAACCGCGTCCTGGGCGGGATTCAGCCGGTCGTCCCGGCTGGTTTGGCCACCCTTTATACGCCTTTGTCCCGGCTGCTCCCCAACCGTGGTAGCTCAATGGGGTGATGGGCGCGCCGGAGCGGGGGAGGGGCTCCCTTCGAGGCGGCGCGGTGCCGCGGGAGGCAGCTCGCTGTCTAACGCCCGAAGGCGCGGCGAGGTACGGGGCGAACACCCACGGATGCGCGGCGATCTCTGCGCCGCGCCCGCCCGGTGGCGACTCCTCAGGCTTCGTCTCAGGCTTCGTCGAGCGCGCCGGTGACCCGCCCCAACAGGCCGCGCAGCGTACGGAGTTCGTCGACGGTGAGCCCGGTGGCGGCCAGCATCCGGCGGGGGACCGGCAGCGCCCGCTCCCGCAGCTGCACGCCGGCCTCGGTGAGCCGGATGATCACCGAGCGTTCGTCCTCTGGGCTGCGCTCCCGGTGCACCAGGCCCGCCGTCTCCAGCCGCTTCAGCAGCGGCGAGAGCGTCCCGGAATCCAGCCGCAGCCGCTCGCCGATGCGCTTCACCGGCTCCGGCCCGTGCTCCCACAGCACCAGCATGACCAGGTACTGGGGGTAGGTCAGGCCCAGCTCCTTGAGGGCGTCCCGGTAGACGTTCCCGAAGGCCCGCGAGGCGGCGTGCAGCGAGAAGCAGACCTGGTGGTCGAGGCGGAGCAGTTCGGCGTCGGAAACGGGCTGCGTGGTCATGGCCCCAGGGTAACGCGCCCAACCCAATCAAGTTGTATTCAACTTAGTTGCGTGCAGTTTACTTGCGCACAACTAAATTACGTGCGACTGTGATGGCGGGCCGGGTCCTCCGGTCGCCCGCCCGGCTTCGGCCGCCGGCCGCCGTCTCCACGACCCGCCCCGTCCACCACGCGCAATCGAAGGGACCCCACATGGACGCGCTGTACACCGCCGCCGCCACCGCCAACGGCCGCGAGGGCCGGGCCGTCAGCTCGGACGGCCGGCTCGACCTCGCCCTGGCCCTGCCCCCGGCCCTCGGCGGCGACGGCAACGGCACCAACCCGGAACAGCTCTTCGCTGCCGGGTACGCCGCCTGCTTCGCCAGCGCCATGGCCAACGTCGGCCGTCAGATGAAGCTCGACACCAAGGACGTCGCGGTCACCGCCGAGGTCTCGATCGGCAAGGACGACACCGGCTTCGGCCTCGCCGTCGTGATGCGGGTCGAGCTCCCGGACGCACTGGCGGGCGAGACCGGACGCCAGCTCGTCGAGGCCACCCACCAGTACTGCCCCTACTCGAAGGCCACCCGGGGCAACATCGACGTCGAGCTGGTCATCGAGTAGCCGGGGCAGGGGTGGGCGAGGGAGCGGGACGGGGGAGCGGGCCGGGGAACGCGGGTGGCGCGGGGTGGCTCACCGGCGGAGATGCGGGGATGGCGGGAGTGCCGCAACGAACGCCGGCTCTCCCGCCCCCGCTCCGTCGCCGCCGTCGCTCGCCCGACAAGTCCTCCTCCGCCCCCTCCCCACCCATCGGTGGAGGTCACTCGCAGACGTCTGCGGACGGACGGCACCTGATAGACATCCCGGGCGACGGCCCGGGGTGCGCTCCAGCGATCATCGTCCCGAGCTGTCAGACGTCCCGCCGCCGGGCATGAGATCCGTCACGCCCGGCCACCCGGCCGTTCCGCCCCGCCCCGATATTCCGCCTTTCCGGCGCCCTCCCGGGGCGCACACCCGGAGGGCTTCTCCGGCTGACGCTTCCTCAATCCCGTCGGGCTTGCTAAACACGTCCGATCGGGGGTACTCGTCCGAATCGTCCGTGAGTGGTACAGGAAGCGCAGCATGACCGACCACACCAGCCCCTCAGGCCCCGGAGCCGACATATCCCGCGTCACCGGGCTCTCCGCCGACGGCACGCGCGGGACGTTCGAGTTCGACCTCACCGACCACGAAGCCCGACGCCGGGCCGAGGTGCTCACCGCGCTCGACGACACCTGGGACCCCGCCGCGGTGCTGGCGGACGAAGCGGAGGCCCAGCGGCTCCTCTACTCCGGTCTCGACGCCGACCAGCAGGCCCTCTACGCCCGACTGGTCGCCGACGGGGTGCTGCCGGCCGCCGAACAGGGCTAGGCATGCTGCCGATCGACCCCACCGCCGACATCGGCCGCCGCGCCTGGGTGCCCTGCCCCCGCTGCCAGGACCACCAGGACTGCGGCACCTGCCGTGACGGCCGCACCTGCAGCGCCCACTGGCGCTACCTGCTGTCCAACAAGGGTCCTCTGCTCCACCTCCAGTGCCCCACCTGCGCCCACCTCTGGTCCTGGAACTCCGGCTTCGGCGCCGACGACCGCCCCTGACCCTCGGCGACGACCGCCCCGAGGTGGCCGCCGACTGCCGCGCCGCCGCCCGGTCGCCCGGCGCCGGCCACCGACTCCGCGGCGCCCCACCGCGTCACGGGCCACCCGTATCACGGGCTACCCGTCGCCCGGCCTCCTCGACGGTTACTCGGCGCCCGCCGCCTCACCGAGCGCGCCTCCCCCTCTCGCCTCCTCCTGCTTCTCCCCTCGTCTCCTCTCCTCGGCAATCCGTCTCCGTCCCAGCCACGCACCTGCACCGCACTTTCCGAGCACCCTGCTCCCGATTCCCCATTCCCGGCTCCCGGCGCAACTTCCCTGCGCCCCCGCCCGAACAGCGCTAGCGTGCGAGGCACCAGGCACCAGGCACCAGGCACCAGGCACGAGGCGCGGATCCAGTCCCGGGCAACGCGTCCGGCCCCGGGCCCCATTCCTACCGGCGCCCGCCGTACCTTCCCGCAGCCCACCGAGGAGCCGACCATGGAGCCGCCCACCGCACAGCGGGCACGATCGCTCTGGCTGATGACCGAGCCCCTGCACGCGGTCTGCTACTTCGACGGCCGCTGCCGGGCCCTGGGCAAGGACCTCGGCCTCAAGGGCTTCTGGATGGGTTACTTCGCTGCCCGCACCGCGCCCCTGGGTGCCGTCGAACCCGCGGCGGCCACTGCCGTCCTCGGCGTCTTCGCCCCGGGTATGGTGGCCCGCGCGCTGCCCGCCGCATGGAGCGTCGTCAGCCTCGCCCACGTCCTCGACGAACGCGGCACCCGCGCCGCCCATGCCCTCCGCGCGATCGCCCCGGACCTGGACCGCTCCGCCGCCGCACTGCTGCCCCGCCTCCAGACGCTCGTCGACGCCGCCCCCGACACCGCGCGCCCGCTCTTCGCCGCCAACCGCGCCCTGTGCGACCACGCTGACCCGGTGGAACGCCTGTGGCAACTCACCACCGCACTGCGGGAGTTCCGAGGGGAGGCCCATCTGGCCGTCCTCGCCGACCGGGAACTCGACGGCTGCGAGGCGCTGGTCCTCACCGCCGCCACCGGCCGGGTGCCCGCCGACACCATGCGCGAGGACCGCGGCTGGACAGAGGAGGAGTGGGCGGCCGCCGCTGACCGCCTCCGCTCCCGCGATCTCCTCGACGCACAGGGCAACGCGACCGCGCCGGGACTGCGCGAACGCACCCACATCGAGCACGAGACCGACCGCCTGGCCGCCCGGCTCCTCCGCCCCCTTCCCCCGGCCGAGGCCGACGACCTGCTGGAGCTGCTGCACCCCGTCGTCCGCCGCATCCTCGCCGCCGACGTGTTGCCCTTCCCCAACCCCATCGGCCTGCCCCATCCCGACACGCCGTAACGACATCCCAGACCGCGCCACCGAAGCATCCGGTATCACCTTTCCCCCGTCGGAACGTCCGGTACGAGCCGCCGACCCGCGGCACGTCCGGCTGATTCACAAGGTAACGCGCCGCACTGACAACCGACTTCTCCCCGGCGAGAGGGACCCCTGCGCTGCAGCATGATTGTCGGCTTCGCTACGACGTGATTGTCATTTGGTGGTCCGATGGGTGCTTTGGGGTGCTTTGCAGCGACAGATCGGATCACCTCCGACGGAAGCGGCGTTGTCTGAGTATGGATCCGAGAGAATTGTGGGACCGCAACGCTGTACTGGCAGAAGCGTTTTGCCGTGGTGACGAACGTGTCCGGGAAGCGCAGGCCAGACTTGACGAGGCGCAGGCCGATCGCTCCCGTGTCCTGGCGGCGTTCGCATTGACAGTCGGCAGTACGGGCGCGGTGGCCGGACTGTTCGGGCTCAACGAACGGGAAGTGCGGGTCGCCCGGCGCACGGTGGGCAAGGACGACGCCCGCGCCGTCGCCGAGGAGCTCCTCTCCTCCGCCCCGCGCATGCCGCCTAAAGAGCCGGAGGATCCGTCCCCACCATCCTCCGATCCCTCTTCCGACGGTTCCCACTTGGCCGGCAGTCGCCAGGCCGCTCCGCCGATGGCCGGCGTCACACCGGAACAGAACTGGTCACCCGCCATGGACGCGGTCCTGATCGGCAGCTGGCAGACCGGCGTCGACCTGCGGGAGCTGGCCGCGGAATTCGGCCTCGACCTCTCGCGCCTGATGGCACGCGCCCAGCAGCTCTCCGCCCAAGGGCGCTTCTACCCCGGCCCCACCGAGACCTACGCGGGTCGTCACCGCCGCGGCCCCGGTGAGGGCCAGGAGTCCGAATACACCATCCCCGCCCAGCAGTCGGCGACATGGAACGGGGTGGCCGCCCAGAACATGGCGTCCGGCTGGCACACCGGAGCCATGCCCCCCACCACCGAACCCGTTACCGATGTCTCCTCCTTCACCTCCGACTGGGACAGCGCCCTCGCCCCCTGGGGTTCGATCGCTCCCTCCCACGAGGACCCCGCAGCTGCAGCCCACCAGCCATGGGCCCAATATCACCTCAGCTCCTGAAGACTCTCCCACGGAATCAGTTGTCACGTAAGTCATTCGCAACGAATTCAGTGAACTATCTGGCCTGAATATTGTGAAGTCGTTACTCTGACGGGCAGTCCCGCTGGGCTGCCCGCTCGCGTACGCAGCCCCGCCTCCTGGCCAGTGCGCGACCGATCCCGTAGCACGGCAGCCCGTAGCACGGCAGCCCCGAGCAGACAGGTAGACAGGCACACAGTCATGACCACGTCCATACCCACCCCGGCCCGCACCCTGACCGAAACCGACCGCACCCGACACCGCCGGCTCCGCGGGCAGGGCAGCCTCGACCGCGCCGAACTCGACGCCATCCTGGCGGCCGGCTTCGTCTGCCACCTCGGAGTGACCGTCGACGGCACCGTACGCGTCGTCCCCACCGTCTACGGCTCGGACGGCACCACCCTCTACCTCCACGGCTCGGTCGCCAGCCGCAGCCTCGTTTCCTCCCCCGGTGCCGACGTCTGCGTGACCGTCACCCACGTCGACGGCCTCGTGCTGGCCCGCTCGGTCTTCGAACACGGCGTCAACTACCGCAGTGCCATGATCTACGGCGTACCCCGCCCGGTCACCGACGACGAGGAGAAACTGGCCGGACTGCGCTGCCTCACCGACCAGTCCGCCCCCGGCCAGTGGGAATACGCACGACAGCCCAACCGCAAGGAACTGGCCGCCACCGCGCTGCTCGCCCTCTCCCTCGACGAGGCATCGGTGAAGATCAGGACCGGCGCCCCGGACGACGGCGACGGCCCGGACGCCGAACTCGGCCTGTGGGCCGGCGTCCTGCCCCTCCACACCACATGGGGAACCCCGGAACCAGACCCCGTTCTGGACACGAAGACACAGCTCCCGCCCCACATCGCGGCACGCGAGGGCACGCCCGCCTCTTCGTAGCCGTGTGGCCGTGTGGCCGTGGAGCTGTGAGCCGTGTAGCGGTAGGGGCCCAGGTTCGTAGATCGGTCCGGCTGGGTGGGGCCCGTCGGGCCTGTGAGTGTGTCGAGACGCCGCCCCCGGCCGCGCGGGCATGCGTCCGCGACGATCAACCCCCGCGCAGCGCCTTCCGCTTGTGCCAGGCGAAGGCCACCGCCATCAGCCCGCTGACCGCGATGAAACCCATGGACAGCAGGAACGCAGGCGACGTGGGCGCCGACGCCCGGGCGCCCGCCACCGCATAGGCCGCCGTGTTGGGGAGGCTGCCCAGGGCCGTGGCCAACAGGAACGGACACCAGCGCATACGGGACACGGCCGCGGAGTAGTTCGTGGCGGCGAACGGCAGCCCGGGGAGCAGCCGGATCACCAACATCGACCGGAACCCGTGCTCGCTCAACTGCCGGTCGGCGGCGGCAAGCCAACGGGCGCGCAGCAGCGGACGCAGCGCGTCCTGCCCGAGCAGCCGACCGAGCCCGAACGCCAACCCGGCCCCCAGCATCGTCCCGGCGAGCGTCGTGACCAGCCCCGACTGACTTCCGAAGAGCGCACCCGCGGCGAGGTTCAGGACCGGCCGCGGGACGAAGGCGGTGGTGCACACCCCGTACGCGAGGGCGAAGACCACCAGCGCGGCCGGCCCCGTGAACCGGGCGGGCCAGCCGCCGGACAGCAACCGCTGCGGGTGCCACAGCAGCATCGCGGCCGCGGCGCAGGCCAGGAGCAGAAACAGCAGGGCCAGGCGCGACCAGGGGGAGAACAACACACGCGTGCAGTGCGCGGCGAGGCCGTCGGGCGTTGCGGCGGGGGCGGGCATCCGGGGAGCGTATCCGAAGCGTGCTGCGCGCCGCCGGAATCCGGACCGCAGCACCGCGAACCGACACCGCGAACCGACACCGCGAACCGACGCAGCGAACCGAGACCGCTGGCCGGGACGAGATGAAGCCGGCCGGATGAGATGAAGGAGCAGAGCCTAGGGGCCGACGGCTGTTGCCCCACGCCTGTTGGTCGTTGGGCCCGCTTGAGTGAGACCCCAGGCCCGTAAATCGCTCGACGCCGGATCAACGTCCCGGCACCATATGACGCATGTTCCGGCACGCCTTCCTTTCGATGCCGTCCGCGGTCGCACCGACCGTCGCGGACGCGCCGAAGGCTGCCGCCGGATTCCGCGTCGCGGCCCCGGTGATCGAAGTTGCCGCCACCGCCGGCGTGGCCGCCACTGCTCCCGTCGCCGCAGCCGTTCAGGCCGCCGTCGCGGCAGGCGGCGCGCGAAGCTGACCCTCTCCGGATCGTCCGGCGGACCCCGCAGGGGGAGGGTCGGAGCGGACCGGGGGTCCCCACGGCGCCACATCGCCGTCATCACCGCATTCCCGAATTCCCAAGTTCGCCAATTCTCGAATTCCGAATTCCGAATTCCGAATTCCCGAGTGCATTCCCGCGAGGAAGAACACCATGCCCAAGACGGCATACGTCCGGACCAAGCCGCATCTGAACATCGGCACCATGGGTCACGTCGACCACGGAAAGACCACGCTCACCGCCGCCATCACCAAGGTCCTCAGCGACCGGGGCAGCGGCACGTTCGTGCCGTTCGACCGCATCGACCGGGCCCCCGAGGAGGCCGCCCGCGGCATCACCATCAACATCGCGCACGTCGAGTACGAGACCGGGACCCGGCACTACGCCCACGTCGACATGCCCGGCCACGCCGACTTCATCAAGAGCATGGTCACCGGCGCGACCCAGCTCGATGGCGCGATCCTCGTCGTCTCCGCGCTCGACGGGGTCATGCCGCAGACCGCCGAGCACGTCCTGCTCGCCAAACAAGTGGGCGTCCGGCACATCGTCGTCGCGCTCAACAAGGCCGACGCGGGAGACCCCGAGCTGACCGACCTGGTGGAGCTGGAGGTGCGCGAACTGCTCACCACCCACGGCTACGACGGCGAGCACCTGCCCGTCGTCCGGGTCTCCGGGCTCCGCGCCCTGGAGGGCGACCCGCGCTGGACGGAGGCGATCGCTGCCCTGTTGGACGCCGTGGACACCTACGTCCCGGTGCCCGAACGGTATGTGGACGCACCGTTCCTGCTGTCCGTCGAGAACGTCCTGACCATCACCGGACGCGGGACCGTCGTCACGGGAGCCGTCGAACGCGGCACGGTGCGGTGCGGCGACCAGGTGGCGGTGCTCGGCGCGGAGACACTGGCGACGGTCGTCGCCGGGGTGGAGACCTTCGGCAAGCCGATGGAGTCCGCCGAGGCCGGGGACAGTGTCGCGCTGCTGCTGCGTGGGCTGCACCGCGAGCAGGTACGCCGGGGTGACGTCGTCGCGACGCCCGGCAGCGTCACGCCGCGACGCCGCTTCACCGCCGAGGTGTATGTGCTCTCCACGGAGGAGGGCGGTCGGCGCACGCCGCTGACCACCGGCTACCGGCCGCAGTTCTACCTCCGTACCGCGGACGTGGTCGGCGCCATCGACCTCGGCGAGCGGGCGGTCGCCCGTCCCGGCGAGACGGTGACGGCCACGGTCGAACTGGGCCGTGCGCTCCCGATCGAGCCGGGCCTCGGCTTCGCCATCCGCGAGGGCGGCTGCACCATCGGCGCAGGCACAATCCGCACCACGGAAGCCTGACCGCGGACTGACCGCACGGCGACAGCCTGACCGCACGGCGACGAAGCGGCCAGTCGCCGGACGACGCGGCCAGTTCCCGGACGTTGCAGCCAGTTCCCGGACGCTACGGCCAGTTCCCGATCGTTCCCCGGGAACTGGCCGTACGGGACCGTACGGGAACTGGCCGCAGTGAACCACCGCACAGGGGCACGCCACAGCAGATCGGCTCACCCCGGCCGAGAGATCGGCTCACTCCGGCCGAGGGGGTTGCGGGCCGGCTGAGGGGGCTGCGGGCGTGGGGCGCCCCGCCCGCCCGTCACAATGGCAGGGTGCATAACGAATCACTGGCCGCCGAGGATCCGGTCCCCGTCACCCGCACCGTCGACCACGGGACCGCCAAACTCCTCCCGGACATCGATCGCCCCCGCGCATGGCTGCTCACCGTGGACGGCGCACCGCAGTCGTATGTCGACCTCGACGACCCGACCCACCTGGAGTTCGAGTACGCCCGCCGGCTGGCGCACGTCCTGGACGAGGCCGCGCCCGAGGGGCAGCCGCTGGACGTGCTGCACCTGGGCGGTGGCGCGCTGACCCTCCCGCGTTACGTGGCCGCGACCCGCCCGCGCTCCCGCCAGCACGTGATCGACTCCGACCGCGGCCTGCTAGACCTGGTGGCGGAGCACCTGCCGCTCCGGGACGGCTCCAACTCCGACGTCGACTCCGACTCCGACGTCGACTCCGGCTCTGGAATCACCCTGCACGCGCAGGACGCCCGAGCGGCGTTGGAGGCGGCGCCGGAGGCGGGCGTGGACGTGATTGTGGCGGACGTCTTCACGGGCTCACGCATACCCGCGCAGCTGACCTCGGTCGAATACGCGCGCGCAGCCGCCCGCGTGCTGCGCCCCCGCGGTTGCTACGCCGCCAACCTCGCCGACAGCGCTCCGTTCGACTTCCTGCGCAGCCAACTCGCCAACTTCGCCGCGGTGTTCGCCTACTTCGCCCTGATCGCGGAACCTTCGGTGCTGCGCGGTCGTCGCTTCGGCAACGCCGTGCTGGTTGCCTCGCACGCGGAGCTTCCGATCGCCGCCCTGGCTCGTCGCGCTGCCGGCGATGCCTTTCCCGCTCGTGTGGAACACGGTTCGGCCCTGCGACGTCTGATCGCCGATGCGCGTCCCGTGCCCGATGGTCAGGCACTCCCGTCTCCTATGCCTCCGGACGGGGCCTTCAGCGTCGGCTAGGTAGGTGGGTGGTTGGGCGGCTAGCTGGCTGCAGTTGGTTGGTGGTTGTTGGCGGCTTGTTGGCTGGTGGTTGGCTGTTGCTTGGGGCCGCTCGCTGCAACCGCCCACTCACCTCATCGACATCCGTCCCTTCGTGCCTTCCTTTCTGCTTCCCGCTGCCCTTTCTCGTTCGCTGTCGGTTTCGTTGTCGGCGCTGGGCCCCTGGGTGGTCGGGGCGGGGTCCGCGTGTGGTCGGAGCCGGGGCCTGTGTCCGGGGCTGTCTCCTGCCTTTGTAGGAGCCTTTGCTGGGGCCGCTTCCTTTCTTCTTTTACGGCAACGATTACGGAGAGTTATTTGTTCCGTTCGTTGTGTTGCTGGTGTTTGGGCTGGTCGGAGTGGGTGGGGGAGGGGAGGTGGTGACGGTGGGTTTGGGTGGGCGGTGGGTGAGATGGCGGACGTCGGGGACGCAGAGGACGGCGGCTGTGAGGAGCGCGATCAGGGAGGCGCTGGCCCATAGGGCGGCGGGGCGGCCGATCAGGTCCTGGGCGGGGCTGGCCAGTGCGGTGGTCACGGGGACCATCGCCAGTGAACCGAGCCAGTCGTAGGAGGAGACCCGGGAGAACTTCTCCTCGGGGATCTCCTGGTGGAGGGCCACCATCCAGTTCACCGAGGAGACCTCGATCGACACCCCCGCAGCGAACATGATCGCCGCGAGCCAGCCGACCGGTACCGGTATGGCGAGCGCGGCGGACGGGAGGGCGAACGGGAAGACGCAGAGGGTGCCGGTCAGTAGGAGGCGGCGCGGTTTGAGTCGGGTCATCAGGAGCGCGCCGATCGCGGTTCCGGCGCCGAGCGCGGCCAGGGTCAGGCCCCAGGGGCCCGCGCCGCCCAGATACTCCTCGGCGACCAGTGGTCCGTAGACCGACTGCACTGCCACGACCACCGCGTTGACGATGGAGAATTGCGCAACGATCGCCCACAACCACGGCCGGGACGTCACCTCCCGCCAGCCGTCCCGGAGGTCGTTGCGGATCCCGCCGCTGGGAGTGCGTTCCGGGATGCCGCTCACGTCGAGGAAGGCGCGCAGTGCCCCGGCGACCGCGAAGGCGGCGGAGTCGATCGCCAGCACCCACCCCGGGCCGATGGCCGCGACCAGGGCGCCGCCGAGTGTCGAGCCGCCGATGGTCGCGCCGTTCACCCCGATCCGGAACACGGCGAAAGCCCGCCCGGCCTGCTCTCCGGAGACGCTGGCCAGCACCATGCCCTCGGAGGCCGGAAGGAAGAACGCCTGCCCGGTGCCGCCGATTGCCGCCAGCAGTGCCATCCGCCACAGGTGTGCCGTACCGGACAGGACGAGGAGCGCGAACAGGCCCTGGGGAGAGGAAGTTGACGCTGTTCGCCACGACCATCACCCGGTGCCGGGGGAGCCGGTCTGCGACCGCGCCTCCGACCAGCAGGAAGAGGACGAGCGGCACCATACAGGCGGCGGAGACGAGCCCGACGCCGGTGGCGGAGCCGCCCGCGTCGAGGACCGCGAATGCGGTCGCGATCAGTGCACCGTTGCTGCCGAGGCCGGCGATCACGGTGGCGGAGCTGAGGAGGACGAAGTTCCGACCTGCCCAGGTGGGGCGGGTCGCCATCAGGTCGGCCGCCATCAGCGGGGTTCCCGTCGGTGCGATGGGCGTGATCGGTCCGGTGTTGCCAGGGTGGGTGTTTCGAGGGGCCATGCATTCAGTGCTGACGCTTTCAGGGCTGGGGCTTTTGGTGGACGTATGCCCCGTGTTCCTAGCGGGGGTGCCAGCGGTGGGGTTCGGTTCCGTCGTGTCATGGGCGTTGACGATATGGGGTGTGGGAGGTCAACGCCTTTAATTTCGGCGGGTTTTGGGGAGCGAGGAGTGGAGGGGCGCGGAGAGCGTCGGGCGGCCTCTTCACAGCTAAGCTACTGATAGGTAACATGGTGGCATGTCCTCAGGGTCCCTGCCGCCGATCGTCGACATAATGGCGGCATCCGTGCCGATGGTCCGCACCCTGGGCCTTGAGCTCACCGAGACCACCGCCGGGCGCACCGTGGTCCGCATGGCCGACCGGCCCGACTTTCGCAACCACGTCGGCGGCCCGCACGCCGGGGCGTAATGCCCCATGGGTGCACGTCGGGGTTCCGTGCGGAGTTGCCGATCTCGCCAGCGGAGCGAGTTCGCGATCCGAGGGGCTTCTGTCGGGCCAGTGGTGTGCCGGGGATGGGGATGGCGGGCGATGCTACCGATGGGTAACATTGAGTCCATGACAGTTGAGAACACGTCGATCGGCGAGATGCTCGCGGCCACGGTGCCGATGGTGCGCACTCTGAACCTGGAGTTCCTGGAAGTCACTCCGGAACGCGCCGTACTCCGACTCCCTGACCAGCCGGAGTTCCACAATCACATCGCCGGCCCGCATGCGGGTGCCATGTTTACGCTGGCTGAGTCGGCCAGCGGTGCCATCGTCCTCTCCGCGTTCGGGGATCAGCTCTCACGGGCCGTCCCGCTGGCGGTGCGGGCTGAGATCGGCTACAAGAAGCTTGCCAAGGGGCCGGTGACGGCCACGGCCACACTGGGGCGTCCGATTGCCGATGTCATCGCGGAGCTCGACGCGGGGCAGCGCCCGGAGTTCCCGGTGAGCATTGCCATCCAGCGCGAGGACGAGGCGGTCACGGGTGAGATGACCGTGGTGTGGACTCTCCGCCCCAACAGCTGAGTTGAGGGCCAGGAGCACGAGGATTTCGGATCCCTCCTGGCTTCTGGTCGGCAACGGAGTGGGGGTGTCCGAGCATCGGATGCCCCCACGTCGGAGCTGGGTGGCGTTGCCGATCGGTGGGATTGGTGGAGTTATGGGGGAGGTCGAAGGGCGAATCCCTGGGGTGAGCTGGACCAATTCCCCACGGATCACGCCGCTCACTACCGAGCTGGAGCTGCTCCAATTGTTCAAATCGCTATCTCCACGGTACTCGGAGGATGTCGGTCGGTGGCATTTCGGTCGACTGGTCAACCGGCGCCAGCTCGTGCATGACCACGAGACCCTGCCACCCACCAGCGAGGTACCAGTCCGGCAGTCGGTGAACGATGTCCATCGGGCGTTACGGTGATCTCTGCGGGTGCAACTCGGCCGCTCGTCGAGGAGAGGAACCACTCTCAGGCCGGGAGATAGCAGCACCTGCAAAGAGGAACTGGAGCAGCGCCTGGCTGCCGAAGCCGCCGGTTCCTCTCCGCTCACGCGGAGAGGACTTCCCCGGGCATGCCGCCACCGGATGCCTGTGCGGATCGGCTCTGCTCGCGCCGAGAGGATGAGGTGGCCACCCTGGACGTGAGTAGGGCGTACTGGATTACCTCTGCTTGCGCGGAGAAGGGGGCAGTTGGTGGTGGTCGCCGGCCAGGATCATCACCTCCGCTCTCACGGAGAGCGCGTGTTGCCCTTCCTGACGGTGGCTCGGGTGGCCGGTCCGCCTCTGCTTGCGCGGAGAGCGGTTGCGCGCCATGAACTCCTGGGCGGAGGGCGATGGTTCGCCTCCGCTTGCGCGGAGAGCAGCCCAGGGCCAGGCCGCTGACCGGTCCCACCGAGCTTTGACTGCTTGGGCAACTCTGCTGCGCATTTCGCTGGGGTGTGTGGGGTGACGGTGTCGGGGGCAGCGGCTGCGAGGTGGCGTTGGGGTGTCGGGTCTCCCGGTGCTGGCTCAGAAGAGTGCCAGGCCCTCGCCGCTGGTGTCCGCGATGACTGGCCGGGACTGGGCGGGGAGGTCGTCCAGGCGGTCGGGGCCGGCCGCGGCGGCTAGGGCAGGGGCTGTCTGGGCCAGCCAGGCACGAAACCGTTCGGCGGCTTCGCGGTAGGGGACTTGCGCCAGGACGCGGTGTTCGCCGGAGGGGCAGAAGTCGACGGCGACGGTGAGCAGGCAGGAACGGGGTGCCTGCCAACTGCCCGTCCAGGACACGCGCAGGACACCGCAGGGCTCGCGCCCGCCGGGGGCGCGGTGGGCGGGGCGCAGTGATCGGCAGGCTGTGTGGTCGGTCCATGCGGCGAGGTGGGGCAGGGGCAGGGTGGTGCGTGCGCGGCAGCCTGGGCAGCGGTGCCAGTGGCGGAGCCAGTCGTCGGTGTCGGTGTGGAAGAGGCGCCTGTAGCGGTTCGCCACGCGGATGTCGTTGCTGTAGAGGTGGTCGGGGCGTTCTTGTGTGTTGCAGGACTGGCAGACGGGGGCGCGGACGTAGCCGTGTTCGTGGCAGTGGTCGAGGACGGTGGCGGGCGCGGTGCGGCAGACCGCGCATGCCCATCCGGCCACCTTGCGGGAGATACCGGGCTTCTTGCTGAGCACCGAGTACAGCTGGCCGTCCAGCTCTTTGCCGTACGGGCGCGGTGAAGCAGTGGGGCTCTGGGGGCTTGTCGGCTGCGGACCGTCGGCGGCTCGGGCCTGCCGGGGGAGGGAGGGCGGCTCGGTGACGGCTGCGGTTGCCTGGCGGGTCCGTGCGGCTTGCACCCACTGCGTTTCGGCGTGCTCGGCCGCATCCAGCAGCCTGACCACGGCGCGCGGCAGCCACCACGTCCGCTGCGTCCCGCCGCGGGTCTGCTCCACGAGCATCTGTCGCCAGTCGATCCCCGCCAGAGGGTACGGCCGGCCGACGTCACGTCGTACTGCCTGCCCGGGGCCGCCGCCCAGTTCCTGCAGTTCCCGTACGAGGCGCCGGCGCCAACACAGCGGCGTTTCCTCGTTGCCCTCGTGCTGCGGCGCTCCGCGAAACGGACCGATGCGGATGAGGTCCTGCCGATCCATCCTCATCGCGTTCAGTTCCGCGGCCGCCCGGCGCACCCGGGCCTCCATGGACACCTCGGCCAGGCACTCGAACTCCATGCCCGTCCAGCCCTGCCTCACGTAGAGCGTGACCTCAGGACCCTCGTCGACGGTCTGCGTGATCCGGTACGCCTCAACCGCAGAAGAGACATCGTGACCATCGACCTCGATGACTGCGTCCTTATCGGGACATGTAGCGATGCGAACGCAGCGCACGTCTGGACGCATGGTGCTCATATGCCCGCGACCCTGGGTGCGCGAAGAGCGCCCGGACGGCCCGAGAGGCTCCGCAGAACGGCTCTCGGGCCGGTGCGTCTGCCTGCCGTAGCGTGAGCGATGTTCTAGTTCGGCAACCGGTCCAGGAAAACGCGGTGGGCCTTTTGTAATTCTCGCAGTCGCTGCTCAGCCTCCCCCAGATGCCTGAGTGCCTTGGCCCGGGCACGCAGCTCCTCGACGGCTTCACCAGCGTGCCGCCTGCGAGCGATCCCGTCCGAGATCGAGTTCCGCTCGCCGCGCAGCCACTCCACATCCCTGCGCACATCGCGCAGCTCGTGGTCCAGGCTGAGGAAGGCATCGATGTCGACATGGACGGCGCGTTCGGCCAGCGCCGTACGCGCGTACTCGGGTTGTGTGCGGATGAGGGTGACGTCCAGCATCAGCTGTTCTCCCATTCGACCAGGCCCTCGGCGAGAGCGTGATCGCTTGGGACGCGGGCGAGAATGGGCAACTCGCGGGATCCCGGTTACTTGGCTCTGTCGTCGCGTTGCTCTCAAAGCTCTCAAAGTGGGACGCCTGGTTGTCGCAAAGCCAGCGATTTCACCCCAGGGATGGAGGGCGGGGCCGGCTGATCGCTTCGCGACACAGGCGGGGCGAAGCATTGACGGCCTCCGCCCTGTGCTGTGGTGCACAGCTCTGCCGCCCACTGGAGATGTCCGACTCATCCCGTAGAGTCATCCTGAGTAGCAAATTCGCACACCCGTACTGCAACGAGAATTATGGGGGCATCGACGCATGGTCGAGTTCCACAAGCCCGACGAGTCGCAGCCGCAGCCTCCCCGCGGCGCGACGCCTGGAAACGACGCAGGTCCTGGCCCGTACGGATCAGGACCGGGATGGGGACCAGGCGGACAGCCCGGCTACCCGCACCCGATACAGCCGCCGTCGACCGCAGCCATGTGGACCCATCTCTCCGCGCTGCTCACCATCACCGTCGGCGCGAGTTTCTGCTGCGGCCTCGGCGGGATCCTCGGCTGGCTCGCCCCGATGACCATCCGCAACAATCCCCGCAACCTGCATGACCCGCTCGTCCGCCATCACGGCGCCCAGGCGATGAACTTCGGCATCACCCAGGGCATCGTGGTGGTCTTGGGCTTCATCATGTACGTCAGCGGTGTCATGACCCTCTCCCTTGCCACGGTGGACCAGCACTCCGAGCCGGTCGTCCCGCTCGCCCTCCCGATCGTGCTGCTGAGCGTGCTCGCCCTGCTGGGAGCGTTCGTCATCACCGGCATCGTTTTTGCCATCATCGGCACCGTCAAGGCCAGCCGCGGGCAGATGTGGTCTTATCCGAAGTTCGTCGCCTGGCCGATGGTCAAGGCGTAGGGCAAATCTGGGGAGGCTAGTCTCGACACGATCGGAGTCCAGCCACTCTGGAGGTAAAATCGTCCTCGACTTGCTAAGTGCTAGGGAGAAGCCCCTCATATGACATGAGGGGCTTCCGTCTTATTTGGGTAGATTAGTGAGCCTTCTGGTATGCCTCGCGAATGTCTGCCGGGACACGACCGCGGTCATTGACCTGGTAGCCGTTCTCCTTCGCCCACGCCCTGATCGCCGCGGTGTCGTCACCACCGGCGGTGACCTTCCGGGGTTTACGAGCCCGGCCGGTCTTGCGCCCGGCCTTAAGGAAGGGGCCAACGGCCTCAAGCAGCTTGTCGTAGCTGTCCGGGCCGAGGTCGATCTCGTACGCCACGCCATCGAGAGCAATGGTGTGCGTTGCCGCCTCTGAGGTCTCTTCGCCCGTGAGGTCGTCTGTATAAACGATTACGGTCTTCTGTGCCATGGGGCAAAGTGTAAAGGATTCTGCTGCTTCCCTCTCCGCGGTTGACCGCACGGGGAGATTTCGGTAGAGCATCAAATGCTAGTCGGGAGTGAGTTCAGGCGATCGCGAAACTCGCGTACAGGATGGCGTGAGATGCATGGATTCGACCGGAGGAGACCGTCAGCCTGTTCAGGGCGCGGGTATCGAACTGAGTTGATCTTCCAGCCACTCGACCCGTGATTCACGGCGTCGAGTTCGCCGCCGATAGCGCGAGCCCGCTGGTGATTTTGAACCCGTGTTGTCGGTCGATCGGTTGGTTCTGACAAGTTCCGCTCGCCCGGTCCTGGCACGGACCAGGCAAGCTTCGAAGTCAGAGTTGCCGATCCAGGAGCACGTTCATTGGGCTGAAGCCTGCGGCTTGACAGAACGCACGAGCGCCCTCATTGAAGCGCCAGGCATCCGTGACGAGGCGTCGGCAGCCTGACGCGTCCCACCTCGCGAACGGCTTCGAGGAGTGCCGTGCCACGCCACTACGGGCAGCATCGGGGACTACGGCAATTTGATACTGCCGAGCTGGTTTTGACTCGGGCGAGGCCGTATCCGAGGGATTTTGCCTTCCGTCCCGTCGGCGAGGGGCACAGTGACTGATGGATCGGCTCTCTGAGTTCGGAAGAAGGCTTCGGGGACATCCAGTTCGGGGAGTCGCGGAACAGGTCGGGACGGTGCCTCTGGTGCAGGCCGGGCCCGATCCGCTCAGTCATTCCCTGGGCGACGCTGCCCGGTGCCTCGCCTCATTGTTCTTTGACTGCGATGCCCTTGAGGTTGTAGACCTTGCAGTTGTTGGATGTCTCCTTCGAGCTGTGCCAGACCTGCAAACGGATAGTGTGCGGATTTTCGGGCTCGATGGCGTGGGCCTTGCCGTCTGACTCGATCAGAACCGACCCGTCCTGACTGCCGTCCTTTTTGGCCGTGACGTATGTGGGAAGTTTGAAGGCCGGGTTGAGTTTGCTGCCCTTCGGCAGGCCGTCGAAGTACAGCTGCCATTGCTTGATCCGGTACTTGCTCGCGGCCAGCTGGAAGTCGTACCAGCAGATTTGGCCCTTTGGTTTCTCCACCTGCTCGAATGATCCGCTGGCTGGGACGGTGACGTCGATTTTCGGCAGGGTGATCGTGGTTTTGACCGAGTCTGAGGTCTTCGGCGCGGTGTTTCCGTAGTTCGGTGTCTCCACCTTGGAAGTGGCCGTGATGGGACCGGTGAAGTTGAGTTTGACGGTGCCGGTCACCCGCAGTGTGGCACTGCTGCCCTTGGGCATCTTCAGCGACTGCTTCAGATCCCCGTTGTCCACCGATCCCTTGTCGAGTTTCTCCGCCCCACCCGACAGTTGCGGTTCCTCCAGCTTTGGGGCTGTCACCTCGTCCGGGATCTTGCCGGTGACCTCCACCTTGGGGACGTCGGTGGAACCTTCATTTGTCACCGTCACCGTATAGGTGAGCGGCTTCCCTGCTTCCCCGGTCGCCGGACGGCCGCCCATGCTGAGTGACACCTTGCCGGTGGGAGCGGTGACCGTGGTTGCGACCGAATCGGAGGTCTTGGTCGCGGTGTTGGCGTAGTTCGGTGTCTCCACCTTCGAGGTGGCGGTGAGGGGGCCCTGGTAGCCCGACTTGACCGTACCCTTCACGGCCAGGACGGCTTGACCGCCCGCAGGCAGTTTCACGGACTGTTTGAGATCACCTTTGATCACCGATCCCTCGCCGATTTTCTCCGCGCCACCCGACAGCTCGCACTTCTCGATCTTCGGGTTGATCACCTCGGCGGGAATCGTGCCGCTGATCTTCGCCTCCGGCACGGTGTTGGTGCCTCCGTTGGACACCGTGACCGTGTACTCGATCGGTGTGCCGGCGTACGCCTGCGAGGGCCCGCCCATCTTCAACGGCACCTTCGCCTCGGGCAGGCGCACCGTGGTCGACAGGGAATCGGATGCCTTGGTTGCGGTGTTCGCGCACGTGGCCGACTCGACCTTGGCCGTGTTGGGCATGGTGCCGGCAAAACCGGTCCGGATGGTGCCCTTGATCGTCAGGGTGGCCTTGCCGCCGTTCGGGAGCTTCAGTTTCTGTTCCAGGGCACCGTTCGTGATGGATCCCTCGCCGACCTTTTCCGCCCCGCCCGACAGGTCGCACTTCTCGATCTTCGCGCCGGTCAGTTCCTTTGCTACGGAGCCGGTGACCTTGGCGTCGGGAACGTCGTTGGGGCCCTTGTTCTCCACCGTGATGGTGTAGCTGAACGGTTCACCCGCCACCGCCGTCGTGCTGCCGGCGATGCTCAGCGGCATCTCGGCCGGCAGGGTGATCACCAGATTGCGGACCTCGTAGTGGTTGGTAGCCGCCCCGGTGGCAGCGGACAGGCCGAGCTTCAGCTGTTTCGGTGGCTTCTTCTGGCCGTCGACCTTGGTGAGATCGAAGTCCTGGATCAGCTTCTGCACACCGTTGGTCCCGTGTACGCCGACCGACACCTTTCCGCTGATGATGGTCAGGTGCACACGGGTCGGCTTCTCACGGGAGAGGCTCAGTTGCGGCAGGTCGGCTCCCTTGCAGTACGCGAAGCCGGAGTTCTGGTCTCCCCGGCCGCGGACCACCACCTGGTTCTTCGTTACGCCCGGACCGCCGGTGCCGGCGTGTTTCTCGGAGGAGAACGCGCCCCACTGGTCGATGCCGATGCCGACGTATCCGTCGTTGACTCCGGGCTTGTTGGTGGGGTGGTGCCTGGCATAGCCCAAAGCTCCGCCTGGTCCGCCGACGTTCTTCAGGTCCTTGGATCCGTCGATCAGGTAGAACGAGATTCCGTCGCCGACGCGTCCGTCGTACGTGGATCCGCCCCAGGCCGCCAAGTCGAACTCCACCGTGATTCCCAGGCTGCTGGGGAATTCCTTGGTGAGGAATGCCGTGCCTGCTTGGGTGCTGGTCGCCGGCACCAAACGGAGCCATCCCTCGCCGGTCATCTTGGCGCCAGGGAAGAGTTTCCAATTGGTAGGTGCGGTACTTCCCGAGAAGCTTTCCCTCAAAGGAAAGACGCTCATGTTTGTCACCCCTGTGGTCTGTGAAGTCAATCCGCTATCCGGGCAGGGTTGACGGCGGCAGCAGTGGTAACCGCGTCAGCCGGGCCCGGCACACCGCATCGCGATGCGGTACTGACACTGCTCGGATGCCACTTCCTTCGCTCGGTGGCTTGCCGCGAACAGGTCAGTGGCATATACAAAATTCGTCCGTTCCAGTGAGCAGGCGCTTCGGGCAGACGCACCAGCGCAGCTCATGAGTGCCACCACCGGACTCATGGGTGGGAGCGCCGCTGCTGCTCCCGCTGGTCTGGCGCCTGGTCAGAGCTCTTCTCAATAGGGGTGTGAAGGGGGGCGGCATGCCGCGGGCGGTGGGAGGCCGGCCATGGATCGTGTGGGGCCGTGTGGTCAGGGGCGGGGAGCCAGGCGAGTCGGTCGGCGCCGCGGCGGCTGGGAACAGTGCGGTCGTGGCCGGGGGTGACGGACATGACGACCTGGTCCGTGACGCCCCGGTAGCGGCCCACGGGGGTGTCGGCGGTGAACGTCTCCGGCGGGCGGTTCTCGTGCGCACCGGGACTCCCGGCGACCTCGTGGGCGGGCCATGACCGGTCCGGCGGCCTGCTGCACGGCTGCCAGGATGCGCTGGTAGTCCGGCGGGAGCATGCTCTCCTCTGCATCCGGCGTGCGGTGCGGGATCAGCATCACCGGTCGGTCGCCCACCTGCCCGGGTGCCGGTGTGGCTGAGGCGCATTCGTCGGCGAGCTGCTCTCACCCGGTCAAGGACCGTTCGGCGACGGCGAGTTTGTCCCGCTCGGCCCGCACCTCCGCCAGCTGTTCGGTCAGCTATTCTTCGAGTGCGTGCAGTTCCGCACGGCGCGCGGTGGTCCTTTCCAGGAGTTCGGGATCCAGCATGCGTCGGATCGTAGAAGGCCGTCCGACCGCCGTGGGACGGAATCAGCGAATCGACTGCGGCCGTTGTCACGCGCTCACCGCACTGAGCGTTCCAATGCAGTCCGGTGGTCGGAAACCCACTGGTAGGCCCCCTGAACTTGCCTCACCGCCCCTGCGTCACGGAGCCGGACCATGGCGACGTCACCCGCATCGGCCTGGGACTGATGCCTCGCCAGCAGGTCCTGCCACCACAAGATCGTGGACACGAGACGTTGCCGGTCGGACAACTCATAGCTGTTAATGATCAGGCTCACGCACAGGACTTCCTCCTCGATGTCGGTGACCGAAGGGCCCAGATCGAGGTACTGCCGGCAGGTATGAGCGATGTCGTGGATCTGTGCGCCCGGCGCAGCACGGTCTCAGCCGATGAATGCAGTCGGTCGAAGCCCGCCACTGGACAGCTGAAGTGTGCTCCCCGCCGACGCGGGGGTGTTCCGCATCGCGTCGAGAAGGCAGGCGGACTCCGCTCGTTCTCCCCGCCGCCGTGGGGGTGCTCCGAGGCTGAGGCTGACATTTCCCATCGCTGCGGGTGTATCGCTGTCGATCGGCTGATCCCGGACTTACACGAGAGGCTCGATGTCGGAATATGAGTCTCAGAATGCTGGCGCTTTCGGCAGTTGCTGTCAGCGTCGTGGACGGCCTGTGAGGGGAATGACACTGAGGCTGAACTCTTCGAGAAGAACGTCATCGGGGGCTCTTTGATGGTCGAGCTGGGCGATGCTGCGCTCCAACGCAGCGACGTTCGCGGAGTTGTCGATGGTCGCGACGCCGTTCACGGTGACCTTCAACGGGTCGGAGAGGAGCGCGGTGATCCGCTCGTGCAGGGCCTCGGCAACGACGGCGCGGGCGGAGCCGAGACGCTGATACCGCTAGGTGAGGTCCGCAGAGCCAATGTCTGAGCCGAGCTGGGCCCGGAGCCAGTGCAGGATCTTGCTGTTCACGGAATGCTCCTGTCAAGGAAGCGCGGGGAGCTGGGTGCTCCCCGCCGCAATGGCTACTCCGGGGCGGCCTTCGCCTTCCGGGGAGGCTTACTCGGCCGTGTGATGGCCGGGGGCTCGCCCCCGGCCAGGCGCGGCGCAGGCCGATGAGAACCTCCGCGTCCGTGGTCAACCTCAGGTGGACGTAGGCGAGTTGGAGCTGGTCCAGTGATGTCAGCAGCGCGGTGTTGAGGCGAGTGCGTCGGTCTCCTCGACGGCCCGGGTCCCGCCAACCGGGGGAGAGGTGGATACCCGTCCTGGCCGCCCGCGCCGATCGTGGCCACAGTCGCGGCCACGGTGCCCACGGCGAACCGGATCCGGCCCGTGATCGTGCCGCCGTAGCGGTCCGTGCATCGCGTGCCCGGATGCCGGGCACGGCGCTACGCTCCGAGCTGCTGCCTGCGTCGACAGGCCCAGCGAGGACAACACTCCGATGCCGCTCCTTGAACGGACGACGCAGGAGCGCAACCGGCTCTCCGAGCACATCGACGAACTCGTGCGGACCCGGGCCACATTGGACGGCCTGATGGCCACGGCCCGGGACATCGGGAGAGCGAGGCACTCGCGCAAAGTGTCCGAGCGTGCCGTGGGTCAGGTGAGGGGGCGAGCGCCCCATGCCTTCTGGAGAGCTGACTGCATGCCTTCCCCAAGAACCAGGTGTGTCGTCCTGCCGGGAAGGGTGGGCAGCTCGGCCCGGTGGGTCACGGTTTCGGCACTGGTACGGCCGTACGGCAAACGGACAACCCCCGTCGGAGTCGACGAAGCAGTCCCGGTGCTCCGCCCCGTCCTCACTCCAGTGCAGAGTCACGAAGACCATCGGTCTCACCAGTCAGAATTCCTCCCCCGACGCCGTATCGGCCTCGCACTCAGCGGCGCTGTCGGCCGGATAGCGGCCCGTGATCGCCGCTGCCACCGGTGTACCGCTCCGAGGCAGCCTCTCGTGGGCGTCAACCCACTGTCACCACGGTGTTCGGATTCGACATCTCCACCCTCACTCAGGCACTCGGCGAATCGTCCTCTGTGCATGTGCCGATGGCCGGCAGGGTCACTACCCGGACCTCGGCATCCGGCAAGACCACACTCCGCGCCCGCAAGGGTTGCTTGCGCCGGAACGAGCCCGGACGGCGAGCGGCCCTCTGCGGCCACGACCCACTGCATCGTCACCTATGACGCAGACGGCTGCGTGAGCCCGGCTGTCCTGTCCGCGCTTCGAGAGCACCCCATCGCTCGTTGGACGTGCGCCGATACCGGCATCGGCGGGCTCTCCGGCGTGATCGTGAGTGAGAGCGAGGTGCGGGTGGCGCATCCCGCGAGAACCATGGGTCGTCAACTCGTAGGCCTTTTCCTCCCGTCGCCGCGGTCGTGGTGTTGTCGGGGGTCCTGCCCCTGCACGTGGCCGGCGGGACCGTCCGCAGATGATCCGGCGCTCCGGAAGACGGGGCACCTGGGGTTGCAACCGGCTCCCGCCGAGCTGCGTCTCCTCGTCTGCGAGGACTCGGCGTGCCGGACGAAACGGAAGGGCAGTCGATGTGGAACGGAACTACGGGCGCGGTGGTGTGCGCTGTGGTGGCCGTGAGGACGACGGGCACACCTGGGGGCCGGTCATAACCTTCCACGACCAGCAGAGACAACGCGTGGAGTTCTCACCCCGGATGCGTGGGACCGGGATGGGCCTGAAGACCGGGCGGTAGGTCCCAGTGGTGTACGAAGGCCGCCACCCCAGACGGCACGGGTGCACATGTGACGGCACGTAACGGGGCCGGCGGTGTTCCTGCTGCTCGGCGGAATGGCCTTCCTCGGCGCCGGCCTACTGATTGCCCTGAAGAACTGACCGCCTCAGCCAGCCAGCGGCACATGACGGTTCGCGAGCGGCCCCGGCATCTTCGGGTGACTTCCTTGAGAAACCCGGCTCCCGTGCCGGCCGTTCTCCCACGTTCGACAAGGACGACTACAAGCAGCGCCACGCAGTCGCATGCGGAATCAACAGACCGAAGCGCCATCGGGCGGCGGTCACGCGGTATGGCAAGCTCGCGGTCCGCTGTCAGGCGACTGTGCTGGTTACAGCCATCAACGAGTGGCTGTGACTGCCTGCCGTTGGCCGGTCGGGTCTCGTGGCACGTGTCGTATCTGCTGCCAGGTTCTGGGGGCTGGCGGACGGCCCTGGCCGATCATTCTTGGCGCGTCCGGGAAAGGAGCTCTGTCAGCCGTCGCCACGCCGGCGAAGCGGCGGTGACGTTGGCGTTCATCAGGGCGAGTGTCCCGGCACCGGGTTGTTCGTGCGCTGGCTGCTGCGCCGTCCAGGTCACCATGGCGGTGGCGAGGTCGAGCAGTCTCGGGTCGTCGGGTTCCCAGTCCATCGCCTCGTCACAGGCCAGATACAGACGCCGGAACTCCGGGTCGGCGAGTGCCTTTTCCTTCCCCGCAACCCACGTCGGCACTGATGCCGGTGCCAGGGCCACCAGCATGATCCAGGAGTCGCGTTCGATGCGCACCATCCGCTCGCTGACGCCGAGGGCACGCATCCGGTCGAGGACTTCGATGACCTCGGGGGGCAGGAAGAGGCGGTCTCCCGCCGCCAGTTCCGCGATGCGGCGCCGGTGGCGGGTGAGCTCGTGGATCTTCCGTGTCAGAGCCTGGTCGATGTCGGTGATGGCCTGGGCGAATTCCTCGGGCTGGGCGGCGAGGAGCTCGTCGATGCGAGCCAGGGGCACACCTGCGTCACCCAGGGTCTTGATGCGGATCAACTCCACCACGGCCTGGGCGTCGTAGCGCCGGTAGCCGGAGGCGTCGCGTTCGGGTTCGGCAAGCAGTCCGCGCTGGTGGTAATGGCGCACGGCCCGCACCGTGACTCCGGCGCGGTCAGCCAGCTGTCCGATGGTGAGCATCGGCACTCCTTTCAGCACACCCGCCGCCACAGATCACGGATGGCCTGGGTGACGGCGTCCGGGCAGTCCGCGGTGATCGTACTGTGGCGGGCTGCGCTCAAAACGCGGTGTTCGCCGTGCGTCACCGACGCGGCGAGGGCGTCGTAGAGCCGCCGCTTGCCCGCGTACAGTTGCCGCAGCTTCTTCGGGGACATGATCAGACGCATGCCGGGATCGACTCCCATCGCGGTCAGCGCGATCAGCGGCGTATCAGGCACGGGGCCTCCGGTCTTGAGCTCGTCGAGCCACTCCGGCTGGTTGCTGCGTTCCAGGGCACCCGCCCGCTGTGCGGCCACGGTGAGGTGGTGCGCGACCAGGGGCTCGCGGATGTCGCGCGGCCACGACGCGAACATCCGCCGATACATGCCCCGCGACAGCAGGCAGACCAGCCGCAGTGCCGCCGTGCCCGGGATCTTCTGAGGTCGCAGCTGCGGCATGTAGGTCTCCCAGTCCTCGACGAGGCCATCGAGGTAGACCACGCCCGCCACCTCCTCAGGAAACAACTGCACGAAGCGGCGACCGTAGGCACAGCCCAGTGAGTGCGCGACCAGCACGTATGGGGCCGGCACATCCGCGGCGTGCAGCAGTTCCCGCAGTTCGACGGCGACCTCTGCCAGGGGCCGTGGCAGATCGGCAGGACCGCTCCATCCCGTGCCGCCACGGTCGTAGACCACGGAGGTGGTGAATTGGCTGATCCTGTCGTGGATGTTGAGGTAATCCAGGCCGATCGCGCCGGCACCGGGCAGGAAGACCACGGTCGGGCCGCCGCTGCCCGAGCGATGAAGGAAAAGGCTCCGTCCGTTGATGTCGTAGAGGCGCCCCAGCGGGGCCTGACGCACAAGGCGTGTGGCGGTGTTCATGGACCGATGGTCCAACCCTGACGCAGGGGCAAGGTCAAACCGCCCGCCGAACCCGATGCTGCGCCCAGAACGGCCAACCCAAGGTTGGTGTCGGGTCGGCAGTCCTGCGGGATGCCTGTCGGGTAGGACGGGCGGCACGGGTAAGATCTCAGCTTGTTCTATAGAGATCTCAGATCCTCAGTAAGTCGCTGCCATATGGCCGAGAAATCTCTGTTTGTGACCAGCAAGGAGTTGAGCGATGACGGTCTTTGAACCGATCACGGGCCGCTATGTCACGGTCAACGGTGCACGCACCTACTTCGACGAGGCCGGCGAAGGTGTCCCGATCGTGTGCATCCACCCGGGGGCCACGGACTCTCGGATCTACCGGCACGTTCTGCCGTTGCTCGCTGAACGCGGATATCGCGCGATCGCGCCCGATCTTCCCGGGCACTGCCGTTCCTACCCGGCACAGTGGCAGCCGGGGACTTCCATTCACGACCACGCCGAGTTCGTGCACGCGTTCGTGCGCACGGTGCTGCCTGGAATCGCGCCCTTTGTGCTCGGCGCTTCCGTCGGAGGACTGACGGCACTGGATCTTGCCGCTCACCACGGAGAGGGCTATCGAGGCGTCGTCACGATGCAAGCAGCGTCGTGGACGCCACTGTCGGCCGAGGCTGCCGCGTTGCTGGCAGGTCGGACAAGCGCGCCCGATGCCGTGTCAACGGACTTCTGGAGCTCCCCGGAGGCGGACTGCAGATCTCCCCACTGGTGGACATGAGAAGTCCCCACTGGTGGACGTGGTCTTCCCCCGGGGTGGGGTCAGTGCAGGGGTCTCACCCCCTTGCCTGAGGTGGCCTCGGTGAGACGGAATGAATCACCCTGTGTCACGACGACGTGAGCGTGGTGCAGGAGCCGGTCGACGGTCGCGGTGGCCAGGGTCTTGGGCATGATCTCGTCGAAGCCGGAGGGGTGGAGGTTGCTGCTGACGGCCATGGCGCGTCGTTCGTAGGCGGCGTCGACCAGGCGGAAGAAGCCTTCGGCGGCGTCCGCGGAGACCGGCAGGAGGCCGATGTCGTCGACGATGATGAGGTCGCTGCGGATCAGCCGGGTCATGGCTCGGGCGAGGGAGTCGTCGACGCGGTGCCGGCGGACCAGGGCTCCGAGGTCCTCGATCGCGAACCAGGCAACCGTCATTCCGGCCTCGACCGCGGCTTGACCGAGGGCTTCGGTGAAGTGGCTCTTGCCCGTGCCGGAGGGCCCGCAGACGCAGAGGTTCTCCTTGCGGGAGATCCATTCCAGGGTCTTGAGCGAGTCCTGGATCTGGCGGGGGATGGAGGAGGCGGTCTCGTCCCAGTCGCCGAACGTCTTGCCGGCGGGGAACCCGGCGCGCTTGCGGCGGGTCCGCAGGTTAGCTGCGTCCCGGCCGGCGGCTTCCTCGGCGAGGAGGACGCGGACGACTTCGGCGGGGTCCCAGCGTTGGGCCTTCGCGGTGGGGATCAGGTCGGTCAACGACCGGCGGATGTGAGGGAGTTTGAGCCGCTTGGTCAGCTCGATGGCCTCGGCCAGAGGGTCGCCGTTGGAGCCCGAAATGGTGCGGAGAGGGGTGGCCATCAGTGCGCGTCCTTGTCGTTGGTGAGGCCGAAGCTGGACCAGGCCGAGGTTCCGGGCTGGAGGCTGTGGTCTTCGGAAGCCCGGGTCGGTTCGGCGACTTCGCGGCCCAGGTGGTGGTCGAGGATGGACAGCAGGTCGTTCTCGGCGAACCGTCCGGCGATCGCGGCGGTTCCCAGTGCCCGGTCGATTTCGGCTGGGGTGTGGAGTTTGGCGAGGGCGACGGCCTCGGCCATCTTCGGCCGCATTCGTCGGGCGCCCGCGGCGGCCGCTTCGATCAGCCAGGAGGCGGCACCGGGCCCCAGCTGCAGGAAGGCGGCTTCTTCGGCGGAGGCGGCTTTCGGGGTGCGGTCGCCGTCCTTGTTCTCGCGGGGCGGGTAGTGCTCGTCCTTGATCGAGGGGTTGCCTGGGGTGGACCGCTGGTGGCGGGCGGCCTCGACGGCGCCGTCGGCGTTGACCGCGGTGACGACGAGCTCGTCGCCGTGGAAACGGGCCCAGACCGTCCTTCCGACGAGGTGGTGCGGGACGGAATACCGCACCGATTCCGCGGAGATCGTGGCGTCGGATGCGACTTTGCGGGTCGTGCCGAACGCCGCGGTGAACGGTTCGTTCGGCAGCGGGTGCAGTCGCTGCTGTTCCTCGGCCAGGGCCTCGGCGGGCCGGCGTCTGATCGCCCGGTGGACCTTGTTGTTCACCTCGTCGGTGAACTGGCGGCAGGCTTCCTCCAGTTCGGTGAAGTCCTGGTAGGCGGGGCGGAGGTTGACGTCCTTGGGCACCAGGTCCCGCTTGGCGATTCTCACGGTCGCTTCGGAGCCGCCCTTGGACTGCGGATCGGCCGGGACACAGGTGCGGATCGTGAGTCCGTAGTGGTGGCCGACCTCGACAATCTGCGGATTGCGTATGGGTATTCGTGCGATGTGGTCGGACGTCACCGTCCGCTCGTTGTCTGTGAGGGCATAGGTGGGGACACCGCCGATCTTCCTGAGTGTGCTGTCCAGGCAGCCGGCGATGGTTGGCAGTGTCTTGTCCAGGACCGGGATCACCACCCGGAATCTGGACCAGGCCAGCCAAGCGCACCACAGCCAGGTCTTGCGGCCGCCTATCTTCGGCCCATCACCCCAGTCCCATTGGACCCACAAGCCCGGTTCGGGAATCCAAGGCCGAAAGACACGGCGGTGACCAGCCCGATAGGACTCCTTCGCCGCAGCGACCGCCCGCCGGGTGGTGCGGTCCGTGCCCGCGAAGCCCATCGCCCGGATCTTGTCGTGGACCGCGTCGGCCCCGATCCGGCCGCCGGACCGCTCGATCAGCTCCTCGATCTTCGGCATGAACCCGTCGATCATCTTCGGCCGCTGCTGACGCCGGGTCGGGTCGTTCCCCTTGCCGCGAAGCTCGACATACCGCTTCACGGTGTGGTGGTCGACACCGGCCAGCTCGGCCGCCGCACGGTAACTCCCCGTGAGGTCGAACGCTTCCAAAATCTCCATGATCTCCTCTTTTGTCTTCACGCCGGCCAAGGAAACAGGCCGGCGGATCAACACGCCGGGGAGACCACGTGTCCGTCAGCGGGGAGGAATCGTGTCCGCCAGTGGGGAGCCGAATCGTCCACCTATGGGGAGCTTTGCACGTCCGCCGTCAATGCCGGCTGGACGGATCACCTTGAGTATGCGGCGGTGAGCTCGGCGAGCAAAAAGCTGACAGTCGAGCAGGAAACCGAGCTGAGGTGGCTTCAGCGCAGCACTTCCCAGCAGGCCGGTCAGTTCGACGGTCAGGCGTGGGCTTCCCACGATCTGCGCGGCCGACTCGGCGATGTGCGGTGCCCGGTCCTGCTCGTGCAGGGCACCGACGATTTCTTCGTTCAGGATGGGCTGGTCGATGACACGGTCGCCGAGATGGGCTCGACGGCGCAGCTGCTGAGGGTGCCTGACATCGGGCATTACCCGCCGCTTGAGAATCCGGAGTGGGTTGCGCAGGTCGCAGACACTTTTGTGAAGCAGCTGACGGAAACGACGGACTGATCGTTTGCCCTGGCCCCTGTTTCGCCGCCCTCGGGCCGACGGGTTCGATTGCGCCCCCACCAGGTCCGGTGACGAAAATGCCGACAGAGGGGCCCGGTAAGACCGGACAGCGGCGGGAACTGCCACGAGGCGCAGCCGACAGCTGGCCGCGAGAACCTCGCGGCCGGCTTCTCGCGGGTCACTTTTACGGCGTCGGCCGCCATCTGCGGCACACGATCGCCTCGGACAGAACCACTTGTCGGATCCAGTGCCTGCTCGGACCGCTTAGATCCAAGACATTCTGACTGGGATATCAAAGCCCTAGGAGGGGTGCGTGAAGTACCTGCCCGCCATCCTCAGTACGGACCACCCCGGCCTGAGCGCCACCGAGCGCGCGTATCTCGCGATCAAGCGGCGGATCATCGAGCTTGATCTGGCGCCCGGCGCCCATGTCACCAAGACGGATCTGACGCGGTTGACCGATGCCGGCACCATGCCGGTGAGAGAGGCTCTGACCCGGCTGCAGCGCGATGGGCTGGTTGATGTGCTCCCTCGCTCGGGATACCGGATCCTGCCTGTGACCTTGAACGGGACACGCGATCTGTGCGCCTTCCGCCGGCTTCTGGAGACGGAGACCGCCGCCCTCGCGGCAGAGCGCGGCTGCCCGCAGGACGATCTCGACCGTATGGAAGAACTTCTCGGCCAGTCTTACGAGCCACGCGATACGGAGAGCATCGAGGCATTCCTCCGCGCCATTTTGGAGTTCGATGCGATCATCGCCGACAACTGCGGTAACGACAGGCTGGCCCGGTCGGTCATCCAGGTCTTCGACGAGCTGGAACGAGTTCTGCGGATCACCTTGGGATCCCTTCCGTTCTCGGCATCAGCCGCGCATCAACGACGCGCGGTCTGGGAAGCGGTCCATGACCGCGATCCGGTTGCGGCCCGAGCCGCCATGGACGACCGCACGCGAACCTCTCAGCAGCAGATCATCGATGCGCTCACGGCCAGCCCGTCGATTGCCGAGGCCAGCATCACCATCTCCCGATGAGACGTCTCCGTTGCCTGCGGATCCCCCTTCTTCAGGACGATGTTGGCGGATTCGGTGATCTTTCCTTGGCGCTCTTGTCTGGTGGGGCGGTCTGGTTCGCATCGGCTCCATCGCGCACGGAAGCAAGGAAGGGCTGCGGTGCCGCTGGGCCCTATGCCCGCTGCGTCCGTTCCGGAGGCTACTGCGGGTGGCTCGGCCCGCTGTCTGAGGACGAGCAGTTCACTTCGGCGTTTCCGTGCCAGGGTGGTCCGGCATGGTCGCCAGGTCAGTTGGCGATGGTCAGTGTGCCGCAGCTCGCTGAGGGGCTGACGGACCGGCACACCGCGGACGCGGTGCGCAGGTGGATTGCCCGCCCGTCTTGAACCACCGGATCAGGCCCCCGAACTGCTGCCGCAGTCGCTCGGGGTACGGGCCGTACTCGCCGATCGGCAGGTACGGCCCGGTGAAATCCCAACCCAGACCGGCCAGTTGCACTCGCATCACGTAACACGGCCCGTCGAGCCAGAGCGTGTCACGACGGCACATCCCGCAAATTGATCATGACTCGGTACCCGCCCTGGTCGCGTATCCGTGCCGTCGCGCGACGCGAAGGTGGGGACCGCCGAGGTAACTCGCAAGGGCTTTGTCGCGGACGTTGGCCGCGCGAGGCGTGGCCTCGCCAGAGCGTGGCCTCTCTGACCGGCTTCGGGGTGGCTGCTCAGCGGGCACTGCCGAGATCGCGGTCGTCTTCGGTGCCTTCGAGCATGAGGGTGGTCTCCTCGATCCGGCGAAAGCGCCCGTCGGGTGCGAACTCCCCGAAGAGGTAGACCTCCATGCGCACGGTGGCCCCGTCGTTCTTGGTGACGCTCACCGTGTGCCGGTCGGCGTATCGGTCACCGTCCACGACCTCGTCGTGCACCTGGACCGAACCGCCTGCTACGACTTCGCGCAGGTGGGCGATGTGCGCCAGGAACTCCTGCCGGTTGTCCCACCGGCCGTCGGTGCGCTGACGGTAGTCAGGGGCGAAGTGGCGGTTGGCTGCCACATCCAGGTCGAGTCCCGGGGTGAGGAGCAGATCGGTGAGCGCCGTGCTGATGTCGGTGCGAAACATGGGCCTTCCTTCCGTTGCCATGGCTGTCGACGCGGTGCGCCGAACGAATAATGCGTGCTTGAAGCACGCACCTACAGTAACGCAAGAAGCGTGCTCTGCGCACGCTAATCTGGAGGCATGACGAACGGGACCGGGAATGAGATCGCCGACGCGCTGGGATTGCTCCTACGGCGGAGCACCCGCGACCACCTCTACGCACAGCTGACCGAGGGCCTGGGAGAGGCGGTCGACGACGTCACCTACCCGGTGCTCAGCGGCCTGGCCCGAACCGACCCCTGTAGCGCCGCCGACCTCGGTCGCGAGATCGGACTCGACCGCACCACCGTCACCCGGCGGGCTGACCGGTTGGAGCAGGCCGGCCTGCTGCGGCGCGAACCGGACCCCGCGGACGGCCGCGCGACCCTGCTCGCTCTCACCGACGCGGGCCGCGATGCAGTGCGCGCCACCAGGCAGCGATTGGCCTCCCGCATCGAAGACTCGCTCGGCTCCTGGCCTCGCGAGGATGCCCGCACCTTCGCCCGCTGCCTGCGGCGATTCGTTGACGAGGGCCCCTTCGCCCCCGGCAGCACGCGGGAGACTGACTGACCGTCACCTCCCTCTCGCGCACCCGCGAAGCCCGGACATGACTCGACGAACCGCTTGGTCAATCTGTGGGATTCAGCCTCGCGGCCGGGTCCGCTTCGGTAGACCGTCGTGGGTAACCCGCGTGCAACTGGACGACGTAGAGCGGGAGTTCGCCGATCCCTATCAGCATGTGAGGGTTCTCGGGGTCGCGCGGAGACGGGAGGAGCCGAGGGCCGAGGCCATCGAGGTCGCCCTCGACGGGCGCACGCCGCTCTTGGATGCTTTCAAGGGGCTGGTCCGCAAGAGGTTCCCGGACCACTGGTCGTTCCTGGGGGTCCGGGCGCCGGTGTTCCCGTGTGGGCGGGTGGCCTGCCGCTTGTCCCAGTCGATGGTGAACGCGGTGTGGTCGAAGCCAACGCCGGCACGTGCCTGGAGTGAGCTGTTCAGGCTGGCCCCTCGGCCCGGGGAAGGCCGGCGATGAGTAGGTCGAGGGCGAATTCGAATCGCTGGTCGAAGCTGTCTGGGCCGACGTATGGCAGAACCTCGGCCAGGGCCGGGTAACTGTCGACCGGTGCCTGGTCGGGGAGGAGGGCCGGTGCGGTCTCCTGGGCGGCCTGCTGTTCCTGGGTGAGGCCCAGGGTCAGGTAGAAGATCGTCCAGTGGGTCCACGCGGCTGTGCGTGGTGAGTGGCCGGCTGCCAGCAGGGTGGCGATCACGGTGTCGGCGTAGCGCAGCGTGTGGGGTTCGGCGGCGAAGACGCCCGCGACCATTCTGGCGGCGTCGCGGTGGGAGAGCAGTGCCGTGCGGCAGCGGCGGCTCAGTTCCTTGAGCCGGTCGGGGAATGCCTCGGGCAGCGGTTCGTCGAGGCAGTGTGCGAGGAGTTCGTCGGAGGCCAGTTCGAGCAGGCGGCCCTTGCTGGAGGCGTGCCAGCGGACGGTGTTGTGCTGTACGCCGAGCCGGGCCGCGACGGCGCGCATGGTCACGCCGTCCAGCCCGTGCTCGTCGAGGACTGCCAGCGTGGCGGCGACGATCTCGTCCTGCGTCGTACCCATCCGATGCGCCTCTCCGGTCGGCTTCCGCGCCCTGCCGTCCAACCTCTGTTGTCCAATGGACAATTCTAGGGCATGCTCGCTCTTGTCCAATGGACAAGAGCGAGAGGAAGTGGCTGTCATGCTCGACGTGCTCATCGCCGGGGCCGGCCCGGTGGGGCTCTGGCTGGCCGCGGAGTTGCGCCTGCATGGGGTGGAGGTGACCGTCGTGGAACGCCGGGCGGCACCGGACGGACGGTCGCGCGCGGTCGGCATGCAGGCCGGCACGCTGGACACCTTCGCCACCCGCGGACTCGCGGAGCGGTTCATCGAACAGGGCACCCCGGTGCCGACCGGCCACTTCGGGGCGGCGACCACCAGGCTGGACTTCTCCACGGTCGGAGCGGTGCACCCGTTCATGCTGGCGCTCGGGCAGTCCGTCACCGAACAGCTCCTGGAGGAGCACGCAGTTGCCGTGGGCGCCCGGGTGCTGCGCGGGGAGGAGGTCGTCTCGCTCACCCAGGGGCCGGACGCCGTCGAGGTGGTGGTCCGGGCCGGCGGCACCCACCGGGCCGTGCGAGCCCGCTGGGTGGTGGGCTGCGACGGCACCCGCAGCGCGGTGCGCCAGGCGGCCGGCATCGACTTCCCCGGTCAGGACACCACGCTGACCGGGTGGCTCGCCGACGTCGAACTCGACGATCCGCCCACCGCGCAGCTCGCCGCCACCGGACCGGCCGGTTCGTTCCTGGCGGCCCCGATCGGCGACGGCGTCCACCGGCTGGCGGGCCTGTCCACGGCCACCATGCACCATGGCACCGGTGAACCGCTGACCTTGGAGGAGGTGCGCGAGCAGACCCGCACGCTCCTGGGACGGGACCTGGGCATCCGCAACCCCCGCTGGCTGTCGCGCTACGGCAACGCCACCCGCCAGGCCGCGCAGTACCGGGCCGGACGGGTGCTGGTGGCCGGGGACGCGGCGCACATGTTCTTCCCGGCCGGTGGGCAGGGCATGAACCTCGGCATCCAGGACGCCACCAACCTCGGCTGGAAGCTCGCCGCCACCCTCCAGGGCCGGGCGCCCGACGCACTGCTCGACAGCTATGACACGGAGCGCCGGCCGGCCGCCCGCGCCGTCATCGACAACACCCGTGCACAGCTTGCCCTGTTCGCAGCGTCGAGCCCGGAACAGATCGCACTGCGCGAGGTCTGGTCCGCCGCGCTCGCCGAACCGCGTACCAACCGCCGGTGGGCCCGCCGGATCGCCGGCTTCGACGACCCACACCCCGCTGACACCACACCCGGCACGCACCCGCTGAACGGCACGCGACTGGCCGGCCTCGCCCTGGACACCGCCGACGCACCCACCGCCCACCCGCTGATGCACCACGGCCGGCCACTGCTGCTGGACCTCGGCGGGACGCGGACGCCGTGTTCCGCAGACGGCCTGGAACAGCGGACAGTCACTGTCAACACCAAAACGGCGGATCCGATCTGGCGGGACGTCACCGCTGTTCTGATCCGGCCGGACGCCCGGATCGCCTGGGCCAGCACCGACACCGACCCGCAGCACCGGGCCACAGACTGCCTCACCGCCCTGCGCACCCTGTACAGCTGAACGCGCTCGGTGAGCCCACCTACCGGACAGCACCGGCCCATCAGTGCGGTGGGCCGGTGCTTCCTGCGTCCGGCTGTCGAGGCCGGGCTCAGCAGTCGGCGCAGTGAGTGCGCCCCACAATCGCGGTTACGGGTAGTTCGTTAAACCCGGCGGTAGAGATCAATGCCGTGTCCTGTAGTGATTGCGTCGATCAGGGCTTGGAGTTCGGAGGGCGGGTCCTTGTCCGTCCAGGCTTGCCACCACCAGCGCAGGGGGATGGCCGGGGCGAGCCAGGAACGGATGGCGCGTAGGGCCCTGGGCCAGCTGGGAAGTTGAGGCTGCTGGGGTCCAACCCGCAACGTGATGCGATGAGGAGGGGCGAGCGTCAACCGTATTGGTGGCGCGGGCGGTAGCGATCGCCGCTCTGCCGGCCTGTGCGGCGCCCCGTCACCGCATCCCACACGCCGCGCCCGGCACCGGGTTTCGCCACTGCGGGGGCCAACTTGGGGGTCGCGCCTGGCAGAGTGCCGGTATGTCTCCGGTCTCACGACGTGGGCCGGCAGACCAGGAGAACCGGGGAGCCGCCGTCGCCGTGCGGGACCGGGTAGTAGCTGAGACGGGTGTTGGGGGCGACGGCGACGACGGGCCACCGTCGGCGAGGTGCGCGCGGCTGATGACCGTCAGGTGCCGGTGACGTGCCAGGTCGTCATTTCCGGAGTAAGCAGACGGGCGTTGCCGTCGCAGGCGACGAAGGCGAGCCGGTCGTCAGGGGCGAGGGCGAGCCGTGGTCGCAGCCGTGCAGGAGCCGGCCTGACATTGGCGGGTGTTTCAGCGTGGTGTGGTGCGCGAGGGGTTCTGTTCTCCGGCGCGATGTTCACGCTCGCCGAGTCGGCGAGCGGCGCGATCGTGATGACGGCCTTCGGTGATCAGCTCGGCCGTGCGGTCCCGCTGGCGGTGGTGGGCGCCGAGATCGGCTACAAGAAGCTCGCCATGGGCCCGGTCACCGCCACCGCCGAGCTGGGCCGCTCGATATCCGAGGTCGTCGCCGAGCCGGACGCCGGTGGGCGCCCGGAGTTCCCGGTCAAGGTCGAGATCACCCGCGAAAAGGACGGAGCGGTCACGGGCGAGATGACGATTGTGTGGACGCTGCGCCCCGATCAGTGACCATGCGCCCCAACCAGCGACCACGATCAGAGACCCGATCAGAGAGTGCTGAGGGCCGCGCCAGGTGAGGGCGGGGGGGGGGATGGGGGGGGGGCAGGCGGCCAGCGAATGCTGCGGGGCGCGAAGCCGTGGAGCCCGCTTGAACGCCGTGCGGGCCGCCCGCCCCCGGGGTGCGCAGCCCGGCTCCGCCCTCCTGCCTGTCCCGCCCTCGTATGCCCGTACCTTCTGCCCGCCTCTGCCTTGCCTTCTGCCGGCTTCTGCCTTCTGGCTACCCTGACTGGCTGTCCGGCCGTCTGTGCCTCGCCGTCTGCCCACCTGCCCGTCTGTCCATCTGCCGGCTTCCGGTGTCAGGTGTCGTGGCGGGCGCCGAAGCGGGGGGCGTCCCGCGGCCGAGCCCGCCGCGGATGTGCCAGCGCGCGACCGGGAACCGTCGTCGGGATGACCCGATCGAGTACCCTGCCCAGGCGTGCCGGTGCGGCGCGCCTGGGAACGACCGATCGGTGCCGGGCACCGGGCAACGGCCCACGGGGGCCCAACATCAGCGGAGGAAGCGGCCTTGCACATCCAGGAGTGGCTGGAGACGGTACCCGCCGTGAGTGTCTACCTCCTTGTGGGGTTGGTCATCGGGCTGGAGAGCCTGGGTATTCCGCTGCCTGGCGAGATCGTTCTCGTCAGCGCCTCGATCCTGGCCGCGACCCAGGACCACATCAACCCCTATGTGCTGGGTGCCTGCGCCACCGCCGGGGCGATCATCGGTGACTCCATCGGCTACCTGATCGGTCGCAAGGGCGGCAAGCCGCTGCTGGCCTGGGCCGGCCGGAAGTTCCCCAAGCACTTCGGGCCGGATCATGTGGCCATGGCCGAGGCCAAGTTCGACAAGTGGGGCATGTGGGCCGTCTTCTTCGGCCGGTTCATCGCGCTGCTGCGGATCTTCGCCGGTCCGCTCGCGGGCGTGCTGAAGATGCCGTACTGGAAGTTCCTGATCGCCAACGTCCTCGGCGGCATCATCTGGGCCGGCGGTACCACGGCGCTGATCTACACCGTCGGTCTCGTCGCCGAGCCCTGGCTCAAGCGCTTCTCCGTGTGGGGCCTGGCCGCCGCGGTGCTGTTCGGCATCGGGTCGTTCCTGCTCATGAAGTACCGGGCGAAGAAGGCCGCGGCGGCGCGCGAGGCGGCGGAGCTGGAGAAGTCCCCGGTCGCCGCGACCCGGGCCGACTGAACCGGCCGGCGGCGCACGAACGAGCGCGGCGCCCCGGACGTCCTGCCGATCCTGAGGACATCCGGGGCGCCGCGCTCGTGCATGACGTATGTCGAGCATGGCTGCGCCCCGGCGTCGCCGTACGTGTGTCTGCCTGTCTGCAGGCCGGCAGACGTTACGGCATCTGCCAGGTGTCCGGTCCGCCGTCGCGCCACTCGATGACGCCGGTGTCGTGCCAGACGAAGCGGGCGGTGGAGAAGCCGGCTCGGCGCAGGATGGCCGCCACGTCGCCGGGGCGCAGCGCCCGTCCCAGGTCCTGGCCGTGGAGCGTGACGCGGCGGCCGCCGGTGCACGGCGGATGCACGATGACGGGGGCACGCTTCATGTCTCCAGGATGCGACGGACGGAGTGCCTCCGCATCCCGACCGCAGTCGCGGTGTCACGTACGGTGCCGGGCTCTGGTGGCGGCACCGCCGCCCCCGTGCTCCGCTGTCCGCTTCCCAGAGCCGCCGACCGGTCGTGCATCAGCCCGTGAGGCCGGATGAGTCGGGCGCGGTTCGGCCCGCCGGCCTCACGGCCCCGCGCGCAGCCGTGAGAAGAACGGCTGGGGGTGGGGGTCGGAGGCGCCGCGCCGCCACCAGCGGGCTTCGCCGCCGAGCGCGCGGACAGTCGCGTCGGCGCGGATGCCGCGGCGCAGGGCGGCCAGCATGGTGCGGGCGCCCACGATGAACAGCGGGTCGCCGATCAGCTTCTTGGCGACCAGGGCCTTGCGGCAGGCCCGGAGGGCGTCGGCCGGGTCGCCGTGGGCGCGTTCGATGAGCGCGCGGGCGTAGAGGATCGTCGAGTGGAGCCAGAAGTCGCAGTCGGCGTGGCGGGCTTCCCAGGCGCGGCGGGCCGCGGCCCGGGCCCGGCCGGCGTCGAGCGGGGCGAGTGCGATGGCGAGCAGCGCCCAGCTGTGGGCGGGCCCGGGGCCGAACCAGGTGTCCCGGGAGGTGTGCCGGGCGGCCTCCTCCAGGCAGGCCACGGCGGTCGTGGTGTCCTCGCGGTAGAGCGCCAGCACGGCGTGGGCGTGCGCGATACGGGCCAGGCCGTCGGTGTCCGCGTGCATCACGGCCGCCTGCCATGCCTGGGCGAGGAGGGGTTCCGCGGCCGCGGGGGCGTTCTCCTGGGCGGCGAGGTAGCCGGCCAGCCACAGGGCGCGGGCCCGCAGCGCGGTGTCCTCCTGGGCGAGCGCCAGCAGCCGGTCCAGGTGGGCGCGGCCCTCGCGGCGGAACCCGCAGGCCGCCCACTGGAACCACAGGGAAACGGCGATTTCCAGGGCGCCGAGCGCGTCCTCGGCGTCCAGCGGGGGCCGGGTCAGCGCCGCGTCGAGGTGGTGCTGCTCGTCCTCGACGAGGCGGACCGCGAGCTGCTGGCCGGTGCCCTGCCAGGTGATCTGGGCCTCGGCGGCGAGCGCCGCGCAGGCCTGCCGGAAGCGGCGCAGGGCCCCGGCCTCGTCGCCGGTCTCGCGCAGCCGGGCCCGGCCGAAGTCCCGGGCGGCGCGCGGCAGCCGGTAGCGGGGCGGCAGCCCGGTCCCGGGGCCGGCGGCGACATCGGCGTCCCGTACGCGTTCGAGGACGGAGGCGGCGCGCAGGCGCTCCAGCGCGGCGTCGACGGCGGATGCAGGAACGTCACTGCTGGTACAGACGCACCCCGCGAGCCAGGGGTCGAAGTCCCCGGGGAGGACCGAGAGGCAGGCCCAGACCCGGCGGTCGAGCGGGGAGCAGAGGGCGTAGCCGGCGGCGTGCGCGGCGTGCAGCGAGGTGTGGCGGGTGGTGGGGGAGGGGCCGGAGTAGTGCAACGGGCTTTCCTGGTCCAGCCGGGCGGCCAGTTGGGACAAGGTCATCCGGTCCAGTTGCCGGGCGGCCAGCCCGATGGCGAGCGGGCAGCCCTCCAGCGCCCGGCACACCGCGACCAGCAGTTCCGGGGCGGCGGGACCGGTGCGCGCCGCCAGGAGTTCCACGGCCGGTCCGGCGATGCCCTCGCCGAGTGTCACCGGCAGCGGGGCGAGGGCGAGGACCCGTTCCCCGGGCAGTCCCAGAGGGCGGCGGGCGGTGGCGACGATCCGCAGGGCCGGTTCGGTCCGCAGCAGCTGCCGGACCAGGGCCGCGCAGGCGTCGAGCAGCGGGTCGCAGTCGTCGAGGAGAAGGGTCATGCGGTGGGTGCGGCAGTGCCCGGCGAGGTCCTCGACGGTGCCCGGCGCGGGGAGACCGGCGGCGCGGCGGAGGGCGCCGGGCAGCTCGGCCGCGGTCAGCCCGTCCCAGCAGGCGATCCGGAGGACGGCGCCGGGGCGGTCGGCGGTGCGTTCTTCGAGGACGGCCCGGGCCAGCAGGCTCTTGCCCACTCCGGCCGGTCCGGTCAGTGTGACCGGCGCGGCCCGGTCCAGCAGCCCGGCCAGCTGCTCGTGCTCGACCGCCCGCCCCACTACGCCGGGCAGCGGCCCGTGATCGGCCCACGCGGTCATCGGTCATCCCCAACCACGGCACAGTGCCGCGCACTTCCCCAGGAGCGATCCACGATGCCAGAACCAGCCGCCGGGTAAACAGCGGACGGGGTTCACCGTTAGGGGGAAACCGGCTCGGCGGCTTTGACGTGGCGTTTCGTCCTGGTGCTGATACAGAACGGTAAACCCCAGGTCACGAAGGTGGGGGCGGCGTCCGGCAGTCGGGGGACCGATCTTAGAGTGATGGCTTTCGACCGGATTCGCGGTGGCACCGTGGTGTCCCGCCCGGCCCCGAGTGCCTGAGGAGATCGTTCCGATGAAGTCCGTGCGCGTCCGAGCTGCGGTGAGTGTGGTGGCCCTGGGGCTGCTGGCCGGGTGCGGCGGGCCGGGGCAGGACGTGGTGGACGCCTCGAACGTGCCGCGGCTGCGGGCCCACGCCGCGGACGCGCTGAACGGGCGGCCGCGGACCGTGATGCCGCAGGGGCCGCGCTCGGTGTTCACCGCGTACCGCACGACGGGCGACGACGGCACCGAGGTGGTGCACACCAAGTGGCACGGCCGGGCGTCCGGCTACACCGGCGACATCTGGGCATGGGTGCCGCCGCAGTACAACCAGGCCAAGTACGCCCGGAGCGGCTTCCCGGTGCTGATCGCGCTGCCCGGAGCCTGGGGGTACCCGTCCAACTACTGGGCGGATGCGCCGTTCGCGCTGGAGGAGCGGCTCGCGGAGTGGTCGAAGGAGGGCAAGACGCTGCCGTTCATCCTCGTGATGCCGGTGCTCAACCCCCGCAAGACCTACTACGACGGCAGCGACATCCCGGGACAGCCCAGGATGGGGAGCTGGCTGACCCGGGACGTGCCGGCGTTCGCCCGGGCCAACTTCCGTACGTACGCGTCGCGGGACGGCTGGGGCTTCATGGGCTCGTCGTCGGGCGGGTTCGCGGCGCTGAAGGCGGTGCTCAAGGAGCCGCACCGGTTCAAGGCGGCGATCGTCAACGGTCCCGACACGGCTCCGGACTCGCCGCTGTGGCAGGGGCATCCGGCGGAGAAGCTCGCCAACGATCCGCGGCATCTGGCGCGGCAGTTGGCGGCGCGCGGCGGGCCGCAGGTCTACCTGGCCTTCGAGCTCGGCAGCAAGGAGGACGCGGTGCCCGATGTGAAGCGGTTCGTCAGCGAGTACACCGACGGGGCCCGTGGGCCGATCCACTCCACGCTCTTCGAAATACCGGATGGTGTGCACAGCGGGCACACCTACATCAAGCGCATGCCCGAGTCGCTGCACTGGATCAGTGAGCAGATGGTGGGGCCGGTGGCGGCGCCTTCGGTCTGACGGGCTGACGGCCTGTCGGACCGAGGGGCCGACGGGCTGTTGGCCGCCGGGGCATCGGCCGTGGCCGGTGGGGAGTTGGCGGTGGGTCTCGGACAATCTCGTGCTGCCGCCGGTGCTCCGTGAGCCACGATCGGCCGGCTGGTATCGGGTCCGCGCGGGGCCGAGTGGGCGCCGGACGCGGCCCGTTGACGCCGCCGGACGCCGGTCGCTGGCGAGGCGTACGGGGCTTCTTCCGGTGTGCGGCGGTGCGGTGAACGACCTGCGGGGCACCCGGTGCCACCGGTCCGGCCTGCGGATTCGCGGTGCGTTGCGTTCGTTACCGCGTAGTTCGGAGTGCTAGCGGGTCGTCAGGAAGCGGCTCTCCTTCTTGCGTCCCGTGGCCGCTCCGGGAGCCAATGGGCCCAGAAGGGGCCTTTGTTGAATCTCCGTCAGGTGCCAGAACGTTACGGATCGCTGTTGGACTTGAGTCGATGGCGTGATGCTAAGATCATCGCACTTGCCAACCGGGTAGTCACCTGCTATGGCAAAAGGGAATTCCGCGCATTGGCCTGAGAAAATCGCCAACCCGGGGAGAGGTATGCCATTAACCGGGCCTTCAGAGGCTTTCTGGCAGGCGACTGTGCGCGGCCGATCGTCTATTGTCCGGGGCCGCGCGTGATCATCCACACGGCAGCCGGGCATACGGCACCTGGTGGCTTCGTCGTCCGAAGAGAGACCTATGACGCAATACTTCCAGGATCCAGCGCTGTGGGCCTTGGTCGCTGGTACACCTGTCGCCGCTACCGCGATTATTCGTGGCCGGAAGAAGATCTCGGAGCTGAGCAAGGAAAAGCTTGAGCTGAAACAGCACTACGCGCAGCTGGAAGAGCACTACGCGGAGGCCGTGGAGGAGGCCAAGGAGCGCGCCGAGGAATCCACCAAGAACACCCTGAAGTCCGCGATGCGGACGCTTCAGGGCCTGGCGAGCGAGCAGCAGCTGGCGATCTCCAAACTCCAGGACGCCTACGGCGAGCATAAGATCCTGCAGGATCTGCTCGATATCGACCACATGAACTCGCAGTTCGCGCGGCGGGCCCAGTCCATCGCCGTGCTCTGCGACGGATGGCTCGGCCGGCGCCGTAACGACGCGTCGCTCTACGACGTGGTCCGCAGCGCGAAGGGCCGTATCCGGCACTTCACCCGCGTCGAGATCCGCTCGCAGAGCAATTTCGCCATCGTCAGCCGCGCCGTGGAACCGGTGGCACTGGTCCTCGCCGAATTGCTGGACAACGCCACCAGCTATTCCGCGCCGGAAACGGTGATCGAGATCAATATCCGCCCGGTACCCAAGGGCGTGTGCATCGTCGTGGACGACGCCGGTGTCGGCATGAACGAGGAGGAGAAGGCCCGGGCCGGCCAGCTGCTGTCCAGCGGTAATTCCGCGAGCGTTTCCAGCCTCGGCAATCCGCCGCAGTTCGGCTTCACCGTCATCGGTGTGCTGGCCGCCCGCTACGGCTTCACGGTCTCGGTCGACTCCACCTCACCGTACGGCGGTGTGCGCGCGGTCGTCCTGCTCCCCGACGAGTTGCTCACGTCCCTGCGCGAAACCGAGGAGGGTCCTGCCGTGGCCGCGTCCGCTCCGTTGCCGCCCGAGCATCCTCCTGGCCGGCAGGGCTTTCCGACGCCGGGCAGGCACCGGGCGTCGGCCCCTCCGCCGGGTTTCGGCGCCCCGGACGCCGACGCTCCGGACGTGGCCGAGACGACCGCCGGCGGGCTGCCGAAGCGCCGCCGCCGCGGGGCGATATCGATCGTGCCGGCGGCGGACGAGGGCACCCCCGCTCCACCGGCCCGCGACAGCGCCCGGACGGCGTCCGTCATGGGCGCTTTCCAGCGCGGCACGCAGTCGGGCCGTCGTTCCACCCCAGCAAGCAGTGAAGGGCATGAGGTTCCGTGAACTACGATCTGTCGTGGATGCTTGACAGTGCTCTGGAATTGCCGGAAGCGCAGCATGCCATCCTCGTCTCCGCCGACGGTCTGCTCATGGCCCGTTCGAAGGAGGTCGGCCGGGACCACGCCGACACGGTGGCCGCCGCGATGAGCGGTATGCAGTCGCTGAGCCGTACGGTCGCCGATTTCTGCAAGAGCGCCGGCCCCGCCGTGCGCCCGCAGTGGCGGCAGACGCTGGTGGAATTCGACCACGGCTGGGTCTTTCTCATCTCGGCGGGTGAGGGTGCCTATCTCGCGGTGTCGGCATCGCCCGATGTCGACATGGCAGAAATCACGTTCCGGATGCAGCAGTTGGTCGGCCAGCTCGGCAAGGCGCTGACCAGCCCTCCGCGCGAGAGGGCCGATATCCAACCATGACGACCGATGACGAGCCGGAGCTGGTACACGAGGCAGCGGAATTAGTACGGCCGTACGTCATCACCAACGGCCGGGACCTTGTCGACGACAGCACGTTCACGTTGCTGACACTGGTCACCGTCGCTCAGGATCCGCCCCGGACCCAACCGCTCGACCCGGAGAAGCAGCGCCTGTTGGAGCTGTGTGCCGGGGGTTTCCTGTCGATCGCCGAGATAGCCGGGCACACCGGTCTGCCGGTGGGTGTCGCCAGGATTCTGGTATGTGATCTCACGGAGGAGGGCCATCTCTATGTGCGCGCGCCCATCCCCAGCGCTCAGCTTGTCGAACGGCAAATCCTGGAGGAGGTGCTGAATGGGCTCCAGGCTCGCTTTGGATGACGGTGTGTACCTGCGGAATTCGGTGCAGACCGCGGCGAAGATCCTGGTCGTCGGCCACTTCGCCGTGGGGAAGACCACGTTCATCGGAACCATGTCGGAGATTCCGCCGCTGCGCACCGAAGAGGTGATGACGCAGGCCAGCGCGGGCATCGACGATCTGCGGGCGGTGCCGGAGAAGACCACGACGACGGTCGCCATGGACTTCGGGCGGCTGACGCTGAGCGAACGGCTGGTGCTGTACCTGTTCGGAACTCCCGGCCAGCAGCGTTTCGTTCAGGTCTGGGAGGACATGACGCGCGGGGCACTGGGGGCGCTGATCCTGGTCGATCCGCAGCGCCTCCAGGAGTCCTTTCCTGTCATGGACCTGGTGGAACACTACGGCATCCCGTACGCCATCGCCGTGAACCGCTTCGACGGGACTCCGGAGCATTCGCTCGACGAGATCCGGGAGGCGCTCGACCTCCTGCCGGAGACGCCGGTCGTCAACTGCGATGCGCGTGACCAGAAATCGTCGGCGGATTCTCTGATCACGCTGGTCCGCTATCTGCAGTCCCGCCTCAACTAGGAGTGCCCCCCATGCAATCTCATCCGGAATTCCAGACTCCGCCACCGGGTTGCCCCGCACATGCCGATGGCATGCGAACGTCCCTGCACGGCCCGGAATTCGCCGCCGCGCCGCACGCGGTCTACGCGCGGCTGCGGCAGTACGGCCCGAGCGCACCGGTCGAACTCGCCCCCGGAGTGGAGGCGGAACTCGTCACGGACTATGCGACGGCGCTGCAGGTGCTGCAGAACCCGGACGTCTTCGCGCGTGACTCCCGCCGCTGGCGGGCGCTCAACGAGGGCCGGGTGCCGCTCGACAGCCCGGTGCTGCCGATGATGATGTACCGGCCGAACGCCCTCTTCTCCGACGGCGCCGAGCACATGCGGCTGCGCCAGTCGGTCACCGCGAGCCTGGCCAGGGTGGACACCCATCGGCTGGGCCGCCATGTCGGCCGGGTCGCCGCTTACCTCGTCGGCCAGTTCAGCAGCCGCGGCCGGGCCGACCTGGTCGCCGACTACGCCCAGCTCCTGCCGCTGCTGGTCTTCAACGACCTCTTCGGCTGCCCGGAGGAGATCGGCGACCGCCTCGTCTTCGGGATATCCGGCATCTTCGACGGGGTCGAGGCGGAGAAGGCCAACGAGGTCCTGACCGAGGCGTTGAGGGAGCTGGTCGCCCTCAAGCGGCGCTCGCCGGGCGACGATGTGACCTCCTGGCTGACGCAGCATCCGTCCGGGCTCTCCGACGAGGAGATGGTCCACCAGCTCGTCACGCTGATCGCGGCGGGCACCGAGCCCACCCAGAACATCATCACCAGCGCCCTCCTGCTGCTGCTGTCCGACGAGCGGTACGCCGGAGACCACAACGCGGCCGGTCTGCTGGTCGACGACGCCATCAACGACGTGCTGTGGAACAGTGCCCCGATCGCCAACTACGGGGTGCACTACCCCGTGCGCGAGGTCGAGATCGGCGGGGCCAAGCTCGCCGCGGGGGACCCCGTGGTGATCAGCTTCGCGGCCGCCAACACCGACCCCGCGCTCTCGACGGGCCGTCAGATGCTCAGCAAGCGTGCTCATCTGGCCTGGGGTGCCGGCCCGCACGCCTGCCCGGCGAAGGACCCCGCGACCCTGGTCGCCAACCTCGCCATCGAGAAGCTGCTCAATTCCCTGCCGGACATCGAACTCGCTTTGCCGACGGAGAGTCTGACCTGGCGGCCCGGCCCATTCCACCGTGCGCTCGAAGCACTGCCCGCGCGTTTTACCCCGGTCCGGCCGGAGCGGCGTTCGCCCGGTGCGTCCGCTTGGGGGCAGGGTGCGCCCGAGAATGCCCCGGCGCAGGTGCAGAGTGGGACGCAAAAGGGCAAGTGGTGGAGTTCATTCCTGTCCTGGTGGAAGGTGTGATCTTTACGACAGACCTTATGCCGCCGCGGTGCGTAAAAGTTCAAGTACGCGGGTAGTCAGGGCTGGTCCATCGGTTCTGGTGTCTTGAACGAAGGAGTTACCGCGGTGGAGCCCGGCATAGTTTCCCTGCCCACGTCCCCGGCTGTCGACCGGCGTTCCGTGGCAAGGCTGTTCTCCCGTCTGCGCACCCCGGACGGGCAGGCCAATCCCTTGCCGTACTACGCGGAAATCCGGTCGATGGGGGACGTTGTTCCGGCGCCCTGGGGCGGCTACCTCGTCAATTCCTACGGCCTGTGCGACCGGATCCTGAGGGACAAGTCCTGGCTGGTGCCGGACAGTTCATGGCGCGCTCGGCAAGGCGGGGCGCCGCGCTGGACGGCATCCTCCGCACAGGAAATGGCCGCGATGCTGCCGGGGCTCAACCCGCCGCACCACACCCGTGTGCGGCGGTCGGTCGGCAGGATTTTCGACCGCGGTTCACTGGCTGATATCCAAAAATCCGTCGAGCGTTTCACCGAAGAACTCCTCGACGAACTCGACGTGCAACTGAAGGACGGCGAAGCGGATTTTTGTGCCCTGGTCAGCGACGAATTGCCGGTGCTGACGATAGGGGAATGGCTCGGGCTGCCGACCGCCGACCATCCCTTGCTGCGGTCCCTCACCCATGACCAGGTATTTGCCCAGGAGCTGCTTCCCTCGGCCAGTCAGCTCGCCCTCTCGGACGCCGCGACCGGAATTCTGCGCGAGTATTTCACCGCCCTGGTGAAGGAACGCCGCAGGGTTCCGGGAGATGACCCGGTCTCGGGCTGGATCAGGACCTGGGACCACCTCGAACGGGACCGGGAGAAAGCCGACGAGGCCGTCTACCGGCTGGTGCTGTTCGTGGTGCTGGCCGCGCTGGAGACCACGGCCAACCTCCTCTCCACCGCGGTGTGGCTGATCACTTCGCACCCCCGCCAGATGGGATGGCTCCGTGCGCACCCGGAGAACATCCCCGCGGCCGTCGAGGAGGTCCTGCGTTACGACTCGCCGACGCACGTGGTGACCCGGGTCGCGGGCGAGGACACCGTGCTCGCCGGTGCGCCCGTCCGCAAGGATCAACCGGTGCACTGCATGGTCGGGGTGGCCAATCACGACCCGGCGCAGCATGTGGACCCCCACCTCTTCGACGCCCGGCGCAGGGCCAGCCACCTCAGCTTCAGCAGCGGCGTCCACTACTGCCTCGGCTCCGCGCTGGCCCGGCTGGAGGCGCAGACCCTGCTGACGGCCGTGCTCAGACGCTTTCCCGGACTGCGGCCGAGCCGGACGCCCGAGTGGGCGCCGCGGGTGGCCTTCCGGCGGCTGCTCACCCTGCCCGTCGCCCAGGCGGGGCGCCGGGGTGAGGTAGGAAGGCGAGCATGATCGAAGACTTCAAGTACCTCGTCGTCCGGAACGAAGGGCCCGTGCTGACGGTCCGGCTGAACAGCCCGGAGACCGGCAACGCGCTCTCGGAGCCGGTGCTCGACGAACTCCTCACCGTGCTGCGGGGGATACCGCACGAGCCCGGCATACGCGTGGTGATCCTCTCCGGCGCCGGCGCCGACTTCTGCCTGGGGGCCGACCGCCGGGAGTTCGCGGAGTCGCTCGCGGCCGACCCCACCGGAGCGGGCGTGCGGGTCGTGGGCGCCAAGGCGCGGCAGGTGTGCGACGCACTCGCCACCACCGAGGCCGTCACCGTCGCCCGCCTGCACGGCGGTGTGATCGGCGCGGGGATCGGGCTGGCGCTCTTCTGCGATCTGCGGGCCGGCGCGGACAACTGCCGTTTCCGGCTGCCGGAGGCGGCGCTGGGGGTACCGCCCGCCTGGGGCGGGGTGCTGCCGCGGCTCATGCACGAGGCCGGTGCCGCCAGGGTCCGCGAACTGATCCTCACCGCGGACACCTTCGACGCCGCCACCGCCCAGCGGATGTCGATCCTCCACCAGGTCGTGCCCGAGGCGGAGCTGGACGGGGCGATCACCCGCTGGATCAAGCCGCTGGTGCGGCGGTCGCCCACGGCGTTGCGGACCGCCAAGCTCATGATGAACGCCTACGGCAACGCCCATCGGCTCGCGGACGCCACGCTGTTCGACGCGGAGCTGCTGTCCTCCGCGCTGAGCGCGGGCCATCAGGCCCGGCGGGACTGACCCCGTCCGGAACGGGAGACGCGGACCCGACGCCGACCCTTCGGTGCGGCCCTGACCAGGCCGCACCGTCGCGCATCCGGAGCCGTCAGTCCGTGGGTTCCCCGGCCTGTGTGCCGCCCGTGGCGAGCGGGACCGCCGCGCGGTGGCGTGCGGCCAGCTCCACGTACACCGCGGCGTTCAGCTTGACGGACTCCCGTTCCTCCGCGGTCAGTTCCCGCCTGACCTTGGCCGGCACCCCGGCGACCAGCGAGCCCGGCGGCACCCGCATGCCCTGCGGCACCAGTGCCTGGGCCGCGATCAGCGAACCCGCCCCGATGTGCGCCCCGTTCAGCACCGTCGCGCCCATCCCGACCAGTACGTCGTCCTCGACGGTGCAGCCGTGCAGGACGGCGTTGTGGCCGACCGAAACGCGATCGCCGACCGTGACCGGGAAGCCGGGGTCCCCGTGCACCGTGCAGTTGTCCTGGATGTTGCTGTCGGCGCCCAGGACGACGGGGCCGCTGTCGGCGCGCAGCACGGCGTGGTACCAGACGCTGGCCCCCGCGGCCAGGGTGACGTCGCCGACGACGACGGAGGTGGGCGCGGTGTACGCCCCCGGGTCGATGTGCGGCCTCGCGCCGCCCACCGCCGCGATCAGTGCACGTTCTGCCATCTGCGCCTCTCCTCGCCGGTCGGGTGCCGCGCCACCAGCACCGTAGACGACCGCCGCGCGGGGTGGGCGGGGCGGCCGGGGGTGGGGTGAAGATCACAGCCCGGCGCGCGGCCGGTGGCCGGGCGCGCTGAGTACGGTGTGCGGGTGCCGATAAACCAGAACGTGTTCTCGTCCCTGACGGCCTGGCGGCGCCGGGCGGTGTCCCGCGCCGTCCACCGCGGGGCGCGCTGGGTGCGGGAGACCGGGGCGGTGACGGCCGAGCGCCCGGGCCCGTACCGCTTCCGCCGGATCGGCACCGGCACCCGGCTGGCCTTCCCGCAGGGGACGGTCTTCGGCGACCCCTGGATCGAGCTGGGCGCGCACTGCGTCATCGGCCAGGACGTCACGCTCACCGCGGGCATGATGCCCGATCTGGACCTGGGCCCGGACCCGATTCTGACGCTGGGCGACGGTGTGGTGCTGGGCCGCGGCAGCCATGTGATCGCGGACGTCCGGCTGACCGTCGGCGACGACTGCTTCTTCGGGCCGGGCGTCTACGTCACCACCACCAACCACAGTTACGACGACCCCGAGACGCCGATCGGCAGGCAGTGGCCGCGCAGCGAGCCGGTCGCCATCGGGCCGGGCGGCTGGATCGGGACCGGGGCGGTCATCCTCCCGGGCGCGCGGCTGGGGCGGAACGTGGTGGTCGCGGCCGGGGCGGTGGTGCGCGGGGAGGTCCCCGACCACGCGGTGGTGGCCGGGGCACCGGCCAGGATCGTCCGCCGCTGGGAACCGGCCACGGGCTGGCAGCCGCCGCTGCGCACGCCGGCGCCGGTGCCGATCCCCGAGGGCGTGACGCCGGAACAGCTGCTGGCGCTGGGGGAGTGGGAGAAGGCGGACAGGCCCTAACGCTGGTACGCCTCTTGGCCGTTGTCCGTCCGGCCCTTCCTGATCGGGTGGTCCGGCTCTCTTGTGGGCTTCGTCAGCCGTGGGATGCCAGGACGAGGGAGCCGACCAGGGCGAGGGAGGCCCCGGCGGCCTGGACGGCGCGCAGGCGTTCCTTGAGGACGCCGAGGGCGGCGAGCGCGGTGACGACCGGGTACAAGGAGGCGAGGACCGCGGCCATGGTGACCGGGCCGTGCTGGGCTGCGACGGAGTAGGTGCCGTTGGCAGCGACGTCGGCGATGCCGATGAAGGCGAGCGCGGGGAGCGACCCGCGCAGCGCGGACAGGCCGCCCTCGGGCAGCGCCGGGGTGCCGCGCCGCACCGTGGCGTACAGGGCCGCGCCGCCGACCGCCACATTGCACAACCGCTGGACGAAGAGGGCCAGGAAGAGGCCGGTGACGGTGGTGGACGCCTCCGCGATCAGGGCCCTCACCGCGCCGAAGCCGAGCGCGGAGGCCACGGTGAGCACGATCGTCCGGCGCTCGACGCTCGCCCCGCCGAGCTGGGGGCCGCCGGCCAGCAGTACGCCGACCACCGCGACGACCATGCCGGCGGCCTGGAGGAGGCCCGGCCGTTCGCCCGCGAGGATGCCGACGCCGAGCGGGACGAGGACGGTGCCGAGCGAGCCGAGCGGGGAGACCACGCCCGTCGGGCCGAGGGTCGGCGCGCGGTAGAAGCAGAGCATCGCGGCGGGGCCGACGACGCCCGCCGCGGCCGCGCACCACAGCTGTGGCCCGGCCTCCCGCCAGCCGCCCGTGGCCAGCACGATGCCGCCCAGTGCCAGGGCGGCCAGGGTCTGCGAGACCACCACGACGGTCAGGGCGTGCAGCCGCCGGGTGAGCAGTCCGCCGCCGGAGTCGGAACGCTGAAGTACGAGGCCAAGGTCCCGCACGGCTACCGCAACGACGGCCGGGAACCGGTGGAGATGACCATGGCGGTGATCATTCTGCCGCCCCGCTGAGGCCGCCGGCCGGCCGGGGCGGCCGACCGCCGGGTGCCCGCCGCTCAGCCCAGGCGCGGTATCTCGATCGCCGGGCAGCGGTCCATCACCATGGCGAGGCCGGCGTTGCGGGTGCGCCGGGCCGCGTCGTCGTCGATGACGCCGAGCTGGAACCAGACCGCATCGGCGCCGACGGCGACCGCTTCGTCGGCGACGGGGCCGGCGAGCTCGCTGCGGACGAAGACGTCCACCACGTCGATCTTGAACGGGACGGCGGCCAGCGACGGGTACCCCTGCTCCCCGTGCACCGTCTCGGCTCTGGGGTGCACGGGGACGATCCGCTTGCCGTAGCGCTGGAGCACGTCGGCGACGCCGTACGCGGCGCGCCGCTCGTTGGCGGACAGTCCCACGACCGCCCAGGTGTCTCCGAGTTCGGTGAGGATCCTGCGGATGGTGGCCTGGTCGGCGTCCATGGGGGCTCCCGTCGTCCGCGGTCGTGCGCGGTACTCGGCTCAGTGCTCGGTCACCTTGGGTAACGGCCGGCGGAGCCTGATCATTCCTCGGCCGCTGCCCGGATGACGGGTCGTCCGGGCAGCAAGACGCCCCGCCCGAAGGGGAAGACGGGCGGGGCGGGTTCGCGGGGCGTCAGCCCGTGCCGCGGGCCAGGCCGGCGGCGACGACGTCGCCGGACACCGCGGAGCGGGCCGGCTTGCCGATCGCGCGGCCGCCGACGGCCGGTTCGGCCGGGCCGGCGCCGGTGCCCGGCCACCGCGCCGCGGCGCCGGCCGGTTCCCGGGCGGGCCGCGCGGTGCCGTCCGCGGCGGCCAGCGCCGCCCGCAGCCGCTCGGCCTCCACGACCATGCTCACCGGCCCGGCCGGGTTGACGTAGAGGGCGTGTCCCGGCGGCAGTTGCTCGACCAGTTCGGCCGCCGGCCGCTGGTCGTAGAGCAGCCGCCCGGCCGACTCCAGATGGGCGGCGGCGGTGTAGACGGGGACGACGGGGGCGCCCTCGGGGGAGGCCGCGGTCAGGGGCGCCCCGGTGGCGGTGACCAGGAAGGAGACCTCCGCGCCGGCCAGCTCCTCGTAGACCGCGCTCTCCGGGCCGTACCCGGTGGCGGACAGCTGCACCGCGCGGTCCACCGGGTCGGTGGGGGCCGCCCAGTCCAGCATCTGCGGCGACGGCCGGTACTCCGGGTTGTCCCGCCACTCCTCGATCGCGCCGTCCGGGCCCGACCGCCACTGGCCGATCACCGCCCACAGCGGGGGCGCCTCCTCGCCCGACCAGGTCAGGTCCACCATGGCCAGCCAGTGGTCGGGGGTCTCGCGGGCCGCCTCGACGACCTCCGGCGGCGGCACCGGCATTTCGTCGCCGGTCACCGGAGTGCCGGCCGTCATCGCCGCCAGTGTGCTGTCGTCCATCGAGCCCTCCGCCGAGCCGCCGTTCCGTTCCCGCCGGCCGTGCCTCCGTACGACGGGTCCCGCTGGGCCCACAGTGCCCACGGGGGCGGCGGACGTCTCCCCGACGCACCGTACGGACGGCCCGGGTACGCCGGGTGGCGGTGCGCGGTGCGCCCGTACGGCGGACACCGCAGCGCGGCGCGGGGCGCCGGGTGCCCGGACCACCTCCGCGCGGCGGGCGCATAGGCTGGTCGGATGCAGGACCAGTACCGGACGCCGGCCCGCGAGGGTGTCCACGAGATCGAGATCAGCAAGTCCCGCTTCCTCTGCGCGCTCGCGCCGGTCGCGACGGAGGAGGAGGCGCAGGACTTCATCGCGCGCGTCCGCCGGGAGCACCCCACCGCCCGGCACCACTGCTTCGCCTACGTCCTCGGGGCCGACGGCGGGATCCAGAAGGCCAGCGACGACGGCGAACCGGGCGGTACCGCCGGGGTGCCGATGCTGCAGATGCTGGTGCGGCGCGAGGTGCGCTATGCGGTCGCCGTGGTCACGCGGTACTTCGGCGGCATCAAGCTGGGGGCGGGCGGCCTGATCCGGGCCTACGGGGGCGTGGTCGGCGAGGCGCTGGACGTACTGGGCACGGTCACCCGGCAGCGGTTCCGGCTGGCGACGGTCACCGTGGACCACCAGCGCGCGGGCCGGCTGGAGAACGATCTGCGCACCACGGGGCGGGCGGTGCGCGAGGTGGCCTACGGGGCCGAGGTCCGCATCGAGGTGGGGCTGCCGGAGGCGGAGGTGGACGGGTTCCGTGCCTGGCTGGCGGACACCACGGCCGGGACGGCCCGGTTGGAGCTCGGCGGGGAGGCGTACGGGGAGGTGTAGGCGGGGACGCCGGGAGCCGGGCGGTTCCGGGCGGCACCGGTGCGCGGTGGCGGTGGGCGTGTCAGCCTGGGGCCTCGCGGAACGGGCCGCGGCCGGCGGGTGCGCCGGCAGGGGAAGGGGCTTGAGACATGCCGGACCTCCTGGGTGAGCGGGTGGGATTCGTCCGCCGGATCGGGCTGTTGCAGGCCACCGCGATCAACATGAGTCAGATGTGCGGCATCGGGCCGTTCGTGACGATCCCGTTGATGGTGGCGGCGTTCGGCGGGCCGCAGGCGGTGATCGGGTTCGTGGCGGGTGCGGTGCTGGCGCTGGCGGACGGGCTGGTGTGGGCGGAGTTGGGGGCGTCGCTGCCGGGGGCGGGCGGGAGTTATGTGTATCTGCGGCAGGCGTTCCAGTACCGCACCGGGAAGCTGATGCCGTTTCTGTTCGTCTGGACGGCGATGCTGTTCATCCCGCTCGGGATGTCCACCGGCGTCATCGGCTTCGTGCAGTACCTGGGTTATCTGTGGCCGGGGATGAGCCGGGGGCAGGGGGATGCGGTCGGGCTGGCCGTCACCGCGGGCGTCGTGGCGCTGCTGTGGGGCCGGGTGGAGCGGATCGCCCGGCTCGCCGTGGTGCTGTGGACGGTGATGATCGCCGCCGTCGGCCTGGTGATCATCGCGGCGTTCACCCACTTCAGCCCGGAGCGGGCCTTCACCTACCCCGCGCACGCCGTGGACCTGACGGCGGGTCACTTCTGGGCCGGGTTCGCCGGCGGGCTCACCATCGGCATCTACGACTACCTCGGCTACAACACCACCGCCTACATGGGCGCCGAGATCAGGCGGCCCGGCCGCACCCTGCCGCGGGCGATCCTGTTCTCCATCCTCGGCATCATGGCGATCTACCTGCTGCTCCAGATCGGCACGCTGGGCGTCGTCGACTGGCGCGAGATGCTCGACCCGCACAGCACCGCCGGCTCCTCGGTGGCCTCCGCGGTCCTGGAGCGCACCTGGGGCCGGACCGCCGCCGACGCCGTCACCGTGCTCATCCTCGTCACCGCCGTCACCTCCGTGCTGACCGGTCTGCTCGGCGGCTCCCGGGTCCCCTGCGACGCCGCCCGGGACCGCGTCTTCTTCCGCCCGTACGGGGCGCTGCACCCCCGCCACCGCTTCCCCGTCCTGGCGCTGCTGACCATGGGGGGCCTCATGGCGGCGGGCTTCCTCCTGGGCCGGCACACCGATCTGGCGACCGTCATCCAGCTGCTGACGACGGTGATGGTGCTGGTGCAGGCGCTGGCCCAGATCGCGGCGGTCACCGTGCTGCGGCGCCGGCAGCCGGGGCTGCGCCGGCCCTACCGGATGTGGCTGTACCCGCTGCCGAGCCTGGTCGCGCTGGTCGGCTGGCTGGTGATCTACGGCTACGCGGACCGCAACTCCCCGGGCCGGCACCCCGTCGAATGGTCGCTGGCGTGGGTCGCGGCGGGGGTGGTGGCGTTCCTGGTGTGGGCCCGGCGCGAGCGCGAGTGGCCGTTCGGGCCGAAGCGGATCAGCGAGGAGTATGCGGGGGCGGACGCGGGCCTGGACCCCGATGCGGCCTCGGAGGCCGACGCGGGCGGGGATGAGGCGTCGCTTGCTCAGCGGGACTGATGAGGCGTCAATTCGCCCGTTATAAAGGCGACTTCAGGTGTCCGGGAGGGTGATGGTGCGGGTGGTGCCCGGGGCGACGGTGAAGGGGCGGCCGCACAGCCGGACCCGGATCGCGGCGTGTTCCGAGTCCGGCACCGTGATCCGCACCACGCGGTCCGCGCGGATCCGCAGGTCGATGTCCCGGTGGCGGCGGTAGCGGATCCGCACGCCGAACTTGGACAGCTGGGGGAGCGGCGCCGGGTCCAGCCACAGGGCGCGGTCCCGGGTCTCCAGGCCGGTCAGCCCGCGCTGCACGAAGTCGACGGTGCCGGCCATCGCGCCCAGGTGGACGCCCTCCGCGGTGGTGCCGCCCTGGACGTCCGCGACATCGCCGGTGAGGGCCTCCGCGCAGTACGTCCAGGCGTCGTCCCGGCGCACCCGGGCCAGCACCCAGGCATGGACCACCGAGCTGAGCGTCGAGCCGTGACTGGTGCGCCGCAGGTAGTGGTCGACGGTCGCCCGCCAGCTGTCGTCGTCGAGGTGGTAGCCCAACTGCTCGAAGAGACCGGCCAGTTCGGCGGGCGGGAAGAGGTAGCCGAGCATCAGCACGTCGGCCTGCTTGGACGCCTGGTAGCGGTTGACGGTGTCGCCCTCCGCCTCCAGGATCCGGTCCAGCCGCCGGATGTCGCCGTAGCGGGCGCGGTAGCCCGCCCAGTCGAGCTCGGCCAGCCGCTCGTAGCCGGCGAACTGGCTGATCAGGCCCCGGTGGAACGGGACGTGCAGGCGGTGCGCGACGTCGTCCCAGTGCTGGCGCTCGTCGTGGGAGAGCGCCAGCCGCTCGAACAGCGCCCGCCGTCGCGCCTCCGGCAGCCTGCGGCACAGGTCGAGGGCGCGCGCCAGCACCCAGGCGGCGGTGACGTTGGTGTAGGCGTTGTCGTCCAGACCGGGCAGGTCGGCGCCCGGATACGCGTCGTGGTACTCGTCCGGGCCGACCACCCCGCGGATGCGGTAGCGGGCGAGCGCCGGGTCCCACTGCGCGCTCGCCGCCCAGAAGCGGGCGATCTCCAGCAGCATCTCGGCGCCCCTGGTGTACAGGAACGCGGTGTCGCCGCTGGCCTGCCAGTACCGCCACACGTTGTAGGCGACCGCCGAACCGACGTGGTGCTGGAGGTGGGAGTGGTCCGGCAGCCAGCGGCCCGAGCGCGGGTTGAGGTGCAGCCGCTGGGTCTCCTCGCGGCCGTCGCTGCCGCTCTGCCACGGGTACATCGCGCCCGCCCGGCCCGCCTCGCGCGCCGCCCGGCGGGCCGCCGGCAGCCGCCGGTGGCGGTAGTCCAGCAGCGCCCGGGACACCTCGGGGAAGCGCAGGTTGAGAAACGGCAGCACGAACAGCTCGTCCCAGAAGACGTGCCCCCGGTACGCCTCGCCGTGCAGGCCGCGGGCCGGCACGCCCACGTCCAGCCGCGCGGTGTGCGGGGAGACCGTCTGGAGTACGTGGAAGATGTGCAGCCGCAGGATCCGGCCGGCCTCGCCGGGGACGTCCAGCCGCACCTGCCGCCACAGGTGCTGCCAGGCACGGTGGTGCGAGGCCAGCAGCCGGGGGACGGCCGGGGCGCGCCGGACCGCCTCCAGGGCCGCCGGGAGCGGTGCCGCGCGGGCCAGGTCACGGGAGGTGTGCAGGGCCACCGTCTTGTCGACGGTCGCCGGGACGCCGGGCCGGAGGGGGACGGTGAGCACCCGGCGGGCCGCGCGGGGCGCGAGGGCGGCGCGGGCGGTGCCGCCGCGGGGCGCGGCGCGGGTGCGGGCGGCCAGCGCGATCGTGACGCCGGAGGTGAGGGTGCGGCAGCGCAGCCAGAGGACGCCGTCGTCGGCCGCACCGGTCTCCCAGCCGGTGAGGTGGGTGTCGGCCAGGTCGCGGTAGCGGGCCACGCCGCGGTTGCGGACGTCGCCGTCCAGCCCCGCCGCCACCTCCACCTCGCCGGACCAGCCCTCGGCGGTGAACACCGCGCGCTGCACGGCGAGATCGGGCTCGCCCATGTGCACCAGGCGGCGTTCGGTGACGGTCAGCCGCCGCCCGGCGCCGTCCTCGTAGGACGACCAGCGGGTCAGGGTGCCGCGGCGCAGGTCCAGCGTGCGGCGGTGGCCGGTGAGCTGCGGGTGGTCGGGGGAGAGCCACGGGCCGGGCTCCGCGGCGTCCGCGGGGCGGATGCGGTAGCGCAGCGGCAGCCAGTCGGGGAGGTTGACCAGGTCCTCGTTCTCCACCCGGAGGCCGGTGACGACGGAGGTCAGCCGGTTGTAGACGCCGGCGGCGTAGGTGCCCGGGTAGTGGGCGGGGCCGCACGGGGCCTCCGGGGCGGCGCCGCGGGTGGCGAACCGGCCGTTGCCGAGCGTGCACAGTGCCTCCCGCAGCCGCTCGTCCTCGGGGACGTACCCCTCGTACGTCCACGTCCAGGCGGGCGCCGTCATCGGGCCGCCCCAGGGGCCAGCAGTTCGCCGGGGTCGGTGACCACCACGTCGGCGCCGCGGCGGCGCAGCTCGGCCGCGTGCCCCGGGGCGCCGCTCCGGTCGACGCCCACGACCAGGCCGAAGCCGCCGCGGCGGCCCGCCTCGACGCCGGCCACGGCGTCCTCCACCACGGCCGCCGCGCCGGGCGGGACGCCCAGCCGACGGGTCGCCTCGGCGAAGAGCGCCGGGTCCGGTTTGCCCGGCAGACCCAGCCGCGCCGCCTCGTTGCCGTCCACCACCGCCCCGAACAGCCCCAGCAGCCCGGCCCGGGACAGCAGCTCGGTGGCGTGCCGGGACGCGGACACCGCGGCGCAGCCGACGCTCTCGCCGCGCAGCGCGTGCAGCAGCCGCACGCTGCCCGGCCACACGGCCGCCCCCCGCTCCCGCAGCAGCGCGGTGTACACCTCGTCCTTGCGGGCCGCGACCGCCGCCACGGTGCCGGTGCCGGGCGGGTCGCCGGGGGAGCCGGGCGGCAGCGCCAGGCCCCGGGAGGCCAGGAACGCGGCGGCGCCGTCCAGCCGGGAGCGGCCGTCGACATGGCGGAGGTAGTCGTCCACCGGGTCGAAGGGCCGCTGTCCGCCCGCGGCCGCCAGGCAGCCGTCGAACGCCTCCCGCCAGGCCGCGGCGTGCAGCCCCGCGGTGTCGGTGAGCACACCGTCGGTGTCGAAGACCACGGCCCGCACCGGGCGCAGACACGCGGCCAGCGGTGACGCGGCGGACATGGCGGGTCCCTCCGGCAGCCCTCGTCGGCAACTCGTCCCTCCATGGCACCACGACATCCGCGCCGGGGCCGCCCACGGCCGCCCGCGGGCCTGGCGGGCACCGGCCCCCGGGGCACACGATGGAAGGGGCCGAAGGACGCGACCGGCCGCCGCGGCGCGGGCCCGGCGCCCGCCCGGCACGGCCACGGCCCGAGCGACGGAAGGCGGTGGGCACGATGGAACTCCCCCTGGTCGTAGGCGTGGACGGATCGGACGCCGGGCTGCGCGCCCTGGACTGGGCGGTGGACGAGGCGGCGCGTCACGGCCTGCCGCTGCGCCTGGTGTACGCGTCCCGGTGGGAGCGGTACGAGGGAGTGGCGCCGCGGGAGGACGCCCCCGAGGAGCAGGCGATGGCCGACCGGGTCGTGGCGTCCGCCGCCGACCGCGCCGCCCGCCGCAACCCCGAGGTCGAGGTCTCGACGCAGGTCCTGGCCGACGACCCGGTCGCCGCGCTGCTCCGCGAGGCGCCCTACGCCACCGCCGTCGTCCTCGGCTGCAAGGGGCGCGGGGAGTTCGCCGATCTGCTGCTGGGCTCGGTCAGCCTGTCGGTGGCGGCCCGCGCCCGGCATCCGGTGGTGGTGGTCCGCGGCGACCGGGCCGGGCTGGAGAGCAGCCACGGCCGGGTGCTGCTCGGCATCGGCGACACCGCCAAGGGGGCGGCGGCCGTCCGGTTCGCCTTCCGGGAGGCGGAGGCCCGCGGCTGCGTCCTCGACGCGGTGCGCGCCTGGCGCTGCCCCGCCTACGAGACCGCCGACCGCGCGCAGCGGGCCGCGGGGCCCGAGCACCACTACGAGCAGCAGGCGTCGGCGCTGGTCGACGCCGTGGTGGCCGAGGAGGCCGAGGCGCATCCGACGGTGCACGTCCGGCGCACCACCGTGGAGGGACCGGCGCACAAGGTGCTGGTCCGGCGGTCCGCCGCCGCGGATCTGCTGGTGCTCGGGGCCCGGCAGCGGCACGGCCACTTCGGGCTGCAGCTGGGCCGGGTCGGGCACGCCGCGCTGCACCATGCGGCCTGTCCGGTCGCGGTGGTGCCGCGGGGCTGAGGCCGGCCGGTCGGCCGCGGCCCGGACCCGCGTCGCATCCCGTCGCGGCCGTTCGCCCCCGGCCGTGGCCGGCCGCGCCAGGGCGCGCCGAGCCTCAGGCGTAGTGCTCGTACGGTGCCAGCACCGCCCGCTCGATCCGCCGTCGGACGTGCTCCGCCAGGACGGCCAGCGGTGTGGAGACCGAGGCCGGCACCGGGACCGGCGACCGGATGGCGCGGGCCGCCGCCGGCAGCTCCGCGAGGTCCGCCGCCAGCCGGGCCCGGGCGTCCGCCAGCGGGGCCCGCGGCGTGCAGCGCACCCCGTCGCGCATCAGCGTCTCCAGCAGCGGCACGCTGCCGTACGGCACCGGCTCCTCGGCCAGCCCGATCACATCGCGGCAGCCCGGGTGCCGGAAGACCTGCTTCCGGCCGGGCGCGGTGACCTTCGCCGACGACAGCTTCATCACCGGCCGCCCGTCGTACGCCACGAGCTTGTACGCCGAGTCCAGATACGGCGCGTCGGCGCTCACCCCGACCCGGGTGCCCACCGCGAACACATCGATCGGCGCGCCCGCCCGCACCAGGTCGTCCACCGCGAACTCGTCCAGCCCGCCGCTGGCCACGATCCGCACCCCCGGCAGCTCCGCCCGGTCCAGCGTCGCCCGGGCGCGGACCGCCAGGGCCCCCAGGTCGCCGCTGTCCAGCCGGATCGACGCCCCCTCGGCGCGGTCCATGGCGTGCAGCACCCGGGCCGCCGCGGCCACCCCGGAGTCGACGTCGTAGGTGTCCACCAGGAGCGTCACCGGCCCCGGGTGGGTCCGCAGAAAGGCGGCGAACGCGGCCTCCTCGTCCTCGAACGCCTCGACGTAGGAGTGCGCCATGGTGCCCACCGCAGGCAGGCGTTCGGCATGGGCCGCGGCGACGTTGCTGGTCCCCGCGAAGCCCGCCATCGCCGCCAGCCGCGCGGCGCGGAAGCCCGCCTCGGTGCCGTGCGTCCGCCGCAGCGAGAAGTCCACCACCGGCCGCCCGCGGGCCGCCAGGACGCACCGCGCGCACTTGGCGGCGACGGCGGTCTGGTGGCTGAGCTGGTTCAGTACGAACGTCTCGACGAGCTGGGCCTGCGGCAGCGGCGCGGTGATCTCCAGCAGCGGTTCGCCGGCCAGCACCACCCGGCCCTCCGGTACCGCCCGCACCTCGCCGGCGAAGCGCAGTCCCAGTAGCGGCGCCAGCTCCGCGACGGGCCGGCGCAGCGCCTCGGCGAACACCTCGACGTCCTCGGGTCCGATCCGGAAGCGGGAGAGGTAGTCGAGCACCGACTCCACCCCGGCGGCGACCAGGAAGCCCCGGTCGGCGGGGAGTTCCCGGACGAAGCAGCTGAAGGTGGCCGGCCGGGTCATGCCCTCGCGCAGATACGACAGGGCCATGGTCACTTCGTACAGGTCGGTCGTGGTCGGACCGGCCGTCGTCGCGTCCGGCATCGCCGGCTCCTTCCCGGGGCGGGCCGCGGCGGCGGGCCAGGGTGGCGCGACCCGGCCCACCGGCCCGCGGGCGGCCTCAGGCCAGCTCGTCCGCCCAGCCGTAGAGGGTGCGCCGCTCGTGGCCCGGCGGCGCGGCGCCGGCGCCCGCCAGGTCGCGGTCCGCCAGCCGGATCAGCTGCCCGGCGAGGTCCTTCAGGGCCCGGCCGGCCGCCAGCTCGTCCCCGATCACCGGGACGTCGGGGTCCTCGGGGTTGCAGCGGGCCCGGCCGTGCCCGGTCAGCGCCCGGGTCCCGGTGTCCAGTTCCACCCGGGCCCGGGTCGTCCCGTCCTCCTCGGTGACGATCAGCCGGACCGGCCACTCGGTGCTCTTCGCCATGGCTCACCTCCGCGGTGCCCAGGGGCCGCGCCGGGCGGGATCCGCTCGCCGCCCCCTGCCACCCATTGTTCCGAACAAACCGCCCGGCCCGCCTGTCCGCCCGGCCCGCCTGTCCGTGCGGGAGGCCCCGGTGAGACGGGCGGGCGGCTCACTCGTGCGGCACCAGCGCGACCGGGCACGGCGCGTGGTGCACCACCGCCTGTACGACGTGGCCGATCCGCGGCGCCGGGAAGCGCAGCTTGTGCCGGCGGCCGACGACCAGCAGCGCGGCGTCCGCGGCGTCCCGCAGCGCCGCCCGCACCGGGCTCTCCAGCTCGACCCGGGTGTCCAGCGCGACCTCCGGGAACTTCTCCTGCCAGGGCCGGAGCGCGTCCGCCAGCTGCTGCCGGGCGTCCGCGACCGTCTGCTGCGCGGCGACCGGCTCGACCCCGCCGCCGCGGTTGTACGCGTGCGCGGGCAGATGCCGGCCGTGCACCACGCGCAGCGGGACGCCCCGCCGGGCCGCGCTCCCGAAGGCGAATGCCAGCAGCGCCTCGCAGGGCTCGTGCAGGCTCAGCGCGGCCGTCACCGGGGCGCCGGGGGCCTGCGCCGCGGCGCCCAGCGGGGCCCGGACCAGCACCGTCGGGGTGCGGGTGTGCGCCACCACCTGGAGGCCGAGTTCGCCGATGGTGTAGCGCGCCACCGCGCCCACGTCCCGTGCCCCCAGGACCAGCAGCGACGACTGGCCGGCCGCCTCCTTCAAGGCGGTCAGCGGGTCGTCGGCCACCAGGGCCTCCTCCACCGGGAGGTCCGGGTGGCGGTCCCGGATGGCGGCCCGGGCGTCGTCGATGATGCGGTGCGGCCAGTAGTTCCGCTCGTCCTGGCCGCCTGGTCCGGGCTCCGGCGCCGGCTCCGGCCCGGCACCCGGTTCGGGCCCCAGCAGCACCCAGGCGTGCAGCAGCCGCAGCCGGGCCCGCCGCAGCTCCGCCTCGTGGGCCGCCCACAGCGCGGCGGCGGTCGCCTCGGGCGTCCCGTCGACGCCCGCGGTGATCACGTCCTGCATGACCTCACCTCGCTCACGGTCCGCTCGCCGCCGACGGGCGCGGCGGCGAGCCGCCGGGACTTCGGACTCACTCATCCAGTCTCCGACGGACCGGCGGCCGGCACCGGGCGGGCGCCACCGGGCGAGTGGCCCGGGGGCGGTGCGGCGGACCGGGGGCGGTGCGGCGTACCGGGGAGCGAGGGGCCCGTCCCGGCGGGGGACGGCGGTTCGGGCCGGCACTTCAGGCCGGCGGAGGCGCCTCCTCCGGATGCTGCCGTCGCCAGCGTGCGTGGGCCGGGCTGCCGGGGCGGGCGTCGAGATGGGCGGCGCGCACCCGCCGCAGGACCGCCTCCCCGTGCCGGGCGAGCGGGCCGTCGCGGTGCCAGGCCAGCAGATGCCGGTACCACAGCGGGTTCCCGGCCAGCGGACGCACCGCGACCCCGGGCACCTCGATGAACGTGGCCTGGCACAGGCTCACCGCCAGCCCCGCCCGGACGATCTCGACGAGCTGCCGCCCCTCGGCCTCGTAGGGGATCCGGAGCCGGCGGCCGGTCCGGGCGCAGACCGACGACCAGTGCTCGCGGGTGCGGTCGCCGTCCATACGGGGCGCCGCCCAGTCCTCCTCGACGAGCCGCTCCAGAGCCACCGCCGCCGCGGCCGCCAGCGGATGGTCCGCCGGCAGCAGCGCGAAGAGCGGCTCGGTGACGAGCGGGTGCAGCAGCACCCCGTCGGGCGCCGGCAGCTCCTGGCCGGGGTGGGCGCCGAGGACGGCGGCCTCCAGGCGGCCGGCACCGAGGTCGTCCAGCAGCGGCCCGGACGCGTGCTGCCCGCGCGCCGTCACCTCCGTGCCCGGCAGCAACTCCCGCACCGCCAGCAGGAGATGCCCGAGGAGCGGGGTGCCGACCGCGCCGACGCGGAGCCGGGTGGGGGCCGCGGCGCGGCGCGCGGCCCGCTCGGTGTCGGCGAGCAGCTGGTCCACGCCCGGCAGGATGGCGTGGGCCCGGGCCAGCACCAGTTCGCCCAGCGCCGTGGGCGCCGAGCCGGCCCGCCGGCGGTCGAACAGCGCGCCGCCCAGGAGGTTCTCGATCCGCCGCAGCTGGGCGCTCAGGCCCGGCTGGGTCATCCGCAGCGCCGCCGCGGCCCGGGTGAGGCTGCCGGCCTCGGCGATCGCGCACACCACGCGCAGATGCCGTATCTCCAGATCCATGAGCGGATGTTATGGACCGCCGGGAGGTTCCCGACAGGGTGTGCCGTCCCGCAGGCTCATGTGGCGTCCCGCACCCCGTGCCGGGAGGACGCCCACCCATGTCGCCGGGCCGGCCCACGGCGTGCGCCGCATCCCCCCGCGGGCGAGACGGGCGGAACGCCCACGGAACGCCCCACGCCCCGAATCGCCCCACGCCCCCCGAAACACCCCACCGACAAGGAGGAACCCATGACCGGAGCCCGCCCCACCGCCTGGCACACCGTCAGCCACGACCTGCCCGTCTCGCCGGAGCTCGAACGGTTCCTGGCGGGCGGCTGGGCGCCCACGCCGCTGCCCGACGGGATCCGGCTGCCCGCCGCCGACCGCACCCCGGCCCGCCGCCGGCGCCTGTCCGCCCGCTTCCCCGGCGAACGGCTGCTCATCCCCGCCGGGGACCTCACCGTCCGCTCCAACGACTGCGACCACCGCTTCCGGCCGCACAGCGCCTACGCCTGGCTCACCGGCCTGACCGGCGAGGACCAGGCCGGCCACGTACTGGTCCTGGAGCCCGACGGGTCGCGGGGGCACGAGGCGGTGCTCTACCTGCGGCCCCGTTCACCGCGCAGTGACGGCGGCTTCTACCGGGACCGCCGGCACGGCGAGTTCTGGGTCGGCCGCCGCCCCGACCTCGCCGAGGCCGAGCGGATGACCGGCCTGCGCTGCGCCCACCTCGACGAACTCGGCGCACCGCCCCCGGGCCGCAGCGCCGCCACCGACGGCGAACTCGCCACCGTTCTCAGCGAGTTGCGGCTGGTCAAGGACGCCTGGGAGATCGCCCAGCTCCAGCTCGCCGTCGACCACACCACCACCGGATTCGAGGACGTGGTCCGCGCCCTGCCGCGGGCCCTCGCCCACCCGCGCGGCGAGCGCTGGATCGAGGGAGTCTTCGGCCTGCGCGCCCGCGCCGAGGGCAACGGCACCGGCTACGAGACCATCGCGGCCGCCGGCGCACACGCCTGCGTCCTGCACTGGATCCGCAACGACGGCCCGCTGGACGCCCGGCAACTGCTGCTCCTGGACGCCGGCGTGGAGACCGACACCCTCTACACCGCCGACCTCACCCGCACCCTGCCGCTCTCCGGGCGCTTCTCCCCGGTGCAGCGCCAGGTGTACGACGTGGTGCTGGCCGCCCAGGAGGCGGGCATCGCGGCCCTGAAACCGGGCGCGCGGTTCCGCGACTTCCACCACGCGGCGATGCGGGTGATCGCCGAGGGCCTCACCGACTGGGGCGTCCTGAAGACCCCCGAAGGGGACCTCCACCGCCGCTACACCCTCTGCAGCAGCGGCCACATGCTGGGCCTGGACGTCCACGACTGCGCCCGGGCGCGCGCCACGGCCTATCTGGACGGGGTGCTGGAGGAGGGACAGGTGCTGACCGTCGAGCCCGGCCTCTACCTCCAGCCCGACGACGAGACGCTCCCGCCCGCACTGCGCGGCATCGGCATACGGATCGAGGACGACCTGGTGATCACCGCCGACGGGGCCCGGCTGCTGTCGGGCGCCCTGCCGCGGACGCCGGACGCGGTGGAGCGCTGGATGGGCGAGCTGCTGGCGGAATGAGCCGAATGAGCCGCCGGCGCGGCCCGGGACCGTCCAGGAGGCCGATGCGGACCCCGGCGCCGGCAGCGACTAGCGTGGTCGCCTGCGGAGGACGCCGCCCGGGTGGACAGGGGCCGGCGACGGCGCGGAAGGAGCGGAGAACATGCAGGTCGGAGCGGTGCCCCGGTGAGATTCCTGCATACCTCCGACTGGCACCTGGGCCGGTCCTTCCACCGCGTGAACCTCCTCGCCGCCCAGCGCGCGTTCCTCGACCGCCTCGTCGAGACGGTCCGCACCCGGGACGTCGAGGCGGTGCTGGTCGCCGGCGACGTCTACGACCGCGCCGTGCCGCCGCTGGCCGCCGTCGAGCTCTTCGACGACGCCCTGCACCGGCTGGCCGCGCTCGGCGTGCCCACCGTCATGATCTCCGGCAACCACGACTCCGCCCGCCGCCTCGGCGTCGGCTCCGGGCTGATGCGCCGGGCCGGCATCCATCTGCACACCGACCCGGCCGACTGCGCCACGCCCGTCGTCTTGGAGGACGCGCACGGACCGGTCGCCTGCTACGGGCTGCCGTACCTCGAACCGGCCATGGTCCGCGACACCCTCGGAGCCCCGCGCGCCGACCACGCCGCGGTGCTCGGCGCGGCCATGGACCGGGTCCGCGCCGACCTCGCCACCCGGCCCGCCGGCACCCGCTCGGTGGTGCTGGCGCACGCCTTCGTCACCGGCGGCACCGCCAGCGACAGCGAGCGCGACCTCACCGTCGGCGGCGTCGCCTCCGTCCCCGCCGCGGTCTTCGACGGCGTCGACTACGCGGCCCTCGGTCATCTGCACGGCTGCCAGACCCTCACCGAGCGGATCCGCTACTCCGGCTCGCCGCTCGCCTACTCCTTCTCCGAGGCCGCCCACCGCAAGTCGTCCTGGCTGATCGACCTCGACGCCGACGGCGGCGTGACGGCGGAGCGGGTGGACTGCCCGGTGCCCCGCCCGCTGGCCCGTATCCGCGGCCCGCTGGAGCAGCTGCTGGACGACCCCGCGCTGGCCCGGCACGAGGACTCCTGGGTCGAGGCCACGCTCACCGACGGCTCCCGCCCGGCCGAGCCGATGGCCCGCCTCACCCGACGCTTCCCGCACACCCTCAGCCTGGTCTTCGACCCCGACGAGGCCCCGGACCGCCCCTCCGCCTCCTACGCCCAGCGGCTGCGCGGCCGCAGCGACCAGGAGATCGCCGAGGACTTCGTCGCCCATGTCCGCGCCGGCCGCGGCGCCGACGACGCCGAACGCGCCGAACTCCGCTCGGCCATCGACGAGGTACGGGCCGCCGACGCCGTCGAGGAGGTGGCCCGATGAGGCTGCACCGGCTGACCCTCACCGCCTTCGGCCCGTTCGCCGGCAGCCACACCGTCGACTTCGACCGGCTCGCCCGCGACGGCCTGTTCCTGCTGCACGGCCCGACCGGCGCGGGCAAGACCTCCGTCCTGGACGCGGTCTGCTTCGCGCTCTACGGCTCGGCGCCCGGCGCCCGGCAGAGCGGCCAGGCCCTCCGCAGCGACCTGGCCGACCCCGCCACCCCCACCGAGGTGGTCCTCGAACTCACCGTCGCCGGGCGCCGGTTGGAGATCACCCGGCTGCCCGAGCAGCCCCGCCCCAAGAAGCGCGGCACCGGCACGACGAAGGAGAAGGCCCAGAGCCGCCTGCGGGAGTTCGCCCCCGCCGCCGACGGTGCCCCGGACGCGGGGGAGTGGCGTGCGCTCAGCCGCTCCCACCAGGAGATCGGCGAGGAGATCGGGCAGCTGCTCGGCATGAGCAAGGAGCAGTTCTGCCAGGTGGTGCTGTTGCCCCAGGGCGACTTCGCGCGCTTTCTGCGGGCGGACGCGGAGGCCCGCGCCCGGCTGCTCGGCCGGCTCTTCGACACCCGGCGGTTCGCCGCGCTGGAGGACCAGCTCACCGCCCGCCGCAGGGCCGCCGCCGACCGGGTCGCGGCAGGCGACGAACGACTGCTCGCCCTGGCCCACCGCATCGCCCAGGCCGCCGGCGACACCCCGGACCTGGCCGACCCGTCCGTCCCGGCGCCGTTCCCCCGGCTCTCGACTGCGCTCGAACAGGGGAGACCCCATTCCCGGCCCGCCGTGCCCGCCCAGGCCGGGCCCGCCGGCCGCGGCGCCCGCACGTCCCGCGGCACCGCACCGGCCCGCCCGGCGGACCCGGACGGCGCCGCCGCGCCGACGCCCGGCGAGCCCGGCTTCGCCGACGCGGTGCTGGCCCGGGCCGCCGTCGCCCGGTCCGGCGCGCGCGAGCGCCTGGACGTCGCCCGGGTCGCGGTCGCCGCCGCCGAGACCGCCGAACGGGCCGCGGCCGGGCGGCTGGAGGAGGCCCACGAGCGGGACCGGCTCCAGCGCCGCCACGCCGACGCCCGGCAGCGCGCCGACCGGCTCGCCGCCCGCGCCGGGGAACGCGACCGGCTCCGCACCCGGCTGGAGCGGGCCCGGGCCGCCGCCGAGGTGGCCCCCGTCCTCGCCCTCCGGAACGCCGCCTGGCGGGAGCTGGCCGCCGCCCAGGACGCCGAACGCCGCCACCGCGCACCGCTGCCGCCCGCACTCGTCGACGCCGGGGGCGACCAACTCGGTGAAGAGGAACGGGAGTTGCGCGCCCTCCTCGGCTCCCTCACGGCTGCCCGGCGGGCCGAAGGGCGCGCCGCCGACCTCGTCCGGGAACGCGCCGACCTCGACCGCGAGGCCCGCGCCGACGAACAGACCCTGCTGGACACCGCCGAGTGGCTGGCCGACTGGGACGCCGCCCGCGAGGCCCACCGGCGCCGCATCGACGACGCCCAGGAAGCCGTCCGGCGCGCCGAACAGCTCGCCGCGCAGCTCGCCCCGGCCGCCGAGCGGCTCGCCGCCGCGCGCCGCCGCGACCGCCTCGCCACCGAACTCGCCGAGGTCGAAGGGCAGTTGCTGGCCGCCCGGGAGCGCGCGGCGGCGGCCCACGAGCACTGGCTGGACCTCAGGGACCGGCGGCTGCGCGGCATCGCCGCCGAACTCGCCGCCGGCCTGACGGACGGCCGGCCCTGTGCGGTGTGCGGGTCCACCGCCCACCCGGACCCGGCACGGGCCGGCGCCGGCCACGTCGACCGGGCGGCCGAGGAGGCCGCACAGGCCGCCCACCGCCGCGCCGAGGACGCCCGGCAGCAGGCGGAGGACCGCCGCCAGTCCGTCAAGGAGTCCCTGGCCGCCGCCACCGCCGCGGCCGGCACCACTCCGACCGCCGAACTCGCCGCCCACGTCGAGCAGTTGACGACGGAGGCGGACCGCGCCCACACCGCCGGCGCCCGCCTGCACGCCGCCCGCGAGGAACTGGCCCGCGCCGAGCGGGAGTACGAGCGCCGCCGCGACGACCGCCAGCGGGCCGAGCGCCGGGCCGCCGCCCGCACCTCCCACCGCGAGGCCCTGGACCGCGAACGGGCCGCCCTGGAGGCCGAGCTGGCCGAGGCCCGCGGCGACTGCGCCAGCGTCGCCGACCGGGCGGCCCGGCTGGAGGCGCAGGCCGCCGCCCTCGCCGCCGCGGCCGAGGCGTCCCGTACTGCCGCGGCCTGCGCCGAGCGCCTGAAGGAGGCCGACGCCCGGCTCTCCGACGCCGCCTACGGCGCCGGCTTCACCACCCCACAGGACGCCGCCGACGCCGTCCTCCCGGACGCCGAACGCCGGGCGCTGCAGCGGCGCCACGACGACTGGCAGGCCGAGGCCGCCGCCGTCGCCGCCGAACTGGAACGCCCCGAACTCCGCGCCGCCGCGGCCCTGCCCGCCGCCGACCCGGACGCCGCCCGCACCGCCCACCAGGCCGCAGCGGCCCGGCTGCGCACCGCCACCACGGCCCTCGCCGCCGCCCGGGAACGCTGCGCCGCCCTCGACCGGCTCTCCGCCGACGCCGCCGCCGACGCCCGCGAACTGGCCCCGCTGCGCACCGCCTACGACCGCATCGCCCGTCTCGCCACGCTGGCGGCCGGCACCTCCGCCGAGAACGAGCGCCGGATGCGCCTGGAGTCCTACGTCCTGGCCGCCCGTCTCGAACAGGTCGCGGCCGCCGCCACCGCCCGCCTGCACCGGATGTCCGCCGGCCGCTACACCCTCGTGCACTCCGACGATCGCGCCGGCGGAGCCCGCCGCTCCGGCCTCGGCCTGCACGTCATCGACGCCTGGACCGGCCAGGAACGGGACACCGCCAGCCTCTCCGGCGGCGAGACCTTCTTCGCCTCGCTCGCCCTCGCCCTCGGCCTCGCCGACGTCGTCACCGACGAGGCCGGCGGCACCCGCCTGGACACCCTCTTCATCGACGAGGGCTTCGGCAGCCTCGACGAACAGACCCTCGACGAGGTCCTCGACGTCCTCGACGGCCTGCGCGAACGCGACCGCAACGTCGGCATCGTCAGCCACGTCCCCGACCTCAGAACCCGCATCCCCACCCAACTGGAGATCGTCAAGAACCGCACGGGCTCCACCCTCCGCCACCGGACACCGACCGGCACTTGAGGCCCGCCCCGCCATGCCGCGAAGCCCTCATTGATGCATATCGGGGCGAATCGCCTGCCTGGAAAAGAAACCGGGTAGTTGGTTTAATGGTTGACGTGCCGCAGCTGTTCCGTTCGCCCCCGCGCCCGTCGCACAAACCGTCGTCGTTTCGCTCCCCCTGGCCGTCTTGAGCAGGAGTCACCCATGACGATGCAGGCGAGGGCCGTCTCCACGCGCAATGCCCTGATCCGCTCCGCGGCGCAGACGTTCGACCAACATGGCTACGCTCACGCGACGTTGTCCGGGATCAGCTCCGGAGCCGGCGTGAGCCCGGGGGCGCTGCACTTCCACTTCGACACCAAGGCAGCCGTGGCAGCGGCCGTGGAGGCGGAGGCGGCCCGTACGCTGCAGGGCCTGGCGCGTCACGTACGGCGCAAGAGTCCTTCGGTGCTGCAGGCCCTGGTCGACACCAGCCACGTGTTCGCGCAGCACATCCGCTGGGACGTGGTGGTGCGCGCGGGCCTGCACCTGAACTCCGAGGCGCCCCAGGCTCTCGACATCAATCTCCGCGAGCGCTGGTTCACCTGCGTTCACGAGATGCTCGACCGGGCCGTGGCCGACCGGACGGCGTTCCCCGGTGCGACGCACGACGACGTCACCGCGACGATCGTGGCGGCCACCGTGGGAGCCGAGTCCCTCGGCCGGCAGAACCCTGACTGGCTCTCCAGGGACTCCCTGGCCGGCCTCTGGCGGCAGTTGCTGCCCGGGCTCGCCACGCCGGAAGCGTTCGAGAAGCTGGATCTCGCGGGCACGGAGTCGGTCATCAACGCCGCGGGCGGCGCGATCGGCCCCCGTGAGGGCCTCGCCAGGGCGGTACCTCGCGCGAGGAAGGGCCAGTCGGGCTCCCGTGCGCACGCCAGAGGGGGCACGGCTCGAAACCTCCAGGCCGGCCCGGGGACGACGAGCCCCCTCAAGTGACGGATCGACCCAACAAGGACCAACGCCGACAGCCGGGTACGTCATGTTCGCCCGGCTCATGCAGCCTGGATGAGGCCGGGCGGCGGAGATCCACGCGTACCGCTCAAGCGGAGGACTGCGCGCCCAAGCGCACCACTTCAGGCATAGACCGGCACATCGGCACTGCCACCGGCTACCGCACCCTGCGTCTGGTGTGCGTGCCAGATCCGGGCGCCGCGGTCCGGCGAGGTGTCCAGCTTTGCCAGTACACCGGGCACGGCGATGCTGGGAAGCAGGTGATCGTAGAGCCGGGAAATGCGGAGTTCGAGAGACTCCCCGTCCTTGAGATCGGAGGTCACGATCTCCACGCCGGTCCATGCCGCGACGATGATCATCGCGGTTTGCTCCGGAACGGTGTTCGGCAGCAGTTCGCCCTGCGCCTTGGCCAGGGCGAGGTACTCGCCCATGAGGGTCGCCCAGGCCGTCCAGGACGTGCCGAACATGGTGCGGGCCTTCTGGTCGGCCGACAGGCGAATAGCGGCACTCAGCATGGGTTCTCGCGGCACCCGGTGCGCGAGGACCAGCCCCAGGTCCACACACTCCTGAAGTTTGGACTCCTGCGGGATGACGCCCTCGGTGGTGACGGCCTCGGCGAGCACACCCCGGGCCAGGGCTTCCTTGGAGTCGAAGTGGAAGTACAAGGCGCCCTTGGTCACGCCTGCCCGCGCGATGATCTCGGTGATGGTCGCGGACTCGTATCCGAGCTGGTCGAACACGACGCCCGCTGCCTCTAAGATCTGCCGGCGCGTCTGTATCGCCCGTGCCTGCTTCGCCATGACGGACCCTCCCTCACTACCGCACGCAGCTCACCTCCCCGATTGAGCGAGTGCTCTGTGGTGGTGTACCTCTGCATTGAAAATCAAACCGGTGAGTACGTATCTTATCATCAGCCAGCCGAGCGCTGTCTTCGAGGTACCGAGGGGGTCCTATGTCCAGGCCATTGTTCAGGCCCGACCACAAAGAACGTTCTGCCGCACCGGAAGGGAGCTTGCCACTCCCCGCGACGCAGTGCGTCGAATCAAGCGCACGCGTGCCCAAGAGTTTCGTCCATCTCCGGCGCGACGACTCCGTACTGGTCACGGGCTGGCAGCGTTCCAGCGCCATGAACTACCAGGTCACGGCCAGTTGGCCGGCGCCGGGCAACGAGGTGCCGGGCCGTGGGTTCCGGAGCGGGACCATGACGGTCGCCCAGACGGTGCGGCAGGCCGGACTGCTGCTCGCGCACGCGGAGTTCGGGGCTCCTCTGGACTATGCGATCCTGCTGCGCACCTTCGATTTCGCCTTCGACATGGATTTTCTGGGAGCCGAAAACAAACCGGCCGACCTGATTATTAATGTCGCGTGCGAACCCACCAAGACGCGCGGCCGTGCCATCAACAGTCTGCTCCTGACGATGAGCATCCACTTCGAAGGACGGCAAGTCGGCACGGCGAGCACCAGCTTCGAATGGATCCCTCCGGCGGTCTTCCGCCGCCTCCGGGGTGCCCACGCCGAGGCGGTGAGTGAACAACCGCCGCTGTCGGCTCCCGTCGCGCCGGCTCAGGTGGACTGCACCACCGATGTCGAGGTGGTGCTCGCCCCCACGGACGACGCCGGCCGGTGGCTGCTGCGCAGCGACTTCCGGAACACAGCGCTGTACGACCATCCCGTCGACCACGTTCCCGGCCTCGTGCTGATCGAGGCCGCCCAGCAAGCCGCCCGTTTGGTGGCGTCACCAAAGACCTTCCGGGCGTCAGCCGTCAACACGGTTTTCCACCGTTACGTCGAGTTCGACAGCCCTTGCTCGATCGAAGCGCGCCCCGGCGAAACTGAGGTCGAGGGCGCCACGGCGGTGTCCGTAACCGGCTATCAGAACGGCGAATTGGCATTCACCGCCGTCCTCACCGGCTCCAGCTGCTGACGTTCGGCCATCGCCGCGGACAGCGGTAGCGCGAACGGGCCGACCGGCTGCCCGAAAGGGACAGCCGGTCCAGGCCCGGCCACGGTGCCATCCACACGACAGTTCCGTGGCATACCGCAAGCGGGTATCTCCCGTGCCCAGGTGTCACACCATGGTGTAACCACCGTCCACGGGCATTACCGTTCCCGTGACGAAAGACGACCGGTCGCTGCACAACCACGCGACCGCCTGGGCGATTTCCGCAGGCTCGGCGGTACGAGCCTGCGGAGTCGCCTGGTGCAGCTGCTCCTCCAGCCCGGGGTTCCGGTCGAACCAGCCGGCAATGATCTCGGTACGGGTCGTACCGGGCGCTACCGCGTTGACGCGGATACCGTGCTGCGCGTATTCGGCAGCCGCCGCCTTGGTCAGTCCGATGACGGCGTGCTTGGAGGCGATATAGGGCGCGGCAGCAGGAATTGCCTGCAGCCCGGCGACACTGCTGTTGTTGACGATGGATCCGCCCGTACCGCAGTCCAGCATCGCGGCGATCTGGTGTTGCAGGCAGTGCCACACGCCACGGACGTTGATGTCCATGATTTCGTCGTACGCGTTCTGTTGCATCAGGTGCATGGGCTCCTGATCGCAGCCGATGCCCGCGTTGTTGAACGCCAGGTCCAAGCGCCCGTACTTCTCCACCGTGAATTCGACGGCACGTTTCACGTCTTCGTCCTGAGACACGTCCATGGCTATGCACGATGCCTCGGCGCCGGTTTCACGGATTTCCGTCACGAGAGCAGTGAGGCGGTCGACCCGGCGGGCCGCAAGCACCACCGACGCACCTTCTGCCGCGAAAATCTTCGCGGTTGCCGCGCCTATCCCGCTGCTCGCTCCCGTAATCAGGGAAACCTTGCCGGACAGCAGGCCGTTCTTATCAGTCATGCCGGGATTCTGCCATCGTGCGTGGTGGGCCCGCACACCGCGTGGGCAGGGCGGATCTTCAACTCGCAAAGCTCAGCGGGACGCCGGCCGGAGGGTCAGGTTCGGACCGGACGTCGGGGGACCGGTGAGGAGTACACGACGCTGGTGGCCACCTCGCCCAGGGTGCCGATCCGGCCCGACACCTCCTCCAGGTGCTTCATCGACCGTGCCGCGACCTTGATGAACAGGCAGTTCTCGCCCGTGACATGGTGCGCCTCCAGGATCTCCGGCGTGTCCGCCACCAGGTCCCGGAACGGCCGGCCGTCCCCGCCGGAGTGCCGCAGCCGGACGAACGCCAGCACCGGCAGCCCGACCCGCTCCGGGTCGATCACCGCCGCGTACCCGGAGATCACCCCGGACTCCTCCAGGCGCCGCACCCGTGCGGACACCGCACTCGGCGACATGTTCAGCGCCCTCGCCAGCTCGGCTCGGCCCATCCGCCCGTCGTGCTGCAGGACGTCGAGGATGCGCCGGTCGGCGTCATCAGGGGAGTATCCGGTCATCCCCGCTGTCTAGCAGGGGAGTCACCGGCAGAGCAAGGGTCTCCGGCGGACCGATCGGCCGGGCCTCGGCAGCCGGTCCCGGCCCTCCGCTGAGCGCCGCGGCCGGCCCTCGCGGGATCGTGGTGGCCGGCCGCGGGAGTGGGTGACCCGGTCAGAGGGCCGAGAGTTCGGTCAGCAGGTCGTCCAGGCCGAGCGAGCCCTGGGACAGCGCCGCCATGTGCCATGCCTTCAGGTCGAAGTCCGCGCCGTGCCGGGCGCGGGCGGCCTCCCGGCCCTGGAGCCAGACGCGCTCGCCGAGTTTGTAGCCGATCGCCTGGCCGGCCATGCCCTGGTAGCGGATGATCTCGCTCTCGACGTAGTCGGCCGGGCGGCTGCTGTGCGCGGCCATGAACGCGTGCGCCAGCTGCGGCGTCCAGCGCTCGCCCGGGTGGAACGGGGAGTCGGCCGGGATCGCCAGCTCCAGGTGCATGCCGATGTCGATGATGACCCGGATCGCCCGCATCATCTGGGCGTCCAGATAGCCCAGCCGCCGCTCCGACGTGGTCAGGAAGCCCAACTCGTCCATCAGGCGCTCGGCGTACAGCGCCCAGCCCTCCACGTTGGCGCTGACCATGCCGACCGAGGTCTGGTAGCGCGACAGCCGGTCGGCGACGTGCGCCCACTGCGCGAGCTGGAGGTGATGGCCCGGCACCCCCTCGTGGTACCAGGTGGAGACCAGGTCGTAGGCCGGGAACCGGGTCTGGCCCATGGTCGGCAGCCAGGTGCGGCCGGGCCGGGAGAAGTCCAGCGACGGCTGGGTGTAGTACGGGGCGGCGGCGCCGCCGGGCGGGGCGATCCTGGACTCCACCCGGCGGACCCGCTCGGCGAGGTCGAAGTGGGTGCCGTCCAGCGCGTCGATGGCCTCGTCCATCAGCGACTGGAGCCACTCCCGGGTCTCCTCGACGCCCTCGACCGCCTCACCGTGCTCGTCGCACCAGGCCAGCGCCTCCCACGGGGTCTTCGCGCCGGGCAGGACCTTCTCGGCCTCGGCCTCCATCTCGGCCAGCAGCCGGTGGAACTCGGACCAGCCGTAGGCGTACGCCTCTTCGGGGTCGATGTCGGCGCCGTTGTAGTAGCGGGCGAGCCGGGCGTACCGCTCGCGGCCGACCACGTCCGGCGCGCCCTCGATCGCCGGGGCGTAGACGTCCCGGAACCAGTCGCGCAGCTCCACCAGGGCGCCGTTGGCGGCCTCGGCGGCCGCGTCCAGCTCGGCGCGCAGCGACTCCGGGCCGGGGGCGGTGAACTCGGCGAACCAGCCGCCGTCGGTGCCGATCCACTCGTCGAGCTGGCCGATGACGGTGGTCACCTGGAGCGGCCCGGCGGGGAGGTTCTGCTCCAGGCCGGCCTGGAGGGCGGCGCGGTAGCCGGCCAGCGCGGCCGGCACGGCGCGCAGCCGCCGGGCGATCGCCGCCCAGTCCTCCTCGGTGTCGGCGGGGGTGAGGAGGAGCGCCTCGCGCACGTGGTGCGGCGGCGAGCTGAGGTTGCTGACGGCGCGCAGCCCCTCGCCGGCGTCGTGGACGGCGAGTTCGGCGGTGAGTCGTTCGCGCAGCAGCCGTGCGCAGACCTTCTCGGCGGGGCTGTCCGCGCCCGGCCGGGCCTCGGCCTCGGTGAGCCTGTCCAGGGTCGTACGGGCGAGCTGCGCCACCGCTTCCTGGCCCTCGGGCGAGAAGTCGGGGAGCCTGCCGGAGCTCTCGGGGACGCCGAGGAAGGTGCCGGTGATCGGGTCCAGTTCGACGAGGGCGTCGACGTAGGCGTCGGCGACCTGGCGGGGCAGCGGACCGCCCGCGGGAGTAGTGGTGTTGGACATGCGGGCCATCCTCGTACGGATCGGCCCGCCGCGTCACCATCATTCCGTCGGACGGGCCTGTCGCGGCCGGTACCGCTCTCCTCCGGTACCGGCCGCACCGGCTCAGCCGCGCCGGGAGCCGTCCCGGAGGCGCAGCTGCGGGCCGTCCGCACGCCGGGCGGGGAGGCCGCCGGGGCGCGCGGTGATCACCAGCGTGCCCTCCTCGATCTGGTAGTCCAGCGGCAGCCCCAGGCCGCGCATGGCCGCCACCATGCCGGTGTTGGACGCCTTGGTGATGGCGTAGACGCTCTCGCAGCCGGCCTCGGCGGCCATCGCGATCAGCCGCCGCAGCAGCTCCGTGCCGATGCCGCGCTGCTGCCAGGCGTCCTCGACGAGCAGTGCCACCTCGGTCTCGTCGCCGTCCCACAGCAGGTGACCGAGGGCCACCAGCCGCCCGGAGGCGGTCTCCACGGCCAGCGTGCGGCCGAACCGCGGGCTCAGCAGATGCCCGAGATAGCGGTCGGCGTCCCCGACCGGGCCGTGGTAGCGCTGCGCCAGCGTCCGCGTCGAGCAGCGCTCGTGCATGGCCCGGGCGGCGGCGAGATCGCCGGTGTCGACGCGGCGGACGGTGATCTCGTTGCCCTCCGGCAGCGTGAGCACGTCGCGCCGCGGCGGTATCCGCTGGCCGAGCCGGGCGTCCAGCTCGACCAGTGCCCGCACCCGGGCGAACTCGGTGGGGGTGAACGGCACCTGTGGCCGTTCGATGGTGAGCGAGCCCCCGGAGGGGTCGCGGAACTTCATGGTGTGCTCCTCCAACACGCCCTCCGCGGGCACTTCTTCGGCCTGCGGCTGGCCGGTGAGTGACCGGGCGGGCACTGAGTGGATGGTGCAACGGCCCAGCAACTGCCGCAGGGCCAAGGGGAGTTCGGCGGAATCCAGGGCCGTGCGGGTGGCCAGGCCCAGCATCCGGGTCGGCGCGTCGGCGAGGTCGTGCGCGTCGGCCCGCTCCAGCCAGACGTCGCTGCCGCCGGCGCCGGCGACCGTGCCGGTCAGCTCCGCGGGGGCCAGGCCGGCCGGGGTGCGCAGCAGGAACTCGTCGACCGTCCCCGTGGACAGCGGGTGGGCCTGCAGGCTGAGGATGTCCACCCGCAGCGTGGCCAGCGCCGTGCACAGGGCGGCGAGGCTGCCCGGTTCGTCGCGGACCGTGGTCCGCATCCGCCACAGCGCCGTCTCCGGGGCGCCGGCCTCGGCGGCCGGTCCGGCCGGCGCGGTGGCTCCGGCGGCCGCGGGATCGGTCGATGGCGGGGCCGTCTCCTGACGGCGTGCCCACCATCCCCGGCAGCCCACCGCGGCCAGCAGGGCCAGCGCGGCAACGCACAGCAGCACCCGGCCGGACGGCCCCGGGAGCAGGGCGTCGACGGCGGCGTCGGCCACCGCCACGGCCGTGAACAGGGCGGCGAGCGCGACGGCGGCCCGGCGCCGGTCGGGGCGCCGGACGGAACGGGCGGAGGTCGCTTCAGTCATGCGGACAGCCTCGCGGACAGGTGTTGCCTGGTCGCCAACACCTTGTGTCGGACGGGTAAAAGGCGCATTGGGCACATTGGCCTCTACTGTCCTACCCGTCCCGGTTGCAGCGTTTTGGTGAACAACACCTCGCCGCCCTCCTGACGCAGCCGCACCGTCAACTCCCCGCTTCCCCCGTCGATATCGACCTCGCCGAAATACTGCGGACTCTCCGCCGGGGAGACGTTCGCACGCTCCGGTGCCTTGATGAACGGCTGCTCCGGCCCGAAAGTTCCATCGAGCTTCACGGCCGGGAAACCGCCCGCGGAGAGCGGCCCGGACACGAACTCCCAGAACGGCTCGAAGTCCTTGAACGCCGCCCGCTCGGGCGCGTAGTGCTGCGCCGAGGTGTAGTGCACGTCCGCCGTCAGCCACAGGGTGCCGGTGATCCGCCGGTGCTTGATGTGCCGCAGCAGCTCGGCGATCTGCAGCTCCCGCCCCAGCGGCGCCCCCGGGTCGCCCTGCGCCACCGCCTCGAAGTTCACCGGGCCGTCCGTGACCACCAGCCCCAGCGGCATGTCCGCGGCGATCACCTTCCACACCGCCCGCGACCGCGACAGCTCCCGCTTGAGCCAGCGCAGCTGCCCGGCGCCCAGGATGCCCTGCGGGTCGTCGGTCTGCCGGCCGGGGGAGTTGGCGTCGCGGTAACGGCGCATGTCCAGCACGAAGACGTCCAGCAGCGGCCCGTGCCGCAGCACGCGGTACACCCGGCCCCGGGCGTCCGGCCGGAGCGTCCGCACCGGGAAGTACTCGCCGAACGCGCGCAGCGCCCGCGCGGAGAGCACGTCGGCGTCCTTGACGCGGTACCGGTCGTCGTCCAGCAGCTGGCCCGGATACCAGTTGTTGTGCACCTCGTGGTCGTCCCACTGGATGATCGCCGGTACCTGGGAGTTGAACCGGCGCAGGTTCTCGTCCAGCAGGTTGTAGCGGAACGCGGCCCGGAACTCCGCCAGTGTCTCGGCGACCTTGGACTTCTCCTCCGTCGTGACGTTCCGCCAGATCCGGCCGTCCGGCAGCGTCACCCGCTCCGGGATCGGGTTGTCGGCGTAGATGTTGTCGCCGCTGCACAGGAAGAAGTCCGGGTCCCGGCGCCGCATGTCCTCGTAGATCCGGTAGCCGCCGCGCTCGGGGTTGATGCCCCAGCCCTGGCCGGCCAGGTCCCCGGACCACAGGAAACGCGTGTCCCGGCGCCGCTCGGGCGCGGTGCGGAACGTACCGGCCACCGGCTCGCCCGTGCGCTCCGGATGGTCGGGGTCGGCCAGCAGCACCCGGTAGTGGATCTGCTCCCCGGCCGGCAGTCCGTGCAGCGCGGTCACACCGGTGAAGTCCGTGCCCGGTCCCAGCAGCGGCCCGTGCCACGTACGGGCGTTGCGGAACGACTCGGTGGCCGCGGTCTGCACCACCATCCGGGCCGGCCGGTCGGACCGCGCCCACACCAGGCCGGACGACGCGGTCACGTCACCGGCCTGCACTCCCCAGGAGGCGCGCGGCCGGCCGCCGTGCACCAGTGCCGGTGCGGCTGCCGCCGGCGCGGCCGCGGCCACCGTGGGCAGCGCCATCGCCGCGGACCCCGCCGCTGCGCCCTGCAGGAGCGACCGCCGCCCGAAGCCGCCGCCGGAACCCTGGCCCATCTCGCACCTCCGTGCTGCGTCCGATCTCGTCACGCCCCGTTCGTATCGCCACCCGGTGCCCTGCGGGCGAACTCCCGGTGAACACCCGCCGTATGACCCCGGATCGGACCAGCGTCGCAGGACCATCGACCGATCGCCAGGGACCGCCCGCAACGCCTACGGTCCGATAACGCGCCGCCGCCCGGCGGCCCCACGAAAGGCGCCACCCATGCCCGACCTCGGCACCGCATCCCTCCGCCTGGCCCGCCCGTCCCGCGACCTGGCCGCCGCCGCCCGCTTCTGGCAAGACGGGCTGGGCCTGCGCGAGCTCTACCGCCACACCTCCGAGGCCGGCGAGCACTCCCTCCTGATGCTCGGCCTGCCGGACGCCACCTGGCACCTGGAGCTGACCCTCGACCCCACGGGCGCGCTCCATCCGGCACCCACCCCGGACGACCTCCTCGTCCTCTACCTGGCCGGGCCGGTCCCCGGCGACCTCGTCGCCCGGCTGGAGCGCTGCGGCGGCACCCGCGTCCCCGCCCACAATCCCTACTGGGACGCGTGGGGCGTCACGATCGAGGACCCGGACGGCTACCGCCTCGTCCTGTCCACCCGCGACTGGAACAACGCCCAATACCTGGCCGCGCCTTGAGACCACCGCTCCCGCCCGTACCCGAAGCCCGCGCGGAGCGGCCCGCTTCCCGCGCGGGGAACGCCGCCGGACGGCAATCCCGCTGGACAACGCGCGCACCGGACGCTGGGATGGGACGGTGCCGACCGATCCCGCCGACGACGCCACCGAGCTCTTCGAAGCCCACCGCCCGTTGCTCCACGGTGTGGCCTACCGCATGCTCGGCCGGGTGGCCGACGCCGAGGACGTCGTCCAGGACGCCTGGCTGCGCTGGTCCGCCGCCGACCGGTCCGAGGTGCGCGAACCGCGCGCCTATCTCGTCCGGATCACCACCCGGCTCGCCGTCGACCGGCTCCGCCAGGTGCAGTCCCGCCGCGAGTCCTACGTGGGGCCCTGGCTGCCGGAACCGCTCGTCACGGACGTCCTGGCCCCCGGCCGGCCCGCCCCGGACGGCGCGGAGCGGGCGGCGCTCGCCGAGACCGTCACCTTCGCCTTCCTCCTCGTCATGGAGGCGCTCTCCCCGTTGGAGCGCGCGGTGTTCGTGCTGCGCGAGGCGTTCGACTACCCGTACGCGGAGATCGCGACCGTCCTGGAGCGCAGCGAGGCCGCGGTGCGCCAGCTGGCCGGGCGGGCCCGCCGCCATGTGGAGGAGGGCCGGCCGCGGTTCGACGTCGACCCGGACCGGCAGCGGGAGTTGACCGTACGCTTCCTGTCCGCCGCCGCCGGCGGCGACCTCGACGGGCTGCTCGACCTCCTCGCGGCGGACGCCCGGCTGGTCGGGGACAGCGGCGGCAAGGCCAAGGCCCCGCTGCGGATCATCGACGCGCCCGACAAGATCGCCCGGTTCCTCATCGGCGTCGTCCGGATCTCCCCGGCCGACCTGGAACTGCACTTCCTGGAGATCAACGGCGGTATCGCGCTGCTCACCCGCCTCGGCGGCACCCCGGACTCGGTCTTCCAACTCGCCATCCGGGACGGCCGGATCGAGACGGTCTACCTCGTCCGCAACCCCGACAAGCTGGCGTCACTGGCCCGCTAGCCGGGCCGCCGCCCGCAGGCCGCTCCGCGGGCTCGCCAGTACCGGCACGCCGCCGTCCGCGAACCGCTCGGCGGCGGGTGCCATGGACGCCTGCGCCAGGACGAGGGCGTCGACCCCGCCGGCCTCCCGTACCCGGCGCACCGCGTCGGCGACCGCCGCCAGGCTCCCCTCCTGGTCGCCGGCGGTGAAACGCTCCCAGGCGTCCGGCACGAGCACGGTGCGCACCCGCGCCGTCCGCCCGGCGCGGCGGGCCTCGTCGGCGATCAGCTCCGTGGTGGGCGCCAGGGTGCTCTCCACCGAGGCGAGGACCGCGATCCGGGACCCGGTGGCGACGGCCTCCGCGGCCATCGGCCGGTCGACCCGCAACACCGGCACGCCCAGCGCCGGCCCGGCCGCCTCGGCCACCGTGCCCAGCGTCGAGCAGGTGCACAGCACCGCCCCGGCCCCGGCGCGCACCAACGCGCCCAGCTCCCCGGCGACCTTCTCCGCGACCGCGTCGGGCCCCGACTCCCGTGCGGCGGCAAGGAGTTCCGGCCGTACCAGATGCCGCAGCGGCAGCCCGGGGGCGTCCGTGTCGCGCAGCGCGTCGAAGACGGGGACATGGACCGGCGAGGTGTGCAGCAGGGCGAGCATGGCAGGAGGGTAGCGCCCGCCCGGAGGCCTGCCGGCGGCCGGGGGAGCCGCGGTGAGCGGGCGGAATCGGTGGGCGAATTGGTCTTGACCAAGGGTGGGGGCGGTCATATCGTCGGGATACTGCAACAACCTTTCATAAAGAAGCGCTCAATATCCGGTGCGCGGGCGGACCGGCCGACGACGGCGGTCCACGTGCGGGCCAGGGCGCGGCGACCCGCGGCGCGGGCCGTCACATTTCGGGGCCCGCGCGCGGGCCGTACGTCACCGGGTCCGGATGCGGGCCCGCGGCCATGGGGGTGGGGACCACGCAGCTCGAAACGGCTCCGGAGCCCAAGTACTGGCATCTGAAGACCGTGCTCAGTGACGCACTGGACACCGAGTTCGCGGTCGGTGAGGTGCTGCCCAACGAGCGGGATCTGGCGGCCCGTTTCGGCGTCGCCCGGGCCACGCTCCGGCAGGCGCTCGAACAGCTTGAACTGGAGGGCAGACTCCAGCGCCGCCGCGGTGTCGGCACCACCGTCGCCCCGCCGCGGGTCGGCGTCGCCGTCGACCCCGCCCGGGACACCTGGCCCGGTGCCGCCGGCGACGACTGGCAGCCGGTCGCCGCCAGCGCGTCCGACACGGTGCCCGCGGCGGTGGCCCGTCTGCTGGAGACCATTCCCGGGGAGGCGGTCCACATCGTGCGCCGCAGCCGGGTCTCGGCGGGCCGGCCGGTCGCCGCCGAGCTGCTCTACGTCCGCGCCGACGCGGTTCCCGGCTGTGCCGCAGCGGCCGTCGACGACCCGGCCGCCCGCGCCCGGGCCGTGCTGCACGCCCTCCAGGAGCGCGATCTGGACGGCCAGGAGCGCACCGTCGAGCTGGGTTCGGCCCGCGCCGAGGACGCCAAGCAGCTGGACCGGCTGCCCGGTTCTCCCGTCCTCGTCGTCACCACCCGCTATGTCTCCCAGGGCCGGGCCGCCGCCGTCGCGGTCTCCACCTACCGCGCCGACACCTGCCGGCTCACCTTCGGGGAGCGCGAGGCGGAGCCGCTGCTCGCCGGCTGACCGGCCGTCGCCGTGCCTGAGGTGCCGCCCCGGTTGCGGCACCGTACGGCGCCGCCCGTGTTCTTCCGCTCTTCACGGTGTGGGGCCCGCTACGGGGGCGTGTGCGTGCGTTCCCGGTGGCGGGCCCTTCGCCGTCGTACCGTCCCGGCGCGGGCGCGCGGTTCAGCGCCGCCGCCCCGTCACCGTCCCCTCCACGGCGAAGAGTTCGCCCTCCACGTGGTCCAGCGCCAGCCGCAGCGCCCCGGTGGCGATCGCGGCCGGTCCCAGCCGCGACAGGACCACCTCCGGCGGGCGCAGGCAGTAGCGCGCCAACTCCCGGCGCAGCGGCCCGAGAACGCCCGCCAGCCCCGACGCCCAGCCGCCGATCACCACCAACTCCGGATCCAGGGCCAGCACCAGCGCCGCGACGTCGTGCACCAGCCGTCGCAGGAAGCGGTCCACCGCCTCCCGCGCCTGCCCGTCCCCGTCCCTGGCCGCCGCGAACACCGCCGCCACCTGCCCCTCGTCCAGCGGGTGCAGCGGCTCGCCGGTCGTGGACAGCAGCGTCTCCGGCGTGGCCTCCCGGCCCAGCAGATGCAGTGCGCCGATCTCCCCGGCCGCGCCGCCGAATCCGCGGTGCAGCCGCCCGCCGATCAGCGACCCGGCCCCCGGACTCAGCCCGGCCAGCACGAACACCACGTCGTCGGAGCCGGTGGCCGCGCCCTGCCAGTGCTCCGCCACGACCGCCGCGTTGGCGTCGTTCTCCACCAGGACCGGGCAGCGGAACGAGCGCCGCAGCCGTCCGCCGAGCGGCAGTCCCGTCCAGCCGGGCAGCGCGGTGCCCAGCCGGACGGTGCCGTCCGCCTCCATGATGCCCGGGCCGGCCACCCCGACCGCGCGCAGCGAACTGCGGGCCACGCCCGCATGCCGCAGCAGGTCGGCCACCATGGCCCGCACCCGCTCCAGCCGCTCCTCGGGCGGCGCGGTCTCCGCCACCGCGCGCTGCGCCGAGTCCCGCACCCGCCCGCTGAGGTCGGACAGCAGCGCCGCGACGCGGTGCGGGCCGATCTCGATGCCGAGCAGATGGCCGGCCTCGGTGCGGAAGCGGAAGCGGCGGGCCGGGCGGCCCTGACGGCGGGCCTCGCCCTCCTCGGCGGGCGCCTCGGCCACCAGCCCGGTCTCGATGAGCCCCTCGATCACGCCCTCGACCGTCGGCCGGGACAGGCCGGTCACCTGGACGAGGTCGGTGAGCGTGGGGGAGTCCGCGGCGCGCAGCGCGTGCAGCACCACCGCGGAGTTGATCCGTCGCAGCAGGGAGGGGTCCCCGCCGGTGAGCCGACCCAACGTCCGTCTCCTCGCCTCGCCTGTCTGGCGGATCGTAGCCGGTCAGCGGGTGTGCGGCGAGCCCCGGGAACCCCGCGGGCACCGGACCGGAGCGGCCCGCGGCGCCGATGCGTTGCGCGCGCACGGCCAATTGTCAGACCCCCGCGGTTTACTGACGGTATGACGACAGAACCCCCGCGCGACCCGCGGACCCAGCCACCCGGCGGACCGCCCGCCGGCCTCGTCGCCCGGCTCGACGCCTTACGCGTGCGCCCCTTCCCGGAGCGGACGGAGCACACCGCGGCCGGCACGAGCGGCCCGGGCTTCCATGTGGCGCGCCTGTGGGCGACCGGCCCGCTGTGGGACGCGGACCCGGCGGACGCCGCGGCCGCCCGGGAGAGCTGCGTCGAGGAGCTCGCCGCGCTGGTCGCGGTGGTGTCCTTACGTCGCGGCGAGCCCGTCGTCCACGAGCTGGCGGAGGCCCTGGAGCGGAGCGCCATGGGTCTGCCCGTCCCGCCGCCGCTGGCGCTGCTGGCCGGCCTGGTGCCGCGGCTGTACGTCTGGCGGGACGGCCGCCGCTGGTTCGCGGTCGGCGCGGGCCAGGCCGGCGACGGTCAGCCGCACCAGGTGCTGGCCGCCACAGCGGACGGACCGCTGCCGGGGGGTGGATGACCATGTGGCCGGTGCGCACCCGCCGCGGGTCAGGAGTCGGCGAACGCCGCGGCGCGCAGCCGGCCGTACTCCTCCGCCATGGTCGCCAGTGTCCAATGGGCGTTCAGGCCGCTGGGGTTGGGCAGCGCCCAGATGCGGGTGGCGCCCAGGGTGCGCTCCTGCGGGCCGATCGCGGCGCGCTTGTCGTCGAAAGCGACGCGGTAGGCCGTGACGCCGGCGACCGCGAGCCAGCGCGGCCGGAGCCGGGCCACCTTCTCCGCCAGCAGCCGGCCGCCCTCGCGGTACTCCTGCGCGGTCAGCTCGTCGGCCCGCGCGGTCGGCCGGGCCACGACGTTGGTGATGCCCAGGCCGTGGTCGAGCAGTTCGCCCTGCTCGGCGGGGCGGAACAGCCGGGGCGTGAAGCCGGCCGCGTGCAGGACGGGCCAGAAGCGGTTGCCGGGGCGGGCGAAGTGGTGCCCGGTGACCGCCGTCATCAGCCCGGGATTGATTCCGCAGAACAGCACCCGCAGCCCGCCCGCGACGACGTCGGGGACGACGCGGTCGCGGGCGGCCTCCAGTTCCTCAGGGGTGAAGCGCATGCCGGCTCCGGGTCAGAGGATCGCGCCGGGGGTGTAGGCGGCGGCCTCGGGGTGCTGCTCGGCGATCTTCTCGATCCGGGCGACGACGGTGGCCACCTGGTCGGCGGCCGCGCCGGTGAAGGACAGCTTGTCCGCCATCAGCTCGTCCAGCTGCGCCCTGTCCAGCGGGAGCCGGCCGTCCGCGGCCAGCTTGTCGAGCAGTTCGTTGCGCTCGGCGCCCTGCTCGCGCATGGCCAGGGCCGAGGCCACCGCGTTCTCCTTGATCGCCTCGTGCGCCTCCTCGCGGCCCACCCCGGCCCGCACCGCGCCCATCAGGACCTTGGTCGTGGCGAGGAAGGGCAGGTAGCGGTCGAGCTCGCGGGCGACCACGGCCGGGAAGGCGCCGAACTCGTCGAGCACCGTCAGGAAGGTCTCCAGCAGCCCGTCCAGCGCGAAGAACGCGTCCGGCAGCGCCACCCGGCGGACCACCGAGCAGGAGACGTCGCCCTCGTTCCACTGGTCGCCGGCCAGCTCCCCGGCCATCGAGGCGTAGCCGCGGAGGATCACCATCAGGCCGTTGACGCGCTCGCAGGAGCGGGTGTTCATCTTGTGCGGCATCGCGGAGGAGCCGACCTGGCCGGGCTTGAAGCCCTCGGTGACGAGTTCGTGCCCGGCCATCAGCCGGATCGTCTTGGCCAGCGAGGACGGCGCGGCGGCCAGCTGCACCAGCGAGGTCACCACCTCGTAGTCCAGCGACCGCGGGTAGACCTGGCCGACGGAGGTGAACGCCTGCCCGAAGCCGAGGTGGGCGGCGATCCGCTGCTCCAGCTCGGCGAGCTTGGCGGCGTCCCCGCCGAGCAGGTCGAGCATGTCCTGGGCGGTGCCGACCGGGCCCTTGATGCCGCGCAGCGGGTAGCGGGAGAGGAGTTCCTCGACCCGGGCGAAGGCGACCAGCAGCTCGTCGGCGGCGGTCGCGAAGCGCTTGCCCAGGGTCGTGGCCTGCGCGGCGACGTTGTGCGAGCGGCCGGCCATGACCAGCTCGGAGTGCTGGGCGGCCAGCGAGCCGAGGCGGGCCAGCACGGCGACCGTGCGGTCCCGCACCAGCTCCAGCGACAGCCGCACCTGGAGCTGCTCGACGTTCTCGGTCAGATCGCGGGAGGTCATGCCCTTGTGGATCTGCTCGTGTCCGGCCAGGGCGTTGAACTCCTCGATCCGGGCCTTGACGTCGTGCCGGGTGACCTTCTCCCGCTCGGCGATCGAGGCCAGGTCCACGGTCTCCAGGACCCGCTCGTAGTCGGCCAGAGCCTGCTCGGGGACCGCCACCCCCAGGTCCTTCTGGGCGCGCAGCACCGCAAGCCACAGCTTCCGCTCCAGCTTGACCTTGTACTCGGGGGACCACAGCACGGCCAGCTCCGTGGAGGCGTAGCGGCCGGCCAGGACATTGGGGATGCGAGGCTTCGCAGACACAGCAGTCACGTGGCCAGAGTCTACTGGCGATTTGCGCAGGCCAGCGCCCCGGTCCCGGCTGTACGTTCCTACAGGCGCCGTGCCCCGGCGCGGGCCCCCACCGTACCGTCCGGTCACCGCGCCGCACCCGGGGCGGCCCGTGCCGTCAGACCTCGTCGTCCTCGGCCCGGCGCTCGCCCTCCGCCTGGGACGGCTGGGTGCGCATCGTCTCGGGGTGCCGCGCCTCCTTCGGGTCCCGGTCCTCCTCCAGCCGCTCGCCCTCGGCCTGGGAGGGGGTGGTGTACTCGTCGTACTGACTCATGGCGGCCTCCGTGCAGTCGGAACGTATCCGGACAAAACGAGCGTAACGCCTGGCCTGGCCCGCGGCCCGCGCCGATCCCGCGTACGGGGACGCCCCCTCGGGCCCGCCGTCGTGTGCTCGGGCCACGACGCCCCAACGGCGCGCACCCGGCGCGGCGTTGGGGCGTCGAGAGGGGCCCGGTGACCCGGTCAGGCGCCGACGTAGGCCGCGAGATGCTCGCCCGTGACGGTGGCGCGGGTGGCGACGAGGTCGGCGGGGGTGCCCTCGAAGACGATCCGGCCGCCGTCGTGGCCGGCGCCGGGGCCGAGGTCGATGATCCAGTCGGCGTGCGCCATCACCGCCTGGTGGTGCTCGACGACGATCACCGACTTGCCGGAGTCGACGAGCCGGTCGAGCAGGCCCAGGAGCTGCTCGACGTCGGCGAGGTGCAGGCCGGCGGTCGGCTCGTCGAGGACATATGTGCCGCCCTTCTCGGCCAGGTGCGTGGCCAGCTTCAGCCGCTGCCGCTCGCCGCCGGAGAGCGTGGTGAGCGGCTGGCCCAGGGTGAGGTAGCCCAGCCCGACGTCGGCGAGCCGCCGCAGGATCCGGTGGGCGGCCGGTGTGCGCGCCTCGCCCTCGGCGAAGAACGCCTCGGCCTCGGCCACCGGCATCGCCAGCACCTCGCTGATGTCGCGGCCGCCGAGGCGGTACTCCAGCACCGACGCGTCGAACCGCTTCCCCTCACAGTCCTCGCAGGTGGTGGAGACCCCGGCCATCATCCCCAGGTCGGTGTAGAGGACGCCGACGCCGTTGCACGTGGGGCAGGCGCCCTCGGAATTGGCGCTGAACAGCGCCGGCTTGACACCGTTGGCCTTGGCGAACGCCTTGCGGATCGGGTCGAGCAGCCCGGTGTACGTGGCCGGGTTGCTGCGCCGCGAACCGCGGATCGGGCTCTGGTCGACGGAGACGACGCCCGCCTCGGCGGGGATCGACCCGTGGACGAGCGAGCTCTTGCCGGAGCCGGCGACGCCGGTGATCACGGTGAGCACGCCGAGCGGGATGTCCACGTCGACGTCCCGGAGGTTGTTGGCGCCGGCGCCGCGGATCTCCAGGGTGCCGTTCGGCTCGCGCACCGCGTCCTTGAGCGAGGCGCGGTCGTCGAGGTGGCGCCCGGTGACGGTGTCGCTGCCGCGCAGCCCGTCGACGGTGCCCTCGAAGCAGACGGTGCCACCGGCCGTGCCGGCGCCGGGGCCGAGGTCGACGACATGGTCGGCGATCTCGATGACCTCCGGTTTGTGCTCCACGACGAGCACCGTGTTGCCCTTGTCCCGCAGCCGGCGCAGCAGGCCGTTCATCCGCTGGATGTCGTGCGGGTGCAGGCCCGCGGTCGGCTCGTCGAAGACATAGGTGACGTCGGTGAGCGAGGAGCCGAGGTGGCGGATCATCTTGACGCGCTGCGCCTCCCCGCCGGAGAGGGTGCCCGCGGGCCGGTCGAGCGAGAGATAGCCCAGGCCGATCTCCACGAACGAGTCCAGGGTGTGCTGCAGCGCGGTGAGCAGCGGCGCCACCGACGGCTGGGCGAGCCCGCGCACCCAGTCGGCCAGGTCCCGGATCTCCATCCGGCAGGCGTCGGCGATCGAGAGCTTCTCGATCTTCGCGGCGCGGGCGTGTGCGGCGAGCCGGGTGCCGTCGCAGTCGGGGCAGGCGGCGAAGGTGACCGCGCGCTCCACGAACGCCCGGATGTGCGGCTGCATCGCCTCCTTGTCCTTCGACAGCAGCGACTTCCGGATCCGCGGGACCAGCCCCTCGTAGGTCATGTTGATGCCCGCGATCTTCATCCGGGTCGGCTCGCGGTGCAGCAGGTCGTGCAGTTCCCGCTGGGTGAAGCCGCGGATCGGCTTGTCCGGGTCGAAGAATCCCGACTCCGCGTAGAGCCTGGAGTTCCAGCCGCCGCCGGTGTAGCCGGGGACGGTGAACGCGCCCTCGTTGATGGACTTGCTGTCGTCGTAGAGCTGGGCCGGATCGAGGTCGGAGACCGCCCCGCGGCCCTCGCAGCGCGGACACATGCCGCCGACCCTGTTGAAGGTGACCTTCTCCGCCTTCTTGGCGCCGCGCTCCACCTTGATCGCGCCGGACGCGGAGACCGAGGGCACGTTGAAGGCGAAGGCTCCGGGCGGGCCGACGTACGGCGTGCCGAGCCGGCTGAAGAGGATCCGCAGCATCGCGTTGGCGTCGGTGGCGGTGCCCACGGTGGAGCGCGGGTCGGCCCCCATCCGCTGCTGGTCGACGGATATCACGGTGGTCAGCCCGTCGAGGACGTCGACCTCGGGCCGCGCCAGGGTGGGCATGAAGCCCTGGACGAAGGCGCTGTAGGTCTCGTTGATCAGCCGCTGCGACTCGGCCGCGACGGTGTCGAACACCAGCGAGCTCTTGCCGGACCCCGAGACGCCGGTGAACACCGTCAGCCGCCGCTTGGGGAGTTCGATGCTGACGTCCTTGAGGTTGTTCTCCCGCGCGCCGTGGACGCGGATCAGGTCATGGCTGTCGGCGGCGTGCTGCGCGGGCAGGTCCGGCCGTGCGGCGCTGCTCATGGTGTCTCCCTCTGCGAGGCGGGGCCGCCGGGTTGCGGCGGCGGTCGTCGGACGGCTCAGCGGATCTCGTTGATGCGGATCAGGTTGCCCGCGGGGTCGCGGAAGGCGCAGTCGCGCACCCCGTAGGGCTGCTCGGTCGGCTCCTGGACGACCTCGGCGTCGCCGGCCTGCAGCCGCTCGAAGGTGCCGTCGAGGTCCTTGGTGGCCAGGACGATGATGCCGTAGGTGCCCTTGGCCATCATCTCGGTGATGGTGCGGCGTTCGTCGTCGGTGACGCCCGGGTCGGCGGCCGGCGGGTGCAGCACGATGGCGGTGTCGGGCTGGCCGGCGGGGCCGACGGTGATCCAGCGCATGGTGCCGCCGCCGACGTCCTGGCGGACCTCGAAGCCGAGGGTGTCGCGGTAGAAGGCGAGGGACGCCTCGGGGTCGAGGTGCGGGAGGAAACTGGCGTGAATGGTGATGTCCATGGCGCTCAGGCTAGGTCCGGCCGTTCGCCCGCGCTTCTCGATTCCTGACCGGTCTGGTGACCTGCTTCGCGACGCACGGCGGCGGCTCCGGCGCGGTGGCCGCCGCGGCGCGCCGGTAGGCGCCGGGCGGCACCCCGACGAGTTCGGTGAAGCGGGTGCTGAAGGTGCCCAGCGACGCGCAGCCGACCGCGAAGCAGACCTCGGTGACGCTGAGGTCGCCGCGGCGCAGCAGCGCCATCGCGCGCTCGATGCGCCGCGTCATCAGGTACGCGTACGGCGACTCCCCGTAGGCGAGCCGGAACTGGCGGCTGAGGTGCCCGGCCGACATGTTCACGCCGCGGGCGAGCGCCTCGACGTCCAGGGGCCGTGCGTACTCCCGGTCGATCCGGTCGCGGACGCGGCGCAGCAGGGCGAGGTCGCGCAGGCGCTGGGACGCGGCGGGTTTGCTGGTCACGTCCGCGATCGTGCCACGCGGCGGCGGAGTTTCCCAGGCGGTGAGGGGGCGGGCGGTCGGGCCGGCCCCGCTCAGGACGGCGCCACCCGCCGCCAGCCCGTCACCGGGCCGGGGTCGGCGTGGTCCGCGGGCGCTATCCAGAAGGCCCGGCCCTGCTCGGCGTCGAACTGGGCGCCCGCGCGGCCGTCGCCCGAGGAACGGCCGGTGAGCCGGCGGCCGATCCACGGCACCAAGTGCTCGCGGGCGAACCGCAGATCGGCGGTGCGGCGGGCGGCCCAGCGGGGCGGGGCCGCGGGCGGCAGCGGGGCGTTCCAGTCCGAGGCCGCGGGCAGTCCCAGGGTCTGCCAGACGGCCTCGGCGACCCGGCGGTGCCCCTCGGCGTTGAGGTGCAGCCGGTCCTCGGCCCACATCCGCGGATCGGCCAGCGCCTCGGACGCGTAGAGGTCCACGACCAGGGCGCCGTGCCGGGCGGCCAGCTCGTCGATCCGCGCGAAGAGCTGCGTCATCCGCGGACGGAAGCGCTCCAGGACCGGCCCGCGGCGGCCCGGGCTGCGCATCAGCACCAGCTGCCCGCCGCCGCGCGCCAGCAGCTCCGCGCAGTCCGCGAGCCGCGCGCACACCCGGTCCACGTCGCACGTGGGGCGCAGCACGTCGTTCAGCCCGCCGACCAGCGTCACCAGGTCGGCGCCCATCGAGGCGGCCGGGCCGCACTGCTCGTCGGCGATCTGGTCGATGAGCTTGCCGCGCACGGCGAGGTTGGCGTACCGGAAGCCGGGCGGGGGGAGCGCGTCGGGGGTCCGGTCGTCCGCCGGCCGGGAGAGGCCGGCGAGCCGGGTGGCGAGCAGGTCCGCCCAGCCCCGGTAGGAGCCGTCCGGGAGGGTGTCCGACATGCCCTCGGTGAAGCTGTCGCCCACCGCGACAAAACTCGTGTACCGCACATTGGTCTCCATGGCGCGGTGATCCTATCCCGCGGTGTACGGTCGACAGCGGCCGGAGTACGGGCCGCGCAGGGATCGGAAAGACAGAGGTGGGCGTGGGATGAGTCCTCGGCGGGGCACGGATCCGGAGGCGGCGACGTTCACCGAACGGGCCCGCCGGCAGCAGCTGATCGACTGCACCATCGACCTGATCTCCACCCGCGGCTACCCCGCGACGTCGCTGTCCGCGATCGCCGAGCGGGCCGGGGTCTCCAAGGCGGCGGTGCTCTACCACTTCTCGTCGAAGGACAACCTCACCCGGGCCGCGCTGACCCAGGTGCTGGACCAGTTCGGCGACCATGTCCGCGCGCGGGTCGAGGCGGCCCCGGACCCGCTGGCCGCGCTCGTCGCCTATGTCCGCGCGATGATCGGCTACCAGCGGGACCACCGCCGCCAGGTCCGGGTGATCACCGAGATGCTGCTCGACGACCACGGCGGCACCCGTCTGAAGACGCCCGGTTCGCACGACACCTACGGCCGCTGGCAGGCCCTCGCCGATCTCCTGACGGAAGGTCAGAAGGCGGGTGTGCTGCGGGAGTTCGACCCACGCACGATGGCGCTGGCGATCGGCGGCGCGATCGACGGGGTGATCGGGCACTGGCTCGCCCACCCGGACCTCGATCTGGACGCCGCCGCCGCCGAGTTGGAGACCTTCACCCTCAACGCCGTGGCGCGCCGGGACTGACCCTGGCGAAGTCCGGCGTCGGCTCCGGCCGGAAGCCGACGCCGCCGAGATAGCCGGTGACGGTCCGCAGCGCCGGCACGCTCCGCAGCAGCCGCATCGGCACCGGCAGCCGGTCGCCGCGCAGCGTGCCGTCCAGCGCGGCGCGGATCATGGCGTGCTCCTGCTCCTGAGACTTCTGGACCAGCGCCATCGGCCACTCCCGCCGCCGCTGCACCCGGGCCAGGTCGTCGCTGCCGACCGTCCCGCGGCGCAGCGGGCCGGCCAGGATCCGGGCGGCGGCCACCGCGTCCTGAAGGGCGAGGTTGACGCCGACCCCGCCGACCGGCGACATGGTGTGCGCGGCGTCCCCGAGGCAGAGCAGGCCGGGCCGGTGCCAGCGCCGCAGCCGCCCGAACGTCACTTCCAGCAGCTTGACCTCGTCCCAGGAGCCGATGGTGCCGGTGACCTTGTCGTCCCAGCCGAACAGCGCGCCCAGCCGGTCCCGCAGCCACTGGATGTCATGGGCGCGCATGGCTGCGTCCTGTCCCCTGCCGATCAGGTAGGACGTCTGGAAGTACGACCCGCGGTCCATGGTGACCGCGGCCTGGCCGCCGCCGAACCGGCCGAAGACCCGGCCCCCCTTGAGGGCGTCGGCCGGGGCGTCCACCCGGATCTGCCAGACGTCCATCGGGACGTCGAAGTACCGCTGGCGCATCCCGGCCAGCTCCCGGATCACGGAGTCCCGGCCGTCGCAGGCGAAGGTCAGGTCCGCGGCCAGTTCCCCGGGCTCGCCGTGCTCGTCGACGTAGCGCACCCCGGTCACCCGGCCGCCGTCGGTGCGCAGCCCGGTGGCCCGGGTGCGCATCCGCAGGGTGAACGAGGGCTCCTTCGCCGCCGCGCGGGCGATCAGGTCGAGGAAGTCCCACTGCGGGACCATGGCGAAGTACTTGTGCCGGCCGGGGATGCGGCGCATGTCGGCCAGCACCACGGTGGTGCCGTCGATCTGGACCCGCATCTCCTCCAGCTTCGGGAACGGCAGCCGCGCGAACTCCGCGCCGAGGCCGAGGTCGTCGAGCAGATTCAGGGTGGACGGGTGGACGGTGTCGCCGCGGAAGTCGCGCAGGAAGTCCCCGTGCTTCTCCAGGACGGTCACCTCGATGCCGGCCCGGGCCAGCAGGAGTCCGAGCATCATGCCGGCCGGGCCGCCGCCCACCACGCAGCATGTCGTGCGGTTCATGGTGTTCCCCCTCGTCGCGTGCGCGTACGGATGCGTGACCGGGCGCCGCGGTACCGCGAGCGCGGACGCGACTGACCGATCGGTTAGCAATCTAACCGATCGGTCAGTGAGGGGTTCCGCGGGGTGGGGTCAGGCCGCGGGCTGCTGCAGCACCAGCTCCCGCAGCACGTCCTCCATCGTCACCAGCCCGGCCAGCCGGCCGTCGTCACCGATCACCGCGGCCAGGTGCGTCCGGGAGCCGCGCATCGCGGTCAGCACGTCGTCCAGCGGGGTCGCCGCCCGCACCCGGGCGATCGGGCGCAGCGCCGACACCGGGAACGGCGTGGTCCGCGGGGCCGCGTCCAGGGCGTCCTTGACGTGCAGATAGCCCAGGATGCGCCGGGTGTCGTCGACAACCGGGAACCGCGAGAAACCCGACTCGGCGGCCAGGTGCTCCAGCTCCTCGGGGGTGGCCCCGATCCGCGCCGAGACCACCTCGCTCACCGGCAGCACCACGTCCCGCACCGGGCGGCGGCCCAGCTCCAGGGCGTCCCGGAGCCGCTCCTGGGCCCGCTCGTCGAGCAGCCCGGCGGCCCGCGCGTCCTCGACCAGCCGGGCCAGCTGGTCGTCCGAGAAGGTGGCCGCCACCTCGTCCCTGACCTCCACCCGCAGCAGCCTGAGCAGCCCGTTGGCCAGCGCGTTGACCGCGAAGATCACCGGGCGCAGGGCCCGGGTCAGCGCCACCAGCGGCGGGCCCAGCAGCAGCGCGGTGCGGACCGGCTCGGCCAGCGCCACGTTCTTCGGGACCATCTCGCCGAAGAGCATGTGGAGATAGGTCGCCACGGCCAGCGCGATCACGAACGAGACCGCGTGGACCAGCGCGGACGGCACCCCCACCGCGTCGAACGCCGGCGAGAGCAGGTGCGCGATGGCCGGCTCGGCGACCGCGCCCAGCACCAGCGTGCACAGTGTGATGCCCAGCTGGGCGGCGGCCAGCAGCGCCGAGACGTGCTGCAGGCCCCACAGCACGCTGCCCGCCCGCCGGTTCCCGGCCTCCACGTACGGCTCGACCTGGCTGCGGCGCACCGAGATCAGCGCGAACTCGGCGCCCACGAAGAAGGCGTTGACGACCAGGGTCAGCAGACCCACGAACAACTGGAGCGCGGTCATCGGCCGGCCTCCTCGCCGCCGGCGGTGCCGGACGCGGGGGCGTGCAGCAGCACCCGCGCCGCGCGGTGGCCGGCGGCGTCGAGCACGTCCATCGTCCAGCCCGCCACCTCCACGGTGTCGCCGGGCCGCGGGATCCGGCCCAGCTCGGTGGCGATCAGCCCGGCGAGGGTCTCGTACGGGCCCTCCGGCAGCCGCAGCCCGATCCGGGCCAGCTGATCGGTGCGGGCGGAGCCGTCGGCCTGGTAGGCCGCCCGTCCGTCGGCGTCGGTGCCGGCCGGCGCCAGATCCGGGATCTCCAGCGGGTCGTGCTCGTCGCGGACTTCGCCGACCACCTCCTCGACGATGTCCTCCAGGGTGGCGACGCCGGCCGTGCCGCCGTACTCGTCGATGACCACGGCCATCGTCCGCCGCCCGGAGAGCCGGTCCAGCAGCCGGTCCACGGTCAGCGTCTCGGGCACCAGCAACGGCTCGCGCAGCAGCTCGGAGACCGGGTGCCGGGGCCGCAGATGGGCGGGGACGGCCAGTACGTCCTTGATGTGCGCCACGCCGACGACGCTGTCGAGACTGCCGCGGTAGACGGGGAAGCGGGACAGCCCGGTGGCCCGGGTCGCGTTGGCGACGTCCTCGGCCGTGGACTGCACCTCCAGCGCCACCACCTGCACCCGCGGGGTCATCACGTTCTCCGCGGTCAGATCGGCGAGGTTGAGGGTCCGGACGAACAGCTCGGCGGTGTCCGCCTCCAGCGCGCCCGCCTTCGCCGAGTGCCGGGCCAGCGCCACCAGCTCCTGCGGGCCGCGCGCGGACGCCAGCTCCTCGGCCGGCTCCAGGCCCAGCCGCCGGACGGTCCGGTTGGCGGTGTTGTTCAGATGGGTGATCAGCGGTTTGAAGGCGGAGCTGAAGCCGCGCTGGGCGGTGGCGACGCGCTTGGCGATGGCCAGCGGGCTGGAGATCGCCCAGTTCTTGGGGACCAGTTCGCCGACGACCATGAGGACCACGGTGGACAGCGCGGTCCCCAGGACCAGCGCCACCGAGTCCGAGGCGGATCGCGACAGCCCGAGCGCGGTCAGCGGGCCGGCCAGCAGGGTCGCGATCGCCGGCTTGGCGAGCATGCCGATGATCAGGCCCGTCACGGTGATGCCGAGCTGGGCGCCGGAGAGCTGGAAGGTCAGCGAGCGGACCGCCTTGAGGGCGCTGTCCGCGCCGCGCTCGCCGCGGGCGGCGGCGCGCTCCAGATCACCGCGCTCCACTGTCGTCAGCGAGAACTCCGCCGCGACGAAGACGCCGCACGCCAGGGTCAGCAGGACTGCCACGGCCAGCAGGAGCAGGTCGGTCATCGGGTCACCTCCGTCCCATGGTCGGACACGTTCGGGAGGTTCGCGCCCCGTCGCAAGGACGCACGACGACTGGGAGGCTCGGCCATGGCCGACGCTCACACACCTTTCGCAGGGGAGGGGTCCGGGAGTCCGTCGTCCCGGGAACTCCATGGTAAAGGGTCGGCAAATTCGCTGGGCTGGTGTGCGGCGGAGCCCGCCCCGGGGCACAGGACGGGCTCCTCGGCCACGGCACGGCGCTCAGACCTCCAGCGGCCTGACCCAGCGGCTCCACTGCGGCTCCGGCGCGTACCCGGCCGCCCGCCACGCGTGGTGCGCCGTCTCGTTGCGGTCCAGCACCATCGCGTCGGCCCGCCGGCCGCCGAGCTTCACAAAACGCTCTTCGGCCGCCGCCAGCAGCGCACCGCCGATCCCGCGCCGCCGCTGGTCCGGACGGACCGCCAGCCGGTACAGATGGCACCGCCACCCGTCGAAGCCGGCGATCACCGTGCCCACCAGCTCCCCGTCCCGCTCGGCCAGCAGCAGCGCCTCCGGATTGCGCGCCACCAGCCGGGCCACGCCCGCACGGTCGTCGCTGATGCTGGTGCCCTCGGCGGCCAGCTTCCAGAAGGCCAGTACAGCGTCGAGATCCGCCGGGCCGCCGGCGCGGATGTGAAGATCACTCATGGCCGGATCCCATCACCGGACCCGGCGGCCTGTCGACCGGATTTCGCGATGCGGACGGCGTCCGAACTCCGGTCAGCTGCCCTTGAGTTGCTCGACGACCGGCGCGAACGCCTCCAGGGACCGGTCCAGGACGGTGATGTACGAGAAGCCGTGGCGCTCCCGGCACTCCCGCAGCTGGTCGGCCATCTGCGCCGGCGTCCCGATCAGCAGCGTCGGCACCTCCAGCGCCTGCTCCTCGTCGATCCCGACCCCGTGCGCGACGAACTCCCGGGCGGCGGCCCGCCGGTCGTCGGTCACCAGCACCTGCTGGACGAGGATGTTCCGCTCGGCCGGCTCGGCGCGGTCCGCGGCGTGCGCCTCGTGCTCCGCGTACTCCTCGTAGGCCGCCACCGACGCGGCCACCTGCTCCGCCGGCAGCAGCTCCAGCGTGCCCTCCGGCCGGCCCGGCGCCTGCCGCGCGCCGGTGAACGCCGCGATGTCCGCGTGCCGCGCCGCCAGCCGCAGCATCCGCGGGCCGTTGCCGCCGATCAGCAGCGGCGGGCGGGGCCGCTGGACGGCCTTCGGCAGATGCTCGGGGTCGCCGAGCAGCCGGTCCAGCTCCCGGATCGTGTGCTCCAGGTGGTCCACCCGCCGGCCGGGCGTCCCGAACGGCAGCCCGGCCGCGTCGTGTTCGTCCTTGACGTACCCGGTGCCCAGGCCCAGCTCCAGCCGGCCGCCGGTGAGCGCGTCGGTGGTGGCCACCTCGCGGGCCAGCAGGGACGGGTTCCAGAATCCGGCGTTCAGCACGAAGGTGCCCACCCGCGGGCGCTCGGTCGCCTCCGCCGCGGCCACCAGCGCGGGGAACGGCGACGGCCACCCCAGGTGGTCCGGGACGAGCAGCACGTCGTAGCCCAACTCCTCGGCACGGCGGCACTTCTCGCGCCAGGCCGGCCCGGTGTCGAGGGTGAGCAGGTTGACGCCGAAGCGGAACGGACGCGGCATGAGGCCCCCTGAGGACGCTGGTCGTCGTCGGATCGTGCGTGTGCCAGGACGTGCCAACCGCCATGCAATCACGGCCCGTTCGGCGTCGTACACGCAGTATTCGGGACCTCGGCGGGACCGGCACCGGGGCTCCCCGTCAGGCCGACACGGTCAGGTCCTCATACGCCAGGGTCACCGACTCCTCGGCGGCGTCGGCGCCCGCCGAGGAGTCCGGGGCCTCCCACGCGGTCGGGAGGGCGCCGATGAGGCGGTAGCGGCGCAGCGGGGTGCGGTCGGCGGCGTAGTGGACCACCGTCACCGTCTGCCGGGAGTGGTCGCCGCCGCGTTCCCGCAGGCATCTGGTGAGCCAGTCGGTGAAGGCGGCGCTCTTGTCCGGGCCGCGCACGATGGTGACCTCGCCCGGCCGCCCCACCCCTTCCGGGAGCGCCGCCGTGCCGGACGGTGCGGTGCCGAACGCCGGGCCGGAGACCGAGCGGACCGTCTCGACCTGGAACGCGCCGAGCTCGACGGCGACCGCCGCCGGACGCCGGTCCTCGGAAGTGTCGTCGATGGGCATGGGCTACCTCCGGGCACAGGGACGGGGCCGGCCGGCCCCGTGTCGACAGCCCGACCGCTGCCCGAGCCGGCCCGGGCGCATTCCGGACCTCGCTCGAACGGGGGCAGGAAGAACGATTCGGCTCGCTCGAACGGCGCTGTGCCGCGCCGGCGCCCCGACGACGGGCCACCGGGCGCCGCTCCGCTCACCGCCGCCGGCCGCCGCCGGGCCGCGCACGCACCCGCTGGGTCACGTACCCCGCGGCGCCGACCGCCAGCAGCAGGCCGACGGTGCTCAGCGTGAACGTCTCGAAGGCGAGCCGGGAGACACCCCACACCGTCCGGAAGCGGTACGGGATCCCGAGCGCCGCCTCCAGGGTGCCGGGGAACAGCGCCACCCAGGAGCCCAGCAGGATCCAGGCATAGACCAGCAGCGCCGCGACGGTGAACCCGCGGGTGCCGAACGGGACTTCGTAGGGCCGGGGCACCTCGCGGTGGCGCAGCCGGAGCGCCGGCAGCGCCGGGATCACCGCGAGGTACGACAGCAGCAGGGTGGTGATCGCCACCGAGAGCACCACGCCGAAGGCGGCCGCGGCGTCGCCGTGCGCCAGGCGCATGGCGGTGACCATGAAGGCGGTGGCGGTCACCCCGGACAGCAGGTTCATCCGGACCGGGGTGCCCAGCCGCGGATGGAAGGCGCCCAGCGCCCGGGTGAAGAAGCCGCCGTCGGCCGCGGCCATCGCCTGCATCCGGTCGGCGACGATCATCCAGGCGCTGCCCTGGGTCAGCAGCGCCACCGCGAACAGCACGGCGGCGGTCAGCAGCGGCCCGCGCCGGCTCCCGTAGATCCCGAAGACCAGTTCGGCGGCGTCCATGAAGCCGCCGAGCCCGGTGACCCGGCCCGGCGGCGCGGCCGACAGGATCGCCACCACCGGCAGCAGGTAGCAGGCGGCGGCGACGGCGCCGGACACCCCGATCGCCACCGGCACGTCGTGCTGCGGATCGAGCATCTCGTCGCCCGCCGCGTTCGGCGCCTCGAACCCGACGTGGCGAAGAGCAGCACCGGCACCAGCGTCAGGAAGCCGGCGGCGGTGGGGGCGAAGTGCGCCTCCGCCAGCCCCCGGAAGCCGTGCCGGACGCCGTAGGCCACCGCCGTGGCGGTGAAGAAGGCCAGCGCCAGGACCTTGGCCGCGGCCCCTGCCGTGGTGATCCACTTGCCGCGGCGCAGCGAGACCACCGCGGTGAGGATGGCGGCCCAGATGAAGACCAGTTTGAAGGCGTAGTCGGCGACGGTGCCGGAGCCCAGGGGGAAGACGAAGCCGTTCCACGCCCCGGCGGCCAGGAACGCCGGCGAACCGCCCAGCCAGACCGGGTTGGTGACCCAGTAGAACATCGTGGTCAGCGCGGCCGGCAGCCGTCCGAACGCCACGTCCACCCGGACGTACGGGCCGCCCTCCTGCGGGAACGCGGCCCCGGTCTCGGCGAACAGCAGGGCGTACGGCAGCAGGAACCCCACCGCGAGCACCGCGATCCAGGTGACGGCCTGCCCACCGCCCGCCGCGATCTGCCCGATCACGTCGAAGGAGACCACCGCGGCGACGCCCATCGCCATGATGTCGAACCGGCGCAGACTGCGCCGCAGGTGCGGGACGGGGCGGGGACGGACACAGGGGCGCTCCTCCGGGGCGGACGGCCGGGCGCCGCGGCCGCCCGGGGGATCACATCGTGCGGCATCCGCCCGGGCGGCCCGGCGGTGGCGCGGCGGGCGGGCCGTGCCGGGCGCCCCGATCGGCCCGGGAGCCGGCCGGCGCACCTTGTCGGTGCTAGCAGATCCGCGCTAGCGTGGAGGCGTGGCGAAAACGCAGTTGAACGTCCGGGTGGACGAAGCCACCGCCGAAGCGGCGCGGGAGCGCGCCCTCCAGCGGGGAGTGAGCGTGAACCGCTATATCGAGGAACTGGTCCTCAGGGACGCCGGCGAGGTCGGCCAGACCTTCGTCGAGGCCGCCGCGGACTTCATGAAGCAGTACGAGCGCCTCTTCGCCGAGGAGTTCGGCCCGGACTCGGGCCCCGAAGGCCCCCGCACCGCCCCCGGCCACCGGGACGCCCCCCACCGGGAAGGACAGCCGGGCACAACGTGACACTGCGCATCGATCTCGCCTGGCTCCTCCTGATCGCCGAACAGCACACTCCCGGGGACCCGCAGGTCACCGACTGGGGCGCCCTGATGGCCGCGGTCGGCCGCCACGAGGCGGAGATATTCGGCGTCCCCGTCTACCCCGATCCCGAGGACCGCGCCGCCGCACTGCTCCAACTACTGCTCCACGTACCGGCGTTGGAGCGCTCCAACGCGATGTTCGCCACCGCCGTCGCCTACGGCTTCCTCGTCGCCAGCGGCCTGAAGGTCGCCATCTCCCCCGAGCAGGTCCGCGAGCTGGCCCGCATGGTCAAGGACGGCACCACGGACGTCCGCGCGATCGCCGACGAGCTGCGCACCTGGACGGGCTGAGTCGGGGCCGGCCGGTCCGGTTCGGTCCCGTTCGATCCGGTTCGGTTCGGTCCGGTTCCTCGGCCCGTCGGACGTCCCGGAGAGCCGGACGGCGGAACTACCGCGCGGGCGCCGCCGGTTCGAGGCGTGCGACGTCGGCGGGGGCGAAGGCACCCGAGCCACCGAGTCGCGGTGCCAGCCAGCCCGGGGCGGCGGCCCGGAAGGCGTCCGGCGGCAGCGAGCCGGAGCCCTCGGGCACCAGGCCGAGGAGCGGGGCGCCGGCGGCCCCGGGCAGGTCGCCGAGGTTGCAGCGGGCCGCGAGGTCCGGCTCGGCCGGCCAGCTGCCGACGACGACACCGGGGCACTGCAGGCCGTAGGTGCGCAGCGCCAGCGCGGTCAGCGCTGTGACGTTGAGGGTGCCGAGTCCGGCCTGGACGACCACCAGGACGGGGGCGCCGGCCATCCGCGCGGCGTCGGCGAGGGTGTTCCCCTCGTCGTCGAAGCGGACCAGCAGCCCGCCGGCGCCCTCGACCAGGACCAGGTCGTGCGAGGCGGCCAGTTTCGCCGCGGCCTCGGCGATCTCCTGCGGGCGCACCGGCGGCAGACCGGCCCGGCGCGCCGCCCGGTCGGGCGCCAACGGCTCGGGGAAGCGGGCGAGTTCGCTGAGCGTGACCGTGCCGGCCAGCCGCGCGACCTCGGCCGCGTCGCCCGGTTCGTTCGCCGCGACGCCGGTCTGGGCGGCCTTGAGGACCGCGACCGAGCGGCCCTGGCGGAGCGCCGTCGCGGCGATCGCGGCGGTGGTGACCGTCTTGCCGATCTCGGTACCCGTACCGGTCACGAACAGCACCGACATGTGTGTGCCTCCGAACTCTTCGCTGGTGGTGGGGGAGGGGCGCGGGCGGGGCGGACCGGCGGCCGGCCCCGCCCGCGGCGCGGTTCAGCCCGCGCGGGCGGCCGCGCGCACCGCGGCGCAGATCCGCGCCACGTCCTCGTCGCCGGTGATGTACGGCGGCATGGTGTAGATCAGGTCCCGGAACGGGCGCACCCACACGCCCTCCTGGACGGCGGCGCGGGTCGCCGCCGCCATGTCCACCGGGTGGTCGAGCTGGACGACACCGATCGCGCCCAGCACGCGCACCTCGCGCACCCCCGGGAGCTCCGCGGCGGGCGCCAGGCCCTCCCGGAGCCCGGTCTCGATCCGCTTGACCTCCTGTGCCCAGTCCTGGGACAGCAGCAGTTCGACGGACGCCTCGGCGACCGCGGCGGCCAGCGGATTGCCCATGAAGGTCGGGCCGTGCGCCAGCACCGGCAGCGCGCCGCAGGAGATCCCGTCGGCCACCTCCGCGGTGCACAGCGTCGCCGCGAGGGTCAGATAACCCCCGGTCAGGGCCTTGCCCAGGCACATCACATCGGGTGCGACCCCGGCGTGTCCGGCCGCGAAGAGGGCGCCGGTCCGGCCGAAGCCGGTGGCGATCTCGTCGAAGACCAGCAGCACGCCGTGCGCGTCGCAGGCGTCCCGCAGCACCCGCAGATAGCCGGGGGAGTGGAAGGACATCCCGCCCGCGCCCTGCACCACCGGTTCCACGATGACCGCGGCCAGCTCGTCGGCGTGCCGGGCGACCAGCTCGCGCAGATGGTCCGCGTAACCGGGGTCGACCGGTGCGTCGAAGCCGGGCGGCGGCGCGTCCGCGAAGATCTGCCGCGGCAGCACCCCCTGCCACAGTTCGTGCATCCCGCCGTCCGGATCGCAGACCGACATCGGCTGCCAGGTGTCGCCGTGGTAGCCGCCGCGCCAGGTCAGCAGCCGCTGTTTGCGCGGTCTGCCCACCGAACGCCAGTACTGCAGGCACATCTTGACGGCCACCTCGACCGACACCGAGCCGGAGTCGGCGAGGAAGACGTGCCGCAGCGGCTCGGGGGTGAGGTCCACCAGCCGCTTGGTGAGCCGGACCGCGGGCTCGTGGGTGAGCCCGCCGAACATCACATGGCTCATCCGGTCCAACTGGCCGCGCACCGCGTCGTTGAGCACCGGGTGGTTGTAGCCGTGCACCGCCGACCACCACGACGACATGCCGTCGACCAGCTCCACGTGCCCCTCGGCCGGCCGGCCCAGCCGCAGCCGGACGCCGGCGGCCGACTCGACCAGCAGCGGCTCGCTCCGGCCGGGCATCGGCCCGTACGGGTGCCAGACGTGCTCCCGGTCGAGGGCCAGCAGCTCCTCCGGGGTGAGCGGCTCAGGCATTGGGCGGCAGGTCGGTGCCGGCGCCGCGGCGGCGCACCGCGACCAGGTCGGTCCTGGCCCCCTCGGTGGGGGCCGGCACGGCGGCCGCCGCCCCGGCCTGCGGCGCCGCGTCCGCCGCGTCCCCTGCGTCCGCCGCCTTCCGGCGGTGCGCCGGCAGCGTGGCGGTGTCCGTGCCCTCCACCTCGAACCCGGCATCCGCGATCATCGCCAGGTCGTCCTTGCCGGCCTGGCCCTCGCTGGTCAGGTAGTCGCCGAGGAAGATGGAGTTGACCAGGTGCAGCGCGAGCGGCTGCAGACTGCGCAGATGCACCTCGCGGCCGCCCGCCAGCCGCACCTCCACGTCCGGGCAGACGAACCGCACCATCGCCAGGATCCGCAGGCAGCGCTGCGGGGTGAGGTGCCACTCCTTCGCCAGCGGCGTGCCCTCGAACGGGATCAGGAAGTTGACCGGCACCGAGTCCGGGTCCAGTTCGCGCAGCGCGAAGACCACGTCGACCAGGTCGGCGTCGGTCTCGCCCATGCCGGCGATCAGCCCGGAGCAGGCGGACATCCCCGCCGACTGGGCCTGCTGGACGGTGTCGACGCGGTCGGCGAAGTCGTGCGTGGTGCAGATGTCGCCGTAGGTGGCTTCCGAGGTGTTGAGGTTGTGGTTGTAGGCGTCGGCGCCGGCCGCGCGCAGCCGCTCCGCCTGGCCCTCGCGGAGCAGCCCCAGGCAGGCGCAGATCTCGACGCCCTCGTTCTGCTCCTTGATGGCGGAGATGGTCTCCGAGACCCGCTCCACGTCCTTGTCCGTGGGCCCGCGGCCGCTGGCGACCAGACACACCCGCTTGGCGCCGCCGGCCACGCCCGCCGCTGCCGCCCTGGAGGCGTCGTCGGGCTTGAGCCAGGTGTACTTGAGGATCTCCGCCTTCGAGCCCAGCCGCTGGGAGCAGTACGAGCAGTCCTCCGGGCACAGGCCGGACTTGAGGTTGACGAGGTAGTTGAGCTTGACCCGCCGCCCGAACCACGCGCGGCGCACCTTCCCCGCCGCGGCCACCACATCGAGCAGTTCGTCGTCGGACGTCGCCAGTACGGCGAGCGCCTCGTCACGGGTCGGCACCTCGCGCCGGAGTCCCTTGTCCACCAGTGTGTTCAGCAGGTCCATGGCGATGATCCTGGCGTACGCCCCGGCCCCCGGCCAAGGAGGATTCCCACAATGGCGGTCGATCGGGGTGTGTGTATCACCACACCGTCTCCGTGCGGAACGACCGCTAACGTCTATCGACAGCCCACAATCGGGGCGCCGCCAACCAGTTGCCGGAAGCCGTTCCGCCATGCCCGTTCGCCGGGCCCGGAACGGGCCGTTCCCGGGCCGACCGACGAAGGACGCCGATGCTCCAGGATCCCGCCGCCCCGCCGCTGTCGCGCGCCGCGGCCACCCGCCCCGCCTCCGGCGTCGCGTTCGACTGGATCGACACCGCCCGCGCCGAACGCCGCCGCGCCGGCCTGGTCCGCACCCTGCGGCCCCGGCCCGCCGACTCCCCGCTGCTGGACCTGGCCGGCAACGACTACCTCGGACTGGCCCGGCACCCCGAGGTGACCCGGGGCGCGGCCGAGGCCGCCGGCCGGTGGGGCGCGGGTGCGACCGGCTCCCGGCTGGTCACCGGCAGCACCGAACTCCACGCCCGGCTGGAGCGCGAACTCGCCGAGTTCTGCGGCTTCGAGGCGGCGCTGGTGCTCTCCTCCGGGTACACCGCCAACCTCGCCGCGGTCACCGCGCTCACCGCGCCCGGCACCCTGGTCGTCTCCGACGCCGGCAACCACGCCTCGCTCATCGACGGCTGCCGGCTCTCCCGGGCCCGCACCCAGGTGGTCCCGCACGCCGACCCGGAGGCCGTGCGCGGCGCGCTGGCCGCCCACCACGGGCGGGCGCTGGCGGTCACCGACGCGGTCTTCTCGGTCGACGGCGACGCCGCGCCGCTGCCCGCGCTCGCCGACGCCTGCCGGACGCGCGACGCGGCCCTGCTGGTCGACGACGCGCACGGGCTGGGCGTGCTGGGCGAGGGGGGCCGCGGGGCGCTGCGGGCCGCCGGGCTGGCCGGGGACGCCGACGTGGTGGCTACGGTGACGCTCTCCAAGTCGCTCGGCGCCCAGGGCGGTGCGGTGCTCGGCCCGGCCCGGGTCATCGAGCACCTGGTCAACACCGCCCGCTCGTTCATCTTCGACACCGGCCTGGCGCCGGCCGCGGCCGGCGGCGCACTCACCGCCCTGCGGCTGCTGCGCCGCGAGCCGCACCGCCCCGCGCGGGTCCGGCAGGTGGCGCGGGAGCTGCACGCCCGGCTCACCGCGGCGGGCCTGACGGCGGTCCGCCCCGACGCCGCGGTGATCTCGGTGCGCGCCCCCTCCCCGGAGGCGGCGGTCCGCTGGGCCGCGGACTGCCGGGCGGCCGGGCTCGCGGTCGGCTGCTTCCGCCCGCCGTCCGTGCCCGACGGCATCTCCCGGCTGCGGCTCACCGCCCGCGCGGACCTGACGGACACCCAGATCGCCACCGCCGCCGACACGATCCTGGCGACCGCCCCGGTGGCCTGACGGCGCCGTCCGGCGACGGCGGCAGCCGCGACACCACGGGCGGCGCGCCGCCCCGGACGGCCCATACACCCCAAACGCCCTCCGCCGCAGCAGAGTTCACCGCATCGGGCGAGAGAACGACGCTAGAAATCCGTATGTCTTGGGCGATGGCCCACCACACCGGCAGCATGGGTGGCAGTCTGGCGCACAGTACACATCCGAGGCCGCCGGCACCGGCCGGCATCCCTGGCTTCCCGGCGCCGCAGGCGCGCCTCGGTGGGAAAGGGACGGCGTCGTCATGGCAGACCACCAGGAATCCACCCGCACTCTGCCGAGCCTCCCCGCCTCGGTCGCCGCCGCCCGCGGACACGTCCGGGAGGTCCTCGTCCAATGGGGCCTGCCGCCCGGCTCGGCGGCCGCCGACGACCTCCTGCTGATCGTCTCCGAACTCGCCACCAACGCCGTCCAGCACACCCGCGGCCGCTCCCCGGCCTTCACCGTCGCCCTCCGTCTCGACCGCGACGAACAGCTGTGCCTGGGCGTCACCGACGCGCATCCCCGCCCGCCGCTCCGGCTGCCCGCGGCCGTGCAGCAGGACAACGGCCGGGGCCTGGTCATCATCCGCTCCCTGGCGGCCTCCCGCGGCGGCCGGCTCTGGGTAGAGCCCGTCGCGGCCGGCGGCAAGACGGTCTGGGTGACGGTGCCCTGGCCGGCCACGGCACCGTGCCGGGCCGACGGCGTCTGACCCGCCGCTTTTCGTGCCGCGCTCGCGCAGCCGGCGCGGCGGCGCCAACCGCCGGATGACGCCAGGCCCGTCGGACCGCGTGTGCCCGCCCGGGTCAGAGCACCCGCCCGTACCAGACGGAGCGGCTCCAGATCCGCTCCAGGCGGACCACCGCGCCGGCCTTGGGGGCGTGCCAGATCCGGTCGTCGCCGGCGTAGATGCCGACGTGGTAAATGCGCTTGCCGGAATGGAAGAAGACCAGGTCGCCGTCCTTGCGGGAAGAGCGCGAGACGTGCTCGGTGTGGCGGTACTGCTGGACCACGGTGCGCGGCAGGGCCCGTCCGGCGCGCCGGTAGGAGTAGCGGGTCAGTCCGGAGCAGTCGAAGCTGTCCGGCCCCTGGGCCCCCCACTTGTAGGGGGCGCCCTCCTTGGACGCGGCGACCCGCAGGGCCTTGGCGGGCACGGAGACTAAGGACACCTCCGCGGCCGTTCCCGGGGTCTCCGCGGCCACACTGGGAACCGCGGCGCCGCCCAGGGTGACCAGGGTGAGGGCGGAGACGGTGCCGGCACGCGCCAGCAGATGCGGCATCTGCACGCGCATGGTCATGCGCAACAACCCTTCGTCAGCCGGTGATCCGGACGACGGTGGGATCAGCTGTCCGTCCGGACCGCCCCGTCGCTGTGGCGGGGGCTTGTCGTCGAAGGGATCGTCACGCACCGCGCGCCCGATTTCCGAGCTGAAAATGCGGTGTGTGACATTGGTCACGGTTGCGCTGTTTGGGTGGACTTGCGGCGTACGGGGCGGGATCGGCGGCGGAGACGGGGCCGGGACCAGCGCCGAAACCCGGGGCATCCGGGAAATGTCCGTGACCCGCGCAATTCCTCGCCCTCCCGGCACCGCCGCGCACGCTACGCCGTCTGTGCACGCCGGAGCCGTACGTGTCCCGGCGCGCGGGGCGCCGCGTCGGCAACGGTCCCCGCGCCGGGGCCCGTACGGCTCCGGCATGCCCCGCGACGGCGGGGTCAGACGCCGGTCCGGGGGCCGTCCTGGGGCGGCACGGTCACCCGTCGCGCCCGGCGCTCACCGTCCAGCACCCGAAGGGCCCGGCCCAGGGTCGCGGTGTGCAGTTCGCGCTCCCCGCGCTGGTGCATCAGGGTCAGCGCCTCCCGCAGTTCGGTGGACTTGCTCACCAGTGCCTGGGCCGCACGCAAGCCGCTGTACGTGCTGGTGCCGCGGGCCGGGTTGATCCGCCCCAGCAGGTCGACGATCTCCAGATAGCTGTCGATCAACTGCCCCTCGGCGCGGGTCAGGGCGGGCAGCGGCGGGAGTTCCGGCAGCATCGCGCATCACTGCCCGACGGGCCGGCGGGCCGCGCCCTTGCGGCCGAGGGTCGGGCCGTCGATCAGGCCGTACTCCTGGGCGGCGGGCACGTCGAAGAAGGTGTCCCGCTCGATGTCCGCGGCGATCCGCTCCCGGGGCTGACCGGTGTGCTCGGCGAGCATCTCCTCCAGCTTGGCGCGGGTGCGCAGCAGTTCCTCGGCCTGGATCTGCAGGTCGGAGGTCTGGCCCTCGGCGGGTTCGCCGAACGCCGGCTGATGGAGCATCACCCGTGCGTGCGGGAGCGCCAGGCGCTTGCCGGGGGTGCCGGCGGCCAGCAGGACCGCGGCCGCCGAGAATGCCCGGCCCAGACACACGGTCTCCACGTCGCAGGAGACGAAGCGCATGGTGTCGTAGATCGCGGACATCGCGGTGAACGAGCCGCCGGGGGAGTTGATGTAGAGCGAGATGTCCTGGCCCGGTGCGGCGTGTTCGAGGTGGACGAACTGCGCCATCACGTCGTTGGCGGAGGCGTCGTCGATGGCCGTGCCCAGGAAGACGATCCGTTCGCTGAGCAGCTTGGAGTACGGGTCCAGCGTCCGGGTCCCGTAGCTGGTGCGCTCGGTGAACTCCGGCAGGACGTAGCGAGTCGACGGCGGCAGCATGACCGCTCCCTTCCTCTGTAAAAAATGTACAGGACGTACATCCCGTTAGAATGGAATCGCGATCCTAGTGATCAAGTCAAATGCCCAGGTCAGAGGCCGTTTTGACTGTTCGTCGAGGGCGTACGTCTCACAAATTTCTCTACGAACCTTCGTTTGGATCACCGGGCGGCAGAGGAAGATGCCTGCGATGTGACGTCCGGCCGGGTAGATGGTTGCGGCCTTCTCGTAGCGGGTGGCGATGCCTCGCCCCTGCTCGATGACCGGGTCCACGAGGGTCTGCACGACCGAAGTCGGACACTCATGCGCTCGTGGCCATGGGCAGTGTCGTGTGTGGCCTCAGGACATAGATGACATGCGCTGCTGCTCGGCCTTGTCACAGTGCTGGAGCAGATCGTCTGGATGCGCCTCGCCCGGGGAGAGGTGACCTGGGCGCAGGTGGCCATCCTCGTCGGCGTGACCGCGGCACTCGGCACCGTCTTCGCGCTCAACTTCACGATCGGTCACCTGCGGACCGCACGCGAGCAGGTCAAGCGGCTGGCCGCGCACCAGGAACGCCGAACTGCGCAAGGTGTTCGGCTACGTCGTGCGGGAGGCGGTCACCAACGTGCTGCGGCACTCCGACGCCGAACTGTGCACCGTCCGCATCGGGCCCGACTGGGTCGAGGCCACCGACAACGGCGGTTACACCGGCGGGGCGCGCGCCGGCAACGGACTCACCGGCCTCACCGAACGGCTTGCCGCCGTGTCGGACACCCTTGAACACGGACCCACCCCCGGCGACGGGTTCCGGGTCCTCGCCCCGCGGGCCCGACCCGGCGAACCACCTCGCACCATCACAGGAAGGCGAGCCGACATGATCCGCGTCCTGCTGGCCGACGACCAGGCACTCGTACGCGGCGCCCTCGCGGCCGTGCTCCTCCTCGAACCCGACATCGACGTGGTCGCCGAGATCGGCACCGGCACCGAGGTGTTGGCCGCCGCGCAGCGGACTACGCCCGACATTGCGCTGCTCGACGTAACAGATGCTCGGCCGGGACGGCCTGACCGTCGCCGCCGAGCTCCAACAGGCGTTGCCCGGCTGCCGCACCATCATCTGCACGACCTTCAGCCGGCCCGGCTACCTCTCGCGGGCGATGGCCGCGCCCGCGGCCGGCTGCGTCGTGAAGGACTCCCCGTCCGAACAACTGGTTGACGCGATCCGCCGCGTCCACGCCGGCCTGCGCTTCGTGGATCCGGCGCTGGCCGCGGAAGCACTGGCCGGCGGCGCGAGCCCACTGACCGGCCGCGAGGCGGACGTGCTGCGCGTCATCAAGCAGCACAACAACGGCCTCAAGGCGACCGGCTACCCGACGGTCTGACACGCACAGCCCGACGGGAGCGGCCCGTCCGATCGCAGGAGTGGATCCGAGGCGACTGCGTACGCAGTGAGGGACTGGTGGAATCCACCAGTCCCTCACATCAAGTAGCGGGGACAGGATTTGAACCTGCGACCTCTGGGTTATGAGCCCAGCGAGCTACCGAGCTGCTCCACCCCGCGACGGCACGCTGAACTCTACGTCACTGTCCCGGATCAGCCGAATCGGTTGTCGTTCCAGCTCGCTGGCGCCCCCCTTTGCGCCACCGCATCCACGCCCAGCCGGTGAGACGAGCCATCAAGGCTCTGGCTCTGCGCGGCGTAAGTCAGGGTCGGGAAGGCCGCTCTCCTCGGAGGTGGCGCGTGCGAGGGCGGCCCAGTCATGCGGCTCACTAGCATTCGACCCGTCGAGTGAGCTGGGGCCGACCGTCTGCGCGTCACACGCTTGCTGCCAGGCGGAATCCCCGGGGTAGAGCTCGGTGCGGAGGTAGGCCCAGGTGAGCCGCTGGACCGCGGTGACTCGCTCGGGGTTCTCGTCCGTGGTCTCGGCGGCGTCGCATCCGGAAACCCCGCCGAGCCCGTGCTCTGCGCCGAACAGGGTGATCAGGGACTTGGGGCCGGGGGAGAGGACGTACGGATCGGTGTGCCAGCCGGTGCCGCGAACCGTCAGGTGGGGAGAGGGGTCCTTGTCGCCGGCGACCACGAGCGCGGGTGTCGTCATCGCGGAGAAGTCCGTGGTCAGGAAGAACCAGTAGCTCTCGGCCACGAACTCAGTGAGGGCATCGCCGCCTCTGCCGGGCGCGGCGAGCAGGACACCCGCCTTGATGCGGGGCTCGGCCAGGTTCGCTTCCGTTCCGTCGCGGGGATCGGTGAGCCGGGCGCCCAGCAGCAGGCCGGCGGTGTGCCCGCCCATCGAGTGCCCGGCTACAGCGACCCTCACAGACCACAGAGCAATACTCCCCCCGATTTTTTGGCCCACGCCTCCGTACAGCTCTGGACCAACAACCTGCCTCTCACCTGCATAGATCGCTCTCCGAACCGCCCCGCAGCCCACCAACTGTCGAACTCGGGATGGCGCCAGCTACGGAATGACTCCCACCGTAATTTCCCAGCCATACGCCGATTGGAATTCAGCCAACGCCACATGTGGCCTAAACAAGTTCGAACATTCTTCTTGTGATTGACGTCGACTCGGTACTTGGGCAGCCTTCGGTGACCCAGTCGGCGATCGGAAGATGGTGTTCAAGTGGCCAATGGAAACGGTAACTCTGCAGGCGAACCGTATGTCATTCGCGGCCGGGGCGAGGACAAGGCTCCGGAAAATTCCTTCTGTCTGTTCGCCGACGTGAACTTCAACGTGGGGGGACCGCGCGACAAGATCCTCGTCATTCCCGCCAACGGAACGGCAAACAATTTCAGCGACTACGGCTTCAACCAGAGCGACGACGGCGTGAGCAGCGTCGTCAACAACACCGGAAAGAACAACATTCTCTTCACCCGGACCAACCAGGGCGGTTCGCAGCTACCCGTGGCCGCTAACTCGGTGATTGCAGACCTGACCAAGATCCCGCTCTCGGAGAGCCCGACCCACACGTGGAACGACCAGGCCCAGTCGGCTCTCGCGGCTGCCAAGCCCGTCCCGCTCCCGGTCTTCACCGAGCCCAAGGCCGGCGCGCAGACCCAGAACCGGCGGCAGGCAGTACGCGGCAGTACCACCCCCGACGCGCAGCAGGTGCTGCTCTACGAAGGGGCCAAGCAGCTGGGCACGTGCCCGGTCAAGGACAGCACGTGGGAGTACACGCCGGACACCGACTGGCCGCTCGGGCAGCGCGACCTCTCGGCCATGGCCGTGCGGGACAACGTGACGTCCGGCAAGGCATACCTGCGCTTCTACGTCACCCTGCCGACTCCCGTCGTGGACATCCGCTCTCCCAAGGAGGGTGCCAAGGTGGACACCGGCGTCTCCGTCGACGGCGTCGCGTTCAACGCCGACACGGTGACGCTCACCGAAGGAGGTAAGGAGATCGGCACCGCCGAGGTGACCACAAACGTGTGGAGTTGCATCCCACAGGGCGCCTGGAGCCTCGGCAAGCACAGCGTGACAGCCAAGGCCGTGCGCGGCGCTCAGGAGTCGGACCCCGACACGGTGAATTTCACTGCGGCCGACCCGGACCTCAGGGTCGAGTGCAAGTTCAACTCCAGCTGGGAGGACGGGGAGACCCACAAGTACATCTACTCCTACGACATCACCATGCACGCCGGAGAAACGGCTGTTAAGCACTGGAATCTCGGCTTCGGACAGCTCCCCGACGGATCGGTTCTGGCAAAGCAGTTCGTCGCCATCTTCTGGGGGATGATCATCGAGGACGGTTCCCACGGCGAGGTTCTCCTCGGCTCCCCGCCCGAGGGTGTCCACATCGTCCCTGCCAAGGGCCATCTGACCATTACTGTGCAGGTGTTGGTCCCGAAGAAGGACGACGCGTACAAGAAGCTCTACGGCCTCTTCGCGAAGTCGCTCGCGTAGTAGCCGCCCGCGTCCAAAGGCCCGGCGGACCCTACCGGGCCTTCTTTCTCGGGTAGGTCCGCCACGAGGGCACTTGAACGCCAACGCCGCCTGGCTGCCCCTGTGGGCCATCAGCCACAACCTGCTGCGTAGCGCCGGAGCACTGGCCTCCGTCTTCCACGCCAAGGCCACCACCGTCACCCTCCGCGCGCACCTGATCCACGTTCCCGCCCGTCTCGCGCGATCCGCCCGACGTCTTACCTGCACCTGCCGGAAGGCTGGTCCTGGCGCGATGTGTTCACTGAACTGTTCACCGCCACCCACGCACCCGCTACAGGGTGACCGACCTGACCATCCCGCCCACGAGCGCCCGACCGGAACCTATGTGGAAAAGCTGGGCAGACCAGCGGACACCGCATGGCCTCCGACCAGCCATCACCCCGAAAACACAGAAACAGCCACGTCAGAACCCGGCCGGTGAATCGAGGCTAAGCAGAGCAGGGAGCGCCGGGGCGGTTTCTGATTCTCGGACCGGCGCTTCCTGCCCGAGGTTCGTCGCCGGACTTCAATGTCAGAGGAGTCCCGGCCAGCTCACGACGCCGTCCTCCGATCGGCTCCGGGGGGTGAACAACAATCGGTGCTGCCATACAGGCAGGATCCGTCTGGGGCGATCCGCTCGCATGCCAACGGGTATGAGGAAGGCCCCTCACTCTGTGAAGGGCCTTCCGATGTTTGAGTAGATCAGTGGGCCTTGGCGTACGCCTCGCGTACCTCGGCCGGGACTCGGCCGCGGGCCGATACGTCGTAGCCGGCCTCCTTGGCCCAGGCCCGGACGGCGGCGCTGTCCTCACGGCTGACAGCCGCTGCCTTGCGGGCCTTGCCGCCGGTCTTGCGGATCCGGCGTCCTACGTTGGTGAAGGGCGCCATTGCTTCCAGCAACTGGTCGTAGCTGTCGGGAGCCAAATCAATTTCGTACTCCACGCCATCCAAGGAGAGGACGTGCGTCGTGGCCTCTGAGCTTTCCTCGCCCGTGAGGTCATCGGTGTAGATAGTTACAACTTTCTGGGCCATGCGGCGATTGTATGAGCTGGCAGGAGGCGCTATCTGCCCCCGCGCGGACCTCTGGGAGAATCAAGCATGGGCATGACGAGGGAAGGGCTCGCTGAGGCTACACGGCTGGCGTCGACGCGCGCACTTTCCGAGGATCTACACCGCGCGGTTCATGGTCGCTTTCGAGCTGATCACCCCACATTGACTCATGCCCCGCACCCCACGGATCCGGCGGAGACATGGTGCATGGCGCTGCTACCCGACGGCCCGTGCGTCGCGCTTGCTGGTCACCAGGATGTCGAGGACGTGGCCGTCTTGGTCCACCGCGCGCCACAGGCAGCGCATCACGTTGACCTTGATGAACACCTCGTCCAGGTGCCACTTGTCACCCGGGCGGTACTGCCGGCGGCGCAGCTGTTCGGCGTAGGCAGGGCCGAAGGTGGCGCACCAGGCCCGGACGGTCTCGTACGAGACCGTGATGCCGCGCTCGAAGAGGGGAGCTTGTTGACAGCGCCCATCGGAGTGATGTACCAACTCGCCTCTGGGGTCTGGGTGTTGATCTCGGTCGCGCTGCCACGAGGTCATCTCGAGGGCGTCCAGGACGAGCTGCGTCTCCTTCGATGTGGCTGCTGAAGAAACCGCTGAGTTGGGATGTGGGAGGTTAGAGGGATGGTCATCGTCTGACCTGTGGCTCACTATGCGTGTTCGGGTAGTCCGCTGCGTCTTCGTGTAGTACGTCGCGGAGGTTTGCATGATCGTTTCCTATTGGTTTCCCAGTTTCCCGCCTGATCGGGCCGGGAGGCGGGAAACGCGAGCGAGGCTGTTACCGGGGCCGGAGATCAGCAACCTTCTCCAGCTACCTGCCCTCACCGCCGCGCTGACGGACACTCATGCAAGTTCGAGGCTAACGACGTGGCGCACACCCGGGCCCTCTGCCGCCCCTGAACGCCCCGGACTTTCCCGCGGTGGCGCTACTGCAGGAATCCCGCCGAAAGTCAAAGTTCTTCACCGGAGTGCAAACGACACTGAACTGATGTCGAGTCAATGAGGTGTTGCGGCCCGGGCACAAGTGACGCGTCGGGCGTGGCCAGGCCTGATCTCGCGATGGGGTGTTGTCAACGGTGTGATCCGAAATTTCGGCGCATGTGGCGCGCGTGGCCTACGTCGCCGTGAGTGACCTGACAGATGGAGAGCACGGCTCCGACTGCCATCGTTTGTTTATGTCTCTTTCTCGGCTGTCGGAGTATGGTCCGTCTTGGTCGGGCCGCCAGGGATCGGCATGATGGGTGCGTCCACGGTAAGCACCATTTCGAACATCGGTCGACTCGTTGTTCGACCGATTCCCGAGGCCTCGCGTTTCGCTGTGGGGCGCCAGAACGGAGACAGCAGTGAAAAGCAACACCGAGCCGTACAAAGAGATTGTGACGCAGGGCCTCGGCAGCCCCTATGGGCTCGCCATCGATGGCGCCGACAATGTCGCCTACGTGTGCTCGCGGGGCTCTCTCGTCAAGGTCGACCTCAAGAGCGGGAGCTCGAAGGCCGTTGCCGACGGATTAGGTGACCCGCACACCGTCGTTCTAGACGGCCACGGCAACGCGTACACCCCGGACGTCGATTCCGGCGGCAGGCTTCACAAGGTCGACCTCGGAAGTGGCAGCAAGGTCGCCATCGGCCCGACAGACCGGGCGGAGTCGATGGGTGTCGCGATGAACTCGCAGAAGAGCACCCTCTACCTCCTGGCCAGCGAGAGTGGCCCGCTGTACAAGCTCACCCCCGAGGGCACGGTCATCAAGAGCTATTCCGTCCCCTCCGGTACATACCACAGCGTGGCAATCGACAAGGACGAGAAGTACGCCTACGTGGTGCGGGACTACCAGACCATCCTCCAGGTCGACCTGGCGGGCGGTGCGACTTCCGACCTCGCGACCGGCTTCTCGCATCTGTACGACCTCGCCCTCGTCGAAGGCGACGCGCTCTTCGCCCCCGACGCTGCGACCGGGATCCTCTGGCGGGTCGACCTGAAGACGAAGAGCAAGGAACAGGTCGTATCTGAACTCGGCGATACGCACGGAACGGCCTCATGGGGCAAGGACGCTTTCGTCACCAACTCGAACGAGGGAAAGCTTTTCCGCGTCAAGAATGCCTTCTCGCCGGTGAAGCCGCCGGTCGTGACGGAGCCGACCGACGGCGCGAGGGTGTATCCGCAGCAGCACCTCAAGGGCACGGTGACCGACGCCGACAAGGTCGTGGCACGGGAAGGGGGCAAGGAAATCGGCTCAGTCGTGCCGACCGGCAAGGAATGGACACTAAATCCTGATAGGGACTGGTCGCTGGGGAAGCACGAAGTCGAGGTGTTCGCCCGCAAGGGAAAGGATGAGTCGATCTCGGTCGTCGTGCACTTCGACGTGGTCCCCGCACCGGTGCTGCCCCCGGTCATCACCGACCCGAAAGAGAAGGAAACGGTCGGCCTGCGCCAGCAGATCAAGGGAACTGCCGCCAGCGCCGACCAAGTCACTCTGACCGATTTCGGCAAGGGCCTTGGCCCCGCCCGGCTCATCGGAAGAGACTGGGCGTACACCCCCGTCCAGGAGTGGTCCATGGGTGCGCACGAGATCCACGCAGTGGCCCACAAGGGTGGCCAGGAGTCCCCGGACGCCGTCGTCCACTTCACGGTGACCGACCCGAATCTCACGGTGTCCCAGAAGCTCATGAGCCACTGGAAAAAGGCCTGGGACAAGCCGCAGTATATTTACTCCTTCGAACTGGCCATCAACGCCAAGAAGGACCGCACCGTCAAGTGGACCCTCAGTTTCGGCGTGGAAAAGGACGTGACGGTCGACCCGGACTGGGCCAAGAGTTTCTGGGCGCAGATCGTGAAGGACGGATCCGACGGCACAGTTGAAATCCAGAACAGCGACCCCACACACACCATCGACCCCAACAAACCTCTACCCATCGACATCCAGCTCTTGTGCCCGGGTGAGGGCCCTTCCTACGGAACCGTTTACAACCCCGTCGCTCACCGAAATGAGTAGGGAGGCCGGGTAGATCGCACACGCGGGCCCACTGCCGCCGACTCGGCAGTGGGCCCGTCGCGCAGCGGACACACCTACTACTCCAGTCGCAGTTCGCTATCACTGCTGGTCAGGAGCCCCTTACGCGGACATCGACACGAACACCAGGGATGCCCCGATATCGACGCCGGCCGCACGCGCGCTCCCTGGGTGGGCTCCAACCGTGGCCACACACGCCAGCTGGGCGCCCTGGGACCAGTACCGCACCACCACGGACGACAATTCGATGCCGCCGAGAACGTCCTCGAGTTCGTCGGGCATTCGCACCCCAAGGGCGTCGCACAGGTCCGCCGGCGACAGACCTTCCCCCTCCTCCGCCTGCCACTGCACCACCAGGCCCCACCCGCGAGCATGATCGCGCTCGAAGGTGCCGCTCAGCTGCATGCCCGTCCCGGTTCCTGTCAACTGCAGCTGAACGGACACCCGGAAGGTGCTCCCGACGGTGGTGTAGGTGACGCCCAGCGACAACACGGCCGGCGTCTGCCCCAGAGGGAAATCGAACACCGCATCGAATGCGAAAGTGCGCTGCTGTGCGCCTCCGCTGCCCGTGGTCTCGATGGTGACGGCCAGGTGCTCAATGGTCACCCCCTTCAGGGCATCGGGCAGGTCCTTTTTCCAGGCGCTGCTCACCCAGGTCGAAAAGTCGGCGAAGGAGATGTTGTCCGCGCTCCCGCACTGGCGGATGAAGTCGCCTTTCTGGTACACCACCGAAAGCTTGACATCCGTGCTTCCGATCTTCAGGTCCCCATACGGATCCGACGTGGCTTCAGGCATGTTGGGCCACCTTCGAGGATGATCCGGGCATCGGCCCTGTCCCGGCCGACGCCCTTGTTAGTAGGGCTGCTGCACGAAGTGGCAGTAGTGGTCGGGCGTAAACCAGGCCTCATCAGCCTGCACGTCGTACACGAGCCGCTCGACGCCCCTGGGGACCCACCGGTTGTTGCGACCCCACACGTGCACGTCGTACTCGTCGTATGCGTGTCCAGCCGGGAAGTAGGGGGCGAAGTTCGTGACAGCCGGCCCTGCCGCGGTGGCGTTCCCGCAGTAGCCCGGCACGTTCCGCATCGAGTTGAAGGGCCCCTTGTAGGCGATCCACCACTGGCCCTGAGCATGGGTCTCCGGATTAGCCCCGTTGAAGAAGTAACGCCAGTAGCCCGGCGCAGGGATCGGAATGGCCGGTTCGGGCCATCCCGTGGTGCCGTGGTTGAGCCTATAGCCGAGGGGAGCCTGCGAGTGGTCCCAGTTAGGTCCTGCGACGCGCGTGGCTGCTGTGACGCCCCGCCACCAGGCGGCCATGTTCTGCACGTACGCTGGCGCGACATAGTTGGGGAAGGGGGCCGAGCGAGGGGCCGGCGCCCGCAGTCCTGCCGGGCCCGCCGCAGGCGTTGCCGACGTCGCGGACCCGGCGCACACGAGTACGGCGGCCAGGGCCGCTACACCCAGAGACCGTCGCCTTCCCGACCGGCGTCGGTCCGGGCTGCGCAACCGCAGGGGCATCGTCATCACCTTCTCGGCACCGTTCGGGCAGGGCCGTGGCGCGCGGCGGCGATGCGCCGGTGCGGCCTCACGTGCCTCGAGCCGGGCTAGTCGCATATGAAACACAATCGGTTGCTCCCTATTAGTTGAGTGGTCGCTGAATGGCGGGCAGGCGGGACGGTATTGCGTCGGCCGCGCCCGCCCGTACGGGTGGAGTCCGGTTCGCGCGGGCGTTGGCATGTAGGGACGCGGGCTTGGGCGGCCGTCTGGCAGAGGTCGACCAGATTGGCTGTTCGCGGCCGCGTGGGGCTCAGGGTCTCGCGGCGCCAGGAAGTTGACGTTCCGTCACGCTTCACCAGAATCTTGCCTGAACCGTCCACAGAGGCCTCATCAATGCCTTGGCGCTCACAGATCCGGATGATCCGGTGGGTGTGGGCGGCGGTGAGGCCATGGGCACGGCCGGGCAGTGCGGGTGAGATCCACAGCAGCCGCCCGGCCGAGTCGGCCGCCACCTGCGTGTTCGCCCTGTGCTGACGGTGCTTGTCGGAGTAGGCGGCCCGGCTGTTGCCGGTCCGGCCGCACTCCGCCAGGGTGCTGTCGAGCAGGACGGTGACGGTTGCGATGTAGGCGTGTGCGGTGCCCGTGGAGATGGGCTCGTGATCAGGTTCTGCCATGGGTGGGCGTAGGGGGGCGTGGGTGGTCTGGTGTCTTGGGCGGGGTGGGTTTGAGTTGGAGGTAGCCGGTGTGGGCGTGGGGGAGGGGGCCGGGGGCTTGGTCGGTGGGTGGGGGTGGGGTGAGGGGGTGGTCTTCCCAGTCGGGTGTGGTGGGAGGGGAGCCGGGTGTGGTGGGAGGGGCGGGTTGGGTCCAGGCCCAGGTGCCGTGGTCTGTGCCGAGGAGGGGGGTGAGCATGGCGAGAGGGGCTGGGGGGGCGGTTGGAAGGGTGGGCGTTTTGGGGGTGGGGGCTGGTGGGATGAGGACGGGGCCGAGAGGGAGTGCGGGTTCGATGGTGCTCAGGGCCTGGTCGATGAGGGCGTGGGGGAGGGTCAGTTGGGTGACGGGAAGGATGTCGGTGATCGCGGTGATGGGGTTGTGGGGGGTTACGAGAAGTGTGATGTGGGTGTCCGTGGGGCTGTTGCCGGTGGGGTCCTGGGGGGTGAGGGTGATGTCGGTGTCGTTGTTGATGGGTTGGGTGTAGCTGCCGCCGGCGTAGGGGTCGGGGGTGCGGAAGTGCCGCCAGGTGGTGTCGTGGGGAAGGAAGTAGCCGAGGACGCCGTCGTTGGTGAGGCGGGGGTCGCCCAGGCGGACGGGCCAGGAGGCGGTGGGGGCCGGGCCGCCGTCGGCGAGGGCCTTGGGGGTGGTGTCGGGCAGGGGCGGGCCGTCGAGTTCAAGCCGCAGGCGGGTGGTGACCAGGGCGCAGGGGCGGCCGATGAGGAGGGCGAGGGGTCGACTGTCGGGGCCTTGGGGGCTGGGTGGGGTGATGCGGGCCAGGCTTTTGTCGAGGGAGTGGAAGAGTTCGGCCAGTGGGCTGAGGTCGTTGGCGGGGGTGGTGCTCTGGGAGGGGGAGAGCGGGATGAGGAATGAGGCGAGCTGGCGGTGGGCCTCCTTGAAGCCGTCGTCGTGGGGGGTCTGATAGCGAGAGTGGGGCAGGGGGCGGATACGGGCGTGAGTTGGGTCTTTGGCGAGGTAGTGGAGGTCGAAGAGGGGTTTTCCTTCGGGTGTGTAGCACAGGAGGGAGAGGCGGTCGCCGAAGCGGGTGGGGAGGAGCCAGCCGTGGACGGGGTTGCCGGTCTGGGCGATGGGGAGTTCGGGCAGGGGGGTGCCGGTGGGACTGTCGAGGTAGTCGAAGCGCAGGCGGCCGCCTTGGTGTAGACGGGGTGACAGGTCTGCCTGGGTGGTCGGGTTGGGGATGCCCTCGTAGCTGATGGTGTCCGGGTGGACCTGCATGGAGTCGGTCCAGACACCGTAGTCGGCGACGCGAGTGTGGGTGCGGCCGTAGGTGTCGATGATGGTGAGGCCGGTCAGTTGGACCTGTGCCGCGCGTGCGGGTGGGAAAATTCCGTCGCCCAGGGCAGCTTTGTCACTGGCGGCGTCGCCCACGATGTTCTGGGCGTCGAGGGGTAGGTGGGGGATGTTCGCAGTCAGGACGGGCGGCTCGGGGGTGAAGTAGCCGTCGGCCGGCTCGGGGTCGTAGGTGAGGTCGTCGGTTCCGTCGGGGGCTTGGACGCTGCGGGTTCGCAGGGGGATGTCGTTCTTGCGGTTGGCCAGTGTTTCGTTGAGGCCGACGAGGGTGAAGGACAGGGCGTTGAGGGTTTCGGCCTCGTGCTTGTGCAGCTTGTCGACCAGTCTGCTGCAGACTTTGTATGCCTCGCTTTCGGGGGTGAGGACGCTTTGGGCGTGTTGGAGGCGGTAGCGGGTGTGGGCGGCGAGGAGGGGGAGAAGGAAGCCGTAGCCGGAGAGTTTCCTGCACTTGGCTCTGTCCGTGATCTTTTTGACGTTCTTTTTGTGGGTGTACCGCGCGGGTGTGGTGCCCTGGGCGTCGGTGAACTCGTAGTGGGAGGTGGCGCCGGTGGCCGGTGTGGGGTACAAGTTGGCGCTCCATCTCACCAGTACCGGCTTCCACGGCTGATGCCACCAGTCGAGGTAGGGGTGTGGGCCCACAAGCTTGGTGAGGTGGTCGGCGGTGGCCTTGCTGCGTGGTGGGGTCTGGCTGGTGGGGGTGTGGGGCTGAACGATGGCGCGGGCGCCTTCGGCGAGGGTGTGGAACTCGTGCAGCAGGGCGGGCAGATGGATGGTGGCCAGGGGGGAGAGGTCACCGCGGAGTCTGGTCTGCTCGTCTTGGGAGAGCGGGGACCAGTCCGTGCCGGGGGGCAGGGTGGGGCGGACGGGGAGGGGGCCGCCGAGGTGGCCGTCGTGTTCGGGGGTGCGCTTTTTGTCCAGGAGCCGGCCCAGGGCGATGACGGGGTTGCCGCTTTGCCGGAAGGGGGGCAGTGGAGCACGTTGCAGGGTGTACTGCTGGGGGTTGATGTCGTGCTGGGTCTGCCAGGCGTTGACGGCCTTGGCGAGGTCCTCGGGGGTGTTGCCAGAGGGGATCTTCCCGGTGAGGTCCTTCAGCGTGGTATGGCAGTCGTGGATCTGCCGGGCCAGGTTCTGCATCGCGGTGCACTGGTCGCCGGTCGGTTTCTTGGGTTCGTCAGCGCCGGGGTTGCTGGTGATCCACCACAGTCCTTTGAGGCGGGTGGTGAGATCGGTGAGGGTACGTGCGGCACGGTCGTAGGTGTCCTGTGCGGTGTTGAGGTCTTTCAGGGCGTTGATTTGAGGCTTGGTGGGGGCCGGGGGCGGGGGTGAGACGGGGGAGGCTGCCAGCTGCCAGCGGTGGCTTCCCGGGTGGTGGGTGAAGGTGAAGTCGTGGCGGGTGTAGTCCAGTGCGTGGTCGGCGGCCGGTTCGAGGGTGTGGTCGGGCAGGGAGGGCCGCGGTGGGGCATCGAGCAGGTTGTACTCGACCAGTTCGAACATGGCTTCCTCGAGCGGGTCGAGCTGGCCCTCGTATCTCAGGAGGGCGGTGAGGGCCTCGACGGAGGAGTGGCCCAGGGCGGGCGTCACCTCGCCCGGCGAGGGCCGGCCCTCCAGATCCAGCGGGATCGGGTGACCTTTCCCGTCTAGGTCAGGGCTCAGATAGGGGTTGACCGATAACTTGTCGTTCCAGGGCATCCCCACGACTGCGCCGATGTAGAGGGTGCCTGTGACGTCGGGGAGTTCGGTGCCTGCGGGGAGGGTCCAGCCGAGTGCGTCGAGCGTCGTCTGCAGCCGTTCCTTGGGGGTGGTGAGCAGCAGGTCGGTGGCGGGAGCGGTGTACCAGCCGGCCACCAGGTAGTTGACGGTGATCTCGTTTCCGTTCAGCGCCGAGGGGGGAGGCTGAACCGCTTGGAGCCATTCCTTCTTGTCGTGGAAGGAGAGGATGTTCTGGTTGTAGGGCTGATAGCTGACGAACATCGGCATGCCGGAGCTGTCCGCAGTCAGCGGGATCTCGTTCTTCGGAGCAGGGACGGTACCCGTGCCGTCCAGGGGGATGACCTGACCGTACGACACCGTGGTGGGGAAACCGCCTTCGTCTTCTGCGGGAGCACCGGGCAGAAACGCCGCCGCGTAATCCACTTCATTGGCCTCGTCCTTGTTCTCCACCCCGGTGCGGATGAGCCAGGCCCGGACTTCCGGTTTCGGGGCGGGAGTGTCGGGCAGGGTGGGAAAACTGTGGCGCACGATCAGCCATCGGTTGGGCAGGTGCGGGAAACGCAGCCCACCGGGGGTGGCGGGATCGGGCCGTCCGGTGCGCAGCGCCGCCGGCAGTTCCCACTGCAGGCACACCCCGCGGAAAGCATCAGTCACCGGGCTGTGGGACTCGGGCTGGCCATGGGACTTCAGCTGGGAGAAATCGGGCTGGTGAAAACGCTCGGGGGGAGGGTCCATCGTGGTGTCGTTGGCCATCAGGGCGTCAACGGCCAGGGGGACGACGAGTGGGCGGGTGCCGGCGGACACGTCAGGCCCCTTTCGTGTCGATGTCGAGGAGGGCGGGAGGGTGCAACAGCTGGAACGCCATGAATTCGGGGTCGGACAGGCCCTTGGAGGGCTGCTTGCGCTTGATGGCCTCCAGGAGGCCTGGGGCGTCCAGGACCTTGACCCCGGTGGGCGGACCGGAGCGGAACACCGCCTTGACCGTCTCCCCGGTGGCTTCGCCCTTGACGTTACGCAGGATGACTTCGTCCCCGTCCCCGTCGCCGAAGCCGAACTCCAGCACATGTGCGGGCTCCCGCAGGACGACCTTCGTTGGGACCTTGTCAAAGAGCAACAGTGCGGTCTCCGGCCCGAGCTGGCGGCGGGTGATCAGCCGTGCTCCTCCCTCGACGCTGAACAGCAAGTCCTCGGACGTGTGCTGGGGGGCGTCGAGCCGGGAACGCGTGATGGGAGGAGCCGGGGGTGGGTCCTGCGGCCAGTGGCGCAGCACGGGAGAACGCATCAGCATGCCACAGGCAGGGTTGTAGGCCCCTTTTTGCAGTTTGAAGACGACCTTCTTCAGCTCAGGGGTGAGCAGGGCGTCCAGCCCGGTGTGGGAGCCCACGGTGAGCATGCCGTCGGCGAAGGCGCTGAGCCACTGGTCGTCGAGGTGGAACACCCGCACACTGTCGGGCGGCAGGACCGCATCGGCCAGCGGAAGCAAGTACCAGGTCGGCACCAGGGCCAGCATGGCCACCGGATCCCACAGGTACGTGTCGGCGTCGCCGGTGTCGTCGAACGACGGGATGGGCAGGTGCATGTGCCGGGCGCAGCGGGCCGCCACGGCGTACCGCAGGGCCTGGGCGGTCGCCGGATCGGCCAGGACGCGCTCGGTGTTCGCTTTGACATCCACCCCCTTGTCCCCCTCGTCGTCCCTTGCCGTGCCGCCCGTCGCCGTGCCGGACTTAACCGTCCTGTCCGTGTCCTTCACCACGGGGCGGCCGCCGGCCCCGGGAGCGGTGGCGCGGGCCAGAGCGGTCAGCAGCCGGTCACCGAAGCCGTCGTCGAGGCCCCTCACGAAGGCGCGGCGCAACCATCCCGGATCAGCCAGCTCCGTCAGCCCCTCGGCCAGTGCGGCCAAGTGCTGGGCTCCCGTCAGCAGGTTGAGGGGACGCCCCGCAGCAACAGGGTGCGAGGCCAACGCGAAGGCCGTTGCGCATTCCTGCGCCTGTGCCGTGAACCTCAGCATCTGGTCGCACAGATCCCGGCGGCTGTAGACGAGCTGGCAGCCCAGGGTCCACGCCACCGCCAGCGAGATGTCAAACATTCCCTCCTCGGGCAGGTACACCAGTGCCTCGTCCGCACACCGCAGCACGTCGTGGGACGGAGGCTCCTTGGGACGGTGGTCGGCCGTCATCAACGGCCCCCGATACCAGGCGGTGGTCCGTTCACCAGTGACCACCTGGTAAGCGGTGGGCACGTAGCCGGCCTTCAGCCGTTTCGCGGCCGTTCCCGTCCCGCCGGGATCGGGATACCGAAGCCGTCCCCCGCTGCCGCCGTGCTCCAGCTCCTTCTGCATCCTGCTGAACGCCTCCGTGGCGCTCTCTCCCGGGTCGGGAGTGGAGCTGAACGACCAGGAGTACAAGGACACCAGCCGTACCTTTTTCCCTGTGGGAGGCGTGGTCAGGTTCTGCTCCTGTCCGACCAGGGAGACCAGATGGGCGGTGTAGTGGCGGGCCTGCTTGGCCAAGGCGGGAGTGGGCAGCCGGATGGCGATGATCTCGCTGCAGGCGGGCTGCTTCGTCACGGTGTCGTCCTGGCCCTTGGCTGGGGTCAGCGGTTCGCGCACATGGGCCATCAGCACCAGCTCCGCGGGCTTGGGTAGCAGGTCGAAGCGCTCTGCGGGCAGATCAACGGTGGTGCACGCCGCCTCTGCGGGTGGTTTCATGTGTGTGAGGTCGGGCAGCACCACGTCGGCCGGTACTTGGGTCTTGTCCATCAGGTCGTGGGCCTGGCCCGTTCGTACGTCGGTTGCAGGCACCTCACCGTCGGCCAGGATCAGCAGTGTCATCGATGGCCAGGGTCCTTTCCCCCACACCTGTGCCGCGGCGGGCGGTAGGTTCAGGCCTGTCTCCCAGGGCAGGTAGGGGTCGCGCAGCGACACGTAAGGCAGCAGGTGCCCACAGGCCAGCTGGGCGCCCGGCGCCGGGAAGCATCCCGCCACCTCGCTCTGAGCGATGCTGTAGCGCGGGACGCCGACAGTGAACGCCTGCGGGGGCGTCTTGAACGTCCACCCGGTATGGGACACCGTCTGGGTGACGTCGATGTGGTACTCACCTGGCTCCAGCGTGGGCTGCCAGCGGTCGTAGAGGTTCAGACCGGGCTTCGTGTCCGGGGCCGGTGTGGGTGTCGTGGTCACGGGCGGCTCCTTTCTCGCCGTCACGGAGCCCACACACAGGGGCTCGCGTCCAGGTAGTCCGACACGTGCGCGGCGAAGGTCGACAGATCGTCCTGGGGCGTGGCGGGGAAACCGGGAATGGCCAGCCCTTTGATCTCTGCCAGCAGTGCGTCGCGACTCCGGACGACGGAAGGGGACGTGATCTGCTGCTTGATTCGGTCCAGGACGCCGTCGGCTTTGGCCGGCGAGAATTCCACGGGCGGCGGCTGCTCGGGCGGGATGGCCAGCTTGAATGCCAGTCGGTTCCAGGCATCGTCCGACAGGTGGGCCCGGGCGACGAATGCGGGGGCCGGGGGTCGCACCGACACGCCGGTCGCATAGCCCTTCAGGAGGCCGTCCTCAGGCGAGTCGGCTCGGGTGCCCCACAACGCGGCGGGCACATCAGGACACAGAGCCTGCGTACGCCAGGCGACCGGGGTGTTGTCGGGGCCGGTGATGGTGACGTGCAGCGGCGAGTCGTACGCCTGAGGGGTCTTCGAATCCTGCATCGGCCGGATGTGAAGATCGCGGCTCTTCCTTTGGACCTGGGTGCCGTTGAGGTGGATCTCAGTGGCAGGAACTGCCGAGTTGACCTTGAACTCGAATGCCTTCACTCCCACCGTCCACTTCTGTGGCTCCTTCTGCGCGGCCCCCTGGGGCGGCGGCTCGCTGCCGGCGCCCGCGACCAGACCTTCGGTGACGGCCACATGCACGACTTCCCTGCCGTCTTTCCCGCCCGGCAGCAGACGTTCCCGGAACTGCGCGCCGGTGAGGGCCTGGTCCGTGTCGCGGTGACTGTGCCCGAAGTCCACGTCGACATGGAACCCGCAGACGTTGACCCGGGCGTGACCGCCCACCGGGGGCCCCCACACCCGGCCGTCCGCGGAGAGTTCGATCGCGGGGAACGGCTTTACACGGGCCCGGAGCGATCCGCCCCAGTCCACGTCGAAATACAACGGATCCCACTCGATGAGCGCGTCTGCGTACACTTCCGCGTCCACCACCGCCGGACCGAACTCCCCGTGCAGGCTCGCTTTCACCCCCGCCATGAACGCACGCGGGGTCAGCGCCGCATAGCAGCCGCCCTCGATGTAGATGCCACCCCCCAGATGCCACTGCAGACCCAGCCGAGCCGGCCGCGGATAGTGGGGCGGTGCATGGAACCGCGGATGGTAGCCGCCCACCGTCACCACGAAATCGCCCGGATGCGCACTGGATCCGAACCACAGTCGCACGGCCGCCCCACCCGTGAGGCGGCACGCGTGGTCCACCACGAACGACCCGTCCGCCAGCGCCGCGTCGATCTCCAGCGCATCCGTGCTCGACCGGTACTCCGCCCGCACGTCCAGCGCCACCCACGCCCACGCCGGGGTCTCCACGTGTTGCATCGCCTTCGGGAACTGCGCTTGCGCCCGCCCGTAAAGCCCGGCCACGAACTCCCCGCCGAACTGCACGATCGCCACGGCGGAGACGTCCACCAGCTCGTACACGAGCGCGGTCAGCCCTGCGGCCAGCCACACCTCGTCCGACGCCGGCGCCACCCACTTCTTGTTCAGCAGGTCCTCCAGGACCGTCAGCGGAGTGTCGTGCTTCGGAGGCTTGTCCAGCCTTTCCCGGAGCGGGAAATCTCCCACCTCCTGGATCGACGGCGTCCGCACCTTCGTGTGATACCCGAACCCCGCCGCCAGCTTCTGCACCCGGAACATCGGCGGCCCCAGCGCCTTCTCCCCCAGATCCAGCACCCCGAACAAGAACAACGAGGGATCCCCTCCCTGCGTGGGCTGTCCGTAAAACCCCGCCGCCGTCACACTCACCGCTGGCGTCCCCACCACCGCCATTCCCCCTACCGCCAGCGAGTAGTGGTCCACCTTCTGCCGCAGCAGCTCTCCCGCGATCGTCACAGGCGGCCGGTCATAGCCCAGACTCACCCCATCCAGGTGGAACACCGGCACGTGCGGAGCCGCGATCGGGACCCCCACGCCCAGTCCCTTGGCACCCAGCCGAAGCCCACCCGCCTCCACCGCCACATCCGCCAGCAGCAGGACGCTCTTGCTCTCCGGGTCATATCCCAGTCCCAGACGCTCCACGTGCACCGGCCCCAGCACGCGCCGCACGTCCCACCACACCGCCGGTGGACTCGCAGCCGCCGCGAGTGCCTTCTTCCCTCCCAGCGAAACGGCCAGTTCCTGCATACCACCCGCGCCCGCCAGTAATTGCGCCGACACGAACCCGCCCTCCTGAAGCCCCGGAGGGAGTTGCTGTTTCCCAGGCAGCAGGCCCTCGATTTTCTTGAGCTGATCGAGATTCAGGGCTTGTGACACATATCCCGCCGCCACCTTCTGCAGACCGATCCCTACATCCCCTGACGGCACTAGAGAATCAATCAACGGAAGGGAGAAATTCAGGTCCCCCATGCCCAACTCCCCGAGCACTAGCCACACCCTCTTATCCCCGGCATGCACCACACTCATCACAACCTCCAGAGAGAAAAGCGAGCCTGCCAATTTCACGGCTGTTCTTGGTTGTTGAGGGTATTTGGCCGGGTTCCGCCGGGCTCGACGTCGGGGACCCACAGAGGTGTGCCGTCGGGTGCGGCGAGGAACTGCACGTGCCGGAGAAGCGGTTGATCCGGATTGCGTACCAGAGGTCGGTGCCGCGTTCGGTTTCCCCGGCTACGCGGTCACACCGGATGAGGGCGCCGTTCAGGATCACGAACGGCAAGCCCTTGTGCCGGCACTGTTCCAGGATTCCGGCGAGGCCGGTACTTGGGCCGCGAGGGCATCGATGCCTTGGTGGAGGTGCCGGTAGCCGGTGGCCTGGGAGATGCCCGCGTCCCAGGTCAGGCGGTGGACACATGCGTGGTCACGGAACCCGCGCAGCACGAGCACCGCTTGCCGGGACAGGCCCAGCACCCGTGTCCCGCGACGGGCGCCGATCGCCCGCCGGTGTCCGACGAACAGACGGACGAGGTACTCGCCCATGGGATGCGGGACGTCGGGCATGGCACGATGAGAGACCACGTGAAGCCTCCTGGGACCGGCAGTAACTGTCGCAAGTACCGTCCTACCTGTCGGAAGATGAGGGGCAGGCAGCCTCACGGCTCCGGCTCGTCATTCCGTCCCTGGGAACTCAAGATGATGGAGCCTGTCCGTGGAGTCCGTCTTTGTCGATGGTCCATGAGTGGCCTTCGGCTTCGAGAACCGTGATGCTCTTTCCGGACGTCCAGTCCAATTTTCCCCAACTGTACGGACCGGAGTACCTTCCTGTGTCACCCGTGTCTTTATGTTCAAATTTTTGCAGAACTACCGCATTCTCGTCGTACGGCATTTTTGCCCTGTCGAATGCGTTCTCGTCGTAGCCGATACCGGTCATGTAGGTATCGGCGCCGCCGCGATCCGAGAAGCATTCGAATAATGGGCCCTGGTTCGTGGGTACCGGCTCTTCGAGGGAGTAAGTTCCGTCTGGGGCGATGTGGATACTGGGTTCATCCCGACCGAGGCGTACGACGAGTTTCTCTTCGTGGCGGGCGAACGTAACCCAGCGCTCCATGTGGCTCTCCTTGAGGTCGAAATCTCTGCTGACGGCGCTGACTTTGCCGTTTATTTTGAATACGGCCCTCACGGCCAGCTTATTGTCGGCCACCATGAATGCGGTGGCCCACCACGTGTAGCTTTCTGAGGTGTGGAGTGGCATGTGGTCGGAGAAGAACCTCCAGCCCACTTTCTCGTATTTGAATTGGTTGGTGTCGGTGAGTGGAGGGAGGGCTGTTTCAGGGGTTTTTCCGGTCCAGGTGACAGTGAATCCTGGTTTTACGGTGAACCATTCCTGTTTGCTGGGGGCGTCGAGGGGGGTGAGGGTGATTTTCGTGCGGGCCGGGGTGAACATTCTGAATGCTTTGAGGGTGTTGCGCTCGTAGGTGGCCGTGTGCCCGTTCGGGTGGGTGATCGTGAACTTGTGGTGCGGCGTCTTGGTGTCGTGGGTGATGGGGAATCTGCCGAGGAACCTTTTCAGGTATGCGGCTGTGATCTCGTAGTAACCGTCGGCCGGCGCGGTGAGGACGATTTCTCCGCAGTAGCGGTGAGTGACGGCCTTGGTGCCCTCGAGAAGGAATTTTCCGGTGACAGTGAGGTCGGTGTAGGTCTCACTCTGGGGGTCGACCGTGACGCGGGTGGGGAGGTCTTTGGACCCGTCCTTGGCGCCGGCGGTGAGGATGAAGGAGGTGTCCTTGGTGATGTTCTCGACACGGCAGGAGCGGACGTTGGAGCCGAGCGATAGCGGTTCGCCGCCGTCGGACCGCTTGAGGGTGAACCCCGCGTCGGTGACCTGGGTGGCGGTCCAGGTCAGGCGTGCGGCTTCTCCGTAGGGGATCTGCGAGGTGAGAGGGGCGAAGTTGTCGAAGGTGAACTTGTCGGGCCCTTTGACGAGGTTCAGTGCGGGCAGGGAGGTGCCGTCGACGACGACGGCGAGGGGAGCCGTGCCCTCGGTGCCGTTGGTGCTGACGTGGTAAAGGCTGAGGGTGGTGGCCCGGGGGGAGTTGTTGTCCTTGGGGGTGAGGGTGACGGTGTAGGTGTCGCTACCGACGGTCCCTGTGGCGGTCCAGCTGTCATCGGCTTCGGTGCGGATGGCCGCGGCGTCCTGGGAGGTGCTGACGTGTTGGGCGCCCGGGCCCACGGGGAGGGTGAGCGTGACCTTCTGGGGGAGGGGTTCGCGGGTGTTGAAGAGGAACAGGATGTGGAGGGCGACATCGTTTTCGTGGGCGGTGATCTGCGGAGGGGCGGTGGTAAGGGTGGCAGTGGTCATGGCGCGTCCCGATCAGTGAATGGCAGGAGGGAGGTGGAGGTGGTCTTTGACCGTGAGGTGATGGAAGGTCAGGTCGGCGTTGTTCACCCCAACGGTGGCGGTGAGGCGGGTGGGATCGCCGCCACCGGTGGGGGTCGCGGCCAGGATGAAGACCGTGGAGCGGGCCAGCGGTGGAGTCTCGTGGGACTCAGCGGTGAGGGGAAGGGCGCATTCTCCCCGGTGTTCCGGTCCCCAGGACAGCGACAGCGCGCTGATGGAGCCGGCCTTGGGAATCTTCCAGTTGAGGGTGGTCGATTCGTTCCGCTCGACCGAGTTGTCGTGGGGTACGAAATTGTCGATGAGCCGGTCCTGGCCGGCAGGGATGGGAGACACGATGCTGCTCCTGACACAAGAGAGGGTGAAAGGATGGTTGGGGTGTGGAAGGGGGCGGCCGCGGCTCCGTGCCCCGCTCAAGGAGAGGCAGGGGCAGGCGGGCCGCGGCTGTCCTGTGCCCGTGGGGGCTGACAGGCGGCCTGTCGGTACCTTGGGTGCCGGTGTCCGGGGGTCATGGTTCTGGCATGACGAAGTGGTCACGCCGGCTCCGGGTGCGGGTGGCCCCGTTGGGGGATTGCGGGGCGGTCAGGGGGGCGGGTCAGGCGTCCGTCCCCGCCGCGGCCTGCGACGGCCCGGCGGTGTCCGTGAGCGGGGGCGGGGGCGGGGGCAGGATGCGGGGGCTGGTGATGGCGAAGTCGAAGTTGATGCTGAGTCCCTCAGCCTCCTGTCCCGTGGACGCGGCAGAGTACTGGACGACGAGCTTGTGGCCGGCGGGGACGTGGACGCCGACGGGGCTGTCGGTCTTGTCCAGGCGTAGCGTGTCCAGAGGTGGCTGCGTGATGTGGCCGTCCTTGGCTGTGCAGACCTTCAACGCGCCCTCGTCAGTGTTGGCCTGATGCACGCCCAGGAGGACGAAACGGTCGCCGGTGTCGGTGTCGGCGACCTGCTTGGAGCCGTCCGGCCCGTCGGGCAAGTCCCCCCATTCCAGTTGCTTGAACGTGTAGGCGCAGTCTTCCAGGGTGAGTTCATCCAGGATGGTCACGTCGTGCAGAGTCATGGATTGGTTGTAGACCTCGACGACGGCTTGGCGCCTGAAGGTCTGGTGGCCGTCGGAGGCGTCCAGGACGTAGCCGCCGGTCATCTGGAGTTTTCCGGTCTGGGCGGTGGTGTCTTGGGGCGTGGGTTTGCTGACGTGGGGGTCGTCGCTGAGGATCTGGTAGGAGGTGGCGTTCTTGGCTGACCAGCGCAGGGTGGCTGTCTCGCCGTTGCGGATGGCGGGCAGGGTGGGGACGAAGTAGTCGAAGTAGAACGTTGCGGCGTACTTGGTCAGCGGAGCCTGGGCGCTGCGGGACAGCTTCTTTACCTTGGCGCTTTTGGCCATCTCGCTCACGTGGAGCTTCACTTCACCGGGAGTGTTGTCGATCTGGATGTCCTTGAACCTGAATTCCACCCCTTCGCCTGCCTTCACGGTCACTGTCTGGCCTACGACCGGGACGAAGACGTAGTTGCCGCTGTCGTCCAGGGGGGTCTTTACTTTCCAGTCTTGTGGGGCCTGGATGTTCTTGGCATCCTTGGGCAGGTTATCCTTGGTGCACAGGTATTTTTCCCCGCGTCCGGCCGGGAGGGTCACTGTCACCTTGCTGGCGGAGATGTTGTCCTTGCTGAGGTTCTGGCCCTGGATTTGCACCAGTCCCTTGCTCCCCGCGTTGAGGGGGTTTCCATCCCCTGCTGTCCACGACAGCAGGGGCGTCTCGTTGCCCCCTCCGGGTGGGTCCGAGGTAATCGACTCGGTCGACGTATCCCGCCGGAACTTCAGCCTGAAGGCGGGGCGAAGCGGCTTCATGTAGTGGGAAAAGAATCCCCCCATGACGGCGGAGGTGGGGCTCTTGGGGGTGCTGACCTTGAGGAGATCAGACGCCGGGATGACGAAGGAGAACGAATCCTGCGAATCGAAAAGCTTGCCCGGCGCGCTCTTGAAAACATATGCCAGGCTGCCCTTTTGCAGGTCATCCGACCACCCCTTCGTTGCCGTGGTCGGGTCGCCGGCGAAGGCGCTCTTGTCAATCCCCTGGAGCACGGCTTTCGAGAGCTTGGCGACATCCGAGTCAGTGATTTCGTCAAAGAGTGCGCCGTCCCAGCTGTCCCACGTCGGGTGGAAGGGCAGGTAGAGCGAAAACTCGAGGGGCTCCTTGGTGTCGGCGGTGTTCGTCAGTGTGACCGCGAAGCTTGCTTTTCCGCCTGATGCGAGGGTTTCAGGGGCGGAGGCGACCGATACGCTCCAGGCGTTCGGGTCAGGATCGTTGAGGGCCACGACAGGCTCCTTCCATTTAGGTGTTCCCGGAATCCCGGGAACATGCGACTGCTCTCTGAGCCGCTCCGCGTTTTTCGGACACCGGATACTGAGCGTTCGTCCTGCCCACCGCGATATGCACGTACTGACCTGCCATGCAGGCCCACCTCCCTTCTCCTAGTGGACCCCATGTGGGGCGAGGAGGGCCACACTTCCGCCGCCGGAGGGTCGGAACAAGGCCGCAAAGTCGCCAAGATCGCCTCAAGGGCACGGCTATGCTGACGCCGAGTCGAGCCAAGGCCGTATTTCCAACTATCGTTCGATTCCTTTTGTTGTTGAGCCCTGGCGTCGAACCTCCACGGGTAGCCGAGCCACTGACCTCGACCGAAGTCCTTAACGTTCAATCCTGGTGCAACACCGGTAAACCCCTGTGCCCCGCTCATCACCGCCGTCACGGGCGTATTCCGACAGCGGGAGGGAAATGCGGCCGCAGTCACCTCACCTGGCAGTTCAAAGACGGGTTCTGAGCCCATCGGATCCGCTGCGGCGAAGCCCGTTCCGGGCTGAAAATGGGTGTGGCTGCCACCTGTTGAAGTCATTTCGTCTGTGATCTTCGAGGCCGCGACTGAGCCGGGCGCAGGGAGCAAGCCAACGGGCGCCTTCAGTGTCGTTTCGAGCACGCGGATGAGATTCCTCTACACCCAGTTACGCCTCGCCCGCCCTCTCGCCGAGGACCACCGACGCCCCTGGGAACGGCCCAAGCCGCCAAGGCAGTTGTCCCCCGCGCGAGTCCGCCGGGGGTTTCGCCACATCCACCCCTACTCGCCCAGCCCGACCGGAGCGCGGAAACCCCGGCACAGCAGGCCCCGGACGACCGTCAGGCCGCCGAAACACCACCCGCGCCGCCCGCCCCACCGTGGGAGTAGGTCACCAGCACGGCGCGACACCGGAGAGACACCCCGACTCGAACACCGAGCGAGCGAGGTAAAAACACAAGTTAAGAAGCTGTGTAGCAACCTCGCAGGGAGTATCGGGGCCGCTGGGAGAAAAGGACGCCTGAGCGCAAGGTCCAGGTCAGCGGGTGCTGGTCCGGCAAGCTGGGAGGTGTGGGGCAGCTCCGAGGCCATCACGGTCGCGGGGCAAGGCGCTCCGGCCGCCCGTCGGCTCGGGGATGCAACTGTGTTCTCAGGGCGGTGTGCAGGTCGCGCGTGGCGGGACTCTTCGTCGGTTTTCCGGTACCGCTCAACGCGGTTGAGCTTCCGCTGACGCTTAAGTCGTCCTGAAGGAACCGTTGATTTCTCACAGGATCCGTGGAATCCATGGAAGGCGGGCGATCCGGAGGAGGAACCGATGAGTGGTCACCGCCCCGTGACGTACGAGCTGGACGAGAGTTATCCGCTGTTCCCCGTGGCCGACGGGAAGCATCCTTCCGCCATGGACACCGACGACTTGAAGATCGCTGACAGCGACGCCTTCGGCTTCATGAACCTGATGGGGTCGGCGGACCCCGTCCCGGACGACCTTCCCCGGACCTGACGCTGCCATGGCCATGGCGGCTGCGGCGGTGTGGCTGGTGCCGGCCGAACTGGCCCCGGCGATCGTGCTTGCCCTACTGGGCTGCCTCGAACGGGCCAGCCGTCTACGCGCCGCCAGGCGGTACCGGCCGGCCCTGCGCGGCCATCGCGAGCCGATGGCCGTGGTGTGCCCCGTCTACCGGGAGGACCCCGCCCTCTTCGGCCGGGCCCTGCGCTCATGGCTCCGCAATGATGTGGCGGAAATCGTCTGCGTGATCCACGAAAACGACACCGCGTGTGCCGAGGTGGCACGGGCACATGGCGTACGAGTGATCACCACGGCGGACCGGGACAAGCGCCGGGCGCTGCGAACCGGCTGGCGATCGGTCACGGCGGGCCTGGTCGCTCTCACGGACTCGGACACGGTCTGGGCCCGCGATCTCGTGCCCACGGTCAGCGCGCCGTTCGTGGATCCGACGGTCGGCGGGGTGGCGACCCAGTCGTTCGTCCTGGAACCGGCCACGTTCTGGGAGGAAATCCGCCGCGGCCGGGGACCGATCGTGGTGATGGCCGCCCAGACCGTCCGGGGACAGGCCCTGGGCTGCCTTCCCGGCCGCACCGCCGTCTACCGGCGCGCTCTGCTCGAACAGATCGGCCCCGACCTGGTCCAGCAGTCCTTCCTGGGCGTGCGCTGCGGTCCCGGTGACGACACGCGGCTGTCCGCACTGGCCCTCCGGGCGGGCTACCGGACGGTCCTGCAGGCCAACGCGCACGTATGGTCCCGCTTCCCGGACACCTTCACCGGCCTCGTCCGCCAGAGACTGCGCCACCAGCGCAACAGCTGGCGGGAACACCTGAGCGCACTGGCCAGCGGATGGATCTGGCAACACCCCTACCTCGCACGCTGCGTCACCGTCTCCGTGATCCTGCGCCTGGGATTCATCCTCGGCACGGCGTACTACCTCTGGCTGGCCGCCTCCGGCGACCTCCTCGCGCCGGCCATGGTGGTGACCTACTGGTGCGGCCGGCGTCTCCTCCGCACCAGCCGCTTGCTGCACCGCACCGGCCGACGTCGGGTCCTTGCCTTCAAGCTCCTTGCCACCGACGTCCTCTCCCATGCCCTCGACGTCTTCGGGCTCCTCACCATCCGCCGTCAGGGCTGGCTCACCCGCGGCAGCGACCGGGCAGCTTGAGAGGACGCTGGCGTGATGAGGTGCGATGGGAACCCGCCGCAGGTTGATCTGGGGGCGTTGAACGCCTCACGCCCCTCACCTGTTCGTGGCGATCTTCCGCAAGAACTTGATACCGGCTCACACCTGGGTCCTCACCCGCATGGAACGCTAGGAGGGCCGCTGAGGTGCGAGAACGCCGCTATCCCTCTGATATGAGCGACGCGGAGTGGTCTTGGATCGAGCCCTTGCTCCCGCCGCCGGCCAGCGGGTGCCACCAGGCTGGTGCCGAAGCTGCGGGGGCAGGAGTTCACCGAGCGGCAGCACGCCCAGGTCGAAGCCGTGAACGGCTCCCCGTCGTCGTCTTCGCCTTCCCTCTCATCGGCCAGGACGTCCCGGGCGTCGACCGCCCCACCTTCGGCGGCAACATCATCGAGACCGGCACCGACTCCTACCGTCTCGCCACCACCCGCCCGCGGTGTCGCCGGCCTCGCCGAGATTGGCGAGAGCGAACCCACCGAGGTTCCTGAAGGCGGGCAGGCCCGCTGTGGGCAGCCAGGGCCTCCCGATGATGATCGTGGTCACCCGAGGACATGAGCGACCGTGACGCGGCCCACAGGCCGGATACCGCGTCTACGACGAGGCGGACCTACGGGACGTCCGACTGGCCCGCCAGCTCGGGCGCGGCGTCTACTTGCTGGAGCAGATCGCCCCGCTGATCGCCTAGTAGTGCTTGGTCAGGTTGGTGCGGGGGTGGGTATGTCGCGGTGACAGGTGGGGCAGGCGCCGGTCCAGAGCGCGAGGAGTAACTGCAGCTCGGGGGCGACCCGGTAGAGGCCCCCGACGCCGTCTCTTTTGGGGACCGGGTGATGCGCTGGAGGGTGCAGAAGGCGTGGGCGGCGGAGACGGGGGTGACATGGTGGTGCCAGCCCTGCCAAGTCCGACCCTCGAAGTGGGCCAGTCCCAGGGCCTGTTTCATCTCGCGGTACTCGTGCTCGATCCGCCAGCGGAGCTTCGTGAGCCGCACAAGTGTGGTCAGCGGGGTGTCGGCGGGAGGTTGGAGAGCCAGAACTGAGCCGGCTCGGGTTCGCCGGCGGGCCATTCGGCCAGCAGCCAGCATGCAGGCAGTTCCGGACCGCGAAAGATTTTCCGGATCTGCCGTCCAGCGGGACGGATTCGTAAGGCGACGAATGGCCCGTACATGCGCTTGAGATCGTTGCGGCCGGTGCCCGGACGGGAACCCTCCCGCCACTGCACGGCTCTGGCCGCACTGCGTCCGGCGTCGATGATCAGCTGCTTTACGCTCTTGGCAGGGTTGGGGTATCTCGCCACCGGTGGGCGGCCTGTAGGGCGGGACAGACGGCACAGCGTCGCCCAGGTGGGCGGTCACCGTGCTGGAGATACCCACGGCGTAGTGCAGGCCGCGTTCCTCGAGGCCGAAGCGAAAGGCAGCGGTGTCCCCGTAGCTGCCGTCGGGGATGGTCAGCGGCACGTCGATGCCCCACGACTGCGTCTCGTCGACCATGTCCAAGGCCAGCTGCCACGCAGGCGATCTCTACGCCATCCTCGGTTGTGGATTTGCGCTGGGGTTTGCGCGTTACACGCTTCCGGAAGAACTGCACGAGGTGATTATCCGCTGCGCTATTTCCCGTTCCCGGCGTACTCCGGATGCCCTCCAGGAAGGGCTTGTTCTGTTCCTATCGGGATGTAGGGCGAGACGAACAAGGTTGACGGTTCTGCTGTCTCGTCGTACCCGGGGGAGCGGATGACGGCGAACTGGAAGCCCTGGGCGTCGCCGTTCTGCTCCAAAACGTATCGTTTCATGATGTACGCCGATAGCAACCGGTATCCGGTAAGTTGCGTGATAAACGAGAAGCTTTGATTCATGAAATGAAGTATCTCGTTGATCGCGTCGAACACAGACTTCTCTGTGCGCCGGTCGGCATACCACAATATGTGGACTGCTTTCCTCTCAGGTATGGTGCTTATGGATTTCCAGGGCGTTGTTTCACCGCCCCGCTCCAGTACGCGGTAGACGAGGCAGTGGTCGTGTGTCGCGGGGCGTGGCGCGAAGAACCGCCAGTTCGGCAGGAAGGACAGGATGTCCTTGTCCTGCAATCGCATGAAGGCCGGGCTGTAGTGCTGGTTGAGGATGGTAGTCACCACGAGCACCGCACCGGCGGTCCTGGTTGTGCTCCCGGGTCCTGTCACGAGTCCCCTGATGTACTGTCCCGCTTTCACGTTGTCTGCTCCTTCGCCGGCTCGTCTCGGGAAGCTGTGGCTGCCGCCTCAAGGAAGCCGGCAATACGGGAAGCCAGTGGAACCGCGTACTCGGCGTTGGTGAGCAGGGTCTCGTGGGCTGCGCGTTCGATGACCGTTGATTCGACCAGACGCTGCTCTCCGCGATGCGCCTGGGCGATCTCATGATGCATGACCAGCTGTTCCGGATCGCGGTCGACGGTCTGCTGCGCCGAAACGACCAGGGCGGGCGTTTCAATGGGGGGCAGATCCCCGCTGAACGTCCGGAACTCGGCAAGCACCGCGTTCCACTCACGCCGTGCCGCCGTCCACGCACGTGTGTCCGCGTACTGAGCGAAAGCCGGCGACCGGTACGCAGGGGGGAGCGAAGCCACACCCTTGGCGGGAATCATCACCAGCCCCGCGCCCGCGCGCAAAGACCAGATCATCACCGTCATGGACTCCCGTGCGTCCCGCGCTGTCTTGTCCTGCTGGGGGGAACGGCTCAGTTCTGCCGGGTGGGAGGAGTCTAGGTAGACCACGCTGTGTATCCGGTCCTGTAGCCGGTGCGCGGCGCGTCGCGCTATCTCCCCGCCCAAGGAGTGGCCCACCAGTACGATCCGGCGCCCGGTGGGAACTGCCTCGTCGACCAGATCGTGCAGGTCGTCAACCGCCTCATCCAACTTGAACGGCGCCTTGCTGTGCCGGTTACTTCCGCAGTATCCGGGCCGGTCGTAGGTGAGAACTCCGTATCCCGTCTCTTTGGTCATATACTCGGTGATCCACGCGAAGTACTCAGACGGAGTCCCCAAACCGTTGCAGAAGATGAGGATCGACTTGTCCTGGTCTCCTTCGGACAGCAACTCGTAGCGGAGAACGTTCCCATGCCGTGTGGTCACGGTGCGCGCCCCGGGCCGGGGTTGCCGAACGCGCATCCGGCGCTGTACGGCGACCACAGCGGAAGCCGCCGCGGTCACTAGAAGAGTCGTTCCCGCCAGTACGGCAGCACGGTCATCGCGTCCGGATATCTTCGGATGGCTCGTGGGTGCCGCGGTGTACAGGACCGCCGGATGCATGGCGGGAAACGAGGTGGCAAAGCGCCCCAGGCCCATCGCGAATCCGTTGGCGACGTGGAAGGCCACAGCACTGGATATTACGGGGCGCGCCAGCCTTCCTCCCGCGAGATACGCGACAGGGAACAGGCACTCAAATGCCAGTACGCCATGGGCCAGCGCACGGCTGGCACGAGGGTACTTGCGGGTGAGCCTGAACGCTGTCTGATTCCCGTACGTTTTCGTGCGCAGCACATCACCCAGAGCGGATCCATCCCGCCAGGGCTTCCCCACCAGCTTGAACCATCCTGCCACCACGTACGACAGGTTCGACTGCAAGGCCATGTACCACAGGGCCGCATCCTTGACCTGCGAGGTGTTGGAGAGTCTGGCGGCGCCCGCGGCCATCTGCACCAGCATGGTCACCTGGTCCGATCCGTCTGTGCCGTAACGGTGCCGGGGGTAGAGCAGTGTTGTCGTCGTGCTCAGAAAGAGACTCCCCGCGCCGCGCCACCGGCTCTTTCCAGGGAGGAGAAGCCCTGCGCTTATCACGGCTTCCGCCACGTGCACAGCGGTGGTGACCTGTTCGCTACTGAGCAGGTCCAGAAGCTTTCGGGTCACAGGGGACGATGCCCTGTAGTAGTCCTTTGTGATGTCCCAGTCGTTCAGGCCGCCCTTTTTGAGCTGGCGCCGTTGCGTAAGGTATTCGAGGGATGAGGTTAAGGTCGTTGCCGCTGCAAGGCGTTCGCCCACTCCTATGGCTGTCTCCCTGGACACCGGCCAGGGTTTGAAGACATCCACCGCGATCTTCCTGAGTAGACTCATACTACCTCCACCGTTTCTTTCTTCCGGTCGGTGATGTCCCGCACATCGGCTTGGCTCGCACATGCGCGCGGGCCAAGCCGATGTGTATCCGAGTTCACCAGCGGTACGTGATCCGGTATGCCACCGCACTGTCCGGAAAACCGTTCCTGTTTTCGCGCATAGGACCGTCGGAGGGAATTCCCTGCCGATTACCGAAAAGCGAGAGTCGATGGCGGGATGTGCCGATTCGGGCGATAACGGCTAGAAGCCGATGAAGCACCCCTGGCTGTTCGCGTGGACATTCACGTCAGAGCTGAGCGTCGAGGTGATCACCGGCGCCACCTCCTGCATGGACTTGTTGGCCTGCTCGTCCATGGGAAGCGTGAGCGTGGAGTTCGCGAACACTTCGATGCTCTTCATGTCTTCCATGTTTGCTTTCCTCCTGTATCGATTCCTTCCCTGGCTCAGGATGTGCGCCAGGGATATACCGCCCTCCACGCCATTACGCGTGCAGGCGGTAGCATGAATGACGGCAGTGAAGATTCCCAGAACAGTTTCCGGCCTGCCGAGGTGACCGATGTGGGGCTGAGAAGGCAGATTTGCGGCTACGCCCCCGCTCCAAGATGACCGGACGACTGCGACGGTGGATTCGACCGCTGGTCCGCTGGCAGCGCGCAGGCGTGTGTGCCCCCCGGCATCCGCTGGCGATTGTTCGCGATGAGCCGGTACACACCGTGTGCGATCCAGCGCAAGGGCGGCAGAGTGAGCAGTGCGCCAACGAGAGTCCATCCCCCGCCCGCGCTCATGAGCACCTTGGCCGCCGCCTGCGCGCCACCGTATACCGTCCCGGTCGGGGTGACCCACACCAGTTCGTATTCAGCCTGCCGCTGGGTGACGCCGAGGAAGCCGAGATCCGCTGATTGCCAAGGGGTGATCTCGCACGAGAGACGAAAACGCCGCTCGGCCAACATGACCGAGGTGGTGCAGAAAGCGCAGTCTCCGTCGTAGACGAGCACAGGTCTAGTCCGCATGGTGAAAGTCATGCCGTGTGTGGCCATCTGTGTGAAGACAGCCACGCGCCACCCCTCGCCGCACCGTAATGTACCGGCACTTGTCTCTTAGCGGCAGCTTCGCGTGCTGAGGACCTGGCCGTGCCCGAAACTGGCCCGCGAGGCCATTGCGTGGGGGCGGTGGCCTTCTCGCGACGGCCCTGACCATCTAAATTCACCTCCACTAAGGAAGAATGAAATGCAGTAGGCGACTGGCGCTGCGCACTCTGCCATCACTGGACGGCGTCAAAGCTAAGTACGGCCGATGAATTAACGATGAAAGAGCAGGTGAGGCACGACACCGGTATCGGCGTGGTGCAGCCTGATGAGGCTCCCTGCCGCCGCAACATTGCATCACCGCGGCTACTAGATCCGTTCTTCGCGCATAGTTTTGAGTGCCGGGGTGACTGCGCCGGGGGTAGGTCGCTGGGGTCGGTGTGGCTGTCATATCGGGCCAGCCCCGGCGTGCGGCGCGCGGCCTTGGCCACCGTGGCGGGCAGCCGCTTCTCCACGAACGTGCGGACTTCGAAAGACCCGCCGGGCCAGCGCCGAGAGGCCCGGCAGCAGCACCCGGTTCCGTCGCAACCGCCCGACTGCGTGGTTGCACGGCGCCACCGGCTCCTCGTCGAACTCAAGGAGCCACAAGCCAAGGACGCCGAAGAACGCGCCCAGTTCACGGCGGACGTCGAGGGCCTGGTCAGGGTCGTCCACCAGCTGTCGGGTGGTTCTCCTGTTGCTGTGACTGCTCCGGCCAGGGGAGACCCGCCCCGCACCGGGGTGTCACCGCAAGGCAGCGGCCCCCGTCTCGTACATCTGGCTGCGTCTGTACGTCGTGACGCCCCGAGGCCAGAGCGAGGAGCCGTATGCCGCGCAGCCGGTCCGCCCGTTCATTCCCGGCCGTGCCCTGGTTGCGGCACGCGGTCGGTAGCCGTCGGGGTCCGTGGAATCGCTCCGCGATGACGCGTGCGGCTGTCGGCCTTGGCGGGCCGGTCGCCGTGGGGGTGATGTGCGGGCGTGGGGATCTGGGGACGCTGGTGGCCTTCGGGGTGTTCCCGGCGATCCTGGCCGATCAGGTCGGCTCGTATCGCAAGCGCCTGGTGCGTCTGGTGCCGCAAGCCTTCGCGAACGCCGCCGGATGCCTGCTCGGCACCCTGCTGGCCGGGTACGGCTGGATGCTGGTGGCCGTACTGACCGCATTGGCCGTGATGGCGGGAGCGGTGAGTCGGATCGGCTCGATCACCTCCACTTGGGGCATGAACGCCCTGGTGGCGGTGGTGATTTGGAGCGGGGTGCCGTCCCCCGAGCCGGGCTGGCTGACCGCGCTGCTGCTCCTGGCCGGCAGCCTGATCGTCGCCGCGCTGGCGCTGGCCGCCTGGCCGCTGCGAGGGCTCGCGCCGGAGCGAGGGGCAGTCGCGGAGGTGTACGAGGCGATCGGCGACACCCTGGCCACACGGGATCGGGACGCGGCCGAAGCGGCGGCGGGACGGGCGCGCGCCGCCTTCAAGGCAGCGTATGAGATGGTGATCCTGCACCGGCCCCGCCCACCCCGTAAGGGCGGACCGGCCGGCCGCCTGGTGACCGTCCTCAACGCAGCCTCCCCGCTCCTGGAGACTGCCCACGCCCACAGTCACCACCCCGCAGCCCACGCCCCCGAGCACCTGGCGATGCTGCGCGAAGTGGCCCAGGCGGTACGCGAAGGACGGCACGCCATCCCTCCCAAGAACCTCCCCAAACCCCTGGGCCCCACCCAACAGGCCCTCGCGCGCGGCCTGTCCGAGGCGGCAGCCGCCACGCGGACCAATGCCAACGGCGCTTTGGTGAACGCGCAGCTCGGTATGCCCGAGGACGCCTGGCGCCTGCGCGGCGACGCCCGCAAGATCAGAAGCGTCCTACGGTCCGGCCCATCGTGGACGTATGCGGCAAGCCTCGGCCTGTGCGTGGGCATCGCCGCCGCACTCGCCCGGATCCCGGCGCTGGAACGCTCATACTGGATCGCGCTGACCGTGGTGTTCGTCCTCAAGCCGGACTTCGGTTCGGTGTTCGTACGGGCCCTGCTGCGCGCGCTCGGCACGGCCCTGGGGGTCCTGATCGCCGCAGCCGTGATCGGCTGGCTGCCCCGCAGCTGGACAGACGCGGTGGTACTGGCAGCCCTCGGAGCCTGCCTCTCCCTGGGCATCTTGTGCAACTACGGCTGGCAGACGGCATTTCTGACGGCCGCGATCCTGTTGCTGACCGAGCGTCTCACCTCCGCGGGCGCAGGCGCCCTGGTGCCGGTACGGATGCAGGAGACAGCGATCGGGTGCGCCATCGTTCTCGTCTTCGGCTACCTGCTGTGGCCCGAACACCGGGGCCGGGCGCTGCGCCAGGCCACTGCCGACGCGTACGAGGCGATCGCCGCCTACCTGGCCCTGCTACCCGGCCCCACACCGACCGGCTCACGCGAACGGGCCCTGCGCCGCCGGACGATGCACGCGGCAATCGGCCATGCCCAGTCGGTCCTGGACCAGACCCTGGCCGAGCCCCCTATCAGCCACCGCGCGGCCCACCTGGCTCCGGTGGTCGCCCAGACCGGGCGGGTGGCGGCCGCGGTAGCCGCAACGATGACCTCGGTGGACGGGGGCGCAGCACCGCCCACACCCGACGAAGTGACCGTACACACCGGTGAACTGCACTCCCTGACACACTGGTTGCGCGGCGCGCAGCCACCGAAGACGGTCACGCCACCCCACGAAGACCGGCCACTCGCCCCCCTCACCGCCGCTCTCGCCGAGACCCACGCCCTGCTCGCCGCCGAGACCGCGGCCCAACCGCGCGAGAAGGCACATACGGCGGCCAGGTGGCACTGGATGGCGGTCGGAACCAACGGCGAGCGAGGCTGGTGGAAGTGGCTCATGACCCGGGTACCGCCGCTGAAACGCTGGTGGGAGGCCCGTCAACCCGACGGCAAGTGATGTTGATCGGGGGACTCGTGATGCCCTCTACAGCCGGGCGAATTGCGGACGGCAGAAGCGTCGCCCCGACCTCTGCACCATCGCCGCTCGCCTGTGCCTCAAGCTCGGCGAGGACGGCCTCGTAACGATCACCGCGGACCGCGCGCCGCGCGCTGAACTTCGCACGCATTGGCCGGAGATCCGCTGACGATCGCCGAAGGCCCACGGGAAGTCTCCAGCGCCTGGCGGCACCAGGGCCATCTCGCACGCGCCACCGACATCACTCTCCGCGCCGCGCAAGACGTTCGGGCCGACGGCGAAACCCCTGAGCCGACGCGACCGGCAGCAGGAAGTTCGCTCCCTGCGACCGCCGCGTACACGGCGTGGACGAGGAGGTATTCCGCATCCACGGGCGGTACGGCGTGGACTACCCGGAGAACACGCACTTCGAGCGGGAGCGGCCCGTGGTGGAGGCGATCCGGCAACAGGTTGCCAGGGAGATCGAGGCGGGCAACGACGTCGTTCTGGACCATGGCCTGTGGCGTCGCGCCGAACGCGATGCCTGGCGGCAGACCGCCGTGGAGGCCGGGCGCGCGCCCCTGTAACGCCAGATCCTCGGGTGCGGACAGGTCGGCAGGCTCGCCACCGCGGTGGCCGGCGAGCAGCGGTGCCGCCTTCGACCCGTGCACCAGGATCGCCGTGACCGGGACAGCCCCAGCCCATCGACGCCTCGTGAGGCGCCGCCCCAGCCTGTCATGCCGCCTGCACCCAAGCGCCAACGGCATCGTCGAGGGAGTTCGCGGTGGCCGACCGGCCCGGACGGGGACGGCCGCAGTGGGGCGTTGAGGGCTGCGTCCGCGCTGTCGAGAGACACCGAGACTCCCTCCGTCGATGTCGAGCTGGAAGAGCCACCGGGCGAGGCCGGCCGGGTGAGCGGCACGCCGTTGGTCGCGGCGACGACCTCGCACTGGCATCCCACGGCTTGCGGCGATCCCGCAGCCGCCACCTGCTCGGCGATGTGGGGGCTGGGCGAAGATCCGCCTTGCCCCCGGTGCGTCGACGGGCAGGCCCCGCCTCGCTGGAGCTCCGTGCGGGGCTGGTGGAGCCGTCTCACCTCGTCTCACACATCTCTCACACACGAGAGCGCACGGGAGCACGCGAACACCTCTGACCTGGATCTTCGCTGTCGCCACGGACCTCGCTGGACCAGGTGGACATTACATAGGCTAGAAGCATGGCCTACGAAATTCCGGTGACGCAAGCCCGGGCCGAGCTCGCGGATCTGATCAACCGCGTCGTCTACGGCGGCGAGCGGGTGGTCGTCACCCGCCACGGCAAGCCCCTGGTGGCGCTGGTGTCCGCCGCTGACCTGGAACGACTCGAAGAACCGGGGCGCCAGGAGGAGACCGGGGAGCAGCCCGAGGTGATCAGCACGGTGTCGTCCGTGCGGTCGCTGTCGTCCGCTCCCGGTGAACAGCAGCGCTTCGGCATCGCGGCACAACACCGCGACCCGGCCGCCGGGGATCGGCGACCGGGTCGGGAGAAGTGACCGCGGGGCGGCCGACGGCCGCGCGGGGCGGCGGGTGTCGGCGCGCTCGCGGCGTCAGGAGCTGAGCTGCCAGACGGCGTTGGCGATCGCGTCGGTGTGGTTGTGCAGCGCGGTGTCGTCGATGTTCTTGGACGTGTCGCAGGAGCGGTGGTAGCAGGCGTCGAACGCCTTGCCCGCGGTCCCGCCCCAGTTCTTCGCCTGGGCGTCGGTCTTGATGTAGTCGGCGCCGGAGAAGAGCCCGCCGACCGGGATGCCGGCGTTCTGGAAGGAGGCGTGGTCGGAGCGGCCCGCGCCCTCGGTGTCCCATTCGGTGGCGATCTTCTTGGTGGCGAACCAGTCGGTGAAGACCTTCGCCAGCTTGTCGTCGTAGTGGTAGACGAAGTAGCCGGGGTTCGGCGAGCCGATCATGTCGAAGTTGAGGTACGCGGAGATCTTCGACTTGTCGGCGCCGAGAGTGTCGACGTAGTGCTGGGAGCCGACCATGCCGTCCTCCTCGTCGCCCCACCAGCCGAACCGCAGGTGCTTGGCGGGCTTGAGGTGCTCCCGGGAGACGGCCAGGGCGACCTCCAGGATGCCGGCCGAGCCGGAGCCGTCGTCGTTGATGCCCGGGCCGGCGTCGACCGAGTCCAGGTGCGAGCCGACCATCACCGTCGAGTCCTCGGCGCCGCCGGGCCAGTCGGCGATCAGGTTGTAGCCCTTGGCGCCGCCGCTGGTGAACTCCTGCACCGCGGTCTTGAAGCCGGCCGCGTCCAGCTTGCCCTTGATGTAGTCGACCGACGCCCGGTAACCGGCCTGCCCGTGGGCGCGGTTGCCGCCGTTGGCGTCGGCTATGGACTGGAGCTGGTCGAGGTGTGCCTTGATGCCGGCCACCGGGATGTCGGGCGCGCCCTGGGTTGCGGGGGTGGTGGCCTGGGCGATCGCCGCGGTGCCCAGCAGGGCGGCGACGGCGGTGCAGGTGCCGGCGGCGAGCGCCGCCCGGCGGATGCGGGTAGAGCGAGTCACGGAGGGCTCCGATGCTGTTGTGGGGGGTGTGAAGCGCAGCGGAATTGTTGACGCGGGCATGAGGATCGCGATCGCGTTGGAAATCCGTCAAGGGCGGATACCGGACACCCGCGTTCGTGCAACGGAATGCATGCCTGCTTTGGGGGAGATGATCCCGGTTGATTACGCGGCATCGTTTCCGGTATTCCGTATTTCGGAAGGGTGTTGGGGTGTGGAATTCGCCACCCGGAATCCGTGCGGCCCTCGGCCTCGAAGGTGGGAAGGCTGTCGCCGTGGTGCCGGTTTGCCGCCGGTAACGCCTGGTGATTTCCGGCGTGTTACGTCAGGGGTGACAAGGGCCGTGGAATGCGCCGCTCGCTGTAACAGCGTCGAAATCTCGCCCAACTAGACTTCCGCGATGAGGAAGTTGATGGTCAAGTGCTGAAAGTCGGTTTGCTTCGCCTTTAATCACTGTGTGGTACATCTAACGAGACGGGTGTGCCCACGCCTGTGACCTGGGTAAATGCGCCGGGCGAAAACCTGTGAGGTGGAACGTATGCAGCTGACCCCGCATGAGCAGGAACGGTTGTTGATTCATGTGGCGGCAGACGTGGCCGAAAAGCGACGGGCCCGGGGTGTGAAGCTCAACCACCCCGAAGCCATCGCCCTGCTGACGGTACACATCCTCGAAGGGGCCCGCGACGGCCGCACCGTCGCCGAGCTCATGTCCTCCGGGCGCAAGGTGCTCACCCGCGACGACGTCATGGAAGGCGTCCCGGAGATGATCCACGACGTCCAGGTCGAGGCCACCTTCCCCGACGGCACCAAGCTCGTCACCGTCCACGAACCCATCAACTGACCGCGGGAGAGCCGAACATGATCCCGGGACAGATCCTCCACGCCGACGAGCCGGTGCGCCTCAACGAGGGCCTCCCCCGCACGCGCATGACCGTCCTCAACTCCGCCGACCGCCCCGTCCAGGTCGGCTCCCACTACCACTTCGCCGAGGCCAACCCCGGCCTCGACTTCGACCGCGCGGCCGCGCACGGCAAGCGGCTCGACGTCCCGGCCGGCTCCGCCGTGCGCTTCGAACCCGGCATCCCCACCGAGGTCGAGCTGGTCCCCATCGGCGGCAAGCGGATCGTCGCCGGCCTGCGCGGACAGGCCGGCGGTGCCCTCGATGTGAGCGACGCGCCGGCGGCGACCGGGCCCCAGCCGTGGAACGACCCGCACCGTCGCCCGGCGGGCGAAGAAGGAAACGGAGTCCGAGGTGCCTGAACTGACCCGCCAGGAGTACGCCGACCTCTTCGGCCCGACGGCCGGCGACCGGATCCGGCTCGCCGACACCGACCTGGTCATCGAGATCACCGAGGACCGCTCCGGCGGCCCCGGCCTGGCCGGCGACGAAGCGGTCTTCGGCGGCGGCAAGGTGATCCGCGAGTCGATGGGCCAGTCCCGTGTCACCCGCGCCGAGGGCGCCCCGGACACCGTGATCACCGGTGCCGTGGTCCTCGACCACTGGGGCATCGTCAAGGCAGACGTCGGCATCCGCGACGGCCGGATCACCGCGCTGGGCAAGGCCGGCAACCCCGACACCATGGACGGCGTCCACCCCGACCTGGTGATCGGCCCGGAGACCGAGGTCATCGCGGGCAACGGCAAGATCCTCACCGCCGGCGGCATCGACACCCACGTCCACTTCATCTGCCCCCAGCAGGCGGACGAGGCGCTGGCCGCGGGCATCACCACCATGATCGGCGGCGGCACCGGCCCCGCCGAGGGCAGCAAGGCCACCACCATCACCCCCGGTGCCTGGCACCTCGCCCGGCTCTTCGAGGCGATGGACAACCTGCCGGTCAACGTCGGCCTGCTGGGCAAGGGGAACACAATGTCCCTGCCGTCGATGCGCGACCAACTGCGGGCCGGCGTCCTCGGCTTCAAGATCCACGAGGACTGGGGCGCCACCCCCGCCGTCCTCGACGCCTGTCTGTCGGTGTGCGAGGAGAGCGGCGCTCAGCTCGCCATCCACACCGACACCCTCAACGAGGCCGGCTTCCTCGGCGACACCCTCGCCGCCATCGCCGGCCGCTCGATCCACGCCTTCCATGTCGAGGGCGCCGGCGGCGGCCACGCACCCGACATGATCGCGATGGTCTCCGAGCCCAACGTGCTCCCCGCGTCCACCAACCCCACCCGGCCGCACACCGTCAACACCGTCGAGGAACACCTCGACATGCTGATGGTCTGTCACCACCTCAACCCCGCGGTCCCGGAGGACCTGGCCTTCGCCGAGTCCCGGATCCGGCCCTCCACCATCGCCGCCGAGGACATCCTGCACGACCTCGGTGCCATCTCGATCATGTCCTCCGACGCCCAGGCCATGGGTCGGATCGGCGAGGTCGTGCTGCGCACCTGGCAGACCGCGCACGTCATGAAGCGCCGCCGGGGCGCCCTGCCCGGCGACGGCCGCGCGGACAACCACCGCGCCCGCCGCTATGTCGCGAAGTACACCGTCAACGCGGCCCTCGCCCAGGGCATCGACCACCTCGTCGGCTCGGTCGAGAGCGGCAAGCTCGCCGACCTCGTCCTGTGGGACCCGGCGTTCTTCGGCGTCAAGCCGCAGCTCGTCATCAAGGGCGGCCAGATCGCCTACGCGCAGATGGGCGACGCCAACGCGTCCATCCCCACCCCGCAGCCGGTCCTGCCCCGCCCGATGTTCGGCGCCTTCGGCAAGGCCCCCGGCAGCAACTCGGTCAACTTCGTCTCCCAGCAAGCCCTGGAGGACAACCTGCCCGAGCGCCTCCCGCTGGCGAAGTCCTTCGAGGCCATCCGCTCCACCCGTGGCGTCACGAAGGCCGACATGCGCAACAACGACGCCCTGCCGCGCGTCCACGTCGACCCCGACACCTTCACGGTGACCATCGACGGCGAGGTGGTCGAACCCGCCCCCGCCGCCGAACTGCCCATGGCCCAGCGGTACTTCCTCTTCTGACCTGCCGACCGTGCCGGCACCGAACGATCCGGAGCACCACCGATGAACCGCGCCGCGCTGCTCGTCCTCGCCGACGGCCGGTTCCCCGCCGGAGGGCACGCCCACTCCGGCGGCGCCGAACCGGCCGTCACCGCGGGGCACATCAAGGACGCCGCCACCCTGGAGACCTTCTGCCGGGGCCGGCTGCACACCGCGGGCCTGGTCGCCGCGGGCCTCGCCGCCGCGGCCGCGGCCGGCCTGGACCCGCTCGTCCTGGACGACGCCGCGGACGCCCGCACGCCCGTCCCGGCGCTGCGCCAGGTCGCCCGCCGGCTCGGCCGGCAGATGATGCGGGCCGCCCGCGCCACCTGGCCGGGACCCGAACTCGACGCGCTGGCCGCGGCCCGCCCGCGCGGCGCCCACCAGCCCGTCGTCCTGGGTCTGGCCGCCCGGTCCGCCGGACTGACGCCCCTGGACGCCGCCTACGCGGTCGCCTACGAGAACGTCAGCGGCCCGGCCACCGCCGCGGTCCGCCTGCTGAGCCTGGACCCCTTCGACGCCACCGCCGTCCTCGCCCGCCTCACCGGCGACCTCGACCAGGTCGCGGAACAGGGTGCCGAAGCGGCGCGCCGCGCCGGCACCGAAGGACCGGACGCCCTGCCCGCCGCCTCCGCGCCGCTGCTCGACATCGCCGCGCAAGCACACGCCGCCTGGCCGGTACGGCTCTTCGCGTCCTGACCTTCCGTCCGCCCGCCCACCGCGCCGCGCACCCCGCGGCCGTACGAACCACCGGAGTGACCATGCACCTTGACCACCAGGACGGCTTCCCCGAGCGGCACACGTACAGCGCCGCCGCCCCCGTGCGTGCCGACGGAAGTCGGCGCGCCCTGCGCATCGGCCTGGGCGGTCCGGTCGGCACCGGCAAGACCGCCACCGTCGCCGCCCTGTGCCGGGAGCTGCGCGACGAGCTGTCCCTCGCCGTCGTCACCAACGACATCTACACCCGCGAGGATGCCGAGTTCCTGCTGCGGGAGGCGGTGCTGCCGGCCGAGCGGATCAGGGCGGTGGAGACCGGAGCCTGCCCGCACACCGCGATCCGCGACGACATCTCCGCCAACCTCGAAGCCGTCGAGGACCTGGAGGACGAACTCGCTTCCGGGGGCGCCGGCCCGCTCGACCTGATCCTCATCGAGTCCGGCGGCGACAACCTCACCGCGACCTTCTCCAAGGGCCTGGTCGACGCCCAGATCTTCGTCATCGACACCGCCGGCGGTGACGACATCCCGCGCAAGGGCGGCCCCGGCGTCACCACCGCCGACCTGCTGGTCGTCAACAAGACCGACCTCGCCCCCTACGTCGGCGTCGACCTCGACGGCATGGCCCGCGACGCCAAGGCCCAGCGCGGCGACCTGCCCGTCGCCTTCACCGCACTGAAGCAGCCCGGCGGTGTCGCGCCGGTCGCCGCGTGGGTCCGGGAGCGGCTGGCGGACTGGACCGCGGCCCCGGCATGACCCGCACCCTTCCCCGTCCCACCGCACCGCGGGCCGCCCTTCCGGCGGGCGGCCTGCGGGCCACCGCCCGTATCGCGGCACGGGCCGACGCCCGGGGCGTCAGCCGGCTGCCCGTCCTGGACGGCGGCGGCCCGTTCGCGCTCCGCCGCGTCCAGTCGCACGCCGACCAGGCCCGGGTCTGTCTCGTCGGGGCGATGAGCGCCCCGCTCGGCGGCGACCGGCTGCGCATCGAGGCCACCGCCGAGGCGGGCACCTCGCTGCGGATCACCGCGGCCGCCGCGACCGTCGCGCTGCCCGGCCGGACCGGCGACCCCGCCACCTACGACGTCCGTCTGACGGTCGGCGACGGCGCCCTGCTGGAGTGGCTCCCGGAGCCGCTGATCTCCGCCGAGGGCAGCGACCTGCGGATGACCACCACCATCGACCTCGCCCCCACCGCCCGGCTGGTGTTCCGCGAGGAGCAGATCCTCGGCCGCACCGGCGAGCACACCGGCGCCCTCCACAGCCGCCTGACGCTCCGTCAGGACGGCCGTACGCTGCTCGACCAGGAGACCGCCTACGGGCCCGGAGCGCCCGGCTGGGACACCTCCGCGGTCCTCGGCGGCCACCGCGCCGTGGGGCAACTCCTGCTCGCGGGGCCGGAGTTCGGCGACAAGCCGGCCGAGGTCCGGCTGCTCGGTGGCGCGGCCGGCGCGGTCGGCGACCGCGCGGGCCAGGGCGTCCTGGCCCCGCTCGCCGGGCCCGCCGCGCTGGCCACCGCGGTCGCCCCGGACGGCCTGTCGCTGCGACGGCTGCTGGACGCCGCGGCGGCCCGCTGAGGAGGCCGCCGCCGCGGCCGGCCGAGGGGCTCACACCTCCAGTTCGGCCTCCAGGCGGGCGAGGCGGTGGCGTGCCAGCGCGAGGTTGGCGCGCTTGCGGTCCAGCACCAGGTACAGGAAGAGACCGCTGCCGTTCTTGCCCGTCACCGGCCGGATGATGTGGTACTGCGAGGTCAGGGTGATCAGTATGTCCTCGATGGCGCCCTGGAGTTCGAGCATCTGCATCGTGCGCAGCTTGGCGCGCACCACGTCGGTGTTCCCGGCCGCCGCCACATTGAGGTCGAAGGTCTGAGGATCGCCCAAGGTGGCCAGCGCCATTCCGCTGGTGTGATCGACCAGGGCGACACCTATCGCGCCCTCGATCGTCGACATCGCTTCACCGAGTGCGGTTTCCATATTCGCCATGAGGGGTCGAGCCTTTCCGTGGATTCGTTGAATTCGCTGGACTGTCGTGGTGGGGGAGGTCGGTTTCCGGGGCCGTCAATCGGCGGCCGCCGTACGGTGGTTGGTGGCGCCGCCCGGCGGCGCGTCGAGCAGCGCCGCGATGCGGGCGGCGGTCCGCCGGGCCTGGAGGTGGAGCCGCCCGACATTGGTGTCCGGACCCGCCACGGCGGTGAGCACGGCGCGGTTCCCGGCCGCGTACGCCGCGATATAGCCGCGACTGCCGCGGGTCAGGGATTCCTCGAACCCGCCCTGCCCGGTGGCGTCGGTCAGCCGTTTGGCGACGCCGATCGCCGCGGCGGTGAGCGCGGCCAGTCCGTCGGGCTCGATATCCGGCAGATCGTGGGCGATCACCATGCCGTCCGCGCTCGCCACCATTCCGCCGTGCAGATGCCGTATGTGATCGCGTAACGCGAGCAGTTCGTCCCGGATCCCGGACGTGATCGCCTCGGTCTCGCTCGTCATCGGTCTTTCGACGCTCCTTTTCCTGGCACGTATTCCGAACACGTGCCTCATGGCCGGGATTCGCAAGGGTTCACAGGTTCTCCTCCAGTGCGGTGCGCAGACGGACGAGGAGGGCGACGTCCGGGTCGGTGGTTTCCAGGGCGCCCGGCTCCGGCAGATGCCACACCGGCGCGCCCGCCGCGGCCTCCCGCGTACGCCGCCCGGGCGGGACGGCCCCGGGGCGCCGCCGCGGCAGCGCCGCCTGCGGAGGCAGTCGCACCCGCCCGGCCGCGGCCAGCCGCCGCACCTCCAGCAGCGTCAGGAACGCCGACTGGCCCAGGGCGTGGGCGAGTTCGCCGGGGGTGCGGACGCCGTCGGCGTGCGCCAGCAGCCACCGCTGGCGGCCGGTGAGCGGCGGGCGGCCCGGGTGCTCCGGCGGCAGCGGGACGACCGGCGCGCCGTCCGCCGCCGCCCAGGCACCCAGCCCGTCGAGCTGGGCCCGCAGGCGGGCCACCGCCGCCAGCAGCGACGCGGCGCCGACCGGGCGGATCACGCCCAGCCAGTGCGCGTCGCCCCGCGCGAAGGAGGTGGCGCCGGGCTGGGCCGGCAGGACGAAGCAGGCCGCGTCGAGCAGCGCGGCGAGCTGGCAGAGCTCCAGTTCGCCGCGGGTCAGCCAGCCCTGCTGGAGGAGGAACTGGCCGCCGCGGTGGCGCGCTCCCGCGGTGTGCTCGGCCCGCCGCCAGTGCTCCGCGGGGAGCCGTCCGGCGATGGCGAGCCGGGCGCCGACGCCGGGGGCCGCCGGGCACTCGACGCAGTAGACCGCGCCCTCGTGGAGGTAGACGCAGCCGGCCGGGCCGCGCAGGGCACCGGTGGCGCGCTCGGCGGCGTACCGGTCGAGCGGGCCGGGCCGGCGCCCGCCATCGGCGTTGTGGCCCGAACCGGGAGGTGATATCCGCGTCATGACGGGACGTCAGCTCGTCACCAGCTCCGCGGCGAGTTCCCGCAGTCGTAGTCGGGCGATGGCGAGATTGGCCTGCGTCCGGTCCAGCCACAGGTGCAGACAGGTCCGGCTGTCGAAGGCGGTGGGCACCAGGCGGATCAGGTGGTAGCTGCTCCCCGCCGTGATGATGAGGTCCTCCAGCGGTTCCCCGTCGCCGTCCGCGGTGTCGAAGGTGGCGTTGCGGGCCACCGCCTGGACGACCTCGGCGGTGTCCGCGGCGGCCGCGTCGTGGTCGCCGTGCGGGGCCCGGCCGGCCGTCCCCAGGGTCAGACCGCTGGTCCAGTCGGTCAGTCCGGCTCCCAGGACTCCGGGTATCCCCATCGCACGGGCCAACACCTGGTCGATACCGGGCACCTGACGACTCCCTCCGGCGGGCACGCTGCACGGCGCAGCACACGGGCACAACACGGAGGCCCTCCCACGTGGCGGTGCGTGGGAGAGCCTGCACGGAAGGTTACTGAAGCCGCTGCGGCCGACACCGGCATATGCGCGAGGCCGGGGGCAATTGACCTGTTCTCGCTCCTCCGCGGCCCGTTTCGGCGCCCTGTTGACCGTGGGCCGCCGCGCAACTCCCCGCGCCCTACAGCTTGGTAAAGAAATGGCGGCCGAACCTGTTCAAATGTGGTCCGTACACGACAGGATCCCCCTGTACCGCTGTGATCACCGCCGCCCCGGGCGGCGCACCGAACTGGGGGATCGACCCACGTGAGAAGAAAAGTAGCGCTCGGCGCTGCCGGCACCTTGGTGACCGGTGCGCTGCTCGCCGGCGCGATAGCCACGCCCGCCACCGCCGGTGAGCGGCGGCCCGCCGGCACGGCCGAGGCCCGCGGCGTCGCGCTCGCCGCCGCCCGCGCCGCCAAGGCCGGCATCAACTGGCAGAACTGCCCCGCCGACTGGGGCATGAAGGCCCCGATCCAGTGCGGCTTCGTCACCGTCCCGCTCGACTACGCCAAGCCCGACGGCCGCACCCTCAAGATCGCCGTCGACCGCGCCGTCGCCACCGGCGGCAAGCAGGAGCACCAGGGCGCCCTCCTCTACAACCCCGGCGGGCCCGGCGGTTCGGGCATGCGCTTCCCGGCCCGCATCACCACCAAGAACCCGCTGTGGGCCAAGACCGCCCGGGCCTACGACTTCGTGGGCTTCGACCCCCGGGGCGTGGGCCACTCCGCGCCGATCTCCTGCCAGGACCCGCAGGAGTTCACCAAGGCCCCCAAGGCCGACCCGGTGCCGTCCAGTGAGGCCGACAAGCGCGCCCAGCGCAAGCTCGCGTACGCGTACGCCCAGGGCTGCCTGGAGCGCACCGGCCGCGCGATGCTCTCGCAGATGACCACGGCCAACACCGCGCGCGACATGGACGTGATCCGCGCCGCGCTCGGCCAGCGGAAGCTCAACTACCTCGGTGTCTCCTACGGCACCTACCTCGGCGCCGTCTACGCCACGCTCTTCCCGGACCACGTCCGCCGGATGCTCGTCGACAGCGTCACCAACCCCTCGCGCGCGAAGATCTGGTACCAGGCCAACCTCGACCAGGACACCGCCTTCGAGACCCGCTGGGGCGACTGGCAGAAGTGGGTCGCGAAGAACGACGCCGCCTACCACCTCGGCAACACCCCGCAGAAGGTCGAGGCGGCCTGGCAGCAGCTGCGCGCCACCGCCGCGAAGCACCCCGTCGGCGGCGTGGTCGGCCCCGCCGAACTCATCGCCTACTTCCAGAACGCGCCGTACTACGACAGCTCGTGGGCCGAGGTCGCCCAGGTCTGGAGCGCGTACGCCGCCGGCGACAGCAAGCCGCTGATCGACAACGCCGGTCCGCACCCCGACAACAAGGCCGCCAACGCCAAGGCGGAGAACGGCAACGCGGTCTACACCGCCGTCGAGTGCACCGACGTCAAGTGGCCCACCAGCTGGCCCAGGTGGGACCGCGACAACACCCGCATCAACCGTCAGGCACCATTCATGACCTGGGCGAACGCCTGGATGAACCTGCCCTGCGCCAGCTGGCCGGTCAAGCAGCAGACCCCGGTCGAGGTCCGGACCGGCAAGGGCCTGCCGCCGGTGCTGATCGTGCAGAGCACCCGTGACGCGGCGACCCCGTACGGCGGCGCCGTCGAGCTGCACAAGCGGTTCGCGGGCTCCCGTCTGATCACCGAGCGGGACGCCGGTTCGCACGGCGTCACCGGCCTGGTCAACCCGTGCATCAACAACCGCGTCGACGCGTACTTCCTGAAGGGCACCACGGACCCGAAGGACGTCGTCTGCGGGCCGCACGCCACGCCCGTCCCGGAGAAGCAGAAGGCCGGGGCCGCCGGCTGAACACCGCCGGGGCGGCCGGGAGCAGACCTTCCCGGCCGCCCCGGCCCTTTTCCGCGTCCCCTTCTGCGTCCCCGCTCAGCCCGCGATCGCCTCGACCCGCGGCTCCGCGATCGCCGTGTAGTCCTCGGTCGCCAGCGCCGGCGAACGGTCCAGCCGCGCCGCGTTGAAGTAGATCTCCGGATGCGCCGGCAGCGCCGGGTCCACGATCAGCTCCAGCTCCTCGTCGAAGGAGAACGGCAGGATCGTGCCACTGACCGAGCCCGCCAGGCGCTCCGCCACCTCCGGCGTCGCGAACCCCGCGTACGAGCCGCCCAGCAGCGCCTTCACCGCCCCCAGATCCACCCGTCGGTCGCCCGGCACCACCGCCAGCACATACCGCTTGCTCTTCTTGCCCAGCTTCACCATCACCACGATGCACTTGGCGGCCTGCTCGACCGCGTTCCCGCGGAGCGCGCTGACGGCCCACCCGTCGCCCGACCACCACCCCGGCCGGAGGCGCTGCGCGCCGCCCCTCTCACGTGGCCCCCTCCTCGGCATGCTCGTGGATCCGGTAGCGCGCCCCGCGCTCGTCCAGCAGGCCGATCAGCCTGGCGTAGGTCTCGTGCTCGCTCACCGTCGTCCGCGCTCTCTCTTCGCCCATGAAGATCACCGTAGGCGCCGGCCACCGCGCGCCGCGAGCGGTTATCCGGCGCCCGGCCCCGCGGCCCGGCTGCCGCCGCCGGGCCCCCGCCGACCGTGCGCCCGGGCCTCCGCCTGGGCCGCGGCCTTGGCCTCCGTGGCGTATACGTCCACGTACTCCTGCCCGGAGAGCTTGAGGACGGCGTACATGATCTCGTCGGTGACGGCCCGCAGCGCGGTGCGCTCGTCCACCAGTCCCGCGTACCGCGAGAAGTCCAGCGGCCGCCCGAAGCGCACCGTCACCCGCATCGCCCGCGGCAGCCGCCGCCCGGTCGGCTGTGCCTCGAACGTGCCGATCATCGCGCACGGCACCACCGGCACCCCCGCCTTGAGGGCCAGCGCCGCGACGCCCGTACGCCCCTTGTACAGCCGCCCGTCGTGCGAGCGGGTGCCCTCCGGATAGATCCCCAGCAGCCGCCCCTTGCGCAGCACCGACAGCCCCGAGGCGAGCGCCGCCTCGGACGCCCGGCCCCCCGAGCGGTCCACCGGGATCTGCCCGACCCCGCGGAAGAACGCCGCGGTCAGCCGCCCCTTGAGCCCGGCGCCGGTGAAGTACTCGGCCTTCGCCAGGAACGTCACCCGGCGCGGCACGACCGCCGGCATCACGAAGTGGTCCGCGAACGACAAGTGGTTCCCCGCGATGATCGCCGGGCCCTGCTCGGGCACCTGCGCCAGCCCCTCCACCCGCGGCCGGAAGACCAGCCGCAGCAACGGACCGAGCAGGACGTACTTCAGCACCTGATACAGCACGACGGCCCCCTATCCCGCCCCCGGACCGCCGGCGCGGCCGGATCGTGCCAGGTCACAGGGGACGACCAGGGCCGTCAGTGTAGGCGCGGAAGCCGCCGTCCGTAACCGTGCCGGACCGTTCCGGCCCCACCGGGCCCGGGCATCCGCGGGGCTGTACGGGCGACCGCCCGGCGTGCCCGCTTGTGCGCCGGCGCGCGGGGGAGTGGCCTGGGGGCCGGGCGCCGTCCGCCGTCCAGGCACCCGGCCCCCGGGCCACCGCCCCGAGCGTTCCAGGAGACCCCGATGCCCGTGAGCCGCCGACGCCGAACCCCCCGTACCGCCCTGGCGGCGGGCGTGACCATGGCGCTGTGCACCGCACTCGGCGCGGCATCGGCCCGCGCCGCCGAACCGGACCCGTCCGAGGGCCTGTTCCTGACCGTGTCCGGTGCCAGCGACACCTGGATCCGCGGGCTGCAGCTCACCTGCCCGGACACCCGCGGCAGCCATCCGCACGGCGCCGCCGCCTGCCACCAGCTGGCCGCCGCCCACGGCGACCCGAGGAAGCTGCGCGGCGACCCGCACGTCTGCACCCGGGAGTACGACCCGGTCACCGTCACCGCCTCCGGCAGCTGGCGGGGCAGGCCCGTCGACTGGCAGCGCGAGTACCCCAACGCCTGCGCGATGGACGCCGCCACGGGCGCCGTCTTCCGCTTCTGACGCCGGCCCGCCCGGCCCCGCCGGCGACGGGCTCAACACGGCGGCTCAGACCCGCGCCGTCACCACTCCGGCCGTCACCAGCGCCAGCACCACCCACAGGCCCCACACCCAGCCGTTGGCGCCCAGCGCCACGGTGTAGGCGGACGCGGCCACCAGCCCGCACACCGTGCACACGGCCATCGCCCTGGCAGATCCCGGCATACCCGCAACCTCCTCGCGGCGGCGGCCGCCGGCACAACGCCGCGGGCCGCGGCCAGGGAACCATCGTCCCCGGCCGCGGCCCGCACCGCCAGACGACTCCGCTCACCGCCCCCGGGCGTTGAGCGAGGCCAGATACGCGTTGTAGTCCGCCAGGTCCCGGTCGCCGTTGCGCTCCGCGGCCCGGTCCGAGCGCGCCGACTGCCGCTCCTCGGACTTGTACCACTGGTAGACGAGCGCGATCAGCACCACCACCGACGGGATCTCGCTGAACGCCCAGGCGATCCCGCCGGCCGCCTGCTGGTCGCCCAGCGCCTCGACGCCCAGCGAGGCCGGCGGGTTCAGGAAGGTGTCCACCATCGGCTCGGACGCCATCATCAGCGCGATGCCGAAGAACGCGTGGAACGGCATCCCGGCGAACAGCTCCAGCATCCGCATCACGTACCCCGGCCGGTGCGGCCCCGGGTCCACGCCCATGATCGGCCAGAAGAAGACCAGACCCACCGCCAGGAAGTGCACCATCATCCCGATGTGCCCGGCCCGGGACTGCATCAGGAAGTCGAACAGCGGGGTGAAGTACAGCGCGTAGAGGCTCGCGATGAACAGCGGGATGGTGAACGCCGGGTGCGTGATGACCCGCATGTAGCGGCTGTGCAGCAGCGCCACCAGCAGCTCGCGCGGGCCCCGGCTGCCGCGCCCGGCGGCCGGCAGGGCGCGCAGCGCCAGCGTCACCGGCCCGCCGAGCAGCAGCAGGATCGGCGAGAGCATGCTGATGATCATGTGCTGGACCATGTGGACGCTGAACATCACCATGCCGTAGTCGTTCAGCTTGGTGCACATCGTCACCGCCACCGTCAGCACGCCCAGCACCCAGGCGACGACCCGGCCCATCGGCCACGCGTCCCCGCGGCGCCGCAGCCGGACCACCGCCCAGCCGTACAGCAGCAGCGCCAGCAGGCAGCCGACGAGGAAGAACGCGTCACCGCCGAACGCGAGGCCCCGCCCCAGCGTGAACGGCGGCAGATCCATGTTCATGCCGTCCATGCCGTGCCCGCTGTGATGCATCCGCTCGCTCCTGATTCGTACCAATGCTCCGGCGACAAGCGTAGAGGCGCCCCCGGCCGGTGGAGCGGCCGGGGGGCGCCTCTACGGACGCGCGTCCCCGCGGGGGACCACGGACGGATCACAGCACGCACTCGGCCTCGTCGTAGCGCTCGGTGGGCACCGTCTTCAGGCTCGCCACCGCCTCGGCGAGCGGCACCAGCGTGATGTCCGTGCCGCGCAGCGCGGTCATCATCCCGAACTCCCCGCGGTGCGCGGCCTCCACGGCGTGCCAGCCGAAGCGGGTGGCCAGCACCCGGTCGTACGCGGTGGGCGTACCGCCGCGCTGGACGTGGCCGAGGATGACCGGACGGGCCTCCTTGCCGAGCCGCCGCTCCAGCTCCACCGACAGCTGACGGGCCACCCCGGCGAACCGCTCGTGCCCGTAGACGTCGGTGCCGCCCTCGTCGAAGGCCATGGTGCCCTCGCGCGGCTTGGCGCCCTCGGCGACCACCACGATCGCGAACTTCTTGCCGGCCTCGAACCGTTCGCCGACCCGCGCCGTCAGCTCCTCGATGTCGAACGGCCGCTCCGGCACCACGACCGCGTGCGCGCCCGCCGCCATCCCCGAGTGCAGCGCGATCCAGCCGGTGTGCCGCCCCATCACCTCGACGATCATCACCCGCTGATGCGACTCCGCGGTGGTCTTGAGCCGGTCCAGCGCCTCGGTCGCCACCCCCACCGCGGTGTCGAAGCCGAACGTCACGTCGGTGACGGCGATGTCGTTGTCGATGGTCTTCGGCACGCCGACGATCGGCAGCCCGGCGTCCGACAGCAGCCGTGCCGCCTTCAGCGTGCCCTCGCCGCCGATCGGGATGATCGCGTCCAGCCCCAGCTCGGCGACATGGCCGCGGGCCCGCTCGACGCCGTCCCGCAGATGGGCGGGCTGCACCCGCGACGAACCGAGGATGGTGCCGCCGCGGGCGAGGATGCCGCCGACGGCGTCCAGGTCGAGCTTGCGGTAATCGCACTCCAGCAGGCCCTTCCAGCCGTCCTTGAAGCCGATCACCTCGTCCCCGTGGTCGGCGGTGGCGCGGTGGACGACGGACCGGATGACGGCGTTCAGACCGGGGCAGTCGCCCCCGGAGGTGAGGACACCAATACGCATTGCTCGTAGAAACCCATCGCAACTCAACCGGACGCCCGGACCCCGTCGTCCGGTTGGATGGCCCTCACCCTACAAGCGCGCGGCACCCCGGCACACGAGCGCCCGCAGTGCGGACACCCGCGCACGGAAAACGGCCGGATCCGGGCCGTGGGGCCCCGGTCCGGCCGTCCGCGCGCGGGCCGTCAGGCGGTCTGCGTCGCCGCCGCGATCCGCTCCTGGCGCAGCGCCTCGTACCACCGGTCGTCGGCCGGCGGCAGCGCGTTGACGTCCAGTGCCAGCTTGATCAGCAGGTCCGCGATATGCGGGTTGCGGGCCATCACCGGGCCGTGCATGTACGTCCCGAAGACGGTGTCGTTCCACGCGCCCTCGTAGCCGTCGCCGACGCCGTTGCCGTTGCCGAACCGGACCTTGGCGAACGGCCGGGCCCGCTGCCCCAGGTGCGTCACGCCCTGGTGGTTCTCGAAGCCGGTCAGCGGCGGCAGCCCCAACTGGGAGTCGATGTCGGCCAGTACGTCGCCGACGCACCGCTCGCCCTCGCCGCGGGTGCTGACCACGTCGAGCAGCCCCAGGCCCTGCTGCCGCTCGCCGAGGTCGTTGATGAACTCGTGGCCCAGGATCTGGTAGCCGGCGCACACCGAGAAGACGATCGCGCCGTTGGAGACCGCGCGGTCCAGACCGCCGTCGCGGATCAGCCGCTCGGCCGCCAGCCGCTGCGGCCGGTCCTCGCCGCCGCCGATCAGGTAGATGTCCCCGGAGGTGGGGATCTGCTGGTCGGACCGGACGTCCAGGCGCTGGACGTCCAGGCCGCGCTGCTGCGCCCGCCGCTCCACCACCAGGACGTTGCCCTGGTCGCCGTAGGTGCTCAGCAGGTCCGGGTAGATCCACACCACGCGGAGGCTGTTGTCACTCATGCTCGCTCGTCCTTGTCCGTGTCGTCCGTGGACCGCACTCAGTTGCCCACGCGACGGCGCAGGTCCTGGAAGGCCGTGTAGTTGGCGATGACCTCGATCCGCCCGGCCGGCGCCAGCCGCACGGCCTCGTCGAGGGTCTCGCACACCTGGAAGTCGAGCCCGGCGACCTCCAGGCGCACCGCGAGGTCCAGCCTGCGGTCGCCCAGCACGAAGATCGGGTGCCCGGCCAGCCGGGTGTAGTCCACGTCCCACAGCCAGGACGTGTCGGTGCCGTCCGCACCGCGGGCGTTCACCGACATGATCACCGGGGTCGGCGGCCCGTCGATCAGCGAGAAGGTCTCCAGCCAGCCGGCCGGGTTCTTCGCCAGCAGCAGGCGCAGCTCGCGCTCCTGGAAGGAGACCACGTCGTAGCGGCCGGCCACGGCCTGCACCGAGAACATCCGCTCCAGGGCGACCTGCGGCGGCACCCCGAAGGCGGCCGCGACCGCGGCGGAGGTGGTGGCGTTGGCCTTGTTGGCGCGGCCCGGCAGCTGGAGCTTGATCGGCCAGGCGCTGCCGTGCGGGTCCAGGACGTGGTCGCCGGAGAGCGCCCAGCTGGGCGTCGGCCGGCGGAAACCGCACTCGGCGCAGAACCAGTCGTCGCCCGGCCGCTGCATCACACCGCCGCACGAGGGGCAGGACCAGGCGTCGTCCTTCCACTCCTGGCCGGCGGCGACCCACACCACGTTGGCCGACGACGAGGCCGCCCAGACGATCAGCGGGTCGTCGGCGTTGGCGACGATCAGCGCCTTGGAGCCGGACAGGCCCTCCCGCCAGCGCTCGGCCAGCATCCGGGTCTCGGCGGCACGGTCGAGCTGGTCCCGGGAGAGGTTCAGCAGCGCTATGGCCCTGGGCGTGACGTCCCGGGCCACCGTGGCGAGGTACTTCTCGTCCACCTCGATGACGCCGAACTTGGCGTCCGAGCCGCCGGCCAGCGCCGAGGTGATGCCCGCGGGCATGTTGGCGCCCAGCGCGTTGGACACCACCGGGCCGCTGGCCCGCAGCGCCTCGGCGATCAGCCGGGTGGTGGTCGTCTTGCCGTTGGTGGCGGACACCAGGACCACGTCCAGGTGCCTGGCCAGCGAGGCCAGCAGGTCGGGGTCGAGCTTGAGCGCCACCCGGCCGCCGATCACCGATCCGCTGCCGCGGCCCGCCGCGCGCGACACCGCTGCCGCGGCCTTGCCGGCCGTCACGGCCAGCTTGGCCCGCGGCGACAGCGGCTCCGTGTTGCCTGCCATCGTCCTAGCTCCTCCTTGCATCCGGCGCACTCCTGCCCTGGGCTGCCGGGAGATTGCGCCTCCTCCAGCGGTCGCCGACCGGCCGGAGGCTTCGGTCGGGGATCAGCCTATCGAGATCCGGCGGCCGGCCCGAACTCCGCCACCTGTGTGACGCCCTCCGGAACGCCCGCCCGTACCCTGGGCCCATGCGCCACCGCACCATCCCCGGCAGCTCCGGCCGCCCCCGCCCGCTGCGCCTGTACGGCGATCCGGTCCTCACCCGCCCCTGTGCGGAGGTCACCGCCTTCGACGCCGAACTGGCCGCGCTGGTCGAGGACATGTTCGCGACGATGTACGCCGCGAACGGCGTGGGCCTGGCCGCCAACCAGATCGGTGTCCCGCTGCGGGTGTTCGTCTACGACTGCCCCGACGACGAGGAGCGCCGGCACCTGGGGCACCTGGTCAATCCGCGGCTCGTCGAGGCGGACGGGCCGGTGGTCCGCGGGCCCGAGGGCTGTCTCTCGCTGCCCGGTATCGAGGCCGGCACCCCGCGTCACGACCATGCGGTGGTGACCGGGTTCGACCTCACCGGCGCGCCGGTGACGGTGACCGGCACCGGGTTCTTCGCCCGCTGCCTCCAGCACGAGTGCGACCACCTCGGCGGCGGCCTCTACGTCGACCACCTCACCGGCCTGCGCCGCCGCCGGGCGCTGCGCGCCGCGGCCCGGGCCCCGTGGGCGGCGGCGTCGGACGACCGGGCGGCGGCACCGGCCTGACGCCGCCCGCGCGCCTTGGGGAGACCGCGGCCGTCGGTTCAGAAACCGGGGCCGTCGGCGAGGTCGGCGACGGCGGCCAGCCGGCCCCACAGCAGATCGGTGAGGTGGCGCACCAACTGCTCGCGGGAGCAGGGGCGTTCACGCAGCCACCAGTCGCCGGCCGCGTGCATCATGCCGACGATGCCGTGCCCCCACACCCGGGCCCGCTCCTCGCCGTCCGGCCCCAGGTCGAGCCGTTCGGAGATGACCTTGGCCAGTTCCTCGCCGAGCCGGCGCAGCAGGGGGGCGGAGTGCCGGCCGACGTCGAAGCCGGACTCCGAGGGGACGTCCTCGTCGGCGGGGTGCATCAGGAAGCGGTAGACCTGCGGCCGGGCCTCGATGGCGGCCAGGTAGGCGTCGAGGGTGGCCTCGACCCGCTCCCGGCGCAGGGACTGGGCGTCCAGGGCGGCCCGGAGGTTGGCCAGCAGGGCGTCGGTGTGCCGGACGGCGAGGGCGCGGTAGAGGCCGCCCTTGTCGCCGAAGTGCCGGTAGAGGATCGGCTTGGTGATCCCGGCCTCGGCGGCGATCGCGTTCATCGACGCGCCCGGGCCGTCGCGCAGCACGATGCGTTCGGCCGCCTCCAGCAGCTCCCGTCGTCTGCGCTCGGCCGCGGTCTGCTGCCGGTCGCCCCCGTCGGCGCCGGGCCGCCGCGTGCCGTTCTGTCCGGTGCTGTCGATGCTGTCCATGGTCGTGCTCCCCACCCTTGTGAATCCGTGGCGCTCGCGCAACGTAACACCCGGACTCGCCGAGCCCCGAACTCCGCGGCCAAAACGGCGTCCAGGAGGAGTTGACATCCATTACTGACGAGTAACACACTGTGGCCACCGCAAGGGTTACCGCTAGTAACGGCTGGCCGTACGCACCACTGGAGGGGACATGGCCGAGTTCACCATGGAACTCAACGACGAGCAGAAGGAAGTCCGTGACTGGATTCACGGCTTCGCCGCGGACGTCATGCGCCCCGCCGCCGCCGAGTGGGACGAGCGCGAGGAGACCCCCTGGCCGGTGATCCAGGAGGCCGCCAAGATCGGTCTGTACTCCCTCGACTTCTACGCCCAGCAGTTCTTCGACCCCACCGGCCTCGGCATCCCGATGACCATGGAGGAGCTGTTCTGGGGCGACGCCGGCATCGCGCTGTCCATCGTGGGCACCGGCCTCGCCGCCGTCGGCGTCCTGGCCAACGGCACCGAGGAACAGATCGGCACCTGGGTCCCGCAGATGTACGGCGACGCCAGTGACGTCAAGGTCGCCGCCTTCTGCTCCTCCGAGCCGGACGCCGGCTCCGACGTCGCCTCGATGCGCACCCGCGCCGTCTACGACGAGGCCAAGGACGAGTGGGTGCTCAACGGCACCAAGACCTGGGCCACCAACGGCGGTATCGCGAACGTCCACGTCGTGGTCGCCGTGGTCGACCCGGAGCTGGGTTCCAAGGGTCACGCCTCCTTCATCGTCCCGCCGCACACCCCCGGCCTCTCCCAGGGCCAGAAGTTCAAGAAGCACGGCATCCGCGCCTCGCACACCGCCGAGGTCGTGCTGGACAACGTCCGGGTCCCCGGCCACTGCCTGCTCGGCGGCAAGGACAGGCTCGACGAGCGGCTGGCCCGCGCCCGAGAGCGCGCGAAGGGCGGCAGGGGGGTCCCCCCGGCCGGAGGCTGGGGGAGTCTGAAGAACGCCGCGATGGCCACCTTCGAGGCGTCCCGCCCGGCCGTCGGCGCGATGGCCGTGGGCACCGCCCGCGCGGCGTACGAGGAGGCCCTGGAGTACGCGAAGACCCGCGAGCAGTTCGGCCGCCCGATCATCGACAACCAGGGCGTGGCCTTCCAACTCGCCGATATGCGCACCCAGATCGACGCCGCCCGCCTCCTGGTGTGGCGCGCTTCCTGGATGGCCACCACGGGCAAGAAGTTCGAGAGCGCCGAGGGCTCGATGTCCAAGCTCTTCGCCAGCGAGACCGCCAAGAAGGTCACCGCCCAGGCGATCCAGATCCTCGGCGGCAACGGCTTCACCCGCGAGTACCCGGTCGAGCGGATGCACCGCGACGCCGCCATCTACACCATCTTCGAAGGCACCAGCGAGATTCAGCGGCTGGTCATCGCCCGGACCCTGTCGGGGATGCCGATCCGATGACGGGGAATTCCCGCTGATCCGCATAATCGCGCCACCTCGGAAGGCGTCGCTCCATATCGGGCGGCGCCTTTCGTGCATGGTTTTCCGCACCCTTTCGCGTACGGCGAAGGGCCGATATCCGAGTGATGGAATCCCGGCGTCTGCCGGAGTGTCGCCGCGCACCTTACGTCGGATGGCGTTGGCCCGCCACTCCTCGCACGGAGTCAAAGCGCCGAGCGGGTGAATCGGGGCGTGATGGCCGCGGATTGGTGGCATGAATTTCCACGTCCTAGCGACCCCGACGATATTTCGGAGCACAGCATGCGTATGCGCACCGCGCTCACCGCCGCCGCCCTTGTGTGTTCGGCCGCTTTCCTCGGTTCCGCCGGCACCGCAGTCGCCGACGACGAATGGGGCGGCGTGATGAACTCCTCCACCATGAACTTCCAGGACGTCAACAATGACGACGCCGGCTATCGCTGGTCCTTCGGCGACGAGGGATCGGACCACGGCGAGCACCATGGCGACCAGGGCCAGGGCAAGGAAGACAAGGGAGGCAAGGAAGGCAAGAGCGGCAAGGAAGCGAAGGGCGGCGGCAAGGAAGGAAAGGGCCACTCGGAGAGCAGCCCGGAAGAGAGCCAGTAAATCCCTCGCGCCCCCGCCCCTCCTTCGGCCCGCATGCCGAGGGAGGGGCGGGGCATTTCCGCTGCCCGGGTGCCGCGAATACCGGCTGGGCGGTACGGAAACCGGAATCTCAATTCGGCTGCGGCGCCGGGGTGCGGCAGCCGCCCGCGATTTCCGCGGCATCCCAGTGAAAAGCCCGGATTTCGACGAACGGGCCGTCCTCGGCCAGGTACGTGCTAGGGCGGGTGTCCCGGCCCGTGCTCCGGTGTGTGTTCAGTCCCGGCCGTCGCGCGGGGCGAAGTGCAGCAGCCGGTCGGCTTCCCGCTGGGTCTCCTGTGCGACGCGACGGCTCTCGGCGACCACGTCGCCGTGTTTCGAGACCAGGCTCTCGTAGATCGGTGAACCACTCGCCGGGGCGGGCGCGGGGGCTGGGACGGGGGCGGGCATCGGTCACTCCTGAAAATCGGTTAGGCAGCGGCGGCAGCCGGGTACGGCGCGCGCCGGCGCCCGACTACCCAACCACGTCGAGCGCATTCCTCGCCCCGTATGTGATCAGTTCCACGTCCGATGGGCGAGACGGCGATGCCTGAAGGGCAGTCACGGCCCCTGGGGGTATCGGGGCGTTCGCCGGTGTATTTCGCGTTACGTCGGGTCTGTGCTCCGGGTTGGCTGATGCAGCGTCAGTTCAACGGCAGGGGGAGGGAGTTGGGGTAGGCGTGCTGGGCGTCCCCTCTTGGGTGCCCCTCTGTCGAGTCGTCGCTCGCCCGCTTCGCGCGCCGCGCGCCGGGCGGCCTTCCGGTGTGTGGGGCCGTGCCTCCGTGGCGGCGTCCCGTGCCGGATCCGCGCCGGGTCCGCGCCGAAAACACCCCTTGACGGGTCGAGGGACTCGCTCTACGTTCACTTCCATAAAGCAAAACATTGATTCCGCGATGCGGAATTAGCGCGCCCGACCGGTCCCGGTCGGACATGCCCGTGACAGGTCGACGCAGGAGTGCCCGATGCCTCGAATGACAGCCGCCCGCGCTGCGGTGGAGATCCTCAAGCGCGAGGGCGTGACCAACGCCTTCGGAGTGCCGGGCGCGGCGATCAACCCCTTCTACGCGGCGCTCAAGGCCGCGGGCGGGATCGACCACACGCTGGCGCGCCACGTCGAGGGCGCCTCGCACATGGCCGAGGGCTACACCCGTACCCACCCGGGCAACATCGGCGTCTGCATCGGCACTTCGGGCCCGGCCGGCACCGACATGATCACCGGCCTCTACTCCGCCACCGGCGACTCCATCCCGATCCTCTGCATCACCGGCCAGGCCCCCACCGCGGTGATCCAGAAAGAGGACTTCCAGGCCGTCGACATCGCCGCGATCGCCAAGCCGGTCGCCAAGGCCGCCACCACGGTCATGGAGGCCGCCCAGGTCCCCGGCGTCTTCCAGCAGGCGTTCCACCTGATGCGCTCCGGCCGGCCCGGCCCGGTCCTGATCGACCTGCCGATCGACGTCCAGCTCACCGAGATCGACTTCGATCCGGAGCTGTACGAGCCGCTGCCCGCCTTCAAGCCGTCCGCGACCCGTGCCCAGATCGAGAGGGCGCTCGCGCTGCTCAACGAGTCCGAGCGCCCGCTGATCGTCGCCGGCGGCGGCATCATCAACGCCGACGCGGCCGACCTGCTGGTCGAGTTCGCCGAGCTGACCGGCACTCCGGTCGTCCCGACCCTGATGGGCTGGGGCATCGTCCCCGACGACCACGAGCTGAACGCCGGCATGGTCGGCCTCCAGACCTCGCACCGCTACGGCAACGCGAACTTCCTGGAGTCCGACTTCGTCCTCGGCATCGGCAACCGCTGGGCCAACCGGCACACCGGCAAGCTGGACCTGTACACCCAGGGCCGGAAGTTCGTCCACGTCGACATCGAGCCGACCCAGATCGGCAAGATCTTCGCCCCGGACTACGGCATCGCCTCGGACGCCAAGGCCGCACTGGAGCTGTTCGTCGAGGTGGCCCAGGAGCTGAAGGCCGCCGGCGAGCTGCCCGACCGCGGCGCATGGGCCGCCTCCACCCAGGAGCGCAAGGCCCAACTCCAGCGCCGTACGCACTTCGACAACATCCCGATGAAGCCGCAGCGCGTCTACGAGGAGATGAACAAGGCGTTCGGACCGGAGACCCGCTACGTCACCACCATCGGCCTCTCCCAGATCGCCGGCGCGCAGATGCTGCATGTCTACCGGCCGCGCCACTGGATCAACTGCGGCCAGGCCGGGCCGCTCGGCTGGACCATCCCGGCCGCCCTCGGTGTCGCCAAGGCCGACCCGGAGACCCCGGTCGTCGCGCTCTCCGGCGACTACGACTTCCAGTTCATGATCGAGGAGTTGGCGGTCGGCGCCCAGCACAAGATCCCCTACGTCCACGTCCTGGTGAACAACGCCTACCTGGGCCTGATCCGCCAGGCGCAGCGCAACTTCGACATCAACTTCCAGGTCAATCTGGAGTTTGAGAACATCAACGCGCCGGAGCTGGGCGTCTACGGCGTGGACCACGTCAAGGTCGCCGAGGGGCTGGGCTGCAAGGCGATCCGGGTCACCGACCCCAGCCGGCTGGGCGCCGCCTTCGAGGAGGCGAAGAAGCTGGCCGCCGAACACCGCGTCCCGGTCGTCGTCGAGGCGATCCTGGAGCGGATCACCAACATCTCCATGGCCGCCGCGGAGATCGACAAGGTCAACGAGTGGGAAGAGGTCGCGACCGAGCCCGGCCACGCGCCCACCGCGATCAAGCCGCTCAAGGTCTGAGCGTCCGGCGGCGCCCGTTCCCGCCCCGGCCCGTCCATCCGCCGTCGGCCGGCCGGGCGCGTCCTTCCCCTTGTCCTGAGTGTGTGAAAGAGGCTTTGCGATGAGTAATCTCCCCAAGATCGCCTGGATCGGGCTGGGCATCATGGGTTCGCCCATGTCCGAGAACCTGATCAAGGCCGGTTACGACGTCACCGGTTACACCCTGGAGGCCGACAAGCTGCGGCGGCTGGCCGCGGCCGGCGGGACCGCGGCGGACTCGATCGCGCAGGCGGTGCGGGAGGCCGACGTGATCGTCACCATGGTCCCGGCGTCCCCGCAGGTCGAGGCCATCGCCTACGGCCCCGACGGGATCCTGGCCCACGCCAGGCGGGGGGCGCTGCTGATCGACATGTCCTCGATCACCCCGCAGACCTCCATCGACCTGGCCGAGGCGGCCGCCGAGAAGGGCATCCGGGTCCTGGACGCGCCGGTCTCCGGCGGCGAGGCCGGCGCCATCGAAGCCGTCCTGTCGATCATGGTCGGCGGCAACAGCGACGACTTCGACGCCGCCCAGCCGATCCTTCAGGCACTGGGCAGGACCATCGTGCGGTGCGGACCGCACGGCTCCGGCCAGACCGTCAAGGCCGCCAACCAGCTCATCGTCGCCGTCAACATCCAAGCCTGCGCCGAGGCCGTGGTCTTCCTGGAGAAGTCCGGCGTCGACCTGCCCGCCGCCCTCGACGTCCTGAACGGCGGCCTGGCCGGCTCCACGGTGCTGACCCGCAAGACCGGCAACTTCCTGAACCGCGACTTCCAGCCCGGCTTCCGGATCGACCTGCACCACAAGGACATGGGCATCGTCACCGACGCCGCCCGCACCGTCGGCGCCGCCCTGCCCGTCGGCACGGTCGTCGCCAACCTCGTCGCCTCCCTGCGCGCCCAGGGCGACGGCGGCCTGGACCACTCCGCCCTCCTCCGCGGCGTCGAACGCCTCTCCGGATACGACCTCAAGGACTGACCCCGTTCGGCCGGTGCCGCGGCCGCCGCACTTGCGGCCGCGGCACCGGCGCGTTGCGCTTCCGCTACTACGCCCCGGGTCCCGGGAGAACTCGGCCGACTCCATGGGGTTGTTCACTTCGGCCGCGGGCTCTCGCTCGCCGTCAGGTCCGCGCCCGCCCGGCCCGGGCCCGGCCGGCCGAGTGAGATCCCGCCGCCGAGGTGCGAGCGCGCGGAGCCCGGCGCACGCTGGAGGCATGTCCGAGCACCCGCCTGTCATCGTGCACCCACCGACGCCCTCCGGGGGCCGCCGGGTGACCGTGCACGGGCAGATCGTCGGCCTGGCACACGGCCGCGGTGATGTGGCGGAGTTCCTCCGCCGCGCGGGCGTCGCCGACCCCGCCCAGGACGTCGCCCTGGACGACCCCCGCCTGGTCGAGTGGCGCGGCGGCTCCCTGGACGACTGGCCGATGCCATCGGCCTGACGGGCCCGCCCCGCCCGGCGCCCCCGCGATACCGATACCGATTCCCCCGATACCGTTCCCCCGTGCGGTCGGCCCCGCCCACGAGCGACGCCGGCCGCTCCGTCGTGCGGAAGCGCGCGGGGGCGGGCCGGCCCGGCCGCTCTCAGGACCGGACGCGTACCGCCGGCGTCATGTCCGATTTCCGCCAGAGGGCGAGCCCGGCAGGGCGCACAGTGGGGAATGTGATGAGCGAGGACAGCAGGTACGAGGCGGTGCGGAGCCGGGACGCCCGGTTCGACGGGGCGTTCTTCTTCGCGGTGTCGACGACCGGCATCTACTGCCGGCCGAGCTGCCCCGCCACCACCCCGCGGCGGCGGAACGTCACCTTCTTCCCGACCGCCGCGGCCGCCCAGGGCTCCGGATTCCGGGCCTGCCGGCGGTGCCGCCCCGACGCGGTCCCCGGCTCGGCCGAGTGGAACGCCCGGGCGGACGTCGTGGGGCGGGCCATGCGGCTGATCGGCGACGGCGTCGTCGACCGCGAGGGCGTCGCCGGTCTGGCGGACCGGCTCGGCTACAGCGCCCGGCAGGTGCAGCGCCAGCTGACCGCCGAGCTGGGCGCCGGGCCCGCCGCGCTGGCCCGGGCCCAGCGCGCGCACACCGCGCGGGTACTGCTCCAGACCACCGGCCTGCCGATCGCCGAGATCGCCTTCGCCGCCGGATTCGCCAGCGTCCGGCAGTTCAACGACACCATCAGGGAGATCTACGCGCTCACCCCGAGCGCACTGCGAGCCCGCCCGTCGCCCGACCACCGCCCCTCAACGGCGCCGCTGCGCGGCGGCGGCACCCATTCCGGAGGCCCGGTCCCGTCCGGCACGCCCGGTGTGCTGCCGCTGCGGCTGGCGTACCGCGGCCCGTACGCGGCCCGGGAGATCTTCGACTACCTGGCGCGGCGGGCGCTCGACGGGATCGAGGAAGTCACCGGGGAGCCCGGCCGCCGGACGTACCGACGGACCCTGCGGCTGCCCGCCGGCACCGGCATCGCGGAGGTCGACGAGGCCACCGGCGACGGCTGGCTGGACTGCCGGCTGCACCTCACCGAACTGCGGGATCTGGCCACCGCCGCCCAGCGCGTCCGCCGCCTGTTCGACCTGGACGCCGACCCGTTCGCGGTCGGCGAACGCCTCGGCGCGGACCCCGCGCTGGCCCCGCTGGTCGCCCGCCGGCCCGGTTTGCGGTCGCCGGGGACGGTGGACCCGGACGAACTCGCGGTGCGCGCCGTCCTGGGGCGGGCCGGCACCGCCGCCGGCCGCGCCCTGGGCGCCCTGGTCGCCGCGCACGGCGAGCCGCTGCCGCGGCCCTGCGGGGCCCTCACCCATCTCTTCCCGCAGGCCGCGGAGTTGGCGGACGCGCCGCTCACCGGCCTGGGCCCCGCCCCGTCGCGGACCGTCACGCTGCGCGCCCTCGCCGCCGCGCTCGCCGCCCGGGACGTCGTCCTGGACGCCGGGACCGACCGCGAGCGGGCCGTCCGCGCGCTCCGCGCCCTCCCCGGCATCGGCCCGTGGACCGCCGGCTACCTCCGGATGCGGGCCCTGGGCGATCCCGACGTCCTCCTTGCCGCACCGCCCCCGGACGCCGACCCGGCGGTCTGGAGCCCCTGGCGCTCGTACGCGACGCACTACCTCTGGGCCGCGGCCCCCGCCGTGCCCACCGGCGCCCCGGAACGGCACCGGAACCCGACAGAACGGATCGACGCATGACCCTGTACGCCACCCTCGACAGCCCGCTGGGCACGCTCCTCCTGGTGGGCGAGCGCTCCGCCACCGCGCCCGGCGGCACCGCGCTGGCCTCGCTCTCCGTGCCGGGCCAGAAGCGCGGGCCCGTCGTCCGGGACGACTGGACGCACGACCCGTCCGCCTTCACCGGGATCGCCCGCCAACTCACGGCCTACTTCGGCGGGTCGCGGGAGCCGTTCGCCGTCGAGTGCGTCCGGCGCGGCACCGACTTCCAACAACGCGTCTGGGCGGCCCTGGAGACCATCCCGTACGGCACGACCACCACCTACGGGGCGATCGCCGCCGCCATCGGGGCGCCGCGCGCCGCCGTCCGCGCCGTCGGGACGGCGATCGGCGCCAACCCCCTGCTGGTGGTCCGGCCCTGCCACCGCGTCATCGGCGCCGACGGCGCGCTCACCGGCTACGCGGGCGGCCTGGATCGCAAGCGTCTCCTCCTCGGCCTCGAAGGAACGGCCCCGGCCCCGCGCCGGGACCGCGGAACGCGCCCCGTCAGAGCCTCGACCCCCCGGTGACATCGATCCGCTGCCCGGTGATCCACCGGGAGTCGTCGGAGGCGAGGAAGGCGGCCACGTCCGCGACATCGGCGGGACGGCCGAGCCGGTTGAACACCGAGATGGCGGCAAGTGCCGCATGTGCCTCGGGAGTTGCCCGCATGGCCGCGTTCATGTCGGTCTCTATGAAGCCGGGCGCCACGGTGTTCACCGTGATCCCGCGCTCGCCGACGTCCGCGGCCAGTGTGCGGGTGAGGGTGTCGAGCGCGCCCTTGGAGACGCCGTAGGCGATGGTCGACGGAAAGGCCGTGGTCGTGACCGCGGACGAGATGTTGATGATCCGCCCGCCGTCCCGCATCCGCCGCAGGCCGTGCTGGATGAGGAAGAACGGGGCCCTGGTGTTGATCGCGAGGGTCCGGTCGAACTCCTCCGGCGTCACCTCGTCGATGTGCCCCGGCAGGCTGATCGCCGCGTTGTTGACGAGGATGTCCAGACCCGGTTCCGCCCCGATCCCGGCCAGCCCGGCGTCGAAGGACGCGAACAGCGCCTCGGCGTCGCCCGGGACCCCCAGCTCCGCGGCGAGCGGGAACGCCCGGCCGCCCTCGTCCCGGATGCTCTCGACGGTCTGCTGCGCCGCCGTCTCATTGCTCCGGTAATGGACGGCGACCAGCGCACCGTCGTGGGCGAGGCGCCGGGCGATGCCGCGGCCGATGCCACGGCTGGCTCCCGTTACCAGCGCGGTTTTTCCGTTGAGGTCGCCCATGGTCGTTGTCGGCCTTCCGTAGTGCTCATGGCGGCTTGTCGCCGCCGTGACCGGGGTGTGCCGTGTGGGCGGCCCGGTCGTTCCTCCGGTGCGTCTTCTGCCCACATGGTCCATGAGCCGATCAGGCTCATGACGAGGGAGGGGTGGGGCGCGCTGGTGCTCGCCCGGGGGAGGGAGCGGCAGGCGCACCGAGGGCGGCCGCTCGTCCGCTCACCGCAGCGGATCGAAGGACGTCAGGGTCGAGGTGAAGACCGGCTCGCCATCCTGGACCCCGGTGACCTGGACCGTCGTCGTGCCCGGGACCGCCGGCGCCCGCCGCCGCGCCTCGATGAGACACGGCAGCCCGTGTTCCGCGTAGCGGTGGAACTCGGTGCCGAAGGCGTACGGGACGAAGGATGCACTCCGGGTCAGCGCACGGGCGGCCTGCTGCGCCGCGTCAAGCAGCGACAGGCCCGGCACATGATCGTTCGCGGGGTTGACGACCGTGGGATGGCCCGGCGCCACCCGCAGCCGCCATCGTCCCGGCCGTCCGGTGGGGGAGAGGAGCACGTCGCTCTCGTCGGCGCTGCCGGTCAACTCGGCAGGAACGGGGGCGGGCAGCGGGCCGGGGACGCGGCGGGCCGTGAACCGTTCGCCGCGGATCCGGCGGTAGACGGCCGGCGAGGTCACGCTCACGTGGGAGTGTCCGGTCGCGACGATGCGGTCGCCGGTGCGCAGGGTCATCCCGAAGCGGCTGCCGGCCAGCGCGCCGGCCCGCATCCGCGTCCGGCTGCACACGACGTCGATGGTCACCCGCGTCGGGCCGTTCCCGGTGACGCGGTATGCGGGGTCGGTGGTATAGACGATGTCGTCGAGAATGAAGTGATGGCCGAGAGGAACGCCGAATTCCGTGTGGGATACCAGCAGTCCGGCCTGCCGGATTGTCTCGCCGGTGAGGATCGGGTGATGCCGGCCGTGGTGCGGAGTGAGGTACGGGTGATTGTGCGGCCACTGGGCGATCACCGAGAAACGATCGTGTCCCAGCCGCTGCCAGGACGTGATCAAGATATCTTCGGCCATGGGCCGGTGTACGAATTCGCGGGGGACCGGGGCGGTGGCGTCGGGCTCCCGCCGGCAGTCGGCGGGGAACTCCTGCACCTGCTGCGTCCAGCGCCGGTTCGTGGCTGGAACCATGCGGCTGGCCTGCAACGTGTCGCTCATGACAGCCCCTCTACGTCTCCATGGGAGAGCTCCGACACGGTTAAGATACGTACCATCCGGTTTTCTTTTCAATGCCGATGCGAAGGTGCGGGAGAGTCGCCGATCTTGGAGGAAACTTGAGCCGCGGCAATGTGCTGAGAAAGCTTGGGTCTTCGAGAGGCGGGAGGTGATCTGTGGCGCGTCAGGACCGCGCGATCAGGACGCGGCGAGTAATCCTGGAGGTCGCCGCGGCAGTTTTCGACGAACAGGGTTTCGATCGTGCGACTATCGCCGAGATTCTCACGCGTGCCGGCGTGACGAAGGGCGCCCTGTACTTCCATTTCCGCTCAAAGGAAGAGCTCGCGCTCGCCGTGCTGCATGAGCAGGTGCTCGACATCGCGGTCCGGCCCCGGCAGATCAAACTGCAGGAGTTCGTGGACGCGGGGCAGGTTCTGGCGTATCGCCTGCGGCGCGACCCGATCCAGCGTGGTGCCGCCCGTCTCGCCATCGAGCAGGGCTCCAACCACCTCGACCGCAGGCAGTCGATGACGGCCTGGACCGGCTTCGTCGAAGGCATGTTGAAGGAATCCAAGGCGCGGGGCGAGATACTCGAAAGCGTCAACGTACGGGACACCGCCGAGCTGTTCGTCGGTGCCTTCGCCGGCCTCCAGATGATGTCCAAGGCGTTCACCGACCAGAACGACCTCAGCCATCGGCTGACCGTCTTCTTCGAGCACACCCTGCCCACCATCGCCGTTCCGGCCGTCCTCGCCAAGATCAGAATCGACCCGGACCGGGGTGCCCGGCTCGACGCGGAACTCCGGGAGAGCGCGGTCCGGGAGGACGGGGAGGCCGCTGCCGGGGCCGGGGTGGCCTTCGAGGGTGCGGTGTTGTAACGGGAGCCCGCGGAGTTCCCCGGTGCACCGGAGCGGCCGGGCGGCAGAGCCCTTCGTGCGTGGAGAGAAGAGCCCTGCGTACGAAGAGCCCTGCGTACGAAGAGCCCTGTGTGCGAAGAGCCCTGCCTGCGTGGATACGCCGTTTCCGTCCCCGGCGTGGACGTGGTGGGCGCGCTTCGCTCTTGACCCTCTCTTGATCCCTCGGCCGACGGATTGTCAGTGGCGTGCGGTTCACTGGAAGCAGTGTCCGGAACGATGCCATGGGAGGGGCGATGAACGGGGTGGCGGGTCCGAAGGGGCGGGCGGCGTACGGGAGTTGGCGCAGGTGGGGATCGGGTGCGGCGGGAGTGATCGGCAGCACCGCTCGAGGTCCGAGATCGCGGCGCATGGCCTGGAATAGGCCCCCGCGCTGACGTGTTCGCCATGCACGTATCAAGGGGTCACCCCTGGCCGCGCACCGCGTTCGCCACGCACGGCGCACCCCGCCGCTCACTCCCGCCGCCCTGGAGGCCGTACGCATGACCCGGACGATGACGGACCAACTCCCCGTGCGGACGGCGGATCCCGCCGCCGCGCCGCCGCTGCCCCGGCCTCCCGAGGGCGGCCCTCGCAGACCGCGCGCCGGCATCGTTCCCGTCCTCGCCTTCGCCGGCATCGTCGTCGCGGTGATGCAGACGCTGCTCGTGCCGGTCATCAAGGACCTGCCGACGCTGCTCGGCACCGCGCCCGGCAATGCCACCTGGGTCATGACGGCCACCCTCCTCGCCGGTGCCGTCGCCACCCCCATCATGGGGCGCCTCGGCGACCTCCACGGCAAGCGGCGGATGCTGCTGGCCAGCCTCGGCATCATGGTCGTCGGCTCGCTGATCTGCGGTTTCACCAGCGAGTTGATCGTCATGATCGTCGGCCGGGCGCTGCAGGGCTTCGCGATGGGCGCGATACCCCTCGGCATCGGCCTGATGCGCGACGCACTGCCCAGGGAGCGGCTCGGCAAGGCCATGGCCCTGATGAGCTCCTCGATAGGCGTCGGCGGCGGACTCGCGCTGCCCGTCGCCGCCCTGGTCGCCCAACACACCGACTGGCATGCGCTGTTCTTCACCTCCGCCGGGCTGGGGGTGCTGTCGATGCTGCTCACGCTGCTCGTCGTCCCGGAGAGTCCGGTGCGGGCGCCCGGCCGCTTCGACGTCGTCGGCGCCCTGGGCCTGTCCGCCGGTCTCGTCGCCCTGCTGCTGCCGATCACCAAGGGCAGCGACTGGGGCTGGGGATCGCCGCTCGTGCTCGGCCTGTTCGGGGCGGCGGCGGTGATCCTGGTGCTGTGGGGCCTGATGGAGCTGCGGATCGCCGACCCGCTGGTCGATCTGCGCACCAGCGCACGGCGCGAGGTGCTGCTCACCAACCTCGCCTCCATCACGGTCGGGGTGGCGTTCTACGCCATCTCGCTGGTGCTGCCGCAGCTGCTCCAACTGCCCACGTCGACCGGGTACGGCCTCGGCCAGTCGATGGTGGTGGCCGGGCTCTGTGTGGCGCCGCTGGGGCTGACGATGATGTGCGTGGCGCCGCTGTACGCGCGGATCGCCGCCCGCCGCGGCCCCAAGGTCTCGCTGCTGCTCGGCATGCTCGTCATCGGGATCGGCTACGGCGGCGGGCTCGGCCTGATGCGGGCCCCCTGGCAGACCGCCATCATCGCGGTGGTGGTCGGCGCCGGCATCGGGCTGGCGTACTCCTCGCTCCCGGCGCTGATCGTCGGCGCCGTCGACCCGTCCGAGACCGGCGCGGCCAACGGGCTGAACACCCTGATGCGGTCGATCGGCACCTCCGTGTCCAGTGCCGTGATCGGCATGGTGCTGGCCCATATGTCCGAGCCGCTGGGGCCGGTCGAGGTGCCCACGATGGCCGGGTTCCGGGTCTCGTTCCTGATCGCCACCGCCGCCGTCGCCCTCGGCGTGCTGGTGGCGGCCTTCCTGCCGTCCCAGCGGAAGGCGCCCCCGGCGCGGGAGGCCGGTTCCGAGGGCGCGGTGGGGGAGGACGGCGCGCCTGACGGCGCGATCGATCGGGCCGCCGCCACCGCCGCTCCCGCCCTGCCGGACGCGCCTGCCGCCGCCGGGTTCCGTGGGCGGGTCGTGGACGCCGCCGGCGGCCCGGTGCCGGGCGCCACGGTCACGCTGATAGACCGGCACGGCCGGCAGGCCGGTGTCACCACGGCCGCCGCCGACGGCGGTTACGCGCTCGCCGCCCCGGCTGCCGGCACCTACGTCCTCACCGGTGCCGCCCCCGGCCACACCCCGCAGGCCGTCTCGGCCACCTGCGCCGGTGCGGCCACCGTGGCCGAGGCGCGGCTCGTCCTGACGCCCGCCGGCAGCCGCCTGGCCGGCACCCTGCTCGGTGGGCCGGACGGGACGGCACTGGCCGGCGCGAGCATCGTGGTCACCGACGCCCGCGGCGATGTGGTGACCCGTACGACGACCGACGCCGACGGACGGTGGACGATCGCCCGGCTGCCGGACGGCGACCACACCCTCGTCCTCAGCGCGCCGGGACACCAACCGGAGGCCCGCGCCGTCCGGTTGACCGGCGGGGGAGGGGCGGCGGACCGCAGGGCCGAGGGGCTGCACGAGGTGCGGTTGCGCCCCACCGCCACCGTGCGCGGTACGGTCCGAGGTCCGGACGGCCGCCCGCTGGCGGAGGCCGCCGTGACCCTGCTGGAGGACGGCACGGTCACCGGCCACATGGTCACCGGACCGGACGGAGCCTATGCCTCCACGGACCTGACGTCGCGTCAGTACACCCTGTCGGCAGCCGGCTATCCGCCGCACGCGGCATCGATATCCCTGACGAGGGGTGCGGATGCGTGGCTGGATCTCGATGTGACCCAGCAGGTTGGGGACGCGGGGCGCTGAGACGCTCGCTTGCCCCCCGTCATCCACTGACTCCCCGTCACCCACCTGACAGCCTGATAGCACCGTCACCCACCCGACCCCTCACCCCCGCCTCGCCAGCAACAGCCCGCGCGTCTCCTCCAGTTCGGACTGGAGGAGTGTGCTCGCGATGTCGGCGTCGCCGGCGATCACGGCGTCGACGAGGGCGGCATGGCGGGCGTCGCCGTGGTGGGGATCGTCGTCGCGCAGGCCGAGCAGCTGGATGAGGTCGATCAGGCCCTGGCGCAGGGCGGGGGCGAACTGGCCGAAGAGGTCGGTCAGTACGGGGTTGTGGGCGGCGTCCACCAGCGCCGTGTGCAGGGCGATGTCGGCGTCGACGAAGGCCGCGTCGTCGGCGCCGTCCGCCCGCCGCCCCTCCAGGGCCGCGCGCAGGGCCGCGACATCGGCCTCGGTGCGGCGTGCCGCGGCCAGGCGGACGGCCTGTACCTCGACCATCGCGCGCACCTCGTAGACGTCGGCGACGGCCGCACGGCGCAGGCGGGTTGGCCAGTCCTCGCCGGGTTCGGTGGCGATGACGAAGACGCCGGCGCCCTGGCGGGGCCGCACCATCCCCGCGCCGGCCAGGGCGCGCAGTGCCTCGCGGACCGTCGAGCGGCCGACGCCGAGCGTCTTGGCCAGCGTCGTCTCGCCGGGGAGCCTGCTGCCCACCGGCCAGTGCCCACCGGTGATCTGCGCGCGCAGCTGTCGGGCGGCCTGCTCGACCAGCGGGCTGGGGCGGAGGGCTTCCAGCGTCATGCGTTCTCTCCTGTCCACTCAACACCTCGGTCCACTCAACACCTCAGGTTGTCTGAGGAGTTGTTTCGTGGTTACTGTACCCGGCATGACGCTGCGTGGCCTCCTTCTCGGGTGCCGCGGCGGGGCCTGACGCGACCGGCACCCCGCCGCGGGGTCCGGTGCTGCCGGTCTTCTCCGTCCCGGCTTCCGACGAAGGAAGAACGCGATGTCCCGTACTTTCCCCACCGTCCGTACCCCCGGCGGGCCGGTGCCCGCGGCGGCCCCGGCCTGGAACCCGCAGCGCGCGAGCGCGATGCCCGCCCACCGCTACCGGCCCGCCCACGAGCGGGTCGAGGTGCCGCTCCTCGACCGCGGGTGGCCCGCGGCCCGCATCGAGCAGGCGCCCCTGTGGGTGCCGGTCGATCTGCGCGACGGCAACCAGGCGCTGGCCGAACCGATGGACACCCCGCGCAAGCGGCGGCTGTTCGACCTGCTGGTCGCCATGGGCTTCAAGGAGATCGAGGTCGCCTACCCCTCCGCCAGCCGCACCGACTTCGCCTTCGTACGCCACCTGGCCGAGAGCGGTGCCGTGCCCGACGACGTGACCGTCGTGGTGTTCACCCCGGCCCGGAAGGAGCTGATCGAGCGGACCTTCGAGGCGATCGAGGGCCTGCCGCGCACCGTCGTCCACCTCTACACCGCCACCGCACCCACCTGGCGCGAGATGGTTCTCGGCCGCACACGGGACGAGGTGCACGCCATGGTGCGGGAGGCCGCGACGCTGATGGCCCGGCTGGCCGGCGCCCGGCCGCACGCCGACATCCGGTTCCAGTTCTCGCCCGAGGTCTTCAACCTGACCGAGCCCGACCTGGTGCTGGAGATCTGCAACGGTCTGACCGAACTCTGGGACGCCGCCCCGGACCGCCCGGTCACCCACAACCTCCCGGCCACCGTCGAGATCGCCACGCCCAACGTGTACGCGGATCAGATCGAGTACCTGCACCGGCACTTGGCACGGCGGGACGCGGTGATCCTCTCGCTGCACCCGCACAACGACCGCGGCACCGGCGTGGCCTGCGCGGAGCTGGGGCTGCTCGCGGGCGCACAGCGGGTGGAGGGGTGCCTGTTCGGCAACGGCGAGCGCACCGGGAACGTCGATCTGGTCACCCTGGCCCTCAACCTGTACACCCAGGGCGTCGACCCGATGCTGGACTTCTCCGACCTCGACACCGTCCGCCGCACCGTCGAGGACTGCATCCGGCTGCCCCTCCACCCCCGGCACCCCTACGCCGGCGACCTCGTCCACACCGCGTTCTCCGGCACCCACCAGGACGCCATCAGCAAGGGCTTCGCCCACCACGCCCGGCGCGCCGCCGAGTTGGGCGTCCCCGAGGCCGAGGCGCCCTGGGACGTGCCGTACCTGCCCGTCGACCCGGCCGACCTCGGGCGCACTTACGAGGCGGTCATCCGCGTCAACAGCCAGTCCGGCAAGGGCGGGATCGCCCACCTCCTGCACGCACACCACGGGCTGGACCTGCCCGCCGGCCTGCGGCCGGACTTCTCCCGCGCCGTGCAGCGCGCGACCGACGACAGCGGGCAGGAGGTCACCCCGAAGGACCTGTGGGAGCTGTTCCGCGCCACCTATCTCGACCCGGGCGTGGACGGGCCGCTGACCCTCGGTGCCTGGAGCGCCGGCGAGCCGTCGCCGGGGGAGCACCTCGTCCGCTGCGAACTGGGCACGGTGGAGGACCTGCGGACGTACGAGGGGCGCGGCAACGGGCCGCTGGCCGCGTTCGCCGACGCGCTGGCCACGGCCGGCCACCGGGTGGACATCACCGCCTACGCCGAACACGCCACCGCCACCGGGCCGGACAGCGCCGCCGTCGCCTACGTCCGCTGCCGGATCGGACGGGACACCTACTGGGGCGCGGGCCAGGACACCTCCGTGCTGACCGCGTCGGTGCGGGCCGTCCTGGCGGCCGTCAACCGGGCGGCGCGCCGGTAGCGCCACCAGGCCCGCGAGGCCGTCCGACGGTGCGGTCGGGCGGCCTGGCGCGGTGGCCGAAATGCGCCGTACCCGTACAACCTCCGGGTCAACAGGAGCGTCTCGTCTACGCCCTATGGTGGGATTTCGGTCGAGTGCGGGCCCCCGGTCCGCCCCGGGCGCACCACGGCACCCCCTGTATCGCCACCCGGGAAACGGCCCTGCGCACGTACCAGGGGCATGGGCCCGGGGCGCGGGACATCCGGGGCGGAAGGAGCCTTCCGGGGCCGGTGGGCAGGACGGCTGAAACGGCCGAACCTCGTAGTGCCGCGTCCGCAACCGCGGAGATTTCTGCGAGCCTGGGCGGCACACCGGAGTTCCGGCTGGTCACACAGGCCGCCGGGGCAGCGTCGCACCGGGCGCGCGGCCTCGTTAGCGGGGTGTTAGTGCCTCGTTAGCGGACCGGCAGTGCCCGGGAGCACGCTGGAAGAGCAACGGACGGACCGTACGCACCCACCTATACGAGGGTACCCACCTACCAGACGAGGGGGACTCATGTCGCTCACCAGCAAGACCCTCGGCCGCGGCCGCCGTGTCGCCGCCGGATCGCTCATCGCCGTCACGGCGCTGACGCTCTCCGCCTGCCAGAACGGCACGGACAGCGCTTCGTCGTCCCGCTCCTCGTCGGCCGCCGCGCCCGCCACGTCCGGCGCCAACGGCGCGCCGTCGAACGGAGGCGGCAGCGCGCAGTCGGCGGGGAACGCTCCCCGGCCGTCCGGCGTCGCCAAGCCCTCCGCCGGCCGTTCCGGCGTCCCCAACGCCAACCAGGCCAACCCCTCGGCCATGACCGCCTCGGACCGCTGCACCGCGGACAACATGTCGCTGCGCCTGGGCCGCACCGACATCGGCGCGGGCAACATCCGGGTGCCGCTGGTCTTCACCAACAAGGGCAAGAAGACGTGCTCGCTGCGCGGCTTCCCCGGTGTCTCGCTGATCCAGCGCGACGGCTCCGCGGTCGGCACGCCCGCCTCCCGCGAGGGCGGCGCCGGCGGCAGCGTGCGGCTGAAGCCCGGACAGAGCGCGCACGCCGTGCTGCACACCGTCAACGAGGGCGTCTCCGACATCCCGTGCTGGAAGAACTCGCAGCTCGTCTTCGTCTACCCGCCCGGCTCCAAGGAGTCGATGACCACCAACAGCGGCGGGCTGCGGGTGTGCGGCGGCACGTTCACCGTCACCGCCGTGGAGACCGGGGTGCCGTCCTGACGGCGGCTCCTCCTCGGGCCGTGGGGCCGTTCCGGTGCTGGTGCGTCACCGGAACGGCCCTTGTCGGCTCTCCTCGCCTCCCCGGCGGTGTTACGAAGAGGGATGGACGCCCGGCCGAACGTTTCGGCTGCCCACCTCCCCGAGGAGGCCCCACCCCATGGATGCCGCACCCGCCACCGCGACCGGGGACTCGCCGCCCGCCGCGAAGGACGAAGAGCCCCCGATCCACGTCCTCTGGATCAACGCCGGCCTGAGCTGCGACGGCGACTCGGTGGCGCTGACCGCCGCGACCCAGCCGAGTATCGAGGAGATCGCGCTCAGCGTGCTCCCGGGCCTGCCCAAGGTCCAGGTCCACTGGCCGCTCATCGACTTCGAATGCGGCCCGGTTCAGGGCGCCGACACGTTCATCGAGTGGTTCTTCAAGGGCGAACGCGGCGAGATCGACCCGTTCGTCCTGGTCATCGAGGGTTCCGTCCCCAACGAGGCGATCAAGCCGGAGGGCTACTGGTGCGGCTTCGGCGACGACCCCGCCACCGGGCAGCCGATCACCACCAGTGAGTGGATCGACCGGCTGGCGCCCAAGGCGCTCGCCGTCGTCGCCATCGGCACCTGCGCCACCTACGGCGGCATCCACGCCATGGCCGGCAACCCCACCGGCGCCATGGGCGTGCCCGACTACCTGGGGTGGGACTGGAAGTCCAGGGCGGGCATCCCGATCGTGTGCGTGCCGGGCTGCCCGATCAAGCCGGACAACTTCGCCGAGACGCTGGTCTACCTGCTCTACCAGGCGGCCGGCGCGGCCCCGATGATCCCGCTGGACGACCAGCTGCGGCCCACCTGGCTCTTCGGCGAGACCGTGCACGAGGGCTGCGACCGGGCCGGCTACTACGAACAGGGCGAGTTCGCCACCAGTTACGACTCGCCCACGTGTCTGGTGAAGGTCGGCTGCTGGGGTCCCGTGGTCAAATGCAATGTGCCCAAGCGGGGCTGGATGGACGGCATCGGTGGCTGTCCGAACGTCGGCGGGATCTGCATCGCCTGCACCATGCCCGGCTTCCCCGACAAGTTCATGCCGTTCATGGACGAGCCGCCCGGCGCCAAGCTCTCCAGCACCGCCAGCTCCGCGTACGGCACCGTCGTCCGCCGACTGCGCGACATCACGGCCCGCACCGTCGACCACGAACCCCGGTGGCGGCACCGCGGCGAGAAGCTGACCACCGGCTACCGCCGCCCCTGGTGACCACACCGCTCCTTGACGCTCCGTCAGATCACCGCTCCGGCAAGCGAAGAAGGGCATGGCACAGACAATGGCAGCGAAGACCAAGACGGCCGGCGACGGCAGCGGTCTGACGGAGATGTCCTGGGACCCGATCACCCGGATCGTGGGCAGCCTGGGCATCCACACCAAGATCGACTTCAGGCAGAAGCGGGTCGCGGAGTGCTACAGCACCTCGTCCGTCTTCCGCGGCTACAGCGTCTTCATGCGCGGAAAGGACCCGCGCGACGCGCACTTCATCACCAGCCGGATCTGCGGCATCTGCGGCGACAACCACGCCACCTGCTCCGTCTACACCCAGAACATGGCCTACGGGGTGAAGCCCCCGCACCTCGGCGAATGGATCATCAACCTCGGCGAGTCCGCGGAGTACATGTTCGACCACAACATCTTCCAGGAGAACCTGGTCGGGGTCGACTACTGCGAGAAGATGGTCCGCGAGACCAACCCGGGCGTCTGGGAGCTGGCACAGCGCACCGAGGCCCCGCACGCCGGCGACCACGGCTACCGCACCATCGCCGACATCATGACCGCCCTCAACCCCATCGAGGGAGAGTTCTACCGCGAGGCCCTCCAGGTCAGCCGCTACACCCGGGAGATGTTCTGCCTGATGGAGGGCCGCCATGTGCACCCCTCCACGCTCTACGCGGGCGGCGTCGGCACCGTCGCCAGCGTCCAGCTCTTCACCGACTACCTCAGCCGGCTGATGCGCTACGTCGAGTTCATGAAGCGCGTGGTGCCGCTCCACGACGACCTCTTCGACTTCTTCTACGAGGCGCTGCCCGGCTACGAGGAGGTCGGCCGGCGCCGGGTGCTGCTCGGCTGCTGGGGCGCCCTCAACGACCCCGAGCACTGCGACTTCACCTACCGCAACATGTCGGACTGGGGCCGGAAGATGTTCGTCACCCCGGGCATCATCGTCGACGGCAAGCTCGTCACCAACGACCTCACCGAGATCAACCTCGGCATCCGCATCCTGCTCGGCAGCTCCTACTACCAGGACTGGGAGGGCCAGGAGAAGTTCGTCACCCACGACCCGCTCGGCAACCCCGTCGACGCCCGCCACCCCTGGAACCAGCACACCATCCCCGCCCCGCAGAAGCGGGACTTCAACGACAAGTACAGCTGGGTGATGTCGCCGCGCTGGTTCGACGGCAAGGAGCACCTGGCGCTGGACACCGGCGGCGGCCCGCTCGCCCGCCTGTGGTCCACCGCGCTCAACGGCCTGGTCGACACCCCGTACGTCAAGGCCACCGGCAACAGCGTCGTCATCGACCTCCCGCGCAGCATGACCAGGCCCGAGACCCGCTTCGAATGGCAGATCCCGAAGTGGAGCAACGCCCTGGAACGCAACCGCGCCCGCACCTACTTCCAGGCGTACGCGGCGGCCATGGCGCTGCACTTCGCCGAGCAGGGACTGGAGGAGGTCCGCGCCGGGCGCACCCAGACCTGGGAGAAGTTCGAGGTGCCCGACGAGTCCATCGGCTGCGGCTTCACCGAGGCGGTGCGCGGCGTCCTCTCCCACCACATGGTCATCCGCGACGGGAAGATCGCCAACTACCACCCGTACCCGCCGACGCCCTGGAACGCCAGCACCCGTGACTCCTACGACACCCCCGGCCCCTACGAGGACGCCGTCCAGAACACCCCGATCTTCGAGGAGAACACCCCGGAGAACTTCAAGGGCATCGACATCATGCGGACGGTGCGCAGCTTCGACCCGTGCCTGCCCTGCGGCGTCCACATGTACGGCGGCGGCCGGACCCTGAAGACCCTGCACGTCCCCACCGGGCTGAGCGGGCTGGCCGGATGACCGCGCCGGACGCTGCCCCGGACGCCGAACTGACCGGCCGCCGGGTCGAGGAACTGCTGGCCCGGCTCACCGAGCACGGCGACGCCGCCACCGCCGCGGCCGCCGAGGAACTCGTCCGGGTCCTGATGGACTTCTACGGCGCGGGACTCACCCGCATCATGCACCTGGTCGAACGGCGCACCGGCACCGAGGGGCCACGCCCGGCGCTGCTGGGCGACGCGCTGGTCAGCAGCCTGCTGGTGCTGCACGACCTGCACCCGGAGGACGCCGCCACCCGCGTCGGGCGGGCCCTGGCGAGCGTTCGGGCCCAGGACGCCGTCGAGGTCGCGGAGTTCGCGCCGGATACCGGGGCGCTGCGGCTGCGGGAGAGCGGATCCGGCGGCTGCTGCGGCGGCGGTGCCACCGACCGGCGCGCGGTGGAGGGCGCGCTGTCCTGCTTCGCGCCGGAGGTGACCTCCGTCGAGTGGGAGGCGTACCGCGCCGCGCCGGCGCCGCCGCTGCTGCAGATCTCCCGCCGACCGCCGACCGCCGCCACGGCCTCGTGAACGCCCGGCCGCCCGCCGCCGCCCACCGCGGCCTGCGGCGCTTCCGGGCCCCCGCGCCCCCGCCGCCCGAACGCTGCGAACTGTGCGGCACCGAACTCACCGGCCGGCACCGGCACCTGGTCGACACCAGGAACCGCGGGCTGGCCTGCGCCTGCCCGCCCTGCGCGCTGCTCTTCGAGCGGCCCGGTGCCGGCGCCGGGCAGTTCCGCACCGTCCCCGACCGCTGTCTGACCGACCCCGGCCACCGCCTCGACGACGCGATCTGGGACCGGCTGCGGATCCCCGTGGGCGTCGCCTTCCTGCTGGACAACTCCGCGCTGGGCCGGGTGGTGGCGCTCTACCCCAGCCCGGCCGGCGCCACCGAGAGCGAACTCGACCCGGCCGCCTGGCAGTCCGTGCGCGACGCCACCCGCCTGGCCGGGCTGCTCGCCCCCGACGTCGAGGCCCTGCTGCTGCACCGCGGCGCCGGCCGCACCGACTGCCACCTGATCCCGGTCGACCTCGCCTACGAACTCACCGGCCGGCTGCGGCTGTTGTGGCGCGGCTTCGACGGCGGCGCCGAGGCCCGCGCGGCGCTCGCGGACTTCTTCGCCGAGATCGCCCGCCGCGCCCGGGAACCCCGGGAGGAGGCCCACCGGCCGTGACCGAGCTGTCCTTCGTCTGCACCGGCGTCCGCGCCGACCGCTACGCCGCCGCCCCCACCCTCCTGTTCCGGCTGCGGATCACCGCCGCCGACCGGGCCAGGGTGCACGCCCTGGCACTCCGCTGCCAGCTGCGCATCGAACCGGCCCGGCGCGACCACGACCCCGAGGAGGCCGCCGCGCTGGCCGACCTCTTCGGCGCCCGGTCCCGCTGGGGCAGCACCCTCAAACCCCTGCAGTTCGCCCAGGTCTCGCTCGTCGTCCCCGGTTTCACCGGCGAGACCGAGGTGGACCTGCCGGTGCCGTGCGGCTACGACCTGGAGGTGGCCGCCGGCCGCTATCTCCACGCGCTGCGCGACGGCGAGGTGCCGCTGCTGCTGCTCTTCTCCGGCACCGTCTTCGCCGGCCCGGGCGGCTTCCAGGTCTTCCCGGTGCCCTGGCACAAGGAGGCCGAGTGCCGGCTCCCGACCGCCGTGTGGCGGGAGATGACCGACACCCACTTCCCCGGCTGCGGCTGGCTGCGGCTCCCACGGGAGACCCTGGACGCCCTGCTGGCGTTCCGCTCCCGGCACGCCCTGCCGTCCTGGGAAGCCACCGTCCGGGCGCTGCTGGCCGCCGCGGACGGCACAGGCCCCGCCGCCCGGGGCTTCCCCGCCGTCGCCCGCCCCGCCACCGAGAGGACCGCGCCGTGACGACGCCCGCGCCCACCGACATCCTGACGGAACGGTTCGCCGCCGCCCGGCAGGTCGCGGACGCCGTGCTGTTCGAGGGCTACGTCCTCTACCCCTACCGGGCCTCGGCCGCCAAGAACCGGCTGCGCTGGCAGTTCGGCGTCCTCGTCCCGCCCCGCTGGGGCGCCGACCGCGCCGAGCACTCCCACCAGCGCACCGAATGCCTCATGGAGCCCCGCTCCGGCGCCCGGCTCACCGCCGAACTGCGGTTCCTGCGCACCCGGCGCCGCACCGTCCAACTCCTCGGCCCCGACGGGGAGTTCACGACCGTAGCGGAACTGGAACTGCCCGACCGGGTGCTGGTCCCCTGGGACGAGGGCACCGAGGAGCGCTGCCCGGTCGACGTCCCCGTGGCCGAGCTGGCGGGCGACGGCGTCACCGTCCCGTTCACCCGGCCCGCCGGCGAGGAGACCGAGCCGGTGCACGACGCGGACGGGCGGCCGGTGGGCCGGCTGGTGCGCCGCCGCGAGGAGATCAGCGGCGAACTCCGGCTGACCGCACGGGAGATCGACGGCCCGTACACGGTGCTGAAACTGACAGCGACGGTGGAGAACACCAGCACCTGGACCCCGGACCCGGCGGCCGCCGACCGGGACGCGGCCCTGCCCCGCTCACTGGTCGGCGCGCACCTCCTCCTCGGCCTGAGCGCCGGCCGGTTCCTCTCCCAGGCCGACCCGCCCGAATGGGCCCGGGGCGCGGTCGCCGGCTGCCGCAACGAGCACACCTGGCCGGTACTGGCCGGCCCGCCCGGCAACGCCGAGGTGGTGCTGTCCGCCCCGATCATCCTGGAGGACCACCCCGCCCTCGCCCCCGAGAGCCCCGGCGCCCTCTACGACGCCCTGGAGATCGACGAGATCCTCGCCCTGCGCACCGCCACCCTCACCGACCGGGAAAAGCGCGAGGCCCGCGGCACCGACCCCCGGGCCGCCGAGGTGATCGACCTCGCCGACGGGATGCCCCCCGAGGTGCTGGAGCGGCTGCACGGCGCCGTACGGGCCCTGCGCGAGGTCACCGGCCCGGACCCGGAACCGGCCCGTCCCGACACCCCCTGGTGGGACCCGGGCGGCGACCGTGACGTGGACCCGCTGACCGACCGGATCACCCTCGACGGCCGCCCGGTCGGCGCCGGCAGCCGGGTGGCCCTGCGCCCCGGCCGCCGCCGCACCGACGCCCAGGACCTCTTCCTGCACGGACGCACCGCCGTCGTCGAGGCCGTGCTGCACGACGTCGACGGCGGGGTGCACCTCGCGGTCACCGTCGAGGGCGACCCGGGCGCCGACATCCGGCGCGAACAGGGCCGCTTCCTCTACTTCCAACCCGACGAACTCGCGCCCCTGGAGGACGAGTGAGCAGCCAGCCGCCCGGCCGCACAGTGCTTTTCCCGCCCGGCCCCCTTGTGTCTCTCCCGCCCGACCGCACTGTGTCTCTCCCACCCGACCGCACCCTGATTGCCGGCGTCGGCAACGTTTTCCTCGGCGACGACGGCTTCGGCGTCGAGACCGTCCGCGCGCTCGGGGCGCACCCCCTGCCCGACCGCGTGGAACTGGTCGACGCCGGCGTCCGCGGCGTCCACCTCGCCTACCGGATGCTGGACGGCTATACGACGGTGCTGCTGGTGGACGCCGCGGCGCGCGGCGGCGAACCCGGCTCGCTCTACCTCCTCGACGCCACCGACCCCGCCGACGCCACCGCCCGCCCCGGCAACACCCCGATCGACGCCCACCACATGACCCCGGACGCCGTCCTGGCCCTGCTGGACACGCTCAGCGCCGGCACCGGCGCCCGCCGCCCGGAACGCGTCCTGGTCGTCGGCTGCGAACCCGCCGACACCACCGAGGGCATGGGCCTGAGCGCACCCGTCGCCGCCGCCGTCGACGAGGCCGTCCGGCTCGTGCTGCGGCTGGTCGGCGCGGACGCACCCGAGCCGGCCGCCGCCGGCCCGTCACCCGCCACCAGTGAGAGGAACCCGACATCATGTTGAAGCTCGTCCTCGGCGGCGCCCTGGCCGCCGCCCTCGCCCTCGCCCTGCGCAACCTGCCCGACCTCAGGCGCTATCTGCGGATGCGCGCCATGTGACGCGCCGCCCCAAGGGCGGCCATGGGCGGCGGGCGCGCTGCACCGAACGTGTACGCCGCCGTGCCGCCCCGGCGAGGCACCCCGGACGCCCCGGTGCCGCCCCGTCTAATGAAGCCAGCGGCAACCGGTCGTCACACCCGAGAGAGACGGACCGATGCACGAGATGTCCATCGCGCTGGCGGTCATCGACCAGGTGGAGAGCGCGGTCCGGCCGGCCGGCGCGACCGCGGTCCGCAGCGTCCGCCTGGAGATCGGCGAACTGGCCGGCGTGGTCCCCGACGCCCTGGCCTTCTCCTTCCGGCTCGCCTGCGAGGGCACAGCGCTGGCCGGCGCCGAGCTGCGCACCGAACCCGTCCCGGCCCGCGCCCGCTGCGGATCCTGCGAGGGCACCTGGCCGACGGGCATGCCGCCGAGCCTGAGCTGCCCCGGGTGCGGCGGGGCGGGCGTCGAGCTGCTCTCCGGCCGCGAACTGCGGATCGCCGACGTCAGCTGGCACGACGACGCCCCGGTACCCACACCGACGCACGAGGAGCGCTGATCCCATGTGCCGTGTCCTTGACCTGCAGCAGGCGGTGCTCGCCAAGAACGACGCCTGCGCCCACACCCTGCGCGAGGAACTGGCGGCCCGCGGCACCGCGGTCGTCAACCTGCTCTCCAGCCCCGGCAGCGGCAAGACCGCCTTACTGGAACGGGAGTTGACGCTGGCGCGGGAGCGCGGGGTGCCGGTCGCGGCGCTCACCGCCGACCTGGCCACCGAGAACGACGCGGTACGGCTGGCCCGCTCCGGAGTCCCCGTCAAACAGGTGCTCACCGACGGGCTGTGCCACCTGGAGGCCGAGATGCTCGGCGGCCATCTGGACGGCTGGCTCCCCACCGGCACCCGGCTGCTGTTCGTCGAGAACGTCGGGAACCTCGTCTGCCCGGCCTCCTACGACCTGGGGGAGACCCTGCGGGTGGTGCTGGCCTCGGTGACCGAGGGCGAGGACAAACCGCTGAAGTACCCCACCGCGTTCGGGCTGGCCCACCTGGTCCTGATCACCAAGTCCGACATCGCCGCGGCGGTGGACTTCGACGAGGCGGCGTTCCGCGGCAACGTGGAACGCGTCAACCCCGGCGCCGAGGTCGTCCGCACCTCGGTCCGCGGCGGCGAGGGCGTCGGCGCGCTGCTGGACCGGGCGCTGGCGGCCCGGGAGGGCGGGCCGGCGCACATCCCGGTGATGACCCGCCGGTCGCACCACGTCCACGACGGCCCGGCGGACCGGGCCGGCGACCGCGGCACGGTGGGGTCGAGCCGCTCATGACCGGCGGGCAGCCCGGTGCCGGCGCCGCTCCGCACGCCGAGGAGGCGCCGACCGCCACCGCGGACCCCGCAACGGCCCCCGGACCGGACGGTGCCCGCCGCCGGATCACCGTCCGCGGCATCGTCCAGGGCGTGGGCTTCCGCCCGTTCGTCCACGCCCTCGCCACGGAGTCGGGCCTGTCCGGACACGTCAGCAACACCGGCGAGGGCGTGGTCACCGAGGTCGAGGGGCCGCCCGCCGCACTGCGCCGCTTCGAGGCGCGGCTGAGTGCCGAGGCGCCGCCGCTGGCGGTCGTGGAGACGGTGGACGGCGAGGACATCCCGGTCGCCGGCGGCACCGGCTTCACCATCCTGCCCTCCCGCACCGGCGGCCCCGCCCGCACCCTGGTCGCCCCGGACGCCGCCACCTGCGACGCCTGCGTGGCCGAGCTGACCGACCCCGCCGACCGCCGCTACCGCCACCCCTTCATCACCTGCACGCACTGCGGACCGCGCTTCACCATCGTCCGCGCGCTGCCCTACGACCGCGCCCACACCACCATGGCCGGCTTCCCGATGTGCCCGCGCTGCGCGGCCGAGTACGCCGACCCGGCCGACCGGCGGTTCCACGCCCAGCCCGTCGCCTGCCACGACTGCGGGCCCCGGCTGCGCCTGCTGGCCGACGACCCGGACGCGCCCGGCGGTCCGCCGCGCCCGGTGCCCGGCGACCCGGTGGCCGGCGCCCGGCGGCTGCTCGCCGCGGGCGCGATCGTCGCCGTCAAGGGGCTCGGCGGCTACCACCTGGTGTGCGACGCCGGCGACGACCGCGCGGTGGCCGAGCTGCGCCGCCGGAAGGCCCGCGGCGAGCAGCCGTTCGCGCTGATGGCCCGTCAACTCGACGAGGTGGCAGGGCTGGTGGAGATCGGACCGGCGGAGCGGGCGCTGCTCACCGGTCCGGTGCGGCCGATCGTGCTGCTGCGCCGGCGGCCCGGTGGGCCCGGGCCCGGGGCGCCCACCGTCTCCGAGGCCGTCGCCCCCGGCTGCCCCGACCTGGGGGTGATGCTGCCCTACACCCCGCTGCACCACCTGCTCTTCGGCCTGCCGGGCGACCCCGAGGGCCCCCGGCTGCTGGTGATGACCAGCGGCAACGTGTCCGGCGACCCGCTCGTCACCGACGACACGGACGCCCTTACGCGGCTGGCGCACCTGACGGACGCCTGGCTCGCCCACGACCGGGCGATCGAGGTGCCCTGCGACGACTCGGTGGTCCGGGTCAGCGACGGCGAACCGCTGTACGTCCGGCGCTCGCGCGGCTGCGCCCCGTACCCGGTGCCGCTGCCGGTGCCGGTCCGGCCCGCGCTGGCCACCGGCGGCGACCTGAAGACCGTGCTGTGCCTGGGGGAGGGGCGCCGGGCCTGGCTCTCGGCGCACATCGGCGACATGGACGACCTGGCCACCCAGCTGGCGTTCGAGCGGGCCGGCGAACACCTGGAGACCCTCACCGGAGTCCGGCCGCGGCTGCTCGCCACCGACCGGCACCCCGGCTACCGCACCGGCCAGTGGGCCCGCCGGCACACCCGCGGCCGGCCGCTGGTCCGGGTCCAGCACCACCACGCGCATATCGCCGCCGCCATGGCCGAACACGGCCTGGACGGCCGGCAGCCGGTGATCGGCGTCGCCTTCGACGGCACCGGCTACGGCGACGACGGCGCCATCTGGGGCGGCGAGGTCCTGCTCGCCGACTACGCCGGCTACCGCCGCTTCGCCCACCTCGGCTACGTCCCGCTGCCCGGCGGCGACACCTCCGTCCGCCGTCCCTACCGGATGGCCCTGGCCCACCTGCGCGCCGCGGGCCTCCCCTGGACCGCCGAGCTGCCCCCCGTCGCCGCCTGCCCGCCCGACGAACTTCGGCTGCTGGCACGGCAGTTGGAGCGCGACATCAACTGCGCGCCGACCTCCAGCATGGGCCGGCTCTTCGACGCGGTCTCCTCGCTCGCCGGGATCTGCCACCACGCCGGCTACGAGGCCCAGGCCGCCGCCGCGCTGGAGGCCGCCGCCCGCGCCGGCGGCGACCACGGGCCCGGCTACGCCTTCGCGGTGCGCACCGACGCCCCCACCGCCGGCGGCGCGCTGGTCGCCGACCCCGCACCCGTCCTGGCCGCGGCCGCCGAGGACGTCCGCGCCGGCGCCCGCCCGGAACGGGTCGCGGCCCGGTTCCACGCCGCGGTCGCCGGGCTGGTCCGGCGGGTGTGCGGACTGGCCCGGGAGCGCACCGGCCTGTCGACCGTGGCGCTGACCGGCGGGGTCTTCGTCAACACCCTGCTGGCCGAGTCCGCCGCCCGGACGCTGCGCGAGGACGGCTTCACCGTGCTGCGGCACCGCCTGGTCCCGCCCAACGACGGCGGACTGGCCCTCGGTCAGCTGCTGGTCGCGGCGCGGAGGCGCGGCGCCTGACCCCCGTATCCACCCGAACCCGCATCCGCACGACGAGGAGGAGCCATGTGCCTGGCGGTGCCCGGCAAAGTGATGGAGATCGAGGAACGGGAGGGCACCCGGATGGCCACCGTCGACTTCGGCGGGGTGGTCAAGGAGGTGTGCCTGGAATACCTGCCGGACCTCGCGGTCGGCGAGTACGCCATCGTCCACGTGGGCTTCGCGCTGCAGCGGCTCGACGAGGAGTCGGCCCGCCGGACCCTGGCCCTCTTCGAGGAACTCGGGCTGCTCCAGGAGGAGTTCGGCGACCCGTGGGAAGCGGCCGCCGACCAGGACCGACCGCAGGTACAGGAGGCCCGGCGGTGAAGTACATCGAGGAGTTCCAGAACCCGGAGCTGGCCCGCCGGCTGCTGGACGACATCCGCGCCACGGTGACCCGGCCGTGGGCGCTGATGGAGGTCTGCGGCGGCCAGACGCACAGCATCATCCGGCACGGCATCGACCAACTCCTGCCCGAGGAGGTCGAGTTGATCCACGGGCCGGGCTGCCCGGTGTGCGTCACACCGCTGGAGGTCATCGACAAGGCACTGGAGATCGCCTCCCGGCCCGGGGTGATCTTCTGCTCGTTCGGCGACATGCTGCGGGTCCCCGGCACCGACCGCGACCTGTTCAGGGTACGCGGGGAGGGCGGCGACGTCCGCGTCGTCTACTCCCCGCTGGACGCGCTGAAGACCGCCCAGCAGAACCCGGACCGTGAGGTGGTCTTCTTCGGCATCGGCTTCGAGACCACCGCCCCGCCCAACGCCATGACGGTCCATCAGGCCCACCGGCTGGGCGTCCGCAACTTCAGCATGCTGGTCTCGCACGTCCGGGTGCCTCCCGCCATCGAGGCGATCATGTCCTCGCCGAGCTGCCGGGTCCAGGGCTTCCTCGCCGCCGGCCACGTGTGCAGCGTGATGGGCACCGACGAGTACCCGGCGCTCGCCGACCGCTTCCGGGTGCCGATCGTCGTCACCGGCTTCGAGCCGCTGGACATCCTGGAGGGCATCCGCCGCACCGTCCGCCAGCTGGAGCGCGGCGAGCACACCGTCGACAACGCCTATCCGCGCGCCGTCCGCGCCGCCGGCAACCCGGCCGCCCGGGCCATGCTGGCCGACGTCTTCGAGATCACCGACCGGGCCTGGCGGGGCATCGGCACCATCCCGGCCAGCGGCTGGCGGCTCGCCGACCGCTACCGCGACCACGACGCCGAACACCGCTTCCCGGTCGGGGACATCGCCACCCGCGAGCCGGCCGCCTGCCGCAGCGGCGAGGTCCTGCAGGGGCTGCTCAAACCCCACGAGTGCGAGGCGTTCGGCACCACCTGCACCCCGCGCACCCCGCTCGGCGCCACCATGGTCTCCAGCGAGGGCGCCTGCGCCGCCTACTACCTGTACCGCCGGCTCGGCAGCACGCCGACCCCCTTGGAGGCGACCCCCGTTGTCTGACATCACCTCCCCGACCCCCGCCGCCGCCCAGGGCCCCCGCGGCCTGCCCACCGTCGACATCTCCGGCTGGACCTGTCCGACCCCGCTGCGCGAGACCCCCCGCGTCGTCATGGGCCACGGCGGGGGCGGGGTGCTCTCCGCCGAACTCGTCCAGCAGATCTTCGCGCCGGCCTTCGGCGGCGAACTCCTCGCCCAGCTCGGCGACTCCGCGGTCTTCTCGCTAGGCGGGCAGCGCCTGGCGTTCTCCACCGACTCCTACGTCGTGCGGCCGCTGTTCTTCCCCGGCGGCAGCATCGGCGACCTCGCCGTCAACGGCACCGTCAACGACCTCGCCATGAGCGGCGCCCGGGCCGCCTACCTCTCCTGCGGCTTCATCCTGGAGGAGGGCGTGGAGATGCCGGTGGTCGCCGGCGTCGCCGACGCGATGGGTGCCGCGGCCCGCGCCGCCGGCGTGGAGGTGGCCACCGGCGACACCAAGGTCGTCGAGGCCGGCCGCGGCGACGGCGTCTATCTCAACACCGCCGGCATCGGCGTGATCCCGCCCGGCGTCGATCTGCGGCCGCAGCGAGTGGTGCCCGGCGACGTGGTGATCGTCAGCGGCGACATCGGTGTCCACGGAGTGGCCATCATGAGCGTCCGCGAGGGCCTGGAGTTCGGCGCGGAGATCGAGAGCGACTGCGCGGCGCTGGGCGGCCTCGTCCAGACGATGCTCGCGGTCACCCCCGACCTGCATGTGCTGCGCGACCCCACCCGCGGCGGGCTGGCCGCCGCGCTCAACGAGATCGCCACCGCCTCCGCCACCGGCGTGGTCATCGACGAGCGCGCCGTCCCCGTCCCACCGGTCGTCGCCAACGCCTGCGCCATCCTCGGCCTCGACCCGATGTACGTCGCCAACGAGGGCAAGCTGGTGGCGTTCGTCCCCCGCGAGCACGCCGACGCGGTGCTGGACGCGATGCGCGCCCACCCGCTGGGCGCCGGGGCCACGGTGATCGGCGAGGCGGTCGCCGCCCACCCCGGCATGGTGGTGGCCCGCACCTCGCTCGGCGGTACGCGGGTGGTCGATCTGCCGATGGGCGAGCAGCTGCCCCGCATCTGCTGAGCCGGCCACGGCGCCGGTCCGGGCGCCGGCCGCCGGGACGCGGGCGCGCCCTCCGGCGACCGGTGCCGTCCGGGCCCCTGACCTCCGCGCCCGGCGCCGCTACGGTGCGCACATGAGCCGGTTGACGATCGCGGTGCACCATGTGCGGGCGGCGCTGGGCGGGGCACGGCGGCTGGGCATCGACCCCGTGCCGCTGCTCCAGGGCGCGGGGATCCCTCCGCTGCTGCTCGCCGACGACCGGGCCCGGGTCACCGGGGAGCAGTTCGCCCGCCTGATCCGGGCCCTGCACCGGGCCACCGACGACGAGTTCCTGGGCCTGGGCCCGGCACCCAGCCGCCGCGGCACCTTCGCCATGATGTGCCAGACCTGCCTGGGCTGTCCGGACCTCGGCGCCGCCCTGGACCGGGCCACCCGCTTCTACCGGCTCTTCCCCGGCGGCCCCGACCTCGCCGTGGCGGCCGGCCCGGACGACGGGCTCGCCGTCCTCACCGTCCGCAGCGAGCTGCACCGCCACGACGAGGCCGTCTTCCTCGCCGCCTGCCTGCTGCTCATCTGGCACCGGCTCGCCGGCTGGCTGATCGGGCGCCGGATCCCGCTGCACTGGGTGCGGTTCGCCCACCCGGCCCCCGCGCACGCCGACGAGTACCCCGCCCTGTTCGGCTGCCCGGTCCGCTTCGGCGCCCCGCACACCGCGGCCGGCTGGGACGCCCACTGGCTCACCGCGCCGGTCGTCCGCGACCAGCCCGCGCTGGCCGCGCTGTTACGACGGGCCCCGGCCGACCTGCTGGCCCGCCGCGACTACGGCACCACCGTCGCCGAGCAGGTGCGCCGCGCCCTCGCCCAGGCGCTGCGGGCCCCGGCGCCGGCCCGGCTGCCGGAAGCCGCCGAGATCGCCGCCCGGCTGGCGGTCAGCCCGGCCACCCTGCGGCGCCGGCTGCGCGCCGAGGGCACCTCGTACCAGCGGCTCAAGGACGCGGTGCGCCGGGACGCCGCGCTCACCGCGCTGGCCGCCGGACAGGAGCCGATCGCCGCGCTCGCCGCCCGGATCGGCTTCTCCGAGGACACCGCCTTCCACCGCGCCTTCCGCCGCTGGACCGGCACCACGCCCGGCGCCTACCGCCTGGCCGGCGCCGCCCCGCCGCCCGGCGGCATCCCGCCGGCCGTCCCGCGCGGCCAGCAAAGCTGAGCGTTCCGGTCAGCGCCCGCCCCGCCCGGCGGTCACTACGGTCACCCCAACCACTCCTGCCCACCGGCAAGTTGGGAGAGCCGCATGCACCTTCGCGCCACCGCCCTGGGCACCGCCGCCGCGCTGGCCCTGACGCTCGGCACCGCCGGCGCCGCCACCGCGGGCCCGCCGCCGGCCGCGGCCGGCCGCCCCGGCGACATCGTCGCCGCCACCCCCACCGCGTTCCACCCCCTGCCCGGCCAGCCGACCCGCACCCGGGCCTGGCACCTCACCTACCGCTCCACCACCGCCAAGGGCACCCCCAACACCGTCTCCGGCACCGTCATCGTGCCCGACGACGGCCGCACCGGCCCCCGCCCGCTCGTCACCTACGCCGTCGGCACCGTCGGCCTCGCCGACTCCTGCGCCCCCTCGGCCGGCTTCCCCAAGGGCACCACCATGGAAGCCAACCTCATCCAGCAACTCACCGCCCGCGGCTGGGCAGTTGCGGTCACCGACTACGAGGGACTGGGCACCCCCGGCGACCACACCTACACCGTCGGACGCGCCGAGGGGCAGGCCGTCCTGGACGCCGCCCGGGCCGCCGAACGGCTCCCCGAAGCGGCCGCCGCGGGCGTCACCGCGGACTCCCCGGTCGGCATCATGGGCTACTCCCAGGGCGGCCAGGCCACCAGCTGGGCCGCCGAACTCCACCGTAGCTACGCCCCCGAACTCAAGGTCAGGGGCACCGCCACCGGCGGCGTCCCGGCCGATCTGCGCAAGGTCGCGGACGCCAACAACGGCAACATCGGCGCCGGACTGATCCTGATGGCCGCCATCGGCCAGAACGCCGCCTTCCCCGAACTGCGCCTGGACGACTACCTCAACGACCGCGGCCGGCACTACGTCTCCTACCTGCGCGAGCACTGCGTCGTCGTCGACGTCGCCGCCGGGCTCTTCAAGCGGATCTCCGACGTGACCGTCCGCAACCCGCTGGACCAGCCCGACTGGCAGGCCCGGCTACGGGAGTCCACCCTCGGCACCCGCGCCCCGGACGCGCCCGTGTACCTCTACCACGGCACCGCCGACGAGCTGATCCCGTACGCCGTCGGCCGGCAGCTGCGCGCCGACTGGTGCGCCCGGGGCGCCCGCGTCCAGTGGTCCTCGATCCCGCTCGGCGAACACGTCCTCGGCGCGATCGCCGGCGCCACCCCGGCCGCCGAGTGGCTCGCCGCCCGCTTCGCCGGCCGTCCGGCACCCGACAACTGCACCTGACCGAAGGAGGGTTGACGCACCGGGCCCGCGCCTCCGCCCCGCGGCGGCGCGGACCCGAGCGTGCGCGCGCCATGGCATGGACGTGCCCACCCGGCGTCTTCCGGCACCGGCGGGCACATCCTCGTGGGTCCCAGCGGGCCCTAGCGGGTGTCCCGCATCAGCCGGGAGCCGAACCAGTCGTCCTCGTCCCGGACGCCGGGCGGGACGAAGAAGTAGCCGCCGCCCTCGGGGGTGACGAAGCGGGACAGCGGTTCGTGCCGCAGCCGGCGCTGCACGGTGGCGAACTGCCGCTGCACGTTCTGCTGGTAGCCGCAGAAGACCAGCCCGAGATTCATCCGGCCCTGCCGGTCGTATCCCTGGTCGTAGTTGTAACTCCGGCGCAGGAAACGGGAACTGTCGGAGCGCGGGGTCCGCGGGTTGGCGAGCCGCATGTGCGAGTCGAGGGGGATGATCCGGCCGTCGGGGTCGTTGCCGTAGTCCGGTGCCTCGTCCTCCCGGTCGCCGCCCAGGGGCGCGCCGCCGGCCTTGCGCCGGCCGAAGATCCGCTCCTGGTGGTGCACCGGTACGTCGTCCCAGGCATCGCTGTCGAAGCGGATCAGCCGCAGCACCTGGTAAGTGCCGCCCTCGGCCCAGCGCGGCTCCCCGCACGGCGGGGTCACCCAGATCAGCCGGTCCATCTCCGCGTCCGAGTCGGTGTCGGGGTTGACGATGCCGTCCTTGAAGCCCAGGAAGTTCCGCGGCGCCCCCGAGGGCCGGGACGGGTTCATGAACGCGTCCATCCGCCACCGCGGCCGGATCATCCCGTGCGTCGCCCGGCCCAGGTCGCGCAGTACGTGCACGATCGCGTCCGGGTGCTCCGCGCAGACCTGGACCGACAAATCGCCGTGGCAGCGCGCCGGGTCCAGCCGGTCGTCGGGGAACGCCGGCATCGCCTTCAGATGCCGCGGCTTGTGCCCGGCCAGCCCGAACCGGTCGTCGAAGAGGGACGCCCCGAGGCCCACCGTGACGGTCAGCGAGTCCGGGGTCTGCGGCTCCGAGGCCGTCCGCTCGTCCTTCGGCTTCACCCCGGCGGACAGCACCCGGGACCGGTCGGTCAGCCTCTGCAACAGCCGGATCAGGCCCGCCCGGTCCTGCACCAGTACGTCGAACGCGGCGAAGCCGGCGAAGAGCTGCTGCGGGGTGAGGATGCCGGCCTGGTGGCGGCCGTGGAACGGGACCCGGTCCGGCGGCAGGTGCCGGCCGTCGGCGGACGGAGCCGGGGAGCGCTCCGGCGTCCGGCCCGCCGGGACGGCCGCCGCGGTGCCGCCGCCCAGTCCGGTGCCGGCCGCCGCCCCCGCGATCCCCGCCGCGTACTTGAGGAACCCCCGGCGCCCGCCGTCCTGCGCCGAGCCCGCCTCGTCGCCGGTCCGCTCAGATCTCATCGCCCAGCCATCCCCACTGCGGCCTCGACCGCCGGTGTCCGTGCCCTGCCTGCGCGATCCTCGCCGCCCGCCCGGCGCCGCCGGGGAACAACACGGCCGGGCCCACCGAAATCACGCCTGGGGAGGCCGCCCGGCCGCCGAACGGCGCAGGCCGCCGAGCCGCCGCCCCCGGCCGCTCCTAGCGTCGGCCGTGTGACCCGCCCGCCCCAGGAAGCCGCCGCGGAGGTGCCGCTGCGCATCGTCCGGGGGAGTGCCGAGCCCGAGGAGCTGGCCGCGCTCACCGTCGTCGTGTGCGGCCGGCTCGCCCTGGCCCGGGCGCTGGCCGACGGCAGCCACGAGGGGAACGGCGCCGACGGGCTCACCAAGCTCCAGCTGCGCAACCACCGTGCCCGCTCCGCGTGCTGGGCGGGTTGCTGGACCTGCGGGTGAGGACGTCCGGCGCATCGCAGCGGCCGGTCTCTCGTACGGCACACGGGGGGTGTGCGGCCGCGGATCGTGGGCAGGCGGCAGGCGGGAACGATCACGAATCGTGAGGAGCACCGTATGACCTTGCCGTGGCGGGAGGACGAGAGCTGGCGCCGCCGCTATCCGCAGCCCGGCCCCGACTGGACCGGCGGGATGCCGCAGGGCTCCACCGAGCCGCTGACGCCGATGGGGCGGATCGAGCAGTACGGGCGGATGGGCGGCGCCCTGCGGGGTGGCTGGATGGCGCCCTGGCAGCGGAAGGTGATCACCGCGTTCGTGGTCGGCGCGGTGGCGGTCGCGGTGGTCGCGGCCGGGCTGATCGCCTTCGGGTGAGGCCGGGCCCGGCGGCCGGCCGGGCCCGGCTCCGGGACGGGCCCTACGCGTCCGGACCGGGCGTCCGGCCCGCCCGCGGGGCCCAGCGCGCCGCGAGCAGGAACCCGGCGGCCCCGAGCAGCCCCGAGAAGTGGACGCCCGGCACCAGCCCGCCGGCCGTCAGCGTGCCGAAGACCGCGACACCGAGGACGCTGCCCAGCTGACGGGCGGCGCTGGAGACCGCGGGCGGTCGGTTGCGGGTAGGCGGCCCGCAGCAGCGCCAGCGACGCGGGCACCAGCCGGGCCGGCACCGCATCGCGACCGACAGCGTGAGCGCGCACCCGGCCGAGGCCGCCACGGTCACGGCCGGTCCGGCCAAGGTCCGCTGCGCGGGGCTGTTGGGTGCGGTGCCGGGCCTCCGGGGCAGGGGGTGTGTCCGGACTGCTGTCGCTTTACGTCCGGACACACCCCCTGCCCCTCCGACCCGTCCCCTCCCGTGAGTTGGGTGGATTCAACCCCGTTGCGACTGCACGCCCGGTGGGCCCCTGCGACCTCCGGACTGATGGGTGACCGTCTGCCGACGGGCGACGCCCACTTGATGAGCAACCGTCAGGGGACCACTCACATCAGCCCCCACTCACCGTGTCTATGACCACTCACGGGAGGGGACGGGTCGGAGGGACAGGGGTGTTCCGGACGTAAAGCGAAGCAGTCCGGAACACCCCTGCCCCGGAGGCCCGGCACCGCGGCCGAACAGCCCCGCGCAGCGGACCGGCCCGCCGCCAGGCGCCACGGCGCCGCATTCGGCTACGTATGACCAGGCCCCGCGCCGGCCGCGCGGGCCTCGCCGAGACCTTCGGACTCAGCCCCGGGCAGCTCGGTTAGGGCCTGCGTCGGAAGGCTCTTGCACCGCCGCCGCACTCTTCATACTGTCGCAACATTCGGCCACCCTCTGGCGCGAACCCGTCGAGTAGGGTCCTGACCAGCGCAGACAGCGAGTCGAGGAGGCCGTTCCGTGGCGGAGCGACAGAGGGCGGACGAGCCCGCCGGGGGCGCCGCGCCCGAAGTGCGGGCGCAGGAGCGCCGGTTGCGGCGCGACCTGGGGTTCTGGGGGCTGACGGGGATCGGCTTCTCCAACATCGTCGGCTCCGGCTGGCTGTTCGCCGCGATGTACGCCGCGCAGACCGCCGGCCCGGCCTCGCTGCTGTCCTGGGTGGGGGCGGGCCTGCTGTGCGGGCTGGTCGCCCTGGTCATGATCGAGCTGGGCGCGTCCCGGCCGGAGGGCGGCGGCACCGTCCGCTGGCCGCTGCTGGCCAACGGCCGGCTGGTCGGCACCCTCGTCGGCTGGTCGACGCTGCTGTCCGTGGGCGGCACCGCCGCCGAGATCAGCGCGATCATGCAGTACACCGCGCACTACATCCCGGGCCTCTACAACGGCCACACCCTCACCCTCGGCGGACTCGGCCTGGCCGCCGGGCTCAGCGTGCTGCTGACCGCGCTGAACTGGTTCGCGGTGCGGATGTTCGCGCGGATGAACAACCTGATCTCGATCTTCAAGATCGCGGTCCCGATCGTCACCGTCCTCGCGCTGCTGGCCTCCGGCTGGCACTCCGGCCGGCTCACCGACCACGGCGGCTTCGCCCCGTACGGCTATGTGGCCTGCCTGACCGCGCTGGCCGGCGGCGGCATCGTCTACTCCGTCAACGGCTTCCAGGCCGCGTTGGACTTCTCCGCCGAGACCCGCCACCCCCGCCGCACCCTCCCCTGGGCCGTCCTGGCCGGCATCGGCCTGGCCCTGCTGATGTACCTGGCGCTCCAGGTCGCGTACCTCTTCACCGTCCCCGAGCAGCTGCTCGGCGGCGGCTGGAAGGGCGTCTCCTTCGACTCGCCCTTCGGGCAGCTGGCGCTGATCCTCAACCTGCACTGGCTCTCCAGCCTGCTCTACGCCGACGCGGTGCTCTCGCCCGGCGGTTCGGCCTACGTCGGCGTGGCGATCGACGCCCGGCACACCTACGCGCTGGCCAAGAACGGCACCATCCCGCGCTACTTCATGAAGGTCGACGAGGGCTCCGGCATGCCGCGCCGGGCACTGGTGATCAACCTCGTGGTGATCGTGCTGTTCCTGCTGCCGTTCGGCGGCTGGCAGGACATCGTGAGCGTGATGGGCGACATGTACCTGCTGATCTACGCCGCGTCCGCGGTCGCCGTCGCGGTCTTCCGCACCGGAGCGGGCGGCGGGACCGCCGGCTGGGTCCGCGGGCTGCGCTGGATCGCCCCGCTGAGCTTCGTGGTGGCCAGCGAGTTCGTCTACTGGTCGGGCTGGCACGACCTGCGGCTGGCACTGCCGCTGGTCCTCGTCGGACTGCTGCTGTTCCTGGCAATGCGCCGGCCCGGCGCCCGGGCCGCGGAGAGCGACGGCGCCGGCCCCCGCCGCCCGCTCGCGGCCGAACTCCGCACCGGCGCCTGGCTGGTGGTCTACCTGCTCGCGCTCCTCGCGCTGTCCTGGCTGGGCACCTTCAAGGGCTCCGGGCAGCTGCCCGCCCCCTACGACTCGCTCGCCGTGGCCGCCGTCGCGCTGGCGGTCTTCTTCTGGGCGGTGCGCTCCGGCGTCGGCCACCTGACCGCGGCCCGGCAGCCGGCCGGCTAGGGCGTGTCCGATGGGTCATGGCCCGCCCCGGCGTCGTCAAGCGGATGCCGGACCCCCGAAATATGATGGGCCCATGCTTCGGCGTCGTCCCCCGCGGGCGGCGAGCGCCGACGATCTGCTCACCACGCTCGGGCGGCTGACCGCCCAGGCGCGGGAAGGCGCGGAGCTCCAGCGGGCCAGAGTGGAGCTGGCCGAGGTCCTGCAGCGCGAGATGCTGCCGGGCGCCCTGCCGGAGCTGCCCGGTCTGCGCACCGCCGCCACCTACGCCCCCGCCCGGCACGGCCTCGCCATCGGGGGCGACTGGTACGACGGGTTCCCGCTGCCGGACGGGGCGCTGGCCTTCTCCGTCGGCGACGTCCAGGGCCACGACGTCGAGGCGGCCGCGTTCATGGGGCAGATCCGGATCGGGCTGCGGGCCGTCGCCGCCCATGCCGCCGACCCCGGCGAGGTCCTCAGCCGCGCCAACGACCTGCTGCTGTCCATCGACTGCGAACTCTTCGCGACCTGCACCTTCGTCCGCTTCGACCCGCGGTCCTGGGAGTTGGCCAGCGCCCGCGCCGGACACGTCCCCGGTGTCTGGGCCACCACCGACCGGCGCTGGGGCCTGGCGGAGGACCCCGGCGGCATCCCGCTGGGCGTGCTGCCCGGTCAGCGGTATCCGGTCACCCGCCGTCGGCTCACCGCGGCGGGTGCGTTCGTGCTGCTCACCGACGGGGTGATCGAGGGCCCGAAGTTCCCCATCGAGGACGGGCTGGCGCAGGTGGTCCGGCTGGTCAGCGCCCAGGCCGGGGACGACCCGGACGAGATCGCCGGCGCGGTGATGTGCGTCGCCGAGCTGACCGGCCACACCGACGACGCCGCGGTGCTCGTGCTGAGCCACGACGCGGCAGGGCGCGGGGCCGGGTGAAGCGCGGGCCGGCCGCGCGTGTCGCGTCCGGCGGCCGGCCGGCGGCATTGTCTGATGGCGGATGTGGTGCGCACCGGGCAAATCCGTCGGCCGGCGTCGGCTGTCCTGGGGAACCTCGCGCTCGCCGCCGTCTACTACGGGGCCGCGAAGGTCGGTCTGCTGGAGCAGGTGGTGATCGCGGGTGCGGTGGTCACCCCCCTGTGGCCGCCCACGGGCATCGCCCTGAGCTGTCTGCTCTTGCTGGGCCTGTGGCTGTGGCCGGGCATCGCGCTCGGCACCGTACTGGTCATCTGGACGCTCACCAGGCCGGACCTGGCGGGCATCGGCGTGGTCGCGGGCAACACCCTCGCGCCGGTCTGCGCCTGCCTGATGCTCCGGCGGGTCGGCTTCCGCACCGAACTGGACCGGCTGCGCGACGGGGTCGCCCTGGTCACCCTCGGCGCCTTCGCCGCGATGGTGATCAGCGCGACGTTGGGCAGCGGCACCCAGGTCCTCACCGGGGCGCTGCCCGCCGGGGACTTCTGGCGGGCCTGGGCGGCCTGGTGGGTGGGCGACGCGATGGGCGTCCTGGTGATCGCCCCGCTGCTGCTCGCCTGCCGGACGATCCGGCCGCCGCGGGACGTGCCGCTGTACCGGTGGGCCGAGGCGGCGGCGCTGCTGGCGGTCACGGTGGTGGTCTCGCTGGTGAGCACCCGGACCTCGCTGTCGGTGCTGTTCCTGGTCTTCCCGCTGATCGTGTGGGCGGCGCTGCGGTTCCAGCTGGCGGGGGCGGCGCCCTGCGTGCTGGTGCTGTCGGTGTGCGCGATCAGCGCGGCGACCGGCCGCTACGGCCCGTTCACCGGGCACAGCCTGCTGGAGGCGATGGTCAACCTCCAGGCCCTCAACGCCTCCGCCGCGCTCACCGCGCTGCTGCTCTCGGCGATCGTCACCGAGCAGAACACCATCCGCCGGAGGATCGAGCAGGTCTGCCGGGAACTCGCCGAGGTGGTGGACCGGCTGGCACCGGGGGAGAGCCGGCGCCACTGGCCGCCCGAGCACTGACGGCCGGCCCGCCTGGCCCGGTCAGTCGCCCAGCAGCTCGCCCAGGTCGTAGCCGACCGGCTCCTCCAGCTGTGCGTAGGTGCAGCTCTCCGGTGTGCGGTCGGGCCGCCAGCGGCGGAACTGCGCGGTGTGCCGGAACCGGCTGCCCTCCATGTGGTCGTAGCCCACCTCGCACACCAACTCCGGGCGCAGCGGCACCCACGACAGGTCCTTGCCGCCGCTCCAGCGGCTCGGCCCGCCCGGCATCCGGCGCGCCGCGTGCGCCGCCTCGTCGGCCCAGGCGCCCCAGGGGTGGCCGGCGGTCTCGTCCGCGGACATCCGCAGCGGCGCCAGCTCCGCGACGAGGGCGCGCCGCCGCGCCATCGGGAACGAGGCGCACACCCCGACGTGCTGGAGGTGCCCGGCCTCGTCGTGCAGCCCGAGCAGCAGCGAGCCGACCACCGGCCCGCTCTTGTGCAGCCGGTAGCCCGCGACCACGCAGTCGGCGGTACGGGCGTGCTTGACCTTGTACATCACACGCTCGCCCGGCCGGTACGGCAGGTCGAGCGGCTTGGCGATCACCCCGTCCAGCCCGGCCCCCTCGAACTGCGCGAACCACCGCCGCGCCACCTCCCGGTCGGTGGTGGCCGGCGCGGTGTGCACCGGCGGCCGGGCCGGCCGCAGCGCCTCGACCAGGGCCTCCCGACGGGCCGTCTGCACCTCGCCCAGCAGCGACGCGGAGTCCAGCGCCAGCAGGTCGAAGGCGACCAGCGAGGCGGGGGTGCGGGCGGCCAGCGTCCGCACCCGGGAGTCGGCCGGGTGGATCCGCTCCAGCAGCTCCTCGAAGTGCAGCCGGCCGTCGTGCGCGATGACGATCTCGCCGTCCAGCACGCAGCGCGGCGGCAGTTGGGCCCGCGCCGCCGCCAGCACCTCGGGGAAGTAGCGGCTGAGCGACTTGGTGGTGCGGCTGGCGATCTCGACCTCGTCGCCGTCCCGGAACACGATGACGCGGAAGCCGTCCCACTTGGCCTCGTACTGCATGCCGTCGGGGATCTTCGCCACCGGCTTGGCGAGCATGGGGGAGACCGGGGGCATCACGGGCAGGTCCATGGTCCCGATCCTGCGGGCCGTCGCCCGTTCCCGCGCGCCGGAACCGGCCGGTCCACCGCCGGCACGCCCGGCGCGCGGGGTCCTCCGGCGGAACCTAGCGTGGAGGCATGGCCGGAGCCCGAGTTGTGGAGCTGGATGTCGCGGGGCGCACGGTGCGCGTCTCGAACCCGGACAAGACGTACTACCCCGAGCGCGGTTTCACCAAGCTGGACGTCGCCCAGTACTACCTCGACGTCGCGGACGGGGTGCTGCGCGGCCTGCGGGACCGGCCGACCACCATGCAGCGGTTCCCCGACGGCGTCGAGGGCGAGTTCTTCTACCAGAAGCGGGCGCCCAAGGGACTGCCGGACTGGCTGCCCACCGCCCGGATCACCTTCCCAAGTGGGCGATTCGCGGACGAGATCTGTCCGAACGAACCCGCCGCCGTGGTCTGGGCGGCCAACCTCGGCTGTCTGACCTTCCACCCCTGGCCGGTCCGCCGCACGGACACCGAGCACCCCGACGAACTGCGCATCGACCTCGATCCGCAGCCCGGCACCGGCTTCGCCGACGCCGTCGCGGTCGCCCACGAACTGCGCGCGCTGCTGGGCGAGTACGGGCTGCGCGGCTGGCCGAAGACCTCCGGCGGCCGCGGCGTGCACGTCTATGTGCCGATCCGCCCGCACTGGACGTTCACCGAGGTCAGACGGGCCGCGATCGCCGTGGCGCGGACGCTGGAGCGGCGGCTGCCGCAGCGGGTGACGGCCGCGTGGTGGAAGGAGGAGCGCGGGGAGAAGGTGTTCGTGGACTACAACCAGATGGCCCGCGACCGCACCATCGCCTCGCCCTACTCGCTGCGCGCCCGCCCCCGGGCGACCGTCTCCGCCCCGCTGCGCTGGGAGGAGCTGTCCGCCGTCGAGCCCGAGGACTTCGACCTGCGCACCGTGCCCCCGCGGTTCGCCGAACTCGGCGACCCGCACGCCGACATGGCGGACCACGCCTTCGGCCTGGAGCCCCTGCTGGAACTCGCCGACCGGTACGCCGCCGAGGAGGGGCTGGGCGATCTGCCGTATCCGCCGGACCACCCGAAGATGCCCGGCGAGCCCGCCCGGGTCCAGCCGAGCCGGGCCCGCAAGCACTGAGGGCGCTGCCTCTATCGGCGCAAATGCGGGGGCCGTTGGAGTGGCCGCCCACGGTGTCGGCGAGGAACCCGTCGCCGCGCGGTACCCATCGTCTTGTCCGATTTCCTGCCAAACGGGAGAAGCGCATGCGTAAGTACATAGGACGTACCCTGGCCGCCGCGGCACTCGCCGCCGCGATGGTCGTCCCGGCAGCCGGTATGGCGCAGGCGGCCCCTCAGGGGCAGACCGTCGCGATGAGCGGCGATCACGGCCGTGGTCACCACGGTCGCTGGCATCACCATCACCACTGGGACGACGACTGCGGTTTCGGCCGATTCGGCAATGAGGGCCGTTTCGGTCGCGAGGGCCACCATGGCCGCGGGCATTTTGGGCGGGAGGGCTGCGAGGTCCATGACGTCGGGCTTCTCGGGCGCATTCTCCGTGATCTGCTCGGTTGGCTGATCTGACCGCACGCAGCCCGGCGGGCCGCCGCAGTACGTGACTGCGGCGGCCCGCTTTCGCCGGTCCGGGGCGCGCCGGGACCGGCCGGCCGGATCAGGCCGTGGCGCCCGACTCCTCGGCGCGGCGCCGGAGTTCCTTCTTGTCCGGCTTGCCCACGTCGGTCAGCGGCAGCGCCTCCGTGAAGGTGATGCGGGCCGGCTCGTACATCGCGCCGCGGACCTCGCGCACCATCGCGCACAGCTGCTCCGCGTCGACATCGCCGTCAGGGGTCCGCACCACCGTCGCGTGCACCCGCTCCATCCGGTCCGCGTCGCGGACGCCGTAGACGGCGCTCTGGAGTACCTGCGGGTGCGAGTTCAGCAGGTCCTCCAGCTCGGTGGTGTACACGTGGCCGCCGACCACGACGATCATGTCCTTGATCCGGTCGACGATGGTGAGGTAGCCCTCCTCGTCGACGAAGCCGACGTCACCGGTGTGCAGCCAGCCGTCCCGCAGCACCTCGGCGGTGAGCTCCGGCTGCTTCCAGTAGCCCTGCATGATCATGGCGGAGCGGACGCAGATCTCGCCGTGCTCGCCGGGGGGCAGATCGCGCCCGGACTCGTCGCGGATCGCCACCTCGACGTCGGGCAGCACCTTGCCGGCCGAGCGCAGCCGGTCGGGGCGCGCGGGGTCGTGGTCGTCCTGGGTGAGCACGCTGATGCCGCCCGCCTCGTTCTGCCCGTAGAACTGCAGCAGCACCGGCCCGAACGCCCGGACCGCGTCGACCAGTCGGGCCGGCGACGCCTGGCACCCGCCATAGGTCAGCGAGCGCAGGCTGGAGGTGTCGGTGCGCGGCCGGTCGGGGTGGTCCATCAGCTGGTAGAGCAGCGGGGGCAGCAGGAAGAGGGCCGTGATCCGCTCGCGCTCGATGGCGGCGAGCACCTCCGCGGGATCGAAGTCGTCGAGCAGCACGACCGTGCCGCCCGAGCGCAGCACGACGTCGGCCAGGTGGCCCGCCGCGTGCGCGAGGGTGGTGCACACCAGCTGCCGGTGCTCCACGTCCTCGTACTCCGGGAGCACCCCGTTGAACGACCGCACCTGCTCGAAGGTGGTGCAGATGCCCTTGGGGTGGCCGGTGGTGCCGCCGGTGTGCCGGATGGTGCAGATGTCGTCCGGCCGGGCGTCGGTGGCGAACGGCTCGTCGCTCTGACCGGCCGCCAGCTCCAGCAGGTCGGTGCCCAACTTGGCCGGCCCCAGCACCAGGACGTCCGGGACGGGCGCCGACTCGACCAGTTCCGCGGCCCGTTCGGCCAGCCGCGGGTCGACGATCAGGGCGCGGGTCTCGACGTCGCGGACGATCGCGGCCTGGGAGTCGGCGGAGAGCTTGTTGTAGAGGTGGTTGACCCGCGCACCGACGAGGTTGGCGGCGTAGCGGGCGGCGATGGTCTCGGGAAGGTTGCCGCTCAGCAGCGTGACGGTGGTGCCGCGTTCGACGCCCCGCTCGCGCAGCGCGCGGGCCATCCGCAGGACCAGCGCGCGGAACTCGCCGGCGGTGACCCGGCGGCCCTGGTGGACCAGGGCCTCGTGGCCCGGGTCGAGGTTAAGTGCATCGAGGTTCTCCTCCACATATGTGCGGAACGGCTGGTCGGATATCGGCATCGAGGGTTTCCTCCTGTACCCCGGCGGCGTACGGGGGTACGCCGGTGGCGCGAAATTCTTTTATTGGTTGCCTCCAGCAACTAATGCAGGGTAGTCCCAAGAGATCGACATCTCCAAGTCGGGTGCCTTTACGTGGGCGTTGTCCAGCCACCGCCCAGTCGATCAATATCGTCAACCAGGTCGCCCGGTCGGGGGACGGCGGCCCATAATGCTCCCTCCGGCACGGGCCCCGCCCCCGGTGGACCCCGCTCTGCCTGCGGGTCCGTCCGGTGTCGAGAGATGATGGAGGGCAGCGGCAGCACGGCACGACCTGGCCGTGCACGGAGCGCCACGGCTGTCGGTCTCGAAGACCGGCGGAAGGAGTGCCTGCATGGGTGCGACCGACGCGTTCCCGGAGAGTGCTGCCCAGTCCGGGGCCGGGCCGACGCACCCCGGCGGCCTGCTGGACGTACTGGGCGTGGCCGCCGTCATGCTCGACGCCAAGGGCCGGATCACGCTGTGGAGCCCCCAGGCCGAGGAACTCTTCGGCTGGACCGCCGAGGAGGCGCTCGGCCGGTCCGCCGTCCGGCTGCTGGTCCCGCCCGAGCACGTCGATCTCGTCCTGCGGCTGTTCGCCGAGGTGATGTCCGGCGGGGAGAGCTGGGCCGGGGTCTTCCCCGTCCGGCACAAGGACGGCAGCACCCGCCTGGTCGAATTCCGCAACATGCGCCTCCAGGACGAGCACGGCGCCGCCTACGCCCTGGGCATCGCCACCGACCAGGCGGTGCTGCGCGAGGTGGAGCGGGACCTGGCGCTGTCGGTGCGGCTGGTGGCGCAGTCGCCGATCGGGCTGGCGGTGCTCGACGCCGATCTGCGGTTCGTGATGGTCAACCCGGCACTGGAGCGGATCAACGACCTCTCCGCGGAGCAGCACATCGGCCGGCACGTCCGGGACGCCTTGTCCTTCCTGGAGACCGACACGATCGAGGAGCGGATGCGCTCGGTGCTGGCCACCGGCCGGCCACTGCTCGACCAGTTCTCCGTCGGCCCCACCGCCACCCACCCCGATGCCGACCAGGCGTGGTCGGTCTCGTACTACCGGCTGGAGGACGCCAACGGCCGGGTGCTGGGCGTGGCCACCTCGGTCGTGGACGTCACCGAGCAGCACCGGGCCGCGACCGAGGCGGCCCGGGCCCGCCGGCGGCTGGCGGTCATCGCGGACGCCTCGGCGACCGTCGGCACCACCCTCGACGTCGGCCGCACCGCGCAGGAGCTGGCCGACGTCATCGTGCCCGAACTCGCCGACCTGGCCGCCGTCGACGTCCTCGACGCCGTGCTGGACGGCCGCCGGCCCGGCGCCCGCGGCGGACCGGCCCGCTTCCGGGCGCTGGCGGTCGCGGCGGCCGGGGAGACGCCCGCCGTCGGTGCCGCCGACCCCACCGGGCAGCTCGCCGCCTACGAGACCGAGCGGCTGATCACCCGCTGCGTCACCGAGGCCCGGCCGGTGCTGGTCGGCGAGGTGGGCCCGGAGGAGCGCCGGCACATCGCCGCCGACGCGCAGGGCGCGGAGCTGCTGCGGGAGGCCGGGCTGCACTCGTATCTGGCGGTGCCGCTGATCGCCCGCGGCGAGGTGCTGGGCGCGCTGTCGCTCTACCGCACGGACAACCCGCTGTCCTTCGACGAGGACGACGCGGTGCTCGCCGTCGAACTGGCCGCCCGGGCGGCGGTCTGCATCGACAACGCCCGCTCCTACCAGAGCGAGCGGCGCACCGCGCTCACCCTCCAGCGGCACCTGATGAACCACCGGCCGCCGCGGCCCACCACGATGGACATCGCCTACCGCTACCAGCCCGCGCAGGCGGCCAGCGAGGTGGGCGGCGACTGGTTCGACGTCATCCCGGTCGCCGGAGACAAGACCGCGCTCGTCGTCGGCGACGTCATGGGCAGCGGCATCAACGCGGCCGCCACCATGGGCCAGTTGCGCACCACCACCCGCGCGCTGGCCGACCTCGACCTCGCGCCCGCCGAGGTGCTCGATCACCTCGACCACATCGCCGGCGGCCTCGACCCGGCCTTCGCGACCTGCCTCTACGCCGTCCATGACCCGCACCGGGAGGAGTGCCGGATCGCCGTCGCGGGCCACCTCCCGCCGGTCGTGGTGCGGCCCGGCGGGCCGCCGGAGCTGCTCGACCTGCCGACCGGCGCACCGCTCGGCGTCGGTGGCGTGGCCTTCGAGCAGACCACCGTCCCGCTGCGCGCCGGCGACCAACTCGTGCTCTACACCGATGGCCTGATCGAGACCCGCGACCAGGCCATCGACACCCGCCTGGACCTCCTCCTCGGGCTGCTCGCCGAGCCCGAACGGCCGCTGGAGGAACTCTGTGACCGCCTTCTGGGCGAGCTGCGGCACGGCAACGACCACGACGACGTCGCGCTGCTGATCGCCCGCGTCCGGGACCCCGACGGCTGATTTCCGCCCGCCGGCGGGACGCTTGGCGAAAGTCGCCGGGCCGCCCGGCCGATGAATCCGCAGCCCGCCAAAGCCCCGCGGAATCCGTGTACCCAGCGCCTGGATGGCATGGATAACGATTGCGAAAGCGGCGGAGGCTACGGATTTCGTTGTCTCGCACTCTTAACAAACCCTTGACGGGAGTGTCCGGCGGAGGTTGTATTCCGGTCACCGAAGCGGCCCCGCAGTGCATCTGGTGCGACCGCTCGCGGCACTCGCCCCCGTGACGTGCCGCCCCTCCTGCCCGCCAGCATCGATGGGACCCGGATGACCGATATGCCCACCACGCCAGTTGCCACCGCCGTCCCGGCACCGAAGACCCGGACCGCGACACCGGCGGACAGCCCCCAACTCACCCGGTCGATCGGTGTGGTCGGCGGCACCCTGCTCACCCTGTCCTGCCTGACCCCGGCGTCCTCGCTGTTCGTCATCGTGCCGGACTCGTTCGCCGGCCTGGGCACCGGTACGGCACTGACCATCGCCATCGCGGCGGTGCTGTGCGTGGGGGTGGCCTTCGCCTACTCCGAGCTGGGCACCCTGATCCCCAGCTCCGGCGGCGAGTACGCCATGGTCGGCACCCTGATGGGCCGGCTCGCGGGTTGGCTGGTCTTCGTGCTCTCCCTGATCGTCGTCATGATCGTGCCGCCCATCATCGCTCTGGGCACCGCCGACTACCTGGCCCCCCTCGTGCACCTGGACAAGCAGCCGACCGCCGCCGCGGTGTTGCTGCTGGCGACCGCCATGGGCCTGCTCGACCTGCGCGCCAACGCCTGGATCACCGGCATCTTCCTGGTGCTGGAGGTGATCGCCGCGGCCGTCGTGGCGTTCCTCGGCTTCAGCCACCCCCACCGCTCCGCGGCCACCCTGATCCACCCGGTCATGGACGCCGGACACGGCACCAGTACCGCGGTCACCGGCGGGCTCATCGTCACCGGGCTCGCCACCGCGCTCTTCATCCTCCAGGGCTTCTCCACCGCGGTGTACCTCGCCGAGGAGATGGAGAACCCGCGGCGCAACGTCTCCCGCACCGTGCTGTGGACGCTCGCCATCGGCGCCGCCGTGGTCCTCGTCCCGGTCGTCGCGATCACCCTCGGCGCCCCCGACCTGAAGACCCTCGGCGCGGGCGACGTCGCCGGCATGGTCCAGGGCTGGAGCAACTCCGCCGTCGGCACCTTCGTCAGCCTCTGCATCGCCCTGGCGATCGTCAACGCGGCGATCGTGATGGTGATCCAGAACTCCCGGGTGGTCTTCTCCTCGGCCCGCGACGCCGCCTGGCCCACCCCGGTCAACCGGATCTTCTCGCACGTCGGCCGGCGCTTCGGCGCACCCTGGGCGGCCACCCTCGCGGTCGGCGTCCCCGGCGCCGCGCTGTGCTTCGTCACCCTCGACACCCTCAACGAGGTCACCGGCGTCGCCGTCGCCGGCATGTACGTCTTCGTCGCGCTGGGCGCGCTGGTCTCCCGCCGCGGCGCGCACAGGCACCGGCTCGCCTGGCGGATGCCGCTGTGGCCGGTGGTCCCCGCGCTGATCGTCCTCGTCCTGGCCTGGGTGCTGTGCCAGCAGAGCGCCGAAAGCCTGCTGATCACCGGCGCGGTGGTCGCGGTGGCCGCCGTCTACTGGGCCGTCTACCTCCGCCCGCGACAGGACAGCCACTGGGTCATCTCGGTCCCCGAGGACGAACTGGCGGCCGCCGAAACGCCCTAGGCCTGGCCGCTCACCGGCCGTCCGGCCGGGCCAGCGCGAGCGCGTCCAGCAGCAGACACACGTGGTCGACGGCGTCCCGCCCCGCGGGGCCGTCGGCCACGTCCGGGTCGTCCAGCAGCCCGGCGGTGTCCCGCAGCAGTGCCGGCAGCCCCGCGCCGTCCGCTGCCATCGGCCCGGATTCCGCGAGGGCGGCGCGGATCTGCTCGCCGGAGAGCGGCAGCCCCGTCTCCAGGAAGCGGAACAGCGCGACGGCGGTCCCGCGGTCCGCGTCGTCCGGCTGCCACGCCCCGCGCGCATGGTGGTCGATGAGCACCGCCGCCCGGGCGCGGATCTCCTCTGCTGCAACATGCATGCCCACGAACGTCTCATACGCGCCCGGCGGCCCCCCGAGCGCCCCCGGCCGCCCGCCGGGCGCCCCCACGCCCCGCCCGACTCCCCGGTAAGCACCGCTGACCAGGCACATTGCGCGCCGCGCCGGAGGCGCCCGGCAGATCGGCGGTCCGTCCGCAACCGTCCCGGGCTGTGGGAAGAGTTACACGCACCCGGCCGGGGAGTGCACGCCCGTAGCCGGGAAACATACCGAGAGGTTTTACTGGCGCTGCCGCGGCGCATGCTCTCCGGCGCCGCTGCGCTGCGCAGTACGCGGCTCGCCCACCGTATGCGGGAGGTGTAGAAAGAGGACATGGCCGGACGCTACGGCCGCCCGCGTTCGGTTCTGAGGATGCGAACTGTCGCTGGCCAGGTCTTTCTCCTGCAAGTGGCGATCGTCGTCTTGCTCGTCGCCGCCGCCATCGCGGCCCTGGTGCTGCAGTCCGGGACCGACTCGGAACGGGAGGCCCGAAACCGCTCGGTCGCCGTGGCCCAGACCTTCGCCAACGCCCCCGGCATCGAAACGGCCCTCAAGAGCCCTGACCCCACCGCCGTGCTCCAGCCCCGCGCGGAAGCCGCCCGCAGGAGCTCCGAGGTCGACTTCATCGTCGTCATGAACACCCACGGCATCCGCTACACCCACCCGCTCACCAACCGCATCGGCAAGAAGTTCGTCGGCACCATCGGGCCCGCGCTCGCCGGCGGAGTCGTCACCGAGAAGATCACCGGCACCATCGGCCCCCTCGTCCAGGCTGTGGTGCCCGTCTTCGGCCAGGACGGCAAGGTCGTCGGCCTGGTCTCCGCCGGCGTCACCCTCAGCAGGGTCAGCGGCGTCGTCGACGACCAGTTCCCGCTGCTGTTCGGCGCCGCGGCCGCCGTGCTGCTGCTCACCACCGGCGGCACCGCCCTGGTCAGCCGCCGGCTGCGGCGCCAGACCCACGGGCTGGGGCCGGAGGAGATGACGCGGATGTACGAGCACCACGACGCGGTGCTGCACGCGGTCCGGGAAGGCGTGATCATCGTGCGCGGCGACGGCCGGCTGGTGCTCGCCAACGACGAGGCCCGGCGGCTGCTCGCCCTGCCGCCCGACGTCGAGGGCCGCCGGGTCGCCGACCTGGGACTCGATCCGGACACCGCGGCGCTGCTGGAGTCCGGCCGGGTCGTCACCGACGAGGTGCACCCGGTGGGGGAGCGACTGCTCGCGGTCAACCAGCGCTCCACGGAACGGGCCGGCGGCCCGCCCGGCAGCGTCACCACCCTCCGCGACACCACCGAACTCCGGGCCCTGACCGGCCGCGCCGACATCGCCCGCGGCCGGCTGAAACTCCTCTACGACGCCGGCGCCGAGATCGGCACCACCCTCGACGTGGTGCACACCTGCGAGGAGCTGGCCCGCTTCGGCGCCGAGCGGTTCAGCGACCTCGTCACCGTCGACCTGGCCGTCTCCGTCCTCAACGGCGAGGAACCCGAGGCCGCCGGACCGGCCATAGAGATGCGCCGCACGGCCGTCGCCGGCGAGGTGCCCGACGGGTCGCTCCACCCGGTCGGCCAGCCGATGCGGTTCGCGCCCACCACCGCGCTCGGCAGCCGGCTGCCGTCCGGCGAACCGGTCCTGGAGGCCGACCTGGCCGCGTTCTCCGGCTGGCAGCGGCAGGACCCCGAACGCGCCCGGCAGATCGTCGCCCAGGGCATCCACTCGCTGATCGCCGTCCCGCTGCGGGCCCGCGGCGTCATCCTCGGCGTGGTCCTCTTCTGGCGTTCGCGCACCCCCGAGCCGTTCGACGAGGAGGACCTCTCGCTCGCTGAGGAGCTGGTCGCCCGGGCCGCGGTGAGCATCGACAACGCCCGCCGCTACACCCGCGAGCACACCATGGCGGTCACGCTCCAGCGCAGCCTGCTGCCGCGCGCCCTGCCCGATCAGAACGCCGTCGAGGCCGCCTTCCGCTATCTGCCCGCGCATGCCGGACTCGGCGGGCTGGGCGGCGTCGGCGGCGACTGGTTCGACATCATCCCGCTGCCCGGCACCCGGGTCGCCCTGGTCGTCGGCGACGTCGTCGGGCACGGCCTGCACGCCGCCGCCACCATGGGCCGGCTGCGCACCGCGATCCACAACTTCGCCAACCTCGACGTCCCGCCCGACGAGCTGCTGTGGCACCTCGACGAGCTGGTCACCCGCATCGACCAGGACGAGGGCGCGGCCGGCGGCGGTAACGGCCCCAAGGCCCCGGTCACCGGCGCCACCTGCCTCTACGCCATCTACGACCCGGTGACCGGCGCCTGCACCATGGCCCGCGCCGGGCACGTCCAGCCGCTGGTGCTGCGGCCCGACGGCAGCGCGGAGTTCGCCGAGGTGCCCGGCGGCCCGCCGCTCGGCCTCGGCGGCATGCCCTTCGACACCTGCCGGCTGGAACTTCCCGAGGGCAGCCGCCTGGTGTTCTACACCGACGGGCTCGTCGAGGACCGCGAGCGCGACATCGACACCGGTATGGCGCTGCTGCGCGAGACGCTGGGCGGCCGCCCCGAACGGACCCCGGAGGAGACCTGCGAGGCGGCGCTCGGCGCGCTGCTGCCGGACCGCCCGGCCGACGACATCGCCCTGCTGGTCGCCCGCACCCGCCGCCTGGACGCCGGGTGCGTCGCCGAGTGGGACGTCGCCGCCGACCCGTCCGCGGTCGCGCCGGTGCGCGCCGCGGCGGTCCGCAAACTGACCGAATGGGGGCTTGCCGAGGAGGCGTTCACCACCGAGCTGATCCTCAGCGAACTGGTCACCAACGCCATCCGGTACGCCGTCGGCCCGATCCGCGTCCGGCTGATCCACGACCGCTCGCTGATCTGCGAGGTCGCCGACCACAGCAGCACCTCCCCGCACCTGCGGCACGCCGCGACCACCGACGAGGGCGGCCGCGGCCTCTTCCTGATCGCGCAGATGGCCGAGCGGTGGGGCACCCGCTACACCGGCGACGGCAAGGTGATCTGGACCGAACAGGCCCTGCCCGACGCGGACCGGGGGCCGCGGGAACCCGCTCGTCACGACCCCTGACCGCACAACTCCCGCCTGCTACCCTCCCGTTGCAAGATCGCCGCGCCCTCGCGCGGCGGGAAACGGCAGCACGCGGAGGGGGAGGGTGCAGTCATGACCCAGGGGGCGATACCGGCCAAGCGCTGGGTCTATGTCATCCCGGTCGCCGCGATCATGTACATGCTGGCGTATCTCGACCGCAACAACGTCTCCGTCGTCCTCCCCTTCATGCACGGCGACCTGGCCCTCTCCAACGCCGACAAGGGCCTGGCCGGCGGCATCTTCTTCCTCGGCTACGTCTTCCTGCAGATCCCCGCGGCGGTCCTCGCCCAGCGCTGGAGCGCCCGGAAGACCGTCCTGATCCTGATGGTCGCCTGGGGCCTGTCCGCGGTGCTCTCCGGCCTGGTGCAGACCAGGGCCCAGTTCTACGCCGCGCGGTTCGTGCTGGGCTTCTTCGAGGGCGGCGTCTGGCCGGCCGTCCTCATCCTGCTGGCCTCGTGGTTCCCGCTGCGCGAGCGCGCCCGCGCCAACGCCCTGTGGATGGCCTGCCTGCCGCTGTCGTCGGTGCTGATGGCGCCGCTGTCCGGCTGGATGCTGGACCACGCGAGCTGGCGCTGGGTGCTCGTCCTCCAGGGAGTGCCCCCGCTGGTGTGGGCGGTGGTCTGGTGGTTCGCCGTCGCCGACCACCCCGCCCGGGCCCGCTGGATCTCCGCCGCCGAGGCCGACCACCTGGCCCGGGCGATCGCCGCCGACGAGGCCGCCAAGCCCCCGGCGGGCGGCGGCTCCTACCTCGGCGCGGTCCGCCGGCGCTCCGTCCTGGTCCTCATCGGCGTCTACTTCTTCTGGATCACCGGCTTCTACGGCTTCAGCCTGTGGCTGCCGTCGGTCATCAAGGAGCTGACCCACGACGGCTCCGCCACCGAGGTCGGGCTGCTGACCGCGGTCCCGTTCACCGTCGCACTGGTGGCGATGATCGCCAACGCCGCCTGGTCGGACCGCACCGGCCGCCGCCGGCAGGCGGTCGCCATCCCTCTGGCCGTGGGCATCGTCGCCCTCCTGCTGGGCCAGGCGGTGCACGGCGCGCTGCCGCGGATGCTGCTGCTGTGCGTCACGGCCGCCGCGGTCTACGCCCCCTACGGCCCCTTCTGGGCGATCCCCGGCCAGCTGCTCCGCTTCGAGGTGGTCGCGGTGGCGATGGGCCTGGTCAACGCGCTCGGCAACCTTGGCGGCTTCGCCGGCCCGTATCTGGTGGGGTGGCTCACCGATGCCACGGGCACCAGCGTGACCGGCTTCGCGGTGCTCGCCGGGTTTTTGGCGGTGGCCGTGCTTCTGGTACTGGTCGGCCTGTCCGCTGCGCTTGGCCGGCGTCCCACGTAGCTGGCTTTCCCGCCGTAGGGGTTCGCGTTTTTGCGCCTGGCGGCGCGGGCCACGTCGTACGTTGTCGGGTTCCCCGCCGTGGCCGCCTGGCGGCGGGCTTGGTCCGCTGCGCGGGGCTGTTGGGTGCGGTGACGGGCCTCCGGGGCAGGGGGTGTGTCCGGACTGCTGTCGCTTTACGTCCGGACACACCCCCTGCCCCTCCGACCCGTCCCCTCCCGTGGGGGATGGATGACAGGTGAGTTGGGGCGCATGTCCGGTGGGCCGGTGCAGGTTCTGGACTGATGGGCGACCGGCAATTGGTGAGCGAGCCGGCACGGGACCACTCACGCACGCCCCCACTCACCGTCTTTCATGACCACCCACGGGAGGGGGCGGGTCTCCGGGGTAGGGGTGTGCCGGACGTAAAGCGACAGCAGTCCGGCACACCCCTACCCCGGAGACCCGTCACCGCACCCAACAGCCCCGCGCAGCGGACAACAAGCCCGCGAAGCGGGCCGGGAAACGCGCCGCCAGGCGCAAACGGCTGAGGGGGGTGGGGGGGTCACCCCTGTTCATCCCGCGGCAGCGGGCACCGCAGGACGTAGCCACCGACCACCACCGCCACCGCGACAATGCACGCGGCGAAGGCGAGCCCCGCGTCCCGCAGGCCCAGCGCCATGGTGAGTGCGCCGACGCCCACCACCGGCAGTGAGAGACCGAGGTAGGCGACGAGGAAGAAGGCGGAGAGGGTGCCGCCGCGGTGCTCCGGTGGGGCCGCGGCGCTCACCGCGGTGAGCGCGGCGCGGAACGCCAGGCCCTGGCCGGTGCCGCCGCAGAGCGCGCCGGCGGCCAGCACCGGCAGCGCGCTCGCGGCCAGCGAACCGGCGACCAGCAGCAGCCCCAGCACCAGGAACAGACAGCCGGCCGGCAGGGCGGTGCGCAGGCCGAACCGGCCGGTCAGGGCCTGGCCGAGCGTCGAGCCGGTGAAGACCGCGCAGACGACCGCCCCGGAGACCGCGAGATTGTGCTCGCCGAGGGTCTGCGCGACGAAGCTCGGCGCGATCGAGGTGAACAGCCCGAGCAGGGCGAAGCCGGCGAACGCGGCGACGGCGGCGGGAGCGAACACCCCGCGGACGGCCGGCGGCACCCGGACGCCCTGGGGGCGCAGCGAGTTGAGCCGGTGCGGGTTTGTGACGGTCTCCGGCAGCCGCCAGGTCATTACCGTGGCGAGGGCCAGCAGGAGCAGATGGACGAGGAAGGGGAGGGCCAGCGGCCGGGGCGCGTACTGGGCGAGCAGGCCGGACAGGAGGGGGCCGCAGCCCAGGCCGCCCATGTTGGCGGCAGTGGCGGCGAAGCCGGCCCGGGACTCCCGGCCGGGGCGGGCCAGTTCGAGGACGGCGGCGGTGGCGGTGCCGCTGAACAGCCCCGCGGCGGAACCGGACAGCAACCGCCCGAGCAGCAGCGGCGGCAGCCCGTCTTCCAGCAGGAAGCACAGGTCGCTGGCCGCGGACAGGCCCAGTGCGGCGAACAGCACCGGGCGCCGGCCGGTCTCGTCGGAGACGTCGCCGGCGCCGAACAGGACCGCGATCACCCCGAGGGCGTAGGTGGCGAAGACCACCGTCACCATCAGCTCGGAGAAGCCCAGTTGGTGGCGGTAGAGCCCGTAGAGCGGGGTGGGCAGGGTCGTCCCCGCCATGCCGATCGCGAAGACGCCCGCCGCGGCGGGGCTGCCGGGGCGGCGCCGCCGGCCGGTGCGCACGGTCATGGCGTCAACGTAGGCGGCGGTCCCCGGCCGGGCCGGGAGGCGGTGCCCCGCGCGTGGCGGGGGCACCGCTCCGACCGGTGCGACGCGGGGGCCGGCGCCGGGTCAGCGCCGGGGCGCGTTGGCGGCGGTGACGTTGACCGCCGCCCAGGCACGGTCGACCGTCCGGTACGCCGTGCTGCCCGCGCCGTAGAGGTCCTTGGCGGCCTGGAGGGTGGCGGTGCGGGCGTCGTGGAAGTCGGTCGTGGAGACCATGTAGCGGGTGAGCGCCCGGTAGAAGATCGCGACGGCCTTGTCCCGGCCGATGCCGGTCACCTTGGCGCCGTCGTAGGTGGGGGAGTCGTAGGCGACGCCGCCGGCGGTCCGGCTGCCGCTGCCCTCGGCCAGCAGGTAGAAGGCGTGCGAGGAGACGCCGGAGCCGGCGTGCACCTCGGTGTCGTGGGTGTCCTTCGACCAGTAGTCGACGGCCCCTTCGAGCTTGTCCAGGGACGGCTTGTCCAGGCGTCGCAGGAACTTCTGGGGCAGGCCGAGCTTCTCGCCGATGAGGTAGTTCGGCGGGTTCTTCGGGTTGTTCGCGGCGAATTCCACCGCGCTGCCGAAGATGTCGGCCAGGGACTCGTTGAGCGCGCCCGGTTCGCCGTACTGGCGGCCCTCGTCGTCGACGCGGGTGGGCTGGAGGTTGGCGGTGGCGTCGACCACGCCGTGGGTCAGCTCGTGGCCGGTGACGTCCAGGACGACCAGCGGCTTGCCGAACAGCTTGCCGTCCCCGTCGCCGTAGAGCATGCAGCCGCAGTCCGAGGACCAGTAGGCGTTGCCGACGTTGGTGCCGAAGTGGACCAGGGCGTGTGCGCCGGCGCCGTCGTTCTTGATGCCCTTGCGGCCGAAGGTCTTCTTGTAGAAGTCCAGGGTGCTGGTGATGCCGAACTGCGCGTCGACCGCGGCCGTGGCCCGGTCGGCGGTGGTGCCGTTGCCCCAGCGGTTGGTGCCGCTGGTCAGGGGCTTGCCGGCGAGGAACGAGTTGAGTTCCTTGCCGCCGGCGTCGCGGGTCTCGGTGTTGCCGCGGGAGGCGTCCCGGAGGACGTAGGCGTTCTTGGCGGTCTGCGTGGTGGACAGCGGCACCGCGCCGACGAAGAGGGAGGCACCGGTGCCGGTCGCCGGGGCCGGGTAGCGGCCGGTGGCGGGCCGGTGCGGGGCGGGCGGGGTGGCGGCCGCCGCGGTGCGCGGGGTGAGGCGTTCGCCGCGCTGCTGGAGCGTGTGCAGGACGGACGGCGACAGGAACGGCTCGTTGACCGGGACGTTGCTGAGGACCTGGCCCGTGGTGGCGTCGACGACGACGGTCCGGGCGCCGCCGGCCGCGTCGGCGCGGCTGCCGTCCACCTGCACCTCGTAGGCCAGGGTGCTCCGGCCGTCGCGGGCGTCGACGACGAGGCGGGGCTCGCCGGCCGTGCCCTGCGCCGCCGAGGCGGCCTTGGCGGCGGCCTGACGGCCCGACAGCTTCGGGCCGGTGGCGGATGGCTCGACCTGGTGGCGGGCGGCCCGGGTCACGCCCTGGTACGAGGAGTCGGCGCCGAGGTGGAGGACGAGGTCGCCGCCGAGCACCGGCATACCGCGATGGGTCCGGACGAACCGCACATGCCGGCTGCCGTCGGGGTCGATCAGGGTGTCGGTGGCCTTGAGGGTGTCCTGCGCGCCGACGCCGGTGGTGGCCGAGTGGGCGTAGGCGGCGGCGCGGGCCGCGTCCACGGGCGAGGGGGCGGCGGCCGAGGGGGCGGTGGGGGAGGAGGGGGCCGCGACGGCGGAGCCGGCGGCGAGGGTGGCGGCCGTGGTCACGGCCAGGGCTATCGCCAGGTGGCGGCTGCGTATGTGGGGTCTACGCACAGTTCTGCGTCCTTATGTGCTGTGAGCGGCGGACTGCGCCAACCGCCCGTACACGCGGTGGCGTTGCACACCGCGGGGGCCGTCCGGCCCCGCACAGACCCTGGTCTGCCTGACATGGGCATGTAAAGGGAAATGATCGATTTTCGGCGCTAGGTAGCCAAAAATTGATAATTGATCAGCTTTAGGTAGTCGGAAGATGACCAATCGTGTTCCGACGGGAGAGACTCACAAGAGGGCGAGGAGGTTGCTCCGGTGCGCAGCGTTCGTGCCTACCGGCGGCGCTTCCCGGTCAAGGTGAAACCGTGTTCCCTCGCGGGAAACGCCAGGTCCTCGTTGAGGGACATGCTGAGGGTGCCCGGTTCGGCCCAGTAGGAGTAGTTGAGCGACTTCCGCAGGGTCGCGAGGACGCTCGCCTCCTCTTTCATGATCTCGGCGCCGCAGGTGCGCCGTGTCGTCAGCGCCGCATTGCTGAAGTAGAGGTGGGTGCCGGCGAAGGTGACCTTGGCGGTGACGTCGTTGCAGCCGAGTTTCCCGCTCACCGAGCCGTCCTCGTGGAAGTCGAGGTACATCCGAGCGCCGGCAGTGAAGGCCGGGCCGTGCTCGTCGTAGAAGGTGGTGTCGACCAGCTGCCACCTGATCCCGAAGAAGTCCTCACCCCTGGCCTGCGCGAGCTGGATGTCGTCGCCCCGCCGGTTCCTGACATGCAGTTCGAGGGGGTGGCCGCTGGACTGTCGCGTGCCGAGCGAAAGCTCTCCGCCGAAGGCGGCCCGCACCTTCTTCTCGAAGTCCGCCAGCGCCGGTGCGCCGGCCACGTCGTCGGGACGGCAGGGGCCCGGTCCGTCCGTCGGCGGGGCGGGGGAGAGGGAGGGGGCGGGGAGGGGAGCCACCTCCTCGCCCAGTGTCAGGTGCGTCGCCGTCACCTCGGCCTTCCGGTGGAACGGTGTGCATCCGTAACTCCCGGACGCCGTACCGTCGTTGCCCAGCGCGATCCACCCCCGGACCTCGGGCGGCAGGTTCTCCGTACGGCCGCCGACGTCGACCTTCCGGATCGCCCAGACGCCGCCCGACAGCAGTCCGCCGGCACCCGCCGGTCTCGGCCTCGCCGGTGACGGGGAAGCCGGGGCGCCGCCGTCCTGCGTGCCGTCGCACGCCGCCAGCGCGAGGAGCGCCGTCATCCCGGCGGCAAGGAAGCGGAGCGGGACTCTTCGAGGTGTGGGCATGGGGAGGGAGACGCAAGATCGCCGAACGCGGTTCCGGAGCCGGAGCCGGCGCTAGCCGGTGCGGAAGAGTTCCTCCAGGGAGGCGTGGGCCTTCTCGCCGCCGCGGACGGCCTCGACGACGGCCTGGTGGAAGGCGCGGCTGTCCGCTTCGGAGTGGCAGGGAACCGGGCTGCCGACCATGGTGTACCAGTCCGAGGAGCCGGTGTACTGGACGGCGACGTGCGCCTCGTCCTCCGACCACGTGGTGTGAATGGTGAGGTCCCCCTGCATCGGGCCGATCTCCTCGGTCTCCACCGCGCCGGGGCGGGCGTGGATCCCCACCGTGGTCCAAGATGCCCAGGTCATGTCGTTCCCCTCGGTCACAAGGGCTCCGGCCGGCGGCCGGGCGCGGTTGCTTCAAGTCTGGCACTCGACGTGCGCCGGCGCACCGCATCGACCGGCCGACACGACGCCCCCGCGTGCTGTCACCCTCCTCGCCATCCCGCCCTCACCCGCTCGTCACGCCATCGTCACGACGTCGTCACGCAGGGTGTCGGTCGGCCGCTCCGCGATGCCCGGGCGGCTGGCGGCTGCGGGGCACCGCGGTGCTCCGTGACGACGGCTCGCCGCGCGCACGGGAGCGGCCCGGCGGCGTCTCCTGCGCCGCCTACGACGAGCGGCGGGGCGAGGTCGGGTGGCGTTGGTCGTGCCCGCGGACGGTAGCGCGCCCGGCCCCGGGGAACTGACCGAGTGGGCCCGCGCACGGCTGGCCGGGAGTGAAGGGAGGAGCGGCGGATGAGACCGACCGACGAGCAGGAGGAACTGCGGGCTGCCGTACGGCAGTTGCTGGCCAGGCAGCCCGGACCGGATGCCTGGGGGCCGCTCACCGGGCAGATCGGCGCGGCCGGGCTGGCGGTGCCGGAGGAGTACGGCGGGGCCGGCTGCGGTCCGCTCGAAGTCCATGTGGTGATGGAGGAGTTGGGGCGCGCACTGGCCCCCGTGCCGTACCTGGGTTCCGCGGTGCTGACCACCCAGGCCCTGCTCGCCTGCGGCGACACCGCACCGCTCCCCGCGCTCGCCCAGGGAACCGCGGTGGGCGCGCTGGCCTGGGCCGAGAACGGCTCCTGGGAGCCGGCCGCCGTCCGCGCCACGGCCTGCCGGACCCCGGACGGTGACTGGCGGCTGACCGGCGTCAAGGACCACGTCCTGGACGGCGCCGACGCCGACCTGCTGGTGGTGGCCGCCCGGACCGACGCCGGGGTCTCGCTCTTCCGGGTCCCGGTGGACGGGCCCGGCGTCCGCCGGGAGTCACTGGTGCCGATGGACGCCACCCGCCCCCAGGCACGCGTGGTGCTGGACGGCGCCACGGGCCGGCTGCTGGGCGCGGACGGGGACGGCGGCCGGGTGCTGGCCCGGGTGCGGGACCTGGGGTGCCTGGCGCTCGCCGCCGAGCAGGTCGGCGCGGCCGAACGCTGCCTGGAACTGACCGTCGCCCACGCCCGCGAGCGGGTCCAGTTCGGCCGCCCCATCGGATCCTTCCAGGCCGTCAAGCACCGGCTGGCGGACGCCTATGTGCGGGTGGAGGCGGCCCGGTCGATCGCGCTGGGTGCCGCGCACGCCGCCGCGGCGGGCGCGCCGGACCTGCCCCGGTTCGCCGCGGCCGCCAAGTCCGCCTGTTCGGAGGCGTTCTCGGCGGTCGCCGGGGAGACGATCCAGCTGCACGGCGGGATCGGCATCACCTGGGAGCACGACGCCCACCGCTACTTCAAACGGGCGCATGGCAGCGCCCAGCTTCTCGGGACGCCGGCCGAACATCGACGGCGACTGGCGGATGCGCTGGAGCTGGTACCCCTCGTCAAGTAACTTGAGATGTAAGAGGTTTGACATGCAGGAAAGTAGATTTCGTGGTCCCGTACCCCGGAGGTGACCGGAGGTGCGGGCCGTGGTGCCCGGATGGTGACGGGCGGAGTGCGGCGGCGGGTCACCCGGCCAGGACCCGGGCCCGGCACTCGGCGGGGGTGCCCCAGGCGTCCCGCAGGGGGCGGGCCTTGCGGATCCAGAGGGAGAGGTCCGGCTCGTCGGTGTAGCCGACCGCGCCGTGCAGTTGGAGGGCGGTGCGTGCGGCGGCGTAGCACGCCTCGCCGGCCGCCGCCTTCGCCGCCGCGGCCTCCGCCCCGGCCGACGGGGCGTCCGCGGCCAGCGCCAGGGCCGCCGCGTGGACCAGCGGCTGGGCGAACTCCAGCCCGATCAGGGTGTCCGCCAGCCGGTGCTTGACCGCCTGGAACGAGCCGATCGCCCGCCCGAACTGGGTGCGCCGCTTGACGTGGTCGACGGTGCCGGCCAGCAGGGCCCGGCCCAGACCGACTGCCTGGGCGGCGGTGAGCAGCCGGGCGAGGTCGGTGGCGTGGTGAGCGGCCGCGGTGACCGCCGGGCCGCGGGCGAGGACGGTGCCGCCCAGCGGGCGGGCGAGCCGCCGGGCCGGATCGAGGGTGGGCTGGACCGGGCCGTGGGCCTCGGTCCGGCACACCGTGTCGTCCCGGACGACCAGGACGGCGTCGGCGGCGTCGGCGTCCAGGGCGAACGGGGCGCCGTCCGGGCACACGCCGACGAGCGCGTCACCGGCGGCGATCCGCGGCAGCCAGGCGGCGGCCGCCTCGGCGTCGCCCAGGCGGTGCAGGAAGGCCGCCGCGGCGGCGGTCTCGACCAGCGGGCCCGGTACCGCGTGGCGCCCCAATTCGATGAAGGCCAGGGAGAGTTCGAGAGGGAGCGGGCCCATGCCGTGGTGCTCCTCGGGGACCGCGAGGGCGAACACCCCGGTCTTCGCGAGCCGGGCCCACAGCTCCCGGCCCGGCTGGTGCTTCCCGGCGGCCCAGGACCGGACGGCGGCCGGGGTGCCGACCGTGCCCAGCAGGGAGTCCAGCGTACGGGCGAAGTCCCGTTGCTCGTCGGTCAGCAGGAAGCGCATCGACGGTTCCCTTCCCGCGGTACGGGCCGCGCCGTCCCGACCCGGTGCGTACAGGCGCTCATCGCCTGACCTCCCGATGCGTGCCGGCGCTCATCCCCTGACCTCCCGATGCGTGCGGATCCTCATCCCCTGGCCTCCTTCGGCAGCCCGAGCAGTCGCTCGGCGACGATGTTGCGCTGGATCTCGTTGGTGCCGGCGTAGACGGGGCCGGCGAGGGAGAAGGTGTAGCCGTCGGCCCAACTGCCGTGGGCGGGCGCGTCGTCGGCGTCGTCGGCGAGCGCGCCGTAGGGGCCTAGCAGGTCCAGGGCGGTCTCGTGGAGGGCGAGGTCCAGCTCCGACCAGAAGACCTTGTTGAGGCTGGACTCGGCGCCCAGGACGCCTCCGGCGGCGATCCGGGAGGCGTTGGCGTAGGTGAACAGCTGGTAGGCGCGGGCGCCGATCACCGCGTCGGCCACCCGGTCGCGCAGTGCGGTGTCGGCCGGGTCGGCGGTCTCCCGCCACAGTGCGGTGAGCCGCTCGGCGGCGGCGCTGAAGCGGCCGGGGCTGCGCAGGGTCAGCCCGCGTTCGTTGCCGGCGGTGCTCATCGCCACCCGCCAGCCCTGGCCGGGGTCGCCGATGACGTCCGCGTCCGGGACGAAGACGTCGTCGAGGAACACTTCGGCGAAGGCGGGCTTGCCGTCCAGCCGGCCGATCGGACGCACCGTCACCCCCCGTGCGTCCAGCGGGAACATCAGGTACGTCAGTCCCTGGTGCGGGCGCGGGGTGCCGGGCTCGCTGCGGAACAGGCCGAACGCGCGGTCGGCGAAGGCGGCCCGGGACGACCAGGTCTTCTGGCCGCGCAGCAGCCAGCCGCCGTCGGCGCGTACCGCCGTCGAGCGCAGCGACGCCAGGTCGGAGCCGGCCTCCGGCTCGGACCATGCCTGGGCCCAGACCACCTCGCCGGCCGCCATCGGGGCGAGAACGCGGGCGCGCTGCTCCGGGGTGCCGTGCTCGAAGAGGGTGGGGGCGAGGAGGCTGATGCCGTTCTGGCCGACCCGGCCGGGGGCGCCCGCGGCGTAGTACTCCTCCTCGAAGATCAGCCACTGGAAGAGGGAGGCGTCCCGGCCGCCGTACTCGGCCGGCCAGGAGACCACCGACCAGCGGTCCGCGGCGAGTTGCCGCTCCCAGTCACGGTGGGCGGCGAAGCCCTCGCGGGTCTCCAGCGACGGCAGCGGCGTCGCGGGGACGTGCGCGGCGAGCCAGGCACGGGCCTCGGCCCGGAACGCGGCATCGGCACCGCTTGCGTCCAGGTCCATCAGGAACCGGCCTCCTTCATCCTGGCGAGGTCCATCCCGCCGAGCGGGTCCCGGGCGGTCTCGGCGTTGTGGGCGTGGGCGAGGTGGTGCAGGCCGAAGACCGAGTCCAGGCCGGGGTGCAGGCCCTGGAGGTCCTCCGCCTGGTTGACGGCGCGCTTGGTCAGGGCCAGGCCCATCCGCGGCATCCCGGCGATGCGTTCCGCCAACTCCCTCGTCCGTTCGGCGAGTTCGTCGCGCGGGACGACGCGGTTGACCATGCCCAGTTCGTACGCCCGCTGCGCCGGCATGCGGTCGCCGGTGTAGAGGAACTCCTTGGCGATCCGCGGCGGCATCACCCAGGGGTGGGCGAAGTACTCCACGCCGGGGATGCCCATCCGTACGACCGGGTCGGCGAAGAAGGCGTCGTCGGCGGCGACGATCAGATCGCAGATCCAGGCGAGCATCAACCCGCCCGCCACACAGGCGCCCTGGACCGCGGCGATCACCGGTTTGGGCAGCTCCCGCCAGCGGCGGCACATCCCCAGGTAGACCTCCGACTCGCGGGCGTAGCGGCGCTCCGCGCCGGCCTTGTCCGAGTGGTCCCACCACAGTCCGGCCCTGCGGTCGAAGGGGAGATCGGCGTCCCGGCCCGGGCTGCCGATGTCGTGGCCCGCGGAGAAGTGCCGGCCTTCGCCGGCCAGCACCACGACCTTGACCTCGTCGTCGTCCGCGGCGCGGTAGAAGGCGCGGTCCAGGGCGTAGGTCATCGCGGAGTTCTGGGCGTTGCGGTACTCCGGGCGGTTCAGCGTGACGGTGGCGACCGGGCCCTGCCGGGCGTAGCGCACCACGGACGTTTCCTGGCCGGCGGTCATCGGCGGACTCCTTCCCTAACAATTGTTTGGTAGGTTAACGTGCGGGCATGAGCAGCGTCGAGGCCCACGTCACCGTCGACAGCTTCCGCACCGAGGTCCGCGGCTGGCTGCGGGCCAATCTCACCGGGGAGTTCGCGGCCCTGCGCGGCCGCGGCGGACCCGGCCGGGAGCACGAGGCGTTCGCCGAACGCCTGGCCTGGGAGCGGCACATGGCCGCCGCGGGCTGGACCTGCGTCGGCTGGCCCGTCGAGTACGGCGGGCGCGGCGCGACGCTGGAGCAACAGGTCGCCTTCCATGAGGAGTACGCGCTCGCCGACGCGCCCGCCCGGGTCAACCACATCGCCGAGCAGCTGCTCGGCCCCACCCTGATCGCCTTCGGCACCGAGGAACAGCGGGCCCGCTTCCTGCCGGAGATCACCGCCGTACGGGAACTGTGGTGCCAGGGCTACAGCGAGCCGGACGCCGGCTCCGACCTGGCCGGCGTCCGGACCCGGGCGGCCTTCGACGAGGAGCGCGGCGACTGGGTCGTCGACGGCCAGAAGACCTGGACCTCGCTCGCCAAGGAGTCCCAGTGGTGCTTCGTCGTCGCCCGCACCGAACCGGGGTCGGTCCGCCACCGGGGCCTGTCCTACCTCCTCGTCCCGCTCGGCCAGCCCGGCGTCGACATCCGGCCGATCACCCAGCTCACCGGCACCGCCGAGTTCAACGAGGTGTTCTTCGACGGTGCCCGGGCCCCGCACGTGGTCGGCGCGCCCGGCGACGGCTGGCGGGTCGCGATGGCCACCCTGGGCTTCGAGCGCGGGGTCTCCACCCTCGGCCAGCAGATCGGCTTCCAAAGGGAGTTGGCGGCGCTGATGGACCTGGCGCGACGGAACGGGGCGGTCGACGACCCGCTGATCCGCGACCGGCTCACCCGGGCCTGGATCGGCCTGGAGACCATCCGCTGCAACGCCCTGCGGATGCTGGCGGACGTCGCCGCCGGCGCCCCCGGACCCGAGGCGTCCATCGGGAAGATCTACTGGGCGACCTGGCACCGCGAGCTGGGCGAACTCGCCATGGACGTCTGCGGGGCGGGCGGCATGCTCGCCGCCGGCGAGCCGTACGATCTCGACGACTGGCAGCGGCTCTTCCTCTTCTCCCGCGCCGACACCCTCTATGCGGGCTCCAACGAGATCCAGCGGAACATCATCGCCGAGCGGGTGCTCGGCCTTCCCAAGGAGGCGAAGGCATGACGGCGCCGGCCTACGTGCCCGGTCACGATCTGCTCGCCGGACGCACCGCGGTGATCACCGCCGCCGCCGGCGCCGGGATCGGCGGGGCCACCGCCCGGCGGTTCCTGGAGGAGGGCGCCCGGATCGTCGTGGGGGACGCGCACGCCCGGCGGCTGGCCGCGAGCACGGCCGCGCTGGCCGAGGAGTTCGGCGCCGACCGGGTCGCCGGACTGCCGTGCGACGTGACCGACGAGGCGCAGGTGGCGGCGCTGTACGCGCTCGCCGAGGAGCGGCACGGCCGGCTCGACATCGTGGTCAACAACGCCGGGCTCGGCGGCACCGCCGACCTCGTCGAGATGACCGACGACCAGTGGGCGAAGGTCATCGACGTCACCCTGGGCGGCACCTTCCGCTGCACCCGCGCCGCGCTGCGCCGGATGCGGGCCACGGGCGCCGGCGGCGTGATCGTCAACAACGCCTCCGTGGTGGGCTGGCGCGCCCAGCGAGGCCAGGCGCACTACGCCGCCGCCAAGGCCGGGGTGATGGCGCTGACCCGCTGCGCCGCGATCGAGGCCGCCGCGTACGGGGTGCGGGTCAACGCGGTCTCGCCCAGCCTGGCCATGCACCCGCACCTGGTGAAGGTCACCACCCCCGAGCTGCTGGCCGAGCTGACCGACAAGGAGGCGTTCGGCCGCCACGCCGAGCCCTGGGAGGTGGCCAACGTGATCGTCTTCCTGGCCGGCGACTACGCCTCGTACATGACGGGGGAGACCGTCTCGGTCAGCTCGCAGCATGCCTGAGGAGCGGCGCGGCGAACCCCTGGCCACCGCCGCCGGGGTGCTCGCCGCGCAGGGCCACCACGCGACCACCGTCCGCCGGAGCGCGGACGCCGCCGGGATGCCGGGACGCCTTGCGGGACCGACCGGCTCGTCCGCAGAATCTGACCAGGGACCGAGGAGTTCACCATGTCCGAGGCGTACCTCGTCGATGCCGTCCGCACCCCGGTGGGGAAGAAGGGCGGCGGGCTGTCCGCCGTCCACCCCGCCGACCTCGGCGCACACGTGCTGACCGCGCTGATGGCGCGCACCGGGGTCGATCCGGCCGCCGTGGAGGACGTCGTCTTCGGCTGCCTGGACACCGTCGGACCGCAGGCCGGCGACATCGCCCGGACCTGCTGGCTGGCCGCCGGGCTGCCGGAGGAGGTGCCCGGCGTCACCGTCGACCGGCAGTGCGGCTCCTCGCAGCAGGCCCTGCACTTCGCCGCCCAGGGCGTGCTCTCCGGCACCCAGGACCTGGTCGTGGCGGGCGGGGTGCAGAACATGTCGCAGATCCCGATCGCCTTCGCCGGCCGGCAGGCGGCCGAGCCGCTGGGGCTCACCCAGGGCCCGTACGCCGGCTCCGAGGGCTGGCGGGCCCGCTACGGCGACCAGCCGGTCAGCCAGTTCCACGGCGCCGAGCTGATCGCCACCCGGTGGGACATCTCCCGCCGGGAGATGGAGGAGTTCGCGCTCCGCTCCCACCAGCGGGCGGTGCGGGCCATCGACGAGGGCCGCTTCGACCGGGAGATCGTCGCGTACGGTGAGGTCACCGCCGACGAGGGGCCGCGCCGGAACACCTCGCTGGAGAAGATGGCGGCACTGGCGCCGGTCGTCGCGGGCGGCCGGCTGACCGCCGCGGTCTCCTCGCAGATCTCCGACGGGGCCGCCGCGATGCTGCTGGCCTCCGAGCGGGCGGTGGCCGAGCACGGGCTGACGCCGCGCGCCCGGATCCACCACCTCTCGGTCCGCGGCGAGGACCCGATCCGGATGCTGTCCGCCCCGATCCCCGCCACCGCCCACGCACTGAAGAAGGCCGGGATGACGCTCGACGAGATCGACCTGGTCGAGATCAACGAGGCGTTCGCGCCGGTGGTGCTGGCCTGGCTGAAGGAGACCGGCGCCGATCCGGAGCGGGTCAACGTCAACGGCGGCGCCATCGCCCTCGGCCACCCGCTGGGCGCCACCGGTGTCCGGCTGATGACCACGCTGCTGAACGAACTGGAGCGCACCGGCGGCCGGTTCGGCCTGCAGACCATGTGCGAGGGCGGCGGCCAGGCCAACGTCACCGTCATCGAACGACTGTGAAGCCACGCAACGCCGGAACGCCGGGGCGCGGGCTCGTCCCGGCCCGCACCCGGGCGGCCGGTCAGCGGGGCAGGCCCGCCAGCGTCCGGTGTGCCTCGGCCATGATCCGGTCGATCAGGCCGGCACATGACGGAAGGTCCTCGATGACCCCGGCGACCTGCCCGGAGGCCATCACGCCGAGGTCGGTACGGCCGTCCACCATCGACGCCTTCAGCAGCATCGGGGTGGTGGCCGCCAGCAGTACCTGACTCCACGTCAGGTCCCGGCCGCGCTTCGCCGCCAGCCCGTCGCGCACCATCCCGGCCCAGCTCAGACCGGACAGCCTCCGGAACGACGCGGCGTGCCGCACCGCCCTGACCAGCGCCGCGGCCCGCCCGGACCGCTCCAGCGACCGGACCAGCTCGCTGCGCAGCATCCGGTGCGGCAGCCCGTCCACCTTGGTGGTGACGACGACATCGCCGACCGCGGCCGCCAGATAGCGGTCCTGGACGGCCGGCGGCACGGTGCTGTCGGAGGTCAGCAGGAAGCGGGTGCCCATGGCGATCCCGGCCGCGCCGTAGGCGAGCGCGGCCACCAGACCCCGGCCGTCGAAGAACCCGCCCGCGGCGATCACCGGGATGTCGACCGCGTCCACCACCTGCGGCAGCAGCACGGTGGTGGCCACGCTCCCGGTGTGGCCGCCGCCCTCGCCACCCTGGACGATCACCGCGTCCGCGCCCCAGGCGGCGACCTTCTCGGCGTGCCGCCGGGCCCCGACGGACGGGATCACCACCACCCCGGCGTCCTTGAGCCGGGCGATCAACTCCCGTGAGGGCGCCAGCGCGAAGGAGGCGACCCGGACGCCCTCGTCGACGATGATCCGCACCCGCTCGGCCGCGTCCCCGGCGTCCGCCCGCAGATTGACCCCGAACGGCCGCTCCGTACGGGACTTCACCTCGCGGACCGCCGCCCGCAGCCGGTCCGTCGTCATGGTGGCGGAGGCCAGGATGCCCAGCGCGCCGGCGTCGGCGGCGGCGGACACCAGGCGGGGGCCGGCCACCCAGCCCATCCCGGTCTGCACGATCGGATGCCGCACCCCGGTCAGCTCGGTCAGCGGGGTGGGCAGGAGCGGGGTGCCCCCGGCGGCCGGGGCGCGGTCACCGGCCCGGGCGGCGCCGGCGTTCACGACGGCACCTCGCGGTCGCGCAGCCCCTGCGGATCGATCACCTCACGGATCAACCGCAGCTCCTCGGCGGTGGGTTCCCGGGTGTACGGGACCTCGTCGGCACGGGCCAGTGGGAAGCCGGTGGCGTCCTGCACCTCCTTGACGGTGACGCCCGGGTGCCGCGACACCAGTCGCATGGTGTGGTCCGGGGTGGCGAAGTCGAGGACGCCGAGGTTGCTGACCACCCGCGGGATGCGGTGGTAGCGGGTGGCGGACGGACCGGCCGCGGCCGCACGGTCGTAGCCGACCCCGCAGACCACATCGACCCGCTCGACGAAGACCCGCCGGGAGTGCCTGGGAACCCAGTAACTCGTCGGATTGTTCAGGGTGTTGACGGGCGCGCCGCGCACGCCGAGCAGCTGTCTGGCGGGCCGCTCCCAGTCACCGATGCAGGAGATGTTCTGGTTGCCGAAGCGGTCGAGCTGACTGGCGCCCATCATCACATGCCGCCGGCCGCCGGTGACCATGGCCAGGTGCTGGCGGTAGGGCAGCCAGCCCTCGGCCCGCCCGTCGAGGCCGACCAGCAGCGCCTCGCCGTCGGTGAGCAGCAGATCGGGGGCGAAGGTGCGCTTGGCGAGCCGCGCGCCGACGGACGGCACGACGCCCATCGGACTGGCGAGCACCTCCCCGTCGTCGCGCCAGGCATCGGCGCAGGCGACCACGCAGTATTCGGCGCGGCTGGTCATCGCCTCTCCTCCTGCCACGCCTGGACGGCCGACTGGTAGTCCTTCTCGTCCCCGTACAGGAACCGCGCGGCGAACTCCGGCCAGGGCGTGGTCGCATAGAGCTTCTGGAACGCCTCGTCGCGGCCGTAGTCCGGGACGCACGAGGTGAAGTGCGCGCCACGCGGCGTCTCCACCACACCGGTCACGGTGTGCCGCTTGACCAGGAGGCTCTGCGGGACGGCGGCCGCCCCGAACCCGTCCACCAACTCCTCGCACGAGACATACGCGCGCTCCGCCGCCTCGCAGAACAGGTCGTCGAAGTACGGGTCGGGGCCCAGGTATTGGCCGTTGCCGAGCCGGTCGGCGCGGTTGACGTGGACCAGCGCCGCGTCCATCCGCAGCGCCGGCATCGCGACGAAGGTCTCCCCGTCCCCGTACGGCGAGGTGACCGTCCGCAGCCCGGGGTTGACCCGCATCACGTCCGAGCCCAGGCCGGCCCGGACCGGGAGGAACGGCAGCCGGTTGGCGGCGGCCCGCAGCCCCCACATGAACATCGCCTCGTCGATCTCGCTCAGCTCGAATCCGCCTGACTGGCGGGCCGTCCGGTAGTGCGGCTCCAGGGGGATCGAGTCGAGGGTGACGAACGCGGTGACCAGTTTGCGGATCTTCCCGGCGGCGGCCAGCAGCCCCACGTCCGGGCCGCCGTAGGAGACCACGGTCAGATCGGTGACGTCGGAGCGGAGCAGCGCCCGCACCAGTGCCATCGGCTTGCGGCGGGAGCCCCAGCCGCCGATGCCCAGGGTCATCCCGCTGCGCAGCCGCGCGACGACCTCCTCGGGGGTCATGGTCTTGTCGGTCACGCTCGCTCCTCCTTGACATCCCCTTTGCCGTCCCCGGCGTTCCGGCTCCCGAAGGTCTCGCGGACCCGGTCCGCGACCCCGCTGAGACCGGCCTCGAAGGTGAAGCCCTGCTCGAAGCGGTAGCTGCGGCGCACGTCGACCGGGTCGATACCGTTGAGGGCGGCCTTGGCCAGCCGCAGCAGATGGCCGTCCTTGCGAGCGATCTCCCGCGCCAACTCAACTGCCACAGCCGTCAGTTCGGCGCGCGATACGACCTTCCAGACCGAGCCGTGCGCATGCAGCTCCCGCGCGGTGGCGGTCCGCGAGGTGTAGTACAGCGCCCGCATCAGGTGCTGGGGGACCAGCCGGGCCAGGTGGGTGGCGGCGCCGAGCGCGCCGCGGTCCAGCTCCGGCAGGCCGAAGGTGGCCTCGTCGCTCGCCACGATCGCGTCCGCGTTGCCCACCAGGCCGATCCCGCCGCCCAGGCAGAAGCCGTGCACCGCGGCGACCACCGGCACCTCGCACTCGTAGACCGCGGCGAACGCCTCGGCGCAGCCGCGGTTGGCGCCGATCAGTGCCCCGTGGCCGCCGGCCGCGGTGTCCCGCTGCAGCTCCTTGATGTCGACGCCGGCGTTGAACCCGCGGCCCGCGGCGGCGAGCACCACACAGCGGACGCCGGGGTCGCGGCCCGCCGCCCGCACGGCGTCGGCGAGGTCGTACCAGCCCTGCACGGGAAGGGCGTTGACCGGCGGGAAGTCCATGGTGACGACCGTGACGCCCTGGTCGGGTGCGGAGGTGGAGACACCCATGAGCAGATCAGCTACCTTTCCACCAAGCGTTTGTTAGGTAGCGAAGTTAGCAGCCGATCGCCCGCCGCGGGAGGTACCCGTTGTCCCTGGACCTCGATCTGACCGGACGGGTCGCCGTCGTCACCGGCGGCACCCGGGGCGTCGGCGCCGGCATCGCCCGCGCCTTCCTCCAGGCCGGCGCGGAGGTCGTGATCTGCGCCCGACGTCCCCCCGACACCCCGGTCACCGCCGACGGCCGCACCGCCCGCTTCCACCCCCTCGACCTACGCGAACCGGACGACGTCCGGCGCTTCTTCGGCACCGTCGCGACCGACCACGGCCGCCTGGACTGCCTGGTCAACAACGCCGGCGGCACCCCCTACCGACTGCTGCACGAGACCGCCGCGCAACGCCACGCCCGGGTCGTCGAACTCAATCTCATCGCCCCGATGACCGCCTCGCTCGCCGCCTACGAGGTGATGCGCGGCCGGCCGGACGGCGGCTCGGTGATCATGATCGGCAGCGTCAGCGGCACCCGGCCCTCGCCCGGCACCGCCGCCTACGGCGCCGCCAAGGCCGGCCTGGACCACCTCGCCCGCTCGATGGCCGTCGAATGGGCGCCGCACGTCCGCGTCAACACCGTCGTCCCCGGCATGGTCCGCACCGAACTGAGCGCTCTCCACTACGGGGACGAGGCCGGCGTCGCCGCGGTCGGTGCCACCGTCCCGCTCGGCCGGCTCGCCGAACCCGGCGAGATCGGCGACGCCTGCGTCTTCCTCGCCTCCGGCCGTGCCGGCTACGTCAGCGGCGCCAGCCTGCTCGTCCACGGCGGCGGGGAACGCCCCGCCTTCCTCGACGCCGCCACCGTCAACCACCCCGAGGAGTCATGAGATGACCGGAATCTGCACCGGACGCGTCGCCGTCGTCACCGGGGCCGGCCGGGGCCTGGGGCGCGCCCACGCCCTCGCGCTGGCCGCCGAGGGAGCCGCCGTCGTGGTCAACGACCTCGGCGTGGCGGCCGACGGCGCCGGCGGCTCCGCCGGGCCCGCCCGGCAGGTCGTCGAGGAGATCCGGGCGCACGGCGGACGGGCCGTCGCCCACACCGGCGACATCACCACCGACGACGGCGCCCGCTCCCTCGTCACCACCGCCCTGGACACCTTCGGCCGCCTGGACGCGCTGGTCAACAACGCCGGCTTCCTGCGCGACCGGATGCTGGTCAACCTCGCCGAGGACGACTGGGACGCCGTGATGCGGGTCCACCTCAAAGGCCACTTCCTGCCCCTCAGGCACGCCGCCGCGCACTGGCGGGCCGAGACCAAGGCCGGGCGGACGCCCGACGCCCGGGTCGTCAACACCAGCTCCGGCGCCGGCCTGTTGGGCAGCGTCGGCCAGGCCAACTACTCGGCCGCCAAGGCCGGCGTCCTCGGCCTGACCCTCGTCGCCGCCGCCGAACTGGCCCGCTACGGCGTCCAGGTCAACGCCCTCGCCCCGGCGGCCCGCACCCGGATGACGGAGCGGACGTTCGCGTCGACGATGGCGCCCGTGGAGGGCGCCTTCGACGCGATGGCCCCGGAGAACGTCTCCCCGCTCGTCGTCTGGCTCGCCGCCGCGGACAGCGCCGGCGTCACCGGCCGGGTCTTCGAGGCGGAGGGGGGCCGCATCACGGTGATGGAAGGGTGGCGGCCGGGGCCGACCCTTGACAAGGGCGCCCGTTGGTCCCCAACGGAGGCGGGCGAGGCGGCCCGCGGATTGCTTGCAGCGGCGGAGCCGGCGCGCCCTGTATATGGCGCGAGTTGATCGCCCCCACGTTGTCGGCCTTCCGGCCGTGGGGCGCTTGCCTGTTGCGCCTGCGGCGCGGATCCGCTGCGCGGGGCTGTTCGGCCGCGGTGGCGGGTCTCCGGGGCAGGGGTGTGCCGGACTGCTGTCGCTTCACGTCCGGCACACCCCTGCCCCGGAGACCCGCCCCCTCCCGTGGGTGGTCATGAAAGACGGTGGGTGGGGGCGTGCGTGAGTGGTCCCGTGCGGGTCGTCGCCCATCAATTGACGATCACCTGACAGTCGCCGGTCACCCATCAGTCCGGGGCCTGCACCGGCCCACCGGGCAGGAACCCCAACTCACCTGAAATCCGACCCCCAACGGGAGGGGACGGGTCGGAGGGGCAGGGGGTGTGTCCGGACGTAAAGCGCAGCAGTCCGGACACACCCCCTGCCCCGGAGGCCCGTCACCGCACCCAACAGCCCCGCGCAGCGGACCGGCCCGCCGCCAGGCGACACGGCGGGAAACCCGGCAACGTACGACGAGGCCCGCGCCGCCAGGCGCTTACGGCGGGAACGCCGACAACGTGCGGGCGAACCCGCTCAGCGGCCCCGTCAGGACAGGGGACGGACGGCCCGGGGCGACCGTACGGGGGGCGGTGCCGCCGCCGGCCCCGCCGGGCCCAGGCGAGCCGGCGTCCGGCCCGGACGCGAGAACACACGCACAGCCGGCCGCAGCCAGGGCCGCCGCGGCCAGCGTGGTGGCGAGGAAGGGAGCGAAGGGGCGCACCGTCTCACCGTGCGGGAGGTCCGCCGGGTGGCCAAGCGACGCGCCGGGGGGTCACGCGGAAGAACGACAGCGGCGGACCCTCCTGTACGACCGTGCCGGGCGGCGCGGGTGGGCTGCGGCTAGCGTCGGGGCGGGGTCCGGCGAGGGAGAGGTGGGCGCGTGGCCATCTGGGCGGCCGTCCTGTTCGCGGTGCTCGCGGCGGGGAGCAACGCGCTGTCCACGGTGCTGCAGCGCCGCGCCGCGCGTACCGTGCCGGTCTCCGGCCGGCTGCGGATCGGGCTGATCGCCGACCTGCTGCCGCGCGCGGCGTGGCTCGCCGGGATGCTGATGGTGCTGCCGGCCGCCGCGTTCCAGGCGCTGGCGCTGTTGCTGGGCCCGCTGTCGGTGGTCCAGCCGCTGTTCGTGCTGGAGCTGCCGCTGGCCCTGCTCATGGCGCGGGCGCTGCTGGGCCGGCGGGTCTCCGGGCAGGGCTGGGCCGGGGTGGGGCTGCTGGCCGTCGGGCTGGGCGTCGCGCTGGGCGCCGCCGCGCCCACCGCCGGGCGCGACCACGCCCCGTTGAGCCGCTGGATTCCCGCGCTGGTCGTGTGCTTCTCGGTGATCGCCGCGGCGGTCGGCGCCGGGCTGCGGCGCGGGGCCGGCAGTGTCCGCGCCGCCTGTTTCGGCGCGGCGACCGCGATCGGCTATGCGCTCACCGCAGCCCTGCTCAAGGACGCCACGCATGCCTGGGCGAGCGGCGGCCCGGCCGGGTTCTTCACCTCCTGGCAGAGCTACGGTTTCGCGCTGACCGGGCTCCTGGCGCTGTTCATGATGGAGAACGCCATGCAGTCCGGCCCGTTGACCGCCTCCCAGCCGGTGCTCACCCTTGGTGACGCGCTGATCAGCCTGTCGCTGGGGGTGACGCTCTTCGACGAGCGGGTCCGGGCCGGGTGGTGGCTGCTGCCCGAGGCACTGGGCGTCGGCATGGTCCTGCGGGGCGCGGTCCTGATGTCCCGGGTCTCCCTCGCCGCGGAACTGGCGACGGGTCAGACCGGTGAGCGGCCGGAACGGTCCTGACCCATCGGTCGGACCGGACACCCGGGCCGGTTGTCGCGGTGGCCGGGCGTCAGCCCGTATAGGCGGGGGCGACCGCCGAGGTCATCAGGCGGCGGGCGGTGCCGGAGCCGTCGGCGGGGACCGTCCACAGGTCCGAGCCGTAGTCGCCGGGCAGCGCGTAGACCAGGGTGCCGTTGCCGGACCAGAGGGCCTGGTCGTCGATGTTGCGGTGCTCGGCGGTGGCGGTCTCCTTCATGGTGGCGAGGTCGAGGACGTAGAGCCGCCAGGGGGCGTCCGGGGAGGCGCCGGGGACGCGCTTCTTGTAGGCGATCCGGGTGCCGTCGGGGGAGAGCGAGGGGCATTCGACGTTGTCGTGGAGGGTGGTGAGGGTGCGGGTGGTGCGGTCGCCGCGGACGAGGTGGGTGCGGCCGCCGGTGGCGAGGGTGGCGTAGAAGTGGGTGTCGTCGGCGAAGGTGACGCCCCAGATGTTGAGGTCGGAGGCGTGGTACGGGCGGCCGTCCTTGGTGACGGCGTACTCCTCCAGGTTGTCGTCCAGCGCCCAGGTGCGGGTGTCGGCGATCGCCGTGCGGGTGGAGAAGGCGGTGCCGGCGTACGAGTCGCCGCTGACGAAGACGGTCCAGGCGACCAGGTGGCCGGAGGGGGAGACCCGGGACCGGGTCGGGATGCCGGGCGCCGGGAAGCTGTGGCGTATGCGGAGGCGGGAGTCGAGCACCAGCGCCCGGTAGGTGTCGGTGAGGGTGCCGCGTTCGGCCTGGAGGCAGACGCCGGTGCCGGCGGCGGCGTGGAAGCGCAGGCATTTCACGCCGGAGGCGGTGCGCGGCGCTTCGGGGTGCCCGGCCGGGACCGCGGCGATCTCGTCGCGGTGCGGGCCCCAGGCGAGGTTGCGGACCAGCAACTGCCGTGCTCCGGAGGGGTGGAGCGTGACGTCGCCGGTGCGGACGGGCGGCCCGTCGGCCTGCTGCCGGTCGTGGACGGCGGACCGGTCGGCGGCCCGCAGCACCGCCGCGGTGCCGACCGCCGCCAGCAGCACCACCGCGAAGAGCAGCACGGCCAGACGGGTCCTGCGGTTCATCGGGGTGCTCCCTGCGGGGTGTGGGGGTCGTCGTGGTCGGTGCGGTGGCCGGTGTCCGGGGTGTCGGTGGTGCGGAGCAGCCGTGCGGCGACGAGTGCGGTGGCCGTCAGCGCCCCGGTGGCCACCGCCAGTGCGGCCCGCCCGTCCCAGAAGCTCCAGGCCGCGCCGAACGCCAGCGAGCAGACGAAGCGGGCTAGCGCCTGGCCGGTCCCCACCAGGGCCTGTCCGGCGCCCAGGTGCTCCGTCGGGACCGCGCCGGCGGTGGCGGCGGCCAGCACCCCGTCGGTGGCCGCGTAGAAGGCGCCGTGCAGCACGAGCACCGGGACCACGGCGGCCGGGCCGCGCAACGGGGCGAGCACCAGCGCATAGGCCAGGAGCAGCGCGGCGTGGCCGGCCAGGAAGAGCCGGCGGCGTCCGACGCGGTCGGCGAGCGCGCCCAGCGGCACGGCGAGCAGCAGGAAGGCCGCGGAGGTGCCGAGCGGCAGGAGCGGGAACAGGCCGGCGGGGACGCCCAGTTGGCGCTGGAGGAGGAGGTAGAGGAAGGCGTCGCTGACGGTGGTGAGGCCCAGGAGCGCGGCGCACAGCGTCAGCCGGCGCAGGGCGGGGCGGCGCAGCAGGGCGAGGGAGTCGCGAAGGGTGGGGCGCGGGCCAGAGGGAGTTGATGCGGTGCCTGTGCCTGTGCCTGTGCCTCTGACTCTGACTGTGCCTGTGCTTGTCTCCGTGTCTGTGTCTGTGTCTGTGCTTGTGCCTGTGTCGGTGGTGGCGGGCCTTGACGGGACGAACAGGACCAGCACCAGCACGCCCAGCGCCGCCACGCACGCGCTCACGGTGAACACCGCGTCGTAGCCGTCGACCGCGACCCGTAGCACCGCGAACGCCACCAGCGGCCCGAGGAGCGCGCCCGCGGTGTCCATGGCGCGGTGCACGCCGAACGCCCGGCCGCGGTGTTCGGGTCGGGTGGCCAGGGAGATCATCGCGTCCCGGGGTGCGGTGCGCAGGCCCTTGCCGGCGCGGTCGGCGGCCAGTACGACGCTGATCGCCGGCAGTCCATGGGCGAGCAGCAGCAGCGGTTTGCACATCGCCGACAGGCCGTAGCCGACGCCGGCCACCACCTTGTGCCGGCGTCCGCCGCCGTCGGCGAGAAGGCCCCCGGCGAGCCGGACCAGCGCGCCGACGCCGTTGTTGATGCCGTCGAGCAGGCCGAAGCCGAGCGGGGACAGGCCGAGGGCGGTGACGACGTACAGCGGCAGCACCGCGGTGATCATCTCCGCGGAGACATCGGTGATCAGGCTGACCGCGCCGAGTGCCAGCACCGTGCCGGGCACCGCGGGCCGCCGCCCCGGGCGGGTGCTGCCCGGGGCGGCGGTCGGAGCGGTGGCGCGGGTCGACGGCGTGGTGCTGTGGCGGGAGTCCGCGAGGTACACGGGCGTCAGTTCCAGATGCCGGTGATGTCGGAGGCCGAGGCGGCGTTGCCGGCGTGGTCGGTGAGGCCGGCGAGGTCCTCCAGGGTGCGCAGGACGTTGTAGTGGTTGTAGGTGGTGTCGCTGGAGCTGCCCGGCGCCACGTGTGCGCCGTAGAACAGCGTCGGGATGCGGTTGCCGGAGAGGCGGTTGTCCTCGTCGAAGGTGACGGCGAGGATGCTGTTGTGGCGCTTGGCCCACTCGGCGTAGCCGCTGAGGTTGTTCTTCGTCCAGGTGTCGCCGGTGCGCACCGAGCAGTCGTGCATGTCGTTGCAGAGGTCCGGGATGACGAAGGAGACCTTGGGCAGGGTGCTGTAGTCGGAGGGGAACTGGTCCATCGTCCTGGCGGTGGACGTCGGCACGTTGGAGAAGCCGAACCACGGGTTGTGTTTCTGGGCGTAGTCCCCGCTGCTGCACGTGGTCGAACCCTGGCTCGGCAGGCCCTCGTTGTAGCTCGCCCAGGTCTGGCCGGCGGCGAGCAGCTCGGAGCCCAGGTTGGGTGCGGACATCGAGCCGACCGGTACGCAACTGTCGTCGGTGCGGCCCTGGTTGGAGCCCGAGAACACCATGTAGTAGTTCGGTTCGCTGGGGTGGGTGAGGGCGAACGACTGGGTGAGGACGGCGCCGCCGGCCTTGAGGGAGTTCAGGTAGGGGGCGCTGGAGCTGCCTATCACCTGGTCGTAGGCGTGGTTCTCCAGCATCACCACGACCACGTGGTCGGGGGAGGGGAGCCCGGCCGGCTGCGCGGACGCGGTGGAGCCGGTGGTGGCCCACAGCGCGAGCGAGGTGGTGGCGAGGGCCGCGGCGCCGGCCAGCGCGGTGAGGGTGCGCCGGGTGCGCTTGCGCGCCTTGACTGCGGTCATGACTGTCCTCCGGACAGGAGTGCCGAGCGGATGGGGGGAGGGGCGCGGTAACCCTAGAAGCGGCCGGGTGGACTCGGCCGCGTCCACCGGATGAAGAACAGACGAACGGATGGTCCCGGAGTGTGGGGGCGGGTCAGGCCGCGGGGCGCGGTGCCGCCGGGGTGTCGCCGCGTACCGCGTGCAGGTACAGCAGCAGCGTGTCGAGGGTGAAGTACGGGCTGTAGGAGATGTCCGGGGTGTCGCCGCCGGTGTGGTAGCCGCCGATCACGCCGATGACGGCGTAGCCGCCGAAGTCCCGTACCAGGAACGGCCCTCCGGAGGTGCCGCCGATGTAGCCGGCGCAGGGGATCTCCAGGAAGTCGCCGGGGGCGGCCGGGTCCGTGCTGGTGTAGCGGTGCGTGGCGGAGGAGCAGTCCAGCGGCTCGGGGTAGCGGGCGTCGCTGCTGCCCGGGTAGCCGATGAGGCGGACGTCGGGGTGGTCGTACCCGGGGTAGGGGAGGAGGTCGAAACCGCCGGTGATCCGCTGGACTTGGGCGCCGTCCTCGCGCGGGCCGACCCGGACGACCGCGTAGTCCCAGCGGGCGCCGCCGTCCGTCCCGAGGTCGTAGTAGTGCTGGTCGAGGTAGATCCGCTCGACGGGGTAGATGCCGTGCGGCTTGAGCCCGTCGTGGTACTGCGGCACGAACGAGAGGTACTTCTTCGGGTCGGGGGAGAGCAGGCAGTGGCCCGCGGTGAGGACTAGGTTCCGGTGCGGGCTGCGGATCACCGTGCCGCCGCAGAACCGGCCGGTGTTGCTGCCGTCCGTCCAGAAGAACGTCCCCACCTGGGGCAGGCCGGGGAAGGGGTGGCTGGGCGGGACCGGTGCGGCCGTCGGCCGCGTCTTCGCGGTCTTCGCCCCCTTCTCCACCACGGGTTCGGCGGCCTCCATGCGCCGCGCGGTCCAGTACTTGTCGACGCCGGAGGCCGGGCCGCCCGGCGCCGCGGCGGCGTGTGCGGGCGGTGCGGGCACCGCGAGCAGGGCCAGGACGAGCACCAGCAGGGCGGCCAGCGGCGCGGCGGCCGATCTGCCGCGGGCGGCGAGGGGTCTGCCCATGGACGGGTCCTTTCGGAGGAGGAGAGGCCCTGGCGTCCGGAGCCGGACGTGCGGGCCGGCGCCGACATGGTCGTACGGCGGCAGGCGGCTGGCCAGAGTACGCGTCAGCGGTTGCCGTCCGTTTGCCGTTCCGTGGCGTCGAGTTCCGTCTTCCGTTCCGTGGCGTCGAGTTCCGCCAGAATGTGCTCCCGGTCCTCGTCCAGGGCCGGGATCCGGTCCATCCGGGGCTCCCGGCCGGCGACGGTGACCGGCGGCAGCAGGGCGTCCAGCGGGCCGACGGGGGAGTCCACGGTGCGCCAGCGGTCCCGGGCGGCGAGCTGCGGGTGCGCGGTGAACTCCGCGACGTCCCGCAGCCGGGCGTGGGCGATCCGGGCGCCGGCCAGCCGCCGTTCGATCTCCTCGGCGGGCAGCCGCGCGAACCGCTCCTCGATCCGCTGCCGCAGCTCCTCCCGGTGCGCGACCCGGGCGGAGTTCCGGTCGAAGCGCGGATCGGCCGCCAGCTTGGGGAGTTGCAGCACCTGTGCGCAGAACGCGGCCCACTCCCGTTCGTTCTGGACGCCGAGGAAGACCCGCCCGCCGTCCGCCGCGCGATAGGGCCCGTACGGGGCGATGGCGGCGTGCTCGGCTCCGGAGCGGGGCGGGGTGGTGCCGCCGTAGCGGGTGAAGTAGGCCGGGTAGCCCATCCATTCGCCCAGTGCCTCCAGCATCGACACCTCGAAGGCGCCGCCCCGGCCGGTGCGCTCGCGCTCGTAGAGGGCGGTGAGGATCCCGGTGTAGGCGTACATCCCGGCGGCGATGTCGGCCACCGGGATGCCGATCCTGGCCGGTTCCCGCGGGGTGCCGGTCAGCGACATCGCCCCGGCCTCGCACTGCACCAGCAGGTCGTACGCCTTGGCGTGCGCGTACGGGCCGCCGGTGCCGTAGCCGGAGATGCCGCAGACCACGAGCCGGGGGTGGGCCGCCACCAGCTCCTCGGCGTCCAGGCCCAGCCGTTCGGCGGCCCCGGGCGCGAGGTTCTGCACGAAGACGTCGGCCCGGGCGAGCAGCCGGCGCAGTACCGCGGCGTCGGCGGCGCGCTTGACGTCCAGCGCGATCGACTCCTTGTTGCGGTTGAGCCAGACGAAGTGGCTGGACATCCCGCGCACCGTCTCGTCGTAGCCGCGGGCGAAGTCGCCGGTCCCGGGGCGTTCCACCTTGATGACCCGGGCGCCCAGGTCGGCGAGTTGGCGGGTGGCGAAGGGCGCCGCGACCGCCTGTTCGAGCGCGACCACGGTGATGCCGTCCAGGGGGAGCATAGGCGGACCTTTCCAGAGGAGACGGGGCGGAGACGGGCGGGAGGGGTACCTATGTGCCCGTGGATCCGTACCGAGGGATCCATGGATCCGGCAGGATCCCGCGGTACCCCCCACGACCCGCAGGAGTCACCATGACAGCCGACCGGCACGGGCACACCATGACCGACACCGGCGCCGAGGCCCTCGGCCACTACGAACAGGCCCTGGACGACCTGCTGTTCTTCCGTCCCGCGGTCGAGGAGACCGCGCGGGCGGTGCTGACCGCGGCGCCCCGCTCCCCCATGGGCCACGCGCTCGCCGCCCACCTGGGCGTACTGGCCACCGAGGAGCAGGCCGCGGCGGCCGCCCACAAGACGTTCACCTCCTTCTGCGCGGAGCTCGACCCCGGCCGGCTCACCCCGCGTGAGCAGATGCACCTCGCCGCCGCGGAGGCCGGGCTGGCCGGCGACCTCCGCACCGCCGGCCGGATCCTCCACGAGATCGGTATCGCCCACCCCCGCGATCTGCTGGCCCTCTTCGCCGGCCACCACCTCGACTTCCTCGTGGGCAACGCGCCCTTGCTGCGCGACCGGGTCGGCGGGGCCCTCGACTCCTGGGACGAGAACGATCCGCACTATGGTCCGCTGCTCGGCATGTACGCCTTCGGCCTGGAGGAGAACGGCCACTACGAGCACGCCGAACAGACCGGCCTCGCGGCCCTGGAGCGAGCGCCGCACGACGTCTGGGGCATCCACGGCGTGGTGCACACCTACGAGATGCGGGGACGGTTCACCGACGGCATCCGCTTCCTGGACGCCCGCTCCGACGCCTGGACCGGCGACAGCCTGCTCGCCGGCCACACCTGGTGGCACTACGCCCTCTACGCCCTGGAGCGCGGCGACAACGGCCGGGTCCTGGACATCTACGACTCCGCCCTGCACGACCCGGACGCGGAGGACGGGGCCCTGGAACTCGTCAACGCCGCGGCCCTGTTGTGGCGCCTCTATCTGGCCGACGACGACCAGAGCGCCCGCTGGACCGCGCTGGCCGACGCCTGGGAGCGCCGCGACGACGGCCCGCACTACGCCTTCAACGACGCCCACGCGGTGATGGCGTACGTCGGCGCGGGCCGCCTGGAACGGGCCGAGCGGCTCGTCCGGGACCGCGAGCAGTGGCTGGCGCGGACCCCGGCCGGCCGGGCACCCGCCAACCGCGCGATGACCGCCGACACCGGCCTGCCCGTCTGCCGGGCGCTGCTCGCCTACGGCCGCAAGGACTTCGCCGGCGCCACCGAGCTGCTGCTGCCGGTCCGCCACCGCCTGCACGACTTCGGCGGCAGCCATGCCCAGCGCGACGCCGTCCAGCGCACCCTGGTCGAGGCCGCGCTGCGCGCCGGCCACCACGACCTGGCCCGCACCCTGCTCAGCGAACGCAGCCGGCTGCGGCCGGTCTGCCCCTACAACTGGTCGGCCAAGGCCCGCCTGGAGGAGCAGGTGGGGGCGCCGGAGCGGGCGGCGGCGGCCCGGGCGCGGGCGGCGGCGCAGGCGGCGGGGGCCGCGCCGGCGGGGTGAGCCGGGCCGGGCGGCTCAGGTCAGCAGCTGCTCCGCCCAGATGATCTTGCCGTCGGTGGTGTAGCGGGTGCCCCAGCGGTGGGTGAACTGGGAGATCAGGAACAGCCCCCGGCCGCCCTCGTCGGTCGTCCGCGGATGCCGCAGGTACGGGGAGGTGCTGGAGCCGTCGCACACCTCGCAGATCAGGGTGTGCTCCAGGATCAGCCGCAGCAGGATCGGCCCCGACCCGTACCTGATGGCGTTGGTGACCAGTTCGCTGACCACCAGCTCGGTGGTGAACTCCAGGTCCGGCAGGTGCCATGCGGTGAGCTGCCGGGCGGCCATCTCGCGGGCCCGGCCCACCACGGCCGGGTCGGCGGCCAGTTCCCAGGAGGCGAAGCGGTCCCGGGCCAGACCGCGGGTCCGGGCCAGCAGCAGGGTGACATCGTCGTGCTGGCGCGGCGGCACCAGCGCGCCGAGCACCGACCGGCCCAGCGCGTCGAGGGAGTCGGCCGGCGCGGTCAGCGCGCGCAGCAGCCGTTCCTTGGCCGGTGCGCCCGCGTCGGCCAGCAGCCCGTCGGTGTAGAGCGCGAGCAGGCTGTCCTCCTCCACCGTCACCTCCAGGGCCTCGAACGGCAGCCCGCCGACGCCCAGTTGGGGGCCGACCGGCAGCTCGGCGAAGGCGGCGGTGCCGTCGGGGGCGACGATGACCGGCGGCGGGTGCCCGGCGCCGGCCATGGTGAAGCAGCGGCCGACCGGGTCGTAGACCGCGTACAGGCAGCTGGTGCCCACCGCGCCGGCGTCGGCCTGGCCGCCCTCCTCCGACACCCGGCCGACCAGGTCGTCGAGGTGGGCGAGGAGTTCCTCCGGGCGCAGGTCCAGGGCGGCGAGGGTCTGTACCGCGGTGCGCAGCCGCCCCATCGTGGCGATCGCGCCGATGCCGTGCCCGCGGACCTCGCCCACCACCAGCGCCAGCCGGGCCCCGGACAGCGGGATCACGTCGAACCAGTCGCCGCCCACCCCGGCCAGTTCGTCGGCGGGCCGGTAGCTGGTGGCCAGGGACAGCGCACTGTGCTCGGCGACGTCCTGGGGCAGCAGGCTGCGCTGGAGGGTGAGCGCCGCCTCGCGCTCCCGGGTGTAACGGCGGGCGTTGTCCAGGCAGATCGCGGCCCGGGCCACGAACTCCTCGGCCAGCCGCTGGTCGTCCGGGCCGAACGGCTCGCGGCCCCGGCCGCGGAAGAAGCTGGTGACGCCCATCGTCGTGCCGCGCGCCCGGATCGGCACCACCATCGCGGTGTGTAGACCCTGTTCGCGCAGGGCGTGCCGGCGGCGGCCGCCGAGGAGGTCCGCGGTCCACTCCGCGCCGTGCGGGTCCAGCCACTCCACCCGCCACGACTTGCCGTCGGCCAGCGCCCGTATGGGCGGGGACCAGGAGTGGTACGACGCCAGGTCGCCGACCGCGACGACCGCTTCGGGGAGGCCGGCCCGGGCGGACTGCTGGCCGCCGCGGCGCAGCGCGACCCGGTCCGCGTCGCCGGGCGGGCCGGTGAGCGGGTCGCCGCCGCGGATCACCGAGTCCAGCAGGTCCACGGTGACGAAATCGGCGAGGTCCGGCACCGCGACGTCCGCCAGCTCCTGCGCGGTGTGCAGCACGTCGAGGGACCGGCCGATGGCGGTGCCGGCCCGGTCCAGCAGGGTCAGCCGCCGGCGATTGCGGTACCGCTCGGTGATGTCGATGACGGTGTAACACACGCCGAGGGGGCGGCCGTTGCCGTTGTCGAGCCGGACGAAGGACATCGCGTGGGCGCGTTCGTGGTGGGGTTCGGACCGCGGGCGGCCGATGTGCTCGTAGCCCAGGATCGGTTCGCCGCTCTCCAGGACGCGCCGCATCTGCGCCTCCAGCGCCTCGGCGTCCAGGCCCGGCTGGACGTCGGCCAGCCGCCGCCCGATCCGGTCCCGCGCCGGGCCGCCGCCGAACCGCTCCAGGGCGAGGTTGGACCAGACGAACCGCAGGTCGGTGTCGACCACGGCCATCCCGACCGGCGTCTGCATCAGCAGCTTCTCCAGCACCGCCCGGCTCATCTCCCAGCCCGGGAACGAGGACGCCTCGGCGGCCACCACCAGCCAGTGCGCGGTGCCCTCGCCGTCGGTCACCCGGGCCAGCTGCACCATGACGTCGAGGGGGGCGCCGTCCTTGCGGCGGGCGGTGAGCACGCCGCTCCAGCCGCCGTGCGCCCGGCACACTCGGCGGCGAGCCCGGACAGCCGCGCGGCGTCGTCCGGCACCAGCAGCGCGGCGGCGGCCCGCCCCACCACGTCGGCGGCCGGGTGGCCGAGGAGCCGCACGGCGCCGTCCGGCCAGCTCTCCACGCGTCCCCGGGCGTCGCACAGCACCAGGGCGGCGTCGGCGATGTCGAGCGGCGCCGCCGGCCGCCCGCCGTGGCCGTGCTCCTCGAAGTCCACCATCTCAGCCGTTCCGTCTCTGCCGGACGATCCGGACCAATGCCTCATGTGTGGTATTTACCCCATCTGAGGGTACTGGCCCCGGGGCTTTCGGACTCCCCAGGTGCCGGACGTCCCGCCTGCCCCGCGACCCGGCGCGGCGGATCACGCCGCACCGCCCGGTCCGTCGTCCGTCGGGGCGAGCAGCAGCAGCGCCACGTCGTCCAGCCGTTCCGCCTGGGTGCCGCGCCGGGTGAGGACGGCGTCGGCGAGACCGCCGGGGTCCGGGCGGCGCGCCGCGGCCAGATCGGCGGCCAGGTCCGCCACCCCCTCCTCCAGGTCGCGGCCGGGCCGCTCGACCAGCCCGTCGGTGTACAGCGCCAGCACCGCCCCGGGCGGCAGCGGGACGGGCGTGGCCGCGAAACACGTGTCGGGCGCGACGCCCAGCAGCAGCCCGGGCGGCACCCGCAGCACCTCGGTGTGCCCGTCGGGGTGGCGCAGCACCGGCGGCGGATGCCCGGCGCTGGCCAGGCACGCCTGGTGCGTGCGCAGGTCGAGATGGACGTAGAGGCAGCTGGTGAACAGCTCCGGATCCAGGTCGGCGAGCAGCCGGTTGGTGCGGTTCAGCACCTCGTCGGGGGCCGCGCCGGCCGCCGCGAAGGCGTGCACGGCGGTGCGGGCCTGGCCCATCAGGGCGGCGGCCGCCGCGTTGTGGCCCTGTACGTCGCCGATCACCGCGGCCACCCGGTGCGCGTCGAGCCGGATCAGGTCGTAGAAGTCGCCGCCGATGTCCATCCCGCGGGTGGAGGGCAGATAGCGGGCGGCGACCGACAGGCCCGGGACCGGAGGCAGCCGGTGCGGCAGCAGTCCCGCCTGCAGGTCCTGCGCCAGCTGCTGCTTGGTGTCGTAGAGGGTGGCCCGGTCCAGCGCCTGGGCCATCAGCCCGGCCAGCGAGGTCAGCACCTGCCGCTCCTGGTGGCTGAAGGTCCGCGGATGCCGGTAGGCCAGCACGCAGCAGCCGACCGGGCGGCCGGAGACGATCAGCGGCAGCACCGCCCGGGCCGCCATCCCGGTCAGCGCCGCCAGCCCCGGGAAGCGGGCCTCGGTCTCCTCCACGGAGCCGAAGAAGCTCGGCTCGCCGGTGGCCAGGGCGTGCACGGTGGGGGAGTTCGCGCTGGTCAGCGGGAGGCCCTCGAACGCCTCCACGGCCTCCGGCGGATAGCCGTGCTGGCCGATGGTCCGCAGCCGGCCCGCCTCCGCGGCGTACATCAGCATGCCCTGGGCCCCGAAGGCCGGCACGATCTGCTCGGCGAACAGGTCGGTGACGTCCTTGACGCCCACCGCCTCGGTGAGCGCCGCCGCGAGATGCAGTATGTGGTACATCTGCGCGGCCCGCAGCGGCATGACCTCCGTGGGCCAGCGCGCCTCCGGGTCGGTCTCCTCGTCCGCGTCGCTGATCCACACGCTCACCCCGCGGCCGTCCGGGAACAGCCGGAACGCCAGCCACTGCCCCGGCGCCCGGCGGGCGGTGAACGCGGCCGGGCGGCGGCTCATCACCGCGGCCCGGCAGCGGTCCTCGAAGACCGGGCCGGCCAGCCACGGCAGCACCTCCCAGGGGCGGGCGCCGCGCAGCGCGGCCGCGTCCACGCCCAGCAGCGCCGCCGCGCCGGTGCTGAGCATGGTGACCCGCCCCTCCAGGTCGAGCCCGCAGCCGCCGCCCGGGAGCCGTTCGACGTAGTCGACGCTGGCCAGCGCCTCGGCCGGATCGACGGTCCGCGCCGGGGGCTTGTGCACCACCAGCGGCGTCTCCGTCGTGCCCGGCGGGGGCAGCAGCGCCGCCAGCCGCCGGCAGGCGCTCTCGAACGCGGTGCGCTCGGCCTCCGACAGCTCCGCCGGGTGCCCGGCCGGCCACAGCAGCACCACCGCGCCCCGGCAGCCGGTCCCGTCGTTCAGCGGTGCCGCGCCCAGCGCGAAGTCGTAGGGCAGCGCCACCGCGGTCCGGGGGAAGTCCCGGGCGAGCCGGCCGTGGCCGGCCGCCCACACCAGGCGCTGCCGGCGGGCCGCCACCGCGACCGGGAGGGGGGCCGCCAGCGCGATCCGCAGCCAGGGGTCCAGCACCGGGGTCGGGATGCCGCTCAGCGCCGTCAGCCGCAGCACCGGCGCGTCGGGCGCCAGCTCGTAGACCACGATGGCGGAGGCGCCGGTCTCCGCCATCGTCCGCAGCAGTTCCTGACCCAGCGGAGCCTCCCCGGTCCCACCGGTCGTCATGGCGCACCTGCCCACAGCCGCGGCACAGTGCTGACGTTACGCCGCCGGGCCGCCGGCGGCAGTTCCGGCCGTCGCCGCGGGCTCGGCGGGCCGCGCGGCGGCGCCGCAGTACGGGCGCACCCTCACTCCGCGCCCCCCGCGGCCCCGTCGCCGGGAGTGAAGTCCTCCGCCACCAGCGCGGCGAGATCCAGGAACGCCTGGTACGTCCGGGACCGCAGCCGGGCCAGGTCGAAGCCGTTTTCGCGGTACCCCGGCTTGGGCGAGAGGCCGTCGTACCCCTGGTCGTCCAGGCGCGCGTCGTAGGGGACGAGGACCAGCCCGCCCGGATGGCCGGCGAACCGCTCCAGGACCCAGCCGTCCCGCAACGCGTGCTCCGGGCCGGTGAGATCGGTGACGGCCAGGATCGCCCGGTCCGCGAGCGCCTCGTACCCGCGGGCCCGCAGCTCCGCCAGCAGGCGCTCGGCCCGGTGGAGGTCCGGCCATGCCTGCCGCGCCACCACGACCAGCCGGTCGGTCAGCGCGAGCACGGTGTCCCGGAGCGGCTCGCTGCGCAGCGCCGCCCGGTCCGCGAGGACGACCGGGAAGTGCCGGCCCAGCAGCTCCAGCGTCCGGCGGTACTCCGCGTCGTGGACCGGGGCGGAGACGGTCCCGCCGAAGGGGCGGAGCAGCGCCCGCAGCCCCGAAGGGCCGGTGACGGTGAACGGCAGCACCTCCTCGTACTCCCGGATCGTGGGCAGCGCGGGCAGCAGGTCCGCACGTGCCCCCGGGTGGCCGTCGAGATGCAGCCGGCGGGCCAGGGGGCTGCCGATGCCCTGGCCGGCGTCCAGCGCGATCACCCCGCCGCCGCGGGCGTCCGCCAGCACCGTCCCCAGGGCGACGGTGACGGTGGGCCGGCCGACCCCGGCGTCCACGCCGACGATCGTGGTGCGGTGACTGGACGGCAGCGGCGTGCGGATCGCCGTCAGCTTCCGCTCGTTGGCGTCCCGGCCCCGGAACAGGACGCGGCGGCGGGCCACCGGCCGGGCCGAGTCCAGCGCCGCCGCCCACCGCGCCCGGGACCGCGGGTCCAGCGGGCCCGGCCCCGTGCCGTCGGGCGCGCCGGCCGCGGTGTCCTCCGTGGCGGGCGCCGGCGGAGCGCCCGCGCCGCGGTCGTCGCGTAGTTCCGCCGCCATCGGCACGTACCGGGCGAAGCAGTCGGCGACCTGGCCGGCCGTCGGGCGGGCGGCCGGGTCCCCGGCCAGACAGGCGAGGACGATCTCCCGCAGCGGGCGCCAGGTGTCCCCCTGCCACAGCGCCATGTCCCCGACCCCCGCCGCCAGCGGCGCGCGGTTCTTGTCGCCGAGCCGGCGCAGGATCTCCCCCAGGGACCGGACGTTGTCCGCCCTCGTGGGCACCGCCTCGGCGCCCCTGGCCCGGAACTCCCCGTCCACCACGCACCGGCCCAGGCCGGTCAGCATCAGCGAGCGCCCGACGACATGCACCGACCGCTCCGTCAGCTCCGGCAGCACCAGGCCCTGCAGATGGCACAGGCTCACCGCGGCCGCCAGGTGCCAGCCGTACGCGATCGAGAGCAGGGTGTCGCGCCGCAGCCGGGGGCCGTTGCCCGGCCGCAGCAGCGCGCTCAACTGCGGTGGCGGCCCGGCGTCCGGGTCGTCGGACGGGGCGTAGACCCGCATCGCGAGATAGGGCGGCTCGCCGTCCGGGTCGGCCTCCAGCAGCCGCGGCGCGTACTGCCCGCCCAGGCGGCGCAGCGCGACGGCCTCCGTGGCCAGCAGCGCCCGTGCCTCGTCGGACGGGACATCGGGCCGGACGACGCGCAGCGCGGCCTCCTCGCCGCGCGCGTCCCGCCCCAGGTAGACGAGCGAACGGGTGCCGAGCCGGCGGCCGTGCAGGGTGTAGCGGCCGAGCCGGCGCGGATCGCGGGCGGAGAGCGGCCGCCAGCCGTCCGGGCCCACCGGCTCCGTGCCGTCGTCCTCCTCCGGCACCGTGGCGAACGAGGCGCCCAGCCGGGCCAGCAGCCGCCGCTCCACCGACGAGAACGCCCGCGAGCCGGCCGACAGCCGGTCCATCCCGTCCGGGTGGGCGAGCCAGGCGGGGAAGTCGGGGGAGCGGCCGGCGAGTTGGTTCAGCCGGCGGCCGATCTCCCGCCCGGTGCGCAGGAGTTCCGGGGTGGCGACGGCGTCCAGCAGCGCGGACCTGACCGCGTCGGGGAAGTCGAAGATCCGGTGCTGGTCCCGCAGCGGACCGGCCACCGGTGCCGGGACCGGCCGCATCAGCCCGCCGAGGAACACCTCCGCCAGATGGGCGGTGTCCGCCTCCACCGCGCGCTGCACCAGCCGCATCACCGGCACCGAGGCCGGGGAGACCGCCGCGAGGTGGGCGGCGAGGCGGTACGCCTCCGGGGAGGCCGCGGCCCGGAACCGGCGGACGCCGTCCGTGCCGTCCTCCGCCGGCGGGCCGGGCGCCCGGCCGACCGGGCCGTCCAGCAGCGGCAGTTCCACCGTCCCGCCGGCCGAGGCCAGCAGCCGCGCCCAGGCCGCGACCGCGCCCGCCGAGCTCTCCAGCACCGGCACCGGCAGCCCCCGGAACGGGGCCAACTCGGCGGGCAGCACCGGGTCGTTGACGCTCCATGACGCGCCGGCGGCGCCGCGCCGGCGGGTCGTCACCCGCCAGCGGCCGGCCTGGATGCCGGAACCCCGCCACAGCCGCGGCGGCAGCGCGTGCAGCACCGCCACCGGGCCCTGGGCCGACCAGCGCGCCAGCAGCCGGTGCAGCCGGCCGTCCCGCCAGGCCGCGCCCATCCCGTCGCTGAGCAGCAGCACCAGGGTCCGGCCCGACGGGTCGGCGAGCACCGACGGCGACAGCGTGCCGGCGTCCGGGTCGAACGGGCGGCCCCGCAGCACCGGGGCGTCCGGGCCGCGGGTGTCCAGCCCGTGCACCCGGACCGTGCGGAACGCGCCGACCCGCTGCATCATCACCCGCCACTCGACCGCCAGCCGGCGCCACAGCAGCATCGACATCCCGTCGTCCACCAGCAGCACCAGGTCGAGCCAGCGCTCCTGGCCGGGCCGCAACACCACGTCCGGGAGCCCGCTCTCGGCCAGTGCCGCGGCCGTCGCGGCCTCGTCGAACTCCTGGAAGCGCGTGGTGGCCCGGCGTTGCCGCAGCGGGCGCAGCGCCCGGCCGATGCGCAGCTCACCGGGGAGCGCCTTGGCCTCCGGGGCGCGCACCGGCAGCGCGGCACCGCTCGGCGGGGGCGGTGGCACGCTGCTGAGCGTCCGGGGGCTGCGGGGCGCGGAGGGCGCGGGCGCGGCGTGCAGATCACCGCCCAGGCGGTCCAGCGGGAGGACGTCGCGCGGGGCGCCCTCCGGGGCCGCCTCGGCCCGCGGCGGCGCGGACGGGGGCGCGGACGGCGGGGGATCGTCCGCCGTCGCCCCGGCGGACGGGGGCGCGGTCAGGCCCAGGGCGCGGGCGACCGGCGCGGTGTCCTGCCCGGCGGGCAGTCGGCCGGCCAGCCACAGCGCGTCGAGCAGCGCATGCCGGTCCAGCTCGACGCCGGCCGCGGCGAACACCGCCCGCGCCGCACCGATCCGCTCCACCCGCCCGCCGTCGCCGGCCCGCGCCCCGCCCCCGTCCGTCGCCATCGCTCAGACGGTCCCGCCGAGTTGGTGCAGCACCGCGTCCAACAGCCCCTCGGCATCGAGGTCGACGCCGCCGGTGCGCAGGAACACCGCGTTCAGCAGCTGGTCGGTGGCGAGCTCGTCGCGGCCGCGGCGCCGGAGAAACTCCCGCAGCACCTCGTCCACCCCCGCCAGCGACTCGTCCCCGAGGTGCGCCGCCACGATGGCCCGCAGCCGCTCCTCGTCGGGGGTGGGCAGGTCCAGCCGGACACAGCGGCGCAGGAAGGCCGGCGGGAAGTCCCGCTCCCCGTTGCTGGTGATCACCACCACCGGGAACTCGGTGCACAGCACCTTGCCGCGCTCCACCCGCACCGGGTCATTGGAATCCGCCGGCAACACCTCCACCACCGACTGCGCCTCCGGCAGCCGGGCCAGCTCCGGGATTTCGAAGACGCCCTCCTCGAACACCGTCAGCAGGTCGTTGGGCAGATCGACGTCGCCCTTGTCCAGCTCGTCGACGAGCAGCACCCGCGGGCGGGGGCCCGGCACCAGGGCGGTGCCCAGCGGCCCGAGGCGGACGAAGCTCCCGATGGACGGCTCGGCCTCGCCCCGGTCGCGGCTGAGGGTGGTCTCCCGCAGCCGGCCGATGGCGTCGTAGCGGTACAGCGCGTCCTGCACGCCGGCCCGGCTGTTCACCGGCCAGCGCAGCACCTCGCCGAGATCCAGCTCGTGTGCGACGGCCCGGGCCAGCGAGGACTTGCCGGTGCCGGCCGGCCCGGTGACCAGCAGCGGCCGCCGCAGGTGGAGCGCGGCGCTGACCACGTCGGCGTGCTCCGGGGCGATCAGATACGGCAGCGGTCCAGCGCCGCCGCGCCGGGGGCCGAACCGGCGCCAGGGCGGGGCGGGCGGCAGGACGGCCCGGTGCCGGCTGCCGTCGCCCTTGAACAGCCGCCAGTCGGCGGTGGGTTCGGGATTCACGGTGCCTCCGTCGGTTCGGACAGCTGGAGTTCGGGCAGGGCACGGTCCGGGTCGGCCCAGGCGAGGACCGGCCTGCCGGTGTGGTCGGCGGGTTTGTGCAGGGTCTTGGCGCGGTATGAGCGGACCTGCTCGGGCAGGGCCCGGGCCGGCGCGCCGGCCACCTGCCGGACGGCCGGTGAGCCGTCCTGCGCCGCCGCGCGGTCCCACAGCACCACCGGCACCCCCATCGCCAGGCACACCTGGACCACCTCCCGCCGCACCGGCGCCGGCACCTCCACCGACACCCGGGCGGCATCGCGGCGCTCCAGCAGCATGCCGTAGACCTCGCGCACCTGGGTCGCGCCGGTCAGCCGCAGCGGATCGGCGGATTCCAGTCGCTCCCAGCGGTGGCGCCAGTCGGAGAGGAAACGCTCGTTGCGGCGCAGGAGTTCCGGACAGTGCACCACCAGCGCGTACTCCGCGCCGAGGACGCCGGGGACCAGCCCGCCCGGCTCGGTGAACTCCCACTCGTCCACCGGTATCTCCAGTCCGTCGCGGTCCACCAGCACCTCGACGACCGGACGGCCGGCGTCCGGATCCGTCCGGCACAGCCGCGCCAGCTCCCGCAGCACCTCCCGCGCGGCCTGCGCCGCGGTGCGGTCGCGGTCGGGCCCGGTGTCCGTGCGGTGCGGCCCGCTCCCCGTCCCGTCGTCGCACCACAGTCGCAGCCGGAAGGCGTCCGCGCCCACGGTGCCCAGATGCACCAGCAGTCGTGGCGGGGCACTACGGCGCGCCCGGCCGCGCGCCCACTCCTCGGCGTCCGCCCGGCGCTCCCGCAGCGAACCCGTGGGGATCCCGAGCCGGGCGGCCACCCCGTCCGCCCACAGCCGCAGCCGGGCCCGCTCCGGCGCCGGGCACAGCACCGCGACGAACTCCACCGCCCGCAGCAGGCCCGGCACCCGCTGCTCCGACGGGCCGGAACGGCTGTCACCGGTGAACCGCTCCAGGCGGCCCAGCAGTTCACCGGCCGGGACCGTCCCGTGCGGCAGTCCGGCGGCCATCGGCAGCGCGGCCCGCACGGCCTCCGGAACCTGCGCGGCGACCGGGCCGGGCACCGCGTCCAGCAGCGACCGCAGCCGCTCGTGCTCCCGCGGCGACAGCAGCCGCGGCACCGGCGACAGCCGGCCCGCGGCCAGCAGGGACTCGACCGCCGCCGGGTCCCGGGAGCGCAGCGCCTCGGTGAGCGCCGCCAGCGCCCGCTCCTCGGTCACCAGCACCCGCGCGAACTCCTCCGTCGTCGGCGCCGCCGGGCGCGTCCGGTGGCCCAGCCCGCAGCGCTCGGCGACCGCCCGGGCGAACTCGCCCCGGGAGACCGGGGTGGGGAAGACGTTGACGAGCAGATCCGCCAGCACCCCCTCGGCCGGATCGCCGTCCGGCTCCGGCTCCGCCCGGCCCAGCAGCGCACCGGCGCCGGCGGCCCGCAGCTCGTCCTCGATCCGCTGCCACGGGATGCCCCAGCTGCGCCGGGTGAGGTGCCCCGCCTCGTAGGGCAGCGGACGGCCCGTCACCGGGTCGAGGGGTGGCAGGAGTGCGGCCGCGACCAGCCCCACCACCGCGTCGTCGGCGTCCGACCACAGCGGCCCGCCGCTGTAGCCCGGCCCGATCGCCATCCCGGACAGCGCCCCGTCCAGATAGCCCACCCGGCCGTCGCAGGACCGCACCCGGACCTCCGCGAACGTCCCCCCGTGCGCGCTGCCGTGCCAGGCGCGGACCGCCTGCCCGACGCACATCGCCCGGAACTCCGGCACCGGCGGCCCCGCCGGCCGCTGCGCGGGGACGGGCTCCGCCAGGCTGAACCTCAGCACCGCGAGGTCGCCCGCCCACTCCAACTCACCCGGGCCGGGCGGCCCTTCGCCGCCGTCGAGCCGCCGGGGCGGCAGCCAGTGGACCACCCGCGCCTCGCCGGTCACCTGCCCGCTGGGGCCGCGCAGCCGCACCCGCAGCACCGCGCCGTCCGGCCGCGCGGCCTCGAACGCCCCCTTGCCCAGGGCGTCGTTGACGACATGGGCGCAGGTCAGCAGGTGATCGCGGGCCAGCACCACACCGGCCCCGGCGGACCGGCCGTCGGCCGCGCTCAGGACCGAGACCACGCGGTGGCGGGGGTCCGCCGGGCCCTCGGCGCCGGCCCCGCCGCCCGGCCCCGGGGCACGGAACCAGCCCATCACCGGGCCTGCTGCGGCCGCCAGGTAGCCGTGATCGTCAAGGACGCCTGCCCGTTGGCGCCGACGATGCCCAGCTTCAGGTCCTGGCCGACCTGCACCCCGAACTGCACCGACATCTCGTCCGGCGGCTGCTCGGAGGCGGTGACCGCGTCATGGATCTCCTGGAGCAACGGGCCCAGCGGCCGGAGCGTGGTGCGCAGCGCCGCCACCGCGGTCGCCGCGGCCCGCTCGCCGCCGCGGGCCACCGGCACCGCCGGCCCCATCCCGTCCGGCAGGTCGGTCGCCGCGCCGCCGTCCGGCCCGGGCGCGGGGGCGCCCGCCGGCGCGGCCTGCTGCGGCGCGCCGTGCGCCGGAGCGAGCTCCAGACGGATGGATGTCCCATCGGCGAGCGTGAGTTCAGAGTGATTCGGCACGCTCCCATTGTGCCGACCGGCGGCGATCATGACAGCGGAACGGCCGGATCGCCGGCCGCACCTCGCACTCCCCGGCGGGAGCACTACGCGGTCAACGCACCACCTTCCGTGATGATTCCCGCGGGAGCCGCAGCACCCGGCCGGCCCGCCGCGCGCGTCCGGCCGCCGCCCCGGCCGTCCCCGTCGCCGCCGCCGGTTTGGCGCAGCGGCCCGCCGCTACGTACAGTTCCGCCGAAGCTCGAACAGGCAGTCCCGAGGGTCCCGACAGCGGAACGCCCGGCCTGGAGAGACCGAACGATCCAGGAAAGCGGCAGCGGCGATGACGGTGACCGAAGAAGGCCGGGCCGAGGGCGCGGGAATCGACTCCGAGCGGATGGCGATCTGCCTGAGCGTCCTCGAAGAGCTGGACGAGCTGCCGGTGGACCACCCCGACGCGATCACCATACGGCGGGCCACCGCCGGCATCTTCCGCCAGGTCAAGCGCCGCCGCCGGCAGGAGCGCCGGGCCGCCAAGACCGCCCACGACAAGGCCGTCACCGAGGCCACCGCCACCGGTGCCGCAGACCGGATCGACGACGAGACCATGGGCCGCGCCCTGACCACGTCGGTGACCACCGAGATCGCCGGCGTCCTGGAGCGGCCCCGCTGCTGCTACGTCTGCAAGGACCGCTACGTCGAGGTCGACGCCTTCTACCACCAGCTGTGCCCCTCCTGCGCCGCGGAGAACCGGGCGCGCCGGGAGGCCCGCACCGACCTCACGGGGCGGCGGGCGCTGCTCACCGGCGGCCGCGCCAAGATCGGCATGTACATCGCGCTCCGGCTGCTGCGGGACGGCGCGCACACCACCATCACGACCCGCTTCCCCAACGACGCGATCCGGCGCTTCACGGCGATGCCGGACAGCGCGGAGTGGCTGCACCGGCTGAAGATCGTCGGGATCGACCTCCGCGACCCCTCGCAGGTCCTCTCACTGGCCGAGACGGTCAGCGCCGAGGGCCCGCTGGACATCCTGATCAACAACGCCGCGCAGACCGTCCGCCGCTCGCCCGAGGCGTACACGAAGCTGGTGGAGGCCGAGTCCGCGCCGCTGCCGGCCGGTGAGCTGCCCGCGTCCGTCGTCCTCGGCCACTTCGGCAGCGGCACACCCGCGCTGCCCGCCGCGGCGCCCGGCGGGCCGGCCGGGCTGACCGCCGAGAACCTCACCGCCCTGGCCCTGACCAGCGGCTCCGCCTCGCCCGCCCGGATCGAGGCGGGCACCGCGATCGACGCCGGCGGGCTGGTGCCCGATCTGCACGCGACCAACAGCTGGATCCACAAGGTGGACGAGGTCGACCCGGTCGAGCTGCTGGAGGTCCAGCTCTGCAACATGACCGCGCCGTTCCTGCTGGTGAGCAAGTTGCGCCCGGCGCTGGCCGGTTCCCCGGCCCGGCGCAAGTACGTGGTCAACGTCTCCGCCATGGAGGGCCAGTTCAGCCGCGGCTACAAGGGCCCCGGCCACCCGCACACCAACATGGCAAAGGCCGCGCTCAACATGCTCACCCGCACCAGCGCCCGGGAGATGCTGGAGACCGACGGCATCCTGATGACCGCGGTCGACACCGGCTGGATCACCGACGAGCGCCCGCACCCGGAGAAGATGCGGCTGGCCGACGAGGGCTTCCACGCCCCGCTCGACCTGGTGGACGGCGCGGCCCGGGTCTACGACCCGATCGTCCGCGGCGAACAGGGCGAGGACCTGCACGGCTGCTTCCTCAAGGACTACGCCCCGTCCCCGTGGTGAGCCGCGGCGGCGGCGCGCCGGAGCCCGCCGGCTCCGGCGTCCCGGCGGCGGTCGGGAGATGATCGTCCGCGCCGTACCCTGGTGACGTGACCACGACCCCTTCCGGCTCCGGCCCGGCGCCGGACTCCGATGACGTCCGCCGTATCGCGCTGGCCCTCCCGCAGACCGCGGAGAAGCAGGCGTGGGGCATGCCCACCTTCCGGGTCGCCGGGAAGATGTTCGTCACCGTGCCCGACGACGAGACCTCGTTCGCCGTGCGGTGCCCCATGCACGAGCGCGGCGAGCTGATCGCGGCGGAGCCGGAGAAGTTCTGGGTGCCGCCCCACGAGGCCGCTTCGAACTGGGTCCGGGTGCGCCTGGCCGCCCTCGACGACCTCGGCGAACTCCGCGACATCCTGCTCGACTCCTGGAAGCAGGCGGCCCCCGCCGACCTCGTCGCCGCCTACCTCACGACGGACTGAAGTCCGCGTCGGGCAGCAGCACGGCCGCCCCCCGGACCCGGTCGCCCGCCAGGTCGGCGAGCGCCTCGGGCGCCTGGCCCAGCGGATACGGCGTGGTCGTGACGCGGATGCCGATCCGTGCCGCGGCCGCCAGGAACTCCCGTCCGTCGCGCCGGGTGTTCGCCGTCACGCTGCACAGGTTCCGCTCGTAGAAAAGGTGCTCCTCGTAGGTGAGCGGGGGGATGTCGGTGAGGTGGATGCCGGCGACGGCGAGCGTCCCCGACCGGTCCAGTGCCGCCAGCGCCACCGGTACCAGCTCGCCCACCGGCGCGAAGAGGATCGCGGAGTCGAGCGGTTCGGGCGGGCGGTCGTAGGCGCCGCCGGCGGACAACGCGCCCAGCTCGCGCGCCAGTTCACGGGCGCGCGCGGACCGGGTCAGTACATGCACCCGGGCCCCTTCGGCCACCGCGACCTGCGCCGCCAGGTGTGCCGAACCCCCGAAGCCGTAGAGGCCGAGCCGCCCGCCCGGTGGCAGCGCGCACCGGCGCAGCGCCCGGTAGCCGATGATCCCGGCGCAGAGCAGGGGGGCCAGCGTCGCCGGGTCCGCCTCTTCGGGCAGGGGATAGGCGTAGTCCGCCGGCAGCAGCGTGAGGTCGGCGAACCCGCCGTCCGCGTCCCATCCGGTGTACCGCGAGGCGGGGCAGAGGTTCTCGGCCCCGGCCCGGCAGTACCGGCACTGCCCGCAGGTGGCCCGCAGCCAGGCCCCGCCGACCCGGTCGCCGGCCCGGAATTCCGTCACCGCCGCGCCCGCGGCAGCCACCCGGCCCACGATCTCGTGTCCCGGTACGGTCGCCGGCCGGTGCGGTGGAAGATCACCCTCAGCGAGATGCAGATCCGTACGACAGACACCGCAAGCCTCCACCCTCACCAGCAGGTCTCCGGGGCCCGGCTCCGGAACGGGCCGGCGCACCGCCGCGAGCGGCTCCGAGGCGACCGGCCCCGGCCGCTCGACGGCCCACCCGGAGAGCGTCTCCGGCAGCCCGGCGCGCGCCATGTCCCCAGCGTCCCGCCCGTCCGCCACCGGGGCAAACGCTGCCCCGGCCGGCCCGGCCGGTCCCGGACCATCAACTTCTACAGTGATGTAGATTTTCGGTCCGTACGCAACGGTGGTCGTCACCGGCGCGTCCTTGGAGGACGAGGTCCCCGCACGGCGGCCGCCGTGGACGACAGCCGTACCCAACGACCGAGGAAAGGATGTCCCGTGGGCATCATCAGCTGGATCGTGCTCGGGCTCCTGGCCGGGGCGATAGCCAAGTTCCTGCTTCCCGGGCGCGATCCGGGCGGACTGGTGGGCACCACGCTCATCGGCATCGCCGGTTCGTTCATCGGCGGCTGGCTGTCGGCGAAGTTCCTGCACCGGCCGATCGCGCACAACTTCTTCGACCTCGCCACCTGGGTCGCGGCCGTCGCCGGCGCCCTGGTCCTGCTCATCGTCTACCGGCTGCTGTTCGGCAACTCCCGGGACTGAGCGGACGCCCGGCCCGGCGGCCGGCGGCACCGTTCGTCCCGGTATGTCGGCTCCGTCCGTGAGATGGCCCGTGGATTCGCCGGCCGAAGCCGGAACTGCCGTGCCGGCGCATCCGTTTCCAGTGGAGACCGACATATGGGGAATCAGATGAGTGTGAATTTGAGCAAGGGCCAGAAGGTCAGCCTGAGCAAGGCCGACGGCGGCGCTCTGAGCGTGGTCCGGATGGGCCTGGGCTGGCAGGCCGCGCGCCGCAAGGGCTTTCTCGCCCGGCTCACCGCCCGGGAGATCGACCTCGACGCCTCGGCGGTGCTCTTCGCCGGCCAGCAGCCCGTCGACGTCGTCTTCTTCAACCACCTGGTCAGCGACGACGGCTCGGTGCGGCACACCGGCGACAACCTCGTCGGCGGCGCGGGCCAGGGCGGTGACGACGAGTCGATCCTGGTCGACCTGTCGCGGGTGCCGGTCCACGTCGACCAGATCTTCTTCACCGTCAACTCCTTCACCGGGCAGACCTTCCAGGAGGTGGAGAACGCCTTCTGCCGCCTGCTGGACGAGACGAACGGTCAGGAACTGGCCCGCTACACCCTCTCCGGCGGCAGTTCGCACACCGCCCAGATCATGGCCAAGGTCTTCCGGTCGGGCGGCGGTTGGGAGATGGCGGCCCTCGGCACGCCCGCCCAGGGCCGCACGTTCGAGGACCTGATGCCCGCCATCGCCGCGCATCTGTGAGCGGGCGCCGCCCGCGCCGCCGGGGGAGTCGTCCTCCGGCGGCGCGGGTCAGGGCGCACCGGGTGCCGTCGGCCCCGAGAAGCCCGGCCGGCCGAAGTCGGGGCTGCTGAAGTCCGGGCCGCTGAAGTCCGGAGAGCCGAAGCCGGGGTCTTCGTCGGGGGCCGGACGGGCCTGGCCCGTGCCGCCCGCCGCGCCGGTCCCGGCCGGCCGTGGAAGTACGGGCCGCCCGGTGTCCACGGCGTTCACGGTGTCCTCCGCGTCCGCCGCGGCGTCGAGCCGGCCCAGCAGGAACGGCATGATCCCCCGCTCCAGCAGGGCCAGTTGCCAGGCTTCGTGGGCGCGCGCGACCTCCGGAACGGCCTCGGCGGGGGAGTCGGCGCCGGCCGCGCGGTTGCGTGCGGCCGTCACCAACAGCCAGCCCAGTCCGGCCAGTCCGGCCACGCAGGCGACCGCGGCGGACGTCCAGCCCGCCGTGACCAGCTCGTCGGCCAGCCGGGACGGCCCGGCCACCGCCCGCAGTCCGAAGCCGATGACGAGGAAGACGGTCGCCGCGATGGCGGCCAGGCCCGGCACCAGCACGCCCAGCGCGGGCAGCACCCCGCCGCTCCGGGACGCCGTCCTGGCGCGCGGGGGCACCGGCAGCGTGCCGTCGGCCGCGGCGGCGCGCAGCCGGGCCAGTTCGCGGTGTTCGGCGGCCGCCGTGGCGGCGAGGGTGTCGCGTGCCCGGAGCGCCGCGCCGCGCAACTGCTCGGCGGTGAACCGCCCGGCCGTCCGCGCCAGCGCCGCCCTGATCTCCGGGGAGCTCAGGGCCTGGTCCACGGTGCGCTCGAATGCGGCGGTGTCCGGTGCCTGTAAGCGGTCGTTCTGGTGCACGTGTTTTCCCCGATGGGTCGAGAGTCAAGGTTGCCGAACGGTCCGGCCCGGTGCGCGGCCACGCCGGCGGGCGGTGGCCGGATCGGGCCACCCTCCGGGCAACGTGGTGCACTTCTTGATGGTTCCCTTATTGCGCAATCCCTAAAGTGTTGTTCATGGTTGGTGGGGGCGCGGTGCGGCCCGGGCGCCGGGCGCGCCGCCCGGACGTGCGCGGCTCAGTGTGCGGCGCCCGGTCCGGTCTCCTGGTCCGTACGGACTGCGGACGGATGTCCGGGGGTGGCGCCGCCGGGTGCCGCGTGGATCGTGCGCGGCGCCTCTGCCGGTGTCTCCGCGTGCTCCTGCTGCCCCGCGGTGTAGGTGGTGGTGGGCGGCGTCCCGTCGCCCTTCATCGCCTTCGCCTCGCTCTTGAGGATGCGCAGCGACTTGCCCAGCGCGCGGGCGGTGTCCGGCAGCTTCTTGGAGCCGAACAGGAGAATCACCACGAGTGCCACGATCAGCAGATGCCAGGGTTCCAGTCCGTTGCGCAGCATCGCTGCCACCCTTCTCTCGTTGTCACCACGGTCGGAATTCACGGCCGCGGTCGCGGAGACCGGGCCGTGAATATCACTTGCTACATTGCGCAACTGTATAACCCTGTCTGCGGGAGATCCCTCCGCCGTCAGGGGAGCGCACGGACGAGGGTGCACACGTGACACGCAGCGACACCGCAGGCGCCGCACACGACGGCGGGGACGGACCCGCCGGGGAAGGGGTGCGCCGGGCCGGAAGGGTCCGGGCGACGGCCGCGGCACTCGTCTCGGCCCTGGTGCTGCTGGTCGCCGGCGCCGGCTGGCTCTACCTCCGGCTCAACGGCGACATCACCACCTTCGGCGAGGACGGCCTCAGCCGCGACCGGCCCGCCGCCGGCGGCGGCACCAACGTCCTGGTCATCGGCTCCGACTCGCGCGCCGGCGGCAACCGCCGGCTCGGCGGCGGCGAGGGCGATGTGGGCCGCTCCGACACCGCGTTCCTGCTGCACGTCTACGGCGACGGCCGGCACGCCCTCGCGGTCTCCTTCCCCCGCGACGCCCTTGTGGAGATCCCGCCCTGCCGGCTGCCCGACGGCCGGTGGACCCCGCGGCAGCCCGCCGCCATGTTCAACTCCGCCTTCACCGTGGGCCGCACCGCCAACGGCAACCCCGCCTGCACCCAGAACACCGTGGAGCGGCTGACCGGACTGCGGGTGGACCACACCGTCGTCGTCGACTTCGCCGGCTTCGCCACGCTCACCACCGCGGTCGGCGGAGTGCCCGTCTGCCTGCCCCAGGACATCTACGAAGGCGACCTCGACCCGCACCGGACAGCCCGCGGCCGGCTGGTCTTCCCCCGGGGCCCGCAGACCGTCTCCGGGCAGCGGGCGCTGGACTACGTCCGCCTGCGGCACGGCCTCGGGGACGGCTCGGACATCGGCCGGATCAAGCGCCAGCAGGCGTTCACCGCCGCGCTGATCAAGAAGGTCAGGGCCCGGGGCATGAACCCCTCCGCGCTCTTCCCGCTGGCCCGGGCGGCCACCGCCGCGATGACCGTCGACCCCGGACTGGGCTCGGCCGACCGCCTCCTCGCCTTCGCGCTGTCGATGAAGGACGTCGATCTGCACAACACCAAGTTCCTGACCCTGCCCTGGCGCTACCAGGGCGCCCGGGTCGCGGTCGTCCACCCGGACGCCGACCGGCTGTGGACCGAACTGCGCGCCGACCGCCCCGTGGACGGCGGCGCCGCCCGACCCGGCACGGCGGACGACGGCAAGGCCGGACTCCCCGCCCCGGCGCCGCAGGCCCCGCCGTCCACGGCCGCCGTCGGCATCGCGGTCTACAACGGCACCACCGTCCCCGGGCTCGCCGCCCACGCCGCCGCCGAACTGCGGGCGGTCGGCTTCAACATCACCCGCACCGACACCGCCGCCGCCCAGCAGCACACCGCCACCGTCATCGCCTACGGCGCCGGGCAGCAGGGCCCGGCTCGGACCGTCGCCCGCTACTTCCCCGGCGCGGTCCTCCAGCAGGCCGCCACCCCCGGCGTCACGCTCATCATCGGCCGGGACTACGCCGACGGGCCCGCGCTCGGCGCCGGCGCCCCGGCGGACCGCCCGGCCGGCGCCGCACGCTCCGCCGCCGACGACCCCTGCTCCGATCTCTCGTACGGTTGACCCAGCGCCTTTCGCGGCGGTCACCGGCATCAAAACGTTACCTATCGCCCATGTCACCCACATCTCGACGAAGTTGAGGAGACCAGTCCCATGTCAGCCCTTCGCCGGCCCTCGCCCGGCGCACTGCCGAGAGTTCTCCCCGGCGCTCTGCCCCGCCTGCTGACCGGCTTCCTGCTGGCGGCCCTGGTGCTGCTCGCCGGGGCGGCCGTCCTGCCGCAGCCCGCACACGCCGCCGGCAGCGGCCTGGACACCGTCGCCGAGTCCCTCAAGAAGAGCCCGGTGTACGTCGACCCGCGGGCCCGCGACCAGCTCCCGGACGCCGACCGCGACGCCCTGGCGCGGAAGATACGCGACGCCGGCAAGCCGGTCTTCGTCGCCGTCCTGCCGGACGCCCCCGAATTCCCCCAGGCCACCCTGATGCGCGCGCTGCGCACCAAGGTCGGCGTCACCGGCGTCTACGTCGTCCACCTCGGCGCCAACGGCTTCAACGCCGGCGCCGACCGGCAGGTCCTCTCCCCCAACGCGGTCAAGAACCTCAAGGACGCCGCCAGGGATTCCCACCGTGGCGACGCCAAGGGCATGGTCACCGACTTCGCCCAGCAGGCCGCCGCGCAGGCCCGCGGCGAGGCTCCCTCCTCCTGGGCCGACGGCGGTGGCGACGGCGGCGGCTCCGCCACCGGGCTGCTGATCGGCGGCGCCGTGGTGGTGGCCGGCGGTGTGGGCGGCTACGCCCTCTTCCGCCGGGCCAGGAAGCAGCGGGAGGAGCGCGAGCGCGCACAGCTGGACGCGCTGCGGGCGGTCGTCGACGAGGACATCACCGCCTTCGGCGAGGAACTCGACCGGCTCGACTTCCGCCCGTCCGAGCCCGGCGCCACCGACGCCATGCGCACCGACTACACCAGCGCCCTGGACGCCTACGAGCTCGCCAAGACGCGGATGGCCGAGGCTCGCCGCCCCGAGGACGTCCGCCCGGTGACCGAGGCCCTGGAGGACGGCCGGTTCGCGCTCGCCACCCTGGCCGCCCGCCGCACCGGCGCCCCGCTCCCCGAGCGCCGGCTGCCCTGCTTCTTCGACCCGCGGCACGGCCCCTCCACCACCGACGTGCAGTGGGCCCCGCCCGGCGGCGCCCCGCGCCCGGTCCCGGCGTGCGCCGCCGACGCCACCCGCGTGGCCGACGGCCTGGAGCCGATGACCCGCACCGTCCCGACCGCCGGCGGCCCGCAGCCCTACTGGGACGCCGGACCGGCCTACTCCCCGTGGGCCGGCGGCTACTTCGGCGGCGGCAGCGTGCTCACCGCCATGGTCGCCGGAACCCTGCTCGGCTCGGTGCTCAGTGCCCCGTCCGCGTACGCCGACTCCCCGTCGTTCTTCAACGGCCCCGAGGGCGGCACGGAGTCCGGCGCCGACTTCAGCCCCGCGGACTTCGGGGGCGGTTTCGGCGACGGCGGCGGCTTCGACGGCGGAGGGTTCGACGGCGGCGACTGGTGAGCCGCCCGCCCGGTCAGCGGTCCTGACCACCCACGAGGGCGTGTTCCGCGGAGCGTTCCGGCGCTCCGCCGGGCACGCCCTCGCCGCTCTCCCGGCGCGCGTACCGCGCCCGCGCGCACGCCAGCGCCGCGCCGTAGAGCGTCAGGACCACTGACAACAGCAGGTAGTACAGCGGCGGCGGGGCCGACATGGCCAGCAGCGGCGCCACCGGCGACACCGGCAGCAGCAGACCGACCACCGCCAGCCCGGTCACCGCCAGCGGGACCGGCCCCAGACCGCGCTCCTCCGCGGTCCGCCGCCCCGTGCGCAGCAGGAGCATCACGAGCCCCTGGGTGAGCAGGTTCTCGGTGAACCACCCGGCGTGGAACATCGTCGGGCTGTCCGTCCCCGGCGTGGTATGGGCGACGAACGCCAGCACCCCGAAGGTCGCCAGGTCCGCCGCGGCGTTGATCAGGCCGAAGGCGGTGATGAAGCGCAGGAAGACCCGCGGCCGCAGCACCGCCGGCCGGCGCGCGGCGCCCCGGGCCGGCCGGTCGTGGGCGAGCGAGAGCTGCGCCGCGTCGAAGCAGAGGTTCTGCACCAGGACCTGCGCCGGAAGCATCGGCAGGAAGGGCAGCAGCAGCCCGGCCGCCAGCATCGCGATCACATTGCCGAGGTTGGACGACAGCGTGATCCGCAGGTAGGCGGCGATGCTGCCGCTGGCGTTCCGGCCGGTGGTGATCGCCCGCTCGATGGCGGTCAGGTCCTTGTCGGCCAGCACCACGTCGGCGCCCTCCCGGGCCACCGGCACCGCGCCGCGCGGGCAGATCCCGACGTCCGCCGCGTGCAGCGCCGGCAGGTCGTTGACCCCGTCGCCCAGGAACCCGGTGGTGTGCCCGGCCGCCCGCAGGGCCGTGACGATCCGGGCCTTGTCCTGCGCGGTGCAGCGCGCCACGACCGTCGCCCCGGCGACCGCCTCGGCCAGCGCCGGCCCGTCCAGCCCGGCGAGCCGGCCGGCGGTGAGCACCTCGCCCGGCGCCAGCCCCAGGTCCCGGCAGGCCCGCGCCGTGGTGCCCGGGTGGTCGCCGGTGAGCACCTTCACCGCCACCTCGCGCTCGGCCAGCGCCCGCAGGGCGTCCGCCGCCGACGGCGCCAGCGCGTCGCCGAGCGCCACGAAGCCGAGGAAGGTCAGGCCCCGCACGTCCGCGTCGGTGTGGTCGCCGAGCCGGGGCCGGCGGTCGGCGCGGGCCACCGCCAGCAGCCGCACACCGCCGTCCGCCTCCTGGGCGGCGTACCGCAGCAGCCGCTCCCGGGCCGCCTCGTCCAGCGCGGTCTCGTGCCCGCCGGACCGCAGCCGCCCGCACCGGGCCAGCACGTCCTCCACCGCGCCCTTGACGACGAGGGTGTGGGTGCCGTGCCGCCCCGGGCGGCGGACCACCGCCGTGGACATCCGCACCACCGGGTCGAACGGCAGCGCCGCGATCCCCTCGTACTCCAGCGGGTCGGTGTCCTGCTCGTTCGCGGCCGCCAGCACCGCCTCGTCCAGCGCGTCCGGCACCGGCAGCTCGGCCAGCTCGATCGTCCAGAAGGCGTTCACCGCCGCCCAGTGCAGCACCTCCGGGTCGGGCGCGCCGTCCGGTCCCGCGGACCGCACCACGACCGGCCGGTCCTGGGTGAGGGTGCCGGTCTTGTCGAGGCACAGCACGTCGATCGCGCCGAGGTCGTGCAGCGCGGGCAGCCGCTTGACGATCACCCCGCTGGTCCGGGCCAGCAGCCCGGCGCCCCGGGCCAGCGAGGTCGTCACGATCACCGGCAGCATTTCCGGCGTCAGCCCCACCGCCACGGCCACCGCGAACGGCAGCGTCTCCAGCCCCCGCCCGCGCAGCGCGGCATTGGCCATCAGCACCAGCGGCGGCGTCAGCAGCATGAAGCGGATCAGGGTCCAGGCGATGCCGTTCACCGACCGGTCGAAGGCGGTCTCGCCGCGCCGCCGGGCCCGCCCGCGGTACGCGGCGGCGAAGCGGGTGTCCGCGCCGGTCGCCACCACCAGGCCGGTGCCGCTCCCGGTCGCCACGCTGCTGCCCTGGAAGCACAGGTGCGGCGGCTCGGACGCGTCCGGGGCCGCGCCGGGCGGGGCGTCCAGCGCCTGCTTGGGCACCGGCGCCGACTCCCCGGTCAACGCCGCCTGATGCACCGTCAGCCCGGTGGCGCGCAACAGCCGGACATCGGCCGGGACGAGATCCCCGGGGCCCAGCCGCACCACGTCGCCGACCACCAGCTGATCGACCGGCAGCTCCCGCAGCCCCGGCCGCGCGTCCGCACCGGCTCGGCGCTGCACCGTCGCGGTGGTGGCCACCAGCTCCCGCAGCGCCGCCATCGCCCGCCCGGCCTGGTGCTCACCGCCGGACCGCAGCGCACAACTGACCAGCACCAACGTCATGATCACCAAGGCCGTGCCCCACGACGCGACCGCCGCCGACACCAGTCCCAGGCACAGCAGCACCGTCGTGAACGGATCGCGCAGCGCGCCCAGAAAACGCCGCGGCCAGGACACCGGACGCCACGACGGCACGGTGTTCTCGCCGAAGCGGGCCAGCCGCTCCTCGGCCTGCGCCTCCGTCAGCCCGCGCGGCCCGCTGTCCAGCCGCCGCATCAGCTGCATCGCCGTCAGGGCCGTCAGCGCCGCCGGCTCCACCGCCCCGGGCCCGTCCGCCGGCCCCGCCGCGTCCGCGCGCACCGCTCCGGTGTCCGGGGGCACCCGTCCGGGCCGCGGCGCCGCGGTGATCTCAGGCACCGAGCCCACGCAGGCGGGCCGGCGCCACGCCCCCTTTGAGTTTGGACAGGTGCTGGCTGATGGCGGGCAGGGCGCCGCCGACGCGTTCGGCCAGTCCGCTGACGTCGCTCTCGCCCTGGGCCAGCGCCCAGACGATGTGCAGCCGTGGGGGAGAGGCCAGCAGCCCGAACAGCGCGGCCGCATCGGCCAGCACCTCGGCGGACGGGTCGGCCACCGTGGCCTCCCCCTCGATGCCCCTCACCACTGCCGCACTCCGTCCCCCGGGAAAGCCAGTCGCCCCCGGAACGCCCAGTCTAGGGCGTGTCCGACGGCCCCTGACCCGATCCGCCGGCAGGCCGACACCGCGTGCCGAACAGGCGAGCGCGGAGTGCCTGGCCGGCCCGCGGCCCGGCATGATGGGCGCCGGGGTCCGACCGCGGCCCCGATCCCCACGGGCGCCCACCCCATCCCGCGAGGTCTGCTCATGGAAGAGAGCCGGTCCCTGCTGCCGGACAGCCGGGCGGTGCGGACGGCCCCGGCAACCGCCCCCGCCCGCCTCCACCCGCCCGCCGGGCCGCGCCCGGCCGCGCGCCCGCTGCCCTGGCCGGCCGCCACCGGCGCGGCGTTCACCCTCCTCCAACTGCTCCTGGTCGTCCCCGGCACCGGCCTCGGGTGGGACGAGACCGTCTACGTCAGCCAGGTCGCCCGCGACGTGCCGGCCGCCTTCTTCAGCGCGCCCCGGGCCCGCGGCATCACCTACCTCATCGCTCCGGTCACCGCGCTGACCTCCTCCACCACCGCCCTGCGGATCGCCCTCGCGGTCCTCTCCGGCGCCGGCCTCTGGGCCGCGCTGCGGGTCTGGCGCCCCCTGCTCCCCACCCGGGTGCTGGCCCTCGCCGGCGCCCTCTTCGCCACCTTGTGGATCAGCCTCTACTACGGCTCCCAGGCCATGCCCAACCTCTGGGCCGCCTACGGGGTGCTCGCCGCCACCGGCTGCTTCCTGCGCGCCGTCCGGGACCGCGCGGACCGCCGGGCGCTCGCCGGACTGCCGGCGGCCGTCGCGGTGGTGGCACTGATGCGCCCGCCGGACGCCGGGTGGCTGGTGCTGGTGCCGGCCGCGGCGGCCCTGGTGGTGCCCCGGTGGCGGCGCCCCGCCCTGGTCCCGCTGATGGCCGGCGGGTTCCTGCTGGGTGCCGCGGACTGGATCGTCGAGGCGTACACCCGCTACGGGGGCCTGCCCACGCGGCTGTACCGGGCCGCCGAGATCCAGGGCGGCATCGGCTGGCACCTGGCCCTCGACGACCAGATCCGCAGCCTGGACGGGCGCGGGCTGTGCCGGCCCTGCGACGTGCCCTGGACCCACCCCTTCACCGCCGTGTGGTTCCTCGCGCTGCCGCTGCTGACCGCCGTCGGCATCCGGGCCGCGGTCCGCGCCGGGCGCCCGGCCACCGCGCTGCTGCCGGCCGCCGTCGCGGTGGCGACCGCGGCGCCGTACCTCTTCCTCATCGACTACGCCGCGCCCCGATTCCTGCTCCCCGCCTACGCGTTGCTGGCCCTCCCCGTGGCCGACGGCCTGTGCCGGCCGGCCGCTCCCCGGGGACGGCCGCGCCGGCGCACCACCGCCCTGCTCGCCGCAGCGCTCGCCGCCCACCTGGCCGTCCAGTGCGCGGTGCTGACCGGGGACACCGCCCGCAACCGCCATATGCGCCGGGACTTCACGGCCGCAGCCGGCGCCCTGCACGCGCTCGGCGTGCGGCCGCCCTGCGTGCTCACCGGCGACCACGCCGTCCAACTCGCCTACTACGCCGGCTGCTCCTCCCGGCAGACCGCCGGCCCCGACGCCGCCGCCACTCCGGCGCAGCTGCGCGCCGAGGCCGGCCGGCACCCAACGGCGGTCCTTGTCCCGCCGTCCGCCGCCCCGCCGGCCCTCGCCCGCGGCTGGCGGCCGGTGGCTCTGGCCGGCACCGGCACCTTCCGCGGCTACCGCGCCTATCTCTCGCCCGCGCCGCGGACCGCCGCCCCGGCACCCGCCGTCCGGTGACGCCGCCGCGTACGCCGGCGAACCCCCGTCCACCCAGAATTCATCCGCTCTCCGCCCACCGGTAAGGACCGCGGGCTTCCGCACCGTGTTTGATCGACAGGCGGGGGAGCCCCCACCGGCCGCCGCGTCAGCTCCCCGTCAACAGCAGTACCGGAAGTGGGCCCATGAGCGCGATCAGCACCGGCCACGCCGAGCGTGCGCGGCGGCTGCGCGCCGCCGAGGACGCCGCCGAGCGGATCGGCACCACCCTGGACGCCCACACCACCTGCGCCGAACTCGCCCGCTTCGTCTGCGGTGCGCTGTGCGACGCGGCCGCGGTGGAACTGCTGCCGCACGAGGCCGTCGACGCGGCGCCGGACGAGACCGGCGCGACCCCCGACGGCCCGGAGGCGTACCCGGGCGCGCTCCGGCGGGTCGTCGCCGAGGGCCGCACCCGCCTCCTGGAACCGCGCGGCGCCACCGCCCCGGCCCCGGTGTCGATCCCACTGCTGGCGCACGGCCGGCTGCACGGCGTGCTGCGCGCCGCCCGCGCCGGCGGCGGCTTCTCCGCGCACGAGACCGCCACCCTCCACCACGCGGCGCGGCTGGCGGCCGTCCACCTCTCCCACGCCCGCCGGCACGCCGCGGCCCGGCGCACCGCCCTGGACCTCCAGCGCGCCCTCCTGACCGAGCCCGGCCGGCCGCACCCCAACCTGGAGCTCGCCACCCGCTATCTGCCGGCCGAGCGCGGTGCCCTGGTGGGCGGCGACTGGTGCGAGACGGTACGGCTGCACTTCGGGCGGACGCTGCTGGTCATGGGCGATGTGATGGGTCACGGCCTGGAGGCGGCCGTGGAGATGAACGCCTACCGCTCCGGTCTGCGCGAGGTCGCCGCCGCGGAGCTGCCGCCCCACCGGGTGCTGCGCCAGCTCGACACCGTGGTGGCCCACGACGACCGCCGCCGCCCGGCGACCTGCCTGCTGGCCCAGGTCGACCCGGCCCGCGGGATCGCCTCGTTCGCCAGCGCCGGCCACCTCCCGCCGGTCGTCTTCGGCGCCGACGGCACCGCCCGGCTGCTGCCGGTGACCGCCGGACCCCCGCTGGGCACCGGCGCCGGCGGCTACGAACCGGTCACCCGCACCCTCACCCCCGACGACACCCTGCTGATGTTCACCGACGGCCTGGTCGAGCGGCGCGGTGAGGACATCGACGCCTCCCTGGCCCGGCTCGCCCGGATGCGGCTGCCGGCCGGCGCCGGTGTGGCCGAGGTCCTCGACGAGGTGCTGCGGCACCTGGACGGCCGGTCCGCCGAGGACGATGTGGCGGTGCTGGCGGCGCGCATCCGCCGCCGCTGAGCCGGACAGCGCCCCCGCCACAGGGAGCGCTACGGCTCCGGGGCGTCCGGGCCGGGCTCCGGCGGCCTGGTGATCGCGACCATCGCGACGTCGTCGCTCAGGTTGCCGTCCGCGAACCGCAGCAGATCGTCGTGCAGCCGCCGGACCAGCGCGGCCGGGTCCGGCTCGTTCCAGTGCGTCAGCCGGTCGGTCAGCGGATAGAACGTCCCCGAGCGGTTCCGGGTCTCGATCACGCCGTCGGTGTAGAGCAGCAGCACCTCGCCCGGTGCGAAGGCGAAGGTCTCCGCCTTGTAGTCGCCCTCCGCCGGAGCGGTCAACCCCAGCGGCACGGCCGGCTCGGCGACCTCCAGCGACCGGACCCGTCCCGCGCGCAGCAGCAGCGGCGGCGGGTGCCCGCAGTTGACCATCTCGATGCCCGGGCCGGTGTCGTGGACGTCCATGACCAGGGCGGTGATGAAGGACTCCGGGTCCTCCTCGGGGGCGTGCGCCTGGTTCCAGTACACCGAGTTGCCCAGGTGCGCGACGGCCGCCGGCAGCGGGAGGTGCTGGTAGGCCGAGCCCCGGAACGCCCCGACCAGCGCCGCGGCCTCCCCGATCGCGGCCAGGCCCTTGCCGCGGACGTCCCCGATCACCAGCCGGGCCCCGCCGGGCAGCGGCACCGCCCCGTAGAGGTCGCCGCCGATCTCGGCCTCCGCCTCCGCCGAGATGTACGCCGACTCGATCCGCAGCCGCCCGATGCGGCGCGGCAGCGGCCGCAGCAGCACCTGCTGGGCCGCCACCGCCACCGACCGCACCTGGCTCAGCTGCCGCTGGTGTCGGTCGCGGGCGTAGCGGAAGAGCGTGACCAGGACGGAGATCACGAGGAGCGCGGCGATCTGCGCCTCGTGGTTCGCGGTCGTCAGCCCGCCGTGCAGATGGCCGATGAGGACCTGGGCGGCCACCGCCAGGGCGCCGACGGCGGCGGTGCGGCGGGCCCCGGCGAACGAGGCGGTGAGCGCCGGGGCGGCCACCAGGAACGGGCCCAGGTGGATGGTGGTGGGCGAGCTGATGTCCAGCGCGGTGATCGCAGCGATCAGCAGCAGCGGAAGGGCGATCAGCCCGTGGCTCAGCCGCCAGGGCCGGCCGCTGCGGGAGGGACCGCGCCGGACGCGCATACCTCCTCTTTACACCTGCGGCGGCCCGTGCGCCCGCAGGGCCGCCGCAGGTGCGGGATCAGAGCGTGACGGCCTTCGTCGCGTCCGCGTAGTGGGCGCCACGCGGGGTGACCACGGCCGCCTCGATCACGACGCGCTGCTTCTTGTGGAACACCGAGCCGGGCTTGGGGTGCAGGACCAGCCGCACGATGTGGTTCCGGGCGTCGCACCGCAGCTTCTTGTTCGCGAGCGTCCCGGTGGCCACGGCCCTGTGGTGGCCCTTGGCGACCAGGCTGGTGGCGGTCGCGGCCAGGTGCACGTCCGACCCCGGGTCGCAGGAGTAGGTGATCTCGGTGGTGACGACCGCGGGGTGTCCGGCGCCGAGTGCGACCTTGCCGACGGCCACCGAGTTGGCCTTGGCGAAGGCCGGGGACGCCAGGGCCCCGACGGCGCCGGTGGCGAGCAGCAGGGCCGTGGCGGCGGTGCCGGCGACCCGGCGGACGGGACGGTTGGGCTTCACTGAGGTTGTCTCCCCGTGTGTGGTGCGCGCCCGGTCGGGCGCGCGGACGGTTTGCCTGTCGTCCTCAGTGAGGGCGATTCCCGCCGTGAGGTTGCCGGTTGGGCCCGACGGGTTCCGGAGGGTGGGGTTCCGGCGGCCGGGCGGTCCCGGCGGGGCGGGGGAGCCCCACCGCGACCGCCCGGCCCGGCCGCCGGTCCGTTCAGGCGCGCGGCGGCAGATGAGCCGGCCGGCCCGATCCGCGCGTCATGCGGTAGCCGCCGATGCCCGCCAGCGCCGCCAGTACACCGCCGACCGCGGTCCACACCCAGCGGTCCGACCACCGGCCCGAGGACCAGCCGCCGTCCGGTGCGCCGTCCGCGGCCGGCTGCTCCGCCGAACTGCTCGGCCGCGGCGCGGGCGAGGCCGTACCCGCACCCGTACCGGCGCCGGCCACCAGCGGAGCCGACAGCCTGCCGTCCACCGCCCGGGCGCCGCCCGCGTCGGTCGCGGACGCCCGGACCTCCGCCGTGACCGGCTGGCCCAGGTCCTCCTGCGGCAGGTCGACGACGGTCAGCCGGACGTAGTAGTTGCCCGGCAGCGGGTCGTTCGACCACTGCTCCGCCCAGCCGCGCACGGTCCGCAGCGCACAGGACAGTTCGACCGACCCGGCGTCCCGCGCGGCCGTCTTCGTCGTCGCGCCGTAGCGGCACGCCTGCCGGCGCCGCAGCCCGTCGTAGACGTCCAGCTGCCAGGTGGCGGTGCCGTGCCGCGCGGACTGCGGCAGCGTCACCTTGGCGTTGACGGTGACCTGCTGCCCGGCGTCGGCCGGCAGCACCCAGTACAGGTAGTCGCCGGTGGAGGCGCCGGCGGTGGCCCGCTGGTCCAGGGCGATCGGGGTGGCGGTACGGAAGGACGTACCGGCCTCCGTCGGGCCCTTGGCGGCATCCCCGTCACCGGCACTGGCACTGGCGCTGGGGCTCGGGCTGTCGGCGACAGCCGCGCCGGCCCCCGCCACGCCGCCGGCGAACGCCAGGGCCGCGGCGCTCGCCAGCAGCCCCGCCGCCCGCGCCGCACGGGCCGTCATGTCGCGTACGTTCCGCATCAGTTGGTCCTCCAGACGGTGATGCGCCAACGGGAGATCCAGCCCCACACCAGGCCGCCCAGCAGGCCGGCGAGCGCCAGGGCGCCCAGCAGCCACCAGCCCCGGCCGAGGCCGAAGGAGGCCACGTCGGAGGCGTCGTGCGGCCCGTCGACGACGTCGACGGCCAGTTCCACCGGCAGGCCCGGCTCGGTCTTGACCGAGGGGGCCGCCGAGAAGGAGTTGCTGACCTGGAGGCAGACCGTCTCGGGCGTCCCGTCGGAGGAGCCGGCCCTGGCCTTGGCGTAGCGCAGCCCGGTGGAGATGACGTCGGTCCGTCCGTCACCGGCCTCCGCGCCGCGGACGATCTCCCGGCCGTGCATGGTCGAGGCCCGCAGCAGCACCCCGTAGTCGTTGTCGACCGCGCGGTCCGCGCCGACGCTCACCGCGGCGCGCAGCTCCTGGCCCGGCTTGACGTCCACCCGGTACCACCGGTGCTCGGCGAACTTCTCCCGGTCGCTGTACAGCCCGGGCTTGAGCACCGGCGCGGTGGCGCACTGCGCGGCGCCCTGCGTGGCCACCGGAGTGGCCGTCCTGCGGGCCGTACGATCCACCAACTGGTGTACCCGGTCCCGGAGTTGGGTGGTGTGCTGGACCGAGGTGTACGTCCCGCCGGTGGCCTCGGCGATGCAGCTGAGCTGGCGGCGGGTCTTGGCGTCCGGCAGCAGGCCGAGGGTGTCCACGGTGAGGTGGATGCCCTGGGCGGCGATGTCCCGGGCCACCTGGCAGGGGTCCAGCGGCTGGCAGGTGTCCTCGCCGTCGGTGATCAGGACGATCCGGCGCTGTCCGTCGCCGCCCTTGAGGTCCTGGGCGGCGGCCTGCAGTGCCGGGCCGATCGGCGTCCAGCCGGTGGGCACGAGCGTGGCCACCGCGGTCTTGGCCTCGGTCCGGTCGAGCGGCCCGACCGGGTAGAGCAGCTTGGTGTCCGTGCAGCCCACCTTGCGGTCGTCGCCGGGGTAGGTGGCGCCGAGCGTCCGTATGCCGAGCTGGACGTCCTTCGGCACGGCGTCCAGCACCTCGTTGAACGCCTGCTTCGCCGCGGCCATCCGGCTCTGCCCGTCGATGTCCCGGGCCCGCATCGAACCGCTGACGTCGAGGGTCAGCTCCACTTTGGGGGCGGCCGGTGCGGTGGGTTCGCCGGCCGACGCCGGCGTGGGTGACAGCGCCATCGCCATCGCGGCGAGCAGCCCGCACACCCCGGCCGCCAGCCTTCTTCTGGTGATCCGTCTGGTGATCGTCGTGGTGATCATCGCCGGATCGTATGGAGTAAATCGTCCCGACTCCAAAACGACCCTGACGGACGGTCGCAGACACCGCGTAGCGGGAGCGGCCGGGCCCGGAACCCCCGCCTCCGGGCCCGGCTGCCCCGGACGGCCGCAGCTTGGCGCGTCCACCCATGTCGCCCGGCGCCGGAACGCGATAGGAATCGTCGGGAAACCCGTGGGTAACTCCGCGGGCCCGAGGAGCCGAACCGTGCGCACTCGCGGTACCAGCGACAGAACGGAGACACAGCCGATGCCGTCCACGCCCCAGCACTTCGGCGACTTCCAGCAACAGATCTACGCCGACGGCCTGCGCGGTGAACTGCCCGAGCTGCCGGTGACCTTCGCCGACCTGGAGGCCCGGGCCGAGGCGGTCCTCCCGGCGTCGGTCTGGTCGTACGTGGCCGGCGGCGCGGGGGACGAGCACACCCAGCGGGCCAACGCCGCCGCCTTCACGCGCTGGGGGCTGATGCCGCGGATGATGGTCGGCGCCGCCCAACGGGACCTGTCGGTCCAGCTGTTCGGCCGGACGCTGCCGTCGCCGCTGATGATGGCGCCGGTCGGGGTGCTCGGCCTGTGCACCCGGGACGGGCACGGCGATCTGGCCGCCGCGCGGGCCGCGGCCCGTACCGGCGTCCCGATGATCGCCTCGACCTTCTCCGCCGACCCGATGGAGGCCGTCGCCGCCGAATTGGGCGATACTCCCGGCTTCTTCCAGCTCTACACCCCGACCGACCGGGAACTCGCCGAGAGCCTGGTCCGCCGCGCCGAGGCGGCCGGCTTCCAGGGCATCGTCGTCACCCTGGACACCTGGACCCTCGGCTGGCGCCCCCGCGACCTCGCCCTGGCCAACTCCCCCCAGCTGCACGGCCACTGCCTGGCCAACTACACCTCCGACCCGGTCTTCCGCTCCCGGCTCCGCAAGCCGCCTGAGGAGGACCCGGACGCCGCCGTCGCCCTCTACGCCGACGTCTTCGGCAACCCGCTGACCTGGGACGACCTGCCCTGGCTGCGGTCGCTGACCGAGCTGCCGCTGCTCCTCAAGGGCCTTGGTCACCCCGAGGACGTCCGCCGGGCCCGGGACGGCGGCGTGGACGGCGTCTACTGCTCCAACCACGGCGGCCGGCAGGCCAACGGCGGCCTGCCCGCGCTCGACATGCTGCCCGGCGTGGTGTCCGCCGCCGACGGCCTGCCGGTGCTCTTCGACTCCGGGGTGCGCACCGGCACCGACGTGGTCAAGGCGCTCGCCCTCGGCGCCACCGCGGTCGGCGTCGGCCGCCCCTACGCCTACGGGCTGGCGCTCGGCGGCACCGACGGCGTGGCGCACGTACTGCGCTCGCTGCTCGCCGAGGCCGACCTGCTGATGGCCGTCGACGGCTACCCGACCCTGGACTCCCTCGTCCCGGACGCCCTGGTGCGCCTCTGACGGACCGTCGGCGCGTAAAGGGCGCCGGGAGCGGGAAGTGGTTAACGGCGAACCGTGCGGGGCGCGTTCGCACACACGTCGGAGGGGGTCTTCTTGGCGGCCGCTGTGCCATCGTCTCCGGAGCCGCTGTCTCAGACAGCGCTGTTTCTGGAAGCGCGCCTGGACGTGCGGCTGGCGTCGCTGCTGGGCGCGGGGGGCCTCCTCCCCTCGCTCGTCGACGCCCTGGGCTCGCCGCTGAACGTCCTGCTGCCCGACCAGATCGCCGAGAACGCCGCGCGGTTCCGCGCCGCGTACGGCACCCACCGGCTCGGCGGCCGGGTCTTCTTCGCCCACAAGGCGAACCGCTCCAGCGCCCTGCTGCGACGGCTCGCGGCGACGGAGACGGCCGTCGACGTCGCCTCCCTGGGCGAACTGCAACACGCCCTCGGCGCCGGCTTCACGCCGGACCGGATCATGGCGACCGGGCCGAAGAACCGCGAGTTCCTGTGGCTCGCCGCCCGGGTCGGGGCCACCGTCAACGCCGACTCCGCCGCCGAACTCGACGAACTGGCGGACCTGATCCGCACCCACGAACTCGCCCGCGTACGCGTGCTGTTGCGGCTGTCCGCCTTCGACGGGCCGGGGGTCCGGGTGCTGACCCGGCCCAGCCGCTTCGGCACCCCGGCGGGGGAGCTGGACGCCCTGCTGAAGACCGTCGAGCGGCACGCCGACGTCCTGGAGCTGACCGGCGTCGGCTACCACCTCGACACCACCAGCCCCGAGGAGAAGGCCCGCGCCCTGGAGGGCTGCGTCCGGGCCATGGACGCGTGCCGGAGCCGGGGCCTGCGGCCGCGGGCGGTGGACATCGGCGGCGGCTTCGGCGTCAACTACCTCGCGCGCGCGGAGGAATGGGAGCACTACACCTCCGAACTCGCCGCCGCCGTGCTCGGCCGCCGCCCCCCGCTCACCTGGCGCGGCCACGGCTACGGGCTCCGCAACGACGCCGGCACCCTGCGCGGCGCGCTCGGCCTCTACCCCGCCCACCGCCCGGTCGCCGGCGCCCGCTACCTCGACGAACTCCTGGCGCTGCCCGCCCCCTCGTTCGGCGGCCGCACCCTGGCCACCCTCCTGCTGGAGAACCTCTACGACCTGTACACCGAGCCGGGCCGGGCGCTGGTCGACCAGTGCGGCCTGGTGCTCGCCCGGGTGCTGGAGGTGCGCCGCACGGACAGCGGGGAGCCGCTGGTGCGGCTGGCGATGAAGGCCGACGACGCGGGGCTGGAGGAGCACGGGGTGCTGATGGACCCGGTCCTGCTCGGGCGGGACGGCACCCGCGCGGTCCCCGGCGACGGCCCGGCGGCGGGCGTCTATCTCGCGGGCAGCCTCTGTCTGGAGGCGGACCTGATCACCCGCCGGATGGTCTTCCTGCCCCGGCTGCCCCGCCCCGGCGAGCTGCTGGCGTTCGTCAACACCGCCGGCTACTGCATGGACTTCCAGACCAGCCGCGCGCAGCACCAGCCCGTCGCGCGCAAGGTCGCCGCCTGGCAGGAGGACGGTTCCTGGCGCTGGTGCCTCGACGAGCAGTACTGGCCGATCACACGCCCAGGGGGAGAGCCATGAGGTACGAGAGCATCACCGAGGCCATCGGGAACACCCCGCTGGTACGGATCGATCCGGCGGTACACGGTCTGCGCCACATCGACCTGTACGCCAAGCTGGAACTGCTCAACCCCTTCGGGTCGGTGAAGGACCGGGCCGCCTGGAACATGGCCCGGCCGGGCCTGGCGGCCGCCGCGGAGCACGGCAGCCAGGTCGTGGAACTCTCCAGCGGCAACACCGCCAAGGCACTGGCGGTCATCGCGGGCATGCACGAGCTCCCGTTCAAGAGCGTGACGAACCGCATGCGCATCCCCGAGATCAAGGACCTGCTCCTGCTGCTGGGCGCCGACATCGAGGAACTCCCCGGCCAGAGCGAGTGCCTGGACCCGACCAACACCGAGGACCCGCTCACCCTCTTCCACCGTGAGCTGTCCGAACCGGGCAGCAGCTACCTCCACACCGACCAGTACTTCAACCCCCGCAACGTCGAGGCACACGCCACCGGCACCGGCCCGGAGATCGTCAAGGACCTGGACGGGCGGGCCCCCGACTGGTTCGTCGCCTGCGTCGGCACCGCCGGCTCGTCCACCGGCGTGGCCCGGGTGCTGCGCGAGCACGACCCCGGGGTGCGGGTGGTCGGACTGGTCGCCGCCAAGTCCGACTTCATCCCCGGCATCCGCACCCTGGACGAGGTCCACGAGGTCGGCCTCTTCGACCCGGCGACCTACGACACGGTGGAGCCGGTCGGCTCCGACGAGGCCATCGAGGGCATGCTGACCCTGGCCCGGCGCTGCGGCATCCTGGCCGGCCCGACCGGAGGCGCCGCGTACTACGGCGCGGTGCGCCATCTCCGTTCGGTGGACGAGCAGTTGACGGTAGGTCAGACCGAGGGAGGTGACGGGGAGGCCGGTGACGCCGGGCCCCGCAGGTCGGCGGTGTTCATCGTCTGCGACCGGATCGAGAGCTATCTCAGCTACACCAAGCGCCGCCGCCCCGACCTGTTCCGCCTGCCGCCCCGCCGGAACGACCCCGCCGACCTGACGGACGCCGAAGTTGCCGCCGCTCCCGCCATCGACGTCCCGGACGCCCGGAAGTGGATCGAGCGGGACCGGCCGCTCGTGGTCGACCTGCGCAGCCCGTTCGCGTACGCCGCGCTGCACATCGAGGGGGCCATCAACGTCGTGGACGAGCTCTTCGACGAACTGGTCCGGGGCGGGCTGCCGTTCAGCACCCGGCAGCCGGTGCTGCTGGTCTGTCCCGTCGGCGAGCAGTCCGCCCGCTACGCCGCGCTGCTGACCCGGATGGGCCATCCCGACGTCCGCAGCCTCAGCGGGGGCGTCATCGCCTGGCGGGACGCCGGCGCGCCGCTGGTCCGGGACTGACCGCGATGGCCGCGATCACCGCGCCCGGGCAGGACGCCGCGCTCTTCGCGGAGCTGGGGCCGTGGCAGCGCGCGCTGCGCGCCCAGTTCCCGATCGTCACCGCCAACCCGGAGCTGGCGTACCTGGACAGCGCCGCCACCGGGCAGAAGCCGCAGGCCGTACTGGACGCCGTCCAGGACCAGTTGACCACCGCGCACGCCAACGCCGGCCGCGGCTCCTACCCCTGGGCCAACGCCTCCACCGCCCTGGTCGCCGGCGTCCGCGACCGGATCAGGACCTTCCTCGACGACCCGGAACCGGAGCGCTCGGCGGTCCACTTCACCAGCGGGACGACGGAGGGCCTGCGGCTGGTCGCCCGGGACTGGCTGCCGGAACTCCTCGCCGACGGGGACGAGATCGTCGTCCCGTTCGCCGACCACGAGGCCAATCTGGCCCCGTGGCTGGAGGCGCAGCGGCTGCTGGAACGGCAGGGCGTGCGGATCCGGGTGCGCGAGATGCCGTACCAGGAATCGTCGGGGGACTACGACACCGCGGCACTGGCCCGGCTCGTCGGCCCCCGCACCCGGTTCGTGGCGGCCACCCACGTCCACCACGTCTACGGCGGCAACATGAACGTCCACCTCGTCCGGCAGGCGGTGGGGCCGGACGTGCCGATCTGCCTGGACGCCGCGCAGAGCGTGGGCCATCTGCCGGTCTCGGTCGCCGAACTCGACGTGGACTTCGTGGCGTTCTCCGGCCACAAGGCGCTGGCGCTGCCCGGCTCCGGTGCGGTCTGGGCCCGCCAGGCGCGCGGCCCGGAGCTGCGGCCCGGCGGCTGGCAGGGCAGCCCCAACACCACCGGGATCGCCGGCCTTTCGGCCGCGCTGGACTGGCTGGCGGCCGCCGGCACCGAGCGGATCGCCCGCTGGACGGTCGCGCTGGCCGCCCGCCTGTCCGACGGGCTGCGCCGGCTCGACGCCTACGAGATCCTGGGCTGCCAGCGCAGCCTGGCCCTCGACGCGCCGGTCCAGCAGCGCTGCGGGATCGTCACCTTCCGCCACCGCGGCATCGGCGCGAGCGACCTCGGCTTCATCCTGTTCAGCCACGGCTTCATGGTGCGCACGGACGGGCACTGCCAGGCGGGCGCGGGGAAGCGGAGCAGTTCGGTGCGGGTCAGTCTGCACGTCTACAACACCCCTGAGGAGATCGACCGGTTGCTCGCCGTGCTCGCTTCCCTGACATGAGTGCCGTTCCGCGTCCGTTCCGTGCCGGGGTGTGCGCGTTCCCTGCCGGGCGGTGCCCCTCCGGAGTGAAAGGAGGGCTCTATGGCTAATGGAAACCGTTTCCACCTGTAGCCTCGTGGGTGACGTGCGGCGCGGACGGAAACGGCAGGGGTGGTGCGACCAGATGGGGCTGAGCATGGCCGTCGCGGAGTGGTGGGTGGAGCGCTGGGAGCGGCAGCAGCGGCGCTATGCCGTCGACCGCGAGGAGCGGTTCACGGTGATCGCCGATGTCGTCGAGTATGTGACGGCCGGTCAGCGGCGGCCGCTGGTGGTCGATCTCGGCTGCGGGCCGGGCTCGCTCGCCGCCCGGCTCGCGGACCGGCTGCCGCGCGCCGAGGTCATCGGGGTGGACATGGACCCGCTGCTGCTCGAACTGGCCCGCACCCACCACTTTTCGGCCGCCCGCTATGTGGACGCGACGATCGGCGCGGACGGCTGGACCGAGGCGCTGGCGCTGGGTCGCCCGCTCGATGCCGCGGTCTCCACCACCGCGCTGCACTGCCTCCCCGAGCCGGTGCTGCGCCGGACCTACGCCCAGCTCGCCGCCCTGCTGCGGCCCGGTGGCGTCCTCGTCAACGGCGACCACCTCCCGCAGCCCGGGGCCTTCCCCGGCGCGCTCGCCGCCCATGTCGGGCGCCGGCGCGCGGAGCGGCAGCGGGACGGCGACCACGAGGACTGGGAGACCTGGTGGGCGGCGGTGGCGGCGGAGCCGGAGCTGGCCGAGCCGCTCGCCGAGCGCGGCCGCCGGCTCGGCGGCCCCGCCGTCTGCGCGGACAACGGCCTGTCCGTCGCCGACCACACCGCTCTGCTGCACACCGCCGGCTTCGCGCAGGTCGTCCCGGTGTGGCAGTTCGGCGACAGCTGCGTACTGGTCGCGATCCGTTAGCTGCCGCTCGCCGGGCGGTTCCTCGTGGACGACGTCGGCGGCCCTCGTCCCGAAGACGCTCACCATGACGATCGCCGGCGGCCGGGCCGGCTGTGGCCGCCGCCCGACGGGATGGTGAAGGCACGGGAAACTCTTGGTTGCCAGACCGTCGGAAGGATGTTCGGGGGCGCGGGGTCTGCCTAGCATGTGCGGCGGGAGGGGTCGCGAGTCCTTCCCGCCTGCCACCACCGTTCCCCACGCCCCAGGAGGACCCTCGTGCCACGAGCCGGCCTGCACAGGCTGCGGTCGCCGCGCGTCTGGGGCCCCGGCGGCGCCGTGGCCGTGGCCGGCGCGGTCGCCGCGGTCGCGCTGACCGCCGGCGCCGGACCGGATTCCGACGCCACCGCGGACGGCCTGCCGCACACCACCGTCGAGATCTCCCCGGGCGAGTGCGGCCGCGGCTGGCAGCACCCCCACCCCGGCGTCCAGGTCTTCGACCTCCGCAACAGCTCCAGCCGCCCCGCCGAGGTCTATCTGCGCGGCGCCGGCGGCGGACCCGTCCACGGCGAGGTGGAGGGCATCGGCCCCGGCACCACCCGCCGGCTGCGGGTCCGCCTCGGCCCCGGCGCGTACGCCTTCACCTGCCTGCCCGACGACGCCGACGCGACCACCGGGCCCACCGTCCGCATCGCCGGCGGCGGCCGCGGCGGACCGGCCGCCGCGCCGGTCACCCAGCACGACCTGATCGACCCGGCGATCGACTACCAGAAGTGGGTGGCCGGCGGCCTGGACGACCTCGTCCACCGGACCGACGCCCTCCGTGCGGACATCGCCGACGGCGACCTCGCCGCCGCCCGTGACGCCTGGCTCCCCGCCCATCTGACCTACGAGCGACTGGGCGCCGCCTACGGCGAGTTCGGCGACGCGGACCAGAAGATCAACGGGACCACGGCCGGGCTCGCGGGCGGCGTCCACGACCCCGGATTCACCGGCTTCCACCGCGTCGAGTACGGCCTGTGGCACGACGAGTCCGCGGCCGCGCTGCGCGCCCCGGCCGGCGCGCTCGCCGCGGCGGTGCACGCCCTGCGCGACGAGTGGGCCCAGGCCCGGATGGACCCGGCGGCGCTCGGCCTGCGGGCACACGAGATCCTGGAGAACACCGCGCAGTTCGAGCTGACCGGCCGCACCGACTACGGCAGTGGCAGCAACCTCGCCACCGCCCGCGCCAACCTCGACGGCACCCGCGCGGTGCTCGCCCGCCTGCGCCCCCTGCTCACCACCCGATACCCCGAACTCCCGCGGCTCGACGGTGTGTTGGACCGCACCGGGAAGCTCCTCGACGGCTTCCGGCGGAACGGCCGCTGGACCCCGCTCGACGCCCTGAGCCGCACCGAACGGGAGCGGACCAACGCGGCGGTGGGCGACCTGGTGGAGCGGCTGGCCTCGGTGGCCACCCTGTGCGATCCGCGGAGGACGGTGTGAACGACGCCATGCACGGCGGCAGTGACAGGGACAGCAGTGGCGAGGGCGCCGAGCGCGCCCGGCGGCGCGGCGTCGCCCGGCGCGGGTTCCTGCGCGGCGCGGCACTGGCCGGCGCCGGAGGACTCGTGGCCGGCGGAGCCGCACCCGTCCGGACCCCGTACGCCGACGGCGCCGGCCGGCAGCTCCCGGCGCCCGGCACCGGCCTGCTCAACGCCCCCGTGCCCGCGGTGCCCTTCCACGGCCCGCACCAGGCCGCCGTCCTCACCGCGCCCCGCCGGGTCACCGCGTTCGTCGCGCTCGACGTCACCGCCGAGAACCGCCAGGACCTCGCCGACCTGCTGCGCACCCTCACCGAACGGGCCCGCTTCCTCACCGGCGGCGGCGTCCCGGACCCGCTCGGCATCACCGGCCCGCCCGCCGACTCCGGCATCCTCGGCCCCCAACTCCCGCCCGGTGCCCTGGCGGTCACCGTCGGCGTGGGCGCGGCGCTCTTCGACGACCGGTTCGGGCTGCGCGCCCGCGCGCCCCGCCGCCTGACCACCATGCCCGCCTTCCCCGACGACGACCTCCAGGCGGACTGGTGCCATGGCGACCTGAGTCTCCAACTCTGCGCCGACGACACCGACACCGTGCTGCACGCGCTGCGTGACCTCACCCGCCACACCCGCGGCGCCCTGCAGGTCCGCTGGCGGCTGGACGGCTTCGCCAGCCCGCCCCGCCCCACCGGCACCCCCCGCAACCTCTTCGGTTTCAAGGACGGCACCGCCAACCCCGACCCCGGCTCGGCCCGCGAGATGCGGGACCTGGTCTGGGTCGGCAAGGGCGCGGGCGAACCGGACTGGGCGGTCGGCGGCAGCTACCAGGTCGTCCGGCTGATCCGGATGCTGGTGGAGTTCTGGGACCGGGTCTCGCTGACCGAGCAGGAGCGGATGTTCGGCCGCGCCCGGGAGACCGGCGCCCCGCTCGACGGCAACGACGAACACGACACCCCCGGCTACCCCGACGACCCCAAGGGCGATGTCATCCCCCTGGACAGCCACATCCGCAAGGCCAATCCGCGCACCGCGGACACCGCCGACCAGCGCCTGCTGCGCCGCGCCTACAACTACGACCGCGGCATGGACACCAACGGCAACCTCGACATGGGCCTGCTCTTCTGCTGCTACCAGCAGGACCTGGCCCGGCAGTTCGAGACCGTCCAGCGCCGGCTGGCGGGCGAGCCGCTGACCGACTACGTCAAACCCTTCGGCGGCGGCTACTTCTTCGCGCTGCCGGGCGTACGGGACGGCTCCGACTGGTACGGCCGGGCCCTCCTGGAGCGTTAGTCCGGCCCCGCCGCCGGACAGGCCGCCCGCCGCTCGCGTACAACGGACGGAGACCAGGCCCCCGTCGGCCCCAAGAGTCAACAGACGGTCAAGCTTTGCCCTGGGATACCTGACCCGGTGTTCACCTACGCGCCATCATGGCTCTGCCCCGACGCCGTCCGCCCGGCAGAGCATCCGGCCGTACGGAGCAACCGCGACCGCCCGGAGGATGAGAACGAGATGGCCATCAGGGGAAAGACCCACGTGATACGGACTTTGGGGGCCGTCACCGGAGCCGTTGCGCTCGCCGCACTGGGCGGCGGCGCACCCGCCCTGGCCGCCGGCGGCCCCGGCCACCCGGGCACGGCCACCCCGATCAAGCACGTGGTCGTCATCTTCGACGAGAACATCTCGTTCGACCACTACTTCGCCACCTACCCCAAGGCCGCGAACACCGACGGGACGAAGTTCACCCCGTCCCCGAAGACCCCCCGCGACATCGACAACCTGCGCACCGCCGGGCTGCTCAAGCACAACCCGAACCAGTACCTCCCCAAGCGGCTCACCCCGCAGCAGGCCATGACCTGCGACCAGAACCACGACTACGGCCCCGAGCAGTACGCCTACAACGCCGGCAAGGCCGACAAGTTCGTCCAGAACACCGACTCCGGCAAGTGCTCCGGCGGCCTCTTCGGCGAGCCCGGCCTGGTGATGGACTACTACGACGGCAACACCGTCACCGGCCTGTGGAACTACGCCCAGCACTACGCCCTCAACGACCGCTCCTTCAGCTCGGTCTACGGCCCCTCCAGCCCGGGCGCGATCAACCTCGTCTCCGGCCAGACCCACGGCGTGATCTCCACCGACCCCGCCTCCGGCACCGAGAACCCCAAGCAGACCGACAAGCCGGACACCTCCGTCGTCCAGTCACCTGACGCCAAGGGCGTCGGCACGATGATCGACGACCCGGACCCGGCGTACGACGACTGCGCCAACAAGGACCACAGCGGCAAGAGCGCGCTCGCCGCGATGCAGGGCCGCAACATCGGCGACCTGCTCAACACCCGCAACGTCAGCTGGGGCTGGTTCCAGGGCGGCTTCCGGCCGAGCACCGCGTGGGACGGGCAGCAGGGCCACTACGCCAAGTGCCGCGGCACCACGCACGCCAACGTCGGCGGCGCGTCCGTCGTCGACTACAACCCGCACCACGCCCCGTTCCAGTACTACAGGTCCACGGCCAACCCGCATCACCTCCCGCCCAAGAGCGTCGACGAGATCGGCCACGCCGGCCAGGCCAACCACAACTACGACCTGACCGACTTCGACGCCGCACTGCGCGCCGGCAAGCTACCCGCCGTCAGCTTCCTGAAGGCCCCCGCCTACCAGGACGGCCACGCCGGCAACTCCGACCCGATCGACGAACAGCACTTCCTCGTCGACCAGATCAACCGCATCCAGCAGGCGCCCCAGTGGAAGGACACCGCCGTCGTCGTCGCCTACGACGACTCCGACGGCTGGTACGACCACGCCTTCGCCAAGCCGCGCAACGGCTCCAAGGACACCGCCGTGGGCTCCGACGGCAAGTCCACCGACGGCCCCGCCTGCCAGTCCGGCCCCGCGGCCGCCGGCGGCTACCAGGACCGCTGCGGCCCGGGCACCCGTCAGCCGCTGCTGGTCATCTCCCCGTACAGCAGGACCAACCACATCGACCACACCGCCACCGAACAGACCTCGATCATCAAGTTCGTCGAGGACAACTGGCACCTCGGCCGGATCGGTGACGCCTCCTTCGACGCCCGGGCCGGCTCGCTGAGCGGGATGTTCGACTTCCGGCACCCCAACGGCAAGCAGGTGCTGCTGAACGCCGACGGCTCGGTCAAGTCCGTCGGCCCGATCCGTCCGGTCGCGCCGGTCCGGACCAGCATCACCCCGGGCCCCGCGATGCAGAACACCGCCGCCGTCGACGACCGCTCGGGCTTCCCCGTCCTGCCCGTCGGCATCGCGGCGGCCGCCCTCGCGGCCGGCGCCACCGGCACCTTCTTCGCCCTCCGGCGCCGCAGGGAGCAGGGCACGGCCTGAACCGCCCGAAACCCGGGCCCGCGCCCACCGCGCCCGGCCGGACCACCGCACACCACGGCGGCCCGGCCGGGCGCGCGCGAGGGAACGCACCGAGACCGGCCCGGATCTTCGTCCTCGCGGCCAGGTCCGCCCGCTCACCACTCCTGCGCGGGCCAGTCCAGCAGCCGGGCGCCGATCACGGCGGTGTGCAGCGTGTAACGGTGCACCGGGTCGGCCGGATCGGCGCCGGTGAGCTGGTGCACCCGCGCCAGCCGGTAGGTCAGCGCCCGGACGCTCAGCGACAACCGCCGGGCCGCCTCCGCCGCCACACAGCCCGCGTCGAAGTACACCGCCAGCGTCTCCAGCAGCGGCCCCGCCCCGCCCCGGGCCTCCCGCAGCGGCCCCAGCGTGCTGCGCACCAGATCGGCCATCGCCTGCCGGTCCCGGGTCAGCACGGGATAGACGAGCAGGTCGGCGGCGTGCAGCACGGGCCCTTCCAGCCCCATCCGCTCGGCCAGCTCCAACGCGTTCAGCGCCTCCTCGTAGGACTGGACGATGCCCCCGGCCCCGCCGTGTGCCCGGCCCACCGCCACCCGGCCGCCGCCGGTCGCGGCGTGCGCCTCCCGCGCGAAGTGCGCCAGCACCTCCGCCGGATCGCCCGGGGCGATGCAGATGAGCCTGCCCTCCTTCGTGGTCAGCAGCATCTGCCGGTCCCCGAACCGCCCCACCAGCGCCTGCTGCACCCGCCGGGCCACCGGATCGGCCTCCGCGTACGCCACCGAACCCTCGGCCACCGCGACCGCGTACGCATGGGACAGCCGCAGCCCGAAACGTTCCGCCCGCTCCGCCAGCCGGCCCAGGTCACTGCCCCCGTACAGCAGGTCGTCGATGAACTCCCGGCGCGCGGCCTCCTCCTGCCGCACCGCGAGGTGCTGGGCCCGTTCGTAGCCGCCGGCCAGCGCGTCGACCGCCTGGGACAGCGCCGCCAGCACGCTGTCGGCCGGCGCCGAGGCGGACCGCGGCCAGGACTCCCGGGTGACCGCGAGATGGGCATTGACCAGGGCCCGCAGACTGTGCCCCGCCTCGGCGGCCCGTTCCCCCGCGGTGCGCCGGGCCCGGAGCTCCGCGCGATTGAGCCGCCGCCCGGTGTGCGCGACATCCGCGAGAACCCCCGCATACCCGGCCACGAATTCCTCGGGCAGCTCCCGCCCCGTCACGCGTCCCCACCCCTCGGTGCGTCCCTCTTGACTTTCTCTTGACGCTTTCTTAACACACGAGTGGCCCGCCGGGCATGTGGCAGTCGACGGCTGTCGGTGTCCGGCCGGGGGAGCCATACCCCGGCCGGACATCGACAGCCCGGTTTCAGTCGGTGACGTCGATCCGGCCGTTGGCCGTCGCCGGGGTCCCGGGGACGGACCCCGGGACCGATACCGCGCCCGCATCCGTGCCCGCCGCCGCGCGCGAACTCGCCGTCCCGGCCGCGTCGCCGCCGGTCACCCGCTTCAGGAGGCCGGCCAGATCGACCCCGGAGACCGATCCGAGGAGTTCCACTCCTTGGGCGACGTTGTTGGCGACCGTACGGGGCAGCTGTCCCGCGCCGTCGGTGGAGATCACGGTCAGCTTGTCCACGGCGCCCAGCGGTTCGGATGCCTTGGCGACGACCTGGGGGAGGATCTCGACCAGCATCTGGAGCACGGCCGCATCGCCGTAGCGGGCGAACGCGTCGGCCTTCTTGTGCATCGCGGCGGCCTCCGCGGTGCCCTTGGAGGCGAGTGCGGCGGCCTCCGACTCGCCCTCCAGCCGCACGGCCTCGGCGAGCGCGGCACGGCGGAGCTTCTCGCCCTCACCGGTCAACCGGGCCCGTTCGGCGGCCGCTTCGGCCTCCTTGACCTGGGCGATCCGACGCGCCTCGGCCTCCTGCTCGGCCTGGTAGCGGGCGGCGTCCGCGGGCTTGCGGACCTTGGTGTCCAACTCCCGGTCGGTGAGCGCCGCCTGCCGCTCGGCGACCTTCTCCTGCTCGGAGAGAACCTCCTGTTGGCGTGCGGCCTCGGCGAGCGGACCCGCGGCGTTCGCCTTGGCGGACGCGGCCTCGGTCTCGACGCGGATCTCGGCCTGCCTGAGGTAGAGCGTCCGCTCCGCGACCGCGATCTCCTCGGCGGCCTTCAGCCGGGCCTGCTCCGAGACCCGCTTGGCGTTCGCCTCCGCGATGTCCGCCTCCTGGCGGGCCCGCGCGGCCTCCGGCCGGCCCAGGTCCTCCAGGTACGAGCCCTCGGTGGTGATGTCCTGGATCTGGAACGCGTCCAGGATCAGGCCCTGCCCGGACAGGCTGGCCTCCGCCTCCTCGGCGACCTGCCCGGCGAACGCGGCCCGGTCGCGAATGATGTCCTCGACCGCCATCCGGCCGACGATCGCCCGCAGCGCGCCCGACAGCACCTCCTGGGTGAACCCGACGATGCCGTCCTGCTGTTGGAGGAAGCGCTGCGCCGCGGCCCGTATGGCGTCCTCGCTGCCGCCGACCTTCACGATCGCGACGCCGTCGAGGTTGGCCTTCACCCCGCGCAGGGTCACCGCGCCCCGCACCGCCACCGGCAGATGCCGGCTGGACAGGTCCAGGGAGAAGCGCTGTTGGACGAACGGGATCACGAAGACGCCGCCCCCGACGACGACCTTCTGGCCGCTGTTGTCGACGCTGACCCGGCCGGTCTCCGGATCGGTGGACTTCTTGCCGCGGCGGCCGGTGATGATGAACGCCTCGTTGGGCCCGGCGACCTTGTAGCGCGTGATCACCACCAGGGCGAGCAGCACGACGAGGACGACGGCACCTATGACGGCGACAATGACTGAACTCATGACAAATCCCCCCTGCCTTCCTGGAGGTAGGCAGCTCAAGGTGATGGTGAGGTGATGGTGAGTGACCGGACCGGCGGCGGGGCGCGCCGGGTCCGGGGGAGCGAGGGTGGGCGTGGCGGGTGTGGGCCCGCATCGGTGGACGGGGCCGGCCGCCCCCCCGCTCAGCGTTCGACGGGACGGACCGCCACCGAGGTGGACGACAGCGAGGACTCGACCCAGACCTCGGCACCCCGAGCCACCGGGACCGCGCTCCTGGCCGCCAGCTTCACCGGGTGCCCGGCATGCCGTAGCAGCACCTCGCCGTAACCGTCGGCGGGGATCGCGGTGACCACCGAACCGGCGGTGCCCACCAGGTCTTCGCGGCGCGGCGCCGGGGCGCTCCGGTCGCGCATCAGTGCCCGGCTGAAACGCCAGGTGGCGGCCCCGGCCGCGGTGCCCGCGGCCAGCCCGGCGGCGACGGCCGGCCCGACGCCGAGCCCGGTGCCGCCCCACACGATCGCGCCGGCGAACCCGAACATCGACAGGAACCCGGCGATGACCGGCAGGGACAACAGCCCGTCGAAGAGCCCGTCCAGCACCCCGCCGAACAGCCCCTCCAGCACCCCGTCGAAGATCAGCGACAGTACGAGAACGGCGATCCCGCCGATGCCGAGACCAAGAAACCAGGCCATGCACAGCCCTCCCGCACTCGCTCATTCCGCTCGAACGGGACGATCCTCACACGCGGCCGAGCCGCCGCACATTGCCGCATCCCGGCAATCTTTACGCCCTCTTGATGTGCGGCACCGTGCCTCCGACCTGCGACGACGGCTCTCTTCCGGCCTCTTCCGGCTTCTCTTCCGGGTCTTTTCCCGGCCCTGTCCGCCGTCGACTGCCGGTCGTCCTCCTCCTCTTCTTTCCGCCCGCCGCCCCTCCGCTTTCCCCGCTCTTGGCGCCCTCTCTCCGCGCTCTCTCCGTCCTCTCTCCACATGCCTCTTGACTCTGGGCAAAAGGGGAGGAAACTGGTGTGTAACCAGACAACCGGAGAGCCGCACCGTCAGCAAAGACGTTTGCTGACAGGAGACCCTTAGCATGGCTCTGGCTAGGCCCCCGGAAGCCCCGCGAACCGGAGCCTCGGCGACGACCGAGGTAGATGGTGGCGATGTGGACTCCCGGGGACTGTGTTGTCCCGGCCCGGGCTCTCCCGGGCCTTCTTTGTGTCCGGGTGTCCGGTTCTTTGTGCCCGGCGCCGGGTGGCGTGTCCGGCCCCGTATCAGGCGTCGTTATCGCCTCGTGACGATGTGACTACAGCGATGTAGACATCTTCGGACCGGCTGACTAAGGTATGCCTTCGCTAACTGAGGTAAGGCATACCGGCGCGGCTGCGCGGGCCGGAGAGGACGACTATGTGGGACGACGCGTTTCCGAGCTTCTTGATCGGCTTGAGAGAAGGGCTGGAAGCCGGACTCATCGTTTCGATCCTCGTCGCCACTCTCGTCCGGGCCGGGGCCAAGTCCCGTCTCCCGCAGGTGTGGACCGGTGTACTGGCGGCGATCGCGGTGGCGATGAGCTTCGGCGCCGTCCTCACCTTCACCGCCGCCTCGCTCTCGGCCACCGCGCAGGAAGCTTTCGGCGGCACGCTGAGCGTGATCGCGGTCGCGTTCGTCACCGCGATGGTGTTCTGGATGCGGCGCTCCGCGCGCAGCCTCTCCGGTGAGATCAAGGAGAAGGTCACCGGGGCGCTCGCCATGGGCGCGGGCATGCTCGTCGTCACCTCCTTCCTGGCCGTGGGCCGCGAGGGGCTGGAGACCGCGCTGTTCCTGTGGACCACGGCGCGCGCGGCGGGGGAGTCGGTCGGGCCGATGATCGGCGCCGGCGTCGGGCTGGTCATCGCGGCGGGGCTCTGCTGGGGCCTGTACCGCCGGGTGCTCAAGATCAACCTCACCAGGTTCTTCACCGCGACCGGTGCCGTGCTCATCGTCATCGCCGCCGGTGTCCTGGGATACGGCCTGCGGGACCTCCAGGAGGGCGGGGTCCTGCCCGGCAAGACCGCGTTCGCCTTCGACCTCAGCCAGAGCATCGACCCCAGCGCCTGGTACACGACCCTGGTCCAGGGCGTCCTCAACCTCATGCCGGCCATGACCTGGCTGCAGATCGTCGGGTATGTCGGCTACCTCGTCGTCGTGATGACGCTGTTCGTCCGCGGCGTGCGGACCCCCAAGGCGGCGCCGCAGGCGGCGGAGGAGAAGCCGGCGGCCGGCAACGCGGTCGAGGAGAAGGCCGCTGAGGGTGCGTCGGCCACGAAGGACGAGGCGTCGGCGGGCGGGGCGGCCGAGGCCGAGCCGCAGTCGGCACCGGAGACGGACTCGGCACCGGAGCCCGCGCCGGCCGGTGCGGGCCGGAAGCGGCCCGCGTGGCTGCTGCCGGTCGCCGTGGTCGCCGTGCCCGCCGTCGTCGCGGGCGGGATCGTCGCCTTCGGCAAGGCCAAGCCGGCCGGGGCGCCCACCATCGCGGTGTCCGAGACCGAGTGCGGCAAGGGCTTCACCGCGCCCAAGCCCGGGCGGCAGACCTTCCAGATGCAGAACACCGGCGACAAGACCTCCGAGGTGTACCTCGTCGACCCCGCGACCAACGCGGTCTACGGCGAGATCGAGGGCCTGGCCCCCGGCACCACCCGCGATCTGGTCGCCACCATCGCCGGCGGCTCGTACGCCTGGCGCTGCGTCCCCACGGGCGGCAAGGCGGTCACCTCCGCCGCCGTACGGGTCAGCGGCGGGGGCGGCGCCAGGGCCGTCGTACCGGTCTCGGAGGAAGACCTCGCCGGACCCCTGAGCGCCTACAAGAAGTACGTCGACCAGGGCCTGGGCACGCTGGCCGACCAGACCCGGAAGCTCGGCGACGACCTGGCCGGCGGCGACCTGGACGCCGCGCGCACGGACTGGCTGACCGCGCACCGCGCCTACTCCTCGCTCGGCGCCGCCTACGGCACGTTCGAGGACTTCGACAAGAAGATCAACGGGCGGGCCGACGGGCTCCCGGGCGGCGTGCACGACAAGGACTTCTCCGGTTTCCACCGGATCGAGTACGGGCTGTGGCACGGCGCGTCCGCGGACGAGCTGAGCGGCCCGGCGCGGCAGCTGCACGACGACGTGGTGGGACTGCGCAAGGCGTTCCCCACCCAGGACTTCGACCCCGGTGACCTTCCGCTGCGCACCCACGAAATCCTGGAGAACACCCTCCAGTTCGAGCTGACCGGCGACACCGACCAGGGCAGCGGCACCAACCTCGCCACCGCCGACGCCAACCTCGCCGGCACCCGCGAACTCCTCGACGTCCTGCACCCGCTGCTCGTCAAGCGCGATCCGCAGCTGCTGACCTCCATCCGGAGCGACATCGACCGGCTGCAGCAGCAACTCGACGCCGCGCACCACGACGGCACCTGGACGCCGGTCGACAAGCTCGACGCCACCGCCCGCCAGCGGCTGAACGGCATCACCGGCCGGCTGCTGGAGCACCTGGCGCCGGTGCCGGACCTCCTGGAGATCCGCAAGTCCGCCTGACCCGCCGGGGCAAGGGCCGCCCGGACGTCCGCGCACACACCGCCGGACGCACCGGGCGCCCGCCCGACGGCCCCGTACCACCCGCCCCGTCCACGTCGACCACGCGCACCACCCACGCACGCTCCGAAGGGAACCACGAGATGTCCGCCGAAACGCCCGGTCCGCAGGGCCGCTGTCCCGCCGACCGGCGCTCGTTCGTGAAGACCGCGCTGGGCGCCGGCGCGGCCGGTGCGGTGCTGGCCGGCGGCGGCTTCGCGCTGAGCCAGGGCACCGCCGACCCGGCCCGGGCCGACGACACCGCCGACGCCGGGAAGGTGCCGTTCCACGGCGCGCACCAGGCGGGCATCCTCACCCCGCAGCCCACCGCCGCCGCCTTCGTCTCGCTCAACGTCATAGCGGAGAACCGCAGGGAACTCACCGACCTGCTGCGGACGATCACCGAGCGCGCCCGCTTCCTGACCGCCGGCGGCGCCCCGCAGGACCTCGGCGTCGGCGCCCTGCCGTCCGACAACGGCATCCTCGGGCCGGTGGTCCCGGCCGACGCGCTGACCGTCACCGTCGGCGTGGGCGCCTCGCTCTTCGACGACCGCTACGGGCTCGCCAAGGCCAAGCCGCGCAAGCTCGGCCCGATGCGGACCTTCCCCAACGACAACCTCCAGGCCGCCGAGTGCCATGGCGACCTCTCGCTGCAGATCTGCGCCGAGCGCCAGGACACCGTGCTGCACGCGCTGCGCGACATCGCCCGGCACACCCGCGGCGGGATGCAGATCAAGTGGCGCGTCGACGGTTTCCAGAACGCGCCCCGGCCCAGCGGCACCCAGCGCAACCTGCTCGGCTTCAAGGACGGGATAGCCAACCCCGACGTGAAGTCCGGGCGGGAGATGGACCGGCTGGTGTGGATCGGCGACGGCCACGGCGAGCCCGCCTGGGCCACCGGCGGCAGCTACCAGGTCATCCGGATCATCCGGATGCTGGTGGAGTTCTGGGACCGGGTGTCGCTGGCCGAGCAGGAGAAGATGTTCGGCCGTCGCAAGGACACCGGCGCCCCGCTGGACGGCGCGGGCGAGTTCGACGCGCCCGCCTACCACAAGGACCCGCACGGCACCGCGATCCCGCTCGACTCCCACATCCGGCTCGCCAACCCGCGGACCGCCAAGACCGACGACAGTCGCATCCTGCGCCGCGGCTACAACTACGACCGGGGCGTCGACAACGTCGGCAACCTGGACATGGGGCTGGTCTTCTGCTGCTACCAGCAGGACGTCCTGCGCCAGTTCGAGGCCACCCAGGAGCGGCTGATCGACGAGCCGCTGGTGGACTACATATCGCCGACCGGCGGCGGGTACTTCTTCGCGCTGCCGGGTGTGCGGGACGCCTCGGACTGGCTCGGCCGGAGCATGCTGGCCGCCGCCTGAGACCGCTCCCCGCCCGGTATCCGCCGCTGTCCCCGCCCGCGCCTCAGATCCGCAGGGTCAGCGGCGGATGCGCACCGTTGAGGTAGTGGTCGCCGATGGCCCGGAGGCTGTGCGCGGACGAGCGCTGCGCGGTCAGGACGCGGGCGTTGCGCCAGAACCGGTCGAAGCCCGGGTCGCCGCCGGTGGTCTCGGCGCCGGCCGTCAGCTCCAGGATGCGGGTGGTGATCTGCAGCGCGGACTGGCCGGTGACCGCCTCGGCCGCGGCCACCAGCACCGCGATGTCGGCACACGCGTCGACGCCCAGCCCCTGGCCCATCAGCAGGCCCCGGGCCAGCGCCTCGGTGGCCGGCTCCACGACGGCCGCGGCGGTGTGCGCGGCGGCGACCAGTTCGCCGTACGCCAGCAGCAGATAGGGATCGCCGCCCGGCAGCTCCGGGTACGGGGCGGCGGCGGTGTCCGCGGGCTCCCAGGTGCGCGAGGCGGCGCGGTTGAGGTCGCGGGCCTCGGCGAGCGCGCCCTCGGCGATGCCCAGCGCCACCTGGACGAGCGCCAGCCGCAGCGTCAGCGGGTCCAGGGTGGCGTACGGGGTGAGGTGCTGCTCGTCGTGGGAGACGGTGCCGAGGATCTGCTCGGACGGCACCGGCACGGCGTCGAAGGCGACCGTGCCGGCGCCGGTCAGGCGCTGGCCCAGGCGGTCGTGGGCCGGGTCGGTGGTGACACCGGGGTGCGCCGGATCGACCAGCGCGATCAGCCGGTCGCCGGTCGCGGTGCAGGCGGCACCGACGATCAGGCGGTCGGCGACGGTCACCCCGGCCGCGAAGGACCGGCGGCCGTGCAGGAGATACCCGGAACCGTCCGGGGTGAGGGTGAGGTCGCGGCCGGCGCCCGGGGCGGCCGGTTCGGTGCCGGCCGTCGGATGCCCGGTGTCGCCGGCCAGCAGCCACTGCTCCTCGGCCACGTGGCGTTCCAGCGCGTCCGCCTGCTGCGGGGTGCCGAAGAACCGGGTGCTCCAGGACAGCGCGTAGTGGCGGGCGAGGAGTTCGCCGATGGAGCCGTCGGCCGCCGCTATCTCGCGGATGACGGCGCCGGCGGTGCGGCAGTCGCTGCCGCCGCGGAGCGGTCCCGGCGGGGTCAGCAGCGCCGGCAGACCGGCCTCGCGCAGCCGTGCCAGTTCGTCGAAGGGCGGTTTGCCGGCCCGGTCGCGGCTGAGCGCGTCGACGGCGAGATCGTCGGCGAGTTCACGGGTGACGCGGTGCCAGATCTCGTGGTCCGCCGGGGGCTCGGCCTGCGGGGCGGCGGGGCGTGCTGCGGACCTCTTCGGCATGGCGCCGTTCACCGTCCTCGTCGGCTGGAACCGGGCTGCGGAGCCTGGCGGGGGAACCGGGGAGCGAGGGCTGCCCGGGCTGCTTCCCTACTTTTCCCACTGGATTGGTAGGGAAAGCGATGAGGGCATGATGATGCGTTCCGAACTCGGCTCCGGGCAAGGGGTGTTCGAGGGGTGGACGGATCGGGGTCGGATTCCGGACGCCGGGTCGTCCACCGCAGGTCGGGCGGGTGTCCGAGGGATGGACGGGAGGGTGCCCGCTACGGATTCGTCCAGGAGGCCGGGTCCTCGGTCAGCGCGGACACCCGGCGGGGGAGCGCGGCCGAGGCCACATCGGCCAGCGAGACACCGTCGAGGATCTGGCGGACGTTGGCCCGCAGCGCCACCCACAGCGGCAGCAGGGACTCCGCGGGGCCGGTGTACGACAACTCCGGCGGCCGCACGCCCCGTACGGACACCAGCGGACCGTCCACCACCCGGATCACATCGGCGATGCTGATCTCCTCGGCGGCCTTGGCCAGGCGGTAACCGCCGTTCCCGCCGCGCTGGCTGAGCACCAGACCGCCCCGCCGCATATCGCCCAGGATGCCTTCGAGGAACTTGTGCGGAATGTCCTGGGCGTCGGCGATCGCCTCGGCCTTGAGCGGACCCCCGCCCGGGGCGTACGCGAGTTGCAGCGCGGCGCGCACCGCGTAATCCGCTCTGGCTGAAATCCGCATACCGGCATTATCCCCGAGCAGTTGGCGCGGGCCGCGCCGCACCGGGTACGCGCCATGCGTTCACCACCGGAACCGCGCCGGCGCACCACCCTTGACGCCGCCCGGTGCCGCCCCGACACTCAAGGACGGGAACCCTAGCGAACAGGTGGGCATCGATGGGGCACACGGAGCGGGACGGCGACCGCGCGGGACGCGCGGACCGGCCGCTGCCCCTCCTCACCTCCCGCCGCCACATCGATCTGCTGCGCGTCTGCAGCGCCGCGTAGTCCGCCGGCCCGCCGCGGCTCTCGTGCGGCGCGGCGGACGGTTCTCCTGACGCCGTGCCCCGTTCGCGGCCCCGGGCCGCCCCACGCGCCGCCGCGCTGACGGCCGTTCACCTCTGTTCACGCCCGTTCACCTCCATTCCGTTCACATCCATCCGCGTCCCGTGCACACCCGTAGGCGACCGCCGCCAGGCGCCCGCCCGTACGCCCGGACACCGGACCTCGCACCCAGGGACTCCTATGACCTCCGCATCCATGACCTCCCCGTCCGCCGCACCCGCCGCGCCGGCCTTCCGGGGCCGCATCGGCTCCGACATGCGCAGCGGCCACTACCCCGTCCCGCACCGCTACCGCCTCTTCCTGTCCCCGTCCTGTCCGCACTGTCTGGGCCTCGCCATCACCCACAGCCTGCTCGACCTCGGCGACACCCTCCCCGTGACCCTGCTGCCCGCCGTCCCCGACACCCCCGACGGCGGCTACGCGGCGCTGCGCCCCCGCTACGAGGCCGGCGCGCACCAGTACCGAGGCCCGGCCGCCGCCCCGGTGCTCGCCGACGACTGGACCGGACGGATCGTCAGCAACCATGCCCCGGACATCCTGCGCGACCTGGCCGAGCGCTTCGGCGCCCGCGGCCCCGCCCTCTACCCGGCCCACGCCAGGGACGCGATCGATGCACTGGACCGCCGCTGCGAAGGGGACCTCACCGAGGCCGCCCAGCGCGCCGGCGGCCTCGGCAGCGACCATCCCGGCTACGAGGCCGCCCTCGACACCCTGCTCGGCACGCTCGCCGAACTGGAACGCCGGCTGGCCGGCCACCCTTATCTGCTCGGCGACGAACTCACCCTCGCCGACGTCCAGTTGTGGGTGAACCTGGTCCAGCTCGACACCGTCCACCGCTGGCACCTCGACGCCGCGGCCGTGCAGCGCATCGCCGGCCACCGATGCCTGTGGGCCTACGCCCGCCGCCTGGCCGCCCGGCCCGCCTTCGGCCGCCACCTCGACCTGGACGCCATCGCCCGCCGCCACCACGCCCGCTGCCGGGGCCGGGAGGCCGCCGGCGCGGCCGTGCAGATCGTCGACTGGACGACGGCCCACGCCCCGGACACCCCGGACCGCACCATCACACAGACCAGGTGCTGACCGGCCGCACCGCCCGGCCTCCCTGCCCCTGCCTCACGCCGCCACCCGCAACGGCAGCGCCTTCAGCCCGTGGATGAAGTTCGACACCAGCCGCCGCGGTGGTCCGGCGACCGCCACGGTGGGCAGCAGCGCGCAGAACTCCTCGTAGAACACCCGTAGTTGGAGCCGGGCCAGGTGCGCGCCCAGGCAGACGTGCGGACCGTCGCCGAACGAGACATGGGGGTTCGGGGCGCGGGCGAGATCCAGCCGGCCGGGCCGGTCGAAGACCCGCTCGTCGTAGTTGGCCGAGCCGTGGAAGACCACGACCTTGTCGCCGGCGCGGATCCGGCGGCCGGCCAGCTCGGTGTCGACCGCGGCGGTCCGGCGGAAGCTCAGCACCGGCGGATGCCAGCGCAGCAGTTCCTCCACGGCCGGACCCACCGCGATCGCGCCGGTGCGGAGCGCGGCGTAGGCGCCGGGGTGCCGGGCCAGTGCCAGCAGCCCGCCGGGAGCGGCGCTGCGGACGGTGTCGTTGCCCGCGACGGTCAGCAGGAAGAAGAACATCTCCAGCTCGGGCACGGCCAGTTCGGGGTCGGCGGCGAGCACCGTCAGTACGTCGTCGCCCGGGTGCCGCCGCTTGTGCGCGGCCAGTTCGCGGGCGTACGCGAACATGTCCTGGAGCAGCGCGGGGGAGCGGGGATCGACGGCCCGGCCGTCCGCCCCGGTCGCCGCCGGGCCGGCCTCGTCCGGGTCCTGGTAGCCGATGACCCGTCGGGTCCAGTGCAGCATCAGCCCGCGGTCGCCGGGCGGCACGCCCAGCAGATCGGCGAGGTTGAGCAGCGCGTAGTCGTCGGTGACCGTGCCGACCACGTCGCACACCCCGTCGCCGGACCGGGCGGCGCGCACTGCCGCGGTCAGCAGCGCGCGGGCCCGCTCCCGTACGGCGGTCTCGAAGCGGTCCACCCGGCGCGGGGTGAAGGCGCGGCTGACCAGGCGGCGCAGCCGGCCGTGGTCCGGGGGGTCCTGATTGAGCATCATCCGCCGGATGAACGGCAGGTCGGCGGGGTCGGGATCGCGGATCTGGGTGGCGCCCAGATGGGAGGAGAAGGTCCGGGCGTCCTTCAGCACCCGTACGACGTCCTGGTGCCGGGTCACCGCCCAGAAGCCGGGACCGGCCGGCCAGCCGAGCACCTCCGGTTCGTCCTGCCAGGCCACCGGGTGGTGGTCGCGCAGCAGCCGGTAGGCGTCGTGCGGCAGCCCGTCGGCGTAGCGGCGGGGGTCGAAGACGTCGGGGATACCGGGCACACCGGGCACGTCGGGGGCGCCGCGGAAGGAAGCCACGCGCTCTCCACCTCCTGTTCGGGTCAGTGCGGTCGGGCCGGGCCGGAGGGGCCGGGGCCGCCGGCCGGGTCCGGGCCGGGCCCAAGGAGCCCCGCCTCGTGGGCGAGGAGGGCGGCCTGGACGCGGTTGTCCAGACAGAGCCGGTTCAGGATGCGGTTGACGCGGCTCTTCACGGTGGGCTGGGACAGTCCGAGGTCCTCGCCGATCTGGAGGTTGGAGCGGCCCCGGGCGACGAGGACGAGCACCTCCAGTTCGCGGGCGGTGAGCGTGTCGAGCAGCCGGGCGGCCGTGTCGCGCCGGGGCGGGGCGCCGGGCAGCAGGCCCGCGGGCAGTGCCGTGAAGGCGCCGATCAGCCGGTGGGTGACGCTGGGGGCCAGCATCGCCTCGCCCTCGGCCACCACCCGCAGGGCGTGCGCGAGTTGGTCCGGCGGGCTGTTCTTGAGCAGGAATCCACCGGCCCCGGCGCGCAGCGCGGCGTGCACGTACTCGTCCAGGTCGAAGGTGGTCAGGACCAGGACGCGGGGCGGCGGGCCGGGGTGCGGCCAGTCGGCGCGCAGCCGGCGGGTGGCCTCGACGCCGTTCATACCGGGCATCCGGACGTCCATCACCACCACGTCCGGGCGCAGTTCGGTGGCGAGCGCGACCGCCTCCGCGCCGTCGGCGGCGGCTCCGACGACCTCGAAGTCCGGGCGGCGGTCGATGACCGCCCGCAGCGCGTCCCGGACCATCTCCTGATCGTCGGCGAGCAGCACACGGATCGTCATGCCGGGGTCTCCAGGTGAAGGGTGGCGGACAGCTGCCAGCCGGCGCCGTGCGGGAGCGGGCCGGTGTGCACCGTGCCGCCGAACGCCGTGACGCGTTCCCGGATTCCGAGCAGTCCCCGGCCGGAGCCGGGCGGCGGCCGGTGCCCGGTGGCGGGCGGCCCGTTCTCGACGGCGACGGTCAGCGTCGTCCCGTCGCGGTGCAACGCGACCCGTACGTCCGTGGGGCCGGCGTGCTTGAGGACGTTGGTGAGCGCTTCCTGGACGATGCGGTAGGCCGAGATCTGGAGCGCGGGCGGCAGCTCGCCGAGGGCCTCGTGCAGCTTCGCGGTGACCCGGCAGCCGGCCGCCTCGGCGGCGGCTATGAGCCGGTCGAGGTGGCGCAGGGACGGTTCCGGTGCCGGCCCGGCGTCGCCGTCCCGTTCGTCGCCCACCGTCAGCAGGCCCAGGATGCGGCGCATCTCGACCAGGGCGGTGTCGGCGGTGTCCGCGATCCGGGTCAGGCCCCGCCGGGCGCCCGGCGGGTCGTCCGCCACCACCTCCTCGGTGGCGCGTGCCTGGAGAGCGATGGCGCTCACATGGTGGGCGACCACGTCATGGAGGTCGCGGGCGATCCGGGCCCGCTCGGCGACCACGGCCTGGCGGGCGTTGATCTCCCGCTCCGCACGCAGCCGCTCGTTGGCCTCCCGCAGCCGGGCGTTGACGTCCCGCAACTGCCCGTTGGCGTCCCCGAGCCGCAGGTTGAGGTCGCGCAGCCGGTCCGCCTGGCGCACGATCCGCCGCCGCCCGTACCCCACGAGCCAGGCGGCGCCGTAGAAGACGACGAAGGTGGTGGCGGTGATCGGCTCCAGTGAGCCGGGCTGCGGGGGCCCGGTCCGGCCGGTCAGCAGATCGGTCGTCACCGCCGTCAGCAGCGACAGCACCGTCCAGGGCAGACCGGCCGCCGGCGGGGTGTGCCGGGCCACCGCGTAGACGGCGAAGACCAACAGGAACGGGCCGGGGAGCTTGCCCGGCACCGGATCGATCACCTCGAAGGCGACGAAGGCGGCGGTCATGGCGCAGAGCACGGCGCGCGGCCGGCGGCGGCGCCACGGCAGCGGGACCGTCTGGAGGCCCCAGAGCAGCACACCGCCCGGCCGCGGCGCCGGCTCGCGGCCCAGCAGCGTCAGCACGTCGAACGCGGTCAGCCCGCCGCCGAGCGCGAGATCGGTGAGCCAGGGCCGCCGGTCGGCGAGCCGGCGCCAGGCGCCGCGCGGGGCGGCGAGGGGAGGTGTGTCCATGACGGTGGCAAGGCTAACCACCCGCCTCCGCCGAGGCGATCGTGCCCGGGGAGGGCATCGGCGGGGCGTCGGCGCAACCCTGGTTGCGCGGGCCCGCGACGGATCGGCATCCAGGACGACGCCGTGCCCGCCCCTGCCTTCCTAGCGTCGTGACCTGACCGGACTGCGCCGCCCGTGGCGCCTCCCGAAGGGACCGACGAACCACGTGATCACCACGAGCACCCCGAGCACCGCCGGGCCGACGGCCCGCGCCGGCACCCGTGCCCCGGCGGCCCGCGCCCGCTGGGCCTGGCTGGCGCTGGGCACCGCGGCCCATCTCCTCGCCGTCGGCGGCCGCTGGGACATCGCCGCCGCTGCCTGGCTCTTCCCCGTCCTGCTGCTGCGCTTCGCCCGCACCGGCCGGGCCTGGTCCGGCGCCCTGTGGCTGTGGGCGGCCAACACCGCCGCGGCGGTCTGCTGGCTCGTCGAGTCGGCGATGCTCAGCCCGTTCGCCCTGGCCGGGGCGGCCGCGCTCGCCGCGCTGCTGACCCTGCCGTTCCTCCTCGACCGGCTGCTGAGGGGCCGGCTGCGGCCCTGGGCGGCGCTGCTGGTGTTCCCCGCGGCGGTGGCCGGGACGGAGTTCCTGATCACCCTGCTCTCCCCGTTCGGCACCGCCTACGGCTCGCTGGCGGTCACCCAGGACGGCCTGCTGCCGCTCCTCCAGGTCGTCTCGGTCACCGGCTCCTACGGGATCGGCTTCCTCATCGCCTGGTGCGCCGCGGTCGCCAACCTCGCCTGGGAGACGGCCTCCTGGCGCTCCGCCCGGCGCGCCGTGCTCACCTGCGCCGCGGTACTGCTGGCCGTCGTCCTCGCCGGCGGCGCCCGCCTCGCCTTCCTCCCGCCGGACGGGCCGACGGTACGGATCGCCGGGGTCACCGCCGACGCGGCCGCGCTGCGCGCCCAGAAGGCGGCCTACGCCCAGGCCGACGGCGGCCGCGCGGCGCTCGCCACCGCCCCGCCGGCGAGCCTCCGCCCGGCGCAGCGCGGGGTGCTCGACAGCCTGCTGGCCGCCACCCGCCGCGAGGCCGCGGCCGGCGCCAGGATCGTGGTCTGGCCCGAGCAGGGGGCGCGGGTGCCGGCCTCCGACGAGCCCGCGGCCATCGCGGCGGCCCGGGAGGAGGCCCGCCGCTCCCGGATCTACCTGGAGATCGGCATCGGCGTCCACATCGACCGGGCACCGGCCTACGGGCGCAACGAGACGCTGCTCATCGACCCCCGCGGCACCGTGCTTTGGACCTACCAGAAGGCCCACCCCATCCCCGGCTCGGAGACCTTCACCCCCGGCGACGGCCAGGTCCCGGTCGTCGCCACCCCGTACGGCCGACTGGCCAACGTCATCTGCTACGACGCCGACTTCCCCGACATGATGCGAGTCCCCGCCGACCTCATGCTCGTGCCCTCCCACGACTGGCGGGAATACGGGAGCGCGCACACCCGCAAGGCAGCCCTCCGGGCCGTCGAGGCCGGCTACGCGCTGTTCCGCCAGGACGCCGAGGGCGTGACGACCGCCTACGACAACCAGGGCCATGTCCTGGCCACCACGGACTACTTCGGCACCGGCCGGCAGGCCACCGTGGCCTATGTCCCGGTGCACGGCACCACCACGGTCTACGACCGGATCGGCGACACCTTCGCCTGGCTGTGCCTGGCGGCCGTCGGGACCCTGGTGGTGGCCGGCGCGGTGACCGGACGACGGACGGCGACGCGCGGCAAGGCGGCCCGGTGAGCAGCGGTGGGCCGCGCAACTACCGCTGACGTCACGCCAGTTGGCCGCCCTCCGGACCCGGCGGCCGGCCGGTCACGGTCACCTCGGCCGGGCGCAGCAGCCGGTCGCCGACCCGGAAGCCCCGGCGGACGATCTCGGCGCACACCGCACGTTCGCCCGCGGCGCCGCGGCCGGCCGGGCCGGTGCGCTCGGGCGGGGTATAGGCCACCGCCTCATGAACGTTCGGGTCGAACGGCTCGCCCGCGGTGCCGAAGGAGATGAGGCCCAGGGACGCCAGCTCCGTCTCCAGGAGGTCGGCGACGCGCCGGAAGCCGCCGGTCAGCTCGCCCTGCGCGCCGGCCTCGGCGAGCGCGTCGAGTACCGGAAGCAGCCGTTCCAGCACATTGCCCACGGCGATCTGGCCGACCGCCAGCCGGTCGCGGTGCACCCGGCGCCGGTAATTATCGAACTCGGCCTTGAGCCGCTGGAGATCGGCCGTGCGCTCCCGCAGCTGCGCGGCGAGCCGTCCGGCGTCGGACTCCCCGGCGGACGTACGGGCGGCACCGGAGGACGCGCCGCGGCGCCGCGCCGGGTGCGACGACGCGCGGGCGGACTCCCGGTCCGGCCGCACCGGGTCCGGCTCCGGCCGTGGCGGCGGGGCCGGCCCCCGCTCCGGCCCGGTGCGGCCGACGAGCGCCAGCGGCGGGCGGGACAGCCGACCGGCATCGGTCGGACGGTTCATCGTCCGCCTCCTTCCCGCTTGTCGTCGTCGACGATCTCGGCGTCGACGACGTCGTCCTCGGCCTTGGCCTGCTGGCCGCCGGCGGCACCCGCGGCACCGGCGGCACCGGCCGTGCCCTGGGCGGCCTGGGCGTCGGCGTACATGGCCTGGCCGAGCTTCTGTGAGACGGCCGCGACCTTCTCCGACGCGGTGCGGATCTCGGCGGTGTTGTCGCCGTCGGCGGACTCGCCCTTGAGCTTCTCCTTCAGCTCGCCGACGGCGGTCTCGACCTCGGTCTTCACCTCGGCGGGCACCTTGTCCTCGTTGTCCTTGAGGAACTTCTCGGTCTGGTAGACCAGTTGCTCGCCCTGGTTGCGGGTCTCGGCGGCCTCCCGCTTGCGGCGGTCCTCCTCGGCGTACTGCTCGGCGTCCCGCACCATCCGGTCGATGTCGTCCTTCGGCAGCGAGGAGCCGCCGGTGACGGTCATCTTCTGCTCCTTGCCCGTGCCCAGGTCCTTGGCGGTCACGTGCATGATGCCGTTGGCGTCGATGTCGAAGGAGACCTCGATCTGCGGGACGCCGCGCGGGGCCGGCGGCAGACCGGTCAACTGGAACATCCCGAGCTTCTTGTTGTACGCCGCGATCTCCCGTTCGCCCTGGAAGACCTGGATCTGCACGGACGGCTGGTTGTCCTCGGCCGTGGTGAAGATCTCCGAGCGCCTGGTCGGGATCGTGGTGTTGCGCTCGATCAGCTTGGTCATGATGCCGCCCTTGGTCTCGATGCCGAGGGACAGCGGCGTGACGTCCAGCAGCAGGATGTCCTTGACCTCGCCCTTGAGGACACCGGCCTGGAGAGCGGCCCCGATGGCGACGACCTCGTCAGGGTTGACGCCCTTGTGCGGGTCCTTGCCGGTCAGCTGCTTGACCAGCTCGGTCACCGCGGGCATCCGCGTCGAACCGCCCACCAGGATCACGTGGTTGATGTCGGCGACCTTGATGCCGGCGTCGTCGATCGCGTTGTGGAACGGTGCCTTGCAGCGGTCGAGGAGATCCGCGGTCATCTGCTCGAACTGGGCGCGGGTGAGCTTCTCGTCCAGGTGCAGCGGCCCCTCGGGCGAGGCGCTCAGATACGGCAGGTTGACCGTGGTCTCGCTGGCCGCCGACAGCTCGATCTTGGCCTTCTCCGCGGCCTCGCGCAGCCGCTGGGTGGCCATCTTGTCCTGCGCCAGATCGATGCCGTACGCGTTCTTGAACTGCTTGGTCAGATGGTCGACGATCCGCTGGTCCCAGTCGTCGCCGCCCAGGTGCGTGTCGCCGTTGGTGGCCTTCACCTCGACGACGCCCTCGCCGATCTCCAGCAGGGAGACGTCGAAGGTGCCGCCGCCGAGGTCGAAGACCAGGATCGTCTGGTCGTTCTCCTTGTCCAGGCCGTAGGCCAGCGCGGCGGCGGTCGGCTCGTTGACGATCCGCAGCACCTTCAGGCCCGCGATCTCCCCGGCCTCCTTCGTGGCGGTGCGCTGTGAGTCGTTGAAGTACGCGGGCACGGTGACGACCGCGTCGGTGACCTCCTCGCCCAGGTAGTTCTCGGCGTCCCGCTTCAGCTTCTGGAGTACCCGCGCGGAGATCTCCTGGGCCGTGTAGCGCTTGCCGTCGATGTCGCCGCTCTCGGGGAAGTGCCACTGGGCGTCGCCCATGTGCCGCTTGACCGAGCGGCAGGTGCGCTCGACGTTGGTCACGGCCTGGCGCTTGGCGATCTCGCCGACCAGGACGTCCCCTCCCTTGGCGAAGGCGACCACCGAGGGGGTGGTCCGCGCGCCCTCGGCGTTGGCGATGACCGTCGGCTCACCGCCCTCCAGCACGCTGACCACCGAATTCGTCGTCCCGAGGTCGATACCGACTGCTCGTGCCATGTTTCCTCCTGGTCTCGCGGCGATCCGGGGGCGACGGCGCGCACCAGGGCCGCCCCGGCCGGGACGGTGCCCGGCCGCGCCTTTCGCAACGCCTCTCACCTGCTGATATGGCGCCCGAGTCGGCTACACCCTCTGCATAGAACGTGCCCCGACAGCTGTCAAGATGCACCTTTTGTCGCCAATGTTCCCCGTCCTGGCTGCGGACCACGGCCGGACCTGCGGAAACCGGGGCGCCCGCCGGCCGGGGCCACACCCTCCCGGCTTCCCTCCGCCTGATACGCCACACGCCCCGCCGGGGACCCATCCCCCCATGACCATCCACCTCGGCACCTCCGGCTGGCAGTACCGGGACTGGCGCGGCGTCCTCTACCCGCCCGACGTCCCGCAGCGGCGCTGGCTGGAGGAGTACGCCCGGCACTTCGCCACCGTCGAGAGCAACGCCGCCTTCTACCGCCTGCCCGAGGCCAGGACGTTCGCCGACTGGCGGGACCGGACGCCGGACGGCTTCGTCATGGCCGTCAAGGCCAGCCGCTACCTCACCCACATCAAACGCCTCCGCGACCCCGAGGAGCCGGTCCGCCGGCTGATGGACCGCGCCGCGCACCTCCGCCCCCGGCTCGGTCCCGTGCTGCTCCAACTGCCGCCCACCCTGCGCGCCGACGCCGGGCTCCTGGACGCCTGCCTGGGCTGCTTCCCCGCCGGCATCCGGGTCGCCGTCGAACCCCGCCACGACTCCTGGTGGACCGATGCCGTCCGCGCCGTACTGGAGCGCCGCGGCGCCGCACTGTGCTGGGCCGACCGCGGGTCCCGCCCCGTGACGCCGCTGTGGCGGACCGCCGGCTGGGGATACCTCCGCTTCCACGAGGGCCGCGCCGAGCCCTGGCCGCGCTACGGGCGGCAGGCCCTGCACGCCTGGCTGCGACGGATCGCCGACACCTGGCCCGACCGCGCCGACGTCTACGCCTACTTCAACAACGACCCCGGCGGAGCCGCCGTCCGCGACGCCGCCCACTTCGCCCACGCGGCGATCGCCGCGGGCCGCACGGTGACCCGTGCACCGGCCCGTACGGCGTCCCTGTAGGGGTAGCAGCGAGGCGGCGGGCCGCCCCAGGGGTGGCCCGCCGCCTCGTCGTCCCGCGGTCTCGCGTGGGTGTCAGCCGATCTGGAGCTCGCCCATCGCGCTCCAGCCGTCCGCGTCCTTGATCGTCGTGCTGACGATGTCGGGGGTGCGGCGCAGCAGCGGGCGCATGGCCTCCAGGCCGGCGCGGAAGTGGTCGGAGTTCACATGGGCCTCGCCCGCGTCGTCCTGGAACGCCTCGACCAGGACGTAGGTGTTCGGGTCCTCCAGGCTGCGCGACCACTCGAACCAGAGGTTGCCCGGCTCCTCGCGGGTGGCGCGGGTGAACGCGGCGACCTTCTCGGGCCACTCCTCGGCGCATTCGGGCTTCACGGGAAACTTCACAACGATAAAGATCATCCATGCACCCTAAATCATTTGCCCGATCTCTCGCATTTCGTCCCTCGGGTGCGGTCAAGTAGCTGCTGCGGGCGGCGTGTTACCAGTGGGTAATTTGGCTGATCATGATCTCGTCCGGGCTGGTCGCGCCGTTTTACGCTCCCGATCACCGCACCGGACGGACGCCACCGAGGCGCCGCGGTCAGACCCCCTGGAGCAGCGATGGCGCGATCCCGCCGTACCTCAGGCCACCTCGTCGGGCGACGACGAAGGGCCTCAGTTTCCTTGAGTGCGGGGGTGGTTGCCGCCGCGCTGGCAGTGGCCGTGCCCGGCGGTACCGCGGTGGCCGCCGCTCCGGCCGCCGCCCATGCGTCCGCCGCCCCCTCGTTCCGGCTGGTCGAGATCCCGTTGAAGGACGGCACCGTCCTCAAGGCCGATGTGTTCACCCCGGCCGCCGGGACCCCGGGCGCCGACCGGAACGGCCACCACCCGCTGGTCGTCCAGCCGGCCAGCTGGGGCCAGAACGACCTGGAGTACGCGGCCCAGGGCCGGCAGCTCGCCGCCGCCGGCTATGTCGCGGTGACGTACACGGTGCGCGGCTTCTGGGGCTCGGGCGGACAGGTCGATGTCGCGGGGCCCAAGGACGTGGGCGACATCTCCGCGGTCATCGACTGGGCCCTGGCCCACACGCCGGCCGACCGCAGTCGCGTCGGCATGGTGGGACTCTCCCTGGGCGGCGGCCTGACGCTGATGGGCGCGGCCTTCGACCCGCGGGTCAAGGCGGTGGCCTCGCTCAGCGGCTGGGCGGACCTGACCGACGCGCTCTACAGCGGGCAGACCCGGCACCTCCAGGCCGCCAGGCTGCTGGCCGCCGTCCAGACGCCGACCGGCCGCCGCAGCCCCGAGTTCGCCCGGACGCTGTCGGACCTCTACGCCGACCGCGAGATGCCCCGCGTCATCCAGTGGGCGCACACCCGGTCCCCGGCCGCCTACGTGGACCGCATCAACGCCCACGGCACCGCCGTCTTCCTCGCCAACGCCTGGGGCGACAGCATCTTCAACCCCGGCCAGATGACGTCCTTCTACCAGCGGCTGACCGTGCCCAAGCGGCTGGAACTGCGGCCCGGGGACCACGCCACCCAGGAGCTGACCAGTCTGCTCGGGCTGCCGAACGCCACCTGGACGAGCGCCCGGCAGTGGCTCGACCGCTATCTGAAGGGCGCCGGCGCCGGCTCCGGCGGGGCGCGCCAGGGGGTGGAACTGGAGGTCCGCTCGGGCGGCGAGCACGAGAACTACCAGAACTGGCGGACCGTCAGTTCCCGGGCCGAGCGGCTGCGGCTGGGCCGTCCCGACTCCGGTGGCGTCGGAACGCTTGCCGCGGCGGGTGGCGCGGCGGGCCACGCGGGCTGGTGGCGGCGGGTGGCCGGCGGCACCGACTCCGGCGCCGACGGCGGCATCGCCGAACTGTCCGGAACCCTCGACCAGGTGATCGGCCTGCCGCCCACGGTCTTCGTCCCGCTGCTCTCGCGCAGCTCCGCCGCGATCTGGCAGTCGGCGCCGTACGCGAAGGGTCTCCAACTCCGCGGTGCCGCGCGGCTGCACACGGCCGTCACCGCGTCCACGCCGAAGGGCAGCGCCTTCGCCTATCTCTACGACGTGAACGCGCTGGGCGTGGGCAAGCTGATCTCGCACGCCCCGCAGAGCTGGTCCGGGCGGCAGCCGGGGCACGCCTTCCCGCTCGACGTCACGCTCTTCCCCACCGCGTACGACCTGCCGGCCGGGCACCGGCTCGCGCTGGTGCTGGACACCGCGGACCCGCTGTACGGCGGCAGCACCCCGCGGGGGAGCAGTGTGTCGTTCGGCTCGCCGGCGGACGGCCCGGCCGAGCTGGCGCTGCCGGTGCGGTGAGCGCCGCGGCCCGGGCCGTTCGTCCGCGGCGGTCCGGGCCGTCCGGCCCCCGTGCGGTGCCCGCCGGCCCACTGGCCGCGCGCCGCGCGGGCGCGCAGGCTCGATAGCGCGGGGCGAGCGTCCCGCGGATCGCCTGCGTTGAGGAAGAGTCATGGAGCCGGAGATCGTCACCGTCGGGCTCGACGGCTCGGCGGAGGCCCTGGCGGCGGCACACTGGGCCGCCGACGAGGCGCACCGGCGGGGCGCCGTGCTGCGGCTGCTGCACGCCTGGATCATGCTGGCCGCCCAGGCACCGGACACCGCGCCCGACCGGGACCAGAACGTCTGCGCCCGGCAGGTCGTCCGCGCGGCCACGGAGGCGGTGCGGGCCCGCCATCCGCAGCTGCGGATCATCGAGGACCTGGTGGGCGACGAGCCGGAGCCGGCGCTGCTGCGGGCCTCGGCGGAGTCCCGGCTGCTCGTGCTGGGGTCGCGGGCCCTGTCGGCGTGGCAGAGCTTCGTCCTCGGTGACGTCAGTCTGAGCGTGGTCGCCCGGGCCGCGGGCCCGGTGGTGCTGGTGCGGGCCGGTGAGCCGGGGCGGGCGGCGGCCGGTGGCCCGGGGCGGGCGGAACACGCCGGGGGTGCCGAGCCGGCGGAGCCGGCCGCGCCGGGGGCCGCCGGGCCGCGGGTCGTGGTCGGCGTCGGGCTCGGTGGGCCGGCCGAGCGGCTGCTGGAGTTCGCCTTCGACGCGGCGGCCACCCGCGGGGTCCTGCTCCAGGTGGTGCACGGCCGCCCGTTCCCCGTCCAGGTCTACACGCCGTGGGGCGTGGACCTGGACGCGGCGGGTGAGGTGACCGCGGTGGCCGAGCGCGAGCTGGCCGAGGCGCTGCGCCCGTGGTGCGCGCGGTTCCCCGGGGTCCTGGTGCAGCGGACCGTGCTGTCGGACAGCCCGGCCCGGGCGGTCGTCGAGGCCGCCTCGGGGGCCGGCCTCCTGGTGGTCGGCCGCCGCCACCCCCGCCGGCTGCCGGCGCCCCGGATCGGCGCGGTCGCCCATGCCGCCATCCACCATGTGACCTGCCCCGTTGCCGTGGTGCCGGCCGACTAGATGAGTGAGTCCGAAGTCCCGTCGTCCGCCCGAAGGGCGGGCCCCGCGGCGTCTGGCACGGCACCTAGCGACGTTCCGGGGCGGGGCCGCGGCGGCACCGCGTCGTCGTGCTCCGCCGCGGGCGTACGCCGTTCGGGGGCGCGACGCGGGATCATGAAGTCGGGACTCCGGCCGAAAACCGGCCGGGGCCGGCACAACGAGCACATCCGGAGGTAGTGGCCCATCATGAGGCACCGCAGAGTGGCCGATCTGATGACCCCCAACGCCGTCACCGTCCAGCGGGGCACCCAGTTCCGGGAGATCGCGCGGCTGCTCGACGAGTACGACATCACCGCCGTTCCGGTCGTCGACGACGACGGGCGGCCGGTGGGGGTGGTGTCCGAAGCCGATCTGCTGCGCCGGCAGCTCTCCAAGGCCGGCGCGGCCAACGCCGAGGCGATCATGAGCAGTCCGGCCGTGGTGGCGCGGCCGGAGTGGAGCGTGGTCGAGGCGGCCCGGACGATGGAACAGCGCCGGGTCAAGCGGCTGCCGGTGGTCGACGAAGGCGGCCGGCTCATCGGGGTGATCAGCCGCAGCGACCTGGTCCAGCTGTTCCTGCGGCGCGACCGGGCGATCCAGGAGGAGATCCTGGAGGAGGTGCTGACCCGCACGCTCGGGGTCGCGCCGTCCGCGGTCACCGTCGCCGTCGCCGATGGCACCGTGACGCTCACCGGCACGCTGGAGCGCCGGAGCCTGGTGCCGATCGCGGTCCGGCTCTGCGAGAGCGTGGACGGGGTGATCGAGGTGATCGACCGGCTCACCTACGAGCGGGACGACGCCGGCGGCGACGCGCCGGGCGGTGCCGCCGCCTTCCGCGGGCAGCCCGCGCCCGGACCGGGCTGACGGAGGCGGCCGCCGCGGTGCCCCGGACGGCCCACCGGACCGGGCGCCCACCGGATGCCGGAGGTGTACTTGACACACAGCGCACCGTACGGACAGCGAGGTCGGCCGCCGGTCGCCGCCGGCGGCCCGTGAACGAGGGGAGCGGGCCCGTGTCGTCATCGGATGCCACTGCCCTTCCGGCCCGGCCCGACCGGATCTTCGACCGTGTCGACGAGTGGGCGGACCTCGTGGGCTTCGCCCGCGATCCCCGTCCGGGCGCCACCCTCGCGCTGGTCTCCGGGCAGCGCCGCCAGGGCAAGACGTTTCTGCTGGAGGCGGTGAGCCAGGCCACCGACGGGTTCTACTTCGACGGGCAGGCGGCGGCCGAGGCGGAGTCCCTGCGGCGGCTGGCCGAACGGCTGGCCGCCCACACCGGGGCGGAGCGGCCGCCGCACTGGCACCGCTGGGACGACGCGGTGGAGGCGCTGCTCGCGCTGGGCGACGAGCGGCCGGCGCCGGTGATCGTCGACGACTTCCCCGAGCTGGTCGGGCACAGCCCCGCCCTGCCCTCCGTGCTGCACTGCGCGTTCCTGCGCATGCACGAGCAGCGCCCGCACAACCGCACCCGGCTGATCCTCAGCGGCGCCAGCCCCGCCGTCATCCGCCGGCTCTTCGCCGGCCCGTCGTCGCTGCACGGCCTGGCCTCCCTGGAGCTGGTCGTGCGGCCGTTCGGCTTCCGGAAGGCGGCCCGCTTCTGGGGCATCCGCTCGCCCCGGCTCGCGGTGCAGGTGCACGCCGTCGTCGGCGGCACCCCCGCCTACCGCGGCGACCTGGTCTGCGACGACGTGCCGGCCGGCCCGGACGACTTCGACGCCTGGGTGTGCCGGACGGTGCTCAACCCGCGGGTGCCGCTGTTCTGGGAGGCCCGCCATCTGCTGGAGCAGGAGGGCGACTGCGCCGACCGCGCGCTGTGCCACTCGGTGCTGGTCGCGATCGCCGGCGGCCGCTCCACCCCCGGCGGGATCGCCGACCGCCTGGGGGCCTCGCTGCACGACGTCTCGCACGTCCTGGCCGTGATGCGCAACCACGGGCTGCTGCACGGCGAAGCCGACGCGTTCCGGCCGGGCCTGACCCGCTACCGCATCGCCGAACCGCTACTGGCCTTCGAGCACGCCGTCGCCTGGCCGCAGCGGGCCGCCCTGGAGCAGGAGGACGCGGCCGCCGTCTGGCGCCGGGTCCGCCCGGACTTCGACGCCTCGGTGGCCGCGCCGCACTTCGCCCAGCTCTGCCGGGACTGGGCCACCCGGTACGCCGCCTGGGACACCTTCGGCGGGGAGGCCGCGACGGCGGTCCGCGGCACCGTCCTCGACCCCGAGGAGAACGGCCGGCTCGACGCGGAAGTGGTCGTCCGCGGCACGGCCGACGGGCGCCCGGGAGTGCTGCTGTCGGTCGGGGTGGCCTGCTGGAACGAGGTCATGGACGCCCCGCACCTGGCCCGGCTGCGCCGTATCCTCGCCCTCCTCGCCGGGGCCGGCGAGGACACCGGCCAGATCGTGCCGGCCTGCTACAGCGGTGTCGGCTTCGGCCCGGAGCTGCGGGCCGCGGAGGCCAAGGGCGAGGTGCTGCTGATCGGCATCGACCGGCTCTACCACGGCGAATGACCGGCCCTGTCTGACGCCCCGTCAGCAGGATGCGGCCCGTCCGACTCGCGCCGCCGCGCCGGGCGTGGCCAGCATGGAGGGAGCGGAGGCGTTCCGCTGCCCGTACGGGGAGGTGACCCGTGATGAATCTGCCGATGCGCCACCGGTCCGGCGGCCCGTGGGAGCACGGGATGGGCCGGCCGATGGCCGAGGTCCAGGAACTCTTCGACCGGATGAGCCACCTGCTGGAGTCCGCCGCGTTCCCCGCCTTCCCCTCGTCGCTGGCCGAGACGATGCCCTTCACCCCGCCCGCCGATCTGCACGAGACCGACGACGCGTATGTGGTCGAGTGCGAACTGCCCGGAATCACCCGCCAGGACATCGACGTCGAGGTCGGCGAGCACGAGGTGAGCATCTCCGGCGAGTTCCGGGCGTCCGGGCGGGAGGGCGCGCTGCACCACGGCGGGCGTCCCACCGGGGCGTTCGAGTACCGGGCGCTGCTGCCGGTGGACGTCAAGGCCGACGAGGTGACCGCCGGGCTCTCGGACGGTGTCCTCACGGTGACGATCCCCAAGGCGCAGGCCGCCAGGCCGCGCCACATCGAGATCCAGGGCTGAACGGCCAGGACGGCACGGGGCCTTGCGGCGGTCGGCACCGGCTCCTCGTGCGGACGGCGGCCGCGCACGCACACTGGAAGCAGGCGGGGCGCGCGGCCTCCGGAGGGTGTGCGCGCAGAGTCACGGCAGTGCAGGGAAGGGTGAGCGGCGATGAAAGCGCACAAGGGAGACGTACTGCGCTTCACCGGGCGCACGGTGGGCAGCCCGGAGCACCGGGCCACGGTCGTCAAGGTGCTCGGACGCGACGGCGAACCCCCGTACCGGGTGCGCTACGAGGACGGCCACGAGACGGAGATCTTCCCCGGACCGGGCTGTGTCACCGAAGCCGCCGCCGGGGCGCGCCCGGCGCGGACCGACGCACCCCGGCACAGGGCGTAGTCCTCATGGGACGCAAAGCGGCGGCTCGCCGGCGCCGCGCGACGCCCGCCGGAACGGGACAGGGCGGCCGCGCCGGCCAGGCGGGCCGCGCCCAGAAGCCCCGGGGTCCGGCCGACGGCCCGCCGCGGGCCGACGAACTCCCCGGCGGCCGGCTGCCGCCGCACCAGGAGCCGAAGCCGAAGCGCCCGGTCCGGACGATCCGGGTGCCCCGCCTGTTCGGCTGACTCCCGCCGCCCGGCCGCGAAGTCGCCGGGCCGGAGCGCGACGCGCAGCATGGAACCGGGCCCCGGAAGCAGACCCTACGGGGCCGGAAACGCATCGGCCGAACGCCATGCGCACACCATCGAGGCGCGGAGGTGACCGCGATGAACATGCCCGTACGACACCGGCCCGGCAGCTTCCTGGAACAGGTCCTGCCGGCCTGGGGTGAGCCGATCGCCTCGGAGTTCGACGACCTCTACGAGCGGATGGGCCGCCTGCTCGAAGCCGCCGGCGGCGGCACCGCGCTCGCCGGGCGGACCCAGTGGGCGCCGCTGACGGACCTGCACGAGACCGACGACGCCTACATCGTCGAAGCCGAACTGCCCGGCGTGAAACGCGACGACGTCGACGTCGAGCTCGGCAACCGGGAACTGCGCATCACCGGCGAGTACAAGGAGTGCGGGCACGAGGGCGTACTGCGCCGCACCACCCGCCGCACCGGCCGCTTCACGTTCCGTTCGGCGCTGCCCGTCGACGTCCGGACCGACGAGGTCAAGGCGAACCTGACCGACGGCGTGCTGACCGTGACCATCCCCAAGGCGGAGCCCACCACGCCCCGGCACATCGAGATCACCGACTGACCCACGACGGCCCGCGGCGATTGACATGCAGCTGAGTGGCTGCCTATCGTTTTCATGCAGCCACACGGCTGCATGACGGCGGCGGAAAGGGCAAGGCGGGCGTGGACGAGGTCTTCAAGGCACTGGCCGACCCGGGGCGCCGGCGGCTGCTGGACAGTCTCAACGCCCGCAACGGACAGACCCTGCGGGAGCTGTGCGCGGAGCTGGACATGGCGCGGCAGTCGGTCAGCAAGCACCTGGCCGTCCTGGAGGCAGCCAACCTGATCACCACTCTCCGCCGGGGGCGGGAGAAGCTGCACTACCTCAACGCCGAGCCCATCAACGCCCTCGCCGACCGCTGGATCAGCCACTACGACCGCGACCGGGCACGGGCCCTCGCCGACCTCAAACACGCACTGGAGACACCCCCCATGGACAGCGACGCGTTCGTCTACACCACCTACATCCGGACCACACCGGAGCGGCTCTGGCAGGCCCTCACCGACCCGTCGTTCACCCGCCGCTACTGGGGTGCGGAGTTCACCACGGACTGGCGGACCGGCTCGACCATGGTCTGGACCGAGCGCGGGGCCACCGTCACCGACCCCGGACAGGTCGTCCTGGAGTCCACCCCGCACCGGCGGCTGTCGTACACCTGGCACACCTTCACCCCCGAGTGGGCCGAGAGCGTCGGCATCGCCGAGGACGTGCGGGCCAGGCTCGCGGCCGAGCCGCGCTCGAAGGTGACGTTCGAGATCGAGCCGCTCGGCGAGATGGTGAAGCTCACCGTCGTGCACGACGGCTTCGCGCCCGGCTCCACCGCCCGCGGCATGATCCAGCACGGCTGGCCCGCGCTGCTGTCCAACCTCAAGACTCTGCTGGAGACGGGCGAACTGCTTCCGGAGCCGGAGCCGGAGCCGGAGCCGGCGTCCCGGATCACGTCCGGGACGGGGCGGGCGTAGCCGCCGCGGCCCCGGCTTCCTCCGTGTCCTCTTCCGTGTCCCCCGCCGCCTCGTCCCCGCCCGGCCACAGGACCTGCGCGCCGGCCAGCAGCTCCGCGATCACCTCGTCGAGGTCCAACCGCCGCTCCACCGCGTGCAGTTGGGGCAGCGCGGCCCGGGTGCTCACCCGGGGCGGGGCGAGCAGCCGGCAGCAGTCCTCGTCCGGCAGTACGGAGACGTCCGCCGTGCCGATGGCCCGCGCCTCGTCGATGATCTCCTGCTTCTCCCAGCCGACCAGCGGCCGGACGACGGGCAGCGCGGCGGCCTCGTCCACCGCGGCGAGGTTCGCCAGCGTCTGGCTGGCCACCTGCCCCAGGCTGTCCCCGGTCACCAGCGCCTGTGCCCGGATCCGGCCGGCCAGCACCGAGGCGGCCCGGACCATCAGCCGCCGCTGGGCCACCACCTGCAGCCGGCCCGCCCCGGCCACCGCCAGCTGCCGCTGCGCCCGCCCCAGAGCGATGACGTACAGCCGGCCCGGCGGCTGGTAGCGGTTGAGCTCCCGGGCGAGCGCGTATGCCTTGTACGCCGAGGACGCGTTGGTGTACGGGGCACCCGTGAAGTGGACGAAGTCGCAGGCCAGGCCGCGGCGCATGGCACGGTAGGCGGCCACCGGCGAGTCGAAGCCGCCGGACAGCAGCACCAGGGCGCGGCCGCTCGCCCCGACCGGCAGCCCGCCCTGCCCCGGATAGCGGGCCCAGGACAGATACGTCTCCCGGTGGTCGATCTCGATCGCCAGCCGGACACCCGGGTGCGAGAGATCGACCGGCAGCCCGTCCAGTGCCTCCTGGACCCGTGCCCCGACATACGCCTCCAGCTGCGTCGACGTCTTCGGGAACGTCTTGTCCCGGCGCCGGACCCGGACCGCGAAACTCGCCGCCGGCCGCTCCGACACCACCGCGCCCAGCGTCCGCACCGCCGCCGCGGTGATCGCGTCCACGGTGCTGGGCACCCGGATCGCCGGCTCGACGGAGTTGAAACCGATGACCCGGCGGGCCCGTTCGACCAGGATCTCCTGCGGCACCTGCCCGCCCAGCACGGTGACGTTCTGCGCGGTCTTGATCCACGTCGAGCCGCCGACGCCGCGCAGCGCGAGCCGGAGGTTGTCGTGCAGCCGCTCGGTGAACAGCCGGCGGTTGCGCCCCTTGAGGAAGATCTCGCCGTGCTTGAGCAGCACGCAGGAGCGGTACGGGCCGGGCGTCCCGGTGGGGGGATTGCGTGGTGCGCCGGACACAACTCTCCTTCGTGCGTCGTGGTGCGGCCCGGGGCCCGGCCCACCGGCTCCCCACCCGGCGGACCTGCCGCATCTCCAGGGTAGACACGCGGGCTTCCCGGGCGTCGCCGGCTCAGCCCACCGGAGCGGCACGGTGGCGGCCGGCGAGCACCCGGGCGGCGAGCTCGAAGCGGAGGGCGCACTCGTGCCGCCCCGGACCCGGCCCGGCCGGGGCGATGGCCGGCTCGAACGCCCGCTGCAGGGCGACCACCAGATCGTCGTGCTTGCCGGCGAAGTAGGCGAGATTGCGCCGCCACTCGCGGTGCCGCACCGTGGAGACCGGCTCCCGGTGCAGGTGATAGGCGCCCGCCTCGGGCGCGTAGCGCGGCCGCAGACCGCGCCGGGTGAGCCGGTAGCCCAGCTCGGAGTCCTCCAACCCCCAGCCGACGAACGCCTCGTCGAAGCCGCCGGCGGCCACCAGATGGCGCCGCCGCACCGACGCGTTGCACGCCCACAGGTAGTGCCAGGCGGTCTCCAGGTCGGCCAGCTCGCAGCCGAACGCCTCCAGCACCGGCTCCCGTTCGTCGCCCCGTACCACCGGCGGCAGCGCCTCGAAGCTGAACTCGTAGCGCAGCCGCTCCCGGTCCACCGGCCCGTCCGCCAACTGGAACCGCCGGCCGACGACCACCGCCCCGTCGTCCCCGGCATGGGCCCGGGCGTGCTCGGCGAGGAACGTCGGCGCCACCACCTGGTCCGCGTCGAGCAGCACCACAAGGTCGCCGGCCGCCCGCGCCAGCCCGAGGTTGCGGGCCCGGGCGCGACCGGACGCGGGGGAGCGCGGCGCGTACACATAGCTCAGGTCCAGGCCGGACGGGAGGCCCGCGACCATCCGGTCCGTGCCGTCGGCCGAGCCGTCGTCGACCACTATCACCTCGGACGAGTGCGGCGCTTCGAGCGACTGACGGGCCAGGGACAGCAGACACAGCTCCAGCACGTCCCGGGCGCGGTACGCGGGGATGACGACACTGATCCTCATGCTCCGACGGGCCTCCCGGGACGGCGTGCTGCGGGGTGAGGGGCGGTGGGGTGACGCGGGACGGCCCGGAAGTCAACCACCGCGTCAAGGAAAGGGTCAACGGCACCCTTTCGTACCGGAATTGACCACCTTGACGCGTCCCGCTCGCTGCGGTAGCCGCCGTTTGCCGGCACCAGTGGGGGCGCTGGGGCGGGGACGGAGTACTGAGGCGGGCGCGCGCGGCGCCGGCCGCCCGGCGCGGACGTCCCTCCGGACCCGGCATCGTGCGGCCCCGGCCGTCCGCAGCCCGAACGGCCCAGCGGAATCCGGCCCGAACACGGCCGAGATGATGCCGCCCACGGGTGGGACGGACCGCGACACCGGTGCCGCCGCCCGGGCTACCGGCGGCGCTCCACCCTCCGCTCGTCCCACACCGCTTCCGGCGTCTCCCGGACCCTGCCGTCCTGCCCGAAGACCAGATACCGGTCGAAGGAGCGGGCGAACCAGCGGTCGTGGGTGACCACCAGCGCCGTGCCCTCGTACGCCTCCAGGCCCTTCTGCAGCGCCTCGGCCGACTCCAGGTCGAGGTTGTCCGTCGGCTCGTCCAGCAGCAGCGCGGTCGCCCCGCCGATCTCCAACAGCAGGATCTGGAACCGCGCCTGCTGCCCGCCGGACAGCTTCTCGAAGGGCTGGTCCCCCTGCCGGTCGAGCTCGTACCGGCGCAGCGCGCTCATCGCCGGCCCCCGGCTGTGCGCATGCTCGGTCCACAGGATCTCGACGAGCGTGCGCCGCATCAGCTCCGGCCGGGCGTGGGTCTGCGCGAAGTGCCCCGGCACCACCCGGGCGCCCAGTTTCCACTGCCCGCCGTGCGCGACGTCCTCCCCCGCCAGCAGCCGCAGGAAGTGCGACTTCCCCGAGCCGTTGGACCCCAGGACCGCGACCCGCTCGCCGTAGAAGACCTCCAGGTCGAACGGTTTCATCAGCCCCGTCAGCTCCAACTGCCGGCAGGTCACCGCCCGGACGCCGGTGCGGCCGCCCGTCAGCCGCATGGTGATCCGCTGCGGGCGCGGCGGCTCGGGCGGCGGGCCGATCTCCTCGAACTTCCGCAGCCGGGTCTGCGCCGCGTGGTACCGCGAGGCCATCTCGTCGCTGCGCGAGGCGTACTGCCGCAGGTCGGCCACCAGCCGCTTGAGCTGGGCGTGCTTCTCGTCCCAGCGCCGCCGCAGCTCCTCGAACCGCTCGAACCGCTCGGCCCGCGCCGCGTGATACGTCGCGAAGCCGCCGCCGTGCACCCACACCTCGCTGCCCGCCGCACCGGGCTCCACGCTCACGATCCGCTGCGCCGCCCGCGCCAGCAGTTCCCGGTCGTGGGAGACGAACAGCACCGTCTTACGGGTCTCCCGCAGCTGCTCCTCCAGCCACTGCTTGCCGGGCACGTCGAGGTAGTTGTCCGGCTCGTCGAGCAGCAGCACCTCGTCCGGGCCGCGCAGCAGCGCCTCCAGCACCAGCCGCTTCTGCTCGCCGCCGGAGAGCGTGCGCACCGCCCGCCACTGCGCCTTCTCGTACGGGACCCCCAGCGCGGACATCGTGCACATGTCCCACACCGTCTCGGCCTCGTACCCGCGGGCCTCCGCCCAGTCGCTCAGGGCCTGGGCGTACTGCATCTGCGCGGCCTCGTCATCCCGCTCCATGATGGCCGTCTCGGCGTCGTCGACGGCGTGCGCCGCGTGCCGGATCCGCTCCGGCGCCACCGCCACCAGCAGATCCCGGACCGTCCGCTCGTCCCGCACCGAGCCGACGAACTGGGGCATCAGTCCCAGCCCGCCGCTGATCGTCACCGACCCGCCGTGCGGTCTCAACTCGCCCGAGATCAGCCGCAACAGCGTGGTCTTGCCCGCGCCGTTGGCCCCGACGAGCGCGGCCACCGCCCCCTCGCCCACCCGGAAGGAGGCGTCGTCGAGCAGCACCCGCCCGTCCGGAAGGTAGTACTCCACGTGCGCGACTTCTACATGCCCCATAAAGCGACCCAAACCGACATCGAGAAAACGGAGAAAACCGAGAACATTCGATGCCGTGGACCGGCACACCGTGGCGCGCCGGCGGCAGCGCGATCCGCCCCGTCCCGCTGCCCGGAGTACCCGTCCGCACCGACATCGACCATGCCCGGACCGTACTGCGCGGGGCCCCCGGCCCGCCCGGCATTTTCGCGCGGGCCGTCCGGGCCGCGGGGTCAGCTGCCGGCCGCGACGACGTCGGTGGCGTCCACCGCGCGGCGCAGGGCGCGGGCGAGCCGGACGGCGTCGCCGACCGCCCACAGATGGACGAAGAACAGCCGGGGTTCGTCCGTCAGACCGTGGTTGTGCAGCTCGACGAGCTTGGCGTCGGCCTTCCGCAGCGCCCGCAGGACGTCCTGGACCTCGTCGGCGACCATGCAGCAGTCCGCGCTGACCGCGGCCCGGCCGTCGCCCAGCGGCTGGAAGTTGAAGGCGCTGGTCGAGCCCAGGCCCGGCGGCAGCACCAGCCTGCCGTCGGTGATCTTCTCCCGGCGGACGAAGATGCACTTGTAGATGCCGTCGTCCACGGACCCCTTGGCGCGCATCGCGTCGTCGATCCCGTCGGTGTCCAGATCGACGTCGTCGTCCTCGTCGGACTCCTTCGCGAGCGGGGTGCCGGTGCCGTCGAACGCCTTGCGGATACCGCGCGCCAGGACCACCGGGTCGTCGCCGTGCCCGTGCACATGGACCCACCAGATGTCGGGCCGCTGGGAGAGCAGGTGCTTGTGCAGGGCGGTCACGGCGAGGTCGTGCTTCTGCAACGTGTCGACGAAACCCTGGAGTTCGTCCTCGGTCACCACCACGTCGCCCATCAGCAGCGTGCTGTCGTCGGCGTAGCGGACGAAGGAGACGTGCGAGCCCAGTGCGAGGGCCGGTTTGACGTGGACGCGATGGGAGGCCACCTTGAGGTCCCGGCGGGGGAGGCCGGTGTGGTACATCACCTTGCGTTTCATGTCGCCGGTCCGGCCCATCGTGCCGGCCACCGACTTCCAGTGGGAGAGGGCGGTCTGGACCGGTTCGATCAGCTTCCGCGGCGCCGGCGCGAGCGCCCCGGCCGACCCGCCCGGCAGGGCGGCCGGACGGGCCCGCGCCGGGGTGGGCGCCGCGGCCAGCAGCGGGGCGAAGGCCGCCGCGGCCAGTACGCGCCGCCGAGGAGAACCCGCGCGCGGGTCGGGGGTCTGCTGTCGGTCTCCAGCCATGACGTGAATACCTCCACCGTGACCTCCCTCAGGAGGAGTTGCATGCATCCCCGAACTGATGGCGGGTCTCCCCGTGGTTGCGGGCCAGCTGGGCTAAGCGGTCATCGTGATGGGTGAGGGAGCGCGGCCGGACGGCCGGTCCCGCTGACGGCTCCGGCGTCCCGGGCCCCTCCGGGCGCCCGCGCGGCCGGCTCCCCCGATTGCCCGGCGGCCGGTGCCGGGGCCGGCGGCAGCGCCGAGACTGAGCGGAGCGCAGGGAGGAGGAACCGCCCATGACCGACCACGACCGGGCCGCCGGCCACGGCGACTCGCCGCCGCGCATGGGCTTCTTCACCGACACCTCGGTCTGCATCGGCTGCAAGGCATGCGAGGTGGCCTGCAAGGAATGGAACGCCCTCCCCGAGGACGGCCTGGAACTGACCGGCATGTCCTACGACAACTCCCAGCGGCTGAGCGCCGACACCTGGCGCCATGTGGCCTTCGTCGAGCAGCGCCGCACCCCCGCGGACGACCACGCGGACGTCGATGTCTTCCGGGCCGCCGCACGGCTGGGCACGGCCCCGGACGGCCCGCCACCCGGGCCCGGGCCCGCCGGTCCGCCCGCCCCCGACGGCCGCACCGAACTGCGCTGGCTGATGTCCTCCGACGTGTGCAAGCACTGCACCCGCGCCGCCTGCCTCGACGTCTGCCCCACCGGATCGCTGTTCCGCACCGAGTTCGGGACCGTGGTGGTCCAGGAGGACATCTGCAACGGATGCGGCTACTGCGTGCCCGCCTGCCCCTACGGCGTCATCGACCAGCGGCCCGGCGACGGCCGGGCGTGGAAGTGCACCCTGTGCTACGACCGGCTGGACGCCGGCGCCGAACCGGCCTGCGCCAAGGCGTGCCCCACCGACTCCATCCAGTTCGGACCGCTGGAGGAACTGCGGGAGCGGGCCGCGGTCCGGGTCGCCCGGCTGCACGCCGCCGGCGTCGCCGAGGCCCGCCTCTACGGGGAGAGCCCGCACGACGGCGTCGGCGGGGACGGCGCGTTCTTCCTGCTGCTGGACGAGCCGGAGGTCTACGGGCTGCCGCCGGACCCCGTCGTCACCACCCGGGACCTGCCGGCCATGTGGCGCTACGCGGCCGCGGCCGCCGCGACCCTGGCCGCCGGAGTCGCCGTCAGTTTCCTCAGGAGGGACCGTTGACGCAGTCCAGGACCAGCGGCCGGCGCGACCGCGGCGGGAAGGGCGAGCGGCCCGTCGTCCCCCGGGCGGACTTCGCCTCCTACTACGGCCGCCCGGTGCTCAACAAGCCGACCTGGCAGCCCCTCGACATCGCCGGCTACGTCTTCCTCGGCGGACTGGCGGGCAGCTCCTCCCTGCTCGCCGCCGGCGCCCACCGCACCGGCCGCCTCCGGCTCGCCCGCGCCGCCAAGACGGGGGCGTCGACGGCGATCACCCTCTCGCTGGGCGCCCTCGTACACGACCTCGGCCGGCCGGCCCGCTTCCTGCACATGCTGCGGGTCCTGAAGCCCACCTCGCCGATGAACCTCGGCTCCTGGCTGCTCGCGGGCTATGCGCCGCTGGCGGTCGGCGCCGCCCTGAGCGAGCTGACCGGCCGCGGCCGGCGGGCCGGCGCGGCCGCGACCGCCGCCGCGGCGGCCCTGGGACCGGCCGTCACCACCTACACCGCCGTCCTCCTCAGTGACACCGCCGTACCGTCCTGGCACGAGGGGTACCGGCAGCTGCCGTTCGCCTTCGCCGGCTCGGGAGCCGCCGCCGCGGCCGGCCTCGGCCTGCTGGCCGCTCCGGTGCGAGAGGCCGGCCCGGCGCGCCGGCTCGCGGTCCTCGGCGCCGCCCTGGAGGCGGGTGCGACCCACCTGCTGACCCGGCGGACCGGGCTCGCCGCGGAGCCGTACCGCACCGGCCGTGCCGGGGTCCTGATGCGAGCCGCGCAGGCGCTGACCGCGGGCGGCGCGCTGCTGGCCGCCGGCCCCGGACGGCGCGGCCGCCGGACCGCCGCGCTGGCCGGCGCCGCCCTGCTCGCCGGCTCCGCCGCGCTCCGCTTCGGGGTCTTCCACGCCGGCGTCGCCTCCGCCGAGGACCCCCGGTACACCGTTGTGCCGCAACGGGAGCGGCTGCGCGCCCGCGGGCTGAGGTGAGCCGCCGACGCCCCGCCGGGCCCGGACGCGCTCCGGTTGCGGGGCGTCCGGTCACCGTCGGATCGTGGCAGGAACCATCGGATCGTGGCAGGACATGGCCGGCCCGGGCGGGCGCGGCCCCGAGGGCCGCCGGACCGGAGCGGGAGAGGAGCCGATCGCCATGGGCGTGCGCACGTGGATCGAGGGCTGGCCGGTCTACCGGCAGCTGACCGGCGACGACCCGACCGGACGGGGAGCCGCGGCCAAGAGCGCCGCCACCGCGCGCCGCACCGCACGCACCCGCACCGCCGACAAGGTCGTCCCCTCCGTCTGCCCGTACTGCGCGGTGGGCTGCGGCCAGAGCGTCTACGTCCAGGACGGCCGGGTCACCCAGATCGAGGGCGACCCCGACTCGCCCGTCTCACGCGGCCGGCTGTGCCCCAAGGGCGCGGCCAGCCTCCAGCTGACCACCGGCCCGGCCCGGGAGCACCACGCGCTCTACCGCCGCCCGTACGGCAGCCGCTGGGAGCGGATCGACCTGGTCACGGCGATGGACATGATCGCCGACCGGGTCGTCGAGGCCCGCCGCAAGGGCTGGCAGTGGGAGGCCGGCGGGCTCCGCACCCGCCGCACGCTGGGCATCGCCAGTCTGGGCGGCGCCACCTTGGACAACGAGGAGAACTACCTCATCAAGAAGCTGTTCACGGCCCTGGGCGCGGTGCAGATCGAGAACCAGGCACGTATTTGACACTCCGCCACCGTTCCCGGTCTGGGAACCTCGTTCGGCCGCGGCGGCGCGACCACCTTCCAGCAGGACCTGCAGAACTCCGACTGCGTCGTCATCCAGGGCTCGAACATGGCCGAGTGCCATCCGGTCGGGTTCCAGTGGGTGATGGAGGCCAAGGCCCGCGGCGCGAAGATCGTCCACGTCGACCCGCGCTTCACCCGCACCAGCGCCCTGGCGGACCTGCACGTCCCGCTGCGCGCCGGCAGCGACATCGCCTTCCTCGGCGGCCTGATCAACCATGTCCTGCGCACCGAGGCGTACTTCCGTGAGTACGTGGTCGCGTACACCAACGCACCGGTCGTCCTCGGCGCGGACTTCCGCGACACCGAGGACCTGGCCGGCGTCTTCTCCGGCCTGGACCGGGACGGCCGCGTCTACGACACCACCAGCTGGCAGTACGAGGACGCCGAGATGCGGGCGGCCGCCGGCGAACGGGACCCGCAGCACCCCCTGCGCACCGACGGCCACGGCGAGCCCCGCCGCGACGAGACCCTCACTCACCCCCGGTGCGTCTTCCAGGTGCTGCGGCGGCACTACGCCCGGTACACCCCCGAGCTGGTCGAGGAGGTCTGCGGGGTACCGCGTGAGCTGTTCCGGCAGGTGTGCGACCTGCTCACGGAGAACTCCGGCCGGGACCGCACCACCGCGTTCGCCTACTCGGTCGGCTGGACCCAGCACACCGTCGGCGTCCAGTACATCCGGGCCGCCGCCATCCTGCAGACCCTCCTGGGCAACGTCGGCCGCCCCGGCGGCGGCATCCTGGCACTGCGCGGCCACGCCTCCATCCAGGGCTCCACCGACATCCCCACCCTCTTCGACCTGCTGCCCGGCTACCTCCCCATGCGCCACGCCCACCAGGGACAGGATCTGGCCGCGTTCGTGGCCGCCGGAGCGCCGCGCAAGGGCTACTGGGGCGACCTGCGCGCGTACCTGGTCAGCCTGCTCAAGGCGTACTGGGGCGACGCGGCCACCGAGGAGAACGACTTCTGCTTCGACTACCTGCCCCGCCTGACCGGCACGCACAGCACCTACGAGACCGTCCACGCCCAGCTCGACGGCGTCTGCAAGGGCTACTTCCTGATGGGCGAGAACCCGGCCGTCGGCTCCGCCAACGCCAAGCTGCAACGGCTCGGCATGGCCGCCCTGGACTGGCTGGTGGTCCGCGACTTCTCGCTGATCGAATCGGCCACCTGGTGGCAGGACGGCCCCGAGATCGCCACCGGAGAACTGCGCACCGAGGACATCGGCACCGAGGTCTTCTTCCTGCCCGCCGCCGCACACACCGAGAAGGACGGCAGCTTCACCAACACCCAGCGGATGCTGCAATGGCACCACCAGGCGGTGGAACCGCCCGGCGACGCCCGCAGCGACCTGTGGTTCACCTACCACCTCGGCCGCCTCATCAAGGCGAGACTGGCCGCCTCGAACGACCCGATGGACCACCCCGTCCGCGACCTGACCTGGGACTACCCGACCCACGGCGCGCACGCCGAACCGGACGCCGAGGCGGTGCTCGCCGAGATCAACGGCCGCGACGCCGACGGCCGTCCGCTGTCCTCCTACACACAGCTCGCCGCGGACGGCTCGACCGCCTGCGGCTGCTGGATCTACTGCGGCGTCCGCGCCGACGGGGTCAACCAGGCGGCCCGCCGCAAGCCCGGCCGGGACCAGAACTGGGTGGCAGCCGACTGGGGTTGGGCCTGGCCCGCCAACCGGCGCATCCTCTACAACCGGGCCTCCGCCGACCCCGACGGCAGACCCTGGAGCGCCCGCAAGGCCCTGGTGTGGTGGGACCCGGACCGGGCCGCCTGGACCGGCCACGACGTCCCCGACTTCCGCGCCACCACCCCGCCCGACCACCGCCCGCCGCCCGACGCCACCGGCGCCGACGCGCTCTCCGGCACCGACGCCTTCGTCATGCAGGCCGACGGCAAGGCATGGCTGTACGCCCCGGCCGGCCTCGTCGACGGCCCCCTGCCCACCCACTACGAACCGCAGGAGTCGCCGTTCACCAACCCGCTCCACCCCCAACAGCACAACCCCGTACGGCATTTGCTGCGGCCACACCCCGCCGACCGCTTCCACCCCGCCGGCGCCGCACCCGGCGCGGACGTCTTCCCGTACGTCGTGACCACCTACCGCCTCACCGAGCACCACACCGCCGGCGGCATGTCCCGCTGGCTGCCCTACCTGGCCGAGCTCCAGCCGGAGTTCTTCTGCGAGGTGTCACCGGAACTGGCCGCCGAACGGGGACTGGCCCACACCGGCTGGGCCACGATCGTCACCGCCCGCGGCGTCATCGAGGCCCGGGTGCTGGTCACCGACCGGATGCTGCCACTGACCGTCCAGGGCCGCCGGGTCCACCAGATCGGCCTGCCCTACCACTGGGGACCCAACGGCTACAGCACCGGCGACGCCGCCAACGAACTCCTCCACCTGTCCCTCGACCCCAACACCCACATCCAGGAAGCCAAGGCGCTGACCTGCGACATCCGCCCGGGACGGCGGCCGCGCGGCCCGGCGGCCGCGACCCTGGTCGCGGCCTACCGCCGGCGCGCCGGCATCACCGAGGACACCGGCCGGGAACCCTGACGGCGGCGGCCCCGCCGCGCCCGCTCAGCGGACGACCAGCGTGCGCTCCGCCCGCGCCACCAGCTCGCCGACGACCGGGGCGCCCGGCACCTCGCCGGCCACCAGCAGCCCACCGGAGGTCTGCGCGTCCGCCAGCAGCAGCCGCGTCGCCTCGTCCGCGGAGCCGAAGTCGGTGTGCGGCGCGACCCACTCCAGATTCCGCCGGGTGCCGCCGCTGACGTATCCGTCCCGCACCGCCTCCCGGGCGCCGTCCAGCAACGGCACCGCCGCCGCGTCCAGCACCGCGGTCACCCCGGAGGCCCGCGCCAGCTTGAACAGATGGCCCAGCAGCCCGAACCCGGTGACGTCGGTCGCACACCGGGCACCCGCCGCCACCGCGGCCCGTGCCGCGTCCCGATTGAGCGCCGCCATCGTCGCCACCGCCTCCTCGAACCGCTCCCCGGTCACCTTGTGACGGTTGTTCAACACCCCGACGCCGAGCGGTTTGGTCAGCGACAGCGGCGTCCCCGGCACCCCGGCGTCGTTGCGCAGCAACCGCTCCGGATCGGCGATCCCGGTCACCGCCATCCCGTACTTCGGCTCCGGATCGTCGATGCTGTGACCGCCGCCCACATGGCAGCCCGCCGCCGACGCGACGTCCAGCCCGCCGCGCAGCACCTCCCGCGCGAGATCGGCCGGCAACACCTCCCGCGGCCAGGCCAGCAGATTCACCGCCAGCACCGGCTCCCCGCCCATCGCATACACATCCGACAGCGCGTTCGCCGCCGCGATCCGGCCCCAGTCGTACGCATCGTCCACCACCGGCGTGAAGAAGTCCGCCGTCGAAACCACCGCCACCCCGCCGCCCGTCCCCTCTCCGGGCCTGCCCCCGCCCGCGCCCAACCGCACCACCGCCGCGTCATCACCGGTTTCGAGCCCCACCACCAACTCCAGCCCCCCGGCGACACCCCCACCCCCACCCCGGCCCAACCCGGCCACCACCGCCTCCAGCTCCCCCGGCGGAATCTTGCAGGCACAACCCCCACCCCGCGCATACTGCGTCAGCCGCACGGCCGCCACACCCGACACCTCCTCCACAACCACCACCGTCCCGTCTCCGCTGTCCGCCATGCCGTGCCGTCCCGGTTCCGCGGCACCTCCCGGCCGGCCCGGTACCTTGGGCCGGGTCCGTCGACGCGCTGCGGCCGCGGCCGCCCGCCGGCGCCGGACGGGGAGGTGTGAGGGTGCCTGGTGGCCCTCCCGGTCTTCAAAACCGAGGTGTCCGAGGATCTCGGACAGGCGGGTTCGATTCCCGTCCGCCTCCGTCCCGGTGATTGCAGCGCGCCCGAGCCGGCACAGGGGCGCGCGCACATCTCAGCGCCGCGCTGACGCACGTGGTCGCCATGGTCCGAATTCTACGGCCGCCCCCGGCCGCAGATGGCCTGTAGTGCCGGCGCACGTTGGAGTGACATGGCCGTTTGCCGGAGGGGGTTCGGGTGGTGGCGGGAAAGATGGCGATGATCCTGCCGATAAGTCGCCTTGACGAATGGAGGTCCCTGATGAAGCGCCTGACTGTTCTCGCCACAGCAGTAACGGCCTCAGTACTGATCGTCCTTGGAGCCGGTACCGCCCATGCGGACGGGCCCAATAACGGAACTGCCCGGATCGGAACCGCGCCGATCACCGAAGGTCTGCAAAGAGTGGTGAGCGGCGCTTTTCTTCTGAACGACTGAACTCCCCTCAGGGGCAGATCCTTGAATACGGTGCGACGCCTCCGTTCATGCTCATTCGAGGGTGAGAGCGGGGGCGCTGCTGTGTGCGGTGCCGCGGCGATTCGAGATATCGGCAGGCGGTTTTCCAGCGTTGCCGGCGGGGTTCGCGCCACATGGTCCACAGCGTTGGGCTGTGGCCCTGGGTGGCCCGGTCGCCGATGATGCTTTCGAGTTCCTGGAGGGTCTCCGCGTCGGGAACGGCCTTGTCCTGTGCCTCCGATGGCACCCAGAACGCGGCGGCCGACCCGGTGCGTTCGCACACGCCGTGGCGGACGTACGGCGGTGGTTTCGGGGCGTGGGGCGGGGGTCGGTTGGTGCGGCGGGCGAACGGACAGCGCCTCGGCCCCGCGTGGGCGGGTCGAGGCGCTGTGGTGGTCAGTTCGTGGGCCGGCGGGTGTGTATCGCGTCGGTCCAAGCGGCGAGCAGTTGCTCGTACTCGGCTTGCTCTTCGGGCCATAGTGGCCGACCGACACGGGCGGCCATGAACGCGCGTATACGTTCGTTGGCCTCGGCGGTGGCGTCTGGGACGCATGTGGGCGCCATGCCGAAGATGATATTCCGCTGGATGGTCTGAGGCTATTACCGCGTTTGGGTGACGCTGGCAAGCTCTGCCCTTGATGTCACGGAGGCGGCAGCGGCGGGCCGCCCGCGGTGGCGGTGCGGCAGCGGCGGTGGGTGGTGTTGAGGCGTTGGGTGTGGCCCTGTCGGTCCAGGTGTTCCAGGAGGGGGACGGTGACCCGGCGGGTGGTGTCGAGGGCGCGGCGGGCCTCGCTGAGGGTGAAGGGCTGGGGGAGGGCGGCGAGGAGGGCGGCGGCCCGGGTGTCGGCGCCGGGGCGCAGAACGATGCCGTCGGTGAGGCGCCACAGCATGCCCGCGGCCTCGGCCGCCGCCAACTCGCGGGCGGTGAGGCCGAGTTCGGCGAGGCGGGCGGCGTCCGGGGCGCGGAACGGTGCGGTGGCGAGGTCGCGGAGGACCGTGTCGACCGCTGTGCGTACGCGGGGTGGGAGGGACGGGTGTGCGGTGGTGTCGTGGATCCGGCCGTCGCGGTGGTGGAGGGGTGGGGTGCCGGGTGTCGTCAGGAGCGCGTGGACGAGGGCGCGGTCCGGGAGGCCGAGCAGCCGGCGGGCGGCCTCGGTGGGGAGGCCGGGGGCGAGGGGGTGGTCCGTGGCGTGTGCGGTGACGGCGGCGGCGAGGCGGGCGCGGAGCCGGGTCCAGTGGGACGGGTCGGCCAGCCATCCGGGGGCGACCTCCGTCCCGGTGGCCGGTACGCCCATCGCGAGCAGGTCCTGACGCCGGATCAGGCCGCGGCGGCGGAGTTCGGCGGTGGCGTCCGGGGTGCCGGTCAGCGTGGCGAGCACCGCCGCGCGGGAGGCCGCGTCGCCGCGCCGGGCCAGCCGGGGCGGTCGGACGTCGAGCACCGTGATGCCGCCCGGGACCCGGTGCCGGCCCGGGTCGCGGAGCAGGGCGCGGTCGCCGACCCGTAGGGGGAGCGGGCGGCGGAGGGTGAGCCGGGCGGTGTCCGGGCCGAGGGGGCGGACCGTGACCGGGACCGCGGCCGTGCCGGCGTGCAGCATCAGGTGGCGGGGGAGCGCGGTGGTGTCGTCCCCGCGCAGCCGTACGTCGATCAGGCCGGTGCCGGTCCATCGGCCGGGGGTGAGCAGGGCGCCGCCTCGCCGGACGCGCGCCTCGCCCGGGCCGTGCACGTTGACCGCCACCCGCGCCACCGCCGTCACCTCCGTACGCTCCTGCCGGAGGCACTGCAGGCCCCGCACCCGGACCTCCGCGCCCGCGCCCGGGACCCCGTCGCCGTCCGCGACGACGAGCCGGTCGCCGGTGCGCAGGGTGCCGCCGCCGAGCGTGCCGGTGACCACCGTGCCCCGGCCGCGGACGGAGAAGACCCGGTCCGCCCACAGCCGGACGTCGGCGTCGTGGTCCGGGGCGGGGAGGCTGCCCGTCAACCGGGCGAGAGCCACCCGGAGTTCGGCGAGGCCGGTGCCGGTGGTGGCGCTGACCGGTACGGATGCGACGCGGCCCAGGGAGGTGGCGGCGATCCGCGTCAGCGCGTCCCGGCGCACCGGCTCCGGGTCGGCGAGGTCGCTGCGGGTGACCGCCAGCAGTCCGTACCGCACCCCGAGCGCGTCCAGGACGGCGAGGTGTTCTGCCGATTGCGGCTGCCAGCCCTGGTCGGCGGCGACCACCAGAAGGACCGCCGGGACCGGGCCGACCCCGGCGAGCATGGTGCCCACCAGCCGTTCGTGGCCCGGGACGTCGACGAAGGCGAGGGACGGGCCGGTGGGGCCGAGCCGCGTCCAGACGAACCCCAGATCGAGGGTGAGGCCACGGCGGCGCTCCTCCTCCCAGCGGTCGGGCTCCATCCCTGTCAGCGCCTTGACCAGCGTGGACTTGCCGTGATCGACATGACCGGCGGTGGCCAGCACATGCATCCGGTCGGGCGCCCGCGCATCTCCGTCGTCGTTGCCCGCCACGCGGTTCACCGGGTCACCGGTGCGCGGCGGCGCGGACCGCCTCCGCCAGCTCGGTGTCCTCCTCCGCGGGCACCGCCCGCAGATCCAGCAGACACCGCCCGCCCGCGACGCGTCCCAGTACGGCGGGCGTACCGGTGCGCAGCCGCGCCGCGAACGGCTCCGGCAGCGACAGTGCCGCGCTGGGGAGGACGACGCCCGGGGCACCGCCGCCGCCCACCGTCGCCTCGGAGGCCACCGCGTACGCGTCCACGCCGGCGGCGCGCAGGCGTTCGGCCAGTCGCTTGGCGCGCGACCGGAGTTGCCGGACATCGGTGTGCAGGGCCCGGTGGGTGGGGGTGGCCGGTCCGCGGACGGTCGCGGTCAGCGCGGCGAGCGTCAGCTTGTCGGTGCGCAGGGCGCGTGCCAACGGGTGCCGTGCCATCCGGCGTACCGGCTCGGCGCGTCCCAGTACCAGTCCGCACTGCGGGCCGCCGAGCAGCTTGTCGCCGCTGGCCGTGACGACGGACGCGCCGGCCCGCAGCCAGCTCTCCGCGTCCGGCTCGTCCGGCAGCAGCGGGTCGGGCGCCAGCAGTCCGGAGCCGATGTCGGCGACGACAGGGACGCCGAGGCGGGACAGCTCCGCGACGGTCGCGGCCCGGGTGAAGCCGGTGATCCGGAAGTTGGCGGGGTGGATCTTGAGGACACAGCCGGTGTCCGGGCCCAGCGCGGCCCGGTAGTCGTCGGCGGTGGTGCGGTTGGTGGTGCCCACCTCCCGCAGGCGGGCGCCGGTGGACACCAGCAGCTCAGGCAACCGGAAGCCGTCGCCGATCTCCACCAACTCGCCGCGGCTGACGACGATCTCGCGGCCGGCGGCCAGCGCGGTCGCGGCCAGGACGAGGGCGGCGGCGCCGTTGTTGACCACGTGCGCCGCCTCGGCTGCCGGGACGGCGCGCAGCAGGGCATCGAGGGCGGCGGCGCCGCGCCGGGCACGCCGGCCGGTGCCCAGGTCCAGCTCCACATCGGTGCAGCCGCAGGCGTCGGCCACCGCCGCGCGGGCCGCCGCCGACAGCGCGGCCCGCCCGAGGTTGGTGTGCAGCAGTACCCCGGTCGCGTTCAGTACCGGGCGCAGCCCGCCGGCGTTCCGGGGCAGGGCTCGCAGGACCGTCTCGGTGATCTCGGAGGCGGACAACTCGCCGTTGCGCGCCTGCTGTTGGGCCGCCGTCACCAGTGGTTTGACGACGCCGGGGCCGAGTCGGCACAGGGCCGCGGCCAGCCGTGGGTCGGCCAGTACGGCGTCGGTGCGGGGCACCTGCCGCCTGGGGTCATCATCCGTCCCGGGCGCCGCGCGCACCGCGTCCTCGGCCCGCACCGCTTCGTCGGCCCGCACCGCTTCGTCGGCCCGCACCGCTTCCGCGACCCGCACCGCTGTCTCGTCCCGCATCGTCCGCCCTTCCTCGCGTGGGCCGCCCTGCCGCACCGTCCGGTCGCCAGCCAGCCAGCCAGTCGGCCGGCGGTGCGCCATGGGCAGCCCTTCCCGGCCGAGTGGGGCGGTAGCGCCGTTACGGACGCAATTGATCCGGATGCCGGTGCCGGGGGCGGGCGAGGGAAAGTGGAGGCCGAGGGCAGGGCCGGAGCGGCCGCCGGTCAGTCGCCCGCCTCGGCGAGGCGGCGGAGCAGCGGCTCGACCTCGGTCAGCTTGCGGATCTCCTCCGGACGGAGCGCGGCGAGGCGACGGGTGAGCACCTGTGCCTCACCGCGGGCGAGGTCCGCCAGCGCCGCGGCGCCGCGTTCGGTGAGCAGGATCCGGCTGGCGCGCCGGTCCTTGGGGTCGGCCTCGCGGCGCACCAGGCCGGCCGACTCCAGGCCGAGGACCGCCGCGGTGGCGGTCGGCTGGGAGCAGGGCACCCACTGCGCGATCTCCCCGATCCGGGACGGGCCGCGCTGGTTGAGCAGCGCCAGCACGGCGACATGGGTCAGCTGGATGCTGCCCGCCGTGGCGGACCTGCGCAGGCTCCGGGTGAGCCGGTGCAGGGAGACCACCAGTTGGAGCGCCGCGTCGTCGCCGATTGTCATCGCTCACCCATCCCTACGTACCGCACCGGGCCGCCGTGGACCCCCTGCTCAGGGCTCGCCGTGGATCAAGTGAGCGTAAGGGCGGGGGAGTACATCTCCAACCACAGGGCCAGATCCAGTGTCCGCTCCAGGCCGCGTCGTGCCGCCCGGGTGATCCGCGGTGCCTCACGGTGCGCCGTGCGGCGCAGCCGGTCGCGGTCGACGAGGTCGAAGACCTGGTGCGAGGGGCGCGCCAGCAGGTCCTTGGCGTGCTGCTGGAGCGCGACGACGTACTGCGGGTCCTGGGTGGTCGGGTACGGGCTCTTCACCCGGTCGTACACCGACCTGGGCAGCAGATCGGCGGTGGCCTCGCGCAGGATGCTCTTCTCCCGGCCGTCGAAGGACTTCAGGGACCAGGGGGCGTTGTAGACGTACTCGACCAGGCGGTGGTCGCAGAACGGGACCCGGACCTCCAGTCCGACGGCCATGCTCGCCCGGTCCTTGCGGTCCAGCAGGATCCGGACGAACCGCGTCAGGTGCAGATAGCAGATCTCCCGCATCCGGAACTCGAAGTCGCTCTCCCCGTCGAGCCGTTCGACGTCCTTGACGGCGCGGTCGTAGCCGTCCTGGACGTAGGAGCGCAGGTCGAGGGCGCCGGCGACATCGGAGGTCAGGATGGTCCCGTCGTCGCCGATGTGCTGGGTCTGGCGGACGAGCCAGGGGAAGGTGGCGGCCTTGCGGGCGTCCTCGTCGAAGAACTGCTTGTACCCGCCGAAGACCTCGTCGGCCGACTCGCCGGACAGCGCCACCGTCGAGTGCTCGCGGATCGCCTTGAACAGCAGGTAGAGGGAGGCGTCCAGGTCGCCCAGGCCCATCGGCAGGTCGCGGGCCCGCAGCATCCTGGCGCGGATGTCGAGGTCGGCCAGGGCGGCGGAGTCCAGCACGATGTCCTGGTGGTCGGTGCCGGCGACCCGGGCCACGTCGTGCACGAAGGGGGTGTCGGGGGTGGCGCGCAGGTCGTCGGCGACGAAGTTCTCGGTCTGGCCGACGAAGTCGACGGCGAAGCTGCGCACCGTCTCGCCCGTCTCGGCCAGTTGACGGGCCGCCAGGGCGGTCATCGCCGAGGAGTCCAGGCCGCCGGAGAGCAGGGTGCAGCGCGGGACGTCGGAGACCAGCTGGCGGCGGACGATGTCGTCGAGCAGGGTCCGGACGTGACCGATCGTGGTCTCCCGGTCGTCGTGGTGCGCGCGGGTGCGCAGCGACCAGTAGACGTGCCGGCGCACTCCGTCGGCGTCGACGGCGACGACGCTGCCCGGCTCGACCTCGTACATGCCGTCCCACACGGCGTGTCCGGGCGTCCTGACGAAGGAGAACAGCTCGCGCAGGCCGTCCAGTCCCACCCGCCGCCCGGCGAGCGGGTTGGCGAGGATCGCCTTGGGCTCGGAGCCGAACAGCACGCCGTCGGCGGTGGGGTAGTAGTAGAGCGGCTTGATGCCCATCCGGTCGCGGACCATCACCAGCCGCCGGCGCTGCTCGTCCCAGACGGCGAACGCGAACATCCCGTTGAGGTGTTCGGCGACCGCTTCGCCCCACTCCAGGTAGCCGTGCAGGACGACCTCGGTGTCGGAGTCGGTGGTGAAGTGGTGGCCGCGGTCCGCCAGTTCGCGGCGCAGCTCGCCGAAGTTGTAGGTCTCGCCGGAGTAGACGAGGACGACCTCGGTGCCGTCGGGCCGCTGGGCGGTCATGGGCTGGCGTCCGCCGGGCAGGTCGATGATGGCGAGCCGGCGATGGCCGAGCGCGGCCGGGCCGCGTACCCAGGTGCCGCGGTCGTCGGGGCCGCGGCAGGACATCGTCGCGGTCATCGCGTCCACGGTCTTCTGCTCGGAAGGCAGATCGCGGTCGAAGGAAATCCAGCCGGTGATGCCGCACATGCCGTGTCCTCCCGCTCCGAACCACCAGAGGTGGTTGTATCGAGCACCTATGTAATGAGGGTGTGCCGGGATGCCGGTCGCGTCAACCGGGCGCAGCGCGCGGGAGGGGCGCGCGGGGATGCGCCGCGGTGGTCGGCGCTCACGACGGCGGCCGGCCTGAGCTGCGGATTCTCCGCGGGGGAGGGGAGTGGGCGGCCGGGGCGGGGGCCGGGCCGCGCCATGCGAACGAGGGAAAGGTTTTACCCGGCGGTGACGGGGGCGGGCCGTGCGCCGCACCCCCGTCCGTCCACCCGGGTCAAACGTTCTTCCGCCCGGCCCGGCCGGTCACCGGCACGTCCAGGGCACGGGCGATACCCACCACACCCTCGTCGAGCCGCTGCAGATGCCGCAGCACACGGAAGGTGACGGTGTGCGAGGGCGGCACCGGGGAGTCGCCGGCGTCCAGCAGCGAGGCGATGCTGGCGCCCGCCTCCACCTCGCCGTCCGCGGGCTGGTCCTGCACCCGTGCGGAGATCAGCTCGATGTTGCTCGCGATGCGCCGGCCGACGCGGCCCAGCCGCGGATCGGCCGCCACCGAGCGGCTGGCGGGCAGCAGCTCGGCGGTCGCCGCCAGCGACCGGGCGTGGTAGGCGCAGGTCTCCAGCAGCGCCACCAGATAGCGCGCGGTCTGCCGGCGGACCCGCAGCGGGGTGATCGGGTGCACCAGCGGCTGGGTGGAGTCGCGCAGGTCGTTCAGCGCGGTGTCCAGGTCGCGGGCGAGGGTCAGCAGGTCCACCGCGGGACCGCCGGACAGCTGGGCCACCGCCGCCGAGACCGCCTCGCGCAGCCGGTCCAGCACCGCGGCCAGGTGCTCGTCGGTGCGCCGGTCGGTGTGCACCGGCAGGACCACCGCCGCGGCGATGATCCCGCACGCCGCGCCCAGCGCCGTCTCCTCGATCCGCAGCACCAGCGTCGCGACGCTGTAGGTGTTGAGGAGGGTGTAGAGCAGGCCCAGCATCGCGGTGACGAAGAAGGACATCAGCGCGTACGACAGCGGCGCGGTGAAGAAACCCCCGAAGACGCAGAGCAGCACCAGGACGAACGCCGTCCAGGTGTGGTTGCCCACCAGCCCGGCCAGCGCCACACCGGCGGCCACGCCGAGCACCGTGCCCACCAGCCGGCGGTAGCCCTTGACCAGGACCTCGCCGGTGGACGCGGTGTTGAGGAACACCACCCAGCAGGTCAGCACCGCCCAGTACCAGCGCTGGGTGGACAGGAACTCGCCGCCGACGATGGCCAGCGCGGAACCGACCGCGACCTGGAACGCCGCGCGCGTGGTGGGCCGTTGGAGCCCGGTGCGCTCGTCCTCCTCGTCCTCCTCCGCGCCGAAGATCGCCAGGTCCTCGGCGTCGAACTCCTCCCGCGAGCGGGTGGTGGCCGAGGTGTCGTCGGACTCGTCCTGCGGCCCGTCCAGCGCCAGCCGCAGACCGAGCACCGCGCGGGCGGCCTCACCGAGCGCACGGAAGGCGTCCTGGACGGCGCCCGAGCCGCGCGGCAGGTTGTCCTCGTCGCGGTAGCCCAGCAGGCGGTTGCGGACGTGCGCCACGGCGGTGCCGCGGTCGCCGGGTGCCCGGGCCACCAGCAGGGCCAGCGCGTCCAGGTCCCGGCGGAGGGTCGCCACCGCGTCGCCCTCCGACCGCATGCGGTTGGCGGTGGCCGGGACCGGGGCGTGCGGCAGGTGCAGGGTGAGGGTGTCGGTGCGCTCCGCGCTGCGCGCGTTGAGCAGCGTCATACCCAGGCGTTCGGCGGCGATCTCGGCGTCCGCGACGCGGCGTTGGAGCAGCGCCGCGGTGGCCGCGTCGCGGGTGCCCTCCTCCAGCCGGCCCTGGATCATCAGCGCCGTCTCGTGCAGCCGCGCGGTGTGCCGCCGCAGGTCGTCGAGGACGCCGTCGATCTCCTCGGGCCCGGCGTCCACCACCTCCCGGTGGGTCGCCACCAGCTGCGCCATCCGGGCCCGGAACGCCTCCCGCAGCCGGGCCAGGGTGCGTTCGGGAGTGTCGGGGAAGACGGCGAACCGCACCACCGCGCTGCAGCCGAACGCGACCGCCAGGGTCAGGAACAGCTCCGGCAGCGTCGCCACGGTGGCGTGCACGAACAGCGAGACGAAGTAGACCTGGAAGCCGATCAGCCCCAGCGCCGTCCCGCGGTCGCCGAACCGGCGGGCGTAGGCCGCACCGAAGATCAGGGCGATGAAGAACAGGTCACCGGCGATGATCCGGCTGTTCAGCAGCGACCCCAGCGCCACCGCGGCCAGCGCGACCGGCAGGCCCAGGGCGAGGGTGACCGCCTGGCCGCGCACTTCCTTCTCGCGGATGGCGAAGGTCGCGACCATCGCCGTCATGGCGCCCGCGACCAGCAGCGTCACGCCCGTGCCGAGCAGCGCCAGGACGACGAGCGTCAGCACGATCGCCCCCACCGTCCGCAGCCCGGCCATCAGTCGCAGCAGTCCCGGGTCGGAGGCCGCGAAGCGGTTCCAGGTGCCCGTAACGGTCCGTCGTATAGCTGCCTTCACCGTGCCGTACGCTCCCCAATCTCGGCATCGGCCGAGGTCACGCGCCTCGGCCGGGCGCTTTAGCATCGCACGGCGGCCGCCGGGACGGCCGGTGAGTGTGCCGTCAGGCGGCGCCTTCGTATGCGGCGCCCGCGACCGCGAGGTCCTCCCAGGCCATCCCGACGCTCTTGAAGAGGCGGGGACGTTCCGGGTCCGCGGCGGCCGCGCCGGTGGCCAGGCCGGCGAGCGTCACCAGTGCCTCCCGGTCGAGCCGGCCGCTCTCCAGCTCCGGGATGAGGTCGCCGGCCTCGCGGGCCGCGGCGGACCGGGACTCGACCACGACGGTGCTGCGCAGGACGGTGGTGGTGTCCACCTCGCGGCTGCCGCGTTCATGGGAGCCGACCGCGGTCACCGTGGCGTGCGGCGGGAGCAGGGCGCCGTCGAACAGCGGGGTGCGGGCGGTGGTGCAGCAGGCGACGAGGTCGGCGCCGGCGACGGCGGACGGCCCGCCGGACTCCACGGTGAGCCCGGTGTCGCGGCGGGCCTCGGCGACGAAGCGTGCGACGTTCGCCGGCGTGCGTCCCACCACCGTGACATGGGTGAGCGGCCGCACCGCGCGCAGCGCGTCCAGGTGGCCGCGGGCCTGCGGCCCGGTGCCGAACACCACCAGCCGGCCGGCCTCGGGGACGGCGAGCAGGTCGGCGGCGAGCGCGGAGAGGGCGGAGGTGCGCACGGTGGTCAGCGCGATGCCGTCCAGCAGCGCGAGCGGGGAGAGGGTGGCGGCGTCGAAGAGGAGGTACTGCCCCTGGACGCGGGGGAGTCCGGCGTCGGGGTTGCCCGGGGCGACGGTGGCGACCTTGACGCCCGCGTACCGGCTGCGGTGTGCGGGCATCAGCAGCAGCTGGCCGTGCTCGACGGGCACGATGGTGCGCGGTGGGTCGGCTTCGGGGTCGGGGCCGTCGCGCAGCGCGGCGCGGAGGGCGTCGACGGCGGCGGCCATCGGGAGGGCGCGCAGCAGGGCGGTCTCGTCGATGGTCCGGGGCAGGTGGGGGACCGGGGGCGGGGCGCTCATACCGCCGAGTCTGCCCCGGCCGGCCGCCGGGATGTGTGATCTTGGGCGCATCGGACGTGCGGGGCGGGCGGGGGAGGAACGATCCGCCGGAGCGCCCCTCCCCACGGGGGGTCAGCAGGCGCCCACGTCCTGCCAGACACCCGAGCCGCCGGTGGACGGCGCCTCGCCCTGGGTCCACCAGCGGGCCTTCCAGGTGTGGCCCTGGTAGGAGACGGTGTCGCCGCCCACGTAGACCGTCCCGGCCGCGTAGGGACTGGCCGCACAACTGCCGCCCGGGGGCGTGGTGGGCGGCGTCGTCGGAGGTGTGGTGGGCGGTGTGGCACCGGCGAACCGCACCGAGAACTTGGTGAAGTCCCAGGCACCCTGCGGGACGCTGCTGCAGGTCCCGGAGGTGCGGCCGTTGTTGTCGGGCGGAGTGCACTGGCGGTCGCGGTTGACGGACCAGTTGGTGAGGCGGGCCATGTGGTGGGAGGTGGCGAAGTCCAGGACGGTCTGGAAGTCGGCCTGGGTGAAGAACTCCCCGGAGTCGCTGCGGCCGTTCATCTGCGAGATGCCCTCGTGGGCGTAGGCGGTGGCCTCGTCCCAGCCGAAGGTGGACCGCAGGACGGCGTTGAAGTGGGTCAGTGCGGAGGTCTGGGCGGCGGCGCCGTTGAAGCCGCCGTCGAACGGCATGATGGAGAAGTTGTCCGGAGTGAAGGACTGGGACTTGGCCTCGTTGAGCATCTGCTTGCCGAACCAGCCGGTGCCGTCGGCCGTCCCGGCGGTGGTGACGGAGAGATAGAGACCGGGGTTCTTCTGCTGGAGGATCTTGGCGGCACCGATCTCGTTGTGGATCGCCGCGGAGTTCTCGTACTCCGGCTCCTCCAGGTCGAAGTCGAGTGCCTTCAGGCCGTACTTGTCGATGACCTGCTGGTAGGCGGCGGCGGTCGCCTCCGGGGTGCCGCACGCCTGCCCGAGCTTGGTGCCGTTGTAGCCGCCGACGGACGCGGAGACGTCGCCGCCCTTCGCGCGGATCGCGGAGATCACCCCGGCCACCGCGGTGTCCGACGCCACCGGGTGGAGACCGTCCCAGGCCGGCGAGCAGCCGCCGCCGTCGGTCGCGAGGATGAAGGCGAGTTGGAACGCTTTGAGGCCGGTGGCGTCCATGACCGCGCCGGCGTCCGGCGGGTCGTTGTCGAGCGGCATGAGGTAGGGCGCCGCCGCGTACCAGTTGCTGGCCAGGGCCTTCGGGGCCGGGGCCGGGGCCGGGGCAGCGGTGGCGGACCGCGGGGCGGCGCGGTCGCCGGTGGCGAGCGCCGTGCCGGCGACGCCGAGCGCGAGAGCGGCCGCCGCGACACCGGCGGCGAGGGTTCTGAGGTGACGGGGTGGCACTTGACGAGGTGGCACTTGACCTCCACGAGCCGACGAGAAAGAGGGGGTGGTCCAGACCAATCGATCGACCACAGCGTGAACCTTCGCCGTGGGCACGTCAACACTTTGGACTGGGCCGGCGCACGAAGTACCGCCGCCGCGCCTGCCGGGAGACCACCGGGCCACAGCCTCGCCCGCGCCGAAGGGCTGTCGGCCGGACGATCACCTAGACTCGCGAAAATGGCCAAGTACTTCGACGTCCACCCGGACAACCCCCAGCGCCGCACCGTCACCACCGTCGCCGACGCCGTCCGCTCCGGCGCGCTCATCGCCTACCCGACCGACTCCTGCTTCGCCCTGGGCTGCCAGCTGGGCAGCCGCGACGGCATCGACCGCATCCGGTCGATCCGCAACCTCGACGACCGCCACCACTTCACCCTGGTGTGCCAGAACTTCGCGCAGCTGGGCCAGTTCGTGCACATCGACAACGACGTCTTCCGTGCGATCAAGGCCGCGACGCCCGGCCGCTACACCTTCATCCTCCCGGCGACGAAGGAGGTCCCGCGCCAGCTCCTCCACCCGAAGAAGAAGACCGTCGGCGTCCGGATCCCGGACCACACCGTCGCCCAGGCACTCCTCGCCGAGCTGGGCGAACCGCTGCTCTCCAGCACCCTGCTGCTGCCCGACGAGGACGAGCCGCTGACCCAGGGCTGGGAGATCAAGGAGCGCCTCGACCACGTCGTGGACGCGGTGGTCGACTCCGGTGACTGCGGCACCGAGCCCACCACCGTCGTCGACTTCTCGGGCGACGGCATGGAGATCGTACGGCGGGGCGCCGGCGACCCGGCGCGGTTCGAGTGACGGGCGGCGGAACGATGACGACCGGAACACGGAACGGCGTGATAGCCACGCTCGCCGCCGCGCTGGCCCTTCAGGCAGGCGTGGCCGCGGCGGCCCCGGCCCAGGCAGCTCCGATCCAGGCGGCCCCGGCGGTGGCGAGCGCCCCCGCCGCGGCCCAGGCCGCCACGCTCAGGATCACCGAGGGCCAGGTCGGCGAGGTCGGGCCCGGCGGCACGCTGGTCTACCCCGCGGTGACCAGCTGTCTGACGATCACCGTCCGCCTGGCCGACGGTGGAAAGATCGGCGCGCACGCCAGTCTGTTCCAGGTGCCCGGTGAATACCGGTCCGACCGGATCCTCGGCGCCGTCCGGCAGCGGATCGGGACGCGGGCGGTCCGCGCGGTGGAGGTCCGGGGCGCGGTCGGTGCCTGGTATCCCGGCTACTTCACCAAGGCGATCGAGAGCTACCCGGCGGGCGCGCAGATCCCGGTGCCCACCGCGCCCGACTCCGACGGCCTGGCTCGCGCGGTGGCGGACGGGCTCGGCCGGCCGCACACCAAGGTCACCGTCCAGGACCTCCCCGACGGGGACCAGACGGTGGAGTGAAGCGCCGAAGCGAACACTTCTTGAATACGGCAGGAAACGAGACGTCCTGCTGGGGCGGCGGCGCGCAACGGGCATCAACTGGCCCTATACATACGTAACTTGACGGCGACTCAGTCGGTGGCGGGGCGCACTCCGGTCCGGCCTCTTGACGCACCCTTCAGGAAGCTGAAGCATGCGACGGCGGGAGCGCGCTCCCCACCCCCCACGTCTTCACTTCCTGAATCAGGAGGGTCACCCATGAACCCTGCCTCCAAGGAACCCGCCGGCCCCGAACGCCCCGCCTCCGGACGCCCCACCTCCCCACGCCCCGCCGTCGGCCGCCGGGCCGTTCTCGGGGCCGCGGCCGCCTCGGCATCCGCCGTGCTCGGCCTGTCCCGTACCGCCTGTGCCGCTCCGCCGCGCCGGGCCCCGCGTGGTGACGTGCGCGGCGGCGGCGACCTCGGCCCCAACGTCCTGATCTTCGACCCGTCCACCCCGGACATCCAGGCCAGACTGGACGAGGTGTTCAAGCGCCAGGAGAAGGCCCAGTTCGGCACCGGGCGCTACGCCCTGCTGTTCAAACCGGGCACCTACCACGGCCTCAACGCCCAGCTCGGCTTCTACACCTCCATCGCCGGCCTGGGGCTGTCGCCCGACGACACCACCATCAACGGCGATGTCACCGTCGACGCCGGCTGGTTCAACGGCAACGCCACGCAGAACTTCTGGCGCTCCGCCGAGAACCTCGCCCTCGTCCCGGTCAGCGGCACCAACCGCTGGGCCGTCGCCCAGGCCGCGCCGTTCCGCCGGATGCACGTCCGCGGCGGCCTCGATCTCGCGCCCGCCGGCGACGGCTGGGCCAGCGGCGGCTACCTCGCCGACTGCCGGATCGACGGGACGGTGGAGCCGCGCTCCCAACAGCAGTGGTACGCCCGGGACAGCGCGGTCGGCGGCTGGTCCAACGGCGTGTGGAACATGGTCTTCTCGGGTGTCGAGGGCGCCCCCGGGCAGACCTTCCCCCACCCGCCCTACACCGTCCTCGACACCACCCCCGTCTCCCGCGAGAAGCCCTTCCTCTACCTCGAAGGCAGCGAACTCCGGGTATTCCTGCCGGAGTTGAGAACCGGGGCCCGTGGCGTCACCTGGGGCAACGGCACCCCGCGCGGCACCTCGCTGCCGCTGTCGAGCTGCTACGTCGCCCAGCCCGGCGTCTCCGCCGCCACCCTCAACCAGGCACTTGCCCAGGGCCTCCACCTGCTGCTCACGCCCGGCGTCTACCACCTCGACCAGCCGATCCGGGTGACCGCGCCGCACACCGTCGTCCTCGGCCTCGGCTACGCCACCCTCGTCCCCGACCACGGTGTCACCGCCCTGAAGACCGCCGACGTCGACGGCATCCGACTGGCCGGCCTGCTCATCGACGCCGGACCGGTCAACTCCGCCACCCTCCTCGAAATCGGCCCGGCCGGCGCCTCCGCGGACCACTCCGCCGATCCGACCACCGTCCAGGACGTCTTCCTGCGCATCGGCGGCGCGGGCCCCGGCAAGGCCACCACCGGCATCGTCGTCAACAGCCGGCACACCCTCGTCGACCACACCTGGGTCTGGCGCGCCGACCACGGCGACGGCGTCGGCTGGGAGACCAACCGCGCCGACTACGGCATCCGCGTCAACGGCGACGACGTGCTGGCCACCGGCCTGTTCGTGGAGCACTTCAACAAGTACGACGTGCAGTGGTACGGGCAGCGCGGCCGCACCGTCTTCCTGCAGAACGAGAAGGCGTACGACGCCCCGAACCAGGCAGCCGTCCAGGACGGCGACACCAAGGGCTACGCCGCCTACAAGGTCGCCGACTCGGTCACCACCCACGAGGCATGGGGCCTGGGCAGCTACTGTTACTACAACGTGGATCCCGGCATCGTCCAGCACCACGGCTTCGCCGCCCCGGACGCGCCCGGGGTGAAGTTCCACGACCTGCTGGTCGTCTCGCTCGGCGGCAAGGGCCGGTTCGAACATGTCATCAACGAGACCGGCGCCCCGACCTCCGGCAGCGCGACCGTCCCCTCCACCGTCGTGTCGTATCCCTGAGCCCCTCCGGGGCCCCGCGTGGACCAGTTCAGAGCACCAGCGCCGCCAGCACCGTCAGCCCGGCCAGGAACCACGCGACATAGTCGCCGGGGTGGCCGGAGTGCAGGCGGCGCAGCGGCACCGTCCAGCGGGCCGGTTCCCGGCGGACCGGCCGCCGCACGGCCAGCGCGGCACCGGCGGCGGCCAGTGCGGTGGCCACGAGGCTCCACAGCACCCCGGCCGCCGACCAGTGCGGCACACCGTCCGCCGCGGGCGGCGGGGCCGGGGCGCCGCGCAGCACCGAAGCGGTGTAGCCCGCGTGGTCGGTGAAGGCGCCGGCGGCCCGGCCGACCGCCGCGTGCAGCCCGGGGGCCAGGCCGGCCGCCAGTGCGCCGGCCAGCAGCACCGCGGGCACCACGAGCATGGTGTCGGGGATCCGGGACAGCAGCCCGCCCCGGGTCTCCGGCTCCTCGCCCGCACCGGTCGTCTCCTCGGACGCGTCGGTCGGGTGCCGCTGCCCCAGGCCCAGGAACACCCGGGCGGCGGCCCGCAGCACCGCGCCGCCGGTCGCCGCCGAGACCAGTACGCCCAGCGCCGTCGCCCAGCCGCCGGCCGCCTCCTCGACGGCCGCCTTGCCGAGCGCGGTGCCGAACGGCGGCAGCCCCGCCAGCGCCAGACCGCCCACCGCGAACAGCACACCCACCCGCGGCAACTCCCGCCCCTGACCGTGCAGTTCGTGTTCGTCGACGCTGCCGTAACGGTCCAGCAGGATGCCCACGCAGGCGAACAGGGCGGCCTTGACGCCCGCGTGCGCCAGGACGTACAGCGCGACCCCGCCGGTGCTCCGCGGGGTGAGCACCGCCAGACCGACCAGGAACAGCCCGATGTGCGCGATCGTGGAATAGGCCAGCAGCCGCTTCAGATGGCGCTGCAGCCAGCACATCACCGCCCCCAGCAGCGCCGTCACGACGCCCGGCGCCAGCAGCGCCCGGTGCACTCCGGCGGCCGGCAGCCCGCCCGGGCCGGCGAACACGGTCCAGTACACCCGGAGGGCGCCGTACAGGCCCAGCTCCACCATGACCCCGGACAGCAGCATGCACACCGGCGTCGGGGCCACCGCATGCGCGTCCGCCAGCCAGAAGTGGAACGGCACCGCCGCCGCCTTGACCAGCAGCCCGGCGACGATCAGGACGAACGCCGCCAGGACCAGGGCGCCGGCCCGGCCGGGATGGGCGTCCAGCCGGCTGCCGATCTGCGCCATGCCCAGCTCGCCGGTGCGCCCGTACAGCAGCCCGACGCCGAGCAGCGCGGCATATCCGCCCAGGGAGTTGACCAGCGCGAAGACCAGGGCACCCTGGACCGGGCGGGCCTCCTCGACGCGGTAGCCGGTCAGCGCGTACGCGACCGCGCCCATCAGCTCGAAGAAGACGAAGGCGTTGAACAGGTCGCCGGTGAGCGCGAATCCGCACATGCCCGCCTGGAAGAGCAGCATCAGGCCCGGGAAGGAGCCGGCGTGCCGGCGCGGCGGCTCGTCGAAGTACCGCCAGGCGTACGCCAGGGAGCCCAGGACCAGCACGGACACCAGCGCCGCGAGACCGAGGCCGACCGGGTCGCCGACCAGCACGATGCCCACTCCCGCACCGTGGTGCGGCCGCCACCCGCCCACCCACTCGGCCGGCCGGGGCGCGGCCGCGGGGGTGGCGGCCAGCGCCCCCAGCGCCAACGCTGCTGTCCCGGCCGAGAACAGACACCCCATCAGCTCCGCTGCGAAACGGGGCAGCCGCCGGCCCGCCCCCACCAGCAGCGCCGCGCCCAGCAGCGGTACGGCCACGAGCAGCGGAAGAAGCCGTGCGACGCTCACCCGCGCAACTCCCGGAGCTCGTCCGGGTCCACCGTGCGGTGCCGCTTGGCGATCTGGACGATCAGGCAGAGCAGCAGCGCGGTGACCGTGGCGCCGATGACGACGTCGGTGAGCACCAGTGCCTGGACCACCGGGTCGACCACCGGCCGGGAACCGGGCGTCACGTCCGAGAAGACCGGGGCGGTGGCGCCCTTCCGGTAGCCGACGGCGAGCAGCAGCACATACGTCGCCGACTGGCAGACCGCCAGGCAGCCCACCGCCTGGATCAGGTTGCGGCTGGTCGCCAGCCCATAGCACCCCGCCAGGAACAGCCATCCGGCCACCGCGTACGGCAGCACGTCCAGCCCGCTCATCCGCTCACCCCGCTCATGGTCGTTCCGGCCCGCCTCGTGCCGCGCCCCCGCCCCCGTTCCCGTCCCCGCCCGGGTCCTCGATCTCCACCGCCTGGTCCAGGAAACGGGCCAGCAGCACCACCACCCCGCAGGCCACCTCCACCCCGATCGCGGCGTTCAGCAGCGGGACGGTGCCGCCGGAGGAGAGCGTGTCGAACGTGCCGTAGGGCAGGACGTTGGTCAGGAAGGCGGCGCCCGCCACCAGCGCACCCGCGCCCACCAGCAGGTACGCGGCCTCGCCCGCGGCGTCCGCGACCTCGTACAGCCCCACCGGCCGGATGCGCTCCAGCGCCCGGTAGTCGACGGCGATGTAGAGCAGGTGCAGCGCCGTGGCGACGACCACCCCGCCCTGGAAGCCGCCGCCGGGGCTGAGTTGGCCGTGTGCCACGACGTAGACGCCGATCAGCAGCGTGACGGGCAGGGCGAGCAGCGCGTAGCGGCGGACCGGCGGGGAGACGGGCGCCGGCGCGGGCGGCCGGCGGTGCTCGTCCCGGGTCTGGCGGAGCAGTACCACGGCGCCCAGCACGGCGCCGAAGAGGATGGACTCCTCGCCGAGGGTGTCGAACGCCCGCTGGTCGAAGTTGACCGCCGAGACGACGTTGGCGGTGTGCCTGGCCAGCGCGGCCCGCACCGCCCGGTCGCCGTACGGGTGCCAGGAGCCGCCGAACTCCGGCAGCCCGGTGACCGCCGCGGCGAAGAGCAGCGCGAAGCCCAGACCGCCGAGGGCGAGCACCCACGCCCGCAGGCGCCGGCTCACTCCCGTTCCTCCCGCAGCTCGTCGCGGGCCCGGCGGCGGACCTTGCGGACGGCCAGCAGCACCATCAGCGGCGTCAGTGCCGAGCCGACCGCCAGCTGGGACAGGGCCACGTCCGGTGCCTGGAGCAGCAGGAACAGCAGCGCGAGGGCCAGGCCGAGCAGGGAGAGCAGAAACGACTGCCGGACGGGGTCGCGGACCAGCACCGTGGCGGTCCCGCTGAGCGCCACGAGGAGCAGTCCCAGCACCAGCGGCAGTTCGGACACGGGAGGTCTCCTCTCGTCACTCATGGGCTCGTCACTCATGGGCGGTGGTCCGGTGGGCCGCCGGCCCGTGCCCCGCTTCCCCGGCGGCCGCCACCGCCCGGCCCGCCACCGCGCTCCCCAGCGCCAACAGCCCACCGATGACCAGCAGTTTCACCATGGCCCGCCCGGGTCCGGCGGTCACGGCAAGCGGCACCACCACGGCCACCACTGCGACGTAGTTGAGGCCGGTCACCGCGCGCAGCGCATGCGACGGCGGCGGGCCGGCCGCCAGCCGTTCCGCGAGCAGTCGCGCGTACAGCAGCGTCCCGGCCGGGCCCAGCACCGCGAGCACCAGCGCCGGGTCCTGGTACGCGGGCCGGGCGAACCCCTGGGCCAGCAGCAGGACGACCAGGGCGAGCGCGGTGGTGGTGGCGTTCTGGGCGATCACCCGCCGCCCCACCGGACCGGTGGCGGTGCCCCAGCCCGCCGGAGCGACCCCGCACAGCAGCAGGGCCGTGGCCGCGGTGGTCCAGGCGTTCACCGGCCGCCGGACGCCCGTCGCGCGGCACCGGCGGCGACCGCGGCGAGCAGCGCGGCCGGCCCGCCCACCACCCACTCCAGGGCGTGGACCGTCGAGATCAACACCATCCACAACCCGGTCAACGCCGCCCACCAGGCGAGGAGTTCGCCGCCCTGCGCGAGCATCGACACCGCTCTCCGGCGCACCATCCGTACACCTCCCGCCGGCCTGTCCGGCTCCGCCGCCGGCCCCAGGCTCACACGGGTACCGGAGGCCGCCCGGTCACCGCGCCGGACGTTACTCCGACGGGGTGCGGCACGCCACGCCTGCCCGCCCGGTGGCCCTTCAGCCCACCTGGTACCCGAAGTCGTACGGGAAGGACGGCTCGCCGGCACGGCAGCGGTAGCCGCCCGACCCGCTCAGCCCGGCCAGCTCGCCGGTCGCCGATCCGGGCACCACCTCGAAGGTGCCGTGCACCGTGCCGTCGGCCTCGAAGCCGCCGCGTTCCTCGACGACGAAGGTGCCCTCCCGCCCGTCCAGCCGCCCGGTCAGCAGCTGCAGGCCGGCGAACGTCCCGGTCTTGTCCGAGGTGTAGACGATGGTGTACTCGCAGCTCGTACGGGCGGCCTCGATGCCGCCGGAGAAGGTGTTGACGACGGAGGCGCGGGCCAGGCGCGGGCCGGCAGCGTCCGAACCGACCGGGTGCTCCTCCCAATTGGCGTAGCTGATCCGGCCGGTGGTCCGCGTGGGCGTGGGCATGGGGGTGTCCTCTCGGTCCGCCGCACGGCTGGTGCGGCTGCGATGTGACCCCATCCTGATCGCCGTACCTGACATCTTCTGTCAGGTACGGCGGGACAATCGCGCCATGCGTGCCGACCGTCTTCTCGCCCTGCTCCTGCTGCTCCAGAACCGCGGCCGGATGACCGCCGCCGAACTCGCCGCGGAACTGGAGGTGTCAATCCGCACGGTCTACCGCGACATCGAGGCGCTCGGCGCGTCCGGCGTCCCGGTCCGCACCGACCGCGGGCCCGACGGCGGCTACCGCCTGATGGACGGGTACCGCACCCGGCTGACCGGGCTCACCGACGCCGAGGCCGGCGCGCTCTTCCTCGCCGGAGCCCCCGGCCCGGCCCGCGACCTGGGGCTGGGCGCGGTGCTGACGACCGCGCAGCTGAAGGTGCAGGCGGCGCTGCCGGCCGAACTGGCCGAGCGGACCCGGCGGATCCAGGACCGCTTCCACCTCGACGCCCCGGCCTGGTTCCGGGACGCCGACCCGGTCGCCCACCTGGCGCCGGTCGCCCGGGCGGTGTGGGAGCAGCGGGTGCTGCGCACCCACTACCTGCGCTGGCGCGGCGAGGTCCACCGTGAGCTGCGTCCGCTCGGCATCGTCCTCAAGGGCGGCATCTGGTACCTGGTGGCGCAGGTCGACGAGGCGGTGCGGACGTACCGGATCGCACGGTTCCTGGCCGTGGACCTCACGGACGAGACGTTCGCCCGCCCGGCCGGCTTCGATCTGGCGGCCTACTGGGCGGAGTCCGCCCGGCGGCTGGAGGCCACGCTGCACCAGGACACGGCGCGGCTGCGGATCTCCCCGCGGGCCCGCAAACTCCTGCCGATGTTCTACGGCGCCGCGGGCCGGCGGGCCTTGGCGGAGGCCGGGGAGCCGGACGCCGACGGCTGGACGGAGGTCGAGCTGCCGGTCGAGGGCCCGGCCGTGGCCGTCGGCGATCTGCTCCGGCTGGGCGCGGAGGCGGAGGTGCTCGGACCGCCGCCGCTGCGCCGGGCCGTCGAGGAGGCGGTGGCCGCCCTCGCCGGCCGGTACGGGGCGACGGCCGTTGGAGGGGAGTGACCGGTTCAGTGCACCGTGGCGCGGGCCGCGGCGTACGCCGCGCGGACCCGCCGGCCGGGCGCGGGGTCGGCCGGGGCGGGGATCTCGCGGGCCGCGGGGTGCGGCCAGGGCGGCGGTTCGGGAGTGCCGGACAGCGCCCAGGCGGCCTGGCGGGCGGCGCCGAGGGCCACATACTCCTCGGGTGCGGGCACGGTGACCGGTACGCCGAAGATCTCGGCGGCGATCTCGCCGACCACCGGCGCCCGGGCCGCCCCGCCGATGACCAGCACCCGGCGGGCCTCGACGTCCTGGTCGCGCAGCCGGTCCAGGGCGTCGGCCATGTTGCACAGCATGCCCTCGACGGCCGCGCGGGCGAGGTGCGGCGGGTGCATGTTGGTGTGGCGCATGCCCAGCAGACTGCCGGCGGCGTCGGGGAGGTTGGGAGTGCGCTCGCCGCCGAGGTAGGGGAGGAGCACCAGCCCGCCGGCTCCGGACGGGGCCGTACGGGCCAGGCGGTCGAGGTCGTCGAGGCCGACGCCGAGCATCCGGGCGGTGGAGCTGAGGACCCGGGCGGCGTTGAGGGTGCACACCAGGGGCAGGAAGCGGCCGGTGGCGTCGGCGAATCCGGCGACGGCGCCGGTGGGATCGCCGATCGGGTGTGCGGCGACGGCGAAGGCGGTGCCGCTGGTGCCGAGAGAGATCACCACATCGCCCGGCTCGATGCCCAGCCCCAGCGCGGCCCCCATGTTGTCGCCGGTCCCCGCCGCCACCAGGACGCCCTCCGGTGTGTGCCCTGCCGCTTCCAACGGGCCCAGCACGCGGGGGAGTTGGGGCGTACGGCCGCCGAAGGCGAGGGACAGCAGGTCATGGCGGTAGGTGCCGTGCGCCGGGGACCAGTAGCCGGTGCCCGAGGCGTCGCCGCGGTCGGTGACCGGTTCGGCGCGCGTCCCCGGCCCGCCGCACAGCCGCCAGGTCAGCCAGTCGTGCGGCAGCAGCACCCGCGCGGTGCGGTCCGCGTGCTCCGGCTCGTGCTCGGCCAGCCAGCGCAGTTTGGCGACGGTGAGGGCGGCGACCGGCACCGTGCCGACCGCCTCGGCCCACTTCTCCGGCCCGCCCACCTCCTCGACGAGGTCCGCGGCCGCGCGCGCCGAACGGGTGTCGTTCCACAGCAGGGCGTCGCGCACCGGCCGGCCGGCCGCGTCCAGCGCCACCAGCCCGTGCTGCTGTCCCGCCACGGCGACGGCGTCCACGTCCGCCAGCAGCCCGTCGCCGGCTTCGCGCAGCGCCCGCCACCAGGCCGCGGGCGCGACCTCGGTGCCGTCGGGGTGGGCGGCGCGGCCCCGGCGGAGGATCTCCCCGGTGTCGGCGTCGCAGACGACGACCTTGCAGGACTGGGTGGAGGAGTCCACCCCGGCAACGGTGGGCATGACGGTGTCGCTTCCGGTCAACTGGACGAAAAGAGAAGGGAGTTCAGCTCTGCGGGTGGATCTGGATCTTGCGGCCGGAGCCCTCCCGGAAGGTCTGCAGGGCGGCGCCGAAGTCGTCCAGCGGATAGCGGTGGGTGATCATGGTGTCGGCGTCGATGACGCCCTTCGCCATCAGGTCCACCGCGCGCCCGAAGCTGTGCAGCACGGCCATCGACCCGACGATGGTGATCTCGTCGTTGTAGACCCGGAACGGCGAGAAGGACGCCGTGGCGGCGGACGGCGCGACGCCGAACTGCTGGAAGGTGCCCCCGCGGCGGACCCGGCCGAGGCCGTCCTCGATGACCGGGATCACACCGGTGCAGTCGATGACGGTCTCCCAGCCCTGCGGGCGGTCCAGCTCCGCGGCGCTCACCGCGGTGGCGTCCGCGCCGAGCCGTTCGGCGATCCGCAGCCGGTCGGTGTTGAGGTCGACGACGGACACGGAGGCCGCGCCCGCGGTCCGGGCGAGCTGAAGCATCATCAGGCCCATGGTGCCGGCGCCGTAGATGAGGTAGTGGTCGCCGAGGCGGCGCGGCAGCACGTCGAAGCCGTGCACCGCACACGACAGCGGCTCTATCAGCGTGCCCTGAGCCACGTCGACGCTCTCCGGCAGCCGGTAACAGTTGGCGGCCGGCACCTTGACGTACTCGGCCATCGCACCGTCCACGGTGTCACCGATCGCGCCCCAGTTCTCGCACAGGTTGCCCCGGCCGTTCGCGCAGTAGTGGCAGGCCCCGCAGAACAGCGACGGATCGACGGCGACCTGTTCGCCGGTGCGCAGCCCGGTCACCCCGGCCCCCAGCGCGACGATCTCGCCGGTGAACTCGTGGCCGGGGATGATCGGATACGGGGTGGGCGCGAACTCCCCCTCGACGATGTGCACATCGGTGCCGCAGATGCCCACCGCGGCGGGGGCGACGACGACCTCGCCCGGGCCCGGAGTCGGGTCGCCGACGGTGGTGACCTCGTACTGACCGGGGGTGTGGATGACGACGGCGCGCATGGCAAGGGCCTTTCTCGGAGGGGGAGGGGAGGGAGCGGGGGGCGTGGAGCCGGGGTGGGGTGCGGCTCAGGCGTGGGGGTGGTCGACGGTGCGGACCTCGACGCCGAGGTCCCGCACGGCCCGGAGTTCGTCCTCCGGCGCCGCGGTGTCGGTGACCAGCAGGTCGTAGCCGCCCACGTCGCCGTACGAGTGGGTCGCGGTGCGGCCGAACTTGCTGTGGTCGACGGCGAGGACGGCGCGGTCGGCGGCCTGGAGGTAGGCGTGCTTGGACTCGGCGTAGGCGCGGACCGGGTGGAACAGCCGGCCGTTGCGGATCGAGGTCGCGGTGACGAAGGCGACGGTGGCGTGGAGGTCCTGGAGCTGACGCCGGGCCTGCGGGCCGGCGCAGGACTCGAAGTCCTCGTAGTAGCGGTCGCCGAGCAGCGTCACCTCGGCCGGGGAGCCGGCCAGGAGGGCGGTTATCCGCAGGGAGTTGGTGATCACGCGGAGTCCGTCGACGGCGGTGAGCCGGCGGGCCAGCGGGAAGAGCGTGGAGCCGCAGTCGATCAGCACCGTGTCGCCCGGCGAGACCTCCGCCACCAGGGCGTCCGCGAGCGCCTCCTTCAACTCGGCGTTGGCCTGCTCCCGGAAGCGCAGCGCGCTCTCCATGGTGACGTCGGGGAAGGCCGTCGCCACGCCGCGGCCCTTGCGCAGCAGCTGCCGCTGGTGGAGGTTGTCGAGGTCGCGGTGCATGGTCATCACGCTGACCCGCATCCGCTCGGCCAGCGTCGCGATACGGATCTCACCGCGCCGCGCGACCAGGCGCAGTACCGCCTGCCGGCGCTCCTCCACCTCGGCCTCGGAGCCACGACTCGGTCTCATCGCGGGCATTCCCCTTCGTCTCGCGCCCGGCGGCGGTCGCCGAGCGCGCTCACTCTAGAACATCACACATTTTGTGTGAAGCTCTTGAAATTCTCTGTTTCATTGTTCAACCTGAGGGCCACATCCGGCCGTATGCCCGGCCCTCAGGAGGTCCCGCCGTGTTGCGCACATCACAACGCGCCCTGTCGTCGTCCCGTACCACCGTCCTTGGGCTCCCCAAAGTCCTCATATGGGGATATATCGGACTTCTGCTCTTCATGATCGGCGACGGTGTGGAGACCAGTTACCTGCCCGCCTACTTCAAGGGCGAGCTCGGCTTCGCCGAGTCGAGCGTCGGCATCATCTTCACCGCGTACGGCGTCACCGCCGCGGTGGGCGCCTTCCTGGCCGGCGGGCTCTCCGACCTGTGGGGGCCGCGCCGCGTGATGATGCTGGGCGCCATGTGCTGGGCGGTCTGCCACGCACTCCTGCTCGCGGTCGCCATCCCGCTCCACTCCTACTGGCTGATCCTCGGCACCTACGGCCTGCGCGGATTCGGCTATCCGCTCTTCGCCTACGGATTCATGGTCTGGATCATGGCCAGCGCCCCGGAGCGCCAACTCGGCAAGGCCCTCGGCTGGTTCTGGTTCTGCTTCACCATGGGCTACCCGGTTCTCGGTTCCACACTGGTCTCGCTTCTCAAGCCCTCGATCGGCTTCTACCACTCCCTGTGGATCTCCCTCGCGATGATCACCGCGGGCGCCCTCGTGGTGCTCTTCCTGGTACGCGACCGCACCGGATTCCAGGGGCTGGCCAGGGGCGCCGAACGGGTCGGCCTGGCGCGTACGTTCCTGGGCTGTTTCACCGTCATGTTCGCCGAGCCGCGCGTCGGCATGGGAGCCGTGGTCCGGCTCGTCAACACCACCTCGCAGTTCGGCGTGTGGGTCTTCGTCCCGCTCTTCCTCGTCGACCGGGTCGGCTTCAGCGGGCAGGAGTGGGCCTCGCTGCTCATCGTCATGATGGTCAGCAACCTCGCCTGCGTCGTGCTGTTCGGGGCGCTCGGCGACAAGTGGAGCCGACGCAAGACCGTCGCCTGGCTCGGCGGTGTGGTCTCGGCGCTCGCCTGCCTGGCGCTGTACTACGTGCCCACCGCCGCGGGCCACGACTACCCGCTCGTCGCGGTCGCCGTCGGCGCGCTGGGTGTCGGCATGGCCGGCTACGTCCCCCTGCCGCCCCTCATGACCGCGCAGGCTCCGGAACGCAAGGGGCAGGTCATGTCGGCGTACACGCTGGGCGCCGGCGCCAGCATGGCGTTCGGCCCGCTGATCGGCACGGTCTTCATCGGATCGCTCGGCATCGGTGGGGTTCTGGGGATCTACGCCGCCCTGCACCTGCTCAGCGCGGTCCTCGTGCTCTGCATGAAGGCTCCCGAGCGGTCCGGGGAGGTTGCCGTCGTGCGCGACGGTGAGGCCGTCGCCGCGGCGCGGGCGCAGTGACCGATCCGGCGGCCCGGCCCCGCGAAGAGCGCCGTGAAGTCCGTCAGTTCAGGAGTGGCCGAGCAGTCCCGTCCGCAGCCGGCCCAGGATGCGGGTGAGCAGCCGCGAGACGTGCATCTGCGAGACGCCGAGCTCCTCGCCGATCTCGGACTGCGTCTTCTCGTGGACGAACCGCAGGGTGAGGATCCGGCGGTCGCGCCGGTCCAGCTTCCGTACCAGGGGCGTCAACGCGTGGAGGTCCTCGGCGAGCTGGAGCCGGGGGTCCTCGTCGCCGAGGGCGTCGGCGAGGCTGCGGGCCGCATCGTCCTCGGCCGGATCGGTGGGCTGGTCCAGCGAACCGGCGGTGTAGCCGTTGCCGGCGATCAGGCCGTCGATCACCTCGTGCTCGCCCAGTCCGAGGTGTTCGGCGAGCTCGGCCACGGTCGGCTCCCGGTCGAGGCGGGCGAACAGGCGCTCCTTGGCCTGGGCGATCTCGATTCGCAACTCCTGTAACCGGCGCGGCACATGCACCGCCCAGGTGGCGTCCCGGAAGAAGCGCTTGATCTCGCCCACGATGTACGGCACCGCGAAGGTCGTGAACTCGACCTCCCGAGCCAGGTCGAACCGGTCGATCGCCTTGATCAGCCCGATGGTGCCGACCTGGACGATGTCCTCCATCTCCGTCGGGTCGCCGCCGCGGTTGCGGAACCGGGCGGCGGCGTAGCGGACGAGGGAGAGGTTCATCTCGACCAGGGTGTTGCGCACGTACTGGTACGCGTGGGTGCCTTCCTCCAGCTCCGCGAGTCGCTCGAAGAACGGCCGGGACAGGACCTTGGCGTCCTTCGGCGCGACCCTGGACGCGTTCGCGAGGTACGGCAGCCCGCCGGTGGCGGAGCTCACGGTCCGGTGGTTCCGGCCGTGCCGCGTCCCGGTGTGCATGGATGCTGCCGTCGTCATGACTGCCCTCCCATTTTGGATCATGGTCCGGTAAGGCGCGTCTGCCCTTGCTTCCGGTGGCGAAACATCCACCCCACCTTTTTTGCCATACCGGATCTTGACGGACGGTCAGGGCCTGTGATGCGGCGGCGCGGCGCGCTCCCGGAGGGCCGCCGGCTGCCGGGCGGGGCCCCGATGCAGTGGTCGAGCCGCCCCGGCCGCGGCAGCTGAACGTTGGCTGAACAATCGGCGGCCCGCGGATCCCCGTCGCGCGTCCGGCCATCTGGCACACCGACCGGTGAGTTCCACCAGGGAGGATCGTCCATGGCCAGCACCACCTCAGCGGGGAACGCGCCCTCGGCGGAGGAGGCGTTCCCCGCGGGGAACGCGTCCCCGGTGGCGGACGGGTCCGCGGCGTCGAGCCGGGCACCGGAGGGGCGCACGGGCGGCGGGCGGCGGTTCGGCCGGATCGTTGCGGCGCGGCGGGGCCCGTCGGCACGGCCGGCGTACGCCGGACCCGTGCTGTGGGCGATCCTCGTCGTGGCGGCCGTGCTGTTCGCCTGGGACATCCAGCACAGCGCGTTCCACGCGTTCTACGCGGAGACCGCGCGCAGCATGGCGGAGAGCTGGCACGGCTTCCTCTTCGGCGCCTTCGACCCCGGCGGTTCGATCACCATCGACAAGCTGCCGGGCTTCCTCTGGCCACAGGCGCTCTCCGCGCGGATCTTCGGCTTCCACCCGTGGGCGCTGACCCTGCCCCAGGTCATCGAGGGCGTGCTCAGCGTCGCCGTCCTGTACCGCGCGGTGCGTCGCTGGGCGGGAGAGAGCGCGGCGCTGCTGGCGGCGGGCGCGTTCGCCCTCACGCCGGCGATCGCCGGGCTGTTCCGCACCTCGGTCGAGGACCCGGCGTTCACCCTGTGCGTCCTGCTGGCCGCCGACGCCACGCTGCGCGCGGCCCGCGGGGCGCGGCTGCGTCCACTGCTGGCCGCCGGTGCCTGGGTGGGACTGGGCTTCCAGGCCAAGATGCTGGAGTCCTGGGCGGTCCTCCCGGCGCTCGGCCTGCTGTATCTGCTCGCCGCGCCGACGGGGCTCCGGCGGCGGCTGGCGCAGCTGTCGGCGGCGGGCGCGATATGCCTGGCGGTGTCGGCGTCCTGGGTGCTGCTGGTGACGTTCACTCCCGCCGCGGACCGGCCCTACATCGACGGGACGACCGACAACTCGGCGGTCAGCCAGGTCGTCGGCTACAACTTCCTCAACCGCTTCTCCGACCTCCGCATCGACGCCAAGGACACCGGAAGCGTCGCCGTGTCGACCATGGCCGGTACCGCGGCGGCGCCGCCGACCGGACACTCCCGGCCCGGCCTCACCCAGTGGGCCAAGATGTTCGCCCCGTCACTGGTCTCGCAGATCGGCTGGCTGTACCCGGCCGCGGCGCTGTCGGCGGTGTGCGGGGTGGTGTGGCGGCGCGGCCGGCCGCGCACGGATCCGCTGCGGGCCGGCTTCGTGTTGTGGGGCGTATGGCTGGCCACGTACTTCCTGGTGTTCAGCGGCGGGGCGATCGGCGGCCACACGTACTACATGGGGGTGGTGGCCATCCCGTTGGCGGCGCTGTTCGGTGGCGGGACGGTGCAGTTCTGGCGGGCCTGGCTGGGCGGCGGCCGGGCCCGGGCGTGGGCGTTGCCGACGGTCGTGGGCGGCACGGTCGCCTGGTCGGCGGCGGTCGCGGAGCTGTTCCCCGACTACCTGCCGTGGCTGGCGCCGGCCGCGGTCGCCCTGGGCGCGGGCGCGCTGGCGCTGCTGGCCCGCGCCCGCCGGGGAGCGCCGGCCCGCCGGGGCGGCACCGACCGTCCGACCCGCACCGACGCCCCACCCGCCCGGCGGCGGACGGCCGTGCTGGGCCTTGCCACCGCCCTGGCGGCGATGCTCCTGCCGTCCGCCGCCTGGGCCTCATCGGTCCTCGACCCGACGTACGGGCACTCCGGCATGGGCTCGACCGGCCCGGTGGCCATCCGGCGCCACAGCGCGCCCCACGGACACGCCCCCCACCCGGCCGACGACACCTCGCTGACCCCCGCCCAGCGCCAACTCCTCGCCTACACCCGGGCCCACCGGGACGGCGCCGCCTATCTCTTCGCCACCACCAGCTGGCGCACCGCCTCCCCCTACATCCTGTACACCGGTGCCGCGGTGCTCCCGATGGGCGGCTTCACCGGTACCGCGCCCACACCGACGACGGCCGGATTCCGCCACCTCGTCGCCACCGGGCAGCTGCGCTACGTCGTACTCGGCGGCCCACGGACCGGCCCCGGCCGCGCCCTCGCCCCCTGGGTACGCGCCCACTGCGACCGGGTGCCGGGCCAGGCACACCGGCTCTACCACTGCGCACCGCGATCCGCCGCGGACCACTGACCCGAGGGCGGGCACCGGTAGCGCCCGGCCACGGGTCAGGGTTGCGTCAACGTCGGCGCACGGCCGCACAGTTTGCGGTGGTGTGCGGTGACGATGCTCGCAGGACCAGGGCGCTTCGGACGGAGAAGAGCGCGCGCCGGCCGGTGACAGACCGCGGGAGAGGTTCCGTGCGGTGCCGGCCGGCGTGGTCGTGTTGCAGAAGGGAAGTACGTGATGGGGTGGGGGAGCGAGGGGCCCGCGGTGGGCAGGCCGCCGCGGGCCGGCAGCCTCAAGGTCTTTCTCGGGGCCGCACCCGGTGTGGGCAAGACCTACCGGATGCTCGACGAGGCCCGCCGCCGCACCGCGCGCGGCACGGACGTGGTGGTGGCGTTCGCCGAGTGCCACGGCCGCCCGGCCACCGAGGCGATGCTCGACGGGCTGACCGTGCTGCCGAGCGCCGTCCGCAGCCCGCACGGCACGGAGTTCGCCGAACTCGACCTGGACCAGGTGCTGGAACGCCGCCCCGAGGTGGTGCTCGTCGACGAACTCGCCCACACCAACGCCCCGGGCTGTCGGCACACCAAGCGCTGGCAGGACGTCGAGGAGCTGCTCGGCGCCGGCATCGACGTGGTCGCCACGCTCAACATCCAGCACCTGGAGTCCCTCACCGACGTCGTCGAGAAGATCACCGGGGTGCCGCAGGACGAGACCGTGCCCGACGAAGTGGTCCGCCGTGCCGACCAGATCGAGCTGGTCGACCTGCCGGCCGAGGGCCTGCGGCGCCGCCTGGCGCACGGCAACATCCACCCGCCGGAGAAGGTCGACGCCGCGCTCTCGCACTACTTCCGGCCCGGCAACCTCAGCGCACTGCGCGAGCTGGCGCTGCTGTGGGTCGCCGGCCGGGTGGACGAGGCGCTGCGCAAGTACCGGCACGAGCACCACATCGGCCCGGTGTGGGAGACCCGCGAGCGAGTGGTGGTGGCCCTCACCGGCGGCCCGGAGGGCACCACGCTGATCCGCCGCGCCGCCCGGATCGTCCGCTCCTCGGCCGGCGACCTCCTGGCCGTGCACATCACCCGCAGCGACGGCCTGGCCGGCTCCTCGCCCGCCGCCCTGGCCGACCAGCGGCGGCTCACCGAGAGCCTCGGCGGCACCTACCACGCGGTGGTCGGCGACGACGTCCCCGCCGCCCTGCTGGACTTCGCCCGCGCCCAGAACGCCACCCAGCTCGTCGTCGGCGCCAGCCGCCGCGGCCGACTGCGGCGGCTGCTGACCCCGCGCGGCGTGGGAGAGACCGTCGTCGAACTCTCCGGAGACATCGACGTCCACACGGTCGGCCACGAATACGCCGGCCAGGGCCGCACCTGGGTCGCCCCCGGCAGCGGCCTGCCGCGCACCCGCCGGGCCGCCGGGCCGATCGCCGGCCTGGTGCTGCCCCTGCTGCTCACCCTCGTCCTGCGCGGCGTCTCCGCCCCGCTGTCGCTCAACCTCACCAGCGAGACGCTGCTCCTCCTGCTGACCGTACTGGGCGTGGCCTGCCTCGGCGGCGTGGTCTCCGCACTGCTCGCCTCGATCACCACGTCGCTGCTGCTCAACTACTACTTCATCCCGCCCGTCGGCCAGTTCACCTTCGCCGAGGCCAACATCGTCGTCGCCCAGGCCGCGTTCACCACCGTCGCGGTCACCGTCGCCGCCATCGTGGACCGCTCGCTGCGCCTGGGCCGGCGCGCCGCCCGGGCCACCGCGGAGGCCGAGACGCTGTCCTCACTGGCCGCCGGCATCCTGCGCGGGGACCGGGCGGTGCCGGACCTGCTGGAACGCACCCGTGAGACCTTCGGCATGGACCACATCGAGCTGCGGGCGCGCGGGGACGCGCCGGAGCCGTGGCCGGGCGCCGACCACCGGACCGAGGTCGCGATAGGGGACGACAGCGTGCTGGTGCTGACCGGGCGGCGCCTGCCCGCCTCCGAGCACCGGGTGCTCACCGCCTTCGCCGCGCATCTGACCGCGGCCGTCGAACGCGCCCGGCTCGCCGAGGCCGCCGCCGAGGTCGAACCGGTCAAGGCCGCCAACCGGATGCGGACCGCACTCCTGGCCGCGGTGGGCCACGACCTGCGCACCCCGCTGGCCGGCAGCTGGGCCGCCATCAGCTCCCTGCGCAGCCGCGAGGTGGACTTCTCGCCCGAGGACCGCGAGGAACTCCTCGCCACCGCGGAGGAATCCCTGGCCAAGCTCAGCCGCCTGGTCGACAACCTCCTGGACATGAGCAGGCTCCAGGCCGGCGCGCTGACCCTGCACCTGGAGCCCGTCGCCCTCACCGACGTGCTCCCCGCCGCCCTGGACACCCTCCCCGGCTCGCCCCCGCAGACACCCGGACGCGTCCTCGCCCAGGGGCTGGACGCCGCCCCCGACGTACTCGCCGACCCGCCGCTGCTGGAACGCGTCCTCGCCAACCTGGTGTCCAACGCGGTACGCCACTCGCCCGCCGCCCACCCGGTCACGATCGGCGCCAGCGCTCTCGCCGGCCGCGTCGAAGTGCGGATCACCGACCGCGGCCCGGGAATCCAACTCCCCGACCGGGAGCGGGCGTTCGAGCCGTTCCAGCGACTCGGCGACACCGACAACACCACCGGCCTCGGCCTCGGCCTGGCACTGTCCCGCGGCCTGACGGAGGCGATGGGCGGCACGCTCACCCCGGAGGAGACCCCCGGCGGCGGCCTCACCATGGTCGTCTCCCTGCCCGCCGCCCCGTCCGCCCCGCACGCCCTCGCCGGCGTGCGGGGGTGAGGCCCTGCCTTTCTGCGCGGCCATCGTCTCTGGGGCTGCCGTCTACGCCTCCACCGCTTCGACGATGGAGGCGAAGGTGGGCGTGGGCAGGATCCGGGTGCGGCGCAGACCAGCCTGGGAGAACAGCTCGTCCAGTTCCCTCGGGCCGCGTTCCTTGCCGGTCACCAGCGTCATCATCGCCACGTCCAGCGCCTTGCCCGGGTGGGCGCCGTTGCCCGGCTCGGGCACGGAGTCGACGACCAGGACCCTGCCGCCCGGGGCCAGACCGCGCCGGCAGGCACTCAGGATGCGGACGGCGGCCTCGTCCTCCCAGTCGTGCAGGACGTGCTTGAGCACATAGACGTCGCCGCCGTCCGGTACGGAGGCGAAGAAGTCGCCCGGTTCGGCGCGCCACCGGCCGGCCAGCCCGGGCGCGTCCAGGACATGGTCTTCCAGGGCGGGCGCCTGGTCGAACAGCACCCCTGACAGGCCCGGATGACGCAGCAGGACCTGGCGCAGCAACCCGCCCCGCCCGCCGCCGACATCGACTACCGTGCCCTGCTCCGGGAACGGGTAGGCACCGGCCACCAGGTCGTCCATCGGCTCGGAGAACGCCGCCATGCCCGCGTCGAAGAGCTCCCGGCTTCTGCGGTCGCCCTTGAGGTACTCGAAGAACGGTGCGCCGAAGACCTGGGGGAAGCCCGGTGTGCCGGTGCGTATCGTGTCGTCCAGCGCCCCCGAGGAGCGTACGAAGAGGTCGTCGGTGAGCAGCAGCACCGCGTCGCGCAGCGAACCTGGCACCTTGGTGCGCAGGAACTGCGCGGCCGGCGTCAGGTGGAAGGCGCCGTGGTCGTCCTCTCTGAAGACCTCGCGGGAGGCGAGATAGCGCAGGCAGCGCCGCAGGAAGACGGGGTCGGTGCCGGTGAGCCGGGCGAGTTCGGCGGCGGTGCGGGGGCCGCCGGCCAGGTGGTCGGCGATGTGGTGCAGGGCGGCGGTCCGTAACGCCGCGGAATACAGATGACCCAGCGACTGCTCGATCAGATGCGCCGCCCCCGCGTGCGCCGCGGCGTCGGTCAGGTCCGGGTGGTCGGTCGGATTGGGGGTGTTCACCGTCAGCCTCCGGGCAGATGGTCGGCGAGTCGGGCGGATGCCCCTCACTCTTGCCGCGTCCTCCCGTTCCCGGCACCGCCCAAGTGTGGATCTCCGTCTCGGCCTTCCGGCCTAGGGCTTCCCGACGTGCCGGCCCGGGAGGGAAGTCGAGGCACACCGGTGGTCACTCGGCGGCGTCAGGAACGGCAGAACCGCCCCCGTCAGCAACGGGGATTCGAGAATGGCGCAGCGCGGGGCACCCGGCAAGACGGCCGGTCGCGCCGCGGCTGACGGGACCGCCCCACGCCCCGTCAGCCCGGTCGCCTCAGCCGGTGAAGCCCCCGTCCCGCAGGATCGTGTCGATACGGGTGCGGTGTGCCCGCTCCCAGGCGTCGAGGGTCTCGCCGTCCTCCTCGGCCTCCATGGCCGGCTTGGCCCGGGCGGCCCGGAGGACCTCCTCCTGCCGGTCGCCGGGCACGACCACGACACCCTCCTCGTCCGCGACGACGATGTCCCCGGCGGAGACGTCCACACCGCCGCACCGCACCACGACGTTGAGCGGTTCCACGGCCTGCTTGCTCCCCGCAATCGGGATCACCCCGCGGGCGAAGACGGGGAAACCCAGTGCCCGCACCTCGGCGAGGTCGCGGATCAGCCCGTCGGCCACGAACGCCGCGACGCCCCGGCGTTGGGCCACGGCACAGACCCTGCCGCCGGCGAGCGCGTGGTCCGGATCGCCGGACTCGACGACGATGACCGCGCCCGGTTCCGCGCGGTGGATGGCCGCATGCAGCATGAGGTTGTCGCCGGGCCGGCAACGCACGGTGAACGCCGGCCCGGCGACCCGCGGCACCGCGGGCCACAGCGGCCGGATGCCGAAGTCCATGACCTGCCCGCGGCCCAGCACGTCCGCGAGGGTGGTCGGCGAGATCTCCCGGAAAGGCGATATTTCCCGGGAGGCGGACGTCGCGGGGGTGAGGGTGCCGGGGGCCAGCCCGCTCGCGGCCTTGGCCAACGCTTCCTCGACCGCCGCGTCGAGTTCCGCGCGCAGCGGTGTGCACTCGCGGACCGGATCGGGCTTCGGGCAGGTCAGCAGGTGTTCGAGGAGGCGCCGGGCGGCCTGCAGATGGGCGGTCCGGTTCCTGATCGCCGCGATGCAGGCGGTCAGCACCTCGCGGCCGGAGCGGCGGTCGTCGGCCGGACCGGCACCGAGCAGCGTGGCGGTGTCGGCCAGGCTGACCAGGCCGCGGTGGTGCAGCCGTTGGATGAGGGCGAGCCGGCGCAGCTCGGCGTGACCGTAATACCGCACGTTCCCACGGCGCCCGGCCGCCGGGAGCAGCCCCAGGTCGTCGTAGTAACGCAGCGTCGACACCGGCAGATTGAAGCCGCGGGCGGCCTGACTGATCGAGTAACGCGCGTCGTCGTCTCCCATGTCTGCATCTCCCATGCCTTCATCTTGCGCTCAAGTCGACTTGAGCGGGGAGGGTGGAGAGCACCGATCACCGATTGCTGATGAGCGAGACGCGTCGCGCTGCGACGGCGTCGTGAAAGGAGCGTGCCATGAGTGCGAGGCGGGATGTGGGGCCGGTGGACGTGCCGGTGCTGGTGGTGGGGGCCGGGCCCGTGGGGCTCTCGACGGGGATGTTCCTCGCGCACTGGGGCGTCCGCCCGCTGGTCGTCGACAAGCGGCCGGACGCGATGGCGGCGGTGCCACGGGCGAGTACCAGTCTGCGCACCCTGGAGCTGTTCCGGTCGGTGGGCCTGGAGTCCGCACTGGAACGGGAGGGCTGGGAGGGCGGTATGCCGATGCGCACCGTGTTCAAGGAGAGCGGACTGGGCGCGACGCTGCACCGCGGGGGCCTGCCGCCGCGGTACGCCGCGCTGCTGGAGAACGGCAGTCCGGTGCCTCCGCGACGCGTCCTGACGCATGATCAGGTACAGCGGGTGGCCTGGGCGGAGCTGCGCCGGCTGGGTGGTGAAGTCCGGTTCGGCACAAGGCTGGTGGGGCTCACGGTCGGCGACGACCACGTGCGCGCACGCCTCGTCGACGTCGACACCGGCGAGGAGCGGGGGATCACGGCCCGATGTCTCATCGGAGCGGACGGGGCGAACAGCGAGGTCCGCAGCCGACTGGGCATCACCATGCCCGACCGCACCGCCATCGGACATCTCCACACCGCCTTCTACCGGGCCGATCTCGGCCCCGTGCAGCAGGACTGGGGGACGCATGTCTGTTTCGTCCGCAACGACGCGGTGTACGCCACTCTGATGTCGAAGAACGGCCGCGACCAGTGGGCCTCGCACATCCTGGACCATCCGGGCAAGCCGCAGGACGGCCCGTCCGAGCTGTCCGAGGACGCGACGCTGGCACTGCTGCGAGCCGCCATCGGCGACGCCACGATCCCGATCGAGCTCCAAGCCGTCAACGCCTGGGAGGCCGCCATCGGCATGGCCTCCGCCTTCCGCCGCGGCCGGGTCTTCCTGGCCGGTGACGCCGCCCATGTGCAGACTTCGGCCGGCGGCCTCGGCATGAACACCGGCATCCAGGACGGCCACAACCTCGCCTGGAAACTCGCCGCCGTGCTGTCCGCCCGATGCGCGCCAACCCTCCTGGACACCTACGAACCCGAACGCCGGGCCGCCGCCCGGGCATCCCTGGCCCTCTCCCGCAATCTGCTCCAGGGCTACCAGTCACTGGACGGCGACCCCAACGCCCTCTACGAGAAGCTCGCCGTCGACTACCTGCGGGGCATGATGTGCTACGGCTATCCGCAGTGCGGTGCCGAAGGCACCGGCGGCGGCGAGGCGGTCGGCGTCGACGCGGCCTGGCCCGACCCGCTGGCCGATGTCGTCCACCTCGGCCACCGATTCCCCCACCGCTGGCTCAACTCCCGTTCGGGCAACCGGATTTCGACCCTGGACCTGATCGGCTCGCACTGGACGCTGTTCGTGGCCGGGGACCTCCCGCGCTGGCGGGCGGCGGCCGCCGCCTCCCTCCGCACGACCCGCCACGCCGTCCACGAACTCGACGCACCACAGGCGGCCGAACTCGCCATGGGCGACGACGCCGTACTCGTACGACCCGACGGGTTCGTGGCCTGGCGCGGCACCACGGAGGAGTCCCTCCGGGCCGTGCTGCGGGGGTGGAGGTAGCCGCCGCCCCCGCACGTCACGCGCGGTAGCCGAGCAGCCCCATCATGCCGCTCTCGCCGTGGTAGGCGTTGTGACAGTGCATCAGCCACTGACCCGGGTTGTCCGCGTCGAAGTCGCAGGCGACCGTCGCGCCCGGCAGGACGATCACGGTGTCCTTGCGGGGGCCGCTCCTGCCGAGTTGGAAGGTGTGCCCGTGGAGATGCATGGGGTGCCACATCTCGGTGGTGTTGCGGAACTCCAGGCGCACCCGCTGGCCACTGCGCACGGTGTAGGGATGGGCGTCCGCGTCGTTCATGTCGAACCGCCTGCCGTCGAGCCCCCAGTCGTACTTGGCCATACCGCCGGTCAGCGCGATGCGGTGGGTGACGTCGGGCTGACGGGACTTCAGCCGGACGTCGTCGGCGGGCCGCAGGGCGGTCGCGGTCGGAATCCGGCCGTTGAGTTCCCCGGGACGGACGGTCTCGGACGGGGCGCTGCCGGAGCCGGTGCGCACCAGTGCCAGGCCGGCCGCCCCCTTGCCCTCGGCCAGGGCGACCAGCGGGAAGACGCCGTCGCCCAGCGTGACCAGGGCGTCGTACCGCTCGCCGGGGCCGATCAGCAGGGCGTCGGCCGGCTCATGGGCGATGGGGTAGCCGTCGGTGTGGGTGACGGTCATCCGGTGGCCGCCGAGGGCGACCCGGAAGGCGGTGTCCCCGCCGGCGTTGATGATCCGTAGCCGCAGTCGCCGGCCGGGCTTGCCCCGGTAGGTGTCCGGCGCGTCCGGGACACGGCCGTTGACGAGGAAGTGCGGGTACTCCACATCACCGGCGTCACCGCCCAGGAGACGACTGGACGCCCCCATCAACATGAACGGGTCGTCCATGCCCGTGCCCGTGCCTGGCGTTCCTTCCGTCCCCGGTGTCCCCGCGGTCCCGTCCATGCCCGGCATGGTCTCCATGCCCTGCATGCCGCCCATGCCCTGCATACCGTCCTGGCCGCCGTGTGCGTTTCCCTTCCCACCGTGGGACGGGGAGTCGTGATCCATGCCCTGTTGCAGGGCGGCGAATGCCTGGTCCGGGGTGCCGGTGACGCCGTCGAGCCAGTCGTCGAGCACGACGACCCACTCGTCGTCGTACCGCAGCGGCTCATGCGGGTCCTCGACGATCAGCGGGCCGTACAGGCCGCGGTCCAGCTGGACGCCGACGTGCGGATGGAACCAGTAGGTCCCGGGATTCTCGGCGACGAAGCGGTATGCGAAGGAGCCGCCGGCCGCCACCGCACGCTGGGTGACGGGCGGTACGCCGTCCATGTCGTTGCGCAGGGCCATTCCGTGCCAGTGGACGGAGGTGCTCTGGGGCAGGTGGTTGGCGAGGTCGGCGACGAGCGTGTCGCCCGCGGTGAGGCGGATCTCCTTGCCCGGCAGCCGTCCGTCGAAGCTCCAGGTCCGCACCGTCTTGCCGGCTCCCAGGTCGAGGGGGCCGGCGGTCGCGGTGAGCTTGACCCGGTGCTCCCGGCCGGAGCGGTGCCGCTGCTGCTCGGCGGCTGCCACGGCCGGGTCGGACGGGCTGAGCAGGCCGGACCCGGTGGTCTGGTGGGGCTTGCTGCCCGGGGAGCCCGCGGTGTCGCCGGAACAGGCCGAGAGCAGGCCGGCGCCGGCCGCGCCCAGACCCGCCAGCAGGACGGAGCGTCGGTGGATCGTGTTCATGGAGTTGTGTCCTTACGCAGGGGGGATCGGCGCTCTTGCGCCGTGGGGAAAGGCCGAGGGAGGGGTCGGGTGGTCGGCCTAAATGCGAAGGACGGACAGGGATGCCGGATCGGGTGGGGAGGGCCCGGGCGCCGGGACGTGGCCAGGCACGGGCGGGGCCGTGTGGTGGGGCGCGCGGGTATGTCCCAGCAGTGCCGGCGGCGGGACCAGCTGCTCGGACCGCACGTCGTACGACGAGCAGCAAGCGGCCCCGCCGTCGTGAGCGTGCCCGGACTGGGCGTGGCCGGACTGGGGGTGGCCGGACTGGATGTGGCTGGTGTGAGCCGCATCGGGCCGGGCGCTGGACTGGTCCGCAGCCTCATGGACGGTCATCGTCCGTGGCATCGAGGCCATCGACATGGACATCGACATAGGCATGGACATCGACATGGACATCGATGGTGATGTCGATGTCCGCACGGCGTCACCGGCCAGGCTGCTGTGATGGCCGACCACCGAAATGATCAGCCAGAGGAAGGCGAGCAGCGCCACCGGCCGTCGGACGCCCCGTACAGCAGGGTGCGGCACTGTCGTTCCCTCCCTTCGCCACAGACAGCGGGGTCACCTCACGCGCGGGCCACCGCACGCGTGGCCCTGCCGCCCGACGATACCCCCTGGGGCTATGGGTGGAACGACCGCGTCCCCCGTCAGACCCTCGGTGCCGTCCGTTCGTAGATGGCTCCGCCCGGAGCGAACCACCCCGCCTTCTTCCGTACGGCCGGGCTCGGGTCGCCGGCCTGGGACGTCTGCAAGGCGGCCGTCGCGCGGGCGTCGGTGTGGGTGAACTTGCCGACGAGCTCGGCGGCCATGGCCCGCACATGCGGGTCCGGATCCGAGGTCAGGTGGTCCAGCGCGGGGGCGAGAACCCGGTCGGCGCCCGGTGCGCAGCTGTCGCCCTTGCACCGGTCGCACGCCAGGGCGTGGAAGGCGGCGATCCGGACCCGGGCGTCGGGGTCGTCGGCCATGGCGATGAGCTCACCCATGGACTCGGTGTCGACCAGGTGGTCGAGGAGGCGGCAGCAGCCCTCACGGACGGCCGGATCGGCGTCCCGGAGTCCGGCGCGGATCGCGCTCAGCGCGGGCCGCCCGCGTCGTAGCAGCGCACGGTAGGCCGCGACGGTGCGCTGCGGGTCGCCCAGGCATGAGACGAGGGCCGCGTCGTCGGCCCCGGCGAATCCAAGCATGACGTCTGCAAGCATGCCGCCAGTCTCCGCTCGCGCGCCGCGCTCCGGCAACGCGTTTTCCAGTGGGGAAAACGGTCGGATCCAAGGGCGGAAATCGGCTGAACGGCCGGGCCCCCGCTGTTAGTTTGCGTCCGTGGATCTCTTCTCGCGCTCATGGACGGCGCTGCGCATGGCGGTCGCCGAGCTTCCGGACGAGGACTTCGCGCGGCCGTCGGGTTGCGCCGGCTGGCTGGTGCGGGACCTGGTGTGCCACCTGATCATCGACGCCCAGGACGTCCTGATCACCCTCGTGACGCCCACCGAAGGCGAACCGACGCGCAACGCGGTCACGTACTGGAACCTCGCCGAAGCGCCGCCGACCGGCGAGGACCCGCTCGACGCGCTGGTCGTCCGGCTGGCCGCCGCGTACGAGGACCCGCGGCTGCTGAAGTTCCACCTCGACGATGTCGGCTCCGCCGCCGGCCGCGCCGCCGAACTCGCCGACCCCGGCCTCAGGGTCAGCACCCAGGACATGGTCCTCACCGCGGGCGACTACCTCTCCGCGTACGTCCTGGAGTGGACGCTGCACCACCTCGACCTGATCGCGTATCTCCCGGGCGCGGCGGAACCACCCGCCGAGTGCCTGGCCCGGTCACGCGCGATGCTGGAGAAGATCGCCGAGGCGACGTTCCCCGCGTCGTGGTCCGACCAGGACGCCCTGCTGGTCGGCACCGGACGCCGCGCCCCGACCGGCGTGGAGCAGACCGAGCTGGCCGAAGCGGACGGACGACTGGCCGCCCGACTCCCCCTCATCCTCGGTTGAACGACGGCCTGTTGGTGGCCCCAGCACACAAATCCGGATCCGGCCACTCTCCCTCGGGGCGGCCGACGGCGCGCCGGGATCTGCCACCATGAGGCCGCCCGATCGCGATGGTGAGAGGAGTGGCCCGGTGAGCACAGCTTTTCTCAGTTCGGCCGTGATGACCCACCCGGTGCGCGAGGAGCAGGCCGCGGCGCTTGCCGCTCGACTGGGGCTCGGGGGACTGGCGCTCGATCCGGACCCGGACGGGCCGCCGTCCGCGCTGCGGACCGCGCTGGTGGCCTGGGCGGCGCGGGCGGAGGGCGCCAGTCACCACCTCGTCGTCCAGGACGACGTGGCCGCGCCGTCGGAGCTGCTGGAGTTGGTGGCCGGATCGGTGGCGCGGTTTCCGGACGAGGCGTTGATCTTCTACACCAACTGGCACGCCCGCAACGGTGCCGCGGCACGGCTGGCGGCGCTGGCGGGGGCGGGGTGGGTGCGCGCGGTGCCGGAGGAGTTCGCGCCGACCCTGGCCATCTGTCTGCCGGTGCGCACGGCGGACGCGTTCCGGTCGTTCGCCGCGGAGACCGCCGAGCGGCATGACGACGAGGTGATGGCGGCGTTCCTGCGTGCCGAGGGCAGGCCGGGGCTGCTGGCGGTGCCGAGCGTGGTCGAGCACATCGGGACCAGCAGCATCAACGGGCATGCCGCACAGGGGATCCGGCTGGCGGTGTGCCCCGTGGGGGCGGTGGAGGCGCGTCCGCTGCTGGAGCGCGGCTGGGTGCTGGAGGAGCTGGACTGGCTGCCGTACATGCGGTACGGCGAGGGGTATCTGCGGCCGGTGGGGCACGAGCACGACGCCGATCCCCGGCGGCATCTTCGGTGGGCCGAGGCGCTGCCGGCCACCGGGCTGACGGAGGGTCAGGTGTGGGATGTGGTGCGGCGGCACCGGCCCGAAGAGGCCGCGGCGGCGGTGGGGCGGTTGTTCGGTGCGGCGTTCGCGGACGAACTGTGGGTCCACTGCCTGCTGTTGGGGCGGCAGGCCGAGGACGCCGCGCGCCGGCACGCGGCACAGCGGGCGGCGGCCGGGCCGACGGGGCCGGTGGGGGCCCGGGTCCGGGCCGCCGCGCTGTCGACGGTCGGCCCGGCCGGGTTGCCGCCCGAGCGGCGGCCCGAGGTGATCCCGGACCACGCCGCGCTGCTGGCGGCGTACGCGGCGGGCGCGGTGGCGTGCGGCGGGCTGCTGCTGGATCCGGTGGCGGGGGCCGGGCGGAACCGCTGACGGCCCACTGGCCGAACGCTATGCGGTGCCGCGTACGTCGTGGGTGATCCAGACGCAGGGTTCCCAGTAGGCGCCGCGGTCGTGGGTGTGGTCGATGTCGAGGAGGGCGAGGCCGCCGGGGAAGACATAGCGGCCGTCGTCGGGGAAAGCCATCCTGGTCCAGGCTTCCCATTCGGCGACGGTCCCGGTGATCCGGGACGACTCCGCCACCGCCGCGGCGATGGTGCCGCCCTGGCGGACCTGGGTGCGGATCCAGGGGTCGAACGGGGCGCCGTCGGCGCGGGTCCAGGCCGCGTAGCGGTCGATGGGGACGAGGGGGTAGCGGTCCTTCCAGGTGGGGCGGACCGGGACGACGACATGGGAGAGGCCGGCGGCGCGGGCCATCGCGGCCATGTGTGCCAGGAGGCGGGCGGAGTGTCCCCTGCCCTGGTGGGCGGGGGCGATCTCGATGCCCAGGGCGCACAGGGCGTTCGGTGCGGCCCCGGTGTCGTGGTCGTGGAAGGCCGCCTCGATGGAGGCGTCGAGACCGGTGCCGAGGCCCTCGGGGGTGCCGTCCCAGGTGCGGGGGAGGGTGCGGCCGGCACCGAGGACGGTGTCCGTTGCGGTGTCGTACAGGAGGAACTGGTGGTCCGGGAAGTCGCTGAACAGGCGGTTCCAGAAACCGGCGTTGATGTCACCGTGGAGGTTGTATTCCGGGACCACTCCGGCGAATTCCGCGGTGAGCCGGTCCCACAGTTCCGGACGTCGGGTGTGGTGGATGAACTGGAGGGTCATACGGACTTCCCCCGGGAGTGTGCGGCGGGCTTCTCCGCGGTCCAGACGATGACCAGCGGGATTCCGTCCCAGGCGGCCCGGGCGGCGTCCGCGATCGCCTCCTCGTATCCTCCGGGTGCCAGCCGGCCGTTGAAGACCGGTTCGTGGCATTCCCGTACGGTCAGTCCGGCGGCGTGGAACGCGGCGAGATAGCGGCCGGGCAGATGGACGTGGTTGCGGACGAAGGCGAGTTGGTCCGTTTCGCGCACGAAGACGCACTGGCCCTGGAGGGAGATGACGAACGGGTGCAGGTCGGAGAGGATGATCCGGCCACCGGGGCGGAGCACCCGGGCCAGTTCCGCGATTCCGGTGGACACGTCCGGGAGATGGGTCATGGCCAGGGAGCAGACGGCGAGATCGACGCTCTCGTTGTCGAGCGGCAGGTTTTCCAGGCGCCCCTGCCGGAATTCCGCGTCGGGCACTTTGCGGCGGGCCTGCGCCAGCATTTCCGGTGACTGGTCGACGCCGATGGTGCGGTATCCGCGGGCGGCCAGCGCGGCCGTCTGACGGCCGGTGCCACAGGCCGCGTCCAGCGCGGTGCCCACCGGGCCGCGATCCATCAGCGCATGCACCACTGGCTCCTCGACCTCGATGAACGAGCTGGGCAACGAGTCGTAGCGAGCCGCCCAGGAGGCGTAGCCGGCCGCCGCGTCCAGCTCGTCGATCGCCGCCCCGCCGTCCGGCAGCGGGCGGCCCGAGTCCGTCACGAAGGTGCGGATCTCCTCCAACCGGGCCTTGAGGAAATCCTCGTCGGCGTCCATGGCGTGGCGCAGCAGCGCCAGCCCTTCGATGCCCAGCATGAGTTCGCGGACCCGGAATTCCCTGTCCATGGCTTGTGGCCTCCGTTGGCTGGAAGTTCTGTTGTCGGTCTGTCGGCCGCGCTTCTATCGTGGCGCGGTGATCGAGGGATATATGGAACGTGAGAGCGTGACGGTCGGCCGGCGTCTCGGATTTCATGTCTCGACCGATGCCGGGGAATTCCGGGTCCGTTTCTACCGCTTGGGGAAGGAGCTTTCCTTTGTAGCGGAAACCGGGCCCTATCCGGGCGTGTTGGCCGCCCCGCCACCGCACCCGGACGGCGTCCCGGAGCATGCCTCGCCGGCCGTGGACTGGCATTGGCCGCCGTATGAGCACACGATTCCCGAGGACTGGCAGCCGGGAATCTACCTCGCCCACTTCCTTGAAGAACAGAGGGACGGCGAGGGGCCGGAGAGCCGGTCCCGGAGTGTGCCGCTGCTCGACGACGCGCACATCGAGGGTTTCGAGCGGGAGTTCTTCGTCGTGCGGCCCCGCCGGGCCGGTGCGACCGGGGCCCGCATCCTGTACAAGAAATCGACCTACACCCGGCACGCGTACAACCGCGCCGACCGGCCGGACGTCCAGCGGGCCGCCAGCCTCTACGACAATCCGGTCCACCGGCCGGCCGGTCCGGACGGGCCGCGCGGCCACCGGCTCAGCCTGCACCGCCCCGGCGGGGTCATCGATCTCGCCTACTGGGACGCGCCGTTCATCGCCTGGCTGGAGCGCAGCGGCTATCTCGTCGAGTACTGCACCGACCTCGACCTGCACGAGGATCCCGGGCTGCTGTCCTCCTACCGGCTGCTGCTCAGCGTCGGCCACGACGAGTACTGGAGCGCGGCGATGCGCGACCATGTCGCGGACTTCGTCCGGGGCGGCGGCAACGTGGCGTTCCTGAGCGCCAACACCTGCTGGTGGCGGGTCCATCCCGTGGACGGCAACAGCGCGTTCGTCTCCGACACCGACCACCACGTCGGCGCGGAGTACCCGCACCTCCCGGCGACCGACCAGTGGTGGCCGGCCCCGCCGGACGGCGTCGGCCGGCCGGAGAACGCCCTGACCGGCGTCAGCTTCCGCAACGGCGGGATGTGGCCGGGCGACTGGCCCGGCGACCGGCCGCGCGAGGGCTACCGCGTCCAGCACGCGGACCACTGGGTGTACGAGGGCACCGGGCTGCGGGACGGCTCCGACGGCGGGCCGGCCGACGCCCTGGGCGCCGGTACGCCGCTGATCGGCTACGAGTGCGATGGCGCGGCCTTCGCCCGGGACGCGGACGGCGTGGCGTACGCCACCGGGGTGGACGGCACGCCGGAGTCCTTCCTCATCTTGGGGATCTACCTCCTGGATCCGGTGCACGACGACTTCCACCACCTGAAATGGGGGCACTGGAACTGCCCGGCGCGCGAAGCGGAGATCACCGGTCCGCGCGCCGCCACCATGGGGCTCTACACCGCCGGCGGCACGGTGTTCACGGCCGGCACCACCGACTGGCCGGTGGTCTGCGGCCGGGAACTCGACGCCGGCGTGGTACGGGCGACCCGCAACGTCCTGGACCGGCTCTCCGGTGCCGGCCCGGTCACACCAGAGCGCTGAGCGCGGCCAGCGAGGCGATGCGCGCGGCCCCGTCCGGCAGTGGCGGGGCCGCGCCCGCCACCGCCCGGTCCGGCCGCCACAGATGCACCGCCCGCATCCCGTACGCCAGTGGTCCCGCGACATCCGTCTCCCACATGTCGCCGACGAACAGCGCCTGTTCGGGTCGCAGTCCGCACTCCGACAGCACCGTCCGGTAGATGAGGGGGTGTGGTTTGCGGGCGCCGGCGCGGGCCGAGCTGACCGCCACGTCGACCAGCCCGGCCAGTCCGGCGTCCTCGACGGCGCGGTCCAGGTCCCAGAACCAGTTGGAGCAGACCGCCACCGTCAGCCCCCGGGCGCGCAGCGCGGCGAGCGCGGCCGGGACGTCGTCGAAGAGCGCCAGGCGCAGGTTCTTCATCGCCCGGTCGAGGTCGGCGGCCAGGGGGCCGGCCGCCGGCTCGGGGACGCCGCAGGCCAGCGCCCGCCGCCGCAGCCGGTCCAACTCCCAGGCATGGTAGGCCCGTTCGCTGACCGAGTGGGCGGCGTGCTCCTCGCCGTCCCGCGGTCCGACGGCCCACTGGTCGCCCCACTTGTCGGCGGCCCCGGCCAGGCCACGACGGAGGAAGAGCGAGCGGTGACTGGGCGGCAGCGGGTCGACCAGCCGCACCAGCGTGCCGTAGAAGTCGAGGATCACGCCCCGGACGGCGGCGGCCCGGCGGGGTGCGGACTGGCCCGGCACCGGGCTCAGTACCGTCCGTAGCGGTGCGGGAAGTAGTCCTCCAGGCCCCCGTCCCGTTCGATGTCGAAGGTGGCGCAGTGCAGTCCGCCGCCGAACGGCCCCACCGCGCGGAACGGCACCGGCACAATCTCGAAGCCGTAGCCGGACAGCTGGTCGGCGAGCGCCACTTCCTTCTCCTCGATGCACAGGGTGTTCGGATCGAGGTTGAGCATGTTCCCGGCCAGCCACGGGCTGCAGTAGGAGAGCTTGGGCGGGTGCTCCCAACTGGCGGGCTGCACCGCCTCGATGATCTCCCAGTCGTTGCGCCGGAAGAACTCCATCAGCTCGGCGTCGGCCAGTCGCTCACCGCAGTGCAGCACCAGTCCGGGCCGCAGCGGCACCCAGGTGGCGTCGATGTGCAGCGGGTGGGTGTTGGTGGAGGTCACCGCGTGCACCCGGTGGTCGGGGAAGTGGCGCCTGAGCCACTGGTGGCCGCTGCGGTTGGTGACGAACGACAGCTGGACGAAGAGGTCCTTGCCGAAGCGGGCGATGTCGGCCGCGTCGAACAGCGGCTCCTCCTCGGTCAGTACGAGGTCGTAGTCCCGTACCCGCGCCAACTGCACTTCGGTGGGAAGGGAGTTGTAGGTGTCCCAGAACCCCGGCTTGTAGGAGGCGTCGGTCAGCCGGGGCTTGGGGGCCGCCTCCCAGCGCATCTGCGGATCGGCCCGGAAGAGCTCCTGGAGCAGCGGCCGGTAGCAGAGGTACTCGAACCAGCGGCTGCGGTACGACATGGTCGCTTCAAGGATCTCGTTGCCGACGGTCAGCAGCAGATCCCGCGGCGGCATACAGCCGGACATGGTCTCCTGCGTCCAGTCCGGGGTGCCGACCCGCTGGTCGAAGTCGACGGGGGTGGGGCGGTCGACGCGGATACCGCGGCGGCGCAGCAGCTCGGCGAAGTTGTCCAGCTGCTCGTTGGCCTCGGCGGTCATGTCGGCCGGCATCGGGCCGTAGATGCCCAGCGGGAACCCGTCGTCGGGGAAGTCGCGCCGGATCGCGGGCTCCGGCGCCTGCACCACCGCGTTGTCGGCGCGTCCGACGACGACGTGCCGCAGGGGATCCCAGCCGTTCCAGGAGTTGACCTTCACCGGGCGGGTGGCCGGATCTGCGGCCGTCGTGCCGTACTCAGTCACGTGCAAACCCTTCGATAGGGGACGTGGGAGACACCCGAGCAAAGCTGAGGCAGCGGGGGCGGCACCGTCAAGAGCCGATCATTCGGGCAGCGCGCCTTTTGCGTCAAAAGGACCTCGGCTTTGCTGTGGCGAAGCCAAGATCGGAATACCTCCCGGCCTGCCTGACGACTCTTCACGGATTCTCCCGGAGCACACTTCCGGCCGCCGGAATTTCTGGCCGGAACACTTCCCCGAGGTGGAGGGATCGGATGCCCGGGGTAGGTACAGCCGGTTCCGACAACCCGACGGAGGAGATCATGGCCGAGCGCATCTCCCGTTTGGCGGCGGGCCTGGGAGCGATGGTCCTGCTGGGCGCGGTGGCCGGCTGCGGCGCCGGCAGACCGGCCGACGCCGCGCACCGTACGGGGGAGCTCACGGTCTGGCTGACCGTGGACGCCCAGGAGAACTGGCCGGATCTGGTGGCCGAGGTCAACAAGCGCTTCCGGCAGACCTATCCCAGGATGAAGGTCACCGTGCAGTACCAGCAGTGGACCACGAAGAACCAGAAGATCGACGCCGCACTCGCCGGGCAGAAAGTCCCCGACGTGGTCGAAATGGGCAACAGCGAGACCACCAACTACCTTGTCAACGGCGCCTTCGCCACCGTCGATCCCAAGAAATTCGACCACTCCACGGAATGGCTGCCGGCCCTCCGCGACGCCTGCCAAAACGGCGGAAAGACCTACTGCGTGCCGTATTACGTGGGCGCCCGGGTCGGAATCTACCGCACCGATCTCCTCGCCAAGGTCGGTGTCGGACAGGCCCCGCGCAGCTATCCCGAACTCCGCGCCGACCTCGACAAACTCAAGGCCCGGTTCGGCGCCGCCGACAAGAATTTCTCCGCGTTCTACATGCCCGGCCGCTACTGGTACGCGGCCATGGCGTTCGTCAAGGACGCCGGCGGCGAGATAGCCGTGCAGGGCAAGGACGGCCGCTGGCACGGCGCGCTCTCCGCCGCCCGCTCCGTCGCCGGGCTCACCGCCTGGAAGGAGTTCCTCGACGCCTACTACACCGGCGACCGCTCCAAGGACAACGGCGACGAACCCGCGGTCGTCGGCCAGGGCAAGGTCGGCATGTTCTACGGCAACACCTGGGAGGCCAAGGCCGCCACCGACAGCCGCTCCGGCGGGGACCCGGCGCTGCGCGGCAAGTTCGCCACCTTCGCCTTCCCCGGCCCCTCCGGCCGACTCCTGCCGCCGTTCCTGGGCGGCTCCACCCTCGCCGTCCCCGCCAAGTCCGCGCACCAGGACCTGGCCCAGGGCTGGATCCGGCTGTTCACCGACCGCACCTCGCAGCGCCGCCTGATCGCCGCGGACACCCTGCCCAACAACACCGTCCAGCTGAAGGAGGTCGCCGCCGGCGGCGTCAACGGCCCCGCCGCCCGGGCCGCCGCACGCGGCTGGGTCACCCCGCTCGCCCCCGGCTGGGGCGCCGTCGAGAAGTCCAACGTCCTCCAGGAGACGCTCCAGGACATCGCGACCGGAAAGCAGTCCGTCCGGGACGCCGCGCGGGCCGCGGACCGCCGCATCGACGCCGTGATCAACGAGCGCTGACGCCGATGGGGACCGTGGACCTGCCCGGGCCGGCGCGTACCGCCCGCCCGCCGCACCGGCCGCGCCCGGCCCGGCCGGCCCGCCCGAGGCGCGGCCTCCGCCGACGGGCGCTGCCGTACCTGCTGATCGCCCCGACGGTGCTCGCCCTGGCCGCGGTCCTCGGCTACCCGCTCGTCGATCTGGTGGTGCTGTCCTTCCAGGACATGACCCGGCGCGAACTGTTCTCCGGGGCCGCGCCGCCCTACGCCGGGCTCGCCCACTACCGCTCGATCCTCTCCGACGGCTTCTTCTGGACCGTCGTCGGCCGCACCGCCCTGTTCACCGCGGCCTGCGTCGCGGCCACCATGGTCCTCTCGCTCCTGGTGGCGCTGCTGATGCGGCGGGTGGCGCCCTGGGTGCGGACGACGATGACCGGTGTCCTGGTCGCCGTGTGGGCGATGCCCGTCATGGTGGCGGCGTCCATCTTCCGCTGGCTCTCGGACGCCGACTACGGCGTCGTCAACTGGCTCCTGGGGCTGCTGCCGGGACTCGACTTCAGCAAGCACAACTGGTTCGAGAACCCCTGGCAGGGCTTCGCCGTCCTCACCGGCGTGGTGGTCTGGGGCGCCGTCCCGTTCGCCGCGCTCACCCTCCAGGCCGCGCTCGGCCAGGTCCCCGCCGAACTGGCGGAGGCGGCGCTGGTCGACGGCGCCCGCCCCCGCCAGCTGTTCCGCCACGTCACCTGGCCGGTGATCAAACCGACCGCCGTCCTGGTCACCTCGCTGTGCGCCATATGGGACTTCGGGGTGTTCAACCAGATCTGGCTGATGCGCGGCGGCCAGCCGGAGAAGGAGTACTACCTGCTCGGCGTCTACTCGTTCACCGAGTCCTTCGCCGTCAACCGCTACAGCGCCGGCGCCGCCATCGCCGTCCTCACCGTCCTGATGCTGCTGGCCGGCGCGGTCGTCTACGTCCGCCAGCTCGTCCACCTGGGAGCGGCCGAGTGACCACCGCCCGCACCACCGGGACCGCGCCCGGCCGCCACCGGCGCCGCGCCGCGGCGAACACCCTCGGCCTCGCCTTCGCCGCGCTGATGGCCTTCCCGCTCTACTGGATGCTCCTCACGGCCTTCCGTCCGGCCACGGAGATCCACGCCGACCCGCCGCACCTCTGGCCCGACCACCTGACGCTGGAACACTTCCGGCGAGCCCTGAGCACCCCGACCTTCTGGGCCAACGCCCGCTCCAGCGTCCTGATCGGCGTCGGCACCGTGCTGGTCTCCCTGCTGATCGGGACCCTGGCGGCCTTCGCGCTGGCCCGCTTCTCCTTCGCCGGGCGGCGGGCCCTCGTCCTGACCGTCCTCGGCGTCCAGATGATCCCGCTGGCCGGCCTGATCATCCCCATCTACCTGCTGCTCAGCGACGCCGGACTGACCGACAGCCTGCCCGGCGTGATCCTCACCTACCTCGTCTTCATGCTGCCGTTCACGGTCTGGCTGCTGCGCGGCTTCATCGCCGCCGTCCCGGTCGAACTGGAGGAGGCCGCGATGACCGACGGCTGCACCCGCCTCGGCGCCTTCCGCCGGGTCGTGCTGCCGCTGCTCGCCCCGGGCCTCGTCGCCACCTCCATCTACGCCCTGGTGCAGGCGTGGAACGAGTACGTCCTCGCCTACGTCCTGCTGTCCAGCAACGACAAGCAGACCCTCAGCATCTGGCTGCTGTCCTTCCAGACCAGCTTCGGCACCGACTACGGCGGACTGATGGCCGGAGCCACCCTCACCGCGCTCCCGGTCGCGGTCTTCTTCGCCCTCGTCCAGCGCCGGATCGGCGCGGGCCTGGCCGCCGGAGCGGTCAAGGGGTGAGCCGCCGAAGACCGGCGGACCGACTTCCGCCGGATACGGAACCTCCGACCCTGCAGGAGAACACGTGACGTTCGACCGTCTCGACCTGGTGTCCAAGCTGTACCAGCCGTCCGGCTGGCCGCGGATCCTCGAAGCCGCCACCGGGACCCGCTCCAGCGGCCCCCTGGTCGTGGACCTGGACCCGACGACCTTCTGCGACCTGGCCTGCCCCGAATGCATCAGCGGCAAGCTGCTCAACCAGGGGCGCTTCACCCCCGAACGGCTCGCCGAACTGGCCGCCGAACTCGTGGAGATGGAGGTCCGCGCGGTCGTCCTGATAGGCGGCGGGGAACCCCTCGCCCACCGGGGCACCCGCCAGGTCTTACGCGTCCTCGGGGAGGCCGGCATCGCGATCGGCGTGGTCACCAACGGCACCCTGATCAAACAGAACCTGGCCGAACTCGCCGCCTACGCCTCCTGGGTGCGGGTCTCCGTCGACGCCGGCACCAGCGAGACCTACCGGCTCTTCCGCCCCGACCGCAGGGGCCGCAGCGTCTTCGACAAGGTCATCGCCAACATGCGGCTGCTGGCCGAGGCCAAACAGGGCGCCCTGGGCTACTCGTTCCTCGTCATGACCCGGCAGGAGTCCGACGGCAGCGTCGTGAGCAACCACCACGAGGTCCTGCGAGCCGCCGAACTCGCCCACGACATCGGCTGCGACTACTTCGAGACCAAGGCCATGTTCGACGACGGCCACCACGTCATCCAGGTGCCCGACGCGATCGTGGCCTCCGTGGAGGAGCAGCTCGACAAGGCCGCCGTCCTGGCGGGCGACGGCTTCGAGATCGTCGACTCCTCGACCCTGACCTCGCTGCGCAACCGGGTCGGGCCCGTCCAGGAGAAGGACTACCACCGCTGCCGGATCGCCGAACTGCGGACCCTGGTCACCCCGTCAGGCGTCTACGTCTGCTCGTACCACCGGGGCAACGCCGGGGCCCGGATCGGGGACGCGGTGACCGAGCCCCTCCCCGAGATCTGGCGGAACTCGGACCGCGGCATCGTGGACCCCAGCCGGGACTGCCGCTTCCACTGCGCCCGCCACCGCTCCAACCTCGAACTCGACCGGATCGCGGCCGGAACGGCGGCGGGCACGCTGCCCGCCCCCGAACCCGGCACGGACCACGACCCGTTCATCTAGGGACGGGCGCGGGTACCCCGCCTACGGGCGCGAGGCACCCCGCCCACGGGGCCGGGGCACCCCGCCTATGAGGCCGGCGCCGCGGCGATCTCCGGTGCCAGGCCCGCCGCGGCCCGGGCCGGGATCACCCGTGCCCGGGGGTGCGCGGCGCCCAGCGCCCGTCGCAGCCGCGCCACCACCTCGGCCTGGTCTGCGGCCGGACAGACGCCGACCAGCGCCCCGCCGCCACCGGCCCCGCTCAGCTTCAGCGGCAGGCCGGTGGCGCGCAGGGCCAGCGACCGCAGCTCCTCCAGCAGCGGCGTGGACATGCCCTGGCAGTCCCGCATCGCGCGGTGCGCCTCGCTCATCGCCGCGCCGAGGGCACCCAGGTCCCGGCCGCGCACGGCCTCCCACGCCGCGGCCGAGGCGTCGTCGGCCCGCTCCCGGTACGCGGCCAGCCGGGCGTCCCCGGCGGCCAGTTGGGCACGCACCGAGCGGATGTGGTCGCTGGTGTCCTTCCTGGTCGCCGAGTCCAGCACGACCACGGCCCACTCCTCGGGGAAGTCGGTACGGTGCCGGATCTCCGGCAGACCGGTGGTCCGCCCGTCGAGCAGCAGCAGCCCGCCCGCGATGACCGCGAGATGGTCCATGCCCCCGCCGTTGAAGATCGCGAACTCGAACTCGTACGCCCACTGCGCCAGCGTCCGCGCCGGAACCGGCCAGTTCCCGACCGCACCGGCCGCCGGCGCCGCGGCCTCGGTGAAGGCCCGGAACAGCCCCACGATCAGCGCGGTCGAGGACGACAGGCCGCTGGCCGCCGGTGCGTCGCTGCGCGCGGTCACGGCCGGCGGCCGGGGGCCGAGCCCGGGCAGCCGCCGGCGCAGGAACGCCCACACCTCGCCGGCCCAGGCGCCGGCACCGCCGTCCGGCACCGCACCGGCGGGCGGCCGGGCACCCGGCGGCCGCACGGTGACCGAGGTCGTCAGATCCAGCGCCAGGCTGACCGAACTGCCGCCCAGCCAGTCCAGATCCTCCCCGGACAGGCAGGCCCGGCACGGCACCACCGCCTGCCCGGCCGCCGGCCCCGCGCCACGCGGCGCGGCCGTCCCGCCCTCCGCTCCGGACACCGTCGTCGCTCCGCTCATCGGGCCTGGAACCTTCCGGTCGCGCCGAACTCCCGGAACATCTCCAGGACCACGGCGGTGGGCGGGTGCAACGGCCGTGGCGGGTCGGTGAGTTCGCGGAAGCGGACCCGGGTCACCTCGTCGAGGCCGGGGGAGAGCTCGCCGGACCAGCGGCGGGCCACGAAACACAGCGCGAAGCAGTGGGTGATGTCACCGTTGGGATAGGTCAGGGTGTGGACCGCGGGGTCGGACAGCGTGCCGAACGCCTCCAGATCCTCTCGCGCGACGTACAGCCCGGTCTCCTCCGCCAGCTCCCGCCGGGCCGTCTCCGCGAAGTCGCTGCCCTCCTCGCAGGCCCCGGCCGGCAGTTCCCAGACCCCGGTGTCCGCGCGCTGCTGGAACAGCCCCCGGCCGGCCGCGTCCAGCAGCAGGACCTGCGCACCGGGCAGCAGCAGCGGCCGGCTGCCCACCTTCTGCCGCAGCTCCCAGACGTACGAGCCGACATAACTCACCTGAATGTCACCTTTCGTGCCGCCATATCCATATGTGTGGAGGCAGGCTGTCATGCCGCGGGCTCGCCGGCCAGCCAGCCCGGCACCGCGTGCGGGGTGGCGGCCAGCCAGCGCACATACCGCTCCACGCCCGCCCGGACGTCGATCCGCGGCCGCCAGCGCAGCAGTTCACGGCACTGCTCGGTGGCCGCATAGCCGCCCAGCGGGTCGCCCTCCGGCAGGGGAGTGGTCACGAAATGCGCCCGGGGGAAGTGCGGGGCGATCAGCTGACCGACCTCGCGGACCGAAGTGGGCACGCCCGTACCGACGTTGACGGTCGCCCCGGCCATGCCCTCCTCCACCAGCGCCAGCGCGGTGGCCGCCGCGACGTCCTCCACGTGGACGAGGTCGCGCACCTGCACCCCGCCTCCATTGAGCCGCATCGGGCGGCCCAGCCGGGCCTGCATGGACAGCCAGGCGACCATCCACGAGTGGCTGCCGGGCTTGGGGACCTGCGGATCGCCGTACACCGAGAAGTACCGCAGCACCGCGTACTCGGGGGTCTGCGGGCCGCTCAGCAGCAGCCGGGTCTGGTGCTCCGCCCACAGTTTGGAGTTGGCGTACACCGACACCGGCAGCAGCCGCTGGTCCTCGCGGAAGACCTGCGGCCCCCGTACGGACGGATCGCCGTTCCCGTACACCGCCGCCGACGACACCAGCACCAGCCGGCGCACCTCGGAAGCCGCGACCTCCTCCAGCACCACCTGGGTGCCCTGGACGTTCGCCCGGAAGGCGATGTCCGGCCGCCGGGTGCACGCGGCGACATCGGCATAGGCCGCGGCGTGCACCACATAGTCGGCCCCGGCGAGCACCTTGCGCACCGCTTCGCGGTCGCAGACGTCCCCGACCACCAGGTCCGCCCCGAGGCTGTCGACCCCGAACAGCGCCGAGGGCACCGCCTCCGGATAGGCGTCCAGCCGGTCCAGCATCGTCACCTCGGCGCCCGCCCGGCGTAACAGCCGGACCAGCCGGCTGCCCACCAGGCCGGCCCCGCCGGTCACCACCACCCGCGCCTCCCGGAGTTTCTCCAGCCGCGCCGCCACCGATTCCCCGAAGACGCCGGGCCCCGCGCTCTCCGTCCCGTTGCCGTCATTACCGGGCGTATTGCCGCTCCTCCCGGCGCTCCCGTTTCGTTCGTTTCGTTTGTTTCCGTTCACCGTTCCCGGCATGGGGTCCCTCTCTGTTCCGGGCATGGGGTCCCTCTCTTCCGCAAAACCGCACAGGCCGACCCGGCATGGGCCGGCGGTCAGCATGTCCGCCGCCGAATCGCGGCGGCCAGAGCGCCATTTCGGCAGTCTTGCGGCCCGTGTACGGACCGCCGTACTGTCCGGATTCACGTGCCGGGACGCCCCGGTGCGGTACGGCGCAAAAGACCGGCGGGTCGGCCTCCTTGCCCTTGCCCAAAAGCGGAGAACCGGAGGAATTGATGACGCGATATCGGCTGAGCGGGGCCGTGATGACCCACCCCAGACGCCGTGCCGCCGCGGAACGGCTGGCCCGCGCCGCTCCGCCCGGAGCCCTGCGCGTCGTCATGGACCCGGACCCGGCCGGCAGACCGTCCGTATTGCGGACCGCGCTGTGCGCCTGGGAGGCGATCGAGGACGGCGCCACCCATCAACTCGTCGTCCAGGACGACATGATCCTCTCCGATACCTTCTTCGCCCGCGCCCGGACGGCGATTGCCGAGATGCCCGACGCCGCACTCGCGCTTTTCGCGCTCTGGGACTCCCGGAACGGCGCCGCGGTGCGTTTCGGCGCCATGACCGGCGCCCGCTGGGTCGGTGCGGTCAACGAGTACTTTCCCTGTGTCGCCATCATTCTGCCCAGGGAAGTGGCCGCCGGATTCGCGGCCTTCGGCCGGCGCCATCTCGACAGCTGGCCCGACGACATCCTGATGAACCGCTACTTACGTGCGCACGGAATCCCGGCATACGTTTCGGTGCCCAGCCTCGCCGAACACGAGGACCACGGCAGCATCTCCGGCAACGCGTTCCGCGGACCGCGCCGTTCGGTGTGCTTTCTCCCGCAGGACGTTCCCCGAAGCGAAGGCACCCGACTGACCGGACTGCGGGTGCTGCCGTTCTTCAAACAGGGCGTCGCACAGTGCGCGGTACGCGTCGACGATCCCCGGGCCGGACACGACCCGCGCCTACCCCACGGCCCCGGCTCCCGCCCCGGCCGCTGGCTGCACCTCGACTGCGAGCAATACCTGGAGGGCGCCGGCGTCCGCATCGGTAGGCACCAACCGGCCATCGTGCGAATGGCCGAAGCCACCACCCCCGAGGCGGCCAGGGGCGCCTGGCTGACCGCCTTCACGATGGGATTCGTCCAGCAGACGGACGGCCTCCGCTGCGACCCGCCGACGGACGGCCCAGGCCGCGACCACAGCCCGGCCACCGCACCGGACCCCGCCGTGCTCGCCGAAGCCCTCGCCACCATCGGCCCCGGCGGGATCAGTTACGCCCAGTCGGAACGGCGGATCGCCGAACAGCGCGACGCACTGGCCCGCATCGCCCGGGCCGGCCTGGAAGCCGGCCGCGAAGCCGCCACCCCCACGCGCCCGTCCCGCCGGCCCCGCACCGCACCCACCCCCAACCACCCGCCCGCCCCCCGCCCCGTCGACATCCTCGGCGCCGACACCCCCCTCGCCGAACACCTCGTCCGCGGCCTGGCGGACGCCGGCCACCAGGTCACCCCCCTCACCAGACGGCCCACCACCCGCCCCACCCGCGCCGTCCTGGACCTCACGCCCCTCACCCAACCGCCACTCACCTCTCCCACCCTCATCACCCTCCAACTCACCACCGAACCAACCCCGTTCACCCTCCAACTGGGCGACCTCTACGGCCCCGGCTGCCCCCACGACTCACGCATCGGCCGCCTGGTCTGGGACGCCCTGCGCAGCTACCCCCTCACCCTCGACGACCCCGCCGAGATCCTGCGCCCGCTGCACACCCGCGACCTCGTCGCCGCCCTGTCGGCGCTGCTCCGCACACCGCCCGCCGAGCCGGTGTCGGGACTGGCGGAAGCCCCCGTCACCGCCACCGACCTGGCGGAGGCCATCCGCACCGCCGTCCGCCCCGTCCCCCTCGCCCCATCCCCACCGGGAAACGCTTCCCGCCGCACTCCACAGACCGCTGCCTGGCCCCCACCCCCACCCGGCTGGAAACCCGTCACGGACCTCCACTACGGACTCCACACCCACGCCCAATGGCTCGCCTACGAAGGCATCCATCTCGCCTTGGAGGTATGAACTCCCTTACAAAATAAGGTAGTTGAAGGGAATGGGTGGCGGGGGCTCCCGCCCCGCTCCGTCCCCGCCCCCGGCCTACCCCGAAGCCGCCAGGCCGCCCACGTCGTCCGGGTCGACGGCGCGGGCGACCTCCGCGCCACGCCGCAGCCCCGGCGTGGCGACCCCCACCACCACAACGGCCAGCACACACAACACCCCGCCGCTCACCAGCGCCACCACCCCCGACGTCGCATCCGCCACCACCCCGCCGCGCATGTTGCCGACGTCCGGGCCGGCCTGGCCGACGATCTGCTCGGCCGCGCCGACGCGTCCCAGCAGCTCGTCGGGGGTGTGCGACTGGACGAGGGTGTTGCGGGACACCACGGAGACGGTGTCGGCCGCGCCCGCCACGACCAGACAGGCCATCCCCAGCCACCGGTCGGGCGCGAGCCCGCAGAGCGCCAACGCCAGTCCCCAGGCGGCCGATCCGCCGAGCATCACCAGGCCGGGCCGCGGGAGCCGGGTGAACGTCCCGGAGAAGAGGGACGCCCCGACCCCGCCGACCGCGATCGCGGACAGAAACAGGCCGAGCGTGCCTGGACTGCCCCCGAACCGCTCGGCGTTGAGCAGCGGAAACAGGCTGATCGGCATCGATAGCACGGTGGTCGCCAGGTCCGTCAGCAGCGCCCCGCGAACGACCGGCGTGCGGACGAGGAAGACCAACCCGTCCCGGACACCGCGCAGCCCGGAACGAGCCGCCACCGCCCCCTTCGCGGCCATCGGCGGCAGCCCGAGCGCCCCGTACAACGCCGCACCGAAGCTCACCGCGTCGATCGCGTAACAGGCACCCAACCCCAGCCCGCCCAGCACCGCACCGGCCAGCGCCGGCCCCACCAACATCGCGCCCTGGAAGGAGATCCGCCGCAGCGCCAGCCCGGCCGCCAACTGCTCCCGGGGCAGCAGCGCCGAAAGGAACGTCTTCGACGCCGGCCCACCACCCGCCCCACAGCAGGACTGCAGGGCCACCAGCAGCACCACCCCCACCACCGGTCCGCCGCCGAGGAACCCCTGCACCGCGAGCAACCCCGCACACCCGGCCTGCCCGGCCGTCATCGCCACATAGAACCTCCGCCGCTCCACCCGGTCGACGACCGCCCCCGCGAACAACCCCAGCCCGATCAGCGGTACGGCCTGGGCCAGCGCGACCGCCCCGGTCCAGGTAGTGCTGTGCGTCGTCCGCCACACCTGGAACATCACGGCGACGACCGTCATCTGACTGCCGAACGCGGACAGCGTCTGCCCGCCCCACAACCGCCGGAAGGCCGGCGAGGAACGCAGCGGGCCGACGTCGATCAGCGCACGCCTCATTCCCGTCATTCCGCTCATTCCCATGCGGGATCCTCCGCGAGCCGCTCCGCGATCCGGTCGTGGAAGCTCTTGCGCTCCAGCGCCCGCTCGATGTCGGCCACGACCCGGCTGAGCGGATACGGCACTTCGGCCTCGATCTCGGCGAGTGCGGCCTCGGTGGCCCGCCACTCCGCCGCCAGTCGCCCGATGACCTTCCGGGCCTGCTCCGTCAGCGTCACCTGCTTGCTGCGCGCGTCCGCACCGGCCACGGTCTCCACCCAGCCGGCCGCCCGCATCGCCGCCACCTTCTGACTGAGCGCGGAATGCGTACGGCCGACCGACTCGGCCAGCGCCTTGATCGTCATCGGCCCGCAGGCGTGCAGCCGCAGCAGCTCCCGCACAAAGCTTGGCTTGAGCCCCTCGATCCGCCGCTCCGCGTAGAGACGCGCGATATCGGCGTCCATACCCTCCTGAAGCACCCGCAACGGCCGCCACAGACTCTCCCGACTGGGATCGGCCCCGCCCCCGGCCTTCTTCTCTTCACCCATCCTCACAACATAACAGAACTTACATAAGCACTGTTACGTTATCGACGCTGTCGCCGTCAGGTCATGCCGCCGGTTGCCAGGCAAGCGCTGCCGCAAGCCCGTTGAGTATGTGGCCTATTGCCGCGTCGCCGTTCAGGCGTCGACCATGATCTCGAAATGGGCCGGGGGAGCGCCCGCCGCCGTGACCGTGAAGGTTGCCGTGCCGGCCGCGTCGCCTGCCGTGAGCGGAGGGCTCTCCGCGTAACCCTGGGGGTCGGTGAGGACGGTGACGGCCTGCCGGCTGCCTTCGAACAGCGCCTGCTGGCTCATCGAGTCCCAGGCGAAGGTCACCGGGAGGGCCGGCACCGGCTTGTGGTCCTGGTCGTCCACGACCCGGGCCTTCAGCCGGTGGGAGAAGGTCTTGTGATGTCCGGCGTGCTGTCCCGTTCCGCCGGCGGGCTCGATGGTGTAGTGCGTCCGGCCATAGCCCGCTTCCGCGCTCATTCCGCCTCCTGCTCCTGACTGGCTGCCTGCCTGACTGGCGCTACCAGTAGTGGCCGCTACCAGTAGTGGCGCCGTCCACCGACCGCGTGCCCCAGCGAGCCGAGCAGCCACAGGACCGCTCCGACGACGAGGAGGATGATGCCGATCGTCCACAGGAAGCCGATGCCGGTGAGAAACCCGATGATGAGCAAGATGATGCCGAGAACGACCACGACGTGCTCCGATCTCGTTCGAGTGTTCTCTTTTACTGTGTGCCCCGGTCGGAGCAACGGCAACTCTTGCCGGAAGGGGGCCGGCAAGGGACAAAAGACCAGGTCACCGGCTGGGGTGTGAGGGGCGGGCGGGTGCGGCCGTCCGGTCACCGGGGGGCTCCGTGGGGGCCGCGTGGTATGCGGGCGACCTCGGGCGAGGCGGTGTCCAGCGGCACCGACCAGGAGCGGACCAGGCCCAGCTGCACGCCCTGACGGGGCAGGACGGCGTCCAGCAGCCAGTCGGCCGCCACCCGGGTCCGGTTCCCCGGCATCGCCATCAGGTGGTAGCCGCGGGTGACCGCACCGGCGAGCGGGCCGGAGAGCGGCACATGGAACGGGTTCGCGGCTGCCTGGACACCGCCCAGGTCCACCATGAAGCCGAGGTCGTGATGCTCGTACGCCTGCGCAGTGCCGCGTCCGAACGACGCCGCCACGTTGTGCGCCGCGACCCTGCCCTGCCGCTGGGCGTGCTGCGCGGTCATCGGCGTCAGCGCACCGGGCCGGGTCAGGTCCGGTACCGCGGCGGCGTCCCCGCAGGCGAAGACCTCCGGCCGACCGGGCACCCGGAGCGACGCGTCGACGCACAGCCGCCCCTTCTCCGTGGGCAGCCCCAGCGAGGCGACGAACGGATCGGGCCGTACGCCCACGCACCAGATGAGCGACCGGCCGGCGACGAACTCGCCGTCGTCGAGCAGGACGCCGTCCGGGCTCGCCTCCTTGACGGAGGTACCGGTGCGCACCTCCACACCGCGGCCGCGCAGCACCCGCTCCGCGGTGCGCGACAGCCGCCGGTCCAGCTCCGGCAGCAGCCGGTCGGCGATGTCCAGCAGCAGCCAGCGCGGCCGCGGGCCGTCCCGCAGCCCGGCGTTCCGGCGGGCCAGCGCCTGGGTGTACCGGACGCCCTGGGCGGTCACCTCGGTACCGGTGTAGCCGGCGCCCACCACGACGAACGTGGTCCGCGCGGCCCGCTCGGCCGGGTCGTCGGTGGCCCCGGCCAGCTCGATCTGACGGGTCATGTGATCCCGCAGGTACAGCGCCTCGGGCATGCCCCGGAAGCCGTGGGCGTGCTCGGCGACGCCGGGGACCGGCAGCAGCTTGTTGACACTGCCGACGGTCAGCACCAGCCGGTCGTAGGCCAGCGAGCCCTCTCGGTCCTCGGGGTCGGTGTAGTCCAGCCGGCGCGCGTCGAGGTCCACGTCATGGGCCTGGCCGAGGACCAGCCGGACGCCCGGCAGGGTGCCGGTGAGCGAGACGGAGATACGGCGCGGCTCCAGTACCCCTGCGGCCACTTCCGGGAGCAGGGGCACATACAGAAAGTAGTCGTGCGGATTGACCAGGACGATCTCGGCGGCACCCCTGGCCCGTTTGGCGAGGGTGCGGGCACAGGTGTATCCGGCGAAGCCGGCTCCGACGATCACGATCCTGGGACGACGAGGACGACGGCGGTTCACGTGCACTCCTACGGTCGCGGACGCGTCGAGGACGTGTCCAGGACGTTCAGACGCGTCGAGGACGTTCAGGTGCGGGCGCTCGGTTCGAGCACGCCCGGGCTCTCCAACCTCGCGCCCGTGCTCTTCGGGTGCCCCTCGGCACGCCCGGTACACGCCCAGTACACGTCCGACCGGGCACACGGTGCACTTCCGCGACCGCACATGCGGCCGTGGTTGGGGCGCGCCACAGTGGAGAGGCGGCCAGAAGACACAGGGTTGACGACCGCGGAAGGTTGCTGACGACCGCGGAAGGTTGCTGACGACCGCGGAAGGTGGCGGTTGACGTGGGTGACGGCGGACGTAACAAGGAGAAGGCCGGCGGGCGCAGCAAGAACAACGACGGCAGCCTGGGCACCTACCGCGGCAAACGGCACTTCGACCGGACCCGGGAGCCGGCGGGCAGGCCACCGGAAGGCCGACCGGCGGAGGGCCGGCGCTCGCGGGGCGGGCTCGGGGAAGTCGCCGACGCACCGCCGGAGCCGCACTTCGTCGTCCAGATCCATGACGCCGGCACCCTGCACTTCGACTTCCGGCTGGAGGTCGACGGCGTGCTGAAGTCCTGGTCCGTGCCGAAGGGCCCGTCCGCCGACCCGCACGACAAGCGGCTGGCCATGCCCACCGAGGACCACCCGCTGGAGTACCGCGAGTTCGAAGGCGTCATCCCGGAAGGGGAGTACGGCGCGGGCACCGTGATCGTCTGGGACGAGGGCAGCTACCACCCGTTGGCCCGCAAGCGGAAGGGGCGCACCCGGTCTTTCGGGGAGTCCCTGGAGGAGGGCCATGTCGCGTTCTGGCTCGATGGGAGCAAACTGCACGGCGGCTATGCCCTCACCCGGTTCCGTGGCGGCGGGGACTCCGGTGAACGGGAGTCCTGGCTGCTGGTGAAGGAGAACGACGACCGGGCCGAGCACCGCGGCACCCCCGACGCCCGGCGGGCCCGCTCCGTGGTCAGCGGCCGCACCCTGCGCCAGGTGGCCGCCGAGGAGACCGACGGGCCACGGAAGAGGGGCTGATGGGGAAAGTGGGCCCGTGATGTCCGACCCGAGGTCCCTCCTAGACGCGCTACCGTCCGCCCAGCGGGAACTGCTCCGCCCCGCGGCCGACGACCAGGCCGTGCACCCGATGCTCGCCGTGCTCAGCGACCGCCGCGACTTCCCCGCCGACCGGCAGGAGTGGATCTTCGAGCGGAAACTCGACGGCATCCGGGCACTGGGCGTGCGCGCACCCGACCGCACCCCCCAGGTGCTCTCCCGCACCGGCCGCCCCATGGACCGCACCTCCCCCGAACTCGTAGAGGCGCTCGACGCCCAGCACTGCCCGGACTTCACCGTGGACGGCGAGATCGTCGCCTTCGCCCGCGGCCGCACCGACTTCGCCCGCCTCCAGCAGCGGATGCAGCTCAGCAGCCCCGAACAGGCCCGGGCCAGCGGCGTCGCGGTCACCTACTACCTCTTCGACCTGCTGCGCCTCGACGGCCGTGACCTCACCCGGCTGCCGCTGCGCACCCGCAAGTCCCTGCTGCGCCGCGCCCTCGACTTCACCGCGCCGCTGCGCTTCACCCCGCACCGCAACCACGGCGGCCGCCGCGAACTGGAGCAGGCGTGCGCCCACGGCTGGGAGGGGCTGATCGCCAAACGCGCCAACGGCCGCTATACCCAGCGCCGCTCCTCCGACTGGCTCAAGCTCAAGTGCGCCCAGGGCCAGGAACTCGTCATCGGCGGCTTCACCGAACCGGCCGGCAGCCGGATCGGCTTCGGTGCCCTCCTCCTCGGCTACCACGACGACCGCGGACTGCGGTACGCCGGGAAGGTGGGCACCGGCTTCGACCAGGCCACCCTCCGCCGTCTGCGCCGGACTCTGGACGAACACCGCCGTGAGCGGTCACCGTTCGCCGACCCGGTCCGCGAACGCGGCGCCCACTGGGCCCGGCCCGACCTCGTCGCCGAGATCGCCTTCACCGAGTGGACCCGGGACGGCATGCTGCGCCATCCGCGCTTCCTCGGCCTGCGCGACGACAAGCCGGCGGCCGAGGTGATCCGGGAACGGCCCGCCGGCCGCGGGTGACCGCCGGGTGCCTTCGGGGGAATACCGGCCGGTCGCGTTCGGTGCCCGTCCGGCGGTGATACCGGTCTTTGCAGGGCCCTTGGCAGGAGGGCCCAGGGAGGCCCGCGGCGGGAGGAGGTGGCGGCGCAAGGTGCCGAACCGAGCCCGCCGGGACCGTCCCGTCCGCCGACCGCGGAACAGCGGTTCCGCGGCGCCGTGGGCCGTCCCGCGTCGGAGGCGGTGGCCCGCCGGGCGGTCACCCGGCGGGCCACCGCGCCCACGGCCGCGCGAGGCCGTCGCCGTGCCCCGGCCCCTGCGGCTGGCCGCCGCGTACGGGTGGCGGCTGCTGGTCGTGGGCACCGCCGTGTACGTGGTGTTCATCGCGCTCGGGCGGTTCCACCTGGTCACCCTGGCGGTGTTCCTGGCCCTGGTGCTCACCGCCCTCCTGGAACCGCTGACGAACCTGCTGGACCGGTGGCTGCCGCGCTCCGCCGCGGTCACCACCGGCCTGCTGCTCGGGACCGTGCTCCTGTTGGGCGTACTGAGCCTCATCGGGGCCAACGTGGCCAGCGAGTGGCCCGGTCTGCGCGAGGTGTTCACCGGCGGCATCGCGAGGATCGAGCGATGGCTCGAAGGCCCGCCGTTCCACCTTCAACACGGCTCCCTCGCCCGCCTCCAGACCTGGATCTCCCACTTCGTCTCCAGCAACCGCGCCAACCTCATCAACACCGCGGTGAGCGGTGTCGGCCGGCTCGCGGAGGTCCTGACGGTGGCGGCGCTGGCCATGTTCTGCTCGGTCTTCTTTCTGCACTCCGGCGGCGGGATGTGGCTCTGGTTCGGCGGCCAGCTCCCCGAGCGCGGACGCCGCTGGGCGGGCACCGCCGGACGCGCGGCATGGGCGACGTTCACCGGCTACACCCGCGGCATCGTGGTGATCGCCGCGACCAACGCCGTCCTGGTGGGCCTGGCCCTCTTCGGGCTGGGCGTCCCGCTGGTGCTGCCCCTCGCGGTACTGGAGTTCTTCGCCGCCTTCGTCCCGCTCGTCGGCTCACCGGTGGCCCTGGCGGTGGCCGCGGTGGTGGCCCTGGCCGCCAAGGGCCCCTTGGTGGCGCTGCTCGTCGTCCTGCTCATCGTGGTCATCGGCCAGCTCGAAGGGCACGTACTGCACCCCCTGGTGATGAGCCGCGCGGTGCGCCTGCACCCGATGGTGGTGGCGCTGGCGGTGGTCTGCGGCGGCGTCACGGCCGGAGTACTCGGCGCGGTGGTCGCGGTACCGCTGGTGTCAGTGGTGTGGTCGGTGTACGGGGCGCTGCGCAGATAGCGACCGCGCCCTGGGGCGAACCCGCAACGGTGCCTACGCATGCTGCGCGTGCCGCTATGCCGAACGCCTCGGAGCGCCAGGAACTCGCCGATGACATCGACCGCGAACGGGCCGTCCGGGACCGCGAGTTCGGCACCTGATCAGGGATTCCGTTGCGGTTCCGGACTCCGTTCCGGTTCCGGTTGTGGCGCTGATGCGGCAACCGGCGTCGTGCGGCGTGCCAGCAGCCACCGGCCCGTCACGCCGGCCACCAGCAGTCCGCCAATCATGGTGAGCAGGGACAGGCCGGGACCGGAGGCCCAGTGCACATGGGCGGCACGGGCGGCGAGTTCGACGGCGAATGCGAGGGCGACGCCGGGAAGGGCGAGCAGCGCCGGCCGGGTGCGGCCGAGGTCGTCCTCGGCCAGGGAACCGAGCACGCCGACGCCCAGGGCCAGGGCCCAGACACCGAGTGCCTGGGCATCGGCCCGGCTGACCTCCCATGGAACGAAGTCACCCCAGAAGCGGGGAACGGCGAGCAGACCGGCCCCGATGCCGAACCACGCCGAACCCAGTACGGCCAGGAACGGCTTCGACCAGCCCGGAAGCGGTACGGCCGGCATGGCCCGCTGCTCCGGCGGTCGGGCCGGCTTGAGGTACTGCCGGCTCAGGCACAGCAGCGCACAGAGCCCGAGCAGTCCCAGCACGGCGATCCAGCCCAGGCTGAACAGGACGAGGAAGAGCGATCCGCCGCGGACCGCCTGGAGTTCTCCGCCGTTGAGGATGCTGACGGTGAAGAGCCCGACGAGGACGATGACGAGCGGCAGGACGAGCGTCCGGACCTCCTCCCAGGCACGCGCCCGACCGACGGCGAAGAGCCCCGGTGTCACGCCGAGCATGGCCGCGCCGATGAGGCCCGGGCTGAGAGACTCGGGTGACTGCCAGGCGCCGAAGGTGTGCCCGGTGAGGTTGACGAGGGCGAGCGCGCCACCGGTGAGGAGGCTGACCACTGCCACGGTGGATGACAACATCGTTGTCCCGACGGCGAGTTCGCGTCCGTGCGGTGCCGGGGCTGTGGCTTCCGTCGACCTGTTCATCTGCGCTCCGTCCTTGTCCGAACCACTGTTGCCGTGGTGGCCGCGACTGATCGTTCGTCCGCCAGGCGACTGGCCGGCTCAGGTCGTGGGGCGGCGATAGTCAGCCGCTCCCGTTTGCGTAGCTCGCGCCCGAACATCACCCGCAGACTGACCACCGTGGTCGCCGCGAAGGCCAACATCCCGCAGCCGATGGCGACGCCCGCGGTCAGTGCCGTCGGACGGTCGAGTCCCGTGAAGCGCTCGAAGAGCAGCGCCGCGGCGGCGGAGAACAGCGGAGCCAGACACAGCGCGGCCAGGTGCAGCCGCCACTCCTCGCGCGCCCAGCTCCTGCCGTCCCGCCCGGCCCGTCGCTGGCAGACGAACATGGTGACGTAGGCGGCGGCGAACGGGATCAGGTAGGCGGCCAGCAGGCGGAAGCCCGTGGCGCCCCATCCCAGAGAGGACGTGACGATCCACGCGAGCCCCGCCGCACCGGCCACGTGCGCCACGGCGAGCACAGGCATCGGCACCCACGTGCCACGTACCCCCGGAGCCGTATCCCGTTTGTCCATCGCGCGGGAGGCGATCAGCGCGCCGAGCGTGACGACCGCACCGAGGTGCATGATCGCGATCCGGTTGACGTCCGCCAGGGAGAGGCCGGGCAGGAGCACCGGCAGCGCGCTCCATTCCAGGCGCAGCAGCGGCGCGGACATCAGGTACGCGTAGGACAGCAGCATCCACCGTTGGTGCAGGTCGGGGAAGGTGCCGACGGCGGCGAGGATGCCGAACGTGACACTCAGAACGGTGCCGACGAGGAGGGTGGCGAGCACGATCCAGAAGGCCGGCCCACTGAACGCGTCGCGCGGCGCGGTCCGCGCCAGGTAGATCGCGGCGCCCGCCATCGAGGCGTACACCGTCAGCGCGTACACCACGCCGAGTACGCGGTGCAGCCGGATGCGCCGGCGGATCGCCGAAAACAACTGCGCCGGCCCGAGCAGCATCAGCAGGCCGCCCAGCACCGAATGGAAGATCATCGCGGCCAGGCTGCGGCCGTACGGTCCGATGCGGGTGGCGAAGGCGTCGGCGACATAGCGCGGCGACACCGCCCGGCTCAGCAGCCATTCGCCGAGGGCGGGCGCGCCCCGGTGCGCGTACGGCCACAGTTCGGTCATCGCGATCGGCGCGTACCCCACGCAGACGACGACCACGGCGATGGTGGCCGTGCGGCGCCAGGTGGCCCCCCTTGGACGGTTCATGGCGACTCCCCTGGATCGCGGCGCCGGCTCGACTGACTGGCACGGTGTCCAGGCCCGCGATAGTCCTAAGTGGATGGTCCTAACTGGACTGTCGAGAAGGTAGGGGCGATCCGGGCCGCGGGTCAATGGTCCGTGCGCCGTCTCCGGCATGAATCGGCGCCCCACAAGGGGAGTTGACCGGAAAAGGGCTACTTTCCCCGCTGTTCCACCCACTGCCAGAAATCGATCATCATGCGCTCGTACCGGATGCCGAACTCCAGCGCCTCGCGCTGTCCCCGTGTCAGCAACACTCCTACACTCTCGGCAAGTTGCTCGTACTCGGTGAGCGTGCGGCGATGTTCGTCGAGCTGCACAGGGGAGTGGACCTCCGGTCGCCCGCCGAACCACAGCTTGAGGATGTTGCGCTCCCGCGCCTCGACGGGGAGAAAGGTCGAGTCGGCGAGCCACTCCTCCAAGGCCGCCTTGCCCGCGGCGGTGAGTTTCAGCAGTCGCCGGTTGCGCCCGCCTGCCTGGCGGGATTCCGACAACAGGCCCGCCGCGACGAGCCGGTCGCACTGCGCGTAGACCTGCGCATGCGGCATCGACCAGAACGGCGCCACCGTGCGACCGGCCTCCACCTTGACGTCATACGGACTGGCCTCGCCCAACTGGTCGATGAAGCCGAGCACGAGGAAGGACGACGTGGTCAGGCGGGACGACGTGGTCAGGCGGTGGTTGGTCCCACGGGAATCAGCCATGCCGTGACCGTATCGCGACGAGGGTCCGGTGGAGGACGGCCCCAGGGAGGACGATCACGGGGCGACCCGGCGGCCCGGGGCGCGGCCCAAGGCGGCCGCGCCGCGCCGCCTCAGGCGGACACCCGCCGGCGCCCCCGCGGCGTCCGGCCGGTGTACCAGACCGCCGCGACCACCACGGCGCAGCCCACGGCCTGGGTCAGGGTCGGGCGTTCACCGATCGCCACCCCCAGCCCGAAGGCCATCACCGGCTGGAGCAGCAGCAGTGCGGCCCCGACGTTCGGTGCCAGGCGCGGCAGCGCGGCGGTGATCAGGAGCCAGGCGAGCACCTGCCCGACGAAGGCGAGGGCGATCAGCCAACCCCAGGCCGGCCAGCCCGGATTCAGATCGATGCCGGTCCACAGGCCGCCCATCACCGCGGCCGCCGCCGCGGCCGCCGCGGTCGAGACGCACACCGGAGTGATGGTGTGCTCCCGTCCGCCTCCCAGTCTCATCAGGAACAGGTATCCCGCGTACGCCACCCCCGACGCCGTTCCGAACGTCGCCCCGGCGACCGGATCGCTGCCGGACTGCGGATGCCCGAGCGCTCCGCTCGCCAGCGCCACCCCCGCCAGCATCAGCGGCGCCATCAACAGGAACCGTCCCGTCAGCCGCGTCCCCGAGATCAGTCGGGCGAGTAACGGGAAGACCACCACCTGGACGTTGAGCAGCACTGTGGTCACCGACGCGCCGACGTTGAGGACGGCGGCCGCCCAGAACACCATGTCCACGCCGAGCAGCACCCCGGCCCCGATGTCCATCAGCCCGTAGCGCAACGGTCGCGGACCGACCCGCCGCAACTCCCGCCAGGCAAGCGGTACCAGCAGGAACAGCGCCAACGCGCAGCGCAGGAAGGCTCCCGTCCCGGCGTTCGTCCCGGAGAACTTCATGAAGATGGCCGAGGCGGAGATGCACGCCGATCCCGCGAGGGCCAGTACGACCGGACGCCCCGCCTGGGCGGGGAGCGTGGGGAGCGGGCCGGGACGCCGGCGCGGACCCGGCACCGTCTCCACTGCCCGCGCACCCGCCTCCGCCCCCGCACCCGCGCCCGTCGCTCTCTCTCCCGATGCCATCGACTTGCTTCCGCGCGTCACAAAACTCATGCACGTCACTGTGCCTGGCCGGACCATAAACAAAAAGCAATGATTCAAGCCGGGTAATCGGTAGCATCCCTAAGGTGTTCAGTATCGACCGGCTCCGCGCGCTCGCCGCCGTCGCTGCCCACGGAACGATCGCCCGAGCCGCCCGCACCCTGCACATGACTCCGTCCGCGGTCTCCCAGCAACTGGCCAAACTGGAACGCGAAGCCGGCCACCCCCTCCTCCAACCGCACGGCCGCAGCGTCCGCCTGACCCACGCCGGCCGGGTCCTGGCCGCGCACGCCGACCTCCTGATCGCCCAACTCGCTGCAGCGCAGGCCGACTTGGCGGATCTCGGGAACGATGTGCTGGGCCCCCTCCGGATCGGCGGCGTCGGCAGCGCGGTACGCACCCTGCTGCCCGACGCGCTCGCCGCCCTCACCGTCGAGCACCCCCGGCTCACCCCCACCGTCGTCGACGGCGAGGCGATCCACCTCCTGCCCCGCCTCGTCCACGGCGAACTGGACCTCCTCTTCGTCGAGAGCTGGACCACCCGCCCCCTCGCCGTCCCCGAAGGCATCACCCTCCGCACCGTCATCAGCGAAGAGGTCTACATCGCCCTCGCCGCGGACCATCCACTCGCCGACCGCGCCGTCATCGACCTCACCTCCCATGCCGGTCTCGCCGCCCTCACCGGAACCGCCTGGGCCTGCTGCCCACCCGGCACGGAGGCATACGAAGCTCTCGTCCAAACGCTCCGCGCCCATGGCATCGAGCCCGAAATCCGCTACCTTCTCGCCGACCACCTCACCCAACTCGCCCTGGTATCACGCGGCTTGACGGCCTGCCTCACCCCCGCCATGTCCCGTCACCCCACCCCGCCCGGCGTGCGGTTCCTCCCCGCCCGCCCGGCCCTCCGCCGCGACATCCGCGCCGCCTGGACCACCCGAGCGCAGAGCCCACCGGTCCGCGCGTGCCTGAGCGCCGTCGCCGCCGTCGTGTCCGGGACGTTGGAGGACGGCGACAGCAACGATGGCAACGACAGCAGCGGGTGACTGGCCCCCCGGCCACCAACCACCTGGCCCCGCTCACCCGTTACCCCTCCCAGACCACCTTCTCCTCCCACGGAATCCGGTGGAAGTGCAGCGCCCGGAACATCTCCTCGGGCGCCGGGAACGCCGCCGTGGGCGCATCGCTCTTGCCCGCCTTGACCTTGTTGACGGCCGCCGCGTTCAGTCCGATCGCTTCCACGCGCGGGCGCCGCAGTGCCTCGTAGGCGGCGAACGCCTCGCCGTGCGTGGGGAGATCGCGCAGACAGCGGGCCAGTTCGACCGCGCTCTCCATGGCGAGTGAGGCGCCCTGTCCGGAGCTGGACGAAGGCGCGTGCACGGCGTCGCCCACCAGCACCATCCGTCCGCGGTACCAGCGCGGTACGGACGGCATCCGCTCCATCTGGCCGACCACCATCAGCGAGTCCGGGTCGGTGTGCCGGAGTATCCGCTCGCCCGGGACATGGCCGGCGTACAGGCCGTGCAGCTGGTCCAGCCACTCGGTGCCGGACACCCGCGCCAGTTCCCGCTGGCTCGGCGGGGTGTCCACGGGGAGTCCGCCGAACCAGATCAGCCGCCCGTCCGGACCCCGCCAGTAGCCCATGAAGGCCCGGCCGAACGCGAAGTACATCGTGCCTGGTTCACACTCGACCTCGGCTTCGCCGTCGCCGTCGCCATCGACAACGACCGCGGCCCCGGTGTCGCCGTCCGCGAACGCGTAGCCGCCGAAGCTCAGCACTCCGCCGTACTCGGGCGCGGGTGCCTGGGGATCGATCACCGTGCGGACGGTGGAGCGGATGCCGTCGGCGCCGATCAGGAGGTCGGCGGTGGCGGAGGTCCCGTCCGCGAAGTGGGCGGTGACGCCGTCGGCGGTCTCCTCGGCGCCGACCAGCCGTTTTCCGTACGCGAACGGGATGCCCTCCGCCAGCGCGTGATCGGTCAGCGCCCGGAACAGGCGGTCGCGCGGCATCGTCATCGTGGCCGGGAGTTCGGGAAAGCCGTCGAAGCGGGTGAGGTGGTTCCCCGCGCCGTCAGCCATCACCACACCGGGGACCGGCTGTCCCACCGCCCGCACCGCTGCGTCGGCGCCGACCGTCGCCAGCGCCGCCAGTCCGTTGGGCGCCAGGCCCAGCCAGGCGCCGACCCCGTCCGCGGCGGTCGGGTACGCCTCGTAGACCGTCGCCGCGATACCCGCCTTGCGCAGCGCGAGCGCCGCGACCGGCCCCGCCACCCCGCCCCCGATGACGAGCGCCGTCCGCGGCCCGTTGCCGTCCATAACCCCTCCAGGGAGAACACGAGAACACACGAGTTGCCTGAACACATGAGTTGCCTGAATCAGCCGAGTCACCGGCCTGGCTGGGCAATAGTTTCAAGGAAACTAGTATCAGTGCAACTAGATACCTCGCTGACTACGATGACCTGCATGAACGCCCCCGTGAAGAGCTCGCCGCTCGGCCTGACCGTTCTGGTGCTGCTGCACCACCGGCCGCTGCACCCGTACGGCATCCAGCAGCTGCTCAGGCAGTGGGGAAAGGAGCAGGTCGTCAACGTCGGCCAGCGGGCCGGGCTTTACCGCACCATCGAGCGGCTCCAGGCCGGTGGGCTGATCGCCGTCCGGCACACCGAGCGCGACCAGCAGTACCCGGAGCGGACCGTCTACGAAGTCACCGACGAGGGGCGGGCGGTCACGCGGGAGTGGCTGGAGCAGATGCTGGCGGTGCCCAAGGCGGAGTTCCCGGTCTTCCCGGCGGCGCTGTCGAACATGCTGATGCTCACCCCGGACGAGGTGGCGCCGATCCTGGAGCGGCGACTGGAACGGATCTCGGCGCAGCGCGCCGGACTGGAGCGCCAGAACGCCGAAGTCCCGCCCGGACTCCCGCGCATCGCGCTGATCGAGAACGAGTATCTGCTCGCCGTCCTCGGCGCCGAGGAACGCTGGCTCCGCGGGGTGCTCGGCGACCTGCGGGACGGCAGCCTGACCTGGTCGCCGGAGATGCTGGCGGCGTTCGAGGACGCGTCCGGGAGCGCATGAGCGGTGGATGGCGCGTCCGGTGCCGTCGTGCGCCCCTGGACGCGCCGTTGGAGTCGCCGTCGGCATGGGGCAGGGTGCAGAGGTCCGAGATCGGCTCCGAAAGGATGCAGCATGACCTTGCGCAAGCTCACCGTGGGCGCGTCCCTGCTGGCGGCGGCCGGACTGCTCGTCGGTGCCGCGCCCACCGTGACGGCCGCGCCGGCGAAGTACACGCAGGCCGCCGCGGCGCAGCAGTTCCGGAAGGCCGGGGTCGCCTGGACCTCGTCCGGCCGGTGCAGCGACCGCAACAACCGCACCTGTACGTCCTTCGACCAGATCAACAGGTCCACCGTCTCGGGCGTGATCGCGTTCAAGCGGGCGAGCGGCTGCGCGGTGACCGTCACCGCCGGCACGGAGACGGGCCACCAGTCCGGCAGGTACAGCCACTGGAACGGCTACAAGGTCGACGTGCATGTGACCCCGTGCGTGGACAGGTACATCGCCGGCTACTTCCGTTACGCGGGCCGGCGGCCGGGCGATCAGGCGAAGACGTACAAGTCGCCGGCGGGCAACGTCTACGCGCGCGAAGTCAGCCCGCGCGGCACCCACTGGGACATCGTCTACTTCAACGGCAACCGCTGACGGGGGCGGGTCGGGCGACCCCGATCAGAACGCCGCGGCCACCAGGCGCAGATAGCGGGGCCAGTCCCAGAGCGGGCCGGGGTCGATGTGGTCGGCGCCGGGGACCTCGTTGTGGCCGATGATGTGGCGGCGGTCGACCGGGATGCCGTAGCGGTGGCAGATCGCGGCGGTCAGGGCCGCCGACCGCTCGTAGAGCGCGGCGGTGAACCACCGCGGTTCGTCGACCCGTCCCTCGTGCTCCACCCCGATGCTGCCCCAGTTGTAGCTGACGTTCCCGGCGTGCCAGGCAACGTCGTGCTCCCGGACGCTCTGGGCGAGGTAACCGTCCTCGGAGCGTACGGTGTAGTGGGCGGAGGCACGGTAGCCGGGGCGGCCGAAGAGCATCAGGGTGTCGGGGAACGTCTCCTGGGTGACGTGCACGATCACCATCCGGACGGGATGACTGGTCGGCCGGTCCGCGGGGGTGTAGTTGGTGATGTCGGCGGGGACCCACTGTGCCTGGGGATAGCCCGGTGGCGTGCGACTGGTGCCGGGGTTGGGCGCGGTGCCGGGGCCGGCACAGGCATTGGTGGCGGCGAGCGCGGCCACGCCCGTCACCAGGTGCCGTCGGCTGAGCGCCGGCCGCGCACCGTTCACCGTTGCCCCCGCAGTCCGGGGGAGAAGCGCGGACGCATCGTGGGACGCTCCTTCCGGCCTCGACGCCTGACGCATGGGGAACGTGTGACCGCCGCCCCGAAAACTACCCGCGACCTGCCGGGTGCCCGTGCTCCGACACGGAGCACGGGGCGAGGGAGGGTGGTGCCTGGCGTCGGCGCGAGGGCGGGGGTTCCTTCCGTGCCGTAACCTCCAACCGTCGTGTTGCCGAGACCTGACGGTGAACAGGAGCGAGTTGCCATGCGCATCGCGGTCAGTGAGTTCATGAGCCTGGACGGCGTGGTGCAGGCGCCCGGTGGGCCGGAGGAGGACCGTGACGGGGGCTTCGCCCACGGCGGTTGGTCGCACCGGTTCTTCGACCCGGAGGTGGTGGGCGGGGCCTTTGCCGAGGGGTTGGAGAAGGCCGAGGCGCTGCTGTTCGGGCGCCGCACGTGGCAGACGATGGCCGCGGCCTGGCCCGAGCGGGCCGGCGACCCGTTCGCCGACCGGATGAACGCCCTCCCCAAGTACGTCGTGTCCACGACGCTGGACGACGCCCAGCTGACGTGGGACAACACCACGCGCATCCCCGGCGACCAGGCCGTCGCCCGGATCCGCGAGCTTCGCGCGGCCGACGGCGGCGACCTGCTGGTCATGGGCAGCCCCACGCTCGTCCGCACCCTGCTGTGCGAGGGCCTGGTGGACGAACTGCGGCTGATCCTCATGCCGGTGCTCCTCGGCGGCGGCAAGCGGATCTTCCCGGACGACGGGGCCCTGCGTGCCTGGGAACTGGTATCCACGGCCAGGGGTGATACAGGCGTCCAGGTGTGCACCTACCGGCCGGCCGCCGAGGGGTGAGGGCGGCCGCGTACGACGCCTCCAGCGGCCGCACGGGGCCGTCGTCGCCGGTGTCAGAGTCGTCGGTGTCAGAGGGGCAGGACGACGCGCATGTCGAGGCCGCCGCCTTCGCGGGGTTCGGCGGTGATGGTGCCGTCGTGGGCGCGGACCACCGAGCGGACGATGGACAGCCCCAGGCCCACCCCCTTGTCGCTGCCGGTCCGCTCCGTACGCAACCGACGGAACGGCTCGAAGAGGTTCTCCACCTCATACGCCGGCACCACCGGCCCCGTATTGGACACCACCAACACCGCACACCCCGGCTGCGGCTCGGTGCTCACCTCCACCCAACCCCCCTCCGGGACGTTGTAACGCACCGCGTTCTGCACCAGATTCAACGCGATCCGCTCCAGCAACACCCCATTGCCCTGCACGAACACCTGCTGCCGCACCCCCCGCAACGCAACCCCCTTCGCCTGCGCCTCCTCCCGCGTCTGATCCACCGCCTGCGACGCCACCTCCGACAGATCCACCGGACGCCGATCCACGATCTTGTTCTCACTGCGCGCCAGCAGCAGCAACCCCTCCACCAACTGCTCACTGCGCTCATTGGTCGCCAGCAACGTCCGCCCCAGCTGCTGCACCTCCGGCGACGCCTGCGGATCGGCCAGCTGCACCTCCAACAACGTCCGATTGATCGCCAACGGCGTCCGCAACTCATGCGAAGCGTTCGAGACGAACCGCCGCTGCGACTCAAACGCCCGGTCCAACCGGTCCAACATCTCGTCGAAGGTGTCCGCCAACTCCTTCAGCTCATCATCCGGACCCCCCAACTCGATCCGCCGATGCAGATCCGAACCCGCCACCCGCTGCGCGGTCCGCGTGATCCGCCCCAACGGCGACAACACCCGCCCCGCCATCGCATAACCGAACGCGAACGCCACAATCGTCAAACCCAGCAACGCCAGCAACGAACGGTTGAGGAACTGGCTCAGCGCCAGCGAGCGCTGGTCCTGGACGCAGCTGCTGATCGCCGCGTTGACCTCGCCGACCGTGCCGGAGGTCGGCAGGATGGGGCAGTTGACGTTGCTGACCCGGAGGTTGGTGCCGAAGACCCGGAAGTCCGGGGTGCCTTCCTTGAGGGTCTCGGCCGCCAGGAAGTAGATGATCGCGAGCAGGACGACACCCGCCATCAGGAACATGCCGCCGTAGAGCAGCGTGAGCCGTATCCGGATGGTGGGCCGCAGCCACGGCGTGGGGCGGCGCGGATCGGGCGCCGGGACGCGGGGGGACTTCGCGAGGACGGGACGCGATGTCACGGTGGTGTGCGGGGAGTTCGCCACGGTGGTCAGCCCCGATGCCCCTGCGGCGTGGCTACGGGGGCGGGCGACGGGATGACGGGTGGGCGCACGGTGGTCCTCTGGTTCTTCCTCAGGTGTCCTGAGGCACACGAAAGTTGCCAAGACGCACCCATAGTGCTCAAAGGGCCGGTAAATCGGCAGTAAGCAAGGGGGAGTGTGGTGCCCATGAGGCGACGACTTCAGGCCAGGGCGGGGCCCGGCCGTCCCTTTCAATAAATGTCAGGCCAATGCGTTACCGTACGTGTTGTACTTGCCGTAAGCGGACATACGGACATACAGGGGTGGGGCATGCAGAAGGGGATCGCGCGGCGCACCGGTGTCTCGCTCGCGGCCGTCGCCGTACTGGCGGGCGTGACGAGCTGCCAGCAGGCTGCCGGGAAGGCCGACGGGCAGGGCGGCGGGCAGGGCCGCAGCGCCCAGCGCACTCCGGTGCAGGCGCTCAACGCCGCGTACCACAAGACCGCCGCGGCGAAGTCGGCCAAGGTCACGATGACCATGTCCATACCGGCGGGCCTCCCGGACGGCGGTGAGACGAAACTGTCCGGCGTCATGGGGTGGGACCCGTTGGTCATGGACGTGACCATGAGCGACAGTCCGCTCGGGGGCCGGTCGGACGGTGCCGAGAAGTCGCACATGGTGTGGCTGGACGACACCGTCTACGTCGACCTGGGCAAGCCCTCCGAGGCGTTCGGCGGCAAGCGCTGGGGCAAGTTCGATCTCCGGGGCGCCGCCGCCCGGACCGGCGACAACGCCCTCATGCGGCAGGTCACCGCGGGCCTGGACGACATGAACCAGGACCCGGCGCAGCAGCTCGCGATGCTGCTCGGCTCGCCGGACGTCAAGCACCTGGGGGCGGGCGAGGTCAACGGCGAACGCGCCGAGCACTACCGGGGCTCGCTGGCCGTGGAGGAGGGCCTCGGCTCGCTCAAGTCCGTCAAGCACCTCACCGACGAGCAACGGCAGAAGCTGGTCGCGAACATCAAGAAGGCCGGCATCAAGAGCTACGACTACGACGTGTGGGTCAACGGCCAGGACTACCCCGTGAAGATGGCCGTGGACGTCAAGACCCCGCAGGGCACCGTCAAGTCCACGGCGGACTACTCCGACTACGGGGCCAAGGCAGCCGTGCAGGCCCCGCCCGCCGCCGACACCGCCGATGTGATGGAGGTCCTGCGGGACCTGATGGCGCAGAAGGGCTGATGGCACAGGAGAGCTGACTGGCGGCGGAACCGGTTACGTCCCGGCTGCGGGGATGCCGGTGCCTGGTCACCTCCGGTTCATGAACGGCTGGTGGGCTGGGGTGCGTTGGACGAAACGTCCGCGTACATCCCGGATCCGCAAGGAGACGTTCCATGCACAGCCCCTCCCGCCGTCACCTCGTGGCCGCCACCGCCCTGGCCGCCGCCACGGCGGCCGCCGTGGCCGTGACCACCACGGCCGGCGCCTCCGACACCAGGCAGCAGGCCCGGCACGCCGTCAAGGGCGGCAAGGCGAAGAACGTCATCCTGCTGATCGGTGACGGTATGGGGGACTCCGAGATCACGCTCGCCCGCGACTACGTGGTCGGCGCCAACGGCCGTCTGAACATGGACGCCTTCCCGCTCACCGGCTCCTACACGACCTACGCGGTCCACGCCGACGGCACACCGGACTACGTGACCGACTCCGCCGCCAGCGGATCGGGCTGGGCGACCGGGGTGAAGACCGTGAACGGCCGGATATCCAAGACCCCGGACACCAACCGGGCCCTCCCCACCATCCTCGAACTGGCCCAGAAGAACGGCTACGCCACCGGCAGCGTCACCACCGCCGAACTCACCGACGCCACCCCCGCGGTCCTCGCCTCGCACGCCACCGACCGCTCCTGCCAGGGACCCGGCGACATGGCCAAGTGCCCCGCCGACACCCTCGCCAAGGGCGGTCCGGGCTCGATCGCCGAGCAGTCCGTCAACCACAGGGTGGACGTCCTCTTCGGCGGCGGCAGGCAGCGCTTCGACCAGAAGATCACTGAGGGGCCGTACCGCGGGCTGACCGTCACCGAGCAGGCCCGGAAGCTGGGCTACCAGGTCGTCACCGACGACGCCGGCATGAAGGGCGTCAAGGCGGGCAAGCCGGTGCTGGGCCTGTTCGCGCCGGGCAACGTACCGACCGAGTGGACCGGCAAGCCGGCAGCGGTCGGCGGCACCGCCCCGCAGCGCTGTGTGACCTCCAACTCCGGCCGTCCGTCGGCCACTCCGAGCCTGGCCGACTCGGCCGCCAAGGCGATCCAGCTGCTGGAGGCCAAGCAGAAGCACGCCAGGAAGGGCTTCTTCCTCCAGATCGAGGGCGCGTCGATCGACAAGCAGGACCACGCGGCCGACCCCTGCGGCCAGATCGGCGAGACGGCCGCCTTCGACCGTGCGGTGAAGGTCGCCCGCGACTACGCCGCCAAGCACCCCGACACGCTCGTGGTGACCACCGCCGACCACGGCCACACCAGTCAGATCGTGCCCCTGGAGGCCACCCCGCCCGGCCTGTCCTCCACGCTGGTCACCAACGAGGGCCAGCAGCTGAAGGTCAACTACTCGACCAACACCCCGGGCAGGTCGCAGGAGCACACCGGCACCCAGGTGCGGATCGCCGCCCAGGGCCCGCAGGCGTACCGGGTCCTCGGCGTGACCAACCAGACCGACCTGTTCACCACCCTCCGCGCGGCACTGGGCCTGAGGTGAGGGCAGTCGTCGCTCAGTCCGCCGTCCGGGCCGGTGGCACCCGCTCCAGCGCCTCCCAACTCACGTCCCGGGCCCGTACGGCGGCCTCCGCGCGGCCGCCGCCGCGCACGCCGAACAGCCGCTTGGCGAAGAGCAGATAGACCACCACCGCGAGGTTGATCAGCAGGGTGAGGACCTTGGTCACCGTCACCCGGGACAGCAACTCGTAGACCTCCGGGGCCAGCAGCACGGTGGTGGCGACGAATGTGAGGTACTCCGCCCACCGCCTGGCGAACCACAACCCGACCGCCTCGACGCCTTCCAGCAGCGCATAGCCGGCGATCACCAGTCCGATCAGCCACAACGTGGCGGAACGCACCGCGAACGCCTTGGCCACCTCGCCGAGCAGACCGCCCTGGGAGACGCCGCCGGCCCCGCCCACGCCGTTCTGCAACAGATCCATGAACCGGTAGAAAGGTGCCTGGAGGCTGGCGCGCTTGTCCGCGAAGACGAAGATGCCGGCGGCCAGCGTCCCGAGCACCACGAAGTGCAGCAGCCGGTCGAGCGCGATCAGCCGCAGCACATAGCGGTCGCGCAGCGGCTTGCCGCGCAGCGGGAGAGCGATCTCGTGCCGGTCCGGCGGGTACGGACGGACGGTCGGCGGCCGCCCTGTCACCGGTACCCAGGCATCGCACCGCAGGCAGCGGTGCCAGCGCAGTCCGTCCCGGTCCTCGCGGACCAGCAGACTGTCGGCGGGTCGCACCCGTTGCGCCCCCACGCCTTCGAGGTGGTGACCGTGCAGCGCGCAGCTCAGCAGCTCGTAGCGCAACCGCCGCTGGTCGCCGCCCGTCCCGGGCACCGGGGCCGGCGCGTTGCGGTCCTCCTCCGCCATGCGTTCCTCCGTCGTGACCGGGGGACTGGTTCTGCCGGTGCCCGCGGTGGGTACCGCGTGGCCCGCGCCAGGCCAGTTTCGGCCAAGGTGACCGGCGATCCCGGGAATGCCGCGGCGGCGGCGCGTACGGCCGCCTCGGCATCGCCTACGCTGGAATGATCGAACTGCGAACGGAGGATGACCACATGAAAGCTGAACTCGGCCGCATGATGTCCCGCATCGCTGGGTTCGTCCTGCACGGACGACGTCCCCGGCTGGATCACCCCGACGCCCACCGCGCCGCCCGGGCCGGCCGGCACGCGGGCCTCATCAACCACTACCGCCCTTCCGGTCCCACGGCCGGAAGCATGAATGGCAGCAACGGATTCTAGGAGACCGCCGGGCCAACGAGCCGACCGGGCAGCCAACCATCCAACCGACGCCTCGGCGAGCCGACGAGTCAACTGGGCGCCGTATGCGGGTAGTTGAGGCGTCGGCCAGCCGGTCTGCCTCGTCAGGTGCCCAGCGCCAGGCGGTATTCGACGGCGCGCCGGGTCGTCGGGGCGAAGCCGAGTGAGAGGAGGGCCGCCTCGAAGACGTTGTCCCCGGGCGCCACACAGATCTCCGCCGCCCGGATTCCGGGGGACTCCGTCGTCACCCGGCGCAACGCCAACGACACGAGCGCCGCCAGCGCGTCGGCCGACCCTTCCTCCTGCCGGTCGAGGACCAGCATCGCCCGGTCGTCGTCCACCTCCACATCGCACCAGGCATCACCCATGCCCACCCGGAACGGGGCGCCGCCGGCGGTCGGCGACTCGCGATCCCGGCCGCCGGGTGCGGCCGCCGGCCCCGCCGGCAACTCCCTTCGCCACCAGCGCTGGACCTCGTCCCCGGCGATCGCCCCCAGCCGCTCCAAGGCGGCAGCGGCGGCCAGGGGCATCTCGCCGGTCTCCTCGATCCAGCGCAGCGTACGGCCGCCGGCGTCCCGCGCGAGCGGTGCCGCCGCCTCCACCAACGGCACCCGGGCCTGGGCGGACCCCTCGACCACTCCCACGAACCGGAGATCGGGATCGTCCGCTCCCAAGTCCAGTACCGCGAGCGAGCCGACGACCGACCCGGCCTCCCGCGCCACCACGACCGCGCACGTCCGGTCGTCGGACCAGAACTCGCGAGCCGCGCCGGGTTCCCGGAAAACCTGTACAGAAACCGACATAGCGGCCCCTCAGTGGACCGTGATGGTCACCGGGCGGGAGACCGAGCGCGTCCTGGGGTGCTTGTCCTGGGGGGAGCGGCCCTCCAGGAGCACCGCGCGCAGCTGGATACGGCCGCGTGCCTTGGCGCGCAGGGTGGCGTTGACGGCGCCTCCGGCGTGGCGGGCGGGCTTGGAGCATGCGACGTTGCGCCAGGCGACGGCCGTCCAACGCTGCTGTACGCAGACCCTGTTGAATGTGGCGTTGTCGTCGCTCGCCCTGGCGGTGGCACGGACGAGTCCGCCCTGGCCGACCGAGCGGGGGCCGGCGGCGAAGGAGAGCGAGGACTTGGCCGAGGCCGGTGCGGTGGCGGCGCCCCATGAGGTGACCGCCAGGGCGCCGATGAGGGCGGAGTGAAGGGTGCGGCGGGGGTGACGGGTCATCCTTTTCTCCTCCATGGCTGTCCGACGGTGTGGGCATTCGATGCGGCGGGATGGCTGCCGCGCCGTGCGCCTACCCGGCTGATCACGTCACCTTACGTCTGCTTTACGCTGTCGATGACAGTTTTTGGGTATTTCTTGGACAAGTAGGTGGACTGAGTGAAGATGGCGCGTGTTTCGGCCGTGGTGGCTGCCGCTGCGATAGCACCGGCCGTTCTGTTCTCCTCGCCGGCGGCCGCCGCCGACCGCGGCGCATCGCCCGTCAACTCGGCCGGGCAGGAGGACACGGCCGGGCAGAGTGATGCGGCCGCCGAGCAGGACCGGATGACGATCCTGGGGATGCTCGCGGACAAGAACATCGGCAAGGGGCTGTACCGAGAGGCCCAGCGGGCGCTCGACGGCGGCCCGGCGGCCATGCGTCACTTCCTTGAGGTCGGCCAGTACGCGGCACGTGACGAGGACAACCGCTTCACGCTGTTCCGGATCCTCGAGAACAAGGACACGGGCCGGGTGGTCCGCGAAGCGGTGGAGGCGGCGCTCGGTGGCACGCCCGAGGACCGCGTGCGCTTCCTGGAATCCGGCTGGCGCTCCGCCCAGGAAACGGACGACCGGATCCGGGCCATGCAGATCTACAGCATCGGCGGGCCCCGGGTGCAGGCGGCCGCCTATAAGGCACTGCGGGGCACGGCGGAGGACGTCCGGCGCTTCCTGGAGGTCGGCCAGTACGAGGCCCGCGCCCAGGACGAGGCGGATGCGGAGGCCAAGCGGAAGGACGAGGCCGAACGCAAGGACGAAGCCAAGCGGAAGGCCGAGGAGGAAGCGGCCAGGAAGAAGCCGGTTCCGGATGCCCATGGCGGGCACACCGGGAGCGGCAAGGAAGCGAAGGCGGAGGACGGCGCCGAACCCGCGAAGTCGGGCCGCGGTGCCGGTGACGGCAGTGGCAGTGGCAGCGGCAGTGCGAGTGGCGCGCGGCCCGCGTCGGCCTCCTCGTCGAGTGCCGTGTCCGCGTCCGCGGGCGGTGACCGGCAACTGGCCGCCACCGGCGTCGGCCCGGCCACCCCGTGGGCGATCGGCGGTTCGGCCGTCGCCCTCACCGCCGGCGCCGGGCTGGTGGTCGCCGCCCGCCGCCGCACCTCGGACGGCCGCTGACGCACCGTCCGGGCCCTCGTCGTACTGCCGACCGTACGGCGAGGGCCCGCACTGTACGCGCCGCGTCGCCGGCGGGGTGCCGGCGCCGGGTCAGTCCGCCGGCGCGGTCAGACCTCGCGGCAGTGTCTCCGTATAGAGCATGCCCAGTCGCTGCGTCGCCCGCGTGAGCGCGACATACAGATCGCTCGTCCCGAACTCCGCCGGTTCGGCCACCAGCACCGTGTCGAACTCCAGCCCCTTGGCCTGGCGCGGGTCCAGTATCACCACCGGGTTGGTGAGGTCGGGGGCGGGACCGGCGGAGGCCGTCGGGAGGGCGGCCGCCAGGGCGGCACAGCGCCCGCGCGGGGCGATCACGGCGAGCCGGCCGTGATGGTCGCGTTCCGTTTCGCGGGCCACGGCTTGCGCGACGGCCGCGGGCAGGTCGTCGGCGCGCCGGGCCCACGGGTGGACGCCGGTCGAGCGGATCGACTTCGGCGGCACGAACGACGGGTCGAGAGCCCGGGGGATCTCCGCCGCGGCCGCCATGATCTCCGTCGGCGTACGGTAGTTGACGCCCAGCCGGACATGCTCCCAGCGGTCGCCGACGTGCGGCGCCAGGATGGCCTCCCAGGCACCGCAGCCGCCCGGTTCCGAGGTCTGCGCGGGATCGCCGACCAGGGTCATGGAACGCGTCGGGCAACGGCGCATCAGCAGCCGCCACAGCATCGGCGAGAGTTCCTGGGCCTCGTCGACGATGATGTGGCCGAAGGCCCAGGTGCGGTCCGCCGCGGCGCGTTCGGCGGCGGTGCGGTGGTCGGCCTCCTCCTGGCGTTCGGCGAGCCGGTCGGCGTCGATCAGGTCGTGCGCGGCCAGCACCTCGGAGTCCTCGTCGTCCCGGTCCTCGAACTCCTGGGTGCGCGAACCGTAGGAGAGGTCCAGCACGCCCTGCGCGTACGCGACGAGTTCCTGGCGTTCGGCCTCGGCGGCGGCCCGCGCGGCCGAGTCGTCCTCGCCGAGGAGCTCGGCGGCCTCGTCCAGCAGAGCGACGTCCGCCGGGGTCCAGGCACCGCCGGAGCGGCGGATCGCGGCCGCGTCGGCGTCGGGCAGATGGACCGGCTCGGCGAGGAAGTCGGCGACCAGCTGATGCGGCGTGAGGGACGGCCACAGCTCCTCGATGGCACCATGCACCGCACCGCTCGTGGCGATGGCCTTGCCCAACTGGGCGATGTCGTCCGGGCCGAGGAGGTTGGGACCGCCGTAGGGGTCGGCGCCGATCCGCTCGGTGAGTTGTGCGGTGAGCGCGTCGATCACGTGGAAGGCGAAGTGCGGGCGCGCGAGGTTGTGCGGCAGCAGGGTGGCCCGGGCCTGTCGGCGGGCCTCCTCCGCGATCGTGGCGTCCAGGTGCAGTTCGCCGTCCTCGTGGTCGATGACGAGGACCGGGTCGGGGAGGGTCTGCCGGTCGGCCACGAACCGCGCGAGGGCGTCCGCCATCGCCGCGTCGCCCTTGACCTCGGCCGCGCGGGGCGTGTCGGTGCCGGTCGCGGTCACGCCGGGGAACAGCTCGCCGGGCGTCGCCAGCAGCACACCGGTCTCGCCGAGCGAGGGCAGCACCTGCCCGATGTAGCCGAGGAACGCCGGGTTGGGGCCGACGATCAGCACCGCGCGCCGGGCCAGCTGCGCGCGGTGCGCGTACAGCAGATACGCGGCCCGGTGCAGCGCCACGACGGTCTTGCCGGTGCCCGGGCCGCCCTCCACGACGAGGACGCCGTCGTGCGGGGCGCGGATGATGCGGTCCTGGTCGGCCTGGATGGTCTGCACGATGTCGTGCATGCGGCCGGTGCGGGCCGCGTCCAGCGACGCCAGCAGAACGGCGTCCGCGTCGGTGCCTTCGTGGCCGGTGCGCTCGGAGTCGGCGAGGTCGAGGATCTCGTCGTGCAGCGCGGTCACCCGGCGGCCCTTGGTGGTCAGGTGGCGCCGGCGCCGCAGTCCCATGGGGGTGTGCCCGGTGGCGAGGTAGAAGGGGCGGGCGACGTCGGCCCGCCAGTCGATGACCAGCGGAGTGCGGTCGGCGTCGTCGCGCCGGATGCCGATCCGGCCGATGTGGTGGTCGCGGCCGTCCCGGAAGGCCAGTCGGCCGAAGCACAGTCCGTGCTCCCCGGCCTCGAAGCCGGCCAGCAGTTCGGCCTGTTCGGCGACGAGCACATCACGTTCCAGGCGTGCCTGGAACGTGCCCCCGGTCTGCGGGAGGGCTTCGTCCATGGCCGTCCGCGCCCCGGATCGCAGGGTGTCGAGGCGTTCGTGGAGCAGGTCCACGAATTCCTGCTCCTTACGCAATTCCTCGTTTGACAATTCAACTCCGCTCGAATATGCTGTGCAGCAGTGAGAGTTTGGGTTGCACTTTTGAATGGCGCCTTTGAGTCGCTTTCTCGTCACATGCAAACGCTCAATATACGCGGAGAAATCCCCCGGTTGTCAAACCTCGATCGCATCGCAATGCGACGGGGTTTTTCTTTTCCCTGATTCCCGGCTCCCCGACGTTGTGCGGTGTGCTCGGGCCGCGGGTCAGCGGCCCGGTGTCTCCGCGGCCGGGCGGCCGACCGGCCGGTCCCCGTCGGGCCGGGACCACCACAGCGCCTCGCCGCGGGTCAGCCCCGGCAGCCGCTGCTCGGCGGCGCGCACCCGGCTGGCCGGGATCACGCCCTTGACCAGCCACGATGTCGTACCGCCCGCGGTCTCCACGAGGTCCGCGCCAAGCGCGGCGAGGCACGAGGTGACGGCCGGCAGGGTGTCCAGGGGGATGTCCACGTCGAAGGTGTGGCAGGGCTCGTAGAGCTGTGTCCCGGCGTCGTCCAGGGCACGCCGGAGCACCAGCGGAGTCAGGCCCCGGAAGTCGCCCGCCGTGCTGAGCGGGCCGACGAAGCCCGAGCGGGTCAGGGTGACGGTGCAGTCGGTGACGGCCCAGCCGCGCGGGCCGCTGCGGAGCGCGGAATGCACCGTTTCCTCGATGGCGGTGTGGAAGGCGTGGGGGAGGGCGCCCAGCTCGGTCTCGTACCGGAAGGCGACGCCGGAACCGCGCTGCCCGGGTGCGACGCGCAGTCCGACCGTGGCCCAGAAGCCGCTCGGGCCGGGGACCCGCCGCCCGATCTCCTCGGACGCCTCGCCGACGCCCACCGGCCGTTCCAGAAAGACGGTCCTGGTCGGCTCGAAGACGGCCTCGATCCCGAAGTCGTGGGCGAGGGTCGCCGTCAGGATCTCCTTCTGGATCTCGCCGTAGAGCAGGACCGTCGTGGCGCCGTCCGGGCTGGCGTCGGCGTGGATGAGGGGGTCCTGTTCGCAGAGGCGCTGGAGGGCCGCGTGCAGCCGGGACGCCGCGCCGGGCGCCGCGTCCCGGGGGCGGACCAGCGTCCGGAGGGTGGGCGCGGGGAAGCGTGGTGGGCGGGGGCCGTCGTCCCGGCCCGCGGGATCGGTGAGCCGGTCGCCGACCCGCACCTCCGCCAGACCGCCGAGCTTCGCGATGTTGCCCGGCGTCAACTGCCGCGCGCCGTCGCCGCCGTGGCGCCGCCCGACGACGTGGAGGGCGGTGATCTGGCCGTGGTGCGTCAGGCGAGCGCCGTCCGGGCCGGTGCGGTGCAGGGCCACCCGCTGGCGCGCGGCCAGCGTGCCGGTGAACAGGCGCAGATAGGCGGTCTTCTTGCCGGACGGTTCGCGCTCGACGGCGAAGACCGTGCCGCGCGGCGGCGCCGCACCGTCCGGAGCCGCGGCGCCGCCGGAGGGCGCCGGCCGGAGCAGGCCGGTGATCCCGTCGATGAGCGCACCGATGCCCGCTCCGCTGCGCGCCGAGCCGAAGTGGACGGGATGGGTGGCGCCGCTCCGCGTGTGCTCGACGAGTGCGGCGCGCAGCTCGTCGGCCGACGGATACGGGCCGTCCACGACGCGGGCCAGCAGCGCCTCGTCGATCTCGGCCAGGGCCTCGGCGACCCGGGTGCGGAACTCCGGGTCGTCGTCGAGCGCCGGCGAGAGCGCACGGGCGGACGGCGTGCCGAGGTCGCGCACCGGCGTCATCGGGACCAGGTGCGGGGCCAGCTTGCGCCGGATGTCGGCGAGCAGAGCGTCGTCGCGGGCGCCCACCCGGTCGATCTTGTTGACGAAGAGCAGCACCGGCAGCCGCATGTCCCGCAGCGTCCGCATCAGGACACGGGTGTGCGCCTGGACCCCCTCGACGGCGGAGAGCACCAGCACGGCGCCGTCCAGCACGCCGAGAACGCGTTCCACCTCGGCGACGAAGTCCGAGTGCCCGGGGGTGTCGATCAGATTGACCTGCGTGGCGCCGGCCGTGAAGGAGGCCACCGCCGAGCGCACGGTGATGCCGCGCTGCCGCTCGATGAGGCCCGTGTCGGTCTGGGTGTCGCCGGCGTCGACGCTGCCGAGCCGGTCGATGGCGCCGGTGTCGAACAGCAGGCGCTCGGTCAGGCTGGTCTTACCCGCGTCGACGTGGGCCAGGATGCCGATGTTCAGAGTGTGCTGGATGTGCTGGATATGCATGGGTGCCGAAGTCCTCGAAAGTCACCGTCCGGTAGGGGCGCTGGGGGTTTTCGAGGAATCGGCGCATGGTGGTGCTCCCGCTCTGTCGCTCTGTGGACGATCGGCCGGCGCACAGCCTGGCGGCCGTATGGCGGCATCGGCAACTGATTTTCCCGGTCCGCTTTGCCCGGTGCGCGCACGGGGGCCGGTCGGCGTCGTGCTCTTCCGGCCCCTGCGGTGGCGGTCTGCGCCCGGTCGGACGCGCGGTCAGCGCACGCGATGGCGGCCCAGGGTGAGGCGGTAGAGGAGCAGGACGATCAGGGAGCCGACGATGGCGGCGATCCACGTCGACAGATGGAAGAAGCCGTTGATCGAGCGGACCCCGAAGATCACCTTCCCCAGCCAGCCGCCCAGCAGACCGCCCGCGATGCCGATCAGCATGGTGATCAGGCAGCCGCCGGGGTCCTTGCCGGGCATCAGGGCCTTGGCGATGGCGCCGGCGATCAGGCCGATCAGAGCCCAGGCGAGAATTCCCATGTCCGCAGCCTCTCCGCAACGATTCGTCAGTGCGTGATGTTCGTCAATGCGTAAAGACTGGTTCCCGTCGCGAGGGCTTTCACGCCGGCGTGCGGCAAACGCGTGACGGAACGATCGGAACGCGGGGCGGGTGGCGCTATGTGCACGGCCCGGGTACGTCCGTCAACCTCGATTGATTGCCCGACCTGCTCAACCTAGCCTTCTGATCATGACTCAGGGCTCGGACGTCGAGGACTTGGCCGGCGCGCTCTACGCAAGCATCGGTCTGCTGGCCAGGCGCCTGCGCCAGTTCCAGGCACCGGGCGATCTCTCGTTGCCCGAGCGTGCCGCGTTGGCGCGGCTGGACCGGGGCGGCCCGGCCACGGCGGCCGAGCTGGCCCGTGCCGAGCAGATCACGTCCCAGGCAATGGGCACCACCCTGGGTGTGTTGGAGGAGCGCGGCTTCGTCGAGCGCCGGCGCGATCCGCATGACGGCCGGCGGATCATCATGTCGCTGACCGAGGCCGGCGTCGAGGTGCTGCGGCACAAGCGGGACGCCCGGGCCAGGCAGCTGGCGCAGGTTCTGGGAGAGCGGTTCACGGGCGCCGAGCTGGCGACGTTGAAGGCGGCCGCCCCGCTGATCGAGCGACTGGGCGACAGCCTCTGACGCCACCGCCCTGCCGGCTCCCCGGACCGGCCCTGGCCTGGGCCCGGGCCGGACCTTTCGCGCACGCCGTCGCGGTCCCGCCCGGGTTCAGTCCCGCTCGCCCGCAGGCCGAGCGGACCGCTCGTACGTGCCCACCAGGCGTGCCAGTTGGCGGCCGACCGTGCGCAGGGGCTCCTCGCTGCGGGTGACCTGGGCGGTGACCTCGGCGCCTTCCAGGGCGCCGATGATGGTGGTGGCCAGTTCCCCGGCGTCCTGCGCGTGCAGTCCGCTGCGCAGCAGCTTGTCGCGGACGAGCTGTTCCCAGTCGCGCAGGGCCGTCGCGCACGCGTGTTGGATCGGTGAGTCGGTACCGAGCGTTTCCAGGGCCGCCGCGGTGACCGGGCATCCTTCGATCCAGCCCGACTCCCGTAGTTCCTCGGCGAGTTGACCGGCGCAGGCGTTCACCGCCGCCGCCGGATCGGGCTCCGCGTCCAGCGCCCTCTTCAGCAGCGCGGCGAATTCCCGGCTGCTGTGCTCGATCGCGGCGACCGCGACGGTCTCCTTGCCGCCGGGGAAGAAGTGGTAGACGGAGCCCAGGGTGGCCTGCGCCTCCTGGGCGATCTGCTTGATGCCGGTGCCGACATAGCCCTGCCGTTGGAGAAGGCGGGCTGCGGTGATGACGATCCGGTCCCGGGTGCTGGTCTGCATGGTGCCACCGTACCGGTCGTTGAGTAGAGCGCTCGTTCTAGTGGTGTGGTACGTTCTCGGCGTGCGCTGAATAGAGCGTTCGTTTTAGCGATTCGTTTTAGTGAGGGGCGGAAGGATTTCCCATGAGCATCAACATGAGCACCGGCACCGGCGTGCACAACGCGACGGGCGCGGCCGTCGACCATCGGTCGGTCACCGTCATCGGGCTCGGGCCGATGGGCCAGGCGATGGCCGACGCCTATCTGGACCAGGGCTACGAGGTCACCGTCTGGAACCGCACGGCCGCCCGCGCCGACGCCCTGGTGGCCCGCGGCGCGACCCTGGCACCGGGTGTGGCCGACGCCCTCGCCGCCAACGAGCTGGTGATCCTCAGCCTCACGGACTACGAGGCGATGTACGCCGTACTGGAACCGGCCGCCGCCGCGTTGGCGGGCCGGGTGCTGGTCAACCTCAGCTCGGACACCCCCGAGAAGGCCCGGGCCGCCGCCCGCTGGGCCGCCGGCCACGGAGCCGTCCAGCTCACCGGCGGCGTCACCGTCCCGCCGTCCGGGATCGGCCGCCCGGAGTCCGCCACCTTCTACAGCGGACCGCGCGCGGTGTTCGACGCCCACCGCCCCGTGCTCGAAGTGGTGACCGGCCGGACCGACTACCGGGGCGAGGACCCCGGACTCGCGGCGCTGTACTACCAGATCGGCATGGTGATGTTCTGGACCTCCATGCTCGGCTACTGGCAGGCCCTCGCCCTCGCCGACGCCAACGGCCTCCGCGCGTCCGAGATCCTCCAGCACGCCACCGAGACCGCGCAGTCCCTGCCGGGCTTCTTCGCCTTCTACGCCGAGCGCATCGACGCGGGCCGGCACCAGGGCGACGTGGACCGCCTGGCCATGGGCCTGGCCAGCGTCGAACACGTCCTGCACACCAACGCCGACGCGGGCGTCGACACCGCACTGCCCACCGCCGTCGTCGAACTCTTCCGGCGCGGCGTCCAGGCCGGACACGGCGCGGACAGCTTCTCCAGCCTGCTGGAACTGATGAAGAAGGGCGGTGAGGGCTGACCGGCACCCGCCGCCCGGGCCCGGGCGGTTCTCCACCCGGCGGTGGAGCGGGCGGGTGGAGGCCCGGTGCGACGGGTCCGGCCCGCGGGCCGATGCTGCTCCACCCGCCCGGCTTCTAGCGTCGGTACAGGTCACCGAAGCGCCGGACCGCCCGGCGCCGGGCCGTTGGAGGCCGTCGTGGAAACCGAGGACAGGCGTGGTGCGCGGCGGGGGCGCGCCTTGGGCGTACCGCTGACCGTCAACATCGCGCTGCCGCTGGTGCTGTACTACGTGCTGCGGGCGCAGGACGTCGCCCAGTGGCAGGCGCTGTTGCTGAGCGGTGTGCTTCCGGCCGCGCATGCGCTGGGCACCGCCCTGGTACGCCGTCGCGTCGACTTCTTCGACCTTCTCGTGGTGGCGCTGCTGGCAGTCTCCGCGGGGCTGTCGGCGGTCGGTGGCAGCCCCCGGCTCCTGCTGCTGAAGGACGCGGCCCTCCCCTCCGCTCTGGGGCTGTGGATCCTGAGCAGCCTGTTCGCGGCCCGGCCCTTCGCGTACCACTTCGGGCGCCGAATGGCAGGCTCCGCGGGCCGGCCGGCAGTCGAGCGTGCCTGGCGCGAACTCCCGGATTTCCGGGCCGCGTTGCGGGGGATGACCATGCTGTGGGGCGGTTCCCAACTCCTCGATGCCACGTTCAGCACGGTGGCCGCACTGGCGCTGCCGGTGGACGTGGTGCCGGTGCTCGGCAAGGTCCAGTCCCTGGCGATTCTCGGTGCGATGGTGGCACTGACGGTGCGCCGCAGCCGCGCCTTCCGCGACCGGCACGGCATCCCGCTGTTCGGCCTGCGGGAGCCGGTCGCCTCCGAGACGCCGGTCCGCGTGGCGCACGACGCGGTGCGGACGTGACCCGGACGGGACCCGGGCGTGACTCGGGCATGGCCCGGGCGTGAAGCCTTCGACGCAGGTCGGCGGCGCGGGGCGGTGGGGGAGTGCGGAGCGGGTGAGTTGACGTGGGCGCCGTCACGGTGCGGGTGAGTTGACGTGGGCCGCCGTCACGGTGCGGCCGGTCCGTCGTTGGACTCGTCGACAACCCGCTCCCCCCTCTCAACTGGAGCCCCTGATGAACTCAGTCGTACGTGGTGGTCGACGTCTGCGCGGACGTGTGCGCGCGGCGCTCTCGCTCGCGGTCGGCGCGGTCATGATGTCGGCGGCGGCCGCCGGTGCGGCCGACCTCGGCATGATCACCTACACCACCCCGAAGGGGAAGGCGCAGGTCCTCAAGCAGCCCGAGCCCGGCCAGTGCTACACCATCGCCGGCGAGGGACTGACCTCCAACCTCTCGCTGGTCCGCAAGACCGCCCACTTCTACGCCGGGCGGCACTGCGCCGGAAAGCCGGTGGCCGAACTCGGCCCCGGCAAGCACAAGAAGCTGAAGCGCTTCGGCTCCCTCCGCGTCGACGCCGACTGAGCCGCAGACCCCACGATCGATGATCCGCCGGCGTGGCCCACTGGGCCCGCCGGCGGTTGGCTGCCCGCGCCGCGTGGGAACGGTTCCTCCTCAGGCTAGTCCTACCGGCCCCTGAACGGGGCTACGCGGGCAGGCGTTATGCAGCTATGCGGCTATGCGGGCATGGGCTGCTGAAGGCGGAATGCCTGTTGGGCCAATGCGTCGCCGGCGGGGAGGACCGTTGCGTCCGCCTCGACGGCCGGGCCCTCGGTTTCGACGGTCATCTCAGGGCGCTGCCCGCCGCTGGGAGTGACCAGGTGCTTGGCGTACGGTGAGCTCGGGTGGGCGGCCAGCACCCGCACCCGGCCGTCGCCGGAACCGCGCGGGGCGACCGGGACGACCGCCACCGACAGGCCGTTGCTGTCCTCGACGAAGAGGTTGAAGTCGTCGAAGCGGAAGTAGTCGATGTCCACGATCGGCTTCGGGTAGTGGTGGTAGCCGGCCGCCGTCGGGAGCACTCCGGAGTGGGTCCCGGCGGGCAGCGGCACCGAGGCGTTGAATATCGAATCCGTCCAGTTGGCGACCTGCTCGGCGGACTGGATCGGCGTGTTCAGGAGTTCCTCGCCGTCGTGGTAGCCGAACGCCTCATAGCCGGGCAGCGTGTCCGGGAAAGCGGCGACCACACGGGCCGCGTACTGACGGACCTGGTCGACCTTCGCCGGGTCCGCGCAGAACTGCGCCGACCACTCGATGCCCAGCGGCAGGAACAGGCACATCCACCCGTTGTGGTCCTTGACCCAGATACCGCCGCCGTGGTGGTCCTGATACGGGCCAGGGGAGAAAGTCCAGTCACCGGTGGTGTCGACGAGCTTGAGCATCAACGCGCGACTGGCTTTGTAGCCAGGGCTGTCGGTGCGCTGGGGGTGGTCCGCCACGGATATCGTCCATGGGTGGTTTTCGTGCTCGGTGTGGGTTCCCGCTGTGGTCTGGTTCCCTGCCGCGGATTGGTTCCCTGTGGTCTTCATGGTGCTCTCCATCCGAGGGCCGGGAGGCGCGCGGAGAGAACGGGAAAGCGGATCGTCGGGCCGCTTGACCTGCGTCAACTCCCGGAATGCGGCGACGGAATGAGTCGCCCTCTACAGGAGATGCTACCGCTGTTCGCCCCGCTCGGACCGGGCTCTTCCGCCCCTCTCTGGCGGCGACTGCGGTGTCACGTGGGGTAGTTGTCGCCTGGCGGAGGAAGGAAATGGCGACCCGTCGGCGGCGAATTCGTGAGGAGAGTTGCGTGAGGAGGGCCGAATGAGGAGAGCTGATATCGCGACTCGATTTTCCGTAACTCGATTTCCGGTAAGTGGTGGTACGGGCCGGCCCGAGGGATTTCGCGCGGTGGGGGTTCAGGAAATGGGGTCGTCCAGTCGGCCCGGATCGGCGGCGATCGATTCCCAGAACTCCGCATGGGCGCGTTCGTGCAGTACGCCGAGGCGTAGCAATCGGGCCCGGGACCGCTCTCGCGAATCCTTTGCGGGGTCGAGTTCGGCGCGCAGCGAGGTGTAGTGCGCGAGCCATTTCCGGTGCCGTTCGGCCTGGCGCGCGGCGAGCGCGACGATGTCCGACGGGTCGCCGAGGTCGGCGAAGAAGAGCTTGAGCTGGGCCGGGTCGCGGGTCTCCGCCTCGGGAGTGTCGGGGTCGGCCAGCCAGCGGGCCAGCGCGGCGCGGCCGGCGGGGGTGAGGTGGAAGATCCGGCGCCGCCGCCCGGTGGTCTCGGCCTCCTCCCGCAGCAGGCCGGCCTGTGCCAGTTCGGGTGGGATGCGGTAGAGCTGCGCGTGCAGGATGGGCCAGAAGGGCTGGATGTCGTCCTCGACGCGCGCCTTGAGCTCGTACGGCGTCATCGGGCCGTGCCGGGCGATCAGGCCCAGTACGACGTACCTTGCCGGGCTGTACTCCGCCATCGTTTCCTCTGCCTGTTCGGTGTGCCTGTGGCTGTGCCTGCGCCTGCGCCCTGTGTTCGCCCCGTGTCGGTTGCCTGTGCCGCGTGCCTGTTCTGTGCGGCTGTTCCACTCCCTTGATACGGTCTCATTGAGACCATACCGTCTCTTCTGTTGAGACCGTATCAATGAGATGGTTGCGCGGGTCGGGGGTGCTTCGCGTTGTGTTGCGTTGTCGGAGCCGCAGTGCGGCCGCCTGCTCGCCTGCCTGCCGGAGAACGGGGACGAATACCGCATGCACGCCCACGCCCACTCGACGCACCTCGCCGTACACCCCGAACTGGCCGATGTGCTCGCCGCGTTGCCCGAGCGGCCGGAGAATCCCTACACCGACGTCGCGGCGCTCCGGGCCGGCTTCCGGAGGCTGATGGCGCCGTCGATGCCCGCGCACGACCCCCGCGTCACCATCCGGCACACGACCGTGCCCGGCCCGGACGGCAACACCCTGGACGTCCAGGTGCTCCGCCCCGCCGGCGCGACGGGCGTACTGCCCGGCGTGCTCTACCTCCACGGCGGCGGATTCGTCTATGGGGAGCTGGACGGGCCCAGTCCCATGGCGCGTGAGGCATGCGTCGCGGCCGGTGCGGTCGTGGTCAACGTCCACTACCGCCTGGCCCCCGAACACCGTTACCCCGCGGGCGTCGAGGACTGCTACGCCACCTTGGAATGGATGGCCGCACGCGCCGCGGAACTGGGCCTGGACGCCGACCGGATCGCCGTCACCGGGGCCTCCGCGGGCGGCAATCTCGCCGCCGCCGTGTGCCTCATGGCCCGCGACCGCCGAGGTCCCGGCATCGCCTGGCAGGGGCTCCTCATCCCGTGCCTGGACGACCGTCTCCGCACCGCCTCCGCGCGGCGCATCACCGACCGCAGGATCGCCAACGCCGTGAGCCTGGGACACACCTGGGACGCCTACCTCGGCCTCGACCGCGCTCCGCACACCCCTGTCTACGCCGCGCCCGCCCGGGCCACCGACCTCTCGGGCCTGCCGCCCGCCTACGTCCTCACCTGCGGACTCGACCCCCTGCGCGACGAGGGACTGGACTACGCCCGTCGGCTGACCGAGGCCGATGTGCCCGTCGAGACCAAGGACGTCCCCGGTGCCTGGCATTTCTTCGAGGGCTACGCACCGCACACCGAACTGGCCCGCCGCACCACCGCACACTGGCTGGCCGCGCTGCGTGCCGCCCTCACGTCCGTACCACGGACTCCGGCCGTGCGGGCCTGACCGCCGCGAGCCGGGTTTCCGTCCCGTCCGATGCGCGCCAGGCATCCGGCCCGCATCGGACGTGCGGAAATGGGCAGGTGGTCAGGATCCGCTCGGCTACGGTGGGCCCTGCCCGCGCGCCCGCCGCGCCGACGGCGGACCGGGGGAGGGCGAAGAGAGACGAGTAAGAACGAGGAAGAACAAGGAAGGACGAGCAATGGAACTGACCGCACTCACGCACGCCGAGCTGTCCGAGCGGCGCACCACGCTCCGTGACGAGTACCGGCGCCTCAAGGACCGGGGCCTGCGCCTGGACCTGACCCGCGGCAAGCCGTCCGCCGAGCAACTGGCGCTGGCGAAGCCCCTGTTGGGGTTGCCCGGCGCCGACGGCGACCACACCGCACAGGACGGTACGGACTGCCGCAACTACGGCGGTCTGCACGGCCTGCCGGAACTGCGGGCCACGTTCTCCGGGCCGCTCCAGGTGCCGGCCGAGCAGCTGGTGGCCTTCGGCAACTCCAGCCTTGAGCTGATGTACGAGTGCATGGTGGACGCCGTGCTGTTCGGCGTACCGGGTTCCACCGCGCCCTGGCCGCGGGAGGGCCGCACGGCCGTACTGTGCCCCGTGCCCGGCTACGACCGGCACTTCGCGCTCTGCGAGAAGCTCGGCATCGACATGATCCCGGTGCCGATGACCGGGACCGGCCCGGACATGGACGAGGTCGAACGCCTCGTCGCCGACGAGCGGGTCAAGGGCATCTGGTGTGTGCCGAAGTTCAGCAACCCCACGGCCGTCACCTACTCCGCCGAGACGGTGCGGCGCCTGGCCGCGATGGAGACCGCCGCCCCCGACTTCCGCATATTCTGGGACAACGCCTACGCCGTGCACCGCGTGACGGGCGAGGACGAGCCCCTCGCGGACATCCTCGGCCTGTGTGCCGAACACGGCCACCCCGACCGGGCGTTCGTCTTCGGCTCGACCTCGAAGATCACCATGGCCGGCAGCGGCGTCGCCTTCTTCGGTTCCTCGCCCGCCAACGTCTCCTGGCTGCTCGGCCACCTCTCGAAGCGGACCATCGGACCCGACAAGGTCAACCAGCTGCGGCACGCCCGCTTCCTGCCCGACGCATCCGCCGTGGACGCCCATATGGACCGGCACGCCGCCGTGCTGCGGCCCAAGTTCGAGCTGGTCGACACCGTGCTGGAGAAGCGGCTCGGCGGCACCGGGATCGCCTCCTGGACCCGGCCCCGGGGCGGCTACTTCGTGAGCCTGGACGTCCCGGACGGCTGCGCGGCCCGCGTGGTGGAGCTGGCCGGCGACGCGGGCATCGCCCTGACGCCCGCCGGAGCCACCTTCCCGCTCGGCAAGGACCCCCGGGACCGCAACATCCGCCTCGCGCCCAGCTACCCCGGCCTCGACGAGCTGCTCGACGCGCTGGAGGGCCTGGCCCTGTGCGTCGAACTCGCCGCGGTGGAGCGGCTGTTGACGTCCTCCGACGTCCCGGCCTGAGCGGTGGGGCGGCGCGGCCGGCTCCCGTGGTGGAGTGTCGATCCGCGAGGATCGGGAGGGAGTCGGCCGTGCCCGGGAAGGGGGTGGCCGCGCCCATGGAGGGGGACGGTGGGCGCGATATCCGGCCGAGCACGCTGGGTGGTTGGCGGCGCACGCTGCGGAACGGCGGCAGGTCCGGCCGGTCCGGGTGGCGCCGCCAGGCCCGGCGGTCGTAGCCTGCTCCGCAGAGAGAGGCAGCGACAGCCCCGCGGGGACGTGTCCGGGCCGTGACGGCGACCGCACCCTGCGTCGCAGCCGGTGTCCACCCGTGCGAAGCGGCTGAGGAGCGGTTATGCGAGTTCACAGGGCAACGGCAGCACTCATGGTCTGTGCCGGGGCGGCGCTGGCGGCGGCCACCGCACCGGCCTCCGTCTCCGTGGCCGCCACGCCGCCCACCACCGGCCACGTAGCGGTCATCGACTGCGCCGGGCAGGCCCAGGAGCGCCCCGGCACCTTCATCCTCGCCTGCGGCGACGGCAACAACGTCCTGAAGTCCCTGCGCTGGTCGCACTGGACGTCCCGGTCCGCGGCGGCGGTCGGCACGGACATGGTCAATGACTGCGTGCCGTACTGCGCGGCGGGCCACTTCCACGGCTATCCGGTCCGGGTGCGCCTCGACAGTCCGCAGCTCCGGTCCGGGCACTCCGGGCAGTGGCACTACACCCGGGTGACGTTGACCTATCCCGCCGACCGGCCGGCCGGCACGCCCCGCGTCGTCACCACGCAGCTCTGGAGCTGACGGCGGCGACACCGGTAGCCGTGCCAGGGGAGTTGGTGCGGTTCGCCCCCGTCAACGGCGATCCCGAGAAGGACGGCGTTGTTTGGTACCGCGTCACCTCCGTCACGGCCGCCGCCTGCCTCGTCCCGGGGCCTCAGCCGTGAGTACCGCGGAGCGTCCGGCCGAAGAGCTCCAGTAGCGCCCGCCAGTGCCGCTCGGCCGCCTCGGCGTGGTACGCGGCGGTGTCCACCTGGGTGTACCCGTGGTGGGCGCCCTCGTACAGCTCGCTGCGGTACCGCACCCCGGCGGCGTCCAGTGTCTGCTCCAGCGTCTTGATCTGCTCGGCCGTCATCGACGCGTCCTCATCGGCATGACCGAAGTACAGCTCCGCCGTGATGCGGTCCGCGAGCCGGTGTGGACTGTCCTCGGTATCGGTGACCACCCGGCCGGCATGGAAGGCGGCCGCGGCCGCGATCCGGTCCGGGTACGCCGCGGCGGTACGGATGGCGAGCACACCGCCCATGCAGTAACCGGTGGTGCCCACCGGACCGTCCGTCACCAGGGGCGACGCGGCCAGCCAGGCGAGGTACGCACCGGCGTCCCGCATGGCCACGTCCGGGGTGAGGGCCTGCAGGATCGGGCTGAGCTTGGCGAAGATCTCGGGCCGCTCGGCCGGATCGATGTGTTCCGGCAACTCCACCACCGGCGCGCGCCCGGCACGGTGGAGGACATTGGGCACCAGCACCGTGTAACCGTGTCCGGCCAGGCGCCGGGCCATCTCCTGCAACGCGGGGCGCACTCCGAACGCGTCCATGTACAGCAGGACTCCGGGGTGCGGAGCGCCGTCGTCGGGATGGGCGAGATAGGCGTCGGCGGTCCCGTCCGGTGTGGGGAGGTCGATCGATTCACCATGCACGTTGGTCATCTTCACACCTTTCCTCAGGCATCCGGGCGACGCACCACGAGCGGCCGCCCCACCCGCCGACCGCGTTCACGGCCGACGGATCTCCACACGGTAACCCCTAGGGCGCTTCTGATGGATCTCCGCGGCGTCGCGGTGCCTGGCACGCACTCTCGCGGCGTTGCCGAAATGTCTCCATAGCTCCGCTATGAAGCCATCCCGGCGCCTTGCGAGAGCACGCACCAGGCACCGCTCCTTCCTCCACGGAGATCCATCAGAAGCGCCCTAGCCGCAGACAACTTCCGCCCAGGGAGCCCGGATAGGGAATCCGGGACCGTATGCGGTGAGGGACGAGCGGGCCTATGCGGCGGGAACAGGCGGCGGGCGGCGCCTCGTTCTCGTTCTCGGCGCCTTGCTCGGGCGAGACAGGGCTGATGCAGCGTCAGGTAGGTTCGGGACAGTACAACCATCGAGACCCATCAGGCACCCTCTCCACCCGCCGTCCCCGCGTACCGGCGGACCACCGGCGCCAGATAGTCCACGCACGGCCCGCCCAGGCCCGCCAGCTCCTCCGGCGCGCGCACCAGGCGGATCCGGTCCAGTTCCGGGGCGCGGCCCTGCGCCGTCTCCGACGAGGTCAGTGCCGCATACCGTTCGAGCAGCCATGACGCCGGCCGGGCGGGCGCGCGGAACAGCACCCCGACACTTCTGCGCACCCCGCGCGTGACCAGCCACAGGCTCAGTTCGTCGGGCGGCGCCTCGTGTCCGGTCTCCTCGGCCAGTTCCCGGGCGGCGTACCAGCGGAGCGTGGCGATATCGAGCGCGACGTGGGGCGCGGGTGGCTCCAGGGACCCGCCGGGCAGCTGCCAGCGCCCCGGCGCGGCCGTCCACGAGGACTGCCGGCCCACCAGCATCCGTCCGTCGTCCGTGGGCTGCACCACGGCGACGAACAGGGCCGGCAGCCATGCCGTGGCGCCCGGGACCCGGCGCAGGGCGTAGTGCCGGTACGTCGTCCGCACCCAGGAGACGACCACTGCGTCGGCTCCCTCCCGTGCCAGGCCCGCGCATGCCACCACCGGTCCGTCGAACAGGCTCGGATTGGCCCGCACCGCCGCGTCCCAGGCACGGTCCATGACCAGCCGTTCGTCGGACGACAACCCCGGCACGGGGACTTCGACCAGGCGTACCCGCCGCACCTCCAGCACCTCCGCGCCGGAATCGGCACCCAAGGACGACGCAGTCACGGCCGCCCCTCTGTACGGTGCTGTCGGGCCGCATCCGCCGCTCGCCCGGGATCGAGGGCACCAGCGCCTCGGAACCGACGGAGAAGTTCCAGGCCGGCACCGTGACGGCGGAAACCGAAGGCAATCTCGAAGAGGGGCAGCAGCATTCCCACAGGATCGCGCACCGCGCCCTCGTGACGGCGCTCTCCAGGCCGGGGCGTGCCGTCGGAACGCCCGCCGTCCGGGTGAGGACAGGCGGGCGGGGAGGTGGCGTGGGCGTGCCGGCCGGTGCGGGAACTCAAACCTCGGTGGGTATCCAGCTGGTGGGTAGCCAACTGGGCTGTCCCGCTTGGGAGTTAGTAGTACGGGCCGGCACTTTGGTGGCGCGCCGGCCGGCGCGCCGCGGGTTGGGTCGGGGAGTGGCTGCTGGGCGTGCGGGCCCGCCGGTGGGGTGATCCACGCGGCAGGCCCGCACCCACGCCGTGTCCGGCGGTGTCAGGCCGCCGCGTAGGTGCCCCGACCCGGGCGCGTGACCAGGTCGGTCTTCTTCACGGCCCGGTCGAGGGTGTTGCGCACGGACTCGATCTGGCCCGGGGTGGCCTCGCGGCCCAGTGCGGTGTTGATGTCCCGCGGACGCATCGGCTCACCGGCCTTCTTCAGCACCTCCAGCGCGGCGTCCAACAGGCTGCCGGACTCCTGCTCCGCCGCGGCCGGCTGCTTGGTCGCGACGGCCCGCTTGGCGGCCGCCTTCTTCGCCCTGGGCTTGGCCGCCGCGGGCTTCTTGCCGGCCGCCTTCTTCGCCGGGCGGCGCTTGGTGCTGGGCGACGTCGCGGTGCGCGGTTGCGGAACGACGGACGCCTCGACGGCAGGCTCCGCACCGGCCGCCGCCTCGGGCCCGGCCGCAACCTGCGCCGGAGCCGCCCCGGCCTGGCCGTCGCCGGACTCCACCGACGCCTCGGCGACAGTCGTGTCGACCGACGCTTCGGCGAAGGCCGAACCGGCGGTCACCGGCTGCCTGTCGGAGTTGTCGGCGCCGGTCAGCACACGAAGGTGTTCCAGGGCGCTGCGGGCGGAAGTCGCCTGCTGCACCACGGCGTCGAGTTGGTTGCGCAGGTGCCGCTCCTGCTCTTCGAGCTCGGGCAGCACGCCTTCGAGATTCTGGATGGTCTGATGGAGAACGGACTCAGTCATGTGTTTCCTAACCTCACGGGGGAATGAGATTCCAGTCACCATACGCCCAACGACCGTGAGGCGGGAGAGGGGACGGCCTTGCCGTGACGAACTGACCGACTCGTGACCTGGTATCGAAGGCCGATCCCTGACTGTGGGAGATGCTTCGGGCATAGGACCATCGGCTGACTGGAAGTGCCCGAACCAGCGCGGATGCCCGCGGGAGCCGTGCGGCGGCTGGTGTCTTGGCGGGAGTCAGGGTCAACGCACCACCGATTCCCCGCCGGTTGCTCGGGCAGACATCAGGCGGCCTGAGCTCCCAGGCGTTCAGGCGTGCGACGCGTACGCCCCGCGGGTGCGGAGCCGGTGCCGCTTCAGTTGTCCGAGGTCCGCGCCAAGCGGAGCGCGTTGCCCTGAACCCGGCGCAACAGGCTCTGCAACTGGTCCCGTTCGGCTGCGCTGAAGCCCGCGTAGAGGGCCTCTTCGGCCCGTTCCTGGACGGCCCACAGGGCGGCGACGGCCTGCTTGCCCTCGGTGGTGAGGATGAGGTCGGCGGGGTCGTCCGCGGCGGGCTCCAGATACCCGCGGTCGAGCAACGGCGCGACCACGTCCCGCACTTCCGCCGATCCGACACCGATATCGCGGCGCAGCTGTTCCAGCGGCGTGCGCCGTTCGCAGGCGAGCACCATCAACAGCACCGCCTGGGAGCTGTCCAGGTCGCCGATCCGGCGCAGTTCGGCGTCGAAAACCTGTCGGACGAGGGTTGCGGCCACCCCCAGGTTCCGGCCGAGGGTGTCGCGGATGCGGTCGGTCAACATGGTCAGGATCATCCTCATCCGTAGTTCGTAGATGCTGATGCCGGTGGCCACTCCGACGTTGAGGGACTCCACGGCGCCGGCCATCGGGATCTGTACGACCAGGTCAGCCTGTGCCTGGACGGCCTCGCTCACACCCTCGGTCTCGTTGCCGACCACGAGTGCGAGGCGCTGCCCGCGCAGCGGCGCCATCGCCTGCAGATGCGTCCCGCGGGGACTGGTCACCACGATCTGGAAGCCCGCCGCGCGCAGCGCCGCCACCGCGGTCGCCGGGTCGGCGAACCGGCGGGCACGGCAGTCGAGCACGGTGCCGCGAGAGGCGTCGACGACCCGGCGGGAGGACAGATCGGTGGCCTCGTCCGTGAGCACGACGTCCCGTACGCCGAGGGCGCGTGCGGTCCGCACGATGGTGCCCAGGTTCCCCGGGTCGGCGATCCGCTCGCACACCACGGCGAAGTCGCCGTAGGCATCGGAAGCCTGGGCCGGCGCCGGCAGACGGGCGACCGCCAGCCAGTCCACCGGCTTCGCGCCTCCGGTGATCTTGCGCAACAGCCCCTCGCGCACGGGGTGGACGGGCACCTGGGCGCGGTTGAGCTCCTCGTACAGGCACGGGTCGCCGGTCGCGGCGTCCACCGTCGTCAACACATACGCCAGGCGTGCGCCGGCGGCCCGGGCCTGGCGGATCAGGCCCGCTCCCTCGACCAGGCAGAGACCGGCGGCATCCCGGCCGGCACGGGTGGCCAGCGACCGCGCCGTGACGATCAGCGGATCCTTGATCGCATCGATGGGTTCCCTATCGATGGGTTCCATGGTGGGTTCCATGAGCGGTCAGGCTAATGGGACGACCGTGAGGGGTCGCCGCATTTCCCGACCGGCGGTGAGGGACCGGTGAGGGGTTGGGGACCCATCGGACACGCCCTGGACGTCAGGCATCGGCCCCCGCCCGTACGGTGATCAGTTCGGTCAACTTCCGTGCGGTAGCGGTGGGGTTGACGGGGTGGACGAGTTCCGTGCGGTGGACCAGGCGGGGTGCGGAAACGGGGACGGCGGCGACGCCCGGGAGGGTGGTCGCCACCGACAGCGGTAGCGCGGCCAGACCGTGCCCGGCGGCGGCCAGAGCCGCCAGGCCGTACAGATCGGTGCCGCGGTGACGCAGCCGCGGCCCGAACCCCTCGGTGCGGCAGACGGCCCGCAGCTGGTCCAGGGGGACGGCGGTGTCGGGGGCGTCGATCCACTGTGCCTGGGACAGATCGGTCAGCCGCACCGCACGGCGCCGCGCCAGGGGATGGCCGTGCGGGAACAGCACCGCCAGGGCGTCCTCGGCCGCCGCGAAGGTGGCGGTGGGACCGAGGTCGGGCATCGGAAGCGGATCGCTGGGGGCGGCGGCACCGTCGACGAACCCGGCGTCGGCGCGTCCGGTGACCACCTCCGCCAGCACCGCTTCCCGGCCCAGGACCCGTACCTCCAGCTCCAACGCGTCGGTGGCGGCACGCAGTTCGGCGAGGGTATGCGCCACGGTGGGGGCGAGGGCCGCAGGCGAGCAGGCCAGGGTCAGCCGGGTGGGCCGGGCTTCGTGCAGCCGGGCGATATCCGCACGGGCGGCGTCCAGTCGCAGCAGCAGCGCCGGGGCGTGCTCCATCAAGCGCGCTCCGGACGGTGTGGGCGCCACCGGCCGGCGCTCGACCAGCCGGGTGCCCAAGTCGGTTTCCAGGGCGGCGATGTGCTGGGAGACCGCGGACTGGGTGTAGCCGAGCGCCGCCGCGGCACCGGAGAACGAACGCTGCTCGACAACCGTGACAAAGGTGCGCAGCAGATGCGGATCCATGCGCCGCAGTATCGCATCTGCATCAGAAACACTTATCCGTAGTGCACGAATCATCGTTGGACCTGATGCCGCGGTGCGCCGCAGGATGACTGCCATGAACGACAGCACATCCACCGCACGCCCCGCGGCCGCGCCCGCGGCCCGCCTCGCCCTCGTCGGCGACCGCTCCGAAGCCGTCCGCTCGCACAGCCGCATCCCCGGCCTCCTCGACGCGCTCCGCGTACGCGATGGACTCGACCTGGACGCCTACTGGATCCCTTCCGACGACGCGGACGAGGACCTGACGGGCTTCGACGCGATCTGGGTCCTGCCGGGCAGCCCCTACCGCAGCGAGGCCGGCGTCCTGGCCGCGATCCGCACGGCCCGCGAATCCGTTATCCCCTTCCTGGGCACCTGCGGTGGCTTCCAGCACGCGCTGCTGGAGTTCGCCCGCAACGTCTGCGGCCTGACCCGCGCCGGTCACGCCGAGAACGACCCGCACCTCGCCGAGGAGGACGCGGTGCTCATCCCGCTCGCCTGTTCACTGGCCGGCCACGAGGGAACCGTCGACGTCACCCCCGGCTCCCGCGCGGCCGGTCTGCTCGGCACCGAGCGCACCCGGGCCCGCTACCACTGCAGCTACGCCCCCAACCCCCGCCACCTGGACGTGCTGCGCACCCACGGACTGGCCTTCACCGGGACCGACGCCGTCGGCGACGTCCGCATCGCCGAACTGCCCGGCCACCCGTTCTTCCTCGCCACCCTCTTCCAGCCCGAACTCGACGGTGACGGCACCCGCGCCCACCCGCTGATCACCGGCCTGGCCACCGCCGCCGTCCACCACGCCCGAACCCGGTGAACCCGAACCCCGGATCCGCCTGGCCGGGCGCCCTCCTGCGTGCCTGGCTCCGCGCGTGCACCGTGTCGCACGCCCACGCCGGCAGTCCGCTGGCCTCCGTCCCGGACGCCGCACTCGCCGCCCTGCGGGTGGATGACGCTCACCGCACCAGCGCACCGGTGGAAGCGACCGCAGGGACGGACGGCGCCTGAGGCCGGTCGGGCCGGTCAGTCAAGCCGGCCAGGCCCGTTCAGGCAGGCCCAGGGTGCTGTTGTGTGAGCGGCGGGGAGGGGCAGTCATGGGAGGGTGCTCCTCACGGTGAGGGGCGGTGCTCCTCACCGTGAGGGATGGTGCAGCCGGTAGGACCCGGCCAGGTCCCGTACCTCCGCCGAGGACACCACCTCATGCGCCTCGTCCCCGGACAGATGCTTGCCGAGCAGGGCCAGTACATCCTCCGACAGCCGGCCCTTCAGCTCGTCCGGGCGCCCCGGCAGCAGCCCGACGGTCACATGCACAAAGGCCACCCGCTCGTCCTCCCGGTCGCCGACGTAGGTGTCCGCCGCCGGACGGAAGAAGGTCTTGCACACACCCGTCGAGCCGCTCCCTTCGAGCACCATGGGGTGCAGCTCCCGCACAAATGCCTGCCGGTCGAAGACGCCGGCCAGCTGTGCGGAGTAGTCGACGGTGATGTGTGGCATGGGGACCTCTCGGATGCGTCTGCGCTATGCAACCATTTTCCGCCATGCACCGGACAGGATGCGCCGAGCCCCCTGCTCGCCGTCGTGCGGCAGGGTGCTATGCGCCCGGGCGCTCGGCCGCGTCGAGGAGGACGCGGGCCAGTTCGTGCGGCTGGGAGAACATGGGCCAGTGGCCGGTTTCCATCTCGACCAGCTGCCACCGCTCACCGCTCAGCAGCGCGGCCACGTCAGGCGTCGGCTCGGGGCCGTCGAGCAGGCACTTGACGTACGTCGCCGGCAACTCGCCGAGCGGACGCGACAGAACGGCGGGCTCGGTGAGCGTGGCACCGGGATGCGGAGTGGAGCCGGCCACGAGCCGGGCCACCTGCTCGCCGGTGAGCCCCTGGCCCTCGAAGTCACCAGGGCCCAGCGGCGGCCAGAACCCTCCGTTCGCGGCTATCGACGCCTCCACCATGGCCCGCCCTTCGGGCCAGCCGGACACGAACGACTCCCCGTCGTGCGGAACGTTGGCATCGACGAACACCACCCGCGCCAGCCGGTCGCCGATTCGCTCGGCGGCCTGCCCGGCGGGTATGCCGGAGTAGCTGTGCCCCACCAGGACGACATCCCGCAGCGCGCGGCGTTCCACCGTGTCCACAATGTCCTGCACATGAGTCTGCTGGCCGGCCGGCACGCCCCGCTTCTCCGCCAGACCGGACAGCGTCACCGGGTGCACGCCGTGCCCGGCCGCCCACAGCCGCGGCACCACCTCCTCCCACGCCGAGGACCCCAGCCACGCACCGGCAATCAGCACGAATTCCGTCATGAAGCCAACGTAACGGAGGCCACTGACAACGGGCGCGCAACGGCCGCCACCACCCGGGGAATTGGGGCTGACAAACCGCCTGACGAACCGCTTGACTTCCTCGCGACCGCTCAACTAACCGCTCAACTCACCACTCGATTCACCGCTCAACTCACCACTCGACTGATCGCGAGACCGTGCATGAAGATCGTCATCATCGGCGCCACCGGCACCATCGGTTCGGCCCTCGCCGACGTCCTGGAAGCGCATCCGGGATACGAGGTGATCCGTGCCTCCCGGAGCGGCCCCGTCAAGGTCGATCTGGCGGACCCCGCCTCCATCGACGCCCTGTTCGCCACGCTCGGCCCCGTCGACGCCGTGGTCGCGGTTGCGGCGAGCGGCACGATCTGCCGGATAGACGCCCCGTCCGACGCCGACTACCTCACCGGCCTCGACGGCAAGCTCGTCGGCCAGGTCCAACTGGCCCGCCGGGCCGCCCGGTACCTCACCGACGGCGGATCCCTCATCCTCACCAGCGGCATCTTCGAGTTCGATGAGCCCGGTATGTCGTTCACCGCCCTGGTCAATGCGGGTCTCGCCGGATTCGTCCCGGCCGCGGCGCAAGAAATGCCGCGCGGCATCCGCCTCAACGCCGTGAGCCCCGGCTGGATTTCGGAGACCCTGCGGGCCATCGGGCGCGATGCGACGGTGGGCACGCCCGTTGCCGAGGTCGTCCGCGCCTATGTCGAGCTGCTGCAGGGCGCCGACCGTGGCCGCGTCGTCGAGCCGGGGACGCCGGAGGCCCGTAAGGGCTGAACGCCGTTACAGGATCCGGCGGTGCACCCGGCCCGGACCGGCAAATAAGCGACAGCCGGGCCGTCGTCCGGGCCGCCGCATGAGTAGGGTGCATTCATGCAGACCAGCGGGGAGGAACAGCGCGGCCATGTGCTGCTGATCGCGGGGGCCGGGGCCACGCACCGACGTACCGTCCAGGTGATACCCAGCGCCAATCTGGCCGCGCTGACCGCCGTTCCCGTCCCCGTGCTGCTCGGCAGCACCCTGCCGGCCGACCTCGTCCATCTCGATGGCGCACGTGACCAGAACACCATGCTCATCAGGTTGCGCACGGCCGCCGCGGCCTCCGGGCCGCTGCTCGTCTACCTCGCCGGACTGCTGACCGTGGACCGCAAGAACCACCGGCTCCACCTCGCCTCCCCAGGCTCGACCGCCGGCACCACCCGCTACACCGCACTGCCCTGGGAATGGGTGCAGAACGAGCTGCGCCGGCGGCACGGACTCACCACCGTGCTGGTCGACATGGCCGCCGACAAGGGTGCCTGGTCCGAACTTTACGAACGTGGCGGCCTGCCGGAAGTGAACGCCGAGGTGTACGGGGTCATCACACCGCCCGGTCTCTCCGGGACGGCCGACGGCATCAGCGTTTACACCCAGCACCTGATCGACGTGTTGCGTTCCCAGCCGGAGCGGCCTGAGAACGCCCGACTGCACACGCTGACGATGGCTGCCGCCGCCATACCGCCCGGCACGCTCGTCCTGCCGAACGCACCACGGGGTGACGGAACTTACCCGGCCGACACCGCCGAAACCCAGCCAAAAGCACCGATCAAGCGACTGCTGTCCGGCGACCGCACCTTCCTGCCCACCCTCCGCCGCCGGGAACCCGCGTCCGCGCCCGCACCGGTCCCGCAGCAGCCGGCGGCCCTCCCGCCCGCTTCCGCGCCCGCGCACGTCCCTGCCCCCGCGCACGTCCCTGCCCCCGCGCCCACCCCTGCCCCCGCGCCGCTTCCGGCCGCCGCGTGGTTCGCCGGCGATCCCGATTCCTCGGGTTCTGCCGCCCCTCCGGCCCAACGGAACGCGCCCCAGGCAGCATCCCCACTCCCATCCCCATCCCCACTCCCGTCCCCGCTCCCGGAAACACCGGCCGCACAGCCCACTCCGCCACCCCAACCCTCACTCCCGCAACAGTCTCCATCGACTCCGACGTCAGTCCCCACGTCCCCACCCCCACCCGCTTCCCCTCCCACTCCTGCACCCTCGTCGCCAGCCCCCACACCGGACCCCAAGCCCCTCATCTGGCAGGCGGCGCAGGCCGGTCGGCACGACCAGGCCGCGGAGATGGCGGCGGCCTGGGAACAGCAGGCATTGCAGCGCTATGGGCACGCTTCACCGCAAGCCACCGAATGGGCCGAAATCCGGGCCGATCTGGCCCGTATCGCCGGTCGTTGGCCGCTCGCCACGCAGCTGTGGGTGGCGGCCGCCCGCACGCGGCTGGCCCATCAGCCACCCGACTCCGCCGAAGTCCTCAACGCGGCGCGCGGTGCCCACTATTGCTGGAACCAGATCACCGACCCGGACCAGGCCATCGAGAACGGCCCCGAGCTGATCAATCTGCTGCGTCAGCTGCCCGCGCTCGACCCCCGCCATGTGTCCACGGCACAGAGCCGTCTCCAGTACCTGCACCAGCCTCCGGCCGGGGGCGCCCAGTAGCTTGTCGCCGCCGATGTTCTTGCCGCCGAGGTGCCAGGCCGTGCGGAAGTCATGGGCGTGGTGACGGTCGGGCGTCAACGCGCGATAATTGATGTTGACGCCTGGTTTGTGCGGCGAATAAATTCTCGCCCGTCATAACTTCTATGGGATGGGGCGGCTCGCGACGCCGGACAGTACGTGAACTCCTGAGCTCCCGTAAACGAAGGGGAGTTAGGAATCGGCGGCCGTGCCTTTCTCGCCTCCCGCCTCCCGCGTTCCCACCTCCGGCCTTCAGGGGACACCCCGGCCGTCACCCACCACCGACCACCCCCACCCTCACCCTGCACACGGAGGATCGTTGCTGAACGTCACTGCTGTACCCCCGGCTCCCGGCCAGGCACAGGCCGTCCGCGACCACGCCGACGCGCTGATCGCCGCCCCGCTCCCGGCCGATGCCGAGGTGCGTGGCGACTGGGTGTGCGCGCCGGGCGTCGGGGGCGGCGCGGTGCTCTATGTGCACGGCGGTGGGTTCACCCACACCATGCCCGAGGCCGAGCGAGTCATGTCCTACCGCCTGTCCCAGGCAACCGGACGACCGGCCCTGCGCGTGGGCTACCGCCTGTTGCCTGCCGACCCCTACCCCGCGGCGCTGGAGGACGTCCTCGCCGCCTGGCAGACCGTGTTGGACGAGGGCATCGCCGCCTCGGACGTGGTCTTCGTCGGTGAGTCGGCCGGCGCCACCCTGGTGCTCTCCGCCCTCTTGGAGCTCAAGCGCACCGGCGGCCCGCAGCCCGGCGCCGTGGTCGTGATCTCCCCGATCACCGACTTCGCCCTGACCGGTGCGTCGCTGGCCGCCAACGACGGCAAGGACGTGCTCAGCCAGGGCGTCCTCACCGCCGTCGCTCGCGCGTACCTGGCCGGCGCCGATCCGGCCGAGGCGCCCCAGTCACCGCTGTACGGCGATCTGCGCGGACTGCCGCCGTTGCTCGTCGCCGTCGGCACCGACGAGGTCCTGCGGGACGACGCGCGCCGCTTCGCGGAGGCTGCGGACGCCGCCGGAGTGAGCGTGTGCCTGGACGAGTACACGGACCTGCCGCACGCCTTCCATCTCTCCGAGGCGGGGGAGGGGCTGCTCGACCGGCTCGGCCGATGGCTCGCCGATCCGGTACGCGAGGTCACCGTCAGCGGCCCGGAGGCGGGCCCCTACGCCCTGGCGGAGGGGCCCGACGGGGCCTTGTGGTTCACCCTGGTCCAGCAGGGGGCGATCGGCCGCCGGGACGAGGACGGCCAGGTCACCGTCCATCCGGTCGGTGCACGCCCCACCGTGATCGCCCAAGGGCCCGACGGCGCCCTGTGGTTCAGCGAGTACGGCACCCATCGCATCGGCCGGATCACCGTCGACGGCCGGGCCACCTCCTTCGCGCCGCCGACCGCGGACGGCGGGCCGTTCGGGATCGCCGCGGGACCGGACGGCGCGATGTGGTTCACGCTGTCCGCAGCCGACCGCATCGGCCGGATCACCATGGACGGCGAGATCACCGAGTACCCGTCACCCGGTGCCTTCCCGTCCGCCCTCACCGCCGGACCCGACGGCGCCCTGTGGTTCACCCTCAACCAGGGCAACGCCATCGGCCGGATCACCGTCGACGGCGAAGCCATCGCATACCCGCTGCCGACGCCGTCCGCCGCCCCGGTGGGCATTACGGCGGGGCCGGACGGCGCGTTGTGGTTCACCGAGATCGGTGCGGGGCAGATCGGCCGCATCACGGTGGACGGCACCATCACCGAGTATCCGCTGCCCGATCGCCAGGCACGTCCGCACGCCCTCACCACCGGGCCCGACGGCGCCGTGTGGTTCACCGAATGGGGCGGCAACCGCGTCGGGCGGATCGGCACCGACGGCCGGATCACCGGATACGACCTGCCCCGCCCTGCCTGTGAACCGCACGGCATCGTCCGGCATCGCGGTGCGGTCTGGTGCGCCCTGGAGACAGGCTCCCTGGCCAGGGTCGCGGTACCCGCGGAATAGGTCACGTGCCGTGCCTGGGACGACTGCAATGTGTGTTGCCCAGGCACGGGCGGCGGTCGCGGACGCCGTCGCGGACGCCATACAAGGGCATGCGGGAGCGCATCGGGGCGCAGGCGCCGGGGTGCGCCCCGCGCGCACGCCGCCGTGCCCCAACGACGGGCGACGAGTCCGGAATTCCGCCCCATCGCGGCCTGGGCGTCGGCTGATACTGGCGGCGGTTCCACGACTGGCCGTTGGCTTCGCCGGCGGCAGTGGTTTTTCCGCCTACATCGAGGAGCATTGCCTTGCGTCGTATGCGTTCGTTCGCCGTCGCTTCGGCCGCCCTGGCGGTCGTGTTCGGCCTCGCGCCCACCGCAACCGCCGCCTCCGCGGCGCCCGCCCATCGGGCGTCCTACCGTTGTACTCCCGGCTACTTCTGCATCTACAGCAACTGGAACGGCGGGGGAACCCGCTGCCAGTGGTCGCAGCGAAGCAAGGCGAACACCGCTGACGACTGTTCCTTCATCCGGCGGGGCATGAAAGTCCGCTCCCTGTGGAACGGAACCGGTCACCGGGTGCAGTACTACACCCAGACCAACTACCACGGCCGGGTCGGCTCCACCCCCGCCGGAGCCGGCGGCAACCTCCAGGGCAGCTACCAGATCCGTTCCTTCCGCCCGCAGTGACGTGCTGCCGGTGACGTACTGCCGGTGATGTACTGCCTGGGCTGACGGCTTGACGGCCTGCCGATGGGCGCGAAGCCAAGTGAGATGAGAGGCCGGGCCGGCCTGCGCAGCGGGGATTCCCCCTGCCTGGCCGGCCCGTGCGCGGCTCGTACGCGGTTCGTACGAAGTCGAAGTCGAGGGCGAGGAAAGCGAGGGGACTAGATTCAGACAGTGAAGGAGAAGGAAGTCCCCTCATGGCCTCGCCATGGCCAACGATAACAGTCAGGCGGGGATCAGGTCGCGGAGATTTCCCGGGGTGATGATCCGGGAGTCCGGGTGCAGACCGTCGGGGCGTTCCAGGCCGAGATAGGTGACCGGTCCGTCGGGAAGTGCCTGGGCCTCCCACAGGGTGACGCAGGTGGCGGAGTCGGCCATCAGGTCGGCGAGGTATCGGACGGTGAGGTAGTCGCGTTCGACGATGCCGCGTAGCAGGGTGGCGACGGAGACGCGGTTCCCCTCGACCTGGTTTGACGTCGGTGTGCCCCTCAGGCAGAGGTGCAGCCACTTGGCGCGCCAGCGGCCGTCGGCGCCGCGCTGGAAGGCCAGCGGCAGGGCGACCCGGCCGGGGCCGCGGAGTTCGGACTTCATGCGCACGGTGCGTGGTTCGAAGGGGCGGCCCCGCTGTTCGGCGTCGCGCAGCATGAAGCCGAAGAACGACTCCTCGACCTCGTCGAAGCCCTCGCCGGAGTAGATGTTGACCTGCGGGACGATGAAGGTGCCGGGCACCGCGTCCAGGCGCAGGTCGATGAACTCCGAGGCGCCGTCGGGTGCTTGGGTGATGTCGCCGGAGTGCTTGCCGCCGACGGCCGTCAGGGCGGTGTAGGACAGCCAGGAGTGGGTGGAGTAGTCGGCGTTGAGCATCAGTGCCGACAGGTCGTAGTCGGTGGTGCGGGAGGTCTCCTTCCAGTAGACGAAGAAGCGCAGCAACTCGCCCTCGACGGGGGAGACCGAGCCGCGCGGGAGCACACCGAGGCCGGAGGTGGTCGCCTTGCCGCTGAGCGGAAGCGCGACATCCAGCATGGCGGGGTCGATGAGCAGATGGCCCGGGGCCGGCAGGCGGCGGCGGATCTCGGCGTCCACGATGGCCGTCAACCGCTTGCGTTCCGCCGGCGGTACGGGCAGGCGGGTGTCGGAGGCGACCCAGGCACGGCCCCGGCGGTTGACGAAGACCCGGCGTTCACCGGTCTCCTCGGCGCGATTGTGGAGGTGTTCGCGGACCGAGAGCAGGACGCGACCGGAGACCTGGGGCGCGACCCGTTCGGCGGCGGCCGCGACGGCGTCTCGCTCCTCCTGGGTGGGCGCACCGCGCAGCAGCCGGTCCAGGGCGCGGAACAGCTTGCCCGGCGCGGCGGTCAGGAGCTCCAGTGCGCCGGTGAGGTCCTGCCTGGCCAGACACGCTTCGACGCGGCCGTCCAGGGAGGGAGCCGGCGTTTCGCCCCGGGCCACGGTGAACACCGAGGCGGCGTGCGGCCAGCGTGGGTACTCGTGCGGATGGAGGCGCTCGCCCAGGCGCTTCCACGGCTCGCGGTGGGCCGCTACGTCCGCGAGCTTGGCCGGGGAGGCGGCGATCACGCGGTCGAGCCCCGCGAGAAGGGCGCGCCGGACCGGCCGGGACAGGGCACGGAAACGGGTCGGCTCCTGGAGCGTCACATCACCGTCCGACAGCGCACAGGCCAGGCGGAGCACGTCCGTGACGGTGTCCAGGAGGAGCTCGGCGCCGACGGCCAGGCGGGCCTCGTTGACCAGCGCGCGGTTCTCGCGGACCGGGATGGTCTCGGGCTGGGGGCCGGTGGCACAGTGCTCGGCGAGCAGCCGCAGATCGTCGCGGACGTCGTCGCCGAGAGGGGTGCTGCTGCCGGCCAGGGCGAGGTAGGCGGCGGTGGTCTCGTCCGCCAGGCTGCCGCCCAGGTGCAGCACCGTCAGACGGTCGCCGGCCGCCGCGATCAGCTCGTCGTGGGCGGCGAGCATCTCGGTGTAGGTGTGTTGGTAGGCGCCGTACGTCGGCAGGGTGAGCAGGTCCAGAACACCGCTGCGGAGCTGTTCGAGAGTGCGGTCGCGGGCGGTGCCGTCGGCCAGTGCCTGGCCGATGCAGTGCATCCAGAAATCGAAGGTGGCCGGCACACGGGACGGGAAGTCGCGGAAGTAGACGTTGTGCTGGACATGGTCGCCGACCATCGTGCGGACGGTGCGCAGGGTGTGTACGGCGGTGTCGACGACCGTGTCCGTGGACAGCCCCGACAGGTGCGCCAGCAGCTCCCCGGAGAGTTTGAAGCCCACCGACATCAGCGCGGCGTCGAACTGCCGCGCCGCGACGTCACCGTCCCCGGCCGGCCCCGCGGGGGCGGGAAGGCGGTGGGTGTGGCGGATGACCAGTGAAGCGAGGCCGTTTCCCATTCCCACATGATTCCAGACACGCGTTCGCCGGTGCACCCGGGTTTCGCATCGCCCGGCGGCTTCGCCCGGCCTGGCCTGGGCGCGCACCGAAATCCCAGTCGCTCCGACGCCGCAGGACGCCGCAGTACGCGACAGCCAAGCGCGCCGCGGGAGTTCGCCGGGATTAAGGTGGGCCGCACAACGGATGTCGAGAACGGATGTCGAGGGGGCGGAACGTGGCGAATCCAGGGCAGGGCACCGAGGCGGACACCACGGGTGGGGGAGCGGTGGAGCGCGGTGGACGGCGGCGCGTCGCCCTGCTGCTGGCCGTGGCGGGCTGCGCCTATCTGATCGATCTGGGCAGCAAACTGGCGGTGGTGGAGAAGCTGGAGTACCGCCCGCCGGTCCCGGTGCTCGGCACCTGGCTGGAACTCCGGGTGACGCGCAACTCCGGTGCGGCCTTCGGCATGGGCGGGGCGATGACCATCCTGTTCACGCTCATCGCGGTGGCCGTCGTCGTGGCGATCGTCCGCCTGGCGCGCAAGCTCTACAGCGTCCCGTGGGCGATAGCACTGGGCCTTCTGCTGGGTGGTGCCCTCGGCAACCTCACGGACCGTCTCTTCCGCGCCCCCGGCGGCCTCCAAGGCGCGGTCGTCGACTTCATCGCCGTCCGCGGCTTCAGCGTGATGAACCTCGCCGACTGGGCGATCGTCTGCGGCGGTGTCCTGACGGTGTTCTGCTCCTTCCGAGGCTGGGAACTGGGCGACACCGGGCGGACGACGAGCGAGGCGACCGTCTGAAGCGTCCAGTCCGACCCGGCAGGCGCCACACCAGGCGCCACCCCAAGCACCATCCGACCGACTATCCCGACCGCCCCTCGACCAGTCTCCGACCGCCCCTCGATCACAACGGTGGTATTCCATGGCAGACCATGACCTGACCGGATTCGACCGCGACACCTTCAGCCACGGCGGCGTCACCCACCGCATACTCCGGCGCGGCACCGGGCCCGCGGTGATCGTGATCGCGGAGATCCCAGGCATCACGCCGAAGGTGCTGCGGTTCGCGGAACGCGTCGCCGCCATCGGCTGCACCGCCGTGCTCCCGGTCCTCTTCGGCACCCCCGGCCGTGAAGTGGACCCGAACGAGGTCGGTTGGCTCAAGTCCACCCGCTACACGGCCTCGACGATGCGAAAGGTCTGCGTCAGCCGGGAGTTCACCGTTCTGGCCACCGGAAAGTCCTCTCCCGTGGTGACCTGGCTGCGGGCCCTGGCCGCCCACGAGCACGAGCGCGGCGGAGGGCCCGGCGTCGGGGCCGTCGGCATGTGCCTGACCGGCGGGTTCGCCCTGGCCATGGCCGTCGACGACCGGCTGCTCGCCCCCGTGCTGTCCCAGCCGTCGCTGCCGCTGGCCGTAACCCGGAGCCGTCGCGCCCGCATCGACATCTCCGCCGAGGACCTCGCCACCGTACGCGGCCGCTGCGAACGCGAGGGCCTTCAGGTGATGGGACTGCGGTTCCACGGCGACCGGCTGGTGCCCCCCGACCGCTTCGCGTTCCTGCGCCGCGAACTGGGCGATGCGTTCACCGCCGTCGAACTCCCGGCGTCCGCCGCGAACCCGCGGTCCGCGCTGGCGCCGCACGCCGTGCTCACCGAGCACCTCGTCGACGAGCCCGGCCAGCCGACCCGCGAGGCGCTGGACGACGTACTCGACCTCTTCCGCCAACGCCTGCTCGAACAGCCCGGTGCCGCGAACGACGGGGCACCGGCCGGAGGTTGACGGCCGCCGCTCCGCTCAGTCACCGGACTCAACGTCGACCGGCCTTGCGCGGCCTTTCCAGGGTGAAGGCGTCCACGGGAGTCAGCTCGCCGTAGGGGCCGTCGAAGGTGTAGTAGGTGACGTGGATGCGGGTGCGGCCGGTACGGGGGTCGCCCGGATCGACGTCGAACGCGGCGAAGCCGTGCGTGTGGACCCGGTCCTGGACGGCGCGCCACGGGGCGTCCTCGGTGACGAAGACGGCCTTGCGGTGGCGGCCCTCGGTCTCCTTGCTCAGATCGACGACGACGCGCCCCTTGGGCTCGTCGAACAGATCGTCCTGAGTGGTCGCGAAGTTGCCCCCGCCACCGATGATCATGTGGACGGTGCCCTTGCTGGTGTCTGCGACATCGGTCCTGGTCGAGACCGGGATCGGGGTACGCGCCTCGTTCGGCAGGGCGCCGCGGACCGGCAGCGACCGCTCGTAGTAGTGCTCGTGCCCGCACAGCACCAAGTCCACCCCGTACGCGTCGAACAGCGGGCCCCACGCCGTCCGGATGCCGAGGTCGCTGCCGCTGCCACTGCGGCTGCTGGAGATCATCGGGTGGTGCATGAAGACCACGATCCAGTCGATGTCGGCATGCGCCCGAGCCGCCTTCAACTCCCGCTCCAGCCAACGGCGTTGCGCCCCGTGGGAGAAGCCGTGCACATAGGTGTCGCCGGTGTCCTGGATCGCCACGTCGTCGTTGGCCAGGCTGATGAAGCGGACCGCGCCGACGGTGAACGCGTACCACAGCCCCCGCGTCCCGGGATCGGCGTCGGCCGTCGAGCCGGGCAGTGTGTAGTACGCCTGGTAGCCGCTCACCCCCAACGGCCCGTTGCCCTTCTCGTTCTCGCCGTTTCCCAGGCAGGGCATCCATGGCCGCAACCGCGTCGAACGGCTGTTGCTGATGAACCAGTCGGCCCAGGTCGCGACGCGGTTCTGCCCGAAGACGCCGGCCGCGGAGGCATAGCACAGGTCGCCGTTGACCAGGTTGAACAGCGGCCCGACCCGCTCCACCGCGGCCACAATGTCGGCGGAGGCCGGCGTGCCCGCCTGGCTGCTGGTGTGGAGCGGAAACCGTCCCGAGGGCGAAGGCACGCTGTCCGTAGGCCACTTGACGACCCGTCGGAGATTGGGCGCGCCCTGGTCGCCGAAGCTGGTGAAGGTGAACGCGGTACGCCCGCGCGGCGCCGTGGTGAACGAACCGCTCTCCGCCGCCGCACCGTCATGCCCGGCCGCGTAGAGATAGGTGGTGTCGGGCCGCAGCCCGCTGAGCCGGGCATGGTGCACATACACCTCCTCGCCGGACAGCCCGTCCCGATACGTGCGGGTCTCGGCCTCGACGACCTGCCCGGTGCCGCCGTCCGGCGATCCCAGGCGCACCTGCGCACGGCGGACGGACCGGGGACTGATCCAGGACACGGTCATCTCGGTGGCGGGGTCGGCGCCGAACTGGAGGTGCAGCCCGGTCACTCCGGGCACCCCGAGACGGCTGGGCGTGCGCTGAAGCAGTGGGTTGGCGGCGGCCCCGGCGCTCCCCGCGGCACCGAGTGCGGTGGCGGCCGCGACCGCCGTCGAACCGGTCAGGAGCGATCTGCGCGCGATCGGGACAGCCTGTCGGTGGAGGTCCGGCCCGGCCCGCCGTCGGCCGGGGCGCGGTTGCCGGCGGTCGGGAGTGCCGTGGTCTTCTGTTGTCATGGCCACCATGGTGCCTGGGGCCCGAGACCGGGACGGCATATTTCCAGAAAATGTGGGGACGGCCGGGCCGCCTTCCGCTGACGGGGCGCCGTCGGGCCGCGGTCGTCCGCGGGGTGACGATCCGGTTGCGATGGTCGACGGCGGCGGTGTCCTCCGGGGCGCGTCCTCGTTGGCCGGGCATGGAGTCTTCCGTCTCCGAGCCGGAAAGCGCCGGCACGCCACGGCTGCGCGGGGCCTACTGGCTGGAGCAGCGGCGCGTCAGAGCGGATCGCTGTTGTTCGTGGTGCGTGCCACGGGAGGTGCCGGCGGTGCCGTGCGTGAACCGCGGGGTGATCGCCGCCGCCGTCGCGGTGGTGGTGGCCCTGCTCGTCCTGACCGTCGTGGTGGGAGTGGCCTACTTGCCGTGAGTTCGGTTTTTCCGCCGCCGCCCGGGCAGCGGGTGCACCTCTTCGGGCGCCGGCGAGGGCCGATGCCGCAGGTCCAGATAGGCGCGGACGGAGACGCCGGGACGGCCGGGGGTGTGCCAGGGCGCGGAGGGGCCGCTGGAACGCCACAGGCGCCCCAACTCGGCCGCGGCAAGGGTGGCGGTGGCTTCGTCGGCCGCGGTGACGTCGATGACGACCATGCCGGGCTCGCTGACATGTTCCTCGTGGATATGCACAGTTCTGTATGACCTATTTCGCCCTGTGGCGTAAGGAGAAGCGGGCAGGGTTCATCCGAACGTGGTCCGTGGGGGTGGAGAGTTGACCGTAGGCGGATGTGGTTCGACCTTGGTCAGCCGGCACGGCTCGCAAGGGAGTTGTCCTGGGCCCGTGCGTCAGGTGCGGCGTGCCGCAGCCGGTTCCTGCCAGAGGGCGAGTGGTGTCGCGCCCACCCGGTAGCCCTTCTCGTCGAGGAGATGGCCGCCGTGCTTCATGTGCCAGAGGGCGACCGCGCGTTCGGCGACCGTCAGATCCGGTGCGCGCTCGGCGAGGCGGACCTCGAACCGCTGGGCGTCGTCGAGGGAGCGCACCCAGGCGACGAGATGCAGGTTGTGCCGGCTGATGACGCTCGCGCACAGGCGGACCTCGCGCATCCCGGTGACCCGGCGGGCCACCTCGCGCAGTCGGGCCGCCGGGACCTGGCCCCAGAACGTCACGGTCACCGGCCACTCGGACAGGGGACGGGCGACCTCGCACCGGGCGTGCAGCATGTCCGCGGCGAACAGGCGCTGGACGTGCCGGCGCACGGTGTCGGGGCTCGCGTCGCACTGTTCGGCCAGCGCGCGGTAGGTGGCCCGGCCGTCCACGGACAGCGCGGTGACCAGCCGTTGGTCGAGGTCGTCGAGGACGAAGGCCGGGGCGGCCGGCCCGCGGCGGGGCGCGTCGGCGGCGAGCCGGGCGACCTGCTGCCGGCCGAGAGCCCGCAGGCGCCACCGGCTGCCCTCGGTGTGCACCGGACCGGCCAGATGCGTACGGGCGGCCACCACGCCGTCCAGCGCGGCGAGGTCATGGGTCACCCAGCGGGAGAGCATCGCCGGATCGCGGGCCATGACGTTGAGTTGGAGGTCGCGGTCCCCGGTGACGTGCGAGAGCGCCACGACATGCGGCGCGTCGGCCAGGGCGCGCGCCACGGCCGGCAGCCGGCCGGGAGCGCAGTCGAGCTCCACGAACGCCAGGCACCCCTGGCCCGACGTGGCCAGTACCGGGGCCGGGTGGCAGCTGATCCACGCGGCGCCGGTCCCGGTCAGCCGGTTCCAGCGCCTGGCGACCGTCACGGCGTCCAGTCCGAGGACGGCGCCGATCCGGGTCCAGCTGGCCCGCGGCGCGATCTGCAAGGCATGCACCAGGGCCTGGTCCACATGGTCCAGAGACCCGGGGGCGCGTCCGGAATCCTGCGTCATCGGCGCCTCCTTGCGTTTTTCCGGCGGAATCGCGCCGCCGGTCGGCTCAACCTTCACCCTGGACTCGGTACGGACGGACCGTACCAGTCACAGTCACCCCAGAGCGACAGGAACGGGACCGAGATGTCGGCAGTGGAACGCGCCAAGGAACTGCAACCCGAACTGGAGCGGCTGCGCCGGTCGTTGCACCGGGAGCCGGAGCTGGGCCTGGCACTGCCGCGCACTCAGGAGAAGGTGCTCACGGCGCTCGACGGGCTGCCGTTGGAGATCACCCTCGGCACCGGGCTCACCTCGGTGACCGCCGTACTGCGCGGCGGCAGGCCCGGCGGCGCGGTGCTGTTGCGCGGCGACATGGACGCCCTGCCCGTCACCGAGGAGACCGGTGTGGCCTACGCCTCCCGGATCCCCGGCCGGATGCATGCCTGTGGACACGATCTGCACACCGCCGGACTCGTCGGCGCGGCCAGGCTGCTGGCCGAACGCCGGGAACACCTGCACGGCGACGTGGTGTTCATGTTCCAGCCCGGCGAGGAGGGCCACAACGGGGCCGGCGCGATGATCGAGGAGGGCGTGCTGGACGCGGCCGGCAAACCGCTCGACGCGGCGTACGCCCTGCATGTGTCCTCCAACCAGGTGCCCGGCGGCGTGGTCATCACTCGCGCCGGCACCATCACCTCCGCCTCCGACCTGCTGACCGTGACGGTGCACGGCGAGGGCGGCCACGGCTCGACGCCGGCCGCGGCCAAGGACCCCGTCCCGGTGGCCTGTGAGATGGTCACCGCCGTGCAGAACTGGGTGACCCGCACCTTCGACATCTTCGACCCGGTCGTCGTCACCGTCGGCACCTTCCACGCGGGCACCAAGGCCAGCGTCATCCCCGAAACCGCCGAGTTCCAGGCCACCGTGCGCAGTTACTCCGAGGCCGCCCGGGAACGGCTCGCCGAGGGGCTGCCGCGCCTGGTGCGTTCCATCGCGGCCGCGCACGGTCTGGACGCGGCGGCCGACTACGGCAGGCACTACCCGGTGACCGTCAACAACGCGGACGAGACGGCCTTCGCGGTGGCCACCGCCCGCGACCTCTTCGACCCGAGAGAGGTGTGGGAGTCCCCGATACCCACCAACGGCTCCGAGGACTTCGCCTACGTCCTCAACCGGGTCCCCGGTGCGATGCTGCTGGTGGGCGCGGCCCCGGAGGGGAGTGACTGGCAGCACGCCCCGATGATCCACTCGCCGCGCGCCGTCTTCGACGACCGGGTGCTGTACCGTCAGGCGGCACTGTTGGCCGAACTGGCGGAGCGGCGCCTGGCGGACACGGCGGGGGCCGTGGCGGGGGATCAGCCGGCACGGTGATGAGGGGCCGGCAGCGGCCCGGCCCCTCCGCGAGGGCGAAATGCGGTGGTGACGGGCGGGGCGGGCGTGCTGCCATGGTGGTGTGCAGGATGACAGGGCAGCCGGGAAGGCAGCAGGCAGGGCAGCCGACGAGTCAGCTGACGGGGCAGCGGCGGCCGGGGCGATGGTGGTGGATCGTGGTCGCTACCCGACGGCGGTTACGCCGTGGGAGAGCGTGGAGTGGCGGGATGCCGCCCTGGGATGGGTGCGGCAGGAGCTCGCCGTGCATGGCTTGCGGATTGCGGCTGAGAGGGCTGTGCGGGTTCGGCTGCGGCCGTGGTCGGTTCTGATGCGGTTGCCGGTTGCGGGTCGGGGCGATGTCTGGTTCAAGGCCAACCCGCCGGCCAGCGCCTTCGAGGCGGCGCTGACCGCGGCACTGGCCCGCTGGGTGCCTGGACAGGTGCTGGGGCCCCTCGCCGTCGACGCCGGGCGGGGCTGGTCGCTGCTGCCCGATGGCGGGGAGCTGTTCCGGGTCGCCCTCGACCGCGGCCCCGCCGACCCGCATGCCTGGGAGCAGCCGCTCGCCCAGTACGCCGACCTGCAACGCGCACTCGTCCCGCACACCACGCATCTGGAACGCCTGGGCGTCCCCAGTGCCCGTACGGCCCAACTGCCGGACATCTTCGACCAGATCGTGGCGGAGAACGCTGCACTGTCCCCGGACGACCGCAGGAGGCTGGGTGCGCTGCGGCCGTGCCTGGCGGACTGGTGCACGGAGCTGGTCGGCCTCGGGATCGCGGACTCCCTCGACCATGCCGACCTGCACGACGGCCAGCTGTTCGCCCCGCGGGCGGGCCGCTTCACCTTCTTCGACTGGGGCGACGCCACCGTCTCCCACCCCTTCTGCAGCTTCCGGGTCCCGGCCGCGGCGGTCCGCGAGCGCTATGGCGCGGACGCCCTCCCGCGGCTGCGCGACGCGTACCTCGAACCCTGGACGGGCGACGGCCGGACGACGGTGGAGCTGCGGCGTGCGATGCGCCTGGCCTGGCGGCTCGGCGCGCTCGGCCGCGCCCATTCCTGGGGCCGTCTGTTTCCCCCGCCCTCCGGCGTGCCCGACGCCATGGACACGGGAGCGGCCGAGAGCGCCGCCTGGCTGCGGGAACTCTTCACCGAGCCCGCTGTGTGACCGGCTGGGGGCGACGATGTGCGCAGAGCCCGTACGCCGCCGCGTACGGGCCCGGGCCGGTCGGCTGGTTCTCGCTGACCGCTACCTACGCGCGGGGCACTGCTTCCACGCGAAGTGGTACAGGGTGTTGATGCTGCCGTCGGTGGAGTCCATGGCCATGTAGCTGGTGGTCTTGGGGTCCGCCGCGGAGCCGTCCACCCTCAGTTCGGTGTTGATGTTGAAGTAGCGCTCCTCTCCGCAGGGCGCGTAGACCAGCTGGTCGATGTCGGTCTCGTCCGAGCTCTGCCAGTTGTTCTCGTAGGGCCCGGCGAAGGGGTGGCTGATACGGGCCGTCTGCGGCTGGCCCTGGAAGTAGTAGTTCGCCTGCTCCAGGCCCTTGGCGCCCGACGCCAGGGAGGCGTAACCGCGGTAGTCGGCCCGCGCGATGGCGTAGGTGAAGCCCTGTGGCACGTGCACGTTGAGCGCGATCTGGCAGTTCTTGCGGGCGTCGGTGGGCTTGCTGGCGCCGCCTGTCTGGGCGAGGTATTCGCTGTAGGTGACGGTGAAGGCGGTGTTGTCGGGGGCGACGGCCACGGCGGCGCTGCCGGGTCTGCAGCCCGAACCGTTGACCGTGGCGACATCTATGGTGATGCGTCCGGACGGCGGGTCGTCGCCGAACCGGGCCGGCGTGGCGGGGGATGCCGATCCGAGGAGCAAGGATGCCACTGCGGCACCAGCACTGAGCGCGCTGAGCATGGGCTCGTCCTTCCGGTCGTCCTGGACCCGCGGGAGCGGGCACACCAGGGGGGTGGGTGACGAGCGCATGCCAGCACGGGGATCTCGGCTTGAACAGCTGTGCACCCGAGGATTGGGGCGAATCTACGCCTTGATTCGGACGCCTGGGCCGCGTCGCCGAGCCGCGTCGCCGGCCGTCAGCGGAAGTCAGCGGCGTGGTCGGCCACCCAGTCCCGGTAGGTGCGCGCCGGTGTGCCCGTTACGGCCTCGACGGTGTCGGTGACCACGGGGCGCGGCGCCGTCAGCATCTGCGCGTAGCCGTCGAGCAGCGGGTCCACGAACGCGTCCGGGAAGCTGTCGTCGGCGAGCAGATGTCGGCGCGCGGCATCCCGGGACAACTCCTCCCAGTGGAGAGGACGGCCCAACACCTCACCGATGGTGCGCACCTGCTCGGCCTGGGTCAGCACCTCCGGCCCGGTCAGCGTATAGGCGGCCTTGGCGTGGCCTTCCTCGGTCAGCGCCCGTGCGGCGACGGCCGCGATGTCCGCCTCGTGCAGCAGGACCATCGGCAGCGCACCGTAGGCTCCGCGCACGGTGTCACCGGCCCGGATCTGGTCGGCCCACCACAGGGTGTTGGCGGCGAAGGTGCTGGGCCGTACATGGGTCCACTCCAGTCCGGACTGCTCGATCCGCTGCTCGACGGCCCGGTGCCACCGGCCGACGGGAGTGGACTGGGCATCGGGATCGGCGCCGTCCCGCACGGAGCCGGACGAGAGGAGGACCACCCGGCCGGCGTGCCGGCCGAGGGCGTCCACGACCGCGGCGGCCGGTTCGGAACCGTGGAACGGCCACATCAGGAAGACTGCGTCCACTCCTTCCGACGCTGCCTCCAGACCGGCCGCGTCGGACAGGTCGCCGCGCACCACCTCAACTCCCCGCGGCAGATCGGCCGTTTCCGGACGACGGGTCATGGCGCGGACCTCGTACGCCTCCGCCGCCACCAGCTCCGCCGTCACCCACCGCCCTACGTTGCCCGTCGCCCCCGTGACGAGAATCCTGCGCACGGCACCCATCGAAGACCTCGGTTCCCGCGTCCCGTGCCACCGGACCTTCCGGGGTGCCGGACGCGTCCCCCACTCTCCGCGCCGAGCCCCGCGGCGGAACAGCCACGGCGGCGCGAGTGACGAATACCGTCAAGCAAGCTCCCTTTCCTTGCTTTCCCGTCGCGCGAAGACGTCCTCGCGGCGGTCGTCCATCTGCCGGAGTGCCTCCTTGCGGTCGCGCTTGGCGAGCCGGTCGAGATAGAGCTGACCGTTGAGGTGGTCGGTCTCGTGCTGCAGACACCGGGCGAAGTAGCCCGTCCCCTCAATCACCAGGGGCTTGCCGTCCTTGTCGAAGCCGTGCACGACGGCCCGATCGGTGCGCGGGACCTCCATGGCCGCACCGGGGACCGACAGACATCCCTCGAAGTCGTCGATCAACCGGCGGTGCCCCGGATCGGGGAGCGTGAGCACGGGATTGGCGATGTGGCCGACATGCCTGATTCCGTCGTCGTCCGGGCAGTCGTAGACGAACAGCCGGAGGTCGATGCCGACCTGGTTCGCGGCGAGACCGGCGCCGTCGGCGATGTGCATGGTGCGGAACAAGTCGTTGACGAGCGCGGACAGTTCGGGCGTACCGAACTCGGTCACCGCGCGGCACGGACGGCTCAAAACCTCCTCTCCCACCTCGGTGATGCGGCGCACCGACCCGCGTCGGGCCTCCGGTGGCAGAGCGGGAAAGGAGTCGACCGGCTCGCCCTGGACGCGGACTCGGCGGTCTACGGGACCGGGCTGCGGCCGGACACGGCCGCGTGGCAGTTCGTTGTTATGTGGCGGCTCGTTGCGACGTGACAGACGCGACATTGGTGTTTCCCCCCGGGGCATGGGACTTGCAGGTCACTTTGCAAATTAGCAGACTTTGCAAAGTGACCGAAGAAGAGCTCAACACCCCAACCGGCCAGTCCTCCCGCACCGGTGAGGAACTGCGCGAGCACGAGGTCCGTACGGCCCTGCTGGAACTGCTCGCCGACGTCGGCACCCTGACGGCGACCGAAGCCGCCGCCCGGCTCGGCTACAGTTCCGGGCTCTGCTCGTTCCATCTGCGGCAGCTCGCCCGCCACGGCCATATCGAAGAAGCCCCGCGCCATGGCGGTGGCCGGGCGCGTCCCTGGCGCCTGCGGCCGTCGGCCCCGGTCGCCGGTCCGCCGACGGAGGACTTCGGCGACCTCGCTCGCGGTCTGGAGGACGAGAGTTGGCAGCGCTGGCTGGAACAGCGGGACCAGGCACCCGCCGGCTGGCGCCGCGACGAAGCCTTCAGTGCCGTCGCCTATCTGACACCGGACGAAATGAGCCGGGTCGCCGCCGCGATCCGCAAGGCACTGGAGCCCTACCGCGACCGCGAGCAGCGGCCGTTGGCCCGTCCCGACGGCGCCCGGCCGGTGGCGCTGATCAGCCGCCTGTTCCCGCTGCTCCCGCGGTGACGACAGGACTTACTCATCTGGGCAGGGCCGTTGAGCAAGACGCTGATCTCGTCGTGCAGGCGCATTCGAGCGGCTCTTCGTGGTGCTTGGCGAATCGGCTCGTGGTGCGTGGCGGATCGGCCAACGGGGCACTGGCGCACGGCGGTGCGAGGCGCTTCACTCCTGTCCCATGAGACGACTGCTTGTTGCGCTGTGCGCCGCCGTCACCGGTCTGGTGCTGGGTGTGAGCCCGGCGGCGGCCGCGGAGCCGCCCGGTGAGTTCGGCACCCACTGGCACGACCCGGTCACCGCGGGACCGCCGGTGTCCGTGCCGGACACCCCCTCCTGCCAAGTCACGGTCGCCGACACCGAGTTCCGGAACTACACGCCGTACAAGGGCACCTACCTGCCACCCGCCAAGTGCGGCCACCGCTGGAACAAGGTCGTCCTGCGGCTCGAAGGGGCCGTGGCCGGGCGGCAGTTCGACCGGCTCGGCTATCTGCACATCGGGGGTGTGGAGGTGCTGCGTACCTCGACGCCCGAGCCTTCGCCCCAGGGCATCACCTGGAAGGTGGAGAAGGACGTCACACGGTACGCGTCCACACTGCGCTCACGGCAGCCCGTCGAGATGCTGATCGGCAACACCGTGGACAGCACCTACACCGGCGTCATCAAGGTCAGGGCGACGCTGACCTTCTACACGGCGCGCGGCCCGGTGAAGGAGGCCGCCACCCCCGACAAGGTCCTCACCCTGGAGGGCGCCCGCACCGAGGGCGGGGTGTACGCGGGGCGGCTGACGACTCCGCGCAACAGCGAACGCATCGTCGCCGAGGTGTACGCCACCGGCTCCGGCGGCGGCTGCGAGGAGTTCTGGTATCTGACGGTGCCGGACGCTGCGCCGTACTCCTGCAAGGCCAAGTCCGGTCCGTACCGTGAGGTGCAGGTGACGGTGGACGGCAAGCTCGCCGGTATCGCGGCTCCCTACCCCACCGTGTGGACGGGTGGCTGGTCCAACCCCTACCTCTGGTACGTCATCCCCGGTCCGCGGGCCTTCGACGTCCGTCCGGTGGAGTACGACCTCACGCCCTTCGCCGGACTGCTGAACGACGGGCGCCCGCACCGGGTCGCGGTGTCGGTCGCCGGGCTGCCGGCGGGGCAGGACGGCTGGAGCACCCCCACCAACATCCTGGTCTGGCAGGACGCCAAGGCGGCCCGGGTGACTGGCGGGCTGCTCACGAGCCGGGCGAGCGACCCGGCCGACCGGACCACGTACGAGCCGGGCGACGAGCGGCGTCTGACGGCCGAGGGCAGGCACGCGCTGACGACCGCCGGCTACCTCGACACCTCGCACGGCCGGGTCACCACGACCGTCAGCCGCACGCTCGCCGCGGACTTCGCGCACCGTTGGAACGCGGACGAGTCGACGGACGCCCTTCAGGCACGGTGGTACGACGACGAGACGGTGGCCGTGCACGGCCGGGGGCCGGCGACCCTCACCCGTGCCCACCGGGCCTACACCATGGACGGTGCGACGACCGTGGGCGCGGGCAACCGCCTGCGTACGACGATGACCATGGGCGACCGCGCGGACAGCGCCACCCTGCGGGGCGGCCGGCGCGTCGACTGGGCGCGGCTGGACGACACCTACACCGGCGACGCCGCCTACAACCAGAACGTGCCCCGCGAGGAGCGGCACGCCACCGGTACCTCCCGCGAGCGCTACCGCCTCGCCGGGCCGGGCGTCCGCTACGACCGGACGTTGGCCACGGCCCAGGGGGAGTTGACCGAGGACCGGACGATTCCTAGACCGGCCGTGTGATGCGGTTCTCGCGCACGGCCAGGTACGCGCTGAGACGACTGGCGGCGTCGAGCATGGCCACGCCCCGCGCGGTGAGCTTGTGCTGCCAGTCGTCCAGTGCGTCGGAGAGGGTGTCGGTGCCGCCCGCCGAGCGGACCTGGCGGACCACGGTGGCGATGTGGGCCAGCGGGTAGCCTCCGCGCCGGAGGAGGTGGGCGAGCTCGGCGTCGCGGACGTCGCTCGGGCGGAAGACCCGGTATCCGGTGACCGGTTCGCGTTCCGGGGCCAGGATGCCGGCGCCTTCCCACTTGCGCAGGGTCGCCGGGGTGAGGCGGAGCCTGCGCGCGACATCGCCGATCGTGCGGGTCCCGGTGCCTGAGGAGGGCTCGGAAGGTGTTGCGGGCTCGGTGGTGCGGACGGCCGTCAGGTGGTCGACGGCCGTCCGCACCGCGTCGAGGGTGTCGCGGTCGCGGAGCAGCTGGTGGTGGCCGCGATCGATGAGCACCAGGGCGTCGTCGAGGGCGTCCCGGTGCAGTGCCTGCATGATCTGGCCGGCGGCCGCGTGCCCGTGAGCCGGGACGAGCGAAAGGAAGGCGCGGAGCGCGGCCGCGTGTGCCTCGGTGTAGATCCGATAGCCGCTGGGCGTACGCTCGGCGGGTGGGAGGAACCCGTCCCGCTCGTAGTTGCGGACCGCCTGGGTGGAGATGCCGTGTTCGCGGGCGAGATCAGCAGGGCGCAAGGTGATCACCGGTTGGGGACTCTACCGTACGACCCGGCAGCGGAAGTCGCCGGCAGGTTCGATTCGACGGGGGCGTGATGGCACGGACGGCGGATGCGGGGAGCGGGGGAGCGGTCGGCACGGAGGCCGGGCGGGTGCGGGTGGGGAGGGCGAGCGCCGAGCGTGTCCTTGAGGGGGTGATGCTGCTGCTCTCGGTGGGGGCGGGGGTGGCCTGCAGTCAACTGGTCTTTGGTACCGAGGAGTTGGCGTGGCGGGTGTACGGCCTGGGTGCCGTGGTGGTCTGGGCGGTGGTCGTCCTGCGGTTGGGGTGGCGACTGTGCGAGCCGGTGGCCTTGACGGTGTCGGGGGAGGGGCTCGAACTCCGGGGTGGCGCACGGCGGTTGTCCCTTCCCTGGCAGGGGATCGAGGGGCTGTGCCTGGTGCCTGTCCCGCGCACACCGCCCGGGGAGGTGGCGACCGGCTTCCAGGGGCTGCTGCTCGTGCGGACGCCTGAGGGGTGTCCGCGGGGCATGACGGGGTGGGGCTCGCTCCGGTGGTCGGCGCCCTGGCGGGGTGTCGTGCTCGACGTGCGGCGGCTGGGCGTCACACGTGAGCGTCTCGACGAGCTGATCGCGCCGTATGCGCGGGAGCGGTGGCACGGCGCGGCCCGGCTGCCCCTCGACCCCGAGGGCGGGGTGACGGTACCGGGCGATCTGCTGACGTGGCCCGGGTTCGTCCTGCTGCGCCTGCGGCCGGCGCTCGCCATGGCGGGGGCCGCCGTCCTCGTGGCACAGACGGCCGCTCATGGGCTGGGCTTTCTGCCGGTCGTGGGCACCTTGGGCGGGTGGGTCGTGCTCGCCGTGGCGGGCGGGTCGCGACTGGCCGGGCTGCTGTCGTGGGACTGCCGGCTCCTGGTGGAACGGCGTGGGCTGCGGCTGGGCGTGGCCGGTGCCGAGCGGGTGCTGCCGCGGGGCGCGGTGCGGACCGCGGAGGTCGGCAAGGGGGCGGGTGCGAGCGGCGGGAAGGGGGACGTGGTGCTCTTACGGCTCGCGGCCGGTGTCGAGCCGCCCGTGCCGTTGCCGCGCCGGCCCGTCCCGTACCGGGCGGCGGAGCGCACCGCCGAGCTGGTGCCGGTCCGTTCGGCGCAGCGCGGATACCGCCACGGACTCGCCGTCTTTCCCGAGCAGTTGACCGATGCGCTGGACCGCCTCGGATACGCCGAGCCGCCTCCCGAGGCGGCGGTGCCGACGGCGGGGGAGGCCGTGACGCTGCGCGTCTCCGCGGAGGACGGGGCGGAGTACCGTACCGTCGCCTCGGCGTTGGAAGCGGCACCGCAGGGGCGGCCGTTACGGGTGCTGATCGAGCCCGGCCGCTACGACGAGACGCTCACGCTGTCCGGGACGGTCGAGCTGTGCGCGGCGCAGGGCCCGGACACGGTGGTGATCGAGGGCCCGGGCGAGGTGACCGCCGAGTGCACCGGCCACGTCACGCTCGTCGGCCTGCGGCTGGTCAACCGCTCCTCGGCCGCAGTGCGGACCACCGGCCACGGCCACGTCACCCTGCGGCGGTGCGCAGTCGAGGGCCTGGGGGAGTTCGCTGTCCGGGCGGTGCGGGACACCGAGGTGCGGGTGGACGACTGCGAGGTGCGGGTGGGGCGCACCGAGCTGGCCGGCGCGCGCGGCACGCTGCGCGCCAGCCGGTTCGTCGCCGCCAAGGGCGACGCGATCGTGGTCACGGACGGCGCCGAGGCCGACATCACCGGCTGCACGGTCTCCGAGAGCCGCGGCCACGGCATCCGGGTCTCCGGCGCCACGGCCCGTATCGAGGACTGCGAACTGCGCCGGATCGGCAGCGCCTCCCTCGCCGCCGGCGACCACGCCGAGGTCCACATCGTCCGCTGCCGGGTGCACGAGGCCCACCGGACCGGCATCTCGTACCACGACCAGGCCCGCGGCACCGTACGCGACAGCTCCGTCCACGGCGCCCGGGACGGCCTCTACATCGCGCGCGGCGCCGACCCCGTCGTCCGCGGCTGCCGCTTCGAGCACTGCCGCAACACCGGCGTCAACATCCAGGAACAAGGGCTCGGCCGGCTGGAGGACTGCCAGGTCGAGGCCGCGGAGGACGCCGGTGTCAGCATCCTGACCGGCGGGGCACCCCACCTGCACGCCTGCCGGATCACCCAGGGCCGCAACGGCGTCGTGGTGAACGACTCCCGCGGCACCTTCACCGACCTGACGGTCAGCGGCCAGACCTCCAACGCCATGGTGGTGCGGGACGGGGCGTCCGTGCAGCTGCGCGGGGCGCGCCTGGAGCACTGCGACAGCGGACTGTTCGCCCGGGGCAACGGCGTCACCGTCGAAGTCGCCGACGCCACGGTGACCGACCTGTCCAGCTCCGGCATCGCCCTCCAGGACAGCGCCCGGGTCACCGTCGAGCGGGCCACCGTCGAGCGGACCCGCCTCTTCGGCTTCAACTGCCGCGACGACAGCCACCTCGTGGCCCGCGAGTGCACGGTCACCGAGCCCGGTGAGGCCGGCGTCCTCGCCGTCGGCGGCGCCACCGTCGTCGCCGACCTGCTCACCGTCGTCCGCTCGGCCGGCTGCGGCATCCTCGCCCGCGACAACAGCCGGCTGACCGTCACCCACGCCCGGGTGCGGGACGGCGAGAGCGACGGCATCCGCCTGGACCCGCAGGTGGTCGGGCGCTTCGAGGACTGCGAGATCACCGGGTACAAGGGCGAGGCCGTCGCCGGCAACGACCGCGTGGTGCTGGTCGACGTCCGCACCGGCGCCACCGCCGAGGACGCCCGGCAGCCCGAGGCCGGGCCGCTCGCCGAACTCCAGAGCATGATCGGCCTCGGCGCCGTCAAACAGCAGGTCACCGTGCAGACCAACCTGATCCGACTGGCACGCTGGCGCGCGGAGGCCGCACTGCCCGCCCCGCCCATGGCCCACCACCTGGTCTTCTCCGGCCCGCCCGGCACCGGCAAGACCAGCGTCGCCCGGCTCTACGGGCAGATCCTCGCCGCCCTGGGCGCCCTGAAGAAGGGGCATCTGATCGAGGTCGCCCGCGGTGACCTCGTCGGCGAGTACCTCGGACACACCGCTCAGAAGACCCAGCGGGTCTTCGACCGGGCCCGCGGCGGTGTGCTCTTCATCGACGAGGCATACAGCCTGGCCCGCCGGTTCGGCGCCGGGACCGACCTCGGCCAGGAGGCCATCGACGTCCTCACCAAGCTGATGGAGGACCACCGCGACGACGTCGTGGTGATCGCCGCCGGCTACACCGACGAGATGCGCACCTTCCTGGAATCCAACCCCGGTCTGCGCTCCCGCTTCTCGCGGGTGCTGGAGTTCGGCGCCTACGAGCCCGCCGAACTCACCGAGATCGTCCAGCTGCAGGCCGCCCGGCACGCCTACCTGCTGGCCTCCGACGTCGGCCCGCTGCTCACCGAGCGCTTCGAACGCCGGCGCCTGCGGGGCGACGCCGCCAACGCCCGGGACGCCCGCACGCTCCTGGAAGGCATGGTCGAGCGGCAGGCCGCCCGCCTCGCCGACCGCACGGCACCCACCCGGGACGAACTCCGCCTGCTGCTGCCGCAGGACGTGCCCGACGCCGGAGCGGCCGGCCCCGGGGGAAGGACGACGCCATGACGGACGCCACGACCGCGGAAGAGGCGGCTCGCCGCGTCCTGGCGCAGGTCGAGCGGGTGGACACCGACCCCGGCACCCTGCGGTGGTTCCTCGGCCCGGAGGCCGCCGAGGCCGTCGACGCGGTCCGCGCCGAGGCCGTACTGCCCGACGGCCGCGTCCGCATCCTGGCGCTGCACACCCTCGCCTTCGCCGACTGGTGCCGCTACCTCGCCGACGACTGCCAGGACCGGGCGGCGCTGGGCTCCGCCGTGCTGTCCTTCGCCGCACTGGGCGACCCCGGCCATACACCACCCGTCCTGCGCCCGGTGCTCGACACCCTCGCCGGCCGGCCCGCCGGAGCCGCCACCGAGCCCGTCCTGGCCTACGAGGCCGGCGTCGGCGCGTCGATGGTGTACCAACAGGGGCGGCACCCCGCCGCACTGAGCGCCGCCGAGCACCTGCTGCGGCACGCCGTCGACGGCTTCCCCGCCGGCGGCGTCGAACAGGGCACCTGCCTGTCCGACCTCGGACTGGTCCTCGTCAACGCCTTCCGCGACGGCGCGGGGCCGGCGGCGCTGGCCGAAGGCATCGAGACCAACCGCGCCGCCGTCGCCGCGACCCCCGCCGACCAGAGCGAACAGGCCCGCAGACACGGCAACTTGGGCTTCGCCCTGCGCATCAGGGCCGCCGTGGAGAAGGACCCGGACGCCGCCCGGGAAAGCGTGACGGTGCTGCGGACGGCCGTGCGGCTCTGCTCCCCGGACGACCCGAACCGCCCGCTGTTCAGCGCCTCGCTCGGCTCCGCACTGGCCATCGCCGCCGCCGCCCTCGACGACCCCGCCCTGCTGCCCGAGGCGATCGGCCTGCTGCGCCAGGCCGTCTCCGGGCCGAACCCGGCACCGCAGCCCGCCGCCGTCCAGTCCGACCTGGGCATGGCGCTGGTCATGCGCGCCATGGAGGACGGCGACGACCCCGCGCTCTACGACGAGGGCATCGCGCTCTGCCGCCGCGCCGCCGACACCGCACCCAACCCCGTCGAGCGCACCGTCTACCTCACCAACCTCGGCCTGTTCCTCCAAGGCCGCGCGGTGCGCACCGACCGCACCGACGCCCTGGCCGACGCTCATGCCGCCGCCCGCGACGCCGTCGAGAGCGCACCGCCCGGCCACCCTGCGCACGCCCAGGCGTGCCTGGTCCTCGCCGGTGTGCTGCGCTCCCGCAACGTGACCACCGGCCGGCTCGCCGACCTGGACGAAGCCGTCGCCCTCGCCCGGCAGGCGTTCGAGGCCACGCCCGCCGAGAACCGCCGCCAACGCACCTCCCGCGGCGTGGAGTTCGCCGATCTGCTGCGGCTGCGCGCGCTCGCGGCCGGCGACGCCGACGCCCTCGCCGAGCCGATCGCACTGCTGCGCGGCCTCGCCGGGGACGTCCCGGAGCGCTCCGCGGAGCGAGCCGAGGTACTGCTCAAACTCGGCCGCTGTCTGACGGCCGCCGGCGGCGGGGGCGGCGTCATCAAGGCCGCGGCCCCCGCGGCAGCCGGCGGCGCCGCCTCCGCCGACGCGGACGAGGCGATCGACTGCTTCCGCGCCTGCCTGACGCTGCCGCCCCCCACCGCGACCTTCGAGGCCACCGTGCGGTTCGCCCTCGGCGCCGCCCTCGCCGGCCGCGCCGCCCCGGACGATGCGGCCGCCTGGCAGGAGGCGGCCGAGGAGATGCGCCGCGGCATCGCCCTGCTCCCACCGCGCGACCTGCGCCGCTCCGAGTACCTGTCCGACTTCGGCAGCTTCCACCTCCAACGAGCCGTCGTCACCGGCACCACCCGCCTCTACGAGGAAGGGCTGCGCCTGCTGCGCGAGGCCCTGAGCTGCGCGCCGCGCACCGACAGCTCCGCAAAGGCGGTCCGCCACTCCAACCTCGGCGCCGCCCTGGCGACGTACGGCCGGCGCACCGGCGACCTCGACCTGCTGAACGAGGCGGTCCGGGCCCACCGCACCGCCGTCGCCCTCACCCCGCCGGACGACCACTTCCGCGTCCACCGCCTCGGCAACCTCGGCGACGCCCTGCAGCACCTCGCGGAAGTCCGCTCGGACCGGACCCTGCTGGCGGAGGCCGTCGACGTGCTGCGCGACGCGGTGACCGACGCCGGTCCGGACACGCCCAGCAGGGCCGACGCGCTCACCCGCCTCGGCCACGCCCTCCGCTCCCTCACCCGCTTCACCGGCGACCCCGAACCGCTCCAGGAAGCCGTGCGGCGGCACCGCGAAGCATGCGCCGCAGCGCCCGGACCGCTCGCCCTCCTCGGCCTCGCCAACGGCCTGATGGAGCAGTACAACCACAGCCGCGACGAGCACATTCGCGAGGAGGCACTGGAGCACTACGCCGCCGCCCTCGACGCCACCCCGGCCTCGTCCGACGAACGCTTCGAGATCCTCTCCAGCTTCGGCTACGCCGCCGGGGGCCGCGCCGGCGACACCGGCGACGAGACGCTCATGGACACCGCCGTCGACCTGCTCCGCGAAGCCGCCGCCACCGTGCCCGCCGGTCACGACCACCACGGCAACGTCCTGACCAACCTCGGCGTCGCCCTGATCCAACGCGCCGACATCACCGGCGACCGCACCTGGCACGCCGAGGGCGTGGCCGTGCTGCGCCGCGCCGTCGACGAGGGCCCGCCGGACGCCTTCGACCGGGCCAGGCTCCTGAACAACCTCGCCGAGGCCCTGCGCGGCTGGTACGACATCACCGGCGACCCGGCCGCCGCCGACGAGGCCGCCGCTCTGCTGCGCACCGCGCTGGCACACGAGCACGGCGAACGGATCGGCCCCCAGTTCGCCGCGCTCAACCTCGGACTGCTGCTCCAGAGCCGCTCCTTCGCCGAGGAGGAGACCAGCGGCCCGCTGGCAGCCGAGGCCCGGCGCGCCCTCGAAGACGCGGTGGCCGGCCTCGGTGAGAACCACCCCTGGCGCCCCTTCGCCCTGACCAACCTGGCCGGCGCCCACCTGACCGCCGCCCAACTCGCCGATGACGCCACCGGCCCCGCGGTGGCCCACGCTCTCCACCGCGCGGTCACCGCCGCCCGGGAAGCCCTCGCCGGCACCACCGACGGCCACCCCGACCAGGCCCGCGCCGAGTGGATCCTGGCCGCCGCCCAGGTACGCCGTGCCCTCCTCGGCGAACGCGTCGACCTGGTGGCGGCGGCCCGCCTGGCACGCCGTTCCGCCCAGAACCCGGCCTCCCCCCTCCCCACCCGCCTGCTGGCCGCCCGCGCCTGGGGCGAGGCCGCCGCATACGCCGGATGGGACGCCGGCGCCCTGGAGGGCTACGCCTACGCCGTCGAACTGCTGCCGCACCTCGCCCCGCGCAGCCTCGCCCGCACCGACCAGGAGGAGCGCCTGCGCGCGAGCAACGGCCTGGCCGGCGACGCCGCGGCGTTCGCCCTGCGCGCCGGCGACCCAGGCCGGGCCCTGACGCTGCTGGAACAGGGACGCGGTGTGCTGCTCGCCCAGGGCCTGGAGAACCGTGCCGACGCCTCACGGCTGCGCGCCGTCGCCCCCGCCCTGGCGGCCGAGTTCGAAGAACTCCGCGAGCGGCTGAGCGCCGCGCCCGCCCGCCCTCCGGCGATGCTCGACTCCGCCGGCACCGCCCTTTCCCCCACTGGCCAGCGCGCCGGACTCGACGCCCAGGCCCGGCATGCCCTGGCCCGCCGCTGGGACGAACTCCTCGCTGAGATACGGGAGTTGCCGGGCTTCGCGGACTTCCTCCGCCCGCCCGCGCTGCCGCACCTGCTCACCGCCGCCGCCGACGGACCCGTCGTCGTCCTCAACGTCAGCGTCTACCGCTCCGACGCCCTGCTGCTGACCGACGCGGGCATCGAGGTGCTCCCGCTGCCCGGCCTCACCCCGGCCGCCGTGCTGGCGCGGGCGGCCGCGTTCGTCGAGAGCGTCGACGAGGCATACGGCGAGCACGGCGTACCGCGCGCCCTCGCCGCCATGCGCACCCTCGGCGACATCCTGCGCTGGCTGTGGGACACCGTCGCCGCACCCGTCCTCGACCGCCTCGGCCTGCGGACCGTCCCGTACGACGACGAACCCTGGCCCCGGGTGTGGTGGTGCCCCACCGGCTGGCTGTCCTTCCTGCCGCTGCACGCCGCCGGGCGCGGCGACCCGGGCTCAGGCACCTGGGTCCTCGACCGCGCCGTCTCCTCCTACACGCCCACCGTGCGGGCCCTGCTCCAGGCACGCGCCCGCCTGGACCGCGCCCCCGGGCCGCACCCGGCCCCGCTGGTCGTCGCACTCCCCGAAACCCCCGGCGGCCCGCCCTTGCCCGGCGCCTCCGACGAGGCGGCGCTGCTGGCCCGACTCTTCCCCGGCGGACGGTTCCTGACCGGCGACGCCGCCACCGTCGCGGCCGTGGGCCGGGCCCTGGCCGAACACCCCTGGGTGCACTTCAGCTGCCACGGCGTCAGCGACCTGCTCAACCCCTCGGACAGCGGACTGATCCTCCACGACGGCCGGCTCACCGCCTTCCAGACCGCCGCCCAGCGCCCCGTCGGCCCGGAGCTGGCCGTGCTGTCCGCCTGCTCCACCTCCCAGGGCGGCATCACCCTGCCCGACGAGGCGGTGCAACTGGCGTCCTCCTTCCAACTCGCCGGCTACCCACACGTGATCGGCACCCTGTGGACCGTCTCCGACAAGCTGGCGACCCGCCTCACGGGGGAGTTCTACACCGCCCTCGCCGACGACCTCGCCCACCACCGCCCCCTGGACCCGGCCCTGGCCCTGCACCACCCCCTGCGCGCGCTCCGCGACCGCTACGCCCGGGCACCCCACCTGTGGGCGGCCCACATCCACACGGGTGCCTGAACAACAACCGGCGCCTGAACAACAGACGGCCGAGAGCGAGCGGCCGGGCGAAACCCTGTTGCCGACGAAGGCCGCCGCCGACCATCCTCCGGACATGCACCCGAAGACACCCCTTCCTTCACCCGTTCCTTCACCCGTGATCGACCTGGGCGGCGACCTGACGCTGCGGCGCTTCGACGCCGAGGCGGACCTCCCGGAGTTCCTCCGGGTCATCGAGGAGTCGCGGGACCACCTGCGCCCCTGGGCGCCCTGGGCCTCGGACCGCAGCCCGTCCAGAACCATCGAGTTCCTCGGGAGCCGCGCCCAACTCTGGGACGACGGCAAGGTCTTCAGTTACGCGATCGTGCTGAACGGGGCGATCGTCGGCTCCTGCGGGTTGTTCCGGAGCGACGACACCCCGTCCGACGGCCGTGAGATCGGCTACTGGCTGCACCCCGCCGCCACCGGCCGCGGGGTGGCGACGCGGACGGCCCGCGCCCTGGCCACGGAGGCGTTCCGGCTGCCCGGTGTCGAGTGGGTCGAGATCGTCCACGACCCGGCCAACCACGCCAGCGGCGCCATCCCGGCCCGCCTCGGTTTCACCGTCCGCTGCCGCCGCCCCGCCGAGCGCCTCGCCCCGGCCGAAACCGGCGAGGAGCAGGTCTGGCGCCTCACCCGAAGCGGGGCATCCCAGACCCACACCCGCCCGTCGGACGGGCCCCACGGCACCCCATAGGACGCCTCCGGGTCCGCGCCGCCCGGGCCCGGACCCGACGCGGTCTCACCCCTCGCCGTCGGCCTCATCCCCCGCCGTCCCCGACGGTCCCTGCGGCATCTCGTCGGGCTCCGTCAGGTCGTCCGTGGGCCGGTAGGTCCTGCGGTTCGAGAACTCCCCGACCAGGTCCTCCAGTTCCTCCTCCGCCCCGCTCCGGTCCGTCATCGCCCTCTCCTTCCGTCGCGCCCGCTGCCGCCGGTGGCAGCAGGACTTCCAGGACGTCCACCTCGGCCGCCCGCACATACACCCCCGCCGTGCCGCGAACGCGCCCCAGGAACCTGCCGTCCGGCCCCATGCGGTACTGCGCCTGCAGATAGAGGTCGGCCGGCTGCGGATATGCCGAGACCGCCGACCGCGAGCCGAGCCAACCACCCACCCACAGCCCGCTCTTGAGCCGCACCCGCACGAAACAGGATCCGCGGTCGCGGAAGAGGGCGTCCCAGGCCGTCGGCGTGGGCTCGTACCGCGCGGACGCGCGCCGCCGGCGCCAGGCGTGCTCCGCCCAGGCGGCGGCAGACGGCACCGCGACAACCAGCAACAGCGCTGCCGCGCCCGCCCGTTGGGGATGCCGCAGCACCCCGGCGAGCGGCCCGTGCCCGCCCCCGGCCAGCAGGTCGACGAGCCACGGCCCGGCCACCACGGCATACCCGGCGTCCAGCAGCGCACCCGCGGCGATGGCACGCACCAGGCGGTTCTGCGGTTCCTGTTCGGCGGCCAGGCTGCCCCGCAGCCGCTCCCGCACGGCCTGGTAGAACACACCGGGCAGGACGAGCACCAGCAGGATCGTCAGCTGCGCCACCGTTCCCGGAACCATCGAACCCCCGCTCTGGAGCCTTCACCCCATGCCTGGACCTGACGCGCCCAGCATGACGTACCCCGGCCCGCCGACGCCACGGCGGCCCGACGAGCGCTCCGCGCGAGCCGAACGCCGCCTACGTCGTACTGGCCGCGGCAGTCCTGGCCGAGTCGGTGCTGCTCATCGGCGCTTTCGTCCCCACCCTCACGCTGCTTCTCAGCGCCGGTGCACTGGCTCGCGCCGGCCAGTTGAGCCTCCCGCTCGTCATCGCGACCGCCGCCGGCGCCGTGGTGGCGGGCGACTTCCTGGCCCACCGCACCGGATGGCCCGCTTCGTCCCCGTGGTCCGCACCCTGATGCCGTATCTCGTCGGTGCCACCGGCCTGCCCTATCGCCTCATCGCTCCCTACAGTGCCCTGGCCGCTCCGCTGTGGGCCGCCGCCGAGGCCGGCACCGGATACGCCGCCGCGCCGGTGCTCCGGCGCGCGGTCGCCACCGGCGGCCCCGTGCTCGCGGCGGTCGTGCCGGTCTGTGTCGGAGTCGCGGTGGCATGTCGCATGTCCGGTGCGGCGGCGCGAGTTGGGCCAAGGCCCTCCCGCAGCCGCCTCCCGTCGTTGTCCCTACAGCACCCGGTCGGCGCGCGGCAGGCGGCGTACGGCGTAGGCCACGGCCCAGCACAGTGGCAGGGCCAGCGCGCCGACGAGGGTGAACTTGACGACGGCCGGGGCGTGCAGCCAACGGAAGGCCAGGCCCAGCCCGACCAGCACCGGCGCGTGCAGGAGGTAGACCGCGAAGGCGTGCCGGGAGAGGAACGCGGCCTTCCTGCCCTGGTGGTTGAAGCGCTCGCGGAAGAGCACGGTCAGGCCCACGACGATGCTCATCGCGAACGTCGACTCCCAGACGGCCGCGGCCAGGGACTGCCAGGTGCCGTTTCCGTCGATCGTCCCGCTCGCCGCCGTGGTCAGGATCGGCAGGTAGGCCAGCGTCACGACGCCCGCGACCACGAAGCCCATCCGCCCCGTCCGGCGGGAGAGGGACTGTGCCCAGCCGCGGCGGTGTGCGAGGACGCCCAGCACGAAGAAGCTCGCGTACTGCGGCAGGAAGCTGGCGGTGGGCAGCCCGAGCACCGGAACGTACACATCGCTCGGGACGAAGACGCGCCATACGTAGGTGGCGAGGGCCAGGCAGCCGGTGAAGACGACGATGGTGCGCGGTCGCAGCGGCCGCGGTGTCGGCAGGACAGGAGCCGCCTCGCCGGCTGCGGCCGTCGCGCGGCGCGCGGCCCGACGCCGGACGAGGGCGTAGACCAGGGCGAACGCCAGCAGCACTTCCACGAACCACAGCGGTCCAGGGTCCCAACTCACCAGGTAGTAGAACCAGTAGGGGAGTGCCTGGCCGCGGTCCGCCAGGGTCGACTTGAGCTGGAGGTAGGTGTCGATGCCGGCGAGGGGCCGGAGGAAGAGCAGGAAGGCGAGCAGGGGGATGCCCAGTCGCTTCAGGCGGTCCCGGAGGAACGGTCCCGGGCCCTTGCGGTCGTAGGACGGCGGCGTGAAGTAGCCGGCGATCATGAAGAAGAAGCCCATGAAGAACGCCTGGTTGATCATGACGAAGGCGTCCAGGAGCAGGCCGCTGCCGCCCTTGGCGGGCTCGGTGTAGTACCAGAGCGGGATGTCGCCGTAGGTGACGGCCGTGTGGTGCAGCACCACCAGTACCGTCAGGGTGATGCGCAGGTTGTCGACGTAGTACAGGCGTGGGCGCCTGGATCCGGCGGTGCCGGCGGGCGCGGTCGTGCGCCCGGGGTCGTGTGCCATGGAAGTTCCGCCGTTTTCAGTTGATTTCGGTGTGGTTCAGGAATCGGTGCGCTGGTCGGCCCGGGTGGCCTGCCAGAAGAGATCGGTGATCTCACGGGCGTGTGCCATGAGGTCGTGCTCGGGGTGGATGCTCCAGTACGCGAACATGCCGTCGATCGCGGCCTGGAGGCTGACGGCCATCACCCGCACGTCGAACGGACGGAGTTCGCCGCTCTCCTGGCCCGCGCGGAAGACGCCCTCGGCGTGGGTGTAGATCGGCTCGCTGGAGGCGACGCCGTAGCGGAGGACGCCGTCCTCGGTGCGGACGTGTGTGAAGATCTCGCCGAGCGCGGTGAGTTGGGTTCGGTGGTCGGCCATGTACTCCGCGAGCGACCCGATGTAGACACGCAACCAGACGTCCGTGCCGGTCTGTCCCGCGAGGCGGGACGCGATGAAGGTGCCGAGCGCGTCATAGACCTGCTCGACGGCCCGCTCGATCAACTCGTTCTTGCCGGCGAAGTGATACGAGATCACGCCCTTGCTGATGCCCGCCCGCTCGGCGATCTGGGCCATCGAAGCCTTCGCGAACCCCCGTTCCGCGATGACCTCGATGGCGGCTTCGATGATCTGGGCCCGACGGGCCTTCTCGATGAGCGAGCGCTCGGGCTCCGATGTCTGCTGTGCGCCGCCGCCGTGCCGGCCGCCTGGCGCAATTTCTGACCGCATGGCCAAAAATTTAGCCGGTCGGCCAGATGGTGTCCAGGCGAGGCTGCGGGCCGGTGACGGTTCACGCCAACTCGAACGCCAACTTGATGCCCCTGAAGGGGAGATGACGCGGTGCCGTCGAAGCGGGCTGTGGCAGGATGCCGCGATGACTTCCAGGATGACTTCCAGCTCGTCCCAACAAGCCGCCGTGCCGGTCACTGCGTCAGTCACCGCGCCGGTCACCGTGCCAGGCGCCGTACCGGCCGTCGTGCCCGCAGGCCGCATGGCACGGAACGCCCAGCCGGTGCTCGACCTGCCCGGCGGAGGGGAACTGCGCCCCTGGCGCCGCTCTGACGCCGATGTCCTGCTGACTGCCGCCCAGGACCCGGCGATTCGCCACTGGAACCGCCTGCTGGTGGCGACGATCGAAGAGGCTCACCAGCGCATCGAGGGCATGCACCGCCGGTGGCAGGCCGAACGGAGCGCGATCTGGGCGATCGCCCGGTCTGGCGGCGAGGCCGTGGGACTCATCGGCTGGGGCGACATCGATCTCGCGGGCGGCAGCGCCGAGATCCTCTACTGGATCCTGCCCGCGGCCCGCGGTGGCGGGGTCGTCGTCGAGGCCACCCGGCGCGTGAGCCGATGGGCACTCGACGACCTGGGGCTGCATCGGCTGCGCCTGTGCCACTCGGTGGCCAATCCGGCGTCCTGCCGGGTCGCGGCCAAGGTCGGCTTCTCCCTCGAAGGCACCATGCGCAGCGCCCTGTTGCACGCCGACGGCTGGCACGACGAGCATCTGCACGCGCTCGTACAGGGTGACATCTGACCACCCCGACCCGCCCCGCCCTGGCCGGCCCGGCCCCTGGTGCGTTTTACGCGTTGCGGATCGCGTCCACCAGTCCGGCGACCAGGCCCGCCCGCTCGGCCATGGTGTCGACGAGCAGGTACTCGTGGTCGGCGTGGGCGCCGCCGCCGACCACCCCCAGGCCGTCGAGCGTGGGCACGCCCAGTGCGGCCGTGAAGTTGCCGTCGCTGCCACCGCCGACCGCCTTGCCCTCGACGCCGGGCAGCAGTCGCCGCGCCATGGCGAACAGCTCGGTCGACGCCGACTCGGGCATCGGCGGGCGGCCGACGGCTCCCTCCACCGTGATCCGCGCCCCGTCGAGATGCGGAGTCAGTGCCGCGAAGGCGGCCTCGATGCGTTCCTTCTCGTCGGCCGACTCGACCCGGACGTCGACGACGACGGTGGCCTCGGCGGGCACGACATTGTCCAGGGTGCCCGCGGACGCGACGGTCGGCGTGACCGTCGTGCCGATCTCCGGCCGCCCCAGTGCGGCGATGTCCAGCACCTGGTGTGCCGCCTCGACCAGCGCGTTGATGCCGGCCGCGGGCTCCAGGCCGGCGTGCGAGGCCCGACCCGCGACGGAGACCACGAACGTGCCGCAGCCCTTGCGGCCGGTCTTGAGCCCTCCGCCGTCCGCGGCGCCCTCGAACACCAGCACCGCGCCGCACGCACGGGCGCGTTCCTCGATGAGGGCCCGGGAGGAGCGGGAGCCCACCTCCTCGTCGGCGGTCACCAGGATCTCGACGCCCGACCGGTCCTGGAGTGACGCCAGACCGTGAATGGCCTGAACCAGTCCGCCGAGCATGTCGAAGACCCCGGGGCCGGTCGCCCGGCCGTCGGCCACCCTGAACGGACGGCGGGCAAGGGTGCCGAGCGGGAACACCGTGTCGTGGTGACCGAGGATCAGCACCCGGGGAGCGCCGCCGCCCGACCAGCGGACGTGCGGCCCGGCCTCGCTGTCGATCAATTCGGCCCGCCCGCCGAGGCGGTTCTCGATGACACCGGCGACGGCCTTGGCGGATGCCGTCAGGGCGTCCACATCGCGCGAGGGGGACTCGACTTCCACGAGCGTCCTGAGGTCGTCGAGCATCGCTTCGACGCTCGCGCCGGGGGTCTTGTGCATCGTCATGGGGCGAGGATATCCGGCCAGGGGAGCGCCGCCCGGCCCGCCGATTTCGGCGCTGCGCGAAGACTTCGAAGCGGGCGGAGCGAAGACGGAGAGAAGGGCGGAGAGAAGGCGGAGCGAGGAGGCCGGAGAAGTCGCGTAAACGTGTCTCGTTCCGTGCGGGAAATCCGAGTGGTGAGGTACGTCACCACAAGTAAAAGGAACCCGTTGGGTGTGCAGGCCATCGAGTGTGTCGGCGATGGCCAAAAATGGTCTTTGCGGACGCTAGGCTGGTAACCCGGCGCTTCGTTCATGACATACCATCACCGATCGAAGTGCCCAGCGCGATGACGTCCTCGGGAACGGCCCTGACCGGGTTTTCCCCGAGTCCACCGCTGTTGACCCCTACACCGAGAACTGGTGCCGCACACCCCGCGGTACCGGTCCTTCAGAGTGCCGAAAAACAGGAAAACAATGCCCGTTCAACAATTGACGGACCTCATACGCTTCGTGCGTCACAACTCACCCTTCTATCGGGACCTCTACGCCGGTCTTCCCGATCACGTGGACGAGCTGACGGCCTTGCCGGTCGTCCCGCACGACGCATTCTGGCGAGCCAACACTCCGCGCCAGAACAGCCTTTTGACCGGGCCGCTCGACGAGGCGGTGGTTTTCAAGAGCGGCGGCACGACCGGCGCACCGAAGTTCTCCGTCTATACCCGCGAGGAATGGCGGGAATTCACCTCGGCTTTCGGCAGCGGACTCGTCGCCGCCGGGCTCCGCCCCGGACACCGGGTCGCGGACCTCTTCTACGCCGGCGAACTCTATGCCAGCTTCACCTTCGTCCTGGACTCCCTCCACCGGGCACCCGTCGGCAACGTCCGGCTGCCCATCGGCGGCGGCGCGCCGCTCGCCTCGACCGTGCACACCCTGGAGGAGTTCGACGTCGACGTGGTCGCCGGCACCACCACGACGCTCTGCGGTCTCGCGGACCATCTCGTGCGCGAGGGTCGTCAACTCCCCGGCGTGCAGATCCTGTTCTTCGGCGGCGAGGGGCTCTTCGAGGACCAGCGGCCTCTGTTGCGCAAGGCGTTCCCGCAGGCACAGGCCCGCTCCATCGGCTACGCCGGTGTCGACTCCGGGCTCCTCGGCCAGGCCGTACCGGGCGCCGACCCTCGCGTCCACCGCGCGTTCACCCCCTACACCGTCGTCGAGATCCTCGACGAGCACACCGGTGAGCCGCTGACCCGCGAGGGCGTCGCGGGCCGGGTCGTCGTCACGGACCTGCGCCGCCGGCTGATGCCGATCATCCGCTACCCCGTCGGCGACCGGGCCGAGTGGACCGATGTGACACAGGGGCACTTCCGCATCCTCGGCCGCGCCGAAGAAGGCGTGCGGATAGGCCCGGTGTCGCTCTACACCCAGGACGTGCACGACCTGGTGCGGGCCGCCGACCCGACCGGCCGGGTGATCGGTGTGCAGCTCGTCGTCCGCCGCTGGGACGGCCGGGACGGGCTGGTACTGCGACTGGCCGTGGCCGGGGACCCGGCGGACGGGCAGCCGCCCACCGGCTGGGAGCCGGTCGCCGCCGACGTCGACGACGTGGATACGAGCGGGCTCGGGCACCTCGCGTCCGCCATCGCCAAGGAGATCGACGCGGCCCGGCCGATGTACGCCGCGGAGGTCGAGGCCGGACGCATCCACCCGCTCCGCGTGGAGTGGGTCCGGCACGACGAACTGACCGTCAACCCGCGCACCGGCAAGCTGCTGCGCGTCATCGACGAACGGCCGCACTCATGACCGTGACCTCGGCCCCGCGCCGTCTCCCCGTCGTCCTGCGCAACCCGGCCTTCGGCGCCGTCTGGGCCGCCCAGGTGCTCACCCAGGCGGCGGGCCGGATGTTCCAGGTGGGCGTGGTGTGGTGGCTGGTCGCCCACGCCCTCGGCGGCGAGGACGACGGCGGCCGCGGCCTCGCCTCGGGGATCTTCCTCGCGGTCAGCACCCTGCCCGCCGTGGCGCTCGCCCCGCTGGTGGCCACCGTCATCACCCGCTGCTCGCACCGCACGGTGTTGGCGTCCACGGCCGCCGCGGCGGGTCTGGTCGCCGCCGTCACCGCCGGATGGACCTCGCTGGCCTCGCCGCCCGCCGTCGTGGCCTACGCGGCCGCGCTGCTGCTCGCCGGCTGCCAGGCACTCTTCGACCCCTGCCTGACCACCTCCGTCCCCGAACTCGTCGACGACGCCGACATCGAGGCCGCGACCGGCTTCGAACTCGCCACCCAGTCCCTCGCCGGCCTGGCCGGCGGACTGCTCGGACCGCTGGTGGTGGATGCCTGGGACCTGACGGGCATCGTCGCCGGATGCGCCGGCGCGTACCTCGTCGCCGCCCTGCTGGTGTCCGTCACCCGCTTCCCCCGTGGCGCCGCGGCGGCGGGCGACGACGCCGCGGCAGCGTCCGGTGCCGCCCCGCCCCGGCGGACGCTGCGTCAGATCCTCGCCGACCACCCCTTCATCCGGCGGGTACTGCTCTGCTTCGCCACGGTGAACCTCTTCAGCACCGCCCTCTACGTCGTCATGCCCCTCTACACGCGGTCGGTGCTGCACGCGGACGGCTCCACGGCCGCCGCGCTGGAGACGGCCCTGGGCATCGGCACGCTCCTCGGGTCCTTCACCGGCGCCCGGGTACCGGGCTCGCCCACGGCCGTCGGCGGCTCCTGCCTGGCACTGATGGCCGCGGCCCTCGCGACGCCGGGCCTGCTCACGGACCGGGCCGCGATCGTCGGCGCGCTGATCGTCGCGGGCTGGTGCGTGGGGACCATCGGTGTGCGGTTCGTCGCGCTCTTCCAGCGACTGGTCCCGGCCGCGGACAAGCCGGGCTTCTTCGCCATGATGCAGGCGCTGCTCGGCGCCACCTTCCCGCTGTCCTCGCTGCTCTTCGGCGCCCTCGGCGACCACCTCTCGCCGCGCGTCCTGTGCGTCCTCCAGGCCGTCGGGCTGGTACCGCTCGCCGTGGCGCTGTGGTGGACCGGACGCCACCCGGACGCACCGGCCGGCGCCGCCGACGAGACCGGCCCGGCCGCCTCCGACGCCGCCCCGGCCATGGCGCCGGCCGCCGGCAACCCGCCCCTGGAGAAGGCCCGATGACCACCACCCTCCGCCCCGCCGCGCCCCAGGACATCGCCGAACTCCGGCAGTTGTACTTCGAGGTGTACGGCCACGGCTATCCGGTCGCCCTGGGCAGCGACCCCACCGAGATGCACCGGCTGATCACCGACCCGCACAGTCACTGGCTCGTCGCGCGCCGCGCGGACACCGGTGAACTGGCCGGTTCCGTGGTCGTACAGACCGATCCGGGCAACCGCCTGGGCAAGCTCGTCGGCCTGGCCGTCCACCCGGACCACCGGGGCGGCGGACTGGCCGGCCGACTGACCGGCGCGGTCACCGCCGACGCCCTCGCCACCGGCGCCCTGGACTCCATCCACACCACCGTCCGCCTGGTCACCCAGGCCCCGCAACGCGTCGTCGCCCGCAACGGCTACCGGCCGCTGGGCCTGCTGCCCAACGCCGCCGACGTGTCCGGCTGCGAGACCCTGGCCCTGTTCGCCTGCTACGCCGAGGGCGTCCTCGAACGCCGTGAACAGGTCACCGCCGTGCCCCAGGCACTGCTGCCGCTGCTGGGAGCGACCGAGGAGAGCATCGGCATCCCGTACACCGGGACGCTCGCCCTTCCCGCGCCCGTACCCGACACCGACCACCCGCTGCCCCACCTGGGCGGCACCGGCGGTACCGGCGGCACCGCGGTGGCCGAGGCGCCCCCGGGCACGCTGCTGACCGCACCCGCGGTCCCCCGTGCCGAGGGTTGCACCCGCCCCCGACCCCGTACGCGGACCCCCATGGAAGTCATCACCGCCCCCGGCTTCGTCCGCCGCCGGTTCCGTGAACTCTTCCCCGACCCCGCGGGCGCCTACTCGCCGCTGCGCACCCCGAACACGGTGCTGGCGTCGCCGGACGGCGAGTTCGAGATCTACGCGGACCTCGACCCCGCGGCCGGCAGCTGTGCCCTGGTCGCGGTGCACCCGCACCCGTGGGCCGCCACCGGTGCCCTCGACTCGCTGATGACCGTGCTCGGCCGGGCCGGCGCCGACTACGTCGAGACGCTGTTGCCGCTCTCCGACACCGCCGGGCTGTACGCCTTCCTGTCCTCCGGCTTCGTCCCCAGCGCCGGCTACCCGGCCATGCGCCGGGTCGGCGACCGCTTCCACGACTACGTCGTCCTCTCCCGCACCGACCGCCAGATCGACTTCCGCAGCACGGCCGTCGGCCCGCTGGTCCGGCCGTACCTGAGCGCCTACCTGACCGCCTGGACGTCGATCTACCTGCCCCCGCACGAGGTTGTCCGATGAACCCGCATCTCGCCCCCGTCGAGGTCCCCGACCCGACCGCCCTGGCCCACGTCCAACGCCTCTGCGACCTCCCGTCGCCCTACACCACAGGCCCCGACGCCGACGCCCTGTTCGAGGCCGCGATGGCCGAGGCCAACGCCTGGCACGCCGAGCGCTCCCCGCTCTTCCGCGCCCTCCTCGCCGACCCCCCGGAGGCCCCGGCCCCCACCGTCGGCCCCCACACCCGCACCCCGCTCCTCCACGCCAACTTCTTCAAGCGCCACGAGGTGCTCTCCATCCCCCGCGACGAGGTCTTCCTGCACCTGACCTCTTCCGGCACCACCGGCCAGAAGTCGCAGATGTTCTACGACCGGTGGACCATCCGCTCCGCACAGCGCATGGTCGCCCGGATCTTCGACCACTACGGCTGGATCACCCCCGACCAGCCCGTCAACTACCTCCTCTACAGCTACGAGCCCGCCCCGCAGCTCCGCCTGGGCACCTCGTTCACCGACAACTACCTGTGCGACTTCGCACCGGCCCACCACACCACCCACGCCCTGCGGCACACCGGAAACGGCCACGCCTTCGACGTGCACGGCTGTATCGACGCCCTGCGCCGCTACGCCGAGGACGACCGCCCGGTCCGCATCCTCGGCTTCCCGGCGTTCCTCCACTTCACCCTGGAGCGCATGCGCGCCACCGGCGTCCCGCCCCTCCAGCTCCCGCCGGGCTCCCTGGTCGTCCTCGGCGGCGGCTGGAAGGGCCACGCCGACCGGCAGATCGCCAAGGAGGACTTCTACGACGAGGTCACCCAGCAGCTCGGTATCCCCTCGGACCGCATCCGGGACACCTACGGCTCCGTCGAACACTGTGTGCCGTACGTCGAGTGCACCCACCACCGGCTGCACCTCCCGGTCTGGTCCCGCGCCGCCGTACGGGACACCCGCACCCTGCGGCCCCTGCCGTACGGCCGGCCCGGCTACCTCCACCTCGTCTCCCCGTACATCACCTCCGTCCCGGCCCACAGCGTCGTCATGGGCGACCTGGCCTCCCTGCATCCCGGGGACGCCTGTGCCTGCGCGCTGTCCACTCCGTGGTTCACCATCCACGGCCGCGCCGGGGTGAGCCGCAACCGCAGCTGTGCGGTGGCCGCCGCCGAACTCCTGAAGGGAATGTCATGACCACCCAACTTCACTTCTGGCAGGGCGAGTTCATCGACGACGCCGAAGCGGCCGAACGCCTCGCCCGGCTGGCTGCCCTCGTCGAACGCACCCTGGCCGAGCCGCTCTCCACCGAAACGGTCCTGGCCGCCTGCGACACCCTCAGCCGTGCCCTGCGCCAGCCGCACGGCGAGGTCCACGCCCGCCTCATGGACCACCTGACCGGCGGCGCGGACGGCCCCGACCGCGCCGAAGCCACCGCCCTCCTCGCCGAACTCGCCGACGCCCTCGCCCGGCCGGCCCTGGAACGCAAACTCCGCCGCGAACTCGGCGGACTGCGCCCGGAACGGTTCACCCGCCCCGACGCACGCGAGACGATCTACGAGGCATGGGCCCCGGTCGGCCTGCTCGTCCACATCGCCCCCGGCAACGCCGCCGGGGTCGCCCCCCTGAGCGTGGTCGAGGGCCTGCTCGCGGGCAACGTCAACGTGCTCAAGACCAGCAGCGGCGACACCGCACTGCCCCAGCACCTGCTCGCCGAACTCGCCGCCGCCGACCCGACGGGCGCCATCGGCCGCCGGATCGTTGCCCTGCGCTTCCCCTCCGGCCGCCAGGACCTCATGCAGGCGATGTGCGCACCCGCCGACGCCGTGGCCGTATGGGGCGGCGAGGCCGCGGTGGAAGGAGTCGCCGCCCTCATCCCGCCGGGGTGCCGGCTCGTCGAATGGGGTCACAAGATCTCGTTCGGCTATCTGACCCGCGAGACCTGGACGGACCGCACCGCCCTCACCGCGCTCGCCACCGATGTCTGCCGAGCCGAGCAACAGGCATGCTCCAGCCCGCAGGTGGTCTACCTGGACCTCGACGTCGACAACGACACCGGCCACACCGGCATCGATGCCGACGCCCGGGGCGAACTCTTCGCCTTCGCCGAGCAGTTCGCCGCTGTCCTGGCCGAGGTCTCCGCGAAGAACCCCGGCCCGCGGAGCGCGACCGACGACGGGACGGAGGAGAGTGACGGGCCCGGCGGAACCGACCTGACCGCCGCGGCCGAACAGGCCGAACTCACCACCACCGAACTGGTCGCCCGAGCCGAGCAGCACCTCGGCCTGACCAAGGTCATCACCGCGGACGACGGCAGCTGGCGGGTCCTCGCCGACACCCGCCCCGCCCTCACCGCCTCCCCCCTCCACCGCACCATCTGGATCAAGCCGCTGCCCCGCCGGGAGATCATCGCGACCCTGCGGCCCATGCGCCGCTACCTCCAGACCGCGGCGGTGGGCGGCAACCACGCCGACCTCGCCCACCTCTCCCGTACGCTGATCACCGCGGGCGTCCAGCGGATCACCCCGCTCGGCGCCATGCTCGACAGCTACCACGGCGAGCCGCACGACGGCGTCTACGCCCTCCAGCGCTACAGCCGGCGCGTCGACGTCCAGACCACCGGCACCGCGTTCACCACCGTCCCGTGCCTGGACGACCTGATCGCCCCGGCCGCAGCACCCGCCACCCCGGCCGGCCCGCTGATGGACAAGGCGGCGGCCCAGGCCCAACTGCGCTCCCTCGCCCCCGAACACGCCCAGCTGTACTTCCGCAGCGGAGGAACCACCGGCACGCCCGCCCTGTCCGTCTTCACCTGCGAGGACTACGACACCCAGATGCGCGCCGCGGCACACGGCCTGCTGGCGGCCGGCTTCGACCCGGCCCACGACCGCGCCGCCAACCTCTTCTTCTGCGGAGAGATGTACGGCAGCTTCATCAGTTTCTTCTCCATCCTCGAACGCCTGGGGGCCACCCAGATCCCGATGGCAGCCAGGCCCGACCACGAGGCCATAGCCGAGGCCCTGGTCACCTACCGCGTGGACACCCTCTTCGGGATGCCGTCCTACCTGTGGCAACTGCTCCACAGCCAGTCCGAGCGGCTGCGCGCCTACGGCGGCATCCGCAAGATCTACTACGGCGGCGAGCACTTCACCACGGAACAGCGCCGCATCCTCACCGACACCTTCGGCGTGGAGGTCATCCGCTCCGCCACCTACGGCAGCACCGACCTCGGCCCGCTGGGCTACCAGTGCGCCCAGGCCCAGGGCACGGTGCACCACGTCCTGACCGACCTGCACACCCTGGAGATCCTCGACCCCCGGGAAGACCGACCGGTACCCGTGGGACAGCCCGGCAGGCTGGTCTTCACCACCCGCACCAGGACAGGTCAGCACCTGGAGCGCTACGAGATCGGCGACCTGGGCCGGGCCGTGGACGGGGTGTGCCCCTGCGGCAGCCACACCCCGCGCATCGAACTCCTCGGACGCTACGGCGACGTGTTCCGCATGGGCACCTACCACTTCAACTACCGCCGCTTCACGCAGGTCGCCGAGGAACACCTCGGCTACCGCGGCGAGTTGCAACTCGTCCTGACCAGCACCGCCGACCGTGAACACCTCACCGTCCGCCTCGACGACCACTACGCACCCGACCCGGACACGGCCCGCACGGCGCTGCTGGCCCACATCCCCGAACTCGGCTCGGCCGTGGGCCTGGAAGCCCTCCTGACCTGCACCGTCGAAACCCTCCCCGGTGCCACCTTCGAACGCACCCCGACCAGCGGCAAACTCCGCACGGTCATCGACCGCCGCATGTCAACGTCCTGACGTACGACTGCACCACCGCAGGAGGGCGGGGGCCGCGACGCATCGTCGCGGCCCCCGCCCTTCGCTGTGCCCGGCCGGTCTCTGCTACGTCAACGCCCCCACAAGGGCCGGGACATCGGCGAACGCGGCATCGGCCGGCTGCCCGCAGACCTTGCCCGCCGTCTCGCCGGCGAAGCTGAACACGCCGGCCAGCTCCGGGCCGCGGCGCCCCCGGACGACCAGCGGGCTGCCGCTGTCCCCGAAGCACATGGTGGTGCGGCCGCTGGGCACGTCGCGGGCGCAGAAGACCGACGCGTCGTCCACGACGGCGGGTGTCTGGGCCGCGCACCGGTCGTGGGTCCGGACGGTGAGGTCACCGCGGCGCAGCACATCGCCGCGGATGTCCCGCTCCGGGTGGGACGGGTCCGGAGCGGCCGTGGTGCCGTGACTGAAGAGGGACACCCGGGTCCCGGGGGCCGGCCGGTGGTGGGCGAGGGGCAGTGGCCGGACGCCGCGCACGGGCTCGGCGAGGCGGATCTCGGCGAGGTCGTAGGCCGCCGAGGACAGCTCGGGGGCGTGCGGATCCACGGGGGAGGGCAGCAGCTTGTACCGCGGGTGCAGGGTGACCGCACGGATCTCGCGCACGGTGCCCGGGTCCTTCGAGAGCACCGAGGAACCGATGTGCACCTCGGCCTTGTGGAAGTCCGCGCCGTCCAGGCAGTGGGCGGCCGTGAGCACCCGGTCCGGGGCGATGAGCGCCCCGCCGCACGAGGCACGGTTCGGCAACGGGCCGTCCCCCTTGACGGCCAGCGTGGCCAGCCACGGTGCCGCGCCGCGCTGCGGCAGCTGCGTCCCACCCGACATCGCCTGGGCCGGACCGGCCGTGCCCAGGGCCGTCGCCACGCTCACCACCGCCGCTCCGACCGCCACCCCCGCACGCGCCCGACGGCCGTGCCAGGCCCTCCGCCGCTGCCGTCCCACCGCGCCCAGCGCATGCGCTGCTCCGCCGCTCATACCGCTCCCGAACCTCTCGTATGCCGGATCGATCGCCTCCGGCCATCGATCTCTTCTCAACCGCCGAACGTAGTGCGGGAGTTGAAGGCCGTCGTCAGACCACGGTCGCTTCCGAAGTCATCCTGTGGGCTCATCCGGCCCGGTTCGTTACGCCTGATTGCGGAGGAGAGGGATTGCCTAAAGCTTTTAGGCACATGCATAATCGCTTCAGGTAAATGAAGGGGAGGATATGGCAGCGCGTGTAGGACTGACCCTGGAGCGTCTGACCCGGGCGGCGGCGGAGCTGGCCGACGAGGTGGGCTTCGATCAGGTCACCGTCTCGGCGCTGGCCAGGCGGTTCGACGTCAAGGTCGCGAGCCTCTACTCGCACCTGAAGAACTCCCATGACCTCAAGACCCGGATCGCGCTGCTGGCCCTGGAGGAGCTGGCCGACCGGGCGGCGGACGCCCTGGCCGGCCGGGCCGGCAAGGATGCCCTCGCCGCCTTCGCGGACGTCTACCGCGACTACGCACGGGAGCACCCGGGCCGCTATGCCGCCGCGCAGTTCCGGCTCGATCCGGAGACCGCGGCCGCCAGCGCCGGCGGTCGGCACGCCCAGATGACCCGGGCGATCCTGCGCGGCTACGACCTGACCGAACCGGACCAGACCCATGCGGTCCGGCTGCTGGGCAGCGTCTTCCACGGCTACGTCAGCCTGGAGATGGGCGGAGGGTTCAGCCACAGCGCCCCCGACAGCCAGGAAACGTGGTCACGCGTCCTGGACGCCCTGGACGCCCTCCTGCGGAACTGGCCGACGGCTCCCGCGCCTCCCGCACCTCCCACCCCTCGATCAACAGGCTGAGGCGATGAACACCGACCACCGGCACCATTGGACCACCACCCCCATCAGCACCCCCCTCACCGCCGACATCCTGCGCGGCGCCCTCGAATTGGAGCGCACCGAGCACGGGCTGCTGCCGCACCGGCTGCCCGCATGGGCCCGCGCCCAGTGCCCGGACGTGCAGCTCGCCATGGCCGAGTCCCAACCCTCCGGCGTACGACTGGTGTTCCGCACCCGCGCCACCGCCGTCGAACTGGAGACCCGCCCCACCAAGCGCGTCTACCTCGGCGTCCCACCCCGCCCGGACGGCCGCTACGACCTGCTCGTCGACGGACGGCCGGCCGGCCAGGCAAGCGTGCCCGGCGGCAACACCCTGACTCTCGACATGACCACCGGCGCCGCCCGGCACCAGCCCGGGCCGACCGGCATCCTCCGCTTCACCGGCCTGCCCGACCGCGTCAAGCACATCGAGATCTGGCTGCCGCACGACGAGACCACCGAACTCGTCGCCCTGCGCACCGACGCCCCCGTCGAGCCCGTACCGTACGAGGGCCGCAAGGTCTGGCTGCACCACGGGAGTTCGATCAGCCACGGCACCGACGCGGCCGGTCCCACCACCACCTGGCCCGCGCTCGCCGCCTCCCTCGGCGGCGTGGAACTGATCAACCTGGGCCTGGGCGGCAGCGCCCTGCTGGACCCGTTCACCGCCCGCGTCCTGCGCGACACCCCGGCCGACCTGATCAGTGTCAAAATCGGCATCAACCTGGTCAATGCCGACCTGATGCGCCTGCGCGCCTTCACCCCCGCCGTCCATGGCTTCCTCGACACCATCCGCGAAGGCCACCCCACCACACCGCTGTTGGTCATCTCGCCGATCCTGTGCCCCATCCACGAAGACACCCCCGGCCCCAGCGCCCCGGACCTCACCGCCCTCGGCGCCGGCCTGCTGCGGTTCCGGGCCACGGGCGATCCGGCGGAGCGCGCGAGCGGCAAACTGACCCTCAAGGGCATTCGGGACGAACTCCACCGGATCGTCCGGCAGCGGGCGGCCGACGACCCCCATCTGCACCATCTCGACGGCCGCGACCTCTACGGTGCCGCCGACGCCGCCGAACTCCCCCTGCCCGACGAGCTCCACCCCGACGCCGCCACCCACCGCCGCATCGGCGAACGCTTCGCCCAGGCGGCCTTCACCGCCAACGGCCCCTTCGCCGGATAACCACCGGCCGCCTGCCAGTCACCGGTCACCGGCCATCTGCCGGTCACTCAGTCGTCCGCCAGCACCGCTCGGATCACATGCCGGGCGTTGTCGGCCATCGCCGGGTTCGTCGTCCGGTAGTACGGCAGCGCGATCAGCGCCTGTGAGAGCGCCCGCGCCCGGCCGCGCCGCCACGTCGCATCGTCCACGCCGAGCGCCCTGCGGAAGACCTCCCTGGCATCGCCCGGCAGCAGATTCCACGCCGGGAACAGATCGCAGGCCGGATCGCCCACTCCCAGGCACCCGAAGTCGATCACCGAGGTCAGCCTGCCGCCGGCCACCAGCAGATTGCCCGGCATCAGATCGGCATGCAGCCACACCGCCGGCCCGTCCCAGCCCGGAACCCGCAGCGCGTCCTCCCACACCGCGGCCGCGGCGGCACAGTCCACACCTTCCTCCGGGATACCGCGCAGCACCTCGATCGCCGCCCGAGTCGACGCATCAAGCGTGCCGAGCGCCCCACCACGGTGCGCCACCGGCGCGCCGGGCAGGGTGACGCCCCGCATCGCGGCCACGAAGCCGGCCAGATCCCGGGCCAGCGCCACCGGCTCGTCCAGCGCCCCGGCCCGGGGATTCTCCCCGGGCAACCACCGGCACACCGACCACGGCCACGGATACCCCTCCGCGGGCTCCCCGGCCCCCAGCACCTCGGGAACCGCCTGGGGAAGCAGGGGCGCCAGACGCGGCAGCCACTCCCGCTCCTTCACCACATCCCCGGCGCCGCCCGCCACCACCGGCAGCCGCACCACCATCTCGTCGCCCAACCGGTACACGGCGTTGACGGTGCCGCCGGAGGCGAGCCGTACCACCGGCAGCCCGGCCCACTGCGGAAACCGGGCGCCGACCAGTCGCCGTACGAGCCCGGTGTCGACGGGGTGCCTGTCCGGATGCCTCTGCCCGCTGCTCACGCACGCCATCCGATCGCCCAACACCACGCGCGTCAAACGCTTTTACGGACCCGCATATCTCTCAAGTCATCGCCACCACCCGCCTCCGCATGTCAGGATCATCGCCGTACAAGCGAGGTCGAGACACAGCCGACACGCAGTCGATACGCAGCAGAACCCGGAGGACGACGCCATGCCCGCCTACGCCATCGCCCATCTCCAGGAGGCCGCCCCGCACCCGGAGATCGCCGAGTACATCGAGCGCGTCACCGGTACCTTCGAGCCGTTCGGCGGCCGTTTCCTGGTGCACGCCACCGAGCACGAGGTGAAGGAGGGTTCCTGGCCCGGACATGTCGTGGTGATCGGCTTCCCCGGGATCACCGAGGCACGGGCCTGGTGGGACTCACCCGCGTACCAGGAGATCGCCCCGCTGCGCTCGCGGCACATCGACGGCGACATCATCCTGGTCGACGGCGTCCCCGCCGACTACGACCCGGCTACCACCGCCCGAACGATCCGCGAGGCCGCCGACGCTGACTAGCCTTCATCGTCACAACGCAGAACGCCCCGTCCAGATCTCCTCGGTGGCAGGCCGGTCCCGTGCCGGGCGATCTGAACGGGGCGTTCGGTGAGGTGCGGGCGATCCCTCGGGGGCGCCGCGGGTGGTGGGTCTCCTAGCGCGGGTTGAAGATGACGCTGGCGAAGCGGGTGGCGGACGGCGCGGCCTGCCCCGGGGCCAGGCGCGTCGCCTTTCCCGTGCAGCGCTTGCCGGCGTAGACGGTCAGGGGCTGCTTGGTGTTGTTGCGCGGGCCGCGTGCCTGCTGGCTCATGTTGAGGCACTTGCTGTCCGGCGGGTTCTGGAGGAAGTACGACTGGCCCTTGGGCCCCATCCATGTGAACTTCCCGGTCGAGGCGAGCGCCGTGCCGGCGGGCAGCGCCAAGGCCAGCGCAATACTGCTGAGACCGATCGTCATCGGGCGGAACAGACGCATCATGTGCCTTTCATGAGCAGAGGTGACGAATGACACCAGGACCAACGGCCGAGCCGACGGGAGGAAACGGCCTGGGCCACGGCCGAAGCCATGGGAAGGCGAGGTGAGGCGATGCCTCGCTCGGGGCTGTGATCTCGCCTGACGTGGTACGTCGTCAGGCGTACGTCCGGGCGTCCGTGCTCATGCGGAAGGTGCGCCGATAGGCCAACGGGGCGACGCCGAGGGCGGCATGGAAATGCTGCCGAAGAGACGTCCCCGTCGCGAAGCCGACCCGGCCCGCGATGTGGTCGACGGACAGCTCACTGGACTCCAGCAGCTGCCTGGCGCGCTCCACCCGCTGGGCGATCAGCCATCGGCCGGGGCTCATACCCACCTCGTTGCCGAACCTGCGGGCGAAGGTGCGACGGCTCATCCGGGCGTGCTCGGCAAGGGTGTCCAGGGTCAGCGGCAGATGGAGGTTCTCCAGCGCCCAGTGCCTGGTGGGCGCGGTGCCTGTCGTCGTCGGGTCGGGGACCGGCTGTTCGATGTACTGTGCCTGGCCGCCGTCGCGCCACGGCGGCACCACACAGAGCCGGGCCACTCGGTTCGCCACCGCGCTGCCGTGATCCGCCCGGACCACGTGCAGACAGACGTCCACCCCCGATGCGGCCCCGGCCGAGGTCAGAATGTCCCCGTCGTCGACGAACAGCACCTCCGGATCGAGCTGCACCCGGGGAAACAGCGCACGGAACTGTTCGGCCAGCTGCCAGTGGGTGGTTGCCGGGCGGCCGTCCAGCAGACCGGCCGCGGCCAGCACGAACGCCCCTGTGCAGATCGACACGATGCGGGTGCCCGGCCGGATCAGCGCCAGTGCGTCGGCGACCGGCCGGGGGAGTGCCGGCGTGGTCAGCGCCCAGTCGTACGGCGGGATCACCACCGTGTCCGCGGTACGCAACACCTCGGGGCCGTGCTCGACCAGGATCGTGAAGTCGGCGCACGTCCGCACGGGCCGGCCGTCCGCCGAGCACGTCAACACCTCATAACGGCCCCCGGCGTTGCCGAAGATCCGCTTGGGGATGCCGAGTTCGAACGGATACACGCCGTCCAGCGCCAGAACCACCACACGATGCATGGCACGATCCTATCGGATATTGGCTATCAGGCCATTTCGCTCACGGGCCGCCGGCGGCAGCCTGGAAGCATGACGACAGACACCACAGACATCACAGCCACTACAACCACCGCAGCTCCCACCATGCGTGCGATCCGCCAGGACGTCCTGGGCGGGCCGGAGGTCCTGCGGGAGGTCGAACTACCCCGCCCGGAGCCCGCTGCGGGCCACCTGCTCATCCGCGTCCACGCGGCCGGTATCAATCCCACCGACTGGATCCACCGCGCCACCCCCGGCCTGCACCTGCCCGAGCCGCCGTTCGTCCTGGGCTGGGACGTCTCCGGAGTGGTCGAGGAAGTCGGCCCGGGCGTCACGCTGTTCAAGCCCGGCGACGAGGTCTTCGGCATGTTGCCCTACCCGCACGGCCATGGTGCCCTCGCCACCTACGTCACCGGGCCCGCGAGGTCCTTCACCCACAAGCCGGCCGGCATCGACCACATCCAGGCAGGGGCCCTCCCGCTGGCCGCGCTCACCGCGTGGCAGGCGCTGGTCGACACCGCCAACATCCAGGCCGGACAGCGGGTTCTCATCCACGCCGCCGCGGGCGGGGTCGGCCATCTCGCCGTCCAGATCGCGAAGGCCCGGGGCGCGTATGTCATCGGCACCGCCAGCGCGGCCAAGCACGACTTCCTGCGCGGCCTGGGCGCCGACGAACTGATCGACTACCGCTCGGTGGACTTCGCCGAGGCCGTGCGCGACGTCGACGTCGTACTCGACGCCCTGGCCGGCGACTACGGCCCCCGCTCCATGGCCACCCTCCGTCCAGGCGGCCTGTTGGTCTCCATCAAGTCCCGGGGGAAGGAAGCCGACGACCTGCGTGCCGAGGGGGCGCGGCGCGGGGTGCGGGTCGAGGTGCTCATGGTCGAGGCCGACCACGCGGGCATGCAGGCGATCGCCGATCTCGCCGCGTCGGGCAGGCTGGTGGCGCACATCGCCGGCACGTTCCCGCTCGCCGAGGCGGCCAAGGCACACGAAGCCGGTGAAACCGGCCGCACCACCGGCAAGTTGGTGATCACGGTGCCGTGACCACGCGCAGGCGGTGAGAGGTCCATGCCCTGTGCCGCGCCACCCCGGCGCTTCAGCTGCCGTCGGTCACCGTTACGTGTACCGAAGCCCCGGGCCGCGCGGACGGGAGGAGCAATGCGGCCCGGCCGGGGTGGACCGCCAGCGAGGCCGGGCCGCCGCCGGTGACGGACAGCCGGGCGCCGTGGGGGAAGGCGCTGGCGGGGAGGGAGATGACCGTCCAGGCACGGCGGGTGGTGTGGTCGGCGGTCAGGGTGAGGGCGTAGGTGCGGGTGGCCGGGTGGTAGGACTCGGTGCCGGGGAGGCCGGCGACCGCCGGCGCGTAGGGGGCGAAGGCCGGCTCCTTGCCGGGGGCGGGGTTGCCGTCGCGGTCGTAGACGCAGTAGCCGCCACCCTTGTCCGCACGGCAGTCGTACCACGCCGTCCAGCCGGCGGCGAAGCGCTCCATGGACGGTACTTGACGTCGCATCAGCTCGGCGTTTCCGGGGGTGGTGGCCTGGGGTGGGCCCCATTCGCCGACCAGCACCGGCAGCCGGTGGGCGGTGGGATAGCGTCCGATGGCGGCTTCGTAGCGCTCGATGAAGCGGTCCGACGGGTTCCAGTCGGCGCCCGACTCGACGGCGGTGTCGTAGTAGTGCGGGGCGTAGCCGATGCGGTCGGTACCGGGCCGGGGGTCGGCGAAACCGGGCAGGCTGGTGGGGACGCCCTGGCCGACCAGGACGGTGGGTTCGACGAAGAGCCAGGCATCGGGGTCGGCGGAGCGGACGGCGCCGATCAGCCGCCGGTACATGGCCGCCAGCCGGCCGCGTTCCAGCGCCGCCGCAGCGTCGATCTGGTCCTGGGGGTTGCTCGGGTCGCCCGGTACCGGCCCGAACGGCTCGTTGAACAGGTCGTAGCCGAGCAGGGAGCGGTGGCCGCGCAGCACGGACGCGACCTTGACGTACGCGGCCCGCTGGGCGGCCCGCAGATCGGGGTCGTCGTAGAGGTGCGTGAAGGCGGCCTGTACGGCCGGCTGGAAGTAGTCCGCGAACCAGTCGTCCGGGTTGGGTTCGAACGGCAGGCCGTCGGTCCGGGTGGCCCAGGCGGGCATGCCGTTGTGGCCGAACGCCGGGCCGAAGACGTCCTGGTGCCAGTCGATCAGGACCAGGATCCGGTAGCGGTCGGCCCAGTCCAGGACCCGGTCGAGGTAGCGCAGATAGCCGGTGTCGTAGCGTCCGCGGTGCGGTTCGACCTTCTCCCACTGGATGTTGAGCCGCACCAGATCGAAGCCGTCGCGCGCCAGCTGGGCGAGGTGCTCCTCGGTCACCGTGTCGGTCTTGCCGATGTTGAGCCCGCGCGGCCGCAGGACACGACCGTACCGGTCGGTGAAGAGCGTTCGGCCGTCGGGCGCGGTGACGGTGCCGGTGGGAAAGGGCCGGGCCGCGGCCTGTCCGGGCCGGGCGGGCGGTGGTTGGGATCGGGCGGCCGCCGGTGTGCGCGGGTCGGCCTGCGCGGCGGGGCTCGTGGCCGGGACGGCGCAGAGCAGGGCCGCGCCGAGGGTGAGGGCAGCGAGGCGTGGTCGCATGGTGGCCTCCCGTGGCCGCGGCGGTCGGTGTCGGTGGGTGTGCGCCGCCGGGATTTTGTGCCACGGAAGGCGTGGAAGGAAGACGTGTGCAGGAAGACTTGTGAAGGAAGAGGCGATAGGAGAGGCGACGGGCCGGGATGGGGGTCGCTGTCCGGTACGCGCTGGGCCGATCTCTGGCCAACACCCGCGCGTGCGGGGGAATTTAACTGATTTCCTGGTCACCGTACTGCCGCGGGCTGCACCATGTCGCTGACGACAACGGGTCGTCAGAAAGGTCGAGAGCTCATGGCGGAACGCGACACGTCACCAGAGGACCACGACGCCGACGGAGCGTCCGGGGAGGAACGGGCGGGCGCGGCGCCGTTTCATGCGACCCGGGCCGCCCGGCTCACCGCCGCCGTGGCGGCCGCCCACCTCGCGCCCGTCAAGCGCACTCCCAGGCGAGCCACCAGCGCCAACCCTTGGATCCGGTGAGGGCGTTCGGTCCGACGCGGTGCCCGGGCGGGTGGCGCGGCGCCGGCGGGGCGCCCGCGATCTCCTCGGGAGTGCCCCACCGGCGCATCGGCACGGCGTGCATCAGCCCCGTCGACACCTGTTCGTTCGCGCGGACCGCCGCGGGCCTTCCCCGTCGCGACCCTCGGCGAGGCGCTCCGCGGCGCCGAGGACCGGTATCCGCAGCTGCGGAAGGCTGGGCGGCACCCACCGGGTGCTGATCAACGGCGAGTTGGTGTCCCCGGCGGAAGACCACCTCCCCCTTCAGGACGGAGACACGGTGGAGATCCTCACCGCAATCGCCGGCGGCTGAACCGGGGCCGACCAGGCAGCGGGCCAGGCACCCCAGCCAGGCAGCCGGCCGGGGCGGGACGGGAGCGCGGTCAGTTCAGGCAGCGGGCGGCGGCCGTCAGGGCGTGCGCGGTGCGGCGGACCTGTTCGACCAGCGTCGTCACGCCCACACCCGGGCACCCCCCGCCACCGATCTCCACCGCCGCCACGACCCGGCCGGCACGGTCGGACACCGGGGCGGCGGCACGGAACACACCGGCTCCCCAGGCGTCGGTGTGCACGGCGATCCGGCGGCGCCGGATGTCGGCCAGACACCGTTCCCACCCCGCGACCGCAACCGCCCGCCCCACCCCACATGGCCGCTCCGCCTGCGCGAAGGCCAGCAGTACGCGGCCCGCGGCCGTCTTCCCGGCCGGCAGCCGGTCGGTGTCCTCCCCACCGTCGTCGAGCCGGTCGTGCCCGTAGATCCGCTCGACGAATGCCACGTCGTCGCCCACCAGCACGCACAGGCCCACCATCTGGTGTGTCCGCTCGTAGAGTTCGACCAGGTGGGGCAGGTACCAGCGCCGTGGCAGGGTGAGGGACGGCCGGGCGGGCGCGGGCGTCCCGGCCCGGGGCGCGGCCAGGCCGAGCAGGTATCCGGCGGCGCCGCGCCGCGCCAGTCCCGCGTCGCACATCGATGCCAGCAGCCGGTGGACCGTGGTCTTGGGCAGCCCCGTCCGGCCGGTGAGTTCGGTCAGGGACAGGGGGGTCGTCGCCTGTGCCAGCTCGGCCAGGAGCGCGCCGACCCGGTGCACGACATTGGTCGCCTGGGGCGCACCGCCGGGCAACTCCGAACGGTAGGCAGCACGGTCCGGCGCGCCGGACGCCACTTTGAACACCACATGTATACCTCTGATATGGGCCCTGCCGGTCCGCCGCGACCAGAAGGCGGTTCGGACACCTGCAGCGACCGGGTTGGTCCGACTTCTCGCCGGTTCCCATGGACCTGGAGCGCACCTCGGCGCACCTCGGCAAACCTCGGCGAAGGCGCGCGGTCAGGCCATCCGCCCGGCAACTCGCGCTTCCCCGGCCAGGCAAGCGGCCGACTCTCTGTCCAGTCGACCCCGGCCCGTAAGCGAAGGCAACCCCTTGGGGAGAGCGCATGGATGCATGCCCCGCGCCCGGCCCGCGACCGCATGCGCCAACGGCCAGTCCGCATGACGCACGCCCCCCGCCGCGAAACACGCGCCGGTGCGAAAGCCCCAGCCGGGCGGGGCGCATGGCGGCCCCCGGGCGGCTGGGCATGCCACGCCCGGTCGACCGTGTCGGCGATCGCGTCGGCGACCACTTCGCCCCGGCGCAGCCGCAGGAGTTCGTTCTTGCGCCCGATCGCCACCGCCACCGCCATCGCCACCGCCATCGCCCCAGTCTGTCGTCGTCACAACGAGGCCGACAGACACCTTCGGCCGCCGCGCAGACACCTCGCACACCGAAGGGAACCGGGCGCTGCCCGCCTACGGATCTCCATTGAGCGACACCCGTCCGCGAACAGCAACTCCCCTTCTCCGGCAAAATGTTGAAAGCAGTGCAAGGCCGACCAGCCGAGGCACCCACCCGGGAGCCGGCATCGTCTATGCGTGACGACCGCCGTGACTGTCGCCGTGGCCGTGGCCACGGCCGTCGTCATGACTGGCACCGAGGTGCGCCTGGAAGCCGTCCAGAATGGCCCGGAGGCCGAACTCGAAGGTGTGGTCGGGCGCCGCGGAGTAGTCGGTGGCGGCGGGCGTGCCCAGGCGCTCCCGCAGCCGCGGGTACGGCTGGGCGAACTCGGCGGCACGGGCCATGGTGTCGGCCAGTTGCTGCTCGGCGTCGTCCTTGCCGTTCTTGCTCAGTCGCCGGGTCAGCGACACCTGCGCGGCGGGCCCGAGGGCGCTGCCGAGCACGAAGAGCAGCACGGTCCCGGCGGCGCGGTCCGCGTCGGCGGGTGCGCGGTCGGGATCAAGCCGGAGATCCGCGCGGCAGCGGAGGCGGACATGCCCCCGGACCACCCGGCCGCCACCATGGGTCTGCTGCCCGGCGACGGCGACGCGTACATCGTCACCGAGGGCGGCCTGAAGGGCCAGCGCGGGTTCTTCACCCGTGACGACACCGGGAACGTCACGGGCATCGACCTCGCCGGCCGGCTCTTCGGCCGCGCACCGAAAGCACCCTGATCAAGCCGGTCGAAGGGAGCGGCAGCACCCGCACCGGCCGCTCCCTTCCCCTGCCTTCCCCTTCTCCCTGCCTGTCCCTTTCCATCAGTCGCCCTCATCGCCCTCATCGCCCTCATCGCCCTCATCGCCCTCAAGGAAGTCCAGGATCGCCGCGGTGAGTTCCGGGGCGAGGGCCGCCGTCCAATGGTCCCCGGGCACCACGGCCCGGGTGGCGTGTGGCAGTGCTGCGGCCAACTCGTCGGCCGACGCGGTGCGTTCGTCGTCCTCGCCGACCACCACAAGCGTCGGCACCCGGATCTGCCCCACCGCCTCCTCCGGCGTGGCGACCAGCGAATCCAGCACATGCAGGATCGCGACCGGGTCCGCGCCGTTCGCCCGGAGCCACTGCTCGGTCTGCTGCTCCGGCGACCCCGGTTCGAACGTCCCCAGCCCGGTGAAGACCCGCCGCAGAAACGAGTCCGCCCCGCCCGCGCCACCCAGCACCTGCCGTAGGCCGGATCACGCGGTATCCGCGGGCGGCGATCGTTTCGGCCTGGCCGTTGTGCGACCACAGCGTCGCGTCACCGGTGATGCCGTGCAGGAGTACCAGCGGTCTCCCCGCACCCATTTCCCGGTAGGCGAGACGCACACCGTCACGGCCGGTGAAGAAGGAGACATCAGTATGTGGCTCAGTAGGCGGCATGAACCGGAACGTACCACCGCACGCCAACACGGCAACCAACCCACCAATGTCGCCCGGCCAACCGATCAGACCAGACCAGGCCAGACAGATCAGGCCGGCACAGGGTCGAAATTCGCTGAACACGCCATTCCCGTGTCGGAATTCGGCGCCTCCGGCACGTCGAGTGTGGTGTCGATGCCTGGCCGTGCCACAGTCATTGTGATAGCCACGAAAGACATGACGGTAACCACGCACGGCATCGCGGTAACCGTCGCGAACAGGGGGAGATCACCTTGACTGACCGCATAGCACCGCGCCCGACCGCCCGGCGGCAAGGCACGTACGGAGTGGACGCACCCTATATCCCGGCGCTGTACGGTGCCATGGGCATCGGGCTGCTGGCGTGGGGCATCGTATGGCTGACCGGGCACGGCCTCACCTCCGCCCTCGGGGCGCTCGTCTTCGGCTGTCTGATGCTGGTGTCCGCGGGCCTGTATCTGTACGTCACCCGCCGCGGCAAGTTCGTCGTCTGGGAGGGACTTCTCGACGGACTGGCGCTACGCGGTGACGAGCACGTACTCGACCTGGGCTGCGGGCGCGGCGCGGTGCTGCTGGCGGCGGCCCGGCGCCTCCCCGAAGGACGGGTGCACGGCGTCGACCTCTGGCGTGGCCAGGACCAGAGCGGGAACGACCCGGCCGTCACCAGAAGCAACGCACAGGCAGAGGGCGTGGCCGACCGTGTCGAACTCCACACCGCCGACATGACCCAACTGCCCTTCCAGGATGGCGAGTTCGACGTCATCATCAGCAGCCTGGCGATCCACAACATCCCCGACGCCGCCGGGCGCACCTCGGCCATCGAGGAGGCGGTACGCGTGCTCAGGCCGGGCGGCCGCCTGGTGGTCGCCGATATCCGTCACACCCGTCAGTACGGCGCCGACCTGCAACGGCTCGGAATGCGCGACATCACCCGCCGTGGTGTGGGGGCCCGCATGTGGTGGAGCGGCCCCTGGATGCCGACCACGGTCGTCTCCGCCGTCAAGCCGAGCTGACTCGCGTTCGGGGCGCCCGGGCGGGCGGATCGTCGGGGCATCCGGTCTGCGGGACGGGTGCGTCAACCAAACGGTCGTCGCTGGCGTCCTATCAACGGCAGCAGTTCGCCGTCCGCACGACAGAAAGCCCGGCAGTCATGTCCTTGCAGACTCGTCGCCGTTCCCGTGGCACCCTCTATCTCGCCCTGGGCGGGCTCGCCGTGGCCTGCCTCGGGTTCGGTGGCGCGCTGTGGGCCAAGGACCACACCGTCTGGTTCAAGCGGTTGCGCGGCGGGAACGCCTGGTACCTGACCTATCAGGGCGGTGCCGTCGGCGGCCGGGGCCATGCCACCGCCGTCCGCTACCGCTTCAATCCGGACAGCTTCCAGCCGGTCCACCGCATCGCCCGGCTCGGCCGCACACAGCTCCCGTGGAGCGCGCATGCGCTCGTCAACATCGGCGAGTTGGCCCGGGTCGAGGTGGAGCCGGCGGAGCACACGGTCGCGACCTGCCGGATCCTTCTCGACGACGTCCGTGTCGTCGCCGAGGGCAGGTCTCCGGCTCCCGGCCGTCCCGCCGTCTGTCAGGTCACCACCAGCAGCACACCGGAAAAGTGGCCTCGGTGAGGTCAGGTCAGTCCGTGCTGCTGGAGGCGGTACGCAGATCGACGTTCCAGTCCAGTTGGCCGAGCAGCTTGTCGTCGCCGGGGCGCGCGGCGGAGGGGGCCCGGCCGGTACGTGCCGGTGGGGTGCGGGTGCCGCGGGACATCTGTCCGCTGACGGTGATGTTGTGCTCCACGCGTGGCCGGCGGCAGGACTCGTAGAGAGCGAGCGCGCTCTCCGGATCGGGCGTGTCCCGGAGCGACTTGGCGAGGATGACGGCGTCTTCCAAGGCCATCGAGGCCCCTTGGCCGGTCGCCGGGGAGGCCGCGTGGGCGGCGTCGCCGACGAGTAGCATCCGGCCGGAGCGCCAGGGCGTGCCCGGAGGTATCTCGGTGGCGTTGGTGGCCATGATGCCGTCGGTGGAGGCCGCGACGATGGCCGCGGCAGGTGTGGTGTCCTGGCGCAGCGACGCGACGAGTCGTTCACGCCAGTGGGCGGGGGCCGGGTCGGCGAGTTCCGCGGCGGTGAGCGCCTGACCCGCGACGCGGGCGAACCAGTACGTTTCCCGGTCCGGCGAGACCGCGTAACCGAAGGCGACGCGGCTGCCCCGCACCATGGTGATGTGGCCCGTGTCCTCCGTCACCGGGGCGCTGCGTGTGTAGCCGTAGAAGACGGACTGTCCCGCGTAGACGGGCTCGGTGCCTGGCGCGACCGACCGCCGGACGGTCGAGTTCAGGCCGTCCGCGCCGACGAGGAGATCAGCGGTCGCGACGCTGCCGTCGGCGAACCGCGCGGCCACCTGATCCGGGCCGTCCTCGATGGACAGCAGTCGCGATCCGTGCGTCATCCGGATGCCGCGGCGGATCGCCTCGGCCTGGAGCGCCGCGTTCAACTCACCGCGGCGGATGCACCGGTACCGCAACCGTGCGTCGTCGGCCTCGCCGAGCGGCACATGGGCCACCTCGCCGCCCTGGTCGTCGAGAACCCGCATCGAGGGCAGCGGAAAGCCGAGCGCGGTGACCGTATCCGAGGCGTCGAGCTGCACCAGGGCACGCATACCGTTGCTCGCCAGGGTCAGGAACGCCCCGATGTCCTCGGCGGTGTCGGGATGCGCCTCGTGCACGGCGACGTCCAGTCCTGCCTTGTGCAGGGCCAACGCGGTCGCCGTACCGGCGATCCCGCCACCGATGACCAGTATGCGTGTCACGTTCCACTCCCCTTCATCCCACTCGCCTTCATCCTGCTGCACGGGCCGCTCGGGCGTCCAAGTCAATGATGGACCCTGGGGGCCGGGCAGTCGCGCAGGGCCGGATCAGGAGAACGTGTGCGTTTGCGTAACCTGGTCCGGTAGCTGATGTCGAGTTGAGGGAGTGAGCGCCGGTGTCTGTGGACGTGGGGCCCTTGGAGGCGGTAGTCCTGCTGGTCGGTGGGCTCCTGGTGTACTTCCTGCCCTCCTTCATCGCCTTCCGGCAAGGCATCGACACGCGACGTGCGGTACTCGTCATCAATGTGCTGTTCGGGGCGACGTTGGTGGGCTGGCTGGTGGCGCTGTACCTGGCGACACGGAAACGGCAGACGCAGCCGCGACAGCGGGCTGCATAAAGCTGCATGAAGCGGTCAGTGCCGGTGCCGGTGGTGGGGCCGATGGCGGGGCCCGACTGCCAGGGGAACGCCGGTGCGGCGCGCCTGGGCGACGGAGGCGGGCGAGTCCTTGCTACGGGCGGCCTCCAACGGGATGTCGGCCGGACGCGTCGGACGTCCCACAGGCGAGTGGTAACCGGGCAGGCGCAAGGGGCCCCAGACATAGGGATCGGCCTGGGCGCTGCCGAACGGGGACCACGCGAGCCGGCTCTTGCCGGTCTTGTCCTTGGTGTCGGAGTCGTAGACGAGGACGTTGGCGGTGAGGCGGTTCGGGTCGACGGCGGCCGGCAGCACGCTGAAGGGGATCTTCGCCTCGACGGTGTAGCCGGTGTACGGCTCGGTCACCGTGGCCGCGACGGCCATGCCGGGCGCGGTGGTTGCCGCCGGCCCCTGGTGGTTGTCGCCGTCGCGTCCGGCGCACGGGCCGCCGTGGTCCGCGGTGAAGGGCAGGATGCCGGTCTTGAAGGTGGTCGAGGTGTCGTGGGAGTCACCGCGTGGATCGAGGTCGATCTCCACGGAGTCGGTGCGCCAGTGCCGCTTGCAGTCGGTCCGGGCGTTCAGGGCCGCGCCCTTGATGTCGTCGCGGACCTGCACCAGGACGTAGAGGGCCGCACCGTGGCGGGAGATCCGGGCGGTCGCCGAGCAGTCCGCCGGCGTGCACCGTTTTCCCTCCCAGTGACGCAACGTCAGCTCCGGGCCGGGGTACTCGCCGGGGCCTGCCTTGCCGTCCACGACGGGGGCGTTGGCGACGGCGGGGGCGGTGCTGCGGGGGTTGGCGGGATAGTCGGGTTGGGCGTCGTTGGCCAGCCAGGGCAGCCCTGTACGTTCCGCCCACTCCCGGAACTCGGCGTGAAGAGGCCGCAGACCGGACTGGTTCCGCACCTTCGCCCGCACGATCTCGCCGTTCCTGGCCAGGACGGTGAACCACTCGCACGGAAGCCTGCGGCGTGGGGTGGTGACCTTGCGCGGCAGTGAGCCGAAGCCCTGGGTGACATAGGTCCGTGCGGCGCCCCGTTCGACCTGGGCCCAGGTCCTGCCGTCGGGCGCCCGCCCCCCGGTCCAGTAGCCGACGACGGGGAGGCCGGTCGGCGGGTCGACGGCCGGGTGTCCGGCGCAGCCCGGACCCACCGGGCCCTTGAACCCCCAACTCTGGGTGAGCAGTTCGGATGGCTTCCAGGGGCGGTACTTCTCCTTGCGGATCTGTTCCGGGAAGGCCGTGGGGTCGGCGGCCAGCCGGAACGCCTCGACGGCCAGCCGTGCGGCCTGCTGGTGTGCGCCGTGTTGGTTGAACGGCCGCGGATCCATCGTGACCACCGTCTTCGGCGTGGTCGCGCGGATCAGCCGGACGATGCGTTCCAGGGTGTCGGTGCGCCGTTGCGGCGCCCGGTTCCAGACCTTGCCGGTGAGCGGTGCCGACAGCGTGTACCAGAAGTCCGGCTTGTCGAGGTAGTAGACGTTGCGGATGCCCACCAGGCCGACCGCCTTGCGTTCCTCTCGCTCCCGGATGAGGCCGAGCTTGGCCCCCTCCTCCGGGCCGACGGCGTTCCCGCCGCCCTCGCCGCGGGTGATGGTGGCCACGCCGGTCGACAGTCCGCGGCGCTGCCGCCACTGTCCGAAGGTCGCCAGTGACTGGAATTCGTCGTCCGGGTGCGCCCCGATGAACAGTACGTCCGTGTGCGCGCGGTCGTGGGACGGGGCGACCGCGGGATGCACGTCGGGCGCGGCCCGGGCGCCCGATGAGGGAACGGCGGCGCTGGACAGCAGGGCGACCGCGGCGACCAGGGCCGAAGCGGAGTGCAACGGCAGGCGTGGCATCAGGGGCATCAACAGATCACTCGTCCTCGGTCGTGGACTCTGCATGCGGGGGCGGGGGGTCGCCGAGAGGGAACCCTGTCAGGCTTTCCGGGCCACCGGAAAGTAGGCGATAAACCACCTTTCGGGGTGATGCGGACAGGGATGGGCCTCCCTGCGCCCTCGCGCACCCGCGTGTCCTTTCTCGGCCGAGGCGACAGACGGCTCCACGACGCCGAACGCACCGTGCGGGCGCCGGTCCTCGGACCGCGCCCGCACGTGCCGCACCGGCTCCCGGCTCAGGACAGCATATGGACCTTGTACTGCATGAACCGGTAGTTCCACGGGTCGTACCACTGGCTGACGACGATGTGGAAGTCGCCGAACGTCGAACCGGGGACGACGAACCCGCCGTACGGACTGGCGACGAGGTTGCCCACCTCCTGCCCGGGCGCGCCAGGCACGATCATGGTCTGCTCCAGCGTCCTGGTCAGGTCGGACGTCGGCAGCGGGAAGACCATCGCCCGGATCGACAACGGGTTCATGTTCAGCCAGGTGAGGACGTACTTGCCGTCCATGGCGCGGAAGCAGATCTCGCCCCACTTGCGGGTGCCGAAGACGGTCGTCGGCGGCGCCCCCCACCGCCAGCCACCGTCGGCATAGCCCCACGGCTCGTAGGCGTCCGGGTTGCCGAGGCTCTCCTTCCGCACCCGGTGCAGCAACATCCCCGATTCCACCTCGCGGTTGAAGACCGAGGACAGGACGTAGCAGTAGCCGTCGTCGGCCACCGCGTAGGTCTTCTGCTGGAACTGGCCGCCGTGCAGGTCCCCCGGCCACTGGCACAGGTATTCCCAGCTCTCGCCGTTGTCGGTGGAGCGCCAGAAGTCCGTGTGATGGGTGTCGTAGATGACACCGCGCATGAGGTGCATGTACATCACGCCGTCGACGACGAACACATCGGACGGGATCGCCGTGGTGGCCTTGTCGCCGACCGGGTTGTGCGGTTCGTCGACCAGGCTGTTGGCGTGGCCGCCGCCGACGCTGCCGTCGATGCGCAGGTTGTTCAGGTCCGCACTGCTGGAGCGCAGTCCGACCGGGGCGCGCCAGTCATCGGCGGGCTCGCCGGGCCGCGGTACGTGGTCGCCGTTGAAGGTGTCGCCACCGACGAACAGCATGGTGCCGTTGGGGCACCGCACGGGGATGCCGAGGTCGGTCCAGGGTGAGGCGAACGAGCCGGTCTCGGCCGGACCGCTCAGGTTCTTCACCTTGTACGCGATCGTCGGACTGGACGGGTCGTTCGGCCCGCCGGCCCTCGCGATCCCCGCAGTCGAACCGATGACTCCCGCCCCCACGGCGGCGCCGATGCCCAGCTTGAGGACCTTGCGGCGGGAGTGCCCGCCGGCCGTCGCGTCCTTCTCGTCCGATGGACGTGTCATTGTGTCGATGCCTTTCCGAGCCGACCCAGTCGTACAAGGAGACGCCCACGGTGCCACTGGCCATGGCGAGGGCCACCCGAGCGCTCACCTCGTCGGGAGTGCTCGACCGTAGCCACGACCGATGAAATGTCGATGACCCGACGATGACTTCCCAGGCGGGACCGGGACCGAAGTCCCCTGGCGCCGAAGTCCCTCCCACGCCGCAGTCCCCTCCGACGCGCCTTCGGGCGCCGCATGGCTGACGCCGTCGGTCGCCGTTAGGGTCGACCGTATGAGCCTGTCGAAGCGAGAACGAGAGCTGTTTCTGGCCGAACCTCATGTCGGTGCGCTGTCGGTGGTCGAGCGACCGGACCGTGCGCCGCTGACCGTCCCCATCTGGTATCACTACACGCCGGGCGGCGAACTCTGGGTGCGTACGGGGCCCGACTCCCGTAAGGCGCGGGCCATTCGGCAGGCGGGGCGCTTCAGCCTGATGGTGCAGCGGACCGAGCCGACCGTGCGCTACGTGTCCGTGGAAGGGCCGGTGATCAGGACGGAACCCGACAGTCACGAGCGGTCCTGGGAGATGGCCGCACGGTACCTCCCCGAGGACAAGGTCGCCGGCTTCGTCGAGTACGACAAGGCGCACCTCGGTGCGCACATCGCCATCCATATGCAGCCGGAACACTGGGTCTCCGCCGACATGGGGGCCTTCTGAGCGGTCGACCGCCGCCACGCCAGGCACTCGGTCGACGGCCAACCCACCGCCGGCCGCGTCTACTTCACCGCCCAGGGCCTGGGCCGGCTGCATGATGCGTTATGGCGTGATCCTGACGCCTAGTCAAGTCGGCATGCGCCTGTGATCCTTATGTGATCAAGCTTCCGTAATGTCCAACTGGTCATGAAGTTCATTGGATACGCGACAAGTCGGGGGAGTAGATGACATACCGGCGCGCAGCGATACCAGCACTGGCCGGGGGACTGCTGCTCTTGGCACTTGTGTGGTGGGCGGGGGCGAGCGCACCCGCGCTGGACCTCCCGGGGGCCACCAACATCATCGGCATTCCGGGCACCGGCGAGCTCAAAGGATGGCTGACCCCCTGGTCGTACGACCCACCGGCCTCCGCTCGGCTCGGCAACGAAGCGTTCGGCGGAGCCGGGTCCACGGCCGCCATCGACGGTTTGGATTACGTCGAACTGCACACCACCGCGCAGCAGATTCGATACGTCGCGCTCTTCGTCTTTTTTGTGGTGGGGGCGCTGCTGCTGATCCGTCGGTTGCCGCCGGTCAAGGGCCGGACGACGGCCGCCCTGCTCGCGGTGTGGACCTGGGGTCTGGTGGCCGGGACGCTGGCGGTGACCGTCTCCGCGCCGTGGATGATCGCCTCGGGTGGACACGGCAGTTTCCGCTTTCTGCCCCAGTTGTCGAACATCATCGCCACCGGGCGGGAGGTCGTGCTGGCGGCCGCGCTGGTTGCGGCGGTGGCGACCGTGCTGCTGGCTCGGATCACCGGCGCGGAGCCGGGGCGTGGGCGTAGGCGTGGTCAGGAGCAGGAGCAGGAGCAGGAGCAGGAGCAGGACCAGAGGCGGGGGCAGCAGGGGCAGATGCCGCAGCAGGCTGTTTTGGTGCGTGCTGCCCGCCTGGCCGCCACCGTTGGGACCGCGGTGATCGCACTGTCGCTGTTCGTCCTCTCGTACACCCCGGTCGCCGCTGCCATCCAGAGCATCTCCCCGCGCATCGGGATGGTCTCCGAACCAGGCGACCTGCTGCGCCAGTGGCTGCTGCTCGGCGGCTGGGACTGGCCGGGGAGCGGACCGCTCGGCGAATGGTTCCTCTACCGCGCCATCGATGTGGTGCTGCTCGCCGTGGTGTGGTGGTCGCTGCGGCGACTGCCTGGCCTGCTCACCCGCGCCACCGTCCCCGCAATGGCCGTGACCACGGTCTGCGCGACCGTCCTCGGGCTGTTGGTCAGCCAGTTGCTGCGGATGGTGATCAACGGAGCGAGCCTGGGCGGAGATCCGCTGCGCCTGGTCGCGGGCTTTGGCGTCGGTACCCCAGCCGCCCTGACCTGCGGACTGGTGGCAGGCGTCGCGGCCGCCTTGACGCTGCGGATAGCGGGCGGCCGCACGGCCGTTGCCGACGCCACGCCTCCCGCCTAGGAAGCTGCCCGTTCCTCATTTCAGGGTGGTGCGGGTGATCTTTCGTTGAGTAATGTGAGCCTTCGGGCACCGGCAACTGTCTGCACGACGCCCTGGAGATCGGCAACGCGCATGCTGCCGACGCCGCGAAGGCTGAGAAAGAGTGGGTAGACAGATGCAACCGATCCAACCGATGCAACCAACATTCGTTCTGGTTCACGGAGCCTTCGCGAACTCCTTCTCCTTCGCGCCGCTCCAGGCCGAACTCGGCCTGCTCGGACACCGTTCGGTCGCCGTCGACCTGCCTGGCCACGGATTCGGGGCGACCTTCCCGCGCGCCTACCAGGCACCGCAGGATCTCGAAGGGCTTGCCACCGAGCCAGGCTCGATCAAGGGCGTCACGCTCTCCGACAACGCCGCGCATCTGATCGGGATCCTGGAGCGGGCCAAGCGGAACGGCCCGGTGATCCTCGTCTCGCACAGTCGCGGCGGTATGACGGCCACCGCCGCGGCCAACGCGCGACCGGACCTGATCGACCGCATCGTGTACGTCTCTGCCTGGTGCCCGGTCGAGCTCGACGCCAACGACTACTACGCCGAGCCTGAGATGGCCACGGTCGACGTCGCTTCCCTGGCTCCCGCGATGGCCGGAAACCCGGCCGAACTCGGCCTGCTCCGCACGAACTTCCGCACCGCGGATCCGGACATGCTGGCCGCGTTCAAGGCAGCCTTCCTCGCCGACGGCACGGACGAGGAGTTCCTGACGTTCCTGAACACCTTCCAGCCCGACGAGAACCTGGACGTAGGCACCTCCGCCGACCGGGCGCAAGCCGCGACCTGGGGCCGGATTCCGAAGACCTTCGTCCGCCTGGCCGACGACGCGAGCCTGCCCCTCGCCCTTCAGGACCGATTGATCCGCGAGGGCAACGCACTGACGCCGGACAACCCCTACGACGTGCGCACTTTGCCGGGCAGTCACCTGAAGTGGCTGCTCGACCCGGCACCGGCGGCCCGACTTCTGGGCGAACTCGTCGAGCTCCTGGACTTGCCTGCCGGGTCGTGATCGGGGCCCGGGGCATGATCGGAGCGAAGAGACCCTGTCCGGGGAAGTGATCGGCATCACCGGCCCGTGATATGCGGCGCCATGCCGACGACTTCGCGGAGCGGGCAGGTTTCACGTACGCGGTTCTCGATGCCGTGGCTGCCTGGCTGTCGTCGGACTGGCCGTGCGAGGAGCCGCGTGACTGGGTCCAGCGATCGGCGTGTGGCTGGAAGCCCTGCCTAGCGATCGGCGTGTGACTGGAAGCCCGGCCTAGCCATCGGCGTGTGGCTGGAAGAGGGTCCGGAGGTGGGACAGGCTCTGCTGGGCCAGCGGGCGCAGGGCCGGGGCTGCCGCGCGGGCGTCGGCTCGTAGTGCGTCGATCGCCTGGGAGCCGAGAGCTTCCTCTGCCTCGGCGGTGAAGGCGGGTTCGGCGAGCCAGTCGTCGAGGAGGTCCGGGGTGACCTCCAGGTGGAACTGGAGGCCCCAGGCGACCGGCCCGGCCCGGAACGCCTGGCACTCGGTGGTGTCGGTACGGGCCAGGACGCGGGTGCCGGGAGTGGGCACGATGCGGTCGCCGTGCCAGTGGAGTACCGCGGGGGCGGCTGCCAGCGGCCCGACGACGGGATCATCGCGGTCCACGTCGCGCAACGGCACCCAGCCGATCTCGCTCGGCCGACCGAGTTCACTGCCGGTCCGTACCGCCAAGCCCTGGGCACGGGCGAGAAGTTGGGCTCCCAGGCACACACCCAGCGTCGGGACCCCATGCCGAAGCGCGTCGGCCCGAAACCGGGGGATGGACGTCGGCCGAGGCGTCCGGGCGGTCGATCAGGTTGCGGATTTCGATATCGAGCCCGCTGCCGTCCAGGGCATCGAGGATCAGGCCGGGCTTCTCGACCTCGACGTGTTGCAGGATCAGGACGGTTCGTGCGGGCATGTGGCGGTCTCCGGGAGCAGCCAGTGAGTGGGGTCAGGACCCGTACACCGTAACGTGGCAGGTCAGAAGGGTGACTGGCGGGTGAGGGGGCAGCGCCCCGCGTCGAGCGGGAGCCTGACAGCCGCCAGTGCCGGCAGAGATCACGACGCGGTCTGTGGGTGGGCGGTCTCGCCGCGGTCGGCGCGGCGATGCCAGACGAGTACGGTCACGGCGGCGAGGGCGACCAGGACGGCGATGGTGCGGTAGCCGGTGGCCATGGCGTCGGTGAAAGCCCTTATCGCAGCGGCATGTTGAGTGTGGGGGAGATGGCTTGCGGCGGTCATGGCGTCCGAGGCCGAGTGCGCGCCGCCGGCGAGGGCCGGCGGCAGGCCGGCGAGGAACCGGGTGGTCATGACGGTGGCGACGACAGCGATACCGATGGCGCTGCCGATCTCACGGGCGGTGCTGTTGAGCGCGGACCCCAGACCGCTCTGGTGCCTGGGCAGGGAGGCGACGATGCCGCCGGAGAGGGGTGGGGTGGCCAGCCCCATGCCGGTGGCCATGATCAGCAGGTCGAGCGCGTACAGCCAGTACGGCGTCGCGGCGGTCGCCAGGGAGAGCAGTGCCAACCCGGCCACGATCAGCGCCATGCCGGTGGCCACCACCCGGCGCGTGCCCCACCGGCCGGCGAGGCGGGCGGCGCGGGGCGAGACCAGTTTCATGCACAGGCCCTGCGGCAGGATGGCCAGGCCGGTCTCCACGGCGCTGAAACCCTTGGCGTAGTGCAGATACTGGGCGTTGAGGAAGAAGAGGCTGAACATCCCGAGGAAGGCGGCCGCGACTCCCAGGGTGCCGGAGCCGACCGCGGGCTTGGTCAGCAGGCGCAGATCGATCAGGGGGTGGTCGCTGGACAGGGAGTGCAGGACGAACAGCACGCCGAAGACGACGGCCGCGGCGGACGCCGCCAGGACGGACGTCGATCCCCAGCCCAGCTCCCGCCCTTCGATCAGGCCGAAGAGCAGGGCGGTGAGGGTCGCCACCAGCAGAACGGTGCCTGGCACATCGGAGGGGGCCGAGTGACGTTCGGTGTGCGGGGCCCAGCGGCCGGCCAGCGCCGCGAGCACGGCGGCGGCCGGGACGAAGAGCGCGAAGAACACCGGCCAGGAGAAGAACTGCAGGGTGGTGCCGGCGAGGAGGTTGCCGAGCATGCCGCCCAGCCCGGTCGCACCGGACCAGGCTCCCACCGCTTTGCCGCGCTCGCTGGGCGGCGTCACCGCCAACGAGAGGGCGAGCGTGGCGGGCATGACCAGCGCCGCGCCCAGTCCCGCAACGGCCCGTCCGACGAGCAGCACGGTGACGTTCGGGGAGACCGCGCAGCCCAGACAGCCGACGGCGAAGACGGTGAGACCGGCTATGAGGACCGGCTTTCGGCCCAGGCGGTCGCCCAACGCCCCTGCCGGGATGAGGAGTCCGGCGAAGACCAGCAGATAGATGTCGACGATCCACACCAGCTGGGTCGCCGACGGGTGCAGGCCGCTCCCGGACAGCTGAGGAATGGCCAGATTGACGCCGGAGACCATTGCCTGGATCGCGATGACGGCGGCGTTCATGAGACGTGGAACCGTGTGCCTGCGTGTCATGGGACGGGGACGCTCCACCGGGTGGGGAGACTGGCCGGGCCGATGATGCGGACTGCTCACGCCCGCATGGTTGTTGTTGGCGACGGCTCTCGCTGCTGCGTGGTTGGCGGTCATGATCCTTCCCTTCTCGAAAGGTGCACCTTCTCGAAAGGCGCGCCAACGACCGTAGAAGCGGGCCCAGTTAACTTCAAATGCATGAGAGCGATACATAAAATGCGTTCCGTGCATACGAAGCTGGATTTCAATCTGCTCATCGCCCTCGACGTACTGCTGGAGGAGTGTTCGGTCACCGCGGCCGCCGACCGACTGGCGGTGTCGGAGCCGGCGATGAGCCGCACCCTGGGGCGCATACGCAAGGTCATCGAGGACCCGGTCCTGGTCCGCGCGGGTCACACCATGCAGCCCACGCCCCGTGCGGTGGCCATGCGCAGCGAAGTGCGCGCCCTGGTACAGCGCACCCGCGCGGTGCTCGCCCCGGCCGGCGAACCGGACCCAGGCTCGCTCACCCGCACTTTCACGATCTCCGCCAACGACGCCATGGTCACCTCCGTCGGCGACCACCTGCTCACCTGCGTCGAACAACAGGCACCCAAGGTGACGCTGCGGTTCCTGGCCGAACCGCCCGGCGACCACGCCGGACTACGGGACGGCAGCATCGATCTGCAGATGGGAGTCCTGGGCCCGCTCGCCCCCGAGGTCCACACCGAACTCCTCGCCACCGACCACACCGTCATGGTCATGCGCCCCGACCACCCCCTGGCCGAGGGCGAACTCACCGCCGAGCGGGTGGCCGCCGCCAGGCACATCGTCACCTCCCGCCGTGGCCGGCTGAGCGGCCCGGTGGACGACGCCCTGGCCGCACGGGGACTCGGCCGCCGCGCCGTCGTCGTCGCCCCGACGTTCGCCGCCACGCTGCTGATGCTGGCCAACCGGCACGATGTGGTCGGCCTCTTCCCCTGGCGCCAGTACCGCACCAATGTGCGCACCCTCGGCCTGGTCACCAGAGAGCTGCCCATCCCCCTGCCGCCACTACAGCTGTCCATGGCCTGGCACCCGCGCGACGACGCGGACCCGGCGCACCGGTGGCTGCGCTCCCGCATCCGCCACTCCGCCAAGGCAGTGCTGGAGCCCGACGACACTCCTGACGACATTCCTGCCAGGTGAGACGCGCCCCCGACCGGGATCTCGTCCAGGCCGTCGCCCGCCACGAGACGACACCGCCGGAGCCTGGGGCAGCGGTGGGGTGACGGCTCATCAGGTGATTTGGCGCCTGGCACCGAAAACCATGGTCACAGGTGGACAGGCTTCCACTGTCACCGCTGACGACGAAGGGAAAACCACGTGTTCAACTTCCATCCGTCTCGTATCGCCGCGGCCGCGGTGCTCGCCGCGCTCCCCGCCGTGGGACTCGCCGTAACGGCCGCTCCCGCCCATGCCGACGCGCCGCCGCCCGCGCACCACCAGCAGAAGGACGGCCCCGATGACGACTCCATGGGCGGGGGCCTCTCCGGCTCGAACGGGCTGGACTCAGGGTTCCTCGGCCACGACCACGGCGGCCCCGGCGGCGACGAGGGTGGCGAGGGTGGCGAGGGCGGCCACGGATCGATGGGCGGCGGCCTGGGCGGCGGTCTGGGCGGCCTTCGCTGACGTGCTCGCCGGCTGATGTGCCGGTGCGGGCACGCGAGGAACGCATGGAGCGGGACCGGGCCGGCCGACGGGTGTTGTCGGCCGGCCCAGTCTTGCCTTGCCGCCGTTCCTTTCCGCTGTTCCTTCTCTACGGCTCGGGCTTGTGTCGTAGCTCGGTCTGTCGGGCGAGGTGGTTGGCGCGGAATGCGGTGAGCGTTCCGAGGGCGGAGATGGCGGCGAAGCCGAGAAGAAGGTAGCGCGCGGAGACGACCATCGATGCGCCGCCGAGGTTGACGAGGAGGCCGGCGACTGCCGCACCGCATGCGGTCGACAGCGTGAGCACCGTCGCGATTGCCGCGGCAGCCTTCTCGCCTTCCTCCTTGTCCGGTGCGCCGGCCATCGCGGCAACGGACAGATGGGGCATGGCCAGTCCGATCCCCGCGCCGGCGAGGAAAAGAACGGGCAGCCATGCGAGGACCAGAGGTTGTGGTGCGTCGCGGCGCTGCATCAGGGCGAGCACGGCCAACCCGGTCGCCAGGAGACCGGGGCCGGCCACTCGCAACCATCGGGTCGTCCGTTCCCTGCGAGCCGAGGAGCTTGGGATCTGACTTGCCGACCAGCCGAGCGACAGTGCCGCTCCGAAGAATCCGGCGGCGATCGGCGGCAGCCCGCCCAGGCGCTGGCCGAACAAGGGCAGGAACGTCTCCACCGCGACACCCGCCGCGAGGAACACGATGGTCAGGTAGATCCATCGCAGAGCGGAGCCGGGCTGGTAGGTCGGGCGCGGCAGGACTCGGACGCGGCTGCGCTTCTCCGTCACCACAAAGACCAGGATCGAAGCCAGCGCCAGGTCGATGAGCACCATCCTCATGAGCACGTCGGAGAGGATGCCCGCGATGCTCACGGCACCTGCGGCGCCGATGATCGGCAGTAAGGAACCCAGCGGGGTGCCTGCTTCTGATTCCGTTGATTCCGTTTCGCTCCGGTCGTCGCCGGTCGGAAGTACTCGGGGGACGAAGGCCGCCATCAGTGCCGAGGCGAGGGCCAGCACGACGAAAGCCAGGCGCCAGGAGCCGAATTGGGCGAAGAGGCCGCCCAGCGTCGGGCCGACGAAGTTGCCGAGACCGAACATGGCGGAGATCAACGCGCTGCCCCGTACCCACAGATGGCGTGGCAGTGCCGAATAGATCAGGGTGAACCCCAGTCCGGTCAACAACCCCGCTCCCAGCCCCTGCCCGGCGCGGCCGACCAGCAGCACCGGCATGGCCGGACTGGCTGCGCAGACCACCGAGCCGACCGCGAAGACACCGAAGCCGAGCAGGTAGGAGCCGATGTTGCCGCGACGGGAAAGGGTTCGGTTCACGAGCATGGTCGCCACGACCTGGGCGGTCAGGAAGACCGTCATGTTCCAGGCGTAGAGGCGTTCACCGCCGATGTCGGCGACCGCCGTCGGCAGCAGACTTGCGGTCAGGTAGATATTGACCGCCCCGATGAGCACGCCCCCGGCCAACACCACTGCCGTGCCGACATGGCTCCCGAGCTCCCGCCATGACCCGACGTTCGGCCTGTTGTCGTGCTGCCTGTCGTCTTGCGTTGTGGATTGCCTGTCGTCCACTTGTGTACTCACTCCTGTCCCTGAGTTGCTGTCGTGCAGGCAGGCATCATGGCGGGGCGAGGAGCCCCGGTAATCCGGCAAATCGGGCGTGATGTGTGTCGCTTTTCGTTCGGGGTGAGGGCGCCGGGGCCAGGGTAGGAACAAAACCCCGCCATGTCCGCCGCACCCACCGGCCCCGCCGAACCCGCCGACGTCGCGATGTGACTGGCATCACTCCGCCGCGCTGTCACAGTCGGGGCCGCTGCGGTGTCCTCAGGGCGTGAAGTCGTCGATCGGTCGGGAGGCGGTCGTGTTGGCGCGGGTAGTGGTGGTCGGGGCGGGATATGCGGGGGTGCTGGCCGCGAATCGGCTGGCGGCTGCGGGGCGGTCGCAGGTGCGCGTGACGGTGGTCAATCCCCGGCCGGACTTTGTGGAACGCGTCCGGTTGCACGAGCACGCGGCGGGGGTGTCGAGTGCGGTACGGCCGTTGAGTGGGCTGCTCCACCGTGACGTGGGGTTGCGGGTGGCCACGGTGGGCTCGATCGCCGAGCGGTCGGTGCAGCTTGATGACGGTGGTGCGCTGGAATTCGACTATCTGGTGTATGCGGTGGGCAGTACGGCCGGCCGCGGCCTGCCCGGAGCCGAGCATGCGTGGAGCGTTGCCGACCTTGAGGGCGCCGAGTCGTTGCGTACGCGGCTGCGGTGTCTGTCCGCGGGGGCGCGCGTGGTGGTGATCGGCGGCGGTCTCACCGGGATCGAAACGTCCGCCGAGATCGCCCACCGGTACCCCGCGTTGCGGATCGAGTTGGTTGCGCCGTCGGTTGCCGCGTGGCTGCCCGCGTCCAGCCGGGCGACCGTGGAGCGCAAGCTCGTGGACGCCGGGGTGGTGCTGCGCACCGGACTGCGGGCCGTGGCGGTCTGCCCGGACGGGGTCGAGACGGATGCGGGCCGACTGGCCAGTGACTGCACGGTGTGGGCCGGCTCGTTCGAGGTGCCGGAACTGGCGCGGCACAGTGGTCTTCCGGTGGCCTCCGACGGGCGCCTGTACACCGATGAGTCCCTGGTGTGCGTGCGGAACCGGCGGATCGTGGGTGTCGGTGACGCCGTTGCGCCGCCTGAGGAGGTCGGGGCTCACCTGCGGATGAGCTGCCAGGCAGCGCTGCCCATGGGAGCCCACGGTGCCGACACGGTGCTCGCGTTGATACAGGGCGAGCGACCGGCGCCGCTGTCGATCGGCATGGTGGGGCAGGGCATCAGCCTGGGGCGGCGCGACGGGTTCGTCCAGGCAACGGATCGGGACGACACCCCTCGGGGCTTCGTATTGTCCGGGCGGGTGGCGGCGGTGGTGAAGGAGCGGGTGTGCCGTCTCACCGTCGGCTCGATGCGGTTCCCGCGCGCCTACCGGTGGCTTCCGGGGCCGACCTTGAAGGAGCCGAAGGAGCTGAAGGGGCCGAAGGAGCCGAAGGGGTCCGAGCCGGCTCCGGCCGTGGTCGTATCACGTTGAGCGAAGCGCGTTCTGTTGGAAGTGAAGGGAGCATCATCATGAAGGCCATCATTGTCTGCACGTCCGTGTCCCATGGCAACACCAAGAGGATCGCCGACGCCATGGGCCAGGTACTGGAGGCCCCGGTCGTCGCGCCGGAAGAGGTCGATATGGCGGAGCTGGCCGCCTGCGACCTGGTGGGATTCGGCTCGGGAATCTTCCTGCAGAAGGTCCATCCGCGTCTGAGCGAGTTCGTCCAGTCGCTCCCGAAGGGCGACGGGCGCAGGGCGTTCGTCTTCGCCACCAGTGGGCTGCCCGAGCTGCCGTTCCGGCCCTTCACCCGTCCCCTGGTACGGGATCTCAGGCAGAAGGGCTTCGAGGTGGACGACGTCTTCTCGTGCCGGGCGAGGGACACCTGGCTTCCGTTCAAGCTCGTCGGCGGGATCAACAACGGGCGGCCCAACGGCACCGACCTGGCGGCGGCGCGCACCTTCGCCGAAGGGCTGCGGGCGCGGATCGGTACGGCGTCCTGACCTTCCCGGTTGTCTGTCCGCTTGTCTGTCCGTCTGGCTGTGCGCTGTTCCGGCTACTCCCCGGGCGTCAACCGCAAGGCATGCAGCGCCACGGACAGGTCGGCCACCGCACGGGGATCGCGCAGCGAACGCCCCGTCAGGTCCTCCAGTCTGCACAGCCGGTAGCGGACGGTGTTGCGGTGGCAGTACAGGCGTTCCGCCGCTTCGGCCGTCGAGCCGGCCGCCGCGAACCAGCACGTCAGGGTCTCCAGCAGGCGGTCCCGCTCGTCGGCCGGCAGCCGCAGCACGCCATCGAGAGTGGCCCGGGCGATCCGCCCGGCCTCGTCCGGAGCCGCGGCCACCAGCAGGGCGGCCGGACTGTTGTCGAAGCGTGCGATGCCCGTGGGCAGACCGCGCATCCCGGTACACGCCGCAGCCCCGGCGCCAACCCCGGCCCTCACAGGTACCGGCACCTATGTGGCCCTCGGGGACTCCTACGCCGCCGGGGCCGGCGTCCCGGGCCAGTCGGCGGGACTGTGTCTGCGCTCCGACCACAACTACGGTCACCTCGTCGCCGCGGCTCTCTCCGCGTCCTCGTACGTGGACAAGACCTGCGCCGGTGCCAAGGTGAGCGCGCTCACCGCGCCCCAGACCGACGCCGGGACCGTCGTCGACGGCCCTCAGCTCGACGCCGTCGCACCCGGCACCTCCCTGGTCACCCTCACCCTCGGCGGCAATGACCTCGGCACCTCCGACCTCGGCTTCGTCGACGTCGTGGTCGCCTGCTCGGGCCTCGCCCTCACCAACCCCCTCGGCTCGCCCTGCCACGACTTCTACGGCAACACCCTCGGCAAGCGACTCGACTCGGCGGCGGCCCGCCTCACCGACGGCCTGCGCAAGCTCTCCGCCAAGGCTCCCCAGGCCAAGGTGGTGGTCGTCGGCTACCCGTCCGTGCTTCCCGGCGACCCGACGAAGTGCCTGGGCAAGATGCCCGTCACGACCGGCGACATCGGCTTTCTGCGCTCCGTCCTCGGTGAACTCAACGACAAGATGGCCGGGGCCGCCACTGCGGCGGGCGCCACCTACGTCGACACCTTCGGCCCGACCAAGGGCCACGACAGCTGCTCCGCATCCCCCTGGATCGAAGGTCTCCTGCCGACCTCACCCGCCGTCCCACTGCACCCCAACGCCACCGGCGAACGCGTCATGTCCCAGGCGGTGTTGAGGACGCTGGGCCACTGAGCCACCGAGTCACCGAACGGCACGCCGCCCCCGACGGGTCCGCTCCGGCGGGGCGGCGTGCCCGTGCTCCTGCCCCGGCCCTACCTGGCGTCCGACTGGGCGAGCAGCCGCCGGAGCCAGCGCGTACGGGCGTCCCGTGCGTCCTGGCTGACGGCCGCTTTCGGAGCCAGTCCGTCGAAGCCGTGATAGGCACCGGGCCAGACATGCAGCTCGGCTTGGCCGCCGGCCTGCCAGATCGCGTTCGCGTACGCCACGTCCTCGTCGCGGAACATCTCGGCCGATCCGACGTCGATAAAGGTTGGGGGCAGCCCGGACAGGTCGGTGGCACGGGCCGGGGCCGCGTAGGGCGGCAGGTCCTCGGCGCCGTAGCGGTCGCCCAGCAACGCCTGCCACACCGTGGCGTGGGAGGTGAGGTCCCACACGCCGAGCCCCGTCATCTGATGGCTGGAGAAGGTGCTGCCGCGGTCGTCGAGCATCGGACACAGCAGCAGTTGCCCCAGCGCCCCCGGCCCGCCGCGGTCACGGGCCAGCAGGGTCAGGGCTGCCGCGAGCCCACCCCCGGCGCTCTTTCCCCCGATGACGATACGGTCGGGGTCGACGCCTAGTTCGGCCGCATGCCCGGCCGCCCAGACGAGCCCGGCGTAGCAGTCCTCCAGCGGCTCCGGATACCGTGCCTGGGGCGCCAACCGGTACTCGACCGAGATGACGGCCAGTCCCAGCGGCAGGGCCCACTCGCGAAGAATCCGCGGCAGCACGGACCAGGCATTGCCCATGACCATGGCGCCTCCGTGCATGTAGTACAGCAGAGGCAGCGGCCCGACGAGCCCGGCAGGCCGCGCGCTGACAAGCGTGACCTCCGGCCCACCACTGCCCGGCGGCCCCGGCACGCGGTACTCCGTCACCTCGAAACGGCCCTCGGCACGCAACTCCTCGGTCGTCGGCCTGGGCCGGCTCACCGCATCCCGCTCCTGCCGGGCCGCCAGATTCTCCGGCGTGATCGGCGCCCTGGCTTCCTGACCCAACGCCGCCAGCACCACACCCAGTTCGGGGTCGAAGGGCGGCACCGCCTTCGGCGTCGGCGCCGAGATCCGCCCGTCCTCCGACGACCCGCGACCGCCCCTCATGCCCCACCCCACAGCGCTACGGCGGCACACCGCCCGCCACTCGCCCCGACATGCCTCGACCCCACGGAAACCCACCCGGAGCACACTCGTCTGCATCCCATGAATCCCATAGGCCGTAGCCAACCACAACACCAGGCGCCACGACACGGTCAACGGGTGGCGTCATAGCGGAGCCGATTGTCGTTGATCTCTTGTCGGTGGGTGGCGGCCCATTCGGCCAGGCCCGTCACGGAGTCCAGCAGTGTTGTCCCCAGTGGGGTGAGCGCGTAGTCGACGCGCGGCGGGACGCTGGGGTGCACGGTCCGGGTGAGGAGACCGTCGCGTTCGAGTTGGCGCAGGGTCAGGGTGAGCATGCGCTGGGAGATGCCCCGGATCGCGCGGTGCAGTTCGCTGAAGCGCAGGGTGCGGTGGTGGAGTTGCCCGATGACCAGGATGCTCCACTTGTCGCCGATCAAGGAGAGGATCTGCAGCACTTGCCGGCACTCCTCTTCCTCCGGCGTGCACTCCTCTTCCTCCGCGTTCCGGCGGGGCGTCATGGGTTACCTCCATGTGCGTCACTGACAGGAATGTGCCGTCTTGTCGCCGATAGGCAAGTGACAAATGATGCTGCTGCGAACAAAGAGTAACCAGCCGGTGGGCAGGCTGGTGGCGGTATCTGACCTTGCCTGACATGACTGCTGTTGCCTCGGAAGGGACGTTGTGGTGGCGAAGACGCTCGTTGTTGTCGGTGCCGGCCCGGGACTGGGGAGGGGAGTTGCCCGGGCGTTCGGCCGCCGTGGATTCCAGGTGGGTCTGATCGCCCGGAGCAAGGACAACCTCGCTGCTCTGGTAGGCGAGTTGACCAGTCAGGGGATCACTGCTGCGGCGTTCCCCGCAGACATCCGGGATCGTGCCGCGCTGGCCGATGCCGTCAGGAGGGCCGAGGAGACGTTGGGGCCGGTCGATGTCCTGGAGTACAGCCCCAGCCCGACCGGGGAGATCACCCAGGCAGCCCGGACCACGGTCGCCTCCGCCGCCGCGCAGTTCGAACTGCATGTGCTGGGCGCGGTGACTGCCGTGGGCCAGGTGCTGCCGCAGATGCGCGCCCGGGGCGAGGGGGCCCTGCTGTTGACCACTGGCGTGTCTGCCACGATCGCCGCACCGTTCCTGGGCAATGTGGGCCTGGCCATGGCCGGTCTGCGCAACTGGGCGCACGCCCTGCACGCCGAACTCCGGCCCCAGGGCGTCCATGTGGCCACGGTGACGATCGCCTCCGCCATCGTCCCCGGCGATGAGGTGACCGACCCTGATGTCATCGGCGACCGCTACTACGAGCTGTACCGGCAGCCGAACCGCAGGGAGGAGGTCATCGGCGACCCGGAGGCGTTCCGTGCACTGGTCGCCGAGCACACCGAGCACACCGAGCACACCGAGCACACCGAGCACACCGAGCACACCGAGCACACCGAGCACACCGAGCACACCGAGCACGACGAGCACACCGAGCACGACGAGCGCGCCGGCAGGCAAGGCTGACCAGGCTCTCGGCTTGACGCTGATGCTTCACCCGATGCCAGGCTCGTCCGTCGACACGGACCGTGTTCGGGTGACTGCGAGCAGCGCCGTGTCGTCGGCGATCCGGCCGCCGGTGTGATGGTTCACCTTGGCGAGGAGGACGTCCAGCAGCGCGTCCGGTTCGGTGAAGACCACGCCAATCAAGTCTGCTGCCGGGTCGTAGAAGTCGCCGGCGCGGTTTCGTGCCTCGTACAGACCGTCGGTGTAGAGCAGCAGTGTGGCCCCCATGGGAAAGGGTGCCGTGTCGATCCGGTCCGGCGCGGCGCCCAGTTCTGCCAGTCCCAGGGGAAGAGCCGGCTCGGCGGGTTCCAGGCTGTGGACCTGGCCGGCGTGCAGCAGCAGCGGCGCCGGGTGCCCGCGATTGATCAGCCGCACCACGTCATCGCCGTACGGGATCTCCACGAGAACGCCGGTGACGAACCCCTCGGTCCGCTCGGGCCCTGTGCGCCGCGCCCTCTCTCGTAGCAGCGCCCGTTCCAGCCTGGCTGCCACCCCGACGAGCGAGGGTTCCTCTTCTGCCGCCTCCCGGAACGCCCCCATGGCCACGGCCACCACCTTGACCGCGTTCAGGCCCTTGCCGCGTACATCGGCGACCAGGCAGCGCACGCCGTACGGAGTGTCCTGCGCGCCGTACAAGTCGCCCCCGATCTGCGCCTCTTTCGCCGCAGCCTGGTAGCGCACCGCGATCCGCAGGGCCCCTATCGAGCCCGGGGGTTGTGGTAGTACCGCACGCTGCGCGGCCAGCGCGACTCGGCGAGCGGACTGCAGGCGCACCTGGCTGTAGTACATGAGGCGGTTGACGACGATGGCGAGGGCGGAGACGGTCGCCACCGCCGCCAGCTCGCTCCACCCGCCGGAGTCCCCGATCAAGCCGAAGTGGGTGAGCAGGGCGATGTCGGTGGCGCAGGCGCCGATGCCCGCCAGGATCGTCGCGCGCAGCGACAGCAGTGCGGCCGCCGTCATCGGCGCGGCCGTGTAGAAGGCTTCCGCACTGAAATGTGGAGGGGTGCAGTAGTCGAGGACGGCGCCTCCGACGAGGAGGATGACGGGGACGAGCTGGAGGTGGCGCAGACACCATCGGCCGACGCTGGTGCATACGGCACTCCGCGTCCTCACGTCCCCGCTCCCGCTCTGTCGCGCAGTAACACACCTCAAGCATCCTCGGGCCGGATGACGACTGCCAGTCGTGGAAATGCCGGTGCGTGTGTGCCTGATTACGCGCTGCGTCCCCGCGTCACTCCACCCACGCCTCCACCGTTGCTCCCGTCCCGAACGTCAACATCGCGCCGCGGGCAGGTGAAGGTGTTGGCGCAACACCCTCACCGGCAGCACGGCTCTGAGCTGCGCTTCTGGAACGTTGCGGGAGGGCGAGCAATACCGCAACAGCCGCCGGGTGTTGCCGGTTTGCCGGTTGTCTGGCGCAACGGGTTCGCCTGCCGCCATTGTGTGGCGCATGGCAGGGCGGGCTCAACCGGGGCGTGCCGTCCCGACCGGTCTGCGGCGGGATGAAGGAGGCGGCTGCGATGGATGATCGTTCGATGGTGGATCGTTCGCTGGTGTCGGTGCGGGCGGCGCTGGTGCTGTGACTGGCGGCGCTGACCGGTGTGGGAGCCGGGCTGCTGTCGACGGCGGCCGGCAACGGCCTGGCGGCCGCCGTCCTCTCCGGGCTTGCCGCCGCCGGCGCGGCCGTGCCGGCGTTCAACCAGGTCATCGCCCCGGAAGCCGCCGCCGAAAGGCCGGTCGCGCGCAAGGCGCGGGTGAAGGGCGGCAGCATCCGTGGGTGAGCTGCGCCCCCTGGGGCAGAACCTGACATCGGAGTCCCGGGCGCTGGCCACGGCGCTGCGGGAGTTGTTCGAGGGCCTGGGAGTGTCGGTGCGCCGCTACGCGGCCCGGCGCGTACGGGACGCCGGCACCTTTTCCCGTTACCTCAACGGTACCCGCGTCCCACCGTGGGAAGTGGTGATGGATCTCTTCACCGACGTCGCCGAACACCGTGGCATGGCGGCCACCCCGGAGGCCATCGAGCTGGTACGGCGACTGCACCGGGCGGCGGTGGAAACCAGCGCCTCGCCACGCCACGCGGTCGAAGTGCTCGAACAGCAACTCGCCGAAGCCGACCGGGTTTCACGCCGCTCCACCGCCCGCGGGGACGCACTGGGGGACGCCTTGCTGGATCGCAAGCACCGCATCGCGGACCTGGAAGTGCGCCTCAACCAGCTGGAAGCCGAATGGGGCGCGGAACGCGAACGAGCCGAACGACTGGCAGCCACGGCCGGCCCCGACGTCACGGAGCTGTTGTACGAACGCGATCGGTTGCGGGCCGAAGTCGCCCGGCTTTCCGCCCAGTTGCATGAAGCGCAAGTGCGGCGCGACGAGGCCGAGGCGCGCTGTGCCCTGCTGGAACGGCAGTTGGAGGCGGTCGAGCAGGTGCAGCAGACGGCCGTGGCCGTGACCCCCGCGGCGCCCCGGGCCATGCCCAGGATCCTCATCGTCGACGATCAGCCGGACAACCTGCTGGCCATGACCGCCGTCCTGTCCACCCTCGACCAGGAGCTGGTCGCGGTCTCCTCAGGCCGCGACGCCCTCAAGGCGCTTCTCGACCACGACGACTTCGCCGTGATCATCATGGACGTCCAGATGCCTGACATGGACGGCTACGAAACCGCCGCCCACATCAAGCGGCGCCCGCGCACCCGCGATGTGCCCATCGTCTTCCTCACCGCCATGGGCACCGACCCTGAACACTCCGCACGCGGCTATGCCGCCGGCGCGGTCGACTACATCGGAAAGCCCTTCGACCCATGGGTCCTGCGAGCCAAGGTCGCCGTCTTCACAGGCATCTACCTCGAACAACGGCGCCTCGCCGGAGAGCAGTGACCCGAGGTGTGAAACCGGCGTTCAGGGCCGCTCTCCCGGTTCTGAGATGCACTTGACGTAGTTGACATAGTCACGCCAAAAATCATGGGGCATCTGCCTTGTCCTCTTCAGGGGCGCGTGCCTCAATTGGCACCCCCTCACAAAGGCGGTCTCCCATGAGACACAGCAAGCTCGGCACAGGTGCGTTAGTCGGCGTCGGCGTCGCGCTCGCGGGCACCCTCGCGATGGCGCCGTCCTCGGTCGCGGTGACACCGGACACCGCGACCCTCTCGTTCGACTGCGGGAGCTACGGCTCGGGAACGGCCACGCTCACCGCCACCCAGAGCGGCACGCAAGCGACCATCGACCTGTCCACATCGGCGATCACTTCGCCCATCAACATCGGGGCGAACTCGGTCTCGTCGACGCTCACACTGACCAAGAACGACTCGGATACGACGGTGTTCAGCGGCAGCTCCAACCCGGCGATCCCGGCCGGTGGCGCGGTCTCCACCGGACCGCTCACCGGCACCGTCGCCACGGGCGACAAGCTGTCGGCCTCCTCGCTCCAGGTGGTGGTGCTGGGCATCACCGCGACCTGCAAGGCCACGTCGCCGCAGTCACCTGGTCCCTTCGTCTTCTGACGTAAGACGTAAGACGTAACGAACGGTACGAGGGGTCGGCGGGCGGCCGCCGCCGGCCCCGGGTCTCAGCAAGGCCGTCCTCGGTGCGCCAGGCGCCCTCACTAGCGGTAGCGCCGGGTCTCCTCCACGTCGACCACCGGGGCGCCCGGCCACGGCGGTTGAGTGCGCCGACGCTTCAGGATGCTCACGTAGGTGGCGATGCCGATGAAGCCGACGATCATCAGGATGACACCCACCAGGTGGACGTCGATTCCGGGCATGTGCCAGTCCACGGCGAAGGTGAGGACGGCCCCCACAGCGAGCAGGATGATGCACCCACCGACACCCATGCCATCTGCCTCTCTCTCCGTTGACGGCAAAGTGTGCTGACACTGCGCGTACCCGGGCGTTCGGGGGGCATGTCCGGGCCGACGGGGGTGAGGCGCAGCAGGCGGCCCGGCTGACCCAGCCCGGGTTCTGGCCGGTTGCACAGCTCGGGGGGACGCCGGCCTTTCCCTGGTACGCCACGCCCTACCGGCCCGCGCTGCCGCTGCCGGCCGTCCTCGCCGCGCACGGTGGCCCGCTGCCGGAGGCGTTGGTCCGCACGCTCGGCGGCACGCTGGCCGAAGCGCTGGCCTCGGCTCACGTCCTGGGCATCGTGCATGGTGGGGTATGCCCGGCGGGCGGGAGCTGGCCCGGTCCCTGGCCCGCACGCTCCAGGACGTGCACACCACCGGCCTCGTCCACCGGGACGTGAAGCCGCCCAACGTCGTCCTCACCTCGCGCGGCCCCCGCCTGATCGACTTCGGCATCGCCCGTCCCGAACACGGCCTGACCCTCACCCGCACCGGACAGATCCCGGTCACCCCCGGATACGGCGCGCCGGAACAGGTCCTCGGCCGGCGCGTCGGACCGGCGGCCGACATCTTCTCCCTCGGCGCCGTCCTCGCCTTCGCCGCGAGCGGCCGGCCGGCGTACACCGGCGCCGAGATCACGGCCGTCCTCTACGAGGTCGTGCACGGCGAGCCGGACCTGGGAGCCGTGCCCGAGGCCCTGCGCCACCTCCTCATACCCTGCTTGGCCAAGGACCCGGCGGCCCGCCCGCTGCCCGGCCAGGTCGCCGAGGCCGAGGCGGCACCGCGCCGGCCCGGAAAGCCGTGGAAGTCCGGCCCGTTGGGGGACGAGATCCGGCAACGCGAAGCCGCTGCACGCCGCCTGACGGCCCGTCCGGCCGGACCCACGCCCACCACCGGGGCGGGAGTCGCCGGCGGCCCCGGACTGACCCGGCGGCGGCTGCTGGTCGCGGCCTCCGGCGGTGGGGCACTGGTGGCAGCGGCGGGCGGCGGTACCGCCTGGTTGCTCGGCCGCGGTGACGCCCCGGCAGACCCCTTCGACATCCCGCCGGCCGCCCAGGTGCGTAGCGCACCGCTCGGCTCCGCCGACGGCACCCCGAAGCCGCTGTGGGGACCCGTCCAGGATGTCGCCGACGCCGGGTCACCGGCTCCGCTGCCGGTGCGCGACGTGGTGGTGTTCGCGGCCTCCGGCGGCGGTATCGCGGCCCGCGAGGTCACCGACGGCCGGGAACGGCGGCGGGTCGGCGACGCGAAGGCGGACGCCGGCTACCTCTCGATCGGGGACCGCCTGGTGGCCACCGCCGACGGCGAGGGCACGCTGCGCACCTGGGTCGCCGCCACCGGATCGCCCCGATGGACGGTGGACGCGCAGGTGGGCGCCCTACTGGCCGCCGACGCCCACGCCGTCTACCTGCTGACGACCGACGGCCGGCTGCGCTGCGTGGGGACCGACGGGAAGGTGCGGTGGACCCGGCAGCCACCGCTTCCGCTGTCCGGCGGCCACCCCGTCGCGGCCCTCGGCGCCGGCCACCTGGTGTTCTGCACCGAGACCGGCGACGTGGCCGCGGTCCGCGCCCAGGACGGCGCCCGCGCCTGGGTCCGCAAGGGCCAGGCCGCCGGGGCGCTCCGGCCCGCCGTCGACGGCGGAACCGTCTATCTCGGCGGCCGCACCCTGGCGGCCGTGGAGGTCGACAGCGGCCGCCAGCGGTGGGCCCTGGACCCGATGCGACCGCCCAAGCGGGGCACCGCCGGCTGGGGCCCGCCCGCCGTGGCCGGCGGGGTCGTCTACGCACTGGACTGCGAGGCACTGCGGCCGGTGCGCACCGACGGCAGCCAGGCCGTCGCCCCGATGATGATCGCCGGCGTCGCACCGCCGTGGCAGCCGCCGGTCGTCCAGGGCAACGGCGTCTGGATCGTGGAGAGCGAGGACACCGGGGTCAGCGGCCTGCCCCGCTCCGGAGAGGGCCGGCCCCAGACCTACGCCCTCTCCGGCGGCCAACCCCGCTTCCTCGCCGCCAACGGCAACCGCCTGTTCGTCCTCAATCACGCGACGCTGCTGGCCTTGCCGGTGTACTAGGGCCGGGGTGCCGGCGCCGGTGTACTAGGCCGCGGGGCTGCGGCGGCCGCCTCGGCGGTCGGCGTTGCGGCCGCCGCCCGCGCGGCCGGCCCCACCTGCGGCCTTGCCGCCCCTCGCCCGGCGGGCGGCACCGCGCCCGCCCGTCGCCGCGCCGCCGCCGGTGCCGGTCCCGGCCGTCGCCCGGCGGTCCGAGCGCTGGCTTCCCTGCCCGGTGGCAGTGGTCGTCGTCGCCGCGGCGGCCCCGCCGCCCTTGCGGCGCCGGCGAGCCGGCCGCCTACCGGGCTCGCCGTCGCTTTTCCGCTGTGGACGGGACGCTGCCGGTGCCGCCTGCTGGGGGACCTCGATCGTGACGGCCACACCGGACGGCTCGCGCGCACCGGTGAGCGTGGCCAGCTCCGCGTCGCCCGACCTGATGCGGGCCGTCCGCGGACGGATGCCCGCGTGGGACATGAGCCGGGTGACGTCCCTCTTCTGGTCGGGCAGCACCAGCGTGATCACGCTGCCGGAACCGCCGGCCCGGGCCGTGCGGCCGCCGCGGTGGAGGTAGTCCTTGTGATCGGTGGGGGGATCGACGTTCACGACGAGGTCGAGATCGTCGATGTGGATGCCCCGGGCCGCGACGTTCGTTGCCACCAGCGCGGTGACCTGGCCGTTCTTGAACTGTTCCAGGGTGCGGGTGCGCTGCGGCTGGGAACGGCCGCCGTGCAGCGCGGCCGCCCGGACGCCGACGGCCAGCAGCCGCTTGGCGAGCCGGTCCGCGGACCTCTTGGTGTCGAGGAAGAGGATGACCCGGCCGTCACGGGCCGCGATGCGCGTGACGACGGCCTTCTTGTCGGTGTCGTCCAGGACGTGGAACACATGGTGCTCCATGGTGCTCACCGCTCCCGCCGACGGGTCCACGGAGTGCACCACAGGGTCGGTCAGGAACCGCTGCACGAGGCGGTCGATGTTGCCGTCCAGCGTGGCGGAGAACAGCATGCGCTGCCCGTCGGCCCGTACCTGCTCGATCAGCTTGGTGATCTGCGGCAGGAAGCCCATGTCGGTCATCTGGTCGGCTTCGTCCAGCACCGTGATGCGGACGTCGTCGAGCACACAGTCCCCGCGTTCCACCAGGTCGTTGAGCCTGCCGGGCGTCGCCACGAGTACCTCGGCGCCGCGGCGGAGCGCGGTGGCCTGCTTGGTGAGGGACAGCCCGCCGACCACGGTGGTCAGCCGGAGGTTCACCGCCGTCGCGTAGGGGGTCAGCGCGTCCGTCACCTGCTGGGCGAGCTCACGGGTGGGCACCAGAACGAGGGCCAGGGGCGCCCTGGACTCCGCGCGCAGTCCGGCCGTGCGGGCCAGCAGCGCCAGCCCGAACGCCAGCGTCTTGCCGGAACCGGTGCGGCCCCGTCCCAGCAGGTCACGGCCGGCGAGCGAGTTGGGCAGCGTGGCGGCCTGGATGGGGAACGGAGTGGTCACACCCTGTGCGGTGAGGGTCTTGAGCAGCGCCGGAGGCATGTCCAGACCGGCGAAGTCCTCGACGGCGGGAAGCGCGGGCGTCGTGCTTTCCGGCAGCCGGAATTCCCTCGGAGACGATGCGGCGGACGGTGCGGACGCGGTGCGTCGGTTCGACTTCTGGTTCTGGGACCTACGGGCCATGCAGTGATCTGCCTTCCTGGCTTCCTGGAACAGCGCAAACCGGGGTCCGCACCATGACAGTGCGGACCCCGGTGAGCGGATACGCGACCGGTTTTCGGGCCGGATATCAGGCCGGTTTTCGGGCCGTTATCAGGCGAGGACGATGTTCTCCGCCTGCGGGCCCTTCTGGCCCTGCGTCACGTCGAAGGAGACCCGCTGGCCTTCCTGGAGCTCACGGAAGCCCTGGGCCTGGATGTTCGAGTAGTGGGCGAAGACGTCGGGGCCGCCGCCGTCCTGCTCAATGAAGCCGAAGCCCTTTTCGGCGTTGAACCACTTCACAGTTCCCTGTGCCATAACTTTCTCCTTCTGTAGGCAGAGGCCCCATCCGGAGATGCCGGAAACAAATAGCGCGCCTGATGGAGAAACATTCCCGTCAGGCGCACATAGGTTCATGGGTACCACAACTGCAACATCGAAACGGTAGCACAACCCGGCGCCCGGCAACGGTGCCTCGGTCGGCAGATTCGCCCGCTCCCTCCGGTGCCGCCGTCCGTTCATGATCAACTCGCCATGGCCCCGTACCACTTGGGTGGCCCGCCGAGCAGCTCCGGCTGATCTTCGCCGCCCCGGCCGCCGGCCGGCTCGGCCGTCACCCCGTCCCCGGCGCTCCGGGCGGTCGCCGGCGATCTCGCGGCGCGCTTCGTGCCGGAGCCCGCGGCGGTGCCCGGCGGCATGCTGCTGATCGACTTCGGTGAGGACGTGCCGCCGGGCGCGCCGCTGGTCGCCGACCGGCCCGCACCCGCCCTGGTCGACCTCGCCCTGCCCTGGCTGCGCGCGGAGCACCGCGACGGACACGAACTGCCGGGCGGCCAGGTGGAGTTGACGACAGGCGGCCCGGAGGAATGGCTCCCGGGGCACCGGGGCGGCTGGGGCACGCACCAGGCTTTCAGCCCTGGGGGAGGTCTTGGGGGAGGGCCGGGTCCAGCAGGTGCGGGCCGTTGTTGCGGACGCTGTTGACCGCGGTGCTGACGGCCAGGGCGTCGAGGTTCCCGTCGGCGGGCGTGGTCAGCAGGCCCCGCAGCTCGTCGCTGTCGTGGTGTGCCGGGTCCAGCCACTCGTCGTAGTGGTCCGGTGCGATGGCCAACGGCATGCGCGGGTGGATGCGGCCGGCGGCGTCGGTGGCCTCGGTGGTGATGATGGTGCAGGTGGCCCGCCACGCCGCCGGGTCGTCGTCCGCTGCCACGCCGGGGTCGCGCCAGAACTCGTACAGGCCGGCCAGCGCCATGACCTGCCCGTCCTCGGGGCTGATGAAGTACGGCTGCTTCCGGGGCTTCGCCTTGGAACCCTCGGCGGGCGGCAGTGCCTGCCACTCGTAGAAGCCGTCCGCCGGCAGCAGGCAGCGTCGCTTGGCGAACGCGCGGCGGTAGGCCGGCTTCTCATGCACCGTCTCCACCCGCGCATTGATCATCTTCGCGCCGACGCTCAGGCTCTTCGCCCACGACGGCACCAGCCCCCACCGCAGCGCCCGCAACTGCCTTTCCACGGCCCCGGTGTCGCGGTCGAGACGTTCCAACACCGTCCATACGTCGTCGGTGGGCGCCACGTTCCAACTCGGCGGGACGAGATCCGCCGCCGGATCCCACTGTGTGACGTGGAAGAGACCAGCCAGGTCCTGCGGGCTGCGGGTAGCCACGAATCGACCGCACATGGTGCTTACGATGCCATGGCCAGGCGGCCGGCCACGGCCGGACACCGGAAACAGGCAAGGCGGTCCGCCTGGTCCGGGTGCGCCGACCGCGCCGACCGCATCAGGGCAGCGGTCCAGTAGATCCGCTCAGCTGATCTGCTCCGGCGTCACCGTCAGCCACCGCTTGTCCGCGGTGACCGGCTGCCCCAGTTCCTTCTGCCGCTGGGCGTTGGAACGCTTCATCTCGTCGAGCTCCTTCATGGAGCTCGCCTTGCGGTTCACCCAGACACGGACCCCGCCGTGCTCCACATCGGTGGAGTGGAAGAGCATCGGGCCGTCGCTCTTGGGGGTGTCGCCCGCTGCCAGGATCGGCTTCTTCCACTGGTCGATGTAGGTGCTGATCGCCGCAGGCTTGCCTTCGTACCAGGTCAGCGGGGCCCACAGGGTCGGCGTCAGCTCACGCCCGGCGAGCTTCGCCGGGTCGAAGCGGCCGGCCGCGATCTCCTTGCGGGAACTGGTCACCTCGCCCGTCTTGCGGTCCTTGAGCAGCATGGAGACGCCGAGGACGTTCTGCGGCTTCACGTCGTAGCCGTACTTGGGATCGCTCAGGACCATCCGCACCAGGTCCTCGGAGGCCGCGCTCACCACATACACCTCGATGCCGTGCCTGCGCAGCGCCTTGTAGAGCTCCTGCATGCCCGGGGTGGGGCGCGGAGGCTGCACCTCGGTCCTGGTCAGCTTCCCGCCCTGGTAGTACTCGGCGGGTATCGGCTTGCGGTACGCCATGAGCTCGTCGACGTACCCCTTGAGCTGCTTCAGGGTGAAGCCCGAGAAGATCTGCGCCGCCCACGGGTAGCAGACCTGGTCGTCCACCTCGCACAGGCGGTTGTAGTAGCTGTAGAGGCTCTCCTTGTGGGCCGCGGTGTCCTTGAAGGGGATGACCTTCAGGGACGGGTCCATGGTCTTGCGGGTCAGGACGCCCTTCTGCTCCAGGAAGGGGAGCAGGGCCTCCTCCAAGTCATTGCGGTACGTGGTGTTGTCCGCGTCGAAGACCGCGTACGCGCCCTTTTGGCCGTGGTCCGTGATGACCTTGCCGAGCTTCTCGGCCACGGGCGCGGGCCAGTGCTTCAGCTCCACGGACGCGACCCGCGACGACGACCCGGCGGCTGCGGCCTCGCTGCCGCCCGGCCACAGGGCACTGCCCGCGAAGACCGCGGCGGCCAGCGCCCCCACGGTGCCGAAGATCGCAAGCTTGCCTTTTGCTCGTACTGCCATGCTGTCCGTTCCCTTGAGAGCTGCGTGCCGCCCCGTCCGGAGCAGCGGGCAATGGTATGAGGCCGGACGCGAGTTGCCCATGATCAATTTCACCGTTAACGGGACGTGTGGATTCGGTGAACAGGGGTATCCGTAATCGGCGTCCGGGGTGGCGGTGGCGTGGTGGTTGGCGGGCGTCCGTTTTGCTGCGCGCACAAGGGCACCGCAGGGCCGGTCTCGTCCTCGGCCTCGTCGAGGCCCTACTCGTAGAGGTCCTAGTCGGCGCGGCCCGTAGCCGCCACCGTCACGCCGAGCCCGATCATGGCCAGGCCGCCCGCCCCGCCGACCTTCGACAGCCGGCGGTCCGAGCGGGCGAACCAGGAACGGGCCGCCGAGGCGCCCAGGCCCCACAGGGTGTCCGTGATCAGACCGATGGCCACCGGGATGAGCCCCAACTCCATCATCTGGAGGGGCACTTGGCCGGCCGAGTGATTCACGAACTGGGGAAGCACCGCCGCGAAGAAGACGATGCCCTTCGGGTTGGTGGCACCCACGAAAGCACCGTCCAGGATCGTGCGCAGATCGCCGCGCCGCTCACCCGCCGGCGCGTCCATGTCCGCCGCGCGCATCTCCTTGCGGTGCCGGAACGCCTGCACGCCCAGGTAGACCAGATACGCCGCGCCGGCCAGTTTCACGCCCGTGAACACCGCCGCCGAGGTCTCCACCAGCGCGCCGAGGCCCCATGCCACGGCGAGCACCAGGACGTAGGAGCCGAGCAGGTTGCCGAGGACCGTCGCCAGCGCCGTGCGCCGGCCGTGCGCCAGGGCTCTGCCGACCACGAACAGCACGCTCGGCCCCGGAATCACGATCACCAGCAGCGACATCGCCGCGAATGCCAGCAGGCTCTCTGTGGACACCATGTCCGCCTCACCCCTTGATGTCTGCCGTGATATCTGCCGTTGAGTGCGCATCCAAACAGACGGCGAGCCGCTCGCGCCAGGCAGCCGTTAGTGAGGCGTTACCGACACGGTAGCGATCTCCCGCAGAGTCGTAGGCGTCCAAGGGCGTTGATCGAGGGCCGCCGGGGCCTTCATGGTCTTGCCGCCCATCGGCACGGGGAGCGAGCGCGGTATGCGGAAGTCGGAGAGTGACGGTTGCGCAGGGATGGTTGCGGACGCGACACAGGGCTTAGCGCGTAGGCCGTAGCCATTTCGGTACGTCATTCCGGTACGCCGCAGTCGGGCAGGGGTTTGCCAGACAGATCGGGCAAGGGTTGCCGGACAGATCCGTGCCGCTGTGACGAGGGCGGGCTCAGTCTCTCGGCGTCAGCGCATCAGCTTCCCCGCCTCTTGGGCGTCCCCTTCCCGGGCCGTCCCCACCCACCAGAACTTCGATCGAATGCTTGGGAACCGCTATGCGTGAAATCAGTCGCCGAGGCGTATTCGGACTCGGGATAGGAGCAGCGGCCGCGCTCTCCGTGGCCGGCTGCTCGCCCTCCGGGAAGTCGACGACCTCCGACAAGGTCTCAGCCACGTCGGGAGCGAAGACGCCCGGCAAGCCGATCGGCGACGGCTCGACCGCGTTCACCGGCAGGCAGCCCAACCAGCCGCCCACGCCGCAGAAGCTGGAACCGGGCCAGAAGCCGCCGCAGTTCGTCGTCTTCTCCTGGGACGGGGCGGGCGAGGTGGGCAACGGCCTCTTCCCACGGTTCCGCAAGCTCGCCAAGGATCACAACGCCTCGATGACGTTCTTCCTCTCCGGGCTGTATCTGCTGCCCGAGGAGAAGAAGCGCATGTACCGCCCGCCGAACAACCGGGTCGGTGCCTCCGACATCCCCTACCTCTCCGACGACCACATCAGGGCAACGCTGAAGAACGTGCGCGCGGCGTGGCTGGAGGGCCACGAGATAGGCACCCACTTCAACGGCCACTTCTGCGGCGAGGGCCGAGGCTCGGTGAAGCACTGGACCCCCGCCCAGTGGCAGTCCGAGATAGACCAGGCCATGTCCTTCGTCACCAACTGGCGTACCAACACCGGCTTCACCGACCTCGACCCGCTGCCCTTCGACTACCACAAGGAACTCGTCGGCGGCCGCACCCCCTGCCTGCTCGGCCAGGACAACCTGCTGCCCACCGCCCGCAAGCTGGGCTGGCGCTACGACGCCAGTTCACCGGGCGGCCGCCAGGTCTGGCCCACCAAGAAGCAGGGCCTGTGGGACTTCCCGCTCCAGGGGATACCGTTCCCCGGCCACTCCTTCCCGGTCCTTTCGATGGACTACAACATCCTGGCCAACCAGTCCAAGAACTCCACCAAGGCCCCACCGGCCAACTACCCGCGCTGGCGCAAGCAGGCCACGGAAGCCTACATAGCCGGCTTCCAGCGAGCCTACGAAACCAACCGGGCACCGTTCTTCATCGGCAACCACTTCGAGCAGTGGAACGGCGGCATCTACATGGACGCCGTCGAGGAGGCCCTCAAACACATCGCCGACGACAAGCGCAAGGACGTCCGGCTGGTCTCGTTCCGCCAGCTCTGCGACTGGCTCGACGCCCAGGACCCGCAGGTCCTCGCCGACCTGCGTCGACTCGACGTGGGCCAGCGCTTCACCGGACGCGGCTGAGGCCGTCGGGAGCGTCCTCGGCCTGGGCCCGACGGACGCCCCCGGGGCATTCGGTTCCACTCTGGAGCGGGAGCAGGCGTTCACGGAGGAGGCGTGGCGCGAGCGCCTCACCCGACGTAACCAGTTCGTCGCGGAGGGCGGTGACACCGCCTGCGGACTGATCGGCATCCTTCCGGATGCTCCAGGCATCGCCCAGCTCGTGTCGATGTGGGTGCACCCTGCCGCACGCGGGCGCGGAGTCGCCGACCTGTTGGTGCGGGCGGCGTTGCGGTGGGCACAGGACCACGGCTTTTCGCAGGTGGAGCTGTGGGTGACGGAGGGAAACGCGCACGCGGAGCGGCTCTATGCCCGCCATGGTTTCCAGCAGAACGGTCGGGTGCAGCCCGTACGGGAAGGGGAGCCGGAGTTGGAGTTCGGCATGGTCCGCTCCGGTCCGGCCGCTCCTCCCTCCATCTCTCCGACTCCCCGTGCGTGATCGAGGCGTTCGCCGGCGCTACCTGGTGCGAATCTTGAACGGCAAGGTCTGGTAGGAGAACGACGTGTCGCCGGTGCCTACCGAGACACCCGCATCAACATCGGCCACGGGAGCGTCTCCCGTGACGGCCAGTCGCATCCGGTAGACAGCGGTGGCGCCGGGCGCCAGCGGCGTCTTGGCGGTCGGGATCAGCTTGGCGCCCATCCCCGGGTCGCAGCCGCCGGGCACCAACGAGACGCGCTGCCACCCGTGGCCGGGCACATACTGCTGCAGCACCAGATCCTTGGGCGCCACGGCACGGCTGCCGCTCTGCCCGTAGGCGAAGTAGGCAGCGTTGAGCGCCGGGTAGGCCCGCTTGGTGGTGTTCTTGACCGTGAGCGCGAACTCCTTCGCCGCACCGCCACGCACCAGGCCGGCGTCGCGCGGCCAGCCCGTGACCGTGGTGGCGGGGCGGTCGACGACGGCGTTACGCGTCGGTGCGCGGTAGGTGTGACCGTGCCCGTCGTCCACCGAAGCGGTCACGGCCAGGCGGCCGGGACGGTCGAGGGCCTGGACCCGGAGGGCGATCGTGGCGGGGTGGCCGGAGCTCGCCGCGACGGAGAGGGGGAAGGAGAACCTCCCCTTGTCCGGTCGATCACCGCCGACCGGTTGGACGTTCAGATCGACCCAGCGGTGGCTCTTCTCGTCATAGCGCTGAACCATGAGGGAAGCGGCGATAAAGCCCTGCGTGGTGACGTCCAGGCGGACGGTGCCCTTGGAGACCGGGGTCCGCACGGTGACGTTCGAAGACGACCAGAGGCCGACCGGTGCCTCCGACGCGAGGCTGTAGGAAAGCTTCTGCGCCACCTTTCCGGTCACGCCATTGCCGGTGACGCCGGCTGTGGCGGGATTGCTCATCCCTGTGCTGCCTGTCATGCCTGTGGTGCCCGCCACGCCTGTGCTGCCTGTCATGCCTGGGGCGCCGCAGTTTGCTGCGAGCTGCGCCCCCGCAGCCGCCGCTGCGGGGAGCGCCTGCCCAGGAGCCGCCGCCCCGATCACCAGGGCCATTCCGGCGACCATGGCGGCCGCGGTGCCGGTGGCCGTCTTCCATGCTCCCGCTGGCCGTTGCGCCATAGGTGTCATTTTGCCCCCACTTCGCATCAGAACTTCGCATCAGACGCACCGGTGTGCGCCTCTACGAGAGTGGAGTCGACTCTGCGGTACAGGGTTCCCGCAAGCTCCTGAAATGGCGCATTTTGATGGGAAGTTACTCGTGCGGGTGCGGGGCGTACGGACTGTGCATCGTGAGATAGCGGATCTCCAGGTCGCGCTCCAGGTAGTCCATGCGCCGCTCCCAGAAGTCCTGGAGGTGGGGGAGGGTCAGGTGGGCGTTGAGGTCCGCCTCGCTTCGCCATGCCTCGTAGAAGACGAACACGCCCGGCTCGTTCCGGTCCTCGTGGAAGTGGTACTCCAGGCAGCCGGGCTCTTGTCGTGTCGGCTCGACGAACGAGAGCAGGAGCCGGCGCAGTTCCTCAGTCCGCTCGGGCTTGGGGCGGGCTATGCCGACGAGAGTGAAGGGTTGAGTCACGGGGGTCTCCAAGGGAAGGGAATAGGTACGATTTATTTCGTACCTTGGGGACGTTAACGGCTGGCAAGGTACGATGCAAGCCGTACCTGAGTAAGTCATATCTGAACTGGAGGTGAACGTGATGCCCGACGAGGAGGGGCACCCCGAGTTGGCGGAGATGGAACTCGGCAAGGTCCTGTCGGCGCTGGCCGATCCCCTGCGGCGCCGCGTCGTGAGGGAACTGGCGGCCGGGCCCGACGGCGCGGCGCGCACCTGCAGTTCCTTCGCGCTGCCGGTGAGCAAGGCGACGGTCACCCATCACTTCCGCACGTTGCGCGAGGCAGGGCTGATCCGCCAGGTCGATCGGGGCAACAGCCGTATGGCGACGCTCCGTCGAGCCGATGTCGAGCAGCGGTTCCCGGGTCTGCTGGCACTCCTCGTGGCCGAGGACGTCGCCGCCCGCGACGCGACTTGAGGGCGGGGCCGGGCGCCCCGGAAACGGCAAGCGAGAACGGCGAGCGGGAACGGAAGGCGGCATGGTCGTCGGCGCCGCCGATCCCACCGGGGCGTCGGGGCTTTACCGGAGACGCAGGTCACATTCGCACGTGTCACAGGGGGCAGGGGCTGCTTCGTCCAAGGGGGTGTAGCCACTGACAACGACGGAGGAGTGCACGATGGAAGCTCGTCTGAACCCCATGGCCGGCCCGGTTGCCGCGAAGGCCATGAAGCACATCATCGCCGCGCACAAGGCGCTCGCCGAGTCGACGGTACCGGCCGCCACGCGTGAGCTGATGATGCTCCGCGCCAGTCAGATCAACGGTTGTGCCGGTTGCATCGACATGCACACCAAGGAGGCCGCCGCGGCCGGGGAGACCGCGGTGCGGCTCAACCTGGTGGTGGCCTGGCGCGAGGCCACCGTCTTCACCGACGCCGAGCGCGCCGCGTTGGAGCTGACGGAGCAGGGCACCCGGATCGCGGACGCGGCCGGCGGCGTCCCGGATGAGGTGTGGGCGAACGCCGCCAAGCACTACGACGAGGACCAGCTCGCCGACTTGGTGGTGCAAATCGCCCTCATCAACGCCTTCAACCGTGGAAACGTCATCACTCAGCAGCCGGCCGGCAACTACCAGGTGGGTCAGATCCACTGACGGACGGCCCGTCGGCCGACATCCGCCGGCCGACGGGCTCTGTGCTCGCGCGCCGGGGCAGCAGGGAGGCCGGTAGAAGGCCGAGCGCCGCGCACCCGGCCAGCATCAGCAGGGCCAGGCCCATCGCCGGGGCGAATGCCGTGGCCGTGGTGGCGGGGGAGTCGTGGGTGGACGGTCCGGTCACGCTGGCGGCCAGGGCGATGCCCAGCGTCGGGCCGATGTTCATGGCGGTCTGTTTGAGCCCGCCCACGACCCCGGCGTATCCGGGTGGCGCGTCACCGACGACGGTCCCGGTCGCGGTGACCATCACGGTGGCGAACCCCGCGCCCATCACGGCGAACGTCAGCCCCATCGCCGTCCACGTACTGGTCGGACCGAGCCGGGACAGTCCCGCGATGCCGAGGGCGAGCAGGGCGGTGCCCACGGTCGCGGTGCTGCGCGGATCGAACCGGCGCAGTGCGCGGCCGGCGGCGGGCGCGCCGAGGACCATCAGCGCGGTCAGCGGAAGGACGCGCAGACCGCTGGCGAGCGGATCCAGACGCCGTACGTCCTGGAGATAGAACGTGGCCGTGAACAGTGCGCCGAACAGACCGGCAGAGCTGGCCAGCAGGATCGCCATGGATGCGGTGACGGGGACGGACCGCGCCACGGCAGGTGGCACGACCGGGTACGCGATCCGGCGTTCGTGCCGGACCAGGACGACGGCGAGGCCCACGACGGCGACGAGCCCGAGCAGGGTCGGCGCGGCGGTCCATCCGTGCGCCGGCACCCCGGCCAAGGTGTGGACCAGCACCACGAGCGTGGTGGTGAGGAGGGCGGTGCCGGTGAGGTCGAGCCGCTGTGAACGGGCGGGGGAAGGCGGTGTCGGCGCTCGTACGATCAGGGTGAGCGCCGCGATCAGAAGCGCGAGCGGGACGTTGAGCCAGAACACGGCGCGCCAGCCCAGATGCGCGACCAGGATGCCCCCGAGGAGCGGACCGGCTCCCGCGGCCACCGCGATCGCGCTGGTGCGGATGGCGACCGGCGTACCGAGTCGGTCCGCCGGCCAGGTCAGCCGCAACAACGCGAGGGTCGCCGGTTGGAGCAGTGCGCCGAACACGCCCTGTGCGGCGCGCAGTCCGACCACCCAGCCGATCGACGGCGCGAGCCCGATACCGGCCGAGGCGGCTCCGAAGCCGACCGCGCCGGCACACAGCAGCCGTCCGTGTCCGTACCGGTCGCCGAGCCGTCCGGCGATGACGAGGAGCGAGGCCACCGCGAGCAGATAACCGGTGCTGGTCCACTGGACCTGCGCCACGCTCGCGCCGAGATCGCGCTGCAGACCGGGTTGCGCCACCAGCAGCACCGTGCCGTCCAGCGCGACGAGCATCGCACCGGCCACGCTGACCAGGAGCGCGACCTGCCGCCGCGGGGACGCCGTCATGTGCGCACCGGGCCGAGGTGGGTGTCCAGCACCGCCGCCACAAGCTGATCGAGCTGCTCGCGTCGGCCGAACTGATCGGGTTGGCCGAGTTGGTCGCGTCGGCCGAGCTGGTCGTTTTGCTGCGGTGCATCGCCAGTCAGTTGGGCGCCTCCCAGAGCGAGTTGGAGACTGCCCCATGCCCACAGTTGGGCCATGCCGTGCAGGTTCGACCACAGAACGGCGGCCGTGACGGAGGCGGCGCGTGGGGCCAACTCTCCTGTTCCGTCGGCCTGTTGTGCGGTGTGCTGCTCCGCCCGGCATCGGGCGACCAGGGTCACGATGCGGTCGAACAGCGGCAGCGTCGACTCGCGCAGCCTCGGCTGGTCCGAGGTGCGCTGCTGCTCGCTGTCGAGCAGGTCGTGACGGAACATCAGCTCGAACATGCCCCGGCGCTCCAGCGCGTACCCGACGTACACCCGCGCAACGGCCTGCAACTGGGCCCGCGGTGTGGTCGCGTCGGCGATGGCGGCCGCGAACCGTTCCCCGAGGTCCGCGAAACCGCGGCGGGCGATCGCGGAGAGCAGGGCGTGGTGCGTGGGGAAGTACCGGCGTGGTGCGCCGTGCGAGACCCCGGCCCGGCGGGCGATCTCGCGCAGCCCCAACGCCGCGGAGCCTTCGGTCAGTACGAGGTCCACCCCGACGTCGATCAACCGCTCCCGGAGGGAGCTCTCAGCATGCATAGACACTGTCTACCAGGTTGGGTAGACAGTGTCTACTAAGTCCGGAGCCTCGGTCTCCGGGATCGGGCACGGTGCTGGTCAGGTCAGGGGCGTTGTCCCACCCCGGTGGCCAGTTCGCGGAGCCGGCCGCCGGGCAGCCGCGCCGCCAAGGGGGCGGTATCCATGCCCGCCATGTCCCTGAGCCCGTGCAGGAACTCGTCGAGGGCCTCGATGGCGCTGTAGCGCGGTGCCCACTCCAGTTCCCCGCGAGCGCGCGCGGTGTCCAGCAGTGGCAGACGCAGCACCGCGTCGAACAACTCGGGTGAGGCCGGCGTGAGGTGCAGCCGCCAGGCCGCCGCCACCGCGTCGCGCACGGGCCGCTGGGGCAGCCGTACGGCGCGGGCGGCCAGCAGGTCGGCGAGCCGGGGGCCGTCGACGACCGGGTCGGCGGCCAGGTTGAAGGCGCCCCGTACGTCGCGGACCACCGCACGCCGGTAGGCATCGGCCGCGTCGTCCGTGTGCAGAGCCTGGAATCGCAGGTCAGGGAGGTCGGGGACGACCGGTATCAAGGACGGCCGGACCAGCCGCTGCGGCACCAGAGGGCCCGCGAAGAGCCGGCGCTGTTCGGAGGCCGCCTCCCGCTTGAAGAGGAAGCCGGGGCGCATGCGGACCACCCGGACATCGGGGTGGCGTTCCTCGAAGGTGTCCAGGACGCGCTCCAGATATGCCTTCTCCCGGCAGTAGGCCGCCTCCGGCCAGCCGTGGGTGGGCCAGGACTCGTCGACATAGCGGTCCTTCGGCCCGGGACTGTAGGCGCCCACCGAGGAGGCATGGATCAGGACGGGCACACCGCTGCGCGCCACCGCGTCGAAGACCCGCAGGCTGCCCAGCACATTGGTCTCCCATGTGGTGGCCGGGTCGTGGGTGGGCTGGAAGAGCCAGGCCAGGTGGATCACCGCGTCCGCGCCCCGGAAGTGGGACGCCAGATCGTCCTGTGGATCTGCCATGTCCACACAGGCCCAGGCGGCCTTGGCGATGGACAGATGACAGGGCCGGCGGGCCAGGCCGAGGGTGGAACCCACCGCCCGTTCCTGGCCGAGGACCCGCATCACGCTCGTGCCGACGTTGCCGGTCGCTCCCACGACAACCACGTGGAGTCCTGGGCCGTGACCGTCCGTACGGTTGCTCTGCATGGGTCTCCCTCCGCGAGGGCGCCACCCGCCCCGGGCCGCTGCCCGCGCACCGGGCGGCTCCGGCCCTCCGTCGTCGTACTCCTCGGCCGGACCGTCCGGTTCAGCGGCCGACGGCCCTGCGCAGCTGCTCCTTGTTCATGTTCGAGCGGCCTTCGACGTTCTTCTTCCTGGCTTCCTCGTACAGCTGGTCCTTGGTCGGGCCCTGAGCCCCGCGGTGGCTGCGCTCGCCGCCCCGCTGTGAGGCGGACTTGGGGTCCTGGGTGGAGACCCTGCTGGACGACCTGGACTCCCCGGACCGGGCCCGTTCCTTGTTCACGGTCCGCGCGGCGATCTCCTTCGCACGCTTCTCCGAGGCACCGCGCTCCTTGGCGCTCTCCTTGATGTGCTCGTACTGCCGCTCACGCTTCTTGCTCGAACCCGCAGGCATGTTCTGATCCCACTCCTCGATCACGTTGTCCGTGCGCGCCGGCGGTGGACGGCCCGGCGGGCCGCCCCACCACACCGCACACTTCCAGTCCACCTCTCTTGGGCGCCTGGCGCGACACAGCGCGCTGGGTGGGCGGCCTGAGGTGGGCACCGGGAGGTCGGCAAGCCCGGCGCCCGCGAATATCGCGTTGTGGGCCCCGGGCCGTGGCCATAGGGTCACCGCTATGTCTGTGCGTCTCCGTATGCGTCAAGCCCTGCCGGACGCGATGCGCGCCCGTGACAAGACCGCGGTGAGCGCGCTGCGCGCCACGCTCGCCGCGCTGGACAACGCGGAGGCGGTGCCCGTGGACGAAGCCGAGCCGCGTGCCGCGGCCCTGGAGCACTCGCCGGTCGGCGCCGGCGCCACCGAAGCGGCCCGGCGCGAGTTGAGCGAGCACCGGGTGGTGGACGTCGTACGTGCCGAAGCCGCCGAACGTCTGGAAGCCGCAGCACAGTTGACGGCGCCCGCGCACGCCGACCGAGCCGCCCGCCTCCGCGCCGAGGCCGCCGTGCTGCTCGCCTTCGTCGACGGACCCGGCCTCGACGGCCCGGGCGTCGCTTAGGGCCTGTCCGATGGGTCAGGGTCGGGATCGCGGCGCCGCGCTCAGTGGCCCAGTCGTTCCAAGGCCGCTTCGGGGTAGCGTTCGCCGGCCACGGCCTCCTCGGGCACTGTCCGGCGCAGCAGATCACGGTCGGCGTCGGACAGGGCCACCGTCACCGCGGTGACGTTCTCCTGCAGATAGCGCCGGCGCTTGGTGCCCGGGATGGGCACGATGTCCTCGCCCTGGGCGAGCAGCCAGGCAAGCGCTGCCTGGGCGGGCGTGCAGCCGATGCGCTCGGCGACGTCCCGGACCGCCTGGACGAGTGCCAGGTTGCGCTGGATGTTCTCGTCGGCGAAGCGGGGCCAGCGCCGGCGGTTGTCGTCCGCGGCGAGTTCGCTGCGGGAGGAGAGGGCGCCGGTGAGCATGCCGCGCCCGAGCGGGGAGTAGGCCACGACGGCGATGCCCAACTCCCGGCAGGTGGCAAGTAGTTCGCCCTCCACCACGTTGCGGGTGAAGAGGGAGTACTCCACCTGGACCGCGCTGACCGGATGGACCGCATGGGCCTTGCGCAGCGTCGCGGGGCTGACCTCGCTCAGTCCGATGTGCCGCACCAGTCCGGCCTCCACCAGCTCGGCCATGGCACCGACCGTCTCCTCGATGGGAGTGGCGGGATTGCGGCGGTGGGCGTAGTAGAGGTCGATGTGCTCGACGCCCAGGCGGCGCAGCGAGGCCCGACAGGCGAGGGGAACGTACTCGGCGGAGGTGTCGACGTCGCCGACCCGGCCCGTGGCGGCGTCGTGGCGGAGCCCGAACTTGGTCGCCACCACCATCCGGTCGCGCTCCCGGGCGTGTCTGTGCAGCCAGCGTCCGACCAACTCCTCGTTGCTGCCCTGGCCGTAGGCGTCGGCGGTGTCCAGGAGGGTGACGCCCAGGTCGAGTGCCTGGTCCAGGGTGCGCTGGGACTCCTCCTCGTCCGGCACCCCGTAGGCGATCGACATTCCCATGCAGCCCAGGCCGATCGCGGACACCTCGGGGCCGTCGCTGCCCAGCTTGCGGTACTTCATCGAACCTTCCTCTCCCTGCACCGGTCGGTGGACCGGACGGTGGCGTAGGCGCGGGCGATGGCCAGCAGCCGTCTGACTTCTTCGGTGTAGTCGCCGCCCTTGGCGCCTTCCGCGCCGACCGCCACGGAGGAACGGGCCGGCGGGCGGTTGTCGTGCTTGGCGCGCAGCGCCGACGCCAGCGTGGTGGCCTGCACCGTGGCGTGCAGCCGGTCGCCCGACAGCCCCGCCGCCTCGGCCGACTGCCGGGCGTCGGCGGCCGCGCCCGGCGCCACGTACGGACGGAGCGTGAGCAGACCGTCCTGGATCTCGATGACCATGCGGTAGAGGCGATAGCTGATGTCACCGGGCAGGAAGCGGGCGAGGCGGCCGGCGTGTTGCGGATTGAGCGCGATGTCCGGCACCGCCGCGTACAGCGCCGCCCACAGGGGATGCAGCCGCTGATAGGTGACGAAGTTGCGGGCCAGCCGGCGCCACTCGGCGATCCGCGGCCCCCAGGAAGGCATGGTGAGCCCCGCCACCAGGAAGAAGATGCCGGTCCCGTTGGCCACCGGCGTCAGCAGTTCCCAGTCCAGCGGGTCCAGTCCGCACTGCACCGCGATCAGTGAGACCAGCCGGTTCAGGCAGTACACCAGGCACGCACTGGCTCCGATCGCCGTGCTGTACAGGCCCCTTCGCAACCACTGCCGGCCGGCCACCCGTCCGTAGCGGCGGCACAGCCGGATGATCTCGATCATCCCGGCGCCGAACGCGCTGACGTAGAGCAGCAGATAGGCGGCGACCAACGGCCGGTGCACGTTCTGCAGCAGATAGTGGGCGCTGCGCCGCTGATCTCCGCTGCCTGCCGCCGCCCACATGGTGACCATGGCGACCGCGCACAGGGCCGCGATGAGCAGCCGGACCAGGGCGCGCCGCCGGGCGGCCTCGGGCGGGTACACCCAGAAGACGATCGCCGTCAGAAAGGCGGCACTGGAGGCGACGCCGCCGAAGAGATGGATGCCCAGCGCCCCGAGATCGGCCACCCCCGCGTACGCGTCCACGGTCTGCGAGACGGAGGGCGTGGAGAGCGTGAACGAGATCCCCTTGCAGAAGAACGCAATGAGCAGCGCGAGCAGAGCCGGATCGCGCCGGTGATGGCGCAGGTCGAGCAGCTTGTAGAGCAGCGCGAGGACGCAGAGGACGGCACACGCGGGGAAGACGGCGGCCTTCACCGCCATCGCGTTCATGAGTCCCCCTGCCGTCCCGTGGCCGGGCATCGTGCGAAACCGCTACTGGGCATGGGGCCCCGCGCCCGGATTGAGCGAGCTCTCGATGCGCCCGACCGTTTCGGCGTCGGCGGACGGCACGCTCCACACCGACTCCACGGCGGGGCGGGTGACGCGTTCCAGGATGAGGGAGGCGACGATCTCCGCCTCCTGCTCCTCCGCGGTGGAGTAGCTGGTGCGCCCCAGCATCTCCCGCACCCGCTCCGGGTCCAGATCCGGCATCAGGTCGCGCACCGTCGCCGCGTCGAACCCCGCGGAGTCGCGGTGCCGGCACAGCATGTGCGCGAGCTCATGGGCGATGATGTGGTCCTGGTGCAGACGGCTGGTGTCCGCCTCGACCACGATGACGTCGAAGGCGTCCGTCGCCAGCCACATACCGCAGGGAGCCTCCGCCCCCAGGGGCAGCGGTACGAGCTGGATCGGCCGCCCCCGGTCGGCGCTGAGCCGCTCCATCACCGTGGCGATACTGCATCCGTCGGAAAGGTCCAGGCGCGCCAGTACCGCCGCAGAAGCCCGGCGCAGCTGTTTGAGTTGCTTCTTGCGGGGCTGTTCGTGACCCCTGGAGGACAAGGCCGCCACTCCTGTGCCTACTCCTTCCTCTCCACTGGTCGCTTCGTCTCGCCCGACGAGGACTCGTCCGGAGGAGCCATGGCGTGCCGTACGGACACGCGAACACAGTAGCCCCTCCGCCGAGATGAGGCGCATTTTCCGGGCTGCGAGGCGATCGCGCCACGCCGGTGAAGTAGGGCAAACGGAAAGGCGGTTGGCCCGAAATCGCCGCACGGGCCGGGGCGGACGCTGTTTCACGACGATTCCATCGGCGCTTTCTAGCGTCGCGTTCAGCGTGTTCGCGGTGCGCGAGTACGGAGCCGAGCACGCCGGATTCAGCCGAACCGAGAGGAGAGTCATGACACTCCGGAAGACGCGTCACACCGCCGTCAGGAGCATGCTGGCCGCAGCCGTGGTGGTGCCGTCGCTGATGCTGGCCGCGAGCCCGGCGTCGGCCGCGCCCGAGGACATCGTCGGGGTGGCGAACGCCAATCTCGACCATCACGCCTGTGACACCAACAGCGCGGGCCAGCAGGGCTACAACTCCAGTTGCACGGGCGCCGGCGGTTCACCGGAAAACTGGTGCGCGGACTTCGCGTCCTGGGTCTGGGCGCAGGCGGGCTACAACGTCAACGGCCTGTCGCCGGCGGCCGGCAGCTTCGCGGAGTACGGCGCGGGGCTGCATCCGGATCCGCACGTCGGTGACGCGGTCGTCTTCAACTACAGGGGCAACGGGAGCGCCGATCATGTCGCCATCGTCACGGCGGTCAACGGCGACGGCACCATCGAGAGCATAGGCGGCAACGAGGTCACCGAAGACGCCGCGACCTCCACCGTCCACCACGACGGCCCCTACAGCGGCGCGGTGGGCGACAGCTCGTACTGGAACATGTCGATCAGCGGCTACGTCTCTCCGGCCAACTAGCCCCGATCGTCCGTGCGGCGGGTGCCGAGAACCGGCCCGTCGGCCCGCCGGCCCGAAGACTGGATGGCCGGCGGGCCGGCGGGCCGGTGGCGTCACGCTCCGGGGATCTCGGCGCGGAACTTCTTCGTCAGATCGGTGCCGCGGATCACCCCGCCCTTGTGGTACTTCAGCCCCCAGGCATCGATCACCGAGCCGTCGGCGAACATGCAGGCGGAGATCGCCTTGGACGGATCGGTCTCGTTCCTGGGGCCCCAACCGCCGCCGTCGGTGGGCTTGTTGCCGAACATGGCGGTGCCGTTGATGCCCTGGCAGTAGGCGATGGACGGGTTGCCGGGGCTGCTCGGGCCGTCGGGCTTGCGGACGTAGGCGAGCGCGGCCAGGGTCGGCTTGTCCGCGGCCAGGGTGTCCGCGGCGATCATGATCCGGCTTCCGTCGGCGGCGGTGAACAGGCACATCTCGCGCTCGCCGCCCAGTGGCGTGATCTTGTTGCCGGTGCCGGTGTAGTAAGGGACGCGGGTCTCCGCCTTGCCGCCCTGCTGCGCGCACCAGGCCGCGTCCGCGGACGGGGAGTGCCGTACGGGAGCGGCGGCGGCCGGGTCGCGGGGCGCCGGGCCGGTGGCGTTGGCCGTGTTGGCCGCCACGGCCGTGCCGGAGACCAGGGCGAGAACGGACACGGCAAGGGCATGGGAGCGCTTCACGCTTCCTCCTCAAGGACGGTCGGTGGGGACGACGTCGCCGGCCGGGCGCGGTGTGCAGGCCCATCCTCGGTAACCCCGCGCCGCATGGTCAACGCACACCCCCGGCCTGCCGGCGGCCCCGCCGACATTGACGCGTTCCCGCGGCCGCACCCCGGTCGACATGCCCCGACCGGCGATCGGATCCGGCCAGTAACGCCGCTGTAACGCCGTTGTCTGCCGCCGCGGTTCGGAGGTGATGAGAGTGTCCCGCTCATGAACCCTCCACTGCTGCGCGTTCGCCTGCTCGGCGGCTTCCGGCTGGTACGCGAGGACGGAGCGCCGCCGGTGGAGCGCTGGTCCCGGCCCGGCGCCCGGACCCTGGTCAAGTTGCTGGCCCTCGCCCCCGACCATGCGCTGTACCGCGAGCAGATCATGGCCGTGTGCTGGCCGCACGCCGAACTCCGCGCCGCGCTGGGCAGCCTGCGGGTGGCGCTGCACACCGCCCGGCACGCGCTGGAGCCGGAGCTGCCGCCGCGCGGCGCCTCCGGATATCTGACCGGCGACGGCGACCTGCTGCGGCTCGCACCGGACACGGTACGCGTGGACATCGACGAAGCCGAGGCCCTCGCCCGGCGGGCCCTGAGCGGCGGCGCCCGCCGCGAACTGGCCCGCGCCCTGGAGGCGTTGACCCCCGAGCTGCTGCCCGAGGACCGCCATGCGCCCTGGGCCGAACCGGCCCGCGCACGGCTGGCTCGCCGACGGGCCGAGCTGCGACGCGCACTGGCCGCATCCCGGCGCCCGCACGGCAGCGGCGCGGTACGGGCCGAGGCGGACGCGGCGCGGGTCCGGCTGGACTGGGCACTGCACCTGGACCGCGCGGGACGCTACGGGGAAGCCCTCACCGTGGTCCGCGAAGCCCTCCACACCTACCAACGTCAAGGGCTGCGCGACGCCGGTACGCTGGCCGCCGCCCGGCTGGCCGAGGTGCTCGGCCGCGGCCGCGGCGCCGACGAGGCGCTGGCGGTCCTGGCCGTCCATCCGCCCGGCCCCGACACCCCCGACGACATCCGGGCCGCCCACCACATGGCGCGTTCGGCGGTCCTGTCCTACCGCGGCCGGTACGCGGAGGGCCTGGCGGCGGCCCGGGCGGCGGAGCGCTGCGCGGGGGCTGCCCAAGGGGCGGACCACCCGGTGCTGCTGGCCCGTTCACTGGCTCAGCAGACGGTCTGCCTGGGCCTGTCCGGTCTCGCCGACGAGGCGGCAGTACCCGCCGAATCGGCGCTGGCCCCGGCCGAGGAGTCCGGTGACCGGGCGCTGCTGGCCACCGTGCTCTCCGTCCTGCGGGAGACCGAGCGCCGCGCGGGGCGGCACGGGGAGGCGCTGGCATACGGGCGGCGCGCGCTGGCGCTGGCCGAACAGGCCGGCCGCCCCACGGCCACCGCCTTCGAGCGCGCCAACCTGGCGGAACTGCATCTGCTGCGCGGCGAACGGGTCGACGCGCAGCGGCTGGCGCTGGCCTCGGTAGAACTGGCCGAGCCGTTCGGCGGCACGGCGCTGGCCTTCGCCCTGACCGCGCTGGCACGCGTACGCGGCGGTTCGGCGCCCAGGGAGGCCCGGCGGCTGCTGGAGCGGGCCGGGCGCTGCGCGCAGGACGGCGGGCACCGGCAGGCCATCGACGAGGTGCGGTCGGCCTGGGCCGAGGTGGTGGAGGCGCGCCACGCGCCGCGATGAGACGTGCCGGCCGTCCGCCGCGCCGACGCCCTCAGCGGCAGTCGGGACACACGCCCCAGTACGTCATCTCGACGGCGGAGAGGGTGAAGCCGAACCGCTCGGACGCGGGCAGCTCGGCCAGCGGGTCGCCGCCGGGGTGGACGTCGCGAATGGCGCCGCAGTGCGAGCACACCAGGTGGTGGTGGGGCCGGTGGGCATTGGGGTCGTAGCGCTTGGCACGGCCGTCGGTGGTCACCTCGACCACTTCTCCGAGCGCGACGAGCTCCCCGAGGGTGTTGTAGACCGTCGCGCGGGAGATCTCCGGCAGCCGGGCCGTGGCGCGCGCCAGCACCTCGTCCGCGGTGAGGTGGACATGCTCGCCGTCGAGAACCTCGGCGACGACGCGGCGCTGGGCGGTCATCCGCCAGCCACGTCCGCGAAGCCGTTCCAGCAGGTCACTCATGGTCACCAGCCTAACCGTGCGTCGTCCGGCGAATGAATTCCGTACGGATCTGGTCGCCTTATTGACTTGGATCTAGTCCATCGTAGGATCGGTTCTGGCGATAGCCAAGGGACGAGACAATCGCAGGGACAGCACGTGATGGTTCACGAGACGGGTCCGCTCACCCTCGAAGCCCGCCGCTCCGGTCGCGGACAGCCGCAGCGGCGCGCAGACGGGCGCCGGCGTCCTGCGGCGCGCCGCCCGTACGCTCCGCACCGGCGCCCAAGCCGTGATCGACTGGGTGTCGAGGCGATCGCCCCCGGGGCACGCACCGACCGTCTCTCCCCGCACCTCCCGTACGGCCCGCGCCCGACTGCTCCACCGCCGCGACCGCTGAGCACCGTGATCAGCCCCATCCGGAGGAATTCCCATGTCTGAGTCCGAGATCCATGACGCAAAGACCGTAGAGGCGACGGACGCCGCAGGTGGCTGCCCGGTCGCTCACGGGCGTGCCGCGCACCCCACCCAGGGCGGCGGAAACCGGCAGTGGTGGCCGGAGCGGCTCAACCTCAAGATCCTCGCCAAGAACCCCGCCGTGGCGAACCCCCTCGGCGAGGACTTCGACTACGCCGCGGCGTTCCGGAGCCTGGACCTCGCGGCCGTGAAGCGGGACATCGCCGAGACGCTGACCACCTCGCAGGACTGGTGGCCCGCCGACTTCGGCACCTACGGCCCGCTCATGATCCGCATGGCCTGGCACAGCGCCGGCACGTACCGCATCAGCGACGGCCGCGGTGGCGCCGGCTCCGGTCAGCAGCGCTTCGCACCCCTCAACAGCTGGCCGGACAACGCCAGCCTCGACAAGGCCCGCCGTCTGCTGTGGCCGGTCAAGAAGAAGTACGGCAAGAGCATCTCCTGGGCCGACCTGCTGATCCTCACCGGCAACGTCGCCCTGGAGACGATGGGCTTCGAGACCTTCGGCTTCGGCGGCGGCCGCGAGGACGCCTGGGAGGCGGAGGAGGACGTCTACTGGGGCCCCGAGACCGAGTGGCTCGGCGACGCCCGCTACACCGGCGACCGCGAGCTGGAGAACCCGCTCGGCGCGGTCCAGATGGGCCTCATCTACGTCAACCCCGAGGGCCCCAACGGCAACCCCGACCCGCTGGCCGCGGCCCGCGACATCCGGGAGACGTTCCGCCGGATGGCGATGAACGACGAGGAGACCGTCGCCCTGATCGCCGGCGGCCACACCTTCGGCAAGACCCACGGCGCCGGCCCGGCGGACAACGTCGGCCCGGACCCCGAGGCCGCCCCGATGGAGCAGATGGGCCTCGGCTGGAAGAGCACCTTCGGCACCGGCGCCGGCCCGCACGCGATCACCAGCGGCCTGGAGGTCACCTGGACCAGTACGCCCACCCAGTGGAGCAACGGCTACTTCAAGAACCTCTTCGAGTACGACTACGAGCTCACCAAGAGCCCGGCCGGCGCCCACCAGTGGGTGGCCAAGGACGCCCCGGAGATCGTCCCGGACGCGCACGACCCGTCGAAGAAGCACCGCCCGACGATGCTCACCACCGACCTCTCGCTGCGCTTCGACCCGATCTACGAGCCGATCTCGCGGCGCTTCTACGAGCACCCCGAGGAGCTCGCGGACGCCTTCGCCCGCGCCTGGTACAAGCTGACGCACCGTGACATGGGCCCGGTCGCCCGCTACCTCGGCCCGGAGGTCCCCTCCGAGGTGCTGCTGTGGCAGGACCCGCTGCCGGCCCGCGAGGGCGAGCTGATCGACGCCGCCGACATCGCCGCCCTCAAGGAGCAGGTCCTCGGCTCCGGCCTCACGGTCTCCCAGCTGGTCTCGACCGCCTGGGCCTCGGCCTCCTCCTTCCGCGGCAGCGACAAGCGCGGCGGTGCCAACGGCGCCCGCATCCGCCTGGAGCCGCAGCGCAACTGGGAGGTCAACAACCCCGACGAGCTGGCGCAGGTGCTGCGCACCCTCGAAGGCATCCAGCAGTCCTTCAACGCCGCGGGCGGCAAGCAGGTCTCGCTGGCCGACCTGATCGTGCTCGCCGGCGGCGCGGCCGTCGAGAAGGCGGCCAAGGACGGCGGCTTCGCCATCGAGGTGCCGTTCACGCCGGGCCGCGTGGACGCCACGCAGGACCAGACGGACGTCGAGTCGTTCGACGCCCTGGAGCCGGCCGCCGACGGCTTCCGCAACTACGTCGGCAAGGGCAACCGCCTGCCGGCCGAGTACCTGCTGCTCGACAAGGCGAACCTGCTGACGCTGAGCGCCCCCGAGATGACCGTCCTCGTCGGCGGACTGCGCGTCCTGGGTGCCAACCACGGCCAGTCCAAGCACGGCGTCCTCACCGACCGGCCGGGCACGCTGACCAACGACTTCTTCGTCAACCTGCTCGACATGGGCACGACGTGGAAGTCCACCTCCTCGGCGCAGGACGAGTTCGAGGGCCGCGACGCCGGCGGCACGGTCAAGTGGACCGGCACCCGTGCGGACCTGGTCTTCGGCTCCAACTCCGAGCTGCGGGCGGTCGCCGAGGTCTACGCGAGCGACGACGCGAAGGAGAAGTTCGTGACCGACTTCGTCGCGGCGTGGAACAAGGTGATGAACCTCGACCGGTTCGACGTCGTCTGATCGCCATCCGCGCCCACCGCGGCTGAGGCCCCGCAGATCGTCGACGATCTGCGGGGCCTGCCCGCGGGCCACCGGCCGAAGCCCGCTCAGGCGATGGTTCCTTCCACCGGAATCCACAGCGCGGCGTCCGCCTGCGTCCGGTCGTCCGACAGGCTCACCCGCAGGATCTCGGGCCCCGGCCGGCTCCGGTACGGGTTCGAGGGGAACCACTGCGTGAACACGTCCCGCCACAGGCACTGGAGCGCCTGCGGGAACGGCCCGGAGCTCTCGAAGACGGCCCACGCCCCGGCCGGGACGGCCAGGACGTCCATGTCCTCGGGTGCCTCGGCACGCGTCACCACGCCGTGGTAGTAGTCGAGTTCGGTCCCCTCCGCCCGGCTCGGATCGAGCTGGTCGCTCACCCCCACGATCCCCGCCGGCTCCTGGTCGGACAGCGCCGTGATACGCCCCAGCGTCTCGGGGCCGATCCCCCGGATGAAGTCGGCGATGGCCGGGTTGACCCCCTCATGGACGAGCGGGACACGGGCCTTCCTGCCGACGACACGGAACGCGTCCTTGTCCACGATCCGGTATCGCATACTGCTGCTCCCTTCGACGACGAGGCGGAAGGACATCCGGGGCTGCGCGTGCAGAGCCGCGCCGGTCCGCCGGGCCTCGCCCGGGCCCACACCGTGGACCGCCCGGAACGCACGGGCAAAGGCTTCTCCCGAGCTGTAGCCGTAGCGCATGGCGACATCCAGCAACGTCCGCCGGCCGGCGAGCACTTCGGCACCCGCCACGGTCAGGCGTCTGCGGCGGATGTACTCCGACAGCGGGATGCCTGCCAGCGCGGAGAACAGCCGACGGAAGTGGTACTCCGACGTGACGGCGATGCGCGCGAGATCGGCCACGTCGATCGGCTGATCGAGATGCGCCTCGATGTGGTCCATGGCCTGGTTCAGCCGCTCCAGCATCCCGGTTTCCTTCCCTTTCGCTCACTCACGTTAGGAGGGCACCACCTTGCCGGACCCGACATCCCGTGCCCGATGCGGTCGGGTCCGACACCGCAGCCCGTCCGACACCGCAGCCATGGATGTGTCGTGGATCGCGGACCGGTCACCGCTGGCGGCCGTCATGATCGCGCCGGGTTCCTGCCGACGCCGGATCACCGCGATCCACAACGTGGCCAACCCCGACAAACTCCAGGCCGCGACGCCGACGGCACCGCCTACGACGTCGGGACGCGGTAACCGACCTCACCCTCACGCGGTCGTCTGCTACGAGTGCCTGGGCGGGGGTGGTTGGCGTCGTTCGTAGACGCTTATTCGGCGGCCCCGCTGGACGCTGTCCGAGCGGCGGACGAAGTACGCGTCCAGGACGCGTTGCTTGGCGCGGTCGCGCACGGTCCCGGTGCGCCGGGACCCCGGGTCCGTGACGAGCACGATGCGCCGGGCGGCGAGCATCGCCCGCTCTATGTCGCGCGGTCCGGCCTCTATACCCTTCAACGTGCCCGACTCCACCGCGCCCCGGGCCAGGGCCAGGTCCCGCAGGCCGGCGAACTGACGGGGTGAGACGAGGGCGGTGTCACGGCGGGCGGCGGGTATGTAGACGACGCCGTCGGCGGCCTTGCGGACGCGGTCGACCGTGGCTGCCGCGGTCAGGACGTCGTCGACGCGGCTCTCCACCGTCCGCAGGCGCAGCTCTATCGGCAGCAGCGCCAGGAGGGCCAGTGCCACGGCGGCGGGGAGCAGCACGCGTACGCGGGCTTTGAGACGCGTGGTGAGGGCGACCAGGAGGACGCCGATGAGGAGGGCGAGCCCTACGTAGGCGAACAGTACGTAGCGGGTGAGGTAGAGCGGCTTGACGACGGAGATCAACGCCAGGGACACCTGGGGTACAGCGCAGAGCGGGAGCGCGACGGCTGCGAGGTTGAAGCGGGGGAGTGCGGCCTGCTCGCGGGGGGTGTCCGTCCGGCGGGCGTGCGGGAGACGTGTGCAGAGGGCCGCGACCGCGACGGTGAGCAGCACACCGAGCACGGTCGACCAGCCGAGGGGTCTGATCCAGGAGACCAGGGATGCCTGGCCGCGGCTGGTCAGGATGACCGGCAGGGTGCCGACGACGGCTCCGCAGGCGGCCAGTCCCCAACCGGCGCACCGCGCGCGGCCCGGGCGCACCCAGGCCACCGTGACGCCGTGGGCGACCAGGGCAAACAGCGAGAACCAGTTGAGCCAGGCGGCGAGCATCACCGCTCCCGCGTAACAGACCCAACGCCACCACCTGCCCGGCTTGCGCAGAGCCTCGATGAGAAGCCAGGTCGCAAGGACCACGAAGGCGAGGACGAGGGCGTAGGAGCGCCCTTCTTGGGCGTGTTCCTGGACGGCCGGGACGATCGCCAGGGCCAGTCCGGCCGCGATCCCGACCGCGCGGCCGGCGAGCCGGGCGCCCACGAGTGCCGTCAGCCCGCATGCGGTGGCCGTGGCGAGCACGGAAGGTAGCCGCAGGGTGAGCAGACTGTCGCCGAAGAGGGCGAACGCCACGTGCATCACCGCGTAGTACAGGCCGTGGACGACATCGGCCTGGCCAACCATGTGCCATATCTCGGCCGGCGAACGGTGTGACGCCTGCCAGGTCGCCGCCTCGTCCCGCCACATGCTGTGCTCGCGGGTGAGGCCCCACAGCCCCAGGGAGAGTGCGAGGAGGGCCGGCCAGACGAAGATGGACATGCGGCCGTGTCGCACTGTTCTCTCCCCCACAATCACAACGGTGTCAGGCGCCGCCTTTCGCACGAACAGGCGCCCCGCAACGGCGGACGGGGCACTGCCGCTGCCGCCGTCGCATTCCCCCGCCGCCAGTCACCACAGCCGGTCACCGCAGTCAAGTGGGGCAGCCGGCGGGCAGACGAAAGCGATACCTTAACAAATCGGGCAGGCGGGTGGATATGCGCGAGAGCCTTCTGCTCACCCGTCGTAGGACTGGAGCTCGATCAGGATGCCTTCCGGGTCCCGCAGGTGGGCGGTGCGCAGGCTCGGTCCCCACTCCGGGCGGTCCGTGGCGGGGGTGACCGGTACCCCGCCGTGGGCCAGGCAGAACTCCCACGCCGCATCGACGTCGGGCACCCGCGAGACCAGCATCACGCCGTCCTGGGCCGGCCCGGCGGAAGGCGGCAGCTCCGAGGTGCCGACCACGCCGGCCATCGCGGCGCGGTCGAACAGCACCAGGACGCCCTGCTCGGCGAGGTCCCAGTTGGCGTAGGGGCCGGACTCGTCGCCCTTGACGCGCACCGCGCCCAGTAGCTCGGGGAGCACCGCGTCGTAGAAGCGGAAGCATTCCGCGAAGCGGGTGACCAACAGGCGGGGGTAGAGGGCATCCATCTCGGCCTCCAGGCTGAACGAGGGGCAATCGCCCGTGAGTTGGGGTCAACCTACAACGTTTGCCCCCGGACCCGCCGACGGCTACGCGGCCGGTTCGCGGACCGCGAGTTGTCGCGGTGTCGGGACATCGGCTTGGATCATCTTTCGTGAGTAACTTCCAGCCGCCACCACCTCCCCACCACCCGGGCCCCGGCTTCGGTCCCGCACAACCGCATTACGGGCAGCCGCAGGGCGTCACACCTCAGCCCTATCCGCCGCAGTACGCAGTGCCGTCCTACGGGCCGCCGCAGCCGCAGATGGGCAGGCCGCAGGGTCCGCCCCCGCAGGCGCTCGCGGCCCCCGGCATGCGCCTGCTCGCCCGCTTCATCGACTCCCTGATCACCGGCGTGCTGATCGCGGGTGCCTGGGTGCCGGCGAACATCTGGATGTACAGCACTTTCAAGCCCGGAGACAGCCGCGGGGTGCCGGTGGTGCTCGGCCTCTTCGCCTGGACGCTGCTCGTCGGCCTCTTCTTCGAACCGCTGACGACGGCGATGGGCGGCACCGTCGGCAAAGCCATCTGCGGCCTGCGCGTCGTCCACATCGAAACCGGCAACAAGCTCGGCTTCGGTCATGCCCTGGGACGCTGGCTGGCCTATCTGGGCATCGGCATGGTGCCGGTCCTGGGCCTCATCAACGTACTGTCCTGCATCTGGAACGAGCCGTTCCGGCAGTGCATGCACGACCGGGCCGCCAATACCGCGGTCATCAAACGTCGTTGGCGGTAGCACACGACGCGTCAGTGCATGCCGCCGACGTCCCGGCGGGCACTTCCTGGGCCGACGTACCCGCCCCCATCAGGGTCGCTGCTCATGGCATCGCCGCTCACGGCATCGCTCGGACGATGACCAGCGACCCGTCGTACGTCGGCTGACGGCGCAGCCCGCCGAACTCCTCGTCCCAGGCACCGGAGTCCAGATCGCGGCGCAGACCGGTGTCGAAGTGTTCGCGGACCCGGTCGTCGACGAAGCTCCAGGCCGAACACGCCTGGCGGGCCGCCGGGTCGAGCAGCATCTCGGGGCGGCCGTAGTACGCCTCGTTGAAGCCGTCCGTGCAGTCCAGGGGGATGGGGACGGACCGGACCGTGGTGGTGCCGCCGAGGGCGCCGGCCAGGGTGTCGATGGCCGGGTAGCGGCCGGCCTCGGTGTCGAGGACCTCGGGGGCGTAGCGGTACAGCCAGAAGTCCCGTACCAGGGCGGGGTCGCAGGTGAGGAGGAGGACCGGCCCGCGGGTCACCCGCCGCATCTCGCGCAGTCCGGCCGCGACATCGGACCACTGGTGCACGCTGAACAGCGTCATCGCACCGTCGAACTCCCCGTCGGCGAAGGGCAGATCCTCGGCGACGGCGTCGATCGCCGGGGCGAGCCGCGCCGGCCGCTGGGCACGCATCGACTCCGAGGGCTCGACCGCGGTCACCTCCCGGGCGGCGGTCTCGTACGAACCGGCGCCGGCACCGACGTTGAGGACCGTCCGGCACTCGCCCAGGGTTTCCGCGATGAACTGGGCGATCCGCGGGTCCGGTCGGCGGAAGGAGGAGTATCCGGAGCCGATCGCGCCGTAGTCGACGTCGCCGGCGCTGCCGTCCTGGGAGCGTGTGGTCATCGAGCCTCGCCTCGCCTCGTGAGCAGGATCAGGGAACGAGAGCCGGTGTGCTCTCGTGCGCCGGCCGGTGCGCGATCCCATCCTGCATCTGCGGCCGGGAATCAACAATGATCTGCCAATTGCTTGGCAAATCAGCCAAATTGCTTCGTAGGTGGGCGTTGGATATTGGAGGTAGTGACAGCCAGGAGCGTATCTTCTGGTGTCTGTGGTGCCGGTGTAGGCGTACGTGTACGTGTAGGCGTCGGGGCCGGCTAGGCAAGAGCCGGGGAGGGGAGACCTCGTGACGCGGGCGGCCGCGCCGGCCCAGGCACCTCACACGGCACTCCGGTGACCTGTGCGCGAGGCGTAACCCCAGGCGCGCCCGGCGCGTGACGGGCCGGAAATTCGTGCCTCCTACGGTGTTGGCCGTGGGCCGCCCACCAGGGTGGGACGGCCCCGGCCCGGACAGGCACACGCACCGTGGGATGGGGATTCGGTGGCATCTGGCTCGTCGGACGGCGGCACCGTCCGCACCGTCTGCTCGTACTGCGGCGTCGGCTGCGGAATCGTGCTGGAGGTGGCGCGCGACCCGGCCGACGGCCGTCGCCGGGTGGTGAAGGCGTCCGGCGACCAGGCACACCCCACCAACCGCGGCCGCCTGTGCACCAAGGGCGCGACCAGTGCGGACATGATGGCCGCGCCGGGACGGTTGGAAACGGCACTGGTACGGCCCGAGCGCGGCGCCCAGCCGGTCGGGACGGCGGTGGACGAAGCCATCGCGTCGGTTGCCGGGCGACTGCGGACGATCCTGGACGAACACGGGCCGGACGCGCTGGCCTTCTACGTCTCCGGGCAGATGTCGCTGGAGGCGCAGTACCTGGCGAACAAGTTGGCCAAGGGCTTTGTGCGCACCCACCGCATCGAGTCGAACTCGCGGCTGTGCATGGCCTCCGCCGGGTCCGGTTACAAGCTGTCGCTCGGCGCGGACGGCCCGCCCGGCTCCTACCAGGATCTCGATCGCGCCGATGTCTTCCTCGTCATCGGCGCCAACATGGCCGACTGCCACCCGATCCTCTTCCTGCGCATGATGGACCGGGTCAAGGCCGGCGCCAAACTGATCGTCGTCGATCCGCGCCGCACCGCCACCGCCGAACGGGCCGACCTCTTCCTGCAGATCAGGCCGGGCACCGACCTCGCCCTGCTGAACGGGCTGTTGCATCTGCTCGTCGCCGACGGCCACACCGACGAGGAGTTCATCGCCGAGTTCACCGAGGGCTGGGAGGAGATGCCCGACTTCCTCGCGGACTACCCGCCCGAGCGGGTCGCGGAGCTCACCGGCCTGGCCGAGGACGACATCCGGCAGGCCGCGCGGTGGATCGGTACGGCCGGTGAGTGGACGAGCTGCTGGACCATGGGCCTGAACCAGTCCACTCACGGCACCTGGAACACCAACGCCCTGATCAACCTGCACCTGGCCACCGGCGCCATCTGCCGCCCGGGGTCCGGACCGTTCTCGCTGACCGGCCAGCCCAACGCCATGGGCGGCCGCGAGATGGGCTACATGGGCCCCGGCCTGCCCGGACAGCGTTCGGTGCTGGACGACGCCGATCGCGCCTTCGTCGAGGACCTGTGGCAGATCCCCGCGGGCTCCCTGCCGACCGGGACCGGGCGCGGCACCATCGAGATGTTCGAGCAGTTGGCCGCCGGAGACATCAAGGCGTGCTGGATCATCTGCACCAACCCGGTCGCCTCGGTCGCCAACCGCAGGACCGTCATCGCCGGTCTGGAAGCCGCCGAACTCGTCGTCACCCAGGACGTCTTCGCCGAGACCGAGACCAACGCCTACGCCGATGTCGTCCTGCCCGCGACGCTGTGGGCGGAGTCCGACGGCGTGATGGTCAACTCCGAGCGGAACCTCACCCTGGTGCAAGGGGCCGCCGACCCGCCCGGACAGGCACTGCCCGACTGGCAGCTGATCGCCCGGGTGGCCTGCGCGATGGGCTTCGCCGACGCCTTCACCTACACCTCCGCCGAGGAGGTGTTCGAGGAACTCAAACAGGCATGGAACCCCCGGACCGGCTGGGACCTGCGGGGCGTGACCTACGAGCGGCTGCGCACCACACCGGTGCAGTGGCCGGCCCCGGCCGCCGACGGCCCGGACCGCAACCCGATCCGCTACCGCAACGACGGCGTCAGCCAGACCCTGCGGGAACGCGAGGACGGCACCCGCCCCCGCCTGGCCTTCCCGACCGGCAGCGGACGCGCCCGCTTCTTCGCCCGTCCGCACCTGCCACCGGCCGAACTCCCCGACGACGACTACCCGTTCGTCCTGAACACCGGCCGCCTCCAGCACCAGTGGCACACGATGACCAAGACCGGCAAGGTCGCCAAACTCGCGAAACTCAACCCCGGCCCGTTCCTGGAGATCCATCCCGAGGATGCCGGCGCCATGGGAATCGTGGCGGGCGATCACGTCGAGGTCGCCTCCCGCCGCGGCCGGGCCGTGCTCCCCGCCACCGTCACCGACCGAGTCCGGCCGGGCACCTGCTTCGCGCCCTTCCACTGGAACGACCTGTTCGGCGAGTACCTCAGCGTCAACGCCGTCACCCACGACGCAGTCGACCCGACCTCCTTCCAACCCGAGTTCAAGTTCTGCGCCGTCGCCCTCGCCAAGACCTCCGCTCCCGTCCCCGCGGCCCGCCCCGGCGGCCGGCCCGAGTCCGCCCCGGCGACCGCCGCGCACCAGGAACCGCCCATGGACCCCGCCCCCGACCCGGCCGCCGCACCCACCTCCCCGGACGCCGCCGTGCCCGCGCTCGCCACGCTGTTCGGCCTCACCGACCTCACCCCCGTACCCCTGGCCGAGCCGGAACGCCGCTACCTCGCCGGCTATCTCTCCGGCCTCGCCGTGGCCCCGCACGACGGGCGCATCCCCACACTGCCGCCCGACGCGCCCTTCGCCCCGGACTCCGCACTGTGGGTCGACGGCGTCCTCGCCGGCATGTTCTCCCGCACCGCCGCACCCACCACACCGGCACCCGAGCCCGCCCGGACCGCCACCGGGACCACCGGCACGGACACACCCTCCCGTCGCCTGGTCGTCCTGTGGGCCTCGCAGACCGGCAACGCCGAGGAGTTCGCGGCCACCGTCGCCGCCCGGCTCGCCGAGACCGGCCGCGACCCCGAACTGCTGCCCATGGCCGCCCTCGCGCCGGCCCGGCTCGCCCCGGGCACCGATCTGCTGATCGTCACCAGCACCTTCGGCGACGGTGACGCGCCCGACAACGGCGCCGACTTCTGGCAGGCCCTCGCCGCCCCGGACTCCGGGCCGCTGGAGGACATCCGCTACGCGGTACTGGCGTTCGGCGACTCCTCCTACGACGACTTCTGCGGCCACGGCCGCCGCCTCGACGAACGGCTCCACGCGCTCGGAGCCACCCGGCTCCTCGCCCGCACCGACTGCGAGCCCGACTACGAGGAGGCCGCCGCACAGTGGCTCGGCCAGGTGTCCACCGCCCTGGCCACCCCCGACGGCCAGCCCCCCGCGGCCGCGCGCACGGCCGAGGCGCCCACCGCCCAAGGCGCCTCCTCCCAGTCACCCACCCCCTCCCAGTCGCCCACTCTCACCCCGACCCGCCACACCAAGGCGGCACCCTTCGCCACCCTCCTCGTCGGCAACCGGCTGCTGAGCCTGCCCGGCTCCCAGAAGGAGGTACGGCAGTTCGCCTTCGACACCCGCGACGGCGAACTCGCCTACGACGCCGGCGACGCCCTCGGCGTATGGCCGGTCAACGGCGCCGGTCTCGTCACCGAATGGCTGGCCCTCACCGGACTGGATCCCGACGAGCCCGTCGCACTCGGCGACGGCGCACGTCTGCCCTTCGAAGAAGCACTGCGCACCCGCCTGGACATCACCCGCCTCACCACCGACCTGCTCACCTTCGTGGCGGACCGCACCGGCAGCCAGAACCTGAAGCGACTGCTGCGTCCCGACAACAAGGACACGCTGGCGCAGTGGAGTTGGGGCCGCCAGGCAGCCGACGTCCTCGCCGAGTTCCCGGTCCGCGCGTCCGCCGCGGAGTGGACTGCCGTACTCAAACGCCTCCAGCCCCGGCTGTACTCCATCTCCTCCAGCCCGCTCGCCCATCCCGGCGAGGTCCGCCTCACCGTCTCCGTCGTCCGCTACACCAACGACCTCGGCCGCGACCGCAAAGGCACCTGTTCGACCTATCTCGCCGACTGTGCCAACGACGGACCGGTACAGGTCTTCGTGCAGCGCTCACCGCACTTCCGCCCGCCCGCCGACCCCACCACCCCCATGATCATGGTCGGTCCCGGAACCGGCGTGGCGCCCTTCATCGGCTTCCTCGAAGACCGCCGGGCCCGCGGCCACACCGGTCCCAACTGGCTCTTCTTCGGCGAACAGCGCCGGGCCACCGACTTCTACTACCGCGACGAACTGGCGGGATACCAGGCATCCGGCCACCTCGACCGCCTGGACCTGGCTTTCTCGCGCGACCAGCGCAACAAGGTCTATGTCCAGGACCGGATGCGCGAGAACGGTGCCCGCGTGTGGCGGTGGCTCCAGGAAGGCGCCCACTTCTATGTCTGCGGCGACGCCGGCCGCATGGCCAAGGACGTCGACCAGGCACTCAAGGACATCGCCGCCACGCACGGCGGCCTGGACACCGACGAGGCCACCGCCTGCGTCCGACGCCTGACTGCCGACAAGCGCTATGTCCGCGACGTCTACTGACAGTCATGCGGGGGCGGGAAGAGCGGAAGGCGGCGGAGCGGGAGGGGCGGGGACAGACTGGAGCTGGGAGCTTGAACGTGCATTATCGGCCACCTCGCCGGCAGCGCCCGTGGCTCCCTGTGTGCTCGACTGTCGCGCGTAGCGGAGTGCTTAAAATGCGGTTTAACATGACATAACGGACTGCCTGTGCTGCCTGGGTCCTCGTTCTGCGCCGACTTCAACGGACTCCCGTCCGCCAGGCACCTGGCGCAAAGTGATCGCTGGCTTGTCGGTCGTTTCGACCAACATCGCTACCCGCTGGTTCACTTGGGTTCACTTACGCAACATACGTAACAGGAGCCTCTCGTCACCCACCCGGGCGCTTCCGAGGGCTCCTTCTTGATGCATGGGCCCCCACGGAAGGACCAGGATGTCGACCGCAGCGTACCGGCAGCAGCCCGAGGAGCCGACCGGCCGGGCACAGCTCAGCCTCGGGATCGCCGCTGCGCGGAACCTGGCGACCACCACCAAGACCGCCCCGCAGATGCAGGGCACCAGCTCGCGGTGGCTGCTGCGCACCCTGCCCTGGGTGGAGGTGAAGGGCGGCACGTACCGGGTCAACCGGCGCCTGGTGTACGAGGTCGGCGACGGCCGGGTCACCTTCGTCCAGGAAGGGAGTACGGTCCGGGTCGTCCCGGCCGAGCTCGGCGAACTGCCACTGCTGCGCGGGTTCGAGGACGAGCAGGCGCTGCGGTCGCTCGCCGACCGGTGCCGTCAGCAGCAGTACGGGCCCGGCCAGCTGATCGCCGAACGCGGCGAGGCCGTCGACCACGTCTATCTGATCGTGCGCGGCAAGGTCGAGAAGGTCGGCCCCGGCCGGTACAGCGAGGAGACCCGTCGGGGTGTGCTGTCCGACGGCGGGTTCTTCGGCGGGCAGGCGGTGGCCGAGGAGCCGGGGGAGTGGGACTTCACCGCGCGTGCGCTGACGGCCTGCACGGTGCTGGCCCTGCCCCGGGCCGCGTACGAGGAAGTGGCCGACCGCAACGCCGGGTTGCGGGCGCACGTCCGGCGGCGCCAGGCGGAGCAGGCACGGCCGCAGAACAAGAAGGGCGAGGCCGAGATCGCCCTCGCCTCCGGCCACACCGGTGAGCCGGTGATCCCGGGCACCTTCGTCGACTACGAACTGGAGCCCCGCGAGTACGAGTTGAGCGTGGCCCAGACTGTCCTGCGGGTGCACACCCGGGTTGCCGACCTCTACAACGAACCGATGGACCAGGTCGAGCAGCAGCTGCGGCTGACCATCGAGGCCCTGCGCGAACGCCAGGAGTCCGAGCTGGTCAACAACCCGGAGTTCGGGCTGCTGCACAACGCCGACTACAGCCAGCGCATCTCCACCCACTCCGGCCCGCCCACGCCGGACGACATGGACGAGCTGCTGAGCATGCGGCGCGGGACCAAGGCGTTCTTCGCGCACCCGCGTGCCATCGCCGCCTTCGGCCGCGAATGCAACAAGCGGGGCCTGTCCTTCGACAGCGCCGAGGTGGCCGGACACCCGGTGCCCGCCTGGCGGGGTGTGCCGATCCTGCCCTGCGGCAAGATCCCGGTCTCGGAGGAGGGCACGTCCGCCATCCTCGCGATGCGCCTGGGCGAGGACGACGAAGGGGTGGTCGGCCTGCGCCAGACAGGCATCCCCGACGAGTACGAGCCGGGCCTCAACGTACGGTTCATGGGCATCAACGACCAGGCCCTGATCTCCTACCTGGTCAGCACCTACTACTCGGCGGCCGTTCTCGTGCCCGACGCGCTGGGCGTCCTGGAGAACGTCGAGGTCTTCCACACCCCGTCCTGACGTCGACGGCGCGAACGGAGAGAAGAACCGGTGTCACAGCTGTCCCGGATGGCCGCGCCCAGGGCCCACCACCATGTGGCGCGCCTCGCCGCCACACTCCTCACCCACGGCCGGGGAATCCGCCCTCCCGCGCCGCAGGCCCTGCCGGGCACCACGCTCCGGCAGGCGCGCACCGCCGTGCCCACCGGGCCGACGGGGCTCGGCACCTCCGCCGCCCGTGTCGCGGCCCGGAAACCGGCCGACGGCACTTCCGACCCGACGGGCAGGCCCGGCAGCGGAGTTCCCGAGCTGTACTGCCCGCCCGCGGTCCGGGACGACCAGGCACTCGGCCAGGAGGTCAACGACCGACTGGTGGACTGGGCGGAGCGGGTCGGTCTCTACGCCGGACGCCTCGCACGCGTGCGGGCGGCCGATTTCGGGCGCCTGATGATGCTGGCTCACCCCGACAGCGACGACCCGGACCGGCTGCTGGCCGCGGCCAAGTGTGCACTGGCCGAGTGGGCCACGGACGACTACTACTGCGACGACGAGACCATGGGATCGCGAACCGAACTCCTCGGCTCGCACCTCGGTCTCGCCTATGCGGCCCTCGATCCCGCCCACCTCCCGGCCGGACACGCACCCGCATGGGAACAGGACATGGCCGGCGACCCCGTGCGGGTCGCGCTGCGCGCGGGGCTGCGGGACCTGGCCGGCTACGCGGATCCCTCCCAGATGGCCCGACTCCGCCACGAGGTCGCCGTCCTCTTCGTGGGCTACGGACAGGAGGGCTCCTGGCGCTCCTGCGGCCATATGCCCACCGTCCGCGAGTACTTGGCGCACCGTCAGGCCAACAGCTTCCTGCCCTGCATCGCCCTCGTCGACGTGGTCAGCGGCAACCCGCTGGCTGCCGTCGAGTACTCCGCGCCGCGGGTCCGTCGCGCCGTGACCATGGCCGCCACGGCCAGCACCCTCGTCAACGACCTGTACTCGATGACCAAGGAACACCATTCCACGGGCGTGGAGTTCAACCTGCCCACCGTGATCGCCGCGGAGGAGGGGTGTACGCCGCACGAGGCGGTGGCACGCAGCGTGGAGATCCACGACGAGCTGGTGCGCACCTTCGAGACGGAGGCCGCGGCCCTCGCCGTCACCGGCTCGCCGCAGCTGCGCCACTTCCTCGCGGGTGTCTGGGCCTGGCTCGGCGGCAACCGCGAATGGCACAGCGGCAGCCTCCGCTACAACGAAGCCTGAGCCCAGCATTCCCTCTTTCTCACCGCCACCACGCGGTCTCCCTCTTCCCTCCCCCTTTCTTCCCTCTCTCCCTCCGCATGCACTCAAGGAGCAGCACCCGCATGACCACCACCCCCCTTTCCCCCGCGCCGCCGGTACTGCGCACCGCCTACCAGAAGTCCGTCGCGGAGTACTGGAACAACGAGAAGGACCCGGTCAACCTGAGCCTGGGCGATGTCGACGGCCTGTACCACCACCACTACGGGCTCGGCGACTACGACCCCTCGGTCCTGGAAGGACCCGAGGAGACCCGCGACGCCCGCATCATCGAGGAGCTGCACCGACTGGAATCGGCACAGGCCGACACCCTCCTCGACCACCTCGGCCTCATCGCGCCCGAGCACCGCCTCCTCGACGCCGGATGCGGCCGCGGCGGCAGCAGCATCATGGCCAACGCGCGCTTCGGCTGCCAGGTCGACGGGGTGTCCATCTCCCAGGCACAGGTCGACTTCGCCAACGGCCAGGCACGCAAGCGCGGGGTGGACGACAAGGTGCGCTACCACTTCCGCAACATGCTGGACACCGGCTTCCCGAGCGGAGCCTTCCAGGGCATCTGGAACAACGAGTCCACCATGTACGTCGACCTGTTCGCGCTCTTCGCCGAGCACGCGCGCCAACTGGCCTTCGGCGGCCGCTATGTCGTCATCACGGGTTGCTACAACGACGTGACCGGCGGCCGCTCCAAGGCGGTCAGCCGGATCGACGAGCACTACACCTGCAACATCCACCCCCGCAGCGCCTACTTCAAGGCGCTTGCCGCCAACGGCCTGGTACCCATGAACGTCGTCGACCTCACCGCGGCCACCATTCCCTACTGGGAGCTGCGCGCCCAGTCCTCCCTCGCCACCGGCGTCGAGGACCCCTTCCTGACCGCATACCGCGAGGGCAGCTTCCACTACCTCCTCATCGCCGCCGACCGCGTCTGACCGACCCTCCGGGGCCGACCGCGTCAGCGGGGGGCCAGAGCGCGGAACTTTTTCCCCGAAGGGCGGTGCGACTGCGCGGATCAGCCGGCGGTGTCGCTCAGGCGGTTCGCCCGGGACTCCAGGAACCGCCGCTCGGGGAGACTGGCGGTACGGCGCGCCGCCTCCCGGTAGCTCTCGCGGGCCGCATCGCGATCACCGGCCATCTCCAGCAGATGGCCGCGCACGGCGTGCAGCCGGTGGTGCTCGGCCACCCGGTCGTCCTCCTCCAGCGGCCGCAGCAGTTCCAGGCCCGCCCGCGGGCCGCGCGCCATGGCCGCGGACACGGCGTGGTTGAGCGTCACCATCGGATTGGGCGAAACCTGCTCCAGGAGGCGGTAGAGGATCACGATCTGCAGCCAGTCGGTCTCGTCGGCGCTGCCCGCCTCGGCGTGCAGCGCGGCGATGGCGGCCTGCAACTGATACGGGCCCATCGGCTCGCGGGCCAGCGCCTCGGCGGTCAGCTCGATGCCCTCCTTCAGGGCTACCCCGTCCCAGTGGGTGCGGTCCTGTTCGGCGAGCGGGATGAGGTTGCCGTCGTCGTCGGTCCGCGCGGGGCGCCGGGCATCGGTCAGCAGCATCAGCGCGAGCAGGCCCGTCACCTCCGGGGTCTCGGGCAGCGCACGGTGCAGTGCGCGCGTCAGCCGGATCGCCTCGCGGGTCAGCTCGACCTGGTGCAGATCGGCGCCGGACGTGCTGGTGTAACCCTCGTTGAAGATCAGGTAGAGCACGTGCAGGACGACGGCGAGCCGCTCCCGGCGGTCCTCGGGCGGCGGCAGCTCGAACGTCGCGCCGGCCGTCCGGATGCGTTGCTTGGCGCGGCTGATGCGCTGCGCCATCGTCGCCTCGGGCACCAGAAAGGCCCGCGCGATCTGACTTGTCGTCAGGCCGCCGCAGGCCCGCAGGGTCAGCGCCAGCTGGGACGAGGGGGAGATGCTGGGATGGCAGCACAGGAAGAGCAGGATGAGCGAGTCGTCCTGGTCGGAGGCGTGGAGGTCGGCGGGGCCGGACTCCGCCGGCTCGTCGGCGCGGACCATGGTCGCGACCGTGGCCTCCCTGCGCCGCCGGGCAATGTCGCTGCGGGCCCGGTCGGCGAGCCGGCGGTAGGCGACCGTCGTCAGCCAGCCCAGCGGATTGTCCGGGACGCCGTCCGTGCGCCACTGCACGATCGCGTCGAGCAACGCGTCCTGGGCGGCGTCCTCACATGTCTCGAACCGGCCGTGGCGGCGTACCAGGGTGTCCACCACCTGGGGTACGAGGTCTCGCAGCAGCGCCCCGACGTCGCTGTCGCGGTTCACCGGGCTCCCCGGCGACGCCCCGGGAACGCGGGGCCGATACCCGCTGCGGCAGCCATACGGACTCCAACCATCCCCGAAGATGCGGCTCGCGGTGCTGCCGGGCGCCCCGATAGCACACGGCGACACCGTATCGCAGGCCACCGCAAGCCACCTCCAAGCGGCCGAACGCCCGAGGGGGAGCGGGGCCCGGGGGCGCAGGGCCCCCGGGCAGGGAGTCACGCCGAAGCGTCGTCGCTGAAGACGATCGGCCGGACCTCGATTCCCAGGCCCTCCACCGTGGCGTCCGGGATCATCGCGGCGAGCTCGTGGGCACGGTCACGGTCCTTGACCTCGACGACGTAGAAACCGCCGACGAACTCCTTGAACTCGGCGTACGGCCCGTCCGTCACCGCCGGCACCCCGCCGCGCACGCGCACCACGGAGCTCTGGTCGGGGCCGGCCAGCGCCAGAGTGCTGACGAACTCGCCGGTCTCCTTGATCTTGTTCATGAACTCGCCATGGCCCTGGAAGACGGCGTTCCGCTCCTCCTCCGACAGCGCGTCCATGACCTCGGCGTTCGGGTACATCATGATCAGGTACTTCATGGTGCTGCTCCTTACGACGTGAGGCGTCCAGTGCGCCTCCTCACCCCCTTCGTCGGTGCCGATGCGCCGTTCTCGACATCGGCGCCGAAGATTCTTTTTCGCCACGGCGGCGCGGATGTCCGAGCACGGCCGGCCGGATCCACTCCCGCCGGCCGGCTCGCCCGGGCCCGGAGCGGGCCCCAGGCGCATGATGCTGCGCTCCGGCGCTATCTGGTCAGGGCCGTCCGGTCGGAGTCACATTCCCTGACGTGCCGCTACGCGGGGCGAGACACAGGAGGTAGGTGTGCGTGATCCGGTGGTGGTGGACGGTGGTGTAGTACTGGCCGTGGTACCGGAAGGTGGCGCCAGGGACGTCCTGGCAACTGCGGGTGCCGATCAGGCCGTCGTACTCGTACCGCTTCGCCACGGTGTAGTTCGCCTTGGCGTCGGAGCACGTGACCTTTTCGACCTTGCTGCCGGGGGCGGTGCTAGCGGCGTGCACACAGTCTCCGACCTTGGCGTGGCGCGGGCTGGTGTCGGAGCCGCCCAGGAAGAAGAACTTCACCACCAGCCCGACGACGAGGGCCAGGCATACCGCGACGACGGCCCACCCGACGCAGCCGAAGTTCCAGCGACTCCTGGCCGGCGCCGGCGCGGGGGCCGGAGGCACGGGCTGTGGTGGGTAGGGCTGCTGAGGCTGCTGTCCGTAGGGCGGATACTGGCCGTATTGGGGCGGCTGTTGGGGTGGGAAGCCGTACGGCTGCTGACCGGGCGAACCAGGCGGCGGTGTGGTCATGAGAGTCCCCCGAAGGCTTGACGTGGATCTGACATGCGCTCGGCAGCCTAACGGGAGCACCGCAGGCCGAGGCGCACGGGGGCCACGCCACCCACCGGCGCCCTGGCCTGGCTGGAGTGCCGCCTGGAAGCGTTCACGACGACGGGGACCCCGGCACACCACCGGGCCGCGGCCACCGCTCACCGCGGCCGCGGCCCGGCTCCAACCTCGCCGACCACGTGCGGCGTCCGCCCCGCGGAACCCGCGGGCCGGCCGCTGCGCACCTGACCCCATGCGCGATGCGGGCGACAAGGCCGGTATGACGTCACCCGTCCCTCGCGGCATGCGCCCCGCGCGGGTGACCGTATGTGGATGCTCAACGCCTCCAGAACAGCAGGTGCGTGCCCCCGCCGGCAGTGGCGCCCGCCCAGGAGAAGAGCGGAGCGGGGTCCGCGTACCCGAAGGACCGCCCTGGGCACTGCCCCTCACCGGCACCGAACCCGTCCCGGGACACGTTGAAGCACTGCACCCGCAACAGCTCTGACATGCGTCCTCCATCTGGCGCCACACCGAACCCAGCGCCGGGAAGCCGGCAACGAACGAAGACAAGGCGCTTACGGTGCTCGTGCGTTGAGCAACGAGCCGCGCCCCGGCCGGGGAACTCCGCCGGACGGATGATCCGGGCGCGCCACCCCGGGCCGTAGGTGTACCCCAGCGCGACGATCCGCTTCGCCCCCTCCTCGAAGTACCCCGAATTCCGGAACTGCCCTGCCTGGGAAGTCAATCGGCCTCGGCAGTGATCCGTGATTCGTGGGCTGATAGGCTCCCAGGCATGTTCGGTATGTTCGTTCCTCTTCGGACCGCGTAAGACGTCCGCCGCCGCAGTCGCTCAGCGACCGCCGCCGACCGAGGAACCCGCAGAAGACCGCTGCATCTCACGGCACTTGCATGCCCCGCGGGTGTGCACCGGACATGGGACTGACCCGTATGACCCCTCTCTCCACCAACTCTCCCCGTCCGCGCCGGGCCCGCGAGGCGAATGCGACGTTCGTGCTCGTGCACGGCGTGTGCACCAGTTCGCTGATGTGGGCCCCGCTCCAGCGCGAACTGGCGCTGCTCGGTCACCGCAGCTTCGCCGTCGACCTCCCGGGGCACGGCTTCGACGCGCAGTACCCGGCCGCCTATCAGGCGCCGCAGGACCTGGACGCGTGGGCTGCCGAGCCGTCGAAACTGGCCGGGGTCACCCTGCAGGACAACGTCGACATGGTCGTCGATGTCGTCCGGCGGATGGCCGGGCACGGGCCGGTGGTACTGGTGGGCGCCAGCCTCGGCGGAACCACCATCACCGGCGTCGGCAACACCATCCCGGACCTGGTGAGCCGCCTCGTCTACATCTCCGGCTGGTCGTGCGTACAGCGCGCCAACCCCATCGAGTACATGCAGGAGCCCGAGTTCGGCGACAACCTGCTCGCACCGCTGGCCGCGCTGAACGTCGGCGACCCCGCCGAACTCGGCGTCGGCCGGGCCAACTACCGCACCGCCGACCCGGTCATGCTGGCCGCGCTCAAGGCGTCGATGATGGCGGACGGCACCGATGAACAGTTCCGGGCCTTCCTCAACATCCTTCAACCGGACGAGTCCCTGGCAGTGATGATGTCCGACGCGCGTGGCCACGCGGACACCTGGGGCACCATCGCCCGCACCTACATCCGTCTCACCGACGACCGGTCGCTTCCCGTGGCCATGCAGGACCGCCTGATCGCCGAAGCCGATGCCCTGACGCCGGACAACCCGTACGACGTGCACACACTGGCCACCAGTCACGTCGGCTTTCTGCTCAAGTCGGCGGAGGTGGCCGGGATCCTCGATCAACTGGCCGTCTGACCGTCTGGCCGTCTGACCCCGAAGGCGGGAACGAACAAACCATCGTTCAGCGAGCTCGCTCTCCTTTTGTCTCCCGTCGGGATTCCGAGTCGGTTGGCGAATTCCGTACCCGGCACGGATTCGGTACCGCAGTTGCCGCCAGGAAAAGGCCATCAGGGTCTCGTTTGCAGGGAGCCGATGGCCTGGGCATATGTGCCAGGTGGCTCCGCGTATTCGGTTGGCGCATGTGACACGATCACGATGGCTGGGTTTTCCACCCGATACTGTCGGTCGCGATGCCGGTCACACAGTGCCCGCCATTCCGATTCCGGATTTGTGAGGGGTTCAAGCTATGGGTATGTCCATTCGTAACCAGATTCCCGGTACCGTCACCGCTGTCACCATCGGTGAGGCCATGGCTTCCGTGAAGGTGCGCCTGGCCGGCGGTCAGGACATCACCGCCGCGATCACCGCCGATGCCGTCAAGGACCTGGGCCTGGCCGAGGGCTCCGCCGTCAGAGCCCTGGTGAAGTCCACCGAGGTCGCCCTCGCAACCGCCCCGGTCGAAGGCGTCTCCATCCGCAACCAGATCCCCGGCACCGTCGCCGACGTCACGACCGGCGGAGCCATGGGTTCGGTGAAGGTCACCGTCGAGGGCGGCGAACTGACCGCCGCCATCACCAAGGACGCCGTCGAGGCTCTCGGCCTGGCCTCCGGGACCTCCGTCGTCGCGCTGATCAAGTCGACCGAGGTCTCCCTCGCCGCCGCCTGACCAAACCCATGCGGGTGCGTGCATATGCGCCTGCGTATGCACAGGCGCGGCCTTCGACGCGAAAGGCAGTCCGCGTAAGCCATCTCCATCCGCGTAAGCCATCTCCACGGTGCACAGGGCGCACAACGGGGTAGGTCGGGACGACAGGACCGCACATCACCCCAATCCACCACACCCCAACCCACCCCACCGCACACGTGGAGCTGCTTGTGAGGATCTTTGTGTCGTCCGACATGGAAGGCACCGCAGGCGTCGTCGACTGGACGCAGTGCCGGCCGCCGGAGCCCGAATACGCCCACTACCGGGGCCTGTTGCAGGAGGAGGTCAACGCCGCCATCGAGGGGGCCATGGCCGGCGGCGCGACCGGATTCCTGGTCAACGACTCGCACGGGAAGATGGCGAACCTGCGCCCCGACGCCCTGGCCGGCCGGGCGCGTTACCTCTCCGGCCGGCACAAGCCCCTATACATGATGCAGGGCCTGGACTCCTCGTTCGACGGCGTTTTCTTCGTCTCGTACCACGGCTCGATGGCGGCCGGGCCGGCTGCTCTCTCGCACACCTACAACCCACTGGCGATCAGCGAGGTGCTGCTCAACGGCGTCACCGCGGGGGAGAGCGGCATCAACGCACTGGTGGCGCTGGGGCACGGCGTACCCGTGGTGCTGATCACCGGGGACGATACGACGGCCGCCGAGATCGAGCCGTTCTGCCCGGGCATCCACAGCGCCGTGGTCAAGTCGTCGGTGTCCCGGTTCGCCGCCGACAGCCTGCACCCCACCGAGGCCCGCGCACTGATACGCCAGGCCGCCTACGAAGCGGTACGCGCCCTGCCTCAGGCCACCCCGCCGAGCATCGCGCTGCCGGCCACGCTCACCGTACGTTTCCGCAACCCCGACCTGGCGGAGATGGCCACCTGGATCAACGGCATCGAACGTGCCGACGCCGTCACCGTTCGCCTGACCGACGAGGACCCGATCCGCCTCTACCGCAGGTTCGTCACCGCCGTCCTGCTCACGCGGGGCATCGGAGAGTGACCATACGGTGCAGGTGAACGGGCTGGGTCGGGAAGGGGTGCACAGCCGCCGCCTCTCCCCGAGCGCGACGGGGCCGAACGAGTGACGATGGAGACGATGGAACGGAATCGGAATGCCCTGATCTGACCAAGCTGGGCTCTGAGCGAGGGAGGCAGCATGACATTCCCCTCCGATCCCGCGGGCGGCGGCCCGCCACGTGAGCCGCGGCCGGAGGCGACGACCTCACCGGCCGACGAAGCCCTGGGCGCCATGGCGAACCTCGGCTGGCAAGCCCTGATCACCATCGGCCTGGCATCGATCGCGTTGGGCGTGGTCGTTCTGTCCTGGCCGGGCGAGACACTGCGCGTCGTCGGAGTGGTCTTCGGCATCTACCTGCTGGTCAGCGGTGTCTTCCAACTCGCCGCGGCCTTCGGCGCGCACGTCCCCGGGCATCTGCGGGCGCTGCACTTCATCACGGGCGCGGTCAGTGTGCTGCTCGGGCTCATCTGCTTCCGGGGCATCCTGCAGTCGATCTTCCTGCTCGCCCTCTGGATCGGCTTCGGCTGGCTGCTGCGCGGCATCATGATGACGGCGGCGGCCGGGTCCGCACCCGCCATGCCCGCACGCGGGTGGCAGATGTTCCTGGGAATCCTCACCCTCCTCGCGGGCATCGTGCTGGTGGTATCGCCGTTCTCCTCGATCGCCGTGCTCACCTTGGTGGCCGGAATCATGGCCATCGTCCTGGGTGCGGTCGAGGTGTTCCACGCCATCCGGCTACGCGTCGAAGCCGGGCGCCTCACACCCGGAACCGCCGGCAAGCACCGCAAATCCCTGCGGTCCCTGTTCCATCCGCACCCGCACCCGCAGCACTGACCCCACTGACCCCCACACTTGCCCCCAGCGCCGGCCCCGCAGCAGTGAACACCTGCTGCGGGGCCGGCTGCGCGTCAGCAGCGTCAGCTACGGAGGAAGCTCTCCAGGGCGGTGGCGAAGGCCACCGGGACTTCGTACATCGGGTAGTGGCCGGAGTTGGCGAGGATCTCCAGTTCAGCCTGCGGATAGTGGGTGAGCCAGGTGCTACGCATCGCCTCGGGCGTCAGAGCAAGGTCGTGCTCACCGACGAAGACCTTCACGGGGTGGGGGCTGTCGGCCACTTTGGCGGCGAAGTCCTGGGTGGTCCACTCGGTCAGATAGGCGGCGAAGGCTTCCGGCCGGGAGACGGCGACCGAGCGGGACGTCATCGCATCCAGCCACCGGTCGCATGCCCGATGGCCGGTGACCAGGTCGAGAATGGCCCGCCGATTGGCCGGGTTCTGTGCCGCGCCGTGAAACAGCTCGTAGGCGTCGCCCTCAAGTGCGTAGGCGCTGGCGGGGACCGGCGCGACTCCCACCAGCTTGCGCACCCGCTGCGGTGACTGGGCCAGTACGCGCTGCGCCGCCTTGCCGCCCATGGAGTGCCCGACCACGGAGAATGTGTCCCAGCCCAGTTGGTCGGCCAAGGCATGTGCGTCCGAGGCGATCTCGGCAAGCGTGAACTCGCCGGCCACGTCCTGCCGGTCGCCGTAGCCGCGGTAGTCGAGAAAGGCGTAGCCGAATTCCTCCGGATCCAGGTGGTCGAGGAACTGCCCCCAGGCCGCACTGGTGCCGAACCAGTCATGCAGGACCAGGACCTTGTGCGCGCCGTTTCCCATGATGCGGTGACTGATCGTCATGCCGAGAGCTCCCATCGCGTGGAGTGACGGCCGATATTTTCCCCGCCGACGCAGCCCTACTCCGCATTCCCTCGGATGCCGACCATCAGCCTCGCGACTTGGCATGTGCATGATTGCTCGCGGTGTGACGAGGGTTCACGGTGCGGGCTTTGGCGGCGAGTTCAATGATCGGCGTCCGGCGAGTTCCATGTCGGTGTCCATCGTGTGCCCACCCAAGCCCATGAGAGAGGAAAGAGAAGGAAAAGGAAGGAGGCGTGGTCGGTGGTGGGTGCATCGTCCGCCGGGGCGGTTCCGCCGGTCGACCTCGTCCCTCCCGACGGTTGCGTCCACCCCGTCCGAGCGTCGCTCGTCAACCGCATCTCCCCTGGCCACGCAAGCGAACCCGCGGCTGGTGTCACCCCACAGGCACCACCAACACCACCGGCAGGCAAGAGTGGATATCCCTCTCGCACTGCCACACATCAACATGCTTGAGATCTTTGGGTATTCGCGTCACACATGCCTCAACTGGCCGCCGTACAAGGGCTTTCGGCGAGATTGACGCGCGGTGCCGGAGCCGCATAACTTCCCACCCCAAGTCGGCCCGCCGAACAGAAGTTCCACCGGAACGCACCGATGGAACCTCCGGCATCGGCGGTCCGGCGCTGCAGGCTCCTTACCCCCCACCCGCGGGAGCCGCCCGGGCACACCACGGCCATTTCCTGACGGCCGATGCGCACAGGCTGCTTCCCTATGCAAGGAGACTCCGTTGCGGACCTCGTCTGAATCCCGAACGCGCCGCGCCAGAGCACGCGCCGCCCGCAACTCACGTGCCTTTCAGGGGCGTTGAGACCCCTGCTTGTCGCAGCTCGGCAGGTATCACCTGGTCAGGTCCAGCGCGGGCCCGCCAGTCCGCATCACCGGACGCCAGGCACGCTCACCCCGTCGCTCGTCCAAGCTCCGCCGGCCGGCCCCGGTCGGCGGCCGTGACCCGCATCGGGTCAACAGAACCATCGTCCCCCTGAGGAGACCCCCCACATGAACCCCTCGCACAAGAAGACGACGAACAAGAGAGCGCGCGCCGTCATCGCCGTGGCCGTCGGCGGCGCCCTCGTCGCCGTGTCCGGCAGCATTGCCCTGGCCTCGGGCGCGCCCGCCACCCACACCCCCACCACCACTGCACACCAGCACTACGCACTCGGCGCCAAGTTGCCGTCCGGCGGCAAGGTGAGCACGTTCGCCACGCACGCCTCACTCGCCTCCCGCCTCGCGGCCCTCTCTCCGCACAAGGACGGCGCGCCCAACAACGTGCCGGACAGCGTGGACCTGAGCAAGTACGCGATCGACCCGGGCAACCAGGGGCACGTCGGCTCCTGCGTGTCCTGGGCCATCGACTACTCCGGCTACAGCATCCAGGAGAAGCAACAGGGCATCACCACCGGCCCGCAGGCGCCCATGTACACCTACGCCCAGATAGCCAAGGGCAACGACCAGGGCAGCACCCCGGACGCGACGTTCAGCATCGCGGAGTCGCAGGGCGTCGACTCGAAGGCGGACTACAGCCAGGGCGACTTCGACTTCACCACTCAGCCGACCGACGCCGAGCGGCAGAACGCCGCGCACTGGAAGCTGTCGGGCCACACCCAACTGCACACCGGCAACCAGATCCAGGCCGACGTGAAGCAGGCCCTCGCCGACGGCGAGCCGGTCGCCATCTCGCTCCCGGTCCACCAGAGCTTCCAGGACATCAACCAGCAGCAGGCGGCGGACTACTCCTATCAACCCGGCGGCGCCGAGGACCCGGTGCTCGGCGGCCACGAGATCACCATCGTCGGCTACAACAACCAGGGCGTCCGCGTCGAGAACTCCTGGGGCGGCAACTGGGGCGACGGCGGCTACATCAACCTGTCCTGGGACTTCCTGGCCAGCCAGGTCGAGGAGGCCAACGCCATCGGCAAACTCGTCCAGTAGCGCCGGCTGGACCCGCGGTGGTGTGGTGCCCGCGGGCCACACCCCGTTCCTCCTCACCATGCCGTAGAACATCCCCCAACCCCTGATCGACAGTGGGTGGCACGGCAAGGCCCGCACGGAGACGCCGTGCGGGCCTGTGAGGCGTTACGGGGAGGGGGGTACGGGGCACTCCTGGGCGGGCGGGTGGCCCAGGGGCCAGGCCAGGGAGACGAAGACGTCGGATTCCTTGTGCGGGTCGAGGCCGACGAGGGCGACGGCCTTGTCGTACGGGTTCCCGTATCGGTCCAGGCAGAGCCAGCCGCCGGCGCCCTGGAACTTGTGCACACCGTGAAACCGGTGGAGCCATCCCGACACGTCCTGCTGAGCAGGCGGCTGCTCCGGGTTCTCGGGCGTGGTCGCCGCGCGGATGGCGGTGATGGCCGTCAGCGCCGAGTCGTACGCGGCGATGGTCGAGCCGTCGATCGCGACGGAGCTGTGGGCCGCGGGCATGCGAGCGGCGAGAGCCTTCAGTTCCGCCATGGCCGATCGGGACCCGTCGAACTCGGAGGAACCGTCCTTCTGCCACATGTCGGGATGGCCGACGGTTGCATACCGCACCGTGATCCCGCCGCCGAGTGCCCGCCAGTCGAATCCCTTGTCGGTGAGGGCGGCTGCGGCGTCGGAGCCGGTGGCGACGGTGAACTTCCGGTCGAGGCAGCTGCGTCTGGCGACTGCGCGAAGGAACTGCCGTAGCTGGGGCTCCCGTCCGGCGAAGTAGATCACCTTGGTCGGTGAGCTGCAGAGGGAAGCGGCCATGCCCCTCCAGTAGGAGCCGGACGCACTCGTGGTGTTGCTGCTGCCCGTCGTCCTGGAGTCGAACTGCTCGGGCGCTCGCGAGCCGCCTGCGGTGAGCCTCTCGAACGCCGCTTTGAGAGCCTTGACGTAGACATCGTCGTAGCGGGTGTCCTCAACGACCAGCGCCTCGTCCGGCCGGATCCCGCGGTAGAGGGTACCGAGCGACACGGCCTGTTCGGTGATGGTGGGGGAGACCCTCACCAGGCCCGGGTACGCGTCCGGACGCTGTGGGGCGTTGACGATGTCGTCGGCATCGGACTGGGTGACCACCGGGACCTGATGCCGCATCAAGTATGCGATGGCGTCAGCGGTGTTGTGCGTACGCGCACTGAAGCCGATCACGGCGCGCAGCGCATGGTGAGCGTCGTCGGCCATCGCTCGGAGCTGCTCGGCGACGGATGCGCCCTGCGCCCCGTCGCCGCCGGAGTTCGCCAGTACGAGGCGGATCTTGGGGGCAGGCCCCTTGATCTCGATGTGGTTGGCCTTGTACTGCGCCAGCTGGGCTCCCTGTAGTTCGTGCAGGAGCCTTGTGCGGGGGGCGCCGCTGGATGAGGCCGACGAGGCCGCCAACGCTGACGACGTCATGGCGTCCATCACGGCGATGGTGACCGACGGACCATCCGCGATACGGTCGATACGGTCGTTCTCCTGCCTGATGCGCAGGGTGATATCCGCAAGGTCAGGGGCGAACGACACGCTGCCGTCGCTGACTCCGATGCACTCGCCTCCGCGCGACTCCATTCCGTTGCCACAGGCAGTGGCGGGGGACCTCACAAGCCAGCACAGGCCCAGCGCGCCCGCGACGGCGGCCAGCGCGGTCCCGCCGGCGACCAGCCGGTTGATCCGCCGGACAACCCGCTGGGTCCGTATCCACGCGTCGACGCGTTGGCCGCGGTCGGGGGGACCGGCATTCGACAGCACGAGCCGTGACGCCGGCTCGTCCTGGCCGTCATGTTCTCCAGTCCGCTCTCCGGAATGCCTGGCCTGGCGGTTGCGTGCCAGGGCGATGGCATGGCCGCCGTTGCGGCTCCGTTGTTGCGGGACCGGGCGCCCCTTCGCCGTGAGTTCACGATGTATGTGGGAGTAGAGCGCGTGCATGTCCAGGGGGTCGGGGGCGTGGGGAACGCCATCGGCGATGACCCTGAGCAACTCGCCGGTGAACGCGGTGAATTCCTCCCCCTCCGGAGCGAGCGCCAGCTTGGTCTCGGCGGCGGCCGTCATGACGTACGTTCCCTCGACCACGCTCTGGTCGGCCATGGCGACCGGAGCGCTCATGTAGCCCTGGAGCGCGCGCCCGCTGTAGCAGCAGTCCAGGATCACCACTCGACTGCGCGCCGTGCATTCGTGCACCAGCTCATGACGCAGCCAGTCGTAGGCCACCGCGTCGTAGAGACGCCCGGAATGTGAGTGGGGCAGCGCCAGGTAGAGGTCTGCTTGGACAGACAACAGTCCGTGGCCCGCGAAGTAGACCAACACGGCGTCCTCGGCCTCGGCCGCTGCCCTGTGGAGGGCGTCGAGCACCGCACCAGGGGACTCGGGATTGGTCAGGACGACGCAGTTGTCCGGGTGGAGCCCCCACGAATCGGGGCCGGTGAGCAGCTTCGCGAGCTCGCGGATGTTGTTGGCCACGGCCGGCAGGTCGTGGAGGCCCTCGTCCTCGTACGCATCCACTCCGATGAGCACGGCGCGGGATGCCGAGGGGGCGGGTAGACCCATTACGCGCTGCCTGCGGGATCGTCAGTACTCAGCTCTCGCACGATGCGGCGCACCGTCTCCTCGGAGCCGTCGCGCACCGTGATCGACACACCGTTGACCGTGAGGGTGATCGCCGGGGCCGTGGGGCGCGCCGCTCGCCACGCGGCGTAGGAGAGTGCCAGGTTCAGTGCGGAGAAGCCCTGCCCGAGGACCATGTTGACGACGTCCAACGCCCCCATCGTGCCGGGAGATTGCTGGGCGGCTTCCAGACTCAGATCCGCGTGGTTGCGGACGTCCGGGTCCTGCCGCAGCCACCCGTACAGGTCACGGAGGGCAACTCCGCCGTCGTCGTCCGCCGCGGTGCTGATTCGGATCGCCATAGCTCCCCGTTCCGTTCCTCTTCCAGAGCCCAACTCTATGAGAACGCCAATAATAGAGACGGGAGTTGGGGGACGGGGCCGGTTGTGGGACAGGAGGAGATCCCGTCCTCGTTACTGACCCACCCTTCCGTCGATGCACTCGCGCAACAGGTCGGCGTGCCCGCAGTGCCGGGCGTACTCGTCGACCCTGTGCACCAACAGTTCCCGAACCGCGATCCCGTCCATCCCCACGCGCTCGCCCAGGTCCGGATGCCCGGCCAGTGCGGCGTCGGTCGCGGCCTGTTCGCGCTCCAGATCGCGGAACGCCGCCTCGACCACGGCCGGCTCGGCAACCGCTCCGTCGAAGTCCGAGTCCCTCTCGCCGTACAGCTTCGGCAGTGGGTCGCCGTCGCTGATCCAGTTGCGCCAGTTCCGTTCCACCTCGGCGAGGTGCCGAACCAGACCGAGCAGCGACATCGTCGACGGGGGAACCGACCGACGTGCCAGTTGCTCGGCATCCAGGCCCTCGCACTTCATCCGCAGGGTCAGGCGGTAGTCCCTCAGGAGGTCCTGCACCGTCGCCAGCTCGCCGTCCGGACTGGGCCCGTCGTTGTTGCGGGGGTCGTCGTCCGGATCGACCCACATGTCGGGGTAGACAGTTGCCGTGGTCCATCGCGCGGGGTGTTCACTCATGCGTGGCATGCTGGTGTGCGACGGCCCAAGTCCGCTACCGGATTTCCACGCTTCCGCATCGGGAGCAGCTGACCGATCGCTGTGCCCCGGCGGCCTGGGGCGGTGTCCCGTGGGTTCCCGTTCCGGCCGCTACCGCCCGGCCTGCCGAAGCACGCAGTCTCCGCACAGTCCTCCGCCAGGAACGCGGTAGTACAGGCAGCAACTGCGCCGGGAAAACTGCGGAGCGGCAGGATCAAGCGTGCCCGAGTCGTGCAGAAGCGGGTCGTCGAGCATGGATGCGGTCAGTGTCGCGGCGCGTTCCGCTGCCTCCCTGCGGCCTGTCCTGCGGCACCAACCATCCAGCACACGAAGGGCGCCGACCAGCGCCGAGGCCGCGTTGCCCCAGAGCAGCCGGGGCGAGATCGGGCACACGGTGCTGATGGCCCGTTGTAGCGGCACCAGATGCCCCTGCAGAACCGCTGCCTGCAGTCGGCTCGTCACGTCCTCCTCGGAGGTTGCCGGCGGTGCGGACGAGGTGGGGAGCCAGAGTTCGTCCGGTACGCTCCGGGCCGGATGCCACCACAGAGTGTCGCTGCCGAGATCGGGGACGCGTCCCGCCAGCACCGCCGGTGCGAGGGCGATCGACCACAGGCGTCCGGCGAGTCCCTGGTGAACGAGGGACGCGGCGACCCGCCGTTCTGCTGTACCGAGCCGCGTGGCCACCACCTCCACCCGCTTGTGCAACGCCAGTGGGGAGTCCTGTCGGTACAGCTCAGGCAGGGGGAGAAAGCCCTGTTCCCGTGGTGCTCCGGCGTTGGTCCGTACGGAGAAGAACGGCCCCACGGCGGCGGTGCGGCAGAGGGTTTCCGCCATCGATTCCGGTGGCAACGGTCCTCCTCGGTTCGGGTTGGGGGGCTGGGCCGGACCCGGTAGCTGCTTCCTGAGCCAGCTCGCGGTGCTCGATCCTATCGGGCCAGCTGTGCGCCCCCGTCATGCTGCAATGCGCCGTGTAATACCAGTATTTGCTCTGGTGCGGAGAAGCGATAGCGAATTCCGTGGCTTGGGGTGGGTACCGGTGGCTGAGGGACTACCGGCGTAAGGGCTGGAGCTTGGGACCTGGAAGCGTAGGCGTAGGGCGGGTATCACACAGGAACGTAGGAAAGGGGTCCCCGTGGGAAGAGATTCGGTTGTCGGGTGCGAGCCGGTCGCCATCGTGGGTATGGCCTGCCGGTTCCCCGGTGGCGCGAGCTCACCCGAGGCGTTTTGGACAATTCTCGAAGAAGGCCGGGATGTGCTCTCGCCCTTTCCGTCGGACAGGGGCTGGGAACGTGGTCTCCATGACCCTGATCCGGAGGCATCCGGCAAGGTCTCGCTTCCCCGGAGCGGATTCCTGCACGATGCGGCCGAATTCGATGCCGAGTTCTTCGGATTGTCCCCGCGCGAAGCCTCGGCAACGGACCCGCAGCAACGACTGTGGCTGGAGATCTGCTGGGAGGCTCTGGAACATGCCCGGCTGGATCCGCACTCTCTGCGCGGCAGCCGAACCGGCGTCTTCGCGGGATTGACGAATACGGATTACGGCATGCGGTGGATGACCGGGGGCCGCGGGCTGGAGGAGTATCAGGGGCATCTGCTGGTCGGCAGTACCAACGCGGTCGCCTCGGGCCGGGTGTCGTACCTGCTCGACCTGGCGGGCCCCGCACTGACCGTGGACACGGCCTGCTCGTCGTCCCTGGTGACCGTGCATCTGGCCTGTCAGTCGCTGCGGCGCCAGGAGTGCACCCTGGCGCTCGCGGGCGGCGTCACTTTGCAAGCCACGCCCGGAGTCCTGCAGGATTTCAGCCGTCAACGGGGATTCTCCGCCGACGGCCGGGTGAAGTCCTTCGCGGCGTCCGCCGACGGTACGGCCTTCGGCGAGGGGGCCGGCGTGCTGCTCCTGGAACGATTACCGGACGCCCGGCGCAACGGGCACCGCGTCCTGGCGGTGATACGGGGCACCGCCGTCAACCAGGACGGTGCCAGTGCCCAGTTGACCGCCCCCAGCGGGTCGGCCCAGGCAAGCGTGATCCGCAGTGCTCTGGCGGACGCGGCAGTGGCACCGACCGACATCGACGCGCTGGAGGGGCACGGCACAGCCACCCTGCTGGGGGACCAGCACGAGCTGCAGGCGGTGTTGGACACCTACGGACAGCGACGCAGGCCGGAACGGCCTCTGTGGTTGGGGTCGGTGAAATCCAACATCAGTCACACGATGTCAGCTGCCGGTGCCGCCGGGATCATCAAGATGGTCCTGGCGCTCCAACACGGGCTGCTGCCACGCACTCTGCATGTGGATGCGCCCACCCCACGTGTGGACTGGGGCCCGGGCACCGTCCGGCTCCTGACCGAGCCGCGGGAATGGCCCCGCCGCCCTGACCGGCCGCGCCGCTGCGCCGTGTCGGGCTTCGGGATCAGCGGCACCAACGCCCATGTCGTCCTTGAAGAGGCGCGACCACCTGAGCTTCCGTCCACCACAGACGCCCCCACCACACAGCTGCCTCTCATCCCCTGGGCCGTCTCCGCGAAGTCCCGTACGGCGCTGCGAGCCCAGGCACGTGCCCTGGCGGCACATGCCGAAGCCCATCCTGAGCTGAGCGCTCTCGACCTCGCGTATGCGCTGGTCACGACGCGCAGTCACTTCAGCCATCGCGCGCTGTTCCTGGCCCGTGAGCGCGACGAACTCATCGGCGCAGCCCGCGCTCTCGCCGAGGACCGCCCCACGCCCGACACCTTCTCCGCCGTCCCCTCGCTTCCTTCCAGCGGACCGGTGATGATCTTCCCGGGGCAGGGCGCGCAGTGGCCGGGCATGGCGGCGGAGCTGTTGGACACGTGCGTCCCGTTCGCCGAGCACATGGAGCGTTGTGCCGAGGCGCTCGCTCCGTTCGCGGACTTCTCCCTGATCGATGTGGTGCGCGAGCGGCCGGGGACGCCTCCGGTCGACCGGATCGACGTGCTGAGCCACACCATGTTCGCCGTACTGACCTCACTGGCCGAGCTGTGGCGCCACTACGGGGTTGAGCCGGCGGCCGTGGTGGGGCATTCGCAAGGGGAAATAGCGGCCGCGTATATCGCGGGGGTGCTCTCCTTGGAGGATGCCGCCAGGGTCGTGGGGATCCGCGGTGACGCGCTGTCAAGGCTCGCCGGTGCCGGCGGCATGCTGGCGACAGCACTGCCGTTACCGGCGCTGCGACCGCGGATCGAGAGCGCGCGGGGCCGCCTGTCGCTGTGCGCGGTCAACAGCCCGCACAGCACGGTGGTGTGCGGGAGCGACGACGCTCTGGACGCACTGGAACGGGAGTTGACCGCCGCCGGCGTGCGAACCCGCCGCCTGGATACGGATGTCGCCGTGCACTCGGCCCAGGTGGAGCAGATCCGGGACGAGATACTCAACGGCCTGGCGGGCCTCACACCCCGCTCCGCGCGGATTCCGCTGTACTCCACGGTGACCGGGGGACGGGTGGACGGCTCGGAGATGAGTGCCGGATTCTGGTACCGCAACACCAGGGAGCCCGTCTCCTTCGAAGCCGCCACCCGGACCCTGCTGAGCGACGGATTCCGGCACTTCATCCAGTGCAGCGCCCATCCGGTACTCACCGCCGCGCTTGAGGAGATCGCCGAGGACCAGAACACCGAGATCCTGGCGCACGGCACATTGCGGCGCGGCCACGGTGACCGGGCACAGATGCTGCGGGCGATCGGCGAAGCACATGTCTGCGGGGCCGAGGTGGACTGGACTTCCGTGTTCACCGGTACCCGGGCCCAGGCAGTGGATCTCCCCACCTATCCGTTCCAGCGCCGGCGCTACTGGTTGCCGCTGCCCGATCTCGGTCCGCGGACGACCTCCCACTCCGCGGATCACCCGCTTCTGGACACGGCCGTGGAGAACGCGGAGACGGGCCAGACACTGTTCTCCGGTGTGATCTCGCGGGATGCGCCTGGCTGGCTCGCCGACCATGTGCTCATGGGAAGCACGGTGGTCCCCAGCACCGCACTGGTGGAGATGGCCCTGCACGCGGGGACTGCCTGCGGCTTCCCCACTCTGGACGAGTTGACGGTGCAGACCCCGCTGGTGCTTCCCGAGCAGGGAGCGGTACAGCTCCAGATCGCGGTGGCGCCGCCGGAGGAGGGCCGCTGCCGTATCAGTGTCTTCGCGCGTGAGGACCAGGGCATACCGGCCGCGGGTGGCCCTCGGGCTGCCTGGACCTGCCATGCCGAGGGACGGGTGTCGGCGCGGGACGTGGTGGCGGACGCCGGCCCCGAAGCGTGGCCGCCACCCGGAGCACACGCCGTAGACATCAGCGCGCTGTATGAACGCCTCCGTGCCCGGGGCTACGACTACGGGCCGGCCTTCCAGGGAGTGCGACGGGTCTGGAGCGACGGCGACGTGCTGTATGCCGAAGTGGTCGCAGCGCGGGAGGCGGGGAGCGACTGCGATCGGTACGGGGTGCATCCGGCACTTTTCGACGCAGCCCTGCAGACCCTGACCGCCGCTCACCTGTCCGGGACTCCCGAGGGCGCGTCGGCACCCCTGGTGCCCTTCGCCTGGAGCGGGGTCTCGCTGCGTCAACGGGGCGCGACCGCGTTGCGCGTCGTGATCGCCCCGCGCCCGAGGACCGCGGCAGGATGCGGCTCGCCGTCTTCGACCAGGCAGGTCGGGCCGTGCTCCAGGTGGACACTCTCGTGGGCCGCGCCGTGACAGGCGACCAACTGGCGCTCGCCACCGGACGATGGCGCGAAGACCTGTACCGCTTGTCGTGGTCGGAGGCCCGTCCCGCCGCCGACAGTCCCGCACCGGCCCCGGTGGCGGTCGTGGGGGACGGTGGGGAGTGGCTGTGGGCCGCCGGCGCGGATACCGCTGTCCACCCGGACTGGACGGCCCTGCGTGCGGCGGTCAAAGCAGGCGATGTCCTGCCTGAGACGGTGTGCTTCACCGTCCGCGGCGAAGACGTCCGGGGAGAAGACGTCCGCGACGAAGGCGTCCGCGGTGAACACGTCCGTGCCGCAACGCATCGCGCTCTGTACAGCGTTCAGGATTGGCTGGATGACGAACAGTTCCGGTCCTCCCGCCTGGTGCTGGTGACACGGGGGGCCGTGGCCCTGGCCGCCGGCCAGGATGCGCCCGACCTCGCGGGTGCGGCCTGTGCGGGACTGATCCGGGCAGCGGAGTCCGAACACCCCGGACGGTTCGCGGTGATCGACGTCGACGGTGACGCCACCCCTGCCGCCTTCGAGCGCGCCCTGTCCCTACGGGAGCCAACGGCAGCGGTGCGAGGGAGCCGGGTCTTCGTCCCCCGGCTCTCCCCAGCACATGTGCCCACCGCCCGCACGGAGCCACCGCTCGACCCTGAGGGCACCGTACTGATCACGGGGGGAACCGGTGCCCTGGGCGGCCTGCTCGCCCACCACCTGGTCACCCGGCATGGCGCCCGCCACCTCCTGCTGCTCAGCCGACGCGGCGCACAAGCCCCCGGCGCCGCCGAACTGGCCGGCCGCCTGTGCGCAGCAGGAGCGCAGGTGAGCATCGTCGCGGCCGACGCCGGCGAACGACGAGCGTTGGAACAGGTGCTGGCGGACATCCCTGCCGCGCACCCGCTCACCGCTGTGGTCCATGCGGCAGGAATCACCGATGACGGCGTGGTGAGTGCCATGACGGTGGAGAGGATGGACACGGTTCTGCGGCCCAAGGCGGACGCGGCCGTCCTCCTCCACGAACTCACCGAGCACCTCGACTTGTCGATGTTCGTACTGTTCTCGTCGGCAAGTGGGTTGCTGGGCAACGCCGGACAGGCCAACTACGCGGCGGCCAACGCCTTCCTGGACGCGCTGGCCTGTCATCGGGCCAGCCGGGGCCTTCCCGCGACAGCACTCGCCTGGGGCCTGTGGGAACCCCAGCACGGCATGGGCGCGAAGCTGAGCGAGGTGAACCGGGCTCGCCTGGCACACCTCGGGATGACCGCACTGCCGGGCCTCGACGGACTGGCCCTCTTCGATGCCGCCGTGGCCCTGGGAGAGCCCCTGCTCATCCCCATGCGTCTGGACGAACAGCGGCTGGACGAACAGCGGTTGGCGACCGGTGAAACGGCACTGGACAGCTCTTCCCAGCAGGACTCGCAGACGGCCGACATCATGTGCGCCCTCCGCGGCCTGCCCCCGAGCGAGCAGGAGGCCGCCGTGCTGGCCTTCGTCCGCGAGCATGCGGCAGCGGTGCTGGCGCACTCCCGGCCCGCGAGCCTTGACGTCGACGCCCCCTTCAACTCGCTGGGCTTCGACTCCCTGATTGCGATTCAGTTCCGCAACCGGATCAACAAGTCCAGCGGCCTGGAGCTGCCCGCCACGCTGGTCTTCGAGTACCCGGACATCCGCGCGGTCGCCCACTTGATCAGCCAGAAGCTCACCGGCCCGTCCCAACCGGCCGACGCGGGTCAGGCCACCCCGCGGAGCGAAGTGGAGACCATCCAAGCCATGAGCGCGGACGAACTCATCCGCCTGGCGCTGCCCGACACCCCGTCCCCGTCCTGAGCACGATCGGAGAAGCCTGTGTCCACCGTTGCGTCGGAGCGGCTCGTGGAAGCGCTACGGGCGGCTCTCACCGAGAACCAACGCCTCAAGGAACAGGCCGCCCGGTTCTCCCCCCACCAGGACCCCATCGCCATCGTGGGGATGGGCTGCCGGTTCCCCGGAAACGTCAACTCCCCGGAAGACATGTGGGACTTCGTCTCGGCCGGCAGGGACGCCGCAGGCCCCCTGCCGCGCGGACGACACTGGGAGACCTGGCGCCCGGACCCCACTGGCCCGGCCGATCCACTGCGGGTCGAGGCCGGATGTTTCCTCGATGACGCGGCCGACTTCGACGCGCCGTTCTTCGGTATGACGGCGACGGAAGCCCTCGTCACCGATCCCCAGCAGCGCCTTCTGCTGGAGGTGGCATGGCAGGCCCTGGAGCATGCCCGGCTTGATCCGGCAGGTCTCCGGGGCACCCCTACGGGCGTCTACTTCGGCGCCATGTACCACGACTACCTCACTCTCCTGATGTCCCTGCCCAACCGGGAGAAGGAAGCAGGGGAGTACCTCTTCGCGGGAAATCTGGGCAGCGTCCTCGCCGGCCGCGTCGCCTACGCACTGGGCCTGGAAGGGCCGGGCATCACCGTGGACACCGCATGTTCCTCCTCGCTGGTAGCCCTCCATCTGGCCTGCCAGGCACTGCGGGACGGGGAGTGCACCCTGGCATTGGCCGGTGGCACCACGGTCATGGCGACGCCGATGCTGTTCAGTTCCCTCGGACATATCACCGGTCTTGCCCGGGACGGTCGCAGCAAGTCCTTCGCCGCCGGGGCCGACGGCGTGGCCTTCGGCGAGGGCGCCGGCGTGTTGGTGCTGGAACGGCTGGCGGACGCACACCGTCATGGGCACCGCGTACTGGCTGTGGTCCGGGGCTCGGCCGTCAGTCAGGAAGGCCCCCGTAACGCCATGGTCGTCCCCGGCGAAGAAGCGTGTCGCAGACTCATCCGTCAGGCGCTCTCCCGAGCGGACCTCGGGCCCGCCGACATCGACGCCGTGGAAGGACACGGCAGCGGAACCCCGGTGGTCGATTCCCTGGAGGTCAAGGCACTCCTGGACACCTACGGGCAGTACCACACGTCGGAGCACCCACTGTGGCTCGGGTCGGTGAAGTCCAACCTGGGCCATGCGCAAGCCGCCGGCGGCGCCGGCGGGATCATCAAAATGGTCATGGCTCTGCACCATGGCATTCTTCCGCCCACCCTCCACGCCGACGAACCCACGCCCCACGTCGACTGGAGCACAGGCACCGTCCGGCTGCTGACCGAGCCGCGTGACTGGCCCCACCGACCGGACCGGCCACGCCGCTGCGCCGTGACAGGCATCGGCATCGGGGGTACCAACGCCCACGTCATCCTCGAAGAAGCGCCACCGGCACCGGAACACGCGGCAACCCCCACCACACAACTGCCCCTCATACCCTGGGTCATCACCGCCAGAACCCCCGGCGCCCTGCCCGCACAGGCCCGCAGCCTCGCCGCACACGCCGAACGCCACCGCCACCTCAGCGCCCTGGACATCGCCTACTCCCTCGCCACCACCCGCAGTCAATTCCCCTACCGCGCCCTCCTGCTGGCCCCCGATCGAGACGAACTCCTCGACGCCACCCGCGCCCTCGCCGACAACACTCCGCACACGCACCCCGGCGTCATGATCTTCCCGGGTGACGCGCAACCCTCTTCTCGGTTCCTTTCCCCACTGGTGGGATCCGCGCTGGCAGAGCTGTGCCGTTCCTTCGCCGAGGGGGCTCAGGTGGACTGGAAAACCGTCTTCGAGGGAACCGGCGCTCGTGCGGTGGACCTGCCCACGTATGCCTTTCAGCGACAGCCCTACTGGCCGCCTTCCCGAGCCCCACATCCCTCGTACGACGAAGCGAAGGGGGCGGACGAGGCATGCTGACGCTGCAGGGGAAAGTCGCACTCATCACCGGAGCCGCACGCGGACAGGGCGAGGCAGCGGCCAGGCTCTTCGTTCGCCTGGGCGGCCACGTGGTCCTCGGGGACGTGCTGGACAAGGAAGGGCAGGAAGTCGCCGCTGCGTTGGGAAACGGCGCGCGCTATGTGCATCTGGACGTCACCCGGGAATCCGACTGGCAGCGTGCCCTGGCCGTGGCCACCCATGAGTTCGGACGGGTGGACGCCCTGGTGAACAATGCGGGGATCTTTCACATGAGGTCTCTGGAGAACGAATCCCTGGAGTCCTTCGAACGGGTGCTGCAGACCAACCTGCTCGGTGCCTTCCTGGGAATCCAGACCGTGCTCCCGGCGATGCGTTCCGCACGCCAGGGGGCCATCGTCAATGTCTCCTCGGCCGCCGGACTGATGGGCATTGCCTACAGCGGCGCCTACTCGGCGTCCAAATGGGCGCTCCGAGGTCTGACGAAGGTGGCCGCCCTGGAACTGGGCGAATACGGAATCCGCGTCAACAGCGTTCATCCCGGGATCATCGACACGCCCATGGTCAAGGGCATCGCCCCTCCTGCCGGCCCCGGAAACCATCCCGGCGTCCCGCTGCGCCGCGTCGGGCAGGCCCACGAAGTCGCCGCGCTCGTGGCTTTCCTGGTCTCCGACGCCGCCTCCTATATCAACGGCGCCGAGATCAGTACGGACGGCGGATTCACCGCCGGCCCCACACCGCCGTCCCTCGACACCTGATTTTTCCGGACTCGGGCTCTGTACCGAGGGAAACGGAGGAGCCATGCACGTCGGATACCACCTGGGGTGGCAGAACTGGCGACAGAACCTCAGCGACGAAGGGATGTACCGCGCGGAGCTGAAACTCCTCGACCAGGTCGAGGACCAGGGATTTGATTCGATCTGGTCGGTGGAGCATCACTTCGACGACTTCGCGATGTGTCCGGACGCGATGCAGGTGCTGTCGTATCTGGCCGCCCGCACCAGCACCGTTGCCCTGGGCACGGGGGCGGTGATTCTGCCGTGGAACGACCCGCTGCGCGTGGTGGAGAAGCTGATCATGCTGGATCACCTCAGTGGGGGCAGGCTGCTGGTCGGACTCGGCCGCGGGCTGGCGAAGCGGGAGTTCGACGGATTCCGGGTGGACATGAAGGAGGCCCGGGAACGGTTCGACGAGGCGGCGCGCATGGTGCTGCGCGGGCTGGAGAGCGGAGTCGTGGACAACGACGGCCCGTATTACCCCCAGCCCCGGGTCGAGGTCCGGCCGCGGCCCACCAGGTCGTTCGCCGACCGGCTCTTCTGCGTGGCGATGTCGCCGGACTCTCAGCTCATCGCCGCCGAACTCGGGGCGACGATGATGACTTTCGTCCAGTACCCCGCCGAAGTACACGCCGCGGCGATCGCCCGGTATCGCGCCCTTTTCGTCGAGTGGCACGGTCGCCCTCCCGGACCGGCCGTACTGACCGACTTCACCTACTGCCACGCCGACCCGGCCGTGGCCGAACGACGTGCCCGAGAAGCGATCGGCAACTACTTCGTATCCGTGGTCCAGCATTACGACTTCGCCGGTGAGCACTTCGCCGGGACGAAGGGCTACACGGACTACGCGGCAGGCGCCGCGGCGATCCGCGCGGCCGGAATGGAGAACGCCGCCCGCACCTTTGTGGACGCGCAGATCTGGGGCACGCCTGACCAGATCATCGAGAAATACCGGAGGCGACTTGAGGTGATGGGACCGGTGCAGGCAAATGTCGTGTTCTCCCATGGCGGCCTCGGCTACGACGAGATCGAAGCCAGCCAGCGGCTCTTCGCGGCCGAAGTACTCCCGCAACTCAAAGAACTCACCGCCCCGCTGCCCTCGGACACGCCCTAGATGAGTGAGCCGGCGCCGGCTCGCCCGGCTCGGTTGCCGGGCGATGGTGCGGCTGGGCGCAGGTGGAGCACCGCGTCCAGCCCGCCGGCGGGGTGCGGGTGGAGTTCGAGGGAGCCGCCGCCGGCCTGGGCGAGTTGGCGGGCGATGGTCAGGCCGAGTCCGGTGCCGCCGGGGGAGGCGTTGGGCGCGCGCCAGAAGCGGTCGAAGGCGCGCTCGCGTTCGGTGGCGGTCATGCCGGGGCCCTGGTCGATGACGTGGAGGTGCACGGGTGGGGCGGTCCGGTGGTGCGGGGTGGGGACCGGGGCGCGGTGGAGGGTGACGGTGCTTCCGGGCGGTGTGGCGCGCAGCGCGTTGGCCAGAAGGTTGTCGAGGATCTGTTCCAGGGCTCCGGGGATGGCCTGGACGTGGCCGGTGGGTGCGCCGGTGAGGCGGAGGGTGACGTCCTGGTCGGTGGCGAAGGCCGACCACGTCTCGACCCGGTCGTGCACCACGGCGTCGGCGTCCACGGGGGTGGGGGCGGTGTGGTCTTCCTCCAGGCGGGCCAGGGCGAGCAGCCCGTGGACCATGCGCACGAGACGGTCGGTTTCGGCGATGGCCTGGTCGAGGTGGTGGCGTGCCTCGGCGTTGATGTCGGGTTCGAGGTTCTCCAGGCGGAGGCGGAGCGCGGTCAGAGGGGTCTTGAGCTGGTGGGAGGCGTCGGCGGCGAACCGGTGCTGGGCGCGGAGGAGGTGCTGCAGGCGGGTCGCGGTGCGGTTGAAGGTGGCGGCGAGGCGGCGGAGTTCACGCGGCCCGACGTCGACCGCGGGCGGCTCGGTCAGGGTGCCGGCGGCGAGCTGGGCGGTGGCGCGTTCGAGCTTGCGTACCGGCCGGGTGGTCCAGCGGGCGAGGGTGAGCCCTATCGCGGTCATGGCGGCGAGGACGGCGAGCCCGGCGCCGGCCAGCAGGGCCCAGGCGGTGTGGATGCGTGCCGTGGTGTCGCGGGTGGGGGCGGTGATCCGGACGGCGCCGCGGACGGTGGGTCCGGAGGCGGCCGGCACCGTGACGTAGCGGGCCTCGCCGCCGGAGAGAGGGTCGCGGGTGATGCCACTGGTGCGCTGGTTGTGCAGTGCGGCGATGATGTCCGGTGCCCTGGCCAGGTTCCGTGCCGGTGGGGGTGGGACCGTCGGGGCGGTGGTGAGAACGGTTCCGTGCCGGTCGACGACGACGGCCTGGGTGTCGTGGCGTCGGATGGAGCCGTTCAGCAGGTGGGGCAGCGCCCGGGTGTCGGCGTTCTCGATGTCCTCCTCGGCGAGTTCGGCCAGGACCACGGCATCGCGTTCGAGGGTGGTGGTGAGCGCAGAGGTCCGGCTGCGGGCGTAGAGGATCCCGAAGGGGATCTCCAGGGTGAGCAGGACGAGCACGGTGAGGGTGAGGTAGCTGAGCAGGACGCGGTGGATCACCGGTGGCCCTCGCCGCCGTCGGCGGGGGCGGTCAGCCGGAAGCCGACTCCTCGGACGGTCTCGATCCAGGCGGGGTTGCCGAGTTTGCGGCGCAGGGCGGCGATGTGGACGTCGAGTGTCTTGGTCGGGCCGAAGTAGTTGGGGTCCCAGACGGTGTCGAGAATGTGCTGGCGCGAGTAGACGGCGCCGGGATCCTCGCAGAGGAGGGAGAGGAGGCCGAACTCCTTGGGGGCGAGCGCGATGTGCTCGCCCGCGACGTGGACTTTCCTGGTCCGTCGGTCGATGACGAGGTCGCCGACGCGCTGCGGCGTGCCGTGGGCGGGCCGCATCCCGTCACCGGCGGCCGGGTCGTGGGTCATCGGGTCGGTGAGGTGGGCGCGGCGGGTGACGGCGCGCATGCGGGCGATGAGCTCCCTGATCCCGAAGGGCTTGGAGAGGTAGTCGTCGGCGCCCAGTTCGAGGCCGACGACGCGGTCGGTCTCGTCACCCCGCGCGGTGATCATGATGATCGGCACGCGGGAGCGGCTGCGCAGCGTACGGCAGACGTCGATGCCGTCCATGTCGGGCAGCCCGAGGTCGAGCAGGACCATGTCGGGCACCGGAGCGGCGAGGGCGGCCGCCCCGGTGCCGACCCGGTCGATCGCGAAGCCGTAGCGGCCCAGCCCCTCGGCCAGGGGTTCGGCGATGGCGTTGTCGTCCTCGATGAGCAGCACCCGCATGGCCGCAGGGTCACACATCCCGGAGCCCGTCGGCGGTTGGACCACGGGAGGCTTCCCCTTTCGGGTGAGCGGCGGCCGGGCGGGCCGCGGCCACCGCCCCGGCGGCCAGCAGGCCGGCCGCCCCGCCGAGGACGAGCCCGTACCGGGCGCCGAAGGTCTGGGCGATCCAGCCGATCAGGGGGGCGCCGAGGGGGGTGCCCCCGAGGAGGACGAGGAAGTAGACGGACAGCACGCGGCCGCGCATCTCCGGATCGGTGGTGAGCTGGACGAGCGTGTTCGCCGTGGTGGTCACCAGGACGGCGGCGGCTCCGGTCGGCACCAGCAGCACGGCACAGGCGACGGGAGTGGGCATGACGCCGGTCGCGGCTTCGAGCAGACCGAACGCCGCGGCCCACCCCACGAGCAGCCGCAGCGAGGGCGGCCGGCTGCGGCCCGCGGCCCGCAGCGCTCCGAGCAGACTGCCCGCGGCATAGGCGGCGGACAGTGCGCCGAACGCCGCCGCACCGGTGTGGAATGCGGTGGCGGCCATGAGGGAGATCGTCACCTGGAAGTTCAGGCAGAACGTACCGATGACGGCGGTCAGGGCGAGCGTGCGGCGCAGTGGGGGAGTGGCGCGGATGTGCCGCAGGGCGTCGGTCAGCCGCACGTCGTTCGCCGCCCGGCGGTGCGCGGGGACGAGGCCGTGCGGGCGGATGGTGCCCAGCCCGGCGAGGACCGCCGCGTACGAGACGGCGTTCAGCAGGAAGACCCAGCCGCTGCCGAGGGCGGCGATGGTCACCCCGGCGGCGGCCGGTCCGAGGAAGCGGGCGGCGTTGAACTGTGCCGCGTTCACGCTGACCGCGCTGGGCAGGCGTGCGCGGCCGACCAGTTCGCCGAGGAAGGCGTTTCGGGCCGGCCCGTCCAGCGCGGTGACCGCCCCAAGGGCCGTGGCCAGGGCGTAGACGTGCCAGACACGCACCGTGCCGCCGAGCGTCAGCGTTCCCAGGAGCAGGGCCTGACCGGCCATGAGGCTCTGGGTGAGGAGCAACAGGGTGCGTTTGGGGTACCGGTCGGCGATGACGCCGCCCCACAGGCCGAACAGGCTCTGGGGGAGGAACTGAAGTGCGGTCACGATGCCGACGGCGGTGCCGCTGTGCCCGGTGAGCTGGAGGACCAGCCAGTCCTGCGCGGCCCGCTGCATCCACGTTCCGGTGTTGGACACCAACTGCCCGAGCAGATAGCGGCGGAAGGCGGGGACGCGGAGGGCATGGGGCGCGGCCGGCCCGGGCGGTGGGGTCTCCGCTTCCGTGACGTCAGCCGCGGCGCCGGGCAACGCGGCCTCCCCTGGACGGCTGGGCGTGCACGGCGGGCGGGGGCGCCCCGACGCCCGGGCGAGCGGAATCCGCGTTCCCGGGATCCGGGGACGCGGAATCCGGGAACGCGGTGTCCAGGTAGTGGAATCCGGGTGCCGGGTGCATCAGGAAGTCGTGGTGGGAGATGTTCCACGCGTAGGCCCCGGCCATCGCGAACGCCACGCGGTCGCCCGCCCGCAGCCGCCCGACGGGTACGCGTCGGGCCAGGACGTCCTTGGGGGTGCACAACTGCCCGGCCAGCGTCACCGGTTCGCCGGCGACGGCCGGCCGCGCCCACGGCCAGGGCCAGTCGTCACGGGCCACGACCTCGAACGGCTGGTTGTGGCCCTTGGCGGCCGGAGTGCGCAGATGATGGGTGCCCCCGGCCAGCACGGCGAACGCCTCGCCCTGACTGTGCTTGACGTCCAGGACCCGGGTCACGTACCAGCCGCAGTACGCGCTCACCGACCGGCCCGGTTCGATGCGCACCGTCAGCCCGGGGTGGTCGTCCAGGATGCGGCGCAGGCCACGGCCGAAGCCGTGCCAGTCGAAGCGGCGCCCCGGGTCGGCGTAGTCGACGCTCATTCCGCCGCCGATGTTGACCTCCCGCAGCCGGATGTCCCGGGACCGGGCCCACTCCACGGCCCAGGCGATGACCTGCCCGGCGACCCGCAGCTGTGCGCCGGCATCCAGGCCGGAGGCCAGGTGGGCGTGCACGCCCCGCAGCCGGATGCCGGGGTGGGCGGCCAGGATCCGCAGACAGGCATCCAGGCGGGTGGGATCGATGCCGAAGGGACTGGGCCGTCCTCCCATCGCCAGTGACACCTCGCCCAGGCCGACGGGCAGATTGACCCGCAGGAGCACCTCTACGGGGCGGGACGCGGCGTGCTCGCCGAGCATCCGCAGTTCGTGCTCGCTCTCGACGTGCAGTCGCTCCACCCCGAGGTCCAGGGCCTGGGCGAGTTCGGGCGCCGACTTTCCCGGTCCGCCGAAGGCGAGGCGCGCCCGGGGCAACTCCTCCCGGGTGTACCGGAGTTCGCCACCGGAGGCGACCTCGAAGCCGTCGACGACGTCCCGCAGTACCCGCAGCAGCCGGGGATCCGGGTTCGCCTTGGCCGCGTAGAACACGTCCACCCGTTCGGGCAGCGCTTCCCGGATGGCGCGGACATGTCGGCGCAGTTCGCCCAAGTCGTAGACGTACGCGGGGAGTTCGTCGTCCGTCAGGCGCCGCAGATGGTCTTCCAGGTGTGGCTTCACGGGGTTACCTGCCGGGGGAAGTCGTCGGACAGCGGACTGGGCAGCGGCACGTAGGTGGCGTGCCGGTCGGCCTGGCGGGCCCAGCGCAGCAGGAGGTTGGCCTTGGCGGGCAGCGGCACGCCGGACAGCAGCGCCCGCAGCCTGGGCGGGTTGCCCGCGTCGGCCGCGTAGGCCGCGATGTGGTCGTGGACCAGCCCCCACAGGGACGCCTCCAGCGCGGGCGCGGTGTCGGCCAGTGCGCTGACCATTTCCGCGACATGGTTGACCAGCAGGCAGTAGGCGACCCGGTCCCAGCCGCGGGCTGCGCTGTAGGTGAGCGGTCCGCTCGTCTCCTCGTCCAGCGCGGCCAGCGTCCGGTGGTGGCGTTCGGGGACGAGCTTGGTGCCCTCCAGGTCGCGGAAGAGGACGTGTGCGGGCATGCCGTCCGCGCGCACGCCGACGACCACGTTCTGCAGATGCGGCTCCAGGACCACGCCGTGCTCGAAGTACGCGGCCAGGACCGGCGGCAGCAGCAGTCCGAGATAGGCGTCCCACCAGGCCAGCGGGTCGGAGCCGCGGCGGGCCAGGAGCCGGGAGACGTGTGCCGGACTGTTGGGATACTCGTCGGCGACGGCGGCGGCCAGCAGGGGGGTGACGGCGGGCGGCAGATGCCGGCCGAAGCCCTCGCGCACGATGACCCCGAAACCCTCGTGCAGGTCGCGGCTGCCGTCGAGGTCGAGACTGCGGTAGCCCGGCTCGCCCAGCATGCCGCACCCCGGATACCGCGCGCGCAGCGCCGCGAACACCGGCTGGACGACGCCGTGCAGGACGACGGCACCGGCCAGCTCGTAGGCGGAGTTCTTCCGTACGCAGTTGGTCAGCCGCACATTCAGGCTGAACTTCAGGAACACGTCGGCGGCCGGCTCGTACACGGTGCGCACCGATGCCGTGGGTGCCACCGGGGGACCGCAGCTGCCCAGATCGTGCACGTCGCCGCGGGCGAGCGCCGCACGCAGGCCACGGTGTCCGGACAGCATCCGGTACTGCCACGGGTGGACGGGCAGGACGAGGTGGCCCGGCCGGCCCGGCCCCAGGGTGTCCAGGGCGCCGGAGTCGCCTTCCGCACACAGCAGTTCGGGCGGTACGGCGAGATAGCGCAGCGCGAACCGGCTGCCGGTCTCCGGCCCGTACTCCAGCCACTCCCGCGGGTCTCCGCTACGGGACTTGGGGGTGGGGTGGAAGCGGTGCCCGTAGACGAGGGACTGCTCGGAGGCGAGATAGGCGTCGGGCGGGGGCCGGTGCGCGCGCCGGGCCTGGAGCACGGTGCCGACGGTGGCACGGCTGGCGGCGACCTGGGCGGTGAACTCCTCGTTGTCCGCGCCGGTGCGCAGGGTGAGTTCCGCGCGGATCAGTTCCGCGAGTGCGGCCGAGCCGAGCGGGGACCAGGCGGCGCCCTCGCGGCGCTCGGGCGGCCCGCTGAAGCGGTGGGCGCCGATCAGCGACAGACGACGCAGCGCCACCCGCAGCAGCACCCCGCGGCGCGGCAGACGCACCAGCAGGTGTCCGTCGGCGACGGTGACCTGGCGTTCGGGTCCGGAGACCTCACGCACCAGGCAGTTGAGCAGGGTGTGCGCGGTCACCACGTCCGCCGTGGTGCCGTCGGCGTCGGTGGCGGTGGTGCCGGGGGCCGGCGGGCCGAGCGTCGGAGAGGTCATCGCCGGACCTCCCGCCGGGTGCTGCCGCGGTGGGCGGCCACCGGGTTGGGCACCGCCACCCACTGGGCCTTGCCGGGGACGTCGGCCAGCCGCATCGCGGTGCCGGCCTTCAACGGCCAGGCGGCGGCGAAGAACGCCTCCTCGTCACCGTCCTCGGCCCGCAGCGCGGCGAAAACCCTCCGGGCGACGCCGGCGACCACGGCCCACAGGTCGTCGGGCTCGGCTCCACGCGCCCGGGAAAGCACCGCCACCAGCTCGCCGAACACACCGCTCAGCAGCGCGCCGAACAGCTTGGCCCGCAGGGCGAAAGGGTCCTCCCCGGCGCGGCTCCCGGCCAGCCGCGACAGTTCGAAGCCGCAGGCGGCCAGGCGCCGTCCGCTCACCCGCACGCCGTCCAGATCCCGGTACAGCACGCGTACCGGGCGGCCCCGCCGCAGCACCACCAGCGTGTTCTGCCCGTGCGCCTCCAGCGCGACCCCCATGGACAGCAGCGTCAGAACGGGTGGCAGCACCAGCTCCGCGAACTCCCCGAGCCAGTCCACCGCGTCACCGCTGATCAGGGCGGCCTCGGTGGCGTAGACGGCGGTCAGGGGTGCGGCGATCTCGTCCGGGCCCGTGTACCGGTCGGCCGACTCCCGCACCATCGAGGCCAGCGACGGGCACGGCTGTCCGTCCACGCGCACGGCGCCGCCGCCCAGCTCCCGCAGCACGCTCAGCCGGTCGGCGTGGCCGGACTTCTCGACGACCGCCGCCACCAGGTCGGACAGCACAGGACCGTCGGCGACCTCCGCCGGGGCGATGGTCCGTCGGTAGTTCGTCACCTGCACGTCCAGCGATGTCTTGACGTGGCAGCCGGGCAGGGCGTCCAGCGGGGCGAGGGTCCGCAGGGACATCAGCGGACGCGCCGTGACCGACCTCCCGGACGGCGACAGGCCCGCGCACCGCGGGAGGACGTGGTCGCGCTGCCAGGGATGCAGCGGCATCAGCACCGTGTCACCGTCGCGCAGCTCCGCCGGCCAGGTGCCGGCCTGCTGCCACCGGCGGGCGGGCACGGCCAGCAAGGGCACGTCGATCACGGGCCGGTGCTCGGGTGCGTAGGCCAGTACCTCGGCCACCGACAGGCCGGTACGGGTTCGGCAGCACGGGTGCTGGGGGTGGCCGTCGACCACGGCCTGTTCGGCGTCCACACTGTCGCGCACCACAGGCCGGCGGGCCCCGGCGGCGGCCCGGGCCAGGGCCAGGTTGGCCACGCTGTTGGCCAACTCGGCACTCAGCGTGCGGGCCGCCGGCGTGCGCAGGCCCAGCGCGGCCAGGAGCCGCACCGGGTCCGACACCGGTCCCGCGGGTGTTTCCACGGCGAAGCCGGGCTCCGTCCGGGCGAACCGCTCGGCGACGGCCGCATCGCCCGACAGCCGCCCGCCGCCTACCAGGAAGACGGTCAGATCGCCACCGTCGCGGCGCCGGCCGGTGATCCCCGGCAGCGGCTCCCGGGCGAACGCCCCCCACAGGCGCCCCAGCACCGTGGCCCGCGCCCCGGGCAGGGAACGTAAGAAGGGCCCCGCCAACTCGGGCCGTGCTGCGCGTACTTGATCGGCCGCCGCGCGGAGCGCATCGTCGTGCTCCATGGACGGGGACGGGCGGAGGTCTTCGAGATCTCGCATCAGGTGTCCCTTCGAGCCGGGTGACCTCGGGCAGGAGTCATCGGCGCGAAGAGCCGCTGCGAACTCCCTCGGCCTCGGCTCCGCACGCCGTGACAACGCTACGCAGCGGCAGGTGAACACTCCGCCAGCAAAGGGAGAGGGGACGGACAGCACCAAGCCAAGAAACCGAAGCCCGTCCGCAGGCGCCGGGACCGGGGCCATGGCCGTCCTGCGGTCAGCAGCGGACCGGCGGCTCGTCGGCGAGGTAGGGCGGGGCGGGTTCGTACTGGAGGTAACGGCGCACCGCGCGGGCGTGGTCGCGGCCGTGCAGTTGGCCGATCAGCCACAGGGCCATGTCGATGCCGGCGGAGACGCCCTGGCTGGTGACCAGTCGGCCGTCGACCACATAGCGTGCGTCGCGGACGACGGTGATGTCCTCGCGTGCCTGGAGGGTGTCTTCGAAGGCATGGTGGGTGGCCACGCGGCGGCCGCGGGCCGGGCCGGCCTCGTGCAGCAGCAGGGCGCCGGTGCACACGCTGGTGGTCCAGGCTGCCTGGGCGGAGGTCTTGCCGATCCACTCGATGAGTGCGGGGTTGGACACCTGGGTCCGGGTGCCGTTCCCGCCGGGCACGAGCAGCACGTCGAGCGGCGGGTGGTCGTCGAAGGTGTGGTCGGGCAGTACCCGCATGCCCTTGTTGCAGCGGACGGGGCCCGGCCGTTCGGCGATCAGTACGGCGGTGTCCTGCCGCTCGGTGGCGTCCCGCTGCTCGCGGATCATGGCGGAGGAGGTGAACACCTCCCAGGGCCCGACGAAGTCCAGTTCCTCGGCTGCCTCGAACAACAGCAGTCCATAGGTCGTCATGCCAACTCTTTCAGGTTCATGGATCGGAAACGGTCCCGGTACTCGGACGGTGCCACGCCGACGTGCCGGTGGAAGGAGCGGCGCAGCGTCTCCGCGGTACCGAAGCCGCAGTGGTGGGCGATGGTCTCGACGGGGTCGTCGCCTTCGACGAGGGCCCGTCGTGCCGCCTCGACGCGCACCCGCTCGACGTAGGCCGCCGGAGGTGTGCCGAGTTCGGCGGTGAACCGGCGCTGGAGGTGACGGGTGCTCAGGCCCGCGTGGGTGGCCAGGTCGGATATGCCGTGCCGGGCCCGGGGGTCGGCGTGGATCGCCGAGACCGCGGCCCGGATCGGGTCGGTGGACGGCTGGCGCGACCACAGCGGCACACTGAACTGCGACTGGTTGCCCGGCCGACGCAGGAAGAGCACCAACTCCTGAGCGACGGCACGGGCGATGTCCTGGCCGAGGTCTTCCTCCACCAGGGCGAGCGCGAGGTCCATGCCGGCGGTCACCCCGGCCGAGGTCCACACCCGCCCGTCCCTGATGAAGATCGGGTCGCAGTCCACCCGCAGTTCAGGATGCTGCCCGGCCAGCTGCCCGGCGCGGGACCAATGGGTGGTGACCCGGCGGCCGTCGGCGAGCCCGGCGGCCGCCAGCAGGAACACTCCGCTGCACACGGAGGTGACGCGGCGGGCGGACTTCCCGGCCGCGGCGATCCACCCGGTCAGCGCGCCGTCCTGTGCGGCGTGGTCGACGCCGTCGCCGCCCACCACCACCAGGGTGTCGATGCCGTCCGGTCCCAGGTCGGCCACACCGTGTCCGGCGTGTACGGACAGGCCGCTGGACGCCGGGACCGGTCCGGCGGTGGGCGCCAGGACCCGGCAGTCGTATCCTCCCGCGGGCTTTCCCGCGTGCTGGAACACCTCCTGTGGGCCGACCAGATCCAGGGCCTGGAAGCCGTCGAAGACCACGAAGACAATGCGGCGTTGTTGCACGTCTTCAGCCTGCTGGCTCCCGCCTGATGGCGTCAACGACAGGCATCCCACGATTCGCGCCATCGCCCGAGGGGCTCCAGGAACTCCAGGCGGTTGCCGACCGGGTCGGTGGTGAGGAAGCGGCGGTGGCCGCGCACGCTGACGTGCCACACGACCGGTGCGCCGTGTGCCTCCAGGCGGGCGGCGAGCGCGTCGAGACCGGTGACCCTTATCGCGGGGTGGGCCTTGCGGGGCGGGCGGTAGCCGTCCTCGATCCCGATGTGGATCTCCAGTCGTCCGCCGTCCGCCGCGGCGAACCAGCAGCCGCCCCGCCGGGCGACGCCTGGCGGCCTGGGGATTTCCGTCATCTGCAGCGTGGTGAGGTAGAAGCGGCGCAGCACGTCCTCGGAACCGGCCGGGGCGGCGAGCTGGACGTGGGCGAGTGCGGTGAGCATGACGAACGGGCCTCCGTTCGGTGAGCGGGGTCCGGGGGCGCAGTCAACGGCCCCCGGACCGCGGGGTGTTGGGCTTCCTCAGCCCCCGAAGGCGACCTGAGCGATCTTGATGACGACGAGGACCATCGCGACGAGGAGATAGGTGCGCAGCGCGCCCATGCCGAGCTTGCGCGCGGTGGACATGGTCGGCCTGGTCAGGGTGGCGAGCGGGGGCATCCGCCAGGTGCCCCGGCCGGTGCGGTCGATCGGGTCTTCCTTGGTGCCGGTGCGGCGGCGGGTGAAGGCGTACCCGGCGGCCAGCACCCCGACGATGCCGCAGGCGGCCATGATGTCCAGGATCGCGCCCGCGGAGATGTCCGGGAAGAGGACCGAGGCGGTCAGGACGATAGACAGGGCGACCAGGACACCCACCACGGCCGAGGTGAACGCGTTGGTCTTCGGGCCGTTGACCCAGGGGCCGAGGACGGCCTTGTCGTTGCAGAGGAGGAGCAGGAAGACCGACGCGGAGGGCAGCAGCACCCCGGCCAGGGTCTGGACTCCTTCGGTGAGCAGGCCCAGTGGCGAGCCGGGGATCAGCACGATCGTCGCGGCGGCCGCGACCAGGCCGGCGTAGACGGCGTAGAAGCCCTTGGCGCCCTTGACGCCGCGGTGCAGGGAGTGCCGGATGCCGAAGACGTCGCCGATGGCGTAGGCGGTGGACAGGGAGACGGCGAAGGCGCCGATGATCGAGGCGTCCAGCAGGGCGATGGCGAACAGGACTCCGGCGAGCTTGCCGGCGTGCGCGGCCAGGCCGTGGGCGATGCCCGCGGTGTCGGTGAAGTTCCCGGCCTGGTGCGTCCCGGCGAAGGCGGCGGCGGTGAAGCCCATCATGGCCGCGGCACCGATGACCACCACCGCGATGCCGATGACCAGGTCCGCCTTCTCGTACTTCATGAAACGCGGGGTGATCCGCTTGTCGATCACGTAGGACTGCTGGAAGAACAGCTGCCAGGGGGCGACCGTGGTGCCGACGATGCCGATGATCAGCAGCATGACGGTCGACAACTCGCCCGTCCCGCCGGGCATGTTCGGGATGACGAAGTCCCGGGCCATCTGCGACGCGGCGGGGTGGATCATGAAGTAGATCGGCACCAGCAGCAGCGAGGCGGCGCACAGCGCGATGGCGATCCGCTCGAAGCGGCGGAAGGAACCGGTGAACGCGGAGGCCACGATGATCGCGGCGGCCAGCACCACCGACGCTTCCTTCGGCAGGCCCAGGTAGCCGGTGGCCAGGGTGATGCCGATGAACTCGGTCACCAGCGTCAGCGCGTTGAGCAGGAACAGGTCGATGACCGAGAACGCGCCCCAGAACTTCCCGAACCGCTCCAGGATGAGCCGGGCGTGCCCGACGCCGGTGACGGCGCCCAGGCGCAGCACCATCTCCTGGTTGACGTACAGGACCGGTATGAGCAGGAGCAGGGTCCACAGCAGGTGCGTGCCGTAGTTCTGGCCGGCCTGACCGTAGGTCGCGAACGCACCGGCGTCGTTGTCGCCGACCATCACGATCAGGCCGGGGCCGACGATGGCCAGCAGCGTCTTGAGCCTGGCCGACAGGCCGGTACGGGGTGCGGTGTCGTCGAGCCGGATGGTGCCCAGGGCGCCCTGGATGTCGCCGACGTGGGCGTCGTCCAGGACCGCCGCGCGGGGCGTGCGGACAGCGGTGCCGTCGAGGGCGGTGTTGCCGACGGCAGTGGTGTCGATGGTCGTTTTCGTCATGCTGACGTACCTCCCAAATCCCCCCAGCCGGGGAGGTGTTGGGGGCATGCGGCGGCCATCCCCTCTGCGCGGGCGCGCAGGACGGCGGCCCGTCACGGCGGATGGCCGTACGGGGCGCAGGGTGCGAAGGTGAATCCGCGCAGGGGAGGTGGTTACCGCGTGCCGGAAGAGTGCGAGGACAGGCGGGGCAGGGGCCGACTATGGCCCGGACTACTGCAACTGCAATCCATGTCACTCGCCTCCTTCCGGTCGGGACGCGTCGCGTGCGCGTCGTCGTCGACTCGGCAAGGAGCGGACCGGCCCGCACGACTGCGGCCGGTTCACCCCAACTCGTCAGAGCTTTGGCACTGCACGGCGTAATCCACTGTGGGGGAAGCCACTTGGGGTCACCCCTTAGGCCGGGGAGACCTGTCCTGACCCTGGGCGTCTCTCGACGTCGTGGGGTCAGTGGCCTGTGTCCGTGCAGACGCCTCACCGAACGAGGTGCCTCTTCTTCAAACCTCTCCGAGTGTAGACCAATACTTGCGCAGGTGTGCAATCGTTTGGCGCACTCTTGACCGTCTGCCGAGCCGCTGGGGGCGCTGGGGCGCTGGGGGTCAGCCGCCTCGTCGAACGCAGTCGTAGAGGGTGAAGCTGCCGTCCGAGGCGCGGCCGTAGGCGGTCGGCGGGACGCGGGTGCAGTTGCTCTTCACCCAGGTCGTGGCCGGTGTGGACGGGCGGCGCGTGGTCAGCAGGGCGTAGCGCAGCCGGTGGGTGGAGACCAGGTCACGGAGCTGGCGTGGGGCCGGGTACGGGGTCAGGCCGGTGAAGCCGCCCATGACCAGCATGGGCTGCGAGGCCGCGCGCAGCAGGGGCTCGGCACCGTAGGCCGCCTGGGTGGCGAGCAGGTACTTCTCGCCGGAGCGGTGCCCGGAGAGGTAGCGCAGGAGCGCGGCGTCCCGGGCGGAGGGGGCGTCCAGGGGGTTGCGCGGGATCTTGGCCCGGCGGTGGAGCGCATCGTGGTAGCCGGGGCCGACCGGGCCGGCCAGCGGCTCGACCGGCGAGCCGGGGTACCGCGGATTCAGGCAGGAGGCGGCCCAGACGGCCGGGGCGAGCAGCGCCGATGCCAGGCAGGCCGCGAGGGCGCCGTGGACCGCCCGTCGCGCGGTCTGCGGACCGCTGGTCCACAGGCCGACGGCCCCGCACAGGCCGAGCATCAGGACCACCGGCAGCAGCCAGGGCGCGAAGTGACTGTGCGGGCCGTCGATCACCGCGGCCCACAACGCCGTGACGCCGACGGCGATGGGCAGCGCCGCCCGGCGTCGCCCGCCGGCGCGGTACTCGGCCCAGAAGACGGCGGTCCCGGCACCGGACAGCGCGGCGAGGGCCGGCGCCAGTACGGCAGTGTAGTAGCCGTGATTGCCGTTGGAGTTGCTGAAGACCACGATGTGCGTCAGCAGCCATCCGCCCCAGAGCAGAAAGCCCGCCCGTGACCCGTCGGTGCGTGGGTGACCGGCGCGCCACCACACGCCCAGAGCCAACGCCAGTGCGGCCGGCGGCAGGAGCCAGGCGATCTGCGGGCCCACGCTCTGGTTGACCAGCATGGTCCAACCGGTGTTGCCGGTGGTGCGGCTGGCGGCGGTGCCGGCGACGGCGCCCAGCGCGTGCGGGTCGTGGCCGAAGCGGCTCAGCCCGTTGTAGCCGAAGACCAGGGTGAAGGGGTTGTTGTTGGTGGTGCCGTCGAGGTACGGACGGTCCGTGGCGGGGGTCGCCCAGACCAGCAGGAGCCAGGAGCAGGAGACGACGAGGGCGGTGGTGCCGGCGAGCAGCAGCCGCCGGGCACGGTCCAGCCGGGAGCCCGGAGCGGCCAGTTGGTAGACGGCGGCGAAGACCGGCAGGACGAGCCATGCCTGGACCATCTTTGCCTGGAAGGCCAGTCCCACCCATGTCCCGCACAGGAGCAGCGGCCCCAACCTCCCGGTGGTGACGGACTTTTGCAGCGCCCCCGCCGCGAGGACCAGCAGCAGGACGAGGAGGGTGTCGGGGATGGTGTGCCGGTTGAGGGCGACGGTGATCGGGGTGAGGGCGAGGGCCAGCGCGGCGAGCAGCCCTGCCGTGGGGCCGGCCCAGGCACGGACGATCCGGTGCAGTGCCAGGACGGCGAGCACGCCCTCCAGGACCTGCGGCAGGACCGCCGCCCAGTTGTGCGGCCCGAGAAGCCGGACGGACAGGGCCTGCGGCCAGAGCGCACCGGGGATCTTGTCCACGGTGATCGAGCCGCTCGGGTCCAGCCCGCCGAAGACGAAGGCATGCCAGTCCGCGGCCATCGACCGCACGGCCGCGCTGTAGTACGGGTGCACCCCGGCACGGTCGATGCCCCAGGCGTAGAGCACCGCTGCGGTTGCCAGGATCAGCAGCAGCGCCGACGACTCCCGGCTGAGGACGGCCCGCCGGCAGCGCCTGGCGTGGACGGCCCGCGGGAGGCGGTGGCGGCGGTCGGTGGGGTCGTGAGCGGGGGAGGTGGTGGCCACGGTGGGGTCTCTCCGGGGGCGGGCTGGGGTGCGGGAGGAGTACGTCGGCTTCACAGGCGGCGGGCCATGCGCAGCCCCCGGGCGTAGAAGCCGTGGCCGTCGAGCGTCGCCCGGCCTGCCAGGTCGCCCATGGTGGGGCCGTTCGCCTGCGAGCGGCTGGAGTAGAAGCGCGGATGCCCGTCGTCGTCCGGCCCCAGGTACAGGCCGCAGTGGTCGATGGCGTGCGGTCGTCCGATGTCGATGGAGAAGAAGACCAGGTCGCCGGGGAGCAGGGGACCGAGGTCGGCGGGTGGCCGGCCGGTGTCCGGGATCAGCAGTACGCCGGGTGCCCGGGCGGCGATGGCGTAGGCCCGGCGGGGCAGGCCGGCCCCCGCGCCGTTGCTGGCGTGCAGGGGGTAGCCCATGCGGTAGCCCCAGACCAGGCGCATGAAGCCGGAGCAGTCCACATCCCCGTAGCGCTCCCGCTCCGGGTACCTGCGGGTGCCGTCCGGGAAGGTCCAGGGAACGCCGAGGTAGTCGTAGAAGTCGGACTTCTCGTCGCGTTGATGGAACGACCCCGGCGGCCGCCCGGGAACGTCCGGCCCGAAGTGGGCCCGGCCGGCGTAGCGCAGGCCCGACGCGGTATGCCGGTCGGGCGCCCCGTCGCCGTACTGGAAGGCCACGGCGAGGACGTCCGGACTGCGGTCGGCGAGGACCTTGGGAAACCACTCCCGGAACCAGCGGGTCTCTTCCCTGCCCTGGCGCCAGGCGCCGGGCATCAGCCGTACCCAGGCATCGCCGCGCACCACGGCGCCGGTGGTGCGCGGCTCGCTCCAGGTGCGGGCCGGGCCGGCCAGCACGGCGGTGCGGGCGCCGTCGGTGAAGGTGGCCAGCACCCGGCCGTCGGCGGCGCGCGCCACCGTGCGGGCGGGCGCGGTGCGCCGCTCGAAGCGGTAGCCGCCGGTCGGTACCTCGAAGTCGTCGTCCGGAGCGCCGCCGTGGGAACGGTGCCAGGCATATCCGCCGATCGCTCCCGCGGCGGCCAGGCCGACGGCGGAGCCGAGGATCTGACGGCGACTGGGCCTGCGGGGCGGAGTGGGCACGGTGCCCATGGTGACCTCCTCGACGTGCGGACGGGTGGGGTGGGCGCGGGCGGCCGGGTCAGCCGACGGGCAGCGCCCCCAGCAGCAACCCGGCCACCAGCACCACATACGTGCCCAGGGTGACCGCGGTGGTGGAGATCACGGTGGCCGCCAGCGGTTGCCGCACCAGCTGATAGGCGATCAGACCGGGCACGATGAAACCCAGGGTCTGCGCGGTGTAGAGCAGCGGGAACTCGTGCTGCAGCGCGAGCGCCACCGTGGTCTGCAACAGCACGGCGGCGAGCACCACGGCGGCGAACAGCCGCTTCCCGTAAAGGATCACATGACGCTGAAGGACCTTGGTCGCGAGAAGGGTGAGCGCGGTGACGCCGATCACCATCGCGGCCCGGGCCACATCGGTGACGAGGGTCAGCGCCAGCCAGCCGGGGGTGATCATGCCGCCCGGAGAGAGGTTGGTGGTCAGGTAGCAGATCAGGGAGAAGACCAGCCCGAGGGCGATTCCCAGTGCGGCGGTCTGCGGAGTGACGTCGACGGGGATCACGGCAGTTTCCTTGCGGGCTCGTACCGGCCTTCGGCAGGGGCGGAGGAGGTGAGGGGGACAGGCAGGCCGGGTGCCGGGGCGTTCAGCGACGCCACCCAGCTGTACGGCTCCGGCTCGGGCGCATGCGCCACCGGCAGCGGCTCGTCGGCGTCGTCCGGAGGCAGCTCGGCCAGGCGCTCCAGGAACAGTTCTCCCTGGCCGTGGATGTTGCCGATGGCCACCAGTGAGGAATCCGGGGCCACTTCGGCGAGGATCGCGCGGGTCAGCTCCGCCGCGTCGCGCCGCTCGCCACCCAGGTCCACCACCCGGCCCGACGACCAGTCCGGCGGGATGCCGTCGCGGGCGCTCTTGGTCGGATGCCCGATGAGGAAGACCGTCTCCGGGGCCAGGTCGGGCACGATCGCGCCCATCTGCCCGTTGCGTTCCACCCGGTCCGGACGGCAGTTGATCACCACGTTCAGCGGACGGCGGATCGCGTCGAGCTGCTCCAGCTGTCGGACGTTCATCAGCGTCGACTCGGGGTCGTTGGCGGCGAAGACATTGGCGAAACGTAGCCGCCGCCCGTCGGGGGTGCGGTAGCGCTCGACGGAGAGCACGCCCGGGTCCGGCGGCGCGTCCCACATACCGCGCAGTGCGGTGGCCCGGTCCACACCGAGCAACTCGGCCACCGCCAGCGCGATGGCGACGTTCTCCTTGAAGGTGAACCAGCTGAACCCGCGCAGTTCCTCGTCGGTGACCGACTCCGGATCGACCGTGATCAGCCGGCACCTCCGTTTGTCCGCCTCCTCCTTGAGGATCGGCAGCCGTTCCCGCTCCGCGGTGACACAGATCCCACCGACCGGCATCGAACGGGACAACGAGCGGGCCACATCGTCCAACGTCGGTCCCATCTCGTCGAGATGATCCTCGCGCACATTGCACAGCACGCCGATGGTGGAGCGGATCAGCTTCTCCTGGTTGATCTCCTGCAGTGCCGGCATCACCGCCATGCACTCGATCACCAGCGCGTCCGGCCGGTACGCCGCCGCGCGCCGCACGATGCCGATCTGCTCGACGACGTTGGCGATGCCCAACTTCCGGTACACGGGCTCCTCGGTGGCATCCGGGTGGATGAACCGGGCGGCGGTGCCGGTGGTCTTGGCCACGGTGACCAGACCGCCGCCGCGCAGCGCCCCCGCACACAGCCGGGTGATCGAGCTCTTGCCGCGGATGCCGTTGACCAGCACCCGCGCGGGGATCTGCGCCAGCGCGGCGTAGTGGCGCCGCTGTTCCAGCACGCCGGCGACCACCAGCGCGGCACAGGTCAGCAGCAGCACAACGTAGAGGAAGAGCACGTCAGTTGGTCCTTTGCTGCCATGGCGCGCGACCGCGCTGGGACGAGGGGGCACAGGCGGGCGCCACGTCGGATCCGGCGCCCCGGTCCCGTTCCACCAGCGCCTGCCGGAGCAGTTCCAGGTTGCGGGTGACCGAGCCGCACTCGTCGTGGTGGACCGGGTACAGCACCGTGCGACGGTCACCGCCGGCCAGCCGCTCCGCGCACCTGGTGAGGGCGCGCAGCGGCCTGGCCACGACGATGTGCAGCCAGATCAGACAGGCGACGCCCAGGGACAGGGCGAGCAGTCCGGCCAGCATGGTGCGTGCCTGGAGCTGATAGCCCGTCAGCTGAAGGTCGGCGGCGGCCTCGGCGGAGACCACCCGCCAGCCGAGCGCGGCCACCGGCCCGGTCCGCGCCAGTGGCGCGGCGGCCGCGACCGAAGGACCCCCGCCCGGCGCGGTCGCCGCGTCCAGGACGGCCGATGCCGGTCCGCCCGCGCTGCCGGGTGCCGCCTCGGTCCTGGCCACGAGACGGGTGAGGCCCCGGGTGGGAAGCGGCTGGAAGCCCCGGAAGTCGATATTCGCCGTGAGCACCCGGTGGCGCTCGTCGGTCAGCCACACCCTGCCCAGCCCCGGCCGTGCGACCACGTCGTTCAACGCGCTGACGGCGATCTCGGCGACCACCACGGCCGGCGCGGTGCCCACCTCGGCGTCCTTGGCCGCCGGAATCCGGGCGTAGGCGGCGATCGCGGGGTTCCTGCCGGACGTGGTGACCTGGGTGAGACCGTCGCCGGCCGGCACATGACCGAGGGCGCGCAGCGGCCGCCTGCCCGTCCGCAGCACGATCGCGCCGGCGCGGTTCAGCACGTACAGCGACCGGTACGTGGGATGGTCGGCGCGCTCCCGCCGCAGAATCTCCTCCGCTCTTTCCGGTGGCGCGCCGGCGAGGGCCGGTGCCACCGCCGCGAGGTCGGTACGGCTCCGGTCGAGGGACTGCCGGACCAGGTCGGCGGCGGCCTCGGTACGTGCCTGCTGGTCGGCGACGGCAGTCACCGGCACGGCCTGGTCGGCCGGTACCCGGTTGAACAGGAACAGCAGGGGCATCCCCCAAGCGGCGACCACCAGTGCGCAGACAAGGAGAACGGACCGAACCCCGAGGCGATAGCGCACCGCCCGCACGGGCTCCGGCCCTTCCTGGCCAAGGAGTTGACGACGTATCGACTCCAGCGCCAGACCGACCCTGCCGGGCTCACCGAACGCCGCGACCGGCACCGGCCGCGCCAGCTCGCCCCGTGCCGCGGATCTCTCGCCCCGTGCCGCGGACATGTCGCAGACACCCCCGGCCAGCCGGGCAGCGGACAGATGCAGCCGCAGCAGCGGACGCTGCACGGTGCCCCACAGCACCAGGGTGACCAGCACGGCGATCACCACCAACACACCCGCGGCAGCGAGGGCGAACGACATATGGCCGGCTCCGCCCTTCGCCGACGCCACCTCCCTGAACGTGACCACCGTCAGGCCCAGCCGGGAACTGTCGTCCTCGCCGCTGTCCTTGCCGCCGTCGTTCCTGTTGTCCTTGCCGTTCACCGCCGCGACCGAGGCCCACCCCGCGACCCGGCGCAACCCGTCGTGCTCGTCACCGAGCACACTGCCGGAGGTGTCGCCGGCGGATCGTCCGGCGTTGGCTGCCTCCACCACGGCAGCGGGCCGGGTGCCGTCCTCGGCGTCGGGCGTCGGTGCCGGGGCAGTGCCGGCGGCACCGGCGGTGGCGAGCACCTTTCCGTCCCCGTCCAGCAACTGACCGGTGCGCCCGCCTCCGTACACCACAGGCGCAGCGAGCTTCTCCGCTACGACCAGCAGGAGTTCACGCCCCGCAGGGGGGACGCTCACCCGGGCGAAGAGCAACAGCCGCGGTCCGGTACTTCCTGACGCGATCAGCCGGGGCGCGGGGTTCGCGGTGCCCGGCCGCAGCAGAGCCGCTGCATCCACACCGGACAGCGGCACCGCCGCACCGCTGGTCGCGAGGGGCCGGCCCGTGTGCGGGTCGAGCAGCACGCTGCCCAGCACCGCGGGGCCGGCAGGGGTGAGGGACCTCAGTACCGCCGCCGGAGCACTGCCGTCGGCCGGCCTGGCGGACGCCGCGGCACGGCGCACCGCCGTGGCTCCGGCGTCGATGGCGGCTCGGACCGAGGCCGCCGCGTCCTCGGCGATGCGTCGTTCCGCAACACGTACCGCCTGCGGGACTTCCTGGTCGTGGACGGTGCCGAGCGCGAGTGTGGGGAACGCGGCAACCGCCAGAAGTGCGCAGAGCAGAGCGGCGATCGGTGGGCGGACACCTCCGAGCAGAGGCATGTCGGCACGGCGTCGCGCACGGTGGGGACGGGGCGCGTGGGCTACCGGGGGCAGGGCAGAGTCCTCTCGGCACGTGGGGGATGCGGGGATAGGGCCGTGACATGCCGTCGCGCTGTGCGGTCGTCGGGGGCGGCGTTCGGCTGGTTCAGCGCACGAAGGCGACCTCTGGGTAGCGGTGCGAGGGGCCGTCGAGCAGGTGACTGTGCCGGTGCCGCAGGTGCTTGTCGAAGAAGGCCGCGAGATAGGTGCGTTGGATCTCGATGGCGCGGTTGGGGTCGATCGTGCCGAGGATCGGCACCAGTTGAGGCGGGGTCAACCCGTAGGCGCCCGGTGCCTGGGGGAAGAGGGCCTCGGCGTCGGTGAAGGAGTTGTGCTCGGCGCCGAGCAGCCTCAGGTCGAGCCGCTCGCCGTGCAGGTGTTTCCAGAACCGCGCCCAGCTCCCGTCGGTGTTGCGGTTGTGGTGTTGGGAACTGAACAGCAGGAAGGGGCGGTTGAGTGACTGGTGGACCTCCGGGCCGAAGAGCTGCCCGTCCAGGTCGGCGCCGGCGCGGATCCTGGAGTCCGCGTGCATGGCGGCCGGCACGGCTCCTCCGCCGAGGGAGGCGCCGAACATCCCGATACGGTGCGTGTCCACGGCGTGGGTCAGGCCGTGCGGGAGGGGGGCGTGCTCCACGTCCGGGTTGTGGCCGTGGGCGAGCGCGGTCAGCTGGTCGATGACGAAGCGGGTGTCCGCCGCCCGGACGGCGATCGTCCGGGACGCGTGCGTTCCCGGCGGCATGGTGTTCACCTCACGCCGCCCGCCCGGGAACAGCACCTCGGAGGCGTCGTGGGTGTGGTCGAGGGTGACGACCAGATACCCGCGGCTGGCCAGGTCCTGGACCAGCGCGGTCCCCGATGCCCGACTGCCGTGCAGCCCGGGCGAGTAGAGCACCACCGGCAGTTTGCCGGCCCGGCGGTCAACCGGGGCGCCGGTATGGCCGGCCGTGGTGGGCAGGGTCACCCCACCCGGCAGCACCTGCTGACTGCTCGGGAGACGCGCGGCGGGGTAGCGACCGGTGTGCGCGGCCGGATACCACAGCGAGACCATCAGCTCACGCGGCTGGTTGCCGGGCACCCACGGATCCGTGCGGGTCGAGTCGCGCAGGTGAAGGTCGACCGTGCCGACGCGATAGCGCCCGGTCGGGGCGGGGAGGGTCAGCTGGCCCGGGGCCGGCGGCGGTTCGATGGCCGCAGCCGTGGCCATGGGCGCACCGGCGGCCTTCCCCGCAGCGGTGGCAGGGCCGATGCCGGCTCCCAGGACGACGGCCAATGTCCCGGTGGTGCCGACGACCCGGGCGCGAAAACGCCTCTCGCGCCGTCGTGCGTGTTTCCCCATGGGCAGCTCTTCTCCCAGTCTTCTCCCGGACGACGAACGCCACCTGGCCGGCGATCGGTTGGCGCTCATCGTAATAGGTAATTCGCCGTGGTCAGCCCAAGGGCCTTTCCAATACGGAGAGTTCTCATTACTGCACAGTTGGTCCGGCTGGACTCCGATTGCCGCGTCACGTCCATGCGCGTGATTGCGCAGGAGAAGAAAAACCGGGAATTTTACTGTCGGTGCCGGGCCGCTCCACCCAGTGCGACGTAACGAATTGCGCAAACATGCCCAGGGTTAGGCAATCTGATGGTGCATCGAGGCAGCTGGGCGGGGCATATGTCCCTGTGCATTTCGCTGAACTCGCCAGTAGCCATGGCCGAGTTGGCGACCGGGTGTTTGAACAACCGGTGAAGATGCGGTACTAATTCCCTGCGGATCGCGGGCGGGAAACCCGACCAGGTGCCGGCGCTATTCGCCGTCGTGCGCCCTGTGCGCGGGGGGCGAGTGCGACCGGTGAGCATGCTCAGCGAAATTATCCGGTAACGCGGCGCACACGCCGGAGTCGCTCTATGCACGTTCAACCATTTCGAAACTCCGGGACGTCGAAACCCCGGGGACGCCGAAGCTCCGGGGACGGCACGGGTCACAATGCGCTGCCCGCCTGCCAGTCGGACCAGGAGAGGTTCCATCCGTTGAGACCGTTGTCCGGTTTCACGGTCTGCTCGGGCGAGTTCTTGACGATCACGACGTCGCCGGCGAGAGACTGCTCGAAGAACCACTTGGCCGGGGTGTCGCCCCCGCCGCCCTTGTGGTCCTGCAGGCCGATGCAGCCGTGGCTGGTGCCGGAGCGGCCGAAGACCGAAGGGCTGCTCCAGTAGTTGCCGTGGAGGAAGGTGCCGGTGGCCGACAGCCGCATCGCGTGCGGCACGTCCGGAATGTCGTAGGTGTTCCCGGGGTCGTTGAAGCCGACGGTCGAGCCGTTCATCCGGGTCTGGACGAGCTTCTCCGAGATCACCATCTGACCGTTGTAGGTCGGGTGCTTCGGGCTGCCGCCGGAGACCGGCAGGGACTTGACGGGTTTGCCGTCCCGGACCACCGTCATGGTCTGGGTGTTCAGGTCGACGGTGGAGACCTGGGACCGGCCGACGGTGAAGGTCACCGCCTTGGACTGCACGCCGGTGAGGCCCTCGCCGCCCTTCACACCGTCCAGGTCGATCTTCATCGTGACCGTGGAGCCGGCCTTCCAGTACTCCTGGGGACGGAAGTCCAGGCGCTTCGCACCGAACCAGTGCCCGACGACCTTCTGGCCGCTGCCGGCGGACACCGTGATGTGCGATTCGACATCCTTCCTGTTGCTGATCGGCTTGTCGAAGGTGAAGGACACCGGCATGCCGACGCCGACGGTCGTGCCGCCGTCGGGGGTGTAGGAGGCGGTGAAGCTGTTCTTCGCGGAGACCGTGGTGAAGGTGGACTTCTCGGCGGCCGAATGCCCCTTGCCGTCCTTGGCGTTGGCGACCAGCTGGTACCTGGTTCCGCGCTCCAACGGGACGGCGGGCTTCCAGGAGGTGCCGTCGCCGGCTATCGAGCCCTTGACCGTGACGCCGCTGTCCACCCGGACCAGCCGCACCTCGGTCAGTCTGCCGCCACTGACGCTGACACCGGTGTTGAGGCCGGCATCGGTGGCGCCGTCCCGCGCCGAGACCTTGATCTCGATACCCGACTTACCCGACGTGCCCGACGTGTTCTTGTCGGCCACCTCGTCGCCGCCCGACGCACCGCTCCCGTCACACGCGGACAGGACCAAGGCACCCACCGCGAGGAGAGCCGAGGCGGCGAGGACACCATGCCTGTGCCGGGGTCGCCGTGGCACAGGCACAGACACAGGGTGTTCCGACGCTGTCATGAGGAGCTCCGCAGGAGAGAGGGCCAGGACTGGGGATGTCGCCGGCCGACCGTACGGGCAACCCTTAAATGCGCCTCTTAGATCTCCAGACCGATCACGAGCGGCCGTGGGCTGTGGTCTCAATTGCGCCCTACTGCAGGGCGGTTGGGGTGGCTACGGTGCGGCGGGTGGCCAACTCATATACCGCGCTCTCGCAGTACTACGACCTCATCGTGGCCTCGGGCTACTACGACTACGGCGCCTACGACGCCTATGCGCGCACCCTGCTGGCACAGCTCGGTGACCACAGAGACGTCCTGGAGGTCGGCGTGGGAAGCGGGCTGGTCTGCGAACGTCTGCTGGAGCTGAGCGGGGCCCGTCTGCGGATCACCGGGATCGACGACACCGCCAGCATGATCGCCCAGGCGCGGGCCAGGCTCGGGCACCGCGTAGAGCTGATCCGGCACGACATCGCGGAGCTGACCGCGCTGCCGGCCTTCGACGCCGCCTACTCCGTCGCCCGTGTCTGGTACGAGGTAGAGGACGCGGCGGACACCGCGCTCTGCAGCCACCTCCCGGAGGAGAGCGACGACGTCCGGGCGCTGAAGAACCTCGCCGCCGCGGTCCGGCCGGGCGGTTCGCTGCTGCTCGCCGTCCAGCAGGGCCACCGGACCTTCCAACGGCCGCTGCCCGGAGGGCTGGTGTACACGCAGGAGATCCGCATGGCGGGCAGTACGGAGGGCGGTATGGAAGGTGGCACGGAGGGCGGTACCGAGGGCGATCGGTATGTGAAGGACTGCTTCGTCCGGCGGGCGGGCGAGGTGCTGGCGCACCAACGCCGCCGCTTCCGCGTCTACCCGCAGGACCGGGCCGACCAGCTGCTGGCGGAGTGCGGATTCCACTTCGAGGCGGGCACCGGTGACGGGCTGCTGCGACAGTACCTGCGTACGTAGCCGGCCGGTTGGCTGTGCCGGTGGTTGGCGGGGTCAGGCGCTGAGGGCGTGCAGGGTGCGGTGGGCGGTGGTGCGGAGGTGGGCGAGGACGTCGGGGTCGGCGTCGAGAGTGAAGTCGGCGTCCAGGCCGGCGAGGGTCTGGGCGATCCGGGGCAGGTGGTCGTCGGAGGCGTCCAGGCGGCAGGTGTGGTCGTCGAGCGGCCGCAGGCGGGTGCCGAGGCCGGGGGTACGGGCGCGTATCCGCTCTGCGGATGCCTGGACGGTGGCGATGGCGCGATAGCGGGTGGGGGCGGTGGAGAGCCGGGCGGCGACGAAGGCGGCGGGGTCGTCGCCCGGGACCGGGCGGGGCGGGACGCGTCGGCCGGTGGGCAGGGCGCCGGTGATGCGGTCGAGGCGGAAGAGGCGCCAGTCGTCCTTGTCGGTGTCGTGGGCGAGGAGGTACCACAGGTCGCCCGAGGCGACGAGGTGGCAGGGTTCGGCCCGGCGGCCCGTGGTGGTGCCGTGCCGGGTGGTGTAGTCGAAGGTGACGATCTCGTGATCGCGGCAGGCGACCGCGAGGGTGGCCATCAGCGCGGGATCGGCTCGCGGACCGCGGGTCACCCAGGCGATGCCGGTGGCGGCGCTCTGGAGGGCGGTGACCTGGCCGCGCAGGCGACGCGGGAGGACCTGTTCGAGCTTGGCCAGGGCGCGCAGGGCGGTTTCCTCGATGCCGGTCAGGCCGCCGGCGGCGGTGCGCAGGGCGATGGTGATGGCGACGGCCTCGTCATCGTCGAGGAGCAGCGGCGGCAGGTCGGTGCCGGCGGCGAGGCGGTAGCCGCCGGCGTGGCCGCGGGCGCTGTCGACGGGGTAACCGAGCTCGCGCAGGCGGTCGATGTCACGGCGGACCGTGCGCACGGTCACGGAGAGTCGCTCGGCGAGGTCGGCTCCGGACCATTCCCGCCGGGTCTGCAGCAGGGACAGCAACCGCAGCATGCGGGCGGTCATGTCGCTCGTCATGAATTCCATGATGCCTGCGTCAAAGGACACAGGCTGTCCTGAATGGCTTCTACCGTGGGTCACGTCCGCACGGAGCAAAACGGGAGGTTTCCCCATGAAGATCGCTGTTCTCGGTACCGGTGGCGGTGCCCGCTGCCACATCGCCAAGCTGCTGGAGCTCGGCCACGAGGTGGTGGTCGGCACCCGCGACGTGCAGGCCACGCTGGCCCGCACCGAGCCCGACATGATGGGCAACCCGCCCTTCAAGCAGTTTCTCGCCGATCACCCGGGCCTCACGCTGCTGTCCTTCGGCGAGGCCGCGGCCGCCGCCGACGAGCTGGTCATCAACGGCATCGACGGCCACAACGCGGTCGCGGCCCTGTCCGCCATCGACGACGCACTGGCGGGCAAGACGTTGATCGACTACGCCGTCCCGTTCGTCTACCAGCACCAGCCGGAGCACCCCTGGCCCACGCCGTGGGGCATCATGCCGAAGCTGGAGCCGGTGGACACCGACAGCCTCGGCGAGCAGATCCAGCGCGCCCTGCCCCGGACCAAGGTCGTGAAGTCCTTCGTCACCCAGGAGCAGAGCACCGTCGTCGACCCGGCCAGTGTCGGCGGCGGGGAACACACCATGTTCGTCGCCGGCGACCATGCCGACGCCAAGCGGCAGGCCACCGACCTGCTCAAGGAGTACGGCTGGACCGACATCCTCGACCTCGGCGCGCTGGTCTGCGCCCGCGGCATGGAGATGTACGCGCATATGCACTCCGCCATCGGCTTCGGCCTGGGCCAGCACTTCGGCGGCCACTTCGGCATCAAGGTCGTCCGCTGACCTGACCCCGGCGGCAGCCGGTCCGAACTGATGCCGGGGAAGCTGCTTCCGCGGCTTCCCCACCCCATCCACCCCATTCCACTCCCACCCCCACCCCACGGGAGCCTTCTCATGCCCAACCAGACCCCCGCCCCCCTGTCCGGAAAGATCCTCTGCCAGGCCATGTGGGCCCGCGACGGCCGTCAGCTGGCCGACTTCTACGCCGCCGCCCTGGGTACCGAAGTCCGCCAGACCTTCCCGGACGAGCACGGCAACGAGGCCGCCTGTGCCTTCTACGCCGGCGCGACGATGTACCTCTTCTACACCTCCGGCTCGTTCACCGCCCCCAACTGGCCCGAGGAAGACCTGCCCTTCCACATGGACCTCGCCTTCGACGACGTCGCGGCGGCGGAACACCGGCTGCTGGAAATGGGAGCCTTCAAGCCCGGCCACCAGCCTGGCGGAGACCACTGGACCGTCCTGCTCGACCCCTCCGGCCAGCCCTTCTGCATCCACGCGACCCACTGACCCGCGCTGCATCCACGCCCATGACTGCCCTGCCCCGCATCACTCCCGCCCAGCGCCGCTCCCGGCTCGTCCGCCGTCACCTCCTGGCACCCTCCCTCCGTAAGGAGAAGGCCGAGGCCGTCGCCGAGGCGCTGATCGGCCTGCACGCCACCGACCCCGCCACCGTCTATCTCACCGCCGCGGCCCGCATGCACACACCGACCGCGGCCGCCATCGACCACTCCCTCTACCACGCTCCCAACGGGACGCCGGGACTGGAACGCATCCGTTGCATGCGCCGCACCATGTTCGTCGTCCCCGCCCACCTGGCCCCGGCCGTCCAGTCCGCCACCGTCCGCGACGTGCATCGTCAACGTGCCAGCACCACCGCCCAGTTGGGCGAGTCCCTCGGCTGGGACGAGCGTCGCTGCGCCGCGGTGGAAGCGGCTGTCCTGGCGGCGCTCACCACACACGGTGCGGCCACCGCCGTCCAACTCGCCGCCGAAATACCCGACCTGCGCGAGCAGATCGTCACCTTCCCAGGCAAGCCGTACGAGTCGCGGCAGCGCGCCGGCTCACCCATCCTGGGCCTGCTGGCCGCCGAGGGACGCATCCGCCGGACCCGGCCGGCCGGGTCGTGGACCTCCGCACAGTTCCGTTGGGCGCCGGCTCGCCCGCTGCGGGCCATACCTCCCGCCGAGGCGAAGACCCAACTGGCCCGTCACTACCTCACCGCGTTCGGCCCGGTCACCGTGGACGACCTGAAATGGTGGACAGGCTGGAGCCTCACCGACACCCGCAGAGCCCTCGCCGCCACCGGCGCCCAGGCCGTCGAACTCGACGAGGGTACCGGCTACCTCCTGCCCGAAGCCCTCGAAGATCACCAAGAACTCCAAGACCTCGAAGGCCGCGGGGGCCGAGGCGATTTCCAAGGCATTGAGGGTGCTGTGCCCGCGGTGGCCCTGCTGCCCGGTCTCGACCCCACCCCCATGGGTTGGCGCCATCGTGACTGGTACCTCGACCCCGACCACACCAAGGCCCTCTTCGACCGCAACGGCAACATCGGCCCGACCATCTGGTGGAACGGCCGCATCATCGGCAGCTGGGCCCAACACCCCGACGGCCACCTCAACCACCATCTCCTGACCGACCCCGGCAGCGAGGCCCGCACCGCCATCAAATCCGAGATCGACCGCACCCACGCCTTCCTCGCAGGCACCCGCGTCACCCCCTGCTACCGCACCCCCCTCGAACGCACCCTCACCACCTGACGCCACACCTCATGCTGCTTCGGGCCGGAATGTGTGGCGTGGAGGATGCTCATGCCCGCAACAGACTTCTCCGGCGGAACTGTTCCGGCGCAGCCTGCGATTGCTGTTGGCCAAGGACATTCAGGGCCTTCGATGCCCACTGCGACTACTGGAACCCGCTCGTCGTCCATGGGCCGGGTGCCGGCCTCGTTGTGCCTGTGTCTGTCGAGGTGATTGAGGCCCTGACCTGCTTCGAGGTGCGGGGTGGTGCCGGGGTGGGCATTCGTTTGGGACTGGGGTGGTCCGGCGCGTCACTGAATGCCAGTGACTTATCTCGTATTAGCCTCTTCCTACTGAACGGAGTCCCTATATCACGGATGCAGCTGCTCGACAACCGGAGATGAAATGCGCAAGCTTCAAAAGGCCGCCGTCGTGGCCGTCGTCCTCGGAGGTTTCGGCTTCCTCGGCGCCAGCACCGCCTCTGCCGATGGCGGGCAGCAGGGCGGGAGGGGCGGCACTGGGTTCGAGATCAGGCAGGGCAGCTCGTGCCGGTCGCACGACACGAACGTCGACGTCCTCGGCGAAGTCGGGATCCTCAACGGCCTGCTGGGCAACGCGCTCGGCGGTGAGGGCTCCCCGGGTGCACAGAGCACCACGATGGGTTCGTCCATGGGCTGCAACAACTACTTCGACGGCATGGCAGCCATGGGAGGTACGGGAGGCGGCGGCGCAAGGGGCGGAGGCTCGGAGGGTCGAGAAGGCCACGGCGGGGGTGGGACCAGCGGCGGGGGCGAAGACAAGGCCGGCAGCTCGGACGGCGGGGAGGGCCACGAGGGCAAGTCGGGCAACGCGGGTAAGGAAAGCGGGGACGAACGGATGGGCGGGGAAGGCCCGGTACACGCGATCAGCGGGCAAGGCGGGGAAGGTGGGGAAGGCGGGGAATGACACAAGGGTGGTAGGGAAAGGTCGCTGGCCGGGCTTCTATGGGGGAGCCCGGCCAGCGGGCTGGCGGGCCGGCGTTCGGGCCCGGTCCGGCAGGTCCGCCTGAAGGCATCGACGATCATGTGAAGGGTGGCAGGTCCTGGGGGTCGTTGCGGTAGAGGTAGTCGACGTTGATGTAGACGTTTCTGCGGCCCTGGTTGTTGGTGGTGGCGACCCAGAGATCGCTGGTATGGCCGAGCGCGTTGAGAACGGTCGCGGCTGCCCGATGGCCGGGCTGATCGTGGCGGTGACCCGATGCCAGGTGGCCAACCATGGTTGTTCTTCATCGTTGTTGGCACGGCGTCGTCAGTCATTTTGGTGCGTCGCGGCCCGCGACCGATGGCTCGACAACTGGATTGGTGTGGCGGCGATGTGATGTTCGATCAGTTGGCTAGTGCCCGGCGCACTCGCCTTTCAGGCTTCCGTTTCTTGTTTGTGTTTTTCTGGTTTCCGGGACATGGCGGGATATGGACGCTGAGGCAACGGGGGGCGTGTCCCGGGAACGGGATTCCTGGGAGTGCCTGGGGTGTCACCGTCACCCCCGCTCCGACTAATTCCCCTGCGCTGTAAGGGGTATGGGCGACCCCGCTGCTTGGGGATGGGGCGTGGGCGAGCGGGGCGCCGGAGATGGCGGAGAGTCCCAGGTCAAGGAGTCGTCAAAATCTGCGGTGTGCAATTTATGTGAAGAGGGTCACGTTGCGTCAGGCTGTGTGGCTGCTGCTACGTTGAGGAGCGTTGCAGGGCGACTGAGGGGGCGCACGACCATTTGCCACGTCATTATGTTGCGGAGTCAGATCCCTGTTTGTGTGGTGAATCCGCTATAGGGGGAGACCGGAAAACCGGACGGTGAGTCGGCCCCATCGCCTCAACCCTCACCACCCCAACCTTCACCACCCCAACCCCACCACTTCATTACCGTTCCACCGCGACGGTGCACTCGGGCGACCCCCGGATGCCCGTCGGTTCGTATGCGTGCCCAACCGGCGCGTGACGGGAAAGGTCCATCCGTTGATGAACACGGCGCCTGTGCCAGGCACCAGTCAGCATCCGTTACTCGAAGAGCTCTTCCGGGAGCAGGTCGCCCGCCGCCCCGACGCGCCTGCCGTGGTCGACGGCGAGACCACGTTGTCGTACCGCGAACTCCACGACCGCGCGGGCCGGGTGGCGGCCGGGCTGATCGCGTTGGGTGTGCGCCGGGAGACGCCGGTGGCCATGGCCTTCCCGCGTTCGGCCGACGCGATCGTGTGCACGTTGGCCATCGTGCTGGCCGGCGGCGCCTATCTGCCGGTCAACCCCGACTTCCCCGGTGAGCGCCTGGCGCACATGCTGGGCGACAGCGGCGCCGAACTGCTGGTCTGTGCGCCCGGACTGGCGGGAGCGCTGGGCTCCGCGGCACCGCGGGCGACCCGGGTCATGACGCTCGGGGCGCTGATCGCCGAAGGGGAGCGGGCCGGGATCTCCCCGCCGGCCGATGCCGTGCCCTGCGTGGGGGAGCGGTCCCCGCTGGCCTACGTGATGTTCACCTCCGGGTCCACCGGTCGTCCCAAGGGTGTGTTGGTGGAGCAGGCCGGCATCGTCCGGCTGGTCAGGGACAACGGCTTCTTCCGCTTCTCCGCGGACGAGCGGCTGCTGTTGACCGGCGCCCTGGAGTTCGACGCGGCGACCTTCGAGATCTGGGGGTGTCTGCTCAACGGCGCGACGCTGTATGTGACCGGCAAGGAAACGTTGCTGGTCCCGTCCGCCCTGAAGACCTTTCTGCATCACCACGCCATCACCGTGATGTGGATGACCGCTCCGCTGTTCAGCCAGACCGTGGACGCCGACCCCGCGGTCTTCGCCCGGTTGGGTGCGGTGGTGGTGGGTGGCGATGTGCTCCCCGCCCGCCAGGCACGCGCGTTGCGGACCGCGTACCCGGGGTTGCGGATCATCAACGGCTACGGCCCGACGGAGAACACCACCTTCACCACCACCCACGAGGTGCGTGACGAGGAGCCGGGCGCGGTGCCCATCGGGCGCCCGCTGAACGGCACGACCGTGCGGGTGCTGGACGAGGAACGACGGCCGGTGCCCGCCGGCACGCCCGGTGAGCTGTACACCGGCGGGAGTGGACTGGCGCGTGGCTATCTGGGCCGGCCGGACCTGACCGCGGAGCGCTTCGTCACGATCGACGGCGAGCGCTGCTACCGCACCGGCGACCGCGTGACCATGGACGCGGACGGCCTGCTGCACTTCCACGGCAGGGTGGACGACCAGGTCAAGATCCGCGGGCATCGGGTGGAGATCAAGGAGGTCGAGGCGGCTCTGCTGGGCTGCCCCGGTGTCCTGGACGGATGCGTGATCGTCGCAGCGGACAGGGCGGATGAGGCAGGTAAGACGGACGAGTCGGACGAGACGCGGAAGCGCCTCGTCGGCTACGTCGTCCTCGGTGAAGGCGCGGATGCCGAACGGGTCCGGGCGGCACTGGCCGGGCGGCTGCCCGACTACCTGCGGCCGGACCGCCTGGTGGTGCTGGACCGGCTCCCGCTGAACGCCAATGGCAAGGTCGACAAGGCCGCACTTCCCGTCGCAGAGACGGAAAGTGACGTGACGTCAGTTAGTGACGACGCGTACGCCGGGTTGTCTGCGGAGCAGCGGCGGCTGGCCGAGGTGTGGGACGTGGTGCTGCGGCTGAAGGGCCGCGCCGTACGGCCGGACGACGACTTCTTCGCGTTGGGCGGCAACTCGCTGGCCGCCGGGGCGCTCATCGGACGACTGGCCGTGCGGGACGGGGTGGCCCTGTCGTACCGGGAGGTGTTCGAAAGCCGGACCCTGGCGCGGATGGCGGATGCCGTACGACGGGCCGGGCAGGCATCGTCGTCGGCGGCCGGTCTGCCGCCGGTCACGCCGGCTCCGGCGGGTGTCCCCACCGCGCTCCACCCGCAGCAGTACGGACTGCACACCCATGCCCAGGTGGCCCCGGCGTCGTTGGCCTACCACGTTCCGCTCCGTATCGACCTCGACGGGCGGGTGACCGCGTCGGCGGTCAGGGACGCGCTGAACGAACTGGTGCGTCGGCACGATGCGTTGCGTATGCGGCTTGTCGTCACCGGGGAAGGGGTGCGGCAAGTGACGGATCCGCATGCCGCGGTGGAGATGGTGGCGCCGCCCGACTCCGACGCGTTCGCCGGTGAGGACGACCGGTCGCTGCTCGCGTCCTTCGTCCGGCCGTTCGACCTGGAGGGCGGGCCGCTGTTCCGGGCGCTGCTGGTCCGCCTGGACGACAGGTGCCATCGGCTCTATCTCGACGTTCACCATGCGGTGTTCGACGGGGTGTCGTTGCGGATCGTCGCGGAGGAGCTGACGGAGCTGCTGTCCGGCGGGGTGCTGCCGGAGCCCAAGTGGGGCTATGCCGATGCCGCGCAGTGGTACGCCGATCGGCTCGCCGAGGGGGCGTTCGCCGCGGACGAGCGGTACTGGACGGAGGTCCTGGCCGATCCGCCGCGGCTGGAGCTGCCCACGGACCACCCCCGCCCGCCGGTGCGCGCGGAAAGTGGAGCGGTGGTACGGCTGGCCCTGACGTCCGAGCGTGACGCGGCGGTCGCGCGCGTCGCCGAACGGACCGGCAGTACGCCGTTCGCCGTGCTGCTCAGCGCCTACACCGCGGCGCTGATGCAGCTGTCGGGGCAGCGGGACGTGGTGGTCGGCAGCCCGATGAGCGGGCGGATCCACCCCGACTTCGAGTCCGTGGTGGGGATGTTCGTCAACACCGCCCCGCTGCGCCTCACCGTCGGCGAACCCGCCACGCTCGCCGACCTGTTGGACTCCGCCCACCAGCGGCACCAGGAAGCCCTGGAACACCAGGCATATCCCTTCGACCGGATCGTCGGGCAGCTGGGGCTGCCCCGGGACACCGCCCGGCTTCCCCTGCTCGACGCCTTCTTCGCCTGGCAGAACATCGACTTCCACACCTTCACCCGCGACGGGCTGCGGATGGACGTCATCCTGCTGCATCCGGACTCCTGCCGCTTCGACCTGAACCTCCAGGCGTACCAGCGGCCCGACGGCACGGTGCTCGAACTGGAATACAGCACCGCGCTGTTCACCGCGTCCTCCGCGGAATACCTGCTCCACCGCGTGGCCGAGCTGATCGACGACCTCGACGCCGCCCCGCACACCCCCCTGTTCGACTCCTCGGCGTCCACGAGCGCGGTCACCCCCGCCTACGCCGATTTCTCTTTCTAGAAGGACCCCATGACCAGCGCACTTCAGGTCCAGCAGGCCCTCCGCAACCACCCCCGCCAGCAGGAGTTCTGGGAGACCCGCAGCCAGGGCTGGACCGAACCGGTCCAGGTCATCCGCGACCACCTGCGCCCCGGCGCCGGCGAACACCGCACCACCGGCGCCCCGCTGGACCCGGCCACCTCGGCCGCCCTGACCCGGATCACCTCGGGCGACGCGGTGCTGCTGCGCACCGTCGCCGCCACCGTGCTGGCACTGCTCGCCGCGCGGACCACCGACCGCGACGACGTCGTCGTCCAACTGCCGGTGCCGCCACAGCACTTCGACGCCCCCAACCGCGCCATCCCGCTCGATGTGCGCATACCGGCGCAAACCGCGGCCAAGCAGCTCCTCGGGGCCGTCCGCGCCGGATACCTCGACGCGGCGGCCCATCTCGACGTGCCCGTACGGCATCTGCTGGAGCGCGCCGGCAGCCGCCCGACCGACTTCATGATCGCGGTCGACGGCGACCTCGGCCCGGAGGATGCCGACCAGGCCGGTGCGCCCCTGCTGTTCACCCTGACCACCGGGGCCGACCCGCGCCTGGCCCTGCGGTACGACCCGACGCTGTTCACCGAGGCCACCGCGGAGCGCCTCCTGGACGTCTACCGCACGCTGCTCGACACCGTCACCGCCGCGCCGGACACCACCACCGACGCCCTGCGTGCCCCGTCGGACGCCGAACTCGCCCTGCTGGAAGGCGAGTTCAACGACACGGACACGGAGTTTCCTGGTGGACGGCTGCTGCACGGTTTCCTGGAGGAGCGGGCCCGCGAGCACGGTGACCGGATCGCCGTCGCCGACGGCAGCGGGACCACGTACGCCCAGCTCAACGCGGACGCCAACCGCCTGGCCCGCACCCTGCGCGCCCGCGGCGTGACCGCCGGCAGCATCGTCGGCGTCTGCATCCCCCGGTCCGCCGCGATGCTGACCGCCATCTACGCCGTGCTCAAGGCAGGCGGCGCCTACCTGCCGATCGACCCCACCCTGCCCGGCAACCGCATCGCCTACCTGCTGGAGCACAGCCGCACGGAACTGGTGCTCACCACCGGCGACACCGCCGATGTGGTCGGTGCGCACCCCACCCTCGACGTCGACGACCCGGCGAACAGGTCGGCCGACGACGGTGACCTCGACCCCGTCACCGGGCCCGACGACGCCTGCTACGTCATCTACACCTCAGGCTCCACCGGCCGTCCCAAGGGCGTCGTCGTCGAGCACCGCGCCATCGTCAACCGACTGTGGTGGATGCAGCGTCAGTACCCGCTGGGCGCCGACGACGTCATCCTGCACAAGACGCCGTTCACCTTCGATGTGTCGGTGTGGGAGATCTTCTGGTGGTCGCTGGCCGGTGCCTCGGTCGCCACCCTGCCCAACGGCGCGGAGAAGGACCCCGAGCGGATCGCCGAGCGGGTCGCCGAGAGCGGCGCGACCACCCTGCACTTCGTGCCCAGCATGCTGCACGCCTTCCTCACCTTCACCCGGGCCGCCGGCACCACCTCCGAACTCCGCACGCTCCGCCAGGTCTTCGCCAGTGGTGAGGCGCTCGCCGCGGCCCATGTCGAGCTGTTCCGCGAGGCGCTGCCGCAGGCCCGGCTGAGCAACCTCTACGGCCCGACCGAGGCCGCCGTGGACGTCAGTTACTTCGACTGCGACACCGTCGACACCACCCGCTCGGTGCCCATCGGCCGGCCCATCGACAACATCAGGCTGCTGGTGCGCACCCGCGGCGGCGCACCCGCCCCGATCGGGGTGCCCGGCGAACTGTGCATCGCCGGCGTCGGCCTGGCCCGCGGCTATCTGCACGCACCGGAGCTGACCGCGGAACGCTTCGTGACCGGGCCTGAGGGCTTCGGCCGCCTCTACCGCACCGGCGACCTGGCCCGGTGGCTGCCCGGCGGGATCCTGGAGTACCTCGGCCGGCTCGACACTCAGGTGAAGATCCGCGGCTACCGCATCGAACTGGGCGAGATCGAGCACCTCGCCGGCGGCGTGGCCGGCGTCGTGGAGTGCGCGGTCGCGGCCGTCGAGGGCGACCGTGGCGAGAAGGCGCTGTGCGCCTACGTCGTGGCCGGGGCAGGCTTCGAGGAGACGGCGCTGCGCACCGCGCTCGCCGCCGAGCTGCCGTCCTACATGGTCCCGCAGTTCGTCGTCACCGTCCCCGCCATCCCCACCAACCACAACGGCAAACGCGACCTGGCCGCCCTGCCGCGCCCGGCCCAGCAGCCCGCCGAAGAACAGCACGTCGAGCCGGCCACCGACATCGAGCGGCTGATCGCCGCGGTGTGGTCGGACGTCCTGGGCACCGCCCGCATCGGCGCGCAGGACAGCTTCTTCGCGCTGGGCGGCGACTCCATCCTCGGCATCCGCGTGGTGGCCGCGCTGCGACAGGCCGGCTACGAGGTCACCGTCGGCGAGGTCTTCGCCCACCAGCGACTGGCCGACCTCGCTGCCGTGGTGCGCCCGGCCCGGCAGACGGCCCGGCCCGAGCCCACGATCGGAGACACCGGCTCCTGGCCGGCCACCGCGCTCCAGCAGGGCATGATCTACCACAGCAGCGTGGACACCGAAGTGCCCGTCTACCACGACATCTTCCGCTACCACGTGGACGTCCCCCGCGTCGACGACGACGCCCTGGTGACCGCCTGGCGCCGACTGACGGAGCGTCACCCCGTGCTGCGGGCCCGCTTCGACCTGGAGACCTTCGACCGGCCCCACATGGTCGTCGAGGACGCCCCGGCGCTGCCGGTGGAGCTCACCGACCTGCGCACCGCCGCGGACCCGGCCGCCGCCGTCACCGCCTGGGCCGAACAGGAGAAGCGCACCCCCGTCGACCCGGGCACCGCCCCCGTCTACCGCGTCCGGATCTTCGTCACCGCCCCCGACCGCGTCGTCCTCGGCCTCAGCTTCCACCACGCCCTCCTGGACGGCTGGAGCGTCGCCTCCCTGGTGGAGGAGTGGGTCCGCGGCTACGGCGACCTGCTCCAGGGCCGGGACGAGACCCCCGCCCCCGCGGTGACCCTCCAGTCCCAGTACGCCGCCCTGGAGCGCCTCGCCGAGGAGGACCCCGCCCAGCGGGACTTCTGGGCGGCCGAGCTCGACGGCGCCGAGCTGACCGAGGTGCCGCGGCTGGGCACCGACCGCGGCCACGGGGTCACCTCCGAGGTCGTCGTCGCCGCCCGCGCCCTGGACCCGGAACTGCTGGCGACGCTGCGCCGCCGCGCCCAGGAATGGTCCGTCCCGCTCAAGAGCGTCTTCCTCGCCGCCCACCTGCGGGTCCAGGCGTTCGTCGCCAACCGGCGCCAGGTGACCACCGGTCTGGTCGCCAACGGCCGGCCGGAGGTCGACGGCGCCGAGACCGCGCTGGGCATGTTCCTCAACACCCTGCCGTTCCGGCTCGACCTCGACACCGAACAGAGCTGGCGCGAACTCGCAGAACACTGCTTCGCTTTGGAACAGCGGCTGCAGCCCCACCGCTGGTACCCGCTGCCGGCCATCCAGAAGCTGCACGGCGGCCCGGTCTTCGACGTGCTGTTCAACTTCACCAATTTCCACGTCCACCAGCAGGACGCCCCGGCCGACGGGCCCGCCGTCCGCGCCGTCGACTACTTCGAGCAGACCAACGCGCCGCTCGTCGTCTACGTCGGCGCCAACGCCTATGAGGGCGGCTGGGAGTACCGCATCGGTTACGACCCCGGGCAGTTCACCGCCGAGCAGATCGACCGCTACCTCGGCTACTACCGCAGCTGCTTCCAGGCACTGGCCGACGCCGGCGAACGGCCCTGGGCCGACACCGTCCCGCTCACCGCCGACGAACGCGCCGTGCTGCTGCCCGCCGTCACCCGGCCCACCGTCCCCGAACTGGACGGCAGCGCCACCCTCGTCGACCGCTTCACGGCCATGGCCGGCAAGCACGGCGACGCCACCGCCGTCTCCTGCGACGGCCGGCGGCTGACCTACCGCGAACTGGACCGCCGCGCCAACGCGTTGGCGCACCACCTGGCCTCCCGCGGCGTCCGCCCCGGCGACCTCGTCGCCCTGGCGCTGGAGCGCGACGTCGAGATGGTCGTGAGCATCCTGGCCACCCTCAAGGCCGGCGCGGTGTACGTGCCGATCGACCCCGGCTACCCCGAGGACCGCATCCGCACCACCGTCGAGGACGCCGGCGTCCGCCTGGTCCTGGCCACCGCCGAGGTCTGCGCGCTCTTCCCGGACCGCGCCACCCTCACCGGCACCGCGGACGCCCTGGACGCCCTCATCGGCGAGGGCGCCGACCACGGCCCGGAGCACGGCCTGACCGCCGACTCCCCGGCCTACGTCATCTACACCTCCGGCTCCACCGGCCGCCCCAAGGGTGTCCTGGTGACCCACGGCAACGTCCTGCGCCTGTTCTCCCGGACCGAGCACTGGTACGGCTTCTCCGAGGCCGACACCTGGGCCCTGTTCCACTCCTTCGCCTTCGACTTCTCCGTCTGGGAGCTGTGGGGCGCCCTGCTGTACGGCGGCCACCTCGTGGTCGTCCCCTACTGGGTCAGCCGGTCCGTTACGGACTTCGCCGACCTCGTCGTCGCCGAGGGCGTCACCGTCCTCAACCAGACCCCGTCCGCCTTCGGGCAGGTCAAGCAGGCCCTGATGGACCGCATCGGCCCCGACGACGTCCGCCTGCGGTACGTCGTCTTCGGCGGCGAGGCGCTGGACTTCGCGAGCCTGGCCGACTGGTTCGAGCACTTCGGCGACGCCCGCCCCGAGCTGGTCAACATGTACGGCATCACCGAGACGACCGTGCACGTCACCTACCGGCCGGTGCGCACCGCCGACACCCGCGCCCCCGGCAGCATGATCGGCGAACCCATCCCCGACCTCGGCCTCTACCTCGTCGACGACCTGGGCCGGCCGGTGCCCCTGGGCACCCCCGGCGAGATCGCGGTCACCGGCGGCGGCGTCGCCCTGGGCTACCTCAACCGGCCCGAGGAGAACGCCAAGCGGTTCGTCGAACTCGACCTCGGCCACGGCCCGGCCCGCGCCTACCGCTCCGGCGACCTGGCCCGCCGGCTGCCCGGCGGCGACGTCGAGTACCTCGGCCGCGGCGACGCCCAGGTCAAGATCCAGGGCTACCGCATCGAGACCGGCGACATCGAGTCCGCGCTGGTCGCCCACCCGCGGATCGACTCGGCCCTGGTCGTCGCCTTCACCCGCCGCACCGGCGGCAAGGCCCTGGCCGGCTACTACGTCCCGCTGCCCGGCGAGACCCTCGACCGGCAGGAACTGCGCGCCCACCTCGCCGACCGGCTGCCGGGCTACATGGTGCCCAGCTTCCTGGTGGAGGTCGAGCGCTGGCCCCTGACCATCAACGGCAAGACCGACCGCCGGGCGCTGCCCCACCCCGAGGACCACTCCGGCGGCACCGACCGTGCCCACACCGCGCCGCGCAACGCCACCGAGGCCCGCCTGACCGCCGTCTGGCAGGACGTCCTCGGCCTGGAGCGGGTCGGCATCGACGACGCCTACTACGACCTGGGCGGTGACTCCCTCCAGGGCATCCGGCTCGTCGGCGCCCTCCGGCGCGCCGGCTACGAGGTGCCGCTGCACGAGCTGTTCCGCCTGCAGACCATCCGCGCCCTGACCGACCAGGGCATGATCACCGCCGCCGGCGACCCGTCGGCCCAGGCACCCGAGAGCCGGCCCTTCGACCTGCTCGACGCCGCGGACCGCGAGCGCCTCCCGGCGGACGTCGTCGACGCCTACCCCGCCACCCAGCTCCAGCTCGGCATGATCTTCCACACCGACCTGGAGCCGGCCCAGGCGGTCTTCCACGACCTGATCCGCTACCGCGTCGACCTCCCCTTCGACCAGGAAGCCCTGACCGGGCTGCTGACCGCCATGGTCGACGCCGACGGCCACGAGATCCTCCGCACCTCCTTCGCGCTGGACGGCTACCGCCGCCCGCTGCAACTGGTGCACCCCCGGGGCCGGGTCCAGCTCACCGTCCACGACCTCACCCACCTCGACCAGGCACAGCGCGCCACACACGTCGACGCCTGGTTCGAGGACGAGAAGAGCACCGGTTTCGACTGGCAACTGCCGACCCAGATGCGGTTCTTCGTGCACCGCGCGACCGACGACTCCTTCTACCTCTCGGTCAGCTTCCACCACGCGATCATCGACGGCTGGAGCTTCTCCGGTCTGATGGCCCGGCTGCTGGGCGACTACCGCAACGCCCTGGCCGGCCGCGCCCCGGCCCCGCACCGGCCGGCACCGCTGGCCTACCGCGACTACGTCGCCCTGGACCTGGCCGCCCAGCAGGACACCGCGGCCCGGGACTACTGGACCGGCCTGCTGGCCGACGCCCCCGACACCACGCTGCCCCGGCTGCCCGAGGCCGGACGCCGCTGGGCGGAGGCCGAACTCCTGCTGGACGAGGGGCAGTACGACCGACTGACCGCGCTCGCCGCCCGCCACGGCGTCTCCGTCAAGCACCTGTGCCTGGCCGCGCACTTCCGCGCCCTGTCACTGATCACCCGCACCACCGACGTGACCACCGGCGTCTTCGGCCACGGCCGCCCCGAACACCTCGAAGCCGACCGCATGGTGGGCCTCTTCCTCAACATCGTGCCGCTGCGCACGGCCACCGACGGCTCATGGGACGAACTGATCGCCGCGGTCAACCGCGTCGGCCACGAACACCTCCCGCACCGCCGCTACGCCTACGCCGGCATCCAGCAGGCCCTGGGCGGGCGCCGCCTGGTCGAGACCGCGTTCAACTTCGTCAACTTCACCGCGTACGCCGACCAGTTGGGGGCGGACGGCGGGCAGGTCATCGGCGACCTGAAGTGGTTCGAGCACGCCGACTTCGCCCTGCTGGTGACCTTCAACGCCGACCTGTTCACCCGCCGCATGCGGATCAACCTCAACGCCGCGGCACACGTCCTCGGCAGCGACGCGGTCCGCACCGTCGCCGGCGTCTACCGCGCAGTCCTCGCCGACCTGCTGCACGAGCCGGGGGAGGGGCCGGAGCCGGGCGAGGGTCCGGACCTCACCGCCCTCCTCGCCCAGCTCCCGGCGCCCGCCGACGGCGACCTCGAACCCTACGACCGCCCGGCACCGACCGCGTACCCCGCCGGCCTCGACACCGTCGACCCGGCGGCCCTCCGCGAGCTGTTGACCGAACTCCTCGGCGACACCCCCGCCGACGGCACCGTGCCCACCCTGGACTCCCTGACCACCCTCCGCCTCACCCACGCCCTCCACCACCGCTTCGGCATCGACGTCCCGCTACCGGCACTGCTCGACGGCAGCGCCCTGACCGGCACCCTGGGGCGGTGACATGAAGGCGACGTTCTCCACCATCCTCCTCAGCTCACTGGGATCGACGGTCCTGTGGCTGCTGCTGGTGCCGAACTTCCAGGCACAGACCCACTCCGACGGACTGGTCGGCCTGCTGGGCATGGAGCGGCAGGTGCTCGGGGTGGTCGGCGCGCTCCTGGTCGGCGTCTGGGCCGACCGGGGCCGCATCGGCCGGAAGTTCGCCCTGCTCCAGGCCCTGCAACTGGCCCTGGCGGCGGTCTTCCTCCTGCTGACCTGGCTCGGCACCGCAGGACCGGACTTCGTCCTGGTCTGGACCGCGCTGCGGTTCACGCTGGTGGGCGCGAGCTCCGTCCTCGCCTACCGCCTGCTCGCCGACGCCTCCGGCTCCAGCGCCCAGGGCGCGGTGCTCCAGATGGTGACCTCCCCGCAGGGCGCCATGGTCTTCGCCGCCGTCATCTGCGCGGCGGTACCCGCCTGGACCGCGCACACCCTGGTCACCGCGCTCGTCTTCGACATCGTCTCCTCGCTCCTGGTGATCTGGCTGCTGCTGGCCCGACCGGAGCCCGGCGAGGGCGAGTTCGGCTTCGAGTGGCGCCACGTCCTGCGCCGCGGCGCCGCCGCCGTGCGCAGCTACTGGCTGCCCCAACTATGGCCGTGGAACCTCCTCCAACTGGCCTTCCTGGTCAGCCTCTCCGGCATGATGGTCTACGCCAGCGTGATCGCCGAGGCCCAGACACTGGTGCCGACCAGCATCGCCTTCTCCGGTGGCTGGTTCTTCTACGGACTGGCGTTCTGGCTGACCGCCCCCCTGCTGCGGAACCCCGAACGGGCCCGCCGCTGGGCACTGGCCTTCGCCGGCGTCCTGATCGCCTGTGGTGTGATCGGCGCCCTGGCCGGCCGCTCCGCCTTCCCCGTCCACATGGCTCTCTACGTGGTGCTGACCTTCGTAAACGCCTACTGGATCCACTTCACCAACGCCCGCATCCTCGAACCGGCTCCCGCCGCGCACCTCGGCCAGATCCGTGCCAGCATGATCTTCTACCTCGGCCTGGTCTTCGGCATCGGCGAACAACTCGTCGGCCTGCTGCTGGAGTTGAAAACTGGACTGCTGCTGCTCGGCCTGGCCCACGTGGTGGGCGGCATCGCCCTGGCCGGCGCGCTGCTGACCATCCGCACCCGCACCCGCCGCCGCGCCCTCGTGCCGGTCGCCTAACTACCTACGGAGTTCCCATGACCCCCGAAGAGATCGTCGACGGCCAGCTCGCCGCCTACAACGCCCGCGACCTCGACGCCTTCCTCAGCTACTACGTCGAGGACGTCCCGGTCCACGCCTTCCCCTCCGGCGAGGTGCTCGCCGACCGCTCGGGCCCGGCCTTCCGCGAGCGCTACCGCGCCCTCTTCGACGCCAGCCCCGACCTGCACGCCGAACTCGTCTCCCGGGTGACCCACGGCCGCATCGTCATCGACCAGGAGCGGGTCTCCGGCTTCCAGGGCGACGAGGTCCGCGCCGCCGTCGCCCTCTACGAGGTCGGCGAGAACCACATCGAACGCGTCTGGTTCGCCGTCTGATCACGCCCCCACCGGCCGGCTGAACCGCCGCCGAACCCGCGAAGTCCCCAGGTCACCTGGGGACTTCGCGGCTTCTCCACACTCCTCGGGTGCCTGGACAGGCACCCGACCCCCCAACCGACGGCATTGTGCAAGTACGCCGATCAAGCCCCGATCACCACTGTCCGAAGACCTACTGGTCCGTACCCCACGTGGATCAGAGCCTGTACGTATGGCCTCGGGATCACGTGCGATCGCCGTGCTGGACGTCGACGGCACCCTCACACCATCGATGCTGGGCATCGAACTCCTCCGGACCCTGAACCAGGACGGCGCGTGCCAGGCAACCGACGTGAGCGCGCTGAACGCGCTCGTGGACCGGAGCCGGACGGAACGGGGCACCTCTTCCGCGCGCACGATCGCCGCGGCCAACGACGGCTTCGCCGCCGTGCTCGCCGGGCTGCCCGCGACGCACGTCGCCGACGCCGCCCGTCGTACCTGGCGCAGGGTGGAAGGAGACCTGTTCCCCTTCGTCCCCGGCCTCCTGGCGACACTGCGGGCACACGGGCTGCACATCGTGCTGCTCTCCGGCAGCCCGCACGAGGTGATCCAGGCGATGGCCGACCGCCTGGGCGTGCGCACCTGCCAGGGCGCCGTCATGGCGGCACCCGGCGGTGTGTACGACGGCCGGGTCCAACTCCCCACCGGAGTTCCCGGCGTCAAGCGACGCACGCTCCGCACCCTGTTGCGCGGCCACCGCGTCGACGCCGCCCGTTCCTACGCCCTCGGCAACTCGGCCGCCGACGCACAGGTTCTGCACCTGGTCGGAATTCCCATGGCCTTCGAACCCGACCAGAGGCTGAGAGCACGGGCCGAACGCGCGGCGTGGCCCATCACCAACCGCCATTCCGTCGTGGCCTGCACACAGGCGGCTCTCCGGCGAGCCGGGCCCGCCCATGACACGAAAGGAAAGGTGAACGAGTGCTGAGCGGACGCGCACCGGACCGAGACTTTCTGACCGGGGCGACCTGCCTGGTCGTAGGAGGTGCACAGGGCATCGGCTGGGCCGTCGCGGTGGCCATGGCCGACCACGGGGCGACCGTACATGTCTGTGACGTCTCCGAAGACAGCCTCGCCCGCGCCACCGAGGAGACCGCCCGCCTTCCCTGGCCCGAGCGGCTCGTACTGGCCGAGTGCGACGCCACCGACCGCGGCGCACTCGAACGCTGGATCACCGCGGGACACCAGAGCGCCGGCCGCGTCGACGTCCTCGTCAACAACGCCGCCTTCGTGCGATGGGAACCTCTGGAGATCATGTCCGTCGAGGACGCCGAGCGGACGATGGCCACCGCCTACGGGGCAACCCTCTACGCCACCAAGGCCGTTCTGCCCCTGATGCGCGCGGCGGGACGGGGGCACATCGTCACCGTGGGCTCGTCGGTGGGACGCGTCCATGTGAAGGGACCCTCCGCCGCCTACGCCGCCGCCAAGGCAGCACTGGAGGCGTTCACCGCGATCCTCCAGATCGAGCTGCGCGGCTCGCCCCTGCACGCCACACTCGTCCGGCCGGGAGCGGTCGCGGGAACCGGCTTCTTCCAACACCACGTACCGTCCGCACGCATGCCGCGACTGGCCGACTTCCTGCCCTACTCCGTACCGCCGGACATCGCACGCGGCGTCATCCGCGCACTGCGCAGCCCCCGCGACACCCTCGACGTACCCGGCTACCTGCCGGCGCTCTACCTCCTGCACGACCTCTTCCCCACCGGTCTGCGAAGGCTCATGGAACTCGGCGGACCGGGGCGACGGGACTACGCACACCGCAGCTGGCACCACCACATCACAGGGAGTTGAGCCCATGCGGGAAGCATCCGCACCCACACCGCCGGACCAGGCGTACCCGGACGCACCATGGATCCTGGGCGGGCGCATCGTACTGGGACAGGTGACGGCCCGGCACCCGCTCACCCCGATGAGCGGCGTGCGCCACCTCCTCGACCGCCGCATGCTGCTGTTCCTCGGCCGCTACCGGCAGGGCACACTGGACTACAGCGAACTGGTGCTGGCCGCCTACGCACACCGGGGCCTCCGCCCGGGCCTGGAAATCCGCCACATCTGGGTCGACAACGAACCAGCGCTCCTCGGCGGCGTCCACCTCTGGGGCCTGCCGAAGAAACTCGCCACCTTCGACTGGGGCCACCACCACGTCCGCGTCAGCGACGACAACGGCCCCCTCACCACCCTCACCTGGTCACCGGGCAAAACCGGCCTGGGGCGACTGCCGGTGCCGCTCTGGTTCTTCGGCACCCGCGACGGCGCGCTGCTGCACACCACGGCCAAGGCCCGCTGCCGCCTCACTTCGGCCCGGTTGACGGTGGACGAGTGGACCGACCGGCTCCCCGCCCTCACCAGCCCCCGAGCCCGGCTCGGCGCGATCTGCGACCCCAGCCGCGCGATCGTCCCGCCCGCCCGCGTCCTGGCCCACCTTCCCGTCCCCTCGGCCGGCACCCACCACAGGCAAGGAGTCTGACGTGCACGTCACCGAACTCGACCCGGAACTCGACCCCGCGGTGCTGAGCGGCTACTACGACGGCATGACGGCCAAGCTCAAGCACAAGTACGGGCCCGGCCCGCGTGTCCACTACCACCTGGGCTACTACGCCGACCGCACGGCGCCCACCCACGCCGCCGGGACCCCGCCCGAGACGGTCCGCCACAGCATCTGGCACCACCAGGAGCTCCACCTGCGGCACGCGGCGGAACTCTGGGACGCGCCCAGGCGCTTCACCGGCACCGTGCTCGACGTCGGCTGTGGCCTCGGCGGCGGCTCCCTCTTCTGGGCCCAGGAGTACGGCGCGCAGGTCACCGCCGTCACCATCGCCCCCGAACATCCGCCGATCCTGCACGACTTCGCCAGACAGGCCGGCGTGGACGCCCGCATCCGCACTCTCGTGTGCGATGCCACCGACGTACCGGTGGACCGGCAGTACGACACCGCGGTGGCCATCGAGAGCAGCTGCCAGATCGCCCGCGGCCCCTGGTTCCAACGCCTGGCCCGGCTCATCCGCCCCGGCGGCAGCGTCTGCATCGAGGACATCTTCCCCCTGCGCCCACGAGGAGCGGTTGTCTGGGCCGACTACTTCCACGCCCGCCCAGGCACCGTGGACGAGTATGCGGCGGCCGCGGCCGCAGCGGGCTTCACCCTGGTCGACGACGTCGACATCACCGCCGAGACCACCCCCTTCTGGCGGGAGAGCATCGACTGGACCCGGGCCACACTGGACAACCACGGCAGCGAGAAGATCGACAGCGAGGAGCGCCGACGCCTGCGCATCTCGCTCGCCATGCAGCACGAACTGGAAGCCGAATGGAAGTCCGGCAGCATGCGCCAGGCATTCCTCCGCTTCGAAAAGCGCCGAGCGTAGGCCCCCGGCTCACGGCCGACCGGCCACCAGCAGATCGACGACATAGGTCTCCTCCACCGCCTCCGCGGGGAAAACCTCGCGCAGCCGCCGGCGCTCCTCGTCGAAGAAGGCTCGGTTCGCGGCCTGGTCGAGGACGAGGAACGCCGAGCGGCTGCCGATGTTGGCGAGGTGCGTCTCGAGGGAGACCGTGCGCTGCCAGCGGATCTGCCGACGCACGACCCGCAGGCCGGTCAGGCCGGCGAGCCGGATGGCTTCGCGATCGTCGGGACGGACCGAGGGACGCGGGGGCACTGCGCAATGCCGCGCGATGCGCTCGTGCTGGGCACCCAGCCACGGCACGTCGAAGGCCGTGGTGTTCCACCAGATCGCCAGCGCACCGCCGGGCCGCAGCACACGCAGCGCCTCCGGGACCGAACGACCGGTATCGGTCCACTGCCACGACTGCGCATACGTGACCAGGTCATGAGACGCATCGGCGAGCGGAAGGGCATTGCCGTCACCCCGGACGACCGGCACCTCCGGCAGCACCCGATGAAACTCGACGGCCATCGCCTCCCCCGGCTCCACGGCGATCACGTCAGCGCCCCGCTCACGCAGGAGCGCAGTCGCGATCCCCGTGCCCGCCCCCACGTCCGCGACCCGGACACCCGTCAGAGCACGCCCCAGGAACTCCTCGACCACGTCGAAGAGCGCGGCCGGATACGAAGGGCGGCTCGCCTCGTACTGGGCGGCCACCGAATTGAACGAATGAGCACGCGACTTGGCAACCATCCGCTCATCTTCCCTCGCGGACCGCGCCACCTGTGGGCGGAAACCAGAGATCCGGGCGCCGCCCGGTGAGCCGGGCCGGCCCTGGCCGGTTTAGCGGTGCGTTAGTGCCGCGTTAGCCGACCGGTAGTGTCTGGGGCCAAGCTGGACGAGGTAGCCGGTGAGCGGGGCGCCCCAGTCGTCGCAATGTGTCACGCGGCGAGCACAGAGAGATGGGGCAGTCCGCTTCCCGCCCCAGTGGATACCGTCCTGTGACCTGGCCCACGACCTGGAGCGCGACCGATGGGTTACCGTTTCCGGACTTGTCGGATCGTCGCGGAGCCATGCGGAGAGAACGTTTGCCTTCTCACGTCTCAGCCCCTGCGCCTTCCGGGCCTTCTGGGAGTAGCGCAATGCCCCACGACCCCGGCAGGCGCTCGCCTCGGGCCGCCGTACGGGCGGTGGCGCTGGCGGCTGTGGCGGCGGGCACCGCGGCGCTGCTCGGCGGGTGTACGGAGGCCGGTGCGCCCAAGAGCGCGGGGCCTGCCGACCCCGTCACCGGCCCGGTGGCGCTGTGGCCCGGCAGCAAGCCCGCGCCGGCGATGCCGCCGCAGACGGGCGGGGAGGAGAAGCCGCAGCCGCTGACCGCGCTGCCGAAGGTGCCGTCCGGCGACATCCGGAAGGTCTCCGCGGGCTCCGTCCTCCTGGCGCAGATCGACCTGGACAAGCGTCACGATCAGGCGGTCTTCGACAAGGACGAGGAGCGCAAGATCCGCTCCTGTGCCGACAAGCCGGGCTCGGCATCCTGCCCGATACGAGCCCCCGAGTACCACGACCTGACCGGCGACGGCAAGGACGAGCTGATCATCGGCGTCCGGAGCGGAAGCAACCTCCTGATCATGTACGCCTACACGCTCAAGAACGGGGTGGTGACCTCGATCCTGGATTCCACCAGTTCGCCGCAGCTGGTGGAGGTCGCCGACCACAAGCTGGTCATCCACGAACCAGGCGACGCGCCCGGCTACGAGAGCCGCACGGTCTATGTCTGGGATCCGCGGCACCAGGTCATGACCATCCAGGACGTGGGCTACGGCCGACGGGCCCCGTCCTCCGCGATCCCGTCGGGCAGGTGAGCATGCGCACTCCCCGCCCCCGTCCGCCGAGGTGGCTGCATGCCTGGACGGCGACGCTCTACTGGAAGGCCGCCGTCTTCATCACCGTGATGTGCTGCCTGCTCGCCGCGGTGCTCGGCATCCTGGTGCATGTCCTGGTCGACCGGCAGACCCAGGACCGTGCCCGCCACACGGCGCTGGCGGAACTGGACCGCAACAAGTCCGCGTACGTCGCCGGCACCCCCCTCGACCGCAACATCTCGGTCAATCCGCCGGACCTCCCCGTTCCGCTCCGCGAGATGACCGTGCGGCGGCACGAGCGCGGGACCCAGCTCGGCACCCACCAGGGCCGCCCCGTGATGTGGGCCGCCACCCCCACGACCGGCGGAAAGGTGCTCGCGCTGCGGCTGGACTACAGCGAACAGGCGGCCTCCCTCCGCGGCCTGGACGCGGCCATCACCGGTTCCGCCGCCGCCGCGATCGCCCTCACCCTGGGGGCCGGACTGATCTCCGTCTCCCGCATCACCCGCAGACTGCACCACACCGCCCGCGTCGCCCGGCGCATCAGCACCGGCGATCTCGACGCCCGCGTCAACGACCCCCGCTCCCGCTGCCCCGACCGGGCTCAGGACGAGGCCGCCGCCGTGGCGACCGCGCTCGACGCGATGGCCGCCAGTCTCCAGACCCGACTGCACAGCGAACAGCGATTCACCGCCGACGTCTCCCACGAGCTGCGCACCCCGCTCGCCGGTCTCCACTCGGCGGCCGAGCTGCTGCCGCCCGGCCGTCCGACGGAAATGGTGCGCGACCGCGTCCAGGCACTGCGCGGGCTGACCGAGGACCTGTTGGAGATCTCCCGGCTCGACGCCCAGGTCGAGAGCGCGGACATCGACGTCCACCAATTGGGCCCGCTGGCCGAGCGCGCGGTACGGGCCACCGGCACCACCACCGAGGTCCGTGTCGTGGGGGACGACCAGGTCGAGACCGATCGGCGCAGGCTCGAACGCGTCCTGGGAAACCTCGTCGCCAACGCCCACAAGCACGGCCGCGCGCCCGTCGTGGTCACCGTCGACGCCCCGGTTATCACCGTGCGCGATCACGGCGACGGCTACCCCGCCTATCTTCTCGACCAGGGGCCGCAGCGTTTCCGGAGCCAGTCGGGCGGGTCCGACGCGGGCAAGCGGACCGGCCACGGCCTGGGCCTGACCATCGCCACGGGCCAGGCACATGTCCTCGGTGCCACCCTCCGTTTCTCCAACGCCCCCGACGGCGGAGCGGTCGCCGAACTCCACCTCCCGCCTCTCCCCGAGCGGCCCCAATAACCGACCTGTCCGGGCCGCCGCGGCGCGAGACCACAGACCACGGACCACAGACCACGGACGACAGACCACACGCCGGCGGCCCCCGGCTCGAGGAATCGAGCCGGGGGCCGCCGTTACGTCGGAGAGGGTCAGCCGAGGTCTGCCGGGGCCTTGGGGAAGGTGAAGGTCTTCACCGTTTTGCCGTCGTGCTTGTAGACGACCTTGGGTGTGGCATCGGCCTGCGCCGCAGGCTTCGGGAAGACCAGCGTGTACGTCCCGTTCGGGTCCATCCGGCTCTGTATCGGACCGGTCTTGTTCACGTTCAACGTGCCCGTGACGCCGTGCTCGGGATCCTTGACGGTGACGGTGTCGGTGTTGCCGTCCAGTGTGAGGGTGTCGCCGCTGTCGACCTTGACCTGCTTGACGTAGTCCGTCGGCATGGCGGATGCCGCCCCGACCGGCAGGGCGACGGCCGCGCCGGTGACCGCGACAGCAAGGGTGGTGCGGAGCGCGGTGCGCTTCCCACGTCGGGCGGAAGGCTTGGCCTGCGTACGCATGATTGCTCCTTTACGGATGCGTGTGGTCTGGCGTCCGGGACTGCCCGGACCTTGCCGGGCGTTGGGGAACGCCCATGACCAGCAAGCTAGGTTGCCCTCGTATCGGCCGTCCCAAGGTTGTGTATCAGGCCGTGCTCGGTCGTCGATCGAGATCATTGCATGGTTGTCCGGCGTCGGGCGGTGGGGGAGCGGCACCCAGGAGGGTGCGGTGCGGTGTGCGGGGCCGCGTTGTCAGTGGGCTGTGAGAGCTTGGGGACATGCTGATCGAGCGGGCTTATGTGGATCTTCCGGAAGGGGCGGGGGCAGCCGAGGAGGGCTGGCCCTGGACGGTGCCGTGCGTGCGCCAGTTGGTGGCGGAGGGGCTGGCGTTCCGGGCGCCGGTGACGTTTCTGGTGGGTGAGAACGGCTCGGGGAAGTCGACGCTGGCCGAGGCGCTGGCGGAGGGGTTCGGACTGGATTCGTACGGTGGGTCGGCGGGCTACAAGTACGCCAGTTCGCGGGAGGTGTCCCCGTTGGGTGGCCGGATGCGGTTCGATCCGACGCGGGAGGGGCGGGCGATGGTGCGGGCGCCGCGGGTCCGCCGGCGGGGATTCTTCCTGCGGGCGGAGACGGCGCTGGAGGCACTGAGCGGCGAGCGGGCCACGCAGCGGATCTCCCGGCATCCGGACGAGATGAGCCATGGGGAGGGTTTTCTGCTGGCCTTCCGGGAGCGGTTCGCCCAGCGGGGCCTGTATGTGCTGGACGAGCCGGAGGCGGCGCTGTCGTTCTCCTCGTGCCTTGAACTGGTCGCGCTGATGGACGACTTGGGAAGGTCCGGCGCGCAGGTTGTCTGTGCCACGCACTCTCCGCTGCTGACCGCGTTGCCCGGTGCGGAGATCGTGGAGGTGGGTGAGCACGGGATGCGGTCGGTGGAGTGGGCGGAGCTGGGGCTGGTGGACCACTGGCGTCGGTATCTCAGCGACCCGCGGGCGTATCTGCGGCACGTGCTGGCGCCGTGAGTTCACATGCCTGTGAGCTCATGCGTCTTCGGTCTCACAGGTCTTCGAGGTTGTCGGCCACGGTGGAGGTCGGGGTGTGGAGGATGGCGTCGAACGCCTCCAGGACGGGGCTGTTCATATAGGCGCTCTGGATGCGGATGCGGTCGGGGACCGGCGCGAGGCCGGCGTTGTCATGGGCCTCCGTGCGTGCCTGGTGGAAGTCGGCAATGCTGAGGCCGAGTTCGGCATCGGCGAAGGCGGCCTCGATGCTGCCCGGCTCGGGCGGCTCCAGGGCGGTGGCGTGGACGGTGAAGCCGAAGCGTGCGTTCTCGTCGCGGGGCATGTCCGCGGTGTGTCCGGTGGTGCTCGTCAGGCCGAGCGCGAAGTAGTCGTCGCCGAGCGCGCGGTGCAGGTGTTGTCCCATCGGGAGACCGGTGAGGTGGCCGTCGAAGGAGATCGGTGACTTCTGGATGTGGGCGTTGTGGGCGGCCAGCACGACGCGGGTTCCGGGTTCGAGGTGGGCCAGGTGCCACAGGACCGACCCGGCCATGTAGACGTCCCGGGCCGAGGTGTCGGCGGCCAGTCCCTTCCCGGCGAAGAGGTCGGCCATCGCACGGAAGGTGTAGTCGGCGTGGCAGGCGCCTTCGAGGCGTTGCAGGGCGATGTCGTAGCTGTGTTGGTCGCTGCGGGAGACGTACAGCGGCTCGACGGAGCGGAAGCGGATGAGCAGGCGCATCAGGGTCGCGCTGAGGGTGTCCTGTTCGGCGCTGGTCAGACGTGCCCAGGCGGGCGCGGCGACGGCTCCGGAGCCACCGGCGAACGATTCGGCGATGCGCATGGCGGTTCGGACCGTCGGCAGCATTGCGGGGTCGGTCCGGCGCAGGTAGTCGGCGACCGGGGTCAGGGCGGGCAGCAGGGATCCGCCGGCAGCGGGGATGTCGACGCCGGCGAAGCGGACGGGTTGTGCGGCTGTGCGGTTGTGCTTGCGTATCCAGCGCAGCGGTTCGTCCAGTCCCACGGGGATCGCCGCGGCGAGGTGATCCGACAAACCGTCGTCGGTTCCCTCGCCCTGGGCCCACGCGTCAAGGGGGAAGCCCTCGCTGAAGCCGTACTCGAAGGCCAGGACGGTGAAGCCGCACCGTTCGACCAGGAACCGCAGGATGCGCTCGCGCATGACGGCGAACTCGTTGATGAAGTGGGAACTTTCGCCGATCGCGACGACGCGGGCATCGCCGACGAGGGAGCGCAGTGGCTCCAGGTCGTCGAGCGGCGCCTCCCGGTCGAGGTGGGTGAGGCGGACGGCGTGGGTACGAAGCCAGTCGGCGAACGGGTTGTGGTGGGAAGACGCAGGCATATGGATAACTCGATTCCCAAGCTCTGGAACCAACTCTGACGTGCTGGAACGCGGGATCACCCGTGCGCGGGCCTGGGCGCCGCCTGCTCCAGGTCGTCGATGCTGCCGGACATGATCGTGCGGAGGTGTTCGGTGAGGTGTTCCAGCGGCCAGTCCCACCAGGCAAGGGTGAGCAGGCGGTTGATGTCGGCGTCGCTGTAGCGGCGGCGGATGAGCCGGGCGGGGTTGCCGCCGACGATGCCGTAGGCCGGGACGTCGTCGACGACGACGGAGCCGGAGGCGATGACCGCTCCATGGCCGATGCGGACGCCGGGCATCACCATGGACCGGTATCCGAACCAGACGTCATGGCCCACCACGGTGTCACCCCGTCCGGCCAGGCCGGTGATGAGGTCGAAGTGCTCGGACCAGGCACCGCCCATGATGGGGAAAGGGAAGGTGGAGGGGCCGTCCATGCGGTGGTTGGCGCCGTTCATGATGAACCGTACGCCCTCGCCCAGCGCGCAGAACTTCCCGATGACCAGCCGTTCCGGCCCGTAGTGGTACAGCACGTTGCGGGTTTCGAAGGCGGTCGGATCGTCCGGGTCGTCGTAGTAGGAGAAGTCTCCGACCTCGATCAGCGGCGAGGTGATCAGCGGCTTCAGCAGCACCACCCGCGGCTGCCCGGGCATCGGATGCAGCACGGTCGGGTCGGCGGGAACAGGCGGTGTCACGGAGGGTTTCCTTCCTGGAGGCAGGAGAGGTGTCTGTGGGTGTGCGTGCGAGCGGGTGTGCCTGGGCCTGGCCTCAGACACTGGTGGCGGCGGGCGTCGGGGTCGCCTGCACGGGCAGGTGGGTGCCCCGCCAGCGCCGTCGCAGCCGGCGATCGTGGCTGACGATGACGAGGGTGCCGTCGTAGCCGGTCAGAGCGGTTTCCAACTCCTCGACGAGGCCGGGCGACAGATGGTTGGTCGGTTCGTCGAGCAACAGGATGTCCGACGGCTCGCTGAGCAGCCGAGCCAGGGCCAGGCGCTGCAACTGCCCGGTGGACAGCCGTCCGACCGGCAGCGCGAGCTGGTCGCGGTCGAACAGGCCCAGGGACAGCAGCCGTTCGGTGTGCCCGGCGGCTTCCCCTGCCCGTCCCCGGGCGAAGGCGGCCAGTACGGTCCGGTCCGGTTCCCCGGGTCGCGGTTCCTGGGGGAGGTAGCCGATCCTGCCGCGGCGGGTGACGCTCCCGCTGTCGGGCGCGACCTCCCCGGCCAGGACCCGGAGCAGGGTGCTCTTGCCCGCTCCGTTCGGCCCCGTGATCAGCAGGTGCTCGCCCGCCTTGACGGTGAGGCTCGTACCGTCGAGTCGGTCTCTGACGGCGATGCCGGCGGCGTCGAGCACGACACCTTGCAGCTGGCGGGCCCGCAGTACGGGGGTGAAGCGCAGCGGCTCGGGCGGCGGCGGGACGGGGTCGGCAAGGAGGCGGCGCAGCCGCTCCTCGGCGTTGCGCACCCGGCTGGCCAGTGACTGCTGCACCCGGCCGCCTGCCCGGTCGTAGGCCATCTTGTTGCCGTCCTTCATCGGACGGCCGGGGGCCACCTGGCGGGCGGTGGTCGCGGCGGTCTCGCGGAGCCGGTCGATGTCGGCCTGCCACTGGTCGTGTGCCTGGGCCCAGCGCTGCCGGGCGGCGGCCTTCTCGGTGAGGTAGCCGGTGTAGCCGTTGCCGTACCGGACGACGCGGCGCCGGTCGGCGTCCACCTCCAGCAGGGTGGTGGAAACCCGGTCCAGGAAGTCCCGGTCGTGGGAGACCGCGACCGTGGTGCCGCGACGGGAACGCAGGTGTTCCTCCAACCACCTCATGGCGGAGTCGTCGAGATGGTTGGTCGGCTCGTCCAGCAGCAGCACCTCGGGCGCGGCCGCGAGGACGGCCGCCAGCCGCAACCTGACGCGTTCGCCGCCGGAGAGGCTGCCCACGGTGCGGTTCCGGGCCACCAGTCCCAGGCCGAGACCGTGCAGCGCGCGTTCGACACGGGCGTCGGCGTCGTAGCCGCCGCGCAGCTCGAAGACCGTCAGCAGTTCGCCGTACTCGGCCATGACCGACTCGTCGCCGTCGGCCATCGTGGCTTCCAGGCGGCGCATGCGCTGTTCGACGGTGCGCAGGTCGCTCAGGGCCCGGTCGACGATCTGCTGGACCGTCGCCGCGGGCTCCAGCCGCTCGTCCTGGGCGAGATAGCCGACGCCACCGGTGGCCTGGACGACGACCTCGCCCTGATCGGGCCGTTCACGCCCGGCGAGCAGACGCAGCAGGGTGGACTTGCCGGAACCGTTCTCACCGATGATCCCGGTGCGTTCGCCCGCGGTGAGCGAGCAGGTCACCGAGTCAAGGACGAGCCTGCCGTTGAAGGACTTGCTGACGGCGAGTGCAGTGATCTGTGTGGGCATGCGAGGACTCCAAAGCATTCGAGAACGAGGCGGGCGTCAAGGACCGCGGGGCCGGGCGAATGCCTTGAAGGAACACCGATCACTCCACTAGTGCGACAACTGATGCTTTAAGATGTTGCCACAGCGAAGTCCCCGAGAGCAAACGGAATTTCAGCGATGACTCCGACGGACCCAGAAGCAGCCCCGGAACCAGACCCGGAACGAACCCCGGACGCAGCCCCCGAACCGGAAGGCGTCCGGCCCACGCCGCCCCGGCGCCGCCCCGGCGGCCGCACCGCGCGTATTCGCAGGCAGGTGCTCGACGCGGTCCTCGCGGAACTCGGCGAACACGGCTATGACGGGCTCTCCACGGACGGTGTCGCCGCCCGCGCCGGAGTGCACCGCACCACGGTGTACCGGCGTTGGGGAGACGTCGGCGGCCTGCTCGCCGACGTTCTCGACGCGGCGAGCGACGATGACTGGCAGCCACCGGACACCGGCTCCCTGGAAGGCGACCTGACAGGGCTGAACGAGGAGATCCAGACAGCCCTGACCGGGCAGCCACCGATCGTGACGGCCCTGATCGCCGCCTCGTTCCGCTCCGAGAAGGCCGCTCACGCCCAACGGCGGCTCTGGGAGGACCGGTACGCCCGCTGCGAGATCGTCGTCGACCGGGCCGTCCGGCGTGGCGAACTCCCCTCGCACACCGCCGCCCGGCCACTGCTCATCGCCGCCACCGCCCCGCTGTACCACCAACTACTGCTCCTCGGCACGCCCCCCGATCCGCGACTCCCCGGCAGCGCGGCCCGAACCGCGGCCCTGGCCGCGGCGGCCGGCGCCTTCGCCGAACCGGCAGCAGAGGGGGGCGCCTAGGCCGGGCAGCGGGCCCGGTTGCCGGCCGTGCGGCGGACAGCACCCTTGGAAGCGAGACCCTTGGATGCGAGGGGACGAGCTCGTTCCCCGGTGGGGACCGCCGCACGAGGGAGGCGCACATGGAGCGGCCGGAGGGCTCCCCGCTGCTCGGCGGGCACCGCAGCGTTCCGCACACCGCGGATCTGCGGGTCGAGGCGTGGGGGCCGACCCGCGAGGCGTGCCTGGCGCAGGCGGTGCGGGGGATGTGCGGATCCTTCCTGGACCTGGCCGGTGCGGTCGGCACGCGTCGGCGGGACGTCGTGCTGCGGGCGGACACGGACGAGGATCTGCTGGTGACCTTGTTGGAAGAGGTCGTCTACTGGCTCGACACCCATGACGAAGTCCCGGTCGACGTGCAGTTGACGGCCGTATCCGGCGGTCTGCGGGCCCGGCTGTGCATGGCGGACATCGGGGCGCTTCCGGTGCTGGGGGCCGCGCCGAAGGCGGTCACCTTGCACGGCCTGACGCTCGCTCGTGGGCAGGACGGCTGGCGGTGCTCGGTCACGCTCGATGTGTGACCGGGGCTCATCCCTTGACGACACCGAGCGGGACCAGCCGGGCGACCAACGTGGTCAGCCCCGCGCCCACGGTGGCGGTGGCGACCGCGTCGACGTCCTTGTAGGCGGCGGGCGCCTCCTCGGCGAGGCCGCGCCAGGAGGAGGGCCGGACGGCGATGCCGCGGGCGGCGAGGATGTCCCGTACCTGCTCACCGCGGACCTCGCGCAGCGCCCGGTGGCGGCTCCACACCCGTCCCGCGCCGTGGCAGGCCGACAGAAAAGCGTCGTTGCCGGGCGTACCGACCATGACGTACGAGGCGGTTCCCATCGTGCCGGGCACAAGGACGGGCTGGCCGGCCTCGGCGAGATCCTCCGGCAGATCGGGATGGCCGGGCGGCAGGGCACGGGTGGCGCCCTTGCGGTGGACGCACAGCGGACGCGGCACCCCGTCCACCTCGTGGGTCTCGATCTTGGCCATGTTGTGGGACACGTCGTACACCAGGTCCACATCCACACCGACGGTGCTCGCGAACGCACGGCGTGCCGCCTCGGTGAGCAGCTGCCTGTTGGCGCGGCCGTAGTTCGCGGCGGCGGCCATCGCCCCGAGGTAGTCGCGGCCGGGCGGGGAGACGACGGGCGCGCAGGCCAGCTGCCGGTCCGGGAGCTCGATGCCGTAGGCGCGCAGCGAGTGGTCCATGACCCGGACGTGATCGGTGCACACCTGGTGGCCGAGGCCACGGGAGCCGCAGTGGATCATCACGCAGACCTGTCCCTCCCGCAGACCGAACGCGGACGCCGTCCGCTCGTCGTACACCCGGTCCACCGCCTGCACCTCCAGGAAGTGGTTGCCCGAGCCGAGGCTGCCCACCTGCTGCAGCCCGCGTTCCACGGCACGTTGCCCGACCTGCTCCGGGTCGGCGCTGGTCAGAGCCCCGCAGTCCTCGCAGCGGCTCAGGTCCCGCGGGACGCCGTGGCCCCGTTCGACCGCGTACCGGGCGCCGCCGGTCAGCAGCTTCTCCATCTGTGCGCGTCCGGACAGCTTCCACAGTCCGCCACGGCCCGCGCCGCGCGGGGTGGTGTCCCCGAGGACGTCCATCAGGCTCCGCAGGCGCGGGGCCAGCTCCGTCCGCTGGATGCCGGCGGCCAGCAGCCGGACACCGCAGGAGATGTCGAAGCCGACGCCGCCCGGCGAGACGACTCCGCCGGCGTCGACCTCCGTGGCGGCCACCCCGCCGATGGGAAAACCGTAGCCCCAGTGCACGTCGGGCATGGCGAAGGAGGCACGGACGATGCCCGGCAGCGTCGCCACGTTCACCACCTGCTCCAGGGCCCGGTCACCGGTCGCCTGGGGCAGCAGCTCGCGGCTGGCGAAGACGACACCCGGCACCCGCATCTCGCCCTGCCGGTCGATGCGGAACCGGAACGCGCTCTCCTCTGTGGCAGTGACGTCCATGGCTGCGCCCACCGTCCCCACTGAGGGCTGTGCTTCCACTCTGACTCGGTTCGGCGCGCGCCGCACGGGCGGATTCCCGCCGAGCCGGCGTCACTTCTCCAGCCGGGCCGCGTGGTCGGGCACGTAGTGCTGCAGTGCGCGCGGTGGCCGCCGGTAACCGGTGCCCGGTGGACGGGGCGGCAGCTCCAGCACGGGCGGCGGGACATCGTGGTACGGCACGGTCGACAGCAGGTGGGCGATCATGTTGAGCCGCGCCCGGCGCTTGTCGTCGCTCTCGACGACGTACCACGGTGCTTCCGGGATGTCGGTGTGGACGAACATGTCGTCCTTGGCCCGGGAGTAGTCCTCCCAGCGGGTCAGCGATTCGAGGTCGACGGGGGAGAGCTTCCAGCGGCGGGTCGGGTCGTCCAGGCGCTGCCGGAAGCGCTGTTCCTGTACGTCGTCGCTGACCGAGAACCAGTATTTGCGGAGCAGGATGCCGTCCTCGATCAGCATGCGCTCGAAGACCGGGCACTGGTGGAGGAAGCGCCGGTATTCGGTGGGCGTGCAGAAGCCCATGACCCGCTCGACGCCGGCCCGGTTGTACCAGCTGCGGTCGAACAGGACGATCTCGCCGGCCGCGGGCAGGTGCTCCACATAGCGTTGGAAGTACCACTGGGTGCGTTCGCGTTCGGTCGGGCGGGGGAGTGCGACGATGCGGGCCACCCGCGGGTTGAGGTAGGCGCTGACGCGCTTGATGGTGCTGCCCTTGCCGGCCGCGTCCCGTCCTTCGAAGATCACGACGAGCCGGGCGTCCTCGGCGCGGACCCACTCCTGGAGCTTCACCAGCTCCGTCTGCAGACGGTACAGCTCGCGCTCGTACCGGGCCTTCGACAGCTTCCCCGGTCCGTGCCTGCGGCCTTCCTGGTCGTCCGCCATACATCGACGGTACGGAGCACGGGACCGGACACGGGCGAGCAGGGCGCCCGAACGGGGGACCGGCCCGCGCCGCGGTGCCACCGCGCCGCGGGGAATGGGCCGGACGGCCCTGTCCGGCCGGTGTGGCACGTCGCAGGCTGAGAGGAGAAGCGGGACAGGGCGCGCGCCGTACGACTCTTTGACGACCGTGCGGCGCGGAGCGGCTTCCGAGGAGGCGCCACCATGCCGAACACTCCGCGCCGGGTCGGCGACGTCATGACGCAGCCCGTGGCGGCCGTCGATCGTGCGGCCGGTTTCAAGACGATCGTCGAGACGATGCAGCGATGGCGGGTGAGCGCCCTGCCGGTGGTCTCGGCCGAGCGGCGGGTGGTCGGCGTGGTCTCCGAGGCCGACCTGCTGCCCAAGGAAGGGTTCCGGGAGGCGGACGTGGACCGGCTCGACCGTCTGCGGCTCTCCGATGACGTGCGCCGGGCGGAGGCCGTGACGGCAGGGGAGCTGATGACCAGTCCCGCGGTGACGGTGCACGGCGAGGCGACCCTGGCCCAGGCGGCGCGGACGATGGCCACGGCCTCGGTCAAACGTCTGCCGGTGGTGGACGGCAACGGCCTGCTGGTGGGCATCGTCAGCCGTGCCGACCTGCTGAAGGTGTTCCTGCGCTCCGATGACGACCTCGCGCAGGAGGTACGGCGGGTGCTGGTGACGTACTTCGCCGCACCGACCAGGGACCTGCGGGTGGAGGTCACCGACGGGGTGGTCGCGCTGAGCGGGCGGTTGCGCGACCGGTCGCTGGTGCCCGTGGTGGCGCGCCTGGTGCGCGGCATCGAGGGGGTGGTGGACGTGGCGTACGACGTGACGGGCGGGGCGCCGGCACGTAGGGCCGTACAGCCCCTGCCAGGGGCGAGACCGTCGACCGCACGCTGAAGGTGACGTACCGGGACAGCGGTCGCAGGAAGTCGCAGGAAGTCGCAGGAAGGAGCCGGCGTCATGGTGCACAGCCCGCACACGGTCAGCGATGTGATGACCCAGACGGTGGTCGCCGTCGGTCAGGCGGCGCGCTTCAAGGAGATCGTCGAAACCATGGAGCAGTGGAAGGTCAGTGCCCTGCCGGTGCTCGCGGGTGAGGGCCGGGTGATCGGTGTGGTCTCCGAGGCCGACCTGCTGCCCAAGGAGGAGTTCCGGGACGCCGACCCGGACCGGATGGAGCAGCGGCGACGGCTGGCGGACCTGCGGAAGGCCGGCGGTCTGACGGCGGGCGAGCTGATGAGCGCCCCGGCGCTGACCGTGCACGCCGACGACACCATCGCCCAGGCGGCGCGGACCATGGCACGCAAATCCGTCAAGCGACTGCCGGTGGTCGACAGCCACGGCATGTTGCAGGGCATCGTCAGCCGCGCGGACCTGCTGAAGGTGTTCCTGCGCTCCGACGAGGATCTGGCGGCGGAAGTCCGGACGGAGATCGTCGACCGGTTGTTCACCGGTGTTCCGCAGCAGGTCGAAGTGGGCGTCAAGGACGGCGTGGTGACGTTGCGCGGGCCGATCCGTGACAGCGCGCTGCTGCCCGTCGCGGCCCGTCTGGTGCGGGCGGTCGAAGGCGTGGTGGACGTGGCGTTCGACGTCCGCACCGCGCCGGCGACGGAGCAGCGGACGGTGGCCGGCTGAGGGGCCGACCCGGGGCGACCGGCCTGTATCCGCGCCGGCTCCCGTGAGGCGGGCAACGGACGGCGGAGGCGCGGAGAAGGGAACCGAGATGAAGCGGCGACGGGTCGGAGCGGTCATGACCGGTGACGTCGTCCGCGCGCACGGCGGGACGCCGGCCGCCGAACTGGCCTGCTGGATGGCCGAGTTCGGCTTCAACGGCGTACCGGTGGTGGACGCCGACGACAAGGTGATCGGGGTCGTCTCGGCGACGGACCTGGAACGTGCGCGCCGTACGGGCGACAGCTCGCCGGCCCCCTCCGCGCGGACACTGATGTCCACTCCGGCCCGCACCGTCCGCGCCGACGACTCGGTCGTGCGGGCCGCCCGGATGATGTCCTCGTACGGCATCGGGCGGCTCCCGGTCGTGGACGAGGAGGCCCGCCTCGTCGGCATGCTGACCCGGCGCGACGTCCTCAGGCTCTTCGCCCGCTCCGACGAGGAGATCCGGGCCGAGGTGATCGACGAGATCGTGCTCCGCACCATGTGGCTGGACCCGGCCGGCATCGACGTCTCCGTCCGCGACGGCATGGTGACTCTGGAAGGGGCCATGGACAGCAGCGGCCAGGCAGCGGCCCTGGTGGGGATGGCACGGAGGGTCGACGGCGTCACCACGGTGGTCGACCGACTCGCCCACCGGCGTGCGGGGCCCTGGCGTGGGCCGGAGCGGGAGCAGGCGGACGGTGCCCTTCCGTCGTGAGGGGCCGCGGCCGCGACTGCCCCGCTCTCGACCGGAGTGCCGTCCGGTGTGCCGGGACCGTTCGGCCCTGGCGGGCCGCCGCGCGGGAGACCAGGATGGAGCAGGGACCCGGTTTTGTGGACGGAGGGCCTCATGAGCGAGACGGGCACGTTCTCACCGCAGCGACCGATCCGGGTGTTCCTCGTCGACGATCACGAGGTCGTCCGGCGCGGCGTGCAGGACCTGCTCGACGCCGAGCCGGACATCGAGGTGGTGGGCGACGCCGGAACCGCCGACCACGCGCTGGCCCGGGGCCCGGCGCTACGGCCCGACGTGGCGGTGCTCGACGTCCGCCTGCCGGACGGCGACGGGATCTCGGTCTGCCGTGAGCTGCGTTCACGGATGCCCCAGGTGGCCTGCCTGATCCTCACCTCGTTCGACGATGACGACGCCCTGCTCGATGCGATCATGTCCGGGGCGTCCGGATACGTCCTGAAGGAGATCAAGGGCACGGACCTGGTCGCCGCGGTGCGCACCGTTGCCTCGGGCCGCTCGATGCTCGACCCGGCCACCACCGCGCGGCTGATGCGCCGCCTGCGCGGCGAGGAGGAGGACGCGGCGCCGTCCGAGGAGGACGCCCTGTCCGGACTGTCGGGACGGGAGCGGGAGATCCTCGAGCTGATCGGCGAGGGGCTGACGAACCGTCAGATCGGCGCGCGCCTCTATCTGTCCGAGAAGACCGTCAAGAACCACATCTCCCGCCTGCTCGCCAAACTCGGCGTCGAGCGCCGCATCCAGGCGGCGGTCCTCGCCACACAACACGGGGCCGGGCCCGGCCCCGGTCGTTAGCGCATCAAGGAGTCGGCGCCGACCACACCAGGCGGGTGCCGCCGCCCGTCGGAGCCTCCACCGTCATCTCGCCGCCCGCGCTCTCGGCTCGTCGGGCGAGGTTGTCGAGACCACTGCGCCGGCCGTCCTCGGGGATCCCCACTCCGTTGTCCACCACGGTCAGGGTGAGCCGGCCGACACGGGCGGACAGGGACACGTCCGCCGCACTCGCGTGGGCGTGCCGGGCGACATTGCTGAGGGCTTCGGCGAGGGCGGCCAGGACGTGTTCGGCCAGCTCTTCCGGTACGTCGGTGTCCAGCAGCCCTTCCATGTGCAGGGACGGCGTGAACCCCAGCGCGTGTGACGCCTCGTCCAGCGTGCCGACCGTCCGGGCCCGCAGCCCCCGCTTGCCGGTGGCCACGTCGCGGGTCCGCAGGCCGAAGATGGTGGACCGGATGATCTTGATGGTCTCGTCGAGGCCGTCCACCGCGCGCAGCAGCCTCTCGTGTGCCTCGGGGTGGTCCACGAACCGCACCGCGCTCTGCAACGTCATCCCGATGGCGAAGAGCCGCTGGATGGCCAGATCGTGCAGGTCACGGGCGATGCGGTCGCGATCCGCCAGCAGCGTCATCTGCTCCGCGGCCGCCCGCTGCTCGGCGAGCTCCATGGCGAGCGCGGCCTGTCCGGCGAAGGTCAGCAACGGCGCGGTCTCGGGTCCGGTGAACGGGGCGCGTCCCCGCAGCCGCGCCAGGATCAGCACGCCACGGACCCGCTCACCGGTCGCCATCGGAACCGCCACCGCCGGCCCCAGCCCCGACCAGCGGGGCGGACCCGCGGTGATCCTGGCGTCGTGCTCGACGTCCTCGCTGATCAGGGCACGTCCGGCGGCCAGCGCCGCACCCCCGAACGATCCCCGTCGGGGCAGCACCAGCCCGCGGTGGGCCTCGGCGTCGACGCCGGATGCCAGTTCCGTGCGCAGGCGGTCACCGTCCACCGGCAGCGCCAGGACCCCGAGGTCGGCGGAGAGGATACGCACCGCGCGGTCGACGATCGTCGACAGCACGTCCTTCTCCTTCGCCCCCGGAAGCAAACCGGCCACGATCTCGCCGTTCGCCTCCAGCCACTCCTGGCGATACCGGGCCTCCTCGAAGAGCCGGGCATGCTCGACGGCCACTCCGGCCGCCACCGCCAGCGCCGACAGCAGCGTCTCGTCGTCCTCGGTGAACGGCCCGCCGCCGCGCTTCTCGGTCAGGTACAGGTTGCCGAAGACCTCGTCGCCGACCCGTATCGGCACCCCGAGGAAGGAGTGCATCTCCGGGTGGTGCGGCGGGAATCCGTAGGAGGCGGGATGGCCGCCCAGCTCACTCAGCCGCAGCGGTGCCGGGTGGCGGATCAGCTCACCGAGGATGCCATGACCGGCCGGCAGGGTGCCGATGGCCTTGAACCGCTCATCGGTGAGCCCGACGGGCAGGAACTGGCTGAGCCTCCCATCCGTACCGATCACCCCGAGCGCGCCGTACCGCGCGTCCGCGACCACCACGGCCGCCTCGACGATGTGCCGCAGCACCTGCGGAAGCTCCAGTCCGGTGCCCACCGACAGCACTGCTTCCAGCAGCAGGTGCTGCGAGCGGCCGCTCGCCTTCTCCACCGCGCGCAGCCGCTCCAGGAGATCGTCGGGCAGTGCGCGCAGATGCGGGCGCGTCCCGTCTTCCCGTCGGCCGTCCTCGCCCACGGCACGCCTCCCTCGTGGCCGGTGTCCGTGGCCCGCCACACCACCACGGTAGTGCGGGCAGGCGACGGGCATCACCTCGTGCGAAGGGCCGCCGGCCCGTCCCCGAGGCGCGCGAGCTCCCGTTCGATCCGCGCGACGAGCGGCGGGACGGAGGCCGCGACCGCCGGTGACAACCCGGTGCCCGGGCCGGTGTCCGCGGCTTCCACGGCGTAGACGAGCAGCTCCCCGGGCAACCGGCCCAGCACACGGGCCAGCTCCACGGCATCGCCCAGGGCGAAACCATGTGAAGTGGTCTCGTCGTGGGGACTGCGGGTGAGCGCGTCGTGGACGCGGAACCGGTGGACGCGGCCCGGCCGGGACGGCCGGCAGCGGGCCGCGTCCACGACGATCACCCGGGGCACCCCTTCCCAGGCACCGATGAGCCGGGCGGGTTCCCCGTCGGTGCGGAGCAGCGCGACACCGCGGGGGAGCCGACGCCGCGCGAGCTCGGACACCACCGCCCACCCCACGCCGTCGTCGCGGCGGTGGTCGTTGCCGACGCCGATCACGGCGATCCGGGCGGGGGAGCCGGTGGGGGAGACGTACATGGCTCGGCTCTTCCCCGCCCCGGCCGCGGCAGAGCCGCCCCAGGGGCCGTCCGAGGTACGCGCGAGTCTGTATGGAGCACACCCCAGACCCGTCGGCCCGGGCGGAGGCGGCGCCCGGCACATACTGACCGCGTTGGCGTGATCTGCACCGGAAGGCGGCCGATGACGAGCGAGGCATCCACCGCGGTGATCGGGACCGAGGGGATGGCAGCGCTGATCCGCGTCCTGGCCGCCCGGGGCCGCACCGTCATCGGCCCCACCGTGCGCGACGGCGCGATCGTGCTGGACGAACTCGGCGACGGCGGTGAACTGCCGTACGGCTGGGGCGTCGAGCTGGCGGCCGGGCACTACCGGGTGCGGCCCCGCGAGGACGGCGCGGCGTTCGCACACAGCGCCGGCCCGCAGTCATGGAAGACCTACCTCCAGCCGCAACGCGAGCGGCAGTGGAGCGCCGACCGCGCGCCCGACGGCACCTGGACGGTGACCGAGGACGACACCCCACCGCCGTCGTACGCTTTCCTCGGTGTCCGGCCCTGCGACCTTCGGGCGATCGCCGTGCAGGATCGCGTGCTGGCCGGCGGACCGCACAGCGACAACCGCTACCGGACCCGTCGCGAACGGGCTTTCCTGGTGGCCGTGGAGTGCACCGAACCGGGGGCCACCTGCTTCTGCACCTCCATGGGCACCGGGCCCGCCGTGGACGGCGGCTACGACCTGGCACTGACCGAGATCGTCGATGACGGCGGCGGCCATCGGTTCTGGGCACGGGCCGGCAGCGACGAGGGCGCGTCGGTGCTCGCGGAGCTGCCGCAGCTGCCGGCCGATGCGTCGCTCGCCACCGTGGCACGGGAGAAGGTCGCCGCGGCGGCCGACCGGATGGGCCGCACCATGCCCGCGGTGGACCTCCGGGCGCTGATGCGCGAGACCCTGCACGCCGACCGCTGGAACGACGTCGCCGCACGCTGCCTGACCTGCGGCAACTGCACCATGGCCTGTCCGACCTGCTTCTGCACCTCGGCCGAGGACGTGACCGACCTGACCGGCGACCATGCCGAGCGGTGGCGGCGCTGGGAATCCTGCTTCGACCTGGAGTTCAGCCATCTGCCGGGCGGTCCGGTCCGCGCCTCGGGCCGCAGCCGCTACCGGCAGTGGGCCACCCACAAACTCGGCACCTGGTACGACCAGTTCGGCAGCTCGGGGTGTGTCGGCTGCGGGCGGTGCATCGTGTGGTGCCCGGTCGGCATCGACATCACCGAGGAGGCCCACGCACTGAACGCGGAGCGCGCGGCGGGCGGCGCGCCGGGGGAGAGCCCGGCATGATCCCCGACCGCTCCGGCTTCTTCGGTGCGCTGCCGCCCGTACACCGTGACCGACTGCTCACCCTCGCCCGTGAGGTGTCCTTCCCGGCGGGACGGCGGATCTTCGACGAGGGCGGCGCGGCCGACCGGTTCTGGGTCATTCGCTCCGGGAGCGTTGCCCTCGACGTGTACGAGCCGGGCCGCGGTACCGCCGTCGTCGAAACCCTCGGTGACGGTGAACTGCTCGGCTGGTCCTGGCTGTTCGAGCCGTACCGCTGGCATCTGGGCGCGCAGACCCGGGCCCCGGTGACGGCGTACGAGTTCGACGCCGGGCGCGTCCGCGGGACGCTCGACGCGGACCCCGCCTTCGGGCTGGCGGTCACCCGGTGCGTCGCGGCGGTGGCGATCGGCCGGCGGCTGCGGGCCGCGCGGATCCGCCTGCTGGACCTGTACGGCCCGCCCGGCAGCGCGCCGCGGACCGGAACCCCGGGAGCGGCGCCGTGACCGCGACCATGGCCCGCCCGGACCTGGTGCCGGTTCCCTACCGGGTGGCGGAGCGCGCCGAGCAGAGCCCGGACACCGCCGATATCGCGCTCGACCCGGTGAGCGACCCGCTGCCGCCTTTCGTCCCCGGGCAGTTCGCCATGGTGTACGCCTTCGGTGTCGGCGACATCCCGCTCTCGCTGAGTGGCCTGGACGGCCATCGGCTGACCCACACCGTGCGCGCGGTCGGCGCGGTCTCCCGGGCGCTGCACGGCCTGCGCCCCGGCACGACGGTCGGGGTGCGCGGCCCCTTCGGCGTCGGCTGGGAGCCGCCCGCGAGTCCAGGCGGCGACCTCCTGATCGTCGCCGGGGGACTGGGCCTCGCTCCGCTGCGCCCGCTGGTCCGCGCCGCACTGGCCGCACCGCGGCGGTACGGCCGACCGACCGTCCTCATCGGCAGCCGCACACCCGGCGACCTGCTCTGCACGCGCGACATCGATGCCTGGCGCGCTGCCGGTACGCGGGTGGAGGTCACCGTCGACCGGCCCGACGGTGCCTGGCAGGGAGACGTGGGAGTCGTCACGGGTCTGCTGGACCGGGCGGAGTGGGACCCCCGGAACGCCACCGCCTTCGTCTGCGGACCGGAGGTGATGATGCGGGCCACCGCCCGCGAACTCGTCCGGCGCCACGTCGCGCCGGACCGGATCCAGGTCTCCCTCGAACGCACCATGCACTGCGGCACCGGCCACTGCGGGCACTGCCAGCTCGGCCCGCTGCTGCTGTGCCGCGACGGCCCGGTCGTCACCTGGCGGCACGCCGAACCCCTGCTCTCCGTAAGGGAGTTGTGACGTGACGGCGGCCATCCCTGACACCTCCGCGGCCAACCGGCTCCCGGAGCTGGCGGTGTGGAAGTTCGCCTCCTGCGACGGCTGTCAGCTCACCCTGCTCGACTGCGAGGACGAACTCCTCGGCATCGCCGACCGGCTCCGGATCAGCTACTTCCTGGAAGCCTCCAGCGCCCCGGGGCCCGGCCCCTACGACCTCTCCCTGGTCGAGGGTTCGATCACTACACCGCAGGACGCCGAACGGATCCAGCACATCCGTGCCGCCTCCCACCGCCTGGTCACCATCGGCGCCTGCGCCACCGCGGGCGGAGTCCAGGCGCTGCGCAACTACGCCGACGTCGCCGCGTACCAGGCCGTGGTCTACGCCCGGCCCGACTACATCGACACCCTCGCCACCTCCACGCCCATCAGCGCCCACGTCCCCGTCGACTTCGAACTGCGCGGCTGCCCCATCGACCCCGGCCAACTCGTCGAGGTCATCACCGCCCACCTCGCCGGACGCACGCCCGACGTCCCCGCCCACAGCGTGTGCTTCGAGTGCAAGCGCCGCGGCACGGTCTGCGTCACGGTCGCCCACGGCACCCCCTGCCTGGGCCCGGTCACCCACGCCGGATGCGGCGCCCTCTGCCCCGCCTACGACCGCGGCTGCTACGGCTGCTTCGGCCCGTCCGACTCCCTCAACTTCCCGTCGTTCGTCCCGCTGCTGCGGCGCGACGGCATGGACACCCTCGACGTGGTGCGGGTGCTGCGCACGTTCAACACCGGCGCACCTGAATTCGACGCGGAGTCGCGGAAGGAGGCCGAACGGTGACGCACCGGGAAACCAAGGTGCTGCGCGTCGACTCCCTGGCCCGCGTCGAGGGCGAGGGCGCCCTGCACCTCCGGCTCGACGGAGACCGGGTCGCCGAGACGCACCTGAAGATCTACGAACCGCCGCGGTTCTTCGAGGCGTTCCTGCGCGGGCGTGCCCACACCGAGCCGCCCGACCTCACCTCCCGGGTCTGCGGAATCTGCCCCGTCGCCTACCAGATGAGCGCCTGCCGGGCCGTCGAGGACGCCTGCGGTGTCACCGTGGACGGACAGCTGGCGGCCCTGCGCCGGCTGCTCTACTGCGGCGAGTGGATCGAGAGCCAGACACTCCACGTCTACCTCCTGCACGCCCCCGACTTCCTCGGCCACGACAGCATCATCGACCTCGCCCGCACCCACCCCAGGCACGTCGAGCGCGGGCTCGCGCTCAAGCAGACCGGCAACGCGCTCGTCGAACAGCTCGGCGGACGCGCCATCCACCCCGTCAACGTCCGCCTCGGCGGCTTCCACCGCGTCCCCACCAGACGTGAACTGCGCCCCCTGGCGGAGCGGTTGCGGCACGCCCGCGACGCCGCGGAGGCCACCGTGCGCTGGGTGGCCGGCTTCGACTTTCCCGACACCGGCGGCGACCACGACCTCCTCGCGCTGGCCGAACCGGGCAGCTACGCCATCGACTCCGGCACCCCCACCGTCATGCCGGCCCCGAGCACCGCCGGCCTGCCGCCGGACAGCGACCGCGCCCTGTCCACCCACACCTTCCCCGTCCACACCTTCCCCGAGCATGTCGTCGAGACCCAGGTACCGCACTCCACCGCCCTGCACTCACGCCTCGACGGCCGTCGCCACCTGACCGGTACCCTCGCCCGCTACGCCATCAGCGGCCGCTGGCTGCCCCCCGACGTGCTCCGCACCGCACGCGAGGCCGGCCTCGGCGACCCCCGCGAGGGCGCCGTGTGCCGCAACCCCTTCCGCAGCATCGTCGTCCGCGCCGTCGAGGTGCTCTACGCCGTCGACGAGGCGCTGCGCCTGATCGGCGCCTACGAGCCCCCGCCCCGCCCCCACCTCGACGTCCCGCCGCGCGCGGCCACCGGTCACGGCGCCACCGAGGCCCCCCGCGGCCTGCTCTACCACCGCTACACCCTCGATGCGGACGGGACCGTCACCGACGCCTCCCTGGTCCCGCCCACCGCCCAGAACCAGGCCGCGATCGAACACGACCTGCGACGGGCCGTACAGCACCGCCTGGACGCGGCCGGCCCGGCCACCGACGCCGAGCTGACCGCCCTGTGCGAACGAGTCATCCGCAGCCACGACCCGTGCATCTCCTGCTCCACCCACTTCCTCGACCTGACCGTCGAGCGGGCCCGGACACGGGCCTGAATCCGGACTCGGTGAACTCGGGCGTTCAGGTGCGCGGGCCGGTCACTGCCTCGGGGTCCGGTTCGGTGGCGGCGGGGGCGGCGGCGTCGCTCAGGCCGAGGCGGAGGTGTTCGACGTGGTAGAGGGCCTGGTCCAGGAGTTCGCAGACGTGGTTGTCGTAGAGGGAGTAGACCACCGAGCGGCCCTTGCGGGTGCCGACGACGAGGTCGAGGTTGCGCAGCAGGCGGAGTTGGTGCGAGCAGGCGGACTGTTCCATGCCGACCTCGGCGGCCAGCTCGGTCGCCGGCAGCGGCCCCTCGCGCAGGCGGTCGAGGATCAGCAGCCGCGACGGCGTGGCCAGTGCCTGGAGGGTGGTGGCGACTTTCGCCGCGTTGTCCGCCGTCAGGCGGGTGCGCGGGACGCGGCTGGCGGGGGGTGCGGCTCCATGACCCATGCGGTCATCGTACGCGCGGGTGAATGCATGAACTATTGTTCATGCATTCCTGTATGGTGAGGAGGTTGGATGCCGTCCGCCTGTCTGCGTAAGGACCTCGCTTCGATGTCTCCCCTGTCTTCCACTCTCACGCGCTCGGACCCCACCGGCGGAGCCACCGTGCACGGCATCGTGGCGCCCAGGCGTCGTACGCGGATCTTCGCGCTGCCTGAAGTACGCTGGGCCGCCGCGGCGTTGGGGCTCTTCCTGGCCGGCCTGCCGCTGTATCTGCTGGGTGCGCCGGCATGGTCCTGGGGTGCGCTGTTCGCCCTGACCTACGCCACCGGCGGCTGGGATCCGGGCTGGGCGGGACTGCGGGTGCTCAAGGACAAGACGCTGGACGTGGATCTGCTCATGGTCGTCGCGGCACTGGGTGCGGCCGCGATCGGGCAGGTACTCGACGGTGCGCTGCTCATCGTCATCTTCGCCACCAGCGGCGCCCTGGAGGCGGTCGCCACCGCACGGACCGCGGACTCGGTCCGCGGCCTGCTCGACCTCGCACCCACGACCGCGGCCCGCCTGGGCGACGACGGCGCCGAGGAGACGGTCCCCACCGAGCAGCTGCGCGTGGGCGACATCGTCCTGGTGCGGCCCGGAGAACGGATCGGCGCCGACGGCCGGGTGCTGGACGGCGCGAGCGAGGTGGATCAGGCGACCATCACCGGTGAGCCCCTGCCGGTGGTCAAGGAGAGCGGGGACGAGGTGTTCGCCGGCACCCTCAACGGCACGGGTGCGTTGCGGGTGAAGGTCGAGCGCGATCCGTCGGACTCGGTGCTCGCCCGGATCGTGGCCATGGTCGAGGAAGCCTCCGAGACCAAGGCGCCGACCCAGCTGTTCATCGAGAAGGTCGAGCAGCGGTACTCGATCGGTATGGTCGCTGCGACGGTGGCGCTGTTCGTCCTGCCGCTGCTGTTCGGCGCCGCGCTGCAGCCCACCCTGCTGCGGGCCATGACCTTCATGATCGTGGCTTCCCCGTGTGCGGTGGTGCTGGCCACCATGCCGCCGCTGCTGTCGGCCATCGCCAACGCCGGGCGCCATGGCGTGCTGGTCAAGTCCGCCGTCGTGATGGAACGGCTCGGCCAGATCGACGCGGTCGCGCTGGACAAGACAGGCACCCTGACCGAGGGCACCCCGCGCGTCACCGACATCCGGCCGCTGGCCGGTTCCGGCCTGGACGAGGAGCAGCTGCTGCGGCTGGCGGCGGCGGCCGAGCACCCCAGCGAACACCCGCTGGCCCGCGCCATCGTGGACGCCGCCCGCAGCCGGGGCCTGGACGTCCCCGTGGCGTCGGACTTCACCTCCGCCCCGGGTACCGGCGTGACCGCCACCGTCGAGGGCAGGACGGTCACGGTCGGCCGCCCCGCACGCCTGCGCGGCGGCCGCACCGCCCACCCGGCCGCCGCGGTGGCCGCCCGCCTGGAGGAGGAGGGCCGCACCGCCGTCCTGGTCGGGAGCGGACAGACCCCGGTCGGGGTCCTGGGCATCGCCGACCGCCTCCGCGAAGAGGCCGCCGCCACCGTCGCCTCCCTGACCGCCCTCACCGGCCGCACACCGGTGCTGATCACCGGCGACAACCCGCGCGCCGCCGCCCGCCTGGCCGACGAGGTCGGCATCGGCGACGTCCGCGCAGGACTGCTGCCGCAGGACAAGGTCACCGCCGTCAAGGAGCTGGCGCGGGCCGGGCGCAGGGTGCTGGTGGTCGGCGACGGCGTCAACGACGCCCCGGCCCTGGCCGCCGCGCACACCGGGATCGCCATGGGCCGCGCCGGCTCCGACCTCGCCCTGGAAACCGCCGACGCCGTGGTGGTCCGCGACGAACTGGCCACCCTCCCCACCCTCGTCCAACTCTCCCGCCGCGCCCGCCAGTTGGTCGTACAGAACCTGACCATCGCCGCGACCTTCATCACCGGGCTGGTCCTCTGGGACCTCACCGGTACGCTCCCGCTGCCCCTCGGCGTCGCGGGCCACGAAGGCTCCACCGTCATCGTCGGCCTCAACGGCCTGCGCCTTCTGGCGGAAACCGCCTGGCGCCGCGCCCCGAACCGCAACGGCCGGTGAGCTGCCGCAGCCGCACGGTCCATCGCCGGGGCGGTCCGGCGATGCCGTACGAGCCCCGGCCGGAGGAGATCACGCAATCCGCGGCACGACCGCGACCGGACAGCGCGAATGGTGCAGCACGGCGAGCACGGACGGCCCGAGGGGCATCGGCGCACGCCGGACACGGCGCCCGATGACCAGCAGCCCGGCCCGGGAACAGGCTGCCAGCAGCACGGGAACGGCCCTGCCGTCCACCAGCTGCTCGATCACCTCGACATCGGGAAACTTCTCCCGCCACGGCGCGACGCTCGCGGAGAGCAGCTCCCCCTCGTCCGCCGCACCTTCGCTCGTGTCGAGTGCGTGGGCGGCGTCGGTGCGGGGCGCCCGGGCGCGTACGGCGCGCAGGTCCGCGCGGTGTGCCGAGGCCGTCGTGAACGCGTAGTCGAGCACGGCGTCCCCTTCGGCGCCCGTCTCCTGGACACCGACGACGACCTCGGGACCGGGACCGACGGACGACTCCTCCTCGCGGACGGTGACCACCGGGCACTCGGCACGCCCCAGGACCCGCAGGCTCACCGAGCCCAACAGGAAACCCGAGACCCGCTCATGGCCGCGTGATCCGAGCACCAGGACGGTCGCCGTACCGCTGCGTTCCGCCAGGGCGTCGGCGGCTTCCTCGTCCACCTGCTCCGCCGTCACCGCGATCCCGGGGTGACGGTCCCTGACCATGGCTTCGGCCCGGCCGAGCGCCTCGGCTCCGTATCCGCGCCGTTCCGCCTCCGCCGGTACGCAGGAGGCCGGCCACGGCTGGGAGACCCAGGAATGCAGGAGGTGGAGCGGAAGGCCGCGGACCGCTGCCTCCTCGGCACCCCAGCGCACCGCCGGCACGCTGTTGCCGGTGCCGTCCAGCCCGACCAGGACCGAGCCGCCCAGGGCCGCCGGGCATGGGACGACGAGCTGGTCACCGATGTGTGCCTGCACCGACCTCAACTCCTCAGCATCCCTTGGCCGACCGGTCCTTGTGCCGAATCCCTGTGCCGAACGTGTCACAGGGAAGGCCCGGCGGGTTATGGGGCGAGTCGCCCGGATGAAGGGCCGTCCGGCCCATGGGAAAGGGACCGACCGGGACTCGTCCGCACCGCCTCGGGCGCGCTCCACTGAAGGTGACGAGGAGGACCGCCATGGCCAGTACGCCCCTGCTCCAGCGGCTCCCCCTCAACGGCCGGGAACGCCTGCTGGCCTTCGCCCACGAGGTGACCTTCGCGCAGGACACCCGCATCTTCGAGGAGGGCGGGGCCGCCGACCACTTCTGGATCATCCGCACCGGTTCGGTGGACCTCGACGTCCGCCTGCCGGGCCGGCGCCCGGCGGTCGTCGACGTGCTCGGCCCGGGGGATCTGCTGGGGTGGTCCTGGCTGGTGCCGCCGTACCGCTGGCGGATGGGCGCGTCGGCGTTCACCCTCGTGCGGGCCCACGAGTTCGACGCCACCGCGGTACGCGCGCTGTGCCAGGCGGACCCGGTCCTGGGGCTGGCCGTCACCGGTCAGGTTCTCGACGTCGTCGCCCGTCGGCTGCTGGCCACCCGGCACCGGCTGGTCGACCTGGGCGGCGCGGGCGCGAATCCCCGGCCCGCACCACCATGAACTGCTGATTTCACCGTTCGCGCGCCGACCGGGCGCGCGGTCCGATCCGCCCGGGAGGCCCCGGTGCTCACCCACCCCACCCTCGACGACACCGCCGTCAAGTCCCTTGTCGCCGACGCCACCACCGCGCCCTCGATGCACAACGCCCAACCGTGGCACTTCGACTACTCCCGGGCGTCGCGCACCATACTGCTCTCCGCCGACCTGGATCGCGCGATGCCGCTGGCCGACCCCACCACACGGGGACTCCACCTCGGTTGCGGCGCGGCCCTGCTCAACCTCCGTGCCGCCGCCGCCCACACCGGCCACCGCACGGTCACCACCCTGCTTCCGGAGCCCCACACCCCCACGCTCCTGGCCTCGGTACGGCTCGACGTACCGCACGAGCCGTTGGACGTGGCCCTCTCCGCCCTCCACTCCGCCATCGCCGTCCGGCACACCAGCCGCCACCCCTTCACCGAGCGGCGCATTCCGGACAGCCTCCGTGCCGCCCTGGTCGAGGCCGCGGCCAGGGAAGGCGCCCGCCTGGCGTTCCTGACCACTCCCCACCGCGAGGCGGTGCTCGACCTCATCCTGCACGCCGAGGGCTACGACCGCATGGACGACGGCCGCGAAGCCGAACAGCGCGGCTGGACCCGGGACACCCGCACCGAATCGCCGGTCGACGGGATTCCGGACCACGCCTTCGGCCCCGCGAAACGCTCCGGCACCGCCCCCGTGCGGGACTTCGCCGGGCGGCGCCCCGTCCCCGGCCGCGCCTACGCCGACTTCGAGAAACGGCCGCAACTGGCCACCCTCAGCACCACCCACGACGGACCAGCTGACTGGCTCCGTGCCGGCCAGGCACTGGAACGCGTGCTGCTCCTGGCCACCCGGCAGGGGCTCGCCAGTTCCTTCGCCACTCAGCCCCTGGAATGGCCCGACCTGCGCTGGCTGCTGCGCGACCCGCTCTCCGGCCGAGGCCATGTCCAGATGATTCTCCGCCTCGGCTACGGCCCCGACGGACCGCGCACCCCGCGCCGACCGGTGGACGAGGTCCTGACGATCACCTCGTGAGCGGGCGGCGGGCGCGTCGGGCCCGGTCACGCTCCGCCGGCCGGCCTGGGCACCGGGAGCGGGTTGGCGGCGCACGTGGTGTCGGTGCGCGGCATGGTTCCGTTGACGAGGTAGCCCTCGACCAGGTTGTCGACGCAGGCGTTGTGGTTCTGGAACTGCCCGTGGTCGCCGCCGCCGGCGACCGTCACCAGGCGCGAGGTCGGCAGCGCCCGGTGGTCGCGCAGCGCGCCCTCGTAGTAAGTGGCCGGGTCGTGGGTGGAGTTCAGCATGAGAATGGGCGGCAGGTTGCGCCCGGTGATGTGGCGGCGCGGTGCGGTGGAGCGCGGCCAGGCGGCGCAGACCGCGGTGTAGGTCAACGAGCGGGCGCCCACCAGCGGGTAGTCGCGCGTTACCCGGTCGCTCTGGGCGATCCAGTAGGCGGCGCTGCCGTTCCAGGGAGTGTCGTTGCAGGTGACGGAGAAGAAGTCCGCCACGAAGCCGGCGTCCATGGGGTGTGCCAGTGCCTTGGCGAGGGACTGCCTGGCCGCGGGTGGTGCGGTATCGGGGTGTTCCAGCACGGTCAGGGCGGCGGCGAGGTTCTCGAAGCCCGGGTCGGCCCGGTAGATGGCGCTGCCGGTGAGGGCGTCCAGGTGGTCGGGGGTGATGGTGGTCCCGTCGAGGACGAGCGGGTGTGCGTGCAGCCTGGCGCGCAGAGCCTCGAAGGATGCCCTGGCCTGGGAGGGCGTGCGGCCTTGGTGGTAGACGCCGTCGTTCTTCGCCAGCCACGGGAGGAAGTCCTGGTCGAATCGGCGTTGGAAGCTGAACGGTTGGGATTCCATGAAGGACTGCCAGGTGCGGGTGAAGTCGATGTTGCTGTCGAGGACCATGCGTGTCACGCGACGGGGGAACTCGGTCGCGTAGGAGGCGCCGAGGACGGTGGCGTAGGACGGGCCGTAGTAGGAGATGGTGTCCGCTCCGAGGAGGGAGCGGTACAGGTCCATGTCGTGGACGGCCTGCTCGGTGGTGATGTAGGGCAGCAGGTCGTTCGAGCGGCGCCGGCAGTCGCGGACGAAGGCGCGTGCCTGGGCGAAGGTCCTGCGGATGGCGTCGGCGGAGCGGTCGCGTTTGTCGCCGGTGAAGTAGGCGTCGATGGTCGACTGGTCGGCGCAGGTGACCTTGGTGCTGTTGCCGACGCCGCGCTGGTCGAAGCTGACGATGTCGTAGGCGGCGGCGAGGCCGGGAGCGTAGGCGGCCAGGCCCGCGGGCCGCTTGAGACCGGAGGCGCCGGGGCCGCCGGCGGCCATCATCAGCACCCCGCGCCGCCTGGCGGGGTCGGTCGCCCGGTGCCGGGAGACCGCCACGGTCAGGCTGGGGCCCTGTGCCGGATGGTGCCAGTCCCGCGGCACGGACATGGCCGCGCACTCCAGCGCACCGGAGGCACAGGGCTGCCAGTCGAGATGCTGGTTCAGGTAGCGCGCCGGCGTGCGCACGGTGCCTGGCCGGGGCGCGGCTGCGGCCGTGGCACTGCTCGCCCCGGCGACGGGAACGGCTCCTGCCGTGAGGAGCACGGATGCGGCGACGGCCGCCCAGCGCGTGGACTTCCCGGATATGGACATCGGTTCCCCCTTGAGGAATAGCGGTGCCCTTGATACTGGTTGGCCCGCGCCCGGCGCTCAATGAAACCAACTGCCGAATCCGGGGTGGCACCAGTGCCACCCCCCGCACCCACCACGGGTGCAGGGGCGCTGGCCTCTCTCCACCGCGTGCGGTGCGCCGTCACCGCTCCCGTGGATCCGGCAGCAGTCGTGCGAAGGCGACCGGGAGCCGTTCCGGGCCGCGCAGGATGGCGTTCTCCCGGTACGGCGGCGGATTGGCGACCAGGTGGGGGGAGTCCAGGCGGCGGGCGAGCGCGGTCAGTGCGATCTGTGCCTCGGCGCGGGCGAGGGCGGCCCCGATGCAGTAGTGGATGCCGCCGCCGAAGCCGAGGTGGGCATTGTCGGCGCGGTCGGGCAGGAACCGTTCGGGATCGGTGAAACACCGCGGATCGCGGTTGCCTGCGGCCAGCAGCAGACGGATGCGCGCCCCCTTGGGGATGGTCGTCCCGGCGATGTCGATGTCTGCCAGGGTGCTGCGGCCGGACATCTGCACCGGCGGGTCGTACCGCAACACCTCCTCCACCAGCGGTGTGACCAGATCGGGGTCGGCGCGCAGCCGGGCGAGGAGGCCGGGGTCGCGCAGCAGGGCGAGGGTCCCGTTGGCGATGAGGTTGACGGTCGTCTCATGGCCGGCGATGAGCAGCAGGCCCAGTGTGACGCGGAGGTCGATGGCGTCCATGGGCCCGTCCGGGCTCTGGCCGTTCATCAGGCCGGCCAGCAGATCGCCGCCGCCGTCGGCATCGTGCCGCGCGATCAGTCCCTCCAGGTACTCCGCCAACTCGACGCGCGTTTGCTGGAGTTCGCGGAGCTCCTCCTCGGTCTGGGTCTCGACCGGGTCCAGGCCGCGGGTCAGCCGGCGGGCCAGGCCGCCGAAGAGGCGCTCGTCCTCGCGCGGTACGCCGAGCAGTTCGCAGATGATGGTGACCGGCAGCGGGTAGGCGAGGTCGCCGACCACGTCCAGCTGCCCGGGCCCTTCGCTGGTGTGCGCGTCCAGCAGACCGGTGACGAGGGCGTCGATGTGGTCGCGCATGCCCATGATGCGCGGGACGAACTGCCGGGTCACCGCCTGGCGCAGCTTGTCGTGACGGGGCGGGTCCGCTATCAGCAGGCTCTTGCGGATCGGCTGCTGTTGCGGATTGAGGCGGTCGGCGCTGATGCGGGGGTCGCGGAGCAGCAGACTGATCTCACGGTGGCCGGTCGCCAGCCAGGACCCGTCGGCGAGCCGTACGACCGGCTGCTGGAGCAACTGCTCGTACAGGGGATAGGGGTTGGCACGGTTCTCGTACCGGAGGGCGTGGGCGAACAGCTCCGAGGCGGAGTGCTGTGGGACGGCCGAGGTCATGGTGGGCTCCCTCACTCGTGTGCGGCCAGGGCGGACGGCGTGGACGGAGTGGACGGCGCGGGCGGGCGCCCCGGTGCCCGGCAGGTGGGCAGGGCGGTCGCGACGGGGCCTGACTGGGGAAACGCGGCATCGAGGGGTTCGAGCCGGTCGGGGCCGTCGGTGGCGTTGAGCACCGGCGGGAAGGGTGCCCCGGCCTCGATGAGGGCCGCGTATCCGTCGAGGACGCGGGGCGAGTCCACCGCCACGACGGCGACCAGGCGTCCGCGGGACCCGTAGGCGGCGACGAACTGCCGCTGATCGAGGGCGCCTTGGGTGACCACGACCTGGTCCGCGAGGGCGGGCAGGCCGACGCACTTGAGGTTCCTCCCGAACTGGTTGGACCAGAACGCCGGCAGCGGCCGGTGGCCTCGGTGGGCCTGCGATGGGCGGGTCATGTTGTGGGCGGCGGTACGTGCCTGGGCGACGGCGTTGTCCCAGTGGTCCAGGCGCAGCAACTGCCCCGGGTAGAGCGGGTGCGGCCAGCGGGCGACGTCGCCGGCGACGAAGACGTCCGGCAGCGGTGTCCCGCCCTGGGCCAGGGCCCGGCAGGACGCGTCACAGGTCACGCCGCGGTCGTCGGCGGCCAGTCCGGAGCCGGCCAGCCACTCGGTGTTGGCCAGGGCACCCGCGGCGACGACGGCCACATCGGTGGTCACGGTCGTGCCGTCGGAGAGGACTGCGCGCCGCAGTCGTCCGTCGGCGTCGCCCTCCAGGGCGCTGACGGTGGTGCCGAGCCGCAGGTCCACGCCCGCGTCGCGGTACCAGCGGGCCGCGGCGCCGCCGATCACCCCGCCCAGCGCGCTCGCCAGCGGGGCGCCACTGCGCTGGGTCACCGTCACGTCGAGGCCCAGGTCGCAGCAGACCGAGGCGACCTCGCCGCCGGTGAAGCCGGCGCCGATGACCAGCACCCGGCCCGGCCCGGCGGCCAGCGCCGCCCGCAGCCGGTCCGCGTCGTCACGGGACCGCAGCAGATGCACACCGTGCAGGGCACCGCCCCGCTCCTCGGGCCAGGGGCGGGACCGGGTGCCGGTGGCGATCAGCAGCCGGTCGTACGCCACCTGCCGTCCGTCGGCCAGCGCCACCCGGCGGGCCCGCGGGTCCAGTCCGGCCGCGCGGGTGCCGAGCAGCCATCGGGCGCCGATGTCGCGCACCCGGGGCAGCTCGATCCGACCGGTGGACAGCCGGCCGGACAGCACCGCCTTGGACAGCGGCGGACGGTCGTAGGGCGCGTACGGCTCGTCGCCGACGAGGGTGAGCTCGCCGGTGAATCCCTCGTCCCGCAGTGCCTCGGCGGCACGCAGTCCGGCCAGGGACGCGCCGACCACGACGATGCGCTCGGGGGCGGTCATCGCACACCCTCCGGCGCCCGGGGAGCGGGCTCGGTGGCTCTGCCCAGGGTGATGGCCTGTACGGGGCAGGCCGCAGCGGCCCGCTCGACCTCCCGGCGGGCGCCGGGGGCGGGGGCGTAGTCGTACTCCAGGGCCTCCTCGCCGTGGAACCGGAAGACGGTCGGCGCGGCGTAGACGCACTGCCCGTAGCTCTGGCAGCGGTTCAGGTCCACGACCAGTCGGAGCCCATCCGGCGGTGAAGCGGCGGGATCGGTGGCGTCGGCGACTGCGCCCGTGTCGGGGAAATCAGTGGATCCGGGGAGCATCTCTGCGTTCTCCTCCCAGGTCAGTGGGGTGTGGCGGCGCTCGCGGCGATCGACGGCGGACCGGATGCGGCCCCGCACTTCCGATCGCAACCATCATTCAAATAGCGACCGCTATCCAGACTGTACACGCTATCCAGACATTGACATAGCAGTCACTATGCGAATAGCTTCTTCAATATGAGTGCCGAGCAGAACGAACCCGTACGCCAGCGCCTGACCCGCGCCGAGGCCAAGGCCCGCACCCGCCGGCTCCTGCTGGACGCCGCGGCCCGGGTCTTCGCGCGCAAGGGGTTCGCCGGGGCTTCGGTGGAGGAGATCGCCGAGTCCGCCGGCTTCTCCATCGGTGCCCTGTATTCCAACTTCGGCGGCAAGGAGGCGCTCTTCCTGGAACTGATGGCGGAACGCGGACTGGGACGGGTCGCCGAAGCCGCCCAGACCCTCGACCGGCACGAGGCCGGCACCGGAGAGGCCGCCGCCGAGCTGGGGCGTCTCCTGGTCCACGTCGCCGACAAGGACACCGACTTCGCCCCGCTCCAGGCCGAGTTCTGGCTCTACGCGGTACGCAATCCGCACGTCCTCGACACCATGGCCGCCGCGCTCCGCGAACCACGCCAGGCACTGGAGGGACTGATCGACACCTGGCTCACCGAGCAGGGCACCCCGGGCGACGTCCCCGCCGAATCCGTGGCCACGGTGGTGGCCGCGCTGTTCCAGGGGCTGGTGCGCCTGCGGCGCGTCGATCCCGACAGCGTGCCCGAAGAGCTCTTCGGCCAGGCACTTGTCTGGCTGTTCGCCGGCATCCGCTCCGGCGCCACCCCGCCAGGCAGTACGGACCACAGCTGACACGTCACCGGAGCGCCTCGCCCGACTCCCCTCCGGTCACACCTGAGGGCCGGTCGCATGAGGGCTGGCCGCACGCGAGGTTGCTCGCCCCTCCCATCTGCCGGAAGCAGCCGTCATGACTCCGCACGTACCGAAGCGCAACCCCACCGGGAACGTCCGCAAGATCTACGCCGTGGCCGGCATCGTCCTCGCCCTGATGTGGCTGGGCGAGACCAACGAGCCCGCCTGGGCCCACGGACTGCGCACCGTCGTCCTTCTGCTGATCCTCCCGCCGGTCCTGCTGCCCGCCAACCGCCGCCTCACCGCCGCGTTCCACACCGCCAGGCACCCCGCCCGCGCGCTCACCCGACTGATCGCCGCCCGGATCCTGATCGTCACGACGGCCCTGACCGTCAACGCGGTCCTCGGGCACCTGCTGGACCCCCACAGCGACCACCACTTCCGGGCCCTCGCGGTCCGCGTGCTGTGCGTCCTGCTGACCATCCCCCTCCAGGTCCGCGCCGCCCACCGGGCACGAGAACGGGGCGCGCCGCCGTCGACCCGCCCCACGCTGTCCGCACCTCGCCTGATGTGCGCCAAACTGGCGCTGGTTGGCGCCGCCCTGCTGGCCCAACTCCTGCTCGACCCCTACGTCGCCGACGCCCAGTTGGTGATCGCCGCCGCGCTCGCCGTCACCGTCACCGCCTGGGGCCCGAAAATCCACACCAGGCTGCTCACCACTCCGGCCACCCCGGACACCCCGATCCCCGCCCGCGCCATGACGTGAACGGCTCGGGCCGAACGTCGCAGCCGCGCGCCGTCCCTACGGTTCGTCCCACAACGTGGCGGTCAGTTCGAGGTCCGGGCTCGGTGAGCTGCTCTCTCCACCGCCGTCGTGCAGCGGTCCCACCTTGGTGAAGGTCACCTTCGCCACCCGGTTCCCGGTGGTGATCACACACCAGACAAGTCCAGGAGTGATCCTTCTGGCATCGATGGGCTCGGGGAGAGGCGAGCGCCCGGCTGCGGCCCGGCAGCCACCGGCCGTATGCGTATCGGGTGAGGCCAGGCCGACTTTCACCCGCGGGTTGTCGGAGTTGTGCGCGAAGTACCCGTAACAGCCCGAGTAGGCGAGGTCGACGTCCCCGGTGTAGGCCAGGGCATCCGCCGCGATGGTGGTGGTGGCGGGCTTGTCCAGGTCGAGCAGCTGGACCGTGTTCGCCTTGCAACTCGACTGCAGCGTAAGGGTTTTGTCGTGATAACCGCCCTTCTTCGTTGCCGTGGTGCCGGGGTCCGGGTGCGGAGTGGGGGAGGCTGCGGACGCCGGCGGGGGACTGCCGTGGGGAGTGGGTTGCGGCGTGGCGGAGTGGGACGTGCCGCCGTTGCCGAGGGCGCTGTCTGCGGATTCGCCGCCGGCGTGCATCGCCCACACCAACAGGGTCGAAACCAGCGCCGTGACCAGTGCGCCGCCGGCCGCGGCCACCACCACCCGGAGCCGGCCGCGTCTGCGCGCGACCGGGGGCGGAGCGGGCGGCGGCGTGGCGCTGGGGAACGGTGACGGGTGGGGCGGTGGCGGACCGTACGCCCCGGCCGGCGTCCGCATCAGGACCAGCGACCCGGCCGCGCCCGCGGACCAGCGCTGCGGCGGGGGCAGCGCCCGGCCGGTCAGCTCACGGTGCACCGCGACGTACACCTCGTCGAGGGTCAGGGGAGGCGCCGCGGCCAGTGCCTGGAGCAGCGCGCCGGTGAACGCCGTGTGCCTGGCCCCTTCGGGCGCGTGCGCCGGTTCGTTCCTCGTGGTGGAGGTGAGGGTGTACGTGCCCGACCAGTCGAGTTGACCCACGGCGAGGTGGGTCGGCTCGGCCATCGCGGACCCCGCCCGGCCCGAGAAACAACAGTCCACCAGCAGGACCCGCGACGTCGCCCGGGCCTCGCCCACGATCCGCTTGACCAGGTCGATCGGGACGGCGGTGAATCCGGCGTTCGCGGGATCGGTGTGGACGAGCGCGAGGTGTAACAGCCCGTTCCTGTCCAACACACCGTGCCCGGCGTAGTACACCAGCAGCAGGTCGTCGGCCTCCTGGGCCGCCCAACTCAGCGCCGCCCCCACCGTCTTCTGGTCGGCGGGATCGGATACCAGCCGGCAGTGCTCAGGAGCCAGCAGGCCGTGCGCCGGATGCGTCAGCGCCGCCCGCAGCGAGCGGATGTTCGTCTCGACGGCGGGGATGTGGTGCAGCCCGTCGTCCGTGAACCTGCCCGTGCCGATCAGCACGGCCCGACTGGCCCGGCCCTGCGGAGACCATCGTTCGTTCACTTCTCGGGCCCGTCCGGCGGAGTGAGCAGGTCCGCAATCTCGCGGATCACGGCGCGCTCGTCGTGGGCCCGTTTGACGTCGACGCTGATCTTACGGCCGTTCGGGAGTTCGACGGTCAGCGAAACATCGGGACGGCGGCTGGTCAGCCAGGTGCAGAGCGGGGTGATGAGCGCGGCGACACCGCCGGTGCCCAGGACGACGGTGAGGGTGTCCAGTGCCGCGCCCATGTGACCCGGCTGCGGGGGCCTCCGCAGCCATTCCACCCGCCCGCGCAGCCGGTCGTCCGATATCAGCCACTCCTGCAGTGACTGGAGCCGAGCCTCTGCCTCGACCCCTTCGGCCGCCACCGACCACCTTTCACCACCCGAACCCGAACCGGACATCAATTCCCTCCGCCTGAACAGAAGTTGAAGTCTGACTCGGCCATCTTGACACGAGGGGCCGGGCAGCGGACCCGTTTCGCGGCGGCGCGGCCTCAGCCCCGCAGTTCCGTCAGGAACTCGATCAGCGCGGCGTTGACCTCCTCGGGACGCTCCTGCTGGGTCCAGTGGCCGCAGCCCGGCAGCACGATCGGCGCACGGCGCAGGTTGGGCATCAACTCCGGGAGTTTTGCGATGAGTTCCGGCGTACCCGGGAAGGCCGGGACCAGGTCACGGTCGCCGTACAGGTACAGCGCGGGCGTACGGACGACCGCGCCGTGCCAGGCCGCGGTCAGCTCCCAGTTGCGGTCGAGGTTGCGGTACCAGTTCAGGGCGCCGGTGAAGCCCTCGGCGTAGTTCTCGGTCAGCTCGTCCAGGTCCTTCTCGGTAAGCCAGTCCGGCAACACCTCGGGATCGGTCATCTCCGCCAGCCAGCCGCGCGCCGGGTCGGCCACCAGAGCCTGGTCGGGCCGGCCGGCGCCGGCGGCGTCGCCGGACGCGGAGTAGAACATCTTGCGCAGGGCGGTGCGGGTGTCCTCGGCGAACTCGGCGTCGGCGACGCCGGGCCGGTTGAAGTAGTTCCAGTAGAACCGCCCGCCGAACCGTTCCTCCATGGCCACCAGTGGCGGCCGCTCCCCGCGGAACGGCGGCGGCACACTCAGGCCCGCCACCCCGCGCACCACGTCCGGCCGCAGCAACGCGGTGTGCCAGGCCACCGGTGCGCCCCAGTCATGCCCGACGACGAACGCCTGCTGCTCGCCCAGGGCGTGGATCAGCCCGATGACGTCCCCGACGAGATGGAGGATGGTGTACGCGTCCACGTCCTGCGGGTGGTCACTGCGGCCGTATCCGCGCTGGTCGGGGGCGACCACCCGGAACCCGGCGGCGGCGAGCGGGCCGAACTGGTGGCGCCAGGAGTGCCAGGACTCGGGGAAGCCGTGCAGCAGCACGACGAGCGGCCCCTCGCCTTCCTCCGCGATGTGCAGCCGGATGCCGTTCACGTCGATCATGCGATGCTCAATCATGGGGCGAACATACTCCTGCGTGATGCGGCCGAGGCAGTCGATGCGGGGAATCCGGTTCCGGTGAAGCGCGCCCTCCCATGTCGCCCCGCCAGTCCTCCCGTCGGTCTTCCGGTCGGCCCTCCTGTCAGCCCTCGGCGTCCTCCAGGAAGTCCGCGACCCGGAAGAGGGCGGGCAGCGCGGCCCGGACGGCGGCACGGTCGGCCTCGTCCAACGACCCGAGGGCGGCCTCCAGCCGGTTCTCATGGGCGTGGGTCCAGGCATCGAGCTGCTCGCGGCCTGCGTCGGTGAGGGTGACGACGGAGGCCCGGCGGTCCGCGGGATCGACGGCGCGGGCGACCAGCCCGGCGTTGATCATCTGCCCGATGAGGCCGCTGACCGTACTGGCGGCCAGCCGCTGCCGGGACGCCAGATCCCCGATCCGGGCGGGTGAGTGCTCGGCGAGGACCTGGAGCAGCTCGACCTGGGCCATGGGCAGCGTCTCCCATGGATAGTCGGTGCGGATCGAGGCACGCAGCGCCCGGCGCAGGCGTGTGACGGCCTCGGTGAGCCGACGGGAGTCGGTGGTGTCCCCCGGCTGGGAGGCCGGGAGGCGAGAACGGGACTGCGAGGGCATGAACGGCACTCTACCCACGCCACTTCCGCGGGAGCTCGGGAGTAATTTCGGTGTCCGATGTAATCTCGGGCCCGTACCTCCCGGCAGACGACCGGGCCCACCGCGTGAGAACGGTCGACCGCATGAACCTGGCGTACCTGCCGAGCCCTTCGCAGGGGGTCTGGCACCTGGGCCCCGTGCCCATCCGCGCGTATGCGCTCTGCATCATCCTCGGCATATTCGTGGCGGTGTGGCTGTCACAACGCCGGTGGGCGGCACGCGGCCGGGACCCGCAGGAGATCGCCGACATCGCGATGTGGGCGGTGCCGTTCGGTCTGCTGGGCGGCCGGCTCTACCACGTGATCACCGATCCCGAGCTGTACTTCGCACCGGGCAAGCACCCCATCGAGGCGCTGTACGTCTGGAACGGCGGGCTCGGCATCCCCGGCGCGGTCGCCCTCGGAGCGTTCGGTGCCTGGCTCGGCTGTCGTCGGCGCGGCATCAAACTGGCCGACTTCGCCGACGCGGTCGCCCCCGGCCTGGTACTCGCCCAGGGCATCGGCCGCTGGGGCAACTACTTCAACCAGGAGCTCTACGGCGGCCCCACCAACCTGCCGTGGAAGCTGCTGATCGACCCCGCCCACCGGCCCGCAGACACCCCTGGCATCGCCTTCTACCACCCCACCTTCCTCTACGAATCCCTGTGGGACATCGGCGTCATGGCCCTGCTGCTGTGGCTCGACCGGCGCTACCGCCTTGGCCGTGGCCGCTTGTTCGCCTGCTACGTCCTGGCGTACGCGACGGGCCGCGTCTGGATCGAAGCCCTCCGCATCGACCACGCCAACCACTTCCTGGGAATCCGGCTCAATGACTGGGTCTCGGCGGCCCTGATCCTCGCCGCGTTGATCTACCTCTTCGTCGCCAGGCGCGGTCGCTCGTCCCACGACGGCGTGGACGGTGCAGCCGGCGGAGTCGCGGGACACGAACAGGGCATGCGACAGCGGTAGTTGACGGGGCGGGCCCCTGCCCTTCACAGTGCACGCGACGACCGGCCGCGGCGCCGCGCCTCCGGCTCAGCCTCCAGCGGCTTCCGCGGTCCCAGCCAGGCGGCTGCCACGGTGATCACCGCAGCGGCCAGCAGAATCAGCACGGCCCGGCGTGCGCCGTTCACGCCCGTACCGCCGGGCGGAGCGAGGTGCAGGGCGAGGGTGACCAGGGCGACCCCCAGCGCGGTGCCCAGGCCCCGCGCCATGTTCACCAGGCCACCGCCGGTGCCCGAGGAGCCGGCCGGAATCGACCCCATGATCAGTGCGTTGTTGGCCGGGGTGAAGGTGCCCAGGCCCAGCCCCAGCAAGGCAAGGGCCAGGGGCAGGATCCGGTCCGTCATCGGGAGTACGACCATGGCGGCCAGCGCGCCCACACACACCAGCGCGCCGAGCAGACAACGCGCCCGTTCGGACATGCTCCTCGGCAGCAGACGATCGGCGGCGGTCGCACCCAGGGCGAAACCGCCGGGCAACGCCGTCAGCACCAGGCCGGCGACCAGCTCCGAGGTGCCGCCCGCCGTCAGCGTGATCGGCACCAGCACCAGCGGGCCGAACAGCACCAGATAGCCGCACAGTGCACCGGCCAGTCCGGTCGACACGGCCCGTCCGCGCAGCAGCGCCAGGTCCAGAAGCGGGGCTGCGGCTCGCCGTTGCCGGGCGACGAATGCCCACCCCGCGGCACCGGCCACGACGAACAGCACGGCGATGCCCCACCCAGGCACCGGGAGCCCGGACGCGGCCGAGACCGCCAGCAACCCGGATGTCGTCGCCAGGGCCAACCAGCCCAGCCCGGTCCAGTCGAAGCCCGACGAGGGATGGTGGGCGCGCGTCCGGGGCAGCAGGTACTGCCCGGCGACCAGGGCCAGCAGCCCGATGGGCACGTTGACGCCGAAGACCCAGCGCCAGCCCAGCGTCGCGACCAGGGCGCCACCCACCGTCGGCCCCAGCGCCAGGCCGAGCGCCTGGGCCGCCGCCTGTACGCCCAGTGCCGTCCGCATCCGGTCCGGCGGTGCACTGGTGGTCACCAGAGCCACGCTGTTGGCCTGCATCAACGCCGCCCCCACCGCCTGCAGGATCCGGAAGCCCACCAGCGCGCCCAGCGCGGGTGCCAGGCCGCAGGCCGCCGAGGCCACGGTGAAGACCACGAACCCGTAGAGGTACATCAGCTTGCGCCCGTGCGCGTCGGACAGTCGGCCCATGGGCACCAACAGGGCGACCAGCGTCAGCAGATACGCCAGCGACACCCACTCCACCGCCGCCAGCGAGGTGCCGAACTCGCGCTGCAGACTGCCGTACGTCAGCGTCACGATGCTGGCGTCGAGCTGCCCCATGAACGCACCGAAGCAGACCGTCGCCACCGCCAACCACCAGGCGAGCGGATGCGTACGTATGCGATCCGGGCGAGCCCGCTCGCGCGTCAGGACCTTCAGCGCCGAGCGGGGTCGAGGCATCGTCCGTCCGGTCACGCTTCCCCCTGCTCCAGGGTTCGAGGCTGTACCACACGGCAATTGTATCGGTGTCCGAAATATTTTGTTACCGATACACTGACCGCACCGACGCGGTCCACGCACGGTGAGCGGCGGCCTCTCTTCCACCGTGGAGCAAACCCGGGGCGCCCGCATCGCCCGAGCCGCGACCTGCCGAGAGCGGCGTCCCTCCGCAATCCGCAACGATCTCGAACGGCGCCGCTGACGGAAAATGTCGACCATGGATGGGTACGAGGCCCTGCCACGCCGTGACCGGTTCCATGGCGAGGTTGGAGTTCAGCGCAACATCACCACCGCCGCGACGGTGACGGTCAGCGCCGAGCCCATGGCCATCAGTGCCAGGCGTCCATTCCGCGCGTGTGCGGCCGGATACCGTTCGCGCAGGAGGGCAACGGCCGCGGTCGCGCCGCGCAGCAGCACGCCTGCCACCATGGCCATCAGCAGAGCATCCGCGCCGTAGGGCAAGGGCACGGCTTGAGTGACCAGTCCGCCAAGAAGCGGACCGAGGCATGCGAGGGCCAGCCATGGAGAGATCCGCCGCCGGCCTCTGGCCTCCAACAGCGCTGTCAGCGCCAGCCCTTCACCTCCTGCATGGACGACCAGCGCCGCTATGACCGCCACTGACGGCAGCAGGACCACCGTCATCCCCTCGACCGCCCGATGCAGTACGAGGGCGGCGGCCGTCCCCAGGCCGTGACCCCGCCCGCGCCCACCGATCCGGCACAGCAGTGCGCCACACGCGGGCACGACGACATAGCCTGCGGTTACCCCGACAGGCACCGTCCACCCAGGCAACCCCGATGTCCGCGCATCACTGAGCGCGTGCGGCAGGAGATCGAACACCGCCAGGGCCAGGAGAACGCCGCCGGCCGCAGGCAGTAACACTTCTCCGCGATGCGGCCAACGTCGCACCGACCAGGCACCGGCCAGGGTGCCCAGAGCGACCAGCACCAGTCCGGCATACGCCCCGGGCGTGAAACCCATTGGTGCGACAGCCAGTTGCGCCACATCGACGGTCCGAGCGTTCACCGCATTCACCGCTCCCACCTCACACGGCGGCAGGACTCCAGTACGCCACGACCCAGACTCCCGCCAGCAGACGCAGTCCGCCATCCGGGTGACGTGGGGTGGTGTGGTGGGGCCAGGCGAGGCTGGGTGTCGGCATGCGGGATCTGGGACTGCCTGCTGCAATTGCAGCTGCAATGTCCCTTGGGTGGCGCTGATCCGCTCGGGTGGTAGCCGTCACCGGATCGGGCCATCGTTGGGGAAGACGCGTATTCCCGCCAGCAATGCAACTCCGAAGAGGAACCGGCGAAGGAGAAGCAGCATGGCCACGTACACCCGACGTGACGCGACCGCCATGGATACCTGGGACCCGGTGCTGTACTGGTACGCCCGGGCCGTCGGCGAAATGCAGAAGCGGAACCCCGACGAGGACCCCACCAGCTGGGTCTACCAGGCACGCATCCATGGTGTCGAGAAGAGCAGGCTCACCAAGGACACCCGACCGGGCTGGAACCAGTGCCCGCACGGCGGATGGTTCTTCCTGCCCTGGCACCGAGGCTACCTGTGGTACTTTGAGAAGATCGTCCGGGCCACCATCCAGCAGATCGCCACACGCGAGGGACACAGCGCACCCACGGACTGGGCCCTGCCCTACTGGAACTACGCGAGGGACCCCGGAGGTATCCTCCCCGCCTTCACCTCCCGCGCACTTCCGGCAGCGTTCCGCGAACCGACCATGCCCGAAAACCCGGACGGCAGCGGCCAACCCGTCCCCAACCCGCTCTACCTCCCCGACACGGCCGTCCCCGAAGAGGACTTCTGGAAGAATCCGCACCGCGGAGTGGGAAAGAACTCGGCCCCCGAGGTCGTCCCCTACGACGAGGCCAGCCCGTACTGCGCCATGCTGCGGAACCTCTTCTCCCTCCCGCTGGGAGGCCCGGTGCCCCAGCCCAGCTTCGGCAGTGGACACACCGGCAGCGACATGCCGCACTACGAGAGGAAGGGGCCCGGCGTCCTCGAACTGACCCCGCACGCGATGATCCACGACGGTGTCGCAGGCTGGATGGGTGAAGTGGCAGGCTCCGCCCGCGACCCGATCTTCTGGCTGCACCATGCCAACATCGACCGCTTCTGGCCGGCATGGCTGCGAAGAGGCGTCGACCACTCGAACCCGAAGGACAAGGACTGGCTGACCAAGACGTACACCTTCTTCGACGAGGCAGGGACGTTGCTGACCCCCACGACCGAGGAAGTCCTGGCCAACGCAGGCGACTACAACTACGAGTCGCTGGACAGCGGAACGGGAGAACAACCTGCGGTGTGCGCACGCCAGTTGGCGCAAGCCGAAGAGAGGATCCTGGTCACGTCCAACCCCGGCCATACGCTCAGCCTCGCCGGCCCGACCGAAGTCCCGCTGGAGGCCGCCAACGACTCCAGCCAGACACAGGACTTCCTCTCCAGCGGCGCCGTGCCCGAGACCGGGCTGATCCTCACCGTGCGGGGCATCCGCTCCAACGTCCCTCCGGGGACCCCGTACCGCATCTACCTCAACCCGCCGCAGGGTCAGGGGCAAGGCCAGGACCGGCCTGACGACGCCTACTTCGTCGGCTGGGTCTCCTTCTTCGGATCGAGCGAAGGCGAACACCACGGCAACGGAGACGGCAACGAGTTCAGCTACGACATCACCGAGCGTGTGCGTCAGCTCCAGGAACAGGGGATGTGGTCCGAAGGACCCGTCACCGTCTCCCTCGTGCCGGCCACCTCCATACCCAGCGACCTGGCCACCAGCCCCCACGCTCCGCAACCCAGCATCGACCGGGTGACCATCACCACCCAGTGACGTCGCTGCCCAGGCAGTCAACTCCCCTCCGGGGCATGCCAACACCGTGCCGCTGTGAGCGACAGCGGCACAGCCGACTGCATTGCCATAACAGCAACAATAGTTGCCGCGGCGTACGTGGCGGTCGCAGCCTGGTGTTCGACCAAGGCCGTCGACAACAGCCAGGAGGCCACACCATGACCACCCGCGAAGGCGTCGAGTCCGCAACGAGTCCGGACGACATGGCGCCGCCGAACAACCGCGTCCACCACGTGCGAGCCGGCGAGTTGGACGGCTACACCGCTCTCAGCGGCGGCACCGTCGGCTCGAAGAAGCTGTGGATGGGGCTGGTCGAAAACCCACCGTTGAGCGCAACGGACAACCATCACCATGGCGATTCCGAGGCGGGGATCTACGTGGTCAGTGGACACCCCGTGTTCGTCTTCCACGACGGCACCCAGGAGGTGCGGATCTCCGCCGGCCCGGGCGACTTCCTCCTCGTCCCTCCGTTCGTTCCGCATCGCGAGGAGAATCCGGACCCGGACGAGCCCGTGGTAGTCGTCATCGCGCGGACCACGCAGGAGCCGATCAAGGTGTCGGTGCCTGAGTTGTACCAGCTCAAGGAAACAGACGCGCAGTAGGGACGACGAGCAGTAGGGACATGGACATTACGGGGGCCGCGCCTGTCAGTGGCGCGGCCCCTGGCCCTTACGTGACCCTCACACTCGGTCAGCGGCGATCAGCAGGTACTGGAAGCTTCCGTTGCGGTAGGCGTTCAGGAACGTTTCCTCGATGCCGGTGACCAGATGGTCGGCCTGCCTGCGCAGTTCCCAGTACGGAAGCGCGGCCTCGGTCAGCTCCTCGACATGCACGGGGACGAGCCGGTTGCGGGCCATGGCGCTGAAGTACGCCGACCGGGGATGGATGTCGCAGATGTAGTGGGCGTTGATCAGGGACACCTCGCGGGAGGCGCGCCCGTAGGCGTCGTTGTAGCAGCCGGTGATCGTCACATAGCGTCCGCCGCGCCGCAGCAGTCGCGCGTGCTCCGCGAACAGCAGGTCCAGTTCGACGTACATCGTCGACTCGTTGTTCCAGGACGCCGCGTACGCGCCGGTGGTGAAGCCGGTGTCGAGCATGTTGCAGTGGTGGTAGCGGACCTTGTCGTCGATTCCGCGGTTGCGGGCCTGCTCGTTGGCGAAGTCGGCCTGCTTGGCGGAGATGGTGACCCCGTCGGCGTGGCAGCCGTAGCGCAGATGCGCGACCACGCTGCCGCCGCCGCGTCCGCACCCGGCGTCGAAGACGCGGTCGGCGGGGGTGAGGTCGCCGAGGTGGGACGCGAGGAGTTCGGCCTGGGCGTGCTCCAGCCGGTGCAGCTCGCTGGTGACCCGCTCGCGACGGCGGTCGGCGTCCGGCTCGTCGAGAACCGAGCAGTCGGCCTCCCCGATGCCGTAGTGGTGGTGGTACAGGTCGTCGATCTTGCCGAGTTCCAGATTGACCGGGTTCTCCTCGGCGTTCCAGTAGTCCGCGACCCGGGACTGGTACGTGGACTGGGTCGGCACCGGCGTGCGGGTGGCGGTGTCGGCGTGGGTGATCGTCAACGGTGACTCCTTGTGACGGTACGTGCTGTTGCTCTACCAGTAGTTGGGCAGCTGGTAGCGGTCGGTGTTGGTGGCGTGCCACTCGTGGTTGCCGGAGACCCAGTCGGTCAGTCCCCGGACGTATTTCTCCAGGAGCGGGGAGAGGGCGGCCAGTGGGGCCGACTCCGCTTCGAACGCCTCGTAGACCTGGTTGTGGATCTCGACGCTCTTCAAGTAGGCGGCCTTCAGACCCCGTTTGTCGTTGGCGGCCACGACTTGCGGCAGGTTGAGGTGCTTCGGGTCACTGGCCAGTTCCTTGGTGAAGGAATACAGGTCGTTGACGATGGTTGTGGCGTTGCACGCCAGGGCGGTGACCCGCTGGACCTCGGGACGGACGTAGAGCGCCTCGGGTAGTTCGTAGCCGTCCACGGCGTCCACGAGCGACAGGCAGGGGCGGAAGTTGTTGAACTGGCGCATGACCAGGTACTCCCAGACACGCGGTGTGTGCCGCGTCCCGGCCCAGGACGCCTCGGCGAGATAGCCGAGATGCAGCCGGGCCATGTCGTGCACGAACCGGTCCGCCTGGCTGGGCGTCGCGACGGCCGCGTAGTCCTTGATCGCCCAGTAGTACGAGCGCAGCGGCCCGTCGGCCTGCATGCCCGCGTGCCACTCCTCCTCCAGTGCGGGGGTGCCGTGGAACGGGTCGAGAGCCGACTGGGCCAGGATCAGACGACCGCCCAGTTCGCTGCGCGAAGCGCCCCGGCCCTCGTCCTCCTCGCAGTAGCAACTGTCGACGACGTTCTCGGCGAGCAGGAACTTGCCGGCGACGGTGAGGCGTTCGAGGTCGGCCGCGCCGGGGTGCTGCAGGACGACGGCCCGACCGCACTGGAACTCCGCGAAGTCCCCGGTCCACTGCGGAGGGAAGAGGTCCAGGTCACGGGCCCAGGCTTCCAACCTGCGGTCGATCTCCGCGGCCTTTTCCGGGTCGGCGGGGATGGCCGGTCGGTACTTCAGGCCCGGGACGGCTCCGCCGCGGCGGGCTCGCAGGTCCCGGACGAGGGTCGGCGGCCCAGGCATCGTGAATCCGGAGTCGGTCATGGGGGACGTGCTCATGGTTGGTACTCCACCGGGGTCAGTCGGCGCTCCGGCCGAGCTGGACGTTCTCCAGGATTCCGACGGCGTCGGGCACGAGGATGGCCTGCGAGTAGTAGGCGGTGACGAGGTACTTGATGATGGCGGCCTGGTCGATGCCCATGAAGCGGACGTTCAGCCCTGGTTGGAACTCCTCGGGGATGCCTGTCTGGTACAGGCCGACGACGCCCTGGTCGGCCTCTCCGGTACGCAGCGCGATGATGCTGCTGGTGTGCGTGTCACCGATCGGGATCTTGCCGCACGGGAAGATCGGAACGCCGCGCCAGGCAGGAACCTCGTGCCCGTCGACGTCGGCCGTGCCCGGCACCAGACCGCGTTTGTTGCACTGCCGGAAGAAGGCGGCGATGGCCTTGGGATGGGCCAGGAACAGCCGTGTCTTGCGGCGCATGGACAGCAGCTCGTCCATGTCGTCGGGGGTCGGCGGGCCGGTGTAGGTGCTGATGCGCTGGCCGTAGTCGGTGTTGTGCAGCAGCCCGAACTCACGGTTGTTGACCAGCTCCCACTCCTGGCGCTCGCGGATCTCCTCGACGGTGAGCCGGAGTTGCTGCTGGGTCTGGTCCATGGGTTCGTTGAAGAGGTCGGCGACCCGGCTGTGGACCCGCAGCACGGTCTGGGTCAGCGAGAGTTCGTACTCGCGCGGGGCGAGTTCGTAGTCGACGAAGCCGCCGGACAGCGTCGGCTCGCCGACGTGCCCGGCCTGTACCGGCACATCCGCCTCACCCTTGCGGTTCATGGGGCGCTGCTGCTGCTCCGCGTACGCCGACAGGTGTGCGGCCAGGCCCGGCACGCGGCCGGTGAATTCCTGGAGCACGTCCCAGGGCAGGACCATCACCACGCCCGCGGTTTCGGCGCGGACGGAACTCAACCACCGCGGATCGGCCCGGCCGATGGCCTCGTCCCCGATCTGGTCGCCGTCCGTGACGACGCCGATGACCTCCTCGTCGCCGTACTTGCCTGGCTTGTAACGGGCGAACCGGCCGTGGACGACGAGGAACGCCTCGGTGACGGGCTGCCCCGCTTCGAAGAGGACCTGGCCGGCCCGGACCTCCCGGACCCGGAAGCGGCCGGCGATCTCCTTGAGGACCTCGATGTCGTCGTAGCCGCGCAGGACGGGGAGTTCGGTGAGGGTCTGCGGGATCACCCGGATGTCGTCCGCGCCGTTCTGCTCGAACTGGACGCGTCCCCGGCCGACTTTGAGCTGCAGCCGCCGGTTGACCCGGTAGGTGCCACCCTTGACGTCCACCCACGGCAGCATCTTCAGCAGCCACCGCGAGGTGATGGCCTGCATCTGGGGCACGGTCTTGGTGGTGGTGGCGAGTTGCCGTGCGGCCTGCGTACTGAGGCTGGTGCCCGCGCTGTCCGCGGGCGCTTGGGGCACGGGCTCTTCGGCGACGGAACCGGTGACGCTGTCCGGTGTGGACACATTCCCTCCCGGGACGTGAACAGAGGTGGGCGGTACGGCGATTGGCGCACAGGAGGCCGTCCGCGAGACAAGCGAAACAGGCAGGAGATCATTTCTGGTACGGCGTGAAAGGGGGCGCTTTCGCGTCGAGGGGGCGCAAACCCCAGATCGATGCAGATGAATCTCCATCACGAATTCCGCGCGCCCCCGGCTACCACGTTTCCCAGGCATGCATGCCTCGTGACCTGGGCTAATCGTGTCCCTCGTTGGTGATGGGATCGCACATTGATCCGAGAGTGCGTGACTGGGGCGGCGCCCCACTCTCAGACGTCGATGGCGCGTCCGCGTACCAGAGGCAGGAAGACCTCGTCAGGCAGCAAGACCTCGTCCACGATCTCCGTCAGCACCTCGCCGGCGACCTCGGGCAGACCGCGCAACACGGCCTCGCCGGGACCAGGCGACCCTGGCCCAGCACGATCCGGAACGAGACTTCGACGCCGCCGGCTTCGGTGTGGTCAGGGTTCTGTCGCCCGGCCCGGCCGAAGGCCCGTATGCGAAGTTGGGGTGGGCGCTGCTGTCCAGCAGCCCCGGGGCGGCCACACCGAACTGGCTGAACGGGCTTGCCTAGCTGATGGTGGAGGCGCAGGTGGTGGGGGTGGCGTGGGCCGGGTCGAGGGCGTTGGCCGTCTCGTGGAAGGCCATCCGGTCGAGGAGGCCGAGGCTCCCATGCATGGAGATGTCGAGGGGGCACAGGTCCTGGAGCAGGATGTTGTGGACGCCGGGGCCGTGGAGGAACTCCGAGCCGAGAGGCGTCACGACCTCGTCGTACTTGGTGGCGATGACGGTGTAATGGATGCCGGGCAGGGTCTCGCGCCCGGCATTGAGACGGCGCAGCAGGGGGGAGCCGGCCCTTTGCTGGATCAGTCCCGGCGTGAGCGTGTGGAGGGACTGTTTGACCGGGGCGATCTCCACGAGCTTGACCAGGCCGTGCAGGTCGGTGCCGTGGTTGTCGGGGGCCAGCCCGACCAGCGTATGGACCTTGTGGCGGCCGCCGTGGAACTTCATGTACACCCGCGGCATCATGCCGCCCTGCGAGTGGCCGACGATATCGACCTTCTCCGCACCCGTCGCGGCCAGTACCCGGTTCACGTAGGCCGCCAGCTGCCTGGCCGAGTCGTCGATCGGGCCGAGCCCTCCGATAAGGGGGAGGATGGGCAACTGCCCGTAGGTCAGGGAGAAGACGCAGTAGCCGCGGGCCACCAAGTAGGGCGCGAGGCCCAGCCAGTTGTCGACGCCGTTGCCGAGGGTGCCGTGGGTCAGGACGACCGGGCGGGGATGACGGGGGGAGGGCTTGCAGGAGAAGTTGTTCCAGCCGCTGCTGACGGGGGCCGCCCAGGGGGCATGACGGGCGATGACTGTGGCCGAGGGCCGCAGGAGCGGCAGTCCCAAGGGGCCTCGTAGGGGGGCGATGGCCGGTGACTGGAGGGGGACGACGAGCGGTTTGCCGGTGGGTGCGGTGGCCGAGGGGCGGGCGACAGCGGAGGGCGAAGCCGTGAGGCTGATGGCCAGAGTGGCCGCCGGGACGGCGGTGAGCAGTCTCGACCAACGCAGCTTCATACGGTGCTCCTTGCGGGGAAGACGGCTCCGAAGTGATTCGTGAGCCGTTCGTCAGAGATCCGGATCGCAAGGGCCAACGTGGTGAGCGATGGGCAAGTTACGGTCGGTAATCATTCTGTCGCAGCGGATTCACGGGGGTGGACGCCGCGGACGGCCGCCCCGGATGGGGCAGCAAGACCGTCCCTGTGTCCGGCGGCGACTGTCCGGCGGCGACGACGCCGGGACGGGTGACACCGGGACGGGTTCACCACACCCCGGGGATCAGCCTGGGCGTCCGGGCCGCGTACGACCGGTACTCCTCGCCCAGGGCGTCGAGCAGCATGCGTTCCTCGACGTGTATCCGATAGCCCACCGCGACCAGACAGCAGACCGTCATCACCAACCAGGACGCCGCGTTGTCCAGGAGCAGCGCGAGGTCCGTGGCGGCGAGCAGGCCGCCGGTGTAGGCGGGATGCCGGACGTAGCGGTACGGCCCTTTGGTGACGACTCGGTGGCCGTGCTGGATGTGCACCGTGCCACGGAAGAAGCGGCCCAGCGTGATCATGCCCCACAGTCGGATCCCGATCCCGGCCCAGGCCACGACCAGTACGGCCATGCGCACGGCCGACAGCTCCGTGGAGTACGACAGGGCCGGCACCGCATCCCGGACGGGTGCCGCCAGCATGGCCCCGCCGCCGATCAGCACCGGGAAGACCAGGAAACTGAGCCACTCGGTCCGTTCGGTCCGCTCGCTACGGATTCGCTGGCCTGTCTGGAGCAGGATCTCCGCCGCTGCCCAGACCCAGGCAGTGACGATGAGCGCGGTGTTCACAACGTGGTGCAGCACGGCACCTCCCGGCTGTTCCCGGACCCCGTACCCCGACACGGGGTCGTACGGCGTCAGCTTCGCACCGGGCGCGGGTGGAGTGGATCCACTCAGGGGTGGAGTCCGGGTGGATACCCGCCCATGGATGGCTCGACCTTTGCCCGACCTTGCTGGCGGAGCGGGTGGTGGCTGGGCCGAGGGAGCGCACGGGCGCCATGGCAGGATGGCGGCATGGTGAAGAATCAGCCGTGGACGGGGCTTCACGGGGACCTGCTGGTGGCCAAGGCGTCGGTGTACGACCCGGGCGGTTTCGCCTGCTCACTGCCGGTGCCCGAACCGGAGAGCGCCGAGTACGCGGCTTGCGGGTTCACCCTTGACGGCCGCACGGTGCGGTTCCGCGTGGCCAAGACCACCCCGACGAAGGTGGGCCAGTTCGTCACCGTGTGGCAGCGGTCCGAGGAGGGGCCGATCCGGCCCTTCGACGCCGACGACGGGGTGGACCTCTTCGTCATCAGCAGCCGCGACGACAACGGCTTTGGACAGTTCGTGTTCCCGCGCGAGGTGTTGTGCGAGCGCGACATCGTCTCCCGCAACGGCGCCGGTGGGAAGCGCGGATTCCGTGTCTATCCGCCCTGGGTGACCACGACCAACCGGCAGGCCCGCAGCACCCAGGCATGGCAGGTGAACTACTTCTTCGATATCGGCCACGACGGACCCGCCGACCTGACGCGCGCCCGTGCTCTCTACCACCCGTGCCGATCTGTGGGAATCCAGGACTGAATTGAAGGCTGCGGTGCTCCTGCGGAGCAGCCGCTGTTCAAGGCAGCCGTCGCAGGATGAGGAGGAGGTTCCGGGCGGCGAATTCTCGTATGCCTGGCCGGACGGCCGGTGCGCTTCAGGCAGCGCCGACGGGCGCGATCGGCGCCGAAGTAGTGCCAGGGCGCCGTCTCATGACCGCCCCAGGGTGAGAGCCAGTTGGTGAAGGCGCAGTAGATCAGCCCGCCGGGCCGGGTGACGCGGACCATTTCGTCGAGGAAGGTCCGCTGTGAAGTACCCGCTGCCACCGTCGATATCGATCACGAGGGCGTCGTCGAGGGAGACATGGCGTTCGATCCGGTCGACTGCCATCGCCACGTCGAGCGTGTCGGCTCATCCCTACGCGGTTTGGGGCGAGGAAGGAACGGTAATACGCCCGGTTGTCCCTTCTCGGGTCTCGCTCAGAGCCGCCCGTCGGCCATCATGAGAATGTCACATGAGGACAAAACTCTTGGCGGACAGCAATCTGTTGAACTGATCCATTTACTGCGGTCGATGCCCTGAGGCCGCCGAGAGTGCGAGTTATCCGATAAGCGAGGCATATTCAGGTCGCGGCAGTCGTGAAAACCAGCGTGTCACTGAGGAGTTGCGACATCTTCCGCATTAGTTTTCATAGCCGTACGAAGTCGATCAACTTCTGATCGCTTCCGTTCGATCTACCGGAGATGAAATGCGCAAGCTTCGTAAGGCCGCCGTTGTGATCGCCGTACTGGGCAGCGTTGGCCTCCTCGGCGCCGGCACCGCAAACGCCTATGGCGGGCACCAGGGCGGGACGAACTCCTTCTCCAGCGACGGGGAGGACGGCGGAAAGAGAGGCGGGAAGGAAGGACCCTTCAACGTCTCCCAGGGCACCCAGTGCCGGTCGCATGACCTGAACATCGACATCCTCGGAGCGGTCGGCGTCCTCGACGGCGCACTCGGTAACGCGCTCAACGGCGAGGGCTCCTCGGGTGCGCAGCAGACCAAGCTGGGCTCCAGCATGGGCTGCAACAACGGCGCCTTCGAGAAGTAAGACCAACGCACAGCCCCGGTGCCCGAGCCGCTGCCTCGGGCGCCGGGGCTCGCTCTTGTCAAGGGACCGATGTCGAGCAAGTCGCGTATTCAGGCCCGCAGTTGGCGGGCGTCCGGAAGCTGGTCGGCGGCATCGCGCAGCGCGATGAGTCATTCGGTCGCTTGCGGCTACTGCTACGTGGCGGGCCGGCCTGACAACTCCAGCACGTCCATCAGGTGGCGCTGGGTGTGGGCGTATGCCGCCTGAGCGTTGAGTGTCCCTGCATTCACGTTCAGAACGTGCCATGGGGTCCGCGCGAGGAGGCGCCAGGTCAGGTCGGCTTCGAAGTGGAGATGAGCGGCCGCCGACGAGAGGTCATGAACGGCCCGAGTGCCAGGGGATCCGGCGAGTTTCCGCACGTACCAGTCTTCCCAGGCATCGCCTTCTCGCTCGATGGCGCGTCGCAGCGCTGTCTCCGGATCGTCGTGGACATAGACCACGGTGACCTGGGCCGGCTCCACGGCACGGGTCAGCTCTTCCACTACGTGGACGAGAGTCCCCTCGTCGTGCCCCCATGCCACAAGGGACGGAATAAAGGGCAGAAGGGCATCCGTCACCAGGTAGTCCTTGCCCGCCGCGAGCGACTCCGCGACGTAGGCGCGAGTGCACTCGACTAAGGTCGCAGGCCGGACAGCGGCAGCCCCACCAGCGAACTCTTCAGCCACGGGCCCGAAGGCCGGCCGTGTCAGAATGTCGGCCTCCTCGAAGTGGTCGACCGATGCGCCGAGACCGGTAAGCCACTCAGCCACTGCACGGCACAGGGTGGACTTTCCGACGCCGGGGCTACTACCGATCACGGAGATGAGATGCGTAGTCATGGCGGCAGTCTCGCATCTGTGCGCAGTCCTTCACGGCCCGCCGTCGACTGCGCGGTGGAGCCTGGTTTCCGTAAGTGACACAACCCGCCCAAACAACTCATCGGCGCGCGCAAGCAGCGTCATGGGGACAACACGCACTGCAGGAAGTCGGCCGGTTTCTGCGGTTTCACCGTAGGAAAAGACGGCCGTTAGAGGATCTTGGGACTTGGTTGGGCGGGTGTTGACCGAGTCGTGCGCCGGATGTACTCCGCCCGGGGAACACTGTCATAGTTCAATGATTGCGCAACTGGTGGATGGTAGCGTCCCGCCCAGTCCGGATCCCCGGCTAGCCGCGCAGGGCGCGGACAACGTGACCGCGAGTGGGGTACCTGGGAGGGAAATCGTGCGAGAGCGTCTCGCGCTGGTTGTGGCTTCGGGCGGCGGGCATGCCGGACGGGTTGCCGTCCGGTCCTCTGCCGGGGCGGTATCAGTATCAGGTTCTGCCCCGAGGCGTGGTGCTCGTGTCTCCTCGCCCTGGTCAGGGGGGCGGCTGTGAAGATCAGGAGCGAGTCGATAGGGGTGTGGCGGGTCCGGCCGACGGGGTGGCGGGCCCTCGTAGCGCCTGGTTCGATGCTGCGGCGGTTGGACTGGCCGCTGCTGGGTGCCGCCCTGGCGCTGTCCGCGCTCGGCGCGGTGCTGGTGTACTCCGCCACGCGCGGGCGTACGCAGCTGACGGGCGGTGACCAGTACTCCTTCCTGGTCCAACATGTCGTCAATACCGTCATCGGCATCGCTCTGGCGACGGGCACGGTGTGGATCGGCTCGCGCCGGCTGCGGGACCTGGTACCCGTGCTCTATGGCATCACCCTTGTGCTGGTGCTTCTCGTGCTGACCCCGGCCGGCGCCACGATCAACGGGTCGCGGCGCTGGATCATCATCGCCGGGATGTCGATCCAGCCCGCGGAGTTCGTCAAGGTCACCATCGTGCTGGCCATGGCCGTGCTGCTGGCCACCAAGGTGGACGTCGGCGACCGTCAGCGTCCCGACCACCGCAGCGTCCTGCAGTCGCTGGCGGTGGCGGGTGTGCCCGCGGTCCTGGTGCTGCTCACCCCGGACCTCGGGCAGTTCATGGGGATCGGTGTGATCGTGCTCGGGGTGCTGCTCGTGTCGGGCGCGTCCCGACGATGGGTCGCCGGGCTTCTGACCATCGGCGTGGTCGGCGCGGTCGCGGTGTGGCAGCTGCATCTGCTGGACCAGTACCAGGTCAACCGGTTCGCCGCGTTCGCCGATCCTGCCCTGGACCCGTCCGGGGTGGGCTACAACACCAGTCAGGCCCGCATCGCGATCGGATCGGGAGGACTGCTGGGGCAGGGGCTGTTCCACGGGGCGCAGACCAGCGGACAGTTCGTGCCCGAGCAGCAGACGGACTTCGTCTTCAGCGTCGCGGGGGAGGAGTTGGGCTTTGTGGGAGCCGGGGCGCTGATCGCCCTTCTCGGGGTCGTATTGTGGCGGGCGCTGCGCATTGCGCGCGAGTGCCCGGATCTTTACGGGACGGTGGTCTCGACGGGGATCGTTGCCTGGTTGGCGTTCCAGGCGTTCGAGAACATCGGCATGAATCTCGGCATCATGCCGGTCACCGGCCTGCCGCTGCCTTTCGTCAGCTACGGCGGCTCCTCCATGTTCGCCGGCTGGATTGCGATCGGCATCCTGCAATCCATTCGTCTCCAACGTCCCCTGGCCGCTTGAGAGGATGAGGGGACGAGGAAGAGGATGAGGGGACGAGGAAGAGGATGAGGGGGCGATGAGATGAGGGCATATCGGAGCGCTGTCGTCAGTAGTGAAGTGCGCGACAGTGAAGTGTTCGACGCCGAAGACGTCTTGAATGTATGCGGCGATTTCCCCGAGTCGATTTTTCGAAAGCGCCCGGCATTCGTGAAACCGAGCGCCTGAACCTCTGTGACCTGGAAGCGGCCTCCTCGTTGTACACCGGCGGGCGCCTTAGAGGGGAAGGGGAGTTCGGTATGGCCTGGATCTGCCCACTGTGCAGCAGTCCGAATGCTGTCCCGTATTGCGTGACCCCACCGGGTGGTCTTCATGCGCTGCCGTGCATGGAGTGTCAGCGGAGCGTTGCCGTCGCGCATGCCCCGCTCGCCGAGGTGGTGGGTTCCGCGCCGTGCGGCACCGATGGCTGCGCCGGTGCGGTGGTTGACCGGTTCCGGTACGGCGCGCAGGCGCAGCTCGTCGGCGTGGTCGAGGGACGCTGTACGGTCTGCGGCCTGCGGAAGCCGCGCGAGGTAACACGGGCCGCGACGAAGGGTAGTCGTCGCGCGTCGGTACCCGATCCGAGGACGCGCCTGCCATCGTGAATGCAAGCGACCCGAGGAGGTAACGATGACTCCCGTATGCCCCACCTGTGAGCAGCCGATGCAGCTCAACCAGCCATCAGGGAACGTGCCTGCCGGCGTCTGGTGGCTCTGCTGCGGCAATGTCGTCAGGCGGTCCGAGGGTGAGTACGAGATGCCGGCGGATCATCCACTGCGTCTCATGGGGATTGTGCGATGACGTCCGGGCGGCACGGCGGGCACGGCGGCGCAGGTGGATAAGTAGTGCCCTCGCCTGGGCCAGTTCGGGCAAGAGCACTGGGGCAGGCGCCTTCAGGCACGGTCGGGTGTCCGGCGTAGGACCAGGGAGAAGAAGTCTTCGGCCCCGACGGTGCCGTCCAGGACACTGGTGGGGGTGGTGGGGGTGGGGGGAGAACGGTGGAGGCAAGAGCACGCTGTTGCGGATCGCGTGCGGGCAGTTGGCGCCGGACGGGGGCGAGGCGCGCTGGGCGGTAGACCTACCAGAGACTCTGGCAGCTGGCCGCCCGGCTGCGGGAACGCGGAAGAGCTCTGGTCATGGTCTCTCATCTGGCCCTTGATAGATCGGTCGTTTCGACGAGGTCCGCTCTCTGCGCGAGGGCCTCCTGCACGACTCCTCGGGCGTCGCGGACACGGCGGCCACCGTCGCGGACGGCCGCGGGGCGGTGAACGGTTGATGTGCGACGGGCATCCGCTGTGGACCGCGGCACGGTTCGCTCTGCTCGGCCACGTCCGCCACCGGCTGGCTCTGGGGCTGGCCGTCTTCTTCCTCCCCTTGTTCGTGTTCGTGACCGGCACGGCCGCGCCGCCCACCGCACTGTCGCTCGCGCTCGGCGACACGGTGGGGCCGGCTGCAGCGGCCGCGGACCGTGTGACGCGCGTCCGCAGCAAACCGGCACGCACCAGGCTCCAGTCGCCCGACGAGGAAGGAGCACTCCTCACCCGCGGCGGCCTCGTCCGGGGCACTGACCCCCACTGCCCGCACCTGGGCGCGCACCCGGGCCATGGCGGCCGGGTCGAGGGTGAGCGGCTCATTTGCCCCTTCCACGGCTTCGCCTTCGATGCGGACGGTTCGTGCGTCGCGACCGGCTACGGAACCCGTCCGCCCAAGGCGGCCCTACGGTTCCGCCACAGCCAGGAGGCCAACGGATTCGTCTTTGTCTGGCAGCGCAATGCCGGACTGCCCCCGCAGTGGGAACTCCCTCGCCTGTCCGACGACACATCCCTCGACACCGTGGAGACTTCCCACCGCTTCCGAGGCCCCCTGCCACGGACCTGCACCGTGTCGAACTGACCGTCAGCGGCCGGAAGATCTTCGGTCCCTACGGCCTCGGCGCAGACGCCGAGATCAGCTACCACTACTGGGGACTCGGCTTCACGGCCATCGACACGCACATCCCCCGCTTACGCATCCGTGGCCGTGTCCTCAACGCCGTCACGGTCACCGGCCCCGGCCAACTCCCGCTGGACCAGCCAGTTCTGTCCCACCGGCCAGTCACGAGCCCGCGACTGCTCGCCACCACCGCAACGGAACCGGCCTGCGGACCACAGGCCAACCGGCTCCGCCCAGGACCTGTGACGAGTGTTGCATTCGGCCTGCTGTGAAGTGGCAGCACGCCGCTCAGTGGCTCCGGCGGCGGGAGCGAAAGCGACGGGGCAGGGGAGGGGGCGAGCCCGTGCTGTTCAGATTGCTGTGGCCCTTGGGCTTCGTGACGTGTTGGTGTTGGGGACCGGCTCGGATGCGTCGGTGCCGAGGGCCACGATGCGGTTGTTCGCGTCGACGTGCACGACCCTCGGCTGGAGGGCGCGGGCTTCGGCCTCGTCCACCTGCGCGTAGCTGATGAGGATGACCAGATCGCCGGGGTGGACCAGATGTGCGGCGGCGCCGTTGATGCCGATGACGCCCGAGTTGCGTTCGCCCTCGATGACGTAGGTCTCCAGGCGGGCGCCGTTGTCGATGTCGACGATGTGGACGAGTTCGCCGGGCAGCAGGTCGGCGGCCTCCATCAGTGCGGCGTCGATCGTGACCGACCCCACGTAGTGCAGATCGGCCTCGGTCACGGTAGCCCGGTGGATCTTGGACTTGAACATGGTGCGCAGCACGGCGTCACACTCCTGCCAGAAGAAGGTCGCGCCCCCGGGTGAGGTGCGCGCCGGAACAACCATGCTAGCGGCGAGCCTGGTGAGCGGGACGGGGGCATGCTCTCGTCAAGTCACTCTCTGCGGTCAGGGGGCGCGCATCCCGACCACGAAGACCGCAGCCGCCTATGTCGCGAGGAGAGCCGCGGCCGGACACCGGCCGTCCGCACGGCCGAAGTGGTGCTCGCCGTACTCGCCGCGGCCGTCCTCTCCCTGGCCCTCCTCGTGTGCGGCGCCCTGATTGCCGAGGATGGCGGCGCTGTGCGCGACGAAGGGCCCGTCACCGACCCGTCACGGGGCGGCTGACCCGGCCGCAAAGAAACCACAAGACCGGCCTCTACCTTCGTTCGCACCCGGCACGCTGACCGCGGTCCTGGCCGGCCTGGCCCTTGCGGGGACGTTCGCGGCCGGTCTCCCCTCGTACGCGGTGGATGGCGCGGCACCGGCGTCGACCGCCGCCGTCCACGCCAATGGCCCGAAGGGGGACGGGGACGGGGCCATGGCGCTGTGCCGCCGGGTGCCGAAGCTGGACCGCCCGCGAGACGCTCCTGCCGCTGCTGAAGCAGAAGCAGACCGACCTCAAGTCGGTCGCCACGGCCTCCCTGCTCGCCCTCGTCGATGTCGGGCAGCGCGGCCCCGGCCGCCAGCGGCAGTAGTACGGCCACCCCCGCAGGACCAGCTCCAGCAGGTGCGGAAGAAGGTCGACGGCGCTCAGCGGGCAGTCGCCTCGGCGGACGCCAACGGCAACGCCGACGACGCCGGGCACTGAGCCGGGGAAGGTTGCCTGTGCCGGCCGCCGGGCCGGCAACCCTGCGGCCGGCACGGGCAACGCCCGGGCCTGTCCACGGTGCCCCGCCTGTGATCGCCAAGCCATTCACCGACGGGAAACGCAAAACCGTAGGCGCAGAAAAGTAATGCCAGTGGCGCACCTTCTCAAAATTTTCGCCAAATTGAATTTTCCGCAGCGGGGAATGAACGGGTGATCGAATGCCTTCGCTACGGCGCTCAGATCGGCTCATCCGCCTCAAGTGACCCAATATTCCGCCCATTTGCGCGATGTCGAATCCATGGGTCCGCCATGAGTCCGCCATGAGTTTTCCGCGGAAAATAACTTTTCCGTCACCGCTATTTCCAAGGACCCGAAAGCTCCCTACGCTGAGGCAACTTTTCGGCCAGCTGTCTTGAAAGGCCCGCTCATGGCAAGCGTTGACGAGATCACGCCACTGCAGGCACGCGCACCAGGCTCTCTGCGCAGGGACGTCGGACTGATCGGCCTGATGTGGGCCTCGGTCGGCTCCATCATCGGATCCGGATGGCTCTACGGCGCCCAGAAGGCCGTGATGGTCGCGGGCCCGTCCGCGATCATCTCCTGGAGCATCGGTGCGGTCGCGATCGTGCTGCTGGCGCTGGTGCACGCCGAACTCGGCGGCCTCTTCCCGGTGGCCGGCGGCACCGCGCGCTATCCGCACTACGCCTTCGGCGGCCTGGCCGGCATGTCCTTCGGCTGGTTCTCCTGGCTCCAGGCGGCGACGGTGGCCCCGATCGAGGTCGAGGCCATGATCGGCTATGCCGGGCACTGGTCATGGGCCAAGTCGCTCCAGCACGCCAACGGAACCCTCACGGCAAGCGGATTCGTCGTCGCGGTCGCCCTGATGGCGATCTTCGTCGCGGTGAACTTCCTGGGCGTGAAGGTGCTGGCCCATACCAACAGCACGGCCACCTGGTGGAAGATCGCCGTACCCCTCGGGGCGATCTTCGTCATCGCGGCGACCAACTTCCACCCGCACAACTTCACCTCCCACGGCTTCGCCCCGTTCGGCGCCAAGGGCGTGCTCAGCGCCATCAGCACCAGCGGCATCATCTTCGCGCTGCTCGGCTTCGAGCAGGCCATCCAGCTCGCGGGCGAAAGCCGCAATCCCAAGCGTGACCTGCCCCGCGCCACGATCGGCTCGGTCGTGATCGGCGCCGTCATCTACACCCTCCTCCAGGTCGTCTACATCGGTGCCCTGCCGCTGGCGTCCTTCGCCCACGGGTGGGCCAAGCTCGACTACGCCGGCATCAGCGGCCCGTGGGCCGGTCTGGCCACCGTGGTGGGGCTCGGCTGGCTGGGCTGGATCCTGTACGCGGACGCGATCGTGTCCCCCGGCGGCACCGGCCTGATCTACACCACCTCGACCTCGCGGATCTCCTACGGTCTGAGCAAGAACGGCTACGCGCCCCGGCTGTTCGAGAAGGCCGACGGCCGCGGAGTGCCGTGGTTCGGCCTGATCATCTCCTTCGTGACCGGCGTGATCTGCTTCCTCCCCTTCCCGAGCTGGCAGGAGCTGGTCTCCTTCATCACCTCGGCGAGCGTCCTGATGTACGCCGGCGCCCCGCTGGCGTTCGGTGTGTTCCGCGGCCGCCTGCCACACCGACAGCGTCCCTACCGCCTGCCCGGCGGCAATGTCATCGCGCCGCTGTCCTTCGTCGTGGCGAGCCTGATCATCTACTGGGCCGGCTGGACCACCCTGGAACGGCTCGGCTGGGCGATCCTGATCGGCTACGCCCTGCTCGGCAGCTATGCCTGGTACGCCACGAAGAAGCGGCTGCCGAACGCTCCGCGCATGGACTGGAAGGCCGCCCAGTGGCTTCCCGTCTACCTCATCGGCATGGGCGTCATCTCCTGGCAGGGCGGCTTCGGCGGCCAGGGCCATATCCCGATGTGGTGGGACATGGTGATCATCTCGGTGTTCTCGGTGGGGATCTACTACTGGGCCCTCGCCACCGCCGTCCCACCCGAGGCGATCGAGCAGAACATCGAGGAGATCGCGGTCGTGGACGAGGGCGGCCACTGACCACACCCCCCTGAGCCGAAGACCAAGACCCCTCAGAACTGAAGACCAAGACCCCTCAGACGAGCCACTGAGTCCGGCCGGCCACAGCCACCCGGCCGGACTCAGTGCGAGGACTCAGTGCGAGGCGTCACTTTCCCAATTCCCCATTCGATAACGTCAGTTGATCGACGCGACCGGTGGCTCGTAGATGGCCCGTCGACGGCCCGTCGATCACCCGCCGACGATCCGCAGCCGGATTTAAATCGGTTGGGCTGTCTGGCACCCGCTGCTACTGTCTGAGCAGCCGTGAGAGAACGCGAGGAGGTGAGACCCATGAAGGCTGTATCCCTGTGGGTGCTCCCCCTTTTCGTCACGGTGGGCGATTGACGTAGGTGTCGCCGGGAGCGCCTCGAACCAGGCACTCCTGAGAGGCAACACCTATGAACTCTGCACATTCCACTTCGGGCACGGGCCACCACGCGGTCGTGGTGACGCGGGTATCGGACACGCAGTGGCACGCCATCGAGGACGACCGGACGGTCGGCCGCGGCGATGCTTCGCGCCGGCCCGACGGGCGGCTCTTCATCAGCATCGACGCGTGGCACCGCCCGGTCTTCGACCGCGTCGCCGACGCGATGCTGAGGGACCTGCCGACACCGCTGTACACCGTCCTCGACGAGGCCGACCACGACTCCAGGTCCGCCTGGGAGCGGGCCGGCTTCGCCGTCGCCCGCCGCGAGTGGGGCTATCGCGTGCCCACCGACCCGCAGACCACCGGGCTCGGCTCGGTGCAGCCCCCGCACGGCGTGACGATCCTGCCCGCCGGGGAGGCGGAGGAGGGACCGCTGCGCGCCCTGGACCGCACCATCCGCGACGAGATCGAGGCCACCGTCGGATGGCAGACGATGCCGGCCGAGGTACTGCCTCGCCCCGCCGGAACCACGCTGCTCGATCCCTCGAAGTACGTGGTGGCGCGGCACTTGGACCAGTACGTCGGACTGATCCGGGTGGTGCCGCTGACCCGGCAGCCCCGGATCGGACTGATCGCCGTCCGGACCGACCGGCACCGCCGCGGCATAGCCCGGGCGCTGCTGGCCCATGCGCTCGCTTCGCTGCACCGCTCCGGGACCCCTTCGGCATGGGCCGAGGTGGACGAGTCCAACGCGGCGGCCACCGCCCTGTTCGAGGGCATCGGTGCCCGGCGCGCGGGCAGCACCCTGGAGCTCGTCCGTCACTGACGTTCCGTCACAACACACCGAGCGGCCAAGCCGAGCCCGTAGCAGACCCGGCGACGGCCGTTTCCCTACCGAACATCCCGTCAATGGACGTCTCGTCAATAGGCCGTCACAGAACGGGAGAAGTGAGAGATCATGACAACAAAATCAGCAGGCCGAATAGAGGTCGAGGGCACCGTTACCGAGTGCCTGCGCAATGCCACCTTCAAGGTGGAGCTGAAGACCGGGCACACGGTGCTCGCCCACATCAGCGGGAAGATCCGGAAGAACTACATCAACATCCTGCTCTACGACCGAGTCCTCGTGGAGCTCAGTCCCTACGACCTCACCCGCGGCCGGATCCGCTACCGGTACCGGTCGTAGCGGAAGCGGCCCACCGACTCAACTCCCAAGAATGAGCCCCTTGCTGGAGCCCCCGGCCCGACATACCCGGGGGCTCCGGCCTGCTGTCGGCCGCATGCCCGTCAGCCGCATGTCTGTGCCTGTTGGTCGCATGCCCGTCAGTCGCATGCCTGTCGGGAGGGCGAGATCATCCAGTGCTTCAGTGGCGTGGGGAATGCCGTGATCCTTGCGTGGGTTGCAGCGTGCGTCAGCAGTAGTCGTATGAAGGGCTCTCCGTGCGCGCTCTACAGATTGATCGCTTCGGCACACCGGATGTCCTCGGCCTCGTCGAGGTCGCCCAGCCTGAGCCGGGGCCCGGGGAGGTGCTGATCCGGACGGTCGCGACGAGCATCAACCCCGTCGACGACAAGACGCGGGAGGGAGCCATCGGCGAGGGGACGCCACCGCTGCCGATGACGCTCGGCTGGGATCTGGCCGGCATCGTGGTCGACGGCGGCAACAGCGGGTTGCGCCCGGGGGAGCGCGTCATCGCGATGTCGCACCAGCTGAGCTCCGGCCGCGGGACCTGGGCCGATCTGGTCGCACTGCCGGCTGCGGCGGTGGCTGCCGCGCCGCAGGCGGTCAGCCTGGTGGAGGCGGCCACTTTGCCGCTGCCCGGGTTGACGGCCCTGCAGACACTGGACTGGCTTGCGGTGTCCGGCGGCCAGCGGCTCCTGATCGCCGGTGCCGCCGGCGCGGTCGGCGGGTTGGCGTTGCAGATGGCTCGCGCACGGGGCGTCGAGGTCGATGCTCTGGTCTCTCGGGACGAGCAGGTCGCCTTCGCCCGCGACCATGGCGCCGGTTTCGTCACCACCGATCGCGACGGCTTTCAGGACCGCGGTTACGACGCGGTCTTCGACACCTTCGGGGCCTTCCTGACCGAGGCGGTGGCGGACGGCGGCCGGTACGCGTCGATCGCCACTCAGGCCGGACCGGTCCCCGATCTGTCCGCACGCGGTGTTCACACCACGGTCAACCAAGTGCACGAGGACGGGGCGGGGTTGGGCGAGCTGACCAAGCTCATCGACAGCGGCTCGCTGCAGCCGCGTGTGCACTCCACCTTCGGTCTCCGCGAGATCCATGCCGCCCACCGACGCTTCCGCGCCGGGAGCCTGGACGGAAAGATCGCCGTGATCTTCTGAGCAGGTGGGTGCGGTACTGCCGGCACGAGGACATTCCGCGCAGTCGTTACGGTCCCAGGACATTTCCCGGGGTGGTCGGGGCAGATGTGACGTGAGCAGGGTTCCGGTGGAACGCCTGTGGGCCGCCGAGCGAAGAGGGAGTGTTCGTATGCGTACTACCAGGAAGATCGCCGTCGCTGCTACCGCTGTCATGATGGTGGGTGCGACGGCAGCGGGAGTGGCCCAGGCATCGCCGATGACGGCGGCCACGGCTACGGCGGCCGGCACGGATGCGCCGTCCGCCACCAGCAGCAACCGTTGCCACACCGGCGAGTTGCGTTACAGCTGGGGCTCGGCGCACGGCGGCCGCCCCGACATGGACGCCACCAAGCAGCAGATCGCCGCGGTGCGACTGAAGAACAACGGCGGACGCACCTGCACCCTGCACGGCTTCCCGGGGGTCCGCCTGATCAGCACATCCGGCGAGGCATGGGACCTGCGCCGCTCCGCGGACAAGCCGAGCACCCTCATGCTGCGGCCCGGCGACGACACGGCCCTGGTCACCATGACCATCCTGCCGGTCGCCAGGCACAGCGCGGGCGCGTTCGTGCCGGGCAAGGTCCTGATCACCCCGCCCGACGAGAAGGTGCACGTCACCCTTGCCTGGCCCTACGGCGGAGCCATCCTGGACCAGTCCGGCGCCACCCACCCCGGTACCTACGTCAACCCCGTTGGCGTGGGCTGAACTCGGCACCGGCACCGGCGCCGACGCTGACAGGCCCCGGGTTCCGCACTGATGGGAACGGAACGCCGGGGCCCATCTGCCTTACCTGATGCCCTTACATGTCGCCGCCGCTGTGGCCGCCGCCTTCACTGCCGCCCTGGTCGCCGCTTTCATCACTGCTGTGGCTGCTCTTTCCGCCGCCGCCGTGGTCATTCATCCCGCCGCCGTGGCCGCCGCTTCCGCCGCCCTCGTGGCCGCCGCCACCGCCACCGCCACCGCCGCCGCCGTGCTCGTGGCCCTCGCCGCCATCGTCCTCGCCGCCGACCGAGTTGTTGCAACCCATGCGGGAGCCCATCGAGGTGCCCTGCGCACCCGTCTGGCCCTCGCCGCCGAGCGCGTTGCCCAGCAGGCCGTTCAGGATCCCGACCTCGCCGAGAACGTCGACGTTCAGGTCGTGGGAGCGGCAGGAGTTGTGCTGAGAGACGTCGAAGCCACCGCCGCCACGGCCGGTTGCGTGGGCGGCGCCGGCACCGAAGAGGGCGAAGCTGCTGAGAGCGGCGGCCATGACGGCTGCCTTGTGAAGCTTGTGCATTTCTTCTCCGGAAGTTTGGGGTGATTCAGCCTGGGATTTGCCGAATCCCTACAGTTGCGGAAGGCTAATACGAAATATGATGGAGGTATTCGCCGACGCGCCGGATCGATCCGACCTTGGCGAGCGCCGCCATGCGCCAGTGCGGGCGTGTCGCGGGCCCGGTGAACGGGTTCCGCCGGCGACTCTCTGCCGGGGACGCCGACGTCAGAGCGTTGCCGACGCTCCCAAGAGGCGCGCGAGCGCGGCGCCCGGCCGCCGTGGCCAAGCGCGCCAACCTCAACTGCCTGGATCACTGCAACTGCCCTGTGCCGCCACCCGGTCGGCGGCCTGCGGTTCTGCGTGTCCGGCGGGTGGGACTCAAAGGCCCTTTCGCCTCGGCACGCACATCGTCTCGTGGCGACGGATCGACCCGTCTGGCCCTTCCTCTTCGGCCCTCCTGATAGCCAATGCTGCCGATGGCCACCGGCAGATCCACGGCAGTGCGTGCAGACAGCCAGTTCTGACGCAGACATAGTCGCGGAAGGGCATCGGGTCGGGCTTCCGATAATCTGGCGGGCAATGACCGGTATCCGCCACCAACCGATCGCGCCGACCCGAATGAAGTGTTTGGCGCCCGGCGCCGGCATCGACGCACACCGCCACGACGACCACCAGATCGTCTACGCCAGCCGCGGAGTACTGGCCGTCACCACCGACGCAGGCTCATGGGTGGCACCGGCCAACCGCGCCATCTGGATACCGGCCGGTGCCCCGCACGCCCACCGTGCCCACGGCAGACTCGAACTGCACACGGTCGGCCTGCCCGCCACGGACAACCCGCTCGCCCTGGAGTACCCGACGGTCCTCAAGGTCAGCCCCCTGCTGCGGGAACTGATCCTCGCCTACACCCGCGACACCGAGGCCGGCGACAGTCCCCAACGGGCGCGGCTGCGTGCGGTCCTGCTCGACCAGTTGCACATCTCCCCTCAGCAGCCCCTGCACCTGCCCGCTCCCACCACACGCCGCCTCAGCGCGCTGTGCGACGTCCTGCACGCCGACCCGGCAGACAACCGCACCCTGGCCGCACTGGGCAGGCAGGTCGGAGCGAGCGACCGCACCCTGTCACGGCTCTTCCATGCCGAGCTCGGTATGACCTTCAGTCAATGGCGGACCCAACTACGCCTCTACCACGCGCTGGTACTCCTCGCCGAGGACACGCCGGTGACCACGGTGGCCCACCTGTGCGGTTGGTCCTCGGCCAGCGCCTTCATCGACGTCTTCCGGCGCGCTTTCGGGCACACTCCCGGGTCGTTCAGGAACCAGGCTGCTTCGGCGCGGAGTTGGAAAGGAGAGGCGTTTTCGGGCGAAGGCTGACAGCGGACACCTCCTGGTACTGCTCGCCGGCGCATGCCTTGGCCAGTGAGACCTCCAGGGCGGCGGGGAGGTCGTGCGACAGCCGCCGGGCGGCCGCGTAGGCGAGCAGGCGTGCGGTGAGGACGTTCGCGGCCATGTCCGCACAGCGTTGTTGGACTGCCTGGAAACCGCCGATGGGGCGGCCGAACCGCGTGCGGGCCTTGGCGTAGGCCACCGTCATGTCGAGTACGGCCTGTGCCGCGCCGGCCCAGGCCCGGGGTGGTGGTGTCCACCAGCAGTGCCGTCAGTCCTTTGCGGCCGTCTGCCTGGGCCATGGCCACGAGGGTGTCGGCTGCCTGGGCGTACGGTACGAACAGGGCCGTTCCACCGTCACCCCCTCCCGTCTGGCTCCCTGAGCCGGCATTCCCGGGCGGTATTCCGCACCGGCGAGGAGGCAAACCATCGAAAATCAGCCTCTCTCGCCGGCTCCAAGTGAATATCGGTGATGCGCTCCAAATCCACTTCTCCAAGGCGAAGTCCAGACGAAACGCAAAAGCGACAGCCAGGGCTGTCTGCGGTCGACGGGGCCTTTGAGTCCGGCCGGGGTGAGCGCCGGTCCGGCATGACTGCCGGGATGTGGTCAGTTGCGGTTGTCGTGGAGGAAGTCGCGGATGAGGGTGGCCCATTCCTCCGGCCGCTCGATGAAGGGGAGGTGCCCGGAGGCGATCTCGGCGTAGCGCGCCCCCGGAATGGCGTCGGCGAGCTGCCGGTGGTGGTGCGGGGAGACGAGTTGGTCGAGCGCGGTGGAGATGACCAGGGTCGGCACGGCGATGGCCGCGAGGTCGGCCCGGACATCGACGCCGTCGATGAGCAACTGGACGTGCTCCGGTGTGCCTGGCGGGATGGTGGCGGCCGTGGTCGTGAGGGTGGTGTCGAGGTCGTCCTGGGCGATGGCGTCCAGGACGGGGGAGCTGAGGCCCATCAGGGTCAGGAAGCCGGCCAGTTGCTCCAGCTCGCCCGCACGCAGCAGGTCGCGCCACAGTCGGGCCGCCAGCAGGAACCGCGGGTCGGGATGGGCGAAGCCCGCGGTGAGGACCAGGGCCGTGACGCGGTCGGGGTGGCGGGTGGCGGCCCGGATGGCAACCGGGCAGCCCAGCGAGTATCCGGCGATGGCGAAGGTCTCCAGGCCCTCCTCGACGGCGGCGGCGACCAGTTCGTCGGCCAGCCCATCCAGGGTGAGCGGTGCATCGGCGCGCTCGGTCCGGCCGGTGCCTGGGTAATCCGGGCCGACGACGGTGTGCTGTGCGGCCAGTACGTCCAAGAGGGGGCCGTAGTTGGCGTCGATACCTCCGCCGGCGCCATGGGCGAGCAGCAGGCCCGGGCCGTTCCCGCGCACCAGGCGGCCGAGAGTGGAAGTGGGCAGAGCGGTGGACATGGAACCTCTCCTTCGGTTGCAGCGCACCCGAACGCTAAAGCCTCACATCGGTGTGAGAGTCAAAGCGGTGGGGCGGTTGGTGTCGTGCGCAGATCGACGAGGTCCGGCTACCCGTTCGGCCACCCGTTGAGCGGCCTCCTCGTCGATGATCTCGGTGTTTGCGTACGCGCCGGCCCTGCCCCATGCGTTGCTGCTCCCCTTCGACGTGCCCCTGCCGGCAACCCCGATGCCTGTCGGTGGGTGGATCATTCGCTGTTGTTCGGTGCTGCCTCCCGGGGGACGGGAAGCGAGCGCCACAGTCCGCCGCCGGCTGCGGAGACGAGGTTCGGTGCCGCGTTGCGCAGACAGCGCGCGGTGGCGTCGGGATCCGGTACGGAGACGACGAGAAGGCTGAACGCCGACGACGGGCACAGTCCGATGCACAGCACGGGGCCGTCGGGCCGTACTGCCACGAAATCCCTGCCGGCCGAGTGCCGGCGTACGCCGACGCAGACCACTTCGGGTACCCAGATGCCTCGTCCGCGTCTCCCGCGCAAGGCGCGCCACCAATCCGGTTCGATCATCACGGTGCGCACCGCGGAGAGCGGCACGAGGATCCGGATGCGTCGTGCGGCCACCTTCTCGGGCCACGTCAGGCGGAGGAGGAGCTGGTCCTCCCTGATCGTCAGATGTGCCATCGGCTCGACAGCTCCTGGTCGTGGTGCGAGGCGTTGGTCCAGCGTCGGGCCGGTGGCCGGGAACGGTTCCGATCACGGCTCGGCAACCGTTGCCTACCAGACTTGGGTCGTGCGCCTGGCCGGTGGCAACGGCGTGGCGCACGAGTCGGGAGGTGCGCAACGACCCGACTGGCGGAGGCCGGGTCTTACGAAGTCATGACGTGAGCGTCGTGGCGCACGTCGGAACGCGGTGCCAGGCTTAGCGTGATCGGCATGCGAGTACTGGTTACCGGCGGTGCCGGATTCATCGGATCGCAGGTCGTCGAGGCGCTTGTCAGGTGGGGCCATGAACCCGTCGTGTTCGACGCACTGCTGCCTTCGGCCCATCCGGAGCCCCCGCCGCCGCACCCCGGGGTGGACCGTGTCGTCGGGGACGTACGCGACCGGGCGACGGTCGAGACGGCCCTCGCCGGCGTCGACGCGGTCTGCCACCAGGCGGCGATGGTGGGCCTCGGCAAGGACTTCGCGGACGCGCCCGACTACGTCGGCTGCAACGACCTGGGAACGGCCGTACTGCTGGCGGCCATGGCCGCGGCGGAGATGCGTCTGCTGGTGCTCGCCGGGTCGATGGTGGTCTATGGGGAGGGGCACTACAGCTGCCCCTCCCACGGCCCCGTGCGGCCGGGTCCGCGGGCGGTCGCCGAGCTGGCGGCGGGCCGGTTCGAGCCGGACTGCCCGCGCTGCGGCGCCACGTTGCTGCCCGGCCTGGTCCGCGAGGATGCGCCGGTCGATCCGCGCAATGTGTACGCGGCGACCAAGCTCGCCCAGGAGCACCTCGCCGCCTCCTGGGCCCGGGCCACCGGTGGCCGGGCGATCGTGCTGCGCTACCACAATGTCTACGGGCCAGGCATGCCACGTGACACCCCGTACGCGGGGGTGGCGTCGTTCTTCCGTTCGGCGCTGGCCCGTGGCGAGCCGCCCACCGTCTATGAAGACGGCGGTCAGCGGCGGGACTTCGTCCACGTACGGGACATCGCGTCGGCCAACGTGGTCGCGCTCGAAGCCCTGCCGGAGCGACTGGCAGGCACGTTGACCGCCTACAACACCGGCAGTGGGCAACCGCACACCGTCGGCGCGATGGCGCGCACACTGGCCGAGGCGTACGGCGGGCCGGAGCCGGTGGTGACGGGGGAGTACCGGCTGGGCGATGTCCGGCACATCACCGCCTCCTCGCAGCGGATCGCCGAGGAGCTGGGGTGGCGGGCGGAGACCGGATTCGCCGAAGGGATGGCGGAGTTCGCGCGGGAGGGGATGCGGGAGCGGGCGCGAGAAGGCATGGGGCAGCGCGCGGAGCGGGGTGCGGGGCAGGCGGCGCGCAAAGGGATGGGGACGGACGCGGCCGTGCCTGGCGTCGGACCGGCGGCGGGGACCGCTCACGACGAGCCCCGCCCCGCCTCGGTGGACGTCGTGCTGCCCTGCCTGAACGAGGCCGCCGCGCTGCCGTGGGTGCTGGCGCGCATCCCGGACGGCTGGCGGGCCATCGTCGTCGACAACGGTTCGACCGACGGCTCCGCCGAGATCGCCCGTGGCCTGGGCGCCACCGTCGTCCACGAACCGCGGCGCGGCTTCGGCGCCGCCTGTCACGCGGGACTGCTCGCCGCCGAGGCCGACATCGTCTGCTTCTGCGACTGCGACGCCTCGCTCGACCCGGCGCTGCTCGACCCGTTCGTGCGCGCCGTACGCGACGGGGAGAGCGACCTCGTGCTGGGCCGCCGTCGCCCGCAGGGCCGTGGTGCCTGGCCGCCGCACGCCCGCGCCGGCAACGTGGTCCTGGCGCGGATGCTGCGCCGGCGCACCGGTCTGCGACTGCACGACCTGGGCCCGCTCCGTGCCGCCCGCCGCGCCGCGCTGCTCGGCCTGGATCTGACGGACCGTCGCAGTGGCTATCCGTTGCAGATGGTGGTCCGGGCCGCCGACGCCGGCTGGCGCATCGAGGAGCGGGATGTGCCCTACCGGCCGCGTACCGGCCGCTCGAAGGTCACCGGCACCTGGCGCGGCACCTGGCACGCGGTCCGCGATATGCGCAACGTCCTCAACCAGCCGCCGCTGACGGCACGAGTACGGGAGACGGTGGCGCGATGACCGGGGCCGCACCGCGTCCGCCGGATGCACACGGTCTGCGAGGCGCGCACGGTCCGGCGAGCCGGCCTGATCAGCCGCGGACGGTGACCGGCCCGACGACCGTCCTGGTCATCGCCAAGGAACCGGTGCCCGGACGCGTCAAGACCCGTCTGACACCGCCCTACACTCCGCACGAGGCCGCCCAGTTGGCCGAAGCGGCGTTGTGCGACACGCTGCGGGCCGTTCGCGCGATGCCTGCGCGGCGGCGGGTGCTGGTCCTCGACGGGCGGCCGGGCAACTGGCTGCCCACCGGTTTCGACATCCGGCCGCAGGGCACCGGCGGCCTCGACGAGCGGCTTGCCGCGGCCTTCGCAGACAGCACCGGACCGACGCTGCTCATCGGCATGGACACCCCTCAGGTCACGCCCCAACTCCTCGCCCCGGCACTGGACATGGCTGCCTGGGACGACTGCGACGCCTGGTTCGGGGCGGCCGAGGACGGCGGGTTCTGGGCGCTCGGCCTGGCCGACCCCGAGCCCGGGCTGCTGCGCGGCGTCCCCATGTCCACCTCCCGCACCGGCGCCGCGCAGCGCGCCAGACTGACCGCCGCCGGGCTGCGGGTGCGAGATCTGCCTCCGTTGTGCGACGTCGACACCGCGGACGACGCCGACCGGGTCGCGGCCGCCGCACCCGGCGGCCGGTTCGCCGCCACCCTGGCCAGGCTGCGACCGGTGGGCAGCCGATGACCCCCCGCTCCGTCCGCCGCCAGGACGGCGGGTGCGTAGGGGAGGACGGCAAACAGGCCGGGCCGCCGGTCGACGGTGTTCCGCCGACCGTGCCTGCGTCTGTGCCTGTACGGAAGCGGGCGGGTGGCCGCGATCTTTGGGCGGCGGCGGCCGCGGTGGTGCTGTTCGTGCTCGCGGTGGTTGTCGGGAACGTCGTCAACCGCACCGTCTACGGAACTGAGGGGATTCTGCGACTGGGGTGGCCGCCGCTGTACGCGTCGTGGCTGCCGCACGTCGGCCCCGGTACGCCGGCCGCCCTCATGGTCGCCGCCCTCGTGGTCGTCCACGGCCCGCGGATCGCGCGGCGTCTGCCGTGGCGGGCGCTGGTGCCGGCTGTCTGGAGCGCGTCGATGGCCTGGACATGGTCCCTGGCGCTCGTGGACGGCTGGCAGCGCGGGGTCGCCGGACGGCTCACCAGCAGCATGGAGTACCTGCGATCCGTCGCCGATGTGCATGAAGTGCCCGCCTTCCTGCGGGACTTCACTCAGCACATCCTGGCCGACGCACCGCACAACTGGCCCGCGCATGTGGCCGGACACCCGCCTGGCGCCCTGCTGACGTTCGTCGGCCTGGACCGGATCGGGCTGGGCGGAGGTGCCTGGGCGGCGGCCTGGTGCATCACCATCGGATCGTCCGGCGCGGCCGCGGTCATGGTGACACTACGGGCGCTGAGCGGTGAGCGCCTGGCGCGATCGGCAGCGCCGTTCCTGGTGCTGGCCCCCGTGGCGGTGTGGATCGGCGTCAGCGCCGACGGCTACTTTGCCGGCGTCGCTGCCTGGGCCATCGCCCTGCTCGCACTGGCGGCGACCCGCACCACCCGGGTGCCCCGTCTGGCGGCCCTGGGGGCCGGGCTGCTGCTGGGGCTCGCCTGGTACCTCTCCTACGGTCTGACCGTTCTGGTGGTGCTGGGCGCCGCCGTTCTCCTCCTCGCCCGCTCCGCCCGGCCACTGCCGTATGTGGTGGCTGGGGTGCTGCCTTGGGTGATGGGTTTCACCGCCCTGGGATTCTGGTGGCCCGAGGGCTATGCGACCCTCGTCGAGCGGTACTACCAGGGCGCCGCGAAGGTGCGCCCGTACGCCTATTTCGTCTGGGCCAACCTGGCTGCCCAGGTGGTGACAGTGGGACTGGCGACGGTTGCGGGACTGGGCCGTGTGTCCGCCCGGCTGTGGCCGACCGTGCGGGGGATGCGGCGTGCGGCGCCCAGCAGGTACGACGCGCTGACTTTCCTGGTCGGAGCAGCATTCTGCATGATGCTGCTCGCGGACGTGTCCGGAATGAGCAAGGCGGAGACCGAACGCATCTGGCTGCCCTTCGCCATCTGGCTGCTGCCTGCCTGCGCGTTGCTTCCACGCCGCATGCAGGGGAAGTGGCTGGCCGGACAGGCCGTCCTCGCGCTGCTGGTCAACTACCTTCTGCTGACGGGTTGGTGACGATCACTCGACGGGCCGGCCGAGGGCCATGGGGTCATGCCGGACCGCGATCGGAGCCGGCGGCACGAGGCTGCCGCAGTACGAGGAAGTGGCGGTCGTCGAGCGTCCAGTGTTCGCCGGTCTGCCAGCCGGTGACCGCCGCCTTGCGGCGCAGTGCGGGGAGGCCGACGCGGGCCCAGGGAAAGGGGCTGCCCAGGTGGCCGCGGCCATCGTCGAACCGCACGTCCAGCCGTTCGTCGACGTCTTCGGGAGCCGCTTCCACCAGCAGGATTCCGTAGGGAGCCACCAGCGATCCGATACGCGCCAGCAGTGCCCGGGGGTCGCCGCCGATGCCGATGTTGCCGTCCATGAGCAGGGTGGTGTTCCACAGCCCCTCACCCGGCAGTCTGTCGAAGACGGACCGGCACAGCGCGATGCCCCCGGTGTGCTCGGTCCGTGCGACGGCCGCGTGACTGATGTCGATGCCGAGCGCGACCTGGCCGCGTGCGCGGAGGGCGCTGACCAAACGCCCCGGCCCGCAGCCGATGTCGAGGACCGCGCCATGGCAACGCCGCAGGACGCTGCGGTCGGCGGAGTCCGGTGCGGCACACCAACGGTCCACTTCCGACAGCAGGATCCCGCCATCCGTACAGCGCATGTACAAGGGACCGCGGCCTTTGGCGAGCGCATGGGCGTAGGGGTCCTCGTGCCGGGATCGGGGAGCCGCGCCGGGCTCCGGTGCCTGTTCGTCGGTGCTCATCGGATCCGGGCTCCACTGTGGCCGGCACGTTCACGGAGGGTCATCGATCCTTCGGCCGCGCCGCGCGCACCGCCGGACGGCGCGGCCGCGCGCGCCACAACGCCACCACCAGGCATGCCGCGGAGAGCGCGAAGAGAACGGCGGTGATCAGCAGCCAGCGCGCCCAGAAGACGCCCGCGGGCAGGCCGGTGTAGGTGCTGAAGCCCGGGACCCGGCCGAGGACGAGGGGATACCAGACGAGGAGCAGCAGAAGGGCCAGGAAGGCGGGCACCCGGACGTAGTTGATGCGGCCCGCCAGCGGACGCGAGCGGCTTGCCGTGTCCCTGCTCCGGTGCTCCCGAAGGAGGCGTTGGGCCACGCGGTCGGTGACGGTGTAGAGGGGGAGGAAGGCCAGATCGTGCAGGAGCGCGGCGCCGACGAACCAGATGACGACGCCGAGCGTGTCCCCTTGCAGCAGCCGGAGCCCGGCGTAGCCGGTCAGGGCGAAGGAGCACAGGACCAGGGCGAGGTGCGGGAGGGAACCGCCATAGCGTGCCCGGATGCCCTCGGCCAAGCCTCTGGCCCCCTTGGCCATGTTCCTGGCCATGCCCCTGGCTCTGGCTCTGCCCTTGGCCGTTCCTTCCCCGCGGGCCCTCCCCCTCATCGCGGTACTCCGAAGGTGAGGCGGGTGACCCATTTCGTGTTGTGCACACCGGGGTTGGCGGGGACGATGATCCGCGCGGGATAGCCGTGGTCCACCGAGAGGTCCGCGCCGTTGACCCGCAGAGCCAACAGCGACCTGGGGTCCCGGACCTGGTTGTCGCGCAGGTGGGCGGAGCTGAAGGCTCCGGAGCGCTGGGCGGACTCGACGAAGACCCCGGGCGGGCCCTCCCGCAGTCCGACCAGGGCCGCCAGGTCGGACAGTCGTACGCCGCTCCAGTGCTGGTCGTCGGTGGACCAGCCTTCCACGCAGGCGATCGGCAGGGCGGCCGTGTGTTGCGGCAGGGCCAGTACCTGGTCCCGGGTGAAGCTCCGCTCCCGGCCGGGGCCGCGTACGACGAGGCGCCAGTCAGGTCCGATGTCGCGGGCGCGGATGCCGACCGCCGCGGCGGTCTTGTTGATCTGGAAGCCGTTGGGTCCCGCGCCCGGTTCCTGCCCGTGCGGAGCCAGCAGCGCGGTCCTGCGGAGGGCTCCGCCGATGCTCTGACCAGCCGTCACGACGAGCAGTACCAGCGACCCGGCGCCCACCATGCCGAGCGCGCTGCGGCGGGACGTCGTGGGCGGTGCGGGGTTGGGGGTCACCAGTCCGGTGTCGTCCGGCGGTTCGGGCCGGGTACGCGTGGCGGGGGTACGCAGCTCACTGCGCCAACGGCGGCCGCGCAACGCCGTTGCCATGGTGGTGATCCGGAAGACGACGTGTACGACGAAGGCGCCGATGAAGATCCAGGCACCGTAGAGGTGCAGGGCGTAGAAGGACCCGGGGAAGATGTAGTGCAGCTGGATGTTGAGCACGCCGGTGACGAACTCGAACAGTGCGCCGCCCACGAGCAGCAGCAGCGAGAGCCGCTCCAGCGCGTGGCGCGGGGAACGCAGCGGTGGCCAGCCGAACAGCTTCGGGATGACCGACCACAGCTTTGCCAGCAGGACGGGGATGAGCGCCACGCCCAGGGTGACGTGGACTCCCTGGGTGAGGCGGTAGAGCCAGTACGGCCGGGTCGGCCAGGCGAAGAGGTAGAAACCCAGCCAGCCCTTGTCCGGCGTGTGATCGTTGCCCGGCGCCAGATCCGGGTTGTACGCGGCGTAGGACAGCAGCCCGGTCACGAACAGCACGGTGATGCCGAACAGCAGGACCGCCCCGAACACCGACGTCAGCCAGGGCCCCCGCAAGGGGCTGCGCCAGAAGCCCGGGCGCGCGGGGCCGGGTGGGGGAGTGCTGAGAAGTGCGGCCAGGCGGCGACGGGGAATGCGGGCCCGTCGCCGTTCAGGGCGGCGCGACTCATCGCCGCGGTCGCTACCCTCCACATCCGTCCCTTCCGGCGGCCAGCGCACCGTGACCGCCCCGCGCAACCACCGTATGCGGCATATCTCCCATAACGGGACAAGACGGCCTCTTGTCAACCCTTTCGGCCTGAGGGTCTCGGAGTGGTGGGCCTACCTGCAGCTTCGCTATTTGATCGATAATCGATCGATAATGGGGGCGGCGATTCGACGCACGAACGAATTGCGAAAAAGTTCAATTAGGGTGTGTGCGGATCACTTCGCACGGCAGAACGGACGTAGTCCGCATGGACATGAGCGCGGCCAGTAAAAAGAACCTCAGTCTCTTCGCCCTGATCATGATCGGGCTGGGGTCCATCTTCGGCTCCGGATGGCTCTTCGGAGCCGGCCAGGCCGCACAGGTCGCAGGCCCCGCGGCGCTGGTCGCCTGGGTGATCGGGGCCGTCTTCATCGGCATGATCGCCATGTCGTACGCCGAGGTCGGAGCCGCCTACCCGCTCCCCGGCGCCATGGCGCGCTTCGGTTCGATCTCCCACGGGCCGGTGCTCGGCTTCGTCAGCGGCTGGGCGGTGTGGATCGCGATCGCCTCCCTGATCCCGATCGAGTCCATCGCGGGCACCCAGTACATGGCGTCCTGGAATTTCGACTGGGCCCAGGGGCTCGTCGCCGACGGCAGCCTCACGGCTTCCGGCATGGTGATGGCCCTCGCCCTGACCTTCGCCCTGTGGTTCGCCTGCTACTGGTCGGTCGCGCTGCTGGCCCGGGCCAACACGGTGCTGACCCTGGTGAAGTTCGCCATCCCGGTGCTCGCGGTCGCCGCCCTGATCGCCTCCGGCTTCCACACCGGCAACTTCACCGACCACGGCGGCTTCGCCCCCAACGGCTGGTCCGCCGTCCTGACGGCCGTCACCACCTCGGGCGTCGTCTTCGCCTTCAACGGCTTCCAGGCCGTCGTCAACCTCGGCGGCGCCGCCCGGAATCCGGGCCGATCCATCCCGCTCGCGCTGGTCGGCGCGCTCTCCCTGGGGCTGGTGATCTACCTCGCGCTGCAGATCGCCTTCCTCGGCGCGGTCCCGCCGGAGAAGCTCGCCGAGGCAGGCGGGTGGCAGGGGATCAACTTCGCCTCCCCCTTCGCCGACCTGGCCAAGCTCCTGATGCTGCACTGGGTCGTCACCCTGCTCCAGTTCGGCGCCTTCATCTCGCCCTCCGGCGCCAACATCGCCAACGTGGCCTCGGCCTCGTACCTGGCGCAGAACCTGGCCGAGACTGGTTTCTTCCCCAAGAAGATCGCCGAGGTGCACCCCCGCTACGGCACCGCCCGCCCCGCGATGTGGCTCAACCTCGTCTTCTCCGTGCTCCTGCTGCTCACCATCGGCCACAGCTGGGAGGCCCTGGCCAGTGTCGTCTCGGCCGCCATGGTCGTCTCGTATCTGATCGGCCCCATCGCGGTGGGCGTCCTGCGCCGGACCAGGCCGGACCTGCCGCGGCCGTTCCGCCTGCCGGCCGCCTCGGTGCTCTGCCCGATCACCTTCGCCTTCGCGGCGTGCGCCCTGTACTGGTCGAAGTGGCCCAACACCGGCAAGGTGACCCTCCTCGTGCTGGTCTCCGTGCCGATCGCGGCGCTGGTGCTGCGCCGCCGGGGCGAGCGGAATCTGGGCCGGCAGTTCGCCGCGGCCTGGTGGCTGATCGGGTTCCTGCTGTGGCTGTCGGTGCTGTCGGCGCTGGGCGGCAAGGAGTTCGGCGGCCATGGCGTCCTGTCCGGCGGTGTGGACGTGGCCATGGTCGGCGTATCGGCTCTCGGCTTCTACTTCTGGGCGGTACGCGCCGGCATCCAGGCCCATCGCGCGGGCCTGACGGACACCGACCCCGTCCACACCAGCGAGCCCGAGCCGGGCCCGGAGCCGACTGCCCTGCCCGGCCAGCGGACCAGGGACCGCGAGTCCGTCGCCTCCTGAGACGGCACGGCACGGCTCGGACAGCCGCCAGAACCCACCACAACCGGTTCTGGCGGCTGTCTGTTTTCTGGCGGCGGCCGATCCATGCCATGCCCTGTCGTGCCTTGCCAGGCCACGCCAAGGCTGCGGATTCAGGTCGCCGGCATGGGGGTGCTGCCGCCTGTGCGAGGGCCGACGAGGACTCGGGACAGGAGTCGTGGGTCGGCCAGCGTCAGCGGCCCGGAGGTCATATGGAAGAGGCCGGAGAAGGTCGTGTAGACCTTCGGGTCGTGGGGAACGGTGTCGACCAGGCGGTTCATGAACCAGTTGCCGGCCTTGGCCCAGGCAGGCCGCGATTTTTCCCAGGCACGGTCGGGAATGGTCGCCATCAGCCAGGAGGAGGCGGTCACGCGGGCCAGTCGCTGCTGGAAAACCTGTCCGTCGAGGGGGGTACGCGCGCTCCGGCCGCGGAGCGTCTGCTCCAGGAGGCGGGCTTCGAGGGCGGCGACAGTCATGCCCTGCCCGTAGGCGGGGTTGAAGGTGCACACCGCGTCCCCCAGGACGATCAGTCCTTCGGGCCAGCGGGGAAGGCGGTGGTAGGCGATCTTGCGGTTGACGGTACGGGCGTAGCGGCGCACGGCGGAGGTGGGGGTGAGGGAGGCGATGGTGTCGCCGATGGGGCCGGGCAGGGACTTGGCGTAGGTGAGGAAGTCGTCGTCACCGCGCGGTAGTTGGGTGCCGCCGGCTCCGTGCAGGGTGACGTGCAGGGTGTTGTTCTCGATCTGGATCGCGTAGCTGCCTTTGTGGAAGTCGGGGGCCCGCAGGGGTTGCAGCAAACCCATCCACGAGGGTGAGGTCTGCCCCTCCGGGTAGGCGTAGGTACGTGAGGCGTAGCCGACCTGGGCATCCACGGTCGTCGTACGAGGGCTGGGCAGACCGAGGGTGGCCAGCCATTGCGGCAGATGGGACGAGCGTCCCGAGGCGTCCACGACGAGGTCCGCGACGATCTCGTCCTCGCCGTCGCCGTCCTTGACACGCACTCCGGTGACCTTGCCGGGACCGGCCGTGCGCAGGCCGGTGACGGCCAGTCCGTCCCGCAAGGTGACGGACTCCAACGCCGTCACCCGCCGACGGAGAACATGCTCCAGGAGCGGCCGGGAGAACGTCTGGATCGGCATGCCCATCGGCGTGGGCTGCGGGATGCCGTTGGGCAGCACGGCGCAGAGACCTTCGCCCCAGTCCCACACCGGCGCACCGGCCTGTTCCAGCTCTGCCCGCAGCCCGGGGAAGTACCCCTCGAACACCTTCGCCCCCAGAGCCAGAAGGCCATGGACATGGTGTCCCTGTGGCACTCCGGCCCGGGGCCCGGACGCGCTCGGAAGCGTGTCGCGTTCGATGACGGTGACGGCCTCGAAACTATCGGCCAGAACACGAGCCGCGGCAAGCCCTGCCAGACCCGCCCCGATCACCACGGCGTGCCGAACGTCAGTACCCATAGGCATACTGCTCCCTCTCCCTGCTGTGAACCGAACCCCTGCTGCCCGAACCCCCGCTGCTTCAAGGCCCTTTTCTGCCCCGATCAGCCCCCAGATATGCGGAGCGGAGTAATCCGACGAGCACGCTGAGTGGCGGGGAGGGAGTCGCTTCCCGGCATGGGCTTTGCCCAGGCACCTTCTGTGCGCATTCAGGACACTTACGTCTGTTGTGGCAGGGCACGGATCACGCCGACTCGGCGGCCGCTGACCAGTGCCGCGACGAATTCCGGGATCCAGAGCATCGTGCGCGACCAGTTCCACCGACACGAACGGGGCGCCACGTCGGGCAGCGGAGTGTCGTGGGCGGCTTGGCCGATATTGGTCGGGCCCAACCTTGGCTTCGTCATCGTGGGGCACTCCTTGAAGAACACCATCGGGTGTGCGGATACCGGAGGGATTCCCTGTGCGGATCGTGTTGCTCGTCGGAACACTTGCCGAGTTGGACAGCTGCCATGCCCTGTACGCCAACCACCTTTTCGCCGACGGGCACGAGGTGTGGATCGGCATGGTCAACGGGCTCACCGGTGCGGGAGAACGGATCCTGTGCCCGATGGGCGAGGTCGACGGCGCATTGGAGGCGTTCGGGCCGTTCCCCGGAAAGGTGGAGGTGCGCGACGCCGCCGCGGGCGTGGACCTCGTCTGGGTGCTGAACTACCCCCACTCCGTCGTACAGGAAGTGGCCTGGCAACTGCTGTGGCAGCTGAACCAACAGGTGCCCTTCGTCAACGACGTCGAGGGAATCCTGATGCTCAACACCAAGGCCGGCCTCCCGGCCGTCGTCCCGCCGGAGCACCTTCCGCGCACCCTGATCTCCAACTCCTTCACCGAACTGTGGGAGGAGTACCAGACCGACCCCGACCGCACCTGGCTGGTCAAGCCCCCGGACGGCGACGCCGGCGCCGACGTGTACCTGCTCTCCCCAGGGTCGAGCAACAATCGCGTCCTGCTGCAGTCCATGACCGGAAACACGGCGATCGACAGCCTGCTGACCAAAGGCGGCCTCAACGGCTTCGGCAACCGCTACTGCGTACTCCAGGAGCACATCGCGCACACGGAGGAAAAACGTGTACTCATCGCGGGCGGACGGCCGTTGGCCCAACAGATCCACTACCTGGCACCCGACGAGCATCGCGGCAACACGGCCCACCGCGCCCGATGCGAGGACACCACACTGACCCCGGACGAGGAAAAGCTCTGCCGTGACGTGGGGCAGCGCCTGCTGCGTCACGGAATCCGCTTCGTCGGCATCGATCTGGCCTATCCCCACGTCTTCGAATTCAACATGGTCAACCCCGGCGGACTCGACGAACGCCTCGAATTCGGCATGCCCGACCGCACCCCACACGTGCTCGACGCCCTTCTCGACACGGCGGCCGGCTCATGAGCCGCGGCACGCCGCCCGGGCCCGAACTGGCCTCCCAGGCACGGGAACTCCTGCCGGACCTCGTCGCGTTGCGGCGGCGCATCCACCGCGCCCCGGAGATCGGCAGTCATCTGCCCCACACCCAACAGGCGATCCTGGAGGCGCTCCACGACTTGCCCCTGACGGTGAAGACCGGCAGGAACCTGAGCTCCGTCGTGGCCGTCCTGGAAGGAGACCGCTCCGGACCGACCGTCCTGCTGCGCGCCGACATGGACGCGCTTCCCCAGCAGGAGAACACCGGCCTGTCCTTCGCGTCCGAGGTGCCCGGCGTCATGCACGCCTGCGGCCACGACATGCACACCGCCATGCTTGCGGGAGCGGCACGCCTGCTCGCCGGACGGAGAGCGCAGTTGGCGGGGCGAGTCGTGTTCATGTTCCAGCCGGCCGAAGAACTCGGGGGCGGCGCCCGCCAGATGATCGAGGAAGGCGTCCTGACCCATACCGACGGCACCTCGGTCGACGGTGCGTTCGCCCTGCATGTCACCACCCGCCACGAAGTGGGCACCCTCCACCTCCGCGAAGGGCCCCAGTACGCGGCGGCCGACACCCTGCGGATCACCGTCCGCGGAACCAGCGGCCACGCCGCGGCCCCACACAAGGCACTCGATCCCGTCCCCGTCGCCTGCGAGATCGTGCAGGCCCTCCAGACCATGGTGACCAGGACCGTCAGCGTCTTCGAACCCGCCGTCCTCACGGTCACCACCGTCACGGCCGGACGCGCCTACAACATCATCCCGGAGACCGCAGAGCTGACAGGCACCTATCGCACCCTCTCCGAAGCCAGTCGCCGCGCCGTCCGCGCAGGCATCCGCCGCGTGGCCAGGGGAGTGGCAGCCGCCCACGGCATGTCCGCGGACATCGAACTCCCCGACGGCTATCCCGTCGTCCGCAACGACGCCGGATTCACCACCCTTGTGCGCGACGCCGCCGCCGGCGTCCTCGGCCCGGCCGCAGTCCATGAACTCCCGCAGCCCACCATGGGCGGCGAGGACTTCTCGTACATCGTCCAACGCGTACCCGGTGCCATGGCATTCCTGGGCGCCTGCCCACCGAGCCAACTGCCGGGAACACCACCGGACAACCACTCCGACCACGTGGTGCACGACGAGAACGCCCTGCCGGCCGGAGCCGCCGTGCACTGCGCGGTGGCCCTGACCTTCCTGGGCCGGGAGGCCGCCGGCACCGCGGGGGATACGCCCCTCACGGATGCGCCTGCCACGGATCCACGCGCACAACGGACGCACGGGCGCATGCCTGTCAAGCGGCTCTCGTGAGGGCAGGCCCGGCGACGGGGTGCAGCGCGGCGTACTCCAGCGGCGCGGACGGGTCGACGGACATGCTCAGTTGGGCGGGTGCGGCGCCGGCCCTTACCAGCAGATCACCGACGGCGGCGATCATGGCGCCGTTGTCGGTGCACAAGGTCAGTGGCGGCACCCGCAGGGCCACCCCGGCCGCCGCGCACCGCTCCTCCGCAAGCGCCCGGACCCGGGAGTTGGCAGCCACCCCGCCCACCACGACCAGCGTCCCCACCTCGTACTCCCGGCAGGCGGCCAGCGCCTTGCGGGTCAGCACGTCCGCGACCGCCTCCTGAAGCGAGGCGGCGCCGTCGGACAACGGGACCTCCTCACCCCGAAGACGGTGGGTCTCGGCCCAGCGCGCCGCTGCCGTCTTCAAACCGGAGAACGAGAACGCGTACGGGTCGCCCTTCCCGCTGGTCAACGGCCTGGGGAAGGCGACGGCGCACGGGTTCCCGCCGCGCGCCGCCCGGTCGATCGCCGGGCCGCCGGGATAGGGCAGGCCGAAGACCCGGGCCACCTTGTCGAAGCACTCACCGGCGGCATCGTCCACGGTGTCGCCCAGGTGCACGATGGGGTCGCGCACGAGGTCCCGCACCAGCAGCAGCGACGTATGGCCGCCGGACACGATCAGCACCATGCACGGGTCGGGCAGCGGGCCGTGCTCCAGGGTGTCTGCCGCGACATGGCCCGCCAGGTGGTGGACCCCGTACAAGGGCACCCCGGCCGCGTAGGCGAGGCTCTTCGCTCCCGCCAGACCCACCTGCAGGGCTCCCGACAGACCGGGGCCGGTGGTCACGGCGACGGCGTCGAGGTCGCTCACCCGCAGCCCCGCCTGGTCCAGGGCCTCCCGCACGACCGGGTCGAAGGCGTGCAGATGCGCACGCGCGGCGATCTCCGGCACCACGCCGCCGAACCGGGCGTGCTCGTCCATGCTCGACGCCACCACATGCGCGAGCAGCCGTCCGTCGGACACGATTCCGGCCCCGGTCTCGTCACACGACGACTCGATACCGAGCACGATCCGGCCCTGCGGCATGGCCACTCCCTCACGACTGCCGACATATTGCAGATTCAGTGTAGTTGCAAGTGGGTCGCAATAAGTAGGAGGTTGGGTTGGGTGCCGGGGGCCGGCAGTCACCACTTTCCCGCCAGGTGAGATGCCGTCAGCCCGACCCAACGGCCGGTCCCGGCCGGCCCCGGTCATGGTGGCCGGTCCCGGTCGTTGGGTCGCGGATTCCGGCTCAGGTGTTCGGCAGCCGGCCCTTGTCCGGCTCACCGGCGGGCACCGGCTCCAGCACCGCGACATCCATCGGGCCGGCCAGCGCGTCCGCGATCTCCCCGCCCAGCGCGGCCAGCACCGGCCCGGCCGAGTGGGCGTCGAGGGCGGCCTGATCGGCCCAGTTCTCAACGACGGTGACCCGGTCGTCGCCGGCATGGGCGGCGTAGAGCAGGCAGCCGGGTTCGGCGTGCACAGCGGAAGCGTGCCGACGGAACGCCGCGAGCACCTCCTCCCGGCGGCCGGGCTTGGTCCGGAGGGTGGCGACAACGATGGGCACGCTAACTCCTTGGGGTGTATCCGTCCGTGGTGCGGACGCGAACTGCTGGTCACCGGAACCCTATGCCAGGCGTGGTGCCTGGACCGCGCCAGGATGCCTGGTCAGGCGCAGGGCGACCTACGGAAGGAGAGCCGCGGCGAGTAGGCGGCGAAGGGCATGCCGGCCGGTCGGGCGCCGTGAGCTCCGCCCGCGCGAGCGCGAAGTGCGTGGCACGGCCGAACACGGTGCCGGGGGAGGGTGAGCGGTGCGTCCATGACCAACTCGTCTGCCAGTCGGTGTTGTTGATCCGACATCAGCCAGGCGGTCCGGCCTGGCGTGGCGAGTCGGGCAGGAGGCGGAGTGCCCGGCGTAGTGCCGTTCGGCGTCTTTCATTTGCTACCTTGCGCAACTGTATAACCTTCCTCGAAGGCAACCGCTCCTCTGCGAGAACCGGACGGACATGGGTGCACAGTTGACAGGCGGCAGCCACCAGGCGCGGGCCGGACGCCACGGCAGTCCGCACGGCAGTCCGCCCGCCTCGCGGAGGCGGCGCAAGCGCGGCAGCAAGGTGGGCATGGCCGCCGCGACGACGGCTTCCCTTCTTGTGCTGCTTGTCGGGGGAGCGGGATGGGTCTACCTCCGGCTCAACGGGAACATCGCCACGTTCGGCGCGGACGGCGTGAGCGAGGACCGGCCGCCCGAGGGGGCCGGCGGCAGCAATGTGCTGGTCATCGGCTCCGACTCACGCTCGGGAGGGAACAGGGGACTGGGCGGCGGGGAAGGGGACGTGGGGCGCTCGGACACCGCGTTCCTGCTGCACGTCTACGGGGATGCCAGACACGCGGTCGCGGTCTCCATTCCCCGGGACAGCCTGGTCGACGTTCCGCCGTGCAGGCTGCCCAACGGCGACCGGGCCCGGCCACAGCACAACGTGATGTTCAACTCCGCCTTCACCGTGGGGCTGACGGTCAAGGGCAACCCGGCCTGCACCCAGAACACCGTCGAGAAGCTGACTGGCTTACGCGTCGACCACACCGTGGTCGTCGACTTCGAGGGCTTCTCGAAGATGACCGCGGCGGTCGGCGGGGTGCCCGTATGCCTTCCCAAGGACGTCTACCAGGGCGACCTCAACCCCAACCGGGGCTCGAAAGGCAAGGTCCTCTTCGCCAAGGGGCCGCAGATGGTGTCGGGTCGGAAGGCGCTGGAGTACGTCCGTATCCGGCACGGCATCGGGGACGGGTCCGATATGGGGCGGATCAAGCGCCAGCAGGCGTTCGTCTCCAGCCTGATCAAGAAGATCAAGTCGGAGGGGATCAATCCGTCGACGCTGCTCCCCCTGGCGAACGCCGCAACCCAGTCGATGACCGTCGATCCGGGGTTGGGGTCGGCGAACAAGCTGATCGCGTTCGTGATGTCGATCAAGGACATCGATCTGCACAACACCAAGTTCGTCACCGTGCCCTGGCACTACCAGGGTGCACGGGTCGCCGTCGTGCATCCCGCGGCCGATGCCCTGTGGGCCGCGCTGAGGGCCGACCGGACCATCGATGGCGAGGACGCCAGTGGCAGGCACAGGCACGGCAAGTGGAGTGCGGACGCCAAGGGCGGACCTGCCGGTTCTGCCGGCCTCAGCTCTTCGGTTTCGGGGGCCGGCATCAGCGTCGTTGTCTACAACGGCACGCGCCTGACGGGTCTGGCGGCACGCGCCGCCGGCGAGCTGAGGGCCGCGGGTTTCACCGTCACCGGCACCGCCACCGCTCCCGGCCAGGACCGCACCACCACGGTGATCGCCTACGGGCCGGGCCAGGACGGCAAGGCGCACACCTTGGCCCGCCTCTTCCCCGGCGCGGACCTTCAGCAGGCCACGACCCCGGGCATCCGCGTCACCCTCGGCCGCTCCTACGCCGACACCACCGCGCCCACTCCCACCCCCGTCGCCTCCTCCGGTGACCTGTCCTCCGGCGTGGCCGAGAAGGTCCGTTCCGCCGACGACAATCCCTGCTCCAACCTTTCCTACGGTTAGGACACGAGAAGGGGGTCGCGCATCACTCCGTCGTGGGGCCCAGCTGGACGCAGCACTCTCCGGGGCGTGGGGCGAGCAGAGCCTGCACGCCGCTGACCTCCAGGCCCTCCAGGTAGCCGGCGAGGAAGGCGTGGTTCATGCCGCAGACCAGCTCGGGGGCCTTTGCCGCCAGGGGGTGGAACGGGCAGTTGCGCAGCCGGAGTCGGGTGGGGGTTTCACGGACCGGCTCGAAGCCGTGCTGGTCGAGCATCCGCTCGCAGACACTCAGTCCCCGTTCCGCACCGAGTCGGCCGGGACGCGTCTGCTTGCGCTCCTCCTCGCCCAGTTCGCGGCCGCGTCGGCCGGCTGTGCGCACAGCGGCGTGGGCCGCGGATTCGCCGCTGTCCTCGGCCAGCACGGCTTCCAGCAGGAGGTCGGCCAGCAGTTCGTGGCGGCGGTCGGGGATGCTGACGTGGATGTGGCCGTCGGTGGGTTCGTAGACCTTGGGCTGACGGCCGACCTTGCGGATCCCGCCGGGCGCTCCGTACCGGGCGCGGAGGAGGCCGGCATCGACGAGCTTGTCGAGGTGGAAGGCGGCGAGCTTGCGCGAGATGCCGACGCTGGCGGCGGCCTCGTCCCGGGTGACGGGGCGGCCCTGCCGTCGGATGAACGCGAACATCCGGCGGCGGGAGTCCTCTCCGAGGACGCTGACGGACTCGATCGCCGCGTCACCTGCTGAAGGCAGCGGCGTTGCGTCGGAGGTCATCTCCTCACGATAACGCGTACATCGATAGGTGTAAGGGGCGAATCCGCGTGCCCGTGCGACCCAGGCGGTGCACGCCTTGACGCCCTCCTCGAATAAGACCAAGATTTATTGGTTAAAAGAAGAAAAGGCACGGGAGGTGGTCGAGGTGGCCGGTTCCTCGCACGAGCTGGCCAAGCGGCCGGTGAGTGCCGTGTTGGCCGGACCGTATGGGCACCCTTTCCACCCGATCCTGGTCACCGTCCCGATCGGGGCCTGGGTGGGCAGTCTGGTCTTCGACATCGCCTCGTGCCTGGTCCAGAAGCCGGACTTTCTGGTCCGCGGTGCGATGTGGCTGATCGCGCTCGGGGTGATCGGTGCGGTGGCCGCGGCCTTGGCCGGCTTCCTGGACCTCTGCGTCATCCCGCCAGGCACCCGGGCGCTCCGCGTCGCCCTCGTCCACATGACGCTGAACCTCCTGGTGGCCGCCGCCTACGCGGCCAATTCCCTGTGGCGGCAAGCGGACGAGCAGGCCGCTGCCGGTGCCGCCGCGGCCGGCGAGGGGCAGCGGCCCGAACCCGCCGAGCGGCACTTCCCCGTCCCGGTCGTCGCAGGTCACGGCCTCTTCGCCGTCGCCACCGTCGTCCTGGTCCTGCTCACCGCACTCGGCATCGGCGGACACTGACATGACCCAGCACCCCCACTCCGCACTGCACCTGGCGCCCGGCGACCCGGAGATACCGATACCCACCCAGACCGCACTGCGCGTCGTCCATGAGGCCGACGCCATCGACCTGGCCGCCGCCGAACGCGCCGCCGGACAGTTCCTGCAGGCTCTCGGCATCAGCACCGAAACCGAGAGCCTGCACGGAACGCCGGGGCGCATGGCCCGCGCCTACGCCGAGCTGTTCGGCCCCCGCCCGTTCGACCTGACGACCTTCCCCAACGACGAGGGCTACGACGAACTCGTCCTGGCACGCAGCATCCCCGTGCGCTCGGTGTGCGAACACCATCTGCTGCCGTTCGTCGGCACCGCCCACGTCGGCTACCTGCCCGGCCGGCGCATCCTCGGCCTGTCCAAACTCGCCCGCGTCGTCGAGCACTTCGCGTGCCGTCCGCAGGTCCAGGAACGCCTCACCAAGCAGGTCGCCGACTGGCTTGAGACGCAACTTGAGCCCAAGGGCGTGGGTGTCGTCATCGAAGCCGAACACACCTGCATGACCTTGCGTGGCGTGCAGGCCACCGGCTCCAGCACCCTCACCTCCACCCTCCTGGGCACCCTCCGCAACGACGCCCGCCCCCGCAGCGAATTCCTGGCCCGGGCCGGCCTCACCTGACATCTGACACATCAGCCGGACCGGCTTCGCCCGGACAGAACAGACGCGAAAGACACCAACCACACATGGAAAGCTGGATCAACCCCGCCTGCTCCAAGTGCCAGTCGGCACTCACGATCCTCGACGCGGAACAGGCCCGGTACACGGTGCGGCACTACCTGGAAGATCCGCCGAACGCGGCCGAACTCGACGCGGTCCTGCGGCGCCTGGCCCTGGAACCGTGGGACATCACGCGCCTCGGCGAACCCATCGCCGCCGAACTGGGCCTGGCTGCCTGGCCGCGCCAACCAGCCGAACGCACCCGGTGGATCGAGACCCTGGCCGTCCACCCCGCCTTGATCCAGCGCCCCATCATCACGGCCGACGACGGGACGACAGTCCTGGGCCGGTCACCCGAGTCGGTACGTTCCGTCCTCCGATAGGCCCCGAGGGTGTCAGGTGTCAGGGCGTCTCCAGGCGCGCGGCGGCAGACGATCGTCCGCAGGGGCATGGCCAGGCACGGAGCATCCGGTACCGCGTACCCCGTACCCCGTGCTTACCTCAGAGGTAATCGTGACAGGCGCCGCGCGGGGCTACGTTCGAGGCGTACGAGCAAGCGAAGGAGCAGCCGGACGTGCCTGCATATGGTTTCGCGCATCTACGTGACCGCCGTCACCACCCCGACATACTTGAGTACCTGGAGCGCATCCAGGGCACCCTGGACCCGTTTCACGGCCGGTTCCTGGCTCACGGCCCGCCGGCCGAGGTGGTGGAGGGGAGCTGGCCGGGCAGCATGGTGCTGATTGAGTTTCCCGGCCTGGCCGAGGCCCGTGCCTGGTACGCGTCCCCCGCGTATCAGGAGATCCTTCGGCTGCGGACCGACCACATCGAGGGCGACGTCGTGTTCATCGAGGGCGTGGAGCCTGGCTACGCCCCGAGTGAGCGCGCGGCCAAGCTCCGGGCGGAGCCGACGCGATAGCACCAGCTGATGCCGGTCACACCCGAAAGGCGTGACCGGCATCAGCGGCCGTGGTCTTCCTCCGGCCAGGCTGATGTTCCTCCCGTGCGTGTGTCTGCGTACGGCGTCGTCGAGCTGTCTGGGCGTCAGTCAGGTGAGGCCGGGGGCCCGTTCCGCTGCGTTCTGGGGAGCGTTCTCGCGGAGCGGGAGCAGGAGGGGGCTGGCCAGGAGGAGGACTCCGGCGAGGGCGATCGCGGTGCGGGGACTGGTGAGGGCGGCCAGGAGACCCCACGCGGCGGTGACGGCCGCGATGCTGGTGCTGCTGCTGACGGACCACGCGGACAGGGTGCGGGCGACCCGGTCGGGCGCGGTGTGGTCGAGCCGGCATGTGGCCAGCACGGGGTTGAAGACGCCGCAGCAGGTCACCAGGCCGAGCTGGACGACGATGATGAGCACGATCCCGGGGACACCGGGCCGGACGAACGCCAACCCGACAGGCCAACACGCACGCAGCACCCCGGCGGTGAGCAGCACCTTGCGCTGCCCGAAACGCGCCACGAGCCGGCGCGCGAGGCGCGAGCCGACGAGACCGCCGACGCACGGGATCGCGAACACGAGGCCGTACTGCCACGGCGCGAAGCCGAGGTGGTCCAACAGGAGTACGGCGAGCAGCGGTTGGGAGGCCATGATCAGGCCGTTGACCGTGATCGAGTTGAAGAACAGCGGGCGCAGTGTGGGATGGGTGAGGATGTGGCGCCATCCTGCGAGGAGGTCGCTTGCCGTCAGTCGTGGTGCACCGGTACGGGCGGGGCACGGTTCGCTGCTGCCGATGGCCCGGAGGCCCAGCGCCGAGAGCAGATAGCTGAGCGCATCGGCCAGTACGGTCGTCACCGGTCCGAGCAGCCCGATCGCGGCCCCTCCGAGCGGTGGCCCGACGACGGTCGCGGTCCATGTCGTGGACTCGAACCGGCTGTTGGCGACGAGCAGATCAGCCGGCGGCACGAGCGCCTTCAGATATGCGCCGCTGGCCGTCTTGAAGGCGATGTCGGCCGCCGCGACGACGACGGAGACGACGAGGAGCTGGGCAAAACTGAGCCAGCCGAGTACGAACGCGGCGGGAACACTGATCAAGGCGGTGAACCGGACCAGGTCCATCGCCACCATGACCGGACGCTTGCGGCGGAATTCCATCCATGGACCGAGCGGTACCGCTACTACGGCTCCCACGGCACGCCCCGCGGCAGCCAGCGCGGCCACCTGAGTCGGCCCGGAATGCAGCACAACCACCGCGATCAGGGGGAACGCACCGAACCCGAGCCCGGTCCCGTACGCACTGACCGCATACGCGGCCCACAACCACCCGAATTGCCGCCCCAGCGCCCGCCTGCCTGCCATTCCCACGCCGATCCCCACGCCGCTCTCGTCGATCCGTACAACCGCATACCGCGCCGGTCCATCGGCATCAAAGCGGGGTGAGGACGCTCGGATCAAACAACCGGCGTGGTGGGAGGCACAACCGCGTGTTGTGCGGATTTTCTGGGATGGCCCGCCGGATGGTCGTCGGGGACGACGTCGAGTTCGGGGCCGCGGGCAGCTCGTTCTCGCCGCGCCGCGCCATGGCCTCGGCCATCTCCCGATAGGCACCGGCCCCGGAGATCTCCCGCAGCTGTGCCGGCGTCCCGTCCTCGAACCCGGTCCTGATGATGCCTGATGGCGGCGCGGCTGCCCTACGCGGAGATCGCCCGCCGGCTCGGCCGTTCCAAGTCGACGATCGTCCGCGAGTCGCGCGCAACGGCGGAGCCCGCGCGTATCAGGCCGGCCGTGCACCCGGGTCCTCTACCTGGGTCCTTCTACCTGGGATCTTCTACCCCGACGCGGAGGCGGCCGCCGTGGCCTTGAGCCGTGTCGACGCATTCTGCAACCCAGTAGCGGTTTGCTTCCGGTTGCTTCCGGCTGCTTCGGGTTGCTTCCGGTGATCGTGGCGAGCGCGGATGACCGTTCACAGGCCGCTGGTGACTGGCGGAGTCGCCTGGCGGAGTCGCTCATGCCGGTGGTCACGCCAGGATGTTGGTGGTGTGGGAGAGGCGGCGGGCCGTGGCCAGGAGCGCGTGGATCTGGGGAGCCGCCTGCTCGATTTGCGTCAGGGGAGTGGTGAACGGCAGCCGGACGTCATGGCAGGTGCGCGGGTATTCAAGGCGGAGGGTGATGCCGTAGCGGTCCATGGCCACGGGAAGGGCGCGCAGTACGCCGCTGGGGACGGGGCGGACGAGGCGGAGCAGGAGCGGCACGATCTCGCTGTGTGCGTCGACGAGGTGCGTCAGCATCTCCGCCTCGCTCTTCGCCAGCGGGTCGAGTTCGGCTTCCTCCAGTTCCTTGAGCGTGACATAGGTGCGTTCCGAGGCGTCTTCCAGCACTGCCTGGCCGAATTCCAGGCAAGTGCTCTTGTCGGAGTGGGGGTTGTACGGGGCGGTCAGGAGTCCGGCGACGGTGACCCGGGCGCGCAGCCGGTCGCGTACGGGTGTGGGGGCGATGTCGGTGAGTTCCAAGCGGACCGGGACGCGCTTGGTCGAGGGGGCGTCGGTGGCCTCGCACGGGGCGTGCAGATGGAAGAGGCCCGTCGCCCCGCCGCTGAGACGGTGGATTTCGCTGCGGAGCCCGTCGCTCACCACCGTCATGGAGTGGGCGACGGTCAGGATCGAGCGGATGCGCTCGGCTGCGGTCGGTGTGATGGCACGGGCACGAGTTGCACGCATCCGGCTCCTCCCAGAGCAAGGTTACTTGGCTACTTAGGTTTGCCTAACCTAACTTACTCCGTCTCGGCTCGCGAGTAGGCGGCGCCGCCGGGAATGTCATCCGGCTGTGTTCCGCGAGAGTTCGTTCTGGCTGCATCCCGAGCGCATCCCGAGCGCCTCCCGACTGCGTCCCGTCTGGTTCGCCGTCGGTCCCGCCGTCGGCCCCGTCGTGAAGTACGTCACCGATCCGAAGAGAACCGGACTTTTCGCCCGCACGTCTCTCCACTCAACATCGGCCGCCCTGCCTGCGGGATTCGGAACTGAAGGAGAGCACCTGTGTCTTTTCCCATTGCTCTGAGCATCGGCGTCCTCGGCTGCGTCGCCATCGCGGTGGCGACGTTTCTGACGGGGCGTCCGCGGAGAACGTCCCACCGTGTGTGCGCCGCCTTGGGGTGGTTGTGGGTGGCCGGGGTTGTGGGTCTGACGTTCGGGACGCGCTCCGGTGGCGGCCAGGCCATGAACCTCAAGCTGCTCGACCTCTCCAACCCCGCCGACGCCTGGGACTTCTTCCTCAACGTCCTCATGTTCGTCCCCGGCGGCCTGCTCATGGCGAGCGCAGGCATGCGTCTTCTGGGCGCGGCGACTTTGGGATTCCTCGGTTCCCTCGCCATCGAGACGATGCAGTACCTCACCGCCTCGGGGCGGACGGCCGATATCAACGACCTGCTGGCCAACACCCTGGGCTGCGTGGCCGGATTCGCCTGCGCCGCAGCGGTCCGGATCGCGTTCCGCATGAAGCGGGCGGTTGCCAGGCCGCGTCTGCGGATCTGAGGCCGGGTCGTGGCGGGTAGGGCCCGCACCGCGTGTGAATTCGTGTGCGCATTACTGCCACCACAGGCCCCGCCCCTGGCCTCCTCGGCCTCCCGTGGGTATCGAGCGCGGCACCGGGCCGCAGGCCGACTGCAGGAAAGTGGCCCGTCAGCGGGGCCACTTTTCGGGGGTGCTGCTGGTGGTCACCTGGCACACGGCCGGACGGCCCGGCGCAGGTGACCTGCCTTGGGCGACGACCCGGACACCGTCGAGCAGGATCCGGCACGAGGCGACCGTCCCCGACTCCGGTTCGATCGCCACCCGGGCCACCTGACCGGTGTTGACCAGAGTCTCCTTGCGCCACGGTAGGGGAGTGGCCCCGACCCGCTCATCCTTGTACTCCGGCTTGAAGCGGTCGGGGTTGTGTCGGTAACGCACCGTGACGGCCCGGGCGTCGCCGCTGACGACGGTGCCCTCGTAGACCAGGTCCCAGGCGTTGCCGCCGCGCGCCTCCTTCAGTACACCGATGTTGCTCCGGACCCAGAGTGCGCCGCCGATGAGGGCGGCAGCCACGGTCAGCCCGACACATGCGAGGAGGATGCCGCCGCGACGAGAGCGGCGGGCCGGAGGGGTGGGAGAGGCCATGGTGGGGGTGACTTTCTGCCTGGGACCTGGGACTGCCTGCTGCCTGAGGTTTCCTGTCGCGCCGGCCTGGTGCCGACCTTGTCCTGTCGCGCCGACCTTGTGGGGCCAGGCTGCCGGACTGCGGCTGTGATGCCCATTGTCCCGTCCTGGTGCGGGTGGGCGCGCGCAACGCCTGGTTCGGGCGCTGGACAGGGCCTCGTCCCCTGGGGGTATCGCCGGGGTGTCGCGCGTGCCGGCGCAGCAACTCAAGTTGCCAGCGGTGGCGCGTCCGGGAATTACGCATGGTGCACCCATCATCACCAACCGTCGTCCTCAGGCTCCGTCAGGTGTCCCCGGACCCCGGCGTCCTTCAGTCGGCTGTTGCCGCGCGCGACCCGCCTGGCTCTTCGGCAGGGGACGACGACTATGGTGAAACGACGACCGGAACGTGGCCGAAAGCTGGTGGAGGGCAGGCAGTGGGGGACGAGGGGAGGCTCGTCGCCGGGCGCTACCGGCTCACGGAGCAGATCGGCCGTGGCGGCATGGGCACGGTGTGGCGGGTGCAGGACGAGGTTCTGGGCCGCCAGGTCGCGCTGAAGCGGCTGCACGTGCAGCCGCAGCTGTCCGATGACGAGCTGGCCACCCTCTATGAGCGCATGCGCCGTGAAGCGCGTAGCGCCGCCCGCATCGTGCATCCCAACGTGGTCGTGGTCCACGACGTCGTGGATGACGCGGGTCAGCCCTGCATCGTCATGGAATATGTGCCGGCAGTCACCCTCGGTGAGCACATCAGGCAGCATCAGACCATCGCGCCGGAGGAGGCGGCCCGTATCGGACTGGGCATGGTCGCGGCCCTGCGGGCCGCGCACAGCGCGGGCGTACTGCATCGCGACGTCAAGCCCGGCAACGTCATGCTCGGCGCCGAGGGCCGGGTGGTGCTCACGGACTTCGGTATCGCCATGACCGCCGACGCCTCGACCCTGACCAAGACCGGCGAAATGGTGGGTTCCATCCACTACATGGCGCCCGAACGGGTACGCGGGCGCAAGCCCGGACCGGCTTCGGACCTGTGGGCGCTGGGTGCCACGCTGTACCAGGCGGTGGAGGGCCGGCCGCCGTTCCACCGGCCGACCGCGATGGAGGCCGCCTACGCCATCGCCGTCGACCCGCTGGAACCGATGAAACTGGCCGGGCCGTTGGAACCGCTCATCTCGGCCCTGCTGTCCAAGGAGCCTGACGAACGGCCGTCCGCGGAGGAGACCGAGCGGGCCCTGCGGGCCGTGCGGTCCAGCGGAGCGACTGCGCCCGGCGTCCCAACCTCACCCAGCGTCCCAAGCGCCCCCCTCGCGCCGACCGCCCCCACCGCATCGACCGCGCCGATGGGCGCGAGCGGACCGACGGCGGCCCTGTCTCGGGATTCCGCGGCTCCGGGGCCCGCCGCGGCCCCGTACATCGCTACCGCTACCGGTATCGGCGCTACCGCTACCGGTACCAGCCAGGCCCCGTCCCGCCCCACCGGCGAAGAGACGATGCCGACCGAACGCGCCCGGGCCGAAGGCGCCGGGGAACGGCGTCGACGCGGCAGGCGCCGTGGCCTGGTGACGACCGCCGTCGCCCTCACGGTTGCGGCGGCGGCCGTCGCAGGCACGATGTACGCGATGTCGAAGCGTGAGGTCAGCAGCCCACCGCACACCACCCCCAGCACCGACGCCAGGCAGACCCCTGGTTCGGCAACCCCCTCGTACACCCCGCCGCCCATGCCCCAGGGCTTTCACCAGGTCAGCGAGATCGGCGCGGTCTTCCGCGTGCCGGACGGCTGGAAGGCCATCAAGCGGACGCGCGACACCGTCATCTACGCGTCCGGTCGGGTCAGCATCACGGTCGGAATGACGGAGCCCGCCGGGTCGAACCCCATGCCGCACTTCATGGACATGGAGGCGAACACCAAGCTCAACTACTCCGTGTACCGCAGGCTGCGGATGCAGCAGACCGCGTTCCGGGACCAGCCGGCCGTCGTATGGGAGTTCACGTTCGGGGGGCGGGAACGCTCGTACCGTGGCATCGAGCTCGGCTTCGGCCGCGAGGGCGGCCGGGAGTACGACATCTACCTCTCGGCGCCGGAATCGCAGTGGGACACCTCCCGCCCCCTCTTCGACAAGGTCAAGGACGGCTTCACGACGCGCGGGCGCTGAATTCCTCTCGCTGACGGGGGACAGCCCACCGGCAACGCCCAGTCGGGCGACCGCACCCCTGGCCGCACGGCTGGCCGCGCCCCCACCCGCACCGACCGCTACTTACCCGCCGCCGTTCACTCGTCGGAGAGGCCCAGCCTGGCGTGCAGGCGGCGCAGGGGCGGCGGGGCCCACCAGTTGGCCCGTCCCGCGAGCCGCATCACAGCCGGGACGAGGATGCCGCGGACCAGCGTGGCGTCCAGCAGTACGGCCAGCGCCAGGCCCACGCCCAGCAGCTTCAGGAAGGTGATGCCGGACGTGGCCAGCGCGATCATGACGACGGCGACCAGCGCAGCCGCGGCGCTGACCAGGCGTCCGGTGCGTTCCAGTCCGACGGCGACGGCCAGGGTGTTGTCTCCTGTTTCGTCGTAGACCTCCTTGATCCGCGACAGCAGGAACACCTCGTAGTCCATGGACAGCCCGAAGGCGACGCAGAACATCAGCACAGGCATGGTGATCTCCACCGAGCCGGTCACCGTGAAGCCGCCCACCAGGGCCCGCAGATGGCCTTCCTGGAAGACGTACACCATGGCGCCGAACGTCGCGGACAGACTGAGGACATTGAGCACCACGGCCTTGACCGGGATCAACACGCTGCCGGTGAACAGGAACAGCAGCACCATGGTCGTGCCGCCGATGATCAGCATGGCCACGGCGAGCCGGCTGACGAGCGTGCCACGGGTGTCCTCGAGCATCGCGGCGTCACCGCCCACGAGCACCGGGCCGGGTGCGCGGTCCGCCCGCAACCGCTCCACCAGCTTCGTCCCGGCGGCGGAGTACGGCTCGACCGACGGCACCACCGACAGCCAACTGGCGCCGCCCGCGGCGAAGGAGGCCGAGGCGGCGGAGGGGGGTGCCACCTGCCGCCCTGCGGCGTAGGAGCCGGTGAGGGTGTCCACCCGCGCCACGCCCGGCAGGGCCGAGAGCCGGGTGCCGTAGGCGGCGACCTGCTCGCGGTGCGCGGAGCCGCCGACGGTGGGCAGCACCACGGACAGGGCGGAGGACTCGCGGCTGGCGAACTCTGCCCGCACGAACTGTGCCGTACGGTGCGCGGGCGCGTCGGCGGGCAGGACCCGGTCGTCGACCATGCCGAAGGAGACCCGGGTGAACGGCAGGCCCAGCACCACCAGGACGGCGACCACGGCCGCCGCGCACAGCACCGGCCGCCGCATGACCGCGGAGGCGAGCCGCCGCCAGAAAGCGCCCTTCCCGGCGCCCGGCGCGGACCCCGCGTCCCGGTCGGAGCCCGGCCGTCCTCCGCGCCGGAACAATCGCCGTACGTCGAGTGCGTCGATGCGCGGGCCGAGCAGCCCCAGCGCCGCGGGCAGCACCACCAGCGCGGCGAACGCCGCGAGCGTCACCACCGCCACGCCCGCATAGGCGAAGGAGCGCAGGAAGTACAGCGGGAAGACCAGCAGGGCGAGGAGCGAGAGGGCCACCGTCAGGGCGGAGAACAGCACGGTGCGGCCGGCCGTGCGGACGCTTCGCGCGACCGCCTCGGTGGTTCCCAGGCCGCGGGCCAGCTCCTCCCGGTAGCGGGTGACGATGAACAGGCTGTAGTCGATGGCCAGTCCCAGCCCCAGTGCGGTGGTGATGTTGGTCGCGAAGACGGACACCGAGGTCAGTTCGGAGAGCACCCGTAGGACGACGAACGTACCCAGGATGGAGAACACCCCGATGAGCAGGGGCAGTACGGCCGCCGCCGCACTGCCGAACACGAAGAGCAGAATGAGCAGGATGACCGGCGCCGCATACGCCTCGGCCTTGAAGAGGTCCTGTCGGCTGCGGTTTTGGACCTCCACCGCGACCTGCGCGAACCCGGTCGCGGAGACCTGCAGTACCCCCTGACGGCCGGTGAAGTGGGGGCCCAGCAGCTTCGCGCTCCTTCGCACCCGGTCCTCGTCGCCGCCCAGACGCACGAGCACCAGCGCCGCACGCCCGTCGCGGGCCCTCAGTGGCGCCGCCGAGCCGCGCGGGACGGTCCAGTACGAGGTGACCGACAGGACGCCCGGCTGCTGGGTGAGCCGCCGGGTGAGGTCCCGCCCGGCGGCCGCGGTCCGTGGCTCGTCGACCGGTCCCGGAGCGCGCGCCAGCAGCGCCAGGTTGGGAACGCCCGAGCCGAAATGGCGGGTGAGGAACGTCTCGGCCCTCGTCGACTCCGCCGCACGGTCGGTGAAGCCGCCGCTGGACAGCCGGTCGGTGACACCCCCGCCGATCGGGACCGCCACGATCACGGCCAGTAGCGCGACCAGCAGCACCGGTAGGCGCAGCCGGACCACCAGGCGTCCGAGCGCGGCGAGCCGGGAGCGGTCGGCCGGTGTTCCGGACCGGACCCCGGAGGGCCGGTCTTCGGCCGCGGTGGTGGTGTGGGTGGGTCTGGACACGGTGATTCCTGTGGATCGGCTCGGAGCCCTGCCCCTGGACGGGGTCAGACGCCGAGGAACAGAACCGCGTACAGGGTCAGCCCGGGCCCGAAGGCCAACGCCAGGCCGTACTCCTCGGGTGCCAACGGGGACCGGCGCTGCAGCTCCGCCATCACGAGGGGCAGGCCCGCGGAGGCGCAGTTGCCGTGTTCCTGCAGCACGTGCCGGGAGGCGGTGACGGCCTCGGGCGGCAGGCCGAGGCTGTGCTCGGCGGCGTCGAGGATGCGCGGCCCGCCTGGGTGGACCGCCCACCAGTGCACGTCGGTGAGGCTGATCGAGTGACGCGACAGCAGGTCGCCGACCATGTTCGGCAGATAGCGTTCGAGGACTTCGGGCACGTGAGGAGAGAGGCCCATCCGGAAGCCGTGGTCTCCGACCGTGAGGGACATGTAGTCCTCGTGCTCGGTGTCGGTCTGCGCGGCGACGTCGATGATCTTCAGTCCGTGCTCGGCTCCGGCGGGTCGCCCGGGATGAATGACGGTGGCCGTGACGGCATCGCCGAAGAGCGCGTTCACCACCTGCTGGCAGGCGTCCCAGGGCGGTGGCTGCAGGTGCAACGACGACAGTTCGGCATTGACGAGCACGGCCGAGCGCTGCTGCGCGCGGACGAAGTTGGCGCACGCGGCCATGGCCGGCAGCGCCGCCAGACAGCCCATGTGCCCCACCAGGAGACGCTGTACCGACGACGGCATCCCCACGTCCCGTGCCAGCCGGGTGTCCAGGCCCGGTGCGGCGTATCCCGTGGAGGACGTGACGCATATCAGGCCGACCTCGGCCGGGTCGGTGCCGGTCTGGCTCAGGGCAGATGCCACGGCGTCCTTGCACAGGGGCAGCGCTTCTTCCTGGTAGCGGCACATGCGTGCGGCCGTGGACCAGTGCTCGACGTCGTCGAGCAGTGGGCTCACCGCCACGTGGCGCCGCGAGATGCCCGAACACCCGACGATCCGGTCGACGAGCCGTTGCTTGGCGTCGTTGCCTTCCAGGCGCGCGTAGTCCTCTTGACTGTAGGAGATCGCCGGCAGGCCCGCCGCAACGCCGGTCACCACTGCCGAACCGCATCCGCCATCCATACCTCCGACCACCTCCCGCAGTCATGCTGATACGTACGGTAATCATACCGATGTGGAGTGGGGCCGCCACGTGTGCCTGGCCCACGCCTGACGGCCGACGGGCGGAGGTCGAGCTCGGTCGCCAGGCGCAGCACGTGACTGCGAGGCAGTGTTCGGCGGGATGGTGGTCACCCCGCCGTTCAGGCTGCGAGTCCCGGGACGCGGCGGGTCGGTTGCCCGGTGAGGTGGTGGACGTAGCTCGTGTCCCAGGCGGAAGCGGGTGGTCCAGGCAAGGAGTCGGCTGGGGCGGTTGTTGCGCGAGCAGGTCCGGCTGGGGGTGTGGCCCCGGGCCGCGATGTCCTGGCACAGGGCGGTGACGCAGGCCAGGGCGAGGCGCTGACGGCGGTGTTCGGGGACGGCCGGCCCGCCCCAACTGGTGTGAATCCAGGCCGATTCGGCGCCCAGTGCGGCGACGGCGGGATGGTTCTCGGACGTCAGCCGACGCACCGTCACACCACAGGGCGGGTGCGGGCGTGCCACCGGGGCGCGGTGGACGTATCCCAGGCGTTCCCACGGCACCAGCTGGTCGAACGTACAGTCCTGGCGGCTTGTCGGGGTGGGGCATCAGTTAGCAGTGGGCGCAGGGGTGTTCATGGTTCGACGGGCGGTTGGTGGTGGGGTGTCGGAGGAGGGCGTGGCCCGTCGGGCGGGCGAGACGTCTCGGCGCGTGGCGGACGTCTTTACGTGGAACGGCGTGGCGCGCGTCGCAGGGCCGTCGGATGAGGGGACGGCCGAGGAGGAGCCAGGCGCTGTTCGCGTCGCCCATCCAATTCCGTATCGACGCCCGCCTTCAAGGGGACCAAGCCGCAATGGGCGCACTCCCGACGAGCGGGCCGGCTGGGCTGCGTATCCGCCCGGGTGGACCGGGCGCTCAGGCAGGCGCCAGGCCGATACCGACCGAGCGAAAGCCCACGGCGTGAGCCGCGGCCCTGTTGCGCGTATGGTTGGGTTAAGTATCAGTAAGTACCAGTGAAGTTCCTTGGAGGGAACGGAAACTCGGCTGATCGGCTGGAGAGCTGGTGAGGGCCTTACGACGGCCCCCGGCGCACCTCCGGCGAATCGGAGATGGTGTCGTGCACACCTGCGTACTGTCTGTTACGTACATGCCTGGCCCGCTCGTGGATGCGGGGCCAGGCACAGCCCAACGGGCAGGGCTCCGACGGCGGGCCGGCGGCGCCGGTGCCGACGTCGACGCGGCGGCATCGGCAGTGGTTCGTGGTCGGCTTCCACCCGCCCGGGGACGTGCTGGATCCGGCGCCGCTTCCACTCTGCGGCCGCCGTAGACGGAGTGCTGCCGTCAGCGGCAGTTGATGGCCGGTGACGTGGTGGGGCCGTGGTCACATCACCCTTTCCTGCGGGGGCTGTTCGAGCCACCTCTCCGGCGCCACCGCGGCCGGGCTCGCGTACATCGGTGTCATGAGGACGCAGAGGAAGACCGTGAAGACCGCACCGCATCGCGCACCGATCGACCACAGCAGCACGGGCTGCCTGCCCCACCTGCTCCGGCAGCAGGTCGAGGCGCGGCCCGACGCCGTCGCGGTGGTCTGCGGCGACCGGTGTCTGACGTACCGCGAGCTGGATGAGGCGGCGCGCGGACTGGCGGCGTACCTCCGCCAGGTCGGTGCGGATGTGGAGGACACCGTGGGACTGTTCGTCGAACCGTCCCTGGAGCTGATGACCGGGGTGTGGGGCATCCTGTTCGCCGGAGCGGCGTATCTGCCGCTGTCGCCGGAGTACCCGGAGAGCCGGCTCCGCTACATGATCGACGACAGTCGCACGCGCGTCATCGTCACCCAGGACCACCTGGCAGCCCGCCTGGCCGAGCTGGCCCCCACAGGCACCCGGATCGTCACCCCGGCCGACGTGCTGAGCGACTGCCGCACCAGATTCGCCCAAGTGCCGGTGCGGCCGGAGTCGCTGGCGTACGTCATCTACACGTCCGGCAGCACCGGCAGGCCGAAGGGCGTGATGATCGAGCACCGCAGCATCGCCTCCCAGATGCGGTGGATGCACCGCTACGGCTACCTGGGCCAGGACGTCACCGTGCTGCAGAAGACACCGATGAGTTTCGACGCGGCACAGTGGGAGATCCTGGCCCCGGCCGTCGGCGGCCGGGTGGTGATGGGGACACCAGGCATCCACCGGGACCCGCAGGCACTGGTCGCCGCGGTGGTCGAACACCAGGCGACCGCGTTGCAGTGCGTGCCCACGCTGCTGCAAGCGCTGCTGGACACCGAGGAGTTGGGCCGGTGCACCTCGCTGCGATGGGTGTTCTCCGGAGGCGAGGCACTGTCCTGGCGGCTCGCCCGCGCGCTGGCCGACGAACTGCCGTGGGTCTCGCTGGTCAACCTGTACGGGCCGACGGAGGCCACCATCAACGCCACCGCCTGCCTGGTGGACCCGCACGCGGCCGGTGCCTGCACGGGCAGCGTGTCCATCGGGGCGCCGGTCGGCGACACCCAGTGCTTCATCCTCGACGCCAACCTGGCGCCGGTGGGCATCGAGGAGACCGGCGAGCTGTACATCGGCGGCATCCAACTGGCACGTGGCTATCTGAACCAGCCCGAACAGACCCAGGAGCGCTTCATCACCTCGCCGTTCACCCGCACCGAACGCCTGTACCGCACCGGCGACCTGGCGTACTGGAACCGGGACGGCACCATCCAGTTCGCCGGCCGGGCCGACAACCAGGTCAAACTGCGCGGCTGCCGCGTCGAGCTCGACGAGGTCGCCCTGGCCATCGAGGAACACATCTGGGTCAGACGCGCGGCGGTCGTCGTCACCGACAACCAGCGCACCGGTTCGCCGCACCTGATTGCCTGTGTCGAGCTGAACCCCAAGGAAGCGGCACTGATGGACCAGGGCAACCACGGCGCCCACCACCAGTCCAAGGAAAGCCGGCTCCAGGTCAGGGCGCAGTTGTCCAACCCGGGGCTGCGCCGCCGCGAGCAGCTCGCCGGTCGGCCCGTGGTGAAGCTGCCCGGCAGACAGGAGACGCCCCGGCAGCGCAGGGAGGTCTTCGCCCGCAAGACCTACCGCTTCTACGACGGGGGACCGGTCACCCGCGCCGCCCTGCTGGCCCTGCTCGCCGAACGCCCGGTCGCCGGCCGGTCCCGCGGACTGGACGAGCTGACCTTCGCGGAACTGGGCGAGCTGCTGCGGTGGTTCGGCGCGTACCACAGCGACCAGCGGCTGCTGCCGAAGTACGCCTACGCCTCCCCGGGCGCCCTGTACGCCACACAGCTGTACCTGGAAACCGGCGGCGGCACAGCGGGACTCGCGGCCGGCGTGTACTACTACCACCCCGTCGACCACACTCTCGTACGGATCGGGCCCCCTTCCCACGGATCCCCTTCCCACCGATCACCTTCCCGCCGATCAGACGGCCGTCTGTCGGTCCACCTCCTCGGCTGCAAGCGGGCCATGGAACCGGTGTACAAGAACAACATCCAGGAAGTGCTGGAAATCGAAGCCGGGCACATGGCCGCACTCTTCGAGGAGGTGCTGCCGGACTACGGGCTGGCCATCCGGCCGCTGGCCCACGACGAGTCGGTCAAGGACCTCCTGGACGTCTCCGTCGAGGACTACTACCTGGGCACGTTCGCCATCGGCCCCGCCGACGGGGAAGCCTGGGAGGATCCCACCGAGATCTATGTGCAGTCCCACCCGGGACGTATCCAGGATCTGCCCACCGGTCAATACCGCTACGCCGGCGGCGGGTTGGTGCACCTCTCGGACGAACTGGTACTGCCCAAGCATGTCATCGCCATCAACCAGCAGGTCTACCGGCGCGCGAGCTTCGGCATCACCGCCGTCAGCCGCGCCGACCAGCCCTGGCTGGAGTACGTGGCCCTGGGCAGAAAACTCCACCACCTGCAACGCAACGGCGTGCGCCTGGGCCTGATGTCCTCGGGATACAGCTCGAAGACGGGCCATCCCCTGCCCGCCGCCCAACGCATCGACGACATCCTGGCCGCCCGCGGCCTGCCCACCGGTCCCTCGTACTTCTTCCTCGGCGGCAGGGTCAGCGACGAGCAGATCCGCGGCGAGGGCATGCACGAGGACATCGTCCACATGAAGGGCCCGGCCGAGATCATCAAGGACGAGCTGATCCGCATCCTGCCCGACTACATGGTCCCCGACCGGGTCCTGGTGCTCGACAGGCTGCCCCTGACAGCGAACGGCAAGGTCGACGTCAAGGCACTCACCGCCTGCGACCAGGTGCGGTCGGCGGACCGCACCACCCCCTACCTCGCCCCCGCGACCAGGCACGAGAAGTGGCTCGCCGAGGCGTGGGGCAGGGCCTTGGCATACGACCATGTCTCGACCGAGGACGACTTCTTCGCCTGCGGCGGCGACTCGCTCACCGCCGTCGAGCTGGTCCTGACGATCAACCGCGAGTTCGGCACCCGGCTGCCGCTCCAGGTCGTCTTCGAGCACCCGAAGCTGGGCGACCTCGCCGCCCGCATCGCCGACTGCACCGCCCGGCCCTCCTCCCGACTGGTACCCCTGCACGACGCGGGCCGCGGCCGGCCCGTCTTCTGCTGGCCCGGACTGGGCGGCTACCCGATGAACCTGCGCCTGCTGGCACGCCAGGCAGGTATGGGACGGCCCTTCCACGGCATCCAGGCACACGGGGTCAACTCCGGCGAGGAGCCCTACCCGACCATCCGGGAGATGGCCGCCGCCGACCTCGCCGAGATCCGGCGGGTGCAGACCGAGGGGCCGTACACCCTGTGGGGCTACTCCTTCGGAGCCCGGCTCGCCTTCGAGGCCGCATGGCAGCTGGAGCAGGCCGGCCAACCGGTGGACAACCTGCTGCTGCTCTGCCCGGGCAATCCGAAGGTCCACCACGCCAACGCCGACCGCCACGGGCGCCAGGCGTCCTACACCAACCCGGCGTATCTGACGATCCTGTATTCCGTCTTCACCGGCTCCATCACCGGGCCCGACCTCGACGAGTGTGCAGCGGCCGTCCGCGACGAGAACAGCTTCGTCGCCTTCATCCACCATCTGCTCCCCGCACTCGACGAGCAGCTGATCCGCCGGATCGCCCGGATCGTCGCGCTGACCTACGAGTTCCAGTACAACGTCCGCGAACTCGCCGCGCGGCAGATCCATGCGCCGGTCACGGTCTTCAGGGCCACCGGTGACGACTCCTCGTTCATCGACACCTGGTCCGGCTACTCCGCCACACCCCCGACCGTGGTCGATCTCGACACCGATCACTACAGCGCGCTGAAGGAGGCCGGCGTCACCGAACTCGCCTCGGCCATACAAGCCAGGCTGAACGGCTGACCCTCCAACTGCCGCCCGGTGCCTGGCTTTCAGGCCCCCGTCAGCGCCACGGCGGACCGCTTCAGGGCACGCAGCAGCCAGTCGATGTGGTCGGATTCCAGAATCGCCGGCGGCGTCAGCCGGATCACCCTGCTGGCGTTGAGCGTGTACGAGGTCAGCACCCGCTCGCGGAGCATATGGGTCAGGAACAGCCCGGCCAGCGCCTCGGACGTGAACTCGATTCCGATGAGCAGCCCGCGTCCGCGGACCTCCCGGATGGCCTGCGGGCCGGCGGCGGCGAGCGCGTCGGAGATCTGCGGCAGCAGCCGGCCGCCGAGCTCTCCGGCCCGCTCGACCAGGCGGTCCCGCCGCAGCACCTCGATCGTGGTGGCCGCGGCCACGGACGCGAGGGGATTGCCGCCGTAGGTCGAGGAGTGGAACAACGGGTCGCGGTTGAGGACTTCGTAGACCTCGGGCGTGGCCAGTGTCGCGGCAACCGGAACGACCCCGCCGCTGAGCACCTTCCCCGTCGTCAGCAGGTCCGGGCGCACCCCTTCCGCGTCACACCCCCACCAGGAGCCGAGGCGGCCGAGCCCGGACTGGATCTCGTCCACGGCGAGCAGCGCGCGGAACTCCTCGCACAGCTCGCGCACCTGCCGGAGATAGCCCTCGCGGGGAATGCGCACCCCGCCCTCGGCCTGTACCGGTTCCAGCAGCACGCAGGCCCGCGCCGGATCGCCGCGCAGTGCGGCCTTCAGGGCGTCGGTGTCACCGAACGGAACGAACTCCACATCCGGCAGCAGCGGTTCGAGACCGGTCCGGTAGCGGGCGTTGCCGGTCGCGCTGAGCGACCCCAGTGTCTTGCCGTGGAAGCCGCCCTGGGCGGCGATCAGCCGGTGGCAGCCGTTCGCCCGGGCGAGCTTCAGCGTCAACTCCACTGCTTCCGTACCGGAGTTGGTGAAGAAGGCGTACTGCAGACCGGCGGGCGCCATCGAGATCAGGGTCCCTGCCGCGGATGCCATTTTCGGCTCGATCAGTGCGCGCGTCGACAGCGGATGCCTGCCCAACTGTGCCGTGACTGCGTCGACGACGTCCGGGTGGCGGTGCCCCAGGAGGAACACCCCGTACCCCCCGCAGTCGAGATAGGGATGGTCCTCCTCGTCGTACACCAGGGCACCGTCCGAGCGCACCTCCAACGGCAGGCCCAGCAGGGAGGCGATGCGGGCGTGGCCGCGATTGACGTGGTCGCGGAGGTGGTCCAGTGCGACCGCCCGCGCCCGGCCGGCATCCGACGGGGTCACCGCGCCGCTCCCGAAGTGTTGCGCGCATGAAGTCCGCTCGCCTTCGCCCACCTCAGCAGGGAGGCGCGCAGCGTCTCCTTCTGGTCGGGCAGTTCCGCCACATCACTGGGGAACGGCTCGCGTACGGACAGGTAGGGGGTCAGCTGCTCGGCGAGGGCTTTGATCAGCTTCTGGCTGTCCTCCGGCAGGGACTTGAGAAACACCGGCACGATCAGCCGCTCGTACAGATCCTCGTCGACGAGGCGCACGGCCGGAACGGGCCGGCCCAGTTCCTCCGCGGCGGCGCGGATCTCGCTGATGGCCTCGCCGACCCGCAGGGCCCGGGATCCGGCCGTCAGCCACAGTTCCGGGCGGTCAAACTCCTCTTCGACGAGGCCGGCGATATGCCGCGCCACGACGTCCTGCGGTACGAAGTCGACCAGCCGGGTGGGATCCAGCGGGATGAGGGGGAGGTGGCCGGCCAGTATCGCGCCGCACACCTTGTGGAACCCCTGGTGCCTGGCGATCTGACCGGTGTGGGAGTCGCCGACGATGATCGAGGGCCGGACGATGACCGCCGGCAGGCCACTGGCGCCCACCAGCTCCTCGGCCTGCGCCTTGGTCCGGGCGTAGGCCGGTGCCGAGGAGCCACCGTCGGCGCCCAGAGCGGAGAACGCGGTACTGACGTACACCAGTCGCGCCCCGGCCTCCCGGGCGAGGTCGACGATCCGCTGGGTGCCCGCGACATTGGTTTCGGCCAGCTCGGGCCCGTCGGTGAAGTTGGTGTCGGCCGCGGCGTGCACGATCACATCGATCGCCGCGCAGGCTTCCTTGAATTCACTACCGGACAGTCCCAGGCAGGGCAGTCTGATGTCTCCGCGCACAGTCTTCACCCTCGGCGCACTCAGCGCGGTCTCGTGGACGAGACAGGTGACGTGGTGCGTGTCGAGGTGTGGCAGCAGGGCACTGCCCACCACTCCGGTCGCGCCGGTGAGGAGCACATTCAGCGGTCGGCGCCCGACTTCGGTCTGCCACATGGGTGTTGTGTCCTTCCATCGGGAATTCTCCGCGGGAGAACGGGCCGGCGGTGCCGCCCCGGGGCGCTGGGAAGAAGAGATACCCACGGTTCACCTCCGCCCGTCGAGGCGGCCGGAAAACTGTCGGACGTAGCGCACCGTCACTTCAGGAACCGAGGACCATGCTATGGAGGTGTCGGAGCGGCCACCACCGGAGACACCATCAGGATCGCCATCCCCCTGGAATGTGTTCACCCGGCACACCCGTATCCGGAAGCGGCACTTTTCCCCGTCCCACGTGCCGCGCCCGTCGCAACCGTCCCCGGATGGCGGAAGGCCGCAGCTCTCGGCAGGCGTGCGCACCTCTTCGGGACCTAGCATGACGGTACGCAATGCCTGGCGTTGTCCCCACTGCCGTGGGAGCGTCGCCGCCGTATCCGAAGAAAACAGAAGCCGACACACCGGCCGCAGATCCAGTGGGAACGCTGCACCCGGTTCGCATGGGTATTCCCGACTCGTACCGGACTGCCGAACATCACGCCTTCCCTTCATCCATGGCTCGGAAGATTTGGGGGCGCAGTGCGCGAGGTCCGCGTTGCCTTTCACATTCCCGGTGCACAGCCGCGGAAGGTATTCGACTCACTCTCGGATTTCGCCAGCTTTCCACGGCATTCCGATGTGGTGCACTCCGTCTCCCTTGAGGACGGCCCGGACCACGACCGGATCTCCACCTGGGAAGTCGACTTCGCCGGCGGAATCCTCAAGTGGCGGGAACGGGACCGCCTGGACGAGCCGCGCCTGCGGATCGACTTCGAACTCATCGACGGCGACCTGCTCGCCCTGGCCGGTGACTGGTCGATCACGCCGCTCCCGGACGGGAGCGCGCTCCGGTTCGGCGCCCGCTTCGACCTCGGGGTACCCGGCATGGCGGACCTCCTGGAGCCCGTCGCCGGCCGGGCCATGACGGACACCGTGACCAAGATGATGCACGGGGTTTTCGGACCGACCGCAGAGGTCACCGAATGCCAGGACCTGGCCGCCGAACCCTTGGAGGGTGGCGGTGGTCAGCCCTGAGAGCACGGTAGTGGGCTCACCGGCCCCCTGGCAGGTCGAGGTGGTCGACAGCGTCTCCGAGATCCCGCCGGAAGTGTGGCGGGAACTCGCACCGCCCGACGACCCGATCTACGCGTACGCGTTGTTCCAGGCCATGGAACGGACCGGAATCGGCCCGGACGCCTATCGATACCTCGTGCTCCGAAACGGGCAGCAGATCAGGGCCGTTCTGCCGACCTGCGTCTACCGCGCACTGGCGCTCGAAGACGCACTGGGAAAAGAGGGCCGGCGAGCGCTGCGGCCGCTGCACCGCATCATGGGCAGACCGCTGCGTATCGGACTCCTGCTGTGCGGACACCTCCTGGGAGAGGGGAGGGTCCTGCGCGCGGACACACTCGATGAATCCGCGCCACACCTCCTGGTCGAAGCGGTGCGCCGACTCTCCGCCTCGATGGGCACACGGTGGACCGTTTTCAAGGACTTTCCCCAGGCGGACCTGGAGTGGCTGGACCCGGCACTGCGCAGAGCCGGATACTTCCGGGCCCCCGGGCTGCCCGACGCCCATGTCTCCCTGCCCGCCACGACTTTCGAGGAATACGTCGCCACCCTGTCCAGGAACAACCGGAGCACCGCCCGGCGCAATCTGGCGAGGTTCTCCGAGCACGACGACGTGACCATGGAGGTGCGCGAGCGATTCGACGATCTCGTACCGGCCATGATGCCGCTCTACGAGGCGGTGCTCGAGCATGCGGAGAGCCGGCTGGACGTGTGGACACCGGAATTCTTCTCCCTGCTCTCCACCGACCCGAGGATTTCGGCCAAGGCGGTCACCGTCTGGGAGAAGGACCGCCTGGTGGGGTTCCTGGTCTGCCTGTTCGGGGAGAAGAACGCGGTGGCCATCCGGATCGGCATCGACTACGACTGCTCGCGGGAACTGCGCCTCTACCAGGTCACCTACTACCGCGGCATCGACGAGGCGATTCGGATGGGAATGGCCGACATCAACCTCACCCAGACCGCCTATGAGGCGAAACACAAGATGGGCTGCCACCTCGTCCCGTTCGAACATGCCGTGACGCACAGCAACCCGGTGTGCAGGACGATCCTGAGGTACGTGTTCCCGATGGCGCTCAACCGGTCCGGAGAGCGCGAACAGGACGCGTCCCGCGGTTAGGGCGTGTCCGATGGGTCGCGGCCGGGGTCGCCCCTGACTCATCGGACGCGCCCTGGGGAGGGGCGTCTCGGGGCGGAACGCGGCGACGCCCGTATGGCTCGCCCCGCCCCCACGTACTTGCCCTGCGCAAGAGATCGCCAATAATTCCGCCTGGACGGTCCGGCCCCGCGCCGGACGCATGGGGCACGAAAAAACGCACGGTACGGCCCACGCCTCGTGCACGATGTGCCCGCTGCGCGCGGCGTCCGCGTCATGCGCCGGCCGAACGGGAGGAGTGGGGACGTGGAGCTGGAGCTTCGGCACCTCAGAGTGCTGTGCGCGATCGCCGATGCCGGAAGCGTGGGCCGGGCCGCGTCCGAACTGGGCTACTCGCAGCCGGCGATGAGTACCCAACTCCGGCGCATAGAGCGGCATTTCGGTACACCGCTGTTCGAACGCACCATGTCGGGCGTCGAGTTGACCCCGTACGGCGCGGAGGTGCTGGGGCAGGCCCGCGACGTGCTGGCCCGCGCGGATGCGATAGGGCGCCGTCCGGCCGGCAGCGCTGCCGCGACACGCCGGCCGCTCCGTCTGGCGGCGACCAACTCCCCGGTGCTGTCCGGGATGGTCGTCCGGCTGCGGAGCCGGCTGCCCGATGTCGCGCTCACGGTCAGCAGCGTCTACCCGTCCTCGGAGATCGTCCAACTCCTGGAGGACGGCGCGGTGGACGCGGCGATCGCCGCCGACTATCCCGGGCTGGAGCTGCGACACTCGGCCGCGGTCGCGCACCGGGGCATCGTCACCGAGCCGTCCTTCGTCGCCCTGTCGGCCCGGCACCGGCTCAGGCACAGTGTGGAGGTGGGGCTCGCGGATCTGGCCGACAGCGCCTGGTTCGTGACGCCGGACGACGGGGCCGGCTGGCCGGGAGTGTTCTACGCGGCCTGTGAGTCGGCGGGCTTCACCCCGGCCGCGGTCCATGAATTCCTCGGCGATCAGCTGCAGTTGCAGAGCATGATCGCCGAGGGCCTGGGGGTCGCGGTCGTACAGGCGACGCTCCGGCCGATCTCCGGTGTCGTCGTCAAACCGCTGATCGGCACACCGCTGTGGTGCCGCTACGTACTGGCCTGGCGGCGGGGGAGCGTCGCCGACGAGATCGCGGACACCCTCGTCGGCTCGGCCTCCTCCGCGTACCGCGCGCTCATCGCCCAGTCGCCGCATCTGCGGACCTGGGCCTCGCGGACCTGGAGCGTGGCCAGGCCGTAAGGGCGGCGCGGGCCGGTTGTCGAGGGCCGCGCGGGCCTGCCGCCGGGCGGCGCGGCCGAGTTCGGCCGTGGGAGATGTTATGGCGGGCCAGTCCCATGTGCTATGTCACACCTCATTGTCGGCGGCCGGAGCGCCTGAGAAGGTGCCGATCACGCCTCAACCTCCCGAGGCGCATCTGTCCACAAAGGAGCAGGGATGCGCTATCGCTTCACCTGGCCCAGATGTGTGGTCGGCGGCCTGGCCGCCTGCGCGACGATCGCCAGTCTCGTGGCGACGCCGGCGCTGGCCACACCCTCACCGGCGGACGCCCCCACGTCCACGACCGGGCCGCGCGCCACAACTCACCCGAAACCGCCGCCGACCGGCCCGCTCACCGCCGCGAACGAACGTCCGGCGGTGCAGGGCCGCCCGCTCAGTCCCGCCCAGCTCCGCCCGCTCAGCGCGAAGAATCCCCCCACTTCTTCGACTGCGGCGGCGGAGCACAAGGGCAAGAAGCACCCCGCCCCGGCCTCCTGCGCCCCGGGCGACTTCGGCGGCCGGACCGGGGACGAGCTGGTCACGGCCGTCAAGGACGCATCGACGGACTGCATCAACACCCTCTTCTCGGTCACCGGCAAGGACGCGCACGATGTGTTCCGTGAGGAGCAGATGGTCACCATAGCCAACGCCTTCAAGGACGGGGCAGCGTCGTATCCCGGCGACAACTCCGCAAAGGTGTGGCAGCTGGTGCTCTTCCTGCGGGCCGGCTACTACGTGCAGTCCAACCACCCCTCCGACGTCGGCCCATACGGCAAGGACCTGGCCACGGCCACTGAGGGCGGCCTGGACGCCTTCTTCGCCAACGCCCACTCCAAGGACGTGTCCGCGGGCAACGGCGATGTCCTCGGTGAGGTGCTCATCCTCTCCGACAGCGCCAACGAGCAGGGCCGCTACCTGAACGTCTACAAGCAGGTACTGACGGGCTACAACAGCTCCTACGACGCCATACCCAGCATGCTGGCCGCCGTCAACGACGTCTACACCCCGCTCTGGCGCGGGAACTGGAACAAGGACTACGTCAAGGCGGTCACGGCCGACCCGAGCATCATCGACACGCTCGACTCGTTCGCCCGGGACCACCTGGAGCTGCTCGGCACCGACAAGTCCTACCTGGACTCCAACGCCGGTATGAACGTGGGCCGTTACGTCGAGCACCAGCCGCTCCAGGACAAGGTACGCCCGCTGATGAAGGGCCTGCTGGACGCCTCGAAGATCACCGGCCCGACCGCGCCCCTGTGGGTCACGGTCGCCTCCCAGGCCGACTCCTATGACAAGGGCAACTGCTCGTACTACGGAGTGTGCGACCTGGCCGACCAACTCACCAAGGCGGCACTGCCGGTCACCCACTCCTGCGACAAGACGCACACCATCAGGGCACAGGCACTGAACGCGGCCGACCTCGACGCCGCCTGCAGCAGCCTCCTGGGCCAGGACCCGTTCTTCCACAACCTCGTGAAGGACAACGGGCCGATTCCCAACCAGTACGAGTCGACCATCCAGATCGTCGTGTTCAGCAGCCGCGAGGACTACCAGACCTACGCCGGGGCGATCTACGGCGTCGACACCAACAACGGCGGCATCACACTCGTCGGGGACCCGACCAAGCCCGACAACCAGCCGATGTCCATCGAGTACCAGAAGGGCCCCGACGACGGCTTCCCGGCCGGGATCTGGAACCTCAACCACGAGTACACCCACTACCTCGACGCCCGCGACGACATGAAGGGCGACTTCAACCAGCAGACCACGGTCCCGGACGTCTGGTGGATCGAGGGACTGGCCGAGTACGTCTCCTACAGCTACCGCAAGGTCACCGACACCGAGGCGGTCACCGAAGCGGGCAAGCACACCTACAAGCTGAGCACGCTCTTCCAGAGCACCTACGCCAACAGCGACGTGACCCGCACCTACCCCTGGGGCTACCTCGCGGTCCGCTACATGTTCGAGAAGCACCCCGACGACATCGCAAACATGCTGGGGCACTTCAGGACCGGCGACTACGCGGGCGGCTACGCCGTCTACAACAACGACATCGGCACCCGCTACGACGACGACTTCGACACCTGGCTCACGGCATGCGCCTCCGGCGCCTGCAAAGCCCAGCAGGCACGATGACGACAGCGTCGCACTGAGCGGTACCGAGCACCGCCCCGCACGCAGGACAACCACAGAACCGTGAGCACCAGAAGCGAGGCTCCTGGCATGGCCCTCGGCACCGGCCGGGCGGGTGTGCCGGGAGCCTCGGATGTCGTGGGGGAGTGATGTGGGGGCGTGGGAGAACCTCGTATCGCCGCGGTCACCGGCTGCGGCGCCCCGCGGCCGCGACACGGTCATCGTCACGGGAACGCTCACCAACTACTGCTGCGGCACCGTCGGAAGCGGTCAGGCCGCGGTACGCGTGAAGAACTCCAGGTTGTGGCCATCGGGGTCGTTGACGTAGAAGCCGCGGCCGCCGTGCATGTTGTTCAGCTCGCCGGAACGCTTGTGGTAGGGATCGGCCCAGAAATCGAGCTTCTTCTCCACCACGCGGGCATGGATCGCGTCGAACTCCTCGTCGGAGACGTGGTAGGCGAAGTGCTGCATCACGATCGCATCGCGCGGCACGATGTGGTCGGCGTAGTCGAGCGTGACGCCGTTGTCCAGGCGGATCGCGGCGAAGGGCCCGTTCACCTCCGGCTCCGGACCGTCGATGAGCTCGGAGAAGAAGCGAGCGGCGGCAAAGCGGTCACTGCTGTTGATGACGGTGTGATCCAGGTTGATGGGCATCTCGCGCTCCTTGACTGGGTAAGAGGTGTAAGGGGCGTGTGCTGACTGCGCCAATGACGGTACGTGGCGATCGCGCTCGCCGCATCGGCCGTCGGACCTAGGTCGCGAGGTCTCATGCGCCGCGGTCGGTGTGGCGCGGGGCGTGCTCGATGCGACCGGTCACCACCAGGCTGCCGTCCGGGGTGCGCCGTGCGAGCGCGCCGGTGCGGAAGTAGCCGTCGGCGGTGAAGGAGCGTGCGTTGTGGTCGGGCGCCCGGTAGTAGCCCCGGACGGTGTACGGACCGCGGGCGAGGAGTTCGCCGGGCTCCCCGTCGGGCACGTCCTTGCCGTCGACGTCGACAATGCGGATCTCGTCGTCGGGCGAGAGCGGACGACCCTGTGTGGTGAGCACGGTTTCGTCCGGGTCGGCGGGTCGGGTGAGAGTGAGCAGTCCTTCGGCCCTGCCGAAGACCTGCTGGAGACGACAGCCCGGTTCGGGGCCGACGACGCGTTCGGCGGTCGCCCGGTCCAGGGGTGCGCCGCCGATCTGCACGAGGCGCAGACTGCTCAAGTCGGCCTGGCTGGTGGGAAGTACATCGAGCCAGTGCCGGGCGACGGCGGACTCGACTGACGTGATGGTGACCCGTTCCCGTTGGATGACCGCCAGGCATGCGGTGGGTTCCGGGTCCTCGGCCAGGACGACGGTGCCGCCGACGGAGAGGGTGCCGACGATACCGGGGCCGCCGAGGGCGAAGGTGAACGCGGCGGGCAGCGCGGCGAGATACACGTCGTTCTCGGTGAGCGACACCAGCTCGGCGGCGGCCCGTGCCTGGTAGGCGTAGTCGTTGTGGGTGCGCGGAACGAGCTTGGGCGCCGTGGTCGTATCGCCGGAGAGCAGGAAGAACGCCACCTGGTCGGCGCTCTGCACAGGTGCCCGCTCGGGCGGGGCGTCGATCGACCCCAGCGGGAAGTAGTGGCAGCCCGACGGGTCGGTCGAGAGGCCGCCGCCGAACGGGGAGGCGGCGCCCGGATCCGGATCCTCAAGGGTGAACACCCGGCGCAGGAAGGGACCTTGAGCGGCGATGTCCGCGGCCATCGCGGTGTGGTCGTAGCCCTGGTACGTCGAGGGGCCGACGTAGCCGACGGCCTCGGTGACCCGCACGACGTGGGACACCTCGGCCGCATGATGCGTGACCGGGCAGAGCACGGGGACCGCGCCGGCACGCATCAGCGCGAACACGGCAAGGACGAACTCCGGAACGTTCGGGAGCTGGACGACGACCCGTTGGCCGGGGCGGAGGCCACGCAGCCGGAGTCCGGCGGCCATGCGGTCCACCCGCCGGTTCAGGTTCGCGTAGGTGAGACGGGTGCCACCGTGCACGAGCGCGGTCCGCGGTCCGTACTCCAGGGCCCAGCCGCGCAGCAGGTTGTCGAGCGTGTTGCCCCGCCAGTGCCCGACCGCCCAGTAGCGGTCGACGAACACCTCGGGCCAGGGTGTGCAGCCGTCGAGCATGGTTGTCATTCGTTTCCTTCCACCGCCTTGATTTCGCTTCGTTCCGCTGCCCGGATCTGGAAGTCCCACGGCAGTACCACGGCAGTCCCAAGGCAGTCCAACCTCTCAACGCCCTCATACGCAATGCGCTTTCCCGACCATGGACGCCGAATCCCCTCGGCGGAAAGTCCAATGGGAAAGTCCAATGACCGCCGATGACCATGGGTTCCGCACTGCAGCGGGATTTCATCGGCATAATCAGGATTTCATCGGCATTACATCGCCTCGCGAAAGGCTCCGGGACGCCGCTTCGGGTCCTCGGGTGCGCCTGCCCAGGGTCCGGTGCATGGGACGTGGGTGCAGGGGACTTGTCTGTGGCGTCCCGGCGGCGAAGACCGAACGGACAAAAGCGAGTTGCCCCGTGAGTGAGATGTCACCGCCGGACCCCCGAGTGGGTTTCGGCCAAAGCCGCCCCACCCAGCCCCTCCAGCAGGGAGCGCCGGGCCGGGGACCCGCGGCCCAGGCCCCTGCCCCGGGCCAGGCAGTGCCGCCCGTGCCGGGCCAGGCACCGCCTCCGGTCCCCGGCCGGCCGCCGGGGACGCCCTCGGCGTGGTCGCAGCCCGGTCTGCCGACGCCGGCGCACGACGGCGCCCCGGGCGCGGGGCGGATGCGTGGCAGTGCCCGGCCGTGGCTGATCGGCGGCGCCGCGCTGGCCGTGGCCGCGCTCGTCGGCGTGGTCATCGCGACATCGGGGGGTGAGGGCGCGAGCGACGCCGCGGGGAAGCCGCCGGCCGCCTCGGGCGGAGCCGGCACGTCGCCCGAGGCGGGGCCCGGGGCGTCCGAGGGGAAGACCTACACCAAGGTCCCCGAAGGCTGTCAGCTGATCAAGACGTCCACCCTCGCCCGCATCGCGCCCGGCACCGAGTGCAAGCCGTCGCAGTTCGACAACGCCACCATGGCGGCGATGATCACCAGGATGCCGAGCTGGAGAACGCCCTTCGGCTCGGGCGGCGCGTATCTGGACCTGAAGGTGAACCTCTCGGTCAGCCCGGGCGCGAAGGGCCTCTACGACATGCACAAGAAGACCGCGCTCACCGCCTTGGGCAACGTACGCAAGATCACCGACTCCCGGCCGGTCAGCGGCATCGGCGACGAGGCGCACGTCGTCCACAGCGTCGACAAGGATCCGATGCGCCTGGCCGAGGCAACAGTGATCGTCCGCTCGGGCAACGCCTCGTACACCGTGAGCTACAGCTACGACACCGGCCGCTCCGGTGTGAACGAGCAGCAGGCCGAGGACGCCGTCATCACTGCCGCCCGTGACGTGCTCGGCTCCCTCGGCTGACCCCGCCGCGACGCAGTGGACGTACCCCGGCACGGCCGCGGCGGCGACGCGACGCCGCGGCAGACCCCTCCGCACACCACCCTCCCGCACCCGCACCGCCCGGGCCCGCCACAGCAGGGCCCGGGCCGCATCGGCCCCTACGAGGTCTTCCAACTCCTCGGCGAGGGCGGCATGGGCCGCGTCTACCTGGCCAGATCACCCGGCTCGCGCCTGGTCGCGCTGAAGGTCATCCGGCCCGAGTACGCCGAGCTGCCGGCCTTCCGCGGGCGCTTCCGGCGCGAGGCCGACGCCGCCCGCAGGGTCAGCGGCTTCTTCACCCCGCCGGTGCTCGACGCGGACGCCGACGCGCCCCAACCCTGGCTGGCCACCGCCTACATCCCCGCACCGTCCCTGCACGACGTCATACGCCGCTTCGGTGTGCTGCCGGAGCCGGCCCTGCGGGCGCTGGGCACGGGCCTCGCGGAGGCGCTGCTCGCCATCCATGCGGCCGGCGTCGTCCACCGCGACCTCAAACCAGGCAACGTGCTCGTCGCCGACGACGGTCCCCGCGTCATCGACTTCGGCATCAGCCGGGCCGTGGACGCCACCCAGCTGACCCGGACGGGCACCGTGATGGGAACGCCCGGCTTCATGGCTCCCGAACAGCTCGTCTCCAGTCACGACGCCGGTCCGCCGGCCGACGTCTTCTCCCTCGGCTGCCTCCTGGCCTTCGCGGCCACCGGGCAGGGGCCCTTCGGAGCCGGCACCCCCACCGAGGTCCTCTACCGGGTCGTGCACGCCCCGCCCCAGTTGACCGGCCTGCCCGCCCCGCTGCGTCCCCTGGTGGCGGCCTGCCTGGACAAGCACCTCGGCCAGCGGCCGCCCGCCACCGAAGTGCTGTCCGCGCTGGGCCCCGCCGAGCCCTCCGCCCTGCTCACCCCGGGCCTGCGGGGGGACCTCGCCGTGCGCCAGGCACACGCCGCCGTCCTGGCGGCCGCACCCCCGCTGCCCGACGCCCCGCTGGAGACCGCGGCCCCGAGCGAGCCGAGCCGCCGCCGCTTCCTGTGGCTCGCCGTGGCCGGCGGCAGCGCCGCGGCGGCCGCGGGCACCGCCGCCCTGGCGGGGTGGGGGCCGAAGCCCGACCACACCCCGGTTCGGGGCACGGGCGCCACGATCCGGCCCGCCACCAAGGTCCCCACGGGCCCGGCGCCGCAGTGGGCGCGCCCGCTGCGGAAGCTGCAGAACGGACAGCTGCGGCTGCTCGGACCCACCCTCGTGCGCTGGGACCAGACCACGGCGATCGGCTACGACACCACCACTGGCAAGGAGCGCTGGACGGCCGCGCCCCGCCTGCCCTCCGGCGCCAACGGCAGGCCCGAATGGCTCGGCGTCCAGGGCCCGACGCTCTACGCCAGTGCCTGGGGCGACCACGGCTACCTGCTCGGCCTGGACGGCAACGGCGTACTGAAGTTCAGCCACGCGGTGACCCGGCCGGAGGCGGGCAGCAGCTTTCCCGCCCACATCCACGACGTCTTCTGCACCGCCGGTTCGGTCGCCCTTCTGGGCACCAGCAGCGACCACGGCTACGGCGTGTGCGCCGTGGACCTCGCCACGGGGAAGGTGCTGTGGTCCCGCAAGGCGGCCGGCAGCGACTTCCGGGCCCACTCCGACGGGCGCCGCTGCTTCCTGCACGACGCCGGCACCCTCCACGGCCTGGACCTGCGGACCGGCAGAGTGCGCTGGACGGTCCGGGACGTCGCCAGACCCGGCGACTACCCGCACCTGGCCACCGACGGCAACGCACTGCTCGTCACCAGCACCAAGGTGCAGGCATTCAGCGCGGCCGACGGCCGCAGACTGTGGACCGCCGTCGACGAGCCGACCACCCTCAACCCCACCACCGTCCTGGGCACATCGGCCTACGTCGTGGACGGCCAAGGCACCCTCTTCGCCCTCGACACCCGCACCGGCGAACAGCTGTGGCACACCGCGAGCCCGCTGTCCCTGGCCCCCGCCGGCGCAACCGACCCAGGCCCCGCCGTCTCCTCGTCCCTGCTGGCATACCCGCTGTTCAGCGCCGTCACCCCGGGCTTCGTCGTCCTGCGCGCGACCGACGGCAAGGTCCTCTGGGCACACCAGGACTCCGGCGCCGCAACCAGGAACAAGAGCACCGCCTGGCGGGTGCAGACCACCGACACCACTCTCTACGCCGCCTCCGACACCACCCTCTACGCCTTCCGGAGCACCCCCCGATGACGACGCCGACCACGCGGCCCGCCACCGCCCCCGCCCCACACATCGGGCCGTACCGGCTGATCCGGGAACTGGGCGCCGGCGGCATGGGCCGCGTCTACCTGGCCGCATCCCGCAGCGGCCGCGCCGTCGCCCTCAAGGTCGTACGCCCCGAGCTGAGCGCCGATCCCGATTTCCGACGGCGCTTCAAGGCCGAGGTGGACGCGGCCCGCGCCGTCGGCGGCGCCTTCACCGCGCCCGTCGTCGATGCCGACGCCGAAGGGGCACAGCCCTGGCTGGCCACCGCCTACATCCCCGGCCCCGCACTGGACGACGCCATCGAGACACACGGACCCATGCCCGAGACCACCCTGCGCGTGCTCGGCGCGGGCCTGGCCGAAGCACTGGCCGCCATCCACCGCGCGGGACTGATCCACCGCGACCTCAAGCCGTCCAACATCCTGCTCACCTTCGACGGGCCCCGCGTCATCGACTTCGGCATCAGCCGGGCCATCGACGGCACCGCACTCACCGCGCAGGGCCAGATCATCGGCTCGCCCGGCTTCATGTCGCCCGAGCAGTCCACCGGGGCCCAACTCGCGCCTGCCAGCGATGTGTTCGCCCTGGGCGCCGTACTCGCCTACGCCGCCACCGGCAACCCGCCCTTCGGCACCGGCGCGGTCCACGCCCTGCTCTACCGCGCCACCCACGAGCCGCCCGAGCTGGACGGCGTCCCGCACGGCCTGCTCGGCACCGTCACCGCCTGTCTGGACAAGGACCCGGCCAGGCGCCCCACCATCGCCCAGCTGCAGCAGTGGCTGCGCCCGACCCACACCACAGGCTGGCTGGGCGCGGTCGAGCTCCAGGTGGCCGAGTCCGAACGCAGTTTCCACCACGAGGTGCGCGCCGCGCTGCCCAGCCGACGCCGGATACTGGCGGGCGGCGCGGTACTCGCCGCGGCCGCCACCGCAGGCACCCTCCTGCTGCTCCGCTCGCGCGACGAGGACCCGCCCGCCACCCCCGAACTCGCCTGGACCGCCGACCTCCCACAGCCGGACATGGCGCTGCGGGCGATGACCCCGTCCACGCTGCTGTGCGCCGGCAAGACCTCGGGAGCCTGCTTCGACCGCACCACCGGCACACTCCTGTGGAAGGACCTCAGCGGCCAGAACACCGCCGCCCTCGCCGACGACCAACGCGTCTACACCGTACGCACCGACGGAAAGGTCCACGCCGTCGACGTCCGCTCCGGAAAGCCGCTGTGGGCCGCGCCCCCGACCGGAACGGGCGCGCCCCACCTGGAGTTCGCCAACGGCTCACTGGTGGTGACCATGGACAACACCGGGCGTTTCCAATGCCTGGACGCGTCGACCGGCCGGCTGCGCTGGAAGTCCCAGCTCACCGGCGGACTCGCGGCCGTGGGTACCACCCGGGCGGACCAGCTGATCGTCTGGGGCCGCGCCGCGACGACCTCCACCACCGCGACCCTCAACGGATACACCGCCCTGGCCCCGGACACCGGAGCCCGGCTGTGGTCCAGGGACCTCGTCGCCCTTTACCCACCACCGCCCAAGGCCAAGGTGCTCTACGCCCTCGACGGCGGGATGAACCTGCTCGCCCTCAACCCCGCCGACGGCCGGACGCTCTGGCGCAAGACCACCCAACTGCCGCCCACCAACAGCCAGTTCCTCATGTACGAAGGCTCTCTCCGGCTGTACGACGACGTGCTCTTCTGCTACCCGGGCACCGGCGCCAACGGCGCGACCAGCGGGTTGCTCGCGGCCTTCGATCCCGCGACCGGACGGACCCTGTGGAGCGTGCGGACCGCCGCCCGGGGAAACCGCGGCTACGACCGGTCCGGCGCGACCGTCTGCTATCTAGACAAGGTCCTGCACGCCGTCGACGCCCACACCGGGGCGGCCCGTTGGACGGCCGGCTCCGGCCTCGGCACCCTGCAGTTCCTGGGCGCGGCAGGTAACCTCTTCCTCGCCGCCGGGCCGCAGGGCCTGTACGGATTCCACGCCGAGACCGGCCGGCAGGTCTGGCACTACCCGGTCACCGGTGGCTCCGGCTCCTGGTCGCCGTTCCCCGCCGACGGCCGCTTCTTCGCCAGCTCGTCCGGCAGGCTCTTCTGCTTCTCGGTACCCGACGCGTAGCAGATGCGGCGGAGGCGCGGAGGAGGCGCTGATGCCAGCTGTCCGAGTGCGTCAGGTCACTGATCGACTACCCTCAGCGTGCGAAGGATACGGTCAATAACGTACCTTTTCCTGAATTTTCACAAAACTTCTTGTTTGGGATGCGGGGGCGACGTAGTGTCGACTACGCCGCAGCCAGGCGTTCCAGCCGGGCGAACCTCCCACGGCGAACCTCGCGAACGCACTGAATCGCCACCGGAAGACGATCCGGAAAGCTGTGGCGAGGCTCGATCACAGGAGGCGAAGATGACCTTCAAGGTGTTCTTCCCCCGCAACCGCAAGACAGGCGGGGACTGGGACTGCGACGACTGGGGCTACGGACGCGGCCGCGGATGCGGTGACTACGGCTACTGGCGCCGTGGGGGATGGCGTGGTGACGGCGGCGTCATTGTCATCATCCGTTGACGACCCGGCCCATCGGCCATCGTGCCCGGCGTGCGCCGGAAGAAGCGGCGCACGCCGGGCGTCGGCACGTTTTCAGAAGCCGGTTGCGAAATCCTGGGTCCACCAAGGGCCGTTGGGCGAGAGGTTGACGCCCACGCCGGTGGATTTGTAGGAGCAGTTGAGGATGTTGGCCCGGTGGCCGGGGCTCTTCATCCAGCCGTCCACCGCCGTGGCCGGATCCTGGGGGCTCTTGAAGATGTTCTCGGCCCAGCTCTGCCAGTGGAAACCCGCGTTGGTCATCCGCGTGCCCGGGTCGACGCCCTCCGGGGTCTCGTGCGCGTAGTAGTTGCGGGCGGCCATGTCGTCGGAGTGCGCCTGCGCCGCGGTCTGTACGTGGGGATCGACGGTGAGCGGCGCACAACCATGCTGGGCCCGCTGGGCGTTGACCAGGTCGACCACCTTCCGGGCGAACTCCGCGGCGGTGCCGGTCGCGGCCCCGGACCTGCCGGGGACGGTGTCCCGGCCGGCTCCGGACGGACCGCGTGGCGTCGCCTTCTGAGCCGTGTGCGAGCGCTCCGCCGGGGAGCTCGTCGGGGACGGCGAGTGCCTGTCGTCCTGCTGTTGGGAAGCGGTGGGAGTGGGCGACGGCTTGTGGCGGCGCGGCGAGTGCCAGGTACTGCTCGGCGTCGACGTGACGGAGGCGATCGGGGCGGGCCGCCTCGGCGCGGCCAGGTCTGCCACGAGTGTCTGCTCGGCGTCGGACCCGGGGCGTATCAGCACCAGGCAGGTCCCGCCCACCGCAAGCATGGCCGCCACCGCCGGCACCGCCACCTTCACGCCCGGACGGGCGGCGTCGGCGCGGTGGCTGCCACCGGTCTTCCCCGACCGGCGGCCGGGACGCGGCGCGGCGTGACGCCGAGGGGAGGCGGGAACGCCGGCCCGCCGTCCACTGCCGACCGTCGGCTCCTCATACGGGCCGGGCTCAAGTCCCTCGTTGCGCTCCATGTTTCCGTTCCGTTCCGTTGGGGTGTGGGTCCGCGCGGTCCGCCTGGTGAACGGCCCGCACTGGGGGAGACCCTTGGACCGGCCCCGGACAACAGAAACTCCCCGGCTTTTTTCCGCGTAGTTTTTCTGTTGTCGCCGGGCACCGGACGGGTCTCCTGAGCACGGGGGCCAGGAACGTGTACGCGAAAGAACAGGACCGAACAGGCGTGAAGTGGGAAAACGGTACGGCGACCGTCGAGGCGGCCAGGGCGGGAGACGACGATGCCCGGGAGCAACTGGTCTCCGCGTACCTGCCCCTGATCTACAACGTCGTCGGCCGGGCGCTGGACGGCCATACGGACGTCGACGACGTGGTCCAGGAGACCATGGTGCGCGCCCTGGAGTCGTTGGCGGAACTGCGGGAACCGTCGGCCTTCCGGTCCTGGTTGATCGCGATCGCCATGAACCAGGTACGGCGGCGCTGGACCGCCGCCCACAAGGCCCCCACGATCGGCCTGGACCAGACAGCGGAACGGCCCGACCGCTCCGCCGACTTCGTCGACCTCACGATCCTGCGACTGGGACTGTCCGGCCAGCGTCGTGAGGTGGCCGAGGCCACCCGCTGGCTGGACGAAGGTGACCGCTCACTGCTGTCCCTGTGGTGGCTGGAGGCCGCCGGCGAGATCAGCAGGCCGGAACTCGCCGCCGCCATCGGCTGCGGGACGCGTCACGCCGCGGTCCGCGTCCAGCGGATGAAGCAGCAGTTGGAGACCGGACGCGTGGTCGTCCGCGCCCTCGCGGGGAATCCGCCCTGCCCGCAACTCGCGGAGCTGACCGCTGCCTGGGACCACACCCCCGCGCCTCTGTGGCGCAAACGCATAGCCAGGCACGCGCGTGACTGCGGGGCCTGCTCCGAGCACTGGACCGACCTGCTGCCCGCCGAGGGACTGCTGGCCGGCCTCGCCATGCTCCCGCTCCCCGCACACCTCACCCTCCCACACGCCCCTGCCGCGGCGGCCTCAACCACGTCCACGACGGTGCCGACCAGCTCCACGGCGCCGACCTCCTCCACGACGCCACCGACCAGCTCCACGGGGCAGACCCCACCGCGGCGAACTCCCGGCTCACAGCGGGCCGTCGCCAAGAAATCGGTCATCGCCGGAAGCGCGGCCCTGGCGCTGGCCGCCCTCGCCGCCCTGTGGTGGTACCCGGGCACGCCCCGCGACCACGGCCGCCCCGCGCCCAAGGCAACACCCACAGCGGAACGATCCGCGACCACCACCCCCGCGCCCCACCCCACTCCCACGCCTACTCCCACCCCCACCCCCACCCCCTCGCACACCACCGTCACCGCCCCGCCGACCCCGACGCCCTCCGCCCCGCCTTCCTCCACCCCCACCGCCACCCCACCCGACCTGGAAGAACAAGCCACCGCCCTGGTCAACGACAGGCGTGCGCAAGTCGGTTGCGGCCCACTCCACATCGACCCCAGACTGCACCTCGCGGCCCAACGGCACTCCGCCGACATGGCCGCCCGCGACTACTTCGACCACAACACACCCGAGGGCACCGGCCCCGATGCGCGGATCACCGCTGCCGGATACCAGTGGAGCAGCTGGGGCGAGAACCTCGACCGGGGCCCGGACAGCGCCGCGGCGGTGGTACGTGACTGGATGGGCGACGCCATGCACCGCGACAACCTGCTCGACTGCAGATTCACCGCGGTCGGCATCGGCGTCGCCCACGGCTCAGGCGGCCCCTGGTGGACCCAGGACCTCGCTGCACCGCGCTGAAGCTCGGCCATCCCGAGGACGCCGCGGGCGGCCCTCCGGGTGCGATGGACCGGTGAGGTACCACTCATGGACCGGTGAGGTACCAATCCGGTACCTTGCTCGCATGCCATCGCTGAATGTGACGTTCACCGACGACGAGATGCGGGAGGTCCGCGCAGCCGCCGCGGCCGAAGGCAAGTCCCTCAAGCAGTATCTTCACGACTTGCCGCTGCGCGAGAGGGACCGTCTGCAGTTCGTCCGCTACGCCGTCAGCTGGGGCGAGGACAATCGCGCGGAGTTCGACGACGCCTTCCCCGACGAGGTGCCGCCGGCCGCCCGTCGCGGCGGGGGTCGCACCGCCTGATGGCCTGGACACCCGACCGGGACACTGATTGATCGCGGTTCGTGAATAGTGCGTTCGTGGAGTGAATCTTGGTTGGCATGGTGCCTGGGGGTTGACTGTGGATCGGGCGGAGGAGCCGCCCGCAGCAGGCAACGAGCCAGGGGAGTACCTCATGAACACCATGAACAGCACCGAGCCCAGGGACGTCGTGCGGCGCTACTTCGACGCGCTGGCGGCCGGTGACCAGGACGTGATCCGGGAGTCCTGGGCCGCGGACGGCAGCTGCTGGTACGGCGGTGACCTGCCGATCTCCGGTACCTGGGAGGGCCGGGAGCAAGTGATCGACGGTTTTCTGGCGACCGCTTTCGCGCACCTGGACCCGGAGCGGGAGGTCGGTGTGCGGGTGACCAATGTCTTCGGGGAGGGCGAGCAGGTGCTCGTCGAGTGGGACTCCTGGGCGACCGGCAAGACAGGCAGGCCGTACCAGCAGAAGAACATCGGCGTCTTCACCGTTCGCGACGGGAGGATCGTCAACATGCGCGAGTACGCCGACACTCAGCACTGGGAGCGCGCGCTGGTGGCCGACCCGTCCTGATGCGGGCCGGGGGGCTGCGGTGTCCAGACCGCCCCTTCGTCGGGGGCCAGTACGGGTGAGCAGGTGCTGGCGGCGGCCGCTGGGGCGGTGGTGGTGAGGTGTCGCTCCCAGCGGCGGTCGGCGAGAAGCCGGCCGAGGTGGATCGCGCGGTCGGTGAGGTTGAGGGTGACCATGAGGGGCCGGCCGGGACCGGTTTGCGGAGGTGTGGAGCGGGTGTAGGCCAGTACTCCCGGGGGGCCGTCGAGGAATGCGAGGGTGCCGGCGCCGAGTGCCGGGTGGTTGCGGCGCAGGGTCAGCAGGGCGCGGGTGAGGGAGAGGAGGGAGCGGGGGTCGGCTTCCTGGGCTGCCACGGTGCCTCCGGGGGGAAGCGTCAGGGGAAGCCAGGGCTGTGTACCTGGTGTGGTGAATCCGGCGTTCGGGCCGCCGTGCCATGGCATGGGGGAGCGGGCGGGATCGCGGCTGAGGCCGGGGTTGCGCAGTCCCCAGGGGTCTCGGATGTCTGCGGGGGCGATGTCGGCGTCCGGCAGGCCGAGTTCGTCGCCGTTGTAGAGGAGGGCCGTCCCGGGCAGGGTGAGCAGCAGCATCATGGCGTTGGGGGCCTGTGCCGCGCCGACGCGTGAGGCGACCCGCGGGTCGTCGTGACTGCCCATGACCCAGGACGGCACCGCGCCGTGGGGGAGTGCGCCGAGGACGGCCTGGACGAGTTCCCGCACGGCCTGCGACTGCCAACGTGTCTGGAGCAGGCCGAAGTTGAGCGGGAGGTGTATTTCGTCGAGGTCGCGGCCGAAGTAGCGGCTCCAGGCGGTCCAGTCGTATTCGTGGATTTCTCCCAGGGCGATGCGTTCGCCCGGCGTATCGCCGTAGGAGTCGAGCAGTGCGCGGAAGTCGCGGTAGATTTCGTGGATATCGCGATGGCCCTGGTCGTTGAGGTGTCGCTGACTGTCGTAGGCGCCCATGGGGCGGTGGTGGGCCAGGGTTCCCGCGGCGGCGGGGGGATTGTCGCGGAGTTCGGGGTCCTTTGCCAGGAGCGGGGCGCAGTCCACGCGGAATCCGTCGACGCCGCGGTCGAGCCAGTAGCGCGCCACGTCGAACATGGCGTCCCGGACGGCCGGGTTTCGCCAATTGAGGTCGGGCATGGACGGCAGGAACGAGTGCAGGTAGTACTGGTCGCTTTCGGTGTCCCGGGTCCATGCGGGTTCGCCGAAGAGGGTGATCCAGTTGTTGGGCGGTCCGCCGTCCGGTGCCGGATCTCGCCAGGTGTACCAGTCGCGCCGGTGACTTCCCGGTCCCCTTCTCGATTCCTGGAACCAGGGGTGTTCACCGGCGGTGTGGTTGGGCACGTAGTCGATCAGTATGCGCAGGCCGTGGCCGTGCGCGGTGTCGATCAGCTCGTCGAAGTCCGCTGCATTCCCGAAGAGGGGGTCGACGGCGGTGTGATCCCGGATGTCGTAGCCGAAATCCTCCATGGGTGAGGAGAAGAAGGGCGAGAGCCATAGCGCGTCGATTCCGAGGGAGGCGAGATAGGGGATCCGGCGGCTGATGCCGCACAGGTCTCCGACGCCGTCCCCGTTGGTGTCGAGGAAACTCCGCGGATAGACGTGGTAGATCACGGCGTCGTGCCACCAGGAATGCCGGTTCATCGGCCGGTAATCCCAGCCGCGTTCAGAAGGAGCCGGTTTCGCAGCGGCGGACCCAATCGGTCGCTGCGACGGCGTATACCGGATCGGGACTGAGGGCGTCTTCGCGCCGGCAGGCTTCCACGTATTTGATGGCATGCGGGTCCTCGCTCCGCACGGCTCGTTCGGCGAGGGTGACGTAGTCCTGGACCGGCTCCTCGGGATGGTGTTCGCGCCGTCCGGTGCCATAGGCGCTGCGGATGGCCGCCGAGAACCGGACGGCGGCCGCGACGCTCGGCCAGTGCAGCTCGGCGGGCAGGCTCGGCAGGGCCAGGCGCACCGCCGCGGGTGTGGTGAGCGCGTGCACGAAGGCCATGGACGTCTTGTGCTCGTCGGTGAGATAGCTGCCGGCGGCGGCGCGGGTGAGCCTGCTCAGTGCCTGGTCGGCGTCGTCCTCGGGGAGCAGGGAGTCCACGGCCGGCGCGAAGTCCGGTTCGAGCCAGAGCGATTCGAGGCGGATCCGGAAGATCATGCCCATGCCCTGGTCGCTGCGGAGTTTCGGGACGGCCTCCCAGGTCTGGGCCAGGTCCCGTTCGCGGGGTGTCGACGGAGCCTCGGGGAGTTCCTGGTAGCGGGCGGCCCAATAGCCGAGCCCGTGGGCGAGTTCGTCGATACGCCACGGGGTGTGGGCCTCGGTCAGCATGCGGACCGCGTGCCCGGTGCGGATGACGCCGTGCCCGCCGCCGGCCGCGAAGCCCGGCAGCAGGCGCGGCCACCAGCGGGCCAGGACATCGGTCCAGGCGGCGCCGTCGAGTTCGCGTCGGAAGAATTCGGTCCAGTCGCCGAGGAGACGCATGTTGCCCAGGGCGGGGCGCCAGTTGTCGTGGGTGATCTCGTGAAAGTGCCCGTAGGTGTCGTCGTAGAGGAGTTTCCGGTAGGAGGACACCCACGCTCCGATCGCCGCGGTGTGCCCGAGTTTTCCCAGCGCCTCCGCAGCCATGGGGCCGTGGTTGCTGACGCCGGGGCCGAACTCGGGTCCGGAGCCGCTGAGGTACTGCAACGCGCCGTCCAGCTCGTCCACTGTGCCCCCTTAAGATCGCTTCCTCTCCATGGAAGGGTGAGGTGCGGCTGCCCCATGGGCAACATGGCCGATGGACATTGGCTGATTCCAGGGCGGCCGGAGTTCCGGTGGCCCTTGGCCCGTGGGCACCAACGGACGGATTTCAGCGGGGTGCGCGACGATCAGCCGCGCGGCGTATGCCGTAGGTCTATGCAGGCCGGACCGGTCTCCGCGACTGCCGGCCCGGTGCGATCTTGGCTCAATTCCGGGGGCGGCGCACACTGGTGACGATATGTGAAAACGAGACAGTTGCCTTTGCGGTGTTGACGTGGGAATTTCGCCAAAACTAAAGTCCTGCCTCGGCTCTCATGCCGCGCTCTCTCATCTCCGCACGGCTCAAAGAAGCTTGGCGGTTCGTTCGTTTTCCCTTCACTGACTATTCGGTCGGCGGACTTCATCCGCACCGCCAATGTGGCGTCATCGCTCCGTCCGGGTGCATACCCCTGTCCGTTTGTGCGGGCTGGCACGTGACGACAAGGAGAGTCCATGATCAAGCACACCTCACCGATCAGTGGGATCGATGCTCACGGCGATCTTGTAGTGACGGCCGGCTACGACAACCGGGTCATTCTCTGGAATGCGACGACACGCACCGCCATCACCGAGGCCCGCCACGACCATCTCGCCAACCAATGCCGGTTCTCCGCCTCCGGCCGTATCGTCGTGACGTCCAGCAGCGACTATTCCGCGCGTTTATGGTCCGTCCCCGACCTGCGTCTCATCACGGTCCTCACGGACCAGAAGGACGACGTGGAGATGACCGTGGTCTCCCCCGACGAAACCCGGGTGGCCACCGCCTCGCGCGACCACAACGCACGGATCTACGACCTGGACGGCCGGCTGATCCACCGCCTGGAAGGGCACCAGGCCGACGTCCTGTCCGTCGAATGGGTCCGGGACGGCACCGAGTTGGTGACCACCAGCGACGACGGCACGGTACGGCGCTGGGACGCGGTCAGCGGATCCCAACTGAGCGTCATCGACCTCGGGGAGGTCGAGACGGACACCGTCGCCGTCCTGGGCGTGGACCGCTTCGCGCTCGGCAACGACGAAGGGGAACTGATCCTGATCGACCCGTCGGGCACCAGGCGCCACCGTGTCCACGACGCCGGGATCAAACGCCTCGCCTACGACGCCGAGGGCGGCATCCTGCTCAGCTCCAGCTACGACCGCACGGTGCGGCTGTGGCGCCTGGACCAGGGCGCGGACCCCGTTCACCTCCTCACGAGCCAGGTGCCGGCCGATGTCTGGCTGCGTTCCTGCGCCAAACTGGACGCCACCCGCTGGGTCTTCGGGACGTTCGGCTCCGGTTACGCGGTCTTCGACCGGGAGACCGGTGACTGGGACCTGACCGCCGTGGAACCCACGCCCGGACTGAACGCGGTGGCGAGCACCCCGCTGGGGCGGTTCACGGTCGGCGACAGCGGCACCGTCCGGCGCGACGGCGAGACGGTCGCCGAACTCGGCAGCTGCTGCAACTTCGTCCTCCCCGTCGCGGGCACGGTCGTCAGCGGCGGCCAGCTCGGCGCCCTGTACGACGCGACCACCGGCACGATGCTGTACCAGCACCGCTCCCCGCTCAACTGCGCCGCCGTGCACGCGACTTCGGACGGCGAGACACTGGTCGTCGGCACCTACACCGGTGAGGCGCTGGTGCTGCGCGACGAGGCGGGGGCCGGGCTGAAGCTGGTCGGCGAGCACCACATCCAGGACAACGCCATCAAGGGCCTGGCCATCCAGGGCGAGGTGCTCTTCAGCGTGTGCGCCACGGGAGCCGCACGGTGGCACTCGCTGCCGGATCTCGCACTCGTCGCCGGCAACGACGAGGCACACGCGCGCATCGCCAACGGCGCGGCGGCACTACCGGACGGACGGTTCGTCAGCGTGAGCCGCGATCTGACCCTGCGGATCTGGACCGCGTCCGGGGAACGCCAGGCAGTGGTGCCGACTCCGCACCGCAACAGCATCAAGTGCGTCGCGGTCGACCCGCACACCAGCCTGATCGCGACCGGCGGCTACCACGGCCGGGTCGCCGTCTACGACCCCGCCTCAGGACAGTGGGTGCGCGACGAGCGGCCGACGACCGCCGGCATCTCGGCCCTGACCGCGGCCGGCGCGCCCGGGCGGTTCCTGGCCTCCTCCTACGACGGCCGCGTGTACGAGATCGCCGCGCCGGCCGCCGTGAACTCCCGCCGGAGCAGGTGAGCCACCCGATGACGCCCTCTGAGGAGACCGCGAAGGAGACCGTTGTGGCACGCCTCGCCAGTGCCCCCGTCCCGGTCGGCTCCACCCTCATGCAGCTGACGGTCTTCGGACACGTCGGGGCGGACGGCCGGGAGACCGAAGAAGTGGTCACCCTGCGAACCCTCGCCCCGCGGAGCGAATCCGCCGCCCCGCCGCTGGCACGGATCCACAGTGCCTGTTTCACCGGAGACGTCCTCGGCTCCGAGAAGTGTGACTGCGGTCCCCAGCTGTCCGCGGCCCTGAACGCCATCGTCCAGTCCTCCAACGGCGTTCTCGTCTACATGCTCCGCCAGGAAGGCCGGGGCATCGGCCTGGCGAACAAGATCCGTGCCTATGCGCTGCAGTCGGCCGGGCACGACACCATCAGCGCCAACCTCGCCCTCGGCTTCCCCGCGGAAGGCCGGAACTTCCGGACGGCCGCCGACTGCCTGCGGCATCTGGGCATCACCCGGGTCCGGCTGATGACGAACAACCCCGACAAGGTCGGACAGCTCACCGCCGAGGGGATCGTCGTCGAGGACCGCGTCCCGCTCGGAGGCTTCCGCACCCCCTTCAACGAGTCCTATCTCGAAGTCAAGGACCGGCTGATGGGCCACCTCGACGCACTGGGCACCACGCGTCCGCTCACCGGACTGCCGCTGGGCGTCGCGCCGCAGGGGGCACCGTGACGGCCGACGCGTCCGAGGACGCACCGACCTTCACCCAGGGGGAGCGGGCCGCGATGCGCCGCGCGGTCTCGCTGGCCCGGCGCGGGCTGGGCACCGTGGCACCGAACCCCGTCGTCGGGGCGGTGATCCTCGACCGGGAGGGCCGGCCGGCCGGCGACGGCTGGCATCGACAGGCCGGCGGTCCGCACGCCGAGATCCACGCGCTGCGCGCCGCAGGGCCACTGGCCGCGGGCGGCACCGCCGTGGTCACCCTGGAGCCCTGCAGCCGGCAGGGACGCACCGGCCCCTGCACCCGGGCCCTGCTCGACGCCGGGATCCGCCGGGTCGTCTACGCCGTCGCCGATCCCACCCTGGCGGGCCAGGGCGCGGCAGTGCTGCGCCGGGCCGGAGTCGAGGTCCGGTCCGGGCTGCTGGCCGAGCAGGCCGCGGAGGTCAACCATGCCTGGCTGGCCGCCGCGGTCACCAAGCGGCCGCACGTCACCCTGAAACTCGCGGCCACCCTCGACGGGCGGATCGCGGCACGCGACGGAAGCAGCCGATGGATCACCGGTCCCGCGGCCCGCCGGGACACCCATCTGCTGCGGGACCGGACCGACGCGATCGCCGTCGGCAGCACCACGGTCCTGGCCGACGATCCCCAGCTCACCGCCCGCGACACGGCCGGCCGCCCGCGGCCGCGGCAACCGGTCCGGGTGGTCTTCGACCGCCGGCTGCGCACCCCCGCCGACGCACGCCTCGCCTCCGACGGCGCCGCCCCCACCTGGATCCTCACCACACGCACCGCGGGGGAGGAGCGCCATGGCACGGCCGAGCTGATCACGGCCGATCCCGGGGAGCGCTTCCTCACCGCGTCCCTGCACGCGCTGTACGACAGGGGGATCCGGTCGCTCCTCGTCGAGGGCGGAGCCACACTGGCCGGTGCCCTGCTGGGCGAGGCGCTGGTGGACCGCATCATCTGGTACAGCGCCGCCCGACTCCTCGGACCGGACGGCGCGCCCGCCGTGCGCGGCCTCGACATCCCGACCTGCGCCGCAGCGCCGAACTTCCGCATCATCGCCGCCCGCCGGCTCGGCGACGACCTGCGCACCGTACTGGAACCGGAAACCGCCCGCGGCAAGTAGGAGCGACGTGACGTCCCACATCGCGCACACCAACCTGGTCGACGCCGACATCAACTCCCTCACCGACAGAGCGGCGATGGGGCTGCCCGAAGGCTATGTGGAACCCAGAGCGGAACGCCTGGCACACTTCGCACAGGTCGCCGGCGATCCGCCCGCCCGACTGGCCGACCTCGTCGAGGATCCGGCACTCCCGCTCGAACACCGCCTGGCGGCCGGCACCGCCCTCGCCCTCGCGGGCGACCCGCGGATCCACTGGGACGCCCCGGAGATGCTGCCGGTCCCCGCCGGCCGCGCGCTCCTGGGCACACCGGACAGCGAGGTCGACGCACTGCACGCCGACTCGGCGCAGTTCGGCGTGCAGCGGTCCTGGGTGGCGAAGGAATGCCCCCGCCACACGCTGCCGATCGCGGCCTTTAACATCGCCAAGTACCCGGTAACCAACGGGGAGTTCGCGGTCTTCCTCAAGAACACCGGCCACCCGGAGCTGCCGAGCAACTGGAACTACGGCCGCTTCGACCCCGCCGCCGCCAACCACCCCGTCTACACGGTCACGGCCGAAAGCGCCGACGCCTACGCGCACTGGCTCAGCCGCCGCACCGGCCGTCGCTTCCGGCTCCCCACCGAACAGGAATGGGAGTACGCCGCGGCCGGACCGGAAGGACTGCGCCACCCCTGGGGCGACACCTTCAGCGCACAGGCGGCCAACACCCTGGAGACCGGCCTGCTGATGACCAGCCCCGTCGGCGCCTTCCCCGAAGGCCGGTCGTGGTGCGGGGCCCTGGACATGGCCGGCAACGTCGAGGAGTACACCAGCAGCACCTACGGCCCCTACCCGGGCGGGGAAATCGTCCACGACGACCTGTACCGCAGACTGGGCGCCTACCGCATCGCCCGCGGCGGGGCCTTCAACCGCTTCCGCGACCTGGCCAGATGCCAGCGCCGGCACGGCCCCTACCCGCGCTCGCTGTACGCGATGGGCTTCCGGCTGGCCGAGGACACCCAGGCATCCGGAAAGGAGTGACGGGCGGTGCGCATCCTCCATGTCCACTGGACCGGACTGCCGGTCACCGGCGGCGTCGAAACCCATCTGCACGCCGTTGTCCGCCAGCTCGGCGCCCTGACCCGCGAGGTCCGGGCCGTGACCGGCACCCGCCGGTCACCCGGCTGCGACTACGACCCCGCCCTCGACATCGCCGAGCCCTTCGCCCCCGACCGCGCCGCCGCACTCGCCGAACGGTGCCTGGAAGCGGACCTCGTGCACTGGCACAACCCCCAGTGGCACAAACCCGAGGTCGTGACCGCCGTCGTGGCACGGCTGCGGGAGCGCCGATGGCGCGGTCGCCTCGTCCTGGACCTGCACAACATCGACGAACAGCCGGAACAGTGGGAGTTCCTCGCCACACTCCCCGGGCCGGTCATCACCCACTCAGCCTTCGTCGCCGACGAGGTCCGCAACCGGCTGCCCGACGCCGACGTCACCACCCTCGCGCTCGCCCTGCCCCTGGAGGAAGAACCGTTCCGGCTCCCCGGCGAAGGACACCCGACCGTACTGCAACCCAGCCGCATGACCCGCTGGAAGGGCTCCCACCTGAGCCTGGAGGCGTCGATGACCCTGCTGGACGAGGGCTCCGAGCTGCACTTCGTCCACGCCGGAACCCAACACCTCGTCTGGCCCCCGGGCATCCCCCGTGCCCTCCTCGAACGGGCCGAAGTCTGGCAGGAGAAGGGACGCGTGCACTTCACCCACTACCGTCCCCCGCAGAGCTGGGCCGCGATCCGCGCCAGCGACCTCGTCATCCACCCCACCATCGACCGGGGCGCACACGGAGAGCCCTTCTCGCTGTCCGTCGCCCAGGCCGTCATCTGCGGACGGCGCATCCTCGCCAGCGACTCCGGCAACCTGCCGCTGCTGTTGGCCGACTACTCGGCCGCCACGCTCGTCCCCGCCGGCGACGTCCAGGCACTGACCGGCGCACTCAGGGACGCCCTACACCGGCCCCCGGTCGTCCCGACGCCCGGCGACCGCGCACTGGCACAACGCCTCCGCGACGACTTCGCCACCGCCGGCCACCGCCACCTCGCCTACTACCGCACCCTCACCGACAAGGCGTGACGAAGCCCCCGCGCCCCCGCGACACCGGTACCCACCCGCCACAGTCTCCCGACCGCACACCTGGAGCCCCCATGCCCACCCCCATCATCCTGGACTGCGACCCCGGCCACGACGACGCGATGGCCATCCTGCTCGCCGTCGGCGACCCCCGCGTCGAGCTGAAGGCCGTCACCACCAGCGCCGGCAACCAGACCGTCGAGAAGACGGCCCTGAACGCACGACGCATGTGCTCCCTGGCCAAGGCATTCGACGTGCCGGTCGCCGCCGGATACCCCAAGCCGCTCACCGGCAAGCTGCTGATCGGCGACGACGTCCACGGCGAAACCGGCCTGGACGGCTGGGACTTCCCCGAACCGGAGGTGCCGCTGCGCTCCGCACACGCCGTGGACCTGATCCACCACCTGCTCTCCGACAGCCCCGAACCCCTCACCCTCGTCGTCACCGGACCCCAGACCAACATCGCCGGACTCCTCGCCCGCCACCCGCAGGACAAGGAAAAGATCAGGGAAATCGTGTGCATGGGAGGCGCCACCCACCGCGGCAACACCCAGCCCTACGCGGAGTACAACATCCTCGTCGACCCCGAGGCCGCCCACGAAGTGCTCGCCAGCGGCGTCCCCCTGACGTACTGCGGCCTCAACGTCACACACCAGGCACCCGTCACCCGCGACGTGCTTCAGCGGATCACTGACGTGGGCACCCACATCAGCAAGGCGTCCGCGGCCCTCCTCGGGTTCCGTTCCAGCACCTACGACCAGATCTGGGACCTGCCCGACGCGCCCCTGCACGACCCCGTCGCCGTCGCCCGCGTCCTCGACCCGACCCTCGTGGAATGCGTCGAAGCCCCCGTCTCCATCGAACTCCACGGTGAGTTCACCCGCGGCGCCACCGTGATCGACCTCTACGGTGTCACCGGAAGGACCCCCAACGCCCGGGTGGCGACGCGCCTGGACACCGAACGGTTCTGGGACGTGTTCATGACGGCGCTCACCGCCCTGGGCTGACCCGCCGACCTACGGAGGCTGACCGACCGTGCCTGTTTCCCCCGCTCCGACGCCCGGTGCCCGCTTACTGACGGCACTGGCCGGGGCACAACTCCTGGTGGCGCTCGACTTCTCCATCATCTACGTCGCGCTGCCCGGCATCGGGACGGGCCTCCACTTCTCCGCCGTCGCCCTCCAGTGGATCGTGAGCGCCTACGCCATCTTCTTCGCCGGATTCCTGCTGCTCGGCGGGCAGTTGGCGGACGTCTTCGGCGCCGGCCGGATCTACCTCACCGCCCAACTGCTCTTCGCCGTCTCCTCGACCGGTGCCGCACTCTCGACCTCCGCCGCGGTGCTGATCGCGGCACGCGTCGGCCAGGGCGTGGCCGCGGCCCTGCTGGTACCCGCGACACTGGGGCTGCTCAGCTCCGCCTACCCGGCAGGGCCGCGGCGCGACCGGGCGGTGAGCGTCTGGGGCACCACGGGCGCCGTCGGCCTCGCCCTCGGCGTCACGGCCGGCGGCGCCCTCCTCGCGGTCGCCTCCTGGCAGTGGATCTTCTGGCTCAACCTCCCCATCGTGGCGATCTGCCTGCTCACCGCAGGGAACGCACTCCGTTCCCGCGCGGCCGGAGCACGCACCCCCGTCGCCACCGCCGCCACCCTCTCCGCCTGCGCCACGGTCGTCGCCCTCGTCCTCGCCTGCACCGAACTCTCCCGCATCCACCCCGCCCTCCCCGTCGTCGCCACCGCGCTGGCCGTCGCGGTCCTGGCCGGCGGCCTCCTCGCCCTCAGCCAGACCAGGCGCCGGCCGCTCGTCCCCCGGCCCCTGCTGCGCGTACGGACCCTCCAAGTCGCCTGCCTGGTCGCCGCGTTGTACATGGCCAGCTTCGGCGCCGAGTTCTACCTCGTCACCCTCTACCTCCAGGAAGTCCGCGCCTACCCCGCGCTCGCCGCCGGTCTGGCCTTCCTCCCCCTGGCCGGCGCCATCACCGTCGGGAACACGGTGGCCGGCCGGCTCGCCGGCCGGATCCCGCTGCGGCGGCTGCTGTCCACGGCCTTCCTCACCGGCGCGGCCGGCCTGCTGGCACTCGCCCCGGCCGTCGGATTCGACGCCGGATACCTGCCCGGCATACTGCCTGGCCTGCTGCTCAGCGGCTTCGGCCAGGGCATGGCGTTCACCGGCCTGTTCATCACCGGGACCCGCGACCTCCCGCAGGCGAGCAACGCGACCGGGAGCGCCCTGGTGACCACGGCGCAGTACATCGGCGGCTCCCTCGGCCTGGCACTGCTGGTCCTGCTCCACGGGGAGCACCCGACGGCCCCGGACTTCGTCCTGACGTTCTGCGTCACCGCGGTCATCGCCACGGCGGCCGCGCTGTCGGCGCTGTCCCTCCTCATCCGCACCGGGCGGGCCCCCGCCCCGATCTCCCGATCAGACCAGACTCCAGAGCCCAGGACCGGAGGCCGCCGATGACCGCTGCCCGCCTACTCGACCGAACAGAGCTCCGCCCGCAGGCCCGGCGCATGGTGGACGACTTCGAGAAACACCACGACACCTGCTTCAGCCACCTGGTCCACTTCGACCCCCACCTGCTGGAGTCGCTGCACGTCCCGGGCACGCTGCCGGACACCGTACGCATCGCCTCCACCGGCCGTCCCGGAGTGATCGAGCGGATGGCCGCCGTCACCGCGGTCGCCAACCTCCCGCAACAGCGCGACGCCGACCGCAGCCGCTATCTCCGGGCGCTGCTCGACATCTACGGAATGCTTCCCGTCCAGGCACAGCACAGCGCATCCGCCCCCGGAACGACCGTCCTCGCACCCGAACGCGAGGGCCGCATACTTGCCGAGCGCCTCGGCGTCCTTCCCCACAGGCGGGGCTGGACACCGCACGCCAAACGCATGCCGGTGGACGGCGGGCTGCTCGTCGGCGTCGATGCCTGGCTGCCCTCGCCGACGGACCGACTGGTCATCGTCGACGGCGTGGTGGCCAGCGGCGTCACCCTCATGGCGATGCTCCAGCTGACCCTCGCACCCGGAGCCCACGCCGAGATCTTCACCTGCCACGCCACCCGACAGGGCGCACTCGCTCTGGCCAGGTACGCCGAACAACTGGAGGTCACCCTCACCCTCCACGTCGGCCACGTCTCGGGGACACTGAACGGAAAGTTCTACGCCGTCCAGCCCGACGACCCCGACCAGGTGCTGCTCGGCGACGTCGGAGACACCATCAGCCCCCTCACCCCCGCCTTCCCGCCCCGCGGACCGCGACGTGACCACGCCTGAACAGCCAGGACTGCGCCCCGAACTGCCCCCGCTCGCCCCCGAGTTCGCTGCCGGAGCCGTCGACCGGTACTTCTCCCTGAGCGCGCGGGGCTCGACCTGGCGCCGCGAGATCGTCGCCGGCATATCGACCTTCCTGGCACTCTCCTACATCGTCGTCGTCAACCCGGCCGTCCTCGGTCAGGCAGGCATTCCGCACGCCGCCGCCTTCTTCGCCACGGCGGCCGTCGGCGGCCTCGCCACCACGACCATGGGCCTGTGGGCCAGGCTCCCCTTCGCGGTGGCACCCGGCATGGAGATGAACGCGATGATCGCCTTCTCCGTGGTCGGCACCCTCGCCTACACCTGGCCCCAGGCACTGGGCATGGTGTTCTGGTCCGGCATCGCCATGCTCGCGGTATCCCTGCTACGGCTGCGCGAAGCCGTGATCAACGCCATTCCGCCACCGATGCGTTCGGCACTCGCCGCCGCGGTCGGCACCTTCATCGGCCTCATCGGCCTGCAGATCTCCCACCTCGTCACCACCTCCCACGGCCGACTCTCCGGACTGGGCGACTGGACGGCGCCACCGGCCATCGCCCTCTACCTCGGCCTCGCCACCGCCCTGGTCCTGGACGCCCTGGGCGCACGCGCCGCAGCCGTCCTCGGCGGCATCACAGCCGCCGCCGTCTACTGCGCCTTCGCCGGCATCCGCGCCCAGGCACTCCACGAGAGCATCCACGGCAGCGGGGCCGCACTGCTCCGCTTCGACCTCACCGTGATCGCCGACCCCAGGGCCTGGAGCGTGGTCCTGGTGCTGTTCGCCCTCGACTTCTTCGGCAGCATCGCGAAAGTCGTCGGCCTGTCCGCGCACACCCCCTTGCAGGACGGCAGCGGAAAGGTGCCCGGTATGCGCCAGGCACTGCTCGTCGACGCCGGCGCCACCGTCGCCGGATCCGCAGCCGGATCTACCAGCTTCGTCGCCTTCGTGGAGAGCGCGGTCGGTATCCGCGCCGGCGCCCGCACCGGGATCGCGGCCCTCGTCACCGGACTGCTCCTGCTTTCCTGCCTGTTCCTCAGCCCGCTGCTCGCCCACCTCCCCGTCGAGGCCACCACCGGCGCGCTGGTCTTCGTCGCGGTCAGAATGCTCACCGCACCCCACCCGGACCGAGCGGACCGGCCAGTCCGATCGGGCCGCGCGGACCGCCTGGGCCCGGCCGTCACGGCGACCGCCGTCGGTGTCACCCTCGCCACCCTCGCGATCGACCAGGCCATGGCCGCCGCCTTCCTCGTGACCACGGCCGCGAGCGTCCTCAGCCGCCGCCCACCCCACCCCGCCCTCTGGGTGACGACAACGGTCCTCACCGCAAGCGTCCTCCTCCAGTACCTCAACCACTGAACAGTGCACGCCCGACCCGCCAAGGAGCTCCCCGTGCCCAACGACGACACCGCCCGGCTCGCCGCGTCCGTCACCCAGCCCGACGGCACCCCCGAACGCCTGCGCCGTCAGATCGAGTTCATCATCGAAGTGGACCGGCTCAAGGACGTCTTCCGCCAGAGCCCCCTCCTCGCCGCCAACCGCAAGGAGAACGACGCCGAGCACTCCTGGCACCTCGCCCTGATGACCCTCGTACTCGCCGAATACGCGGACGAGTCCATCGACACCGGCAAGGTCCTCGCCCTCGTCGTCCTCCACGACCTGGTGGAGATCTACGCCGGAGACACCTTCCTGTACGACACCGCGGCCGCCGCCGACCAGGCCGAACGCGAACGAGCCGCGGCGGACAAGCTCTTCGCCCTCCTGCCCCCCGACCAACAGACCCACTTCCGCTCCCTCTGGGACGAGTTCGAAGAACGCCGCACACCCGAAGCCCGCTTCGCCAAGGCCATGGACCGCCTCCAGCCCCTGCTCCTCAATTACGGCAATCGCGGCGGCACTTGGCGCACGCCCGGAGTGACGGAGCAGGACGTCCTCACCCGCAAGTCCGTGATCAAGGACGCCTCCGCGGACCTCTGGCACTACGCACAGGCACTGATCCGCACTGGAGCCGACAACGGCTGGGTCCCGCGCGCCGACCCCACCACCTGACGAGAGCCGGGCCGGGCCCCGGTCACCGGGAGGTGGCTCCGGAACGGGGAACGGTCACCTTCATGACGCGGCCGGAGGCTTCGGAGACGAACAGGGCGTGCTGCGCGGAGTGTTCGCCGAAGCCACGGGCGACCCGCACGCTGGTGGGCATGCGCAGGCCGCCGACGAAAGTGCACGAGCGGCCGGTGGCCGGATCCACCTGGATGAGTTCGCCATCGCGGAAAGACGCCACGAGAAGCCTGCCGTCGTAGGAGGTGAGGTCGTCCAGGAGCTTGGTCCCGAGAAGGTTCGAGCTGAGGTCGGCGACCGTGACGTGGTGTGCCGGGGCGTCGAGGGGGACGCGTACGACCGGGGATGTGGCGCTGACGAGGACGCTCGCGTACAGCTGGTCGCCGACGAGCGCCAGGCCGTTGGCGCCGAAGACGTCCGCGGCCCGGGTCCACCGCTCGTCCTTGGTTCCGTTCGGGCGGATCTTGAGGATGCCGGTGGCCAGTTCACGGCTGACGTAGAAGTTGCCGGCGTGGTCGATGGCCAGCCCGTTGATGCCGGACAGCCCGCTCACGACCGTCCTGGGCCTGGGCGTGGCGGCGGCCGGATCGAAACGCATGATGCCGCCGCCGGAGGCCCACGACGTCAACGGATTCAGGCCGAAGTTGACATACATCATCCCGTCGGGACCGCGCCGGATTCCGCCGGGGCCGTTCACCGGGAAGCTCGTACGGAGCCTTCCGCTGGGCTCGTATCCCTCGACCCTGTGCTGCATGACGTGCGAGACCCACAGCGTGCCGTGCCCATCGAACTCCAGGTTCTCGCGCCAGTCGAGCAGCGGGAGACCACCCTTGTGGAACACCTCCACGCGCGGCTGCCGGCCCGCACACCTTGCCCGGGGCGATGCGGCGGTGGCGGATGACCGGGCCGCCTTCACCACACCCGGTGCGGCGGCCGGCGCTTGGGACGCGGCAGCCGGGTGCGGCGTGGTGGCGAGTGCCAGGGCGGAGACCAGACCTGCTGTACCGGCAATCCGGCGCAGGACCCTCCCCACCCGTGACCGCGGTGCCGCGCCGTGGCGACGACCTGAGACGTTCCGGGACGAAGCCCGGTGCGGTAAGCCGTGGGGGTGGGTCACTGGTTTCCCTTCCGACGTTGTCGCCGGCCCTCGCCTCAGGACCGGTCCTGCGCGCGGGCGATGAGAAGAGCGACATCGTCATGGTTGTCGGGGTGGCGCAGCGCTCGTAGGAGATGGTCGCACGTGTCTTCGATGGAGCGCTGGGGATCGTCGAACAGGCTGAGGAGTTTCTTCAGCCGGTCGTCGAGGTGCTGGTGCCGGGTTTCGACCAGACCGTCGGTGTAGAGGACCAGTTGGTCCCCGGGGGCGAGGTCGAAGGTGGTGGTGCGGAAGGTGACGCCACCCACCCCCAACGGCGCGCCGGTCGGCACCTCAAGCAGCTCCGGATCCCGGCCGGCGCGTACGCGGACGGGCGGCAGGTGCCCGGCGTTGGCGATCTGGCACCGCCGGCGGTGCGGATCGTAGATGACGAACAGACACGTGGCGATGTAGTGGACGAGACGGGCAGTGATCTTGTCGAGCTGTTCGAGCAACCGGTCGGGGGCCAGCTCCAGTTCCGCCAGGGTACTGGTCGCGGTGCGCAGCCGGCCCATGGTCGCGGCGGCGGCTATGCCGCTGCCCATCACATCGCCGACCACGAGTGCGGTCTTGTCGCCGTCCAGCGGAATGACGTCGAACCAGTCACCGCCGACCTCGCTGGCGGCTCCGGCCGGCTGGTAGCGGGAGGCGACCGCCAAGCCCGCGGCGTGCGGCGGGTGTTCGGGCAGCAGGCTGCGCTGGAGGGTGACCGCGGTGTTGCGTGCGTTCTGGTACCAGCGGGCGTTGTCGATCTGCACGGCCGCCCGCGCTGCCAGCTCGCGCGCCAGGACGACGTCGTCCGGGGTGAACGGCAGCGGATTACGGGTGCGTTTGAGATCCAGTGCGCCGAGCACCTCTCCGCGGGCGGTGAGTGGTACCGCGAGATAGGAGTGCAGCCCCGCCCGAGAAAGGAGCGCGGCCTCCTGGTCGTTGCGGGCGATACGGCCCAGGTCCTGCTCCTCCACGTGGCGCACCAGGACGGGGCGGCCGGTGTGCACGCACTGGGCGACGAGGCGATCGGCGGCGTACCGGGCGATGTGTCCGGGCGGATCGGCGGCACGAAGCTCCTCCGTGGGGTGGTCGATCTTGACGGCGAGGGCCCGGATGACGATCGGGCCGGCGGGCGACACCTGGGCACGATCCCCTTGCAGGACGTCGTCGAGCAGGTCCACGGCGGCGATGTCGGCCAGGTCGGGCACGGCGACGTCGGCCAGTTCGCGGGCGGTCCGGTCCAGCTGCAGGGTGGTGCCGATGCGGGCGGAGGCGTCGACGAGGAGGGAGAGCCGGCGGCGGGCGCGGTCGGCCTCGATCTCCGCGAAGTACCGCTCGGTGACGTCCATCACGGAGATGACCACGCCCAGGACCGTTCCGGCGGCATCCTCCAGCCGGTGATAGGAGACCGACCAGGCGTGATCCTCGTCCGGAGCCGCCGGAGTGCGGCCGACGGCGGGCTGGTCGATCAGCGGGGTCCCGGTGTCCAGGACCTGGCGCGCCGCGGACTCGATGACGTCGGCGTCCAGGAACGGCAGGACCTCGCGGACCGTATGGCCGAGGTGTGCCTGGGCGGGGATGCCGTTGATCCGCTCCAGGGCCGGGTTGACCGCGACATACCGCAGATCGGTGTCCATGACCGCCAGGCCGTAGGGCGACTGCGAGACCATCTGCACCGACAGTGCCCGGTCCCGCTCCACCCTCCGCACGGTCGCCCGGTCACTCGCGATGCCCAGCGCGTAGAGATCCCCACGGTCGTCCAGGAGGCGCATGTTGCGGAATTCCACCACCCGCGTGCTGCCGTCCTTGTGCCGGACCGGAAAGGCCCCGGCCCACCCCTGACCGGTCGACATGACCTGGTCGAACAGCTTGATCACCGTGCCGAAATCCCGCTCGTGGACCATGAGCCGCGCCGCGTACTGGCCCAGCGCCTCCTGCGCGGTGTAGCCGAACAGCTCCTCGGCCTGCGGGCTCCACAGCACGATGCGCCCCTCGGCGTCCAGAAGGACCGCCGCCACGCCCAGCACGTCCAGCAGCCCACTGGGCTCGAACGGCCCGGAGGCCGACGCGCCGCCATCCGCCCACAAGGATCCGGCAGTGCTCATCCCAGGCCCGCCTCCGCCGTCCGCTACGAACTGTCCACTCGCCTCGTACCGCTCCGGTCGGCCGCATTCCCCGTCCGCGGTCTTGGCTGACTCCATCGTCGCCCCGGACCGGCCGGTAGCCCAGTCCTTGCATGCCGGTCCACGCGCGACAGGCATAACGCCGAGCAAGTGAAACGTCACGCAAAGTGGCCGCACGCCACGGCCCCCGCGCTGACGAGGACTTGGGCGCCGTGGCGGCGGGAGGGGTGGCCTTCGTGGCCGGGGAGTCAGCAGCCGGCCGGTGTCATGGCGTCAGCCGGGGAGGAACTGCTGGCCCGCGTCGTAGATGAGCACACGGCGTTCGGGCCACAGCCGTGCCTCCGGACTGGGCAGGTGCGGGCGCAGCGTGCCGTCGTGCATCAGGTGCAGCACCTTGACCTGGCGGGCGAGCACCAGGAAGTCGGCGATCATTTTCCGGTGGCAGCGCCACCACACGGTTTCCGCGCACATCACCGCGGTGCGCTCCGCGGCGGCGTCGGCGAGCAGGTCGTCGACTGCGGTGAGGAACTCCGCGGAGCGCATGTGCGCGGCGTACCCGGCGAAGGCCCGGTTGCGCAGTGCGGTATCGGGCGTGTCCGGCCGTGCCGCCCGCCGGCCGCCGAGCCGCTGCTCCCAGCGGTAGGCGATGCCGCCTCGCGGCAGCCACCGCTCCATGGCGTGGCGCCCGGCGTCGGGATTGTGCCGACTGCCGGGCGCCCTGCGCACATCGACCAAGCGGCGCACCTCGGCGCCCTGCAACAACCGCGTCATCTCTGCGGCGTCGGCAGTGCCATGCCCGAAGGTCAACAGGAGCATGGCGGCGCCGGGCCCAGAGGGGAGTGCCGACGCGGTGCCGTCGGCATCGCCAGGCCGGGCTTCGGGTTCGAACTGCGTCATGGACGCAGACTCGGCCGACTTACTTCTCGTCGTGGTCGGACTTGCCGGCTCCGAAGGAGTCGTTGCAGCCCATGTCCGAGCCCATCGTGGTGGACTGGGCGCCGGGGGAGCCCTCGCCGCCGAGCGCGGAGCCCAGCAAGCCGTTGACAATCCCGACTTCACCGAGGACATCGACGTTCAAGTCGTGCGACCGGCACTGGTTTCCCATGCTGACGCCGGATTGACTCTCGCCATGTCCGCCCGCGTAGGCGGTGCCGGCGCCGAAGGCGCCAAGAGTGCCGAGGGTGGCGAGCACGACGGCGGCCTTGTGAAGCTTGCGCATTTCTTCTCCGTAGATTGAGGCGGATGCGATCGACGATTGGTCGACTCCCTGCGCTGCGAAAGATTAGTGGGTCTATCGTTTAACCATGGTGTGACTCGCCGGATTCCGTGATTGTCGGGAAAATGCCCGCCGATGCACCTGCTGAATCGTTTAATATTATCGATCCGATTTATGGCGGGCTGGGCTTCCCGGGATTTGAACTCACGGCTTTCTGCGGGTCGGCGTCCACTCCGATCGCTGCGGAGTGAGTGGCGAAGCTGCGGATGCAATGCTGCAGGCATATGCGTGTCTTTGCCTGCAAGGTGTAAGGCAGGCCCTAGAGTTGGCCTGCGGCCCGGGCTTGGTCGTCGTCCCCATGGGTCGTGAGTGCCTGCTGGACTGTGTACTCGGGGTATATCGCCGGCACAAAGGCACTTATGCAGTCCCCGGCTGGCGCTGGAATCTCCCGAACAGGGCGAGTCGGGGACTGCAGTACCGGAGCAATACCTGACCGGGCCGCTCTCGGCATTGATCGCGCAACGAGGAAGAAATTCCCCCGCGCTGCGCCCGGCGCGCGCCGCCGGAATACGGTGGGCACAGGGCAGTAGGTGGTTCTTCTTCCCGCCCCTCGATCCGATCGCACCGATCGAAGCGTCTCGTCTCCCTGAACCGGAAGTGCCGCGCCCGCTCCGCCGAGCGCACCCACGCCTGAACAGTCCACACAGACACGGCCCGAAGTTGCCGAGTGTGTCGTCCCAGGCAAGGCTGACAAGCGCACGCATCCTTCTCCAGGGTGTTCTCCCCGCCTCCGGCCCCGAACCGCAGGCGGGGAGAACACTGTGCCTGGCTTGGCGATCGCGTGCGGATCACGGGGAGACTGGCGCCCGTTCTCCGTTGTCCACCATGTCGCGCAGCAGCTTCGCGGCCACCGTTGCCCCGTCGGTACGGACGGTGCCGGCCACACGCTTCGCTTGCGCGCTTGTCTGCGGCGAAAGCGCCGTCTTGAGTGCGGCGGACAGGGACTCGAAGGTCAGGGTCGGGCCGTCGTGCGCCGCGCCGATGCCCAACTCGGCCACCCGGGCGGCCCAGTACGGCTGGTCGGCCATCTGCGGTACGACCACCTGAGGCGCGCCGGCCAGGGCGGCCGTCGTCGTGGTGCCTGCGCCGCCGTGGTGCACGACGGCGGCCACCCGGCCGAACAGCGCCTGCTGATTGACCTCACCGACGACGAAGCAGTCGTCCCCTTCATCGGCCAGTGCCAGATCGGCCCAGCCTCGGGAGACCAGTGCGCGGCGGCCCTGTGCGCGGACTGCGTGGATGGCCGCTTGGGCGACATCCCGTGCATCGCGTATGGGCATGCTGCCGAAACCCACGTACACCGGCGGTGTGCCGGCGTTCAGGAACGCCTCCAGGTCGGCCGGCAGCGGGCGTTCGTCCAGGCGGATCCACGCGCCCGTCTGCACCACGTCAAGGTCCGCCGGCTGCAGCCAGGGGCCCAGGTTCGGGTCCGCTGCCAGCCACGGGCGGTCGGTGAAGATGTGGTCCCGGACGTTGTCCACCGGGGGCAGGTCGATCGATGCGCGGTGGGTGTTGATCGCCTCGCCGAACAGGGCATTCATGTTTTCCGTGTTCAGGCTCCACAGCTCTCGGTTGTCTGTCACGTCCGGCGGGAGCGGCCGGCCCGGCCACACGAGCGGTGGGTGGTGCGGCGACGGCAGGTAGGTCGGGAAGTACGCCACGAACACATAGGGGATGCCGAGCTTCTCGGCCACCGCTCGCGCGGCGGCCGCTGCCGGGATCAAGCCGGTCGCCACCACAGCGTCGCATCCCTCGGCCACCGTGGCGATCTGTTCGTACGTGGCGGCGACCATCTGGGCCGCGCGCTCGGACAGACCAACCGCCGGCGCCGGCTTCGTCGTCCCAGTCACCGCCCTGGTCGCCATCTCGCGCACCGACTGGCCGAGCGGCACCAACGGGAGGCCGAAACCGTCCAGCAGCTCCGCGAAGTCCGGCGGCGCGCACATCTGTACCTCCGCGCCGAGTGCTCGCAGACTCACCGCGAGTCCCACCATGGGTTCAACGTCCCCACGCGACCCGTACGCCAACAACAACACACGCATTTCCCGACTCCCATGCCCTTGCGTTCCGGCTTCGGTCGGTGATTCTGCGGCACCCCCCGGGCCTTGCCGCAAGCCCCCCAGTGCGCTATAGGTTGATCTTGGCAGGGCTCCCTTCGCTTCCTGTGACCGAGGTCAGGACGTCTTCCAGAACGGTGGGGTTCCCGCCTGTTCGGGAGCGCCAGGCAATGAAGCCGTCGGGCCGTACGAGGACCGCGCCGGCGCCCTCAAGTCCCATCGCCGTGGCACTTTGTGCGTCAAGGCATGTCGCACGCAGATCGATGCCGCGCGAGGCGCCGAGCTTCCGTGCGGCTTCGCACCAGTCTTCCCCCGCGGGTCCGGCCAGCACCGCGAAGCGGGAGGCGTTGAGGTGCACCGTGGAGACGTCGGAGCCGTTCAGCCACCGGTGCGGCACGTGCGACCCCGGCGCTCCGTCCAGGCTCGCCGCGACATCCTCCGTCGACGGGATGTCCGCGACCGGGTCGTACACCGCCGAGGAGTCGTACCGGTAGCCCATGGTGACCATCGGGGCGTTCCATGCGCCTGCGGCCCGGCGCTCGTCCGCGGCCGTCGGGTCCCAGTGCAGCCGCGGATTCTCCCAGCGCAACAACGCCTGACGCGTCACCAGTTCGGCGACCGCGTGACGCTCTTCGTGGTAGCTGTCGAGCAGGCGGTCGCCGGCCTGTCCGGCCAGTACCATGGCCAACTTCCAGGCCAGGTTGTGCGCGTCGGCCATCCCGGTGTTCAGACCGAACGCTCCGAGGGGCGTCACGGCCCGTGCGGCGTCGCCCACCAGGAAGGCCCGCCCGGACCGGAAGCGGTCCGCCATCCGCAGGGTCCCGCGCCACGGCAGCACGCTGAGGATCTCCACCGGTGTGTCGGCTGCTCCGACCGCCATGTGCACCGCTTCCCTGCAGCGTTCCGCTGACTGGCTTCCGTCGGAGAACGGACGGGTGTGCAACACCCAGCGCCGCTCGCCCACGGCCAGCAGCATGCCTGTCACATCGGGATGGTTGATCTGTGTCATGGCGGGCACCGCCCCGAAGCGGCCGACGAGGTCGGCGGTGAACAGGATGTTCAAGGTGACATCGCCGATGGCGCCCGGGCCCGTGGTGCCGATCCCATGCGGCGTATCGCGTCCCAACTTCGCTCCGGCGCAACGTCGTTGTACCGCCACATCGCCGGCAAGGACGAGCTGATCGAGCTTGGCGCAGCAGGGATCCCGATACCGAACTGGCCGAGCTGGAGGCTCACCACAGCACAGGCATGACCGAGGAACAGTGGCAGGCGTCTGTCGGCGCCTATGTCCAGCAGGTGGTGGACTCCGGGCGGTACCCCCCACTTCAACCGGCGCATCCTGGAAGCGGACGACCCCGACGCCGACGCCCGCTTTGCATTCGGCCTGAACTGCCTGCTCAACGGCCTCGCCGCAGCCGTCGAGAGCCGATAGGTACAGGTTGTCTCGTGGGCGAGTGCAACATCCACGATAGTTTCGGCAACTTCGACACCCTCGACAGCAAGCATTGCAGCATCCGAACCAACGGAAAGGCGAGGCATGCACCACATACGCCGGGCCCGCGCGGCTGACTACCCCACTCTCGTGGAGTGTGTCCAGCAGTGGTGGGGTGACTCCCGCACCCCCGAACAGGCACGGGAGCTGTCACTTCTTCTGCCGCGGCTGTTCCTCCAGCACTTCGCCGCGACCAGCCTGGTCCTGGAGGACGAGACCGGCATCCGCGCGTTCCTGGTCGGCTTCCACTCGGCCGACGACAACCGCCAGGCATACATCCACTTCGTCGGCGTCGACCCGCAACTGCGCCAACAGGGCATCGCCCGCAGGCTCTACACCCTGTTCTTCGACCGTGCCGCAGCGGCCGGCCGCACCGAGGTACGTGCCATCACGGCACCGCGGAACACCGGCTCCATCGCCTTCCACCGGGCCATGGGCTTCGAGTTGGACCCCGGCGACCACGAGTCCGACGGCCTGCCCGTCCACCGCGACTACGACGGCCCCGGCCAGCACCGCGTCGTCTTCCGCAGACAACTCGCTGCCCCGACCCAAGGTGACACACTGCGGCCCTTCACGATCCGCCGCGCGAAGCCCGAGGACTTCGACGCCATTCTGGCAGTGGTCGACGACTGGTGGGGCCGCCCCGCCTCCCGCGGCCTGACGCGCGTCTTCGTCAACCACTTCTTCGCGACCAGCCTGATCGCCGAGCGCGACGGTGAACTGGCCGGCTTCGTCGTCGGCTTCCTCTCACCGTCCAAGCCCGACGAGGCGTACATCCACTTCGCCGGCGTCGCCCCTGCCTGGCGCCGCTCCGGCCTCGGCCGCCACCTCTACCAACGCTTCTTCGAGATGGCCCGTGCCAACGGCCGCAGCCTCGTCAAGGCCATCACGTCCCCCCAGAACGCCCGCTCCATCGCCTTCCACAACGCCATGGGCTTCACCGACTCCACCCCGATCCCCAACTACGACGGCCCCTCCCTCGACCGCGTCACCTTCACCCGTCCCCTCTGAGCAGCAAATGCCTGGCGATCCTAGGGGCCCTAGGATATAACTAGAGCCCCTAGGAGATTGCGGGAGGACGTATGGCGCGGGCCGGGCTGACGGCGCAGCGGGTGACGATCGCGGGTGCCGAGCTGGCGGACGAGGTCGGCCTCGACCGGGTGACCATGTCGCAGGTGGCGCGGCGGCTCGGCGTCAAGGACGCGAGTCTCTACTCGCATGTGCGGAATCTGACGGACCTGCGCGGACGGATCGCCCTGCTGGCGGCGGACGAGAAGACCATCCGCATCGCCGAGGCAACCGCCGGACGGGCAGGCAAGGACGCGCTGGTCGCGTTCGCCAATGCCTGGCGGGACTACGCCCATGAGCATCCGGGCCGCTACACCGCGACGCAGACACCGATCCAGATCGACCCCGAGCTGGCCGCACAGGCACCCGGGCCGCGGCGCGCGATCGAGCTGACCTACGGCATGCTGCGCGGCTACGGACTGGCCGAACCCGACCTGACCGACGCGGTCCGACTGCTGCGCAGCACCTTCCACGGGTTCGTCGCCCTGGAGGCCGTCGGCGGATTCGCGCACGAGCGTACGCCGCAGCAGTCCTGGGACCGCGCCCTCGACGCCCTGCACAACCTCCTGGAGCACTGGCCCCCGTCCCGAGAAGGAGACCCCTCATGACCACCCCGACCATCGGCAGCCTGCCTGTGTCCGGCGCGACCCTGCACTACCAAGTGCGCGGCCACGGACCGCTGTTGCTCCTGATACCCGGAGGTGCGGGCGGCGCCGCCGCCTTCGACGGCATCGTGGACGACCTGGCCGCCGAATACACGGTCGCTACGTACGACCCGCGCGGCATGTCCCGCAGCACGCTGGACGACCCCGACGCCGAGCAGCGCGTGGCCGTGCACGCCGACGATGCGTTCCGGATGTTGGAACTGCTGTCGCCCGACGAGCCCGCCCGGGTGTTCGGCGCCAGCTCGGGCGCGATCACTGCCCTCCATCTGCTCACCGCCCACCCCGAACGCGTCGAGCGTCTCGTCGCACACGAGCCGCCGGTGGTGGAGGTCCTGCCGGACGCTGCCGAACACCGCGCGCTCATCGGTCGCGTGCAGGAGACGTTCCGCGCCGAGGGGCTCATGCCGGCGATGGCCGTGTTCGCCGCGGGATTGAAGAAGGGGGACGCGGACACCGCCGAACCGGAACCGGAGCCGCAGGCAGAACTCAAGCTGCCGCCGCAGGCAGCGGCACGGGCCGAGCAGACGATGGCCAACCTGCCGTTCTTCGTCAGTCGCATCGTGCCCAGCTTCATGCCCTACTCCCCGGACATCGACCGGCTGCGGACACTGTCGGGCCGGCTCGTGTTCGCCGGCGGCCAGGACTCGCGCGGTGAGCTGCCGTACCGCACGGCCGCTGCCCTGGCCGAGCGTCTCGGCGCGCCGCTTCTGCACTTCCCGGGCGGGCACACCGGCACGACCACACACCCCGTCGAGTTCGCCGAGCGCCTTCGCACGGCCTTCCGTGCCTGAACATGGGCCCCTCACCTGCACTGAGACGGGGGAGAGGGTGTGGTGGCGGCCGGGGTCAACTACCCATCTGGCGAAGGGTGTTGGGCGGCCCTGACGACGGCCGCCAGGTCCGTGCCCGCTTCGAGCAGTGCCACGGTCCGCGCCGCGATCTGGTCCAGGCGTTGCTGCAGGACGCCTTCGGTCTCTCCCAGGCCGGTGAGACTGCGCAGGCTGCCGATGATCTCGCGCACTGCGGGAATACCGTAACCGGCGTTGCGCAGCGCCACGACGATACGGGCCGCTCTGATATCGGACAGTCCATAGCGGCGCGCTCGCAGTGAGGTCACTCGTTCGGGACTGACCAGCCCTTCCTGCTCCCAGAACCGCAGGGTCGAGGGACGCACACCGAGCGCACCGGCGAGCTCCGTGATCGTCATTGTGTCGCGCCCCGTGGCACCCTCCGTGGCACTCCTCGCGTCACTCACTGACCGGGACGTGGGCGCGTGTTCCTCTGCCTGTATCGCGCGCAGTGCCTGCTGGGCGCGCAGGGCCTCGTCGCGTTCCCGTGCGAGCCGGACATGGACCGCACTGACCGCCGAGGCCGCCTCCGCGATCGTCGCGGTCCGCAACTCCGTCAGCAGCTGCCTGGCCGCGACGGGGCCGACGGCACGTGCGAGTCCTCGATAGGCGCGAAGGGCCTGCACGTGAAGGGGCGTGTAGGCGCGGTAGCCGTTGCTCGACCGGGCGGTCGGCGGGATGACCCCCAGCCGCTCCAGGTCGCGAACCTGTTGCAGTGAGTACCCCGACGCCACGGCGACATCCACCGTGCGGAGCGATGCCTGTTGCGCACGGCCCATCTGCTCGTCCAACGCCAACCCCACATGAGCACTTGAAGATGATGCTTGAACCATGAGTATGGAACAGATCATCGCGACCGTGCGAGGCTTCGACGGTGCACTCGTGGTTGTCCCCGAGCCGGGAGGCGCCTTCCCGGAGCTGGTGTGGGGAGACGCGTTCTTCTACTACGCACCGGACGGGAAGGTCCCCCGGAACGTCCAGCCCTACGGGACGATCGTCACCAAGAACTACCCCGGCGACGACGCGTCCGACCTGGACGCTCCAGGCCGCTGGCGGGTCAACATCCACGTCGACCGCGCGACGTTCGCCGAACTCACCGGGGAGCAGCCGCGCCACCGCACCCTCCACCGCGACCACGCAAGCACCGACACCGTGCTGCCGCACCCGGTATACGGCGACCTCGGCTGGGTCTGTGTCGTCAGTCCCGGTGAGAGGACGAAGGACATGGTCGGGCAGTTGCTGCGCGGTGCCCATGACGCCGCCCGGGCCCGCTTCGAGCGGCGGCAGGGATACGGGAAGGGCACTGGAGACTGACGCCTGCCGACCGCTCAGGCCCGGGTGGGTATTCCGGCGACCAGGCTCGATCGGATTGATGCCGCGGTCTGAAGCAGCAGGAGACGGTAGCGGATGGATTCGGGAACAGCCGGGTCAAGGAGGTCGGACGGCCCGGTCACGCTCAGTGCGGCGGCGCACTCCGGTGCTTCCGGGCACGGCACGACGGTCGCCAACTCGGCGGTGCGCGCGTTCGGTTGGCGTACGAACGCGCAGCGCCCGTCGTGCGGTGCGGTCAGCACCCGCGCGGCCGCGGAGTCGCGCGGCAGTACGTCACCGGTGGCCAGTCGTTGTGGACTGTTGTCGGGTCGGAAGACGTGGTGGATGAGCTGCACGCCGCGCGGATGAGCCACCGCGAGCTGCGCGCTCATGCCGCTGAGTGCGGCCAGCTCGTCGGTCCAGATCATGGCTGCGGCCCGCAGGCAGTTGAAGTCCTGTGATGGGGCGGCGGTCCGTTCGTCGATGTGCTGGGGCGCCAGTCGCAGGGACGAAAGGGCGCGGTGCAGCACGGTGGAGGTGCGATCCATGGCAACAAGCTCCTCACCTGGGATCAAGGGGGATTCCGTTTGTTGACCGGCCTGCCCTGTCAACAGTACAAAACGGACAGCGTTTGCGTGTCGGCTGTGTGGTGGGTCCAGAGGAGGACCAAAGGGAGGAGAGCGGCGGCCAGGCGGTCCGCTGATCGGTGGAGGCGCGGGTCCACCGGACCGCCCGCACCGGGTTGACCGGGCCCGACGCCGGTCGCGGCCCACCGAAAGCCGCGCCAGTCATCGGGCGCGGCTCGCGGCGGGCCACAGCCGGCGATGCGCCAGCACGGCGAGCAGACCGCCCAGCAGGTTGAGCGCCACCCGCACCACCGCCGCGTACCAGGGCATCGGCTTGTCGAAGTCGCTCAGCAGCAGGAGCAGCACGGGCGAGGCCAGTGCCCAGTAGGCGTAGTTGGCAGGTCGGAAGGCGTAGGCCACCGCGCCGGCGACGCCGACGATGGCCGTCACCGCGTACGCGCCCGGACGAGCCAGCAGCAGTACGGCCGCGACGACTCCGCCCAGGCTGTTGCCCAGCACCCGCTTCTCGGACTTGCTGCGGGTGCCCTCGGGAGTGGGCTGCAACGACAACAACAGCGAGGTCACCAGCCAGTGGCCCTCGCCCCACAGCGAGCCCTGCCAGCCGGTGGCCACGGTGGCAGCCCCACTGAGCAGCGCCAGCCGACCGGCATGTCGGACGGCAACGGCAGATGAGCCGACCGTGTGTGCCTGGCCGGGAGCGTCGCTCCGGTCCGCCTCCGGCAGCAGTGGCAACAGCAGGGCGGTCGTCCACAGACATCCCACCAGCTGGGGCAGTCCCGGCAGCAGCGCGGGATGCCCACGGTCACCCGTGATGCCCACCAGCAGCACGGCCAAGGCGGCGGTGGTCCCCATCCGGGGCACCAGTGCGCCTATGAAGGCCGCCATCGCCACCCCAGGCGCCAGAGCCGCCACCGCGCTCCCCGCCAGGGCCACATAGATCCCGGCCACGGTCACGCCCATCGTACGGACCGCCAGGCAGCGAGCCCGTTCGGCGCGGCTCGCGCCGGCCGGGAAGGGCATTGCCACCAGCACCGCGGGCACGGCGACGGACGCTCCCGTGGCCGCATGACCGGCCCAGGCACCCACCGCGAGCGGGCCGGCCAACGCCACTCCGGCGGCGATCCCGTCGGCATACCGTGGCCGGCCCTCGGGTCTCAGCAGCGCGGTGACCACGTCCGACACCGCGCGAACTCTCGAACGGATCACCACGGCACCACGGTACGAGTACAGTCGCGACACCACCTGGCAGGCGCCTTGCCGGGCGTGGCCACGCCCCGGTCGGCAAAGTCCGTGGCGAGGGCGGGAGCGACACCGCCGCCAACGAACGTCCCGGTCACATACAGTGACACCATCGTTCCCCGCACGTGCGGCAGCACGGTGGCTGCCCGGGTGGCGAGCGAGGAGCGGTCACTCCAGCAGATGTCGTCGCATCGCCTCGGCCACGGCGGCTGCCCGGTCGGAGACGCCCAGCTTCTCGTACAGCCGCTGGGTGTGGGTCTTGACGGTGCTCGCCCCCAGGTACAGTTCCGCGGCCAACTGCGGGATGCTCTTGCCCTCGGCGAAACCGCGCAACACCTGCCGTTCACGCTCGGAGAGAACCGGCGCGTTGCGGTCGGCGCGCATCCTGATCTCCTCGGCCAGGCCCCCGGACACGTCCTCCGAGATCACATGACCACCCCGGGCGATCTTCACCACGGCATCCACGATCCGCGAGCGCGGCGCGTCCTTGGCGAGATAGCCGTACGCACCCTCCTCCAGCGCCCGGTACACGACCGCGCTGTCCGTGGTGGCGGTCAGCAGCAGCGCCCGGGACGGCAGCCCGTCCCGGGTCATGGCATGGGTGACCGCGATGCCGTCCATCCGCGGCAGCCGGTAGTCCAGCACGGCAACCTGAGGACGCAGGTCTCGGACGGCCTGGAGAGCCGACTCGCCGTCCGCGCACTCGGCCACCACGTCGACCTGTCCGCTGAGTTGGAATCCCCGGGCGAGTCCCTGGAGGTAGACGGGATGGTCGTCGGCGATCACCACGGTGACCGGCGTACCGGAATCGGTCTCCATGGCGTCCACTCCCGTCAGGTGCGGAAACCGGAAACAAGCCCTCGAAGCACAACGTAACCGTCGGCCATGGTGATCACAAAGGCTGGACGGGGGAGGGGCCGTCGACCGTCGGATGGTCCAGTCGGCCGATCCGCGCGGGGCCGAGCCGTTCCTATCGTGGAGTGCGGCGAGCAAAGGACCCGCTAGGGACCCCCAAGGAACCCGCAAAGAACGAGGAAGGAGCGCCGACGATGAACACGATGACTTCGGTGCGCCGCGTGGTGGTCGGCGTGAACGGCTCGGCCGGAAGCTCCCGCGCCCTGCGGCGGGCCGCCGACGAGGCACGCCGCCACCAGGCACAACTGTGCCCGGTGATGATCTACTCCTCACCGCAGGGCGACTACATCGACATGCTCTGGCCCCCGGACGCCGACATGGAACGCGAACTCGCCAGCGATGCCAGGCACCGTCTGACCTGCATCTGCGACAGCGTCCTCGACGATCAGCACGACTGTGCGTCCTGTGACCCCGTCGTCGCCCGCGGTCTGCCGGGCCCGCTGCTGGTGCGGGCCGCCGACCGGGAAGGCGACCTGCTGGTCATCGGCGGTGGCTCACGGGGCGCGCTCAGCCGCCTGGTCAGCGGCTCGGTGGGACGGTACTGCCTGCGGCACGCGGCGGGACCGGTGCTGGTTGTACCCGACGGGGAATCCGAGCCTGCGGCAACCCAACCCGCCCCGTGAACGCCCGCCCGCACGGGAGCCGGCAGCACGCCGGCCCGGCGCCCGTCCGCTCAGGCGGGAAGGCGCACCTCGATCGTGGTCGGGCCACCCGGCGAACTCTCCACCTGCCACCGCCCGCCCGCGCTCTCCACCCGCGCACAGTGACTCGCCAGGCCGATATGCCCTTCACGCAGCCGCTGTTGGGCCAGTGCCGGGTCGAACCCCGCCCCGTTGTCGTGCACGGAGAGCACCGTCTCACCACCTTGCGTGGTACGCAGGCGCACGGAGACCTCGGTGGCCCGTGCGTGTTTGACGACGTTGGTCAGCAGCTCCCGTGCCACGGAATAGAGGAGTTCCCGGTGGGCGACGGGCTCGGATGCCTGGATGTCATATGCGACGTGGAAACCACCGCGCTGGGCGCATCGCCGGCCCATGGCTTTCAGCGCCGGCCCCAGGCCCTTCGTGGACAGGACCTGCGGGTGGAGGTCGACGATGATGCCCCGGATCTCCCCGATGGTCCCGCGCAGCTGTGACCGCACCGGCGCGAGCAGGTGACCATCGGCCCGTTCGGCCACCTCGTCCAGATCCTGTACCGCGACCGTCAGGGTCTGTACCGGCCCGTCGTGCAGCGCATCCGCAAGGTCGCCCCGCTCGCGGCTTTCTGCCTGCAGTGCGTCCTCCAGCAGCATTTCACGGGTGCGGAGCAGTTCATGGATCCGGTTGGTGCGGCGCCGCAACAGCCTGGCGATGACGATGGATGCCAGCACCGTCCACAGCAGGTACGTCTCGTCCGACACCATCGTGCAGGTCCAGTCGGCGTACCGCGACGGCAGTCCCGGGACCGACATCACGGTGTACCCCACCACACAGATGAGGCCGTACACCGCTGTCACCAGCGGAAGCTGCCACAGGACCGTCGCCATCGGCCACATGAAGTAGGCGTAGCGCACAGCCGAGTTCCGGCCTCCGGACACCGCTGCCAAGGCAGTGATCAGCGTGAGGTCGACAACCAGCGCGGCCGCCGCCCCGCGTATATCGGTGACCGGCCGCCGGTACACCCACAGCAGACGGACCCCGGCCCACAGTCCATAGCCCACCGCCAGCAGGCCGAAGGGGAGCGCCGCGATGGAACGGCCTGCCTGCAGCCCGGCAGGCACGAGCGGCACCAGCATGAGCAGACGGACCCAGGCAACGTGCCGGGAGGCTTCCGCCGCCATGTCACCGGCCGTACCCCGGGACCACGGTGGCGGCAGCGGAACCAGGCGACCATGCGGGCGGTCGCTTCTGCGACGGTGCATGCAGCGACAGTAGCGAACAGCAGCCCCTGGAAATGGCGATGACGGGCCGTCGGTTCTATGGACGCCTGCCGATTCTCTCGGATGCCCCTGCCGTACGACGCGGGCCGGCGTCCGCTGCCCTCCGGGCTTCGCTTGCCCACCGGCATCCGCCGGGGCCCGCCCTCCAGCGCGCAGGCACAACCGGCTACCTCATGGCTCGTAGCGCAGCAACAGTGCCGCGGCATCATCGTCGAGCGAGCCTCCCGTATGCGCCCGGACATCCGCGTGGAGCCGGGCCGGCAGCTGGTCCGGGTCGCCCCTCTGCAGCGTGGCCAGGCGTTGCCGCAGCCCGTAGAACTGCCTGGCGGCGTCGCGGGCCTCGGTGATGCCGTCGGTGTAGAGCAGCACCGTGTCGCCGGGCCGTACCGGATGGTGCAGCACCGGTGGACGCACGTCCTCGGGCAACAGCACGCCCAGCGGTGGCACCGGCTCCGGAGGATCCAACGCCTCCGGTGACTGGCCCGCACGGAGCAGCAGGGGAGCCGGGTGCCCGCAGTTGACCACCTGAAGGTCTGCGGACCGGCCGCTCGGCGAGGACGGCAGGCACAGCACAGCCAGAGTGACGAACTCCTCCGTGCATGGCGAAAGGCTGCGATCCAGCGAGAAGGCGATACGGCGGACGAGCGCCGACGGGCAGCGCTCGTCGTAGGCCGCCTCACGGAAGGCGCCCAGCACCACGGAGGCGGTGGACACCGCCGACAGGCCCTTGCCGCGCACATCACCGATCAGCGCCCGGACACCCCACCGGGTCAGTGCCACGTCGTACAGGTCGCCGCCGATGCGGGCGCAGGCCGCCGCGGCCGAGTAGTCCACCGCGATCCGCGCCGGTCCCAGCTGTTGGGGCGGCGGACGCAGCAGGACCTGCTGGGCCACCTCGGCGGTGACGCGGACTTGGGACAGTTCCCGCTCCTGGCGCGCCCGCGCCCACGCGGTGGCGCAGCCGATGACCGTGGTCAGCGCGATCGCATCCAGCGTGGCCAGATGGCCGACGACGAGGACCCCGCCGCTGCGGGAGGCGCCGATGAAGCTGGCGGCGGCGGTGACCACGCCAAGCTCCACCGGGTACCACACCCGACGTCCCACCGCCGCGGCCAGTGCGGGCACCGCCGCCAGCGCGGGAGCGATGATCACCCAGTCAGGGAGCGCCACGTCGACGGCCACCAGCACCACCAACAGTGCCCAGGGCAGGAAGGGCGCCCATGCCTGGCGCGACAGCACCACGCCGTCCGCGGGCGCCCGGCGTGCAAGCCCGCCGCCGGTGGACAGGCCGCCGCCGAGGTGCCGGCGTTGCGGCCGGCTGATCGTGTCGTCCATCGCACCCTCGGGACCGGCAGGTGAATCGCCTCGCTCCCCGTTCACGCGCGTTCCGTCAGCGGGAGCCATCGCCCGAGGGGACAGGGCCGGCCTCACGGCGGCTCACGTCTCGTCGTCGGTGGAGTGCACCACAAGCACCGGGCAGTGCGCGTGCCGAAGGCAGTAGCGACTGACCGAGCCGTGCAGCAGCTGGTGCACGGGGCCGTGCCTGTTGTCACCCACCACCAGCACATCGGTGTCCTGGGAGGCGTACGCCACCAGGGCCATTCCGGCGGGTGCGCGGACGGTCCTGGGGCGCATGCGTGCCCCGTTTCCAACGGTTCCGAACGCCTCCTGGCAGGCCCGTGCCAGTCGGCCGTCGGCGTCACGTTCCCAGTGCGCGCGCACGTCCGCCGGCGCCGGATAAATGGCGTCCACCGCCTCGCCGCCCGGGGGTGCCCAGGCATGTATCGGACACAGCAGCGCCTTGTGACGTGCGGCTTCCTGGGCACCCTGCCGAAGCGCGGCAATGCTGCCGGGCGAGCCGTCCACGCCGACCACCACGCGCTTGACCACTGTCGACACAGCACTGCACTCCTTCTTCTTCATCGTCTTCTTCCGGCTCGGCATCGTCATCGGGGAATTTCGACACTAGGAGGCCGCGGGGCCCGGCAGCATCAGCCGGATAGCCGATGCAGCGGACGACAGCAGGGTCGACCGGAAGCCGGGGGCTCGGACAGCATCGGCGTGCCAGGGCGGGAGCCGCTATCCGGACGCTCCCGGCTGTGGGCCGCCTGCTCGCCGTATGGTGGCGATGATGGTCCGGGCCCAGTCGGCGGGGGACGGGGTGGTGAGGAGGGCGGCGAGACGTGCGATGTGTGTCTGTCGTTGGGCCGGGGTCATGTCAAGCGCCTGGCGGAGGGTGTCGACCAGGTTCTGTGGACTGCGCGGGTCGGTCAGGAGTGCGGCCGTGCCGAAGTGTTCGGCAGCTCCTGCCTGACTGGACAGAACGAGGGTGCCTGGGCTACCGGTGGCGGACTTGGCGGCGATGTATTCCTGGGCGGTGAGGTTCATGCCGTCGGCGAGAGACGTCACCCAGAACACGTCGGCTGCCAGGTAGTGGCCGACGACTTCGGGGAAGGGCAGGGACTGGGGGCGGTAGTCAACGGGTAACCAGTCTTCCGTCCCCCAGCGGTTGTTGAGTGTGCTGATGGCATCTTCGAGGGCTGCGCGGGTGGTGTCGTAGGCGTGGATGCCTGGTTCGGGTGGTGGGCAGATCAGGCGGAAGCGGAGCCGCCCACGTAACCCGGGGCACTGTTCAAGGAGTGTGGACAGGGCGCGGATCTTCTGGACGGGAGCCTTGGCGTAGTCGAGGCGTTCGACGGAGAGCACGAGCATGGTGTCGCCGCCGGGAGTGGGTCGGTGGGGCCGGCGGGAGCGGGCTATGGCGGCGACGGCCTGGCGGTCGATTCCCAGGGGATGGACGCCGATGCACGGCAGGCGGTCGCAGTCGCCGGAGTGGTCGGAACCGCCGGAGAGAAGATCCTGGAAGTTGCGCGCGGAGGCGGCTGTGTGGAAGCCGACCCAGTCCAACTGGCCGAGGGAAGCGCGCAGTTGTCCGGCCACGGGGAGCCGTCGGAAGGTGTCGGGGTCGGGGAAGGGAGTGTGGTGGAACAGGCCGATGCGCAGGTCGGGCCGTTGGGACCGGAGGATGCCGGGGACCAGCCAGAGGTTGTAGTCGTGCAACCAGACTGTCCCGCCGTGTTCCGCGTGCGCCCCGATGTGGTGGGCGAAGTCCTGGTTGAACGCCTCGTAGGCGGCCCACTGAGGCGTCGTGTGCCGGATCAGCTGCGGCTGGGACATCAGCGCAGGCCACAGGGTCTCCTTGCAGGCACCGTGGAAGTACCGTGCCCACCGTTGGGATGGTACGGGGAGTAGCGCCATGGGGAGGTTGGCGGGAGGCTCGGGGACACCGGCCGGGCTGTCGTGGACGAGGGCGGCGGCCCAGACCGCGGCGGATGCGGGGGCGCTTTCGTCGGTGAGGGCGGAGGTCAGGGCCGGCAGGATTCCGTTGGGGCTCAAGGGGCGATGCCACTGGCCGCGGGACCACTGCGCGGGTGGGCGGTGGTAGGCGATGACCACCGGTGAGGGGGTCCGTAACCACCCCAGGCGTTCCAGGGCGGCGAGGACCCCGGCGGCTCCGTGTCGGACGGTTCGGTGGACGCGGGCGGTCGTGGGCGCTTGGGCGGACAGGCCCGGTTCGGCGTTACCGACGATCACTCCGTGGGTGCCGAGGCGGAACATCGACAGGTCGTTGAGCGAGTCACCGGCCACGAGGATCCCGGAGGCGGGCCATTGGAGTTTGCGGGCGAGTTGCTGGACGGCCGGACCCTTGCCTGCCTGGGGTGGGAGGACATCGAAGAAGCGACCGTCGGAGTACGACCACGAACACCCCAGGTCGTCGACGGCCGCCTTGAGGCGCTCGGTGAGGTGGTGCGGGGACAGGAAGAAGGAGCAGCGGCCGTCCTGTGCCACTCCCTCCTGGTATCTGAGCCGGGGGAAGTGGCGGGAGAGGACCGTGCGGACGTGGTCGTGGCCAGGCCAGCCCGCCCGGAGTTGGGTTTCCAGGACGTCGACGTGGCTCATGTCGGTGGCGTCGACGACGCTCGCCCCGACGTCCGAGATGATCCACCGGGGCGACGGGACGAGGCGATCACGGTCCAGGAGCGCCTGGACGGAGGGCAGGCCGCGTCCGGTTGCGAAGACGACGGTGATTTCCGGGTGGCGGTCCAGTGCCTGGCGTAACCGTCTCCGCCCGTCCTCGTCACCGCCGAGCAGGGTGCCGTCCAGGTCGGTCACCAAGATCTTGATCTGCGTACCCGCCGACCGCACACCGGCGTCGGCCTGGCTCGTTTCGTCGGCCATGGGACCCTTTCGTCGTCGGTGTGTCGTTGTCGGTACGGCCGTCGGGCCTCGCCATCAGGATGCCAGGGCGGAGCGCGGGGGCGACAGACCAGCCCGCATCCGGAGCCATGGCGAGGGGGAAGGCTGAACAGGGGCCGTAGCTGCGCTGCCTGGGATCCAGGCCGGCGAGAGTGAGCTTGCCGACCAGACGTGAACTCCACAGTGCCTGGGTCGGGCGGCATCGACGCCTCAGGCTGAAGGTCTCGCCAGGCACAGGCAGCGTACTGCTCCACCGCGTCGTCGAGTCCGTACCGGCCGGCTGCCTGCCGAGCAGCCCGGCCTCCAGCAGGCGGCGGTAGCGGGACGGTGACCGACAGTCCTATTGCTGTGTGAGGTGAAAATTTCCCTGAAGCGAGCTGGGCAGCGCTGCGCTTCATCTGGAGGGAGGGGAGCCCTTGGAGCTCTTGGAGTCCCTGCGCAGGTCAAGAGGAAGCAGCGCTATTGGCAACGCCGGATGTCCAGTTCGCCACCCGATCCGAAACCGATCCGAAGTGCTTCAGTGTTGCTCGCCTCAGGGTCGGCACACTCGGCGAGGAAGCCCACCAGGGCGCTTGTAACCGCGTGTTCTTCACGGTCTCTCTCCTTTGGAAGGAATACGTTGAGGGCCTTGGCAGGTGTTGAACATCGGCGAGTTGCTCCACGCGGTTTCCACGGACGCCCCATCCTGAGCTGCTCAAACCACTGCGGGACGGCTGGGCCGAGGGAGGAATAACGCGATGGGCCGTGACCTCGGTACTACGCACGCCGTCACCCTCAGCGGTGTCCCGGAAACGCTGATGTGGAACCTGTATCAGCGTGCGTGGGAAGCGAGCCGCCCCCGACCGGTACTCCACGACCCCAAAGCAGTGGAACTGGTCGACACGCTCGACTTCCCCTTCGAGCGGCGCTTCGGGCGTCCCAACAGCCTCATCGCCCAAGGCCATGCATTGCGCGTCAGCATGTTCGACGAAGTAGTGAGAGACTTCCTCGCCGCCCATCCCCACGGCACCGTCGTTCAACTGGCCGAAGGGCTGGAAACGCAGTTCTGGCGCTGTGACAACGGCCATGCCCAGTGGCTCGGCGTCGAACTCCCCGAAATCGCCGCACTGCGTCGCTCTTTGTTCCCGGACAGCGATCGCCGACGCACCCTCGCGTGTTCCGCACTCGACCTGTCCTGGCGTGACGAGGTCGACCGTTCGCGAGGAGTGCTCATCACCGCCCAGGGGCTGCTGATGTACCTGCGGCCCCGCCAAGTACGTGACCTGCTCGCAGGCTGCGCCGAAGCTTTTCCCGGGGGCGCGCTCGTCTTCGACACCGTGCCACGCTGGTTCAGCGCCCATACCTTTACCGGCGCCGTCCGCACGGCACGAGGATATCCGGCACCACCCATGCCGTGGGCGATCAACCGGAGTGAGCTTCCGCGGCTGGTCACCGCGCATCCCGCGATTACCTCGGTCCGTCAGCTCCTGCCGTCCGTAGGGCGGGGTCTCTACCATGGCGCGGTAGCTCCCCTCCTGAGTCACCTTGGGGTCCGTAACGCTCTGGTACTGGTTTCTGCGGTGGCGCAATTCGCGAATATGGATTCTTCGAGGTGGATTCTGCCGGCTGAAGCCGGTTGATGTGACGGGACATTGCCGAGCGGCCGGTAACTGGGAGGATCGCTGCGATGAAGGTCTTGCTGGTGTCCCATGGCACGCGCGGTGATGTCCAGCCGTATGTGGCCCTGGCCTGCCGCCTGATGGCGGTCGGACACGACGCGACACTGATGGGCCCGAACGCCTTCCGGGAATTGGCTCGCTCGGCAGGAGTGCCCTACGTTCCGGTGGTGGACGGGCCCCTTGAGCTCCTTGCCGATCCTGTAGTCCTGAGAGCCAACGAGGATTGCCGCGGGCTTCGCGGCGCGGTACGGGGCATGCGCTGGTTCAGAAGAAACCGGCCGTACTACGTGAAGCTGCTGGAAGACCTGACTGCCAAGGTCAAAGGACTGCCTCGTCCCGACGTCGTGGTCTTCGCGCCCTGGGTGCAGGCGCATCACCTCGCCGAGTGGCTCAAGGTGCCTGCTGTGCCGGTGTGTTTGCAGCCTGGTTGGGTGCCCACGCCCGACTTCGTCAATCCATTGGTACCCGTGAGCCTGCCCGCCTCGCTGAGCGGGGCTTCCTATGCCTACGCCGAGTGGCTGGTCCGTTTCCTGTACGGCTCGTCGGTGACGCGATTGCGGCGCGAATCGCTGGGATTGTCGATTAGGGCGCGTGGCCCCGGCATTCTGTCCTGCCCCGATGGAGGGCCGGCCACCGTATTGCAGGCATTCGACCCCGATGTATTGCCCGGTGCACCTCGGTACCCTCCGACCACGCACACCACGGGTTTTTGGCATCTGCCGAACACAGGCGAGTGGCGCATGCCTGCGGACCTTCGCTCGTTTCTGGAGGCGGGTGATCGGCCCGTGTACATCGGATTCGGCAGTATGGTCGTGAGCCGTTCTGCCGCGAGAAGCGGGGCCGTCCTCGCGGCGGTGCGCAAATCCGGGGTCCGGGCTGTGATTGCTGCCGACTGGGGTGGGGAAATGGCCTCTGAACGGGAGCGGTGCCGGGGCTCCGACGATGTCTTCTTCGCCGACGAGGTACCGCACGACCGTCTCTTTCCCCACATGGCCGCCATCGTTCACCACGGCGGCGCCGGAACCACGGCGTCGGCCCTGCGATCGGGCCGCGCGCAAGTCGTGTGCCCGTTCACCTTCGACCAGCCGTTCTGGGCACGACGTATGCATGCCCTCGGCCTCGCGCCAGCGCCTCTGCCGCAGAACGATCTCACGGCGGATCGTCTGGCCGCCGCACTCTGCCGAGCAGTCAGTGACCTCCAACTGACAGAAAAAGCCGAACAGTTCGGACTCCGCACTCTCGCCCGAGATGGGGTGGGGAAGGCCGTCGAGGTCCTGGAGAGCGTGGTGGAGTCCTCCTGACGGCCGGTCCGGCGATACGTAGCGGCAGCTCAGCCCTTCAGCGAACGCGAATGGCGGCCGAGTGGCCGAGTGCTGGTACGAAGGCGATGTCGCGTCAACGCTCGCGGCGTAGGAAGTCGCGTGCGCCGCGCAGTGTGGTGCGCAAGGTGCCTTGCGTCCGAGTGCTGTCCAAGCGGACGTCCAACGCTCCCGGGGAACCGGTGCCGGCGCGGCGGCCGGCAACCAGCCGCGAGGCGTCCAATGCGTCGCGTTCGGCGATCAGGGCACCGAGCTCATGACGGCTGATCGCATCCGATCCGGCAAGGTGGCACACGCCGGCGTGCTCGGAGGCGGCCAGTTCGAGGACGGCCTGCGCGAGGTCGGTGACATGGACGGGGCACCGGATGTCATCGGTGAACAGCATGCCCTCGCGGCGCCCCGTGGCCAGATCGTGGACGAGTGTCTCGTGTACGGAGCCGCCGTCACCGATGATCAGCGAGGTACGAGCGATGACGGCGGCCGGGGCGACCAGGCGGATCGCCGTTTCGGCCGCGGCCTTCGCGGCCCCGTACGGGGTGACCGGATCGGGCATCGCCGATTCGTCGTAGCGGACGTCGGCACCGGAGAAGACGGCGTCACTGGATACATGCATCAGTCGTGCTCCGTACTCAGTGGCGGCCATGGCCAGGCGGATCGCGCCGTCGGCCGTCGTCGCCCAGTCGGCTTTGCGATACGCCGCGTTGATGACCACGTCCGGCCCGGACTCCCTGAGCACCGGTGCGATCTCCGCACTGTCACGGAGGTCCATGGGCAGCCGGCGGATCCCGGCGATGCCGCCGGCGCGGGTTGCGAAAGTCGCCGTCACGGTGTGCCCGGCCGTCTGTGCCTGCTGGGCCAACTCGCGGCCCAGGAAGCCACTGCCGCCTACGATCAGGATGTTCATGACCGATGAGGTTAACCCGTGCCCAACCGGATCGGGCCTCGTCGTCCGTGCGGCGGTCGGCAGGTGAGGCGGGTAGCCCGACCGTCGCCTCGGAGACCTCGGATTCATCCAACGGCGGGTTGCGGATTCGCCGCGGCGAGGGCGACGGATTCCCTGACGGTTTCCAGCGCAACTGCCCTTTCCTGGTCGGTCATGTGGGCCGGTCCGTAGGTGATCACGGGGTCGAGGGTCCGGTAGCCGACGAACTCCAGCATGCCGCGGTGGATATGGAAGAGAAAGTCGTCGATCGCGCCCAGGGTGCCACCCGACTGGAACGACGTGCCGGCCCCGCCGGTCGTTATCAGGAGCATCGCTCGCTTCCCGGCGAGGGCGGCGTCGTCGAAGAGCCCGTAGTCCCCGCCGAAGACCCCACCCATCACGAATACCCGGTCCACCCATCCCTTGAGGATGGCCGGCAGCGAGAACCACCACAACGGGAACGAGAGCACCAGCAGATCGGCGGCGAGCAACCGATCGAGATGGTCCTTGACTGTGGCGTCGAGCGTCCCGTCCTTCACTGCGCGCATCTGCTCGGCCTGCGGCTTGAAGTGGCCTTCCACCGGCGCGAATTCATCGCGGCCGAGGACTGGGGCCCAGGCGTCGGAGTAGAGGTCGAGGACGTCGACCCGGTACCCGGCGTCACGCAGGGTCTGGGCCGCGGCGGTCATCTGGGCGGTGCTGAACGACTGGGGCTCGGGGTGAGCGTGAACGATCAGGGCGGTGGGAGCAGCATCGAAGGTCGACATGAGGAGATCGTATCGACGTATTGCGATGTGTCAATGGGGTGGTCGGGGTCGATTGCTCGTGCCGGCCACGTCGACTGCGTCGGCTGCGCTTCGTGGCCGTCGAAGTCGAGTGCCGGGGTGGCTGTCAACGACCCCTCGTGTAAAGGGCGTTGAAGAGAAGTGGCCTCATGTAACCGGGAGAGTGGTTTAGCGTTCCCGTCCGGGTGAAGGCACTGGCTCCGCGTCGTGCGTACGCCAAATGTGATGAGCGATCAATTCACACGACAGGAGTACACCGAACGTGGCCGTTCCCCACCCGAATCCCCACCCGAAGAAGCCAGGCACGTCGAGCGACGAGCGCCGCGCCTCAGATGCTTCATCCGCCTCGCAGCCTGTGCCCCAGCCGCACGACGCCCAGCCCTCGCGACGCGCCGTGGTCGCGGCGACCGGTGCCTCGGTGCTCGCCGCCGGTCTGACCGCCGCCTCCGGCACGCCCGCCATCGCACTGAGCCCCGCCACCGCACCCGCGACGGCGCCGACCGCAGTACCGCCCGGCACCGATCCCGCGGCGTACACCACCGTCGCCCGCGCCATCGCCGTCTACGACGAGCATGACAAACCCCTCGTCCCGACGTACCTGAAGGCCGTCGAACACGGTCTGCCCACCAGTCGGGCCAAGGCAACCAAGCGGGTCCTCATCGTCGGAGCCGGCCCGGCCGGCCTGCTCGCCGCCAACCTGCTCCACCGTGCGGGCCACGACGTCGTCGTCATCGAGGCCAACGGCAACCGCGTCGGCGGCCGTATCAAGACGTTCCGCAAGGGCGGCCACGAGAACGGGGAGCAGCCCTTCGCCGACCCCAGGCAGTACGCCGAAGCCGGTGCCATGCGGCTGCCCGACAGTCATCCCCTCCTCATGGCACTGCTCAAGAAGCTCGAACTCCCGCTGCAGGAGTTCTACCTGGTGGATGTCGACGTCGAGAGCCCGACGAAGCGGGCCAACCGTGCCTGGATCCACGTCAACGGCGTCCATATGCGCCGGGCCGACTACGAGAAGGACCCTGGAAAGATCAACGCCACCTTCGGCGTCACGGGCCCCAACCGCACAAAGACCGCATCCGCCATCCTCGCCGACGCCCTCGAACCCGCCATGCGGCTCATCCGGGGCAAGAAAGGCACAGCGCTGGTCGACGGGTGGGTGGAGATCCTCAAACGGTACGGCCACTGGTCCATGTACCGGTACCTCACCGAAGTCGGCGAACTCGACACCCGGACCATCGACCTCGTCGGCACCATCCAGAACGTGACCTCGCGACTGCACCTCTCCTTCACCCACAGCTTCCTGTCCAGTGCGCTGATCGACCCCAAGACCAAGTTCTGGGAGATCAAGGGCGGCACCGCACTGCTCACCGATGCCCTCTACAAGCCTGTGCAGGGAAAGGTGAAACTCAACCGGCGCGCCGTACGCATCGAACACCACGCCGGCAAAGTCAAGGTGCACACCGTTTCCGAGGACTGCCGGACCGGCCAGAGCGGTGTCGGTGTCACGGAGGTCTTCGAGGGCGACGAGGCGATCATCACCGTCCCCTTCTCCGGACTGCGCCATGTCGCCTTCAACCCGCCACTCGGCTACGGCAAACGCCGGGCCATCACGGAACTGCATTACGACGCCGCCACCAAGGTGCTGTTGGAATTCTCCCAGCGCTGGTGGGAATTCACCGAGGCACAGTGGGAAACGGCGCTGAACTCCATCGAGGACAAGCTCTACGACAGATACAAGACGGGCAAGGTCGACTCCGGCAAGTACCTCGGTGCGCACAAGTCCGTAAAGGCGCTGGGGGTGACGATCCCCGACCACGTCAAGAAGTGCTTCACCGCCTTCCGGCCCGACATGAGCAGCGAACCGGACGCCGCTCGTCTCCGCGGTGGCGGCAACGTCAGTGACAACACCAACCGCTTCATGTACTTCGAGCACGCGCAGCCCATGGCGGGCAGCGACGGAGGCATCATGCTCGCCTCCTACAGCTGGTCGGACGACGCCCTCAAGTGGGACGCCTTCGCCGACGACGAGCGGTATCTACGGGCGCTCGCCGGGGTGCAGGAGGTCTTCGGTCGCCGATGCGAGGTCTTCTTCACCAACAAGTGCAAGACCCAGTCGTGGATGCGCGACCACTACGCCTACGGTGAGGCTTCCGTGCTCTTCCCCGGTCAGCACACGGAACTGTTCCCCGACGTCCCCACATCCGAGGGCGCGCTGCACTTCGCGGGGGACCACACCTCCATCAAGCCTGCCTGGATCGAAGGCGCGCTTGAGTCCGCCGTCCGGACGGCACTGAAGGTCCACACCGGCTGACGGGGAAGGGAGCGGGGCGCGGGACATGGTGATAAACCTCGCTCCGGCGCCCCACGCACCAGGACACCGGGCCAGCCGACCTCTTCGTCTGCTCAACGACTGTGTAATCGTAGAGAGGTTGGCCGTTCCAGTTGCCATTGCCGGCACGGCAGACGCCGGCAAACCTCACGAGGGCAGAGCCGACGCCTCCTCCAGATGTGCCTTGAGGCGGTCGAGTGTGGTGCTGATGTGGGAGCCGTTGGCGCCCATCCGATCGCGCACACCGGTGATGAGGATGGCGGCGGGGATGAACCACAAGGGCACGCGCATCCAGTTGGTCTCGGTGACGACGCAGCCCTCCTCGGCGGGCGCGATGTCGTACTGCCAGCGTGCGATGGGGAGGGCGAGCGGTGTCGCCGTGACCTCGTAGGCGAAGCGCAGGGAGGGGGTTGCGTCGGTGACGCGGCACTGGGTGGTCCAGCGGCGCCGGCCGTTGCGGTTCCAGCCCTGGAAGCGCGCGCCCACCGCGGCTCCCGTGGCGCCGTCCAGACAGTGGACGCGATACGCCTCCTCGGTGAAGCGCACCATGGCGATCGGATCGCTGACGACCGCATATGCCTCGGCCGGAGTGGCGCGGACCGTTACGGATCCGACCGCGGCGGGCTCGGGGAAGCGGGGTATGCGCATCGGTGTCTCCTCGGCTGACGTACTCGGCGATGACATCAGCGGGGGAGACACCCGTCAAGGTTTCGCAGCAGCCGATGCCGGGCTCGAACCTCCGGGGCGGATTCCCCGATGGATGTCCGCCTGTGGGGGCAGCACTTCCTGCTCGGCGAGCGTGTCGGTGTCGGCTGGCAGGTGCTGCTGCCTGGGGCGGTGGCGACCATACTGGGCCTGACCGGCCTGCGCTGGTTCTCCTACCAGATCTTCTCCCCGCTCATCGTCACCAACGCGATCACCTACGGTGCCGTGGGCGCCGTGCTCGTCGTGCAGTCCTGGCTGGCTCATCGGGATCGGATTCGTGGTCTTCGGGGCGCACCTGATGAGTCAGATCCTTCGCTCTCGCCGTGTTGATCGGCGGTCTGTCGGTCCTGTGTCGGCGGCTTGTCGGAGGGGCCTGGCACCGTTCCGGAGATCCTGCCGAGTGCCCACCGGCAGGCACGCGACACGCAAGGAATCACCATGACCACTGACGTCACGATCATCGGCGCCGGACTCGGCGGCCTCACGCTCGCCCGCGTCCTGCACGTCCACGGAATCCCGGCCACCGTCTACGAGGCGGAACTCTCCCCGACGGCGCGCAGGCAGGGCGGGATGCTCGACATCCATGACGACACCGGCCAACCGGCCCTGCAAGCGGCCGGATTGATCGACGAGTTCCGCGGCCTCGTCCTGGAGGGCCGCCAGCAGTACCGGGTGCTCGACCGGGACGGGACCGTGCTGCTCGACATCGCCGACGACGGCACGGGCGGACGCCCCGAGGTGCAGCGCGGCGAGCTCCGAGGGATCCTGCTCGACTCGCTCCCGGCCGGCACCGTCCGGTGGGGGCACAAGGCCGCCGGCGTCCGTGCCCTCGGCGAGGGCCGGCACGAGGTGGCCTTCGCCGACGGCACCACCGCCGTCACCAGTCTGCTGGTCGGCGCGGACGGCGCGTGGTCACGGGTCCGTCCGCTGCTCTCCGGCGCGGCACCCGAGTACGTCGGCGCGTCGTTCGTCGAGACCTACCTCTACGACAGCGATATCCGCCACCCTGCCAGCGCCCGCGCGGTCGGCGGTGGGTCGCTGTTCGCGCCCGCGCCGGGGAAGGCGATCCAGGCGCACCGGGAGAGCGGCGGGACCCTCCACACCTATGTGTCGCTCTTCCGGCCGCAGGAGTGGTTCGCCGGGATCGGCTTCACCGATCCCGCCGCCGCGACCGCGCGGATCGCGGCGGAGTTCGACGGCTGGGCGCCGGAACTCACCGCGCTGATCACCGACGGCGACACCGCACCGGTCCTGCGGCCCCTCAACGCCCTGCCGATCGGGCACCGGTGGGATCGGGTGCGGGGAGCGACCCTGATCGGTGACGCCGCCCATCTCTCGGCACCGAACGGCGAAGGCGCCAACCTCGCCATGTACGACGGCGCCGAACTCGGCAAGGCCCTCGCCGCGCACCCCGACGACGTCGAGGCCGCGCTCACCGCATACGAGCAGGCCATGTTCCCCCGCAGCGCCGCGGCCGCCACCGAGGGCGCCCTCTTCTACGAGCCCTCCTTCGTCGACAACGCGCCCCACAGCCTGATCACCCTGCTCACCGGGCATGAGCAGGGCCAGCAGGTCGTCGCTCAAGTGCCTGCGAGCCGGTAGCCGGCGGCGAACTGCATACCGATCGGGAGTCCCGTCGCGGCGTCGGCCGTCACAGGCACGGACATGACGGGCGTGCCCCGCCACAGTGAACGCCGCGGTGAACGGCGAGAGGTCGAAGAGGCGGTGGCGCGCTGCCGGGGCCGGGCTCGCATTGATTCCGCGGTCAGCTGCTCCAATCCGGGCGGATATCCGGCACCTGCCACGGTGCGTACGGACATCAGCGACGTCACCGACACCGTCGACGTCACCCGCCACGCCTGCGCGCTGATCAGCGCAGAGCGTTGGCCCTCCGGCCAACAAACGACGCCCCCGACCAACAACGGGAACCAGCCAACGCCCCCGAAGCGTCCCACAGTTGCCGAACAGTGAGTGAGCCCTGAGTCCATCGAATGGCGAGTGAGTGAATCAGCCAGCCGGCGAAGGTCAAGTCGCCGATAAATCGGCCCTGTTGAGGAGGAATGTGTGGCCAAGCGTCGGAAGATATCCCGCCGGTTGAAGTACGGTCCCGGTCGCTCACGCCCCGAGCTCAGCCCGGACGACATCACCGACGAGGGCAACGATGAGGGTGGCTCGGCTGGAGTGCGTGAACCACGAACACCACTGCCCAACGCCCCGGGCCCGGTGGCCGTGGAACCTCCCACAGACTGAGCCTGCGGTGGCGTTGGCGGGGGCCTCGCCTCACCACGAGCGGACCCGGTGCTCGGCATGACTGTCAGGTTTTGGGCCCGCCCCTGGAAGCCGGACAGGGCACAAGAGGCCCACCGGTGGTGATCGATGGGCCTCAAAGGAGGGGCTGTGGTGTGCGCGGCGTATCAGAGAGGAATTCCGAGGATGCTCCAGTTGACCGGAGTGCCGTTCTCAGTGAGGAGGCCGCTCAAGGGCATCTTGACATGCGGTTGAATCGGGGTGCCGTCTCTGGACGTGGCCACGGCCGACACCGGCATGGAGCCGAGAAGCACAGTCACAAGCGCGAGACCGAAGAGTGTACGACGCGTATTTTTCATGTCGTGCCAACGATTCGACGACAACGACGTCACCGTAAGGTGCCTCCACCTTAGGCCGGGTGGGCGATCGCCGCTGCTTGGTTGGCCGCCCTCGAGCCGTCCTGACCGCCGTGGCAGGTGGGGGCCCGGAGCAGCGCCTGGGCAGACTGTGCATGGCATCATCGCTGATGGCCCGACATGCCTGTGACCGGCGGCACGGGGCCCGTGGAAAGCCTCACTGCACCCGCGGTTCAGCGTTCGCGGTGGGCACGGTCTGGGCCTCGGTGTCTGTGCGCCTGCGGACCTGGGACGCCGAACCCGAACACCATGCCAGGCCAGTCGGTGTCCGGCGCTCTGTCGTCGAGCGCTTTGCTGATTGCTCGTTCTTCGTAACTGAAGTGGGATTCCATGATGGCCGCCAAACCGTCGAGCTCACGTCCGATCGATTGCAATGCCGTGCCTTGCAACCCGGTGGCTTTCTCGGCGAGTTCGCCCACCTGGGACAAGATCGAGGCGATCACTTCGTGATCCTCGACCAGTTTCGCAATCGTTGTGGTGAGATCCGGGCGCGCCCGCAGCAACTGGGAGAACATTCCGTCGTCCTCACCCTTGTGGTGCGTGGTCAATGAAGCACAGAAGGCCAGGCAGTGGGTGAGAAGTGTGTCGTCCTTCAACCGGCGGTGTCCGAGACTGTTTCTGATCTCGTCGAGCTGGCGGAGGAGTTCTTGATGTGCCTGTGCGAGTTGTCGGCTCAAGGCGACTGTGCGGTCGCCGTCGTGGGAGGCCATGGATGGCGGTTCCTTCGGTTTCGCACCTCCATGCCTGACGTAGTCCGTCACCGGCACGCGATGCTGGCATTATCTGACCACGTGGAAGGCGCGACGGCAAGCACGGCCGCTGAGGCTGGGCCGCACGATGGGAGTCGGGTGTCCATGGCAGTTCGTGAGGGTGGTGTCGGGGGCTTTCAGGTCTGTACGGGGGTGGAGCCTCCCGAATGGTGGGAGAACGAGGAGCGGGCGGAGCAGTTGGAAGCCGCTGTGGAGGGACTGCGGCAAATCCGCCGTCTGGCCAACGTCGGTGTGTCCGAGCCTGCGGCACTACCCGCCGAGTGGGAGCGCCGCCAGCCGCTGCGTGTCGTCAGTCTCCTGCTGGAGGCGGGCAGGATCGTCCCGGCTGCCGTCGATCGGTCCGGTGCGGTGACCAGAACGGGTTACCGGACGAGCCTGGCGGCCGATGGTGGGGAGGGAGGGGGCAGAGGGGAGGGAGGGGTGCGCGTGGAGTGGGCCGGCCCGCGGGGGAGCGGAGCCCGCTACGAGGAACATGAGCAACTGGGGTGCTGCGCTTCGGTGTTGCGTCCATGGGGGTTCGACGCACTGATGGTCAAGGGCCCCGGGCACCGCTGGCACTTGGAAGTCGAGCCTCGTCCGCGCGGGTGCTGAGTCGAGACGCGTGCCAGTTGGCTGCACGATAATTTCGGCGAATTAGCCTATAGCTGCACCGGGGGCGAGGTGTCGCCGTTCCGGCTTGGGTTGCGGTGGCCGATGGTCGATGTCCGGTGGCAGTGGGTCGGGGCGCGCCAGTCGATCCACCTTCACCTTCACGCTCAACTTCGGGAATCCGTACGGGGATAGATAGGGACCTCCGGCTGGCCAGGGCTGAGGCGAGCGCGTCTTCCGTGCCTGAGTTGCCTGGGGCAGGCTGGTCGCGGCCGCACTTGGGAAGCCCTCCCTAGGCGTGTCCGGTGGGCTACTGACCAGGTCTGCCCGTATTGTCAACCGCGGACCAGAGAGTGGTCGGTTCATCGCATCCACCGGGTGGATTCGCTCTTGCAGACATGTCGCTGCGGGCCAGACGCGGCGGCGTACCCAGCACCCCGTTACGTTACCTGTCGTAGGAGGAACGCCATGTCCCGTAGCACTCGCCGAGCCGTCTCCGTCGTTATCGGAGCTGTTGCGCTCGTCGGACTCGTGGCCCCTCAAGCCAGCGCCGAGGAAGCCGCCAGTCCGGTCAAGAGGGTCATCACGAAGCTGGGCTTCCCGACGGCGAACGTCGACAATCTCGTGATCGATGCCGCCGGCGCAGCCAACGATCTCGTCTAGCCGCGTCCCCGTGAGGGCGTGAACAACCGCGGGGCGGGGCAGTGGACTGCCCCGCCCCGCGTGAACGACGGTTGTTGGTCAGTGTCTGCGGCCGCTGAGCAGTTTCAGCCGCTTTCCTGGGAACCGTTGACGGAAGCCACGATCATGCGAGACCGCGACGACCGCCCCTGGGTACGCCGCGAGCGCGGCCTCCAGCTCTTCGACCAGGTCGAGCGCGATGTGGTTGGTCGGCTCGTCCAGTACGAGCAGGTCCGCGGGCCGGGTTATCAGGTGCGCGATCTGCAGTCGCCGTTGCTGCCCCGTGGAGAGGGACGCGACCGGGACATGTAGGTCCTCCTCGCGGAACAGGCCCAGTGTCAGCAGTTGTTCGGCGTGCTCCTCAGGCAACCCGGGCCGGCCGGCGGCGAACGCCGAGAGCAGCGGCAGGTGTGTGCAGCGCGTGGGCAGTTCCTGCGGCAGGTATCCGATCCTGGCAGCGCGGCGTACCGTACCCGCATCCGGTTCCAGGTCGCCCGCCAGGACGCGCAGCAGGGTTGTCTTGCCGGCGCCGTTCTCGCCCGTGACCAGGAGCCGCTGCCCGTGCCTGATTGCCAGAGGCCCGTCCAGGCACAAGCGCCGACCGACCGCAACGCCGTCGAGCTCGGCGAGCGGGCGGTCGACGGGATGCTCGCCGCCTGCTGCTGACAGTGTGGCCGTGAACCGCAGCGGTTCCGGCGGCGGCGCCACCGGATTGCGCTGCAGATGGGCCAGTCGTTCCCGGACGGCCCGCACCTGACCGCCGAGCTTCGCCTCGTGCGACCGGCGGTGCTTGCCGAAGCCCTGGCGCGGGTCCTTGCCGGTGATGGCCAGTCGCTTCCCAGCGGCCTGGAGCAACTCCTCGCTACGGGCAACCTCCTGAAGCCAGTCCGTGTATGCCTGTTCCGCGCGGCGCCGGGCAGCGGCCTTGGCGGTGCGGTAGCCGGCCCATCCGTCACCGTACCGACGCACCGTGCGCGCATCCCGGTCGACCTCAAGGATCGCGGTGGCGATCCGTTCGAGGAAGCCGCGGTCGTGGGTGACTGCGACGACGGTGCCACGGTGCGCACGCAGGTGCTCCTCGAGCCAGCGCACGGCCGATGCGTCGAGGTGGTTCGTCGGTTCGTCGAGCAGCAGCAGCTCGGGGGCGGCGGCCAGGACACAGGCGAGTGCGAGCCGCGACTGCTCACCGCCGGAGAGTGATCCGAGTACGCGGTCGCGAGTGATCCCGGACAGGCCGAGCCCGTGCATGGCGGCGTCGACCCGGGCGTCCGCCTCGTATCCACCACGGTCCTGATAAACCGTCAGCAGCTCGCCGTACGCGGTGAGTTCGTCCGGGGACGCCTCGCCCAGGCGCTGCTCCACCGCACGGATCCGGCGTTCCATGTCGCGCAGTTCGCTCAGGGCGCGGTCGACGGCGTCCTGCACGGTGCGGTCCGGGCCGAGGCCGAGGGTCTGGGCGAGATGGCCGGAGCCGCCTGGAAAGCTGACGGTGATCTCCCCGGCGTCCGGCGACTCGGCCGCGGCGAGCAACCGCAGCAGGGTGGACTTGCCGGAACCGTTCTCACCGATGACGGCGGCCTTCTCGCCCGGGCGGACGGTGAAGGAGACCTGGTCGAGGACGGTCCGGGTGCCGTAGGACTTGGTGACGTGCTTGACGGACAGCTGCGCCACGGCAGCGGGCACAGCGGTATGGGCGCGTTCGCGCATGTGACTTTCCCTGAGAGTGCGAAGTGTCTACGGGCAGCAGAAACGGCGGTGTTGGCCGTGCCCGGACTCAGAGGAAGTAGAAGAAAGTCATGCCCTCACCATAACAGAACGATTCGTCTCGTCTCTGCTTCTCGAATGCCCTGACGGGTACGGCGGGTCAGCGCGATGGCCGCGGCCGACATCGCGGGCGCCGTGCTCTCCGGCCGGCCGAGCGCCTAAGCGGCGCATGGTTGCATCGGTCGGCTTGTGACGGGCGGAAGGCTTCCGTCCGGTCGGATATATCTTCCGTGGTACTCCGACCGGACCGCGTGGGTGGCAGCATGGCGGGGTCATGCCCGCAGCATCGCTGTCGAGAGGGGTGCGCGCCGCGCTGTTCGCCGCGGTGTGCGTCGTGCTGTCCGCGGCCGGCCATGCGCTGATGTCCGGTTCCGACGTCGCGTGGTGGGCGCTGGCCGCCGCGTTCCTGGTGACGGGGGCGGGTGCGTGGGGGGCAGCCGGTCGGCAGCGTGGTCCGGTGGCGATCGTGGGCGGGCTGCTGGGTGCACAGGTGTTGTTGCACCATCTCTTTGCGTGGGCGCAACGAGGGTCCGACGAGGCCACGTCCATGCACACGTCCATGCACACGTCCATGAACGCGTCGATGAACACGTCCATGCACATGTCCGTGAATGTGCCCTCCACGGCGCATTGCGGGCACGGTTCTCTCGGGATGGTTGTTGCGCACGGGCTGGCCGCCGTGGTGTGCGGGTTGTGGCTGTGGTGGGGGGAGAGCGCCTTCTTCCGTCTGTTGCGCTGCCTGGGCATGTTGGCCGTACGAGCCGTCGGGTCGTTCAGGCTGCTGATCGTCTGCTGCGTCCGTCCCGTACAGCGGACGAGCGTGTGGGCCCTGGCACGGGCGGAGCTTCCCGTCGACCGGTTGCGGGCGGCGTTGCTGTGTCATGTGGTGTCGCGGCGTGGGCCGCCGCCGGGGTCGGTCTACGTGGCTGTTGCTGAGTGTCCGTCGCGGCTGCCCGTGATCTCTGTGGTCGAGGGCGCGCGGCGGGATCTTTGCTGCCTTGCGGCCGCTTGTCCCGGTCCGGCACCCCTGCGGTGGTGACTGTCATCGGGCGGCGGTCGTCCATCTGCCGTGCCCTGGTGCGTTGGGCACCGGTGCGGCCGTATGACGAGGACCGAACCCCGAATGACACGCATACATTCTTGGCGTACGCGTGCGCTTGATCGCGCCGTGGTTCGCCGGCTGAGGGCCCCGTTTCGATTTCCGTGTCGCTTCCTGCCCGAGCCGAGGAACTCAGTTGCCGGCCGGGCCGTCCCGGTGGGCCGTCAGCGACTTCAGCAACCGGTCCGTCCAATCGGTGGCGGGGCCGGGTGTCGTATCGCTCATGGTGCGCAGCCGTTCGGCATCGGCGGCCCAGCGGCGGCAGGCCGCGCACCGGGCGAGATGCCGGTCGAGGGCCTCCGACTCAGGGGCGTCGCAGTCGAGTTCGCCGTCGAGGCGGGCGGAGAGGGCGGCGCGGTGGGGGGCGCAGATCATGGCTCCATTGTCGCTCCTACGAAGCCCCCCGTGGGTATATGTGCCGTCGTTTTCCCGGAGCCGGGGGCGGGGCCGGGGGCGTGCGATGGACGATGAGCAGGTGACCGCCCTGGCGTTGGCAGCCCGTGCCGGCGACTCGGCGGCAGTGGAGGCGTTCGTCCGGGCCACGCAGCGGGACGTGTGGCGGTTCGTTGCCCATCTGACCGATCCGCAGTCGGCGGACGACCTCGCGCAGGAGACGTTTCTGCGTGCGCTGGGCAGCCTGTCGCGTTTCGCCGGGCGTTCCTCGGCCCGTACGTGGCTGCTCTCGATCGCCCGTCGGGTGGTGGTGGACCGGTATCGGGCCGCCTCCGCCCGGCCGAAGAAGGCGGATGTGGCGGACTGGGAGGCGAGCGCGGAGCACTGTCAGCCGCATGGCCTGCCGGGTTTCGAGGAGCGGGTGGCGCTCGACGAACTGCTCGCCGGCATCCCGGACGACCGGCGGGAGGCGTTCGTACTCACGCAGGTGGTGGGCCTGCCGTATGCGGAGGCGGCGCAGGTGGTCGGCTGCCCGGTGGGCACGGTGCGCTCGCGCGTCGCCCGGGCGCGGGACCAGCTGATCACCCTGTTGCGGGCCGCCGAGGCTCCCGCGGAACGGACCCGCGCGGGCCGCGGCGAAAAAGGCCGGGAACCGAAGGCGTTCGGCGTCCGACAGCTCTCCATGGCCGGGGCGTACGCCCCCGGGACGCGGCACGCGATGAGTGCGGGGAGGAGGGTGTGATGGACGGGCTCGGAGTACGCATGGCCGAGGTCTGCTGCCGTCACGGCCGGCAGGAGGTGGTGCGCGAGGTGGATCTCGACATCGCCGCCGGTGAGCGGGTGGCGCTGACCGGAACCAACGGGTCCGGCAAGACGACGTTGCTGCGTGCGGTACTGGGGCTGCATCGCCATGTCGACGGCCGGATCGCGGTGGGCGGCAGGCCGGCCGGGACGGCGGCCGAGTGGGCGTGGCGGCGGCGGGCCTGTGCCTGGATCCCGCAACGTCCGGCCGTCGGCCACTTCCCGCTGCTGGTACGGGAGTTGCTGGCCAGCAGCGGGGCGGCGCGGGAGGCGGCGGAGGCAGCAGGGCGGCTGGGCGTCGGTGAACTCGCCGACCGGCCTCTGCACACGCTCTCCGGCGGCCAGCTCCAACGGGTCCATCTGGCCAGGGCGGTCGGGTGTGTGGCGGCCGGCGCGGGAGTGCTGCTGGCCGACGAGCCCACGGCCGCGCTGGACTTCGACGGGCAGTCGGAGGCGGCCGAGGTGCTCACCGGCCTGCCGGTGACGCTGATCGTGGTGACCCATGACCGGGGGCTGGCACAGCGGTGCGACCGGGTCCTGGAGATGGCCGCCGGGCGGCTCCGGGAGGTCCGGTGAACGGTATCGGGTTCGCGCACCTCGGCGATCTGCTGAGCCTGGTGCCGGTGCAGCGCGCGGGGCTCGCGCTGCTGCTGGCGGCAATCGGGCTGCCGGTGGTGGGTGTGGTGATCGTGGGGCTGGACATCATGCCGGTTCGCTTCGCGATGATGCATGTGGCGCTGCTGGGGATCGCGATCGGGATGCTGACCGGGCTCGACCCGGCGGTCTGCGCCATCGTCACCTGCGCCCTGGCCGGCGCCGGGATCAGCCCACTGGCCCGTACACCCGACGGCCTGTCAGGAGCGATGGGGCTGCTGATGAGCCTGGCCATCGCCGCGGCGCTGCTCGTCCTGGCGGTCTCGGGCGTCAACGCCGCCGGGGCCTTCGCGCTGCTGTGGGGATCGATCCTGTCGGTGGGCGACGGGGACGTGGCCGTCCTCGCCGTCCTCGCGGCGGTCGTCCCCGGGCTGTTCTGGTGGCGGCGGCGCCAGGTGGCGCTGCTGCTGCACGACCGCGAACTCGCTGTCTGTGCCGGGGTACCGGCGCAGCGGCTGACCCTGATCCTGCTGGTGCTCGTCGCGGTGGCGGTGGCCGGCGCTATCCGGCTCACCGGCGCACTGCTGGTGGACGCCCTCACCCTGCTGCCCGCGCTGGCCGCCCGCCGCCTGGGCCGTTCCCTGGGCTCGATCGTCGGCTGGGCGATCGGCATCGGCACGGCCGTCAACCTCGTCGGCTTCGTGCTGGCCCTGGTCCTGGACCTGCCGCCCGGACCGATTCTCGTCCTCGTGGCCGGGGCGACCGCCCTGGTCGCCCACCTCGTCCCCGAACGGAGGAACCGCTCATGGCACACGTCCGCGTCTCCTTCCTCTCCGCCGTCGCACTGACGGCGGGACTGTCCCTGCTCACCGCCTGCTCCGGCGGCGGCAGCACCGACGACTCCGCGCACGCCGGGGCCGACGGCAAGAAGAACGGCGGGCCGGTGGTCGTGGCCACCACCACCTGGGAGGCGGCCTTCGCGCACGCCGCCGGTGCGCAGGACGTCAAGGTCATCGTGCCGTCGACCGCGCAGCACGCCCCTGACTACGAGCCCAAGCCCTCCGACCTCGCCGCGGTCGCCGGCGCCGACTACGTGCTCTACGCCTCGTTCGAACCCTTCGCGGGGAAGATCAAGGAGGCCGCGGGGTCGAAGGCCGAACTCGTCGAGGTGAACCTCGACAACACCGCCGACAAGGCCACCGCCCAAGTGGCCTCGCTCGGAAGGAAGTTCGGCACCGAGAAGGCGGCCGCGGCCTGGACGAAGTCGTTCCGAACCGAGTACGGAAAGCTGTCCGCCGAGGTGAAGAAGGCGTGGCCGGGCGGTCGCCGTCCTGCGGTGGTGGCCCAGACGTTCTCCACCTGGGCCGCGCAGCTCGCGGGTGCCAACCTGGTCGGTACGTACGGGCCGGACCCGGTGAGCCCCGGCCAGGTGTCCGAGCTGTCGGCGAAGAAGCCGTCGCTGATACTGGACAACGTCCATATGTCCACCGGCACCGTCCTGCCGGACTCCGGCGCCAGGCAGGTGGAGATCGCCAACTACCCGGGCAAGGACCTGGATTTGTTGAAGGTGTATCGCGAGGCTGCGTCGGCGATCGAGAGAGGGCTGTCGACGTCCTGAGAGAGGGTCGGGGGCGTGGTCGACAGGTCGTCAGGTCGGTAGGGCGATGGGGTTGTGGAGGGCCGCGGATCTTCGCCGCGGCCCTCTCGCCTGCCTGTCCGGTCCAGTGGGTGTGCGCCTACTCCGCGTTGGCGCCACCGGTCTCGGTCAGCCGTTCACGCAGCGCCGCCCGGTCCGGTTTGCCCGCCGGGGTCAGCGGCAGCTCGTTCAGGAGCAGCAGCGCCTCGGGGTGCTTACGGCGCTCCAGGCCGCGCTCGTCGAGGTGCTGGCACAGCTCCTTCAACGTCAGCTCCTTCAATGCCATTTCCGGCGACGGCGGTTCCGGGACCGGTGGTGCCTGGCCCTGTTTCGGCACCACGCAGGCGCCGAGCCGTTCACCCATCAGCTGGTCCGGTACGCCCACGCAGACCACCTCCCGAACCTGAGGGTGCGTCAGGAGATGCTGTTCCACCTCGTTGGGACTGATGTTGACGCCACCCCGGATCACGATGTCCTTCAGGCGCCCCATGAGGCGCAGCGTGCCGCTCTCGTCCAGTATGCCGAGGTCGCCGGTACGGACCCAGCCGCCGGGGGTCCGGTAGCGGGCGTCGAGCTCGGGGGAGCCCACGTACGACAGCGGGGTCATCGGGCCACGGGCGACGATCTCACCCGTGACACCCGGCGGCGCCGGTACGACCTCGCCGTGCGGGGCGTCCAGGTCGGCGATCAGGATGTCGGCCACCCGGGGATCGGGGCGTCCGGCCGCGATGCCGGGCCGGTCGTCGGGCTCCGTTCGCCCGGCGAGCCCCGTATGGCAGTTCACGCCGTCGGCCGACCCGTAGAGGTTCACCACCGCGCAGCCGAAGGCGCGCCGGGCCTCGGCCGCGGTTCCCGCGTCGAGCGGAGCGCCTCCCAGCACCATCGCGGTGAGGGAGGAGGTGTCGGTCGGTGTGCGGTGGAGGCGATCGAGGAGCATACGGATCATGGTCGGTACGGCGAAGAGGTGCGTGGGGCGATGCCGGGCGATCGCGGTGAGGGCGGTGCCGGCGTCGAAGCGGTCGAGGAGGATCAGGGTGCCGCCGTGGCGGGCGAGGGTGACGGCGGTGCCGCTGCTGCCGAATGCCGAGGCCAGCGGCACCAGGTAGAGATTGCGCGGCGGTTGGCCGCTGTCCAGCAGGGACGCCATGACGTTGCCGCGCCCGCCGGCCAGCGCGTTGTGCGAGTAGGCCACCATCTTGGGTTCGGCCTCGGAGCCGGAGGAAACCAGGATGCGCACGGCCGCGTCGGGATCCGGGCGAGCGGGCGTGAAGGTGGCGCCATCGGCCTCCAGCAGCTCGTCGAAGGAGGCGGCGCCGGGCGGGGGCTGTCCGGGGCCGGCCGCGAACACCGTGTGAAGCGCCGGGAGTTCGGCGGAGAGCGTGACCAGGTCCTCGGCGTGGCGGCTGCCCCGGTGCTCGGTGGCGGCGATGACGGCGACCGCACCGGAGCGGCCGAGCAGCGAGGCCGCCTCGCATCTGCCGCGACCGACCGGAAAGGGCAGGACGACCGCACCGAGGGCCGCCAGGGCGAGATCGGCGACGACGGCCCGGCGCCCGCTGGGCAGCTGGACCCCGACGATGTCGCCGGAGCGCACGCCGGCGGCGGCGAGGCCGGCGGCCAGACATCGCGCCAGCCGGTCCAGTTCGGCGTAACTCACCTCTCCCTGTGGGTCGATGACGGCTCCGCGGTGCGGGTCGGCGCAGCGCCGGGCGCGGAAGAGCGCGTACAGATCGAGGTCGGGGCAGCTGCCGTCGGCCGCCCAGGAGCGGCGCAGCGCGGCCGGCACCAGATCGCGGATCGGTTCGCGCACCTCGGTCCGCTCCGAGGCGGCGGGCGCCCCGCGGGCGGCGGTCGAGTCGGTCACGGTCATTGTCGTCCGGGTCACGAAAGACTCCAAGGGGACGGGACGGCGGGTGCGCCGTGGGCGTCGCGGGTCAGGGCGCCGGCGAGCCGGGGATCGCCCGGGAGGCCGGCGAGTTCGGTGCTGACAGCGGTGGCGGCCAGCCCGCGGGTGCGCAGTTCGACGAGGGCTTCGGCGGTGGGCAGCCGTCGTAGGCGCGCCGCGTGGCCGGCGGCTTCGGCAGCGTGGACATCGGCCGGGGCCAGCCAGCCGTCCGCGGTCCGCAGTGGACGGCGGAAACCCGCCGGACGCCGAGGGTTGCGGCCGGCCTCCGCGCGGCGCAGGGCCGGCGCGGTGAGCATGTCGGCGGCGCCCAGCAGTGAGGAGTCGACGCGGATGCCGTGCCCGGTGCGTTCACGGGCGAGCAGACCGGCCAGCACGGCCTCCGCGCCCAGCAGCCCGCCCAGTAAGTCCAACAACGTCATCAGGGAGGGCGCCGGCGGCTCACCGGCGGGGCGGGCGGCCTCGCCGACGCCCGTTCTGGCCTGCATCATGAAGTCGGTGCCCACCGGCGCACCAGGCAGTTCCCGGCCGGCGAAACCACTGGTGTAGGCGTAGACCAGACCGGGGTTGGCGGCGGACAGTGCCTCGGTGTCCAGGCTCAGCTGCTCGGCCTTCCCCGGCGCCCAGTTGTGGAGGAACACATCCGCCCCGGCCGCCATCTCGCGCAGCCGGCCGCGCCCGGACGCGGACTTGATGTCGATCTCCACGGCCTTCTTGCCCCGGTTGAGGGCCAGCCACCGCGCGGAGAGGCCGGAGCACGTGGGCGGCATACCGCGCAACGGGTCACCACCCGGAGGCTCTATACGGATCACCTCCGCGCCGAGCAGACCCAGCAGGTGCGCGGCGAGCGGCGCCTGGATCCGGCGTCCGGCCTCCAGGACGACCAGGCCCGCCAGCGGACCGGCAGCCGACGGAATGCGAACGCGGGCGGCAGGTGGGGCGGCTCGGCCGGGCGCGAGCGCCCACGGCACACCCGCCGCACCGCCCTCCGCCGCCCGCTCCGCCAGTGTGTGGAGCCGGCAGACGTCCGCCCCCGAGATGTCCGCGGCGCGGCGGACCTCCGCCCAGCTACGGGCGCGGGTGACGGCGTGCAACGCGTCGGGCAGCGGGGCACAGCCCGTCGCGTACCGGAACTGGAACGGCCGCCAGCCCGCCCGTATCGCCTCCCGCGGCGCGCCCACCGCACGCCAGAAGGCCGCCCACACCGCGGGCTCCAGCGCCTCCAGCTCGAAGCGCGTCCCGTCGGCAGTGGTGAACGGCGGCCCACCCGGCCCCGTCGGCGCCGCTTCCCCCTCCTCCGCCCCGGCAGCGGCTATGTACTGGGAGACCGTCAGCAGCGCCGCCCTGTCCACCGCGGTGGAGACCGAGCCGTACGCGCCGCCGCGCGCCTGACCGATCAGTGCGGCGAGCAGCCCCTGCACCGCGAGGACGCCGGCGGCGGTCGCCGCGTAGTCGACGGCCAGACCGCGCGGGCCGCCCTCGCGCTGCCCGTGGACGGCCATCACCCCACAGACCGCCTGTGCGGTGGCCTCGTCGCACACCTCCTGCGGAGGGCATACGTCCGCCCAGCCCACGCGCGCCACCACGGGCGGATGCCCCCGTCCCGCCAGGATCAGTCGGGCACGGTCGGCCGGACCGCGGTCGGCGACCGGTGCGGGGCGGGCCCCCAGCGCCCGCAGATGACCGACGGCCGTACCGGCCGGACCGGGCGGGCCCGAAGCGCTCAACTCCAGCCCGTCGAGCGGCAGAGCCGTCCCCGCCGTCGTGGTGTGTGCCATGGCTGAACCTCCTCCGGCGGCGATGGCCGCCGCTTCGGCACCGGACTCGGCGCGGGAACCCGATGGCGGTCGGGGCCGACATCTGTCCCGCGAGTCGAGCAGTCGGATGGCGGCAACGCCTGGTTCCCGAAAGGAACGGAGAAAGCTGATGGAGATTCCGCGATCTGCCCGCGGGGACCGGACCCGGAACGGTGGCGGGGGCGCCGTGCCGTCCGCCCCGGCACCCGTCGCAGAACTACGGGAACGCGTAACGGAATTCGTCACGCAACACGTCATCCCTCAGGAGCCCGCACTCGACGCGGGCGGTCCGACGGCGGCGCGGACCCTCGCCGCGCTCCAGGAGGCGGCGAAACGGGAAGGACTGTGGGCCTTGCCCCTACCGGTCGAACTGGGCGGTCAGGGGCTGCCGTTGACCTCGTACGCCCCTCTCGCCGAGGCCGAAGGTGCCAGCGACCACGGCCCGGCCGCACTCGGCTCCGCCACCCTCCTGGACGCTCTCATGCTCCACCGGCATGCCACGCCCCGCGTCCGCACGCGCTTTCTGCACCGGCTGACGGCCGGGAAACTTCGCTCCGCCTACGCGATGACCGAGCCCGAATCACCGGGCAGCGACCCGCTCCTGACCAGAACCCGGGCCGAATCCGGGGCCGACGGCTCCTGGAAGGTGCACGGCCGTAAGTGGTTCACGACCGCGGCCGCGGAGGCCGACATCGTGACCGTCCTCGCCCGCACCGACGGCGAGCCGCCCGACCGACACGGTCTGTCCCTGCTCCTGGTGCCCACCGACGCCCCGGGCTTCCGTCTCGTCCGGGAGCTGCCCGTACTGGGCATCGGAGGCCAGTGGGAGATCGAACTCGACGACGTACGCGTCCCTGCCGACCACCTCATCGGTGAACGCGGCCAGGCCCTGGCCGTCGCCGCGCAACGTCTCCAACTCGGCCGCACACTGCGCTGCCTGCGGTGGCTCGGCCAGGCCGAACGGGCCTTCGCCCTCATGCGCACCCGCGCCCGGGAACGGACCCTGCGCGACGGGGCACTCGGCAACCACCAGCTCGTCCAACAGCAGCTCTTCGAAGCACTGCTGGCCATCCGCTCCACCCGGCCGCTGGTCCACGAAGCCGCCCGGCTCATCGAGGCAGGCCACGACGCCCGCATCGAGGTCGGACTGGCCAAGGTCGCGGCGGCACGCATGCTCCAGTACGTCGCGGACGCTGCCATCCAGATCCATGGAGCCGCCGGCCTCGGCCCGGACACGCCGCTCCCCGCGCTCTTTCGCATGGGCCGCCTGGCGCGCCTTCTCGACGGCCCGGACGAATTGCACATCACCTCCGTGGCGCGACGGGTGTTGCGGGACGAGTGAGCGACAAGTGCGGGGGCGGGGGAGGGTTGGGAGCTTGGGGGCGGTGCTCCGGCGGGGGTGTGGATGCCGTGGGCACCGCCCGTCGCGCACGTCACACGTCGTCGGCGTCCACCAACCCGGTGACCAGCGCGAGCCCGAGGGCGAGAAAGAAATCTCCCCACACCAACTCGTGCCGGACGGCAATGCCCTGATCCAGGTCGTAACAGCCATGGAGCAGCATCCCGGGCGGTCGGCCCGCGCCCGGAGCCGTCAGATGCGCGGTGACCAGATGCCGCAGGATCGTGGTCGCCCGCCCTCGCAACCCTTCCGCTTCGGACGCCGTGACCGTCGCCGCGAGCTTCAACAACGCGACCGCCTCGATCGCGGCGGCGGATGTGTCCACCGGCCCTTGATGCATCAACTTGCCAGCTGAGAAGTGAGTTTGATATGGCGTCATGTCTGCTGACGGAACGAGGTCGCCAGTCATTCCCCGGTCCCGTCCGAGCATCTCCCGGGCGACTTGCGCGTACGAACCGTCGTCCAGAAACACGGCGGCGTCGGCGAGGGCCAGCAGCAACCACGCCCGCCCGCGACTCCAACCCGGCGCCGGACGTGAGCAGCCGACCCACCGTCCCGCCTCGGTCCATTCCCACGCCGGCCGCAGCGGCTCCGCACCGAGGCACAGCGCGAGATGCCGATCGATATGGGACCGGGCGGCGCGTAGCCCCTCGGCCGTTCCGGCGGTCGCGAGCAGCGGCACCATCCCGGCCGCCCCGTCCACCCGCGCCACCAGGCGAGGCCCACCGAAGGCGGCGCCCCACGGCACGATGCCGAGCACGGCGTCGAAGGCGTCCTCCAGGCATACGCGAGCCGCCCGGTCCCGCAGATCCACCGCACCGCGATCCCCACCGGGCCCCGCGCCCAACGCGGTGCCATACCAGAAGATCAGCCCCCGCGTCGCCGTATCGACACCCAGCCAACCCGCCAGTCGCCCGGTGCAGTCAGCCGCCCCCGCGCGATCCCGTACGTCCCCGGAGTGCAGCGCCCGCAGCCACCGCAACCCCGCCCAGAAGCCCCCGGCCCACGAGCCGCGCGCAGTCGTCGTCCACCGCCCGCTCGCCGGGTCCGCATACAACGGGAACCGTTCACCGACCTCCGCGGCCGTTACGGCCACACGGTCCAGGACGAGGGCGAGAGCATCCCGCGCCCATGGCAGCACCCTGGGACCGTCGGCCCGGGGTGCGTTCCCCGACCGCGGGGTCATGGCCGCACCCCGCTGCCGGTCCGGCGCCGCTCCCGCACCGCCCACACCGCCGCGACCAGGCACGCCGCCGCGAACTCCACCGCCACCAGCAGCCACCCCGACCCGTACCCGGACGACTCCACCAGCGCACCGAACGCCGGTGGCCCGACGGCGAACCCCGCGAAGAATCCCGCGGACACCAGAGCGGAGTCCCGCCCGGCCCGACCAGGCGCCGCCCGCTGGATCACTACCACCATCGACACCGCATTACCGGCGACCGCGAACACCCCGACCGCCACCGCCGACGCCCACACCAGCACCGGGACCCGCAGCGCGGCGACCAGCAACAGCCCGGCAACCACCGCACCACCCGCCAGCATCGCGGGCAGCACCACCGCCCGCCCCGGCCGTCCGGCCGCCCTCGACCAGCCCATCCGCCCGGCGATCCCCGCCAGTCCCAACACCGCCACCAGAACACCGGCCGAGGTCGGAGCCAACCCGAGCCGCTGCGCCCCGAACAGGGCCAGATACGTGTTCACCGAAGCTATCCCCGCCCCGAGCAGCAGCGAGAACACCAGCAACCACCCCACCTCGGACCCCACCGACGACACCCCGCCGCCCGACTTCCGCACCGCAGGCCGAGACGGACCGCCAGGCACCCCATCGGCGGGTAGCCCACGGACCGCCCACAGCGCCGCGACCACGGCCAGGGACGCGGCCACCCACACCGCACCCCGCCAACCGACCCCGCCCGCCAACGCGGCCAACGGCAGACCGGCGGCAAAGGCCCCCAACTGCACACCCGACTGCTTGGCACCGGTCACCGCACCACGCCGTGCCTCCGGCACGACAGCCCGTATCACCTTGTTCGTCGCCGGGTTGGCCAGCGCCTGCGGAACCCCGCCCACCGCGACCGCCGCCAGCAACACCCCGTACCCCGGGGCCGAAGCGATCAAGGCAAGAGCCACACCGACGAGCCACAACAGCACGATTAGACAGCGCCGCGGCCCCACCCGGTCCACCACCCGCCCCGCCACGGGCGACAGCACGGCGGCGGCCCCGAACCCGGCCGTCGTCGTCAGCCCCAACAAGGCCCGGCTCATCCGCAGTTCGTCCACCAACAGCGGACCGAGCGCCCCGAGCAGGAACAACTGCAGCATGGAAAACGCCATCGCCGACGTCAGCAACAGGGTCAGCCCCGCCCCTGTACGCCGCTCGGCGCCCGCGTCACCACCCCTCCGGGAGTCCGCTGGTATCGAGGACGGCGGGAACGACCGATCTGCGTGCACACGCACTCTCCCTCCATGCCCGGACCACGCACCGCACGTGGCCCACGGCAGAGAGTCGTACGCATCCACCCGCCGGTTCCCGGATGCTGCCGTGAAGCGGCGCCGCGCCGCATCGTTGGCATCCGCCGTCATGGCGTCGGACCCTCTCCGATGGCCCGCCGAGTCGCCGGGTGGATCGACCGAGTGGCCGGGTGGATCAACCGTGCGTTGCTGCGCGCTCGATGCGGTCCAGGAGGCGGTGGCGGCGTACCGCGTGGGCGAAGTCCGGTGCGTGGTGGGTGCCGTGCGTGAGGTCGGCGTGGATCTGCTCGTAGGAGTGGGCGACGGTGTACGCCATCTCGGTACGGCGGCCGGCGAGTTGGGGAAGCGTCTCGTAGGAGGTGGGGACCGGCAGTTCCTTGAGGGTTGTTTCCTTGCCCCGGGCGCCGTGCACGGTTACCTGGCCGAACTGGAGATGGCCGGAGGCGCCGGTGAGCAGCAGATCGCCTTCGGTTCCATTGATCTCCCAGTGGAAGTCGGTCGCGCGGGACAGGCCGCCGCGGAAGTGGACGGACGCCACCGCGCCGCCCTCCAACATGCCGTTGAGGGCGAGTTGGTCCGGCGCGTTCATCGGCAGGATCTCGCCGGTTGTCTCATCGCGCACGGAAGTGCGGCGGGTGGCGAGGGTTGCGCCGAGGTCGGTGAACTCTCCCAGGGCCATGGTGAGCGCGTCGATGGTGTGGCCGAACGGGATGGTCAGCATGGTGGCGCCGTTGGCCGGGTCGAGGGTGTAGGCGTTGCGGCCGGGGATGTCGCCGCCCCAGCCGCGTCCCGAGGCGATGATGCTGGTGGAGAGCACCTCCCCGACGTACCCCGACGCGATCAGATCGCGCACGTAGCGGACCGGGGGAGCGGAGCGGGCCTGCAGTCCGACGAAGGTGCGCAGTCCCCTGGATTCGGCGAGGGCCGCCAGCTCTTCGGCCTCGGCGAGCCCGTTGCCCAGCGGCCACTCGCTCAGCACCATCTTTCCGGCGTGCAGCGCGGCCAGTGCCAACTCCCGGTGCTGGGGTACCTTCACGGTGATGACGACCAGGTCGACCTCATCGCGCCGGACCAGCTCCTCGTGGGTGCCGAAGGCGAGCGGGATGCCGTATTTCTCGCCTGCCGCCTTGGCGGAGGCGGCGCTGGAGGCGGACAGCGCGCGGACCTCGAAGCCGTCCAACGCGCGCAGTGCGGGTAGATGGGCGGTGGCGGCCCAGCCGCCGGAGGCGCTGAGGCCGATGATGCCGACGCCGATGGGGGTGCGGGGCGAAGGGGTGCCAGGCATGACTGTCTCCTTGATGTTGCAGAGCAGAGCGGGACGGGACCGCCGGCGGACCGGGGCCTCCGGAGGTCGATGATCACGACCGTAGCTCATGTTCGCAATATTGTGAACATGTGGCGGTGGTCATGGATACTGGAGCCATGGCCAGCCGTACTTCTTCGCCCTTGGTCCACCCCGACGAACGGGACCTGGACCTCTTTGTGATCATGAGCGCCCTCGCCGACCCCATCCGGTTGAGCATCGTCGTCACGCTCGGCCGTCACGCCGAGGTCGCCTGCGGGACCTTCCAGTTGCCGGTCGCCAAGTCCGCGCTCAGCCGCCACTTCAAGATCCTTCGCGAGTCAGGACTGATCCGGCAGCGGGACGCGGGCACCCGACGCGTGAACACTCTGCGCCGCGAGGAGCTGGACCGCCGCTTCCCCGGGCTGCTCGACCTCGTACTGAAGGAGGGGGCCGGGCGAGAGGTGGCGGTCGGCGACACGAACTGAAGCGTTGTTGATTGAGTTGATGGAAGGGCCTTGACCGGTGTGTGTTCCGGGTGCTCCGTCGACGCTTCACATGAGGACAACGCAGCCGCGTTCCTCCAGGCTGCGCAGCAAGCGGTGGGGGAGCGTGCAGGCGTTCCACCGAAGATCGAGCTTTTCCAGGGAGGGCAGCTGCGTGACCCAGTCGGGAATTCGGGCCAGGCGGTTGCTGCGCAGGTCGATCTGCCGAAGCAGGGGGAGCCCCGCCAACGACTCGGGCAGTTCGGTGAGGGCGTTCTCACGCAGGTCCAGGTGCCGGAGTTCATGCAGGTCGGCCACGGTGGACGGCAGATCGGTGAGGGCGTTTCCGCGCAGCCAGAGCTCGCGCAACTTATGAAGGCGACCGATGCCGCCAGGCAATGCGGTCAGCCGGGTGTGCTGGGCCCGTAGCTCGGTCAGTTCCGCGATCCGGCCGATGGTTTCGGGCAGGGCGGTCAGCGGGTTCTCGCCGACGTTGAGGTAACGCAGCCGTGTCAGGTTTCCCAATGTGTCCGGAAGCCTGGTCACGTGGTTGTCGTGGAGGTAGAGGCAGCCACTGAGTTCGACCAGGTCGCCCAGGGTGTCGGGAAGCGACGTGAGCTTGTTGTGGCCGAGGTCCAACATGGTCAGGCGGCCCAGGCGTCCGATCTTCGGCGAGAGCGCCGTGAGGCCGGTCTCGGCCAGGATCAGTGCGCGTAGCTCGGTGCGCTGCCAGACCCACTCGGGCACTTCACCGAGTTGCCGGCGCCAGAGGTTGAGTGTGGTGGGCTGCACGGCCGGGCCCCTTCCGTTGACGGTCCTGAGGGAGATTCTGGCGGGTGGCCGCGGCGGCCCCGCCACTGGAGGTGGGGGCCGTGCAGCAACGGAGGGGATCAGCCGACTGTCGGTGTCGGGAAGCCACGGGCTATCGGGATCACCGCGTGCTGGAACGCCCCGGTGTGGTCGACGGATCCGTGATCGACGACCCGCGCCGTTCTTCCGTGCTCGGCCAACTGGCGAGCACAGCTGAGGGTGTTGTCGCGGGGTGCCTCCCGGTCGCCGGCCGACGTGTGGAGCGTCACGGGTACGCGGGGAGTCCATGCGCAGCTCGTACTGTTTCGCCGCAAGGCGTCGAGCAGCGGGCCGGTGGGATGGCGCAGGTAGTCGTACCACCGCTCGGTGACCAGTTCGTTCAGCGTGCCCGGCAGCTTCTTCACCACCTCCTCCTGGGAGTGCTCACCGTCGAAGAGGTCCTCCACGTAGGCCGCGTAGGGAGGGCGGAACACCGCGGCGGGATCGGTGCAGAGAGGGGGCGTGGAGAGGTGCCTTTGTGCCGTGAGGAAGTACGCCGCCGCGATCACGCCCGCCGTGGCGTTGATGCGCCCGTCGAACAGTGCCGGGATCTCGACGTGTTCGAGGTCGTACTCACCGCCGACCGCTGCCAGGCCGCGCAGGCGGAACGAGCGCACCGCGCCGCCGGAAAGGGCCTGCCCCACTCCCATCGCGGCCTGCCCTCCTTGGGAGAAGCCCGTGACGTACACGCCTCCGTCCGGTGCGATGCCGGGGCGGGAATCGTAGCCGGCGGCTATCTGCCGGAGAGCGATGGGGGAGGCGCACAGCAGGTCGAGGCTGGCCGAGACGGTCGAGGCGACGTCCATGAACGGGTGCCGTCCCGGTCCCAGACCCAGTCCGAGGTAGTCGGGTGCGAGCGCGATCCGTCCGCCGGCGGCGTACACCGTGGACGCGACGTGGTCCGGGCCCTCGGGATTGACCGACGGGGCGCGATCCCGGGCGGTCATGGAGCCGTGTGTGTGGATGACGGTCGGCAGCGGGGCGTTGTGCGTCACGGTCAGCCGGGGGAGAACGAGCAGGCCGGAGGCGGTGGTCGGCCGGTTGTCCGGCGTGCGGGTGCGGTATACGACGCGGTAGCGGGCGACGCCGTGACGCACGACCTTGTCCAGCTCGGCGTCGGTGCCGGTGAAACCCTGCGCGCGGGCGGCGGCGACGACCTGACTCCGGCTCTGCTCGCCGATCGGCGCGACGGATACCAGTCCGCCCAGCCGTGTGCCCCTGCCGCAGGTTGATTGCGAGGGCGCGGTGGTCGCTCCGGCCGCGGTAGCGCCGTGCCGTCCCGCAGCGACTGCGGCTGCCGCCGACCCGGGCGGGGTGGTGGCCACAGCGAGCAGCGCCAGCACCGCCGTGGCCGCACCGACATCGCCGGCGCGCGAACGCCACCAATTCCTGGGGCCGCTACTCTTCTCGGCTCTGTCTCTCCCCATGGGCCAACTCTAGGTAAAGCCATCCTAGTTGGGCGGTGGGGCTTCCTTCTTCCTCGCCGGTCGCAGCCGCTCCAGGAGGGCGTGGAGCGTCACGCTCTCGACTTCGGTGAGGGCATCGAGGGCGCCGTGTGTCTCCTGCATCTCCTCACGCACGCGACGGATGATCTCGCGGCCCGCGTCGGTCGCGACGACGTTCTTCACCCGGCGGTCCGCGGGGTCGGCTTCCCGGCGGACCAGCTCGCGGGCCTCCAGTCGGTCCACGATCCCCGTGACGTTCGACGCGTCGCACACCAGCAAGGTGGCCAGGCCGCGCATCGGCAGCGGGCCGTCGAGCTGGGCGAGGACCTTCGCCTGTGTGGCGGTGAGGCCATGGTGGGCGGCGGCGGCCGCGAAGTCGCGCCACTGGGCGGCGCCCACGGCGGCCAGCAGTTCCAGCAGCTGGAGCTTGGTGGGTGCCGGGGCGGGTGTGGTCCTCATGGCCGGAGCGTACCCAAAGTGCTTCACTTCATCAATTGTTTACTTGACGATCTGAAGTATTGAGGTCTACCGTCTAGAGAAATACTTGATGCCATGAAACATCTATGGCCTGAAGCACCGAAGGTCCCCGCCAGTCATGAGCCACGCCGCATCCGCATCCGCCCCCGCCGCAGGGCGACGGCACGAGACGCTCGTCATCCTCGCCCTGAGTCTTGCCGCGATGGTCGTGTCGATGATGCAGACCCTGCCCGTCCCGATCCTGGGCCTGATGCGGAACGACCTCGGCAGCTCGGCCGCCGACGTCAGCTGGGTGACCACCGCCACTCTGCTGTCCGCCGCGGTCTTCACCCCGCTGCTCGGCCGCTTCGGCGACCAGCACGGCAAGAAGCCCACCCTGGTGGCCGTGCTCGTCGTCATGGTCGCGGGCTCCGTCATAGCCGCGGTCGCCGGCTCGCTGCCACTGCTGATCCTGGGCCGGGTGCTCCAGGGGGCGGCCACCGCGATCTTCCCGCTGGCCCTCTCCGTCCTGCGTGAAGAGGTCCGGCCGCAGCGGCTGCCCGGCGCCATGGCCCTGGTCAGCGGCACGCTTGCGTTCGGCAGCGGGCTGGCGCTCGTCGCCACCGGCCTGCTCACCTCCGGTGCCGACGCCGACTACCGCAACGCCTTCTGGATGGCCACCGGCTTCGCGGTCCTCGCCCTGCTCGCGGTTGTCTTCCTCGTCCCGGCGACCCGGCACAAGACCGGCGGGCGCACCGACTTCCTCGGCGCCCTCACCCTCGGCATCACCCTGCTGCTGCTCCTGCTGCCGATCTCTCAGGGGCACGAGTGGGGCTGGACCTCCGGCCGTACGCTCGGCACGTTCGCCGGTGCGGCCGTCATGCTCGTGGTCTGGGTCCTGACGGAGCTCAAGGTTCGCGAGCCCCTCGTCGACATGCGGATGTTCGTCCACCGCCCGGTCCTCATGGCCAACCTCTCCGGCGTTCTGGTCGGCTTCGGCATGTTCGCCAACTTCCTCGGCGTCTCCTACCTCGTACAGATGCCCAAGGCGCTCACCGGCTACGGCTTCGACGCGTCCATCCTGCGGGCATCCGTCCAGTTCCTGCTGCCCGGCGCGCTCGTCTCCCTGCTCGCCTCGCCCCTCGGCGGCCAGCTCGTCCGCCACCGCGGCCCCCGGTACGCGCTGGGCGTGGCCGCGGCATGCGGAGCCGTCGGCTTCGGCTGGCTGGCCCTTGACCAAGGCCACACCGCCTCCGTGATCGGAGCCGGCCTCCTGACCGGCGCGGCCGTCAGTTTCGGCTACGCCGCCATGCCCGCCGTCATCATGGCGAGCGTCCCGCACCACCAGAGCGGCATAGCCAACGGCATCAACTCGATCTCCCGCTCCACCGGCAGCGCGATCGGCAGTGCCATCGTCACGACCATCCTGGCGTCCAAGACCATCGAGCACCTGCCGGCGGGCGTGGCGCCGCTGCCCGCCGAATCCGGGTTCACCCTCACCTTCGGCATCGGAGCCGTCGCCTTCGCGCTGGTCGCGGTGATCGGCTGGCTCGGCCTGCGCGAACAGCAGGGGCAGCAGCCACAGCACGGACCGAACGGCCCCCGGTCCGCCACGGCAGGCGCGGCAAGTGCTGATGTGTCGTCAACGCGCCTTACGGAAGCGGCCGTTGTCGAACCCGTTGCGAATCTCGCGTCCCAGGCTCACGCCGCTCCGACGGATGCTGCTCCGACAGACGCCGCCCCGGCCGGCGCCATCCCGGCCGATGCCGTCGTTGCCGGTGCCGTCCGGGCCGGGGCCGGGTTTCACGGCCTGGTGCGGAACGCCGACGGCGAGGCGCTGGGCGGTGCCGCCCTCACCCTCATATCGCCGGACGGACGGCAGGTCGCCCGCACGCTCTCCCACCCCGACGGCCGCTACGCGCTGCACGCCCCGGCCAGCGGTCCGTACGTGCTGATCACCGCCGCCGACGGCCATGAGCCACAGGCCGCCACGGTCATGGCAGCAGCGACCCCGGTCGCGTACGGCGTGCGGCTCCCGCGCGCCGCAGAAACGGCAGGTGCGCAGGTGCGAGGCACCGTACGCGCCGGGAAGGCCGGCCATCCGCTGCCCAACGCTCGGCTCACGCTGGTCGACGACGCCGGGAACGTAGTGCGCACCACCCTCTCGGACGCCGACGGCGTGTACGTCTTCACCGACCTGACCGCGGGCGAGTACTCGCTCATAGCCAGCGGCTACCCACCCGTGGCATCGGCGCTGGCCGTCGAGGGCCACGGCACGGACGACTTCCATCTGGAACTGGCACACCCCGCGCCCCAATAAGCCACGGAGTCCGGGAATGCCCAGGCAGCCCCCCGGATCGCCGGAATCCCGCGCCCCGAACGGTCCTCCTACGCCACTCCAACACGCCCACTCACTCCAACACGCACAGTGCTCACACCTACTGATCGCACAGCTACTGATCGCACAGGCTCATACCCACTGATACCGACAAGGAGCACCCCATGACCGTCTCTGCGTCCCCCTCCACGTCCCCCGCCTCCCGCGCGGCCGAGATCCTGTCCCGGCCCGTCGCGCTGAACGGCCTGACCGTCCCGAACCGCATCGTGATGGCGCCTATGACGCGCATGTTCTCCCCCGGGGGCGTCCCCGGTGAGGACGTGCGGTCGTACTACGCCCGTCGTGCCGCCGCGGGCGTCGGCCTGATCGTCACCGAGGGGACCTACGTCGGCCACGACTCGGCGGGGCAGAGCGACCGCGTTCCGCGCTTCCACGGCGAGGAGCAGCTGGCCGGCTGGGCGAAGGTCGCCGAGGACGTGCACGCGGCAGGGGGCACGATAGTGCCGCAGCTGTGGCACATCGGCATGGTCCGCAAGCAGGGCGAGCCGCCCTTCGCCGACGCCCCCGCCGTCGGCCCCTCCGGCATCCGCATCGACGGAACCGAGGGCACCGGCAGGGCGATGACCCGAGGCGACCTGGACGACGTCATCGGTGCCTTCGCCGAGGCCGCCGCGGCCGCCGAGCGGATCGGCTTCGACGGCGTCGAACTGCACGGCGCCCACGGCTACCTCCTCGACCAGTTCCTGTGGGAGGGCACCAACCGCCGTACCGACGCCTACGGCGGCGACCCGGTGGCCCGGACGAAGTTCGCGGCGGAGATCGTGGCCGCCGTCCGGGAAACCGTCTCGCCCGACTTCCCGGTGATCTTCCGCTACTCGCAGTGGAAGCAGGAGGCATACGACGCACGGCTCGCCCAGACCCCGCAGGAGCTGGAGGCGATCCTGGCTCCGCTCGCCGCGGCCGGCGTCGACGCTTTCCATGCTTCCACCCGCCGCTACTGGCTCCCGGAGTTCGAGGACTCGGACCTCAACCTGGCGGGCTGGACCAAGAAGCTCACCGGCCGGCCCACCATCACCGTCGGCTCGGTCGGCCTCGACGGCGACTTCCTCCGTGCGTTCGCGGGCGAGGGCGCTGCGGTCGGCAGCATCGACAACCTCCTCGAGCGCCTGGAGCGCGACGAGTTCGACCTCGTCGCTGTCGGCCGCGCCCTGCTCCAGGACCCGCAGTGGGCGGCCAAGGTCCTGGAGGGCCGGTTCGAGGAGCTCAAGCCGTACGACGCGGCGGCGCTGAAGTCCCTGAGCTAGCCGCACCGTAGTTGCCAGTAGTTGCCAGCCCCAGCTGTGCCGTCCTGCCTACCGGACGGCGCATGGCGGGAGGGCACCGATTCCCACCGGTGCTCTCCCGCCATCGTTTCAGATCAGATTCATCGTGTGCGGCTACGAGCTCTTGTGTTCATTGCCGTTCTGCATAACACTCTCGATGCACAGAAACGCTCACCATTGAACATGTCCGAGCTTGGGCGGCGACCGGTCGAGTCGAGGAGAGCACTCATGACGCACTTCAGCCGACGTAGATTCATGAGCGCGGCCATGGTGGGAGCCGCGTCCCTGGGCGTCCCCCTGGCCAACTGCCGTACGGCCCTCGCCCAGGCCGGCAACCCGCGGGGACTCACCCTCCGCGGTAATGAATTCCTGCTGGACGGCAAGCCGTTCCGCATCCTCTCGGGCGCTTTCCACTACTTCAGAACGCACCCCAAGGACTGGCGTGACCGGCTGATACGGATGCGGGCCATGGGCCTGAACACGGTGGAGACCTACGTCGCCTGGAATTTCCACCAACCGTACGAGAAGCAGGCGGACTTCACCGGCTGGCGCGATGTCGCCGCATTTGTACGGACCGCGGACGAGGTCGGACTGAAGGTGATCGTGCGACCGGGACCGTACATCTGCGCCGAATGGGACTTCGGTGGTCTGCCCGCCTGGCTCCTGAAGGACAAGGACGCGCCGCTGCGCCGTTCCGACCCCGCATACGAGCCAGCGGTCGACGCCTGGTTCGCTGAACTGCTGCCCCGACTCGTCGATCTGCAGGCCACGCGCGGCGGGCCCATCATCGCCATGCAGGTCGAGAACGAGTACGGCAGCTACGGCAACGACCACGCGTACCTGGAACACCTGAGGGACACCATGCGGGCGCAGGGCATAGACAGCCTGCTGTTCTGTTCCAACGGTGCCACTCCACAAGCGTTGAAGGACGGCAGTCTCCCCGACCTCCTGTCCACCGTCAACTTCGCCGGGGACCCCACCGACTCCTTCGCCGAGCTGCGCAAATTCCAGCCGGACAAGCCGCTGTTCTGCACCGAGTTCTGGGACGGCTGGTTCGACCACTGGGGAGAGCGCCACCACACCACCGACCCGGCGCAGACCGCCGCCGACGTGGAGAAGATCCTCGAAGCAGGCGCTTCGATCAACCTCTATATGGCGGTGGGCGGAACGAACTTCGGCTGGTCCGCCGGCGCCAATCTCAGTGGCAACGCTTATCAGCCCACCGTCACCAGCTACGACTACGACGCTCCGATCAGCGAATCCGGCGAACTCACCGAGAAGTTCCACAAGGTGCGCGAGGTGCTCGCCAAATACACCACACTGCCGAACATTCCACCGCCGGCCACGCCACGCCGAATGCCGCCCCAGAGGGTCGTTGTCCGTGAGTCGGTGCCGTTGATGGATGCCCTCGACGTGCTGAGCGACACCCCGGTGCGGCGCACCAGCCCCGTCCCCATGGAAGCCCTCGGGCAGCCGCACGGACTGATTCACTACCGCACTCGGATGCGCGGGCCGCACGGGACCAGGGACCTGCGGATCACCGGACTGGGCGACCGTGCGCTGGTGTTCGCCGACGGCAAGCGGATCGGTACCTTCGACCGCAACCAGCCAGACCACTCGGTCGCCCTCACCGTCGCCGGCGCGTCCAGCATCCTCGACCTCCTGGTGGATCCCGCCGGGCGGGTCAACTTCGGCCAGGGCCTCAACGACCCCAAGGGAATCAGCGGAACGGTACTCCTCGACAACGAAGAACTGCATGACTGGGAGATCCGCCGACTGCCCCTGGGCGATCTCTCGGCTCTGAAATTCACCAGCGGAGACACCCCGACCGGCCCCGCGTTCCACCGGGCCCGGCTTCACGTCGACGTCCCCGCAGACGGCTTCCTGGCCTTCCCGGGCTGGGACAAGGGAATGGTCTGGCTCAACGGATTCGCGCTCGGCCGCTACTGGTCCCTGGGGCCCCAGGTGACGCTGTACGCGCCGAGCCACCTGTGGCGCAAGGGACGGAACGAGCTCGTCGTACTGGAGATGGAGCGTGCGGGGGAGCAGATCGAAGTACGCTCCGCACCCGACGTCGGCTAGCAGACACCCCCACTCGCATACGGCCATGGAATCCCGACCGGGGGAAATGGCGGGGCGCTGGCGTGATGGGCCTACGGGGCGCACGTCGCGCACACTGCACCGGCGGGAACGGTCCGTCCCATTGCCGTCCGCCTACGTTACCGAACGTTAATCTCGTCGTTGATCAACACATGACGAAACCTCGCACTGTTCTTGCAGCTGTTGCCCTCGCCGTGTCCGCCACAGCACTTATCACGCCGATTGCCAACGCTGCCCCTGCGCCCGGGGCGGGTGCAGCAGCCGACGCAGAACCGCAGATGTGCCCCTCCTGGTCGCAGGCGGGATGCACCGTGGCGACAACTTTCGGCAATGCGCTGCACACCATCCGGGACCTCTACGATGGCTCAAGCTATTCCGAGACGGACGACTCGGCCTGAACGACTGGAAGCCTCAGAGCCCACATAGGGCGCCGTTCGTCATGCCGTAACAGTCGACGTCGAGGGTGCAATCCCCGGCGGCGGCGCCCTGGTCGTGGGTGCCGTAGCTGGTGTCGTCACCTGCGGCAACCTCATCGAGATCGTGCACAGCGAGTAGGACGTGGCCCGGACGTCCATGTCTGGCGGCTTGGCCGATGCACGCGCGACCAGGTCGACGCAGGCGCCACCAGCCTGCCATCGCGGCTAGCCTGGCGGTATGGAAGCAATCCTGGTCAGCGCGTGCCTGCGTGGGGTGCCGTGCCGGTTCGACGGGCGTCACAAGGCGTCGCCGGAGATGGCGGCGGCGGTGGCTGGTCGCGAAGTCGTCTCCTTCTGCCCGGAGGTCGCCGGCGGACTCACGACACCGCGACGGCCTGCTGAACTGGTGGGCGGCGACGGACACGACGTCCTCGACGGGACGGCGCAGGTCGTTGAGGACACCGGGCGTGACGTGACGGCACAGTTCGTGGACGGAGCGCAACGCGCACTGGCGGCGGCGCGGAACGCCGGCTGCACCGAGGCCCTGCTGATGCCACGCAGCCCCTCGTGCGGACGCGGCGCGGTCTACGACGGCTCGTTCGCCGGCGAGCTGGTGCCGGGAGACGGGGTGACCGCGGCGCTGCTCGAGCGGAACGGCATCGCCGTGCGGCCCGCACCCGGAGTATGAGGATGCGCTGCGGACGCCACTGCGGCATCCCGCGCCCGTGACCCGGTGACCGCCGAGTACGTGCGGAGTACGTGACGAGTACGACGTGCGGGCGAAGCGTCCCCGATGGTCGACGGCCCGCTGGAGCAGCGCCGGCCAGGCACGGGGGAGGGGCTGCGGCGAGCGGGCCGGGTGTTGTGGGGTTCGCACAGTTGCGCCTTGCCAGGTCTGACGGTGGCCTCACCGCCGTGGCCATGTGCCTGCGCAACCATGAGCGGGTGCGACTTGATCCTGCGGACCCCGCCTTCTCCTACGACCCCTATCCGTACTACGGGCGACTTCGCGGCCAGGGGCCGGCTGCTCGGGTCGAGTTGGCGAACGGCACGCACGCCTGGCTGGTCACCGGCTACGAGCACAGCCGCGCGGTGCTCGCCGACCCGCGCTTCTCGAACGTGCCGCCGCAACGCGCCGGCCGCCCCAAGCCAAGCTCCCCGGCACAACGCGCCCGAGCCTGCCTGGCGCAGCACATGCTCAACACCGACGCTCCCGACCACACCCGGCTGCGCCGCCTGACGGCCGCCGCCTTCGCACCACCTCGCGTCAACGCCCTGCGGCCGAGGATTGAGCAGCTGGCAGCCGGACTGGTGACGGAGCTGACCGGTCGGCTGGCTGCCGGCGAGACTGTCGACCTGGTCGACGGCTTCGCCTTTCCGCTGCCGATCCTGGTGATCAGCGAGGTGTTGGGGGTGCCGGAAGCCGACCGTGAGGGGCTTCGGGAGTGGACCTACCGCGTCGGCTCGCCCGCCGACGCGCTGCCGCAGGGCGCCGTGGAGGAGGCATGGATTCGGCTGCACACGTATGTCACCTCACTGATCGCCGAGAAGCGGCAGATGCCGGGCGACGACGTTTTCAGCGCGCTGGTCCACAACTCGGCCGAAGACGGTCTGGACGACGGCGAGTTGCTCGCCATGGCCTTCCTCCTGCTCTTCGCGGGCTACGAGACGACGATGAACCTTCTCGCCTCAGCCTCGCTGCGGCTGCTCACACACCCCGGCGAACTGATGGCCGCTCGACGTGATCCCGATGCCCGCTGGGCCGCGGTGGTGGAGGAGACGCTGCGGTACGACAGCCCGCTCGAGGGGGCAACCTGGCGGCGCGCCGCCGAGACGGTGGATCTCGGCGGCGGCGTCCAGGTGCCGGCCGGAGACTCCGTTCTGGTCGTACTGGCGGCAGCGAACAGGGACCCCGCACACTTCCCGGACCCCGACGAGTTCCGGCCGGCGCGCCATCTCGCCGCGGCCGACGGCAAACGAGCCGCTCCGCACGCCGCCTTCGGTCATGGACCGCACTTCTGCGTCGGGTCACGACTGGCCCGAATGGAGGCGGCGATCGCGCTCCCCCTGCTCTTCGACGCGCTTCCCGACCTCCGTCTCGCTGCCGACCCGCAGGACCTGCCGTACCGCCCGGGCCTGCTCGTCCGCGGGCCTCGTCGCCTTCCGGTCACCACCCAGGCAACGTGAGGGCCGGCCGATCCACCTGGCTCTTGTGCCAGGCTGCGTCAGAGTCGAAATGTCGTGGATAACCGCTCAGCGAGATCATCTTCCGTCATCGTGGTGTCGACCTGAATGGCAGGCAGTTGGAGACGCTCGGTTTCCTCCTTGAGGTGTGCAGTGAACATGCGATCACGTTCGGCGAGATTTCGACTGGATCGCGCCGGATTGCTGGTCTTCCATACGAAACCTTCCCCCGGTACCGACCGGCTCCGGATTGCTGCCTGGCGGAAGTCGGGTGTGGGAAGTAGCCAGACAGCGCGCTCAGGGGCGGCAAGCAGAGGCTTCACGAGGTGTGGGAGCAGCCGGAATCCCTCGACGACGACGCGGGGGTCCCCAGGCAGGCGAAGGAGATCTTCGACGATCAGACCGAAGCCCTCACCTCGAAACCAGTGAAAGGTCTCAAGCATGGTCCGCGGCGACCGGTCGACCCACCGCTGGTCCATGTCCATGGCGATGAACCGGTGTAGCAAGGGGGCCTGCTCGGGGGTGGTCCGCCCGGCATGATCCCGCATCATGTCGTCGGTCGCGTAGAGGTGCCAACCGTGGCGGGCGGCGAGCCGGCGGGCGACCGTCGACTTGCCGGCTCCGCTCCCACCCTTGGGTCATCGGCGGACGTTCGAAGATTGTGCTCTGTCGAACGGTAGGGGGCCTTTTCGGTTACATGTTCCACAGGATGGACGTGGGAACCGGAGGTGCTGTCCAGATCGTCGGTGGGTTCCAGGCGCCGGTGTCGAGGAACTGCTCGATGGTGGTCAGCCAGGGCTTGTAGTCAATTCCTCGCTTTTCCAGCCAGTCGTCGTTGTAGTACGTGTCGGCGTAGCGCTCGCCCGGGTCGCACAGCATAGTGACCACGGTTCCGGTCTCTCCGCGCTGGCGCATGCCGTGCAGGATTTTCATCGCGCCGTACAGGCCGGTTCCGGTGGAGGCGCCAGGGGGCGACATGAGTCGGTCGGCGGCGACTCGCATGGTGGCGATCGAGGCCGGGTCGGGGACCTGAATCATGCGGTTGACCAGGGGAAACAGGAAGGACGGTTCCACCTTGGGGCGACCGATGCCCTCGATGCGCGAGCCAATGGCGATGGCGTTTCGATCGTTGTCCCGCCAGCCGGGGAAGAAGGCGGAGTTTTCAGGGTCGGTGACGCAGATGCGGACCTTGTGGTTGGTGTACCGGGCATAGCGGGCCATGGATGTCACGGTCCCGCCGGTGCCGGCGCCCATGACGAACCAGTCCGGGTCCACCGCGTCGATCACCTCGGCTGCGATGCCGTGATGGCCGCGCCAGTCGTAGGCACGCTCGGCGTAGGTGAACTGGTCCATGAAATGGCCGTTCTGCTTCTGCGCGATCGCCCGGGCCTCGGCGGAGATCTTTGCTCCGGGTGCCTCGTGGAATTCGCCTCCCAGGGCGCTGATCGCCTGTTTCTTCTTCTCGGCCGTTCCCTTGGGTACGACCGCGATGAAGCGCATACGCAGTTCGCGGCAGAACCATGCCTCGGAGATTGCGGTGGATCCGCTCGACGCTTCCACGACGGGACCGTCGCTGCGCAGCCACCCATTGGCGAAGGCGTTGAGGAAGAGTGCCTCGGCGAGCCGGTGTTTGTGGCTCTGGGAAGGATGGTCGGTTTCGTTCTTGACATACAGCTTCAGGCCGACCATCTGGCGCGGAAGCTCAATCTCGATCAGCGGCGTAGGGGCGTGGGGCATCCGCCGGATCTTGTCGATCTGGCCGTTCACCCACGCCCGTTCGTCCCGATAGTGCGGGTTTTCCAGGTCATCCGAACCGAGGTCTGGGAATTCCGCGTCGGAAGCCATACGGGGCTGGTCCGGCGTGGCAGTGCCGATGGTGGCCTCGGTCTCGTAGGGGAGTACTTCCCGTTCTTGCACGCTTTCCTGCACGCTCAATCGAACCTCACATGACATCTCGTCAGGCGGCGACGGTGCACCTGCGGTGTGCAGCATCAACGTTGGGCGGCAGCAACCTGAGGGTGTGCCGCTCCGCTACATGAAGCCAGGTCGGCAAAGCAACACTGATGAGTGGTATTCAGGACGCAAAGAAATTAAACCCATCAGCCAGTAATCCGGTGCATTTGCCTCAGGGGCGGCCTTGGGAGCCGGCCTTGGGTGTCTTGGGTGTTCGTCGGCCTGTTAGGCCACCTGCGTGGTTTGTCCAATGAAGAGGGTGGTTGGAATCCGTTTCACGCACCGCCCCACCACCCGACCTCCTCGTCATGCACCCGACCTTCCAAGCATGGTTGGTCAACCGCACCGCGCACTCGAAGCGTGGTGCGAAGGCCGGCACCCGCCTCCTCCCGTCGACCAGCCTCCCGTAGGCATCTGCCGGCGCAGAGCATTCATTCGGAGTGAGGCGGTAGTCCGTTGACTTCAACTCAGGAGAGGTAGTGGAGCGAGGTGGAGCCGCGTGGTGGTGAACGGCTGGGCGCTAATGGTTGGGCCGAGTTCGGCCCGTTTTCCTGATCGGCTGCATGGACAGACCGTGCCCGCGTGCCAGACCAACCGGCCTGTGCCGGTCACTGCTTTGAAGGTTTCTCTTCAGAAAGCGGACAGTGTCACGGGAAAGTCTCCACCGAAGGTTCAACGATAGCGTTGAAGGCATGGCTACTGACATCAAGGAAACCGTCCATGCCGTCGATGCCGGCGCCATCATGAGCTTGTTCCCGGCGCGGCCGCGGTTGCTCGCCCTGGGCGAGCCGACGCACGGCGAGGACACACTGCTCGACCTCCGCAATGAGCTCTTCCGGCAGCTCGTCGAGGAGGAGGGCTACCGGACGATCGCGATCGAGAGCGACTGCATGAGGGGTCTGGTCGTGGACGACTACGTCACCTCGGGCACAGGCACGCTCGACGAGGTCATGGAGGAAGGATTCAGTCATGGTTGGGGCGCCTTCACCGGTAACCGCGAGCTCGTGCGCTGGATGCGCGCCTACAACGACGGCCGGCCCGCGCCCGAGCAGGTCCGCTTCGCCGGATTCGACGGCCCGCTGGAGATCACCGGCGCTGACAGCCCCCGACAGGCACTGACCGCACTCCACGGATACCTCGCAGCCTGGGTGGACGCGGACTTGCTCCCCTGCACCGCGGACACACTCGACCGCCTGCTCGGCTCCGACGACCGGTGGACCAATCCCGCCGCGATGATGGATCCGGCGGAGTCCGTGGGGCAGTCGACCGAAGCCAGGCGGCTGCGATTGCTCGCCGACGAACTGGTGGCGGTGCTCGATGCGCAGACGCCGTATCTGCTCGCGGCGACCTCGCAGGGCGATTTGGACCGGGCGCGCCTGTACGGGCGCACCGCCACCGGCCTGCTGCGCTACCACTACTCGATGGCTGACACCTCACCGGCCCGTATGACGCGGCTGTGCGCACTGCGGGATTTGATGATGGCCCACAATCTCCTTGCCCTCGCCGCCAGGGGCCCGGCGCTCCTCTACGCCCACAACTCCCACTTCCAACGGGAGAAGAGCACCATGCAGATGTGGCAGGGGTCGGTGCAGTGGTGGAGCGCCGGTGCGCTGGTGAGCACCCAGCTCGGCGAGGGGTACGGCTTTGTGGCCACGGGTCTGGGCACGCTCCGGCACCAGGGAGTGGACACGCCGGCGCCGGACACCGTCGAGGGACTTCTGTACGCGCAGCCGGAGGACCGTTGCGTAATCGACGCACCGCGGCTGGCCACCGCCCTTAGCGACACGCGGCCTGCGCGGCGCCTGTCTCCCTGGTTCGGCTACGCCCCGCTCGACCCGGCACACCTGTCTGGATACGACGGGATCGTGTTCGTCAAGGACGTCCCACAGAAGTAGGAAGTGTTGGAGATGCGGTCGTAGCGGCTGCGGTCAGGCCGCCGCGCGACCGCCCGAGACCGTAGTTGTGCGGATCGGCCGCAAGGGGCCCGGATCGCGAGCCCCGACCGTGCCCACTGTTCGCCCGTCAAGTCGCCACGAGCACAACGAGATCGTGCCACGGCGTCGCCCGGTGCTTCACACGGCCCTGCCTGGATCGCGCAGGAGAAGCGGGACCACGACGAGGAGATTTTACCGATCGGTCGACCAGTAGTGAGCGATCGCGTCGTAACGTCATGGTGTCCCTTGATCACGATTGCGGGTGTCTCGGGCGGCTCATTCAGCTCTCCGGTCAGGCAGCCCGTCAGGAGGCATGCCATGAATGTTGTCGACATAGCGAGTACGGCCGCGGAACTGCCCGATGCCTGGACCTCGGTCCTGCTCGGTCAGATCGGGCGCACCGGAGTGAAGGTACTGCGGATGGACGGACGCGCCTTGGAACCTGAATCCCATGACACAGCGGAAGCATTGCTGGTCATCGACGGGACACTGCAGTTGGTGGTCGACGATATCGACGTCGCCGTGCGCGCGGGGGAGATATACATCGTCGAGGCGGGAGTAGAGCATGCCGTGCGGCCCGGCAGCAGAGGCACGCTGGTCATCATCGAACGCATTTCTAACGCGTCCTAGCGCTACGGACTTTGGCCGTCAGAGAGACTGTGCTCGAAGTCCCTGTTGGGCGTGGGGAGTTGGTCGTACCTCGTGGTACGCCGGGCGGACGATAAGGGATCGCCTCTGGTCATGGTGCGGGCAGGGTTGCGTGAAGTGGGGTGTCGCCGGCCGTTCCGGATATGGATGCGGGGGTGTTGGGGGTGAGGGTGTTCCATGTGAGGTCGATGGTGATGTCGGAGGCAGCGCTGGTGCCTGGGCCGGTGCCTGGGACGGCGGCGTAGCCTGGGCCGAGGTCGGTGTCGGGGGTGATGTTCAGGTGTGCGGTGACGGTGCCGTTGGTCTGGTCCCATGTGGCGGTGCCGTTGACGGTGGCGTCGGTCACCCAGCGTACGTCGGTGAGGGTGAGGTGTGCTTGGGGAGCGCCGGTGACGGTCCAGGCGCCGCCGCGCAGTCCGGTGTCGTGGCCGTGGGTCAGATAGCCGCTGCGGGCGAGTGCGTCGCTGAGTGCCGATGCGCCGACGGCGGCCGCGCGTAGTGCTGTAGGACGTGCCTGGTTGCCGGGTGCGGGGGTGGCGGGGGCGGTGTCGGTGAGGTGGGTGGGGTAGTCGGCGAGGGTGGGGATGGCGGGGGTGTGCCGGGTGCAGGAGGTGTCCAGGTGATGCAGAGCGGTGGCGGGGGCGCGCAGGAACTGGCGGTACAGGGACTGTCCGCACGCTTCCGGGCCAGGCCGGGTAGCGTCGGGCATGGCGGTGATGTGGGTGAGGTTGGGGACGGTGATGAAGCGGGCGGAGGGCCCGAGTTGGGCCGCGACGCGTCGTCCGCCGATGGCGGGGGTGAGCGAGTCGAGGTCGCCACCGAGGACGAGAGCAGGCAGGGTGGCCGGCACCAGGGGAGGGCGGGTCGCGATGGGGGTGTGTGAGCGTTGTGGAGCGGGCCAGTCGAGGCAGCCGTCGTAGGTGTTGGTGTAAGCGTTGACGGTCGTCCATTCGACGGCGGTGAAGGGGGCGAAGGTGGCGGCGGGCTGGGCAGCGATCCGGCCCCGGAGCCTGCGGGCGCGTTCGGCGCTCGGGCTGGTCATGGCGAACAGCTGCGGGTAGTCGGTGCAGGCCACGGCGAAGTACAAGGCACTGGAGAAGTCGGGGGGCGGGAGGTTGGTGCCGTCGTGGGCGGTGGTCTGTTCGGCCAGGCGGAGCAGTGGGACGCTGTCGCCCCTGGTGAGCAGTGCCTGGGCGGCGGCTTGCAGGCTCCGGTAGATCCCGGGGTCAACTCCCGCGTCGTTGACAAGGTCTACCAGGGTGGTCACGGTGACCGTCACGGCGATGGGCTCGCCGTCCGGGCCGGTGGTGGTGCCGGCCAGTGGTGCGGTACGCAGGCGGGATGCCAGTGCGGAGATGAGGGTCCACGCGTCGGTGGAGGGGTGGGCGGCGGCGCACTGCGGTGAGCGTCGGCAGACGAGGGCGAACGCGGCGCGGGCGGTGGTGGCGCTGCTGGTGTACCAGGGGTCCAGGCCAAGGACTTCGTAGGTGGCGTCCAGCGTGAGTGACCGGAGTAGGGAGGGGTGGCGTGCGGCGAAGACCTGGGCGAACCAGCCGCCGTAGGAGTCGCCGTACAGGTCGACGCCGGAAAGGCCGAGCTGTGTGAGGACATCGGCGAGGTCCTGGGCGGCGTCGACGGTTCCGAAAAGCTCGGAGGCGTGGATCCAGCTGCCGTCGGTGCGGTGCCAGGTGTGATCGAGTCGGTTGCCGCAGGCACCGACGGTCCGGGCGAAGTCGGGCCCTGAGGGGTGGCCCGCGTAGTGTTCCAGGTCAGGGCAGGTGAGGGCCTGTGAGCGGCCCGTGCCGCGCAGGTCGAACAGCAGCAGGTTCCGGCTGGCGCGGAGTGGTCCGAGCATCTTCAGGTAGGCATCACGGGAGTGGTGCGTCGCCCAGCCGGGTCCGCCGTCGACGACGACCACGGTGCCCTGGGGCCGTCCGGTGGCCGGTACCCATGCGAAGCCGATGCCGAGGGTCGGGCTGTCGGGATCCCTGCGGTCCAATGGGAGTGCGGTGGTTCCGCACCAGCCGGTCGGGCGCTGCATGCACGGGCTGAGCTGGAGGGAACCGAGCCGGAGCGCGGGTCTGGCCCCAATGGCGGCGGTACGAGTGGCCGGAGTGAACATCGCCGTGAGGATCAGGGCCGCCAGGATCGCGACGGCAAAGAGACCGCGGTGGGTGGCTGCCCGGTGGACGGCGGTGGAGCGCGGGCAGGGACGGGGGTCGGGAGCATCGGGAGCACCGGTCATGTCGATCCTCTGCGGCGGCGGCCTCGGTGCGGCACGAGTCGATGCTGCGCGCGCTGCCGGCTCGTGGAGCACGTTTTCTGCTCATCTATGCCCGAGGAGGCACCAACAACTCGCATTCGCTGGGGGGTTCATCCGGAGTGGGTGGGGCTGCGGCGGCATGTCCGGCCGCCTGAGTTGCCCTGGCGTGATGGTGGTGGTGCTCGCCCAGCGGTGCTCGCCAGTGGTGATTGCCAGTGGTGCGCGAAAGACCCGACGAGATGCCGTTCCCCAATTTCGCTCGGGTACAGTCGGTTTGGAGGGGGGGTCTTCCCTAGGACGCTTCCGGTACGACTTCCGGTATTTCCGGCACGGTGGGCATTCCCTTCTTCAACGTTACGCCGAGAGCCGGGAGTTGATGGAGAGGGTGTGCCGTTGACGGCGATACATGTGACGACGTGGGACGAGACCGGGGGCGAAGGCGTACCTGCGATCTTCGTCCACAACATCTTTACCTGGGGCACCGATGACACCTACGGATTCGGGGCACAGCGGCCGCTGGCTGACCGTTACCGCATGCTCCTGATGGACCGCCGCGGCTACGGTCGGAGCCCCGACACTGAGCGGAGCGACTTCGAGACGGATGCCGAAGACGTTCTCGGTCTGCTCGGCGAACTGCGTGACGCCTCCGGCGATCACAGTGGTGGTGCGCATCTGGTCGGGCACGGGTACGGCGGGGTCGCCGTGATGCTCGCCGCCGCACAACGGCCGGATATGGTCAGGTCACTGACGTTGATTCAGCCATCGGTCTACGATGCGGCTGCCGAGGACCCCGCTGTCGCGGCGTTGCTGCGCCGTGTGCGGGACGTGGCGCCCGGTGTGCCCCTGTCCATGACAGCGGCGGAGTTCCTGCGTGCCTCAACCGAGGGGATCGGGCTGCCTGTGCCGGAGGCATCCCCGCAGCGGTTGCGGGCGGTCGCTGCGTCGATGCGTGAACGGCCTGTCTGGGAGGCTCGGGTGCCCCTGGAGCCCCTGCGGGCGGCGCCTTGGCCGACGTTGGTGATCTGCGGCACCTGGGAGGACGCCCCCGAGCTGTACCGCACGTATGTTGGGGAAGCGCAAATCGCTTGCGCGGAGGCCGTCGCAGACGCGGTCGGGGCTCGCATGCTGCGCGTTCCGGGCTTCTATCCGCACACTCAGCAGCCCGTGGCAGTCAACGCGGCCCTGCGGGAGTTGTGGGGGTAGGGGAGCTACAGTGCTTGCCACCTCAAGGGCGACGGTGATGCGTTGAGCGAGTGGGTTCCGGTGGGGGTGGTGGGCGCGGGTTTCGTCATGCCTGGGAAGGTCAGTGGCTGTCAGTGACTTCTCGAACGTCAAGGCGCGCGGTGCTGCGTGGTTCTCGGTCCGATCAAAGGTGCCTTGGATTGCTTTGGATTGGACCTAAGGTCTCGCAGGCGATGGCGGCGCAGAGGGGGCTGACCCCTCTGCACCGCCGTTCCTACGCCAGTGACAACTTCCACGTCACGCTGATCACCAGTCCCGAGACGACCACCAGGAAGACCTTGCGGACGAAGGTGGAGCCACGCTTCATGGCCAGGGAGGCGCCGAGGATGCCGCCCACGAGGTTGCACACGGCCATGGCCGTACCGAGTCCCCACAGCACCTTGCCGGCGGGGATGAAGAAGACCAGCGCCCCGAGGTTGGCGGCGATGTTGACCACCTTGGCGACGGCGGAGGCGCGCAGGAAGGCGTAGCCGATGACTCCGACGAGGAGGAACACCAGGAAGGAGCCGGTGCCGGGCGGGCCGAGGCCGTCCCAGAAACCGATGGCCGCGCCGCCCACCGCCATGGCGACCAGCTCGCCGCGGCGGCCGAAGCGGCGGTCCTCATCCACGCCGAACTCCGGTTTGCGCCAGGTGTACAGACCCACGATCACCAGGGCGCACAGCACCACGGTGTTCAGGACCGACTTGGGCAGGGCGGAGGCGACCGCCGCCCCGGCGACGGAGGCCGGAAAGGTCGTGGCGGCCATCTGCCCCACGGCCTTCCAGTCGAGGGGCGTCTTGCGGGCGAAGGTGACTGCTGCTGCGGAGGTGCCCACCAGACCCACCATTTTGCTCGTGGCCAGCGAATGGACCACCGCGCCACCGGGGTTGACGAGGAGCATCGCAGGCAACTGCAGCAGTCCGCCGCCCCCGACTATGGCGTCGACCGCGCCCGCGAGAACGGCCGTCACACAGAGGAACACCAGGGCTGCGAGGGCGACGCCACCGAATCCCGGCCAGTCGAGCGGCGTCCACAGGTCCACGTGAGTCATCGTTCCCCGGCCAGGGAGGGCTGGCGGTCGGCTGCCTGGTGCAGGCGCCGTACCGCGTCGCGGACGACCGCTTCGTCCACGCCGAGACGGGTGACGATCCGGACCTGGGTGTCTGTCCAGCGGGCAACCCTGACGCCGGCTTCCGCGGCGGCGGAGACGAATGCGGTGGAGGTGAGGCCGGCGCCGGAGACATCCGCGATGACCATGTTGGTCTCGGGCTCCGGAGCGGTGAACGCCGGGTGCTCGGTGAGGAGCTCGCGCAGCAGCCGGGCGTTGGCGTGGTCCTCGGCGAGTCGGTCGATGTTGTGCTCCAGGGCATACAGCGCGGCGGCCGCCATGAACCCTGACTGGTGCAGGCCGCCGCCGTACCACAGGCGGTAGACGGAGGCCCGCTCGATCAGTTCGGCCGGACCGGCGAGGACGCTGCCGAAGGGCGCGCCGAGGGCCTTGGCGAACGAGACCGCGACGGTGTCGACGGTGGCGGCGTACTCGGCGAATGAGGCGCCCGTGGCGACGCTCGCGTTGGGCAGCCGGGCGCCGTCCATGTGCGTCGGCAGGCCCTTGGCGAGCGAGGCCACGCGCAGGTCGGCCAGGTCCGCGACCGAAATCGCCCTGCCGCCAAAGTAGTTGACGGTGTTCTCGACCCACACCAGGGACGGGGCGGAGGTGAGTCGGGCACGCCGCTTGCGGTCCACGGCCGCGTCCAGGAGACGGGGCGTGAGGATGCCGTCCGGGCTGTCCACCGGGTTGAGTACCACGCCGCACAGGTCGGCGGTGGCGGCGCTCTCGAAGAAGTTGATGTGGTACTTCGCGTCGGTGATGACTTCGCTGCCGCGGTCCGTGTGCACCCGGATCGCCAGCTGGTTGCTCAGGGTGCCACTGGCCGTGAAGAGTGCCGCCTCCTTGCCGAGGAGCTCGGCACACCGGCGTTCGAGGCGTTGGGTGGTGGGGTCTCCGCCGTACAGGTCGTCCCCCACCTCGGCGTCGGCCATGAAGCGGCGCATCTGCGGAGTGATGGCGCTTAGCGTGTCGCTGCGCAGGTCGATCGGTGCCAGCACGGTGTCCCCTCGTTGCTCGGTCCATACGCGGGCAGAAGCGCTCGCGTCATTGCGGAGGACGCTAGCGATCAACTCCGAGAATGGAAAGAGTATTTCGTATGATGGACTCTCTGGGGTGCGCCGCACCGCATCGCCTCAACGCAGCCTCACCAACGTGGCTCCACACCACAGCTCCACCCAACGCCCAACGCAGCACCCCTCGACGCCGCGCCGCCGACCTCGCCCTCACCCTCGCCGAAATGGGTGGGAGAGTGCCGTGCTGGTCCTTCGGGCGGTGTGCGGGGTGCCCGGGTTGTCGCGCCGGTGGGGGAGTAGGTTCGTGGCCATGCGAGCAGTTGTGATCGACGGTAGGGGCGCGTTCGGCCTTGAGCGGCGTGCTGATCCGGTGGTTGGGCCTGGCATGGTGGCGGTGCGGGTTCGCGCCGCGGGCCTCAATGCGGCCGATCTGCAACAGGCCAGGGGTGAGTATCCGGCGCCGCCGGGCTGGCCGGCTGACATTCCCGGGTTGGAGATCGCCGGTGAGGCCGAGCAGGTCGGTGCGGGGGTGGCGGGAGTGGGCATCGGTGACCGGGTGATGGCGCTCGTCGGGGGTGGTGGCCATGCCGAGCGGATCGTGGTGCCTGCTGACTTGCTGCTGGCGGTGCCTGAGGGGTTGTCCTGGGAAGAGGCGGCTGGTTTCCCGGAGGCGTTCAGTACCGCTTGGGACGCACTGGTGGTCCAAGCCGGGGTGCGTGCGGGAGAACGGGTCTTGGTGACTGGGGCTGCGGGTGGGGTGGGCACGGCCATGGTGCAGGTGGCCGCTGCCTGCGGCGCTCATGTCGTGGCGAGTGTGCGCCGGAGCGAGCTGCATGACCGAGTGCGGGAACTTGCTCCTCTCGGCAGCAGGGTGGAGGTGGTGGTCCCGGATGAGGAGGGCGGAGGGGCGCCGTATGACGTCGTTGCCGAGTTGGTCGGAGGGGAGGACTGCCTGCGGCGGGTTGAACTGTTGCGTGCTCGGGGGAGGATCCTCGTTGTGGGGGTCCAGGGCGGGGCGGTGGCGCCGTTGCGGATGTTCGACTTGATGCTTGCGCGCGCCCAGTTGATCGGTACCACCATTCGGGGCCGCTCGCATGCGGAGAAGTCGCTCCTCGCGGCGACGGTGCGCACATGCGTCGTGCCGCTGCTGACTGAGGGGCGGCTGCGGGTACCGGTCGACGCGGCCTTCGAGCTGGAGCGCTACTCCGATGCCTACGCGCGGCTGGCCGGACGGGGGAAGTTCGGCAAGGTCGTCATGCTGCTGTGACGGCGCTGCGCCAGGCGGTTGGCGGGCTCGGCTCTACGGTGAGCCGAGCCCAGCCGAACTTCTGCGCGGCGCGGGCGGAGGTGGATGAGGCGGTGGGAGCGACGTTCAACCGCCTTGGCTGGTGGTCTGGCGGCGGTCAAACGCGAGATGGTGAGAACGAGAAGTCGGTTTTGGCCGCTGCCAGTTCGAAACCGGCGCTCAGGCGAGTCCGGAATCCGCGAAAGGCAGCAGCCGACCGTTGGTCAGGACATTGGCGAAGTGAGCGTCGAAGTGGACCAGTCCGTGCGAGCTCATAGACTCGGTCCCTCGCGTCAGCGTCAGGGCTTCCTCCACCCACACGTACGGTCGGCCCTCCGTGCCCCTGGGTGCAGCGGTCAGGTGGTTGTGCAGCCAGTCGCCGAGCGTCTGTGGGACGTGGCCAAGAAGAGCACCAGCTGGAGGAGGACCGGCTCAGGGCTTGCAGGCGCTCGCGCACGGTCGATGAGCCTGTTCAGCGTGCGATCGTGCCGTCGACGCCCCAAACTCGTCGGCGAGCCCTCGGGAGGGGAGGGTAGTTGGGCAGGACACGCCAGTGATACATCAGCGGAAAGCCCTCGTATGCGTTCCCGAGGAGTAAGTTGGCGGTCATGATGTGCACGGCCAGCCCTCGCCACGCACCGAACCCGGTTGAGCCCACCTCGTACAGGTAGAACGTCGGCAATCCGAAGAGATGCGCCGTCGACCGCACGTTCTCTGGCGGGCAACTCGGTGTCCGTCAGGGGACCCGCTTGACGCATACCCGCGTGCTGTCGAGGTCCAGCTCCGCCGACCTGCCGCCGATTCCGGACCCCAGCGGGGCTGCGGTGGTCGCGACCTCGCCGAGTCGACGGTCGCTGAGTGTCGTCCGGGCCGGTGGTCCGGGCCGGCGTTGGTCACAGGCGGGCCAGGTCTTCTGGGGTGAGTGTGATGTCGGCGGCGGCCGCGGAGGCGCGGATGGTCTCCGGTCGGCTGGAGCCGGGGATCACGATAGTCGTCGGGGACTGGTGCAAGTGCCAGGCCAGGCAGATCTGTTGCGGGCTCACGCCCTTTTCTGCGGCGAGTTCATGGAAGCCCGCGAACTCGGGCGGTGTGCCGACGCCGAGGTCCGAGGGGCCGTCCAAGGAGCTGCGGGAGATGCCGCCGAGCGGGCTCCAGGGCAGGAAGGCCATGCCGAGTTCCGCGCAAAGAAGCAGCTCCGGCTCGCTGTCGCGGACCGCGGGCGAGAACTCGTTCTGCACCGAGACCAGGTCGTCGCCCAGGATCGCGTGGGCCTGGCGGATCTGGTCCACAGTCACGTTGGAGAGGCCGGCCTTGCAGATCTTGCCCTCGCTGACCAACTCGGCCAGCGCGCCGACGGAGTCGGTGAACGGCACCGCGGGGTCGGGCTTGTGCAGCTGGTAGAGGCCGATGGCGTCGGTGCCCAGGCGCTTGAGCGAGTCCTCGCAGGCCCGCTTGAGGTGCTCGGGGGTACCGGTGACGGTCCAGGAGCCGTCGCCGGGGCGACCGCGACCGCCCTTGGTGGCAACCAGGATGCCGGAGGTGTCCTGGCCGTAGGCGGCCAGGGCGCGGGCTATGAGGAGCTCGTTGTGGCCCCTCTCATTGGCGTGCCAGTGGTAGGAGTCCGCGGTGTCGATGAGGGTGATGCCCGCATCCAGGGCTGCGTGGATGGTGGCGATGGCGCGGGCCTCGTCGGGTCGGTTTTCGATCGACAGTGGCATGGCGCCCAGGCCGACGGCGCTGACTTGGATGTCGCCGAGGTTGCGGTAGTGCATGTGCGTACTCCGAAGGCTCATACGAGGCAGCGGCGACCGCAATCGGCCGCGGCCGCCGGTGTGCGAGAAACGGAACCGTATCCCGGGAAACGCACAGTTCACGCATAGTGAGACGCAGGTCACCGCCGCAGGCGAGCTCAGGTGCCAGCCTCTTGCCGCGGAGGTGATGCCGCGTTGGATTTCCGTGGACGGCGCGGGCGCCAGGCTCGCGGTCCCGGGCTGCTCTCCCGTTTCTGCATCGCCGGAGTTCCGGCGCAGCGTTGCGGTGGCGATGTCCAGGAAGTCCGCTACGGGGCCTGGGCGGTTGGTCTCCGGTACCGCCAGGCAGGTCTCGACGGGCAGGGTGTCGGTGACGGTCAGGTAGACGAGGTCAGGGCGGGAGTACGACTCCGCGACGCTGACGGGTGCGAGCGCGATGCCCTGGCCGGAGGCGATGAGCTCGAACTTCTCCTCTGGCCGATGGGACGGTGCGCAGGCCCGAGTCGTCGAAGGGGTGCCGGAGGTATCCCACGTGCGCGCAGCCATCGCGGAGCGGTGCATCCCGCTCCCACCAGCGCAGCGGAAGGACATCGATCGCGACCTTTGGGTGGCTCGCGGTGAGCGTCCGGATCGCGTTCGGCACGTGCAGGCCGGGCGAGAAGGCGACGGCGAGTCGTTGCTCGCCTCGCTGGGCGTCGTGGACGCGACGCGGCGCCTCGTTCGCGACCGAGAGATCTTTGACCTCTCGCCATAAATCCGCCCTACAAAGGGAGATAGCTCGAAAACGCTGTGCGTGGTCCGCGCGAACAGCGTGGGATCACATAGACGACACCCGCGAGACCGCCATCATCGTCGGGGTTTCACGGGTCCTGGGGTTGGGGCTTGCCGCCGAGTACCTCCGTCGTGGCTGGGACGTCATCGGCACGGTCCGTGGCAGTCGGCGCACCGGCCTGCACGACCTGGCCGACGTATCCGGAGTGCGGCTGACCATCGAATCGTTCGAGATGACGGAGCCGGAGCAGATCTCGGCACTGCGCGATCGACTGGCGCGGCGCACTCTCGACCTGCTCTTCGTCAACGCCGCCATCACACGCGGCGATATCCCGATCGGGAAGTTCCGACCGACATGTTCGCCGAAGTCGTGATCACCAACGTCCTCAGCCCGATGCGCGTCGTGGAGACCCTCCGCCTGCTGGTCGCGCCGGCCGGGACCATCGGCGTCATGTCTTCCGACCAGGGAAGCGTCGCCTTGAATACTGATGTCGGGCATGACCTTTACCGGGCCAGCAAGTCCGTTTCCTTGACTACCAGGGCAGGTCGTGCCCTGGTAGTAGACCCAGGGCCCGCTGCGGGCGCATCTCACGCCGCTGCGTTCTGGTGCCCGTCCCGCGGCAGTGTGAGCGTGGTGGCTGCCGTCAGTACGAGTCCGGCGGCTGCGATCAGCATGCTCCAGCGCATGCCGGTCAGGAAGGTGTCCGCTCCGGCCAGGAGTGCTCCGAAGACGGCCACTGCGATGGCTCCGCCGACTTGGCGGCCGGTGTTGAGGAGGGCGGATGCGGTGCCTGCCCGATCGGCGGGGACGGTGTCGAGGAGCATGGCGGTCAGTGCGGGTACGGTCAGTGCTCCGCCGAGGCCGACCGGCACCATCAGTGCCGCCACTGTCCATACGTCGGTGCGCGGGCCGACGGTCAGCAGCGCCAACAGACCTGCCGCGCCGACGAGTTGCCCGGCGACCATGGGTACGCGTGGGCCGAACAGTGCGGCCAGTTTCGCCGAGACCAGGTTCACCACGGCCACCAGTGCGGTCATCGGGATGAACAGCACGCCCGCGTGGAGGGCGGACTGGCCGCGTTCCTGTTGCAGATAGAGGCTGAAGACGAACACTCCGCCGTAGTAGGCGGCGTTGAGCATGAAGCCGATTATCAGGGACACCGCCACCACGCGTGAGCGGAACAGCTGCAGTGGGAGCATCGGGTGCGCGCCCTTGGCCTGTGCGGTCAGGAAGGCGGCTGCCGCGGCGAGGGCCACCAGCAGGGAGGCGATCACCAGCGGTTGGTCGAAGCCCTTGTCGCCGCCCTCGATCACGCCGTAGGTCAGTGCGCCCATGGTGATCATTGCCGTCACCTGCCCGGTCACGTCCAGGCGCGCCGGCAGGCGTGGCGAGGCCGGTATCCGGGTCAGCAGGGCGAGTGCCAGGACGCCGGCGGGGAGGTTGACGAAGAAGATCCACTGCCAGCCCACGGTCGCGGTGAGTGCGCCGCCGAGGACGGGTCCGGCGGCCACTGCGACGGCTCCGCCGACGGTCCAGACGGCGATGGCCCGGGCTCGTTTGGCCTGGTCGGGGAAGCCTTGGCGGACCAGTGCCAGGGACGCCGGCATCATCACGGCCGCCGCGGCCCCTTGGACCAGCCGTGCGGCTACCAGGATGCCGAGGTTGGGGGCGAGTCCGCATGCGGCTGAGGCCAGTGCGAAGAGGACGAGGCCGCCGCCGTATGCCTGGCGGGCTCCGATGCGGTCGGAGAGGGCGCCGGCGGAGAGCATCAGGGCGGCGAAGAGCAGGGTGTATCCGTCCACGACCCACTGCAGGCCCGACATGCCGCCACCGAGGCTGCGGCCGATGTCGGGCAGTGCGACGGTGACGATCAACGCGTCCAGCGAGATGAGGAAGAAGCCCAGCAGGGCGGCACCGAGCACGATGGGGGAACCACGCCGGGTGGCTGCCTCCGGCGCATGGGCCCCGGCGCTGGAGCCAGGGGAGGAGTTGGAGGACTGGGAGGACTTGAGTGGGGGTTTCATGAGGGCACTCCTGGGGGCGTCTTGAAGGTGTGCAATCGAATCGTGTGCGATCGACGGGGAGGCCAGGGGCTCCGTGCCGCCGGGCCAGTTGGTAGCGGGAGCGCCCTGGCGTGGTGAAGCGGGCGGCTGCCGGGCGACGAAGGCTCCGCCGCCTGGCCTGGCGGGGTATGTGTCTGTCAGCCGGCTGCCTGGGCGGGCAGGTCCTTGTTCCCCGCGCCCCAGGCAGCCGTCACCACTACCGAGGTGACGAGGCTACCGAGGTGAGGTGACGAGGTGATCAGCCGAACGGCCCGGGGCGCACGGGAACGGGTTCTGTCTGTGCTGCCAGATCCCGCGCCGCCCTGGACCGCTGGTCCGTCACTGCGTGTCGAAGTCCGTTCCGCGGGAGACCTTCTCCCACACGGCGAGTTCGGCCCGTACCGAGTCCAGGTGCCCGACGAGGAAGTCCACCGCGTCGCCGCCCAGGGCGAGCCGCAGCGGGGTGTTCTCGGCGTCCAGGGCCAGTCGGATCGCCGCCGCGGCCTTCACCGGGTCCCCGGGCTGAGTTCCGGCGCCGTCCTGCACCAGCTTCCGGGTGGCGCCGACCTTCTCCGCGTACGCCGGGTGCTCCTGGGAGAAGTGGGCCGCGCCCTTGCCGAACAGGTTGGTGCGGAACGCGCCGGGCTCCACGATCAGCACCTTGATGCCGAACGGCGCCACTTCGTCGGCCAGCCCCTCCGACAGCTGCTCCAGGGCTGCTTTGGTCGCGCTGTATGCGGAGAACCCGGCGAAGGACAGCTGTCCGCCGAAACTGCTGATGTTCACGATCGATCCGCTGCCCCGTTCCCGCATCTGCGGCAGCAGCGCCCGGGTCAGCCGCGCCGGGCCGAACACGTGCAACTCGAACAGGTCGCGCAGCTCCTGGTCGGTGGTCTCCTCGAACGCCCCGACCTGCGTGCGCCCGGCGTTGTTCACCAGCACGTCCACCCGGCCGTAGCGAGCCAGGACGTCGGCGGCCACCGCGTCGATCCGCTCGCCGTCGGTGACGTCCAGGCCGATCGCCTCCACCCGGTCGGGGTGCGCGGCGACCAGGTCGGCCAGTGCCTCGGTCCGTCGGGCCGTGCCGATCACCGTGTCACCGGCGGCGATCGCGGCCTCGGCGATGGCCCGCCCGAAGCCGCTGCTCGCGCCGGTGACCAGCCAGACCTTGCCGTTCTCGGTCATCTCTTCTTCTCCTCGTCAACTTCTTCAACTTCTGTTCGGGACTTGCCCGCTGGCAGGTGCCATCTTTCGCCGGGATCCGGGACCACGTCCAAGACTTGTTGTGATAGCCATGAGTTATGGATGTCCATGGGCGCGATCTGCGCTACTTCGCCGCAGTCGCCGAGGAGTTGAACTTCACACGGGCCGCCGAGCGGCTGTTCGTCTCTCAACCCGCGCTCAGCAAGCAGATACGGATGCTGGAGAAGCAGGTCGGCGCGGGTCTGTTCCATCGGGACCGGCGGGCGGTGCGGCTGACCGCGGTCGGGGAGGCCCTGCTGCCGCACGCCCGTGGGATGCTGGCCGCATGGGCGGCTGCCGAGGCGGCGGTGGAGGAGGCGAGGGCCGCCGAGCTGCACACCCTGGTGATCGGCATGTCCACCAGCCCGGGCCGCGGGCTGCTGCCCGCCTTGCGAACCCGGCTGGTCTCCGGGTACCCGCATGCGCGGCCCGTCCTGCGGCAGGTCAACTGGGCTGATGCCAGTGCCGGGTTGGCGGACGGGACCAGCGATGTCGCCTTCGTCTGGCTGCCGCTGCCGGACGGCGACCGCTACCAGTATGCGGTGGTGGCCCAGGAGCCGCGCCTTGTGGCACTGCCGCAGGGACACCCCTTGGCGGCGCGGGCCGCAGCCGACAGCGAGGGGGCGGTGGACTTCGTCGATCTCCTGGACGAGCCGTTTCTCGCCCTCCCCTCCGCGGCCGGCCCGCTGCGGGACTACTGGCTGGCCCTCGACGCCCGGGACGGTCGTGCGCCGCGGATAGGCGGGGTGGTGGGCAGCGCCGAGGAGACGCACGAGGCGGTCGCCAACGGCCAGGGCGTTGCACTACTGGCCACCGGCAACGCCCCGTTGGTCGTCCGGGACGAGGTGATCGCCGTGCCGGTCCGGGGCATCTCTCCGTCCCGTCTGGCGGTAGCCGCCCGCCGGGACGACGAACGGCCCCTGGTACTGGCCTACTTGGCCGCGGCGGCGAAGGTGGGCGCAGGCGCTTACTGAACCGAGCCGAGCCGTGACTCTTCGCGCGGTCGTTCCGTGACACTCGCGCGCACGTTCCGTGTCTGGTGCGCGGCTCGGACTGTCGAGTACCCGTTGTCGCCCGTCGTCCCTTGCCGGCCGCTGTGGTGCCGCCCGACCGCCGGTGGGTTGCCGCGGGCGGGTGTTGGCCCGGTTGTCTCAGCAGTTCGCGCTGTAGCGGATGCACCCGGGTGGTGGGGCATGGCGGTGGTCCCACTGGTGCTGAGCGACCATGAGGACCCCGCCGGCCAGGAGAGCCACCAGCAGCTGCGCGATCGCCGTCCAGCGGGCACGGAATATTGCTGCGAGAGCTGCCAGGGCGAGTACGGCGATCAGCAGCACCCACACCCGCTCGACGTGCGCGAGGTCGGCGGCGTCGATCCGCTCTTCGTCGCCCTGCGCTGCCCATACGTCCAGGCCGAGGCCGAACATCCAGTCCAGTACGAGCCACGCGGTCTCCAGGAGGAACGAGGGGATCGCGAAGGCGAGGTCCACGCCCCGGCGGGTTCGGCGCGACCAGGGGCGCCAGTGCTTCGGCGCTGGAAGGGCGTTCGTCATGACTGCAGGGTGGCGAGCCTGGTGGTGGTGCGCATGAGTACGTGTACTCAACTCTGGGCCCTGTTGCCGGCCGGCCACTGCCCTGGCCGCGCCGCGGGCCGGTCGGCTCGGCTAGGCGGCGCGCCGGTGCCTGGACTGCCGTCTGCCGCCTGTCGGCGGGCTGCGGGTTGTGGCCGGTGCCGCCAGCGCGGTGCTGTGTCGCGACTGGCTTCGGGGCCCGGCCTCTTTGCTTCGTGACCGCGGGCTTCGTCCGCCAAGACGCCGGACGCCGGCCGCCGTGCAGGCGTCGTCCCTTCCCGTCCGCGCAGCACTGTCCTGTCGGGTAGGTGGATCTCGCATGTGAGGCGCCACCGCTTCTTGCGGGGCAGCAGGCGCAGTTCGGCCAACTCCTCGTGATCCGGCGTGAGTACGGCGAGGCGGCGCCGTCTTTTCGGACGACCACGGCCAGCGGTGACGCGGAGGCAGGGTCGGCTGCGAGGTTGAAGCGCGGCTTGTGCCCGTGGCGGAGGGCATGGCCGTCGGGGACGCCGCCTACGCCGCGGAGTACGGGTCATGGTTGTCGTGGAGGGTTCGTTCGTTTGCTCCGCTGGGCGGCGGATGGTGAGCGACTCACCGATCTGCCGCAGGATGCCGGTGTACCGCGGCAGATCCCAGGTCGCCGGGCGCCGGATTGAAGCCGAGGGCGGGGAAGTCCCGCGTGGTCATGAAGTCCCCTGTCGAAGGTCAAAGGTACGAACGGTCCGGGTGAATGTGGGTTGTGCGGCGCTACTTGGCGTTCTTCGCGAAGGCGTCGTGCAGCGCGTGCTCCACCGATGCGTAGTTCTGCCTGACCTGTTTGAGCTTGTCCTCGATGGCTTGCGTGCCGTCGGCGATCTTCTTGATCGCGTTGTCCCAGCTGTCGTGGAACTCGTCGCAGGCGTTGTCCAGGGCCTCCGCCCCCATCGACGTCGGGCCGGTGTCCTTCAGCGCGTCCAGTGCCTTGCGCATGTTGTCCTGGCTGTCGTGCAGATCCTTCAGCAGGCGTCCGAGACCTTCCGCGGCGGCGGCCGCAGGGCGCCGGCGTCGAGCGATTCGTGCATGCGCGGTATCCGGTGCCCCGAGGCGCGCCACCGAGGGCCGCTCCTGGCGCCTGTCGGTCGACGGTGACGGCGCACGGATCACCCGTCTCCCCACGCCCGGTACGGTGCCCGCCACCGCTGCCGGCGACGTCCCGGACGCGGCCGGCGCCTCCCTCCAGGACGCGGCCGGTGAGCTGGTCCTGGCCCTGTACGGCCGTATTCCGGTGGACTCTCTGAAGCTCGACGGCGACCCAGGTCCCTTCGCTCTGCTGCAGGCATGGGAGCCGGGGGAGTAGGACGCCGGGTTTCCGGGAGCGGCCGGCGCCCCGCCTGTGCCCTCCGAGCTGTCGCTGGGGTGCTGCGGGCCGCCCGCCTGGTCATGATGAGGAACGGGACGTCCCGTCAGGGGCAGGGGGATGGGCACAGGCCCTCGACAGTCGATCGGTGATTGCGCCGTGGGCGTCGATGTCCTCGCTGAGCACCAGTCCCAGCAGCCCGAACATCCGCCGCTGGGCGGCGTCGAGCTGACGCAGCGGCACCTCGAAGAGGTCCGAGACGGCCAACGCGCCCTCGCGCAGCCGTTCCACCAGGGTGTCGAGGGTCCTGAGGGCCGGTGCCGCAGCCGCGCGGCGGCCACCCGGCTGGCCGGCGGAAGGTTTCCGCAGCGGCGCAGTACCTCGCCGATGTCGCCGGGCCGGGTTCCGCTCGCGGAGGCGACGAACAGCCGTGCCGCCTCCTGGGGCGCAAGGATGTCGAGGGTCAGTGGTCGGGCGTCGTCCAGGTGCAGCGTCCTGTGGTGGTTGGTGATCAGGGTGAAGCTCCGGCCGGCGTCGGGGAGCAGGCCGCCTACGTGGTCGGCGTCGGCGGCGTTGTCCAGCACGATGATCGCGCGCCGTGTGGTGAGCTCGGACCGCCACAGCGCGGCGCGTTCGGCGACGTGCTCGGGGATCCTGTCGGGTGGGAGCTCGAGTGCGGTCAGCAGGTGCGCTGCGTGTAGGGCCAGCGCGGACTTGCCCACCCCGCCCCACGACTACGGGCACGGCCGCCGTGATGCACGCACGCGCCGGCCCTTCAGGTCCATGGCACGGGCCGTTCCGGTGCCCGGGAAGGGACGGCGCGCCGTCCTGGTGCCTGCCGTCGCCGAGCCGTGCGGTGTCGCAGACGTGTGGTGGCCTGCGCTCCACTGGACGGGCCCGCACGTCCGCCGCGTCGCCTCGTTGCGGTGGCGGGCGTGTTTCCCCCGTGCGGCGGAGGGGGATCGCCCGCCGGACGGAGGCGGTGCGGGAGCGCCGGGGGGAGTCTGGCGGTATGAAGACGACACCGCCTACCTCCCCAACTCCCCGTATTTCTCCGGCTATTGTGCCTATTGTGCGGGCCGTGGCTCTTGCTGCCTGTGTCCCCTACCTCATGCTGAAGGTCGTCTGGTTCGCCGGCGGTCGCCTCGGCATTCCCGTGCACAGCCCGCTGCGTCGGGACGGCGATTCCCTGATGGCGCTCAACGGGCTGACTGTGGTGATGGATGCGGCAGTGGTTGTGCTGGCGTTTTTGCTGACCCGGCCGTGGGGCCGGGGGGTGCCGGGGTGGCTGCTCGCGGTGCCGATGTGGTGCGCGACGGGCCTGCTGACGCCGATCGTGGTGGTTTTTCCGGCGCAGACGGTGGCCGGGGCGCTCGCCGGCCGTACCGGGGCGGGCCCCGGTGGCGGGCCGGACGCGTTGCTGGAGCCGTGGGTGTGGACCGTGGTCTACACCGGGTTCATCGTGCAGGCCCTGGCACTGGGCACGCTCTTCGTGCGCTACGCCCGCCATCGCTGGGGCCACCTGTGGCGTGGATCGCTGGCAGGACTGTCGGACAGTCCCCTGCGGCCGGCGCGGCGGTTGACCGCGGGTGTGGTGGGCGTGCTGTCGTTGCTGCCGGTGGTCATGCACTTGCTGTGGGCGGCGGGCGGTTCGGCCGGCCTCACCCCGGCGCGTGTGGCGCAGCGGGACCTTGATGGGCGGTTGAACGACGCCGGGTTCGTGGTGTTCGCGGTCGTCACGGTGGTCGGGGTGCTGCTGCTCGTGCTGGGCGGTGGCCCGCGGGGCCGGGGCGGGCGGCTGCCGCTGCTGGTGCCGTTGACCGCTGTTTGGCTCGGTTCGGGTGCGCTGGCTTGCTGGGGTGGCTGGCTGGCTCTGACGGGATTGCCGGTTTCGGCGGGGGATCTGCGGCAGCCGGCGCCGTTGATGAGCCTGACTTACGCTGTGCAAATGATCGTGGGGATAGTCGTGGCTGTTGCCGGCGCCCATTTCTTCGCCGAACGTGGGGCAGAACAGGGGGCACAGCGCGCGACAGCACACGGGACACAGTGTGCGGCAGGGTGCGCGGCGGGGCGTGCGGTGGCCGGACAGGCCGGGGACAGTGACGGAGGCGTCCGGTGCGACTGAGCGTCGGCCGGGTGGCCCGGCGCTGGGCTCATCTGATCCTGGGTGGCGCGCTGTTGATGCCGTTCTTCCTGCTGGCGTCGGTGGCGCTGCCGCTCCTGGTGGACGGCGCGGATCCGCTGCGTGACCTCGGCGTGCAATTGGCCGCGTTCGGTTGCGCGTTGCCGCTGGCGGCGCTGGCCGGTCTGCTCTTTCCGGTGCTGCGGCCGTTGGAGGCGGCCGCCGTGCGGGCGCTGTGCGCGGTGCCGGTGCAGCGGCTGGCGGAGGGGCCGGCTGTGTCCCTGGCCGCCCGGTGGCGCAGTGCGCTGTGGTTCACGGCGCATCTTCTGGCCGGCGGGATCGTCAGCGCGATGACGCTGGCCGTGCCGCCGGCTGCGGTGCTGCTGCTTCTCACGCCGTTCGGCGGCGACGCACTGGGGCTTGAGTGGCCGCAGGCGTTCGATGGCTGGAGCGGGCCGGTGGCCACTGTGGCTCTGCTGGCCCTGCTGTGGGGCACCGGTTGCGGTGCGGGGGCGCTGCTGTCCCGTTGTGCGCCGGTGCTGCTGGGCCCCACCCCCGCCGACCGCCTGGCCGCCGCCGAGTGCCGCGCGGCCGAACTGGCGGCCCGTAACCGGCTGGCGCGCGAACTGCACGACGCGGTGGGCCACGCACTGAGCGCGGTCACCCTCCAGGCGGGGGCGGCTCGCCGGGTGCTGGAGAGCGACCCGGAGTTCGCCCGCCAGGCGCTGGCCGCCATCGAGGAGACCACCCGCTCGGCGGTCGCCGAACTCGACACCGTCCTGGGCCTGCTGCGCACCGACGACGAGGCAGGGACGGGCATGCCGGCAAAGCCGGCACAGGCAGCCTCCGCGCCCGTGGCGGCCGCCTCCGCGCCTACTTTGGACGGTTTGGAGGCGCTGTTGCACCGGACTCGTGCGGCCGGCGTGCGCGTCACGGCGGAGCTGTGCGGCGACCGCGCGGGGGTGCCGCCGGTTCTCTCGCGAGCGGCCTACCGGATCGTCCAGGAAGGTCTGAGCAACGCCCTGCGGCACGCCGGCCCGGTCCCGGTGGTGAACCTCCAACTGCACGTAAAGGACGGCGAGTTGAGGCTGACGATGGAGAATCCGCTGACCGCGGCGGCGGACGGAGGCGGTGCGGGGCGCGCCGGCGGCGGGCGCGGTCTGCGCGGGATCGCCGAACGGGCACGGTTGCTGGGCGGGGCCGCCTCGGCCGAGGCGGCGGACGGTGTCTGGCGGCTGACCGCCCGCCTGCCCGTGGCCGGACCGGCCGGCGAACGAGCGGCCGACGGTGGGGACGGGGGATCGGCGTGATCAGGATCGTGCTCGCCGACGACGAGCGGATGGTGCGCACCGCGCTGCGGGTCATCCTGGGCGTGGAGGCCGATATGGAGGTGGCCGGCGAGGCGGCGGACGGCGCGGAGGTGGTGCCGCTGGTCCGCGAGGTGCGCCCGGACGTGGTGCTGATGGACGTCCGGATGCCCGGCATCGATGGGATCCGGGCCACCGAGCTGATCCTCGAAGGGGTGGCGGACCCACCGCGGATCATCGTCGTCACCACCTTCGAGAACGACGCCTACGTCTACGACGCGCTGCGAGCCGGCGCCAGCGGCTTCCTGCTCAAGCGGGCCCACGCCGACGAACTGGTCCAGGCGGTGCGACTGGTGGCGCGCACTGACTCACTGCTCTTCCCGGCCGCGGTGCGGGCGCTGGCCGCCCGGCACGCCGGCGAGCGGGCCGCGGACGAGGCGGCGCGGGCGCTGCGGGAGCGGCTCTCGCAGCGGGAGGGCGCGGTGCTGCGGCTGATGACCGCCGGGCTGACCAACGCCGAGATCGCAGCCCGGCTGGGCGTCGGCCCGGCGACCGTGAAGACGCACGTCGCCGGGGTGCTGGCCAAGCTCAGGGTACGGGACCGGACCCAGGCGGTGATCGCCGCCTACGAGTGCGGATTCGTCCGGCCGAGGTGACCGGGGACCGGCCAGGGCCGGTTTCGCCCGTACCCGTAACCGGAGGGCGTCGGCCGCTGTCGGGGTGCGGTGGCAGCCGTACGGCAGCCGTACGGCAGCCGTACGGCAGCCGTACGGCAGCCGTGGCAGCTGTCCGTTGCCTCGGCCGTGGCCGGGTCAGAAGGCGCGGGTTGGAAGGAGCGCGTCAGAAGGTGCAGGTCAAAAGGTGCGGGTTAGGAGGTGGGCGGGTCAGAAGGTGCGGGCCAGCAGGAGTGTGCCGGTGGTGAGCATGGTGGCTGCGATCAGGGTGTCCAGCACCCGCCAGGCGGTGGGGCGGGCCAGTATGCCTGCGAGGAGGCGTGCGCCGTAGCCGAGGGCGGCGAACCACACCAGGCTGGCGAGCATCGCCCCGAGGCCGAAGACCCAGCGCAGTGGGCCGCGGTCGGCGGCGATGGAGCCGAGCAGCAGCACGGTGTCGAGGTAGACATGAGGGTTGAGCCAGGTCATGGCCAGGCAGGTGAGCACCGCCGTACGGACGGAGCCTGTCGAGGCGCCCTGCGACGTCAGTGCCTGCCCGGCAGCGGGTCGCAGGGCACGGCGGGCAGCCAGGGCGCCGTAGCAGATCAGGAATCCGCCGCCGGCCAGGCCGACAGCGCTCAGCAGCACGGGCCACGCGGTGACCACGGCTCCGAGCCCGGCCACGCCCAGGCAGATGAGGATCGCGTCGGAGAGGGCGCAGATGCCGACTACCGCGAGGACGGCCTGCCGGCGCACCCCCTGGCGCAGGACGAACGCGTTCTGCGCGCCGATGGCCACGATGAAGGACAGGCCCGTGCCGAATCCGGCGATGAGCGCCGGGGAGATGCCGCTGTACATGACGACGACGCTATGGACCCACCGGGCATGAGTACAGCTAAAGTTTTTTAGGTAGCATTAGCTATCGTGATGTCTGAGCTGCCTGAGTTGCCCCTGGACCAGTTGCGTACGCTGCTCGCCGTCGTCGACGAGGGCACCTTCGATGCCGCCGCGGCAGCGCTGCACGTGACGCCGTCCGCGGTCAGTCAGCGGGTCAAGGCGCTGGAGCAGCGCACGGGCCGGGTGCTGCTGATGCGTACCAAACCGGTCTGCCCGACGGAGTCCGGTCAGGTGGTGGTGCGGCTCGCGCGCCAGTTGGCCGCGTTGGAGCGGGAGGCGCGTGAGGAGTTGGGTATCGCGGGTGAGTCGGGTCCGGCTCGTCTGCCCATCGCGGTGAACGCCGATTCCCTGGCCACCTGGTTCCTGGAGGCGGTGACGCGAGTGCCGCAGGACCCGCCGATCTGCTTCGAGCTGCACCGTGAAGACGAGGCGCACACAGCGCAGCTCCTGCGTGAGGGGCGGGTCATGGCCGCGGTGACCTCATCGGCGCAACCGGTGACGGGTTGTACGGCCCGTCTGCTGGGGCTGGCCCGGTATGTGCCGGTGGCGAGCCCGCAGTTCACCGCGCGCCATCTGGCGGCCGGGCCACTGCAACGCGGCCTGCCCGATGCGCCGGTGATCGTCTTCGATGGGCGTGACGAACTGCAGGACCGGTTTGTGCGGTCCCTGGCACCCGACAGGCCGGGTGCGGGCCGTGTCCGCCACTATGTGCCCGCCTCGGACGGCTTTTGCGACGCCGTGGCCGCCGGCCTCGGCTGGGGCCTGGTGCCGGAGCCGCAAGCGACACCACTGCTGCGCCGTGGAGTCCTGACGGAGCTGGTGCCGGGCCGGCGGGTGGATGTGCCGCTGTACTGGCAGCAGTGGAAGCTGGATGTACCGACGCTGGCGGTCGTGGCTGAGGCCGTCATCGCCGCAGCAGCCGAGTCTCTCCATACCCAGGACTGACAGGGAGGGTGGCGCGCAAGGGGCGAGCGCGGTGGGCCCGGGCACGAGGCGGCCGGGCCGTTGAGCCCGCGAGCAGGGTGCCGACGACGTCGCGGCCCCACTGCGCGGTTGGGACGCGGAAGACCAGGCGATCCGATCAGTGGTCAGGCGTCAATGATCGGGCGGCGGCCTCGGCCGGGTTCTGGGTGCTGCCGAAGGAGTCCGCGGTGCGGGCGAGGTACGCCTGGGCTAGGCAGGGTGGGGTATGCCCAAGCCTCGGCCCCGCATCGTGGTGCATCCGCTGGCTCCGTCCGGCGGCCGACGTGTGTATGTCGACGCCGAGAGCCTGGGCGTCGCCTTCGACGTCCGCGATCTGTTGGAGTTCCTGCGCCGAGCCGGCCTGGACCCGGAGGATGTCCGGTTCGATGACCCTGTGATCGAATGGCGCGGCGGCGGGCCCGACGTGCGGAGCATCGCGACGGACTGAGGGCCCAGCATCGAGCGCAGCCGGCGGCGCCCGCACACCAGCCACCGGCAGCAGTGACCGAGACCCAGGAACTCTCCCCAAAAGCGCAGTTGGGTTCCTCCCTGGTGTGTTGATGGTTGGTTGAGAAGGTGAGGGGAGCGGTTTGTGTTGGGTGGTGAGGGATGTGAGCTGGGACTGTGTGTGGTGTGTTGAGGGAAGGAGGGTTCGTCGAAGGTGGCGTGGCGTTTGGGTCTAAAGGCTCGGGCATCTTTTGCTGGTCAGGGGGGTTGCTTGCTGGGGTGGGTTATCGGGTGTGGGGGCGGTGGTGGGTTTCGGCGAGGTGGTCGAGGCGGATGGCTTCGGCTGTCACCACGACGGGATCAGTGTGGCTCAGGGCAGCGAGTTCCCCCTCCACTGCTCGGGCGGCCGCCGCGGAATCGGCGGCAGTCACACACAGCAGTGTCCCGAGCTCGTTCTGAGCTGGATGCCGTCCTCAAGCCACTCCCGCAGCTCGGCAACAGTGCCGGGAGTCGTCCCGGCCTGGAAGATTCCATTCGTCATCGCTGTCTCACTCTTGACAAGTGCGCCCGTGCCGTGGCCAGTTCAGCACCTGGCAGGCTGCGAACGATGGCAAAGGGCTGATTGCCCGGTATCAGCTATTGACGTGTGGCAGGGAAGGGCTGGTCCCGAGGCGTAGTCCAGGGCCATCGCCGCGACGCCGCTACTCCAACGCCAGCTCCGATAAGCGGCTCCGCGTGGCGGGCAGTTCACCAACGAGTGGTGGACGTGACGATCCGCCCGTGGCGTGCGGTTCCGGCTGTAAGCATGACGTCATGGACGATGCGCAAGACCAGGGCAAGGTCAGCAAGCGGCGCGAAGAAGTCGATGGGGAGATCTCCGGCCTCATGGGTGCCATGCATGGGATCGCTGACTGCTACCGGGAGCTCGGGCTCTGGTACAGGGCGAGGCTTCAACGTCCACGCCCCTTACGGGGAGAACAACATCAACACCGGCAAGCCGCTGAGGGAGCTGGCGATAGAGCTGGCCACCTGGGCAGCCGAGATCGTAGCGAAGGCGGAAAAACCGTGGATGCCAAACGGGCCTTGCTCAAGCAGCTCGAAGAAGACGCATGAGCGACTCCGATTGCTGAGTCCTGGGCTCGCCGCTGTGCAGCCGGGTTGGCTCGGAGGGATCCCGGCCTCCGGGTTGGGCGATACCGTTGCAGGACACGACAGTTCTGCCTTACGGAGCCTGTGGTGAGCGAACAGTCGGCCCCCGCCGACACCGCCCGGCAGCAGCTGGAGCTCGCAACCGCCGACGTGGTCCGCGCGTACGCGGCCAAGACCCGTGCGAACGCTGATCAGTTCGCCGACATCATGGAGGACATCGGCACCAACGGACTGCCCGCGGTGGAGGACTGCGCCCCTGGGAAGAAGTGCGCGAGGCCCACTTCGCCCGCCTCGCCGCCCAGTGCCCGGCCGTCGCCTGATGGCTCCGCAGTCCCGCCCCGCCGCGCCCGCATCGCTTTCTCCGACACCGCCGCCAAGCAGCTGGAGAGCATCACCAGCGAGGCGGAGATCCACGCCCTGGACCGCGCCTTGGTCGTCATCTCCGTCGCCCCGGATGCCGGCGAGCCGATCCCCGGCGACACCACCGGCCCCAGCTGCGCCAGTACACCGGAGAAGTCGAGTCCGTGAGGGTCTTGTACTTCGTCACCGTGCTGCCCTCCGTGGTGGTCGTGGCGTATATCGAGGTCTGGCCTGCGACGGAGCCGAGGTGCCGTCCGACATGAAGCAGTTCACCGCCGACCGACCAGTCACCGCCCTGCGCCGGGTGCTGGACTGCGCCGGGTGCTGGACTGCCGCTCACGGCGACCGCGCTCCGCAAGGGACCTGCCGCAGAGTCGGGGCGGCACCGGCCTGGTCCTCGAAGTCATGCGGCTAGCCTGGGCAGTTGACGCAACAGGCTGCCGCCTGCCCCGTTGACGAGCACACTCTGCCCTGCGCGCCGCTCGGTGTACAGGGGCTATTTGGTGGTCGGTGGTCCGAGGACGCCGCGGTCGTGGAAGTGGGTGAGGTCGTTGTCCAAGCCGGCGGCGAGTCGCATCGGGGTCAGTCAACGTCGATGTCGGCCGCGCGCACGCGAGGCTGGGTCTCCCGGGCGTGTTCGTGGCGGAGGTGTCGTGTCGCTGGGGCGGCTCTGTTCACGTAAGCGGGCAGCAGTTGTTCGCTGTTTTGGGAGGCGGATGGAGCCGAGGGACGAAGCGAACGGTTCATGAGTTCCGACGGCACCGGTAGCAGCGAACTCTGATTCGGTACGTTCACCAAGGGAGCCCAGCTCCCGCCACGGCTACGGCGTGTCTCTTTGATGGGTGAGCAGTTGATGGGATGTGTCTGTCCGGTTGGTGATCAGTGATGCGATGTGGGACCGGATCGAGCCGTTGATGCCGGCCGATCCGGTCCGTGGCCGACGGTGGGCCGATCACCGCCGCACGATCGAGGCCATCGCGGGGAAGTACCGCACAGGCTCGCCCCGGCGCGACCTGCCCGTGGAACTCGGTTCCTCCAAGGCCGCGCACAAGCGGCTGCTGCGGTGGGCGGTCGACGGGACGTGGGAGAAGATCTTCGCCGTTGTCCTGGCCACGGCGGACGCCGACGCCGATATCGGCTGGACCGTCTCGGTGGATTCCACCGTCTGCCGGTCCCACCGGCATGCTGTCGGAGTCCGGAAAGGGGGAACCGGTCAGGGGACAGCCCGTCGACCACACCCCGGGCTGCTCCCGTGGCGTTCTGAGTCTCAAGGTCCTGGCCGGCGACAGCGACGGTCAGCCTCTGGCGATCACGGTCACCGCCGGACAAGCAGGAGACGCCCCAGCGTTCGCCGCCGTGATGGCCGCACTCCGAGTGCCCCGCACCGGATGCGGACGCCCTCGCACCAGGCCGGACCTTGTGATCGCGGATCGTGCTTGCTCCTCACGCGCGATCCGGTCCCCTTTGCGTGAACGGCACATCCGGGCGGTCATACCGCAGCCGGTGAACCAGATCCGCAACCGGCTACGACGCGGCCCGCCCGGCGGCCGGCCACCGGGCTTCGACGTCGACACCTACGAACTGCGGAACGCAGTCGAACGATGCATCAACCGCCCCGAACAATGGCGTGGCCTGGCGATGCGCACCGACAAACTCGCCATCGTCTATCAGGGCGCACTCCAACTCGCTGCCATCCTCATCTGGGCCCGCAGATGATCGCAGTGACAAAACCAGAACACCCGTCAGACCTCCGCTGTCTTCGCCGCCTCCGCGCTCTCCGCCCCCGCGCAGATGTAGCGGGTGCGAGCCGCGTAGGAGCGGACCGCGACGATGAGGGCGAAGCCCAGGCCCCCGAAGGCCAGGCCGCCGAACCACACCATCCAGGTGAGGTCCGCGCTGGTGGTGAACGGCGGCTTCGGCTCGAAGGCGGGTATCACACCGGTAGCGCTGAGCAGAGCCATGACGTTGAGGACCACCCCGTACACTGACAGGGCACCGCCGGTCAGCCAGGCCGGGACCAGCGGCAGCAGGCGCGGGACCCGGCGCCCGGACAGCAAAAGCGTCCAACGGGGGAAGACCATCCCCCACCGGTACATCAGCCCTGTCAGCAGGAAGACCCCGAGCAGCGCGGCCATCACCGATGCGTCGAGCCCGACCGAGGCGAGCGATGTGGCGGCCCCCGCGTCCTCGTTCAGCTTCCGCCAGCCCTCCGCCGTGACGCCCAGCGCGTCGCCGCCCAGTGTCCAGACGGTCTTCAGGCCCGCCCAGGGCAACAGGCCGCACATGAGGACGTACGCCGCCACCTGGGTCCGCGCCGAGGCCATGGAGGCATCCGGGTGGACCAGCGCGCCGTCGCTTGCCCCGGTGTGCGGATGCCCGCACCGCGGGCACCCGCCCCGACGCCTGCGGCGGAACGCCACCACGGCCATCAGCAGGAAGCCGGCGCCGGCCGCGTTCAGCAGGGCGTGGACCGCTCCGGTGGCGCTCTCGATCCCGGAGAGTGTCACCAACGTCACGACGATCTCCGTCACGCCCAGCGCGCCCGCTCCGAAGACGAGGATGGCAGCGGCGAGTGCAGCCGACACCACCGCCCGACCGGGCCCGGCGAGCGGTCGGGCGGTGGCCCAGGCGGCGGCGTCACCGAGCACGGCGAGGGCGGCAAGGGCGAACTGGGCCGCCGGTGCGTAGGTCTCGTGCGGCTTCAGGGGCACGCTGGTCCCCGTCACCGCCCAGGCGGTCTGGACAACCGCATACACCGCGCCCCACGCGAGGGCGGCGCGGGGCGCCCACGCGGGCCATCGCCGCCACCACGTCGTCCAGGCCATGGCCTCGGGCGGTGGCCCTGCATCAACGCGTGTCTGCGAATTGGTGGAAACAGCCACCGCAACCTCCGTATGTCCGCCGTTCTTTCAGACACAAGGCTTCGCGGCAGACGGACCGGGCACATCCTCCGCCTGGACCCCACCGCTCCGCCGCACGACGGACCGGGCCTCACCCGGCGGGATGAGGCTGCCGGATAAGGCTTCGGCACCGCAGCAGCCGCTTGTGCGCGGTCTTGAAGGAGTCGAGCTGCGCGGGCAGGTCGCGCCGGCGTGAGCCGGTGCGGTGCTTCCCCGCGATGGCCTCGATCGTGCGGTGGTGATCGGCCCGCCGTCGGTCACGGACCGGATCGGCCGGCATCAACGGCTCGATCCGGTCCCACATCGCATCACTGATCACCAACCGGACAGGCACATTGGGTCAACTGCTCAGTCCATCAAAGAGACATGCCGTAGGGGATGAAGGCAGCGGGCCCTGTCAGATCCCGGGTAGGCCCGGGCTTTCCAGCCCGGCCGGATGTGAGGTACGCATGTCCGATGACCATGCCTCCGATACCGCTTCGCAGCATCGACGAGCAGGAGTTTGTGCCCTGGGCGCGCATGATTGCCGACACCTACGGTATGGATCGCTGTGAAGAGGAACTGGCCGACCAGCGAGCTGCGACGGATCTCGGGCGTACCCTGGCGGTCTTCGATGAGGGTGTGCCGGTTGCCGGAGCCTCTGTCTACAGCCGGCTGCTGACCGTGCCCGGGGGTGTCCTTCCCGTGGCGGGGATCGCCTCCGTGGGAGTCGCCCCGACGCATCGCCGCCGTGGAATCCTCACCTCGATGATGCGCGCCCAGCTGACCGACCTGCACGAGCACCGGCGCGAGCCGATCGCAGTGCTCCGCCCCTCCGAGGCCGGGATCTACGGCCGCTACGGCTACGGCCCCGCGACGCTGGGGAACCAGATGCGCTGCGACCGGCGTGCCCTGTGTTTCCGCCCCGACACGGACTTCGGGGAGGGCACCGTACGACTGCAGCACGCCGACCAGGCCCGCCCTCTCGTCGAGAAGGTCTACGACCAAGCCCGCACCACGGCGGTCGGCTGGCCCGATCGACAGGCGGTCCACTGGGCGGTGCGCCTCGCCGATTATCCGCACCGGCGCGGCGCGTCGACCTCGCTGCGCTTCGCCGTGCATCAAGACAACGACGGCCGCGCCACCGGCTACGCGCTCTACCGGCACAGCTCTGTGCCGGACGGACTCGGCGGCAGTGCCGGTGTGGTGCAGGTGGTGGAGCTGGCGGCGCTCTCGCGCCCGGCGTACGCAGCGCTGTGGCGCTTCCTAGCCGGGATCGATCTGGTGACCTGGATCGATTACGAGGGCGCCGTGGATGAGCCGTTGTTGCACCTGCTGGCCGAGCCGCGAGCGGTCCATGCCTCACAGGTCGACCGCCTGTGGGTGCGGCTCGTCGACGTCGACCGGGCCTTGGCAGGCCGGAGTTACGCCCTCCCGTTCGACCTTGTCCTGGATGTGCGGGACGACTTCTGCCCGTGGAACACCGGACGCCACCGGCTGCAAGCGGAGGGGAAGAGCGCGGTCTGCGAGCCCACGACCGCCCCGGCCGACCTGCGTTTGACCACAGCGGAACTCGGCGCCGCCTTCCTCGGAGGCACCACGCTGTCCGCCCGCTCGGCCGCGGGGCTCGTCGAAGAGCTGCGACCCGGCGCGCTTTCCCGCGCCTCGGCGGCCTTCCGTGGTGAACGCGAGCCCTGGTACCCCGGCGGCTGGGCCTTCCCGCTCTACTGAACAGCCACTTGACAGATCAGCAACACCGCTGTCGCGTTGCGGGACATGAGGGGAGCAGGCACTGCAGGTCGACCCGCTGATCAAAGCGTGCGCCACCACTGCGCGGGCGCTGATGATCCAGGCTGGAGGCCCGCCTCAACCTCAAGGTCGAGCACAAGAAACGTCTGACCACGGTGCTGGCGGAGGCCGAGGAGATGCTCACCAGCGCACGGTCCAACACCGCACGCCTGCCCCACTGGTTGCGCCGGCCCGGCAACCTGAACTGTGACCACCAACGCCCTGGGCCGGCCCGCCATATGCCAGCCCGTTGCTTTGCGGTGGGAGGTTCGTCGACGTTCTCAACACCCTTGTCCGGACCATAACTAAGGACGTCTTCCCCCGGGCCGCTGCTGACCCCGGTGCCGCAACGGCGTACGAGAAGCTTCGGCGCGCCATCATCGCGAAGACCACTGCGATCCGAAGCAAGGCGCTGCAGACACCTCCGGAGTGAGGGCGCAACGCTGCCTGAGCCACCATCCGGGGGATCGCCGCGGTAAGCCCAAAGGGGCCACGGGATGATCTTGAAGCCCTGAGCGCCCGGGTTCACCTTCGGCGGCGGGCTGCAAGGTCGCGCTCGGCGACGTGCTGGGCGACGGCGTCGATGCCGGGCCGCCGTACCTCTCCAAGGGCCGTACGGAGGATTGGCGGGAGCGGGTCAACGACATTGGCGTTGAGGTGCCGTCTTCGGCATCGTGCGTCAATGCACTGTGGGGGAGCTGGTGGAGTGTCCATCCCTGCAGCTCGTCGAGGTCGTCAGGGTGGTGAGGGGGTGGCCGGCAGCGGGGTGTTCTCCTGGAAGATCTCTTCCGCCTGGCGGCAGGACAGCTGCGCATGGTCGGTCGCCAGGCAGGTGTCCAGGGTTGGCGTGTGGGCCGGGGCTCTGCGGTCGGTGAGGAACGGTGGGCCTTGGGTGCGGCCGGCGATGAGCCGGGGCAGGAGCTGGGTGGTGCCGGACTGTCGGCTCCACTGGATGGCGCCGTCTTTGGAGACGGCTCAGCCGCGTTTGTCGGGGGGGGATCAGTTTCTCTGGATTCGTGTGGAGGGCTTCGCGGTGCCTGTGCCGGTGGGGTACCGCTCGACCGCGGCTTTGTACGCCGGTGGTGGTGCGGGCAGTGGCACGACCTGGGCGCGCGGAATCTGCAACGCGTCCTCGCTCTCCGGAGTGGCCGCCCGTTCGATTCTCGCCCGTCGGCTTCCTCCGGTCCTGCCGCAGTAAATGCGTGCACTTCGCCCTGCCGTCCGTGGTCACGCTCGGTCGTACATGCGAGGCGTTGAACGGGGCGCCGGGGAGACTGTATCGACACTGCCGCAGTAAATCCGGTATTGCTGCGGTATCACCCAGGCGGGCCGTCGGTTGCTGCAAGCCCGGTGAGCGGATCTCGAGGCGGAACCGTCGCTATCGGCAATCGCTGTACCGTCGGCCTTCGCACCCGGCCCGGCCCTGGGCGTCACTCAGCGCCATGTGTCCGTTGGCCGTGGCTGTACGGGAACAGGGCCGAGTGCGAGAACAGGGTCGAGGAGGTGTGGTTGCGTTCGGGCTCGTACTGCCCGTGGGCAAACTGCTTCAAGGTGAGGTGAAGTGGTTCATGATCTGGGTGGCGAAGGTGGCGGTGTCTTCGAGCAGTGGGGTGTGGCCGGTGTCGAGTACGACGGTTCGTGCTCCGCGGCGGCCTGCGGCCAGGCCCATCCCTGACTGTGTGGGAGTGAACGTGTCGTGTTCGCCGCAGATCAACAGTAGGGGAACCTCGTTTCCCCGGCCGCACTTCATCACGGCGTCGTGCGCGTTGAGGGCGCGCCGAAAGTTTACAGTCGTATGCGGGAGTCGAAAGGCGTCTTGGTAGGCGGGCGCGAGTGCCTCGCGCAGTGTTTGCCGGTTGTGCGGGGCCAAGGTGTGGTCGCAGGCCAGGAGGGATACTTCCAGGATCCGCCCCTGTCCTGTCATGTCGACCGCTTGTGCCAGCAGTTCTCGCGTCTCCTGCGTCAGTTTCTCGCTCGCGTTGGTCAGCACCACCCGGGCGACCCGGTCGACGTGGTGCTCCAGCAGAAGGCAGGCCAGGCCGGCGCCGTAGCAGTACCCCAGTAGGTCAACCTGCCGCACTTCCAGGTGCTCCAGGGCCATGTTGACGGCCGCAGCCTGGATCTCGTAACCGGCGATGGTCTCGTCGTCCAGTTCCGAGGCGCTACCGAAGCCGGGTGGGTCGAACGTGATGACGGTGACGTCGTCGGGTAGATGCGCTTCGAGCGAATCCCAGTCGTGCATGTCCATCGTGGCCCCGCCGAGCAGGGCGATCGGCCGGCGCGTCGATGGTTGCGATGCGGCACGCACCCGGCAGGCGAAGTCGTACCCGGCCATCCTCAGCCGGTGCACGCGCTCTCGCGTCGGGGGAGATCCAGGGGTGCTGGTCGCATTCCGTCGCATGGTCATGCCGCCTCCACCTGAGCCGTGTTCACCTTTCGGCGCGCCCCGCACCTCTCGGCCGTGGCCGCCCGTTCATCGCCGCTAGGAGAGCCGTCGCCGACAGCGTCGTCTTGCCGACGGACGCCGGCGCGTGAATTGAGGTCCGGGTCAGAGGTCGTAGCACGCCGAGGCATTCTCGACCCCGTCGCATGGCGAGTGCGTCCCGAGCGCGGTGGCGCTGTGTACGCGGACTGTCCGGGGTTCTTCGAGGCGAAGTGACGGAGAAGGGGACCACTGATGCCCTCGCGGTGGTGTTCGCGCCGCACGGCAAGAAACTGCCCGTACCGGTGAGGAGTTCCTTTCGGATGGTTCCTCCGGTCGGCGTCGTGGGCGGCGAGCACGTTTTCGGCAGCCGGGCCGCAGATGTCCCGAAGCTGTTGCTCCACGGCCGGCCACTCCTTGTCGGTATCGGGCGCAGGGGAGTGCCGGCCCGGGAAGACGCCTTTGCCCTCCACAAGGAACACCTCGCCCACCTCAAGGTTCCCCTCGGCCACCTCGAGGTTCTCCTCGGCCACCCACCGGAGAGAGCCGGGTGCCGGACGCCTGTAGAGCTCCCGCGTGGTGAACATCCACTGGTAGAGGCGGTCCTCGGCGAAGGCGTCGGTCAGGATCTCCGTGATCTCGTCGATGCCTTCTCGCATCCCGCTACGCACCTCGGCGGATGTCATTGGATCTGTCTTCCTGATTCACGCCGGAACACCTTAGCCATGTGAATGCACAGAGTAACAGAATATACACTTAAAGTTATATCGGTGTGCGCAGTGGGTGGCTGGACTCCAGGGAATTGAGCAGTACCCACTTTTGAGAAGAGGCTGGAATGAGCATTCGAACGTCCCCGGTACTGGCCACCCTCCCGCCCGGCCCGCCGCTGCCGGGGCCCGTCCTGACCGGATTGTGGATCGCGTCTCGCAAGCGGCTTCTTGCTGGTCTTCAAAAGCGCTACGGGTCGACCTTCGCGATGACGCTGTCCCCGTTCGGCCCTAGCGTGTTCCTGTGCAGTGCCGCTCTGATCAGGCAGATGCTGACGACCAGTCCGGCGATCGCTGGACTGGGAGAGCCGAACCTGGGCAACGTCCTGGGGCCGGGCTCAACGTTCGCGCTGCTGACGTCCCGAACACCTGCACCGACGCAAACTGCTGGCCCCCTCCTTCCACGGGCGCCACCTGCACGCCTACGAGGAGTTCATGGTCGAGGAGACCGTCCGCGAGGCCAAGACGTGGCCGCAGGGCGTCGAGTTCGCGACGGCGCCGGGGTTCATGCGGCTGACGTTGAACATCATCCTGCGCACGGTTCTGGGGGCCGATGGCGAGCACCTGGACCGGCTGCGCGAGCTGATGCCTCCGATGGCCGACCTCGGTGTCAGGCTGACGCTGTCGCCGTTCACCGACCGTGGGCGTTCGTGGGGGGCGTGGGCTCGTTTCCGTAGGATGCGCCGGGAGTACGACACGGTTGCACTCGACCTCATCGACAGCGTCCGGGCAGACCCGAAGCTACAGGAGCGCGAAGATGTCCTCGCCATGCTCGTGCAGAGCCGGTACGAGGACGGCGAGGCCCTGGCGAACCAAGAGATCGCCGACGAACTGCTGACCATCCTCGGCGCCGCTCACGAGACCACGGCGAACACGCTCACCTGGGCCGTCGAACGACTGACCCGACACCCGGAGCTCCTCGACCGCCTCGTGGCAGAGGTCGACGACGGCGGCTCCGACCTGCTGGCCGCTACCGTCCTCGAGGTCCAGCGCACACGTCCCGTCATCACGGACATCACCCGCAGCGTCGTCGCACCGACGATGCCACTGGGGGAATGGACCCTCCCCAAAGGACACCAAGTCGTCTTCGCCATCGACTTCGTGCACATGGACGAGACCGTCTTTCCCCACCCCGAGAAGTTCGATCCGGACCGGTTCGTGAATGCCCGGCCCGACATGTACTCCTGGATCCCCTTCGGGGGCGGCACACGCCGGTGCATCGGTGCCGCCTTCGCCAACCTCGAGATGAACGTCGTTCTGCGGACACTGCTCCAGAACTACGAGTTCCGCACAACACGCGCACCGGACGAGAAGTGGAAGTCCCGCGGTGTCACTTGGACGCCCGCCCGCGGCGGGCGCGCCGTGGTCCACCGTCGCAACACCGCTCATATCCTCCCCCACACGGCCCCAGCTTCAATGACAATCCGCCGAACGAGTGACGACGTGGGCTGATAACCCACGGTAGAAATGCACAACGGCTTCTCAGCTCCGGCCACCGCGCTCTGCGCCGCGTCTTCGCGGATTGACACGTGACCAGGCCCCACCCCGCCGACCACCTGGCCGCCGAGCAGGCGGGCTCACTTCATCGACGCCGCCCCTGGCTTGCCCAAAGCTCATGACGCGAGTACGGCCTTCGGCCGGCTCTGCGTGGCGAAGGAGATGCCGATGCGCTCGCCGTCTTCGCCGATGGCGCTGATGTACTCGCCGCGGCCGGCCTCGTTACGCTGCGCGTGCGCGTCCAGCACCCGCCCGTCCTGCGAGGTGCGGTGAACTGAAGCCTCTCGGCCAGGCCGAACATCAGCGCCCGGTCCCGGCCGATCTGCCCGTACAGCAGCACCTCCCAGAAGTTGCCGTGGTGGGCGGAGACCTTCTCGATCTGCTCGTACTGCTTGGCGAACCCGCCGAAGCTCTCCACGATCTTCGTGACCGTGCCGAGCCCGCCGGCCTGCACCAGCAGGGCCTTCATCAAGGCGAGGACCGCCGGGCAGACCTCGCCGTCCAGGCGCCGGGCCACCTCCTCGACCGGCGCCTGTTTTGAGCATTCCTGTGTTCTTGATCAGGGCTGGGTGTGAGCTGGTGGCATGACTGCAGATCCGTCGTCTGCATCACCGCCGCTGCCGCCGCTGCCGCTGCTGCCGCTGCTGCCGGTGGTGCCGGTGGTGCCGCTTTCGGTGGGGGCCGAGAGACTGGTGGTGGTTTCCCGGGCGCGGGACCGGGCCTTGACGCGGTCTATGGTGGTGCGTCGTCTTCTCGCGCTGGAGGAGGCCGGGACGCTTCAGACGGTGCATGTCCGTATCGCCGCATCGACGGCGGGGCCACTGTGCGGACGCTGTGGCGTTGGCTGGCTGTGACGAAGGAATCGGGCCGGATCGAACCCGCCCGGCGGCGTGGGGCGTTCACGCTGACGGACGCGTTGTGGGACCGGCTGGGGGAGCTGGGCGGGAACGTGAAGGCATTATGCAGCGACCCGGGAACGCTGCGTGGGGCGTGTCCTTGGCTTTGTCCGCCCCGCCTGTGCCTCGGGGGGATCCTGGTGCCTGTGACTGGGCGTTGGCCGGGTTGGCATTGCCGGGCACCTTCGGTGAGGCTGGCGAGGCAACCACCGGCCCCGCTCCGAAGGGCGGTGCAGAGAGCGCTGATCTGGCCAGCCCGTCACCGGTCACCGACGGTGTGCGTCTGTACGTGCTGGGCGCGCACGTCGTCTCCACGCAGCGGCTCGGCGCCGTCACCGAGGCGCTCGCCACACCATCGCCGCCCGCGGGATCGTGTGTGTGCGGCGACCCCGGGCACGGCAAGACGGTCGTGGTGCATCGGGCTCTGCGCCTGCTGCCGCGCTGCACGCGGGTGCATCGTGCGCTGGTGGCGGTGAAACCGGCCTTGCCGCAGCTGCGGGCTGCGCTGCTCACCGTGTTCGGCCTGCCCGCCACGGTGTTGACGAACCGCACGGACGCCGCCGACCGCGCCCCGGATTCCACGGCGCTGCGGCGCACCCGGTCGCTCGGCACAGCCGCGTTTCGTCGACCTCGTCGCTGGACACCAATCCGTCCGGATCCAGTCAGGCAGTGTTGCCGCAACCCGCCCGAATGGCGTGGCTCTGCTCCCTTGTCACGGCACGATGCAGAGTGCCGCCGGGACGATTCAACGCCGGCCCATGCACCGGGCCTACGCCATCGATCAGGCACGCAGCGGACATGTCCCAGAGCCTATCGGCTCGTTGGCGGTGGCCGGCGTGGCCGGCGTGGCCGGCGTGGCCGAGTGCGAGGTGCTGGGGCAGATGGCGAGCGTGGCGGGACCTGGTCCCACCTCGCTCCCTCCGATTGGCGATGAGGAGGATGCTCAGGATTACGCCTGTACACCTGCTGGAACACATCAGGTCGAGTCCGCGACGCGCGCGTCGCCGGTCAAAGCCGCGTCGGTGAGGCGGGCGGGGCAGGTCCGCGCAGGGCAGGTCGAAGAAGGAGTCGGCCGCAGAACAACCGGTCCGGAGAACAGAACACGATGCGTCCGACCACAGCCACGGCGAGACGCCCACCGCCAGCACCAGCCGCCCGTCCGGGAACCGGGGCAGCGACAGGCCGACCAGCAGCGACTGGAGCATGTCGGAAGCGAAGCGCAGCGGCAGACCATAACGGTCGGTGATGGCGGTCACCGCTTCCTATACCGCTTGTGCAGCGACGTCACAACCGTACTCATTACGGACGGTCGCATCAGGGGCAACAGCCTTACAAATCCGCACAGTTCGCCCCAGCAAGGTTGTCCACCCCACCCCCGAAGCCGGGGCCCTTGACCCACGGCAAGCCGAGCCCCAAGAACAGGGCTTGCAATTCCGGTGGGTAGCTGTCGTACCGGGAACGCACGGCATACAGCCGCTTCTTCAGCTGCACCTCGCGCCCCTCGACCTCGGTCCGGTAGTCGGCCGCCACCCGCAACTGCCCTGCCTCGTCGACCAAGGGACCGGCCTCCTCAAGATGCCGCTGGGCGGCGATCACGACCTCCATCAGCCGCTCCTTACGCCCCCGCCGTGCCTGCGGCACCGCCGACGTCACCCGCGCATCCCCTGCCGCCGGCCCCATCCGCAGCTCTTCCAACACAGTCCGCTGCTGCTTGTGCAGCTCCTTCCACCGCACGTGCTGCTCGCACAGCCACCTGCCGAGGTCCTCGCCGAGGTACATTCGCGTCCCGTGCAGCAGCTCGGCCCGCCTGCCGCCCTCCTCCCTGAACCGCCGCAGGCGGACGAGCTGACGGTGAAAGGCAGCGGTCCACGGCACGCCCTCGGGAACCCGCCATACTCCGATCTCGTCCAGGTCGGGGTCGGTGATCCCGGGCCGGCGCCGCTCCGCCAGCAACGCGCCCAAGGCCACCTCCTCCCCATCGACGTCGACGTTCTCGTCCAGCCGGGGCAGCAGGTGCCCGTGCCTTTCGACATAGGCCCGGGCGGCGGCCAGCAGCAGGGCCCGCCCATTCGCCCGCGGCTCCCACTCAAACCCCAGATCTGCCAGGTACTGCACCAGATCGGGGTGGACACGCGGCCCGTGCTCCATCCACTCCTGGCGTGCCGCCGCCTCGTCGCCCAACTCCTCGATCAGGCGCTCCAGATCGTCCTTGTCCGCGCGGGCCTTGCGCCGCAGCTTGTCCAGCTCCACCCCGAGCCGGACACCGTCCTCCTCCCAGTCCGCCGGCACCTTCAAATTCCCGTGCAGGGACTGGTAGGCGGTCGCGGCCTGCATCACCTTCTCCAGGTCCCAGCTGGAGGGATCACCGACCACGGTGATCCGCAGCCAGTCCACCACCGCCCGCTGCGAACGCTCCCGCATCAGCTTCAGCATCTGCGTCAGCTCCCGCACCCGCTCCTGCTGCCGACGCCGCTCCTCAGCATCAGTGAGAACCGAATGCGGCGTACGGCTGGTGGACTGCGTCGCCTCCGCCCCACCGTCGGGCTCGTAGGACTCCACCGCCCGCAACACATTCGTCACCGGATCCCAGTCCGCCGACGCCATCTCCTCATCCGCCGGCCCCTCCAAATGCAGCACCGGCACAATGATCGACGCCGTCTTCTCCGGATTCCCCCGGTCGAACCGCAGCGCTCGCCCGGCGATCTGCAACAGCTCATGCAGCGCCCGGCGCGGCTCGATCAACGCGACCGCTTCCACCGCCGGCACATCGATGCCTTCACTGAGCACCCGCACCGAGCAGACCACGACAAGGTCCACCTCGTTGCCGTCCAGATCGGTGCCCGCGGCCAAGGCATCAAGGACCCGCACCCGCTCCGTGCCGGGGACGGCCTCGTGCAACGCCACCGCGAACACACGCCGCGGCGCCGTCGTGCCCTGGGCATGCAACAACCACGACTGCTCCGCCATCGCCTCCGCCGCCGCGACCGCCCCGGCCACCGTCCGGTGATACGTCAGCAACCGACGACACCCAAACTTCCCCGCCGCCCGCAGCGTCGCCCCCACCGCCGAAGCCTGCAGCTCCGCCTGTACCACCTCATCGCCACGCCCCCGCTCGGCCACCAGATCCCGCAGCCGCGCCTCATCCACCTCCGCGACGACCACCTGACTCCGCGCCAACTTGCCCAACCGCTGCGCCTGGCTCAGCCCCATCCGGTAGGCCACCGGCCCATGCAGTTTCTCCGACATCCGCACCACCGCCGCAACGACCCGTCGACCGCGCGCATCCCGGCTCACCGCCCCCATCAGCCGCGGCGTCGCGGTCATCGCCAGTCGATGCACCGCCGGCACCAACCGATGCGAGTTGATCCGCCCCCACGTCTTCGACGTCTCCGTATGGTGCGCCTCGTCCGCCACCAACAGATCCCACCGCGGCAGCGCCGCGACCCCGTCCCGATCCGCGCGCAACTTGTGCGCCGCGATGATCGTCTCCACGCTCGCGTACGTGGTCAGCACCGTGTACGGCTGTCCCACCGCCCGAAAGAAGTGCACGAGCTGAGCCAGCTGCCGGGGATCGGTGGTTACCTGGACCCCCCGCTCCTCCATCCCGGCCAGCCCCGCCCCACGGCGGCTGTACACGGCCACCACCGGCCCACCCCGGCCCGCAGTCCGCGCCGCCCTATACGTCTGCTCCAGCAGATCCCGGCTGGGCACTGCGAACAGCATCCCGCCCTGCTGCGCGACCGCGTCACCGACCATGAACGCGATCCGGGTCTTACCCAGCCCAGGCGCCAGATGGATCTGCGCGGCATACCGCTTGCGACGCGACCCAGGCTTGGGCGTGTACATCTTCAGGATCGCCTCAAGGACGTCAGGTTGGTGGTCGTACAACCACCCCCAGTCGTCGCTTCGTACAGCCAGTCCAGGCAGTACCGCACTCATCGCAAATACCTCACGTCGGCCCGACGCGACGGGGCCTGCTCGTCGTGCATCGCCGCTTCCTCCCCGACTCTTGGGACCGATCCCAGTCAGATGACCAAGATCAAGCCCCGAGGACTTGACTGGGACTGTGTGGGGTAGGAGGTCAATTTCTCCATTACCCGTTTTTCCAATTCTGTGACCAATGCTAGTAACTCACCAGACACCGGCGCCACCCCCGTCACCCGAAAGAGACCACGCAACCATCCCTTGATGCCCCAACCCAACAACCTGACAGAGCGCCAGACACGAAACTCCGCTCAAAACAACCAACCCTCACCAGCACCCAGAGCAACCCAAGTCACCCCCATAACCTCATTCCAACTAGCAATTCCTGAACAGACATCACATGACTGCCAGTCATTGCCAGACAAGAAGAACCCCCACTATGCCTGGCGAGTGAATTCCGGAGGAATTCACTGGCAGTTCCGGAGGAGCTGCCCAGGCACCGGAGGTGCCTGCCGCTCCCGGAGGGAGCGGC